>NZ_AP028664.1:435000-5296379 GCF_041154455.1 Variovorax sp. V213
GAGACAGAGCACCGGGTGCTAACGTCCGGACTCAAGAGGGAAACAACCCAGACCGCCAGCTAAGGTCCCTAAAATTGGCTAAGTGGGAAACGAAGTGGGAAGGCTAAAACAGTCAGGATGTTGGCTTAGAAGCAGCCATCATTTAAAGAAAGCGTAATAGCTCACTGATCGAGTCGTCCTGCGCGGAAGATGTAACGGGGCTAAGCCAGTTACCGAAGCTGCGGATTTGCAATTTATTGCAAGTGGTAGGAGAGCGTTCTGTAAGCCTGTGAAGGTGCGTTGTAAAGCGTGCTGGAGGTATCAGAAGTGCGAATGCTGACATGAGTAGCGTTAAAGGGGGTGAAAAGCCCCCTCGCCGTAAGCGCAAGGTTTTCTACGCAACGTTCATCGGCGTAGAGTGAGTCGGCCCCTAAGGCGAGGCAGAGATGCGTAGCTGATGGGAAACAGGTCAATATTCCTGTACCGATATATAGTGCGATGTGGGGACGGATCTTAATAGGTCATCCAGTTATTGGATTATTCTGGTTTAGTTGGATGTAGGCGTGCATTAGGCAAATCCGGTGCACATATACCGAGGCCAACGATCGAGCGGACTTGTCCGTGAAGTGACTGAACGAGGTTCCAGGAAAAGCCACTAAGCTTCAGCTATATACGACCGTACCGCAAACCGACACTGGTGCGCGAGATGAGTATTCTAAGGCGCTTGAGAGAACTCAGGAGAAGGAACTCGGCAAATTGACACCGTAACTTCGGAAGAAGGTGTGCCCTATTAGTGTGTAGTGAACAACGAAGCATGAATGGGTTGCAAAAAATCGGTGGCTGCGACTGTTTATTAAAAACACAGCACTCTGCAAACACGAAAGTGGACGTATAGGGTGTGACGCCTGCCCGGTGCTGGAAGATTAAATGATGGGGTGCAAGCTCTTGATTGAAGTCCCAGTAAACGGCGGCCGTAACTATAACGGTCCTAAGGTAGCGAAATTCCTTGTCGGGTAAGTTCCGACCTGCACGAATGGCGTAACGATGGCCACACTGTCTCCTCCTGAGACTCAGCGAAGTTGAAATGTTTGTGATGATGCAATCTCCCCGCGGAAAGACGGAAAGACCCCATGAACCTTTACTGTAGCTTTGTATTGGACTTTGAACAGATCTGTGTAGGATAGGTGGGAGGCTTTGAAGCAGGGTCGCTAGATCTTGTGGAGCCAACGTTGAAATACCACCCTGGTGTGTTTGAGGTTCTAACCTAGGTCCATTATCTGGATCGGGGACAGTGCATGGTAGGCAGTTTGACTGGGGCGGTCTCCTCCCAAAGCGTAACGGAGGAGTTCGAAGGTACGCTAGTTACGGTCGGACATCGTGACGATAGTGCAATGGCATAAGCGTGCTTAACTGCGAGACTGACAAGTCGAGCAGATGCGAAAGCAGGACATAGTGATCCGGTGGTTCTGTATGGAAGGGCCATCGCTCAACGGATAAAAGGTACTCTGGGGATAACAGGCTGATACCGCCCAAGAGTTCATATCGACGGCGGTGTTTGGCACCTCGATGTCGGCTCATCTCATCCTGGGGCTGTAGCCGGTCCCAAGGGTATGGCTGTTCGCCATTTAAAGAGGTACGTGAGCTGGGTTTAAAACGTCGTGAGACAGTTTGGTCCCTATCTTCCGTGGGCGCTGCAGATTTGAGGAAGCCTGCTCCTAGTACGAGAGGACCGGAGTGGACACACCTCTGGTGTATCGGTTGTCACGCCAGTGGCATTGCCGAGTAGCTAAGTGTGGAAGAGATAACCGCTGAAAGCATCTAAGCGGGAAACTCGTTTCAAGATGAGATCTGCCGGGGCCTTGAGCCCCCTAAAGAGTCGTTCAAGACCAGGACGTTGATAGGTCAGGTGTGGAAGCGCAGTAATGCGTTAAGCTAACTGATACTAATTGCTCGTGCGGCTTGACCCTATAACTTTGATCAATCAGATCAAGGTGTTATGCCAAGTTGACGCATTCAAAATACATTCAAACAGCGCAGATACTGCGTGCTGATTCCAAACTCTATGAATTCGTTTGATTGATCACGTGATCAGTCAGACAACAAGTTATGCCTGATGACCATAGCGACGTGGTACCACTCCTTCCCATCCCGAACAGGACAGTGAAACGCGTCAGCGCCGATGATAGTGCGGGTTCCCGTGTGAAAGTAGGTCATCGTCAGGCTCTTACAGCCTGGAAAAGCCCAACACAGCGTGTTGGGCTTTTTCTTTTGGTGCTTTGAAAAAGCGCGTCATCATCCGGTGACGCGCTTTTTTATTGCCGCAAAACAGGTTAGATATTGCGAATGCTGGTTGCATCCATTTCGGCGGCGCCCGCGCTGACCAATTCGGCCAGGATATCGTCGGCCAATTGATGCAGCTCCGTATCGGCAAAGAAGCGCGAGCGAATCACGCCCAGATACGACGCGCTTCGAAGCCAGGCCTCCCAGTCGTCGGGGGCAATGGATTGCACTTCCAATAGTTTGAACTTCATCAGCACCTTGATGGCATGCCGCGCATGCTTCACAGGGTCGCGCTGAAGACCGTCGAGCCGGCGGCGCGCTGTGGCCAGGGCGCCGCCGACATCGTCGAAGACGCGCCCGTGCCCTGGAATCACCTGCAGCGGCGCCAGCGCCTCGATCCGATCCAGCGTGGCCGCCACGTCTTCGAACGACGGTTCGCCCGCAAGCTCGGGAAAGGCAATGCCAAACCCGTTTTCCCACAAGGCGTCTGCTGAGATCAGTGTCCGAGAGAGCGGATCGAACAGAATGATCGAATGAGGATCGTGGCCGGGCGCACTGTGCACCTGCCACGGCCTGTCGCCCAGCACGCATTGCTCCCCCGGCTGCAACAAGCCGGTGAACTGGAACCGCGGGCAGATCTGCCCTGTCGCACGAAAGCTCAAGCGCTCCTCGTCCCACCGCTCCACCAATGCCGCCTCGCCCGGTGGAATGTCCGTTCGAAGCGCCGGGTAGCGTTGCTGCAAGGCGGCGTTGCCGCCGCAGTGATCACTGTGCAGGTGCGTATTCAGAATCCGATCGAGCGGCCGTGTGCCCAAGGTCGATTCGACCAGCGCCAGAGTCTGCTCGGCGTGCGTGGCATACCCGGTGTCGACCAGCGCGGTCTCTTTGGCCCCGATGAACAGGATGTTGTTCGACGAAAGCCAGCCGCGCTCGTAGACGACGAGATTCGCCGGCAGCCCGGCCGCGGCCTGGTGGCTCATTCAGGCGCTCGCGCTGGCGCGCAACTCCCGCCGCAGGATCTTCCCGACATTGGTCTTGGGCAAGGCATCCCGGAACTCGATGTGCTTGGGCCGCTTGTAGCCGGTGAGTTGTCCATTGCAGTATTGCAGCACGGCGTCTTCGGTCAGTGTGGGGTCCCTGCGCACCACAAAAACCTTGATCGCCTCGCCTTGCTTCTCGTCCGGCACCCCGACGGCGGCGCATTCGACCACACCAGGGCACAACGAGATCACGTTTTCGAGTTCGTTCGGAAAAACATTGAAGCCACTGACCAGGATCATGTCCTTCTTGCGGTCGACGATGCGGCTGTAGCCGTCCTCCTGCATGACGGCGATGTCGCCGGTGCGCATGAATCCGTCGGCCGTGAAAGCGGCAGCCGTTTCGGCCGGTTGGTTGTAGTAGCCTCTCATCACGTTGGGGCCCTTGATGCAGAGCTCGCCTGGCGATCCGACCGGCAGGGAGTTGCCTTCGTCGTCCTTGATGGCGATCTCGATGCTCGGCAGCGGCAAGCCGATGGTTCCCGTGAACTCGGTGTTCGATACGGGATTGTTGGTGCCAATGGCGCAGGTTTCGCTCATGCCCCAGCCTTCGATCATCGGACAGCCCGTGGCCTCGAACCACCGCCGGGCCGTGCCCTCGGAAGCGGCCATTCCGCCCGCCTGCGACACGAACAGCGTCGAGAAATCGATCGACTTGAACTCGGGATGCATCAGCAGCGCATTGAACAGCGTGTTCACCGCGGGCAGCATGTGGAACGGGCGTTTCTTGAGCACCGCGATGAATTTATTGAAATCGCGCGGATTCGGGATCAGCGTCATGTGCGACCCCTGGCGGATGACCAGGAGGCAGAGCGTGAGCGCGAAGATGTGATACAGCGGCAGCGCGGCAATGCTGTTGACCTTCGCCAGGTCGCCCGCCTTCGAAAGCGCGGGCGTGAACCACGCCTCCGCCTGCAAGGTGGCCGCGACGATGTTGCGATGCGTCAGCACCGCACCTTTCGACAAGCCTGTGGTGCCACCGGTGTATTGCAGGAACGCGATCGAATCGAGCGTGCTCTGGTCCGCCGCCAGCGTGCGTCCGCGCCCCTCTTCGATGACCTTCGGAAACGGCGTCACGGTTCGGCCGTTGCCCAGGGGCAGCTTGTAGGGCGGAACCATCTTCGCCAGGTGGCGAACCGCGACGGTGATCCATGCGCCGTAGAGGCCGCCCAGCAGATCGCCCATCGACGTGACGATCACATGCTTGACGGGCGTGCGCTCGATCACCTGCTCCAGCGTCGCAGCGAAGTTCTCCAGGATGACGATGGCCGTGGCGCCCGAGTCCTTGAGCTGGTGTTCGAGTTCGCGCGCCGTATAGAGCGGATTGACGTTGACGCAGGTATAGCCGGCCCTGAGCACACCGCACATCGTGACGGCGAACTGCGGCACGTTGGGCAGCATGATGGCCACCCGCGCGCCCGGCTCGAGGCCGAGCGACTGGAGCCATGCGCCCAGCGCCTTCGACAACGTGTCGAGCTCGCCATACGACATCCAGCGCTCCATGCAGACCGAGAACGGCCGTTCGGCGTAGCGTCCGAAGGCTTCGTCGAACATGTGAGGCAGGGAACGGTACTGTTCCGGATGGATCTCGTGCGGCACGTCGGCCGGGTAGTTTTGTCGCGCGGATGTCTGCATGCAAGCTCCTTTTGCGCGGATTGTGGGAGCCAGATGCAGCCAGCCGCCAGCGGGCTTGTCCTAGGAGCGGGGCGGTCGCTGTCGCGCATGCGATAGCCGTGCGGCAGCGCGCAGCGCGCGAGAGCGCCGCAATCGAACCGGGAAGCGCGTTTTCAGGCTTTGCCGGTCTCGCCGGGCAGCAGCACGCCGGCGGGGATGTCGGACTCGACCTCGAGGGCGCGGTAGAGCGGCGTGAAGTCGGGCGCCGTGAGTTCGAACAACTGCGCGAAGCTCTCGATCACGAAATAGTTGGCCTGGTAGGTGTCGATCTTGTAGAGCGTGCGCATGGCGCGCAGCAGGTCGAGCGGCAGCCGGTGCGGCTCGTCGCTGCGCACCGCGTGCTGCAGCTCGCCCACCGAGCTCAGAATCCCGGCGCCGTATGCCCGAAGCCCGTCGGGCTGGCGGATGAGGCCGAACTCGACCGTGTACCAGTACAGCCGCGCCAGCTTCTCGCCGGCACCCAGTTCGTGCGCCTTGATGCCGCCCTCGCCATAGCGCTGCACGTAGTCGGCGAAGGTCGGGTCGAACAGCATCGGCACGTGGCCGAACAGGTCATGGAATACATCGGGCTCGACGATGTAGTTGAACTCCTCCGGTTTCCGGATCCAGTCGGTCACCGGAAACTTGCGATTCGCCAGCAGGGTGAAGAACGGCAGCTCGGGAATCAGCCCTGGCACCGCGACGATTTCCCAACCGGTGGCGTGGCGCAGCCGTTGGTTGATTTCCTCGAAGCGAGGGATGCGGTCCTTCACGCCCAGCAAAGGCAGCGCGTTGATGAACGCATCGCAGGCCAGGCCCGGCAGCTGCGCCGCCTGCCGCTCGTAGAGCCGCCTGTAGGTGTCGTGATCGGCCGGCGTGTAGCTGGCCCAGTCCTGCGGGCAGGTGTAGTCGGCCTGCACCGAGCCGCCGCGCGAATAGTCGCCGCGCGGCGGGCGATCGGAAGCACCGTAGACGACGGGCGTGACGGCGGCAGGGGCGGCGGCGGCGAGAGTGTCCATGAGAAAGAGCTGTTTGGTTATTTGAGCCAGCGGTCCATCACGCGCTGGAAGTCGCCGCCGGCTTGCTGCAGGTGCAGCCATTGGTCGACATACGCCTTGAAGGCCACATCGTCGCGCGGCAGCATCCAGGCCATCTCGCCGTACTGCAGCGGCTTGTCGGGGTTGATGGCGCAGAGCCCGGGCTTGAGCTTCTGCTGCGTGATGGCTTCGGCGGATTCGGTCACGAACACGTCGGCGCGGTTCGCAAGGATTTCGTCGAAGATCGTCACGTTCTCGCCATGCATCGTGAGCTTGGCCTGCTTGAAGTTGGCGCGCGCAAAGCGCTCGTTGCTGCCGCCCGGATTGAAGATGACCCGCGTCGAAGGCTTGTCGATGTCGGCCACGGTCCGGTACTTGGCAACGTCGGCGCAGCGCGCGATCGGCGCCTTGCCGTTCACCATGTAGGGCGCGCTGAAGAAGGCGCGTTTCTGCCGGTCGGTGGTCACGGACACACCGCCAACGGCCATGTCGCACTTGCCGGCGGTGAGGTCGGGCAGCAGGTTCGCCCAGGTGGTCTTCACCCACTCCGGCTTGGCGCCGAGGCTGGTGCTGAAGCCCGTCATGAGGTCCACGTCGATGCCTTCGAACGAGCCGTCGGCCTTCTGGAAGCTGAACGGCTTGTAGTCACCAGGCGTGCAGATGCGCAGCGCCGCGGCCTTCTGCACCGCATCCAGACGCGAGGCGCCGGCCGCCGGCGTGGCCGGCGCCATGGCGCAACCCGAAAGAACGGCCGCGGCCGCGATGAGAGTCAAGCCGATCGAAAACGTGCTGCGCATGGGGGCTCCTGGCCAGTGAAAGAGACGCTTATTTTGCGGCCGACAGTACGCCGCGGCGCATCTGGTCGAGCTCGATGCTCTCGAACAACGCCTTGAAGTTGCCGTTGCCGAAGCCGTCGTCGCCCTTGCGCTGGATGAACTCGAAGAAGATCGGTCCGAGCTGGTTCTCGCTGAAGATCTGCAGCAGCAGCGCGTCTTTCTTGCCGTCGATCAGGATCTTGCGCTTTTGGAGCTCGGCCACGCTTTCGCCGTGCCCCGGAATGCGCTTGTCGACCAGTTCGTAGTACGTGTCGATGGTGTCGAGCAGGGTGACGCCGTTGGCGCGCAGCGCATCGACGGTTTCATACAGGTTGTCCGAGCCCATCGCAATGTGCTGGATGCCTTCGCCGTGGTACATGTCCAGGTACTCCTGGATCTGGCCGGCCTGCTCCTTGCCTTCTTCATTGATCGGGATGCGGATCTTGCCGCAGGGGCTGGTCATGGCCTTGCTCTTCACGCCCGTGACCTGGCCTTCGATGTCGAAGTACTTGATCTCGCGGAAGTTGAAGAGCTTCTCGTAGAAGGCGGCCCAGACGTTCATGCGGCCGCGGTACACGTTGTGCGTCAGATGGTCGATGTAGGTCAGGCCGTTGCCCTTGGGCGCCAGCGCATCCTCCGAGGCCACCCCCGGCAGCGGTTCGAAATCGACGTCATAGAAACCGATGTTGCCGATGTCGCCGGGCTTGGCGCCGTTCTTGCCGGGCCAGCGGTCGACCAGGTAGATCAGGCTGTCGCCGATGCCTTTGATGGCCGGGATGTTCAGTTCGCCAGGACCTGCCTTGTCGGCAAAACCCCAGGCGCCCAGCGAGATGGCGCGCTCGTAGGCCTGCTTGGCGTCCTGCACCCGGAATGCGATGGCGCAGACGCTCGGGCCGTGTTCGCGCGCAAAGCGCTGGGCGAACGAGTCGGGCTCGGCATTCACGATGAAATTGATCGTGCCCTGGCGGTACAGCAGCACGTTCTTGTGGCGATGCCTGGCCACCGCCGTGAAGCCCATGCGCTCGAACACCTTGCCCATGGCCACCGGGTCCGGCGCCGCGTACTCGATGAATTCGAAGCCGTCGGTCCCCATCGGGTTCTCCCAGGGCGTGAAAGGGGGGGCGTCGGCGTGGCTCATGGGGGGTCTCCAGAAGTGGGTTCGAATGAATGAAACAGTCAGTGAAAGGGCGAGAACGACCAGTGGTGCACTGTAGAGCGGATCCCCCTCACGTTTTCAGCGTTAATGGGCGCTGAAAATGGCCATGACGCAGTAAAACTGCGAAAATGCCAATATGGAAGCACTCGACAAGATTGATAGGTTGATTCTGCGCACGCTGCAAGCAGACGGCCGCGCCACCTACGACCAGATCGCTGAACAGGTGAGCCTGTCGCCCAGCGCCGTGCTCCGGCGGGTCAAGCGGCTGGAAGAAAGCGGCGTCATCGACCGCTACGTCGCGCTCGTCCGCCCCGAAGTCATCGGTCTCGGCCTCACCGCCTATCTGAACGTCCGGCTCGAAAAGCACACCGAAAGCCACAAGCGCAACCCCATGGACCTGTTCCGTGCCAGCGTGCAGACCTGGCCCGAAGTCGTCGAGTGCGCGGCTCTCACGGGCGATATGGACTACCTGCTGCGCGTGGTGGTCGCCGACATGGGGCACTACAGCCGCTTCATCATGGACACCCTGCTCAAGCATCCCAGCGTCGAGGATTGCAAGACCAGCTTCGTGCTCGACCGTGTCAAGGCCACAACGGCTGTGCCTGTCTAGCCACGAATTGGTTGCGGGAACGACACGCGCTTTGGTATGGAGACACCTATGAGGCCCGAAAGTACCCATGCTGGCTTGTTGATTAAGGGAAAACCCTTATATTTGAGCCATGCTTACCGCCAAGACCCTTCTGAAGGCGTCTCTCGGCCTCGGCTCTTTCCTGAAAGCGCCGATGGTTGAGGCGCAACCGCGCGCGAGCTCCGCGCCCACACCCGTCATGGTGCCGATCCGTTCGATCGGCCCGCGCGAACGCGAGCGCATCGCGCAGCACCTGCTGGCGTTGAGTCCGCACGACCGCTACCTGCGCTTCGGCTATGCCGCGGCCGACGAGCAAGTGCAGCGCTACGTCGACGGGCTCGACTTCGACCGCGACGAGCTTTTTGGCATCTACAACCGCAGGCTCGACCTCATTGCCATGGCCCACCTGGCGTTCGCGCCGGACGACCAGCACAGCGACTGCGCCGAATTCGGCGTCTCGGTGTCTGCGCACGCGCGCGGCCGCGGCTACGGTGCCCGGCTGTTCGAGCGTGCCGTGGTCGTGGCGCGCAACGAAGGCGTGGGCATGCTCTTCATCCATGCGCTGAGTGAAAACGCCGCCATGCTGAAGATCGCCCGCAACGCTGGTGCCACCGTGGTGCGCAGCGGTTCCGAGTCCGAGGCGCATCTGCAGCTGCCGAGCGCCACCTTCGACAGCCGCATGAGCGAGATCGCGCTCGAGCACTACGCGGCGGTCGATTACCAGCTCAAGACCCGCGCCAAGCAGTTCTGGGCCGTTCTCGCCAGCCTGCAGGAAGTGCGCAGCGGCATGAGAGACGCGCGCAGCAAATCTGCCCCTTGAGCGTCCTGGAGAAAGGGCCATGAGGGCCGTGCGGTAGAGCCTGTCACGCGCAATCCGGTATCCTTGCAGCTCTTCAACTACGCCTCCCGCAGTGGCCGAACCTCACTCTGAACGCGCTCCCGTCGAACGGGAAGACAAGCGCGGCTTTCTCCAGAAGCTGGCCGAATTCATTCACCCCGGTCCCGACTCGCGCGACGAGTTGATCGAAACCCTCGCCGACGCCGAGGACAACGAGGTGATCGGCGCCGAGTCGCGCGTGATGCTCGAGGGCGTACTGCGCATGGCCGACATGACGGCCGGCGACGTCATGGTTGCCGCCCCGCGCATGGACCTGGTGAACATCGATGCGCCCTTCGACGCGCTGCTGCATCTGGTCATCGACACCGCGCACTCGCGCTTCCCGGTGTATGAAGGGGAAAAAGAAAACATCATCGGCATCCTGCTGGCGAAAGACCTGCTCAAGCTGCAGCGTGCGCCGGGGCTCAACATCCGCGCACTGCTGCGCCCCGCGACCTTCGTTCCCGAGAGCAAGGGCCTGAACGACCTGCTGCGCGAGTTCCGCGGCAACCGCAACCACCTGGCCATCGTGATCGACGAGTTCGGCCGCGTGGCCGGCCTCATCACCATCGAGGACGTGCTCGAGCAGATCGTCGGAGAGATCGAAGACGAATTCGACATTGCCGAGGACGAAGGCGACATCTTCGGCCTGGCCGACCACACCTACCGCGTCTCGGGCGACACGCCCATCGAACGCGTGGCCGAAGCCTTCGGCATCGCCTTCGACGAAGAACAGCTGAGCGAAGACTTCGACACCATCGGCGGACTCATTGCGCACGAGATGGGCCACGTTCCCAAGCGCGGCGAGCATCACGCCATCGGCGGCTTCGACTTCGTGGTGCTGCACACCAAGGGCGGAGCCGTGCGCTGGTTCAAGGTGTCCCCGGCCCGCGGCAGCGACGCGGCCGACTGATGCCGCTGCCCGCAGCGGCAACGCTCCGCACACAGCCGACCTTTTCCGCCGTGGGCCTGCTGCGCCTTCTCGGCTTCGCGCTGGCAGGGCTCGCGCAGGCCGCCGCCATCGCCTGGCCCGCGAACGGCCGCCCGCTGTGGTGGCTGCAGCTCGTTTCACTGGCGGCACTCGTCGGCCTGCTCGACTGGCTGCGCACCGAAGGCGCGGGCTGGCGCCGCGCCGGCCTGCATGGCTGGCTTTTCTCGGCGGCGTGGCTCACCGGCAGCTTCTGGTGGCTTTTCATCTCGATGCACACCTACGGCGGGCTTCCGGCGCCGCTTGCGGTCATTGCGGTGCTCTTGCTTGCGGCGGCGCTCGGGCTCTACTACGCCGCCGCCTGTGCCTGGTTCGTTGCTCGGGGGCCGAGGGACCCTGTGGCAGGCGCGCTGGTCTTCTCCGCGCTGTGGACGCTGGCCGAACTCGTGCGCGGCAGCTGGTTCACCGGCTTCCCCTGGGGGGCCGGCGGCTATGCGCACGTCGAGGGGCCTCTGGCCGCCTGGGCACCCTGGATCGGCGTGTACGGCATCGGCGCGATCGCCGCGCTCGTGGCGGCACTCGTTGCACTGACGCGCCCCGCCCGCACCTCGGGCCTGGTGCAGGCCCTGGTCCTCGTCATTGCTGCGTTCGCGGCGCCGCACCTGGTCAACCCGCTGCCCGCCGGCGCGCAGGGTGACAAGGGCTCGAGCGGCCACCTGCAGATGGCACTGCTGCAGGGCAATATCCCGCAAGACGAAAAATTCATTCCGGGCGGCGGCATCGACCTCGCCCTGCGCTGGTATGGCGAACAGCTGCGCGATGCCAAGGCCTCACTGGTCGTCACGCCCGAAACCGCGCTGCCGCTGCTGCCGCAGCAACTGCCCGCCGGCTATCTGGACGCCATCCAGGCGCGCTACAGCCAGGGCACGCAGGCCGCCATCGTCGGCCTGCCGCTGGGCGGCCAGGGCACCTACAGCAACGCGGTGCTCGGCTTCCAGCCCGGTGCCGCGCAGCCCTATAGCTACAGCAAGCACCACCTCGTTCCGTTCGGCGAATTCATTCCTCCGGGCTTTCGCTGGTTCATCCGGATGATGAACATTCCGCTCGGCGACTTCGCCCGCGGCGGCCTGGCGCAGGCGCCTTTCGCATGGCAGGGCCAGCGTGTTGCGCCCAACATCTGCTACGAAGACCTGTTCGGCGACGAGATCGGCGCCAACTTCAAGAACGAGGCCGCGGCCCCGACCATCCTCCTCAACGTGAGCAACATCGCGTGGTTCGGCAACTCGGTGGCCATCGACCAGCACCTCGCCATTTCCCGCATGCGTTCGCTCGAATTCGCGCGGCCGATGGTGCGGGCCACCAACACCGGCGCAACCGTGGTCATCGACGCCGAAGGCCGTGTCACGCACGAGCTGCCGCGGCTCACGCGCGGCGTGCTCGAGGCGTCGGTCGAAGGCCGCACGGGGCTCACGCCCTTTGCGCGCTGGGTGGCGCCGTTCGGCCTGTGGCCGCTGTGGATCGCCGCGTTCGCGGTCGTGGCCATCGCCTTCTTGCTGCGCCGCCGCCCGGGCTGACGCAGGGCGATGGTCGTCAGGCCGTCGTAGGCGCGGCCTTCACCGGCCAGTCGCGCAGCTTGCCCGGATTCAGCAGGCCCATCGGATCGAAGCGCTTTTTCGTCTCGATGACCTCGGGCGGCAGCGGTCCGCCGGCCTTGCCGTCTTCCACGATGTTCACGTGCGGGTTGTTGATGTGCACGCCGTGCGCGCGGTGAATGTCGATGATCTGCGCGAGCCGCTCCTCGGTGCTGAAACGCACCAGCTGCAATCCGCTGCAGGTCATGAGCCCGGCCACGTTGCGCAGGAACTCGACATGCATCATCACTTCGCCACCGAGAAGTTGCTCCATTTCGATGATCTGCTCGACATGCCGGCCCGGCACGAAGCCGCTCTGCAGGTACGTGAGCGTCGGGTCGACCTTGAGCGCATGCAGCGTGGTGTGGTTCCAGGTGAACTCCATCAGCGTGCGGTTGCTCTTCTGCACCTCGGCTGCTGTCTTGCGATAGGCCACCGTGCCGCCATGCGCTTCGGCCAGTTGCAGCAATGCGGGCTCGCACGATTCGGCGACCAGCGACAGCACCGTGTGGCAGCCCTTGGGCAGGTGCGCGGCAAGCTGCGCGAGGTGGTCCGCAATCGGCGCCCCGAAGAACGCGATTTCGCGCTTCACGATCCCTGGCGCATTCGCCAGCTTGTCGGCGAAATGCAGCGCGTCTGCAAAGCCGTCGAAAGTCACGAGCGTTTCGAGCCAGGGGTGGGCGGGCGCGAGTGCAATCTCCAGTTCCAGCACCAGGCCGTTGGTGCCCCAGAGATGGTGCATGCGCATGGCCTCCGGGCCGCGCAGCTCGACCATCTGCGGCTCAGCCTCGATGGTCATCGCGCGGATGCCGAGCACATTGCCGGGTGCGCCGAGCGGCCCGTAGTTGATGGAGCCCACGCCGCCGAAGCCACCGCCGAACAGGCCACCGAGCGTGGCACTGCGGTAGGTAGAGGGTAAGCAGCGCATCTCCTGTCCGGTGGGTTTGGTCTGCTTCTCGAGCTCGCCCAGGCGAATGCCGGCCTGCGCGCGCGCCACCCCGGGCTTCACCCACAGGAAGGCGTTGTAGCCGGTCATGTCGAGCACCACGCCGCCCGCCAGCGGCGTGGTCTGGCCGTAGTTGCCGGTGCCGCTGCCGCGGAGGGTGATCGGTACGTTGTGCCGCGCGCAGGCGCCGACCACGGCGCGGATCTCGGCCTCGGTGCGCGGACGCACGGCCACGTCGGCGCGCTTGTCTTTCAATTGGCGGTTCAGCACCGGGCTGAACCACGAGAAGTCTTGCGACAACCGGGCCACGCGGCTTTCGTCGGTGATCCAGTCGAGTTCGGGCAGCTCGAACAGCAGCTGTTCGATGGCGGTAATGGAGGCGTTCATGGTCAAGGTTTTCAATCCTGGGAAAGTTCGCTCGCGTGCCACGAGCCCAGCGCCAGCTTGGTGAGCCAGGCCATCAGCACGAAGAGCGCGACGCCGGTCAGCGAAATGAGCAGCAGCGCGGCGAACATGCGCGGAATGTTCAGTTGAAAGCCGGCCTGGAGAATCTGGTAGGCCAGCCCGGCGCCCGAACCACCCGTGCCAGCGACGAACTCGGCCACCACCGCGCCGATCAGCGCCAGGCCGCTCGAGATGCGCAGCCCGCCGAAGAAGTAGGGCAGTGCGCTCGGGATGCGCAGCCGCACGAGTTGCTGCCAGCGCGTTGCGCGGTTGAGCTTGAAGTAGCTCTGCAGATCGGGGTCGATGCTGCGCAGCCCCAGCGTGGTGTTGCTGATGATCGGGAACAACGCCACCAGCGCGGCGCACACCGTCATCGCGGCCACCGGGTTCTTCACCCAGATGATGATGAGCGGCGCCACCGCGACGATGGGCGTGACCTGCAGCAGCACCGCATACGGAAAGAGCGCGGTCTCGATGCGCTTGCTCTGCACGAACAGGAACGAGATCAGCACCCCTGCCACGGTGGCCAGAGCGAACGACAGCAGGGTGATCTTGAGCGTGACCAGCAGCGCGTTGCCAAGCGGCACCCAGTCGGTGACGAGCGTCTGCACCATGAGGAAGGGCGACGGCACCAGGTAGGGCGGCAGCTCCATCGCGACCACCAGCCACTGCCAGAGCGCGACCAGCACCACGCCGATGAGCACCGGGTAGAGCACGCGCTGCACGCGTGGCTGATTGAGGAGGGGCAGGCTCTTTTTCATCGCGCATGCTCCTCGTCGCCTTGGCTCGCGCGCAGCAGGCTGTCCTGCAGCCGCTTGGCATGGCGCGCGAACTCCGGGGTCACCATGAAGTCGGGTGTGCGCGGGTAGGGCTCGTCGATGTGGAACTGTTCCACCACGCGGCCCGGCCGAGCGGCCATCATCACCACGCGGGTCGAGAGGAACACCGCCTCATGGATCGAATGCGTCACGAAGATCACCGTGAGCTTCTTCTTGCGCCAGAGGTCGAGCAGGTCGGCGTCCAGCTTGTGGCGCGTGATCTCGTCGAGCGCGCCGAAGGGTTCGTCCATCAGCAGCAGGTCGGGCTGCGTGACCAGCCCGCGCGCGATCGACACCCGCATCTGCATGCCGCCCGAGAGCGCGCGCGGCAATGCATCGGCAAACTTCTCCAGGCCCACCAGCGCGAGCGACTCCATCACGCGCGCATCGGCCTCCTTGCGCGGCACGCCCGCCAGGTCGAGCGGCAGCCGCACGTTGGTGCGCACGCTGGCCCACGGCATCAGCGTGGCCGACTGGAACACGAACGACAGCTTGTGCGGGCAGCTGTGGATCTCGGCGACCGGCTTGCGCCACACCAGCAATCGGCCGTCGCTGGGCTCGAGCATGCCTGCCACCATCTTCAGCAGCGTGCTCTTGCCGCAGCCCGAAGGCCCGAGCAGCGTGACGAACTCGCCTTCGGCGATCGACAGGTCCACCGGCAGCAGCGCCTGCGTGCCGTTGGGATAGGTCTTCTCGGCCGAGAGCACTTCCACCGCGGGCACGGCAGGCGCCGTTGGCGGGGCGAGGGTATGGGGCTCGATGCGATTCATGGTGCGAGACTCAAGGCATTACCTTGGCGTCCTTGACGAACTCCGTGGTGTAGGTCTTCGCGAGCTCCACCTTCGCCGGGTCGAGCAGCTTGGCGCTCACCAGGAAGTCGTAGCTCGCCTTGGAGCGTGCGTCGGTGATCACGCCGATGCCCAGCTTGGCCGCGTCGCCGCCGGTGACCATGCCCATTTCCTTCAGCTTGGCGACGCTGTAGGCCAACTGGTCGTCGGTCATGTTGGGGTTGTCCTTCTTGATCAGCGCGTTGGCGGGCGCCGGGTCGGCGAGGTAGCTCTTCCAGCCCTCGGCCGAAGCCTTGACGAAGGCTTCCACCTGCTTGCTGCGCTCCTTCACCGTCTTTTCCATGCACGACACCGTGGTGGCATAGGCCGGAAAGCCGTGGTCGCTGAACATCAGCACGGTGCTCTTCACGCCGGCCTTCTGGATCGCGTAGGGCTCCGAGGTCAGGTAGCCCTGCTGCGCGGTGTTCTTGTCGGCCACGAAGGGCTGGATGTTGAAGGTGTAGGGCCGCGTCTGCTCGTCGGTGAAGCCGAACCTGGCCTTGAGCCACGGCCAGTAGCCGCGCTGCGCCTGTGCGCCGATCAGCAGTGTCTTGCCCTTCAGGTCTTCGAACTTCTTCACGTCGTCGTGCGCGATCAGCACCTGCGGGTCCTTCTGGAAGAAGGCCGCCACGTTGACCACCGGCACGCCGCCTTCGCGCACCTGCATCATCTGGATGTCGCTCGACCCCATGATGCAGTCGGCCTGGCCCGCAGCCATCATCTGCGTGATGTTGACCTGGGGTCCGCCCATCTTGATGGTCACGTCGAGCCCGTACTTCTTGTAGATACCCTGCGCCACCGCCTGGTAGAAGCCGCCGTGCTCGGCCTGCGCATACCAGTTGGTCATGTAGGTGAACTTGTCCTGCGCCTGGGCCGGTGTGGCGACGGCGAACAGTGCGAGCGCGGCGGCGCCGGCCATGGAAAGAGCGAAAGAACGCATGGTGGGAACCTCTCGAAGGCTGGTGGAAGAACAGTTGAAAAAAAAGCCGATGGACCGATGCAAGTAGCGCGCCTCAGGCGGGCTCGAACGACTGCTGGATGAAGCCCTGCTGGTGGCCGCGCTCCCAGGTGGTTTCCTCGCGCACGACCCAGCGCAGTGCGTGGAGCTCGGTCAGCGCCTGCACCCAGCTTTCGGAGAGCGTGTCCAGGATCTCTTCGCCTTGCTCGCGCGTGGCGCTGGTCGGATCGCCGATCACGCCGCTCGGGCCGAAGTCGCGCGCAGTCCAGGCGCAGGCCGGGCGGCCGTCGGCCGACAGCAGCTTGATCGGGAACGGCGGCGGAAAGTTGGCGGCCGCGCGCTCCATGTGCACGGTGTCGGGCGCCAGCGCGAGCATCAGCGCGGTCTCGGAATGGCCGGCGTGCATCGACAGGCGCTTTTCCTGCTCGCTGATCTGCTTGCTCGACGCATTCGGCAGGCGCGACACGCCGTGCGGCACGACCACGAAGTCGCCGTGTCTGAGGCGAAGTTCGCGCGCCGCCATCTCCAGCACCTGCGGCTGGCCGCCGTGGCCGTTGGCAAAGAGCAGCTTGCGAAAGCCCGCGCGGTAGACCGACTCGCCGATCTCCGTCACGGTCGACAGCAGCGTGGTGCCGGTCAGCGTCATGGTGCCGGGAAAGTGCAGGTGCTCTTCCGACTTGCCATAGGTGATGGTCGGCAGCGCGAAGGCGCGCACCTCGGCCGGCAGTTTCTCGAGCGCCTTGCCCATCACGCCCGAGGCGATCACGCTGTCGACCGAGCAGGGCAGGTGCGGCCCGTGCTGCTCGATGGCGCCGCACGGCAGCACGATGACCGTGTTCTCGCGGTCGGGCAGCGCGGCGATTTCGGTCCAGCTCAGGTAGGGCAGGAAGCGGTGGGGCGGTATGTAGCCGTGGAGCATGGGAGGTCCTTGTTCGTTAGCGGGGATGAAAAGGCGTCGCGTCGCCGTGCGTCACGCAGCCGTCGCGCAGTACCGCGCGGGTGGCGCTGCGCGAGGGCCAGCCGTGGCGGTCGGCCTGCGTGAACAGCACCAGGTCGGCCTTGGCGCCCACGAGCGTGGGCGTCGTCGTGGCCGGAGCGCGCTGTAGCCAGTCGCCGCGGCACAGCGCCTGCGACCAGTTGTCGAAGGGCTCGTCGAGCTGGGCCACCAGCGCGGCCGTGCCCAGCGCCTCGACGGGATCGAAGCTGCCGAGCCGGCAGAACGGGTCTTGCACGTTGTCGCTCGCAAACAGCAGCGGAATGCCGCGCTCGCGCGCTTCCTTCACCAACGTGATGCCACGCTGGCGCGGCGTGCGGCCGGTGACGGCGTCCTGCAGCAGCAAGTTGGTGGCGGGCAGCGAAACCACGGTGATCGGTGCGCGCGCCACCGCATCGAGCGTGGCAAAAGCCTGGGCTTCGGGCTGCGCAGCCAGCGCGCAGATGTGGCCGCAGACCACGCGGCCTTCAAAGCCGATCTCGCGCAGGATGCGGGCGGTGGTCGGCAAGCCGACCGCTGCGGAATTCAGCTCTTCGTCGACGTGCAGGTCGACGTCCAGGTCGCAGGCCTGCGCCGATACCAGCAGGTTGCGCAGCGCGTTCTCGCTCCAATTGGTGGAGTGCACGAAGCCGCCGAGCAACGCATGCGGCCCCGTGGCCTTCACCTGCCTGGCGAGCCGCATGGCCTGCGCGGCGTCTTCGAACAACGGCAGCTTGATGAGGCTGACCTGCTCCAGCTGCACCCGGCCCCTCCACTCCTGCGCGAGCTCGGCCATCACCGGCCAGGCGAGCGGCACCGCATCAGGCTCCCACCAGTCGACATGCGTGCGCACCTGGGTGGTGCCGCATTCCCACGCCCACTGCAGGCCGCGCGAGGCGCGCTCGTGAACGTCGCCGGCGCTCCAATGCACGCGGTCGTTCAGCATCGCGTCGATGGCGCCGAGCAGGCCCGGCTGCACCTCGTTCATGCGCGGCAGGGTGAAGGCCTTGTCCAGGTGCGTGTGGGCATCGACGAAGCCCGGCAGCACCAGCGTGCCGGCCAGGTCCCAGCTTTCAGCCGGAAGCGCGGCGTCGTCAGCGGACGCGGGCCGCACCGACTGCACGCGGCCGGCTTCGAGCCCGACGCACGCCAGCACCGGCACGCCGTCGCGGTGGGGCCAGCTTGCGGGCAGCAGCCAGCGCGGCAGGCGCGCGTTGCCGAGCAGGACGGGCGCCTTCATGCGAAGCGCGCCATCGCGGTGCCGACCCGTGCCATGAAGCGCTTGAGCTGGGGCTCGGTCGCCACGTTCATGTGATAGTGGGCGTGGTAGTCCACGCGGGCGCGCCGGCCGGTGAGCCGCAGCATGTAGCGCGTGACGATCTTGCGCGGCGGGTCGCCCATGTACCAGGCCATCCAGCGCGGCCGTCCGTAGGTGACCACGGCGCTGATGCGCTTGATGTGCGTCAGCATCGGCTTCACGTTGGCGGGATCGCTGATGTCGAAGGCCACGCCGGGCATGAAGAGCCGGTCGAAGTAGCCCTTCAGCATCGCGGGCAGGCCGAAGCACCAGGTTGGAAAGCAGAACACGATGCCCTCGGCCCACTGCAGCCGCTCCACGTACGGCTCGAGCGCCAGCCGGTTGCTTGGCACGTCGTGGTAGCCGAGCCGCTCCTCGCGCGAAAGAACCGGGTTGAAGCCCTCGGCGTACAGGTCGCAGTCGTCCACCTCGTGTCCGGCCGCGTGCAGGTTCTTCAGCACCTCCTGATGCAGGGCTGCGTGGAAGCTGGTTTCGACCGGATGGCAATAGACGACGAGCACGCGCATGGTGTTTGACCGCTTAATCAGAGCAAGTGGTCAGGTTATGCAAGCGACGTGCCAATCCGGATGCACCGGACTGGGGATCGGCCAATGGGGCGGTTCCACGAGTGTTCCGGCATAGAAGAATTGCGCATGTCCAAACACGGAGTCGTTCGTTGGACGCAGCCACGCGCCCCCAGAGAATCGGCGGCCTGCGGCCTGGCCGGTTTCCAGCTGCACGAACAGGAGATTCCCCCGATGAGCGACCACGCCCTCACTTCATCCTCCGATACGAGCTTCGGCGACCTGCGCATCCGCCGCGTCGCGGGCCACATCGGCGGCGAGGTGCAGAACCTGAAGCTGTCCGCCGACCTGCCGCGGGAGGTGATCGAGCAGCTCAACGCTGCGCTGGTGAAGCACAAGGTGTTGTTCTTCCGCGGGCAGGACCACCTCGACGACGCCGCGCACCAGGCTTTCGGCGCGCGCTTCGGCCGGACGGTGGCGCACCCCACGGTGCCGTCGCCCACGGGCACCAAGCTGTTCGAGCTCGACGCCTCCAAGGGCGGCGGGCGCGCAGATTCGTGGCATACCGACGTGACCTTCGTCGATGCGTTTCCCAAGATCTCCATCCTGCGCGGCGTGAAGATTCCCGCCTATGGCGGCGACACCGTCTGGGCCAACACGGCGCTGGCCTACGAGCGCCTTCCCGCGCAACTGAAGCAACTGGCCGACCAGCTCTGGGCCGTTCACAGCAACGACTACGACTACGGCGCCGACCGCGTGCAGGTGGAGGAAGAACGCCTGCGCCACCACCGCCACGTGTTCGTCTCGGCGGTGTACGAGGCCGAGCACCCGGTGGTGCACGTGCACCCGGTCTCTGGCGAGCGAGCGTTGCTGCTCGGGCATTTCGTGAAGAGGCTGGTGGGGCTGTCGAGCAGCGAGTCGGCGCGCATCTTCGAGCTGCTGCAGAACCGCGTGACCCGCCTGGAGAACACGGTGCGCTGGAGCTGGCAGCAGGACGACGTGGCGATCTGGGACAACCGCGCCACGCAGCACTTCGCGATCAACGACTACGGCAACCAGCCGCGCCTGGTGCGGCGCGTGACGGTGCATGGCGAAGCCGCCGTGGCCATCGACGGGCAGCGCAGCAGGACGCGCAGCCGGCCCGAAGCCACGAACGACGCGCGCATCGACGAAGTCATTTCCGCCACCGCCTGAAGCCGCACCGTCCCAACTCCATGACCCACCCATCGGCCTTCACTGTCACCTATCCCCAACTGCTGCCACCGTGGCCGGTGGCTGCCAAGGCGCATTTGTTCGACGCGGCAGGCGGCCAGCGCCTCAACTGACGAACGAACGCTGTCACGCCCGTGGCCAGAGCCGCACGGCCAGCGCAGAAGCAGCCGTGCCGGTCGCCAGCCACGTCACGCCAGCCCAGCCCCATTGGGCAAGCGCCAGCGCGCCCAGCGCCGATCCGGCCGCCATGCCGATGAACATGGCAGTGAACAGCACCGCGTTGAGCCGGCTGCGGGCACCGGGCTCGATGCCGTAGACGATGGTCTGGTGCGCGATCAGCGCCGCCTGCATGCCAAGGTCGAAGCCGATGGCGGCGAGCGCCAGCAGCCAGAGCTGCGCATGCGGCAGCATCAGCGGCGCCAGTCCCATGGCCGCGAACGACACCACCACCAGCCCGGCGCCGAGGCGCGTCACCAGTTCCGGCCCGCGCCGGTCGGCCAGTCGTCCGGCCAACGGCGCCGCCAGCGCACCCGCCGCACCGGCCAGGCCGAAGGCGCCTGCCGCCGCGCTGCCCAGGTGGAAGGGCTCGCCGTGAAGCATCACCGCCAGCGTCGACCAGAAGGCGCTGAACCCCACTGCCAGCAGCGCCTGGGCCAGCGCAGCCCTGCGCAGCGTGCCGTGGCGCGACCACAGCGTGGCCAGCGAACCGAGCAGCGCGCCGTAGGCCAGGTGCGTGGTGGGACGGAAGCGCGGCAGCCCGCGCCAGGCGGCCGCACCGATGATCGCGATGCTGGCCGCGGCCACGATGAACATCGAGCGCCAGCCGAAGTGCTCGGCCACGAAGCCGCTCACGACGCGCGACAGCAGGATGCCGAGCAGCAGCCCCGTCATCACCGTGCCGACCGTCTTGCCGCGCGTGGCTTCGGGCGCCAGCGTGGCGGCCGCGGGCACGATGTCCTGCGCCATCGTGGCCGCGAGCCCGATCGCGAGGCTGGCCGCGAGCAGCATGCCGATCGACGGGGCTGCGCCGGCCACCAGCAGCGCGGCGCACAGCGCGGCCGCCTTGGCCAGCACGATGCGGCGCCGGTCGAAGCGGTCGCCGAGCGGCGCCAGCAGCAGGATGCCGAGCGCGTAACCCAGCTGCGTCAGCGTGGGAATGAAACCCACGGCCCGGCCGGAGGCGCCGATGTCGGCACCCAGCACGCCGAGCATCGGCTGGGCGTAGTAGAGCGACGCCACCGACAAACCGGCGCCGGTGGCCAGCAGCAGGACCAGGGACGGCGGCAAATCGTGTGCCGCCGGCGCAGTGCTTTCCGCTGTTGCATGCGTTGATTGAATGGAAGACATGGCGTTAACCCTTAAACATCGAGCAGGGGTTGAAATGTGCTCCCATGAGAAAAGACTTGGTAGTCCTGCGGATTGCACAATGTCTATACGTAGGGCGTATAAAGATGCCGATGATGCCGAATCCTCCCGCCGCCGCCGCCGCCGACCGCATCGAGCTGATGCAGACCTTCGTCCATATCGTCGAGGCGGGCAGCCTCTCCGCTGCCGCCCAGCAGATGGGTACGACGCAGCCCACCGTGAGCCGCCGGTTGCAGGTGCTGGAGCGCTCGCTGGGGGTGCGGCTCCTGCGCCGCTCCACGCACGCGATGAAGCTCACCGAGGACGGCGAGCGCTGCTACGAGCGGGCCCGGGAGCTGATCGCGGACTGGCACGCCTTCGAGGCCGACATTCGCGGCGTGGGCGACGAGCCCGAAGGGATGCTGCGCGTGGTGGTGCCGCATGCGCTGGGCCAGCTTCTGCTGGTCGGTCCGCTGGCCGACTACCTTCGCGCGTACCCGCGGGTGTCCGTCGAATGGCTGCTGAACGACCGCCGGCCCGACTTCATCGCCGAAGGCGTCGACTGTGCGATCCAGGTCGGCGAGATGACCGACACCATGGCCGTGGCGATCAAACTCTCGGAAGTGCCGCGCGTGGTGGTCGCCGCACCCTCGGTGCTGGCCGGACGGGCGCCGCTCGCGCATGCGTCGGAGTTGGCGGAGTTGCCGTGGCTTGCGCTGCGCACCTTCTATCGCAACGAGGTGCTGCTCACGCACCGGCCGAGCGGCGAGACCGCGCGCGTGACCATCCGTCCGCGCATGAGCACCGACAGCCTCTATGCGCTGCAAAGCGCGGCCCGCATGGGCCTGGGCGCCTGCATGGGCTCGGTCTGGCTCATGAAGGACGACATCGCTGCCGGCCGCCTGGTGCAGCTCGTGCCGCAATGGCACGTGGCGGCGCTGCCCGTCTACCTGGTCTATCCGCCTGCGCGCTTCCAGCCGGCGCGCCTGCGCCGCTTCATCGAGATGATGCGGGTCGCGCTGGCGGACCCGACGGGGCGCGCCTGGGAGGTCGGGGCATCGTGATCGGCGCCTTCGGCGGGGCGCAGGGAAGGCCTAGGTCTTGATCCCGCAGCCGCCCAGCACGAACGCCACCAGCTCGCGCGCGATCGGCTCGCGGTCGATGGGCGCGTCGGGCGGCAGGCCGAGCATCACGCGCGTCTGTATCGCGTAGTCGGCGTAGCTCTGGGTCATGGCCCAGATGTGCATCAGAAGCAGGCGCGCGTCGAGCGGACGCATCTGCCCGCGTGCGATCCAGCCGTTGATGACGTCGACCTTCTTCTGCGTCCAGGCCCTGGCATTGGGCCAGTAGCGGTCGAGGTTGCGGCCGCCGTCGAGCACCTCGCGCGTGAAGATGCGCGAGATCTCCGGGTTGTCGAAGGCGTGGTCAAGCTTCTTGCGGATGTAGTCGCCCAGCACCGTGGCCGGGTCGCTGGCGTCCTCGAACGAGAACACCACCTTCCAGGCATGCAGCACCTGCATCAGCAGCTCTTCGTAGAGCTCTTCCTTGCCGGCGATGTAGTAGTGCAGCTGGGGCTTGGTGAGTCCGGCGCGCGCGGCAATGGCCTGTGTCGAGGTGCCCTTCAGGCCATGCAGGCTGAACTCCGTGACCGCCGCCGAGCGGATGGCCGCCATGATGCGCTCGCGCCCGGGGCGGGCGCGCGACAGCGGTCCGTCGGGGGCGGGCATTTCCTGGGCGGTCGTCGGGGGAAGGGCGGCGGGATCGGCGTTCATTGGCATGGAATTGCGGCGGTGCGCCCGGCGATGGTAATCCGCATGGCCGCATGCCATGCCGGCATGGCATGCGCGAGGCACGCGGGCACGGTTCATGTATCTTCTCGCCGCTTCCAGAAATTCGTTCAAGACAAGGAGTTCCTTCATGTACCTTTCTCCCCGTTTCAGGGCCTTCGCGGCCGGCGCCGCGCTGTTCGCGGCCAGCGCCCTGGCGCAAGCCCAGCAGGCGTTGCCCAATGTGGTGATCCTGGCCACCGGCGGCACCATTGCGGGCGCCGGCGCCTCGGCCGTGAACAGCGCCACCTACGCGGCCGCCAAGGTCGGCGTGGACAAGCTGATCGCCGGCCTGCCTGAACTCTCCAAGATCGCCAACGTGCGCGGCGAGCAGGTGTTCCAGGTCGCTTCCGAGAGCCTCACCAACGACAACCTGCTGACGCTCGCCAAGCGCGTTTCCGCGCTGTCCAAGCAAGCCGACGTGGACGGCATCGTCATCACCCACGGCACCGACACGCTGGAAGAAACCGCGTACTTCCTGACCCTCACCGTGCACACCAGCAAGCCGATCGTCGTGGTCGGCTCGATGCGCCCGGGCACGGCCCTTTCGGCCGACGGCGCGCTCAACCTCTATGACGCGGTCAGCGTCGCCGGCAGCAAGGATGCGGCGGGCAAGGGCGTGCTCGTGACGATGAACGACAACATCGACAGCGGCCGGGACGTGAGCAAGAACGTCAACGTCAAGACCAGCGCCTTCTCGAGCCAGTGGGGTCCGCTCGGCATGGTGGTCGAGGGCAAGAACTACTGGTTCCGCGCGCCGGTGAAGCGCCACACCATGGCTTCGGAATTCGACATCGACGCCATCAACGCGCTGCCGCCGGTCGAGATCGCCATGGGCTACGAGGGCGTTTCGTCCATCGCCATCGACGCGTTCGCCAAGAGCGGCGTCAAGGCCATCATCCATGGCGGCACGGGCAACGGCTCGGTGGCCAACCGCATCGTGCCGAACCTGCAGAAGGCGCGCACCGACGGCGCGATCATCATCCGCAGCTCGCGCGTGGCCGACGGTTTCGTGATCCGCAACGCCGAGCAGCCCGACGACAAGTACGACTGGGTGGTGGCGCACGACCTGCGTCCGCAGAAGGCCCGCATCCTGGCGATGGTCGCCCTCACCAAGACCAGCGACACGAAAGAACTCCAGCGCATCTTCTGGGAGTATTGATCTTCGCTAGCGCGCGGCCCGCCGCTTGCGGTGCCGCGCGTATTCGAGGCTGCTCACGCATACGAGCAGCCAGGCGAGGCCGGTCAGCAGGCCGGCCGCCACGTCGCTTGCGAAATGCACCTGCAAAAAGACGCGGCTGCACGCGATGGTGACGATGGCAGCCGCGGCCGCCATGGCCGCCGGCACATGCCAGCGCGTGGGCAACAGGCGCAGCGCCAGGTACATCAGCATCCCGTAGCTCACGATGGCGCCCGCGCTGTGGCCGCTCGGAAAGCTGAAGCTCGTTTCCAGTGCCAGCCCATGGTCGTGCAGCGGCCGCGCCCGCGCGAAGATGCGCTTGAGGGCGGGGTTCAGCAGCACGATGCCCCCGAGCGCCATCACCCAGCCCAGCGCCAGGCCATGATGGGCCTTGCGCCACAGCAGCAAGGCCACGACCAGGCACACCGGCGCCAGCAGTTCGGCGTCGCCCAGGTGCGTGAGCCAGCTGAAAACCACCAGGGCCGCCCAGGGCACATGGTCGCCGATTGCATCGGCCAGCGCCTGGTCGGCCAGGCCGAGCAGGCGTCCGTCGCCGAGCTTCGACGCGATGTACGCCACCAGGCTCGCTGCCCCGAGGATCACCAGGAAACCCATCGCCAGCGCGGCCGCGAGCCGCGGTTCTTCCGGTTCCCCCGTCGGCAATGTCCGGGCGCGGCGTTCCCGCCATGCCCGGCAGGCCACGCCGGCGCCGAGCACCGAAAGGGCGAGGACGCATGCGAACCATGCAAGGGAATGCTCGCCGAGCTGGCGGGCGAGAAGAACGAGGGCAGGGGCTTCCGTCGGCATGCCGCGCACCCTAAGCAGGTGCCGCGGCGCTGGCAAGCGGGAGCTGCAATACTTTGGCGCACACGAAGGCCTTGTCCACGGCCGAGTGATCCCACCGCTCCGCCTGGCAGGTGCGGCCGTCGTCCGCTTCGCCCAGCCGCAGCACGTTCACCGAGTTGGGGTGCCCCGCACGCATGCGCGACGACACCGCCGTGCCGGCCTGCACGGCCCACGTCGTGCGCGGGCAGCCGGCGTAGGCGTCGTGCAGCGAACGCACGAACGGCAGGTGGATGTGCCCGCCGAGGATCAGGTCGGCGCCGGCCGCGCACCATCGCGCCACGGCGGTTTCGCGCCCGTGCAGCCGGTTCGGCATGTCTTCCTGCCGCGTCACCATCACCGGCTGGTGCGTGACCACCACGCGCAGCTGCTCGGGCGAAGCAGCCGCGAGCCGGGCCGCCACCCGCTCGATCTGCGCGGGTGAAACCTCGCCGTGCGCGTGCCGGTACCAGCGCGTGGTGTTGACTGCAACCACCAGCCATTCGGCGGATTCGAACACCGGCTCCAGGTCTGCGCCGAAGGCGCCGGCGTACCTTTCATACGGCGTGAACAGCCGAGCACCCAGCTGAAAAAGCGGAATGTCGTGGTTGCCCGGAATGGCAATCACGGCCGGCGCGGCCAGCCTTTCGACGAAGGCGCGCGCCGCCGCGAACTGGGCGCGCGTGGCGCGTTGAGTGATGTCGCCCGAAAGCACCACCACCTGCGGCGACAAGGCATGCGCAAGCCGCTCGAGCGCTTCCATCACCTCGGGCCGTTCGGTGCCGAAATGCGTGTCGGAGATCTGAAGCAGGCAGCTCATTCCTTGGCGGCCTCCAGTTCGGGCGCGGTGTCGGGCCGCACCAGCCACAGCGGCTCGGGCGAGACGCGGAACAGCAGCGGCATCTCGGCCCATGAGATCTCGCCGTCGGCGGCCACCTTCACGCGGCGCGGGCCGTGCGAGCGGCCGGCTTTCACTGTCATCGATTCGAACGGAAAGCTCAATACCTCGTCGGCGCCGCCGAGCCGGCCCAGGGCGCCGCGCACCAGGAGGCCCGGCATCGCAAGAACTCCCATGGGTTTCAGCGCCACGGCAGCCAGCTGGCCGTTTTCAGGCGCATCGGCGTGTTCGATGCCGACCTGCAGCAACTGCAACGGGTTGTTGCCCACGAACAGCGTCGGCGTGCGCAGGTCGCGCTCCTGGCCTCGCCAGGCCATGCGCAGGTTCCAGTGCCGGTGGCCGCGCATCACGGTCAGGAGGCCGGCGAAGAACGCGATCCAGCGGCTGCGGCCATAGCGCGCCTTGTAGCTTTCGCGGTCTTCCAGAAGCTCGGCATACAGGCCCATGCTGGCATTCACCAGAAAGATGCGGTCGTTGACCAGTCCCACCTGCGCCGGCCGGGGCTGCCCGGTCAGCAGCACCTGCAGCGCCTCTGCCGTGTCGCGCGGAATGCCATGGGTGCGGCTGAAGTAGTTGAAGGTGCCCTGCGGCAGCACGCCAAAGGCCAGGCCGCTGCCGAGCGTGGCCTGCGCCACCGCGTTGACGGTGCCGTCGCCGCCCGCGGCCACCACCACCCCGCCCACCGCGCGGGCGCGCTCGACGGCCTCGCGCGCCAGCGCCTGCACCGTTGCGCGTTCGTCGACAACGAAGAGGCGGTGCCGGCGGCCCGCCGCGGCGCAGCCCTCCTCGACGATCCGGCGGGTCTGGGCGGCATCCGCGCTGCCGGCGCCGGCATTGAGAACGATGAATAACGGGGAACTCGGACCGATGCAGGGCGCTGGCATGTCTGGATGAAACGGAAAAGAGGCGGGTCCCGCGGGCTCGTGCAAGACTGCGGGACGAGGGCGGAAGACCGGAGTAGGGGCTCGGAGAGGCTCGAAAAGACTTGAAAAAGGCAATTGCGAGGCGATCGGGAAGAGATCGCGCGCAACCGGCTCGGAGTTATCGCACGGCCCGCGGCGCCGCGCCGGCGGCCGGCATCCCGGCTGGCTGTGGGAGAGTTGCCCTCCGACCGTAAAATCGTCTGCTTTCGCGGTGAATCACCGCGCTACCGTCCAACGCCCGGTCACGCCGGCCAGCTTCATGTTGACCTTCCAGCAAATCATTCTCAAACTGCAGTCGTACTGGGCCGACAAGGGCTGTGCGCTGCTGCAACCGTACGACATGGAAGTGGGCGCGGGCACCTCGCACACCGCCACCTTCCTGCGCGCGCTCGGCCCCGAACCGTGGAAGGCCGCCTACGTACAGCCCAGCCGCCGCCCCAAGGACGGCCGCTATGGCGAGAACCCCAACCGCCTGCAGCACTACTACCAGTACCAGGTGGTGCTCAAGCCGGCGCCTAGCAACATCCTGGAGCTTTACCTCGGCAGCCTGGAGGCGCTGGGCTTCGACCTGAAGAAGAACGACATCCGCTTCGTCGAGGACGACTGGGAAAATCCGACGCTTGGCGCCTGGGGCCTGGGCTGGGAAGTCTGGCTCAACGGCATGGAGGTGACGCAGTTCACCTATTTCCAGCAGGTCGGCGGCATCGACTGCAAGCCCATCACCGGCGAGATCACCTACGGCCTCGAGCGCCTCGCGATGTACCTGCAGGGCGTGGACAACGTCTACAACCTCACGTGGACCGAAGGCCTGAGCTATGGCGACGTCTACAAGCAGAACGAGGTCGAGCAGTCGACCTACAACTTCGAGCACAGCGACGCCGAGTTCCTGTTCACCGCCTTTGCCGCGCACGAGAAGCAGGCCAAGCACCTCATGACCGAGCAGCTCGCGCTGCCGGCCTACGAGCAGGTGCTCAAGGCCGCGCACAGCTTCAACCTGCTCGACGCGCGCGGCGCCATCAGCGTGACCGAGCGCGCGGCCTACATCGGCCGTATCCGCAACCTCGCGCGCAGCGTGGCGCAAAGCTACTACGAGAGCCGCGAGCGGCTCGGTTTCCCGATGGCGCCTCGCGAGTGGGTTGCACAAATCACGAAGAAGGCGGCCTGAGCGATGACGAGCGTGCAAAAGAACCTGTTGGTCGAACTCTTCGTGGAAGAGCTGCCGCCCAAGGCCCTCAAGAAACTCGGCGATGCCTTCGCCAATGGCCTGCGCGACCAGCTCGTGGCGCAGGGGCTCGCCGAGCCCGCCTCCGTGCTGACCGCCTATGCATCGCCGCGCCGCCTGGCCGCGCATCTCACGCACGTGGCCGAGCGTGCCGCCGACAAGGCCGTGTCGCAAAAGCTCATGCCTGTGGCCGTGGGGCTCGATGCTTCGGGCCAGCCCACGCCCGCACTGCTCAAGCGCCTGGCCGCACTGGGCGCAGACGCCTCGGCCGTGCCAGGCCTCAAGCGCGCGGTGGACGGCAAGGCCGAAGCCCTGTTCCACGAAAGCACCGCCAAGGGCGCCACGCTGGCCGAAGGCCTTCAAAAGGCGCTGGCCGAAGCGATCGCCAAGCTGCCGATTCCCAAGGTGATGAGCTACCAGCTCGAAACCGGCTGCGAGCTGCCGGGCTGGAGCAGCGTGAGCTTCGTGCGCCCCGCGCATGGCCTGGTGGCGCTGCATGGCGACACCGTGGTGCCGGTCGAGGCGCTCGGCCTTCGTGCAGGCCGCGAAACCCATGGCCACCGCTTCGAAGCGGCCGTTGACCCCGTGGTGCTGCGCGACGCCAACAGCTATGCGCTGCAGATGCAGGACGAGGGCGCAGTCATCGCGAGCTTCGAGGCCCGCCGCACCGAGATCGCGCGCCAGCTCGCTGCCGCGGCCGTGCGGGCCGGCGGCGCCGCCGCGCCGATCCAGGACGACGCGCTGCTCGACGAAGTGACGGCGCTGGTCGAGCGGCCCAACGTGCTGATATGCAGCTTCGAGCGCGAGTTTCTCGAAGTACCGCAGGAGTGCCTCATCCTCACGATGAAGGCCAACCAGAAGTACTTTCCGCTGCTCGACGCATCGAACAAGCTCACCAACAAGTTCCTGGTCGTCAGCAACATCAGCCCCGAGGACGCGAGCGCGGTGGTCGGCGGCAACGAGCGCGTGGTGCGCCCGCGCCTGGCCGACGCCAAGTTCTTCTTCGACCAGGACCGCAAGAAGTCGCTGGCCTCGCGTGTCGAATCGCTGGGCAAGGTGGTCTATCACAACAAGCTCGGCACCCAGGGCGAGCGCGTCGAGCGCGTGATGCGCATCGCGCGCGGCATCGCGGCGCCGCTGGGTAACGCCACGCTCACTGCGCATGCCGTGCAGGCGGCGCAGCTGGCCAAGGCCGATCTGGTGACCGACATGGTCGGCGAGTTCCCGGAACTGCAGGGCACCATGGGCCGCTATTACGCGCTGCACGACGGCTTGTCCGCCGAAGTGGCCGACGCGATCGAGGACCACTACAAGCCGCGTTTCGCAGGCGACGAGTTGCCGCGCCACACGGTCGGCATCGTGGTCGCGCTGGCCGACAAGCTCGAGACGCTCGTCGGCATGTTCGGCATCGGCAACCTGCCGACCGGCGACCGCGACCCGTTCGCGCTGCGCCGGCATGCGCTGGGCGTGATCCGCATGCTGATCGAGAAAGACCTGCCACTGGGGCTCGACGCACTGCTGCAGGACGCCGCCGCGCAGTTCAAGGACATCGACGGCTTCGACGCCGGCAAGGCCACGGCCCTGCTGCAGGACTTCATTCTCGACCGACTGGCCGGCAGCCTGCGCGAGCAGGGCGCCAGCGCGCAAGAGGTCGACGCCGTGCTCGCGCCGCGACCGCAGCGCCTGGGCGAAGTGCCCAAGCTGCTGGCCGCCGTGCGCGCCTTTGCCGCGCTGCCCGCCGCGGCCGCGCTGGCCGCCGCCAACAAGCGCATCGGCAACATCCTCAAGAAGGCGCCCGAAGCCGACGCGCACGTCAGCGAACTGCTGCTGCACGAGCCCGCCGAGAAGGCGCTGCACGCGGCCATGGCCGAGGTCGTGCCCGCCGCCAATGCACAGTTCGACGCCGGCGACTACACCGCTTCTCTGCAGACACTGGCCGCGCTGCGAGAGCCGGTCGATGCCTTCTTCGACGGCGTGATGGTCAATGCCGAACAGGCCGACCTGCGCCTCAACCGGCTGGGCCTCTTGATGTCGCTGCACGTGGCGATGAACCGCGTGGCGCAGCTCGAGCGGCTGGCGGCCTGACCGTAAAGACAGGGGCTTCTTGCCAGCGCCATGAAACTCGTCATCCTCGACCGCAACGGCACGATCAACGTGCACCGTGAAGATTTCGTCAAGAGCGACATCGAGTGGACGCCGCTGCCCGGCGCGCTCGAGGCCGTGGCCAAGCTCAACCATGCCGGCTGGCACGTGGTGGTCGCGTCCAACCAGTCGGGCCTGGGACGCGGCCTGTTCGACATGGCGTCGCTCAACGCCATGCACGCCAAGATGCACAAGATGCTCGCGGCCGTGGGCGGGCGGGTCGATGCGGTCTTCTATTGCCCGCACAGCCCCGACGAAGGCTGCGATTGCCGCAAGCCCGCGCCGGGCCTGTTCCGCCAGATCGGCGACCGCTACGGCATCGACCTCAAAGACGTACCCACCGCGGGCGACAGCCTGCGCGACCTGCAGGCCGGCGCGGCGGCCGGCTGCGAGCCGCACCTGCTGCTCACCGGCATGGGGGCGTCCTGCCGCGGCGTCGATCCGCTGCCCCCCGAATACCCGGCGAACACCATGGTTCACGAGAGCCTGGCCGCCTTTGTCGATTTTCTGCTTGCGCGCGAAGCGCAGGCCGCACTGCAGGTGGCTGTCTGATGGCGTTTATCCGTTCCGTGGTCCATGCCCTGTGGATGCTCGTCACCGTGGTGCCCTGGGGCATCATCATGTGCATCAGCTCGCTCTGGAAGCGCGGCATTCCGCTCTACTGGATGGCGGTGCAATGGCTCAGCTGGGCCATCGGCGGCGCGCGTGTGCTGCTGGGCATCCGCACCCGCGTCACCGGCATGGAAAACCTGCCCGTCGACAAGCTCGCCGGCGCGGTCCTGCTGGTCAAGCACCAGTCGACCTTCGAGACTTTCCTGATGCCTACGCTGATGCCGCATCCGCTGGCTTTCGTGTTCAAGAAGGAGCTGATCTACGTGCCCTTCTTCGGCTGGGCCATGGCCCGGCTCGACATGATCCACATCGACCGCAGCCAGCGCGCGCAGGCCTTCAACAAGGTCGTGAACCAGGGCCGAAAGCTGCTTGCTCAGGGCATCTGGATCATCATGTTTCCCGAAGGCACCCGCATTCCGCGCGGCCAGAAGGGCACCTACAAGAGCGGCGGCACGCGGCTCGCGTGCGAAACCGGCGTGCCGGTGATTCCCATTGCCGTCACCTCGGCCAAGGTCTGGCCGCGCAAGGCTTTCATCAAGCGCCCCGGCGTGGTCGACGTGTCGATCGGCCCGGCCATTCCCAGCGTCGGCCGCAAGCCCGACGAGCTGATGCGCGAAGTCGAGGCCTGGATCGAATCCGAGATGCGCCGGCTCGACCCCGAGGCCTACCGCGACAGCCCGCCGCTGCAGGTGCCGCAAGAAGTGCGCTGAAGAAGAAGAAAGAAAAGAGCCCGAGATGCGGGGACTGCTTCAGTTCACGATGGACCTGTTCGAAGGACTGGGCAACGAGTTTGCGCCGGCCAAGCCGCCCGCGCCGCGGACCCGAAAGGTCAAGAAGAAGGCCGCACCGCCCGTGGCGCCGCCTTCGGCGCTCGAGGGACTGCAACAGGACAAGGCCGACCACACCGGCCCCGCGCTGCCCGCCATTCCGCTGCGCGACACGCTGGCGCTCGCGAGCTTCGTGCACCCGCAGGCCACGCGTGAAACGGTGCTGGGCTCGGCGCGTGTGGCCTACGAGTTCAAGCGCGGCAAGCGCAAGACCATCGGATTCCTGGTGGGTGCCGAAGGCCTGTCGGTGCGCGCGCCGCGCTGGGTCACACTGCGCGATGTGGATGCCGCCATCAAGGAGAAATCCGACTGGATCCTGCGCAAGCTGCTGGAAACGCGGCAGCGCCACGCGCGCGTCGAGGCCACGCGCATCGAGTGGAAAGACGGCGCGCAATTTCCGTTCATGGGCGAAACGGTCGTGATCCGCCTCGATCCGAAGCACGGCTTCGCAAGCGTCGGCGGCACGCTGGACGCGAGCGACGACGGCAGTGGTCCGCGCATCCTGCGGCTGGCCGTGGCGCAGAACGCCGAAGCTTCGCAGATTCGCGACGCGGCCCAGGCCTGGCTCATGCGCCAGGCGCGGCGGCTTTTCATCGAACGGCTCGATCACTTCGCGCCGCGGCTCGGCGTGCGCTGGCAGAAGCTTTCGCTGTCGAATGCGGCTACGCGGTGGGGCAGTGCGAGCGTTGATGGATCTATCCGGTTGAACTGGCGCTTGATCCACTTTCGCCTGCCGGTGATCGACTACGTGGTTGCGCACGAGCTCGCGCATCTGCGGGTGATGGACCACTCGCACCGGTTCTGGGAGACGGTGGAGAGTGTGGTGCCGGACTATGACCTGCTCCGGCAGCAGCTCAAGGACGAGGCTGCGCCTCGGTGGTCTTGAGGGTCTTGCTTTCTGCTGGTTTTTTGAGGTCTGAGGCCGGGGCGAGAGCCGGCCCCGGGAAAAAACTCAGGACACCGCCCGAATCGGGATGTACATCTCCCCACCAGCCGCCGCGAACTCCTGCGACTTCTCGGCCATGCCGGCCGCCATGGCTTCGGCCTCCGCCACGCCCTTCTTCGCCGCGTACTCCCGCACCTCCTGCGTGATCTTCATGGAGCAGAACTTCGGGCCGCACATCGAGCAGAAGTGCGCCACCTTGCTCGAATCCTTCGGCAAGGTCTCGTCATGGAATTCGCGCGCGGTGTCGGGGTCGAGTCCGAGGTTGAACTGGTCCTGCCAGCGGAACTCGAAGCGCGCCTTGCTCAGCGCGTCGTCGCGGGAGCGGGCCCCTGGGTGTCCCTTGGCCACGTCCGCCGCGTGCGCGGCGATCTTGTAGGCAATGATCCCCTGCTTCACGTCGTCGCGGTCGGGCAGGCCCAGGTGTTCCTTGGGCGTCACGTAGCAGAGCATCGCGGTGCCGGCCCAGCCGATCATCGCCGCGCCAATGGCGCTCGCGATGTGGTCGTAGCCCGGCGCGATGTCGATGGTCAGCGGCCCGAGCGTGTAGAACGGCGCTTCGTGGCAGTGCTTGAGCTGCTCGTCCATGTTCGACTGGATCATGTGCATCGGCACGTGACCCGGCCCTTCGATCATGGTCTGCACGTCGTGCTTCCACGCGATCTGCGTCAGCTCGCCAAGCGTGCGCAGCTCGGCAAACTGGGCTTCGTCGTTGGCGTCGGCGCCGGAGCCGGGCCGCAGGCCGTCGCCGAGCGAGAAGCTCACGTCGTAGGCCTTCATGATGTCGCAGATGTCCTCGAAGTGCTCGTACAGGAAGCTCTCCTTGTGATGCGCGATGCACCACTTGGCCATGATCGAACCGCCGCGCGAGACGATGCCCGTCATGCGGTCGGCCGTCAGGTGGATGAACGGCAGCCGCAGGCCCGCGTGGATGGTGAAGTAGTCCACGCCTTGCTCGGCCTGCTCGATCAGCGTGTCGCGATAGATCTCCCAGGTAAGGTCCTCGGCCACGCCGCCCACCTTCTCGAGCGCCTGGTAGATCGGCACGGTGCCGATGGGCACCGGCGAGTTGCGCACGATCCAATCGCGCGTGGTGTGGATGTTCTTGCCGGTCGACAGGTCCATCACGTTGTCGGCGCCCCAGCGGATCGCCCACACCAGCTTTTCAACCTCTTCCTCGATGCTCGAGGTGACGGCCGAATTGCCGATGTTGGCGTTGATCTTCACCTTGAAGTTGCGGCCGATGGCCATCGGCTCGACTTCGGGGTGGTTGATGTTGGCCGGAATGATGGCGCGGCCGCGCGCCACTTCGTCGCGCACGAACTCGGGCGTGATGATGCGCGGAATGCTCGCGCCCATCGGGTTGCCGGCCACGCGCTTCGCGCGCTCCTCGTTGGCCATGTACTGGGCCATCCATTCGCGCTTGCCGTTCTCGCGCAGCGCCACGTATTCCATCTCGGGCGTGACGATGCCGCGGCGCGCGTAGTGCATCTGCGTGACGTTGGCGCCCGACTTGGCGCGGCGCGGCGTGCGCTGCAGGGCCGAGGCGCCGGCGCGCAATTCGGCCAGGCGCTGGGCGTCGCGGTCTTCGTTCTTGGCGCCGTCGTCCAGCGCATGGTGCGAGCGGCCCTCGTAGCTTTCGGTGTCGTTGCGCTCCAGGACCCAAGCGCCGCGCACGTCGGGCAGGCCGCGGCGCACGTCGATCTCGACCTTGGCATCGGTGTAGGGGCCCGAGGTGTCGTAGAGCGACACGGTCTCGCCATTGGTCAGCAGCACGTCGCGCACCGGCACGTTCAGGTCGGGCCGGCTGCCCGGAATCAGGCACTTGTGCGAAGCGGGAAAGGGCTCGCGCGTGAGCGAAAGCAGGGAGGTGAACTTGTCGGGGGCATTCATGCGGGGCACTCCTTGTTGAGGGAAAGGGTGCTCCGCAATCGCTCTGAGGACTTTGGGCCGCCACGGTGGGTGGGTGGCGGGACCGGAGTCAGGGAGTGCAGCTCTTCTTACGCCGGTATGACCCGGATCAAGTTCGCGGGTCGGCACTTTGCCATCTCAGCACGCCACATGCGTGCACCCCGGAGCGGGGCCTATTGTGCGGGCCGGGGCCCGGTGCGTCAACCGGGGGTCTGCAGGTCGCCCTCGAGGTAGAACCAGCGGTCTCCCTCGCGCACGAAGCGGCTGCGCTCGTGCAGGCGCGTTGCCGCGCCGGTACTGCTGCGCTGGCGGGCGACGAATTCGACCTCGGCATGGTCGGCGTCGAGCACCGATCGCGAGCGGATGTCGAGCCCGAGCCATTTCACGCCGGGCTCGAACTCGATCGAGTCCGGCCGCTTCGACGGGTGCCAGGTGGCGAGCAGGTAGGGGCCGCGCTCCAGCACGAAGGCGGTATAGCGGGAACGCATCAGCGATTCGGCGTCGGGCGCGGGTGTGCCCTCGAAATCGTCGAGGTAGCGGCCACAGCACAGGGCGTAGCCAATGGGCTTGTCTCGGCGGTCCGTGCGGCCGCAGGGGCAAGGTCCGGTGGTGGGATCGGTGGCACTCATGAAGCCCCTATTGGAACACCTCGAAGCCTTCCCTCCGATGGGGCAAGCCCTGCGGCCGCCTCCGGAGATACTCCCTTGGCGCAGTGCTTGCTAAACGCTAGCCTTCTTCGGCATACCCACAGAACGAGGCGGCGATGTACCTGACAGGCTCCGAACAGCAGGCGCTGCGCGGCGTTTTCACGCTGCTCGCGCAAGACCGCGGCGAAAGCGACATCCGCGAGCGCCTGGGCTGGGCGCTGCTCGACCTGCTGCATGCGGACCAGTTCGCCTCCTTCGTGTGGCATGCCGAAACCGGCCGCTTCGAGGGTCGCGTTGCGCTGAACATGGACCCCGCCAATCTCGACCGCTACGGCGAATGGCACCAGCACCATGACCCCATCACCTTCGTGCTGCAGTCGCACCGCCGCGCCACGCGGGTGACCGACGTGATGCCGCAGCGCGAACTGATGCAGACCGAGTTCTTCACCGACTTTCTCTCGCGCGACGGACTGCACTGGGGCATGAACCTGCATGCCTTCGAAGGCAACCGTGCGCTGGGCGATCTGCGCATCTGGCGGCGCAAGGGACGCGGCGATTTTGGTGACCATGAGAAGGCGCTGCTCGACCTGATCGAGCCGGCGTTCATCGGTGCGCTGCGGCGCGCGCAGCGCACGGCGGCTGCCACGCCGATGCCCGCCGAAACCGGCTGGCGCGAATTGAGCGCGCGCGAACAGGAGGTTGCACGGGCCGTGTGCCAAGGCCTCACCGACAAGGAGATCGCGCGCCGCATGGCCGTGAGCGTGCCGACAGTGCGCACCTACCTGCGGCGCATCTTCGACAAGCTCGGCATCGAACGCCGGTCGGCGCTGGCCGGCCTGGCGAAGCGCTGATTCGCTATTTCGCCTTGGGCGCAGGCAGGCGGCCCAGCACGTCTTCCACCGCGAGCCCTACGGCGAGCAGCTTGCGGTCGCTGCCGGCCGGCCCGTCGAGTTCCAGCCCCACCGGCAGGCCGCTGGTCGCGCCCAGGCCCGAGGGCAACTGCACTCCCGGAATACCAGCGTTGCTGCCGGGGTCGGTGTTCTGGATCAGCGCGCCGAAGTTCTCGGGGCTGCTGGCCTCGGGCCCTGCCGACAGGGCCAAGCGAGGCACCGTGGGGAACACGAGCGCATCGAGCCTGTTCTTCGAGAAGGTATCGCGATAAAGCTTCTGCAGTGCCGGCCGTGCCACGCGCATGGCGTTGTCGTAGGCCGGCCTGGCATCGACCGCGCCGTTCGGCGCGGGCAGCTTGCGCGGGATCACGAAGGCTTCGAAGGTGCCCTTGACGTCGGGGCTTGCGATGCCGGCCGTCAACTGCGCGATATCGATGCCGGTGCGGTACTTCGCAAGGTAGGCCACCATGTCGTCGTGCGCCTCGTAGAGTGCAAGCGGAAAGCCGATGGCACCGTTGAGTTCCATGAGCCCGGGCATCTCCACGTCCACCAGCGTGACGCCGGCCGCGCGCAGCCTGGCCAGCGCGGCATCGGTGGTGGCGCGCGTGTCCGCATCGAGGTTCGCGTAGAAGGCCGGCACCACGCCGAGCCGCACCCGCTTCAGGTCGGCGGGCCTGAGCGGCGTGCCGCCCGCGATCGCTCGGTCGAGCAGCGCGACGTCGGCCATCGACTGCGCCATCGGTCCGGCCGTGTCGCGCGTGTGCGAGATCGGCGCGATGCCCTGCTGCGAATAGCGCCCCATGGTCGGACGCAGCGATGCGCAGCCATTGAACGCGCACGGAATGCGCACCGAGCCGCCCGTGTCGGTGCCCAGCGCGGCCGGCGCCATGCGCGCGCCGAGCGCCGCGCCATTGCCCGACGACGAGCCGCCCGCAATGCGGCTCGGGTCGTAGGCGTTGCGCACACCCACATCGGGGCCGCTCTGGAACGCGGGGTTGTAGCCACTGACCCCGAAGGCCAGCTCGTGCATGTTCGTCTTGCCGAGGATGACCGCGCCCGCCGCCCGAAGCCTGGCGACCACGGGGGCGTCCGTTGCGGGCACGAAGCCCTTGAGTGCAGGTGAACCGGCCGTGGCGGGCAGGCCCCGCACCTGGATGTTGTCCTTGATGACCACCGGCAGGCCGGCCAGCGGCTTGCAGGTGCCGCCGCGCTTGCGCTCTGCATCGGCGGCGCGCGCGGCTTTCAGCGCCCCGGCTTCGTCGAGCATGACGAAGGCATTGAGGTTCTTTCTTGCATTGGCCTGCGCGATGTAGGCCGACACCAGCTGCTCGCTGCTCACCGTGCCCTCGCAGAGCTGCCGCACTGCGTCGCTCGCGGTCAGCGTGGCGAGGTCCGGGGCGGCAGGCTGGGCTTGCGTGGACGAGCCCATGGCACCGAGGCACAGCAGGGCCAGGGCGAGGGGAACGGGTTTGAAATTGGACATGGCAAAGACCTCCGACGAAGAGACCGCCATGCTGCGCTGCCGGCGCTTTGCTGTCTGTCATCCAAACCGATGACACCCCAGCGCCCGCGGCGCATGCTCACGCCAGCGCGCGCTGGATCAGCAGTTTCTGGATGTCCGAGGTGCCTTCGTAGATCTGGCACACGCGCACGTCGCGGTAGATGCGCTCCAGCGGAAAGTCGTTCACGTAGCCGTAGCCGCCCAGCGTCTGGATGGCGGCGCTGCACACGCGCTCGGCCATTTCGCTCGCGAACAGCTTGGCCATGGCGGCTTCCTTGAGGCAGGGCCGGCCGGCATCGCGCAGGCTGGCGGCATGCCAGATCAGCTGGCGCGCGGCCTCGAGCTGCGTGGCGCATTCGGCCAGGCGGAACCCGACGGCCTGCTGCTCGAAGATCGAACCGCCGAAGGCCTGCCGTTCCTTGGCATAGGCCAGCGCCACGTCGAAGGCGCTGCGCGCCATGCCCACGCTCTGCGCCGCGATGCCGATGCGCCCGCCCTCGAGCGCGCCGAGCGCGATCTTGTAGCCCTCGCCCTCGGCGCCGATGAGGTTTTCCGACGGAATGCGGCAGCCGTCGAAATTGATCTGCGCGGTGTCGCTGCTGTGCTGGCCCAGCTTGTCCTCGAGCCGCGCCACGCCGTAGCCGGGCGCGTCGGTCGGCACGATGAACGCGCTCATGCCGCGCTTGCCCGCGCCCTTGTCGGTCACCGCGATGACGATCGCGACCTGGCCGTTCTTGCCGCTGGTGATGAACTGCTTCACGCCATCGATCACGTAGGCATCGCCTTCCTTGCGCGCCGTGGTGCGCAGGCTCGATGCATCGCTGCCGGCCTGCGGCTCGGTGAGGCAGAAGGCGCCGAGCATCTGCCCTTGCGCGAGCGGCTCGAGCCACTGCTTCTTCTGCTGGGCGTTGCCGTAGCGCATGAGGATGGCGTTGACCGGGCAGTTGGTCACGCTGATGGCGGTGCTGGTGCCGCCGTCGCCGGCGGCGATTTCTTCCAGCACCAGCGCGAGCGTCAGGTAGTCCAGGCCCGCACCGCCGTGGTCCTCCGGCACGCAGATGCCGTAGGCGCCGAGCGCCGCAAGGCCCTGGTGCGCCTCTTTCGGAAAGCTGTGCTCGCGGTCCCACTTCGGGGCGTTGGGCCAGAGTTCGGCCTGCGAAAAATCGCGCACCGCGTCGCGGATGGCTTCCTGGTCGGCGCTGAGCAGCATGGCGTTGTCTCCTGTCGTTTTTCTACTTCTTGCGTCTTACTTGCCCGAGCCCAGATCCATGATCAGGCGCGCGGCCATGTACAGACGGCGCGGAATGGCACTGATGTCGACGTACTCGGCCTTGTCGCTGTGATAGCCGAAGCCCGGCAGGCCCAGGCTCTCGATCACCGGCTTGCCCGAAAGCGCCGCATAGGCCGCGTCGGTGCCGCCGCCGCTGCGCTCTTCCACGCCCAGCGTGCCGCCGGCTTCCTTGTAGAAGGCCACGGCCTTCTCGACCAGCTTCTTGCCGCCTTCGCCCGCGTTGAAGGCCGGCCGGCCACGCGTGACCACCACCTTGACGTCGGATTCGGGCAGCTTCTTCTGCTGCGCCTTCTCTTCGAGCGTCTTCATCGCGGCGTCGAAGTCCTCGTTGCGCGCATAGCGCACGTCGGCATTCAAGGTCGCACTGGCGGGGATGATGTTCGACACATTGCCCGCCTTGGCAATGGTCCAGTTGAAGCGCAGGTGCTTCGCCTTGTCGTCGATGCTCATGGTGCGCAGCACCAGGTCGGAAGCTTCGACCAGCGCGTTCACGCCCAGCTCGGGCGCCGCGCCCGCATGCGAGGCCTTGCCGGTGATGTTGACCTGCACATAGGCAATGCCCGAAGTGCCGAGCGAGAGCTTCTCGTCGCCCGCGCTCGTGGGTTCGAACGACAGCACGTAGTCGGCCTGTTTGGCTTCTTCCTGGATCAGGTCGCGCGAGCCGAAGGAGCCTTTTTCCTCGTCGGTGTTGAAGAGCACGGTGATGGTGCCGTAGTCGCGCACGCCGTAGTCCTTGAGCAGCTTCAGCGTGTGCAGGATGACGGCGTTGCCGCCCTTGTCATCGGCAATGCCCGGGCCGTAGGCCTTGGTGCCCTCGATGCGGAACGGCGCCTTCGCGAGCGTGCCCTTGAGGTACACGGTGTCCATGTGCGACATCAGCAGCAGGTTCTTCCCGCCGCGGCCCTTGAGCTTGCCGACGATGTTGTCGCCCGCCACGAGTCCGGTGGACTTGCTGCGCGTCACGGTGAAGCCCAGGTTCTTGAGCTCGCCTTCCAGGTAGTTGCCGGCGGCCGCAATGCCTTCGGCGTCTTCCGTGCCGGTTTCGATGTTGACCAGCTGCTCCAACGTCTTGAGCACCGCGGGCTGCGCGTCGGTGGCTGCCTGGAACAGCACGTTGTCGCGCTTCTGCGCCCAGCCGGCGGCGGGCGCCAGCAAAGCGCCGGCCAGCAAGGCCGCCATGACGGTACGTTGGTTGAATGGGCGCATGAAGAATCTCCTGCCGGGTGCAATGGTCGTAAAGTAAAACCTCGAAGCGCCCCGTCCGGGGGCGCTCGTGGCGGTTGTTTTTATCAAAGCAATTCAAGCGCCACGGCCGTGCCTTCGCCGCCGCCGATGCACAGCGTGGCCACGCCGCGCTTCTTGCCGCGTGCCTTCAGCGCATGGATCAGCGTGACCATGATGCGCGCGCCGCTGGCGCCGATCGGGTGGCCCAGCGCACAGGCGCCGCCGTTCACATTGACGATGTCGTGCGACACGTCGAGTTCGTGCATCAGCGCCATCGGCACCACCGCGAAAGCCTCGTTCACTTCCCACAGGTCCACGTCCTTGACCGTCCAGCCGGTCTTCTTGAACAGCTTGGCGACCGCGCCCACGGGGGCGGTGGAGAACCATTCGGGCTGCTGCGCATGCGTGGCATGGCCGACGATGCGGGCGATGGGCTTGGCGCCGATCTTCTTCGCATGCGACTCGGTCATCATCACCAGCGCGGCGGCGCCGTCGTTGATCGACGAACTCGACGCGGCGGTGATGGTGCCGTTCTCCTTCTTGAACGCGGGCTTGAGCGTGGCGATCTTGTCGAGCTTGACCTTGCCCGGGCCTTCGTCGATGGAAATGACCGTGTCGCCGCCGCGGCCCTTCACAGTGACGGGCGTGATCTCGTCCTTGAACGCGCCGGACTCGGTGGCGGCCTTGGCGCGCTGCACGCTGGCAATGGCGAAGGCGTCCTGCTGCTCGCGCGTGAACTTGTACTTGGCGGCGCAGTCTTCGCCGAAGGTGCCCATCGAGCGGCCCGGCTGGTAGGCGTCTTCCAGGCCGTCGAGCATCATGTGGTCGAAGATGCGGTCGTGGCCCATGCGGTAGCCGCCGCGGCCCTTGAGCATGAGGTAGGGCGCGTTGGTCATGCTTTCCATGCCACCGGCCACCATCACGTCGTGCGTGCCGGCCAGCAGCAGGTCGTGCGCGAGCATGGCGGCCTTCATGGCCGAGCCGCACATCTTGCTGAGCGTGACGGCGCCCGCGCTGTCGGGCAGGCCGCCCTTGTAGGCCGCCTGGCGCGCAGGGGCCTGGCCCTGGCCGGCCATGAGGCAGTTGCCGAACAGCACTTCGCCCACGCTGTCCGGCGCAATGCCGGCGCGCTCGACGGCGGCCTTGATGGCGGCACCGCCGAGGTCGTGCGCCGAGAGGGAAGAAAAGTCGCCCTGGAAGCTCCCCATGGGGGTGCGGGCGGCGCCGACGATGACGATGGATTCAGGCATGGTGGTCTCCTTCAAAAGTTGAAAAGCGGTCGTCGTGGACCGGGGCTCAATCAAAAATGGGTCGCATGGCCTTCATGCTGGAAGCGCTGCGATTCTTCGTACGGGAACACGTCGAGCATCTGGCCGGCCTCGATGCGTTCCTTGTGGTGCTGCCAGAAGGCAGCGTCGAGCAGGTCGGCATGGTGCGCCATGAAGGCTTCGCGCACGTCGCTGTTGCCGAGCAGGAAGGGTTCGAAGGTTTCGGGAAACACGTCCTTCGGGCCCACCGAGTACCAGACTTCGCCGCTCATCTCGTCTTCCTCGTTGCGCGGCGCAGGCACCTTGCGGAACTTGCAGTCGGTAACGTATTCGATCTCGTCGTAGTCGTAGAAAACGACCTTGCCGCCGCGCGTGACGCCGAAGTTCTTCCACAGCATGTCGCCCGGGAAGATGTTGGCGGCGACCATGTCCTTGATCGCGTTGCCGTATTCGATCACCGCATGCTCCAGCTGATCCTTCGCGCGCTTGGCGTGGGCCGGGCTTTCGGGGTGGGCCAGCGTGTCGAAGGCCTCCTGCAGGTAGATGTTGAGCGGGATCATGCGGCGCTCGATGTAGACGTGCTTGAGCACCAGCTCCATCTCCCCGTTGCCGTCGCGGTCGCCGATCTCGAGCTGGCTGGGCGCGAACTTGCGGATCTCCTCGATCAGCTCGGGCTCGAAGCGGTCGAGCGGAAAGCCCACGTCGCTGTACTCCAGCGTGTCGGCCATGCGGCCCACGCGGTCGTGCTGCTTCACGAGCATGTACTTGCTCTTGATCTGCTCGCGCGTGGTGTCCTTCTGCGGCGGATAGAAGTCCTTGATGACCTTGAACACGAACGGGAACGACGGCAGGTCGAACACCAGCATGACCATGCCCTTGATGCCGGGTGCAATGCGGAAGCGGTCGCTCGAGTAGTTCAGGTGCGAAAGAAAGTCGCGATAGAACAGCGTCTTGCCCTGCTTGGCCAGGCCCAGCGCGTTGTAGATTTCCGCGCGCGGCTTGCGCGGCATGAGCGAGCGCAGGAACTGCACGCAGGCCGACGGCACTTCCATGTCGACCATGAAATAGGCGCGCGCAAAGCTGAAGAGCATCTGCAGGTCGTCTTCGCCGAAAAGCGCCGCGTCGATGTAGAACTTGCCGTGGCTGTCATGCAGGATCGGCAGCGAGAACGGGAGCTCGACAAAGCCGTTCATGATCTTTCCGACCACGTAGGCGCCCTTGTTGCGATAGAACAGCCCCGAGAGCACCTGCAGCTGGAAATTGGCGCGCAGCTTCACCTGGTGAAAGCGCCCCATGATGGCGTGCGCCACGCGCTCGGCATCGCGCCGCTTGTTGGCAAAGCTGCCCTGCAGCGCGTAATCGTCGAGCATCTGCTCGATGGTGTCGGCCAGCGTCTCGTGCGAAGGGTAGTAGGGCCGGTAGGTGGGCGCGCCGCGCGGCTCGATGTATTCGGTGCTGATGGCCGGGCGAACGAAGATGAAGTCGTTCTGGAAGTAGGCCCGGTGCAGGATCTTCGTGGTCACCGAGTTGAAGAAGCTCTCGGCCAGCTCGGGCTGGTGGTGGTCCACCAGCAGGCCGATGAAGTGCAGCTTGACCTGGTGCCACACTTCCATCGGCTGGTCGCCGGCCTTGAACTCTTTTTCCAGGCGGGCCACGGCCTCGTTCACGCGCAGGTCATAGAACTCGATGCGCTCGCGCTGGGCGCGCTGCTGGCCGTGCCAGTCAGCCGTTTCGAAGCGGTGCTTGGCGCGTGCCGATTCAGCGCGGAACAGGCTGTAGTGGCGATTGAATCCATCGATCATCGCCTTGGCGATGTCGTAGGCCAGCGGTGAATCGAGACGCTGCGGAAACATGGCTTCAGCCGGATTTCGCTTCGGTTCCTTCGCCGACGGGGGCGTGGGCCTCGCCGGCCGGAATGACTTCGATGACCTCGGTGCCATCGGAGCCGGCCTGCGCGGAGGGCGAGATACCCAGGGGCTTGCTCCACTTGTAGCGGATGCGCTGCACCGCGGCCTTGTACACCGCGTCGAGCGGCTTGGCGCCGTCGACATTCAGCCCGAGATCCTGCAGCAGCCCATCGTGCACGCCAAAGGTCCAGCCGTGGATCTTGACCTTCTGGCCGCGGCCCCAGGCATCGACCATGACGGTGCTGACGGCCACGTTGACCACCTGCTCGGCCACGTTGAGTTCGCACAGCGCATCGACGCGCACGTCTTCGGGCAGGGTTTCGAGCATCACGGCGTGGCGGTCGCGCACGTCCTGGATGTGGCGGATCCAGTTGTCGGCCAGGCCGATGCGCTTGCCGCTGAGCGCCGCCTTGACGCCGGCGCAGCCATAGTGGCCCACCACCATGATGTGCTCGACCTTCAGGTGCTCGACCGCGAATTGAATGGCCGAGAGCGCGTTGAGATCGGAGTGCACCACGATGTTGGCGACGTTGCGATGCACGAACACCTCGCCCGGCTCCAGGCCGGTGATCTGGTTGGCGGGCACGCGGCTGTCGGAGCAGCCGATCCACATGTAGCGCGGCGTCTGCTGCTTCACCAGGCTGGTGAAGAAGCCGGGCCGGTCGCGTTCCATCTGTGCGGACCAGGCACGGTTGTGGGCAAACAGGTCATCAAGAGTGTCGGACATGGGCGTGATTGTCGATGAGTCGTGATTGGGTGCGGTATATCAGGCCGTCCTGGCGGCTTTCTGTGCCTTGGCCAGCGTCGCGCGGCCCTTCTTCTCGTGTTCGCGCACTTCCGCCAGGTTGGCCTGCAGCTCGGCCAGCTGGGCTTCGAGCTGGGCGCGGTGCGCGCCGAGCACGCCGAGAAACTTCTCGAGCTGCGGCACGGTGTCGCGCGGGCTGTCGTACATGTCGAGGATTTCCCTGGCCTCGGTCAGGCTCAGGCCCAGGCGCTTGGCACGCAGCGTGAGCGTGAGCCGCGCCCGGTCGCGCGCGCTGTAGATGCGCTGCATGCCGGAGCGCTCCGGTGTCAGCAGCCCCATGTCTTCGTAGAAGCGGATGGCGCGCGTCGTGAGGTCGAACTCCTTCGCGAGCTGGCTGATGGTGAAGGTCTGCGCGGACATGTGGATGCGGTCTGTCTGGAAGCCGTCTCTGGGGGGCGTTGCGGGCGCGACAGCAGGTTTTCCCCGCTCTCCCTACAATGGTGCCCTCAATCCATGACGTTTACGTAAACGTCAATCTTACATGAACCTCCTCGAACGCGAACTCCACTACCCCCTGGGCGACACCCTGCCCGCCGCCGGCGAAGCACTGGAAGTCGCGCCGGGCGTGCGATGGATCCGCATGCGGCTGCCCTTTGCGCTCGACCACATCAACCTCTGGCTGCTGCGCGACAGCATCGACGGCGTCGAGGGCTGGACGGTGGTCGACTGCTGCATTGCGCACGACGAGGCCCGCGCGCAGTGGGAGCAGGTGTTCGAGACCCAGCTGCAGGGCCTGCCGATCCTGCGCGTGATCGTCACCCACATGCACCCCGACCACATCGGCCTGGCCGAATGGCTGTGCACGCGCTGGAATGCGCCACTGTGGATCAGCTCGACCGACTACCACGTGGCCCGCGTGCTGAGCACCGCCGGCGACACGCTGGCGGGCGGCGATGCCGCCGCGAGCTTCTTTGCCTCGCACGGCCTGACCGATCCCGAAGCGGTCGCCAAGATCCGCGCGCGCACCAACTACTACGCCAACATGGTGCCCTCCGTGCCCGACCGCTTCACGCGCATGATGGACGGCGACACGGTGGCCATCAACGGCCGCGACTGGCGCTGCATCAGCGGCTACGGCCACGCGCCCGAGCACATCGCGCTGTACTGCGACGAGCTGAAGCTGCTGCTGGGCGGCGACATGATGCTGCCGCGCATCTCGACCAACGTGAGCGTGCACGCGGGCGAGCCCGAAGCCAACTCGCTGCGGCTGTTCCTGGACAGCATCGACAAATTCAAGGCGCTGCCGGCCGACACGCTGGGCCTGCCTTCGCACGGCAAGCCGTTCACGGGCATTCACCGACGCGTCGACCAGCTGCAGGAGCACCACCGCGACCGCCTGGCCGAACTGCTCGAAGCCTGCACCGCACGTCCTTTGACCGCGGCAGAGGGCCTGCCCATCCTGTTCAAGCGCGAACTCGACCTGCACCAGATGACCTTCGCGATGGGCGAGACGGTAGCGCACCTGCACCTGCTGTGGTTTGCGGGCCAGGTCAGGCGCGAGCTGGGCGCGGACGGCATCTACCGTTTCGGCGCCGGAACCGCCGCGGCCCAGGGACTTTAGACTCGGCGGATGGACACGCTTGCTGAGCTGCGCGCGGGCCGGCTGGCAGGCGCCACCAGGCTCGACCTCTCGTGCGGACTCACCGAGTTCCCGCGCGAAATCTTCGACCTGGCCGATTCGCTCGAGACGCTGAACCTCTCCGGGAACGCGCTCGATTCGCTGCCCGGCGACCTGGGCCGGCTGCATCGCCTGCGCGTGCTGTTCTGCTCCGACAACCGCTTCACGCAACTGCCCGAATCGATCGGCCAGTGCCAGGCGCTGGAGATGGTCGGGTTCAAGGCCAACCGCATCCGCACCGTGCCCGCCGCCGCGCTGCGGCTGCCGTTGCTGCGCTGGCTGATCCTGACGGACAACCAGATCGAGGCCTTGCCCGAGGCGCTGGGCCAATGCACCGCAATGCAGAAGCTCATGCTCGCCGGCAACCAGCTGCGTGCGCTGCCGGAGTCGCTGGCGGCCTGCGGCCAGCTCGAACTGCTGCGCATTTCCGCCAACCGTTTCGAGGCACTGCCCGCATGGCTGCTCTCGCTGCCGCGCCTTTCCTGGCTCGCGGGTGCGGGCAATCCCTTCGATGCGCAGGCCGAGGATGCGGCCATCGCTGCGCAGTCGGTGCCGCATGTCGACTGGCGCGAACTGACGCTGGGCAAGCAGCTCGGCGAGGGGGCGTCGGGTGTGATCCACCAGGCGACCCTGGGCCCGGCGTTGCAGCCGGTGGCCGTCAAGCTTTTCAAGGGTGCGGTGACGAGCGACGGCTGGCCGCACAGCGAAATGGCCGCCAGCATCGCAGCCGGCGCGCACCCGACCCTCATCGCCGCGCAAAGCAGGATCGACGGGCATCCGGGCGGCGCCGAAGGCCTGGTCATGGCGCTGGTGGACCCATCGTTCCGCGCGCTGGCCGGGCCGCCAAGCCTTGCCTCCTGCACGCGCGACGTCTATCCGGCCGACGCGCAATGGACCTCCGGCGTGGCACTGCGCATCGCCCGCGACATCGCCTCCGCCATGCGGCACCTGCATGCACGCGGCATCCTGCACGGCGACCTCTATGCGCACAACATCCTCTGGAGCGCACAGGGCGGCGGGTTGCTCGGCGACTTCGGTGCGGGCTGGATGACGGGCGCGCTCGACCCGGCGCATGCCGGGGCACTGCAACGGCTGGAGATGCGCGCATTCGGCTGCCTGCTCGAAGAACTGCTCGCGCATTGCAGCGATGCGCCGCCGCAAGCCATGGCCGACCTGAAGGACCGCTGCATGCAAACGGACGTGGCCGCGCGGCCCTCTTTCGCCGAGGTGTTGCCGCTGCTCCAGGGCGAGCTCTCGCAATGACGAGCCCGCGCTTGCCGCTGCCCACGCGCGACGGCGTCGGACCGAGCTGCGTGGGCCTGCCGCAAGGCCCCTGGCCCACCATCGCGGAGTTCTTGATGGCGCGCTTTCCCGCGATCACGCGTGAAGCCTGGATGACCCGCATCGAGGCCAACGATGTGGTCGACGAACACGGCGTGCCCGTGACCGCACAACGCCGCTACCAGGCGCCGCTGCGTGTGTACTACTACCGCACGCTCGATGCCGAAGTGCGCATTCCCTTCGACGAGCAGGTGCTGTTCCAGGACGACCAGCTGGTGGTGGTCGACAAGCCGCCGTTCCTGCCCGTGACGCCGACCGGAAAGTATTTGCAGGAAAGCCTGCTGGTGCGGCTCAAGCGCAAGCTGAAGCTCGACGACCTGGTGCCGCTGCACCGCATCGACCGCAGCACGGCGGGGCTGGTGCTGTTCTCGGTGCGCCCCGAAACGCGCGGCGCCTACCAGGCCATGTTCCCGCAGCGCCGCATCGCCAAGCACTACGAGGCCGTGGTGCCATGGCCGCCGGGCGTGTCGTCGGTGCCCGGCACCTACCGCAGCCGGCTGGTGGACGACGAGCATTTCATGCGCGTGAAGGAAGAGGCCGGCGAACCCAACTCCGAAACGCGCATCGTGGTGGAGCAGGCCCAGGACGGCCACGCCCTGCTGAAGCTTTCGCCGGTCACCGGCCGCAAGCACCAGCTGCGGGTGCACTGCATGGCCCTGGGCATGCCGATCGTGAACGATCCGATCTACCCCACGCTGCTGCCGCAGGGCAGCGACGACTTCGACAAGCCGCTGCAGCTGCTGGCCAAGTCGGTGGCGTTCCAGGACCCCGTGAGCGGCGAGCTGCGCAGCTTCACGAGTCCGCGAAGCCTGTCGCTGCCGCCAAGGTGACGCCTCGTCGGCGCGTGGCGCACTAAGCTCGTTTCCTGGAATCTTTCGTCATTTCATTCAGGAGACACCTGCACCATGGACACCACCCAACTCTTCTCGCTGAAGGGCCGCAGCGCCCTGATCACCGGCGGCTCGCGCGGCATCGGCCGCATGATCGCCGAAGGCTTCCTGGCGCAGGGCGCGCGCGTGTACATCTCGGCCCGCAAGGCCGCGGCCTGCGACCAGACCGCCAAGGAGCTGTCGGCCTTCGGCCATTGCGTGTCGCTGCCGGCCGACGTGTCCACGCTGGAAGGCGCGCAGGCGCTGGTCGACGCCTACGCGAAGCATGAGAGCTCGCTCGACATCCTGGTCAACAACGCCGGCGCGGCCTGGGGCGCGCCGTACGACGAGTTTCCCGAGAGCGGCTGGGACAAGGTGGTGGACCTGAACCTCAAGACACCGTTCTTCCTGACCAAGGCGCTGACGCCGATGCTCAAGAAGGCGGCGACCGATCACCTGGCAAAGGTGATCAACATTGCATCGATCGACGGCATCTCGGTGAATCCGCAGGAGACGTACTCCTATGCGGCGAGCAAGGCCGGCCTGATCCAGCTCACGCGGCGCATGGCGCTGCGGCTCGCGCAAGACCGGATCGTGGTGAGTGCGATCGCGCCGGGCGCGTTCGCTTCGGACATGAACAAGCTGGCGCGCGACCATGGCGATGAAGTGAAGGAGCGGATTCCTGCGGGGCGCATCGGGACGCCCGAGGACATGGCGGGGGCGGCTATTTATCTTGCTTCGCGGGCGGGGGACTATGTGATGGGGTCTACGTTGGTGGTGGATGGGGGGGTTACGCACGCGCGCTAGAGGTATTTTTTTAGGTTCCGAGGCCGGGACTCGCCCTGGCGGGCGACCTACTTTTCTTTGCCTACTTTCTTTTGGCGAAGAAAAAAATGTGAGTCCGCCGCCGGGCGGATATCCCGGCCTCGGGAAGCAAACAAGCCCAGTTGCTACCATCGTCCCCAAAGCCGACAAGCCCGAACAAAGCCAAATGCCCTCATTCCCCTTCGCCGCAGTCCTCTTCGACTGCGACGGCGTCCTCGTAGATTCCGAACCCATCACCAACCGTGTCCTCGCCGAAATGCTTGGTGAACTCGGTTGGCACCTCACCACCGAAGAGTCGATGAACACTTTCACCGGCAAGGCCGTGAAGGACGAAACCGCTCTCATCGAATCCAAGACCGGCGTCAGGATCACCGAAGAGTGGCTCAAGGCATTCAGGGGGCGCCGCAACGAAGCCCTCGAGCGCGACCTGAAGGCCATTCCCCACGCCCCCGCGGCCATCCGAGAAATACACGCGAAGCTCGAGGGCCGCATTGCCTGCGCCTCGGGCGCCGATCGCCACAAGGTCGAGCTGCAACTGGCGAAGGTCGGCCTGCTCGATTGCTTCGAAGGCCGCATCTTCAGCGGACACGAGATGCCGCGCTCCAAACCTCATCCCGACGTGTACCTTGCCGCGGCCGCCGCGCTCGGCGTCGACCCCAAGCGCTGCGCGGTGGTCGAAGACACGGTCACCGGCGCGATGGCCGGCGTCGCCGCGGGCGCCACGGTGTTCGGCTACAGCACCGGCGAATCGGGCCACAGCGGCCCCGAGGCGCTGCGCAGCGTTGGCGCGCTGCAGGTGTTCAGCGACATGAAGGAACTGCCCGCGCTGTTGGCCGCGCACGGCTTGCAGCCGGCCTGAAAAATACAGGCCGAAAGAACCAAGCCCCTGTCGCGGCAAGCCCGCCGGGTTTCTGCTGCAATGGCAGCAAAGCAAGTCCACAAGGAGCCAGATCGCATGACTTCCGAGTACAAGACCGAGCAGCCCGACCGCGCCGAGATCGATGCGCTCGCGGGCGCCGCCGTGGTCGAGTTCGGCACCAACTGGTGCGGCATCTGCAAGGCTGCGCAGCCGAACATCGCCGAGGCCTTTGCCAAGTACCCGCACATCCGCCGCATCAAGGTGGAGGATGGCAGCGGACGTCCGCTGGGCCGTTCGTTCAACGTGCGGTTGTGGCCCACGCTGGTGTTCATGCGCGACGGCAAACAGGTCGCGAAGCTGGTGCGGCCGGAAGACAGCCAATCCATCTCCGACGCGCTCGCGCTCATCGACGCGCCGGCTGCCTGAGCGCTGCTACTTTCCCTGCTGCCGGAAATCGCGCGGTGCGTGCCCGGTCCATTGCAGGAAGGCGCGCGAAAAACTCTTTTCGTTCCTGAAGCCGACCGACAGCGCCACCTGCTTGATGGGGCGGCTGGTGCGGCGCAGCTGGTCCACCGCCATCTCGTGGCGCACCTCGTTCTTCAGCGTCTGCAGTGACGTGCCTTCCTCATGCAGCTGGCGGTGCAGCGTGCGGCTCGAGACGTTGAGCAGCGTGGCCAAGGCCTCCGCGGTGGTCGCCTCGCTCGCGCGTGAACGCAGCAGCTCGCGCACGCGCTGGCCCAGCAGCCGGTCGCGCCGGTACTGCAGCACCGTGAGCGGCAGCGCGCGCTTGAGCATGGTGCGCAGCGCGCGCTCGTCGCGCTGCAGCGGCAGGGCGAGGTACCGCTCATCGAAGCTGAAGCCGGCCTCGGGCGCATCGAAACGCACGTCGGCCGTGAACATCAGCGGGTAGGCGTCGCGGTGCTGCGGCGCCGCGAACGGAAACGTGGCGTCGCGCAACGAAATGCGCGAGTCGATGGCCCAGCAGACGTAACCGTGCAGGAAGCGCAGGGTGGTCACCAGGCAGAACTCGCGAAACGCCTCGTCCAGCGGGCGGTTCTCGGTGATGCGCATCGTGGCGACGCCGCCGGACACCTCCAGCGCCAGCGTGACGTCGTCGGTCAGCAGGCGATGGTGGCGGCACCAGCGCTTGATGGCCACGCCCAGGTCGGGCGAGGTCAGCGAGGCGCGGCACAGCATGCCGTAGCTGCCCCAGGGCAGCCGCCGGGAGAACCAGCCGAGGGCCTCGTCGTCCAGTTCCTGCATGGCATGTTCCGAGAGCGCCTCGAACTGCGCGGCCGTCACACGCGCGTCCGGCCGGGCCAGTTCACGCGGCGTGATCTGTGCCGCTTGCAGAGCCCCCGCCGGATCGGCGCCGTAACGCTCGTAGCCCTTCACAATGGCTCTCACGAAGGCCATCGGCGTGGCGGCGCGGGCGGGTCGGAGGAAGGCGGGCGAAGTCATGGATGGGTGCATAGGCGTGGCGCAATTTGCAACCATTGTGGCGCCAATTGCGGCTCGCCGAGGCGTAAGCTGCGTTTCTTCCAAGCGCCAATCCGCGTGGGACAGCCTGCGCGCCGACCCCCTCAGAGGAGACAAGACACATGCACGATCCCGGCCTGAACTTCGACCTGGGCGACACCATCGACTCGCTGCGCAGCGCCATCCAGGACTTCGCCGCGAACGAAATCGCCCCGCGCGCCGCCGACATCGATCGCGACAACCTGTTCCCGCACGACCTGTGGCAGAAGCTGGGCGAGCTCGGCCTGCACGGCATGACGGTGAAGGAAGAGTTCGGCGGCACCGAGCTGGGCTACCTGGCGCATATCGTGGCCATGGAAGAAGTCTCGCGCGCCTCGGCCTCGGTGGGCCTCTCGTACGGCGCGCACTCCAACCTGTGCGTGAACCAGATCCACCGCAACGGCAGCGAGGCGCAAAAGAAAAAGTACCTGCCCAAGCTGGTGAGCGGCGAGCACGTCGGCGCGCTGGCCATGAGCGAGCCCAACGCCGGCTCCGACGTGGTGAGCATGAAGCTCAAGGCCGAGAAGAAGAACGGCTACTACGTGCTCAACGGCGGCAAGATGTGGATCACCAACGGCGGCGACGCGGACACGCTGGTGATCTACGCCAAGACCGAACCCGAGATGGGCGCGCGCGGCATGACGGCCTTCATCGTCGAGAAGAACTTCAAGGGATTTTCGGCCGGCACCAAGCTCGACAAGCTGGGCATGCGGGGCTCCAACACCTACCCGCTGTTTTTCGACAACTGCGAAGTGCCCGAAGAGAACGTGCTCGGCGGCGAGGGCATGGGCGCCAAGGTGCTGATGAGCGGGCTCGACTACGAGCGCGCGGTGCTGTCGGGCGGCCCGCTGGGCATCATGGCCGCCTGCATGGATGCGGTGTTGCCCTTCATTCACGAGCGCAAACAGTTCGGCCAGAGCATCGGCGAATTCCAGCTGATGCAGGGCAAGCTGGCTGACATGTATTCGACGTGGCAGGCCACGCGCGCCTATGTGTACGCCGTGGGCAAGGCCTGCGACCGCAACGACCATGCGCGCACGTTCCGCAAGGATGCGGCCGGGGCAATTCTCTATTCGGCCGAGAAGGCGACGTGGATGGCCGGCGAGGCGATCCAGGCGCTCGGCGGCGTGGGGTACACGAAAGACTTTCCGGTCGAGCGGCTGTGGCGCGATGCCAAGCTGTACGAGATCGGCGCGGGCACGAGCGAGATCCGCCGGATGTTGATCGGGCGTGAGCTGTTCTCGGAAACTGCCTAGGATGAAGCGCGCTGTCCGGCATTCCAGGCCGAGCGCCCTCACCCCAACCCTCTCCCAAAGGGAGAGGGGGAAAGACAAGGAGACAAGACGATGCCATTGACGCAGAGCCTGGCCCAAGGCGCCACCGACGTCCCGCTGATCGAACAAACCATCGGCGACTTCTTCGACGACATGGCCGCGAAGCACCCCGACCGCGAGGCGCTCATCAGCCGCCACGAAGGCAAGCGCTTCACCTACCGCGAACTGCAGGCCGAATCGAACCGCCTCGCGAGCGCATTGCTGAATCTGGGCCTCGTGCCCGGCGACCGTGTCGGCATCTGGTCGCACAACAATGCACCCTGGGTGCTGATGCAGCTCGCGACCGCCAAGGCCGGCCTGATCCTCGTCAACATCAACCCGGCCTACCGCACCTCCGAGCTCGAGTACGCGCTCAACAAGGTCGGCTGCAAGGTGCTGGTCACGATGGCGCAGTTCAAGACCAGCGACTACCTCGGCATGCTGCGCGAACTGGGGCCGAAGCGCCTGCCGCAGTTGCAGCACACCTTCTGGATCGACGGCAAGGCGGCAGCCGGCGTGGAAGAGCCGGGCATGCAGCGCTTCAGCCAATTGCTCGCGAGCGGCGATGCGGCCGACCCGCGCGTGGCGCAGGTGCAGAAGACGCTGAAAGCCACCGACCCGATCAACATCCAGTTCACCAGCGGCACCACGGGCTTCCCCAAGGGCGCCACGCTCACCCACCGCAACATCCTCAACAACGGCTTCTTCATCGGCGAATGCATGAAGCTCTCGCCGGCCGACAAGCTGTGCATTCCGGTGCCGCTGTACCACTGCTTCGGCATGGTGCTCGGCAACCTGGCCTGCCTCACGCACGGCTCGGCCATCGTGTACCCGAACGACGGCTTCGACCCGCTCACCGTGCTGGAGACCGTGCAGGCCGAGAAGTGCACCGGCCTGCACGGCGTGCCCACGATGTTCATCGCCGAGCTCGACCATCCGCGCTTCAAGGAGTTCGACCTTTCCACACTGCGCACCGGCATCATGGCCGGATCGCCGTGCCCCATCGAGGTGATGAAGCGCGTGGTGAGCGAGATGCACCTGGGCGAGATCACCATCGCCTACGGCATGACCGAGACCAGCCCGGTGAGCTGCCAGAGCAGCACGGACACGCCGCTGGACAAGCGCGTGTCCACGGTGGGCACCGTGCAGCCGCATCTCGAAGTGAAGATCATCGATCCGGAGACGGGTGGGATCATGCCGACCGGAAAGTCGGGCGAGCTCTGCACGCGCGGCTACTCGGTCATGCATGGCTACTGGGAGGACGAGCCGCGCACACGCGAAGCCATCGATCCCGAGCACTGGATGCACACCGGCGACCTCGCCACCATGGATGCCGAGGGCTACGTCAACATCGTCGGCCGCATCAAGGACCTGGTGATCCGCGGCGGCGAGAACATCTACCCGCGCGAGATCGAGGAATTCCTGTACCGCCATCCGAAGGTGCAGGACGTGCAGGTGGTCGGCCTGCCCGACAAGAAGTACGGTGAGGAACTCTGCGCCTGGATCATCGTCAAGCCGGGCCAGACCGCCACCGAAGACGAGATCCGCGACTTCTGCAAGGGCCAGATCGCGCACTACAAGGTGCCGAAGTACATCCGCTTCGTCACCGAATTCCCGATGACGGTGACCGGCAAGATCCAGAAATTCAAGATCCGCGATGCCATGACCGAGCAACTCGGCCTCCAGCAAGAAAAGACAGCATGAGCAAACTCGAAACGAAATTGAATGCGCGTTCGGCCGACTTCCAGGCCAACGCTGCCGCAATGCGCGCGCTGGTCGACGACCTGTACCAGCAGTTCGCGAAAGTGGAGCAGGGCGGCGGCGAGGCCGCGCGCGCCAAGCACACGGCGCGCGGCAAGCTGCTGCCGCGCGACCGCGTGGCCGAGCTGCTCGACCCCGGCACGCCGTTCCTGGAGATCGCGCCGCTGGCCGCGCATGCGATGTACCTCGATGCCAAGGGCGCAGAGTCGGCACCCGGCGCGGGCATCATCGCCGGCATCGGCCGCGTGAACGGCGTCGACTGCATGATCGTCTGCAACGACGCGACGGTGAAGGGCGGCACCTACTATCCGATCACGGTGAAGAAGCACCTGCGCGCGCAGGAGATCGCCGAGCAGAACCGCCTGCCCTGCATCTACCTCGTCGACTCGGGCGGCGCCAACCTGCCGAACCAGGACGAGGTGTTTCCCGACCGCGACCACTTCGGCCGCATCTTCTACAACCAGGCCAACATGAGCGCCCAGGGCATTCCGCAGATTGCGGTGGTCATGGGCTCGTGCACGGCGGGCGGTGCGTACGTGCCGGCGATGAGCGACGAATCGATCATCGTGAAGAACCAGGGCACGATTTTCCTGGGCGGCCCGCCGCTCGTGAAGGCGGCCACCGGCGAGGTCGTCACGGCCGAAGACCTGGGCGGCGGCGACGTGCACACGCGGCTCTCGGGCGTGGTGGACCACCTCGCGCAGAACGACCTGCATGCGCTTGCGCTCGCGCGTTCTGCGGTGGCCAATCTCAATGCGAAGGTCGCTACGCAGCCGGCAGCCGAGGGGGCTGCAGCGGTGCGCCCGCCCGAGTTCCCGCGCGAAGAGCTCTATGGCGTGATTCCGACCGACACGCGCAAGCCCTTCGACGTGCGCGAGATCATCGCGCGCATCGTCGACGGCAGCGAGTTCCACGAGTTCAAGGCCCGCTTCGGCGCCACGCTGGTCTGCGGCTTTGCCGAGATCGAAGGCATGCCCGTCGGCATCGTCGCCAACAACGGCATCCTGTTCAGCGAGTCGGCCCAGAAGGGTGCACACTTCATCGAGCTGTGCTGCCAGCGCAAGATCCCGCTGGTGTTCCTGCAGAACATCACCGGCTTCATGGTGGGCCGCAAGTACGAGAACGAAGGCATCGCGCGCCACGGCGCCAAGATGGTGACGGCCGTGGCCACTGCGAACGTGCCCAAGTTCACCATCATCATCGGCGGCAGCTTCGGTGCCGGCAACTACGGCATGTGCGGCCGCGCCTACAGCCCGCGCTTTCTCTGGATGTGGCCCAACGCCCGCATCAGCGTGATGGGCGGCGAGCAGGCCGCGAGCGTGCTGGCCACGGTGAAGCGCGACGGCATCGAGCTCAAGGGCGGCAGCTGGAGCAAGGACGAGGAAGAAGCCTTCAAGGCCCCGATCCGCCAGCAGTACGAAGACCAGGGCCACCCCTACTACGCGACGGCGCGGCTGTGGGACGACGGCATCATCGATCCGGCGGATACGCGGCGCGTGCTGGCGCTGGGCCTGGCGGCTGCGCGCAACGCACCCATTCCAGAGCCGAAGTTCGGCATCTTCCGCATGTGACGAGGGAGCGCGGCATGAGCACTTTCACCAAGCTGAACCTCGCGATCGAAGGCGCCATCGCACGCATCTGGCTCGACCAGCCCGACGCGCGCAATGCGTTCGACGATGTGGTCATCGCCGAGCTGACGCAGGCCTTCACCGAAGCGGGCGCTACGCCGCAGGTGAAAGCCATCGTGCTCGGCGCCAACGGCCCCGCGTTCTGCGCGGGCGCCAACCTCAACTGGATGCGCCGCATGGCCGACTACACGCGGGACGAAAACATCGCCGACGCGGGCAAGCTGGCCAACATGCTGCGCACCATCGCCGAGTGTCCCAGGCCCACCATCGCGCGGGTGCAGGGCGATGTGTATGCGGGTGGGATGGGGCTGGTCGCGGCCTGCGACATGGCGGTGAGCGTGGACACGGCTTGGTACTGCCTGAGCGAAGTCAAGATCGGCCTCGTGCCCGCCACCATCAGCCCGTACGTGCTGCGCGCCATGGGCACGCGCGCGTCGCAACGCTACTTCCTCACGGCGGAGCGTTTCACCGCCGCCGAGGCGCACCGCCTCGGCTTCGTGCACGAAGTGGTGGCTGCGGATCGGCTCGATGCCAAGGTCGACGAGCTTGTGAAGGCGCTCATCGGTGCCAGTCCGGCCGCGGTGCGCGCATGCAAGCAATTGATTGCCGACGTGGACGGCCGCGAAATCGACGATGCGCTGATCGCGAAGACGGTCGAAGGCATCGCGGATATTCGAGCCAGCGATGAAGGCCGCGAAGGCGTCCAGGCCTTCCTGCAGAAACGCAAGCCGTCCTGGCTGGGCCGCTGAGCGCATGCCATGAACGCGCTCGACATGCCCCAACTGCTCGCCCTGGCCGCGGCCATCGGCTGGGCCGGCGGCGTGCGGCTGTACCTGGTCGTGCTGCTGACGGGGCTGGCTGGCTACTTCGGCTGGGTGCCGCTGCCCAGTGGTTTGCAGCTGCTCGCGCATCCGGTGGTCATCGCGGCCAGCGGGTTCATGGTGTTCATCGAGTTCTTTGCCGACAAGATCCCCGGCCTCGATTCGCTGTGGGACGTGGTGCACACCGCCATCCGCATTCCCGCCGGTGCGGCGCTCGCGGCCAGCGTGTTCGGCGCCGACCATGGCGCGATGGCCATCGTGGCCGCGCTCCTGGGCGGCGGCTTCGCGGCCACCGCGCACGCGGCCAAGGCCACGACGCGCGCGGCCATCAACACCTCGCCCGAGCCGTTTTCCAATGTGGGCGCATCGCTGGTCGAAGACAGCATGGTGCCCGCGGGCTTGTGGCTCGCGGTGGCGCACCCGCTGGTCTTCCTGGTGCTGTTCGTCTTCGTGCTGGTGCTCAGCGTGTGGCTCATCCGCAAGAGCTGGCGATTTCTCAAGGCGCTGTTCACCCGTGTGGCCCGCATCTTCAGCGGCCGACCCGATCCGGGCGTCACGCCTGCGTTTCAACTGAAAAAGAATCCTCCGGGAGACACTCCGAATGTTTAAGAAGATCCTGATCGCCAACCGTGGCGACCAGCCGCAAAGCGGCGCAGCGGCGAAGCCAAATCGTATGGCACGCGCAGCGTGCACAGGCGATTTCACCGCGAAAGTCCACCATGTTTAAGAAGATCCTTATCGCCAATCGCGGTGAAATCGCCTGCCGTGTCGCGGCCACTGCACGCCGCATGGCGATCCGCACCGTGGCCGTGTATTCCGATGCCGACGCGCACGCCAACCACGTGCGCGCCTGCGACGAGTCGGTGCACCTGGGCGGCAGCGCGCCCAAGGACAGCTACCTGCGCTGGGAAAAGATCCTCGAAGCCGCCAAGGCCACGGGCGCCGAGGCCGTGCACCCGGGCTACGGCTTCCTGAGCGAGAACGAAGAATTCGCGCAGGCCTGCGCCGATGCGGGGCTGGTCTTCATCGGCCCGCCCCCTTCGGCGATCAAGGCCATGGGCCTGAAGGCCGAGTCGAAGCAGCTGATGGAAAAGGCTGGCGTGCCGCTGGTGCCCGGCTATCACGGCCATGACCAGAACCCGTCGCTGCTGCAGCGCGAGGCCGACCGCATCGGCTACCCGGTGCTCATCAAGGCCAGCGCGGGCGGCGGCGGCAAGGGCATGCGCGCGGTCGACAGGGCGGAAGACTTTGCGGCCGCGCTGGCCTCATGCCAGCGCGAAGCGATCAACAGCTTCGGCGACGACGCGGTGCTGATCGAGAAGTACGTGCAGCGCCCGCGTCACATCGAGATCCAGGTGTTCGGCGACACGCACGGCAACTACGTCTACCTGTTCGAGCGCGACTGCTCGGTGCAGCGGCGCCACCAGAAGGTGCTCGAGGAAGCGCCGGCGCCCGGCATGACCGAGGCGATGCGCAAGCAGATGGGCGACGCCGCCGTGGCTGCCGCGCGCGCCGTGAGCTACGTGGGTGCGGGCACGGTGGAATTCATCGTCGAGCAGCGCGAAGGCGGTGAAATGAACTTTTTCTTCATGGAGATGAACACCCGTCTGCAGGTGGAGCATCCCGTGACCGAAGCCATCACCGGCCTCGACCTCGTCGAATGGCAGCTGCGCGTGGCCTCGGGCGAGACACTGCCCGCGAAGCAGCAGGAGCTGCAGATCCACGGCCACGCCATCGAGGCGCGCATCTGCGCCGAAAACCCCGACAACAACTTCTTGCCCGCCACGGGCACCTTGCGCGTGTACCGCAAGCCGCAGGCCACCGCGTTCCAGCGCAGCCGCGTGCGCATCGACGACGGCGTGCGCGAAGGCGGCGAGATCTCGCCGTTCTACGACTCGATGATCGCGAAGCTGATCGTGCACGGCACCACGCGTGCCGAGGCGCTGGCTCGGCTCGATGCGGCGCTGGCGCAGGTGCAGATCGTGGGTGTGTCGACCAACGTGCAGTTCCTGCGCGGCATCCTCGCGACCGAGTCGTTCTCCAAGGCCAACCTCGATACGGCGCTGATCGAGCGCGAGCGCGCCGTGCTGTTCGACCGCGAAGCGCTGGGCCTGCCGCTGGCCGCTGCCGCCGCCATCACGCGCACGCTGATCACCGAACGGCCGACCGGCGTGCCCGACCCGTTCGAGCGGCGCGACGGCTGGCGCTCCCATGGCGAATACCGGCGCCACTTCGACTTCGAGTTTCGCGGGGCCGAGCAGACGGCCTTGCTGACCTACAAGCGCAATGGCGGCCTCTGGCTCGAAGCTGGCGGCGTCGAGGGCCCACTCGTCGTGGGCCAGTTTCCGTCGGGCGAGTTCGAGGTCGAATTTGCCGGCACGCGGCAGACTGTGGACGTGCATCTGGACGGCGCCACCGCGCATGTCTTCGCATCGAAAGGCGCCAGCCGGATCACCGCCATCGACCGCCTGGCCCACGCGGGCGACACCCATGCCGAAGGCGGCCGGCTCACGGCGCCGATGCCCGGCAAGGTCGTGTCCTTCGCGGTCAAGGCCGGCGACAAGGTCAGCCGCGGCCAGCCGCTGGCGGTGATGGAGGCCATGAAGATGGAGCACACCATTGCCGCGCCGGCCGACGGCACGGTGGAGGAGCTGATGTTCTCGCCCGGCGAGCAGGTGGCCGAAGGCGATGAACTGCTGCGGATGGCCGCGGCGGCTTGACCTCCGTCGTGGGTCAGCCCACCACCACTTCGCTGAGCTGCATCACGGGTGCGATATCGGTGTAGTTCTTGATGTCGCCAAGAATTTCCTTGGCATGCGGGCCGAACGCGGTCTGAAACGCCTCGGCCGAGTCGCAGAACACGTGGCACATGCCGACATAGGTCGGCGGGGTTCCGGGTGCGCCGCCGGCCAGCCCCTTGTCGATGGTGTACGACTTGCAGGCATCGCCCATGCGTGCCTTCAACAGCGGCATGTGCTTGTCGCGGTAGTAGGCGTGGTCGAACCGTGCGCCTTCCGTGTAGGGGTACATCACGCTGACTTTGATCATGCTTCGGTCTCCTGGTGCAAGTGGTCTTCGATGCTGGCGCACGAGCATAGAAGAACGGGCACGGAGCGACAAGCCGCCGATCGGCCGGGGTCCTAATAAGATTCGATTCATGAAAATCATCGTCTCTCTCACCGACAACCGCCCCGAACCCTGGATCGAAGGCCTCAAGGCCGAGCTGCCCGACGCGCAGATCGAGCCCTGGCAACCGGGGGCGGCCCAGGCCGACCACGCAGTCGTGTGGGTGCCGCCCCAACAGTTGCTCGACGAGCAACCCGGACTGCGCGGGCTGTTCAACATCGGCGCGGGCGTCGATGCGCTGCTCAAGCTGCGCGTGCCGGCGCACACGCGCATCGTGCGGCTCGACGATGCGGGCATGTCGGTGCAGATGGCGGAGTACGTGTGCCACGCGCTGATCCGCCACTTCCGCGAGTTCGATGCCTACGAGGCCGATGCGCGCGAAGGCCGCTGGAGCTATCGCAAGCCAAAGTTGCGGCGCGACTTTCCCGTCGGCATCATGGGGCTGGGCGTGCTCGGCGAGCGGGTGGCGAAAGCCGTGGCGCAGTTCGAGTTTCCGGTGCTGGGCTGGAGCCGTTCGCCCAAAACCATCGATGGCGTGAAGGTGTTCAGCGGCGAGGCGCAGTTCGACGAATTCCTGTCGTCCACGCGCGTGCTGGTCAACCTGCTGCCGCTGACCGAGGCCACGCGCGGCATCCTCAACCGCAAGACGCTCGGCAAGCTGCTGCCGGGCGGCTATCTCATCAGCATCGCGCGCGGCGCGCACCTGGTGGAAGACGACCTGATTCCGATGCTCGACGCCGGCCAGCTTGCCGGCGCCACGCTCGACGTGTTCCAGGTCGAGCCGTTGCCCGCCGGCCACGCCTTCTGGCGCCACCCGAAGATCACCGTCACGCCGCACGGCTCGGCGCGCACGCTGCGCGAGGAATCCATCGCCCAGATCGCCGGAAAAATCCGCGCGATGGAGAAGGGCTTGCCGGTCAGCGGCGTGGTCGATCCCACGCGGGGTTACTGACGCCGCGCCCGGACTGCCCAGGTCGTACGGATGTTGCCAATGCCATGAATCCACCCGCCGTCTCCCGTCATCTCGTCGTCCGCGGCCTCGTGCAGGGTGTGGGCTATCGCTGGTCGATGGTGCAGGCTGCACGGCGCCTGGGCGTGCGCGGCTGGGTGCGCAACCGACGCGACGGCAGCGTGGAGGCGCTGGCCTTCGGTCCGGCTGCGGCGGTCGAGGCGCTGATTGCGTGGGCCCGCAGCGGGCCGGATGGCGCGCGTGTGGATGCACTCGAGGCTGCCGAGGCCCCCGCGCCCGTCGAACCGCCGTCGGATTTCGTGCAGCGCGAAACGATGTGAACCACGGCGCTGGCACGATTTGCAACGCCGCTGGCGGGCATTGCACCCCCAGCCACAGGCGCCGCCGAGCACGCCGCACGCAGACGGCCGACAATTGACGGACGGCTTTTTTCTTTTCCCTGCCAACCCAGAGACATCCCATGAAGCTCCCCGCCAAAGTCAAGATCGTCGACGTCGGCCCGCGCGACGGATTGCAGAATGAAAAGCAGCCGGTCTCGGCTGAAGTCAAGATCGGCCTCGTGCACCGTCTCCAGGACGCCGGCCTGAAGGAGATCGAGGTCACCAGCTTCGTGTCGCCCAAGTGGGTGCCGCAGATGGCCGACAACGCCGAGGTGATGCACGGCATCCGGCGCAAACCCGGCGCGCGCTATTCGGTGCTCACGCCCAACATGAAGGGCTTCGAGGCCGCCATTGCCGCGCCGCGCGAAGAATGGCCCGACGAGATCGTGGTGTTCGGCGCCGCGAGCGAGGCCTTCAGCCAGAAGAACATCAACTGCTCGATCGCCGAGAGCATCGAGCGCTTCGCGCCCGTGGTGGCCGCGGCACGCGAGAAGGGCATCTACGTGCGCGGCGCCATGTCGTGCACGGTGGGATGCCCGTACGAAGGCGAGATCGCACCCGAACGTGTGGGCATGCTGGCGAAGCTGATGAAGGACATCGGCGTGCAGCGCGTGGACGTGGCCGACACCATCGGCGTGGGCACGCCGCGCAAGGTGCAGGCCGCCATCGAGGCCGCGCTGGCGCATTTCGGCGTGGACCACATCTCGGGCCACTTCCACGACACCTACGGCCAGGCGCTGGTCAATACGCTGGCCTCGCTGGAGCTGGGGGTCTGGAACTTCCAGTCGTCCTCCGCCGGGCTGGGCGGCTGTCCCTACGCCAAGGGCGCGACCGGCAACGTGGCGACCGAGGACGTGGTCTACATGCTGCACGGCATGGGCATCGAGACTGGCATCGACCTGGACAAGCTGATCGACGCCGGCGTGTACATCAGCGAGGCGCTGGGGCGCGAGCCGAATTCGCGCGCATCGAAGGCCATCCGCACGAAGAGGGCCGGCTGATGAGCACCCTGGAAACCGTGGAAGCCCTGTGATGTGCGGCGCTGAACTTCACGCACTCCCGGAAGGTGTGCAACGTGTTTCTCGCATGCTGCAGGACGCGGGCCATCCGCATTCGCCGCGCATGCTCGACGATGCCTGCCGCACCGCGCAGCAGGCAGCCGATGCGCTCGGCATCCTGGTTGGCCAGATTGCCAAGAGCATCATCTTCAGGCGCAAGAGCGACGACGTGGCTGTGCTGGTCATCACCTCGGGCGACAAGCGGGTCGACGAGAAGAAAGTCGATGCGCTGGTCGGCAAGACCGGCCGCGCCGATGCCGAGTTCGTGAAGGCGCGCACCGGCTTCACCATCGGCGGGGTGTCGCCGGTGGCGCATGCCACGCCACCCGTGGTGCTGATCGACCGCGAACTGTTCCGCTTCGAGGAGATCTGGGCGGCCGCGGGCCATCCGCACGCGGTGTTCCAGCTGCGCCCGCAAGACCTCGAGAAGCTCACCGGTGCACCCGTGGCGGACGTGGTGTGAATTTCGATGCCGCGGAAACCCTGGCCGAGCGGGCCGTTGCCGTGCAGTGCTCGGCCGGCGACGTGCCATCGCCCTGCACCTCGGTCTGCCGCATGGACCGCCTGAGCGGCTTCTGCGAAGGGTGCCTGCGCACCATTCCCGAGATCGCGGGCTGGAGCAAGATGGAAGACGAGGCGCGGCGCGGCGTGTGGCGCGCAATAGAGTTGCGGGCACGCGCCGGCATCTGGCGCATTCCGGAAGAAACAGGAGACAAGCACGCATGAAGCACATCGACTTCTACCTGGACTTCATCTCGCCCTACGCGCACCTCGCGTTCGAGCATCTGCCGGAGGCCCTCGAAGGCCTGAGCTACAGCGTCGCCTACAAGCCGGTGCTGCTCGGCGCGATCCTCAAGCACCACGGGCAGCTGGGCCCGGCGGAGATTCCGGCCAAGCGCAGCTGGACCTACCGCCATGTGCTCTGGCTCGGCCATGCGAACGGCATCCAGATCGAGATGCCGGCCTCGCACCCCTACAACCCGCTTCCGCACCTGCGGCTTGCGCTGTCGACCTCCGACGACGGCAGCATCAGCCGCCTGGTGGCAGAGACCTTGTTTCGCCACGTATGGCGCGGCGGTGAGGAAGCAGGCGACGCCGCGCGCCTGGCTGCGCTGGCGGCGCAGCTGACGCCGAAGCGCGACATGAACGGCGACGAGAACAAGGCGCTGCTCAAGCGCAACACCGACGAGGCCCTGCGGCGCGGTGTGTTCGGCACCCCGGCGTATGTGGTCGACGGCCGCCTGTTCTGGGGTTTCGACGGCCTTGCGATGCTGCGCACCTACCTGGCCGGCGATGCGTGGTTCGAAGGCCCCGAATGGGCGGCCGCCGACCAGCGGCCCTCCTTGCTGCGCGGCAGCAAAACCTGAGCAACCGGCCGATTTCTTACAAGCTGAAACGCGCCCCGCGGGTTTCACCTTAATTCGTAAGCGTCGGTTCAGTTTCGCGAAAGGCTCGGGTCAGTCGCGCCTCCAAGAATGCTTCACGGTCCCGAGTGCCGGGACCGAACGAACGCATACACAGGAGACGACGCAAATGGCAGCAACACTGGATTCGAGGGGGGTGCCGCATCCGGCCCCCCGGCCCATGTCCTCGGAGGAGAAGAAGGTCATCTTCGCTTCCTCCCTTGGCACGGTGTTCGAGTGGTACGACTTCTATCTCTACGGTTCGCTGGCCGCGATCATCGCGAAGCAGTTCTTCAGCGGCCTGGATGCGGGCGCGGCCTTCATCTTTGCGTTGCTGGCATTTGCCGCGGGCTTCCTGGTGCGGCCGTTCGGCGCCATCGTGTTCGGCCGGCTCGGCGACATGATCGGGCGCAAGTACACCTTCCTGGTCACGATCCTGATCATGGGCCTGTCGACCTTCATCGTCGGCCTCTTGCCCAGCTACGCGACCATCGGCGTTGCGGCGCCGGTGATCCTGATTGCGCTGCGCATGCTGCAGGGCCTCGCGCTCGGCGGCGAGTACGGCGGTGCCGCCACGTATGTGGCCGAGCACTCGCCGCACGGCAAGCGCGGTGCCTACACCTCGTGGATCCAGACCACTGCCACGCTCGGCCTGTTCCTGAGCCTGCTGGTCATCCTGGGCGTGCGTACCTGGCTCGGCGAACAGGCGTTCGGCGAGTGGGGTTGGCGCGTTCCCTTCCTGGTGTCGATCGCGCTGCTCGGCGTGTCGGTGTGGATCCGTCTTTCGTTGAGCGAATCGCCCGCCTTCCAGAAGATGAAGGCCGAGGGCAAGACCTCGAAGGCTCCGCTGTCCGAATCCTTCGGCCAGTGGAAGAACCTCAAGATCGTGATCCTGGCCCTGGTCGGCCTGACCGCCGGCCAGGCCGTGGTCTGGTACACGGGCCAGTTCTACGCGCTGTTCTTCCTGACGCAGCAATTGAAGGTCGACGGCACCACCGCCAACCTGATGATCGCCGCATCGCTGCTGATCGGTACGCCGTTCTTCGTGGTGTTCGGCACGCTGTCGGACAAGATCGGCCGCAAGCCGATCATCATGGCCGGCTGCCTCTTGGCCGTGGTGACCTACTTCCCGGTCTTCAAGATGATCACGGAATATGCCAACCCCGACCTGGCCCGCGCGCAAGCCACGGCCGGCGTCACGGTGACGGCGGATCCCAAGTCGTGCTCGTTCCAGGGCAATCCGGTGGCGCGCGAAATCGACTTCCGGAGCTCATGTGACATTGCCAAGCGCTACCTGGTGCAGAACTCGGTGAGCTACGACAACGTCGAGGGCGCGCCCGGCTCCAAGGCCATCGTCAAGATCGGCAGCAAGACCATCGAGGCGCCCGCGGGCAACGTGGTCAACCTGAAGTTCGACGAAGCCTCCGCCAAGGAGATCGCCGCCTTCAAGAAGGGCGTGGCCGAGGACCTCAAGGTGGCGGGCTATCCGGCCAAGGCCGACCCCGCGAAGATGAACAAGCTGATGGTCGTCGCGCTGCTGTTCTGGCTGGTGCTGCTGGTCACGATGGTCTACGGCCCCATCGCCGCGATGCTGGTCGAACTGTTCCCGACGCGCATCCGCTACACCTCGATGAGCTTGCCGTACCACATCGGCAACGGCTGGTTCGGCGGCCTGCTGCCGACCACCGCCTTCGCGATCGTGGCGACCACCGGCAACATGTACAACGGTCTCTGGTACCCGATCGTCATTGCGGCAATGACGCTGGTCATCGGCACGCTGTTCATCCGCGAAACCAAGGACGTCGACATCTACGCGAACGACTGAACGCAGGTTTCAGGAGGAGGGTGGCGCAAGCCGGCCCTCCGTTCAACAAAGGGGCTTCATGCCGTCGGCATGAGGCCTTTTTCTTGAACCCCTCACATCATCATCATCAGGAGACAGACCCCATGTGGAAACTCGTTGTCGGCTTCGTTATCTTTGCCGCCATTGCTCTGTATGTCATCTCGAAAGGCGGCGACAAGATCGACATGTCGGGCGAGAAGCACGGTGGCGAGGCGACGCACGAACCCGCGCCTGCTGCCGCCCCCAAGTAAAGAGAAAAGGAAAGTCGTTCCCAGGATCGCGCCACTCCGCGGCGGCGGAGCACCGGCGCTGCTGTTCTAGCGCTTGAACCGGCCGTCGCTGATGATCGCCAGGTCGGCGAAATCGATGCCCGAGTGGTCCTGCGGCGAATAGCTCACCTCCAGGCCGCCAAGGTCGTAGGCACGCATGCTTTCGAGCGCGGCAAGCACCTTGGCGCGCGTCGGCTTGGGCCCGGCGCGGCGCAGCGCCTCGACCAGCACCTTGGCCGACGCAAAGCCCTCGAGCGCGGCCGGGGAGAGTTCAACCTGGCCCTTGGCCTGCGCCAATGCGAGCGCTTCCTTGACCATGGGGTAGCTGATGGAGCGCTCGTTCGGGAACACCTGGGTCACGATCACCCCTTTGCTCGCTTCGCCCAGTTGCTTGATGAACCCCGACGACGCGTTGTTCGACAAGGTGACCACCTGCGCTGCCGAACCGGAGGCGCGCAGCGCCTTGATGCCTTCGACCACGGCGGTGCCCGAGCCGATCCACAGCACGGCCTGAGCGTTGGCATCCTTGATGGTCGGCACGATGGTCTTGTAATCGGGCTTTTCGCGGTCGGCGGGCACGGTGACCAGGGGTTTGGCCTGGGCCTTGGAGAAGCCCGTCGTGGCGCCTTCGAGGGCGTCCTGTCCGAAGGAATCGGTCACGTAGACCACCGCGATGCGCGCGATGCCGGTGGTGAGCAGGTGCTGGATGGCTTTCTCGGCTTCGCGCTGGTAGGTGGCGCGCACGTTGAACACGTGCCTTTGTACCGGCTTGTGCAGCGCCATGGCGCCGGTGGAAGGGCCGATCAGGGCCACGTCGTATTTGTCGAGCCAGGGAATGATGGCCTGCGAATGCGGCGTGCCGCGGCTCATGAAGAGCGCCGTCACCTTCTTCTCTTCGATCAGCACGCGGGCGTTCTCGCTCGCGCGTTTGACGTCGAAGCCGTCGTCCATGCGCAGCACCTCGATCTTTTCTCCATGAAGGCCGCCTTGCGCGTTCACGGCATCGATCACCAGTTGGGCCCCGGCGATGGTTTCGTTCACGCCTGCGGCCACCGAGCCGGTCAGGCCCGCCGTCTGGCCGATCAGGATCTGGGCGGGCGCGGCCGTCGCGGCCAGTGCCAGCAGGGCACCGCAAAGTACATGCAGCTTGTTCATGGATAACTTCCCAATGCAGTTGGAAACGTAAGCAAAGGTCCTATTTGTTACTTAAAGTGTCTAAAACTGAATCAGTACAAACCCCTGCGCGGGCGTGGACCATGTGACGGAGTGCACGAATCCGTCACTTACCACTCCCTAGAATGTTTGCCCCACCCCCCAAGGCATTCATGACACAGGGCTCCATCCGGATTCGCGGCGCGCGCCAGCACAACCTCCAGAACCTCGACCTCGACATCCGCACCGGCGAGATGACCGTGGTCACCGGGCCGAGCGGCTCGGGAAAATCGAGCCTCGTGTTCGACACCCTTTATGCCGAGGGCCAGCGGCGCTATGTGGAGACCTTCTCGGCCTACGCGCGCCAGTTCCTGGACCGGATGGACAAGCCCGCCGTCGACAAGGTGGAGGGCGTGCCGCCCGCCATTGCCATCGACCAGACCAACCCGGTGCGCTCGTCGCGCTCCACGGTCGGCACGATGACCGAACTCAACGACCACCTGAAGCTGCTCTACGCGCGCGCGGCCCAGTTGTTCGACCGCGAGACCGCGCTGCCGGTGCGCCACGATTCGCCCGACAGCATCTTTGCGCAGATTGCAGAACGGGCGGCCGCGGCGGGCGATCCGCGGCTGGTGGTCACGTTTCCGGTCGAGTTGCCGGCCGGCACTTCTGCAGAAGAAGTGACGCAGTGGCTGTCGGCCAGCGGCTTCACGCGGGTGCAGTCGGAGCGCGAGGTGGCCACGCCCACCGGTCCGCGCAAGGTGCTCGACGTGGTGGCCGACCGCTTCCGCATCTCGAGCGCCGAGCGTTCGCGCGTCGTGGAGGCCATCGAGGTGGCGCTCAAGCGTGGCAGCGGGCGCGTGACGGTGCACGCCACGGGCGCCGAGGAAAACGCTTCCACCGAGGTGTGGAAGTTCTCCACCGGCCTGCACTGCCCGGAGAGCGACATCCGCTACACCGACCCGATCCCGTCGATGTTCTCGTTCAATTCGGCCGTCGGCGCATGCGACACCTGCCGCGGCTTCGGCCGCGTGATCGGCGTCGACCTGGGCCTGGTGATTCCGAACGACAAGCTCACCTTGCGCGCCGGCGCCATCAAGACCATCCAGACCCCGGCCTGGAAGGAGGCGCAGGACGACCTCATGCGCCACGCCGAGGCGGCCGGCATTCCGCGCGACACGCCCTGGAACAAGCTCACCGACGAGCAGAAGCACTGGGTGATCGAGGGCACGCCCAGCTACAAGGAGGGCAACTGGAACAAGCAGTGGTATGGCGTGCGGCGCTTCTTCGGCTACCTGGAAAGCAAGGCCTACAAGATGCACATCCGCGTGCTCTTGTCCAAATACCGCAGCTACACGCCATGCCCCGTCTGCAGCGGCGCGCGCCTGAAGCTCGACAGCCTGCTGTGGCGCATCGGCAGCAAGGATGATGCGGATGCAGTGCTGGAGCCCGCCAAGCGCTTCATGCCGACCGGCGCCAAATGGACGCGCGCCCAGCTCGAATCACTGCCCGGCCTTTGCCTGCATGACCTGATGCTGTTGCCGATCGAGCGGCTGCGCCGCTTCTTCGACCGCGTCGAACGGCACGGCAACGGCAACACCGCAAGTGAGGGCGAGGCGCAGGCCTTGAAGCTGTTGTTCGAGGAGATCACCACCCGCCTGCGCTACCTGCATGACGTGGGTATCGGCTACCTCACGCTCGACCGCCAGAGCCGCACGCTCTCGGGCGGCGAGGTGCAGCGCATCAATCTCACCACGGCGCTGGGCACATCGCTGGTCAACACGCTGTTCGTGCTCGACGAGCCCAGCATCGGCCTGCATCCGCGCGACATGAACCGCATCACCGAGGCCATGCTGCGCCTGCGCGACGCCGGCAACACGCTGGTGGTGGTCGAGCATGACCCGGCCGTGATGCTCGCGGCCGACCGCGTGATCGACATGGGCCCCGGCCCCGGCATTCGCGGCGGACAGATCGTGTTCGACGGCACCACCGACCAGCTGCGCGATGCCGACACGCTCACCGGCCAGTACCTGGGCGGCCGAAAGAAGATCGGCATGGGCTTCAAGCGGCTCGTGAGCGAGAACACGCACCGGCTCATCCTCGAGGGCGTGCGCGAGCACAACCTGAAGGACATCACGGTCGACTTTCCGCTCGCGCGCCTGGTGTGCGTGACCGGCGTGAGCGGCTCGGGCAAGTCGACGCTGATCCAGGACGTGCTGGCGCCAGCGCTCATGCGGCATTTCGGCAAGGCCACGGAAACGCCGGGCGCACACGACCGCATGCTCGGCGCCGATCACCTCGGCGACGTGGTCTTCGTCGACCAGTCGCCCATCGGCAAGACGGCGCGCTCCAACCCCGCGAGCTACGTGGGGGCGTGGGACGCGATCCGCGAGATCTTCGCCACCGCGGCGCTGTCGCGCCAGCGCGGCTATACCGCGAGCAAGTTCAGCTTCAACTCCGGCGACGGGCGCTGCCCGACCTGCGGCGGCTCGGGCTTCGAGCACGTGGAGATGCAGTTTCTTTCGGACGTGTACCTGCGCTGCCCCGATTGCGACGGCAAGCGCTACCGCCCCGAGATCCTCGAAGTGAAGGTCGAACGCAAAGGGGCGAGCTACAGCGTGGCCGACGTGCTCGATCTCACCGTGGCCGAAGCGGCGTCGGTGTTCGAGGCCGACCGCGACGTGCTGCGCGTGCTGCAGCCGATCTCCGACGTGGGGCTCGACTACGTGAAGCTCGGCCAGCCCGTGCCCACACTGAGCGGCGGCGAGGCGCAGCGCCTCAAACTGGCAGGCTTTCTGGCGGAGGCCGCGAAGAGCGCGACGGCGAGCAAGCAATCGGTGGCGCGCAGGGGCACGCTGTTCCTGTTCGACGAGCCCACCACCGGGCTGCATTTCGACGACATCGCGCGGCTGATGCGCGCGCTGCGCAAGCTGCTGGACGCCGGCCACTCGCTGATCGTGATCGAGCACAACCTCGACGTGATTCGGGCGAGCGACTGGTGCATCGACCTCGGCCCCGAAGGCGGCGAGGGCGGCGGGCAGGTGGTCGCGGAGGGCACCCCCGAACAACTGCGCGAGAACCGCGCCTCGCTCACCGGCGCGGCCCTGGCCGACTACGAGCTGGCCATCGGCCCCGAGGCCTACAAGGTGGCCGAGCGCGCGGCGCGGCGCTACATTGCCAACGCCAAGACCGCGCCCGGCAGCAACGCCATCGAGATCGTCAATGCGCGCGAGCACAACCTGAAGAACCTCAGCGTGGACATTCCGCGCGGCAAGTTCAGCGTGGTGACGGGCGTCAGCGGTTCGGGCAAATCGACGCTGGCCTTCGACATCCTGTTCAACGAAGGGCAGCGGCGGTACCTCGAGTCGCTCAACGCCTATGCGCGCAGCATCGTGCAGCCGGCAGGCCGGCCCGAGGTCGATGCGGTCTACGGCATTCCGCCCACGGTGGCCATCGAGCAGCGCCTGTCGCGCGGCGGCCGCAAGAGCACGGTGGGCACCACCACCGAGGTCTGGCACTTCCTGCGCCTGTTGTATGTGAAGCTCGGCATCCAGCACTGCATCCACGACGGCGCGGCCGTTCAGCCGCAGACGCCCGACAGCATCGCGGCGCAGCTGATGCGCAACTTCAAGGGCCAGCACATCGGCCTGCTCGCGCCGCTGGTGAGCAACCGCAAGGGCGTGTACACCGAGCTGGCCGACTGGGCGCGGCCGCGCGGTTTCACGCATCTGCGCGTGGACGGCGAGTTTCTTCCGACGACCGGTTTCCCGCGCATCGACCGCTTCAAGGAGCACAGCATCGAGCTGCCGGTGGCCAGCCTCGACGTGCTGCCCTCGAAGGAAAACGAACTGCGCGAGGCGCTGACCAAGGCGCTCGAACACGGGAAGGGCGTGGTGCACGTGCTGAGCCAGCTCGACGGCCTCAAGGCAGCGATGATGGCCGGCGTGTCGGCTCATGGAATCGGCCGTGTCAATGTGTTCTCCACGCTGCGCGCCTGCCCGGTCTGCAGCACCAGCTATGCCGAACTCGACCCGCGCCTGTTCAGCTACAACAGCAAGCACGGCTGGTGCCCCGACTGCGTGGGCACCGGCGTCAAGCTCAGCAAGGACCAGCGCAAGGTCTTCGACGACTCGATTCGCGACGACGACAGCAAGGGCCGCGAGCAGACCTTCGCCGAGCCCGAGGTGGAAGACCTGGCCGACGTGGCGTGCCCGACCTGCGAAGGCACGCGGCTCAATGCCACGGCGCGCGCGGTGAGCTTCGGCGCTTCGCTCGCGGACGGCATGGGCGGCATCGGCATCACCGAGCTTGCGCGCATGAGCGTGACCGAGGTGCGGCGGTGGTTCGAGGGGCTGGCGTTGACCGGACGCGAAGCCGAGATTGCGCGCGACCTGGTGCCCGAGATCAAGAGCCGCCTCGAATTTCTCGAAGAGGTGGGCCTGGGCTACCTCACGCTCGACCGCGGCGCACCCACGCTCTCCGGCGGCGAGGCCCAGCGCATCCGGCTTGCGGCGCAGCTCGGCAGCAACCTGCAGGGTGTCTGCTACGTGCTCGACGAGCCGACCATCGGCCTGCACGCGCGCGACAACCAGATCTTGCTCAACGCGCTGCACAAGCTCGGCGACAAGGGCAACACGCTGGTGGTGGTGGAGCACGACGAAGACACAATCCGCCGCGCCGACCACATCATCGACATCGGCCCGAGCGCCGGCAAGCGCGGCGGGCGCCTCGTGGCCGAAGGTTCGGTGGCCGACATCCAGGCGGCGGGCGATTCGCAGACCGGCCGCTACCTGCGCGATGCCATCAAGCATCCATTGCAGGCGCGGCGGCTGATTCCCTCGCCCGACCCGAAGGCGGAAGACAGTGGCCAATGGCTCACCGTGCATGGCGCCGACCTGCACAACCTGCAGGACCTGACCGCCGCGCTGCCGCTGCACCGCCTGGTGGTGGTGACCGGCGTGAGCGGCTCGGGCAAGTCGACGCTCGCGCGCGACGTGCTGCTGGCGAGCGTGCAGGCTGTCGTGATCCAGCGCATGACCAAGGCCGGCCGCGACGCCGACGCCGCGGGCAAGCGCCCGGCGTGGTCCGGCTGCGATCGCGTCGAGGGCTACGAGACCATCGACCGCGTGCTCGAGGTCGACCAGACCCCCATCGGCAAGACGCCGCGCAGCTGCCCGGCCACCTACATCGGTTTCTGGGACACCATCCGCAAGCTGTTCGCCGACACGCTGGAAGCCAAGGCGCGCGGCTACGGCCCGGCGCGCTTCAGCTTCAACACCGGCGAAGGCCGTTGCCCCGGCTGCGACGGCGCCGGCGTGCGCACCATCGAGATGAGCTTCCTGCCCGACGTGAAGGTGCCCTGCGAGGTGTGCCACGGCGCGCGCTTCAACCCCGAGACGCTGGCCGTGAGCTGGCGCGGCAAGAGCATTGGCGACGTGCTGCAGATGGAAGTGGACGAGGCGGTGGAGTTCTTTGCCGCCATGCCCAACATCAGCCACCCGCTGCAGCTGCTGAAGGACGTGGGGCTGGGGTATCTCACGCTGGGCCAGCCTTCGCCCACGCTCTCGGGCGGCGAGGCGCAGCGCATCAAGCTGGTGACCGAGCTCAGCAAGGTGCGCGACGACATCACCCGCCGCGGGCAGAAGGCGCCGCACACGCTGTACGTGCTCGATGAGCCGACGGTGGGCCTGCACATGGCCGACGTCGAGAAGCTGATCCATGTGCTGCACCGGCTGGTGAACGGCGGCCACAGCGTGGTGGTGATCGAGCACGACCTCGACCTGATCGCCGAGGCCGACTGGATCATCGACCTGGGACCCGAAGGCGGCAACGCCGGTGGGCGCATCGTTGCGGCGGCGCCGCCGGAAGAGGTCGTTCGGCTGGGTACCCACACCGGCGTGGCCCTGGCAGCGGTGCTGGCACGTTGATGCCCGCAGGCGCACAATGGCTTCAACCCTTGGCGCAGGCGCATCCTGAATCAGCCATGGTGGGGTGAGTGAATCGTGTGAGGAGATGAAGCGCCGTGCCGGGCTACGCAAGGAGCCATGTCATGACCCGCTTCATCGATGTTCACAGCCTGGTTCGCCTGGTGGACGAAACCGGCGTTCCCGAATTTCTCAAGGCCCTGGCCGACGCGCTGCGCGACGATTTCATGCGCTGGCGCGAGTTCGACAAGAAGGCGCGCGTGGCCAGCCACTCGCACCTGGGCGTGATCGAGTTGATGCCGGTGGCCGACGATGGCGCCTACGCTTTCAAATACGTGAACGGGCATCCGCACAACACGGCGGTCGGGCTGCCCACCGTCATGGCCTTTGGTGTGCTGGCCGAGGTCGATACCGGGTACCCCGTGCTGCTGTCGGAGCTCACGCTCACCACCGCGCTGCGCACCGCCGCCACTTCGGCCATGGCGGCGCAGGCCCTGGCGCGGCCCGGCTCGCGCAGCCTGGCGCTGATCGGCAACGGCTCGCAAAGCGAGTTCCAGGCCCTGGCCTTCCATGCGCTGCTGGGCATCGAGGAAGTGCGCGTGTTCGACATCGACCCGCACGCCACCGACAAGCTGGTGCGCCACCTGTCCGCCTGCACGCCGCTCGAGGTGGTGCGTGCCCATTCGGTTGCCGACGCCGTGCGCGGCGCGGACATCGTCACCACCGTCACGGCGCATCAGGGCCACGCGGTCGTGCTTGCGCCCGAGATGATCGAGCCGGGCATGCACATCAACGCGGTGGGGGGCGATTCGCCCGGCAAGACCGAGCTGCACCCCGAGGTGCTGCGCCTGGCGCGCGTGTTCGTCGAGTACGAACCGCAGACCCGTGCCGAGGGCGAGATCCAGCAGCTGCCGGCCGACTTTCCGGTGCACGAGCTCTGGAAGGTGCTGCTCGGCAAGGTGCCGGGACGCGAGAGCGCGGACCAGGTCACGGTGTTCGACTCGGTCGGCTTCGCGCTGGAGGACTACACCGCGCTGCGTTACATCCATCAGCTGGCCATCGAGCGTGGCATCGGCCAGCAGATTGCGCTGGTGCCCGAGCTCGATGACCCGAAGGATCTGTTCGGGCTGACCGCTTCCGGCCGGCGGCGTGCGGTGCTGCGGCGTGCGGCATGATGGCGGCATGCTCACCATTTACAACGACCAGCACGCACTGCATCAAGGCAAAGTCGAAATGTTCCGCGGCGAGCTGGTGCCGTGCTTCGAGGTGCCCGCCCGCGTCGACCACGTGAAGCATGAGCTGGAGCGCCGCGGCCTGGGCCCGCTACAGGTGCCCGATGCCTTCGACGAAGCGCTGCTGGCCCGGGTGCATGCGCCGCGCTACCTGGACTTCGTCGCCCACGCGTGGGAAGAGTGGGTGGCGCTCGATCCGTCCAACGTGTCGCGCGATGCCCTGCCTTCGTACTGGCCCACGCGCGGCATGCGCACCGACGTGCTGCCCAGGAGCTTTCCTGCGCGCTTGGGGCTGTTCGCGTTCGACGCGGGCACGCCGCTGATGGCCGGCAGCTGGGCTGCAGCGCGCCACGGTGCCGCCTGTGCGTGGACCGCGGCACAGCGCGTCATCGGCGGCCAGCGGGCCGCCTTTGCGCTCACGCGGCCGCCGGGCCACCATGCGGGCGCCGATTTCTTCGGCGGCTACTGCTTCGTCAACAACGCCGCGGTGGCTGCGCAGGCGCTGCGCGATGCGGGGGTGGCGCGCGTCGCCGTGCTCGACGTGGACTACCACCACGGCAACGGCACGCAGGCCATCTTCTACGAGCGCAGCGACGTTCATTTTGCAAGCCTGCATGGCGACCCGATGGCCGACTACCCGTACTACCTGGGCCATGCCGACGAGCGCGGCGCGGGCGCCGGCCTCGGCTTCAACCACAACCTGCCGCTGGCGCGCGGCACCGACTTTGCGGCTTGGCGCGCGGCGCTGAAGGCAGCGCTCGACGGCATTGCCGCGGTGCGCGCGGACGCGCTGGTCGTGTCGCTCGGCGTCGACACTTTCGAGGGCGACCCGGTCGCGGGCTTTCGGCTGAAGAGCGCCGACTACCTGCGCATGGGCGAAGACCTGGCGCGCGCCGGCGTGCCGACGGTGTTCGTGTTCGAGGGCGGCTATGCGGTGGCGGAAGTGGGTGTCAACGCGGTCAACGTGCTGGAAGGTTTCGAGCAGGCGGCTGGCTGAGCCGCCTCGGCGACAGCAGTCGGGTGAGCACCGATTGCCGCAACGGACGAGGCAAGGCCCAATCCGCGCCTTGTCCACGTTTCAGGAGCCAGCCATGTCCCGCCGTTCTCTTCTCTGTGCCGCCACGCTCGCCGCGTGCGGCCTCGTTTCTCCGCTGGCGGCATTTGCCCAGGCCTTTCCCAACAAGCCGATCAAGCTGGTCATCGCCTTCCCCGCGGGCGGCCCGACCGACATCACGATGCGCCAGCTCGCCGACAACGCGAGCAAGATCATCGGCCAGCCGGTCATCATCGACAACAAGCCCGGCGCCGGCGGCACGCTGCCCGCGCAGGCGCTGCAGACCGCGCAGCCCGACGGCTACACCATCGCGCAGATTCCGCTCGGCGTGTTCCGCCTCGGCTACACCACCAAGATCAACTGGGACCCGCTCAAGGACATCAGCTACGTGCTCAACGTCACGGGCTACGCCTTCGGCATCGTGGTGCCGGCCAACAGCCCGTTCAAGACCTGGGCCGACTTCGTCGCGTATGCCAAGGCCAACCCCGGCAAGCTCACTTACGGCTCCACCGGCAACCTCACCAGCCCGCACCTCACGACCGAACTCATCGCGCAGAAGGCCGGCATCGAGCTGCAGCACGTGCCCTACAAGGGCAGCGCCGACCTGATGCTCGCGGTGGTCAGCGGCCAGCTCATGGCGGCGGCCGACAGCACCGGCTTCGCGCCGCAGGTCGAGGCCGGCAAGCTGCGCGTGCTCAACACCTGGGGCGAGAAGCGCCTCGCCAAGTTCCCTGATGCGCCCACGCTGAAGGAGCTGGGCTACGACATCGTGCAGAACTCGCCCTTCGGCATCGGCGCACCCAAAGGGACGCCGCCCGAGGTGGTGAAGAAGCTGCATGACGCCTTCAAGCAGGCGATGGAGGAGCCCAGCTATGTGGCTTCGCTGGGGCGCTACGACATGCTGCCGAACTACATGAGCTCGGCGACGTACACCAAGTTTGCGCAGGACACGGTGGTGCGGGAGAAGGCGGTCATCGAGAAGCTGGGTCTGGCGAAGGAACCGAAGACGAACTGATCGCAAACAGCTCCTCCACCAGCCGCGCCGCCAACTCCGGCTTCACGGGGTCGCCGCCGAACACGAGGCGGAACACGATGGGCGCGATCAGGTGGTCGATCACCTGCTGCGCCTCGGGCGCGTGCTCGCCGCGGGCGTGCGCCTGCTCGACCAGTGTCAGCGCTTCCTTGCGGCGGTTGCGCAGGCAATCCGTGTCCGAGTCGCCGTTGGCCAGCGCGGCCGCGGCTTTCAGCAAGGACTTGCTGCAGGGTTGCGACAGGTGCGTGATGAGTTCCTCCGCCCACGCGGTCAGGTCTTCGCGCAGCGCGCCGGTGTTGGGCAGCGGCCGGTTCGGGTCCAGCCGGTGCGTGGCCGTTTCGGCCAGAAGCCCCGACAGATCGCCCCATCGGCGGTAGATGCTGGAAGCGCTGACGCCAGCGCGCTCGGCCACCGCCGGCACCGTGACGCGTTCTCGCCCCTGTTCGGCCACCAACTCTTCGAGGGCGGTGCGCACCAGCGCCTGCACCTGCGCGCTGCGGCCGCCGGGGCGCTTGTTGGGAAGGACGACATCGTTCATGGTAAGGACTTTAACGCAAAGATATTTGCTTTAAAAGCGTGCGGGCATAGAATTGCAAAAGCAAAAAACGTTGCGTTAAGGATCGCCATGCCCTCCTCCTGTCCTGAACTCGCCGGTTCCACAGCCGGCGTTGCCACCCGTTCCAAGCCGTGGCGCCTGCCGGTCGCCGTCGGTTTTCCGCTGTTGGCCACGGTGCTCTTCGCCTTCTTCTTCGCGGCGGCCGCGCCGTCGCCGCTGTTCGTGGTGTTCCAGCATGCCTGGGGCTTTTCGTCGTCGATGCTCACGGTCGCTTTTGCGATCTATGCGATTGCGCTGCTGATCTCGCTGCTGGTGGCGGGGTCGCTGTCGGACCATGTGGGGCGCCGCCCGGTGGTGCTTGCGGCGTTGGTGCTGCAGGCGGTGGCGATGGGCTTGTTCCTGCTGGCGCATGACATCAGCGGGCTGATCGTCGCGCGTGTCGTTCAAGGCGTGGCCACGGGTGTCGCGAGCGGCGCGCTGAGCGCGGCCGTGGTCGAGGCCGCGCCGGCCTCGCGCAAGCGGTTGGGCGCGCTGATCACGAGCGTATCGCCGCTGGCGGGACTCGCCGCGGGCGCGCTCTTGACGGGTATGGCGATACGGTTCACCGGGTATCCGGTGTCGCTGGTGTTCGGTGTGCTGGCCGGGGTGTTCGCGCTGGGCGCGGCCGTGGTGATGTGGATGCCGGAGACCGTCACGCGGCGTGCAGGTGCGCTGGCTTCGCTGGTGCCGCGCGTTTCGATCCCGCCGCAGGCCAGGGCCGAGTTCGTGCGCGGGCTGCCGGTGTTCATCGTGGTGTGGGCGATGGGCGGGCTGTATCTCTCGCTGGCGCCGTCGCTCATGCTGCATGTGTTCGCCATCGACAGCGGCGTGGTCAACGGCCTTACGGTGGCGGTGCTCTCCGGTGTCGGCGCTGTTGCGCCCACCCTGCTTGGGCGCTTCGCGGCGCCACGGCCGGCCATCATCGGCATGGCCAGCATCACGGTCGGGGTGGGGCTGCTGCTGGCGTCGCTGCACACGCGATCACTGGCGTTGTTCTTCGTGGGCACGGCGGTGGTGGGCATGGGCTTCGGCGGCGCGTTCTCTGCGCTGGTGCAAACGCTGGCCCCGCTTGCCAGATCGCACGAACGCGGCGAGCTGTTCGCGGCCATCTTCGTGGTGAGCTACCTCGCGTTCAGCCTGCCTGCGATGCTGGCCGGCTTCCTGGTGGCACCGCTGGGGCTGCTGGCTACCGCAGAGGGTTATGCAGCGGTGCTGCTGTTGATCGCAGCCTTCGGCACCTGGAGCCAGTGGGCGGCGCTGCGGCGTCCCACGCGCAGCCTGCCGGTCAGCGAGTAGCGCGGGCCGAGAGAATGGCGCGCGCCGCTTCGGCGAACCCCGCGCCGCGCTCGCCCTCGGTCACGTAGCGCGGCAGGTACTCCAGCTGCGGCACGAAGCGCGCCACGTTCGCCACGCCGATGCTGTGGGCGAAGGTGCGGAACATCAGCTGGTCGTTGGTGGAGTCGCCCACGTAGGCCCAGCGGTCGATCTCGTCGTCGAGCGTGCGGCCCCAGAGTTCGCGCACGATCCAGCGCGCGCCCTCGAGCTTGTCGTTGTCGCCGTACCAGCCGTTGATGTGGATGCTGCTGACCGTGGCGTGCATGCCTTCGCCGCGCATCAGGGCCACGACGTGTGCGATGGTCTCTTCGCTCAGCTGCACGAACTCGCTGTGGTCGATGGCGATGTCGGTTTCTCGGCCCGGCGAGTCGGTGGCGCGCCGGGCGCCCGGAATCTCGCGCTCGATGCGCGCCAGCACTTGCTGCATCCGATCGAAATTGGCGGCGCGCGTTGCCGCGTCCTGCTGGTGGCGCTTCTGCAGCTTGCCGCCCGGCACAGGCAGCAGGGCGACGGCACCGTTCTCCGCCACGATGGAGTCGACGGGCCATGCGGAAACGAAGGGCACGCTCCAGCCTACGGGCCGACCGGTGATCGCCACGACGTGAAGCCCGGCCGCCTTGAGATCGCCCAGTGCCTTCAGCGCGTCGGGCGTGATGGCGCCTTCGGTGGTGAGCGTGTCGTCGATGTCGGTGAACACGCCGATCAGGTTGCTGCGTGCGGCCTTCGACCACTGCGACAACGCCAGCAGATGGTGGGGCGAGGAGGGCAGGGAACTCGACTGGCGCATGCCTGGCTCAGCCTGCACTTTGCAGCGCCAGCCCCGCATGCTCCCGCAGTGGATGGAAGTGGATCTTCGGGAACCGCTCCTGCGCCAGCCGCACGTCGTAAGGCGAGGTGCACAGGAAGGCCAGCGTGTCCGCCGCATCCTTCGCCATGCGCTGCGGATAGGCGTTGACGAACTCGCGCAGCTCGGCCGGCGAATCGGCCGTGATCCATCGCGCGCCGGTGTATTGGCAGCCTTCGAGCCGCACGTCGGCGTCGTACTCGGCCTTCAGGCGGTGCTGCACCACTTCGAACTGCAGCTGGCCGACCGCGCCCAGCAGCATGGGGCCGCCGACCTCGGGGCGGAACACCTGGATCGCACCCTCTTCGCCGAGCTGGGCCAGGCCCTGCTGCAGCTGCTTGGTGCGCAGCGGGTTCTTCAGGATCACGGTCATGAACAGCTCGGGCGCGAAGAAGGGCAGGCCGGTGAACTGCAGGCTCGCGCCGTCGGTGATGGTGTCGCCGAGCTGCACGCCGCCGTGCGTGGTGAAGCCCACGATGTCGCCCGCATAGGCCTCTTCGACCGCTTCGCGGCGCTGGCTCATGAACGTGACCACACTGGTGGGCCGCAGTTCCTTCGAGGTGCGCTGCACCTTGAGCTTCATGCCCGGCGTGTACTTGCCCGAGGCCATGCGCACGAACGCGATTCGGTCGCGGTGGTTGGCGTCCATGTTGGCCTGCACCTTGAACACCACGCCCGCGAAGTCCCTGTCCTCGGGCTGGATCTCCTTCACCACGGGCTGTCGGTTGACCATCGTGGTACTGGTGCGCGACTGCGGCGAGGGCGCCAGGTCGACCAGCGCATCGAGCACCTCCATCACGCCGAAATTGTTGACACCGGAGCCGAAGAACACGGGCGTCTGCTTGCCGGCCAGGAAGGCCTCGCGGTCCCAGGTGGGCGAGGCGCCGGTGGCCAGCTCCATGCTGTCCATGGCGGATTCGAAATCGGCGCCGAAGCGCTTGGTGAGCGTGTCGCGCTCGGAGAGCGGAATGGTCTCGAAGTCGTGCGGCAGCCGCTCGCTGCCCGACTCGAACACGGTCATCGCCTGCGTGCGCAGGTTCATGATGCCGCGGAACGACTTGCCCTGGCCCACGGGCCACGTCATGGGCACGCAGGGCATGCCAAGCTCGCGTTCCACCTCGTCGAGGATGTCGAGCGGCTCTCGCACCTCGCGGTCCATCTTGTTGACGAAGGTGATGATGGGGGTATCGCGCTGGCGGCAAACCTCGATCAGCCGGCGCGTCTGCGATTCCACGCCGTTGGCCGCGTCGATCACCATCAGCGCCGAGTCCACGGCGGTGAGCACGCGGTAGGTGTCTTCCGAAAAGTCCTTGTGGCCGGGCGTGTCGAGCAGGTTGATGACGTGGTCGCGGTACAGCATCTGCATGACCGACGAGGCCACCGAGATGCCGCGCTGCTTCTCGATTTCCATCCAGTCGGACGTGGCATGGCGCGAGGCCTTGCGCGCCTTCACCGAGCCGGCGATCTGGATCGCGCCCGAGAAAAGCAGCAGCTTCTCGGTCAGCGTGGTCTTGCCGGCGTCAGGGTGGGAAATGATCGCGAAGGTGCGGCGGCGGCGGGTTTCGGCAAGAAAAGACAAGGTGGGCAATCTGCAGGGGAATGCCCGATTTTAGAAGGGCGGTCCAGGGCCGCCCGTCCGCACCGTCGAAAACGCCTTACTTGCGCTGCAGCATCTTGGTCACTTCGTCCACATTGGCCTGGATGCGCTGGCGCACCAGTTCGAAGGCATCGGCCTGCGACTTGGCGGCAAGGGTGGCGAGTTCCTTGATGTCGTCGACGGCGCGCTGGAACGACTGGCGGCCGAGCTCGTCGAGCTTGGCGAGGTTGGCCTTGGGGTCCTTGCCGGGCATTTCCTTGGCGGCCGTCTGCCATTCGGCGATGGCGTTCTTGATCATCTCGGTCTGCCGCTGCACCACGGTCTGCAGGCCCTGGTAGGACTTTTCGTTGGCCTGCATCAGCGCCTGGAGGTCCTTCTGGCCGCTCTCGAGCAGCTTGCCTGCGCCGCCGGTCAGGTTGAGTTCCTGCAGGCGATCGGTCATGGCCTTGAGATTCTTCATCGGATTGAGCATGTCGGCGGCACCAGGGGCCTCCGCCTTGGTGCTGCTGTCAGTGGTCTTTTTCGCGGCGGCTTTCTTGGCAGTGGCCATGGTGCGGTATCTCCTGTGTCGGGTGGACGGGGGAATGACGAGGACCGGCCGGATGGCAAAGTCCCTCGCCACGATACGCCGCACCGGCTCGGCCGCGGTGCCCGCGGCGACAAATTCGCCTGCGGGATTTCCCTTGGGCTACATCGGCGGCGCAAAGCCGTTGCGCCCGGCAGTGACGCGCAGCGCCGTGGGCGTGCCGTTCTTTTCCTGTGCATTGACCAGCACCTTGGCGCCGGGTACCAGCAGGGACTCGGTGCCGGGGCGGAAAGTCACGACCGGCACATCGGGCGGCACGACCACGGTCTTCTCCCCGCCCTTGTAGGTCAGCCGAAGCTGCTGCCCGCCCCGTACCGATTTCGGCGCCGCGGCCAGGTCGGCCACGGTGGCGTTGGTCATGGTGCTCTGTGGCAGCAGGTCCCATGGGCGGTGGCCTTCGCCAGTGCCGCGCGCGGCCTCCGGGAACACCACCACCTCGAGCGCCTTCTGCGTGCCGTCGGCCTGCGGCATGGCGGCGGTTCCGATGAAGCTGCCCTGCTTGATGTCGGACAGCTTGATGGGATAGACCTCCGATACCGTCATGTCGGCCGGCCGCGCAAGGCTGACGACCTCGCCGCCGCGGTCTTGCACCACGAGGGTCTTTGCGTCGACGCGGACGATGGTGCCGCGGATGCGCACCGGATCGGAGGCCGCCTGCGCGGAGGCAAGGACCGGCGCGCCGGCGCCAAGAAGGATGGCCGAGGCCAGCAGGACGGGGGAGATTCTGGAGCGCATGGGTGAACTTCCGTGGTTGGGAGCAAATCAATGTACGCGCCGGAGCCGAAACGCGCTTTCCGGGATGTGGGATATCCCGGCGATTGGCTCGCCGTGCCTCCCCGTCTACAATCCGCGGTTCCGAGGAGCGTTGCAGCGCCGCCAGGCGTGAGGCTCGGACCACATCGCAACCACGCTCACCCGCTGTTCTCGCGGTGAGTCTTTTCCCCGAACGCAGTGGCACCTTTCAAACTAGCTTTGTTGGAGTTCTCATGAGCGCTGTTCTCAAGCCCACCCCCGTTTCCACCGCCGACCAGGCGATTGCCGACCTGTCGCTGGCCGCCTGGGGCCGCAAGGAAATCCGCATCGCGGAAACCGAGATGCCCGGCCTGATGGCCATCCGCGAAGAGTTCTCGAAGGCGCAGCCGCTCAAGGGCGCGCGCATCACGGGCTCGCTGCACATGACGATCCAGACCGCCGTGCTGATCGAGACGCTGCAAGCGCTCGGCGCCACCGTGCGCTGGGCTTCGTGCAACATCTTCTCGACGCAGGACCACGCCGCCGCCGCCATTGCCGCCGCCGGCACGCCGGTGTTCGCGATCAAGGGCGAGTCGCTGAAGGACTACTGGGACTACACCCACGCCATCTTCGACTTCGGCCCCAAGGGTTCGAAGGGCGAGGGCCCCAACATGATCCTGGACGACGGCGGCGATGCCACGCTGCTGATGCACCTGGGCCAGCGCGCCGAGAAGGACCTGGGCGTGCTCGCCAATCCGACCAGCGAGGAAGAACGCATCCTCTACGCGGCCATCAAGGCCAAGCTGGCGGTCGATTCGACCTGGTACACCCGCAAGTCGGCCGAGATCATCGGCGTGACCGAGGAAACGACCACCGGCGTGCACCGCCTGAACGAGATGAGCGCCAAGGGCACGCTGCTGTTCCGCGCCATCAACGTGAACGACTCGGTCACCAAGAGCAAGTTCGACAACCTGTACGGCTGCCGCGAATCGCTGGTGGACGGCATCAAGCGCGCGACAGACGTGATGATTGCCGGCAAGGTGGCCTGCGTGGCGGGCTACGGCGACGTGGGCAAGGGCTCGGCCCAGGCACTGCGCGCACTGAGCGCCCAGGTGTGGGTGACCGAGATCGACCCCATCAACGCCCTGCAGGCCGCGATGGAAGGCTACAAGGTCGTCACCATGGAGTACGCCGCCGACAAGGCCGACATCTTCGTGACCACCACGGGCAACAAGGACGTGATCCGCCACGAGCACATGGCCGCCATGAAGGACCAGGCGATCGTCTGCAACATCGGCCACTTCGACAACGAGATCGACGTCGCATCGATCGAGAAGTACGAGTGGGAAGAAATCAAGCCGCAGGTCGACCACATCAAGTTCCCCGACGGCAAGAAGATCATCCTGCTGGCCAAGGGCCGCCTCGTGAACCTGGGCTGCGGCACGGGCCACCCGAGCTTCGTGATGTCTTCGTCGTTCGCCAACCAGACCATCGCGCAGATCGAGCTCTTCACCAAGCCCGATGCCTACCAGGCCGGCAAGGTCTACGTGCTGCCCAAGCACCTCGACGAAAAGGTCGCGCGCCTGCACCTGAAGAAGGTCGGCGCCATGCTCACCGAGCTGACCGACGAGCAGGCTGCCTACATCGGCGTCGACAAGGCGGGTCCGTACAAGGCGGACACGTACCGGTACTGATGCGCGCTGATCAATTGCTGGTCGAACGCGGCCTTGCCGCGTCGCGCTCGCAGGCCGTGCGGCTGATTGCCGGCGGCATGCGATGGCGCGATGCGGGCACCGCGGACGCGTGGCGCTCGGTCGTGAAGAACCGCGACGAAGTGCCGGAGTCCGCCGAACTCGAGCTCGACGACGCGGCCGAGGCTCGCTATGTTTCGCGCGGCGGGCTCAAGCTCGAAGGCGCGCTGGCGGCCAGCGGTGTGGATGCAGCGGGCAAGCTGTGCCTGGACGTCGGCCAATCGACCGGCGGCTTCACCGACTGCCTGCTGCAAAGCGGCGCGGCGAAGGTGGTGGGTGTCGACGTGGGTCACGGGCAGCTGCATGCGCGGTTGCGCGAGGATGAGCGCGTGGTGGCCATCGAGGGCGTCAATGCGCGAGCTTTGTCGCCAGACGACCTTCAAGAAGAAGGCGAAGAGCCTTCCGAACTGCGCTTCGACCTCATCGTCGGCGACCTGTCGTTCATCTCGCAGACATTGGTGCTGCCGGCCGTGGTGCCATTCCTGGCCGACGACGGCCACCTGCTGATGCTGGTCAAGCCGCAGTTCGAACTGCAGCCGGGGCAGGTCGGCAAGGGCGGCATCGTTCGCGACGCGTCGATGTATGCGGTGGTCGAAAAGCGCTTGCGCGACGCCTGCGAGACGCTCGGCCTGCGCGTGCTGCAATGGTTCGACAGCCCCATTGCCGGTGGCGACGGCAACCGTGAGTTTTTCATTCACGCCGTGCGCGCTGTTGGCGCGGATGGTTCTTGAGGAGACGCAAGTGCGCCTTCCGTTGAGTTTCGAATTCTTTCCGACCAAGACGCCCGAAGGCGCGGTCAAGCTGCGCGCGGTGCGCCAGCAGCTGTATGCGCGCAAGCCCGAGTTCTGCTCGGTCACCTACGGCGCGGGCGGCTCCACGCACCAGGGCACTTTCGGTGCGGTGCAGGAGATCCTGTCCGAAGGAGTCGATGCCGCGAGCCACTTCTCGTGCATCGGCGCCACGCGGGCCACGGTGCGCGAGCAGCTGGCCGAGCTCAAGGCGATGGGCGTGAAGCGCCTGGTCGCCCTGCGCGGCGACTTGCCGAGCGGCTACGGCATCGGCGGCGAGTTCCTGTATGCGAGCGACCTCGTGGCCTTCATCCGCGAGGAAACCGGGCGCGACTTCCACATCGAGGTGGCCTGCTACCCCGAGGTGCATCCGCAGGCACGTTCGCCCGAGGCCGACCTGCAGGCCTTTGCCACCAAGGTGAAGGCTGGCGCCGATTCGGCGATCACGCAGTATTTCTTCAGCCCCGAGGCGTATTTCCGCTTTGTCGACGAGGCCCGCAAGCTCGGCCTCGACACGCCCATCGTGCCGGGCATCATGCCGATCACCAGCTCGACGCAGCTCATGCGTTTTTCGGATGCCTGCGGCGCCGAGATCCCGCGCTGGATCCGCCTGCGGCTGCAGGGCTTTGGCGACGACACGGCGTCCATCAAGGCGTTCGGCCTCGACGTGGTGACCGACCTCTGCGCGCGCCTCTGCGATGGCGGCGCACCGGCGCTGCACTTCTACACGATGAACCAGTCGACGGCGACGCTGGCTGTATTGGAGCGCCTCGGTTGAAGGGGGGGCGTGCAGGAGCAGGGTGTTCGCTGCGCACGGCGTTTCGCGTCGCGCTGGTGGCTGCAACCTGTGCGCTGGCCGGCTGTGCCATGCCCCCCGCCACCGAGGGCGGGCAGACCGACAAGGACGGCAAACTCCTGCCGCTGCCGCGCCAGCTGGCCGTGCCTCCGGGCGCGCCGCCCCGATCCAACGTGCCTTCGGTTCGCTACGACCTGGCCGTGTCGGGTAGCGGCGAGCTGGGGCCCGACGACGGCGTGCCCGGCGACGGGCCCCGCGAGATTTTCGAGCGCGGCGGGGCCTCCTGGTACGGCATCCAGTTCCACCAGCGCAAGACGGCGAGCGGCGAGCGCTTCGACATGGGGGCCCTGACGGCGGCCCACAAGACCTTGCCGTTCAATACCCGTGTCTGTGTGCGCAGCCTGGTCAACGGCAGCGAGGTGCTGGTGCGTATCACGGACCGTGGGCCCTATGCGCAGGGCCGCATCATCGACCTGAGCCGTGCCGCGGCCGAGCGCATCGGCCTGATCGGGCTCGGCATCAAGCAGGTCGCGCTGACGATCGTCGACCGCGAGGGCATGCGTTGCGGTGGCTCCGTGGTGGAGGCGGCCGATGCCCAAGCGCCGGCGTCTGCCCCCGCAGCGGCACCTGCGCCGCGCAAGGTCAACGTGCCGTCGCGCCGCCGCCGATAACCCTTGCAGGGAAGAAAGCGAAGAGCCCTAGCCGCCCGCGTCGAGCGAAAAGGCGGCGTGCCGGTCTTGGGCCAGCCGCTCCACCAACTGGGGCAGGGCGGCAGCCAGCAGCGGCTTCAGCGTATAGGGCGGGTTGATCAGGAACATGCCGCTGGCCGGCAGTCCGGGGCGCTGGGTTTCGCCCGTCGGCGTGGTGGTCAGCTTGCTCGACTTGACCGTGAGCGTGGCGTGCAGCCAGGGTTTGCCGGCCTTGGTGGCCAGGGTCTTGAGCCGCCGCGGCAGGTCGTGCGCCTCGGGGCGCGGAATGATCGGGTACCAGATGGCGTAGGTGCCGGTTGCAAAGCGCTTGAGCGCCTCGGCCGCGAAGTCGAGCACGCGGCCGTAGTCGCTCTTGATTTCGTAGCTCGGATCCATCAGCACCAGCGCGCGGCGCGAGGGCGGCGGCAGGAACTTGGTGGCGCTGCCGAAACCGTCTTCGCGCAGCACCGCGATCTGGCGGCCCGCCTCGAGCTGCGCAATGTTGGCGTCCAGCGTGCGGGCATCGGTCGGATGCAGTTCGAACAGCTTGAGCTTGTCGTGGTCGCGCAGCAGGTGCTGCACGATGAAAGGCGAACCGGGGTAAATGCGGGCGCCGCCCTTGGGGTTGAAGTCGTGGATCACGCTCAGGTAGCGCGCAATCGCATCGGCCAAGGGGGCATCGGCCTCCGGCGCAGCTTTCTTGGCAGCTGACTTCGCGGCAGGTGCAGGCGCAGCTGCCGCAGGGGCTTTTTTCTCGGACAGCAGGCGCAGCACGCCCTCGGCCGCTTCGCCGCTGGTGCCGGCGTAGTCCCCATCGAGCCGGTACAGGCCGGCGCCGGCGTGGGTGTCGACCACGGTCAGGGCTGCTTCTTTTTCAAGCAGGTGGTCGAGCGTGGCAATCAGCACCGTGTGCTTGAGCACGTCGGCGTGGTTGCCGGCATGGAAGGCGTGGCGGTAACTGAACATAGGGTCGATGGTAACGGCTCGGGCGGTCGGCAGGCTCCAATTTGCCCGGATTGGCCGATTCTTCGTATAATCGCGGGCTTCGCAGCGTTTTTGTAGCCCCGCGGCGAAGACTTTGAACCCACCTAAGAGATTCCCGTCAGAGGAACGCCGACCGTGGAAAAGGGCTCGCCAAACCCTCTTTTCAAGAGAAAACTCATGACCAAAACGTTCAGCGCCAAACCCGCTGACGTGACGCACGAGTGGTTTGTGATTGACGCGACCGACAAGGTCCTCGGACGAGTAGCCAGCGAAGTTGCTCTCCGTTTGCGCGGCAAACACAAGGCCATTTACACGCCTCACGTCGATACCGGTGACTTCATTGTCATCATCAACGCAGCCCAGCTGCGCGTCACCGGCGCCAAGCCGATCGACAAGGTCTACTACCGTCACTCGGGCTACCCGGGCGGTATCACGGCCACGAACTTCCGCGACATGCAAGCCAAGCACCCAGGCCGTGCCCTGGAAAAGGCCGTCAAGGGCATGCTGCCCAAGGGCCCGCTCGGCTACGCGATGATCAAGAAACTCAAGGTGTACGGTGGTGCTGAGCACCCGCATACCGCCCAACAGCCCAAAGTGCTGGAACTGTAAGGAGCCTTGAGAATGATTGGTGAATGGAACAATGGCACCGGCCGTCGCAAATCGAGCGTCGCCCGTGTGTTTCTGAAAAAGGGCTCGGGCAAGATCACGGTCAACGGCAAGGACATTCAAGAGTTCTTCGGCCGCGAAACCTCGATCATGATCGCGAAGCAACCCCTGGTGCTGACCAACAACACCGAAACCTTCGACGTCATGGTCAACGTGGCCGGCGGCGGTGAATCGGGCCAGGCCGGCGCAACGCGCCACGGCATCACCCGTGCGCTGATCGACTACGACGCGAGCCTCAAGCCGGTGCTGAGCCAGGCCGGCTACGTCACGCGCGATGCACGTGAAGTCGAGCGTAAGAAGGTCGGCCTGCACTCTGCACGCCGCCGCAAGCAGTTCAGCAAGCGCTGATACTGTTCGCTACGGACAAGAGCCGCCTTCGGGCGGCTTTTTCATTGCCCAGCTTGCCGGACGTATGTTCGACCCCACTTGCATTGGGTGCTCGCTACGCCGGCCAGCCGAGAATGCGGCATTGCAGTAGCATTGGTTCATTGGCCGCATGTCCGGCCCTCAAGGAGTTACCCCACATGAGCGCTGTTGCCGAAAACGTCCAGACCCAGATGCCCGAACCGATTGTCTTCACCGACAGCGCAGCCGCCAAGGTGGCCGACCTGATCGCGGAAGAAGGCAACCCCGACCTCAAGCTGCGCGTGTTCGTGCAGGGCGGCGGGTGTTCGGGCTTCCAGTACGGATTCACCTTCGACGAAATCACGAACGAAGACGACACCACCATGACCAAGAACGGTGTCTCGCTGCTGATCGACGCCATGAGCTACCAGTACCTGGTCGGCGCCGAGATCGACTACAAGGAAGACCTGCAGGGCGCCCAGTTCGTGATCAAGAACCCGAACGCCACCAGCACCTGCGGCTGCGGATCCAGCTTCTCGGCTTGAGTCCCTCTTCGCGTTCTTTCAAAAGCCGCCTCCGGGCGGCTTTTTGTTGAGAACCAGGGCCTCCGCTCGGCTCACGCGGGATAGACCGCTCCGAGCACGCGAGCCCCGCGCGCTCCCGTGACGCTGGCAAGGCTGCCGGCCTCGCGCCGTACCGTGCTGCGCGCCAGCCAGGCAAACGCCGCGGCCTCGACCTGCTGCGGCGGCAGGCCGTGCTTGGTGGAGGCGGCCACTTCGACGCCCGGCAGCAGCGCACGCAAGCGGGCGAGCAGGTGGTCGTTCAAGGCGCCGCCGCCGCAAACAATCAGCAGCCTGCTATCGTTTCCGTAGCGCAGGGCATCGGCCGCGCAGACACTGGCAGTGAATTCGGCCAGGGTGGCCTGCACATCGGCGGGCGCGGCGGCCGTGGCCGTGCCGAGGCATGCGGAAAGCCATGCGGGGTTGAACAGGTCGCGCCCCGTGCTTTTGGGCGGCAGCTTCGCAAAATAGGGCTCGGCCCTCAGGCGCGCGAGCAACTCGGGCAACACCTGTCCGCTGGCCGCCCATTGGCCGGCGCGGTCGAAGGGCTGGCCGGTATGAAGCTGGCACCAGTGATCCATCAGGGCGTTGCCGGGGCCGCAGTCGAAGCCCAGCACCGCCGGAACTCCCGCTGCGTCGGCCGCGGGCAGCAGGCTCAGGTTGGAAATGCCGCCGATGTTCAGCACCGCAACGGATTCGCCGGCCCGCGCGAAGAGTGCGCGGTGAAAAGCCGGCACCAGCGGGGCGCCCTGGCCGCCTGCCGCCAGGTCGCGGCTGCGGAGGTCCGCGACCACGTCGATGCCGGTCAGCTCGGCCAGCAGCGAGGGATTGTTGACTTGCAACGTGTAGCCGACCCCGTCGAACTCGGTGGGCCGGTGGCGCACCGTCTGGCCGTGGGCGCCGAGAGCGGTCACCTTGCCGGCGGGGGTGCCGCTGTCCGCCAGCAACTGGCCGACCACGCCGGCATAGACCCGGGCCAGGCCGTTGCCGGCCAAGGCGGCACGATGCAGCTCGTTGTCGCCTGGGGTGTTCAGTGCCAGCAGTTCGGCTCGCAGTGCATCAGGGAAAGGTGCCGTGGCGTAGGCCCGCACGGCGATGCGGCCGTCCGAGAAGTCGGCCAGGACGCCGTCGACGCCGTCGAGCGACGTGCCGGACATCAGGCCGATGAACAGTTCGGCGGCAGCCATCGTTGATTGGGCGGGCGAGTGGGCCGCGCGTGGTGCTGCCGCTGCGCGGGAACTCAGTCCGCGCTGGCCTGGATGACCGAGAACGCCGCGGCCAGTTCGGTGCGGGCACTCACGGCGATGCGTTCGAAGGCCGGGCGCATGGCCGCGGTGATCGGAGCGCCGCCCTCCTGGGCGATCGAGGCCGGATCCTGGTATTCGCCGTTCACGCGGAACTCGAAATGCAGGTGGGGGCCCGTGGCCCAGCCGGTGGAGCCGACCGCGCCGATCGTCTGGCCCTGGCTGATGCTTTCGCCGGCCTTGACGTCGACCCGGCTCAGGTGGGCGTAGGCCGTCTGCTGGTTGTTGCGGTGCTTGACGATGACGATGTTGCCGTAGCCGTTCTGCGTGCCGGCGAAGTCGACCGTACCGTCGCCGACGCTGCGCACCGCGGTGCCCGTGGGCGCCGCGAAGTCGATGCCGTTGTGCTGGCGCCAGCTGTTGAGGATCGGGTGCATGCGCATCGCGAAGCCGCTCGACACGCGCGAGAACTCGACCGGCGAGCTCAGGTAGGCCTTGCGCAGGCTGTCGCCGTTCGGGCGGTAATAGCTGCCCTTCTGGCCGGCGGCGGGCTGGAACCATACGGCCTGGTGCACCTTGCCACCGCTCTCGAATTCGGCCGAGAGCACTCGGCCGCTGCGCAGCGCCTGCCCGTCGGCCTCGAAGGTTTCGTAGACCACGGCGAAGCGGTCGCCCTTGCGCAGCGAGCGCACGTCGACGTCGCCGGCGAAGATGTCGGCCAGCTGGCTGGCAACCGCGTCAGGAATGCGCGCGTCGTCGGTGGCGGCGAACAGCGAAGTGCGGATGGTGCCGCTGGCCAGGCGCGAGCCCGGTGTCAGCGTGTCGCGCTCGGTGAGTGCGGTAAAGCCGACCGGTGTGCGTTCGATGACAAAGCGCTTGAAGCCGCCGTCGCCGTCGGGAATCCAGCGGGCGCTCAGCTTCTTGAGCTGGTTTTCCTGCGTGGCTTCGGCCGTGATGGTGCGGCCGGCACGTGCCAACAGCGCATTGCGGGCTTCGCCGCTTCCGCGCACGAACGCGGTGGCGGCAGGGTCGGAGATGCCCAGGCGCTTCAGCAGGGCCTCGGCCGTGTCGCTGGAGCGCGTGATGTCGGTGCGAAACAGTGTGAAACTGAAATTCTCGAGCGATTGGCTCTGTTCGGAGAAAGACAGGGGCGCGGTCGCTTCCAGGACCTGTTGGACCGGGAGGTCGGATGCATCGGGGCCGAGAGAGGCCACCGCCAGGGTTCCGGCGCTCAGCAGGGCCGCCGCAATGACTGCGGTGATCTGCTTGGGATAGGTCCGGAATGTATAGGCCACGCGAGAAGCCAGTAGCTCCTCGGCGGCGAGAATGCCGTTGATCAAACTTTGAATTCCAGCTCAGGTTCTGCAAATCCGCGCTGCAAAGCCCGGGGCGGATGGGGCGGCAGGGCGGTGCGGAAAAAAGCGCCGCTTAGAATCCGGCGCTTGAAAGGTCGGGCTGAGTATAACTTCGGCAACCTGAAAATCAGCCAAAAAGCCTATGAACGCCGAATCTGTTACATCCGCTAGTCTGTCAAATGGTGTAAGACGAGCGCTCGAAATATCCCTCCGGGGCACCGACGAACTGCTGCCCCAGGACGAGTGGGTCCGCAAGCTTCAGCGCTCGGAAGCCACCGGAACGCCGCTGCGCATCAAATTGGGGCTCGATCCGACCGCCCCGGATATCCACATCGGCCATACGGTTGTTCTCAACAAGATGCGGCAGCTGCAGGATCTCGGGCACCGGGTCATCTTCCTGATCGGCGACTTCACGACCACCATCGGCGACCCTTCGGGCCGCAACAGCACCCGCCCGCCGCTGACCCGGGAGCAGATCGAAGCCAACGCCCAGACCTACTACCGGCAGGCCAGCCTGGTGCTGGATGCCGAAAAGACCGAAATCCGATACAACTCGGAGTGGAGCGACCCGCTGGGCGCCCGCGGCATGATCCAGCTTGCCGCCAAGTACACCGTGGCGCGGATGATGGAGCGCGACGACTTCAACAAGCGCTTCAAGGCCGGCCAGTCGATTTCGGTGCACGAATTCCTCTATCCGCTGATGCAGGGCTACGACTCCGTGGCCTTGAAGAGCGACCTCGAACTGGGCGGGACCGACCAGAAGTTCAACCTGCTCGTCGGCCGTCATCTCCAGCAGGAGTACGGCCAGGAGCCGCAGTGCATACTCACTATGCCGCTGCTGGAAGGGCTCGACGGCGTCGAGAAGATGTCCAAGAGCAAGAACAACTACATCGGCATCAGCGAAGACGCCAACACCATGTTCGCCAAGGTGCTGTCGATTTCCGACGAGCTGATGTGGCGCTGGTACACGCTGCTGAGCTTCCAGTCGATGGAGCGGATCGAGGCGCTCAAGGCGGAAATCGCTGCCGGCCGCAATCCCAAGGATGCGAAGGTGGCGCTGGCCAAGGAAATCACCGCGCGCTTCCACAGCGCGGCGGCGGCCGAGACGGCCGAGCAGGATTTCATCAACCGCAGCAAGGGCGGTGTGCCCGACGATATTCCCGAGGTGTCGCTGGAAGGCGCGCCGCTGGGCATTGCGCAACTGCTCAAGCAAGCCGGGCTGGCTCCGTCGACTTCCGAGGGCAACCGGCTGATCGATGGTGGCGGCGTGCGCGTCGACTCCGTGGTGATCGGCGACAAGGCGCTCAAGCTGCCCGCAGGCCGCTATGTGGTGCAGGTCGGCAAGCGCAAGTTTGCGCGCGTGACCCTCGGCTGACGGAAGGGGCGGAGCGCGGCAGAGCCGCGAACCTCACCGGACTTCGATGGTGACGCGCCGGTTGCGCGGTTCGTCCACCTCGTCCGCGGTGGGAACCGCGAGTTCGCGTTCGCCGCGGCCCACGGCCTCGATGCGCTTGGAAGGAAACTGCCTGTCCACGAAGAGCTGCGCCACTTCTTGTGCGCGGCGTTGCGAGAGCATGTCGTTCTGCTCGAGGGCGCCCTTGGTGTCGGTGTGCCCGGTCACCACGATGTCGCTGCCGCTGCGGGTCTGCGCCGCAGCCAGCGCTTCGTTCATGACCTGCTGCGACGCGGGCGTGAGCCTGGTGCCGCCAGCGTCGAAATACACCGTGTAGCGCTGCGGCGGAGGCGGCTGCATGTCGAACAGGACCTTGTGCTCGGCCTGCACCTTGGCGGGGTCGGCCTGATCGACCACCGGGGCGCCGGAAGCGCCGACTGCGGCAGTTGCACGCTGGTATGGCTTGGAAAGAATTTCTTCGCCGTCCTTCACGCGAACCGCCACGGCGGAAGGCGTCCCGTCTGCCTGGGGCAGCAGCACCACGCGGGTGCCCGGCGTCGAACAGGCGGCGAGCAACGCCGTGACCAGCACGGCAAGGAAGGGGAGGGCGCGGGATTTCAACCGGCTCATGGCTGGCCGTCGGCCTGCACGATGAAATCGGTGCCGCGGATGCCGATCGTGGCGGTTTGTGTTTCCACGCGAATCGCGTCGGGGTTCGTCTTGCCGATCAGGCCAGTGATCATGCGCATCGAGCCGCGCAACAGCGAGACGAGCACGCCACCTTCATGCGTGGTGGAATTGAAATGGAATTCCTTCAAGTCCAGTCGCGAAGACGGCCCGACCACCAGGGTCGTGTCGTCTCGCAGGACCACGGAGGCGGATGAATCAGGACCTGTCACGATGCGGTCGACGGCGGCCAGCGCATCGCCCGCACTGGCCGTTCGGCTCGTGCCGGCGGCGCTGAGCAATTGCACGTTGCCGCGCACCGATTTGACGAAGCCCGCCTGGGGCTCGGCGATCGGCTTGGCAGTTGGTGCGCTCGAAGAACTCTGTGCTTGGGCGAGTGCCGCAGCGCCACACAAGGCGAGCCCTCCCAGGACGCTCAAGAATTTTTTCATCACATCATCCCTCTGCGAATGTCTCGCCGTGAGACAAATATTAAATCGAGCCCGTTACACATAGAGCCTACCCCAGATAATCCAAAGGCCAGATGCGGCCTTTTGCCTCATTTTTGCTGTCTTTATCGCTTGACGATTTTGCCGCGCATGACCCTCACGCCACAGACGCTGCTTCGCGTTTCCGTTGCCGTTGCCCTTGTCACGATTCTGCTCAAGGGACTGGCGGGCTACGTGACCAATTCGATGGGGTTGATCTCGGACGCCATGGAGTCGTTCGTCAATCTTGCCAGCGCCATGTTCGCACTGGCCATGGTGACCATTGCCGCGCGGCCGGCGGACGAGGACCATCCCTACGGCCACCACAAGGCCGAATACTTCTCCTCGGGCTTCGAAGGCATCCTGATCGTAGGCGCCGCAGCGGCCATTCTCTGGGTGTCCGTGCAACGGCTGCTTTCCCCCGAGCCCCTCGAGCAACTGGGCTGGGGGCTGGGGCTTTCGGTGCTCAGTTCGGGCTTCAATGCGGCACTTGCCTTCGCGCTGTTCCGTGCGGCGCGAACGCACCGGTCGATTGCACTGGAAGCCGATGCGCGGCATCTCATGACCGACGTATGGACTTCGGCGGGCGTGGTGGTCGGCATCGTGGCCGTCTACTTCAGCGGCTGGCTCTGGCTCGACCCGCTGCTGGCCATCGGCGTGGCGCTCAACATCGTGCGCGAAGGCATCAGGCTGGTATGGCGCTCCTCGCAAGGGCTGATGGACGAAGCCCTCGACCCCGAGACCATCGCCACGCTGCGCACCACGCTCGACCAGTTTGCCGCGCGCCTGCCCGAAGGCGCGCGCGTGCGCTTCGACGACATGGTGACGCGGCGTGCGGGCCAGCGCCGCTTTGCCGACCTGCACATGCATGTGCCGGGCGACTGGACGCTGCAGCACGCCGCGGCCCTGCGCGACGAACTCGAGCAGACGTTGATGGATGCCGTGCCCGGATTGCGCGTGACCATCCAGTTGCTGCCGCTGGGCATGGAAGCCCGCGCTAACCGGATGGAGGAACAGGCATGAAGGCCGTGGTTCAGCGCGTGGCCAGCGCGCGCGTCGACATTGCCGGCCAGACCGTCGGCGCCATCGATGCCGGCCTGCTGGTCCTGCTCTGCGCCGAGCGCGGCGATGTGGATGCGCTGGCCGACCGCATGCTCGCAAAGCTGTTGAAGCTGCGCATCTTTTCCGACCACGCGGGCAAGATGAACCGCAGCGTGCAGGACATCGGCGGCGGGCTGCTCGTGGTGAGCCAGTTCACGCTGGCGGCCGACGTGAGCGGCGGCAACCGCCCCAGCTTCACGCAGGCGGCGGCGCCCGACGAAGGGCGGCGGCTCTACGAGTACTTCGTGGCGCAGGCCCGTGCCGCGCACCCCGTGGTGGCCACGGGCGAGTTCGGTGCCGACATGCAGGTGCAGCTGGTCAACGACGGCCCCGTGACCATTCCGCTGCAGATGCTGGCGTAGCGCTCTGCGCCTTCAGTTGCGCTCGAGCACGGCTTCCCAAAGCACCTTCGGCTGCTCGTAGCGGTGCACCGTGAGTTCCTCCAGGTGCAGCATGTGCCAGCCATCGGCAAAGAGCCGTTCCACCGCTGCGCGGTCGAAAAATCGCTTCGGCACGCCGTCCACCAGGTAAAAAGAATCCTTCCCCTCCGGCGGCGAGCCGCTCGCGCCGTGGTGGAAGTCGTTCACCGAATTCAGCCGGCACAGCAGCACGCCGCCCGGTCGAAGCACGCCGCGGATCCGCCGGACCAGGGCAAGCGTTTCGTCCCACGCAAAGTAGTGCAGCGACAGGCTCGCGAGGACCACACCCACGCTGCCTTCCGCGTCCCCCGCAGGCAGCGGAAAGGGCGCACGGAAATCACCGCAGTGAAACTCCGCGCCATGAGGCACCCGCACCCGCGCTGCTGCCACGGATTCGCTCGACAGCTCGATGCCGACCACGCGCAGGCCCGCGCCGGCGAGCACGGCGCTGTCGGGGCCGGTGCCGCAGCCCAGTTCGAGCACCGGGTCCGTTCCCGCGCGCTCGGCGACCAGCGGAAGCCAGCGTTCCAGCCACGGGTCGGTGCTCGTGTCGGATGCCACGGTGATTACCGGCCGTACGGATTGCGGATGCCGAGCCCCGCCAGGATTTCGATCTCGCGCGCTTCCATTTCCTCGGCGTCGGCTTCGCCGGTCTCGTGGTCCCAGCCCTGCGCATGCAGCGTGCCGTGAACCAGCAGGTGCGCATAGTGCGCGGCCAGGGTCTTGCGTTGTTCCTTCGCCTCGCTGGCGACCACCGGCGCGCACAGCACCAGGTCGGCCATCACCATCGGGCTTTGCGCATAGTCGAAGGTCAGCACGTTGGTGGCGTAGTCCTTGCCGCGGAATTCGCGATTCAGGCGCTGGCCTTCTTCGGCATCGACGATGCGCACCGTGATCTCGCCGTCCACCTCGAGCGCATGGCGGATCCAGCGCGCGACGCTGTGGCGCGGCAGCGCGGCGCGGTGCCGGTCGATGCCCTTGAAGCGCGGCGCGAACTGCAGCGAGAGCGAAAGCTGGGCCAGTGCCATGTCAGTGTGCTCCCGCGCGCTTGCGCTGGCCGTCGTAGGCGTCCACGATCTTGGCGACCAGCGGATGCCGCACCACGTCGGCACTGGTGAAGTGCGTGATCGCGATGCCGTTCACGCGCCGCAGCACGCGTTCGGCGTCGATCAGCCCGCTCAACTGCTGCTTGGGCAGGTCGATCTGGCTCACGTCGCCCGTCACCACCGCCTTGGCGCCGAAGCCGATGCGCGTGAGGAACATCTTCATCTGCTCGACCGAGGTGTTCTGCGCCTCGTCGAGGATGACGAAGGCGTTGTTCAGCGTGCGTCCACGCATGAAGGCCAGCGGCGCAATTTCGAGCGCGTTGCGTTCGAAGGCCTTCTGCACTTTCTCGTAGCCCATCAGGTCGTAGAGCGCGTCGTACAGCGGGCGCAGATAGGGGTCGACCTTCTGCGTCAGGTCGCCCGGCAGGAAGCCGAGCCGCTCGCCCGCTTCCACCGCCGGCCGCGTGAGCACGATGCGCTGCACCGCGGCGCGCTCCAGCGCGTCGACCGCACAGGCCACTGCCAGATAGGTCTTGCCGGTGCCGGCCGGGCCGATGCCGAAGGTGATGTCGTGCTTGGCGATGTTGTCGAGATACAGGGCCTGCGTGGGCGTGCGCGCGCGCAGGTCGGCACGGCGCGTGACGAGCATCGCCGCATCCTCGTCGCCGTCGAGCATCCCGCCGTCGCCTGCGAGCGTGAGCTGCACCACGGCGGGGTCGATGGAGCGTTGGGCAATTTCGTACAGTGCCTGCAGCACATCCATCGCGCGCTGCACGGGGACCTTGGGGCCGTCGACCTTGAACTGCTCGTGGCGGTGCGCAATCTTCACGCCCAGCGCTTCCTCGATGCGGCGCAGGTGCGCGTCCAGAGGTCCGCACAGGTGGCCGAGGCGCGAATTGTTCAGTGGGGTAAAGGTGTGTCGCAGAATCACGCGGTATCCATTTCCATTTTTTGGCAGCCCTATGCAAGACCAGCCATGCTCGAAAAAACGCAATCCAAAGCGGGGAACACCGCGGAACCGGCTTTGCCGGGCCGCCGGTGTTGCCCCCTTGAGGGGGGAGGCGGCTACACGAAGTGAGCAAGCAACGGGGGTGGGCCAATGATAGGCAAACTCACCGGCGTATTGGCCGAACGCAACCCGCCGCAGGTGGTGGTGGACTGCAACGGCGTCGGCTACGAGGTCGACGTGCCGATGAGCACGTTCTACAACCTGCCCGGCACCGGAGAGCGCGTTTCGCTGCTCACGCACTTCGTGGTGCGCGAGGACGCGCAGATTCTCTACGGTTTCGGCACCGCCGAGGAGCGCGCGGCTTTCCGCCAGCTCATCAAGATCACCGGCGTGGGCCCGCGCACCGCGCTCGGCCTGCTCTCGGGCATGAGCGTGGGCGAACTGTCGCAGGCAATCACGACGCAGGAACTCGGCCGACTGGTGAAGATCCCGGGCATCGGCAAGAAGACCGCCGAGCGCCTGCTGCTCGAACTCAAGGGCAAGCTGGGCGCCGACATCGGCATGCCCGCGCATGCGACCTCCGATGCGCAGGCCGACATCCTGCAGGCGCTGATCGCGCTGGGGTACAGCGACAAGGAGGCTGCGCTGGCGCTCAAGGCGCTGCCCAAGGATGCGACGGTGAGCGAGGGGATCAAGCTGGCGCTGAAGGCGCTGGCGAAGTAGTCCGTAACAAGCACGGGACCGAGGGCATGCCCAACTGCGACTTCTACGCCACGAGGGAAGACCACGACAGCCTGCTCTCTTGGCTGTTCGCCGAAGAAAGCTGCGAGGTGTACGAACTCGCGTCCGACTTCGAGCAACCGCTGAGATGTTTCCGCTCGGCGGCCGAAGTGGTGGCGCAGTTCGATCGCAGCTATCCCAACGGCAGGAGGTGGCATGCCGTGCATCTGCAGCTGTATGTGCGCGGCGCGGGCCCCGCCTTCGTGCCGCGCCGCGTGACGCTGAACCCGCAGGCTTGCGGTGGTGCCACATTCCGCTACAACGCCGATGGCTGGGGCCTGGTGCAGCTGTACCTGGGCTCGGCCTCCGCGGGCGATGCGCGACTGGAAAATTCGCACACCAATCACAACTCGATGAAGCGCGCACAGGCGTGGTCGGACACTGTGGACGTTCTCGGCGGGGTCGAGGCCTGGGACTTCGGCAGGATCACGTCCTTCTCGTCCCGCCTCAACCGCGAAATCCGAAAACGCGGTGTTGCCAAGATTGGCAGCCAGGCCGTGTTGCCTGGTGCGCTGAAGCTGTGGGACATCGGCGTGGCCATGGGCCCCTACAAGCCCGGCGAGTACGAACTCCAACGAACGGGCGCGTAGCGTTCTCGCCGCTCAGGGATGGATCTTCTCGCCCTTGGCCAGCATCTCGACGAACTTCTCGATGCGCCGTGCCCGGGTTTCAGGTTTCTTCGCACCCTGCGTACGGAACAGCACCGCAAAGCGGTTGCGCGCATCCAGCGTGGCGAAGAACTTCGCAGCTTTCTTGTTCGCGTCCAGCGCGGCCTGCAGATCGGGCGGCACTGTCGCCACGCTCGCGGCTTCGTAGGCCGCATCCCAGCGCCCATCAGCCTTCGCGCGCTCGACTTCGGCGAGCCCGGCCGGCTGCATGCGGCCCTCCTCGATAAGCTTCAGCGCCTTGTCGCGGTTGATCTGCGACCACGTGCTGCGCTTCGTGCGCGGTGTGAAGCGCTGCAGGAAGTGCTGGGCATCCTCGCTTTTGCGCTGGCCGTCGATCCAGCCGTAGCACAGCGCCTCTTCGAGCGCGGCGGGATGGTCGATGGAGGCGATCCCGCTGTCCTTCTTCGCCATGCGCAGCCATACGCCGGCGGCTGTGGCGTGGTGGCGTTTGAGCCAGCGCGTCCACGATGCGGCATTGCCGCACTCGATCGGCGTGTCGTGCGGAACGCGTTCGGTCGTGCTCACGGCACCCACCAGTAGCGCAGCGCATGAAAATAGATCGGCGCCGCGAAGATCACCGAGTCCAGCCGGTCGAGCATGCCGCCATGGCCCTCGATCATCGAGCCCCAGTCTTTCACGCCGCGGTCACGCTTGATCGCCGACATCACCAGCCCGCCGAAGAAACCCATGAGGCAGATGGTGAGCGCCATCAGCGCGGCCTGCCAGGGGGTGAACGGCGTCGCCCAGTAGAGCGCGGCACCCAGCGCGGTGGCGCTGGCCACGCCGCCGACCAGCCCTTCCCAGGTCTTGGAGGGCGAGAGTTCGGGCGCCACCTTGCGCTTGCCGAAGAGCTTGCCCCACACGTACTGCAGCACGTCGCTGCCCTGCACCACGATCACGAGGAAGGCAATCAGGAGCAGGTTGCGGCCTTCGAAGCCGGGAATCTGCAGCGTGAGCAGTGCGGGCACGTGGCTGATGCAGAACACGCAGATCATCAGGCCCCACTGGATCTTGGAGGTGCGTTCCAGAAAGCGCTGCGTGTCGCCGCCCACGGCGGCAAGAATCGGCAGCACGAGGAAGGCATAGACCGGGATGAAGATCGAATAGAGCCCGTACCATTCGATCCATACCAGGAAGTACTGCACCGGCAGCCCGATGTAGAACGCCGCCGCAATCGCATGATGGTCGCCGCGCCGCGTGTAGGCCAGGCTGATGAACTCGCGCAGCGCATAGAACGAGATCAAATAGAACAGCACGATCACGCCGCCCTTGCCGAATGCGAAGGCAATGCCGATCACCGCCACCATCACCCACCACGCATTCACGCGCGCGTTGAGGTTGTCGATCACCGAATTGGGCTGGCCCTGCGCCACGCGCCACTTGAGCAGCGCGCCAATGGCGGAGGCAAGGATCAGCACGCCGGCAACGCCGCCGAACAGTTGCAGCGTGGTCTGGGTCGAGGGCGATATGTTCATGGCGTCGTTGCTGCTTTTTCTTGTTCTGGCACGCGGTCGTATTCGGGGCGCAGGTCGAGCATGGCGGTGCGTGCACGGGCCATGAAGCCGGCCTTGTCCTCGCCTTCGGCCAACTGGATGGGCGCGCCGAAGCGGACCGTGCATGCGAGCGGAATCGGCACCAGCGTGCCCTTGGGCAGCACGCGCTTCAGGTTCTCGATCCACACCGGCACCAGCCGCACGTTGGGGCAGGCGCGCGCCAGGTGATAGAGGCCGCTCTTGAGCGGCAGCAGGATGTCGTCGCCGGTATTGCGCGTGCCCTCGGGAAACATGATGAGCGAGTCGCCGCCCTCCAGCGCTTCCTTCATCTGATCGACCGGGTTGCCACCTTGGCCCGAGCCGTCGCGCCGGATCATGAGCGCGTTGAACACGTCGGCGCCGATGAACTGGCGCACCTTGGAGGCCATCCAGTAGTCCTGTCCGGCCACGGGCCGGGTCAGCGCGCGCAGGTCGGGCGGCAGCGTGGCCCACAGCAGCACGAAGTCGCCATGGCTCGTGTGATTGGCGAAGTACAGCGTCTGCTCGGCCTTGGGCGTGGTGCCGCTGCAGATGGCACGCACGCCCGTCAGCAACCCGGCCGCGCCGATGATCAGCTTGCCCGCGACGATGGCGAGCGCGCGGCGCAGCACCGTGCTTTCGGGCTTGTCGCCGTTGTTGTTGTTTTCTTCGGTCAAGAGAGGTCCTGTGTCATCAAGGCGAGCAGAAACATGGCGCTCTGGCAGGCGACCACGATGGCGTGGCGCTGCATGAGCTGGCGGGTGCCCTGCACGCGTTCGTCGAGCGATCGGGTGGTTTTTTGCTCTGGCTGCATCTCGCGCAGTCCGAGGGATGAAAGCGCATGGTCGAGCGTGTCCAGCGATGCGATGGCGCGGCGCCCGAGATCGGCGAACAACGCCTGGTCCAGCCGCAGCCGGAAGGCGAAATAGCGCTCGAGCACGCCGAGGACCATGACCGCGCCGAAGCCCATGGCGGCCGTGACGGAGAGCGAGCGCAGCGTCAGCGCGAGCACCAGTGCCGAGATGCACATGAGCGCAAAGCCCCAGATGGCAAGCACCATGAAGGCACGCAGCAGTCCGGCCAGTGCCGCACAGGTGGCACGTTCGTTGTCAGTCATGGGGCGGTGCCTCCGGCACGGCGTTCAGGGGCTCCAGCGATGTCATCCATTCGCGTCGCAGCACGATCTGCGGACGCGCGAGGCGCACCGCGCTTTCGGCCTGCGCCAGGCCGCCCGCCGATCCATAGCGGCCCAGCCAAGCGATCGTTGCAGCCGCACTGCGCGAAAAGCCCAGCGCGCAACACACCCATACCGGCGCGCCGTCGGCCTTGAGGTGCTGGCCTTCGATGACCGCCGCAGCGCGTTGCAGCCGCACGGTCGGCGGCACGGTCAGGTCGAGTATCGGCACGCAGCGCGCATGCGGCACACCGCTGGGTGTCTGCAGCTCGGCGCACAGGCTCACGAGCCGCGGCCGGCCGGCGGCAACCCATTCGGCCTTCGTCGGCAAGCGCCCCAGACGCAGGCCAGGCACCACTTCGACCGAAGCCGGCAGCTTGCGCGTCCAGAGCCATGCGTTGACGGCCGCGCCGAGCCGATAGGGCGCAAGGATCCAGCGCGCGGCCCAGCCCATGCGGCCGCGGCCATCCATCTGGAAGCCGCGGGCGCCGAAGCCGATGTAGTTGAGCGCCACCAGAGCCAGCGAGGCCGCCGGCCACGCAAGCCACAGCAGCACACCGCCACCGTAGAGCGCGACGGCAAGGAACAGGGCCGCACCGGCGGCGTAGAAGCCCGCGAGCTTCCAGCGCTGCGGATCGCGCGTGCATTGCCAGGCGCGCGGCATCGAAACCATGCGCTCGAGCGGCCACAGCCAGACGCAGAGCAGACCGAGCAGCGCGCCCGTGGGAATGTCGATGAAGTGGTGCTGCCAGGTCGTGAGCACCGACGCGCAGATGGCAAAGGCCCACACATGGAGCACCACCCTTGCCCAGGCAGCGCGCAGGAACTGGCGATACCAGTCCCACAGGATCACGGCCAGTGCAATGTGCAGCGAAGGCGCCTGGTTGTAGGGCTGGTCGAAGCCGCGCAGGGCATTGAAGAGGAACGCCGGCGCGCCTTCCACCGCCGGCTGCCCGAAGCTGAAATGCAGCGGCCAGAGGACGAAGCAGGTGCAGGCGATGAGCGTCGCGCTCACCAGCCGCAGTGCATGCCGATCAAGCGTGTGCTTGCTGCCCGCAAGAAAGAGCGAGAGCGCGTAGAAGACGTTGATCGTCCAGTACGGAAAGATGGTCCAGGCCCAGAAGGGCACCTGCCGCTCCCATTCGAAGGCCATCGAGGGCACCTGCGCGCGCGTGGTGGCCCACCAGTTGGCAAGGCCGTAGGTCGCATAGAACAGCGGCCCCAGGAACACCAGCCATGCGGCGGCCCGCTTCCAGGGGCGCTGCACCAGCCGCTGCTTCATTTCGCGCCAAGCCCCGAGGTCATGCCACCCGCACCGCGAGCGAGACGGTGAAGATGCCCCACTCGTCGACGCGCTGGTCGATCTTGCGGAAGCCCGCTTCCTCCACCAGCTGGTCCATCTCGGCCTGCGTGCGGCGGCGCATCACCCAGGCTTCGCCCTGGCGGTGGCTGGTGAGCGCGCGCGCAATCATCTCGAGCTGCGGGTGCCAGGGCTGCCCGGTGTAGACCAGATAGCCGCGGTCTTCCACCGCGTCGCCCACGCCCGCGAGCGAACGCCGCACCATTTCGTTGTCGGGGAACAGCTCGTAGAGGCCCGACACCACGGCCAGCGTGGGGCGCGGTGTCACGGTGGCCAGGCTGATGCGGTCGAAGGCGTCGGCCTGGACGAACTGCGCCACGTCTTCCAGGCCCTTTTCGGCGATCAGCGCGCGGCCGTCGCGCACGTTGATGTCGCTGTAGTCGCGCAGCAGGATCGAGCTGGCCTTGACGGGGCTCGCAAGCACCGCGTCGAGCACGTAGCGGCCATGGCCGGCCGCGATGTCCATCACGCGCACCTCGCGGTGCATCTCGGCCAGGCGCTCCATGGCAATGCGGATCAGCTCCTCGACATGGATCTTGCGCTGCCGGATGCCGCGCCAGCCGATCGAGTTCAGGTAGGTGTTGTCGATGGAGCGGCCCAGCGGCCCCTTGCCTTCCGGGTGGTTGCGGTAGACATAGTCGAGCGTGCTGCCCGAGTCGAAGCCGGTGGCATGGCCGAGCGCGATGCCGCTCGACAGCTTGCCGCCGATGCGCAGGCCGGCGCGCGTCATGGCCCAATAGGCGCCGCGTGCCGACAGGGGCGCCAGCGGCTCGGCCAGCGCTCGCGATTCGTCGGCGGTGTTGCCGCTCAGGTGCGCGGCGCGCAGGTCGACCGGCGCCGGCGGCTGGTCGAACAGCTGAAGAATGAACTCGCGGATCGCCTGCACTGCCGGCGCGCGGTCTTTCTCGCCCAGCGTGTCGTGGAAGAAGCCCGGCAGCTCCACCTTGGTCTTGATGGCGCTGCCCAGCCGCTCGAAGAACTGGTGCTGCGGCTTGTGGTGCACCACCCAGTCCGCGCCCGAGATCAGCAACTGCACCGGCAAGGTGATGGCATTGGCATCGGCCACCACGCGGTCGGCCGCTTCGTAGAGGCCGAGCAGGATGTTGACGGCGATGGGCCGCGAGATCAGCGGATCGCTCTCGTAGCTCGCAATGCGCTCGGGGTCGTGCGTGAGGAACTTCGCCTTCACATAGCTGTTGACGAAGAACAGGCCGCGCAGCTTGTGCATCAGGCCCAGCCCGGCGCGCGCGAAAGGCACGTAGAGCTTGACCTTGAAGGCCGGCGAGGCCAGCGTGAGCCCGCGCACCTTGGGCGCGTAGTCGTGTGCCCAGGTGGAGACCAGCACCGCCCCCACGCTCTGCGCAATCACGTGGATGTCGTGCTCCGGCACGCCGTGCGCGCTGCCGATGTGCTGGACGAAGGTCTGCACGTCGCGCACCGAGGTGGCAAAGCTCGGGCTGTAGCCGCGCTGGCCCGGCGAGCGGCCGTGGCCGCGCGCGTCCCAGGCGAAGAAGTCGAAGTCGGGCAGGTCGAGTTCGTCGACCAGGTGCGCCATGCGCGCGCCGTGCTCGTGGCCGCGGTGGAACAGCACGATGGCGCCGCGGCGCGCAGCGCCGGTGGCCGGCCAATGCCGGTAGAAGAGCGATTCGCCGTCGTGCGTGCGGAACTGGCGCTCCTGCGGAATGCGGGGGGTGGTGTTGGTGTCGGTCATGAATCCCTGTCGCTATTTCTCTTTGTTTGTTCGTTCGTTGTTGTGTATGGGTTCAGGCGGCTTCGGCCAGCGCGCGCCGGATGCGGTTGACCACCGTCCAGCCGACGAGCACGGCAAGAAGGGGCATCAGCCACGCCGTCCAGCCCGGCAGCGGCCAACCCAGCGCCACATAGAGGCCGAGCGCGCCGAAAACGAAGGCGCGGTCGCTCTTGCCGAGCGGCCCGTCGTAGCGGCGCGAGGCCCCCACCGTGGGGCCCAGCGCCCCCGCGAATTCGCTCAGGCCCGCGAGCACGATCACCGTGCCGACCCAGAACGGGCTGAACGGCTGCACCAGCGCAAACGGCAGGTACAGCGCGGCGTCGGAGACCACGTCGGTCAGTTCGTTGAGGAAGGCGCCGAGCTTGCTTTGCTGCCCGTGCTCGCGTGCCAGCATGCCGTCGATGGCGTTGAAGGCCATGCGCACGAACATCCAGGCCGGGATGAGCCCGAAGGCGGCCAACGAGGGGGCGGCGAAGAAAAGCCAGAGCCCGAGTGCGACCGACACCGCGCACGCGGCCAGGGTGACCTGGTTGGCGGTGATGCCCATGGCATGCAGGCGGCCGACGAGCGGCCGCAGCAGCGCCTGGAACCGAGGCTTCAGTTCGTAGATCGACACCCTTGGCTTCCCCTCGTTTGTTATATGGCCGAAGCATTCTGCCAGCGTGGCGCTTGGCCGCCACGCTCGGCGCTTCGTGTCCTTGCAGCCCCCTGAGGAGGCTGCTCGCCGGCTTGGGGCGGCCCGGCGCTCGCTCGGACTAAACTTGCCAACGCTGCCCCTCATCCAATGACCATCCAGACCGACGATTTCGCCCCCGCACCGCCCCGCGTGGTGTCCGCCGCCCCCGCTTCGCCCCAGGAAGAGGCCATCGAGCGGGCGTTGCGCCCCAAGCTGCTCGACGAATATGTCGGCCAGGCCAAGGTGCGCGAGCAGCTCGAAATCTTCATCGGGGCCGCGCGCAAGCGCAAGGAAGCGCTCGACCACGTGCTGCTCTTCGGCCCGCCCGGCCTCGGCAAGACCACGCTGTCGCACATCATCGCCGCCGAACTGGGCGTGAACCTGCGCCAGACCTCCGGGCCGGTGCTCGAAAAGCCCAAGGACCTGGCGGCGCTTTTGACCAACCTCGAGCCGAACGACGTGCTCTTCATCGACGAGATCCACCGCCTGAGCCCGGTGGTCGAGGAAATTCTCTACCCCGCGCTGGAGGACTACCAGATCGACATCATGATCGGCGAAGGCCCGGCGGCGCGCAGCATCAAGCTCGACCTGCAGCCCTTCACGCTGGTGGGCGCCACCACCCGTGCCGGCATGCTCACCAACCCGCTGCGCGACCGCTTCGGTATCGTGGCGCGGCTGGAGTTCTACACACCGGAAGAACTGGCGCTCATCGTGCGGCGCAGCGCCGGCCTGCTCAAGGTGGAAACCGACACGGCCGGCGGCTTCGAGATTGCGCGCCGCTCGCGCGGCACGCCCCGCATCGCCAACCGCCTGCTGCGCCGCGTGCGCGACTACGCCGAGGTGAAGGGCAATGGCCGCATCACCGAAGAGATCGCGCACAAGGCGCTCGCCATGCTCGACGTCGACCCGCAGGGCTTCGACCTGATGGACCGCAAGCTGCTCGAGGCCGTGATCCACCGCTTCGACGGCGGCCCCGTGGGGCTGGACAACGTGGCAGCCAGCATCGGCGAGGAGCCGGGCACCATCGAAGACGTGATCGAGCCCTACCTGATCCAGCAGGGCTACCTGCAGCGCACCCCGCGCGGGCGCATCGCCACCCTGGCGGCCTACCGCCACCTCGGCGTGACGCCGCCTTCGAGCCGCTCGGACGGGCAAGACCTTTTTGGAGCCTGACGCATGCACACCCGTGACCTGAGTGCCTGGCAGCACGACCACCACTTCGGCGCGGGCAACGAATCGGCCGAGCGCAGCACCCGCCTCGTGATGTGGATCACCATCGCTGCGATGATGGTCGAGATCGGCGCCGGCTGGTGGTTCAACTCGATGGCCCTGCTGGCCGACGGCTGGCACATGAGTTCGCACGCGTTGGCCATCGGCCTGAGCGCCTTCGCCTATGCGGCCGCGAGGCGCTATGCACGCGATCCGCGCTTTGCCTTCGGCACCTGGAAGATCGAGGTGCTGGGCGGCTTCGCGAGCGCGCTGATGCTGCTCGGCGTCGCGGCGCTGATGGTGGTGGGCTCCATCGAGCGGCTTCTTTCGCCCTCGGCCATCCACTACCGCGAAGCCGTGGCGGTGGCCGTGCTCGGGCTGGTGGTCAACCTGGTCTGCGCGCGGCTGCTGGGGTCGGCGCACCATCACGGGCATGGGCACGACCATGGCCACGGACATGCGCACCACGATCACGGTCACGACCATGGCCACGACCTGAACCTGCGCTCCGCCTACCTGCACGTGGTGGCCGATGCCGCCACCTCGGTGCTCGCCATCGCGGCGCTTCTCGGCGGCTGGTTCGTCGGCTGGGCCTGGCTCGATCCGGCCATGGGCATCGTCGGTGCGGTGCTGGTGGCCGTGTGGGCCAAGGGCCTGCTCAAGGAAACCGGCCGCGTGCTGCTCGACCGCGAGATGGACCACCCCGTCACGGCCGAGATCCGCGAAGGCGTGGAGACCATGCTGGCCGATTCGGAAACCCGTGTGGCAGACCTGCACGTGTGGCGCGTGGGCCGCGAGGCCTATGCCTGCGCGCTCACGGTGGTGACGCATTCACCCACGCTGTCGGCCGACGAGGTGCGCGCCTGTTTCTCCATGCACGAGGAAATTCGCCACTCGACCGTGGAAATCCAGCGCTGCGCCCCTTGAGTTAGTTGCAGCGCGTTGCCTCCGGGCCACGCGTCACCGGAATGTCACTGGCGCGCCATCGCACCGTCATGCATTGGTGGGAGCCTACCCGTCCATGCAACGCGACGATGCTTTCCTCCGCGCATGGCGCGACACTGCGACCCGGGCTCCCGAGCCGGAGGACGACGATCTTGCGCGCCCGCCGCTGCGCTATCGCACCCTCTGGATCTCCGACCTGCACCTGGGCACGCCCGGCTGCCAGGCTCGCGCGCTACTCGATTTCCTGAAGCACACCGAGTGCGAAACCCTGTTCCTGGTCGGCGACATCATCGACGGCTGGCAGCTCAAGCGCCACTGGTACTGGCCGCAGGCGCACAACGACGTGATCCAGAAGTTGCTGCGCAAGGCGCGCAAGGGCACCCGCGTGATCTTCATCCCGGGCAACCACGACGAGTTCGCGCGCAAGTACCTGCACCACAACTTCGGCGGCATCGACGTTGCCGAAGAGTGGATCCACGAGACCGCCGACGGCCGCAAGCTCTGGATCATTCACGGCGATCTGTTCGACGGCGTGATCCAGTGCGCCAAGTGGCTCGCGCACGTGGGCGACTCGCTCTACGAATTCACGCTCAAGCTCAACCGCCATCTCAACTCGCTGCGCGCGCGCATGGGGCTGCCGTACTGGTCGCTCTCCAAGTACCTCAAGGGCAAGGTCAAGCGCGCCGTGAGCTACGTGGGCGACTTCGAGAATGCCGTGGCGCGCGAGGCCCGCAAGCGCGGCGTGCAGGGCGTGGTCTGCGGCCACATCCACCACGCCGAAATGCGCGACATCGACGGCATCCTCTACTGCAACGACGGCGATTGGGTCGAAAGCCTCACGGCGCTGGCCGAGCATGCCGACGGCACGCTGGAGATCATCGATTGGGCGCAGCACATGCCGGTGCCCGCGAAGGCCGGCGCGCAGCGCGAGCCCCTCGCGGCCTGAGCAGGCCGCCGGCGGGCCTTTCGCGCCGCTAGGAAAGGCGCCGGATTTCCGCCCGTGCAATCTCGCGGTGGTGGTACGTGGGCGAGATGCCGATGAAACGGGTGTACCGCTCCACGGCGGCGGCGGTATTGCCCACGTCTTCCAGTTCGATCGCTTCGTGCATGAATTGGGAGAAAAGCTGGTTGGCTTCGGCTTCGCGGGACGAAGCTGCGAGCGACCTCGGCTCGAGTTCGGGCTGCAGCGCGAAGATCTTGTGCTGCACCCGAATCACCTCGAACAGCGCGCGACCGATTCCCTCGATGTTCTCGGCGGCCGGATCCGGGCCGTTTTCGCGCACTTCGATCGCGGCCTGGTCCAGCAGGTGCGAGGCGACCCGCAGCAATTGATAAAGAGGCTTGAGAGAGGGCCTGGCGACAGGATCTATAGCGTCCGGACTGGCGGTACTTTTGGGCATTCTCGACGGGCGGGTTCGATCGGCATCGCTGCTGTGCGGCTTGCCGAAGGTGTCTGTTCGACTTGGATGCTAGGGTCTGCACGCGGACTGCGATATCACCGGAATCCGTAGTAGTCAGCGCCGCATCGTGTCGAGGAGCGTCACGGGCGGGCTGTCGTTGCCCCATGAGCCGCGAATGAAGGTGAGTACCGCGGCCACGTCGGCGGCGTCGAGCGCCTGCCCGAACGGCGGCATGCCATAGGGCCGCGGGTTGCCCGAGGTGGACGGCAGGTAGCCGCCGTGCGCAATCACCTGGGTCAGGTTCGCCGTCTGCGCCATGTTCACAGAGCGGTTGCCCGCCAGCGGCGGAAAGGCGCCCGGTACGCCCTGGCCCTGGTCGCCGTGGCAATAGGCGCAGCGCTGGTCGTAGATCTTCTGGCCGCGCGCCATGGTGCCGGCATCGCGGCGGTTGGGCGCGGCACCGGTGCGTGCCGCGGGTTGCGTCGGTGCGCCAGGCAGGTCTTTCAGGTAGCTGGCCATCGCGGCCAGGTCGGCGTCGTTCAAATACTGCGTGCTGCGAAACACGACCTCGGCCATCGGCCCCATGACCGAGCCGCGCGGCGCGATGCCCGTCTTGAGCAGTGCAACAACCTCCGCGGTGGGCCAGTCGGCCACGCCGGCCTCGTGCGGATCGGTGAGTGATGGCGCGTACCAGTTCTGCACCGCGATCAAGCCGCCGGAGAGGCCAAGGTTCGCCTGCGTCGCGCCCAGCGAATCGCGGCTGCCGTGGCAGGCGATGCAGTGGCCCAGCCCGCCGACCAGGTAGGCGCCGCGGTTCCACTCAGCCGGTTTGCCCGGTTTGGCCACGAAAGCCTCGGGTTTGAAAGAGAGGGCCCGCCACACCGCCAGCGCGGCCTGCGTGTCGTAGGGGAACCGCAGCCGGTGCGCCAGGTTGGGCGCCGGCGCGGGCGGCACGCTGCGCAGGTAGGCGTAGATGGCGTCCGAGTCTTCGCGTGTCACCTGCGTGAAGTTCGGATAGGGGAACGCGGGGTACAGCAGTCGGCCGTCCTTGCTGCGGCCGTTGTGCATCGCGCGCCAGAAATGCGCGCTGCTCCAGCTGCCGATACCGGCCTTGGCATCGGGCGTGAGGTTGCTCGAATAGACGGTGCCGAAGGGCGTTTCGATCGGCAGTCCGCCCGCATAGGGCTGGCCGCCGCGCGTGGTGTGGCAACCGGTGCAGTTGCCGGCCAGCGCGAGGTAGCGGCCGCGCTCGACCTGCTGGGGCGTGGCGTTGAAGGCTTCGGCCTGTTCCGGCAGGGGGTCTTCGCCGCGCAGATTGAGCGCGACGATGCCGGCCGCCGCCGTGCCCAGCAGAAGTACCAGCGCAAGCAGCGTCCAGCCGAGGTATCGCATCTTCCTCATGGGTGCCTCATTTCGGCATGCCGCCGCAGGCCATCGGCAGCGGGGTGGGCAGAGATGCGGCGGGCTTGGGATCGGCCGGCATGGGCTGCACCGCGAGCCAGCTGGCCACGGCGTTGATGTCGGCGGTGGTCATGCGGCGGCCGATGTCGGCCATGCAGTCGGGAGCGAGCGCATGCCGATCGTTGGTGAGCCAGGCGCCGAGCTGCGACGACACGTAGAGCCGGGGCAGGCCCAGCAGGCCCGGAATCGCCGGCTGCACGCCGGTGAGCGCGGCGCCGTGGCACTGCACGCAGGCCGGAATGCGTCGCGCGGCATCGCCTTCGAGCGCCAGCTGGCGGCCGCGCGCCAACTGCGCGGGTGGTGCGTCGCTCGCGAGCGAGACCGGCGGATACGGCAGGTCCAGGCCCGCGAAGTACTCGGCCATTTCCATCAGATAGGCGTCGGAGAGGTGCTGCACCATGTAGGTCATGTCGGCGTTGAAACGCCGGCCGTCGCGGAAGCTCCGCAACTGGTTGAACAGGTAGCCCGCGGGCTTGCCGGACAGGCGCGGAAAGTAGCCGGCGTTGGTGGTGGCGCCTTCGCGGCCGTGGCAGGCGATGCAGGCGGCCACGCGCCGCTCGATGTCGGTGCCGGAGGGCGTGGCGGCTGTCGCCGCCATGGCCGCGATGCCGTGGCCGAGCAACAGCAGCGCGAATCCGGCGAGCCGGTGGGCCGCCTTCCTCATGCGCCGGCCGCGAAATGCGCCAGTGCCAGCAGCCCCGCAATGAGCAGCAGCACCGTGGCCAGCGCGACGCCGATCAGCGGCAACAGGCCGACTTGTTCGGTGCGCCGGTCGGCGTCCGCGCGGCGGCCGCCAAGCCCGATGAAACTCCAGAGAACCGCGCGTACCGCGCGCATGAAATTGGACATGCACCGACTGTGCCGCAACCGGCCCCGAAAAAACAGATGCAGATCCGAACCAAATCACCGGAGCAGATAAAGTCTCCTCGAATGAAGGCCGTCCTGACATGAAGCGCTACGAAGCCCTTGCCGCCGACGTCGAGGCGTCCATCCGCCACGGCACGCTGAAGCCCGGTGACCGCCTGCCGTCGGTGCGGCATACCGGCGAGAGCCGCGGCGTGAGCGCGTCCACGGTGTTCCAGGCCTACTACCTGCTGGAAGCCCGCGGCCTGGTGCGCGCCCGGGACCGCTCGGGCTATTACGTCACCGGCGGTGCGCTGCGCGATGCGCCGCCCGAAGCCAACCACACGTCACGTCCGGCGGACGGCCCAAAGTCTCTCGACGTGAGCGACCACGTCTTCGACATCCTCGAGGCCAGCATGTCGCGCAAGGTGGTGCCCTTCGGCTCGGCGTTTCCGAGCCCGCTGCTGTTTCCGCTTGCGCGCCTGGGCCAGTTCATGGCCGCGAGCGCCAAGTCGCTCGACCCGTGGAGCACCGTGGACGACCTCACGCCCGGCAGCGCGGCGCTGCGCCGGCAGATCGCGCTGCGCTACCTGGGCGACGGCATGCAGGTTCCGGCCGATGAAATCGTCATCACCAATGGCGCGATGGAGGCGCTCAACCTGTGCCTCGCGGCAGTCACGCGCCCGGGCGATTCGGTGATCGTCGAATCGCCCACCTTCTATGCGGCCCTACAGGCGCTGGAGCGCATGGGCCTGCGCGCGATCGAGGTGCCCACGCATCCCCGCGAAGGCATCGACCTGGCTGCGCTGGAGCTCGCCATCGCGGCCCACCGGCCCAAGGCCTGCTGGCTGATGACCACCTTTCAGAACCCGCTCGGCAGCCTCATGCCCGACGCGAAGAAGAAGGCATTGGTGGAACTGCTCGCGCGGCATGCGCTGCCGCTGATCGAGGACGACGTGTACGCCGAGCTCTACTTCGGTGACAGGCGGCCGCCGCCGGCCAAGGCCTTCGACACGCAGGGCCTCGTGCTGCATTGCTCTTCGTTCTCGAAGTGCCTGGCACCGGGCTACCGCATCGGGTGGGCATCGCCTGGGCGTTTCACGCGTGCCGTGGCGCGGCTGAAGCTGACGACCACGCTCAGTACCTCGGTGCCTGCGCAACTCGCGCTGGCAGGTTACCTGGAGAAGGGCGGTCTCGACAAGCACCTGCGCAAGCTGCGCCAGCAGCTGGCGGTGCAGCAGGCGAGCTTCGCGCAGGCGGTGGGGCACTGCTTTCCGGCGGGCACGCGCGCCACGCGGCCGCTGGGCGGGTATTTCCTGTGGATCGAGTTGCCGGCGCATGTGAACGCGCTCGACATCCACGCCCAAGCACTGGGGCTCGGCATCAGCGTGGCGCCGGGGCCGATCTTTTCGGCCACGCGCGGCTTTGCGCATTGCCTGCGCCTGAACTATGGCCATGCCTGGGACGGGCAGGCCGAAAAGGCGATGCAGACCTTGGGGCGTTTGGTGGCCGCGGCGGCAGCCGACGGCCCGGCGCGCGAGAAAATCGTTGCGTGACGCTCGATCTTTTCTCCGATGCCGAACCGCCGCGCGGTAACGAGGCGATCGGCCCTGGTGCATTCGTGCTGCGTGGTTTCGCGCTGACCTTCGTGGATGATCTTCTGCCCGCGTTGCATGAGGTCGAACAGCACGCCGCCTTCCGGCACCTCGTGACCCCGGGCGGCCTCACCATGTCGGTGGCGATGACCAACTGCGGCCGCCTGGGCTGGATCTCGGACCGGCGCGGCTATCGCTACGCCGAACTCGATCCCGAAACCGGCCGGCCATGGCCCCCGATGCCCGCGGTGTTCGAGCGCCTGGCGCAAGCATCTGCCGCCGAAGCGGGGTTCGAAGGCTTCGAGCCCGACGCCTGCCTGGTCAACCGCTACGAGCCCGGCACGCGGCTGTCGCTGCACCAGGACAAGGACGAGCGCGACTACCACGCCCCCATCGTCTCGGTTTCGCTCGGCATGCCGGCCACTTTTCTGTTCGGCGGTCTGGCGCGCAGCGACAAGGCCATTCGCATTCCGCTGGTGCACGGCGATGTCGTGGTGTGGGGCGGTCCGGACAGGCTGCGCTACCACGGCGTGCTGCCGCTCGAGGACAGGCCGCATGCGCTGCTGGGCAGGCGGCGCATCAACCTGACTTTTCGCAAGGCGGGTTGAGTCGAGGGGCCTACATTTCGCCCAAGTCAAGCGGATGACTTGTCCTGCTTTTCTGTGCACAACTCTGTGGGTTGTCTGAGGACCCGGGTCGCCAAAGCCAGCAACGGCGCGGGTTCGCGTCACATTGCCTGCTGAACGGGCACCGGGTCCGGCGGCAGGAAAAACCGGATGGAAGAGGTGCGAAAACGGCGCACCGGAAAAACAAAAAAGCCTTGCAAGTCGTTGACTCGCAAGGCTTTTTGATGATGTTGGTGGCTCTTCACGGACTCGAACCGCGGACCTGTGGATTATGATTCCATCGCTCTAACCGACTGAGCTAAAGAGCCGTTCGGGCAGTTTTGCACCGAGCCCAAGATTATAGCGCAGGCCGCGGGACCTGGATCAAGCCGACGCGCCGGATGCGGTGTCTTTTTTGCGACGCTCAACCCCGAAGCGGTCCGCCGACCGTACAAGCCCGGGTGAAAATCCGCCGATGTCTGCGCTGCCCCGCGCCCCTTCCTCCAAAGCCGCCACCGAGCGCGACGCCATGCCCGACGACCAGCTGATGCTGGCGTACGCGCAGGGCGACGGCGCGGCGTTCGACGTGCTTTACGCGCGCCACGAGGGCGGGCTGTTCCGCTTCGTCAAGCGGCTGTTGGGCGCCCGGCTGGCCGCGCAGGCCGACGAGGTGTTCCAGGACACCTGGGTGCGCATCATTTCCGCGCGCGACAGCTTCTCGCCCCAGGGCGCCGCGTGGCGCACCTGGGCCTTCACCATCGCGCACAACGTGGCCATGGACCGCCTGCGCGTGAGCGGGCGCGAAGTGGCGCTCGATGCCCACCCCGACGATGGCGACGACGCAGTACCCACGCTCGACCGCGGCGTGCGCGGCGCGGCCCTCGATGCCGCGGCGCATCCGTCGGCCGAAGAGCTCGCGTTCTGGCGCGCCGCCGGCCGGCGCCTGCTGGCCTGCCTCGACGAACTGCCGGCCGAGCAGCGTGCCGCCTTCCTGCTGCACCATGAAGACGGCCTGACCGTCGAAGCGCTCGCGGCCAGCCTGGGGCTCGGCTTCGAGACCGTGCGCAGCCGCCTGCGCTACGGCCTGCAGAAATTGCGTGGCTGCATGGAACGCTACCTGTCGGTTCTGGAGCAGCGCGCATGAGCAACGGCGGCGGCGAGAACAACACCCCGGAATTCGACGGCGACGACGGCGCGCTGCGCGACCCCGTGTTGCGCCGCGCGCTGGACCATGCGCCGGACCGCGACGCGCTGCCCGCCCCGCATACCCGTGACGCGATCCGGAAGATGGCGCACAACCTTGCGACCGTGCCCGCGACGGCGCCTGTGGTGGCCGCGCCGTGGTGGCGCCGGCTGTTCGGTGGTGGCGAAACGCATGCCCGCATGCCGTGGAATGCCGCCTTTGCCACCATGCTCGTGGCGGCTTTCGTCACCGTGCTCTGGCACCGCGAGCCCGTGCCCGATGCGCGGCTCGACGGAGAAGCCGGGGTTGCCTCCGCGCCTCCTGCCGCGTCCGCTCCGGCGCCGGCCCCTGTTCCTCCCGCGCCAGCGCCAGCGCCAGCGCCGGCTCCGGCGCAGCCTGCGGCCGAAGCGGTGCGAGGCGCGGCGAGCGGAGAGCCGGTCCAACGAAGAGAGGAGGCGGTGCGCCGAACGGCACCGGCACCAGTGCCCTCCGACAAGCCGGCCGCGCCTGCGCCGGTCATTGCGGCTGCGCCTGCGCCGCCAGCACCGATGGCCGAGCAATCCGCACCTGCGCCACGGGCGTTCCCACGCACCGAGGAGCGACGCGAAGAAAACGAACCGGAAAGCCGGCAGCGAAGCCGCGATGCCTCAGGCGCGCCCGAGGCCGCCGCCGTGGCACCAGCCGCTCCGCCCCCGACGCGCGAGTCGGCCGACAGCAGCGCTTCTGCGGGCCTGTCAGCCGCTCAGCGCAGTGCCAGTGCCAATACCGAGGCTTCCGGCACCTTGCGCCAGGCTCCCGCTGCCCGCGCGCCCGCGCCCGCCGCGGCCAAGGCCGGCCCGGAAGACACATCGGCGTTTTCTGCGCTGGACCGGTGGACCTCCCTGAACCTGATGCGCGCCGGGCAGGGCGTGCGCCAGGCGCGAGGCGATACGGAGGGGCTGGCCGCGCTGGTGAATGCGGTCGCGCGTTCGGCCACGGCGCCGGGGGCCGAACTGGCCGCGCCGGTCGATGCGCGGCTGGAGTTGTACCGCGGCGCCACGCTGCTCGCAGTGCTCGAGTTCGCGGGCGACCAGGTGCGCTGGACACCACAAGCGGGGCAGGGTGGCGGCGCAACGGTCGGCACGCCACCGGCATCGACCCTCGCAGCGTTGCGGGCGCTTCTCGCGCGCCAGTAGCGCCCTGGCAGGCGCGCTGCGCCCGCTCTCCTCAGAGGATGAGGTTCAGGCGTTCTTGAAATCGGGTTGGCGCTTGCCCAGGAAGGCGTCCATGCCTTCCTTCTGGTCGGCCGTGGCGAACAGCGCATGGAACAGCCGGCGCTCGAACATCACGCCGTCGGAGAGGCCGCTCTCGAAGGCCCGGTTGACCGACTCCTTGGCCGCCATCACCGCGATCTGCGAGTAGCCCGCAATGACCAGCGCCGCGCCGAGCGCTTCGTCGGCGAGTTTTTCATAAGGCACCACGCGGCTCACGAGCCCCGCGCGCTCGGCCTCGGCCGCATCCATCATGCGGGCGGTGAGCGCCATGTCCATCGCCTTGCTCTTGCCCACCGCGCGCGGCAGGCGCTGCGTGCCGCCGGCGCCTGGGATCACGCCGATCTTGATCTCGGACTGGCCGAACTTGGCGTTGTCGGCCGCGATGATGAAGTCGCACATCATCGCGAGCTCGCAGCCGCCGCCCAGCGCGAAGCCGCTCACGGCCGCGATCACCGGCTTGCGGATCGAGCGGATGGTTTCCCAGTTGCGCGTGATGTAGTCGCCCTTGTAGGTGTCGATGAAGCTGTACTTGGCCATCGCGGCAATGTCGGCGCCGGCCGCAAAGGCGCGCTCGCTGCCCGTGAGGATGATGCAGCCGATGGCTTCGTCGGCGTCGAAGGCCTTGAGCGCGGTGCCCAGCTCGGTCATCAGCGCATCGTTCAGCGCATTCAGGGCCTTGGGCCGGTTGAGGGTGATGATGCCGACCTTGCCTGCTTCGGTCCGCACTTCGATGTTTTCGTAGCTCATGGGTGTCTCCGGGGGAAGGAAAAAACGCGGTTCACTATACCCAGCCCCGGCACGCCGTGCTGCCGGAAGCGCGATCAGCGCCGCGCGCCGGGCATGAGCCAGGAGGCGACTTTCGTGGCGTCGTGCAGGAACAGCCGCCACGTGGTGGCGCCCTCCGGCCGCACCAGCGGCAGCCGGAGCAGCTTGCGGTCGCGTGCCACCAGCGCGGTGCAGCGCGCGGCATCGCCCAGATACAGCGCCAGGTCGTCGAGCTTGGCGATGCGCCAGGCCTGCGCGGGCCGTTGCTGGCCCTTCTTGCCGACCGCCGGCAGCTCGACGCCGATCCATTCGTCATGCGCCGAGAAGCCCGCCTTTTCGGCCGCGCCGCCGCGCAGCACCACCTTGATCTGAACGCTGCCGTTGGCTTCGGCCACGCGCAGGCCGAGGGCCTGCGCCGGCTGCGAAGGGTCTTCGAGCGCTGCAACGCCGTGCGCGCGCAGCAGCTCCGCGAGCGGCAGCTCGTCGGTCGCATGCACCCACTGCGCCAGTTCCTCCGCATACGAGCGGCCGCCCACGGCTTCGAGCGCGGCCGCCACGTCGGCTTCGCTGATCGGGCCGCCGTCGCCTTGGGTCCACAGGAGACGCATCACGTCGTCTAGCGTGCCCTTGCCTTCGCGGCGCAGGGTGAGGTCGAAGCACAGCGCCACCAGTGCGCCCTTGGTGTAGTAGCTGACGGTGCTGTTGGGCGTCTGCTCGTCCTGCCGGTAGTACTTGACCCAGGCGTCGAAGCTCGCGTCGGCCACCGACTGGACCAGCCGGCCCGGCGTCTGCAGCACCTGGTTGATGGTCTTGTTGAGCAGGCGCAGGTACCCCGCGTCGTCGATGCGCCCGGCGCGGCGCAGCAGCAGGTCGTCGTAGTAGCTGGTGAAGCCTTCGAAGAACCACAGCATGTGCGTGTAGTTCTCGCGGCTGTAGTCGTAGTGCGCAAACTCCGCGGGCCGCATGCGCTTGACGTTCCAGGTGTGGAAGTACTCGTGGCTGATGAGGCCCATCAGCGTGGTGTAGCCCTCGGGCTGCTTCTTCGTGCCGCGCTGCGGCAGGTCGCGCCGGTTGCAGATCAGCGCGGTGGAGTGCCGGTGCTCGAGCCCGCCGTAGCCGTCGTCGACTGCGTTGAGCATGAAAACGTAGCGGTCGATCGGCGGCTTGGGCCCGCCGCGCTTGCCGGCCTTGTCGCCGTGCCAGAAGCGGATCTCGGCTTCGCAGATGGCCTGCGTGTCGGCGATCAGGCGTTCACCGTCGAAGGAGGCCGCGGCCCCCGCGATGACGAAGCGGTGCGGCACGCCACAGGCTTCGAATTCGGCGCTCCAGAAGGCGCCCATCTCGACCGGGCTGTCGGCCAGTTCGTCATAGCCGGCGGCCAGGTAGCGGCCGAAGCCGTGCTTGTCGATCTTCGAGGGCACGAGGGCGGTGGCGCACGACCAGCGCGCGCCGTCGGCCGAAGGCGCAGGCGCGACGATCTCGAGCGCATGCGGCGCTTCCGTCTGGCCTTCGACCCGCAGGCAGAGGCTCGTGCCGTTGAAGAAGCCGCGCTCGGCGTCGAGCCAGGCGGTGCGCACCGAGTTGTCGTAGGCGCAGACCTGGTAGTGCAGCACCAATGGCTGGCCCGGCACGCAATCGATCTGCCAGCTGCATTTGTCGAGTTGCGTCAGCACGGGCTTGCGGCGCCCCTGCGTGGCGCGCAGGCCCTGCAGGTTCTTGGCGAACTCGCGCACCAGGTAGCTGCCCGGAATCCACACCGGCAGTGCCACGCGCTGTTGCGCCGAAGGTGCCTCGATGGTCAGGGTGACGGCGAAGAGGTGCGCGTGCAGGTCCGCGCATTCGACGCGGTAGCGCACTGCGGCGGCCGGCGCAGCCACTGCGCGCCGCGAGACGGCTGGCGCGGCCATCAGTTCTTGGAAGCGGTGAGTTGCTTCTCGACCTGCTCCGCGGGAATGGCGCCCGGGGCGCGGGTGCCGTCGCTGAAGATCAGCGTGGGCGTGCCGGTGATGTTGTACTTGCGCCCGAACTCCACGTTGCGCTGGAGCGCGGCCACGTCGCAGCTGCTCGCCGCGGTGGCGGGCTTGGCGCTGGTTTCCATCCAGTCGCCCCAGGCCTTGCCCTTGTCCTTACTGCACCAGATGTCGCGCGACTTCACGGCCGAATCGGGCCCGAGCACGGGGTACAGGAACAGGTAGACGGTGACGTTGTCGACGGCCTTCATGTCCTTTTCGAAGCGCTTGCAGTAGCCGCAGTTCGGGTCTTCGAACACCGCGAGCTTGCGCTTGCCGTTGCCACGCACGATCTTGATGGCGTCGTTCACGGGCAGCTTGTCGAAGGAGACTTCGCTGAGCTTCTCGACGCGTTCCTCGGTCAGGTTCTTGCGTGCCTTCACGTCGATCAGGTTGCCCTGCAGCAGGTAGTTGCCCTGCTCGTCGGTGTAGTAGATCTGGAAGCCGTTCACGCGCACTTCATAGAGGCCCGGCAGCGGCGACTTGGTGACCTCGTCGATGGCCGGAAACTGCGGAATGCGCGCCGGAAGGTTCTTGCGGATCTCGGCTTCGCCGGCAAGGGCCGCGACGGCCGCACCCAGCGTGCAGGCGGCGAGAAGAAGGTTGCGTACGAGTTTCATGGAAAGTCCGGTCGATGGATTCATGCCTTCAAGCCCATCGCCTGGTTGGCGATCCAATGCTTGAGGAGGCGCGTGCGGTCGAAGCCGCGCATGCCCCAGTTGCGCAGCACGGGCAGCGGACCCATGCTGTGCGAAAAAAGTTGCTGCAGGCCGTCGGTGGCGAGGCTCATCTGCAGCACGTCGGCGCGGCGGGCGCGCTCGTAGCGGCGCAGCAGGCGCGGGTCGCCCACACTGCGCCAGTAGTCGCGGTGCTTGATCACGTCGGCCAGCATGGCCGCATCGGCCAGGCCGAGATTGAGGCCCTGGCCCGCCAGCGGATGCACCGTGTGGGCGGCGTCGCCGGCCAGTGCCCAGGTTTGCGACGGCGCTTGCGACGCACCCTTAGCCTGGGGCATGGTGCCCGTCCATCGGTCGGCAATGGCGCGCGACAGCGGCCAGGCGGCGCGCTCGCTCGTGAGGTGAAGAGTGCCGAGCACGCCGTGGCTGGCCTCGCTCACGGCGGCGTTGAATTCATCGGCACTCTGCGCCAGCAGCGTGGGGGCGCGAAGCTGGTCGACCGACCACACCAGCGCAAGCGAGCGGCTGTGCACGCCGCCCATCGGCAGCAGGGCCAGCACCTCGCCGTGGTCGTTGAACCACTGATGCGCAACGCCGTCGTGCGACTGCGCCGCTTCGAGCCGCGCCGCAATCGCATGCTGCGGATAGCGGGTGACGGCGTAGCTCACGCCGAGTGCGTCGCGCGTGGCGCTGGCCTTGCCCTCGCACACCACCGTGAGCGGCGCGGCAACGGGCTCGGACACCACCTCGACCTGGGGCTGGAAGCGGACCGCATCGGCCAGCTGCTGCTCGAGCGCCGGCACGTCGACGATCCAGGCCAGTGCGTCGACCTTCTGGCGCACGGCGCTGAACTGCACGCGGCCGCCTTCGTCGCCGTTCACGAGCATTTCGCGCACCGGCGTTGCGTGGGCCGCATCGGGCCAGGCGCGCAGCGATTCCAACAAAGTGCGGGAGGCCGTGTTGAGCGCGTAGGCCCGGATGTCTTCCTTGCCCGCCGTGGCGGGCGGAACCACCAGCGCGACGCGCACGCGCTCGCGCGCCAGCAGCAGGGCCAGCGTGCGGCCCACGATGCCGGCGCCGCGTATGCAAACTTCAGGGGAAAGGGCCATCGGGCCATTGTAAGAACTATGCCCACCACAAGGACGATGCGGGACAATCGCTGCCGAATTCCAAGGAACCTCCACGTGCCACAGCCAGTTTTCGACCTCGAGGCAACCATTGCGCGCCTGTTCGTCTACCCCGTCAAATCGTGCGCGGGGGTGGAGCTCCCCGAGGCGCTGCTGACCGAAACCGGCCTCGAGTTCGACCGTGCCTGGATGGTGGTCGACGCCCAGGGCGAGTTCGTCACCCAGCGGCAGTTGCCGCGCATGGCGCTGATCCGGCCACAGATGAAGCACACGGAAGTGGTGCTCCGCGCGCCGGGCATGCTGGCCCTGCACCTGGCCTTCGACCGGGTCGAGAAGCCGGTGCGCGTGCGCGTCTGGAAAGACGACGTGGCCGCCTACGACATGGGCGACATCGCCGCCCAGTGGTTCAGCGATTTTCTCTCCGAACCGGGCCAGCTGCAGGCGCTGCGCCTGGTGCGCTTCGACCCCGAGCACAAGCGCCTGTCGAGCCTGCAATGGACCGGCGGCATCGAGGCGACGAACCAGTTCGCCGATGGCTATCCGCTGCTGGTGGCCAGCGAGGGCTCGCTGGCCGAACTCAACGAGCGGCTGGCTGCCGCGGGCCACGATGCGGTCGGCATCGAGCGCTTCCGGCCGAACATCGTGCTGGCCGGCATCGAGTCGCACGACGAAGACAGGGTCGATGCGCTGCACATCGCGACGAACGAAGGCGAGGCCGAGCTCAAGCCGGTCAAGCCCTGCACGCGCTGCCCGGTTCCCGACATCGACCCGGCCACCGCCGTGAGCAGCCCCGAGGTCGGCGACATGCTGCGCACCTACCGCGCCGATGCGCGCGTCGACGGGCGCATCACCTTCGGCATGAACTGCATCGTGCTGCAGGGCGTGGAGCACATGCTCAAGGTCGGGCAGGCCGTGGGCGCGAACTACCGCTTCGAATAAATAGTAGAGCCAGCCGGGTTAGCCAAATGCAACGCCGGCAATCAGCATGATGTTGGCGTAGGGCGTGCATTCGCCCGTGCGCACGATGGCGCGGGCCTTCGCGCTGCGGCGCTTGAACTCCTCATGCGACACGGTCTGCGGCGCAATGCCGAGCGACTGCGGATACCAGGCGGGCAGGGCTTTCGCGCCGTTCAGCGCCTCGTCCGCCACCACCACGCCTTCGACCTGCATCTCGGACAGCACGGCCTGCAACACGTCGGCAAGCAGCGGCACGCCGCGCGTCACGGCCAGGTCGATGCGCCGGGGGCCGTCGGGAATCGGCAGGCCGGCATCGCCGATCACCAGCATGTCGCCATGGCCCATCGAGGCGATCACCTGCGAGAGGTCGGAGTTGAGCAAGGCCGTACGTTTCACAGCGCGATCCAGTCGGGAGGCATGGGGCTCTGCAGCACGGCAGCGCGCTGCGGAATGGAGGGCTGGGCGCCGGGCCGCTGGATACACAGCGCAGCCGCGCGGATGCCCAGGCGCACCGCTTCGTCGAATGCCTGGCCATCGCCCAATGCAACAGCCAGCGCGCCGAGGAAGGTGTCGCCGGCGGCGGTGGTGTCGACCGCCCGCACCTGGGGCGCCGGATGGTGGCGAGCCCCGTCGGCATCGATGGCCACGGCGCCGCGTGCCCCCAGCGTGACGACCACGCGCGCAATACCCTTGGCACGCAGGGCCTGGCCGGCCAGCGCGGCTTCCTGGGGGCTGTCGGCCGCCTGGCCGCACAACGCCTGCGCCTCGATCTCGTTGACGACCAGCGTGTCGATGCGCGGCCACAGCGGCTCGGCGATGGGCTGCACCGGCGACGGGTTGAGCAGCACCTTGCAGCCTGCGCCGTGCGCCACCGAGATGGCGCGCGCCACCTGGTCCATCGGCGTCTCGAACTGCGCGACCAGGAAGGCCGCACCCTGCAGCTGATGCCGCAGCGCGGCCTCGTCGATTTCGACCTGCGCGTTGGCGCCGGGGACTATCACGATGCGGTTCTGGCCGCTGTCTTCCACCAGGATCAACGCCGTGCCCGTGGGCTCGGCGTCGTCGGTGCGCAGCGCGGCGGTGTCGATGCCGTCCTGCGTGAGCGCATCGCGCAGTGCCTGCCCATGCGCGTCGTTGCCGACGCAGCCGATCATGGCCACGCGGCCGCCTTCGCGCGCGCAGCTCACGGCCTGGTTGGCGCCCTTGCCGCCCGGAATGTGGTTGATCGAATGGCCCTGCAGGGTTTCGCCCGCGGCCGGCGCATGCGGCACGCGCAGCACGATGTCCATGTTCAGGCTGCCGAGCACCACGATGCGCGGCGGCTGGGCGGCGCTGGAAGAAGAAGGAGGCGTTGAGCTCACGGGGCGCGGGACTTTTGGTTGGCCGTTGATGGCGTCTCGGACGAAGGCGCGGACGAAGAAGAAGGGGAGGGGACTTCGCGGAAGCTCGCATGCCGTGCGGTCGAGGCGCGCACGCGCAGTTCGGGCTGCAGCACCACCTTGCGCGCATCGCGCCGCTTGCCGCCCACGCGCTCCAGCAGCATGTCGACCGCCAGTGCGCCGATGCGCTCCTTGGGCTGCGCCACGGTGGTGAGCGGCGGGCTGGTGTAGGCCGAAAGCTCGATGTCGTCGAAGCCGACGATCGAGAGGTCGTCCGGCACGTGCACGCCGCTTTCATGCGCGGCGCGCAGGGCGCCGATGGCCATCAGGTCGTTGCAGACGAACACGGCCGAGGGTGCGTGCTCGGTGCGCAGGATGGCGTGCATCGCCTCGTAGCCGCCCTGGCTCGTGAAGCCGCCGCGCCACAGCAGCGCGTCGGCGTTCGGTGTGGCGCCGGCTTCGGCCAGCGCCATGCGCCAGCCCTCGATGCGCTGCTCGCTCGGCATCACGCCCACCGGTCCGCCGATGCAGGCAATGCGCTTGTGGCCGAGCGACAGCAGGTGCCGCACAGCGAGCAGGCCGCCCTGCATGTGGGCCGTTTCCACCAGGTCGCAGGCCGGGTCTGCAATCTCGCGGTCGACCAGCACGGTCGGAATGCGCAGCCCGTGCAACTGCGTGACGAGCGAATCGTCGTCGCCGGCCCCGGTCGACACCACGATCAGGCCGTCGATGCGGCGCTCCGCCAGCACCTGAAGGTACACGCTCTGGCGGTGGGGCTCGTCGTCGGTGTTGCACAGCACCAGCGTGTAGCCGGCGCCGAAGCAGCGGTCTTCCACGATGCGCACGATCTCGGCGAAGTAGGGGTTCGAGCTGTTCGGAATCAGCATGCCGAGCGTCGACGTGGTGTTGCTCTTGAGGCTGCGCGCCATGGCGTTGGGCACGTAGCCCAGTTCGCGGATGGCCTCTTGCACGCGCTCGCGCCCCTTCGCGCTCACATGGCGCGTGTCGTTGACCACATGCGAGACGGTGGTAACCGAAACCCCCGCGCGCAGTGCGACGTCCTTGATGGTGGCCATGGCGTGTTCCCCTTCCTTGTTTGCAGCTTCAGGCCAGGCGGCGATCGGCGCGGCGCTGGCGCAGGGTGTCGATGATCACCGCAACCACGATGACCGCGCCCGTGATGATGCGTTTGCTCGGCTCGCTGGCACCCACCTGCGCGAGCCCGGCCTCGAGCACCGCGATGATGAGCACGCCGAAGAAGGTGTTGACCACCGAGCCGCGCCCGCCCATGAGGCTGGTGCCGCCGATGACCACGGCCGCGATCACCTGCAGCTCGATGCCGACACCAGCATTGGGGTCGGCCGCTTCGAGCCGCGCCGACTGCATCAGTCCCGCCAGCCCGGCCAGGAGGCCCGTGGCCGCAAACACGATGATCCGGATCGGCCGCGGATCGATGCCCGCGAGCCGCATGGCTTCTTCATTGGTGCCGATGCCCACCACGTGCCGGCCGAAGACCGTGCGCGTGAGCACCAGCTGGCCAACGGCCACCAGCACCACCGCGAGCACGAAGGCCGCGGAGATGCCGCCGACCCACGGCGCGGCAAGGCCCGAGATGGCGTCGCCCACGTACTGCGTGCGCGAATCGGTCACCAGGTAGGCGCCGCCGCGCACCGCTTCGAGCATGCCCAGGGAGACGATGAAGCTCGGCAGCCGCCACGCGACCGACACGGCACCCGTGACGGTGCCGCACACCAGCCCCGTGGCAAGTCCCAGCGCGGCAGCCACCGGCACCGAGAGCTTCCACTGGAGGATGGCTGCGGCCGTGACGGCTGCGCTGAGCGCAAGCACCGAGCCCACCGAGAGATCGATGCCCGCGATGATCAGCACGAAGGTCATGCCGACCGCCATCACCGCCAGCGCGGGAATTTCGTTGGCAATCGAGATGAAGGTTTCGCGCGTGAAGAAATATTCGCTCAGCGTGCCGAAGAGCGCGACCATGCCCACGAGCACGACGGTCAGGCCAAGGTAGGTGCCCAGCTGGCCCTTGAGAGCGGAGGGCGGGGCGGATGTCGTGGCAGATGTCGGAGCGACTGCGTTCATGGTGTGTCGGCGGTGGCCGGCTGGGCCGGATTCGAATCGGAAATGGCGGATCCCGCCGTCGGGGTCGCGGCGGCGGCGGCGCGTCCTGCCGCGTCGGTGAATGCGGCGGCGAGCAGCGATTGCTCGCTCCACTGGCCGCGCTCGAACACCGCGACCAGCCGGCCGGCGCTCATCACGCCGATGCGGTCGCACATGGCCATCAGCTCGCGCAGGTCGCTCGACACCATCAGCAGCGCCTTGCCGGCGTCGGTCATGCGGTCGAGTTCGGCATAGAGATCGGCGCGCGCGCCGACGTCCACGCCGCGCGTGGGCTCGTCGAGCAGCAGCACCTTGCATTCGCGGTGCAGCCAGCGCGCGAACACCACCTTCTGCTGGTTGCCGCCGCTCAATGTGGCCACCGGCTGCTCGATGCTGCGAGAGCGGATGCGCAGCAGTTCCACCAGGCGCCGCGCAATGCCGCGCTCCCTGGCGCGCTGCAGCCAGCCCGCGCGCGAAATGGCGCCCAGGTCGCTCAGCGTGGCATTGACGCGGATCGATTGCGTGAGCAGCAGCCCTTGCGACTTGCGGTCTTCGGTCACCAGGCCGATGCCCGCGCGGATCGCCTGCATCGGCGAGCGCCAGCCCTTGCGGGCGCGCTGCACCGGCTCCGCATTGGATGTGCCGTCGTAAAGAAGAATTTCACCGCGGTCGGCGCGGTCGGCACCGAACAGCAGCCGCACCAGTTCGGTCCGGCCGGAGCCGACCAGGCCTGCGAGGCCCATGACTTCGCCCGCGCGCAGGTCGATGTCGACGTCACGCACGACCTGTGCGCGGCCGATGCCGCGCGCGCTCAGCAGCACCGGTCCGGCCACGCGGCGGTCGCGCCCTTCGTGCTCGTGCACCGCACGGCCCACCATGCGCTGCACCAGCTCGGATTCGCGCACGCCGGCCATGGCGCGCACGTCCACCAGGCGCCCGTCGCGCAGCACCGCCACGCGGTCCGCGATGCGCTGCAGCTCTTCGAGGCGGTGCGACACATAGACGATGGCCACGCCGCGCGCCTTCAGCAGTTCGATCTGCTCGAACAGATGCGAGGTTTCGCGCGGCGTGAGCATGGCGGTGGGCTCGTCGAGCACCAGCACGCGCGTGTCGTCCTGCAGGTTGCGCGCGATCTCGACCATCTGCTGCTGGCCGATGCCCAGCCGCGCCACGGGCGTGGCCGGGTCGATGTTCTGCATGCCGATCTTGGCGAGCTGGCGCGCGGCCAGCTCGTGCAATTTGCCGCGGCGGATCCAGCCGGTCTGGTTGGGCAGCCGGTCGAGCAGCAGGTTCTCGGCCACCGACAGCGTGGTGACCAACCCCAGTTCCTGCATGACCATGCGCACGCCCAGGCGTTCGGCATCGCGGCGCGATGCGGGCTGGAACGGTGCGCCGTCGAGCAGCATCTGGCCGCGCGTCGGTTGCACGAGACCGCAGACGATTTTCGACAGCGTGCTCTTGCCGGCCCCGTTCTCGCCCGTGAGCGCGAGCACTTCGCCGGCATTCAGTACAAGAGAAACGTCGTCGAGCACCGGCGCCGCATAGTCCTTGCCGAGCGCGCTCAGCGAGAGCACGGGGACGGCAAGGCCGGCATTCATGGTGTCGGCAGGTGCGTTCAACGTCGGCCTTTTTCTTACTTTGCGGAAGTCTTGGTGACCAGCACCACGTCGGTCTTCACTTCGGCGGGCATGCTCGACTGCGGCTTCTTCTCGGCCAGCGCCTTGAGCGCGGTCTCGATGCCGAACACCGCCTGCTTGGCTGCGAACTGGTCGGCCGTGGCGAGCACGCGGCCGTCATTCAGCATCGGCTTGATGGCACCGATGTTGTCGTAGCCCACCACCAGCACCTTGCCGGTCTTGCCGGCGGCCTTGACCGCCGCGACCGCGCCGAGCGCCATGCTGTCGTTGCCCGCGAGCAGCGCCTTGAGGTCCGGGTGCTCGCGCATCATGCCGGCCGCCACCGTGTTGCCCTTGTCGATTTCCCACTGGCCCGACTGCACGCCCACCACCGTCACGCCGGCGGCCTTCATGGCGTCCTGGTAGCCGAGGGTGCGCTGCTGGGCATTGAAGGTAGTCGACACGCCTTCGATGATGCCGACCTTGTCGCCGGCCTTCAGGCTCTTGGCCAGCTCGTCGCCGACCAGCTTGGCGCCGGCACGGTTGTCGGGGCCGACGAAAGGCACCTGGATGCCCTTTTCCTTCAGTGCGGCCGTGTCGAACTGGTTGTCGATGTTGACCACCAGGATGCCGCGGTCGATCGCGGCCTTGACCACCGGCACCAGCGCCTTCGAATCGGCCGGCGCGATGACCAGCGCGTTGATCTTCTGCGCCATCATTTGCTCGACCATCTTGATCTGGGCCGCCGTGTCGGTCTCGTCCTTGATGCCGTTGGCCACCAGGGTGTACTGCGAGGCGTGCGATTTCTGGTGCGCCTTGGCGCCATCTTCCATCGTGCGGAAGAATTCGTTGGCCAGCGACTTCATGACCAGCGCGACCTTGGGCTTGTCCTGCGCGAGGGCGGGCGAGGCAGCAAGGGCGCCCAGCAGCGTCAGGGCGGCTGCGCTTTGCAGCGTACGGCGGGTGAACTTCATGGGTGTTGTCTCCTGAGGGGTTGAGCGGGTGCGCCGGTCCAAAGCCGGGGTGCCGATGTTAACCAACGAAAACGTTTGCGCAAACGTTTGCTAATCGGGTTTAACCCTGATCCCGGTTCGTCCCCAAAAACGCCGGCCTTTGGAGCGAAACCGCGTCCCGGACCGCCTCCCTTAAAATCGCCGGTTACCCAAGAGGACCCCCCATGAGTTTGCAATGCGGCATCGTCGGCCTGCCCAACGTCGGTAAATCCACCCTTTTCAATGCGTTGACCAAGGCCGGCATCGCAGCGGAGAACTATCCCTTCTGCACCATCGAGCCCAACGTGGGCGTGGTGGAAGTGCCCGATCCGCGGCTCGCGCAGCTCAGCGAGATCGTGAAGCCCGAGCGCGTGGTGCCCGCCATCGTCGAATTCGTCGACATTGCCGGCCTGGTGGCCGGCGCCAGCACGGGCGAAGGCCTGGGCAACAAGTTTCTCGCGCACATCCGCGAAACCGACGCCACGGTGAACGTGGTGCGCTGCTTCGACGACGACAACGTGATCCACGTGGCCGGCAAGGTCGACCCCATCTCCGACATCGAAGTGATCCAGACCGAGCTCTGCCTGGCCGACCTTGCCACGGTCGAGAAGGCATTGCACCGCCACACCAAGGTGGCGCGCTCGGGCGACAAGGATGCGCAAAAGCTCGTCGGGCTGCTCGAGCGCTGCCAGGCCGCGCTGAACGAGAACACGCCGGTGCGCGCGCTCGAGTTCACGAAGGAAGAGTTGCCGCTGGTCAAGTCGTTCACGCTCATCACCGCCAAGCCCGCGATGTTCGTCGGCAACGTGGCGGAAGACGGCTTCGAGAACAACCCGTACCTGGACCGGCTGCGCGAATATGCAGCCAAGCAGGGCGCGCCGGTGGTCGCCATCTGCGCCAAGATCGAAGCCGATCTGGCCGAGATGGACGACGAGGACAAGAAGATGTTCCTCGCCGAAATCGGCCAGGACGAGCCGGGCCTCAACCGCCTGATCCGTGCGGCCTTCAAGCTCTTGGGCCTGCAGACCTACTTCACCGCCGGCGTGAAGGAAGTGCGCGCCTGGACCATCCACATCGGCGACACCGGCCCCCAGGCCGCCGGCGTGATCCACGGCGACTTCGAAAAAGGCTACATCCGTGCCCAGACCATCGCCTTCGAGGACTACATCGCCTTCAAGGGCGAACAGGGTGCGAAGGATGCGGGCAAGATGCGTTCGGAAGGCAAGGAATACGTCGTCAAGGATGGCGACGTGATGAACTTCCTCTTCAGCTCGTAAAGCTCGCCACATGCTCACCGTCCATCACCTCAACAACTCGCGCTCGCAGCGCGTGCTCTGGCTTCTCGAAGAACTCGGGCTGCCCTACGAGATCGTTCACTACCAGCGCGATCCGCAGACCATGTTGGCGCCCGCTTCGCTGCGGGCCGTTCATCCGCTTGGCAAGTCGCCGGTGGTGACGACGGACGACGGTCTTGCGCTGGCGGAATCGGGCGCCGTGATCGAGACGCTGATCGAGCGCCATGGCAATGGCCGGCTGGCGCCCGCGCCGGGCACGCCGGAGGCTGTGCGCTATCGCTACTGGCTGCATTTCGCGGAAGGCTCGGCCATGTCACCGCTGCTGCTCAAGTTGGTGTTCGACAAGATCGAGAACGGCAAGATGCCATTCTTCGCGAAGCCGATCGCCAAGATGATTGCCGGCAAGGCCAAGGCGGCCATCGTCACGCCGAACATCGAGAGCCACCTGAATTTCATGGAGGCCGAACTCGGCAAGGGCGAGTGGTTCGCCGGCAACGAATTCACGGGCGCCGACATCCAGATGAGCTTCCCGGTCGAAGCCGCGCAGGCGCGCGGCGGCCTCGATGCGAAGCGGCCCAGGTTGATGGCATACCTGCAGCGCATCCATGCGCGCCCTGCCTACCAGCGCGCACTGGAACGCGGCGGCCCCTACGGCCTCCTGAGCTGAAGTTGCAGCGGCGGCGTCACGACGGAAACACGTAGAGAAGCGCGACCGTCATGCTGACATAGCGCAGGAACTTCCCGATCGCCATGTAGCCCAGGCATGGCCAGAAGGGCAGCTTGAGCCAGCCCGCCACCGCGCACAGCGGATCGCCCACGATCGGCAGCCAACTCAAAAGACATGCCTTCGGGCCGAGCCGTTCCAGCCAGCCCAATACGCGCACATGATGTTTCGAGTGCGAGTATTTGTCGGCCACCTTGTGCGCGCCGTAGCCCATTCCCCAGTCGACCGCACCGCCCAGCGTGTTGCCCACCGTTGCCACCGCAATGGCCGGCCAGAACATGTCGGGATTGAGCTTGAGCAGACCGAAAAGAATCGGCTCGGAGCCCACCGGCAACAGCGTTGCCGAGACGAAGGCCGCAATGAACAGCGTGGAGAGTCCGTACTGCGGAAGCGCGAGTAGCGCGAGAAGAGCGTCGAGCCAGGCTTGCATAAAGTGAAATGAGTCGACGCAGTATAGGCAGTGCCTTTTCAGATCGCGGTCGGAAAAAGCGCCGTGCACAAGGGTGTTTGCGCCGGTACCCCGGGCGCAAATCGTTTCAGTCGACGAAACGCCGCGTGGCTACAATCGTGCCTCATTTTTCAGCAGCCGAACGCGCGACACCTTCCCTCTCATGACCTTGCAGATCGGCACCCACACGCTGGAAAACCGGCTGTTCGTCGCGCCCATGGCCGGCGTGACGGACCGGCCCTTCCGCATGCTGTGCCGCGCGCTCGGTGCGGGCTACGCGGTCAGCGAGATGGTCACCTCGCGCAAGGAACTCTGGAACACGCTCAAGACATCGCGCCGCGCCAACCACGACGGCGAACCGGGCCCCATTGCGGTGCAGATCGCCGGCACCGATGCGGCCATGATGGCCGAGGCCACGGTCTACAACATCGAGCGCGGCGCGCAGATCATCGACATCAACATGGGTTGCCCGGCCAAGAAGGTCTGCAACAAGTGGGCCGGTTCTGCGCTGATGCGCGACGAGCCCCTGGCGCTGGAGATCGTGCGCGCCGTGGTCGATGCGGCCCGGCCCTTCAACGTGCCGGTCACGCTCAAGATGCGCACCGGCTGGAGCGAAGAGCACCGCAACGCGGTGAAGCTCGCGCGCGATTTCGAATCCGCCGGCGTGCAGATGCTCACCGTGCACGGCCGCACGCGCGAGCAGGGCTACAAGGGCAACGCAGAGTACGACACGATTGCTGCCGTGAAGTCCGCGGTGCGCGTGCCGGTGGTGGCCAACGGCGACATCCGCTCGCCCGAGAAAGCGCGCGACGTGCTCGCGGCCACTGGCGCCGACGCGGTGATGATCGGCCGCGCCGCACAGGGGCGGCCCTGGATCTTTCGCGAGATCTCTCATTTCCTGGATACCGGCACGCACCTTGCACCGCCCTTGGTTGCCGAGGTTCGCCGCCTGCTGCTCGACCACCTGGTGGAGCACTACGCGCTGTACGGAGAGTTCAGCGGCGTGCGCACGGCGCGCAAGCACATCGGCTGGTATGTGCGTACGCTGCCGGACGGGGAAGCCTTTCGCGCACGGATGAACACCATCGAAGACTCGACGGCGCAACTGCGCGCGGTCGGCGATTATTTCGACGGGTTGGCGGACCGCATGGACCGCATGCCCGTGCACCAGGCGGCCGAAGAGCTGTCAGGTGAAGAGGAGGCGGCCTGCGCCGCTGATTGAGAGAGAAGAAGAGAAGAAAAAGCATGAGCAAGAAACACATCGAGGACTGCGTGCGCACCAGTCTGGACAGCTACTTTCGCGATTTGCGCGGCACCGAGCCCGACGGCATGTACGAGATGCTGGTGCGGGTGGTCGAGAAACCCCTGCTCGACGTCGTGATGACGCGCGCCGAGGGCAACCAGTCGAAGGCCGCGCAATGGTTGGGCCTGAATCGCAACACGCTTCGCAAGAAGCTGGTTGAACACAAACTTTTGAAATAACTCCACGGCATATTCCATGGCCCAGACCGCACTCATCTCCGTCTCCGACAAAACCGGCATCCTCGAATTCGCGCAAGCGCTGCATGCGCTGGGCATCAAGCTGCTGTCCACCGGCGGCACCGCCAAGCTGCTGGCCGATGCCGGCTTGCCCGTGACCGAAGTGGCCGACCACACCGGTTTTCCCGAAATGCTCGACGGCCGCGTGAAGACGCTGCATCCCAAGATCCACGGCGGCCTGCTGGCGCGGCGCGACATGCCCGCGCACGTGGCGGCCATCAAGGAACACGGCATCGACACCATCGACCTGCTGGTGGTCAATCTCTATCCCTTCGAAGCGACAGTGGCCAAGGCCGGCTGCACGCTGGAAGACGCCATCGAGAACATCGACATCGGCGGCCCGGCCATGGTGCGCAGCGCCGCCAAGAACTGGAAGGACGTGGGCGTGCTGACCGACGCCTCGCAATACCCCGTGGCGCTGGCCGAGCTCCAGGCCGGCGGCAAGCTCAGCGACAAGACCAAGTTCGCCTTCTCCGTGGCCGCGTTCAACCGCATCGCCGACTACGACGGCGCCATCAGCGACTACCTCTCGGCCATCGACTTCGACGCCAGCATCGGACAGCCTGCGCCCACGCGTGCGCTGTTCCCGGCGCAAAGCAACGGCCGCTTCGTCAAGGTGCAAGACCTGCGCTACGGCGAGAACCCGCACCAGCAGGCCGCGTTCTACCGCGACCTGTATCCGGCGCCCGGTTCGCTCGTCTCCGCCAAGCAGCTGCAGGGCAAGGAACTGAGCTACAACAACATCGCCGATGCCGACGCCGCATGGGAATGCGTGAAGAGCTTCGACGTGCCGGCCTGCGTGATCGTGAAGCACGCCAACCCGTGCGGTGTTGCAGTGGGCAAGGATGCGGCCGAAGCCTATGGCAAGGCCTTCAAGACCGATCCGACCTCGGCCTTCGGCGGCATCATCGCCTTCAATCGCCCGGTGGACCTTGCCACCGCGCAAGCCGTCAACAAGCAGTTCGTCGAAGTGCTGATGGCGCCGGCCTACACACCCGAGGCGCTGGAGGTGTTCCAGGCGACCAAGGCCAAGCTCAACGTGCGCGTGCTCGAGATCGCATTGCCCAAGGGCGGCGCCACAGACTGGGACAACGGCCGCAACGCGATCGACGTCAAGCGCGTCGGCTCCGGCCTCCTGATGCAGACCGCCGACAACCACGAGCTTTCGGCGAGCGACCTCAAGGTGGTCACGAAGAAGCAACCCACGCCCGAGCAGCTGCAGGACCTGCTGTTCGCATGGAAGGTCGCCAAGTACGTCAAGAGCAACGCCATCGTGTTCTGCGCCGGCGGCATGACCATGGGCGTGGGCGCGGGCCAGATGAGTCGCCTCGATTCGGCCCGCATCGCGAGCATCAAGGCCGAGCATGCGGGCCTGTCGCTCAAGGGCACCGCGGTGGCGAGCGATGCCTTCTTCCCGTTCCGCGACGGGCTCGACGTGGTGGTCGATGCCGGCGCGAGCTGCGTCATCCAGCCGGGTGGCTCGATGCGCGACCAGGAAGTGATCGATGCCGCCGACGAGCGCGGCGTGGTCATGGTGCTGTCGGGCGTGCGCCACTTCCGCCACTGACCGTCGCGCCCGCAGGCAATCAGAATCAACGAGGCTGGGAGGCCTTGAAGATCTGCCGTGCCGCTTCGATCGTCGCAGCGATGTCTTCGTCGCTGTGGGCGGCGCTCACGAAGCCTGCTTCATAGAGCGCCGGCGCGATGTACACGCCGCGGTCCAGCAGGCCGTGGAACAGCGCGTTGAACTTCGCGTTGTCGGTGGTCATTACCTTGGCGTAGTTCTGCGGCAACTCGTTCATCAGGAAGAAGCCGAACATGCCGCCCTCGCTGTCGGCGTCGAAGGGTTGCCCTTCGGCCGCGGCGGCGGCCTTGAGGCCGTCGACCAGCGAGCGCGTCTTCTTCGACAGTGCCTCGTAGAAACCGGGGCGCGCAATTTCCTTCAGCGTTGCAAGGCCGCAGGCCGTGGCCACCGGGTTGCCGGAGAGCGTGCCGGCCTGGTAGACCGGGCCGAGCGGCGCGAGCTGTTCCATGATGGCGCGCGGGCCGCCGAAGGCCGCGAGCGGCATGCCGCCGCCGATGACCTTGCCGAGCACGGTGAGGTCGGGCGTGATGCCCAGCACGCCCTGTGCGCCGTGCAGGCCCACGCGAAAGCCGGTCATCACTTCGTCGAACACCAGGAGCGCGCCGTGCTGCGTGCAGAGCGCGCGGCAGCGGGCGGCGAATTCGGGCGTGGCGCGCACGAAGTTCATGTTGCCGGCAATCGCCTCGATCATCAGGCAGGCGATGTCGTTGCCGTGCAGCGCAAAGGCTTCTTCGAGTTGCGCGATGTTGTTGTACTCGAGCACCAGCGTGTGCTGCGTGACCTCCGGCGGCACGCCGGCCGAAGTGGGGTGGCCGAAGGTGGCGAGGCCGGAGCCGGCCTTCACAAGCAGCGCGTCGGCATGGCCGTGGTAGCAGCCCTCGAACTTGATGATGTGCTTGCGGCCGGTGGCACCGCGCGCCAGGCGCAGCGCGCTCATGGCGGCTTCGGTGCCCGAGCTCACGAGCCGCACCATCTCCATCGACGGGACCAGGGCGAGGATGGCTTCGGCCAGCTCGATCTCGCGCTCGGTGGGCGCGCCGTAGGAGAAGCCCTCGAGCACCGCCTTCTGCACCGCCTCGACGACGGCCGGGTGGCCGTGGCCGAGGATCATCGGGCCCCAGGAGCCGATGTAGTCGATGTAGCGCTTGTCGTTGGCATCCCAGAAATAGGCGCCCTCGGCGCGGCGGATGAAGCGCGGCGTGCCGCCTACGGCCTTGAAGGCGCGCACCGGCGAATTGACGCCGCCGGGAATGACGGCGCGGGCGCGCTCGAAAAGAATGTCGTTTTGGTCAGCGTTTGGCATCAATGTCTGGTGTCGTGAGGGGGCAGGGCGAAATCGGGGGCAGCATCGGGGTCTTCGTCGTCGTCTTCATCTTCCGGCTCGGCCCAGAAGAGGCGGTCGGGAAGCACGTGGCCCATGCCGGGCCGGAATCCGGCGTCCAGGCAGCGGTCCATGTAGGCCAGGGCCTCGGTGGTGGCGGCCACCAGGTCGGTGCCGCTCGCGAGCAGGGCTGCCAATGCGGCCGACAGGGTATCGCCGGCTCCGGCAAACACGGCCTCGAGCCGCTCGTACTTCTCGTTGGCAAGCACTGACTGCGGCGAGGCCAGCACGTTGTCGATGAACTGGTCGGGCAGCACCATGCCGGTCACCAGCGTGTAGGGCACGCCGAACTCGCCGGCGGCCTTGGCAATGTCCCGCGCACCGGGCGGACGCTCGCCGCTCCAGTCGGGAAGCAGCCATCGCCAGAGGGTGCTGTGGTTTCCAACCAACACTGTGGTCTGCGGCAGAAGTAACTCCCTGAAAGCATCCAGATAGGGCTCGATCAGGTTCTCGTCCCACCACGAAAGATTGGGCATGTAGGCGACCAGCGGGACCTCCGGGTAGTCGGAGGCGGTCTCGGCGATCGTGCTCAGCGCGTCGGGGCTGCCGACGAAGCCCACCTTGATGAGCTGGACTTCCACGTCTTCCAGGATGGCGCGCGCCTGCTCGGCAATGGCCTCCTCTTCGAAAGCGAAATGGTCGAATATCTCGGCCGTGTCGCGCGCGTAGGCGCCAGTGACCACTGGCAGCATGTGCGCACCCACCGAGGCCATGGCCAGGGCGTCGGCCCCCAGCCCGCCGGCGCCGCTCGGATCGCTGGCATTGAACACCAGCACGCAGGGCGGATTCAGGTCCCGTTCGGCCGCCTCTTCAGCGTCCGGCGGAGGGTCGTTAAGATTGCCCGGTTTGCGGTTGTCGTCTGCGGAATGTAAGTAAATGGTCATACGCGGGCCAAAATCGCCTCAATGGTGGCATAGGCGCGACGTTTACCGCCCGCCAGTGAGATACGCATAGATACACTCGTTGCATTTAATGAACAAGGACTTTAAGCTCCGATGAATACGAAAACTTGGATGTGCCTGATTTGTGGGTGGATCTATGACGAAGCGGTGGGTGTACCGGAAGATGGGATCGCAGCAGGCACGGCCTGGGCGGATGTCCCGATGAACTGGACCTGTCCTGAGTGCGGTGCACGCAAGGAAGACTTCGAAATGGTTGAAATCTGAAGCATGGCATAGGGCTACGCGATCTGCGCCGATGTACGGTGCGGCGGGCATCCAAGTCTCATCTCAGCAGGAGTGTGTGCAATGGGGCCGAATGGATCAGGTTACAAGGTGCTGGTCATCGATGACAGCAATACGATCCGGCGCAGTGCCGAAATATTTCTGAAGCAGGGCGGACACGAGGTTCTCCTTGCGGAGGATGGCTTTGACGCGCTCTCGAAGGTCAACGACCACAAGCCGCATCTGATTTTCTGCGACATCCTCATGCCGCGCCTCGACGGCTACCAGACCTGCGCCATCATCAAGCGCAATGCTCAGTTCTCCAATGTTCCGGTCGTGATGCTTTCCTCGAAAGACGGCGTCTTCGACAAGGCCCGCGGCCGCATGGTCGGATCGCAAGACTACCTGACCAAACCTTTCACCAAAGACCAATTGCTGCAGGCCGTGCAGCAGTTTGGCATCGTTCAACAGGAAGCGCAGTAATGCCCATTCGAAAAATCCTCGTCGTCGACGACTCCAAGACGGAACTGTTGTTCCTGTCCGACCTGCTCCAGAAGAACGGCTTTGCCGTCAAGACTGCCGAGAACGCCGAAGACGCCATGCGCCGTCTCGAAGAGGACCAGCCCGACCTGATCCTCATGGACGTCGTCATGCCCGGCCAGAACGGCTTCCAGCTGACGCGCGCCATCGCCCGCGACCCGCAGTACGCCGCCATTCCGATCATCCTGTGCACGAGCAAGAACCAGGAAACCGACCGCGTCTGGGGCATGCGCCAGGGCGCCCGCGACTACATCGTGAAGCCGGTCAACGCGGCCGAGCTGATGTCCAAGATCAGCGCGCTGGCCTGAACGGAAGACTGCCGAGTCCATGGCAAATCGCGACGCTCTTCGCGCCTTCCAGTCCCGGCTTGCGAGCCGCCTGCAGGCTGCGCGCACCACCGGCGTGGCCGCCACGTGGCTCGCGGTCGAGGCCGGTGAGGGCAAGTACCTCTTTCCACTGGGCCACGCGGGTGAGATCTTCCCCTGGACGCCGCCCCAGCCCGTGCCCTACACGGAACCCTGGTTCCTCGGCGTTGCCAACCTGCGCGGCGGCCTCTATGGCGTGGTGCAGCTGTCGGCATTCGCCTCGGGCACGTCCGATGGCCTGGCCGCCACCGAGGCGGCCCGCATGCAATCGCGGCTCGTTGCCCTCAACGAGCTGCTCGAAGTCAACTGCGCTTTGCTGGTCGATCGACTGGCGGGGTTGCGGGGGGCCGAGGCCTTCACGGCCGCGGAACCTCCGGGCGCAGAAGCACCCGCCTGGCTTGGGCATCTTTTCACCGATGCGGCGGGTGAGCGCTGGCAGGAAATCAACCTGCAGGCGCTCTCGCAGCAACCCCAGTTTTTGAGTATTGGCGCCTAGTGCATCCGCACAGCCAGAAGACAACCACCTGAAGGACCGACCGTGAGCTCGATCGCCGACAAGTTCAAGAAATTACTGCCCGCTCAAAGCGGCAACGACAAGGCCCGCGTCGACGGCTCCGGTTCCACCTTATCGCTCGACGACGTCGACACGGTTCAGGTGCCGGACGAGAAGACTGTCCGCCTGGCCAGGAAACAAGGCCGCACCCCCGCCGAGCCGGTGCCCACCGGCTTTGCCGACGGTGCCACGCCGGTCGGCGAGGCCGCCAACGAGGCCGATGCCGCATCGGCCGAAGCCGCCCAGGCGCAGGCTCCTGCGGGACGAGCGGGCTCCAACCCGGCGCGCCAGCAGCGGATCCTGGCGATCATGCTGGCGGTCGTGGTGCTGCTGCTGTTGCTGGTGGCCGGCTCCGCCATTCTTCGCGCCGAGCGCCTTGCGCAGCAGGTGGCGGCCACTGGCCAGTCGCTGATGCAGTCGCAGCGGCTTGCAAAGTCGATCTCCCAGGCCCTCGTCGGCAGCGCGCCCGCGTTCGTCGAAGTGAAGGACAGCGCCGACGACCTCTCACGTCGCGTGCAGGGCCTGACCAACGGCGACGATGCGCTGCGCCTCGAACGCGTGGGCAACCAGTACGACGAGGACATGGGCAAGATCAATCCGCTGGTCGCCCGTGCCGACGCCAGCGCCAAGGCCGTGCTGGCCCAGCGCCAGATCCTGACGCAGGTGGGCGCCGCCTTGCGCGACATCAACCAGCAGTCGTCCGCGCTGCTCGAAATGACGGAAACCGTGGCATCGCTCAAGATGCAGCAGAACGCCACGCTGCCTGAAATCTCGGCCGCCGGCCAGCTCGTGATGCTGACCCAGCGTATCGGCAAGTCGACCAACGAATTCTTCACGGTCGAAGGCGTGAACCCCGACGCCGTGTTCCTGCTCGGCAAGGACTTGAACACCTTCCAGGAAACCACGCGCGGCCTGCTCGACGGCAATGCGCAACAGCGTTTCCCCGGCTCGAAGGACCCGCAGACCCGCCAGCAGCTCGAAGCCATTCTCAAGACCTACGAGCAGATGCGCACGCAGGCATCCGCCATTCTGGGCAACCTGCAGGGCCTGGTGGCCGCGCGCGAAGCGCAGGCCAGCATCCTGACCGACAGCGAACCGCTGCGCAAATCGCTCGGCGAACTGCAGGACAAGCTGTCCGCCCGCACCGGCCTGGGCGCCGGAACGATCGTGATGCTGTTCGTGCTCTCGCTGGCCGCCCTGGCCCTGGCCGGCGCCATCGGTTTCGTGCAGGTGCGCGAAGGCCGCGAACGTGCCGCCGTCGCCGAACGCGAACGTCTCGCGGCCGAGCAGGCCAGCGACGAGGCCGGCCGCATCAACAACGCCAACCAGGCCGCCATTCTTCGGCTGATGAATGAACTGCAGACAGTGGCCGAAGGCGACCTGACGCAGGAAGCCACCGTGACCGAGGACATCACCGGCGCCATTGCCGACTCGGTGAACTACACGGTGGAAGAACTGCGTTTGCTGGTGGGCAACGTGCAGAACACGGCCACCCGCGTGGCGCAGACGACGTCGCAGGTGGAAAGCACCTCGACCGAACTGCTCGCCGCCTCGACCGAACAGCTGCGCGAGATTCGCGAAACCGGCCAGTCGGTGCTGACCATGGCCGAGCGAATCAACGGCGTGTCCTCGCAAGCGCAAGAGTCCGCCACGGTGGCGCGCCAGTCGCTGCAGGCTGCATCCTCGGGCCTGCAGGCCGTGCAGAACGCCATCGGCGGTATGAACTCCATCCGCGACCAGATCCAGGAAACCTCCAAGCGGATCAAGCGCCTGGGCGAATCCTCGCAGGAGATCGGCGAAATCACCGAGCTGATCTCGGACATTACCGAACAGACGAACGTGCTGGCCCTGAACGCCGCCATCCAGGCCGCATCGGCCGGTGAAGCCGGTCGCGGCTTCTCGGTGGTGGCGGAAGAAGTGCAGCGGCTGGCTGAACGCTCCGCGGACGCCACGCGCCAGATCTCGGCGCTGGTGAAGGCCATTCAGACCGACACGCAGGATGCGGTGGGCGCCATGGAGCGCTCCACGCAGGGTGTGGTCGAGGGCGCCAAGCTGTCCGACAATGCAGGTACCGCGCTGACCGAGATCGACCGCGTGTCGCGCCGCCTTGCAGACCTCATCGAGCAGATTTCGCAATCCGCGTCCCGCGAAGCCGATTCGGCCAACGTGGTGGCTGCCAACATCCAGCACATTTTTGCGGTGACCGAGCAGACCGGAGAAGGTACCCGTACCACGGCCCAGCAGGTGCGCGAACTTTCGCAGATGGCGGAAGAACTGCGCCGCTCGGTCGCCCGATTCAAGATTGCCTGACAAAAGATAAGAACGGCGAGCATCCAACGTGTCGATTCAAACCCCTGCCACGGCCCCCATTGCCGGCAACGTGCCGGCCACCGAAGACCTCGGGCCGCTGGCCTGGGTGCTGGGAGAAATCCAGAAATCCCTCGATGGTGTGGGCAAGTCGTTGCGGCGCTTCGTGCGCGACGTGGGCACTGCCTCGGATCTCGAGAGCGGCCCGCTGCAAATGGCTCGCCAGCAACTGCACCAGTCCGTCGGTGCCCTGCAGATGGTGGGCAACACCGCCCCTGCGCTGGTGCTCGGCTCCATCGAGTTCGCGGTGCAGGGCTTCATTGCCGAGCCGCAGCGCTGCACTGACAGCGCGGTCCTGAAGATCGAGCGCGCCGGCTTTGCCGTCGTCGATTTTCTCCACGCACTGCTGGCCGGCAAGTCCGTATCGTCGGTCGCGCTGTTTCCGCAGTACCGCGACGTGCTCGAACTGGTTGGCAACGAGCGCGTGCATCCGGCCGATCTCTGGAGCGTTGCGTGGCGCTGGGTCGAAGTGCGACCCGCGCTGACCCAGGCCGCGCTGGCCTATGACCCGGCCGTGCGTTCGCGGCTCGACCGCGAAGTGCTGCAGCTGGTCAAGACCGGCGACCCGCAGGCCGCGCGCCGGCTGCAGGCGCTGTGCCTGGGGCTCGGGCGCGGTGCGCTGCTGCCCCGCGTCGCAAGTTTCTGGACCCTCGCCGCGGGCTTTTTCGAAGCCTTGGCGCTGGAGCTGATCCCCGCCGATTCCTACGTCAAGCGCGCCGCCTCGCGCGTGCTGCTGCAATACGCCACGCTGGCGCGCGGCGACAGCGCGGTTTCCGACCGCCTCGGCCAGGACCTGTTGTTCTTCTGCGCGCAGGCCGTACCCGCCACGGCCTCCGACGAAGCCGCCACGCTGCGCACCGTGCGCGCCGCATGGGGCGTCGCGGGCGAGCCGCATGTCGACTACAGCGTCGAGCAGTTCGGCCGCTTCGATCCGCTGGTGCTCGCGCAGGCGCGCAAGCGCATCGAAACCGCCAAGGAAATGTGGTCGGCGCTTTCAGGCGGCGACATCACCCGCACGCGCCAGGTGGCCGACACCTTCGCGCAGCTCGGCGAGTCGCTGCAGAGGCTGCATCCGCCGATCCTGCCGATGGTGGACGCACTCACGCATGCGGTCGAAGCCTCCGTGCGCTCCGGCCAGCCGCCGGATACCGAGCTTGCGATGGAAGTCGCCACCTCGGTGCTCTACCTGGAAGCCGCGCTCGGAGACCTCGACCCGAGCGATCCGCAACTCACCTCCCGCACCCTTCAGCTGGCGGGCCGCATCGAGCGCGTTCGCGAAGGCGGGCATTCGGAGCCGCTGGAGCCCTGGATGGAGGATTTGTATCGCCGCGTGAGCGATCGCCAGACCATGGGGACCGTGGTCGACGAATTGCGCAGCCACCTGAGCGAGCTCGAAAAGTCGCTCGACCAGTACTTCCGCCGCCCGGCCGAGAAGGGCCTGCTGCGCACTGTTCCGACCCAGCTGCTGCAGATGCGCGGTGTGTTCTCGGTGCTGGGGCTCGACCAGGCCGCCCATACCGTCCAGCGCATGCGCGACGATGTCGAGCAGATGCTGGTGGGCAATGCGTCGCCGGTCGAGGAGATGCAGAGCTTCGACGCGCTCGGCAACAACCTGGGCGCCCTGGGGTTCCTGATCGACATGCTGGGCTACCAGCCGACGCTCGCCAAGCGCCTGTTCGTGTTCGACGAGCAAGCCGGTGAACTCAAGCCGCTGATGGGCCGCCAGGCCACCGACAGCGCCGCCGCGGATGCCGCGGCACCGGGTGCCACTACCGGCGGCGATGCCGTGCTCAGCATCGAGGAAGTCGACGCCCAGATTGCGTCGAAGCTCGCCGCGCTCGCCACGCCCAACCGCAAGGCGAAGGTGTCGCCCATCGAGGAATTCAGCCGCAAGGCCGACAGCTGGACCCACAAGATCGCCGGTCCCGCAGCACTGCCCGACACCGAAGTCACCGAACTCGAAGAAGACGACCTGCAGAACATCTTCCTCGACGAGGCCCGCGAGGTGGTGCAAAACGGCCTGGCCGCGATCGACGAGCTCGGCAGCCATCCCGACGACACCGAGGAACTCACCATCCTGCGGCGTGCGTTCCACACGCTGAAGGGCAGTTCGCGCATGGTCGGCCTGACCGACTTCGGCGACGCCGCCTGGTCCTTCGAGCAGGTGCTCAACACCTGGCTGGCCGACCAGCGCGACGCCACGCCCGATCTGCTCGTCGGCACCCGCAAGGCGCTCGAGGAATTCAGCCAATGGGTCGAAGCCATCGCTTCGGGCTCGCAGCATGGCTGGCAGTCGTCGCAATTCAGCCGCGTGGCGGATGCGCTGCTGGCGGGCGAGCCCGTGCCCACCATGCCGGCGCGTGTCGCCGATGCGGAGGCCCTGGCCGTGGCCGCGCGCCACATTGCCGCCGAGCCGGCGGCGGTTGCCCCGCTTCCGATGCCGGAACTCCCGGAACTGCCCGACCTGTCGTTCCCCGCGGCGGCACCGCTCGAGCCTGCACCCGCTGCCGCGTTCGAACTGACCGCAGAGGCGCCCCAGGAGGCCGCAAAGCCCGAAGCCGAAGACGACTTCACGTCGACCGACTTCCTCGACTTCGAATCCAAGCCGGCCCCGGCCGACGAGCCTGTCTGGGCCGACGGCGAGAAGTTCGACTTCCTGGAGCCGGCCAAGGCGGAGCCGGAACCCACCGCTTCGTTCCTGACCGAAGCCGCTGACGCACCGTCGCCCGAGCCCGTACCCGAACTGCCCGCGCTGGACGGCTTGCCGGACCTTGATTGGGCGCCCGAGCCGGCACCGGTCATTGCCCACGAGCCCGAGCCGCTTGTCGCCGAAGTGCCGCCGGCCGAAGAGCCCGTGGAAGCGCCCGCTTTGCAACTGGAGCCCGAGGAGCCTGCCGTGGTTGCGGTGGACGAAGCGCCGGCCTTGGCCGAGGAGCCGGCTGTTGCCGCGGCCGAAGCAGCCCCGCAGCCCGAGGTCCGGGAAACCGCCGAAGCCACCGAAGTGGCCGCTGCCGTGTCGGGCGCCGAAGACCAGGTCAAGGTCATCGGGCCGCTGCGCATCGGCATCGCGCTCTACAACGTCTACCTCAACGAGGCCGATGAATGGTCCAGGCAACTGGCCACCGAAATCGGCGAGTGGGCGCTCGAATCCCACGAGCGGCTGTCCGATTCGACCATCGCGCTGGCCCATTCGCTGGCCGGCAGCTCGGCCACGGTCGGGTTCCACAGCCTCTCGGGCATGGCCCGCCTGCTCGAAGCCGCGCTGCAGCATCTGCAAATGCAAGGCAGCGGCTCGCGCGAACAGGGCGTGGTGCTGGTTGCCGCGGCCGAAGAGCTGCGCCGCCTGCTGCACCAGTTTGCCGTGGGCTTCCTGCGCGAACCCTCCGAAGGCACGCTCCAGGCGCTGCGCGACATCGCCGCCGCGCCCATGCCGGCCGAGGCGTCCGCGCGCATCGAAACCCGGCCGCACCAGCACATGGCGGCTTCCGACGGCATGGCCGACGTGGCGCTGGACGACTCCGAAGACGCCATCGACATGGCCGATGCGGTCGACGTCGACCTGTTCCCGATTTTCGAGGAAGAAGCGCAGGAACTGCTGCCCCAGCTGGGCCAAGCGCTGCGCCAGTGGGCACACCACCCCGACGACAACGCGCCGCGCGCCTCCGTGCTGCGCACGCTGCACACGCTCAAGGGCAGCGCCCGGTTGGCCGGCGCCATGCGCCTTGGCGAGCGCGCGCACCGCATGGAATCCGAGATCGAGGCCCTGGGCACCCAGGGCGGTGCCGACCGGGTCGAAATCGAAAAGCTGCTTACGCGCCTCGATGCGCTGCAGGCCACCTTCGACGCGCTGCGTGCCGCGGACGATGCCACCCAGGCCGAAGTGGCTCAGCTGGTGGCAACGGCATCCGCCACCTCGCCCGGTGTCCAGCTGGTACAGGTTCCCGCCGAATCCGGCGTCTCCGCCAACGACGAAGAAGCGGCCTCTGCCGACGATGGCGAAGGTTCCGTCTCCGCAGCGGGGACGACCGCCCTGCCATCGCTCCTGCCGCGCCCCGCGCCTGCGCTGCTTGCGCCCCTGCGCGCGGTGTCGAGCCAGGCCGTGCGCATCCGCACCCAGCTGCTCGACCGCCTGGTGGCGCAGACCGGCGAGGTCATCATCACCCGCTCGCGCCTGGAAGCCGAGCTGGGCCAGCTGCGCGGTTCGCTCTCCGACCTGACCGGCAACCTCGACCGCCTGCGCCAGCAGCTGCGCGACATCGAAGTGCAAGCCGAAAGCCAGATGCAGTCCCGCCTCGCGCAGGCCAAGGATTCGCAGCAGAGCTTCGACCCGCTCGAGTTCGACCGCTTCACCCGCGTGCAGGAACTCACGCGCATGATGGCCGAGTCGGTGAACGACGTGGCCACCGTGCAGCGCACGCTGCAAAAGACGGTGCAGGCAACGGAAGACGACCTCAGCGTCCAGGCGCGCCAGACGCGCGAACTGCAGCGCGGCCTGCTGCGCACGCGCATGGTGGAGTTCGAAGGCATTTCCGACCGCCTTTACCGCGTGGTGCGCCAGGCATCCAAGGACACCGGCAAGCAGGTGCGCCTGGACATCGTCGGCGGCTCCATTGAAATGGACCGCGGCGTGCTCGACCGGATGACGCCCGCCTTCGAGCACCTGCTGCGCAATTGCGTGGCGCACGGCATCGAGGACCCGGCCGCACGCGAAAAGGCCGGCAAGGACGCCAACGGCCTGATCGTGATCGACCTGCACCACGAAGGCAACGACGTCTCGGTGAGCTTCCGCGACGACGGTGCCGGCCTGGACCACAAGCGCATTGCCGAGCGTGCCCGCACGCTTGGCCTGCTGGCTGCCGACCGGGAACTGTCGGCCGAAGAAGCCACCGAGCTGATCTTCAAGCCCGGCTTCTCCACCGCCGGACAGGTGTCCGAGCTGGCGGGCCGCGGCATCGGCATGGACGTGGTGCGCGCGCAGATCGCGGCGCTCGGCGGCCGCATCGAAACGCACAGCACGGCCGGGCAGGGCACCACCTTCAAGCTGGTGCTGCCGCTCACCACTGCGGTGACGCACGTGGTGATGCTGCGCGCCGGCGAAGTGTCGATCGGCGTGCCGTCCAACCTGGTCGAGCTGGTGCAGCGCGTGAGCAGCACCGAGCTCGAAGCCGCCTACCTGCACAACAGCCATCCGTTCGGCAGCGAACAGGTGCCGTTCTACTGGGCCGGCGCACTGCTGCAGGCCTCTGCCCGCAGCGAGCATCCCACCAGCAAGAACAACACCGTCGTGATCGTGCGAAGCGCGGCGCAGCGTGTGGGCCTGCACGTGGACGAAGTGCTGGGCAACCAGGAAGTCGTGGTCAAGAACCTCGGGCCGCAGCTTGCGCGCCTGCCGGGTCTGGCTGGCATCTCTGTGCTCGCTTCGGGCGCGGTGGCCCTCATCTACAACCCGGTGGCGCTGGCCGCGGTGCATGGCGAACAGGCGCGCCTGCGCCAGGCCGCCGCACTGGCAGCGCCCGCGCACGGCGCCCCGACCGCTGCCGAGCAGGGTGCGCCGCACGAACCCTTGCCGGTGCTGGCTCCGCCGGTGCCACAGGTTCCGCTGGTGCTGGTGGTCGACGACTCCATCACGGTGCGCCGCGTGACGCAGCGCCTGCTGCAGCGCGAAGGCTATCGCGTGTCGCTCGCGGCCGACGGCCTGCAGGCGCTCGAGCGGCTCCAGCAGGAGCGCCCGGCCGTGGTGCTGTCCGACATCGAAATGCCGCGCATGGACGGCTTCGACCTGGCACGCAACATCCGCGCGGACGACTCCATGGCGGGCCTGCCGATCATCATGATCACCTCGCGCATCGCCGAGAAGCACCGCGACTACGCCCGCACGCTGGGTGTGAACCACTACCTCGGCAAGCCCTACTCGGAAGAGGAACTGCTGCGCCTGGTACGTGCGTACACGAGCGAACCGGCGCTGGCCGCGGCCGCCTGACGCTGGCGTTCACCTGGAAATAAAGGGGCCCTCGGGCCCCTTTATTGTTTTTGCAGCGCCTTGGCCCGCGCCACGCCGTAGCGCTGCAGCGTCTTCTCGCGCGCCTCGGCATGGTCCACCACCGGGTGGGGGTAGGTCTCGCCGAGCTTGATGCCCGCTGCTTCCAGTTCCACCGGCGAGGCCGCCCAGGGCGCGTGGATGGCCGCATTCGACAGCCCCGCAAGCTGCGGCAGGTAGCGCCGGATGAACTTGCCTTCGGGGTCGAAGCGCTCGCTTTGCGTCACCGGGTTGAAGATGCGGAAGTAGGGCTGCGCGTCGCAGCCGCTGGAGCTGGCCCACTGCCAGCCGCCGTTGTTCGACGCCAGTTCAAAGTCGTTCAGGTGCAGCGCAAAGTAGCGCTCGCCGCGCCGCCAGTCCAGCCCCAGGTCCTTGCAGAGAAAGCTCGCCACCACCATGCGCAGGCGGTTGTGCATGTAGCCGCTCTGGTTGATCTGTAGCATGGCCGCGTCCACCAGCGGGTAGCCGGTGCGACCCTGGCACCAGGCCTCGAACAGCTGGTCGGCATGCTTGCCGTGGTGCCACTGGATCTTGTCGTACTCGGGCCGGAAGCTCTTCGATTCGCCGCCCGAATGCACGTGCGGAAAGTGCGCAAGGATCTGGAAGTAGAACTCCCGCCAGACCAGCTCGCTGAGCCAGGTCGCCGCGCCCGAGTCGCCCTGCAGCGCGATCTGGTGCGCCACCCCGGCCACCTGCCGGATCGACACCGTGCCGAAGCGCAGGTGCACGCCCAGGTAGCTCGGCCCCCGCACCGCCGGAAAGTTGCGCGCCGCGTCGTAGCGGTCGATGCGCTGGAAGAAGTCTTCGAACAGCGCCGCCGCGCCGCTGGTGCCGGTCGGAATCTCGAGTTCGGAAAGATTGCTCTTCTGGAAACCGATCTCCTCCAGCGACGGCACCGGCGCGCGACAGGCTTCGGGCGGTGGCGCCAGCGCCTCGGCGTGGGTGCGAACCGGGTAGGATTTCAGGAAGAAGGAATCCACCTTGGCCAGCCAGGCCCGCTTGTAGGGCGTGAACACCGTGTAGGGCTGGCCCGTCTTGGTCAGCAGCTCGTCGCGGTCGAAAACGGTGGAATCCTTGTAGGTGTGAAAGGCCACCCCTGCATTGGCCAGGGCGCCGAGCACCTGGGCATCGCGCGCCAGCGCGTCGGGCTCGTCGTCGCGGTTGGCAAAAACGGCCTGCGCGTCCAGTTCGCGCGCCAGCGCCGGAATTTCCTCGGCCGCGGCCGCGTGGCGCACGATCAGCCCGCCGCTGAGCGCCTGCAGCTCGTCGTCGAGCTCCACCAGCGATTCCCGGATGAATTCCACCCGCCGGTCGACGCGGGGAAGGGGGTCCAGAATCGCCCGGTCGAACACGAAAACGCACACCACCTGCCGGCAGGCCCGCAGGGCGTGGTAGAGCGCCGCGTTGTCGTCCACGCGAAGGTCGCGGCGAAACCACATGAGCCCTTTGGGATAGGTCTTGTCGACGGCCAGTAAAATCGGCGGCATATGGCTGCCGATTCTGCCCCGATGAACCTCACGCATCACTTTCTGATCGCGATGCCGGGGATGGAAGACAAAACTTTCAACCGCAGCGTCGTCTACCTCTGCGAGCACAGCGAGCGCGGCGCGCTGGGCCTGGTCATCAACAAGCCCAGCGACATCAATCTCAAGGAGCTGTTCGAGAAGATCGAGCTGCGCCTGGCGCGGCCCGAACTCGGCGACTCGCCCGTCTTCCAGGGCGGCCCGGTGCAGACCGAACGCGGCTTCGTTCTGCACGAGCCAGTGTTCTCCCATGCCGAAAAGCCCGAGGAATCGGTCTATGCCTCGACCATGACCATTCCCGGCGGGCTCGAAATGACCACCTCCAAGGACGTGCTGGAGGCGCTGGCCACCGGCGCCGGGCCGCGCAAAGTGCTGGTTTCGCTGGGCTATTCGGCCTGGGGCGAGGGCCAGCTCGAGTCCGAACTGGCCGAAAACAGCTGGCTCACCGTCGGCGCCGACCCGGCCGTGATCTTCGACACCCCGGTCGAGCAGCGCTACGACAGGGCGCTGCTGCTGCTGGGCCTGGAAGCATGGACACTGTCGCCGGAAGCGGGACACGCGTGATGGCCGCTGCCATGCCTGACACGCCCGAACCCTCCGCTTCTTCTTCCGTTCCCGTTCCTGTTGCCGTTCCCTCGCATTTCCAGAGCTTCCTGGCCTTCGACTTCGGCCTGAAGCGCACCGGCGTCGCGAGCGGCAACCGCCTGCTGGGCACCGCCACCCCCCAGGCCACCATCAAGGCCGAGGGCGATGCCCGCTTCGCGCAGGTCGAGGCCCGCATCAAGGAATGGCAGCCCGACGCGCTGGTCATAGGCGTGCCCTATCACCCCGACGGGGCTCCGCACGAGAACACCCGCCGCGCGCAGAAGTTCGCGCGCCAGCTGCGCGGGCGGTTCAATCTGCAGGTGTTCGAGGTCGACGAGCGCTACAGCACCACCGAGGCGCTGGCCTCGGGTGCCCGAGATGCCGATGCCGCCTCGGCCTGCATCATCCTGGAACAATTTTTGAGGAGCCTCCCTTGAGTTCAATACCCGATGCCGAAGCGCTCTACAAGGAGCTGCTCAAAGGCGTAAAAGCGCTGATGCGCCCCCAAACCAAGCTGGTGGGCATCACCTCCGGCGGCGCCTGGCTGGTCGAGCGCCTGCAAAAAGACCTGGGCCTGCCCGGTGCGCCCGGCGTCATCTCGTCGGCCATGCACCGCGACGACTTCGCGCGCCGCGGCCTCTCGGCCAGCGCGCAGACCTCGCTGCCCTTCGACGTGAACGGATGCGACGTGCTGCTGCTCGACGACGTGCTCTACACCGGCCGCACCATCCGCGCCGTGCTCAACGAGCTGTTCGACTTCGGCCGCCCGGCCTGCGTGCGGCTTGCCGTGCTGGTCGACCGCGGCGGGCGCGAACTGCCGGTGGCGGCCGATTTCTCCGCGACGACGCTGACGCTGCCGAACACCCAACTGCTCGCTCTGGCCCGCGCCAGCGACGGCGCGTTCAGCCTCAAGGTGGAAGAAAGCAAGTAATGCTCTACAAGCGAAACCCCCAACTCAACAAGAACGGCGAACTGATCCATCTGCTGTCGATCGAGGGCCTGCCCAAGGACATCGTCACGCACATTCTCGACACCGCCGCCAACTTCACGAGCGTGAGCGACCGCGAGGTCAAGAAGGTGCCGCTCTTGCGCGGCAAGAGCGTGTTCAACCTGTTCTTCGAGAACAGCACGCGCACCCGCACCACCTTCGAGATCGCCGCCAAGCGCCTGTCGGCCGACGTCATCAACCTGGACATCGCGCGCTCCTCGGCCACCAAGGGCGAGTCGCTGCTCGACACCATCGCCAACCTGAGCGCCATGGCCGCCGACCTGTTCGTGGTGCGCCACAGCGAATCGGGCGCGCCCTACCTCATTGCGCAGCACGTGGCGCCCCACGTGCACGTGGTGAATGCCGGCGACGGCCGCCACGCGCACCCCACGCAGGGGCTGCTCGACATGTACACGATCCGCCACTACAAGAAAGACTTCTCGAACCTCACGGTGGCGATCGTGGGCGACGTGCTGCACTCGCGCGTGGCGCGCTCCGACATTCATGCCCTCACCACGCTGGGCTGCGCCGAAGTGCGCGTGGTTGGCCCCAAGACGCTGGTGCCCGGCGACATGGCCGGCATGGGCGTGCGCGTGTGCCACACGCTCGAAGAAGGCATCAAGGACTGCGACGTCATCATCATGCTGCGCCTGCAGAACGAACGCATGAGCGGTGCACTGCTGCCTTCGTCGCAAGAGTTCTTCAAGACCTACGGCCTGACGCCGGAGAAACTGCAGCGGGCCAAGCCCGATGCGATCGTGATGCATCCGGGCCCCATCAATCGAGGCGTGGAAATCGATTCCGCCGTGGTCGATGGCAAGCAGAGCGTGATCCTCCCGCAGGTCACCTTCGGCATCGCGGTCCGCATGGCCGTCATGAGCATCGTGGCAGGAAACGAAGCATGAGCAGAACACTGATCACCAACGGCCGCGTCATCGACCCCGCCTCGGGCACCGACAAGAAAGCTGACATCGCCATTGCCGACGGCAAGATCGCCGGCATCGGTGGCATGCCGGCCGGCTTCAAGGCCGACCGCACCATCGATGCCGCGGGCTGCATCGTCGCACCCGGCCTCGTGGACCTCGCTGCACGCCTGCGCGAGCCGGGCTACGAACACGAAGGCATGCTCGAAAGCGAAATGGCCGCGGCCATTGCGGGCGGTGTGACCAGCCTCGTGTGTCCGCCCGACACCGACCCGGTGCTCGACGAGCCCGGCCTGGTCGAGATGCTCAAGTTCCGCGCCGAAAAACTGCAGGGCGCACGCCTGTTCCCGCTCGGCGCGCTCACGCGCAGCCTGGCCGGCGGCGTGCTCACCGAGATGGCCGAGCTCACCGAGGCCGGCTGCATCGGCTTCAGCCAGGCCGATGTGGCCTTGGCCGACACCCAGGTGCTGCAGCGCGCGCTGCTCTACGCAAGCACCTTCGGCTACACCGTGTGGCTGCGCCCGCAAGACCGCGACCTTGGCAAGGGCGTGGCGGCCAGCGGGCCGCTGGCCACGCGCCTGGGCCTGTCGGGCGTGCCCGTGTCGGCGGAAACGATCGCCATCTTCACCATCGTCGAGCTCATGAAGAGCACCGGCGCGCGCGTGCACCTGTGCCGCATCTCCAGCGCCGCGGGCGTGGCGCTGGTGCGCGCGGCCAAGGCCCAGGGCCTGCCGCTCACTTGCGACGTCAGCATCAACTCGCTGCACCTTGCCGACACCGACATCGGCTTTTTCGACAGCCGCGCGCGCCTCAACCCGCCGCTGCGCCAGCAGGGCGACCGCGACGCGCTCTCGGCCGGACTGGCCGACGGCACCATCGACGCGCTGGTGTCCGACCACACGCCGGTCGAGGCCGACGCCAAGACGCTGCCCTTTGCCGAAGCCGAACCCGGCGCCACCGGGCTCGAACTGCTGCTCCCGCTCGCGCTGCAATGGGGCGAGCGCAGCGGCGCTGGCATGTCGCGCGCGCTGGAAGTCATTACTTCCGCACCCGCGCGATTGCTCACGGCCACCGACGCGGCCACCGGCATCGGCCGGCTCGCCGAGGGCGGAGTGGCCGACCTGTGCATCTTCGACCCGGCCATCGAATGGCAGGTGCAGCCCGAGGCGCTCAAGAGCCAGGGCAAGCACACGCCGTTCGCAGGCTACCCGCTGCAGGGGCGCGCGCGCCACACCTTGGTCGCGGGCCGCGTGGTCCACGGCTAGACAAAGAGAGAGGATTCACGTCTCGATGGTTCATTCACTGAAGGCCTGCTGGCGCCTGCTGCACGCGGTGGGGCATGCGCTCAGCGGCTGGTGGACCATCCGCTTCACCTTTCCAGGCCTGTCGCAGCAAGAGCGCAACCTGCGCGTGCAGCAGTGGTCGCGGCGCCTGCTCGAGATCATGGGCGTCACGCTCAAGGTGCAGGGCACGCCGCCCGCGGAAGGTCCGGTGCTGCTCATCTGCAATCACCTCTCATGGCTCGACATCACCGCCATCCACGCCGCGTGCCACGTGCGCTTTGTCTCCAAGGCCGGCGTGAAGCACTGGCCGCTGATCGGCACGCTCTCCACCGGCGCGGGCTCCCTCTACATCGAGCGCGAGCGCCGGCGCGACGCGATGCGTGTGGTGCACCACATGACCGAGGCGCTTCAGGATGGCGACCGCATCGGCGTGTTCCCAGAGGGCACCACCAGCGACGGCCACGGGTTGCTGCCCTTTCATGCCAACCTCTTGCAGGCCGCCATTTCTTCCGGCGCACCGGTGCTGCCCGCCGCGCTGCGCTTTGCCGATGCGGCCACAGGTGAAACCAGCCAGGCGCCGCGCTACATCGACGACGACAACCTGCTGACCTCGCTCTGGAACACGCTGCGCGCACCGCCGCTCCTGGCCATCGTGCGCTTCGGCGAGCCGCAGCAGTCGCTTGGCCGCGAGCGGCGCGCGTGGGCCCAGGCGCTGCACCAGGACGTGCAGCAACTGCGCCGCGACACCCACTGACCCTGCCCACCGCGTGAGCGAGGCCGAAAAAAAGCGCTCCCGAGGGAGCGCTTAACGACGCAGTATTGCGCCGTGAGGAGGAACCGGGATTCGCTTCTTTACTTCTTCATTCAAAGAATGCCGAAGATCTTCAGGCCGATGATCACGACCAGCGGCACTCCGCAGAGCCAGAGGATGATGCTTTTCATGATCGGCGTCTCCGTTGAATAGATAGGGTTCTACATTGGCGGTGCTCGCGGCCATCGCTTGCGGGAGAAACCAGCCCGTGCGCGTGGGCGGGTGCCTACACTTCGGCTGGGGGTTCCCGCTGGTACGCCTGGCCTGGAACGCCAGGGGAGCGTAGCGAGCAGTAGTAAAAAGTAAGTAAATGACGAGAAGGGCACCCACCGGTAAGCCCTAAGCGTGCCAGCAACACTACTCGCCAAGGGGCTGTGCAACCGCATCGGAATTCGACGCCCATAATCCGCCTGCGGCACGCCAGAGCCGCGTCAAACCCAAGGCTCCGGGTCCTGCTGGAAGCGAGCCAGCCATATTGCATTTCTGGCTTTTACGGGACGACACCATGAGCGTGATGCACATGTTTCTACCGGCATCCGAACCTGCGCGCAGTGAGGCTCTGGCGCAGTTTCTGAGAACACACCACATACCGCGCCGCCTCGTGAGAGGTCTTGGGCGCAAAGACCTGGGCGAGCAGACCGGACCCGCCGCACTGGTCGGTCCACCGCAACGCCAGCAGGCGTCGCAGGACTCGAAGACGCCGGCTGCGCCGGGAAGTTGACAGGCTTTTCGCGCCTGGGCGCAGGCAGGGCTTTCACGGCGAAGGGGTCGTGGTTGGCGGGTATCAGACGCGGACCGGCAAAAGCACTCCCGTTCTTTTCCCATGGAATCAGCTGTTCGATCGGCTGGGGACGCGCCGTCCACCCTACGGCGAGAACCAGGACTACCGTCGCCCACTGGAACGCAACGAACAGGCGACGCACCCCCTGACGCAAGCACCTTGAAATTGCCATCGCAGCCCCGCGCTTCCCGGCACCCACCGCGTGAGCCGCGGGCGGCGAAGCAACGGCTGGCAGTTGCGGCAAGGTAGCTTTCACGGATCGCAACCTTCACAGGCCCTTGCAGCCTCGCCAGAAGTCGTAGATGGCTGCGGCGATGATCAGAACTACCGCGTGGAGAATGATCCATTCGAGTACGTCCATGTCGACCGCCTTTCGATTGAGTGCATCGATAGCCTAAGTCGGCAAAGGTGTGAGTGCGAGGGGCATTTGTCATGTCACAGGCTGGCTTTTTGACAGTGCTTGGGTTTAGGTGCAGCACCGCGCGATGACGCCCTCTGGCAAAGAAAAACCCGCTACGCCTTGGAGCGTGCGGGTTTCTGAGGTGGAGTGAGACGCCGTGATGCGGGTCTTTGGTGCTTCGACAGGAATCGCACGTATGTCAAAAATCTGCATGGATATTGGATTCTTCACACTGGCAGAAAAAAGATACCGGCAAAAGTACCGATAAATTTCAATGCATGGCTTGGATGCATCGCATGAGGACGCTTCGAGCCGATTTTGTCGACGCTGCGGTCGACGGGCCTTCCGAGATCAACCTTCCGCCCGGCTGGAAGCAGCCGCCCGGTGGGCCTGCACATGGCGCCTCCGCCCGAAGAGTCCCTGCTGTCTGAGTGGCGCGTTGCCGCTCGAACTTTGACGCGCTTGTGGCGGCCGAAAAACTCACTGATTCGGGCTCTCCCCTTGCTAACTGCGGCGGATGCGCGATTGGCACGAATTCTGGATGCTGCGACAATGCTTCAGTCCGAGGCCGCCGCTTGCCGGCGAGAAATCCCGTCCCTGCCCGTCGAAATGCGCGAATTGCCGATCCCCATGGTCGGCCGCTGCACTTGTCCGGCGCTTAGTCGCCGCTAGGAAATAGAAATGGCAATGTCGCCCGAACTGGATGCCGTCCAAAAGGCCATCCTCGACATTCACAGGGAGCTGTTCGACGAGAGCCCCTCGCCGATGAAGCTACAAAAACTGTGCTATTACGCGCAGGGCTACGCCTTGGCCGAAGGGAAGCCGCTCTTCAAGGACGACTTCCAAGCTTGGCAGCACGGCCCCGTCGTTCCGGACATGTATCAGGAATACAAGGATCTCAAATGGCGGCCTATCGCGGCGGAAGTTGAGCCGCCGAAGATGGAGCCGCAGGTAATCGAGCATCTGGAAGGCATCGTCGCTGCGTATGGGCGATACGACGGCGCGGCGCTCAGCACGATGACGCATCGCGAACGGCCTTGGGCATCGGCTCGCGGCGATCTGCCCGAAACCGCCAACAGCGAAGCCACCATCAGCAAGGACACGATGGAGCGCTTCTTCGCCCGGAAACTCCGCGGGGAAGAATGAAGTCGAAGCGCGACAAGCTTCTACGTATCTCCGAAGACGACCACAAGGAGGTTGAATCGACGCGACTGCGCGTGTCCTTCGACTTCGTCGACTGGGACACGGCTGACCTGTTCTTCCTCCATGGGTTGGAGCTCGACCACTACAAGAAGATCTTCAACTGCATCGACAAGCTCGGCCAAAGCACCGAGGCGGACATCCTCCAGCAGACGCACGAAAGCCTGATTCCGAAACCCATCTTTCGGAATGAGAAGGGCATCAGAAGTTCCTTCCCGGAAGGGTTGGTCGACAAAATCAAGGCGAAGTTTGGCGCGGAGCTCGCCAACAACGGCGATCCGGACGAGAACGCCAAGAAGGTCGCTGCTACGGCGTTCGAGGTCCGCGTCCACGGCAAGGGCTACGGCCGTATCCACGGCTTCGTCTGGAACAAGTCATTCCACGTCATCTGGTTCGACCCCGCCCACAACCTCTACCCACGGACCGGCGAGAAGCCGAAGACGCATCGCGAATACGCGACGGTACCAGGCTTCTCCCCGGCCTGCGTTGAAGTGGTGCGTGATGAAAACCGCAAGCTCCACGACGACCATGACGCGCTTCGTGGCGAATTCGAAGCAGTGTGCAAGGAACGCGACGAGCTCTACGAGCAATTCGCAAACGCTGGCGCAGCAGTCGCATCGAACTTGGCGCTTTCCGCTGCTGGCCAAGCGCCTTCTTTTTGACTGCGGATTACTCGACGATGCGCTTGATCAGCGACTACCTCGCAGGCTGCGCAATCCCCTCTCTGCCAACCAAGGTTGGGACGGGAAATTTAGCCGCTAAGTCGGTCGCCGCAACACCTTCAATCATGGGGGTGGCTACGGGAAGACTGCAGGGTGGATGCAGAAGGTAACGGGGCGCGCGGCAATGCGATCACCCGGTGCTCCTTCGCTCCGCGAGTGGTCGAGCGGCAGTTCTGGAAGCAGACGCTCAATATCCGTGACGAGAGTTGTTTAGACGCCCGGTACATATGGCGGCGGAGCCGGGGGCCGCTCAAGATCCTTTTCCAGCCATTTGTGAAACTGGACTTGAATATTGCAGCTGTCTGCATTCCGTCTCAACAAGTGCCAACGATGCGGCTCGATCCCCGGCTGTTTGATATCGGTCCAGCCACGCGGCATGCCAAGTTCCTCCTCGGCATCCTCGATAGTCTTGCCCATGCGCGCGAAGTTTTCCTCCGTGAAGTACCACTGACCGTCAACAATGCATCGCAAATGGTCGTAGCACTCATAGACGAGTTCAAGCACGCTGTTGAAGTATGTTTCGCATGCGGTGATCACGTCCAAGTTTGGGACGTTCGGCAAGTCTCGGCAGGGAACGAAGTAGTAGAAGGTGCCCGCCTTGCTGTGAGACCCGCCGGAGACAAGGTTCTCTCCGAGGTGCTGTGACACTGTTCGAAACTCATGAAAGAAGCGCGATAAGGGGTCTTTTCGCAGCGCTTGCTGGCGAGGGACGTACCACGCATCAAATTCCGGATGGCCTTTGAGGGTTGCCTGCATCGCGAACGTGACGCTGCGCGCTGCGGAGACGAACGCGGAAACGCAGAACTGAACTGCCCAAAAGTCGATCTTTCGACCGTGGCGATGAATTTCAAGCAGAAAGAATTCCGCTTCCTGAACCTTGTAATCCACGAGCCCAAAGGAACGCGTCATGATGGCCGCCTAACGTCTGCGGCGAGCGGCGCCGAAGTGCGGGTATTGCCCAGTAGGTTGGCCGCAGGTGCTAAACGGAACGTTTCAAGCATGTCACTTGGCCTTTGCCGCAGCGATATCCGTGGCAACAGCGGCATTTCGCGTCACCGCGACATTCCTAGTCAAGTAACTAAGAGAGGGTATCGGCGGCTCCGCCTGCCATAAGATGTAAAGCTGAGAGGGGTTCGTATCGCTGGCGATCCGGGTAGTGCGGCATTGTCGGCACCAAATGCCATGACCGCCCGCAGAGCGCATCCAGCCGGCGTCGATCTTTGACTCCGCTTGGCGGCCCGTCGATGCCACTGTGCCCTAGGCCGACCCAGTTCGCCGCAAGATCCGTGGTTTCCATGGCTCCCTTTCGCGGGAAGACAAGGCGTGCCCGACGCCTTGGTATGGTGCATCCTCAGTTGACACTGTATGAAAATACAGTATCATGCATATGGATACACATATGTGTATCCATGCTAGCATGCTTTATGTCATCGAAGGACGTCGGGATTCGGATCCGTGTGGAAAAGGAGCTTCGCGATGCGTTCCAAGGCGCATGCGTCGCGGAGAACAGGCATGCATCCGACGTTCTTAGGGAGTTCATGAGGTCTTTCGCCGAGCACAACGGTGGCGGCAAGCAATCCAGCTTGTTCACCGCTAGCGTTTCAGTTCAGCCTATGAGGGACGAGGTCACTAGTATTCGACCCCCTGTGAAGGGAAAGAGCAGAAGAACATGAGAGTCCACTGCAACTTCTCTCCGGCGGCTTTCGATGGCCAGAGGATCACCAAGATTGGACACACCCATGCGTAGTATCGAGTTATTCAGTGGCTGTGGTGGCTTGGCCCTGGGCCTTTCGAGGTCTGGATTTCATCATGAGTTGATGGCGGAGTGGAATGAGGAAGCGGTTGCGACTGTTCACCACAACCGACGTCGTCGCATTCAACATGTGCGCGATTGGCCACTCGAACGGGCGGATGTGCGTGACGTCGATTGGCACCGATTCGCCGGCCGCCTTGATCTGGTGGCCGGCGGGCCTCCTTGCCAGCCATTCTCGATAGGGGGCAAGCATCAGGGGCAAGACGATGCGCGGGATATGTGGCCCGAGGCGATTCGGGCCGTCCGCGAGACACAACCGCGGGCCTTTCTTTTCGAAAATGTGCGAGGGCTCACGCGGGCGGCTTTCGCTGACTATCTTGGCTGGATCGTCGCTCATTTGCACCATCCCGAAGTGCCGCGGCTCATTGGCGAGGATCACATCACGCACACGGCGCGACTGGGCGATCTGCGGCACGCGCCAACCTATGATGTTCTTGTGGCGCGCGTGAACGCCGCAGACTATGGGGCGCCGCAGAAGCGCCATCGCGTCATCATCGCTGGTGTGCGCGCGGATCTTGGCGCTGTGCTGTCTCCTCTCGTTCCGACCCATTCGCGTGAGCGCCTGCTTTGGGAACAATGGGTGACGGGGGAGTATTGGAGCCGGCATGGCATGCGGCAGCCGGACGATACACAAATCGCGTCTTCCGACCTCGCCACCGTCAAGAGGCTCCGCATTCGTGATGAAGCACCGGATGAAGCCGCGTGGATCACCGTGCGCGATGCGTTGCATGGTCTCGGCGAGCCGGACGGAAAGACCAATCATGTGTTCCAGGATGGCGCGCGGGTCTACCCTGGTCATACAGGTAGCCCTCTCGATCAGCCAGCCAAGGCGCTGAAGGCTGGCGACCATGGCGTGCCGGGTGGTGAAAACATGATGGTGCGCGACGATGGTTCGGTGCGGTACTTCACCATCAGGGAAGCCGCTCGCCTCCAAGGGTTGCCGGATACTTACCATTTCCCTCGCTCGTGGACGGAGAGCATGCGGCAACTTGGAAACGCCGTTCCCTCTCAGTTGGCGGAGGCTGTCGGGAAATGGCTCGTCCGAATTCTGGACGACACGGACGATCGGCAACGAATCGCCGCGTGATGGTGACGAGGTCTCGGAAGCCTGAGCAAGCCGTCATCGGCGAAATTCGCGAGCGACTCGGTCAACTGCGCTCGCTGTTGCCTTCGCTGTCACGACCAGCCGCGACCAAGGCGATGGCGGAGCTGCTCGCGCTCACGGGTGAAATCGAGGCCACGCGAGCGGGCATGGATCCCATCAAGGAGCCCGGCGCGTCGTTCGACCCCGCGAATCCCGATACGGCGGGGCGCCTCGTCTCCTTGGCGCTTATGGCACAGGAGCGAGTACCCATCGAGCGTATCGCGCGCACCTATGGCTCCGGGGTTTACGCGATCTATTACAGCGGCGATCATCCTGCTTACCACGCGGTATCGAGGACCGAGACGCCAATCTATGTCGGGAAGGCGGATCCCAAGCAGGCCGATGCTCGAACCGCGCGCGAACAAGGCCCCCAGTTGTATGGGCGACTTGCCGACCATCGGCGAATGATCCGCACAGTCGGAAGCTATGCCGTCAAGCTTCATTTGCGAGATCCTTTGCGGGTCGAGGATTTCGAATGTCGCCGTCTCGTTTGCGCGACCAACGCGCAGTTGGTGGCGGAGCGTCATCTGATCAGCATGTTCAGGCCGATATGGAACAACGAGATTGGGATTTGCTGGGGAATTAGTAAGCATGGGGACGCCGCCAAAACGCGCGCGAACAAGAGGTCTCCATGGGACGTAATGCACCCTGGCCGAGCGTGGGCGATGTCCGAGGACTTGGAGGACAAGATGTCCCCAGAGCTCATCGTCCAGCGGATCGGCGAGCATTTTGATAACAATCCGCCGCACACGAGCCGAGCTCGGATCGTCCGTGACTTTCTTGCGACCTTCGCGCAGAACGCCGCCATGACGCCTGGCGAGGAGGTTGCGGATGACGATGCTGTCGCGTTGGCGGCGGTAGCGGAAGATGACGCTTCCCAAGGCCTCTTCGCCCCCGACTGATTCGGCGCGGTCCGCGCAAATGGCGCTTGTGCGCGCGCGCGATACCAAACCGGAGATGCGCGTTCGTCGCGCCTTGCACGCCGCCGGGCTTCGCTACCGACTTCATGACCGCAGTTTGCCTGGCTCTCCTGACTTGGTGTTTCCTTCGCGGCGAGTGGTGTTGTTCGTCCACGGTTGCTTCTGGCACCGCCACGCGGGGTGTCCTGCGGCGCGGCTGCCGAAATCTCGATTGGATTTCTGGGAGCCGAAGCTGACGGCGAATGTCTTGCGGGATCAACGACAGCGAGAAGCGCTTGAAGCTATCGGGTGGACCGTGCTGGTGATATGGGAATGCGAGACAAGGGACCTCAGCGCGCTAAGTGATTTGGCCCAGAGAATTCGCGCCGTGGAGCCAAGGGCGGCGCGGGCCTTCCCAGCGCGTAAGCGCGGGAGAGCGCGAAAGCAATAAATTCTTCGAAGAAAATCGATATCAAATTTAAGAGGGGTTTCCATCAATGCCGCAAGATCTCGATCTCACGCCGGACCCGCGCGTGCTTCAAATGCTTGGTGAGATCAATCTACAGCAGTGGCGTTGCTTGGCCGAGCTGATTGACAACGGCATGGACGGTTTCCTGCACGCGACTCGGGCGGGAAATCAAGTAGACAATCCAGAGATTTCCGTGTCGATACCAACGATGGACAGCGATTCGAGTCAAGTCGTGGTGAAGGACAACGGCCCGGGGATGTCTCTCGAAACTCTCGAAAAAGCTGTCCGCGCGGGATGGACGGGGAATGATCCCCTATCGAATCTTGGTCTGTTCGGGATGGGCTTCAACATCGCGACCGCCCGCCTTGGCCTCGTTACCGAAGTCTGGACGACACGGGCGGGCGACCCGGAATGGGTGGGCGTCCGCATCGACTTGCACGCCTTGCGAACGACGCAAAGCTTCAAGGTGCCTCGACAGACCAAAGCGAAGCGGGAGCATACCGAGCATGGGACTCAGATCATCATCTCGCGACTCAAACCCGATCAACGTGCGTACTTGGCACGCGCTAACAATCTCAAGACTATCCGAAAGCAACTGGCGCGAACCTACGCGGCACTGTTGCAGAACTCGGATGCCGGAAGGATTCGACTGCTGGTCAACAACACGCGGATCAACGCGCAGCGGCATTGTGTTTGGGATGAACAGCGGTCCGTCGAGTTGCCCGACGGCACGACGGTCCATGCCGTAGAAAGAATCGATGTGTCCTTGGCCCCTCGGCGGTATTGCAAGCACTGCATGCGCACGCTGGGTCGGGATGAGGAGGCGTGCCCTACGAGCAGTCCTCAGTGCGAAATCATCGAAACGCCTCGACGTTTGCGTGGTTGGATCGGTTTGCAAAGATACCTTGATAAAACCGAGTTTGGTATCGACTTCATTCGCAACGGACGGAAGATCGAGATCGCCAACAAAGACCTATTTACTTGGAGCGATGGCGAGAACTCAGAGGAGGAATATCCGATTGATGACCCGCGCAATCGGGGGCGCTTCGTGGGCGAGATTCATCTTGACCACTGCCGGGTCAGCTACACCAAGGATCGGTTCGAACGCGACGACCCCGCTTGGAACGAGATGGTCCGCCTTGTCCGTGGAGAGGGGCCGCTGAGACCGGTGGCGGCGAAGCAGCGCGGATATGACGGCAATCAAAGTCCTCTCTATCGGTTGTTTCAGGCCTTCCGCCGCTCCAGTCCACAGGGAAAGAACGGACTATGGTCGCGAGTCATGGTGGTGAAGGACAACGACCGCGCGATGCAAATGGCCGAGTCCTTCGCGACTGGTGACGCTGACTATCTGACGGACGAGCGCTGGTGGCAATTGGTGGAGGAACAAGATCGGGAGGCTCTGGGTGACCACGGCGGATCGCCGGATCCAAAGGGTGGAGACTCGGGCGTCCCGGAAGGTTTCCTGGGCGGTGGCGATACCGTTTCCGGTGGGAATACCCCACCAAATGACGATTCAGGAGCGTCGGAAAACGCGGACCCGTCCCCCGAAGCTCCCCCGGTAGCTCCACCAAGACGGCCGTTGTATGAGTTGACCCGGAAGTACGCGCATCCGACATACAGGGTCGAATACGAGATTCAGGCGTTCGCTGTTGAGGTGGACGATCCCGAATTGCCGCCAGGTGTGCCGTGGCTGCTCAAGCTGGACGATGTCGCGACCAGAACCTATGGGTTCCTTGTCGAGGTTGGAAACGATGTCTTCCGCTCGACCACGATGACGCCCCTTGACGCGCTGCTGACCGAGCTGTCCTATCGGACCGTTGAATTCCTCAAGGGACAACTCCCGGATGTCGCCATCGCGAAGGTGCTCTCCGACTTTCGCAATCAGTACTGTGTCGACAGCCGCTTGGATCCGAATGGGATCATCGCCCAGGCAACCACGGTCATGGGTGATATCGGCAGAGCGATTTCGCAACGCCTTCCCGCCGGACAAGGGGCGGCGCTCTTTTCGGAGTTGACCGATCAGGAGCGTGAATCCATTACCAGTCGGATGGCCGCGCGCGGCGTCACCGACCATCGTCCGGTCATCGCGGATGGTCGTTTCTGGGACTACGCGGACGCGCAGTCGGTCAGAGCTTGCTTCGTGCGCCACCCCGAGCTCTTCCTGGATGGAAAGTACTGGGAGGACCCTTACGAGACGATCGACTTTGGCTCGCCAAGGATCACCGAGGAAGCCAGGGAACGCGTCCGATCGCGCTATGACGCGTATCTCGGGGATGCGGTCTGGCTCACGCACCAAACACCCACTGAGCTGGAGCGCGCGGATCGAGACGCCATCATTCGAGCAACTTGTTCATTGCGATTGCTGAGGCCGGACCTCTCCGAATGAGATGAGAGAACCGTTCCTTGACGCGCGTCGACTACTGAAAGGGCCATGGCAGGCATTCGAGAGGGATGTCGCTCGCCTTTTAGTCTCTAACGCTTTCGAGGACGTTCGAATGGTGGGGAGTCCGGGGAACGGTGGCGCCGACGTGCTTGGAGTGAAGCAAGGCAAGCTGTGGGTGATCCGCTGCAAGTACGCCGTCGCGGGGTCTCCGTCCGCGACGGTCGTTGATGATGTCGCCGAGGCTGCTCGTTACTATCAGGCCGATCGAATTCTCGTGGCGTCCTCTCGGCCTGCGGGGCCGGCTACCCTGGTTGCGGTGCGACGTTGGCGCACGCTGGGAATGGAGATCGAGATACTGGGGCCAGGGGCATTGCTCGAAATGGCTCGCCGTAGCCCTGAATATCCTCGCGCTCGCCGTGAGCCACGCGACTACCAGGACGAGGCGATCGAGGGGCTTGTGGCCTCCCTGCGAGAGACCGGCCGCGGGCAAGTGGTTCTGGCGACTGGTTTGGGAAAGACGGTGGTGATGGCCGAGGCGCTCGCCCAACTCTTTCGCGACGAAGCCGTGCCGCATGGCCGCGCCCTTGTCCTCGCCGGCACAAGGGAACTTGTTGATCAGTTGCAGCGATCCTTCTGGGATCAGTTGCCTAAATGGATTCCGACGCACCGGCTCGTCGGAGGGGAGGTGCCATCTTTTTGGGACGGCATCACCTTCGCAACCGTGCAAAGCGCCGTGTCCAAGTTGGATACCCTCCCAAGCTTCGGGGTGCTGTTGATCGACGAGGCGCATCATGTGGGATCGGACACATTCAAGCGGGTCACGGACCAGTTTTCTGACGCGTTGATCGGCGGTGCCACCGCGACGCCTTGGCGTGGTGACGGGTACGACATCGATGCCCTTCTGGGGCCGCCCGTAGTTCGAATTGGTATCGCTGAAGGACTGCGACGAGGGTTTCTTTGCGAGGCGGACTATCGGTTGCTCGCGGACAACATCGACTGGAAGTTCGTCAAGACACACTCGCGCAACAACTACTCGATCACTCAGCTGAATCGACTTCTCCTTCTACCCACACGCGACGAGGAGGCGGCGAGAAGTATTCGCGCTGTGTTCGATAGCGAGAAGCGACGATCAGTGATCGTGTTCTGCTCGACCGTTCTTCACGCCAAGAGCTTCGCCGCGATGCTGGGTTTGTTCGGTCTGAGATCCGAATCGATCACTGGCGAGATGCCCCCGCGAGAGCGTGATCGCGTGATGGCCGCATTCAGAAAGGGCAATCTTGACGTGGTGACGACCAGAGACCTATTCAACGAGGGCGTCGATGTCCCAGACGTGGACATGATCGCTTTCATGCGAGTGACCCACAGTCGCAGAATTTTCGTGCAGCAGTTGGGGCGCGGGCTGCGCGTGAGCCCGAGAAAGTCCAAAGTCGTCGTTCTCGATTTCGTGAGCGATCTCAGACGGATCGCGGAAGTCATCGAGTTGGAAAAAGCGGCTCGTGGAGATGTCGAGCGCCTGCGATTGCCCGGAGTGATTCAGTTTCGAGACGAGAGCGCCGGCACCTTCATGCTTGATTGGATGAAAGATCAAGCCGATCTGTTCGCGCGCGAAGGTGATGCTCGGCTCGAACTCCCGGCCTTCGATTTCCCGATATCGCCACCTCCAGGAAATATCCAATGACAATGCGAATTCCGGAGGAGATACGAGATGATATTCGCGCGAAGCTCTGGGCGGAAGCAGATGAGCTCGGATGGTCGACCATATCCGATGTGGATCGCTCAAGTCACTATGAGAAATGGACTCGCTCCGCCGAGATCGGGGCTCGGTTGGGGCATTTCATGGACCCTCGCAAGGTCCGTGTCTACATCAAGGACTCCTTGCTGAAACCCTACGAGCGCAAGCGCTTGTCCTTGACGGAAGGCGACGTTTGGAGGGCCTTGTCCATGGACCCACGAACCTCCTCGGTCATTGGCAACTTCATCAAACCGCATGGAATGCTGCTCGATGATGGTCGTGTGATTTGTTGGGGCAAGAGCCGCGACTGGAAATTGATTCTTTTCGCGTCTTTCGAGAGGGGCAAGCGGAACAGGGGGGCGAGGCCGTTCGCGGTCATCCTGTTCGAGTCTGGAAAGACCGTGGCCCCAGCGGAGCGAGAACTTGTGCGCGATGCGGCTCACCGCTTGGGCATCGAACGGATCGAATGGATGGAGGCATGATATGAAAGCGGATTTTCCGGGCTGGTTTCCCAAGACGCCCGATGAGCTGGCGAAAATCTGGGAGCGCGCCATCTTCGTTCCCGACACGAACGTCCTCCTTCATTGTCTGCGGCATCCCGCCCCCGTGCGAGATGAGCTTTTGCGCGTTTTTGAAGTCCTCAAGGAGTCGCTATGGATTCCATATCAGGTGGGACTCGAATTCCATCGAAATCGCCTTGAGGTCGAGTTCGGCGCGCAAGATGCTTACGACCGCCTCATCAAGGACCATGAGACGGCGCTGGGACAAGCAAAGGAGAAGCTTCGCCAACTGCGGGCGCATCCCACGATCGACGTGGAGCGGGAGGTCGCGGCGTTGGATATGGCCATGGAGGATTTTCGTGAACGCATGGCGATCGCCCGCGACAGTCATCCCACCAACGACATAGCCTCGGCGGTGACTCGCCTCACTGAATTGTTCGCGGGCCGGGTGGGATCGCAATGGAAGTCCGACCGCTTGGCGACCATCAAAAAAGAGGGGGAGGATCGATATGCGCGAAAGATTCCGCCAGGCTACAAGGACGCAAAAAAGGATGCTGGGGAGTTCGACAAGTATGGGGATCTGATCATTTGGAAAGATGTGATCGAGAAGTCCAAGGCGGAGAAACGCCCGGTCATCTTCATCTCCGATGACGCGAAGGAAGATTGGTGGTGGATACATCGGGGGCGGAAGCTCGGCGCCCGCCCTGATTTGCTGGAGGAATTTCGCGAGGCGACGGGGCAAGATTTCCATATCTACGAGTTCACGCAGTTTCTGCGCATCGCGGCGGAACGTCACCCTGAAATTCAAGGTGGCGTCGATCAGATAGAGAAAAGCCTGTTAAGCGACGGATTGGCTCGCAAGCGCGTGATCGATCTTGCAGGCGCCAAAGCATTGCGCGAAAGCATCGTACGACTTGAGGATGATCGAGATGCCATTATTTCTACGCTCTCGGGGGCTCCGTCTGTTGATGGTGTCAGATCCATGCTGAACAAGACGGAGTTGCGGGAAAAGCTCCGTTTGATCGATGATGAGCTGGAGCGTGTTGTCGGGCGTTTGCGCGTTGAAGATGCGTCGAGCGAGGATTTGGAGCTCGGTCGGGAAATTTAACTCGTACTAGCGAGCACCCCAACCCCGAATTCTCTGTGGTGCCGCGCTTGTTGCGGCGCTGAGCAATGTTGAGACTGTTCCCGGAAGCTAGGACGTCCGCTTGTACGGTTTCCCTTTGACATCGCCGTCGTCCCAGCTGTTCCAAAGATCCTCAAAATTCATTTCAAAGTCTCGGAGTTGGACCGTCACCCGGTGCGGCGTCCCGTTCACCGGCGACAAATGCTCCTCGTCCCTGAGCAGTTCGTGGATTTTTGACAATACCCTGGGTGCAGGGCCGATTTCGCCTCTTACACGCTGGAACTGTGACCACGATGCTATCGAAAGGTAAGGGTTGGTCAAGGGAAAACCATAGCCATGTGTCCTTGCAATGGAACGAGATACACATACCAGGAACAAGGCGGTAATTCCCCGATTCCCACGGATTTTGAGTCTGAGCGCCTTCGCAACTTGATGAGGAGGGTTGTTGCTGATCCACTCCGTGACACGCTCGCCCCATGCATCCACTTCAGAAGAGAGATTGCTAGCCTTGCTTCGCAATTCGCCGATGTTGTTCGTCGAATAGTCTTGCCATTTAAGCTGAAATAGCGTGAGCTCGCCTGTGGTGCGATCGAATACCGCAGCATCGACATCGGTAAGTCGCTTCCCGGCATGGCGCAAAGTGATATTGCCTGGGACGCACCAATATCTGGATCCTCGAAATAAACTGTACAGTTCTTGTCGGAACCAGGACTCTCTCGGCAACGAAATCAAGTTGCGAGTTGATGGGTTGCGCCACTGGGCGATCTTGAGGAACGCTGCCAATGGATTCTTCGTAATGCCTGATGTCGGCTTAAGAAAAAAGCCGTTACCGAGATCGATTAGCATGGGCAGAAGGGGTGTCGTATCGCTTTTCAGGCGTCCGAGATCTTCCATAGTCAACGTCAGCGATTTCAGGACCGCTTCAATCCGATCCTTTGGAAGCTGGGAGGCCAGATGAACAGATTCCGCTAATCCATCTTTGGGCCCCCAGATTGTCAAGCATTCGCGGGTGCTTATTTCAGGGAAGTGCTGGCGCGCGAGGAGAACGAAGGCAACGTGCTTGCGGAAGAAGCTTAGAAGTACAGTTGCGACTACTATTACATCCCAACCTGAATAGTCGCCGAAGTTCACGTTTGCGTGAATACCAGCATCCATTCGAAAATCATCAATAATCGGCTGCGCTTCCAGCAGGAAATGCGCGTCTACCTCATCCGATGCCCCATAGCCTATCATCGTTCCGCCCGGGGTAATCCATGGGAATATGAGCGGAAGCATAAGTGCTTTCAACTCCTCCTGATGGAGCAAAGGACCGAAATTTTTATGCTGGCGAGCAATATAGTTGCCTTGTGATTTTAGTTTATCATTGATTTCTTCAGGGTTGCAAACTGTCCAACCTTGCGCGGAAGCCTTATCCTTGAAGATAGCAGCTTCTGATCGTCGCAATAAGTCAATCTCAATGTGATCCATGTATTGAATAGGACCGCTGCCGGAATCCCTGAGATTGATTGATTTCCCATCCCGTTCTGCTAGCAAGAACTCCCGATGCACCATATCGGCCGTTCTCTGGGCAAGGGAAATGGCACCGAAATTCCATAGCAAATTTCTTGCGTCCGTTCGATATTCATCTGAAGTTGCAACTATAGGCACACTATGTAAAGTCTCGATTGGAGTAAGCAAAAGCGACGTTGCCAAATTCATACCCCAACGGAGGATGTCAAAATGATGCTTGCCGTTGTAATGTTCCTCGTTGCGCAAGGCCTGTTGGACGCAAGCCACGTCGAACACGCGCTGGATTTCTAAAAATAGAAGAAATCTCCATGTGGGATCGCTCGGTAGCACACTTTCCAGTCTTGCCAGCTCCGAGTCTGCAGCGGCGCGGAGAAAATCTACGATGGTGTTTGCGGTCACTGTTACGCCAATCTATTCTGATTTTTTGACCCAATTTGCACTGGGTTGGACCTGTGCATGATGAACTCCGTTGACGGTGGTGTGCGAAGTTGAAGAAATTTGCGTTGAGAGCGGGGTCGCGGGAGAGAAGTCGCTAGAAGGAGGACGGTACGCCTTTCAATCGATAGCGCAGGCTTGGGATCTTGACGTTTTTTCAATCACCTTTATTCCGAGCTCCGCTGCAACATTCCTGTACTTGGTTGGCGGGTCGCTCCCCCAGCACCAGGAGCACCTTCACAGTGGGCGAGTGAGAAGGCCGGTCAATCGATGCCTGCGCTGCCTGTAGATTGCCGGAGGATTACTCGGCTCGACGACGTACCTTGTCTGAGTGTGACTGGGGCTGCTAGCCGGCTCGGCGGACACGCTTGATCACCCGCGCCGGCAGCGTCTCCACAAGTCGCGAGACCGAGACGTCCAGGCCGCCGGCCAGCCTCCAAATGTTGAAGAGCGACAAGTTGCGCTCGCCGCGTTCAACAGAACCAACGTAGTTGGGGTGCAAGCCGGCCAACTCCGCAAGTTGCTCGATCGTGATGAGGCGGTCGTGCCGTAGGGCGCGCAGATGTTCGCCAAATGCTTGTTGCAGACGCTGCAGCTCTTTGCTGGACGCGGAGTCCAGTGGCTGGGGCTTGTTTGCAACTACTCGGGGCATGCGCCCAAGTTTTCAATCTCCAACACTAAGAGTACACAAACTATCCGTTTGGATATAAGGCGGATTCTGGCAAACTAGCCGAACACAAAACGCATAGTGTGTTTTGCTTCAATCAGATTTCATTCTTGGCTAGTACAACTATCTGGAGCGGAGCGAGATTCAAATGACGCGTCGACAGATCGCTTCGCCTTTGCCAACGGCTCGACCCCTTCGGCTGCCGGTCTCGGTGACGAGTGTCCCGCTGCGGCAGCCTGCGCCTGTCGTACGCAGCCTATCCGCGTTGCGCATCGGCGCGCAGGTGAGGGCGCTTCGCATGGCGGCCGATGTGTCTGCCGGTGTACTGGCGAGGACCTCGGGAATCTCTTCCTCGATGCTCTCGCGCATCGAGCGGGGGTTGGTCTCGCCTTCGGTGGAAACGCTCGAGCGCCTCGCGCAGGGGCTGCACGTGCCGATGTCGCGCTTCTTCAGCGACCAGGCGCGGCGCACTGACTTCTGCCATGTGCGCGCAGGACATGGTGTCTTGGTCGATCGCATCGGTGCGGTGGCGGACTACCGCTATGAACTGTTGGGTCACCTGCTGTCGGGAAACTTGTTCGTTGAGCCTTACTTGGTCACGCTGCTGCCTGGTGCGGATCCCTATGTGACCTTCCAGCATCCGGGCCTCAAGTTCCTGTACTTCCTGTCCGGGGAGGTCAGCTACCGCTATGGCGACAGGACTGTGGAGGTGAGGGCGGGGGATTCGCTGCTTTTCGATGCGACCGCGCTGCATGGGATCGAGGCCATTCAGACTCAGCCGGTCTCTTACCTGTCGGTGGTGTTCACGCTGCGAGAGTAGGCTGTTCTTTGCGGCGCTGCCGTGCGGCGGGGCGACGCGGATGCCCGTTCGATTGGTCGCTCGCGAATTCCCTACGCGCCGTATTCACCTCTCTGTCCTTTTCCCTTTTCCTCGGTGTTCGGCGTGCCGAACACTGAGAAAGCCTCGAACGTTTATCGACGGTAAGCGAGGCCTCAGTACCCTCTTGAGCTGACAGAGGTGCGTAAGCGTCCGGTGAAATCACATAGATTTTCGAGGCCGTACTGTAAGCGTCCGGGGATGTCGTCTTGACGCGAGTCTGTAGAGCGTGAAGGCCATAGCCCGCGCCCGCACAGCGGGTAGCATCTCGGGCGATGACCGCGCAAGTACAAGATTCAGCGCATTACCTTGGCGAGCAGCACGCGCTCGCCGCATTTAGTGACGCCGAGCCGTTTTCGCCGATCGAAGCCGGTTACCGACCGGTGATGGCGAGCAGCGCCTGCTGGCGGGGATACGTGTGCGGCTACGAGGTGAAGGATGCCCGGCTGTACCTGCGTGAGTTGTGGGTGAATCACCAACGGATGACGTGCCAATCATGCGGCGTCAGCAGCCGCCCGATCTCAATGGCGTTAGAGCGGTCCCGGATGAGAAGTCGTTCTTCGGCGAGTGGCACTTCTGTGACGTCGGCCTGCCGCTCGCCTACACGGGTGGTCTCTTGGTCGGAAGGGACTTCATCCGCGGGCTATGCGTGCACATGGGCTTCCACCCGGCATGGAAGTATGAGCATGTGCACGAACTTCTGTTTGAGCATGGACGGCTCGTCGAGACACGCGACGCGAGCCCCGAGATGGCGCGGCTGCGCACGCACATGCAGAACGGGCTCAAGCCCGGCCCGGCGGCCACGCGCGAACAAATCGAAGAATGGGTCGCCGGCTGCTTCAGACGCAACTGTCGTTGAGTCTCAAACGCATCTCCATTGATGCGGTAGCAAGTCTCCGATTCGGCTTGCCGATTGCGTGGGCAGCCGTTCGAGCACGTCGCGCATGTAGGCATACGGGTTATGACTATTCAGCCGCGCGGAATGGATCAGGCTCACGATCGCGGCCGCTCGCCTGCCCGCGCGCAGCGAACCAGCGAACAACCAGTTGTTGCGCCCCAGCGCGATCGGCCGGATGCGGTTCTCCACCCAGTTTTTGTCGATCGGGAGGTCTCCATCGTCGATGTAGCGCGTCAGGACCACCCAGCGGTTCAGGGTGTAGTCGATCGCTCGCGCGGTGGCCGACCCGTCGGGCACCTTCTGCCGCTGTAGGCTCAACCACTGGTGCAACGCGTCGACCAGCGGCCGTGATCGCTGTTGTCGTGCTGCTCGCCGGTCATCGGCATCGCTGCCGGCCACCTCTCGCTCGACGTCGTACAGGTGGCCGAAGAACTTCAACGCCTGCCCACCGACCTGGCTGCCGTGGTTGACCCACAGCTCATGGAACTTGCGTCGAGCGTGCGCCATGCGGCCGGCTTCAGTCACGCCCATCTCGAAGCAGGCCTTGTAGCCGCTGAAGTCGTCGCACACGAGCTTGCCGCGCCAGCCTTGCTCGCCTGGCAGGCCGAGGAAGGCTCTTGCATGATGACCCCCGCGGCTGTCGGCGAAGTCGAAGATGACGGCCTTGATCGGGTTGAACTGCGTCGTGCAGTAGCTCCAGAGGTACGCGCGGTGCGTCTTGCCGTGCCCAGGTTTGAGCATGGCCACCGGCGTCTCATCGGCGTGCAGGACACCCTGGCGCAGCAGCACCGCACTCAGTGCATCGACCAGCGGCTGCAGCTGCACGCCGCATTCGCCGACCACTGCGCCAGCGTCGAGCGCGCGATCGCGTGGCCGGCGCGCTCGAAGATGGCTTCCTGGCGGTACAGCGGCAGATGATCCAGTACTTGGCCACCAGCACCTGGGTAAGCAAGCCGGCGGTGGGCAGGCCCTTATTAATGACGTGCGTCTGAACATCGTCGATCTGTTCAACCAGTCGACGTCAAGAGGGCCTTGAGGCCGCGCTTACCCACCTGCATGGGGCGCCGGCGCTCCTGTGGGTATTTTTGACGCCGAGGGCAGTGGCGAATGCGACATCGAAGTATAAATAGTTATGCTATAGTTTTCATTCAATAAACAATAATCTACGGAGACTTTAATGGAAACTATGGGAACGCATCAGGTAGTTTGTGTGCTCACTGCCCGCGGCATCGAGAGAATCCTCGCTGAAGGCGGTTCGCAGGCCTGGGTCCTCGATGCAAAGCGTGCGCGGAAGCGCGAGTACGTTGTATGCGTACAGAACCGTGGATTCAAAGACGATTGGGGGCACGTCTCGGCCCCTCATCACACGGCTTTCCTGGTCGGGCGCTTGAAAGACGTTGTTCGCTCGTCGGAAGAAGGATCAGAGGGTCGCTGGATCTTGACCTTCAGCGAATATGCAGAGGTCGATATGCCTGATGCTTGGCCGGGGTTTCGTAATCCGGTTCTCTACACGGACCTGAAGAGTCTAGGAATCGATATTGACTCCTTACAGTTTCAGCCGATGCCGGAACAGGAACCGGAAACCAAGTCGGAGTCGGAGTCGACAAAAAGCCGGCCCCTAACAATGATTCAAGCTAAGCAAGGGCTGGCCCTCACATTCGGGGTTGCTCCAGCCGATATCGAGATCATCGTGCGCGGATGATCTCCGAGCCCGCGGATACGTCGTCGAGTAGGCTCTGCTTACACGGGGTGACTCGCTTGGCTCTCCAAGCCAACGAAGTTTGGCCCACTCCACACGGACTAAGCGACGACCGAACAGGTACCTGCCGAAGCGTTCGACTGTCAAGTCCGCACGCACCTCGATTTCGTCGCCCCAGAAAACACGTTCCTCGTCCTGGTCGACCGTCATCAAGCCGTCGAACTGCGTGCTCAGGTCGTCGCCGTTGAAGTGGCCAAGAGAGCCCCACCAGGGGAGCTAAAGGTCGTCAGTCTGCGGAGAAGTCCCATTTGTCATAGCGACCTGAGAGTTCACCTGCTCGTCGTTGACGATGGCGTCATCGAAGACCAAGGAGGCGGTGGAGTTCGCGACGCTCGAATGGGTGTCTTGGTTCAATCACCATCGCCTGCTCGAACCTATCGGGTACATCCCACCCGCAGAAGCTGAGGCAAACTATTACCGGCAACTCGCCAGTCAGGCCGCCACGGCGGCGGCCTGACTTAAACCAACCGGCCTCCATGAAAGCCGGGGCGATTCAGTGTTGGTCAGGACCAACGGAAGGTCTGCGAGCCGCTCCAGGGATACGTGCTTTGGGCACTCGTGCCACGCCTCCTCGCGCGCCGCATCGGTTTGCGTCGGCATGAAGCCCTTCGCAAGCCTTGCTGTGGATCGCTTAAGCTTCGCTAGCGGGAGTCCGCAGCCAGACGTCAAAAGGAGGACATCCATGAGTGTTATCTCGCCGCACTACCGTACGATCAAGGACCTACTGCAAAGCCGTTCCTTTGCTATCGACGAGTACCAGCGGGAGTACAAATGGGAAAGAAAGAACCTCCAGGATCTGCTGAACGACTTGCTGGGGAAGTTCTCCGCCGACCATCGGCCTGAGCACGAGACCAAGGAAGTCGCCAACTACGGGGAGTATTTCCTGGGCTCCATCATCGTCAGCCAGCGGGGCGGGAGGAGCTACCTGGTGGACGGCCAGCAGCGTGTCACCTCGCTCACGCTGTTCCTGATCTATCTATACCGCGCGGCCGAGGCGAAAAAGCTCAACGTGACGAAAACCATGGCGCCGCTGATCTACAGCGACGATATGGGCGAGACCCGGTTCAACCTGGACATCCCGGAACGCCTGGGCCTGATCGAGGCGCTGTACAAGGGCCAATCGTTCTCGACCGTCGACAAAGACGAGTCCGTCCAAACTATGTACGCTCGCTATCAGGACATCGAGGCGAGCGAGCTCGTCGAGGACCTCGGCGAGGGACTGCCCCATTTCATCTATTGGCTGCTCACGAAGGTCGGACTGATCGAGATCGCCACCAGTAACGACGACTACGCCAACGTCATCTTCGAGTCGATGAATGACCGCGGTAAGCCCCTCAGCCCTGCTGACATGCTCAAGGCCTATCTCCTAGCGCCCATCACTGATCCAGCGGAGCGCGCCAAGGTAAACCAAGCGTGGAAGAGCCAGGTGCTGGCACTGATCTCGTGGAACCAGGAACCCGACGCCGAGCGTGATGCCGAGTTCATGAAGGCCTGGCTGCGCGCACAACACGCCGAGTCGATCCGCGAGCGCAAGCCCGGCGCAACCGACAAAGACTGGGAGCTTATCGGCAATGTGTTCCACCGTTGGACGCGCGACAACCACAAGTACTTGGGGCTGGGGAAGGCGGAGGCGAATCGCCGCTTCATCACCGAGCGATTCGCCTTCTTCGCCAAGGTCTGGCTGCAAGTCCAGGACGCGTGCCGGCAGTACACGCCTGGGTTGGAGGCGATCTACTACAACGCGCATAACGACTTGACACTGCAGTCCACGGTGCTGCTCGCGCCGTTGATGGAGACGGACGATGCGGAGACCGTGCGTCGCAAGTTGGGCGTGACCGCGACCTATCTCGACATCTGGCTAATGCGCCGCGTAGTGAACTACGTGCGTACCGGTTATTCCTCCATCTACTACACAATGGCTGTGCTCTGCCGCGACATCCGCCGCAAGCCGCTGGCGGAACTGGTGACCATTCTGCAAGACAAGCTGGCGGACGATGACGTAAGTTTCTCGGCCTACGAAGCCAAGAACCGTAAGGGGCTTCGCGACTTCGGCCTCAACCAGCATAGCAAGCGCTTCGTCTTTCACCTGTTGGCGCGCGTGACCGCAGCAACCGAGGCTGGTGCTGGGCGCAAGGACAATTTCGCCATACTAGTGGATAGGAGGGGAAGCAACCCCTTCGATATCGAGCACATCTGGGCGAACGACTACGGAATGCACAGCGCAGTGTTCGCGGACGAGAAAGAGTTCGAGATCCTGCGAGACAACGCGGCTGCACTTCTGCTGTTGCCCCAGGACGTGAATCGCAGCCTGCAGGACCAGCCTTACGACTACAAGCGAAACGTGTATGGGCAGCAGAACTTTTATGCCGCCAGCCTGAGCGACGCTGTGTATGCGCATCAACCGCAGTTCAAGGCGTACCGGGAAAGCATTGCGCAGCCTTTCGAGCCTTACGCAAACTTCACCAAGGGCGAGCACGCGAAGCGGGCGGAACTGCTGCTGGGACTAGTGGAGCGGATTTGGTCGCCCCAACGGTTGCAGGCGGCCGCCGCGCTTGATTGAGCGTCACCGCGGTAGTCGAACTCGGAAGCAATGCGCCCCAATGCCTTTGGGCACTGCAAGTTCGCAGACTTCACTGGCGTCGCTCCTCACCAAATCGGGTCATTTGCCGCCTGTGTCTTCAACAGCTGGTTTAGCCGGCTGAGTAGCTTCGCCGGCACGTCGTTGCGCCTTCCGTTTGCGCGCAAGGGGTGGACGAACTGCTCATGGATGTAGCGCTTCTCGCCGGTACCTCGCACGGGCTCAATGCGCCCTCCGAGCAAAAGCCATATGCGGTCAGCCCGGTGTGCGTTCGAGGTGTGGATGGGCGTGTGGTTCACTTCCTGCTCCTCCCGTTCGTGCGCGGACTTTTTGCAGGCGTCTCATCCAACATGGCCAGCAGTTCGTTACCCAGCTTCTGCTGCCGCCGATAGGCAGTAGTGCCTGGGATGTTCTCGTCCGTGAGATAGCAGGCGGCCCAGTCCAGTTGGCGAGGCAACGGCACCGTGTAGATGCCTACCTCGTGGACGGCTTCCACATGAAATCGCACATAGGCGAGGGGGTCGTCTCGGACGGCCTCCATGGCCTTCATCGGGCTGGCTGGCATCTCTTCGAGGTACACGTTAGTTCCTTGGCCAATGGCAAGGTTCGGAACCTCCAGGTACTTCAAAAATGCGTCTGTACTCCGCAGAAAGATAAGCAGCCGCGCCATGAATGCGTCTCGCACGAGGTTGTGCGCTCGCATCGCCTCGCGAAGGGCCTCAGCGGTCTCAGGCCGTACTTCGATGTTCACAGACGTCGGCCCCTGCTTCTTTACGGTACGCGGTCAATTAACCACGCCCTTGTTGAGTGAACGATGAGCTGTGAGGCTACGTGCCCATGTAGAGCAACATGGACATGTAGAGATGACAGAGCAGTACGCGGAGTTGAGAAGCCGGCTGGTTGTGGGACGCAAGAGTGACGGTCGCGGCGTCTACGACGAAGCTGCCAAGAAGGAATTGATCGTTGCCTGCCTCAAGCCGGGAGTGTCGGTGGCACGCATGGCGATGGAGCACGGTGTCAACACGAACCTTCTGAGGACGTGGATCACGGCTTACCAGCGGCGAAGTGCCCAGGTGCCGACTGGTGACATCGCGCGAACGCACGATGCGGCATTCGTTGCCGTGCGCGTAGAGGGTGAACAGGATCCGCCGCAGCGCGAGCGTGCGGTGGCTGCGCCCGCGGTAGCCCACACACCTGCTACGGCCGTGGCGGTGATCCCGAATGAGAGCTCCTTGGCGGCATCGACCCCGATGGTCGGTTTGCAGGTGCGGCTGCCCAACGGTGTGCAGCTCGATCTCGGCGAGACGAGCTTGCAGGAATTGCCGACGCTGGTGCAGATGTTGAGCCGATTGCCATGTTCCGCTTCGACGAAGGGCTGAAGGTCTACCTGCACCGCGAGCCGGTGGACTTCCGGTTGAGCATCAACGGCTTGGCCGTGCTGGTGGAGCAGGCGCTGGGCCTGGACCCGTTCGCCTCGTGCGCGTACGTGTTCAGCAACCGCCGGCGCGACCGGGTGAAGATCCTGGGTTGGGAGCGCAACGGCTTCTGGCTGTTGCTCAAGCGCCTGGAGAAGGACAGGTTCATCTGGCCCTCGGCCGATGCGGTTCCCACGCTGACGGCCGAACAGCTGCACTGGTTGCTGGAGGGCATCGATATCGCGGTGGTGCAACGCCACTCTCGTCTGCGCTATTCCAGCGTGGCCTGAAGGAACAATGATGGGGCATGCCGATCCAAGCGGGCGTGTCGTCGCCCGCCACCATCACCGCTGAAGAACTCGTCGCGCTCATCGCCGAGCGCGATGCGCTGGCCGGCGCGCTTCGAGTAGCGACCACCGAGCGGGACTTGGCGCTCGAGCGGTTGAGGTCCTTGCAGCGCCAGCTCTTCGCCGCCAAGAGCGAAGCCCGCGGCACCGATCAGAAGGACCTGTTCCTCAACGAGGCCGAGGCGCTCGCGCCCACAGATCAGACGCCGCAGGCCGAGGTCGAAGACATCGACGAAGAGGAGTCGACACCGGTCGCGGGCCATCAACGTAAGAAACGCGGACGCAAGCCGCTGGACCCTGCGCTGCCGCGCGAGATCGTGCGCCACGAACTGCCCGAGGCCGAGCGTGTGTGCGCGCATGACGGGCACGCGCTGGTGGAGATCGGCGCCGAGGTTAGCGAGCAGATGGATGTCATCCCCGAACAGGTGCGCGTGCTGCAGCACCACCGCATCAAGTACGCCTGTCCCTGCTGCGATCAGAGCCTGAAGGTTGCACCGACGCCGGCGCGCATCATCGCGCGCGGGCTGCTCACCGAGCAGGCCCAGGCCTGGGTCATCACCGGCAAGTACCAGTTCGGCATGCCGCTGTACCGAACGGCCGTATTGCTGCGCCGCTTCGGTGGCGACATCGCGAGCAATACGCTGGCTTCCGGCATCGTGCGCATCGGCCAGGCTGTACAGCCGGTCATCAACCTGCTGCGCGACCACTTGCTGGACTCGGACCTGATCTACGGCGACGAGACCACGGTCCAGGTGCTCAAGGAGCCTGGGCGCAAGGCACAGACGAAGAGCTTCATGTGGGCGCAGATGAATGGCACTGGTCCACCGGTACGGCTGTTCGCCTATGCACCGGGGCGCGGCGCCGTGCACGCCGAGAAGCTGTATGCCGGCATCCGTCCCGGAACGACGCTCATCACCGACGGCTACGAGGTCTACAACGGCATCGCGAAGGCCGGCGGTCTCACGCACCTTGGATGCTGGGTGCACGCGCGCAGGCCGTTCATCAAGGCTGACGAGTCCATCCCGAAGGCAGCCCGCTCGTCCGATCAGATCGCGGCCCGGTTCGTACGGCTGATTGGCAAGCTGTACCGTGCGGAGTCCTTGGCCAGGCACTCGTCGCGCTGTTCAAGAAGCTGCCGCTGGCGCAAACGGTCGACGACTACGAGGCGCTGCTGCCCTGGAACCTTGAACTCGGCGGCGCGTAGGCCGTCCTGCGCGCATCGGCTCTGACACCACGCGCAAGGGCGTGGTTTATTGACTGCTTACTCTTTACGGCGCCCGCGATGTGGCGCTTCGCCCGCAGCGAGAGCTTGAGCCCGTCCAACTCAGTGCGCAGGTGGGGCAGCTCGTTGGCGACCATGTAGTCGAGGAACGGCGCCCGGGATAGGAAGAGGCCGTCCGTCTGTGTCTTGAACGCCTCCCAGAGTTTGGGCGGGATGTTGAAGCTAATGGCAGTCCTGGGCATATCGTGTGTCCGTAGTTGTTGTGACACTCAGACTTTGCTATAGAGCTTTTCCTCTGTGAAGTGGCGATTCTCAGAGGGTGCCCCTGGTATTCCGATGCCTTTCCTCGAGGGCCACTGTGCTTTTAGACGTCAGTTGTGGGTCTGCTGCCAGCCTGAAAGCTGCACAGATGCGCTCAAAGATGCCATGAAGGTGGAGTCCAAGGGCACCACTGCCGCTGCGGCGATAACCATTGGCCCTTGTGGCCGGTGCCATCCTCGGAGGCTCGAGCTGCGGCATCGCCGCCTGCGCTGTCGGTACCCCACTCGGCGAGTCGAGCGCGCTGCACGGGATCGAGACGATCCAAGTGCAGCCGGTGTCCTACTTGTCGGTGGTTTTCACGCTGCGAGAGTAGGCCGTTCTTGGCGGCATTGCGATGCCGCAGAGCGACGAGCATGTCCATCGATTGATCACTTGCGACTTCGCTAGGTGCCGTATTCACCTCTCTCGCCGCCTCTCTTTTTCCCAGTGTTCGGCGTGCCGAACACCGAGAGAGCTTCGAACGGGTATCGACAGCGGAGGTCTTCCGCTTTGATGGAGCCGTGAGGAAATTTATGCAGCGGCTGTGTGGTCTCGCTGTGCGAGCGGGATGGATGTTCGGTTTTGGCAGCTTGGACAGCGCGGTCGCTGGACGACGTCGAAACTTCCAGTGCAAAGTCGTTGTGCGGCTATGAAGTCTGCGGAGCGACGCGGATGCCTATCTAATTGATCGCTCGCGCATTCGCTACGTGCCGTATTCCTTCCTCTCTCGCTCTCTTCCTCGGTGTTCGGCGTACCGAACACCGAGGAACCGTCAAGCGGCTATCGACATCGGAGGTCTTCTGCTTGATGGAGTCGTGAGGAAATTTAGCGGCCGAGTGGGGTCGCTCTCCGAGCGGGATGGATATTCGGTTTCGTGGCCTGGACGCGGCAGTCGCAGCACGACGTCAAAACTTCGAGGGCAAAGTCCTTGTGCGGCTATGAGGGCAGGATAGACTGACGTCAGACATTGTTTACGGCAACGGCGTTGCAATGACCAAGACCTCTCGATCGAGCCGCGTGATAGCTACTCGGGTGCCGCCCGATACGAAGGCGCACTTCGCCGCGCTAGCGGCGCGGCATCATCTCAGTGCGTCGACTCTGCTCGCGAAGATGATCGACGAGGTCCTCAAGACCAACGGCGACATCTCGCCGGGCTCGGGTGGACGGCGCTCCCTGCGCGAAACGGAAAGCGGCCTTGGCTTCGCGGATCGCATCACGCTGCGACTTCGCAAGGGCGATCGAGCGCTCGCGACCCATCGAGCCCATTCCCGCGGGATGAAGACAGGCACCTACCTGTCCCTGCTGATCCACAACCATGTGCGTGACGCGGCCGCGCTGCCGCCGGACGAACTGGACCAGATCAAAGTGACCGGCGCCCACCTGGCCGCGCTGGGACGACAGCTTCGAACGTTCGGCGTGCCGAACACTCAGCCCGAGCCGGGAGCACCGGACCTCAGCGAAACGATCGCGCTGGTCCGGCGGGAAGTCGAGGCGGCACGCGAAGCCACCGCCGCCGTCGTGCGGCGCAACCTCATCAGCTGGGAAACCGACGGCGGGAGTGCCCGTGCCTGAACAGAGGATGCGCGCGGGCCGAAGCGGCCGCGGCGCGGCCGATGCGCCGCGCGACATGGCGCTGGACATCGTGAGCTACGGTCGGCGAGGACCGAGCGGCAGGCTGCGCTTCGGCGCCGACCAGATCGCGCAGATCCAGCGCACGGTGGGGCGCACGCCCGAGGTGATGGTGAAGGTCTCCGGCGGCGGACGGGATGTCGGCGGCGTCGAGGCCCATCTGCGCTACATCGGCCGCCACGGCAAGCTGCCGATCGAAACCGACGAGGGACTGGCGCAGCAGGGCCGGGGTGCAGCCAAGGAGATCACGGCCGACTGGCAGCTGGAGCTTTGCAGAAGCCAGTACAAGCCGAGACCCGCCCTGGGGCAGAAAGACACGCGTGCGAAGCTGGTCCACAACATCGTCCTGTCCATGCCCGCCGGCACGCCACCGGAAAAGGTACTGGCTGCCGCCCGCGTCTTTGCGCGCGAGAACTTCGCGCTGCAATATCGCTACGCCATGGTGCTGCACACCGATCAGCCGCACCCGCATGTGCATCTGGTGGTCAAGTGCGAGCACGAGTTCGAGCCTGGCAAGCGCCTCTACATCCGCAAAGACACGCTGCGCCAGTGGCGCGAGCAGTTCGCCGCGTTGATGCGTGAGCAGGGGGTGGCGGCCAATGCCACACCGCGCCAAGTGCGAGGGCAGATCCGCAAGCCGTACAGGGATGCGATCCATCATCGGCTCCGCGCGCTTCGGGCATTCGGCCAACTGCCGCCCAGCGACCGGACCAGGCATCGGCCGCCGAAGACCTCGACCTTCATGCGCGCCAAGCTGGAGAGCGTCCTCCAGGCTCTGAGGTCGGGACGAGGCGCCTTGGATGACGGCCAAGAGAAGACGCGCAATACCCGGGCGGAGGTGGTCACAGATTGGCGCGCAACAGCGGATGCACTTCGAAGTCAGGGCCAGGCCGAGTTGGCCGACCGGGTGGAACGCTTCGTCACTCGCATGCCGGCTGTGCAGACTGATGCGCATCGATTGGCGGATCGATGGAGGGAGACAGAGAGAAGTCGAGCGCCGGAGCGCGCGGATGCCATCTCGTCTGGGCCACGTGTCCGATGAGGTTCAGTCCTCGAGCGATAGCGGGTGGCGACCGAATGGTGTGTGCCGTCGCGCGCAGGGCGGTCAACCTCACTGCATGTCAAACGGGAATCATGTGGAACGCGTGCGCACAATGCGTTGCCCGAGCTTGTTGAGCACCTCCCTAGTTGAGAACGTCTTGTCATCGAGCGCCGCTGGACGTTCTCGAAGCAATTGCGCGTGCAGGATGGTGAGCTTGGATGCTGCTTCTCGTCTGCGTATCGCTGCGATTGGCCGGGCGGGCTGATACAGATCAAAACAGGGACGTATGTCGTTTCAGCGATCTTCTGCAGGGTTGCGGCATTGATACCGTGACGGTGTTGTCGCCTGAGCGTGGTAGTGAATGTGCCCGGGCCAGGGCGTTGCCCCCTGTCAAAACTGCCAGTTGTCAGAAGCTGTGAGTCGTCGCACGCTTGGCGCAAATCCATGCGGAAGACGAGTCTCTAGGGGGCGCTGGGTTGGGCTGCGATTGCCGGGGCGAGTCCGGATGGCAGCGCTGCTCTGAGTTTCGGTGCCGGTTTTGCTTTTGTCCGGAGTCTTCAAGTCAGAATTTCACCGTCGGTACGCAAGCCGCGCTACTTGAAGGCTCGACCCAACTTCAAGGAGTTGTCATGCAATTCGAACCCCATGCCAATCACCGCCATGTTGACCTGTCGAGTGCGACAGGCCCCGCGTTTTTTCGCATGGCCGACGTGATACGCATTACCGCACTGAGCCGCGCCACCTTGTATCGCAGGATTGCTGGAGGCAAGTTTCCTCCTCCTGTGCATTTGGGCGGACGCGCCTGTGGATGGCCGCGTGGGGCACTTCAGCGCTGGATCGATGATCCGGAGGGATATTCGAACGTCTCACGGACTGATTGATCTCAGCCGAGGCCCACCAACTTAAGGGATGAATGCGGCTGCTGTTGGACCACGGTGATACGTATTCCATGATGCGACCCTGGTCCGTGCGCAGAAGATGCAACACAGATGGGTCGGAGTGCGACGAGCGAACGGGATCTAGCTGTTGCTCGACGGTGTGAGTCGGCTCAAACAGGTCGAAAGGCGAAGCCAGCCGCGAACCCAAAACACGAGAGCACGAGCGCCACGGGGATGGGAACACGTGGCGCAGGCCTGTTGCTGACCCAAGCAGAGAATCTCCATGCTTGGTATGCAATGAGACACAGTGTGACCAAGGCGAGGCCCCCGCGAACACCGAGAAACATTCTCACTTCTCCAGTTCAATCGTCATCGAACGCCTGCGGTCCAGCTATCAGCGTCTCAACCACTTGTCGTGCCGCGGCATGCGTACTCAACGGACGAGCACTTACGACGGAGCCGTTCTTGACCGCCCATCTCCCAAGAAGGTCAACGGAGTTCCTGACCCACGGATTCTCAGGCGGCGAGCAGAAACCGAATGTCAAAATTGGCCAAGTCGCCTTCAGAGCGAGCCCTATATCGTGATATTTATCGCGAATTGGCACGGCTTCTCGCGACCGTGCACCAGGCATTAATGGCAATCACTTGAGCTTGATGGATCCGAGGGGATTGGATACGAAGTGCACATGGGTCGGTCTCGTTCTGGCTTGCCAGTCTGTTCCAACAGCTGGAGGAGATCCGTTTGCGTCGCAGCCGTCACCGACGCAACCGCTTCTTCCCCCGATTCGCGTCCCCAAGTCTTTTCCTGATTGGCTGAAATCGGAAGCGCAATGCAACGAAGAACAGGGAGAGAAAGACAGGTGCAGTCGGCGTAAGAACTATTGCATCACCTTCTGTCAATACGAACTCGACATGCCCGGCAGGCAAGACAATACAGGTCCGTTCCGAGCCTGTATCCGTCGTTGCATGAATGCTGCGGGCTGCAACTACTGAGGACTTCCCCATGGATCACACTACGGCCGAGAAAATTCATACGGCAGTTTCGAGAATCTTCGAGGCGATCAACGAGACGCTATTCATCGTGAACAACAGCGGGGACACGGCAGTGCGCAAGACGGTGCAGAAAATCGTCGGCACTGCGATCGCGGACTTGGACCTTGAAGTTCTGGAGCCCATCTACAAGCAGTTTCCTGATCTTCGTCCGTCGGACATGGAAGAGGTTCGCTGAATTGGGTCGAAACGCAATTTCTTCAAAAGAAAACCTTGCCGCTCTCCCTGTGGCGGGATGCTGCTAAAGACGAGGGCCGCTGACTAGCGGCCCCTTCGTTTATCTGTTGGCGTGCACTTGCTGCGCAGCTGGCCGCGTTCGATGAGGCTCACAATGCGCGATGTCCTGCCCACCCGGTAGCTCCTCTGCCAGTTGGTCCTTCCTAGTTGCAAGGTCACGTCCGTGAAAGATGCAATGTCGCGAAAGCACGCCATCTCGTATTTGCGCGGGCAAGGCTTTTCGCTGCCCGAGCAATCCGCTGGCGCACATGCTTGGTGTTTGCGCCTCGCGGAAGAAGGCGACGTTGTTGCCCAATGCGTTTTGTCCGTACTTTTCTCAACCGGACTCACGGGGCACCGGGAAGAGATATTGGCCTTCAAGTGGTGTGACATCGCTGCCAACAGTGGCTTCCAAGACGCGAAACATGCGCTGGCAGCGTATCTGATAAGCGGCAGGCAAGTGGAGCGGCAGCCTCGACGTGGAGTAGCGATGCTTGCCGAGCTGGTTGAGGCCGGGCACCTTCCTTCGATGATTTCGCTGGGCATGCTGATGTTGAGCGGGCATTCCGAATTCGTCCCCAAAGACGAGGCGGGTGCTATCGATCTTCTTTTGGCGCCTGCGCAGGCCGGCGATCCGCTCAGTCAGTGCCTCGTTGGGGGCCAGCTTATCTTGAGCGATGATCCCGGCGTTCAGCTCTCTGGTGCCAAGTGGATAGCCTCAGCTGCAGAGGGCGGCCTGTCGTCCGCTCACAGATTCTTGGCAACTTTCCATCGCGATGGCAGATACGGCTACCCCGTAGATCCAGAAAAAGTCGCAGTACATGATGCGATTGCTCAGCGCCTGGAAGATGAAGGTCTATAGGACTGGAAATTGGCCGAACTTCTCGGAATAGCGCGTGGCATGGCGCCGATCTCTGGTCAGGGCCAGCGAGCAGGACCTGCTGTCATCGATGTGCCGAGTTTCCTCCGGCGGATCAAAGGTAATGGCAGATCGACAGCCCGCATGAGATCGAGCGTGCCGGCGACAACATCTACCATCACGACGCCGCCGGGGCCTACGCCCAAGGAGCAATCTGCACCACGAGTCTCGCACCTTGCCCACGGCGTGAGCGGCATCAATGCACTGGTCTGCGCCGATTTTTGGAATCGGTCGCAAGTGCTTCGTCCCCGAAGGCGGTTGGGGCTCGGTGCTGGGGAATCAGCGAATCAGCTGCGCCACCGCTGGTGGCATCGGTTCCTCCGTGCTCAAGTCTGAAGTCCTCATATGCCCACGCATGCCGCCGTGGACACAGCATCCAGCTCCTTTGCTGGACGCCTGGGCATTGCTCGCGTCTCGAGTGACTGGGACTGTCCTGCGCACTGCAGGGCTCGCAAACCTCCAAGCCAACCATAGGAAGGCGACAGGGAACAACATGGATGGACAACGAAAAGTGCAATGAGCTTGACGATGGTCCGCGACCAACCGGACGCGGCTTGAAGGGTGGCGTCGTTGACCTGCCCCCTTCTGCCGTGCCATTCATAACGAGGAAGTCCGGGGTTGCAAGATTAATTAATCTCGGTGGTTGTTGAGGTGGATCGAGCTGCATCGCCAGCGCGCTGGCGATGCAGCTCGGCGAACTTCGACGGAGGCATTCGCTGGCAACTGCTGTGCGGCCTGACCTCGTTGTAGTCCTGGCGCCAGAGCGTGATGGCCGATCGGGCCTGCTGCAGCGTCTCGAACCACTGTTCGTTCAGGCACTCGTCCCTGAACTTGCCGTTGAAGCTCTCGATGTAGCCGTTCTGCATGGGCCGTCCCGGCTCGATCAGGATGTGACGGATGCCATGGGTCTGCGCCCAGCCCATGAAGGCGCGACTGGTGAACTCCGGGCCGTTGTCGGTGCGCACAGCCAGCGGGTAGCCTCTGAACACGGCCGCTTGATCCAGCAGTCGCGTAACGTATTGCCCCGAGATTCCCCAGTCCACCGAGATGCTCACGCATTCGTGGCTGAAGTCATCGGCCACGGTCAAGCACTTGATGCGCCGTCCCGTGCTCAGGCTGTCGCTGACGAAGTCCATGCTCCACACCTCATTGACCGTCGTGGCCAGTTGCAGCGGCACGCGTTCGTTGGCGGGGCGTTTGACCTTCTTGCGCTTGCGCACCGCCAGGTTGGCGGCGCTGTACAGGCGGTAGACGCGCTTGTGGTTCACGCCCGGGAAGTGCGGGCGCAGCATGTCGTGGATGCGCCGATAGCCGAAGCGCCGACGTGCATGCGCGATCTCGACGATCTTGTTGCTGAGCTCTTGCGTCATGGCATCGACCTCGGGTGGGTTGCGGTAGCTGTCGCGGGAGAGCCCCACAAGCCTGCAGGCGCGTCGTTCGCTCAGATCGCATTGCCCGATCATGATGGCGACGGCCGCGCGCTTGGCTTGCGGGGCTATCGCTTTACCCCGAAGGCCGTGTTCAGCGCGTGGATGTCCAGGTGCGCTTCGGCCAGCAGCTTCTTGAGTTTGTTGTTCTCGGCCTCGAGCTCACGCAGGCGCCTGGCATCGGGCACGTCCATCCCGCCGTATTTGGCGCGCCATTTGTAGAAGGTCGCATCACTGAAGCCGCCCTTGCGGCACAGATCTTTGATCGGCAAGCCAGACTCGGCTTGCTTGATGAAACCGATGATCTGCTCCTCGGTGTATCTGCTCTTTCTCATGTCCGTCATTCTCCAAGTTGACGGACTTCACTGCCACTACGCTGGTACGGCCGGGAGGGGGCAGGTCATCGTAGCCTGCCTTCAAGTCGGCACTACGTGCCTTCCACCGCTGGAAGCGCGCCCAGATTCCATCCTCTGAAGCTGAATCGGCGTCTTTCGGGCCAAGCACTACTGAAGATGATTTTTCGATCGCCGCGAGTTCTTGGCGGTACTCGTCCGCCATGAAGACTCGGTGCAGCACCTCGTTGGAGCGGAATTAATGCAGCCATTTTCCAAGCTCAAAGTCAAAACATTAAAATCGTAGTAACCCAGATAAAGCAATGAACTCCATTGAACAGAGGCAAGGGAAAAATGTCGCAGCCTTCAGAAATCGCGACTTCATGTACTTATGGTCGATGACGGGGTTTGGACTCTTGTTCAATGACCCAAGAATACCTGCGAAATTATTGGCGCTGGATGAATCCGCCAAAGATATTGGTGTGGCGGTTGTTCAGGCGCTGAGTGAGAGCACTGTTTTGACGAGCGAGAGTTTTCAAGAAATTTTCCGCTCCGGAGAGATTCTAAAAAAAGGAAATGAGTGGGATGGCTATTTAATTAAGAAGTACGGCTACAGATCATCAAAGGGGCTTTATAAGCACATGCACAAATGCACAATCTCCGAAGTGGGAGAGAGCATTTCTTTTTCGCCGTCTCTTCACGACGACCTTGAGTCTTGGAGTGGAATTTCTGCCGCCGAAGATGTAGTCCTACCTTCAACCAGTTCGAGCGAGGAAATTGGCCTAGCCCTATTGGAAGCATTCAATAGGTGCAATGACGCTTGGAGCGCGCCTTAATCATTGAAAGCGGATGATTTTCTTAGGAGAAATGCGCAGTGACGGGGTCCTCATTCGCGGTCGTTTGAACCGCCGCAAGATCCAAGACAAGAGCAAGAAAAAAGAGGGCATTTTGTCTCCAACGTTTACTCAAGGCAGTCACGTCTAAATAATGCTCTTCGGCAGGCTGTGGAGGCCGTCGAAAATGCAAAATTGCCTCCAAACATTAGGGTAATCGCATTGCAAAATATTGATAACAAGAACTTCGTGACAAACACGGGTGGCGATGGCGGGGATAAAAATTCAGTGAAAGTTAATTTCTGCAATGGCAGGCCGTGTTAAGGAAATTTATGATATTTGATCCATTAAAAAAGAAGAATAATGGCTTTGGCGATGAAATGCTTAAATTCGCCAGGCTGCGGCGATCTATGACATCCGACGTTCTGACATGATCGGCACATGGGAGCGCGCCTATGCAAAGGACGGACTTGAGGGACTGATTTCTATGCCGCCGGGGCGACGCAGAAGAAGGGAAGCGAATGTCGAGCGAGATTCGAGTGAACCGCACGAAGACGCCGCCCGCACCAGACAGGAATTGCTGGAAGAGCTTCGACAGCTTCGCATGGAGGTCGCCTATCTAAAAAAAGCGAAGGCCTTGGTTCGAAGCAAGTCGTCATTAGCGCCGCAGAACGGACGCGGATAGTGCTCGAACTGAGGCCGCAGTTTCCCCTTGCCGGATTGCTCAGGGTCGCCGGCTTGGCCCGGAGCACCTTCTACTATCAGCAAAGGGCCCTCGCCGGTGAAGACAAGCATCGTGAGCTTCGCGTAGCGATCCGCGAGATCTTCGAGCGACACAAAGGAAGATACGGGTATCGTCGCGTGACTCAGGCCTTGCGGCTCGAAGGGCGTACGGTGAACCACAAGACGGTGCAACGCTTGATGGTCGAACAGCAACTTCGATCGAAGGTTCGGATCAAGAAGTTTCGTGCCTTCTCCGGTGCAGGATCGGTGCTGGCGCCGAACCTATTGCAACGTGACTTCAACGCTGCCCGGGCGAACCAAAAGTGGGTCACCGACATGACCGAATTCAAAGTGGATGGAAAGAAGCTGTACTTGTCTCCGATCATGGACTTGTACAACGGTGAGATCATCGCCTTCGAGAAGGGCCCATCGCCGACGCCGGCAATGTCCCGAAGCATGCTGAACACTGCGTTTGCGCGTCTGGCACCGGGCCAGAAACCAGTCCTTCACTCGGATCAAGGCTGGCAATATCGAATGCCAAAGTATCGGGAGCAACTCGATCGACATGCCGTGGTGCAAAGCATGTCCAGGAAGGGGAACTGTCTCGACTAAACCGAGCAGGTCACCACGAGCAGGCCGAATGCAAGAAGAGGGGCTAAGAGTTTGATGCGCATGAAAAATTGGATGAGTAGTCCGAGCGTTCCGCCAACTGCCTTCGCAATCAGTCTGAAGCCCTTTGAATCAGATCGATTACGAAGGACTACCCGTTGGCCATGATGCCGCTCAGCACCTCATCTTCGTCCATGCCTTCTTGCAGCATGCGGTCATAGACGCGCTGAACGAAGGCACTTGGTCTCCAGCCAACCTGCCGGAGTTCGCGGTAGTCCATCTTCGGCATCAACGGATGATCCAGCACGGGGTTCTGCAGGCCCAGCTTTTCGCGAAGGCAAAACGTCAGCCAGATTTCGATGGGCAGACGGATCCAATGGCAATCTTCAAATTCGTAGAAGTGACGTGCATCACCAACGCGACAGCGATGCGTATGCTGATCCAGCGTGTCCAGGCATACGTCGACCAACTGATTTGCATCTGGAGTACGCCAAAGCGCAAAGAGGGCTTGAGTCACCTCGTCCTTCTTTGCGTCTCCGGTCACTTCGATATCTGGTTGATCGAAGTAGCTGGCAAGGACGCGGAAGACATAGATAAACAGGGGATGGTACAGAGTATCCCTAAATGTCCCCCCCCGATATGCGGCAAGATGCGCTAGCGCCAGCCTCTCTGCCCTCGGCTGCGCATCCAGCACCATACCCAGCGCCGTAAAAGGTATATCGCGTACCGAAAGGTTGTTGAACTTGCGGCCGAATCGCGTGGGATACCAAAGCTCTGTGTGCAAACGGCCAATCTGAGAGAGGTAGTACGCCGCAAATACATCGCCTGCAAGACTCAGATCTGGACTTCCCTCGTTCATCTTGCGCTCAAACGAGAACTCCTCCTCATTGGCATACCCAATTAGCAAGAGGCTGACATCGGCCCCCTCCCATCGAGCAAAGGGCGGATTGACGCTGGGGAGCTTCTGGTGCCTGAACTCCTCAGGAACAGCGATTGCTCCAGTCTCGACGAATTCATTGAGCTTGGCTTCTCGGTTGGCGTCATGCACGGATGTCAACTCACCGTCGCTTCCCTTGCAGGCAGATCGCCAGAATCGTTCCCAACCCTTGTGAACTCCAATGCGTTTTGGTTCGTAGCTCATGGCAATTTCTTGAATTTTCATTTCATCGGGATGACGGTTGCGCTAGCTAAGCCACTGGTGTTTTGCCTTGGGATACTAACGTTGACGACCATTGGCTTTAATTGATAGCCTGCCGCAAGAAGTTGTTGAACGCGGAATGCGTATGCTTGGTCTTGCGCACTAATTGTTTGGTTTGTAATCTTGCCCCCGGCCGCTTCTCTGATCCAGTCTTGAGTCCGCTGCATCAAATTGAGGGTACTCGGATCCGGAAACGCTCCATTGATTGACGACTTGACCTCCGGTGCCCAGATGACCATGTTGGCATCATCGATGCCGAGCAAATCGACACCATGCCCGGAGTTGTTCTGGATGGATCGGAAGGAGAGACCCGTCGAACTCTGCATCAGGTCCAACGCCAGCGCTTCGCCCAATTTTCCGTCATTGCGCGCGAGATTCGACATGCTGACGCGAGTCACGAATGAGGCCTCGTCAATCACCTGGCTCAGATTCAACGGCGCCCTGGCGACAGCCTCTGCCGAACCCATGGCCAGTCCCGTATTGCCCAGCCCGCCGGGAATCACATTGCCAACTTCAATGGCATTGCCGTTCGCGTCGACATAGCGCGTCACGCCGTACTGCCCAAAACCACGCGCCTGCGTCGTCGCACCCGGCCGAGTACCGCCAAGCGTCGGGCTGGTCGGATTGGCAGCGCCTGTGGTGACCTCCGCAACTGCGTTGACCAGATTCAGGCACCTCTGCGGATTGGTTCCGCAATAGCCGACGAGCCCTTCGCCCGCGACCCCAATCCCAACGATCCCGACCTCCGCGGCAAGCACCGTCATCGCCGCGACGCTCACTCCGGTAAACAACAACCGTGCAGACCCTTGCAAATGCTGCTGGTCGCACTGGGTCGGATTGGCCGCGCAAGCGGCAACGATGTCGTAGGCGTCCACGCGCTGCTGCACCAATTGCACGTTCGCATTGAAGTCCGCCCCACCCCAGTAGTATTCGGGGAGCTTGCCGGCGCTCACCAGGGCCTGCTGGTAGACGGAGCCTTGAGCAAACAGAGATCTTCCGAGACCTCGTTGACTGCGCTGCGCGCCACCTCGAGAACACAGGTCGATCCCTATAGGTATGGGGTGAGCTTGGAGAAATCTACGCGGAGATCAAGTTCGGGCTTCGCCGTCACGCGACCCACTCACCCGGCTCTGACGCACGATTGCCGGAAAGCTCGTCGAGGTAAAGACCATCTCGCCTGAGAAAACTAACGACCATGTAGTCGCGTGTCCTCGAAGCGCGGTGTGCGCGCCTCGCCCCAGGTGACGAGCAGGCGCAGCTTGCCGCCTTCCACATGCGGAGCCCACGAGCTGCTGTCGACCAGCAGGTCGACCTGTTCGCCCAGCACGTCCTGCGGCGCCGCAGGACCCCCTTTGTAAGCGATGGCGTTGAACTTCACGCCGGCAGCCTGTGCGAACTGTCCCATGCCCACGTGCGTGGCGCCGCCGATTCCGGCGTGTGCGTAGGTGACGCGCGCGAGCGTCTACTAGAGTACGCGCATGTCCTTCTGCCCATGCGATCTCCTCGCCCGTTCCCTGGCTGTCAGCGCTCTCGCCTTCGGGCTCGCCGTGGCGGCCCATGCACAGCCGACGCCTTTGGACGATGGCGAAACGCTCCCCGCCATCACCGTGGATGCCAGGGGCCGTTCGGAAGCCGCCCAGCAAGTTCCGATCCCGCTGACCTCGATCGATGGCGAGGCCCTCGAGACGCAGCAAAGCTGGCGGCTCGAAGACCTGCAGCAATGGTTGCCGAGTACCAGCATCACCTTCGGCGATCCGCGGCAATCGGCCATCGCGGTGCGCGGCGTCGGCAGGAATCCATCGAACGACGGCCTCGAGGGCAGCACGGGCATCTACCTCGACAACGTCTACCTGGGCCGCGCGGGCATGGCGACATTCGACCTGCTCGACATCGAGCGCGTGGACCTGCTGCGCGGGCCACAAGGCACGCTTTTCGGCAAGAACACGACCGCCGGCGTGCTGGCGTTGCACACGCGTGCGCCGAGCCGCGAGACCGAGCGCAGCCTGCAACTCTCGATCGGGCAGCGCGGCCTTGCGCAGGGGCAAGCCATCTTCTCGGGCGCCTTGTCGGAAGAGACGGCGGGCCGGCTGCTGGTGTACGGCACCCATGAACGCGGCAGCATCGAGAACATCTACGATGGCGGCAGCGTCAACGGAGGCAATCGATCCGGCATTCGCGGCCAATGGCTGCTGCGCCGTGGCGACGCCTTCAGCCTGCGCCTGATCGCCGATGCGCACCGCGAGCGCTCCACCTACGGCACCCGCGTCATCTACTCGCTGGGAAGCGGACCGGCGGCGGCCCGCGCACGGGCCGGCGGCGCCACCGGCATCGTCACCGACCCGCGGCGCTATGCGGTCAATACCGACGGCGTGGAGCGCGTCGATCTCGACCAGGGTGGCGTGTCGGCCGAAGCGATCTGGAAGCTCGGGTCCGGCGCCACCGTCACGTCCATCACCGCCGGCCGCTCATGGAGGTTCGTGCCGACGGCCAACGACAACCTCAATATCCCCGTGCTGATCGACGGCGGCTCCCGCGTGCGCCAGCAGCAGTTCTCGCAGGAGCTGCGCTACGCGGGGCCCACCGGCGGCGTGGTCGACTATGTGGTGGGCGCGTTCTACATGCGCCAGCGCATGCGCAACGAGATATTCACCGTGTTCGGTCCGCGGGCGGACATCGTTCTGCAGGGAACGTCCTTGCCGGTGCTCGCCAACGCGAGCACCGTGAGCTTCGGCGCGCTCGACACGGAGAGCTTCGCGCTCTTCTCCCAGGCCACGTGGCACGCCACGTCCTGGCTCGACCTCACGGCCGGCCTGCGCATCACGCAGGAGCGCAAGGACGGGCGCACCCATCGCGGCGACTCGACCGGTGGTGCCGCTGCCACCGCGTTCCTGCGCAATCGTCCGATCGTGCTTGGTGCCTACGACACAGGCCCGCTGGCCATCCGAAAGACCAGCCCGTCGGCGCTCCTGGGTGCGAGCTACCGGCTGGATGACGACGCGATCGGCTACGCGAGCTTTTCGCACGGCGAGCGGTCGGGCGGGATCAATCTGGCGGGGCCGGGTGCCGCTCCCGGCCCGCTCGGCGCCTCGTCGCTGATCATCGGGCCCGAACGTGTCGACAGCCTGGACGTCGGCGTCAAGAGCAGCCTGTGGAATGATCGCCTGACACTCAACCTGAACGCCTTCTTGGCAGGCGTGCGCGGCTACCAGACGTCGATGTTCGTGCCCGCCGGCGCAGGCGCGGGCAACTACGTCGAGATCCTCACGAACGCGGGCGATCTCCGTAGCCGGGGACTGGAGCTGGATGCCACTGCGCGACCGGCGCGCGGGCTGACCGTGTGGGCCAACGCCGCCTTCAACGATGCACGCTATCGACGCTATGAGGACGCGCCTTGTCCGTCAGAACGCGCGTTCGTGCCGCAGGGGCGCTGCAGCCTGACCGGACGGCAGGTTGCCGGGACGCCGCGCTGGACATTCAACGTGGGCGCCGAATACCGCAGGTCCGTGAGCCCCGCCACCCAGCACTTCGTTTCAGCGGCGTACGCGTGGCGGTCCGCACAGGACGGCACGCTCGACGGGTCGGTCCACTCGCGCATCCCAGCCTATGGCCTGCTGAACCTCGCCACCGGTTGGAAGGTCGCACGGGGCAATGAAATCTGGAGCATTTCGCTCTGGTTGCGCAACGCGCTCGACAAGAAGTATTTCCCGACCGTGGCCGCCACCGCGAACGGTGCCTACGTGGCATCGGTCGGGACGCCGCGCACCCTGGGACTGACAGTCCGGCTGGACTACTGACCTGTTGGATTCCGCCGATCTCCGACCCCAGTACCTGCGCGAACCTGCTGCACGGACAGCCGGAAGGCATTGATGCGGGAACGCCTGTGTGAGGCGCTTTGCCCTTCCCAAGGCCGCAGTCGGTGCGTAGGCCTGTTCCCGTTCCCGCATGCCGTGCGACGGGTCATGTGACTTGTTCGGGCGGCGCAGCCGGAAGCGCGAGGCGGAATGTCGACCCGCTGGTGCCTGTTTCGTGCAGTATCACGTCGCCGCCATGGCGCATCGCGATCTCGCGCGACAGGTGAAGCCCCAGTCCGGTGCCGGCCACTGCGCTCGCCGTTTCGGCACGGAAATATTTCTCGAAGATGCGGGCCTTGTCGGCCATTGCGACTCCCGGTCCGCGGTCGATCACGTCGACCTGCACGATGTCGCCCGTCTGCCGCAGCACGACATGCACCGGTCGCTCCGGCGGCGAGTACTTCAATGCGTTCTGCATCAGGTTCTGCAGCGCGATCTCGAGCAGCGCTCGATCGCCGCGCACCTTGGGCAAGGGTTCGCGCACGTCGATGGACAGGCGCGAAGCGCCGGGAAAGTGGAAGCTCTCGCACAGGCCACGCGCGAGCGCCGCCATGTCAAAGACTTCGAGGCGAAGCATCCGGTTCTCGAGCTGGAGGCGGTCGGCCAGCAGGATGTTCTCGATCAGCATGGTCAGGCGCTGCACGGCGCGCCGGATCCGCTCGGTGCGCTGCTTCACCACCGGCTCCCCGCCGAGCTTCGAGATGTCGAGCGATTGCGCCGCGCCGTCGATCACTGTCAAGGGCGTGCGGAACTCGTGCGACACCATCGAGACGAACTCGCGCTGCTGCACGATCGCCCGGCGCTCGACCTCGAGCGACTCACGCAGCCGGGCCTCCAGACGGGCGCGGGCCGCGATCTCCTCATGCAACGCGGCATTGGTCTGCTGCAGTTCGGCGGTGCGTCGCACGACGGTGCCTTCGAGCGCCTGTTCAGCTTCCAGCCGCACTGCGAGCACGCGCTCGCGCTCGGCGCGGTAATCGCGCTCGGCGCGCCGCGTCCGGTCGGCCACGGCCACATTCAGCAGGACGAGGTGGCACATGGTGCCGAGCCAATAGATGCGGTCAGGCGGCATGCCGGGCATCCCGTCGCCGAGCCAGAGCTTCAACAGCCCGTAGAGCCCCAGCACCGTTCCCACCGCGAAGGCCGAGGCCGGAAGCAGGTATTGGAACTGGCGCCGCACGAAGAGCAGGTAGCAGACGAAGACCGTGCCGAACAGCGTGGACGCGGTGCTGCCCGCGCTCGCCCAGATCGCCATGGCGGCGTGATGGCCGGCCAGGACCAGCACGAACGCAACGAAGTTGAACACCACGACAGCGTCGAAGAAATGTGCCGCGGGCGGCCAATGGCGCCGAAACTGGAAGATGCGCGACATGAACGCGGTACCCACCATGTTGAAGAAGCAATTGACGGCAAGCAGCGTTTGAGCAACGCGTTCGGGGCGAGCGTCGAGGAACCACTGCGCTGCGAACCCCTGGCGGTTGACCGACAGCGCCGCGATGCAGAGCACGTACAGCGCGTAATGGGCGTAGAGGCCGTCCCGCAGCCAAGCCCCGAAGATCAGGTTCATGCAGACGGCGAGCAGGGCGGCGCCGAGCAGCACGCCCATGATGGTGTAGTCGGCCGTGCGGTCGCGCTCGAAGCCGACAGGCTGCCACAGGTCCAGTTCGGCCCGCAGCGACGGCCCGTCGTTGCGCACCCTCAGGAAATAGACGGCTGGCTCGGTCGAAATGTCGAGCGGGAACACGAAGTTGTGGTCGGAGATCTCGCGCGCCGCGAACGGGCGGGCGTCGCCGAGCGGCGTCTCGACGAATCCGCCGCGCCCGTCCGGCGCATACAAGGTGGCTTCGTGGATGCGCGGCGGTCGCACGCGCAGCAGCCATCGCGCGGGCGCGTCGACCGTGCGCGCGAGCGAGAAGCGCAGCCACACAGCGTCGCGGCTGAAGCCTTCCTCCACCGGCCCTTCGAGCGGCGCGAAGCCGCTCTGCTGCGCGCCGCGCGCGACGTCGGCGATACGCCACCCGCCCGAGGGGTCGCGCTGGATCTCGAGGCCCCCGGAGAGTGGGATGCCGCGGCCGAGGCCATCGGAAGCCGAAAGTACCACCGCCCTGGCCGGCATTGCAAAGCACCACAGCAGCAGGAACAGAAGAACAAGCAGGCGGCCCGGACCCGCCCGGGTGGTTTCGACGTCGAGGCGCATTGGGACGCGACTTTATACTTTCCGCGTCATGCCATCCCCGAGCCCGCGTACCGGTCTTCTCGTCCATGTGATCGAGGACGACGAAGACATCCGTGCAGAAACCGTCTTCGCACTCGGAGAGCTCGGGTTCGACGCGCAGGGCTTCGGCGACGCCCCGTCGTTCTACAAGGCGTTCGCGGTCCAGCCCTGCGACATCGCGGTGGTGGACATCGGCTTGCCGGGCGAGAGCGGCCTCGCGGTCGTTTCACATCTGCGCGCAGTGCAGCGACGGCTCGGGCTGGTGCTGGTTACCGCGCGGGGCGAGCTCGAGGACCGGCTGCTGGGGCTGCGCGAAGGTGCAGACGCCTACCTGGTGAAGCCGGTGAACATGCTGGAATTGGCCGAAACGCTGAACGCCGTCGGTCGGCGACTCACGGTCGCACCGCAGGGGAACGCAGCGACCTTGCCGCCCGCACCCGCCGCCTGGCGCCTGCTCGAGGGCGACTGGATCCTGGGCGACCCCGAAGGCCGGCAGATGGCCCTCACCACGAGCGAGCGCGCCTTCCTCGGCTGTCTTTTCGGGCAGCGCGGCACAGCGGCGGGCCGCGACGACCTGATCCGCGCGCTCGGTGGCGACGTGTTCGACTTCGACGAGCACCGCATCGATGCGATCGCCAGCCGGCTGCGGCGCAAGGCCGCGAAGCTCGGCATGCGCCTGCCGCTGCATTCGGTGCGCGGCACAGGGTACGTGCTCGCGATCTGACGCTGCCGGGGTTGCCGAGCTCGCAGGGGCCAGGCACATGGTCAGGAACCGTCAGAAAAGGTCAGGAAGGGCGCATGAAACAAACGATCAGGGCTTGCAGCATGCGGTACGCGCAACGCGCCGCATCTTCATGTCCTACTGGTTCCAACCTTCCGAGTGTTCGCACATCATGGTCATCGACGACAGCGTCGAGGAACTCCAGGTGCTGCTTACCGCGCTGCGTGGCGCCGGCCATCGCATCAGCCTTGACTTCGACGCGCTCGGAGGCTACCGCCGCGCCGGGGAACTGCAGCCGGACTTGATCCTGCTCGACGCGCATTTGGGGGCCACCAGCGGCTTCGAGGTGTGCCGGCTGCTGAAGGCGGACCCCACCACCGCGCACATCCCGGTGATTTTTCTCACCGCCGGTGCGACGCTCGAGGAGCGGCTGACCGGTCTGCGAGAGGGCGGCGTCGACTACATCCTCAAGCCCTTCGAACCCGAAGAGGTGCTGGTCCGCATCTCGGTCCATCTCGCGCTCGCACGCCGCGGCGCGCAACCGCCCGGCGGTGTCGCCGAGGCGTCCCGCACGCCGCTGGAGTCCGAAGACGAAGCACCCCACGACCTGGACCGCGTGATCGCCAGGGCTGCGCAGCGGCTCATCGAGAGCGACCTTGCGAACATTCCACCGCTGCCGGCGCTCGCTGCACGCGTGGGCACGCACGAGAAGCGGCTGACGCGGGCGTTCCGCGCCCACACGGGGCGCACCGTGCTCGAGTTCGCGCGCGAGGAGCGGCTGTCGCGCGCGCAGCATCTGCTCGCCCAGACGCCGCTCAGCATCGAGGACGTGGCGCATGCGATCGGGTTCTCGGGTGCCGCGAACTTCACGACGGCGTTCAAGGAACGCTTCGGCAGCACGCCTGCGGCGTATCGGCGGCTGAGTCGCGACTGCGCGTGCGGCGCCTGAAAAGCGGCGTTCCGCTCAGCAGCGCATGGTTGCGTTCGATGTGACGCCACGCCCCGTCAGTGTGCAACTCCATCATCGGCTTGATCTGGCCCGTGCTCATCACACGCAATAGCACCTGTACAGACTCCCCGGCTGCAGGTCGATCTGCAGCTGCGGGATGCGATCGCAGCGGTGCCTGACATCCATCGGGTCGGACACGCCGGCCTGCGTGTGCGTCCCACGCGGGTCGCCCGTCGCGCGTGCGCAGCGAATGAAAGTCGACATGCTGCAGCCACGTCACGTGGAGCCCGAGCCGCGCGGTGCGCACCTCCTGTGCGTCGTTGGCCAACAACAGGCGCAGCCAGACCGCCGCTGTCGAGAACCCCCGCACCAGCTGGCCTGGCGGGCGCGAACCCGTTCGCGCCAGCGGTCGGCAAGGCGAGCGCCTCGCTGGCCGATGGGCGGGCCGTGGGGTCCTCCAGTACTTCGACGGTCTGTTCGACGACAACGTCGCCCCAGCTGAGCGCGCTGGCCTTGACCGCTTCCGCTGCGCTGGCAGCGCAGACCCCCAGGCCCAGAGTCAAGCCCAGCAGCAAGCCGCCTGTCCGTCGGAGTGTGTGCGCAGCGGGTGCGTCACGCGTCGGGGGCGCGGCGGCCCACGCCGGCCTGGCGGCAGGCGGACGGCGTGCAGTTGAAGTACTCGCGAAATGCCGTCGCAAAATTTGCGGCGCTCGAGAACCCCACCGCCGGGGCGATCTCCTCAATGCGCATGGCCGATTCGAGCAGCAGGCGGTGCGCCTCGTGCAGCCGTGCCTCGCGTACGAACTCGAAGACCGTGCGGTTCGCGAGTTCCTTGAACACGCGCGACAAGCGCTTCTCGTGCGTGCCCACGCGCGCAGCCAGTTCGCGCAGTGGCAATACATGGCTCAGGTCGGCGAGGATCAGTCGCTCCGCCGCCTGCATGAGCAGGCGGTCCATGTCCGAGCCTGGCGCGCCGTTACCGTTCGTCGCAGGGCGGTCGGGTGGGGACGCAGATTTCGTGGCAGGGGCAATGCGCGACCTGCGGGATTCGGCCAGTGCCAGATGAATTTCGACCCGGGCCGTCACTTCGGCCGGATCGAAGGGCTTCACGATGTAGTCAACCGCGCCGGCCCGCAGGCCCGTCAAGCGCTCTTCCAAGCTGGCCGACGAGGTCAGGAAGATCACCGGAATGTCCGCCGTGGCCGGGTCGGCCTTCAGCAGGCGGCAGGCGGCGAACCCGTCGGTGCTGCCCAGACCCACGTCGAGCAGCACCAGGTCCATCTGCAGCGTCGTCGCGCGCCGATAGCCCTCCATCGCGTCGAAAGCGAGGGTGATGCGGTAGCCGGCGCCCCGTAGCGTTTCCAGCAAGGGCTTGAGTTCGTCGACGCCTTCGTCGACCACCAGAAGATGAACTCTCCGGGGCTCCGGAGGTGACCAATATGACATGGAAAGAACGGGCACGGCAGTGGGACCGCGCTCTCTGGGTGAGGGCTATGAAACCAAGAAATTAACTGGTAATCATTCTCACCATTGCCCGCCTGCTCCGGTTTTGCTCACCGGCGAATTAGCAACTCTATCTCGCAATTGTGTGAAGTATTCGACGTTTGTTTACCTTTGTAAATTGGTTTTCCGACACGGCAAAAGCGGCGACCTCTTCGGCAAAAGCCCGGCTCGCCCCCCGCACCAAGAATCCCGCCTCGTGCAAGCGCAAGCCGCATGACCCCGGTCGGGTCTTGCTGGCGAGTCCTCGAGGGCCCCGGCACTCGAGATTTCCCAATGTGCGACCCAGGTTGTTCGTCTAGGACGAAGCGCCCCCGGGGTCTGGAGTCAAGAAGCAAGGACAAATCATGGAAGCTGTTTACAAGTCTGGTGGCGCATCCCGCAAAGCGGCGGCAGACACCCCTCTGGTTCTGGATCGCCCATCGATCGTCTCGCTGAAGATCGCGCCCGAGAGCGTGCTCAAGTTTGAGCGTCGCGGCGACGACCTCGTGCTCGTGTTGCGCGACGGCCAGGAAGTCGCCGTGCGCGGCTTCTTCGCCGAGTACCCTGACGGCGGCCGCAACGACCTCGTGCTCGAAGACGGCGCGGGCGTGCAGTGGTGGGGCCAGTACACCGCGCCCTGGAAAGACTTCCACTTCACCGAAATCGAATGGAACGACGCCGGCGGCGCGCTACTGCCTGAGGGTGTGCCTGGCTGGCTGCTGGGTGCGCTCGGCGTGCTGGGCGTCGGTGCCGCCGCGAGCGGTGGTGGTGGCGGCGGCGGTGGCGGCCCGGCCTTCATCCCGCCGCTGCTCCCGCCGCAGAACCGCGGCCCCGAAGGCAGGGCCGAGCCCGTCGTCACCGAGCAGGACAAGCCCGTTTCCGGGCAAGTGCAGGCCACCGACCCGGACCGCGACACGCTGAACTACACCGTCGCCAAGGGCCCCGAGCACGGCACCGTCACCGTCGACCCGTCCACCGGCCAGTTCCTCTACACGCCCAATCCCGGCTATGAAGGTGCCGACAGCTTCGAAGTGACCGTCAGCGACGGCAGGGGCGGCACCACCACCGTGAAGGTGCCCGTGACCGTCTCGCCCGTCAACGACGCGCCCACGGCGCCCGACTACGCCGAGACCACGAACGAAGACACGCCCGTGAGCGGCCGTGTGACCGGCAGCGACATGGATGGCGGCGACACGCTGACCTACACGAAGGGCAACGATCCGTCGCATGGCACGGTGACGGTCAACCCGGACGGCACGTACACCTACACGCCCAATCCGGACTTCAACGGTACGGACAGTTTCACCGTCACGGTGAGCGACGGCCACGGTGGCACGACGACGAGCACCGTGAACGTGACCATCAACCCCGTCAACGACGCCCCCGTGTTCGTCGACGGCGGTGGCACCCCGGTGAACACGACAGACGGCTACGTCTTCGGCTACGACGAAAACCGGCCCGCAGGCACCGTGCTCGGCACCGTCCGCGCCACCGACGTCGACAGCGCGACCGTCACCTACAGCATCCTCTCGGGCAACGACAACGGCTACTTCGCCATCGACCCGGTCACGGGCGCGATCAGCCTCACGGCTGCAGGCGCTGCGGCGTTCGTCAACGACTACGAAGCAGGCGCCAACGCGCACGCGCTGGTGGTCGGCGCGAACGATGGCACGGTCACGACGAACATCCCCGTCACGCTCAATGAGCAGAACGTCAACGAAGCACCGACGGCGCCCGACGACAACAAGACCACGGACGAAGACACGCCCGTCAGCGGCAGCGTGGTCGGCAGCGACGTCGATGGCGACACGCTCACTTACGCCAAGGGCACCGACCCATCGCACGGCACGGTGACGGTCAACGCCGACGGCACCTACACCTACATTCCGGGCGCCAACTTCAACGGCACGGACAGCTTCACCGTCACGGTGAGCGACGGCCATGGCGGCACGACCACCAGCACGGTGAACGTGACCGTCAACCCGGTGAACGATCTGCCCACGGTCCCGGACTACACCAAGACCACGCAGGAAGACACGCCCGTCAGCGGCCAGGTCATCGGCACCGACGTCGATGGCGACACGCTGACCTACGTGAAGGGCAGTGACCCAGCCCACGGCACGGTGACGGTCAACGCCGATGGCACCTACACGTACACGCCCGGCGCCAACTTCAACGGCACGGACAGCTTCACCGTCACGGTGAGCGACGGCCACGGTGGCACGACCACCAGCACCGTGAACGTGACGATCGACCCCGTCAACGACGCCCCCGTGTTCGTCGACGGCGGTGGCACCCCGGTGAACACGACAGACGGCTACGTCTTCGGCTACGACGAAAACCGGCCCGCAGGCACCGTGCTCGGCACCGTCCGCGCCACCGACGTCGACAGCGCGACCGTCATCTACAGCATCCTCTCGGGCAACGACAACGGCTACTTCGCCATCGACCCGGTCACGGGCGCGATCAGCCTCACGGCTGCAGGCGCTGCGGCGTTCGTCAACGACTACGAAGCAGGCGCCAACGCGCACGCGCTGGTGGTCGGCGCGAACGATGGCACGGTCACGACGAACATCCCCGTCACGCTCAATGAGCAGAACATCAACGACGCACCGAAGGTGCCCGACTACACCAAGACGACGAACGAAGACACGCCAGTCAGCGGCCAAGTGACTGGCAGCGACGTCGACGGCGACACGCTGACCTACGTGAAGGGCAGCGACCCAGCCCACGGCACGGTCACGGTCAACGCCGACGGCACGTACACCTACACGCCCGGCGCCAACTTCAACGGCACGGACAGCTTCACCGTCACGGTGAGCGACGGCCACGGCGGCACGACGACGAGCACCGTGAATGTCACGATCGACCCAGTGAACGATGCGCCGACGGTGCCGAATTACACCAAGACCACGAACGAAGACACGCCCGTGAGCGGCCAAGTCATCGGCACCGACGTCGATGGCGACACGCTCACCTACACCAAGGGTACCGACCCATCGCACGGCACGGTGACGGTCAACGCCGATGGCACCTACACCTATGTTCCCGGCGCCAACTTCAACGGCACGGACAGCTTCACCGTCACGGTGAGCGACGGCCACGGTGGCACGACGACGAGCACCGTGAATGTCACGATCGACCCAGTGAACGATGCGCCGACGGTGCCGAATTACACCAAGACCACGAACGAAGACACGCCCGTGAGCGGCCAAGTCATCGGCACCGACGTCGATGGCGACACGCTCACCTACACCAAGGGTACCGACCCATCGCACGGCACGGTGACGGTCAACGCCGATGGCACCTACACCTATGTTCCCGGCGCCAACTTCAACGGCACGGACAGCTTCACCGTCACGGTGAGCGACGGCCACGGTGGCACGACGACGAGCACCGTGAACGTGACCATCAACCCCGTCAACGACGCCCCCGTGTTCGTCGACGGCGGTGGCACCCCGGTGAACACGACAGACGGCTACGTCTTCGGCTACGACGAAAACCGGCCCGCAGGCACCGTGCTCGGCACCGTCCGCGCCACCGACGTCGACAGCGCGACCGTCACCTACAGCATCCTCTCGGGCAACGACAACGGCTACTTCGCCATCGACCCGGTCACGGGCGCGATCAGCCTCACGGCTGCAGGCGCTGCGGCGTTCGTCAACGACTACGAAGCAGGCGCCAACGCGCACGCGCTGGTGGTCGGCGCGAACGATGGCACGGTCACGACGAACATCCCCGTCACGCTCAATGAGCAGAACGTCAACGAAGCACCGACGGCGCCCGACGACAACAAGACCACGGACGAAGACACGCCCGTCAGCGGCAGCGTGGTCGGCAGCGACGTCGATGGCGACACGCTCACTTACGCCAAGGGCACCGACCCATCGCACGGCACGGTGACGGTCAACGCCGACGGCACCTACACCTACATTCCGGGCGCCAACTTCAACGGCACGGACAGCTTCACCGTCACGGTGAGCGACGGCCATGGCGGCACGACCACCAGCACGGTGAACGTGACCGTCAACCCGGTGAACGACGCACCATCGGCCACGGTGACGGCGCCCGAGGCAGTCTCCGAAGGCAGCCTGCCCGGTGGCATTCCTGCTGCAGGAGAGCCGCCGCTGCAATCGACCGGCAAGATCTCCATCGCGGACCCCGACAGCGCGGCCGGTGATCTCGCGGTGTCGCTCAGCGGCCCCAACGGCGTCACCTCCGGTGGCCAGCCGGTGTCGTGGACCTGGGACGCGGGCACACACACGCTCACGGGCAGCGTCACCGTCGGCGGCGTCACCACCGAGGTGATGACCGTGTCGGTGGGCAATGTCACCGCGACGGGCACGGGCCTTTTCGAGGCGGGCTACACAGTCACGCTGAAGGCGCCGATCGACCACCTGCCAGGCAACGGCGAGGGCGTGTCGAACCTGCACTTCGAGGCCGTGGTGAGCGATGGCCAGGCCAGCGGCGCGCCGGTTGGATTCGATGTGCCCGTCAAGGACGACGTGCCGGTGCTCGTGAACGGCGAGCAGGCCGTCGACGTGGCGCCGATCGATACCAACCTCATGGTGATCCTGGACCTTTCCGGGAGCATGGGGCAGGAAACCCCGACACGCCTCAGCCGTGCGAAAGAGGCTGTCCAGAATCTGATCGACGGCTACGACCTGTACGGCGACGTGCGGGTGCAGCTCGTCACCTTCAGCACGACCGGGGCGTCGCAGCAGGCCTGGATGACGGCGGCCGAAGCCAAGGCGCTGGTGCAGAACCTGCAGGCCAGTGGCAGCACCAACTACGACGCTGCCCTGGCTGCCGCGATGAACGGCTTCTCGGCCACCGGCAAGCTGGACGGGGCCCAGAACGTGTCCTACTTCCTCACGGACGGCGAGCCGACCCTGGGCGACGGCAACACGGGGCAGTTGGCGAACAGCAGCAACAGCAGTACGGCCGACAGGGGCATCCAGGCCGGGGAAGAAGCGATCTGGACGAACTTCCTCAGCACCCACCAGATCAACTCGTTCGCGCTGGGCCTGGGCTCGAGCCTGAACGCGGAGGCACAGGCTTTCATCGACCCCATCGCCTACAACGGCAACACCGGCGCGAACACCAACGGCCAGATCATCACCGACACGAGCCAGCTGAACGACGTGCTGCAGGGCACGATCAGCGTGCCACCCACGGTCAGCAACCTGCTGACCGGCGGCCTCGGTGGCTCGTCGGGCTTCGGTGCCGACGGTGGCCACGTGTCCACGCTGAGCATCGATGGCACCACCTATGCCTTCGACAGCAGCACGGGCCTGATGACGAAGACTGGCCCTGCTGCCGGCAGCGACTACAGCTACAACGCGTCGACACACCAGGTCACCATCGCCACGGCGCAGGGCGGCAAGCTGGTCGTGGACTTCGACTCGGGCGAATTCAGCTACCAGGTGGCACCGAGGACCGCCGCCTCGCAGAATTACGAGGAGACCCTCAGCTACCAGGTGGTCGACCGCGATGGTGATGCGAGCAACTCGGCCACGCAGACGCTGCACGTCAACTACACGCCCAGCGCTGGTGCAGCGGGGGCGGCAGCGCTCTTCGCCTCGGCCGACTCGCTGGGGCTGGCCGGCGTCGACGAAGTGACGGTGTCGCTCGAGCAGCAGCAACCGCAAGATGCGCCGCATTTCCCCTTCGGCGACAGCCCGTGGGGGGGCGTGCAGCTGTCCGACATGCTGCAGGGATCCGGTTCTGCCGAGTCGCTGCATGCGCTGCTGCAGGCCGCGTTCCCGCCGGCCTTCGGAGTTGCGCAGGCATCGCCCACGGTGCAGGCCCTGGCATCGTCGGCCGATTCGCTCGCGGCCTACGCACCGCCCGTGGTCCCTTCGCTCGACGACGAGCTTCACATGGGCCTCGCGCTTCACCACTGACCGACCGGAGTGCCGGCGCCGCTTTGCGGCGTCGGCACCTTGGTCGCACGCTGTCGCCCGTTCTTACACATGCATTTTTCTCGTCTCCTTCCGTCCGCCGCCGCGGGCGTCCTCCTTCTGCTCGCCGGCACGGCGGCGCTTGCGCAAGCCAGCACCACCACCCCGCTGGGCATGACCGAGGCCGTGCGCCTGGCCGCCACATCGCACCCGACCGTGCGCAACGCCGTCGGGCAAGCGCTGCAGGCGGGCGAGGGCATTGCAGCCGCGCGCTCGGGCTACTACCCGCAGGTCAGCGCGGGCCTGAGCGCACGCACGGGCAACCGCCAGCCGCAGACCGACGGTCGCCGCCAGGTGCACCAGGCCTCGCTGTCGGTGACCCAGCTGCTGTACGACTTCGGCAAGGTGTCGAGCGCCGTGAACGAGGCCGAGGCCTCGGCCTCGGCTGCGCGCGCCAAGCTGCTGTTGGCGGTCGACGACGTGGTGCGCGACACCGCCCAGGCGTGGATCGAGGTGCATCGCCAGCAGGCGCTCGGCGAGATCGCGCAGGCCCAGGTGAAGGGCGTGCAGTCGCTGGCCGGCCTGGTGGGCGAGCGCCAGGCCAAGGGCGCCACCAGCCAGTCCGACGTGGCACAGGCGCAGTCGCGCCTGGAGGCCGCGCGCGCCCAGCAACTCAACACCGCGTCGCAGGCCGAGCGCTGGCGCCTCAACCTCATGCATCTGACCCAGGGCCGCATGCCGGTCGACATTGCCGGCGAAGCGTCGGCGCCGCTCGCGAGCGCCTGCGCCGCGCACCCGCAGACAGCCTTGCCCGCACCGACCGTGCAGATGGCGCAGGCCGAGCGCGACATGGCACAGGCCGCGCTGCGCGGTGCCGATGCCCAGTTGCTGCCCACGCTGTCGCTCAACGCCGGCGTCAACCGGGGACTCGAATCCGGCGCGCGGCTCGCGGGCCAGTCCGGCACCGAAAGCACGCTCACCGTGAACTTCAGTGCGCCGCTGTACGAAGGCGGGCGCAGCCAGGCCCGCCAGCGCGCCGCCGTGCACGCCGTCGAAGCGGCCGAGGCCGCGCTGGGCTATGCACTGCTGAGCGTGCGGCAGCGGCTCGAAGACGCGCGCGTGCAATCGCAGGGCCACGCGCAGCGCCTGCCCGTGCTCGCCGCGCGCGTGCACAGCACGCAGCGCACGCGCGACCTGTACCGCGAGCAGTACCTGCAGCTGGGCACGCGCTCGCTGCTCGACCTGCTCAATGCGGAGCAGGAGTTCCACGGCGCGCGCTTCGAGCAGGCCGAGAGCGTGCACGAAGTGCAGCGCCTCGCGGTCGAGTGCCTGTACCAGTCGGGCCGCCTGCGCGAAGCCTTCGGTCTGGTCGATGCGGGCGACCTCGTGGCCGGGGGCCAGCCATGACCGCCACGACGATGCCCGAGCTTTCTGCCGCGCGCGGCCCCGAGCTGCTCGCCGGCTGGGTCGACGCCGTGCTGGCCGTGGCCGCCCACTACCACCTGGACACCTCGCGCGAGCGCATCCGCGGTGCCGCCGCGTGGAGCGACCACGAAGACATCGGCGAACGCGTGCGCCAGATGGCCCGCCAGGCCGGGCTCACCGTGCGCCAGGTCGCGCCGCGCCTGGACACCCTGAGCCCCTGGCGGCTGCCCGTGGTGCTTCAGCTGCGCGACGGACAGGTGGCCGTGGTCACCGCTATCTCGGCGCAGGGCCTGCGCGTGATGCTCGGTGGCGACCAGGGCGCAGAAACCGTCTGCACGATGGACGAGCTGCAGCCCGCGCTCGAAGCCATGGCCGTGCTGCGGCCCGCCCAGTCCGCACCCGACTCGCGCGTCGATGCCTACATCCGCCCCGTCGAGCCGCACTGGCTGCGCGAGATCGTGTTGGCCGACTGGCGGCCCTACGCCCACATCCTCGTCGCATCGCTCGCCTACAACCTGATGGCGCTGGCCGGCACGCTGTTCTCGATGCAGGTGTACGACCGCGTCGTGCCCGCGCAGTCGCTGCCCACGCTGCATGTGCTGTTCGGCGGCGTGCTGCTGTCGATCGCGTTCAGCTGGGTCATGCGCGGCGCGCGCATGCGCATCACCGACGTGGTGGGCAAGCGCGCCGACCTGCGCATTTCTGACCGCGTGTTCGGCCACGCGCTGCGCGTGCGCGGCTCGGCGCGCCCGCGCGCCACCGGCACCTTCATCTCGCAGCTGCGCGAGCTGGAGCCCGTGCGGGAAATGCTCACGTCGACCACCGTGGCGGCCGTGGCCGACCTGCCGTTCTTCTTCGTGTTCTGCGTGCTCTTCTGGTTCATTGCCGGCTGGCTCGTGCTCGTGCCGCTGGCCGCGTGCGTGCTGCTGCTCGTGCCCAGCCTGCTGGCGCAGCCGCGCCTGCGTGCGCTGGCCCAGGCGGGCATGCGCGAATCGTCGCTTCGCAACGCCATGCTGGTCGAAGCGGTGCAGGGCATCGACGACATCAAGGTGCTGCAGGCCGAGCCGCGCTTCCAGAACCAGTGGAACCACTACAACGCCGTCAACGCCGACTCCGGCCTGCAACTGCGCGCGCTGCTCAACACCCTGAGCAACTGGACGCAGACCGTGCAGGGCGGCGCCTTTGCCTTCGTCGTGTTCTTCGGCGCGCCGCTCGTGATGGACGGCCACATGAGCACCGGCGTGCTCGTGGCCGCATCGATCCTGTCGACCCGCATGCTCGCGCCGCTGGCCGGCGTGACGCAGCTGCTCAACCGCTGGCAGCAGGCCAAGGTGGCCGGCGAGTCGCTCGATCAGCTCATGAAGCTCCCGGTCGACCACGCGCCCCATGAGACACGCGTGCACCGGCCCGCCGTGCAGGGCGACTACACGCTGCGCGACGCCGTCTTCAGCCACGACGGCCAGACCACCGCATTGCACGTGAAGGCCCTGCACATCGGCGCCGGTGAACGTATTGCCGTGCTCGGGCGCAACGGCGCGGGCAAGTCGACGCTGCTGCAGGCGCTGTCGGGCCTCATCGAACCGCGCGCGGGCAGCGTGGTGCTCGACGGCGTGTCGATGGCCCACATCGACCCCGCCGACGTGCGCCGCGACGTCGGCCTGCTCGCGCAAGACGCGCGCCTGTTTCACGGCACCCTGCGCGAGAACCTGCAGATGGGCACGCCCCATGCCACCGATGCCGAACTGATCACCGCCCTGCAAGCCACCGGCGCCTGGGCCTTCGTGCGCCGTCTGCCCACCGGGCTGGACCATCCGCTGCTGGAAGGCGGGCGCGGCCTCTCGGGCGGGCAGCGCCAGAGCCTGCTGCTCGCGCGGCTCATGCTCCGCCGCCCCAGCGTGCTGCTGCTCGACGAGCCCACCGCCTCGCTCGACGAAGTGGCCGAGCGCGAAGTGATCGAACAACTGCGCGCTCTGTCCGCAGGCCGCACGCTGGTGCTGGCCACGCATCGCCCGGCCGTGCTCGATGCGGTGGACCGCATCCTCGTGGTGGACGGCGGCGCCGTCGTGCTCGACGGGCCGCGCGACCAGGTGATGGCGCGGCTGCGCCAAGGCGCGGCGGCATCGCGCGAGACAACGGCCCTCGCGGACCGTGGCAAGGAGGCACAGGCATGAACGCCGTGACATTGACCAAGGCACCGGTGCCTGCGCAGGTATCCACCGCCACCGTGTGGGGCCCCGGCGGCGCCGGCGACTTCGACGAGGCGCGCGCCAGCGGCTCCGCGCGCGTCGTGTGGTTCGTCGCGCTCTTTCTGCTCGCGTTCTTCGTGTGGGCCTGGTGCTTCGAGATCGACGAAGTGTCCAGCGGCATGGGCAAGGTGATTCCCAGCTCGCGCGAGCAGCGCATCCAGTCGCTCGAAGGCGGCATCCTGGCCGAGCTGCGCGTGCACGAAGGCCAGATCGTCGAGAAGGGCGAGGTGCTCGCGCAGCTCGACCCGACGCGCGGCGAATCGAGCGTGGAAGAAACCGCCGCGCGCTACCGCGCCGCGCTGGCCAGTAGCGTGCGCCTGCGCGCTGAGGTGGAAGGGCGAAGCACCCTTCAGTTCCCCGCCGAGCTGAAGGTGTACGCGCAGCTGGTCGACTCCGAAAGCGCGCTCTTCCGCTCGCGGCAGGGCAGCATGCGCGACACCGTTTCAGGCCTGGGCCAGGCGCTTGCGCTCGTGCGCAAAGAGCTCGACATCACCCGCTCGCTGCAGGTGAGCGGTGCGGCCAGCAACGTCGAGCTCATCCGCCTGCAACGCCAGGCCGCCGACCTGGAGCTGAAGATCTCCGAGGCGCGATCGAACTACATGGTGCGCAGCCGCGAGGAACTCGCCAAGGCCGATGCCGAGGTGAAGTCTTTGTCGTCCGTGGTGCGCGGGCGTGCAGACTCGCTCGAGCGGCTCACCCTGAACTCGCCCGTGCGCGGCATCGTCAAGAGCTTGCAGGTCACCACCATCGGCGGTGTCGTGCCGCCTAACGGCTCGCTCCTGACCCTGGTGCCGCTGGACGACCAGTTGCTGGTCGAGGCGCGCATCTCGCCTCGCGACATCGCCTTCATGCGGCCCGGGCAGGAGGCGCAGATCAAGGTCACCGCTTATGACTACGCCGTGTACGGCGGCCTCAAAGGGCGTGTGGTGACCATCGCACCCGACACGCAGCGCGACGAGGTCAAGCCCGAGATCGTGTACTACCCCGTACTCGTGCGCACCGACTCCGACGCACTGACCGACAAGGCCGGCCGTCGCATGCCCATCGTGCCCGGCATGGTGACCACCGCCGACATCCGCACCGGTCGCAAGACCGTGTGGGACTACCTGACCAAGCCGCTGAACAAGGCGCGCGAAGCCATGCGCGAGCGCTGATTCGCGCGCTCATCTCTCCCAAGAATCCCATCTGACCCAAGAGGACGCTAGCCATGAAAAAGACCCCGTACGCATCACCCACCGTCGCCGCCTTCGCGCTCGTCGCCGCGCTGCTCGGCGCAGCCACCCATGTGGCGGCGCGCGATAACCCTGTAGACCCCGTGAGCAACCCCGACAAGCTGGACTATCGCGACGTCGAGGCGCGCCGCCCTGACTTCAAGGAGCCCTTTCTGCGCGACGGCATCGTGTCGCGGCCCGAGCGCTTTCGCGAGATCAAGCCCGGCATCAACCAGGCCCAGGTGCTCGCCGTGCTCGGGCAGGCGCTGAAGCAGCAGCGCGGCGCGCTCGGCACCGAGTGGGACTACCACTTCAAGTTCCAGATGCCCCAGTCGGCCAACTACCTCGTGTGCCAGTACAAGGTCGTGTTCGACGACAGCCAGGCCGTGCGCAGCGCCGCGTGGCGCCGTCGGCAATGCTTGGATCTGATCCCGCACTGAACTGCCAGCCGGCGATCGGGCCGTCGAATCTTCGCCTGGGTAAATAGCGGCCTTGGCTTGTGCCGTTTGATACAAAACCTGTACTGCGTCCCTACGAAGCCTTCGTGTACGGAAACTCTGCAGATGAGCCGAACAAGTTGGCCGAGCGTTGCTTGGAGGTGATCGAGAGCACGCTCAAGAGCGTCGAACGCGTCACAGCCTGCTTTGGGGCACAAGGATCTAACGACCGCCGCAGGCTACAGTCGGCCAAGACCGGGACATTCCGTCTCGGCCGCTGATGAATATCATCTTGCTCATGCCGATATCCGCATTTGCTGTCCAGGTGCCCTCAGCTGAGTCGCTTGTTGGCGACCTGCGCCAGCGTTTCGATGCGACCACAACGCTGGGTGTCCCGGCGCACATCACCTTGCTGGTTCCTTTCATGGACCCGCTGCACGTCACGCCCGCAGTTCTCGAGCAGGCGCAGCGCGCACTTTCGCGAGTTACTGCGTTCTCGTTTGCGCTGACGAAAGTTGCTCGCTTCCCGGCGACGACCTATCTCGCTCCTGAACCCTTTGCGCCGTTCGTCGCCATGACCATGGCTCTTGTAGAAGCTTTCCCGGATTTCCCGCCGTACGGAGGCGAGCACCAAGGAGTAGTTCCGCACCTTACCGTTGCGCATGGCAATGCACGTGAAGCCGACGAAGCCGCGGCTGAGTTGCAACTGCGGCTCGGAACATCCGGTGCCATCAAAGCGGAGTGCAACTCCGTCGTACTACTTGAGAATTCAACGGGCCGCTGGAAGGAGTTTCACCTCTTCCACCTACCGCTTGCTGACGAATAGGCTGGCACCTCGATTGCCGCTTGAATATAGACCCGTGATCGCTTTCGTCTCGACGGCGCCCGCCGGCCAGGATCGGACGGTCGCCGGTGTCGCCCAGTTCACCTTCGTTTAAGCTCCACTGACCAAGCTTTCTGAGGTTCCGCCATGCTTCAAATGCGCCCAGGGTGTGAGTGCTGCGATCGAGATTTGCCGCCGGATTCGGCCGATGCCCGCATCTGTTCCTTCGAGTGCACGTTTTGCAGCGATTGCTCGAATCGGAGCCTCGCCGGGACGTGCCCAAACTGCGGCGGTGAATTGCTCCCGCGCCCTACTCGGTCGGCGGCCAAGCTTCAGAAGTACCCTGGTTCGACCACGCGGGTGTTCAAGCCTGAAGGTTGCGCGGCCGCAACTTGAGCCTTACATGCCAGCCCGTCCGCCTGGTCGACTCATCACGGCCAAGACCGGTCCGTCGGTCATACCGCCGAGATTGCCAGAAACCGGACGCTTGCGGCGCGCGCACAACGCTTTGATTGCGGGTCAGCGGCGCATCAACTGAAGCGCGCGCTCATAAACTGGTGAACGAAAAATATGACAGGCTTAAGGATGCCCCATGACCCTCGATGGCGTTTTGCTCCGTCCAGACGAGTACGAGCAACGCTCACTTGATGAGCCTTGGCGGTGGCACGTACCGAGCGACTTCACCCTAATGCACGTCACCGTTCTCGGCCATATGCTTTTCTCCGACCACGGCGCTCGCATCTGGTTCTTGGACAGCTGGTCCGGTCACCTATACCGAATCAGTGACAACGAAGACGAATTCAGCAGGCAAGTCACCGGCGACGCTGAGTTTTTTAGTGCACTGTTCTTTGATGAGCTGCTGGGGAGCCTGAGTGCGGCCGGACTTGAGCGCCGGGCCGGCGAGGTATTCGCTCCATTTGTCTCCCCCGCACTCGGTGGCTCGCTCGGTGCAAACAACTTCTCTTTGGCCCCGGTCCGAGCATATGCAAGCTCGTCTTCAGCAGAAGTGCGAGCCATTGCATTCGGGAACTCGGGCGCTTGAAGGGCTCTCTTGCTAAGCTCCGGAATCGGCCAAACGCAGCCCTCCAACCCGGACAGATCAAGTCAGCGGACTCAGTCCATTTTGTGTGCTGCCCTTGCGCGGTGTAATCGTTCAAACGCTGCCGCTAACTCCAGCACTTTGGCGTCGTTTCCCGCCTTTGCCAAGAACGAGACGCCCACGGGAATGTTGCCCGCCGCCTTCCCTCCATTTACGGTCACCTCCGGAAAACCCGTTGTCGAAGCGATCTTCGCAGCGGCATATGCGTAGGATTTGCAGACGAACTCCGGATCGGTTTTACCTGGCACCACAGGGGCGGTACACCCGATGGTCGGATAGAACAGGGCGTCATACCGGCCCGCCTCCATCAGACCGGTCAGCTCGCGCTTGAGTGAAGGGATCACCACACTCAGCAGTTGAATGTACTCCGGCGAGTCTGTTGCGCGAGTCTCCAGGTTTTCAATCAGCCCCTTGTAGCGCCCCGGGTTGATCGCCCTTGTACCCTTGTCAGTGAGCGTGTCGAGACGGCTCATAAATTCGCGCAGGTCTTTCGGTTGGCCAGCAGGTAGCCCCGCCAGATAGGATTCGAACTGCGGTTTGAATTCGGCAACGCCGATGGGCCCCAGAACAGAGGGTTGCAGCGTTTCGAACGCCTTGGGCAAACGGATGTTGATAACGCGCGCACCGGCCTTCTGCATTGCGGCGACAGCGTTTCGTTTGATGACGTCGACCTCGGGGTTCGCTCCGTCGAAGTTGTCGACAACAGCGATGACTTTTCCCGCAAGCGTGCTTCCGGAGAGTCCACTTGCGAGGGGCGATTGCGGCCTCGTTATGCCTTTGGTAGATGCATCGTTCTTGTCCTCGCCCTGAATGGCGTCGAGCACGATGGCTTGATCTTCGACACTTCTAGTGATAGCCCCGACTGCGTCCGCAGTGAGCGACATCGGAATCACGCCGGATCGGCTCACCAGGCCCATGGTGGAACGCATGCCGACCGTGCCAGTCACGCTGGCAGGCGAGCGGATGGAGCCAGTCGTATCCGTCCCCAGAGCAAAGGGCGCTAGCTTCGCAGCCACCGCGGCGGCCGAACCGCTGCTGGAACCATCTGCAGTACGCAGAGCGTTAAAGGGATTGAGCGTCTGTCCCCCTACCGCGCTGTAGCCGTACCAACCGTAGGACGCCGCCAACTCGGAGAGGTTGGTCTTGCCCAGCAGGATGGCGCCCTGGTCGAGAAGCTTCTGCATGACAAAGGCATTGCTTGCGGGCATCGAATGCGCGAGTGCTAGGGAACCGCCGGTGTTGGGCAGACCTACGGCGTCGAAGTTGTCCTTTGCCAAGAACGGTATGCCCGCCAATGGAGCTCCAGGCTGGCCTGCGCCCTGCTGGGTACGGCGCGCGTCCCAGGCCCTCGCCTGCTCCATGGCCTTGCCGTTAACAGCCAGCACCGCATGCACTCCACCGGCAGGCTGGTCGACAGTAGCGATGCGTTCGAGGTATGCCCCGACCAACTCCGCCGAGGTGATCCTGCCCTGGTCCAGCGCGATGCGCAGTTCGGCAAGGCCCATGTCCACGATCCGCTCGGGTGGCGTTGCTGCAGTGGCCCAGGCAGGTGCGGCAGCCAGGGCCAGCACGGCAAGCGCCTTGCTGCAACGGGTGGAAAGGTTGAGGCGTTTGGTCATGGTGTGGATATCTTTCATGGCGGTTCAATCGACGGTGGCGCCAGAGACCTTGATGACAGGCGCCCACTTCGCACGCTCTTCGCGCAGCACTCTGGCGAACGCCTCGGCATCGCCACCGAAACTGCCCGGCGTGCGCTCCACGCCCATGGCGTTGAGTTGCTGAACCACCGCCGGCCGCTGCAGCGCCTTGTTCGCCTCTGCATTGATGCGGCTCACCAGCGGGCCAGGAATGCCGGCCGGCCCGACCAGGCCGAAGACGACGCTGGCCTCCATGTCTTTGAACCCAGCTTCGCTCATCGTCGGCACATCCTTCAGCACCGGCACCCGCTCGCCGGCCGTTACCGCCAGGGCGCGCACCTTGCCGCCCTGGATCATCGGAAGCGCGACCGGGATGGAGGCAAAGAACATGTCGACCTGTCCACCGATGAGGTCGGTCATTGCCGGCGCCGCACCTCGATAGGGGATGTGCTGCATGTCCAGCCCGGCCTTGCGCTTCCACAGTTCACCGACCAGGTGTGCCAGCGTGCCGTTGCCGGAGGACGCAAAGGACAGCGGACCCTTCTTACCCGCCGCCATCAGGGCGGCCATGCTGGCATGGGGACGGTTCGCCGAGACGATGAGCACCAGCGGCACCCGGGCCACCAGCGCCACCGGTTGCATGTCCTTTTCGATATTGAACGGAATGCGGCTGTAGAGATACTGGTTGACCACCATGTTGCTGGACTCGCCCATGGCCAGCGTGTAGCCGTCTTTCGGCGCCTTGAAAGTGGTGTCGAAGCCGATGTTTCCGCCGGCGCCGGGAAGGTTGTCCGGCACGAATGTCCAACCCACCGATTCGGTCAGCGCATTGGCAAGGAGGCGCGCCATTCCGTCGGTTCCGCCGCCGGGCGGCGCCGGCACAACAAGCCGGATCGGCTTGGCGGGGAAAGTGTCCGCAAAGGCCGGTGCCGCCAGCATCGCGCACGCCGACAAGGCGGTGAGAACGATGGCGCGGCGGCGCAGAGTGCATTCGAATTTCATCAGGCTCATGGTTGGGACCTTCAACGGGTTGAATTATTTTTCGGGTGCGGCTTCTTCATCGCAAAGCGGCCAACAGCGGCCGCCACTCCCCAGCGCGCAGTGCTGCCACGCCGTCCAACACCGTCTGCTGTACGGTGGGCGACAGGGTGTCGCGTGTGGCGATGCGGAGCTTGCGCTCGAGATCCGCCGAGGACAGCGGCCGCTCGGGATCGCCGCGCGGGTCCGTCAATGGGGATTCGAGGCGCTGCCCTCCCACCAGATTGACGACTACACGCGCAGGCGAGCGTTTGGGAAACAGCGGTTCGATGGCTGCATCGTGGGTGACCAAGATCCGCCCGGCCAACTCGCGCACCTTCGCATCATTGAGCTGCCCGGCATTCAAGGGCACAAGTGCATCGGCGCCGCGCAGCAGGCACAAGGCCAGGCAGTACGGCACGCTGTACTGCGCCTCCACCAGCGTCGCCGGGTCCGGCTTGTTGCTCAAATTGAAAGTGGCCCGGTAGGTGAACACCACTATGCTGACGATGTCCTCAGCCGCCAAGCCGTGACGGGCCTGCAGGTGAAGCACGGCCTCCAGTGGAGCATGGATGTGCCGGCAGCAGCCGAACGGCTTGAAGTAGGTGCCGCCGATCAGCGGTATCCCGTTCAGGTCGCGTAGCACTGCTTGCGAATCGAACAGGCGCTTGTCTTCCAGCACGTCAACCGGCCCGGTGAACCCCGCCATGGCCAACTGCAATGCGGACCATCCGGCGACAACGCCAGCCGGTATGCCTTCCTTCACGTCCGATCCAGCAATGCCCGCCAAGACGGGCAGTGCGGGTGCCGTCTGCGCTGCGATGGCCAGCGCCTGCGCAATGGCTTTGGCGTCGACGCTCAGCATCCGACCGGCGGCAGCGACGACGGCGAAACCGGACCATGCACCTGAGGGTGCGTAAGTGGAGCGCGCTGCCGCCAGGCGCACGCCCACCTCGTAACCTGCCACCACTGTGGCGATGAAGTCATCGACCGAGGCATCCGGCACGGCAGACATCAGTGCCAGCGCGGCCGGTATCACTGCCGCGCCGGGATGACCCCGCGCCGTCCGGTAGCCATCGTCCAGATCGAGCGCGGCTGCCGCGGTGCTGTTGGCGAGCATTGCCGCGCCAGCCGACGCAGTTCCGCCGCTGAACCAGATTGGCACGCTGCCCGGGCCGTACAGCAGCGGCGCCACCCGCCGCGCCGCCACGACACCCGGTTGACGGAGCGCGGCCGCTGCGCTGGTGATGGCATCCAGCACGCTGCGGAAAACCGCATCTCTCGTCTCAGGTCCGAAATGCCGGGCGTCCAGACCCGCCGCATGGCAACCCAATTGCAACGCCGCCGGCGCCACAATTCTTGATTCATTACCTTTTGGCATATGCCTTGCTCGCTCGCATTTCTGGAATACTGAATGGAGTGCATATGCTAGGTTTGTGCTCCACGTCGGTACAGTGACAAATCGAGCCCTGCTTATGCTCTGGAGGCATGGATGAAAATCGAGATGAACATGCGCCACATCGAGGCGTTCCGGGCGGTCATGATTTCCGGCAGCGTGGTAGGGGCGGCCAAGCTGCTCAACGTGACCCAGCCAGGCGTCAGCCGTACGATTGCTCTGCTGGAACTTCGCCTGGGCTATGACCTGTTCCAGCGCAAGGGCCGGCGGCTGGCACCGACCTCGGAGGCCGAGGCGCTGTACCGCGAGGTCGAACAGCTCTACGTTGGCATCGACCGGATCACACAGGTGGCCTACGACATCCGGCACCACCGGGCCGGCGCATTGCGTCTGGCCATCCTGCCCGCCTTGGCCCAGTGGCTGGTGCCCGCGGTCGTTGCCCGGTTCCTAGCAACGCGCCCGCAGGTCCGCATCTTCGTGCAGACCCTGCCGTCAACCCAGATCGCCGACCTCGTAGCCACGCGGCAGTTCGACCTAGGCGTGGTGGAGCTGCCCATGTCCAAGTCGGGCGTGACCGTGCAGTCCTTGCCGCCCGCGCCCATCGTGGTTGTCTTACCGGCAAGCCACCGCCTTGCAGGCCGCGACGCATTGGCCTTGGGCGACCTGTACGGCGAACGACTGGTGCTACCTTCGCCGCAGAGCTACCTGCGCTACCAGATCGACGATGCCTTCAATCGCCAGGGCATCGCACCCCAGGTGGTGGCCGAAACGCCAACCTCGCCACTGGTGTGCGCATTGGTGGCGGAAGGTGCCGGCATCGGGCTGGTGTCCGCCTGGACGCCTTCGCCGCACGGTGACACCCGCATCGTTCAGCGGCCCCTCCAGGAGCCACTGCAGTCGCAGTACGCATTCCTGCGAGCGGAGGGGGCGGTTCCCATGGTGTTGGTCGATGAATTCCAGTCCTTGCTCGCCAGGCAGTTGCAGGCCACTTCCACCGCCGGTGGATAGTCAGCCTCCCGCCGCTCATCCGGTCTTGCGGATCTCCTCCTTCAGGTCCTTGGCGAAGGCCTCGGCCAGAGCCAGCCTGCTGCCTGGAAAAGGAAAGATCAGTGCGGACCGGGATGTCATTTCCTCCTTGATGGGGCGCACCACGACGTTCGGTCCAACAAACGACAACGCAGCCCACCGCGACACTAGCGTGATGCCCAGGCCAGCGGCCACCATGCCGCAGGCAATCACCGAATGCGGCGTCTCCAGCACCACCTTCGGGCTAACGCCGGAACGCGAGAAAAGATCGTCGATCTGGTGGCGCAGAAAGCTGTGCTGCGACAGCAGCACCATGCGCTCGCCATCCAGGTCCTTCATCGACACCTGCCGCTTGCCCGCCAGGCGATGCGCGGCCGGCATCACTGCGACCGACATCGAAGGCTCCAACGGCTCCACCGAAATGGCGGGGCGCGACAAGGGCAACTCGATCAGGCCCAGGTCGAACTGCCGGGTGGCCACCTGGTCGGCCACCTGTCGCGACGGCAGGCTCTGCACATACACCGACACGTTCGGCCGCGTCGCCAGAAACCGAGCCAGCGCACGTGGCAACAACGACTGGGACAGCGAGGGCAGGCAGGCGATGCGCAACGCACCTGCGCGCTGTTCGCCGATATCCAGCGCCACCTGGGCAATCCGGTCCAGGCTTCCGTAAATGGGTTCGATCTCGCTGTAGAGCGCATCGCCTTCCGGGGTTGCCACCAGCCGCCGGCCACGCCGTTCGAAAAGCTTGTAGCCGATACGAAGCTCCAGCAAGCCGATCGACCGGCTGACCGCCGGCTGGCTCACGCTCATCAGCCGCGCGGCGCCCACCACCGTACCGGTGCGCATGACGGAATAGAACGACTCCACTTGTCTGAGATTCAGGCTTGGCTTCATACATAACATTCAAACATAAAGAGCCGGCCGAATTTGAATTGTCATGAGCAAGGCGCGGCCCAACAATCTGCCATCCCTACAGGAAGTCGCGCCTAACGGCCGCCCTCAACCCTTATCAGGAATCGATGACATGAGCACAGGACATCTGTCGAAAAGTTCTTTCGCCGTGCACCTCACCCGACGCACAGTCGCCGCCGCTATGTTCGGGATGTTGGCCGCCGCACCGGCCGTCCAGGCGCAGACGGCGGCACAGAGCTACCCCAACCGCCCGATCCGGCTCATCGTCGGCTTTCCGCCGGGCGGGTCGTCTGACGCGACCGCACGCCTGCTGGGCTCCGCCCTCAGCGCCAGACTGGGTCAGCCCGTGGTGGTGGAGAACAAGGCGGGCGCCAATACCGTCATCGCCACCCAGTACCTGCGCAGCCAGCCGGCAGACGGTTACACCCTGCTGTCGGTCTCGTCTTCTTTCGCCATCAACCCGGCGCTGCAGAAGCTCACCTACAACATCGACACCGACTTCGCGCCGGTCGCCTTGCTCGGCATCATTCCACTGATGCTGGTCACGCCGAACGAGGTGCGTGCGAAGTCGTTGCCCGAACTGATCGCACTCGCCAAAGCTCAGCCCGGCAAGCTGCCCTATGCGAGCTACGGCGCCGGCAGCGCGGGCCACATTGCATCGGAACTGCTGCTGTCGATGACCGGCGCGGAGATGATTCATGTGCCGTACAAGGGCACCGGCCCAGCGCTGGTCGACGTGATGGGCAACCAGGTGACGATGATGATGCCCACCGTGGCGGCATCCAACGTTCTGGTGAAGGAAGGCAAGCTCAAGGCGCTTGCGGTGAGCAGCAGCAAGCGGGTGTCGGCGGTGCCCCACATCCCCACCATCGCCGAGTCCGGCCTGCCGGGCTATGAGCTGGTGGCCTGGGAAACGATCCAGGCGGCAGCGGGCACGCCACCCGAAATCGTGAACAAGCTCAACACCACGATCCGCCAGATCCTCGCCACACCGGAGTTCCGAGACAAGCTCATTGCGCTCGGCATCGAGCCGGACTCCGGCAAGACTCCCGCCGAAGTAGGCAAGTTCGTGCACGCTGAGGCCGAGAAATTCGCAAAGGTCATCAAGGATCGTGGCATCAAGCCGGAGTAATGCATGAGCAGTGACAGTGAATTCGACACCCTTGTCTTGGGCGGCGGAGTGGTCGGGATGTCGATAGGTTTCGGCATGGCCCGGGCCGGCGACTCGGTCTGCGTATTGGACGGAAGCGATGACTCCTTTCGTGCTTCGCGCGGCAACTTTGGCCTGGTGTGGGTGCAGAACAAGGGCCTAGGCCGACCCGGTTATGCGCGCTGGACGATGCGGTCCGCCAAGACCTGGCAGGCTCTGGCCGATGACCTATTGGCGCTCACCGGCGTGGACGTCGAGTTGCAGCAGCCGGGCGGCCTGGCGATGAGCTTCGATGAAAAAACGCTGGTCGCACATGCGCAGAAGCTCGACGCCCTGGGGCGCGAACTCGGCATCAACTACCCGTACCAGGTGCTGGACCATGACCAGCTCCACAAACTGACCCCAGCCATCGGCCCGGACGTGATCGGTGCCGTGTACTGTCCATTGGACGGCCACGTCAGCCCGCTGCGCACGCTGCGCGCCCTGGTTCAGGGCTTCCGTGCCCGCGGCGGCCGTTTGGTAAGCGGGGTGCACGTGGAGCAGATCGAATACAAGGCAGGCCAATTCACGGTGCAGGCTGGCGGCAAGACCTATGCGGCAGGACGCGTGGTGCTGGCCGCCGGCCTAGGCAACAAGGAGCTGGCGGCCCACGTGGGTCTGAACGCGCCGGTGCGGCCTGTGCGCGGCCAAATCCTGGTGACCGAGCGCATGCAGCCTTTTCTTTTCCATCCGACGCATTACGTGCGCCAGACCGGCGAGGGCGTGGTGCAGATCGGCGACTCGAAGGAAGAGGTCGGCATGGACGACGGCACCACCCACGGCGAGCTGGCCCGCATTGCGGCTCGGGCGATCCGCACCTTCCCAATGCTGGCAGACGCGAACGTGGTCCGGTCCTGGGGTGCCCTGCGTGTCATGAGCCCGGACGGCTACCCCATCTACCAACAGTCGACCCAATGTCCCGGCGCGTTCGTGGTGACTTGCCACAGCGGTATCACACTGGCCCCCGTCCACGCAGGCCCTTTGGTGGACTGGATGCGTGGCGGCGCCGAGCCGGCGGAAATCCAGGGATTCAAAGCGGAGCGCTTCGATGTTCAAACCCATTGACCTACCCGCTGCCGAGCAGCGCAAGAGCATCGTCATCCACGTCGAAGGGCGTGAGATCCAGGTCCGCGAAGGCCAGACCCTGGCCACGGCCCTGCTCGGCGCCGGCGTAGTGCATTTTCGCAGGACATCGGTTTCCGGCGCACCCCGAGCGCCGCTGTGCCTGATGGGTGTCTGCTTCGATTGCCTGGTCGAAGTGGACGGCTCGCAGAACCTGCAATCGTGCCTGGTCGAAGTGAAAAACGGTATGCAGGTGCGCCTGCCGACGGGTGCACGCCACATCAAGAACGAGGAGACGGCATGAACAGCCTGAACGCTCGCGAAACCTTGGCAGTCGCCGGGGACGGCGACGGGTTTACCCACGACCTGATCATCATCGGTGCCGGCCCGGCGGGCATGTCCGCCGCCATCACCGCCATGGAAGCCGGGCTGCGCACCATCGTGCTCGACGAGCAACTGCGCGCCGGTGGACAAATCTACCGCAACGTGTCGGTGGCGCTGCCCACCGTCGCGGCACTGCTGGGCCCCGACTATCGCCACGGCAGTGATCTGGTCGACCGGTTTGCGGCCTCGGGCGTCGAGGTGCGCCACGACACGTCGGCCTGGGACATCGGCCACGACCTGACAGTGACCGCACAGAAGGCAGGCCGGTCTTTCACCCTCCGTGCCCCGCAACTGCTGGTGGCCAACGGCGCGATGGAGCGCCCCTCTCCCATCCCGGGCTGGACCCTGCCCGGCGTGATGAACGCCGGCGCGGCACAGATTGCCCTGAAGACCGCACAGCAGGTGCCATCTGGCGCGATCGTGTTGGTCGGCAACGGGCCGCTGCTGCTGCTGGTAGCCTGCCAGCTCTTGAAAGCGGGCGCACGGGTTGCTGGCATCGTCGATACCTCGCCCGCTTCAAACCGCACACGGGCCATGCCGCATGTCGTGTCCGCACTGCGTGCACCAGGCATGCTAACCAAGGGCCTGCGCATGCTGTGGCGACTTCGGCACGCGGGCGTGCCGCATTTCAAACATGCCGAATCGGTTCGATTCGAATCTTCGTCCAACCAGCAGCGTGTCGAGACGGTCAGCTTTGTCAGCCAAGGCCGGAGTCAAAACCTGCAAGCCGACGTCGTTTTGCTGCACCACGGCGTGGTGCCCAACACGCAGATTAGCCGACTGCTTCGTGTGGAACACGTCTGGAGCGATGCCCAACTGACCTGGCACCCGGTCGTCGACGTTTGGGGAGAGACATCGCTTGCCGGGCTTCGTCTTGCCGGCGACGGCACCAGCATCGGTGGCGCGCTTGCGGCCGAGGCACGCGGCGCCATCGCGGCCTTGGGTGCGGGCGTTGCGCTTGGGAAGCTCGACGCCGCACAAGCAGAGCGCCGAGCCCATCCGTGGCGCCGGCAGTTGGCCAAACAAAGCGCCATCCGGCCGTTTCTCGATGCGCTCTACCGTCCACCCGAGTGGCTGATCGATTGCCCGGATGAAACGTTGGTCTGCCGGTGCGAAGAAGTGACGGCCGGTCGCATCCGTGAAATGGCCCGACTGGGCTGCGAAGGCCCCAACCAGACCAAGTTCTTCAGTCGCTGCGGCATGGGGCCCTGCCAGGGCCGCATGTGCAGCATCACCGTGACACAGGTTCTGGCCAAGGCACTGGACCGCGCACCTCAGGAGGTGGGCGCATATCGGGTCCGAGCGCCGCTCAAACCCGTCCGCCTGGCCTCTCTTGCCGCGCTGGCGCATGCCGAACCCACTGCAGCCACTCTAAAACATCCGCAAAGATATAAACATGTCGGACATCCAACGCCATCACTCTAACGCCCGCATTAGCAAGATCGTGACCCACGGCGGGCTTGCTTACCTCAGCGGTCAGACCGCGAAAGGCAGCGCTGTCGCCGAGGCCGGCATCAAGGAACAAACCGCGGAAGTGCTGTCCCGCATCGACGCACTGTTGGCAGAGGTCGGCACCAATGCCAGCCGCCTACTCACCGTCACCATATACCTGCGAGAGATTGCGGATTTCGCCGGAATGAACGCGGAATGGGAAGCATGGCTTGAAGGGAACCATGCCACAGCACCGACGCGCACGACCGTGGAGGCAGCCCTCGCCACCGCCAGCCTGCTAGTCGAAATGACAGCGGTTGCGGCCTTGGCTTGAATTCGCTGCCGATAGTACCTATTCGCACACGCCCTTCGAATGCCAGCAATCGTTGCGTAGCCGCCCCTCAGGTATGCCCGCTCCAGACTGATTGCTGAAGTTCACCAATGACAGCTTCGCGGACTTTCAGTCCTGGGCAGCGAGTCCAAGGGCGATGTCGTGGGGCGTCTTGCCAGGCCGCCAGCAGAAACCTCGACTTGAACCACCGGTAGCCACAGGCCCTACTTGCTGCGCGTTGCCGCAACTGGAGACTTAGCCCTTCCCGATACTCAGGGCTTATGGCGCGCTCCAAGATGTCCAGCCTTCCTTGACGCGGTTTCGCAATGTCTTCCAGTCCTCATTCGGCTGCGCCGCTGCCGTCCAGAACTCGCATACACCCCAGGTCTCATGTGATGCGATGCGAGCGCCAGACCGCCCGATGACTTGGTAGAGCGCTAGCTTCTCGAGCGTGTCCAGTCCGTCTCGAACACATCCACTTAGGCGTTCAAGGGTCAGCCATGACTCAACGATGGCCTCGCTCGCGCGGCGGACCAATTCTGGAAGTGATGCGATGTATGCGATGTCCGGGAGGACCCGCATGACGAAGTCCCGGCTGTTCTCACACTTATTTAGCTTCGTCAGGGAAGCGTTAAAAACCTTCTCCATGGCCGTGAACGGCTTCCCGGCAACCCATGCTTCGAGGAGCGGTAGAAGTCTTGGAATGGCAAATGCCCCTCGCTCCTCCGGCGTCGTCAGCGCAGCAAATTTTCTGCCGAACAAGGTTTCAAGCCCTTCCTGACGAGTCATCTCAATAAAGGCCCTCGGTTCCGACTTCAGCCAATCGAAGAGCCATCGAATCCAACCATTTACTGAAGTGTCACTCGGCGGTGACTGAAGATATTTTTCCAACGAGCGAAGCGTGGAAGCCTGAATGCCGAACTTCGCTGCGAGCGCATTCGACCAATCAGAATCTTCATCCGGGTCTGCAAGCTTCTTTTTGGCCGCGATTGCCGCATCTACGCGAGACTCCAGCCAATTCTGGTCACCGGACAGACCTTTCAGGTATGCGTTGAAGGTTCGAGCCAATATTGCGCGAGACTTAGTCTCAGTCTCTTCATCCGATTCGCCGACAGGAAGGCGTCGAAGCAGATAGTCGGCTGCAACGTGATTCTCCTCATGCGAGTGGATTGAGTCGAGAATAGGCGCGAGCGGGTCCTCGATCGCGAGGCATTGGTCCGATTGAGAAAAAATTTCCTTAAGGCTCGTCCAATGGTCATGGATGAGGCCGACCGAATCGTCGAAGAAGACCACTTGGCTTGGGATGACAAGAACGAACCCATACGAGCTCTCGCCGGCTCGTCCTGCTCTACCTGCGGCGTTCAGTAGCTCGTGGGCCTGCAGACGTTCGAGTTGGTTGTTTGCCGCGTCGAAACGGCTGTCGCCTGCAATCAGAACAATCTGGCTAGGAAGATTCATTCCCTGCGCAAGCGTCGACGTCGCGGCCAACACATGGATGCCGTCTTTGCGACGATACAGCGATTCGTGCAGATGCCGCTCCGCAGGTAGAAGCCGGGCGTGGTGCGGTAGCGCCGATGAAGTCACTTCCTTTTTGGAGGAAACATCAATGTATAAGCTTTCTGCGCAGCCAACTTCCTGCAAGGCAAGGTCAAGAAGTTGATTCTCCTCAGTGCTCAACTGGATTGCGTTCTTGCCCAGTCGCTCCCTGGTGTACTCGGCAGTGCTGTTCGCGTTAACTGTCGTCTGACAGAAGATGAGGGTCTTAAGCACCCGAGAGGAACTGTGGTCGACGGCGGCAGATCCAATGGCCGACGCAACGTTGTTCGCGTTGGGCGTCAGTTTCCAATACTTGCTGAGCGCCAATTGAACCGGCCGGTCAAGCAAGGGAAGCAGTGCGTAGTCGACGCGGTTCGTCGTGTCCCAAGTCTGCTTCAGACCGAAGAAGCCTTGTGGCCGAGCCAGCATTTTTCGCTTTGCTTTTTCAGGGGGCGCGATGGTCGTCGCAGAGGCCTTCAATGACCTCGCGAGGGTGGTCAGTGCGTCGACCTCGGAGCGCGGATACACCAGGCAGCCGCGCACCTGTCGAGTCGGCTTCCAACTCATGGAGAGTGCAAGACACTGTCGATTCATGATGCTCTGGAGCCATCCAGCAATTTGAGTTGCGTTGCTCATCATGGCCGACAGCATCAGCATGTCGGCCTTCGGAGCTAGCTCCACGGCATTGAGCACGCAGAGCATGGAATCGACGGCACGTTTCCCCCGCTCTGTGTCGATGGCATGCAGTAGGTGGCACTCGTCAAAGACGATGAGGCCAACGTTCTCGAATAGTCTCGGTTCGAAGCCCATCAGAGCGAGACATCGCTCCGGCGTCATGACAGTGATTGGAGGAAGACGGACAGCGTCGAATCCGAATGGGTCGTCGCTCGCGTACTCGCGTTCAACATCCGCGTCCGGAAACGCTGTGTCTAGGACTCGCGCCGTTTGGTCTACGAGTGATAGCGTAGGAGCCAGAAACACAACATCCAGCTGCCTGCTGAGTGTGGCAAGTAGTTTCAGTTCAGATAGCGTTGACTTCCCTGCTCCGGTTGGGAAGCTGATTGCAGCGGATGTTCCAACGTCTAGGTAGCCGCTTCGAATGGCGTCGATGTGGTTCGGCCAAAGGTACGGGCGACGGCGCGAAATATGGCGAACTCCCTGCCTCCACCTAGCTGAGTCGCTGCCGTTGGGCGGGCTGAGATTGGCAACACTAGCCTGCGGAAAGTCCCCGGCGAGAATCTTGAGCAACACAGCTAGATGCCGCGGCCCAGCAAGAACCCGAACTATCGTTTGACCTTCATACGGGCTACCGACTGTTCGACTGCAAAGAGCCTCTACTCTCGCGAACTCCTCCTTGCTACTCGAATCCGCGTCGCCAAGCATCTCGGCTGCTAGCGCGGCGAGCGCGTTGTTAATCAGGTGGTACAGCGCATCAATCGCCCGCTCGATGCTCTGGTGACCATCACTAGCTGTACTTGCGAACTCAGACTGCGGCTGAATGTTGGCGAGTTCGCCTTTGGCAAATCGGCGGATTGCGGCCAAGAGCGAAGCCCGATGGGGATTAGACTGAGAGAGGTCTTCTTCAATCTCTCCGGCCATCTCGGCGGCATCAGCACTCGCTCCAGCAATCATGAAGAGCACAGTCGCTGACACCTCAGGCGAAACGCAATCCAGCTCAAGGCGGGAGGCCACCTTTTCCCCAAGGATACGTTCTGCTTGCAGGAGAACGTAGTGCGCGGTACCCGCGACGAAAGCCGCCGAGCGACGATCTTCGCGAGATGGGCTCACCGAGATGAGAGCTTCTTGAGTGCTTGCAAGCTCCCTGAGGAACTTCATCTCTTTGGCGACGTTTGAAAGCGTCTCTGCTCTTGATTCATCCCCTTGGTCGGCTTGCGTGGCTAGGTCACGCAGCCGCATGCGCGCAGCCACGATGGTTGTATATATCCTGGTGAACTCTTTCGAGAGCTGGTTGTTATCCAGTCCATCAAGAACAGGAGCGTGCCGAATCAGTTCTTCGGTAGAAGGGTCAAACATCAAAAAGCACTCCCGAAATTAGAACGTGGCAACTTGAGCTATTGCTTTGGCGGCTAAATTCGCCATCCACGCTCTAACATCGTTGACCACGAAAACTTCTGCCCTTCGACGGTCGCTGTTCCCCTGAACCTTCGTGTCGTAGTCCTTAAAGAGACTCTTTCGAGAAGCTGGTGTGCTCTTGCTTGCGGTAATACTGATGCGATAGCGCCTGGTCGTATTCCAAGAAATCTTGTTGACGGCTGCAGCCGGGTTCGGGTGATGGGCCACTGCCAAAATTCCAGAGGCTTGTTGCGTGATTCTGTTTACTCCATGTCCCGACTCAAACTTGACGAACTCGGGCCAAACATCGTCTCGAACTGTGTCTCTCGGATTCTCGGTCGCCTTGTCCTCGAAAATAATCGTCGCCACGACGTTTTGCGACCCATCAAGCAATATTTCGAGGCCGTCGAGGCCCTTCTCGGCGTGAATCAGGTGCGGAAGCGCAATGAGAGCGCCTGGCCTGTGCACATGGGCCGCAAGCCACGACATAACCTGGAACATCCACCCATCTCGGTGCCAGGGGTCTGCGCCCTTCTGGGTAAGGAGTTCCACAGCGTCTAACTTCGCCGCGTCGTTTGTTAGTGGATTCCCTGCGGGGTTGACCGCGTGAAGAATCTCAGCAACGTGAAATGCTTGACCAATGGCCACCCACGCAATCCACTTTGCAAGGACATCCTCGTCAGGCACTTCCCAGGTATTGCCGGTCCACAGCGAGTCCGTCGTTCCGAACGGAGTTAGATTGATTGGCAAACGACCTCCCCATTGCGTTTGATTTTGTAAGCTAGTCTATAGCGTGCCGGGGACACGAGGCGGGAGGCAGGGGCGCCGGCTTCAACTCGCGCGGTGCGCTTTTGCCATGGTGAACCACTTCGGATTTCCTGGACGACTGTAAAAAATGGGCGGGCCTGCAACTTGCACGTTGAATGGCAGCTAACGGGCGCCGAATTAGTGCAAGCGCAAGACCGCACCCGCTGCGTAGCCGCCCCTCAGGTATGCCCGCTCCAGACTGCTTGCGGTTCTTAAGCCACGACGCCTGACCGTCGCAATCGGGCCCGAACGAGACATTCCGGGCGCTCCAAAGCAGCCGCACGGCGAGCCGCAACTAACGCTCGCTCGACAGTCCACGGCTACCCAAGGGAGATGCCCTTGCCCACCATGCATTTGTTGAACGCGTAAAGAGCCGGCATCTCGCCTTGATAGCGGACGTTGTTTTGCACGCGACCGGAAATGGAGCCTTTGGTCATCGAGCCATCTGAACATTGTGGGGGTGGGACGGCTCGGCCGACCTGCACACAAGCTTCGATGGCAGCTTTCAGGGTGGCGATTTCCTGTGGGCCCCAACGCTGTTGGTGACGGCGGCACGCTCGGCGCCTTTGTCGCTTGCGTTGCCTGCATTGTTTCAATGGCAGCAACGCGGTCGTACATGCCCGTTGCTGCCGCCGCTCCCGCAAATCGAAGATCACTGTGTCGCCGCCGACTTCCGCGGCCTGGTATCGGCCGTCGGGCGAGGTGAATGCGTAGCCCGCCACTTGCCCGGACAGATGGGCGATCAGTGCAACGGACGGATGAAACCTGGTCATGAAGAAGAGACGAGGAAGGCGTGAGCATGACACGCGCTGCCGTCTGATAAGCTGCCGGCGCTCCTCTCCCCCGACTGTTCCTTCCACCCGTCCTTGCGAACGCATTGCGCATGTCGTCCGAAGAAACCCTGCGCCGCTGGCGCCTGATCCTCGGCCGCTATGCGGCGCAACCCCTGTCGCAAACGCAGTTCTCGGCGGGCGACTGGAGGCTCGACCAGGCCCTCGAATATCTCTACGGCCGTGAATACGAAGGCCGCGGCCTGGCCAGGCCCAATGGCGGGCCGGGTTCGCTCGACCCGAGCCAGTTGCGAGCGGTCGACTGGCTCAACCGCTCGCGGAGTCTCTTTCCACAAGAGGTGTTCGAGCGCATGCAGACGCAGGCGATCGATCGCTACCAGCTGACCGACCTGCTCTCCGACCCGGCGGTGCTGCGCTCGCTCGACGCCACGCCCGGCCTCGCCAAGGCGCTGCTGGGCATGCGCGGGCGGCTGTCGGGCCAGATGCGCGACGCGGTGCGCGAGGTGATCCAGAAAACCGTCGACGAGATCACGCGCAAGCTCAGGAACGACTTTGTCAACGCGCTCGTCGGCCGGCGCAACCGCATGCGGCGCTCGCACATCAAGAGCGCGCAGAACTTCGATGCGCGCGCCACCATCGCGGCCAACCTGAAGCACTACGACGTGGAGCGCAGGCAACTCGTCATCGAGCATCCGCGCTTCAATGCGCGCGTGAAGCGCAACCTGCCCTGGGACGTGGTGCTTTGCGTCGACCAGAGCGGCTCGATGATGGATTCGGTGATCTACAGCGCCGTCATCGCAGGCATCATGAGCTCTCTGCCCGCGGTGCGAGTGAAGCTGGTGGTGTTCGACACCAGCGTGGTCGACTTCACGCACCTGGCGCACGATCCGGTCGAGGTGCTGCTCACGGTGCAGCTCGGCGGCGGCACAGACATCGGCCGTGCGGTGGCGTATTGCGAGTCGCTGGTAGGCAACCCGCAACGCACGGTGTTTGCACTCATCAGCGATTTCATGGAAGGCGCCGCGCCCGGGCCGCTCCTGGCCGCGGTGCAGCGCATGGCACAGTCGCGCGTCAAGCTGCTCGGGCTGGCCGCGCTGGACGAATCGGCCAACCCCGTGTACGACCGGCAAATGGCGCAGCGCCTGGCCGACAAGGGCATGCACGTTGCGGCCCTCACGCCCACGCATTTCGCGCAGTGGCTCGCGGAAGTGATGAACTGATGGCCTGGTACGACGGCTATCGCGCCTACGACGACGACACACTGGCCACGCTCGCCAACCCTGGCTTGCTTCGGCGCGCCGCAAAGGACGTGGAGGCGGGCAAGATCGCATGGGCAGAGCAGGGCACCGAAGCCGGGGTGGTGACGGCCGACGGCCAGCGCGTGCAGCTCGATGCACGCGGCCCGCAGCAGGCGCGCTGCGACTGCCCGGCACCGGGCATCTGCAAGCACATACTTGGCGCGGCGCTGTGGCTGCGTGCATTGGAGCCGGCCGCGCCAGGCAGCCCAGCCGGCGCGCCTTCAGACGAGCAGCAAGACAGACAGGCACCGCCCAGTACCGACCCGCTCGTGGAAATCCTCGCGCTCGATGCCGCGGCGCTTTTCAAGGCCGCGGGCGCGGCTGCCGTGCGCCGCGCCGCAGCCGCCGCCAGCAGCGGCGTCGAATGGCGGGTGCAGGGCGGCGCGCTCGTCATGGACTTGCCCGAGCTCGGCGCCTCCTGCCGCTGGGTGGCGGGCGCGGGCTATGCGGGCATGGTGTCCGAGGTGCCTGCCGCGGAACGCAAGGCGGTGCACCTGATCGCCATCGCCGCGCTGCGCACCGCGCACGGGCAGCCCTTCGCATGGCCCGAGAGCGCGCGGCCCGCGCCGGTCGAAGACACCGCGCGCCTGGGCGAGCGGGAGCGTGCGTTCCTGCTGCAGGTGGAGTCGATGCTGGAAGAGCTGCTGACAGGCGGCCTCTCGCACGTGAGCGAGTTGACGTCGGCGCGCCTCCTGGCACTCAACATGTCCGCGCGCGGCGAGGGCTTGCCGCGCCTGGCCGCCTTGCTGCGCAACCTTGGCGGCACGGTCGACCTGCTGGTGCGGCGCGACCACCGCGCCGAGGAGCGCGACGCCTTCGCGCTCATGGCGCGCATCCATGCGCTGTGCGCTGCGCTCGCGCGGGCCGAGGGTGAACTCGCCGTGGCACTGCGCGGCCGGCTCAAGCGCGACTTCGACGAATCGGCCGCACTCGACCTGCTGCCGCTCGGTGCGCACTGGTGGCAGACGCGCGGCGGCGCGCGCGGGCTCACCGTGGCGTTCTGGGATTTGGCGGGTGCGCGCGTGCTGCAGGCCTCGCTCGCACGGCCCGACGGAAGCGACACCGCCTTCACGCGCAGCGGCGCATGGTCCGCAAACGCGCTGTGGTCCGGCGCGGGCGCCGCGCAGAGCGTGTGCGAAGCGGTCCTGCGCCTCGAGCAACCTCGCCTCGCCGAAGACGGCCGGCTGGCGCTCGGCGGCGCCACGCGTGCCCAGCCCCTGCCTGCGTGGGCGGCCGACGACCCGCGCCTGAAGTCGATCGGCTGCGGCAATTGGTCCGAACTTGGCGAGCGCCTGCGCGCCGCCACCGGCCTTGCGGCCGAGCCTTTCGATGCAGTGCTGCTGCGGCCTTCGGACACGCGTCCGCCCGTGCTCGACGAAACACAGCAGCGCCTCGACTGGCTGGTGCAGGACGATGCGGGCCAATGGCTGCGGCTTGGCATCCCCGTCGGCCCGGAGCACCGGCAGCGCGTCGACAACCTCGACCGCCTCACCGCGCGCCGTGCCCCAGTGCATGCGGTGCTGGTGCGCATCGAGCGCTCTGCCGCGAGCACCGAACTGATGCCCGTGGCCGTGCTGAGCAGCAACGCGAAGAAGGCGCTGCAGGCGGTGTCGCTCGACTTTGCCGACGAGGCCGCGCGCACCACTTCGCTCGCCAACCGCATCCTGCGCATGCTCGAGGCACGGCAGCAGCAGCGGCAGGCGGCGCCCGTGGGTGCGCCCACGCTGGCGGCGCGCCTGCTCGCTCCAGTGACAGAAGTGACCGAGACGCAGGCCGCCACCGGGCGCATGGCATTGACCGCGGCGCAGCAGCAGCGCCTGCACGATGCACTCGACCGCGCGGGATCTGTCGGCCTGGAGGTGTTGTCGAGTGCGCTGCGCACGCACCTCGCTGCGCCGGCCGCGGTGCCGTTGTTGAAGCTGGGCTTTCTGTGCCAGTTGCTTGGCGAGCTCGACGGCTTGCCGGAGCAAAGGAAAGCGCAGCCGGCTTAGAACCTTTGGCTTCGGTTGTTTCTGCAGGCCGCGAACTGGCCGAAGCGTCACGTCCAACTGCCAAAATCAGCGCCCAGGAGAACAAGGAGAACGCATGGGATTTCTGGACAAGATCTTGGGCGCCGTCACGGGCAGCGCCGGCACCGCAGCCGCCAACGGCTTGACGCGCGAGCAGGCGCAGCTGTTGAAGCAGGCCTTCGAGCCGCTCGAAAAAGCAGGCAAGGAGCTGCCCCAAAAGGGCGCCGCGTTCCTGGTCGACGGCACGCAGGAAACCGTGCTGCTCGACCTGCAGGCTGCCAAGTCCTTCGAGCCAGGGCAACTGCTCGGAGCCCCCGGCCGCCTGCGTTGGGGTTTCAGCAACTACCAGAACAAGGCGCTGGAGAAGATCGGCAACCAGAGCCTCGAGCAGCGCGGCCGCTTCTACGCCAGCGTGGATGCCAGTGCTCCTGCGCTCGACGTGCTGGTGCGACTGGGCAAGCTGCTTGCTGCAGCCGACGGCGGACAGTCGCTCGAGCATCCCGGCGCGCCGGTGCCCGACTGGCTTCAGTACCTCATCAACGACGCGGTGTTCGCGAGCTTCAACAAGAGCAGCTCCAGCAACGCTGCCGAGCGCGATCTCGCCAAGCACCGGCCCGCGTGGACCGTGCATCTCATTGCAGCCTTGCTCGCGCACGAAGGACTCGATCCGCATATCGCCTTGCAAGAGGTCTTTGAGCGCAAGGGACTGGACAGCTGGTACCACGACCGGCTCGACGGCCTGGTCGAGGCCCCTGCCGTCGCCGACTACATGCGCAGCCAGCGCGGTGCCACCGAGGCGTTGCCCGCAAAGCTGTCGGCTGCGGGCCGCGTTCTGCTGGCCAGGCGCATCGGCAAGGACAAGGCGCTTTTGAACGACTTTGCGCCGCTGTTCCTGCGCCTGGCCATCGACGGCAGCAAGACGGTGCGCGCCGAGGCGACGCCGCACCTCGAGGGCATTGCCGAGGCGCAGCGGCTCGAACTCCTGGGGCAACTGCTGAAAGACGGCGACACCACCCAGCGCACGCAGGCCGCCGAACTGCTTGCGCGCCTGCCGGGTGACGCCGCGCGCGCGTTGCTCGACGTGGCGGCCGGCACCGAGACCAGCAAGGCCGTGCAGCAGGCCATCCGCTCGGCCATGTCGCGGCTCGACGCCGCGGGCGACGCGGGCGAGCTCGAATTGCCCGAGCCGCCGGCCTGGCAACCCTTCGAGGACATTCCGCTTGGTGAAGAGGCGGTGCAGTTGCTCATTGCCAACCGCATCGAGCTGCTCGAGAAGAACCGCGTCGCGGCCGAGGCCGAGATCGAGGAGAACAAGGCCTCCAAGCAGACCTACAGGTACAAGTGGCGCCAGGACAACTACGCCGCCCACAAGAAGCTCACCGACGAGGACATGCGCGTGGCCGTGCGCATGCTCAATGGACAGGGCAGCAAGAACGACCAGAACCGCGCGAAGAACGGCCAGCTGCAGCAGGTCGTGGGTTTCGGCAATCGCCTGCAGTCGATGCCGGGGTTCGGCATGCCGCACCTGATCCGTTGGCTGGCCGTGTCGCGCCACTGGACCAGCTTCTGGTTCGACGACGGCTTTCACAAGTGGCTCGGCCGCCAGCCCGTGGGCTCGGTCGACCTGCGCGCGCTGGCCGAGTTGCTCAAGCGCTCAGGCATGCCGATCGACGATGTGGCGCACACCGCGCTCTACCAATATTGGAACCAGGCCTCGGCGGTCGACGTTCTGCCGGCCGACCGCGTGTGGCCCTTCTTCGCGGAGCACCCCGAGTACATCGACGAAGGTCTGGGCCTTGTCGCGCCGCCAAAGCGCGAAGGCCGCCAGACCCAGCTCGACCTGAACGCCACGCTGCGCACGCTGGCGGTCTTTCCGACCGTGCAGGCACGTTGGCTGCCGCGGGTCATGGAATTGGCGCTCGGCGAAGGCAAGACGCACCGCGCAGCCGCGCAGAAGGCACTGTCGATGCTGCCCGACATCGGCCGGCGCGTGGTCGAGTCGCTCGGCTCCACCAAGAGCGAGGTGCGCATCGAGGCCGCCAACTGGCTGGCCGAGCTCAAGTACGCCGATGCCGTGCCTGCCATTACCAAGGCGCTCGAGAAGGAAACCCGCGAGACCGTGCGCGCGGCCTACCTCACGGCGCTCGAGGCACTGGGCGACGACATCTCCGCCCGCCTTGCACCGGCGATTCTTCTGGCCGAGGCCAGGAAAGGCCTGAAGGCCAAGCCCCCGGCGGGCCTTGCGTGGTTCTCTCTCGACGCGCTGCCCGCCTGCAAATGGCTGGACGGCAGCCCGGTAGAACCCGAGATCGTGCGCTGGTGGGTGGTGCTCGCCTGCAAGCTCAAGGAGCCGGGCGGCAACGCGCTGCTCACGCGCTACCTCGGCCTGCTCGATGCAGCCAGCCGCCAGGCCGTCGGCAGCCTGGTGCTGCGCCAGTTCATTGCACACGACACCCGCCACCCCACGCTCGACGAAGGCATTGCGCATGCCAACGCCCATGCGCCGCAGCGCTACCAGGGCAACCAGCAGCGCTACCAGAACGCGAAGGCCGAGCACAAGCAGTACTACGAAGCCGACTTCCAGAAGACGCAGGAGCAGGTCTTCGAGGAGTGCAAGCGCGAGAAGATGAGCGAATACCTCGGCAGCGCGATTGGCGAGAAAGGCACTCTTGCCCTGACCGCCCATGCGCCGGGGCACGAGGTCGTCACGCTGCTGCAGCAGTACATGCGCGACCATTACCAGCGCCGCTCGCAGATCGAAGCCATGCTCGAAGGCGTGGCACCGGGCAACGACCCGGTGGTGATCCAGCTGCTGCTGGGCATATCGCGCCGCTATCGCACTGCCTCTGTCCAGGAGAAGGCGCGCGCGCTGGTGCAGCAGATTGCCGACCGCAACGGCTGGACGCAGGACCAGCTGGCCGACCGCACCATTCCCACCGCGGGCCTGGACGACACCGGCAAGCTCGAGCTCGCGTACGGCGACCGCATCTTCACCGTGGTGCTCGACGCCGCGATGAAGCCCGAACTGCGCAACCCAGAAGGCAAGATCGTCAAAGCCCTGCCCGAGCCGCGCCAGAACGACGACCCCGTGCTCATCAAGGATGCGAAGGCCCAGTTTTCGACCAGCAAGAAAGAGCTCAAGCAGGTCATCGACCTGCAGACCGCGCGCCTGTTCGAAGCCATGTGCACCGGCCGTATCTGGCCGCAGGCCGAGTGGCGCGAATACCTGCACCGGCACCCGATTGCCGGGCGGCTGATACAGCGGCTCGTGTGGCTGGAGCTGGACGCCGAGGGCCAGGTGCGCGGCAGCTTCCGGCCCACCGAGGACGGCAGCCTGATCGACACGCAGGACGACGAGGTCGAGCTTGCGGCCGACAGCCAGCTGCGCCTGGGCCACGCTTCGCTGGTCGACGAAGGCACGGCGGCCGCGTGGAACAGGCACTTCAAGGACTACAAACTGGTGCCGCTCTTCGCGCAGATGACGCGCAAGCCGCCGGCGGTCGCGTTCATCGACGACAAGGGCCAGCCGGTGAGCGAAATCAACGACCGGTTGGGCTGGATCAGCGACACCTTCACGCTGCGCGGCAGCTTTGCCAAGCTCGGCTACCAGCGCGCGCAAGCCGAGGACGGCGGCTTCTTCTACCAGTACACCAAGGAGTTTTCGTCGGCCGGCGTGCGCGTGGCCATCGAGTTCTCGGGCAACACCCTGCCGGAAGAGAACGTGCCCGCGGCGCTCAAGACGCTGGGCTTCGAGGACATGAAGACCCGCGGCTACAGCGACCGGGCGCTGCCGCTGTCGAGCGTGCCGCCAGTGCTCCTGGCAGAGGCCTATGCCGACTACCTGGCCATTGCCCAGGCCTGCGCCGGGTTCGACGCGGGCTGGGAAAAGAAGATGCCGTGGTAAGCCCGCCGCGCCGACCCACAGAAAAACCAGCAGCAACATCATCATGAGCACCGGCACATCACCGTCTTCTTCCCCCGCGACCCAGGCCGTGCGCCTTGCCCCCGAGGCGCGCTATGCGGACGAGCTCGCGCGGCTGCATGCGGCCGACACCGATGCGCGGCCCACCGGATGGAAGCTCTCGCCGCGCGCGGTGCGGCGCTTCATCCTCGGCGACGAGAAGCTGCAGGTGAGCCGCAAGTTCTACGGCGACGATCCGCTGGTCGACCGCGCCATCGTGACGCTCATGGGCCACCAGGGCCTCATGCTGGTGGGCGAGCCGGGCACCGCGAAGTCGCTGCTCTCGGAGCTGCTTGCAGCCGCCGTCAGCGGTGATTCGGGCCTTACGGTGCAGGGCACCGCCGGCACCACCGAAGACCACATCAAGTACAGCTGGAACTACGCACTGCTGCTGGCCGAGGGGCCGAGCCAGCGGGCGCTGGTGCCTTCTGCGCTCTACCAGGCCATGCGTGCGGGCAAGCTGGTGCGCTTCGAGGAAATCACGCGCTGCCCGCCCGAGATCCAGGACGTGCTGATTTCGTTGATGAGCGACAAGCAACTCATGATTCCAGAGCTGGGCGACGATGCCCGGCTCTATGCACAGCGCGGCTTCAACATCATTGCCACGGCCAACCTGCGCGACCGCGGCGTGCACGAGATGTCGTCCGCATTGAAGCGTCGGTTCAACTTCGAAACGGTAAAGCCCATCCGGGACCATTCGTTCGAAGTCGAACTGGTGATGGCCCAGCTGAAGCGCGAACTCGAAGGCGGCGGCGAGTCGCCGGTCGATGTGCCGCGCGACGTGGTGGCGCTGCTGGTTACCACCTTCCAGGAGTTGCGCGCGGGCCAGACGCAGGACGGCACCGCCATCAAGGGCCTCGATGCCGTGATGTCCACGGCCGAGGCCGTGAACGTGGCTTATGCGGCGGCCCTGCAGGCGCGCCATTTCAACGGCGGCCGGCTCACCGTGCGCGAGGTCGCGGGCCAGCTGCAAGGCGTTGTTCTGAAGGACAGCACCGACGATGTGAAGCGCGTGCGCCACTACTTCGACACCGTCGTGCGCGAACGCGGCAAGCGCGACGCGCAATGGAAGACCTTTCACGACGCGGCACGTGCGCTGTGGCAGTAGTTGCGGAAGCCGGCAGCGTTCTGCCTGCGGGGCTGGAGGCCGCGCGTGGCCGGCTGTTCGGCGAGGACGGCGAGGGCGTGTTCTTCGTGCCCGTGAGGCACCACAGCCCGGCCTGTGCATTCGCATTGAGGGCGCTGCTGCGCGAGGTCAGGCCGGCGGCTGTGCTGATTGAAGGACCGGACGACCTGAACGCACTGCTGCCGCTGCTGCAGCACCCGCAAACCACCGCCCCCGTTGCATGGCTGTGCCAAAGCACCCGGCAGGTTCCGGTCGATGACCCCGACTCGGAAGAGAAGACGCGCACGGAATCGCGCACGTCGTTCTTTCCGTTTTGCGACTACAGCCCGGAGTGGATTGCGGTGCGCGAAGGCGCGGCGCTCGGCGCGCGCCTGGGGCTGATCGATCTTCCCTGGAGCGACAAGGCCTGGCATCGCGACGAAGGCGACGAGGGTGAGGGCGACGAAGGCGATGCCCGCGACGCAGCGCGCAGCCTGATGGAAGAGCGCCATTTCGCGCACAGCCGCTACCTCAACGCCATGGCCGCCCAGCTCGGCTGCGTCGACCACCAGGAGCTGTGGGACCGCCTGTTCGAACTGCGCACGTCGGCCGCTCTCGGCCACTGGCGCGCCTTCTTTTCCGACGTGTTCAGCTGGTGCGCGATGGCGCGGCTCGACTACGAGCCCGAGGTGCTCGAGGCCGAGCTGAGCTTGCCGCGGGAGCGCCACATGGCGGCGCACATCCGTCGCTGGCGCAACGAGGTCGAGGGGCCGATCGTGGTCGTCACCGGCGGCTTTCACACGCTCGAGCTGGTCAACCAGTGGCAAAAGGCCAAGCCCTCGAAGGCGCCCGCCGGCAAGGACGCACCCGACAACGCATGGCTGATCCGCTACAGCTTCGAGCGGCTCGACGCGCTCAACGGCTATGCCTCGGGCATGCCGTCGCCCGGCTATTACCAGCAGGTGTGGGAACGCCTCGAGGCCGGCGAGGCCGACCCCTTCACCGCAGTGGCGCTCGACAGCCTGACCCGCTTTGCGCGCCAGACCCGCGCGCAGGACGATGCCGATGCGGTGTCTACAGCACTGGTGCAGGCCGCCGCCGCGCAGGCCATGCGGCTCGCGGCGCTGCGCGGCAATGCCGGTCCGGGCCGGCAAGACCTGCTCGATGCAATCCGCTCCTGCTTCATCAAAGGCGCCATCGACGAAGGCACGCGCGGCTTTACCGCCGACCTGCGCAACTTTTTGAGCGGCACGCGCATCGGCGACGTGCCGCCCTCGGCAGGCTCGCCGCCGCTGATCGAGGACGCGCGCAGGCTCGCCCGCCAGGCCGGCGTGCGGCTGGACGACAGCACCGCGCGCATAGCGCGGCTGGATCTTTATCGCAAGCCTTCGCACCGCGAGCGCAGCCGCTTCTTCCATGCCATGACATACCTCGACACGGGGCTCGGCACCTGGCTCGCGGGGCCGGATTTTCTTGGCAATAGCCGTTTGCATTTGCTGTTCGAAGAGTGGCGCGCCGCCTGGTCGCCGCTGGTGGAGGCGCGGCTGATTGAACTGGCGGCCGATGGCGCAAGCGTGGAGGCCGTCTGCATGGTCAAGCTGCGCAAGGAAGAGATCGCGCTGTCCGACGAGGGCCGCGGACGCAGCGCGAGCGCGGCCGTGGCGCTGTTGCTGCGCGCCTGCATGGTCGGGCTGCAGTCGCGCCTGCCCCAGCTGCTCTCGATGCTTTCCACTCACCTCGACGAAGATGCCTCGCTCGGCTCGGTGGTCGAGTGCGGGCATCGGCTCGTCACGCTCTGGCGTGCGCGGGAGCCGCTGGGCGTGCAGCAGCATCCACAGCTGCGCAGCCTGCTGGAGCGTGTGTGGCCCGCGGCGCTGTTCCTGCTGCCCGATGTGGGCGGCTGCCCAGAAGAAGGTGAGGCGGGCGCGGTGAAGCAACTGCTTTCACTGCGCGAGCTTGGGCGCCTGCTGGCCTCGCTGCAAGGCGAACTGGGAGAAGCCGGTGACGGTGCCATCGACCTCGACCTGCTGCGTACGCAACTCGAACGATTCGCGACCGGTGCGTCGGCCGCGCCCGCGGTGGCCGGCGCTGCTTCGGCCCTGCTGTACCTCGATGGACACTGGGACGAGAACGCACTCGACACCGTGGTGCGGCAACGCTTCGGCGCGGGCGCAGAGCCGCGCGAGGCGGTACGTTTTCTCAACGGGGTGATGGCCGCGGCGCCTGAACTGCTGCTGCGCCTGCCCGCGCTGCTCGAAGGCCTCGACGGCCTGGTGCAGGGCTGGGACGCCGAGGCTTTCGTGGCGCATCTGCCCGATCTGCGGCAGGCCTTCACGCGCCTCAAGCCGCAAGAGACGTCCGACCTGGCCGGCCGTATTGCCGCGCTGCATGGCATGGGCGAAACAGAGGGCCAGGCGCTCTACCAGATGCACTACGAAACCACCGAACAAGACCTGCACGAAGGCGCGCAACTGCAGCTCGCGCTGGCGGAGTGCATGCGCCGCGACGGGCTTGCCGCGTGGCTGGCGGCCCCAGAGCACAAGAAGAACAACATCGAAAGCGCGACATGACCATCGATCTCCAGACGCGGCGTTGTGCATGTAGAGCCTTGGCGCCCGGAATGCCGCCGTTGTTCATCCAAAGCGGGGCGTTCATCGTTCGCTGAACAAGGCTATTCTGGTGAACAACTTGCATTTTTTCACTCAAGGTCCGATGCATTTCGCCAGGTTCGGGCATGGCTTGACCACCTTGGCCTTTGAAGCACCGCCCGAGCCGGCCTGTCCTTCTCCGTGCGTTTCGCGTTGGCTTTTTGCCGGATTGATCCGGCATGCTGCGTTGCTACAAGAAACTCATGCCATCGACCGCCGAATTGGGCTGTGATCCCACAGTTTGCCCCGGGGTCGGGCCCGTCCGATGGCGAACTACTGATGTGCGACAAGCCGGCTTGAGCGGACGTCGGCGCGGTCAGTCGAAGCTGGCGCAAAGCGGCTCTCGCGCTGGCGGAGTGCATGCGCCGCGACGGGCTTGCCGCGTGGCTGGCGGCCCCAGAGCACAAGAAGAACAACATCGAAAGCGCGACATGACCATCGATCTCCAGACGCTCAAGTGCGGCGAATGCGGCAGCAGCGCGCTCAAACGCCCCTCTTGGGGGGCATGGCCACCAGACTGGTGGCCGCAGGATCCGGCCGTTGAATGAAGGCGCCCGCTGACAAGCGTGCCATCTCCTTTCCGGCACCCGTCAGTTGCGAATATTGCGTTTAGTGCGTATATTTCGTTTGAGGCGCCGGCGTAGCGCCAGCTATGAAAGGACCCAGCATGACCCGGATACTCGACCCAGCCAGCGAAATGGAAGCGGAAATGGCCGGTGCGGCGACGGCGTGCCTGGTTGCGGCTCTGGACCACTCCAATGCAAAAGCCGTCAAGGTGACCATCGAAGTGGAGGGGGACAGCACGGGTGAAGCCCCAGTGCTGCTCCTGCCTCCGCGTGCCTTGCACTTCCTTGCCGACGTGTTGCGCCAGATGGCCAAGCGCGAGCCGATGATGCTCGTCCCGCAGAAGCTGGAACTCACGACGCAGCAGGCTGCGGCACTTCTGAATGTGTCGCGCCCCTTCGTGATCAAGGAGATCGAGGCTGGCCGGCTGAAGTGCCGGCTGATCAACCGGCACCGCCGCATCGAGTTCGAAGAACTCATGCGCTACAAGGACGAGCAGAAGCAGCGGTCGGCCGGCGCCCTCAAACGATTGAACGACCTCTCCCAGGAGATGGGCGAGGAGCTGTGAGTGGCAGGAAGCGCTCGGTACACAGCGGTGCTCGACGCCAACGTCCTGTATCCGGCGTTGCTGCGCGACGTGCTGCTCAGCCTGGCCGACGCGGACCTCTACAGCGCGAAATGGTCCGTCCACATCCGCGATGAGTGGACGAGCAGCTTGTTGCGGGACCGGCCCGGCATGGGAGTCCGGATTGCCGCTGCTGCGCAAGCCATGGAGGACGCGAGGGCTTGTTCGAGCCCAGCCAGAGCGCTGCGAGCGCAGAATGCCCCAGCCACCATCCCCCATGGAGGTTCCCATGAAGTACGACCGTGAGCTGCTCTTGCTCGGCACGAAGCGAAACGAGGTCCTCGATCTTCACGAAGTTCAGCAGTACGGCCTGGACAGCTACGACGATGCCGATTACGTTTCACTCTACGGCTTGGCACCGGCCGATTGGTTCGCCAGGGGTATTCGTGTTCTCGGACGCACTGCCGTCGAGTGCACGCGCGACCGCCTGGCCACCGCGATCGCTACTGATGTCGGGTTCGCCGCGGCTGGCGCCCAGGCCGGTTCGCATCTTGTGATCGACCCTATCGCCGGCTCAGGCAACACGCTGTACTGGCTGCTGCGGCATCTGCCCGGGGTGGTCGGCGTCGCCTTCGAGAACGACGACTCGGTCTTCAAACTCACGTCCAGCAATATGGCACTGCTGGGCCTGCCGATACGCGTTCTTGACATCGACTTCGAACACGGTCTTGAGCATATCGCCGCTGCCCAAGACCAGTTGGTGGTTGCGTTCATCGCGCCGCCGTGGGGTCGCGCACTGGATCCAGAAACGGGTCTCGACCTGAGCCGCACTGAGCCACCTGTGGAAATGATCGTGGATCGCCTTGTCAGCCGTTTTCAGCACGCCAAGCTGCTTTGCGTCGTTCAGGTCCATGAACGCTTGAAGCCCGCACCTGTCGCGCAGGTCGCCTCGCGATTCGATTGGACCGGGTCGAAGACGTACGACTTCAACCGGCCGGGGCAAAACCATGGCATCTTCCTCGGAAGCAAGCGCTGGACGCCGACTCAGGCATGACGAGGGTTCGCAGAACCTGATGCGCCTGCACGTCGGAGCAGGGGCGGCAGGGAAGGGCAGGCAGAATGCGGCCGGCAGCGGAAAAGGCCACAAGCGGGTGCTCACGACCGACTGGTCCGGGGTTCGCATCTTCGGGCCGCACCCGTTGAGGTGGAACTCGGACTTCATTGAAGCCCCGTGTCGGGCGCCACGAAGCAGGTGCCACAAAGGGCAGTGGCGACACGCGCTCGGAGCGAGACCGGATTCAGGTTCGGCCGATGCGGCTGCCATGTGATGCTCCTATTCAGCCCAGTGCAGCCCCCGGGGTTCGCCCCGGCGTCGCGCCTGTGACTTCCGCTATGGCTGGTGAAGAAGGAACCCGACCGCCTGTTGCACGACGCGGTGGCTCGCCAGACCTGCCCGTCGTACGACTCAACGTGGCGTGGAAGCCGCGGCCGTAGCGCGACTCAGGTCGGGCGTGCCGACAGCCCTTCGATCCGCCGGGTCAGGGCGTGCACCGCGTCGGTCAGCGCCAGCAGTTCGCGTTCCTTCAGGAGGTCGATCTTCTCGTGCAGTAGTTCGATCTCCAACTCCGCCTTGACATTGATCTCGTAGTCGGTTTCGGCGTGGCGCCGGTCCTGCTCGGACTGCCGGTTCTGGCTCATCATGATTGCCGGCGCGGTGTAGGCCGCCTGGAACGACAGGAGCAGGTTTAGAAGGATGAACGGATACGGGTCCCAAGCGCCGTTCCCGGTCATCGCGTTGCCGACGATCCACAGCACGATGGCCGTGCTCTGGAAGATGATGAAGCGCCACGACCCTACGGTCGCGGCCACCGCGTCGGCCAGGCGTTGACTGCGAGACGGTTCGCCTGGAAGGAAATGCTCGGGAGCCGTCGGCGGCTTGGCCGATTTGGCTTGCCGGTGGGCGCGTCGCTGCTTGCGAAGCGACTCCAGCCGAAGCCGATCTTCAGCTGCCAGGGTCATCGCATTTTGGGTGAGGTGTTTGTCGTTCATACGGGCTCCGATGGTGAAGTCAAGGGCGACGTCGATGGCCCGCGTCCGCCAAATGCCGCAAGCCCGGTTGCATCATGGGGCAGACAGCACGTGGATGTTTGACGACACCGAGAAGCGTTGCACTCGTGCCCACGCCAGCGCATTCCTAGCCGCAGCGCGCGTCTTGCGAGGGCATCAAACCGTCGATTGAAATCGACTAGACGTTGACTCCTTGACGCGCCGAGTTCCATCGACAGCTATGCGGCGCCAAATCTGGACGAGCGATCGTCTGTGATGGGCCCGGTCGCGACGTTCAGGCGTCGCGACCTTAGGACTGCAGTCAGTCAGTCTGAAGCAGCCATCGGCAAACGGTGGCTGCGCATGTCCTTATGCCGCCAGCCTGTGCTCGTAATACGGCCGCTCCCGGTCATCGAGGACCGCGTACGAGGCCTCAAGGTTCGCGCGATCGGGCCTTAGCCAAGTGTCGACGTTCTCCGGTTTGATGGGGATGATGCAGCGGTCGTGACCGGCGGCCGCGATCTCCTCCGGCGGTTCATCGGTGATCGCCGCGAACGAGAGCAGGTCCGGCTCGCCGGGCGCTGACCATTCCGACCACAGGCACGCGACCAGCATGTCCTGCTGCGGCCGCGGCCTGAACTCGAGCACCACATCCTCGCCATCCCGGTTCACGTGCTCGTAGAACGCATTGACGACCATGACCCCGTGTGACAAACCGAAGACGTCCTTCCAGAACCCCTCCAGGTTGTCGCGCCGGGCGTTGTAGGTGCCCGGATAGAGAGAGTCGTATTTCGCGGGCTTTCCGGCGGGGCGGCACTGATAGCGCATGGGCTTGACCACCCGCTGGCCGTCCTCCCAGATCATCACGGGGGCGTAGACGCCCGGAAAGATCCGCGCGTCGCGCGGCTCGAGCTCGACCCGCTTGAGATCCGCGAGCTTGCCGAGTCCCCATTCGACCTTCGCCGTGGCGATCCGTACTTCCTCCGTCGCCTTCTTCGTCGTCTTGACCTGGAGCTTCCGCTCGGCGTCGGCCAGACGCTTGCGCTGCGTGAAGAGGTCCTGTTCGAGCTTCGTGGCCTGCTCGGCATTGAAGGCGTCGATGAGGCCCTTGATCTCCTGCTCTTCGTCCGACTCCGGGTTCATGAACGCCGCGTCCACGGCCTTCGAGATCTTGATCCTGGGGTTGCACTGGCGCTCGTAATACAGCTTGGCGAACGCCCGAAGGGAGAGGACGCCGCCGAACAGGCGGAAGAACCGCTTGTAGTCCGCACGGATCTGGGCTGAGTAGCACATGCGTCACATTGTGGCGACGGTCGCAGCCCTGGCGGGCCGGGGTTTCATCCAGGCCGCCGCCGGTGCAAATTTTCATCAGGCGACACCGCTGACGGAAATTTGTAAACCTTCTTGCTCACCTCCACGACTGGAAGGATACTGTATGTCCATACAGCTATCGGAGTCCTCATGGCCGTCCCCCTGTCATGGGCCGATGGCGATGAAGCGCCCCCGGCCCCCCAGACTTCACCGCGTGCAACGCACGGGCGGCGCCCGCCGGTCGTGCTGCCGCACGCCATCGAATCGGCGATCTGGCGCGGGGATGCACTCGGCACGCCAGTCACTTCCGTCGTGAACACAGGGTTCGAACGCCTCGACGTCGAACTGCCGGGCGGCGGCTGGCCGTGCCAGTCGCTGACCGAAGTGCTGCAGGTCCAGCCCTCGGTGCTCGAATGGCGGCTGCTCGCGCCCGCCATGCGCACGCTCGTCGCGCTGGGCCGGCAGATCGTGGTGATCGGCCCGCCGAAGGCCCCGCATCTGCCGGGGCTGCATCACCTCGGCCTCGACGAGCGCCACCTGGTCTGGATCGCCGCTGACAAGCCGGTCGAGCGCCTGTGGGCGACCGAGCAGCTCATCAAGGCCAATGCCGCCGGCATGCTCGTCAGCTGGCTGCCGCAGGCCCGCCAGGAACAGATCCGGCGCCTACAGGTCTGCGCCCAGGGCTGCGACGGACCCGTCATCCTGTGCCGGCCAGCCGCCGCCGAGCACGAGGCCTCGGCCGCGCCGCTGCGGCTGCAGGCGCGCTTCGGCATCGACTGGGAACTGCGCATCCACCTGCTCAAGCGGAAGGGGCCGCCGCACGAGGGGGAACTGACACTCCCCTCGGTGCCCGGTGGCCTGGAGGCCATCCTGACGCCGCGTCTGCGCCACCCGAGCGGCCTGATCACGGCGCGCCAATCCCGGGAGGTTTCCCATGCTGTGGGCAGCTCTTCTTCCCGACAGCCTGCCGGACGACCCGCAGCCGCGCACTGAGGCGCTCGATGGCCTCGCGACGTGGTGTCTGCAGTTCACGCCGCGCGTCGCGGTCCTCGAAGCGCTTCTGCAGTGCCCGGCGGTCGTCATGGAACTCGAACAGAGCCTGCGCCTGTTCGGCGGCAAGCGCCGCCTGGTCGAGCGCGTGCGCGAGGAATGCCCCGATCTCGGCGTGCGGCAGCTGAGCTGGGCGCCGACGAGCCTGGCCGCGCTCGCGGTGGCCCGGGCCGGTCAGTCGAACGGCTTCGCCAAGCCGCTTGTCCAACTCCTCGACGCCCTGTCGATCGACACCTTGACGCAGGTCGCCGCCCACCAGGCAACGCTCGCCCGCCTGGGTTGCCGGACCTTGGGCCAGGTGCGCGCCTTGCCGCGCGGCGGCCTGAGCCGCCGCTTCGACGCGCAGCTGCTCGCGACCCTCGACCAGGCCTACGGGTTGCGCCCGGAGACCTACCCCTGGTCGCAGCTGCCGAAGACCTTCCATGCCAAGCTCGAGCTGATGGCGCGGGTCGAGCACGCGCCGGCCATGCTGTTCGGTGCCCGTCGCCTGATGTTGCAGATGGCCGGCTGGCTCATGGCCAGGCGGTCCGGCGTGACCGCGTTCACCTTGCGCTGGTGCCACGACGCAATGCGCGCCAGGAGCGCCGGCGACGGCGGCGAACTCACCGTCCGCACCGCGCAGGCCACGCGCGACTCGGAGCACCTGATGCGGCTGCTGGCCGAGCACCTGGGCAAGGTCGAGCTGCTGGCGCCCGTGGGCGACCTGGAACTGCTGGCGACCGAGGTGCAGCCGCTGGAGGAGAAGAGCCTCTCGATGCTGCCTGAGGCACGCCAATCGGGCGAGAGCCTGGCGCTGGTGCTCGAGCGCATCGCGGCACGGCTCGGTCCCGACCGCGTGCTGCGCCCGGTCATCCTAGAGGACCACCGCCTGGAGTGGATGTGCCGCTGGCGTCCGGCGCCCGAACCGGCGCCAAGGGGGCGGTGCCGCACGGTCGATGTGCCGCAGCCAACCTTCATCCTGCCCAAGCCGTTGCGCCTCGCGACCCAGCACAACCGGCCGATCTACCAGGGCGTGCTGCAGCTGCTTGCGGGTCCCCATCGCGTCGAGGGCGGATGGTGGGACCGCACGACGCTGGAAGGCGGCGGCGGACAGGAGACCACGCGCCAGAGCGCCCGCGACTACTGGGTGGCCGTGAGCGAGCATGCCGGCGTGCTGTGGATCTTCCAGATGCGCCTGGCTCAGGACGAGACGGCGTGGTTCCTGCACGGCACCTTCGCCTGAGAGACCTCCCATGGACCTGCCCGACTACGTCGAGCTGCGGTGCGTGAGCAATTTCAGCTTCCTGCGCGGCGCGAGCCAGCCGGACGAGCTTGTCGAGCGCGCGAAGCAGCTGGGCTACACCGCGCTGGCCCTCACCGACGAGTGCAGCCTGGCGGGGGTCGTGCGCGCGCACGTGGCGGCGGAGGACCATGGCCTGAAGCTGTTGATCGGCAGCCAGTTCCTCGTCGAGCCCGATGAACAGGTCGGCCCCGAGGCCGCACCTTTCACGCTCACCGTGCTGGCCTGCCATCTGGAGGGCTACGGCAATCTCTCGGCGTTCATCACCAAGCTGCGCCGCAGCTCGGAGAAGGGAAGCTACAAACTGACGCTCGCGCAGATCCACGGCGCCGAACTCGCCGGTTGCGTGGTGCTGGCCTCGCCCAGGCGCATGGCCACGCCGGCGCAGCTGGGCTGGCTCGGAACCTGGTTGCTGCGCGAGTTCCTCGGGCGCTGCTGGTTCGCCGTGGAGAAGCTGCGCCTGCTCGACGACGAGATGTGGCTGCATCGCCTGAGCGAGATCAGCGCGGCCACGGAGATTCCGCTGGTGGCCGCAGGCGACGTGCATTTCCATGTCCGTTCGCGCAAGCCACTGCAGGACGTGATGACCGCGACGCGCCTGGGCAAGCCCTTGACCGACTGCGGCCTTGAACTGCAGCCCAACGCGGAGCGGCATCTGCGCACCCGGCTACGGCTCGCGCAGACCTATGCGCCCGAGCTGCTGGCGGAAACGCTCAAGGTGGCGGCGCGCTGCAGCTTCAATCTCGACGAGCTGCGCTACCAGTACCCCGACGAGGTCGTCCCCGAGGGCGAGACGCCGGCCGGGTATCTGCGCCGCATCACCTACGAGGGGGCCGGCCGCCGCTGGCCCGATGGCATTCCCGCCAAGGTCCAGGCGCAGATCGAGCACGAGCTCGCGCTGATCGCCGAGCTGAAGTACGAGCACTACTTCCTCACCGTGGCCGACATCGTGATGTTCGCGCGCTCGCGCCACATCCTCTGCCAGGGGCGCGGCAGCGCCGCGAACAGCGTGGTCTGCTATTGCACGGGCGTCACCGAGGTCGACCCGGCCCGGATGAGCGTGCTGTTCGAGCGCTTCATCTCGAAGGAGCGCAACGAGCCGCCGGACATCGACATCGACTTCGAACACGAGCGGCGCGAGGAAGTGCTGCAGTACCTCTATGCGAAGTACGGGCGCGACCGCGCCGCCATCACCGGCGTCGTGATCAGCTACCGGCCAAAGAGCGCGATCCGCGACGTGGGCAAGGCGCTGGGGATGTCGCTGGAGACGGTGGACGCCCTCGCCAAGGGGCACCAGTGGTGGGACGGGGGCGCGGTGCGGCCGGAGCGGCTGCAGGAGGTCGGCCTGTCTGCGGATTCACTGCAGGTGCAGCAATTGCTGCACCTGACCGAGCAGCTGATCGGGTTTCCGCGGCACCTGAGCCAGCACACGGGCGGCTTTGTGCTCACCAAGGGGCCGCTGTGCCGAATGGTGCCGATCGAGAACGCCTCGATGTCCGATCGCACCGTAATCGAGTGGGACAAGGACGACCTCGACGCGCTCGGACTGCTGAAGGTGGACTGCCTTGCGCTCGGCATGCTGACCGCGATCCGCAAGGCGCTGGATTTCATCGGGCTGCGTAAGGGCTGCGTGTTCGGCATGCAGGACATCCCGGCGGAGGACGGCACCACCTACGACATGATCTGCAAGGCCGACACCATCGGCGTGTTCCAGATCGAGAGCCGCGCGCAGATGAGCATGCTGCCGCGCCTGAAGCCACGCTGCTTCTACGACCTGGTCATCGAGGTCGCCATCGTGCGGCCGGGGCCGATCCAGGGCGGCATGGTGCATCCGTACCTGAACCGGCGCCAAGGCCGGGAGCCGGTGGTCTACCCGAGCGAGGCATTGAAGGAAGCGCTGGGCCGGTCCCTGGGCGTGCCGGTATTCCAGGAGCAGGTCATGCAGATCTCCATCCTGGCGGCCGGTTTCACCCCAGGCGAGGCCGACGGCCTGCGGCGGTCCATGGCGGCGTGGAAGCGTAAGGGCGGCCTGGAGCACTACTATTCGAAGATCGTGGACGGCATGACCGCGCGCGGCTACGAGGAGAGTTTTGCGAAAGCCATCTTCGAGCAGATCAAGGGGTTCAGCGAATACGGCTTTCCGGAGAGTCATGCCGCCTCGTTCGCCCTGCTGGTCTATGCGAGCTGCTGGATCAAGTGCCATCACCCGGCGGAGTTCTTGGCGGCCATGCTGAACTCGCAGCCGCTCGGGTTCTATTCGCCGTCGCAACTCGTGCAGGATGCGCGGCGTCATGGCGTCGAGGTGCGGCCCGTCGATGTGATGTACAGCGACGTGGACTGCACCCTGGAAGACCTGGCGCACGAGCCGGCCGTGCGGCTCGGGCTGCGCATGATCGGCGGGCTCCAGTCGGCCTCGGCCAGCCGCATCGTCGAGGCCCGCGTGCAGCAGGTGTTCGACAGCACGGAGGACCTGGCGCTGCGCGCGCAGCTGGAACTGCATGAGATGAAGCTGCTGGCCGCGGCCGATGCGCTGATGAGCCTGTCGGGGCACCGGCGCCAGCAGGTCTGGGAAGCGGCCGGGCTGCGCGCGGCGCCTGCGCTATTGCGGGACGCGCCAGTCGACGAGGCATTGCTGGCACTCGATGCCGCGCCCGAGGGCGAGGAGATCGTGTTCGACTACGCCTCGACAGGGCTGACCTTGCGCCGGCATCCGCTCGCCTTGCTGCGCGAGCGCCTGGCGCTTCGCGGCCTGATGACTGCGCGGAACCTCGACGAGATCGAGAATGGGGAACATGTGAGCCACTGCGGTATCGTGACGTTGCGCCAGCAGCCGGAGACGGCGAAGGGCACGATCTTCGTGACGTTGGAAGACGAGACGGGCGTGGTCCAGGTGATCGTGTGGAAGAGCCTCAGGGACGTGCAGCGCCAGGAACTGCTGGGCGCTCGACTCATGGTCGTGCACGGCAGGTGGCAGCGCGAGGGGACAGTGAAGAACCTGATCGCGACGCGCCTGGAAGATCTGACGCCTTTGCTGGGTCGGTTGGCTGCTGCCACCGTGAGCCGGGATTTTCGATAGAGGACTAGCTGCTGAACGCTCATCTACGTAGGCGTCTGACTGCTGCCTGGACTCCGAGCCCTTGCTGCTGCAAGCCGACCTTGGCCCGGCGAGCCAGCTTCACCGACCTGGCGAACCCCGGCTCCCGCATCCGCTCACTGCGACGGACATCTGCAGCCAGTCACTTCGGCCCCTGCACCAATGAACCCGCTCCCAAGGCGGTTCGGCCCAGGGTCCGGAGATACTGTCGGGCGACCACGGTCATGTCGGCCATCAATTCTTCCTTGCGTTTCCTAAGCTGCTCGCGCATTGCGACCAGGTCGAGTCCGCGCGCGGCGCGCGCCTTGGGGAACATCTCCGTGCGTTCTTCCTTGACATGGTGGTCGATGTATTCGCCCAGGACCTTCACCTTGGCGTCAAACATCTCGTCGATCTCGGTGGCCTCCTGAATCTGGACGATCAGGTCCTTCGCGCTCGCATGCTCCACCTCGGCCTCGTCGAGCAGGTCTTTTTCGTTTCAGGACGACAACAAGCCGTTCACGAGCAGTGGGAGTGGTGGACCGCGAAGGCGAGCGCGAATCGCAAGTCAGCGGCTGGTCTCTCGTTCCCGCGCTGTCCTGGCAAGCCGACTGTTGCACATTGAGCCACGCCGTCGCGAGCGCGTGGTAGGCCTTGCGGGATCTGACCTGTGACGGCCGGTGAGCCGCGCCGAACAGCACGCGCCGTGTCACGGGGCTGGCGAACTGGAACGCGTTTGCAGAAGGGCAATCGCCCTCACGCCCTCAAAAGACCCCGAATACCTTCAACAAGATAATGACGCCAATGGGCACGCCGCATACCCAAAGGATGATGCTTTTCATGTGACTTCCTCGGTGGTGGGTATGCGGTCACAGTAGCCAGCGTCACCTCGGCGGCAGAAGGAAAAAAGCCGTCCTTGCAGTAGGAAAAAGTCCGCGCCAGTGATCGCCGACCGCCTTCGCAGAAGTTGGACAGGCCTACAAAGTCGTCGCGTTCATGCAGGCCACCGGGTACCGGATAGACTGTGCGCGATGGCTCAACCCACCCTGCTGGATACCGGCGTCTACTCCCTCGGACAGGCAGCTCGTCTAATCCGCGCGGAGACGCGCGCCGTTCGCCGTTGGATGTGCGGGTACCGCCGCAAGCACGGAGACGGCCACCGGCATTCGGAGCCTCTCTGGAAGACGCAACTCGACGGTGCCGACCTTTAGGAGCCGGCGATCGGCTTTCGCGATCTGATGGAGCTTCGACTCGTCCGTGCGTTCACCGAGGCCGGCGTCAGCCTCACGTAATCAAGGCGACGATCGAGGCTGCCCAGGAGACGCTCCACACGGACCTACCCGTTAACCTCGCGTCGGTTCCTTACTGACGGTCGAAAAATTTACGAGTCGGCGGTCAGCCACGCGACCGGCGACGAGACCCTGGTTGACGTGCGCGCGCATCAGATCGCTTTCACGAATGTGATCAAGCCGTCGCTCTATACGGGAATCGATTACGACGGGAACATCGCACGCATGTGGCGCCCGTCCGACGGCAAGGGGATCGCCCTGGATCCTTCGCGCCAGTTCGGCACGCCAATCGTCGCCGAGGTTGGAGTGCCGACCGATACGCTATACGAGGCCTTCCTCGCAGAGGGCAAGAACTCGAAAGCTGTCGCACGTCAGTACGAGATCAGCCCTAAGCACGTCGCAGCGGCAGTGCGCTTCGAGGAACGGCTACGGGCCTGAAATTCTTCTTCGACGCGAATATGTCGCCGCTGCTGGCACGCGGCGTGAAGGTGCTTTCCGAAGCCGAAGCCGAAGCCGAAGCCGAAGCCGAAGACGTCGACGAGGTTGTTCCGCGAAGCGCGACGGACACTCACTGGATCGGTGAGTTGTCGAAGACGGGCCGCTGGTGCATCGTCTCGACCGATGGGTTCAAAAAGCAGCATCGGGCGGAGAGCGAAGCCCTCCGGCGCGACGGCCACCTTGTTTTCGTGCTCGCGCCTGAATGGAGCGGCCAGCCTTACTGGTCGAAGACCGCGCAGCTCGTGACGTGGTGGCCCCAGATCCTCAGGCCGCCAGGCTAGTCAAAGATGGCATCTTTTCGGTCCCGTTCAAACATAGGACGGGCGCTGCGTTCAAGCAGATCAAGATGTAGGCCTTCAAGGGAAAACCTTGAACCGAAGCCGGCCACAATGGCGGCCATGAAGAAGCGGCTTGAGCCAAGCCCGCAGTACCTCGGGCACCACACGGGTGTCGAGAGTGCCGACGTCGACCATCTGCTCGCCGAGATACCTCCAAGCGAAGACGGAGAGGACGTCTGAGCCCTTGGATGACCGGTTTGGAGAAAACCGTATAGCCGCCCATAGCTGAAGTTAACCTGCAGCCAACATAAGCGTCGAGGGGTTCTGGAGCCCTTCATATTCAAAACCTACCCCCCGCTTGCTCGAGATGCCGACCTTTCGTCATGGATAAATTCTTGCTGCAACAGCAGGTGCTGGAACGGCTCGCTGAAGACCTGCTGCAAGCCGAGCAGGCAGTGCGGGCGGCCCATGAAACGGCGACTCACGAAGAGAACATCGCCGAAAACAAATACGACACATTGGGACTCGAAGCCGCCTACCTGACCACCGGCCAAGCTCGGCGCGCCGAAGCGATCCGCCAGGCGATGGCCAATTGGCGCCAATTCCGCCCGCGTCCCTACGACGCCAGCAAAGGTATACAGCTCGGCGCACTGGTCTGCCTAGCCGATTCCGACGACAAGCAGCAACAGCTTTTCCTCGGTCCGAATGGGGGCAGCATGAAGTTGGTCAGCGGCGCTCAGCTCGTTCAGGTCATCAGCAGCGAAGCACCTTTGGGCAGGGCCATGCTGGGCAAATGCGAGGGTGATGAGGTGTCAATACAGGTGGCTCTAACCCGACGGCAGTTTGAGGTGCTGCGGGTTCATTAAGCCGCAAGCAAGTTCACGCCGAATTGGCCGAGGTCAGCAGACGTTCAGGCGTCGTGAACGTACCGGCTGGCTGGCAAGGTCAGCAGGCCGTTGAAACCGGCCACTGGGTCCGAGATGACACTGGCGCATGAATGACCGCTGCATGGCCAAGACCGTGAACTCAGGGGGCCGACATCACCGGCAGCAATCGCTGCATAGCTGCCGCGCGGGTAGGGATGGAGCAAACCTTGAGGGCGGCCAGGCCGTCGCGCTCTACCGCAATTTCGCTGCGTCGAAGATCCGTCGCTTGGCGTTGAGGATATGGAGCCGTGTTGCCTCGGCGGCGTCGGCCGGGGATCGCTTCTCGATGGAGTCGAGGATCTGCTGGTGCTCCATCTGGACCAGCCGGACACGCTCGACGGTCATCTTCGATCGCACGCTGCGCGCTAGTTCCATGAATTGCCTGATGGGCGCGACACTCGTTTCGACGGCGGCCACGAAGAACTGGTTGTGCGAGGCCCTCGCGATCGCCCTGTGGAAGCGGACGTCGTCTTCGACGCCTTTGCTTCCACCCTCCATGGCCAGGGTCTGCGCTTCCAGGCAGGCTCTGATGGTCGTCAGGTCGTCGGCAGTGCGAAACTCCGCTGCAGCGGCCGCCGCCCCCGATTCAACAACTGTGCGGTAGGCGTAATACCGCTCGATGTCCGAATAGTTCCTGATGGGGGGCATGCTCGATGCCGGTGTACCGGGGGCGCGCACAACCTGGCTGCCGGAGCCGCGGCGGGACTCGATGATCCCGTCCGATCGCAGCCTCGACAGTGCCTCCCGGACGGTCGGCCGCGAGACCCCGAATTGCGAGGCCAGTTCGCTTTCCGTCGGCAGCTTTTTCGAGTCGACGTAGTCCCCGCGCAGGATGGCTTCGACCATCCGGGCGTAGATCTGGTCGGGCAGGGTGCCGCCATTGACGTCTAGCAAGTGTTCCGCCATCGAACCGATACCCGGGAATCTTTGTCAGACAACTATAACAAATCTTCCAAACTTGACGAGAGCAGCGAGTGGCTCTCCCGCAGCACCCTTGCTCTTCCCGAGGTGGGCGCGTGTCCGCACGCTCAGCGAAAACCCGAATGACAACTCGGAAGTTGTCTTACAAGATCTCGCCTGCCAAGGCCATCCATTAGGAGATTCCGAATGCGCCAAGTTTCCCTCTCGCGGCATCGCCACGCCATCATTGCGGCCGTTCTCGGGGCGGCGAGCTGTGCCGGCATGGGCCTGGTCCAGGCGCAGGAACTGCCAAAGTCGCCGGTGGTGATCAACGTGATCGACGCCGCCGGCAACCTGGCGCTGACGCAGGGGGCGTTTGAGGCCTACCAGGCGCAGAACCCCAAGCTGGTCTCCAAGTTCACTTTCACCAAGGCGCCCGCCCCCGAGATCCCGGCCAAGATCAAGGCGATGCAGAACGCGGGCCGCAGTGACATCGACATGATCATTGTTGGCACCGATGCGCTCGCCGCCGGTCTCGAGATGAACCTGTGGGTCAAGTTGTTCCCCGACTACGCGGCCAAGTTCCCCAAGCTGCAGGAGAACTACCTTCCCAACGCCTACAAGATGCAAGCGCTGGCGAAGGACCACGGCCTGGCCATCGTCTTCATGCCTGCCGGCCCGCTGGTCGAGTTCAACCCCGACAAGGTCAAGACGCCGCCGACGACGCCCCAGGAACTGCTGGCCTGGTGCAAGGCCAATCCCAACAAGCTGATCTATGCACGGCCCGCCAATTCCGGTCCGGGGCGCACCTTCTTGATGGGGCTGCCCTATCTGCTGGGAGACAAGAACCCTGCCGACCCGATCAACGGTTGGGACAAGACCTGGGCCTACTTGAAGGACCTTGACGCCTGCATCGAGTACTACCCGACGGGAACCGCAGCCGTGATGAAGGAACTGGGCGAAGGCTCGCGCGACATGACGCTGACGGTGACGGGTTGGGACATCAACCCCAGGGCGCTGGGCATCGTGCCGAAGAACTTTCAGGTGCTGCCCTTCAAGGGCATGACGTGGGTCAACGATGCGCACTACATCGTGATTCCCAAGGGCGTCCCGCCGGAGAAGCAAGCGGTGGTTCTCGACCTGATGGCTTTCCTGCTCAAGCCGCAGCAGCAGGCGATGACCTATGACAAGGGCTACTTCTATCCGGGCCCGGCGGTCAAGGACGTGCCGCTGTCGCTGGCACCCAAGGACAGCCAGGACGTGATCAAGGAGTTCGGACGGTCTGACTACGACAAGTGGCTGGCCCAGTTCCCTCATGCCATGCCGCTCGAGACCAAGGCCATGGTCGATGCATTCCGCCGCTGGGACCAGGACATCGGCACCCGCAAGACCAAGTGATTCGCGGCACGCACTGCGCGCCCGACCGATGCTGCAAGCGCCCATGTGGGCGCTTGCAGGCTGCTTCTTTTCCAGGATTGTGTCTCCATGACTTCAGACTTTTCCGAGTTGCGCCTCGATGGCGTCACGCGCCGCTTTGCCGCGGGCAAGGGCGTGCAGAGCTTCACCGCGCTCAATGCCTTGACCATGACGGTCAAGCGCGGCGAGTTCATCGCGCTGCTTGGACCCTCGGGCTGCGGCAAGTCGACGGCCCTCAATTGCCTGGCCGGGCTGCTGCCCTTGACGGATGGAGGCATCTGGCTCGACGACACGCGCATTGATGTGCTGCCGCCTGAAAAACGGGGCTTTGGCATGGTGTTCCAGAACTATGCGCTCTTTCCGCACATGAGCGTGGCGCGCAATGTCGCGTTCGGGCTGGCGATGCGCGGCGTGCCACCCGCCGAGTCGGCGCAGCGCGTGAAGCGGGCGCTGGACCTGGTGCAGCTGAACTCGCAGGCGCACAAGCTGCCCGGCCAGTTGTCCGGCGGACAGCAGCAGCGGGTCGCGATCGCCCGAGCGATCGTCATCGAGCCGCCCCTGGTGTTGATGGACGAGCCCTTGTCGAATCTCGACGCCAAGTTGCGGCTGGAGATGCGCGCCGAGATCCGGCGCATTCACCGCGAACTGGGACGATCGACGATCTACGTCACCCACGACCAGGATGAGGCGCTGTCGCTGGCCGATCGCGTCGTCGTCATGAAGGACGGCGTGGCACAGCAGATTGCCGAACCACAGCGCATCTACGCGGAGCCGGCCAACCTGGACGTGGCCCGCTTCATGGGCTATCGCAACCTGGTGGAGCTGAACGTGCGCTCGGAGGGCGGCGCGTCGGTGCAGCTCGCCGGCAGCGGCCTGGCGCTCAACGCGCGGGCGATGCAGCCACTCGCCAGCGGCAAGGCGATGCTCGCGATCCGACCCGAGGAATTCGACGTCGTCTCTTCACCGGTGGACAACAGCTTCGCCGCCCGGGTGCTCAATGTCGAATACTGCGGCCACGACAACATCGTCGACGTCGAGGTGGCCGGCGGGCTCAAGCTGATCGTGCGCACGACGATGCGCCTGCGAGTCGGCGATCTGGTCACGCTGGCCATTGCGCCGGACAAGGCGCTGGCCTATCCCGTCGATGCAGCCTCGGGCATGGTGCCATGACCAGCGCCAGCCCGTCTTCGTTCGACCGGTCCCTGCTGCTGCTGGTGCCGGCGACACTCTTCATGGTGGTGCTGTTCGTCTATCCGTTCCTCTACGGCTTGCAGCTGTCGTTCCATCCGATGGAAGGCAACTGGTTGGCGAACTACACGCAGTTCTTCACCACCGGCAACCTGCGCGACACGGTATGGACCACGCTCAAGCTGGCCATTCCCGCCACCGTGATCAACGTCGGCGCGGCGCTGCCGATCGCCTATCAGATGCGCCGCAGCAGCCGCTTCCAGAAATTGATCACCACGTTGCTGGTCATTCCGTTGACGCTGGGCACCGTCCTGATCGCCGAGGGCATGCTCGGCTACTTCGGCCCCAAGGGCTGGCTGTCGCAGTCGCTCCAGTGGCTGCACATCTACGAAGGCCCGATCCGTCTGACGCACAACTACTGGGGCGTCCTGATTTCGCTCGTCATCTCGGGTTTCCCGTTCGCGTTCCTGCTCACGCTGTCGTACATCACCGGCATCGACCCCAACCTGCCACGCGCTGCCTCGACCCTGGGCGCAACGCCGTGGAACCAGTTCAGGCATATCTATCTGCCGCTGCTGGTCCCGGGACTGGCGATGGCCTTCGCGCTGTCGTTCGTGCAGGCCTTCTCGGTGTTTCCGTCGGCGGTCCTGCTCGGGTCGCCGGCCGGTGCCACCCGAGTGATCTCGATCGCGGCGTATGAGGCCGCCTTCGAGCGCTACGACTATTCCATGGCTTCGGCCGTCGCGATGCTGATGGGCGTGGTGCAGCTGTTCGTCGTTGCCGCGGTTCTGGGCGCGCGCGGGATGTTCTATCGGGGCCCCGTCTCCGGCGGCAAAGGTTGACCATGGATACGCATCGTCTGCTGATGAAACTCTGGAAGTCACTGGTTGCACTGGTGATGGGCTTCTTCATCGTCAATGTCGCACTCATGGTGGCCGCGGTCGGCACCAGCTCGGTGGCCCGCCGCTGGCTCGGCACCTGGCTGCCCGATGGCTACACGTTCAACTGGTACCAGACCGCCTGGCAGGAGTTCCAACTCGACAGCGTGCTGTGGGTCACGATCGAGGTGGTCGCCGCCGTCGTGTTCCTGTCGATCCTGATCGGCGTGCCGGCGGCGTACGCGCTGGCGCGGCGCAACTTCCGCGGCAAGAACCTGCTGATGGGGCTGTTCCTGTTGCCGCTGATGATCCCTCCGATCACCTATGGCATTCCGCTGGCGACCGTGATGTACCAGGCGCACATCGCGGGCACCATCTTCGGCGTGATCCTGGCGAACATGATTCCGGCCGTGCCGTTCATGATCCTGGTGATGACGCCGTTCATCGAGCAGATCGATGCCAACCTCGAATCCGCCGCCCGCGTGTTCGGCGCCAACACCTTCAAGCTGTTCTGGCATGTGCTGTTGCCGCTGCTGGCGCCGGGCATTCTGGCGGCCTCGCTGCTGGTGCTGGTGCGCACCATCGGCATGTTCGAGCTGACCTTCCTGACGGCCGGCCCGGATTCGCAGACGCTGGTGGTGGCCCTGTACTACGCGGTCTTCGCGGCGGGCGTTCGTGCGCCGCAGTCGGTCGATGCAATGGCGATGGTCTACATGGCGGTCACGCTGGCCTGGCTGCTGATCGCGCTGCAGTTCGTCAACCCGACGCAGCTGGTCAGCCGCGTCAAGGAACATCCAAAAACGGCCTGATGCCGCCCCCCCATGAAGATCACGCAAGTCGATACGGTCCACGCGGCCGCCTATCCCAACATCTTGTGGGTGCAGATCCACACCGACACCGGCCTGGTGGGCCTGGGGGAAACCTTTCGTGGCGCCCAGGCCGTGCAGGGGCAGATCCATGAACTGATCGCGCCCTACCTGCTGGGAAAGGATCCGCTCGCCATCGAAGCCCACAGCCAGCACCTGCTGTACGGCTATGTCGGCTTTGCCAGCAGCGGCGCCGAAACGCGCGCCGCTTCCGCGGTCGACATCGCGCTGTGGGATCTGTTCGGCCAAGTCACGCAACAGCCGCTCTACCAGTTGCTCGGCGGCGGCGTGCGCGAACGCGTCCCGGTCTACAACACCTGCGCGGGCTACACTTACAACAAGGCCCCACAGCGTCGTTCGGTGACGCAGGCCAGCGCCGACGTCGCGCCCGAAGGGCCTTACGAGGACCAGGTTGCATTCGTCAAGCGCCCAGCGGCGTTGGCCGAAAGCCTGCTGTCCGAGGGCTACAAGGCGATGAAGATCTGGCCCTTCGATCCCTTCGCACAGGCCAGCGGCGGGCAGTCGATTTCGGCCCGCGACCTTGACACTGCGCTCGAGCCATTCCGCGAAATCCGGCGCGCTGTCGGCTACGAGATGGACATCATGGTGGAGCTCCATTCGATGTGGAACCTGCCGATGGCCGTGCGGATCGCGCAGGCGCTCGAGGAGTTCAAGCCCTATTGGGTTGAGGACCCGATCCAGATGTCCAACCTCGACACGATCGCCGAATTCCGTTCGCGCACCCGCATTCCGGTCTGCGGCAGCGAGACGCTGGCCACCGTTCAGCCATTCATCCAGCTGCTCAAGAACAATGCGGTGGACTATGTGATGCTGGACCTGGGCTGGGTCGGGGGTCTCTCCGAAGCCACAAAGATCGCGACCCTGGCGAAGGCCTTTCACAAACCGGTCGCGCCGCATGACTGCACCGGCCCGGTCGTGCTCGCGGCGTCGCTCCACCTGGCGATGAGCACGACCAACGTGGTGCTGCAGGAAGTGGTGCGCGCTTACCTGGGGGGCTGGTATCGCGAACTCGTGACGCAATTGCCCGATGTCCGCGCCGGCCATGCGACGGTTCCGCCCGGCGCGGGCCTGGGCCTGGCGCTGTCGCCGGCGCTGCTGCAGCGGCCTGACGTCACCATCCGCAGTTCGAAGTCGTGAGCGGATGGCGATGCATCTGAACGTGACGCCCGACACCACGCTGTGCAGCGGAGCGCTGACGGCGACGCTGGCGCCGGCTGCCGGCGGACGCGTCACCAGCCTCAGCTCCCGCGCAACCGCGGGCGAACGAATCGACTGGCTGGTGCCGCTCGACGACCCCGTCCGCGCCAGCGGGTTCGAATCCACCCGGTGGCCCAAGGCCGGCTGCTATCCCCTGGTTCCGTTTTCGAACCGCATCCGCGATGGCCGCATCGCCGGCACGCAGGGCAGGGTGCAGTTGCCGCTTCATCCGGGGGAACGGCACGCGCTACACGGCGTCAGCCAGCAGCGTCCATGGCACCTCGAGCGACACGCAGCGGACCGCGCCACCATGACCTATGTCCATGTGCCGGGGGATCACGGCTGGCCATGGGCTTTTCGGGCCGAGCAGGGCGTGGAGCTCGACTCCGCAGGCATCACGCTGAGCCTGCGGGTCACCAACGACGACCGGGAGCCGATGCCAGGCGGTTGCGGCTTCCATCCCTATTTCCCGGCCCGCTTCGCGCACAGCCTGCAGTTCGATGCGCGCATCGTCTGGCCGGCGGACGTCGAATTCCTCGCGAGCACGCCGGTGCTGACTGGTGCGGCGGACGACTACGCGTCGGCGAACGCCTTGCCCGATGTCGAATGCACCCGCTACTACGGCGGGTGAACGGACAAGCGCGGATGGCGGCGACCGATGGTCCCGCCATCGAACTGCTGGCCAGTTCCGCGCTGCAGCACCTGGTGCTGCATCGGCCGGGTCCGGGAGCGTACTTCTGCGTGGAACCGGTCTCGCATGTCGCGGACGCCGCCAACCTGGCTGCGGCGCGCGCTGACACTGGCTGGCGGGTGCTCGCGCCCGGCGAGGCGATGACATGCAGCCTGCGCCTGTCCGTCTCTTCTCTGTCGAGGCAGGCCAATGACAACACCCGCGCAACTACACGAGACCGACGACATGACTGAACCCACAACGCCCCTCAGGACCGCTCTGGACGGCATCTCAGGCATCCTGGTGACGCCCTTCGACGATGCGGACCACATCGCGCCCGATCGCCTGGGCCCCGTCGTCGACCGCGCCATCGAGGCCGGCGTCCATGTGCTGGTGGCCAACGGCAACACCAGCGAGTTCTTCGGCCTGACCATGGCGGAGGCCGAGCGCATGGTGCATGCCGCGGCGGAACATGTCCGTGGCCGCGTGCCCTTGCTGGGTGGCGTGGGGCGCAGCGTCCACGACGCCTGCGCCCTGGCGCGCGCCTCACGCAAGGCAGGTGCCGCTGCCCTGATGGTGCATCAGCTGACGGACCCTTTCGTCGCGCCCAGCGGTGTGGTCACGTATGTGCGCCGGGTTGCCGATGCAGCGGACGGCCTGCCTGTCGTGCTCTATCTGCGTGACGACGCGATCGGTCTGCCGGTGATCGAAGCCCTGTGCCGAATCCCGCAAGTCATCGGCGTGAAATGGGCGTCGCCCACGCCCTTGCGCCTGGTGCAGGCCATGGCGCAGGTGGCCGATCGCGGCCTGGCCTGGGTGTGCGGACTGGCCGAGCCCTGGGCCCCCCCGATGTATGCGGTCGGTGCCCGCGGCTTCACCTCGGGGCTGATCAACGTGCGGCCCGACCTGTCCGTGCGCATTCACGCCGCGCTCGCGAAGGGAGATCACCAGCTGGCGATGGAATTGATCGGCGGCATCGCGACGTTCGAGGAATTGCGCACGCATGAGCGCAACGGCTCGAACGTGAGCGTGGTGAAAGCGGCGCTGCAATACGCGGGGCGAGACTGCGGCGCGGCGCGGCCGCCCAGCACCTGGCCGCTGCCAGAAGCGGACCTGGCGCAGCTCAAGCAGCTGGTCGACGGCTGGCAATAGCATGGAACGCCGCTTCTTCGCCGCCCTCCTGTTCGGCCTCATCGCTGCTGCGGGCTGGCCTGTTGCCGCACAGACTTATCCAGCCCACCCGGTGAAGCTGGTCATCCCGGTTCCGCCCGGCGGCAGCGCGGACGCGGTCGGGCGCCTGCTTGCCAATGCGGCGTCGGCGGAGCTGGGGCAGCCCATCATCGTCGACAACCGTGCCGGAGCCGCCGGCAGCGTGGGAACGGCGTCGGCGCTGAAGGCGCCGGCCGACGGCTACACGCTGGTCCAGTGCAGCATTGGCAGCTGCGCCATCAATGCGAGCCTGTACAAGAACATCGGCTACGATCTGTTCAAGGACATGGCGCCCGTGATCCTGCTGGGCGCATCGATCAATGTGCTCACCGTCAACAACGAGGCGGGCATCCGCAGCGTGAAGGACCTGGTCGACCAGGCCAGGCGCCGGCCCATGGCCTACGCGTCTTCGGGCGTAGGCGCGTCCAACCACCTCGCCGCCGAGTTGCTCAAGAAGATGGCGGGCATCGAGCTGACACATGTGCCGTACAAGGGATCGGGGCCTGCCATCACCGACCTCATCGGCGGCCAGGTACCGGTGTTCTTCGACAACGAGCCTTCCATACTGCCCTTCATCAAGCAGGGCAAGGTGCGTGCGCTGGCGGTGACGGGCAAGACGCGCTCGGCCAATCTGCCGGACGTCCCGACGATGGAAGAACTGGGTTTTGCCGGCTTCGTCATCGAGCCGTGGTACGCCTTCGCGGCCCCGGCGGGCACGCCTGAGCCGGCGATCCGGCGGCTTAATACCGCGTTCAACAACGCGCTGAATCAACCGGCGGTGCGCGACAGGATGGTCGCTATGGGCATTACCCCGGCGGGCGGCTCGCCCGAAGTGCTCGGTCGCCTGATCCGCAGCGAATACACACGCTGGGCGGAGTTGATCCGCGTGCAAGGTATCAAGGGAGATTGAGGGCCAGCGGCCGCAATGCGGTGCGAATACGCCCGTCAGAGACCCACCAGCAAACGCGAAGGCGAAGCGTCAGAGATCCGCTGGAGCTTCGTTCGCACCTTGCCGCGCCTTCCCGGAGCCGAGCAGCAGCACGCCCCGGAACTTCCCACCGACAGCTTCGCGTCCGGAGCGACCGTTCCCGGCTGGCCCCTTGATCGAACGCGGGGCGCCCGTACTTCTGCGTGAAGGCACTCTGGACGTGTACCCAATCACTGGGGTCCGACATTGTCCGACTTCAGTGGCTGCGGCCTGGACACCCAAGACAGCTTGGTAGGGTTAGACGACGAAGTGCAGCGGGCGTTCTGGGACAAGTGGGTGGCGGAGCGCGTTTGTGAACGACGTCCTGTGCCGTACTTCGAATGGCGCCAAGACGCGCAAGAGTCGCCGGGCCATTCTGCGTTCGGACTAGTCCAAGTCTTTCGGTCGAAAGTTCACCGCTCTCTTATTTCCCGATCAGAACTTGGAACCAGGGCTTTTGACGGCGCGCAATCGACGCGCGCCGCACCGTCTCGAAACGACGCGGCAATGGATGCCCCAAAGCGGCGCGGCGGGTCCCTACACGTACGGATATTTTCTTCATGGAGAAGAGAAGCAGCCGGGCAGCGCCACCGCGGAGACGGCGCAACCATCGATCGCATGTCCAAGCTCATAATGATCATCCGCCATGGCGAAAAGGGCGAAGTGCCGATGGTCGGCGTCGACCGCAATGGCAACGTAGACCAGCACAGCCTGAACCTGCGCGGTTGGGAGCGAGCAGGTGCGTTGGTGGGATTCTTCGCGTGGCCTCATCTGCAGGGTATCGCGACGCCTCAGCACCTGTATGCACCTCGTCCGACGTCCGAAGCACCGAGCAAGAGGCCGGCCCAGACGCTTCAGTCCCTGGCTGCGCGTCTGGGCGTGGTCTTGTCGACGGCGTATGAACAGAATGGGCAAGAGGCGCTCTGGCGCGAACTGCAGGGCGTCGAGGGGGTGGCCCCGGTGGCGTGGGAACACAAGTCGATCATCAAACTCGCCAACCTCATCATGGGACGCGACGATCGGACACCGCAGGACTGGCCAGACGATCGCTTCGACGTGATCTGGCGCTTCGCACGGCGTGGAAACGGTGACTGGCAATTCAGCCAAGTGCCCCAGTGCCTTCTTGCGGGCGACTCGCCCATCGTCATTGCCGGATAGCAAGATATGCAGACCGTCGCGGAGCTCGCCCAGTCCCCGTTCGGCAGCGGCACCGAACTCTCCCCGCTGCAAATGGTGTGCCGGGCGATCGCCGTCTTCATCGCGGCCCTGGTGCTCATGCGCGCGTCCGGGCGGCGCTCCTTCGGGCAACACACGGCGTTCGACATTTGCGTGACAGTGCTGCTGGGGGCCGTGCTGAGCCGGGCCGTGGCGGGAGCCTCGCCCTTTTGGCCGACGCTCGCCGCCGGCGCGGCGATCGCGCTCCTGCATCGCCTGCTGGCTTTCGTTTGCGTGCGGGCACCGGCCCTGGAAGCGTGGCTGGCCGGCAAGCCCGTAGAAATTGTGCGCGATGGGGTCGCGGACGAACGAGCCATGCATGCCGCTCTCGTCTCGCTGGAAGACCTGCGCAAGGAGATGCGCAAGCATGCGGGCCATGACGACCTGGCACGGCTGAAGCGCGCCATGCTGGAGCGCGACGGCAGCGTGAGCATCGCGGCGGACAGGTAGCCGCAGGCCCTGAGTCAGTGAAACGAACCCCAGCACACTGCTGCCGCCGACACATGCGCACTTGAGCTGACGGCGATCGATATGCACGGCTTTGACAACCGGCACCTGCGCTCCCGACGAAGAGAGCCACCGGTACCCACACCTCATGGAGCCGGCCCACAACCACCAATACGCCCAGCCAGCAGCTCGGCGAATGGGTAAACATGGGCGTAGATCACGAAACTGCGTGCCAACAGGTCGTAGTTGCGGAACATAGTCGAGAAACGCTCCATGTCCTGCAGCAGCTTGAGAAGCGCCATGAGGCACATGCTGAATGCGATGACATCGAAAGCAACTGCAAACCGATCAACGGCCGACCCGCCGACAGCAAAGCCGGCGCCCGCCATGAGCAGTGCCACTTCCTGCCGCCCCGGAAGATGACCTGAACTCGTTCGGAGTTCTGGTTCTGTCAGCGCGAAGTGAAATCGTCCGACATGCTCTTTCGTAATTGCAGCCGAGAGTGGATCCCTGCTGCCAACAAGGAAAGGAGTCTCCGATGATCCGAAAACTTGCCTCGGGGGGATACCGTCTTTATTCGCGCAAGACCGACCCGAAGACCGGCAAGCGCCGCAACCTGGGCACATTCAGCTCGCGAGAGCAGGCGCAGCAGCACGAGCGCGAGGTTCAGTACTTCAAGCGCCACGGCTGAGCACCTAAGGCGCCGCGCACGAAAGGGCCGCTGGCGTTCAAGGGTCAAGAGTCGTAGGCATCGCGAACAGCGCCCCAGGCAGGTGCGGAAGGGGCGCTCCCCGAGATCGATGCGACCGGTTCTGCGCACGGTTTCGCGAAAGACGTGCTCGACGCGCTGGTTCGGCCTGCTGCGCCGGCACGCTCGCTCTTGGGCGGGTGACTAATTCCATCGTCAACGTAATCCCATTCGTGACTCCCTGGGAGTCCATCGATCCGATTCTCGTCTGCGCGCATCACGTCGAGTTCCCGAGATCGGGCCTGCCGGTGCCACGCGCGATTGGCGGATGTGTTTCGGCAAAAAGGTCCCTGGCTTTCCGGCGCACCTCCATCGAGGCTTCGAGACCATCGCCATCCTCAGTCAGGGGGTTAGAGACCACTCGGACTCTAGGCGGGCGCTCGGTTCGGAGCGACGGGACGTGAGCCCATCTTGACGGCGGCCTTGGTCAGCGAGCTCCTGTTGGCTGCCACCGATGCGACAGCCAACCGCAGTGCGCTGATCGAAGGACCTTCGTAGAGACGGCGCGCGCTTACTTTTGTATCGCAGCAAGCGCATGCCCTCGAACTATTGTTGGATTGACGAATAGCGAACCGGCCCGCCAAACTCAGTCGCAGTCGCTTGAGGACTTGATGACTTGAGGAGTTTGAATGCTAGCCAGTCTGCGCCAGCTATATCGCCGCGGTTCGCCGCATCGGAAGAATGCCTTCATTCTGGTGTCTACGTTGACTGCACTATCGTCCTGGCTTGTGTTCTGGTTTGGCGAGTGAGGCACGGGCGGCGGTCATCGGGGCCAGGCCAGCAGCAAACCTTCTTCTTCGTCATCGTTTACGTCGAAGCCTGATGAGCTGCGAGCGTTCATCCGCTCGAGCGCCGCGAAGCCTACCTCGTGCTCGGTCACGCACCACCAGGTCTGCCGGGTCTGGATCGGCTTGCTCTTCGCGCCGCGAGCGCTGATCTCGACGCCGTCGCGTGTTGCCGTAGTGGAAGCAGAAACGTCCGGCGCTGGATGGGCCCTGCATGGTCACATGCGGTTGAAAGGAGCCGCCACCTAAGCTCAGGCTTTCAACACTTCGCGGGACATCCGCGCGGCAAATATCCAGCCAGACAAGCGCGCCTCGTTACGAGAAGCGGGCGGTAGGACCACCGCCGCCCCGTCCTTCTTACCGCTTCCGAGGATCGTCCGCAGGATTGATGTAGGCGATGCCTCCCGGACCGGTGAACTGAACTTGCAGGATGGCCTCCTCGCGACGACGAAGACATCTGGGACATCGCGGCGACCACCGCCTTCTTCGGCCTGAGCAACCGGCTTGCGAGCTTCAGCGGCATGCAGCCGAACCCCGAATTCTTCCTGATGGGGCGGCTGCCCCGCGAGAAGAAATAGCGGGCCGCGGCTTCAGGCCTTGTTGCGGCAGGACGCGAGCGCGTCCAGGGCGGGCTTGTAGGTGGAGTTGCCCACGTCCATCAGCCCCAGCACCGTGTGATAGAGGTTGTCGTGCGTGAGCGGGGTGTCGAGCCCCGCTTCCATGCACGGGCGCGAGAGCTTGCGCCGCTGGCTCATGCCGTCGCTGAACCAGGTGACCATGGGCACGTGCTTCTGGGCTTCCGGCGCAAAGCTGTAGGGCACGCCGTGCAGGAACAGGCCGTACTCGCCGAGCGATTCGCCATGGTCGCTCACGTAGAGCAAGGCCGGGTCGTACTGGTTCGACTGTGCCTTGAGCCAGTCGATGGTCTGGGCGAGGAAACGGTCGGTCTGCGCAATCGAGTTGTCATAGACGTTCTGCAGCTCCGCATGGCTGCACTCGGCCAGCGCGTTGGTCTTGCACTCGGGCAGGAAGCGCTTCACGTCCGGCGCAGAACGCTTGTAGTAGGCCGGCCCGTGGCTGCCCATCTGGTGCATGACCAGCACCACGCCCTTGGCGCGGCGATCGGCCGGCAGCGCCGCAATGCGCGCGTCGAGCCCCTTGAGCATCACGTCGTCCAGGCATTCATCGCCATCGCACAGCGCACTCTTCAGAGCCGGCGAAAGGCTTTCGAACGCGGAGGCGTTCGGAATGCGCGCGCAGACGTCCTTGCAGCCGGCCTGGTTGTCGAGCCACAGCACCGCCAGCCCCGCGGCCTGGAGCACGTCGACCAGGTTCTCGTAGTCGTCGTCGCGCGATTCGTAGCCCTGCTTGCCCAGCGGCGAGAACATGCATGGCACGGAGGCCAGCGTGTTGGTGCCGCACGAATGCACGTCGCGGTAGCTCAGCACGCCGCGCGCCGCCAGCTCGGGCGTGGTGTCGCGCGCATAGCCGTTGAGACCGAAATGGTCGGCCCGGGCCGTCTCGCCCACCACCAGCACGAACATCGGCGGACGGGCCTGGCCCGCATAGCTCGCGCCCAGCGTCGTTCCGGCGGAGATCGGAATCAGCTTGCGGCTGCGCTTGAACATCGGCCTGAAGACCACCGCGCCGGCCGAATAGAGGCTGGCCACCGGGTTCATCATGTAGCGCAGGTGAACGTTGTTGCGCATCAGCGGCGCCAGTTGCCGGTTCATCGACACGGCGGCCACCAGAGCAACGGCCAGGGCCAGCAGGAGCAGCGCCGCATTGCGCCAGAGCTTGGAGACGAAGCGCATCGGCACGATGCGCACGCGCCAGAGCGCCAGGGCCGGCAGCAGGACCACCAGCAGCACGTGATACGCCATGCGCCAGCTCATCAGGTCGCGCGCCTCGTTCGGGTCGGTCTGCAGCACGTTGGCGACCATGGTCGGGTCCATCACCACGCGGTACTCGAGCATGTAGTGCTGGACGAATGCAGCCAACAGCACCACCGCGAACCACAGCGGCTTCATCCAGCGCGACCACGCGGTGAAGGACAGCAGCGCCACGGTGGCGCACACCACGAACACCGCCATGGCCGCGCTCGTGAACAGGTAGGTGCTGGGCGCGCCGCCGATGCGCGCCAGCTCGTTCCACAGCGGCCAGTTGGCAGCCAGGGCAAGATAGATGCCGAGCCAGACCAAGATGTTCTGCGCCGAGCGCGGCTGCGTCAGCCACAGGTCGATGCGCGCCCAGAGCGCGCGTGCGGGCGCCGGGTAGGAGGCACTGGCCGCCAGCACTCCCACGTCCCGCCCCGGCGTGGGTTCGATTTTTGAAAAAGACATGTACCAATGTAGGAAGCGCAACTGAAGGAAGCCTGAATTACGCGTTCAGCCGGCGTTCAGGTTCGCGCCCTTTTTGCCCTCAGCCGGGGCCGCATGTAGGCCCGGAGCGCCAGGTTCAGCGGGCGGCTGATGCCGCGCTCCACCACGATCGACACCAGGGCGGCAAACATCACCCCGACGACCACGTCGAGCGGAAAGTGCAGCCCGAGGTACACGCGGCTCCATCCGACCACCGCGGCCACCGCCAGCGCGGCGAACATGGGCACGCGCCAAGGCAGGCACCAGAGGGAAAACGCCGCCGCGAAGGTGCACGCGGCATGCAGGCTCGGAAAACCCGGCCGTGCGCCCTGCGGCGCCCACTGAATGCCGAGGCCGTAGAAGGCAGGCCGCTGGAACGGCATGACCGAGCGGAACACGTTCACGAAGAGCCAGACCGCCAGCACGCTGACCAGCGCGGTGAAGCAGGCATAGCGCAGGCGGCGGTCGAGCACCGCTGCGCCGAGGATCGCGGCGGCCAGCAAGGCCGGCAGCACATCGGAGGCAAAGCGCGCGAAATAGATGCTCCACGCCGGCGCCGCAGCGCTGGCGTTGATCAGCGCGAACAGGGCGACATCAAGATCCTGCATGCAGGACGGCGGGCTGGGCCGCTGGCAGTCGAGGGGCCCGGGGTGCGGCGACGAGGTCGATGACAAAGCCCAGCGCCCAGCAGATCCAGGCGGTCCAGAGCGTATGGCTCATGTAGTGCGCGCCCCGCAACTGCTGCGACAAGCCCAGCATCAGCCCTGCGGCCAGCGACGCGCCGAGCCAGAGGATTGCAGCGCGCGGCGACACCCGGCGCAGCACGAAATAGCCGCCCGCATAGGCGAATGCAGCGGAAGCGTGGCCGGCCGGAAAACACCCGCCCGCGCCGCCGTCGTAGACCTTCCACGCCCAATGCGACACGTGGCTTGCCACGCCGCCGAATTCCTTCAGGTCCCACGGGCAGCTCGTGTGGCTCGCGTGCTTGAGCAGGCTGACCGCAAGCACCGAGAGCAGCACGGTGAAGGCCAGCTGTGCCCGGGCGCGAACCGGCAGCCGCCGCAGGATGCCCAGCGGCCAGCGGATGCCGGCGAACAGCGCAATCACCAGCAGCCAGCTCAGGTTCCTCGCCCCCTCGTGCATCACGTGAACCAGAAAGGCGTTCTCGCGCCACGGAAAGCCCATGGGGGTGCCCGCCAGGTGTGCCAGGGCGAGATCGCCCCCCGTGGTGTCCCACGCCAGCGGCAGGGCCAACGCAAGGAGGGTCAGCCCCCCCATGCGAAGATTCGAGGGATTCGGAAGATTCGGGACACGCGTCATGGGCAGAGCAACAAACAAGCCGGAAAATCCCCCCAGACTACTTTCGTGGCCTGAACAGAGCCTGAAGCGGCCCTAATCGCAGCAGGGCGCTGCGGGCATCGGCGAGGCTGGAAGCGACATCGACCAGCCTCTCGCTGCTGCCTCAGGTGCATGCGCTGCGCGAACCGCCCATCGTCATCGTGCTGACGGCGCGCGCCAGGTCACCGACCGCATCCGCGGGACCTCAATAGCGCGAAGTGGTCCATCCACATCCGCGATGAGTGGAAGCGCAGCTTGTTGCGGGACAGGCCCAGCATGGGAGTCCAGATTGCCGCTGCTGCGCAAGCCATGGAGGACGCCATTCCGGACTGCCTCGTCTCGGGCTACGAACACCTGATCGAAGGCTCGAAGCTACCGGACCCTGATGACCGCCATGTGCTGGCGACTGCGATCACTGGGCACGCGGATGCGATCGTGACGTGGAACGAAAAGGACTTTCCCAGGGAAGTGCTGGACCCGTTCGGCATCGAGGTACAGACCCCTGACGAATTCGTCCTCAACCAGTTGATGCTGGAGAAGCTCACCGCCCTCGCGGCTTGGAAGCGAATGCGCGAGCGCTGGGCCCGGCCGCAGTACGACGCGATCGCGTTGGTCGCCCTGCTCGAAAAGCGCGGGTTGCCCCAGACTGCGGCGCACCTGCGCGATGTCGTGGCACTCATCCAGCTGGCTTGGCAGGAGCGCGCGGACTTGGTGCTATGTCATCTGCCGCAGCGTCAAGGGAATCACGTCGGCACCGATGCGCAGCTTGTCCAGGTAGTCCGCCCAGCGCTGCATCATTTCCCGGCGCGCGGGGAGATGTGCGGTGCGGTTGTACGCACGACCGTTGGTATCCCTGACCATGTGGGAGAGCTGGTGCTCGATGAAGTCCACGCGCTCGCCAAGCACTTCGTCCATGATCGTCCGCGCGGTTGCCCTGAAGCCGTGGGCCGTATGGACCTCGGCGCTGTAGCCCATCCCGCGCAGAGCGGCATTGATCGTGTTCTCGCTCATGGGGCGTTCACCCGTCCGTATGCTGGGAAACACAAACCGTCCATGCCCTGTGATCGGGTGGAGGTTGCGCAGGATCTCCACCGCTTGGGTTGCGAGCGGCACGACGTGATCGACCTTCATTTTCATCTTCGGGCCGGCGATGCGCCACTCGGCCGCGTCCAGGTCGATCTCGGCCCATTCCGCGGTGCGCAACTCGCCAGGGCGGACAAACAGCAGAGGGGAAAGCTTCAGCGCGGCAACGGTAGTGGGGTGGCCGCTATAGGCATGGATCGAGCGCATCAGGTCTGCGACTCGCCTGGGCTCGGTAATGGCGGCGAAGTGCTTGGTCGCTTTCGAGGCCAGAGCTTCGCTCAGATCGGCGGTTACGTCCCGCTCTGCCAGTCCCGACACCACTGCGAAGCGAAACACCTGCCCGCAAAGCTGCTTGACGCGATGGGCGGTATCGATGGCGCCGCGTGCTTCCAGCTTGCGGACAACTCGCTCCAGAATGTCGCGCGGGCCGATGGTGGACATGGGCATCTTGCCGATGAAGGGGAACACGTCCTTCTCGAGCCATGTCTTGACCTTGAGCTGCGTTCCACTCGCTCGTTTGGCCGCAGTCTTTCCCAGCCACTCGCGCGCAACCGCCTCGAACGTATTCGCCGCCGCGTCGGCCCGGGCTCTCTTTTCTTCGCGCTTGGCCGCGCTCGGGTCAGTCCCGTCTGCCAGCAGCTCGCGGGCGGCGGCGCGGCGATCCCGGGCTTTGGCCAGCGAGACCTCCGGGTAGGTTCCCAGCGCCAGCGTTTTCCGCTTGCCGGCGAAGGTGTAATCCATTCGCCAGTATTTCCCGGCAGTCTTGACCAACAGGTACATCCCGGCGCCGTCGGCATATTTGTCGCCGATGGCCTTCCCGGTGGGCTTCACCTGCCGAACAAACGTGTCTGTCAGTGCCATCTCAACTCCTTGACGGTATCTCGTCATGGGGATTTCCGGGATACCGGCAAAAGTAACGGTATTTCCGTGCGATGGGATGCTACGCCGGGCGTCGTCGCGAGGCAAAGAAAAACCCGCTACGCTTTGGAGCGTGCGGGTTTTTGATGTGGGGTGAGACGCCGTGATTCGGGTCCTTGGTGCCTTCGACAGGAATCGAACCTGTATCTGAGTCTTAGGAGGACCCCGTTCTATCCATTGAACTACGAAGACGGAGGGCGGCCCGGACTTTACCAGTTCGGGGCGGCTCCGGCGCGGCGGTTGCCTGAGTCGCCGGCGTGGCCGGCGTGGCCGGCTGCTTCTCAGCGCAGGCCGATGCGCGAGGCGTGCCAGCGCAGCACGTCGGCGCGCAACGGGTCCGACGCCTCGATACGGTCGGCCCGCACCTGCAGGGCGCGCATCTGCTCGACTTCTTCGATGACCTTGCTGGGGCTCAACAGGGCCTGAACGAGCACGCTGGCCTCTTCGGCAAACGCCTTGAGCGCGCCAGCCAAGCCACCGAATGCGCTCGCGCCGGACGTTCGGTCAAGGGTAGGCATAAAGGAACTCCTGGATTTCGTGGATGGGTTGAGTTGCCCTCCATTTTAGGGTTTACCCGGATTCCACTCGGCATGGCGTAAAAGGCCGCGCAATGCGTGCCGCTTTGCATGGCGCCGCTCACGTGCGGAGGCCCCATCGGACGCCTTGACCCGCTTGCTCTCGTATCACGCGGCGCGGGCTAACCCCAAGACAAAATCTCGGAAAAGTTGACCATGGTCAAGCAAGCGAAGTTCTACCAGCGCGCACCATCTGCCCTGTTCGCATCTCGGCTCAGATTCACCAAAAAAAGAGCGCACCTTACACAGGAGACAACATGATGAAGAACTTCTTTTCGCGCACCCGCGCTTGTCGGGCAAAAGTCTTCACCGCGGCCATGTTGGCACTCGCGGTGGCCACGCCAGCCTTCGCATGGGAACCCACCAAGCCGGTGGAGTTCGTGATCCCCGCGGGCACCGGCGGAGGCGCCGACCAGATGGGCCGGCTGCTGCAGGGCATCGTCATCAAGTACAAGCTCATGAAGGAGCCGCTGATCGTTGTCAACAAGTCGGGCGGCGCGGGCGCCGAGGGCTTCCTGGCGGTGAAGGAAGCCAAGGGCGATCCGCACAAGATCGTCATCTCGCTGTCCAACCTGTTCACCACGCCCATGGCCACCGGCGTGCCCTTCAACTGGAAGGACATGACCCCGGTCGCGATGTTGGCGCTCGACCAGTTCGTGCTGTGGACCAACGCCGAGCAGCCGTACAAGAATGCCTCCGAATACATCGCGGCGGCCAAGGCGGCGGGCCCGAACAAGTTCAAGATGGCCGGCACCGGCTCCAAGCAGGAAGACCAGATCATCACCGTGGCGCTCGAGAAGGCCACCGGCACCAAGTTCATCTACGTGCCGTTCAAGGGCGGCGGCGAGGTGGCGGTGCAGCTGGTGGGCGGCCACGTGCAGTCCACCGTCAACAACCCGATCGAGGCGGTGGCCCAGTGGCGCGCGGGCAAGCTGCGCGCGCTGTGCGTGTTCGACGACGAGCGCATGCCGTTCAAGGCCAAGGTGACCGAGACGCAGTCGTGGAACGACATCCCCACCTGCAAGGAAGCTGGTGTTCCGACCAAATACACCATGCTGCGCGGCATCTTCATGCCGCCCGGCGTGACGCCCGAGCAGCGCGCGTTCTATGTCGACCTGCTGACCAAGATCGCCGCCACGCCGGACTGGAAGGAATACATGGAGAAGGGTGCCTTCAACCCGACTTTCATGACGGGCGACGCGTTCACCAAGTGGCTCACCGAAGCGGAAGCCACGCACCGCACGTTGATGAGCGAAGCCGGCTTCCTGGCCAGCAGCAAGTAGCGGCAATCGGGCGCCCTGCAGCGCTTCCTGCCTGAAGAGACTGCCGCCGGCCGGGCGGCGGGCGGGGCGCTGCACTCTCGTTTTTTTCACGGCACATACATACGAACGATGAGGACTCCATGGAGCACGACGAGATTTCCGACGGTGCGCCGCGCAGGGGCGTAGCGACCAACCTGGTCGAGGCGGTGGTTGCGCTGGTCCTGGTGGTGATAGGCCTGGTGGTGATCTACGAGAGCCAGAGGCTGGGGTCGGGCTGGACCAGCGATGGTCCCGGCGCGGGGTACTTTCCGTTCTACATCGGCGTGATCATCACCATCTCGGGGGCCGGCATCCTGTACCAGGCGCTGCTCGGCAAGAACAAGAAGACCGAGGTCTTCGTCGACACGGTGCAGCTCAAGCGCGTGCTGTCGGTGCTGGTGCCGGCCACGGTCTATGTGCTGGCCATTTCGGCGCTCGGCCTGTATGTGGCTTCGGCGATCTACATCGCGTTGTTCATGGTCTTCCTGGGAAAGTACTCGTGGGTGAAGAGCGTCATCGCGGCGCTGGCGGTCAACACGGTGTTCTTCTTCATGTTCGAGGTGTGGTTCAAGGTGCCGCTGTTCAAAGGCGCACTCGATCCCCTCCGCTTTCTCGGCTACTGAATCTCACGGAGCAAATGCGAAATGGATGAAATCAGTGCCCTGATGCAGGGCTTCTCGGTGATCCTCACACCCATGAACATCGGCCTGATGTTCGTCGGCATCATCCTGGGGGTGCTGATCGGCGTGCTCCCCGGGCTGGGTGGCGCCAACGGGGTGGCGATTCTGCTGCCACTCACGTTCACGATGTCGCCCACCTCGGCGATCATCATGCTGTCGTGCATCTACTGGGGCGCGCTGTTCGGTGGAGCCATCACCTCCATCCTGTTCAACATTCCCGGCGAGCCATGGTCGGTGGCCACCACCTTCGATGGCTACCCGATGGCGCAGCAAGGCAACGCCGGCGCCGCGCTGACCACCGCGTTCACGTCGTCCTTCGTCGGTGCGTTGCTGGCGGTGATCATGATCACCTTCCTCGCGCCGCTGGTGGCCAAGTTCGCGCTCAAGTTCGGGTCACCCGAATTCTTCGCGGTGTACCTGCTCACCTTTTGCAGCTTCGTGGGCATGGGCAAGGGGTCGCCGTTCAAGATCCTGGCCTCGATGGCGCTCGGCTTTGCGCTGGCCAGCGTGGGCATGGACACGGTCACGGGCCAGCTGCGGCTCACGTTCGGCCAGTCCGAGCTGATGCGCGGCTTCGACTTCCTGATCGCGGTCATCGGCCTGTTCGGCATCGGCGAAATCCTGCTGTCGATGGAAGAAGGCCTCAAGTTCTCGGGCAAGACCGCGAAGATCGATCCGAAGGTGGTGCTGCAGACCTGGAAGCAGCTGCCGCAGTACTGGGTGACCTCGCTGCGCAGCTCGCTCATCGGCATCTGGATGGGCATCACGCCGGGCGGGGCCACGCCGGCTTCGTTCATGGCCTACGGCCTGGCCAAGAAGATGTCGAAGCGCGGTTCCAAGTTCGGCACCGGCCAGATGGAAGGTGTCGTGGCGCCCGAGACCGCGGCCCACGCCGCCGGCACCAGCGCGCTGCTGCCAATGCTGGCACTCGGCATTCCGGGTTCGCCCACCGCCGCCGTGCTGCTGGGCGGCCTCCTGATCTGGGGCTTGCAGCCCGGACCGCTGCTGTTCGTCGAGCAGAAGGATTTCGTCTGGGGGCTGATCGCCAGCATGTACCTGGGCAACATCGTCGGCCTCATCGTGGTGCTGAGCACAGTGCCGCTGTTCGCTTCGATCCTGCGCATTCCGTTCTCGATCATTGCGCCGGTGATCATCGTGATCTGCGCCATCGGTGCCTACACCGTGCACAACGCAATGCTCGACATCTGGTTCATGCTCGGTTTCGGCGTGGTTGGGTATCTGTTCAAGAAGCTCGACTTCCCGCTGGCGCCGCTGGTGCTGGCGCTGGTGCTAGGCGACAAGGCGGAAGACTCGTTCCGCCAGGCCATGCTGGTCTCGCAAGGCGACGTGATGATCATGTTCTCGAACCCGCTGGTCGGCGGCATCACCACGCTGGCGCTCTTGCTGCTGTTCTGGCCGCTGATCTCCAAGGCGCTGGCGCTCGTCAAGCCCAAGAAGCACGACGAGTTTGCCGTCGAACGGCCCGTGGACTGAGCGGAGAACAACAACATGCCAGTGATTGCACTCACCCAGGAGATGGGTTCCCTCGCCAAGGATGTGTCGCTTCGGCTCGCCGAAACGCTCGGGCTCGAGATCATGCGCCACGAGACGATCGAGCGCGTGGCCGACCGCATGCAGGTGCCGACCAGCTTCATCGGCCGCCTGCGTGACGGCAAGGCCGGTTTCGTCGAACGGCTCACCGCCGACCGGCGCAGCCTTGCGCTCTTCACGGCCGAGGAACTCTTCGCGCTGGCGGACCGCGGCAACGTGGTGCTGCGCGGCTGGGGCGCGACCTGCCTGCTGCGGCCCGTGCCGCACGTGGTGTGCGTGCGCATCACGCGCTCGATGAAGAAGCGGGTCGAATGGCTGATGGCGCACCTCGAGACCGACGATGCCGAGTTCGCCGAAGCCGAGATCCGGCGCAGCGACGACGCGCACGCGGCGCGCATGCATGCGCAGTTCGGGGTGACATGGGGCGACCCGGTGCTCTACGACCTGGTACTCAACACGGACCGCCTTTCGGTGGACAGCTGCGTGGCGCAGATCCGCGCGCTGGTGGAGCGCCCGGAGTTCGCCGAGACACCGGCCTCGCGCGCGCTGCTGGCCAACATGGCGCTCGCGTCGCGGGTGAAGTCGGCGCTGAAGGACAACGAGGCGACCAGCGACATCCGCGTGACCGTCGAGGCCGACCAGGGCAAGGTCACGCTGAGCGGCATCGTGCTCGATGCAGGGGAGCGCGCGCTCACGCAGGAAGTGGCCTCGAGGGTCGACGGCGTGAGCGGCGTCGACAACGCACTGCGCCTGATGACCGTTCCGCGCCGCTTCGCGTCGGCGAAGCAGACCTGAGCACCGCGCGCGCCTGTGCGCCTGCCTAGATTTTTCCGCGCTTGCGCAGGCGGCTCAGGGTTTCTGCTGAGAGATTGAGGTAAGAGGCCAGCTCCTTGCTCGGAATGCGGTCCTCGAGCTCGGGGTGCTTGCGCATGAACCGGTGCACGCGGCCGGGCGCGTCGAGCAGGTGAAGGGTGATGGTGTGCGCCATGATTTCGCTCATGCCGCGCATCACGCAGTACTCGAACAGCTCCTTGGTCTCGGGGTGGCGGTCCAGGAACGCGATCCATTCCTTCAGCGGCAGGCTGGCCACGCGAGCCTTGGTGACGCACACGATGCCGTAGGGCGTGGGCGTGCCCAGCCGCAGCGCTGCGTAGCTGGTTTCCATGTCGTGCGCGTCGGCAAAGCGCAGGATCATTTCCTTGCCCTCGGGGTTGCTCACCACCCGCTTGAGGATGCCGTCGAGGATGAAGTACTGCTCCATCTCGCGCACGCCCTGGTGCAACAGAAAGTCGCCCTTGTTGCCGTCCACGATGACGAGATGGGTTTCCAGCTCGGTGCGATCACTCTCGCTCAGGTCCTTGAGAAGGATGTTCTGCCGGAGCTGCGCGCGAATGATGTTTTTCTCCGGGTGGTTTTCCAACAACGTCATGGGTCCCGTCTTGCTCGAATTCGCAACAACAACATCTGGTTCATCTGGCCGGTGCCGTTTTCCGGAAAGTTGACCGAGGTCAACGCCCGAAAGCATGCCCCCGAATCATAGTCCCGGCTCGGGCCTCGGCCATTCACCCAAGCAAGAAGGAGAGACATGTCTTCAGTAAGAACGGACAAAGAGGCATCCACGACCCTGGACGACGCCCTCAAGCCCAAGAACCGGGCCGGAGAAGGCGACGCGGTCGTGGTCGCCCTTAAACACCCCACGGAGGAGGCATCGCCGGCGCACGAAGCGACGATCGACGGCTTCCACCTGGTCATCGATGCGCTGAAGCTGAACGACATCGACACCATCTTCGGCCTGCCGGGCATCCCGATCACCGACCTCACGCGCATGGCACAGGCCGAAGGCTTGCGGGTCATCTCGTTCCGCCACGAGCAGCATGCGGGCAACGCCGCCGCCGCGGCCGGCTTTCTCACGCAGAAGCCCGGCATCTGCCTGACGGTGTCGGCGCCCGGCTTCCTGAACGGGCTCACCGCGCTGGCGAACGCCACCACCAATTGCTTCCCGATGATTCTCATCAGCGGCTCGAGTGAGCGCGAGATCGTCGACCTGCAGCAGGGCGACTACGAAGAGATGGACCAGCTCGCCATCGCCAAGCCGCTGTGCAAGGCCGCCTTCCGCGTGCTGCATGCCGAAGACATCGGCGTGGGCATTGCGCGCGCAATCCGATCGGCGCTGTCGGGCCGCCCCGGCGGCGTGTACCTCGACCTGCCGGCCAAGCTGTTTGCGCAGACCATGGATGCCGAAGCAGGCCGCCGGTCGCTCATCAAGGTGATCGACCCGGCACCGCGCCAGATTCCGGCGCCCGACGCCGTGAAGCGCGCACTCGACCTGCTCAAGGGTGCGAAGAAGCCGCTGATTCTGCTCGGCAAGGGCGCGGCCTATGCCCAGGCCGATGCCGACATCCGCGCACTGATCGAGAAGACCGGCATTCCCTACCTGCCGATGTCGATGGCCAAGGGCCTCTTGCCCGACACGCATGCGCAGTCGGCCGCGGCCGCGCGCTCCTATGTGCTGCAGGAAGCTGACGTGGTGATGCTGGTCGGCGCGCGCCTCAACTGGCTGCTGTCGCACGGCAAGGGCAAGACCTGGGGCCAGGAGAAGGGCGCCAAGCAGTTCATCCAGATCGACATTGCGCCGACCGAGATCGACAGCAACGTGGCGATAGCCGCGCCGGTGATCGGCGACATCGGCTCCTGTGTGGCGGCACTGCTCGCGGGCGTCGATGCCAAGTGGGCCAAGCCGCCGGCCGAATGGACCGGAGCCATTGCCGAGCGCAAGGACAAGAACCTGTCGAAGATGGCCGTGACGCTGGCCGCGCGGCCCTCGCCGATGAACTTCCACAGCGCGCTGAGCGTGATCCGCGACCAGGTGAAGGCGCGGCCCGATGCCATCGTGGTGAACGAGGGCGCCAACACGCTCGACTTCGCGCGCAGCATCGTCGACATGTACGAGCCGCGCAAGCGCCTCGACGTGGGCACCTGGGGAATCATGGGCATCGGCATGGGCTTTGCGGTGGCGGCCGCGGTGGTCACCGACAAGCCGGTGATCGCCATCGAGGGCGACAGCGCCTTCGGCTTCAGCGGCATGGAAGTGGAGACCATCTGCCGCTACAACCTGCCGATCTGCATCGTCGTGTTCAACAACAACGGTGTCTACCGCGGCACCGACGTCAACCCGAGCGGCACGCCCGACGTGGCGCCCACCGTGTTCGTGAAGAACGCGCGCTACGACAAGCTGATGGAAGCGTTCGGCGGCGTGGGCGTCAACGCCACCACCGCGGATGAATTGCAGAAGGCGCTGGCCGAAGCCGTCGCCTCGCGCCGTCCGACCCTGATCAATGCCGTCATCGACGAGACGGCCGGAACGGAAAGCGGCCGGATCACCAGCCTCAATCCGAGCACGGCAAAGAAAAAGCAGCAGCAGTAATCCAAGGCAACCCAGGAGTTATCCATATGAGCAACAAACCCCTCAACGGCATCAAGATCATCGACTTCACGCACGTGCAAGCCGGCCCGGCCTGTACCCAGATGCTGGCCTGGTTCGGCGCCGACGTGATCAAGGTCGAGCGCCCGGGCGCCGGCGACGTCACCCGCAGCCAGCTGCGCGACATCCCGAACGTCGACGCGCTGTACTTCACCATGCTCAACAGCAACAAGCGTTCGATCACGCTGGACACCAAGAAGCCCGAAGGCAAGGCCGTGCTGGAGAAGATGATCCGCGAATCCGACGTGCTGGTCGAAAACTTCGGCCCCGGTGCGCTGGACCGCATGGGCTTCACCTGGGAACGCATCCAGGAGCTGAACCCCAAGATGATCGTCGCCTCGGTCAAGGGCTTCAGCGACGGCCACCACTACGAGGACCTGAAGGTGTACGAGAACGTGGCGCAGTGCGCTGGCGGCGCCGCCTCCACCACCGGCTGGTGGAAAGGCGAAAACTCCGTCCCGACGATCTCGGCGGCCGCGCTGGGCGACTCCAACACCGGCATGCACCTGGCCATCGGCATCCTGACGGCCATCATCGGCCGCCAGCAGACCGGCAAGGGCCAGAAGGTGGCCTGCTCGATGCAGGATGCCGTGCTCAACCTGTGCCGCGTGAAGATGCGCGACCAGCAGCGCCTGGACAGCGTGGGCTACCTGGAGGAATACCCGCAGTACCCGCACGAGATGGACGCCTTCAAGGACAAGGTCGTGCCGCGCGGCGGCAACGCCGGCGGCGGCGGCCAGCCGGGCTGGATCCTGAAGTGCAAGGGCTGGCAGACCGACCCCAACGCCTACATCTACTTCACCGTGCAGGGCCACGCCTGGGACCCGATCTGCGATGCACTCGGCAAACCCGAGTGGAAGACCGATCCGGATTACATGACCCCCAAGGCCCGCCAGCCGCACATCGACCAGATCTTCGCCACCATCGAGGACTTCATCAAGGACAAGACCAAGTTCGAGGCGGTGGACATCTTCCGCAAGCACGACATTCCTTGCGCCCCGGTGCTGTCGATGAAGGAACTGCTGCACGACGAGTCGCTGCGCAAGAGCGGCTCGATCGTCGAAGTGCCGCACAAGGAGCGCGGCAGCTACTGGACCATCGGCAGCCCGATCAAGTTCTCGGACCTCAAGCCCGAGGTCACCGCCTCGCCGCTCTTGGGCGAGCACACCGAAGAGGTGCTGGCCGAACTGGGCTATACCCAGGCACAGATCGACAACCTGAAAGAATCGAAGGCCGTCTAGCGGACCCACCCCAGCTCGCCCGCCTGACGACAGGCGGGCGGGCTGGGACATGACATGAAGCGCCAGAGGTAAACATGCAAGCGAACGTTGATTTCAAGCAGCTCGTCGAAGGCGCCGGCGACGCGATCATGGTGTGCAATGCGGAAGGAGCGATCACGCTCTGGAACCGCGCGGCCGAGCGCATCTTCGGCTTCACCGAAGCGGAGGCCCTGGGCCAGTCGCTCGACATGATCATTCCCCAGCGGCAGCGCCAGCGGCACTGGGACGGCTATCACAGGACGATGGAAACCGGCATCACCAAGTACGGTGCCGATCTGCTGCGCGTGCCGGCGCTGCACAAGGACGGGCACACGCTGTCGATCGCCTTCACGGTGTCGATGCTGTTCTCGGAAAATCGTGAAGTCACGGGCATCGTTGCCTTCGTGCGAGACGAAACAGCCCGCTTTGCGGAGGAGCGTAAATTGCGAGCTCGTCTGCAAGAAGCAGAGGCCACGATCAAAGGAGACAGCTGATGAGCAAGGCACTTGAGGGCGTTCGCATTCTCGACTTCACCCATGTCCAATCCGGTCCCACGTGCACGCAATTGCTGGCGTGGTTCGGCGCGGACGTGATCAAGGTTGAGCGCGCCGGCGAAGGCGACGCAACGCGCGGCCAGCTGCGCGACATTCCCGGTGTGGACAGCCTCTACTTCACGATGCTGAACCACAACAAGCGCTCGATCACGCTCGACACCAAGAAGCCCAAGGGCAAGAAGGTGCTCGATACGCTGATCAAGACCTGCGACGTGCTGGTCGAGAACTTCGCGCCCGGCGCGCTCGACCGCATGGGCATTACCTGGGCCCACATCCAGGAACTCAACCCGCGCATGATCGTGGCCTCCGTCAAGGGCTTCGGCCCCGGCAAGTACGAGCATTGCAAGGTGTACGAGAACGTGGCCCAGTGCGCGGGCGGCGCGGCCTCGACCACCGGCTTCGACGACGGCCCGCCGGTTGTCACGGGCGCCCAGATCGGCGACAGCGGCACCGGCCTGCACCTGGCGCTGGGCATCGTGGCGGCGCTCTACCAGCGCAACAGCACGGGCCGCGGCCAGCAGGTGCTCGCGCCCATGCAGGACGCGGTGCTGAACCTCTGCCGCGTGAAGATGCGCGACCAGCAGCGTCTGGAGCGCACCGGCACCATGCACGAATACCCGCAGTACCCGGACGGCAAGTTCGGCGACGCGGTGCCGCGCGCCGGCAACGCCTCGGGCGGCGGCCAGCCGGGCTCGATCCTGAAGTGCAAGGGCTGGGAGACCGATCCCAACGCCTACATCTACTTCATCACGCAAGGGGCCGTGTGGCCGGCGGTGTGCAAGGTCATCGGCGAAGAAGGCTGGATCAACGACGAGGCCTACGCCACGCCCGCGGCGCGCCTGCTGCACCTGAAACCGATCTTCGCGCGCATCGAGCAATGGACCATGACCAAGACCAAGTTCGAGGCAATGGACATCCTCAACCAGTACGACATTCCCTGCGGGCCGATTCTTTCGATGAAGGAAATCGCCGCCGATCCGTCGCTGCGCGAGACCGGCACCATCGTCGAGGTGGACCACCCGACGCGGGGCAAATACCTGACGGTGGGCAACCCCATCAAGATGTCCGACAGCCCCACCGAGGTCACGCGCTCGCCGCTGCTGGGCGAGCACACCGAAGAAGTGTTGATGCAACTGGGCTACACCGCGGGCGACGTGGAAGCGCTGCGCGCCGAGGGCGTGATCTGAGCCGCGGCGCGGCTTTTTAAAGGCGCAATTAAAAGCGCAGGCGGCCGATGCGCCTGCGATGGAAATTCGTTGCCGCTTATGTATAAGTTGTCGTGAATGTATTCAATAAAATAGTTTAACTATTATTTATCGATCACAGAACCTACATTTTGATCATGCCGATCCCCGAATCATTTGTCGCTCGGCGTTCAATTTCTAGGAGAAATTTCATGATCGATGAATTGCCAATTCAATACTGGAGCAGCGAAACCGAGCGCAACGCCTACAACGCCGCGTTCTACGAGCTGGGGTTCCGCTGGCACTGGGACCGCGAAATCTATTGCCAGCTGTTGCGCCAGAGCCAGGACGGCATCGCGCGGATCTGCCATTACCTGAATACCCACCAGCCGCATCTCCTGCGCGCCTACGACGCCAAATTCCTGGCCGAGGTGATCGAGCAAAAAAAGGAGGCGCATCAAAAGCGCGAGCTGGATACGGGTGCCATGAAAAGGCGCTATTTCAACTGGGCCGAAAGCCGCGGCGCAGAACTCGGAGCCTGAATTGCCATGAATATCCACGAATACCAGGGCAAGGACGTATTGCGCAAATACGGCGTGCCCACGCCGCGTGGATATGCGTGCTTTTCGCCCGATGAAGCAGCCGATGCCGCCACGCGGCTCGGCGGCAGGGCATGGGTGGTGAAGGCGCAGATCCATGCCGGCGGCCGCGGCAAGGGCGGCGGTGTCCGGCTCGCCTGGTCGGCGGCCGAAGTGCGGCGCCATGCCGACGAGTTGCTGGGCATGCAGCTTCGAACGCACCAGACGGGGCCCGAAGGCCGCCTGGTGAAGCGTCTGCTGGTCGAGGAGAGCGTCGAGATCGAAAAAGAGTTCTACCTCGCCATGACGGTCGACCGCGATTCGCGGCGCGTGGCCTTGATGGCTTCGAGCGAAGGCGGCATGGACATCGAGGACGTCGCGGCGCGCACGCCGGAAAAGATCCGCAAGCTGTTCATCGACCCGGCCACGGGCGTGAAGGCGGCCGAGGCGGACGGCATTGCGCGCGACATCGGCTTCTCGGGCAAGTCGCTGCTGCAGGTGCGCACGCTGTTGCAGAACCTCTACCAGGCCTTCCACGCATGCGACGCGTCACTGGCCGAGATCAATCCGCTGGCGCTGACGCGCGACGGCCGCGTCATTGCGCTGGATGCGAAGTTCAACTTCGATCCCAACGCGCTGTTCCGCCAGCCCGAGATTGCAGCGATGCGTGACCTCGACGAAGAAGACCCGGCCGAGGTCGAGGCCTCGAAGTTCGATCTTTCGTACATTCCGCTCGACGGCGACATCGGCTGCCTGGTGAACGGCGCGGGCCTGGCGATGGCGACGATGGACGCGATCAAGCTCTATGGCGGATCGCCGGCCAACTTTCTCGACGTGGGCGGCGGCGCCACGGCCGAGAAGGTGACCGAAGCCTTCAAGCTGATGCTGCGCAACCCGAATCTGCGTGCCATCCTGGTCAACATCTTCGGCGGCATCATGAAGTGCGACGTGATCGCGCGCGGCATCGTCGCCGCGGCGCGCGAAGTCGAGCTGTCGGTGCCGCTGGTGGTGCGCATGAAGGGCACCAACGAGAGCCTGGGCAAGACCATCCTCGGACAGTCGGGCCTTCGGATCATCAGTGCGGACGACATGGCGGACGCTGCCGAGCTGGTCGTGGCCGCTGCGCGGCGGGGGGCCTGAGATGTCGATCCTGATCAACAAGCACACCCGCGTCATCACCCAGGGCATCACCGGCAAGACCGGTCAGTTCCATACGGCGATGTGCCGCGACTACGGCAACGGCCAGAAGTGCTTCGTCGCCGGCGTGAACCCGAAGAAGGCAGGCAAATCGTTCGACGGCATTCCCGTGTTCGGCAGCGTCAAGGAAGCCAAGGCAGAAACAGGCGCCACCGTCTCGGTCATCTACGTGCCGCCCCCTTTCGCGGCCGCGGCCATCGACGAAGCGGTGGACGCCGGACTCGATCTCGTCGTGTGCATCACCGAAGGCATTCCGGTGCGCGACATGATCCGCACCCGCCATCGCATGGAAGGCAGCAAGACTTTGCTGCTCGGCCCCAATTGCCCCGGCCTCATCACGCCCGACGAAATCAAGATCGGGATCATGCCGGGCCACATCCACCAGAAGGGCCGCATCGGTGTGGTTTCGCGCTCGGGCACGCTCACCTACGAGGCCGCGAGCCAGCTCGCGAGCTATGGCATCGGGCAATCGACCGTGGTGGGCATCGGCGGCGATCCGGTCGGGGGGCTGCGGCACGTCGACGTGCTGAAGATGTTCAACGACGACCCGCGCACCGACGCCGTGATCATGGTCGGCGAAATCGGCGGCAACGATGAAGAGATCTGCGCGCGCTGGATCCGGGACCACATGCAAAAACCCGTGGTCGGATTCATTGCCGGTGCCAGCGCGCCGCCCGGCAAGCGCATGGGCCACGCGGGCGCCATCGTCTCCGGCGGCAAGGGGACGGCGAGGGAAAAGCTGGCGGTGATGAGGGAGTGCGGTATCCACGTGACCGACAACCCGGCCGAGATGGGAAAGCTGCTCGCGTCGCTCGTCATCCCCGATTACCTGCCCTTCGACTGAGCCAAGAAAACACACTCCAACAGAACCAAGGAAGGCGCGACATGCAGCAGCAGAAACAACAACAGTGGGTCCGTTTCGAACACGGCGGCGAAACGGGTTTCGGCACGCTCGAAGGCGATGCCGTGCACGAGCACCGCGGCAACATGTTCGACCGCCCCGAGCCGACCGGCCGCGTGTTCGTGCTGGCCGGCGTGCGGCTGCTCACGCCCACTGAGCCCACCAAGGTCATTGCGCTGTGGAACAACTTCCATGCGCTCGGCGATAAGCTGAAGCTGCCCGTGCCCGCCGAGCCTCTGTACCTGCTGAAGACGCCGAACTCCTACCTCGCGCCCGGCGCCGACATTCGCAAGCCCCTGTGCGACGGCAAGGTGGTGTTCGAGGGCGAGCTCGGCATCGTCATCGGCAAGACCTGCACGGCCGTGCCCGAGGCGGAGGCGCTCGGCCATGTGTTCGGCTACACCTGCGCCAACGACGTGACCGTGGCCGACATACTGAACCGCGACGCCTCGTTCACCCAGTGGGTGCGGGCCAAGGGCTTCGACACCTTCTGCCCGATGGGCCCGGTGGTGGCCACCGGCCTCGACCCCTCGACGCTGACCGTGACCACGCTGCTCAACGGTGAGGTGCGGCAGGACTACCCGATCAGCGACATGCGCTTTTCGGTCCAGCAACTCGTGAGCCTGATTTCCCTCGACATGACGCTGAGCCCCGGCGACGTGATCCTGTGCGGTACTTCCATCGGCGTCGGTTCGATGAAGCCCGGCAGCCTTGTCGAAGTCGAGATCGGCGGCATCGGCAGGCTCGGTAACCGCTTCGGCTGAGCCCTGCCCGCGCGAAAAGAATCTACAACCTTGGGGATCGACATGAAGATAGCAGTCATCGGAGCGGGCGCCATCGGCGGACTGGTGGGCGCAAAGCTCGCACTGGCCGGCGACGACGTGACGTTCATCGTGCGTGGAAAGAATCTCGACGCCATTGCCACCAACGGCTTCAAGCTCATCGGGGCCGACGGCTCGGAGCAGGTCGCGCGGAGCGTCAAGGCCACCGACCGCTACGACCAGGCGGGGCCGCAGGACATCGTCATCCTCGCGATGAAGGCGCACCAGGTCGAAGCCGTGGCGAACGACGTTCCCAAGCTGTTCGGGCCCGAGACCGTGGTGGTCACGATGCAGAACGGCATCCCGTTCTGGTACTTCCACAACCATGGCGGCGCGCTGGCTGGCACGCCGGTGCGCAGCGTCGATCCCACCGGGCTGGTGGCCGCGAAGATCCCGGCCGAGCGGGTCATCGGCTGCGTGGTGTACCCCGCATCGGAGCTGATAGCGCCCGGCGTGGTGAAGCACATCGAGGGCGACCGTTTCCCGGTCGGCGAGCTCGACGGCTCGTCGAGCGAGCGCGTGAGCCGCGTCTCGGCTTGCCTGGGCGCGGCCGGCTTCAAGGCGCCGGTGCTCGACAACATCCGTGCCGAGATCTGGCTCAAGCTCTGGGGCAACCTGACTTTCAACCCGATCAGCAGCCTCTCGCACTCGACGCTCGTCGACATCTGCCAATACCCGCCCTCGCGCGACCTGGCCGCGGCGATGATGCGCGAGGCGCAGGCGGTGGCGAACAAGCTGGGCATCGAGTTTCGCGTGACGCTCGACAAGCGCATTGCCGGTGCCGAGAAGGTCGGCAAGCACAAGACCTCGATGCTGCAGGACGTGGAGGCCGGGCGCGCGCCCGAGATCGACGCGCTGGTGGGCGCCGTGGTCGAGCTGGCCCGGCTCACCGAAACGCCGACGCCGCACATCGATACCGTGTATTCGCTCGTCAAGCTGCTGGCGCGTACGATGGAAGAACAGCGCGGCCGGGTCTGCCTTCATGAGATGGCGAGCTAGCCTTGTCCAGGCTGCGCATTCTGCGCCGTGCGCGCGCTGTGATCGATCGATGAAATGGAACGGATGATGCGACGTACACGCAGCGCGAAGATCGTGGCCACGCTGGGCCCCGCGACCACCGACGAGCCGGCCATTCGTGCCTTGTTCGAGCGCGGTGTGGATGTGTTCCGGCTCAACTTCAGCCATGGCACGCAGCACGACCATGCACGCCGTCTCGACACGATCCGGCGGCTCGAGAAAGAGTTCGGCCGGCCCATCGGCGTGCTGCTCGACCTTCAGGGCCCGAAGCTGCGGCTGGGCACCTTCGAAGGCGGCCGCGCGCAGCTCGATGCGGGGTCGCGCTTGCGCCTCGACATGGACAAGACGAGCGGCAATGCACGCCGCGCGCCACTGCTGCATCCGGAGATTTTCGCGGCGCTGGAGGTCGGCACCGAGCTGCTGCTCGACGACGGCAAGCTGCGGCTGCGCGTGGACAGCCACGGCGCCGACTTCGCCGAAACCACGGTGCTGGTCGGCGGCCCGATCTCCGACCGCAAGGGCGTCAACGTGCCGAGCGTGCTGCTGCCGATCTCGCCGCTGACACCCAAGGACCTCGACGACCTGGCCTGCGGCCTGGCCATGGGCGTGGACTGGGTGGCGCTCTCTTTCGTGCAGCGCCCCGAAGACATCGAAGAGGCGCGCGCCATCATCGGTACGCGCGCATGGATCATGGCCAAGCTCGAGAAGCCCGCGGCCATCGACCACCTCGATGCGATCGTCGATCTGTGCGACGGCGTCATGGTGGCGCGCGGCGACCTCGGCGTGGAACTGCCGCCCGAGCGCGTGCCCGAACTGCAGCGCCTCATCGTGCGCGCCTGCCGCAAGCGCGGCAAGCCGGTGGTGGTGGCCACGCAGATGCTCGAATCGATGATTGCCGCGCCGGTGCCCACGCGCGCCGAAGTGTCCGACGTTGCGACTGCCATCTACGACGGCGTGGATGCGGTCATGCTGTCCGCCGAATCGGCCTCGGGAAAGTATCCGCTCGAAGCGGTGGCCATGATGGACCGCATCATCTCGCGCGTGGAAGCCGATGCGTCGTACCGGATCGGCATCGACGCCACGCACGAAGCGTCCTTGTCGACCACCGCCGATGCGGTCTGCGCGTCGATGCGCCAGGTGGCCGCGCTGCTGGCGCCCGCCGCCACCGTCACCTACACCTCGTCGGGCTTCACCAGCCTGCGCGCCGCCCGTGAGCGGCCGGCCGTTTCCATCCTGAGCCTCACGCCCGACGTGGCCACGGCGCGCCGCATGGCGATGGTGTGGGGCGTGCATGCGGTGCTGGTCGACGACGTGCACGACGTGGCCGAGATGATCGAGTGCGCCTGCCGCGTCGCTTGCACCGAAGGTTTCGCGATTGCGGGCAACGACGTAGTGGTGGTGGCCGGCCTTCCGTTCGGGCTTTCGGGAACGACGAACCTGCTGCACGTCGCGCGAATACCCTAGGCGGCGCACGCGCGAGGCCTGGTGCGCGCTACCATGCCCGCTCGATCGAAGCAGCGACCCCCTTTTTCCGAATGAAGCACGCGACCCTGCGCCAGTTGAAAGTGTTCGAATCGGTGGCGCGCTTGCTGAGCTTCTCGCGCGCGGCGGAAGAGCTGCACCTGACGCAACCGGCCGTGTCCACGCAGGTGCGCAAGCTCGAAGAGCATGCGGGCAATGCGCTGTTCGAGCAGTTCGGCAAGAAGATCTACCTGACCCCCGCGGGCACCGAGCTGCTGCAGATCAGCCGCGCCATCATCCAGCAGTTCGAGGCGGCCGAGAACGCGATGCTGCAGTTCAACGGTGTCTCGGGCGGCAAGCTCAACGTGGGCGTGATCAGCGCCGGCGATTATTTCTTTCCGCGCCTCCTGGTGGAGTTTGCAAGCCGGCACCGCGGCGTGACTCTGAACTTCACGGTGCACAACCGCGAAGGTCTCATGACGCACATCGCGGAGAACCTCACTGACCTGGCGATCATGGTGCGCCCGCCGACCGACCTGGACACCATCAACCAGCCCTTTGCGCCGCATCCCTACGTGATCGTCGCGGCGCCCAACCATCCGCTGGTGGGCGTGCCGAGAATCCCGTTGAAGCGGCTGATGCGCGAGCCTTTCGTGGTGCGCGAGAAGGCCTCGGACACCTGGCATTCGATGGAGGAGGGCTTTGGCGGCGACCTCCGCGGCATCAACATCGCCATGGAGATCCGCAGCACCGAAACCATCAAGCAGGCGGTGATCGCGGGCATGGGCGTGAGCTTCGTGTCGGCGCACACCATCAGCCAGGAGACCCGCGCCGGCAGCCTGCGCGTGCTCGACGTAGAGGGCTTTCCGCTGATGCTCAACTGGTACGTGGTGCACCGCCGCAACAAGCGGCTGCCGCCGGTGGCGCAGGCCTTCAAGGACTTTCTGCTCGCCGACGGGCCGGCGCTCATTTCGCAGATCGTGCCCTTCGACCCCCCGGCTTGAAAAAACACGGCAGGGAGAGGTGCCTTGCGCACCGTCCCCGGCAGGGCGAACCCCGCGCGATCAGCGTGCGCGGGCGGTGGTGGAATGCTGCAGCGCGGCGCGCGCGGCCTTCGCGAAGATCACGATGGGCATGGCGGCGATGAGCTCGCGCAGGGTCTCGTGGGTGCTCGGCGAAGCGGTGTTCTCGAGGGCGCGGGAATTCACTGCGGCGTTGTTCATGGAGCGCTTCCGGAAAGTTCGAATGACTGCGCTCAATTATAGGGTTTACCCCTAATGACGGCAACTCGCCATGCGCGCTCCGGGCGGTGCCAGAAGACCAGTTCGCGCATGCATTCCTCGCTGGACAAATCGCGCGTCATCGAGGGGCTGAGGTTGTCCGGAACTTGACTGTGGTCAAGAGCTTTTGAGGCGCTCCGTCCGACAGTCGTTCTCGCGCGGATACCGGTCATTCGACAGACCGGACCAGCTACCGACTTCGTCGGACCTAAACACAACATGAAGACAAAGGAACACCCATGACTCGGCCTACGACCACGATCGCCGGTTCCAACCCGGCGATGTATTCCCCCGCAGGAACCCACGGCGCCACGGCGACCCGATCGGAGGCCTACCGATGGGGCCAGCTGCTGATCGGCATCGTGTGCATGGCAATGATCGCCAACCTGCAATACGGCTGGACGCTTTTCGTCAATCCGATTGCGGAGAAGCATGGCTGGAGCCGCGCCGCGATCCAGGTGGCCTTCACGATCTTCGTGCTCACCGAAACGTGGCTCGTGCCCATCGAGGGTTACCTGGTCGACCGCTTCGGTCCACGGCCGGTGGTGATCGTGGGCGGCATCCTGTGCGGCCTGGGCTGGGTGATCAATTCGGTGGCTTCCACGCTGCCGCTGCTCTACATTGCCGCGGCCATCGGCGGCATCGGTGCGGGCGCGGTGTACGGCACCTGCGTGGGCAATGCGCTGAAGTGGTTCCCCGACCGGCGCGGCCTGGCGGCGGGCATGACGGCGGCGGGCTTCGGCGCCGGCTCGGCGCTGACGATCATCCCTATCTCCGCGATGATCAGGACCAGCGGCTACGAGGCGGCGTTTCTCTACTTCGGCATCGGGCAGGGCCTGATCGTCTTCCTGCTGGCCTGGGCGCTGACCCGCGCGCCCGACCATGCCAAGAGCTCGAACAGCCGCAATGTGCAGCAGTCGCAGCGCGACTACGCACCTTCCGAGGTGCTGCGCTCGCCCGTCTTCTGGGTGATGTACGCGATGTTCGTGATGGTGGCCGCGGGCGGCTTGATGGCCACGGCCCAGCTCGCGCCGATTGCGCAGGACTTCAAGATCATGGACGTGCCGGTCAACATCATGGGCCTGGTGCTGCCGGCGCTCACCTTTGCGCTCGCGATCGACCGCGTGCTCAACGGGCTCACGCGGCCCTTCTTCGGCTGGGTGTCCGACAAGATCGGGCGCGAGCAGACGATGTTCATCGCCTTCGCGCTCGAATCGGTGGGCATCCTGATGCTCTACCACTACGGCCACAACCCGATCCTCTTCGTCGTGCTCACGGGCATCGTGTTCTTTGCCTGGGGCGAGATCTACAGCCTCTTTCCCTCGACCTGCGCCGACACTTTCGGCTCCAAGTACGCGGCATCGAACGCCGGCATGCTCTACACCGCCAAGGGCACGGCCTCGCTGCTGGTGCCGCTGTCGAGCATGCTCGCCGCCGCCACCGGCAGCTGGCAGGCCGTGTTCATTGCCGCCAGCGCCGTCAATGCGGCTGCGGCGCTCATGGCGTGGTTCGTCCTGCGCCCGATGCGGCGCAAGCACATCGAAGAGAGCCGGCTTTCTTCATAGTTCGCAGCAGCGGCGCCGCTCGCCGCCATTCAGCGCAGGCCGATGCGCGAGGCGCGCGAGCGCAGCGCCTCGGCGCGTGCCGGATCGGTGGCCTCGATGTTGTCCGCCGCGGCTTGCAGCGCGCGCATCTGCTCCACCTCGCCGATGATCTTGTTCGGGCTCAGCAGCGCCTCAGCGAGCATCAGGGCTTCGTCGACAAGTGCCTTGAACGCATCCACAAGGCTTTCGGACGCGCTGGCATTGAATGGCTGGCGAAGGGTGGGCATTGATCAACTCCTGGTTGCTTTTGAATGCCTTCATCTTCGGTCTGCGTTCGCTGCAAGTAAAACGATATTAATTGCCAGTTGAGTGCAAAAATATTGCATTCAAAAACAGATACGGCATGGACATCAACCTCGCCCGAACCTTTCTCGAGATCGTGGACACGCGCAGCTTCCAGCGTGCCGCAGAGCGTCTGCATGTGACGCAGACCTCGGTGAGCGCGCGCGTGCGAACGCTCGAAGAACTGCTGGGCCGGCCGCTCTTCGTGCGCAACAAGGCGGGCGCGGTGCTGACCGCTGCCGGCGAGCAGTTCTTGCCGCACGCCACCACGCTGGTGCAGGTGTGGGAGCGCGCCCGCCACCAGGTCGCGGTGCCGAGCGGTAGCCGCGCCGTGCTCGCCATCGGATGCGAGATCAGCCTGTGGGACCCGCTGCTGCTGCAATGGCTGCTCTGGATGCGCACCGCCGCGCCGCAGCTGGCCCTTCGTACCGAGGTGGGCTTTCCGCACGACCTGCTCGACAAGGTGGCCGCGGGCGTGCTCGACATCGCCATCGCCTATGCGCCGCAGCAGCGGCCCGGCCTGCGCGTGGAATTGCTCATCGAGGAGAAGCTCGTCATGGTCACCACCGCGCAGCGCCCGCGCGTGCCGCGGCCGGCGGACTATGTGTATGTCGATTGGGGCCCCGAGTTCGCGGCGCAGCATGGCCTTGCCTATCCGGAGCTCTCGAATGCCGCGGTGAGTGCGGGGCTCGGGCCGCTCGGCCGCGAGTACCTGCTGGCGGCGGGCGGCACCGGCTACTTTCGGCATGACGTGGTGCGCAGCCATCTCGAGTCGGGCCGGCTGCGCCGCGTGCCCAACACGCCGGAGTTTCTCTATCCGGCCTACGCGGTGTATGCGGTGGGCGCGGACACGGCCATCGTGGACCCTGCGCTCGAGGGCTTGAGGCAGGTCGTCAAGGCCAAGCCGGCCGGCTAGGTTGTCGGGTATTGGCTGTCAGGTGGCCAACATGTGCCTTGCGCGCTCGACCCGCTCCTGGTGCGACTGGAGCAGCGACTCGTAGTACAGGCACAGCGGCATGGCGATGAACACCATGCCCGCGACGTAGATGATCAGGCTCATCAGCGGAAAGTCATCGCCTCCCCAGTAGGGAATGGACGCCGCCGCCGCGCCGGCTGCGATGACTGCAATGACGCACTGCAGTGCGTTGCGCAAGAACGTGGTTCGCGAGTACCCCGGAGGGTCGTACTTCTGACGGTCCAGTGGGGAACACTCGCCCTTGTCTCCATCATCGTGCATCGTCGTTCCTTGTTAGAAGGGCGTTGACGATTCTTATCCCCTGAATTTCCGCGGTCAAGGCGGCAGACCCGGACCTCAGTCGTACTTCAGCGTGTAGATCAGGTCGAGCCCGCTGGTCTGTCCGGCCTGCCCGCGCAGCGTGAGCCGCTGCGTCAGGTCGTAGAAGATGAAGATCGTGCCGAAGGTGCCGCCCACGCTGCGTTCGTAGGTGAGATAGAAATCCTTCGACAGCCGCTTGCCGAGCGTCACGGCCGACTCGCGCAGGTCGCCCCCATTGCCGGGGCCCTTGAAGCCGAGCTCGTCGAGCCCGAAGCGGCTCGCCAGGCTGCCGCCGCTCCCGCCCTTGCTGACATGGCCGATCAGCGCGAGCGCTGCCTGCTGCAGCAGCGCTGATTCGCCGCCGCTGGTGGCGGAGGCGCGGCCCAGCACCACCCACGAAAGCGTTTCCGCATCGGACAGCGCGGGCTCGGAGTAAAGCTTGACGCGCGGCGACTGCGCGGTGCCCGTGATCTGCACGCCGGCGCGCTGCGAGATGTTGGGCCGGATCGCGAGGATGTCGAGCGCGGGATTATCGAACGGCCCGTTGAAGCGGGCCACGCCGGTTTCCACGTCGAGCTGCTGGCCATAGGCGCGGTACTGGCCCTTCACGGTCTTCACTTCGCCGGTGATGCGCGGCGGCCCATTGAGCTTGGTGCTCCGGATCTGGAGGTCGCCCTCGAGCCGCGTGGTGATGCCGCGCCCCTGCACAGCGAAGTCGTCGCCCAGGTTGAAGTTCACCGCGATGTCGGGCGGCTTCGCGGTTTCCGGCCGGGCGGCACGCGCTTCGTTGCCCGCCGTCTCGCGCAGGGCCTGTTCGGCCGCCTCGCGGTCCTTGGCGGCCGAGCGCACGACCACGTCGGTGCCCAGGCTCGGCGCGGTTTCGTCGGGCAGGATGATCACCGCGCGGTCGGTCTTCAGCTTGCCGCGCACGCTGAACTGGCCGCCGTCGAGCCGGGCCTGCAGGTTGCCCGAGAGCGTGACCTGGCGGTCGGTGCGCACCAGCACGCGCAGCGCGCGCAGGTCGGCCTGCAGCGCCATGCGGATGCCGGTGCCCGACGCACCGTCCGCGCTCCAGCCGATGTCGCCGCGCGCCGTGAGCGAACCGCCGTCGGTGCCGGCCTGGCTGGCGGCGGTGCTGCGGTTGCCGCTCTGGCCCGCGATGCGCGCCGTGGTGCCGGCGCCGCCCTTGAGCGTGAATTCGGTGATGTCGACGCGCGTTCCGGTGAGCGTGGCGCGCAGGCGGCCATCGCGCAGGTCCAGCCCCTCGACGGGCGCGCGCAGTGCGAGCTTGTCGGCGCCCAGCGTGCCGTTCCAGCGCGGCGTGGTGCGGTTGCCCGAGAGCGCGGCATCGGCGTCCAGCGTGCCTGCGATGCGCCAGCCGGGCGGCGCAAGCATCGACCACACGCCGAGGTTCGGCAGCGTGGCCTTGATGTTGCCGGCCAGCGGTGCATCGGCCGCCCATTGCCAGCCCTGTGCGCGCTGCTGCATGCGCGTGTTGAGCTCGGCGTCGATCTTGCCCGCGCGTTCGCTGTCCCAGGCCAGCGTGGCGCGCACCGCCTCGCCTTGCGCATCGAGCCGCAGTTCGGCCTGGCGCAAGCCGGCGGGCGTGCTGGGCGCGATCGCCCCGCCCGCGGTGGCGGAGTTCATCGTGCGCTCGCTGGCCGTGCCGGTGCCGCGGCTCGTGATGCGCGTGACCAGCGCGGCCTCGCCGGCCTGCACGCGGATGTCGCCGCTCTGGCGCGCGAGCCGCGCATGGGCGCGCAGCGTGTCGCCGGCGTCGATGTCCCAGTCGCCGTCGAACATCAGGTCGCCGCTCACGCCCAGTTCATTGAAGGTGGCGCTGGCGCCGAAAGCCTCGGCCCAGGCCATCGGAAGGCCCTGCAGCTTGCCTTTCGACTGCACGCGAAAGGCCTGGTTGGGCGCCACGCCGCTGCGGGCGAAGCGCAGCGGCTGCCATTCGATGCGAACGGTACCGGGCGCCGGTCCGCGCAGCGTGGCGGTGGCCGCGGAGGCTTCGAGATCGAGGCGGCCGGTGTTGCCGCTTCCGCTGGTCTTGATGGTGGCGGTGACTTCGCGGCCCAGTTCCAGTGTCCAGGGCGCGGCTGCCGCGCCGGCCCGCGCGCTGTCCTGGGCCTGCAGGCGCAGGCTGGCGAGCGCAGCGCGCCAATGGTTGGCGCCCGCAAGGCCGCCGCTCGCGCGTGCATCGACCGTGAGCTTTTGCGTGCCGGTGGTGGCTTCGCCTTGCAGCGCGAGCGTGGCCTGGGCCAGGCTGCCGGCGAGGTCCGCGCGCAGGTCTTTCAGCTGCACCGTGGTGGTGGCCGCTGCATTGCCGTTTCCGTTGGCGGGCGGCATGCGCAGCTCGAGCCGCGGTACGCCGAGCAATGCTTTCAGGCTGGGCTCCGCGATGCCGCGCTGGGCCGGCGCTGCGGGGTTCTCGAGCCGGCGCTGGATGGTCTGCCAGCCGCCCTGCCAACTGGCGTCGAGCCGCGCCGAACCCTTGGCAGTTTTGCCCGCGAACACCTTCGACAGCTCGGGCAGGCCCTCGATCCAGCGCTGCACGGCGTCGGCATCGTCAATGCGCGCCTTGACGTCGCCGCCTCCTTGCGCTGGTGCGATGCGGCCTTCGAGTTGCGCGCTGCCGCCCGGCAGCGCCAGGTCGAGCTTGCCGCTCGCGGCCTGCTCGGCCACGCGCACCTGCAGCTTGCCCTCGATGCTGGCGCCTTCGGCCTCCAGGCGCAGGGTGCGCAGGTCCAGCACCTGGTTTTTCCACTGGCCCTGGGCCAGCACGCGGTCGAGGCCGAAGCCGGGCATGGCCCTGCTGCCGGCACCGCCCTCGGCGCGCAGCGCCAGTTCGAAGCCGATGGTGTCTTCGCGCTGCTGCGCCGTCGCCGTGCCGCTGATCGGCGCGCCCGAAAGCTCGCTGTGCAGCAGGCCCGCGCGCACGCCGCGCACGGTGGCACGCACCTGCCACGGCGCGGGCGCGGGGCTCCACCGGCCCTGGGCTTCGATGCGGCCGCCGCCTGCGCGCAGCATGGCTTCGGGAATCGTCCAGTTGGTGCCGTCGAAGCCCACGCGCGCCTCGACCTGTTCGAGCGGCAGCGCGCCCTTGTCCCAAGGCCCCGGCACCGCATTGCGGATGCTGGCCGAGGCCTGCCAGGCGGCAGGGCCGGTGGCCGCATCGGGCTGCAGTTCGACCGTGCCGGTCAGGCGCGTCTTCGGAGCACCGGGCCAGAGCGTGGCCGCATCGACGTTGCGAAGATCGGCCTTCGCATCGATGACGGGCTGCGGCAGCCAGGGCGCGACATTGGCTTGCAGCTTGGCTTCCATGGGCGCCTCGGCGTCGGGCTCGGCAGGCTTCAGCTCGGCGGCTGTCTGCAGCCGCGCATCGGTGCCTGCGAGCTTGCCCTTGATCGCGGCTTCGGCCAGCACGTCGATGCTGCGGCCTTCGGCCAGCGGCGCCTTCACGCGGCCGTTCAGCGTGGCGTCGAGCGCCATCGGCGCGGGGCCCTGCAAGTTCACGCGCGCGCTGTAGTGGCCTTCGGCAAAGTCGACGCCCTTGACCTCCAGCTGATGGTGTGCGGCGGTGTAGCGGTAGCTGCCGGCAAGTTGATTGGCCTGCAGCGCCGGCGGACCGGCCCAACGCACTTCGTCGATGCGAAACGGCAGGTCGACCTCGATCGGCAGCGCGAGTTGTTCGAGCGGCTCGGTGGGCGTGTCGCTCGGCGGGCCGCGGCGCTCGATGAGCAGTTGCGCCGCATGCACCTCGCCAAGTTGCAGCTTGCGCTGGAACAGCGGCGCAAGCTGCCAGCCGATGTCGGCGTCGTGCACCTCGACGGCCAGTTTCTCGCTTTGCCAGCGCAGCCAGCCGATGCGCCCGCCGGTGCGCAGCGAGCCCGTGACCTCGCGGCTCTCGAGCGACTGGTCGGGGGGCAGGTAGCGCGCGGCCTTGGCGAGCGCGAAGGCCAGCGACTGGTTGGAGCCGAGCCACCACCATGCGCCCGCGCCCACGACGAGCACCAGGGCCAGCAAGCCGGAGACGGTCCAGCCCAGCGCACGCAGCGCGCGGCGCGTGCGCGAGCGCCGTGCCCGCGGAGCGGCGTTGTCGGGCTGGAGTTCGGCATCTGTCTGCATCGATGGGGCGCGCGTCAGAAGGTGAAGCCGAGGCGGAAGTGAAGGCGGAACTTGCGCGTGTCCACGCCGTAGGCGAGATCGGCCTGCACCGGCCCGACCGGACTGCGCCAGCGCGCGCCCACGCCCACGCCGACCTTCGGCTTGAGTTCGCCGGGCTTGTCGGCCACGGCACCGGCATCGACGAAGACGGTGCTCTCCCACTCCGTGAGCTTGTCGTTGTAGACGAAGGGCCGCTGCCATTCGACGCTCACGACGCCGAGGTAGCGGCCCGCCACGACCTGGCCGTCGTCGCGCACGGTGCCGATCTGGCGGTAGCTGTAGCCGCGCACCGTGGTGTCGCCGCCGGTCAGGAACATCAGCGTGGAGGGGATCTGCGCGCTGTCCCTGGCGGACACGGCGCCGGCTTCGGCCCGCAGCTGGAGCCGGCTGCGGCGCGCCAGCGTGGCGGCGTCCCGGCCCTCCGCGAAGCCCAGCGGCAGCACGCCGAGCCAGCGTGCATAGGTGCGCGTGAACGGCAGTTGTTCGCCCGTCAGGGTGTAGCCCGCCGCCAGTTCGAGCGCCAGGCCGAAGCCTCGCGTGGGCCGCGCGTTGTCGTCGAAGTAGCGGCTGGTCCAGCCCCAGTTGGCGGTCACGGCGGAGGCCGAGGGCGGGGCGTTGGTGCCGCGGTTCTGCGCGTAGTCGTATTGCAGGAAGTAGCTGCGGTCGATGTGGCCGCTCGACTTGCTGCGCCCGCTGCGCACGCGGCCGCTGTCGACCACGTAGCTGCCCGAGGTCTCGCTCTTGAGCCCGGCACCGGCGAACCAGCGCCATCCGCGATCGTCGGGAATCGCATTCCATTCGGTCGAGAGCGACTTGACGTCGCTGTCGACCGACAGGCGCGACACGGCACGCCAGCCGAGCAGCGGCAGCCGGTTGTGGATGTGGTCGACGGACAGGCGCGGACCGCTGTCGGTGGTGAAGCCGGCGCCCAGCACCACCTTCTGCATCGGGGCTTCGCGCAGCTGCGCGATCACGGGCGCTGCCAGCGGCGTGCCGCTCTCGGTGTCGAGCGTGAGAAACACCGAGTCGTAGTAGCCGCTGCTGGCCAGGCGCTGCTGGGCATCGAGCAGTTTCTGCTGGTCGTAGTCCGTGCCGGTGGGAAGCTGCGCAATGCGGCGCGCGCCGTCCGCGTCGTAGCGCTCGGTGCCGCGCAGCACCAGCGGGCCGAAGCGGTAGGCCGGGCCCGACTGGTAGGTGACGCTGAGGCGGGCCTCCTGCCGGTCGGCATCGACCTCGGCGCGGCTCACCTCGATGCTGCCGGTGGGAAAGCGCTTGGCCGTGAGGCTGCGCAAGGCGGTGGTCTTGGCGTCGTCCCAGGCCTGCTGGGTGAAAGGCTGGCCCGGCCGCAGCGCCCAGGCGGTGCGGATCGAGTCGCGCTGGGCCTCGGCGGTGGGGTCGTCTGCAATCGCGCCGCCGTAGCCGAGCTGCACGTTGCTCACGCGGGTGAGCTCGCCGGGCTCCACCGTGATGACGATCTCGCGCGGGGCCTTGGTGCCGGCCGGCGTTTCGTTGAGCTCGAGCGTCAGCGTGGGCGTGAAGTAGCCCAGCGTGCCGAGCAGTTCGCGGGCGTTGGTTTCCGCCGCCACCATGAGCCGCGAGATCTCGGTGGCGCCCAGGTCGTCGAGCTCGCGGTAGCGCTGGATCTCCAGGTGCAGCGCGAGGTATTCGCGCACGTTGTCGGGCCCGCGCACGTCGACGGTGAATGCAGCGCGCCGTGCGTCCTTGTCGCCGTCCTTGCCGGTTTCATCGGCGGCGGTGTCGCCGCTGCGCACCAGGGCCGGAGCGGCAGCGTCCGTGGCGGCTTCTTTTTTCGGCAGCAGGCTGCATCCTTGCAGAAGCAGGACGCCGAAAAAAAGCAAAGCCGGCAACCACGCCGGCGCAAGGACTGGGACCACCCTGAACATGGGCGGATTTTGACAGCAAGGCGCGCCGGCTCCGGAAGCATCCGGACACACAGGCGGATGCCGCACGCCGCCTTACTTCGAAAGCATTCGCATCGCGTCTTCGAGGCCCCGCAGCGTGAGCGGGTACATGCGGTTCGACATGAGCTGCTGCATCACGGCAATGCTCTGGCGGTATTGCCACACGCCCTGCGGCTCGGGGTTGATCCAGGCGAACTTGGGAAAGGCATGCGTGAGGCGCTGGACCCACTCGGCGCCGGCTTCCTCGTTGTTGTACTCGACGCTGCCGCCGGGCTGCAGGATCTCGTAGGGGCTCATGGTCGCGTCGCCGACGAAGATGAGCTTGTAGTCCTTGTTGTACTTGCGCAGGATGTCCCAGGTCGCGAACTTCTCGGAGAAGCGGCGCTTGTTGTTCTTCCACATGAAGTCGTACACGCAGTTGTGGAAGTAGTAGAACTCCAGGTGCTTGAACTCGGTCTTCACGGCCGAGAACAGCTCCTCCACGCGCTGGATGTGCTCGTCCATGGTGCCGCCCACGTCCATCAGCAGCAGCACCTTGACGTTGTTGTGGCGCTCGGGCCGCATCTTGATGTCGAGGTAGCCGGCATTGGCCGCGGTCGAGTGGATGGTGTCGTCCAGGTCCAGCTCTTCTTCATGGCCTTCGCGCGCGAACTTGCGCAGCCGGCGCAGCGCCACCTTGATGTTGCGCGTGCCGAGCTCCTGGCTGTCGTCGTAGTCCTTGTAGGCGCGCTGGTCCCACACCTTCACGGCGCTCTTGTTCTTGCCCGCTCCGCCGATGCGCACGCCCTGCGGGTTGTAGCCGCCGTGGCCGAAAGGCGAGGTGCCGCCGGTGCCGATCCACTTGCTGCCGCCCTCGTGGCGTTCCTTCTGCTCTTCGAAGCGCTTCTTGAGCGTTTCCATGAGCTCGTCCCAGCCCATCTTCTCGATCTTGGCTTTTTCTTCGGCCGTGAACTCGCGCTCCAGGGTCTTGCGCAGCCAGTCGAGCGGCACTTCCTTGGTGAAGTCGGCCAGCATCTCCACGCCCTTGAAGTAGGCGGCAAAGGCGCGGTCGAACTTGTCGTAGTGCTTCTCGTCCTTGACCAGCGCGGTGCGCGAGAGATAGTAGAAGTCGTCCAGGCCAAAGGCGCCGTCGGAGTTGGGCCCCACCACGTCGGCCTGCAGCGCCTCCAGCAGCGTGAGGTATTCCTTGACAGAGACCGGCAGCTTGGCCGAGCGCAGCGTGTAGAAGAAATCGATCAGCATGGTCGGGCTTTCCTTGAGCTTCTCTTCAGCTTCGCGGCTTGTCGAGCAGATAGAGCAACTGGGCCTTTACCTCGGGCCACTCGCCCGAGCGCAGGCTGTACATGACGGTGTCGCGGATGGTGCCGTCACGGCGCATGGCATGGCCGCGAATGACGCCGTCTTTTTTTGCGCCGAGCCGCTCGATGGCTTGCTGCGAAGCGAAGTTGAAATTGTCGGTGCGCCAGCCCACCACGTTGCAGCCGAGGGTATCGAAGGCGTGCGTCAGCATGAGCAGCTTGCAGGTGGTGTTGACGTGCGTGCGCTGGCAGCGCCTGGCATACCAGGTGTAGCCGATCTCCACGCGCCCGACCGCCGGCAGGATGTCGTGAAAGCTGGTGCTGCCGAGCACGGTGCCGCTTTCGGCCTCGGTCACCGCAAATGCAAAGCGGTGGCCGGCTTCGCGGCCCTGCAGGGCGGTTTCGATGTAGGCGCGGGTTTCGTGCGGCTCCGGCACCGAGGTGACGCGCAGCTTCCAGAGTTCGCCGTCGGCCGCGGCGGCGCGCAGGCCCGCTTCATGATCGAGCGAAAGCGGCACCAGCGCCAGGTCGCGGGCCTTCAGCGTGACAGGTTCGACGAACGCCATCTTCAACACCCCTCAGGATTGTTTTTTCAGCCTCTTGGCTTGCCGTACTTGCGGTCGTACCACGCCCGGGCCAGCTGCACGCCGCCGCCACCGCCCACGCCGATCAGCAGGATGCCGAAGATCTCGCGGTTGCCGTAGCCGTTGGGCCCGAAGGCATCCAGCCCCAGCTGGAGCCCGATCCAGCGGCCGAGCAGCGCACCGGCCACGAACAGCACGGCCTGCGCCACGCCCAGCTTGAGCAGCTGGCCGACCGGATGCGGCGCCTGGCGGGTCAAAGGCAACCTCCGTGCTTCGCGCTGCGGTGCGAGCCCCCTTCGGAGCGGCCGGGCGGGGGCTGGCTCATCGGTTGTTGCGCTGCATGAAGACGAGCTTCTCGAACAGGGTCACGTCCTGCTCGTTCTTGAGCAGCGCGCCCACCAGTGGCGGCACGGCAACCTTGTCGTCCTTGCTCTGCAGGGCCTCGATCGGAATGTCTTCGGCCACCAGCAGCTTGAGCCAGTCGAGCAGTTCGGAGGTGGAAGGCTTCTTCTTCAGGCCGGGCAGGTTGCGCACGTCGTAGAAGGTCTTCATCGCGGACGTGAGCAGCGCTTGCTTCAGGCCGGGAAAGTGCACCGCCACGATGTGCTTCATCGTCTCGGCGTCGGGGAACTTGATGTAGTGGAAGAAGCAGCGGCGCAGGAAGGCGTCGGGCAGCTCCTTCTCGTTGTTGGAGGTGATGAACACCACCGGCCGGTGCTTGGCGCGGATGAGCTCGCGCGTCTCGTAGCAATAGAACTCCATGCGGTCGATTTCGCGCAGCAGGTCGTTCGGAAATTCGATGTCGGCCTTGTCGATCTCGTCGATGAGCAGCGCCACCGGCTGGTCGGCCGTGAAGGCCTGCCAGAGCACGCCCTTGACGATGTAGTTCTGGATGTCCCTGACGCGTTCGCCGCCGTCCACGTCCTTGAGCTGCGAGTCGCGCAGGCGGCTCACGGCGTCGTATTCATACAGGCCCTGCTGCGCCTTGGTGGTCGACTTGATGTGCCACTGCAGGAGCGGCAGGCCGAGCGAGTCCGCCACTTCCTCCGCCAGCATGGTCTTGCCGGTGCCGGGTTCGCCCTTGACGAGCAGCGGGCGTTTGAGCGTGATGGCGGCATTGACCGCCAGCATCAGGTCCTGAGTGGCGACGTAGTTGTCTGAGCCCTTGAATTTCATGAGTGGAACGCAAGCAGGTGGAGGAGGCCGGGTGGAGAAAAGAACACACTCGATTCGCTTTGCGCGGCCTTTGGTCGGCCGGCAGGGGTTCCCGGGGGACCCTTGCATATAATCGAATGTTGATTCGAAAAACTGTATCTCCACGAGATTGTGCGCGCAAAATGAACAAGTTGTTGACCACGATGTTTGCCTTCGCTGTCGCTTGCGTGACGGTCTCGGCGCAAGCCCAGCAAGTCACGGGCAATGCCCAGGACGGCGCCAAGAAGGTTGCGATGTGCGTGGGCTGCCACGGCATCATTGGCTACCAGGCCAGTTTTCCGGAGATCCACAAGGTGCCCATGATTGCCGGCCAGAGCGCCAGCTACATCACCTCTGCGCTCAACGCCTACAAGGCTGGCGACCGCAAGCACCCCACCATGCGCGCCATTGCCGACACCCTGAAAGACCAGGACATCGCCGATGTGGCCGCCTATTACAGCCAGCTGGGCCTGAAGGAAGGCGACGCACCGCCGGCCACGCTGGCCAAGCCCATGCCTGAGAACGTCCAGGCCCTGGTGTCGCGCGACAAGGACAACAGCTGTACCAAGTGCCACGGCGCCAACTTCAACACGCCGAACGACGGCACGGTGCCCAAGCTGGCCGGCCAGCATGCCGACTACCTCTTCGTGGCGCTCAAGTCGTACCGCGTCAAGAACAACGCGCACCTGGGCCGTTCGAATGCGGTGATGGCGCAGCAGGTCGAGCCCAAGAAGTTCACCAACGCCGAACTGAAGACGCTCGCCAGCTACATCAGCTCGCTGCCCGGCGAACTCAAGACGGTGCCGGAATCGCGCATCCACCACGGCGCACAATAACAAGCAGCGGCAGGCGCAGCCCGAGCAGCGCCACTTCCCGCTCCCATGAAAAAGCCCGCGCGAAGCGGGCTTTTTTGCGTCCGGGCGATGCCGGTCAGACGTCGAAGAACACCGTTTCGTCGGCCCCCTGCATGCGGATGTCGAAGCGGTAGCTCACCGCGCCGCCTTGCTCCACGCGCTCCGCAAGCAGCGTGTGGCGGCGCTCGGCCGGCACGCTGGTCAGCACGGCGTCCTTGGCGTTGGCTTCGGCCTCGTCGCTGAAATACACGCGCGTGAAGGCATGCAGCAAGAGGCCGCGCATCAGCACGATCACGTTGACATGCGGGGCTTCGCCCGGCGACTCGGCGCCCGGCTTCACGGTGTGGAACACGAAGCGGTTCTGCGGATCGATGCCCGTGCCGGCGCGGCCGAAGGCGCGGAAGCCGATCTCGCGGGCCTCGGCCGGCGTCTGCGGATAGCGGCCTTGGCCATCGGGCTGGCTGATCTCGACCAGCGCATCGTTGATGGGGTTGCCGTCGCCGTCGATCACGCGGCCCTCGAGCCGGATGCGCTCGCCGGTGGCGTTGTCCAGCGCCACGACGGCGTCGAAAGGCTGGTCGAAGTCGTAGCCGTACTGGGTGGCGGTGAGGCCATAGGCGAAGTAGGGGCCCACGGTCTGGGAGGGGGTCTGGCCGAAGTCGGCTTCCTGTGCGCTCATCAACATGGTGTGTGTCTCCTTCTGGCTCAACGGTTTTCGAACGGCGTTTCGTCGGCGCCGCGCAGCACGACGTCGAACTGATAGCCCAGCGCGTAGCCTTCCTCGGTGACGTCGAGGCTGAAGTCGGCAATCAGCCGGTTGCGGTAGCGCTCCGGCGTGCCGGTGATCATGGGGTCGTACTGCATCAGCGGATCGCCGGGAAAGTACATCTGCGTGACCAGGCGGCTCGCAAAGCTCTGGCCGAACAGCGACATATGGATGTGCTGCGGACGCCAGGCGTTGGGGTGGTTGCCCCAGGGATAGGCGCCGGGCTTGATGGTGAGGAAGCGGTAGCGGCCCTCGCTGTCGGTCAGGCAGCGGCCCGCGCCCAGGAAGTTGGGGTCGAGCGGCGCATCGTGCTGGTCGACCTTGTGCACGTAGCGGCCCGCGGCGTTGGCCTGCCAGATCTCGACCAGCGTGTTGGCCACCGGGCGGCGGCGCTCGTCCAGCACCTGCCCGGTGAGGATCATGCGCTCGCCCAGCGGCTCGCCGTTCCTGCGCGCGTTGCGGGTCAGGTCGTGGTCGAGCGCGCCGATGCTGTCGTGCCCGTAGACCGGCTGCTGCAATTCGCCCAGCGAGGCCTTCAGCGGAACCAGGGGCTTCTGCGGCCCGCGCTTCACAGTCGACTTGTAGCCGGGATAGATGTAAGAGGGGTGGGCTTGCCAGTCGCGCGGGGTGAGGATGGCGGGGGATGCCTTGGTTGGGGTCAACATGCGTTGTCTCTCCTGTCGTGGGACGAATCGGAATATATGGAAGCCAGACTTTAGAAGTCCCGTTCGATGATGTAAATTGAAGATTGATCTGTTTTGAATAACCAAAGGTAATTGAAAACCTCTGCCGACATTCGCCAGGACTTCGTGCGCAGCGTGCAGTTGCGGCACCTGCGCTGCCTGGTCGCGGTGGCGCAGGAGCGCCATCTGGCGCGCGCCGCGGAGCGGCTTTCGCTGAGCCAGCCGGCGGTCTCCAAGACCCTCTCGGAGCTCGAGGCCATCGTCGGCGCCCGCCTGGTCGAACGCAGCAAGGCCGGGCGGCGCGGCGTACAGGGGCTGGCACCGGCCGGCGAGCAGCTGCTGGCCCATGCCCTGCGCGTGCTCGAGGCGCTCGATGCCAGCGCGCAGGCGGTGGCGCCGGCCTCGGGCGAGCGGGTCGAGCGGCTGCGCATCGGCACCCTGCCGAGCGTGGGGCCGGCCCTGCTGCCCATGGCGCTCGCGCGCTTTCGCGAGCATTGGCCGTCGGTGCAGGTGGTGGTGAAGAGCGCGGCCAACCCGGTGCTGCTCGACGAGCTGCGCGCCGGGGAGCTCGACATGGTGGTGGGCCGCATCAGCGATCCGCGGCTCATGGGCGGGCTCAGCTTCGAGCTGCTCTACACCGAGCCGCTGGTGTTTGCCGTGCGCGCGGGCCATCCGCTGGTGGCCCGGTCCACCCGGACGGTGTCGGTGCAGGCGGTGCTCGACTATCCGCTGGTGGTGTATGGCGAGGGCACGATCCCGCGCCACAACACGGAAAGTTTCTTGTCGGCGCGCGGCCTGGTGCTTCCGGCCAACGCGCTGCAGACGCTCGACGTGGCGGTGGCGCGCGGCCTGCTCGCGGTGTCCGACGCGGTCTGGATCACGCCGCTTGGCGCCGCCCGCGGCGAACTGGCGGACGAACGCCTGGTCCGGCTGCGCATCGAAACCGCCGGCACCGACGAACCCGTGGGCCTGCTGCTGCGCAGCGATGCAGAGCCCTCGGCCTTGCGTGCGGCCATGGCCGCGCTGCTCCGCGAAGGTGCCAGGCAGCAGGGCGCGCCGCCTTCGCAGCCCAGGAGAAAGCCGCAGGAGTAGCGATCCAGCCCTGCGGATGCGCCTAGTCTTTTGTTGCTCGTCGCTGCACGCACGCCACGTAGCCGTCGCCGTCGGGCGGCCGGCCGGCGCGCTGGCTCTCCCACATCATCTGGCCCAGGCATTCCATGGCCTCGTGATGCGCGTCGAGCAGCGAACCGCGGCGGGCCGCCAGCAGCTCCACGGCCTGGCGGATGCCGCGCGGCTGGTCGATCGAGCATTGCTCGCTGATCGACAGATGCATCGACAGGTGGAGAAACGGATTCTCCCGGCCGTTCGAGCCGTCGTACACGCGTGCCACCGCCGCATCGGCATCGGCCAGGTCGCCGTGGTATTCGGGGTGCGCATCGATCCATCCCGCGGCAATCGTCTCGAGCGCTTCCATCGGCAAGCCCTGGCGGTGCTTGGCGTACACATCGCAAAAGAAGCGGCGCACGTCTTCCTGGGAGGGGTTGAACATATCTGTTTGAAGAAGAGAAATGGAGGTCGATGTTCCGGTAGCGAGACGTTACATCGTTACGTAACGAAGTGCCAAAAGGCCGCTCCGGAGGCTTTTTTCAACGCCGGCGCGCACGCCCCGTTTTAAATAAATATCTATATGAATCAATAGCTTGCGTCATTGGATGGGCCGATATCGAAGCGCGGTAACGAATCGGCACGCTAGTTGCCCCTGTACACGCATCTTTTGTCACAGAGGCTGTCATGAACGCACCACAAGCACCGACCCCATCGACCGAAGGACTTGCCGCCAGTGGCGTCGCTCCTGTGGTCATCGCTCAAGCCACCAGCACACCGCTGGGCGCACCCATCGTGACCGGCTCGCCGGCGCCTGCCGCCACGACGGCACCTGCCGGCGTGGGCACATTGTCCAATGCTACGCCGGGCGTCGCGGTGATGCGGGACGGTGTCCGCATTCCGGTGGACGGCAACCAGACATTGATCGCGGGCGATCGCGTGATCGTCCCTGAAGGCGGGCAGGCCAACGTTCTCTTTCCCGGCTCGGCCAGCAACAAGGCGCCGCTGGCCGGCGTATTCACCGGCGGCACCGATGCGACCATCGGTTCGACCAAGCTGCCCGGCGGCCTTGAACAGGTGAACGTCGACGTCGCCTCGGGCGACCTGCAAGTGACGCCGCCGGACAGCGATGCCGAGGCGGCCGCACTGGCAGTGACCAAGAAGGTCGCGGCCGGCAGCGGTCTCGGGCTGGGCGAATTCGCGCTCGGCGCATTGGGTGCCGCCGGGCTTGGCGCTGCCCTGGGCGGCGGCGGTGGGGGCGACGGTGGAACGATTCCGTTCCTTCTTGGCAGCGGCGATGACGGAGATGCCGATGCGGATGCTGACGCCGATGCCGACGCTGACGCCGACGCCGACGCCGACGCCGACGCCGACGCCGACGCTGATGCCGATGCCGACGCCGACGCTGATGCCGACGCCGACGCCGACGCCGATGCCGATGCCGATGCCGATGCCGATGCCGATGCCGATGCCGATGCCGATGCCGATGCCGACGCCGACGCCGACGCCGACGCTGATGCCGATGCCGATGCCGATGCCGACGCCGACGCCGACGCCGACGCTGACGCCGACGCCGACGCCGACGCCGACGCTGACGCTGACGCCGACGCCGACGCCGACGCAGACGCAGACGCAGACGCAGACGCCGACGCCGACGCAGACGCCGACGCAGACGCAGACGCAGACGGCGATCACCTGCTCGATCCGGGCGATGCCCTCGCGGGTGGTGTGGTGGGCTCGACCGACGACAACCTGGGCCTCGGTGGTTCGCTCACCCCGGTGCCAGGCGTCATCGACAGCACGACCGACCTGGTCGATGACCTGGTGTCTCCGGTGCTCGGCGAACATTTCACGCGGGACGATCCGAACCAGTTCGATCCGGTGGACGATTTCAGCGAAACCGTGGTCGGCAGTGTCGGGGGCGCCGCAAGCCCGATCGTCGACGCCCTGCTCGGCGAAGGCGCCACCGGAGCGCTGGTCGGCCAAGTCGACCACCTCACGGATGCGCTTCAGAACGGCATCGACAACCTCGTGGGCGACAACGGCATCCTGAGCGGCGTGACCACGGCGCTCGGTGTGGATGGCGTCGTTGATGGCCTCGTCGGCGATGGCGGCCTGGTCGGCGACCTGGTCGAAGGCGTGCTCGGCGAAGACAGCCTCGTCAGCACCCTGATGAGCGAAGACGGCCTGGTCGGCGGGCTCCTCGCCGACGACGGCGCCGTTGGCAACCTCATCGGTGAAGACAGCGCCATCGGCGGACTGCTTGGCAACGTGCTGAGCGACGAAGGCCTCGTCGGCGGCCTGCTGGGCGATGGCGGTGCCCTGGGCGGCCTGCTCGGCGGACCATTGGGCGAAGACGGCCTGCTGGGCGGCTTGCTCAGCAGCGACAGTCCGGTGGGCGGCCTGCTCAGCGGCGACGGCCTGGTCGGTGGCCTGCTTGGCGGAGAAGGCACGGCGGCCGGTTTGCTGGGCAGCGAAGGCCTCACGGGCAGCTTGCTCGGCCAGGACGGCGTGGTGGACAACCTGCTCGGCGCGAATGGCGTGGTGGGTGGCCTGATCGAAGACGGCCCGCTGGGTGGCCTGCTCGGCGGCGAAGACGGCCTGCTAGGTGGTCTGACCGGTGGTGTGCTGGGCGGCGATGGTCTGCTGGGCGGTGTGCTCGGCGACGAAGGCCTCGCCGGCGGCCTGCTCGGCGAAGACGGTTTGCTGGGCAGCGACGGCGCGCTCGGCAGTCTCCTTGCCAGCGATGGCCTCCTCGGCGGCGTTCTCGGCGACGACGGCCTGGTCGACAACCTGCTGGGTGACAGCGGCGTGCTGGGCGGTGTGCTCGGTGGCGACGGCTTGCTTGGCGGCCTGGTCGGTGAAGACGGCGTTGTCGGTAGCCTGCTCGGCGGCGATCTCTTGGGCGGCGACTTGCTTGGCGGTGACCTGCTGGGCGGCGTGCTCGGCGAAGACGGCCTTGTCGGCAACCTGCTCGGCGGCGATCTCCTGGGCGGCGACTTGCTTGGCGGTGACCTGCTGGGCGGCGTGCTCGGCGAAGACGGCCTTGTCGGCAACCTGCTCGGCGGCGATCTCCTGGGCGGTGACTTGCTTGGCGGTGACCTGCTGGGCGGCGTGCTCGGCGAAGACGGCCTCGTTGGCAACCTGCTCGGCGGCGATCTCCTGGGCGGCGACTTGCTTGGCGGTGACCTGCTGGGCGGCGTGCTCGGCGAGGACGGCGTGGCGGGTGGCCTGCTCGGCGGCGATCTTCTCGGTGACGACGGGCTGGTCGGCAGCCTGCTCGGCAGCGACGGCTTGCTCGGCGGCGCCCTGGGGGCAGCAACGCGGTTGCCAACATCCTGGATCCGGTGCTGGACACCGCAGGCACTGTCGGAGAAGTTTTGGAACCCGTGGTCTCCGCCGTGTCCGAGGTGGCCGAGCCGGTGACCGACATCCTGGCTGGCGCGACCCCGACGCTCACTCCGGCGATTGAAACGGTCCACGGCGTGCTCGACACCGTGGCGGAAGCGGCGCCGATCGTGACCGACGTGGTGACCCCGATCACCAGCCTGGTCGATCAAGCCGCAGGGACCGGCAACGTTCTCACGCCCGTGACGAACATCCTGCACGGCCTGCTGGGCTAAGCAACAAAGAGGCAGTAGAGGAGAAGAAGAACGACAGCACCAGGGACAGGCCGGTGTCGGCCTGTCCCTCGAAAGGATTTGGGTATGAACAACAGCAGCAGCTATCGGATATTGACCGTCGTCGCGCTCGCGGCAAGCCTTGCCGCCTGCGGAACGGCGATCAAGAGCGGGCGCGAAGACGCTACCTACTACTACTCGAACAAGGGCACTCCGGTCGCGAAGGTGGAGCCGCCTCCGCCCGCGCCGCCGGTCGAGAACGGCCCGGTCGGCGTGGCGAGGATCGTGTATTTCGACTTCGACAAGTACGACGTCAAGCCGCAGTACCGCAGCGTGGTGGAAGCGCACGCGAACTTTCTCCGGAACCGTCCCGCGAGCAAGGTGATGATCGAAGGCCACACCGATTCGCGCGGCGGCCGCGAATACAACCTCGCGCTGGCCCAGCGCCGAGCCGAGTCCGTGCAGCGTGCGCTCACGCAGCTTGGCGTGCCGGGCGAGCGCATCGAGGCCGTCAGCTGGGGCATGGAAAAACCCGCGTCCCCCGCAACCACCGAGGAGGGCTATCAGCTCAATCGCAGAGCCGAATTCAGCTACCGCTGATCCGGAGAACCGCGATGCCTTCGAGGGGAGCTTCCGGTCCGCCACGTCAAAGCGAGAGCAGATGACGGCCGCGGCCGGGCTTCCGTATTCGATCGGGGCCGAATGATGTCCTTCTCCGACCAGCTCCAGGCCTGCCACGAGCGTCTGGTCTCGGTATGTGCGGCGCTGCCGGCGCCTTATCCGGCCTTCACGCTTTTCTTCTCGGTGAGCGACGGTTCGCAGCGCGCGCACGTGGTGCACGCGCGTGCGGCCGGGTTCGAGGCCGCGTGGCGCGAAGGCGCCGAGGCCGTGGAGCGCCGGGTGCGCGAATACGGCCTGGTCTCGCCATGGCTGCGCATCGATTGGGTCGAGGGCGCAAGCCCGATGGATTGGGCGCAGTTCAAGGCGCAGCTCGCCGCCGTCAAGCGCAACTACTTTCGCCTTGGCCTGGCTTTCGACAAGAGCTTCGAGATCGCGTTCACCGAGCAGGAACTCAACGCCAACGCGATGCTGTGCGGCGACTCGACCATTGCGCATGCGGTGGTCAATGCGCGCAACTTCGAGGTCTACGGCCAGGCGCGCTTCGCACGTGCGCCGCTGCTCGACTTGCCGGCGGACCAGCCGGTCTACCTGCTTGCGACCGCAGGTGTCTTCTGCCAATCGGACGGCGTCGTGCACAAGCTCGTCGGCACGGGGCTCGATGCCGGTCGGCGCCAGGCGCCGGCGCTCAATTCGCAGTCGGTGCTCGAACTCGTGCGCAGCGGCTCGGCTTATCTTGCGCGCCAGGTGCAGGGCGACGGGTTGTTTGCGTACGGCTACTTTCCGTGCTTCGACCGCCGCATTTCCACGTATGACGTGTCGCGCCACGCGGGTGCGCTCCACGCCATGATCGAGGCGTGGGAGCTCACGCGGGACGACAAGCTGCGTGCTGCCATCGACCACGCGCTCGACTATCTCGCGAATTCGCTCATACGCCACTACAGGCTCGCGGACGGCACCCAGCTCGCCTTCCTCATCGACACTGGTGAAGAAATCAGGCTGGGCGGCAATGCCGCCTGCGTGCTCGCGCTGGTGAAGTATTGCGAGACGATGGACACGCGCGACTGGTTGCCGTTGCTGGAGAAATTGGCGCTGGGCATCGCATGGCTGCAGGACGCCGCCACGGGCCGTTTCAACCACGTGCTTCATGCCGCCGACCTGCAGCTGAAGCAGGCCTCGCACGCTGTCTTCCATGACGGCCAGGCGACCGTCGGCCTCATGCGCCTGTACGACCTCACGCGCGATGCCAGATGGCTGGTGGTGGTCGAGAAGGCCTTCGACCATTTCATTGCGAGCCAGCACTGGCAGGCGCACGACCACTGGCTGAGCTGCTGCGTCAACGAACTCACGCGCTGGAGCCCGCAGGAAAAGTACTTTCGCTTCGGCCTGCAGAACGTGGCCGGGTACCTGGACTTCGTGCTCGACCGCAAGACCACCTTTCCCACGCTGCTCGAGCTCATGCTGGCGGCGCAGCAGATGCTCCAGCGGCTCGAGGGCATGCCCGCAATGCGGCACCTGCTCGACGAGCTCGACACGGAGAAGTTCTACCGCGCGCTCGAGTACCGCGCCCACTATCTGCAGAACGGCTTCTTCTGGCCCGAGATGGCGATGTACTTCCGGCGGCCGTCCACCATCGCCGGCGCGTTCTTCATCCGGCATCACGCGTTCCGCGTGCGCATCGACGACGTGGCGCAGTATGTGTCCGGCTTCGTGGCCTATCACCGCTACCTGCTGGAGCGGCGAGCCTTGCCCGGTGCCGGCAGCGTGAAAGACGACGGCGCTCCCTGGACCGCGAGCGAAATGGCGCGCGTGACCAGCGGCGAATGGGTGGTCAGGCCGGACGATGGCTGGCGCGCCGGCGGCGTGGCGCAACGCTCCTTCCTGCGCAAGGGGCGGGTGGTGTTCGAGCACCAGGCACGGCCCGCCAGGGCGCCGCTGGCCGCCGTGGCGCTCAAGGGCGTGTTGCAGCCTGCGGCCGCCGTGCTGTGCGCCGACGCCGCACCGCATCTGGACAAGCGGGTGCCCGTGCTCCAGGTTGCCAACGTGCAGCAGGCCGTGCTGGCATTGGGCGCGCATGCGCGCACCGAGTTCGGCGGGCGTGTCTGCGGCGTGCTGGGCAGTGGCGCCGGCAGCAGCACCGTGGCCGCGATGCTGGCCGAGACCCTGGCGGTGTGGGGCGAAGTCGGCCGGCCCGAGGGCAACGTCAGCCTCCCCTCGGGCCTCGCCTGGAACCTGACCTGCATGCCGCGGCACGCGGCCTATTGGGTGTTGGAGATGGGCTCGCCGCACATCCTCGCGTCGACGCAACTGGTGCGGCCGATGGTGACGGTGGTGACGGGGCTTTCATCCGCTTCGCAGAAACACCGCGGACCCTCGGAGGCCGCCGCGCGCCTGGACAGCCACATCTTCGAAGGCATGGCACCTGGCGACACTGCCGTCTTGAACCGCGACCTTCCCGAGTTCGCGACCTTTGCCGAGGCCGCGATGGCGCAACAGCTCCAGATCGTGACCTATGGCGAGCACAAGGGCGCCGACATGCGGCTGCTCGCGTTCGATCACGGCGAGGTCCAGGCCCTTGTGCTCGGCGAGCCATTCCAGCTTCGCCTCAATGCGCCGGGGCGACACATGGGCGCCAGCGCGGTGGCCGCTCTGGCCGCGTTGCAGGCGATGCGCCTGAAGCTGTCTGCCGCAGTCGAGCCCTTCGCGCGCTTCGAGCCGCCGGGCGGGCGTGGCGCGCTGCACACCATCCACATCGGCGGCGGCAGCTTCAAGCTGATCGACGAGACCTACGACGCCAACCCGAGCTCGATGCGTGCCGCGCTCGAGCTGTTGTCGCAGGCGCCCTGCGAGCCGGCGCGGCGCGTGGCGATTCTTGGTGACATGCAGGAGCTCGGTCCGGCCGCGCAGCGGCATCACCTCGAGCTCGAGCCGGAACTGCTCGCATCGCAGCCTGACCGCGTGCTGCTGTGCGGCCCGCTCATGCGTGCGCTGCACGCGCGCATCCGCACCAAGGTCAGGTCGCACTGGTTCGTCGATGTGTCCGACCTGTCGACCGCGCTCGGGGGCCTGCTGCAGCCGGGCGACTGGGTGCTGGCCAAGAGTTCCGCTGGCGTCGGCCTGTCCCGGCTGGCCCGTGTATTGAAAGCATTGCCATGAAATTGAACGCGCCCCTGCCCCTGTTCTTCGAGCCAAAGGCAGCGCCGCCGGGCCGCTGGTGGCTGGGCTGGCTGCAACTGCTTTGCGCATGGCTGCTTTGCATGCTGCTGTGCGCCAACGTCGCCCTGGTATTGGCCAAGGGATGGCCGCTGGACGAGGCCCGGCCGCAAGCGAAAGCACCGGCCGGTTGTGCGCATGCCGAAGCCATCGCCGAACAAGCCGCGGGCAGTAGCGAGGCATCTGCCGCGAAGCTGCGGCGGGCGCCCCGATGCAGCGGCGCGTAACGTGATATTTTGCCTAGTAACAGTTGGGTAACAGTTGATAATGACGCAGGCGTCATTGCCGAACGGATCGGCCTCTTCCCATGATCAAGTTTCTCTTGCCCAGCCAGCTGGTGGCCGAAATGCCCGAGGAGCCCGGTGCCAGTCCGTACGCGGGTGCGCTGCACACCGCGTTCCGGGCTGCCTATCCGTTGGTGAAGAGCGCGGCATGGCGTTCGCTGCCCATCAGCCTGTTCGGCCTGCTGCCTTCGATTTTTCTGCTGCAGGTCTACGACCGCGTGCTGTCGCGCAGCGGCGTCTCGACGCTGGCCGCGCTGGTGAGCGGCATCCTGTTTTTTCTCTGCATCGAGTTCTGGCTGCGCACGCGGCGCTCGCGCCTGCTGCGCAACGCGGGCGCCATCATCGACCACGGCGTTTCGGGGGCGCTGCTCCATTCGATGCTGAACCGCCCGCTTCGTGCGCTCGAGGCGCGTCCGGCCTCGATCTGGCACCAGTACTTCCGCGACGTGGCCTCGGTGCGCGGCACCGTCACCGGCGGCCTGGCGCAATCGATCTTCGACCTGCCGATGGCGATCTTCGCGCTGGTGGTGATCGGCATCGTGGCCTTGCCCGTGCTGCCGGTGGTGGCGCTGTTCCTTGCCATCATGGCGTTCCTGGCCTGGTGGTGGGCCGACGAGGTGCGCACCGGCCGCGTCGAGGAAGTGCAGCGCGGCCGCGGGCTCGACCGCATGACCTCGGAAATCTGCAACGCGCGCGAAACGCTCAAGACGCAGGCAAACGACGGACCGACCATCGAGATGTGGCGCCAGACCTATAACGCCTGGCTGGGCGAAAGCTTCAGCAAGAACGGCCAGATCGAAAGCGCGCGCGACGGCACCACAGTGCTGCTGACGGTGTTCTCGGTCATCGTGGTGAGCGTGGGCGCTGTGTCGGTCATGGAGCAATGGATGACGGTCGGCGGGCTGGTCGCCTCGAACATGCTGGCGCTCAAGGCACTGCAGCCTGTGGCCGGGCTGGTGTCGAGCTGGCGTTCTCTGGCCGCCGCGAAGGAAGCGGCAAAGCGGCTCGAAAAGGTGCTCTGCGAGCCGGTCGAAAAGCCGCCCTCGGGCATGACGCTGCCGCAACCGCTCGGCCGTGTCACGCTGAAGGACGTGAGCTTCAGCTTCACGGAAGGTGCGCAGAAACCGGTGCTTGAGAACGTCGATCTCGACATCGGGCCGGGCGGCCTTCATGTGATCGTCGGGCGCAACGGCGCCGGCAAGTCGACGCTGGTCAAGCTGCTCTCGGGCCTGTACACGCCCACGCGCGGCGTCATCAGCATCGGCGAATACGATCTTTCGCAGTTCGGGCGCGAAGAGCTCTCGCGCTGGATCAGCTATCTCTCGCAGGAGGTCTACTGGTTTGGCGGGCCGCTGATCGACACCATGCGCCGCACCGCTCCCGGCCAGAGCGACGAGCAGGTGGTGGCGGCCTGCAGGCTTTCGGGCGCGCACGACTTCATCTCGCGGCTGCCCGACGGCTACCGCACCGTGGTCGGCGAGGGCGGCACCGGTTTCTCGGTGGGTGAGCGGCGCAAGCTCGCGCTGGCCATGAGCTTCCTGCGCAAGCCTTCGGTGCTGGTGCTCGACGAGCCAAGCAACGACCTCGACTTCCAGAGCGAACGCACGCTCCTCGCCACGCTGCTTGCGGTGGCCAAGGTGCGCACCGTGGTGGTGGTCACGCACTCGCTGCGCATCGTCTCGGCAGCCACCGTGGTCTATCACGTGACGGGGCAGGGCAATGTCGAACAGGGAACGGCGGCCGTCATGGTGCCGAAGCTGTTCGGGGTCAAGAAGGCCTTGGTGGCCTTGGGCGATTCCGCCGTCAGCGGCGACGATGCCGAGGCGCTGCCGCAGGGCAACGCCGCGAACCGTTCCATGGCTTGAGCCCATCGATTGAAGACAAGAGCAACGGGGACCGCGAATTGAAATCAGACCTGCCGCAGATACTTCAGGACGAAGACCAGAGGCGCGCGGCGCATGCATCGCCCGAGGGCAGGCGCCGCCAGTGGGTGATCGGCGGCGTGGTCGCGGTGCTGGCCGTGGTCGGCCTGGGCTTTCCCATGGAGACCGTGGTGGTGGCGCCCGGCCGCGTGATTCCATCGGACCGCGTCAAGTCGATCCAGCATCTGGAAGGCGGCATTGTCAGCAACGTGCTGGTGAAGGAAGGCGACCGCGTGAAGCAGGGCCAGTCGCTGGTCGAGATCGACCTTGGCGGCAGCGGCCTCAACCTCGAAGAACTCACCGCGCGGCATGCCGCCACGCTGGCCACCCGCGTCCGGCTCATGGCCGAGAGCCGCGGCCAGGCCCTCAGGCGCGAGAGCTTTGCCGCCGACATCGACGCGAGTGTGCTGGAAGGCGAAGCCGGCGCGTACGAAGCGCGCGCGCTCGAGCAGCGCGGCGTGATGGCAGGCGCGGTGTCGGGCCTGGAACAGGCACGCAGCAAGCAACTCGAGCAGCAGGCCAAGGTGAAAGGCCTCAACGACCGCCTGGCGCTGATGCAGAAGGAACTTGAAATCTCGGAGCAGCTGCTGAGCGAAAAGCTGGTCGGACAGGTCGAGGTGCTGGAGAAGCGCAGGCAGGTCGAGGGCGTGCGAAGCGAGCTGGCGGTGGCGCGCCAGGGCGCCATCTCGGCCAGCGCGGCCATCACCGAGGCGCAGGCCAAGATGGCCGAGGCCGAAGGTCGATTCCGGCGCCGCGCATCGGACGAACTCGCGACCGTGGAGCGCCAGTTCGCGAGCCTGAGCGAAGACCTGGCGCGCGCACGCACGCAGCGCTCCCGCACGATCGTGAAGGCCCCTGCCGACGGCATCGTCAAGGGGCTGCGCAGCGGCAGCCCGGGCTGGGTCATCAAGCCCGGCGAAGCCATCATGGAAGTGGTGCCCGACAAGGACGAGGTCATGATCGAGGCGCGCCTGAACCCGAACGACCGCGGCTTTGTCGAGGTGGGCCAGGCGGCTCGCGTGAAGGTCACGGCCTACGATTACCTTCGCTACGGCGCCGTCGAAGGCAAGGTCACGCTGGTGGCCGCCGATGCCGACCGCGACCCGGCCATTGCCAACGCGGCACCCTACTACCGCATCCTGATCAGCACCGGGCAGGCCTATGTGGGGCAGCCGGAGAACCGCATCACCGCCGGCATGGAATCCGAGGTCGACCTGAAGGTGGGGACCGATCCGTTCATCTGGTACATCCTTCGTCCGGTGCTCAAGCTGCGGCGCGAAGCCTTCCGCGAACCATGAGGGCGAGCATCTTGACGGGCCGGCGCCGAATGGGCCGCGGTGTCCTGTGCACGGCACTGTGCGCCAGCTTCGCGATTCCGCCGGGCGCAATCGCGCAGGAACAGCAGGAAGTGCCGGCGCAGCTGATGGCCGCACGCCGCCTTTCCGCGCCCTCGATCGGCGCCGCGAGCTATGCCCAGCGCGTGAAGCAGGCACTCATCCTGCTCTCGCAGGACTACCCCGAAGTGCAATCCGCGCAGGCCGCCGCCAACACCAGCAGCTTTGGCGTGGATGCCGCGAAGAAGGCCCGCTACCCGCGCTTCAAGATGGGCACCGCGTCCGGCACCTACAACAGCGGCGCGGCCAATGCCAGGAGCGAGAACTACACCGTGCTGACCGCCGAGGCGCGCGTAAGCCTGATCGACGGCGGCGCCATGAGCGCCGCGGTGCGCGCTGCCGAAGCGGGAAACCAGGCCGACGACGAGGCCGTGGTGACTACGTCGCAGAAGGTGGTGCTCGATGCGCTGACCGCTTATCTGCAGGTGCAGCGCTTCGACCTGAAGAAGCAGATCGCGCGCAAATCCACCGAGGTGGTGGCCGAGCTTTCGAAAGCCGAAGCACGCCGCGTTGCGCTCGGCGCCGCCGGCGAGAACGACCTGAACATGGCGGCCGCGCGCCGCGCGAGCGTGGCCGCACGCGAGTCCGACTTCCAGGCCCAGCGCGACGAGGCGCTGGCCAAGTTCAACACGTATTTCAAGTTCACGCCCAACACCGATTCGCTGCCCGTGCTCGCGGCACCTGCGTTCTGGCGCATCGCCTCGCAGGACGAAGCCCTGCGGCGCGCGGAAGAACGCAGCACCGAGATCGCCGAAGCCAAGGGCCGCGTGGCGCGGGCCCAGGCCCTGGTCGACCAGCAGGAAGCGAGCATCTACCCGACGGTGGACGCGGTGGTCGTCAAGAGCAAGGATCCGCGCGGCGTGTCGCCGCAGGACCCGACGCGTGCGGCCTTCGAGCTCAACTGGAACTTCGGCAACGGCTTCGACCGGCAACTGCGGCTGAAGTCGGCACTGGCCGAAGTCGCCAACCAGGAAGCCAAGCTCGAGGGCGTGAAGCTCAACCTGCTGGAACTCACGTCGGCCTCATGGTCGCGCACGGTGTCCGGACGCGAACGCGAACGGCAGCTGATGGAAGCCGTCAGCACCTCGGGCCAGGCTTTTCGAGGCCGGCGCCGCCTGATGGAGTTCGGCCGCGAGACCTTGCCCGCCGTGCTCGACGCGCAGCTCGACTACTACAACCTGCTGTTCGACTATGTCGATGCCGTGTTCGACCTTCGCATCAGCGAGTTGCGCCTTGCACGCACCACGGGTGAGCTGCGGATCGATCCCGATGCGAGCAATGCCTGGATCGACCGCATCTTCGGACCGCCGGGCCGCCCCGCGCTGAGCGAAGACGGCCTGCTCACCGCGCTGTGCATCTCGAGCAATGCGAGCTGTGCCAGCGAGCCCGTGACCGACCGCGGCGCCGCCGCGACCGCATCGAACCCGCCGCTGCGCCGAGCCGATCGCCTGGCGATCCGTTAGTAAGCCGGGGTGGGCTCAGGCATCCTCGGGGATGCCGGGTTCGCCGTCCAGGATCTGATACTTGCGCATCTTTTCCCACAGCACCTTGCGGCTGATGCCCAGATGCTGCGCGGTGTCCTGGCGCTTCCAGTCGTTGATCTCCAGCGCCGCGATGATGCGGTTGCGCTCGCTGCTGTTCCAACCCTTGCGGTCGCCATTGCCATCGAGCGCGATGCCGTTGCCGCCGCCGTTGTACCCATTTCTGTCGCTAGAGCTTGCAGTGGGCGTCGGCGTGCCGCGTGTGAGCGCAATGGCGCGCTGGATCAGGTTCTGGTCCCACGCGTGCAATTGCCGCGCAATCACCCCCACGCGCTCGGCCAGGTTGCGCAGCTGCCGCACGTTGCCCGGAAAGTAGGTCTCCGCGACCGCGTCGCTGAGCCAGTGCGGCGTTTCGCCCAACGCTTCGAGCTCGTCGCCCAGCACATTGGCCAGCAGCGCCTTGAAGATCGCGATCTTGTCGATCTCGCCGCGCACTTCGAGGCTGGGCACATGCAGCTCGATCACCGCGAGCCGGTAGAACAGGTCGGCACGGAACTCGCCGCTCGCCACCATCTCCCGCAGGTTGCGGTTGGTGGCGGCCACCAGCCGAAAGTCGACGCGAATCGGCGCCGTGGCACCCAGCCGCGTGACCGCGTTGTCCTCGAGCACGCGCAGCAGCTTGACCTGCTGGTACTTCGGCAGGTCGCCGATCTCGTCGAGAAACAGCGTGCCGCCCGTCGCCTGCTCGAAGTAGCCGCGGTGCGCATGCACGGCACCGGTGAACGAGCCCTTCGTGTGGCCGAAGAAGAGCGACTCGAACAGGCCGTCGGGAATCGCGCCGCAGTTCACCGCCACGAACGCGCCCTTGCTGTAGTGCTGGTGCCCGAGATGGAGTTGCTGCGCGATGCGTTCCTTGCCCACCCCCGTTTCGCCGCGCACCAGCACGCTGTGGTTGCAGTCGGCAAAGGCGCCCACTTCGGCGAGCAGCGATTTCATCGCCTCCGAATGCGCCACCAGCACGTCGGGCGCCTGCGGCGCCACGTCGCGCGCGCGCAGCTGCCGCACCAGCTTGGCCACCATCGTGCGCAACTCGGCGCAGGTGAAGTCGTAGGGCAGAACGTGCAGGTACTCGGGCGGGTAAGTGCGCGAGTCGCGGTCCCGCGAAGCCGCGGCCACCCAGATCACCGGCATGCCCTGCAGCAGTTCGGTGGCATGCGCCAGCCCCCCGCCGTCGATGACCGTGACGCTGATGATCGCGACCGAAGGCCGAAGCGCAGTGCCGCGCTCCTGCTGAGGAGGCGGCATGCCGTCGGCCCGGATCACCTCGACGTCGAAGCTCGCCATGCACCGCGCGATACGATCGAGGATGTCGGCCTTGCCTTCCCAGACAAAGAGGTCGAGTTCGTCGAAGTTGGGGGGGGAACTCATGTCGAAAATTATGCGTGTCAATAAACGAGTTCGGCACCCTTGGAGCAGCTCAGGCGGGCACCGACTTCCGTTTGGGCGAGGCTGGCGCCAAGCACGTCGCCCAGCAAAGCGGTCAACAATGGATCAAGCAACGGACCCAGTAAATCCGAGACTACGCCTTGAAGAGCAGTGACGACCCCGCTCAGTGTGTTGGTCAACGCTGTGAGAACCCCCGGAAGGCCACCATTAGGCGCCGTTGGCGGAATGGTGGTCATCAGATTGCTCAAACCCGAGAGAGTGTTGCTCAAGCTGTTCACAACGTTCTGCGTCGAAATGGCAAGGTATGCAGGTTGCCCGTCCAGGTCGGGCGGATTCTGAAAGAACTGCGACTGGGTCGTTGCGCCGATGGGAAGCTCAGCTTTCAGTCCGAGGCCGCCGCCGTAGAAGGCCTTGCGATGCGCGGTATCGCAGCTGAGCTTGCCAATACCGAGCGGTCCCAGTACGCACGACTGAGAGCCGATGTCGATGATCGGTAACGAGCTGACCACTGGCGCTGTACTCGATGCAAAGGCGTTGGCCTTTGCAAGCGCAACTGTCGCACCCAAGTTGCCGATACGCAAGTTTGCGATCGAGGTAACCGTTTGCGCGGTGAGTGACTTTGCATCTGCTGCGCAATTGAAATCCGTCACGTGAGATGAACCACCCCCTGCATCCAGGCTGATGTCGAGCCTCAGCGGTGCCGGCAGGATCTTGATGTCGGTCACATCTCGCGTACATCCCAGAACGCAGTTGAGGAGGTTCGTGAGCCCAGTCACGAGATTGAGACTGAGAAGATTGTTCAGCAGATCGGTGACGGGCGTAGCCGCTGCAAGAACGGCGTTGGCTACATCACTCACTCCATTTAAGGCTGGCAGATCGATCGAAAAGAATGTCCGGACCTGGGCCGTTCGCACGTAGATCTGGTTTGGTCCGGTGGGATTGAGCTTGGCGAGTGCCGGATTGCCCACGGCAGACATTTGCGGCGGCTCGATCACCTTGATGCTGGCGCTAACCCCCGCAAGGTTTACATCTGCGACCACCCCGTTTTTTCCATTGGCTGCTTGGACCACGCCCTGCAGCAATTGGAAAACCTGAATGTTGGTGTCCAACCCCGCCGCATCGGTGCCGGCCTGCGCGCCCAGCAGGTTTCCGAGCTTCAGCAGAGGCTGGGCGGGGGCGGCATTGGCAGCGATCTTCACCAGGTTGAGAGCGTCGATCGCCGCTTGGGCCGTACCCCCGTTCCGTTGGAGTGCATTGATCATGGCCTGTACCAACGTGCCCACCGCAACATCGGCGGCCAGAACCTGGTCATACTTCCCGGCCCCGATACCCAGCTCAAGCGCCAGTTCGTCGAGAAAAGTCAGCAACTTGAGTTCGGTGGTGATCAAGCCGTTCCAACCCACAGCGTCGAGGTTGAGGCTGCCCCCCAAAAGCCCGCCGAACACCGCGTTGAGCAAAGGAGATTGGGTGTCCACGCTGACGAGCGTGCTGCGAATATTCAAGGCCGCTAACGGGTGCCGTTGAGCCGCCAAAGCGTCGACGGCAACAGGTCTTGGCTGGTTGCCGGGAATACCTGCAAGCAGCAGCGCCGGAGTTCTGTTGATGGTGACTCGCACGGCATTGAATTTTTGGCCGCTCTCCGGCGGCCCGAAGTGCGGAGCCGTCGGCCTGGATGCGGGATCCCAATGGCCGCACACCACGCTGTCTGCTGCGACCGGGGCCAGTCCAGTCGGAAAGTTCCGTGCAGCATTGGCAATTGCTGCCGCCGTTGCAGTCATGCAGCTATCTCCTTCGAGCACCTGTGCACCCGCCAGTGCAGCGAGGTCCGCCGTCTTCTGAAGTTCGCGTTTCAGAAAGAACAGGTAGCCCAGCTCGGTGCCCACGAGAACGATCACCAGAAGACTCAAAGCGATGACCGAATTGATGACTACCGACCCGCTTTGCCGACCTGGAGTTCTTCGATTGAATGGATGCATCTTGCGCCGCTACGAAGAGGATCTGGTCGCCGTGGCCTTGCCAAGCAGGCGGTCGGGCATCCAGCTTCCGGTGAGAGGAATGGGCGGTAAAAGCGGATTGGCCCGGTACGGGTAGGTCACTTTCACTGCAACCTCGCCAGATGAAAAGTTCACTTCAGGAGGGGCGTCGGCCATCTTTATGCGGAGCCATGTCTCTTTCGACGAGGGAGCAGTGCCCGCAGCGGCAGGGGTAATCATCGAGAGTGCCAGCGACCGGTAGATCGCCGTTCGAACATTGGCCTGCAGGTCCGCGGCAGGCGTGTCGCTGCGAAAAAATTGAGCGGCTCTCGCGCCATCCTCCGCTGCCCGGGAGACAACTTGCTGGACATAGAGAACGCCGCAGAACGTAACGAGGCCATAGATGCCCAGGAACAGGACGCTGAAGACGAGGGCGAACTCGATTGCTGCGACGCCTCTCTGTTGGCGAGATATGGCCCGTTCGAGTTTCAGGCGAGCGGACTTCACAACGACCTTCCATCGAGCAACATGCTGGCCTTGCCCGCAACCCGGTCGGGCACGGCAAAGCTGGGAAAAGCGGGGAACAGCGCTTCTATGCCGTCGACCGTGACCGTGACGACCATCTGGCAACGGTTGCTCCAAGCCAACCTGCAATCAGGTTCCTCTTGCTGGCAGTCATCTGCTCCAGCGATGCAGATGTCTGCCACGACGTCCAGATTCGCTTTCAGAGACGCAGGCAACCAGCCAGAGCGATCGACCGCCACACCGCGGGCTATTTCTTTTCTTGTATTCAGCCCGCTCTGATAGCGCAGCCCGGCGCGGGCACCGTCTTCCGCGGCGTTCTGCAGGCTCATGCGCATCGTTAACAAGAAGCCGTAGCAGATGACGGCATAAAGCAGCGCAAAGACGATCAGGAACACAAACGCAAACTCGATCGCATACACCCCGCGCTGGGCACGCCCGTTTTTTGCGTGGTCGCGTATTTCCATCGTGTTTCTCTTTGCGACGCGGATCGGGCTCGTTGCTTAACGAGACCCGGACGAAGAACCACCGCCACCATTGGACTTGGTCACCGTCGAGCCAAGGTGCTCGGGAATCGGATGTTCGAAGCTCTTGATGTAGCGCTCGTAGCTGCGACTGGCAACGCTTCCGGCAATAGGCCGGGGCGTGGGCGATCCAATTTCTCCGCTGCGTTGCCAGGCAAGCAGGTTTTGCGTCGCATCACCGAGCAGCAGTGGCGGTGGGTCGAGTTCTTCGGCCTCGGCCGGCGCGGCCTGATTCTGTATGGGCTGGGCAACGGTTGGCATCGCGACGGCCTTTGCACCCGCATCATCTGATCTGCCCGTATTCGCTTGCGCGAAGGCGTTCGTTGCCATGAAGAGAAGTGCGGCGGTCAAGGCCGCACGAACGGGCAGCGAGGCGATCCGTTCGGTGGATTCGGGGTTCATGGTGTACCTCGTGGGATCGAGTTCGGGGAGAAGGGCGCTTCGGCATTCGACGCCGGCGGATTCGTCTGGATCGCAGTCCTCGTGCTGCCCGCGCCTGTCCACCGGGACGGCTTGAGAGCAAGGGGCGCAACAATCGGCTCACCGCGGGTCGAGGCCGGTGCCGCGGCAACGATGGGGGCGGCCAGTCCGCCTGGTGCACGCAGCTGCTGCGCCGCTTCGCGCACGGCCATGCGCGTTGTTTCGGACATGCGGTTCGCGTCCATCAGCGCTGTGGCTTGATCCCGCTGATTGGTTACTTCCAGATAGAGCGCAAGATTGGCTTGTGCCTGCGTGCTGTCCGGACGCAACTGGAGCGCCTGCATCAATGGAAGCCGCGCCTGGTCGATCTGGCCGGCGCGCAGCTGGGCATAGCCGAGATCGCTCAGCAACAGCGCATCGGTCGGCGTGCGGCGCTGCGCCTGTGAAAGCAACTGCACCGCCTCGGCGTAGTTGCCGCGCGCGCCTGCGAGCAGGCCCAGTCCACGATAGCCCGCGCTTTCCAGCGGCGTGCCCATCAGGCGTTTGTACGCGGTCTCGGCGGCGGCAGCCTGCCCTGTCTGGCGCAGCGCTTCAGCACGCGCGCGCGAGGACTCGGGCGATACGCTCCAACGCTGTTCGAGCGCGTCGATGTGCGCGAGCGATGCAAACCACAGGTCTTCTTTCTGCATCTGCTCGACAAGCCTGAGATATGTGGCCTGGGTGTCCACGGACGCCCCTGCTTTCGTATCCGCAGCCGCCTCGGCAGCCTTGCGCTGTTGCGCATCGGCGCTGGCGGCGTATTGATCCTTGAGGCCGGCGCAGCCTGCGGCAGAGAGGGACACAGCGGCGGCGGTGGCGAAAGCCAGTACACGGCGGGCGGGCTGCAAGCCCATGCAAAGGGCGGATGGTTTCATTTGGCGGCGGTTCCCAGTGCGCGGAAGATCGCAAGAAAGGCGGGGCCCGCCGTGACGATGACCAGTGCGGGCAGCAGGGTGGTCACCATGACGGCAGTCATCTTCACCGTGATCTTTCCGATTTTTTCCTTCATTTCGGAACGCCGGTGTTCGCGCAGCCGATCGCTGAAGATGCGAAGCGGTTCCTGTACGGCGCCGCCGTGCTTGTCGACCTGCACGAGCAAGGACACGAGTCCGCGCAGGTTTTCGTTCTTGTGCAAGGTCGCAAGGCGTTGCAGCGAATGCTCGCGGCTGCGGCCGCGGCTGTACAGGTTGTTGGCCAAGGTCAACTCGTAGCCGAGCACGCGCAGCACATGCGAGAAGTCGCTGGCCATGATCTGCAGGCTCTGGTCCAGGCTGAGGCCAACGCCTTGCAGAAGGCGCAGCAAATCGATGAACAGCGGAAGCTCCTGGTTCGCTCGCTCGCGCCGTGAGGCGGCAAAGCGTCCGAGCACCCATTTCGGCGCCATGAAGCCCGTGACGAGTGCGACCGCCAGCACGATGGTGACAGTGCGCTGCTGATGGCCTGCGCTCCACAGCACATAGGCGAGAAAGGGAAGAAAGAATGCCAGAAGAACACGGGTCACCAGAAAGATCAGCTGAGCGCGCTTCGAGGAAAGGCCGCACTGGTCGATGAGATTCCGGTCTTCGTCTGCCACGAATGCCCGACCGATTCTTGAATCGAGCCAGTGGAACGGCAGTTCGATGTCCGGCTTCGCCGAGGCGCCGGTCTCTGCGGTCGAATCGGCGGAGGCTCTCGATGCTTGCGGAGCCGTCACGACCTGCTGGATGGCACGGTCGATGACTTTGCCGCTGCGTGTGCGTCGCAACTCGGCCGCAATCAGCGCGCCAGCGCCAGCCATCAAACCCAGGGCCAACAACGTCAGACTAACGATCGCCAGTTGATCGGAGGTCATGGTCATGTCAGTTTTGCCAATCGGTAGAGGAGCGCCGCGCCAAACAACTGAAAGCCCCCTGCAGAGAGGACCATCATTCGACCGGTCCCGTCGTTCCACATCCCCAGGAAGTAGCCGGGATTGGTCAGGATGAAGAAGGCGCCCACGCTCACAGGCAGCAATCCAAGGATCCACGCAGACAGCCGGGTTTCAGAAGACATGGCGAGCAGCTCATGCTCTGCCTGCTCGCGGTCGCGCATGAAGTTGCCTACACGCTCCAGCAGCAGGTCGGAGCGTCCGCCGTAACGCACACCCAGGCCGAGAATGGAGGCCAGCAGGAACATCTCCTCGATGCGGACATTGCTGGCTGTCTGGTGCAAGGCGCGGTCCAGATCCATGCCCGCGCGCACCAGAGATGCCGAACGTTCCAGCTGGGCTCGCAGCGGAGCCTCCGTGGTGGCGATCGCAAGCTGAAACGCCGCCTGCGTGGAGTTGCCGATGGTGATCAGCCGCACCATCGCATCGATATATGCGGGCAGCTGGCTGATCATCTTTCGGCGGAACTTCTGCAGACGCAGCCAGACCGCGAATACGGCGAGGAGCACCAACAGGGTGAGCGCACTCAACGCCGCGATCCAGCCCCCAAACAGTCCGGCGATCGCGGCCAGCGCCACGATGGCGGCCAGGCCCAGCGCGGCGGTGCGCGCATCGATCACGCCTATCAGCCATTCGGGCAGGGCCTTTTCAAGAAGCCCGGGGGGGGCGGTGGCCGGGGTGGTTGCGTCGGCGTTGAGCCATGGGTCCGTGGTCACGCCCATCATGAGACTGTCGTTGGCCGGATCCCTCGAAGGCATTGGCAGCGGCGCCGCAGCGGCGGTGCTGGCCAGAATCTGCTGGTTCAGGTGCCGCTCCGCCGCCTGGCGTGCCTGGCGCCCCTTTGCCCACTGCCACAGCAGCAGCCCCGCGGCCGCAAGCAGCAGCGCGATGCAAGCCACTGTCAGCAGGACTTTAGCCACGGTTGTCTCCCTGCTGGGTCCGCGACAGCGACTGGCGGAAGCGCGTGATCTTGGGCGAATGCGGCGCAATGCCGAGCGAAATCCATCGATCGCGTTCCTCGCCATCGGGCGACACAATCGGTTCGTAGCGGTAAAGCTCCTGCATCGCGACCACGTTGTCGTTGACGCCGGTGACTTCACTCAGCGAGATGATTCGACGCTGGCCACCTGAAAGACGCCCGATCTGCACGATGAAATCGATGGCATTGGCGATCTGCCGGCGCAGGCTGACCTCGCTGCCCTGATAGCCGGCGAAGCCCGCGAGCATCTCGAGCCGGTAGAGACATTCGCGCGGCGAGCTCGCGTGGATGGTGCCCATCGAACCTTCGTGGCCCGTGTTCATGGCCTGCATCATCTCGATGACTTCGGCGCCGCGCACTTCGCCCACGATGATGCGGTCCGGCCGCATGCGCAAGCTGTTGCGCAGCAGGTCGCGGATCGACACCACGCCCGTGCCGTCAAAGCCGCCGGGGCGGCTTTCGAGCCGAACGACGTGGCTGGTGCCGAGCGACAGCTCCGCCGTGTCTTCGATGGTGATGACGCGCTCGCGCGCGGGAATGAAGGTTGCTAGCGCATTGAGCAGCGAGGTTTTTCCCGAACTGGTGCCGCCACTGACGAGGATGTTGCAGCGCGCGCGCACGGCAATCTCCAGCAACTGCGCCATGCCCGCGTCAAAGGTGCCGAGCTTCACCAGATCGGCCGGCGTGAGCGGCTCCTTGCGGAACTTTCGGATCGAAACCGAGAGCCCGTCGATTGCCAGCGGCTCGATGATCACGTTGATGCGGCCGCCATCCGGCAGGCGCGCGTCGACCATCGGGTTGGATTCGTCGAGCCGGCGCCCGAGCGGCGCGAGGATGCGGCGCACGATGCGCATCACATGCTCTGCATCGGCAAAGCGCACGGTCTCGCGCTCCAGCATGCCGTGGCGCGACACGTACACGTTCTGGTAGCCGTTGATCAGGATGTCTTCGACGGCGGGATCGTTGAGCAGGTCTTCCAGCGGGCCAAAGCCCGCAAGCTCCTTGGTCAGTGCATCCGAGATGAGCTGCATCTCGCGGTCATTGATCGGAACGCGGCGCAGCCGGACGAAGCTGTCGACCTCCAGTTCGACGAACTGCTGGATCGACGCGCGCGACCAGCGGCCGAACTCCGCGCCGAGCTCTTCGATGCGGCTCAGCAGGTGGTCGTGCGTCCAGCTCTTGATGTCCTGGAACTGCTGGGAATTGATGAACGCCTGGTCGTCGTCGGCGAATTCGAGATCGTTGGACATGGGGCGGTTCAACCTTGACTAGAGCTTTTCCAGAAGCCGGCAATTTGCGACATTCGCGCGACCCAGCTGGATTCCTTGGCCGGCGCCTGGCCTGCTTCGGACATGTATTCCTGGTTCAGTCCGCGTGCGAGGCCGGCTACGGCCTGCGAATACGCGTCGTTGCGTGCGGTGCGCACCAGCATTTCGCCGCGGCTCGCGGCCGCCAGCAGTTGCGTGCTGCGTGCCGGCACAACATGGTGCAGCGGCAGTTCGAGCCGCTCGGCAATGTCCTTGGCCGGCAGCCCGACCTGGCTGTCGAACTTGTTGACCACGAGCGACAGCCGATCAGTCTCGACGCCGCGCGCGCGCAGTTCCTTGAGCATGTTCGCCGTGGAGACGATCGCACCGATGCTCTGGTCGCACACCACCCAGCTGCGCTGGGCTGCCTTCACGGTCTGGGCGACAAAGTCAAGGGTCGAAAAGCCGCCGAGGTCGGCGATCTGGAAATCGAAGAAGTCGCCGAGCCGCTTGATCAGCGCCACCGAATCCGCATGCGAGATCTCGCGTACCTGCGCGAGACTCGTCGGCAGTGGAAGCACAGCGACGCCGCTCGTGTGGTGGGCCACCGCGGTGTGCAGCAACGTCTGGTCGAGGCGTCGCAGGTTGCGCACGCCATCGACAAAGCTGAAGCCGCTTTGGGTGTCGAGATACAGAAGACCGTCGCGGGCGGGCAGCCCGAGATCGAGCAACGCAACTCCGCGGCGCGTGTTGCGACCATGAGGGAGCGTGGCCGACTGAGACAGCTGGTCGTTGAGCATCAGAGAAAGGCTGGCCGCGAGGGTTGTCACGCCGATGCCGGGGCGGGCGCCGAGCAGCGCAAGCGTGCATCCGCGGGCGCGGCTTTGCATGCTGCTTTGACGATCGAGCAGCTTGCGCAGCGTATTGATCGCATCGGTCGGCGGTGCGCTCATGTCGACAAAATCGTCCACCCCTGCACGCAGCGCGGCGAGCATGGAAGCCGGCTCGGCCGAAACGCCTGTCGCCAGCACCGGCAGCGTTGGCCACTCGCGTTTAAGGCGCTGGTGAAGTTCGCTTGCCGCAGTGGCGTGGTCTCCCGAGAAATCGAGAAAGACCGCCGCGGGACCAAGCATGGCGATGCGCTCGTCGATCGACTTGGCCTCGGATGGAAGGATCACCACCGCGCCCAGCCGGCCGAGTGCGTCGGTCAGCCAGGTGATGTGGCTGCTGTTCGGCGATGCGAAGAGATAGGTCTCCGCACCGGTTTCGGGAAGGCTGTCGCGTGGAGCGTTCATGGCGTCGGCCACTGGCTTTGTGAAGGTTGTTTCCGTCAACGCGAGAAGCCCGGCACGGTCGTACCCGAGGCCGGCCCCAGCAGATGCGCACGCCACACCGGGCCATCGCGTTGCTCGGCACCACCCGGCAGGTACGGACCAAGATCCGTGCCGCGCGCAATGGGCTTCACCAGATGCGGCGTGACAAGGATCACCAGTTCCTTTTCGCTCATCTGGTACTTGTTCTGCTTGAAGAAGGTTCCGAGCACCGGGATATCGCCGAGCAATGGAACCTTGTCGGCGTTCGAAGTCGTGGTGCGGCTCACCAGGCCGCCGATGATGAAGCTCTCGCCGTCGCCGAGTTCGACCGTGGTGTCGGCCCGGCGCGTGCTGATCGCGGGCACCGCGACACCGCCAATGCTGAGCGAGTTGGTGTAGTCCAGGTCGCTGGCCTCGGGCGCCACCTTGAGCACGATGCGGTCGTTCGAGAGCACGGTGGGCGTGAGCGTGAGGCCGATGCCGAACGGCTTGTATTCGATGCTCGTGGTGCCCAGGCCCTGCGGTGCCGGCACGGGCAATTCACCGCCGGCCAGGAAGCTTGCGCTCTGGCCCGACAGCGCCACCAGCGTCGGTTCCGCAAGCACGCGGGCCATGCCGTTGCCCTCGAGGAAACCGACGTTCAGGCCGAGCCCGGCCTTGCCGAAGTTGAACAGGAGGCTGAAGGCTTGGGCGAGCGGGTTGTTGTATTCACCGCTGATCGAGCCATCGCTTCCGAACGTTGCGGAGCGCAGCGACGACGGCGTGAACACGCCGAAGCTGAAGCCGTTGGAGTTGGCGCGCGTGCTGAAGATGTTGAGGCCGGCCTGCTTGAGCACGCTGCGGTTGAACTCGACGATCTTGACTTCGACCTGCACGGTGTTGCTTCGTACGTTGATGACGGAGCGGTCGATCAGTGCCGACTTTTCTCCGCCGGCGGCCATCGCCGCGTCGCGCGCTTCCTGGTGCGCAGCCATGCTGTTGAGCGAGCCAGAGAGCGTGGAGGCGCGGCGCCGCACTTCGAGCGCATAGACCGTGGCGGTCGACTGGCCCTTTTCCCAGACCATGAGCGTGGTCCGCCCCGCAGCCTTGCCGGTCACGATGAGGCGCGCGGCCGGCGAGTTGGGCGATTGGCGGGTGAGCGCGACACCGGCCACCGTCTCGTCGGCGATGGCCATGCGCTCGATACCCTTGCCGATCAGCAGTTCCTTTTGAGTGCCAGCGTCGATCCGCAGTTGAAGTGCGGGGCGAAGAGACGTCGCCTCTGCCGGATCTGCGGCTGCGGAGACCCCAGGCCAGACGCCCGAGGCCAGCAGGCACAGCACAGCGAGTGCTGGACGCAGTGGACGGGCCGGACCGGCTGTTTTCGCGAGAGGGGCGATCGTCATGGAGTTCGTTTCCTGCGTGGCATGCATGGGCATGCCGCTTGTTGCTGATCAGTAGTTGATGGTTTCGCTGCGGTCGCCACGAATGACTTCGACCTTGAGTCCACCGCGGGAGTCTTCGGTGCGAGCCGTCGGAATCCGCGCAGCAGCAATAGCCGGCACGCGTGAGGCGCTGCCCGGCTTGCCGCCGGTCACGAAATCCGCCGTGGTGATGCCGGCCTGCGCGCGGTCCAGGCCTTCCAGTTGCGGGCGGCGCGGTTCGCCGGCTTTTGGCGGAGACGGCTGCAGGGCGGTGGGCAACTCGGCAAAGAGTTTCGGATCGGGTTCCGACATGTCGGTGGGATTGCGCAGCGCCAGGATCAAGCGGCCGCTGTTCTCGGCAAGCGTGAGCCGGTTGACATCGTCCACCGGCACTGCGAGCACGGCAGTCCGGGCCGCCTCGGCGCGCTGGGCCTGCTGTGCGCCACCGTTCTTGTCCATCTTGGAAGGCAGGCCATCGACGGAGGCGCTGCCGTAGGCCAGCACGCGCTTGCGCGACAGGAAGAGGCGCGCCTGGCTGCGGTCGATGTCCTTGCCGTCGGACTTGAGCATCAGGAACACGTCGACGAAGTCGCCGGGTTGAACCTTGTTGCCCACACCCATGATCTCGTCGGCCTTGATGGCAACTGCACGTTCGCCTTCTGCGACGCGCAGGGCCAGACCGGAAACGAGCTGGCCTTGGAGAAGCGGCGAGCCTTCGCCCAGATCGATCACCGGCACGCGCCCCGCGAGCAGCGCGGTGTCCTGGAAGGCGCCCACGGGATTGATCGTCAGGCGTTCGATGCGAAGTGCATCGGCCGGGATCGCCTGGCCCGCAGGAAGCGGCTTGGCCGCCACGACCACGGGGAAGGTCTGCGCCTGGACAGCCTTGCCGGGAGCGGCGGCAGAGGGGGCGACTGCGACGGGCGGCGGGGGCTGGCGGCTGAGCATCCACGCATAGCCGCCGAGCGCGAGGGCCAGGAGCACGAGGATGGCGGCGATGATTTTGGTGAGATTGATCATGGGCGGCGTGTCAAGGAGGAGCAATTCGAGAGCTATCGAAGAACAGCTCGTGGTGGCGGAGCGACTAGCCGCTCTGTCGACCCCAAACCATCCACACCGCGGCGGCCAGCGCGAGATAGGCCGCATAGGGAATAAAGCGAACCCGAGGAGGTGAAGGGTTGCCATCTGCCGCCGACCAGGGCCCGAAAAGCAAGAGCGAAAACCGGGGGAAAACTGGCCAGCGCCGAAGAATCAGCCAAAGCGCGGCATGAAGGCTGGCGAGGAGGCTGCCGATGAGCCAGACGGGGAGCAGCGCCGAAAAGCCGACCCAGAGTCCGAGCGCTCCAGCAAATTTCACGTCGCCGGCTCCCATGACTCCAAGAGCGTAGAAAAGCAGCAGAAAGCCAAAAGCCACGCCTGCACCGAGCAGGGCGGCAGCCCAGTCGTGCGTAACAGGCGCCATCCCCAATGTCAGTGCCGCAACAGCCAAGAAGGCGCCTGCGAGCACAAGCCAATTGGGGACGCGGCGTTGCCTGACGTCATAAACGGCAATGAAAAGCAACCACATCAAATAGGCTGATGTCATTGCTTGCAGCGCCATTTAAGCAGCAGCGATAGCGGTCTTGATGTTGGTCCAGATAGTCGACAGGTTTGCGCCTATTCCGTCGTTACCAGTAATTGCCGTAATCATCACAACCGAAATCAATCCCGCAATAATTCCATATTCAATTGCGGTAGCACCTTCTTCATCGCGCAGAAAACGAGTAATAGAGCGAAGCATTGATTTCCCCTTTAAGGAATTGTTAACAACAGTGACGACAGGTGGATGTTATACGGCGTAACTCTGTGTATCAACAAGAGGTACCCATGGGGTAGGAAGGTTCCTGTGCTGGCCGCAGGCCCTAAGCAGGAACGCGGCCAACCCCGCGTCGTCCCAAGACGCGTTCAAATTTCAGAGGAGGAGTTAACAGTCCGGCGACCATTCTTCCCTCTGGCAACAGAGGTACCCATCCCATGAACAGGGGACGTCGTTACTGTGCGGACGGAACGCGCACAGGGCCGACGTTACGGGAACAAGCGCGTTACGTGTTACGTAGCACGGATGCCATGAGGCAAAATGTAACGGCCAAGTTTGGGCCTGCATCTGAGAAAAAAATCACGGATTCCGGGCATGACCCCCCTGCCAGCAGGGCCGAAAGTCAGGTTCAGCCCAGGATTTCTTCGTGAAAGAGCTTCCACTCGCTGCCTTGGCGCAGCCAGTACTGGCGCCGGGTGCGCCCGCTCTTTTCGCCTTCGAAGACTTCTCCGAAGGTGGCGACCATGGTTTCGTCGCCGTCGCGCCAGTGCAGATATGACATGTCCTTGAACTGGACACGCTTGCCTTGGGCGTATTCCACTTCGTCGTGGAGCACTGAAAATCCTTCGAGGGATTTTTTGTTGTTGTTGCGCTGGAATTCCGGCAAATAGAATTTCTTCAATTGCGCTTCATTGCCGTTGGCCCGTGCATCTTTCCAGGCCGCGATGGCACTGGTGAATGACTGGGCTTCTTTTTGGGCCTGCGGCTGCGAGATCCATTGCAGGCTGCGGGCGGTGACCACCGGCGTGGCGCCGATCTGCACCTTGCGCAGGAGCTGCTTCAGGTCGGGGTTGGCCATGACGACGCAACCGTCGCTCGCCAGCGGTGCGCGCGCAAACTGCTGGGGCGGGGTGCCGTGCAGCCAGATGCCTCCACCGGTCTTGCCGCGCCGCACGTCATACGGGTTGGGGTAATTGATGGGAAGCGCACCGGCGCCGTAGAAGTCGCGCAGCGACTTCGGATCGAGGCTGCTGGTGATGTAGTAGACCCCCAGCGGTGTACGCGCATCGCCTTCCGCGACCTTGCCAATGCCCGACTTGCCGACCGACACGTAGTAATCGGCCACCAGCTGCAGCCCCTTGTCGGAGTTCTCGAGCAGATAGAGCCGCGAGCGCGAGGCATCGACCGCAATGGCATAACGGCTGCGCGTGGACAGCGCCAGGAACTGCGAAGGCACGGTGCCGGCCGGCGGCCTGTCGCGCAGGGCCTGCAGGCGCCGCTGCGATTCTTCGCGCAGTTCGGCCATGGCCGGATCGCTGCGCAGGCGTGCGATGCCCGAGGCATCGGAGAAGGCATGGGCCGGTGGTACCTGGGTTGCAAGCAGGTCGGCGTAGACCAGCTGGGCCAGCTGAAAGTTGGGGTAGTCGCGCACCAGGTCGCGGGCCTTGGCGAGCGCGGGCCGCGCCTGGCCGCGGCCGAACAGTTCATACACGGCAATCAGGCGGGCCTCGGCGCCGTTGGCTTCCTGAAGGGCGGCCGAAGATGCAGCCGCCTTGCGCGGCGTGGATCCTCTGGCTGCGTTTGCGGTGCCTGCGGCGGCAGCCTTCTTCGCCCGCGGTTTCGCTTCTTTGGCGGCCTGGTGCGCCGGTCGGCTGCCGTCGGCCTTCGGCTTGGTGGTGGAGGTGCCGCCTGGCTTGGTGGAGGCGGTGGCCGAGCCGGGCGCCGCCAGCAAGAGGACCGACGCCGCCACGAGCGCCGCAAGCATGTTCCCGCCGTGCCGGAACGGAGGGTTCTTCGGAAGCCGGCCGCGCCGGACGATGTCCGCCACTACCCCCCGACGCTTTCCTTGCGAATTTGCCATTGGTTGCCGGAGCGCTGCAGCTCCAGTGTCTTGCGGCTCGAGATGTTGAGGTTGTCGGCGCGATAGATCTGGCGGAACTTGGCGGTCGCGGTTTGTCCGTTGACGTTGATGGCCAGGTTCTCGAGGTTCACGCTGATGCTCGACTTGCCGACGATCCGCGCGCGGCGTTCTTCTTCCCAGCTCTTGCGGCTTTGTCCGCCGCCGGGATTGAACTCGGGGCCGTAGGCGCCAAGGTAGCGCTCCATGTCCTGCGACGCCCAGGCAGCGGCCCATCCGCGCACGGCCGATTCCACCTCGGCCGTCGAACCGGGCGTTGCTGCCGCTGCCGCGGCCGGCGCGGCTGCAGCTGTGGATGCGGATGGCATCGAAGCCTCGGGCGCCTTCGCCACCACCACGGGCGGTGCCGGTGGCACGGGCGTCGGCGCTGCCGCCGGCGCGGGTGCAGCTGCTGCCTTGACGGGCGCTGGCGTTGGTGCAGGTGCAGGCACGGGGACGGGCGCGGGTGTTGGGGCGGCAGTTGTCTTCGCGGCAGGTGCAGGCGTAGGCGCAGCAGCGGGCGCGGCAGTCTTTGCGGCAGGCGCGGCCGCCAGCGCGACCGCCGCAGATTTACCGCCCACCGGTGCCGGGGTGAACAAGGTGCGGATCACCGCCAGCTTGGGTTGCACCGCCGTGTTGTTCTGGTCGAGTTGCAGCGCCTTGCTATAGGCCTGGCTGGCCAGCCGCGCATACACGTCGCCGAGGTTCTCTTGCGCCGTGGCATAGCTCGGGTTGGTGCGAATCGCGCTTTCGAGCGCGCTGCGCGCCTTGTCGAACTGGTTCTGGCTCGCGTAGATCACCGCGAGGTTGTTGTACGGCTCGGGTAGTTCGGGCGCGTCCTGCGTCAACTGCGTGAATGCGGCGATGGCTTCGGCGCGCTTGCCGGTATCCAGCTGGATCACGCCCTTCAGGAAGCGCATCTGCGGATCCTTCGGCTTGTCCTTCAGGAAGGCGTCGGCGCGCGACATGGCCTCGTCGAGCTTGCCGGCCTGCATGAGCCGATCGACCTCATCGTGCTCCGCTGCGGCAAACGCGGGCAGTGCGATGCCGCAGGCGGTGGCCAGGAGCAGGGCACGCACGGTGGGGGAAAAGCTGAAACGGGCGCGCGGCAGGGGGCTCTTGGGCATTGCGGACGAGACCTCGTAGTGGGGGGAGGGGTGATGCGGCAGGGATTGTAAGTGGGCAGTTAACCTTCGGACACAACGTTGACGCAGGCCAGTCGCATGCCGACGCATTGCGCCGCCGACGGCCGCATGACCACATCCATGAATACGCATCGACTTGCGCAATTCATCCTGATCATGTAACGTGATGTAAGTACAACGACAACAACGTCCCTCCTCTTCTCTCTCTCTGGAGTCATCTTGAAGATCACCAAACGCCGCCTGCTCGAAGGCGGCGCAGCGGCAGTTGCCGCATCGCTTTTTGCACCGGGCTCATGGGCACAGCGCACCGGCGCCGGTGCTGCCGGCGGCGACGCCGCATGGCCGACCAAGCCCGTTCGCATCCTGGTGGGCTTTCCCGCCGGGGCCTCGCCCGACCTTGCAGCCCGTGCCATCGCGGAGCCGCTGTCGAAGATCCTGCGCCAGCCGGTCACGGTCGAGAACAAGCCCGGTGCCAGCGGCAATCTGGTGGCGGACCAGGTGGCCAAGGCCAACGACGACCACACCATCGGCGCACTGATCAACGGCAACCTCACCATTGCGAAGCTGCTCAATCCCAAGCTCAGCTTCGATCCGGAAAAAGACTTTGCACCGGTCGGCCTGATCGGCACCGCGCCGCTCGTGCTGGTGGTTTCGGGCAATGCCACGGGCAAGACCGCGGCCGACCTGCTGCTGTGGACGCGCAACCTCAGCAGCAACGGCAAGTACGGCACGCCCGGCGTGGGAACCGTGGGCCACCTGGGCATGGAGCTCATCAAGAGCCGCGCCGCCATCACGGCCCAGCACAAGCCCTACACGGGCAATCCGCAGGTGATCGCCGGCCTGCTGGCGGGCGAGATCCAGTTGGCGCTGCTGCCGCCCGGCCTGGCCATGCCGCATGTGAAGTCCGGCAAGATCAAGGCCATCGGCGTGACATCGCCCGAGCGCAGTCCGCTGGCCAACGACCTGCCCACGATCCGCGACGCCGACGTGCGCGGCGCCGATCTGGAGATCTGGACCGCGCTGGCCGCCCCTACGGCCATGAAGCCGGCCGCCATTGCCAAGCTCAATGCCGCGCTGGTCGAGGCGATGGGCTTGCCCGAAGTGAGCGAGGCGCTGCTGAAGACCGGCTGGCAGGCGCAGCCGGGCACGCCCGACGCGCTGGCCAAGCGCATGCGCTCCGACACGGCGCGGCTGGGCGGCGTGATCATCATGAAGGGCATCCACTCCGACACTTAGACGGGCCCCGAAGCGCCTTCGGCGCCTCCCCCCACTGGGGGGCGCATCCAGCGGCCCGGCAAAGCCGGTTCCGCGGGTGCGCTGGACTGGGTCGCTCCCAGTTACAGCAACCGCGAGATTCTTTTCGCGGCCTCCATCAGCGCCGGCAGCATCGTCTCCTGCATCACCTTGGCATTGGTGCGATTGGCCTGCCCGGTGATGTTGAGCGCGGCCACCATGCGGCCCTGGCGGTTCACGATGGGTGCGGCCACTGAAATCAGTCCTTCTTCCAGCTCCTGGTTCACCAGGCACCACTGCTGTTTGCGCGCCTGCGCCACCTTGGCCATCAGTGCGTCGACGTCGGTCACCGTGTGCTTCGTGAGCGCCGTGCGTTCCGAGGCTTCGAGCCGCGCGCGCACCTCGTCGTCGTCCAGGTCGGCCAGCAGCAGGCGGCCGAGCGACGTGCAGTACGCCGGCAGCCGCGAGCCCACGCCCAGGCTGATGCGCATGATCTTCTGCGTGGGCACGCGCATCACATAGACGATGTCGGTCGCGTCCAGCACGGCGGCCGAACAAGACTCCTGCACCTGCTGCACCAGCGCTTCCATCACCGGCTCGGCGCGGTTCCATATCGGCATCGACGAGAGATAGGCAAAGCCCAGGTCGAGGATGCGCGGCGTGAGCGTGAAGAGCTTGCCGTCGGTCACCACATAGCCCAGCGTCTGCAGCGTGAGCAGGATGCGCCGCGCGCCGGCCCGCGTGAGCCCGCTGGCGGCCGCCACCTCGCTCAGCGTCTGCCGAGGCGCGCTCGCGCTGAAAGAGCGGATCACCTGGAGACCGCGTGCGAACGACTGCACATAGCTGTCGCCGGGGGCTGGCGTGTCGGGTCGTGTCGTGTGGGTTGCCATATCGAGCATTCGTCTTTAGAATTCATTATACGAACAAATGTTCTTTAGACGAACAATTTTGCGATTCGCAGAATCGAACGATTGTTTGGCGGTTTGTTCGCAGGGTTCGATTTCTTTTCAACTCCCGGAGACAGGCTTCATGATCAACAAGATCGCGCGCTCGGTCGCCGATGCCCTTGTGGGTATCCAAGACGGCGCCACGGTTCTCATCGGCGGCTTTGGCACCGCCGGCATTCCCGGCGAACTCATCGACGGTCTCGTCGAGCAGGGCGCCAGGGACCTCACCGTGGTCAACAACAACGCCGGCAACGGCGAAACCGGCCTTGCCGCGCTGCTCAAGGCCGGGCGCGTGCGCAAGATCATCTGCAGTTTTCCTCGCCAGGCCGACAGCCAGGTGTTCGACGGGCTCTACCGCAGCGGCAAGATCGAACTCGAACTCGTGCCCCAGGGCAACCTGGCCGAGCGCATTCGCGCCGCGGGCGCGGGCATCGGCGCCTTCTTCTGCCCCACGGGCTACGGCACCCAGCTCGCGGGCAACCGCGAAACGCGCGAGATCGACGGCCAGCAGTACGTGCTGGAGTACCCCATCCACGGCGACGTGGCGCTCATCAAGGCCGAGCGCGGCGACCGCTGGGGCAACCTGGTCTACCGCAAGGCCGCACGCAACTTCGGCCCAGTGATGGCCACGGCGTCGAAGAGGACCGTTGCCACCGTGCACGACATTGCCGAACTCGGCACCCTCGACCCCGAGGCCATCGTGACTCCGGGCATCTTCGTGCACCAGGTGGTGCGCATCGAACGCGTGGCGACGCAAGCCGGCGGTTTCAAGAAGGCAGCATGACCATGAGCAGCACCAACTACACACGTCGCACCAAGGACCAGCTCGCCGCCCGCGTGGCGCAGGACATCTTCGACGGCGCCGTCGTCAACCTCGGCATCGGCCAGCCCACGCTGGTGGCCAACCATCTGCCGAAGGGGCGCGAAGTCATCCTGCAGAGCGAGAACGGCATCCTCGGCATGGGCCCCGCACCAGAGGCCGGCCAAGAAGACTACGACCTCATCAACGCCGGCAAGCAACCCGTTACGCTGTTGCCGGGCGGCTCTTTCTTTCACCACTCCGACAGCTTCGCGATGATGCGCGGCGGGCACCTCGACATCTGCGTGCTCGGCGCGTTCCAGGTGTCGGCCACCGGTGACCTCGCCAACTGGCACACCGGCGAGAAAGACGCCATTCCTGCCGTCGGCGGCGCCATGGACCTTGCCATCGGCGCCAAGCAGACCTGGGTGATGATGGACTTGCTCACCAAGCAGGGCGTGAGCAAGCTGGTGAAGGAATGTACCTATCCGCTCACCGGCATCGGCTGCGTCAAGCGCGTGTACTCCGACCTCGCCACGCTCGAATGCACGCCCGAAGGCCTGAAGCTCGTCGACCTGGTCGAGGGCCTCCGCCTCGAGGAACTCGAGAAGCTCGTCGGCCTGCCGATCGCCGCCTGATCCATTTCAAGCACACGGAGACAACTCACCATGACCACCCAAGCCTTCATCTGCGACGCCGTTCGCACCCCCTTCGGCCGCTACGGCGGCTCGCTCAGCAGCGTGCGCGCCGACGACCTCGGCGCAGTGCCGCTCAAGGCGCTCATGGAACGCAACAAGAATGTCGACTGGCAGGCCGTGGGCGACGTGCTCTACGGCTGCGCCAACCAGGCCGGCGAAGACAACCGCAACGTGGCGCGCATGTCGACGCTGCTGGCGGGCCTGCCGCTCGAACTGGGCGGCGCCACCATCAACCGCCTGTGCGGCTCCGGCCTCGATGCAGTGGGCACGGCCGCCCGCGCCATCCGCGCCGGTGAAGCCGGCCTCATGATCGCTGGCGGCGTCGAAAGCATGAGCCGCGCGCCCTTCGTGATGCCCAAGGCCGAGAGCGCCTTCAGCCGCAACAACGCGGTGTACGACACCACCATCGGCTGGCGCTTCGTCAACAAGCTCATGAAGGCCCAGTACGGCGTCGACTCCATGCCCGAGACGGCCGAGAACGTTGCCACCGACTACAAGATCGAGCGCGAGGCGCAAGACCTGATGGCGCTCAACTCGCAGCTGCGCGCCGTGGCCTCGCAGAAGTCCGGCTTCTTCGACGCCGAGATCGTGCCCGTGAGCGTGCCGCAGAAGAAGGGCGACGCCATCATCGTCAACAAGGACGAGCATCCGCGCGAAACCAGCATGGAGTCGCTCGCCAGGCTCAAGGGCGTGGTGCGCCCCGATGGCACCGTGACGGCGGGCAATGCCAGCGGCGTGAACGACGGCGCCTGCGCGCTGCTCTTGGCCGACGAAGCCAGCGCCGCCAGGCACGGCCTCACGCCGCGCGCCCGCGTGGTCGGCATGGCCACTGCCGGCGTGGCGCCGCGCGTGATGGGCATCGGCCCCGCGCCCGCCACTCAGAAGGTGCTGGCGCTCACCGGCCTCACCATCGACCAGATCGACGTCATCGAGCTCAACGAAGCCTTCGCGGCGCAAGGCCTGGCCGTGCTGCGCCTGCTGGGCCTCCAGGACGACGACGCGCGCGTCAACATCAACGGCGGCGCCATTGCGCTCGGCCATCCGCTGGGCGCCAGCGGTGCGCGCCTTGCAACCACCGCGGTGAACCAGCTGCACAAGAGCGGCGGCCGCTACGCGCTGTGCACCATGTGCATCGGCGTGGGCCAGGGCATTGCGGTGATCCTGGAACGGGTCTGAGAAGCGCGCCGGGCGCGGCCTGCTGCCCGGCTGATTGGCTCGATCGAGACGGGGCGCGCACACCCGCCTTGTGCAACGTAGTGTGTTGATTTCCAGCCTCGACACAGAGGCATACGCAATGTGCGCCGGGGGCTCGATGGGCGGAAAACAATCCGCCCGTCATCCACCAGCGCCCATCGCGCATCGTCCGAGGAAATCACCATGAAGCTCTCCCGCATTGCCATCGGCGCGGCCATTGCCGCGTCGGTAGGCGCCCTGACGTTTGCCGCGACGCCGTTCGGCGGTGATGCGCCCGCTGGCGTGGCGCGCGCTGCGCCGGAGTTCCAGAGCATCGACACCTGGCTCAACTCGCCGCCGCTCCAGCTCGAAGCGTTGCGCGGCCAAGTGGTGCTGGTCGACTTCTGGACCTACACCTGCATCAACTGTCTCAATCATCTGCCGCACGTGAAGGAGTGGCACGAGAAGTACAAGGACAAGGGCCTGACCGTGGTGGGCGTGCACACGCCGGAGTTCGCGTTCGAGAAATCCACCAGGAACGTGAAGGACGCCATCCAGCGCCTGCAGATCAGGCACGCGGTGGCGCAGGACAACAGCTACGGCACCTGGAAGGCCTTCAACAACCAATACTGGCCCGCGGTGTACCTGATCGACAAAGCGGGACGCATCGCCTACTCGCACTTTGGCGAGGGCAGCTACGCCGCCACCGAGAAGAAGATCCAGGCGCTGCTCGCGCAGCCCTACCCCCCTGCCAACGCCGCTGCCACGGCGCCGAGCGGGAACCCGAAATGAGGAAGCTCTGGTTCGCGCTGCTGTTCCTGGCGGGCGGCGTGGCGCACGAGGTGCGCAACCCCACCAGTTGCCAGTGCGTCGCGTCGGTCAGTCTCTCGGCTCGACAGCCGAAGCGAGGACGTAGCCTTCGCTGCGCACGGTCTTGATGTAGCGCGGCTCGCGCGCATCGTCGCGCAGGCGCTGGCGCAGCCGGCTCACGAGCAGGTCGATGGAACGCTCGAAGAGCTCGGCTTCGCGGCCCTGGGTGAGGCTCAGCAACTGGTCGCGGCTCAGCACCTTTTGCGGGTGGTCGAGGAACACGCGCAGCAGCCGGTACTCGGCGCCGCTCAGCGCCACCATCACGCCGCTGTCGTCGATCAGGTGGCGCGCCACCGTGTCGACCTGCCATTCGCCGAATCCCAGTTTCTGCGCGGACTCGATGGCGCCCATGTTCGGCGGCAGCATGCGCGTGCGGCGCATCACGGCGCGAATGCGCGCGAGCAGCTCGCGAGCGGAAAACGGCTTGGCCAGGTAGTCGTCGGCGCCCATCTCGAGGCCCAGGATGCGGTCGGCTTCTTCGCTGCGCGCGGTCAGCATGAGGATGGGCGTTGCCTTGTACTTGCCGGTGCGCAGGTCCCGGCAGAGCGTGAGCCCGTCTTCGCCGGGCAGCATCAGGTCGAGAATGATCAGGTCGAACGGGCCCGACTCCTCGAGCGCGGCGCGCATGTGCCGACCCGTGGGCACTGCCACCACGCGCAAGCCGTTCTTCACCAGGTAGGTGGTGAGCAACTCGCGAATTTCCCGGTCGTCGTCGACGATGAGGATGTGGTCCGAAGTCTTTGGCGTCATGGCGGTAGGCAAGAAGGTATGGCGCGAGAGGCGCCCGCAGCCGCAATGTAGCGCCTCGGGCGCGAAGGGACGCGGACAGTGAAACGTAGTGTGTGGATTTCTCGCGCGGATACACAGGCATACGCAATGTGTGCCGGCGGGGGAGAGGCGGCTCAACAATCCGTCGGTTTTCAACCCAACCACTCCCAAGGAATCCCCATGTCCCGTATCGAAAAAGTTCTCTACACCGGCAAGACCCACACCTCTTCGGGAGGCCGCGACGGCGAAGCGCGCAGCTCCGACGGCCGGCTCGACATCAAGCTCTCGTCGCCCGGCAGTGCGGGCGCCGGCACCAACCCCGAGCAACTGTTTGCAGCCGGCTGGTCGGCCTGTTTCATCGGCGCGATGGGCAAGGCGGCCGGCAAGATGAGGGTCACGCTGCCGCCCGACCTGGCCGTCGATGCCGAAGTCGACCTCGGCATGGCAGGCACCGAGTATTTCTTGCAGGCGCGCCTGAACGTGAGCCTGCCGGGCCTCGACCGCGAAGTGGCGCAGGCACTGACCGAGGCGGCGCACCAGACCTGCCCATACTCCAAGGCCACCCGGGGCAACATCGACGTTGCCATCCACTTGGTGTGAGCCAGCGGTTTTCATAGACAAGAGGTGCCCATGTCCATTCCCGCGAATCCTTCTGCGAACCCGTCCGGTGCGGCAAGAGCCGCGGGTGGGGGCATGGCCGCGCGGGGATGGCGCCGGCTGCTGCCCGGTTCTCTGTTCTACCGCGTGACGCTGATCATCGTGGTGGGCCTGGCCGTGGCGCAGCTGCTCACCTTTGCCGCCATCCGCTACGAGCGGAACCTGGCGCTTCGCGAGCTGATGATGATCGGCATCGAGCGCGACATCGCAAGCTCGGTCGCCATCCTCGACCGCCTGCCCGCGCCGGAGCGCGCCGGCTGGCTCGACCGGCTGGAGCGGCGCAACTACCGCTTCGTGCTGGGCGGCAGCGCAGAGGGCAGCGAGCCCGGCTCGCCGGCTTCGCGGCAGTTTGCGGCGGCCATTGTCGATGCGATGCGCCCGTTCGAAATCGTCAAGGTCGGCGAGGTCGCCTGGCCGCCCGAAGGCCTGCAGATCCAGGTGCGCCTGAGCGATGGGTCTTCCGTGGTGGTTCATGCCATGCGCGTGGGCATGCCGGTGTCGGGCTGGGTGATGTGGGTCCTGGTCGTCCAGCTGCTGGTGCTGGCCGTGTGCGCCTGGTATGCGGTTCGGCTGGTCACGCGGCCGCTTGCGCAGCTGTCTGCCGCGGCCGACGACCTGGGGCCCGACCTGAAGGCCCAGGCGCTCGCGGAAGAAGGCCCGACCGAAGTGGCGCATGCGGCGCGCGCCTTCAACGCCATGCAGCAACGCATTGCAGGCTACATGGCCGAGCGGGTCGAGATTCTCGCGGCCATTTCGCACGACCTGCAGACGCCCATCACGCGCATGCGGCTGCGTACCGACCTGATGGACAACGAACACGACCGTGAGAAGTTCCGCCAGGACCTCGACGCCATGCACTCGCTGGTGCGCGAAGGCGTGACCTACGCGCGCACGCTCCACGGCGCCACCGAGCCACCCCTGCGCATCGATGCCGACGCGCTGCTCGAAAGCATGGTGGCCGACTACGAAGACGTGGGCCAGCCGGTGCGGCTCGAAGGCAAGGCCGGTGCGCCCATCGTGAGCCGCCCCAACGCGCTGCGCAGGATCTTGATGAACCTGATCGACAACGCGTTGAAGTTCGGCAGCGACGTGCGCCTGCGCGTCCATGCCGAAGGCGGCCAACTGATGCTGAGCGTGCTCGACAACGGACCGGGCATCCCGCCCGACGAGCTCGAGGCGGTGCTCAAGCCCTTCTATCGCGTCGAGAGCTCGCGCAACCGCAGCACCGGCGGCACTGGGCTGGGCCTTGCCATTGCGCACCAGCTGGCCATGGCCATGGGCGCCGAACTCACGCTGCACAACCGCGCCGAAGGCGGGCTGGAGGCGCGGCTCACGATAGCCACCGCGCCCGCTCGCTGAATCCACCTGTCACGGACGACCCGACATCATGCTCATCCTCCTCATTGCCTACCTGGGCGGGGTTCTCACCATCCTGAGCCCCTGCATCCTGCCGGTGCTGCCTTTCGTGTTTGCGCGCGCCGACCGCCCGTTCCGCTCGCACGGCCTGCCCATGCTGCTGGGCATGGCGCTGGCCTTTGCCGCGGTGGCCACGCTCGCCGCGGTGGGCGGCGGCTGGATCGTGACGCTCAACGAGTACGGGCGCTACGCCGCCCTTGCAATGCTCGCGCTGTTCGGCGTGACGCTGCTGTTGCCCGCCGTTGCCGATCGCATGAGCCGGCCCCTGGTGGCGCTGGGCCTGCGCATGTCGCAGCCGCGCGGCGATGCGGGCGCGGCAACCGCTTCCATCTTCTCGCCGCTGTTGCTGGGCGTGGGCACGGGCCTGCTCTGGGCGCCGTGCGCGGGCCCGATCCTCGGCCTGATCCTGACCGGCGCGGCGCTCAATGGCGCGAGCGTGGGGACTTCGCTGCTGCTGCTCGCCTATGCCGCCGGTGCGTGCACGTCGCTCGCTGCAGCGCTGCTCTTCGGCGGGCGGCTGCTCTCCCTCATGAAGCGCTCGCTGCACACCGGCGAATGGGTGCGGCGCGCGGCGGGTGCCGCCGTGCTGGTGGGCGTGGGCGCCATCGCGCTGGGACTGGATACCGGGCTGCTCGCACGCCTGTCGGTGGGCACCACGTCGGCGCTGGAGCAGGCGCTGGTGGAAAAAATCAAGAAGGACACGCCGCAGCCTTCGCGCGAATCGCTGGCTGAACCGGTCGCGCTGCGCGAGGACACGGGCCTCGTGCGGGTTTCAGAAAAGGAAGACCGCCCCGCTCCCGTGCCTGCGCGTGCGCTCAAGGTCGAAGGCAACTTTCCTTCGCTCGCCGGCGCCACCGAATGGATCAACAGCGCGCCCCTGACGCCCGAAGCGTTGCGCGGCAAGGTGGTGCTGGTCGACTTCTGGACTTATTCGTGCATCAACTGCCTGCGCGCGCTGCCTTACGTTCGCGCATGGGCCGAAAAATACAGGGATGCCGGCCTGGTGGTCATCGGCGTGCACACGCCGGAGTTCGCGTTCGAGAAGCGCTCGGCCAACGTGCACAAGGCAACCAAGGACCTGGGCATCGGCTTTCCGGTGGCCATGGACAACGACTTCGCCATCTGGCGCGCCTTCGACAACCGGGCCTGGCCCGCGTTCTACTTCATCGATGCCGAGGGGCGCATCCGCCATCACCAGTTCGGCGAGAACCGGTACGACAAGGCCGAGCTGGTCATCCAGCAGCTGCTAGCCGAGGCGGGGCAGAAGACCCGCGTCGCGGCGGGCTTGGTGGCGCCGTTGGGGCAGGGGACCCAGGCCGCGCCGGGCACCGAGCCTGCGCTGTCCGGCGAGACCTATCTGGGCCACGAGCGTGCGCACGGCTTCGCATCGCCCGGCGGCATCGCGCGGGACCGGGCGAAGGTGTACCAGCCGGCTTTTTCTTCATTGCGCACCAACCAGTGGGCGCTGGCCGGCGGCTGGACGGTGGAGACCGAGCGTGCCGTACTGAACAATGCCGGTGGGCGCATCGCCTATCGCTTCCAGGCGCGCGACTTGCATCTGGTGCTCGGGCCGGCGGCCAATGGCAAGCCGGTGCGCTTCAGGGTGCTGGTCGATGGAAAACCGCCGCTCGCGGACCACGGGTCGGACACCGATGCGCAGGGCTACGGGGTGATCGACGCGCAGAAGCTGTATCAGTTGGTACGCCAGGCGGCTGGCGCGAAGGAGCGCCTGTTCGAGATCGAGTTCCTGGATGCCGGCGCACAGGCCTATGCGTTCACCTTCGGCTGAGCCCGAAGGGGCGAGGCTTTGGGGTCAGGCAGCCCAGGCGCTCAGCGAAAGCCGGCGCAGCATGTCGGTCTGGCGGGACTCTTCGGCATCCCGCAGGCTCTTGGCCGCACGGGCCGCGACGTAGGCCACATACATCGTTTCGATGGCTTTGCCCCACTCCTGCATCTTTTGGGAAACCGCGCTGGCCGCAGGCGTCGACGCGTCTTCGGCCGGACACGCGGGCACCTCGAAACCAGCTTTGCTGAGGATGGTGGCTTTCTGGAAAATGGTGAGCATGCGACTGCCTCTGGCTCTTGGTATGAGCTTCAGGTTAGCTTCAGCGCAAAAGCCGTGCCATCAGCCGCATGACGTATGCGCGTGTCAGCAAAAGGCTATCTCCCCGGCCGGCCAGCGACCGCTTTCTAGTCCTTAAGCCTTAGGCAGCGGGCGATGCGGCATGCTGCCAGACCAGCGTGGCGGCCGTCAGGTCTTCGAGTGCGCTGCCCACCGCCTTGAACACCGTGCGCTCCTCGTTGCCCGCGCGGCCGGCCCGTTCGCCCCGGCAGAGTGCGGCCAGCGTGCCCTGCACCGCATCGGCGCGCAGCGTGCCGGCCGCGATGGCATCGAGCAGCTCGCCGGCCTTCTGCAGCGCCTCCGGGGTGTCGATGAAGGTGCGCGCACCCTCGAAGCAGCGTGCATCGGCCTCGCGCATGGCGGGTGTGAAGCTGCCGATCAGGTCCAGGTGCGAGCCCGGCGCGAGCCATTCGCCGCGCACCAGCGGCGCGGTCGCCAGCGTGGCGCAGCTCACGATGTCGGCCTGGCGCACCGCCGCTTCGAGGTTCGCGGCGGCCCGGGCGTCGAACCCTTCGGCGCGCCATTGCGCGGCCAAGGCCTCGGCGCTTTCGGGCCGGTGGTTCCACACGTGCACCTCGTCGATGGGGCGCACGCTGGCATGCGCGGCGGGCAGCAGCCGTGCAATGCGGCCGGTGCCCAGCACCAGCAGGCGGCGCGCATCGGAACGTGCCAGGAACGAGGCCCCGAGCGCCGATGCGGCGGCCGTGCGGCGGGCGGTGAGTTCGTTGCCGTCCATCATCGCCAGCGGCACGCCGGTGCGCGCGTCGTACAGCACATAGGTGGCATGCAGGCCCGGCAGGCCGCGCGCGCTGTTGCCCGGAAAGACGTTGATCGTCTTGATACCCAGAAACCCCGCATCGCTCCACGCCGGCATGATGAGCACGGTACCCTTGTCCGCGCCCGCCGTCTCGATGCTGTGCACATGGCGCGGCGGCACATGCGCCTCGGCCGCGAAGGCGGTGCGCAGCGCGGGCACGAGCCGCGCAAAGGCCAGCGGCTCGCGCGTGGCGGTTTCGTCGAAGTGCTTCATGGTTGCCGTGGACGCAGCGAGGCGTCGAAAAATTCGACCAGCGCGCGCTGGTACGTGGCGCCGAAGCGCTCGGTCATCGGCTCCAGGTGACCGGCGCCGGCCACTTCGAGCAGGCGCTTGGGCTCGCGCGCGGCGTCCAGCAGGCGCCGTGAATGCGAGTGAGGAATCACCGGATCCGCCGTGCCGTGGATCAGCAGCAGAGGAATGGGCGAAATGGCGCCGATGTATTTGGACGCCGCGTATTCGTCGCTCACCAGCAGGCCGGCGCCCGGGAGCTTCTCATTGGCAATCGACGAATACGAATAGAAGGTTGACTCGATGGCCGCCGCCTTCACGCCGGCCCGGTTGCCCGAGCCCACCACCGCAATCGCATTGGCGCCGCCCAGGCTCTGCCCGAAGACGAAGAGGCGCTCGGCGTCGACATCGGCGCGCGAGCGCACGTAGTTCAGCGCGGCGCCGGAGTCCTCGAACACGCCCTTGGGCTCCGGTTTGCCTTCGGACTCGCCGTAGCCGCGGTAGTCGAAAACGAACACGTTGAAGTCCTGCGCCGGCAGCCACGCCACGAAGCGCCAGTGCGACGACATGTTCTGCGCGTTGCCATGGAAATGCACCACTGTGCCCTTGGCGTCCTTCGGGTTCTGCCGGTTCGCCGCGGGAATGAACCAGCCGCTGAGGCGCGTGCCGTCGGTGCTCTGGAAGTGCGCCGACTCGTAGCGTAGCCCCAGCGCGCCGGGCGTCTCATAGCGCACGCGGTCGGGGTAATAGAACATCGACTGGACGCAGCCGGTGAGGAACAGGGGCAGGGCGAACAGCGCCGGCTTCCAGTTCATCGGGTGTTATGCAGATGTTGCCATCAGCGCGGAGGATAGCGCAGTCAGCCCGCGGCAATGCGGCTCCATTCGAGCCCGTGTTTCGCCAGGTACTTGCGCAACCGGTCGGCATCGTTCACCACGCTACGCTGCGCGCGAGAGGCCTGAAAGAGCTGGCGCCCCGCATCCGACAGGCTGCGCGATTCGCGGCACACGCGCACCACCGCCTCGAGCTGCAGCCGGTCGAACAAATCGAGCGCCGCCGCGCGTTCGTCGCCGAGCATGGCATCGAGATCGACATCGGCGGCCTCTGCGCCGCGCTTCGCCGGGCCCTCGCGGTTCCACAGCCAGCGCAGCCGCGCAATCTCGGCCTCGACCAGCGCCACCGGAATGCGCCCGCCGTCCGCCAGCGTGGCGAGCCGGGTCACGCTGGCCGACAGGTCGCGAAAGTTGCCGCACCACGGCGCCTCGCCGCTTTGCGCAAATCGCAGGTAGGCCGCGCGCGCCTCGGCGTTGAAGCGCACCACGCGATGGCTTTCGCTCGCGTGGATGGCCAGGAGATGGTCGATGTTGGGTTCGATGTCTTCGGGCCGCTGCGCGAGGCCGGGCAGGTCGTAAGTCCAGAGGTTGATGCGCGCGAACAGGTCTTCGCGGAATCGCCCGACCGCCACGTCGCTGCGCAGATCGCGGTTGGTGCCGGCAATGAGCTGGAAGTCGCTTTCCACTTCCTTGTCGGCGCCGACCGGGAAGAAGCGCTTTTCCTCGATGGCCTTGAGCAGCATGGCCTGTTCGTCGAGGCCGAGTTCGCCGATTTCGTCGAGAAAGAGCGCGCCCTGGTGCGCCGTGCGCAGCAAGCCCGCGCGCTCGCCTGCGGCGCCGGTGAACGCGCCCTTCTTGTGGCCGAACAGCGTGGATGCGGCACCGTCGCCGCGCAGCGTGGCGCAGTTCACTTCCACGAACGGCCCGGTCATCTGATGGCGCGCCTGCTTCAGCTCGAACATGCGCCGCGCCAGGAACGACTTGCCCGCGCCGGTCGGACCTACCAGCAATATCGGCGCACGCGAACGCACGGCCACGCGCTCGATCTCGTCGATGAGCGCATTGAAGCGCGCGTTGCGCGTCGCGATGCCGCTCTTCAGGAAGGCCACCGCATCGCGCTGCTCGGCATCGAAGCGCCGTGCGATGGCGTCATAGCGCGACAGGTCGAGATCGATCAGCGCGACCTCGCCCGGGTTGCCCGCGCGCTGCCGCTTGGGCGGCGAGGTCTGCGCAAGCACGCCCGGAACCACGCGCGATTCGGCCAGCAGGAACATGCAGATCTGCGCCACGTGCGTGCCGGTGGTGATGTGCGCCCAGTACTGCTCGCGCTCGGTGTCGAAAGGATAGGCGCGCGCCCAGTCGTAGAGGCGCGTATAGACCTCGCCGAAGTCCCAGGGGTCCTCCAGATCGACGGCAACGAGATTGACCTGGGTCTCGGGCGACACGGTCGCGATGTCGGCCCTGACCACCTCGGCGAGCGCCTTGTGCTTCAGCGTGTAGAGCAGCTCCATGCGCGAGACGACCATGTCGTCGTGCTGGGCCAGCGAAACGGTGGGGCGCCACTTCTCCCAGCGGCCCGTGCCTTGTCCGGCATCGAGCTGGGTGCCGAGGAAGCCGATGACGACGATGGGTTTCTTCATTGGTTTGGATAAAAGACTATCCAAAATTATAAGAACTATGGATGAAATCTGCACCACGAGCCCGACGCCGTGCGCCCTCAATCAAAAAATCTCTTTTGAAATCAAGGAGTTGAATGCTCGCTTCGCTTGGTGGCCGGTATTTGGCACACCCGTTGCGATATGGAGTGCATACCCAGATACGAAATCGAAAAAAAGAGAACCCCGAGGAGAAGTCACCATGGCAAACCTTCAGCTTTTCAAGACCCGCCGCGGCGCACAACTGCCTGCGGCCGACGCGCTCGACGAAGCGGGCGGCGTGGCCTATTCGCTGTCGCCCAAGCACCAGCTGGCGCAGCTCGCCGCCACCGGTTGCCTGAACAGCACCTTCTACGCACAAGCGCAGAACCAGCTCGATGCCGTGCTGGCCCTGGCCCGCGAAGTCGATCCGGTGTTCGTGGCCAAGACGGCTGTGTACGCCCGCCGCGCCGGCCACATGAAGGACATGCCCGCACTGCTGGCCGCCTCGCTGGCGGTGCGCGACGTGGCGCTGCTCGCCAAGGTGTTCCCCCGCGTGGTGGACAACGGCAAGATGCTGCGCAACTTCGTGCAGATGCTGCGTTCGGGTGCCGTGGGCCGCAAGTCGCTCGGTACGCGGCCGAAGAAGCTGGTTCAGCAATGGCTGCTCGAGGCTTCGGAAGCGCAGCTGCTGAATGCCGCCGTGGGCAACACGCCGTCGTTGGCCGACGTGGTGAAGATGGTTCACCCGAAGCCCGCCGAAGCCTGGCGCGCCGCATGGTTCGCATGGCTGATCGATCGTCCATATGCGCTGGAGGCGCTGCCTCCGCTGACGCAGGCTTTCGAACGCTTCAAGCGCGACCGGGCGGCTGAGCGCAGCGCCGGGCCGTCCCAGGCAAGCGAGCGCCCCCTTGGGGGGCAGCGAGGACACGAAGTGCCGAGCGTGGGGGCTTGCGCTTTGCCCGACGTGCCGTTCCAGATGCTGACCGCGCTGGAACTGGACGCACAGGCCTGGGCGCAGATCGCGCAGCGCGGATCGTGGCAGATGGTGCGCCAGAACCTGAACACCTTCGCCCGCCATGGCGTGTTCGAGCTGCCGGGCCTCGCGGAAGCGGTGGCGGCCAAGCTGCGTGACCCGCAGGCGGTGGCCAAGGCGCGCGTGCTGCCGTACCAGCTGATGGCGGCCTTCACTGCCACCGGCGCCGAGGTGCCGCACGTGATGAAGGAAGCGCTGCAGGACGCGATGGAACTCGCGCTGGCCAATGTGCCGGCATTCGAAGGCCGCGTGGTGGTGTGCCCCGACGTCTCGGGCTCCATGAGCTCGCCGGTGACGGGCCACCGCGGTTCGGCGACCTCGGCGGTGCGATGCATCGACGTGGCCGCGCTGGTGGCTGCCGCCGTGCTGCGTCGCAATGCGGATGCGCGCGTGCTGCCCTTCGAGACGAAGGTGGTGTCGCTGAAGCTGAATCCGCGTGATTCGGTGATGACCAACGCGGCCAAGCTGGCGGCGGTGGGCGGTGGCGGAACCTCGTGCAGCGCGCCGCTGGCGCTGCTGAACCGCGAGAAGGCGCAGGCCGATCTGGTGGTGCTGGTGTCGGACAACGAATCGTGGGCCGACCGTGCCCGTGGCCGCGGAACCGCGACCATGCAGGAGTGGGAGGCGTTCAAGCAGCGCAATCCGAAGGCGCGGCTGGTGTGCATCGACATCCAGCCCTATGCGACCACCCAGGCGCAGGAGCGTGACGATGTGCTGAACATCGGTGGCTTCAGCGACGAAGTGTTCAAGCTGCTGGCGGTGTATGCCGCGGGCGGCCTGGGCGCCGAGCACTGGGTGGGTGTGATCGAAGAGACTTCGATCTGAGTAGAAAGAGAGAGGGTGCCGCGGGCTTTGGCCCGCGGTGTCCGATCCGAATAAATTGAACGTCGTCGTTCGGCGAATGCAGATGCGAGTACATCGAAAAAATGTTCCATCTCGCATCGATTGTTGGTCGCCGAACGGGGATGAGGTTTTTGTGCGAATGCAGGCAGGACTACATCTGGTGCGACCAGGGTTCGAATCCCGGCGCCGGTTCTCCGGCGCGGTCTACGTCTTGCCATCCTCGTCGCACTGTTTTTTGCAGCGAATGCTGGCGGAACTACAGCCTACAACGCTCGTGGTCGCGGGTTCGAATCCCGCCGGTCGCAAGGCCGTAGCTCAGTGGCAGAGCACGACTGTTTCGCCGATTCTTGTCGCTGCTTTTTTGTATTCGGGCGCGCAGGCACAGAAGGGAGCGCCACTGCCAAAAATGTTGTTATTGCCGGCAGTCCGGGTAGCACCGGATGCGGCGGGCAAGTCGGTTGACGTGTACGGTTGAGGATGCAGGTGCTGGCTCCGATGACGGGTCTGCCACTGGCGCGCGTTTCCAACCGTCGACTGGGCCAATGGAGTCAAACACCATGGTCGCCGTATTGATGCGGGTTCGAATCCCGCCGTGTCCACCAGCCAGTTGCAAGAATAGATAAACAGAGAGAAAAGAAAATGGAACAGAACTACAAACTGCATCAAGTCGCCAACGGCGTCCCCGTGAAGATGTGGACGAACGGCGTGCCCGTGGAAGACGAAGCGCAAAAGCAGCTCGAGAACGCAGCCCGCCTGCCCATCGTGTTCAAGCACATCGCGGCCATGCCCGACGTGCACTACGGCATCGGTGCGACCGTGGGCTCGGTGATCCCGACCTTCAAGGCCATCATCCCGGCCGCGGTGGGTGTGGACATCGGTTGCGGAATGATGGCGTGCAAGACCACGCTCAACGCACGCGACCTGCCCGATAACCTCGGCCCGCTGCGCTCGGCCATCGAAAAAGCCGTGCCGCACGGTTCGAACCCCAAGCGCATGGGCCGCGACAAGGGCGCGTGGGAAACGCCGCCCGATGAGACCGATGCGGCCTGGGCGCAGCTGGTGGACGAATTCGACGCGATCTGCGAGGACTACCCGCGCATCAAGAACACCAACAACCACAAGCACCTGGGAACGCTGGGTACCGGCAACCACTTCATCGAGGTATGCCTCGACGAGGCGGGCGCGGTGTGGTTCATGCTGCACTCGGGTTCGCGTGGCGTGGGCAATGCCATCGGTACGCACTTCATCGAACTCGCGAAGAAGGACGCCGAGCTGCACCAGCGCAACCTGCCCGACCAGGACCTGGCGTACTTCGAGGAAGGCGCCAAGTACTTCGGCGACTACGTGCGTGCGGTGGGCTGGGCCCAGAAGTTCGCGCACGCCAACCGCGAAGTGATGATGCAGCGCGTGGTCGCGGCGGCGCGCAAGGTCATCGGCAAGCCTTTCGAGGCGCATGTGGAAGCGGTGAACTGCCACCACAACTACGTGAGCCGCGAAACGCATTTCGGCGAAGACGTGCTCGTTACGCGCAAGGGCGCGGTGAGCGCCAAGGCCGGCGAGCTCGGGATCATTCCCGGCAGCATGGGTGCCAAGAGCTACATCGTGCGCGGAAAGGGCAACCCTGAGAGCTTCATGAGCTGCAGCCACGGCGCGGGCCGAGTCATGAGCCGCACCAAGGCGAAGAAGCTCTTCACCATTGCCGACCAGATCGCCGCCACCGAAGGCGTGGAATGCCGCAAGGACGCCGACGTGATCGACGAGATTCCGATGGCCTACAAGGACATCGACGCGGTGATGGAGGCGCAGAAGGACCTGGTGGAGGTGGTCTACACGCTCAAGCAGGTGGTGTGCGTGAAGGGGTAGGAGCTATGGAACCTCTGTTTGGGCAATGCACGTGGTGAGAAATATCTTCTTCATTTCAGCGTGACCGATTGAGCCGCTTGCTCGGCGGCCTTTCGGAGTCGCGCGAGCTTTGGGCACTGACTATGAAAAAAAGCAACAAGCAACGTCGCGCTGAAATCAAGGCGCGCCGCATCGAACGTGCCGCGGCGCTGGAGGCGCGGCTACGCGTACACGACGTGCGCAAGCTGTCCGTCGATGGACCGCTGCCGGGCCTCGAACTCGCAGACAAGTCCAGGCTCGCTTCCTGCAACACGATGTTCTGCGAGGTGCCCGATTTCTATCTCGACCGCCCTTTCACGTGCCGCGATTGCGGTGCGGAAGAAGTGTGGACGGCCAAGCAGCAGAAGTGGTGGTACGAGGTTGCGCAAGGTTCCATCTACAGCAACGCCGTGCGGTGCCGCGCCTGCCGGCTGGCCCGGCGCGCGCTGCGCGAAGCAGCCTCGGTCCACGAAGGCGCCAATCTGCTGCGTGACGAAGTGGCGCGGCTGCGCGCACTGGCTGCCGAAAAGCCGGACGCTGCGGCACTGACCCTGATAGAGGCAGCCTTGCAAAGCAAGTGGCGCAGCTTGCGCGTGGTGGCCATCGAGGTGATGGGGAGGTGGGGCGGCCTGGAACAGATCGCGCGACTCGAGTCCTTCGTGGCGGCCCGCCGGGGCGGGCAGAACCATCGGGTCTGGGAGCGAGAGGCGGCGGATGCCGCAGCCAAGGCGTTGCGCCGCCTGGCGGAGGCGCAGAAATGATGATGAGACTGACTTTCCTGGGAACCTCTTCAGGTACCCCCACGCGCCAGCGCAACGTCTCCGGCCTCGCCGTGCAGACGGTGCTGGGGCCCGACTGGTTCCTGGTCGACTGCGGCGAAGGCACGCAGCACCAGCTGCTGCAAACGCCGCTGTCGCTGCACGACATGGCGGCTGTCTGCATCACTCATGTGCACGGCGATCATTGCTATGGCCTGCCGGGCCTGCTCGCGAGCGCCGGCATGGGCAAGCGCACCAAGCCTCTGAAGCTGATCGCGCCGCTGCCGGTGTGGGAGTGGTTCGAGGCCACGCGCCAATTGACGGACCTGCATCTGCCTTACGAGGTCGAGCATGTGGATATCGAAACCCAGGCACTGGTGTACGAAGCGCCGGGCCTTCGCATCGAGCGATACGTGTTGCGGCACCGCGTGCCCAGCCACGCCTACCGCGTGCAGGTGGAAACCCGGCGCGTGCGGCTGAAGGCCGACGCCCTGCGTGCGGCCGGCTTGCCGGCGGGGCCGGCATGGCGCGCGCTGCAGAACGGGGAGGACGTGCCTTTCAACGCGGGGGTGCTGCGCAGCGCCGATTTCGCGGAGACGCAGATCGACACGGCCAGCGCCGTGCTGGGCGGTGACAACGCCGAGCCCGCGCTGCTGCACGCCGCCTGCCAAGGGGCGCAGCTGTTGGTGCACGAGGCCACCTACACGCAAGACGTGCTCGACAAGGTCGGGCCTGGGCCCATGCACAGTTCGGCGCGCCTGCTGGCCGAGTTTGCGCAATCGGCCCAAGTGCCCAACCTGGTTCTCACGCACCTGAGCCCACGCCACCAGAACGCAGAGGGCATGGCGGCGCTGATGGGGGAGACCCAGGCCCACTACCGCGGCAACGCATTCCTCGCCAACGACCTGGATGTTTTTGAACTCGACGGTGCCGGCAACGTGACCGTCACCCGCGCCTGAATGAAGAATCAGGCGGCAAGAAGAAGATCTTTATGAGCAATCAAGAATTTTTGCGCTCGGCCCACCCGATCGATCCGGCCATGCGCGCGCAGATCATCGACGCCCTGCGCGACATCGAATCCCGCCATGAGGTGACGGTGCTGTTCGCCTGCGAATCCGGCAGCCGCGGCTGGGGCTTTGCCTCGCCCGACAGCGACTACGACGTGCGCTTCATCTACGTCAACCGACTGCCGTGGTACCTCACGGTGACGGCGCGGCGCGACGTGATCGAGGTGCCGATCAGCGGCGAGCTCGACATCAACGGCTGGGACCTGCGCAAGGCGCTGGGCCTGATGCGCGAGTCGAACCCCACGCTGCTCGAATGGCTGCGCTCGCCCATCGTGTACCGCGACGACGCGGTGGCGATGCCGCGTTTTCGCGCGCTCTCGGAAGCGGTGTTCTCCAACGCGCGCGGCTGGCATCACTACGCCTCGATGGCGAAGAAGAACTTCCGCGAGCATCTTCAGGCCGACGAGGTGCGCTACAAGAAGTACCTCTACGTGCTGCGCCCGCTGCTGGCCGCGCGCTGGATCCGCACGCAGCCCGGCGTGCCGCCGATGCGCTTCGCCGACCTGGCGCAGAAGACGCTCGATCCCGTGCGCGACGGCGCGCTCGTCGGCGAAATCAACGCGCTGCTCGAGGTGAAGATGCGGGCCGGCGAAGCCGCGACCAGCCCGCGCTGGGCCGGAATCCACGCATTCATCGAGTCCGAGCTGGCAGCCAACGCGGCCGAACCGGTCACGCCATTGCCGCAGGCCGACGAAGCAGGGCTCGATGCGTTCTTTTGCGAGACCGTGCTGCGCTTCGGCGCCGCCGCGCAGGAAGGAGGCCGCGCATGATCGAACTCGACGGCTCCCAGGGCGAAGGCGGCGGCCAGATCCTGCGGACCGGCCTGGCCCTGTCGGTGGCAACGGGCCAGCCGATCGCCATCGACAACATTCGCGCGGGCCGCGCCAAGCCCGGCCTGATGCGCCAGCATCTCGCATGCGTCAATGCCGCGGCCGAGATCAGCGGAGCGCAGGTCGAAGGTGCCGAGCTCGGCTCGCAATCGCTGCGCTTCGTGCCCGGGCCGGTGCGCGCGGGCGAATACCGCTTCACGATTGCCAGCGCGGGCAGCTGCATGCTGGTTCTGCAAACGGTGCTGCCGCCGCTGCTGCTGGCCGGTGCGCCGAGCCACGTGCACCTGCGCGGGGGTACGCACAACCCGATGGCGCCGCCTTTCCATTTCCTGGAGCGTGCCTTCGCACCGCTGGTGCGCCGCCTGGGCGCGGACCTGCAACTGACGCTGCGCCGCTGCGGTTTCTACCCCGCCGGTGGTGGTGAAGTGGAAGCGACCATCGTGCCCGCGGCGGATGCGCTGCGGCCCTTCGACCTCGTCGCGCGCGGCGCGCTGCTTTCGGGCCATGCGGAGTGCCTGGCGCCGGGACTGGCGCGGCACGTGGCAACGCGCGAGCTCGAAACGCTGGGCCAGGCCATGGGGTGGTCGGGCGGGCAACTGCGCACGGGAACGGCGCGGCAGAACGAGGGGCCGGGCAATGCGCTGCTCGCCACGCTGGCCTACGAGCACGTGACCGAGGTCTTCACGGCCTTCGGCGAAAAGACGCTGAGCGCCGAGCAGGTGGCGCATGGGCTCGTGAAGGAGCTGCGCCAGTTCCAGAAGAGCCTGGGGGCGGTGGGACCCCACCTGGCCGACCAGCTGGCGCTGCTGCTGGGCCTGGCCGCGTGGCAGGGCGGCAGCGCCGGCACCTTCACTTGCAGCGAAGTAACGGAGCACACGCGCACCAACTGCGCAGTGATCGAGCGCTTCCTGCCCGTGCGCTACGACATCTCGACGGCGCCGGGCGCGGCCACCGTCACGGCCCGATCCGCGGGCTGAACGCAGCCCCCGTCTTGCTCACGAAAGAGGGCGCGGCGGCGATCCAGGCTGCGAACAGATCACCGCCAGGGGCGCCGAACGGCCACGCACGGTCAGCATGTCGACCTGTTCCATCGTGTGCGCGAGGCCGGCCTGCTGCGCCGCGAACAATGAAACCACCCGTCGCGAAGCGGCCGCCTTGGCGTGGTCCTGGAGCCGGCTCGCGGTATTGACCACTTCGCCGATGGCGGTGAAGGTGGTGGTGTCCAGATAGCCCACTTCGCCCACCGCTGCGCGACCGGCATGCAGGCCCATGCCGAAGTCCAGCCGTTGCCCGAACTGGGCTTCGAAGCTTTCGCTCCACGCATCCATGCGCTGGCCGATGAGTTCGGTGGCCTGCAGCGCCTGTCGGCATGCAGTGGGCAGGTCGGTCTCGAGCCCGAAGATCGCCATCACGCTGTCGCCGATGAACTGGTTCGGCACGCCGCCGCTTTCCCGCACGGCGGCGCCCACGGTGGCGAAGTAGCGGTCGAGCACATAGGCCAGGTCGAACGGCCATTGCCGCTCCGACAACCCCGACCAGCGCCGCAGGTCCACGAACAGAATGGCCACGTCGCGTTCGCGCCCGAAGCTGCTGACCGGCGCGGGCCGTCCTCCGTGGGGCGGCGGCGCGAACAGCGGCGTGACCTCGATGTCGCCTCGCGGGCGCAGCTGGCACGCCAGCCGCACATCGCCCGGTGCACGCACCCGCTCGAGCGTTCGCTGCTCGTCGCGGCCCGGCGCGCCCGTGTGCTCCGCGGGGCCGAGCACGCGCACGCGGCAGGTCGAACATCGCGCCCGCCCGCCGCAGACCGACAGGTGCGCAATGCCATGCGAGCGGCTCGCTTCCAGCACGCTCCAGCCGCGCGGCACTTGCACCGTGCGGTCGGGGTAGCGCAAGGCGATGGACGGCTGGCGAGACCAGCGTGCGAACCCGTTGCGCCCCCAGCGGGCCGCCAGCAGGGCGAGCAGCGCCAGAGCGTAGAACCACTTGATGTAGCCCTCGGCCGCCTTGAGTGCCGTGCCTTGTTCGGGCGTCGGCAACACGGCCGGCGGCACGCCGGTCCACTGGAACTCGCGCCCCATCGAGACAAAGCCCATCGCCGCCGTGAGCGGCAGCACCACCGCGATGGCCAGCAGCAGATAAGAGAAGCGGCGATAGCCGGGCCGCGCCCGCAGTGCGAAGTGCACCCCCAGGCAGCCGTGGCTCCAGGCCGCGAGCATCAAGGCGAACTGCGCGCTGGCACCCGGCAGGCTCCACAGCCCCCAGACGACGCGAACATAGGAGCCCTCGATGCCATAGGCGAGATAGGCGCCGCGCATGGCGGTCAGGTGCGTGGCCAGCAGCAGCGGCAGCGCAAAACCCAGCAGCACGCGCAGGCCCTCGAGCGGCGGCATGCGCAGCGTGCGGCGCTCCCACAGCGCGTTGACTGCCAGCGCCAGGTGCACGGCCGCAGCGCCGTACAGCAGCAGCGTGCCCGGCAGGCTGTGCCAGAACTGCTGCACGCCGCGCAGCACGGTTTCGGCCGTGGCAAACGAAACGATGCCCAGCGAATGGTTCAGCAGGTGCGCCGTGACATAGGCCATCAGCACCAGCCCGCTGACCCAGCGAAGATTGCGCCGCGTGGGCGGTCCCAGCGAAAAAGGGGCGTGGGGTGAACGTCGGTCCATGAAGGGGTTCGAAGCGGCACCCGAGCATAATGCGCGCGCCCTTACCGACCCGCATGGCCCCATCTCCCACCATCCCTCGATCCAGCCTCGCGCTGCGCCGCATCGCACTGCTCGAAGGCCTCTCCGACGAGCGCCTGGACCTGCTGGCGCAGCAGTGCCTGTGGCACAGCGTGGAGGCCGGCAAGCCGCTGCTGCTGCGTGCCGAGCAGCAGGGCGACGTGTTCCTGCTGGTGTCGGGCCGGGTGCGGGTGACCACCTATTCCGCCAATGGGCGGCAGGTCACCTTCAGGGATTCCGGGGCCGGCGAACACTTCGGCGACATCGCCGCCATCGACGGCGGGCCGCGTTCGGCCGACGTGGTCACGCTGGAACCCAGCGTGCTCGCCAGCCTGGACCGGGCCGCCTTCATGGCCCTGCTGCGCGAGGAGCCGGTGGTGGCCGAGCGCGTGATGCAGCGGCTGGCGTCACTGGTGCGGCAGCTTTCCGAACGGGTGATCGACCTGAGCACGCTCGGCGTCCAGAATCGGCTCCATGCCGAGCTGCTGCGGCTGGCGCGCGCGTCCGGCGTGGAGAACAACCGGGCGCGGCTGGAGCCGGCGCCCAGGCACGCGGCCCTTGCCAGCCAGATCAGCACCAACCGCGAGCAGGTGACCCGCGAACTGAACGTGCTGGTGCGCAGCGGCGTGCTGCGCAAGGACGGCAAGGCCCTGCTGGTGGCCGACGCCGCCCGCCTCGAGCGCATGGTCTCGCAGGTCAGAGGCGACGCCGGCTGAGCCGGATCAGTTCCAGCGGCCGCGAAGACCGCCGAGACTGAAGCGGCCCGCGCCCAGCAGCACCACGGCGAGCGCGCCGAACAGGTACAGGCCCTGCAGTTCGAGCGCCCAGCCGCCCTGCTTGGTCAGGGAGAACAGGTCGGCCATGTGTACCAGGCCGAAGGCCGCGAGCATGTTGATGACCACCACGCCGGCAGCGGCGCGGGTCCAGAAGCCGGCGATCATGAGCAGCGGCGCCACGATCTCGCCCACGTACACCAGGTAGGCAAGCCCGCCCGGCAGGCCGGCCTTGACCAGCATGGCGCTCACAAAGCCGACGCCGGCCGAGATCTTGAAGATACCGTGCAGCAGCACGAGCACGCCGATGGCCACACGCAGCAGCAGCTTGCCGGAGTCGTCCAGCGTGGCGGGGGAGACGGAGGAAGCCTGTGCAGGTGCGATCGGTGCACGCACGGAGTGGGCGGCTACGGCCTGGTTGTTCATGGCGGATCCTTGGAAAGTGGAGGGGGCGCCGCGGGAGTGCGACGGTTGCGGTTCCAGTGTGCGGAGCCGCCAACGGCCGGTATGTGCGTTTACGCACAGTTTTCGAGAACGCGGCCTCCCGGGCGGGACCGACAGCAGGACCCGCGCCATCCTGCTACGCTCGGACGGCCCGCCATGGACACGGTGGGCTTTTTTCTGCCTGCGCCGCCTCTTTCTCCATGGTCTTTCCCCTCATCACCGATCCGCATTTCTACGCGGTCGCCATTCCCGCCGTGCTGCTGCTCGGCATCAGCAAGAGCGGTTTCGGCGCCGGCTTCGGTTCGCTCGCGGTGCCGCTGATGGCGCTGGCGGTCACGGTGCCGCAGGCGGCGGCCATCCTGATGCCGCTGCTGCTGTTGATGGACCTGCTCGGCCTGGCGGCTTTCCGGAACGACTTCGACCGCGCGCTGCTCAAGTTCCTGATTCCGTTCGGGCTGCTCGGCACGGTGATCGGAACGCTGCTGTTCCGCACCCTCTCGGCCCACACCGTGGCGGGCATCGTCGGCGTGTTCACGTTGCTGTTTCTGGCCCAGCGGCTGGTGTTTCCGCCCAAGCCCGACGACCCGCTGCCTTCGCGCGCGGTGGGCGCGGCGCTCACGGCGGTGTCGGGCTTCACGAGCTTCATCGCCCACGCCGGCGGTCCGCCGGTCAACGCCTACGTGATTCCGCTGCGGCTCAAGCCGGTGGTGTTCACCGCGACGATGGCGTATTTCTTCTTCGTGGTGAACCTGAGCAAATGGATTCCCTACGCCTGGCTTGGCCTGATCGACTTTCGCACCATGGCCACCTCGCTGGTGCTGATGCCGCTGGCGCCACTTGGCGTGTGGCTCGGCATCCGCATTGCCCGGCGCATCGATGCGACATGGTTCTATCGCTTCGTGTACCTGGGCATGCTCTTGACCGGACTTAAGCTCGTGTATGACGGCTTTCTGGCCTGAGGCCGTCGAGCTCAGAACTCGACGATCGACTTGAACCCGCCGAAGATCATCCGCTTCGCATCGAAGGGCATGGTCTTCGGGTCCATCGCGGCAATGCGCGGATCGGCCATGACCTTGGCGTTGACCGCGTCGCGGTGCTTGCGCGACTTGTAGACGATCCACGAGAACGCCACGGTTTCATCGGCCTTCTGCTTCACGCTCTGCGGAAACGAGGTGAGCTTGCCGGGCTTCACGTCGTCGGCAATGCACTCCACGTATTCGAGCGCGCCGTATTCCATCCAGATCTTGCCGGCCTTGCGTGCCAGCTTGCGGTAAGCCTCGACGTTGTTCGAGGGAACGGGAACGAGGAAGCCATCGACATAACGAGCCATTGAAAGTCTCCTTGAAAGAAACGGAAGGAAGAATAAGAAAAGCGGCTGCCGGCCAGGCAAACCTTCAGGATGCCGCCGCACGGTTTGCCGTGCCTGCGGATGCCGCGGCCCCTTTGTTTTCTTCGTTGTTCTGGGTGGACCCCGGCGATGCGGTGCGCAGCAGCACGGCCCCGAGCAGTCCCGCGACGGCCGCGAACACGGCACCGATGAGAAATGCGAGGTTGTAGCCGCCGGTGAGCGCGAGCGCCAGCTGCGCGCCGGCCGCCTCCATCGACGCGGTGCGCGCGGCGGCGGCGCTGGCCAGCACCGCCAGGCCCAGCGCGCCACCCATCATGAAAGCCGTGTTGACCACGCCCGAGGCCAGGCCCGATTCGGTGGGGCTCACTTCGCTCATGGCCGCGAGCAGCAGTGGGTTCAGCGCCATGCCGGCACCCAAGCCGAGCAGCAGCATGCCGGGCAGCACGTCAACCGCAAAGCTGCCGTTCACCGGTGCCCGCGCAAACAGCGCGAGTCCGATGGCCGCGAGCCAGAGCCCGACGGACAGCGGCTTGCGGATGCCGAAGCGCATCACCAGCCTGGCCGACACGCCCAGCGAGAACACCGCCATGATCAGGTTGGCCGGCAGGAACGCCAGGCCGATCTGCATGGGCGTATAGCCCAGCACCAGTTGCATGTAGAGCGCGGAAATGAAGAACCACGCGAACATGGCCGCCGCCCACAGCACGCCCACCACGTTGGAGACCGAAACGCTGCGCAGGCGGAACAGGCCCAGCGGCATCAACGGATGCTGCACCTTGGCTTCGATGGCGATGAAGACCGCCATCAGGACCACCGCGGCACACAGCAACCCGAGCGTCTGCGTGGACTGCCAGCCCACTTCGTTGCCGTTGACGATGGCATACACCGCGAGCATCAGGGACAGCGTGACGGCCACGGCGCCGGCCACGTCGAGCTTCTCGCCATGGGCGTGGCCGCGCGCCGAGGGCAGCAGCGCAATGCACAGCGCATACACCGCCACGCCGATCGGCAGATTCACCAGAAAGATCCAGTGCCAGCTCAGCGTGCTCGTGAGCAACCCGCCCAGCAGCACGCCGATGCTGCCGCCGCCCGCGCAGACGAAGCCGTAGACGCCCATGGCCTTGGCACGGTCGGCGGGTTCGGTGAAGAGGTTCATGATCAGCGAGAGCGCCACCGCCGAGACCACCGCGCCGCCCAGTCCCTGCACCGCGCGCGCCGCGACCAGCAAGGCCTGCGAGTTGGCAACGCCGCAGGCCAGCGAGGCCAGCGTGAACAGCACGAGGCCGATCAAGAAAAGCCTGCGGTGGCCGTACAGGTCGCCCAGCCGGCCGCCCAGCAGCAGGAAGCCGCCGAAGGTCAGCATGTAGGCATTCACCACCCAGACCAGCGAGGTCTCGGTGAAGCCCAGGTCGGTGCGGATCGAGGGCAGCGCCACGTTCACGATCGTGGTGTCGAGCACGATCATCAGCACGCCGAGGCACAGCACCATCAATGCAAGCCAGCGCTTCCGGTTGTTGTCGAGTGTGTCGGTCATGAAGAGCGATTCCTGCAGGTTGCGAATGAGACGGGCGGGGTCAGACCAGCGGCTTGCCCCCGTTGATGAGCCAGGGCGTGCCGAAGCGGTCGGTCACCATGCCGAAGCCCTCGACCCAGAAGGTCTTGTCGAAAGGCATCGTGACCTTGCCGCCGTCGGCGAAAGCGTCGAACACGCGCTTCGCTTCCGCGACGGTCTCGATCGTCAGCGCCACGCCGAAGCCCTTCATGCCTTCGTAGGGTTGGCCGGGCATGGTGTCCGAGGCCATCAGCATGCCGTCGCCGTAAGCCAGTGCCGCATGCATGATGCGTTTTTCGGCGCCAGGCGGAAACTGCTCGGCGCCCGGGGCTTCGCCCATGGTCATCATCATCTGCATGGTGCCACCGAGCGTCTTCTCATAGAAGCGCATGGCCTCGGCCGCATTGCCGTCGAAAGCGAGATAGGCGTGAATGGGAGACATGGGATTTCCTTGAGTGCTTGTGAGTGGTGTCTTCGAGACTCGCAAAGGCCCGGTTTCAATTGGCCGGCGCCACCACCAGCAGCCATCCCACGCCGAAGCGGTCGGCGAGCATGCCGAAACTGGACGTGAAGAAGGTCGGCATCAGCGGCTGCATCACCTGGCCACCCTCGGCCAGCGCATCGAACCACTGGCGCGCCTGGGCATCGGTGGAAGCGGTGAGGGCCAGCATGATGCCCTTGAACTCCGGCTGGCCCGAGCAGCGGCCGTCGGACGCCATCAACTCGGTTTCGCCGATGCGAACCACCGCGTGCATCACCTTGTCGGCCCCCGGTGCGGCGCCGCCGCAGCTGGCGTCGGCGTCAGACGAGGGCGGCATTTCCGGCGCCTCGCTGTAGCGCATGAGCTGCACGACCTCGGCACCGAGCGCCTTCTTGTAGAACGCGAGCGCTTCGTCGCAGCGGCCTTCGAACGAAAGATAGGACTGGACCTTCATGGCGTTTCCTTTGGACTGAGGATGAAAGGATGCACAGGGACCTGCGCGCATACGGAATAACTAAGTTTGTGTACACCGTCCACAAAGAATAGCAGACATAATGGACGGTGTCCACATGGAGATTCCCGATGAGCCCCCGCATCGTTCCGCCCGAGCCCAGCGCGCCTGCCGCCCGCAGCACGTACCGCCACGGCGACCTGCGCCGCGCGCTGCTCGATGCGGGCATCGAACTGGCGCGCGACGGCGGCCCCGACGCGGTGGCGCTGCGCGAAGTGACACGGCGTGCGGGCGTCGTGCCCAACGCGGCGTACCGGCATTTCGCGAGCCGGCGCGAGCTGCTGCTGGCGGTGCGCGCCGCCGCGCTGTCGGCGGCGGCCACCGCCATGGAAAAGGAACTTGCGGTGCTGCCCTGCGATCAGCCGCCCGCCGAGTTCGCGCGGGCACGGGTGCGGGCCATCGGCACCGCCTACCTGCGCTTTGCGCAGGCCGAGCCTGGGTTGTTCAAAACGGCTTTTCTCGTGTCGTCGGAAGACGCCCAGGGCGAGGTGGGACCGGGGCGCGCGGGCGCGAGCGGCATGGACCCGTTCCAGCTGCTGAGCAGCGCGATCGACCGGCTCGTGGATGCGGGCGCGCTCGATGCGTCGCGCCGCCCGAACGCCGAATACCTGGCCTGGTCGGCCGTGCACGGCCTGGCGCTGCTGATCATCGAAGGGCCGCTGAAAGACATGGACGCGGAAGCCACCCATGCGCTGGGACAGCGGCTGATCGACATGGTGGAGCGCGGCCTCTAGCCAGGAGCGCCGAGGCTAGAGATAGATCTTCTGCAGCAGCCGGATCAGGGTTTCCCGCTCGCGCGCCGTGAGCCGGGCGCTGGCGTCGGCCTCGAGCTGCGTCACCGTCTGCTCGGCCTCGCGGATCAATTTTTCGCCCGCCTCGGTGAGATGCAGCCCCACCGCGCGGCCGTCATGCGGATGCGGCCGGCGCTCGATGAGTCCGCGGCTGTCGAGCGTGGCCACCAGGCTCACCAGGTTGGGCGGCAGGATGTCGAGCGTGTTGCAGAGCTGGCGCGAAGTGGCGCCCGGGTTGTGCGCCAGCAGCGAGAGCACCGAAAAATCGATCTGCTTGAGACCATACGGCGCCATGCGTTCGGCAAACACGCCCGTGACGATCAGCCAGGCGCGGCGCGCGTTGTAGCCGACCAGGGCTTCCAGCACACGGGCATCGAGCCGGTCGGACTTGCCGTTGGCAGCCGCTGGCGGCACCGCTTTTGCGGAACTGTTCTTGGATGGGCGAGACATGGTCCCAAGCGTAACCGCGCCGGGCCGCGCGGGTGCATCGGTTAACTGCCGGCCACCGGTGATTTTGCGGCGTCGTGCGACATGGCAACACCCTCGCAGGCGCGCTTGACGATGCCCAGCCGCATATCGAATTCGGGCAGCACCCAGCGCCGGAAGGCCACCGCCGGGCCTGCCCTGGCGGCGCGCCCGGCCTCCGACGCCTCGGCCGCGTCGATGCGCGCCCAGGCCCAGGCCATCATCGTGAGCATCACCACGCGCAGGTAGTCGTCGGCCACCTCGTATGGCAGCACCGGGTTGGCATGCGCGGCCATCGCGATCGTGGTGCCCAGGTAGCGCAGCTGCGCGAGCCGGCGCTGCACGTCGGCGTCGGCCTCGCGCGAAGCGTCGAGCGTGTCGCGCAGTTCGAGCAGCACGGCCGACATGCCGGCGCCGCCGTCGGGCAGCACCTTGCGCACCAGCAGATCGATGGCCTGGATCTCGTTGGTGCCCTCGTAGATCATGGTGACGCGCGCGTCTCGTACGATTTGCTCGATGCCCCATTCGCGCACGTAGCCGTGGCCGCCGAACACCTGGAGGCATTCGCTCGCGCCGTGGAAAGCCTGGTGCGTGCAGGCCGCCTTGAGCACCGGCGTGACCAGCGAGCACCAGCGATGCGCGCGCTCGCGCGCCTTGGGATCGGCGTCGTGCGCGGCCACGTCGAGCATCAGCGCGCTGCGGTAGGCGAGCGTGCGCGCGCCCTCGACCCAGGCGCGCTGGGTATCGAGAATGCGGCGGATCGCGGGGTGTTCGGCGATGAGGTCCGCCGCCTCGCCGCCGCGGCTGGCCGGCGCGGCGCCGGGCGCCCGCATCTGGCGGCGTTCCATGGCGTAGGCATCGGCCTTCTGCCAGGCGGCATCGAGCAGGCCGATGCCTTGCAGCGCCACGTGCAGGCGTGCCGCATTCATCATCACGAACATCGCGGCCAGGCCGCGGCCCGGCTCGCCGACGAGCCAGCCGGTGGCCTCGTCGAAACGCATGACGCAGGTCGGGCTGCCGTGCAGGCCCATTTTTTCCTCGATGCGCTCGCAGTGCACCGCGTTGCGCGTGCCGCCTTCCAGCTGCTTCGGCACCAGTACCAGCGACAGGCCCTTGGGTCCCGCGGGCGCACCGGGCAAGCGGCACAGCACCAGGTGCACGATGTTCGGCGTGAGGTCGTGCTCGCCGCCCGAGATGAAGATCTTGCCGCCGCTCACGCGCACGCTGCCGTCGGCCTGCGGCACGGCGCGCGTGCGCACCTGGCCCAGGTCGCTGCCCGCGTGGGCCTCGGTGAGGCACATGGTGGCGAGCCACTCGCCTGACGCGATCTTCGAAAGGTAGCGTGCGCGCAGTTCGTCGCTGCCGTGATGCTTGAGGCAGGCATAGGCGCCGTGCAGCAGGCCCGGCGCCATGGTGAACCCGTGGTTGGCCGCGCTCAGCCACTCGTAGAGGATGGCTTCGAGCACGGTCGGCAGGCCCTGGCCACCGTCTTGCGGCGCGGCCGACAAGCCGGGCCAACCGCCATCGACAAAAGCCTGGTAGGCCTCGCGAAAGCCCGGCGGCGTGGCGACCTCGCCCTGGCTGAAACGGCAGCCGATCTCGTCCCCGTCGCGGTTCGATGGCGCCACCGCCTCGGCCACGAAGCGCGCCGCCTCCTCGAGCACCTGGCCCTGCAGCGCCTCGTCGACCTCCGCGAAGGGCGCGAGCGCGCTCAGTTTCGGCGGTGCGTCGAGCACCGCGTTCAGGATGAATCGGTGGTCTTCGGGTCGGGGGCGGTAATCCATCGGTGTCTCAGGACTCGGCGGTGAAGCCGATCTTCTTGACCAGCGGACCCCAGCGCTCGTACTCGGCCTGGAGCGATTTCTTCATGTCCTCGGGCGAGGAGCCGTGGGCGATCAGGCCGACCGACAGCAGGCCGTCGGCCACCGTCTTGTCCTTGAGCGCGGCCTGGATCGCCGTGCTCGCCGCAGCGATGACATTGGCGGGCGTCTTCGCCGGAGCGAAGAAGCCGAACCATTCGTCGGCCACGATTTCCGGGAAGCCCTGCTCGGTGAAGGTGGGCACGTCGGGCAGGTAGGCCGCGCGCTGTGCACCCGAGGTGGCGAGCACACGCAGCTTGCCGGCCTTGGCGAAGGGCAGGTAGTCGCCCACCGGCGTCATGCTCGAGGCAATCTGCCCGCCCACCACGTCGTTGATGGCCGGCAGCGAGCCGCGGTAGGGAACGTGGCGCAGGTCGGTGCCGCTGTTCAGGCCCAGCAGCGCACCCAGGAAGTGCGGCGTGGAGCCCGCGCCCGGCGAGCCGTAGCTGGCCTGGCCGGGGTTGGCCTTGGCCCAGGCGATGTAGTCCTTCAGCGTCTTCACGCTGGCCGGCACCATGGGCCCGACCGCGAGGCCGTGCGTCATCACGGCGCCGATGGAAATGGGCGCGAAATCGGCGATGCCGTAGCTGAGCTTGCTGTAGATGTGCGGGTAGGTCGACAGCGCCGAGGCCTGCGCGAGACACAGCACCGAGCCGTCGGCCGGCGAGGTCTTGAGCGTGTCGAGCGCAATGCGCCCGCCCGCGCCGGGCTTGTTCTCGACCACCGCGTTGATCTTCGAATAAGGCGTGTCGCCGAGCTTTTCGGCCACCCGGCGCGCCACGCTGTCGCCCGCGCTGCCGGCCGGAAAACCGTAGTAGATCTTTGCCTGCTGCACGGCCTGGGCGAGCGCGCCGAGCGGATACAGGGCGCCGAGTGCGGCTGCGCCGCCGAGTGCCTTCACGAATTCACGTCTGTTGGTCATGGTCTTGTCTCCTGGTTGTTGGGGCTGGAATCAGCGCGGCGCCATGCGCAGGGCGCCGTCGAGACGGATCACCTCGCCGTTCAAGTGCCCGTTGGTCACGATGTGGCAGGCCAGCTCGGCAAATTCCGAGGGCTTGCCCAGGCGCGGCGGGAACGGAATCGAAGCGGCCAGCGATTGCTGCACGGCTTCGGGCAGTTCCATCAAGAGCGGCGTGGCAAAGAGGCCCGGCGCCACGGTGCACACGCGAATGGCGTGCTGCGCCAGGTCGCGCGCCATCGGCAGCGTCATGCCGACCAGGCCGCCCTTGGAGGCGCTGTAGGCCTGCTGGCCCACCTGGCCGTCGAAGGCCGCGACCGAGGCGGTGAAGAGCATCACGCCCTTCTCGCCGTTGTCGAGCGCATCGAGCTTCGCGCAGCGCGCCGCGAACAGGCGCGCCATGTTGTAGCCGCCGATCAGGTTGATGTTGACCACCCGCACGAAGTCTTCGAGCGGCGCCGGGTTGCCGTCCTTGCCGACGATGCGCTTCGCACTGCCGATGCCGGCCACGTTCATCAGGATGCGCGCGGGCCCGTGGGCTGCGGCGGCCTTGTCGAGCGCGGCATTGACGCTCTCGGTGTCGGTGATGTCGCAGACGCAGGCGACGCCGCCGATCTCGGCGGCCACCTTCTCGGCGAGCGCGGCGTTGCGGTCGAGCACCGCCACCTTGGCGCCCAGGCGCGCGAGTTCGCGCGCAGTGGCTTCGCCCAGGCCCGACGCGCCGCCGGTGACGAGTGCGGCTTGTCCTTCGATCTTCATGGTGTTTGTCTCCTGGATGGGTTCAGCGGGGCTTCAAGGTGAAGGGCAGGGTGTCGGCATGCAGCGCCTCGACAATCTCGGCGCGGTACTTGAGCACGGCGCGCTGGTTGATGGAGCCCTTGTCGGTCACTTCGCCCTTGTCGATGGAAGGCGGCTCGGCCATCAGGTACAGCCGCGCGATGCGGTTGGCGCTGCCGGTGCCCATGGCCGCCAGTTCGTTGGCCACCTGCTGGAAGTGCGCCTGCACCGGGGCGCTTTCGAGCACCTGCTGCATCGTTGCACCTTCGGGCAGGCCGGCCAGCTGCCGCACCTTCTGCGTCGGGAAGACCAGCGCGCCGACTTCCTTCAGGTTGATGCCGGTCAGCACGGCGTCCTGCACATAGGGCGCGCCGGCCGCGATGATCTTGGCGCGCAGCGGTCCCACGCTCACGAAGGTGCCGGTGGCGAGCTTGAAGTCTTCGGCAATGCGGCCGTCGAAGCGCAGGCCGCGGTGGATGTTCTGGTCGTCGATCCACTTCACCGCGTCGCCGGTGGAGAAGAAGCCCTCTTCGTCGAAGGCTTCGGCCGTGGCCTCGGGCGCGCGCCAGTAGCCGGGCGTGATGTTGGGGCCGCGGTAGCGCACCTCGGTCTTGCCGTCGACCTCGATCAGCTTGAGCTCGATGCCGGCCGCGGGCAGGCCCACGTCGCCCGACTTCACCTCGGGCCCGGTGACATAGAGAGCGAAGGGGCCGGACTCGGTCATTCCCAGTCCGGTACCCATGACGATGCGCTCGCCGACCTCGGCCTCCTGCGTCTTGTGCAGGCTGTCCCACACGGGCTGCGACAGCGCGGCGCCCGAGTAGAAGAACATCTTCACGCGCGACAGCAGGTTGCGGCGCAGCACCGCGTCGGTCTCCATGGCATGCGCAATGGCCTCGAAACCGGTCGGCACGTTGAAGTAGATGGTGGGGGCGATCTCGCGCAGGTTGCGCAGGGTCTCGGCCATGCCGCCGGGCGTGGGCTTGCCGTCGTCGATGTAGAGCGTGCCGCCGTTGTCCAGCACGATGCCCACGTTGTGGTTGCCACCGAAGGTGTGGTTCCAGGGCAGCCAGTCGACCAGCACCGGCGGCTCCTCGCCCAGGGCGGGAATCGACTGGCGCAGCTGCTGCTGGTTGGCGCACCACATCCGGTGCGTATTGATCACCGCCTTGGGCATCTTGGTCGAGCCCGAGGTGAAGAGAAACTTGGTGATGGTGTCGGGGCCGGTGGCGCGCATCGCGGCGTCGATGGCGGGCGTTGCGGGCGTGGCGGCCAGCGCATCGAACGGCGTGGCGGCGCGGCCTTCGATCGTGCCTTCGGCGATCACGACTTCGGTTTCGGCGGGCACCGCCGCGGCGATGGCGCGGCCGTAGCGCGCGGCGTCGGCGGCGAACACCAGGCCGGGCGTGAGCGTGTCCAGCACGTGGCGCAGCTTCTCGAAATCCTGGCTCACCACCGAGTAGGGCGGCGACACGGGGCAATACGGCACGCCGGCATAGAGGCAGCCCAATGCCATCAGGGCGTGTTCGATACCGTTCTCGCTCAGGATCGCAACCGGGCGCTCCGCATCCAGGCCGCGATCGAGCAGGGCCTGGCCGATGCTGCGCGCCTTTTGCAGCGCCTCGGCGTAGCTCACGCGCTGCCAGTCGCCGGTGCTGCCGTCGGCCAGCCGTTCGCGGCGGGCGATGAAGGTGCGGTCTGGCGCGGCCTCGGCCCAGTGCGCCAGGCGGTCGGTCATGCGGTCGCGGTAGGGCGCGAGCCGTGTTTCGGCCCGCAGGTACTGCGTGCCCGGCGCGCCGTCGCGCAGCACGGCGCGCGTGACGCCGAACGCCAGCGGACGGTATCGGATCGTGGTCATCCCTTGCTCACCTTCGCGCCGCGGCCTTCGAGGAAGTCACGCACGCGCGCCTTGGCCTCGGGGGCGTTCTGCACGATGCCGGACATCAGCGCCTCGGTGAAGAAGCCGTGGTCGGCCGACTGCTCGGCGATGCGCGGCAGCGCGTGCATCAGTGCGTAGTTGGTCAGCGGCGCGTTGGTGGCCACGCGCTTCGCAAGCTCGAAGGCCTTGTCGAAGGCCGTGCCTTCGTCGACCAGGTACTGCGCGAAGTTGGCGCGCTCGCCGTCTTCGGCGTTGTAGACGCGGCCGGTCATCATCATGTCGGTCATGCGGGCCACGCCGATCAGCTTGGGAATGCGCACCGAGCCGCCGCCGCCCACGAAGATGCCGCGCGAGCCTTCGGGCAGCGCGTAGAAGGTGCTGCGGTCGGCCACGCGGATGTGGCAGGCGCTCGCCAGCTCGAGGCCGCCGCCGACCACCGCGCCGTGCAGCGCCGCGATCACCGGCACCGGGCCGTGCTGGATCAGGTCGAGCGCGCCGTGCCACAGGCGCGAGTGCTGCATGCCCTGGCCGGCGTCGCGTTCTTTCAGCTCGCTCAGGTCGAGGCCGGCGCAGAAATGCGGGCCTTCGCCGTCGAGCACCGCGGCGCGCACCGTTGAAGGCAGGGTCTCGAAGGTGTTGCGCAGCGCGAGGACCAGGCTGTCCGAAAGCGCGTTGCGCTTGGCGCCGCGCGTCAGGCGGACGATGGCAACTTCGTCGCGGATGTCGAGTTGGAGATCGGGATTGGTCATGATTGCATTCGTGTGTGAGTTGGATTATGGTTATGATAAATAATCAATTCAAGGCACTTGAGCGCCCCAATTCCTAGGGATTTACCCGTACTGGAGACAACGACATGGACCACCAGAACCTGATCGCGATCGACATCCACACCCACGCCGAAGTGAGCTGCTGGAACCCGTTCGACAACTACGGCGAGGAATACGACCGCGCCGCCGACAAGTACTTCGGCTCGAGCGGCCGGCCGACCATTGCCGAGAGCGTGGCCTACTACCGCGAACGCAAGATCGGCCTCGTGATGTTCATGGTCGACGCCGAATCGAACATGGGCCGCCGCCGCATTCCGAACGAGGAAATCGCGGAGGCCGCGCAGAAGAACAGCGACATGATGATCGCCTTCGCAAGCATCGATCCGCACAAGGGAAAGATGGGCGCCCGCGAGGCGCGCCGGCTCATCGAGGAGCACGGCGTGAAGGGCTTCAAGTTCCACCCGACGGTGCAGGCCTTTCACCCCTACGACAAGATGGCCTGGCCGATCTACGAGGTGATTGCCGAGCACAAGCTGCCGGCCATCTTCCATACCGGCCACAGCGGCATCGGCTCGGGCATGCGCTGCGGCGGCGGCCTCAGGCTGGAATACAGCAACCCGATGCACCTGGACGACGTGGCCATCGATTTTCCCGACATGCAGATCGTGATGGCGCACCCCAGCTTCCCCTGGCAGGACGAGGCGCTGAGCGTGGCCACGCACAAGCCCAACGTGTGGATCGACCTGTCCGGCTGGAGCCCCAAGTATTTTCCGAAGCAGCTGGTGCAATACGCCAACACACTGCTGAAGGATCGCATCCTGTTCGGCAGCGACTACCCGCTGATCACGCCCGACCGCTGGATGAAGGACTTCGAGGCGGCCGGGTTCAAGCCCGAGGTGATGCCGGGGATCCTGAAGGGCAACGCGGTGCGCCTTCTGAAGCTGGAAGGCTGACCAGGGGGCGGGCTACGCGTCCGCCTCTTCTTTTTCGTCGAGCCGGTCCCAGTCGCGGCCCGAGCGACGTTGCCGTTCTTCGCGTTCGCGCGCCATCTGTTCCTCGAACTGCTGGCGGCCCGCTTTGTTGGCGGCAATGAGCTTGGCGCGGTCCTTGTAGTGCGGGTAGATCTCGTCGCTGAGCCTGATGTTCCGGCGGCGGAAGCGCATGGTCGATTCGCGGGCTTCATGCGCGGGCCAGCCCAGCGCCTCGAGTGTCGAGCGGGCGCTGCGCAGCGACGATTCGAACACCTCGCGCTCGACCTCCGTTACACCGCGGTCGCGCAGCTGGAAGAGGTGGGTCACGTTGCGGGCCCGCGCGATGATGCGCGCCTGCGGAAAGTGCTCCTTCACGAGATCGACGATCTCGAGCGACTGCTCGATGTCGTCCACCGCCACCACGATGGCCTTGGCCGTGCCGGCGCCCGCGGTGCGCAGCAGGTCGAGACGCGTCGCATCGCCATAGAACACCCGAAAGCCGAACTGCCGCAGGCCTTCGACCGTGTCGGCGTCGTGGTCGAGCACCGTCACGCGCAGGCCTTGCGACATCAGCATGCGGCCGACGATCTGGCCGTAGCGGCCGAAGCCGCAGATCAGCACCTTGGCGTCCTGCTGCTCGGAAATCTCTTCCAGCTGCGGGCCGTTGTTTCGGCTGTAGCGCGGCAGCACGAACTTGTCGAGCAGCACAAGGAGGAGCGGCGACAGCAGCATCGACAGCGCCACCGCGCCGATCAAGAGCGAGGTGATCTCGGGCGGCAGCACATCGGGCCCCGCGGCCTGGAACACCACGAACGCGAACTCGCCGCCCTGGGCCAGCAGCAGCGTGAACACCGGGCGCTCCTGGTAGGCGAGGCCCATGGCCTTGGCCAGGGCGTAGATCACCACCAGCTTGATGGCCATGAAGCCGACCACCAGCATCGCCATGAGCCAGGGGCTCGCGATCAGCACGCCGAAGTTGATCGACATGCCCACTGCAATGAAGAACAGGCCGAGCAGCAGGCCCTTGAAGGGCTCGATGTCGGTTTCGAGCTCGCGCCGGTATTCGCTTTCCGCCAGCAGCACGCCGGCGAGAAAAGCGCCCAGCGCCATCGACAGGCCCACGAACTGCATCAGCGCGGCGATGGCCACCACCAGCAGCAGCGCCGCGGCGGTGAAGATTTCGGGCGTGTCGCTGCGCGCGATCCAGCGCAGCAGCGGGCGCAAGGCGAGCCGGCCGCCGAGGATGATGCCGGCGATCACACCGACGATCTTCAGCCCTTCCAGCGTCCGGTCGAGCCCGCTGAGCGACTGCTCGGCCGCCGTGGCGCCCGCCAGCAGCGGCAGCAGCGCAAGGATGGGAATGGCCGCTACGTCCTGGAACAGCAGGATTGAAAAGCCCGCCTGGCCGCTCGGCGTCCTGAGCAGGTTGCGTTCGCCGAACACCTGCAGCGCGATGGCCGTGGATGAGAGCGCGAGGCCGAGCGCCGCCACCAGCGCCACGCGCCATTCGGCACCCGCGGCCCAGCCCACGGCAAACAGCACCGCGGCGCAGCTCAGCACCTGCGCCGCGCCCCAGCCGAAGATGGGCCGGCGCAGGTTCCACAGGCGCTTGGGCTCCAATTCGAGGCCCACGAGGAACAGCATCAGCACCACGCCGAACTCGGCAAAGTGCAGCACGTCTTCCACGCTGGAAACGAGGCCGAGGCCCCACGGGCCGATGGCGATGCCGGCGACGAGGTAGCCGATGATGGAGCCGAGGCCCAGGGCCTTGGACAGCGGCACCACCAGGACGGCGGCGCTCAGGTAGATCAGGCTGCTTGTCAGCCAGGCGGGTGCGTGCTCCATGCTCAGGCCGTGCCTTTTTCGTTGTTGTCGTTTTCTTCGTTGGCGGCGGACATGGAGGCGAGGCCCCGGGCCGTCGCGGAGTAGAAGGTGGCGGACGCCGCCTTGTCCGCGTCGTCGAGCTCTGCCGGGCGATCGGTTTCGGGAACGGGGCAGGCCACGCAGGCGTCGAGCTCCTCGAGTTCCGGCCACTCGGGATAGCTGCCGAGCCGCTGGGCAAAAACCTCGACGTGCGCTGCCACCTCGGCCTCGCTCGCGCGGCGCGCGCCGTGGAACACCAGCGGCGGGAGAAAGCGCATGCCGCAGAGCGCGGCGGTCTGCTCGTAGGGCGGCAGGAAGGCGTCGAAGAAGTAGCGGTTGTAGCTTTGCGGGTGGTAGCTGGCATCGGGGCCGCCGGTGGTGGCGACCAGCCAGCAGTCCTTGCCCTGGAGCGCGGTGCCTCCGCGGCCATAGGCCCAGCCGTAGCTGAGCACGTCGTCGAACCAGAGTTTTTGCAGCGGCGGCGCCGAATACCACTGGATGGGGTGCAGCAGCACCACGAGGCTGGCCCTTGCGAGCCTGGCTTGCTCGGCCTCGACGTCGATCGAGAAGTCGGGGTAGCTGCCGTACAGGTCGTTCACCTGGACGCCCGGCACCGCGCGCGCGGCCGCCAGCAGCTGCCGGTTGACGCGGGAATCGCGCCAATGCGGATGGGCCGCGAGCACATAGATGCCGTCTGCGCCGGCGGCGGATGTCGTTGTCGTCATGCCGCGAACATAGCGCAAGATCGGCTCTCGCCCGGCCAGTCAGGCACTACCATCCGGCTGTTCCAGTTCTGGAGGAGAACTTCATGCCGGTGGTTCTGGTCGCCAATCCCAAGGGTGGCGTGGGCAAATCGACGCTCGCGACGAACATCGCGGGCTATTTTGCGAGCCGTGGCCATGCCGTGATGCTGGGCGACGTGGACCGCCAGCAGTCCTCGCGCCTCTGGCTCGGCCTGCGCCCGCCGCAGGCGCGGCCCATCGCCACCTGGGAAGCCACCGGCGACGGCGCTGTGGTGCGGCCGCCGCGCGGCACCACGCATGCCGTGCTCGACACGCCGGCCGGCCTGCACGGACGGCGCTTCAAGGAGGTGCTGGCGTTGGCCGACCGGGTGATCGTGCCGCTGCAGCCGAGCATCTTCGACATCTACGCCACGCGCGACTTCCTCGACCGGCTGATGGAACATCGCCGCGCCGAAAAAACCAGAATCAGCCTCGTGGGCATGCGCGTGAACGCCCGCACCCTGGCGGCAGACCGGCTGAACGAGTTCATCGCCAGCCTGGGCGTGCCGGTGCTGGGCGAACTGCGCGACACGCAGAACTACGTGCAGCTCGCGGCGCGCGGGCTCACGCTGTTCGACATCGCGCCGGGCCGTGTCCAGCGCGACCTGGCGCAGTGGCAGCCGATCTGCGAATGGCTGGAAGCCTGATCTCCCGGTTTTCCCTGAGCCTGCTTGTCGCAAGCCCGACAGCCGCGGCGACGCGCTTGGCACCAGAATGCCCCGCATGACCAAAAAGACCTTCCAGACTCTTCAGGATCTTGCCGCCTGCGTCGGCCAGGAAGTTGCCGTGAGCGACTGGATCACCGTCACGCAGGAGCAGGTGAACCAGTTTGCCGAGGCCACGGGCGACCACCAGTGGATTCACGTCGACGTCGAGCGCGCCAAGGCCGGCCCTTTCGGCGGGCCGATCGCCCACGGCTTCCTGACGCTGTCGCTGCTGCCGCGCTTCTACGAGACCGCTTTCGACGTGGTCGAGTCGCGCATGGGCGTGAACTACGGGCTCAACCGGGTGCGCTTCATGTCGCCCGTGCCGGTGGGCAAGCGGCTGCGCGCGCGCATGAAGCTCCTCACGGCGGAACCGATCGCCGACGACGGCCTGCAGATGACCTGGGAAGTCACGATCGAGCTCGAAGGCGCGGCCAAGCCCGCTTGCGTGGCCGAATCGGTAGTGCGCCGCTACCGCTGAAATTCGCCGCCAGCCGCGGCGCCGGAGCGCAGCCGCTCAGCCGAATCCGTTTTGCCGCCAGGCTTCGAAGACGGTCACAGCCACCGCGTTCGAAAGATTCAGGCTGCGCTGCCCCTCGCGCATCGGCAACCGCAGGCGCTGCGGCTCGGCAAAGCCCTCGCGCACCGCAGGCGGCAGCCCGCTGGTTTCCGAGCCGAACACCAGCCAGTCGCCGGGCTGAAAGCGCACGTCGTGCACGGCCCGCGTGCCGCGCGTGGTGAGCGCGAACATGCGCTCGGCAGCCGGCTTTTCGGTGTCGAGCAGGGCCTGCCAGTTCGCATGGCGCTTGACCTCGGCGTATTCGTGATAGTCGAGCCCGGCGCGGCGCAGCAGGCGGTCGTCCATCGAGAAACCCAGAGGCTCGACCAGGTGCAGCGCGCAGCCGGTGTTGGCCGCGAGACGGATCACGTTGCCCGTGTTCGGCGGGATTTCGGGGTGGACCAGAACGATATGGAACATGCGCCGATTGTCGCGGCGGCGCGCACCGCTCAACGCGGCGGATCGGTGCGCGCGAACACGACGGCGGTGACATGGGCCGCGCCGGCCAGCCGCAGCACCGCGGCCGCCGAGAACAGCGAGGCGCCCGTGGTCATCACGTCGTCGACCAGCACGACGCGGCGGCCCGGCAGCTGGCCCGCGCGCAAGGGCTCCACCGCAAAGGCGCCCTGCAGGTTGCGAAGGCGCTCGGCGCGCGCGAGGCCGATCTGCGCCGGCGTGTCGCGGGTGCGCAGCAGCAGCGTGGCGTCGGTCTTGGCGGACGCCAGCCGGCGCGCCAGTTCGAGCGCCTGGTTGAAGCCGCGCTCGCGCAGCCGGGCGGGCGCCATCGGCATCGGCAGCACGGCGTCGCACTGCTCCAGGGCCGGTTCCACCCAGGGCACGCTGCGCATCAGCGTGGCCAGCGGGCCGGCCCAGCCGGCCTCGCCGCGGAATTTGAACTGGGCGATGCAGTCGGGCCATGGCCACGCATAGCTGCATGCCGCAAGGCAGGCGTCGAGCGGTGGCGGCTCGCCCACGCATTCGCCGCACCGGACAACGCCGTCCGGGACCGGCAGGGCGCAGCTTTCGCAGCGTGCTGCCGGCGGCGCGAAGCGGGCCACGCAGGCGTCGCAAACCCGCCGCGATGGCCAGGCGCGGCACACTTCGCACTGGCTGGGCAGCCGTGCAAGCAGAGAGGTCAAAGGCCGACCGGCCCAACGGCTGAACATAGGCTCAATATACTCACGGCCCCATGGCCACCGACCCCGCAAGAAGACCGCCGACCATCGACCCCACGGCGGCTGCACGCTGGAGCCGGCTCGCGCCTGCCGCCGGCTCGCCCTGGCTGCACGAGGAAATCGGCCGCCGCATGGAAGACCGGCTCCAATGGATCAAGGCGCAGCCCCGCACCTGGGCCGACTGGGCGCCCCTGCGCGGCGGCCTCGAGGCGCACGAACTCGTGGCCCGGCGCTACCGCGAGGCCGGCTGCTTCGTGATCGAACCCGAACCGGCGCTCGCCGCCGCGGCCGGCGAGGCGCTGGCGGCGCCCTGGTGGAGCGCGCGCCGCTGGCAGGGCGGCAAGGCGCGCTTCGATGCGCCGCCGGAAGACGGCGTGGACCTGCTCTGGGCCAACATGTCGCTGCACATGGCCGCCGACCCCGAGGCGCTCATTACCCGCTGGCATCGGCTGGTGGCAACGGACGGCTTCCTGATGTTCTCGTGCCTCGGCCCCGACACGGTCCGCGAGCTGCGGGCGCTGCACGCCCGCCTGGGCTGGCCGGCCGCGGGCCACGAGTACACCGACATGCACGACTGGGGTGACATGCTGGTGCATGCCGGCTTCGCCGAACCCGTGATGGACATGGAACGCATCGTGCTTACCTGGGCAACGCCCGAGGCGGCACTGGCCGAACTGCGCACGCTGGGCCGCAACCTGCATCCGGCGCGCTTCCCGGCGCTTCGCGGCAGGGCGTGGCACCAGGCGCTGAAGCATGCGCTGCCCGAGCTGGCGCCGGCCGAAGCGGGCGGCGGGCGCATCGCGCTGACCTTCGAAGTCATCTACGGGCACGCCTTCAAGCCGGCGCCGCGCGTGGCGCTTTCGGCCGAGAGCGCGGTGTCGCTGCGCGAGATGCGCTCGATGCTCCAGCGCGGCCGGCCCGGCGCTTGAGCCGCCGGGCCGCTCCCAACGCGAAGATCGTAGCGCGCAGCGCGGAGGTTATCGAATGAACGCCGGGCTACGCAAGCTGCGCATCCGGTGGGCGGCCGCCTGTGTCTACCCGCTACAATCCGCCGTTGCGTGAAACTCGCGGGTGCTGTTCCGCGAACGAGGTCCGTCCGATCCTGTGGGGACAAGGGGTTGGTTGGTCGTCGACGCACCGATTTGCTGAACTCGCCCGTGTCGAATTCCGTGTTTCGTTTTGCCACCGTTTCAGGCCAGAGCATCCAATGGTTCCTGAAGCGGAACTGCTCGGTGACGCCGAGCCAGCTGGGCTGGCTCTACGCCTCGCTGTGCGTGGTATCGCTCGGTATCGGTACGGTCTTCTGGCTGCACGGTGCGCCGCTGGTGCTGCCCTTCGCCTGGCTCGAACTGGCCGCGGTGGGTTTCGCGTTCATGCTGTACGCACGGCACGCGACCGATGGAGAGAAGATCGCGCTGCAGGGCGGCCGGCTGGTGGTAGAGCTCGAGAACGGTGGAGACTACGAGCGCACGGAATTTTTACCGCACCAGGTGCGGGTCGAACCGCAGGCCGGCGATCGTTCGCTGATCGAGGTCTCGGGTCAGGGTCGATCGGTCAGGGTGGGGCGCTATGTACGCCCGGAGTTGCGAGCCGCACTGGCGCGCGAGATTCGCATGGCGTTGCGTGGCGCCTGAGGGCTCACGCGGCGCTGCACGGTTGGGTTTGTTGAAAAAATTGAGAAACGTGAACACGATGAAGAGCATTTGGCGCAATAAGTACAGGCCGGCGAATCTGTTGCTGGCGGCCGGCGCGGCTTTCAGCGGCGCGGCGCACGCAGTCAACGATCTGCCCGGCGGGCCCTCGGTGCGCCAGCTGAACCTTCCGCTTGGTGTCACCAAGATTGCGCAGGAACAGCACTTCCTGCACACGGTGATGATGATCCTGTGCACGGTCATCTTCGTTGCCGTGTTCGCGGTCATGTTCTATTCGATCTGGAAGCACCGCAAGTCGGTCGGCCACAAGGCGGCCAACTTCCATGAATCGGTGGTGGTCGAGGTCATCTGGACCATCGTGCCCTTCCTCATCGTGATCGTGATGGCGCTGCCCGCCACCAAGGTGCTGGTGGCCCAGAAGGACACCACCAACGCCGACCTCACCATCAAGACCACCGGCTACCAGTGGAAGTGGGGCTACGACTACCTGAACGGCGAAGGCGAGGGCCTGGCCTTCATCTCCACGCTCGACAGCTCGCAGCGCGCCATGTCCGACGCCGGCGCCAAGGGCACGATGCCCGACGACTACCTCTTCAAGGTCGACAACCCGCTGGTGGTGCCGGTCCAGAAGAAGGTCCGCATCATCACCACCGCCAACGACGTGATCCACGCGTTTGCCGTGCCGCAGCTCGGCATCAAGCAGGACGCGGTTCCCGGCTTCGTGCGCGACACCTGGTTCCGCGCTGAAACCGTGGGCGACTACTACGGCCAGTGCCAGGAGCTCTGCGGCAAGGAGCACGCCTACATGCCCATCCACGTGAAGGTGGTCTCGGCCGCCGACTACACGGCCTGGGTCGATGGCAAGCGCAAGGAAGCCGCAGCCAAGCTCGACGATCCGGGCAAGGTCTGGGCCCTGCCCGACATGATGACGCGTGGCGAGAAGGTCTATGCAGCCAACTGCGCGGCCTGCCACCAGGCCAACGGCAAGGGCGCAGGCCCGATCAAGCCGCTGGATGCCAGCCCCAAGGTGGTCGACGCCGACCACAAGGTGCAGCTGCAGGTGCTGCTCAACGGCCAGAACAATGGCGCGATGCCCTCCTGGAAGCAGCTGAGCGACACCGACCTCGCGGCAGTCGCCACCTATACAAAGAACAGCTGGTCGAACAAGACGGGTCAGCTGGTGCAGCCGGCCGAAGTTCTGGCCTTGCGCGGCAAGTGATCGTGAAGATCGAGCCCAAGCGCCCCGCGACGAAGAAATTGCAAGGAACAACGAAATGAGTGCAGTCCTCGACCCCCACGGTCACGCCCACGACGGCCACGCACACGACGAGCACCACGCAGCGCCCACCGGCTGGCGCCGCTGGGTGTTCGCCACCAACCACAAGGACATCGGCACGCTCTACCTGCTGTTCAGCTTCACGATGCTGATGGTGGGCGGCGTGCTCGCGCTGATGATCCGCGCCGAGCTGTTCCAGCCCGGCCTGCAACTGGTGAACCCCGAGCTGTTCAACCAGTTCACCACCATGCACGGCCTGATCATGGTGTTCGGCGCCATCATGCCGGCGTTCGTGGGCTTCGCGAACTGGATGATCCCGCTGCAGATCGGCGCATCCGACATGGCGTTCGCGCGCATGAACAACTTCAGCTTCTGGCTGCTGATCCCCGCGGCGCTGATGCTCGTGGGTTCGTTCTTCATGCCCGGCGGCGCACCGGCTGCGGGCTGGACGCTCTACGCGCCGCTCACGCTGCAGATGGGCCCCTCGATGGACGCCGGCATCTTCGCGATGCACATCATGGGCGCGTCGTCGATCATGGGCTCGATCAACATCATCGTCACCATCCTGAACATGCGCGCCCCCGGCATGACGCTGATGAAGATGCCGATGTTCTGCTGGACCTGGCTCATCACCGCCTACCTGCTGATTGCCGTGATGCCCGTGCTCGCAGGCGCCATCACCATGACGCTGACCGACCGCCACTTCGGCACCAGCTTCTTCAACCCCGCCGGCGGCGGCGACCCGGTGATGTACCAGCACATCTTCTGGTTCTTCGGCCACCCCGAGGTCTACATCATGATCTTGCCGGCCTTCGGCATCATCAGCCAGATCGTGCCGGCGTTCTCGCGCAAGCGGCTCTTCGGCTATGCCTCGATGGTGTACGCCACCTCGTCGATCGCGATCCTGTCGTTCATCGTCTGGGCGCACCACATGTTCACGACCGGCATGCCGGTCACGGGCCAGCTGTTCTTCATGTACGCGACCATGCTGATCGCGGTGCCCACGGCCGTGAAGATCTTCAACTGGATTGCCACCATGTGGCAGGGCTCGATGACCTTCGAGACCCCGATGCTGTTCGCGGTCGGCTTCATCTTCGTGTTCACGATGGGCGGCTTCACCGGCCTCATCCTGGCCATTGCCCCGATCGACATCCAGCTTCAGGACACCTACTACGTCGTGGCCCACTTCCACTACGTGCTGGTGGCCGGCTCGCTCTATGCCATGTTCGCGGGCTATTACTACTGGGCGCCCAAGTGGACGGGCGTGATGTACAACGAAGCGCGCGGCAAGCTTCACTTCTGGTGGTCGCTGATCTCTTTCAACGTCACCTTCTTCCCGATGCACTTCCTGGGCTTGGCCGGCATGCCGCGCCGCTATGCCGACTACCCGATGCAGTTTGCCGACTTCAACGCCGTGGCGTCGATCGGCGCGTTCGCATTCGGTCTCGCCCAGGTCTATTTCTTCTTCTTCATCGTGTTGCCGAACATGCTCGGCAAGGGCGAGAAGGCACCGCAAAAGCCCTGGGAAGCCGCTGAAGGCCTCGAGTGGGAAGTGCCGTCGCCGGCGCCTTTCCACACCTTCGAGAACCCGCCCAAGCTCGACGCGACCGCCACCAAGGTGATCGGCTGAGCGCTTCCCGCCTCCGACCCGCATGACCACGATGACCACGCCCGAACAAAGAAGGAACAACCGACGCATGGGGCTCACGCTGGCCTCCATCGCCGTGCTGTTCTTCCTCGGATTCCTGGTCCGCATGATCTGGTTCAGCGGACGCTGAAGCAGCCGCGAACGGAGCCGCCCGCATGAGCCTCGGTCAACGCATCAAGCGCGCCAATGTCCGCATGGTCGGCAAGCTGGCCGTGGTGGCCTGTGGCATGTTCGCGTTCGGCTATGCCCTGGTGCCGCTCTATCGCGCCATCTGCGAGATGACCGGCATCAACATCCTCGCGCTCAGCGAACTCGAGGTGCCGGGCGGCGCGAGCGGCGGCAAGAACGTGCGCGTGCCCGACAACACGCAGGTCGACACCACGCGCACCATCACGGTCGAGTTCGACTCCAACGTGCGCGGCGGACTCTGGGACTTCAAGCCCGCCGAGCGGACGATCCAGGTGCACCCCGGGCAGCTCAACACCGTGATGTACGAGTTCCAGAACGTGCAGAACCGCCGCATGGCGGCGCAGGCCATTCCAAGCTATGCGCCGCAGCAGGCCGCGCCGTACTTCAACAAGCTCGAGTGCTTCTGCTTCAACCAGTACACGCTCGACCCGGGCGAGAAGAAGCAGTGGCCCGTCGCCTTCGTGATCGACCCCAAGATCTCCAAGGACGTGAAGACGATCACCCTGTCGTACACCTTCTTCGAGGTTGGCGGCAAGACGCCCGCGGCCCCGGTGGCCGCCGTTTCGAATGCTGCCCATGAGCCCCGTTCGTGACCGCCCCGAACACGCCGCCCAAGGCCACGCTGTGGGACACGGTGAAGGCCGTCTGCTGGTCGTTCTTCGGGGTGCGCAAGAAAAGCGCCTACCAGGACGACCTGGCCAAGCTGAATCCGCTGCACATCATCGCGGTGGCTTTTGCCGCGGTCATCGTTTTCATCGTCGGCCTGGTGCTGCTGGTGCGCTACGTGGTTGCGCACTGAGCGCGATCCACGTGGCCCGCGACATCCAGAACCCATCGAATCGAGAGAAGAAAGAAAGCCAGGAGCTGATATGAGTTCAACCACCCACGGCACCACGCCCTACTACTTCGTGCCGGGGCCATCGGCCTATCCGGTCATGGCCGCGACCGGCCTGTTCTTCGTGATTCTGGGCGCGGGCCAATGGATCAACGGCCACCAGTGGGGCGCATGGTCCTTGCTGCTCGGCATGATCGGGTGGCTTGCCACGCTGTTCGTGTGGTTCCGCACCGCCATCGGCGAGAGCGAAAGCGGCCGGTACGGCCACAAGGTCGATCTCTCGTTCCGCTGGAGCATGAGCTGGTTCATCTTCTCCGAAGTGATGTTCTTCGGCGCCTTCTTCACCGCGCTGTGGTGGACCCGCACCCATTCGCTGCCGGCGCTCGGCAGCCTCGACAACGCGATGCTCTGGCCCGACTTCAAGGCCGTCTGGCCCAGCCTTGCCGCCGGCGCCACCGGTTCGCCGGCCGACATCGTCGAGCCGTTCCAGACCGTCGGCCCGTTCTGGCTGCCCACGATCAACACCGCGCTCCTGCTGAGCTCGGGCGTCACGCTCACCATTGCCCACCACGCGCTGCGTGCCGGCCATCGTGCCCAGACCATCCGCTTCATGTGGCTCACCGTGCTGCTCGGCCTGCTGTTCCTGGGCGTGCAGGGCTACGAATACCACCACCTGTACACCGACCTGAACCTCAAGCTCAGCTCCGGCGCCTACGGCTCGACCTTCTTCATGCTGACCGGTTTCCACGGCATGCACGTGTTCATCGGCATGCTGATGCTGCTGTTCATCACGCTGCGCCTGCAAAAGGGCCACTTCACGCCGGAGCGCCATTTCGGCTTCGAAGGCGCGGCCTGGTACTGGCACTTCGTGGACGTGGTGTGGCTCGGCCTTTACACACTGGTTTACTGGCTTTGAGCGAACCCCGCGGCATGCAGACAAAAAGGCGCCGGAAGGCGCCTTTTTCATGGTTCTCGTGGAACGAGCACCATCTACTTGCCGACCGGGAGCCCGGTGGGCTGGATGTAGCCGAATTTCCAGGCCAGCAGCATGCAGAGGAACAAAAACACGGAGATGCCGATCCGAAAGGTGAGCGCGCGCGCCATGCCGCCGCTTTTGGCGCGTCCGTTGCGCCCGTCTTTCAGCATGTAGAAGAGCGCGAAGGCAAGGCTCGCGAAGATGCCCACGAAAGCCAGGGCGACGAAATATTTCATGATTCCGATTATCGGCCGCACGCCTCATCCGCTCCAGTGACGCCAGAGCCTCTTCACCCCGCCAGGGCGAGGCCGAAGCGAGGCCGTTTCCTGCTGGTCACGCTGGCCGCCATGATGACCGTGTCCGCCACGGTGTCGCTGGGCCGCTGGCAGCTCTCGCGTGCGGCGCAGAAGGAGGCGCTGCAGGCCGAGATCGAATCGCAGAAGCAGAAGCCGCCACTCGCGCAGGCCGACTTCCTGGCGCTCGAGGCGCCGGCCGGCGAACTGCATCGGCCGGTGCGGCTGCGCGGCCTCTGGCTGAGCCCGCAGACTGTTTACCTGGACAACCGGCAGATGCATGGCGTGCCGGGCTTTTACGTGCTGACGCCTTTTGCCCTGGAAGGCAGCGACCAGACCGTGATGGTGCAGCGCGGCTGGGTGCAGCGCAATTTCAATGACCGCACGCAGCTGGGCGTGGTCGACACCCCGCCGGGCATCGTCGAAGTCACCGGCCTGATCGAACCGCCGCCCGGCCATTTGTTCGAACTCGGCAAGCCGGCGCCGGCCGCCTCGGCACCGGAATCCGCGGGGTCTTCGCCCATCCGGCAGAATCTCGACCTGGAAGCGTTCCGCGCCGAAACCAAGCTGCCGCTGCGAACCGATGTGTCGCTGCAGCAGATCGGCCCGGCTTCCGAGGGGTTGCAGCGCGACTGGCCGGCCCCCGCTCTGGGTCTGGAGAAGCACTACGGCTATGCATTCCAGTGGTTCGGGCTCTCGGTCCTCGTGGTAATCCTCTATGTCTGGTTTCAATTCATTGCCCCCTTCCGCCGCTCGAGGCGCCGCGCACGCGATGCAAGCAGCCTCTGACGAACCGCTGGGCCTGACGGTGCATTCGATGCCGTCGCCCAACCAGGCGCTCGACGGTGCCGAGGGCCGCCGCACGGCCGTCGGGCGCTGGAAGATGATTGCAGTGATGCTGATGTGCGCCGCGCCCGTCATCGCCTCGTACTTCACCTACTACGTGATCCGGCCCGAGGGGCGCAGCGCCTACGGCGAACTCATCGATCCGCAACGCACGCTACCCGTGCTTGCCGCGACCGATCGCAATGGCGCGCCGGTCGACTTTTCCACGCTCAAGGGACAGTGGCTGCTGGTTGCGGTGGCCGATGCGGCCTGCGACGCCCTCTGCGAGCAGCAGCTGTACCTGCAGCGCCAGTTGCGCGAAAGCCTGGGTCGGGAGAAAGACCGGCTCGACCGCGTCTGGCTCGTGAGCGACGCGGCGCCCATTCCGCCGCGGCTGGACAACGGCCTGCGTGGTGCCACCGTGCTGCGCGTGCCCGCCGAGCAGCTCGCCAAGTGGCTCGCGCCTGTTCCCGGCCACGGACTGGCCGAGCACCTGTTTGTGGTCGATCCCATGGGCAACTGGATGATGCGTTTTCCGGCCCGCATGGACGCCAAGGGCGCGAGCCGCGCCAAGCGCGACCTCGACCGCCTGCTGCGCGCCTCCGCCTCCTGGGACGAGCCCGGCCGCTGAGATTGCATGATGGACACCGGCTCGCTCTACGACCTGACCCCCATCGCCTGGCTGATGGCGGCTGGCGTGCTGATCGCGCTCGGCCCGCTGGCGTGGGTGTGGCGCCGCAACGCGGGTGCCGGGCCGGCGCGCCGGCTGCACGCGCTCACGGTGCTGACGCTTTTCCTCACCTTCGACCTCACGCTGTTCGGTGCCTTCACCCGGCTCACCGATTCGGGCCTGGGCTGCCCCGACTGGCCGGGCTGCTACGGCAACGCGAGCCCGGTCGGCGCCAGCCACGAGATCGCCATGGCGCAGTCGGCCCAGCCGACCGGCCCGGTCACGCACAGCAAGGCCTGGGTCGAAATGGTCCACCGCTACCTGGCCACCGGCGTCGGCGTGCTCATCCTCGCGCTCGCGGGTGCCACCTGGATCGTGCGGTGGCGCCAGCGCCGCCTGCCCGTGCCGGCGAAGGGCGAGCACGCGACGCTCAGCGCTTGGTGGCCGGCGTTCACGCTGGTCTGGGTTTGCCTGCAAGGCGCATTCGGTGCGCTGACGGTGACCTGGAAGCTGTTTCCCGCCATCGTCACGCTGCACCTCTTGGGGGCCGTGGTGCTGCTGGTGCTGTTGTGCATCCAGGCGGTGCGCTACCGGCAGGCCGCCGCGGACCGCCTGCCCACGGCCGTGTCGCCGGCGCTGCGCAATGGCCTGCTCGCGACCTCGGCCTTGCTCCTGCTGCAGATCGCGCTCGGCGGCTGGGTCAGCACCAACTATGCCGTGCTGGCCTGCACCCAGTTCCCGACCTGCCAGGGCAGCTGGTGGCCGCCGATGAATTTTGCGCAGGGCTTCGAAATCTGGCGCCATCTGGGCCTGACCGGCAACGGTGCACCGCTCGATTTTTCGGCGCTCACCGCCATTCACTACGCGCATCGGCTGATGGCCTACGCCGTGTTCGCCGCGCTGGGCGTGCTCGCCTGGCAGCTGCGCCGCACCGCACCGCTGCGGCCGCAGGCCCGCTGGCTCGCGGGGCTGGCGTTGCTGCAGCTCGCCACCGGCCTGGGCAACGTGCTGCTCGGCTGGCCGCTCGTGGCCGCGGTGCTGCACACCGGCGGCGCCGCGGCGCTGGCCGTGGTGCTGACCTGGGCGCTGTGCGAGAGCCGCCGCGGGGCCGCCGCCGCAGTCGCCCACGACAGAGACAAGGCGCCCGGCGCCCCACATAACAACCAGAGGGAGGCCGCCGCGTGAGCACGCCGATTTCCGTGCAGCAGACAAGCACCGCCAACGTGCTGCGCCAGTTCTACGCGCTGACCAAGCCGCGCGTGGTGCAGCTGATCGTTTTCTGCGCCCTCATCGGCATGGTGCTGGCCGTGCCGGGCCTGCCCACGTGGACCGACGTGCAGCGCGCCGTGCTGGCCTGCATCGGCATCTGGCTGGTGGCGGGGGCGGCGGCGGCGTTCAACTGCCTGGTCGAGAAGGGCATCGACGCCAAGATGAAGCGCACCGCCTGGCGCCCCACGGCACGCGGGCAGCTCAGCGACCTGCAGGCGCTGGTGTTTTCGGCCCTGCTGTGCGTGGCCGGCTCGGCGCTGCTGTGGTTCAAGGTCAATCCGCTCACCATGTGGCTCACTTTTGCCACCTTCGTCGGCTATGCGGTGATCTACACCGTCATTCTCAAGCCGCTGACGCCGCAGAACATCGTGATCGGCGGCGCCTCGGGCGCCATGCCGCCGGTGCTGGGCTGGGCTGCGATGACGGGTGACGTGGGGCCGGAAGCACTGATCCTGTTCCTCATCATCTTCCTGTGGACGCCGCCGCACTTCTGGGCGTTGGCGCTCTACCGCGTCGAGGACTACCGCAAGGCCGGCCTGCCGATGCTGCCCGTCACGCACGGCAACGAGTTCACGCGACTGCAGGTGCTGCTCTATACCTTCATCCTGTTCGCGGCTTGCCTGATGCCTTTCATCTACGGCATGAGCGGCTGGCTCTACCTGGCGGTGGCGGTGGGCGTGAGCATCGGTTTCACGGGCTACGCCTTTGCGCTCTGGCGCAACTACTCCGACATGCTGGCGCGCAAGACCTTCCGGTTTTCGCTGATTCACCTGAGCGTGCTGTTCGCGGCATTGCTCGTCGACCACTACCTCCGCTGATTGATCGAATGCCCGCGTCCATGAACAAGCGAAATGTCCTCAAATTGATTGCCGGCGGTGCAGGATGGGCGGGCATGGCCGCAACCGTGGGCCTCGGGCTTGCGGCCTGCAGCGAGCCCAGGCCCAGCTTCAATGCGGTCGACATCACGGGCGCCGACTACGCCAAGGACTTCTCGCTGAAGGACGCCGACGGCAAGGTCCGCACCCTCGCCGACTTCAAGGGAAAGGTGGTGGTGCTGTTCTTCGGCTACGCCCAATGCCCCGACGTGTGCCCGACCACCATGACCGAAATGGCGCAGGTCAAGCAGCAGCTCGGCAGCGACGGCGACAAGCTGCAGGTGCTGTTCGTGACGGTCGATCCGGCGCGCGACACGCCCGAAGTGCTCAAGGCCTACATGGGCGCGTTCGATCCGAGCTTCGTCGCGCTGATTCCCACGGCCGACCAGCTGGCCGCGACCGCCAAGGACTTCAAGGTCTATTTCAAGAAGGTCGAGGGCAAGACCCCCACCAGCTACTCGATGGACCATTCGGCCGCGAGCTTCGTGTACGACGCCCAGGGCCGGCTGCGGCTCTACGCCCGCTATGGCGCCGGGGTGCCGCCCATGGTGTCGGACGTGAAGGCGCTGCTCAAGTCCTGACTGGGGGTGGTCGCAGCCCCGCTCGCCCATGGACACCGCCGTCGCCCTGGCTTCCGTCGATCACCTGAAGGCGCGCAAAGGCGCCTTCCGCATCGCGCTCATTCCGCCCGAGGTGCTGCGCGCGCTCAACGACGGCTTGCTCGAGACCGTCAACCTCAACGAATTCCTGGCGCTCGAACTGCCGCAGCTCGCGCGCAGCGTGGCGGGCCACATCGGCCTCGATCCGGCCAGCGAGCGTCTTGCCGACACGCTTGCCATGCTGGGTGCGTTCAAGCCGATGCAGCGGCACGGCCACGTTGCGCGGGCACTTTACGACCTGGCGGCGCAGCATGCCGAGCGCGATGCCGTTGCCCATCGGCTGGCCACGCACGCGAGCGACGTCGCGCGCTGCTGGGCCGCGCAGTGGGTCACGCTCTCGGGCCTGCCGCTGGCGGCGCAGCTGGGGGCGGTGCGGCGCTTTGCCGCCGATCCGCACTTCGGCGTGCGCGAAATCGCCTGGATGGCGGTGCGCGATGCGGTCGTCGCTTCGCTCGACGAGGCGCTGGCGCTGCTGCAGCCGTGGACGGCCGATGCCGACCCGAACATCCGCCGCTTTGCCAGCGAACTCACGCGTCCGCGCGGCGTGTGGTGCACGCAGATCGATGCGCTCAAGGCCGAACCCTGGCGCGCCTTGCCGCTGATCGAGGCCTTGCGGGCCGACGGCAACCGCTACGTGCAGAACTCGGTGGCGAACTGGCTCAATGACGCGAGCAAGACCCAGCCGGAGTGGGTCGACCGGCTCTGCACGCGCTGGCTCGATGAATCCGACACCCCAGCCACGCGGTACATCGCCAAACGGGCCCTTCGAACGCTTTCGAAGCAGGCATGAAAAAGCCCGGCACGGCCGGGCTTTTCTGGGGGTGAAGAGCGGCGGGGCTCAGGCGTAATCGGCCAGCGCCTTCTTCATCTTCTTCATGGCCGCGACCTCGATCTGGCGAATGCGCTCGGCGCTCACGCCGTACACCGCGGCCAGGTCGTGCAGCGTCATGCCGCCCGAGCCGTCGTCGTTGACCTTGAGCCAGCGCTCTTCCACGATGCGGCGGCTGCGGTCGTCCAGCGCTTCGAGCGCGGTGGCGATGCCGTCGCTCGAAAGCCGGTCGCGCTGCTGCGACTCGAGCAGGGCGGTCGGTTCCTGCGTGGCGTCGGCCAGATAGGCGATCGGACCGAAGGCTTCATCGCCGTCGTCCGACGGGCCCGGATCGAGCAGCACATCGCCGCCCGACAGGCGGGTTTCCATCTCCAGCACTTCTTCGGGCTTGACGTTGAGCCGGGTCGCCATTTGCGACACCTCTTCGGGGCTCAGCGTCTCGCGGTGCGTGCCGTTGTCGGCCGCGGCCGAATCGGCCTTGAAGCCCTGCTTCATCGAGCGCAGGTTGAAGAACAGCTTGCGCTGGGCCTTGGTCGTCGCGACCTTGACCATGCGCCAGTTCTTCAGGATGTACTCGTGGATCTCGGCCTTGATCCAGTGCATGGCGTAGCTCACGAGCCGCACGCCCTGATCGGGGTCGAAACGCTTCACGGCCTTCATGAGGCCGACATTGCCCTCCTGGATCAGGTCGCCGTGCGGCAGCCCGTAGCCCAGGTACTGGCGGGAAATGGAAACCACGAGGCGCAGGTGCGAGAGGATCAGCGCACCGGCCGCTTCGAGATCGTTGTGGTCGCGCAAACGGCGTGCGAAGCCCTGCTCTTCCTCGAGCGTGAGCATCGGGAGGCGGTTGGCGGCCGAAATATAAGCATCCAGGTTGCCCAGCGGCGGCACCATCGACCAGGGATTGGCGACGGCGAGCTGGTTGGCAGAGGCTCCAGACAGCATGGTCATCAGGGGAAACTCCTTTGTATTGGGCATATTAGCACTCGATTAGAGGGAGTGCTAAACCAAGGGTTCCCCCTAAGTTTCTATCGCACCGATAGGCAAAGCTGTCAGCCGGACGGGCAGTCCGGCCGGCGGCATCGTCCGACCCGAGCCCTACCAGCGTATACCCAGGCGCGAAAACAGCCTCGAAAGTACAAACAGGGGCCCCACCCAGAGATATTGGATGTCTTCAAAGAAAGAAGGTTTCCTGCCCTCGATCTTGTGGCCGACGAACTGGAAGATCCATGCCACTACAAAGATGGCGGCGGAAACCGGCAGTACAAGATCTCCCATGGCATGAACCACTGCCAACACCAGTGCCGTCCCGGCGAGCATGGTGGCCAGGAATACGGGGGAGCGCAGGGTGGCGTAGTACACCAGGCTGGCCGCCACGAAACCGTAAGCCACCCAGGGATGCAGCGCAAACAGCAGGCCGACGATGCTCAGCATGATGGCCGGGATCGCCACGAAGTGGATCAGCTCGTTGGTCGGATGGCGGTGGCTTTCGCCATAGTGGGCCAGCAGCCGGTCGACCTTGCGGTCGCCCGTTGCTACCGGGGCATCGGCGGTGTGCAGCATGTTTGTCTCCAGGGCACCGTTCGTTGCGGCGAGTAACCGCATGGTGCCCCCTCCGGGAGTCGCTGGCAAGTGCTATAAAAATAGTAGCAAATGCTTCCGGACCTCAGGGTCGCGGCATGACTTAGGGCACTGTTGCGCGCGCGGGGCATCGCTAAGATCGATCGCGTGGCCTCGCTCGAATCTTCATCCAACCCGCCGCCTTCGATCCTGGAAACCAGCCTGCCCAGCCCGCCGACCGCGATCCTGGTGGTGGACGACCACGATCTGCTGCGGCTTGGCGTGCGCGCGTTGGTGCAGGCGCAGACCGCTTCTTCGGGCGCGAGCATCGAGGTCTTCGAGGCGGGCAGTGTGGCCGATGCGCTGGCGCTCTATGAAAAGCATCGGGCGTCCATAGGTTTGGTGCTGCTGGATCTGGCGCTGCCCGATACGCACGGCTTGGGCGGACTGGCGGAATTTCGCCTGCGTTACCCGTCCGCCCGGATCGTGGTGCTTTCAGGCACCGGCAACACATCGCTGGCACAAGGGGCGGTGGCGCTGGGCGCGAGCGCTTTTCTTCCCAAGTCGGCCGACCTGAAGGAGGTGGTGGGATTTATCCGGGCCTGCGGACTGCTCGACCAGGACGCGTCTGAAAAGGCCCCTCCCGCCACGCCGCCGAAAGCACTCGGTGGCTACGCTGAATTTGCCCACGCCAGCGCTTGGCAGGAACTCACGCCGCGCCAGATGCGGGTGCTGCAGTGGGTGCTCGAGGGCAAGGCCAACAAGGAAATTGCTCAGCTCGCGGGCCTGAGCGAGGGTACGGTGAAGAACCATGTCTCGACCATCCTGCTGCTGTTCGGTGTGCGCTCGCGCGCGCAGTTGATCAGCAGCCTGCGCTGAGCCCGCCGCACATGGCCGACACGCCGCTGAGCCAGCGGGTGCTCCGCGAGCACGTTGCTTCGGTGTACTTCAACTACAACGCGACGTTCCTGGCCCGTGTCGTTTTTGTCCTGGTGCTCGGCGGGTTCATGTACCTGCAACTGGGCGACCCCATGGTGCTGCCATTCGTCGTGCTGCACTTGGCGCTGTATCTGGGCATGTATTTCACGCCGCGCTGGAGCCCGTCGGTGCCTGCGGCGGAAAGTGCCTGGTGGGCCCGCAAGATCACCCGCATCGTGACCCTGCTCGGGTTTGCCGATGCGCTCGCGCCATGGATCTTCGTGCCTGCCGGCAACCTGCCGGTGACTGCCGCGCTGATGGTGGTGATGATGGGCAACTGCGCCCGGGCCGTGCAATCGCTGCGGCCCCTGAAGACGGCGCTGTTCGGCCACACGCTGCCGATGATGGGCGGACTGATCGTCGCCCTGGCGTGGCAGGGCGACGCCATCCATCTCTTTCTCGCGGCCTTTGCGACGATCTATCTCGTTCTCATGCTGCGCGTCGGCGTGCAGGAGCACCGGCTGCTGGCAGATTCGCTGATCCTGCGCTTCGAAAAGGAAGCCTTGGCCGTGCGGCTGGCGGAGCAGATCGCCGCCACCGAGCGTGCCAGCGAAGAAAAAACCCGTTTCCTTGCCAGCGCCAGCCATGACCTGCGGCAGCCGCTGCACGCCATCGCGCTGTTCGGCGCCGCGCTCGAAAACGAACTGCGCGGACGTCCGGAAGGAGTCAACGCGGAGCGCCTGATGCGCGCGGTGAACGCGCTGGGCACGTCGCTCGACACCATGCTCGACGTCTCGCGGCTCGACGCGGGCGTGGTCACGCCCGAGCTTGGGGCGGTGCAGCTCGACGCCTTGTTCTTGCCGCTCAACCACATGTTCTCGCCGCAGGCCGAGCAAAAGCAGCTGCAACTGCGCGTGCGCGCGAGCGGATTGTGGGTGCGCAGCGATCCGCAACTGCTGCACCGCCTGCTTTCCAACCTGATCGACAACGCGCTCAAGTACACGGTGAGCGGCGGCGTGACCGTGAGGGCTCGTGCGCGCGGCGATGCGGTGTGGATCGAGGTGCGCGACACCGGTGTCGGCATCGCGCCCGAGCAGATCGGCCGCATCTTCGAAGAGTTCTACCAGGTCGGCAACCCCGGCCGGGACCGGTCGCAGGGCCTGGGTATCGGCCTGTCGATCGTGCAGCGTCTGTCGCGCCTGCTGGACCATCCGTTGCAGGTGCATTCGCGGCCGGGACGGGGCACCCATTTCCGCGTGGTGCTGCCCGCCGCCACGCCGCTGGCGGGCGCTGTCCTGCAAGGCGCCGAGGCGCATCGGCAGCCCGCCGCAGGGGCACAGACACTGCCCGGGCGCGTGCTGCTGGTTGACGACGAGGCGGAAATCCGCGAAGCCATGAGCGAACTGCTGCGCTCCTGGTCCATCGAAGTGCAGGCCGTGGCCGACGAAGCGGAGGCAGAGAAAGCCCTTGCGCGGGCGGAGGGCCAGGCGCAGCCCTTCGATCTGCTGATGTGCGACTACCGCCTGGCCGAGGGCAACGACGGGCTCGACGCCGGTCTGCGCCTTCGCCAGCGCTTCGGCACCCGCATGCCGTTGTTGCTGGTCACCGGCGAAACCGCGCCTGAACGCCTGCAGCGCGTCCGCGCGTCCGGCGTCGCCGTGCTGTTCAAGCCGGTCGACGCCGGCAAGCTGTTTCGAACCCTGAGCGAACTCGCGCCTGCCGGCGCCTCATGACTTTTGGCACTGGTGTGCCTATCGGCCGGCCTTTACCGTTGCGCGGTCTCACACACTCAACGTCTCAGGGAGAGATTTCATGCAAGCAAAACTTTGGATATCGGCGCTCGCCGCGACTTTGGCCGCCTGCGGTGGAGGAGGTGGCGGCGGCGGCGGTGGCTTCGCTGGCTTGCCGGTGGTACCGGCGCCTGCGCCAGCACCCGCTCCCGCGCCCGCCCCTGCACCATCGCCCGCTCCGGCCCCAGCGCCAGCCCCGGCCCCGGCCCCGGCCCCGGCCCCGGCCCCGGCTACGCGTACCTTCATGTACGAGGCCTTGCCGCCCGCCGCAGACGCCCCGGCGTTTCTCGACCGGCTCAATGCGCAGGGCGCCAGGGCGTTCCGCTTCTTCAGCGGCCTTGCCTTCACCACCGGCCCCACCAGCGTGGAGGTCGTCGAAGCCTATGTGAAGGACGCCGAGACCACCTATTCCTTCGAGCTGCTGCCCGTGGCCAGTTCCGTGGCTGACCTCGAGGCGCAGCTCAACGCCCAGGGTGCCAGGGGCTTCAAGTGGGGCGGGCCGTACGTGGTCGGCGGCCAGAGCCGCACGCTCTATCGCAAGGACAACGGCTCCGCATCGACCTTCACCTATGCCGTGCTGGTGGCACCTGCCGACAGCACCGGCTACCTGTCGCAGACCAACGCCCAGGGCGGCAACGGCTACTACAGTGTCGGCGGCGCCTACCTGGTCGGCGGGACCACGGTGCTGGTCTATCAGAAGGACACCCAGGGCAGTGCGACCTACGGCTATGAAGCGCTGGGCCAGCCCGGCAGCGACGCCGATTTGCTGGCCCAGTTCGAGGCCCAGGGCGCCCGGGGCTTCCGGTTCAAGACCGGCTACGTCTTCTCGGACGGCACGAGGTTGCTCTACGAGAAAGACCTGTCGCAATCGGCCACGTTCAGCTACCAGAACCTGCAGCCCGCGGGCAACAGCGCGGACTACATCGTGCAGGCGAATGCCGAGGGCGCCAAGGGCCATGCCCTGGTGGGCGACTACATGCTGCCGGGCGGCCAGATCCGGACGTTCTACGTCCGGCCTGCCAACTGCACCGGTTTTCTCTGCGATACCCGCTCGCTCTTCGGTTTTTGAGCGGCAGCGGGCTCTGCCGCCGGCGCCTCAGCCCAGCAAAGCCTGCGCGAACTCGCGTGCGTTGAAGGTCTCGAGGTCTTCGAGCCTTTCGCCCACGCCGATGAAATAGACCGGAATCGGCCGCTCGCGCGCAATGGCGCAGAGCACGCCGCCCTTGGCCGTGCCGTCGAGCTTGGTCACCACCAGGCCGGTGAGGCCCAGCGTCTCGTCGAAGGCCCTGACTTGCGCCAGGGCGTTCTGCCCGGTGTTGCCGTCGATCACCAGCAGCACCTCGTGCGGGGCCGTGGCGTCGGCCTTGGTGACGACGCGCTTGATCTTCTTGAGCTCGTCCATCAGGTGCAGCTGCGTGGGCAGGCGGCCCGCGGTGTCGACCAGCACCACGTCCTTGCCGCGCGCCTTGCCGGCCGTCACCGCGTCGAAGCTCACGGCGGAGGGGTCGCCGCCCTCCTGGCTCACGATCTCGACCGTGTTGCGGTCGGCCCAGACCAGCAGCTGTTCGCGCGCCGCCGCCCGGAAGGTGTCGGCCGCCGCCAGCAGCACCGAGGCGCCCTCGTTGGCCAGGTGCTTGGTGAGCTTGCCGATGGAGGTGGTCTTGCCCGCGCCGTTCACCCCGGCCACCATGATCACTGTCGGCGTGAACTGGCCGATCACCAGCGGCTTCTCGAGGGGCTTGAGCAGGTCGGTGATGGCGTCGGCCAGCAGCCGCTTCACTTGCGCCGCGTCGGTCGCCATCTGTCGCTTGACGCGGCCGCGCAGGTCGTCGAGCAGAAACTCGGTGGCCTTGACGCCGGTGTCGGCCATCAGCAGGGCCGATTCGAGCTCCTCGTACAGTGCGTCGTCGATCTGGGCGTTGACGAACACCGCCTGGATGCCGGTGCCGGTCTTTCGCAGGCCCGTCTTGAGCTTGTCGAACCAGCCCTTGCGCTCGGCCGCCATGGCCGTATCGGTGACGAGGGCGGGGAGGGGCGCGTCCGGCCCGGGGGGGGCAGGTGTCGGCGTTGGCGCCGGCACGGGGGCGAGAGTGGGCGCAGCGGGAGCGGCTACGGGGGGCGGCGGAGGCGCCACTGGGGGCGGTGGGGCCGGCACTGCGGGCGGAGGCGCCGCTTCCTCTACCGCAGGTTTCGAGCCGAACCAGCTCGATGGCGAGAACACCGAGCGCGCAGGCGCGGGCTCGGGGGCCGGTGCAGGCTCGGCGACCGGGGAGGGTGCCGGCGCGGCCGGTGATTCGGCAGGCGGTTTTTTCTTGAAGAAACTGAACATCGGGAGCTTTTTACAATCCGACCCATTCTATGAAACACCCCTCGCCACGCCGTGCTGCGTTCGGTGCGGTGCTGGCGATGGCGCTTTCGGCGCCGTGGACCATGCCTGCGCAGGCCCAGCCCACACCGGCTCCCGCCGCTTCATCCCCCGCCGCCACGGCACCCGCTCCCCAGCAGTTCACCCTCGCCAACGGCATGACGCTGCTGGTGCTGCCCGACAGGCGCGCCCCCACGGCGGTGCAGATGTTGTGGGTTCGCGTGGGCTCGGTCGACGAGGTCGATGGCACCTCGGGCGTGGCGCACGTGCTCGAGCACATGATGTTCAAGGGCACCAAGGACATCAAGCCCGGCGAGTTCTCGCGCCGCGTGGCGGCCCTGGGCGGCCAGGAAAATGCCTTCACCACGCGCGACTACACCGGCTACTACCAGCAGATTCCGGTCGCCAGCCTCGAGCAGGTCATGAAGCTCGAATCGGACCGCTTCGCCAACAACCAGTGGTCCGACGACGAGTTCAAGCGCGAGATCGAGGTGGTCAAGGAAGAACGCCGCCTGCGCACCGAAGACCAGCCGCGCGCATTGCTTGGCGAACAGCAGAATGCGGCCGTCTTCACGGCCTCGCCCTACCACCGCCCCGTGGTCGGCTGGATGAGCGATCTGGACGCCATGACGCCGGACGACGCCCGCGCCTTCTTCCGTCGCTGGTACGTGCCCGCCAATGCCGCCGTGGTGGTGGTCGGCGATGTCGACGTGGCCAGGGTGCGCGCGCTGGCCGAGAAGTACTACGGCGGCATTCCCGCGCGCGCCGTGCCCGCGCGCAAGCCGCGCACCGAGCCCGCGCAGCGCGGTATCCGCCGCATCGAGTTCAAGGCGCCCGCCGAGCAGGCCTACGTGTCGCTCGCGTTCCGCATTCCGCAGCTGGAGAGCATCGACGCCGCCGACAGCGACGTGTGGGCGCTCGAAGTGCTCTCGGCCGTGCTCGACGGCTACACCGGCGCGCGGCTCGACCGCGCGCTGACCCAGGGGCCTGACCGCGTGGCCGATTCCGTCAGCGCCTATTCGGGCCTGGCCGGCCGTGGGCCGCAGCTGTTCACGCTCGTGGGCGTGCCGGCGAACGGCAAGAGCGCTGAAGCGGTCGAGGCCGCGTTGCGGGCCCAGGTGGCGCGCGTTGCCAAGGAAGGCGTGGGCGAAGCCGAGCTCGCGCGCGTCAAGACGCAATGGGTGGCGAGCGAAACCTACAAGCGCGATTCGGTGATGGCGCAGGCCCGCGAACTCGGCAGCAATTGGGTGCAGGGGCTGCCGCTGGACACCAGCGCGCGGATCATCGCGAAGCTGCAGGCCGTGACGCCGGCCCAGGTGCAGGCCGTGGCCGCCAGGTATTTTGGAGACGACCAGCTCACCGTGGCCACCCTGCGTCCCCTGCCGCTCGAGTCCAAGCCCCGCGGCCGAGGTTTTGCAGCGCCCCAGGGCGAACTGCGCTGAAGGGCGCCGGATTCCAATGACCCCAATGAAAAAAATCCTGCGTTCCGCGCTGTTCGCTGCCGTCGCCGCCGTCGCGGGTTCCAACGCCGCGCAAGCCGCGCTCCCCATCGAGCATTGGACGCTTGCCAGCGGCGCCAAGATCTACCTGGTGTCGACCCAGGCGTTGCCCATCGTCGACGTGCAGATCGATTTCGACGCCGGCAGCCGGCGCGATCCGGCGGCGCAAGCGGGCCTTGCCAGCGCGACCGCGACCATGGTCGAGAAGGGCGTGCGCGCCGGCAAGAACGGCGAGCCGGCACTCGACGAGAACGCGCTGGGCGAAGCCTGGGCCGATCTGGGCGCCGAGTTCAACGCCAGTGCCGGAACCGATCGCGCGAGCTACTCGCTGCGCACGCTGTCCGACCCCGCGCTGCGGGCCAAGGTCGTGGCGCTGGCTTCGCGCGAGATCGGCGAGCCGGCCTTTCCCGACGACATCTGGCAGCGCGAGCGCGAGCGCATCAATGCCTCGATCAAGGAAGCCAACACCAAGCCGGCGACCATCGCGGGCCGCGCCTTCGCGCAGGGCGTCTACGGCGCCCATCCCTACGGACAGGAAGTCACCGAAGCCACGCTCGCGCGGATCGACACCGCGGCCATGCGGCAGCGCTACCAGCAGCTCATCGTGCCGTGCCGCGCCAAGCTCAGCATCGTGGGCGCCGTGACCCGTGCCGAGGCGGAAGCCATGGCCACCGCGCTGCTCTCACGGCTGCCCGGGCCGCAGGCCTGCACGCCGCTGCCCGCCATCGCACCGGTCACCGCACTCACGGCCCCGAAGGACGAGCGCATTCCGTTCGCCTCGGCCCAGGCCCATGTCTTCATCGGCCAGCCGGGCTACCCGCGCAAGGACCCGGACCACTTCGCGCTCACGCTCGGCAACTACGTGCTGGGCGGCGGCGGTTTCGTCTCGCGGTTGACCAATGAAGTGCGCGAGAAGCGCGGCCTGGCCTACAGCGTGTACAGCGGCTTTGCGCCGGGCCTGGACGCCGGTGCGTTCCGCGTCGGCTTCCAGACCCGCCCCGACCAGGCCGAGGAAGCCGTGAAGGTCTCCCGCGACGTGGTCGCGAAGTTCGTGGCCGAAGGTCCGACCGCCGCCGAACTCAAGGCCGCGAAAGACAACCTGATCGGCGGCTTTCCGCTCTTGCTGGACAGCAACCGCAAGCTCATCGGCAACGTGGCCAATATCGCGTGGCACGACCTGCCGCTGGACTATCTCGACACCTGGACCGCGCGCATGAACGCGGTCACGGCGGCCGAAGTCCGCGCCGCCTTTGCGCGCAAGCTGCAGCCCGAGCGCATGGTGACGGTGGTGGTGGGCGGCAAGCAATAAACAGCAAGCGGCGTGTTCAGCGCAGCGCGTGCGCCCCGCTTGCGGCGGCTGCGCGCACCGCCGCCTTGAGCCGTTCGAGCAGCCGCGGCGCCGCGCGCGCCTGCTGCCAGTAGAGCGGCACCTGCAGCCCCGAGCCAGGCACCAGTTCCACTAGCGCGCCCGTGCGCAGCGCGTCGGCCGCCAGGCTGACGGGCAGCATGCCCCAGCCCATGCCCGCGCGCGCCGCTTCGACGAAGCCGTGTGCCGAGGGCAGCCAGTGCCGCGGCGTCTCGATGCTGCGATGGCAGATGCGCCGCACCCAGCGTGCCTGCAGCCGGTCCTTGCGGTCGAACACCAGGCTGGGCGCGTGGGCCAGGGTTCGCGCACCCACGCCCTTGTCGAAGTAGCGGCCAACGAATTCCGGGCTTGCGGCCGCCACATAGGGCATGGTCCCCAGTGCTTCGCTGTTGCAGCCGGCCACCGGCTGCGCCAGCGCGGTGACGGCGGCCAGCACCGCGCCGCTTCGCAGGCGCTCGGCGGTGTGGTCCTGGTCGTCCACGGTCAGGTCGAGCAGGGCGGATTCTTCCTGCCGTGCAAAGGCCGCGGCGGCCGCCATGAACCAGGTGGCGAGGCTGTCGGCGTTCACTGCCACCCGCACCGTGACGCGCTCGCCCGCGTTGCCGCTCCTGCCGCCCATGCCGAGCGCGGGCAGGGCGTCGCGCAACTCGTGCTCCAGCATGCCTACCCGCTCGATGTGGCGGCAGAGCTGCTGCCCGGCTTCGGTGGCCACGCAGGGCTGGCCGCGCACCAGCAGCGCGCCGCCGGTGCGCTCTTCGAGCAGCTTCACGCGTTGCGAGACGGCCGATGGCGTGACGTTCAGCGCGCGGGCCGCGCGCTCGAAGCTGCCTTCGCGCACCACGGCGGCCAATGCGTTCAGGGCGGCGTAGTCGAGCATGGTTCGTTGGAATTAGAAAAACTGAAGATGGCTTAGGAGGTTTAGTTTGAATTAATCGCGCCGCGGCGGCAAGCTGGCGCCATGGCCTACGAACAAGTCACCACCGCATTCGCCAATGGACTCTTCATGAGCCTGGTGCTCATCGTCGCCATCGGCGCGCAGAACGCCTACGTGCTGCGCCAGGGCTTGCGGCGCGAGCATGTGAGCGCGGTGGTGCTGTTCTGCGCCGCCAGCGATGCGGTCCTGATCGCGGCAGGCGTGGCCGGAATGGCGCAGGCGCTGAAGGGGAAGCCGGCATTCGCCAGCGCACTCGCAGGGCTTGGCGCGCTGTTCCTGGGCGCTTACGGCCTGCGCGCGCTATGGCGTTCGCACCAGCCCGGCGCATTGCGGGCAACAGCCCATGGCGCATCGCTCTCGCGCGCGGCCGTGCTGGCTCAGGCGGCGGGCTTCACCTTGCTGAACCCGCATGTCTACCTGGACACCGTGCTGCTCGTGGGCGGCACCGGCGCCCAGTACGGCGGCTCGCTCAAGGCCTGGTTCGTCGCGGGCTCGGCATTGGCAAGCGCGCTGTGGTTCTCGGCGCTGGGCTTCGGGGCGCGATGGCTGGCGCCGGTGTTCGCGCGTCCGCGTGCCTGGCAGATGCTCGATGCGCTGATCGGCGGCACGATGCTGGTGCTGGCCGCGCTGCTGGCACGGCGCGCTTTCCTGGGCGCATAGGGGCCCGTGCGGCGGCGTTAAGCTCGCCCCATGCCCCAGAAGAAAGCCGTTGCCACCCAGCGCTCCACCTCGACGCCATCGCCGTCGCCAGCGCGTTCGAAAACGCTGCCGCGCGAGGTGCGCATCATCGGAGGCCAATGGAAGCGCAGCCGCCTTCCGGTGGCCGACAAGCCAGGTCTGCGCCCGACGCCCGATCGCGTGCGGGAAACGCTGTTCAACTGGCTCGCGAGCATGGCGGGCGCAGGTGGCGGCGAACTGCCGGGCTGGCAATGCGTCGATGCCTTCGCCGGGACGGGGGCGCTCGGGCTGGAGGCGGCGTCGCGCGGCGCCGCGAGCGTGCTGCTGTGCGAGCAGGATGCCGCGCTGGTGGCACAGCTCCAGGCCGCCAAGATCAAGCTCTCGGCCGAAGCCGTTCGCATCGAGCGGGGTAACGGGCTCACCGCGCTTGAACGCACGGCGGCCGGCAGCCTGGATGCCGTGTTTCTCGACCCGCCTTTCGACAATGTCGCCCTCTACGAACCTGCTCTGCGGGCCGCGGCACGGGCCGTGAAGGCCGGGGGCGCCGTCTACCTGGAAGCACCGCGCCGCTGGAACGACGAAGAGCTTGCCGCCGCCGGCCTTGTTGGTTTTCGTTACTTAAAGGCGGGGGCGGTACATGCGCACCTGCTGCGGCAGGCTGCAAACGGGACTGCATAATCCGCCGGACAAGCCGCACCGGCTGCATGAGGAAGAAGCAACCATGGCCAGCAACGTGATCGCGGTTTATCCCGGCACTTTCGATCCCATCACCCTCGGCCACGAGGACGTGGTGCGGCGTGCAACCCAGCTTTTCTCGAAGGTCATCGTCGCGGTTGCGGCGGGCCACCACAAGAAGGCGCTGTTCACCCTGCAGGAGCGCATGGAAATGGCGCGCGAGGCCGTGAAGCCATACAGCGACCAGGTCACGGTCGAGAGCTTTTCGGGCTTGCTGCGCGATTTCGTGGTGGTGCGCGGTGGCAAGGCGATGGTGCGCGGCCTGCGGGCCGTGACCGATTTCGACTACGAGTTTCAGCTCGCGGGCATGAACCGCTCGCTGATGCCCGACGTGGAGACCGTGTTCCTGACACCCAGCGACAAGTACCAGTTCATCTCGAGCACCTTCGTGCGCGAAATCGCCATGCTCGGCGGCGAGGTTCACAAGTTCGTTTCGCCCGATGTGGAGACACATCTGGCGGCGAAGGTGCGCAGCCTCGGCCGTGAGTAGCCGATTTCCGTTGCCTCGCCTGCATCCGCTGGGCGACGCGGCGTTGCTGTGCGAGCTGCCGCCGCCCGCCACGCTTGCGCAGCAGCAGCAGATCTGGGCGCTGGGCGCGCAGGTGCAGCAGTGGGCCGGCGTGGGCGAGGTGTTGCCCGGCATGAACAATCTCACGCTGACTTTCGATCCGACCGCAATCGACATCGACGCGCTGATGGCGCGCGTGACCGAGGCCTGGCCGCGGCTGTCGGCCACCGCCATCGAAGGCCGGATGGTGGAGATTCCGGTGGCGTACGGTGGCGAGCATGGTCCCGATCTTGCCGACGTCGCGGCTCACACCGGCCTTACCCAGGCAGAAGTGGTGCGGCGCCATAGCGCGGCCGACTACGTGGTCTACCTGCTCGGGTTTCTGCCCGGCTTTGCTTTCATGGGCGGACTGCCGCCCGAGCTGGCCACGCCGCGCCGGTCGGAGCCGCGCACCGCGGTGCCCGCGCGCTCGGTCGGCATCGGCGGCGAGCAGACCGGCATCTATCCACTGGTGTCGCCGGGCGGCTGGCAGTTGATCGGCCGCACCCCGCTCGAACTCTTCGATCCGGCGGCCGAGCCGCCCACCCTGCTGCGCCCGGGCGACCGCGTGCGCTTCGTCGTCGAAAGCGTCCAGCCCACATGATGCTGGTCCAGAAGCCCGGCATGCTGGCCTCGGTGCAAGACCTGGGGCGGCACGGGCATCGCCAGTTGGGCATCTGCCCCGGCGGCGCGCTCGACGTGCTGGCGCTCGCATTGGCGAACCGGCTGGTCGGCAACGCCGACGGGGCGGCCGGCCTCGAGCTCACCATGGGCGGTTGCGAGATCCGCTTCGAAATCGCCACCCGCATCGCGCTGGTGGGAGCGGGTTTCGGCGCCCAGCTGGATGGCGCGCCGCTCTGGCCCTGTTGGAGCGTGCCGGTGGCAGCAGGCCAGACGCTGAAGCTCGCGGGCGCCAATGCAGCCGGCGTGAAGAAAGCCGGGTTGCGCAGCTGGCTCGCGGTGGCGGGCGGCATCGACGTGCCGCCGGTGCTCGGCTCGCGCAGCACCGATCTGAAGGCGGGCTTCGGCGGCCACCAGGGGCGCGCGCTGCGCAAGGGCGACCGGCTTGCGCTGGGTGCCACGGCGCTCGATGCGGCCCGACTGGGCCGGCGTCCCTTCGGCGTGCGCGGCCCCGACTGGGGCCCCGAGGAAAGCGATTCGGCCATCGCCTTGCGCGTCTTGCCCGGTCCCGAGTTCGACCAGTTCACCGTGGCCTCGCAGGCGCTGCTCTGGAGCGAGCGCTGGCGCATCACCGCGCAGAGCAACCGCATGGGAAGCCGCCTCGCGGGGGCCGAACTCAAGCGCAGGCGCAGTGCCGACATGCTCTCGTCGGGTGTCATTCCCGGCACCATCCAGGTACCCCCTTCGGGGCAGCCGATCATCCTCATGGGCGACGCGCAGACCACCGGCGGCTATCCGCGCATCGGCGTGGTGATTCGCGCCGACCTGTGGAAGCTCGCCCAGGCGCCGCTCGACGGCCGGTTGCGGCTGGTGCAGATCGACATGGCCGCAGCCCTCCAGGCATGGGCCCAGCAGCAGCGCTATCTCGCGCAAGTGGCGCAAGGGCTCGCGGCTGCGGGCTGGACCGGACCGGCATAGACTGTGCGCGTAGAGGCGCAGGCCCGCCTCGAAGAAGGAAAAAGCTTTATGCAAATCGACCTGAATGCCGATCTCGGCGAAGGCGCCGGCAGCGATGAAGCGCTGCTCGGCCTCGTGAGCTCGGCCAACATCGCGTGCGGCTGGCATGCCGGCGACGCCAAGACCATGCGGCAATGCGTGCGCTGGGCCATCGAACACGGCGTGGCCATCGGCGCCCATCCGAGCTTTCCCGACCGTGAAAACTTCGGCCGCAGCACCATGCACCTGCCGCCCGACGAGATCGTGGCCAACGTGCTCTACCAAGTCGGCGCGCTGGCTGCGATCGTCAAGGCCGAAGGCGGCAAGCTTTCGCACGTGAAGGCGCACGGCCAGCTCTACAACCAGGCGGTGAAGGAGCCCGAACTCGCCGACGCGCTGTGCGAAGCGGTACGCCGTTTCGATCCCTCGCTCAAGTTCTTCGGCCTCGCGGGCAGCGGCATGATCGACGCCGCGCGCCGCGCCGGCCTCACGCCTGTCGAAGAGGTGTTTGCCGACCGCGGCTACATGCCCGACGGGAGCCTGGTGCCGCGCAGCCAGCCTGGCGCGCTCATCGAAGACGAAGAACAGTCGCTCGCCCAGACGCTCTCGCTGGTGCGCGACCGCAAGGTCACGGCCATCGACGGCAGCACCGTGCCGGTCAATGCGCAGACCGTGTGCCTGCATGGCGACGGAGCGCACGCGCTGGCTTTTGCGCGCCGCATTCGCGACCGGCTTCAGCAAGAGGGCATCGCGGTTCGCGCGGTGGCCTGAGCGCGCCATTCCACCGTGGCGCAGCGAACCAAGGTCCTGCTGACCGGATTCGATCCGTTCGACGGCGAAGCCCTCAATCCTTCATGGGAGGCCGTGCGCGCGCTCGACGGCTGGAAGTGCGGTCGCGCTACTGTGCATGCGCGCCAGATGCCCTGCGTTTTCGGCCAGGCCATCGAGGCGCTTGCGAGCGCGATGGAGGAGCTGCGGCCCGAACTGGTGCTGTGCATCGGCCAGGCCGGCGGCCGCGCCGAGATCACGCCCGAGCGGGTGGCCATCAACATCGACGACGGCCGCATTGCCGACAACGCGGGCCGGCAGCCCATCGACGCTCCCGTGGTGCCCGGCGCGCCGGCGGCGTATTTCTCGACGCTGCCGATCAAGGCCATCGTGCATGACCTGCGCGCGGCCGGTGTGCCGGCGTCCGTGTCGAACACCGCGGGCACCTTTGTCTGCAACCACATCTTCTACGGCCTGATGCACCGCATGGCCACGCACCCGGTGCGGGGGCAGCGCGGGGGCTTCATCCACATTCCCCACCTGCCCGAGCAGGCGGCGCGTTTTCCGGGGTTGCCGAGCATGTCGCTGGCCACCATGGTCGAGGCGCTGCGCGTCGCGGTCGCCACCGCGCTGGCCGTTGAAAAAGATATTGCCGAAACCGGCGGTCAGCTCCACTGAGCCAGCCAATCGAGCAGCGCCGCGTTGACGAACGCGGGCTTCTCCATGGTCAGCATGTGGCCGCATTGCGCCACCCACACCACTTCCGCATGCGGCACCAGCGCCGCGATCTCGCGCGTGCAGTCGGGTGGGGCCAGCCGGTCGGTATCGCCGCAGACCAGCAGCACCGGCGCGCGCAGCGAGGGCAGGTGGGCGCGCGCATCGGGGCGCCGCATCACTGCGCGGTTCTGCCGGATCAGCTGTTGTGCGCCGGCGTCCAGCACGATGTCAAGGTAGCGCTGCACCAGCGCCTCGTCGGCGGCGTGCGCGGGATGAAAAGCGAAGACGACATTCGGTTCGATCACCTCGCGCAGATCGCCTTGCTCAAACAATTCGATCGCGCCTTCGCGCAGTTCGTACATGTCGGGCGCCTCGGGCCGCGCGTTGGTGCCCAGCAGCGCGAGCCCGGCGATGCGCTCGGGCGCTTGGCGCGCGGCTTCCATCGCGACCATGCCGCCCATCGACGCGCCGCAGAGCACGAGCGGACCGGGGTGCTCGCGCAGCACGGCCGCGGCCATGGCTTCGATGGTGTCGTGCCGTGTGTGGGCATCACTCACACGGGCTTCGAACGCAGGCGGGAGGACGGGAAGCTGCGCTTCCCACAGGCGCTCGTCGCAGGCGAGGCCGGGCAGCAGGACAAGGTTCGGCATGGGCCCATTCTGCGCGATCGGGCGAGCCGGCGCAGCGGCACAGGCTTCTCGGCGAGGGGTTTTTTGCCCCGAACCGGCATGCTTTCGCTACCGCCCCCGCTGCAGGTGGCGGCCATGCAACAGATGCTGCTGCCGAGGTCGTGAGCGTCACGCATGCGGAGGAGAATGGGCGTTCCATGCCCACGCCCAAACCCGATTCCACGACCGAACTCATCCTGATCCGCCACGGCGAAACCGCCTGGAACCGCGAACTGCGCTTCCAGGGGCATGCCGACGTGCCGCTCAACGACATCGGGCACGAGCAGGCACGCCGCCTCGGCCTGCGGCTGGCGAGCGAAACGGCGCAGCACATCATCAGCAGCGACCTCATGCGGGCGCAGCAAACGGCCGCGCCCGCAGCGCTGCAACTGTCACTGCCGGTGGTCACGTCGGCGGGTCTGCGCGAGCAGCATTTCGGCATTGTCGAAGGCATGCGGGCCGACGAGATCCAGGCGCTGCATCCCCGCGCCTGGGAGCAATGGCTGGAGTTTCGCGAGGATCACGCCATGCCCGAGGGCGAGTCGGCGCGCGAGTTCCATGCGCGCATCGTCGCCGCGCTCGGAACCCTGGCCGCCACGCATCGCGGACAGCACTTGATCGTGGTCACCCATGGCGGCGTGCTCGACATGGTGTGGCGCACCGCCCGTGGGCTCAGCCTCAGCGGGCCGCGCCAGAGCGACATTCCGAATGCGGGCTTCAACCGCATCCGCATCGCCGATCCCGCGATGCCCGATGCGATCGAGATCGTCGACTGGGCCGACACGCGGCATCTTGCCGACCTGCCGCCGCAGCCGACCTACGACCAGCGGCGGCATCTCGTGAAGAGCTGACCCGCGAAAGCGAAGCCGCTCAGGTGCAGCTGCCGGCCTTCGGCGTGCGCAGCAGCGCTTGCCCTGCGCCAACGCCGGTGGGCTTGCCGCCGTCCACCGCGAGCCGTCCGTTCACCAGCACCGTGACCACGCCCTCGGACAGCAGCGTCGGCTGCGTGTAGGTGGCCTTGGCGGCATAGCGCGCGGGGTCGAACACGACCACGTCGGCGTAATAGCCCGGCCGCAGGTGTCCGCGCTGCTTCAGCCCCAGCGTGTCGGCCGTCAGCGATGAACTGCTGCGGATGAATTGCCCGAGCGAGATGGCGTGTTCCTTCACCACGTACTGGTCGTACTTGCGCGCGAAGGTGCCATAGGCGCGTGGATGGCCCAGCGAGGAATCGGACGAGGTCATGACCCATGGTCGCTTCATGAACGCGCGCACGTCGTCGTCGCTCTGGTTGAACGAGGCGATCATCAGGTCGCCGTCGCGCAGCACGGCGATGGCGGCATCCACGGGATCGGCATTCGCGGCCTTGGCCACGTCGGCCAGGGTCTTGCCGACATACTTGGTGCTGCCGGCCGAAAACAGGATCGTCTCGGGGCCGCCGCGCAGGCGCAGGTTCTCGCGCATGCCGGTTCGCAGGCGCTCCTGCACCGCCGTGTCGTCGAAGCGCTTGAGCATCGCCTCTCGGCCGCCGTCGACGGCCCATGGCGGCACCAGCGCGGCCGAGAAGCGCGTGCTCGATGCCGTCCACGGGTAATGGTCGGCCGTGATGTCGAGCCCGGCGGCACGCTCCTTCTCGATGCGGCGGATGATGTCGCCGCTCTGGCCCTGCACGTCCACGCCCAGCGCCTTGATGTGCGCCACATGCACCGGCAGGCGGGCTTCGTGGCCGATGCGGATCACTTCCTCGATGGAGCCCTTCAGCCCGATGTTGTACATCGACTCGTCGCGGATGTGGCTGTCGTAGAGCCCGCCGTGGCGGGCCGCGACCTTCGCGAGCTCGATGACCTCCTCGGTCTTCGAGAAATTCTGCGGCGGATAGAAAAGGCCTGTGGAAAGCCCCAGCGCACCGTCGCACATGGCGCGGCTCACGTGCTGGCGCATCGCGTCGAGCTGCTCGGGCGTGGGCGCCCGATTGGCTTCGCCGAGCTGGCTGATGCGCACCGGGCCGAAGCCCACGTACATGGCCACGTTGGTGCCCACCGGCGCCGAACGCAACCGCTTCGTCTGCGCCGCGATGTCGAAGCCGCCGAAGCCGTCGTTGCCGATCACGGCAGTTGTGACGCCCTGGGTAAGAAAGGGAATGTTCAGGCGCTTCTGCGGATCGGTGGAATGCAGGTCGGCATCGGCGTGGGTGTGCGCGTCGACGAAGCCCGGCGCCACGACCATGCCCGTGGCGTCGATGGTCCGCCGCGCCTTGAATTGCGCCGGCGCCTTCGGGCCCGCGAAGACGATGCGGTCGCCCAGGATGCCGACGTCGCCCACGATGGGCTCGTCGGAATCGCCCGTGTAGACGGTGCCGCCGCGCAGCAGCAGGTCAAGTTCGACGGGGGCATCGGCGGCGGATGAAAGACCCGCCAGGGCCGCGAGCGCGGCGAGCACGACAACTGATTTCTGCATGGGCGAGCGATCCGGAGCGATGTGAAGCGGGCAGTTTAGGAGTCGCTCCCGCGCACCGTTAATTCCTTTTGCGATACGCCCCATGACCGGAAGGCATGGCCTCCACTCCACCCGGTCCCTCAGAGGCGCGTTGCCAATTGTTCGAGCCCGAGCCGCTCATAGACGGCGCCGGCCTGGCGGCGCAGGCGCAGCGACTCGGGCTGGCCGTTGACCTGCTGCTGCAGGATGCCTTGCGCGCCGGTGAGCGTGGCCTGGCTGCCGGTGTGCACGAGGGCGTCCAGGTACACCTGCTCGAACAGGTCGCGCTGCGCATGGCTGCCGCCAATCTCGAGCAGTCGCGGCAAGGCCATGCCCAGCCCTTCGATGGCGGAAGCGAAATCGCCGCGCGCATGCGCAACGAGGCCGTGCGCGGCCGGCACGCACACGTGCTCCCAGGCAGCGCGCGCAGAGAGCGGCGCGCGTGGCGCATAGGCCTCGATGTTGTGCAGCAGCGCATCGGCCTCGGGCCGGCCGGCGCGGGCCAGCCCATACAGGTACTGCAGGTCGAGAAAAGGCAGCACATGGTCGGCCGTGCGCTGCACAAGGTAGCCGCTGACGTCGTCCCATCGCGCGCCGACGTCGATGCCTGCGAGTTCGAAGCGCGCGAGCAGCGAGACGGCGCCGATCTGGTCCTGCGAGTAGTCCTTCACCACGCCCCATACCTCGCGGTCGTATACCGCGAGCGCTTCGGCATCGCGGCCGAGCTCGATGAGGAACAGCGCCACGTGCCACCAGTTGTGCGTAACCATGAACGAATTGAGCCCGGTCCAAGTGTCGCTCACGCCCTTCATGAACGCCAAGCCTTCGGAGAGCCGGCCTTCGGTAAGCATCACATGCGCCAGCGCATGGTGTGCCCATGGTTCCTTGCGGCACATGCCGATGGCGCGGCGGGCGCTGGCCTCGGCGTCGCGCATCAGGTGGCATTGCTCGTAGCCGAAGGCGGCCATGCCGTGCACATAGGGCACGTCGGACGCCGCCGGCAACGCAGCGAGCGCGAGCCGGAGCATGCCGGGGCAGTCGCCCGTATTGAAGCAGTGGTACTGCCCCAGCTTCACCGACACGAGGTCGCGCGGATGCTCCCGCGCCTGCTCCGCGTGCAGCGCGATGGCCTTGGCGATGTCGCCCTGGGCCCAGGCTTCGATGGCCGCAACGTAGCGCTGTTCGCGCGGCGTGGCGCGCTGCAATGCGGCGCGGGCCTTTTCAAGGAAGGGCCGTGCGTTGGCCGCGGCATCGCGCGATTCCGCGAAGAGGTGCAGCGTTGCGCAATAGGCCTGCACCACGGGGCTCGCGTCGCGGTCGGCCAGGGCAAGCAGGTCGACCGCGCGCGCCTCGCTCGACAGAAAGCCCATGACGAAGTCGTCGACGAGCGGCAGGCTGGCGGCATCGTCGAGCGTGAGCGGGTTGCCGAAGCTGTCGGCGCGCAGGGTTGCGAGGGGCATGGCGCCATGGTGCCACGCCTCGCCGCGGGCTTCAAACGCCCGCTTGCTGGTGGCGGTATTCCTGCGTCTTGCCGCCATATCCGTAGGCCGCGCCGCGGGCATCGATCACGTGGATGTACGACACCTCGTGCAAATCGGGTCGCAGTCGCGCCATGGCGGCATGCACCTCGCGCAGGTAGCGCGCCTTTTCCGCCTTGGTGTTGGTTTCGTCGGTGACGCTGATGTCGAGGTGGAACGCCGACTTGCCGAGCGAGGCCAGCGACTGCCCGCCGATGAACCACGTGTCGGCAGCGATGTACTGAACCGTGATGGCGATCACCGGCAACTGCTTGCCGAGCACGCTCTGGGTCAGCTCGGCGACGGTGTCGACCGTCTTGCGGGTGAGCTGGGCATCGGGTTGGCCCGAAAGGTGGACAACGATGTGCGGCATCTGGAACTCCATGAATGAGTGAACGATGGGGCTATTTTGGAGACGCCATATCCATCGGAAAAGCGGGAATATATGATGTTTAGTATCGGATAAACGGATGGATAGGCCATGCAGACTTTCGACCTGGAACAGCTTCGAACCCTGGCCGCGGTGATCGATGCCGGCAGCCTCACGGCGGCCGCGCCGCGGGTGTTTCTTTCGCAGTCGTCGGTCAGCGAGCAGATACGCAAGCTCGAGGAACGGGCAGGGCAGTCCCTGCTCACACGCAGCAAGGCCGGCGTGGCGCCGACCGAGGCGGGCACGCGGCTCCTGGCCTATGCGCGCCGCATCCTCGCGCTCAGCGACGAAGCGTTTCGCGATCTGCATGGCGAGACGCTGCAGGGCGAGCTTCGGCTTGCGGTGACCGATTACTTTCGGCCCGGCGATCTCACGCGGCTGCTGGGGCGCCTCGGCGAAAGCTATCCGCAGGTGCGGCTGAACGTGAGCATCCTGAAGAGCGACGCGCTACGGGCCGCCTATGCACGCGGAGATTTCGACGTGGGGCTGGCGATGAATATCGCCGGGGCTTCTTCTTCAGCCTCGGAGCAGGGCGCGAAGGCTTCGTCGGTGATCCGGCGGGAATCGCTGGTGTGGCTGGGCGCGGCAGGCATGCGGCTGGCGCGGGGCGAGCCGGTTCGCCTGCTGGCGTTGCCGGACACCTGCTCGCTGCATCAGTTCACCGTGGCGCTGTTGCGGCGGCGCCGGGTGCCGTATGTGTTGGCGCACGTGGCTTCGGGGGTGGCAGGCTTGCAGTCTGCATTGGCCGCGGGGCTGGGGGTCGCCTGCCTGAACGAGTCTGCGACGTGCGACGGCGTGGCGCGGCTGGCGCCGCCGCATGGGCTGCCGGCCCTGCCCCGGCTCGCGTTTCAGTTTTTGCCCGGCCGCAGAGGCGAGACGGAATTCGTGACGCGAGCCCGGGAGATGCTGGCGACCCATCTGGTCTGACGTCGCCGGGTGGCGCGGGATTTGCGTCAAGTCCGCCATGGATGCGCCTCAACCCACCACACCGCCGGATCATCTGCTGCGCCATTCCCGCTTCGACGACGCACAGGCCATTTTTTCGGGCACGCTGTTCGTCGCCATCGCCATGATGTTGTTCGGCCAGGCAGGCTTGCTCACGGGCGGTACGGCTGGCATCGCATTTCTCTTGCACTACGCCACCGGCGTGAGCTTCGGAAAGCTGTTCTTCCTGGTGAACCTGCCGTTCTACTGGTTCGCATGGCGCCACATGGGCCGGGCCTTCACGGTCAAGACCTTCTCGGCCATTGCGCTGCTCTCGGTGATGACCGATTGGGCACCGCGCTACATCTCGATCGAATCGCTGCACCCGGCCTTCGCAGCCGTGCTCGGCGGCCTGCTGCTGGGCACCGGCTGCCTGTTTCTCGCCCGCCACCGCGCGAGCCTGGGCGGCGCGACGGTGCTGACGCTGTATCTGCAGGAAAAGCGCGGCTGGCCTGCCGGCAAGGTGCAGATCGGCATCGACTGCACGGTGGTATTGCTGGCGCTGTTCGTGATTCCGCCACAGCGCGTGGGCTGGTCGGTGCTGGCCGCGGTGGTGATGGGGCTTTTTCTGTGGATCAATCACAAGCCGGGGCGCTACGCTGCGACTTGAGTCTCCTGCTTGGCCGCCGGTGCTCGTCTTCAGGGTGCGTGCGAAGGACACCGGGTACTCCCCTCCGCGAATGTCCCCCGCCTTCGGCTCCTCCTTTATTTCGCTGCGGGGAGCACCCGATGCCCTGCGCACGATGGACGCGGCTGCGACGCTGGCCGATCAATGACCGCCTGACCCACGATCACGCCGTCGGCGAGATCGCGCCCTGAACAAAGCACGTCCTAGCGTTCAGGCGCCACAGGCCAGGGCCGCTGCGGCTCCCGAATCTGCTCGAACGCACGCGATACGCGCAGCACGCCGAGGTCGTCGAAACGCTTTCCTGCGATCTGCAGCCCGATGGGCAATCCCGCGGCTGAGTACCCGCAGTTCACCGAGGAAGCGGGCTGCTCCGACATGTTGAACGGCACCGTGAACCCGATGTGCTCCAGCGGCCGCAGCGGGTCGTTCGTCGGCGAAGGCGCTTCCGCGGCTGCGGGCATGTTCGGCGACACAGGCGAGATCACGTAGTCGAAGCGCGCACACGCCTGCACCGCCGCCACGCGGGTCGCGTGGAACTGGCTGAAGCCGCGGAACACGTGCTCGCCGCTGAACTCGGCCGCGCTCTCGGCCCATTCGCGGATGTAGGGCAGCACCTTGGCACGCTGGTCGGCGCGCAGCGCCTTCATGTCCACCAGCGAGCGCATGCGCCACAGGTGGTCCATGCCTTCGAGCATGGCTTGCGACATGAACGGCTGCATGGTTTCGACGATCGCGCCGGCTTTCTCGAACAGGCGCGCCGCATGCTCGACCGCCGCCTGGATCTCCGGCTCGACCGCCAGGCCGCAGCCCGCGTCCAGCAGCAGACCGATGCGCAGCCCCCGCAGATGGTCGGGCGACACGTCGAAGCCCGACCAATCGATGTCTTGCGGCGGCAGGCTCATGCTGTCGCGCGCGTCGGGCTTGGAGAGCACCTGCATCATCAGAGCGGCATCGCCGACACTGCGGGTCATCGGCCCTGCGGCGCGGCCCATGTAGGGCGGATCGATCGGAATGCGGCCCAGGCTCGGCTTCAGCGTGAAGATGCCGCACCAGCTCGCGGGCAGCCGCAGCGAGCCGCCGATGTCCGTGCCGACGTGCAGCGGCCCATAGCCTGCGGCCGCCGCGGCGCCGGCACCGGCGCTAGAGCCGCCCGGGGTCTTGCGGAGGTCCCACGGGTTGCGTGCCAGCTTGTGAAAACTCGAGAGCCCCGAAGACAGCATGCCGTAGTCCGGCATGGTGGTCTTGCTCACGATCACCGCGCCAGCTTCCTTCAGGCGTGCGGCCGGCGGTGCATCGGCGGCCGCCGGCTTCAGGTCGACAGCGGCCGTGCCGGCCGGCATCGGATCGCCGCGGGTGGCGATGTTTTCCTTGATGGTGGCCGGCACGCCGTCGAGCGGGCCGAGCGCTTCGCCGCGCTGCCAGCGCGCTTCCGAGGCGCGCGCCTGTTCGAGCGCGGCTTCGGGCCTGAAGAGCCAGGTGGCCTGCAGCCGCGGCTCCCAGCGCTCGATCTGCGCGATGACGGCCTGCGTGACCTCGACCGGCGACAGGCGCTTGTCGCGGTAGGCGGCCGAGAGTTCCTGGGCGGAGAGGTCGTTCAGCGAAGAAGAGGAGGAGGACACGTCGACGCTCATCCCCACGACAGGGCCGAGAGGTCGTTCACGAAGATCGGGTTTTCCTTCCAGAGGCCCTTCACGTTCTTCTTCGCGATGGTGGGGAACTGCGGCTGGTAGAGGAAGCCGTTGGCCGCATCGGTGGCCAGCATCTTCTGCGCCTCGCCGAGCAGCTTGTTGCGCTCGGTGGCGTTGCCGGTGGCCTTGATCTTGTCGAACAGCGTGTTGAAGGCCTTCGACTGGTAGCCCCAGTAGTAGTCGGGTTTGGCGTAGTTGCCGAGGTCGAAGGGCTCGACGTGCGAAACGATCGACAGGTCGTACTCCTTGTTGCCGTAGGTGCCGCTGAGCCACTGCGCCCACTCGACGTTCTGCACCTTCACCGTGATGCCGATCTTGGCCAGCTGTGCCACGATCACCTCGCCGCCCTGGCGCGCATAGGGCGGCGGGGGCAGGGTCATGGTGAGTTCGAGCGGCGTCTTGACGCCGGCTTCGGCCAGCAGCTTCTTGGCTTTCTCGATGTCGAAGGGGTTGATGCCCGTGGTGTCGACATAGCCCGCGGCGCCCGGCACGTAGTGGCTGCCGATCGGCACGCCGAAGCCGTCGGCCGCGCCCTCGATCACGGCCTTGCGGTCGATGGCCGCGAGGATGGCGCGGCGCACGCGCACGTCGTCCAGCGGCTTCTTCTTGTTGTTGATCGAGAGGATGGTCTTGGCGCGCGAGCCGGCCAGGATGGTCTGGAACTGCGGGTTGTTCTTGAACTGCGGCACCACGCGCGTGCCGATGCGCGTGAACACGTCGACGTCGCCGGCCAAAAGGGACGCGGCCTGTGCGGCGGCGTCGGCAATGAAGCGGAACGTGACCTTGTTGATCTTCGCGGTGCCGGGGCTGCGAAAGCCCTCCCACTTGCTCAGCGTGAGCGACGAGCCCTTGGCCCAGCTGTCGAGCTTGTAGGGGCCGGTGCCGGTCGGCTTGGTGGCGTTGGTGTCGGCGCTCTTGGGCTCGACGATGACGGCGGTGGCCTGGCCCAGCACAAAGGGCAGGTCGGGGTCGATTTCCTTGTTGATGATCACCACGGTGTAGTCGTCGACCACCTGCGTGCTCAGGTTCGCGAAAGTGCGCTTGTCCTTGTTGGTGCTCTTCTCGCTGCCGGCGCGGTCGAAGGCGAACTTCACGGTGTTGGCGTTGAAGGGCTCGCCGTTCTGGAACTTGACGCCGCGCTTGAGCTTGAAGGTGTAGGTCTTCAGGTCAGGCGAGACTTCCCAGCTTTCGGCCAGCAGGGGCGTCACGTTGCCGTCGGCGTTGATCTTGGTGAGCGTTTCGAGGATGTTGTAGTGCACGACCTCCGCGATCGCGGCCGCGGCGCCAGCGGTCGGATCGAGCCCCGGCGGCTCGAGCGCCATGCCGATCACGATGGCGTCCTTCCGTCCCTGCGCCATGCCGGCAATGGGAGAGGCCAGCGCGACAGTGGCGCCAGCGGTGGTAAGGAGGGTGCGACGGTTCAACATACGTTGTGATCTCCGGAAAAACGGTGAGTGTGCGAATGACTGCTTCCAGTGTGGGCCGCGCCCCGAATGGAGGCGCCGCGGCACGAAGGAAGGACACGCAGCACGAAAGATGCCACGCGCGCAGCAAAGTCATTCTCTCGCAGCGGGCGACTTGCCGCTGGGCCGCGGAGGTGCTTTTTCCTCGGGACGTTCCCGGATGCCGGCTCAGCTCCAGGAGAGGGCGGCAATGTCGTTGACGAAGATCGGCGTGTCTTTCCAGAGTCCGCGCAGGTTGCGCGCCGCCACCGTGATGAACTGCGGCTGGAACAAGAAGACGTTGGCCGCGTCCTCGGCCAGGAGGCGCTGCGCATCGCCGAGGTAGCGCAGGCGATCGGCAGTGCGTGCGCTGTTGCGCGCCTTGTCGAACAGTTCGTTGAACTTGGCCGACTGGTAGCCCCAGTAGTACTCGGGCTTGGTGTAGTTCACGAGGTCGAAGGGTTCGACGTGCAGGATCAGCGAGAGATCGTAGTTCCTGTTGCCGTAGGTGCCGCTGATCCACTGGGCCCACTCGACGTTCTGGATCTTGGCGACGATGCCCACCTTGGCCAGCTGCGCGGCGATGAGCTCGCCGCCTTGCCGCGCGTAGGGCGGGGGCGGCAGCACGAAGTCGAGTTCGAGCGGTGTTTTCACGCCGGCCTCGGCCAGCAGTTGCTTCGCCTTCTCGACGTTGTACGGGTTGATGCCCGTGGTGTCGACGTAGCCCGGCGCGCCCGGCACGTAGTGGCTGCCGATGGCAACGCCGCGGCCGTCCACGGCGGCCTCGATCACGGCCTTGCGGTCGATGGCGGCGGCAATGGCGCGGCGCACGCGCACGTCGTCGAGCGGCTTGCGCCTGTTGTTGATGGCAAGGATGGTCTTGCCGCGCGAGGCGTTGAACACCACCTGGAAGCGCTTATCGTTCTGGAACTGCGGCAGGCTGCGCGAGACCGAGGCGTGCGGAAACAGGTCGACGTCACCCGAGAGCAGCGCCGTCGTCTGCGCGGCCGGCTCGGAGATGAAGCGGAAGCTCGCCTTGCGGATCCGCACCGCGTCGGCGTTGCGGTATCCCTCCCACTTGGCGAGCACGATGGCCGAGCCCTTGGCCCAGTTGTCGAGCTTGTAGGGACCCGTGCCGACCGGCTTGGTGGCGTTGGTGTCGGCGCTCTTGGGCTCGACCACGATGGCGGAGGCCTGGCCCAGCAGGAAGAGCAGCTCGGGTTCGATCTCCTTGTTGATCAGCACGACCGTGTGCTCGTCGATCACTTGCGCGGCGATGTTGGTGAAGGTGCGCTTGTCCTTGTTGGTGCTGTTGGCCGCGGCGGCGCGGTCGAACGAGAACTTCACGGTGTTGGCATTGAAGGGCTCGCCGTTCTGGAACCGGATGCCGCGCCTGAGCTTGAAGGTGTAGGTCTTGAGGTCGGGCGAGATTTCCCAGCTCTCGGCCAGGAGCGGCGCCACGTTGCCGTCGGAGTCGATCTTGGTGAGCGTTTCGAAGACGTTGTAGAGCACCACTTCCGCGATCTCGGCGCCGGCCTTGGCCGTGGGGTCGAGCCCCGTGGGCTCCAGCGTGAGCGCCAGCACCAGCGCGTCTTTTCTCCTCTGCGCGATTGCGGCCGTCGGCAGCGCGAAGGGGGCCAGGGCTGCGGCGCCGGTGGCGAGCAGGGTGCGTCGTTTGAGCATGAAGCGATGTCCTCGGAACAGGGGGCAGGCATCTTCCGCGAGACAGGGCCGGCCGCGCAACCAGATGCTTATGACCCACTCATCCTAGAGCCGCCTCGCGAAGCTTCGATGTCAGGCCATGGGCCTGCCCGGAGGGAGGCTCAGGCCGCCAGCAGCGTGCCGCCGGTGGGCGTGCGCGGCACCGCGTCGAGCAGCGTGCGCGTGTACGGATGCCGCGCATGGCGGAACAGCTCGGCGGGCGGGCCCTGCTCGACGACCTTGCCCTTCCACACCACGCAGACCTCGTCGCACAGGTGGTTCACCACCGCGAGGTCATGGCTGATGAGCAGGTAGCTGATGCCGAACTGCTGCTGCAGGTCCTGCATGAGGTTGAGCACCTGGGCCTGCACCGATACGTCGAGCGCGCTCACGGGTTCGTCGGCCACGATGAGCTTGGGGCGCGTGATGAGCGCGCGCGCAATTGCAATCCGTTGGCGCTGCCCGCCCGAGAACTCGTGCGGGTACTTGTCCATGTCGGTGGTGCGCAGGCCCACGGCCGCCAAGGCCTCCGAGGCGCGCTCGCGCTGCACGGCGCGGCTGGTTTCGGCCAGCGCCTCGAGCGGCTCGGCCACGATGCGCGCCACGGTCTGGCGCGGATCGAGCGAGCCGTAAGGGTCCTGGAACACCATCTGGAAATCGCGCCGCGCCACGCGCAGCTCGCTCCGGGGCAGCTGGTGCAGGTCGCGGCCCAGCATGCGCACGCTGCCCGAGGTGGGCGTGTCGAGCGCCATCACCAGGCGCGCGATGGTCGATTTGCCCGAGCCCGATTCGCCGACGATGCCCACGCTCTTGCCGGCCTGCACCTCGAAGCTCACGCCATTGAGCGCCTTCACAGTCGGCGGCGGGCCGAAGAGCTTTTCGCGCGGCAGCGCGTAGTGGCGCACAAGGTCCGTCACCTCGAGCAGGGGCTGCGTGCCGGTGGGTTGATTCATGATGCGAGGGCGCCTTCCGCGGCAATTTCCTCGAGCCGGATGCAGCGCACCGCGTGCTCGTGCCGCAGGATCGTGGGCGGAGGCCGGGTCGCGTGGCAGGCATCGACCGTGTACTTGCAGCGGCCCGCGAAAGGGCAGCCCGGCGGCAGGTCGACCAGTTCGGGCACGCTGCCCCGGATGGTGGCCAGGCGGATTCCGCGCGGCGCACCCAGTGCCGGCCGCGCCGCGAACAGGCCCTGCGTATAGGGGTGCGCGCGCTCGGCGAACACGGTTTCGGTGGGGCCGCTCTCGACCACGCTGCCGCCGTACATCACCAGCATCTTCGATACGGTCTGGGCAATCACGCCGAGGTCGTGCGAGATCAGGATCAGCGCCATGCCGCGCTCGGCCACGAGGCCCTGGATGAGCTCGAGGATCTGCTTCTGGATGGTGACGTCGAGCGCGGTGGTGGGCTCGTCGGCAATCAGCAGGTCGGGGCCGCAGGCCAGGGCCATGGCGATGCCGATGCGTTGGCGCTGGCCGCCCGAAAACTGGTGCGGATAGGCGTCGAGCCGCGAAGCCGCGTCGGGAATACCCACGCGCTCGAGCAGCGCCAGCACTTCCTTGCGTGCATCGGCGCCTGAGAGCCCGCGGTGCAACCGCAGCGGCTCGCCGACCTGGCGCGCAATGGTGTGCACCGGATTCAGCGCCGTCATCGGCTCCTGGAAGATCATGCCGATGCGGTTGCCCCGGATCTGACACATGGCTTTTTCATCGCGGCCGACGAGTTCGCTGCCGTCGAATCGGATGCTGCCCGTCACCTTGGCGCTGGGCGGCAGCAGGCCCATGAGCGACATCACGGTGATCGACTTGCCGCAACCCGATTCGCCGACGATGCCCAGCGTTTCGCCGCGCTCGAGCGTGAAGCCGATGCCGCGCACGGCCTCGGCGGGGCCGCGCTGCGTTTGCAGTTCGACGTGCAGGTCCTTGACTTCGAGAAGAGGCATATCGCTTAGCGGGCGCGCGCAAGGCGCGGATCGAGCAGGTCGCGCAGCCCGTCGCCAAGCAGGTTGAGGCCCAGCACCGCCATGGCGATGGCCATGCCCGGGAACACGGCGAGCAGCGGCGACTGGAACATCATGGTCTGCGCCTCGCTGAGCATGCGGCCCCACGAGGGCTGCGGCGGCTGGGTGCCCAGGCCGAGGTAGGAGAGGGCGGCCTCGGCGAGGATCGCGATGGCGAAGCGGATGGTGATCTGCACGATCAGCACGGCCGAGATGTTGGGCAGCACATGCTGCATCGTGATGGCGAACGAACCCTTGCCGCAGGCGCGCGCGGCGGCCACGTACTCGCGCGACCAGATGGCGTTGGCCGACGCCCGCGTGATGCGCGCAAACGTCGGGATGTTGTAGATGCCGATGGCGATGATCGCGTTGACGATGCCGGCGCCGAACACGGCCGTCATCATGATGGCCGACAGGATGGCCGGGAAGGCGAGCGAGAAATCGGTGAGCCGCATGATCGCTTCCTCGACCCAGCCGCGCCGCGCCGCCGCGAGCAGGCCCAGCGCCGTGCCCACGACGAGGCCGATGCCCACCGCGATCACGCCCACCAGGATGGAAGCCCGCGCGCCCACGAGAAGCAGCGAAGCCACGTCGCGCCCGTAGGTGTCGGTGCCCAGCCAATGAGAGCCCGACGGCGGCTTCAGCTTGCTGGCCATGTCCATCTCGTAGGGCGACCAGGGCGTCCACACCAGCGAGACGAGGGCGGCAAGCAGCAGGAGCAGGGTCAGCGCGCCGCCGAGCACGAAGCTGCGGTGCTGGAGGGCACGGCGCCAGAAGCCCGGCACCTTGAGCGCCGCTGCGCTCGGAATGGGTATGGCGCTCATAGATGCACCCTTGGCGCTGCGCTCATATATCGCTGGCCTTGATGCGCGGGTCGATCACCGCGTAAAGCACGTCGACCACGAAATTCACGATGACCACCATGGCCGCGAGCAGCATCACGCAGTTGCGCACCACGATCAGGTCGCGGTTGCTGATGGCCTGGAAGATCAGCCGGCCCAGGCCCGGCAGGTAGAACACGTTTTCGACCACGATGGTGCCGGCCAGCAGCTCGGAAAACTGCATGCCCATCACCGTGACCACCGGGATCATCGCGTTGCGCAGCACGTGGGTCCAGAGCACGGCGCGCTGCGAAACGCCCTTGGCGCGCGCGGTGCGCACGAAGTCTTCGCGCATCACCTCGAGCACGGCCGAACGCGTGATGCGCGCGAGGATCGCGGCCTGCACCACCGCGAGCGACAGGGCCGGCAGCAGCAGCGACTTGATGCCTGCGAAGATGCCTTCACCCCAGCCCTCGAAGCCGCCGGCGGAAAACCACTGCAGCTGAACCGAGAACACCAGGATCAGCAGGATCGCGAACCAGAAATTGGGAATGGCGATGCCCACCTGCGTGAGGCCCATCAGGCCGACGTCGCCGAGCTTGTTGTGGCGCGCAGCGGCGGTCACGCCCACCAGCAGCGCGAGCACCGTGGTCAAGGCCATCGCGAGCAGGGCAAGGGGCACGGTGAGCGCAAGGCGTTCGAGGATCAGGTCGAGCACCGGCGAACTGTAGGCGTAGCTGTCGCCCAGGTTGCCGGTCAGGAGGCCGGCAATCCAGTGCCAGTAGCGTGTCCATGCGGGCTGGTCGAGGCCGAGCTTGGTGGCGAGGGCGGCCACGGCCTCGGGTGCGGCGTCCGGGCCCATGAGCATCTGCGCGGCATTGCCAGGCAGGATCTCCAGGACGAGGAAAACTATGACCGAGGCGCCGATCAGCGTACCGATCAGCGTGGCGAGGCGCTTGAGAATAAACAGGCTCATGGGGCGGGGCGCAGCATAACCCGACTCCTGCAACAAGCGTGCCTTGTTCGCGATAATCGGGTATGGCCCTCATGATCACCGACGAATGCATCAACTGCGATGTCTGCGAGCCCGAGTGCCCGAACGATGCAATCTACATGGGCGCGGAGTTCTACGAGATCGACCCTCGCAAGTGCACCGAATGCGTCGGCCACTTCGACGAGCCGCAATGCGTGCAGGTGTGTCCGGTCGCGTGCATCCCGATCCATCCTGAACACGTCGAAAGCCGCGAGACGCTGTGGCAGAAGTTCGAGCGGCTCGCCGCGGCCAAGGCCGCGGCGGCCGCTGCATCGCAGCCGCAGCCGCAGCCGCGGACCGGGACGCCCTCAGCCGGCGCTTGAGTCGGACGAGGACCTTCGCTTTTTCTTCTTGCCGCCATCGCCCGGCGCGGATGCGTGTTTTCCGTCGGACGAGCCGCTGAAGCGCGTACTCGACTTGTGCGGCTCCGAGACGAGTTTCTGGGCCCGTGCCCGCGCCAGCTGCTCGGAGGACGCGAGCCGGCGTTCGGCGATGGCGGCCTGCCGGGCCTCGTGGGCTGACCTTCGGCTGCGCTCGTAGGCTTCTTTTTCCTGGGACAGGCGAATGCGCTCCAGCTGATCGGCACGCGCTTCGGCCCTGCGCGTTCCGGCCTCCGAGGCGTGGCGGTCGGCCTCGGTGCGCGTGTCGTCGACTTTCACCGGCCTTCCGCCTTCGCAGGGGCGGTCGGTGTAGGTGTTGCCGCAGCGGTAGGCCTCAGACCTTCCTTGTGCCGCGGCAGGTATCCAGTAAGTACTGGAGGCTATCAAAAAGATAGCAATGCCGATTTTTCCGGCCGTGGTTTTTCTTTTCATTTCTTTTTCTCTCCCTTTCTTCTCTCGCTCTCCCGCGCTCTGGGTGCCGGCTGGCTATGGGGCGGCGGGCGTGCCTCCATCGCCGGGCTCTCGCCGCGGCGGTTTGGGCCGGGGCGGTTTGCTCGTGTGAATGATCAGGGTGGCTTTTTCCATCTCGCCGGCCACCAGGGCGGGTGCAGCGTGCAGGGTGCGCACGATGGCGTCTTCGATGGCTTCGCGCTGCTCCTTCAGCGGCTTCTTGAGCACCCAGTTGATGACCTCGGACTTCACGCCAGGGTGTCCGATGCCCAGGCGCAGGCGCCAGTAGTCGCCGGTGCCCAGCTGCGCATGGATATCGCGCAGGCCGTTGTGGCCGGCGTGGCTGCCGCCGAACTTGAGCTTGGCCTGGCCGGGCACCACGTCGAGCTCGTCATGCGCCACGAGGATTTCTTCGGGCGCAATCTTGAAGAAGCGCGCCAGCGCGCCCACCGATTTGCCCGACAGGTTCATGAAGGTCTGCGGCTCCAGCAGCCAGACGCTCTGCCCGTTGATGCTCGCGCGCGCCGCAAGGCCGTGATAGCTGCGCTCGGGCGCGAGATTGAGCTTCCAGTCGCGCGCCAGGGCGTCGATCCACCAGAAGCCGGCGTTGTGCCGGGTGGCTTCGTATTCAGGCCCCGGGTTACCGAGGCCGACAAACAGCTTGATCATGAGGGGAATTATCTCGCCGGCCCCAAAGCAAAAGGCCCGCACGAGGCGGGCCTTCTGCAGGGACGCGAAGGGAATTACTTCTTCGCGGCGGGCTTTGCCGTCTTGGCGGCAGGCTTGCCGTTGGCAGCCGGTGCGGCGCCTTCAGCTGCTGCGGCGCCTTCAGCGGCGGGTGCCGGCTCTTCGGCGACCAGCGGCGGCACGGCCGACACGACGACCGGGTTCAGCTTGCCGTGGCTCACGAACTTCACGCCCTTGGGCAGCTTGATGTCGTTGACGTGCAGCGTGGCGTTCTTCTTCAGGCCGGAGAGATCGATCTCGATGAACTCGGGCAGGTCGGTCGGCAGGCAGCTGATCTCGAGCTCGGTCATCACGTGGTTCACGAGGTTGTGGTCGAGCTTGACGGCGTCGGACTCTTCTTCACCGTTGAAGTGGAGCGGCACCTTCATGTGCAGGCGGGTCTTGGCATCGACGCGCTGGAAGTCGATGTGTTGCACCAGCTGGCGGAACGGGTGGTATTGCACGTCGCGCAGCAGCACTTTGCTGGTGGCGCCGCCGAGTTCCATTTCGAGGATCGACGAGTGGAAGGCTTCCTTCTTGAGGGCGTGCCACAGCGCGTTGTGATCGAGCTCGATCAGCTGGGGCTGGCCTTCACCACCGTAGACGATACCGGGCGTCTTGCCCGAGATGCGGAGACGGCGGCTCGCACCCGTGCCCTGCTTGGCGCGCTCAAAAGCGACGAATTTCATAACAACTCCTGTGAGAGTCCACCGCGACCAGTGCGACTCCGGTTCAACAAGGGCCCCGTTCCGGAAAAAGGAAGGTGGAGCCCGCTTTTTGCTCGGGTCAGAACAGGTTGTCCTGGTCCGAGAACAAACTCATGACCGACTCGCCCTTGGCAATGCGCTGGATCGTTTCGGCGATCAGCGGTGCCACGGAGAGTTGGCGGACCTTTCCGCACGCCAGGGCGCCGTCGGAAAGGGGAATGGTGTTGGTCACGACCACTTCGTCGAGCGCGGAGTGGGTGATGCGCTCGATGGCCGGGCCCGAGAAGATCGGATGCGTGCAATAGGCGTAGACGCTTTTTGCACCGCGTTCCTTGAGCACCTCGGCCGCTTTGACCAGCGTGCCGGCGGTGTCGATCATGTCGTCCATGATCACGCAGTTGCGGCCGTCGATTTCGCCGATCACGTTCATGACCTCGCTCACGTTGGCCTTCGGGCGGCGCTTGTCGATGATGGCGAGGTCGCAGTTCAGCTGCTTGGCCAGCGCACGCGCGCGCACCACGCCGCCGACGTCGGGCGAGACCACGATCAGGTCTTCGTAGTTCTTCTGGCGCAGGTCGCCCAGCAGCACTGGCGAGGCATAGATGTTGTCGACCGGAATGTCGAAGAAGCCCTGGATCTGGTCGGCGTGAAGGTCCATGGTGAGCACGCGCTCGACGCCCACGGTTTCCAGCAGGTTGGCCACCACCTTGGCCGAGATCGGCACGCGGCTCGAACGCGGGCGGCGGTCCTGGCGGGCGTAGCCGTAGTAGGGAATCACCGCGCTGATCCGCTCGGCCGAGGCGCGCTTGAGCGCGTCGACCATGATCAGCAGTTCCATCAGGTTCTCGTTGGTCGGTGCGCAGGTCGACTGCACCACGAACACATCGCGCGCCCGGACGTTCTGGTTGATCTCGACGGTGACTTCACCGTCGGAGAAGCGTCCAACGCGCGCGGCACCCAGCGAGGTACCGAGGTTTTGCGCGATTTCTGCGGCCAGGCCAGGATTGGCGTTGCCGGTGAAAACCATGAAATCAGGGTGATTAGCCTGCATGAGCGCGTCCCGGCAGTGCGAATTGGCTTTTAGGAAGCCGCCAAAGAGTTTGATTCGTGGCGACCCAGGGGCCGCCAATTATTGCAGCGGGTGGGCTGCAAAAGAAGCACTGCGGCCGGTGGGCCGCAGTTTGAAGCGCTGCGGCGGTTAAACCGCAGCCTGAAGAGCGCTGCGGCGGGTGAGACCGCAGCCTGAAAAGATTTGGCAGGGGAGAAAGGATTCGAACCTTTGCATGCTGGAATCAAAATCCAGTGCCTTAACCAGCTTGGCGACTCCCCTACACGGGTCGATGGTTTTCACCACAAACCGATATATGTCGCATCGGACCTCAACAGTCCGATCATCTTCAGGTCGCCCATCCCCAAAGTGGATGAACGGCCAAATTGTTGCATTGACGAACCTGCCAGCCCGTGGGGGCTTCGGCCAGTTCCGCTTCTTGCGGCTCTTGCGGCATTTTCGCGAATACCGAACTTCCGGAGCCGGTCATCCGGGCTTTCAGTCCTTGGGCGCCGAGCCAGTCGATGGCTTCGGAGACCGCGGGGCAAAGCCGCTGGGCAACCGGCTGCAGGTCGTTGTGGCCGAAGCCGAAAACCTTGAAAGCGCTGCTTTCGGGGTCTTGGGCTTCAAGCTGTTCGCTATCTGCAGCAAAGCCCGAGATTATAGCAACAGGAGTGGCGCGTTGAAGGTCCGGCGCAGAAAAAATTAGCCGGGTGTCGAGTCCCTCGGGTGGCTTGACCACCACGAACCGTGCGGAAGGGACGTTCACGGGGGTGATTTTTTCGCCGATTCCTTCGACCCAGGCGTTGCGCCCGCCGAGGAAAAACGGCACGTCGGCGCCCAGCTTCACGCCAATTTCGGCCAGGCGTGACAGCGGCAGGTTCAGCTTCCACAGCCGGTTCAGGGCCAGCAGACAGGTCGCGGCGTCCGAAGAACCCCCGCCCATGCCGGCCTGCGCCGGCACCTGCTTGGCAATGCCGATGTGGGCGCCCTGGCCGGGCGCCGCATGCGCCTGGAGCGCGCGCGCGGCGCGCAGGACGAGGTCGTCGGGCGGCAGTTCGGTCGTCAGGTCTTCGCGGCTGAGCTGGCCATCGCGGCGCAGCTCGACATGGAGCGTGTCGCACCAGTCGATCAGCATGAAGACCGACTGCAGCAGGTGGTAGCCGTCTTCGCGCCGGCCGGTGATGTGCAGGAAGAGGTTGAGCTTGGCCGGTGCGGGAAGGTCGTAGATCGCCTTCATGACCGTTCGAACACGATGCGCAGGTCCGCCGTGGGGCTCGGGGCTTCGCGGGTGGCCTGCAAGCGGCCGTTGGCGATCTGCCCCAGGTCCGGACGCCATCCGGGAACGCGCTCGTCGCGGCCCGCGAGCCAGCCGAAGAGCGCACCGACGGGTATGGCGGCACCGGTGGCGGCTTCGATCAGCGCATCGACCGAATCGAAGCGCCGGACGTCGCTGCCATTCTTGAGCAGGGCTTCGCCTGGCGACCAGTGCAGCTGGGCCAGCGTGCTGCCGATCGGGCTCGTGAGCGAGAGTTCGCCCGACTCGGGCGAGCCACGCAGCTCGAACAGGGCGGAAAAGGTTTGCACAGGCTGGCTGTCGATGCGCAGCGACATGCGGCCGCTCCATGCGTCCGTGCCCTGGGGCCGCGTGCCACTCGGGAGTTGCGCGCAGCCGGCCGCGAGCAGAAGCGCCGCAGCGCCCGCCGCCAGCGCGCTCCGGCGGCCACCCTCAAGCCCGGGGGAAAGCATGGCCGTCACGGCTTGACCCGCAAGCGCTTGAGCGTCTCCTGCAGGGTCTCGTTCTCGGCGTCGCTCAGGAGGGCTTCCTTCCAGATCGTGACCGCGCGGTCCTTCTGGCCGGTGGACCAGAGCACTTCGCCAAAATGCGCACCGATTTCCGGGTCGGGCCGGGTCTTGTAGGCGGCCTCGAGAATGCGGATGGCTTCGGTCGTGTTGCCCAGCCGGAATTCCACCCAGCCCAGGCTGTCGGCAATGAAGGGGTCTTCAGGTGCCAGCTGCACGGCTTTCTGGATCAGCGTGCGCGCCTCGTCGAGCCGGATCTTGCGATCTGCGAAGGAGTAGCCGAGCGCGTTGTAGGCGTTCTGGTTCTCGGGCTTGAGCTCGATCAGCCGGCGCAGCAGCCGCTCCATTTCGTCCAGGCGGTTCAGCTTTTCGGCCACCATGGCCTGGTCGTAGACCAGGTCGCTGTCGTTGGGGGCAGCGGCGGACGCCTGGGCCAGCATGTCGTAGGCGGCCTGGTATTGCTTGGCGTCGCGCAGCAACTGCACTTCGGCCAGGAATTTCTGCTTCTTGTCCTCGGCCGTGCGCTCGGGCAGGCCGCGCACGATTTCGCGTGCCTGGGGCAGCTTGCCCTGGCGCGCCAGCAGGCCCGCGCGGCGCGTCTGCGCAACAACCAGTTCGTCGGTGCTGTCGACGCGCGCAAGCCAGCGCTCTGCGGCCGTGAAGTCCTTGCGGCGTTCCGCCAGCTGCGACAGAACGAGGTACGCCTGCGTGGTGCCACGCTGGCGATCTTCCGCATCTTTCTGATTGGCCGCCAGATCGACATAGCGCTTGAGCGACGTTTCGGCCGCCGCGTCCTGCCGGGCCTGGGCCTGGAGGCTGCCGAGCAGCAGCCAGGGCTCGGCCAATTCGGGCCGGGCAGTGGTGAGCACCTGCAATTGCGCAGCGGAATCGGTGTAGCGGCGGTTTTCGACCAGCACGCGTGCGTAGGCGATGCGCAGGTCGGGCGGTGCCTTGGGGTTGTTGGCCAGATAGCGCGTGACGATCGGTTCTGCGAGCGGCTGGCCGGGGTCGATCATTTCGAGCGCCAGTACGGCCGGGGCGTCGGATGCGGGGTCGAGCTGCTGGCCCTTGAACGCGGCGTCCACTGCGCCGGAGGTGTCGCCGGCATTCAGGCGCAGGCGGCCGACGGTCGCCCAGGCAAGGCCACCGGTGGTGGGGCTCTTGAGCTCATCGGCCAGTGCCTGCTCGACCACCGACGCGGCCAGCTTCTTGTCGGAGGCGCGCGAGTAATTGCGGGCGATCACTGCCATCAGCATCGGCCGCTCGATCTGCGGCGTGGCCGCGATCTCGGCGCGCAGCGGCGCGACGGTTTCACTGATGCGGTTCAGCGCAATCAGGATCTGAAGCTCGATGCGGCGTGCATCGCGCGAATTGGGCAGCGTTTCCTGCCATGCACGGGCGGCCGCAAGCGCCGCGTCGCCGGAGCGCGATTGCAGGGCGATTTCGACCGCGCGCTGGAACAGCTTGCCGTCTCGCAGCCGCCGGGCCGCGTCGAGCACCAGCGCATAGCCCGATCCGGGATCTCCGGAGCGCGTGGTCATCTCGCCCATCAGGATTTCGTAGAACAGTTCCGCAGTCAGGGCCGAGGGTTGTGCGGCGGGTTCGCTGGCGGACTTCGCGTCGGTTGACTTTGCGGCGGCCGGTGCCGGAGCGGGCCTCGTTCCCGGCCGGGATGGCGTCGGCCGCTCGACGATGGGCGCCGGACTCCTGGGCGCGGCGGGGTCGGGCGTTTGCGCTTGAACGGCGCAAGCCAGCAAGACGAGGGACGCGACCGCCGCAAGGCGGTGTCGGCGGAGCGATGGAATCATCGAACCATAATAATCCAAGCTTTTGAGCGAGCATCTCGTGGGGCTTCGTCGCAGCCCGGAGATTTCAATTTCATGCCTGAGCTTCCCGAAGTCGAAGTGACGCGGCGCGGTTTTGCCGAACGCATCGCCGGTGCGCGCATCGATGCGGTCCGCATCGGCAAGCCCCTGCGGTGGGCGCTGATGGTCGCGCCCGAGGCGCTGGCCGGGCGCCGGGTGCTGCAAGTGCGCCGGCGCGGCAAGTACCTGCTGATCGACCTGGACCGCGGGCTGCTGCTGCTGCACCTGGGCATGTCGGGCAGCCTGCGCTTCGATGCGGCGCTTCCCGCGCCCGGTGTTCACGATCACTTCGATCTGGTCACCGATCGCGGCACGTTGCGGCTCAACGATCCGCGCCGCTTCGGTGCCGTGGTCTACGTGGAGGACGAGTCGGCGCCCTGGGCCGTCAAGCTGCTCGGCGGCCTTGGCATGGAGCCGCTGGGCGACGCGTTCGACCTGGACGCGTTTCATGCCGGCCTTCGCAAGCGCCGGACCGCAGTGAAGCAGGTGCTGCTCGCGGGCGACGTGGTGGTGGGCGTCGGCAACATCTACGCCTCCGAGGCGCTGTTCCAGGCGGGCATCCGCCCGACGCTTTCGGCCGCGCGCATCAGCCGGCCGCGGGCGGCCAGGCTTCATGCGGCGGTGCGCGAAATCCTGGCCAGGGCGGTGGAGAAGGGCGGCAGCACGCTGCGCGACTTCTCCAATGTCGATGGGCAGAACGGCTACTTCCAGCTCGAAGCGACGGTCTACGGCCGCGCCGGCGAACCTTGTCGGGTCTGCGCAACGCCGATCCGGCAAGTGCGCCAGGGGCAGCGTTCCACTTACTATTGCCCAAATTGTCAAAAATAGTGTTCCAACGCCCGCGTTCGAATATCCTGCAAACGGTTGCTCCACAGCTTGCGATGCTATATTTGTAAGTTGTTTCTTACATATTCCCTTTGAGCCGCTCTTTCAATCAACAACTCGATCAGCACGGTGCCTGGCGAAGCAATTTTGCGCATCGCCTGCAGTGGCTGACCCGCTGGCTGACCGAAAACGAGCTGCTCGACCAGGCCGTGGCCGAGCGCCTGCGCGGCCTGGAGCTGCAGATCCGCAACAGCAAGGTCATGGTCGCCTTCGTCGCCGAGTTCTCGCGCGGCAAGTCGGAGCTGATCAACGCGATCTTCTTCGCCGGCTACGGGCGGCGCATCATGCCGGCCAGCGCGGGGCGCACGACGATGTGCCCGACCGAACTGGGCTATGACGCCGCCCAGGCCCCCAAGCTGCGGCTGCTGCCGATCGAAACGCGCCTGGAGCCTCATTCGCTCACGCACTGGCGCGAAAAGCCCACGCGCTGGACCGAAATCGCGATCGACGTGGAGAACGCCGAGCAGCTGGCCCAGGCCATGGGCAAGGTGGCCGAGGTGCGCTGGGTCAGCAAGGACGAGGCGCACGCCCTTGGCTTCTGGAACGAAGAGACGCCGGACGACAACCCGGTGCAGGACGCAGAAGGCCGGGTCGAGATTCCGCGCTGGCGCCATGCCATCCTGAACATGCCGCATCCCTTGCTGGAGCAGGGGTTGGTGATCCTCGACACCCCGGGCCTGAACGCGATCGGCGCCGAACCCGAACTCACGGTGAGCCTGATCCCGCAGGCCCATGCCGTCGTCTTCATCCTGGGCGCAGAAACCGGGGTGACGCGCTCCGACCTGTCCATCTGGCGCGAGCACCTGGTCACCGAAAGCGAAGGCAGCGACACGCGCTTCGTGGTGCTCAACAAGATCGACACCATGTGGGACGCGCTCAGTACGCCCGCGCAGATCGAGATGCAGATCGAGCGGCAGCGCGAAGTGGCAGCCAAGTTTCTCGAGGTTCCGCTCATGCAGGTGCTGCCGGTGTCGGCGCAAAAGGGCCTGCAGGCAAAAATCCAGCACGACGCGCGACTGCTCGACGCCAGCCGCCTGCCGGCACTCGAAACGCTGCTCGCCGAAGGCGTGCTCGGCAAACGCGAAACCATGCTGCGGCTTGCCGTGGACGCAGGCATGGTGGCGCTGCGGGTCGAGGCCGAGCGCATCCTGAAGGTGCGCCAGCGCGATCTGTCGGAGCAGGCGCTGGAACTGCAGGGCCTGCGCGGCAAGAATATTTCGGTCATCCGCCACATGCGTGGTCGCATCGACCAGGAGCAGACAGAGTTCGAGGGCAGCAACACGCGCATCCTGGCCCTGCGCTCGGTGCAGGGCAAGCTGCTGCGCGAGGTGTACGCCGTGCTCGGCCGCACCGCGCTCAAGGCCGACATGGTGCGGCTTTCGGGCGCGCTCAAGCGCCCGGGCATCAAGCTCAACGTGCGAAAGGTGTACGGCGAAACCTTCGACTCGCTGCGCAACAACCTGCGCGAAGTGCAGGCGACCACGGCCGAGATCCAGTCGATGCTGCACGCCACCTTCCGCCAGCTCAACGCGGAGCAGGGCTTCACCTTGCAGGCACCCGCCGAGCCGGACCTGACCAGCTTCGAACAGGAGCTGAGCCAGATCGAACGCAGCCACATTCACTACCTGGGCGTCGGCAATCTGCTGAAGCTGGCCCAGGCCGATTTTTGCGACAAGCTCGTGCGTGCACTCGCAAGCCGGCTGAGGCTGGTCAACGAAGCCGCAATGACCGAGGTCGAGCGCTGGAGCAAGGGCGCCAGTGCGCAGATCGACGCGCAGCTGAAGGAGCGCCGCCGCAACTTCACCAAACGCATCGAGGCGATCGAGCGCATCCAGAGTGCGGCCGGCAACCTCGACGAGCGCCTGCTTGAGCTATCCGCGCAGGAGAGCAGCCTGGCCGAGTTGCATGTCCGGCTGCAGGAATTCACTTCGATGATCACTCAACAGGGAAGGCCGGTCGCCGCGGCCGCCGCCATCGGCGAACTGCGTGCGGCCTGATCGTCCGGTGTCCACTGCGGCCACGGAACTGCAGGGACCCGCTGCTTTCGCCCAGCGCATCGTCGACTGGCAGCGCAGCCACGGCCGCAGCGAGCTGCCGTGGCAGAACACGCGGGATCCCTACCGCGTCTGGCTGTCGGAGATCATGCTCCAGCAGACCCAGGTCTCGACCGTGCTCGGATATTTCGCGCGCTTTCTCGAACGCTTTCCGGCCGTGTCAGCCCTGGCTGCGGGCACCGAGGACGAGGTGTTCGGCCTCTGGAGCGGCTTGGGCTACTACAGCCGCGCGCGCAACATGCACCGCTGTGCACAGGAGGTGGTGGCCCGCTTCGGCGGCGAGTTTCCGCGCACGGCCGCCGAACTCACGACTTTGCCCGGCATCGGCCGCTCCACCGCGGCAGCGATCGCGGCTTTCTGTTTCGGAGAGCGGGTCGCGATTCTCGACGGCAACGTGAAACGCGTGCTGACGCGCGTGCTCGGCTTTGGCGGCGACATGTCTTCGTCTGCGCAGGAGCGCGCACTGTGGGACCAGGCCACGCAGCTCCTTCCGCCGGCCGAGCAGAAAGAGGCCATCGCGAGCTATACACAAGGGGTGATGGACCTGGGCGCGACGGTCTGCCTCCCGCGCAAGCCGAGCTGCACGATCTGCCCGGTGAACACGACCTGCATGGGGCTGAGAGAGGGGCAGCCCGAGCGCTACCCGGTCAAGACCCGCAAGCTGAAGCGCAGCGCCCAGTCGCTCTGGGCGTTGCTGGCGCGAGATGCAGAAGGCCGTATCTGGCTGGAGAAGCGGCCCGAGAAGGGCATCTGGGCCGGGCTCTATTGCCTGCCGGTGTTTGAAAGCCGCGAAGAGCTGCTTGCCGCGCTGCCCTCGTCCGAGCAGCGCCACGCGCAAGACCTGCAGCCCTTCGTGCACGTGCTGACCCACAAGGACCTGCACCTTCATCCGGTGCTGCTTCGCAGCGGCGGCCAACTGCAGGGCGATGCCGCGCGCTGGGTGGATGCCGAAGAGTGGGGCCGCCTGGGGCTGCCGGCGCCCGTGCGCAAGTTGCTTTTGGAGAGCAGCGCAAGTTAGCGTACTGGCTCCTTCGTGGAACACCGAGGAGCCGGATTTGCCGGGCCTCTGGTGTTGCCCCCGGTAGGGGAGGGAGAAGCGACACGAAGTGCGCGTAACCTGGGGGCGAGCTTAAGTCGCGTCGAGTTCCCGGTGCCGCTTGAGGGCGCCCCAGCGGGTTCCGAATGCGCGCGCCAATTGTTCGACCAGGAATACCGAGCGGTGCTGGCCGCCCGTGCAGCCGATGGCCACGGTCACGTAGCTGCGATGGTCTCGCGCCAGCGCATCGAGCCAACGCGAAAGAAATTGCTCGATGTCGTCGTACATGCGCGCCACGTCCTCGTGCTCGCGCAGCCATTCGACCACCGGCGCATCGCGGCCCGTGAGCGGGCGCAATGCGGGCACGTAGTGCGGATTGGGCAGCATGCGCACGTCGAATACGAAGTCGGCGTCCAGCGGCACGCCGCGCTTGAAGGCGAACGACTCGAACACCAGCGTCAATGCGCTCGGCGGCGCCGAGATCAGGGCCTTGATGTAGCTCTGCAGCTGGGCCGGCCGGATGAGGCTGGTGTCGATCACGTCGGCGCCGTCGCGCAAATCGGCCAGCAGCTCGCGCTCGAGTTCAATGGCCTGAACCAGCGCGCGCTCCTGCTCGGGAGCGTCGGTGCGTCCCTCGAGGCGCGAAAGCGGATGGCGCCGGCGGGTCTCCGAATAACGCCGCAGCAACGCGTCGGTGGTCGCGTCCAGAAAAAGCGATCGCAGCGAGACGCCGTCATTTCGCAAGGCATCGAGTTGCTGCGGGACGATCGGCAGCGACACGCCGCTGCGCACGTCCATCGCAATGGCGACGCGCGTGGCCTGCTGTTCGTGCTGCAGCGCGATGAAAGGGGTCAGCAACTCGGGCGGCAGGTTGTCGACGCAGTAGTAGCCGGCGTCTTCCAGCGCATGTAGCGCCACCGACTTGCCTGAGCCGGACATGCCCGTGATGAGCACCAGGTCGAGGTCCATCACATCGCCGCCGAAGTCTTGTGGCCCAGCATTTCGCGGGCATGCGCCAGCGAAGTCTGCGAAAGCTTCTCGCCGCCGAGCATGCGGGCGATTTCGCGGGCGCGATTGTCGTCGTCGAGCCGCGAAACACCGCTTTCGGTGCGCGGGCCGTCCTGGCCGGCCGCGGTCGTCTGGCGCTTGGCCACCACCAGGTGGTGATCGGCGCAGGCGGCCACTTGCGGCAAATGGGTCACGGCCAGGACCTGGCGGTCGCGGCCAAGCTGTTTCATGAGACGCCCCACGGTCTCGGCCACGGCCCCGCCGACGCCGGCATCGACCTCGTCGAAGATCAGCGTCTGCGCGGCGCCAAGCTGGCTCGTGGTCACCGCGATGGCCAGGGCGATGCGGGAGAGCTCGCCGCCCGAAGCCACCTTGCCGATGGGGCGGGGCGTGCTGCCGGGATGGCCGCTCACGAGAAAGGCAACGTCTTCGAGGCCGGCGCGGCCCGGCTGCGCCAGCGGCTGCAGCGCGACTTCGAAACGGCCGCCTTGCATGCCAAGCCCCTGCATGGCCCGCGTGACCGCCTCGGCCAGGCGCGGTGCCGCTTGCTTGCGCGATTTGGCGAGCGCCTTGGCTTCCTTCATGTAGCCCTGCTCGGCGCTTTGCTCGGCACGCTCCAGCCCTTCGAGGTCGCTTTGCGCATCGAGTGCCTTCAGCTCGGCCTGCCAGCCGGCCAGCAGCGCCGGCAGGTCGCCGGGCGTGCGTTTGTAGCGGCGCGCCAGCGACATCCAGAGCCCCATGCGCTCGTCCAGCTCGGCGAGGCGCTGTGGATCGGCTTCGGCGTCGCGAAGGTACCCGTGCAGCGAATGCGCGGCGTCGGAGGCCTGTGCCACGCTGGAAGCCAGCACCTCGCCAAGGGCGCGGAATTCAGGCTCGATGTGCTCGCAGTTCTGCAGCAGAGTGACGGCGCGAGACAGCGCTGCGAGGGCGCCGCTGTCGTCGTCTTTCAGCGCCTGGCTGGCACCTTGCGCCGCATCGATCAGCGCCTGTGCGTTGGAGACGCGGGCATGGTGGGTCGAGAGCTCTTCCCACTCGCCCTCGGCGGGGGCCAGCTTCATCACCTCGGCAATCTGCCATTGCAGCCGCTCGCGCTCGCGTTGCAGCGAATCTTGCGCCGAGCGCGCGTGGTCGAGCGCGGAGAGTGCTTGCCGCCAGGCTTGCCAGGCCGTGTCCAGCGCATCGGTGCGCACGCCGGCATAGGCGTCGAGCAGGCCGCGCACGGCCTCGGGGCGCGTCAGGCTCTGCCACGCATGCTGGCCGTGGATGTCGAGCAGGCGGTCGCCAAGCTCGCGCAGCTGCGTCGCCGTGGCCGGGCTGCCGTTGATCCAGCCGCGGCTTCGGCCTTGCAGATCGACCGTACGGCGCAGCAGCAGGGCGTCGCCGGTTTCGAATCCGCCTTCGTCGAGCCAGGCTGCAAAGGCCGGATCGGCATCGAACTCGGCGCTGACATCCAGCCGCTCGGCGCCTTCGCGCACCGAGCTCGCGTCGGCGCGGTTGCCGAGCGCCAGCTGAAGCGCGTCGATCAATATCGACTTGCCCGCGCCGGTTTCCCCGGTCAACACCGTAAAGCCGGTGGACAGATCGAGTTCGAGTGATCGCACGATCACGAAGTCGCGCAGTGCGATGCGTCGCAGCGCCATCTCAGGAGCCCCCTTCGTTCCAATGAAGTTTCTTGCGCAGCGTGTCGAAATAGCTCCACCCGCGCGGATGCAGAAAGCGCACCCGGAAGTCGGAGCGGCGCACCACCACGCGATCGCCGATGGCGAGGGACGCCAGCGATTGCATGTCGAAATTGGCGCTGGCGTCGCGCCCGGCCACCAGTTCGATCACGATCTCGTCGGCATCGGGCAGCAGCACCGGGCGGTTCGAGAGCGTGTGCGGTGCGATGGGCACCAGCACCCATCCCGGCACCGCAGGGTGCAGCAGCGGCCCGCCGGCCGACAGCGCATAGGCTGTAGAGCCCGTGGGCGTTGCGATGATCAGGCCGTCGGCGCGCTGGTTGGCCACGAAATGCCGGCCGACAGACACGCGCAGCTCGACCATGCCCGACGTGGCGCCGCGGTTCACCACCACGTCGTTCATTGCCAGCGCGTCGAAAACCGACGCGCCGTCGCGCATGACCTGCGCATGCATGAGGCTGCGGTGGTCTTCCTCGTACTCGCCGGCCAGCATCGGGATCAGCGTGGCCTGGTAGTTGTCGAGCGGAATATCGGTGATGAAGCCGAGCCGCCCGCGGTTGATTCCGATCAGCGGAATGCCGTAGCACGCCAGCTGCCGGCCGATGCCCAGCATGGTTCCGTCGCCTCCCACCACAAGGCCGAGGTCGCAGCGCTGGCCGATTTCATCGACGCTCAGCGATTGGTAGCGGCCGCCGACGTTCGCGTCCGCATCGGCTTCGTCGGCCGCAGACTTTTCTACGAACACCTCGCACCCCTGAGATTCCAGGAATGCTCCGATATCTTCCATGACGCCGTCGCGCGCGTCTGCCTGCGCCCGGGCGCCTGAAGCCTGGTATTTGCCGATCAGCGCAACGTGACGAAAGCGGGAAGTCATCTACAAATTACAACACTAAAATCTTGCAATGCTGGACGACCGTGCCAAGTTGCTCCTCAAGACGCTCGTCGAGCGTTACATCGCCGAAGGCCAGCCGGTCGGGTCGCGGACTTTGTCGCGCGCGCCCGGGTTGGACCTGTCCCCCGCGACCATCCGCAACGTGATGTCGGACCTGGAGTCGCTGGGGCTGATTGCCAGCCCGCACACCTCGGCCGGACGCATTCCCACCGCTCGCGGCTATCGGCTTTTCGTCGACACCATGCTCACGGCGCAGCGCGAGCAGATGAGCGCACCGAGCCTTGCTCCCGACCAGCCGCAGAAGGTGATCGCCAACGCGGCCAACCTGCTGTCCAACCTGTCGCAGTTCGTCGGCGTTGTCATGGCGCCGCGGCGCGCCTCGGTGTTCAAGCAGATCGAATTCCTGAAGCTTTCGGACCGGCGGCTGCTGGTGATCATCGTCTCGCCCGACGGCGACGTGCAGAACCGGGTGATCTTTCCGGAGGCCGACTATTCGCAGTCGCAGTTGGTGGAGGCATCGAACTACATCAATGCCCACTATGCGGGCCTGACCATCGAGCAGGTGCGCGACCGGCTCCAATCCGAAGTCGAAAAATTGCGCGGCGAGATTGCAGCGCTCATGCAGGCGGCAGTGAATGTCAGCTCCGAGGTGCTCACCGAGGCGCAAGAAGACGACGTCGTGATTTCCGGCGAGCGCAACCTGCTCTCCGTGACTGATTTTTCGAGCGACATGGGACAGTTGCGCCGTGCTTTCGAGCTGTTCGAGCAAAAGGCACAACTGATGCGGCTGCTCGACGTGTCGAGCAAGGCAGAAGGTGTTCGCATTTTCATCGGCGGCGAGAGCCAGGTGGTGCCGTTCGAGGAGCTTTCCATCGTCAGCGCCAACTACGAAGTCGACGGGCAGGTGGTGGGCACCCTCGGCGTCATCGGGCCGACGCGAATGCCCTACGAGCGCATGATCCAGATCGTCGACATCACCTCCCGGCTGGTCAGCAATGCGCTGAGCCACCGCAAGTAGGCAGCGCCGCGAATAGAATCATGGCCTCTCGTGGGCCGTTAGCTCAGTTGGTTAGAGCAGCGGACTCATAATCCGTTGGTCGATGGTTCAAGCCCATCACGGCCTACCACTTGGCATTCATTTTCTGACTTGGTTCGCCGGGGGCAAAAATGGATGCTATAATCGATAGCTGTGCGGCTGTAGCTCAGTTGGATAGAGTACTTGGCTACGAACCAAGGGGTCGTGGGTTCAATTCCTGCCAGCCGCACCACTCTCTTGAATGGCCTGGAAGATTTAGATCTTCCAGGCCATTTTCTTTTGGGTAATCGCAGCCGGTGCCGCCGTGGTCAAGGCGCGAAGAGAAGGCACGCTCATGCGCCTGGGGCTAAAGTTCAGCCCAGTCATACAACGCGCAACGCACCATGAGCATTTCGGCAAAGCGGCTTGCACTCCAATTCCTCATGCTGTCTTCGGCAGCAGGCGCGGCATCGGCAGGAACCATCACCTGCGTCCCGGGCGCAAGCAGCGGACCGGCGTTGCCTTTCAACTGGGTGCGCCGAATTTCAATCGACGAGCACTCTCGCACTGTCAACCTCGACGTCGTGCGTTCCCGAACAAAAGACACGGAAACCATGGGCAAGATGAGGGCCGATCTGGTGGGCATGGACGAGAGCCAGTCTGGGGAACCGGTTTATGTTTTCAACTCCATTCCCACGGTCGGAACCGAGGTCACGCACCTTTTCAAGCTGTTCAAGGCGAGCGAGTGGCGCCTTGTCAGCGCCGGCGTTGCTTTCGCGAACAAGGTGCCTGCGCTGAGGGCGGTCGAGCAAAGCGTGGTCTTCGACTGCAAGCGCTCGGACCTGGGTTGAGAAAAGCAGCTTGGGAGCTTCTATCGTGAGCAAAGCATTCACCAAGGAAACCGACGCTGACGGCGACGACGATGGCGGCGACAGCACCGCCCCCGCATTGCCCAGCGGCAGCAAGAACTACATGACGCCTGCCGGCTATGCCCGGCTGCGCGACGAATTGCTCCAGTTGATGGACGAAGAGCGCCCCAAAGTGGTGGAGGCCGTGCATTGGGCTGCCAAGAACGGCGATCGCTCGGAGAACGGCGACTATCTCTACGGCAAGAAACGCCTCAGGGAAATCGATAGGCGCATTCGCTTTCTCACCAAGCGGCTCGAGATCGCGGAGGTCACCGATCCCTCGGTGCACCACGGCAGCGATCAGGTTTTCTTTGGTGCCACGGTTCGCTATGTCGACGAGACTGGCGACGAGCGCAGCGTGACGATCCTGGGCATCGATGAAGCCGACAGCGCCAAGTCGCAGGTCAGCTGGATTTCCCCGATCGCGCGGGCGTTGCTCAAGTCACGCGAGGGCGACGTGGTGAAGCTCGTCACGCCGGGCGGCGCGCACGAGGTCGAGTTGCTGCAGGTCAGCTATCCGGCTCCTGATCCGGCATAGCCATTCAACCCTACGGTTTTTTCAGGCCGCGGGTACCGTGCGCGCGGCGGTCAGCACCGAAGCGGTACGCCGCGCAGCGCGCAATACGGCGTCGAGGTGGGTGCGGTCGCGCACGGCAATCACGAAGCGCAGGTCGGTCGAATCCTGCGGCGTTTCGTCGGCCATTTCGACATGCGTGATGTCGGCTTCGGCGTCCGCCAGGGTCGCGGCCACGCGGGCTAGCACACCCTTGTCGTTGCGCACAGTGATGACCACGCCGGTCTCGAAGGCGCGGGTCGGTTCGTCCGCCCATTCGACCGCGAAGAAGCGTTCGCTGTCCTTGTGACGCAGGCGCTGGCCGACACCGCAACTTTCGGTGTGCACCACCAGGCCTTCGCCATGCCCGAGGTAGCCGACGATCTCGTCGCCGGGGATGGGCCGGCAGCACAGCGCAAAGCGGACCGACGAGTTCTCGCTGCCGTCCAGCGTGACGGCGCCCTGCGAGATGGTTTCGTGCGAAATGAAGCGTTCGCGGCTCAGCAGCAGCGCATCCGGCCGCTCGCCCAACTCGGACAGCATGGCCACCAGGCGCTTTGCCACGATGCTGGCAATCCGCTTGCCCAGGCCGATGTCGGTCAGCAGTTCGGCGCGGGTGCGGTTGCCGGTGAAGCGCAGCAGCTTTTCCCACAGCGCCTCGTGTTCGTCGTCGTCGGCCGGCAGCTTGCTGAGGCCTTCGGCGCGCAGTGCCTGGGCCAGCAGCTTTTCGCCCAGGCCTTCAGATTCGGCATGGGCCAGTGTCTTCAGGTAATGGCGGATCTTGGAGCGCGCCCGCCCGGTTCGCACGAAGCCGAGCCAGGCTGGGTTGGGCGTCGACACGGGGGCTGTAATGACCTCGACCACGTCGCCGTTCTTGAGCTCGGTGCGCAGCGGCACCTGGTCGCCGTTGATGCGGGCGGCCGAGGTGTGGTCGCCGATGTTGCTGTGGATGGCGTAGGCGAAGTCGACCACCGTGGCGCCGCGCGGCAAGGCCAGAATCTGGCTCTTTGGCGTGAAAACATACACCGCATCCGGAAAGAGGTCGACCTTGACGTGGTCCCAGAACTCGGCGGCATCGCGGGTTTCGTCCTGGATGTCGAGCAGCGACTGCAGCCACTTGGTGCCGAGCCTGTCGTTGCCGGCCGCATTCGGCTCCGCGGCCTTGTAGAGCCAGTGTGCCGCGACGCCCGATTCGGCCACCACGTGCATGGCCTCGGTGCGCAGCTGAAACTCCACGTTCACGCCGGCTGGGCCCACCAGCGTGGTGTGCAGCGACTGGTAGCCGTTGAGCTTGGCAATGGCGATGTGGTCCTTGAACTTGCCCGGCAGCGGCTTGTACATCTGGTGCAGGATGCCCAGGCCGGTGTAGCAGGCGATCACGTTCGGCACGATCAGGCGAAAGCCGTAGATGTCGGTCACCTGGGCAAAGCTCAGGTGTTTTTCTTCCATCTTGCGGTAGATCGAATAGAGCGTTTTTTCGCGTCCCGCAATGCGCAGCGTCATGTTGGCGTTGGCAAAAGCGGTCTCGACCTCGCGCTGCACCTTGTGGATCAGGTCGCGGCGGCGCCCCCGTGCCTTGGCCACGGCCTTCGACAGGGTGGCGTAGCGCCAGGGCTTCAAGTGCCGGAACGACAGCTCCTGCAGTTCGCGATAGGTCTGGTTCAGCCCCAGCCGATGCGCGATGGGCGCGTAGATTTCGAGCGTTTCGCGCGAAATGCGGGCCCATTTTTCACGCGGCGCATCGTCGAGCGTGCGCATGTTGTGCGTGCGATCGGCCAGCTTGACCAGAATGACGCGCACGTCGCGCGCCATGGCCAGCAGCATCTTGCGGAACGATTCGGCCTGATTCTCTTCGCGGGTATTGAACTGCAGCTTGTCCAGCTTGGTGAGCCCGTCGACCAGCTCGGCCACCGGGGCTCCAAAGCGCTCGATCAGTTCCGGCTTGGTGACCCCGCAATCCTCGATGGCATCGTGCAGCAGGGCGGCCATCAGCGCCTGGGCGTCGAGCTTCCATTCGGCGCATTGCGCCGCCACGGCAATGGGATGGGTGATGTACGGTTCGCCGCTGTTGCGCAGCTGGCCCAGGTGGGCCTCGTCGGCAAAGCGGTAGGCGCGGCGTACCAACTCCGTGTCTTCGGAACTCAGATAATCGAGGCGTGCCGTCAAGGCGGCAAAGCTCGCGGCGGCCGCATTCAGCGCCGCCGGGCTAGGCTTCGGCGTGCCCGAAGGGGCATGGGACTGATGTTTGGCAACCGCGCTCATGGCTACCACTTTAGCGTGACCGCTGTATTGACGCGTCCAGACGTAAAAAAAGCACCGCTTTGCGGTGCCTTTTCGTTGCAGGGGGGCGTCAGATCAGCCCGGTACCTTCTTGAGCATTTCGATGCCGATCTTGCCTTCGGCGATCTCGCGCAGGGCGGTCACCGCCGGCTTGTTCTTGCTCTCGATCTTGGGCGCGTGGCCTTGGCTCAGCATGCGCGCACGGTAAGTGGCGGCCAGAACCAGCTGGAAGCGGTTGGGGATCTGAAGCAGACAATCTTCGACGGTGATGCGGGCCATGATGAGAATCTTTCGGTCGGTGAGCAGGAAATCAGGGGATGTTCAGGGCGGCGAATGTGTCGGCACGTGCGCGGCGCTGTGCAGAATACCGAAGCCGCTGAGCGTGGACGATCGCCTTGAGATCGAAAAGCGCGCGCTCAAATAACTCGTTGATTATAACGAAGTCGAATTCCCCCGCCCGGGCCATTTCTTCCGCGGCATTCTTGAGCCGCAGTTCGATGACCGCGGCGCTGTCTTCGCCGCGCCGTTCCAGCCGCGAGCGCAATTCTTCCCAGCTGGGCGGCAGGATGAAGATCATGACCGCGTTGGCAAAGGTCTTGCGAATCTGGATGGCGCCCTGGAAGTCGATCTCCAGGATGACGTCGGCCCCCTGGGCGATTCGCTCCTCGATGGCTTTCTTGGAGGTGCCGTACCGGTGGCCGTGCACGTGGGCCCACTCCACGAAGCCGTCGGCGGCGATCATGGCGTCGAATTCCGACGGCGAGGTGAAAAAGTACTCCCGGCCGTGCTTTTCCTGCCCGCGCGGTGGCCGCGTGGTGTGGGAAACCGAGGGCTGGACGGCCGTATCCAGTTCCATGAGCGCCTTGACCAGGCTCGACTTGCCGGCACCACTCGGTGCCGCGACGACAAAAATATTGCCTGGATAGTCCATTCGCTCGCTCATTCGATGTTCTGTACCTGTTCGCGCATCTGCTCGATCAGGACCTTCATGTCCACGCCAATGCGGGTGAGCTCCAGCGCGGCCGATTTGGAGCCCAGTGTATTGGCCTCGCGGTGCAGTTCCTGGATCAGGAAGTCCAGCCGCTTGCCGATTTCGCCGCCCTTCTTGAGCAACCGCTCGATTTCGTCGAGGTGCGAATTCAGGCGTGTGAGCTCTTCCGCCACGTCGATGCGGATGGCAAAGGCGGTGGCCTCGTTCAGCGCCCGGTCCTGGGCGGCCTCGGGCAGGGTGCCGCCGGTCAGGCCCATGGCCTCTTGCCAGCGCTCCAGGAAACGTGCGCGCTGCTGCTCGACCAGTTGGGGAATCAGCGGGCCGGCCTGTTCGACCAGCGTGCGCAATTGGGCCAGATGGGCTTCCAGCATCTTGGCAAGCCGTGCGCCTTCGCGCTGGCGGGCGGACATCAGGGCGTCCAGCGCCTTGCCGGTCACCTCGAGCAGGTCGCTGCCCCAGTCGCCACGGGCAGCGCTGTCGCCGCCCGCAAGGCGCAGCACGTCGGCCACGCTCAATTCGCGGGCGCTGGGCAGCCAGGCCTTGATGCCGTCCTGCACGCCGTTCAGCCGCTGCAGCAGCTTGACGGAGGGTTCGACGACACCTGCCTGCGCGGTGTTCTCGATGGCGGCCCGCACTTCGACCTTGCCGCGCTTGAGCTTGCCGGTGAGCAGCTCGCGCAGCGCGGTTTCATGCTGGCGCAGTTCCTCCGGCAATTTGAAGGTGAGATCGAGGAAGCGGCTGTTGACCGAGCGTATCTCGACCCCGAGTCGTCCCGCGGCGGTAGGCCGTGCTTCGGCTTCGGAGTGGCTGCCAACGGGGCCGTTCTGGCCACTGGCATAGCCGGTCATGCTGTAAACTGGCATTGCGCCTCACTGTGGTTTTGCTTGCATGCACCGAGGCGTCGGCATGGCGTTCGCTTGCCGCACCATCGCCTTCGGGCGAAACTCCCGGATTATGTCAAAGGTCAAGCCTTCGCCCCTGCTGCCCGATACGGTCATTGGCGGTTACCGCATCGTTCGCCGGCTTTCCGCAGGCGGTTTTGGCGTTGTCTATCTCGCCATAGACCCCGGCGGACAGCAGGTTGCCATCAAGGAATACCTGCCGTCTTCGCTCGCCACGCGCGGGCCGGGCGAGCTCACGCCCGAGGTTCCGCCCGAAAAGCTCTCCCTCTACAGGCTCGGTCTGAAGAGCTTTTTCGAGGAGGGCCGCTCGCTCGCGCAGATCTCGCATGCCTCGGTGGTGAGCGTTCTCAACTTTTTCCGCGAGAACGAAACCGTCTACATGGTCATGAACTACCTGGAGGGTGCGACCCTGCAGGACTTCGTGGTGACCGCGCGCGACCTGAAAAGGCCCAAGGTTTTCCGGGAATCGACCATCCGGTCGCTTTTCGATGAAATCCTGCGGGGCCTGCGCATCGTTCACCAGTACAAGATGCTGCACCTGGACATCAAACCCGCCAACATCTTCGTCACCGACGAAGACCGCGCGGTATTGATCGATTTCGGCGCCGCCCGCGAGGTGCTCAGCAAAGAGGGCATCTTCATCCGGCCGATGTACACCCCCGGCTTTGCCGCCCCCGAGATGTACCGGCGCGATTCGTCGATGGGCCCCTGGACCGACATCTACGCCATCGGCGCCTGCATTTACGCCTGCATGCAGGGCTACCCGCCCAACGACGCTCCGCGCCGCATCGAGAAAGACCGGCTCAGCCTGTCGCTGTCGCGCCTGCGCGGCGTGTATTCGGACAACCTCATCGAAGTGGTCGAGTGGTGCATGTCGCTCGATCCGCTCTCGCGTCCGCAATCGGTCTTTGCGCTGCAAAAAGAACTGAGCCGCGAAGGCGAGCGGCGCTACACCAAGCTCACCGTTGGCGAAAAGGTGCGGCTTTCATTCGACAACATCCGCTCCTTCGACAAGAAAGCCCTGCCCAGGGCGGCGGCACCTACGACGCGTCCGGCATGAAATTCTCGGTATTCCAGGTCAGCCGCAAGGGTGGCCGTCTCAAGAACGAAGACCGCATGGGCTACTGCTACACGCGGGAGTCGGGCCTTTTCGTGCTGGCCGACGGCATGGGCGGCCACCCCGAGGGCGAGGTGGCGGCCCAGCTGGCATTGCAGACCATCGCGGCGCTCTATCAGCGCGAAGCGCGACCCACCGTCAAGGACGCCAAGGCCTTCCTGGCCGAATCGGCCATGGCCGCGCACCAGCAGATCATGCGGTACGCCAGCCACAAGGCCATGCTGGACACGCCGCGCACCACCGTCGTCGCGGCCCTGCTGCAGGGCACCACGGCCACCTGGATGCATTGCGGCGACTCGCGCCTTTACGTGGTGCGCGACGGTCGCCTGCTGACCCGCACGCGCGACCATTCGCACGCCGAACGCCCGCGCCCGCAGGGCTCGGACATGCCGGTCAACCGCAACCTGCTGCTCACCTGCCTGGGTTCGCCGACCACGCCGCTGTTCGATATTTCGGCGCCGCTGCAGCTGCAGCGCGGCGACCGCATCATGCTGTGCTCGGACGGCGTCTGGGGCGTGCTCGACGATGCCGTCATCGTGCACACGCTGTCTTCCGACAAGCCGGTGTCCGATGCCGCGCCCGATCTTGCCGAAATGGCGCTTCGCAAGGGCGGCGCCCACAGCGACAACGTGACGCTCATCGCGCTCGAATGGGAAATGCCCGATTCGACGCGCGAAGAGCGCGGCGTTTCCACCGAGACCATCGACGACGGCGTTTTTGCGTCCACCATCCAGGCCGGCATGCCCTCCGACGGCGAGATCGAGGACATGGACGAAGACGCCATCGAGCGCTCGATTGCCGAAATCAACGAGGCCATTCGCCGCTCTGCGGCAAAGAAGATTTGATATCCGGGCGTGCCGCGCATTGCGTGGCTGCCCACCCTTTTCAAGGCGGTCTTCACCCGCGCAGCCGGCAACGCCGGCGCTGCGGCGCGGCTGGCCGATGAGTTCCGTTTCATTCCCACGTACCCCTCACAAAAATGACTGCTTTCACACGAAGCGCCGGCCGTGCCGCCGACCAGCTGCGCCCGGTGCGCATCACCCGCGGTTTCACCATCCACGCCGAAGGTTCGGTGCTCATCGAATTCGGCCAGACGCGCGTGCTGTGCACCGCCTCGGTCGAAGAGCGCGTGCCGCCGCACAAGCGCGGCAGCGGTGAAGGCTGGGTCACGGCTGAATACGGCATGTTGCCGCGTGCCACCCACACGCGCAGCGACCGCGAGGCCGCACGCGGCAAGCAAAGCGGCCGTACCCAGGAAATCCAGCGCCTCATCGGGCGCTCGATGCGCGCCGTGTTCGACCTGGCCGCGCTCGGCGAACGCACCATCCACCTCGACTGCGACGTGCTGCAGGCCGACGGCGGCACCCGCACCGCGGCCATTACCGGCGCATTCGTCGCCGCGCAAGACGCCGTCAACAAGCTGCTCGCCGCCGGCACGCTGGCCGCTTCTCCCATCAAGGGCCACGTGGCCGCCATCTCGGTGGGCATCGTCGGCGGCACCCCGCTGCTCGACCTGGAATACACCGAAGACTCGGCCTGCGATACCGACATGAACGTCGTCATGACCGGCGCCGGCCATTTCGTCGAAGTGCAGGGCACTGCCGAAGGCGCGGCGTTCTCGCGCGACGAGATGAACATCCTGCTCGGTCTGGCCGAGAAGGGCATCGGCGAACTGATCGTGCTGCAGCAGCAGTCTTTGCTTTCGAAGTAACTGCGATGAAACTGGTTCTGGCTTCCAACAACGCCGGCAAGCTTGCCGAACTCCAGCAACTGTTTGCGGAGTTGTCGGTGACGCTCGTGCCCCAATCGGCATTGGGCGTGGGCGAGGCCGAGGAGCCGTTTCGCACCTTCGTCGAAAACGCGCTGGCCAAGGCGCGCCATGCCAGCGCCGCGACCGGCCTGCCCGCCATTGCGGACGACGCCGGGCTTTGCGTCGACGCCTTTGGCGGCTTGCCGGGCGTCGATACAGCGTTCTATGCCACACAGTTCGGCTATGCCAAGGGCGACGCCAACAACGTCAAGGCCCTGCTCGAGCAGCTCGACGGCGTGGTCAACCGGCGCGCCGCACTCGTCAGCACGCTGGTCGCGCTGCGCGGGCACGACGACCCCGAGCCCCTCATCGCCGTCGGCCGCGTGGTCGGCGAAATCACCAAGGCGCCCATTGGCGACAACGGCTTTGGCTTCGATCCCGTCATGTACCTGCCCAGCTTCGGCAAGACCTTTGCGCAGCTGCCGCCCGAGGTGAAAAATGCCAACAGCCACCGGGGCCAGGCGGCAAAAGCCATGCTGGCCCTGATGCGCGAACGCTGGTTCTGACCGATGGCCACTGTCGTTCCCATTCAGCCCGCGCAGCCCACCGGCGCGCCGCAGGCCAACGACGTGCTGCACTGGATGCGGCCCGGCCCGCTGCAGCTTGCGGCGCTGCCGCCGTTGTCGCTCTACATCCACCTGCCCTGGTGCCTGCGCAAGTGCCCTTATTGCGACTTCAACTCGCACGAGTGGCGAGCCACCAGCGAGGCCGAGGCCCAGGGCATTCCCGAAGCCGCCTACCTCGACGCGCTGATTGCAGACCTCGACGCCGCGCTGCCGCTCATCTGGGGCCGCACCGTCCACACCATCTTCATTGGCGGCGGAACGCCAAGCCTCTTTTCGCCCCAGGCCATCGACCGTCTGCTGGGCGACGTGCGGGCGCGTCTCAAACTGGCGCCCGAGTGCGAGATCACGCTCGAAGCCAACCCCGGCACCTTCGAGCGCAACCGCTTTCGCGCCTACCGCAGTGCGGGCGTCACACGCCTGTCGGTGGGGGTGCAGAGCTTCAATGACGAGCACCTGAAGGCATTGGGCCGCGTGCACGACCGCGCACAGGCCATTGCCGCCGTCGAAGAAGCCGCGAGCGCTTTCGACACCTTCAACCTCGATCTGATGTACGCCCTGCCGGGCCAGACGCTCGAGGGCCTGGATGCCGACCTGACCCAGGCGCTGGCGCTCGCGCCGCCGCACATCTCGGTGTACCACCTCACCATCGAACCCAACACCTGGTTCGCCAAGTTTCCGCCGGCCTTGCCCGAAGACGACGTGGCCTACGCCATGCTCGACCGCATCACCGAGCGCACCGCCGCCAGCGGCATGTCGCGCTACGAAGTTTCGGCCTATGCGCGCAGCGGCCACACCTGCGCGCACAACCTCAACTACTGGCAGTTTGGCGACTACCTTGGCATTGGCGCCGGCGCCCACAGCAAGCTGAGCTTTGCCCATCGCATCGTGCGGCAGGTGCGCTTTCGCGAACCGCGCCTGTACATGGACAACGCCCGCGCAGGCGCCGCCGTGACGCAAAGCGAAGAAGTCGCGCTGGCCGACCTGCCGTTTGAGTTCATGCTCAACGCGCTGCGCCTGAAAGAAGGCTTCACGCTGCCCCAGTTCAGCGAGCGCACAGGGCTGGCCATGACCAGCATCCAAAAAGGGATGGAAGAAGCCGAGCGCAAGGGCCTCATCGCGCGCGACCTGCACCGCGTGTGGCCCACCGAACGCGGGCTGGATTTTCTGAGCGACCTGCAGACGCTTTTCCTGCCCGAGGCTTGAGGGCCGAGCGTCAGCATAAAATCGACGGTTCCGGAGAGTTGGGTGAGTGGTTTAAACCAGCAGTCTTGAAAACTGCCGACGAGAAATCGTCCGTGAGTTCGAATCTCACACTCTCCGCCAGAATCAATCTGAGCAAGTTTCCAAAAGTCCCGCGCAGTTCATGCGACGGGACTTTTTTCTTCACCCTGAAGAAGACCTGTGAGGCTCGGTGCGGACCGTACGATCCTCCGCGCGCGCCGCTGGAACTGAATCGCCTTGGCGTCCCTAGACACTTTTGAGCCGTTGGAAATGGCGTCGCTCGACAGCACTCGGCTCGCTGACCCGATGGCGGCGGCCCGACATGGTTACCCCATCCTCCGGGTCCCCGCGCGCTGCGGTGCCGTTTTTACAGGCATAACGTCGCGGCGCAGGCAGGACAACGCTCTCCGGCGATGCGCACATGCTTATCCACCGTCTTATCCACTGCATTGGTGAAGAACTCGCCCTCTGTCATGGGTGCATCGGAGGGTGGCGTCAAGCAAAGTTGCACACATTTGGTAATAGCGATCAGCGATAACTGGCAAGGCAAGCCGGAAAGCCATTGAGATTCAAATGGGCGTGCGTTCGCCCGCGACCCGACATCCTGGCTGTTTTCTCAAACAACAAAGCCTCCAGGCTTTGGGCACTGCAGGCTTTGAGGGGTCTTCTCGGCGGGCTTGGGTGGTTCGGCTCGCACCGCGCTGTCGTGCGTTGCAGTTGAGAAAACACTACCGGTCCTGTTGGGACTCGGTGGTGTGATCTTCGTCCAACTCTGGAAGTCCGAAAAGCGTGGCGGGGTAGCCTAGAGCCGCATTGGTCGAGAAAAAATGCTGCTACAAATGCAACAAATCAGAAGACGGCCCCAGTACTGAATACGAAAGGTGAAGGAGTCCCAGCTTTCGCCATTGCTCGAAAGTTGGAACGGTGAGCGTGGCAAGTGCAATCTGGGCCGTCTCCCGCGGTGCCCGGTCAGCAGCCAGCGGAAAGAGCACTGCAAAGCCAAGTTCGTTGATCCAGGCATGTTCGGCGGAGAGGTCGGCAGCTCTGGATAGATCCCTTGACCATGAACGCCGACCAGCACCCGCTGATGTCGCGCATGCCGCTCCCCGAACAAGACAAGCGCTCGGTGATCCCGCTTGATGTGCACGAGTTCGACCTCTGGCTGGCCGGCACCATCGAGGAGGCGAAGAAGTTGGTGAAGCTGGCCGCGGTGGAGGAGCTATTTGACGCCAGGCCGGCGCCGGCCTTGGTCGCCGAGTTTGGGAAGCCCGAACCCGAAGCCGAAAACGGCTGAGGCCTGGGCGAAGTGCGGGCGCGGCCTTCGCGCGCTACAAGGCCCTGTCTATCCCGCCCACTCCTGGCATGGTGAAGGCCAGCGCGACGCTGGCCAGCTCAGCCACTTTGCGTGGATCGATGGTCATACCGATCGGCAGCAGATCTTCTGCCAGCGCATAGATGAGCTCGTAATCAGCGCTCCCCGCGCAGAACTCGTGGCAAGCCCGGCCAAACTCATTAATCCAGGCATCTTCGACGGAGGAGTCGGCATTGGGTTTCATGAGTGGCATGGCTAGTTTCCAAATGAATCAAGTGGAATTAAATGCTACTTTAGTGCACAAGACCTCCGCAAGAGGGGCTTCCTTGCTTCTGCGGTCTGGGTAGGTCCTTTGAGCTACAGGGTCGCTGGCTGGCGTCCGACAGGCGCCAGTCAGGGCAGCGGCATATCGTCACGCTCTCCATCGAAGGAGCGATGCGAGCAAGCGCCAATCTCGATCAGAAAGCGCATCGAACGAGGTAACGGCTATGCCCCTGTTCTATTTGCTGAGCCTGCAGCATGTCACCCTGCCCAAGGTGGTGACCAGACCCGAAGACGTCCAGCATGTGAGCGTCCTTAAAGCGACCGGTCTCATCGAAGCGGAGATTGCGTCCGCATCGGACTCGGCCGGCAAGTACAACGTCGCCCGAACAGCCACGGTGATACGCATCACCGAGGAGGGCATCGCGGAAATCAACAGGATGCTCAACGAACCTCGGCGAATGGGCAGGACGCTGCAACTCGTCCGGAACAGGATGCGGAGTTCCTCGCTGAGTTGAACGCTCGTTTAAGTTGCCACTGCCGGCTCAGCGCGGCCATCCGCGATCGCCCCGGGGAATCGGTCACCCCGCGCTCGCAGTCGATGCGAAATCATGGCATTGGCGTGGTATCTCGCCGGCTAAGTGGTTGTCGTGCGAGAAATGTCGCTCTCACACTCTCCGCCAAATCTGCCACTTCGCGCAACAGCACTTCGAAGCGCCGGCCGCCCAATCTCGCCCCGCTACTCAAACCGTATCTCAGCCACCGTAGGCGCATTCGGCTCCCTGGTGTTGGCATTCGCGATGGCGCCGTCCTTTTCGTTCCGGAACCAGTAGCGGCACCCGGTTCGAGAAACCATCGTCACGCACATCGAGCCGTCGGGGTTGATAAACCACTTGCCCGACGCACGGCCAGGGCCGCTTCGATTGGCAAAGTCGACGCGGCCGTCCGAGTAGAACTGCCAGCGCGAGACCATGCCGGTCGAAAGATTGTTTGAAACGATGGGCTTGCCGATCAAGGTGCTCTCGATCTCGGCCCTGCTTAGAAACACGCGATCATGGGCTGGCGCTGGCTCCTCGGAAATCGCGGGAACGGCTGCAACGCACAGCAGCGTGGGGATGGCGTAACGGGTGAACATGACATGCCCTTTTGACGTTGCGTAGTCGGCGGGCGTTCAGCCGTGCGTGTACATACGCCCGGTTGGCCTGTCGGTAATGCCTGATGGCGTTACATGACATTAACTAAAAAGCGCTACATCTCTGTGCGCTGGTTCCGGTCCGCGCACGCGAACGAGGCTGCTTCTTCCTGCGCTCCAAGCCACGCCAGGAGGCTGTGGCCTGAGCTCGACTCGGGAAAGGCGGCGTTCTTTTTCGGCGATGGCACGACCTGTACTCCGTTGGCTCCCCGGCAAGGTGACCGAAGTGCGTTTTGGGGTGCCCCTCGCAAGCGCGTTGGCAAGGCGCCGGCGACGGGGGGAAAGCACTATGAAGCCAACTTGGCAGTCGCTTGTATTGCGCTGTGTCGTGCGTACGGCGCTTGTAAACGGCACCTCGTGAAGCTCCTCGACGCCGGCGGGAAGCACGCGCCTGCGCGGAGGCCGCGGAACGGCCCGCTGGCAGCTTTTCCTCGGCCTCGGCGTTGCCTAGATCCGTCAGAGTCGCACGGGTTGGTTACTGGATATGTTCGGCCGACCCAGATCGCGGCTGCTGCATCCCGATGGTTGGTTTTCTGCACACCGGCGCTTTTTGAAGACGCTACCTGGAGGGCTGGCTGGGCAGCCTTGAAACCAGCGGCCTTTGCCTGCCAGACGAGGCCTTTCGTTGTCAACTGCGACAAATCCGACGCCGGCGTAGGACCTTCGCTCGACCGAATGGTCGGTCAGGATGTGAAGTCCGCACATCTTGTTGCTTACCGAAGCAGTGTGAATTTGCCTTTGGACGTACCTTCGTATTGCACTGCAGCATTGCGGACGCGGCGGCCCTCGAGGCGCCGGCAGCTCCGCCGGGCTACAGGCGATTTCCCTTTCATTCATGGATGTTGCGCCGATCCCCGGTGCACGCCTTCGCATCAAGAGGTGGGGTATGCGTGTGTCGAAACTGCCTTCATTTGTTTTTCCCCGCGGCGATCGCCGCACTGGCAGCGCGAGGACCCGGCGGGTTCCGCGCGCGCCTCATCGAGGCCGGCAGGCGGGTGCCTTTGTTCCCAAGCTGGCGGCCTATGCGCTCTTGGCCTTCGTGCTGTGGCTGATGGTGGCAACGCTGGTCCAGCCACTGTTGTCTTCGCAGGCCACCCGGGCGGTGCTGCAGGCGCCGGTCGGCCTGATCACGTCGCCGATCAACGGCGTGGTGTCGCAGATGGTGGTGCATGCGCGAGACACCGTGGAGGTCGGCACTGTCGTGGCCACGGTGCGCAACCCGACCGTCAGCCAGGAAATTCTCACCACGCTGCGCTCGCAGCACCTCGCGCTGCAAAGCCAGTTGGCGCAATTGGGCAACCAGTTCAAGGCCGACAACCAGGAGATGAGGTCGGTCGGGCAGGAGGCCACGGTTCACCGCGAGGCTTCCGTGGCCCAGGCCTGGGAGGCCTGGCAGATTGCGCGACGCCAGCGCGACGTGGCGCACAGCATGGTCGAAGAGCAGGAGAACAAGGTCAAGACCAACCAGGCCTTGCTGGAGCAGGGCGCGATCAGCGAGCAGGTGATGAACGCGTCGATGGCGCAGCTGAACACGGCGCGTGCCAATGCGTCGGTGGCGGAGCAGGCCTTTGCCGGTCAGGCGCAGACCGTGGCCAGCGCGGGGCAGGGCGCGTTCGTGGGCACGGGGGGCAACAGCCTTTTCCAGACGCTCGCAAGCCGGCGCGAGGTACTGCGCAACAGCGTCGGCCGCGCCCAGCAGGACGGCGCCGCCATCCTGCAGCAGCTCAAGCAGGTCATCCAGCTCGAAGACGAGGAACGGCGCCGGGTCGAAAAATTGTCTTCCTTTGAAATCAAGGCGGCGCAAGCAGGGCTGGTTCACTCGGTGCTCGCGCCCGAAGGCGCGTACGTCACGGCGGGTGCCTCGCTGGTGCGCGTGACCGACTGCAGCCGACTCGGCGTGGTGGCAGTGTTTCCGGCGCGGGTGGCCAAGCGCCTGAGCATCGGCTCGACGCTCGACGTGACCTTGACCGAAAACGGCGCCGCGGTGCCGGCGCGCGTGGAGCAGTTGCTGCCCGTGGCGTCGGAAGAATTGCAGAGCACCTACAGCGTGCCGTTCCCCTTCGCCGAGCAGGGCTCCATCTACGCGGTGGCGCGCATCGAGGCCAAGGATGTGTCGTCGGCCGCAACCGCGGCGAGCAGCAACCTGTGTGCGCCCGGCAAGGTGGTGACGGCCAGCCTCAAGTCCTGAGCACGGGCACCGACAGACGTAACGCTCGCTTCGAAAGCAAACCATGCAGCTCTTCCCGTTCTCGCGGACTCTGGCGCATTGCGCCGTGGCATCGGTGGCCTTGGCGCTGCCGATGTCAGCGGCGTTGGCCCAGCAGCAGCCGCGGCAGCCCGCCGGAGCGGCGCAGCAGGCGCTCGCGCGGCAGAGCTGCGAGGGGCTTCGGCGGGCCGTGGCGGAGGACCAGAAGGGCGCCGCTTCCGGGCCACTGTTTCTCACCAGCTACCGATTGGCTGACGCGAAGCAGGGCACGCCGCTGGAACCTGCGCTGGCGGGCGTGGCCTTCACCTATGACAACGCGCTGGCCGGCATCGCGCTGCTGGCATGCGGCGACACTGCCTCGGCCAAGCGCATCGGCGACGCGGTGGTGCGTGCGATGGAGCGCGATCCGAACGCAGCCGACGGGCGCGTGCGCAACGCCTACCGCGCGGGTCCGATGACCGAGGACAAAGCCGCGCTGCCGGGGCGGTGGGACACGGCCAAGAACCAGTGGATCGCCGACGCCTACCAGGTGAGCACGGCCACGGGCAACGTGGCCTGGGCGGCCTTGCTGCTGCTGAACCTGAATGAGGCCGAGCCATCGCCCGCCTACCTGGCAAATGCACGCAAGCTGCTCGGCTGGATCGAGCAGCGCACGCGGGCCAGGAACGCGCCCGACGGCTACAACGGCGGCTGGTATGGCTGGGACAACGCGCAGCGCGCGCAGACCTGGAAATCGACCGAGCACAACATCGATATCGCCATGGCGGCCGCATGGGCGGCGCGTGCAGCGGGCGGACAGGCCGACGCGGAGCGCCGGCAGGCGCGCACGGCGCTCGACTTCGTGGGCCGCATGTGGAACGCGTCTGAGCAGCGCTTCTACATCGGCACCAAGGAAGACGGCGCCACCATCTCCACCGAGGGCTCCGGCCTGGACGCTCAGCTGTGGCCTGTGCTCGCCGCGCCCGAAGGCTCTTGCGCCTGGACGCGCGGGCTCGAATGGGTGGAGAAGAACCATCGCTCCGGCGAAGGCTACGGCTTCTCGCGCAATCCCGACGGCATCTGGACCGAGGGCACTGCCCAGGCCGCCGCAACGTTGGTGGCACGCAAGGGCGCGGCGCCCGAAGCCTTGTGGCAACTGCTCGCATCGCAGCGCGCCGGCAACGGCCTGTACTACGCAACGCCCAGCTCGCGCATTTCCACCGGCCTGGCCATTGGCCCGGACTCGGCCGGTGCCGACTTCTTCTACTACCGCTGGCCCCATTTGGGCGCCACCGCCTGGATCGCGCTGGCCGCGACGGGCCTCAACCCCTTTACCGGCAAGACCACTGCCGCAGGAGCTACTTCACCATGTCCCACCTGATCGCCACACCGGAGTTCCAGCTCAACGCCCTTGTGGCGGGGCTCGCACTTCTCCTGATGACGTGGGGGCGGGTCCAGCGCGCCTCCCATCGCATGCTGTTCGGCGCGCTCACGGCGTTGCTGTTGATGCGGTATGTGGTGTGGCGCGTGGCCGCCACCATGCCGCCTTCGGACCTGGGCTTCGAAACATTGTTTGCCTGGGTGTTCCTCGCCTTCGAGCTGACGGCCATCGTCTACACGCTCATGTCCATCCACATGCTGGTGCGGCGGCGCGACAACCATCAGCTGGCCGACCGCGGCGAAGCCGAGCTGCGCAGCCGCGGCGCGAAGGTGCCGGCGGTGGACGTCTTCATCTGCACCTACAACGAAGAGCTGGCCGTGCTGGAAAAGACCATCCTCGCCGCACAGGCCATCGACTATCCGCAGGTGAAGATCTGGGTGCTCGACGACACCCGGCGCGACTGGCTGCGCGACTATTGCGAGCGCAAGGGCGTGCACTATGCGCGGCGGCCCGACAACAGCCACGCCAAGGCCGGCAATCTCAACAACGGGCTGCGCATTTCGGCGGGCGTGACCAACGCGCCGTACATCCTGGTGCTCGATGCCGACTTTGCGCCCCAGCGGCAGATCATCTATCGCATGCTGGGCCTGTTCGCAGACCGCAAGGTGGGGCTGGTGCAGACGCCGCAGTTCTACTACAACGCCGACCCCATCCAGCACAACCTGCGCGCCACCGACAGCTGGGTCGACGAACAGCGCGTGTTCTTCGACGTGCTGCAGCCGGCCAAGGATGCGGTGGACTCGGCCTTCTGCGTGGGCACCTCGTTCATCGTGCGGCGCGACCTGATCACCGCCGCGGGCGGATTTCCGGTGGGCAGCGTGTGCGAGGACATCCACACCACCTTCCTGCTGCTTCGGCATGGCCACATCACGCGCTGGCTGGGCGAGCGGCTGTCGAACGGCCTGTCGGCCGAGAGCATCATCGACTACATCAACCAGCGCAGCCGCTGGTGCCTGGGCACGGTGCAGCTCGCGCTTCTGCCCGAGGGGCCGCTGCGCGGCAAGGGCTACAGCTTCTCGGCGCGGATGCACTTCCTGCACGGCCTGCTGCACTGGCTCGGCAAGCCTTTCATGGCGCTGGTCATGCTGGCGCCGGCGCTGTACTGGTATGCGGGCGTCTCGGTCTTCCATGCCACGCCGCAGGCCTTTGCCGCCTACGGGTTGCCTCCGCTCGTGATGTTCTGGGCCTACAGCTACTGGATCAGCGAGCGGCGCTGCCTGCCCGTCTTCAGCGAGGTGAGCCAGCTGGTGGCGGCCATGGCCGTCACCAGCACGCTCGCGAGTGCGATGCTGCGGCCCTTCGGCCGGCCTTTCAAGGTGACGAACAAGGGGCTCGACCGCTCGAAGACGGTCGTGCACTGGAAGCTGGTCGCCATGTTCGGCGGGCTCCTGGTGGCGCTGCAGCTCGGCGGCGCATCGGTCGCCTTGAGCGGCGAGGCGCTCACGCCCGGCGACGAACTCAACCTGGTGTGGACCGGCATCGCACTGCTGCTGTGCCTGGCCGCGCTCATGGCCTGCGTCGACCTGCCACGGCCGGAACAGGAAGAGCGCTTCCCCTGGCGCGCGCTTACCCGGGTCCGCACCGCGGCTGGAGAGGGCGAGGCACGCTTCGTCAACATCGCGGCGGACGGCGCCTTGCTGGAAGCCGAGGCGCCGCTGAAACGCATGCGCGTGGGACAGCCGCTCGAGGTGTACGTCGATTCCGTGGGCTGGCTGCAGGCGCGCCTTGCGCGCAAGAGCTCCGCGGGTGCCGAGCTGCGCTTCGACGCCACCTCCGAGGCCCAGCGTGAACAACTGGTGAGCCACGTGTTCACCCTGCCGCCGAGCCACGTCGCGGTCCAGGTGCGGCCGTGGCGAGCCGCTTCGGCATTGCTCGAGAGCGCGGGATTCGGAGCGCCCGGAGCGGGCTTCATGCGCCTCTTTCTGCGGCTCTTCCTGCTGGTGATCGCGACATGCGTGGTGCTGGTGGTGAGCGGATGCAATCTCACGCCGCCACTCAAGCAGCCCGACCTGGCCGCCCCCGCGCAATGGCCGGCTGGCACGACGGCGCCAAGCGCCGAGCCGGTGGACTGGCGCAGTTTCGTGCAGGACGATGAACTGCGCGGGCTGATTGCCACCGCGCTGACGCAGAACCGCGACCTGCGCGTCTACGCTGCGAAGGCGCGCGAGGCCCGGGCCGTGTATGCCGGAACCCGCGCCTCGCTGTTCCCGCAGATCGGGCTGTCGGGCCACGCCCAGCGCGCGCAGACCACGCCGCAGGGGTCGCTGAGCCCGATTGGCAATATACCGACCAACGGGGGCGTGTCCAACAGCTTCGATGTGCAGGCCGGCGTGACTTCGTACGAACTCGACTTCTTCGGCCGCCAGCAGAGCACGGCGCAGCAAGGCGGCGCCTTGGCCGAAGCAGGCGACAAGGACTACGCGGCCGCGCGCATGAACCTGGTGGGCGAGGTGTCGAATGCATACCTCACGCTGCGCGCCGACCGCGCCTTGCTCGCCCTGGCGAATGCCAACGAAGGCGGGCTCTCCTCCAACGCCGACATGATCGGCCGCGCCAAGGCGGCCGGCGGCGCCGCGCAGCTGGATGTTTATCGCGCGCAGTCGCTGTTGCAGAACGCGCGGGTGCGGCAAGAGGAATACCGCATGCGCGTGGCGCAGGATCTTCAGTGGTTGAACGTGCTGGTCGGCCAGCCGGTGTCACCGGACACGGGCAGCGCCCGGCCCTGGCCAGAGCGTTCGACGGCGCCGGTGACGGCGGGCTTGCCTTCCAGCCTGCTGCAGCGCCGCCCCGACCTGCTGGCCGCCTATTCGCGGGTCGAGGCCGCCAATTCGGGCGTGGGTGCGGCCAAGGCCGCCATGCTGCCGACCATCTCGCTCACGGCCTTGGCGGGCGGCATCAGCGGGGATTTCTCTTCGTTGCTGAGCAGCGGCAACAGGAGCTGGGCCGGCGTGCTTGGTGTGTCGCTGCCCCTGTTCGACTGGGGGCGCCGCTCGGCCAATATCACCGCCAACGAAGAGCGGCTTGCAGCCGCCATGTCGTCGTATGAATACGCGGCGCAGGTAGCTTTCCGCGAGGCCGCCAACGCGTTGATTGCCGAAGATCACCTGCGACCTCAACTGGAGGCCCAGCAGATCCGCGTGCAGTCGCTTGAAAAAGTGGCCAGCATTTCACAGACGCGCTTTCGCGGCGGCCTGGAAGACTACTTCTCGAGCCAGGATGCGCAGCGCGAACTCTATGCCGGGCAGCAGCAGTTGATCGAACTGCAGCTCAAGCAGGCCGTGAACCTGGTCAACCTGTACAAGGCGCTCGGAGGCGGGTGGAGCAGCGCGCAGGGTTGAGCGAGTGCGCGCCGCTGGTCAATGCAGGGAGGAAAGGATCAGCCCGCGTTGACGGCGTCCTTCAGCGCCTTGCCCGCCGAGAACTTGGGACTCTTGCTTGCCTTGATGGTGATCGGCTGGCCGGTCGACGGGTTGCGGCCGGTGCGTTCGGCACGGCTTGCCACGGTGAAGGTGCCAAAGCCGATCAGTTGGACGGACTCGCCACGCACCAGGGCACGCGACAGGTGTTCGAGCGCCGAATCGAAAGCGCGGCCGGCGTCGGCCTTGCTGAGGTTCGTGTCTTCCGCGATGGCGGCAATGAGTTCGGTCTTGTTCAAAACAGGAGTTCCTTTTCAGTAGAACGGTTGTGGAATCTATCGGTGACAGCACGCGAGTTTGACGGAATGCGCCGCTTGATTTTCGATCGGCACCGTGACGGATGTCGCTGATCGTTCGTCGAATGCGATCGCATCTTCGCAGGTGCGTGAAGTACTGGGCAGAGTTGCATCTTAGATATCCCTGCTGGCGAAAACCAAACCCGAGCGTGAAACAGTTCCTGGATAAATGTTATGGCGCCTTCTATCTTGGCGCCCTTGCGCACGGCCATCAGGCTGCTCGCGACGTCGATTCACAATTTCAACAAGGAGCCCCCATGAAAAAAACCGCTGCCACCCTGATGTTTGCCTTCGCCATCTCTTTGCTCATGAGCGGCTGTGTGGTTCCCGTCTACGAGGGAGGGGGCGGGCAAAAAGGTGGAAACTTCTGCCCGCCCGGACAAGCCAAGAAAGGCAATTGCTGAACTCGGGCAGGCCTGCGCCATAAGCCTCCCCTGATCCCACGTGATCGATGGACAAACCCGAACCCCCCGCCTTTCGAATCCGGAACTGGCGGGGGACATTGATGGCCGCCCTGGTCGGCCTTTTGATCGCGCTCGCAATGGCCATGAAATGGCTTGTCGAACTTCAGGTCCAGGCGGCAGAGGAACGCCGCTCGCTCGAGGCGATTGCACGCGCGGCGCAGCTGCGCTGCTTCGAGCTCGCATCGCATCGCGCCACCGAGGCATGCCGGGCGGCTGTCGCGGCCAAGCGGGGATCCACGCCCTGAGCGACAGTCACTGCTGACGCTGCTTCGCCGGCCGCACGGCAGGTGCCTGCGGCTTCTTGCTTGCGGCGGCCTCCAGCGGCGCACATCCCGCGAACTCCTGGGTACCCACGTTCAACAACGGCAGCAGCGCTGCAGCCGGAGCCACGGCGCCCAGCGCCACCGCGGCACCCAGCTTGAGCGCGACCGCGCCCTTGTCGACGCCGACATCCGGGTTCTTGAGGGTGCCCTTGACGTACAGCGGCGAGCGCAGCGAAAGAACGCGCAGTGCCTTGTTTCGCGGCTGGATCTCCAGCGCCAGTTGTTCGTTCGAGAGGTTGATGAGCCCGGTCACGTCAATGACCGATTCATCAGTGTCCAGAACGAAGGAGCGGGCCTGCATCACGCCTTGCGTCACCTTGAAATCGCTGGCCAGGCAGTTGAGCTGGACCTGCCTGTCGCCGAAGAGCTGGGTTGCCACCACGTTGCCGATGTTCAACCCCATGGCTTCGAGCAGAAACTTGCTCATGGTGCCCTTGCTCACCAGCGCCTTCACCTCGCCGTTGGAAGTGCCCAGCAGGGCCGCAATGGAGTTGCCGGAGGCGGACAACGCCGCGTCGCCGCCCACTTCGCCCAGGCTGGCGCGCATCGTGTCGAGGCTTGGAAAGAGCTCCTTGATCTTCAGGCGCCGCGCCGAGAGTTGCAGGTTCGCCCGGATCGGGTTCTGCCGGCCGTCGAGCCTGGCCGTCGCGGCCAGCGTGCCGCCCGCGACGCCAAAGCTGAGCGGCGTGAGCGAGAGCACGCTGTCCTCCAGATGCAGATCGGCCACCAGGCTCTCGATGGGCAAGTCCTTCGCATGCAGGATCTTGCGGCCCGCGAACTTCACGTCCGCGTCGATGCTGCCCCAGCTTGCCGTGTCGAACTTTTCCACCGGCAGTACCTTGTCCGCCGGCTGGACGGCCGCGGCGCCCCGCCTGGCTTTGCTGGCGTTGGAGTCCGCACCGATCAGCGGCGCCAGGTCTTGCAGGCGCAGCTGGTTGGATTGCACCTGCCCGCGCAGCAGCGGCCGCGGCTGCCGCGAGATGTATTCCAGCGTGCCCGCAATGTCGCTCGCACCCACGCTGCCCTTGAAGTGTTCGTAGAGCCAGCGGCCGCCGGCCTTGTCGAGCTTGCCGACCAGATGGCCTTCGGTACTGAAAGGAGGCGTGTTGGGCAGGGTGATGCCGGTGATGGGGTACAGGTGCGCCATGCTGGCGCCCGAGAGCTTGAGCCGCAGGTCCAGTGCCGCCAGCGCGTCGGGCTTGGTCAGCGTGCCGGCGACGTCGATGCGGGTCGCGCCGATCTGCACGCCGGCTTGCAGCGGATAGGGCTTGTTGTCCTGCTGCAGCGAAAGCACTGCGCCGGCCTGGCCGGTTCCGCGCACCGGTGTTTGCCGGAAGGTGCCACTGAGCTTCCAGCCGATGCCGTAGCCCTCGGCGCTTTCTTTCGGCAGGCTGTCGATGTCGACCTTCAGATCGACTTTTGCCATGGCATCCACGAGCTTCACCGTGCCATGGCTCAGCACCAGCCGCTGCAGCTCGAGCTTCCAGAGCGATGGGGCCGTGTCGCCGGAGGCCAGTGTCCAGTTGTTCTTGCCATCGGCGGTACGTTCGAGCGAAAGCAAGGGGCCGTCGAGCTCCAGCGTCGGAATCCGGATCGTGCGGTTCAGCAGAGGCAAAGGGTTGAGGGAGAAGGTCAGCTGCCTGATCTCGGCCAGGTGCGCCCCGGTCTTGCCCCATTCGGCATTGCCCAGGGTGATGTCTTGTGCCTTCAACCGGGGCCAGGGTACCCAGCGCCGCCAGCCGGTTTCAGCCTCGGGGCTGTCCCACTGCAGGACCAGGTCGCCCTGGATCGCGAAGGGGCGGCCGGTCGCTTCGCTGACGCGTTGGCTGATCCAGGGCCTGGCGCGGTTCCAGTCGAAGCTCAAGGCAACCGCGAGGCAGATGGTCACCAGGACCGACAGGATCAGCAGGGTCCAACCCGCGAGGCGGGGGAACATCGATTTCATTCAGACTCCCTTGAGACGGCCTTTGCGTGATGCAGCAATGCCGTGGACTGTACCTTCCACGGGTCTGCGCAGGCCGCAGATGGAGTCGAAGGGGCGGGTTCCTTCCGCCAACGCCGTGCGGCTACCGCAGCACGAGCACCGGAATGTGCGAGTGCGTCAGCACATGCAGCGTCTCGCTGCCCATCAGCAGCCGCGCAAAACTGCGCCGGCCGTGGGAAGCCATCACGATCAGGTCGCACTGTTGGTTCTTCGCCGTCGCGATGATGGCCTCGGCCACCTGGTTCGACTTCACGACGATGGCCTGGGCGCCGCGGACCCCCTTGGCGGTTGCGGCGCTCTGGACCGCATCGACCAAGCGCTGGCCGGTCTGGTTGGCCTGCTCTTGCGACGCTTCGATTTCGCGCTGGTTCAGCATCATCGAACCTTCGAAATAGCCGTAGGGCTGGACATGCACGACGTTGACGCTCACCAGTTCGGCCCGGGTCAGCACGGCAAGGTCGATGGCGGTTGCAACCGCCTGCTCGGAGAGCGAAGAGCCATCGGTGGCGACGAGAATGCGCTTGTACATGGCCAACTCCTCGGCCCCCGGCACTGCGGGTGCCTTCGCACTCAGTCTAGGCACGGAGCGTCTCCCCTTCAAGCAAAGTAGCTTGGCTGCGGCCTCTAATCGCAGCGAGATCGCTCAGCCCTGCACCGGCGCCTCCCAGGCAAACCCCACGCCGTAGACCGAGCGGATCCAGTCGTGCGACGGCGTGACGGCGCCGAGCTTGCGCCGCAGGTTCTTGACGTGGCTGTCGATGGCGCGTTCGGTCACGTCCATGGTGTCGTCGTAGGCCAGCTCGAGCAGGCGCGCGCGCGAGAAGATGCGGCCCGGGTGCCGCGACAGCACCTGGAGCAATCCGAACTCGCGCCGGGTGAGGTTGAGCGGCGTTCCTTCGAGCGAAGCGCGCCAGTGCACGTCGTCCAGCACGAGGCCCGGCGTGCCCTGCCGGGACTGGTCGCGATCATCCGGCGGCACGGTGCGCCGCAGCACGGCGCGCACGCGCGCCACCAGCTCGCGCGGGGAGAAAGGCTTGCACACATAGTCGTCGGCGCCAAGCTCCAGCCCGAGCAGGCGGTCGACCTCCTCGATGCGCGCGGTGAGCATGATGATCGGATGGCTGGTGTGTTCGCGCGCGCGGCGCAGCACCTCGATGCCGTCGAGCCGGGGCAGCATGATGTCCAGCAGCGTGAGGTCGGGTGGCGAAGCGATGATGTGCTCGAGCGCGCTCTGGCCGTCGGCGAAATGCACGGTTTCGTAGCCGGCGTGGCGCAGGTAGTCCTGCACCACCGAGGCGATGTCGAGTTCGTCCTCGACGATGACGATGCGGGTCATGGCGAAGCGCTCCTTGAAAGCGGAAGCGTGAGAATCACACGCAGTCCTCCCAGGTCGGACGCCTGGGCATCGATGGTGCCGCCGTGGGCCTCGATGGTCGCGCGGCAGATCGAAAGTCCGAGCCCGGAGCCGCCGAGCTCGCGGCTGCGCGACGATTCCCCACGGAACAATCGGTCGAACAGGCGCGGCATTTCCGGCTCGGGAACGCCCGGCGCGCTGTCGTCGAAATGCAGCGTGAGCCGGTTGCCCGACCAGGCACCATCGACCGTGACGCCGATGCGCAGCTGGCCGCCGCCGTCGGTGTAGGCGAGCGTGTTCTCCAGCAGGTTCATGAACACCTGGTGCAGCCGGTGCGCGTCGCCGTCGATCATCGGCTGCGCCCACGCCGAGACCAGGTCGATCGCGCTGCGGTCCACGGCAATGCTGCGTGCGGCGAAGCGGTCGCGCGTGTGGTCGAGCGCTTCCTTCAGCAGCGAGAGTGGAAACACGGCCGTCGTGAGCAAGTCGCTTTGCGGCTCGCGCATGCTGCTGCGCAGGTCGTCCACCAATTGGCCGAGCCGGATCACCTGCCGATGGAGCCGCAGCGCGGTGCGCTCGTCGAAGGTGCGCACGCCGTCTTGCAGGGCCTCGATTTCGGCGCGCATGGCCGCCAGCGGCGTGCGCAGCTCGTGCGCCGCGTCGGCCAGCCAGGCGCGGCGCGACGCCTCGACCGTGTCGAGGCGCTGTGCCATGTCGTTGAAGGTTTTGCCGAGCAGCGCGAGTTCGTCCGAACCCTGCACGGCCACGCGCGTGGACAGCCGCCCGCGCGCAACGTCCTGCGCCGCCTGCGTGAGGTCGTCGATGGGCCTGAACCAGCGGCGTGCCAGCAGCCATGACAGCATCAGGGCAAACACCAGCCCGCACAGCCCGGTGAGGCCGATCACGCCCGACTGGCGCGCGAGAAAGGCGCGGTCGGCCTCGCTCTCCAGGCCCTGCACCGGCGCGAGCATCAGGTAGCCGACGACCGACCTGCCGTGCCGAAGCGGCAGGCGCGCGGCATTTTCCTGGTCGACCTGCGCGCCGACCACGCGCGCGCCTTGCGCGTCGACCACGGCCAGGCGCTGGTAGATCGAGTCGGCGGCTTCGCGCGGATCGGGAAAAGACCATGGCGGCGGCAGCGGCACGAACCGCTTGGGCAGCAGGTCGAGCTGGGGCGATTGCGCAGGAGGGGGTGGGCGGGCGCCGTTCTCGGGGCCGCCGTCGGGGCCATTGCCGCCCGGCCCGCGGTTTTCGTACCAGGGGGGAAGCTTTCGTTCGTCGGGGCTGCTGGCACCATCGAGCACGGCCGCCAGCCGGCCCATCTGCAGGCGGTGCCAGGCATCGTCGTTGTCGCGCAGCTTCTTCCAGTCGCCGTTGGCGGCGTAGTGCTTCAACAGCAGCTGGGAGAGCCAGTCCATGCGGCGGATCTCGATCTCGGCCACATAGGAGCCCAGGCCTCGCTGCAGTGCAACGATGGAAAGGCCTGCGAAGCTGAGCAGCAGAACGATCAGCAGAGCGGCCAGCGCCAGGAAGATCTTCCTGGAAAGCGTCAGACGCGGCATGGGCTCGGGAGATGCATGGCCGCATTCTGCGGCATGCGTTCGGGGCTAAGGGGCGTCATGGGGAAACCGCCGATCTTGATTTCGAATTGCGGAGAAATATGGGAGAACGCTCCTCCCACATTTCTCCCGAATCGAATCGCACGATGCATGCCATGAATCCGCGCATGCATCGACGCCCGAACAAGACTTTCCAGGCCCTTGCGGCCTCCGCGCTCGCATGGGCCGGACCGGCCCATTGCGCGCCGCCGGCCTTCGCGTGGTCCTGGTCGGAGGTCTGGTCCGACCCGGGCATGGACACGCTGCTGTTCGCGCTGACCGGCCTTTTCTGGCTGGTGACCCACGTGTGGGCGCTGGTGGTGGTCTGGGCTGAAGCGCGTGCCACCCGCTCGGCCGTGGCCGGCACCGCGGCAAAGAAGGAGCAGCCATGACGCAGGCGAGAAAGCCGCAGGCCATCGGACGCCGGGGTCTGCTGGCGGCCGTTGGCGCGGCCGGTCTATCCGCCGTGGCGCCCCCGATCGATGCCGCTCAACGGGTACTGCCGCTGACCGCGCAGGCGACGCAGGGCCGCTACTCGGGGTTCGGCGGGCAGGGCGAAGACCGCGCGCTCTCCTTCGAGGGCAACACCTTCCTCCGCGGCAGCCAGCAGGCCGACCGTGAGGGAACCGTGGCATTTGCCACCGTCTATACCGGCTGGGATGCGGCGCGTACACGGGCCATCGTGCCCCAGCGCGCGTGAGCGCCGTCTGGCTCGCCCGCACCGAGGTGCCGCAGGACAACAGACCCATGGTGCAGCGCCTCGTGGGCTTGCTGGTTTCATGCGGGCTGGCGATCGGCATCGTGATCGCCGCGCGTGGCGGGTGTGCGGCGGACGGCAGGGCCGACGCAGGGAACTCTGCTCTTTCCACCCTTGCACCGATCATGGCCACCGGAGGCCGAGAGACCCGCCTCCCGCACTCGGAGTGCAAAGGGCCTCAGGCCGGCCGTTCCTCGAAGACGAAGCCGACGCCGTAGATCGAGCGGATCCAGTCGTGCGAGGGGGAGGCGGCGGCGAGCTTCTTGCGGAGGTTCTTGATGTGCCCGTCGACCGCGCGTTCGTTGACGTCGAGTGCGTCGGGGAAGGCAGCTTCGAGCAGCGCCGAGCGCGCGAACACCCGGCCCGGCTCACGAGAGAGCGTCTGCAACAGGCGCAGCTCGCGGCCTGTGAGCACAGCTGGCCGGCCCTCGATCTGAACGCGGCCCGGCGCATCCCCGAACGCCACCGAAGGCGACGGCGTGGCCAGTCGCCGCCGCTGCGCATGCCGGCGCAGGACCGTGTTCACGCGTGCCACCACCTCCCGGGGTGAAAAAGGCTTGCACACATAGTCGTCGGCACCGAGGTCCAGCCCGCGCAGCAGGTCCGCTTCGCGGGTGCGCGCCGTCAGCACGATGATCGGATGGTCGCTGCGCGAGCGCACTTCTTCGAGCACCCGCAGGCCGTCGATGCGCGGCAGCGCCGTGTCGAGCAGCGTGAGCGCGGGCGGTGACGTGAGGATGCGGTCGAGCGCGGCAACGCCGTCGTCGATATGCTCGACGTGATGGCCGGCGCGCTGCAGGCCTTCGAGCAGCAAGGCGGCCATGTCGCGGCCTTTTTCGACCAGCAGGATGCGGCTCATGGATGGGTGCTCCGCTTCAAAACGAGGTGCCGATCTGGAACTGGAAGCGCTGGGTCCGGTCCGCGGCAATGCCGTTGGCTTCGTCCAGCTTCTGGTAGACGATGGGTACCGCATAGGCCAGGCGCAGCGGACCGAGCGGGGAGATCCAGCTGATGCCCAGGCCAGCCGAAGCGCGCAGGCGGTTCTGGGCCTTCCACTGCGCGTCGGTCATGCTCGCGGTGCGTTCCGCGAACACGTTGCCTGCGTCCAGGAAGGTGTAGAGCCGCAGCGTCTTGTCGTTGCCCGCGCCCGGAAAGGGCGTGCTGAATTCCATGTTGAAGATCGCCTTGCGCGTGCCGCCGAGCGCGCCGCCCGTCACCGCGTCCGTCGGCCCCAGCGAGTTCTGCTCGAAGCCGCGGATGGAGCCCAGCCCGCCCGCATAGAAGTTCTTGAAGATGGGGTACGTGGTGCCGCCGAGCGCCCTTGCGTAGCCAAGCTGGCCGTTGATGGCCAGCGTGTACTGCTTGGAAAGCGGGAAGTACTGCTGGTACTGGTAGCTGGTCTTCAGGTAGCGCAGCTCGCTGCCCACGCCCACCTCGAGGTTGGCGGTTTGCAGGCGGCCGCTGGTGGGCACCAGCGCGCTGTCGCGGTCGTCGCGACCCCAGCCGATGGTCGCGGGAATGCCCACCACGTTCTTCGATGCGCACACCACGCTCGGTGCGGTGCCCGTGCACTGGAAGTAGTCCAGATAGGCCTGCGGCGTGCCGGTGTAGACGTAAGAGCCGTCGACCAGCGTGTAGGCGCCGTTGGTGCCCGGCGTGAAGCTGTAGCGCTCCACGCCGATGCCGAGGTAGACCGTGTCCAGCTCTCCCAGCGGCAGCCCGAAGCGCACCGAACCGCCGTCGCTCGCGAGCTTGTAGTTGCCGTCCGCCTCGTAGTAGGGGCGGGTGGTGTTGTGGAACACGTTGAACGTGCGCGAGATGCCGCCCGGCGTGAAGTACGGGTCGGTGGCGGTGAGGGAAATGGTGCGGTTGTACGAGCTCGTGTTGACCTGCAGCCCCAGGTAGTTGCCCGAGCCAAACACGTTCTCCTGCGTGATGCCGAAGCTCAGCGACACCTTGTCGGTCGACGAATAGCCCGCGCCCAGTTGCAGCGAGCCGGTCGGCTTTTCGGCGACGGTGACGGTGAGGTCGACCAGGTCGGGCGAGCCCGGCACCTCGGTGGTTTCGACATTCACATCGGTGAAGAAGCCCAGGCGGTCCACGCGGTCGCGCGACAGCTTGATCTTGTTGCCGTCGTACCAGGCACCTTCGTACTGGCGGAACTCGCGGCGGATGACCTCGTCGCGCGTCCTCGCATTGCCGCCGATGTTCAGCCGCCGCACGTAGGCGCGCCGCGAGGGTTCGGCCCGCAGCACCATCACGACGCGGCGGTTGGTGCGGTCGATCTCCGGTTCCGCCCTCACGCGCGCGAACGCGTAGCCGAAGGTGCCGAAGTAATCGGTGAAGGCCTTGGTGGTGGCGCTCACGTCTTCGCCGTTGTAGGGCTGGCCCGGGCGAATCGTCACGAGCGACTTGAACTCGTCTTCCCGGCCCAGGTAGTTACCGTCGAGCTTGATGCCGGCCACCGCGAACTTCTCGCCTTCGGTGATGTTGACCGTGAGTGTGATCGTCTCGCGGTCGGGCGATATGGCAACCTGCGCGGAGTCGACGCGGAACTCGAGATAGCCGCGCGTGATGTAGAAGGAGCGCAGCGTTTCCAGGTCGCCATTGAGCTTGCTGCGCGAATACTGGTTCGACTTGGTGTACCAGCTCAGCCAGCCGCCCTTGTCCTGGTCGAACAGGTCGAGCAGGGTGCTTTCGCTGAAGGCCTTGGCGCCGACCACGCGCACGTCCGTGATGCGCGCCGACTCGCCCTCGGTCACGGTGAAGGTCAGGTTCACGCGGTTGCGCTCGAGCGGCGTCACCGTGGTGATGACCTGCGCGTTGTAGAGGCTGTGGCTGATGTACTGGCGCTTGAGCTCCTGCTCCGCACGATCGGCCAGCGCCTTGTCGTACGGTCGGCCATCGGCCAGGCCCACTTCGCGCAGCGCCTTCTGCAGCACGGCTTTGTCGAATTCCTTGGTGCCGACGAAATCGACGTCGGCGATGGTGGGCCGCTCCTCGACGACCACCACCAGCAGGTTGCCATTGACGTCGATGTGCACGTCCTTGAAGAGGCCGAGCTCGAACAGCGATCGGATGGCCGCGCTGCCGCGCTCGTCGCTGTAGGTGTCTCCGGCCTTGATGCCGAGGGTCGAGAAGATCGTTCCCGGCTCGACGCGCTGCAGGCCTTCGAGCCGGATGTCCCTGACGGTGAACGGATCGGCGGCCCAGGCCGGGCCGCATGCAAGCGCGGTGAGCATTGCAGCAAGGGCGGCTGCGGACTTGGATGGATTCATATCGCCGCATGGTTCCTGCCAAAGTCGGAGAAATCTGGGACTCCCTCCGACATGCAGGGGCGTGCCTGCGGCGCGTGCTATTGCAGTCCGATGCCACTCATGGCGTTGCTTGAGCTCGCGATATTCCAGCGCACCGAGACCTGCTCGCTTCTCTCGCGGCAGTTCTGCACGTGGTCTTCGACCGAGAGGCTGCCCTGGATGTCGAGCAGCCTCTGCGCGGTGCGGTCGATGGCCTGTGCATCGAGGAGCGGATAGGTGCGCGCAGTGCGCCCGTTGTTGCGCACCAGGCGCGCGATGTAGGGCAGGTCTTGCTGCGTGATCACCGCGGCCGGCATCACGCCTTCGAGCTCGACGCCCTCGCAGGGCAGCAGCACGAAGTACTGCAGGCGCAGGTCGTCGGCCAGCAGGCTTCGCAGTTGCGTGGTCTTGCGGCCGCCCTGCCATGCGGGGTCCTTTACTTCGCGCGCCCTCGTGCAGCCCTGCAGGCGCAGGAACCAGCGCGGCGGCGCCTGGTCCGATTTCTTGCGGTACACGAAGGCGTTGCGCCAGGCCTTGATCTCGAACAGGTAGACGCCGGTTTCGCACACCAGCACCGCGTCGATCTGGGCGGTGCGAACCGGACTCCCCTCGGGCATGGGAATGATCAGGTTGCGAAGTATGCGCAGGTGGGAAAAGGCCGGGCTGAATGCGCTGGTGAGCTGCTGCACACCCAGCGAGGCTGCGATGGTGTTCTGCAATGCAATGGTCATGTCGGGCTCCTTCGGTGGCCGAGCATTGCCTGCCTTTTGGGAGATTTCTGGTAAGAAGCCTTGTGCGCTTGAAGGGCTTGGGGGTGCGCACAAACAACATTCGGTGCAAAGCACGCGGCATCGACCAGATTCCTCCAAATTTGAACAGGACCATCCGTCCAGCCGCTCGATGAAGAGCTGCTGAAAACCGGAGAAACCTGAATGAAGAAATCCCTCACGGCACTCGCCGCGCTGGCCGTCACCGGCCTGGCCTCTGCCCAATCGTCCGTCACGTTGTTCGGCGTCGTCGATGCCGGCGTGACCTACCAGTCGGCCACCTCGCGCGACGCGACCACGGGCCTTAGCTCCAAGCAAAGCAAGTGGAGCCTCGCCAACTCGGGGTACAACTCCAGCCGCATCGGCTTCCGTGGCACCGAAGACCTCGGCGGCGGGCTTGCAGCGAGCTTCTGGCTCGAAGCGCCGATCACCAACGACGACGGCGCCACCGGCGTTTCGACCTTCAACCGCCGTTCCACCGTGAGCCTCTCGGGCGGCTTCGGTGAGGTGCGGCTGGGCCGCGACTACACCGCCACGTTCTGGAACGACACCGTCTTCGATCCGTTCGGCACCAACGGCTCGGGCTCCAGCGTGATCAACACCGTGAGCGGAAGCACCGGCCTGAACAACGCGAACTATGTGCGCGCCAGCAACATGGTCGGCTACTTCCTGCCACCGAACCTCGGCGGCTTCTACGGGCAGGTGCAATACAGCCTGAACGAGAACACCAAGACCAGCGCCACGGACCTCACCGCCGCATCCAGCAGCAGCGCAGGCCGTTACGTCGGCGGCCGTCTGGGCTATGCGAACGGGCCGTTCGATGTCGCGCTGTCGATGGGTGAGAACGTCGCCGTGGACACCACCTCCCTGACCCGCAAGGTGCAGACCGTCAACCTCGGCGCGTCGTACGACTTCGGTCCCGTCAAGCTGTTCGGAGAACTCTCGAACGTGAAGAACAAGTTCGAGCTGGCCGTCGGCGACAGCCACGACAGCTACAACGGCTACCTGATCGGCGCGAGCATGCCGGTGGGCGCTGGCCTCATCCGCGCGTCGTACTCTATGGTTCGCTACAACGAAGGCGCCGTCGGCATCACCGGCGAAGATCCGCGCGCACAGAAGCTGGCGCTCGGCTACGTGCACAACCTCTCGAAGCGCACGGCCCTGTACGCCACGATTGCGCGCGTGAACAACCGCAACGACGCGGCCTACACCGGCAGCCTGCGTGCCGCGAGCACCACGGGCTACGGCAGCGCCGGTGTCAGCTACACGGGCCTGCCGCGTTCGTCCACCGGCTACGACTTCGGCATCCGCCACGCGTTCTGACGCCAAAGGCAGTGTGCGGCGGGGCAGCGCAGTGCGCAGCCCCGCCGCACGCGCTCGTGAACTTGTTCGTGAGTTTCAAATGATCAGATTCCATCACATGGCGGGCGTGCTCGCCGCGGCCGTCCTTTCGGGCTGCATCATGCTTCCACCGCCTCCACCTTTCGGCCCGCCGCCAGGCAGGGGCCCATACCCAGGCTTTCACGGCGCCGTGCCGTTGCCGGCCGGCGGCCATGCCGCGCCGATGGCGGCATGGAATGTTTGCGAGGGCCAGCCCGAAGGCGGTCGTCCCGTGCTGCCCGGCCGCCGTGCGGATGCGTTGTCGGGCACCTGTGAGCGCGGCGCCGGCGGCGAGTTGGAGTTCCGGGCTGGCCCGGGTCATTGAAGGCGGACGGTTCCATGTATTCCACCAACCTGGGCCTGGGCATCGCCCTGGCCGTCGGACTGGGGCTCGCAGCGGTGCTGGCCTTTATCGTGTCGCTGTTCATCTCCAACGTGAAGGCTGGCAGGCTGGCGCGTGAAATGGCCGAGGAAGCGAAGCGCGAAGCGCGCCAGAAGATGAGCGAGAGCAGCGTGCAGGACCTTCGGCCGCTCATTGCCTCGCTGCGCGATTTCGAAGAAGGCACTGCAAGTCGGGAGGGCAGTTCCGATCGACCCATCCGTTTCGACATCCGGGTTCCACACGAGGTGGTGCCTGTGTTCGGCATCGAGGCCGAGCTGGAGGAACTGCTCTCCAAGGTAGCCAGGTATGCGGCGAACGTGATGTCGCCGGGAGCCACGCTGCAGGTTTCGGCGCGTGTGGAGAGCGGCCAGGCCGTGGTCCATTGGCGAGACCTCGATGCGGCCGACGCGAGCCCGCCGCTCGCGAGGTTCCTCGAGGCAACGCAGGCGGCCGCGCATGCCGCGAGCGCGCGGGTGTGCGAGCGCATTGCCGGGCGCCACGGCGGGCGCATCTACGCGGCGCCGCATGCGGGCGGCGCGCTGGGGCTCACGCTGCGGCTGCCGCTGCTTGGGCAGGCCACACCGTCGACGCGCTGATCGGACCGGGCACCGCAGGGCCCTCATGCGGGCCTGTGCAGGGACATGCGATGCGGCGCAGGACCCCGGGCCTTTGCTCGCGCCATACTCGCGGCTGTCCTGGCCGCCAGTGTTTTCTCGTTCCCATGTCGAAGCTGCGATCCGTTGTTCTCCCGTTTTCTTTCGGCCGTGTCGTTTGCGCGCTTGGCGCGTGCGCTGCAGTCTTCGCCGCGCAGGCGCTGCATGCGCAGGCCTTGCCGCCCGGGGTGCGGCTTGGCATGACGTCCGATGAACTGCAGGCTGCCATGCCCGCGGTGCATCGCGTGCAGCGGCCACAGCGGCTCGCGGGCGGTCTGCTCGGGAGCTGGCAGGCGGCGCCGGTTTCCGTGGCGGGGCTGGCGTTCGAGCCCACTTTCTTCTTTGCCGGATCGCAGTTGCGGCGCGTCGAGTTTGTTGCGTCCGCGCAGGCCTTGCCCGACGGCGGTGCAGCCGCATTTGCCGAACTGGTTCGATGGGGACGCGGGGCCTTCGGCAGCGAGCTGGCATCGAATGATCCCGGCACCGCCTATGCGGCATGGACGAGCGAAGCCGCCGATGTCTACCTGCAGCACGTGCGCGATGTGCGCCGCGCGAGCCTGCGGCTCGTCTACAAGGCGCGGCAAGTCCGCGACGGCAGCGAGCTATGAGCCGGCGGCTCAGGCCGCAGTGAGCATTCCGCGCTTCTCGATGAACGCCACCACCTCGGCCACGCCGGTGTGGGTCTTGAGGTTGGTCATCACGTAGGGGCGCTGCCGGCGCATGCGCTGCGTGTCCTGCTCCATCACGTCGAGGTTCGCGCCGACATAGGGGGCGAGGTCGGTCTTGTTGATGACGAACAGGTCGCTCTTGGTGATGCCGGGCCCGCCCTTTCGCGGAATCTTCTCGCCTGCCGCCACGTCGATCACGTAGATCGTCAGGTCCGACAACTCGGGGCTGAAGGTGGCCGCGAGGTTGTCGCCGCCCGATTCGACGAACACCACGTCGGCATCGGGAAAGTCCTCGAGCATGCGGTCGATGGCCTCGAGGTTGATCGACGCGTCTTCACGGATGGCGGTGTGCGGGCAGCCGCCGGTCTCCACGCCCATGATGCGCTCGGCGGGCAGGGCGCCGGCCACGGTGAGCAGGCGCTGGTCTTCCTTGGTGTAGATGTCGTTGGTGATGGCGATCAGGTCGTACTTGTCGCGCATCGCCTTGCAAAGCATTTCGAGCAGCGTGGTCTTGCCCGAGCCGACCGGTCCGCCGATGCCCACGCGCAACGGCGGCAGTTTCTTGGTGCGATGGGGAATGTGGTGCAGGGCGGAGGTCATGGGCGTTGTCCGGTTCGGTCAGCTTCTGAAGAGGCGCGAGTATTGTGTTTCATGACGGGCCGACAACACCGCCAGCAGGGGTGCAAAGGCCTGGCGTTCATCCTCGCCCAGCGAGATGGCGTGGTTCGTGGCAGCGGGAATTTCGCGCGCCAGCCGCGCCAGGATGCGCTGGCCCGCGCTCTGGCCCAGCGGCACGGCCTTGACCGCCGCCGCCACCATGTTCTCGGCCCAGCCGAAGGCGAAGGCCAGGCAGCCGTCGTGTGTGGTGGCGGCGGTGCGGCTCAGCGCGAAGGCGAAGGCCACGGGGTAGCTTGCGGGCAGGTCCGCGAAGACCTCGGCCGTGTCTGCGTGGTGCAGCTTGAGCCACTCGACGAAGGAGCGGCCCATCTGCTCGGTCTGCAGGAAGAACTCGGCCGATTCGCGCGTGGCCAGGACCCAGCGGTTGAGCGCGCGGATGCGCTCCCCGTCGCCCGCGCGCCAGGCCGGCATGGCTTGCGCCACAAGCGCGAGGTCGCCGCGCGCGAAGCTCAGGTGCAACTGGTCGGAGAGCCATTCGATGGCCTTGGCTTCCGAATCGACACCGGCCCATTCCACTGCCGCCTCCACACCCTCCGAATAGGAAAAACCGCCCACAGGCAGGGCCGGGGAGGCGAGCCAGATGAGCTGCAAAAGGCTTTGCGCGCCGAGTGTGTCGGCGGTCTCTTCGTCGGACATCGTCGGGGCGGATTCAGTGCGAGTGGTCGTGCGCACCGGCGTGGTCGTCGAGCAGTTCCGGTGCAAGCACGAGGGGCTTGGGGCCCTTGCCATGCGAATGTCCATGCTCGTGCGCGTGGTCATGGCTGTGGCTGGCCCCGTGCGAATGCTCGTGCGACCCATAAGCGCCGCCTTCGGGCTCGAAGGCTTCCTCGACCGCGACGACGATCAGGTGCATCGAGCGCAGCATGTCGGCCAGCACGTGATCGGGCTCGATCTTCAGGTGGTCGGGCTTGAGCTCGATCGGAACATGCCGGTTGCCCAGGTGATAGGCCGCGCGCGTCAGGTCGAACGGTGTGCCGTGGGCCGTGCAATGCGTGATGCGCAGCACCGGCTGCGGCGCTGCAATGACACGGACCAGCGAGCCGTCTTCGGCCACCAGCACGTCGCCGCCGCGCACGGCGGTGCCGCGCGGCAGGAACACGCCGATCTGCCGGCCCTGCGAATCGGTGGCGTCGAAACGGCTTTTCTGGCGCACGTCCCAGTCGAGTTCGATGGTGGCGGCGCGCTTGAGCAGCACGGCCGCAAGGCCGCGGCCTTGAGGCATGAGTTTGTTGGCGGTGAGCATGGTGCGGATGGGACGCCCAGGGGCGTGAAACGACGGATGAATACCTTCGAGGATACGCAGCCTGTCAAGGGGGCGCCTGCTCCCCCTTCAAGGCCCTACAGGCTCCGCGTCAGAACAGGAAATACCGCTGCGTCAGCGGCAACTGCACTGCCGGGTCGCAGGTCAGCAGATGCCCGTCGGCGCGCACCGCATAGGTCTGCGCGTCGATTTCCATCTTCGGCGTGTAGCCGTTGTGGATCAGGTCCTTCTTGCGCACGTTGCGGATGTTCTTCACCGCGCTGAGGTGCTTCGCCAGGCCATAGCGTTCCTTGATGCCCGCGGCCAGGCCGGCCTGCGAGACGAAGGTGAGTGAACTCTTGGCCAGCGAGCCGCCGTAGCTGCCGAACATCGGGCGGTAGTGCACCGGCTGCGGCGTGGGGATCGACGCGTTGGGGTCGCCCATGGCAGCCATGGCGATGGTGCCACCCTTGATGAGGGTGAAAGGCTTCACGCCGAAGAAGGCGGGTTTCCAGATCACGATGTCGGCCCACTTGCCGACCTCGAGCGAGCCCACCTCGTGTGCGATGCCGTGCGCAATGGCGGGGTTGATCGTGTACTTGGCCACGTAGCGCTTCGCACGGAAATTGTCGTTGCGCTCGTTGCCGTCCAGCGAGTTCGCACCCGTACCGGGCGCTGGTGGCAGCCAGCCGCGCTGCAGCTTCATCTTGTGCGCGGTCTGCCAGCAGCGCAGCACCACTTCGCCCACGCGGCCCATGGCCTGGCTGTCGGAGCTGAACATGCTGATGGCGCCCAGGTCATGCAGCACGTCTTCGGCGGCGATGGTTTCCTTGCGGATGCGCGACTCGGCAAAGGCCAGGTCCTCGGCAATGCCGGCGTCCAGGTGGTGGCAGACCATGAGCATGTCGACGTGTTCGTCGAGCGTGTTCACGGTGTAGGGCATGGTAGGGTTGGTGGAAGAGGGGAGGAAGTTCTCCTCGCCCACCACGCGCAGGATGTCGGGTGCATGGCCGCCGCCCGCGCCTTCGGTGTGAAACGCGCAGATCGAGCGGCCGCCCACGGCCGCGATGGTGTTCTCGACAAAGCCCGATTCGTTGAGCGTGTCGCTGTGGATCGCCACCTGCGTGTCGGTGGCGTCGGCCACGTCCAGGCAGTTGCTGATGGCCGAGGGCGTGGTGCCCCAGTCTTCGTGCAGCTTCAGGCCCATGACACCGGCCTCGATCTGCTCGTGCAGGGCATCGGGCAGGCTGGCGTTGCCCTTGCCCAGGAAGCCCAGGTTCATGGGGAAGGCATCGGCAGCCTGCAGCATGCGCTCGATGTGCCACGGGCCGGGCGTGGCGGTGGTCGCGAAGGTGCCGGTGGCCGGACCGGTGCCGCCGCCGAGCATGGTGGTCACGCCGGACGCGAGCGCTTCCTCGATCTGCTGCGGGCAGATGAAGTGGATGTGGCTGTCGATGCCGCCGGCCGTGACGATGTTGCCCTCGCAGCTGATGATCTCGGTGCCTGGGCCGATGACGATGTCCACACCAGGCTGCACGTCGGGGTTGCCGGCCTTGCCGATGGCGGCGATGCGGCCATCCTTCAGGCCGATGTCGGCCTTCACGATGCCCCAGTGGTCGAGGATCAGCGCGTTGGTCAGCACAGTGTCGACGGCGCCTTGCGCCCTGGTGCGCTGCGACTGCGCCATGCCGTCGCGGATGGTCTTGCCGCCGCCGAATTTCACCTCTTCGCCGTAGCCGCCTGCGCGCAGCGTGTAATCGGCCTCGACCTCGATCAGCAGGTCGGTGTCCGCGAGGCGGACCCGGTCGCCCACGGTGGGGCCGAAGATTTCGGCGTAGGCACGCCTTCCAATCGTTGCCATGGCTTAGAGTTTTCCTTGAACGAGGCCGCGAAAGCCATAGACGATGCGATCGCCCGAGAAGTCGACCAGTTCGACGGTGCGCTGCTGGCCCGGCTCGAAGCGCACGGCGGCGCCCGAAGCGATGTTGAGCCGCATGCCGCGCGCGGCTTCGCGGTCGAAGCCGAGCGCGCCATTGGTTTCGGCAAAGTGATAGTGCGATCCGACCTGGATCGGCCGGTCGGCGGTGTTCTGCACCACCAGCGTGAGCGTGCGGCGGCCAGGGTTGAGCGTGTGCTCGCCCTCGTCGGTGAAAAGTTCGCCGGGGGTCATGGGGACGGCGCCTTTCTTCAGACGGCCTGCGAGAGCAGCGTGGCGCCCAGCGCCACCACGGCGGCGCCCGCCACGCGCGGCAGCCAGGCATTCGCATGGCGCAGCGCCCACCCGAACGCGATGCCCGCAAGGTGCAGCAGCACGGTGGCGCCGACCATGCCGGCCAGCGCCAAAGCCGCGCCCTGCTCGCCCGCGAGTTCGTGGCCGTGCGCCACGCCGTGGAAGATGGCGAACGCGCCGGCCACCGCCGCGGCCACCGCGGCCGGCAGGTGGATGCGCGCGGCGACCAGCAGGCCCAGCACGAGCAGCGAGGCGGCGATCATCGGTTCGACGGCCGGCAACTGCACACCCGCCAGCCCCATCAGCGCGCCCACGAGCAGCATGCCCGCGAAGGCCAGCGGCGCCCACAGCAGATCGGGCCAGGCGCGGCGCGCGGCCAGCGCACTCCAGAGGCCGACCGCGACCATGGCCGCCAGATGGTCGGCGCCTGTGAGCGGGTGCATGAAACCGGTGACGAGGCCGTGGTGCACGCCACCGTCGACACCGGTGTGGGCGCTGGCCGCGAACGGCAGCAGCAGGGCGACGAGGGCAAGGGTCTTGGAAGCGTTGTGGCGCATGGCAGGTCTTTCTTGTTCTGGAGTGGGAGTCAGACGATGGGCTGGTGGACGGTGACCAGCTTGGTGCCGTCGGGGAAGGTGGCTTCCACCTGGATGTCCGGATCATCTCGGCGATGCCATCCATCACGTCGGCGCGGGTGAGCACGGTGCGGCCTTCGCTCATGAGCGCCGCAACGCTCTTGCCGTCGCGGGCGCCTTCCATCACGGCGGCGGAGATCAGGGCGACGGCTTCGGGGTAGTTGAGCTTCAGCCCCCGCGCCTTGCGGCGTTCAGCCAGCAATGCTGCGGTGAAGATCAGCAGCTTGTCTTTTTCGCGCGGGGTCAGTTCCATGGGAGCGGCATCGGATGGCGTGGAGGTCGGCCATTATTGGGCAGGCTTCGGCTTTGCAACAGTCATGCCGGTGTTCGCCAAACGACGTATGGATGGCACGAAAGATGCACCGAAACGGTGTGAACCCCGCCGAGACTTCCACCAGCCCCGACGACGCGCCCCAGCGCATCGTCAAGGTGCGGCGCGACTACAACAGCTGGGTGGCGAGCGAAACGCTCGAGGACTACGCGCTGCGCTACACCCCGCAGCGCTTTCGCAAGTGGTCCGAATGGCGCGTGGCCAACACGGCTTTCGGGGCGGCGTCGTTCCTGGTGCTGGAGGCGGTGGGCGCCACTCTGCTGGTGCAATACGGCTTCGCCAATGCGTTCTGGGCCATCGTGACCACGGGGCTCATCATCTTCCTGGCGGGCGTGCCGATCAGCGTGTATGCCGCGCGCTACGGTGTCGACATGGACCTGCTCACGCGCGGCGCGGGCTTCGGCTACATCGGCTCCACGCTCACCTCGCTCATCTACGCGTCGTTCACCTTCATCTTCTTCGCGCTCGAGGCGGCGGTGATGGCCTACGCGCTCGAGCTCGCACTCGGCGTGCCGCCGGTCTGGGGCTACCTGGTGTGCGCGCTGGTGGTGATTCCGCTGGTCACCCACGGGGTTTCGGCCATCAGCCGGCTTCAACTGTGGACGCAGCCGCTCTGGCTGGTGATGCTGGTGGTGCCTTTCGTCTTTGTGCTGGTGCGCGATCCTGGTGCGTTTGCGGGCATCGTGCACTACAACGGGTCGAAGGCGAGCACCAAGGGTTTCGATCTGCACCTGTTTGGCGCTGCGCTGACGGTCGGCATCGCGTTGATCACCCAGATGGGGGAACAGGCCGACTACCTGCGCTTCATGCCCGCGCGCACCGCCGTGAGCGCCCGGCGCTGGTGGGCCGGGGTGCTGGCCGGCGGGCCGGGGTGGGTGCTGCTGGGCGTGGTCAAGATGCTGGGCGGCGCGCTCTTGGCGTACCTGGCGATCACGCACATGGTGCCGGTCGAGCGCGCGGTCGACCCGAACCAGATGTACCTTGCGGCCTATGAGTACGTATTCCCGAACTATGGCTGGGCCGTGGCTGCGACCGCGCTGTTCGTGGTGATTTCGCAGCTCAAGATCAACGTGACCAACGCCTATGCGGGCTCGCTGGCCTGGAGCAACTTTTTCTCGCGCGTGGCGCACAGCCATCCGGGACGCGTGGTGTGGGTGGTGTTCAACGCGCTCATCGCCTTCATGCTGATGGAGATGAACGTGTTCGAGGCGCTGGGCGACGTGCTCGGCCTCTTCGCCAACATCGCCATCGCCTGGATGATGGCGGTGGTGGCCGACCTGGTCATCAACAAGCCGCTGGGCCTGTCGCCGCCCGGCATCGAGTTCAAGCGGGCGCATCTGTGGGACATCAACCCGGTGGGGGTCGGGGCGATGGCGCTGGCCTCGCTGCTGTCCATCACCGCCCATCTCGGCGTCTTCGGCCCGCTGGCGCAGGCGTTCTCGGCTCTCATCGCGCTCGGTACGGCACTGGTGGTGTCGCCGCTGCTGGCATGGGCCACGGGCGGCAAGTACTACCTGGCGCGAGGTTCGGTGGCCCATGGCGCGGTCGCCTTTGCGCCCGCAGCGGGCCCGCGCGCGGTTCGCTGGGCGCGGGTCGAGCACGACGTGCATGAGGACGCAGCGGAGGGCAGCTACCAGCGCCTCAAGGTGCAGCACTGCGTGATCTGCGAGCGCGAGTACGAAGGTCCCGACATGGCCCATTGCCCGGCCTACCAGGGCGCGATCTGCTCGCTGTGCTGCACGCTCGATGCGCGCTGCGGCGACCTGTGCAAGCCCCATGCGAGCCTCTCGGCGCAATGGTCGTCGGCGCTGCGCTGGCTGCTGCCGCGCTTCAGCTGGCGCTATCTCGACACCGGGCTGGGCCATTTCCTGTTGCTGATGCTGATCATCGTGCCGGTACTGGCGGTGGTGTTCGGTGTGCTCTACCAGCAGGAGCTGCGCGCATTGGGCGAGGGCGTGCTGCAGATGGCGTCGCAATCGGAACTGGCCGAAGCCTTGGCGGGCGTGCAGCAGTCGGCGTTGCGCTCGGGCTTTCTCAAGGCGTACATGGCGCTGCTGGTGATCGCGGGCGTGGTGGCCTGGTGGCTGGTGCTGGCGCACCAGAGCCGCAGGGTCGCGCAGGAAGAATCAAACCGCCAGACCCATCTGCTGATGCGCGAAATCGAGTTGCACCGCGCCACCGACCGCGCGCTGCAGTCTGCCAAGCAGACCGCGGATGAGGCGCGCGAAGTTGCCGAGCACGCCAAGCTCGCAGCCGAGCAGGCGCGGCGCGCCGCCGACCAGGCCAACCAGGCCAAGAGCCGGTACATCAGCGCCATCAGCCACGAGCTGCGCACGCCGCTCAACAGCATCCTGGGCTACGCGCAGCTGATGGGCGAAGACCAGTCCGTGCCGCCCCACCGCCAGCAAGCCGTGGCGGTGATCAAGCGCGGCGGCGAGCACCTGCTGTCGCTCATCGAGGGCACGCTGGCCATTGCCCACATCGAGGCCGGCAAGCTCACGTTGCATGCGAGGCCGATGCGCTTTGCCGACACCTTGCGCGAGCTGGCCGACATGTTCGAGCTGCAGGCGGCCGAAAAGGGGCTGCGGTTTCGCTTCGAGGCGGCGGGTGCATTGCCCGAGGTGGTGCGCGCCGACGAGAAGCGGGTGTGCCAGATCCTCATCAACCTGCTGGGCAACGCCATCAAGTTCACGGCCGCGGGCGAGGTGACGCTGCGGCTTTCGTATGCACGGGAGTTCGCCTCGGTCGAGATCGAGGACACCGGGCCCGGCATGACGGCCGAAGACATCGAACGCATCTTCGAGCCCTTTGCGCGCGGCGATGCGGCCGCGGCGTCCACGCCCGGCGCGGGGCTGGGCCTCACCATCGCCAAGATGCTGACCGACCTCATGGGCGGCGAGATGAAGGTGCGCAGCACGCCTGGGCAAGGCTCGCTGTTCTGCGTACGGCTCTTCCTGCCGCGGGTGCACGAGACCGCGGGCGCCTCGGGCCGGCCGGCTCCGGTGCAGCGCGCGCGGCGCGGCTACGAAGGCCCTCGCCGTCGGCTGCTGGTGGTCGACAACGAGGAGGCCGACCGCGACCTGCTCGGCCATGTGCTGGCGCCGCTCGGCTTCGAGCTGCGCACCGCCGCCAGCGGCCACGACGCGCTCGACCTCATCGCGGCCGGCTACCGGCCCGATGCGATGTTCGTCGACCTTGCCATGCCGGGCATCGATGGCTGGGAGACGATTCGCCGCGCGCGCAAGCTCGGCCTCGCCGATGCCTGCGTGGCCATCGTGTCGGCCAATGCTTTCGACAAGGGCCTCGAGAATGACGTGGGCATTGCGCCCGAAGATTTCTTCGTCAAGCCGGTGCGCCATACGGAACTGCTCGACTGGCTCGAACGTCGCCTCGGCCTGCAATGGACCGACACCGCCGCCAAGCCGGCCCCCGCCACCGCGCCACGCGCCATGCAGGCGCCTTCGCTGTCGAGGCTGCGCGCCCTCGACGAAGCGGTGAGCCTGGGCTATTTTCGCGGCATCATGAACCAGCTCGACGAAATCGACACCGAACAACCCGAATGCCTCGCCTGGACCGAGGCGCAGCGCGTGCTCGCGCGCCAGTTCCAGTTCGAGGCCATGGGCCGTGCGCTTGCCGCCGCAGTCAGCGCGGCCTGAAGAACAAGTCCCATGGAAACCACTCCGCTCGCAAGAACGCTGCGCGAACAAGGCGCCAACAGCGACCTGGTGCTGATCGTCGACGACGTGCCCGACAACCTCGCGGTGCTGCACGACGCGCTCGACGAGTCGGGCTACACCGTGCTCATTGCCACCAACGGCGAGCAGGCGCTGCAGCGTGCCGCGCAGGCGCGCCCCGACATCGTGCTGCTCGACGCCATGATGCCGGGCATCGACGGCTTCGAGGTGGCGCGCCGGCTCAAGGCCGATGCCGCGACGGCGCACATTCCCATCGTGTTCATGACCGGGCTCACCGAAACCGAGCACCTGGTGGCCGCGCTCGAGGCCGGCGGTGTCGACTACGTCACCAAGCCGATCAAGCCCAAGGAGGTGCTGGCCCGCATGAACGTGCACCTTCAGGGCGCCCGCCGCGCCCGGCAGGATGCGCGGCAGGCCGGCCAGGCGCGCAATGCGCTCGACGCCTTCGGCTACGCCAGCATCACCGTACGCCTGCCCGAGGGCAAGCTGATCTGGCAGACGGCGCTCGCGCGCGAGCTGCTGCAGCGCTACTGCGACACCCGCGCGCCCGAAACACCGCCCGTGGTGCTCGAGTGGCTGCGGCGCCACGCGCCCGATGCCAGGCAGCAGGGCATCGAGCCGCCGGCGCTTTCCATCGTGCAGGGCGCCGCCGGGCTCAGCCTGCGCCTGCATCGGCAGACCGGCCAGGATGACGACGGCGATGAATGGATGATCGTCATGCGCGAGGTTTCCGACACCGCGGTGATCGAGGCCATGAGCCTGAGCCTGAAGCTCACGGCGCGCGAGGCCGAGGTGCTCTATTGGGTGGTGAAGGGCAAGACCAACAAGGACATCGGCGAAATTCTCGGCAGCAGTCCCGCCACGGCCAAGAAGCACCTGGAGCGGGTGTACGTGAAGCTCGGCGTCGAGACCCGCACAGCCGCTGCCGGGGTGGCCATCAAGCGAATCCGCGAGTTGCAGCCGCAGTTCGAGATCTGAAGGCGTGTCTTCATCCCTAGAATCTCCCGGTCATCGGGGGATGCAGGCGATGAAAGACAACAAACGCACAAAAATGATTCGACCGCCGCGAGCCGCCTGGCTGCTGGCAGGTGTCTGCAGCCTTGCGAGCACGGGTGCGCGAGCCGCGGGGCATTTCGATGTCGACGATGCAGGCACGCTCGATCCGGGCCAATGCCAGTACGAAGCCTGGTCGGGCCGCACCGGCCCCGAGCCGACCACCGGGCTGCACATCGGGCCGTCCTGCCGTGTGGGGTCCGTCGAGCTGGGACTGAACTTGGATCGGTTTTCGGCAGAGGGCGTGCGCTCGGTCGTCGCAGGGCCGCAGCTCAAATGGAATTTCTTCGGCCCGGCGGCCGATGCGCCGCTGAGCGCGGCACTTTCGCTCGGTGCCGCGTTCGACCTGACGCGCGGCGGCCGTGCGGGCGGGCAGTTCGTGCTGCCGGTCACATGGCGGCCGACCGGCAGCCTGCAGATCCACGTCAACCTCGGCGCCGACTGGGCCACCGGCACAGGGGCTCGCACGCCGCGCGGCGGGCTGGCCGCGGAATGGGCGCTCGACGACAAGGTTTCGCTCATCGCGGAGCGCAGCCGCGCGGCAGGTGTCTGGACCTCGCGCATCGGGGGGCGCTTCAGCCTCACGCCGCTGATCAGCGTGGATGTCAGCGCTTCCAGGACGGGACCGCAGGGCGTGCGTGGCTTCGTCGTGGGGCTGAACCACGAGTTCGCCTGGAAGTAGGTCCCGTGCGGAGTCAGCGCAGGTAGCGCTGAATGCGCTTCTCGTCTTCCGCCAGTTGCTGGCGCATGAGCGAAAGAAAGTCGCGGGCGGTGGTGGAAAGCACCTTGCCCGCGGGCAGGGCCAGCACGCAGGAAAAGAATACGTCGACCGACAGCCGGCGCACCACGAGGCCGCGTTCCGCGTAGTCGAGAGCGGTGATGGGATTGACCAGTCCCACGCCCAGGCCGCGCACGGCCATCTCGCACACACTGGCCGCGTAAGGCGTTTGCACCATCACCCGAAGCGTCGCGCCGCGTTCGGCAAGTGCGGTTTCGAGCCCGCGGTGCGAAGGGTCCTCGGGGTTCAGGGCCAGGAAAGGCGCCTCGGCGAGTTGTTCCGGCTCGATGCGCTTGAAGCGCGCCAGCGCATGGCCTTGCGGCATCACGACCACGCCGGGAAACCGCGCGAAGGTCGAGTGCTCGATGCCCTCGAGCGGCAGTTCGTCGGCCATCAGGCCGAAGTCGGAGACGCCCTTTGCCACGCGGTCGCGCACGTCCTTGGAACTGAGCACCTGCAGCGACACCTGCGGCCAGGGACGGTCGCCCCGGTGCGCCTTCAGGCGTTCCAGCGCGCGCGGCATGAAGCCGAGGCCGAAGGCCGGATAGCAACTGAGTTCGAGCTGGTTGGTGCCGAAGTCGCGCAGGCTGCGCATGCGGTGCTCGATGGCCTCCATGCCGATGAAAACGCGCTCCACCTCGGTCCACAGCGCGCGCGCCTCGGGCGTGGGCACCAGCCGCCCACCGGTGCGCTGGAACAGGAGCATGCCGGCCTGCGCCTCGAGCCGCTTGAGCGACTGGCTGATGGCGGGTTGCGTCACATGCAGCAGCGCCGCGGCCTTGCGGGTGGAGCCGGCGCGCATCAGGGCCCGGAACGTCTCTATTTCGGTGAAGCGCATCGATAAGTTTTTTTATCGCTTGAGTATTTCGAGCTAGAGGATTTTATTTCCAGATGCCTAAGATTTGGGCACAACTTCCCCGCCAAGACCGCCTGTGAACACCCCTCCGCCCGTTCTGGACTTCAAGTGCGCCGCGCATCCCGATCCGTCGGCAGTCCCGCCGGGCAGCGCCCGCACGCTGCCCCCGGTGAGAAACCCCCGCCTGCGAGGCTTTCGGTGCCTGCGATGCGATACCCCCTATCCGCTCTCGTTGGCGAACGATGGCTGCCCCGCCTGCAGGAACATCGGCATTCACGCCGGATTGCGCGCCAGCTACCTGCCCGACAGCGCCAATCCCGTGCCCATGCCCTACACGCCGGGCTTCACGCTGGGCGAGGGCCGCACGCCGCTCGCGGACATGCCGGAGCTGGCGCGGCAGTTCGGCGTGGCACGCCTTGCGATCAAGGACGAATCGCGCAACCCCACGGGCTCCCACAAGGACCGCATGACCGCGGTGGGCGTGGCTCAGGCGCTGGACTTCGGCGCCCACACGTTGGTGCTGGCTTCTTCGGGCAATGCCGCGATCTCGGCGGCGCACTATGCATGGGCTGCGGGCCTCGTCTGCGAAGTGGCAACCTACGAAGGCTTGCCCGCCGCCTATGCGCGGCAGCTCGACGCCCTGGGTGCCCGGCGCCACATCTTTGCGGACAACGCCGGCCGCTGGGCTTTCGTGCGTGAGCGCTCACAGCAGCCGGGCTATTTCGCGCTGACCAATTACCGCCTGCCGGCGTTGGGAAGCGCGCCGCTGGCGATCGAGGGGTACAAGTCCATTGCCCTGGAGTGCCTGACCGAGGGCGGGCTGCCCGATCATGTCGTGATCCCCACGGCGCGCGGCGATCTGGCCTGGGGTATCTACGCGGGCTTTCGCGACCTGCTGGCCGCGGGGCGTATTTCGCGCTTGCCGCGGCTCTGGCTGGTGGAGCCTTTTGCGCGCCTCTCGCGCGTGCTTGCCGGCGGCGCGCTCAACGGCATGTATCCCGGCCACACGGCGCAGTTTTCCACCGCCGGGTCCACCGTGACTTTCCTGCAGTGGCAGGCCGCCGTCGCCTCGGGCGGGGGTGCGGTGGTGGTGAGCGACGACCAGGCCCGCGCGGCCCGGCGAAAGCTCACGGCGGCCGGCGTGAGCGCCGAACTGTGCGCGGCGGCCGGGCTGGACGCCCTGCGCCAGCTGCGCGAAAGCAATGCCATTGCCGGCGACGCCCACGTGGTGCTGATGCTCACCGCCAACGCCTCGCGCGACCCGAGTTGGCCCGACCAGGCCGTCTGAACGTCCGAGCCACCCAGAAGGAATCGAAACCATGCAAGCAATGCAACGCCGCGCCTTCCTGGCTGCCGGATCGGCTACCCTGTTCACCGCCGCGGCGCAGCGCGCCTGGGCGGCTTTTCCCGACAAACCCATCAAGCTGATCGTGCCGTGGGCGGCTGGCGGGAGCACCGACGCCATTGCGCGCGCCATGGCGCAGCGCATGAGCCAGACGATCGGCAGTTCGGTGATCGTCGACAACCGCCCCGGCGCCGCCGGCCAGATCGGCACCGAGGCTGCGGCCAAGGCCGCGCCCGACGGCTACACGCTTGCCATCGTCGAGTTGCCGCACGCGATTGCGCCCGCGGTGACGACCCGGTTGCCCTACGACCTGCTGCGCGACTTCACGCCGGTGACGATGATCGGCACGTCGCCCCTCGTCTTCTTTGCGGGCATGGAGGACGACAGCCGGGATTTCAAGACCTTCATCAAGACGGCCGCCGCCCGGCCGATGCCGCCGGCCATCGCGCACAGCGGCGCCGGCACGGTGAGCCATCTGGCGGCCGAACTGCTGGCGAGCCGCACGAAGATCAAGTTCAACATGGTTCCCTATCGCGGCTCGGCGCCGGCGCTCACCGACGTGGCGGCGGGCACGGTGGCCGGGCACTTCGCGACGCTGGCCAGCGGTTCCAGCCTCCTGGGCGCCAACAGGATCCGCCCGCTGCTGGTGACGAGCGCGCAGCGAGTGAACATTCCGGGGCTCAAGGATGTGCCTGGCCTGGCGGAGAGCGGGCTCAAGGGTCTCGAGATCGACCAGTGGTGGGCCATGGTGGCACCCGCCACGACGCCGCTGGAGGTGATCGAGCGTCTGCGGCGCGAGGCGATCGCGGCGCTGGACCATCCGTCGGTGAAGGAGCGCATGTCGGTGCTGGGTGTGCAGCTGAAGGGTTCCACCACGGGTGAGCTGCGCGCCTTCATGCGCGCGGAAGCCGAGCGCTGGCAGAAGGTGGCGCATGACATCGGGCTTCAGCCGCAATAAGCGAGGTCTCGATGGGGCGGGCCGTCTGCGTGGCCGGCCGTTTTTCGTTCAGCGCCCGGATTGCACCTTGATCCGGATCGTGTTCACGTCCCAGCCCTTGTTCCGCAGCCGGGTGACCAGCATTGGCGACAGCTGCCGCAGCTTGGCGGCCGCGGCGCTGCCGTTGACCAGCAGGCACCACACGTCCCCTTCGGCCGGGCCGGCCTGGACGGCGGGGCGCATGGCCGGCGGAATCAATCCTTCGACCGCCCGCAGCCGCTCGCTGGCGTCGCGGGCCCGCGCAATCAGGCTCGCCAGGGTGGGCGAGCCTTCGGCGGCCTGCTGCAGCGTGAAAGGGGGGACGGAGCGGCGATTCATGGGTAATCCGGAGGATGGAACAAGACAGCTAAAATGCCCGGTTTGCCGACGCTTGCGCCGGCAGATCCGGTCTGGAGCCGCTTGCTTTCGAGGCTTGCATTCGAAGAAGGCGCGCCCAACTGCTTTCACCATATCTTAGGGAATCCGGTCGCAGTGCCTGTGTGTCAGGTGCCCGTCCATCTCCACGCCAATGGCAACCAACTTCCTGACCCAGATTTTCGGCAGTCGCAACGACCGGCTCCTCAAGCAGTATCGCAAGACGGTGGAGCGCATCAATGCGCTCGAACCCGAGTTCGAGAAGCTCAGCGACGACGGGCTGCGCGCCAAGACGCAGGAGTTCAAGGACCGCATCGCCAAGGGTGAAACCCTCGACGCCCTGCTGCCGGAAGCATTCGCCACCGTGCGCGAAGGCTCCAAGCGCGTCATGAAGATGCGCCATTTCGACGTGCAGCTGCTCGGCGGCATGGCGCTCCACAACGGAAAGATCGCCGAAATGCGGACCGGCGAAGGCAAGACGCTGACCGCCACGCTGCCGGTGTACCTGAACGCACTGTCGGGCCAGGGCGTGCACGTGGTCACGGTGAACGACTACCTCGCCAATCGCGACGCCCAGTGGATGGGCCGCCTGTACAACTTCCTGGGACTGTCGGTGGGCATCAACCTGCCGCAGATGCCGCGCGAGGAAAAGCAGCAGGCCTACGGCAGCGACATCACCTACGGCACCAACAACGAATACGGCTTCGACTACCTGCGCGACAACATGGTGTACGAGCCCGGCGACCGGGTTCAGCGCGGCCTGAACTACGCCATCGTCGACGAGGTGGACTCCATCCTGATCGACGAGGCTCGCACGCCGCTGATCATCAGCGGCCAGGCCGAAGACCATACCGACCTGTACCTGGCCATCAACAAGGTGGTGCCCCTGCTGACCAAGCAAGAGGGCGAGGCCGATCCGCGCACGGGCGAGGGCGTCACGGTGCCGGGCGACTTCACGGTCGACGAGAAGACGCACCAGGTGTTCCTGACCGAAGACGGCCACGAGAAGGCCGAGCAGCTGCTGAGCGAATTCAAGCTGTTGCCCGAAGGCGCTTCGCTCTACGACCCGGCCAACATCACGCTGATGCACCACCTGAACGCGGCGCTGCGTGCACGACATCTGTACCACCGCGACCAGCATTACGTGGTGCAGCAGGGCGAGGTCGTCATCGTCGACGAATTCACCGGCCGCCTGATGACGGGCCGGCGCTGGAGCGACGGCCTGCACCAGGCCGTGGAAGCCAAGGAAGGCGTGCAGATCCAGGCGGAGAACCAGACGCTCGCCTCCATCACCTTCCAGAACTATTTCCGCCTGTACAACAAGCTGGCCGGCATGACCGGAACGGCTGACACCGAGGCTTACGAGTTCCAGGAAATCTACGGCCTCGAGACGGTCATCATTCCGCCGAACCGCATCAGCAAGCGGGACGATCAGCTCGACCGCGTCTACAAGACCACGCGCGAAAAGTACGAAGCGGCGATCCAGGACATCCGCGAGTGCTACGAGCGCGGGCAACCGGTGCTGGTGGGCACCTCGTCGATCGAGAACTCCGAGATCATCGACGGCCTGCTCACCAAGGCGGACCTGCCGCACCAGGTGCTCAACGCCAAGCAGCATGCGCGCGAAGCCGACATCGTGGCGCAGGCCGGCCGCGCGAAGATGATCACCATCGCGACCAACATGGCCGGCCGCGGTACCGACATCGTGCTGGGCGGCAACATCGAGAAGATGATCGAGGCGATCGAGAACGACGAAGGCCGCGATGAAGCCACCAAGCAGACGGACATCGCGCACATCCGTGCCGAATGGACCAAGGATCACGAGTTCGTGAAGTCGCTCGGCGGCCTGCGCATCATCGCGACCGAACGCCACGAATCGCGCCGCATCGACAACCAGCTGCGCGGCCGTTCCGGCCGCCAGGGCGACCCGGGCTCCTCGCGCTTCTACCTGAGCCTGGACGATCCGCTGATGCGCATCTTCGCGGGCGACCGCGTGAAGGCGATCATGGACCGCCTCAAGATGCCCGACGGCGAAGCCATCGAGGCCGGCATCGTCACGCGCAGCATCGAGAGCGCGCAGCGCAAGGTCGAGGCGCGCAACTTCGACATCCGCAAGCAGCTGCTCGAATACGACGACGTGTCGAACGACCAGCGCAAGGTGATCTACCAGCAGCGCAACGACATCCTCGACGCGGCCGACCTCACGGCGCAGATCGCGGCGCTGCGCGAAGGCTATTTCACCGATCTCGTGCGGCAATACGTGCCGGCCGAATCGGTCGAGGAACAGTGGGACCTCGACACGCTCGAGAAGACCCTGTTCAACGAGTGGGGCATCGACATGCCCCTCAAGAAGGAAGTCGAGGCGGCCGAGGCCGTGGCCGACGAGGACATCGTCGAGAAGGTGGTCAATGCCGCCAACGACAGCTTCGGGGCCAAGGTGGCGCTGATCGGCCAGGAAAACTTCACACAGTTCGAGCGCATGGTGCTGCTTCAGAGTATCGACACGCACTGGCGCGAGCACCTGGCCTCGCTCGACTACCTGCGCCAGGGCATTCATTTGCGCGGCTATGCGCAGAAGCAGCCCAAGCAGGAATACAAGCGCGAAGCCTTCGAACTCTTCGGCCAGCTGCTCGACTCGGTCAAGAACGAAGTCACGCGCCAGCTCATGACGGTGCGCGTGCAGTCGGGCGAGCAGCTCGAAGAGGCCGCGGAAGCCCTCGAGAGCCGCGGCGAGAACGTCTCGAACATCACCTACAGCGCGCCGACCGAAACCGGCGAGGTCGAGGTGCGCCTGGACGAGGAAAACCAGCGCCGCATCGCGGCCGCGGGCCTGGGGCTCGGCAGCCTGGGTGCCGAAGCCGCGGCGTTCGCACGTGTCGGCCGCAACGACCCATGCCCGTGCGGCAGTGGCAAGAAATTCAAGCACTGCCACGGCAAGCTCAGCTGACCCAGAAACTTCCGAAGAGAAACCGCCATGCCCGTGAACCTGTCCGCCCCTGATCCTGCCGCCTTGTTCGCGGTGCCCGGCGTCCGTATCGGCGTGGCCGAAGCGGGCGTGCGCAAGGCCAACCGCAAGGACCTGACCGTCGTGCTCATCGATGAAGGCTCGGCGGTCGGCGGCGTGTTCACCCAGAACCGTTTCTGCGCCGCGCCGGTGCAGGTCTGCCGCGATCACCTGGCAGCCAACTACGGCATTCGCGCGATGGTGATCAACACCGGCAATGCCAACGCGGGCACGGGCGAAGACGGCCTGATGCGCACGCGTTCCACCTGCATCGCGCTCGCGCGCCATCTGGATATCGCGCCGGAGCAGATCCTGCCGTTCTCGACCGGCGTGATCATGGAGCCGCTGCCCGTGGACCGCATCGAAGCCGGCCTGCCCGCCGCGCTGGCCGACGCTTCGGAGAAGCATTGGGCACGTGCCGCCGAAGGCATCATGACCACCGACACGATTCCCAAGGCTTTCAGCCAGCAGGTCCAGGTCGGCGGCGCCACCGTCACCATCACCGGCATCAGCAAGGGCGCCGGCATGATCCGCCCGAACATGGCGACCATGCTGGGCTTCATGGCGACCGATGCCAAGATCGATCCGGCGCTGATCCAGCCGCTGGCAAAACAGCTGGCCGATGGCTCGTTCAACCGGGTGACGATCGACGGCGACACGTCGACCAACGACTCCTTCGTGGTCATTGCCACGCAGAAGGCCGCGCACGCCACCATCACCTCGCTGGAGTCGGCCGACGGCCAGGCGCTCGTGGCCGCCATGCAGAACGTGGCCCGCCTGCTGGCGCAAGCCATCGTGCGCGACGGCGAAGGCGCGACCAAGTTCATCACCATCCAGGTCGAAGGCGGCCGCGATGCCGCCGAGTGCAAGCAGGTGGCCTATGCCGTGGCGCATTCGCCGCTCGTCAAGACCGCATTCTTTGCCAGCGACCCGAACCTCGGCCGCATCCTGGCGGCGGTGGGCTACGCGGGCATTGCCGACCTCGACCAGACCGGCATCGACCTGTTCCTCGACGACGTGCACGTGGCCGTCAAGGGCGGGCGCAACCCGTCCTACCGTGAAGAAGACGGCCAGCGCGTGATGAAGCAGAGCGAGATCACCGTGCGCATCGGCCTGGGCCGCGGGAACGCGAGCGAAACGGTGTGGACCTGCGACCTGAGCCACGACTACGTGACCATCAATGCCGACTACAGGTCATGAATGAGCAATTCCAGAAGCTGCTAGAGCGCGCCGAGCAGCTGATCGGCCGCATCGAGTCGATCCTGCCGCAGCCGCTGGCGGCCCCCGCCGACTGGAACGCGTCGATCGCGTGGCGCTATCGCCGCCGCAGCTCGGGCCATGGCGTGCTCGAACCGGTGAAACACGTGGCCGCGATGGCGCTCGATTCGCTCAAGGAAATCGACGTCCAGAAGGAAAAGATCGAGCGCAACACGCGCCAGTTCGTCGAAGGCAAGCCGGCCAACAACGTGCTGCTGACGGGTGCGCGCGGCACCGGCAAGTCGTCGCTCATCCGCGCCTGCCTGCAGGCCTATGCGCCGCAGGGGCTGCGACTGATCGAAGTCGACAAGGCCGAGCTGACTGACCTGCCCGACATCGTCGAGGTGGTGTCGCAGCGGCCCGAAAAATTCATCGTGTTCAGCGACGACCTGAGCTTCGATGAAGGCGAGCCGGGCTACAAGGCGCTGAAGTCGATCCTGGACGGCTCGATTGCGGCGGCCACGCCCAACGTGCTGATCTACGCGACCAGCAACCGGCGCCACCTGCTGCCGGAATACATGAAGGACAACCTCAGCTACACCCACACCGAGGACGGCGAAGTGCATCCCGGCGAAGTGATCGAGGAGAAGATCTCGCTGTCGGAACGCTTCGGCCTGTGGGTCAGCTTCTATCCCTTCAGCCAGAACGAATACCTGGCAATCGTCGCGCAGTGGCTGTCGTCGTTCGGCGTGGACCCCGCCGCGATCGAGGCGGCGCGTCCCGCGGCGCTGGTGTGGGCGCTCGAGCGCGGTTCGCGCAGCGGCCGCGTGGCCTACCAGTTTGCGCGCGACTACGCGGGGCGGGCCGCCGCATGAGCGCACAGCCGCAATCCCAAGGCCGCAAGCACACCGAGGTGGCTGTCGGCGTGCTGATCCGCCCGGCCGACGATGCGCTGCTGCTGTCGACCCGGCCCGAGGGCAAGGCGTACGCAGGCTTCTGGGAGTTTCCGGGCGGCAAGATCGAGGCCGGCGAAACGGTGGAGCAGGCACTGCGCCGCGAGCTGCACGAAGAACTGGGCATCACCATCGCGGGTGCCGAGGTCTGGAAAGTGACCGAGCACGACTACCCGCATGCGCTGGTGCGGCTGCACTGGTGCAAGGTCACGGCCTGGAGCGGCGAGTTCGAAATGCGCGAAGGCCAGGCCATGCGCTGGCAGCAACTGCCGCTCGACGTGGCCCCGGTGCTGCCGGGTGCCTTGCCGGTGCTCGAATGGCTGACCCAGGAGCGCGGGCTGCCCGCGTCGGCGGCGCTGGCGGTTTCGACCCTGGCCTGATGGACTGGGCCGCGAGGTCGGGCGAGCGCGGCCTGCAGGCGCCGCGGGCCTGAGACAAGACATGCTGCATCCCAAGTACCGCGCCGACATCGATGGCCTGCGTGCCGTGGCGGTGGCGTCGGTGCTGGCCTTCCATGCGTTTCCCGACGCATTGCCGGGAGGCTTCATCGGCGTCGATATCTTCTTCGTGATCTCGGGCTTCCTGATCACGACGATCATCATGCAGAGCCATGCGGCGGGCGATTTCAGCTACCCCGATTTCTATGCACGACGCATCCGGCGGATCTTTCCGGCGCTGACGCTGGTGCTGCTGGCCACGCTCGCCTTCGGCTGGTATGCGCTGCTGCCCAGGGAATTCGCCGAACTCGGCAAGCAGGCGACGGGCGGCGCGGCCTTCATTGCCAATTTCATCTTCTGGGGCGAAGCCGGCTATTTCGATACGGCCGCGGAGACCAAGCCGCTGCTGCACCTGTGGTCACTGGGCATCGAGGAGCAGTTCTACATTTTCTGGCCCATGCTGCTGGCGCTGGCCTGGCGCCGGCGCTGGCCGATTCTCCGGTTGCTCTGGGTGCTGGCGGTGGTTTCGTTTCTGGTCAACGTGCTGACGATCCATCCCTTTCGCACGGCGGCCTTCTACTCGCCCGTTTCGCGCTTCTGGGAACTGATGGTGGGCGGCATCCTGGCCTGCATGCGGTTGCGGCCCGCCAAGGAACCGGTGCCAGCCTGGCGCAGCCACGTGCAGTCCTGCGTGGGCGTGGGGCTGATCGTGCTGGGGCTCGTGATGACCCGCAGCGACAAGGCGTTTCCGGGTTGGTGGGCGCTGCTGCCCACGCTGGGCGCGGCGAGCTGTATCGCGGCCGGGCCTGCGGGGGTGCTGAACAGGCACGTGCTCGCCAGCCGTCCGATGGTGTGGATCGGCCTCATCAGCTATCCGCTCTATCTGTGGCATTGGCCCTTGCTGATCTACGCGCGCATCGTGAACGAAGGCGAGCCATCGCCCGGCGTGCGTGCGGCAATGGTGCTGGCGAGCGTGGCGCTGGCCTGGCTTACCTATCGCTTCGTCGAGCGCTTCACCAGGGCGCGGGTGCACGTCGGCATGCTGCGCGCGCTCGTGGGCGGCAGCATGGCGATCGCGGTCACCGGGCTGCTGGCGCTGGGCGGCATGCCGCCTCGCAACGGCAGCGAGCTGCTGCGCAAGGTGACCGACGCCACCGTGGACGACAACTACTACGCCGGCTTCGAGCAGCAGAAGATCGGCGCCTATCCGGTCAAGCGCGTGGGCGACGGGTCCCGCAAGGTCCTGCTGATCGGCGACAGCCACATCCTGCAATACGCGCCCCGTGCCATGGAGCTTGCACGCAGCGCGCCCGGGCGCATGGCGACGACCTACTTCTCTACCTATGGCGCCTGCCCGCCGGTGCCCGGCATGGTTGCAGAGGGCAATCCGGGCTGCGAGCAGGCGCGCCGCGAAATGCTCGCGCTGGCCCTCGATCCGCAGATCGACACCGTGGTGGTCGGGGCCTGCTGGAACTGCTATTTCACGGGCAACTTTCCGCTGCCGTTCTACTTTCAGGACGGTGCTTCGGCCTACCTCGTGAACAATGGCGGCGCCGGCCTCGGGCGCTCGCTGGCGTCGCTCGAAAAGCTGCTGGCGCAGCTGGTGCAGCACAAGAAGAAGGTCTACCTGTTGCTGGACAACGCCAGCGGCCCCGAGTTCGAGCCGCGGCGCCTCATCGAAGGCAGCCGCATGGGCAAGATGGTGGCGCTGACCAGCACGCCTGCCGCGCCCCTGCCGCCGGAACAGGCGAGGCTCAATGAGCAACTGCGCGCGCTCGCGCTCTCCAGCGGTGCGGAGCCCATCGACGTGGTGGCAAGGCTCTGTGCGGATGGGCAGTGCCTCCGGGCGACACCCGACGATTCGCCGGTCTACAAGGACCGGGAGCACTTGCGTCCAGCGTACGTCCGCGAGCACGCGGACTACCTGGACCGCGTCTTTCTCGCGCCGTAGCTCAGGAGACGTTCACTGAACCTTCTTCGGGTCGCCGAAGGGCTCGTCGTCGGCCGGGGCTTCTGCCGGCATCCGGAACTCCTCGCTGGCCCAGGCCCCGAAATCGATGCCCTTGCATCGCGCACTGCAGAACGGGCGGTAGGGGTTGCGCTCGGCATAGACACTGTCGCCGCCACACGAGGGGCAGCGGACGATCCGCTCGCCGATCCGTTTCACATCGCTCATTGGGTAACCTCCGTGCTCCGCACGGCGGTGCGAGCCCCCTTCGGAGCGGCCGGGCGGGGGCTCATGCGCAAAGGGTGAGTTCGAATGCCGTGTCGTCCGTGCTGGGGTGCAGCCGGTCGTCGGCTTCGTGCCGCATGAGCCGCACTGAAACCATGAGCCGGTTGCCGCTGATCTCGGGAATGAGCCCCAGCGCGGGATCGATGCGCAGCCGCAGCAACTGGAAGCTGCGGCCTTGCGGCAGGTTTTGCTGGAACTGGCCGCCCGTGGCAATGACCTTGTACGGTACATCGGCATCGCGCAGCAGCTTGAGCAGCAGGTAGATGGATTCGGCCAGGGGGGACAGCGTGGCGGACCAGCGTTCGAGATCGGCGCGGCGGCTTGCGGCGCTGCGGTGCTGCCAGGCGTAATAGGCGGGCAGATCGAATTCGCAGGTGCCGCCCGGAATGCCCGCGCGGCTTCGAATGCTCATGAGCCACTCGTTTTCGGTCAGGGCCTGTCCGGCCTTGCCGGCAACGCCGTTGAGCGTTGCGAAGTTGCGCTCGAGCTGCCCCACCACCTGGTCGAGCACGGCTTCGGCAATGGCCGGATTGCCGCGATAGCTGTTGAAGACGTTCTTGTGCTTGTCGAGATCGCGCATCACGTCGGCCTTGAGGTCGGCGCGTGCGGCAACGTCCATGATCTCGAAGATCGTGACCAATGCGTAGTGATGCGAGAGGGCGGATTCCGAGGGCACCAGTTCCCCGAGCCGGCGGAAGAGGTGCTCCAGCCGCAGGTAGGTGCGGATGCGCTCGTTGAAAGGGTACTCGTAGAGGATCACGCGTTTTTGTCGGTTTCCTGTCGCGCCATCATAGCTTCAGGGCGATTTCGATGGTGGCGTGGGCAGCACTTCGCGCACGGCGGTGAGCATGCGTTCTCCCAGCGCGAGCTGGCCGTGCATGGACATGTGGGTGTCGTTCGAGAAATAGAAGTCGCGAATCTGCGTGTGCTTCTCGCGCGTGAATGCGTAGAGATCGGGTCCCAGCCCGGACGCGCGGAACCCGGCTTCGAAATCCTTGGAGTAATCGGGCTTCAGGTACACGGTGGTCTTGTTGGGAATCACCATCCACATGATAGGAAGCTTGCTGTGCACCTTTGTGAAATTCTTCATCCACTCCAGGTGCGCGGGAGTCAACGGGCCATTGTCGTCATCTTCGGCGAAAAAGGGCATCTTGTCGCAGGAGCGATGGGAAAAGAGCTTGCAACCATCGGGCACCGGCCGAACCCAGGTGTTCCAGTCGAAGTGAATGTCTGTTTCAGACTTTTTCGCTTTCCAGGTGTTGTAGTAGGTCGTGATCCCCGTCATGAACTGCACGTTCCAGTTGGGTGCGGGGCTCGGCACGGTTTCGTCCGGCGTGATCAGGGGATGGTCCATGGCGTCGAAGGGCCGGATCATCTTCTGGCACTTCATGCTGTCCCTGGTGCGGTCGCCCAGCAGGCGTTCCACGCTCTCGATGATGATCAGCTTGCCCTTGAAGCCTGTGCGCGCGATCCACTGGTCGAAGTCGCCGCAGAGCGCATTTTCATACTGGCCCCAGTAGGTGGTCGAGACGCGGTAGCCGGCCTTGGCAAGCACGGACTGCCAGCGGAAGGTCATGGAGAAGCTGTCGCCGATGACCAGGATGTCGGCCTGGTCGACGGGCGTGCCTTTCAGCAAGGCAGGGTCGACCTGGGGTGGCGGGGCGGTCCAGCCGAACTCGCGTTCAGACAGGCGGCCAATCCGCGTGAGGTCGCCGTAAGGCACGGGGCTGGTGAGCGAAACGATCCACAGCGCCATCAGGGCGATGTAGCCGATGAGGAAGAATCGCAGCCAGACTTTGGCGGGCGTCGTCATGTCGAATCAGAATTGGAAATAGAGGAACGGGCTGTAGTTGCCCAGCTTCGAGACGCACCAGGCGAAGAGCGCGAAAGTGCCGATCGCGAGCACGGCCGAGGAGACCCAGGCCATGACGGGCTGGCCCGCAACCGCCTTCGGATGGGGAATCCAGCGCTCGAGCGAGATCGTCGGAGGCAACGCAAGGCAGATGATGATGCCGACCAGCATGGTCTGGAAGAACTCGGGTTTGCGGAACGGCACCGGGCCGAGTTCGCTGAAGGCCGAGGCCGGCGCACCATGCAGCCCGAGCATGCCCTTGTAGATGGCCATGGCCGTATGCACGCCGTCGGCGCGGAAGACGATCCAGGCCAGCACCACGCAAAGGAAGGTCAGCAGCCAGCCCAGCACGTGGGCCACGCGGCCCGGCGTGGCGTTGCGCCGCACCTTGGCATTCCACAGGTGGTTGATCATCAGGAACACGCCGTGCAGCGCGCCCCAGATCACAAAGGTCCATGCGGCGCCGTGCCAGAGCCCGCCAAGCAGCATCGTGAGGAACAGGTTCAGGTAGCGTCGCGCCGGACCCTTGCGGTTGCCGCCCAGCGGCACGTAGAGATAGTCGCGCAGGAAGTTCGACAGCGAGATGTGCCAGCGCCGCCAGAATTCGATAATGTTGGTCGACTTGTAGGGCGAGCGGAAATTGAGCGGCAGCTGCACGCCCAGGCATAGCGAGAGGCCGACGGCCATGTCCGAATAGCCCGAGAAGTCGAAATAGATCTGCAGCGTATAGGCCAGCGCGCCGAACCACGAGGTGTAGAGCGTGGGCTCGATGCCCTTGTGCACGCCGTTGAACATCATGTCGGCGTATTGGCCCATCGGGTCCGCGATCAGCAGCTTCTTCGCGAGGCCGAAGGTGAAGATCGCCACGCCGAGCGCGACCTTGTTGGGGTCCAGCCGGTAGGTGGCCGGGTTCGCGAACTGCGGCATCATCTGCGCGTGATGCAGCACCGGGCCAGCGATCAGGTGCGGAAAGTAGGTGACGAACAGCACGTAGTGGATGAAGCTGCGCTCATGCACCTTGCCCTGCCAGCAGTCGACCAGGAAGGCGATCTGGGTGAAGGTGTAGAACGAGATGCCGATCGGCAGCACGATGTGCAGCATCGGAATCTGCGACAGGCCGGCCGCGGCCAGTCCGTCGTTCACGTTCGACACGAAGAAGTTGGCGTACTTGAAGACCGCAAGCACACCCAGGTTGACCACCAGTGCCAGCACCAGCAGCGACTTCCGTTTGCGGTCATCCCGGCCGGGCGCGGGCGAGAGGTGCAGCCCGAACCAGTAGTTGATGCAGATGGACGCCACCAGGAGTGGAAGCGCCTTGACGCTCCACCAGCCGTAGAAGAACAGCGAGGCCAGGGCGAGAAAGCCCGCCGCGGACCGGGCGTTGCGCTTGCCGATCAGGAAGAAGCCGATCAGGACCAGCGGAAAAAAGACAAAAATAAAGGGATACGAATTGAAAAGCATCGCGGGAGGGAGGGCACTCCGGCGAGCGCCTTTTTTGTCTTGATCGTTATGCGGCCGCTGCGGCGGCAAGTCTCGGATTATCGCGTGCCGGGCGGGGCCCACCGCTTCCAGAGACTCCGCACCTGTCCACCGAGTTCCTCCAGCGAGAGCGTCTCGTTGAAAATGACCGCATCCGCGGCAGCCCGGCGCAGCTTGCGCGCAGCCTGCTGGGCAATCACGGCGCGCACGGCCTCGTGCGTCCAGCCGGAGCGCGCCATGACGCGTCGCAATTGCGTTTCCTCGCTGGCATCGACCACGAGCACCCTGTCCACGAGGGCCCGCCAGCGGCCGGATTCGACCAGCAGCGGTACGTCGAAAACCACCACGGCGTCCGGGCCCGCGGCGGACGCCAGGCGCTCGGTCTCGGCACCGATCAGCGGATGCAGGATCGATTCGAGGCGCTTCTTCGCGCTGTTGTCGGCGAACACGAGCTGCCGCATTCCGGCGCGATCCAGGCCGCCGTCCGGTGCAATGGCCGCCCGGCCGAAGGCAGCCTCGATGGCGGGCATCGCAAGGCCTCCGGGCTGCGCGATGCGGCGCGCGATGGCGTCGGTGTCGACCAGGACTGCACCTTCTGCAACCAGCAACGCGGCGACCGTGCTTTTGCCGCTTCCGATGCCCCCGGTCAGACCGATGCGCCGCATCACTGGCTCTTCAACGGGCAAATGCGCCGAGCGGGAAGGCGAATGGAATCCATTGCCGCACGAGTTCGGGGCCCGCCACGAGGCAGACAAGGCCCGCACCGGCAAGGAAGGGGCCGAAGGCCATGGGAATGTCCTTGTGCGCCAGCTTGCCGACGAAACGCAGCGTCAGGCCGATCACGGCGCCCACCAGCGATGAGACGAGGATGATGGCAATGAGGTAGTCGGCCCCGAACCATGCACCCAGTGCCGCCAGCAGCTTGAAGTCGCCATATCCCATGCCTTCCTTGCCCGTGACCAGGCGATAGCCATGGTACACAAGCCAGAGGCTCAGGTAGCCGAACACCGCGCCCCAGAGCGACGAACTCAGCGCGATGCCGGTCCAGCCCATGGCCGCGCCGATGAGCCCCAGCCAGAGCAGCGGATAGTTGAGCGCATCGGGCAGGAACTGGGTGTCGAAATCGATCAGGAACTGGCAGATCAGTAGCGCCGCGAAGGCGGCCCAGAGCGCGCCGGTGGGCGTGAGGCCGAAGCGGTAAGCGCAAAGAGCGAACAGCACCCCGGTGATCAGTTCGACCAGCGGATAGCGCGGACTGATGGAGGTCTTGCAGGCGGCGCAACGGCCCCGCAGCACCAGGTAGCTCAGCACCGGAATGTTCTCGTACCAGCGGATCTTGTGCCCGCAGGCTCCGCATCGCGAGGCCGGACGGGCCAGGTCGAAGGGCGGCAGGCCCTCGATCGCCAGCGCTGCCTTGTCCGCCGCGGCTTCAAGGCCGGGCGGGGGCGCGGTCTTCGGCCCGAACACCAGCGACCACAGCGATGGAACATCCTTGGACGACATCAGGTTGGCCACGGCATCGGCGAGCCAGCCGCGGTACATCATCACCGGCGTGCGGTAGATCACCACGTTGAGGAAACTGCCGACCAACAACCCCAGGACGCCGGCGAAAGCGGCGTCGAACTCCTGCGAAACCAGCATCAGACGACTTGGCCCAGCTTGAAGATGGGCAGGTACATCGACACCACGATGCCGCCGATGATCGTGCCGAGGAACACGATGATGATGGGTTCCATCAGGCTCGAGAGGCCCGCGACCATGTCGTCCACTTCGGATTCGTAGAAGTCCGCCGCCTTGCCGAGCATGTGGTCGATGGAGCCGGATTCTTCGCCGATGGCCGTCATCTGGATCACCATCGACGGGAACAGGTTGACGTTGGTCATGGCCGTGGTGAGGCTGGTGCCGGTCGAAACCTCTTGCTGGATCTTGGCCGTGGCGTCGCCGTACACCGTGTTGCCCGACGCACCGCCCACCGAGTCGAGCGCTTCGACCAGCGGAACGCCGGCGGCGAACATGGTGGCAAGGGTGCGGGTCCATCGGGCCACGCACGACTTTTCGATCAGCGTGCCGAAGATCGGCACGCGCAGCAGCGCGCGGTCCATGACCCGCTGCACGCGTTCGTTGCGTTTCCAGGCCTGCAGGAAAAAGTAAGTGCCTCCGCCGATCACGCCGAAGATCAGCCACCAGTAGGAGACGAAGAATTCGCTCATGGCCATCACGAACAGCGTCGGGGCGGGCAGATCGGCGCCGAAAGAGGTGAACACCTGCTTGAACGCCGGAATCACGAAGATCATGATGATGGCGACCACCACGAACGCGACCACGACCACCGACGTCGGGTACATCAGCGCCGACTTGATCTTGGACTTGATCGCCTCGGTCTTTTCCATGTAGGTGGCCAGGCGGTCCAGCAGGTCTTCCAGGATACCGGCCGCTTCGCCGGCTTCCACCAGGTTGCAGTAGAGGTTGTCGAAATACTTCGGAAACTTGCGGAAGGCGGCTGAAAGCGAGGTCCCGGTCTCCACGTCGCTGCGGATGTCGTTGAGCAGCTTGGCAACGCTTGCGTTGGCATTGCCCCGGCCGACGATGTCGAACGACTGCAAAAGCGGCACGCCGGCCTTCATCATCGTTGCCAGCTGGCGCGTGAAGATCGCAATGTCCTTGGGCTTGATCGCCTTGCCCGAGCGCATGCGGCGCTTCTTGATCTTGGATGCGAGAACCCCCTGGCGCCGCAGGGCGGCCTGAACCTGGTTCTCGCCGGCGGCCCGAAGCTCGCCGCGCACCAGCTTGCCGTTGCGGTCCTTGCCTTCCCACTCGTAGACGAATTCCTTGAGCGTGCTTGAGGTGCGGGTGGATGCCACTGTTGCCATTCGATCTCCGATTTGCAGTGTGTTCGTTCGTTATTCGTTGGTGACCGCCAGCACTTCTTCGAGTGAGGTGAGCCCTTGCATGACTTTTCTGAGGCCGGACTGCCGCAACGAGCGAACGCCCTCGGCTTCGGACTGGCGCGCAATGTCCAGCGCGCTGCCGTCGCGCAGGATGATGGCCTGGATCGCTTCGGAGATCGGCATCACCTGGTAGATGCCGACCCGGCCCTTGTAGCCACCATTGCACACGGAGCAGCCGACCGGACGATAGGGCTTCCAGGAACCATCGAGTTCAGCGTCCTTGAAGCCCGCGTCGAGCAGAGCCTGGCGCGGCACGTCGGCCGGCGCGCGGCACAAATGGCACAGGCGGCGGGCCAGCCGCTGCGCCGTGATCAGGATGACACTCGAGGCGATGTTGAACGGCGCAATGCCCATGTTCCGCATGCGCGTGAGCGTGGTCGGCGCGTCATTGGTGTGCAGCGTCGAAAGCACCAGGTGGCCCGTCTGCGCGGCCTTGATCGAGATGTCGGCGGTTTCGAGGTCCCGGATTTCGCCGACCATGATGATGTCGGGATCCTGCCGGAGGAAAGCGCGCAGCGCGGCGGCGAACGTGAGTCCGGCACGCTCGTTCACGTTGACCTGGTTCACGCCGGGGAGGTTGATTTCGGACGGGTCTTCGGCCGTGGCGATATTGACGCCCGGCTGGTTCAGCAGGTTCAGGCAGGTGTAAAGCGACACCGTCTTGCCGGAACCCGTGGGGCCCGTCACCAGCACCATGCCGTAGGGACGCCCGATCGCATTCAGCAACCGCTCCTTTTCATCGGCGTCGTAGCCGAGCGCATCGATGCCCAGGCGTGCACTGCTCGGGTCGAGAATACGGATCACGATCTTTTCGCCGAACAGCGTGGGCAGCGTGCTCACGCGAAAGTCGATCACGCGATCCGGGCCGATCTTGAGCTTCATGCGGCCGTCCTGCGGCACGCGTTTTTCAGAGATGTCGAGCCGCGAAATGACCTTGATCCGCGAAGCCAGCTTGTCCTTGATCAGCGTGGGCGGGCTCGCGATTTCGCGCAGTTCGCCGTCGATGCGAAAGCGCACGCGGTAGTTGTGCTCGTAGGGCTCGAAGTGAATGTCCGAGGCCCGCATGCTGACGCCGTCGAGCAGCATTTTGTGCAGGAACCGGACGACCGGGGCATCCTCGACTTCGGCGACGGCCGCCTGTTCGTTGGCGTCGCCCGACGTATCGGCCATGACATCGTCGAACTCGAAGTCCCCCCCGCCGACGATGTTGTTGAGGGTTTCCGACGCGCTGACAGCGGCGGCCTCGATCATGCGCGACAGCTTGTCGTATTCGGCGATGACCCAGTCCACGCCCATCTGGGACGCAAACTTGATCTTTTCCACGGCCTGCTGGTCCGAGGGGTCCGCTGTTGCAACAATGAGACGGTTGTTGCGCTTGCTGAGCACCACGATGCGGTAGGCGAGGCACAGCTTCGGGTCCACCAGGTCCTTGGGCAGGCGCTGGTGGTCGATGGCGTCCAGGTCGAGCAGCGGGGCGCCGAAAGCGGAAGAAAGCGTGTGGGCCAGGTCTGCGGCCGATACGGCGCCGCTGCCGGTCAGCTCGGCAATGAAGCTGGTGCGACTGCTCAGCGACTTCTGGTAGATGTCTTCCGCAGTCTTCGCAGGAAGCTTGCCGGCTGAAACCAAGGCGCGCGCAAGGCCCGGGAGGGCGATTTGCGTGTTTTCTTTAACAGGAAGTTCGGCGGCAGCCATTCAGCGAAATTGCAAGAGATGTGAAAAAATGCTTCACGATCATCGCTGAACGCCCTCGCCATGTAAATCGCTACGCAGCAACAGGCATGGGCATTATTGGTGCCAGCCGAAAAGACTGGTCGGGGTGAGAGGATTCGAACCTCCGGCCTCTACGTCCCGAACGTAGCGCTCTACCAGGCTAAGCTACACCCCGATTGGTTGCAGAAAAAGAGAAGTCGTCCTTGCCAACTCTTGTGAGGTGTTCAGGCACGTCGCTCAAGCAACTGAGCCGCCAATTGTAGCAAACCGTCGGCGTGCAAATTGGACGGAAAGTCGCGCAACGCATGAATCGCGCGTTTTGCCTCATCGGCCGCAGCGGCGCGCGAGGCCTCCAGCGCGCCCGTGCTGTGGACGATTTCGATGATCTTGCCAAGCTGGGCCGTGTCGCCGGCCTCGATGGCCGCGCGCACCAGCGCGCCCTGGGCGGGGCTGCCGCGCCGCATGGCGAAGATCAGCGGCAGCGTGGTCTTGCCTTCGCGCAGGTCGTCGCCCACGTTCTTTCCGGTTTCGTGGGCGTCTCCGGCGTAGTCGAGCACGTCGTCGATCACCTGGAACGCGGTGCCCAGCGCCTGGCCATAGGTGGCGCAGGCTTCCTCGACCTCGGGCGTGGCGCCCGCCAGCACGGCCGCGAGCCGTGTGCTGGCTTCGAAAAGCTTGGCGGTCTTGGAGCGGATCACGCGCAGGTACGCCGCTTCGTCCAGTGAAGCGTCGTGCATGTTCATCAGCTGGAGCACCTCGCCTTCTGCGATCACGTTGGTCGCCTCGGCCAGAATTTGCATGATGCGCATGTTGTTTGCATCCAACATCATCTGGAAGGCACGTGAATACAGGAAGTCGCCGACCAACACGCTGGCGGGGTTGCCGAACGATTCGTTGGCCGTCGGACGTCCGCGGCGCAGCGTCGACTCGTCGACGACGTCGTCATGCAGCAGGGTGGCCGTGTGGATGAACTCCACCACCGCCGCCAGGTTGAAGCGCTGCTCGCCCGTGTATCCGAGGGCGCCCGACATTAGGAGCAGCAGCGCCGGCCGCAGGCGTTTGCCGCCGGCGGAGATGATGTACTTGGAAACCTGGCTGACCAGGGGCACGCCCGTATCGAGGCGCCGCGAGATCACACGGTCGACTTCGACCATGTCGCCGGCGATCAAATCCAGCACGGTGGCGGTGGGGGAGGTATCGGCGGCGTGAACTGGCAAAGCGTTTGCGCGCGGCGCGTCTGAATACGAAGGTGGCAGCGGCACAAGGCCGGAAGGCGCAGATTATAGGGAGGAGCGCGTGCTGTCCCGGCGTGCGTCGCGCCTAAACCATGTTAGCGCGCGCAAACCGTGCTAGAATCTTGGGCTCTGCGGAATTCGCCGTAGAGCTCATATTCCCAAGAGGTTCACATGTACGCGGTCATAAAAACCGGCGGCAAGCAGTATCGCGTTGCTTCCGGCGAAAAAATTAAAGTAGAACAGATTGCTGCGGATGTAGGCCAGGAAATCGTGATCGATCAGGTTCTCGCAGTCGGCAACGGCAGCGAAATCAAGGTCGGTACGCCCCTGGTGTCCGGCGCAACGGTGACAGTCACGGTACTGTCGCACGGCAAGCACGACAAGGTTCGCATCTTCAAGATGCGCCGTCGCAAGCACTATCAGAAACGTCAAGGCCATCGCCAGCAGTTCACCGAACTGCAAATCGGCGCGATCGCCGGCTAAGGAGCAGATTCCATGGCACAGAAAAAAGGCGGCGGCTCAACGCGAAACGGGCGCGATTCCAAGCCCAAAATGCTCGGCGTGAAGGCGTTCGGCGGCGAACTGATCAGCGCAGGCTCGATCATCGTGCGCCAGCGCGGCACCCAGTTCCACCCCGGCGTGAATGTCGGCGTGGGCAAGGACCACACGCTGTTTGCACTGGTTGACGGCCATGTGTCGTTCGGCGTCAAGGGCGCACTGAACAAGCACACGGTCAACGTGACCCCCGCGGCATAAGCCCAGGTCACTTCGATCAGCTCGAAGCCCCGCTTTGCCGGGGCTTCTTCATTTGTACACTGGATACCCCATGAAGTTCGTCGACGAAGCCTTCATCGACATCGCCGCGGGCGATGGCGGCAACGGCTGCGTGTCGTTCCGTCATGAAAAATACAAGGAATTCGGCGGCCCCAACGGCGGCGACGGCGGCCGCGGCGGCCACGTCTATGCGGTGGCCGATTCCAACCTCAACACCCTGGTCGACTTCCGCTACTCGCGCCGCCACGAGGCCAGGCGCGGCGAGCACGGCATGGGCTCCGACATGTTCGGCGCCGCGGGCGACGACATCGTGTTGAAGATGCCGGTCGGAACCATCATTTCCGATGCCGAGACGGGCGAGGTGCTGTATGAGCTGCTCAAGGAAGGCGAGGTCGTCACCATCGCCAAGGGCGGCGACGGCGGCTTCGGCAACATGCGTTTCAAGAGCGCCATCAACCGTGCCCCGCGGCAGAAGACGCCGGGCTGGCCCGGCGAGAAGAAGAGCCTCAAGCTCGAACTCAAGGTGCTCGCCGACGTCGGGCTGCTCGGCATGCCGAATGCGGGCAAGTCGACCCTGATCAGCGCCATTTCGAATGCGCGCCCGCGCATCGCCGACTATCCCTTCACCACGCTGCATCCGAACCTCGGCGTGGTGCGCGTAGGCCCTGAGCAGAGCTTCGTGGTGGCGGATCTTCCGGGCCTGATCGAGGGCGCGTCGGAAGGCGCGGGCCTCGGCCACCTGTTCCTGCGCCACCTCCAGCGCACCCGCCTGCTGCTGCACGTGATCGACCTGGCGCCCTTCGACGACGCCGTCGACCCGGTGGCGCAGGCGAAGGCCATCGTCGGCGAGCTGAAAAAGTACGACACCGCGCTCTACGAGAAGCCGCGCTGGCTCGTGCTCAACAAGCTCGACATGGTGCCTGGCGACGAACGCGCAGCGCGCGTGAAAGACTTCGTCAAGCGCATGCGCTTCAAGGGTCCTGTGTTCGAGATCTCCGCGCTCACGCGGGAGGGCTGCGAGCACCTTGTGCAGGCGGTCTACCAGCACATCAAGGCGCAGCAGGTGGCGGAGCAGGTGCCGCTCGAGGTCGATCCGCGCTTTGCCGAACTGCCGCCCGATCCGGCCTGAGCGCCGCCGAGCATCGGCAGCCGATGCAGCTCCATAGATAGACAGCCGACACGCAGTATTCACGACACGACCGCCAAAGCCTCCAATGACCTCGAACTCCGGATCCACTGCCTTGCGGGATGCCCGCCGAATCGTCGTCAAGGTCGGTTCCAGCCTCGTGACCAACGAGGGGCGGGGCCTCGACGAGGGCGCCATCGGCGAGTGGTGCCGGCAGCTCGCGGTACTGGTGCGCGACGGACGCGAAGTCGTGATGGTGTCGAGCGGCGCCATCGCCGAAGGCATGAAGCGCCTCGGCTGGCGCACCCGGCCGCATGAGGTCCACGAGCTCCAGGCGGCCGCGGCCGTCGGGCAGATGGGCCTGGCCCAGATGTACGAGACCAAGCTGCGCGAGAACGAGATCGGCAGCGCCCAGGTGCTGCTGACCCATGCCGACCTGGCCGACCGCGAGCGCTATCTCAATGCACGTTCGACGCTCGTCACGCTGCTCGGGCTGCGCGTGGTGCCGGTCATCAACGAGAACGACACCGTCGTCAACGACGAGATCAAGTTCGGCGACAACGACACGCTGGGCGCGCTCGTGGCCAACCTGGTCGAAGCCGATGCGCTGATCATCCTCACGGACCAGAAGGGCCTCTACACGGCCGACCCGCGCAAGGACCCGGACGCAAAGTTCGTCCATGAGGCGGCGGCCGGCGACCCCGCCCTCGAAGCCATGGCGGGCGGCGCGGGCTCCAGCCTCGGCCGCGGCGGCATGATCACCAAGATCCTCGCGGCCAAGCGCGCTGCCGGGTCGGGTGCTTCCACGGTCATCGCCTGGGGGCGCGAGCCCGATGCCCTGCTGCGCCTGACGCGTGGCGAACCCATCGGCACCTTGCTGGTGGCGCAGACGGCCAAGCACCAGGCGCGCAAGCGCTGGATGGCCGACCACCTGCAGTTGCGCGGCGCTGTCACGGTCGATGCCGGGGCCGCAGCCAAGGTGCGCGCGGAAGGCAAGAGCCTGCTGCCGATCGGCATGACCAGCGTGTCGGGCGAGTTCTCGCGCGGCGACGTGATCGCGGTGCGCGATGTCGACGGTGTCGAACTGGCCCGCGGCCTGGCCAATTACTCGAGCGTCGAAGCGCGGCTGCTGTGCCGCAAGCCCTCGAGCGAGTTCGAGCGATTGCTGGGTTACGTGGCGGAGCCGGAGATGGTCCACCGCGACAACATGGTGCTGATGCCCAGTTGACGGAAAAAAACGGGGCGCGAGGCCCCGTTACGGGTTCACTGCACTTCGCGAACCGGATTGCGCAGGTTCTGGACCATGTCCCCGACCGAGTTGCGCGGCGCATTGCCGCGGCACAGCGCCTGCGTCGACAGCGCCTTGGCGTAGCGCGAATTCAGGTCGTTGATGCGCTTCCACTCCGGCGTCTTCGTTTCCTGCCAGGCGCCGTTGTTGTAGCGGGCGTAGCTCTTCATTTCCCCGGTCGAGCAGCGCACGCCCTCGTAGAACGCGTTGACGCCGCCGCCATTGCGGTTCTGTGCCACCACCACGTAGCGCACGATGCCGTCGCGGGTGATGGCGATCGTGTTCGGGTCGATGCCGAACTTCAGGCTCATGTACGGAGGCATCTCGATCGGCAGCAGCCGGCTCTCGCTGAAAGCCGGGGGCGGCGGTGCGACGGTTTCTTCCCATTCGGCGTCCGCCTCGGACCGCTTGGGCGGCGGGGGCATGCCCGACTGCGCCCAGTCAGGGTTGTCGGTGTCGTGATTGCCCGATGCGCAGCCGGCAAGGATGCCGAAGCAGGCAAGAAGCACAATGCGCTCAGCGTTGCGACGGAAGGAAGGGCGTTTTGTTCGGGGGAGGAGAAGGTTCATCGCTCGCGGAATGGATGTCGGGATGCGGGTCGAAACTGCCGCCGGGCGGCAGGTCCAGGCCCGCGGGCGCGCCGCCGTCTGGCATGTGGCGCTCGAATTCACGGGCGCGCACGTTGCTGCGAAGGAAGCGGTTGCGGAAATCCTGCCGTGGCAGGTAGCGAGCAAGCTCGGTCAGCGCCATCTCGTAGACGCCGCGCTTGAACTCGACGACCACGTCGAGCGGCACCCAGTAGTCGTGCCAGCGCCATGCGTCGAATTCGGGATGGTCGGTGGCACGCAGGTTCAGATCCCAGTCGTGGCCGATGAGTTGCAGCAAATACCAGATTTGTTTCTGGCCCTTGTAGTGGCCCCGTGCGTCACGGCGGATGAACCGATCCGGCACCTCGTAGCGCAACCAGTCGCGGGTACGGGCCACGATGCGCACGTGCTCCGGATGGAGCCCCACTTCCTCGTGCAGTTCCCGGAACATGGCTTGCTCCGGACTTTCGCCGCGGTCTATGCCGCCTTGCGGAAACTGCCAGGAATGCGTGCGTATGCGTTTGCCCCAGAAAACCTGGTTTCTCTGGTTGAGCAGGATGATGCCGACGTTGGGCCTGAAGCCGTCCCGGTCGAGCATAATCAAACCCCAATTTTTGAACTGAGTCGATTATGCATGCCGGGTTGCACTCGGCAAGCGACCGATGCCAGGCTCTCAGGGTCTCCCCGGAGAGTTGTCCCCCACATCCCATACCGATTCCATCACCCGCGATCCCGATGAAAGCTTCCCGATTTTTTGTCTCCACCCTCAAGGAAGCGCCCGCTGACGCCGAGGTCGCGAGCCATCGGCTCATGATGCGGGCCGGCATGATCAAGAAGCTCGGCACGGGCATCTACACCTACATGCCCATGGGGCTGCGCGTGATCCGCAAGGTCGAGGCGATCGTGCGCGAAGAGATGAACCGCGCCGGCGCCGTCGAACTCACGATGCCCGTGGTGCAGCCGGCCGAGTTCTGGCAGGAGACCGGCCGCTTCGACAAGATGGGCCCCGAGTTGCTGCGCATCAAGGACCGCCATGACCGCGACTTCGTGATCCAGCCCACCAGCGAAGAGGTGGTGACCGACATCGCGCGCCAGGAAATCCGCAGCTACAAGCAGCTGCCGAAGAATTTCTACCAGATCCAGACCAAGTTCCGCGACGAGCGCCGGCCGCGCTTCGGCCTGATGCGCGGCCGCGAGTTCATCATGAAGGACGCCTACAGCTTCGACCGTGACCTGGCCGCCGCCAAGGCCAGCTACCAGGTCATGGCCGATGCCTACCGCCGTATCTTCGATCGCTTCGGCTTGCGCTACCGCGCGGTGGCGGCCGACAGCGGCGCCATCGGCGGCGACCTGAGCGAAGAGTTCCAGGTGATCGCCGCCACCGGCGAAGACGCCATCGTCTATTGCCCGGGCAGCGACTACGCGGCCAACATGGAAAAGGCCGAAGCGCTGGCCCCGGCCGGCCCGCGCCCTGCGGCAGCCAAGGCGCTCGAGAAGACGCCGACCCCCGGCAAGAGCACCTGCGCCGATGTGGCCGAACTGCTCGGCGTGCCGCTCTCGACCACCGTCAAGTCGCTGGTGCTCGCGACCGACATCCTCGATGCGGCCGGCAATCCGAAAGGTTCGCAGGTCTGGCTGCTGCTCCTGCGCGGCGACCATGACATGAACGAGATCAAGGTCAGCAAGGTGCCCGGCCTGGACAAGGGCTTCCGCTTCGCGACGCTGGCCGAGATCGAAGACCACTTCGGCTGCAAGCCAGGCTACCTCGGCCCGCTCAACCTCAAGAAGCCGGTCAGGCTCGTGGCCGACCGCGAGGCCGCCGTCCTGGCCGACTGGATCACCGGCGCCAACGAGATCGACTTCCACATGACCGGCGTCAACTGGGGCCGCGACCTGCCCGAGCCCGACCTGGTGGCCGATCTGCGCAACGTCGTGGCCGGCGACCCCTCGCCCGATGGCAAGGGCGTGCTCGCGATCGAGCGCGGCATCGAGGTGGGCCATGTGTTCGTGCTCGGCACCAAATACAGCAAGGACATGAACGCCACTTTTCTCGACGAGGCGGGCAAGCCGCAATTCCTCGAGATGGGCTGCTACGGCATCGGCATCACGCGCCTGCCCGCGGCCGCCATCGAACAGAACCACGACGAGCGCGGCATCATCTGGCCCGACGCGCTGGCACCCTTCACCGCGGTTGTCTGCCCCATCGGCATGGACCGCAGTCCGGAGGTCAAGGTGGCCGCCGAGGCACTCTACGAGCAGCTGCTCGCGGCCGGCGTCGACGTGCTGCTCGACGACCGCGGCGAGCGACCCGGCGCGATGTTCGCCGATTGGGAATTGATCGGCGTGCCGCACCGCGTGGTCATTTCCGACCGTGGCCTGAAGGAAGGCCAGCTCGAATACCAGCATCGCCGCGACACCGCCGCCACTAAGGTGCCGGTGGCCGGCATCGCCGAATTCATCATCGGCAAGCTCGCCAAATGAGCCTGGAGGGCAGCCTCTCGCGACGCCGGTGCCTGGGCGGCGCCGTGACGGCGGGCGCCCTGACCGTGCTGTCGCTGCCGCAGGCCGCCCGCGCCGGCGCGCAGATTGAAGAGCCGCTGATCGATTCTGTGCGCACCGCACTGAGTTCGGCCGTGCACAACAAGGCGCCGCCAGTGCCCGAGTTCTCGAACACCGAGGCCCGCCTGGCCTACCTGCGCTGGCTCGGCGAGATGAGCGAGCGCCTCAAGAAAAAAATCGCCGACTGGCCGACGCGCAAGGAATTCCTGCAGACCGTCTGGTACGAAAGCAAGCGCTCGGGGCTCGACGTGAGCCTGGTGCTCGGGCTGGTCCAGGTCGAGAGCAATTTCCGCAAGTTCGCCGTGTCCAGCGCCGGCGCGCGCGGCTACATGCAGGTCATGCCGTTCTGGACCCGCGTGATCGGCGACAGCGACCCCGCCAAGCTGTTCCACATGCAGACCAACCTGCGCTTCGGCTGCGTCATCCTGCGCCACTACCTCGACCGCGAGAACGGCGACCTGTACATGACCCTCGGCCGCTACAACGGCAGCCGCGGCAAGGCCCCGTACCCGAACGCCGTGTTCGCGAACCAGCGCCTCTGGGCCTACGACGACAAGGCGCGAGAACGCGAGCGCGACCGCTCGGCAGCCTGAGTAGTGCGCGCAGACTGGGGGCGAACTAGGTGCGTGTGACCATGACCTGATCGATCCGGTAGCTGTCGACGTCCATCACCTCGAAGGTGTAGCCGCCCCAGCTCACGCTGTCGGTGCGCTTGGGCACCCGGCGCAGCATCACCATCAAGAAGCCGGCCAGCGTTTCGTAGTCGTCCGGGTGCGGCAACTCGTCGATGTGCAGCGCGCGCTGCACGTCCTGGATCGGCGTGACTCCGTCGATCAGCCACGAGTTCTCGTCGCGCTTCACGATCTGTTCCTCGTCGGGCAGCGACACCAGGTCGCCCATCACCGTGCTCATCACGTCATTGAGCGTAATCACGCCCACCACCAGGCTGTACTCGTTGACGATGATCGCGAAGTCTTCGTGCGCCTGCTGGAACTGCTCGAGCACCTCGGTGAGCGAGAGCCGGTCGGGGACGACCAGCGCCTTGTGCAGCGTCAGGCCCTGGTCGAAAGCCAGCGGCTGGCCGCTCAGCACGCGCTGGAACATCTCCTTTGCGTCGACATAGCCGAGCACGTGGTCGATGTCGCCGTCGCACACCGGGTAGGCTGAAAAAGGCTCGGCCACGATGCGCGCCCGCAGCACCGACTCCGGGTCGTCGTGCAGGAACCAGGCGATGTTGTCGCGCACGGTCATCACGCTGCTGACCAGCCGCGTATCGAGCTCGAACACGTTGGCGATCACCTGCTGCTCGCGCACGGCCAGCACGCCGGCGCGCGCGCCGGCTTCGGTCATGGCCAGGATGTCGGCCGAGGTGATCTTGTCGTCTCGCACCAGCGGCATGCCGAACAGCTTGAAGAGCATGTCGGTCGAGCGCGTGAAAAACCACACCAGCGGCTTGAAGGTCGTGATCAGCACCAGCATCGGGCCGACCATGCGAACCGCGATGCGCTCCGGGTCGCTCATGCCGAGGCGCTTCGGGAACAGGTCGGCAAACACCAGGAACACCGCGATGACGATGATGAACGAGCACAGGAAAGCCACGTTCGCAGAGGCCTCCACGCTCATCCAGCCTTCGAAGAAGCGGGCGAAGTAAGGGCTGAGCGAGCCTTCGCCCACCACGCCGCCGAGAATCGCCACCGCGTTGAGGCCGATCTGGACCACGGTGAAGTAGTGGCCCGGCTGCTCCTGCACGCGCAGCACGCGCTCGGCCCGGGCATCGCCCTCGTCGGCCATCTGGCGCAGGCGCAGGCGGCGCGAGGCGGCCAGCGTGATTTCGGCAAGGGAGAAGAACGCGCTCATCGCGATCAGCAGGACGATGATGAGCAGGCTTTGGGTGAGAGTCATGGTGGCATGGCGAAGAATGCCATGGTGCCATGACTCGGCCCGGGAAAAGCGATCAGACTCCGCCGTGCGGGTGCGTGGGGTCGATCCACAGCACCGATTCGGGTTTTTCCACCGGTTCGATGTCGAGGTTCACGGCCACGGCCTCGCCGTCGCTGCGGCACACCACGCATTCGAGCGACTCGGTCGCGCTGGCGTTGATTTCCTGGTGCGGCACGTAAGGCGGCACGTAGATGAAATCGCCCGGACCGGCTTCGGCCGTGAACTCGAGCTTCTCGCCCCACCGCATGCGGGCCCGGCCGCGCACCACGTAGATCACGGATTCGAGGTGCCCATGGTGGTGGGCGCCGGTCTTGGCATCGGCATGGATGGTGACGGTGCCAGCCCAGAGCTTCTGCGCGCCGACGCGGGCGAAGTTGATCGCGGCCGCCCGGTTCATGCCGGGCGTCTGCGCGGTGTTGGCGTCGAGCTGGTTGGCCGGGATCACGCGCACGCCGTCGTGCTTCCAGGCCGGCCCGGACTCGCCGCCGTGCGAGTGGCCGTCGTGGTCGTGGTTCATGGCGGGAACGGAAAAATCAGGCGGGGTTGCTGCCGCCCAGAACCTGCTGCAGCTCGCCCGATTCGTACATCTCCATCATGATGTCCGAGCCGCCGATGAATTCACCCTTCACGTAGAGCTGGGGAATCGTGGGCCAGTTGCTGTATTCCTTGATGCCCTGGCGAATGCCATCGTCTTCGAGCACGTTGACGGTCTTGAGCGCCTTCGTGTCGACGCCGACCGCCTTGAGGATCTGGATCGCGCGGCCGGAAAACCCGCACATGGGAAAACTCGCATTCCCTTTCATGAAGAGCACGAGGTCGTTGGATTTGACGAGATCGTCGATGCGTTGCTGGGCGTCGGACATGGGGACTCCTGAAAAGTGGGCTGAGGGGATTATTTCACCGCGCGCCAGACTCCGCCGGAGCAGCGCTGGATGCCGGCAAGGTCTTCGCGGCTTTGGACTTCGGCGAAACCGCGCGTCTGGAGCAGCTGGCGCACGGCCGCGGCCTGGTCGTGGCCGTGTTCGAGCAGCAGCCAGCCTCCTTCCGCGAGGTGCCCAGGAGCGTCCCGCACGATCTGGCGGATGTCGTCGAGCCCGTCGGGCCCCGCAACCAGCGCTGCCGTGGGCTCGTGCCGCAGCGCGGGCAGGTGCGGGTCGTTGGCGGCGATGTACGGCGGATTGCTGGCAATGACCGCGTAGCCGCTGGCCGCGCCGTCGAGCCAGTGCGCCTGGCTGAAGCGCACCGGCAGGGCCAGGCGCTGGGCATTGGCCTGTGCAACGGCCAAGGCACCGGCACTGGCGTCGACCGCATCCACCTGCGCATCGGGCCGCGCATGCTGCAGCGCCAGCGCGATGGCGCCACTGCCGGTGCCCAGGTCGAGCACCCGCGGCGCCGTGCGGCCTTCGAGGCACTGCAGGGCCCAGTCGACCAGCGTTTCGGTGTCCGGACGCGGCACCAGCACCCGCGCGTCCACGCGCAGGTCCAGGCCGTGAAACTCCTTTTCACCGAGCAGGTAGGCGACCGGTTCGCCCGCCAGGCGGCGCGACAGCTGCGCTGCAAGCGCGGACCACGCGGCATCGGAAATGGCATCGGTGTCGTGCGCCAGCAGCCACGCGCGGTCATGCGGGGCGCGGCCCAGCGCATGCAGCAGCAGCAACTGCGCGTCGAGCCGTTCGATGCCCAGCGCCACGGCCGCGGCCAGCGCCTGCGCCACGGTGGCGGGTGTGGGGGCCGTCGTCATCGTCATGCCGGCAGGCTCGACTCCAGCTCGGCCAGCTGCTCGGCCTCGCGCGCGGCGCGCAGCGCGTCCAGCACGTCGCCCAGGTCGCCTTCCATGATGGCCAGCAGCTTGTAGAGCGTGAGGTTGATGCGGTGGTCGGTGAGCCGGCCCTGCGGAAAGTTGTAGGTGCGGATGCGGTCCGAACGGTCGCCGCTGCCGATCAGCCCCTTGCGCATCGCGGCGTCCTTGGCGGCGCGCTCGCTGCGCTCCTTTTCCTGGATGCGTGCCGAGAGCACCTGCAGCGCCTTGGCCTTGTTGCGGTGTTGGCTGCGGTCGTCCTGGCACTCGGCCACGATGCCGGTTGGAATGTGCGTGATGCGCACGGCCGAATCGGTCTTGTTGATGTGCTGGCCGCCCGCGCCGCTGGCGCGGTAGGTGTCGATGCGAAGGTCGGCCGGGTTGATCTGCACCGCCACGGTTTCGTCGGGCTCGGCCAGCACGGCCACCGTGCAGGCGCTGGTGTGGATGCGGCCCTGGGTTTCGGTGGCCGGCACGCGCTGAACGCGGTGGCCGCCCGACTCGAAGCGCAAGTGTCCGAACACGTCGGTGCCGACGATGCGGATCACCACTTCCTTGTAGCCGCCCAGTTCGCTCTCGCTCTCGCTCACCACTTCGCAGCGCCAGCCGGCGCGCTCACAGTAGCGCGTGTACATGCGCAGCAGGTCGCCCGCGAACAGGGCCGATTCGTCGCCGCCCGTGCCGGCGCGGATTTCGAGAAAGGCATTGCGTGCGTCGTCCGGGTCCTTGGGCAGCAAGAGGCGCTGCAGCTCTTCCTCGAGCTGCACCAGCTCGGCTTCGGCTCCCGCGATTTCTTCCCGCGCCATCTCGGCCATGTCGGGATCGTCGAGCATCTCCTTCGCGCCGGCGATGTCGGCCTCGCGCTGCCGGTAGCGCTCGTAGCGGCCCGCGATCTGCGTGACCTCGGCATGCTCGCGCGAGATGGTGCGGTACTGCGCCATGTCGCTCATGATGTCTTCGCGCGAAAGCAGGAAGTCGAGTTCACCGAGGCGCTGCGCGTAGCGCTCGAGTTGGTGGCGCAGAAAAGGTTTCACGTCGATAGGGGCCGAAAAGAAGAGGGGGCGCGGCTCGCGGCGGCAAGGCGCGGGGAGGCCGCGGCAACCAGGCCGGGCCGGCGGCGGCAAGCGTCGCTAACGCTCTTTACGCAGAAAGAGCCGCGAAATGGCGTGCGCCGTCTGCTCGCGCGAAGTGGCGTCGCCCGCATGCAGTTCGGCCAGCGCGCCGTGCAACATCTTTTGGGTGAGCCCGCGCGACATGGCTTCGAGCACCGCATCGACCGACTCGCCTTTGGCCAGCAGCTTGCGGGCACGGGCGATCTCCGACGCGCGCCATTCGTCCGTCTGGGCGTTGAGCTGCTGGATCAGCGGCACCGTGCCGCGCTGGCCCAGCCAGTGCATGAAGCTCTGCACGCCGGCGTCGATGATGACCTCGGCCTGCGCGACCGCGGCCTGGCGGTTGGCCTGGCCCTGCTGCACCACTTGCGCCAGGTCGTCGACGGTGTACAGATAGATGTCCTCGAGCGCCTTCACTTCGGGCTCGATGTCGCGCGGCACGGCCAGGTCGACCATGAACATCGGGCGGTGCCTGCGCGCCTTGAGTGCGCGTTCGACGGCGCCCAGGCCGATGATCGGCAGCGTGCTGGCGGTGCAGCTCACCACGATGTCGAACTCGGCCAGCCGGCTCGGCAGGTCGGCCAGCCGCATCGCCTCGCCGCCGAAGCGCGAAGCCAGCTTTTCGCCGCGCTCGAGGGTGCGGTTGGCAATGGCGATTGATTTGGGGTCCTTGGCCGCGAAGTGCGTGGCGGCCAGGTCGATCATTTCGCCCGCGCCGACGAACAGCACGCGCGTCTGGTGCAGATCTTCGAAGAGCTGGCCGGCGAGCCGGACGGCTGCGGCCGCCATGCTGATGGAGTGCGCACCGATCTCGGTTGCGGTGCGGACCTCTTTCGCGACCGCGAACGAGCGCTGGAATAACTGGTTGAGCGTGCTGCCGAGCGCGCCGGCGGTTTCGGCCGCGCGCACGGCGTCTTTCATCTGGCCGAGGATCTGGGCCTCGCCGAGCACCATCGAATCGAGCCCGCTGGCCACGCGGAAGACGTGGCGCGCAGCCTCGTCGTCTTGCAGCGTGTAGGCATGCGAGCGCAGCAGGGCGGGCGCCACGCCGCCGCTCTCGGCCAGCCAGCCCACCGTGTGGTCGAGCGCCGCATGCTCGGCGGCGCAGTAGATTTCGGTGCGGTTGCAGGTCGAGATGATCGCGGCTTCGACCTGGGGGTGGCGGCCGGCGGCAAATGAACTGCGCAGGCTGTGCAGCGTGGGAGCCAGTTGGTCGAGCGCGAACGCGAAGCGGCCGCGCAGGTCGAGCGGCGCGGTCGTGTGGTTCAACCCGAGGGCCCAGACTGACATATCCGCTGATTATAAAATCAGCAGGAGCTATGCGGCTGCCGAGGGGTTTGGACGTGCGCAACCGCGAAAGCAAGCATGACATGAAGCAGGGCGCCGCGGGCGCCCTTGTGCTTGTCCGGCGGCCGCCCATATCCCCTCTCTTCTGCCCACTCCATGTCCCTGCTGGATCTCCTCAACCATCTGCTTAACTTCCTGGCACCCGCCTTGGCGGTCGGATTTGTGTGTGCACTGGCGGGCGGGGGTTTCGGGCGAAAGGCCGGCGCGCCCGCCTGGTGGGTTCAAGCCGCGGTCAATTCCGGCGCGGGAGCGTTGGCGCTCCTGGGTGGGCTGATCTTTTCGGGACGCGATGGCACGATGGGCGCCTATGCGGCGCTCGTGCTTGCGTGCGGTACCAGCCAATGGCTGGTGTCGCGCGGCTGGCGAGGGTAGACAGTCAGAAAGGCGCGATCCGAAGGGCGTTTCAAGATGTTGCTTCGGTCAACGAAAGAATCGAGGTGATCGGCGCGGCACCTAGGCGGCCACCGGCCCGGGTTCGCCGGCAGCCGCGGGCGGCGGCACGGCTGCATAAGGCACCAGCGCGATCTGCTCCACGCGCATGCGCTCGAGAATGGTGAACAGCAGGTCGCTGCGCACCCCGCCCGCGAGGCGCGGGCTCGGCACATAGGCAATGGCCTGGAAGATGAGCAGGCCGTTTTCGATGCCCTCGAGCGTGAGCGAAGGCGCGGGGGTTTCGAGCACGCCCTCGTGCGCTCGGCATGCTTGCAGGATGAGCTCGCGCACGCGCTGCGCGTCGGTGGTCATCGGCATGGGCAGGCGGATGAGCACCCGGCCTTCCGCGTTGGCCAGCGTCATGTTGCGCACGGTCTTGGTAATGAACTCGGAGTTGGGCACGATCAGCGTCGAGCGATCCCCGAGCTGGATTTCCGTGGCGCGCACGTTGATGCGCCGCACGTCGCCCTCGGTGGTGCCCAGCACCACCCAGTCGCCCACCTTCACCGGCTGCTCGGCCAAGAGGATGAGGCCCGAGATGAAGTTCTGCACGATGGCCTGCAGGCCGAAGCCGATGCCCACTGACAGCGCGCTGGCCACCCAGGCGATGCGCTCGATGCCGATGCCCAGCGCCGACAGCGAGAACGCGACCACCAGGATGCCGCCCACGTAGCCGAGCAGCGTGGTGATCGAGCTTTGCATGCCGGGCTCGAACTGCGTGCTGGGCAGGTAGCTGCGCGCGAGCCAGCGCTTGAAGACCCTGAGCACGATGAAACCGATCACGGCCACGGCGGCGGCACTCAGGATGGCGCCCGGCACCAGCTGGAACTCGCCCACCTTCACGCCGGTGCCGAACTTGCCGCTGCGCTGGAACACTTCGCTGGGCCCGGTGCCCAGGGGCGCGGCGAGCGCGATCAGCATGTAGAAGAAAAGCCCCACGCGGCTCAGGCCCGAGAGCACGGTGGCCGCCTGGTCGAGCGTCTGCGGCGCGAGCCCGAAGCTCTTCTGAAGGCGCTGGCCGAAGGTGCTGCGCGACGACACGCCGGCCATGAAGACGTCGTCGGCAAACTTGAACAGCACGTAGAAGGCGGCCGCGACGATGCCGCTCCAGGTGAGCTGAGAGGCCAGGAAGCTCGCGAGCGCCACGTAGCCCAGGGCCACCAGCACCCAGATCGCCAGCATCAGGATGCCGATGCAGGCCACCAGCAGGCCCACCCACATCGGCCGCTCCGGCGGGTCGACGTCGGGCGTATCGGCGCGCAGCGGACGGAGCCGGCGCAGCACCGCGCCGACCAGCGCGGTGAGCACCAGCGCGGTGAGCACGTGCGTGGCAACCACGGCCGCAAAGCTGGCTTCCACCAGTGCATTGATCTCGACCGGCGCCCATGCCAGCGCAGCCACCATCGCCACCAGCCACGGCAGCGGCGCGAGGCGACTGGCCATGGCGTCGGGAATCGGCGGCAGCCGCCACGAGGGCCGGCGGGTGGCCAGGAGGCCCCGGCCCAGGCCGATGACGAAGGCCATGAACACCAGCGCCTGGGCCATCGAACGCATCGCCTTGCGCGCCTGCGGCTCCCAGGTGGCGTATTCCTCCAGCACGCGCACGAACCCGTGGGCGGCCGCGGCGACCAGCAGCGCATGGCTCGCCACGATGGCAATCACCAGCAGCGAGCGCCGAAGCCGGCCCGCCGGCAGCAACCGCGCGGCGACGCGCGTCAGCAGATGCTCTGCCACCCAGTTGCCGAGCACCGCGAGCAGCAGCGCCAGGATCAGCGCGCCAACCAGGGCAATCCGCGTCTCCTCCTGCATGGCCTGCGCGAGCCCGTCGCGCAGGCTGGCCACCATCGCCTTCAGGCGCGCCAGGTCGTTCGGCCACGCTGCCTCGAGGTCGCGCCAGAACTCGCCGGTCAACGGCGAAGCGGCGCGCTCGGTGATCTGCGCCTCGAAGAGCTCGCGGCGCTGGGTCACCAGTTCGGCGGCGCGCTGCCGCACGTCGATGGAGAGCAGGCGCGCCAGCCGGATGTCGGCATCCAGCGCGTTGCGTTCTTTCGTGAGCCGGGCGCGCTGGCGCGTGATGTCGGGGTCTTCGGTGGCGCCGGCGGCCGGCGGATTTCCGAGTTCGCCCAGGCGCGCATTCAGGTCGGCCAGTTCGCTGGCGCGCGCGGCGACGAACTTGTCGGCCTGCGTGCCGATGTCGCTGATCCGCGCGAGGAGCTTGCGCATGTCCTCGTTGGAATCGGCGGAGGCGGTGATCTTGGTGAGCTGCTCGCGCAGTTCGGCCACCGTGGGTTCGGGCACAGGGGCCGTGGCGGTGCTGCTGCTGCCGATGTTGCTGTCGGGCTGCGCCATCGCAGTGCCACACGACAGCAAGGCGGCCAGGCAAAGGGCCATCAGGCGTGGGATCAAACTCATGGCTGCCATCATAGAAGGCGCCATTTCCGGCCCGCGGCGCGGCTCGTGACAGCGTGTGACGAGCCGCTGTGGCCGGCAGCGGTCAACCGGCTGGACTGAGCAGGTCGACGCGGTCGGTGATGATGCCGTCGGTGCCGAGCTCGATCAGCCGCTGTGCGGCCCATTCGTCGTTGACGGTGTAGCTCAACGCGCGCAGCCCCGCATCGTGCACCTGTGCCACCGTGGCGGCGTCCCAGAGTGCGTGGTTGCAGACAACCGCCGCGCAGTCGAGGCCGGTGGCCGCGGCAAGCCAGCCGTCCCGCAGCGTGTCGAGGAGGAGCCCGCGCGGCAGCTCGGGCTGAACCGTCTTTGCTCCCGCTAGCGATTCGACCTGGAACGATGTCAGCAGCGGCGGAAGGGCCGCGCCCTGCCACAGCCGGGCCGTGAGCCGTGCCACCGCTTCGCCGGTTTCGCGCTCGGTGCCCGGGGTGGGCTTGATCTCGATATTGAGCAGGTGGCCATTGGCCAGGCAGAAGCGCGCGAGGTTTTCGAGCGTGGCGAGCGGCTCGCCCGCGAAGGCGCGCGAATGCCAGCCGCCCGCATCGAGCTGCGAGAGCGCGCTCCAGGGTTGCGCGCCGCCCGTGCCATGGCCGTTGGTGGTGCGGTCGAGCGTGGCATCGTGCATGAGAAAAGGCACGCCGTCGGCGCTGAGCTTGGCATCGCACTCGAACATGCGGTAGCCGTGCGAGGCGCCGAGCCGGAAAGCGGCCAGCGTGTTCTCGGGCGCCAGCTTGCCGGCGCCGCGGTGCGCGATCCAGCGCGGATAGGGCCAGGGCTGCAACGCCGGCATCGTTCAGTCTGCCCTCTTGCCGGAGCCGGCGTCGAACCAGTGCAGCTTGTCTTCGCGCGCGGCGATCTTGACGGTGTCGCCCGCGACCGGGGGGTGGTCGCTTTCGTCGGTGCGCATGATGATCTGCTCGTCGCCGATGCGGCCGTACACCAGACGCTCGGCGCCCAGCAACTCGACCGACTCGACCTGCACGGACCAGCCGCTTTCGTCCAGCGTCAGGTGCTCGGGACGGATGCCGAGGATCTGGCCGGGCCGCACGCCGGGCGCGTGCTGCAGCAGGTTCATCGGCGGCGAGCCGATGAAGCTGGCGACGAAGGTGGTGGCAGGCCGGTTGTAGACCTCTTCGGGCGTTGCGAACTGGTCCATCACGCCGCCGTTCATCACGATGATGCGCTGGGCCAGGGTCATGGCCTCGACCTGGTCGTGCGTGACGAACAGCGAGGTGATGCCGAGCTCGCGGTGCAGCTTCTGGATCTCGATGCGGGTCTGCGCGCGCAGCTTGGCGTCCAGGTTGGACAGCGGCTCGTCGAACAAAAACACCTGCGGCTGGCGCACAATGGCGCGGCCCATGGCCACGCGCTGACGCTGGCCGCCCGAGAGCTCGCGCGGCTTGCGCTCGAGCAGGTGGCCCAGCTCGAGGATCTTGGCCGCCTTGTCGACCCGCGTCTTGATCTCGGGCTCCGGCACCTTGGCGATCTTCAGGCCGTAGGCCATGTTCTTGAACACGCTCATGTGCGGATAGAGCGCGTAATTCTGGAACACCATGGCGATGTCGCGCTCGGAGGGCTCGAGCTGGTTCACCACGCGCCCGCCAATGGAGATTTCGCCGGCCGAGATTTCCTCGAGGCCGGCCACCATGCGCAGCAGGGTGGACTTGCCGCAGCCCGAAGGCCCGACGATCACGATGAATTCATGGTCGGCGATCTCGGCGCTCACGCCGTGGATGACCTGGTTGGCTTTCGGCCCGTGGCCGTAGCGCTTGATGACGTTGCGTAGGGAGAGAGCTGCCATTTGTTATTTCTCGGTATCCACAAGGCCCTTGACGAACCACTTTTGCATCAAGACCACCACCAGCGCAGGCGGCAGCATGGCGAGGATGGCAGTGGCCATCACGACGTTCCATTCGTTCTGGCTGTCGCCGCCCGCAATCATTCGCTTGATGCCGACCACCACGGGGTACATGTCTTCGCCGGTGGTTGCGAGCAGCGGCCAGAGGTACTGGTTCCAGCCGTAGATGAACTGGATGACGAACAGCGCCGCAATCGAGGTCTTCGACAGCGGCAGCAGCACGTCGAAGAAGAAGCGCATGGGACTTGCGCCGTCCATGCGCGAGGCTTCGGTGAGCTCGTCGGGCACTGTCAGGAAGAACTGGCGGAACAGGAAGGTGGCCGTGGCCGATGCAATCAGCGGCACCGTGAGGCCCGCGTAGGTGTTCAGCATGTTCAGGTCGGACAGCACCTTGTACGTGGGCAGGATGCGCACCTCCACCGGCAGCATCAGCGTCACGAAGATGGCCCAGAAGCAGATCTTCTTGAACGGGAACCGGAAGTAGACGATGGCAAAGGCCGACAGCAGCGAGATGGAAATCTTGCCGATGGAGATCACCAGTGCCGTCACCAGGCTCACCCACATCATGTGGGCCACCGGTGCGTTGGAGCCGGCGCTGGTTTCGCGCCCGAAGAGCGCGCCCTTGTAGCTGTCCAGCATGTTGGTGCCGGGCAGAAGCGGCATCGGCGCCTGCACGATCTCCTGTGCCGTGTGGGTGGATGCCACGAACGCCAGGTAGAGCGGAAAGGCGACGATGAAGACGCCGAGGATCATCACCACATGGGCCAGGATGCCGTGGGTGCCGCGTTTCTCAACCATGGAGCGCCCCCGCGAAGTTCTTGCTTTTTTTCTGCTTCATCAGTATTGAACCTTCTTTTCCACGTAGCGGAACTGGATGACGGTGAGCGCCACCACGATCGCCATCAGCACCACCGACTGCGCCGCCGAGCCGCCGAGGTCCATGGCCTTGAAGCCGTCGTAGTAGACCTTGTAGACCAGGATCGCCGTGTCCTTGCCCGGGCCGCCCTGGGTGGCCGCATCGACGATCGCGAAGGTGTCGAAGAAGGCGTAGACCACGTTGATCACCAGCAGGAAGAAGGTGGTGGGCGAGAGCAGCGGAAACTGCACGGTCCAGAAGCGGCGCCACGGGCGCGCGCCGTCGATGGCCGCAGCCTCGATGAGCGACTTGGGGATCGACTGCAGGCCGGCCAGGAAGAACAGGAAGTTGTAGGAGATCTGCTTCCACACCGAGGCCATCACGATCAGCGTCATGGCGTGGCCGGAGTCGAGCAGGTGGTTCCAGTCAATGCCGATCTTGCCGAGCGCATAGGCCACCACGCCCAGCGATGGCGAGAACATGAAGACCCAGAGCACGGCCGCCACCGCGGGCGCGACGGCGTAGGGCAGGATCAGCATGGTCTTGTAGAAGGTGCCGCCACGCGTGATGCGGTCGGCAAACACCGCGAGTCCCAGCGACAGCGTGATGCCGATGCTCGCCACCAGCACCGAGAACAGCGCGGTGGTCTTGAACGACTCCACATAGCTCGGGTCGCTGAATATCTGCCGGAAGTTGTCGAACCCGACGAATTCGACCGATGTGCCGAAAGCGTCCTGCTGCTGCAGCGACTGCAGCAGCGCCTGCGCCGCCGGCCAGAAGAAAAACACGAGGATCACCGCCATTTGCGGCGTCAGCAGCAGCCAGGGCAGCCAGCCCGAGCGAAAGAAAACGCGTTTTTCCATGAACCCTCTGCATAAAAAATCCCGCCCGGCCCGCTCTTGCACACGAGCGAACGGGGGGCGGGCGATATTAGCCGGACGCGCGGGCCCGGTCGTCAATCGTTAGCTTTTGTTCGCCTTCTGGAAGCGTTCCAGCTGCTCGTTGCCGCGGGTCACGATGGAGTCGAGGGCTTCCTTGGCGGTCTTCTTGCCGCTCCAGACCTGTTCGAGCTCTTCGTCCTCGATGGCGCGGATCTGCACGTAGTTGCCCAGGCGGATGCCGCGGCTCTTGTCGGTGACCTTGCGCACCATCTGCGTGACGGCCACGTCGGTACCGGGGTTCTGCTTGTAGAAGCCCGAGTCTTCGGTGAGCTTGTAGGACGCCATGGTCACGGGCAGGTAGCCCGTGCGCTTGTGGCTGGCGGACTGCACTTCAGGCGTCGAGATGAAGCTGAAGAACTTGGCCACGCCCTTGTACTCGGCCGGCTTCTTGCCCGACATGACCCACAGGCTGGCGCCGCCGATCACGGTGTTCTGCGGTACGCCGGGCACGTCCGGGTAGTAGGGCAGGGGAGCGACCGCGTAGGCGAACTTGGCATTCTTGGCGACGTTGCCATAGAAGCCGGAGGAGGTGTTGATCATCGCGCACTCGCCCGACACGAAGGAGGCTTCTGGAACATTGCCGCGGCCCTTGTAGATGAACAGGCCCTGCTTGGCCATGTTGGCCAGGTTCTCGATGTGGCGCACGTGCAGCGGCGAATTGATCTTCATGCGCGCATCGAGCCCGGCGAGGCCGTTGCTCTTGGTCGCGAATTCGACGTTGTGCCAGGCCGAGAAGCTCTCCAGCTGCGTCCAGCCTTGCCAGGCCGTGGTGAACGGGCACTTGTGGCCGCTCGCCTTCAGCTTGGCCGCGGCGGCTGTCACCTCGGGCCAGGTCGCGGGCAGCTTGGTGGTGTCGATGCCTGCGGCCTTGAAGGCGTCCTTGTTGATATAGAACACCGTCGTCGAGCTGTTCAGGGGGAAGCTCAGCATCTGGCCGTTCGGCGCGGTGTAGTAGCCGGCCACGGCGGGAATGTAGGCCGCCGGATCGAACTTCTCGCCCGCGTCCTTCATGACCTGGCCGACGGGCACGATGGCGCCCTTGCTGGCCATCATGGTGGCGGTGCCGACCTCGAAGACCTGCAGGATGTGCGGTGCGTTGCCGGAGCGGAAGGCCGCAATGGAGGCTGTCATCGATTCGTCATACGTGCCCTTGTAGGTCGGCACGACCTTGTATTCCTTCTGGCTCTCGTTGAACTGCTTGGCCAGGTCGTTGACCCACTCGTTGTTGACGGCGGTCATGGAATGCCACCACTGGATCTCGGTCTGGGCCTGTGCCACATTGAATAGCGTGGCGGCCAACGCCGATGCCAGCGCGAGCGTCTTGAATCGCATGAAGACTCCTGATGGGAAATGAAAGCGCGGATGCTAGGCCATGTGGATGACACAGCCGCGTCACATTGGCGCACGGACCTCTGTCATCTTCCAATCGGGAAAACCCCTTTGGCGCAAGGCTTCCGGCAGGGCGCGAGCCTTCATGTTGCGTCGCAGCATGCTAGCATCGCATTCGCCTTTTTCGGCCTAGCCTGTTGCCGCGGCCGGGGCTTCCGCGAGTACGTCATGAGCAGCAAAACCTCCCTCGAAAAAAGCCGGATCAAGTTCCTTTTGCTCGAGGGCATCCATCCTTCGGCCGTGGAGGTGCTGCGCGCCGCGGGCTACACCAACATCGAGTCGCTGCCGGGTGCGCTGCCCGATGCGGAGCTCAAGGCCAAGATCGCCGACGTCCACTTCCTGGGCATCCGTTCGCGCACGCAATTGACGGCCGAGGTCTTCGCGGCCGCCCAGAAGCTGGTGGCGGCGGGGTGCTTCTGCATCGGGACCAACCAGGTCGACCTGGAGGCTGCGCGCGAGCATGGCGTGGCGGTGTTCAACGCGCCGTACTCCAACACCCGTTCGGTGGCCGAGCTGGTGTTGGCCGAAGCCATCCTGCTGCTGCGCGGCGTGCCTGAAAAGAGCGCGGTGGCGCACCGCGGCGGCTGGCTCAAGTCGGCCGAGAACGCGTTCGAAATCCGCGGCAAGACGCTGGGCATCGTGGGCTACGGCTCCATCGGCGCCCAGTTGTCGGTGCTGGCCGAGGCGCTGGGCATGAACGTGGCCTTCTACGACGTGGTGACCAAGCTGCCGCTGGGCAATGCGCGCCAGGTGCGCGAACTGCACCAGCTGCTGGCCCAGAGCGACATCGTGACCCTGCACGTGCCCGAGACGCAGGCCACGCAATGGATGATCGGCGCGGCGGAAATCGCCGCCATGAAGCCGGGCTCGATCCTGATCAACGCCTCGCGCGGCTCGGTCGTCGAGATCGAGCCGCTGGCCGAGGCGCTGAAGCAGAAGAAGCTGCTGGGCGCTGCGATCGACGTCTTTCCGGTCGAGCCGCGCACCAACAAGGACGAATTCCAGTCGCCGCTGCGCGGGCTCGACAACGTCATTCTGACGCCCCACATCGGTGGCTCGACGATGGAGGCGCAGGCCAACATCGGCCTGGAGGTGGCGGAAAAGCTGGTGAAGTACAGCGACAACGGAACCTCGACCTCGTCGGTCAACTTTCCCGAGGTGGCGCTGCCGGCCCACCCGGGAAAGCACCGGCTGCTGCACATCCACCGCAACATACCCGGCGTGTTGTCGGAGATCAACAAGATCTTCTCGGACAACAACATCAATATCTCCTCGCAGTTCCTGCAGACCAACGAGAAGATCGGCTACGTGGTGACGGACATCGATGCGGCGTACTCCGACCTGGCCCTGGAGAAGCTGGCCAAGGTGAACGGGACGATCCGCAGCCGCGTATTGTTCTAGGGCCTCGTTCCGATCTTGCCCCCTCTCCCTCCGGGAGAGGGTTGGGGTGAGGGCAGACGGCCTCAACCCCCGCGCCACACCGCGTGTCCGACGCCTCCCAACAGGGGTACAGCGGCAGCCCGAGGCAAGACCCCGAGCCCTGCCCTAAAATCCCCAGCCCGGCTATGGGCGCGCAGCGTCCGGCCGAGGTGCCACCCCCGATGAATGCTCCGACCGCGTTGACCACGCTGTTGTCGCAGGCCGCAGAGCCTGTACGACTGCGCGAGATCCCCTACAACTACACCAGCTTTTCCGATCGCGAAATCGTGATCCGCCTGTTGGGCGAGCGCGGCTGGGAACTGCTCCAGACCCTGCGCGCCGAGCGCCGCACCGGCCGGTCGGCGCGCATGCTCTACGAGGTGCTCGGCGACATCTGGGTGGTCCAGCGCAACCCCTACCTCGTCGACGACCTGCTGGACAACCCGCGCCGCCGCGGGCAACTGGTCGATGCGCTCAGGCACCGCCTGGCCGAAGTCCAGAAACGCCGCACCCCCGACAGCGACCTGCCGCGCGACCAGCTGGTGGGCGAACTCACGGGCCTCGTCGGCCAGGCCGTCGCGGCCTTCGACACCGCCTTTCGCGACGTGGCCACCCTGCGCCGCAAGGCCACGCGGGTGCTGGGCCGCCTCACGGCCAAGGACAACATCAAGTTCGACGGCCTCTCGCGCGTGTCGCACGTGACCGACGCCACCGACTGGCGCGTGGAATATCCCTTCGTGGTGCTGTGCCCCGACACCGAGGCCGAGATGGCCCTGCTGGTCAAAGGCTGCATCGAGCTGGGGCTCACCATCATTCCGCGCGGCGGCGGCACCGGCTACACCGGCGGCGCGATCCCGCTCACGTGGAAGAGCGTGGTCATCAACACCGAGAAGCTGGAGGCCATGACCGAGGTCGAACTGGTTTCGCTCCCCGGCCTCGATGCGCCCGTGGCCACTGTCTGGACCGAGGCGGGCGTGGTCACGCAGCGCGTGGCCGATGCGGCCGAGCGGGCCGGCTATGTGTTCGCGGTCGACCCGACCTCCGCCGAGGCCTCGTGCGTCGGCGGCAACGTGGCGATGAACGCAGGCGGCAAGAAGGCCGTGCTCTGGGGCACGGCGCTCGACAATCTGGCTTCGTGGCGCATGGTGACGCCGCAGGCCGAATGGCTCGAAGTCACGCGCATCGGCCACAACCTCGGCAAGATCCACGACGCCGAAAGCGCTGTGTTCGATCTGCAGTATTACGCCGCCGACGGCAAGACCAAGCTGCGCGCCGAGCGCCTGGAGATCCCCGGCCGCACCTTCCGCAAGGAAGGCCTCGGCAAGGACGTGACCGACAAGTTCCTCTCCGGCCTGCCGGGCATCCAGAAAGAGGGCTGCGACGGCCTCATCACCAGCTGCCGCTGGGTCGTTCACCGCATGCCGGCGCACACGCGCACCGTCTGCCTCGAGTTCTTCGGCAACGCCAAGGATGCGGTGCCCAGCATCGTCGAGATCAAGGACTTCATGTTCGCCGAGCAGAAGCGCTCCGGCGTGCTGCTGGCCGGCCTGGAGCACCTGGACGACCGCTACCTGAAGGCCGTGGGCTACGCCACCAAGTCGAAGAAGCACGGCGGCCTGCCGAAGATGGTGCTGTTCGGCGACATCGCGGGCGACGATGCCGATGCCGTGGCGCGCGTCACGTCGGAAGTGGTGCGCATCGCCAATTCGCGCAGCGGCGAAGGCTTCATCGCCATCAGCCCCGAGGCGCGCAAGAAATTCTGGCTCGACCGCAAGCGCACGGCGGCCATCAGCAAGCACACCAACGCCTTCAAGATCAACGAGGACGTTGTGATTCCGCTGCCGCGCATGGCCGAGTACAGCGACGGCATCGAGCGCATCAACATCGAGCTCTCGCTGCAGAACAAGCTCGCGCTCACCGACGAGCTCGAGGCCTTCCTGCTGCGCGGCAACCTGCCGCTCGGCAAGACCGACGACGCGCACGAGATTCCGGCGGCCGAGCTGCTCGAAGACCGCGTGGCGCAGGCCGTGGCGCTGGTGCAGAGCGTGCGCGCGCTCTGGGCCGAATGGCTGCGCGACGTCGACCCGCTGTTTCCGCAGCTGCAGGACCACACCCTGCGCGCCAGCTGGAAGACCCAGCTGCGCCAGCCGCTGCAGGAGATCTTCAGCGGCGCCGAATTCGCGCCCATCGTTGCCGAATGCGTGGCCATCCACAAGCAGGTGCTCAAGGGTCGTGTGTGGGTGGCGCTGCACATGCATGCCGGCGACGGCAACGTGCACACCAACATTCCCGTCAACAGCGACAACTACGACATGCTGCAGACCGCGCATGCCGCGGTGGTGCGCATCATGGCGCTGGCGCGCAGCCTCGACGGCGTGATCTCGGGCGAGCACGGCATCGGCATCACCAAGCTTGAATTCCTGAGCGACGAGGAGCTGAAGCCCTTCATGGACTACAAGCAGCGCGTCGACCCCGAAGGCCGCTTCAACAAGGGCAAGCTGGTGCGCCCGCCCGCCGGCGAAAACGTCGTGCTGCATGCCGACCTGACCAACGCCTACACGCCGAGCTTCGGCCTCATGGGGCACGAGTCGCTGATCATGCAGCAGAGCGACATCGGCGCCATTGCAGACAGTGTGAAGGACTGCTTGCGGTGCGGCAAGTGCAAACCGGTGTGTGCCACCCACGTGCCGCGCGCCAACCTGCTGTACAGCCCGCGCAACAAGATCCTGGCAACCTCGCTGCTGGTCGAGGCCTTCCTGTATGAAGAGCAGACCCGGCGCGGCATCAGCATCAAGCATTGGGAAGAGTTCGAGGACGTGGCCGACCACTGCACCGTGTGCCACAAGTGCCTCACGCCGTGCCCGGTGAAGATCGACTTCGGCGACGTGTCGATGAACATGCGCAACCTGCTGCGCAAGATGGGGCAGAAGAGCTTCCGCCCGGGCAACGCGGCCGCGATGTTCTTCCTCAACGCGACCAACCCGCAGACCATCAAGGCGGTGCGTGCCGGCATGGTGGGCATCGGCTTCAAGGCGCAGCGCCTGGCCAACGACCTGCTGCGCGGCCTGGCGAAGAGGCAGACGGCAGCCCCGCCGGCCACGCTGGGGCCGGCGCCGGTGAAGGAGCAGGTGATCCACTTCATCAACAAGAAGATGCCGGGCAACCTGCCGAAGCAGACGGCGCGCGCGCTGCTCGACATCGAGGATGCCGACTACGTGCCGATCATCCGCGACCCGAAGGCCACCACGTCGGAAACCGAAGCGGTGTTCTATTTTCCGGGCTGCGGCTCGGAGCGGCTGTTCTCCCAGGTGGGCCTCGCCACGCAGGCCATGCTCTGGCATGCCGGCGTGCAGACGGTGCTGCCGCCCGGATACCTGTGCTGCGGGTATCCGCAGCGCGGCAGCGGACAGTTCGACAAGGCCGAGAAGATGATCACCGACAACCGCGTGCTCTTCCACCGCGTGGCCAACACGCTCAACTACCTCGATATCAAGACCGTGGTGGTGAGCTGCGGCACCTGCTACGACCAGTTGCAGGGCTACCAGTTCGACAAGATCTTTCCGGGCTGCCGCATCATCGACATCCACGAGTATCTGCTCGAGAAGGGCATCACGCTCGCGGATGCGGGCGGCGGCGGCTACCTGTACCACGACCCCTGCCACAGCCCGATGAAGCTGCAGGACCCGATGAAGACAGTGAAGGCGCTGGTGGGCGACAACGTGCTCAAGAACGACCGCTGCTGCGGCGAATCCGGCACGCTGGGCGTGTCGCGACCCGACATCTCGACGCAGATCCGCTTCCGCAAGGAAGAGGAGTTGAAGAAGGGCGAGGCCGCTTTGCGCGAGAACGGCCAGGTCGGCGAAAAGGACAACGTCAAGATCCTGACCAGCTGCCCGAGCTGCCTGCAGGGCCTCTCGCGCTATGGCAATGACCTGAACAACGGCCTGCTCGAAGCCGACTACATCGTGGTCGAGATGGCCAACAAGATCCTCGGCAAGGACTGGATGCCGGAATACGTGGCCGCTGCCAACCAAGGCGGGATCGAAAGGGTGCTGGTATGAAGGTGCAGCAAAACTGTCCGTTTTGCGAGGGCCCCGGGGGCCGCATCGTGTTCGAAGGCGCGAAGCTTCGCGTCATCCATGCCGAAGAGGCGGGCTTTCCGGCCTTCTACCGCGTGATCTGGCGCGAGCATGCGGCGGAGTTCTCCGATCTCGACGCGGCCGACCGCGTGCTCTGCATGGAGGCCGTGACGGTGGTCGAGCAGTGCCTGCGCGAGCATCTGTCGCCGGCCAAGATCAACCTCGCGGCGCTCGGCAACATGGTGCCGCACCTGCATTGGCACGTGATTGCGCGCTTTGCCGACGACACCCATTTTCCCGGCTCGGTCTGGGCTCCGGTGCAGCGCGAGGCGAATGCTGCCCAACTGGCCGCCGTGGCCGTGCGCCTGCCCGAATTGGAGCGTGCGATGATGGCGCGACTGGGCACAAGGAGCTTCTGATGGCAGGTTTGCAAGCCGGCGCACCGACGCCGCAATCGATTACCGTGCATGGCCAGTCGCGCGTGCTCGAGGTCGGGTTTTCCGACGGTGCCACCTTCCGCATTCCGTTCGAGCTCATGCGCATCTACTCGCCGTCCGCAGAAGTGCAGGGCCATGGTCCGGGGCAGGAAATCCTGCAGACCGGCAAGCGCGACGTCGAACTGGTCGATCTGAAGCCGGTGGGCAACTACGCTGTGCAACCGGTCTTCAGCGACGGGCACGACACCGGCATCTTCTCGTGGAACCTGCTGTACGAGCTCGGCGCCAAAGAGGCCGAACTCTGGGCCGAATACGAACGCCGGCTCGCTGCGGCCGGTGTCGACCGCGACGCACCAATGATCGACAAGGGCGGTTCCGCCTGCAGCAGCCATTGAGCACAACGGCTTCCGCTACCGAAAAGATAGCCTCGCACGCAGACGCGGCGCGCCCTGCGGCGCCCCGCTATTTGAAGAAAAAGCAACAAAAGCCCGCCGGCTTCGGAGGGTCGCGTTCTTGAGGTGTGAGCTTCCGCCCTAATATCAGGCTCATGAGCACCACCCACTTCGGCTTCGAAAAAGTCGACGAAAGCGAGAAAGCGCAACGTGTCCGCGGCGTCTTCGATTCCGTCGCCACACGTTACGACCTCATGAACGACCTGATGTCGATGGGGCTGCACCGCGCATGGAAGGCCTACACCGTGATGGTGGCCAACGTGGGCGAAGGCTGGCGCGTGCTCGACATCGCGGGCGGCACTGGCGACCTCGCGCTGGCCTTCTCCAAGAAGGTCGGCGCCAGCGGCCAGGTGGTGCACACCGACATCAACGAAGCCATGCTGCGTACCGGCCGCGACCGCTTGCTCGATGCCGGAGTGGCGCTGCCCACCCTGGTGTGCGACGCAGAAAAACTGCCGTTCCCGAGCGACTATTTCGACGTCGTGACCGTGGCATTCGGCCTGCGCAACATGACGCACAAGGACATGGCCCTGAAGGAGATGAACCGCGTGCTCAAGCCGCGCGGCAAGCTCCTGGTGCTCGAGTTCTCGAAGGTCGCCAAGCCGCTCGCCAAGGCCTACGACTGGTACTCGTTCAACGTCCTGCCGCGCTTGGGCAAGCTGGTGGCGGGCGATGACGCGAGTTATCGCTACCTGGCCGAATCCATCCGGATGCACCCCGCGCAGGACGAACTCAAGACCCTCATGAAAGAGGGCGGTTTCGGGCATGTGGACTATCACAACATGACGGGTGGCGTGGTCGCCCTTCATGTTGGAATCAAGTGTTGATGACGCGAATTCTTCGCTCAAAAGAGGAGACGACATGAAAAGTTTGAGTTCTTTGTTCCTGGCCTGCGTGCTGGCCCTGGTCAGCGTGCAAGCCGATGCGGCCCGCATCGGCGGCGGCAAGTCGGTCGGTCGCCAGTCGTCCAACGTGACGCAGCGCGAATCCGCATCGCCCACCGCGCCCACGCAGCAAAGCGCAACCAACGCAGCGCCGAAGCCGGCCACGCCGGCGCCCGCCGCCGCGGCTCCGAAGCGTCCATGGGGCGCCATGCTCGGTGGCCTCGCCGCCGGCCTGGGTCTGGCCTGGCTCGCGAATTCGCTGGGCCTCGGCGCCGGCTTTGCCAACATCCTTCTGATCGGGCTGCTCGTGATGGCCGCGCTGTTCGTCTGGCGCATGTTCAAGGCGCGTTCGGCAGCCTCGTCGGGCGCGAACCGCCCAGGCGGCTTTGCCTTCGAAGGCGCGGGCAATCCGGCGAATGCCGGTTCCCCGGCGCAGTACAGCCCCGCCAACGTCGGCAACGACGCGTCGGCGCGGCCATGGGAGCGCAACACGAGCGCCTTCGACGCCACGCCCGCACATGCCGATGAGCGGCATGGCAGCAGCCTTTCCGCGGCAGGTGCTGCGGCCGGCGGCAGCATGATCGGTTCGGCACTGTCGGGTTCGCAGTCGTGGGGCATTCCGGTCGGCTTCGACGTGGACGGCTTCCTCAGCGCCGCCAAGCGCAACTTCGTGACCCTGCAGGACGCATGGGACCGCGCCGACGTCACGACCCTGCGCTCGATGATGACCGACGGCATGGTCGACGAGATCCGCACCCAGTTGGCCGATCGCGCCAGCCACACCGGCGGCGCCTCGAACAAGACCGAAGTCGTGATGCTCGACGCCAAGCTGCTGGGCATCGAGCAACTGGCCGATGTCTACATGGCGAGCGTGGAGTTCTCCGGCATGATCCGCGAAGATGCTTCCGCCGGCCCGGGCCCGTTCCGCGAAGTCTGGAACATGACCAAGCCCACCAGCGGCACCAGCGGCTGGCTGGTGGCGGGCGTGCAAGCGCTGCAGTAAGCGCATTCCAGCGGCCGGGAGGCCGTCCGCAGAACCGATAATGGGGACATGGCCACACCATCGTCCCCATTTTCTTTTCTCGACGATCTGTTCAATCGCATCGGCGAACGTCTGCAGCCGCCCGCCTGGGCGGTGCACGAGATCCAGCATCGCGCGGTGCTGTTTCTGAACCATGTGCTGCAGCAGGAGCCCGAGGCCCAGCAGCGGCTGCTCCGGCAGCAGGGGCGGGTGGTGCGCTTCCAGTGGCGCTTCGTGACGATGGAGCTGGTAGCCACGCCCGCCGGCCTTCTCGACCTGGCGCCCGCCGGATCGGTGCCCGAGCTCACGCTCACCGTCACCGACGAATCCCCCTTCGAGCTGGCCCGTGCCACGCTGCGCGGCGGCAAGCCTTCGGTGCAGATCATCGGCGACGTGCAGCTCGCGGCCGAGGTCAACTGGCTGGTCGACCACGTGCGCTGGGATGTCGAGGACGACCTCGCCCGCCTGGTCGGTGACGTGCCGGCGCACACCATTTCCAATGGCGCGCGCCGGGTCGTGGGCGCACTGCGCCAGTTCGTCGGCGATCGCAAGCCCCGGCAGGCCGGCGGTTCGTCGGCCGGCTCGGCGAGCACGCCCGAATGAGGCGCTTCTACCGCGGAATTTTCATCGTCTGGGTCGCGCTGCGCTACGGCCTGGACGAGCTCGTGCTCACGAGCTTCCAGAAACCCTGGCTGCGCGTGGTGGCGCGCGTCGTTTCCATCGGGCGCAATCTCGATGCGCCCCGCGGCCAGCGGCTGCGCGAGGCGCTCGAACGGCTGGGCCCGATCTTCGTCAAGTTCGGCCAGGTGCTGTCGACCCGGCGCGACCTGCTGCCGCCCGACATCGCCGACGAACTCGCCTTCCTGCAAGACCGCGTGCCGCCGTTCCCCTCGTCCGTGGCCATCGCGACCATCGAGCGGGCCTTCCGCCGTCCCGTGGGCGACGTGTTCGTGCAGTTCGACGAGACGCCGATTGCCAGCGCGTCGATCGCGCAAGTCCACTTCGCGACCATCCGCACCAACGAGGGCGAGGTGCGCGAGGTCGCGGTCAAGGTGCTGCGGCCCAACATGCGCGGCGTGATCGAGAAAGACCTGGCGCTCATGGCCATGATGGCCGGCTGGGTCGAGAAGCTCTCGCCCGACGGCAAGCGCCTGAAGCCGCGCGAGGTGGTGGGGGAGTTCGACAAGTACTTGCACGACGAGCTCGACCTGGTGCGCGAGGCGGCCAATGCGGCCCAGCTGCGTCGCAACATGGTCGAACTCGACCTGGTACTGATCCCGGAGATGTTCTGGGACTTCTGCCACCCCGAGGTGATCGTGATGGAGCGCATGAACGGCGTGCCCATTGCCCAGCTCGACCGCCTGCGTGCGGCCGGCGTCGACATTCCCAAGCTGGCGCGCGACGGCGTCACCATCTTCTTCACGCAGGTGTTTCGCGACGGCTTCTTTCACGCCGACATGCACCCGGGCAACATCCAGGTGAGCCTCGTGCCCGAGACCTTCGGGCGCTACATTTCGCTCGACTTCGGGATCATCGGCACGCTGACCGAGTCGGACAAGGAGTACCTCGCGCAGAACTTCGTGGCCTTTTTCCGGCGCGACTACAAGCGCGTGGCCGAGCTTCACCTCGAAAGCGGCTGGGTGCCCGAAGGCACCCGCATCGACGAGCTGGAGGCGGCGATCCGCACCGTCTGCGAGCCCTACTTCGACCGGCCGCTGCGGGAAATTTCGCTCGGCATGGTGCTGATGCGCCTGTTCCAGACCTCGCGCCGCTTCCACGTCGAGATCCAGCCGCAGCTGGTGCTGCTGCAGAAAACCCTGCTCAACATCGAGGGATTGGGCCGCCAGCTCGATCCCGAGCTCGACCTCTGGCATACCGCCAAGCCCTTCCTGGAAAAATGGATGGTCGACCAGATCGGGCCCAGGAAGCTGTTCGAGCAGCTCAAGGCCGAGGCGCCGCGCTATGCAAAATTGCTGCCCCAATTGCCGCGGCTGCTGCACGATTTCCTTGAAAATCGGCCCGCCGACCACCGCCGCGAGCTGCTGGAACTGCTGGCCGCGCAGAAGCGCACCAACCGGCTGCTGCAGGCCATCCTCTACGGTGGCATGGGATTTGTATTGGGGTTGCTCGCCATGCAGGTGCTGGTGCGCGTGAAGTTGTTCTAGAGGAGAGTCCCCGTGTTGTTGACGCTGGTTGTCGTTTATCTGCTGGTCACCATCGCGATCGGCCTTTACGCCGCCAAGCGGGTGAAGAACACCACCGACTTCGCCATTGCGGGGCGGCATCTACCGCTCTACATGATCGTGACGACCACCTTCGCGACCTGGTTCGGGTCCGAAACGGTGCTCGGCATTCCGGCCAAGTTCATCGAGGGCGGGCTGAACGGGGTGGTCGAAGACCCCTTCGGTGCCGGCACCTGCCTGATCCTGGTCGGGCTGTTCTTCGCGGGCAAGCTCTACCGCATGACGCTCCTGACCATCAGCGACTACTACCGCGAGCGCTATGGCCGCGGTGTCGAGGTGGCCTGCTCGCTCATCATCATGCTGAGCTACCTGGGCTGGGTGTCGGCGCAGGTCACGGCGCTGGGGCTGGTGTTCAACGTGCTCTCGGCCGGCGCCATCAGCATTCCGGTGGGCATGGTGATCGGGGTGGTCTCGATCCTGGCCTATACCCTGTTCGGCGGCATGTGGTCGGTGGCGGTGACCGATTTCATCCAGATGATCATCCTCGTCGCGGGGCTTGCCGGAATCGCCATGTTCGCCGGCAACATGGCCGGCGGTGCCGACAAGGTGGTGGCCTTCGCGGTCAGCAAGGACCTCTTCAAGTTCTGGCCCGAGCCCAATTGGCACGACATGGTGTTCTTCTTTGCCGCGGCCATCACGATGATGCTGGGCTCCATTCCGCAGCAGGACGTGTTCCAGCGCGTCATGTCCGCCAACAGCACCAAGGCCGCCACGCGGGGACCGGTGATCGGCGGCGTGGCATACATTCTTTTCGCGTTCGTCCCCATGTTCCTGGTGGCGAGCGCGCTCCTGATCATGCCGGAGCAGACCGCCGCGCTGCTGAAGGAAGATCCGCAGAAGGTGCTGCCCACGCTGGTGCTCGAGAAGATGCCCTTCGTGATGCAGGTGCTGTTCTTCGGCGCGCTGCTGTCGGCCATCAAGTCGACCGCTTCGGCCACCCTGCTGGCGCCGAGCGTCACGTTCACCGAGAACATCTGGCGCCAGTTCCGGCCCTCGGGAACCGACCGCCAGAACCTCATGACCATGCGCATCACCGTGCTGGTCTTCAGCGCGGCTGTGCTGGCCTATGCCATCCGCATGCAGGGCACGCCCATCTACGAGCTGGTGTCCGGCGCCTACCAGGTGCCGCTGGTCGGCGCCTTCGTGCCGCTGGTGTGCGGGCTGTACTGGCGCCGCGCCACCACCCAGGGCGCTGTCGCCTCGATCCTGTTCGGCATCGGTGTCTGGCTGCTGTTCCTGGCGCTGCCCTGGGGCACGGCATTTCCGGCCCAGCTGGCCGGGGTGCTCGCCTCGTTCACCGGCATGGTGGCCGGATCGCTGGCGCCGCAGTGGGTGGCCAATACACGCACGCCGCACCGGCTGCTGGCCACGGAACCGGCCTGAAGACGCGCCGGTTGGCGGGGCGGCCCTTATAATCGAGGGCTTTGCGAGCGGCCTTTGCCAGGCTTTTACGCCGAATCCGCGCCGCTTTTTCCACTCAATTCCAATGCCCATTTACGCCTACAAGTGCAGCGCCTGCGGCTTTGCCAAGGACGCCCTGCAGAAAATGTCCGATGCGCCGCTCACGGTGTGCCCGACGTGCGGCGCGAGTGCGTTCGAGAAGCAAGTCACCGCCGCCGGTTTCCAGCTCAAGGGTTCCGGCTGGTATGTAACTGATTTCCGCGATGGCGGCGGCAAGAAGGCCGAGCCCGCAACGGCCCCGGCGGCGACCAATGGCGACGCCGCCGCTGCGCCGGCCGCGGCCGCCAAGACCGCGGAAGCTTCGAGCCCTGCCCCCGCGCCCAGTCCTGCTCCGGCGCCAGCCCCTGCAGCAGCCGCCAAGGGCGCCTGAGAACACACACCATGCTCGCCCTGCGCAAATGGCTGTTTTCCGGCTTGCTGGTGATCGTGCCGCTGTTCATCACCCTGGCGGTGCTGAAGTGGATCATCGACACGCTGGACCAGACGCTCTGGGTGCTGCCGTCGGTCTGGCAGAAATGGCTGTACGACAACAACGTGCGCGGGCTCGGCGTGCTGCTCACGCTGGCCATCCTGCTGGGCGTGGGCGCCATTGCGAGCAATTTCGTAGGCAAGCGCCTGCTCGGCTGGGGCGACGCCGTGGTGCGGCGCATTCCGGTCGTGCGCTCGATCTACTCCAGCGTCAAGCAGGTGTCCGACACGCTGTTTTCCGAGAACGGCAATGCCTTCCGGACCGCCGTGCTGGTGCAGTGGCCGCGCGAGGGGGTCTGGACCATCGCCTTCGTGACCGGCACGCCCGGTGGCGACGTGGTCGAGCACCTGGGCGGCGGCGACTATCTCAGCGTCTACGTTCCGACCACGCCCAATCCCACGGGCGGTTATTTCGTGATGCTCAAGCGCAGCGACTGCATCGAACTGAAGATGAGCGTGGACGAAGCGCTCAAGTACATCGTCTCGATGGGGGTGGTCGTTCCCGGCGGCCCCTCGTCCCTCGCGATCAAGTAAAAAAACGCGCCTTCGCGGCGCCGGAATTCAAGATATGGCCATGCGTACTCACTATTGCGGTCTTGTGACCGAAGCCCTGATGGGCCAAACCGTCACCCTGTGCGGCTGGGTCAACCGCCGCCGCGACCATGGCGGCGTGATCTTCGTCGACGTGCGCGACCGCGAAGGCTACGTGCAGGTGGTGTGCGACCCCGACCGCGCCGCCACCTTCGCCGTGGCCGAAAACCTGCGCAACGAGTTCTGCGTGCAGATCACCGGCCTGGTGCGCGCCCGCCCCGAAGGCACCACCAACGATCAGCTCAAGAGCGGCAAGATCGAAGTGCTGTGCCACGAACTCAAGGTGCTGAACCCGTCGGTCACGCCGCCGTTCCTGCTGGATGACGACAACCTGTCGGAAACCACCCGCCTCACGCACCGCGTGCTCGACCTGCGCCGCCCGGTGATGCAGCGCAACATGATGCTGCGCTACAAGGTGACGATGGAAACGCGCAAGTTCCTCGATGCCAACGGCTTCATCGACATCGAGACCCCGATGCTCGGCAAGTCCACGCCCGAAGGCGCGCGCGACTACCTCGTGCCCAGCCGCGTGCACGACGGCAGCTTCTTCGCGCTGCCGCAGTCGCCCCAGCTCTTCAAGCAGCTCTTGATGGTGGCCGGCTATGACCGCTACTACCAGATCGTGAAGTGCTTCCGCGACGAAGACCTGCGCGCCGACCGCCAGCCGGAGTTCACGCAGATCGACATCGAGACCTCCTTCCTGGCCGAAGAAGAAATCCGCGAGATGTTCGAGGGCATGATCCGCACCGTGTTCCGCAACGCCGCGGGCATCGACCTGCCGGTGTTCCCGACCATGAGCTACGGCGATGCGATGTTCAAGTACGGCTCGGACAAGCCCGACCTGCGCGTGAAGCTTGAATTCACTGAGCTCACCGAACTCATGAAGCGCGTCGAATTCAAGGTGTTCTCGAATGCCGCCACCATGAAGGGCGGCCGTGTCGTCGCGCTGCGCGTGCCGGGCGGCGGTGCCGAAGGCGGCCTCTCGCGCGGCGAGATCGACGCCTATCAGGAGTTCGTCAAGATCTATGGTGCCAAGGGCCTGGCCTACATCAAGGTCAATGACGCGCAGGCCGGTCGCGAAGGCCTGCAGAGCCCCATCGTCAAGAACCTCGACGATGCGGCGCTGGCCGAAATCATTGCCCGCACGGGTGCCCGCAACGGCGACATCCTGTTCTTTGGGGCCGACAAGGAAAAGGTCGTCAACGACGCCATCGGCGCGCTGCGCGTGAAGATCGGCCACAGCGCCTTCGGCAAGAAGAGCGGCCTGTTCGACGACCGCTGGGCGCCGCTGTGGGTGGTCGACTTCCCGATGTTCGAGTTCGACGAGGAAGGCCAGCGCTGGTCGGCCGTGCACCACCCGTTCACCGCACCGAAGGACGGCCATGAAGACCTCATGGACACCGCGCCCGAGAAGTGCATTGCCAAGGCCTACGACATGGTGCTCAACGGCATCGAGATGGGCGGCGGCTCGGTGCGTATCCATCGCGAGGAAGTGCAGAGCAAGGTGTTCCGCGCGCTCAAGATCAATGCCGAGGACGCGCAGCTCAAGTTCGGCTTCCTGCTGGACGCGCTGCAATACGGCGCGCCGCCGCACGGCGGCATCGCCATCGGCCTGGACCGCCTCGTCATGCTCATGACTGGCGCCGAGTCGATCCGCGACGTGATCGCCTTCCCCAAGACCCAGCGCGCGCAAGACCTGCTCACGCAGGCGCCGAGCCCGGTGGACGAAAAGCAGCTGCGCGAACTGCACATCCGGCTGCGCAACGTCCAGCAGCCCGCCTGATGCGCCCATGACGACCATCGCCCGGCCCTGGAAAATTCCGGAGTCGGTGCTGGTCGTCATTCACACGCCCGCGCTCGAGGTGCTGCTGATCCGGCGCGCCGACGCCCACGAGTTCTGGCAGTCGGTCACCGGCAGCAAGGACGTAGCCGACGAGCCGCTCGCGCTCACCGCGGCGCGCGAGGTGGCGGAAGAAACCGGCATCCAGTGCGGGGAGGGCAGCCCGCTGGCAGCGCAACTGGTCGACTGGCAGCTGCGCAACGTCTACGAAATCTACCCGGGCTGGCGTGCGCGCTACGAACCGGGCATCACGCACAACACCGAGCACCTGTTCGGGCTCTGCGTGCCCGAGCGCGTGGTGCCCACGCTCGCCCCCCGCGAGCACACGGCCTGGAAATGGCTGCCGTACCGCGAGGCCGCCGACGCGTGCTTTTCCCCGTCGAATGCCGAAGCCATTCTGTTGCTGCCAGAATTTGCGCGATGAACCTGCCGGCACACACGCTTCGGGTCGCGACCTACAACATCCACAAGGGTGTGCAGGGCATCGGGCCTGCCCGGCGCCTCGAGATCCATAACCTGGGGCATGCCATCGAGCAGCTCGACGCCGACATCGTCTGCCTGCAAGAGGTGCGCAAGATGAACCGGCAGGCGCAGGCGCGTTTTGCGCGCTGGCCCGAGATGCCCCAGGCCGATTTTCTGGCGCCCGAGGGCTATACCGCCGTCTACGAAACCAATGCCGTCACGCGCCACGGGGAGCACGGCAATGCGCTGCTCACCCGCTGGCCGGTGATCCGCAGCGGCCACCAGGACATTTCGGACCACCGCTTCGAGCAGCGCGGGCTGCTGCACGTCGTCATCGAGGTGGAGGACCGTCCGGTGCATGCCATCGTGGTGCACCTGGGGCTCATCAAGGGCAGCCGGGTGCGGCAGGTGGCCCGGTTGCGCGAGTTCATCGAACGCGAAGTGCCGACGGGCGAGGCGGTGGTCGTCGCGGGCGACTTCAACGACTGGGGCGCGCGCATGCGCCACGCCATGAATGCCATGGGCCTGCGCGACACCAGCGACCTGCGCGGCCCGCCGACGCTCACCTATCCTTCGCGCCTGCCCGTGGCGCAGCTTGATTTCATCTACGCGCGGCAACTCGAGCAGGTGGCCTGCTCGGTGCCGCGGGGCCCGATCTGGGCGCGGATGTCCGACCACCTTCCGCTGGTGGCCGATTTCACGCTGCCCTGAGGCCCGAGCCGGCGCGCTTCGCACCCTGCGCGCTGCTTCTCCCGCCCCGGCAGCCAAAATGCGTTCGCTGATACCATGCGCGGATGCTGAGGAAAACCGACGTGGAACCGCGCCCTGATGGCAACAACGACGACGAGGGCACACCCGTCTCCGTGAAGATCCGCGAGCGCCTGACGGCCGCGCGCAAGCGCTTCAACGCCAACGACAACATTGCCGAGTTCATCGCGCCCGGCGAGCTCGAGTCCCTGCTCGACGAGGTCGAGGTGAAGATGAAGGGCGTGCTCGAAAGCCTGGTGATCGATCTCGAGAACGACCACAACACCGGCAACACCGCGCGCCGGGTGGCCAAGATGTACCTCAACGAAGTGTTCAAGGGCCGCTACGTGGCGCCGCCTTCGCTCACGGAGTTTCCGAATGCCGAGCATCTGAACGAGCTGATGATCGTCGGCCCGATCACCGTGCGCAGCGCCTGCTCGCACCACTTCTGCCCGATCATCGGCAAGCTGTGGATCGGCATCATGCCGAACGAGCACACCAACGTCATCGGCCTGTCCAAGTACGCCCGCCTTGCCGAATGGGTCATGGGCCGTCCGCAGATCCAAGAAGAAGCCGTGGTGCAGCTGGCCGACCTGATCCAGGAAAAGACGCAGCCGGACGGCCTGGCGCTGGTGATGGAAGCCGAGCATTTCTGCATGGCCTGGCGCGGCGTGAAGGAAATGGACAGCAAGATGATCAACTCCGTGATGCGCGGCGTGTTCCTCAAGGACCCGAGCCTGCGTCGCGAATTTCTTTCCCTCCTGCCGAGAAGGAGCTGAATGTGAACCCCCACGCTCATCACTTCGTGTATTCGCTGCCCCCCGAGGGGGTGCAGGCCTCCCTTGGGGCGGCCCAGCGGGAGGCCTGATCATGCTCGTCCGACTTCTCTACGCCAGCCGCGCCGTCGACAACAGCCCCGAGGCCGTCGAAGCCATCCTCGCGCAATCGCGCGCGCACAACACGGCCTGCGGCATCACCGGCATTCTTTGCTACGGCGCCGGCACGTTCCTGCAAGCCATCGAAGGCGGGCGCACGGCCGTCAGCGAGCTGTACGGCCACATCCAGCGCGATGCGCGCCACAAGGACGTGGTGCTGCTGCACTATGAAGAAATTTCCGAGCGCCGCTTCGGCGGCTGGACCATGGGGCAGGTCAACCTCTCCAAGCTCAATGCCTCGACGCTGCTCAAGTACTCGGAAAAGCCCGAGCTCAACCCGTACGCGGTGTCGGGCAAGGTGTCGCTAGCCTTGCTCGAAGAATTGATGGCCACCGCAGCCATCGTCGGCCGCCACTGAAGAGCGTGGCACCCGCGGCCGGCACTTCGCTTTCTTCCGGCCTCGCATAAGCCGGGTGCCGCTCTCAGCCTTCGCATTGATCCTGCTCGCCGGGATCATCCACGCCAGCTGGAACATCGCCGCCAAGAAGGCGAACGGCGATGCGCGCTTCGCTTTCCAGAGCGGCGTGCTCATGGCCGTCGTGTGGGCCCCCGTGGGCATCGCACTGGGCTGGAGCGTGGTGCCGGGCTGGGGTTACACGGAGTGGGGGTTCATCGCGCTGAGCGGCGTGCTGCACGTCTTCTACTACGTCATCCTGCTGCGCGGCTATCGCAAGTCCGACCTCACGGTGGTCTATCCGCTGGCGCGCGGCTCGGGCCCGCTGCTGTCGTCGCTGGTTGCGATCCTGTTCCTTGGCGAACGCATCAGCCTGATGGGCGTTGCAGGCATTGCGGGCGTGGTGCTCGGCGTGTTCCTGGTGGCGGGCGGTCCGGGCCTGTGGCGCAAGAAGCACGACCCCGTCCAGCGCGAGCGGGTGAAGAAAGGCATCCGCTACGGCGTGCTGACCGGGGCCTTCATCGCGGCCTACACGGTGGCCGACAGCTATGCGGTCAAATTCCTGGCGATGTCGCCGATCCTGCTCGACTACTTCGGCAACTTCGTGCGGGTGGGCCTGTTGCTGCCCGCGGCACTGCACGACCGCGCCACGACCGCGCGCATGTGGCGCGCGCAATGGAAGTACGCGCTGCTGGTGGCTGCGATCAGTCCGGTCTCCTACGTGCTGGTGCTCTATGCCGTGCAGCAGGCGCCCATTTCGCACGTCGCGCCGGCACGCGAGGTTTCGATGCTCTTCGCAGCGCTGATCGGCGGCCATCTGCTGCGCGAGGGCGACCGCCTGCTGCGGCTGCTGGGCGCCGCATTCATCGCCGCCGGTGTGGTGGCGCTTGCGCTGGGGTGAGGGGCTGGCGCGATGCTGCTCATCGGCTGCGATTTTTCATGCGCACCCACGCCGCGCAAACCGATCGTCGTGGCGATGGGCAGCATCGGCGATGCGGGCACCCTGGCGCTGGCGGGCCTGCAGCGCTTCACGACCCTCGATGCCTGGGCCCGGTGGCTGCGCACCGAACCGGAATGGATCGGCGGCTTCGATTTTCCGTTCGGCCTCCCGCGCGAACTGGTCGAGCATCTGCGCTGGCCGCAAGAGTGGGGTGCGCTCATGGCCCACTACGCCAGCCTCCGCCGCGCCGACATCCGTGCCACCTTTGCCGCCTTCTGCGCGGCCCGTCCGGTCGGCGGCAAGTTCGCACACCGGGCGACCGACGCGCCCGCCGGTTCGAGCACGTCGATGAAATGGGTCAACCCGCCGGTCGCCTTCATGCTCCATGCCGGCGTGCCGCCTCTGCTGGCCGCGGGCGCGAGCCTGCCGGGCCTGCACGCCGGCAGCCACCGGGGCCGCGTGGCGCTGGAAGCCTATCCGGGGCTGCTGGCCCGCGAGCTGATCGGGCGTCGCAGCTACAAGAGCGATGAGCTGGCCAGGCAGACGCCCGAGCGGCTGGCGGCGCGAGGCGACCTGCTCACCGCGCTCGAGGCAGGCGCTTCGCGGCTCGGCCTGCGGCTGGAGCTCAACCGCGCGCAGCGCAGCGAGTTGCTGGGCGACGCCCGCGGCGACCACATTGATGCGGTGCTTTGCCTGGTACAGGCGGCCTGGAGCGCACAGCGCGCCTCCACACCCGGGCCGGGCTATGGCCTGCCGCAGCGGTTCGATCCGCTCGAAGGCTGGATCGTCACGGCTTGACCTTTTCTGTCCTACAGGATTTCGGGCCGCCGGCCACCCCCTGGCTGGCCCGCATGGAAGCTAGAGTGGGGAAGGCTACTGCCGTGGCCATGCCTTTTTTCCCCGCTCCCATGAGCGTTTGGAGGATTTCAAATGAACAAGACTCGACAAACCACCGCGATGCCGTTCCCGCGCGCATGGCTCTACGTACTGATGGCTGGCACCGCACTGACACTCGCCGCATGCGACAAGTCGGACAACCGCACGGCCGGCGAGAAGCTCGACAGCGCCATCTCGAAGACCGAAAAGGCCGCCGACACCGCTGCTGCCAAGACCGGAGAGGCCGTCAAGGATGCGAAGGCCAAGATCGACGCCTCCAACACCACCGCCGAGGTGAAGGAAGGGATGGCCAACCTGAAGGACGCCGCCAAGAGCGCTGGCGCCGCCATGACCGCGACCGTGGACGATGCCGCGATCACCTCATCGGTTTCCGCGGGCCTCGCGAAGGATCCGGACCTGAGCGCCATCAAGATCGACGTCGACACCAAGGGCGGCGTCGTGAGCCTGAAGGGGCCGGCCCCCAATGCCGCTGCCAAGGCGCGTGCCGAGGAGATCGCCAAGGGCGTGCAGGGCGTGACCTCGGTGAACAACCAGCTCGAGGTGAGGGGCTGACCGTTTTCTCGGTTCCTTGCCAAGTAAAAAGAAAAAGCCCGGTTCGTCCGGGCTTTTTGTCTCGATGGCGGCCTGCCTGGGGCCCTGTCAGTGCCCGAGCCAGTCCTTCAACTCGTCGGCATGCTCTTCCTCGTCGGAAAGAATGTCTTCAAGCATGCGCCGGGTCGTCGGGTCCTTGTCGCCGATCAGGTTGATCATCTGCCGGTAGGTCTCGACGGCGATGCGCTCGGCCACGAGGTTGGCGCGCACCATGGCCTGCAGCTCGGTGGATTCGTCGTAGTCCGCGTGGCTGCGGTCGAGCAGGTGGGTGGGCGAAAAGTCGGGCTCGCCGCCCAGCTGCACGATGCGTTCCGCAATGCGGTCGGCATGGCCCGACTCCGCATTGGCATGCACCAGGAATTCTTCGGCGATCTTCGGCGACGACACGCCGTTGGCGGTGAAGTAGTGGCGCTTGTAGCGCAGCACGCAGACCAGTTCGGTGGCGAGTGCGTCGTTCAGCAGCTTCACCACGTCATCCCGCCAGGGGCCGTAGCTCGGCGTGACCGCTCCTTCGTCGAGGCTCTTGGCTGCCTCGCCGATGGCTTTTTCGTCGAGCACCAGGCGCTGGTGTTCTGCCGGCTTCGCGGCAGTGGAAACGTGGGCATTCATGGAGGGTCCTTTCGTGGGCTTGTGTTTTTCTGCATCAACGTGTTGACGACGTCAGCCACGTCGGATGTCTTGAGCACAGCCGCCAGCACCGCCGTGAAGGAGAGCACGCGCCATGGCCTGAGAAGCACGATCGCCGCGCCCGTGGCCGCAGCGATTGCCATGAGCTTGGCCGGCTCCTTGCGGGCATAGTGCTCGAGCACCGGCCGGGCAAGCTGGCCCATTGCATGGGCCGGATGGCGGCGCCACCAGCGCTCGGTCATGCTGCGTGCCATCGAGACCCATCTTCGGTGCCCGCGGAACGGGTGGCCGGGGTCCCCGGCATCGTCGACGTCGGGCATTCCCGCCGGCTCTTGCTGCGCCGCGCTGAGCCTGCCGCGGAGACGGTCGTCCGGCTCGTCGTCGCCGTTCAACTCTCGGACGAGCGCCTGGCGCGAAATGGCAAGCCGCTCCTTCGGCGTGAGAAAACTGCGCTCAGCGTCGTTCATGGCGGGCCCCTGCTTCGTGCAATGCCGTCAGGTCCGCATGGACCTGCTCGCGCAGATCGTCGAACCCGTAGGCCGGAAACGGACGCGCGGCGAGCCAGGCACAGATGCCGGCAAGCACCAGCGCCACGCCGGGAACGGCCACCAGCACCCAGTGGAAGCTGCCATGCAGCACGCCCATCAGCACCGCAACGCCGATGAGCCCCAGCGCCAGCATGGCGCTGGCCGCCGCCAGTACGCCAGCCACGATGCGCGCGACAATGCCGCGCCCGGCCTCGGAGGCTTCCTGCCTGACCAGGGCCGCGTAGTTCGCCGCGTGTTCGGCAATGAGTTCCGGATGCCCGAGCACCGTGGAAAAGATCGGATGCAGCATGGTGCGGGGGATCGTTGGAACGGCGTATCAGCAGCAGCGGATCAGTAGTCGTCCCGACGGTTGCGGCTGGCCAGCACGATGAGAGCGGTGATTGCGGCACCGGCTGCGGCGGCAATCAGCACCGAGCGCACGGGCTGGTCGGAGATATAGCGGCCGGTGACGTCGGCAGCCTGTTCGAGCCGGCGCTGGGCACGGGCACTCGTGGTCGAGGCCGCATCGAGGCCGCGCTGCACTGCCTGCTGCACGCGCGCTGCCAGTTGCTCGACCGCGGGTTCCGCATCGCGGCGCAGTTCGCGCACCTTCTCGCCGGCCGCATTCACTGCGTTCTGTGCATAGGCGCGGGTCGTGTCGACCGCGTCGCTGGCAGTCTGGCGCGCCTCGTCGGCAATTTGCGAGGGAGTCTTGGTCGTCGTGTTCATGAGAATTTCCTTTCCGGGGAGATGAATTGCGGGAGCCTGCCGATCGTAACGACGCTACTTGCGCCTGAGCAAGCCGGCCAGAAAACTAGCGATGGCAAGCACGGCGAAGATCACGAAAAGGATCTTTGCGATCCCTACAGCGCTGGCTGCAATGCCGCCGAAACCGAACACGGCGGCAATCAGGGCGATGACCAGAAACACCACTGCGTAATGCAACATGTGGACTCCTTCGAGGCTTCGCTCGTAGTTTTTAAGAAGGCCCGTTCAAAAAAGAATGAGATGAACGGCTCGGAAGCAACCTTAAGTGCCCCCCTCGCCAGGCCCTGTCAGCGACCGGACGCGGGGTGCGTAGGAGATGGCCGAGTTCCCTCGGACGCCGCCTGTGCGGCGAATCGGGCAAGGGAGCCGGCGGCGCGGCCCGCAGTGCCGCGTCAGAGCACCTTGACCGTGGGCAGCATGGCGGTCAAGCGGGTGCCCCGGCCCGGGGTCGACGAGATCGTGAGCCTGCCGCGGGCGGCCTCGACCCGGTGGCGCATGCCCGCGAGGCCATGGGTTGCGGGGTGGACGCGCTGGGGATCGAAGCCCTTCCCGTTGTCGGCGACTTCCACGATCACGTGGTTCTCGTAGTTCTTCATGACAATCGTGGCCTCGCTGGCTTCCGAGTACTTGCCGATGTTGGTGAGGCTCTCCTGCACCATGCGGTAGATCGTGAGCTGGCGCGATTCGTCCATGGTCACGGGTTCGAGCGCCATCTGCACCTGGATGCCCGAGCGCTCGGCGAATTCGCGCCCGAGAATCTCGAGCGACGCGACCAGCCCGAGGTTCGAAAGCGATGAGGGCCGCAGGTCTTCGATGATGCGGCGCTTGAGCGCGATGCCGCTGTTGAGGAGTTCGGTCAGATGCTGCAGCCGCTGGGTGGCGTCGGGCGCATCGAGCAGTCTCGACTTGAGCCGGGCGACGTCCAGCTTGGCCGCCGTGAGCAGCGAGCCGAGTTCGTCGTGCAGTTCGCGCGCGAGATAGCCGCGCTCTGTTTCGCGCACGTCCTGCAGGTGGGTGGCCAGCTCGGCCAGCGACGCAGTGCGTTCGCGCACCTCGTCTTCGAGCGCATTGCGTTCCCGCTGCAGCGTTTCCTGCTGGCGCTCCCCGATGGAGCGCAGCGCATGCGTCTGCCGCAGGTACAGGAAAAACGCAAAAAAGGCCGCGAGCGCCACGATGGCGGTGCCGATGCGCGCGAGCTGCAGCGACTTCATCACCTGCACCTGGCTTTCGTTCAGGGTCCTGTTGCTGGTTGCGACCAGGTCGAGGGCGCTTTTGCGGATGGCGTCCATTTCCTCGCGCCCGACATCTGTCGTGATGACGAACTTCCAGGCGTCGTCCTTGCCGTCCTGTCGCAGCCGCACGCTCATGTCCATTTCGGCGATCTTGCGCAGCACGTGTTTGGAAAGCTCCGCCAACTGCGTACGCTCGACCGGCCGTTCGGCGTAAAGTTGGCGTAGCGTGGCCAGATGCCCGTCGACCTGTTTGACCGCCGCGTCGTAGGGTTGGCGGTAACTGGTTTCGCCGGTCAGGAGATAGCCGCGCTGGCCGGTTTCGGCATCGAGCATGTTCTGCAGGATGAGGTTGAGCGTGGCGCGCACCTTTTGCGCCTCGCCGATGTCCGCCAGGGCACGGCTCGACTGGCGGTAGCCGGCCTCGTTGATGCCAACGAGTGCCAGCGCAGCCAGCGCCGCGAGCAGGAGGCTCACAGCCATTTTTGGAGGGGCTAACCAGTGCATGAAACTTTCGAAGGTGCTTTCAACACAAGTTCGTGAATAATCGATAACTAGCAGGGGACCGGCATGTTGCAGCTTCCACAGATGCGACACAACGAAGAAAGTAACAGATGATCAAAATTGGAATTGTGGACGACCACGCCATCGTGAGATCTGGCCTGAGGCAGTTCTTCTCCGAACACGTCGACTTGCGCGTGGCCGGTGAAGCCGCCAGTGGCCGCGAAGCCATCGAACTGGTGCGCACCACCGAACTCGACGTGCTGGTGATGGACCTTTCCATGCCCGGGCAGAGCGGCATCGACGCGCTTGCCATGATCCGCGCCAAGGCGCCGGACGTGGGCATCCTGATCCTGAGTGGCTACCCCGAAGAGCACTACGCGATGAATCTCATCCGGCAGGGCGCGAGCGGGTACCTCAACAAGGAATGCGACCCGATCGAGATCGTCAATGCGATTCGCACCATCTCGCTCGGCCGCCGCTACATCACGCCAGCCGTGGCGGAGTTGCTCGCACGCCAGCTCGACCGCAAGGACGATGCTGCGCCGCACGAACAACTGTCGGAGCGGGAGTTCCAGGTGTTCCTGAAACTTGCCAAGGGCGAAACCGCGGGCGATATTGCCAAGACGCTGTCGCTGTCGGTCAAGACCGTCAGCACCTACCGGACGCGCCTGATGGAGAAGATGAACCTGTCTTCCAACAGCGACCTCACGTACTACGCGCTGAAGAACAAGCTCATCGATTGAGGGCGAAAGCCCCGTGTCGAAGAAGAAGCGGCCCGTTGCGGCCGCTTTTTTATTTTCTTCAGCCCGGGTTCGCGGCGGGGCGGTGAGCCGCTGCCTCGAGGATGCAGAAGTCGACCAGTGCGTCGATCTCGTTCGACTTGTCGAACACCGCATCGACACCGAATTCGGCGCAGCGCCGCCGGATGTCGGGCGTCGCATAGTTGCTGAGCACCACCACCTTCTGATTGGCCCGGCGCGTGGTGCAGGCCTGGAGCACGCCGAGCCCGCTGCCTTGCTTGAGAAAAAGATCGACCACCGCCAAATCCCACTCTTCGCTATGGTCGTGCAGCCACTGCCTCGCATGTGCTTCGGTTTCGGCAAAGCCGACGACCGTCGTGCAGGTAAGTTCTTCCAGAGTGCCAATGAGGTTTTCACGGATCGTGGGGTTGTCTTCGACGATATAGGTCTGCAATCTGGTATCCATGCCGAACCGCGCTTCCTCTGACGTTGGCAGGTGTCTGCGAACTCCTGCTGGCGAGTGTCTGCGCATTGAGATTGATGCCTCGCCGGCAAGCATCATGCAGGGTTCGGGGGAAGCGTGTTGTAGGCGGGTTCTGACGAAGCCGCTTTATCTCTTCATTCGTAGGCAATGGCTCACGGTTTTTGCGGTCCGCTGCCGACCCGCGAAGCGCCGCGACCGGTTTATTCACACGGGATGGCATCGAATGTCCTCCTTCGCAAACGGCTTCGCAACGGACCGCTCTGGCTCGAAGTGCTGGGGGCCTTCTTGCTGCTGCTCGCCCTGCTGGCGGTGGTGCTGGCGTTCTTTCCGTGGGACACGCTGCGCGAACCCCTGAACCGCTATGTCAGCGAAAAGACCGGGCGCAAGTTCGAGATCACGCGCCGGCTCGACGTCGGGCTCGGGCTGCGCGGAGCCACCATCAAGGCCGACGGCATCGAGTTCGCCAATCCGCCGTGGGCGCGCGACCCCTACCTGGTCAAGGCCGAGCGCGCCGAATTCGACATCCGCCTCTGGCCCCTCATCAGGCAGAAGGTCGTGATTCCGCGGCTGGCGCTCGTCTCGCCAACGCTGGGCCTTCAGATGGAGGCCGACGGGCGCCGTACCTGGGCGCTTGGCAAGGACACCTCCGATCCTGGCACGGTGCCCGTCATCGGCCTGATGGAGGTCGACGGCGGCGCGGTTGATTTCCTGGCCAAGCACCTCGGGGTCGACATGCACGCGGACGTGAGCTACGACTCCAGCCGCGGCGACCTGCCGCTCAGCTATCGCGTCAAAGGCCGTTACAAGGGCCAGTCGCTGACGGCCGAAGGGCGCACGGGCAACGTGCTGCAGCTCAAGGCAGCCGGCGGGTCGCCGTTTCCGCTGGAAATCGATGGCGCGGCCGGCCAGACGCGCCTCAAGGCCTCGGGGACGGTGACCGACTTTGCCGAACTCGACGGCATCGACGCGAAGTTCGAACTCAAGGGCCAGACCCTCGGCGCCTTGTTCCCCTTGCTGGGCATTGCGCTGCCGGAGACCTCCCCTTATGCGCTGAGCGGCGACCTGCGCAAGCGCGGCAAGCAATGGGAGGTGGCCGGACTAAAGGGCAGGCTCGGCCTGTCCGACATCGCCGGCGACATGCGCTTCGACCAGGCGGGCCGCGTGCCGCACCTCGCGGGTGAACTGCGCTCCCGGGTGATGGACATGGACGACCTGGGCCCGCTCATCGGCCTGCCGCCCACCGAGCGGTCGGCCAAGGCGGTCGAAGGCGTGGCGCCGCCTCCCACCATCAAGCAGGTCAAGCGCGGCCGGGACACCAAGGTGCTGCCCACCGCCACCCTCGACTTCGACCGCCTGCGCGCCATGAACGCCGACGTGAAGTACGTGGCCGACCGGATCAAGAACGTGCGCGATATGCCGCTCGACCGTGGCAGCGTGCAGATCAAGCTGAACAACGGCGTGCTCGCGCTCGAGCCGCTCGACCTGGGCGTGGGCGGCGGCAAGCTGGCCGGCGCCATCCGCATCGACGCCACCCAGAACCCCGCGGACATCCGCGCGTCGCTCGAACTGCGCAACGTGCAGCTCAACCGACTGGTCCCGAAGATCGAGACCATGCGAAGCAGCTTCAGCAGGCTCGACGGCCGGATCAACCTCTCGGGCCGGGGAACCTCGGTGGCAAGCTGGCTCGGCGGCGCCTCGGGCGACGTCGCGGCGCTGACCGGGCGAGGGCGGTTCAGCAACCTCTTGCTCGAATTCATGGGGCTGGACGGCGCCGAGATCATCAAGTTCCTGCTGCGAGGCGACCAGAACGTCGAACTGCGCTGCGCCGCAATGGCCTTCGACGTCGACAAGGGCCTCATGACCAGCCGCAGCATGGTGCTGGACACCGAAGACACGGTCTTTTATGGCAGCGGCCAGGCCAACCTGGCCACCGAAAAGCTCGACTTCGTGGTTCGCCCCGAGCCCAAGGACAAAAGCTTCCTGTCGCTGCGCTCGCCGCTGGTCATCGGCGGCACCTTCGGGGCGCCGTCGGGCGGGGTGCAGGCTGCGCCATTGGCGGAGCGGGGCATCGCCGCACTGGTGCTGGGCGCGCTCAATCCGCTGTTGGCCCTGGCCGCCACCGTCGAAACGGGGCCGGGCGAGGATGCCGATTGCAAGGGTGTGCTGGCGCAAGCCAACAAACCCACAGCCGGTGCGGCGGCCGCGGGTGCGGCCAAGGCGAAAGGCGCGAAGCAGCAGCGCTGATGCAGCCCGCCCCCGCAGGAGGAGGGCGCCCGCCCTTGTCGTCAGGCGTCCGCTGCGCGGTTTGCGCAGACGATGCAATGCGGATCGCGCGCAACCTGCAACGTGTCGAACGCCGTGCGGCGCCCGTCGAACATCAGGAGCTTGCCCGCCAGCGACGGACCGATGCCCGCCAGCAGCTTGAGCGCTTCGCTGGCCTGCAGCGTGCCGATGGTGCCGACCACCGGGCCGAAAACGCCAAGCACCGCACAAAGCGTCTCCTCGAAGGCCGCGTCGGGCGGAAAGAGGCACGCATAGCAGGGAGAGGCGGGGTCGCGCGTGTCGTACACGCTCAGCTGGCCGTCGAAGCGGATGGCCGCTCCGGCCACCAGCGGCTTGGCGTGCGCCACGCAGGCGCGGTTGACGGCGTGACGGGTGGCAAAGTTGTCGCAGCAATCGAGCACCACGTCCGCCGCCGCGACCAGGCGCGAAAGCAGCGCCTCGTCCGCGCGCAGGGCGTGCGTCTCGATGGCGATGTCGGGGTTGATGCCGCGCATGGCCTCTGCGGCCGATTCGACCTTGGGGCGGCCCACGCGTGCGTTCGTGTGGGCGACCTGGCGCTGCAGGTTGGTGAGGTCGACCTCGTCGTCGTCCACCAGCACGATGTGCCCGACGCCGGCGGCTGCAAGGTACAGCGCCACGGGTGAACCCAGGCCGCCCGCGCCGATGACCAGCGCGTGCCCGGCACTGACGCGCTCCTGGCCGTCGATGCCGAACTCCTCGAGCAGGATGTGCCGCGAATAGCGCAGCAGGTCGTGATCGTCCATGCGCGCCTCGGCTCGCCCTTGGTCGCCGCGCGGCCTCAGTTTTCCTTCTTCTCTTCCTTGTTGTCGACGATGACCTGCGTCTTGCTCACGAGCACCGGCTGGCCCTTGAGGCGGTTGAGCGCCTGCACCAGCGGAAAGTCCTTGTCGGTGCCGAACTCGGGCACCTTGCGGTCCTGCGGCGGCTTCTTGGCTTCCTCTTCAAGGCGCTTGCGGGCTTCGTCGCGGGCCTTTTCGCGTTCCGGGTCCTTGGTCTCGGGGCCCTGGCCGCTGGCCAGGTGCTTCTCGAGGTCGGCCTCGCGCATGCGCAGGGCTGCGAAGGGGCTGCCCTCGGCGCTTTCGTCGACCAGCACGTTGGGCACGATGCCCTTGGCCTGGATCGAGGTTCCGCTCGGCGTGTAGTAGCGCGCCGTGGTGATCTTGAGGCCCGTGTCCGGTCCGAGCGGGCGCACCGTCTGCACCGAGCCCTTGCCGAAGGTCTGGCTGCCCATGACGGTGGCGCGCTTGTGGTCCTGCAGCGCACCGGCCACGATTTCGCTCGCAGAGGCCGAGCCTTCGTTCACCAGCACCACCAGCGGCACGGTCTTGAGCGCGGCGGGCAGGTTGCGCAGCGGATCGCTGCCGGAGCGGCGCTGGTAGAACTCGGGCGCCGCCTTGTAGACCGACTTGCTTTCGGCCAGCTGGCCGTCGGTGGACACCACCGTGACGTTTTCGGGCAGGAAGGCGGCCGAGATGGCCACCGCCGCGTCGAGCAGGCCGCCCGGGTCGTTGCGCAGGTCGAGCACCAGTCCCTTGAGGTTGGGCTCTTCCTTGTAGATGTCTTCGACCTTCTTCACGAAGTCGTCGACCGTGCGCTCCTGGAACTGCGACAGCCGGATCCAGCCGTAGCCCGGCTCCATGACCTTGCCGCGCACCGACTGGGTACGGATTTCTTCCCGAGTGATCGTGACCGGGAAGGTGCGGCTTTCGTCCTTGCGGAAGATGGTCAGCAGCACCTTGGTGTTGGCCTCGCCGCGCATGCGCTTGACGGCTTCGTTGAGCGACAGGCCGCGCACGGCGGTGTCATCGATCTTGGTGATCAGGTCGTTCGGCTTCAGGCCCGCGCGGAAGGCCGGGGAGCCCTCGATCGGCGACACCACCTTGATGAGGCCATCTTCCTGCGAGATCTCGATGCCCACGCCGACGAAGCGGCCGGTCGTGCCTTCCCTGAATTCCTTGAAGGACTTCTTGTCGAAGTACTGGGAATGCGGGTCGAGGCCGGCCACCATGCCGGAGATGGCGTCGGAAATGAGCTTTTTCTCGTCGACCGGCTCGACATAGTCGCTCTTGACCATCCCGAAAACGGCAGCGAGCTGCTGCAATTCCTCGAGCGGGAGCGGCGCAAGCGAGCCGCGCGCGACCGTCTGCAGCGAGACGGTGGTCAGGACGCCGGCCACGGCGCCAGCGGCGACCCAGCCGGTAATCTTCAATTTCTGGCCCATCATGAGTGATTGTCCTTGTCGGCTGTCGAGCCAATATACACAGCTTGGAAGCAAATTGCCTGCCGGGGTTCCACGGGGGAGCGCCGCCAAGGGTTTTCTTTTCTTCAGCCTTTGCCCTGCGACGCCACCGCCGCGGCGGCCTTCTCGGCGGCTGCGGCATCGCCCAGGTAGTAGTGCCGCAGCGGCTTGAGCTCGTCATCGAGCTCGTAGACCAGCGGAATGCCGTTCGGAATGTTCAGGCCGACGATGGCGTCGTCCGAAATGCCGTCCAGGTACTTGACCAGCGCCCGGATCGAATTGCCGTGCGCCGCCACCACCAGGCGGCGCCCGGCGCGGATGGCAGGTGCCATCGATTCGTTCCAGAACGGCAGCACGCGCGCCACCGTGTCCTTCAGGCACTCGGTCAGCGGAATCTGCTCGGGCGACAGCTTGGCGTAGCGGATGTCGCTGCGTTCGCTGCGCGGGTCGTCGGCTTCCAGCGGCGGAGGGGGGGTGTTGTAGCTGCGGCGCCAGACCAGCACCTGCTCGTCGCCGTATCTCTTGGCCGTTTCGGCCTTGTTCAGCCCCTGGAGGCCGCCGTAGTGGCGCTCGTTCAGGCGCCAGGAATGCACCACCGGCAGCCAGGTGCGGTCGAGTTCGTCCAGCGTGTGCCAGAGCGTGCGGGTGGCGCGCTTGAGCACGCTGGTGTAGGCCACGTCGAAATCGTAGCCCTCGGCCTTGAGCAGCCGGCCGGCCTGCTTGGCCTGCTCGATGCCGGTTTCGGTCAGGTCGACATCCGTCCATCCGGTAAAGCGGTTTTCGAGATTCCAGGTCGATTCGCCGTGGCGGATCAGTACCAGTTTGTGCATGTGGGAAGCCTTTGGCAGCGCTTGGGAAAACCAGCATTCTAAAATCCTGGGTTTGCCATCCAAGGAACCCCCGTGAAATTGATCGAATTCGTCACCGCCAACTGGATGCTGATCCTGATCGCGCTCAGCTCGGGTGGCATGCTGGCCTGGCCGCTGGTTCGCGGCGCCGGCGGCGGCACGCTCACGGCCCAGGGAGCGGTGCATCTCATCAACCGCGAACGCGCGGTGCTGGTCGATGTGCGCGAACCCGAAGAGTTCGCCACCGGCCACATGATCGGCGCCAAGAACGTGCCCCTGAACCAGCTCGAAGAAAAGCTGACCGGCGCGGTCAAGAACAAGAACGTGCCGGTGCTGCTGGTGTGCGCCACCGGAGCCCGCGCCCAGCGCGCCGTGGCCATGGCCAAGAAACTCGGCTACGAGCAGGCCCAAGCCGTCTCTGGCGGCCTCAAGGCCTGGAAAGAGGCCAACCTGCCGGTTGAAAAAGCCTGAATCTCCCTGAGATACATCCCATGCAAGCCGTCAAGATGTACACCACCGCCGTCTGCCCCTACTGCATTCGCGCGAAGCAAATCCTCAAGTCCAAGGGTGTCGAGCAGATCGAAGAAATCCGCATCGACAGTGACCCCGCAGCCCGCAGCACCATGATGGAGATCACCCAGCGGCGCACAGTGCCGCAGATCTTCATCGGCGACACCCACGTGGGCGGCTGCGACGACCTGATGGCGCTCGACAGCCGCGGCGGCCTGATTCCGCTCTTGCAGGGCGCCTGATACACATAGCAGCCGGACGTCACGGAAGCGATCCGGGCGTCGGGCGATAATCGCCTGCTCATTCATCTGCAGCCCGCTGCGGGAACCTCTCCCCGGCGGGCATTGTTTTGATCCTCGAAAGTTCAGCCATGGCCGACCAGCAAGCCCAAGATCCCGTTTTCCAGATCCAGCGCGTCTACCTCAAGGACCTGTCGCTCGAACAGCCGAATTCGCCCGCCATCCTGCTCGAGCAGGAGCAGCCCACCGTCGACATCCAGCTTGGCGTGGACGCCCAGCCGGTGGCTGAAGGCATCTTCGAAATCACCGTGTCGGCCACCGTGCAGACCAAGATCCAGGACAGGACCGTGTTCCTGGTCGAAGCCAAGCAAGCTGGCATCTTCGAGATCCGCAACCTGCCCGAAGACCAGATGGGCCCGATCCTCGGCATTGCCTGCCCGCAGATCGTCTATCCCTACCTGCGCGGCAACGTGGCCGACGTGATCCAGCGCGGCGGCTTCCCGCCCGTGCACCTGGCGGAAATCAACTTCCAGGCGATGTACGAGCAGCAGCAGGCTCAGGCTGCCGGCCAGCCCTCGCCGACCCTCGCGCAGTAACCTGGCACAACGCCGCCAACGCCGATGAAGATCTGCGTTCATGGCGCCGGTGCCTGGGGCACGGCACTGGCCGTCAACGCGGCGGGCCGCCACGAGGTCACGCTCTGGGCGCGCGATGCGGCGCAGGCCGCCGCGATCGCGACCGCGCGCGAAAATGTCCGCTACCTGCCCGGCCTGGCCTTGCCGCCCTCGCTCATGGTGCGGGCCGGCGATCTCCGCCAGGCCCGGGCGGGCGCCGAACTCGTCATCGTCGCCACGCCCATGGCCGCCTTGCGCCAGCAGCTCACGGACTTGCGCGGCACGACCGCGCCGGTGGCGTGGCTGTGCAAGGGCGTGGAGCCTGCGCTTGACCAATCCCCTGCCTCCTTTGGTTTGCTGGCCCACGAGATATGGGCGCAGGTTGCTCCTGAATTGCTAGCGGGCGTGCTCAGCGGGCCGAGCTTTGCACAAGAAGTCGCCGAAGGCCGGCCCACCGCGCTGGTGGCCGCGAGCCCGCATGCGGCGGTGCGCGAGGCGCTGGTCGAAGCCTTCCATGGACCGGCCCTGCGCGTCTACGCCAACGACGACATCGTGGGTGTCGAAGTCGGCGGCGCGGTCAAGAACGTGCTGGCCATTGCCACCGGCCTTTGCGACGGACTGGCGCTGGGGCTCAATGCGCGCGCCGCGCTCATCACGCGCGGCCTGGCGGAAATGACGCGCTTCGGCTTGGCGCTCGGTGCGCGCGCCGAGACTTTCATGGGCCTTTCCGGCCTTGGCGACCTGGTGCTGACCTCGACCGGCGACTTGTCGCGCAACCGCAAGGTCGGCCTGCTGCTGGCGCAGGGACGCACCCTGGCAGAGGCCGTGGCTTCGCTGGGGCACGTGGCCGAAGGCGTCTATTGCGCACGCACAGTGGTGCAGCGTGCGCGGGGCCTGGGGGTGGAAATGCCCATCGCCGAGGGCGTGGTCGCACTGCTCGACGGCAAGCTGAGCCCGAAGGAGGCCGTTGCCTCGCTGACCGGCCGCGATCCGGTGCCCGAGTCGGTGCTCGCGCCCGCGGACCCGCGCGTTTCACCCTGACAAGACTGAAGAGACAAGAAAGCCATGAGCCTTCGCTTTGATTTTTCGGCGCCGGCCGTGGCCGCGCTGGCCCTGGCCGATGCCACCCGTGCCCTCGATGAAGACGTGGCCGACGGCGACCTGACCGCTTCGCTGGTCGATCCCGGCCGCCGGGCCCTTGCCCGCGTGCTGGCGCGCGAGGCGGCCGTGGTCTGCGGTGCGCCCTGGGTCGAAGCCACCGTACGGCAGCTCGATCCAGAGGCCCGCATCCGCTGGCTGTGCGGCGAGGGCGAGCGCTGCGCGGCCGACCAGGTCGTGCTCGAAATCGAGGGCAGTGCCCGCGCGCTGCTGACGGCCGAGCGTACCGCGCTCAATTTTCTTCAGCTGCTGAGCGCGGTGTCCACCAAGACCGCCCTGTACGCCGATGCGGTTCGCGGCACGCGCGCCCGCATCGTCGACACCCGCAAGACCCTGCCGGGCCTGCGGCTGGCGCAGAAATACGCGGTGCGCACCGGCGGCGGCCTGAACCACCGCATCGGCCTTTACGACGCGGTGCTCATCAAGGAAAACCACATCGCCGCGGCCGGCGGCGTGCGGCGGCGCTGCGTGCCGTGGCGCCGGTGGCGCAGCGCGCGGCCTTCGTCGAGGTCGAGGTCGAAACGCTGGCGCAACTGCGCGAAGCGCTGGAAGCCGGCGCGCGCATGGTGCTGCTCGACAACATGGATCTGCCGACCCTGCGCGAGGCGGTTCGCATCAACGACGAGGTTGGCGCCGACCGCAAGGCCGTGCTCGAAATATCCGGCGGCGTGACGCTCGAGGGCCTGCGCACCCTGGCCGAAACCGGTGTCGACCGCATCTCGGTCGGTACGTTGACCAAGGACATCAAGGCCATCGACTACTCGATGCGCTTCCAACCCGAGCACTGAACCGCCATGGCGACCGCTTCCGTCATCGACGTCGACTACGAACAGCCCGCGGCGCAAGGCGCCGTCTGCGACACCCGCCACGCCTGGGCGCGCGTGCCGCCCGAGCCCTCGCCCGGCGAGCGCGTCGCACTCAAGGAGCGTATCCGCCGTCTCTTGCGCGACCGCAATGCGGTGATGGTCTCGCACTTCTACGTCCACCCTGACCTGCAGGACCTGGCTGAGGAAACCGGTGGCATCGTGAGCGATTCGCTCGAGATGGCGCGCTTCGGCCGCGACCATGCCGCCACCACGCTGGTGGTGTCGGGCGTGCGCTTCATGGGCGAGACCGCCAAGATCCTCTCGCCCGAGAAGCGCGTGCTGATGCCCGACCTGGACGCCAACTGCTCGCTCGACCTGGGCTGCCCGGTCGACGAATTCAGCGCCTTCTGCGACCAGCACCCCGACCGCACCGTGGTCGTCTATGCCAACACCAGCGCGGCCGTGAAGGCGCGCGCCGACTGGCTCGTCACGTCGAGCTGCGCGCTCGACGTGGTGAGCGCGCTGCACGCACAGGGCCGCAAGATCCTCTGGGGCCCCGACCGCCACCTGGGCGACTACATCCAGCGGCAGACCGGCGCCGACATGGTGAGCTGGAACGGCGCCTGCATCGTGCATGACGAGTTCAAGGCGCTGGAGCTCGACCTGCTCATGAAAGAGCATCCTTCGGCGAAGGTGCTGGTGCATCCGGAATCGCCGGCCGACGTGATCGCGTTGGCGGATGCGGTCGGCTCGACCTCCGCGATCCTGAATGCGGCACGGTGCCTGGACGCGAAGGAATTCATCGTCGCCACCGACACCGGCATGCTGCACAAGCTGCGTACGCTGAACCCCGGCAAGACCTTCATCGAAGCACCGACCGCCGGCAATGGCGGCACCTGCAAGAGCTGCGCGCATTGCCCGTGGATGGCGATGAACGGGCTGGTGGAACTGGCGAACGCACTCGAGACCGGTGCGGGCGAGATCCACGTCGATCCGGCGCTCGGGTTGCGGGCGCGGGTCCCGATCGACCGGATGCTGGCGTTCACCGCCGGGCTGAAGAACGGCCAACCGGCAGGCAGCCTGATCGCAGGCATCGGCGCCGCCTGAGGTCTTGTCCCTCTCCCCAAGGGGAGAGGGAGCAAACCCTCAGAACTCCAGCGTGCAGCTGTCGCCCAGCGCCTCGCGCCACACCCGCACCCGCGCGAGCGACGCGTGGAATTCCGGCAGCGCATCGGCAATGAAAAGGCAGAGGTTCTCCAGCGTCGGCGGATGCAGTCCCGCCACGTCGTCCAGCAGGTGGTGGTCCAGCAGTTCGCGCACCTCGTCCAGCCGGCGGCGCAGCAGCCCCAGGTCGATCACCATGCCCGTCACCGGATCGCGCTGGCCCGAAAGCCAGACTTCCGCGTGGTAGGTGTGGCCGTGGATGCGGCGGCTGCCTTCGACCTCGATGTCGCGCTTCAGTGTGTGCGCGGCGTCGAAGAAAAAGCGTTGGCTGATGGTGAATCGCATTTGAAAAAGTCTCTCCGCGCTCAGCGGATGCCAGTGATCTTGTGGGTCTGGACGCTGAGCCGCCAGGTGGGGTGGCGCATGCACTCGGCAATGCACAGTTCGGTGTTGGCCGCGCGGTCGGGGCCGTCCATCGGCTGCAGGAAGCGGTGGGTGAACTCGCCGGTCCCCGCCATCGTGTCGAGGTCGAACCCGGTCTGCGGCCACACCAGCTTCAGTTCCTGTCCGCGCTGCTGCACCCAGGGCGCACCGGCCTTGGGGCTGATGCAGAGCCAGTCGATGCCTTCGGGCGCCACGACGGTGCCGTTGCTTTCGACCGCGATGCGAAAGCGCCGCGCATGCAAGGCGTCGACCAGCGCTGCATCCACCTGCAGCAGCGGCTCGCCGCCGGTCAGCACCACCAGGCGGTGCTCGGCGTCGTTCGCCGGCCACTGTGCGGCGATGGTGTCGGCGAGTTGGCCGGCATCCTTGAACTTGCCGCCGAGCGTGCCGTCGGTGCCGACAAAGTCGGTGTCGCAGAAACGGCAGACGGCGGTGGCGCGGTCTTCCTCGCGGCCGCTCCACAGGTTGCAGCCGGCGAAGCGGCAGAACACGGCCGGCATGCCCGCCTGGCCGCCTTCGCCCTGCAGGGTGTAGAAGATTTCCTTGACGCTGTAGGTCATGAAGCCTGTGCCTCGATCTCGAGGTTATCGATCAGCCGCGTGCCGCCCAGCCGTGCCGCGGCGAGCGCCACCAGCGGCTCGCCGGCCAGATCGGAAGTGGGCGCCTGCAGATCGGAACGGCGCCGCAGCACAAGATAGTCCGGCTGCCAGCCGCGCTGTGCCAGCGCCTGCATTGCCCGCGCTTCGATCGAGGCCAAATCGCGTTCGCCGGCTTGCACGGCTTGGGCCATCGCCTTCAGCGCTTTCGAGAGCTGCACGGCCTCCGCGCGCTCGGCCGCGCTCAGGTAGCCGTTGCGCGACGACAGCGCCAGGCCGTCGTCGGCGCGGAAGGTCTCGCCGCCCACGATCTCGATGGGCAGCGCGAACTGCCGCACCATGTGGCGGATCGCCATCAGCTGCTGGTAGTCCTTCTTGCCGAACACGGCCACGCGCGGCTGCACGCAACTGAAGAGCTTCATCACCACCGTGCACACGCCCACGAAGAAGCCGGGGCGGAAGTGGCCTTCGAGGATGTCGGCCAGTGCCGGGTCCGGATGCACCTTGCAGGTTTGCGGCTCGGGGTAGAGCGCCTTCTCATCGGGCGCGAACAGCACGTCGCAGCCGGCCGCGCGCAGCTTCTCGCAGTCGCTGTCCCAGGTGCGCGGGTAGGTGTCGAAATCCTCGTGCGGCAGAAACTGCAGGCGGTTGACGAAGATGCTCGCCACCGTCACGTCGCCCAGCGGCCTGGCCTGCCTGATCAGCGCCAGGTGGCCGTCGTGCAGGTTGCCCATGGTGGGGACGAAGGCGGGGCGCTTGAAGGCGGCCAGATGGTCGCGCAGCTCGGCGATGGTGTGTGCGATGTACATGGTCTCGGTTCCTTACCAGGCGTGGAGTTGGTCGTCGGGGAAGCTGCCGTCCTTGACGGCCTGCACGTAGGCTTTGAGGGCGGGCAGCACGCCCGGCGCGTCGGCCATGAAGTTGCGCACGAACTTCGGCATCTTGCCGAGGTTGATGCCCAGCATGTCGTGCAACACCAGCACCTGGCCGGCGGTGGCCTTGCCCGCACCGATGCCGATGGTGGCGCAATGCTTCAGTTCGGCCGTGAGCTCGGCGGCCAACGCGGCCGGCACCATCTCGAGCACCAGCATCGCGGCGCCCGCGTCCTGCAGCGCGTGGGCCTGCTGCTTCAGCAGCGTGCCGGCGGCGTCGCCCTTGCCCTGCACGCGGTAGCCGCCGAGTGCATGCACCGTCTGCGGCGTCAGGCCCAGGTGCGCGCAGACCGGAATGCCGCGCTCGACCAGGAAGCGCACCGTCTCGGTGGTCCAGCCACCGCCTTCGAGCTTGACCATGTGCGCGCCGGCCTGCATCAGCACCGTGGCGCTGCGCAATGCCTGCTCGCGCGATTCCTGGTAGCTGCCGAAGGGCAGGTCGGCAATCAGCCAGGCCGTGCCTTGCACGCGGCGCAGGCCGCGCGAAACGCTGTCGGTGTGATAGCGCATGGTGTCCAGGCTCACGCCCACGGTGCTGTTCAGGCCCTGGCAGACCATGCCGAGCGAATCGCCGACCAGGAGGCAGTCGATGCCCGCCGCGTCGGCCATGGCCGCGAAGGTGGCGTCGTAGGCCGTGAGCATGGCGATCTTTTCGCCGCGCGCATGCATGTCGGCCAGGCGCGGCAGGCTCACGGGCTTGCGCGAGGCAAGCGGGGAGGCCGGCGGCAGCGTGCCGTAGGGCGAGGCCGGGGGTGTTTCAGCGATGGGCGTGGTGTTCGACATGGTTGGGTTTCTCCCTGCGGGCGTCGGTGGCCGGGCATCCTTGAGTGAAGAAAGCGAAGCGGGTGGGTCGGTCAGTCGGCCGGCGGCACCAGCACCGTGGGTGCGGTGGGCTCGGCGAGCGAAGGATAGTCGCGGCTGAAATGCAGGCCACGGCTCTCGTGGCGGGCCTGCGCGGAGCGCACGATCAGCTCGGCCACCTGCACCAGGTTGCGCAGTTCGAGCAGGTCGCGCGTGACATGGAAGTTCGCATAGAACTCCTGGATCTCTGCCTGCAGCAGCGCGATGCGATGGCTCGCGCGCTCCAGGCGCTTGTTGGTGCGCACGATGCCCACGTAGTCCCACATGAAGCGGCGCAGTTCGTCCCAGTTGTGGGAGATGACCACGGACTCGTCGGCGTCCGTGACGCGGCTGTCGTCCCAGGCGGGCAGCTCGGCGCTGCCGCGCGCCGGTGCCGCGGCGATGGCGCCGGCCGCGGCGCGCGCGAACACCATGCACTCGACCAGCGAGTTGCTGGCGAGGCGGTTGGCGCCGTGCAGGCCGGTGCAGGCGGTTTCGCCGATGGCATAGAGGCCGGGAACATCGGTGCGCCCGGCGAGGTCGCTCAGCACGCCGCCGCAGGTGTAGTGCGCGGCCGGCACCACCGGAATGGGCTCGCGCGTGATGTCGATGCCCAGTTCCGCGCAGCGCGCGAGGATGTTGGGGAAGTGTTCCTTCAGGAAGGCCGGGCTCTGGTGCGAGATGTCGAGGTACACGCAGTCCAGCCCGTGCTTCTTCATCTCGAAGTCGATGGCGCGGGCCACCACGTCGCGCGGTGCGAGTTCGGCGCGCCCGTCGTGCTTCGGCATGAAGCGCGTGCCGTCGGGCAGTTTGAGCAGCCCGCCTTCGCCGCGCACCGCCTCGCTGATCAGGAAGGACTTTGCGTGCGGGTGGTAAAGGCACGTGGGGTGGAACTGGATGAACTCCATGTTCGACACCCGGCAGCCCGCGCGCCACGCGGCGGCAATGCCGTCGCCGGTGGCGGTGTCGGGGTTGGTCGTGTACAGGTACACCTTGCCCGCGCCGCCGGTGGCCAGGATGGTGTGCGGGGCGCGGAAGGCCAGCACCTCGTCGGTCTCGTCGTCCAGCGCGTAGAGGCCCAGGCAGGCCGGGTCATCGAGCCCGATCTTGGGCCCCGTGATCAGGTCGACCAGCGTGTGATGCTCGAACAGCGTGATGTTCGGCATGCGGCGTACCCGCTCGATCAGCACCTGCTGCACGGCCGCGCCGGTCGCGTCGGTCACGTGCACGATGCGGCGCTGGCTGTGGCCGCCCTCGCGCGTCAGGTGCAGGCCGCCGCCTTCTTCGGAGAACGGCACGCCGAGCTCGCGCAGCCAGCCGATGGCTTCGGGCGCATGCTCGACCACGAAGCGCGTGGCCTCGGGGTCGCAAAGGCCCGCACCGGCCACCAGCGTGTCGTCCACGTGGGCGTCGAAGCTGTCGCCCGTGGCCAGCACCGCCGCGATGCCGCCCTGCGCCCAGGCGCTGGAGCCGTCGTTCAAGGCGCGCTTGGTCAGCACGGCCACGCGGTGCGCGGGCGCCAGGTGCAAGGCGGCCGAGAGGCCTGCCAGGCCGCTGCCGACGATGAGGACGTCGAAGTCGTGCACGACGGAATTCCCGAAAGTAGGGGGTGGGGGACTCAGGCCGGTGAGTAGGCCAGCCGCACGTAGATGGGGGCGAAGGCCTCGGCCTGCGTGATGTCGATCAGCGTTTCCTTGGCGAGCTCGAGCATCGCGATGAAGGTGACGATCAGCACCGGCGCACCGCGCGACGGGTCGAACAGTTTCTCGAACTCGACGAAGCGCTGACCCTGCAGGTGGCGCAGCACGATGCTCATGTGCTCGCGCACGTTGAGTTCCTCGCGCGAGATCTTGTGGTGCTGCACGAGCTTGGCGCGCTTCATGATGTCGGCCCACGCGTCGCGCAGCTCGATCACGTTCATGTCGGGAAAGCGGGGCTTGAGCGATTGCTCGATGTAGACCTGCCCCTTCCAGAAGTCGCGCCCGTAGGTCGGCATGGCGCTGATGGCGGCGGCCTGCAGCTTGGTCTGCTCGTATTCGAGCAGGCGGCGCACCAGCTCCGCGCGCGGGTCTTCTGCCTCTTCGCCTTCCGCCACCTTCTTGGGCGGCAGCAGCATGCGCGACTTGATCTCGATCAGCATCGCGGCCATCAGCAGATACTCGGCCGCGAGTTCGAGATTGGTCTGGCGAATCTCGTCGACGTAGCTCAGGTACTGGCGCGTGAGCCCCGCCATCGGGATGTCGAGAATGTTGAAGTTCTGCTTCCTGATCAGGTAGAGCAGCAGGTCCAGCGGACCTTCGAAGGCTTCGAGAAAGACCTGCAGCGCTTCCGGCGGGATGTACAGGTCCTTCGGCATCGCGAACAACGGCTCGCCATAGAGCCTGGCGAGCGCGACCTGGTCGACCACCTCGGGCATGCTGGCCACGAGCGTGTCGTTGTCCTCGTTGCCCTTCATCGGGTGCTTGCTATCATTTCAATAGCTGCAGGCGATGAGGACCAACGATGGATGCCGGCTGGGCACCATTACTTGACTTGGGTCTGGTAGACGTACGGCTGCTGCGGTACGTTGGCCTCGCTGTATTCCTCGAGCAGGCTGCGGTCGAGGTGCTTGTCCCACAGCAGGGCGCGGCCGGCGCGCTGTTCGGCTTCCAGCGTCGGCTTCTTTTCTTTCATCTCCTCGATGAAGCTGGTGATCTCGGAGGTGTAGTGGGGGCGGCGGAAGATGGACATAGACTGGACCTTTGAAGCGCGAATTTTACCGGGGATGGCATGAAGCGACGACAACAGTGGCGGATCGGCTTTGCAACAGCGTTATTGGGAGTGGTGATCGGGCTTTCGGGATGCGACCCGCAGCGCATCGGCGAACTCGAAGAGGGCGTCTCGACCGAGGCCGACGTGCGGGCCCGATTCGGCCCGCCCGAGAACATCTGGGACGCGCCCAACGGCCGCGTGTTCGAGTACAACCGCCAGCCGCAGGGCCAGAAGAACTACATGATCACCATCGGCGCCGACGGCAAGATGAGCGCGCTGCGCCAGGTGCTGACGCCCGAGAACTTCGCCAAGGTGCAGCCGGGCATGATGATGGAAGACCTGCGCAAGCTGCTCGGCAAACCCGCCAAGGTCACGCCCTACGCGCTCAGGCGCGAAACCGAATGGGAGTGGCGCTGGGTCCAGCCGCCCAATTCGCCCATGGTGTTCACCGCCACGCTCAACGACGACCAGCGCGTGGTGCGCAGCGGCTCCTCGCCCGACCGGAGCACCGAGGCGAACTAGCCTTCCGCCGCGTGCGGCTGGCCGCTCGTCAGCTCATCGGCGAATCCCGAGCGCACGATCACCTCGAGCGGCTGCGGCTGCAGAGACTCCAGGCGCAGCAGCCCGCCGCGCGCCAGCACCGCGCGGTGCAGCTGGCGCAGCGCATCGACGCCGGTCGCGTCAAGATAGATGAGGTGCGTGGCGTCGAGCACCACCGTCATGCCGCGCGGCGCGCTCTCGGCCGCGTTCACCGCCTCGTCCAGCTTGGCCGCGGCCCCGAAGAACAGCGCGCCGTAGAGCCGATAAGTGAGAACCGGCGGTTGCATCGTGACCAGCTCGACGCTGAAAAGCTCGCTCATGCGCCGGACGAAGAGGGCGCAAGCGAGCACGATGCCCACCTGCACCGCCACCGTCAGGTCGAACACGACCGTGAGAAAGAAGGTGCCGAGCATCAGCAGCCGGTAGTGGCGGCTGAAATGCCGCAGCTGCCCCGGCGTGAACTCGCGCCATTCGCCCATGTTCAGGCCCACGAACACGAGGATGCCCGCCAGCACCGCGAGCGGCACGTGGCGCGCCAGCGGCGCGGCCAGCAGCACCACCACCATCAGCGTGATCGCATGCACGATGCCCGCAATCGGCGAACTGCCGCCCGAGCGGATGTTGGTCACGGTGCGCGCGATGGTGCCGGTGGCCGGCATGCCGCCGAAGAAGGGCGTGACCAGGTTGGCAATGCCCTGTGCCATCAGCTCCTGGTTCGGGTCGTGGCGCGGCTGGTCGCTCAGCTGGTCGGCCACACGGGCGCACAGCAGCGATTCGATGGCGCCCAGCAGCGCGATGGTCAGCGTCGGCGTGACCAGCTGCTTGACCGTTTCCCACGAGAAGTCGGGCAGCGCGAAGGTCGGGCCGCCCTCGGGAATGCCGCCGAAGCGCGTGCCGATGGTCTCCACCGGCAGCTCGAAACCCCACGACACCAGCGTGAGCGTGACCAGCGCCACGATGGGCCCCGGCAGGCGCGCGCCCACCTGCACCGCGCGCGAGCGCGCCATGCGGCCCGCCAGGCGCTGCACCGCGTGGCCGACCTTCGATTCGCTCCGCAGCAGCATCGGCCACACCGCCAGGCCGAGCACGCAGGCCAGCCCCAGCCCGAAGGCGTAGGGGTTGAAGGTACCGATCTGCAGCGCCATGGCATGCAGCTGCGAGAACACGTCCGCCGGCATCTTGGCCACCGTGAGCCCGAGCAGGTCCTTGAGCTGCGACAGCAGGATCAGCACCGCAATGCCGTTGGTGAAGCCGACCACGATCGACAGCGGCACGAAACGCACCAGCCGGCCGAGCCCGAACAGCCCCGCCGCGAACAGCAGCACCCCGGCGCAGGCGGTCGATATCAGCAGGTTCGCCACGCCGTAGCGTTCGACGATGCCGTAGACAATCACGATGAACGCGCCGGCGGGACCGCCGATCTGCACCGCCGAGCCGCCCAGCAGCGAAATCAGGAACCCCGCGATGATCGCTGTCCAGATGCCGGCCTCGGGCTTGAGCCCCGAGGCGATGGCAAACGCCATGGCCAGCGGCAGCGCCACGATGCCGACCGTGGCGCCCGCGCCCAGGTCCTTGAAAAAGCGTGTCCGGTCGTAGCCCGCCAGCGCGTCCAGCAGGCGCGGGCGAAAGCGGGTGATGTTCAGCGGTGACTGCATGGGGCACCCATTGTGTACCCCGCGCCGGCGCGGTCCGCCGTTCAGTCGCTGTCGGGGATCACCGCATCGGCCGCCGCGCCCACCGCCTTGCCGGTGATGCGCGCGGTGCCAATGGCCGCATCCGCTGCGAGGCCGACCGCGCTGGCCCCCACGCTCACGGCGGTGCCCGCCACGGTCACCACCGCGCAGCCGCTCAGCATGGCGGCGAACGACAGCAGCAGGAGGGTGCGCTTCAGCATGGGACGGTCCTCTCGGTCAGCGAACCCGCATGCCGGGCGTGGCGCCGGGCCAGGGTTCCAGCACATGGATGCCGGGGTTGGCTTTTTCGTCGCCATGGCTGGCGGCCAGCACCATGCCTTCGCTGATGCCGAACTTCATCTTGCGCGGCGCCAGGTTGGCGACCAGCACCGTGAGCTTGCCCACGAGCTGCTCGGGCTCATAGGCCGATGCGATGCCGCTGAACACGTTGCGGGTCTTGCCCTCGCCGGCGTCCAGGGTCAGCCGCAGGAGCTTGGTCGAGCCCTCGACCTTCTCGCAGGCCACGATCTTCGCGATGCGCAGGTCGATCTTCGCGAAGTCGTCGATGGTGATGATGGGCGCAATGGCCTCGCCACCCGGCAGCGCGCCGGCCGCCGCGTCCGCGTCCGCGTCAGCGGCAGGCGCCGGTTCGGAGGGTTCGAAGAGCTTGTCGACCATCTTGGCGTCGGCCCGCTGCATCAGGTGCTTGTAGTCGCCGATGGCATGGCCCACGGGCAGCGCCTGCGCGGCATCGGCCCAGGTGAGCGGCGCGATCTTGAGGAAGGCCTCGACGTTCACGGCGAGCGCCGGCAGCACCGGCTTCAGGTACAGCGTGAGCAGGCGGAAGGCCTCGATGCACACCGTGCACACGTCGTGCAGCCGCGCCTGCTGGCCTTCCTTCTTGGCCAGCTCCCAGGGCTTGTTCTGGTCGACGTATTCGTTCACCTTGTCGGCCAGCGCCATCACCTCGCGCAGCGCGCGGGCGTAGTCGCGGCCGTCGTAGAGCGAATGCAGCTGCGGCGCCGCGTCGCGCAGCGCGAACAGCAGCGCGTCGCCGTCGGCCGACACCTCGCCCAGCTGGCCGCCGAAGCGCTTGCCGATGAAGCCCGCTGCGCGGCTCGCGATGTTGATGTACTTGCCCACGAGGTCGCTGTTGACGCGTGCCACGAAATCCTCGGGGTTGAAGTCGATGTCCTCGTTGCGGCCGTTGAGCTTGGCCGCGATGTAGTAGCGCAGCCACTCGGGGTCCAGGCCGATCGAGAGGTACTTGAGCGGGTCGATGCCCGTACCGCGGCTCTTGCTCATCTTCTCGCCGCTGACGGTCAGGTGGCCGTGTACGTACACAGCGTCGGGCGCCTTGCGGCCGCTGAAATGCAGCATCGCGGGCCAGAACAGCGTGTGGAAGGTGATGATGTCCTTGCCGATGAAGTGCACCTGCTCCAGGTCGGGATCGGCCATGTACTCGGTGTACGAGATGCCGTCGCCGCCGAGTTCGATGCAGCGCTTGTCGAGCAGGTTCTTCAGCGAGGCCAGGTAGCCCACCGGGGCGTCCAGCCACACGTAGAAGTACTTGCCCGGCGCATCGGGAATCTCGATGCCGAAGTAGGGCGCGTCGCGGCTGATGTCCCAGTCGCCGAGGCCGCCCTTGCCTTCGTCGTCCTTGTAGAGCCACTCGCGGATCTTGTTCTGCACCTCGGGCTGCACGTGGCCGGCGGCGGTGGTCCATTCCTTCAGGTAGGCCTCGCAGCGCGGGTCCGAGAGCTTGAAGAAGAAGTGCTCCGAGCTGCGAAGCTCCGGCTTGGCACCCGACAAAGCCGAATAGGGGTTGATCAGCTCGGTGGGCGCGTACACGGCGCCGCACACCTCGCAGTTGTCGCCGTACTGGTCCTTCGAGTGGCAGCTGGGGCATTCGCCCTTGATGAACCGGTCGGCCAGGAACATGCCCTTGGCGGGGTCGTAGAACTGCTCGACGCTCTTGGTGCTGATGAAGCCATTGGCGCGCAGGTCGCGGTAGATGTCCTGCGCGAGCTGGTGGTTCTCGGGCGCGTCCGTCGAGTGCCAGTTGTCGAACGAGATGTAGTAGCCGTCGAGGTAGGGCTTGCGGCCCGCCGCGATCTCGGCCACGAAGGCCTGCGGCGTCACGCCGGCCTTGTCGGCCGCGATGGTGATGGCCGCGCCGTGCGCGTCGTCGGCGCACACGAAGTTGACCTCGGCGCCATTCATTCGCTGGTTCCGCACCCAGATGTCGGCCTGGATGTATTCCATCATGTGGCCGATATGGAACTTGCCGTTGGCGTAGGGCAGGGCGGTGGTAACGAAGAGCTTGCGCGGGGCGGACATCGGGAAGGGCGCTTTCGGGAGTGGCGAACTTGCTGGCAACGAAGGCGGCCTGGGGCCGCATTCGGGAACCGGGCATTTTAGGTGGCGGCACCGCACCTTGCCGAACACCCCCGATCCCGGAGCTCCGCCACGCGTCGCCGGACCCCAGTGACCCGAACGGCGCCGGGGTGTCTCCGGCGCGACGTATGCTCCACCCCGCGCGTTTCGCCACGCTCCCTTCCATATGGCGAAGAGATATACAAGACAGATATACAGAAAGCGAGTCTCCGATGACCACCCCCATTTCCGCAACCCTGATTCCCGGCGATGGCATCGGCCCCGAAATCGTCGACGCCACCCTGGCCGCGCTCGATGCGCTGAAGGCGCCCTTCGAGTGGGACCGCCAGATTGCCGGCCTCGGCGGCGTCCAGGCTTCGGGCGATCCGCTGCCGCAAGCCACGCTGGACAGCATCCGCCGCACCCGCCTGGCCCTCAAGGGGCCGCTGGAGACGCCGTCGGGCGGCGGCTACCGCTCGTCGAACGTGCGGCTGCGCGAAGAATTCCAGCTCTATGCCAACCTGCGCCCCGCGCGCACCATCATTCCGGGCGGCCGCTTCGACAAGATCGATCTGATGGTCGTGCGCGAGAACCTCGAGGGCCTGTACATCGGCCATGAGCACTATGTGCGCATCGACGGCGACCCGCATGCCGTGGGCATGGCCACCGGCATCAACACGCGCCAGGGGTGCCTGCGCCTGCTCGAATACGCTTTCGAGACCGCCGTTGCCACCGGGCGCAAGAAGGTCACGCTGGTCCACAAGGCCAACATCATGAAGGTGCTGACCGGCCTGTTCCTCGAGACCGGCCTCCGGCTCTATGAAGAGAAGTACAAGGGCAAGTTCGAGCTCGACACGATCATCGTCGACGCCTGCGCGATGAAGCTGGTGCTCAATCCCTGGCAGTTCGACATGCTGGTGACGACCAACCTGTTCGGCGACATCCTGTCCGACCTGGTGGCGGGCCTGGTCGGCGGCCTGGGCATGGCGCCGGGGGCCAACATCGGCGCCGATGCGGCGATCTTCGAGGCCGTGCACGGCTCGGCGCCCGACATTGCCGGCAAGGGCATTGCCAACCCCACCGCACTGCTGCTGGCCGCCGCACTGATGCTCGAGCACGTCAGGCTGCCCGAGCTGGCCACGCGCCTGCGCAAGGCCATCGACGACACGCTCAACATCGACAAGGTGCGCACCGGCGACCTCGGCGGCACCGCGGGCACGGCAGCGTTCACGAAAGCACTGGTCAGCCGCATCCAGAACGGCTGAAGCGGAGGCGGCTTCCCGGGACTTCATGAGAAAGCTGCTGCTCCTGTTGGCCTTGTGCGTGGCCGGCGCGGCCAGCCTGGCCGCCGCGGCGGCCGATGCCGAGCCGCGCTACACCGTCGTGAAGATCGACCTTCGCAAGGAACGGCTCGAGCTGTTCCTGCGCGACGATGCGGGCGTCGAGTTGAAGCGCTTCGACCGCCTGGAGGCCTGGCTCGCCGCGCAGAACCGGCAGCTCCTGTTCGCGATGAATGCCGGCATGTACCACGCCGACTTTTCCCCGGTGGGCCTCCTGGTGCAGGAGGGGCGCGAGGTTTCGCCGCTCAACCTGTCGACCGACGCGGGCAACTTCTTCCTCAAGCCCAACGGCGTGTTCCTGGTGTCCCGCACGGGGAGGCCGCGCGTGGTCGAGTCGTCGGAGTACCCGGCGCTGTCCAAGGGCGTTCGGCTGGCGACGCAGTCGGGCCCGCTGCTGCTGCGCCGAGGCAGGGTGCATCCCGCTTTCATTCCCGACTCGGATTCGCGCAAGATCCGCAACGGCGTGGGCGTGTCGGGCCATACGGCGATCTTCGTGATCAGCGAACAACCGGTGAACTTTTACGAGTTCGCGCTCTACTTTCGCGACGTGCTGCGCTGCCGCGACGCGCTCTACCTCGACGGCACCGTGTCGGCATTGCATTCGCCCTCCTTGCGGCGCAGCGATTTCGTCAGGGAGCTGGGCCCGATACTCGGCGTGGCGGTGCCATGAACCGGCTTCAGGACACCGCGTTTTCATTCAGGATTTATTGAGCAATGACCCAGGCCCTTCCCATTCTTTCGCTCGTCGAAACCCGCGTGCTCGGCGTGCTGGCCGAGAAGCAGCGCACCGTGCCCGACAGCTATCCGCTGACGCTCAACTCGCTGGTGTCCGGCTGCAACCAGAAGACCAGCCGCAGCCCGGTGCTCGAACTGAGCGAGGCGCAGGTGCAGGCCGCCATCGACAGCCTGAAGGGCTACAGCCTGGTGGCGGAAACCAGCGGCGGCCGGGCCTTTCGCTACGAACACAACGTCGACCGCGTGCTGCGCATTCCGTCGCAGTCGGTCATCCTGCTCACCGTGCTGATGCTGCGCGGCCCGCAAACGGCCGGCGAACTGCGCATTGCCTGCGACCGCATGCACAACTTCGCCGACATCTCGTCGGTCGAAGGCTTTCTCGATGAACTCACCGAGCGTCCGGCCGGCGCCTTGGTGGTGAAGCTCGCGCGCCTGCCGGGCGCGCGCGAAAGCCGCTGGGCGCATCTGCTGAGCGGCGCGCCGGCGGAAGAGCTCGCCGGGCCGGGTGGCGGCTCGGCCGAGGGAGCGTATGCACCTCACGATGCATCGCTCGGCGAGGTCGCGGCGCTCAAGGCCAACGTGGCGCGGCTCGAGGCCGAGCTCGCCTCTCTCAAGGCGCTGGTGGGGCGGGTGTGCTCGGAACTCGGAATTTCCGAGGCGAAGTGATCCGGCGTCGCGGGCACTAGCCCGTCAGTGCCGTTGTTGTCGGCGGCACCGGCCGCGCAGACCGCACCTCGCCGGCCAGCTGCAGCAATTCGTCGACTTCCCAATGGTCGTCGGCATGCGCGCCGTACTTGCACGCCACGATGCGCCCCTGCGCGTCGACGAGAAAGTCCGCCGGCAGACCCAGGATGCCATTCTCGGCCCGGGTGTAGAAACGCCTGGCCGCCAGGATCCACCGCAGCCCGCTCCAGAAGACGCGGATATTCAAGAGCGCTCGCACCGAGGTCTCGACGCCGAACGCCTTGAAGTACTTCTTGCCGGGGTCGGCAATGCAATCGAATGGAAGCTGCGCCTGGTACTTGAGCATTTCTTCGCGTGACGAATGAAAGAAGACGAGCTGGCGGATGCCGGCCGCGGCAATTTCCGCATGGCGCCTGCCCATGGTGAGGAGGTGAAAGTTGCACACCGGGCAGCCCGCGAAACGCCGGAACTGAAGATGCACGTAGCGCGGCAGCGGGTCCGGAACATGGACGGGCATGCCGTGGATGGTGCTGGCGGTAATCAGGGGAGCGGCGTTGCCGGGCGCGAATTTCACGGGCTTTCCTTTTTTAAACGTACACCGTACGTAATTGAATATACTCGCGTCTTCCGAACTGCGTCAACATCCACTCTTATGGGACGACCCGCCAAATTCACGCATTCACAGCTCCAGGCCGCCGCGTTGGCTCTTGTCGACAGGGAAGGGCTGTCGGGGCTGTCCATGCGCGCGCTGGCCAGCGAGCTCGGCACCGGCGCGATGACGCTCTACAACTACGTTTCGCAGCGCGAGGACATCGACCTGCTGGTGGTGGAGGCGGTGATCGGCGAGGCGCGCTGGCCCGAAGGCAGTCACGCGGCCTGGCAGGACGAAGTCCGGGTCATCGCCACTGCGTTGTGGCAGGCGGTACGGGCCCATCCCCATGCCATTGCGCTGATCCTTACGCGCCGAAGCCGTTCGCCGGCCGTCTTCGAGGCGACCGAGGCGATGCTGCGCGCCCTGGCCCGCAGCGGACGCTCGGGGCAGGCGCTGCTCATCGCCTTCCGGGCCGTGTCGGGCCTGATCACGGGGCTCGCGCAGTCGGAACTTGCGGGTCCGCTGGCCTTGCAGGCGTCGGAGTCGGCGGAGCTCACCATCGAACGATTCCGGGCCTTGCCGGAAGACCGCTTTGCGCACCTGATCGACATCGCGAATGCAGCGACTGGCAGCACGGCCGACCGAGAGTTTCAAGCCAGCCTGGACCTGTTGCTGGCAGGGCTTTCCGCAGAGGGCAGCGCCGCGCGCTGATCTCCGTCAGGCTGCGGCTTCCCATCCGAAGAACCGCAGCACCTCGCTTTTCTGCTGCATCGCGTCGGCCCGCCCGAGCGCCATAAGCTCGCGCGTGTAGGCCGATTCAAACAGCAGGTAGCTTGCGAGCGCGCCGCCCTTCACGTCGGCCGCGGCCTTGGAGCCGCCCAGCAGGTGGCGCACCGCGCCGGGCAGGGCATCGACATGGCGTGCCGCAATCACGTCGAGCCGCTCCGACGGAGAAATCACCAGCAGGTCGAGCGGACGCAGCGAGCTCGACTTGCGCGCTTCTTCGGGTATGAGGCCGAGCGTGTGGTTGATGCGCCGCAGCCGCTCGATGTCCACGGCCAGCGCGTCGAGAAAGATGCTCGACAGTGCGTGGCCCGCGATCTGCGCCATGGTGGGATAGCCGCTGTAGGTGTTGGGCGCGTCGGTGTCGCGCGGCTCATGCATGCGGCCGGCGCCGATCACCAGGATGCGCTTGGCGCCGAGGTGGATCGCCGCGGCAATCGGCGCCGACTGGCGCATCGAGCCGTCGCCGAAATATTCGGTATGTCCCTGCATCGGCAGCGCCGTGGCCGGAAACACGAAGGGAATGGCCGACGAGGCCAGCAGGTGCGCATGGCTGATGCGGCCGCGCACCGAGAGCCGCTGCGAACGCACCCAGGGCTCCATCGGCACAGCGGCTTCGAAGAAGGTCACGTGCTCGCCCGAGCTGTAGCTCGATGCGGTGACGGCCAGCGCCTGCACGTGGCCTTCCTGCATCAGCCGGGGCAGGCGTTCCAGCGGCACCATCCGGCCGAGCAACTGGGCCAGCGGCGCGTTGTCGAGCAGCGAACGCGGCCTGACGCGCATCCAGTTGGCCGCGTAGCGCCCGAGCCCGAGCAGCATGCGCCAGCGCGCGCCGCTGCCAATGACCGAGAGCGAGTCGGCGCGGTACACCTGGCCGGCGTGGAAGTCGCGCCAGACCTGCGCGATGCGTGCGACGGCTTCGTCGAAGTCGTCGGCGCCGCAGGCCAGCGCGGCCGCGTTGATGGCCCCGGCCGAGGTGCCCGTGATCACGGGGAAGGGATTGCCCCCGCCGGCGAAGCCCGCCGCACGCCGGATGCCGGCGATGGCCTCGAGCACGCCGACCTGGTAGGCGGCCCGGGCACCGCCGCCGGTGAGCAATAGGCCGGTGACCGGGGGTGTCGGAGGCATTGTTCTTGTTGCTGTGGCTGTTCAGAAAAGGCTCGCTCCCCCATGGTTTGCGGGGTGTTGCCCCCGGCAGCGGGAAGGCGAAGCGGCCGGAGCGCGCGGTGCCCGGTGGCAAGCCACTAGACTACCCGCCATTCAGGAGTTAGATCAATGGCACTCACCCCAGACGGGCTCATGGACGCGCTCAAGGCCGTCGCAGACCCGAATACCGGCAAGAACTTCGTGGCGACGCGGTCGCTCAAGAATCTGCAGATATCGGACGGCGACGTATCGTTCGACCTCGAACTCGGCTACCCGGCCAGGAGCCAGCACGCGGCCCTGCGCAAGGCGCTGGTGGCGGCTGCAAAGACGGTGCCGGGCGTGAGCAACGTCTCCGTCAACATCGTCACCAAGGTCATCAGCCACGCGGTGCAGCGCGGCGTGCAGCTGATGCCCAACGTCAAGAACATCATCGCGGTGGCGTCCGGCAAGGGCGGCGTGGGCAAGAGCACCACGGCGGCCAACCTGGCGCTGGCGCTGGCGTCCGAAGGCGCAGCCGTCGGGCTGCTCGATGCCGACATCTACGGCCCGAGCCAACCCATGATGCTGGGCATCGAGGGCCGGCCCGAGAGCGAGGACGGCAAGACCATGGAGCCGCTGGAGAACCACGGCGTGCAGGTCATGTCGATCGGCTTCCTGGTCGACCAGGACGAGGCCATGATCTGGCGCGGCCCCATGGCCACCCAGGCGCTGGAGCAGCTGCTGCGCCAGACCAACTGGAAAGACCTCGACTACCTGATCGTCGACATGCCGCCCGGCACCGGCGACATCCAGCTGACCCTGTCGCAGCGGGTGCCCATGACCGGCGCGGTGATCGTCACCACGCCCCAGGACATCGCGCTGCTCGACGCCAAGAAGGGCATCAAGATGTTCGAGAAGGTCGGCGTGCCGATTCTGGGCATCGTGGAAAACATGGCGGTGCACATCTGCTCCAACTGCGGCCACGTGGAGCACATCTTCGGCTCCGAAGGCGGCAAGAAGATGGCCGAGCAATACCAGATGGAATACCTGGGCGCGCTGCCGCTGGACATCAACATCCGGCTGCAGGCCGACAGCGGCAAGCCCACCGTGGTGGCCGACCCCGACGGCGAAGTGGCCGGCATATACAAGGCCGTGGCCCGCCGAGTGGCCGTGGGCATCGCCGAAAAGGCCAAGGACTTCTCGGCGAAGTTCCCGACCATCTCCATCAGCAAGAACACCTGATCGGCGGCGCGCCCGTGAATCTTCTCGCGTCGATGCGCTATCTGGTCGCACTGAGCGAGCACAAGCATTTCGGGCGCGCGGCGCAGGCCTGCCACATCACGCAGCCGGCGCTGTCGAATGCGCTGCGCTCGCTCGAAAGCGAGTTCGGCGTGGTCATCGTGAAGCGGGCACGCGTGTACGTGGGCCTCACGCACGAAGGCGAGCGCGTGCTGGCCACGGCGCAGCGCATGCTGCGCGACAACGAGGTGCTGCAGCAGGAGCTGCGCAGCGAAGAAGGCCATCCGCGCGGGCGGCTGCGCATGGCGGCAGTGCCCACCGCGATTCCGATGCTGTCGCGCTTTGCCGCCATGCTGCATGAGCTGCACCCGGGCATCGTGCCGGCCGTGCTGTCGATGAGCTCGCAAGACCTGGAAATGGGGCTGGAAAGCCTCTCCGTCGACCTGGCGCTCGGCTACACCGAACGCATGCACCTGCCGGGCATCAAGCTCACGGCATGGCCGCAGAGCGTGGAGCACTACTTCCTGCTGCGCCGCGCGGCAAGGCCCTCGGCCGACCGGCTGCGCATCGGCCGGCCGATGACCTGGGCCGACGCCGGCAAGCTGCCGCTGTGCCTGCTCACGCCCGACATGCACAACCGCTCCATCATCGACCAGGCGCTGCGCGACGCCGGCATCGCGCTGGAGCCGGCGATCGAGACCAACTCGGTACTTACCCTTGCATTGGCCGTGCTCGCGGGCACCGTCAGCAGCGTGCTTCCCGGCTCGATGGTCGCCGCCGTGCGCAGCTACCGGGAACTGGAGGCGCTGCCGCTGGTGGGCCCCGAGGTCAAGACCCCGCTGGGCTTCATGACCCAGACCGGCGTGCGCCCCTCGCGCGCGCTCGACGCCGCCCTGGTTTTCCTGCAGACGCCGGCCTGGCGCGAGCAGGTGCGGCTGCACAGCGGTGCGCTGGGCGAATAGCTGGCGGCCGGCCCTGTACCGGGTCACCATTTAGTTATTGAATCGATCGATGCACCGATCGAATTTGACGCGTCCATGGCGGCCCCACACACTCGGTAAGCCTTTGAGTATCCGCTCGAGGCATTGCCAGACAGACATTCGAAAAAAGGCCTAGGCAGTGAACAACCACCCAGCCACGACCCGCGAGACAACAACCACGGCGGCCCCGACGCACACCATCGTGCCGCTCGCCACCGCCGACGAGATGCGCGAGCGCATCCGCCGCAAGAGCAAGCTCAAGGGTCGCCAGCCCGAGGAAGCGGCGCTCCTCGAAGTGCGCACGCTCATCGGCGCGCGTCCGGCCGAGGGCCACCGGCGCGACCTGCTCATCGAGCACCTGCACAAGCTCAACGACGCCTTCCGTTGCCTGCACGACCGCCACCTGGTGGCGCTGGCGCGGGAAATGAACATTCCCATGGCCGAGGTCTACGAGGTCGCGACCTTCTATCACCACTTCGAGGTGGTGCGCGGCGACGATGCGGCGCCCGGCCTCACCGTTCGCGTGTGCGACGGCCTGGCGTGCGAGCTGGCCGGTGCCAGGGATCTGCTGGCGCGGCTGCCCGCGTTGCTCGGCGTTGGCAGCGGCGACGTGCGCGTGATTGCCGCGCCCTGCGTCGGCCGCTGCGAGCAGGCACCCGTGGCGGTCGTCGACCAGCAGGCCGTGCCGCTCGCGACCACCGGCAAGGTGCTGCAGGCGCTGAAGTCCGATCCCGACGAAGCCACGGTCGCGTACTTCGACGCCGCCGCGTTCGCCGAGAAAAGCGTCTCGCCGCTGCCAGGCGCCATCGAGCGCATGCCGGCCTTCACCGACTATGCCACCTACCGTGCGCATGGCGGCTACACGCTTGCGGCCGCGCTCGTCAACGGCGAGGAAGACGCCGAGGCCATCATCAAGACCATGGAAGACTCGGGCCTGCGCGGCCTGGGCGGCGCGGGCTTTCCGGCCGGGCGCAAGTGGCGCATCGTGCGCGACCAGCCCGCGCCTCGGCTCATGGCGGTGAACATCGACGAAGGCGAGCCCGGCACCTTCAAGGACCGCACGTACCTCGAGCGCGATCCGCACCGCTTTCTCGAAGGCCTGGTGGTGGCGGCGCAGATCGTCGGCATCGAGCAGTGCTACATCTACCTGCGCGACGAATACCATGACTGCCGGGTGCTGCTCGAAACCGAGCTGGCCCGGCTCCAGGCCGATCCGCCCTGCGCGCTGCCGCGCATCGAGCTGCGGCGCGGTGCGGGCGCCTACATTTGCGGCGAAGAGTCGGCGATGATCGAAAGCATCGAGGGCAAGCGCGGCGAACCGCGCATGCGACCGCCGTACATCGCGCAGGTGGGCCTGTTCGGCCGCCCGACGCTGGAACACAACTTCGAAACCCTCTACTGGGTGCGCGACATCGTCGAAAAAGGCGCGGCCTGGTTCAGCGGCTTCGGCCGCCATGGCCGCAAGGGCCTGCGCAGCTTCAGCGTGAGCGGCCGGGTGAAGCACCCGGGCGTCAAGCTCGCGCCCGCCGGCATCACGGTGCAGGAACTCATCGACGAATACTGCGGCGGCATGCTCGACGGCCACTCGCTCTATGCCTACCTGCCCGGCGGCGCGTCGGGCGGCATCCTGCCGGCGCGCATGAACGACATTCCGCTCGACTTCGACACGCTGCAGCCCTACGGCTGCTTCATCGGCTCGGCCGCCGTGATGGTGCTGAGCCAGCACGACCGCGCACGCGACGCCGCGCTGAACGTGATGCGCTTCTTCGAGCACGAGAGCTGCGGTCAGTGCACGCCATGCCGCGTCGGCACCGCCAAGGCCGCTGCGCTGATGCATGCGCCGGTGTGGGACAACACCACACTCGAAGACCTGGCCCAGGTCATGGGCGACGCCTCCATCTGCGGGCTCGGCCAGGCGGCCCCCAACCCGATTCGCTGCATCCAGCAATACTTTCCGGAGGAGGTGGCATGAACGCCCCGTCCAAGCTCGCGGAGCTGATGCCGCAAACGATCGAGTTCACGCTCGACGGCCAACCCATCCAGGCCTTCGACGGCGAGACCATCTTCAAGGCAGCCGAGCGCCACGGCGTCGACATTCCCCACCTGTGCTTCAAGGACGGCTACCGCCCCGACGGCAACTGCCGCGCGTGCGTGGTCGAGGTGAAGGGCGAGCGCACGCTGGCACCCAGCTGCTGCCGCAACGTGACGGCCGGCATGGAAGTGAAGGCCACCAGCGAGCGGGCCCTCAAGAGCCAGAAGATGGTGGTCGAGATGCTGCTGTCCGACATGCCCGACGAAGGCTACAAATGGATCGGCGACGACGCCACCCAGCAGCACGGCGAACTCAGCGCCTGGGCGAAGAAGCTCGACATCGCGGTGCGGCCCGAGCTCAAGGCGCTGCGCCGCGAGCAGCCGAAGGCCGACATCTCGCACCCAGCGATGGCCGTCAACCTGGACGCCTGCATCCAGTGCAACCGCTGTGTGCGCGCCTGCCGCGAAGAGCAGGTCAACGACGTCATCGGCTACGCCCTGCGCGGGGCCGACAGCAAGATCGTGTTCGACCTGGACGACCCGATGGGCGACAGCACCTGCGTGGCCTGCGGCGAATGCGTGCAGGCCTGCCCCACCGGCGCGCTCATGCCCAAGAGCCACATCGGATCGCAGCAGGTCGACCGCAAGGTCGATTCGGTGTGCCCGTTCTGCGGCGTGGGTTGCCTCGTCACCTACAACGTGAAGGACGAGAAGATCGTCAGCGTCGATGGCCGCGACGGACCGGCCAACCACAACCGCCTGTGCGTGAAGGGCCGCTTCGGCTTCGACTACGCGCACCACCCGCAGCGCCTGACCACGCCGCTGATCCGAAAGCCCGGCGTGCCGAAGGACTTCGGCGATGCGCCGCGGCCCGGCGACTGGAGCGAGTATTTCCGCGAAGCCACCTGGGAAGAAGCGCTGGCGCTTACCAGCGGAAAGCTCTCGGGCTTGCGCGATACCTACGGCGCCAAGTCGCTCGCGGGCTTCGGTTCGGCCAAGGGCAGCAACGAAGAGGCCTACCTGTTCCAGAAGCTCGTGCGCACGGGCTTCGGCAGCAACAACATCGACCACTGCACGCGTCTGTGCCACGCCTCCAGCGTGGCCGCGCTGCTCGAAGGCGTGGGCTCGGGCGCGGTGAGCAACCAGGTCAACGACGTGGAGCACGCGGGGCTGATCTTCGTCATCGGCTCCAACCCCACGGCCAACCACCCGGTGGCCGCCACCTGGATGAAGAACGCCGCCCAGCGCGGCGCGAAGATCGTGCTGGCCGACCCGCGCCGCACCGACATCAGCCGCCATGCCTGGCGCACGCTGCAGTTCAAGGCCGACACCGACGTGGCCATGCTCAACGCGCTGATCCACGCCGTGATCGACGAGGGCCTGGTCGACCAGGAGTTCGTGCGCACGCGCGCCAGCAACTACGAAGCGCTGCGCGAGAACGTCAAGGGCTACAGCCCCGAGGCGATGGCACCCATCTGCGGCGTGCCGGCGGAAACGCTGCGCGAAGTGGCGCGGGCCTTTGCCACCGCCAAGGGGGCGATGATCCTTTGGGGCATGGGCATCAGCCAGCACGTGCACGGCACCGACAACGCGCGCTGCCTCATCGCGCTGGCCACCGTCACCGGGCAGATCGGCAAGCCCGGCTCGGGCCTGCACCCGCTGCGCGGCCAGAACAACGTGCAGGGCGCGAGCGACGCGGGCCTGATCCCGATGATGTTCCCCAACTACCAGCGCGTCGACAACCCGGCGGTGCATGCCTGGTTCGAAGACTTCTGGGGCACGCCGCTCGATGCGACGCCGGGCTACACCGTGGTCGAGATCATGCACAAGGCGCTGGCGCCCGACACCGATCCGCACAAGGTGCGCGGCATGTACATCATGGGCGAGAACCCGGCCATGAGCGACCCCGATCTGAACCATGCGCGCCATGCGCTCGCGAGCCTGGAGCACCTGGTGGTGCAGGACATCTTCATGACCGAGACCGCGTGGCTCGCCGACGTGGTGCTGCCCGCGAGCGCCTGGCCCGAGAAGACCGGCACGGTGAGCAACACCGACCGCATGGTGCAGCTCGGCAAGCGCGCGCTCAACCCGCCGGGCGACGCGCGGCCCGATCTCTGGATCATCCAGCAGATCGCCAGGGGCATGGGCCTGCAGTGGAACTACGAGGGCGAAGAGTCCGGTGTGGCCGCGGTCTACGAGGAAATGCGCCAGGCCATGCACGCGGTGATCAGCGGCATCAGCTGGGAGCGGCTGCAGCGCGATTCGAGCGTGACCTATCCCTGCCTGAGCGAGGACGACCCAGGCCAGCCGACCGTGTTCATCGACGACTTCCCGACCGCCGACGGGCGCGTGAAGCTGGTGCCCGCCGACATCATTCCGGCAGACGAGCGGCCCGATGCCGAGTACCCGTTCGTGCTCATCACGGGCCGCCAGCTCGAGCACTGGCACACCGGCAGCATGACCCGCCGCGCCACCGTGCTCGATGCGCTGGAGCCCATGGCCACCGCGTCGATGAACCAGGCCGACCTGCAGAAGCTCGGCCTCGAGGCCGGCGACGTGATCACCGTGCAATCGCGGCGCGGCGAGGTGGCCATCCACGTTCGGCGCGACGACGGCACGCCGAACGGCGCGGTGTTCGTGCCCTTCGCGTACTACGAGGCGGCGGCCAACCTGATGACCAATGCCGCGCTCGATCCGCTCGGCAAGATCCCCGAGTTCAAGTATTGCGCGGTGCGCATCCAGCGCGGCGGCCAGCCGATGGCGGCGGCCGGCTACGGAACCGGTTCAGGCGTGCTGGCGACGGTGGACTGACGCGGGCGGCAGGGGGAAGCGTGGGCGAGGGCGCGGGCATGGTTTAACCTTTGCGCCCAACGCCCCCGCACCGCTCACCACCACCGGCATGAAAACCAGAGTCCAGTTCCGCCTGCGCATCTACAGGGACGACAGCATTGCCTTCGGTCCAGGCAAGATCGACGTGCTGGAAGCCGTGGCGCAAACCGGCTCGATCTCGGCCGCGGCGCGCCAACTGGGCATGTCGTACCGGCGTGCCTGGATGCTGATCGACGAGATGAACCACGCCCTGAGTTCCCCGGCCGTGAACACCGCGGCCGGCGGCTCGCGCGGCGGCGGCACTGCGCTCACGCCCGTGGGTGAGGAAATCGTCAAGCACTACCGTGCCATCGAGAACGCCGCGCGCCTGGCCACGGCGGCCGACGTCCGTGCATTGACGCGCCTGCTGGCGCCCTGATCCATCCCCCGCGCTGTATCCGAAAGGATATCGGCGCCATCCTCCCGCAGCCGCCACGGACCTCTTTTCGAGGGGGAAAGTCCGTTCGTGCAACAATTGCGTTGTATCTTCATGAATACGACGAACTCCCTCATTGCCTCGGCCGACTGGTTCCCTCTGGTGCTGTCGCTCAAGGTGGCCGCGGTCGCGACGCTGCTGGCGCTCGTTGCCGGCGTGGCGCTGGGCTGGGTGTTCGCGCGCAAGCGTTTTCCGGGCGACACGGTGCTGGAGGCGGTGTTCATGCTGCCGCTGGTGCTGCCGCCCACCGTCATCGGCTACGCCATCCTGGTGGCCGCGGGGCGCCACAGCCCGCTCGGCAGCTGGCTGCGCGAGCATTTCGACTATTCCATCATCTTCAGCTGGCATGGCGCCGTCGTGGCTTCGGCCGTGGTGGCGCTGCCGCTGGTGCTGAAGTCGGCCAGCGCCGCCTTCGCGGGCGTCGACCGCTCGCTGGAGGCTGCCGCCAGCACGCTGCGCCAGTCGCCGTTCTCGGTTTTCGTGCGGGTGACGCTGCCGCTGGCCTGGCCCGGCATCCTGGCCGGCACGCTGCTCGCTTTCGCGCGCGCCATGGGCGAGTTCGGCGCCTCGCTGATGGTGGCGGGTTCCATTCCGCAGCAGACCCAGACGTTGTCGATGGCGATCTACGACGCGGTGCAGGCCGGCCATGACCAGCTGGCATTGCTGCTGGTGGTGGTGACGTCTCTGCTGTCGGTCACGGTGCTGGTGCTGTCGAACCGCTTCTTTTCGCTGCGCTGACCGATCGACCCCCCACCCCGAGGAACCCGCATGCGCCCGCTCCGCCTCCTGTCTCTTGTGCTTGTCTTGGCGCTGCCGCTGGGCGCGGCGGCCCAGCAGATCACCGTGTCCGCGGCCGCCAGCCTGACGGACGCGTTCAAGGCGCTCGGGCCGAAGTTCGAGGCCACGAAGCCGGGCGCCACGGTGCGCTTCAATTTTGCGGCCTCGGGAGTGCTGCTGCAGCAGATTGCGCAGGGGGCGCCGGTCGACGTGTTCGCCAGCGCCGACCAGGAGACGATGGGCCGCGCCGCCGAGCAGAAGCTCATCGATGCGGCCACGCGCCGGAACTTCGCGAGCAACGGCCTGGTGCTGATCGAGCCGCTGAAGGACGCGGTCGGCGTCAAATCGCTGCAGGACCTCGCCGGCGCGGGCGTGCGGAAAATCGCGGTCGGCAAGACCGCCACGGTGCCGGTCGGCCGCTACACGCGGCAGGTGCTGGAAGGGGCGGGGCTCTGGAGCGTGCTCGAGCCCAAGTTCGTGCAGGCCGACAGCGTGCGCCAGGTGCTCGACTACGTGGCCCGCGGCGAGGTCGAGGCCGGCTTCGTCTACCGCACCGATGCGGCCGTGATGGGCGACAAGGTCAGGGTCGCCTTCGCGCCTGCAACCTCCATGCCGGTGACCTACCCGGTCGCGGTGGTCGCCGACAGCCGGCAGAAAGCGCTGGCCGGCGATTTCGTGGCTTTTCTTTCCAGCGACGCCGCGCGCGAAGTCCTGGCGCATTACGGTTTCGGCAAGCGATGATCGACGTCGACCTGAGGCTCACGGTCACCGACGGCACCCGCCGCTTCGACCTGGCGGCGCGCTTCGCGACCGACGTGCCTTTTGCTGCGCTCTACGGACCCTCGGGCGCCGGCAAGTCGCTCACGTTGCAGGCAATTGCGGGGCTGCTGCACCCCTCCGCGGGCCATGTGCGGCTCGACGGCCGCACGCTGTACGACTCCGCCCGCGGCATCGACGTGCCGGCGCCTGCGCGGCGCATCGGCTACCTGTTCCAGAACTACGCGCTGTTCCCGCACCTGTCGGTGCGTGAGAACGTGGCTTTCGGCCTGACCGCCTGGCACCAGCGCAAGCTGCCGCCGCGCGAGGCCGAGATGGTGCAGTCGCTGCTCGAAGGCTTCGGCCTGGCGGCGCTGGCCGACAGCCGGCCGCAGAAGCTCTCGGGCGGCCAGCAGCAGCGCGTGGCGCTCGCCCGCGCGCTGGCCTGCCAGCCGCAGGTGCTGCTGCTCGACGAACCCTTTGCCGCGCTCAACCCGATGCTGCGCAGCGAACTGCGCAACGAGCTCGCGCAGGTCCGCCGCCAATGGGGCATTCCGGTGCTGATGATCACGCACGACATCGACGACGTGCTGGCGCTGGCCGACGTGGCTTTCGTCTACGACAACGGCCAGGTGGTGCGCGAGATCGACCTGCACAATGCGCAGAGCCGCGATGTCGCGTTGCGCGAGGTGGGCGGCGTGCCGGCCGCCGAGGCCACGCCGCTGCATCGAAAGCTGCGCGGGCTGCTGCTGCGGGACGCCCGCGGTGCGTGAGCTGGCCGGCGAAGCGCGCGGATGACCCTCGCCGCGAAAGCGCCTTGCGGCGGCGCTACGATCGCGGCATGAATCCCTCCATCGATGTTGCCGTCGTGATGCGCCGCGAGCGCGTCGAAAGCCGTTGGCAATCCTGGCGCTGGATTCTCGAAAGCGTCGGTCCCGACCAGCCCGGCTTCGGCACCGAGCCGCGCCTGCTCGAAGCGAGCGAGCGTGCCCAGCGCTGGCTGCACCCCGGCTTCAAGACCGAGCTGTTCCGCGACGATGTGGAGGGCTACCACCTGAATGCCACCACGCCCGCGCCCTGCTGGTTCGTGCTGTGGCGCATGGAGGAAGAACCCACCGTTGCCGACGAGCCGCTGGCGCGGCCGGTGGTGGTGAGCCTCAGCTACAACGAAGCCGGCCGCTGGCTCGACGCGCAGGAAACGGTGGAGCAGGTGCCCGCGCCCGAAGAGGTGATCGAGTGGATGCGCGGCTTCGTGCAGGCGCATTACGTGATGGAGCCCAGGCGCCGCAAGCGGCCAGAGAGTTTCCGCCCGCTGGTCGACCGCTTCGGCAACGCGGCCAGCGTGTCGACCGAGAAAAAGCGCGGACGCGGAGCGGGCGATGTCTGAGAACTTCTTCGACCGCTGGTCGCGGCGCAAGAAGGAAGCGCGCGAAGAGCTTTTGCCGCCTCCCGCGGTGCAGGAGGTGGACGAGGCGCAAGGCGCGTCCGCTGCGCACGCCGAAACCACAACGCCTCTGCCCGCGGCCGACAGCCTTGCCACCGGAGCGCCGGGAGAAATGCCGCCGCCCACGCTCGCCGATGCCGAGGCGCTCACGCCCGAGTCCGACTTCCGGCCCTTCGTGGCCAGGAACGTCGCGCCCGAGGTCAAGAACACAGCCTTCAGAAAGTTGTTTGCCGATCCGCAGTTCAACGTGATGGACGGCCTGGACACCTACGTCGACGACTATTCCAAATCGACGCCGATCCCCGACAGCGTGCTGCGCCAGATGGCCAGCGCCAAGTTCCTCAAGCTGTTCGAGCACGAGGAAGAAGAGCAGCCGCAAAAAATCGAAGAACCCGCGGAAACCCCGCACGGCGCCACGCCGCCGGACGTGGCACAGTCCGAGCACCCGGGAGACCTCCTCCCCAGCCAGCAGGTTGCCGATGCGCAACCCGCAAGCCAGAAGACCGATGACCACAACGCTGATCTGCGACTGCAACCAGACGATGCCGCTCGAGCCGAAGACGCTCGGCGCGGCGCTGGCTGAGCAGCTGCCCCTCCACTCCACCCTGTGCCGCCGCGAGGCGCCGGCTTTCCAGCGCGCCATCCGCTCGGGGGACGAAGTCGTGGTTGCCTGCACGCAGGAGCGCAAGCTGTTCACCGAGCTGGCCGAACAGACCGAAGGCGCAACCTCGCCGATCCGCTTCGTGAACATCCGCGAAACCGGCGGCTGGAGCCGCGACGCCAAGAATGCCAGCCCCAAGATCGCCGCCTTGCTGGCGGTGGCCCGCCTGCCGGAGCCCGATCCGGTCTCGACGGTGAGCTATGCGAGCCAGGGCCGGCTCTTGATTGTCGGCCCGCTCGACCAGGCCGAGAAGGCCGCCGCGCTGGTGACCGACACGCTGCAGGTCTCGATCTTTTCCACCGGCCCGGGCGCCGCCGGCGGCGGGCAGGAACGCCGCTGGCCCGTGATGGCGGGGCGCATCGCATCGCTCACAGGCTGGCTCGGCGCCTTCTCGCTGCGGTGGATGCGGGACAACCCTATCGACCTCGACCTGTGCACGCGCTGCAACGCCTGTTTGAGCGCCTGCCCCGAACAGGCGATCGGGCTGGACTACCAGATCGACCTGGCGAAGTGCACCTCGCACCGCGACTGCGAAAAAGCCTGCGGCGTGGCCGGCGCCATCAACTTCGGCCGGACGCCCGAGGCGCTCGATGCCGGGTTCGACCTGGTGCTCGACCTGGGTGCGAATGCCCTGATCGACTGGCATGCGCCGCCGCAAGGTTATTTCCACCTGGCGGGTGGGCTCGAGAACGGCGAAGGCCTGTCGACCCTGCTGCGCCTGCGCGAGCTGGTGGGCGAGTTCGAGAAGCCGAAGTTCTTCGATTACAAGCAGAAGCTCTGCGCCCACAGCCGCAACGAAGTGGTGGGATGCAACGCCTGCGTCGAGGTGTGCTCGGCGCACGCCATCTCCAGCGACAAGGAGCGCCAGCGCATCGTCGTGAACCCGCAGCTTTGCGTGGGCTGCGGCGCCTGCACCACCGTGTGCCCGACCGGCGCGCTCGGCTACACCTATCCGCGCACGCCCGACCAGGGCCGCAAGCTGCGCACGCTGCTGGCCGCCTACCTGGGTGCCGGCGGCCGGGACGCCACGGTGCTGCTGCACAACGAAGAAGGCGGGCAGGCGCTCGTCGAACGACTCGGCCGCGCCGCCCAACTGGAACGCGGCAAGCGCGACGGCCTCGGCGGCGTGCCCGCGCATGTGCTGCCGGTGGCGCTGATGCATGTGGCGAGCACCGGCATCGACCTCTGGCTCAGCGCCATTGCCTTCGGCGCGTCACAGGTGGCGGTGCTGTCCACGGGCGAAGAGGCGCCCCAGTACCTCGACGCGCTCAAGAAGCAGATGGCCGTTGCGCAGGCGCTGCTCATGGGGCTGGGCTACACCGGCACGCACTTCCACCTGATCGAGGCCGGCACGCCGGCCGCGCTCGACGCGGCACTGGCCGGCCTGCGCACCACGCGTCAGCGCGTGCCCGCCGCCGCGGCGCGCTTCGCCGTGGGTGCCGAAAAGCGCGGCACGCTCGAGATGACGCTGGACCACCTGATGGCCCAGGCGCCTGCGCTTTCGGCGCATTCGAACGATGCCGCCGCACCCCTTGAGATTCCGCTGCCTGCCGGTTCTCCCTTCGGCGCGATCACCGTCAACAAGGACACCTGCACGCTGTGCCTGGCCTGCGTGAGCGCTTGCCCCGCGAGCGCGCTGCAAGACAACCAGAATGCGCCGCAGCTGCGCTTCATCGAAAAGAACTGCGTGCAGTGCGGGCTTTGCGAAACCACCTGCCCCGAGAACGCGATTGCGCTCGTGCCGCGGCTCCTGGCCGCCCCCGAGCGCAAGCAGCCCGTGCTGCTCAACGAGGCCAAGCCCTGGGCCTGCATCCGCTGCGGCAAGCCGTTCGGAACGCAGAAAGCCATCGAGGCGATGCTCGGCAAGCTCGCGGGCCACGCCATGTTCCAGGGCGAGGCGCTCGAGCGGCTCAAGATGTGCAGCGACTGCCGGGTGATCGACCTGTACAGCGCGCAGAACGAAATGAAGATCACACAGCTATGAGCCAGTTTCCTGCCATGAGCGAAGCGCCGGGCCGCCCCAAGCGAGCTCGCACCGCAGTGCGAAGCACGAAGGTTTTCCAATGACCTCGGCGCTCGACGAGGAAATCGCGCGGGCCGAGGTTTACGGCCTGCTCGCGCGTCTCTGGTATGCGGCGCCCGACGCCGAACTGCTCGGCGCCTTCGAAGTGGCGCCGACCGAGGCGCCCGCGGCCGGCGCCTTTCTCGAGGAGCCCTGGCGGCGGCTGGTCGGCGCGGCGCGCGGCACCGATGCGGCCGCCGTGCATGCCGAGTACGACGCGCTGTTCGGTGGCATGGGCAAGCCCGAGATCTACCTGTTCGGCTCGCACTACCTGAGCGGCTTTCTCAACGACAAGCCGCTGGCGCTACTGCGCACCGACCTCGCCCGGCTCGGGCTCGCGCGCGGCGAGGCCGTGTCCGAAACCGAAGACCATGTTGCCTGCTTGTTCGAAGTAATGCGCTACCTTATTGCCGGTGACGACGCAGCGGTAGCCAACCTTGCGCAGCAACAGGCTTTTTTCGCCACCCACCTGCAGTCGTGGCTGCCCACGCTCTGCGATGCAGTGGCGCAACATCCGAAGTCGCATTTCTACGCCTCGCTGGCCGGTTTCACCCGCGCCTTCGCCGAGGTCGAAGTGCAAGGCTTCGACATGCTCGGTTGATCGCATCAATGGAAGAGTTTGATTGTCGGGAATAAGGGTCTCGACTAGTATCCAGATGTATGCAAATCAGTTCATATCTGGTTTGCCCCAGCCACTCCTGGAGATCACATGCAGGACAGCCAAGCGGCCGGCGTCAAGCCGGCCTCGCGTCGAGGTTTCTTTTTAGGTGCCGCCAGCGCCGGTGCCGCGGTTGCCGCGGTTTCGGTGCTCCCGAAGGTGGTCGACACCCCCGTGGCGGTCGAAGCTGCTGCGCCCGCGGCGAAGTCCGCGCCTGAAAAGGGCGGCGGCTATTCGCTGAGCGAACACGTCAAGCGCTACTACAAGACCGCTTCGGCCTGAAGCGGACCCCACAATGTTGTTGACCAAGAAAACAGCCCCCGCGAACAGTGTCTCGCGGCAAGGGGAACGCGAGTCTTCCGCGTTCATTCACAGCCTGCGGCGCGGCCTTTCGGGCGCGCTGCCCACCATGGACCGGCGCGCCTTCCTTCGGCGCTCCGGGCTTGGCGTGGGCGTGGGGCTGGCCGCGAGCCAGCTCACGCTGATGCGCAAGGCCGAAGCGGCCGGCGATGCGCGGCCCACCGCCATTGGCGCAGGCAAGGTCGAAATCAAGCGCACCGTGTGTTCCCACTGCTCGGTCGGCTGCGCCTCCGATGCCGTGGTCGAGAACGGCGTGTGGGTGCGCCAGGAGCCGGTGTTCGATTCACCGATCAACCTCGGCGCGCATTGCGCCAAGGGCGCCGCGCTGCGCGAGCACGGCCACGGCGAATACCGGCTGCGCTATCCGATGAAGCTGGTCAACGGCAAATACGAGCGCATCAGCTGGGACACCGCGCTGGACGAGATCACCGCCAGGCTCAAGGAACTGCGCCAGGCCAGTGGGCCCGATTCGGTCTACTGGATCGGCTCGTCCAAGCACAGCAACGAGCAGTCGTATCTGCTGCGCAAGTTCGTGAGCTTCTGGGGCAGCAACAACTGCGACCATCAGGCGCGCATCTGCCATTCGACCACGGTTGCCGGCGTCGCGAACACATGGGGCTACGGCGCCATGACCAATTCGTACAACGACATGCGCAACGCCAAGGTGGCGATGTACATCGGCTCCAACGCCGCCGAGGCGCATCCGGTCAGCATGCTGCACATGCTCCATGCCAAGGAGCATGGCTGCAAGATGATCGTGGTCGACCCGCGCTTCACGCGCACGGCGGCCAAGGCCGACGAGTACGTGCGCATCCGCTCGGGCTCCGACATCGCCTTCCTGTTCGGCATCCTGCACCACATCTTCAAGAACGGCTGGGAAGACAAGCAGTACATCAACGACCGCGTCTTCGGCATGGAAAAGGTGCGCGAAGAGGTCCTGGCCAAGTGGACCCCCGACAAGGTCGAGGAGGCCTGCGGCGTGAAAGAGGCGCAGGTGCTCAAGGTGGCCACCTGGCTCAACGAGAACCGCCCCGGCACCGTGGTGTGGTGCATGGGCCAGACCCAGCACACCATCGGCAATGCCATCGTGCGCGCCTCGTGCATCCTGCAGCTTGCGCTCGGCAACGTGGGCAAGACGGGCGGCGGCACCAACATCTTCCGCGGCCACGACAACGTGCAGGGCGCCACCGACGTGGGCCCGAACCCCGACTCGCTGCCGGGCTACTACGGCATCGTCGAAGGCTCGTGGAGGCACTTTGCGGCCACCTGGGGCGTCGACTACGAATGGATCAAGGGCCGCTTTGCGTCGCCCGCGATGATGACCAAGCCCGGCATCACCGTGTCGCGCTGGATCGACGGCGTGCTCGAGAAGAACGAGCTGATCGACCAGGACTCGAACCTGCGCGGCGTGTTCTATTGGGGCCATGCGCCCAACTCGCAGACGCGCGGCCTCGAGATGAAGCGCGCCATGGACAAGCTCGACCTGCTCGTCGTGGTCGACCCGTATCCCTCGGCCACGGCCGCCATGGCAGCCATGCCCGGCAACCCTGACGACCTCAACAAGAACCGCGCCGTCTACCTGCTGCCCGCATGCACGCAGTTCGAGACCAGCGGCTCCGTCACGGCGTCGAACCGGTCGATCCAGTGGCGTGAGAAAGTGATCGAGCCGCTGTGGGAAAGCCGCAGCGACCACATGATCATGCAGCAGTTCGCCGACCGCCTGGGCTTCGGCAAGGAGCTCAGCAAGAACTTCAAGATGCAGAAGGTCAAGGGCATGGACGAGCCCCTGCCCGACGACATCCTGCGCGAGATCAACAAGACCTGCTGGGCCGTTGGCTACACCGGCCAGAGCCCCGAGCGGCTGCAGGCCCACATGCGCAACATGGGGGCCTTCGACGTGCGCACGCTCAAGGTCAAGGCCGGCGTGAAGGACAAGGTCAACGGCTATGACCTCACGGGCGACTACTTCGGCCTGCCGTGGCCCTGCTACGGAACGCCCGAACTCAAGCACCCGGGCTCGCCCAACCTCTACGACACGTCCAAGCACGTGATGGAAGGCGGCGGCAACTTCCGCGCGAACTTCGGCGTGGAGCGCGACGGCAAGAACCTGCTGGCCGAGGACGGCTCGCATTCGGCCGGTGCCGACATCACCACCGGCTACCCGGAGCTCGACCACGTGCTGCTCAAGAAGCTGGGCTGGTGGGACGAGCTCACCGAGGCCGAGAAGCCGAAGGCCGAAGGCAAGAACTGGAAGACCGACAGCTCGGGCGGCATGATCCGCGTGTTCATGAAGAACCACGGCTGCCATCCCTTCGGCAACGCCAAGGCGCGCGCGCTGGTCTGGAACTTCCCGGACGCCATTCCGCAGCACCGCGAACCGCTGTATGGCAACCGGCCCGACCTCATGGCCAAGTATCCGACGCACGATGACAAGATGGCGTTCTGGCGGCTGCCCACGCTCTACAAGAGCGTGCAGCAGAAGAACATCGCCGACAAGGTGGCCGAGAAGTTCCCGTACGTGATGACCTCGGGCCGGCTGGTCGAATACGAAGGCGGCGGCGAGGAAACCCGCTCGAACCCCTGGCTCGCCGAGCTGCAGCAGGAGATGTTCATCGAGATCAATCCCAAGGTCGCGGCCGAAAAGGGCATCCGCAACGGCGAGCGCGCCTGGGTGCACACGCCCACGGGTGCAAAGCTCAACGTGCAGGCCCTGGTGACCGAGCGCGTGGGGCCGGACACGGTGTTCATGCCGTTCCACTTCTCGGGCCATTGGCAGGGCGTCGACATGCTCGGCCACTACCCCGCTGGCGCAGCCCCCGTGGTGCGCGGCGAGGCGATCAACACCGCAACGACCTACGGATACGACAGCGTGACCATGATGCAAGAGACCAAGACCACGGTCTGCAATGTGGAAAAGGCATAAGGAGGCACCATGGCACGAATGAAATTTGTCTGCGACGCGGAACGCTGCATCGAATGCAACGGCTGCGTCACGGCCTGCAAGAACGAAAACGAAGTGCCCTGGGGCGTGAACCGCCGCCGGGTGGTCACGCTGAACGACGGGGTGCCGGGCGAGAAATCGATCTCGGTGGCCTGCATGCATTGCTCCGACGCGCCCTGCATGGCGGTGTGCCCGGTGCAGTGCTTCTACCGTACCGAAGAGGGCGTGGTGCTGCACGACAAGGACGTGTGCATCGGCTGCGGCTACTGCTCGTACGCCTGTCCGTTCGGCGCGCCGCAATTCCCGTCGCAAGGCACCTTCGGCGTGCGCGGCAAGATGGACAAGTGCACCTTCTGTGCCGGCGGCCCCGAGGCCAATGGCTCCGAAGCCGAGTTCGAGAAGTACGGCCGCAACCGGCTCGCCGAAGGCAAGCTTCCGGCCTGCGCCGAAATGTGCTCGACCAAGGCGCTTCTGGCCGGCGACGGCGATGTGGTGGCCGACATCTTCCGCACCCGCGTGGTCCAGCGCGGCAAGGGTGCCGAAGTCTGGGGCTGGGGCACCGCCTACGGCTCGCAGCAGGCTGGCACCCCGCCGGCCGGCGGAGTGCAGAAGTGAAGCGGCCGGGCCTCCTCGCCCTGGGCATTGCGCTGGCCGCAACCTGCCTCGTAGCCTGCGGCGAGAAGCCGCAGACCAACACGCAGGGCGTGAAGCGCGACGCCGTGCCCTGGAGCGGAACGAGCAATAAGGAGAACGCCGGCACGGTGTTCACCGCACCCGGGTGGAAGGTCGGCGACAAGACCGCCTGGCAGCAGCAGCTCAAGACCCGCGCGCAGAACGGGCAGAACGAATACAACAAAGAGAACTGAACGGAGAGCCCATGAAGCAAGCGCTGACCGCTCTGGTTCTTTGTTGTGCCGTGCTGGGTCCGGCCTTCGGGCAGGCGCAGCCGCCGGCCGCACCCGCAACCCCGTCCGCCACCGCCGCACCGGCGCCGGCCGCGGGCGGCATCCGCGGCCAGAACATCTTCGAGGTCAAGCCCGAAGCCAGCGCCGACCCCAACTACGCGAACCAGACCAACGGCGAGCGCATGAAGGTGCAGCCCGGCAACAACGCGCCCATGTGGCGCCAGGTGGGGCAGGGCGTGACCGGCTACAGCAGCCTGCCGAAGAGCGAAGCGCCCGAGGCCGGCAACCTGATCCAGCCTTTCGTGCAGTACCCGGGTTCGCGCTTCACCAACGCGGGCGAAGCCTGGCGCCAGGTGCGCAACGACTGGATCATTCCCTACGGCGCGGCGCTGCTGTTCGTCGTGCTGCTGGCACTGGCCATTTTCTACTTCACGCGCGGCCCCATTCGCCTGCACGGCCAGGAAACCGGCCGCAAGATCGAACGCTTCACGCCCTTCGAGCGGGCCACGCATTGGTCGAACGCCATCGCGTTCGTCACGCTCGCGATCTCCGGCCTCGTGATGGCCTTCGGCAAGTTCTTCCTCCTGCCGTGGATGGGTGCCACGCTGTTCGGCTGGATTGCCTACGCGCTCAAGAATGTCCACAACTTCGTCGGACCGCTGTTTGTGGTGACGATTGTGTTCATGGTCTTCACCTTCATTCGCGACAACATTCCGCGCGCCATGGACCTGAAATGGCTCGCGCGTTTCGGCGGCCTCTTCGGCGGCACGGAAGTGCCGTCGCACCGCTTCAACGCGGGCGAGAAGGTGGTGTTCTGGGGCGGCGTGCTGTTCCTCGGCTTCTTCGTCATCGGCTCGGGGCTCTTCCTGGACAAGCTGCTGCCGGGCTTCGTCTACACGCGCGGCGAGATGCAGGTGGCGCACATGGTCCACGGCATCGCGACCCTGCTGATGATCGCGATGATCATGGGCCACATCTACATCGGCACGCTCGGCATGACGGGCGCCTACAAGGCCATGCGCACCGGCTACGTCGACGAGACCTGGGCCAAGGAACACCACGAACTCTGGTACGACGACATCGTCGCGGGCAAGATCCCGGCGCAGCGCTCGGTGCCGGACGGCTCCGCGGTGCCGCCTGCCGCCCGGCCCGCGATACCCGCCGAAGGAACGCCCTCATGAAAAAGCCGACGCTCTCTTTGAATTTCTGCGCGCTGGTGCTCGCGCTGGCCGCGCCCGTGGCGTGGGCCAAGCTCCCTCCGCCTGCCACTCCCGAGGCCAAGGCCAAGGCCGCCGAAGCCGCCGCCAAGACTGCCTGGAGCGCCAAGGTCGATGCCTACAAGCTCTGCCAGGCGCAGGACCGCGTGGCGGCCAAGTACCGTGCAAGTGCGGCTTCGGCCGCCAAGCCGGCGCCGGCGGCAGTTGCCACGCCGCCCTGCACCGACCCCGGCCCCTTCGCCTTTGCGCCGCCGCCGGACGCGAAGCCGATCGAAGCTGCGGGCGCGCACTCGCCGGCCACCACCGCCGCATCGCCGCCCAGCACAGTGCAGCCTGACGCCACCGTCAATCCGGCGCCGAAGAAGGCGCAGTGACAACGCCGCCGCTGCCGTTGCCGCTGCCACGTCTTACCCAGGCCCGCGCCGCGCTGACGCGCGAGGTCGAGGTCGTCGATGAGCACGGTGCCCGCGGCACGGTCTCCATTCCTGCCGAACGCGATCTCACGGTGTACGTGGACCGGCGCGAACTCGTCACGCTGATGACGCTGGGCGCCCAGCCCGAACTGCTGGTGCTCGGCTACCTGCTGAACCAGCGTCTCATCGAATCGGCCGGCGACGTCGAATCGGTCACGGTCGACTGGGAGGTGGGGGCCGCCGCGGTCAGGACGCACGCCGGCATCGACCGCATCGAGGAGCGCACCGCCAAGAAGGTGGTGACCACCGGCTGCGGCCAGGGCAGCGTGTTCGGCGACCTGATGGCTGACATCGACAGTCTCCGGCTGCCGCCCACGCGCATGACGCAGGCGCAGCTCTATGCGCTGGTCAACGCCATCCGGCTCCAGGAGAGCACCTACAAGTCGGCCGGGTCGGTGCACGGCTGCGCGCTGTTCACGCTCGAGCCCGGCGGTGCCGAGGCCACGATGCACTGCTTCGTCGAGGACGTGGGCCGCCACAACGCCATCGACACCATCGCGGGTTGGTGCGCCATGCAGCCGCAGGGCGCGCTGGCCGGCGACCGGGTTTTCTATACCACCGGCCGGCTCACGAGCGAAATGGTGATCAAGTCGGCGCAGATGGGCGTGCCCATCGTGGTTTCGCGCAGCGGCATCACGCAGATGGGCCACGAGGTGGCCACGCGTGTCGGCCTGTGCGCCATCGGCCGCGCGACCAACCGGCACTTCGTCTGCTACGCGGGTGTCGATCGGCTGGTGCTGCAGCCGGAACTCGCGCGCCGAAGTCCGGCCTAAGGCTGTTCACCCCTTGCGGTAAGCCCCTGAAAGGCGCCGGCGCCCGTGCGTCGGCTATCGTCTCGCCCATGAATGCCTCCCTTCGCCTTGGCTGGCGCACCCTCTGGCGCGATCTGCGTGCCGGCGAGTTGCGCCTCTTGATCGTCGCCGTGCTGCTGGCCGTGGCCGCGCTCACGGCGGTCGGCTTCTTTGCCGATCGGCTTCAGGGCGGATTGCAGCGCGATGCGCGGCAATTGCTCGGCGGCGACGCCGTGGTCGTGAGCGACAACCCCACGCCCCCGGCCTTCATTGCGCAAGCCCGCGCGTTCGGCCTGCAGGGCACCGGCACCTACGGCTTCCCGACCATGGCGCGCGCCGACGATGCCCAGGGCGGCGCCAGCAAGCTGGTGGCGCTCAAGGCCGTGACGGCTGGATATCCGTTGCGCGGCAGCCTGCAGACTGCCAGCACCGCCGAGGCGCCCGGCACCATCACGCGCGACATTCCATCGCCGGGCGAGGTGTGGGTCGATGCCTCGCTGCTCGATTCGCTGGGGCTCAAGGTGGGCGATCCGCTTCTTCTTGGCGACACCAGTTTGCGCATCGGCCGGGTGATCACGCTCGAACCGGATCGCGGTGCAGGCTTCATGAGCTTTTCGCCACGCGTGCTGCTCAACCAGGCGGACGTGCCGCGCACCGGCCTCGTCCAGCCCGCGAGCCGCGTGGGCTACCGGTATGCGGTGGCGGGCGACGATGCAGCCGTCAAGCGCTTCACCGAATGGGCCGAGGCGGCGATCAAGAAGGGCGAGCTGCGCGGCGTGCGGCTCGACTCCTTCGAAGGCGGTCGGCCCGAGATGCGCCAGACGCTGGACCGCGCCGAGAAATTCCTGAGCCTGATCGCACTGCTCGCGGCGCTGCTGTCGGCCGTGGCCGTGGCGCTGGCCGCACGCGGCTTCGCGGCCGGCCACCTCGACGACTGCGCCATGCTGCGCGTGCTCGGCCAGAGCCAGCGCACCATCGCGCTGGCCTACTCGTTCGAGTTCGCGGTCGTCGGCCTCGTGGCCAGCAGCCTCGGCGTGGCGATCGGCTTCGGCGTGCACTACGTCTTCGTGGTGCTGCTCGCGGGGCTGGTCGAAACGGCGCTGCCCGCGGCCACCTTGTGGCCCGTGGCATTCGGCCTCGGCATGGGGCTTACGCTGCTGTTCGCCTTTGGCCTGCCGCCGGTGCTGCAGCTGGCCAGGGTGCCTCCGCTGCGCGTGATCCGGCGCGACGTCGGCGGGCTCAAGCCCGCGTCGCTCGCGGTGCTGGGCATCGGCGTGGCCGGCTTCGCGGCCTTGCTGATTGCGGCCAGCAGCGACCTGAAGCTGGGGCTGATTGCCGTGGGCGGCTTCGCGGGCGCCGTCGCCGTGTTTGCGCTGCTGAGCTGGCTGGCGGTGAAGGTGCTGCGCCGCAGCGTCAATGAAACCACCGCGCCGCGCTGGCTGGTGCTGGCCACGCGCCAGATCTCGGCGCGCCCGGCCTACGCGGTGGTGCAGGTCAGCGCGCTTGCAGTGGGCCTGCTGGCCCTGGTGCTGCTGGTCCTGCTGCGCACCGACCTGGTCGCGAGCTGGCGTAAGGCCACGCCGCCCGATGCGCCCAACCGCTTCGTGATCAACGTCATGCCCGACCAGAGCACCGCGTTCCAGAAGTCGCTGCGCGATGCCGGCGTGAGCAAGTTCGACTGGTACCCGATGATCCGCGGCCGGCTGGTGGCCGTGAACGGCAAGCCGGTGTCGCCCGACGACTACGTGGAAGACCGCGCCAAGCGGCTGGTAGACCGCGAGTTCAATCTCAGCAACAGCGTGCAGGCGCCGCCGCACAACACCGTCGTGGCGGGCGTGTGGAAGGCCGATGCACCGGGTGAAGTAAGCGTGGAAGAAGGCCTGGCGGAGACCCTCGGCCTGAAGCTCGGCGACACGCTGCGCTTCGACATCGGCGGCATGCAGAACGATGCGCGCATCACCTCGCTGCGCAAGGTCGACTGGGGCTCGCTGCATGCCAACTTCTTCGTGATGTACACGGTGGCCGCGTTGCCCGACGTCCCGGTGACCTACATGGGCGCCTTTCGCGCGCCCGAGACCCGCGGCTTCGACAACGCGCTGGTGCGCAGCTACCCCAACGTGACCAACGTCGACATGAGCGCCACCATCAACCAGGTGCAACGCGTGCTCGACCAGGTGATCCGCGCGGTCGAGTTCCTGTTCGGCTTCACGCTCGCCGCGGGGCTGGTGGTGCTGTTTGCCGCGGTCACCGCCACGCGCGAAGAGCGCGCACGCGAGTTCGCCGTGATGCGCGCGGTGGGCGCGCGGGCCAGCCTGCTGCGCCAGGTGCAGCGCGCCGAGCTCGTGGGCGTCGGTTTGCTCGCGGGCTTCCTGGCGAGCGTCGTGGCCTCGGCCATCGGCTGGGGCCTGGCGCGCTACGTGTTCGACTTCACCTGGACCGCGTCGCCCATCGTGCCGGTGGCCGGTGCGCTCGCGGGCGCGGTGCTGGCGCTGGCCGCGGGCTGGTGGGGGCTGCGCGACGTGCTGCGCAGGCCGGTGGTCGATACGCTGCGGCGGGCGGCGGAGTGAGTAGCTGAATCTTCCTGTCCAATAGCGGCATGGAATATCCACCGAACGAACTTGCAGAACGGCTGACCGAGCTCGAGATCAAGTCGAGCTATGCCGAAGACCTGCTGGAGCAGCTGAACATGACGATCTACCGTCAACAGCAGCAGATCGACAGCCTGATTCTTCAGGTCACGCAGCTGAAGCTGCAGAGCCAGAACGCGGGGCAGGAGGGGGCGGCGCGCAACTTGCGCGATGAGCTGCCGCCGCATTACTGAGGGCTATCTGTTCGGGGCGCGATCACGCCGACGGGGGACATTCGCGGAGGGGAGTGCCCGGTGGCCTGCGCACGCACCCCGAATTGCACGGCCCCCAACAGGCCCCAGGAAGAAGGATCAGCCGTGCGAGTGCCAGAGCACGGCGAAGAAGTGGCAGGTGCTGCCGGCCAGCACGAACAGGTGCCATACCGAATGGGCAAAGCGCACCTTGTTGTCGAACAGGAAGACCACCGCACCGGCCGTGTAGAAGAGCCCGCCGGCCACCAGCCAGCCCAGCCCCGCGGGCGACATGCGCTCGTACAGCGGCACCGCCGCCATCAACGCCATCCAGCCCATGGCCACGTAGAGCCCGGTCGACCACAGCGGATGCCGCAGCCGGTTGAACAGCTTGGCGCCCACCCCCAGCGCGGCCGCAGCGCAAATGGCCCCGAACAGGGTCCAGCCCCAGGGCCCGCGCAGCACGCCGAACAGGAAGGGCATGTAGCTGCCCGCAATGAAAAGGTAGATGGCTGCGTGGTCGAGCCGGTTGAACCACGCCTTGGCCCTGCCCATGGGCAGCGCGTGGTATAGCGTGGAAATCAGGTACAGCACGATGGCCGTGCCCGCGAAAAGCGATGCACCGACGATGCTCGCGGCCTGGCCCTTCTGGGCGGCGCTGTAGACCAGGATGGGCAGCGAGGCAATGGCCAGCAGCAGGCCGAGGCCGTGGCTCAGCGCATTGAAGATTTCCTCCAGCGCGGTCTGGTCGCGGGTCAGGGGAGGCCGCTTGTCCGCGTGGACCGGAAGGGCTTGCTGCAGTTGCATCGGGTGTCGATTCGTCATTGGGAACAGAACCTCCTGGATCGGGCTTGGTTCCACGACTTCCGTGCAAACCGGAAAGTCATGTTACTTGACCTGCTGTTTGCCCAATTTGCGTGCCAATGTGCGCCGATGCATGCCGAGACGCCGCGCGGTCTCGGAGATGTTGAAGCCGGTCTCGGCCAGCGTCTCGTGGATGCGCTCCCATTCGAGCGTCTTGATCGAGGTCGATCGGTTGGTCAGTTCCACCTCGGTGGTGCCGGTGGCGCGGCCGAAGGCGGCCTCGATGTCGTCGGTGTTCGAGGGTTTGGCCAGGTAGTGGCAGGCGCCGAGCTTGATTGCCTCGACAGCCGTTGCGATGCTGGCAAAGCCCGTGAGCACCACGATCAGCATCTTGGGGTTGTGCCGGTGCAGCATCTGCACGCAGGCCAGGCCCGAGGCCTCGCCGTTGAGCTTCAGGTCGACCACCGCATAGCCGTAGCCCGGCGCATGGGTCTGCAGCAGGGTCTCGACCTCTTCGGCATTGCTCGCGTGCGTGACCGCGTAGCCGCGGCGCTCGAACGACTTGCCGAGCGTGCGCGCGAAGGCCGCGTCGTCTTCGACGATCAGCAACTGGCGCTCGGCTTCAGCGGTTTGCGTCATGGGCTTTCGCTTTTTCGATGGCGTCGATGGCTGGAGTCTCTTCGCCTGCTTCTTCGTCGTCGTCTTCCTCTTCTTCCAGCACGATGGCCGCGAGAGGCAGCGTGATGGCCACGATGGCGCCGCCTCCGGGCCGGTTGTGCACCGCGACGCGGCCGCCCAGGGTGCGGGCCACGTTGACCACCAGGAACAGACCGAGCCCGCCGCCCGGCCGTCCCTTGCTCGACTGGTAGGGCTTGCCGAACTCCTTCAGGATGGACGGCAGGAACCCGGGGCCGGCATCGGTCACGGTGAGGGTCAGCGCGTCGGCGTCATGCGCCACTTCGAAGCGCAGCCAGTGCGGCGAGGCTTCCAGCGCATTGTCGAGCACGTTGCAGATCATCTGCTTGAGGGCCGAGTCGGAAACCATGGGCAGGTCCCGGCCGAAGCGGTTCTCGTAGTCGAATTCCTCGACGGGGCGCGTGGTGCGCCATTCCTCGACCAGGTCGTCGAGGAAGGTGCTCACCGTGGTCTCTTCCGACGACTCGCCGCGCGCCTCGCCGGCGGACAGCAGGATGCCGCTCACGATGCTCTTGCAGCGCTGGATCTGCAGCTCCATCTCGGCCACTTCGGTCAGCAGCTCGGGGTCGGAGCTGAAATGCGGCAACCGGCGCCAGTCGCCGAGGATCACCGCCAGCGTGGCCAGCGGCGTGCCGAGTTCGTGCGCGGCGCCGGAGGCGAGCAGGCCCATGCGCACGATGTGCTCTTCTTCCGACGCGCGCTGGCGCAGGTCGGCCAGCCGTGCATCGCGTGCGCGCAGGTTGCGGCTGATGCGGGTGATGAACACCACCAGCAGCGCCGCATTGAGCGCAAAGCAGATCAGCATGCCCTGCACGTAGGGGCTCCAGAGCCCGCGGTCGTGGTCGAGCGGCAGCGCGAGCGGGCGCGAGAAAAGCGCCAGCCCCGCAAAGCAGAGGCTGGTGACGACGACGATGGTCCATGTCGACCAGGCCTTGAGCAGCACCGCGCCCAGGATGACCTGCAGCAGATATAAAAAGACGAACGGATTGGTGGCGCCGCCGCTCAGGTAGAGCTGTGCGGTGAGCGTGGCCACGTCGACCAGCAGCGCGAGAAAGAGTTCGCCGTTGGTCACGCGGCGAAGGCTGCGCGAGCGCAGCAGGCTCACGCCGTTGAAGAGCGCAAGGCAGGTCAGCACCTGCAGCATGTGGTCGAGCGGCAGCCGGATGCCGAAGCCGTAATGCACCAGCAGGATGGTGGCCACCTGCCCGACCACCGCGAACCAGCGCAGCTGGATCAGCTGCTGCATGTTCTTGTGGCCGGTGGCGTTGTCCAGGCTCGCCACGCCCGCGCGGGGCGCGTGCAGTTCCCCCGCGACGGCGAGAGGCTCAGTCGTGGCGGGCATCTGGACGGGAGCTGGCTTGGGCATTGGCGGTATTTTCGCCGCTGCGGCGCCTGCGCCCCTCGCGCCAGGCGTACCCGGCGGCGCCCAGGACCATCAGCGCGAGGCCATACCAGGTGAGGGCGTAGACAAGGTGGCTGTTGGGAAAGGCGATGACCGTGAGGCCGCCGGCGGGCCAGGCAGGGGCCGTGCTGGACGAAGACGGCGCGGCATCCGCATCGACGAAGTACGGCGCCACGTTGCCGAGGCCGCGTGCGGCGGCAATGGCCTGCACGTCGCGCGAGAACCAGCGCTGCGCGGCCGGCTCGTTCTTGCGCAGGAAACCGCCCTTGGGTTCGGTGATGCGCAGCAGCCCGGTCACGGTGGTTTCGCCCTGGGGCTCGGAGGCCGCGCGCGCCGGGCGGCCCTGCGCTTCGGGTGGCACGAAGCCGCGGTTGACCAGCACGATGCTGCCATCGGCAGCGCGCAGCGGCGTCAGCACCCAGAAGCCGGCGCCCAGCCGGGTGCTGGCCTGCACCAGGGTTTCCTTGTCGTGGAGAAAGGTGCCGGCGAGGCGCACGCGCCGGTATTCGTCGGCGGCCGCGTTCACTTGCGGCCAGCGATCGCGCCCGGGCGCATCGGCGGGCGGGGCGTGCACGCGCTGTTCGACGCGGGCGATGAGATCGAGCTTCCAGGCCCGGCGCTCGACCTGCCAGGTGCCGAGCGCGAAGAAGCCGGCAAAGGCCAGTGCCGCGCAGACCGCCAGTGCCACCCGGGCCGCCGCGGAGCGCTGGCGGCTGGCCGGCGTGTCGAGGCTTGGGGTGCTGTGGTCTGGCGGCAGGGGCGTCAAGGCATGTTCTTCATGTCGTGCACCGACATCGGCATCATGTTGGCGTTCATGTGGTACATGACCCAGAGCGATCCGGCCAGCGTGATCACCACGAGCACGATCGTGAAGATCAGCGCGAGCATGTTCCAGCCGCTCTCGGACTTGGCGTCCATGTGCAGGAAATAGATCATGTGGACCACGATCTGCACCGCGGCAAAGCCCAGGATGACGAGCGAGGTGGTGTGCGTGCTGGCGAGCACCTTGCCCATCACGAGCCAGAACGGAATCGCGGTCAGGATCACGGCCAGCACGAAGCCGGTCATGTAGCCCTTGAAAGTGCTGTGGCTGACGGGGCCGTCGTCGTGATGGTCGTCGTGCGCGCCATGGCCGTGGGCGGCGTTGTTGGTGGCGGCGCTCATTGCATCGATCCCATCAGATAGACAAAAGTGAAGACGCCGATCCAGACCACGTCCAGGAAGTGCCAGAACATCGACAGGCACATCAGGCGGCGGCGGTTCGCGGCGGTGAAGCCGTGCTTGGGCAGCTGGATCATCAGCACGATGAGCCAGACGATGCCGAAGGTCACGTGCAGGCCGTGGGTGCCGACCAGCGCGAAGAACGACGACAGGAAGGCGCTGCGCTGCGGGCCCGCGCCTTCGTGGATCAGGTGCGCGAACTCGTACAGCTCCAGGCCGATGAAGCCCGCGCCCAGCAGGCCGGTGACGAACAGCCACGCCAGCGTGCCGCCCATGCGCTTGCGCTGCATCTCGAGCACCGCGAAGCCATAGGTGATGGACGAGAAGAGCAGCAGCGATGTGTTGATGGCCACCAGCGGGAGGTCGAACAGGTCGGCGCCCGAGGGGCCGGCCGCGTAGCTGCGGCCCAGCACGCCATAGGTCGCGAACAGGCAGGCGAAAACCAGGCAGTCGCTCATCAGGTAGAGCCAAAAGCCCAGCAGCGTGCCGTTTTCGGGGTGGTGGTCGTTGCCGACGTGGAACAGCTCGAACACGGGCGGCTTGCCCGTCTGGTCGCTGTGGGCGTGGACGCCCGCGGGAGAGTGGAGGGCGGTGGTATCAGACATGGGCTGCTGCCAGGAGTCGCGTGCGGGCGTCTTCGGTGCGGACGACTTCATCCGCGGGGATGTGGTAGTCGCGCTTGTAGTTGAAGGTATGGATGATCACGGCCGCCAGCATGGCGAAGAAGCCGATGCCCGCCACGAGCCACATCTGCCAGATCAGCGCGAAGCCGCAGACCGCCGCCAGCGCCGCGATGACGAAGCCGGCAGCCGTGTTCTTGGGCATGTGGATGGGCGTGAAGCCTTCGATCGGGCGGGCGTAGCCGCGGCGCTTCATGTCGGTCCAAGCGTCGTTGTCGTGGATGCGCGGCGTGAACGCGAAGTTGTAGGCTGGCGGCGGCGACGAGGTCGACCATTCGAGCGTGCGGCCATTCCACGGGTCGCCCGTGGTGTCGCGCAGCGAGTCGCGGCGGATGTAGCTCACCACCAGCTGGATCAGGAACGATGCGATGCCCAGCGCGATCAGCACGGCGCCGAAGGCGGCGACCTGGAACCAGATCTGCAGCGACATGTCCTGGAAGTGGCTCATGCGGCGCGTGACGCCCATCAGGCCCAGGATGTACAGCGGCATGAAGGCGAACCAGAAGCCCACGATCCAGAACCAGAACGAGCACTTGCCCCAGAACGGATCGAGCTTGTAGCCGAAGGCCTTTGGGAACCAGTAAGTGATGCCGGCCAGCATGCCGAACAGCACGCCGCCGATGATCACGTTGTGGAAGTGGGCGATCAGGAACAGGCTGTTGTGCAGCACGAAGTCGGCCGGGGGCACCGCGAGCAGCACGCCCGTCATGCCGCCGATCACGAAGGTGATCATGAAGCCGATGGTCCACATCATGGGCAGCTCGAAGCGGATGCGGCCGCGGTACATGGTGAAGAGCCAGTTGAAGATCTTCGCGCCCGTCGGGATCGAGATGATCATCGTCGTGATGCCGAAGAACGAGTTCACGCTGGCGCCGGAGCCCATGGTGAAGAAGTGGTGCAGCCACACCAGGTACGACAGGATGGTGATCACGACCGTGGCGTACACCATCGACGCGTAGCCGAAGAGGCGCTTGCCGGAGAAGGTGGAGACCACCTCCGAGAAGATGCCGAAGGCCGGCAGGATCAGGATGTACACCTCGGGGTGGCCCCAGATCCAGATCAGGTTCACGTACATCATGGCGTTGCCGCCGAGGTCGTTCGTGAAGAAGTTGGTGCCGACGTAGCGGTCGAGCGACAGCAGGGCCAGCACGGCGGTCAGCACCGGGAAGGCAGCCACGATCAGCACGTTGGTGCAGAGAGCAGTCCAGGTGAACACCGGCATCTTCATCATCGTCATGCCGGGCGCGCGCATCTTCACGATGGTGGCCAGCAGGTTGACGCCGGAGAGCAGGGTTCCCACCCCCGCTATCTGCAATGACCAGATGTAGTAGTCGACCCCCACGTCGGGGCTGAAGAGAATGCCCGACAGCGGCGGGTAGGCCAGCCAGCCGGTCTTGGCGAACTCGCCCACGAAAAGCGACGCCATCACCAGGCCGGCACCGAAGGTGGTCATCCAGAAGCTGAAGTTGTTCAGGAACGGGAAGGCCACGTCGCGTGCGCCGATCTGCAGCGGCACCACGAAGTTCATGAGGCCCGTGACCAGCGGCATGGCCACGAAGAAGATCATGATCACGCCGTGGGCGGTGAAGATCTGGTCGTAGTGGTGCGGCGGCAGGAAGCCGGCGTTGTCGCCGAAGGCGATGGCCTGCTGGGCCCGCATCATGATCGCGTCGGCAAAGCCGCGCAGCAGCATCACCAGCCCGAGGATGATGTACATGATGCCGATCTTCTTGTGGTCGATGCTGGTGATCCAGTCGCGCCACAGGGTGCCCCAGAGCTTGAAGTAGGTCAGCGCGCCGAGGATGGCAAGTCCGCCCAGCACCACGGCCGCAAAGGTCGCAAGCAGGATGGGCTCGTGGTAGGGAATTGCCTCCCACGTGAGGCGGCCGAAGACGAGCTTCGTCAGGTCAAGGTTCTCGAACATCGTCATTCTTCGGTGGTGCACATTGCCGTGACGTACTTGCGCGTCGGCGAACTGGAATTGATGCTGTCGGGCTGCCAGGCGGTTGCCTTGGTGGCCACATTGAAGGCGCCGGGCTTGCCCAGGCCGCCCTCGGCGTCGATGGCCATCATCTGCTTCATGCACATCTTGTTGCGGTCGACGCAACGGTTGAGGATGGCGTCATACAGGTCGGGCGCCACGCTGGCGTAGTGGCGCACGGGATCGCGCTCGCTCGGCGCTTCGAGCTTCACGTAGGTTTCGCGGCTGAGCTCGCCGTCCTTGCCGGCCTTGGCCTTTTTCACCCACTCTTCAAAGCCGTCGTGGGTCAGGCCGTGGAACTTGAAGCGCATGCCCGAGAAGCCCGCGCCGCTGTAGTTGGCCGAGAAGCCCTCGAACTCGCCCGGCTTGTTGATAACCGCGTGCAGCTTGGTTTCCATGGCCGGCATGGCGTAGATCTGCCCGGCCAGCGCGGGAATGAAGAAAGAGTTCATCACCGAGGTGGCCGTGATCTTGAAAGTGATCGGCCGGTCGACCGGTGCGGCCATTTCATTCACCGTGGCAAAGCCTTGTTCAGGGTAGATGAAGAGCCATTTCCAGTCGAGTGCCACCACTTCGACCACCAGCGGCTTGGCTTCGGCGGGAACCGGGCGCTCGGCGTCCAGGCGGCTCAGCGGCCGGTACGGATCGAGCGTGTGGGTGCTGATCCACGTGATGGCGCCCAGCGCGATGATGATCAGAAGCGGCGCGGCCCAGATCGCGAGCTCGAGCTGGGTGGAGTGGTCCCAGTCGGGGCTGTAGTCGGCCTCCTTGTTCGACTGGCGGTAGCGCCAGGCGAAGAAGATGGTCAGCGCGATCACCGGAATGATGATGATCAGCATCAGCACGGTGGAGACGACGATCAGGCGTCCCTGCTGGTTGGCGATGTCGCCGGAAGGGTTCATGAGCACCGTGTTGCAGCCCGCCAGCAAGGCGAGGGGGAGCAACAGGAGCCATCGGCGAAGGGAGTGGAGGGTGGGCATGCCGAAGAGAGAGAAAGAGGTGCGTGGGCTGCGCAAAGACTCCACAATCTACGACCAAAGGCTTCTGCCGCCTATTGGACGTTTTGTCCTATGGCGGGAATCCCCATTCGGTGAGACGCTTGGAACCTCTGTTCAATGGTCTACCTTTGTCACTGCCGGTGACACCCGAATTACAAAACGCAATGACGACGACGTCCAGCATCAGTCCGCAAGGCGCACAGCCTGTGCCGAACACGTCCGGAAACGGCGCCAGCCAGAGCGACGCCGATCACCCGCACATCGCCCCGGGCGAGATCGCGGTCGGCGTGATCATCGGCCGCGCTTCCGAGTATTTCGACTTCTTCGTCTACGGCATTGCCTCGGTGCTGGTGTTCCCCGCGGTGTTCTTCCCGTTCGAGGCGCGCCTCGAGGGAACCCTCTACGCCTTCGTGGTTTTTTCCTTCGCCTTCATTGCGCGCCCGTTCGGAACTGTCATTTCAATGGCCATCCAGCGACGGTTCGGGCGAGAGGCCAAGCTGACCATTGCGCTGTTCGTGCTGGGAACCTCCACTGCGGGCATTGCCTTCCTGCCAGGCTACGCGAGCATCGGATTCACGTCGATCGTGCTGCTGTCGGTCTTCCGCTTTGCCCAGGGCCTGGCGCTCGGCGGCTCGTGGGACGGCCTGCCTTCGCTGCTGGCGCTCAATGCGCCGCAGAACCGCCGCGGCTGGTACGCCATGCTGGGCCAGCTGGGTGCGCCGCTCGGCTTTTTCGTGGCCAGCGCGCTGTTCGCCTACCTGTATGCCAACCTGCCGCTCAAGGACTTCCTCGACTGGGGCTGGCGCTACACCTTCTACGTGGCCTTTGCGATCAACGTGGTGGCGCTGTTCGCGCGCCTGCGGCTGGTGGCGACCGAAGAGTATTCGCGCCTGCTCGAAGAGCGCGAGCTGCAGCCCACCAGCGTGGTCGAGCTGACCCGCTCGCAGGGCGCCAACCTGCTGATCGGCGCGTTCGCGGCGCTGGCCAGCTATGCGCTCTTCCACCTGATCACGGTGTTCCCGCTGTCGTGGATCACGCTGTACTCCGACCAGTCGATCACCGAGTTCCTGGTGGTGCAGATGATCGGCGCGGTGTTCTGCGCCGGCGGCATCGTGGCCTCCGGCCTGATTGCCGACCGCGTGGGACGCCGTTTCACGCTCGGCGGCCTGGCCGCGATGATCGCGGTGTTCAGCGGCTTTGCGCCCACGCTGCTCGACGGCGGCCGCCTCGGGCAGGACATCTTCATCCTGCTGGGCTTCGTGCTGCTGGGCTTGTCATACGGCCAGGCGGCCGGCGCGGTGACCTCGAACTTCGAGCCCAAGTACCGCTACACCGGCGCCGCACTGACGGCCGACCTGGCGTGGCTCATCGGCGCCGCCTTTGCCCCGCTGGTGGCGCTCGGCCTGTCGGCGAATTTCGGGCTGGCCTATGTGAGCGTGTATCTGCTGTCGGGTGCGGTTGGCACGCTGGCGGCGCTGGGGCTGAACCGGGCGCTGGTGCGCGACTGAGCGGCGGATCGCAGCCGTTTCTCCAAAGGGGCCGTTCGGCCCCTTTTTTGTTTTCCGGCGCACAGGCTTAGGATCGCCCCATGTTCGCCGCCGCCATCTTCGACATGGACGGGCTGCTCATCGATTCGGAGCGGCCCATCATGGCTGCCTGGATCGAAGCGGCCCGCACGCTCGACATCGAGCTTTCGCACAGCCAGTATCTGCAGGTGGTGGGCCTCGCGACCGCAGAGTCCGAGCTGATTCTCGGCACGCTGCTCGGCGGGCCCGACGCCTATCGCCATGCCATCGCCCACGTCCGCAAACTGCTGCAACTGCAGCGCGCGGACGGCCTTCCGATGTTTCCCATCAAGCCCGGCGCGGCCGAGTTCCTGGGTGCGCTGCGGCAGCGGGGAACGCGCTGTGCCGTGGCGTCGTCTTCGACCAGCGGCCAGATCCAGGCCTGCCTTGGGAGCCTCGACGTGCTTCACCATTTCGACGCCTTCGCAGGCGGCGACGAGGTGGCCCGGGCGAAGCCCGACCCGGCGCTCTACCTGCTCGCGGCACAGCGCCTGGGCGTGGACCCGGCGGAATGCGTGGCCTTCGAGGACAGCGAGAACGGCGCCAAGGCCGCGCTGGCGGCGGGCCTCAGGGTCGTGATCGTGCCGGACCTCAAGCACCCGCCCACTTCGATCGTCGAGCGGGCGTTCCATGTGCTCGACTCCCTGCACGAGGCCGTCGCGCATGTGCCGCGATGGTTTCCCGGCCAGGTGATGCGCACATGATCAAGATCGGGACCCTCTGCCACGTGCTCGACAGCTGCCTCGCGTCGCCGATGACCGAGCGCGCCGTCGGACGCATCGTGGAGGTGGTCTCGGCGCCCTACGAGGCGCCCAGCGAGCGCTACCTGCCCGGCACCTACTACGACGTGCTGTTCGAGGGCTGGACCTTTTATTGCCGCAGCGACAAGCTCGTGCCCATCTCCGATCCCGATGCGGACGTCGGCGACTGGGAGGACGCGTTCCTCGACGTCCCCGCCGGCAGCCCGCCATCAAGAGCGCTTCAGAGCACCTCGTCGCGCAACTGCGGAAACACTTTCGAAACCTTGGCGAGCAGGTAGTCGCCGTAGCGGCCGCTGAAGGCGTGCACATTGGCACGGTCCCAGCGCTCGGCGCTGTCGTCGAGCGCCTCCGCGCCCGCGAGGCCTTCGATGCGCTGCACGCGGGCCTCGAAGTTCGGGTCGAAGAACAGCGGGAACGAGAGCCGGTCGCGGCCCGAGGTGTTGCGCCTCACGCGGTGCGGCGTCGACTTGTAGAGCCCGCCGGTCATGCGGTCGAGCATGTCGCCGATGTTGCAGACGAAGGAGCCCGGAATCGGCGGCGCATCGATCCAGCCGCCGGGCGTGTGCACGGCGAGGCCGCCCACGTCGTCCTGGTGCAGGATGGTGAGCAGGCCGTAGTCCGTGTGCTCGCCCACGCCCCACTGCACGTCGAGCCCTTCGGGCACGGGCTGCGAGGGGTAGTTGAACAGGCGGAACAGGATCAGCGGATCGGCCGTGTAGCGCTCGGCAAAATACGCTGCCGGCAGGCCGAGGCTCAGCGCAATGCCTTCCATCAGCCGGTGGCCCAGCTGCGTGACGGCCGCCATGTAGTCGAGGATGGCTTCGCGCAAGCCCGGCACGTCGGGGAAGAGGTTGGGCCCGTGCACCGGTGTCTTCGCCTGCACCAGCGGATGCGAGGCGGGCAGCTCGGTGCCGAGGTAGAGGCCTTCCTTCCAGTCGGGCCGGCCCGACGTGAGTTCGCCGCCGAGCGGGAAGAAGCCGCGCCAGGCGCGCCCGCCCAGGGCCATGCGCCATTGCATCTTCGTTGCTTCGGGCAGTGCGAAGAATTGGTGGCTCAGGTCTTCGAGCCGGTGCACCAGCGCTGCATCGACGCCGTGGCCCGTCACGTAGAAGAAGCCGTGCGCGCGGCAGGCGGCGCCGATCTGCGCGGCCACGCTGTCACGCCCGGGCGTTCCGGCCACGAGCGGGCCGACGTCGATCACGGGGAGCGTCTGCATATCGGTCATGGGCGTGGAGAGCATGTCATGCGCCGCGCGAGAAGGGCGAGCGGATGTCCGAAAGAAACTGCTGCGCGCGGGGGTGCTGCGGCCGGTTGAAGAAGTCGTCGGGTGTGGCGCGTTCGAGCACCTTGCCCTCGTCCATGAACAGCACCCGGTCGGCCACCTCGCGCGCAAAGCCCATTTCGTGTGTCACGCAGACCATGGTCATGCCGTCGCGCGTGAGGTCGCGCATCACCAGCAGCACCTCGCCCACCATCTCGGGGTCGAGCGCACTGGTGGGCTCGTCGAACAGCATCAGCGGCGGCTGCATGGCAAGTGCGCGCGCGATTGCCACGCGCTGCTGCTGGCCGCCCGAGAGCTCGCTGGGCCAGGCGTTGGCCTTGTTCGCAAGGCCCACACGCTGCAGCAGCGCCATCGCGCGCTCCTCGGCCTCCTTGCGTGTGAGGCCGCGCAGCTGCATCGGCGCCATCGTGCAGTTCTGCAGCACCGTGAGATGCGGGAACAGGTTGAACTGCTGGAACACGAAGCCGATGCGCGAGCGGAACGCATTCACATCGGTGCCCGGCGCGTGGATGTCCTTGCCTTCGATGAGAATGCGGCCCGACTGGATCGGCTCCAGCCGGTTGAAGGTGCGGATCAGCGTCGACTTGCCGGAGCCCGAGGGGCCGCACACCACGACCACCTCGCCCTTGTGGATGGTCTCGTTGATGTCGACCAGGGCTTGATAGCTGCCGTACCACTTGTTGACGTTCTGGAGTTCGATCATGCGGACACCTTGGGGGCCGAGGCGGGGTTGGCCACGGACATGCCGCGCCGCGCGAGACGGCGTTCGAGCCAGTAGGCGAAGCGCGACAGGCCGAAACAGAGAATGAAATAGGTCAGGCCCAGGATCAGGTAGATCTGGGCCGGCTTGGTGAACACCTGCGTGTTGATCTGCGTCGCGATGAACGACACCTCGGCCAGCCCGATGATGTAGCCCAGCGAGGTCTCCTTGATGGTCGAGACGAACTGGTTCACCAGCGAGGGCAGCATGCTGCGCAGCGCCTGCGGCAGCACCACGAGGCGCATCGCGCGGCCATAGTCCAGGCCCAGCGCGCGGGCGGTTTCCATCTGGCCGCGCGGCAGGCCCTGGATGCCGGCGCGCACGATCTCGGCGAGGTACGCCGCGTCGAACACCACGAGCGCGATCAGCATGGTGGTGAACTGGTCGGTTTTCACGCCCGTCACGCTGGGCAGGAAGAAGTAGGCCCAGAAAATCACCATCAGCAAGGGAAGGCCGCGCACCACGAAGACGAAGCCCGTGACCGGCCAGCGCAGCCAGCGCCACGGGCTCACGCGCGCCAGCCCGAGCACGATGCCCAGCGGCAGCGCGAGCACCAGCCCGCAGGAGGCGAGCAGCAGCGTCAGCACCAGCCCGCCGAGCGGCCCGTTCGGGTACTGCCCGATCAGGAAGTAGACCCAATAGTCGCTGATGATCTCTAGCATCGGAAATGGCCCCCACGCTCGGCACTGCGTGTCCTCGCTGCCCCCCGAGGGGGCCGCTCGCGCCTTGGGGCGGCCCGGCGGCGCTCGGACGCCTTCATATGGTTCGCACCGGAAAGCGGTGGTGGTACCAGGTGGCGAGGCCGGTGATCGCAAGCGACACCGTCAGGTACGCCGCGCTCGCGAACGCGAACGACTCGAAGCTGCGGAAGGTTGCGCTCTCGACCTGCCCGGCCTGGTACATCAGTTCGGCCACGCCGATCACGGTCGCGATCGAGGTGTTCTTCCAGAGGCTCAGCGTTTGCGAGATGAGCGGCGGCACCGTCACGCGCAACGCCTGCGGCAGCACCACGCGGCGCATGGTGCCCAGAAAGCCGAAGCCCAGCGCGCGGCCGGCCTCGAACTGCACCGTGGGAATCGCGCGGATGCCGCTGCGGATGTCCTCCGCCATGAAGGCGGCTGTGTAGAGCGAGAGCGCGATGATGGCGCTGTAGGCCTCGATATGCCCCGCATAGAGCCACTGCTTGATGCCCTCCGGCAGCAGCTCGGGCGCGCCGAAGTACCAGAACAGCATGTGGGCGAGCAGCGGGATGTTGCGGATCGTCTCCACGTACGCGAAGCCCAGCCAGCGCAGCGGTGCGAGCGGGGAGAGCCGAAGCAGCGCCACCACCATTGCAATGGGCAGCGCCAGCACCAGCGAAGCCGCCAGCAGCTGCAGCGACAGCAGCAGGCCCGCGACCAGCATGTCGTGGTACTTGCCGGTCAGCAGCAGCGAATAGTCGAACAGGGGCATGGGGGGCGACAGTATCACCGCCGCGGAGGGCCCCCGCTGGGGGAGGGCTGGGGTGGGGCACGGCGGCGATCGATGCGCCCCGCGGCCTGTGCAAAGGCCGCGAGCCCCCATCCCTGCCTTCCCCCGGAAGGGGAAGGAGAAACGCGGGATCAGTCGATCTTGTCGCTCTCGAGCTTGAAGTCGCGCGTCTGGAATCCGGAAGCCGTGGCCGGGCCGTACCACTTGACGAAGATCTTCTGCGCTTCACCCGACTTCTCGAGTTCGCGCAGCGTGTCGTCCACCACGCCCTTCAGCCCGCTCTCGCCCTTCTTGATGCCGATGGCCAGCGCCTCGGTGCTCAGGTTCTGCTTGAGCACCACATACTGGGCCTTCTGCGGGCCCAGCTTGGCGTAGCTGCGCAGCAGCGCGGCCTCGTCATCCACATAGCCGACGCCCTTGCCCTGCTGCAGCGCCTGGAAGGCCTGCTGGCTGGTGTCGAAGGTCACGACCTCGGCGGTGGGCACGGCCTTGCGGATGTTGGGTTCCTGCGTGCCGCCGCGGATGGTCAGCACCTTCTTGCCGGCGAGCTGCGGCACGTCGGTGATGCCGCTGTCCTTCTTCACGATGGCCTTCTGGCCGGTGACGAAGGTGGTCAGCGAGAAATCGATCTGCGCCTCGCGCTCCTTGTTGTGCGTGAGGCCGGCGGCCACCAGGTCCACATGGCCCTGCTGCAGTTCGGGAATGCGCGCGGCCACTGCAATCTGCTTGAGCACCGGCTTCACGCCGATCTTCTTGGCAATGGCGTTCACCAGGTCGACTTCGTAGCCGACGATCTGGCGCGTCTTCGGATCGATGAAAGTGGCGGGCTCGTCGGTGCCGAGCACGCCGACCACGAGTTCGCCCTTTTTCTTGATGTCGGCGAGCTGGTCCGCATGGGCGGCGATGCCCGTCAGCAGGGCGGAGGCCGCGAGGGCCGCGGCAATGAGGTTCAGGCGCATGTTCTTCTCCTTCTGGGAAAGCAAGGACGGCACCATATCAATAAAACCGTGGATTATTAAATCCTCAATCGACATATGCATATGGACGCCCAAATGGTCCTGATGCCGGTACTGGGATCCGGATTCGCGGGAATTCACGCCTCGTGCAGGCCAGGGGCGGCGCTGGAGAGATACTCCCGCCATGCAGATTCACGAAAAGCCACCCGCCGACACGCCCTTCGAATGGATCGGCGGCGAACCCAGGGTGCAGGCGCTGGTCGATCGCTTCTACGACCTGATGGAGCTCGAGCCGGCCTATGCGCAGCTGCGCGCGGTGCACGGCACCAGCCTCGAGAATGCGCGCCAGCGGCTCTTCTGGTTCCTGTGCGGCTGGCTCGGCGGCCCGCAGCACTACACCGACCGCTTCGGGCATCCGATGCTGCGCGCGCGCCATCTGCCGCGGAGCATCGGCGGCCACAGCATCGGCATCAAGGAGCGCGACCAGTGGCTGGCCTGCATGGACCAGGCCATGGGCGAGACGGGCGTGCCCGAGGGATTGCGCGCACGCCTGCGCGACTCCTTCTTCCAGACTGCCGACTGGATGCGCAATCGCGGCGAGCAATAGAACAGACAACGACTCCGAAAGAGACTCTCTTCAATGAATTCCATCGTCATCATCGGCGGCGGCCACGCCGCGGCCCAGCTGTGCGCCGGATTGGCCCAGGCGGGGCTGGGCGCGCACGTGCACCTGGTCTGCGAGGAGGCTTGCGAGCCGTACCATCGCCCGCCCTTGTCCAAGTCGTTTCTCAAGAGCGCCGAGGAAACCACGCAGCCGCACAAGGCGGCCGACTGGTACCGCGAGGCGGGCATCACGCTGCACCTGGGCGATGCGGCCGTGTCCGTCGACCGCGAGGCGCACACCGTCACGCTGCGGTCGGGCGCCGTCCTGCCCTGGGAGCGGCTCGTGCTGGCGACCGGCACGCGTGCCCGCCAGATGCCCGACCTGAAGCCGGGGCTCGAAAACGTCGCCAGCCTGCGCGCCGCCGATGAAGCGCATCGCCTGCGTTCGCGGCTCGCCGACGCGCAGCAGGTCACGGTGCTGGGCGGCGGCTTCATCGGGCTCGAAGTGGCGGCCACGGCCAAGGCACTCGGCAAGGGCGTGCAGGTGATCGAAAGCGCGCCGCGCCTGCTGGGCCGTGCCGTGTCGCCCGAGCTCTCGGCCCATGTGCTCGCAACGCATCGCGCGGCGGGCATCGACGTCGTGCTTGGCGCGCGTACCGGCGCGTTCGAGGTCGAAGGGGCGCGGCTGCTTTCGCTCCAGGTCAACGGCGTGAAGCAGCCGGTGGACCTGCTGCTGCTGGGCATTGGCGCCGTGCCCGAAACCGCGCTGGCGCAGGCCGCCGGCATCGAATGCGCCGACGGCATCGTGGTCGATGGCCACATGCAGACCAGCGCGGCCGACGTGCTCGCGGTGGGCGACTGCACGCGCTTTCCCGATCGGCGCGCGGGGCGCGCGCTGCGGCTCGAATCGGTGCAGAACGCTAGCGACCAGGCGCGCACTGCGGTCGCCACGCTGACCGGCGCCGCACGGCCGCACGATGCCCTGCCGTGGTTCTGGTCCGACCAGGGCAGCATGCGCCTGCAGATGGTCGGCCTGATGCCCGCCGAAGGCACGCCGGGGTTGACCAGCGTGCGGCGTGCCGGGCCCAAGCCCGATGCGTTCTCGCTATTCCACTATGTCGATGGGCAGCTGGTGTGCGTCGAATCGGTCAACGCGCCTGTCGATCACATGATGAGCCGCAAGCTGCTCGAAGCGGGGCTCAGTCCCGAGGCGGCAGCGGTGGCGGATGCGTCGATCCCCCTGAAGAACCACTTGTCCTAGCTGCTGCCGCAAGTCAGCGGCGCGCTGGCGCCAGCAGGACCACCAGGGCGCCCGCGCCGCCCTCGGCGGGCTTGGCCTGCACGAAGGCGATCACCTCGTTCTTCTGGATCAGCCAGCGCTGCGCCTTGGTCTTGAGCACCGGCTGCCTGCCTGGCGAGCCCAGGCCCTTGCCGTGCACCACGCGCACGCAGCGCAGACCCTGCTTGCAGGCGTTGCGGATGAAGCCGCCAAGCGCTTCGCGCGCCTCGTCGCTGCGCATGCCGTGCAGGTCGATTTGCGACTGGATGCTCCAGTCGCCCTTGCGCAGCCGCGCGGTCACGTCGGTGCCGATGCCTGGACGGCGAAAGCTCATGGCGTCGTCGACGTCGAGCAGGGTGGTCACGTCGAATTCGTCGGAGAGCGACTCGCGCAGCACGCGCTGTTCGTCGAGCTGGTGCTGCACCGGGATGGGCGCCGGCGGCTCGGGCGCGAGCGGCACCGCGGCCTTGCGGCGAAGCGGCTCCGTGGCACCGATGGCGCGCGTGAACAGGTCTTTCTCGGCGGCGCGCTTGCGTTCCGCCGCGGACTTGGCGGTTGCGGCGGCCGCTTCGCGCTCGCGGGTTTCGGCGAGCGTGCGCTGCACCTGCTTGAGGTCCGCCAGGTTCTTGAGGGGCGGCGTGCGGGAAGCCATCAGAGCAGCCCTTTCTCGGCCATTGAAAAGCTCTGGCCGGCGCTGACGATCACGTGGTCGAGCACGCGCACGTCGATCAGCGCGAGCGCAGCGCCCAGCGTTTGCGTCAGCGACTCGTCGGCCCGGGAGGGTTCGATGCTGCCGCTGGGATGGTTATGCGACAGCACCACGGCCGCGGCCCGGTGGTGCAGCGCGCGCGTGACCACCTCGCGCGGGTAGACGCTGGTCTGGGTGAGCGTTCCGCGAAACAGCTCCTCGAGCACGATCAGCCGGTGCTGCGCGTCGAGAAACAGCACCGCAAACACCTCGTAGGAGCGCGATCCGATGTGCAGCTGCAGGTACTGCTTCACCGCCTCGGGGGAATCGAACACCGCTCGCTCCTTGAGCCGCTCGGCCATCGCGCGGCGCGCCAGTTCGAGCACTGCGATGAGTTCGGCGCGCTTGGCGTCGCCGCCCATGCCCTTGATCACCTTGAGATCTTCGGCGCCGGTCTGGAGCAGCCCCGAAAGGCCTCCGAAGTGGTCGAGCAGCTCCTGGGCGAGCTGGAGCACGTTTTTTCCGGCCACGCCCGTGCGCAGCAGCAACGCCAGCAGTTCGGCGTCGGCCAGCGCGCCGGCACCCCGCGCGATGAGTTTTTCGCGCGGGCGGGCGTGGGCGGGGAGATCCTTGAATGCCATCGAAAGCCTGGTGAAACCCTGAAAGGGCAGGCGAACGCGCCCGCTCCTTAAAATGCAGTCCAGTTTATCGGGACACCCACCTTGTCTTTGCCTACCTCCACTGCACCCATGTCCCACGTTGTGACTTCCGGCTCGTTCCTGACCCTGCACTACCGGCTGGCCGGTCCGGCGGGCGACATCATCAACACTTTCGCCGACAAACCCGCGACCCTGTCACTGGGCACCGGCGAGCTTTCGCCCGCCATGGAGCAGCGGCTCATGGGCCTGGAAGAGGGCACGCACGCCACCTTCGAGCTGCCCGCCGGCGAGGCCTTTGGCGAGCGCAACCCCGAGATGCAGCAGTGGGTGGCCAGGAAGCTGCTGGCGCAGATGGGCGACCCCGACGAGCAATACGCGGTCGGCGACGTGGTGCAGTTCCCCACGCCCGACGGCACGGGCAGCTACGCGGGCGCGGTGGTCGAATCGAACGAGACCGCGGTGCGCTTCGACTTCAACCATCCGCTGGCCGGGCAACCCGTGACCTTCGAGGTCCGGTTGATCGGGGTGCTATGAGCGGCCCGGCGGCGCCCGCAGGATGTCTGGCATGAACCCGAGCATCGAAGAAGTCATCCTCGCCGAACCGCGCGGCTTTTGCGCGGGCGTGGACCGCGCCATCGAGATCGTCGAGCGTGCCCTTGCCAAGTTCGGTGCGCCAATCTATGTGCGCCACGAGATCGTGCACAACACCTACGTGGTCAACGAGCTCAAGGCCAAGGGCGCGATCTTCATCGAAGACCTGGCCGACGTGCCGCCCGGTGCGACGCTGGTGTTCAGCGCGCATGGCGTGAGCAAGGCGGTGCAGCAGGAGGCGCGCGACCGCGGCTTCGAGATTTTCGACGCCACCTGCCCGCTGGTGACCAAGGTGCACGTCGAGGTCGCCAAGCTCGCCAAGGAAGGCTACGAGTTCATCATGATCGGCCACAAGGGGCACCCTGAGGTCGAGGGCACCATGGGCCAGCTTTCGAGCGGCATCCACCTGGTGGAAGACGTGGAAGACGTGGCCAAGGTGGCACCCGCGCAGAGCGACAGGCTTGCTGTCGTCACGCAGACCACGCTCAGCGTGGACGACGCGGCCGAAATCGCGGCGGCCGTGCGCGCGCGTTTTCCGAAGGTGCGCGAGCCCAAGCAGCAGGACATCTGCTACGCCACGCAGAACCGCCAGGATGCAGTCAAGATCATGAGCCCGCAGGTCGACCTGGTGATCGTGGTCGGCAGCCCCACCAGCTCCAACAGCAACCGGCTGCGCGAACTGGCGCAGCGCCTCGGCACCGAAAGCTACATGGTCGATTCGGCCGACGAGCTCAAGCCCGAGTGGTTCGAGGGCAAGAGCCGCATCGGACTCACGGCCGGTGCCTCCGCCCCCGAAGTGCTGGTGCACGAAGTGATCGAGCGCGTCAGGGCGCTCGGCGCGGTGTCGGTCCGCAAGATGGACGGCATCGAGGAAACCATCAAGTTTCCGCTCCCCAAGGGCCTCAAGCTCGACGACATTCCTCCCCCGGGACACATCTCTTGACCAACGAAAACACCAACTGGCGCTCTGAAATAGACAGCGCCTCCCGCCGCCTGCGCGAACGCTCCGGCGATTTCCTGCGCCAGACCCCGCTCTGGAGGCTGCCGGCTTCCGCCTTCGGCCTGACGGTGCCGGGTGTGCAGGTATGGCTCAAGCTCGAGCACATGCAGGTAAGCGGCAGTTTCAAGGCGCGCGGCATGATGAACCGCCTGCTGGTCAACGACATTCCCGATAGCGGCGTGGTCGTTGCCTCCGGTGGCAATGCGGGCATTGCCACCGCAGCGGCCGCCAAGGCGCTGGGCGTGCGCTGCCAGGTGTTCCTCCCCGGCGTCTCGCCCGAAGCCAAGCGTGCGCGGCTGCGCGCGCTGGGCGCCGAAGTGATCGTTGTCGGCGAGCTGTACCCGGACGCGCTGGCCGCCTGCCTCGCGCGCCAGCAGGAAACCGGCGCCTTGCTGACCCATGCCTACGACCAGCCCGAAGTCGTGGCCGGCGCGGGCACGCTGGGGGTCGAAATCGAAGCCGAGGGCGGCCTGCCCGATTCGGTGCTCGTGAGCGTCGGCGGGGGCGGGCTGATCGGCGGGCTCGCCGGCTGGTTCGAAAAGCGCGCCCGCGTGGTGGCGCTCGAGCCCGAGAAGGCGCCCACGCTGTTCCGCGCCCGCGCCGCCGGCGAGCCGGTCGACGTCGACGTGGGCGGCATTGCGGCCGATTCGCTCGGCGCGCGCCGCATCGGCGCCATTTCCTGGGAAATCACCCAGAAATACGTGCAGGACGCGCTGCTGCTGTCCGACGAATCCATTCGCGCCGCGCAGCAGTGGCTTTGGAAGGAACTGAAGCTCGCCGTGGAGCCGGCCGCCGCGCTGCCGCTGGCGGCGCTGCAGACCGGCGCCTACGTGCCGCGCGAAGGCGAGAAGGTGTGCCTGATCGTCTGCGGGGCGAACGTCGATCCCGCCACCGTCGCCTGAGGCAAGGCGGCCGCCGCCGGGCCGCCCCAAGGCGAGCCGCGCCTCCCCCTCGGGGGGTGGAGTTACACGCAGCGAAGTGAAAAGCCGGGGGGCTCTATTTACTTTTCGCAGTTCACCATCCACGGCACGCCGAACTTGTCCTTCAGCATGCCGAAGCCGACGGCCCAGAACTGCGGGCCGTAGGGCATCGTCACTTCGCCGCCCTCGGCCAGCGCGTCGAAGAGCTTCTTCCCTTCGTCCACGTTGTTGCCCTGCACCGACAGCGAAAAGCCCTTGTGGCCCTCGAAGGGCATGCCGGGAGGGATGTCGGAGGCCATCAGCTGGTGGCCGCGGGCCTCTAGCGTGGCGTGCATGATCTTTTCCTTGTACGCGGCGGGCGTTTCCGCGCCCATGGGGCTTTCGCCGAAGGTCATGCTGAAGATGACCTTGCCGCCCAGCGCCTTCGCGTAGAAGGCCAGTGCCTCGGCCGCGTTGCCGTTGAATGTCAGATAGGCTTGCATCGCTATTCCCTTCGGTTGAGGTGGGGAGCGAGATGCTACGCCCACCTAAAATCACCCCATGCTTGACATCACTCTGCTCCGCAAAGACTTGGCCTCCGCCGTCGCCGGCCTCGAAAAACGCAAGAAGAACCAGCCCTACCTCGACGTGGCGGCGTTCACCGCGCTCGAGGGCGAGCGCAAGACGCTGCAAACCCGCACCGAGGAAATCCAGGCCCGCCGCAACACGCTGAACAAGCAGATCGGCCCCCTCAAGGCCAAGGGCGAATCGACCGATGCGCTGATGGCCGAAGTCAATGCGCTCAAGGCCGAGCAGGAGTCGCAGTCCAAGCGTCTCGAAGAGATCCAGCCCGAGCTGCAGGCGCTGCTGCTGGCGGTGCCCAACCTGCCGCACGCCAGCGTGCCGGTCGGCGAGGACGAGACCGGCAATGTCGAAATGCGCCGCTGGAGCCCGCAGGGCGGCGCCGGCGCCAACGCCGTGCCGCTGGCCTTCACGCCAAAGGACCATGTGGACCTCGGCGCGCCGCTGGGGCTCGACTTCGAGATGGGCGCCAAGCTCGCGGGCTCGCGCTTTACCGTCATGAAGGGGCCGATTGCCCGCCTGCACCGCGCGCTCGCGCAGTTCATGCTCGACATCCAGACCGAGAAGCACGGCTATGCCGAGTGCTACGTGCCCTACATCGTCAACGCCGCCACCCTGAGCGGCACCGGCCAGCTGCCCAAGTTCGAAGGCGACCTGTTCGCCGCGAAGAAGGGCGGCCAGGACGGCGAACCCGCACCCGACCATTCGGCGCTGTACCTGATTCCCACCAGCGAGGTGCCGCTGACCAACTTCGTGCGCGACGAGGTGGTGGCCGAGGCGCAACTGCCGATCAGGCTCACCGCCCATACGCCGTGCTTCCGCTCCGAAGCCGGCAGCGCGGGCCGCGACACGCGCGGCATGATCCGCCAGCACCAGTTCGACAAGGTCGAGATGGTGCAGATCGTCCACCCCGAGAAGAGCTACGAGGCGCTCGAGCAGATGACCGGCCACGCCGAAGCCGTGCTGCAGGCGCTGGAGCTGCCGTACCGCGTGGTGCTGCTGTGCACCGGCGACATGGGCTTTGGCGCCACCAAGACCTACGACCTCGAGGTGTGGCTGCCCGCGCAGGACACGTACCGCGAAATCAGCTCGGTATCGAATTGCGAAGCTTTCCAGGCGCGCCGCCTGCAGGCCCGGTTCAAGAATGCGCAAGGCAAGAACGAACTCGTCCATACGCTCAACGGCTCGGGCCTGGCGGTCGGCCGCACGCTGGTCGCAGTGCTCGAAAACCACCAGAACGAGGATGGCTCGATCAACGTCCCTGCCGCGCTGCGGCCTTACCTTGGCGGGAAGGAACTGCTGCGCGGCTGATTGCGTGGGCCCCCGGGGGCTTCAAAAGCCCCGTTTTTGTCTGCTAGAATCGCAGGCTCGACAGCACCGGAGAGGTGGCAGAGTGGTCGAATGTACCTGACTCGAAATCAGGCGTACTAGCGATAGTACCGAGGGTTCGAATCCCTCCCTCTCCTCCAGGAATGGCCCCGCACAGGGGCTATTTTTTTGCCTGTCTTTAGCCGCCCCTCTTTAGCCGCCCCTCTTTAGCCGCGCTTCCTTCGCCCGGCCGCCCGCGCCGGCAAAACAGAACCTTTCGTTTCCCGGCCTTGCGCTTCGTTCGCGGGGCCGGTCAAGGTGCCGTGCCGATGCCCGAGACGGCCGCATCCGCCCGTTAAGATCGCCACCTCTTCATTCCCCGCAACTTGCGGGCGGTTCCCGTAGTCAAAACTAAAAGAGGGCTCAGCGCCACATGGCCAATGCGTCGATCGCGAGCGTGACACCGGTTCCGGCTTCGGCCGATGAAGCCGAATCGTGGGTACGCGGCGAGCTGATCCGCAGCCTGATGCGGTCCGCGCGCGGCTCCTACATCGTCTCGGCGGCGCTCATGCCGTTGATGGTCGGCCTCAACTGGAGCTACATCCCGCACTGGGAACTGCTCACATGGCTGGCCGCCGGCTTCATTGCCACCGCTTGCCGTGCCTGGGGCGCCAAGGTCTATGCAGTGCGATATGCCGGCCGGAGCGCAGCCGCGCAGCAGCAATTCACCGAGCGCTATGGTTTCATCTGGAGCACCAGCGCGGTGGTCTGGGGCGCGTCGATCCTGCTGTTCTTCGAGCGCACGCCCCAGGTCAACCAGTTCATGAGCTGGCTCATCGTGGCCGGCGTCGGTACTTTTCCGCTCAACGGGCTGGCGCTGCATCCGCCGCTGCTCAAGCGCTACGTCAATACGCTGTTCATCACGATGCTGGGGGCGGTTTTGATCCGGCTCGTCAGCATCAACATCGTGGAGCCGCATTTCCAGTACGGCTTCCTGATGCCGATCCTGCCGATCCTGCATTGGTTTCTGCTGCTGCGCGCTGGGCGCAACATTCACGAGACGGCGCGCAACAGCCTGGAGCTGCTGTTCCACAACCACATCCTGATCAAGTCGCTCACGCAGCAGCGGCAGGCGGCGGTGGCGGCCGTGGCCATGAAGAACCGCTTTCTCGCCAGTGCCGCGCACGACATGCGCCAGCCGGTGCTGGCGTTGTCGCTGTATGCCGACTGGCTGCGCAACGAGCCGGAGCTGGTGCTGGAACTCGCGCCCAAGATCGTTCGCGCCACGCATGCCGTGAACGCGCTGTTCGACTCCATGTTCGACCTGGCGCGCATCGACTCGGGCCAGGTGCGGCTGCACATCGAGCGCGTGGACGTGGCCGAGCTGCTGCATGACCTCGAGCTGCAATACCGCCCCGTGGCCGAAAGCCGCGGCCTCGATTTCCGCGTGCACGTGACCGAAGGCAGCTTCCTGACCGATCCGATCCGCGTGCGCCGCATGATCGGCAACCTGCTTGCCAACGCCATCAAGTACACCGCTGACGGCGGCGTGCTGCTGGCCTCGCGGCAAACGCGCGACGGCCTGCGCATCGAGGTGTGGGACACCGGCATCGGCATTGCGCCCGAACACCTGCGCGACGTGTTCCTGGAGTTCTACAAGGTCGCCGACCACGCCGGCACTTCCGACGGCTTCGGCCTCGGCCTCGCCATCGTCGCCCGCCTCTCCCACGTGCTCGGCCACCCCGTCAGCGTGCGCTCTCGCCTCGGCAGCGGCAGCGTGTTCCGCGTCGCACTGCACGACGCCGACGAAGCCGTCGCCCAGGCCCGCGTCAGCGCCTCCGGCGGCTGAGCCGCCCGAATCCCAACGAAAAAACCGCGCCAGAGCGCGGTTTTCAGCAGCCTAAACGGGCCGCACCTGTCCCTTCCAGAAACACCGAGGACCCGGCTTTGCCGGGCCTCTGGTGTTGCCCCCGGTAGGGGTTGGCGAAGCGACACGAAGTGCGCGCAGCCTGGGGGCGAGCCTAGTTGCTTGAAATCAACCCATTGGTACGCGCATAGTGCAGCGCCTGCGTGCGGCTCTTCACGCCCAGCCGCCGGAACAGGCGCCACAGGTGCACCTTCACGGTGTGCTCGCTGATCTCCAGGTCGGTGGCGATGTCGCGGTTGCTCATGCCCTTGTCGAGCATGGCAATCAGCTGCGTCTGGCGCTTGGAGAGCTTGCTGTTGCTGGCCAGCGCAGGCTCTTCCCCTTCTTCGGAGCCGGCCATCAGCAGGCCGCGCAGGGCTGCGGTCAGCTCGGCCGAGCTGGCCGACTTCTCGATGTAGGTGTCGGCGCCCGCCTCGATGCAGGCGTCTTCCATGTCCCCGGCCGGCGCCGCCGAATACACGGCGATCGGCACGTTGGGATAGACCTGCTTGACTGCGACCACGCCCGAAACGCCGTTGGTGTCGGGCAGCTTCAGGTCCAGGCAGAAGAGGGTGGGCGCACCGCGCTGCTGGACCGAACTCGCGAGCTTGTCGAGACGCTCGAGCTCGACGATGTTCTCGGCCGGCCGCAGGCGCCGCAACACCATCACGATCGCGTCGCGCATCAGGGGGTGGTCGTCGATGACATAAATGCTCATGTTTTCTTCCTTAGTGATCGCACCGTCTTCTTTCGTCTTCCTCGGCGGGTGAGCCGATGGATATTGCCGGATCAACTTCCGTTGGTAGGGATCGTTGCTTCCGCCAGTGCCTCCAGCGCCTCGTTCGCGGCGCGCAATTCTTCCGGCCCGGCCGGCTCCAGCTGGTCGGCCAGCGTGGCCAGTGCCGCGCCGCGCTGCTGCTGCAGGGCGGCAATGGCACGGCCGGCTTCCTGCGGCGAGGCAAAACCGCGGCTCTGCAGCAGGGCGGTGCCGTGCGCATCGAGCAGCTTGAAATAGAACAGCCCGTCGCGCTCGCGGTACTGCTTGAAGCTTGGTTTGGCAACCTTGGCCTTGCGGGCGCCGCCCTTGCCGCTGCCCGCCGCGAGGTTGCGCAGGCCCACGGCATGGCGCAGCTCTGCCATGAAAGGGCGCGACAGCTTGCGGGCCTTCTCGGCGCCGATGAGCAGAATGCGCTCGATTTCCGCCGGGTTGCTCATCAGTTCTTCGTAGCGCGCACGCAGCGGCGCCACTTCGAGGTCGATGCGCTCGAACAGCATCTGCTTCGCGTCGCCCCAGCCGATGCCTTCGGCATAGGCCTTGCGCAGCGCCTCGGTTTCTTCGGCGGTGGCAAAGGCCTGGTAGATCTGGAACAGCGCCGAGCCTTCGGTGTCCTTGGGCTCGCCGGGCGCGCGCGAGTCGGTCACGATGCTGGCAATTTGCTTTTGCAGCTGCGCGCGCGGCGCGAACATTGCAATCGTGTTGCCGTAGCTCTTGCTCATCTTGCGGCCGTCGAGGCCGGGCAGGGTGGCCACCGCATCGTCGATCTCGGCTTCGGGCAGCGTGAAGTGCTCGCCGTACTGGTGGTTGAAGCGCTGCGCCATGTCGCGCGCCATTTCGATGTGCTGCACCTGGTCGCGCCCCACCGGCACCTTGTGCGCGTTGAACATCAGGATGTCGGCGCCCATCAGCACCGGGTACATGAAGAGGCCGGCCGTCACGTCGGCATCCGGGTCTTCGCCCTTGGCGATGTTCTTGTCCAGCTGCGCCTTGTAGGCGTGCGCGCGGTTGAGCACGCCCTTGCCGGTCACGCAGGTGAGGAACCAGGTCAGCTCGGGAATCTCGACGATGTCCGACTGGCGATAGAAGGTGACGCGTTCCGGATCGAGCCCGCAGGCCAGCCAGCTGGCGGCAATCTCGAGCGTGGAGCGCTGGATGAGCGCCGGCTCCTGCACCTTGATGAGCGCGTGGTAGTCGGCCAGGAAGAAAAAGCTCTCGACGCCCGGCGCCACGCTCTGCCGCACCGAATGGCGGATCGAGCCGACGTAATTGCCGAGGTGCGGCGTGCCGGACGGCGTGATGCCGGTCAGCACGCGCAGGGGAGCGGAAGAAGACGTAGCCATGGGAGAGGAACTTAACGCAGCAAAGCCGTGAGCGGTGAGATGAGCAGGTTGATGACGGTGTAGCCGACGTCCATCAGCGGACGCAGCCAGAAGGTGCTGACGATGCCCGCGAGCACCAGCCCCATCACGATGAAGAAGCCGAAAGGCTCGATGCGCGCCAGGAAATTCTGCGCCGCGCCGTTGGGAAGCAGGCCCGCGAGCACGCGGCCGCCGTCGAGCGGGGGCAGCGGAAACAGGTTGAAAGCCCACATCACGAGGTTGACCAGCACGCCGCCCTGCGCCATCTTGATGAAAAAGGTTTCATCCACGCCGGCCGCAATGAGTCCCACCAGCACCAGCGCCCAAAGAATGGCCTGCACGAAATTCGATGCAGGCCCGGCCAGCGCGACCCAGATCATGTCGCGCTTCGGATGGCGCAGGCGCCCGAAATCCACCGGCACCGGTTTGGCGTAACCGAAGAGAAAGGCTCCAGAAGTGGCAAAGTACAGCATCAGCGGCATCAGGATGGTCCCGATGGGGTCGATGTGCTTCATCGGGTTGAGCGTGACGCGGCCCATCGCCTCGGCGGTGTTGTCGCCGAAATGGCGCGCCACATAGCCGTGCGCCGCCTCATGCACCGTGATCGCGAAGACCACGGGCAGTGCGTAAATAAGTACCGTCTGTATCAGGTTGGAAATATCCACTGTGCGATTGTGTCAGACAGAGTGAAAGCTTCGGTGCCGCTTGTCAGAGGCCGAGCACCGCCAGCGCGCCGCGGCCCTGCCGCACCACCACCGGATCGTCGCCCGAGCCCATGGGCGTGAGGTCCACCACGGTGGTGGGCTGCGAAGGGCAGGCGCCCGCGTCGATGACGGCGCCGATCTGCTTCTCGAAGCGCTCGCGAATGGTCTGCGCGTCGTTCAGCGCCTCGGTTTCTCCCGGCGCGATCAGCGTGGTGGCCAGGAGTGGCGCGCCGTGCAGCATCAGCAGTTCGAGCAGCACCTTGTGGTCGGGCACGCGCAGGCCGATGGTCTTGCGCTGAGGGTGGCTCACGCGCCGCGGCACCTCCTTGGTGGCTTCGAGCAGGAAGGTGTAGGGACCGGGCGTGGCGGCCTTCAGCAGCCGGTACTGCTTGTTGTCGACGCGTGCGTAGTTGGCCAGCTCGCTCAGGTCGCGGCAGATCAGCGTGAGGTGATGCTTCTCGTCGACCTGGCGGATGCGGCGCAACTGGTCGACCGCGTCCTTGTCGTCCAGATGGCAGGCCAGCGCGTAGCTCGAATCGGTGGGCACGGCCACGATCTCTCCGCGCTGCAGCAGCGCCGCGGCCTGCTTCAGGAGGCGTTGCTGGGGGTTGTCGGGATGGACTTCGAAGTACTGGGCCATGAAGAAAAGCTCCTGATCAGGATTCCGCCGGCTCGATGGGCACGCGGCGCTCGCGCACGGTGAGCCAGGCGCCGGCCGCGCCGCAGACGGCGATCATCGCCATGCCGATGAGCGAGAAGCGGTCGGGCACGTGCGAAAAAACAAGCCAGCCGCCCAGCATGGCAAAGGCGATCTGCGCATAGAGGTACGGCGTGAGCGTCGAGGCCGGTGCGCGCTGGTAGGCCAGGATGAGTATGAAATGCCCCACCGTGCCCATGAAACCCATCAGGCACAGCAAGGCCCACCAGTGCCACGAGGGCAGGGCCGTCCACACGAAGGGCAGGGTCAGCGAGGCGATCAGCGCGCCGACCCAGCCGGTATAAAAATGCATGGTCAGCGGATTTTCGGTTTGCGCCAGCTTGCTGGTGAGCACCTGGAACCATGCATTGGTCAGCACCAGCCCGACGGGCAGCAGCACGGCCCAGCTGAATGCATCGCCTCCCGGCCGCAGCATGACCAGCGTGCCGATGAAGCCCCCCGCCACCAGCGCCCAGCGCAACGGCGAGACATGCTCCTTGAGCGTGGTGGCCGCGAGCAGCGTGATGACGAGCGGAGCGACCAGCACGATGGAGGTGAACTCGGCCAGCGGCATGTAGCGCAGGCTCAGGAACGCCAGCGTGCTCGACACCAGCAGCAGCGCGCCGCGCAGCAGTTGGTAGCGCGGATGCCGGGTGCGCAGCAGCGCGGTGCCATGCCGCGGCAGCAGCACCGCCGTGGTGGCCACGGCCTGGAAGGCGTAGCGGAACCACACGCCCATGAGAATCGGCACGGCGGCGGTGGACGTCTTGGTGGCGGTGTCGAGCGTGGCAAAGCAGGCCACCGCCACCAGCACCAGGCCGATGCCCGCGAGAATGCGTTCGGATTCGGTGTCGCGCGCCTGGCGCGACATGGCGCGGGCGTTCGCCAGTGCCGCCGTTGCCGCGCTGTCGGTGCCGGGCCCGGGGCTCTGGCTCACTGCCGGATGCGGTCGCTGAGCAGTTCCCACACCGGCGTGAGCGCGCCGGGCAACGGTGGCAGCTTGCCGAGATCGCAATGGCTTTCGTCGGGACTGTGGAAATCGCTGCCGCGCGAAGCGGCGAAATCGAACTCGAGCGCCTTGTCGGCGTACTCGACGTATTCGGCCGTCGTATGGCTGCCGGTGACGACTTCGATCGCCTGCCCGCCATGCGCCTTGAATTCGAGGAACAGCGCGTATTCCTCGTTCGCCGTGAACTTGTAGCGCCCCGGGTGCGCGATGACGGCCATGCCCTTGGCGGCCGTGATCCAGTGCACTGCATCCTTGAGCGAGGCCCAACGGTGCGGCACGTAGCCGGGCTTGCCTTCGGTGAGGAACTTGCGGAACACCTCGGACGTGTCGCGGCAGTGGCCCTGTTCGACCAGGAAGCGCGCGAAGTGGGTGCGCGAGATCAGCTCGGGGTTGCCGACGAACCTGAGCGCGCCTTCGTAGGCGCCGTGGATGCCGACCTTGGCCAGTCCCTCGGACATTTCCTGCGCGCGCTTGCCGCGGCCGCCGCGCGTGTCGTAGAGGCCCTGCGTCATCGCGGCGTCGTCGGGGTCGAAGCCCAGGCCGACGATGTGCACGGTCTCGTTGGCGAAGGTCACCGAGATCTCGGTGCCGGTGAGATAGCGGATGCCGTTGGCGCGTGCCGCGGCGGCTGCGCGGTGCTGGCCGCCGACCTCGTCGTGGTCGGTGAGCGACCAGAGTTCGACGCCGTTGGCTGCCGCGCGCGCAGCCAGTTCTTCGGGCGTCAGGGTGCCGTCGGAAACCACGGAATGGCAGTGCAGATCGGCATTGAGAATAGTGGACACATCGTCATTCTATTGGGTCTGGAACATCGATGCAGGCGCATGGATGCTATTGCGGTTGCTATTAAATAAATAGCATTACTGCGGCCGCCGATGCGGCTCAGCGCTTCTTGCGGAAAGCCGCCCAGGCCGCCACCGCGGTGAAGCTCGCGACGATTGCCACGACGATCCAGAACCCGTGCTTGTGCTCGGCCAGCGGAATGCCGCCCACGTTCATTCCAAACAGGCCCGCGAGGATGTTGATCGGCAGCGCGAGCACGGTGACCACCGTCAGCACGAACAGGCTGCGGTTGTTGTCCTCGTTCACGTTGGCGGCAATTTCTTCCTGCAGCAGCTTGATGCGCTCCTGCAGTGCCTGCATGTCGCGCAGCACCACCGAGAACTCCTCGGTCGATCCGCGCAGCTCCTGCACGTCGGGCTCGGACATCCAGCCTGGCGGCCCTTGCAGCAGCCGGAAGAGGGCGGCGGGTTCGGGCGCCAGCAGCCGCTGAAGCCGCACCAGCAGCCGGCGCAGCACGCCGAGCCGCGCGCGCTTGTGGTCGAGCCGGCCGGCAAGCAGCTCGTCCTCGATGCGGTCGATGCGCGAAGTGACGCCGCGCACGATCTTCACCAGCACGTCGGCCTGCGCGCGCAGCAGGTGCTCGAGCAGCTCCGTGCTCGAGCGCGGCGCATCCCCGGCCTTGACCGCCGTGCGCAGCGCATCGACCGAGCGCAGCGGCTTGGCGCGCGCCGTGACCACCAGGCGCGGTCCCACGCTGATCCAGAGCGTGGAGATGTCCGAGGGCTCGAAGCTGAACTCGAAGTGCACGTCGTTGATGACCGCGATCAGCGAATCGTCGGCGCGCTCGATGCGCGTGGAGGGCAGGCCCTCGTGCAGCGTTTCGTAGAAGGTGTCGGAGAGCTGCGCGTGGCGCAACAGCCAACGCTCGGCCTGGGCGTGGCTCAGGTTGAAGTGCAGCCACAGGAAAGCGGGGGAGCTCGCGCGGCCCGACGCTGCGCTCGGGCCGTCTTGTACCGAGCCGGTGTCCAGCCAGGCCGCGGCCTGCGCCGAATCGATGGCCCGCACAGGCTCCGGCGCATCGGCGTCGAACAGGTAGCCGCAGATCAGCCCGGCTTCGTCGCCGCCGTACGAATTGGCGGCCAGGTCATGGAGTGCCGGCAAGGTGCGAGTGGATCAGGAAAGACAAAAGGGTGTGTCCCGGATGGTGTTCGCCATATATGACAACTTCGTGTCGGTCGATTGCGGGCTGTCACGCAACGGTCATGCGCGGCGGGCAGCATGCTTTGTTCTACCCTCACCTCTTCACCTTGCCATGATGCTGACGAGCGCACTTCCAGACCATGAAGACCTGATGCAACGCATCGCCCGCGACCTGATCGACAGCTATGACGAAGAGCTCGAGCTGGAAATCGAGGACCGCAACATCGACGGGCTCGACCCCGCGGCGCATACCACCGACAAGGCCGCCCGCCAGGCCTACTTCAAGGAGCTGTTCCGCCTGCAGGGCGAGCTCGTGAAGCTGCAGGACTGGGTGCAGCACAGCAAGCAGAAGGTGGTCATTCTTTTCGAAGGCCGCGACGCGGCGGGCAAGGGCGGCGTCATCAAGCGCATCACCCAGCGCCTGAACCCGCGCGTGGCGCGCGTGGCCGCGCTGCCCGCGCCCAACGACCGGGAGCGCACGCAGTGGTACTTCCAGCGCTACGCCGCGCACCTGCCGGCCGCCGGCGAGATGGTGCTGTTCGACCGCAGCTGGTACAACCGTGCCGGCGTCGAGCGCGTGATGGGCTTTTGCAGCGACGACGAATACGAAGAGTTCTTCCGCACCGTGCCGGAGTTCGAGAAGATGCTGGTGCGCTCGGGCATCAAGCTCATCAAGTACTGGTTCTCCATCACCGACGAGGAGCAGCACATGCGCTTTCTCGGCCGGATTCACGATCCGCTCAAGCAATGGAAGCTGAGCCCCATGGACCTCGAAAGCCGCCGCCGCTGGGAGGAATACACCAAGGCCAAAGAGATCATGCTGGAGCGCACGCATATTCCCGAAGCGCCCTGGTGGGTGGTGCAGGCGGTCGACAAGAAGAAGGCGCGGCTGAACTGCATCAGCCATCTTCTGGGCCAGCTGCCCTACCAGGAAGTGCCGCATCCACCCGTCGAACTGCCGGCGCGCGAGCGCCATGCGGACTACCTGCGCCAACCTGTGCCGGCCCACATGGTCGTGCCGGAAATCTACTGAGGCTTGGCGGCCGTTTGGCCGGCCGGCGCTTTGCCCTCACACTGCGCCCATGGTCCGTCGTTCCACTGCTTCTTTGTTCGCCCGCGCCTACGAGCGCAACCTGAAGGCACTCACCAAGCTCACGCTCAGCAACAGCAAGCGCGTGTCGGGTCAGGTGCAGCGCGCGACCGCCAAGCGGCTCAAGCCGCCGCCGGGCAGGGGCGACTGGCTCAGCGGCATGGCGCTGGGCCCCGGCGGTGCACGCGGCTATCACTTGTTTCGTCCCGTCGACCTGAAGCTCGCGCCCGGCGAAAAGCTGCCGCTCATGGTCATGCTGCACGGCTGCGGCCAGACGGGGCGCGACTTTGCGGCCAGCACGCGCATGAATGCGCTGGCCGTGCGGCAGCGCTTCCTGGTGCTGTACCTGGAGCAGGACAGGCTGGCCCACCCCCAAGGTTGCTGGAACTGGTATGAGCGCCGCTCGGGCAAGGCCGATGCCGAGGCCGCCACGTTGATGGCGGCCATCGACCAGGCCTGCGTGCTGTATCCGGTCGACCGCGAGCGCATTGCACTGGCCGGCCTCTCGGCCGGTGCCAGCATGGCGGCGCTGCTGGCCACGCGCTATCCGCTGCGCTTTCGCGCCGTGGTCATGCATTCGGGCGTGGCGCCGGGTGCGGCAAAGTCTTCGGCGACGGCCCTCGGCGCAATGCGCGGGCAGCACACGCCGCCCATGCCGTCCACCGCGGTCGGCAAGGCGATGGGCGCGGCCGCCGTTTTTGCGACCCTGCCGCCGATGCTGGTGCTGCACGGCACCGCCGATGCCGTGGTGGCGCCGAGCAATGCCGCCAGCAGTGCGGCCGTGTGGGCCACGGCCATGGGGGCGAAGCCGGGGCCGCCGCGCACGCTCCAGCGCGGCAAGCGCCACCCCATGCAGGTGACCGAGTTCCGGCGCAAAGGCCGCACGGTGGTCACGCTGTGCGAGATTGCCCGCCTGGGGCACGCGTGGAGTGGCGGTGCTTCCCGGCTGCTTTTCAGCGACCCGGACGGGCCCGATGCCACGCGCATGGTCTGGGCCTTTGCGGCGGCGCAGTTCAAGCTTGTGGCCAAGGCCTGAGCCGCGCCTTGCAGCCAGCGGCTAGGCCACGGCGCCATCGCGCGCCGCCGCACGCCATGCGCCGGGCGCCATGCCCATCCTGCGCTTGAAGGCCTTGCTGAACGCGGCTTCCGACTCGTAGCCCACCGCACCGGCAATCGTGCCGACCGCGGCATGGCCCTGGCCGAGCATGTTGCCGGCCTTGAACATGCGCCAATGCGTGAGGTACTCCAGCGGCGCCTGGCCGACCCGTTCGCGGAAGCGCTGTGCAAAGGCCGAACGCGACAGGCTGGCGGCCGAGGCCAGCGTTTCAACCGTCCAGCCACGCGCCATGTCCTTGTGCATGGCGCGCAGCGCGGGCCCGATGCGCGCGTCGGCCAGTGCCCCCAGCCAGCCCGTTTGCTGCTGGCCTTCTGCCGCGACGTGCGCACGCACCGCCTGCACGAACACGATGTCGGCCAGCCGGCTCACGAGCAGGCCCGAGCCCAGGCCCGGCTCGCCCGTTTCCATTGCAAGCAGCTGCAAGGTGCCTTGCAGCGCGATGGCGCGCGCCTGTTCCATCTTCACGTGCAGCAGCACGGGCAGCAGATCGAGCAGCGGCCGTGCCGCGCGCTGGTCGAAATGGAACCAGCCGCAGATGACCGAAGCCGCGGTGCCCGTGCCGCCGAGCTCGACCACGCCGCCGATGCGGTCGCGCACCACCGAGGCGCAGCTGACCGTGGGCGTGTTCGGATGGTCGCGCAGCACATAGGGCGTGCCGTGCGCGAGCACATAGCAGTCGCCCGCGGCCAGTGCCACCGGCTGCGCCACGCCCGGCACTTCGAGCAGGCAGCTGCCGCGCACCACCAGGCCGAATCGCGCGCTCTCGCCGCCCGCCAGGCTCACGCCCCACGGCGTGCGCGCCTCGAGCCGCGCATAGAGCGCGCTGCGTACGCGCATGGCGGCGAACACGTCATCGAGCGGGTCCATGGAGGCTCCTGTGGCAGTGGACGAATGGACAAGATTGTCGGCTTTGCAGGCATTCATTGTCCACCCATGGCGTCAGAAACTGCGGTCTCGCGCTTTCGCTTCACTCAACTCACAAGGACCGAGGATCATGACCGCCAGCCCCTCTTTTGCCGAACTCGCCGATCGCTACGTCGCGGTCTGGAATGAGACCGACCCCGCCGCGCGCCGCGCCGCCATCGCCGGGCTATGGGTGCCCGAAGGCGAGCACTACGTGCGCACCCTGCGGGTCAAGGGCCATGAGGCGCTGGAGCAGCGCGTCATCGGATCGCACGAGAAGAACGTGCAGGGCGGAGGTTTTCGTTTTGCGTCCGCGGGCGACGTGCAACTGCTGCATGACGCCGTGATGTTTCATTGGCACATGGTTCCGGCCGAGGGTGGCCCCATTGCCGCGCTCGGCCTCGAGTTTCTCGTGCTCGCGGAAGACGGGCGCATCGCGGTGGACTACCAGTTCATCCTGCCGACGCCCGCTGCCTGAGTGCCGGCCATGACCTCCGGGGTCATTGCCCCGGCGCCGCTCCATCCCAACACTCGAACCCATCATGTCGCACTCATCGAACATCGCTGCTTCGGCAGCAGCGCTCAATTCCGCCACCGCGCAACCCGGCAGATGGGCTCTGTGGGTCATGCTCAGCGGCACCTTCCTGGTGGTGCTGGACTTCTTCATCGTCAACGTCGCGCTGCCTTCGATGCAGCGCGAGCTCCACGCCTCGGCGGGGACCTTGCAGATGGTGGTGGCCGGCTACGGCCTGGCCACGGCCGCGGGGTTGATCACCGGCGGGCGGCTCGGCGACCTGTTCGGCCGCCGCCGCATGTTCATGCTGGGCCTGCTGCTGTTCACGCTCGCTTCTGCCGCATGCGGCCTGGCGCCGAATGCCGACCTGCTGGTGGCGGCCCGCGTGCTGCAGGGACTGGCCGGCGCACTGTTGCAGCCGCAGGTGCTGGCGATGATCGGGCTGGCCTACACGGGCGAAAGCCGTGCGCGCGCCTTCGCGGCTTATGGGCTCACGCTGGGCCTGGGCGCCACGCTCGGCCAGCTGGTCGGCGGGCTGCTGATCCATGCCGACCTGGGCGGGCTCAGCTGGCGCAGCTGCTTTCTCATCAACTTGCCGATCGGCCTGTTGGCGCTGGCGCTTGCACCGCGCGTCATTCCTCCGCTGGCGAACGGCGGCAACGGTGCCGGGAGCCGGCTGGACATCGCCGGCATGCTGCTGGCCGCCGCCGGCTCGGTGGCCGTGGTGCTGCCGCTGGTCGAAGGCCGCGAGCAAGGTTGGCCGCTTTGGAGCTGGCTCTGTCTTGCGGCGGCGGCGCCGCTGCTGGCCGTGTTCGCGCGCCAGCAGCGCCGTCTCGCGGCGCGCGGCGGCGCACCGCTGGTGGCGCCCACGCTGCTGGCCGACAGGCGCTTCGTCACGGGGCTTCTCACCACGCTGGCCTTCTACGTGGGCAATGCGTCGCTCTATTTCGTGCTGGCTCTCTATCTCCAGCAAGGACTCGCGCTGGACCCGCTCAGCTCCGGCCTCGTCTTCACCGCCTTGGCAATCGGCTTCTTCGCCACCTCGATGGCCGGTGCGCGCCTGGCACGCCGCTTCGGCGGCAAGCCGCCCATCGCACTCGGTGCCCTCGTGCTGGCCATGGGGCATGCGCTGCAGCTCGTCAACGTGGCAGGCTGGCTGGGCCATTCTCACGTGGTCGCGTGGATGGTGCCCCTGCTGGTCGTTCAGGGCGCCGGCCTCGGCATGGTGATGGCCCCGCTGGTGTCCACCGTGCTGGCCGGCCTGCCGCCCCAGCATGCGGGCGTGGCCTCGGGCGTGCTGGCGATGGTGCAGCAGGCGAGCAACGCGCTGGGAGTGGCGTTGATCGGCATCCTGTTCTATGGACGGCTGGGCGGCGTGGCCGATGCGCCCGGCCATGGCGCAGCGTTTGCAGTGGCGCTGGCGTACCTGATGGCGTCGGCCCTGCTGGTGGCGGTGCTGCATCGGCGAGGCAGCCGGATGCAGCCGGCGAGGGAGTGAAAGCGCCGCGCCGTCGCCGCGCTGAGTACCTCCGTGTACGCCACCCGGCGTATTTCTCGCGGGCGGGCGAATCCGCAGACTCCCCTCCATCGTCCGGCCAGCCGGCGACAAAGGTTTCAACCACCCTGGAGCAGGAGTCCACATGCAACGTCGTTTCACACTCAAGGCGCTCACCGCCGCCGTCGCCCTGGCCAGCATCTCTGCTGCGCCGGCCTTTGCCGCCGACACCATCAAGGTCGGCGTGCTGCACTCGCTGTCGGGCACGATGGCCATCTCGGAAACCGTGTTGAAAGACACGGTGCTGATGGCCATCGAAGACATCAACAAGAAGGGCGGCGTGCTGGGCAAGCAGCTCGAGCCCGTGGTGGTCGACCCGGCTTCCAACTGGCCGCTGTTCGCCGAAAAGACGAAGCAGCTGCTCGGCCAGGACAAGGTGTCGGTGATCTTCGGCTGCTGGACCTCGGTGTCGCGCAAGTCGGTGCTGCCGGTGGTCGAGGAAATGAACGGCCTCCTGTTCTACCCCGTGCAATACGAAGGCGAAGAGCTCTCCAAGAACGTGTTCTACACGGGCGCCGCGCCCAACCAGCAAGCCATTCCGGCCGTCGACTACCTGATGAGCAAGGAAGGCGGCGGCGCCAAGCGCTGGGTGCTGCTGGGCACCGACTACGTGTACCCCCGCACCACCAACAAGATCCTGCGCGCCTACCTGAAGAGCAAGGGCGTGAAGGACACCGACATCGACGAGAAGTACACCCCCTTCGGCCACAGCGACTACCAGACCATCGTCGCCGACATCAAGAAGTTCTCGGCCGGCGGCAAGACGGCCGTGGTGTCGACCATCAACGGCGACTCCAACGTGCCGTTCTACAAGGAACTCGGCAACGCAGGCCTCAAGGCCAAGGACGTGCCGGTGGTGGCCTTCTCGGTGGGTGAAGAAGAACTGCGCGGCGTGGACACCAAGCCGCTGGTCGGCCACCTGGCCGCATGGAACTACTTCATGAGCATCAAGAACCCGACCAACACGGCGTTCATCAAGCAGTGGAGCGACTACGCCAAGGCCAAGAACATCGCCGGCCACAAGGACAAGCCGCTCACCAACGACCCGATGGAAGCCACCTGGATCGGCATCCACATGTGGAAGCAGGCGGTCGAGAAGGCCAAGAGCACCGACACCGACAAGGTGATCGCGGCGATGGCCGGCCAGACCTTCACGGCGCCCTCGGGCATCGTCTCGAAGATGGACGAGAAGAATCATCACCTGCACAAGAGCGTGTTCATCGGCGAGATCAAGGCCGACGGCCAGTTCAGCGTGGTGTGGAAGACGCCGGGCCCGGTCAAGGCCAAGCCGTGGAGCCCGTACATCGAAGGCAACGACAAGAAGCCTGACCAGCCGGCCGGCAAGTCGCTGTAATTCATCGGCAAGTCCCTTGCCTTGCTCCCTCTCCCCAAGGGGAGAGGGGGCACACGAAACTCACCATGCTTCGACGACCCCTTCACTGTGCACTCGCCGCCATGCTCCTCATGGCATCGGCCGTCCACGCGCTGACCGCCGACGAAGCCAAGGCCATCGCCTCCGGCGAATCCGAATCCCGTATTTCCGCGCTCAACAAGGCCGTGCTCACGGCCGACGACAAGACCGCCGCCTTCATTCAGGCCATGTCCGAGGACGCGGTCAAGTACACCGAAGACAAGGTCTTCGTGATGAAGGACGACAAGGGCTACGACCCCGTGACCGGCGCCGAACTGAAGGTGCCCGACACGGCCGAGGATGTAGTCAACAACAACCTCATGCGCGGCGCGCTCGATGCCGCGCAGGCCGCGCTCAAGCTCACGAGCAAGGACGACGCGGTGCGCGCCGAAGCCGCGCAGGCGCTCTTCAAGGAGCCCGACGAATCGCGCATTCCGATGGTCGAGAAGGCGTTGGCCGCCGAGACCAACCCCGGCATCAAGGCGCAGCTCCAACTGGTGCGCGCCGCCAGCATGCTCACCAGCACCGACAAGGCCAAGCGCCTGGCCGCGGCCAAGGAGCTCGGCGCCAACAGCAGCCCCGACACCAAGCTGCTGCTCAACCAGCGCCTTGCCGACGAGACCGAAGCGGACGTCAAGGCCGCCATCGTCGCTTCCATTGCCAGCATCGACGGCTCGCTGGTGTGGGGCGACCGCATCAACGCGGTGTTCAGCGGCATCAGCCTGGGCTCGGTGCTGCTGCTCGCCGCGCTCGGCCTGGCCATCACCTACGGCCTGATGGGCGTCATCAACATGGCGCACGGCGAGCTGATGATGATCGGCGCCTACGCCACCTACGTGATGCAGGGCATCTTCCAGCGCTACATGCCCGAGGCGGCTTTCGGCTGGTACCTGGTGGCGGCCATTCCGGTGGCTTTCCTGAGTTCGGCGCTGGTGGGCGCGGTGCTCGAACGCGGCGTGATCCGCTTCCTGTACGGCCGCCCGCTCGAAACGCTGCTCGCCACCTGGGGCATCAGCCTGATGCTGCAGCAGCTCGTGCGCTCGCTGTTCGGCGCGCAGAACGTCGGCGTGGAAAACCCCGGCTGGATGAGCGGCGGCTTCACCATGCTGAGCAACGTCACGCTGCCGTGGAACCGCATCTGCATCATCATCTTCGCCGTGCTGGTGCTGCTTGCCATGGGCTGGCTCATCGGCCGCACGCGGCTCGGCCTCTTCGTGCGCGGCGTGACGCAGAACCGACCCATTGCCTCCTGCATGGGCGTGAACACCGCGCGCATCGACACCTACGCCTTCGCGCTCGGCTCCGGCATCGCCGGCCTCGCGGGCTGCGCCCTGAGCCAGATCGGCAACGTCGGCCCCGACCTCGGCCAGAGCTACATCGTCGACAGCTTCATGGTGGTCGTGATGGGCGGCGTGGGCCAGCTCGCCGGCACGGTGTATGCGGCCATGGGGCTGGGCATTCTCAACAAGTTCATCGAAGGTTGGGCGGGCGCGGTGCTCGCGAAGATCGCGGTGCTTGTCTTCATCATCATCTTCATTCAAAAGAGACCTCAGGGCATCTTCGCCATGAAGGGCCGGAGCGCGGAAGCATGAGCAAGGTCGTATTGCCAACCAAGGGGCCGCTTCTGAGCGGCAAGGGCTGGACAGCCTTCTTCGTCGCGCTGATCGTGGTCTGCGCGGTGGCGCCGGTGCTCAACATGGTGGTGCCGGCCGGCAGCCCGCTGCACATGAGCGACTACGCCGTGGCGCTGGTCGGCAAGATCATGTGCTACGCCATCTGCGCGCTGGCCATGGACCTGATCTGGGGCTACACCGGCATCCTCTCGCTGGGCCATGGTCTCTTCTTCGCGCTCGGCGGCTACATGATGGGCATGTACCTCATGCGCCAGATCGGCCGCGACGGCAACTACAAGAGCGACCTGCCGGACTTCATGGTGTTTCTCGACTGGAAGACGCTGCCCTGGCACTGGACCTTCAGCGACAGCTTCATTGCCACGCTCGTCCTCATCGTCGCGGTGCCGGGCCTCATCGCCTTCGTGTTCGGCTTCTTCGCGTTCCGCTCGCGCATCAAGGGCGTGTATTTCTCGATCATCACGCAGGCCATGACCTTCGCGGCCATGCTGCTGTTCTTCCGCAACGAAACAGGCTTCGGCGGCAACAACGGCTTCACCGATTTCAAGCGCATCCTGGGCATTCCGATCGCCACGCAGGAAATGCGCATGACGCTCTTCGCGCTCACGGGCCTCACGCTGCTGGGTTTCTTCCTCTTTGCCAGGTGGCTCATCGGCAGCAAGTTCGGCCGCGTGCTGCAGGCCATCCGCGATGCCGAAACGCGCGTGATGTTCTCGGGCTACAACCCGCTGCCCTACAAGCTCACGATCTGGGTCATCTCGGCCATCATGTGCGGCGTGGCGGGCGCGCTGTATGTGCCGCAGGTCGGCATCATCAACCCGGGCGAGATGAGCGCAGCCAACTCCATCGAGATCGCGATCTGGGCCGCGGTGGGCGGGCGCGCAACGCTCATCGGTCCGATCATCGGCGCCTTCATCGTCAACGGCGCAAAGAGCTGGCTGACGGTGGCGTACCCCGAGTATTGGCTGTACTTCCTGGGCGCCTTGTTCATTGCTGTCACGCTGTTCCTGCCGAACGGCATCGTGGGTCTGGTGCGCAAGTGGCTGTCGAGGGAGAAGGCGCCGGCCGCACCGAGCGCCGGCCGTGAAGAAGCGCAGCGCGCCATGGCGGCCGCGCAGGGCGTGGAGCCGGAGGCACTGCATGGGCCGCTGGCCGCCGAAGTGAAGGGAGCGCGCGCATGACGCCCGACCTGATGGAAGCCGGCGCCGAGCGCGCCGCCCGCGCCAGGGGCATCCCGTATGTGAGCGGCAGCACCGAGTCCGGCGGCCGTTCCGCCGACTTCGGGCGCATTGCAACGCCGGGCGAGGTCGACGTAACGCACGGCCGTATCCTCTATCTCGAAGACGTGAGCGTGAGCTTCGACGGATTCAAGGCCATCAACAAGCTGTCGCTCGACATTGCGCCGGGCGAGCTGCGCTGCATCATCGGCCCGAACGGTGCGGGCAAGACGACGATGATGGACATCATCACCGGCAAGACGCGGCCGGATGAAGGCACGGTTTTCTTCGGCAGCACCATCGACCTGCTGCGCCATCGCGAAGCCGACATTGCGCAGCTGGGCATCGGCCGCAAGTTCCAGAAGCCGACGGTGTTCGAGCACCTCACCGTGTTCGAGAACCTCGAACTCGCGCTCAAGACCGACAAGGGTGTTCGCGCGTCGATGCTGTTCAGGCTCGACTCGGCGCAGAGCGACCGGCTCGCCGAAGTGCTGCAAACCATTCACCTGGCCGACAGCGTGTCGCGCCTGGCCGGCAACCTGAGCCATGGCCAGAAGCAGTGGCTCGAAATCGGCATGCTGCTGATGCAGGACCCGAAACTGCTGCTGCTCGACGAGCCGGTGGCCGGCATGACCGACGAGGAAACCGCCCGCACGGCAGAGCTGTTCCTCTCGCTCAAGGGCAAGCATTCGCTGATGGTGGTGGAGCACGACATGAGCTTCATCCGCACCATCTCCGAGATCGTCACGGTGCTGTGCGATGGGTCTGTGCTGGCGCAAGGCACTCTGGACGAAGTGCAGGCCGACGAGCGCGTGATCGAGGTTTACCTGGGCCGCTGAGGAATCGATTCCATGCTGACAGTCAAGAACATCCACCAGTACTACGGCGGCTCCCACATCCTCCGCGACGTGAGTTTCGAGGCCACGCCCGGCAAGGTCACCGTGCTGCTGGGCCGCAACGGCGTTGGCAAGACCACGCTGCTCAAGTCGCTCATGGGCCTCGTTCCCATCAAGAGCGGCAGCATCGAGCTCGAAGGCAAGCCGATTCACAAGGCCACGCCTTATGAAAGAGCAAGAGCCGGCATCGGCTTTGTCCCCCAAGGCCGAGAGATCTTTGCCAGGCTCACGGTCGAAGAAAACCTGCGCATGGGCCTGGCCTACAAGAGCGGCAGCACGCCCATTCCGTCGGAACTGTTCGACCTGTTCCCGGTGCTCAAGCAGATGATCAACCGCCGCGGCGGCGACCTTTCGGGCGGGCAGCAGCAGCAGTTGGCCATCGCACGCGCGCTGGCTCCCAAGCCCAAGCTGCTGATCCTCGACGAGCCGACCGAAGGCATCCAGCCCAGCATCATCAAGGACATCGGCCGCGTCATCCGCATGCTGGCCGACCGGGGCGACATGGCCATCGTGCTCTGCGAGCAGTACTACGACTTTGCCCAGGAGCTGGCCGACGACTACCTCGTGATGGAACGCGGCGAAGTGATCGCGCGCGGCCTCGGCAAGGACATGGAAGCGCAGGGCGTGCGCCAGCTCGTGGCGATTTAGGCAGCCGGCTGGCCACCGGCCGGCATGGCAGTACCAGTCCCCCGGCATCCCCGTACTGCAAAAATTCAGGGTTTACCCTAAAATCGGGCCTCTGCCCGTCGCCGCCGGGCACCCTCCCAGGAGCCTGGCCTTGAACGCCTCCCCGCCCGCGCTGGACAGCGCGGATACCGACATTTCCTCTTCCGTCTCGCGCGTCAATTTCCTGCGAGCCGTGCTGGCCCTCGGCGTGGGCGGCTTTGCCATCGGCACGGGTGAATTCGTGATCATGGGGCTGCTGCCCGAGGTGGCGCGCGACATCGCCGTCACCATTCCGCAGGCCGGCCACGTCATCAGCGCCTACGCGCTCGGCGTGGTGATCGGCGCGCCCGTGCTTGCGGTGCTTGCCGCGGGCTGGCGCCGCCGCGCGCTGCTGATTGCGCTCATGGCCGTGTTTGCCGCTGGCAACTTCGCCAGCGCCATGGCGCCGGGCTACATGTCTCTCAACCTGCTGCGCTTTGCAACCGGGCTGCCGCACGGCACCTACTTCGGCGTCGCCGCGCTCGTGGCGGCCACGCTCGCGCCACCCGGTCGCCGCGCGCGGGCCGTGGGCCTCGTGATGCTGGGGCTCACCGGCGCCACGCTGGTCGGCGTGCCCATCGCTGCCTGGCTCGGCCAATTGTTCGGTTGGCGCGCGGCCTTCGTGTTCGTGGGCGTCATCGCGCTGATCGCCATGGCACTGCTGCGCCGCGACATCCCCGACCTTGCGGCGCCCGCAGGTGCGAGCCCCTGGCGTGAACTGGGCGCGCTCAAGCGCAAGCAGGTGTGGTTCACGCTCGGCATCGGCGCCATCGGCTTCGGCGGCATGTTCTCGGTATTCAGCTACATCAAGCCCACGCTGATCGAGGTGGCAGGCCTGCCGCTGGGCGGTGTGCCCTTCGTGCTCGCGCTGTTCGGCCTGGGCATGGTCGCCGGCAACCTCGTCGGTTCGCGCCTGGCCGACAAGTCGCTCATGCGCACGATCGGCGGCCTGCTCGTCTATGCGGCGCTGGTGCTCGCGGTGTTCACTTTCGCGGCGCACAACGTCTTCACCGCGGCGTTCAACGTGTTCCTCATCGGCACCACCGTGGCCATCGGCCCGGCCCTGCAGATCCGCCTGATGGACGTGGCCGGCGACGCGCAGACGCTCGCCGCCGCGCTCAACCACTCGGCCTTCAACATGGCCAATGCGCTCGGCGCGTGGCTCGGCGGCGTGGCCATTGCCGCGGGCCTGGGCTGGACCTCGACCGGCTGGGTCGGCGCCTTGCTGGCACTGGCCGGCATGGGCGTGTTCTGGTGGGCGGTGATGAGCGCACGCGCCAGTACCCGGCCTGGCGCCGCTCAGCGCGCGCCGAACGCCTCGTAGACAGGCCGTAGCGCACCAGCAGCGACGCGTGCTGGGCGCCTGGGTGGTCAACGAGCCCGGCGAAATTGCACAATGGCTCACCATGCCCGTGCGCCAGATCACCACCGACCGCCCCGACCTGGCCCTGGCCGCGCGCGGAAAAAGATGAGCGCGGACCGGCCTGTCTCGCACGGCCGCCGCCTGCTGCTCGGCGGGATGGCTGCCGCATCGCTGGGCCACCCCTTCCTGCGGCTGAACGCGCAGCAGGCCTCGCGCGAACTCTTCACCCTGGGCGTGGCATCCGGCAGCCCGAGGCCCGACGGCATGGTGCTGTGGACCCGGCTGGCGCCCGATCCGCTGCAGGGCGGCGGCATGGGCGAGGCACCGGTCGAGGTGCGCTGGGAAGTGGCGCACGACGAAGGCTTTGCGCGCATTGCCGCGGAGGGCAGGGCCATGGCCGTGGCGGCGCTCGCGCACTCGGTGCACGCCGAAGTGCGCGGCCTCGCGCCCGGCCGGCCGTATTGGTACCGCTTCACGGCCGAAGGCGTGCGAAGCCCCGTCGGCCGCACCCGCACCGCGCCGGCCGAAGCGGATGCCGCGCTGCAGCCGCTGCGCTTTGCCTTCGCGTCGTGCCAGCAATACGAGCAGGGCTACTACGCGGCCTACCGTGACATGGCCGCGCAGCCTTTCGACTTTGTCGTGCACCTGGGCGACTACATCTACGAAAGCTCATGGGGTTCGCGCCATGTGCGCCACCACCAGGGCGGCATTCCCATGCAACTGGGCGAGTTTCGCGACCGCTATGCGCTCTACAAGACCGACCCGCACCTGCAGGCCGCGCATGCTGCATGCCCCTGGCTCGTGACCTGGGACGACCACGAGGTGGCCAACGACTACACCGACGACGTGTCGCCGCGCACCATCGATCCCGCGCAGTTTCTTGCCATCCGCGCCGCGGCCTACCAGGCGTGGTACGAGCACATGCCCGTGCCCGCCAGCATGCGCCCGACCGGGGCCGCGGCCACCATTTACGGCCGCCACCGCTTCGGCCGCATGCTCGACGTGTTTCTGCTCGATGGGCGCCAGTACCGCTCGCACCACGCCTGCCTTGCGGGCCGCAGTGCATCGCCATTGGCCGATTGCGCCGACCGGCTCGCTCCGGAGCGCAGCTTCCTGGGCAAGAAGCAGGAAGCCTGGCTCGCGAACGAGCTGGCCGCGCCGCCCGCGCGCTGGACGGTCATTGCGCAGCCCACCTTGCTCGCCGAGGCTGACCGCAAGCGCGGCCCCGAGCACGGCTACTGGATGGACGGCTGGGACGGCTACGCCGCGTCCCGCGCGCGCCTGCTCGACAGCCTGGCCGCCAACAAGGCGCGCGGCGGCGATGCGTTGGTCATCAGCGGCGACGTGCACGCCTTCTGGGCCGCCGACCTGCGCCGCGAGCCGCAGGGCCCGGCGGTGGCGACCGAATTCGTGGGCGGCGCCATCACCTCCGAAGGGCCCAGCGCCGCCAACGTTGCCAACCTGCTCGCGAAGAATGAGCACCTGCGCTACGGCCGGGGCGGCAAGCGCGGCTATGCGCACATGGCGCTCGATGCGCGCGGCTGCACGGTCGAGTTCCGTGCCGTGGAAGACGAGAAATCCGCAGACAGCGCCGTCGCGCCGATGGCCCGCTTTGCGGTGGAGCGCGGCGCGCCCGGCGTGCATCTCGAAGCCACCTGAAATATCGGGGGTGCCAGCAGGTTTGCGCGGCCGTGTCTATGATGGCCGCCGCCCTTCCTCTCCGTCATCTCTCTCGATCGAGACCACCATGAGCATTCCCACCACCCGTCTCGGCCGCACGGGCCTTACCGTGTCGCGGCTAGCGCTCGGCACCATGACCTTCGGCCTGCAGACCGACGAGGCGGTGTCGCACCGCATTCTGGACAAGGCTGCCGAGGGCGGCATCAACTTTCTCGATACCGCCGACGTGTACCCGCTTGGCGGCACCGTCGAAACCACCGGCCGCACCGAGGAAATCATCGGCCGCTGGCTGCAGAAGCAGGGCGCCACGGGTCGCCGCCGCTTCGTGGTGGCCACCAAGGCGGTCGGCAAGGTCGGGCCCAACAGCTGGGACCAGGGCGCCTCGCGCAAGCACCTGCTCGATGCCATCGATGCCTCGCTCAAGCGGCTGCAGACCGACCACGTCGACCTGTACCAGCTGCACAGCGACGACCGCGAGACGCCGCTCGAAGAGAGCCTGGAGGCGCTCGACGTCATCGTCAGGTCGGGCCGCGCGCGCTACATCGGCGTGTCCAACTTCCTGGCCTATCGGCTGGCCCGCGCGCTCGGCAAGGCCGAGCTGCACAAGCTCACGCGCTACGTGTCGGTGCAGCCGCGCTACAGCCTGCTGTTCCGCGAGATCGAGCGCGAGCTGCTGCCGCTGGCGGGCGAAGAGGGCCTGGGCGTGATTCCCTACAACCCGCTGGCCGGCGGCCTGCTCACCGGCAAGTACAAGCCGGGCGCCACGCCCGAAGAGAACACCCGCTTCACGCTCGGCACGGCCGGCGGCATGTACCAGGACCGCTACTGGAACGAGCGCAGCTTCAACACCGTGACGCAGCTGCACAAGCTGGCCGACGAAGCCGGCGTGCCGCTCGCCACGCTGGCGGTGGCATGGGTCATGGCCAACCCGCTCATCACCGCGCCGCTGCTCGGCGCCAGCCGCCCCGAGCAGCTCGACGCCACGCTGGCCGCGGCCGCATACAAGCTGGACCCCGCGCTGAAGCAGAGGCTCGACGAGCTCACGGCCGAATACCGCAAGGGCGACGCGCCCCGCTAGGCCCCGAAGGAGTGAACCCCAACCCCGCGCTGCTGCCATGGCACAGCTGATGTCGCTGCTGGTGCAGAACGCGATCGCGATCGTCTTCGCGGCGAGCTTTGCCGCCCGCCTCGGATTGCCGGTGCCCGCGGCCGCCGTGCTGGTGGTGTCGGGCGCACTGCTGGCAGCCGGCAACGTCTCGGTGGCGGGCGTGGTGCTGGCCGCGGTGCTGGCCAACCTGCTGGGCGACGGCGCGTGGTTCTATGCCGGGCGCCGCTTCGGCTACCGCTTCATGCGCCTTCTGTGCCGCATCTCGCTGTCGCCCGATTCATGCGTGCGGCGCGGCGAATCGCTCATCGGCCGCTGGGGCGGGCTCTCGCTGGTGGCGGCCAAGTTCGTGCCGGGCGTGTCGGTCGTCGCGCCGCCGATGGCCGGCGCGCTGGGCATGCCGGTGTGGCGCTTCATCGTCTTCGACATTGGCGCCGCGCTGGTCTGGACCGGCCTTTTTCTCGGGCTCGGCTGGGTCTTTCGCGACCAGATCCAGGAGGTGCTGGCCATGCTGGCCCAGGCCGGCGGCATTGCCACTGTGGCGCTGGTGGTGGTACTGGCCGTGACGCTGGCGGTGCGCTACTGGCGCCGCCGCGCGTTCATGCGGCTCACCGGCATGCCGCGCATCACCGTGGACGAACTGCATGAACTGCTGGCCAGCGAAGCACCGCCGCTGGTGATCGACGTGCGCGGCGAGGCGGGCGTGCAGGTCGACCCGCGCCGCATTCCCGGTGCACTGCCGTACACGCTCAAGGCGCTGCAGCAGCGGCACCCCGAACTGCCGCACATCGACGGGCGCGACGTGATCGTTTACTGCAACTGCCCCAACGAGGTGACCGCGGCCCTGGCCGCGCGCGTGCTGCTGGCCCGCGGTGCGCGGCGGGCCCTGCCGCTGACCGGCGGACTCGACGCCTGGGTGGCTTCGGGGCGCCCCACGAGCCTGCACTGAGCGGCGTCTGTCGACGGACGGGAGGCGAGAAACGCCAGTACGGCAACCCTGCGTGTCTTTGCCGGGTGCTGCGTCCCCGTGCCCTCACGATCTTCAGGTTGATGGCCCCGCCGGGTGGTAGTCTTGCCCCCCGATGAACCTCCGCACCAAGATCGTCGCGCTGGCTGTTGCACCGCTGCTGGTTGCGCTGGTGCTGGTGGCCTTGGCGGTGCGCCACCAGGAGCATGACCTGGCCCGGCGCGAGCGCGCGCTCATCGAAAAGAGCTACATGGACCAGCGGCGCAGCGAGCTGCGCAGCTATGTCGACCTGGCCGTGAGCACCGTGCGGCCGCTGTACGACGCCGGCCAGGACGACGAGGAAACCCGCAACGAAGCCCTGCGCCGCCTGGCCGCACTCGACTATGGCGACGACGGCTACTTCTTCGTCTACGACATGCAAGGCCGCTCGCTCATGCATTCGCGCCAGCCCGATCTCGTGGGCAAGAACCTCTGGGACCTGCGCGACGCCCACGGTCGCTTCACCATCCAGGACCTGATTGCCGGCGCGCGCACCGGCGGCGGCTTTGTCGAATACGAGTGGCGCAAGCCCTCCAGCGAGCAGATGGCGCCCAAGCTCGGCTACGTCACGGCGCTGCCGCGCTGGAACTGGATGGTCGGCACCGGCCTGTACCTGGACGACATCGAGACGACCATGCAGGCGCTCGACCGCCAGATGAGCACCAACGTCACCACCACGCTGCTCTGGATTGCCGGCATTGCGGCGCTGTGCCTCGCCGTGGTGAGCGCCACCGGCCTGTTGCTCAACCTCAGCGAGCACCGCGTGGCCGAAGCCAAGCTGCGACTGCTGGCACGGCGCGTGGTGCAGTCGCAGGAAGAAGAGCGCGGCCACCTTGCGCGCGAGCTGCACGACGGCACCAGCCAGACGCTGGTGTCGGCCAAGCTGCTGATCGAATCCGTGGTGGACGCGCTGGACCGCGAACGCCAGGCTGCGCCGCCCGCGCTGGCCAAGGCGCTGCAAAGGCTCAACGATTCGCTGCTCGAAGTGCGCCGCATCTCGCACCGCCTGCGGCCGGCCCTGCTCGACACGCTCGGCCTGCCCGCCGCGCTCCAACGCCTGGGCGACGAGTTTGCCGAAGACGGCACCATCGACGCGTCGATCATGATCGAGGGCGAAGCCTTCGAGCTCTCGCAAGAAGCCAAGACCGCGCTTTTCCGCGTCACACAAGAAGCGCTGACCAATGTGCGCAAGCATGCAAAGGCGCACCTCGTGCACATTGCACTGTGCTTTTCGGACGACGAGGGCGTGCGGCTGGAGATTGGCGACGACGGCACGGGCTTTGACGTGGACGCCATGCAGCTCGACCCGCGGCGCGGCATCGGCCTGCGCAACATGCGCGAACGCATGGAGTCGATCGGCGGACGCCTGAGCGTGACATCCGGCGAAGGCGGAACAACCATCGTGGCCGAAGTGCCGACCGGTAGCGCGAAGCCCGAATAGTCAAATGACGAGAAAAGACGCCGCCCCCATTCGCCTCTTCCTGGTCGACGACCATCCGCTGGTGCGCGATGGCCTGCGCGCGCGGCTCGGCGCCATGCCCAACCTCGAGATCGTCGGTGAGGCGGGCAGTGCGGCCGAGGCCCTTGCGCTCGTCGAATCGCTCAAGCCCGACTTGCTGCTGATGGATGTCGGCATGAAAGACATGAACGGCATCGACCTGGCCGCACTGGTGCTGCAACGCCAGCCCGCGCCGCACGTGGTGATGCTCAGCATGTACGACAACCCCGAGTACGTGCAGAAGGCCCTGCAGGTGGGCGCGCGCGGCTACGTGTTGAAAGACGCCCCCGCCGCAGAGATCGTCGCCGCCATCGAAGCCGTGTCGGGTGGCGGCACCTTCCTGAGCCCGGCCGTGTCGAAGAAGCTCTTTCGCAACCAGGCGCCGAGGCCGCTGCTCACGCCGCGGGAGAGCGAAATACTCACGGCGCTAGGCAGGGGCGAATCGAGCAAGCAGATTGCGCGGGACCTGGGGCTGAGCGTGCGCACGGTGGAGGCGCATCGGCAGAGCATCAAGAGGCGGCTGGGGATCGAGGGGCAGGCGGAACTCATCAAGTATGCGGTGGAGCATGCGAGGGAGTTCGGGGGCGGGTGAACCGCTGCTGCCAGATGCAGAGGAGGGCATTTCTCCAGAGGCTGCTTGAGACCGGTTGCGGTCCCAAGGTCGCGCTGCCCGAATGTCGCAAACGGGCCGTTGTTTGCCTCTATCTACGCGCGTTCGATTTTCTGGCAAAAAGCCGCTCGCACAAGCCGCGCAACCAGCGATTCGCCGGGTCCTGGTTGAAGCGTGCATGCCAGTGCTGCTTGACGGTGAACGGCGGCACAGGCACCGGGCAATCAAAGACGGCGAGCCCGTTGGTGCGAGCCAGCGTCTCGCCGATCTGGCGGGGCACCGTGGCCACAAGATCGGTGGTCGACACGATGGCGGCCAGTCCCAGGAAGCCGGGCAACTCCAGCAGGATGCGCCGTTCGACGCGGTGCCGCAGCAGCGCCGCCTCCAGCAGTTGCACGCCCGTACCGCCGACGATGCCGATATGCGCTTCAGCCTTGAAGTCGCGCAAGCCCATGCCTTTTGCCGCGACCCGCGGGTGCCGGGCATTGACGAGGCATACCCAGTCTTGCGGGTACAGCACCTGTTGATAGAAGCCTGACTCGAGCCACGGCACCAGTCCGATCGCAAGGTCGGCCTGGCCGGACTGCAGTGCCTGCCCGGTCTGCTCGTCGATGCGCGCGGCCTCCAGGCGGATGCCGGGACCCACGGCGCGCACGTGCGCCAGCAGTTGCGGCAGCAGCGTGATGTGGCTGGCATCCGTCATGCAGATACGGAAGCGCCGCGTTGAGCTCGACGGGTCGAACGCTTCCGGTGGCGCGGCCACACGGCGCAGCGCCGCCAATGCCTCGCGCGCCGGAACGATCAGCTCTTGCGCGCGCGGCGTCGGCTGCATGCCTGCCGCGGTGCGCACGAACAGTTCGTCACCCAGATGCCTGCGCAGCCGGCCCAGCCAGTTGCTCACCGTCGGCTGGCTTTGGCCCAGCTGCTCGGCCGCGCGCGTCACGCTCTGCGTGGTGTAGATCAGATCGAACAGGCGCAGCAGCTTGAGGCTGAGCAAGCCCGCGCTCGTGTCGAGGTTGTCGTCGTCTGCATTCATTTTAAAACGGAATGTAGACCATTCGCTCCATGTCATGGACGAAATGTTCGTCGAAACCTACCTTCAAGGCATTCCTTCGAGACACCTCTTCGAGAGACACGTATGAAAATCTACTTCCTGGGCGCTGGCGCCCTTGGCTGCGCCATCGGCGGCACGCTTGCGGCCGGCGGGTCGGACGTCACGCTCATCGATCCGTTTCAGGCGCACGTCGATGCCATCCATCGCGACGGTCTCCTCATGAAGGACGGCGACTCGGAGCGCCGCGTCAAAGTGCGCGCATCGACAGGCGTGGAGGGCTTGGAGCCAGCCGACCTGGTGATCGTGCTGGTCAAGTCCTTCCACACGCGCTCCGCCATCGAAGGCGCGTTGTCGATCATCGGGCCCGACACCGCGCTGATGTCGCTGCAGAACGGCATGGGCCATGAGGAGATCCTGGCCGATGTCGCCGGCCGCGCGCATGTGCTGGCCGGCAAGACTTACGTTGGCGGCGTTCTGCTCGGTCCGGGCCACATCATTGCCGGCACGCGTGGCAAGCGCACGGTGATCGGCGAGCTCGACGGCAACGTGAGCGAACGCGCCAGGGCCATCGCAGCCGAGTTCGATCGTGCCGGATTGCCTTGCGAGGTCAGCGACAACATCACGGGCGTGATGTGGGACAAGCTGCTCATCAACGTCTCGACCGGCGCACTGAGCGGCATCACGGGCCAGGTGTACGGCAGCCTCTACGCGGTGCCCGAGATCGAGGCCACGGCCATCGCCGCCGTGGCCGAGGCGATGGCCGTCGCGCGGGCCATCGGCGTGAAGCTGTCGATCAAGGCCCCGCGCGATGCATGGGTGATGGCCGCCGAAGGCCTGCCCTACGAGTTCAAGACCTCCATGCTGCAGAGCCTGGAGAAAGGCTCCATCACCGAGATCGACTTCATCAACGGCTCGGTGGTGCGCGCCGGACTCAAGCACAACGTGCCGACGCCGGTGAACCAGACGCTGGTTGCCGCCATCAAGGGCATCGAACGCCGGCTGGGGGCGAAATGAGCACGCCGCGCGCCTACGTGGAACACGTTGCCATCTGGGTGAAAGACATCCATTGGCACATCAAGTTCTTCCACGACGTCTGCGGCATGACGATGCGCGAGGTACAGGGCACGCTCGAAGAGCCGGTCCAGTACTGGACTCTGGGCGGCATGCAGTTCATGGCCAAGCCGGACTACGCGGGGCCCGAAGGCCGCCTCGGCCATCTCGGCGTGATGTGCGAAGACCTCGAAGCCGCACTCGCCGCCGCGCGGGCTTTCGGTGTGACCGAGATGCCGCAGGGCCGCAACTGGCTGCGCCTGCCGGACGGCCTGACCGTCGAATTCATCCAGGCCAGTGCTGGCGCCGTGGCGCGCGCTCTCGCCATCGATCCCCGCGCCTGAAGAACCGTCCATCCGACACATAGATTAGAGAGAGACACACACCATGACCGCCTTGACCATCGAAGACAAGTACTGGGACGACGCCGTCGTCGGCCAGGAGTGCATCAGCCCGCCCTACGAAGTGACAGAGGCCCGCGTGATGGCGTATGCAGACCTCACCGGCGACCACACCCCCGTTCACACCGACGAAGCCTATGCGCGCACCACGCCGTTCGGCACCCGTGTGGCGCACGGACTGTTCGGCCTGTCGGTGGCGGATGGGCTCAAGACCAAGAGCGACATGCGCTTCATGCCGGGTATGTCGCTTGGCTGGGAGTGGAGCTTCGTGGCCCCCATCAAGCTCGGCGATACGGTGCGCGTGAAATTCCACGTCGGCAGCAAACGCGAATCCAAGAGCAAGCCGGGCTGGGGCATCCTCGTGCTGCCGTCCGAACTCATCAACCAGCGCGACGAGGTCGTGCAAAAGGGCGAGCACCGCGTGATGGTGCCGAGGAGGCCGGCATGAGCGCCGAAGCGCTGCCGCTGGCCGGCTTCCGCGTGATCGACTACAGCCACTTCCTGGCCGGGCCCTATGTCGGGCGCTGCCTCGCCGCGCTCGGTGCGGAAGTCATCAAGGTCGAGCGTCCCGGCACGGGCGACGCGGGGCGCCAGCATGCGTGGTTCGTCGGCGACCACAGCGGCTACTTCCTGCAGCAGAACATGGGCAAGAAGGGGCTCAGCGTGAACACGAAGGACCCGCGCGGCCGGGCACTGATGAAGAAGCTGGTCGACAGCGCCGACGTGTTCGTCGAGAACTACCGCCCCGGCGCGCTCGACAAGCTGGGCCTGGGCTATGCCGAACTTGCCGAAACCAACCCCGGCCTCGTGTACTGCTCGATCTCGGCCTACGGCCACACCGGCCCCGATTCGCACCGGGCCGGCTTCGGCCTCATCGCCGAAGCCAAGAGCGGCATCATGCAGATGGTGGGCAACCCGGGCGAGGCCCCGCCGCTGCTGCGCATCTCGCTCGGCGACATGTACACCGGCATCCATGCGGTCGCCGCAATCAACGCCGCGCTGCTGGGGCGCGTGAAGTCCGGCCGCGGGCAGCACATCGACATGGCGCTGTACGACACGCTGGTGTCGATGCACGAGTACGCGGTGCAGTGCTACACGCTTTCCAACGGACAGGAAGTGCCGGTGCAGACCGGCCACGACATGCCCAATTCCACGCTCTACGGCGTGTTCCGCGCGCTGGATGGTGACCTCGTGATCGCCGCGCAGGTGGATGACGCGTGGAAGCGCTTTGCCGCACTGGTCGAAAAGAACGGCGGCCCTGCGGGGTTCGGCAGCGACACGCGGCTGCACGCTTCAGCCGGGCGCAATGCCCATCGCACGGAGATCCTCGAAGTGGTGAAGCCGTGGGTTGCGGCGCGGCCGGTCGCGCAGGTGCTGAAGATGCTGGACGGCATCGACGTGCCGGCGGCCAAGGTTCAACGCATCGACGAAGTGCTGGCCGATCCGCAGATCCGTGCGCGCGGCATGGTGGTCGAGCAGGACCACCCGGTGCTCGGCAAGATCCGCCTGCCGAACCTTCCCTTCCGCATGTCGGGGTGCGACACCTCGATCGTGCAGGTGGCACCCGAGTTGGGCGAGCACAACGCGGAAATCGCAGCCAGCCTCGGCTTCGACGCGGCACAGATCGCCGACATGCAGGCCGATGGCGTGCTCTACAGCAAGTAAGGAGACAGCGATGACCGACAAGTACGCCGTGATCGGCAACCCGATAGGACACACCAAGTCGCCGATGATCCACGGCAGCTTCGCCGAAGCGACCGGCCAGGACATCGACTACCGGGCGATCGAGGGCTCGCTCGACCGCTTCGCCGACGACGTGCACGCATTTCGCAAGGCAGGCGGGCGAGGCATGAACGTCACGGCCCCCTTCAAGCTTCAGGCCTACGCACTGGCCACCGAACGGCTCGAACGCGCCGAACTCGCCGGCGCCACCAATGCGCTCAAGTTCGAAGGCGACCGCATCATCGCCGACAACTTCGACGGCGTGGGCCTGACCAACGACATCCAGCGCAACCTGGGCTTCTCGCTCAAGGGTGTGCGCATGCTGGTGATCGGCGCTGGCGGTGCGGTGCGTGGCGCACTGCTGCCCTTTCTCGCGCAACAACCGAACGTCGTCGTATTGGCGAACCGCACAGAGACAAAGGCCATCGACCTTGCAAGGCAGTTCGCCGGGCACGGCCATGTGCAAGGCTGCGGCTACGACGATCTGGCAGGAGAGCGATTTGACATCGTCATCAACGGCACCTCGGCCAGCCTCAAGGGTGAACTACCGCCCCTGCCCGCCGAGACGCTTCAGGGTGCGAAGCTGGCCTACGAGCTCGCCTATGGCAAGGGCCTCACTCCCTTCCTGCGGCTGGCGCAGAACGCCGGCGTGCCGAAACTGGCCGACGGCGTCGGCATGCTCGTGGAGCAGGCCGCGGAGGCCTTCGTGTGGTGGCGCGGCGTGCGGCCCGATACGCGCGGCGTCATCGACCGCATGACCATCCCCTTGGTCTGACCGAACGACTCGCAGGCACCCCCATGAAGATCCTCATGCTGCACGGCATCAACCACAACATGTTCGGCAAGCGCGACCCGAAGCAATACGGCACGGTGACGCTGGCCGAGATCGACGCGCAATTGCAGGCACTCGGCAAGGAACTCGGCGCTGAAGTCGAGAGCTTCCAGAGCAACAGCGAAGGCGCGATGTGCGAGCGAATCCACCGCGGCTTCGCCGAGGGCGTGTACGCAGTGCTCATCAACGCTGGCGCATGGACGCATTACAGCTATGGCATCCGCGACGCGCTGGCGATCCTTACGGTGCCGGTCGTCGAACTGCACATGTCGAACATCCATGCGCGCGAGAAATTCCGCCACCACTCGGTGTTCGCAGAGATTGTGAAAGGACAGATTTGCGGATTTGGCGTAGACAGCTACCTGCTCGGTCTGCGTGCCGCGGTATCGGCCGCCGCACACGCGCAATGATGTTCACGTCGGTTGGTGCATCGGCCTTCGCCCGTCGCCGTCACGGGAACCCCCGTAAGACGCAACACGATGGTGGCCACGCCGGCGGCCGAGGTGCGTGGCTGACGCAGCCGTCCACCGACGGCTCAGGCACTCTGATGGCTGCGATTGCGCCTGAAGCAGACATAGGCCCTAGCGACATGAACGGCCGGCCTTGGCCGAACCTGGAAGCCTAGTTTCGGCCAACGACAGTCCGCTTCCGCTGCAGCAAGCTGGCCAGAACCGGCCTGTAATGGGGTGAAATGGACTGGCGCATCAAGAGGCGCCACAGTGCCCACGTTCGGTTTCCGAGCGTGCATTTCTCATTCATCCCTCAAGCAAGGAGCACAGCCATGTCTTTCAAGATTCTCTGCTGCGACGGCGGCGGCATCCGCGGCATCATCACGGCGCTGCTGATCCAGGACCTGGACCGAAGCTTCGGCATCGTCCAAGGGGCAGACGGTTTCGCCGGCACTTCCACTGGTGGCCTGATCTCGCTGGGCCTGGTGAGCAATGTGGGCATCGACGCCATCGTCAATCTCTACTTGAACGAAGGGGCCAAGATCTTCGAGCCCAATGGCTGGTTGCTGGGCGCACAGGCCAAACAGCAGGACCGTGCGCCGGCGCAGTCCATGGAAGAACTGCTGGGCAGCGGCCCTGGCATCTTCAGATGCCAGTACGTCAACACCGGCTTGCAGGCAGTCGCCCAGGAACTGGTGGGTGGAGGCGCGTTGTCGTCGGCGAGCCGCTTCGTGGCCGTCAACTCCGCGCGGCTATGGGATGCGAGCGACAACAGTTGGGCGCCGTGCACCATCTCCAACGGTCCGAGCAACACCTACCGGGGCATCAGCATGGTGGACGCCGCGCTGGCCACCTCGGCCGCGCCGACGTACTTCCCGCCGTACCGGGTGGGTGACTTCGGCTACTTCGCCGACGGCGGCACCTTCGCCAACAACCCCTCGATGACGGCGATCGTGGAAGCGATCTACCAGGGCTACGCCACCGCCACGTCGGACATCGTGATGCTGTCGCTGGGCACTGGCGCCAATCCGGTGGGCGTGCCGCCCGGTTCCGTGTCCAATCCGCTGGACTGGGGCGTCACGCATTGGCTGTGGCCGTTCAGCAATGGCGCGGTGCCGGCCACGGCGCTGCTCAATCTCACCATGGATGCCACCGCGGAGTTGGCGGCGATCCAGGCCCAGCAGCTGCTCGGCAGCAACTACATGCGCGGCAATGTGCCGCTGAGCCAGCCGTTCGGTCTGGACGACTACAAGAACGTCGGCGAATTGGTGAGCGCGACGCAGAACTACATGGAGACCTCGCCCGAGTGGGCGGCGGTGCGCAGCTGGGTGCAGCAGAACTGGACGTGAGCGAGCAGGCGCGCGAGGGGACTGCGCATGGCGATATGAAGGCGGTGGGTGCCGGCCAAGCCGCCGATAACTCGGGATTCTCCTGATGTGAGGTGCGCAGCCAAACGACGGCAATGGGGCGCTTCAGACTGATTGCTGACCTTCGACCGAGTCGTGTGGAGGCGTACGCTCCGCGAGAAGCCGACGCTTAAATCTGACCAACTCGGTCGCAGGTGATTTGCAGCCTCTGGTGCCAGATGAACGCAGCCGTCGTGCAAGAGAACTATTAACCCGCCGTGCTTCACGCGGATCAACCTCTTCTTTTGCAATGCGGCGAGTGCTCCTCAGGGTTTCAGGGCTCCAGTCGCCGCAGCGCGAATGCGGTCCGCCGATTGCCGCGCGCGGCGCATGATGCCGCGCGTGTCGTAGGCCAGCAGCCGGCCGTTGCGCTTCACGATGCGCCCGTCGACCATCACGGTGTCGACGTTGGCTGCACTGCCGCTCTGCACGATGGCGGTCTCGCTGTTGCCGATCGGGCCCATGTTCAGGTCCTGCGTGCGCACCAGGATGATGTCGGCGCGCTTGCCTTCGGTGATCGAACCGGTGACGTCGCCGAGCCCCATGGCGATGGCGCCGTTGAGGGTCGCCATTTCGATCACCTCGGGCACGCCGACCGCCTTCGACCGCTCGCTCGGCGTGCCGGCCCACGGCACGCCCAGGTTCCAGGTGAAGCGCATCGCTTCGAACATGTCCGGCGGTGCGATGGAGGTTGCGTCGCTCGACAGCGAGATGGTCAGGCCCGCGTTGCGCATCGCGAAGAGCGCGGCGCGTGCATCGCCGGTGCCGCTGAGCCGCAGTTCGGAATGCGTGGCAAAGGAAAGTGGCGTTTTGGTGCGCGCCATCGCCGCCAGGTCGGCTGCGCTGGCGGGCACGTAGTGCGCGAGCATGAAATCCGGGCCCAGGTAGCCGCGCCGTTCGTAGTCGACGGCATCGACGTTGTTCGGCGCCTCCTGCGGCGCGTGGATTGCAGTGGGTAATCCGCTGGCCTTGGCGGACTTCATCTCTTCATGGAACACGGCGTCGGTGCTTTGCTGCGGGCCGCGCAGGTTCAACCCCAGATGCACCAGCCCGTCGAAAGGCGAGCGCTCGCCGAACCACTCGCGCCGCACGCGGGACAGGTCGTCGTAGCGGTTGATCTCGTCGGCGGGCATCTTGTCGACGTGGCCGTAGGCGTAGCGGGCGCGCAGCAGCGAGTGCTGGTGCGCACGCAACTCGGCATCGGCATGGGCTGGCGAGCGGGTGTTGTGCGACCAGTTGTGCACGGTGGTGGTGCCGCCGTTCGCCAGCTCGGCGCAGCCCAGCATCACGCTGTTGTAGAAGTCGTCGGGCGTATACAGGGTCGAGGTCGCGCTCTTGGCGGGGTAGTACGAGAAGCCGCCGTCGCGCACGGTGAAGCTGCGGCCGATGGCGCTCCACATGTGATAGTGCGAATTGACGAAGCCCGGCATGACGATCATGTCGGTCGCGTCGATGATCACCGCGCCGGCCGGTGCGCTCAGGCCGCGTCCGATCTTCTCGATCATGCCGTCGCGGACCCATACGTCGGCACGCGGCAGAACGCCCTTGGCGCGGTCGACCGTGATGACCGCGCCGTTGCGGATGAGGTAGCTGCCGCGGCGGATGCCGGGCGATGCGGGTGCACGCGTCGTGCGGGCCGACACCGACGCCGAGCCGACGAGTGCCGGCGCACCGGTGGCGGCGACCATCAGCGCGCCGACAAAACGGGTGAAGTCTCTCTTGGTTGTTTGCATGTCCAGACCCAGTGATTGAAGTGACGAAAAGAAGAGGAAGCGAGAGCCCGCTCAATACGCCTTGAGAAGAAACGCCGCGGTCATCGCCAGCCCCGTCAGCACGACGAAGCCTCGCACGACATCGGGCTTCAGCCGCCGTGCGGCCATGCCGCCGGCATAGCCGCCGACCGTGGCGCCGAGGGCCATCCAAAGGGCGTGTGTCCAGACGATCGCGCCGCTGGCCGCGTAGATGGCCACGGCGATCAGCGTCAGGATCGCGGAGACGAAGTTCTTGATGCCGTTCATGCGCCCCATGTCCGTGTGCCCCAGCGCGCCGAGCATGGCGAGCAGCAGGATGCCCAGGCCTCCATTGAAGTAGCCGCCATAGACGGCGACCGCGACGATGCCCAGGTCGGCGATCCAGCGGCCTCGTGGCTTGCGGTTGTCGGCGGTGGCGAGCCTGCGGCGCACCAGGCCGGGCCCGATCGCGAAGAGCAGCGTCGCGGCCAGCAGCAGCCACGGCACGATGCGGGCAAACGCACGGTTCGAGGTCGAGAGCAGCAGCGCCGCACCGGCTGCGCCACCGAGCACCGACAGCACGCCCAGCCACAGGAGCGAGGGCGACATCGGACCCGACAGTTCCTTGCGCAGCGCCCAGGCGCCGGCCAGGTAGCCCGGCAGCAGCGCGGCGGTGCCGGTGGCGTTGGCCGACACCAGCGGCACGCCGACCATCGCCAGCGCAGGCAGGGTCAGAAAACTGCCGCCGCCAGCCACGGCATTGAGCGCACCGGCCAGTGCCGCGGCGCCGCCGAGCAGCGCCCAGTCGAGCAGCATCACGGCGTGCGCGCCGGCAGCGACATGCGGTCGGTGCGCAGCAGCATCGTGAGCACCACGCCCACGGCCGCCAGCAGCGTGATCTGCGCCAGCCCGGCCACGCTCCAGCCGAAGCGCGAGGCGATGCCGCCGATGACGAAGCCCGCGACCGCACCCGCGCCGTACAGCGTGGTGACGAACACGCCCGTGGCGCGGCTGGTGAGCGAGGCGTGCACGGCCTTGATGTGATAGCCGGCCAGGTTCACGTACAGCACGCCGCTCACCACGAAGCCCCAGGCGAAGGACAGCGCCGACTGCACCAGCATGTCGGTGGGGCCCGAGAACATCAGGAAGCCCAGCAGGCCGGTGCCCACGAAGCTCGCCGAGAGCACGAGCTTGGGGTGGAAGCGGTCGCCGAGCCAGCCGCCGAAGATCGACGCGAACACGCCGAAGCCGAAGATGCTCATGACGCGGCCCGTGTCCGACGGCGTGTAGTGCAGGTGCTCGCGCAGGAAGGTCGGGTACATGCCGAGATAGCCGTAGATGCAGAGCCCGCCGATGACGCTCATGCCGGTCAGCAGGGCCGTGTTGCGGTTCCACAGGGTCGTGGCGCCGCGCTGGTCGGTGCGCCCGCCGGTGGCCGACACGTTCTCGGTCATGCGCTTGCTCACGGCGAGCGCGATGATTGCCATGGCCGCGAAGCCCGCGACACCGAACACGATGAGCGGCAGGCGCCAGTCGCGCTCGACGCCGATCAGGTGGCCGCCGAGCAGCGGCCCCAGGATCGCGCCGATCCCGAAAGAGAAGTTGATGGCGCCCACGGCGGTGGCGCGGTAGCGCGCGAAGTAGCTCGCGGCAATGGCGATCACCACCGTCAGCTGCATCGCTTCGCCGATGCCGGTGACGGCCCGGTAGACGATCATGTCGGCGAAGCCGTACGAGTAGGCCGCCAGCAGCGTGCCCAGCGAGAAGATCGCAATGCCGATCTGCAGCACCGTCTTGCGCGACAGCCGCGCCAGCAGGTAGCCCGTGGGAACGCCGGCCACGGCCATGCCCAGCGTGAAGATGGTGGACAGCAGGCCGGTGTCGGCCAGGCTGAAGCCGAACTCCTTGCGCACGTCCGCGGCGATGAGCGGAAAGATCTGCCGGTCCATCGCGTTGAGCGCGTACGAGGCGAGCAGCACCAGGAACATGCCGATCTCCAGCGCGGTGATGGGTGCCTCGCGGCGCGCGCCACCGGCCGCCGGGGAAATGACCGAGGTTGAGGAATGCACGTGTTGTCTCCTTCTCGTCGAGCGAGAAATCTGTTTGTTGTTTATTCGTTCGTTGCCCGGAGTCTCCAGCGATGGTTCACGCCACGGTGCTTGCCGCGCCGTACCAGTCGAGGATCTGCTCGCCGGTCATGAAGGCGACGTCGTCGTGCTTCTGGATGTGCGCCAGCGCCTCGCGGAAGTAGCGCAGGCGGTGCGGCGCGCCCATGATGTACGGATGCACCACCAGCGCCATGACGCGGGCCGAATCTTTAGCGTCTGCGTAGAGCTGTTCGAACTGGTCGATGGCGCGGTCGCGGTACTCGCTGGCCTTGTGGTGCTGGATCAGCATCATCGCCACGTCGTTGCATTCCTGCGTGTAGGGCACGTTCACGATCGAGCCGCCGTCGCGCGTCTTCAGCCGTACGGGCTGGTCGTCGAGCACCCAGTCGCACACGTACTCGTAGCCTTGCTCGGCCAGGATGTCGGGCGTGTGCCAGGTCTCGGTGAGCCCCGGGCCGAGCCAGCCGCGCGGGCGCTTGCCGGTGTAGGCGCGAATGGCCTCGGTGGTTTTGGCGATGTCCTCGACCTCGTCGGGCACCTTCTGCATGTTGCGTTGCCCGAAGCCGTGGCCGATGAACTCCCACTGCCGCTCTTTCGCCGCCCTGGCGATGGGCTCGTAGGCGCCGATGGCCGAACCGTTGATGGCGAGCGTGGCGTTGATGCCGAGCGCGTCGATCACTTCCAGCATGCGCCAGAAGCCGACGCGATTGCCGTACTCGTGCCAGGCCCAGTTCGGGATGTCGGGCATCGGCGAACCGCCGGCCGGTGGCGTCAGCACGGTGCGGGGCATGGTCTCGTCGATATTCCATTCCTCGACGTTGACGATGACCCAGACCGCCAGCCGCCTGCCGCCGGGCAGCTTCAGGGCGGGACGGTCCGCGATGGACGAGTACGAGATGCGTTCGAGTGGTTTCATGGTGTCTCCGTAATCAGTTCGATGCGGTGCTGTGCCGGCCTCAGACGATTTCGACCTGCAGGGGCGCGAGCCCGTCGATGCGGCCGGTGAGCTTGTCGCCGCGCTGCACCGGGCCGACCCCTTCCGGCGTGCCGGTGAAGATCAGGTCGCCGGGCAGCAGCCGGTATTGCCTGGACAACTCGCTCACGATCTCGTGGACGTTCCAGATCATCTTCTCGAGCACCGAGTCCTGCCGCACCGCGCCGTTCACCGAGAGGTTGAGCGTTCCCGAGCGGATGTGCCCGACCTTCGCCACGGGATGGATCGGGCCGCAGGGCGCCGAGTGGTCGAACGACTTGCCCTGCTCCCACGGCAGGCCGCGCTTGTTGCATTCGCGCTGGCGGTCGCGCCGCGTCATGTCGAGGCCCGCAGCGTAGCCGAAGACGTGGTCAAGTGCCGTCTCGGGCGACACGTTCGATGCATCGCTGCCGATGGCCACGACGAGCTCGAATTCGAACTGGAAATCGTCCGTCAGCGTGGGGTAGGGCACGCGCCCGTCGGTTACCACCGAGTCGGAGGGCTTCTGGAAGAAGAACGGCGGATCGCGCTCGTCGCCTTCCTTCATCTCGCGGATGTGGGCCAGGTAGTTGCGGCCCACGCAGTAGACGCGACGCACCGGAAAGCGCTTGTCGCTGCCCACGATGTCGATGGAGATGGGCTGGACTTGAAGGGCGTCGATAGCGGCACGGGTATCGGTCGCGAGGTCGGCCGTCAGCTGGGGGGGCATGGGTTTGTCTCTCTGGAAGGTTTGGAAAGGAGTGGCTAGAGTCTAGGAACGCGGCCCCCCGGCCTCAACGCACAGGCTTGCGCAAAGATATGCAATCCTTGCGATCTTGCGACCGGCTCCCTCATGCAACCCACGCCTTCTTCCATCGAATTCACGCCGCCCCGCGCCGGTGCGGCCCGTGCCGCCATCAGCAACTACACGATGGCGGCGCGGGCGCAGCGCGCCTATTTCGGGATTCACGACCAGAGCAACTGCCTGCCGAACCCGGTGCCGCACCGGCATGAGTACTTCCAGATCTACGTCAACACGCGGGGCGAGACCACGCACTACATCGGCGGCAACCAGCGCGCCATCGGCGCCGGCACGGTGAGCTTCGTGCTCCCCTTCCTGGTCCACTACATCCCGAACGCGGCCGACGGCGTGTTCCACGTGATCAACATCAGCAAGGAGTATCTGCTGCCGTCGCTGGACCCCGATGTGTTCGAGCTGTCGGAGGTGCCGTTGTCACGCGCGCCCGAGCTCGCGCCTTTCCGCTTCCAGCATTGCCTGGATTTCCGCTTCGACGAAGCCGAGACCCAGCAACTCCAGGCGCTGTGCGAACGCATGGCGCAGGAAGCGCAGCGGCCGCCGGGTGAAGACACCGCCAGCCACCTGCTGATTCGCAGCCATCTGCTCCACCTGATCGGCATGGTGTGGCGGCGCTACGGCGACGAGTTTCGCAACTGCGAGGCGCAGGGGCTGGCTCTGCAGTCGTACCGGCCGGCGGTGCTGCGCTGCATCCGCTACATCAGCCGAAACCTCGCGCAGGAGCTGAACCTGGCGGACGCGGCGCATGCGAGCCATGTGTCGCCCACGCACCTGGCCCACCTGCTGAAGAGCGAAACGGGCAAGACCTTCCTGGAGCTGGTGACCGAGCGCCGGATCGAGCGCGCCAAGACGCTGCTGGTCTTCACCGGCGCCTCCGCAGCGGAGATCGGTGAAAGCACAGGGTTTGGAGAGCCGACGCAGTTCGCGCGCCGTTTCGGACAGATCGTAGGGGCGACGCCTTCTGCGTACCGGCGGCAATTTCAGCGAGGTGGGAATCGGACGTGGGACTGACAACTTGGACGCATGAAATTCTTGCCGCATAGCATTTCGAAGTCGGCAATCGCTGCAATGCAGACATCGTCGCGACCGGCAAGCGCCTCAATCGCCCGGCCCTGATACCCTCCAAACCAACCATCCAAGCCCAATCCGAATGCCCGACCTTCCCCACAGTCCCGCCGCCGACCGCAACAAACAGCCCATCCTCGACGCGTTGACCCGCATCCTGGCCGAGCGCGGCACCGCACTGGAGATTGCATCCGGCACAGGTCAGCACGCCGCCTGGTTCGCAGCAGCAATGCCCCAGTGGATCTGGCAGCCCACCGATGCAGACGCGCGCATGCTCCCCGCGCTCGCAAGCCGCGTCGCAGAAGCCGCGCTGCCCAATCTCCGCCCGCCGCTCCTGCTCGACGTGATGGCGCCTCAGTGGCCCTCGCAGGGACCCGCGTTCGCTCAACAAGAAGAAGGAAAGAAGTTCGACGCGATCTACTGCGCCAACATGCTGCACATCGCGCCTTGGGCCACATGCGCCGCGCTGATGCAAGGGGCCGCGCGGCATCTGCTTCCGGGCGGGTTGCTGATCACATACGGGCCTTACTTCGAAGAAGAAGTCCCCACGGCGCCGAGCAACCTGGCGTTCGACGAAGACTTGCGCGCCCGCAATTCCGCCTGGGGCATACGCCGCCTGGAGGACGTGGTGGCAGAGGCGCGCCGTGCAGGCCTCGCGTTGCGCGAGCGGCATGCGATGCCTGCGAACAATCTGCTGTTGGTCTTTGGCTTCTAAGGTCCGTTCGTGGCAAGTGACACTCGGTTGTGTCGCTTTCGGTATCACTCTGGAAGAATGACTCCCGTCGCCCCGGCAACGGTTTTCGTCCACTGTAGAAACTTCGATCCATGACCGCTCTCTCCACCCCCTCCCGCGTCGCCGTCGTCACCGGCGGTGCGCGCGGCATCGGCCTGGCCATTGGCCGCTGGTTTTTGGCGCACGGCTACAACGTCGCGTTGCTCGACATCGATGCCCCCACGCTCGATCAGGCGGTGGCCGATCTGGCCGAGCCGGAGAGGGTGCTTGGCGTGCACTGCGACGTCTCGAATCCGTCGCAGGTCGGCAGCGCCGTGGCGGCCGTGGTCGGACGCTTCGGGCATGTCGATGCGCTGGTCAACAACGCGGGCGTGGCGGTGTTCAAGCCGGTGCTCCAGACCTCGTTCGAAGAGTGGCGCACCGTGCTCGGCACCAACCTCGACGGCGCGTTCTTGTGCACGCAGGCGTTCGGCGCGCTGATGGCGGAGCGCGGGCGCGGCGCGGTGGTCAACGTCGCCTCCATTTCTGGCCTGCGCGCCAGCACGCTGCGTGTCGCCTATGGCACCAGCAAGGCGGCGCTCATCCATTTGACCAAGCAGTACGCGGTCGAGCTGGGCAACGCAGGAGTGCGCGTCAACGTGATCGCACCGGGGCCGGTAGAAACCGAGATGGCGAAGCTCGTCCACACCGTGGCGATCCGCTCCGACTACTACGACACCATTCCTCAGGGCCGCTACGGCACGCCGGAAGAGATGGCCAACACGGTGGGCTTTTTGTGCAGCGACGAGGCCAGCTTCATCAACGGCCAGGTGCTGGCGGTCGATGGCGGCTTCGATGCTGCGGGGGTCGGCTTGCCGACCTTGCGCAAAGGTCAGCCCCAGTCCTGAATCGCTGCCTGTCAGCGCACGCGGGGCACGGCAGCTGTCAGCAGCGCAAGCGCCTGGTTCAGCGTCGAGGTCGCGAAGCGCTCGCCCTTGGAATGCCCGATGCGCACGACGATGAGATCGTGCGACGGAATCACCAGCACAAATTGGCCCCCGGCGCCGAGCATGTAGTAGGCCGACGTCGGCATCGACAACGAGCCCATCCCGTTGATCCAGAAGAAGCCGCCGTAGATCGGGCGCTTGTCCGCTGCCCAGGCCGGTGCAACGCTGCTCACAAAGTTGACGAAGCCCTCGGGCAGAAGGCGCTCGCCGTTCCACACGCCGTCCTGCAGATAGAGATTGCCGAGGCGAGCCCAGTCGCGGGCCGACATGAAGTCGTAGCCCTGCGTGAGAAAGTTGCCGTAGGGGTCGGTCTCGATCACCATCGAGCGGATGCCGATCTTGTCGAACAGCGCGCGTTGCGGAAACGACAGGTACTCCTCGCCGCGCTTTTCTACCGCGAGGCGAACCAGGTAGTTCGCAAGCACCGGATCGGTGTTGCGGTAGCGGCCCACCGCGCCCGGTGGCCATTGCTGCGGACGGGTGGCGGCGTAGTTGAACGCATTGATGCGGCCGGTGTAGTAGTAGGTGTGGTCGGGGTAGGTGCCGTTGGGATCGAAGTCCGGATCGTCCGGCGCCTTGATGCGCAGTCCGCTCGACATCTGCAGGATGTCTGAGATCTTGATCTTCTGCCGCCCATCGCCAGTGGCTTGCCACTCGGGAATCGGCGCCGGCTGGTCGAGTTTGTACACGCCTTGTCTGATGAGCAACCCCATCATCGTGGCGACGACGCTCTTGCCCATGGACCACGATTCGAGCGGCGTCGTTGCACCGATGCCGTTCATGTAGCGCTCGGCAATGATGCGTCCCTTGTGGGTGACCACGAAGGCCGATGTGTAGGCCTCCGAAACGCCGAACGCGGCTTCCACGGCCTCGTTCACCTTGGCCATGTTGACCTCGGCCGGTGGCGGGTCGCCCGGCAGCACATCGCCCATCGGCCACGCTTGGGTCGCGGGGTCGGGCAGTGTGCTCTGGACCACGACGGGCGTGAAGAACACGTCGTCCCTGCCGGCCGGCAGCGTGACGCAGCCCTGCGAGCCGAAGTGGCGTGCCACCAGCGTCGGGCCGTTGGGAATCGAGATGCGGACTTCCTTCTTGACACGATCGACCACGGGCTTGCTCACGTTCTTGCGCTGGTCGTACGGTCCCACGAAGTAGCCGAGGCTTTCGGCGGCTACGTCGGGGTCGATGCCGGTGATGAACACGGCGGAGCACATCGTCTTGGCATAGCCGGAGGTGTTGTGTTCCAGCACGTTGCCGGGCGGCGGCACATAAGGCGTGTTCAGTTCGAGGGCTCGCGCGCGGGCAATGAGCGCCTCGCGTTCCGGCAATTGCGCCGTGGTGGTCGGCGCGGACGCCAATGGAACGCCGATCCCTCCGCCGCCTCCACCCCCGCCGCCACCACCGCAGGAGGCCAACGCGGCCGCCAGGCTCAGGGCCGCGGCGGTTGTGGTGAAGAAACGGCGGATCGGGCACTTCATGGGCGGTCCTTGCGGTGGGCGGTTTGCGGGGGGCAAACTTCAACACCGGCGGGATTCTGGGTGAAGACCCTGCAGTCGCCTAGCTCTTTTCAAAGGAGGCGCGTGCGATGTAGCTCCAAGGTTCTCACTCGCCCGCAGGCACATCGGCCGGGTGTGCGTCGCGACCGGCCCGTGTCTCGCGCCCATTGGTTCAGGGCTGCGTCGCGATGAGCGGATCCAGCTCGGCCCGTATGCGCCTTATCGCCACTTCGTGCCGCAGCGTCTGCGCGCCGCGCCCGTAAGTCATCGCCTTGCGGATCAACCGCAGCTGCTCGCGCTGCAGTTGCGCCTTCAGCCGCCTTGCGCGCAGGCCGAAGGTCCAGCCGATCTGACGGCGAACCCTGTACCGCAACAAAGGCGCGCCCAAACGGAGCCATTCGTCGTCGCGGATCAGTTCGCGCTCCGGCACGAAGTAGGCCGCAAGCGCATGAAGGTAGGCGCCGTTCTCGCGGGCGGCTTCGCGCCAGACGAGCCAGGCGGCGGCCATCGCGGGAATGCCCTTGATGACGAGCAAGACCGCCATCTCGCCGTATCCGCCATCGAAAAGATCTTCGAGCCACGGCGAGTTCCAGATGAAGTGCATGGCCCATGCCAGCGCAAAGCACAGCAGGGCGCAGGCGATCCTCACCGCCATCGGCCGCTCGGGGTGCAGCAGAAACCACGCGACCCCGAAGGAGGCGATCGTCGTATAGGCCGCGTGGCTCCACAGCCCGCTCAGCAGCCCGCGCGTCAGCAGGTTGATGAGCACCGGGACCACCTGGTTCTCGAGCGGAAAATGCATCGAGGCGTTGACGGTGTATGTGAGGTTCTCGACCACCTGAAAACCCAGCCCCGTCATGGCACCGACGATCAGCACCGAAAGATAAGTCTGGAACTGGTTGCGCGCCACCAGCACCAGCAGCACGACGCCGGCAAGCTTCAGGAACTCCTCGGTGATCGGCCCCGCGATGGCCGGCCCCCAGGCCGCGACGAAGTCCGGCGACACCAGCTTGGCGCACAGGCTCTGAATGGCAATGTTCGCGGGCGCGGCAAAGTACACGGCGCCCAGGCCGCCCCACGCAAAGGCCAGCGCGAAAGCCTCCGGCGGGTGCTGCTCGAGCAAATCCAGGGCGCGAAAAACGAGAAGAAAAACCAGCGTGTAGATGGCCCACACCAGGATGCCGAGCAACGCGGTGATGGGGACCACGCGGAAACCCATCGAGAACATGTTGACCGTGTAGAACAAGCCGTTGACGATCAGCGCCGCCAACACCCAAAAGGCTGCGCGATGCGGCTGGAAGAACGAGTCGGTGCCAATGGGCCAGTCGCCCCGGTCCTGTTGTTCGGAGACGTTGAGGTTCACTGCGGAGCCTCCAGGTCCATCGACTCCAGCATGCTGCGGGCCTCGGCCATCGCTTCGTTCAAGCCGTCGGTCGCGCCGTAGAAGTCGATCTGTACCAGCGACCGGCGCTGAAGGTCGACCACTTGCCAGAAGCGGCCCGCCAGCTTCGATCCATAGTAGGCAAAGGTCTTGCCCTGCAGCCCCCAGGTCGTGACGAAGTCGGAGGCGTCGCCGTCGATGCGCAAACGCTGGCCGCGCTCCATGAGCCTTTGCTGCCTCACCAGCGGGCCATCGGGGCCACCCGCCCATGGGCCGGTGGTCACCAGAAACTTGTGGCCGCCCTTGAACAGCATCAGCGACCGGCCGGCCCTTGAGCGCGACACGTCCATCTCCCACCCGCTGGCGGGCACGAACCTCGCATGGCCGACCTCGACCATTTCGCCCGCAGGCAACGGCCGGTTGCCGGGCGTGTGCCTGTCCCAGAACACGAGGCCGCCCACGTAGCCGGCAATGGCCAGGAGAACGGCGATTGCAGCTGGCCAGGTGCGGTACGGGATGCGGCGTGAGGGCTCGGGCATGTTTTGATCGTGCCATATCCATCTGCTGGCCGGCCTCTTGCCTTGGCCGGATCGGCTGCTCGCGTTAGAGTCCGCTCACGTCCACAAGACCGCCATCCCACATGCCCGACGCACTCGTACCCGCGCCCCGTCCCCGCATGCCACTGCTGCTGTTCCGTCTGCTTTCCGTCGGCGCCTGCCTCCTGGCGCTGGGTTGCGCGAGCCCGCGGGCACCGCCGTCGGCCTCATACAGCACCTCGCCGCTCACGTCCGAAGAATCGAACAGCGTCGCGATCCATGCACTGGGCCTGGTTGGCACGCCATACCGCTATGGCGGCAATACGCCCGAGGGCGGGTTCGATTGCAGCGGGCTCATCGGCTACGTGTACCAAAACAGCGCGGGCCAGGCCACGCCGCGCACGGTGGCGCGCATGGCGGCTTTCGGCCGGCCGGTGCCCGCGTCGGACATCCGCTCGGGCGACCTGGTGCTCTTCGGCGCGTCCACGCCCACGCATGCGGGCATCTACGTGGGGGCAGGGCAGTTCGTGCATGCGCCATCGACCGGTGGGGAGGTGCGGCTCGACCGGCTGGACGGCATCTACTGGTCGCGCCAACCGATGCAGGCGCGCCGGCTCTAGGCGCTGGAAATCGCCACTCAATCCAACTTAACGGATCGGCGTAGACATTGGTCTACAGGGATGCCTGCCTTGGGGCGGTCTGATCGGTGTGGCATGCTGTGCCGATATCACCGAACCTCGGAGAGGTCCCCATGAAAAAACTCATCGTCCTGGCCATTCTGGGCCTTGCCACCGCGCTCCCGGCCCTTGCGCAGCGCGATCCCGACTCGTACGAGAACGACCGCCGCTATTGCGCCAGCGGCCGCTCCGGCGTCGACTTCAACACCTGCATGTGGCGCATCCAGCGCGACCGCGAGGAGCGCCATGAACGGCGCGAGCAGCGCGCCTACGAAAGGGAGCAGCGCCGCGAATACGAGCGCCGCGAGCGCTGGGCCGAACAACCGCCGCCGCCGCCGGTCTATCGCCAGTGGGACGCCCCGCCCCCCGGCGAACAGCCGAGGCTGAGCGACATGCAGCAGCGCGCGCTGGACAACTGCAACCTGCTGGCTCCGCGCGACCAACCCCGCTGCCGCGCGACGGTGATGTCGACCGTCCGTTGACGCCGCTGCCTGCAAGACGAGCGCCACGGCCGCATGGCCTGCGCTAGGGTTTTCCATTAAGAATTCCCACGCATAGCGCCCACGCGGTCCGACGGATGCGGGTTCGAGGCTGGCGGGGAACACTCCCGGGTTCCAATACCGAGGAGACATTCCCATGCATAGCATCCGCCGCCACCTGGTGTGGCTCGTCGTGGCCGTGGTCGGCGCATTCGCGCTGGGCACCGTCGCCCTGACGCGTGGTGAAAGCGTCAACGCCCTCTGGGTGGTGACCGCCGCGATCTGCACCTACCTGATCGCCTACCGCTATTACAGCCTCTTCATTGCCGAGAAGGTGCTGGGGCTCGACGACAACCGCAAGACGCCGGCGCACCGCCACAACGACGGGCTCGACTACGTGCCCACCGACAAGAACGTGCTGTTCGGCCATCACTTTGCGGCCATTGCCGGTGCCGGTCCGCTGGTGGGCCCGGTGCTCGCCGCGCAGATGGGCTACCTGCCCGGACTGCTGTGGGTGCTGGCGGGCGTGGTGTTCGCGGGCGCAGTGCAAGACTTCATCATCCTGTTCATCTCCACGCGGCGCGACGGCCGCTCGCTGGGCGACCTCGTCAAGCAGGAGATGGGCACGGTGCCCGGCATGATCGCGCTGTTCGGCACCTTCATGATCATGATCATCATCCTCGCGGTGCTGGCGCTGATCGTGGTGAAGGCGCTGGCCGAATCGCCGTGGGGCACCTTCACGGTGGCGGCCACCATTCCGGTGGCGCTCTTCATGGGCGTATACCTGCGCTTCATTCGACCGGGCCGCATCGGCGAGGTGTCGCTGATCGGCTTCGTGCTGCTCATGCTCGCCATCTTCGGCGGCCAGGCCGTGAGCCAGAACCCCGTGTGGGCGCCGCTCTTCACCTTCGACGGCAAGGCGCTCACGTGGATGCTGGTGGGCTACGGCTTCATTGCCGCCAGCCTGCCGGTGTGGCTGCTGCTGGCGCCGCGCGACTACCTGTCGACCTTCCTGAAGATCGGCACCATCATCGCGCTGGCCCTGGGCATCGTGTTCGTCATGCCCACGCTGCAAATGCCTGCGCTCACGCAGTTTGCGCAAGGTGGCGGGCCGGTATGGGCGGGCAGCATGTTCCCGTTCCTGTTCATCACCATTGCCTGCGGCGCGGTGTCGGGCTTCCATGCGTTGATCTCCTCGGGCACCACGCCCAAGATGCTCGACAACGAGCGCCACGCGCGCTTCATCGGCTACGGCGGCATGCTGGCCGAATCGTTCGTGGCGGTGATGGCGCTGGTGGCGGCATCGTGCATCGAGCCCGGCATCTACTTTGCAATGAACAGCCCGGCCGCGCTGGTGGGCAGCACCGCGCAGCAGGCGGCGCAGACCATCTCGAGCTGGGGCTTCGTGGTCACGCCCGAGATGCTGGTGCAAACGGCCAAGGACGTGGGCGAAAGCACCATCCTCGGCCGCGCGGGCGGTGCGCCCACGCTCGCGGTGGGCATGGCCCACATCCTTCACCAGGTGATCGGCGGGCAGGCCATGATGGCCTTCTGGTACCACTTCGCGATCCTGTTCGAAGCGCTCTTCATTCTCACGGCCGTGGACGCCGGCACCCGCGCGGGCCGCTTCATGCTGCAAGACCTGCTGGGCAGCTTCGTGCCCGCGCTCAAGCGCACCGATTCGCTGCCGGCCAACCTGATTGCCACGGCGCTGTGCGTGGCGGCGTGGGGCTACTTCCTGTACCAGGGCGTGGTCGATCCTCTGGGAGGCATCAACACGCTGTGGCCGCTCTTCGGCATCTCCAACCAGATGCTGGCCGCGGTGGCGCTGCTGCTCGGCGTGGTGGTGCTGTTCCGCATGAAGCGCGAGCGCTACGCCTGGGTGGCCATTGCGCCCGCCGCATGGCTGCTGGCCTGCACGCTCACGGCGGGCTGGCAGAAGATCTTCTCGCCCGATCCGAAGATCGGCTTCCTCTCGCATGCGGCCAGGTACACCGAAGGCCTTGCCAACGGCGTGCTGGTGGCGCCGGCCAAGACGCCCGAGGCCATGTCGCGCATCGTCTTCAACGACCGGCTCGACGCCGCGCTCTGCGCGCTCTTCATGTTCGTGGTGCTGAGCGTGCTGGTGTATGCCGTGAAGGCATGCCTCGCGGCGCGCGCGGCCAACCGCCCCACCGCGCAAGAGACGCCTTTCGAGCCGCTCGCCGCGTCGGCGGCGCCCTGAGCAACGCCATGGGTCTCGCATTGCCGGAAGCCGGGCGCTACTTCGCCCGCTCGCTCAAGCAGTCGCTGCGGCTCATGGTCGGCATGCCCGACTACGACGCCTACCTGACCCACATGGCGGCCACCCATCCGGACCAGCCGCCGATGAGCTACGAGGCTTTTTTTCGGGAGCGGCTCGAGGCGCGCTACGGCGCCGGCAAGGGCCGCTGCTGCTAGGGCGCCAGGGCCCGTTTGTTGCTTGTTCGCTTGACCCGCGCGAAAGGCGGGTGATAGCCTGAGACGCCCGCGGCCAGCGGGCTTTCTTTCGCCCAACCTCGAACGAACAACAGAACGGAACCCATGACTATCCAGAAGCGCCATCCCTTCACAAACCCCGCGCCGTTGCGCGCCGCCTGCCACGGCATTGTGCTGGCCTGCGCACTGCTGGCCGGCAACGCCATGGCCCAGAAGCCGCACCAGGGTGCGCTGGACGCGGCCACGCAGCAGAAGGAAGAGGCGCTCAAGCTGCTGGAGCGCATGGTCAACATCGACTCCGGCTCGGCCAGCACCGAGGGCCTGGACAAGGTGCGCGGGATTGCCGTCGAAGAGCTGCGCAAGCTCGGCGCGCGCATCGAGACCTTTCCGGCGGAGCCGCACCCCGGCACCAACGTGGTCGCCACACTCACCGGCCAGGGCAAGAAGAAGATCCTGATCCTCGCCCACATCGACACCGTGTTCAAGGAAGGCACGGCCGCGGCCAAGCCGTTCTACGTCAAGGACGGGCGCGCCTACGGCCCCGGCGTGATGGACAACAAGGGCGGCGTGGTCGCGGGGCTCCAGGCGCTGAAGATCCTGCAGAAGATCGGCTTCAAGGACTATGGGCAGATCACTTTCCTCATCGACACGAACGAAGAAGTGGGCTCGGTCGGTACCAGCGCGCTCATCGAGCGCGTGGCCAAGCAACACGACGTGGCGCTGAACCTGGAGCCGGGCCGCCCGGCCGATGGCCTCGTGGTGGAGCGCAAGGGCTCGGCCACCGCCCTCATCGAGGTGAAGGGACTGGCCTCGCATGCCGGCGTCGCGCCCGAGGCCGGCCGCAACGCGGCCATGGAAGTGGCGCACCAGGTGCTGCAGCTTTCGAAGACGGGGGATGCCGCAAAGAAGACCACGGTCAATTTCACGGTGCTCACGGCCAACGGCCCGACCAATGTGATTCCCGCAAGCGCCAGCGCCAAGGGCGACGTGCGCGCAGCCACGCCCGAAGAACTCGACCGCGTCGAGAAAGACCTGGCCCGCATCTCGCAGAACAAGCTGATTCCCGACACCGAAGTGCGTGTGCGCCTCATCCGCGGCCTGCCGCCGATGCCGCGCTCGCCTGCGTCGGACAAGCTGGTCGCCATGGCCGAGGGCATCTATGCCGAGATCGGCAAGAAGCTCACCATCGAGAGCAGCGGCGGCGCGGCCGACGCCAGCCTGGTGGCGGGCGTGGGCGTGCCGGTGCTCGACGGCTTCGGCATCGTGGGCGGCGGCATCCACACGCCGGAGGAATACGCCGAGGTCGAAAGCGTGGTGCCGCGGCTCTATCTGCTGTCGCGCATGCTGATGGACCTGAGCGCGAACTGAGCTTTTCGCCGCTTAGAATCCGCCGGGTCGCGCGATGCGATCCCCTTTTGCTGCACCCCCTGGCCACCGCGCCAGCATGGGTCGGCGAGGGCACCCAACCCAGATTTTCGAGGCAGGGCACATGCGTTTCGCCATCCGATGGATGGCGAGGCGGCATGTCGCTTCGCGATCTTGTTGTTGCCCTGAAGGAATCTCATGCCCGATCGTTTGCATGCGCTGCGCCTGCGCCACCAGCCCCTGTGTCTTGCCGTCCTCGCCGTTCTGGGCTCTGCCGCCCACGCGCAGGGTACCGGCACGCTCAAGGAAATCACCGTCACCTCCGAGCAGGAGACAGGCTACGCGCCATCGGTGAGCAGCACGGCCACCAAAGGCAGTGCGCCGCTGCGGGACATTCCGCAGGCGGTCAACGTGCTGCCGGCGCAGCTGCTGCGCGACCAGGGCGCCACGTCGATGCAGGACGCGCTGCGCAATGCGCCCGGCGTTTCATTCAATGCCGGGGACGGCCAGCGCGACCAGGTGGTCATTCGCGGGTTCACGGCCATCGCCGACTGGTTCGTGGACGGCGTGCGCGACGATGCGCTGTACTTTCGCGACCTGTCGGACACCGAGCGCATCGAAGTGCTCAAGGGCCCTGCCGCTGTGCTCTATGGCCGCGGATCGTCGGGCGGACTGGTCAACCGCGTGACCAAGAAGCCGATTTTCGAGCGTCCTTTCGGTGAGGTTTCGCTCGGCCTGGGCAGCCACGATTTCAAGCGGCTCACGGCCGACCTCAACCAGCCCATCGGCGAGAACATGGCCTTCCGCCTCAATGTGGCGCGCGAAAAATCGGGTAGCTACCGCGATCAGCAGTTCATCGACCGCTACAACATCGCGCCCTCGCTGGCGATGAAGTTCAGCCCGCAGACCGACTTGCTGCTGCAGTACACCAACACCTACGACCAGCGGCTGACGGACTTCGGCGTTCCCGCGCTCAACGGCCGCCCCGTCAACGTGCCCATCGGCACCTACTTCGGCTCTGCCTTCGCCAAGCGCGACGACACCACCACCACGCGCGTGCAGTCTTTCACGGCCACGCTGAACCACCGGTTCAGCGATACGCTGAGCCTGCGCAACACCACCCGCTACTACAGCTACAAGCTCGACCGCTTCAACACCTTGCCCAGCGGCACCACCGACCCGGTGCGGCTGACCGTGGGCCGCACGCGCGGCTTCGTCGACCGCGACGAAAGCGGCTGGTTCAACCAGACCGACCTGACGTGGCGCAACGAGCTCGGCGGCTTCAAGCAGGAATGGCTGGTCGGTGCGGAGTTCGGCAAGCAGGACAAGCGCCTGTATTCGGTGTCTTCCCCCACCGGCTACGAACGCGTGAGCATCCTCAACCCCGTGTCCGCGCCGCCGCCCATCCCGCTGGCGAGCTACCTGGCCAGCAGCGCGATTCCAAGCAACTCCACCTTTGAAACGTCGGCCCTCTACGCCCAGAACCAGATCACGCTGGCGCCGCAGTGGAAGGCACTGATCGGCGGACGCTACGATGTCTTCGGCCAGGAGACCTCGTTCGAGCGCACGCTGGCCCCGATGTCGCGAACCGATCGCAAGTTCAGCCCGCGTGCGGGCGTGGTCTGGCAGCCGACCGAAGCGCAGTCTTACTACCTGTCGTACAGCCGCTCGTTCCAGCCGTCGGCCGAAACCTTTGCGCTGTCTGCCAACAACGCGGCCAACGACCCGGAGATCACGGTGAACAAGGAGATCGGCGCCAAGCTCGACTTCCTGGACGGCGCGCTCAACCTCACGGCGGCGCTCTTCAACCTGGAGCGCTCGGGTATCAAGAACACCGACCCCGCCAACCCGACACGGCAGATCAACGTGGGCACGCAGCGCACCAACGGCATGGAACTGGCGCTGGCCGGCAAGCTGCCGGGCCGCTGGGACATCAGCGCGGGCTACGCCTACCTCGACGGTCGCATGGTCAAGTCGCTGGCCACCGTGAGTTCGCTGCAGCTGCCCATCGGTGCGGCCATGCCGGTGCAGGGCAAGGTGGCACCGCTCACGCCGCGGCATTCGGCCTTCGTCTGGCTGATGAAAGACCTGGGGCATGGCCTGAGCGCGGGCGGTGGCGTCAACTACGTGGCGGCACGCTATGCCTCGCTCAGCAACCTGGTGACGCTGCCTTCGTATGTCACCGCCGATCTGGCGGCGAGCTACAAGACCGCGAAGTACGAACTCTCCGTGAACCTGAAGAACATCACCGGCAGGAAGTACTACGTGTCGGCACACGGCAGCGTCGACAACCTGATCATGCCGGGTCCGGGGCGCGAGCTGCAGGTGGCCTTGACCGCGAAGTTCTGATCGGGCGCAAGGCCAAGAGAACGGCAAAGGCTCAGGCGCCAACTGAGCCTGCCTGCGCGAATTCCAGTTTCTTTTTGCAAGCGCTTGCTGCCACGATGCCCCCACACAACTGAATGGTGGAGAACATCGATGGCATCCGAACTGAACCAGATCACGAGCTGGTCGCTGCGCTGGCGCATCTTTCTTTCGGGCGCGCTATGCCTCGTGGCAGCGCTTTCCGCGGCGCAGCCGCCCGGTGCGAATATCGTGCTGCATGCCGACCAGCGCTTCCAGCTGGCACTGGAAGCGCAGGCGGCGCGCGACTACCGCACCATGCTCGAGGAACTCAGGCAGGCGGCTGCCGAGGACAGCGCCGAGGCGCAGGAGATGCTGGGCATGGTGCTGCTGGCCGGCTCCACGCTGTACGGCACTGAAGTGAAGGCCGATCGCTGCGAAGCCCGCAGGTGGATGCTGCGGGCCGCGTCGCAGGGCAGCGACACGGCCAGGGTCCAGCTCACTTTCCTGAACAGGCTGCGCCAGTCTCCTTCTGGAAGAAACGCCTGCGAGTGAGCCGGCATTCCGGGGCTGGTGACGTGCGGTTACCAGAGTGTGCGCGAGGATGCTGTCTCCGCGAATGCGGGGCTAGACTCGTGGTTCACGAAATCCTCGGCATGAGGCCGACTCATCATGAAACTCTGGTCGATTTCCATGGCGCTTGCTTTTGCCGGCGCCGCCCACGGCGCTGAAAACTGCGAAGCCCTGCGCACCCAGATCGAATCGAAGATCGCCGCGTCGGGCGTGACGCGCTTCAGCGTCACCACCATCGATGCCAATGCACAGGCCAATGGCCAAGTGGTGGGCAGTTGCGATCTCGGCAGCAAGAAGATCGTCTATCAGCGCGAAGGCGCTACCGCAGCGGACGGCGCCCCGGTGCGCCCTGCCGCGCCCGCCCCGTCGAACGAACGCATCCTGACGGAATGCAAGGACGGCACGGTGACCGTCGGCGGCAGCTGCAAGCAGTAAGCCGTTGCCCTGCCATCGCACTTTTTTCCGGAGCTCACCTTGTCCCGCAAAGTCTCTCGCATTGCACTCTCGGTTTCGGCCGCCGCCATCGGAAGCATCGCGGCGTACTGGACCATCCTGGCTGCACGCCAGGGGCACATCCTGTTCAACGTCGGAAAGCATCCGGTCGTTCATCTGTCCGACCACTTCTCCACCTACTCGCACACGGTGCCCGGCGGCATGGTCCGCGGCTACGTCTATCACCCTCAGGGCGAAGACTCGCTGCAAGACCTGTTCATCTATTTTGCGGGCCGCGGCGAGGACGTGCGCGCCACTGCGCAGGCGCTGCACTGGCTGCCCGACGGCTTCGGGTTTGCGGCCGTGAACTATCGGGGCGTGGCTGATTCGCAGGGCCATCCTTCCGAGATCGCGTCGGTGGCGGACGCGATCCAGTTTGCGAGCCACTTGCGCAAGGCGTTTCCCAAGGCGCGCCTGCACGTGGTCGGGCGCAGCCTGGGAACGGGCGTGGCCATCCAGCTGGTGGCGCAGCAGCATTTCTCCAGCCTGCAACTGGTCACGCCCTACGACTCGATGCTGGAGGTTGCAAAGCGGCGCTTTCCACTGGTTCCGCTGTCGCTGCTGCTGCGCCACCGGTTCGATTCGCTCATGCACTGCAAGGAGGTGGCCGCCAAAACCCAGGTGCTGCTGGCCGAGCACGATACCGTGGTGCTGCCCGAGCGCTCGCAAAAGCTCATCGCGGCCTGGCCGACGCCCATCAGCGTGCAGACCGTTCCCGGCTCCAACCACCACAGCATCATGGGACTCGAATCGACCTGGCTTCACCTGGTCGACTTTGCGCTGACGGCGATTCTTCCTGAACCCGAGCCAGAACCGGTCGAGCCGGTGGCCGCCTGAGCCGGCAAAAAAACCGCTCAGCCTGCGCTCAAGGCGGTAAACCCGCGCGCCAGATCGGCCAGCAGGTCCGAAGGCGCTTCGAGCCCCACATGCAGCCGCACCACGGCGCCGCGCGCGCTCCAGTCGGTCACGCTGCGGGCCGTGCGCATGTTGGCCCAGGCCACGAGGCTTTCATAGCCGCCCCACGATGAACCCCGGCCGAACAGCGAGAGGGCATCGACCATCCGCTCGACCGCGGCGTCTTGGATGCCGGGCTTCAGCTCGAACGAGAGCAGCCCGTTGGTGCCGCGGCAATCGCGCTTCCAGAGTTCGTGGCCCGGGTGCTGCGGAAGTGCGGGGCAGAACACGGCCGCCACTTCGTCCCGTGCCTCGAGCCAGCGCGCCACTTCGAGCGCATGCCGCTCGTGCATCTGCAGCCGGGCCGACAAGGTGCGGATGCCGCGCAGCACCAGCCATGCGTCGTCGGGGCTCACCGTCATGCCGAAGGCATCGCAGCGCTCGTTGAGCGGCTGCCAGGCTTCGCGCGTGGTGGCGACCGTGCCCATCATCACGTCGGAATGGCCCGAGAGGTATTTGGTCGCGGCCATCAGCGAGATGTCGGCACCCAGCGCAAGCGGCCGGTATTGGACGCCCGAACCCCAGGTGTTGTCCGCGGCCAGGAGCGCGCCGCGCGCATGGGCCAGCTCGGCCAGGCGGGGCAGGTCGCACATCTCGTACACCAGCGAGCCCGGGCACTCGGCATACACGAGCCGCGTGTTCGGCTCGAACCGTTCTTCCACGCCGCTGCCGTCCGCCGCAAAGAAGGTGCAGCGGATGCCGTAGGGATCGAGAAAGGAATGCACGAGGTTGCGCGCCGGCTCGTACACGCTGTCCGACATCAGCACGTGGTCGCCGGGCTTCAGGTACGACAGCAGCACCATGCCGATGGCCGCGAGGCCAGTGGGAAAGAGGCGCGTGCGAAAGCCGCCTTCGAGTTCGTTCACCGCATCTTCGAGCGCGAAGGTGGTGGGCGTGCCGCGTGCACCATAGCTGAAGACGCGCTCGTCGCCGCGCCGTGCGCGGGCATCGCGCATGGCGGCCACGCTGTCGAACACCACGGTGCTTGCGCGCACCAGCGGCGGGTTGACGGGCTTGCCGCCGGCATGGCGCGGCGACTTGCCGGTGTGGGCAAGTCGCGTTTGCAGCGCCTGCGCGGCGGGATCGGTGTGCGAAGAAGCAGTCATGTTGGTGAACGAAGGGCGTTATTCGCAAGGCCTCTATGGTGCGTCAATCGGCCTTGGCGCCGGAAAGCTTGACGACGCGCGACCAGCGATCGATGTCCTGGCGCAACTGCGCGGCAAAGGCTTCGGGCGTGTTGGCCACCACTTCGCTGCCGCCGTCGGTCACGAGCTTGGTCACTTCGGGCAGGCGCAGCGTGCGCACGATGGCTTCGTTCAAATAGGCCACGCGCTCGGGCGGCGTGCCGGCCGGCGCGAAGAAACCGTACCAGTCTTCGAAGCGGGCATTCGCGTAGCCCAGCTCCTCGAGCGTGGGCGCCTTGGCGAACACGCCGATGCGGCGCGGGCTGGTGACGGCCAGCACGCGCAGCTTGCCGCTTTGCACCATGCCGGCGACCGAGGCGGTGGAGGTCACGAGCACGTCGACCTGCCCGCCGAGCAGATCGGTGAGCGCGGGGCCGGCGCCCTTGTAGGGCACGTGGGTCATGTCCACGCCGCTGTCCTTTTGCAGCACCACGCCGACCAGGTGCGAGAGCGTGCCGTTGCCCGGCGAGGCATAGGTGACCTTGCCGGGGCTCGCCTTGGCGCGCGTGGCGAGATCGGCAAAGGTCTTGTAGGGCGAATTGGCTTCCACCACCAGGGCGAGCGGGGCCGCGTTGACCTGCGTGATGGGCATGAAGTTCTTCAGCGGATCGAAGCCCGGCGCCGAGTAGAGCGACGGGTTCACCGCCATGATCGACACCTGCGAGGTGAGCACCGTGTAGCCGTCGGGCTTGGCCTCGGCCACCGACTTGGCGCCGATGTTGCCGCCCGCGCCGCCGCGGTTGTCCACCACCGCGGCCTGGCCCATGATTTCCGGCAGGCGCGTGGTCACCAGCCGGGCCGTGGCGTCGTTGCCGCCGCCCGGTGGAAACGGCGAGACGAATTTCACCGTTTGCGAAGGAAAGCCGTTGCGCGCGGGCAGCGGCTGCGCCGCGGCAGGCTGCAGGGCCATGGCCGCCAGCCATGCGGCGACGACGGTAAGACGGGCAAGGCTCGAAAGGCGATCGGCAGACGACATGGCAGGACTCCCGGAATAGGAACGGACAACGGCGAACGAATGAAAGGAAAGATGCGAAACCGGCTCAGGCGTGAGGCGCGGCGGGCAGCCTGAAGGCCGCGCGCTCCTCTGCGTCCAGCTGTGCGACCAACCCGGTTTCCCAGGCGAGGTAGCGGCGAGCCGCTTCCTTGTTGCCGTCATGGCGGTCGTGCACGAAGAACAGGTAGTCGATGCACTCCGCATCGGCGGGCAACCCGGGCGTGGGTTCCACCGGCAGTCCGGCGCCGCGCCACGCGGCCATGCCGCCTTCGAGCAGCAGCGGGGCGGGCGAACGGCCGGCGAGCTCGGAGGCCGCGGCCCAGGCCGCGAGAGCGGCGTCGTCGGCCAGCAGCACCAGTTGCCGCGTTTCGCTTTTCACGTCATCGGCGAGGCGCGGGCGAATGGACCAGCGTGCCTGCGGAATGTGGCCGGCGCGGAACTGCATGCTCGGGCGCAAGTCGATCAGCGCCACGTCGCCTCGATCCAGGCGAGTGGACAGTGCCTGTGCATCGATGGTCTGCAGCGCGGGAGCCTTGGGGATGGCCGCAGGCGCAAGAGCAAGCCCGCTCGCGAGGCCGCCTTCGAGCACGCTCGCATCGTGTCCCATCTGCCGCAGCCAGCTCGCAATCGTCGGCGCGCGCACGCCGTCGTTGTCGAACAGCACGAGCCGCGCGCCGCGCACGCCGACGTACTGGTCGCCGGCCTGCATCAATTGCCCGCCGGGCGTGTGCTGTGCGCCGGGCAGGCTGCCGGCCGCGAATTCTTCGGGCGTGCGCACGTCGCAGAGAAACAGGGTGCGGCTCGCGTCGCCGGCCCATTGCTGCACGGTCTGCGCGGTGGCCGTGGGCACGTCGAAGCGTTCGGCCAACGTCTTGGCGGCGGGGCGGAGATCGGTGTTGCCGCTGTCCGCCGGGTAGTGCCGCGTGCCGCCGTGCTCCAGCGTGTGGTCGTTCAGGTACCAGCCCTGCGTGCCGTTCTCCAGTGCATAGACGGGGTTGGGCAGGCCGAGGTTGATGAGCGTCTGCGCGCCGATGATGCTGCGCGTGCGGCCCGCGCAATTGATGACGATGGGCGTGGTGGTGTCGGGCACCAGCTGGCGCACGCGGTAGGCGAGTTCGCCATTCGGACAGCAGGTGGCCGTGGGGATGTTCATCTTGTGGAACTCGCTCACGGGCCGGCCGTCGAGCACCACCACCTTTTCGTTGCGCGCCAGCATGCCGGCCAATTGGTCGGCACTGACGCGGGGTGTGTGATAGGCCTCTTCGGCCAGCTCGCCGAAGGTCTTCGAGGGCAGGTTGACGCCCGCAAAGAGCGCATGCCCCGCGGCCTTCCAGGCGCGGGTGCCGCCTTGCAGCACATGCACGTCGGTGTAGCCCAGCACCGCGAGCCGCCGGGCGGCGCGTTCGGCCACGTCGGAATCGCCATCGTCATACGCAACTACCCGCACGCCGCGGCGCGGCACGAGTCGCGGCGCATCGAGTTCGAGCCGGCTGAAGGGCAGGGGAATGCCATAGAACAGATGCGCCTCGCCGTACTGGCCGTGCTCGCGCACGTCGAGCAGTGCGATCTCGCTGCCATCGTGCAACCAGGATCTGAGGGTCTTCGGATCGATGTGAGAAGTCGTCATGGGCAAGGAGGGAAATCGATGAGGCGGATGCGGCAGGGCGAGCGGCTCCGTGCGAAGCCGCACAGGCGGCCCGCATCGAAAGAGTCAAAAAGAAAGGGAGGTGGCGCCTAGCGCCGCGTCTGCACGCCGATGCCCATCGTCTGGTACGTGCCGGCCGCAAGGTCGTACGCGGTGCGCTGGTTCAACGTTTCGAGCGCGCGGCCGTACATGTGCAGGTGGCGGATGACCTGCTCGCCCTGGATCTCGACCGAGTGGATGTCTTCGGGCATGAGCGCGATGCCAGTGCCCGGCGCGACCACGACCAGCGCGGTTTCCTCGAGCTTGCCGACGCCCGGCACCGAGCCGTCGTCGCGCCGCTCGTACACGCGGTTGTGCTCTGTGCCTTCCACCGCGGCAATGCAGGCCCAGGTGGTGTGGTTGTGGGGCACGATCTTCTTGCCCGGGCGCATCACGTTGAGGTAGAGCGCGTAGCTCTGGTCCGGGTCTTCGGCAATCAGGTAGCGGGCCTGGTGCTCGCCGGCTTCGGGCGGCGGAAAGTCGGCGGCACCCCAGTAGTCGGTGTGCGCGGCGAGCCCCTGCAGCGAGCCGAGCACCGCATCGAGCTTTTCGCGGGTGGGCTCAGCGCCGCCAATGGCTTTCTTCATCTGGGCGATGGACGCGGCGACCGCCTCGCGGCGCTGGTCGGACAGGGGGCTCATGCGGGTTTCTCCAATGGGGATGCTTGTCTGGGTGTGCGCTCACTGTAGTGACGCGGGCGTGACCCGACAATCCAGCCGGCGCACGAAATACATCAATAAAATTAATGTATGCCCACGCTCGATCTTGAACTGCTGCGCTCCTTCGTGGCGGTTGTCAGCCACCACAGCTTTGCGGCGGCGGCCGTGCACATGGGGCGCACGCAGTCGGCCATCACGCAGCAGATGCAGCGGCTCGAAGAGCAGGCGGGCCATCCGCTGTTCGCCAAGCAGGGCCGGCAGAAGCGGCTCACCGAACATGGCGAGCGGCTCCTGACCTACGCCCACCATCTGCTCGCCCTCAACGACGAGGCGCTGCGCAGCCTCCGGCAGGGCGAGCTCGAAGGCAACTTGCGCATCGGCGCGCCGCACGACGTGGCCGAGACCATGCTGCCGCTGCTGCTGTCCGAGATAGCGCGCACGTCGCCGCTGCTGCAGCTGGACATCCACATCGGCCGCAGCCCCTACCTCATGACCTCGCTCAAGAGCGGCGAGGTCGACATGATCATCTCGAACCGTGCCGATCCGCAGTTCGATGGCGTGGTGCTGCGCAATTCGCCGACCGTGTGGCTCTGCGCGGCCAGCTATGTGCACGACCCGGCCAAGCCGGTGCCGCTGATCATGGCCGACGGCCCCAGCATCTTTCGCCGCATCGGCCATGAGGCGCTCGATGGCGCGGGCGTGGCCTGGACGCCGCGCTACACCTCGTCGAGCCTGATCGGCATCAAGGCCGCGTTGCGTGCCGGCCTGGGTGTGACGGCGCGCGGGGTTGAGCAACTGGATGCGGGCCTGCGCGTGCTCGGCGCGGGCGACGGCATGCCGCGCCTGCCCGACCTGGCGTACTACCTGTACGTGCGCAGCCACGTGGTGAACCCGGTCACGCGGCAGGTGTTCGAAACCTTGAAGAAGCACCTGCGGCTGCCGCGCACCGACATGCCGGCCTGAACCCTTGGTGGGCCTAGGTGGCCCAGATGCGCGGAGAACTCGCGGGCAGTTGCCACAGCTCGGCGCGCCATGCCTGCCACGCCTGCCGCAGCAGCTGCATCGCGGGCTCAACCACCGGCGCGAGCACGCGCAGCACGACGATCTCCGCATGCGGGCTCGTCGCGCCCGCGCTCTCCTGCAGGCCATGCGACTCGATGGCGGTGCGCGCGAGGGCAAGCAGCGCCTCGCGCCGCGCCTTCGTGGACGGTGTGCCCGCCACGAAGAACAGCGATGCAATGCAGCGGTGCCCGCCGAAGCCCAGCGGGCTTTGCAAGAGGCGATGGTCCGCCGCGTCGATGCGGCCGCGCTCGAGCCAGACGCCGGGCACTTCGATGTGCTGCAGATAGGTGCCGCGCTCGAACGGCTGGTTGGCATTCGGCAAACCGAGCGCCGTCACGTCCCAGCCGATCATCTCGGCACCCGGTTCGGCCTCGATGGTGAGCCGGTTCTCGGCCCGGCATCCGCTGTAGCAGAGGGCCTCCAGCGGCAGCCACTCGAGCCGCGCGCCACTGGCGAGCCGGATGCGCGTGCGCTGCAGCGCCAGTTCGCCTTCGGAGCGGTAGAAGCGCGACGCGCCCGGCGTTGTGATCAGCCCATGGCTCCCATCCGCCGCCTCGATGTCGATGTCCAGCGTGTCGCCCCCGACCAGCCCGCCCGGCGGATGCACCAGCACGTTGTGGCAGATCGCGTCTCCTTCGGGGTACAGGCTTTGCAGAATGCGCAGCGGCCCGTCGTGCCGAAAGCGCGCAACGCTGCGCCCGGTTTCGTGCCGGTAATCGAGATGGAGACGTGCGTGCCAGGACATCCAGCGAGTCTATTCGCCCCGCGCGCTCTCTTTCCTTTGGAACTAGCTACCCCACGCTCCGTGGTGGGCGGCGCTCGCTTCGTCCAACAATGCGGGTCCGATGCATTCGATTGGATGCGCAGAGGCGCGGAACACGTCGCGGCACGACAGCTCCACATCGCGCTGGTCCTGCCGCTCGCCGCGGAACACGCGCAGGCGCTCGGCATCGATGCCGAACACCACGCGGCCGATGTTCGACCAGAAGATCGCGCCTGCGCACATCACGCAGGGCTCGCCCGATGCATAGAGGGTGGCGCCGGCGAGCTCTTCGCGCGTGAGGCCGCGCCCCGCGAGCGCGCGCAGGGCGTTGACCTCCGCATGCGCCGTGCAATCGCCGGTCTCGGCGTTGCTGTTGCCGGCTTCGGCCAGTACTTCGCCCGCGGCCGAGACGATGACCGATCCGAAAGGCCGGTTGCCGCGGCGCCGCGCCGCGTGCGACCAGACGATGGCCTTGCGCAGATAGCGCCCGTCGCGTTCGTCGAGCGTGGTTTCTTCAGGGAGTTCGGTATGGCTGCTGCCGGCGTTCATGTCTTGGCTATGTCTTGAGAAAGGTTCGTTCGCCGCGCGATGGAAGCATCGAAGTATTGAAGATGGCGTCGGACGCGGGCTTGATCTTGAGGCCGAATACGTCGACGACCTCGTCGACCTGCTGCTCGAGCGTGAGCTTCTTGATGTCGCCCAGGCCGTGGCTGCGCGTGTCGGCGGCACCTACATATTGCGCCGTGACGCCCCAGCGTTCAAGCTCCATCTTTTCGTCGAGGATGGGTTCGCGCTGGCGCATGGCTGCAATGCTGGGTGCGGGGTTGGCAAAGGTCTCGACGATGGCGCGGTTGGTGGCGCGCAGAAAGGCCGCAACCAGCCTGGGGTTCTGCGCGATCAGGTTGCTGCTCGCGAGAATGGCGTTGCCATACAGGTTGACGCCGGCGTCCGCATACTTGAGCACCGACAGCTCCTCGGGCTTCATGCGCGCGAAGAGCGAAATCGCGGAATCGTGAAAGTAAGTGGCGGCATCCACGTCGCCGCGCACCATCACGTTGTCGCGCGCGCTGAAGTCGGTGGTCTGCCACTGGAAGGCATCGCTGCGCATGCCCTGCTTGCGCGCCACCATCGGCCACGCGCGGCGGGTCGATTCGACGGCCGCGGCCGCCACCTTCTTGCCCGCCAGGCTCTTGAAATCGTTCGTCACGCCGCGGTCCTTGCGGCCGATGATCACGAAGGGCGCGCGGTTGTAGTACTGGTACACGGCCTGGACCATCGGGGTGCCGGGGTTCTGCGCATTGAACTCCACCAGCGAGCTGATGTCGCCCAGGCCCATCTGGTAGACGCCGCTCGCAATGCGCGTGATCGAGGCGACCGAGCCGGCGCCGGTGTCGATGGCCACGTCGAGCCCCTCGTCCCTGTAGTAGCCCTTGCTGTGCGCAAGAAAGAACGGCGCGGTCTGCCCGTTGATGCGGAAGTCGAGCGTGAACTTGAGCGGGGTCAGCTTGCCGCCGTTCTGGGCGAACACGGCAGGGGCGCCGAGAGGGAGCAGGGTGGCGGCACTGGCCGCAAGAAAAAGTCGACGTTGCATGTGGGGCCTCGGAATCATTGGAGTCTTGAATCCCCCGCACAAGGCAGAGGCACTTCAAGAGCAATTTCCGGGCGAGCGCACAACAGTGGTGCGTGCGCTGCTGAACGCTTCTACTCTTGCGCGAGTTCATGCACGACCCATGCCAGGCCATTGCGATCAGGGACTTGCGAAGGGCTTGGAAGATGAGCCGGCCCGCGCCACAATGCGGGCGCGCAATTTGCATGGCAAGTGGCGCAGAGTAGAAGCGTTCAGCCCCAGCGGCAGGAAATTGCTCTTTCAGGTTCGTTCGTACCCACGCGCAACAGAAGGAGTCCACGCATGCTCGTCACCCAACAACCCGTCTTCCGCAAGTTCTGGCATGCCGTCATGCCGCTCACCGAACTGGCCAACGGCCCCAGGCCTTTCACGCTGCTGGGCGAAGACATCGTTCTGTTTCTCGATGCCGCCGGCCAGCCCGCCGCGCTGCGCGACCGCTGCTGCCATCGCACCGCCAGGCTTTCGAAAGGCTGGTGCGTCGATACCGAAGGCCAGGCCTGCGGCCAGGGTGCCATCCAGTGCGGCTACCACGGCTGGACCTACGACCGCAGCGGGCAGGTGATCCGCATTCCGCAGTACGAGGTAGACCGCAAGATCTCGCCGGAGTACAAGACCACCGCCTACCGCTGCACCGCGCGCTACGGCTACGCGTGGGTGGCGCTCGAAGAACCCATTGCCGACATTCCCGCCATTCCGGAATTCGACGACCCTGGCTACCGCACCATCTTCCAGTTCTATGAAGAGTGGCAGACCAGCCCGATGCGCGCGCTCGAGAACTCGTTCGACAACTCGCATTTCAGCTTCGTGCACCGGGCCACCTTCGGCGTGGCCGCGAGCCCGAAGCCGAGCAAGTACGAACTGGTGGAGAACGAGGGCGGCTTCTACGCCGAGACCGTCATCGAGGCGGTCAACCCGGTCAAGTTCCAGGCCATCAGCGGCGTGACCGAACCGATCACCACACGCCACATGCGCAACGCCTACTTCCTGCCGTTCTCGCGCCGGCTCGACATCGAATATCCGAGCGGCGTGCGCCACATCATCATCAACTGCTTCACGCCCATCGACGACGGCCGCATGCAGCTGTGCCAATGGCTGTTCCGCAACGACACCGAGGCCGACTGCACCGCGCAGATGCTGATCGACTTCGACGAGGCGGTGACGCGCGAGGACAAGGACATTCTCGAATCCACCGATCCCGATGCACTGGTGGACACGCGCCGGCGCGGCGTCGAGTATTCGATGGAATCGGACCGGCCCGGCATGCTGATCCGCAAGCACCTGATGCAGCTGCTGGCGAAGCACGGCGAGGCGGAGGTCTATCGCGGCATGAACGGCGCGGCGATTCCGATTGCAAAGGCCGCCTGAGCGGCCGCTGCATCAGGCGTGGGCGGTTGCCGGGTTCGGGCGCGTTGCGCGCGGCGAGCCCTGCTCGTAGCGGTCCATCGCCAATCCGTCGGTGCGAATCTCCGGACGCTGGCCGGTCACGAGGTCGGAGATGAGCTTGCCCGAGCCGCAGGCCATGGTCCAGCCGAGCGTGCCGTGGCCGGTGTTGAGGAACAGGTTCGCATAGCGCGTGGCGCCGACGATGGGCGTGCTGTCGGGCGTCATCGGGCGCAGGCCGGTCCAGAAGGTGGCGCGCGGCAGGTCGCCGCCGGGGAACAGGTCGCTCACCACTTTTTCGAGCGTGGCGCGGCGGTGCGGATTCAGCCGCAGGTCGAAGCCGCCGAGTTCGGCCATGCCGCCCACGCGAATGCGGTTGTCGAATCGCGTGACGGCCACCTTGTAGGTCTCGTCGAGCACGGTCGATTGCGGCGCCAGCGCTTCATCGACCAGGGGCACGGTGAGCGAGTAGCCCTTGACGGGGTACACCGGGATGTCGAGACCCAGCGATGCGATGGCGGCGCGCGAATAGCTGCCGAAGGCCATCACGTAGCGGTCGGCCGTGAGGATCTTGCCGGCGCTGGTGCGCACACCTGTGATGCGGTCGCCCGCCATCTCCAGGCCTTCGACCGCCTGGCCGAAGCGGAAGTCCACGCCCATGCCGCGCGCGATGTCTGCGAGGCCCCGGGTGAACAAGTGGCAGTCGCCGGTCTCGTCGTTCGGCAGGCGCAGGCCGCCGGTGAGCCGGTCGCGAGCGCCGGCCAGCGCGGGTTCGACACGCGCGAGCGCATCGCGGTCGAGCAGTTCGTAGGGCACGCCGCATTCCTCGAGCACCGCGATGTCGCGCTGCACCGCGTCGAGCTGCGCCTGGGTGCGAAACAGCTGCAGCGTGCCGCCGGTGCGGTGCTCGTAGTGCAAGCCGGTGTCCGCGCGCAGTTGCTGCAGGCAGCCGCGGCTGTATTCGGCCACGCGCATCATGCGTTCCTTGTTGACCGCGTAGCGCTCGGGCGAGCAGTTGCGCAGCATCGCGGCCATCCAGCGCAGCTGGAACAGCGTGCCATCGGGGCGGATCGACAGCGGCGCGTGCTTCTGGAACATCCACTTGATGGCCTTGAGCGGAATGCCCGGCGCGGCCCATGGCGTCGAATAGCCCGGCGACACCTGCCCGGCATTGCCGAAGCTGGTTTCTTCAGCGGGGCCGGCCTGCCGGTCGAGCAGCGTCACGTCGGCGCCCGAGCGCGCGAGATAGTAGGCCGTCGTGGTGCCGATCACGCCGCCGCCGAGAACGATGACTTTCATGGGTAATTACGCGAATGAAGGTGAATGCATGGAATCTAAAGTGCACAATGCAGTGGATTTCATTGTTTTTATTGGTTCTGCAGTGAAATCCACTGCGAAGAATCGCCTTCATGCCCCGTGCGAAGTGAAATGCCCGAACTCGACCGCATCGACCGCAAGATCCTCGACCTGCTGCAGCGCCAGGGCCGCATTTCCATGACCGAACTCGCCGAGCGCATCGGCCTGTCGGCATCGCCTTGTGCCGAGCGCGTGAAGCGCATGGAGCGCGAGGGCGTCATCAGCGGCTACCACGCGCATGTATCGCCCGAGGCGCTGGGAAAGACGCTGCTGGTGTTCGTCGAAATCAAGCTGTCGGCCAAGTCGGGCGACGTGTTCGACAAGGTGCGCAAGGAACTGCTGCACATGCCCGAGGTGCTCGAATGCCACCTGGTTTCGGGCAGCTTCGACTACCTGGTGAAGGCGCGCCTGCGGGGCATGAGCGAGTACCGGCACCTGCTGGGCGACATCCTCAAGAAGCTGCCGGTGGCGGCCGAGTCGCACAGCTACGTGGTGATGGAGGAGATCAAGGAAACGCTGATGCTCGCGGTGGACCGCTGAGCGAGTTTCCTGCGGGCTACGATGGCGCTGCATTCACACCCCACAAGGACATCGGCATGAGCATCACGGTCCGGCGCGACGGCACCACGGGTACGCGTCACATTCTCAAGATCCGCAACCATGAAATTGCCATCGACGCCTCGCCGGCCGGCGGCGGCAGCGATGCGGGGCCCGAGCCCCACGACCTGTACGACGCCTCGCTGGCCGCCTGCAAGGCGCTCACCGTGCTGCTCTACGCGCGCCGCAAGGGCATGCCGGTGGAGGACATCGAGGTGGTGGTCGATCGCGACGACAGCGAGGAACGCAAGGGCGTCTACCGCCTGAAGTCGAGCCTGCGCCTGACCGGCGAACTCACCGAGGCGCAGCGCGACGAGCTGCTGCGCGTCGCGGGCAAGTGCCCGGTGCACCGGCTCATGACCGAGGTGAAGACGGAGATCGAAACCGGCTGGGCTTGAGCGGTCCGCTCACTCAGCCCGCAGCGCTCGCGCGCCTGGCGTAGCGCTCGCCCCAATCGGCCAGGGGGCCGAGCGCTGCATTGAGCGATGCGCCGAGCCTGGTCTCGGAGTATTCCACCCGCGGCGGCACTTCGTGGAACACCTCGCGGTGCACGAGGCCGTCCGCCTCCAGTTCGCGCAGCTGCTGGATCAGCATCTTCTCGCTGATGTCGGGCAAGAGCCGTTTCAGCTCGCCGAAGCGGCGCGCCTGCACATGGAGCTCCCAGAGGATCACAGCCTTCCACTTGCCGCCGATGACCTCGAACGCGGGCCCGATGCCGCAGTTGTAGGGCTTCTTTGCCTTCATGCGTCGTTCCAATACATACGTTTTGGTAAGTACCTCACTTTATGGTAGGTACTTGACCATTGGCAAGTGGTATTCCTACGATGCAGGCGTCATCACAACCTACAGTATCTGCACTGGAATCACCATGAGCAACGAGGAGGTTTCCGTTCTGGGCCTGGGCTCGATGGGCAGCACCATCGCACGGCTTTATCTGGACCAGGGCTACAAGGTCACGGTGTGGAACCGCACGGCGGAGAAAGCCGATGCGCTGGCCGCGAAAGGCGCAGTGCCGGCGCGCAGCGCAGCCGAAGCGGTGCGCGCCGCGAAGGTCGCGGTGATGTGCGTCTACGACTACCGCGCCGCCGATGCGATCCTTGCATCGGACGGCGTCGCCGCGGCGATGGATGGCCGCCTGCTGGTCCAGCTGACCACCGGCAGCCCCCGCGACGCGCTCGCGGCCGAGGCCTGGGCCCATCGGCATGGCGCCAGCCATCTCGAAGGCGCGATCCAGGCCGCGCCGGACCAGATGGGGCAGCCCGACACCCCAATCCTCATGTCGGGCGCGCAAGCCGTTTTCCGCGAGGCCGAGCCGCTGCTGAAGGCTTTGGGCGGCGGCATCGTGTACCTGGGCGAGAAGGCCAGCGCCGCGGCGGCCATGGACCTGGCGACGCTCTCCACCATCTATGGCACGCTGCTCGGGTTCATGCACGGCGCGCGCATCGCCGAGCACGAGGGGTTCGACGTGGCCGAGTACGGCCGCATCGTGGCCGGGATCATGCCGACCTTCGCTGCCTTCCTTCAGCACGAGGGCGCCGTGATCCAGTCCGGCGACTTCGCAGTCTCGCAGAGTCCGATGCGCATCTCGGTCGAGGCGACGCAACGCATCCTGCAGACGGCGAAGGAGGCGGGCATCAGCACCGAATTCCCCGCTTTCGCCGCGGGCCTTTTCAAGCGCGCCGATGCGGCGGGGCTCGGCGGCGAGGAGATCGCGGCGCTGATCAAGCTGCTGCGCTGACACGGCGGGCGACCCGCCCCCGCCCATGCGGTGCACCTGAAACCTCCCCCGGGGCACGGCCAAAAGGCGTGGTCAGGTCCAATTTGGGGCGACGAATTACACTAGCCGGCTACCCCCGCGCCGTCTACAGGACACTTTCAACAATGAAGTGGGTCATTCTTGCCATCTTCGCGCTCAGCGCGCTCTACGTTCATTTCCGCGGCCAGGTCCGGCATCGTTTCTTCAGGCAGCTGTCTGATCACTCGACCTTCCTGGCGCCGTTGAACGCCTTCATGTACATCTTCTCGAAGGTGCCGAGCACGCCGTACCTGTCGCCCGCGCAGTTTCCCGAAATGCGCGTGCTCGAGGAGAACTGGCAGGTCATCCGCGAAGAGGCGCTCGCCATGCGCAACGGCGGCAGCATCAAGGCCTCGAGCCAGTTCAACGACGTGGGCTTCAACTCCTTCTTCAAGAGCGGCTGGAAGCGCTTCTACCTCAAGTGGTATGACGAGGCGCATCCCTCGGCGGCCGTGCTGTGCCCGCGCACCACCGAGCTGCTCAAGGGCATCGGTACCATCAAGGCGGCTATGTTCGCCGAGCTGCCGCCAGGCAGCCGCCTCGTGCGCCACCGCGATCCCTTCGCCGGTTCGCTGCGCTACCACCTGGGCCTGTGGACGCCGGGCGTAGAGGGCTGCTACATCGACGTGGACGGCCAGCGCTACCACTGGCGCGACGGCGAGGCCGTGGTGTTCGACGAAACCTACATTCACTACGCCGAGAACACGACCGATCACGACCGCGTGATCCTGTTCTGCGACATCGAGCGCCCGCTGAAGTACCGCTGGGCCAGCGCCGTGAACCGCTGGTTCGCCAAGAACCTGCTCGCCGCCGCCAGCTCGCCCAACGAGGCAGGCGACAAGACGGGCGGTATCAACCGCGCGTTCAAGTACATCTACCAGATCCGCGTGGTCGGCAAGCGGCTCAAGGCCTGGGACAAGCGCGTGTACTACCTCGTGAAGTGGTCGATCTTCGGCGGCCTCGCCCTCTGGATCTTCTGGTAAGGCGCAAGCCGCGCTTCGCGGTGCCCGCCGGCCACCGCGGCCAGCCCATGTCCCTCGCAGACAAACACCTGCCCCTGCCGATCGACCGTGCCAGCGCCCAGGCGCTGATCGAGGCCGTACAGTCCGAAGCCGCGGCGCAGCGGCTCGCCTTGCGCGTGCCCCCGCCCGAGCCCACCACCTGCTGCGGGCGCGGCTGCAACGGCTGCGTGTGGGAGGGCTGGCTCGCGGCCATCGCGTACTGGCGCGACGAGGCGTCTCTGCTGCTGGCTTAGCGAGATTCCCAGAAGCCGCGGTGCGTGGCGATCATCTCTTCCGCCACCTCGGGCACCGGGCCGATGACCTCGATCTTCTTCTGTCCGCGCGCGAACACCTCGCGGCAGGGCAGGCTCAGCGTGGGGTTCTCGGGGTGGTCGCCCGTGAGCGCGAGCAGGGCGCTTTCCTCGGCGCCATAGACGATGCGGCCGATGTGGGCCCAGTAGCTGGTTCCCGCACACATCGCGCAAGGCTCGAAGGTCGTGACCAGCGTGCATTGCCAGAGGTAGTCGGCCGGCCAGTTCTGCGCGGCGTGGCGCGCCAGCGTGGCTTCCGCGTGGTTCACCGTGTCGATGTTGCCCTGCTCGGCCAGGATGGTTTCGCCGTCGGGCGCAACGAGCACGGCGCCGAAGGGATGGCGGCCGATGGCCATGGCGCGCCGGGCGACCTCGTCGGCGCGGCGCAGTGCGCGGATGATCTGGTCGCGTGTCATTCGCCGCGCATCATTGGTTCTGGGAGCCTCGATGCGCCCAGCCGGTCGTATGCTTCTCGATCACGCTGAAGAGTTCGTACATCAGCATGGCCATGGCGCCGACCACCATCAGGCCCGCGAAGGCCAGGCCCATCTGCATGGCCGAGCCGGCCGAGATGAGCAGGTAGCCGATGCCTTCGTTGGCCGCGGTCATCTCGCTCACCGTGGTGCCGACGAACGCCAGCGTGATCGCCACTTTCAGCGAGCCGAAGAAGTAGGGCATGGAGCGCGGCAGGCCGATCTTCATGAGCACGTCCCAGCGCTTGGCGCCGAGCACGCGCAGCACGTCTTCAAGCTCGGGCTCCAGCGTGGCGAGGCCGGTCGCGATGTTGACCATGATCGGGAAGAAGCTGATCAGGAAGGCCGTGAGAATGGCCGGGCCGACGCCGATGCCGAACCACACCACGAGGATGGGCACGAAGGCCGCCTTGGGCAGCGCATTGAAGGCCGTCATGAGCGGATAGATCGCCGCATACGCGATGCGCGAACTGCCGATCACGAAGCCCAGCAGCACGCCCACCACGATGGCCAGCCCGAAGCCCGCCATCGTGACCCAGAAGGTGCGCCACGCATGGCCCGCGATGATTTCCTTGAATTCCCAGAACTGGGTCCAGATGCGCAGCGGGCTCGGAAAGATGAAGTCCGACACGCCGAAGCCCGCGCAGATTACCTGCCACAGCAGGATGACTGCGATGAGCAGCAGCCAGGGCGACCAGCGTTCGAGTTGCTTGGTGTTCTTCATGGCGCGCTCAGTGAGACGCTGCGGCAGCGGTTTGCGCCGCGCTGATGCCCGTATTGCGGATGGCGCCAATGTGCCCGCGCAGCTCCAGCACGATGTCGGTGAATTCCTTGGTGTAGGTGAGCTCCAGCTCGCGCGGACGCGGCAGCTCGATTTCGCGCTTGACCACAAAGCGGCCCGGGCTCTTGCTCATGACGTACACCGTGTCGGCCAGGAACACCGATTCGCGCAGGTCGTGCGTCACCAGGATGACGTTGAACTGCTGCTCGGTCCAGAGGTCGCGCAGGATGCACCAGAGCTCCTCGCGCGTGAAGGCGTCGAGCGCCCCGAAAGGCTCGTCGAGCAGCAGCATCTTGGGCTCGTGGATGAGCGCACGGCAAATGCTTGCGCGCTGCTGCATGCCGCCCGAGAGCTGCCACGGAAACTTGTCTTCGTAGCCCGCGAGGCCCACCTTCTGCAGCAGCTTGCGCGCGCGCTCGACGTATTCCTTGCGCCTGGCCTTGAAGTTCGAGCGGTAGGGTTCGACGATTTCGAGCGGCAGCAGCACGTTGTCGACCGTGGTGCGCCACGGCAGCAGCGAAGGCGCCTGGAAGGCCATGCCAGAGATCTTGAGCGGCCCGGTCACGGGCTGGCCGTCGATGCGGATCTTGCCCATCGACGGCATCTTGAGACCCGTGGTGAGCTTCATGAAGGTCGACTTGCCGCAGCCCGAGGGGCCGACGATGGCAATGAACTCGCCGCGCTTCACCTGCAGGTCGATGGCTTCGACCGCGAAGTGGTTGGCGCGCAGCAGCTCTTCGTTGTAGGCGAGCCAGACGTCCTGGAAATCGACGAAGGGAGCAGCAGCCGCGCCCGATGCGTCCGCCATCACTTGCGCAGCACGCCGTTGAGTTCGGCCGCCGGCGGCAGCAGCGCGGCGGTCCACACGGCGTCGGGGCTCACACGCGTCTTGGTGTTGAACGCATCCGACACCTGCGAGGCCATCAGCGACATGCGGCCTGCGTTCACCGCGCCGAAGCCTTCGCTGCGCGCGTCGGCGCTGTTGATCACGGTGTCGATGGCCAGCTGCAGGCGGCGGGTCTCGAGCTTGCTGTCGATGATGCCGTCGCGCGCCTTGACCGATTCGATGGCGACCGCCGGGTTGGCGATGACTTCCTTCGCGCCCTTGGCAAAGGCCGAGAGGAATTTCTTCACCGCCTCGGGGTTCTCCTTGATGAGCTTGGGTGACGCGATGATCACGTTGCCGTAGAGCTTCACGCCGTGGTCGGGGTAGGGCAGCACGACGATGTCGGCGGCCTTGGCGCCGCGCGCCTCCAGGTTCAGGAGCGAGGTGAAGGTGAAGCCCGTGATCGCATCGATGTCGCCGCGGATCAGCATGGTTTCGCGCAGCGTCGGGTCCATGGCGGTCCAGTTCACGGCGCCGATGTTGTTGGCCTTGGCAAAGATCGGGAACGCGCGGCGGCCTGCGTCGAACACCGGCGCGCCGAGCTTCTTGCCGGCCAGGTCGGCCGGCTTGGCGATGCCGCTCTTCTTGAGCGCCATGACCGAGGCCGGCGTATTGTTGTAGACCATCATCACCGCGACGGGCTTGTTCGGGCTGTCGGGGTTGTTGGCGTGGAATTCCATCAGCGCCGCCAGGTCGGCAAAGCCCATGTCGTAGGCGCCCGAGGCCACGCGCGTGACCGTGCCGCCCGAGCCATTGCCCGCGTCGATGGTCACGTCGAGCCCGGCGGCCTTGAAGTAGCCCTTGGCGGCAGGGTGCAGGAACAGCGCGGCCGGTCCTTCGAAGCGCCAGTCGAGCTGGAACTTGATCGGCGTCGCGGGCTGGGCAAGGGCCGAGGAAAGGCCGAAGCTGAGGGCCGAGGCGGCGAGGAAGGACTGGAGCAGTTGGCGCTTGTTCATGCGAGATCCGTGAAGGTGAATGCTTCAGCATTCAAGCAAAAACGGTGCCCGCACGCGATTGGTGCGAACCCTTCCGCGGAACTGTCGCGGTGCGCAGCGGGGGCAATGTCGCACCCTCTTTGGGAGTTCTCGCATGTTTCCAGCCTCAAGGAGCCTGAGGTTTGAACCAGCATGGGGCGCAAGCATGGTTGCCGGCCCCCGGACACCCTTGGCTCAGAGCGCCGCGCCGATCTTGCGCAGCTCGGCGATCTGCGGCGCCTTGGGCAGCCAGATCTTGTCGAACTCCGCAATGATCGGCGCGGGGTTGTAGCCGGCGTCGCTCTTGATGGTGATGCCGCTGGCCCTGAACTTGTCGACCAGTCCGAGTTCGGTGGTCACGATGTCCCTGATCTGCGCGTCCAGCGATTGCTTCACCAGGTCGGTGATAAGCGCCTTGTCCTTGGCGTCGAGCGTCTGCCAGATGCGGCCCGACACCAGCGGCGCGAAGGGCATGAACAGCGCGTTCATCGGCAGCATCGTCTTGGCGACGCGGTCGAAGCGCTGATTCCACGAGAACTCGATATCCGCCTCGAGCCCATCGACCTGGCCGTTGGACATGGCGTCGAAAACGCCCGGCGTCGGAATGGGCGTGGGCGCGGCACCGAGCAGCTGGTAGAAGTCGCGGTACACCGGCGTCGGGTTGATGCGCAGCTTCATGCCCTTGAGGTCGGTGGGCGCCGAGATGGGCTTGGTGGAAAACACCACGCGCATGCCGGTGATGCCCCAGCCCAGTCCGATGGTGCCGGTTTCACGCGGCAGCACGTCGAGCAGCTTCAGCGCGGCGGGCGTGCGGACCAGCGAAGCCACGTTGGTGGTCGAGCGCACGAGGTAGGGCGCGTTGATGGCTGCCACGCTGGACACGCGCGAGCCGAGTTCGGCGGCCTGGATCCACCCCATGTCCAGCGCGCCGGACTGCAGCTGCTGCATCATGGCCGACTCGTTGCCCAGCTGGCCCGAATGGAACACGGTGGCGCTCAGGCGGCCGTCCGTGGCCTTTTTGAGCGACTCGCCGAAGCTCACCGCGGCGCGGTTCCACGAGTGGCCGGCCGGCGTGATGATGCCGAGGCGGAATTCCTTGGCGGCCGCGGCTCGCGACACGGTGGTGAAGAGAGCGGACGACGCGGCGGCGGTTCCGGCGGCGGCCTGGACGAATTTGCGGCGGGAAAGGGACATGCGAGGCTCCGGTTGGGTGAAGGGAAAGGAAGGGAGGCGGGACTTACTTGATGAGCGCGAGCGACAGGCTCGGGAACAGCGACAGCAGCACCAGCGCGGCGCAGCAGATCAGGAAGAAGGGCAGCGTGACGATGAACATCTTTCCGGGCTTGGCGCCGGTCACGGCGGAAGCCACGAAGAAGCTCAGGCCCACGGGCGGCGTCATCAGCCCGAGCACGAGGTTGATCACCACCACCACGCCGAAGTGGCGTGGATCGATGCCGTAGATCTCGGTGGCGATGGGCAGCAGGATGGGCACCGTCATGATCAGGCCCGGAATGCCGTCGATCACCGTTCCGATCACCAGCAGGATCAGGTTCACGAGCAGCAGGAAGGCGATCGGGTCCTTTGCCACGGTCTGGATCCACGTGGCCGTGCCCTGCGGCACCTTGCCGTAGATCAGGAGCCACGAGAACACGGCGGCCGCAGCCACCAGGAACAGCACCACCGCCGAGTAGATCGCCGACTTCAGCAGGATCTGAGGAATCATCCCGAAGCGGAATTCCTTCGTCACGTAGCGGCCCACCAGCACCGCGGCCACTGCGCCCACCGCCGCCGACTCGGTCGGATTGGCGATGCCACCCAGGATCGAGCCGACGATCACGATCGGGATCAGCAGCGTGGGGCAGGCCGTGAGCATCGTGTGCAGCCGCTGCCGGATGGTTCGTTTGGCTGTGCGCGGGTAGTCGTAGATGAACCCCATGCACGCAATCACGATGAAGAACAGCACCGTGAGAATCACGCCCGGAATGATGCCGGCAATGAGCATGTCGCCCACCGCCACCTGCGCCAGCACGCTGTACACCACGAACATCACCGAGGGCGGAATGATCGGCCCCAGCATGCCGCCGTACACTGTGATGCCGGCCGCAAAGGTCTTGTCGTAGCCCTGCTTCTCCATCTCGGGCACCATGATCTGGCTCATGATCGCCACCTGCGCGGTGGCCGATCCGATGATCGACGACACCAGCATGTTGGCCAGGATGTTCACGTACGCAAGGCCGCCCTTCACCGAGCCGATGAAGGCCAGCGCGAGATCGACCAGCCGCTCGTGATGCCACCGCCGTTCATGATTTCGCCGATCAGGATGAACAGCGGAATCGCGATGAGGCTGTAGCTGTCGACCCCGCCGAACATCTGCACCGGGAACGACTGGAACAGCACGGTGTCGCCCGAGTCGAGGATGTAGACGATGCCCGCAAGGCACAGGCAGGCACCGATCGGCACGCCCACCAGCATGATCAATAGAAAGAATGCGGAAGTCAGCATGTCAGTTCACCGCGTCTGCGTTGGTCACGTGGAACTCGGTGTGCGTGCGCCGGGGCTGCAGGCCGAGGTCTTCGACGAGGTTGGCCAGCGCATGCAGGCTGAGCGTGGCCGAGAAGATCGGCAGGATGAGCTGGATGGCCCAGGTCGGCCAGTTCAGCGTCTGCGTGCGCTCGGTATAGAGAAAGTTGAAGGACTCGGCGGCGTATTCCTTGGCATCGAAGCCCCAGCGCACGATGCCCACGGGGTCCATGTAGAGCCAGCACATCGCCAGCAGCGCAAGGCCCAGCAGCAGCACGCCGCCGGAGGCGCCGGCCTTGGCGATGCGCGCGGCTTTTGCGCCCAGCTTGTCGGTGAGCAGCGTCACTGCAAAGTCGAGCCGCAGCCGCGTCATCGCGGAGGCGCCGATGAAGGTGAGCCACACCACGCAGTACACCGAGGCCTCGTCGACCCAGTAGAGCGGCACGCCGCCGTAGCGCGTGACCACGTTCAGCAGAACCAGCACGATGAGCAGGCCCATCAGGCCCGAGAGGAGGCGGCGCTCGCAGCCAAGGACGAAGTCCGACGCGTCGAGCACCCGGCGGGAGAAGCCCCGGCGTTCCAAGGTGTGTTCTTCCATGGTGAGAAGAGAATCGCGCCTTCAGGCAACCGACTGGTACTGCACAGGCCGCGTGGCCAGCGCCTTCTTCACGATCGCCTCCACGGCCGCGCGCTCCTCGCCCACCAGCGGCAGCCGCGGGCGGCGCATGTGCTCGCTGCCCACGCCCACCAGCACGTCGATCAGCTTCAGGTTCTGCACCAGCTTGTTCGATACATCCAGGTGCAGCATCGGCGTCATCCACTGGTACAGCGCCAGCGCCTCGGCGAACTTGCCGGCCTTCATCAGTTCGTACAGCGCCACGGTTTCCCGCGGGAACGCACAGCCCACCCCGGCCAGCAGGCCATCGCAGCCCAGCGCCAGCCCTTCGTAGGCCAGGTCGTCCACCCCCAGGAACAGCTGGTAGCGGGTCCCCACCGTGTTGCGCAGGTCCGTGATGCGGCGGATGTCGCCCGTGCTCTCCTTGATCGCCGCGATCCATTCGCAGTCGGCTAGCTCCAGCATGTGCTCGGGCTTCAGGTCCACCCGGTAGGCCACCGGGTTGTTGTAGACCATGACCGGCTTCTGGGCGGCGTTGGCGATGGTGCGCACATTCAGCATCGCCTCGCGCGCATCGGCCACGTAGATCACCGAGGGCATCACCATGAAGCCCGCCACCCCCAGCCGGTTGGCCCCGTCCACATAGCGCAGCGCTTCGCGGGTGCTGGTTTCCGACACATTGGCCAGCACCGGGATGCGGCCGTCGGCCGCTTCCAGCGCGATCTGGGCCACCTGCAGTTTCTCTTCGAGCGAAAGCGTGCTGGCCTCGCCCAGCGAGCCGCAGGTCACGAGGCCGTGGATGCCGTTGCGGATCTGGAAGTCGATGTGGCGAGCGGTGCCTTCGGCATCGATGCTTTCGTCGGCGTGGAACTTGGTGGTGATGGCGGGGAAGATGCCTTGCCAGCGGGGATGGGTCATGGGTTGCTTCTGGAGTCGGAGAGGGTGGATGGAGAGCCCGGAGGGGCCGTCGCTTCGATAAATATATTAATAAGATATTTAAAATATCCGCTCAGGGTATTAGCAGATTGCATGCCAGCCCAAAAAATGATGGGCAGGCGGAAAACGGCTTCAGCGGCGGCTGCAGCGCTCCCGGCGCGCCCTTCTGGCGCGTGCGGACGCGCCGCATCGAGGCACGGCGTGCACCTGATCGGCCCGCAATGAAAAACGCCCCGCTGCGTTGCGCAGCGGGGCGTTCGGGCGAAGAGAAGAAAGCGGGGAGCGCCTACTTCAGCGCCGTGGTCGCGTTAGCCACCGCCAACGCCGTCATGTTGACCACGCGCCGCACCGTCGACGAGGGCGTGAGCACGTGCGCCGAGCCCGCGGCGCCCAGCAGGATGGGGCCGACCGTGATGCCGTTGGCACCGGTCATCTTCAGCACGTTGTAGAGGATGTGGGCCGAGTCGAGGTTCGGGCACACCAGCAGGTTGGCCTCGCCGGTGAGGGTGCTCTCGGGCAGCGCGGTGCGGCGCACTTCTTCCGACAGCGCCGCATCGCCGTGCATTTCGCCGTCGCATTCGATGTCGGGCGCCATCTGCGCGAACAGGTCGCGCGCCATCCGCATCTTGCGCGCCGAGCCGCGGCTCGAGGTGCCGTAGTTCGAGTGCGAGAGAAAAGCCACCTTCGGCGGCAGGCCGAAGCGCCGCACCTCTTCGGCCGCCATCAGCGCAATGCTCGCCAGCAGCTCGGCGCTCGGGTCTTCGTTCACGTTGGTGTCGGTGATGAAGACCGTGCGCTTTTCGAGCGTGAGCGCGTTCAGCGTGGCAAAGCCCGGCGCGCCGCGCTTCAGGCCGATGAGGTTGCGGATGTGCTCCAGGTGCACGTCAAAGCGCCCGACCAGGCCGCAGATCATGGCGTCGGCATCGCCCAGGTGCATCATCAGCGCCGCAATGGTGGTGTTGGAGCGGCGCACCATGGTCTTGGCGGCCTCCGGCGTCACGCCGCGGCGGCCCATGATCTTGTGGAAGCTTTCCCAGTAGATGCGAAAGCGCGGATCGTCCTCGGGGTTGACGATCTCGAAGTCGGTGCCCGCGCGAATGTGCAGCCCGGCCTTCTGGATGCGTGCCTCGATCACGGCGGGGCGTCCCACCAGGATGGGCTGGGCCAGACCTTCGTCGACGGCCCATTGCGCGGCGCGCAGCACGCGCTCGTCCTCGCCCTCGGCGTAGGCCACGCGCTTGGAAGCGGCGATCTTGGCGGCGCCGAACACCGGCCGCATGAACATGCTGGTCTGGTAGACGAAGCGCGTCAGGTGCTGGCGGTAGGCATCCATGTCCTCGATGGGCCGTGCGGCCACGCCGGAGGCGGCGGCCGCCTTGGCCACGGCCGGCGCGATGCGCAGGATCAGGCGCGAATCGAAGGGCTTCGGAATGATGTAGTCGGGCCCGAAGGACAGCTCCTGGCCCGCATAGGCCGTGGCCACCTCTTCGCTGATGTCGGCCTTGGTGAGCTCGGCGATCTCGCGCACGCAGGCCAGCTTCATTTCTTCCGTGATCTTGCTGGCGCCGCAGTCGAGCGCGCCGCGGAAGATGTACGGGAAGCACAGCACGTTGTTGACCTGGTTCGGGTAGTCCGAGCGGCCGGTGGCAATGATGCAGTCGGGCCGCACGGCCTTCGCGAGCTCGGGGCGGATTTCGGGCTCGGGGTTGGCCAGCGCCAGGATGATCGGCTGGCCGGCCATGGTCTTCACCATGTCGGCGCTCATCACACCGGGCGCGGAGCAGCCCAGGAACACATCGGCGTCCTTGACCACGTCGGCCAGGGTGCGGGCGCCGGTGTCTTTCTGGGCGTAGCGCGCCTTGGATTCGTCGAAGCCGCCCGCGCGGCCCATGTAGATCAGGCCCTTGGAGTCGCAGGCGTAGATGTTGGCGGGCTTGACGCCCAGGCCCACCATCACGTCCAGGCAGGCAATGGCGGCCGCGCCGGCGCCCGAGACGGCGACTTTCACCTCTTCGATCTTCTTGCCGACCAGCTCCAGGCCGTTGATGAGCGCCGCGGCCGAGATGATGGCCGTGCCGTGCTGGTCGTCGTGGAACACCGGGATGTTCATGCGCTCGCGCAGCTTCTTCTCGATATAGAAGCACTCGGGCGCCTTGATGTCCTCGAGGTTGATGCCGCCCAGCGTGGGCTCCAGCGCCGCGATGATGTCGACCAGCTTGTCGGGGTCGTTTTCAGCCAGTTCGATGTCGAACACGTCGATGCCGGCGAACTTCTTGAACAGGCAGCCCTTGCCTTCCATCACCGGCTTGGCGGCCAGCGGGCCGATGTTGCCCAGGCCCAGCACCGCCGTGCCGTTGGTGACCACGCCCACCAGGTTGCCGCGCGCGGTGAAGTCTGCCGCCAGCGACGGATCGGCGGCGATGTCCAGGCAGGGGTAGGCCACGCCCGGCGAATAGGCCAGCGACAGGTCGCGCTGGTTCAACAGGGGCTTGGTCGGCGTGATCGAGATCTTGCCCTTGACGGGCGAGCGGTGGTATTCGCGCGCTGCTTCGCGAAGAGCTTCTTCTGCGGGCGAGAGAGGTGCAGCCATGAAAAGTCTCCTTGTTTCTGACGGGCAATGAGGCTACCGCAAAAGCGGGGCCTGTTCAGAGAGGGGGAATGCCGAAAACGCCTGATCCCATAGCTTGCATGGAACGCCACGCCGGTTCGCTAAACTCCGAAAGTGTTAACCAAGGTGAACCAAGGTTAAACAAGGCAATGCAACGCCGCGCAGCCAGCGCGGCCGGCCATCGTCAACCCAAACACACAATGACAATGGAGGGGCAGCGCATGACACCCGGAGCTTTCACCACCACCGACCCCGATGTCGTGGTCATCGGCGGCGGGCCTTCGGGCTCCACCGTGGCCGCGCTGCTCGCGGACAAGGGCCACGACGTGGTGCTGATCGAGAAGGCGCAGCACCCGCGCTTTCACATCGGCGAGTCGCTGCTGCCCATGAACATGCCGCTGTTCGACCGGCTGGGCGTCCGCACCGAGGTCGAGGCCATCGGCCTGCGCAAGCACGGTGCCGAGTTCGTCTCGCCCTGGCACGACCACAGCAGCCACTTCCACTTCGCCGAGGCGATGGACAAGAGCTTTCCATACGCCGTGCACGTGCGCCGCTCCGAATTCGACGAACTGCTGTTCCGTCACGCCGGCAAGCGCGGGGCGCGCACGTTCGAGGGACAGCGCGTCACCGGCGTCGACATGGACGCCGGCAAGGGCAGCCCCGACAACCGTCCGCTGGTGAAGGTCAAGGCCGACGACGGCACCGAAACCAGCTGGCGCCCGCGCTTCGTGATCGACGCGAGCGGGCGCGACACGCTGCTGTCGAACCAGTTCGACGCCAAGCAGCGCAACCGCAAGCATGCGAGCGCGGCGCTCTATGGCCACTTCGCCAATGCCGAGCGCAGGCCCGGCCGCTTCGAGGGCAACATCACGCTGTTCTGGTTCGACCACGGCTGGTTCTGGTACATCCCGCTGAAGGACGGCACTGTGAGCGTCGGCGCGGTGGCCTCGCCAGCCTACTTCAAGCGCCGCAAGGGTTCGCTCGAAGAGTTCCTGATGGAAACCATTGCGCTCGCCCCCAAGCTGGCCGAACGCCTGAAGAACGCCACGCTGATGGAAGGCGCCACCTCCACCGGCAACTACGCCTACGACTCCAAGTTCTGCCGCGGCGACCGCTTCATGATGGTGGGCGACGCCTATGCCTTTGTCGACCCGATGTTCTCTTCGGGCGTGTACCTGGCCATGAACAGCGGCTTCGAGGCCGCCACGGCGGCCGACCACTGGCTCAAGGGTGAGGCGAAAGAGGCCGAGCGCGCCTTCCGCCACTACGAGAAGGTGATGAAGCGCGGACCGAAGATGTTCTCGTGGTTCATCTACCGCATCACCTCGCCGGCCATTCGCCGGCTGTTCATGGCGCCGCGCAACATCTGGCGGATGCAGGAGGCGCTGCTGTCCATCCTGGCGGGCGACCTGTTCCGCAACACGCCCATCGGCCCGCGCTTCTGGGGCTTCAAGGTGACCTACTACGCCTCCTGCCTCGGCATCCTGCCGCAGGCCGTGAAGACCTGGGCATGGCGCCGGCGCAACCTCAAGGAGTCCCTGGAAGCCGCGAAGAACTGAGCCGGAGGCTCAGTCTGGCGTGACGGTGTGCTGGGCGAGCGCTTCGAGCGCGCGCACCAGCGCGGAATGGTCCTGCTGGCCGTGGCCCAGCGCCGCGCAGGCGTTCATGAGCTGCGCCGCGCCGGCTGTCTGCGGCAGGGCCACGCCCAGTGCCCGGGCGCTCTGCAGCGCGAGGTTCAAGTCCTTCTGGTGCAGCGAGATGCGGAAGCCCGGCGCGAAGGTGCGCTTGATCATGCGTTCGCCGTGCACCTCGAGGATGCGCGAGCTGGCGAAACCGCCCATCAGCGCCTGGCGCACCTTGGCCGGATCGGCGCCGGCCTTGGAAGCGAACAGCAGCGCCTCGCCCACCGCCGCGATGTTCAGCGCCACGATGATCTGGTTGGCCACCTTGCAGACCTGGCCGTCGCCCACGTTGCCGACCAGCGTGACGTTCTTGCCCATCTTCTCGAGCAGCGGCCGCACCTGGCCGAAGGTGCCTTCGTCGCCGCCGCACATGATGGTGAGGCTCGCGGCCTTGGCGCCCACTTCGCCGCCGGAGACCGGCGCGTCGACATAGCCGCAGCCGAGCGCGATGATGCGCTTGGCGAAGCCCTTGGTGGCAATCGGATCGATGGAGCTGCAGTCGACCACGATCTTGCCGCGCGAGTCCTTCAGGCCCTCCGCCACGCCCGGCGTGCCCGGCTCGCCGAACAGCACCTTTTCCACGTCCGGTGTGTCGGGCACCATGATGAAGATGACGTCGGCCTGGCGCGCCACCTCGGCCGCCGAGGCGCAGATGGTCGCCTTCGAGATGAAGGGCTCGGGCGTGTTGCCCTGGGTGTTCACGAAAAGCTGGTATCCCGCGTCGAGCAGATGGCCCGCCATGGGCGCGCCCATGATGCCGAGGCCGATGAATCCGATTTTTTGCGATTGCGACATGTCTTTAGGTTTCCTTGGATGCTGTTGTCTGGGTTCACTTCTGCTGCGTCAGGGCCTGCCGCCATCCGAGTCCTTCGGCGGTGGTGGCGCGCGGCTTGTATTCGCAGCCGATCCAGCCGTCGTAGCCGATCGAATCGATGTGCCTGAAGAGCCACGGATAGTTGATTTCGCCCGTGCCCGGTTCGCCGCGCCCGGGGTTGTCGGCCAGCTGGATGTGGCCGATGCGCGCGAGGTTCTTCGACAGCGTGTTGCCGAGTTCGCCTTCCATGCGCTGCGCGTGATAGATGTCGTATTGCACCCGCAGGTTGGACGACCCCACCTCGTCGATCAGCGCCAGTGCCTGGTCGGTGCGCGTCAGGAAGAAGCCCGGGATGTCGAAGGTGTTGATCGGCTCGATCAAGAGGCGCAGGCCCGCCGCCTCGAGCTCGCCGGCGGCCAGGCGCAGGTTCTCGACCACGGTCTTGTGCGCGGCCTCTGTGCTCACGCCGGCCGGCACCTTGCCGACCAGGCAGTTGAGCTGCGGGCAGCCCAGGGCGGTGGCGTAATCGATGGCCATCGCGATGCCTTCGCGGAACTCGCCGGTGCGGTCCGGATGGCAGGCGATGCCGCGCTCGCCTTTGTCCCAGTCGCCGGCCGGCAGGTTGTGCAGCACCTGCTGCAGGCCGTTGGTGCGAAGGGCTGCGGCGAGTTCCTTTTTCTCGAAGGGGTAGGGGAAGAGGTATTCCACCGCTTCGAAGCCTGCTTTGGCGGCGGCCTCGAAGCGTTGCATGAACGGCAGCTCGGTGAAGAGCATCGTGAGGTTGGCTGCGAACTTGGGCATGGTGCGTGTCTCCTCGCTCAGTCCAGCATCTCGGCCGCGACCGCGGTGGGCGCATCGGCCGGGTGCTCGGCCAGCGGCTCGAACTCGGTGATGTTGTCGATCTCGGTGCCCATCGCGATATTGGTCACGCGCTCCAGCATCACTTCGATGACGACCGGCACGCTGAACTCAGCCATCAGCGCTTCGGCGCGCCGGATGGCCGGCGCGATCTCTTCCTGCTTGTTCACCCGGATCGCCTTGCAGCCCAGGCCTTCCACTACCTTGAGGTGGTCCACGCCGTAGCTGCTCTCGATGCCGGCGTCGGGCCCCGCATTGATGTTGTCGAACGCGAGCTGCACGCAGTAGTCCATCTCGAAGCCGCGCTGCGCCTGGCGGATCAGGCCGAGGTAGGAGTTGTTGACCACGATGTGGATGTACGGCAGCTTGAACTGCGCACCTACGGCCAGCTCTTCGATCATGAACTGGAAGTCGTAGTCGCCCGAAAGCGCGACGATCTTGCGCGTCGGATCGGCGGCGCGCACGCCTAGCGCCGCGGGAATGGTCCAGCCCAGCGGGCCGGCCTGGCCGCAGTTGATCCAGTGGCGCGGGTTGTACACGTGCAGGAACTGCGCGGCCGCGATCTGCGAGAGTCCGATGGTGCTCACGTAGCAGGTGTCGTTGCTGAAGTTGTTGTTCATGCACTGGTACACGCGCTGCGGCTTCATCGGTACGCTGTCGAAGTTGGTCTTGCGCAGCATGGTCTTCTTGCGCTCGATGCACGACTTGGCCCAGGTGCGGCGGTCGGTGAGCTTGCCCGCGGCCTTCATCTCCTCGGCGACCTGGACGAAGAGCGCGAGCGCGGCCTTGGCGTCCGACACGATGCCGAAGTCGGGCGTGAACACGCGGCCGATCTGCGTGGGCTCGATGTCCACGTGCACGAAGGTGCGGCCCTTGGTGTAGACGTCGACCGAGCCCGTGTGCCGGTTGGCCCAGCGGTTGCCGATGCCCAGCACGAAGTCGCTCGCCAGCATGGTCGCGTTGCCGTAGCGGTGGCTGGTCTGCAGGCCGCACATGCCGGCCATCAGCGGATGATCGTCAGGGATCGAACCCCAGCCCATCAGCGTGGGAATCACCGGCACGCCGGTGGCCTCGGCAAAGCGCACGAGCAGGTCGGACGCATCGGCGTTGATGACGCCGCCGCCGGCCACGATCAGCGGGCGCTCGGCCGCGTTGAGCATGGCGATCGCCTTCTCGATCTGGGCCCGCGTGGCGGCCGGCTTGTAGGGCGTGAGCGGCTCGTAGCTGTCGATGTCGAACTCGATCTCGGCCATCTGCACGTCGAAGGGCAGGTCGATCAGCACCGGGCCCGGGCGGCCCGAGCGCATCAGGTGGAACGCCTGCTGGAACACCTGCGGCACCTGGCCCGGCTCGCGCACCGTGACCGACCACTTGGTGACCGGCTTGGAGATCGACTCGATGTCCACCGCCTGGAAGTCCTCCTTGTAGAGCCGTGCGCGCGGCGCCTGGCCGGTGATGCAGAGGATGGGAATCGAATCGGCCCAGGCCGAATACAGGCCCGTGATCATGTCGGTGCCCGCCGGCCCCGAGGTGCCGATGCACACGCCGATGTTGCCGGCCACGGCACGCGTGTAGCCCTCGGCCATGTGCGAGGCGCCTTCGACGTGGCGCGCGAGGATGTGGCCGATGCTGCCGCGCTGGCGCAGCGCGGAATACATCGGGTTGATGGCCGCGCCGGGCACGCCGAAGGCCTGCGTCACGCCTTCTTTTTCCATCACCAGCACGGCGGCCTGGACCGCTTTCATTTTTGCCATGGGACTGTCTCCTTGAGTGAGGTCCACTGTAGGAAGCGCAGGCCATTCGAAGAAGACGGCTGCAGGCCATAAAACCTATTCCACAGCGGAATAAGTCAGTACGATCCGGCCATGGACAGATTGCTCGCAATGGAAATGTTCGTGCGCGTGGTCGAGACCGGCAGCTTCTCGAAAGCAGCGCTCGAGTTCCACACCACGCAGCCCACCGTCACCAAGCAGGTCGCGGCCACCGAGGCGCGCCTGAAGGTACGGCTGCTCAACCGCAACACGCGCGGCGTGAGCCTCACGGAGCCAGGCGCGCTCTACTACGAGAAGTGCAAGAACATCGTGCGCGAGGCCGAGGAAGCCGAGAGCATCGTGCAACTGCGCCAGAACCAGGCGCAGGGGCTGCTGCGCGTGGGCACCTCGGTGGCCTTCGGCCGCCGCGTGGTGGTGCCGCTGGCGCTCGAGTACATGCGCCGGCATCCGCAGGTGCAGCTCGACCTGAGCTTCGAGGACCGCTATGTCGACCTCATCGCGCAGGGCATCGACGTGGCCATCCGCATGGGCAAGCTGGCCGATTCCTCGCTGGGCGCGCGCTATCTCGGCACCAACCCCTGGGCGATGGTCGCGGCGCCCGGCTACCTGAAGAAGCACGGCACGCCCAGGCGGGCGCAGGACCTGAGCGCGCACGTGGCCCTCATCTACAGCAGCGTGGTGGGCGACGAGTTCTGGCGCATGCACACGCCCAAGGGCGACGCGGTGACGGTGCCTGTCTCGGGCCGCTTCCGCTCCAACAACCTTTCGGCCGTGCTGGCCGCGGCGCGCGACGGCCTGGGCATTGCGCTCATGCCGCGCTACGTGGCGAGCGAGTCGCTGGCCTCGGGCAAGGTGGTCGAAGTGCTCGGCGACCATGCCCTGCCCGAGCAGGAGATCCACGCCGTCTTCCCCTCGCCCAAGCTGGTGCCGGGCAAGGTGTCGGGCTTCGTGGCCTTCCTGCAGGGGCGGTTTGCCGAAGGGTGGTGGGCGGCCTGAGCGCGCCCGCGATGCGCTTCAGGCCGGCACGAAGGCGCCGTGCAGGCCCAGCGGCAGTGCGTAGGGCAGCGTGGCCTGCGCCACCGGTCCTGCCGCCAGGTGGTCGGCCGCGAAGCACGACAGCACCGTCTTCTGCCGGCCGAAATCGAGCACCGTGCCCAGCACCCAGCCCGGCCTGGTGCCGTCCGGCACGAAGACATGCTCTTCCACCATGGCCTGCGTGCCGTAGCTGAAGCGCTGGCTGCGGCCGCTTTCGACATCGGTTCGCGCGATCGCGCCGAAGCCCGGCACATCGAGGCGCGTCTGCGCGGCGTGAACCACATGGCGATGGCGCAGGCCGACGCGCCGCGGGTCGATGCGCGGAAACTCGGCTTCCTGCGCCAGCGCCTGCTGCGTGGCCTTGCCGGTGCCGAGGTTCAGCGTGGCGACAGTCAGCCGCGGGTCGGTGCTCTTCACGCGGCGCGCGCGCATCACTTCGCGGTTGGTCGTGAACACCGAATCGGCGTTGTCCGAACGCACGTAGTCGATGTGCACGAGCGTGCCGCGCGGCGTGTCTTCTTCCCAGGCATTGCCCACATGGAACAGGAAGCCGGCCGGCAGCGAAAGCATCTGGCGCCGCTCCCAGTTCTGCTTGTCGATCACCAGCGCGCGCATGCCAAGTTCCGGCCGCCAGACGTGGGCATCGAGAAAGCTCGCGCCGGCCTCCTTGCGCCTGCCGTCGTAGACCAGCGGCGGCATCAGGAACACCAGGTGCCGCTCGGTCACGGCGAAGTCGTGGACCATCGGCATGTCGGCCACCGGCACCACGGCCACGCGGCGCAGCGCGCCTTCGGGCGCGATCTCGTACAGCGCCAGCAGACCCTGGCCGGAGCTCACGCCAAAGTTCCAGACGGTGCCGTCCGGATCGACCTTGGGATGGGCCGAGAACGGCATGCCCGCGAGGTCGGCGCGCCAGGTCTTCACGCCCAGCGTATCCAGCGTGCGCGCGTCGACGCGCGTGGCCGAGCCGCCTTCCCACAGCGCCAGCACCTCGCCCTGCATCGGCAGTACGCTGGTGTTGGCGACGTTGATGCTGTCGGCCGAGGTCGGCGGCTCGACGCCCGGCGGGATGGTGCCGAAGGCCTCGAACAGGCGGCGGCCGGCCCGCACCTCGGCCACGCGCTTGGGCGTGGCGACATAGCGGCCCTGGTGCCGCACTTCGGCCCCCTCGATCGCGAAGCGGTGCACCATGCCGTCGCCGTCGAACCAGTGGTGGTAGCGTTCGCCGCCCAGGTCGTGGCCGGCCGGGCCGATGCGAAACAGCGTGCCGGCCACGGCATCGGGAAACCGCCCGCGCACTGTGGCGCGGGTGAGCGGCAGGTCGTCCACGGGCGTCGCGAAGCCGGTCTTCCACGGCGCGCCGGCGGCTTCGAACCGGGCTTGCCAGTCCTCCGTGCCGGCCGCGCGGGCCAGCGGTGCCAAGAGGGGCAGGGCGCCGGCCGAAGCCAGCAGGCGCAGGAGTTCGCGTCGTTCCATGGCGGTCTTCTCCTCAGCGCAGGTGAATGACGGTCTGCAGGTCGGCCTCGACGCTGAAGGCCGCGGCTTCGAAGGCGGGCGCGGCGCGGTTGCCCTTCGCGTCGTTCGAGAAGCCGTAGCGCTCGGTCGGCATGCCCATGAGGTTGGTGTCGAGCTTGCCGTTGCCGTTCTCGTCGGCGAAGGCCCGCAGCGCGTAGCGCCCCGGCGCCAGTCCCGTGAATACGAGCCGGGCCTTGCCGCCCTGCATCGGCGCGGTCTGCGACGCCAGGGCCTTGCTGTCGGCGTAGCTGGCGGCGTCGTTGTACAGCGCCACGTAGAGCGTGGCTTCGGCGGCCGGCCCGTCGGCCACGTTCAGGCTCAGGTCGGCCGCCAGCGCGGCCAGCGGGGAGAGGAGCGCGGCGGTGCACAGGGCGCGCACACCCGGTCGGGGCAGTAGAAAGTTCATTGGCAAGACCTCTTCTGGAAGTTGGAGGCCTCGACGATCTCGCAGCCGGCACGCGCTCGCCAGCACCATGCGACGGAATGGGAAAACGCGCGCGCGAAATGCACGCAGCAGGCGCGGGGCGCACCCGCCTCGGTGCCCGGGGCCACCTCGCCTGGACGGCCTTCAAGGGCTTGTGTCAGCCGTTGTGCTTGTCGTCGCCGGGGCTGGCTTCGAGCTGGCCCGACTCCACGAACAGGCTCCACGCCGCCATGAACAGCGCCGCGATCACCGGTCCGATCACGAAGCCGTTGATGCCGAAGATCGCCATGCCGCCGATGGTCGACATCAGCACGATGTAGTCCGGCATCTGCGTGTCCTTGCCCACCAGCACCGGGCGCAGGATGTTGTCGACCAGCCCGATCACGAACACGCCGACGAAGATCAGGATGCCGCCCTGCCAGAAATGGCCCGTGGCAAGGTAGTAGATGGCCACCGGCCCCCAGATGAGCGCCGCGCCCACGGCGGGCAGCAGCGAGAGAAAGGCCATCAGCACGGCCCACAGCAGCGCGCCCTGCACGCCCAGCAGCCAGAACGCCAGCCCGCCGATGGCGCCCTGCGCAATGGCCACCGCCACGTTGCCCTTCACGGTCGCGCGGATCACGGTGGTGAACTTGTTGAGCAGGTAGTGCGTGTGCGGCTTGGCCAGCGGCAGTGCTTCGCGCATCATCTTGGAGAGCGCCGCGCCGTCGCGCACCAGGAAATACAGCAGGTACAGCATCACGAAGAAGCTGATGACGAAGTCGAAGGTGTTCTGGCCGATGGTGAGCGCCTGGCCTGCGATGAGCTGGCTGCCTTGCGCGGCGCCTGCGGAAATGCGGGCCTGCCAGGCTTCCATGTCGCCGAGGTTGAAGCGGTCGAAGATGCTCAGAAGCCATTGCGGCACGGCGTTGAGGATCTGCTGGAAGTAGGCCGCGAAATTGATCTGCCCCGAGCGGATGTTCTGCGTGACCTGCACGATTTCCTGCACCAGCGACACCCCGACCATGGCCAGCGGAAGAATCACGATGAACAGGCAGATGGCCAGCGTCGAGAGCGCCGCGGCGTTGTGCCAGCCGGGCATTTTCTTGAGCAGCCGCTTGTAGAGCGGTGTGAACAGAATCGCCAGCGCAACGCCCCACAGCACCGCGCCGAAGAACGGCATCAGCACCCAGAGAAAGGCCACGGTGACGACGGCGAGCAGGGCGAGGAACACGCCGCGCTGGAGTTGGGGTGAGTTCATAGGTGATTCGGACTGTAGCCGAGCCGGAACGCACGCCCGTGTCGGTCGGCATGCACTTGTCCTTGTGGCCGCGCCGGCGGGCCGGGCCGCAGCCCGCTGCGGCGCTTCAGCGCCGGGCGCGCGGCAGCGCCACCGGCGCCAGCGTGGCGCGCAGCCGGGCCGGCGCGTCGGGCTCGGCCGCGGTCTCCACCTCGAGCGAGCGTTCGACATTGCCGATGTGTTCGATCATCAGCGTGCGCGCCCTGGCCGTGTCGCCGGCCTCCAGTGCGGCGACGATGGCGCCATGCTCCGCGCACGATTGCCCGGCTTCGTGCTTCGACTGGTAGAGCGTGGCCGCCAGCGTCGTGCGGGCCGTCAGGTCGCGCAGCACGTCGACCAGCAATTGGTGCCCCATCTGCTCGGCGAGGCAGACATGAAAGTCCGCCAGCAGGAAAGCGCGGGTGGCGGCGTCGGCGGCCTCGATGGCACGCCGCTCGTCGGCAATGTGGTCGCGCAGCTTGCGAATCACCTTTTGCAGCGGGCGGCCTTCGCTTTCGGCCAGGATGCCCGCTTCGACGATGCGCCGCGCCGAGAAGGCATCGCGCGCTTCTTCGGCCGAGGGCTCCACCACGTACCAGCCGCGGCGCGACTGCACCTCGACGAAGCCGCGTGCCTGCAGCTGCATGAGCGCCTCGCGCACCATGGTCCGGCTGACCGCGAAGTTCTCGGCCAGCGCCTGCTCGCCAAGCCGCTCGCCGGGCGCGAGCTTTTGCGCCAGGATGGCCTCGACCACGCGCTCCGCGATGGACGTGGGAGTGACGTCGGTGCTCATCGGTTTCAGCGGCCGCCGGCGCCCGCGCCCAAAGGCGCCGCCGGAAGTTCGGGCTCGGCCAGCGGCTCGTCGTCGGGCGAGTCGGTACCGTTGAGCACGGCGTGGGCGCGTTCGCGGTCGATGTCGCCTTCCCAGGCGGCGATAGCCACCGTGGCCACGCAATTGCCGATCAGGTTGCCCAGCGCGCGGGCGATGCCCATGAACCAGTCGACCGAAAGTACCAGCACCAGCCCGATGGCGGGAATGGCGGGAATCGCATGCAGCGTGGCCGCCAGCACCACGATGGCCGAGCCCGGCACGCCGTGTGCGCCCTTGGAGGTGACCAGCGCAATGGCCAGGATGGTCAGCAGGTCCGCCATCGAGATCGGCGTGTTGGTGGCCTGCGCGATGAACACGGCCGCCAGTGTGATGTAGATCGAGAACGCGTCCAGGTTGAACGAGTAGCCGGTGGGAATCACCAGGCCCACCGTCGAATCTCGGATGCCCATGCGGCGCAGCTTGGCCATGATCTGCGGCAGCACGCTGTCCGACGAGGTGGTGGCGAACACGATGGCGAGCTCTTCGCGCAGGTAGCGCAGCAGCTTCCACAGGCTGAAGCCAGACATGCGCATGACCAGCCCGAGCACCACGAACACGAAGATCAGCACCGCGCCGTAGAAGAGGGCGACCAGCATGCCGAGCTGCTTGAGCGAGCCGATGCCGTATTTGCCCACGGTGAAGGCAATGGCGCCCAGCACGCCGAGCGGCGCCAGCTTGATGATGATGCCCATGATCTTGAACAGCACCAGCGACAGCGCGTCCACCACCACGCCCACCGGCTTGCCGCGATCGCCCAGCAGCGACAGCGCGCAGCCGAACAGCACCGCGAACAGCAGCACCTGCAGCACGTCGCCGGTGGCGAAGGCGTTCACCACCGTGGTGGGAATCAGCTTCATCAGGAACTCGACCGTGCCTCCGCTCGTGAGCTTGTCGGCGTTCGAGGCATAGGCGCTCATGGCGGTGGCGTCGAGCTTGCCCGGGTCCACGTTCATGCCCACGCCGGGCTGGAACACGAAGGCCAGCACCAGGCCCATCGCCAGCGCGATGGTGGTCAGCACCTCGAAGTAGATCAGCGCTTTCACGCCGACCCGGCCCACGCGCTTCAGGTCGCCCGCTCCGGCGATGCCGTGCACCACCACGCAGAACACCAGCACCGGGATGATCATCTTGATCAGCTTGATGAAGCCGTCGCCGAGCGGCTTGAGCTTGACGGCGAATTCCGGCACGAAGAGTCCGGCCAGCACGCCGAGCACCAGCGCGATGACGACCTGGCCGAATAAGGATTTGACGAAGCGGGGCATGGGAAGAACCTTCCAAGCAGTTGAATGCAAGATCAACCAAATCTTGCATACAAGCAATGTAGGCAACAGCTGCCCCGGCCGGGGAGAGGGTATTCCCGGGCTCGACCCCCTGCCTACGGGGAATTAAGTTGTGGACTGGGGAATAAAGCTCTGGACTTTCTACGACGCGGGAGGCGTGCAACTCAACCACCGCGCGTGGAACCGCACCGGCAGCACCAGCAGCAACCGCGCGCATCTGGCTGGCGCCGGTCTGGGTGTGGGCTGGGCGACGGACAAGCTGGCGTTCTCGCTCACCTCGGCCTGGGCCACCGAGGGCCGGGCCAGCGATGGCCGCCGCGGCGCGCGGCTGTGGGCGCAGGCGACCGTGGCGTTCTGAATCGCTGCAGCTTCTTCGCCTACTTGTCGTGATGCAGGTACGTCGCCTGCTTCGGCAACAGCAAGCTCACCAGGAACGCCACCCCCATCATCGCCGTCACGTACCAGTAGAAGTACGACTCGTGCCCGATCGACTTCAGCCCCAGCGCCACGTATTCCGCGCTGCCGCCGAAGATGGCATTGCCTATCGCGTACGACAGGCCCACGCCCAGCGCACGAATCTCGGGCGGGAACATCTCCGCCTTCACGATCCCGCTGATCGAGGTGTAGAAGCTGACGACTGCCAGCGCGAGCGTGATCAGCATGCCGGCCACCAGCGGGCTGCCGACGTTCTGCAGGTTGCTCAGCACCGGCACCGTCATCAGCGCGCCCAGCGCACCGAACAGCAGCATGTTGCTGCGGCGGCCGATGCGGTCCGACAGCGCGCCGAACAGCGGCTGCATGCACATGTAGATGAACAGGCAGGCGGTCATCACGTTGCTGGCGGTCTTGATCGACATGCCGGCCGAGTTCACCAGGTACTTCTGCATGTAGGTGGTGAAGGTGTAGAAGATCAGCGAGCCGCCGGCCGTGTAGCCCAGCACCACGAAGAAGGCGCGCTTGTGGTTCGTGAACAGTTCGCGCATCGTGCCCGCGCCCTTGGCGGCGCGGGTCTTGGTGCTGGCGGTTTCGGTCAGCGTGCGGCGCAGCATGAGGGCGACCACCGCGGCGATGGCGCCGATGACGAAGGGAATGCGCCAGCCCCAGCTCTTGAGCTCGGCTTCGTCGAGCACCTGCTGCAGCACCACCACGACAACCACCGCCAGCAGTTGCCCGCCGATCAGCGTGACGTACTGGAACGACGAGAAGAAGCCGCGCTGGCCGCGCATGGCCACTTCGCTCATGTAGGTGGCGGTGGTGCCGTATTCGCCACCGACCGACAGGCCCTGCAGCAGCCGCGCGGCCAGCAGCAGCGCGGGCGCGGCGGCACCGATCTGCGCATAGGTCGGCAGGCAGGCGATGACCAGCGAGCCCACGCACATCATGACGACCGAGGTCACCATCGAAGTCTTGCGGCCCTTGCGGTCGGCCAGGCGCCCGAACAGCCAGCCGCCGATCGGGCGCATGAGAAAACCGGCGGCGAACACGCCGGCGGTGTTCAGCAGTTGCACGGTGGGGTCCGACTTGGGGAAGAACGCCGGCGCGAAATAGATGGCGCAGAAGGCGTAGACGTAGAAGTCGAACCACTCCACCAGGTTGCCGGACGAGGCGGCAAAGATGGCGAAGATGCGCTTGCGCTTTTCTTCGAAGGTGTAGGGGGTGTTGTTGGCGGCGGTCGCGTCGGGGCTGGAGGCGCCGGCGGTGCTCGCACTTGCGATGGCGGTCATGGAAAGGGGTCCTTGTCTCTGGCTGCGGCCTGCCGCGAAACCACGCGAAGCCGTTCCGCCGAGTCTGTCCGGCTGCCGCCGTGCTGTCGTCCGTAGCCGGCCGCCGCGGGGCTACGTAGCGGTACGCAAGGGTAAATACCTAGAAATGCTTGCGGGCGCGACGCGGAGGCGCTAGAGAGCGTGTTCGCGCAGAAACCGGTCCAGCTGGTGGCTGTTCGCCAGCCCCAGCTTGGCGAACACGTGGGCGCGGTGGGTTTCCACCGTGCGCTGCTCCAGCGGTGCCAGCTCCAGGGCGATCTGTTTGTTGGGCTTGCCCTCGGCCACCAGCCGGGCCACCTGCATCTCGCGCGGCGTGAGCTTGGCCCACAGCGCCTGCGCCGCCTGGCGGGCCTGCCGGCGCACGGCGATCTCCTCGGCCTTCTGCAGGGCCCTGGCGATGCTGTCGAGCAGGCGTTCGTCGTTGCAGGGCTTCTCGAGCCAGCCGAAGGCGCCGTTCTGCACCGCCTCGACGGCCATGGGAATGTCGCCATGGCCGGACAGGAAGATCGCGACCAGCGGACTGTCCTGCGCGCGCAGCGCATCGAACACCTGCAGCCCGCTCACGCCTTCCATGCGCAGGTCCAGGATCACGCAGCCCGCGCGCTGCAGGTCGGCGCCGGCCAGGAAGGCCTCGCCGGAGGCAAAGGTCTGCACCGCGTAGCCGCGCGACAGCAGCAACAGGCCCAGCGAGCGGCGCACGGCCTCGTCGTCGTCCACCACGCACAGGTTGTTGGCAAGAGCGGTCACGGGGGTGAGATTTCCAGTTCGAGGGTGAAAACTGTGCCACCACCGGCCCGGTTGGCAAAGGACAGCCGGCCGCGATGGGCCTCGACGATGGTGCGGCAGATGTTCAGGCCCAGCCCCAGCCCGCCGGTCCTGGTGGTGAAGAAGGGCGCGAACACCTGCTCGGCCAGCGCGGCGTCGATGCCCGGCCCGCGATCGGCCACGCGGATGTGCATGCGTCCTTCCCGCACCTCGGCCTCGATCTCGACGAGCCGCTGTTCCGGCGGCGTGGCCTGCATGGCATGCAGGCTGTTGGACAGCAGGTTCAGCAGCACCTGCTCCAGAAGCACACGGTCGCCGCGCACCTCGGGCAGCCCCGCAGGCATGCGAACCTCGGCGCGCGCCTGGCGTATCCGCATCTCCCCCTGCAGCAGCGCCAGCGCGTTGGCGACCAGCGCCGCCACCGCGCAATCCTCGGTGCCGACGGTGCGCTGGCGCACGAAGCCGCGGATGCGCCGCACGATCTCGGCGCTGCGCTGGGCCTGGGCCATGGTCTCGTCGAGGCTGCTGACCAGCAGCGACTGGTTGCCTTGCTCCGCAAAGGCCTTGGCGGCGCTCGCGAAATTGCTCAGCGCCATCAGCGGCTGGTTCAGCTCATGGGCCAGGGTGGAGGCCATCTCGCCCAGGCTGGCGAGGCGCTGGGCATGCTGCAACTGCTCGTCGTTCTGGCGCTGGCGCAGTTCTGCGCGCTTCTGCTCGGTAATGTCCACCACCGAACTCATCCAGCCGCTGTGCTCGCCGTCGGCGTCGATGAGCGGTGCGGTGTAGACCATGGTGATCACCTCGTGCCCGTCGCGATGCCGCAGGCGCGACTCGAAACCGGAGCGCGTGGGCTGTCCGCTCATCATGGCGTCGTAGTGGCGCCAGTGCTGCGCCACGTCGTCGGGGTGCCAGTAGGGGTAGGGCGGAAGCCGGCCGAGCAGTTCGTCGGCGCCGTAGCCGGTCATCTCGCAGAAGGCGGGGTTGACGTAGATGATGCGGCCCTCCAGGTCGCGTGCGCGCATGCCCACCAGCAGCGAGTCTTCCATCGCCTTGCGGAAGGCGTGGCCTCGTCGAGCTCGTGGGTGCGCTCGCGCACGCGCAGTTCCAGGTCGCGCCGCGCATCGCGCTGTTCGGCGAAGCGCCGCTCGCGCAGCTGCCAGTACAGCCCGCCCAGCAGCAGCACGCCCGCGCACAGCAGGCCCAGCATCCAGGTGCGTTCGCGTGCGCGGGTGACCTCCGAATGGTCGGCCATCACCGTCAGCGTCCAGCCCAGGTCCGGCAGCGGCTCGTCGAGCGCGAGAAAGCGGCGCGTCTTGCCGCCGATGTCGGTTCGCACGAGGTACCCTGGCTCCCCGTTCTTGCGCTCCACCGTCCATGGCAGCGGCGAGAAGCCGGCGCGGGCGCCGTACTGCTGGTCGCGCTTCATGCCGTCCAGGTCGGCGGCGCCGAGGGGCCGCGTGGCCTGGTACATCCATGCCGGCACCGAGCTCAGGAACACGATGCCGCGCGCGTCGGTCAGCAGGATCGGTTCGCGCGCGAAGGCCCAGGCTTCCTGGAGCTGGCGCAGGCTGATCTTGACCGTCAGCACGCCCAGCACGGTGCCGGCATCGGAGCGCACCGGCGCGGACATGAAGAGCCCCGGCTCGCCGGTGGTCTGCCCCACGCCGTAGAAGAGGCCGCTGCGGCCCGCGCGCGCGTCGATGAAGTAGGGCCGGTTGGCATAGGACTCGCCGACAAAGCTCTGCGGCGTTGCCCAGTTGCTTGCCGCCAGAGTGAGCCCCTCCAGGTCGATCAGGTAGAGCGCGTCCGAGCCCGCGTGGCGATTCACTTCCTCGATGTAGCGGTTGGCGCGCTGCTGCGCCGCGGGGTCCCGCGGATGGGCCAGCACGCCGAAGACGTCCGGGTGCATGCCCGCGGTGCGCGGGAGGTAGCCGTACTTTCCGGCGGCATCGCGCAGGCCCAGTGCATGGACTTCCATGGCGCGGCGGATCGAGTCGGCCTGGAAGTTCGCTTCGCGGCTCGCGGCCCACTGGGCTGCGAGACCGATCAGCAGCAGCGCCAGTGCAAGGGCGGCCGCCCATGCGGCTATCGCCCGGTAGCGGCGGCGCGGGCGGGTTGGGGGTGGCGCAGGGGCGGGCGTGATGGGCGGCATGGAAGACAGGGGCCGACCGGCGCGGCGAGCAGAATTTTGCCCTGATCGCCGGAAGGCCCCCGGATGCCGCAGGCGCGCGGGCGTTGTCCAATGCTTCGGCCGACTCGGCGCCTCCCGCCGGCCCGACAATGGCGGCCCCCGCAGCACGACGAGAATCCGATGAGACCCGACCTCGATTCGCTGGCGCTTTTCCTGCGCGCCATTGAGCACGGCAGCCTGTCGAAGGCCGCCGCCGAGAGCCACATGGTGCTGTCGGCCGCGAGCCGCCGCCTGGCCATTCTCGAAGGCCACCTGGGCGTTGCGCTGCTCAACCGCACCTCGAAGGGCGTGACGCCCACCGGTGCCGGCGAATCGCTCGCCATGCATGCGCGCCAGATCCTGCGCGACGTCGACCGCATGCGCGCCGACCTGTCTGACTACGCCCAGGGTGCCACCGGCCGCGTGCGGCTGCATGCCAATGCATCGGCCATGGGCCAGTTCCTGCCCGACGACGTGGCGAGCTTTCGCCAGCGCTACCCCGAGATCCGCGTGAGCGTGGAAGAGCACCGCAGCGTCTACATCGTGCAGGCCATTCGCGACCGGCAGGCCGACGTGGGCGTCATCACCAGCGAGGCGGCAGACCCCGCGCTCAACTTCATTCCCTACCGCACCGACAGGCTGGTGGCCATCGTGCGGCAGAAGCATCCGTGGCGCGGGCGCGAGGTGTCGTTCGAGGAACTGCTCGACTTCGATTTCGTGGGGCTGGAAGACGACTCGGCCATCTCCCGCACGATGGAAGACGCCGCCATGAGCGCGCGAAAGGTGCTGAAGCTGCGAGTGCGGGTAAAGAGCTTCGAGGCCGTGTGCCGGATGATCGAGGCAGGCATGGGCGTGGGCATCCTGCCCGAGGGGGCCGCGGTGACTTACCGCAAGGAGATGAAGCTGCGCTTCATCAATCTCACCGACGCGTGGGCGTCACGCCGCATGTACCTGTGCACGCGGCAGGAGGCGTTGAGTTTTCCGCAGCGCCGGCTTGTCGATCACTTGCTGGCGCGTGGGATGCCTTAGGAGGCACCCGGGGTGCGATCACGCCGACGTGGACATTCGCGCAGGGGAGTACCAGGTGACCCGCCTCGAACGAACGCACCAGGAAACGATCAGCGCAGCGCTTCAACCAGATCGAGCACCATCCGGTCAGGCCCGAACTTCTCGACGCCGTGCGTCAAAAGCGCATCGACGGCCTGCGCGATGCCGTGGCTGGCAGACGACTGCTCCGCCATGTCGTTATAGTACCCCAGGTCCTTCTTGGCATTGGCCATCGAGAACTTCAGCGAGTCGGTGCTGCCGGTCAAGAGCTTGGGCTTGACGCGCTCCAGCGCCACGCCGTTGCCACCGCCCCTGGCGAGCACGTCGACGAACACATCGGCCTTCACGCCGGCACGTTCTGCACAAGCCGCGGCTTCGCACAGCAGTGCCACTGTGCCCAGCGACACGAAGTTGTGCAGCAGCTTCATCGCATGACCCGCGCCGATGCCGCCCACGTGCGTGATGTTCTCGGCAAAGCAGCGCAGCAGCGGCAGGCACGAGGCCAGCACCTCGGCGTCGCCGCCCACCAGCAGGTTCAGCCGGCCTTCGGCTGCTTCCTTCGCGGTGCGGGTCATCGGTGCATCGATGAACTTGCCGCCCTTGGCGCTCACCGCTTCCGCCACCTTGGCAGTGGAGGCGGGCACGGCCGTCGAGCAGTCGATCACCACCGTGTCGGGGCGCAACGCAGTCAATGCACCCTTGTCGCCCAGCATCACAGCCTCGACCTGCGGCGTGCCGGTAACGCAGAGGATCAACACGTCGACCTGCGCGGCCAGCGCGGCCACGTCTTTCACCGAAGTGGCGCCGGCCTTCAGCAGGCCGTCGATGGGCTGGTTGCCCGCGTGCTCCAGCACGGTGAGCTGGTGGCCGTGCTTGACGATGTTGCTGGCGATGCCGTGGCCCATCAGGCCGACGCCGACGAGGCCCACGCGGCGCGGGGCTTGTTGCTGTTCAGTGCTTGTCATTGATTCATCCGTGCTTGATGGCGATGGTCTTGAGGGTCGTGAATCCGAGCAGGGCCTCGAAGCCCTTCTCGCGGCCGAAGCCGCTGGATTTCACGCCGCCGAAAGGCAGTTCTACACCACCCGCCGCACCGTAATTGTTGACGAAGACCTGGCCGCAGTGCAGCCTGTGCGCCATGCGCAACTGGCGCGCGCCGTCGCGGGTCCACACGCCGGCCACCAGGCCGAACTCTGTGCCGTTGGCCAGGCGCACCGCCTCGGCCTCGTCGGCGAAGGGCATCACGACCAGCACCGGGCCGAAGATCTCGCGCTGCGCCAGGTCGCTTTCGTGCGGCACGTTGCGAAACAGCACGGCCTCCTGGTAGTAGCCGGTGGCCGATGCGTTGGGGGACACCGTGCCCCGCGCCGCCACCTTCAGGCCGTTGGCCTCGGCCGTCGCGACCATGTCGCGCACCTGGCGGAACTGCTTCTCGTTGATGAGCGGACCCATGTCGAGGTCTTCGGCAGGCGTGCCCGCGCGAACGGCCGCGAAGCGCTTCGCGAGCCGCTGCACCACCTCTTCGTAGACCGATTGCTCGACCAGCACGCGGCTGCCCGCCGAGCAGGTCTGGCCGGCGTTCTGGATGATGGCGTTGACCAGTACTGGTTCGGCCGCGTCCAGGTCGGCGTCGGCGAACACGATCTGCGGCGACTTGCCGCCCAGCTCCAGCGTTACCGGGCAGTGGCGCCCGGCCGCGGCCAGGCCCACGCTGCGACCCGTCGTGGTCGAGCCGGTGAACGAGATGTGGTCGATGCCCGGGTGCTCGCATAGCGCGGCGCCGGCTTCCTTGCCGTAGCCCGTCACCACGTTGAGCGCACCGGCCGGGAAGCCCACTTCGGTCGCGATCTCGGCCAGCCGCAGCAGAGAGAGGCTCGCGTCCTCGGCCGGCTTCACCACGCAGGCGTTACCCGCGGCGAGCGACGCGCCCACGCTGCGGCCCGCGATCTGCATCGGGTAGTTCCAGGGGATGATGTGGCCCGTCACGCCATGCGGAATGCGCACCGTCAGCACGGTGTAGCCGCGCTCGTAGGGCAGGGTGTCGCCGTGCAGCTTGTCGCAGGCACCGGCGTAGTACTCCATGTAGCGGGCCAGCGCGGTCGCGTCGTTGCGCGCCACGCGCAGCGCCTTGCCGGTGTCGCGGGCTTCGAGCTGCGCGAGTTCTTCGTGGTGCTGCATCACGGCGGCGCCCAGCTTGGCGAGCAGCCGGCCACGCTCCAGCGCGGTCATTGCGCCCCAGGGACCGTCGAAGTTCGCGCCCATGGCTTGGCGGGCGGCGCGCACGGCCGTGTCGATGTCGGCGGCCGTGCCGCGCGCGATCTGTCCGAATTTCTGGCCGTCGCTCGGGTCGATCACGTCGATGGTGGCGTTGCCTTCGGACGGCACGTGGCGGCCGTCGATGTAGTGGGTGGCGTGCATGGGGTCATGTCTCCTTGTGGCGGATCACTTCGGTTCCGGCCAGGGCTTTTGCGCTTCGCGGATCTGCTCGAAGGCGCGGCTGAACTGCAGCACGCCAAGGTCGTCGAAGCGGCGGCCGGCAATCTGCAGGCCGATGGGCAGGCCCTCGGCCGAGTAGCCGCAATTGATCGAAGCAGCAGGCTGCTCCGACATGTTGTAGGGCACCGTGAAGCCGATGTGCTCCATCGACAGCAGCGGGTTGTTGGTCGGCGAGGCATGGTCAGCGGGGGCGGGCATGTTCGGCGACACCGGCGAGATCACGAAATCGTAGGCCTTGGTGGCGGCGACGGTGGCCGCGCGCGTGGCGATGAACTGGCTGTAGGCGTCGAAGATGTGCTCGCCGGAGAACCCGGCCGCGCTCTCGGCCCAGGCGCGGATGTACGGCAGGATCTTCGCGCGCTTCTCGGCGGCCATGGCCTGCGTGTCGATGAACGAGCGCATGCGCCAGAAGTGGTCCATGCCCTGCAGCATCTTCGGCGTCATGAAAGGCTTGATCTCCTCGACCAGCGCGCCTGCCGCCTCGATGCGCTTCGCCGCGCGGCGCACCGCTTCGGCGATCTGCGAGTCGAGCGGCAGGCCGCAGCCCGCGTCCATGTGCAGTGCCACGCGCTTGTCCCTGAGGAACGACGGGTCGACTTCGAAGGTCGTCCAGTCGATGCCCGGCGCCGGCAGTTCCGAATAGTCGCGGTCGTCGGGCTGCGCGACCGAGGCCATCATCAGCGCCGAGTCGGCCACAGTGCGCGTCATCGGTCCGGCGCAGCGGCCCATGTAGGGCGTGCTCAGCGGAATGCGCCCGAAACTGGGCTTGAGCGTGTAGATGCCGCACCAGCTGGCCGGCAGGCGCAGCGAGCCGCCGATGTCCGTGCCCACGTGCAGCGGACCATAGCCTGCGGCAGCTGCAGCGCCCGCGCCCGCGCTGGAGCCGCCCGGCGTGCGCGACAGGTCCCACGGGTTGCGCGAGAGTTCGTGAAAGCTCGACAGGCCCGACGACAGCATGCCCAGGTCGGGCATCGTCGTCTTGGCGACCAGCACCGTGCCATCTTCCTTCAGGCGCGCGGCGGGCGGGGAGTCCTGCGCCATCGGCACCAGGTCGTAAGCTGCGGTGCCCAGCGGCATCGGGTCGCCTTCGGTCGCGAGGTTGTCCTTGATGGTCACGGGCACGCCGTCGAGCGTGCCGCGCGGCGTGCCGGCCAGCCAGCGCGCTTCGCACGCGCGGGCCTGTTCGAGCGCGAGCTCGGGGCGGAACAGCCAGGTCGCGTGCAGTTCGGGCTCGCAGGCTGCGATGCGCTCGTTGACCGAGCGCGCCACTTCCACCGGCGAGAGTTCCTTGGCGGCATAGGCTGCGTGCAGCTCCTGCACGCTCAGGGCATAGAGAGGCTTCGTCATCGCGTCAGGCCCAGTAGATCGCGGCCAGGTCGTTCACCACGATCGGCATGCTCGGCCACAGGCCCTTCACTTCCTTGCGCGCGATGGTCGGAAACACCGCCTGGTACAGGAAGCCGTTGACCGCGTCGGCCGCCAGCTGGCGCTGGGCCTCGGCCAGCAGGTCGGCGCGGCGCTTCTTGTTCTCTTCGTTCTGGATGGCGACGAACAGGTCGCGGAACTTCTTCGAGTCGTAGCCCCAGTAGTAGTCGGGCTCGGTGTACTTCACGAGGTCGAAGGGCTCCACGTGCGCGACCATCGTCAGGTCGAAGTCGTGCGCGCCGCCGAAGGTGCCGCTGAGCCACTGGGCCCATTCGACGTTCTGGATCTTCACGTCGATGCCGATCTGCGCGAGTTGCGCTGCGAGCATCTCGCCGCCCTGGCGTGCATACGAGGGCGGGGGCAATTGCAGGCGCAGTTCGAGCGGCGTCTTCACGCCGGCCTCGGCCAGCAGCTTCTTCGCCTTCTCGATGTCGTAGGGGTTCATCGCGGTGGTGTCGATGAAGCCCGGCGCGCCCAGGGCGTAGTGGCTGCCGATGGGCCTGCCGAAGCCGTCCGCCGCGCCCTGGATGATCGCGTTGCGGTCGATGGCCGCCAGGATCGCGCGGCGAACGCGCACGTCGTCCAGCGGCTTCTTGCGGTTGTTGATGGTCAGGATCACCTTGCCGCGCGTGCCGACCTCGATCACCTGGAAGCGCGGATTGCCCTTGAACTGACTCACCGATCGTGTGCCCGCGCGCGGGAAGATGTCGATATCGTTCGCCATCAGCGCGGCGGTCTGCGCGGCCGTGTCCGACATGAAGCGGAACACGAAGCGCTCGGTCTTCGCGAGATTCGGGTCGCGGTAGGTCGGCGACTTCACCAGCGTGCAAGAGGCGCCGCGCTGCCAGGCGCTCAGCTTGTACGGGCCGGTGCCGACCGGCGCGGTGACGTTGGTCTCGGCGCTCTTGGGCTCCACGATGCAGGCTGTCGATTGCCCCAGCATGAAAGGCAGGTCGGGGTTCGATAGCGTGCTGTTGACGCCCACCGTGTTCTCGTCGAGCACCACGGTGCTGATTTCGCTGAAGAAGCGCCTGTCCTTGTTGGTGCTCTTGGCGCCGCCCGCGCGGTCGAACGAGAACTTCACCGCCGACGCGTTGAAGGGCTGGCCGTTCTCGAAGCGAACGCCCTTGCGCAGCCTGAAGACGAAGGTCTTCATGTCGGGCGAAGACGACCAGCTCTCGGCCAGCATCGGCGTGACCGAGCCGTCGGCATTCACCTTGGTGAGCGTTTCGAAGATGTTGTACTGCGTGATCTCCGCGATGGCCGATGCGGCGCCGCTCGTCGGGTCCAAGCCTGGCGGTTCGAGCGGCATGCCGATCGTCAGCGTGTTCTTGCCGGCCTGCGCGCGCGCCTGGGGCAGGAAGACACCCGGGATTGCCGCGGCCATGGCGGAAGTCATGAGTGTGCGTCGCTTCAACATTCGATAGTTCCTGGAGGTGAGGGTGGTGGAGGAAAAGACCGTCCGTCCCGGCTAGCGGGACGGCGTGTGCAGAACAGCGGAAAGCAGGGTGCGCGTGTACTCGTGCTGGGCGTGCTGGAACAGGTCGGCCGGGCGGCCCCGTTCGACGATGCGGCCCTTGAAGACCACGCAGACCTCGTCGCACAGGTGGTTCACCACCGCGAGGTCATGGCTGATGAGCAGGTAGCTGATGCCGAACTGCTGCTGCAGGTCCTGCATGAGGTTGAGCACCTGGGCCTGCACCGATACGTCGAGCGCGCTCACGGGTTCGTCGGCCACGATGAGCTTGGGGCGCGTGATGAGCGCGCGCGCAATTGCAATCCGTTGGCGCTGCCCGCCCGAGAACTCGTGCGGGTACTTGTCCATGTCGGTGGTGCGCAGGCCCACGGCCGCCAGCGCCTCCGAGGCGCGCTCGCGCTGCACGGCGCGGCTGGTTTCGGCCAGCGCCTCGAGCGGCTCGGCCACGATGCGCGCCACGGTCTGGCGCGGATCGAGCGAGCCGTAAGGGTCCTGGAACACCATCTGGAAATCGCGCCGCGCCACGCGCAGCTCGCTCCGGGGCAGCTGGTGCAGGTCGCGGCCCAGCATGCGCACGCTGCCCGAGGTGGGTGTGTCGAGCGCCATCACCAGGCGCGCGATGGTCGATTTGCCCGAGCCCGATTCGCCGACGATGCCCACGCTCTTGCCGGCCTGCACCTCGAAGCTCACGCCATTGAGCGCCTTCACGGTCGGCGGCGGGCCGAAGAGCTTTTCGCGCGGCAGCGCGTAGTGGCGATAGAGGTTGTTCACGGCCAGCAGAGGCTGGCGGGCGGTGGTGGGGTGGCTCATGCGGTGGCCGCCTTGGCATTTGATTCAGCGATCTCGCCCAGTCGCAGGCAGCGCACCGCGTGGTCGTTCGGCAGCAGCGTCTCGCGCGGCCGCGTGCTCTGGCACAGGTCGACGGTGTGGGCGCAGCGGCCGGCAAAGGCGCAGCCGCGCGGCATGTCGACCAGCTCGGGCACGCTGCCGCGGATCGTGGGCAGCCGGCCGGCGCGCACCGCGCCGATGGCGGGCCGCGCCGCGAACAGGCCGCGCGTGTAGGGATGGGCGCGGCCGGCGAAGACCGTATCGGTCGGGCCACTCTCCACCGCGCTGCCGCCGTACATCACGAGCATGCGCTTCACGCTGTTGGCGATCACGCCGAGATCGTGTGAGATCAGGATCAGCGCCATGCCCATTTCCTTGACCAGGCCCTGGATCAGGTCGAGCACCTGCTTCTGGATGGTGACGTCGAGCGCGGTGGTGGGTTCGTCGGCAATCAGCAGGTCGGGCCCGCAGGCCAGGGCCATCGCGATGCCGATGCGCTGGCGCTGGCCGCCGGAGAACTGGTGCGGGTAGGCGTCGAGCCGCGAGGCCGCGTCGGGAATGCCCACGCGGTCGAGCAGGCTCAGTGCTTCCTTGCGTGCCTGCGCCTTCGTCAGACCGCGATGCAGCTGCAGCGGCTCGCCGACCTGGCGCGCGATGGTGTGCACCGGGTTCAGCGCCGTCATCGGCTCCTGGAAGATCATGCCGATGCGGTTGCCGCGGATCTGGCACATCTGCTTTTCGGGCAGTCCGACGAGCTCCTGACCGTCGAACTTGATGCTGCCCGTGACCTTGGCGCTGGACGGCAGCAGGCCCATGAGCGACATCACGGTGATCGACTTGCCGCAACCCGATTCGCCGACGATGCCCAGCGTTTCGCCGCGCTCCAGCGAGAACGAAATGCCACGCACGGCCTGCGCCGGTCCGCGCTGGGTCTGCAGGCCGATCTGGAGGTTGTTGACTTCGAGGAGGGGCATGGCGCTTACCGGGCTCTGGCGAGACGGGGGTCGAGCAAGTCGCGCAACCCATCGCCAAGGAGGTTCAGCCCGAGCACCGCGAAAGCGATCGCCATGCCGGGGAAGACGGCCAGCAGCGGCTGCTGGAACATGAGGGTCTGCGCCTCGCTGAGCATGCGGCCCCACGAGGGCTGCGGCGGCTGGGTGCCCAGGCCGAGGTAGGAGAGGGCGGCCTCGGCGAGGATCGCGATGGCGAAGCGGATGGTGATCTGCACGATCAGCACGGCCGAGATGTTGGGCAGCACATGCTGCATCGTGATGGCGAACGAACCCTTGCCGCAGGCGCGCGCGGCGGCCACGTACTCGCGCGACCAGATGGCGTTGGCCGACGCCCGCGTGATGCGCGCGAAGGTCGGGATGTTGTAGATGCCGATGGCGATGATCGCGTTGACGATGCCGGCGCCGAACACGGCCGTCATCATGATGGCCGACAGGATGGCCGGGAAGGCGAGCGAGAAATCGGTGAGCCGCATGATCGCTTCCTCGACCCAGCCGCGCCGCGCCGCCGCGAGCAGGCCCAGCGCCGTGCCCACGACGAGGCCGATGCCCACCGCGATCACGCCCACCAGGATGGAAGCCCGCGCGCCCACGAGAAGCAGCGAAGCCACGTCGCGCCCGTAGGTGTCGGTGCCCAGCCAATGAGAGCCCGACGGCGGCTTCAGCTTGCTGGCCATGTCCATCTCGTAGGGCGACCAGGGCGTCCACACCAGCGAGACGAGGGCGGCAAGCAGCAGGAGCAGGGTCAGCGCGCCGCCGAGCACGAAGCTGCGGTGCTGGAGGGCACGGCGCCAGAAGCCCGGCACCTTGAGCGCCGCTGCGCTCGGAATGGGTATGGCGCTCATAGATGCACCCTTGGCGCTGCGCTCATATATCGCTGGCCTTGATGCGCGGGTCGATCACCGCGTAAAGCACGTCGACCACGAAATTCACGATGACCACCATGGCCGCGAGCAGCATCACGCAGTTGCGCACCACGATCAGGTCGCGGTTGCTGATGGCCTGGAAGATCAGCCGGCCCAGGCCCGGCAGGTAGAACACGTTTTCGACCACGATGGTGCCGGCCAGCAGCTCGGAAAACTGCATGCCCATCACCGTGACCACCGGGATCATCGCGTTGCGCAGCACGTGGGTCCAGAGCACGGCGCGCTGCGAAACGCCCTTGGCGCGCGCGGTGCGCACGAAGTCTTCGCGCATCACCTCGAGCACGGCCGAACGCGTGATGCGCGCGAGGATCGCGGCCTGCACCACCGCGAGCGACAGGGCCGGCAGCAGCAGCGACTTGATGCCTGCGAAGATGCCTTCACCCCAGCCCTCGAAGCCGCCGGCGGAAAACCACTGCAGCTGAACCGAGAACACCAGGATCAGCAGGATCGCGAACCAGAAATTGGGAATGGCGATGCCCACCTGCGTGAGGCCCATCAGGCCGACGTCGCCGAGCTTGTTGTGGCGCGCAGCGGCGGTCACGCCCACCAGCAGCGCGAGCACCGTGGTCAAGGCCATCGCGAGCAGGGCAAGGGGCACGGTGAGCGCAAGGCGTTCGAGGATCAGGTCGAGCACCGGCGAACTGTAGGCGTAGCTGTCGCCCAGGTTGCCGGTCAGGAGGCCGGCAATCCAGTGCCAGTAGCGTGTCCATGCGGGCTGGTCGAGGCCGAGCTTGGTGGCGAGGGCGGCCACGGCCTCGGGCGAAGCATCCGGTCCCATCAACATCTGTGCTGCATTGCCCGGAAGAATTTCCAGAACCAGGAACACGATGATCGACGCGCCCACCAGGGTGCCGATCAGCGTCAGCGTACGTTTCAGAAGGAACAAGCCCATCTCAGTGACTCCGCTGTGCGTCGTGTCGCGGGGTGTTCTTGGTCAGGGCGCGTGCGATTGGCACCGGGCGCTCCCCGCAGCGAAATGAAGGAGGAGGCCGCAGGGCGGAGACATTCGCGGAGCAGAGCATGCGGTCGGCGTGATCACGTTCTGAACAAGAGCAGGATTTCATGCCGAGATGCAGCTGGCAATCGCGCGGCCCACATCCACGGTCGACGCAGTGCCACCCATGTCGCGAGTGCGCGGACCTTCGCTCAGCACGGTCTCGATGGCCGAGATCACCGCGGCCGAAGCCTCTGCGTACACAGGGTCGTTGTTGCCAAGATGGTCGAGCATCAGCGCGGCCGACCAGATCTGTCCGATCGGGTTGGCAATGCCCTTGCCCGCAATGTCGGGCGCCGAGCCGTGCACGGGCTCGAACAGAGAAGGGAATTTGCGTTCGGGGTTCAGGTTGGCCGAGGGCGCGATGCCGATGGTGCCGGTGCAGGCCGGGCCCAGGTCGGACAGGATGTCGCCGAACAGATTGGAAGCCACCACTACGTCGAACCAGTCGGGGTGCTGCACGAAATGCGCGCACAGGATGTCGATGTGGTATTTGCTCGTTGCGATGTCCGGATGGCGCTTGGCGATCTCGGCCAGACGCTCGTCCCAATAGGGCATGGTCACCGAGATGCCGTTCGACTTGGTGGCCGCCACGAGGTTCTTGCGCTTGCGGCGGCCGGCGAGCTCGAACGCGTATTCGATGATGCGGTCCACGCCAACGCGCGTGAACACCGCTTCCTGGATGGCCATCTCGCGCGGCGTGCCTTCGAACAGGCGCCCACCCACCGATGTGTATTCGCCCTCGGTGTTCTCGCGCACCACCAGGAAGTCGATATCGCCGGGCTTGCGGTGCGCCAGCGGGCCGGGCACGCCGGGCATCAGGCGTACGGGGCGCAGATTCACGTACTGGTCGAAGTCGCGGCGGATCTTGATCAGCAGGCCCCACACTGCAATGTGGTCGGGCACCTTGTCGGGCGCGCCCACCGCGCCGAAGTAGATCGCGTCGTGGCCCTGGATCTTGTCGGCCCAGTCGGCCGGCATCATCAGGCCCGTGCGCACATAGTGGTCGGAGCCCCAGTCGAAGTGGTCGTGCGAAAAATCGATGCCGAAGCGGCGACCGACCGCGTCGAGCACGCGCAACCCTTCGGGCATGACTTCGACGCCGATTCCGTCTCCGGGAATGACGGCAATCCTGTGCTTTTTCTGCATTGACTCAACCTGTTCCAAGTTCGTTTCGTTCGGGGGGCGCCAGCGCTCGTGACACGGGGCTTTCGAAAAATTCTAGAAGCGAGAAGCGGGCCTGAAGAGGGGGTTGGCACTCAAATCGCCTTGACAAAATAAGAAGGCGAAGCGGGATGCCTTCACTGGGGAATTCAAGAATTCCCTGTCATGAAATTGACCTCGACTTCAAAAAATTAGAAGGGTTGGAGCACTCGCGGCCACCGCCTGTCGGCTTCCAAAACCGGTTCATGAAGGTTGTGTCGATGGGCTGACAGGACCTTGGGTCCCTCGTACCATGGCCCCATGCGAACACTCCAACTCCCCACCGGCGGCGAGATGCCGGTTCTCGGCCTCGGCACCTGGCGCATGGGCGAAAATGCGGGCCATCGCGCAGCCGAAGTGAAGGCGGTGCGCGAGGCCATCGCGCTCGGCTACCGGCTCGTCGACACCGCCGAGATGTACGGCGAAGGTGGGGCGGAAACTGTCGTTGGCCAGGCCATCGGCGAGGCCTTGCGCGCGGGCGACGTGCGGCGCGAAGCGCTCTTCGTCGTCAGCAAGGTCTACCCGCACAACGCCAGCCGGCGCGGCACGCGCGATGCCTGCGAGCGCAGCCTGAAACGGCTGGGGCTCGACGCCATCGACCTCTACCTGCTGCACTGGCGGGGCAGCCATGCGCTGCGCGAGACGGTCGCCGCGATGCAGTCGCTGGTGGACGACGGACGCATCGGCCACTGGGGCGTGAGCAACTTCGACACCGACGATATGGAGGAACTCGCGCAGGCTGTCGGCGACGGCCCGGTCTGCGCGGCCAACCAGGTTAACCTGTCGCTGGGCGAGCGCGGCCCGGAGTTCAGCCTGCTGCCGTGGCAGCGCGAGCGCGGCGTGCCGCTGATGGCCTATAGCCCGATCGATCAGGGCGCGCTGGCTGAGGACGAAGGGCTGGGTGAATTGGCTGCGCGGCTTGGCGTGACGGCTGCGCAACTGGCACTGGCCTCGGTGATCGCACGGCCCGGCGTGGCGGCGATCCCGAAGGCGGTGCGCAGCGCGCACCTGAAGGAGAACCTGGCCGCCGCAGAGCTGAAGCTCGATGCGGCAACTCTCGAGGAACTCGACCGGCTGCATCCGCCGCCGCGGCGCAAGAGGCCGCTGGCGATGATTTAGGGTGAACAGTCCTTGCCAAGGACTCAGTGGGCTTCGGCCTGCTTGGCCGCTGCGATGACGGCCTGCTCGTCGTGCTTCGCGCCGTTGAGGAACAGGTTCAGCAGCACCGCCGCAATCGACGCCAGCAGAATGCCCGATTCGATCAGCGAGTGGATCGCATGCGGCATCCACTGCTTGAAGTTGGGTGCGATGAGCGGAATCATGCCGATGCCGATCGACACCGCGACGATCATCGCGTTGTGGCGGTTGCCCTTGAAGTCCACCCCAGAGAGGATGCGGATGCCCGTGGCGGCCACCATGCCGAACATCACCAGCCCCGCGCCGCCGAGCACCACCGTGGGCAGCGACTCGACCAGCGCAGCCATCTTGGGCAGCAGCCCGAGCACGACCAGGATCACGCCGCCGGCCACGCAGACATAGCGGCTCTTGATGCCCGTGACGGCCACCAGGCCCACGTTCTGCGAAAAGCTGGTGTACGGAAAGGTGTTGAAGATGCCGCCGATGAGCGTGCCGAGGCCGTCGGTGCGCAGCCCGCGCGCCAGGTCCTTCTGGCCGATCTTCCGGTCGGTCATTTCGCCGAGCGCGAGGAACATGCCGGTCGATTCGATCATCACCACGATCATGATGAGCGTCATCGTGAGGATCAGGATCGGGTCGAACTGCGGCATGCCGAAGTGGAAGGGCAGCACCACGTCCACCCAGGCCGCCTTGCCCACCTTCTCGTAGGTCATGAGGCCCGTCGCCGAAGCCACCGCCGCGCCGATCACGATGCCCAGCAGCACCGAGATGTTGGCAATGAAGCCCTTGGCGTACTTGACGATCAGCAGGATGGACACCAGCACCAGCGCAGCCACGCCGAAGCCCGAGAGGTCCGCGTACTTGGGGTTCGGGACCGTCGGCATGATGGCGAAGCCCTTGGGCACCGCGGGAATCGAGCTGCCCGGAGAAGTCACCTCGGCCAGCCACTTCGCGTAGACCGGATCGACCAGCGCCGGCGCCGTCGGGCCCACGGGGTTGCCGAAGATCCAGTTGATGCCCACGCGCATCAGGCTGATGCCGATCACCGCGATGATGGTGCCCGTGACCACCGGCGGAAAGAAACGCAGCATGCGGCTCACCAGTGGCGCGATCAGTATCGACACGATGCCCGCGCCGATGATGGCGCCGAACAGCAGCTGCGCGCCGTTCTGCCCGGGGTTGGCATTGGCAATGGCCACCATCGGCGCGACCGATGCGAAGGTCACGCCCATCATCACCGGCAGCTTGATGCCGAACCACTGGGTGGCGCCCAGCGCCTGGATCAGCGTGGCAATGCCGCAGCAGAACAGGTCGGCCGAGATCAGCAGCGCCACCTCGTCGGGCGAGAGCTTGAGCGCGCGGCCGACGATCAGCGGCACCGCCACGGCGCCCGCATACATCACCAGCACATGCTGAAGGCCCAGGGCCGCGAGCTTGCCCGCAGGCAGGCGCTGGTCCACCGGATGGACTGTGGAAAGGGTGTCGGCCGTCATTGAGTTTCTCCTGCAGCGGCGAGGGGAAAGGTGTGTGGACGGCGCGGTGTCCGTGGCGTCCACTCGTTGTGTACGCCAAACTGTATACAATTTATGCTGCAATCTGGATGCAGGAAAACCCGCATCAATCTTCCATCTTCAGCCGCCGCATGAGCCAGTTCGCGGTGAACTCGAAGTGCTCTCGCATGTTCAGCTCCGCCGTGTGACCATCATCCCCAAACACCAGTTGCGTCACATTGAAGCCAAGAGCCGCAAGAGAAGCAGGTTCATCCCTGGAGACGAGATCTTCGCGAGCGCCGTTCACCATGAGAATGGCTTTGCTCAATTGCACCGTAGTCGGCGTCTTCAATTGACGTGAGAGCTGGAATGCTTCGTAGTATTCGCACATTGCTTGACGAGGTGCCGTCTGCGGATTCATGTTCGCAAACACGGTGTAGGGTGCGACGATCCATGCAGGAGCAATCTTGCAATGCGCCTGTCCAAAGCTCGAATCGCTGGGGCCGCCTATGTTGACAATCGCCTTGTAGAAGTCGTTCCTCAGCCCGCCAAGCGTTCCCAGATAGCCCCCCATGCTCCAGCCATAGACGGCCACTCGGCTCGAGTCCAGGTCGCCGCGGGTCTTGATGTAGTCGGCAACCGTGTCGAACATCACAGAGGACTCCGGACGGAATCCAAGCTGGTTCTCCCCAGTGTCTGGATTTTCCACAATGATGGTGGCGAAACCGCGACTCATGAAGTAGTCGCTGTGCCGGATCATCTCCGTCTTCAAGTTGTCGAGGCCGCCGAGAACAACCAGCACCGGCAGCTTTTCGTTGCTGCGGTGTCGTGTCGACGGTGCCCGGAAGTAGCCGACGAATTCTTTCTCTCCGGTCTTGAACGTGATCCGTTGGAGCGGTTTTCCCAGAAGCGCGTGGGCTCGTTCGGTCGCCTGCAGATCCGCGGCGGGGACACGCTTGGGAAGCCGATTCATCCGCAGGTAGAAAGCGGCCTTCTTGTATTCGGCCGATGCAGCAGTGCTGTCGCCACGCTCTTCGGCCACGCGGGCTCGTTCCAGATGCACCTGAGCGGGCTTGCTGAAAGTCGCTTGCCAGACCGCCTGCGAAGGCCCGGCGTGTTCTGGCAGCGCTCGGACGATGTCGTCGAACGCGCTTGCTTTGATGCCGGCATCCTCGAGCCACCAGCAGATGTTGAATTTGAACGAAGGATGCATGCGAGCGATGCCTCCCGGGTACCCCGCCTGTCCTTCTCTGCAGAACTCGGCCATGCTGTCTGCAGCCCTGGCCGAAGGAATGCTCTGCGCTGCGGATTCCTGCGGCGCTGCCGCGATGGAAAGAACAGCTGCGAAGGCCGTCAGGAGTTTCAAGATCAATCTGTTCGTCACGGTCTTTCCCTTGCTCAGGACTCGATTTGGGTCGACATGCTTGGCAGCCAGTCATTGCCGCGATACCAGGCGACCGTATCGGCAACGGTTTGCTCAATCGGGCGAAACTTCAGTTGAAGCTTCTGCTCGCTCTTCGTGTGATTGAAATGGCTGCGCCCCGCCTCCTTGCGCATCAGCCGGACAGTCGCCAGGCTGAGCAGGATGGGCTTGCCGCTGATCCGCGCATAGAGTTCCTGTACCGCCGCCAAGAGATACAGGAGCGCAAAGGACAAATGGCGTGTCGGCGTCTTGATGCCCGCGATCTTCCCCACCAGGGGCACCAATTCCTGCATCGTCATGTGGCGGCCGGCAGCCAGATAGCGTTCACCGCGCTGCCCCTGCTCCGCCGCCGAAATTTGCGCCCTCGCCACATCGCGGGCGTCGACAACGGAAAAGCTGCCGGGCAGCAACCCAGGTAATTTTCCGAGCACCACATCGTTGACAAATTGTCCCGACGAAGTAGGGCCGATATCGGCCGGCCCCCACATCCATCCTGGCAGGACAAAGCTCGCATGCATGTCCGGGTGCCTCGCAAGAAAGGCCGACACGACTTGATCGGCCAGTATCTTGCTGCGGTAGTAGTCGTCGTCGGCATCTGCCAGGTCACGCAGGCAGGTTTCGTCAATGGGCATGTCCGGCTCGCCATTCAGCACCGCGATGGACGAGGTCTGAACGAAGCGCCGGATGCCGGCGCAGTAGGCCTGCTCGATGAGCTGCTGCGTGCCGTCCACGTTGATGCGCTTGAGCTCTCCCCAGTGGCTGCCGCCCTTGAAGTTGTCCCGGAAGAACGCGGCGGTGTGGAACACCACGTCGCATCCTTGCAGTGCGTTGGAGAAAGCGGGTACATCCGCCATGTCGCCCAGCACCAGCTCGACGCCTTTCACCCCTGCAAACTGTTGTCGACCTTTGGCCTCCGAGCGGACGAGGGCCTTGACAGAGACGCCTCGCACGAGGAGCTCGCGTACAAGGTTGTTGCCGAGAAGGCCGGTAGCGCCGGTGACAAACGCGGACCTCAGGTTTCTGGTTTTTTCCATATCGATTGAATTTCAAAGATCAAATGATCTTTGAATGTATCTCTGCCATTTTGAAATATCAAGTGATATCTGAGCCTCGATGTTCGGCGTTGTTTTCGGAAAGCGCGACCGCCAGTCGATATCCAAAGTTCATGTGATATCTTTTGAGACATGAGCCCAGCGACAGCAAGAAAGCGCCTGACCCGCGAGGAAAGCCGGGCGCAGACGCGCGAGCGTCTGATCGAAACCGCGCAGCACTTGTTTGTGTCGAACGGGTATGGGGGCGCGTCGATCCGCGACATCGCGGACAAGGCGGGCTACTCCCAAGGCGCCTTCTATTCGAACTTTTCGAGCAAGGAGGACGTCCTGCTGGAGTTGCTGCGACGGCATATGGAAGCGGAAGCGGCGCAGCTATCCAAGGTCATGGGCAACGACCGACAAAAGCCCGAGCAGATGCTGGCCGAACTGGAAGCCTGGGCTTCCACGCTCAATCACGATGCCGATTGGTGCATGCTTTCCATCGAACTGCAGCTGCATGCCAACCGCAGTCAAACCTTCGCTGCGGAGTACCAGAAGGTGTGGGACAAGCACCGGTCCGAGATCGGCGGCGTGATCGGCCAGCTGTTCAACAAACTCGGGCGCATGCCTCCTGCCGCACCGGACGAACTGGCCGCTGCCTTCATGGCACTGTCGCACGGGCTGGCATTGCAGCGGACGACCACCCGTTCGGATCCCTCGGGACGGTTGATCATGGTGTTCCTGCGCGGACTGATCGCAGGTGCGGAACGCCTGGGAACCACGGCTGTCGCGCCGACTGACTCCTCTTCGCGCGAGCTGAAAAAACGCAGACCCTCCCCAGACTAGGCGAGCAGCGCCTTCACCAGGTCGAGCTGGCGGTCGGGCTTCTCGGTGCCGAGCTCCAGGCTGGCCTCGATGCGCTCCAGGTGGTCGATCATGCAAGCCACCGCGCCTTCCGCGTCGCCCTTGCGGCAGATGCGCAGGAACTCGGAGTGCTCGTCCGACGAGCAATGCGGGTCGTTCGACGAGTGATAGAGCATGGCGATCAGCGAGCTGCGCGCCACCAGCTCGCGCACCAGCTCGGCCAGGGTCTTGTTGCCGGTGGCCTCGGCCAGCGCCACGTGGAAATCGCCCAGCACCTTCTCGCGCACGGTGCCCGTGGTGGTGGTCTGGCGCAGCGCGGTGCGCTCGAAGCGGATGTGCTGCTCCAGCACCTGGTAGTCGCGCGGCCGTGCATTGGCGATGAACAGGCGCACCACTTCGCTTTCGAGGATGCGTCGCACCGCAAACACCTCGCGTGCCTCCTGCACCGTGGGTTGGCAGACGAACGCGCCCTTGTCGGGAATCATCTCGATGAGCTTGTCTTTCGACAGCATGAGCAAAGCCGCGCGGATCTTGGTGCGGCTCACCGAATAGACGCGACCCAGCGCCTCCTCGCGCAGCCAGGTGCCGGGCGGCAGGCGCTTCTCGACGATGGCGGTGGCGATGTCCTGCGCGATGCTCTCGATGGAGCTGCCCTTGTCGGCGGCAGCCGCACCGTTCTCGGCGGGAGCGGCGGTGGCAGGGGAGGCGGAAGATTTGGAACTGGCGCGGGGCATGGCGGGATTGTGGCTCAGCGGGATTGCCGGCGCGCCCGCACATCCTTCTTACGGGCCGGCCAGGGTGAAGCCCTCGAGCGCGCCCGTCATGCGCTTGGGCAGCGGATGGGCCAGTTCGCCGCGCTTGCTGGTCGAAAGCTTCAGCGCGACCAGCGATTCGATGAGCTTGGTGCCCGCGGCCACGCCATCGATCACCGGCACGCCGAGCAGGCCGCCGATGTGCTCGCACAGGTCGGTCATGCCCGCGCAGCCGAGCACGATGCAGTCGGAGCCGTCTTCCTCGAGCGCGCGCCTGCATTCCCGGACGATGCGCTCGCGCGCGTTGGAGCCGGGCTCTTCGAGTTCGAGCACCGGCAGCTCGCAGGCGCGCACGTTGGCGCAGAAGCGTTCCATGCCGTAGATCTCGGCCAGGTGCCAGGCCTGGCCCATCGTGCGGCCCAGCGTGGTCACCACGCTGAAGCGGCTGCCCACCATGCTGGCCATGTGCATCGCGGCCTCGGCAATGCCCACCACCGGGCCGCGCGCCAGTTCGCGGGCGGCCTTCAGGCCCGGATCGCCGAAGCAGGCGATCACGTAGCCGTCGATGCCGTCGCGCTCGCCGGCCGCGATCTCCTGCAGCAGGCCTGGCACGGCCAGCGCCTCGTCGTAGTGGCTCTCGATGGAGACCGGGCCCATGGCCGGACTGACCGCGACGATTTCCGTGCCGGCGTGCGCCACCGCGCGGGCGCAGGCGCCGATCTTCTCGGTCATGCTCCAGGTGGTGTTGGGATTGATGATCTTGATGCGCACGGCGCGTTCCTTCTCTTTCAGTGTTTCAGGTCTTGTTGTTGCGGTTCAGCAGCACGTAGAGCACGAAGCCCAGACCCATGCCGATGAACCATGCATAGTTCGCGCCACCGCGCAGCGCCGGCACCATCACGCAAAGAATCGGCACCAGCGCGGAGGGGATCAGCGCCTGGATCGCCTTCGGGTTGTAGCCGCCGCTGTACCAGTACTTGCCCTGCTTGCTCATGGTGTAGAGCGCGTCGACGTCGATCCGTTGCTTGCGCACGATGTAGTAGTCGGCAATCAGGATGCCGAACAGCGGCCCGATGAACGAGCCCAGCACATCGAGCGTGTAGTGAATGACCTCGGGGCTGTTGTAGAGGTTCCAGGGCGTCAGGAACACCGAGCCCACCGCGGCGATCATGCCGCCCGTGCGCCAGCTGATGTGCTGCGGCGCCACGTTCGAGAAGTCGAAGGCCGGCGAGACGAAGTTGGCGACGATGTTGATGCCGATGGTGGCGATCATGAAGGTCAGTGCGCCCAGCACCACGGCGGTGGTGCTGTCGATCTTGCCCACGGTGTGCACCGGATCGGTGATCAGCTCGCCGAACACCGGCAGCGTGGCGGCCGTGGTGATCACCGTCAGCAGCGAGAAGAAGACGAAGTTGATCGGCAGGCCCCAGAAGTTGCCTTTCTTCACCGCGTCGAAGCTCTTGCCGTAGCGCGAGAAGTCGCCAAAGTTGAGCATCGGGCCGCTGAAGTAGCTCACCACCAGCGCAATGGCCGAGAGCATCACCGGCAGCGCGTCCCAGCCCTGGAACTTGATGCCGCCCAGGTTCAGGTCGATCTTGCTCCAGCCTGCCTTCCACACCAGCCAGCCGCAGAGTACGGCCATCACCACGTACACGGCCGGGCCGGCCCAGTCGATGAACTTGCGAATGGCTTCCATGCCGTGCCAGAACACGAAGGCCTGCAGCACCCACATGATCATGAACGCCACCCAGCCCAGTGTCGACAGGCCCGCGAAGCCGTGCCGGGCCACGTCGGCATACGGCGCGAGGTTGGGGAACATGTGCAGCGCCAGCACCATGAAGGCGGCCGATGCGAGATACGTCTGCACACCGTACCAGGCCACCGCGATCAGTCCGCGGATGATGGCCGGGATGTTGGCGCCCAGCACGCCGAACGAGGCGCGGCAAACCACCGGGTAGGGCACCCCCGTCACCTGGCTCGGCTTGGCCACCAGGTTGCAGAAGAACTGCACGATCACGATGCCCACGAGCAGCGACACCAGCACCTGCCAGCTCGACAGGCCCAGCGCGAACAGGCTGCCGGCCGTGATGTAGCCGCCCACGCTGTGCACGTCGGACATCCAGAACGCAAAGATGTTGTATTGGCCCCAGGTCTGCTTCTTGAGCGGGGCCAGGTCTTCGTTGGTCAGCCGCGGGTGGTAGCCGGGCTTGATCAGCGCGTTGGATTCGGCATGCGGCGCATGGCCGGCTTCGCTCGCCCCCGCGGGGGCCTGGCTGACGACTGTGCTCATGGTCTTTCCTCGTGCGAATGGTGGGTTGAGGGGCCGTTTTTCCGGCGCGAATTTCGCGCCGGGTATCGGGTGCGTTATTTGTATACAAAAACAGTGTGCAATCAAGGCCATCCGGCAATTCATATATCCGTAGATTCCCGGGGGTGAGGCTGGGGTGTTGAAATCTATAATATGGACATACATCCACAATATGGACGAATCCGCATGCCACTCGATGATTCCGACCCGAACCCGAAGACCCCTTACCAATACCCGAACCCGCCCGACGCACTGCCCGAGATCGTGGTGCCGCACGCCATTCCGACGGACGAGCGCCTGTGGGTGCCGCAGGCCGAGAACGTGTGGTTCCGCCCGCTGTGCCTGAACGCGAGCCAGGGTTACTGGATGAATCTGCTGCGCGTGCGCAAGTCGGGGGTGCTCAGCCGCCATCGCCATCCGCAGGCGGTGCATGGCTTCGTGCTGAAGGGCCGCTGGCGCTACCTCGAACATGACTGGGAAGCGACCGAAGGCAGCTACGTCTTCGAGCCGCCGGGTGAAACGCACACCCTCTACGTGCCCGAAGACGTCGAGGAAATGATCACGTATTTCCAGGTCAACGGGGTCATGTACTACACCGATCCATGGGGCAAGGGCATCGGCTACGAGGACGTGTTCACCAAGATCGACATGTGCCGCAAGCACTTCGATGCCGTCGGCCTGGGTGCGGATTACGTCAAGCAGTTCATTCGATGACCGGCGGACGCCTTGCAATGGCCCGCTACGACTTCGCGGGCCGGGCCGGTGTCGTGACCGGCGGCGCCAGCGGTATCGGCGCGGAGGTCGTCCAACGCTTGCGAGAAAGCGGAGCGCGTGTCGCCGTGTGGGACCTGGCCGAGCCTGCTGCAAGCGACGACGCCTGGCGCGTCGATGTGAGCGACCTGGCCGGCGTCGAGGACGCGGCCCGCGATACCGCGGCCCGTTTCGGCCGCATCGACTTCGTCGTGAACAGCGCCGGCCTTGCCGGCCCCACCATGCCGTTGGCCGAGTACGACCCGAAGACGTGGCGCCGCATCGTCGATGTCAACCTCCTCGGCACCTTTCACGTCTGCCGCGCGCTGGTGCCGTATCTGCGCCGGGCCGGGGCAGGGCGCATCGTCAACATCGCCTCGCTGGCCGGCAAGGAGGGCACGCCCAACGCCTCCGCCTACAGCTCGGCCAAGGCGGGCGTGCTGGCATTGACCAAGTCGCTCGGCAAGGAACTGGCGGGCACCGGCATCCTGGTGAATGCGATCGCGCCAGCCGCCGTGCGCACGCCCATCCTCGAGCAGATGTCGCCCGCCCACGTGCAGGCCATGATCGACAAGAGCCCCATGCAGCGGCTGGGCGAAAGCAGCGAAGTGGCCGAAATGGTGGCCTGGCTTTGCTCGGGATCGTGCAGCTTCAACACCGGCGCGGTGTTCGACCTTTCAGGCGGGCGCGCGACTTACTGAGTCGTTGCACTCCCTTTTTTTCCTTCCTCATCTCTTTCACCTCACGGAGACATTCCATGATTCGATTCGCCCGCAACCTGCGCCGCCTGGCGGTGCTTTCGTTGCTGCCCGCCGCGGGCCTGCTTGCCGCCGGTCCGGCATCGGCCCAGGCGCGCGACTTCCCCAGCAAGCCCGTCGAGCTGGTGGTGCCTTTCCAGCCGGGCGGCGGCACCGACGCCCTGGCACGTGCCTTTGCCGATGCCACCCGCAAGCACATGCCGCAGAGCATGATCATCGTCAACAAGCCGGGCGCCAGTGGCGCGATCGGCTGGCAGGACGTGGTCAATGCCAGGCCCGACGGCTACCGCCTGGCGGTCGTCACGGTGGAACTCACCACGCTGCCGCACATGGGCCTCGCGAAATTCACCTATGAGGACCTGACGCCCATTGCCCGCCTGAACGCGGACCAATCCGCCATCACCGTGCGCGCGGACGCACCGTGGAACACCGTCGAGGAATTCCTTGCCGCGGCTAGGAAGGACAGCGGCAAACTGAGCATGGGCAATGCCGGCAATGGCTCCATCTGGCATCTCGCCGCCGCCGCGCTGGAAGACAAGACCGGTGCCAAGTTCAACCACACGCCGTTCCAGGGTGCCGGCCCGGCTGTGCTGGCGCTATTGGGTGGCCACATCGACGCCGTCGCAGTGAGCCCAGCCGAAGTGACGACGTACGTGCAGGCCGGCAAGCTCAAGACGCTGGCGGTGATGGCCGAGCAGCGCGTCAAGGGCTTCGACAAGGTGCCGACCCTGAAGGAGCGTGGGATCGACCTGGTTATCGGTACCTGGCGGGGCATCGCGGCGCCGAAGAACACGCCCCCGGAAGTCGTGGCCTACCTGAAGAACCTGAGCCAGAAGGCGGCCAGCGAGCCGGCCTTCCGCGAGGTGCTGGACAAGCAGAATCTGGGCTTCTCGTATGCCGACGACGTGGCCTTCAAGGCCAACATGGCCAGGGACAACGCCTACTTCAAGGCGCTGATGGGCAAGCTGGACATCAAGAACTGAGAGTGCCGGCGCCATGACCTACCAAGCAAGACTCTTCAATGGCAAGCGCGCGCTGGTCAGCGGTGCAACCCAGGGCATCGGCGCTGTCATCGCCAACCACCTGGCCGCGCTGGGTGCCCGGGTCACCGCCATCGGGCTGGGCAAGGGCGACGGTACGCTGGATGCCGCCGTCGAGGTGAAGGAGGCCGACGTGACCTCGGCGCCAAGCCTCGACGCAGCGTTGGCAGGCATCGACCGGCTCGACATTGTCTTCAACTGCGCCGGCATCATCCAGCGCGGCGCCGAGCACGATCTCGAAGTGTTCGAGAAGGTGCTCGCGGTGAACCTCACCGGCACCATGCGGGTGTGCAGCGCAACGCGCGAGCGGCTCAAGGCCAGCGGCGGCTGCATCGTCAACATGGCTTCGATGCTGAGTTTTTTCGGCGGCGGCCTGGTGCCTGGCTATGCGGCCAGCAAGGGGGGCGTGGCGCAACTCACCAAGTCGCTGGCGATCGCCTATGCGGCCGATGGCATCCGCGTCAACGCGGTGGCACCGGGCTGGATCGCGACGCCACTGACACAGGCGCTGCAGGACGACCCGGCGCGCGCCGGCCCCATCCTGGCACGCACGCCCATGGGCCGCTGGGGCACGCCGGACGACGTGGCGCGCGCCGCGATGTTCCTGTGCACGCCGGCCGCGGCCTTCATGACCGGGGTGATCCTGCCGGTCGACGGCGGCTACATGGTGAGCTGAGCGCGGCTCGCCAATCCGACCTGGACGAAGGGAGGGCGCCCGGAAGTTCGTGGGGATAATCGAAGGCCACCGCCCGAGCCCACTTCCTTCCAATCGTCGTTCGATGCCCGCATCCTCCAGTTCCCGTGCCCCGCCGGCGCGCGTGCAGCCGCAAGTGGCGGGCACCGCCGCGTTCTCCAAGTTCATGCAGGTGCTGCAACTGGTGGCGGATGCGCAAGAGCCGATGAACGTTGCGGCGCTGATGCGCGCGACCGGCTTTCCGCGGCCCACGGTACATCGCATCGTCGCTGCCTTGGTGGCCGAGCGCCTGCTGGCGGAGCAGTCGCATGGCGCCACCTTCGCGCTGGGTCCGCGCCTGATCCAGCTGGCGAGCCGCAGCTGGGGCCGCTCCGAGCTGCGCCTGGCGGCGGTGGACGAACTCAAGCGCCTGCGCGACGTGACCGGCGAGACGGTGCACCTGGCCGTGCCCAACGGCACGAGCATGGTCTACATCGAGAAGCTCGAGAGCCCGAGTGCCGTGCGAATGGCCTCGCGCATCGGCACCAGCGTGTCGCTGCACTCGACGGCCGTCGGCAAGGCCTACCTGGCAGCGCTCGACGACGGCGCGGTCAAGGCGCTGCTCAAGGACCTGCCGATGCCGCGCTACACCGCCAACACGCCGGTCGACCCAGCGCAGCTGCAGGCAGTGATCCGCGAGGTCCGCGAGCGCGGCTGGGCGGTGGACAACGAGGAAAACGAACCCGGCATCTATTGCTTCGGGGCCGTCATCCGTGGCACGGGCGGTGCGCCGGTGGCTGCGATCAGCGTCAGCACGCTGGTGTTCCGCCAGAAGGAAGATCCGCTGCAGAGTTATGTGGCGCCGCTGCTGGAATCCTGCCGCGTGATCTCGGAGCGCATCGCCCAGACGCCCTCGCTCTCGGCCGGCGACATGCTCTAGCCGGCGCTCTTGCGGCGCCCGCTCAGTCCGCCTCCAGCGGCGCGAGCATGGTCCCGCGGCAGTTCGGCGAGCCGCAACGGCAGGGGTATTTTTCGGCCGGCGAACCATCGTCCGCGGTCAGGGAATAGTCGATGAACAGCTCGTCGCCCGCGTCCACCGGCACGAGGGTCTGGAACTTGAGCATCAGCTCGCCCGCGTCGTCGTATTCCTCGACCGCCTCGCAGTTGGGATCGCAGGCGTGGTTCAGGTGGCGCGTGCCGTTGCCGCCCTTGGCGCCGTCGATCGTCTCGTGGTTGGAGAGCGTGAACAGGTAGGTGAGCTGGTCGTTCCACGACTTGGCCGCAATCTCCTGCGGTGTGTAGCGCCGGCCTTCGTAGAGGCCGAGGAATGCCTCGGCCGGCAGGTCGCACGCCGCAAATGCACCGAGCCCGTGCACCCCGCTGGGCGCGACCCGGATGTTGGGTGTGGACGAGGTTTGCTTGCGGGGTTTCATGTGCGGAAGAGGCGGGGGTGGGAGACAAGGCGAGTGGCAAGTGTGCACCAGCAGCTTGCTCATCTGTCGGGATCTTCGTCGGCCTGGGCCTGGAACATGCGCGTGAAATCGCAGCATTCCTGCGCCAGCATCACGATGGAGGATGTGAGCGCGCTGCGGTGCTCGCCCTTGTGCATGGCCACGTAGCGCACCACCGGCAGGGCAGGCACCACGTCGATCACGGCGAGCATGCCGGCCGAAACGAGCGGGTCCAGGCACTGGCGCGGAAGGTAGCTCACGCCCAGCCCGGACACCGTGAGCCCGGTCAGCGCCACGAGGTTGCTCACCACGATGGTGTCGGACGGCTGCACGCCCTGGTCCTTCATCCAGGCGTCGTAGGCGCGGCCGGTGCCGGAGTTCTTGCCCTGCACCAGCATGCGGTGCCGCGCGAGTTCGTGCAGCCGCATGCTGCCGGTGGCTGGCACCACGCCGGGCTTGCACATCCAGGCGCTTTCCACTTGGCCGATGGCCTTGCTCTGCATGCGCGAATCGGCAAAGGTGTCGGGCACGATCACCAGGTCGAGTTCGTCGGCCAGCAGCTTGTCGCGCAATTGCAGGCTGTCGTCGACGTCGGGCTCGAGAATGACCTTGGGATAGTGCTGCTGGATCAGGCCGACGAGCCGCGGCAGCCATGTCATCGCAGTCAGTTCGGTCACGCCGATGCGCAGCCGGCGCTCCACCACGCCCGGCTTGCCGAACTGCTCGACGGCGGCGTCGCGCTGCTCGAGCAGCCTGGCCGCGAGGACGAACATCTCTTCGCCTTTTTCGGTCAGGCGCGCGGCGCGCTGGCTGCGGTCGAAAAGCTCCGTGTCGAACAGCAGCTCGAGTTCATGCACCCGCTTGGACACGGCCGACTGCGAGGTGTGAAGCTGGTTGGCCGCCTGGGCGAAGCCGCCGAGCTTGGCGATCCAGTACAGGGCTTCGAGCTGCTTGAAGGTCATCACGGTGCGTGCCCTTTGGATTGAATACTTTTATTCATGTTATTCAATCACAAAAAATCGCTTTTAGAAATTTGAAGGTGCGCAGAAGATTCGCTCCGGTCCTGCCCTGTGTACTTCCTGCCTCATCTTCAAAGGAACATTCCATGAACCTCAAACAGTCCCTCGTGCTCGGCGCCAGCATTGCGCTGTTCTGCGGTGCTGCCGCCTCTCAAGAGAGCCCGACGCTGCGCAAGATCAAGGAAACCGGCACGGTGCAGATCGGCAGCCGCGACACGCAGATTCCGTTTTCCTACAAGACCGGCGCCGAAAGCGCGCCCATCGGCTTCACCAACGAGATCTGCCTGAAGGTGGTCGACGCCATCAAGGCCAAGCTCGGCCTGCAGAAGATCGAGGTGCGCTACACGCTGCTCAATTCGACCAACCGCATTCCGCTGGTGCAGAACGGCACGGTCGACCTCGACTGCGCGACCACCACCAACACGGTGCAGCGCCAGCAGCAGGTCGACTTTGCGCCGAGCCATTTCGTCACCAACATCACCGCCGCAGTGAAGAAGAACTCGGGCATCAACTCGATCGCCGACCTGCAGGGCAAGACCGTGGCCACGGTGGCCGGCAGCACCTCGATGCAGCTGCTGCGCGGCTTCCGCAAGACCGAGAACATCGAGGTGCAGGAAATTGCGGGCAAGGACACGGCCGACGCCTTCCTGCTGCTCGCGAGCGACCGCGCCGTGGCCTACGTGCTCGACGACGTACAGCTGGCCGGCCTCATCGCCAACCAGCCCAACGCCTCCGACTACAAGCTGCTGAAGGACGTGCTGCGGCAGGAACCCTACGGCATCATGATGCGCAAGGACGACCCCGAGTTCAAGGCGATCGTCGACCAGACCGTGACCGAGATGATGAAGTCGGGCGCCATCGACAAGCTCTATGCCAAGTGGTTCATGGCGCCCATTCCTCCGCGCAACGTGAACCTCAACTTCCCGATGTCCGACGCCGTGCGCGAGGTCTACAAGAACCCGAACAACAAGGGCGTTTGAGGATGTCGGAACAACAACCGAACCATGCCAACGGGCTGGCGTTTCCCGACGCGCTGATGCGCGAGGTGAAGCAGCGCTTTCTCCATGTCGACCACGACCACCACGGGCGCGAGCGCCTCTACTTCGACAACGCGGGCGGCTCGTTCCGGCTGAAGGCGGCGGTCGAGCGCTTCGCGCAGGTCGACGCCATTCCCGACAACGCGGAGCGCATTCACGCCACGGCCGTCGAGCTCCAGGAAATCCAGGCCAGGGCTGCGGCCGACGTGCGCACCATCCTCAATGCGCGGGGCGGCAGCGTCTATGCATCGCTGACGGCATCGGGCGCGATGTTCGACATGGTGCGCGCGGTGGCCGAGAACGTGCCGGGCACGAACATGGTCACCACCGTGCTCGAGCACCCCTCGTCGTTCGACGCCATGAGTCTCTACGCGGGCAAATCCGGCCGCGAACTGCGGGTGGCAAAGAGCAATCCCGAGACCGGCGGCGTCGATGCCGACGAGATCGTCCGGCTGGTGGACGAAAACACCTGCCTGCTCAACGTGATCTATGCATCGAACATCTCGGGTGCCAAGCTCGACATGGAACAGATCGTCCGGCGCGCGCGCGAGATCAAGCCCGATCTCTACATCGTGGTGGACGCCGTGCAGCATGCGCCGCACGGCCTGATCGACCTGCAGAAGACGCCTGTGGATGGCATCAACATGGCGCCCTACAAATTCTTCGGCTGCCGTGGCTCGGGGCTCTCATGGGTGTCGGACCGCGCAGCGCTGCTGCCGCACCACAAGCTCGCGGGCAAGAAGCCCGACTTCTGGGACCTGGGCAGCTCCGCGCCCTGGCAGTTTGCCGTGCTCACCGAAATCGTGGATTACGTGTGCTGGCTCGGCGGCCATTTTTCGGACGCCACCGGGCGCCGCGCGCTGTTCGAGGCGGGCATCGCGCACATCGAGCTGCACGAGCGGGCCTTGCTCGCGGCGCTGCTCGACGGGAGCGGCAAGGCCAGGGGCTTGCGCCGGATCGAAGGCGTCAGGGTCTTCCTCGATCATCCGGACCTGACCAAGCGCGACCTGATCATCGGCATCGGCTTCGAGCGCCTCGACTGCACGCAGGCGGTGGTCGAGTACGGAAAGCGCGGCGTCACCGTGTACGAGCGCGCGGCGAGCAGCATCTATTCGAAGCGCATGCTCGACTCCTTCGGCCTCGAAGGCACGGTGCGGGTTTCGCCGCTGCACTGCCACTCGGCCGCCGACGTGGAGAAGTTTCTCCAGGTGACGCGGGAGATTGCTGCCAGCGCGAACGGGTCGCGAAAAGAAGCCGGCTGACCTCGTGCCATGGTCGGGTTACGGCGCGAGGGCTGGCCTCAGTCGCGGTCGCGATCGATGCCGAAGGCGCGCAGCTGGGCCGCCAGCCGTTCGTACTCGGCCGCATCCAGCGCCACCAGCGGCGGCCGCACCCGCATCCAGCCCGGCGCATCGTCGAGGGCAGCCATCAAGCCCTTGAAGGCGGCCGTCAATCCGTAGCCGCCGAGAATCTTGAGGAGGTCCAGCACGCGCTGCTGGTCGACCTGGGGCTGCGTGGAGCCTCCGACCAGGCGCTGCACGAGGCGCGGCATCACATTGGCGATGCCGCTGACGGCGCCGAGGCTGCCGCGTGCGGCCATCGTCTGAAGGTCCGGCTCGTTGCCTACCCACACCTGCATCGGCGGCATGAACGCCTCGGCGTAGGCCAGCGAATCCTCGCGCTTGCAGCCGCTGTCCTTCAGGCCCACGATTGTCTCCGGGTACAGCGTCTTCAGCGTACGGATCACGTGGTGGCTCAGCCCCACGCCCGCCACCTGCGGGATGTGATACAGCACGATGCGCAGCCGCGAATCGGCGACGCCGTCGATGATCCATCGGTAGGCGTCGATCACTCCCTGGTCGGGAACGCCCTTGAGGAAGAAGGGCGGCAGCAGCAGGCAGCCGTAGGCGCCCAGCTCCACCGCATGCCGGGTCAGCGCGAACGCATCCGGCAGCGCGGCACAGCTGGTGGAAGCCAGGATGCGCCCGGCAGGCACGCCGTGGGCGACCAGGCCGGCCAGTGCATTCATCCGTTCGCTCACGCTGAAGGACGGGCCTTCGCCGGTCGTGCCGAAAGGCGTCACGCCGGTGCAGCCGGCGTCGAGCAGGCGCAACGCGTGCGCGGCGAAGCGGGGGGTGTCGATGCCGAGCTTCTCGTCGAGCGGGGTCAGCAGGGCGGGCCAGATGCCGGTGTAGGGAACGGTGGAGGGGGTGTTCAAGATCGGGCTTTCGAAGATGAAGGGTTGGGGACAAGGAAGACGAAGTGCGTTTCAGCCCTCGGCGCCAAAGTGCGCGTCGAGTTGCTGATGGGCCGGCAGGCCGACGATGCGGGTGAAGTCGGCATAGGCGAGCGAGGGCACGTCGCGCGGCGTGCCGTCCCGCCGCAGGCGGGCCAGCGCCTGCTCGACGGCCAGCGCAGCGCTGAACAGGGCCGTCACTGCATACAGCACCACGGCGAAGCCCATGCCCTGCAGGTCGGCTGCGCTCAGAGCGGTGGTTTCGTTGCCGTCGACGATGGAGACGATCTTCGGCCCGGGCAGGCGCCTGGCCACGGCCTCCACCTCGGCGATCTTCTTGATGCCGTCGACGAAGACCAGGTCGACGCCCGCGTCCTGCCAGCGCTTGGCGCGCGCCAGCGCCTCGTCGATGCCGGCGGCGGGCAATGCGTCGGTGCGCCCGATGATCAGCATCGGGTCGCTGCCGCGCGCGGCCACCGCGCAGCGCAGCCGGCGCTCGTTCTCGCGCGCGTCGATCAGCCGGATGCCGGCCATCTGGCCGCAGCGCTTGGGCGCCACCTGGTCCTCGAGGTGAATGGCGGCCACGCCGGACTGGACGTACTCGCGCACGGTGCGCTCGATGTTCGACGGGCCGCCGTAGCCGGTGTCGGCATCGGCGATCACCGGCACGCCGACGGCACGCACCATGTCGCGTGCGTGGCCGGTCATCTCGGTCTGCGTCATGAGGCCGATGTCGGGCTGGCCCAGCCGCGATGCGGTAGCGCCGAAGCCGGTCATGTAGATGGCCGGGAAGCCGGCGCGCTCGATCTGGCGCGCACTCAGCGCGTCGTAGGCGCCGGGCGCCTGGACGATGGGGCCGGCGGCGAGCAGCGCCTTCAGGGACAGTGCGGGATGCGAGGCCATGGCTTCAATTCATCATGAGGCCGCCGTCGATGTTGATCGACTGGCCCGTCATGTAGTCGGCCGCCTGCGAGGCGAGGAACATCGCCAGGTCGGCCACGTCGTCGGGGGTCTGCGCGCGGCCCATCGGCACGGCGGCCACGCGCTGCTGCCACGCCTGGCCTTGCGGCACGCCTTGCAGTGCGGTCCAGTCGCGGTCCATGCGCTGCCACATGTCGGTCTCCACCAGCCCGGGGCAGATCGCATTGACGGTGATCTGCGGCGCGAAGGTGATGGCCGCCGACTGGGTCAGGCTGATCACCGCCGCCTTGCTGGCGCGGTAGTGCGGTATCACCGCCGCGATCGGGCCGGCGCCGCTGCGCCCGGCGATGGAGGCCATCAGCAGGATCTTGCCGCGCGGCCGGCCTTCGGCGAGCGGCGGTTGCGCCAGCATCTGCCGCGCCGCCGCCTGCAGCGTGAGGAAGCTGCCCTTCACGTTGACGCCGAGCATGCGGTCCCAGTCGCTGCCGTCCAGCTCGAGCAGCGGCTTGAGCTGCATGATGCCGGCGTTGCAAACCATCACGTCGAGGCGGCCGAATTCAGAGGCCGTGCGCTCGACCAGCGCGGCGCAATGCTCGGCGCGCGTCACGTCGGCCGGCACGCCCAGCGTTTGCAGTTCGTCCGCCGCGGCCGCGCAGGACGCGGCATCGATGTCCGAAACGACCACCCGGGCGCCCTGTGCATGGAAGGCCCGTGCCAGCGCCCGGCCGATGCCCTGGCCGGCCCCGGTGATCGCCACCACCGGCCCTTCGCAGGCGGTCTGCCTCATGGCGCCGCCTTGCGTTTCAACGCCTCGCCCGCGACGTAGGTGCGGTTCCACACCGGCGAGATCACCAGCTCGTTGATGCACACGTGCGGCGGCATCTCGGCGATGAAACGGATCGTGCGCCCGAGGTCGGCCTCCTGCAGCATGCGCGCCTTGTCCGCCTCGCTGGGCTGCACCGGCCGCTTCTTCAGGATCGGCGTGGCGACTTCGCCCGGACACAGCGCGGTCGCGCGCAGGCCGTTGACGCATTCCTCGATGTTGAACGAATGCGTGAGCGCCATCAGCGCGGCCTTGCTGGCGGTGTAGGCCGGGCCGGTCATGTACTCGTAGTGCCAGCCCGCGAAGGAGGCGACGTTGATCACTGTGCCCTCTCGGCGCGCGCGCATGCCCTTGGCCACCGCCAGCGTGCAATAGGTGGCGCCGTTCAGGTTGACGGCGACCACCTGCTCGAACGTGGGCGCGTCGGTTTCGCACCAGTACCGCTTGGGAAAATTGATGCCTGCGCTGTTGACCAGGATGTCGACGCGGCCGAGCTCGGCCTCGATCCTCCGCGCCACCTCCGCGACGGCCGCCGCATCCGCCACGTCCAGCGGCGCGGCCGTGATGGCGCCGCGCGGCGCGCCCAGGCGCTCGGCCGCTTCGACGGCTGCGTCGAGTTTGGGCGCCTTGCGCCCGGAGATGACGACCCTGCAGCCGGCTCGTGCCAGATCGGTCGCGCCGGCCAGTCCGATGCCGCTGCCGCCGCCCGTGACCCAGGCGACTTTTCCTGAAAGACTCATCGCGGGATCCTTCACCTCAGTTGCTGGAACGAATGCGCTTGAGTTCGGAGGTGACCATGGTGATCGCCTCGTCGCCGATGGCCTTGGCATGGCGCTCGTAGATCACGCTCGAGCGCTCGCGGATGCGCTGCATCTCGGCCGGCGCGATCTCGTTGACCGTCATGCCCTTTGCCTTCAGGTTGTCCACGCTGCGCGCTTCCATCGCGCGGTTGGCGCGGCGCTGCTCGTCGCGGCCCTGCAGTGCGCATTCGCGCAGCGTGGTCTGCTCCTGCGGCGAGAGCGTGTCCCAGATCTTCCGGGAGAACAGCACCAGTGTGGGGCTGTACGCGTGCTTGGTCAGCGTGAGGTATTTCTGCACCTCGTAGAACTTCATGTTCTCGATGTTGGTGAAGGGGTTCTCCTGGCCGTCCACCGTCTTGGTCTCGAGCGCCGAATAGACCTCGGTGAAGGCCATCGGCACGGCGTTGCTGCCCAGGGTCTTGAAGGTGTCGAGGAAGATGGTGTTCTGCATCACGCGCATCTTCACGCCCTCGAAATCCTCCACCTTGTTGATCGGCCGCTTGGAATTGGTCGTGTGGCGAAAGCCGTTTTCCCACCAGGCGAGGTTGACCAGCCCGACCGCCGGCAGCTTGGCGGCGAACCAGTCGCCGGTCTTGCCGTCGAGCACCTTGTCGGCCTCGCTGGAGGTATTGAAGAGAAAGGGAAGGTCGAACACGCCCAGTTCCGGCACGATGGAGACCACCGGTGCGGTCGAGGTGATCACCATGTCCAGCGAGCCCGTGCGCACGCTCTGCGTGCTGGTGAGGTCGCTGCCGAGTGCGCCGTCCCAGAAGGGCTGGATCTTCATCTTGCCGCCGCTCTTCTCGAGCGTGCAGGCGCCCATCTTCGCAAGGCCGTTGCCCATCGGGTGCTCCTTGCTCACGCCGTTGGAGACGCGGAAGCTGCGCTCCTTGAACTGGGCCTGCGCGGCACCGGCGGCCAGGCCGGCCGCCAGGGCCACGGCGAGCAGGCGGGAAAGACGGGGTTGAATCGGCATCGTATGTCTCCTGGTTGTATTGAAAAATCAGCTCAGCCACTTCAGCGGCACCAGCACCAGCGCCGGGAACAGCACCAGCAGAAGCAGCACGAAGAGTTCGGCCCACAGGAAGGGCCACAGACCGCGCATCAGGTCCTTCATCGAGATCTTGGCCACGCCGCACATCACGTTGAGCACGATGCCCACCGGCGGCGTGATCAGGCCGATGGCGTTGTTCATGATGAACAGCACGCCGAAGTACACCGGGTCGATGCCCGCCTGCTTGACCACCGGCATGAGCACGGGCGTGAGGATCATCAGCGTGGGTGCGAAGTCAAGCGCGGTGCCAACGATCACCACGATGACCATGATCACGAACATCAGCAAGATCTTGTTGCCCATGAAGGGCTGGAGCATCGCGGCCACCTGCGACGGCACATCGGAGGTGGTGATCAGCCAGGCCGACACCAGCGCCGCCGCGATCAGGAACACCACCACGGCGGTGCTCTTCGCCGCCGACACGAGGAGGCCATAGCACTGGCGCAAGTTCAGTTCGCGATAGACGAAGGCGCCGAGCACGAAGGCATAGACGCAGGCCGCGACGCCGGCCTCGGTGGGCGTGAAGATGCCGAACTTCAGGCCGCCGATGATCCCCAGCGGCATCAGGAGCGCCCAGAAGCCGTCGACCGCGGCGCGGCCGCGCGCGGCCATCGTCTGGCGCGGCTGCACGATCACCTTGTCGCGCCGCGCCACCCACTGCCAGGCGATCACCAGCGAAACCCCCATCAGCAGCCCCGGTGCGATGCCGGCCAGGAACAGCTTGCCGATCGAGACGTTGGCGATGACGCCGAACACGATCAGTCCGATCGACGGCGGGAGCACCGGCGCGATCACGCCTCCGGCAGCGATCAGCCCGGCCGAACGCGGCACGTCGTAGCCGGCCTGGCGCATCATCGGGATCAGCATCGCCCCGATGGCCGCGGCGTCGGCGGCCGCACTGCCGGAGATGGCCGCCATCACCACCGAGGCGAAGATCGCCACCAGGCCGAGCCCGCCGCGCAGGTGGCCGACCCAGGCCAGCGCGAAGTTGACGATGCGCCGCGAAATGCCGCCGGCGTTCATCAGCTCGCCGGCCAGCATGAAGAAAGGAATCGCCAGCAGCGGAAAGCTGTCGGCGCCCTCCACCAGTTTCTGCGACAGGATGGTGGTGTCGATCTGGCCCTGCGACACCATCAGCGCACCGCCGCAGATCAGCAGGGCGAACGCGATCGGCGTGCCCAGCATCATGGCGCCGAGCAGCGAAAGCGTGAAGACGGCGATCGTCATGGCCGAGCTCCGGGGTGGGCCGTGTCGTGCGGTATCTCCTCGCTCTCGGTCACCTGCACCAGTTCGTCGTCGCGCAAGCGGCCACTGGCAATGCGCCACAGCGCGTGCAGCGCATGGGCGCCGATGGCAAGGCTGGTCAGGTAGCCGACGCCGAAGACCCAGATCATCGAGATCTGCGTGACCGGCGCCTTGGTGGTGGCATTGACCTCGTGCTGCTGCCAGGTGCCCCAGAACAGCATGGCGCAGCAGACCAGCACGATCGCCTGGCTGGCAGCCAGGCAGGCCAGCTTGCCGCGCCGCGACAGCCGGCTGACGAAGCCGTCCATGCCGAGGTGTGCGCCGTCGCGCATCGCGACGATGGCGCCGATGAAGGTGAGCCAGACGAAGAAGAAGCGCGACAGTTCTTCCGACACCTGGATGCCCGAGTTGAAGGCGTAGCGCAGCACCACGTTGCCGAACACCATCAGCACCATGCCCAGCAGCAAGGCCGCGAGCAGGGCCTCGGTGGCCTTGAACATCCGGTCGATGAAGGTGCTGGCCACGGTCAGATCACCTTGCCGGGGTTGAGCAGGCCCGTGGGGTCGAGGGCGGCCTTCAGCGTCTTCATCAGCGCGATCTCCTCGGGGCTGCGCGCATGGCCGAGCCAGCGTTTCTTCGCGGTGCCGATGCCGTGCTCGGCCGACACCGTGCCGCCGAACTCGCGCACCAGGCCGTAGATCACTTCGTCCATCGCGTCCTTGGGCTGGTGCTCCACGGAGAGGCCGGAAACCCACGCCACCAGGTGCAGGTTGCCATCGCCGATGTGGCCGTAGTAGACGCTCTCGCAGCCAGGGATGCGCGCGGCCAGCGCCGCCTTGCAGGCGCGCACATAAGCGTCCATCGACTTCACGGCGAGACCGACGTCATAGGAAACGTGCGGGCCCAGCGTGGGAAAGAACTCGGCACAGGCATCGCGCAGCGCCCAGAACGACTGCGTGTCGGCCACCGACTGCGCCACCGCCGCGTCGGCCAGCGCGCCGTCTTCCATCAGCCGCTCGAGCCAGCGCTGGAAGCGCGGGCCGTCGATCGCCTCGTCGGTGCCCTGCACTTCGACGAGCACGTAGTGCCCGTGCCCTGCGCCGCCGGCCACGCCGGTCAGCGGATCGCGCACGCCCACCCGCTCGGTCACCACCTGCCAGTAGTCGGGCCACATCACCTCGAAGGCCGAGAGCAAAGGCCCCAGGCCGCCGCGCGCGGCACCCAGCAGGCGCACCACGCCGTCGTAGTCGGGCAGGGCGCACAGCGCCGACAGCGTGCAGCCCGGCTGCGGATGCAGGCGCAGCACGATGCGGGTGATGATGCCCAGCGTGCCCTCGCTGCCGATGAACAGGTGCTTGAGGTCGTAGCCGGCGTTGTTCTTCAGCATCTTGTTGAGGCTGGTCATCACGGTGCCGTCGGGCAGCACGACCTCCAGGCCGAGCACCAGTTCGCGCGCCATGCCGTAGCGGATCACGCGGTTGCCGCCCGCATTGGTCGACAGGTTGCCGCCGATGGCGCAGGAGCCGCGCGCGCCCAGGTCGAGCGCGAAATAGAAGCCGGCCTCGGCCGCCGCGCGCTGCACCAGCTCGAGCGGCGTGCCGGCAAGCACCGTCATCGTGGCGCTGGCGGGGTCGATCTCCTCGATGCCGACCATGCGCTCCAGCGACAGGGCCACCCAGCCGTCTTCGGGGCGGGCGCCGCCGCACAGGCCGGTCAACCCTCCCTGGGGCACCACCGAGAGGCCGGCAGCGCGGCAGGCCTTCAACGCCGCGGAAACGCCTGCCGCATCGACCGGGCGGACCACCGCTAGCGGGTGTGTCGGCGGCTGGGTGCTCCAGTCGTTGCGGTTGCGCTGGGGCACAGCCTCGCCGATCAGCACGCAAGTCTCGCCGAGGGCATCGCGCAGTGCGAGCAGGGGCTGTGGCACAGCCGCAGGGGACACAAGAGACATGGCCATCCGTTCGAAGAAAGTTGGCGGTATCATCTTGTATGTAAGGTACTAGGACATCGGTATTTGCACCGACTTCCGTTTGCCGGCGCTGGTCGGCTATAAGCAACCCGGTCGTTTCCGCCCAGTCTCAACAGTCCATTGCGCCGTGCCACCAACCACCCGATTCAAGATCGAAGCCCCCAAATCACTCGCGTCCCAGGTGGCGCAGCGCCTGCGCGAAGCCATCATCGACGGCGAATTTGCCTTGGGCGCGATGATTCCGGAGGAGTCGCTCGCGACCTCGTTCGGCGTCAGCCGCACGCCGGTGCGCGAGGCGCTGAACCTGCTGCAGCTGGCGGGACTGGTGGTGATACGGCCGCAGCGCGGCAGTTACGTGTTCGAGCCCAGCGAGGCCGACATCACGGCGATTTGCGAATTCCGCTGCCTGCTGGAGCCGCGCGCGGCCGAACTCGCGTACCAGAACGCGCGCGACGCCGCGGCCGCGGCACTGCAGGCGGCGATCGACGAGATGGAAGAGGCGCGCGCGGCGCGCGACGCGGTGCGCTATGGGCGTGCCGATACGCGGCTGCACGAGGCCTTCTTCGAACACTGCGGCAACCCGTACATGCAAGCCGCCTACGCCACCGCGGCGACCAAGATCGCGGCGCTGCGCACGCACCTTTCAGCGCCGGCCGATGTGCTGCACACAGCGGGCTTCGAGCAGCACTCGCAGCTTCTCGCGCTGTTCCGTGCCGGCGATTTCGCCAAGTTCGAAAAGCTGATGCGCGCCCACGTCACCGGCACGCGCAACAGCTATGTCGCCAGCCTGAAGACGCGGACCGCCGCGTAAGAAAAGCTCAGGCCAGCAGGTCGCTCAGCGTGCGCGCAATCACCTTGGTGGCGCGGCGCAGGTCTTCGAGCACCACGCGCTCGTCGTTGCGCTTGGCGTGCGACTCGAGCACGGTGCGCGGCCCCGCGCCGTAGATCACGCCCGGAATGCCGGCTTCTCCGTAGAGGCGCACGTCGGTGTAAAGCGGCGTGCCCATGGCCTTGATCGGCTCGCCGAACAGTTCCTGGCCGTGCTTCTGGATGGCATCGACCAGCGGCTTGTTGCCAGCCAGCGGCTGCATCGAATTGGCGAGCAGCAGGCGCTTGATCTCCACCGTGATGCCGGCGCTCTCGGCGGCCGCATCGGCGATCACCTTGCGGATCGTCGCCTCGACCTCGACCGGGTTCTCTTCGGGGATCATGCGGCGGTCGAGCTTGAACACCACCTTGCCGGGCACCACGTTGGTGTTGGTGCCGCCTTCGATGCGGCCCACGTTGAGGTAGGGGTGCGTGATACCTTCGACCTTCGACGTCACCTGCTGGTAGAGCGTGTTCTGTGCGTAGAGCGCATTGAGGATCTTCACCGCGCCCTGCAAGGCATCGACCCCGGTCGTCGGAATGGCCGCGTGGGCCATCTTGCCGTGCACCGTCACTTCCATCTGCAGGCAGCCGTTGTGGGCCGTGACCACCTCGTAGCTGAAACCGGCCGCGATCATCAGGTTGGGCCTGGTGAGGCCTTGCTTGAGCAGCCAGCCCGGGCCGAGGATGCCGCCGAATTCCTCGTCGTAGGTGAAGTGCAGTTCGACGCTGCCCTTGGTCGGCTTGGCCGCGGCTTCGAGCGCGCGCAGCGCGAAGGTGAAGCTCGCGAAATCGCTCTTGCTCACGGCGGCTGCGCGGCCGTAGAGGCTGCCGCCTTCGATCTCGCCGCCATAAGGGTCGTGCGTCCAGCCGTCTCCAGGCGGCACCACGTCGCCGTGCGCGTTGAGCGCCACGGTGCGGCCGCCGCTCCCGTATTGGCGGCGCACGATCAGGTTGGTGAGCGATTCGAGGCCGTAGTCCTTCACCTCCTGTGCCGGCACGGCATGCTTCTCGGCCTCAAGGCCGAAATCTTTCAGCAGCTCGGCCGTGCGCTCGGCATGCGGCGCGTTGTTGCCGGGCGGCGTGTCGGTGGGCACGCGCACCAGTTGCTGCAGGAACTGCACTTCCTCGTCGAAGTGGGCGTCGATCCAGGCGTCGAGCTTGGCGTAGTCGGTCATGTTTTTTCTTTTCAGTGAGCTTGTTCGGCGGCGAGGTTGTCCAGCAGGTGCTGGAAGGCCTGCACGGCCAATTGAATGTCGTCGTTGGTGCTCGATTCGAGCGGGTTGTGGCTGATGCCCGAGTTGATGCCGCGCACGAAGAGCATGGCCTGCGGCATCACCTCGTGCAGCTTCATCGCATCGTGGCCGGCGCCGCTGGGCATGCGGAAGAGCGGAATGCCCAGCGCATCGACGGCCTTCTCCCAGCGCTGCTGCCAGGCGGGCGCGCTGGGCGCGGCGGCGGCGCGCATGGTCTCCTCGAGCTCATAGCGCACGCCGCGGCGCTCGCAGATGGCTTTCAGTTCGTCGACCACGTCGGTGGCAAGCGCATCGCGCTGGGTGTTGTTGGGCGCGCGCAGGTCGAGGCTGAACTTGCAGCGGCCCGGCACCACGTTGATCGAGCCGCTGGGCACTTCGAGCATGCCCACGGTGCCGACCGAGTCGCCGTCTTTCGCGGCGCGCTGCTCGGTGTACAGAATGAGTTCGGCCGCCGCGGCGGCCGCGTCGCGGCGGCGGTCCATCGGCGTGGTGCCGGCGTGGCTGGCCATGCCGATCACTTCGCCCACGTAGCGCACGCTGCCGTTGATGGAGGTGACGATGCCCAGCGGCAGGTCGAGTTCGGTGAGCACCGGCCCCTGTTCGATGTGCACCTCGACAAAGCCGAGGTAGCGCGCCGGATCGCGCTGGATCTTCGGAATGTCTTCCGGCCTGAGGCCCGCGTTCTGCATGGCCTCGCGCATGGTGACGCCGTCGGCATCCTTCTGGTCGAGCCAGCGCGGGTCGAAGTGGCCGATGAGTGCGCCCGACCCTAGAAAGGTGGCCTTGTAGCGCTGGCCTTCTTCTTCGGCAAAACCCACCACCTCGAAAGCGAAGGGCAGGCGCCTGCCTTGGCGCTTGAGCTCGCGAACGCAGGCCATCGGCACGAAGATGCCCAGGCGGCCGTCGTACCTGCCGCCGTTGCGCACGGTGTCGTAGTGCGAGCCGGTGAGGAGGGCCTTCGCATCGGGCGTGACGCCAGAACCTTCGATGAAGCCTGCGGCTTCATAGCGGCCCACCACGTTGCCGACCGCATCGATGTGCACCGAGTCGAAGCCGCACTCGCGCATCAGGCCGGAGATCTGCGCGGCACAGGCGCGGTGCGCGTCGGTCAGGTAGGTGACGGTGAGCTGGCCCTTTTCGGCATAGCCGGGATCGGTGTGCACCGAGAGCGCTTCCTGCCAGTCCCACACGTCGTTGCCGAGCGAGATGTTGGCGCCGAACTTGTCGTCGAGCCGGATCTCGGCAATGCGATGGATGTTGCGCAGCGCTTCGCCGAGCTCGAAGGCCGGGTGGTTGAACAGCCGGCGCTCGAAGGTGTCGATGATCTCGCGTTTGGACAGGCCCGTGCCGCGCGGCCCGCGCACCGCGAGGATGAACGGAAAGCCGAACTTCGCGTTGTAGTCGGCGTTGAGCTGCTGGATCTTCGCGAACTCGTCGGGCGTGCAGTCGGTCAGGCCGGCCTTGCTTTGCTCGTTGGTCGATTCGGCGGTCAGCGTCTTGCTCACCATGGCCTTGCCCGCGAGTTCGGGGTGGGCGCGAATCAGGCCGATCTGCTCATCGGCCGACGACGCGGCCAGCGCCTGCACCAGCGCATGCTTGAGGTGCGCGAGCGAGCGGAAGGGGCGTGCGGCCAGTGCGCGCTGGGCGATCCAGGGCGAGTGCTCGTAGATGCCGTCGAGCAGCGCGACGGCTTCGGCCGGCGCGGCTGCGTTGAGTTGTTCGATGGTGAGGCTCATGGTCAGCTTCCTTTGGTGGCCGTTTCGAACGGATGGGCCTGCTTCCAGTGGCGTGCGATGTCCAGGCGCCGGCAGACCCACACGCCGTCGTGCTGGCCGATGTGATCGAGAAAGCGCTGCAGCGCCGTGATGCGGCCGGGCCGCCCGAGCAGCCGGCAGTGCATGCCGATGCTCATCATCTTGGGGCTGTTGTCGCCTTGCGGATCGCCTTCGGCATAGAGCGCGTCGAAGGTGTCTTTCATGTACTGGAAGAACGGGTCGGCGTGCGAGTAACCCTGCGGCAGCGCAAAGCGCATGTCGTTGCAGTCCAGCGTGTAGGGGACGATGAGCTGGGGCACCACCGTGCCGTCGGTCTTCTGCACCTTCATCCAGAAGGGCAGGTCGTCGCCGTAATAGTCGCTGTCGTATTCGAAGCCGCCGTAGTCGGCCACGAGGCGGCGCGTGCGCGGGCTGTCGCGGCCGGTGTACCAGCCCAGGGCTCGTTCGCCCGTGAGCTTCTCGATGGCTTCCATGCCCAGGCGCATGTGCTCGCGCTCGGTGGCCTCGTCGAGGTTCTGGTAGTGGATCCAGCGCCAGCCGTGGCAGGCGATCTCGTGGCCCAGCTCCTTGAAGGCCGCGGCCAGCTCGGGGTAGCGCGCGAGCGCCATGCCCACGCCGAAGACGGTGAGCGGCAGGCCGCGCTTCTCGAACTCGCGCAGGATGCGCCACACGCCGGCGCGCGAGCCGTATTCGTAGATGCCTTCCATGCTGATGTGCCGGTCCGGGAAGCTCGCCGGGTTGAACATCTCGGAGAGGAATTGTTCGGAGCCCGCGTCGCCGTGCAGCGTGGCGTTCTCGCCGCCCTCTTCGTAGTTGAGGACGAACTGCACCGCGATGCGCGCGCCGCCGGGCCATTGGGCGTGCGGCGGGTTGCGGCCGTAGCCGACGAGGTCGCGCGGGTAGGGCAGGGTGGTGTCGTAGACGGTCATATCAAGAGCGATCGTGTCAGGTGGTCGCGGCTCATTCGGGAAACACCGTGGAACCGGCTTTGCCGGGCCACTGGTGTTGCCCCCTTGAGGGGGAGGCGGCTACACGAAGTGAGCAGCAACGGGGGTGGGTCATGACAGCGCCAGCGAGATGTCGTTGGTCGGAACTTTGCGGTCGAAGGTCAGGTTGGCCTCGACGTGCTCCAGGTGTTCGGTCATGAGGCGCACGGCGCGCTCCTCGTCGCGCGCGGCCAGCGCCTTCACGATGTCGGCGTGCTCGTCGTTGGAATGCTCGGCCGCGCTGGCGCTCTGGTACATGAGCGTGATGAGGGCGCAGCGCGAGATGAGTTCGCCGAGGATCTGCGCCAGCACCGTGTTGCCCATGAGCTCGGCCATGCGCACGTGGAAGTCGCCGAGCAACTCGGTGCGGCCCGAGATGTCTTCGCCCGACACGGCCGATTTTTCGAGCGCCACATGCTCCTTGAGCGCCTTGATCTTCGCGGGCGTGACGGTGCGCACGAACTCGCGCGTCATCTCGGCTTCGAGCATGCGCCGTACCTTGAACACCTGCCTGGCCTCGTCGACCGCGGGTGCGGCCACGAAGGCGCCGCGCGCCGGCTCCAGGCGAATGAGCTTGTTCTGCGACAGCTGGAACAGCGCCTGGCGCACCAGCGTGCGCGACACTCCGAAGTGGTCGGCCAGCTTTTGCTCAGCCAGCTTGGTGCCGGGCTGCAGCCGGTGCTCGACGATCGCCTTGGTCAGCGCGTCGACGATCGAACGGGTGGTGGAGGACTCCATGTTTTTCATGATAGACCCAAAGCCGGTAACTGTATACACTTTTGTCCACCGGAATTTCCCGCACGATTTTTGTTCTGATGAAGGAGCGCCCCATGGGCCTGAGCACCCACGTACTCGACACGATGCACGGCGGCCCCGCGGCCGGCATGGAGGTGGCGCTTTACACCACCCAAGGCGACGCCGCCACGCTGGTGAAGCGCTTCACGCTGAATTCGGACGGCCGCAGCGACGGGCCGCTCTACGACAACGACTCGCTCAAGGTCGGCACCTACCGGCTGGTGTTCGACGTGGCGGGTTATTTCAAGGCGCGCGGCGTGAAGCTGCCCGAGCCCAATTTCCTCAATAAGGTGTCGCTGGACTTCGGCGTGGCGCACACCGACCAGCACTACCACGTGCCGCTGCTCGTGACCCCGTGGAGCTATTCCACCTACCGCGGGTCGTGATCGCTGGTCCCGTCCTCATGCGGCGACGCATGTGTGCGCGAAGACCGGGGGTGAGCCTGTTATTGCTGCCCTTCGGTCAGGGTGTCGAGTTGGAAGCGCCCGCTCTTGTCCCAGAGCCAGGTGTCGGTCCACGTGACCGCACCGAGGCGCGTGGCGGGAGGGAAGGGCGAGGCCTGCAGGACGGCGCGCTCGATTTCGGCGATGACCTCGGGGGCGTGCTTGGGTGCGCGCATCCAGTGCAGCGACACCACCTTGCCGCCGGCATCGAGGTTGACCTGCAGCGTGCCGACGGCATAGAGCATGGGCGGCAGCTGGCCGCTGAAGATGCGGGACTTGTTGGCCTCGTAGATGTGGCGCGCGGCATCGCGGCGGTACTCGCGCGCGGTGGCTGCGTTCGATCCGCGCGGCACGGCAGCGATCACGCTCCGTTCGGCCTTGACCTCGCTGATCTGACCGGGAACGGCGGCAGGGCTCCCGCAGCCGGCGAGCCAGAGTGCGGCAGAAAGAACGGATGCCGCCAATGCAAGGCGGCGCGGCGTAAGCTGACGGTTCATCGTCGGGTTATACCGTGAGTCTCGTGCAAACCCGCAACCGAAGGTATCGGAAATGAACGGCTTGGTCGATCAACTGCTGGCCCGTCTCGCGCGCGAAGACGCAGTGCTGGTGCGCGTCGAATCGACGCAGGGCTCGGCGCCGCGCGAGGCAGGCACCTGGATGGCGGTGTGGGCCGAAGGACTCACGGGCACCATCGGCGGCGGCCAGCTCGAATTCCAGGCCACGCAGGAGGCGCGCGAATTGCTCGCCGGCCAGCGCGCGATCGACGGCATCCAGCGCTATCCGCTCGGCCCGAGCCTGGGCCAGTGCTGCGGCGGCGTGGTGTTTCTCGCCTATAGCCGCATCACGTCCGCCGATGCGGCGGCGTTGCAGCGCGAACTGGTCGCGCAGCTCAAGCCGGTGGCGCTGTTTGGCGGCGGCCATGTGGGCGCAGCGTTGGCGCGGCTTCTGGCCAGCCTGCCGTTCACCGTGCGCTGGATCGACAGCCGCGACGGCGTGTTCCCCGAGGCGCTGCCCGCGCAGATCGACACCGAGCATTCCGAGCCCGTGCAGGACGCCGTGGCCAGCCTCTCACCGGGCAGCCGGGTGCTGATCATGAGCTTCAGCCACGCCGAAGACCTGGACATCGTCATCGCCTGCCTCAAGCGCCTGCGCACCCAAGGCGACCTGCCGTACATCGGCCTGATCGGCAGCAAGACCAAATGGGCCACGTTCAGCCACCGGCTCGAGGCGCGCGGCTTCACGCCCGAAGAGCTGGCCCGCATCACCTGCCCCATCGGCGTGCCCGGCATCACCGGCAAGGAGCCTGAAGTGATCGCAGTCGCGGTGGCGGCACAGTTGTTGCAATCGCTGGGCTGAACAGGGTTTTCCCGGCGGTGACGCCCCAAAAAAGCATTCCGCCTCTTGCCAAAACTGTATACACTTTCGGTCCACAACAAGCCGCAGCGGAGCGAGGCCCATTCCATGGAGCCTGCGTTCGCGGCACTTTCTCTGCTTACAGCGCCCGCAGTGGTGAGCAGGCTGAAACCCCTTTGCGGCGCCCCACGCGCCTGAAGGGTTGAGAGAGAGCACATGGAAAGCTACTACCTCGACTGGGCCAACCTGCTGCTGCGCTGGGTCCACGTCATCACCGCCATCGCCTGGATCGGCGCCTCCTTCTACTTCGTGATGCTGGACAACAGCCTCGAGAAGCCGCAGGACCCCGAATCGCTCGACAAGGGCGTGGGCGGCGAGCAATGGGCCGTGCACGGCGGCGGCTTCTACAACATGCAGAAGTACGCGCTGGCGCCCAGGAAGCTGCCGGACCACCTGCACTGGTCATATTGGGAGAGCTACAGCACCTGGCTCACGGGCTTTGCGCTCTTCACCATGTCGTACCTGTGGAACGCCAGCACCTACCTGATCGACAAGTCGAAGATGGACTGGCAGCCCGGCGCCGCCATCGGGGTGGCGCTGGCTTTCTTCGTCGTGTTCTGGATGGTCTACGACGGCATCTGCCAGCTCTTCGGCCGCCGCAAGAACGGCGACACCATCGTCGGCGTGCTGATCGCCGTCTTCATCGTGTTCGCGACCTGGCTCGCCTGCCAGTGGTTCGCGGGCCGCGCGGCCTTCTTGCTGGTGGGCGCCATGATGGCCACCACGATGAGCGGCAACGTGTTCTTCTGGATCATTCCGGGCCAGCGAAAGAACGTGCAGGCGCTGCGCGAAGGCCGGCCGGTCGATCCGGTGCACGGGCAGCGCGGCAAGCAGCGCAGCGTGCACAACACCTACTTCACGCTGCCGGTGCTGTTTGCGATGCTCAGCAACCATTACAGCTTCACCTACACGCACAAATACAACTGGATCGTGCTGCTGCTGATCATGCTCGGCGGCGCGGCCATCCGGCAGTTCTTCGTGGTGCGCCACCGCTTCAAGCTCGGCAACGCGGGCAATCCGCTGCCCTACGCGCTGATCGGCATCGTGGTGCTGGGCCTCAGCATCGTCTGGATGAAGCCCGAGCCGGCCGCCGCCCCCGTGGCCGCCGCCGCGGCGCCCGCCGTCGCCTACAAGGACGTGCAGAAGGTGCTGGAGCAGCGCTGCTTCATGTGCCATGGCGCGGCCGTGCAGATGAAGAACGTGCGCGTCGACACGCCCGACCAGGTGGCGGCGCATGCGCAAGCGATCTACCAGCAGGTCGTGGTGACCAAGATCATGCCGATGAACAACGCGACGGGTATCACCGACGACGAGCGCGCCCTGATCGGCCGCTGGTTCCAAGCCGGCGCGAAGACAAACTAGACCGCGGTCAAGGAGGCGGGCCGCCGTTCGCCGCACAATCGCCGGTTGGAGACAAGCAAGCCATGACCGCATCGAACCTGGCCTCAGTGCCCGCACCCGACCCGCGCGAAGCCCCGCGCGCCTTTCTCGAACACCTCTACCGCGTGGCGGTGGACCGCGCGCTGCCGCTGTCCACGCTGGGCGCCCACCTGCCGCCGCCGCCCAAGGGCCGCACGCTGGTGCTCGGCGCCGGCAAGGCCGGCGGCTCGATGGTGCAGGCGCTCGAAGCCCTGTGGCCGGCCGATGCGCCGCTGTCGGGCCTGGTCGTCACGCGCTACGACCACATTCCGCCACGCCCCGAAGGCGTGCCGCAACGCATCGAGCTCGTCGAGGCCGCGCATCCGGTGCCCGACGCAGCGGGGCAGCAGGCCGCGGAGCGCATCCTGGCATTGACCCAGGGCCTCACGGCCGACGACCTTGTGCTGTGCCTGATCTCGGGCGGTGGCTCTTCGCTGCTCGTCTTGCCGGCCGAAGGCCTCACGCTGGCCGACAAGCAGCGCATCAACAAGCAGCTGCTCGACAGCGGTGCCGGCATCGGCGAGATGAACTGCGTGCGCAAGCACCTGTCGCGCATCAAGGGCGGCCGGCTGGCCGCGGCCTGTGCGCCAGCGCGCGTGGTGACGCTCACCATCAGCGACGTGCCGGGCGACGACGCCGCCGTCATCGCGAGCGGCCCCACGGTGCCCGACGCGACCACCTGCGCCGATGCGCTCGCCATCCTCGAGCGCTACGGCATCGAGGTGCCTGCGCCGGTGCGCGCCCAACTCGAAAGCGCAGCGCTCGAAACCCCGAAGCCGGGCGACGCGGTGTTCGCGGGCCACGAAGTCCACCTGATCGCCACGCCGCAGCAATCGCTCGAAGCCGCGGCCAAGGCGGCGCGTGAAGCCGGCATCGAGGCGCACATCCTCAGCGACGAGATCGAAGGCGAATCGCGCGAGGTCGGCAAGGTGCATGCCGCGCTGGCGCGCGCCGTGGCGCACCGGGGCCAGCCCTTCGCGCGGCCCTGCGTCATTCTTTCGGGCGGCGAAACCACCGTCACCATCCGCCCGCGCCAGCCTGGCCAGGCCAAGGGCCGCGGCGGCCGGGCCGGCGAGCTTTGCATGGGGCTGGCCGGCGCGCTCATGGGCCAGCCGCGGGTGTGGGCGCTGGCCGCCGACACCGACGGCATCGACGGCGTGGAAGACAACGCCGGCGCCTTCGTGGCGCCAGACACGCTGGCCCGCGCCGCCGCTGCGGGCAAGAAGCTGTCGGACCACCTCGACCGCAACGACGCCTACGGCTACTTCGACGCCATCGGCGATCTGTTCGTGACCGGCCCCACGAACACCAACGTCAACGACTTCCGCGCGCTCCTGATCCTGTAGCGGCAGGAGGGGCCGGATTCCCGGCTCCGGCGGGCTTCGCGAACTCGGGTTAATCTATGCACCCGGCGGCAAATTGCCGCCGCTGTCGCAAGGCGCACCCTCCGGGGTGCCGCGCCGCGCATCCAGATTTCCCCCTTTTCACCATCCAGTCCTCGAAGGAAAAGTTCGCCATGACCGCCACCTACACCGACACCCGCCTGCTGATCGACAACGAATGGGTCGACGCCACTGGCGGCAAGACGCTGGACGTCGTGAACCCGGCCACCGGCAAGGCCATCGGCAAGGTGGCGCATGCCAGCATCGCCGACCTCGATCGCGCCCTGGCCGCCGCCCAGCGCGGCTTTGAAAAGTGGCGCAACACCCCCGCCAACGAGCGCGCCGCCATCATGCGCCGCGCCGCCGGCCTGATCCGCGAACGCGCCCCCGAAATCGCCAAGCTGCTCACGCAGGAACAAGGCAAGCCGCTGGCCGAAGCCAAGGGCGAAACGCTGGCCGCCGCCGACATCATCGAATGGTTCGCCGACGAAGGCCGCCGCGTCTACGGCCGCATCGTGCCCTCGCGCAACCTGGCTGCACAGCAGCTGGTGATCAAGGAGCCGCTGGGTCCCGTCGCCGCGTTCACGCCCTGGAACTTCCCCATCAACCAGATCGTGCGCAAGCTCGGCGCAGCGCTGGCCACCGGCTGCTCGTTCCTGGTGAAGGCGCCCGAGGAAACCCCGGCATCGCCCGCCGCGCTGCTGCAGGCTTTTGTCGATGCCGGCATTCCGCCCGGCACCGTGGGCCTGGTGTTCGGCAACCCGGCCGAGATTTCGAACTACCTGATCTCGCACCCGATCATCCGCAAGGTGACCTTCACGGGTTCCACGCCGGTCGGCAAGCAGCTGGCCGCGCTGGCCGGCTCGCACATGAAGCGCGTCACCATGGAGCTGGGCGGCCATGCGCCGGTCATCGTGGCCGAAGACGCCGACGTGGCGCTGGCCGTCAAGGCAGCGGGTGCCGCCAAGTTCCGCAATGCGGGCCAGGTCTGCATCTCGCCCACCCGTTTCCTGGTGCACAACAGCCTGCGCGAGGAATTCGCCCGCACGCTCGTGAAGTACACCGAAGGCCTGAAGCTCGGCGACGGCCTGGCCGAAGGCACGACCCTCGGCCCGCTCGCCAATGCGCGCCGCCTCACGGCCATGGCCCACGTGCTGGACGATGCGCGCAAGAAGGGCGCCACCGTGGCCGCCGGCGGCGAACGCGTCGGCGACACGGGCAACTTCTTCGCACCCACCGTGCTGACCGACGTGCCGCTCGATGCCGACGTGTTCAACAACGAACCCTTCGGCCCCATCGCGGCGATCCGCGGCTTCGACACGCTCGAGGAAGCCATTGCCGAAGCCAACCGCCTGCCGTTCGGCCTGGCCGGCTACGCCTTCACCAAGTCGATCAAGAACGCGCACCTGCTGAGCCAGAAGCTCGAGCTCGGCATGCTGTGGATCAACCAGCCCGCAGCGCCCTCGCCCGAAATGCCGTTCGGCGGCGTGAAGGATTCGGGCTACGGCTCCGAAGGCGGCCCCGAGGCACTCGAGGCCTACCTGAACACCAAGGCCGTGTCGATCATGAGCGTGTAAGGCGCCGAGCCTGATCTGCCCCGTTCTGGGAAGGCGGCATCGCTTCACTGCGATGCCGCCTTTTTTTCCTGGTCATTGCCATCCATACCTCCGCGCATACCAGCCCTTGACCGTTTGCGTCAGAGAGGCATAGCCGGCCAGCATGGCTGCCAGCCATGGAAAGTAGGCCAGCGGAAGCGCCTGCAGCCGGAAGTAGTGCGCGAGCCGCCCCATCGGCAGCCAGATGCCGGCCGCGGCAATGGCGGCGCCCATGGCCAGCAGCGGCCAGGCCGCGCGGCTTTGCAGGAACGGGATCTTTCGCGTGCGGATCAGGTGCACGATCAGCGTCTGCGACAGCAGGCCTTCGACGAACCAGCCCGACTGGAACAACGTCTGGTTCGCCACCGTGTTGGCCGAGAACGCGAACCACATCACGGCGTAGGTCATGATGTCGAACACCGAGCTCAGCGGCCCGAAGAACACCATGAAGCGGCCCAGGTCGGTGGGGTTCCAGCTCTGCGGCTTGCGCAGGAACTCCGGGTCGACGTTGTCGAACGGAATCGCGATCTGCGACACGTCGTACAGCAGGTTCTGCACCAGAAGGTGCAGCGGCAGCATCGGCAGGAAGGGCAGGAACGCGCTCGCCACCAGCACCGAGAATACGTTGCCGAAGTTCGAGCTCGCGGTGAGCTTGATGTACTTCAGCATGTTGGCGAACGTGCGGCGGCCCTCGACCACGCCTTGCTCCAGCACCATCAGGCTCTTCTCCAGCAGGATGATGTCCGCCGACTCCTTGGCCACGTCCACCGCGCCATCCACCGAGATGCCGATGTCGGCGGCGCGCAGTGCCGGCGCGTCGTTGATGCCGTCGCCCATGAAGCCGACCACCCGCCCGTTGGCATGCAGGGCGCACACGATGCGCTCCTTGTGCGCGGGCGTGAGCTTGGCGAACACCTGGTGCCGCTCGGCCAGCGCGCGCAGTTCTTCATCGCGCAGATCCTCGATCTCGCGGCCCAGCACGATGTGGCCGGCTTCGATGCCCACGTCGCCGCAGACCTTGCGCGTGACCAGTTCGTTGTCGCCCGTCAGCACCTTCACCGTCACGCCGTGTTCGGCCAGCGCGCGCAGCGCGGGAGCAGTGGATTCCTTCGGCGGATCGAGAAACGCCACGTACCCCAGCAGCGTGAGCCCTGATTCGTCGGCCACGCCGTAGGCGGGCTTGCGCGCTTCGGCCTTCAACGTTTGGCTGGCCACCGCCACCACGCGCAGCCCCTGCGCGTTCAGCTCCGACGCCACACGGTGGATGCGCGCGAGCAGCTCGGCATCGAGCGCCAGCACCTCGGCGCCGCGCTCGACGGAAATGCACACCGACAGGACTTCTTCCAGCGCACCCTTGCAGATCAGCAGGTGCTCGCTGCCGCCGTTCTCCACCACCACCGACATGCGGCGGCGAGAAAAGTCGAAGGGCACTTCGTCGATCTTGCGCCAGGCCGTCTGCAGCTGCGTCCCGGGCTGCATCTCAGCGTGGTTCAGCACGGCCTTGTCCAGAAGATTCTTCAGGCCCGTCTGATGAAAGCTGTTCAGATAGGCGAGCTGCAGCACGTGGTCCGACACTTCGCCCCACGCGTTGGTGTGGCGCTCCAGCACGATGCGGTCCTGCGTCAGCGTGCCGGTCTTGTCGGTGCACAGCACGTCCATGGCGCCGAAGTTGTGAATGGCCTCGAGCCGCTTCACGATCACCTTGCGGCGCGACATCACCACCGCGCCCTTGGCGAGCGTGGCGGTCACGATCATCGGCAGCATTTCGGGTGTGAGGCCGACCGCGATCGACAGCGCGAACAGCGCCGCCTCCCACCAGTCGCCCTTGGCCACGCCGTTGATCACCAGCACCAGCGGCGCCATCACCAGCATGAAGCGGATCAGCACCCAGCTCACGCGGTTGATGCCGGCCTGGAACGCGCTGGTGCCACTGTCGGCGGCCGACACGCGCTGCGCGAGAGCACCGAAGAAGGTGCGGCCGCCGGTGTGCACGATCACCGCAGTGGCGGTGCCGCTGATCACGTTGGTGCCCATGAAGAGCAGGTTCTCGCGCTCCAGCACGCCGGCTTCAAGGTTGCCCCGGTCGATGGAAAACTTCTCCACGGGCATGGCCTCGCCCGTCAGGGCGGACTGGCTGATGAACAGGTCCTTGGCACCCAGCAGGCGGCAGTCGGCCGGGATCATGTCGCCGGCCGAGAGCGCGATCACGTCGCCCGGCACCAGGTCGCGCATCGGTACTTCGACACGGCGCGCGCCCGCGGCTGCGTCGGCTTCGGGCCGCAGCACGGTGGCGGTGTTGCTCACCATCGCCTTGAGCCGCTCGGCCGCCTTGTTGGAGCGCGACTCCTGAAAAAAGCGCAGCACGGTCGACAGCGCCACCATGCTGCCGATCACGAGCGTGGCCTTCATGTCCTCGGTCACGTACGAGGTCAGCGCCAGCACCGTCAGCAACAGGTTGAACGGATTCCGGTAGCACTGCCACAGATGCGTCCACCACGGCAGTGGCTGCTCGTGGCGCACCTCGTTGCTGCCGAGGCGCCTGCGCAGCACGTGTGCCTGGGTTTCGCCAAGGCCCTGCGGCGAACTGTCGAGCCTTGCGAGCAGTTCGCCGGCATCGGTGCGCGATGCGCCGGCCAGTGCCTTGGCGATGTCGGCCGGCATGGCGGCCGAGGCCGCGCCCACCGGCTTCGAGCCCAGCAGCGTCTGCCAGCGCTCGAAGTGATGCAGCATGCGGCGGCTGCGCAGAAAGCTTTCGAAAAAGGACTTCAGGACGTTCTTCACTTTTTTTCCTTCGCGGCGCGGGCCGCGAAGGGAAGAACCTCCCGCGTCAATCAGGCGTGGGAGCCCCCCTGCGGCGCGGCGCGCTGCACTTCGTTGTCATCGATCGGTCGGAACATGGGTGGCGCGCAGGGGCGCCAATGAGAAGCGGGATCCATGAGGAGGCCTCCTTGTTTCTTGCTTGCCGGGCGCTGCGGTGCGGGGCGACGCGTCAGCGGTGTGTCGTGCGGGAGGGTTGCTCGAGCAGCAGGAAGAAGCTGCGGATGCGCCGCGTGGTCCAGAGCGCGGCCGCGCGGTCCAGCATTTCGTTCTCGACGTCCTGCTTCGTGGCCGTGGCGCGCGCGGGCACGTGCGCCGACGGGCGAACGGATTCCTGCACCGGCTGCTGCTGACGAGATTGGATTTGACGCATGGCAAGGCTCCTTCGCGATGAAGGGCCTCGTGCACGGACACACGCAAGCTGACTGAAAAAGTCAGTGACGCAGAACGACGGGATTCGGGAGGGGAGAACCGCTTGCCTGAATGGCGAACGGGTCACGCTGCGTGCACGGGCGGCCGCAGCGCAAAAGAGCCTGCGCTAGAGGGCCGGGGGTGTCACGCCTGCCGAGGCACGCGTCTTGTCACTGATCCAACTGGCACTGTCCACGCACGGGGCTCCGAAGTAAAGATATGGGATTGTTGCACCGCGTCATGAGGGTCGTCAACCCATTGGCTCGGCATTCCGCGGGGCTATGGCGTCGTGCCGAAGCCCGCGAAGCTCAGTTGCACTGGAACAGAACGCCGGATTCCGCGGGCGCCCTGCCGAGCCAGCGCGGCGTTGCGCCCTTGGCGCTGCAATAGTCGGCGGCCTGGGTGTACGTGGGGGCCCGCAAGGCGCCATCGCGGAACGGCACCACCTCGTTGGGGGGTGACGAGCAGCCGGTGGCAAGCAAGGCAAGCGGAAGAAGAGTGCGCCAGTTCATCGGGTCATTCTAAGACCGGCGTCTATTCGCAAAGCGCACGAATCGACGGCGGAATCGGCACCGCGCGGATGCCGCCGCCCTCCCGCTTTGCTCCGAAGATGCGCACCTCCTCGCATTCGAGAATCAGCTCGTCGCCGCGCGTGACGCGGTAGGTCTGCACGAAGCTCTTGTCGCGCCATTCGGCGATGCGCACCGCAATCTGCAGCGTGTCGCCGTAGCTCGCGGCCTTGACGAAGCGCGTGTGCGTGTCGACCAGCGGCGTGCCGATGACGCCCAGTGTCTCTGCCGTTTCTTCCCAGCGCGGCACGCCGCATTCCGCGAAGAAGTGGCGCGAGGCCGCGTCGATCCAACGGAAGAAGTTGGGGAACCAGACGATGCCGGCGGGATCGCAGTCGCCGAACTCGACGCGTGCGGTGTAGGTGATTTCCTTGCTGGTGCTCATCGGCTCATTTTCGTCGGCAACCACGGGCCAGGTGCGTGCTCAGTCCGCGACGATCTTGCGGTCGCGGATCAGCGCGCCGAAGCGCTGCGAATCCGCCGCGGCGCGCTGGTGGAACTCGGCCGGCGAGCCCGGCACCGCTTCGCCGCCGAGCGAAGCGATGCGCTCCTTCACGGCCGGCAGCGCAAGCGCGCGGTTGATCTGCGCATTCAGCTGCGCCACCACTTCGGGCGGCGTGCCCGCGGGCGCGTAGAAGCCGAACACGGTGTCGGCATCGAAGCCGCGCAAACCCGCTTCGTCGAGCGTGGGCACGTCCGGGAACTGGGGCGAGCGACGCGGACTCCCCACCGCCAGCAGCCGGAGCTTGCCGGCGCGCACCTGCTGCAGGCCGATGCCGGGATCGAAGGCGTAGTCGATCTGGCCCGCCAGAAGGTCTTGCAGCGCGGGCGCGGCGCCGCGGTAAGGTACGTGCAGCGCGAAGACGCCAGCCTGGCTCTTGAACATTTCGCCCGCCAGGTGCGGCGAGCTCCCATTGCCCGGCGAGCCGTACGAGAGCTTGCCCGGATTGGCCTTGAGGTAGGCGATGAACTCGCGCACGTTGGCGGGCGGCAGCGAGGGCTTGGTGACCAGGAACACCAGCACGCGCGCGGCCGCCGCCACGGGCACCAGATCCTTCGAAGGATCGAAGCTCATGCGCGCATACAGGTGCGGATTCACCGACACCATGCCGCCCGAACTCATCAGCAGCGTGTAGCCGTCGGCCGGCGCGCGCGCGGCCGCCTCGCCGCCGACGTTGCCGTTGGCGCCCGCGCGGTTTTCGATCACCACCGGCTGCTTGAGCGCCTCCTGCAGCGGCTGCGAGACTGCGCGCGCGATTTGGTCCGCGGCGCCGCCGGGCGGAAAGTTGACGATCACCTTGATCGGCTTGGAGGGCCAGGTGTCGGCATGGGTCTGTGCGTGCGTGCAGGCCAGCAGCGCGCAGGCGGCGGAGAGCAAAAGGCGGCGTCGCCAGGGAAGGGCGTGGTGGGGCATGGGGTCGTGTCTCCTGCGTTGTTATGAAATCGGGATCAGGTGAGGGTGGTGGCGGACGGCGGCCGCTTCATCCAGCGGATAGGCTGAGCCTGCACCGGCCGCGGCGCGGCGCCGTGGCGCACCAGTGCGGCGTCGAGCGCCTTGCCGCCTTCGTCGGCCAGGGCCGCCTCGCGCGCCGCGGCAATGGCTTCGGCGCGCGTTGGCGCCGGCAAGGCCGCGCGGCCGGCGAGTTCGTCGATCACGTGCAGCAGGTTGTGCTTGCCGCGCTCGTTGGTGCTGCCGTAGCCCTTGATGAGCCGGCCGCACAGCGCCAGCTCGCGGCCCAGCGCCCAGGCGTCGCGCGTGCCGGCCTCCACGGCTGCGAGCCAGCGTTCGATCAACGCCTGCTCCTCGGCAAAACGCTGGCCGCGGCGGCGCAGCCACTTGAGCGAAGAAAGGAGCCGCAGCGATGCCATGCCGAACACCGAGTGGCTGCCCACCTTGAGCGGCAGCGCCCAGGGCTCGCGGCCGCGCGCCTGGCGCCGCCGGTCCCAGGCCTGCACGCGTCGTGCGAGGCCCGGCGGCAGCAGCGCGGCGAACTCGGCCGTGCCGGGCTTGAAGTGGTCGTAGACCTTCACGAGGTCTTCATCGGCCGCACGCACTTCCTGCCGCACGCGTTGCGCACGGCTGGCGCGGCCCTTGAGCGCGGCCACGCGAACGATGTCGTCGAAGGCCATCCACAGCGCGAGCCAGCGCGCGGTTTCGCGGGTGACGGAGAAGCCTCGTGCGCCTGCGGGATCGGCGGCGCGCTCGGCATCCAGCACCTTGGCCAGCCGCGCGGCGTAGAGCTCGGCGTAAGCGGCGTCCTGGTAGTCGAGCACGCGCGCATGGCCGAGCGCGAGCATGTCGTGCACGGCGGGCGGAAAGCGCCGCGCCAGCTCATAGGGCAGGGCGCGCGGCGGTGGCGGCGCATCGCTGGTGTCGCCGGCCATCACGCTGCTCACGAAGGCGGCCTGTGCGCGCGGCGCGCTCACCGCGTCGAAGGCGGCGGCAAAGCCGCGCAGGCTGGCGGCCGCCATCTTGCCGAGCTTCTGGGGCGCGCCGGTGTCGCCGCCGCGCACCACGTGTTCGTAGGCCGCGCGCGGGAACGGAAACAGGCCGCTGCCCGCAATGGCGCCGAGCATCGCCGCGCTGACCACCGTGCCGGCCTCGCGTGCCACGGCATTCATGTCGAACACATGGCGTTCGCGGCTGAAGGCCTTGACCACGTCGAGCAGTTGCTGCGCATCGGCGCGGCCGTCGCCGGGCTGCATGCGCTCGGCCGTGGTGAAGATGCGCGCCGACGAGCTGATGACCAGCGTGCGCAGCGGCGCGCTCATGCCGTTGCCAATCTGTCGCGCGGTCTCGAGCAGCTCCGACGACACGATCGCGTCGAGTGCGCCCGGCACCGGGCTCAGGCTGAACACCGGGCGCCTGCCGCCGAGCTGGGCGAGCGGCACCGGAAACACCTCGATGTAGTAGGTGGTGGCGCCGGTGCGCTGCGCTACGCCCGGAATCGAGGTGCTCTGCGCGGCGTAGCCGGCATGGCGGGCGATGTCGACCAGCCATTCGGTGAGTACCCCGCCGCCTTCGCCGCCCAGGGCGCAGACGAGGAGGGTGATGGGTCGGTTGCGTTCCATATCTTCGCCCTTCATGCGGGTTGCAGGGCGCGCACGAATGCGCCGCGCAGCGAATGCAGCAGGCGCTCGTGCCACTTCGGGTTCTGCACCACCTCGGCGCGATAGAAGCTCGGGCACAGCGTGGCCGCGTGCGCGTTCTCGCCGCACAGGCCGCAGCCCACGCAGCCGTCGATCACGGTGGCCACTGGGTCGACCTTGAGCGGATCCGGGTTGTCCTTGAGCGTGAGCGTGGGGCAGCCCGAGAGGCGGATGCAGGCGTGGTCGCCGTTGCACACGTCTTCGTCCACGCCGTATTTCACGCGCACCACGCGCTCGCCTTTTTTCAAGAGGCTTGCAATCCACGGCTTGATGCGGCGCTGGCGCTCGAGCTGGCATTCACCTTCGGCAATCACTACCTTGAGGCCGTTGAAGTCGCTGGTGAGCGCCTCGGTCAGCGTCTTGCGCATGCGCTCCACGTCGTAGGTGGTCACGGTGCGCATCCACTTCACGCCCAGGCCGGTGAGCGTGGCTTCGATGGTCTGGTTCTTGTCGACCAGGCTCTGCTGCTTGTCGACCGCGCGTTCCTTCGTTTCGTCGTCGGGCGTGGAGATGATGTCCTGCGTGCCGGTGGCCGAGGTGTAGCCGTTCTTGAAGATCAGCAGCACCGCGTCGTCGTCGTTGAAGAGCGCACTCTGCACGCCTGTGAGCAGGCCGTTGTGCCAGAAGCCACCGTCGCCCATGATCGACAGCGTGCGGCGGTTCATCATCGGCGCCACGCCCGCGCGGCTCGCCAGGCTCATTCCGTAGCCCAGGATCGAATGTCCCATCGAGAAAGGCTCGAAGGTGCCGAAGGCATGGCAGCCGATGTCGGCCGCGATGTGCACCGGCCCGGTCTCCTGCTGCGCGAGCTTCAGGGCCGAGAACACCGGGCGTTCGGGGCAGCCGATGCAGAAGCTCGGCGGCCGGTTGGGCAAGGGCGTCGAGAGCTGGCGTGCCACTGCCTCGCGGCGTTCGCGGTTGCCGGCCAGCCAGGCCTCGGCGGACGACAAGGCTTCGCCGGCTTCGATGTACTTTGCGGCGAACCTGCCGATGCCGCCCGAGAGCACCTCGACGCCGTATTCTCCGGCCGAAGGCAGCATGTCCTTGCCGTGCAGCGGCGTCTGGATGTCGCGCCGGCGCAGCAGGGTGGCAATGTCCTGCTCGATGTATTCGGGCTGGCCTTCTTCCACCACCATCACCGCGCGCTTGCCCACGCAGAAGTCGGCCACCTGCTCGGGCACCAGCGGGTAGGTCACGTTGAGCACCAGGATCGGAATGTCCGTCTCGCCGAACGCATCGGCCAGGCCCTGCTGCTGCAGGCTGCGGACAAGCGCGTTGTAGAGCCCGCCCTGCACCACGATGCCGAGGTCGGCATGCCGGCCGCCCGGGATCAGTTCGTTGAGGCCTTGTTCGACGATGTAGCGCCGTGCGGCCGGAATGCGCTCGTCGCCCTTGAGCTTTTCATGGCGGAAGGTCACGGGCGGATGCGCGAGCCGCATGTAGTCGAAGCCCGCGGGCTCGCTCATCAGCGCGCGGGTCGACACGGCAGGCGCGATGTTGTCTTTGCACTCGAAGCTGCCGCGCACGTGGCAGGTGCGGATGCGCAGCTCCATGAGGCAGGGCATGTTCGAGGCCTCCGAGAGCTGGAAACCGTGTTCGACCATGCGCACCATCACCCCCAGGTCGGGCCGCGGATCGAGCAGGCACATGCTCGACTTGAGCGCATACGCATGCGTTCGCTCCTGGATCACACTGGCACCTTCGCCGTAGTCCTCGCCCACCACCACCAGCACGCCGCCGGTCACGCCCGGCGACGACAGGTTGGAGAGCGCATCGGCCGCCACGTTGGTGCCGACGATCGATTTCCACGTCACGGCGCCGCGCAGCGGATAGTGGATTGACGCGCCGAGCATCGCCGCAGCCGAGGCCTCGTTGGAGCAGGCCTCCACATGCACGCCGAGTTCGTCCATGTAGGCCTTGCCCTGCACCATCACGTCGAGCAGGTGAGACACCGGCGCGCCCTGGTAGCCGCCCACGTAGGCCACGCCCGACTGCAGCAGGCCCTTGGTGATGGCGAGGATGCCCTCGCCGTGAAAGGTGTCGCCGGCGCCGAGGCGCAGCAACTCGACTTCCTTGCTGAATGAAACTTCCATCGTGTCTCTTTTGTTCTGGGGGTTGCGCAGTGTGGTCGCCGCAACGCCATACATCAATAAAATAAGCAAGCTATGCGACATGAATGCCATGCATATTGAAAAGCTGGATCTCAACCTGCTGCGGCTCTTCGATGCGGTCTTCAGGGCTCGCAGCGTGAGCCGTGCGGCCGAGGCTCTGGGTCTCACGCAGCCGGCGGCCAGCCACGGACTCACGCGGCTGCGCCTGCTGCTGGGCGATGCGCTCTTCACGCGCACCCCCGGGGGCGTGGCGCCCACGCCGCGGGCCGAGCGGCTGGCGGTGCCGGTGCAGGCGGCGCTGGCGATGCTGCAGCAGGCGCTCGCGGAACCCGAGCGCTTCGACCCGGCCACGTCGCGCAAGCTGTTCCGCATCCACATGAGCGACATCGGCGAGGGCCGGTTCCTGCCAGCGCTGATGGCGCGGCTGCGCGAGCTGGCACCGGGCGTGCGGATCGAGACGATGCCGCTGGACACCGGCGACGTTGCCGCGGCGCTCGACAGCGGCCGGGTCGACTTCGCCTTCGGTTTCCTGCCCCAGGTGAAGGACACGCAGCGCGCCCAGCTGCTGAAAGACCGCTACATCGTGCTGCTGCGCAAGGGCCATCCCTTCGCGAAGCGGCGGCGCAGCGGGCAGGCGCTGCTCGAGGCGCTGCCCGAGCTCGACTACGTGGCGGTGCGCACGCATGCCGACACGCTGCGCATCCTGCAGCTGCTGAATCTGGAAGACCGCCTGCGCCTCACTACCGAGCACTTCATGGTGCTGCCGGCCATCGTGCGCGCCACCGATCTAGCCGTGGTGATGCCGCGCAACATCGCGCGCGGCTTCGCGGAAGAGGGCGGTTATGCCATCGTCGAGCCGCCCTTTCCGCTGCGCGACTTCACGGTGTCGCTGCACTGGAGCAAGCGCTTCGAGGCCGATCCGGCGAATCGATGGCTGCGCCAGGTGATCACGGCACTGTTCTCGGAGCGTTCGTGAAGGCGGACCCCCGTTCATGCAGCGGTCAGGCTCGGATGCCACCATCGCCGCCCATGAAGAAACGCATTCCCTCCTTTCTGCGCCACGTAGGTCCCGGTGTCGTCACCGGTGCGGCGGACGACGACCCGTCGGGCATTGCCACCTACACGCAGGCGGGGGCGCAGTTCGGCACCGGCCTGCTCTGGACCGTGTTTCTTTCCCTGCCCTTCATGGTGGCGATCCAGCTGGTGTCGGCGCGCATCGGCCGGGTCACGGGCAAGGGGGTGGCCGCCAACATGCGCGAGCACATGCCGCGCGGCTTCCTGGCTGTGCTGGTGGCGCTGCTCGTGGCGGCCAACACCATCAACATCGCGGCCGACATTTCCGCCATGGGCGAGGCCATGCAACTGGTGGCAGGCGGCGGAGCGCACTTTTATTCACTGGTCTTCGGCGTGGTCACGGTGCTGCTGCAGGTGTTTGTGCCCTACCGCAAACTGGCCCACATCCTCAAGTGGCTGACGCTCACGCTGTTCGCCTATGTGGCGGCGGTGTTCTCGGTGCAGGTGGAATGGGCGCGGGTGCTGCACGACCTGGTCGTGCCTCGGCTGCAGTGGAGCGGGGACTACTGGATGATGATCGTCGCGCTGCTCGGCACCACGATCTCGCCCTACCTGTTCTTTTGGCAGGCCTCGCAGGAAGTCGAGGAACTGCGGCTGAAGGGCGGACAGCGCGGCACCGAGAGCGACGTGCGGCGCGACCTGCGGCGCGTGCGGCTCGATACCTGGATCGGCATGACCTTCTCCAACCTGATCGCCTTCTTCGTGATGGTGGTCGGGGCGTCGGTACTGTTTGCGGCAGGCGTGCATGACGTGACCTCGGCGGCTCAGGCGGCCGAGGCGCTGCGGCCGCTGGCCGGCGACTTCGCCTTCTGGTTGTTTGCCGGAGGGATCATTGCCACCGGCCTGCTGGCCGTTCCCGTGCTGGCGTCTTCAGCCGCCTATGCGGTGGCCGAGGCCTTCGGGTGGGAGGAGGGGCTCGAGCGGCATTGGCGCGAGGCCAAGGAGTTCTACGGAATCATCGCAGTCGCCACCCTCGTCGGCACCGCGCTCGACTTCACGCCCATCGACCCGATGAAGGCGCTCTACTGGAGCGCCGTCATCAATGGCGTGGTCGCGGTACCGATCATGGCGGCCATGATGGTGCTGGTGACGCGCGAGAAGGTGATGGGCGTGTTCACTTCGGGACGGCGCACGCGCTGGCTCGGCTGGGGCGGCACGGCGTTGATGGGGTTTGCGGCGCTGATGATGGGGTGGGATCTGGTGCGCTGAGACGGTGGGCATCGGCTAGCGGCTCAAACCGTGGCAGCCGCCCAACACCCGAATGCGCCGGCGGTAAACCTAAGCATTCATCGCAAAAACTGAGGGTGTGACATAAGCCGCGTCCTCGGCATGAATCTGTGCGCGCCACAGTTTGTTGACGTTTATTTCTGCCCCTCGATCCCAGAATCTCCCTTGCTGTCACATGGGCGATCAGGGAACGAGATGAACAAGAATTTTTTCAGGGTGATCTGGAGCGCGGCGCGCGCGATGCGGCTCGCCGTTCCTGAGGCGGCGACCAGCGTCGGCAAGGCTACTGCACCGCCAAAGTCACGAGCGGCTTCAGCCTCATCTCCAATTTTTAACCCAGGAAGGACCAGAAAAATGAACAAGAACATCATCGCCCATGCAGTGGCATTGCTCGCGCTTGGCGCGCTGAGCGCCTGTGGAGGGGGAGGAGGCAGCGGTGGTGGCGGTGGTATCGCGCTGCCGCTGGTCGCCGGGGCCACGGACCAGACGCCCGCCCCGGCGCCGACTCCGGCCCCCGCGCCATCTCCCGCACCCGCACCCGCACCCGCTCCGTCTCCGGCGCCTGCACCATCGTCCCGGGCGCCGGTGGCCGGTAGCGAAGCCGGGCCCTCGCTCGCTTCGCCTCAAGCGGGATCGACCGCCGCGGTGGGTGGCAACGAAGGCATCTACGAATCGATGTTCGGCTACACCTACGTCGGCGCCGACGGTTCCATCGCGCGCAAGTTCACTGTCGGCTCGCTCTTCGGGTCGATCGCGGTCACGGGCCTGAACTGGGTCTTCAATCCCGGCACCGAGTTCCTGTTCGTGACGGCGTCCCCGACCACCGGCTCGGGCACCTTTACGCCTAAGACGTCGATGGACGGCACCTACGCAAATGGGGGTGGATCGCCAGCCCCGTTCGGGCCCGTCAGCTACAGCACCGCGAACGCATTGGCCGTCTCGCAGGCCAGCGTGGCCGGCACCTGGACGGCCAGCGACACCCTGGGCATAGGGATCTCCCTCACGGTTGATTCTTCCGGCGCCTTCACCGGCACCACCTCCGGCGTCCAGATCGGCTCGTGTACCCTGTCCGGAACCGTCGCCCTGTCGGAACCCGGGACCGCCAAGAACATGTATGGCCTCACCCTGAATGCAGTCAACGCAGCGGCCAGTCCCAGCGCCAGCGACGCCTGCAAGCTGGAGACCACCGGGAGCTACACCGGGCCGAGCGCCATCGTTTTCTTGCCGGCCGGCATCTACACCAGCAACGGCTACTTCCGCTATCTCTCCTTCCTGGCCCGTACCAGCACCGGGGCCACGCTGACGGACGCCTTGCGGCTGCAGCCTTGATGGGCTAACGGAGCCCGAGCCTCCAGGCAGAACGCTCGGCGTTCGATCTGGCGGCGCCTGCATGGCGCGCAAAGCGCGCGCCTGATCGGCGACGCCAAGGCAAGCATCCCATCCAAGCAGAAACGGCGCAGGCCCACCCCGTGCGCTCGACGACCAGGAAGAATCTCATGTTCACAAAGACAATCGCAACGCTGATCGCAGCGGCTGCGCTGACTGCCTGTGTGGGGCCAACACCGTACCGGGCCGCAGGTGCCGAGGGCAACAACTTCGGTTATGCCAGCAGCAAGCTCTCCGACCAGCTCTACCGCGTGCGCTTCACGGGGTCGACCCGCACGCCATTGCGCTGGGTCGATGCGTTCGTGCTCTACCGCAGCGCCCAAGTCGCGAAAGAGGCTGGAGCCCCCGCGTTCAAGATCGTCGAGGGCACCATTGACGCCACAGTGCTCACGGGCGACGACGTCTTTGGGCAAGGGAGTCCGCTCGTCGACGTGGAGGTGAGCCAGATGAGCCGAGGGCCGCAGATCGATGGCGACCGCGCCGCCAGTGCCCATGCGCCCTACCTGCAGCGAATGGCAGGCACCATGCCGGTCTTCCGGGCGCCACCTCGCACGCCAATGGTCAAGGGCCAGGCCCCTACGTTCATCTACATACCTTCCGGCGGAGCGGGACCTGCGCTGCCAGGGCGGTCGTTACTGGTTGAGCTGCGGTCCGATCTCCAGAACATGGACGCGCAGACGTTCGCCACCGACGACGTACTCGCTCGCCTGGGGCCACGGATCAAAAGTGCAGCCCAGTCAACGGACGCGCCGCTCCCTGCTTCGACCATCTGATCTACAGACGCCCGGCCATGCGCGACCCGCATGTCGCGTCCAACTCTCAAAAGGAAAAATCCATGAGTCCCCGCAAACACGTCTTCGTCATTGCCGCCTTGGCCACCGCAGCGCTTACCGCCTGTGGATCTCGCGGCCCCAGGGTTGCCGAAGCCGAACCGCCGGAGCCCACGGCCAATGCCCGCAATGCGGTGATCCTGCCCGCCATCAGCTACGGCAAGACCACCAAGGGCGTGCAACTGACCAAGGCCGACGACGCGTGCGACGTTCCCGCATCGCTGAACCAGGCCATCCAGGATCAATTGCTGGCGCCGTACGAGTTCGCAGTGCCGTCGCCGTCGGCCAACGTGACTGGCGCACCGACCCTGCGCATCGAGATCACGGACATCCTGGCCAATGCCGGCGGGCTCTACGGCGGCCCCAAGATCGTTCAGCTGCACGGCGTGCTGGACCGCCCCGGCGCCGCGCCAGCCCAGTTCACGGCGCAGCGCCAGATGTTCATGTACTTCGGCATTCCACGCAGCACCTGCAGCATGGTGGGCGTGGTGACCTATGCGCTGGGCGGTGACATCGCCAAGTGGCTGCAAAAGCCAGTGGACGCGGCGAAGCTCGGAGAACTGTGAAGGAGGTCGCGAGCTTCTTACCCAGTTCGAGGCTTGCTTCGACCGAGTTTCGTGTACTGCATTAGGAAGATCTCCTTCGTCATTCTTCTGGGCATTCACTGGCGCATGTTTGCGAACGTGCGCGACGGCAAGACATTCCTCGGCACCGTCCAGCACGGTATGGTGGTCATCGGCGCGCTTGCAAGCATTTGCAAGCGGGTAATCACGGTAAAGAAGCGGCGCGTTGCGGTGCGTGCGACAACCGGTGCAGCACAGGTCATGGCCCGGGACTTGCTCTCGCTCTTCAGGGTTTCTCCCTAGGTCGCATACCCGCGCCGACATACGCAATATGGTTCACGCGGTATGTGGGCCGGGGCGCAACCGGCTAACGTCCGGGCATGGCCGGGAAAACGGCCGTCCACGAGCCAAAAAGCATGAGCACAGAGCGCAACAACATCCAACCGGTCCGTTTCTTCCATCGCGGCAAGATCGTCGAGGTCAGCGGTGTCCATCCGACCCGCTCCGTGCTCGACTGGCTGCGCGAGGACGCGCACTGCACCGGCACCAAGGAAGGCTGCAACGAGGGTGACTGCGGTGCCTGCACGGTGGTGATCGGCGAGCTGGCCACCGGTGCCGATGCGTCCGGCGCCATCGGCGGGCTGCAGCTGCAGACGGTCAACGCCTGCATCCAGTTCTTGCCCACCTTGCACGGCAAGGCGCTCTTCACGGTCGAGGACCTCAAGGACCAGTGCCCCGCCAATGCCCCCGCCGCCACCGAAGTGCAGGGACAGGACAAGCGCCCGCATCCCGTGCACCGCCTGCACCCGGTGCAACAGGCCATGGTCGACTGCCATGGCTCGCAGTGCGGCTTCTGCACCCCGGGCTTCGTCATGTCGCTGTGGTCGGCGTACGAGCACCACCAGGCCGAAGGCACCCAGCCCACGCGCCAGCAGCTGGCCGACGAGCTTTCGGGCAACCTGTGCCGCTGTACCGGCTATCGGCCGATTCTGGATGCGGGTCAGCGCATGTTCGACCTGCCGGCGGTGCGGCTCGATACGGAACCCGTGGTGGCCGCGCTCACGGCCTTGCGCGGCAGCGACGGCTTCGACTACGCCGCGCCGCTCGGCGCCCGGGTTGACCATTTCCATGCCCCCAGGACGCTGGCACAGCTGGCAGCGTTGCGCGAGCAGAAACCCGGTGCGCAGCTGCTCTCGGGCTCGACCGACGTCGGCCTGTGGGTGAACAAGCAGTTCCGCGACCTGGGCGACATCATCTACGTGGGCGACGTGGCCGAGATGAAGACCATCGAAGTCCGCCAGAACGAAACAGGCGGCGAGCTCTACATCGGCGCAGGCGCCTCGCTCGAAGCGGCCTTCGAAGCCCTGGTGCAGCGCGTGCCCAGCCTCGAGGACGTGTGGCTGCGCTTTGCCTCGCCGCCAATCCGCCATGCCGGCACCATGGGCGGCAACGTGGCCAACGGCTCGCCCATCGGCGATTCGCCGCCGGTGCTGATGTCGCTCGACGCCGAGATCGAACTGCGCCGCGGCAACACCGTGCGCCGCATGCCGCTGCCCGACTTCTACATCGACTACATGAAGAACCAGCTGCAGCCCGGCGAGTTCGTGCAGGGGCTGGCGGTTCCGCTCGCGGCCATGCAGCGCCAGGTTCGCGCCTACAAGATCAGCAAGCGCTTCGACTGCGACATCTCGGCGCTGTGCGCCGGCTTTGCGATCGAGCTGGAGCCCGGCAGCGACACCGTCAAGGCGGTGCGCCTCGCCTTCGGCGGCATGGCCGCCATCGTGAAGCGTGCAGCCAATGCCGAGGCCGCGCTCGTCGGCAAGGCATGGACTCAGGCCAGCGTGAACGCTGCCAGGCAGGCGCTTGCGCAGGACTTCCAGCCGCTGTCGGACATGCGCGCGTCGGCCGGCTACCGCCTCCAGGTGGCGCAGAACCTGATCCAGCGGCTCTGGCTCGAAACCCGCACCGAAGACGCGCTCTCCCTTGAAGAGACCAGCGTCTGGAGCGCCATGCCGCATTCAACGATCAAGGCCGACAAGGCCGCGGAAGGGGTCTGACCATGAACAAACCCATCGATGCCCGCCTGCTGCAGCCCTCCGAGGCTTTTGCCGACTACCTCAAGAACACCGCCGCCCGCATCGACCAGGGCGCCGAAACCCTGGCGCACGACCAAGGCGCTCGCGTGGGCATCAGCCGGCCGCACGAATCGGCGCATCTGCACGTGGCCGGCGAGGCCACCTACATCGACGATATTCCCGAGATTGCCGGCACGCTGCATTGCGCGCTGGGCCTGTCGCCCGCGGCCAACGGGCGTGTCACGGCGCTGTCGCTCGATGCGATCCGCGCCATGCCGGGCGTCGTGTCGGTGCTCACCGCCGACGACATTCCGGGCAGCAACGACTGCGGCTCGATCGTGCATGACGACCCGATCCTGCTTTCGCTGAAGGACGGCGGCCAGATCCGCTACCTGGGCCAGCCGGTGTTCGCCGTGATCGCCGAAACGCGCGAGGCCGCGCGCCGCGCGGCCTCCAAGGCAAAAGACGCCATCGCCGTCGAGGCGCAGCCGCCGGTGCTCACGCCGCAGGACGCGCATGCGCGCGGCCAGTACGTGGTGCCGCCGATGCACATCGTGCGCAGCGGCGGCGCAGCCAACGAAGGCGACGAAGCGGCCGTGCGCGCGGCCATCGCCAAGGCGCCGCACCGCCACAGCGCCACGCTCGACGTCGGCGGGCAGGAGCAGTTCTATCTCGAAGGCCAGATCAGCTACGCCATTCCGAAGGAGGGCGGCGCACTGCACATCCATTGCTCCACGCAGCACCCGAGCGAGATGCAGCACCTGGTGGCGCACGCGCTGCACCTGCAGTCGAACGAGGTGCATGTCGAATGCCGGCGCATGGGCGGTGGCTTCGGCGGCAAGGAATCTCAATCGGCGCTCTTTGCCTGCGTGGCCGCGGTGGCCGCCAGCAAGTTGCGCCGTCCGGTGAAGCTCAGGCTCGACCGGGACGACGACTTCATGATCACCGGCCGGCGCCACTGCTTCTGGTACGAGTACGAGGTGGGCTACGACGACGAAGGCCGCATCCTCGGCGCCGAGATCGTGATGGTCTCGCGCGCCGGCCACTCGGCCGACTTGTCGGGCCCAGTGATGACCCGGGCACTGTGCCACTTCGACAATGCCTACTGGCTGCCCAACGTGGCCATGCACGGCTACTCGGGCAAGACCAACACGCAGAGCAACACGGCCTTCCGCGGCTTTGGCGGCCCGCAGGGCGCCATCGCCATCGAGAACATCATGGACTCGGTGGCGCGCACACTGGGCCGCGATCCGCTCGACGTGCGGCGCATCAACTTCTACGGCAAGGCGGAGAACAACGTCACCCCGTATCGCCAGACCGTGACCGACAACATCGTGCACGAACTGGTGGCCGACCTCGAAGCCAGCAGCGACTACCGCGCGCGGCGCGAAGAGATCGCCGCCTTCAACGCGAAGAGCACGGTGCTCAAGCGCGGCCTGGCGCTGGCGCCGCTCAAGTTCGGCATCTCGTTCAACGTGAAGCATTTCAACCAGGCCGGCGCGCTGGTCCACGTGTACACCGACGGCTCGATCCTCGTGAACCATGGTGGAACCGAGATGGGACAGGGCCTCAACACCAAGGTGGCGCAGGTGGTGGCGCACGAGCTGGGCGTGAGCTTCGAGCGCGTGCGCGTCACCGCGACCGACACCACCAAGGTGGCCAACACCTCGGCCACGGCCGCATCGACCGGCGCCGACCTGAACGGCAAGGCGGCGCAGGATGCCGCACGCCAAATCCGCGAGCGCCTGGCCGAGAGCGCGGCCGAGCGCCACGGCGGCAAGGCGAGCGAGGTGCGCTTCGCCAACGACAAGGTCGAGGTCAACGGCCGCTCGCTGGCCTTCAGCACCGTGGTGGGCGAGGCGTACCTCGACCGCAAGCAGCTGTGGTCTGACGGCTTCTACGCCACGCCGGGCCTCAGCTGGGACAAGGACAAGATGCAGGGCCGCCCGTTCTACTACTACGCCTATGGCGCGGCGGTGAGCGAGGTGATCGTCGACACGCTCACCGGCGAATGGAAGCTCTTGCGCGCCGACATCCTGCACGACGCGGGCAAGTCGCTGAACCCGGCCGTGGACATCGGCCAGGTCGAAGGCGCCTTCATCCAGGGCATGGGCTGGCTCACGACCGAGGAGCTGGTGTGGCATCCGAAAAGCGGCATGCTCACCACGCACGCCCCCAGCACCTACAAGATCCCGACCGCCAACGATTGCCCGCCGGTGTTCAACGTGCGCCTGTTCGAAGGCCAGAACTTCGAGGACTCGATCCACCGCAGCAAGGCCGTCGGCGAGCCGCCGCTCCTGCTGCCGTTCTCGGTGTTCTTCGCGATCCGCGACGCGGTGTCGGCGGTCGGCGGCCACAGAGTCGATCCACCGCTCCAGGCACCGGCCACGAGCGAGTCGATCCTGCGCGCGGTCACCGCCGTCCAGTCCGCATAGCCAACCATAGACTTTGGCGCATGTCCAAAGTCCTCGCCATGCCCTACGCCCCGACCCCCTTCGCGAAACACCGCGGAACCGGCCATGCTTCGCCGGGATTGCGGCCCGCTGCCGTAGGGGAATGCCATGCGTGATCAGGCCCTCTTCGACAAGATCGATCTCCATCTGATCCGGGTGCTTCACACCGTGCTGACCGACCGCAGCGTCTCGCGCGCCGCCATCCGCCTGGGCATGTACCAGCCGGCCGTCTCGGCCGCGCTGAAGCGCCTGCGCGAGCTGTCGGGCGACCCTCTGCTGGTGCGCTCGGGCTCGGGCATGGTGCCGACCGATGCGGGGCTGCGGATGATCGAGCCCGCGGCAAGCATCCTGCGCGCGGCCGAGATGCTGTTCTCCGATGCGCGCGGCTTCGAGCCGCAGTCGGCGGCCACCACCTTTCGCATTGCCGCGAGCGACTACATGGACCCGCTCTTCCTGCCGATGCTGGTGGCGCACGTGAAGCGCGAGGCACCGCTGTGCCAAATCGAGATCCACGCGCTCTCTCCCGACTCGGACTACCACGGCCATCTGGCGCTCGGCCAGGTCGACCTGGTGATCGGCAACTGGCAGAAGCCCCCGGAAGACCTGCACATGGCGCGGCTCTTCGGGGACGAGGTGGTGTCGCTGGTGAACCAGGACCATCCGGCGGTGCGCCGCGGCTGGGACCTGGAGACCTGGCTCGCGGCCGAGCACATTGCGCCCACGCCCATGCACCCCGGCGGGCGCGGCATCATCGACCAGATGCTCGACGAGCTCGGGCGGCAGCGCAACATCACGGCGCGCTGCGCGCACTTCAGCCTCATTCCAGACATGGTGGCCTCGAGCCTCCTCGTGCTGACCACGGGGCGCCAGTACTGCGAACGCTTCGTGGCGCGGCTGCCGGTGAAGATCCTCGATTGCCCGGTGGCGCTGCCGCGCCTCATGTACTACCAGCTCTGGCACGAACGCACCCATTCGTCGAGCTCCGCGCGCTGGCTGCGCGAATGCATCAAGGGCGTGGCGTCGTCGCTGCGGCCCGCGCCCTCGACGCATGCCTCGAATGCCTCGCACGCCCCGCAGGCTTCGTTGACCGAAATCCCGGATCCGCCCTGAAGCCTTCGGCCGCGCTGGCGGCGTGGCCGAAGCAACGATGAACGAACCGCCACATAAAACAGCTGGAGACAAGCGACATGAACAGGTTTGAAGAGGTGCCCAAGGTCACCGATCCCCGCGTCTCGGGGAGCATCGAGGCCGCGCGCCCGCGTACCGCAACCGGCAGCGCGCCGCAGAGCGCGAACTGGCTTGAACGCATGTTCAAGCTGACAGAGCACAACACCACGGTGCGTACCGAAGTCATCGCGGGGCTTACCACCTTCCTGACGATGGCCTACATCATCTTCGTCAATCCATCGATCCTCGGCGACGCGGGCATGCCGAAGGGTGCGGTCTTCGTGGCCACCTGCCTGATCGCGGCGCTGGGCACGCTGATCATGGGTCTTTATGCCAACTACCCGATCGCCATGGCGCCGGGCATGGGCCTGAATGCCTACTTCGCCTACGTGGTGGTGCTGGGCATGGGCTACACGTGGCAGGTGGCGCTGGGTGCGGTGTTCATCTCGGGCTGCCTGTTCCTGATCGTCACGGTCACGGGATTGCGGGAGCTCTTCATACAAGGCATACCGCAGTCGCTGCGAACAGCGATCACCGTGGGCATCGGCATGTTCCTGGCGCTCATCGCGCTCAAGAGCGCGGGCGTGGTGGCGGCATCGCCGGCCACTTTCGTGACGCTGGGCGACCTGCATTCGGCGCCTGTGGTGTTGGCGACGCTGGGCTTTCTGGTGATCGTGGTGCTCGACCGGCTCAAGGTGCGCGGCGCCATCCTGATCGGCATCATGCTGGTGACGGTGCTGTCGTTCTTCTTCGGCGGCAACAAGTTCCACGGCGTGTTCGACGCGCCGCCGTCCATCGCGCCCACCTTCTTGCAGCTCGACATCCTTGGTGCGCTCAAGGGCGGTATTTTGAACGTGGTGCTGGTGTTCTTCTTGGTGGAAATGTTCGATGCCACCGGCACGCTGATGGGCGTGGCCAAGCGCGCCGGCCTGCTCGTGCCCGGCAAGATGGAGCGCATGAACAAGGCCTTGCTGGCCGACAGCGGCGCCATCTTCGCGGGCTCGCTGCTCGGCACCTCGAGCACCACCGCCTACGTGGAAAGCGCGGCCGGCGTGCAGGCCGGCGGGCGCACCGGCCTCACGGCCGTGGTGGTGGCGGCGCTGTTCCTCGCGTGTCTGATGATCTCGCCGCTCGCGGGCTCTGTGCCGGCCTACGCCACCGCACCGGCGCTGCTCTTCGTGGGCTGCCTGATGCTGCGCGACTTGGTCGAGCTCGAATGGGAAGACACGACCGAGGTGATCCCGGCGGTCGTGACCGCGCTGGCCATGCCTTTTACCTACTCGATCGCCAACGGGCTGGCCTTCGGCTTCATCACCTATGCAGTGCTCAAGCTGTTCACCGGCCGGGCACGGGAAGTGCATGCGATGGTGTGGGTGATCGCGGCGATTTTCCTGTTCAAGTTCGCCTATGTAGGAGGACACTGAGCGGAGCCGCGGGCGCCGATGGTTGCGGGCACGCTATTAAACTTGTAGCTGTGTTTTTCCGCTTGTAGCTGTTGAACGAGACAAACCCACGAAACCCGGCATGACAACCCCCAGACTCCAGCTCGCGAACATCACCAAGCGTTATCCGGCGGTGGTGGCGAACAGCGACATTTCGCTGGCCGTGGCGCCCGGCGAGATTCATGCCGTGCTCGGCGAGAACGGCGCCGGCAAATCGACCCTGATGAAGATCATCTACGGCTCGGTCAAGCCCGACGAGGGCACGGTCACCTTCGACGGCCAGGCGGTCGCCCTGCGCAATCCGCAGCAGGCTAGGGCGCTGGGCATCAGCATGGTGTTCCAGCACTTCAGCTTGTTCGACACGCTCACGGTGGCCGAGAACGTGTGGCTGGGCCTGGACAAGTCGCTGCAGCTGGCCGAAGTGGCGCGCAGCATCACGGCCAAGGCCAGCGAATACGGGCTTGACATCGATCCCTCGCGGCCAGTGCACACGCTGTCGGTGGGCGAGATGCAGCGGGTCGAGATCATCCGCGCGCTGCTCACCAACCCCAAGCTGCTGATCCTCGACGAGCCGACCTCGGTACTCACGCCGCAGGCGGTGATCAAGCTGTTCGGCGTGCTGAACAAGCTGGCTTCGGAGGGCTGCAGCATCCTGTACATCAGCCACAAGCTGCACGAGATCCGCGAGCTGTGCACGGCCTGCACGGTGCTGCGCGGCGGCAAGGTCACTGGCGTGTGCAATCCGCAGAACGAAAGCAACGAGTCGCTCTCGCGGCTGATGATCGGCAGCGAGCCGCCGCCCTTGCAGCACCGGCCGGTGCATGCGGGCGCGGTGGCGCTGCGCGTCGACGGGCTCACGCTGGCGCGCGAAGACCAGTTCGGCGTCGACCTCGACGGCATCTCGTTCGAGGTGCGTGCCGGCGAAGTGGTCGGGATTGCGGGCGTGTCCGGCAATGGCCAGAAGGAACTGCTCTACACGCTCTCGGGCGAGGACGTGCGGGCCGAAGCGGCCATGGTGCAGGTGTTCGACAAGCCGGTCGGCCGGCTGCGGCCGCGCGCGCGGCGCGCCATGGGCCTGCACTTCGTGCCCGAGGAGCGGCTGGGCCGCGGCGCGGTGCCCACGCTCGGGCTGGCGCACAACCTGCTGCTCACTCGCGGCAATGCGGTGGGCAAGGGCGGGTGGATCCGCACGGCGGCGCTCGAGAAGCACGCCAGGGCCATCATCGCGCGCTTCAACGTCAAGGCCGGTGGGCCCGGCGCGGCGGCGCGTTCGCTCTCGGGCGGCAACCTGCAGAAATACATCGTCGGCCGCGAGATCGATGCCAACCCCAAGCTCTTCATCGTCTCGCAGCCGACCTGGGGCGTGGACGTGGGCGCGGCCGCGCTGATCCGCGGCGAGATCCTTGCGCTGCGCGATGCCGGCTGCGCGGTGCTGGTGGTCAGCGAGGAGCTCGATGAACTCTTCGACATCAGCGACCGTCTGCACGTGATTGCAAAGGGCCGGCTGTCACCGTCGATCGACCGCGCGGCCGCCACGCTGCCGCAGATCGGCGAATGGATGAGCGGTCTTTGGGAAAAGAAGAAGGAGGCGGCCCATGCTTAAGCTCGAACCCCGTCCGGAGCTTTCGCGCTTCTGGACCTTTGCCTCCCCGATCCTTGCGCTGCTCATCACCGTGCTGATCGGCGTGGCGCTGTTCGCCGCGCTCGGCAAGGACCCGGTCAAGGGCCTGCTGGTGTTCTTCTACGAACCCATCAAGAGCGGCTACGCGATCGGCGAGCTGACGATCAAGGCGACGCCGCTGCTCATCATCGCGCTCGGGCTGGCGGTGTGCTTCCGCTCCAACGTCTGGAACATCGGCGCCGAGGGCCAGTTCGTGTTCGGCGCCATCGCCGCAGGCGGGGTCGCGCTGATGGCCGACAAGAACACCGGGTCGTGGATCGTGGTGGCCATCCTGGTCGCGGGCGCGGTCGGGGGCATGGTGTGGGCCGGCATCGTGGCCTTCCTGCGCGACAAGTTCAATGCCAATGAAATCCTGGTGAGCCTGATGCTGGTGTACGTGGCCACGCTGCTGCTCGGCTACATGGTCTTCGGCCCCTGGAAGGATCCGCACGGCTACAACTTTCCGCAGTCCAAGACCTTCGAGGCGGTGACGCAGATCCCGCGGCTCTTCAAGGGTTCGCGCGTGAGCATCGGGCTGATCATCGCGCTGCTGGGCGTGGGCGCGCTTTGGGTGTTCCTGTTCCGCACGCGGGCGGGTTTTGCACAGCAGGTCGGCGGGCTCGCGCCGGCGGCCGCGCGCTATGCGGGCTTCTCGGCGCGGCGCGCAATCTGGATCGCGCTGCTCACCTCGGGCGGCGCGGCGGGCCTGGCCGGCGCGCTCGAAGTGGCGGGACCGCTGGGCCAGCTCACGCCGTACGTGCCGGCGGGCTACGGCTTCGCGGCCATCATCGTGGCCTTCGTCGGCCGGCTGCATCCGGTGGGCATGGTGTTCTCGGCCATCCTCATGAGCATGTTCTACATCGGCGGCGAACTGGCGCAATCGCGTCTCGGATTGCCCAAGTCGCTGACCGGTGTGTTCCAGGGGCTGCTGCTCTTTACGCTGCTGGCCTGCGACACGCTCATCGCTTACCGCATCCGCCGCAAGGTGGCTGCCAAAGCCATTCTCACGACGAGTTCGCTGCAAGCCAGCACGCCGCTGACCGCGCCGGTTGCGCGGCCGACCGAGGGAGCCCTCTGACATGGACAGCTACGCACTCCTGCTGGGTTCCACCCTGAGCGCCGGCACCGTGCTCGCCATTGCGGCACTGGGCCTTCTCATCAACGAGAAGGCCGGCATCGTGAACCTTGGCGCTGAGGGCATGATGCTCTGCGCCGCCATCGCGGGCTTTGCGACGGTGGTCATCACGCACAACCCCTGGCTCGGCTTCCTGGCCGGCATGGCGGCGGGCGCCTTGCTCGCGGCCTTCTTCGGCGTGCTGGTGATCTGGCTCAACACCAACCAGTACGCTACAGGGCTCGCGCTCAGCCTGTTCGGCGTCGGCTTTTCGGCGTTCGTCGGCATCAACTTCGTGCAGGCCAAGCTGCCCGAGAGCGTCTCCTACGCGGTGCCGGTGCTCAGCGAGATTCCGCTCGTCGGGCCGGCGCTGTTCCGCCATCACCCGATGGTCTATTTTGCGGTGGCGCTGACCTTCGGCCTCATCTGGTTTCTCTACCGCACACGCGCCGGGCTGGTGCTGCGTTCGGTCGGCGAGTCGCCGGAATCGGCGCATGCGCTGGGCTACCCGGTGCGGCGCATCCGCTTTCTCGCGGTGATCGTTGGCGGCGCGCTGTGCGGGCTGGCGGGCGCGTACCTGTCGACCGTCTATACGCCGCTGTGGGTCGAGGGCATGGTGGCGGGCCGCGGCTGGATCGCGCTGGCGCTCACCACCTTTGCCACCTGGCGGCCGATCCGCGTGCTGCTGGGCGCCTACCTGTTCGGCGGCGTCTCGATGCTGGGTTTCCATCTGCAGAGCAGCGGCGTCGACGTGCCGCCGCAGTTTCTCAGCATGCTGCAGTACATCGCGCCCATCGTGGTACTGGCGCTGATTTCGCGCAATCCTGCCTTCATTCGCATCAACATGCCGGCCTCGATTGGGAAGCCGTTCTACCCCGGCTCATAATCTCGCTTCTCGTTTTCCGCCAACCTGTCCTTTTTGAGGATTTCCGACAATGAATGATCTGAACAAGCGCTCCCTGCTCAAGCTGGCCGCCCTCACGGCGGTCGCTTCGGCAGCCCTGATCGGCTGTGGCAAGAAAGAGGAAGCCGCTGCACCGGCCGCGACCCCCGCACCGGCGCCGGCGCCCACGGCCGCCGCACCGGCACCGGCTGCGCCGCTCAACGTCGCATTCGCCTACATCGGCCCGGTGGGAGACGGCGGCTGGACCTTCGCGCACGACAACGGCCGCAAGGCGCTCGAGAAGGAATTCGGCGACAAGATCAAGACCACCTTCGTCGAGAGCGTGCCCGAAGGCGCCGACGCCGAGCGCGTATTCCGCGACATGGTCGGGCAGGGCAACAAGCTGATCTTCGGTACCACCTTCGGCTACATGGAGCCGATGCTCAAGGTGGCCGCCGACAGCAAGGACGTGAAGTTCGAGCATGCCACCGGCTACAAGACCGCCGAGAACATGCGCACCTACGACAGCCGCACCTATGAAGGTGCCTACATGGCCGGTGTCATCGCGGGTGCCATGACCAAGAGCAACACGCTCGGCGTGGTGGGCTCGGTGCCCATTCCCGAGGTGCTGCGCAACATCAACAGCTTCACGCTCGGCGCGCAGTCGGTCAACCCGAAGATCACCACCAAGGTGGTGTGGGTGAACGAATGGTTCAGCCCACCGAAGGAAACCGAAGCCGCCACCGCGCTCATCAACGGCGGCGCCGACGTGCTGTTCCAGAACACCGACTCGCCCGCCGTGCTCAAGACCGCGCAGGAAAAGGGCAAGCGCGCCTTCGGCTGGGATTCCGACATGACCGCCTACGGTCCAAGGCCCACCTGGCGTCGGCCACCATCAACTGGGCGCCGTACTACATCAAGGCCACGCAGGACGCGCTCGACGGCAAGTGGGCCACCGGCCAGAGCTGGTGGGGCGTGAAGGAAGGCGCCATCGACATCGTCTCGATCGCCGAGGACGTGCCGGCCGAAACCAAGGCCAAGGTCGAGGCCGTGAAGAAGGGCCTGAAGGACGGCAGCTTCGTGATCTGGAAGGGCCCGATCCTGGGCCAGGACGGCAAGGAAGTGGTCGCCAAGGACGCCGTGGCCGACGACAAGTTCCTGTCGGGCGTGAACTTCTACGTCAAGGGCGTGGAAGGCAAGGTCCCGGGCGGCGACAAGAAGTAATCGCTGCGCGCATTGCGCGCACGAAAAAGGGTCGCCTGCGGGCGGCCCTTTTTTATTTGTGGTTCACGCCGCGCGGCTTCCCTTCGGTCACCATTCGCGCGCTGTCGACAAAGTCCTGGATCAGCAGCTCGGCAAGGCGGTGCAGGCGGCGGTCAACGACCCAAGGTGAAGCAGAAGCTGCTGCAGCTCGGCCTGGAGCCCGCCGGCACCACGCCCGAGGCCTTTGCAAAGTTCGTGCAGGACGAAACGGGGAGGGTGAACGCATTGGTGAAGGCGCGCAATATCCGGGTCGATTGATTCTGGGCCGCCGCGGCGCCTGCGCAGGGCTGCCGGCGCCACTGCCACGATCGATATGTGCCGCCGCTGGCACTCGTAGTAATCTCGACACCGCCACCCCTTGATGACCATCGAGAGTGCGTGTGCGGCGGGGTGGCTGCACAGCCAGCGCCGCAAGCCTATCGAACCCATGACCCATCTTGACGCTTCCAGCCTCGCGCTGATCGACGACTGCACCCGAGCTTCGATCCAACTCCTGGAACGCAACCTCACGCCGCACGGCATCCTGGCCGCCAGTCGGACGGAGGCGGCCGTGGCGCGGCGCTACACGCGCATCTTCGGGCGCGACGCCGCCATCTGCGTGATGGCGATGTGCGGCAGCGGCGTTCCCGCGCTGGAGCAGGGTGCGGTGGCCAGCCTCGATGCGCTTGCGGCACAGCAGGCGGCCAACGGGCAGATTCCCAAATACGTCGACCCAGAAGGGCGCGATGCCGACTTCTGGTACCTGGGCTGCATCGACGCCACGCTGTGGTGGCTGATCGCGGTGGACCACGTGCGGCGCCATGGCCGCGTCGGCTCCTCGCATTGGAGCCGCGAGGTGGAGCGCGCGATCGGCTGGCTGCTGGCGCAGGAGCACCAGCACTTCCGGCTGCTGCAGCAGAACGAGGCCAGCGACTGGGCCGACATCATGCCGCGCTCGGGCTACGTGCTGTACACCAATGCGCTCTGGTACGACGTGAAGCGCCGCTTCGCGCTGGACCACGCCGAAGCCACCGAGCATCACTTCAACCACCTGTTCAATCCGTTCCAGCGCGATCTGCCGGAATACCACCGGGCGCGGCTGCTGCGGCACTACGCGCGCCGCGGCCGGCGCGACCCGGGCCTGTACCTCAGCTTTGTGAATCTTTCCTTCGTCGGCAACGAAGGGGACGTGTTCGGCAACGTGCTGGCCATACAGAGCGGGCTGGCCAATTCCGCCATGGCGGGCCGCATCGTCAAGACCATCGTCGCCGCGCATGCCTGCGAGCCCTATCCGGTGCGCGTGGTGCTGCATCCGCTGACGCGGCAGAACGCACTGTGGCGGCCTTACATGGAGCGCCACCGGCAGAACATCGTGCACCAGTACCACAACGGCGGCATCTGGCCGTTCGTCGGCGGTTTCTGGGTGATGGCGCTCGCCCGCATGGGCCTGCAAGAGATGGCCTGGCCCGAGCTCGCCCGGCTGGCGCGCGTGAACGAACTCGGCGGCTGGCGTTTCACCGAATGGTTTCACGGCCGCACGCTGGCGCCGATGGGCATGGCCGGCCAGAGCTGGAACGCCGCCACCTTTCTGCTCGCCCGGCGTGCGCTGCTGGGCAGCGCGGCGGCTTGGTGACAGCCAGGAAAAATTCCGAAAAGCGGCTCAGGCCATCCGATCCAGCAGGCTGTACCAGGCCACTCCTCCAGCTACATAAAACCGCTGCAGGCCATGCAGCGGTATCGGCTGGATGGGCGTCACCGGATACGGAAAATCCGCCCCCGCATCGACGAGCCGCGCGGCCAGGTGCTTGCCCATGCTGGTGGCCAGCGCAATGCCGCGCCCGTTGTAGCCAAGCGCAATGGTCACTCCCGGCGCCGGCGTGTGCACGTGGGGCATGAAGTCGCGCGTGACCGCGATGCGGCCGGCCCAGCGGTACTCGTAGCGCAGCGGCCCCAGTTGGGGGAACAGCAATTCGAGCGAGCGTTCCAGGTGCGCGAAGTCCGCGGGGCCGGACGGATCGGCAAAGTGGCCGCGGCCGCCCATCAGCAAGCGGCCCTCCGCGTCCTTGCGGAAGTACAGCAGCAGGCGTTGCGAGGTCGAGGCCGTTTCGCCGTGCGGCAGGATCGCGTCGGCGGCAGTGGCTTCGAGCGGTGTCGTGGCCACGATAAAGCTGTTGGCGGCCAGCACGGTGCGCGACAGCCCCGGCCACAACGGCCCCGTGTAGCCGTTGGTGGCGAGCACCACCTGGTCGGCGATGACGGTGGCGCCGGTCGAGGTGCTGGCGTGCCATTGCGTGCCCCGGCGCTCCAGCGCGGTCACCTGTGTGCCGCCGTGCACCGCGGCCCCGAAGCCTTGCGTGGCCCGCACCAGGCCGCGGGTGTAGGCCAGGGGCTGGATGCCGCCGGCCCGGGGGTCGAGCCAGCCGCCCGCGAAGGCCTCGGTGCCCAGGCGTGCGCTGACGGCCGCGTGGTCGAGCATCTCGGTATTCACGCCGCGCGTGGCCCATTGGGCGGCGCGCGCATGCAGGCCCGCCACGTGCTTGGGCGAGTAGGCGACCTGCAGCCAGCCGTTGCGTACCGGCTGGCACTCGATGCCATGCCGCGCGATCAGGTCGAACACCACGTCGGCCGAACGGGAGACGGCGTCGATCAGCGGCACGGCGCGTTCAGCGCCGTAAATGCGGACCAAGTCCTCGGGGTCATGCTTCAGCGTGGGATTGACCTGCCCGCCGTTGCGCCCGGAGGCGCCCCAGCCGGGCTCGTGCGCCTCGAGCACGCACACCTGCACACCCGCCTCGGCCAGGTGCAACGCGGTCGACAGGCCGGTGAAGCCGCCGCCGACCACCAGTACGTCGGCCCTGCGCGATTCGGTCAAGGGCGGCGTTGGCGGTGCGGGCGGCGCGGTGGCTGCCCATAGCGACGCGGGCAGCGCGTGCGCCGCGCTCATTGGGCAACCTCCGTGCTACGCACTGCGGTGCGAGCCCCCTTCGGAACGGCCGGGCGGGGGCTTATTGGAGTACCTTCGTGCTTCGCACTGCGGTGCGAGCTTGCTTGGGGGCGGCCCGGCACGGCGCTCATGGCCGGACCTCGGCAGGTGCCGCCGAGGGATGCAGCACGCGCCGCAGGAAATCCTGCGTGCGCGGCTGGCGTGGCGCGCCCAGCACTTGCGCGGCCGGGCCTTCCTCCACGATGCTGCCGCTGTGCAGGAAGCACACGCGATCGGCCACCTCGCGCGCAAAGCCCATCTCGTGCGTGACCACGATCATGGTCATGCCTTCGTCGGCCAGGGCGCGCATCACCCCGAGCACGTCGCCGACCAGCTCGGGGTCGAGCGCCGAGGTGGGCTCGTCGAACAGCATGGCCTCGGGCTTCATGGCCAGCGCGCGGGCAATGGCCACGCGCTGCTGCTGGCCGCCCGAGAGCTGGGCCGGGTAGGCCTGCGCCTTTTCGGCAAGCCCCACCTTGGCGAGCAGCGCGAGTGCTTCCTCGCGCGCCTGCGCGGGCTTGTGGCCCAGCACGTAGACCGGACCCTCCATCACGTTCTCCAGCACGGTGCGGTGCGGGAACAGGTTGAAGCGCTGGAACACCATGCCCATGCGACTGCGCAGCCGGTGAATGCTCTTGTCGTTGCGGTCGACGCGTTCGCCAAATGCGCGCACCTCTCCGCCTTCGTACGATTCCAGCCCGTTGATGCACCGAAGCACCGTGGACTTGCCCGAGCCCGACGGGCCGATCAGGCACACCACCTCGCCGGCATCGACATGCAGGCTCACGCCCTGCAGCACGCGATGCGTACCGAAGCGCTTCTCCAGTCCGTCGACGCGGATCATGGGTGTTTCCTTCCGGCGCCGAAGCGCTTTTCGAGCCGCCGCAGCCCGTAGACCAGCGGCAGGCTCATCAGCAGGTAGAGCAGGGCGACCAGCGTGTAGACCGTCATGTTCTGGAACGTCGACGAAGCAATGAGCTGGCCGGCACGCGTCATCTCGGCCACCGTGATGGTCGAAACGAGCGAGGAGTCCTTGAGCATCATCACCAGCGTGTTGCCGTACGGCGGCAGCGCGATGCGGAAGGCCTGCGGCAGGATCACACGCCGCATGATCAGCGCCGAGCGCATGCCCATGGCCTGGGCGGCCTCCCGCTGGCCCGCGTCCACGGCCTCGATGCCGCCGCGGAAGTTCTCGGCCTGGTAGGCCGAGTAGGCAATGCCTAGGCCGATGACGCCGGCCTGGAAGGCCGTGAGCTGCACCCCGAATTCCGGCAACACAAAGTAGATGTAGAAGAGCTGCACGATGATGGGCAGGCCCCGGATCACGTTGATGATCACCGTGCCCGTCCACGAGAGCGCGCGCACGGGCGAGAGCTTCATCAATGCGAGCCCGAGGCCGAGCACGCTGCTGAGCAGGAACGAGAGCACGGTGACCTGCACCGTGACGACGGCGCCCTGCAAGAGGATCGGCAGGAAATCCTGCGCGTTCTGGAGGAAAGAAGCGGCCATGGGTGCGATGCGTCAGATGCCCCACTTCTGCACGATCCTGGCGAGCGTGCCGTCGGCCTTGATCGCGGCGATGGACTTGTTGAGCCGGGCCAGCGTCTCGGCATCGCCCTTGCGCACCACCAGGCACACGTCGCCCACGTTCACGGGCTTGTAGCTCTCGACCAGCTTCACGCCGGGAAAATTGTTCTGCCGCAGCTGGTAGGCAATGATGGGCTGGTCGCCCAGGCCGGCCTTGATGCGGCCCAGCGAGAGGTCGCGCGTCATGTCGGCCACCGAGTCGTAGCTGCGCACCTCCTTGAAGATGCCTTTCTTGGTGAGCATGTCGAGGAAGACGGTGCCGACCTGCGCGCCGACCACCTCGCCCTTGAGCTCGTCGAGCGAGACGTACGCGCGCGTGTCGTCGCTCTTCACGATCAGGCCCTCGCCGTAGGAGTAGACCGGGTCGCTGAAATCGACCACCTCCTGGCGCGCCGCTGTCTTCAGCATGGCGGCCGAGACGATGTCGATCTTGCGGGCGGTGAGCGAGGGGATGAGTGCCGAGAACACCGTCTGCTGCACGTTGACGCCGAAGCCGCCAGCCTTGCCGACGGCGGTGACGGTGTCGACCATCATCCCCTGAATGGTGTTGGTCTTCACATCCAGGAAGGTGAACGGTACGCCCGTGGCCGTGGCGCCCACGTTGTAGGTGGCGGGCGCGGCGCCCTGCGCGCCGGCCAGCGAGGCGGCGCCCGCGACACAGAGGCCCAGGGCAAAGCGGTGAAGGTGGCGAACGATGCGATTCATGGAAGCACTCCTCGAAGAATGTGGAAAGAGCGAGAGGAAAAAAAGAAGAAATGGCTCGGCGGACGATGCAACATGCATGCCAATAATCGATTCTTTTGAATCTCATATCAATAAATAGAAACCACTAGACGAGTTGAATGTATCGATATGCGATATTTCAAACCGATATGCGTATACTCCGCAGCCATGGACGCCACACCCGAAGCCGCCTCCGCCGAAAGCCCCAGCCTGCTTTTCAACCAGTCGCTGGAGAAGGGCCTGGCCGTGCTGCAGGCCTTCAGCGCCCGCCGGCGCACCATGACGCTGGCCGACGTGGCCGCGGCCACCGACATCACCAAGAGTTCGGCGCAGCGCATGGTCTTCACGCTGGAAAAGCTGGGCTACGTGCGCAAGCACCCCCAGACGCGGCGCTACCAGCTCACGCCACGTGTGATGGAAATCGGCTTCAACTACCTGGCGGCCAATCCGCTGATCGACGTGGCCAATCCGTTCCTGTCGGAGCTGACCAAGGTGACGACCGAGACCTCGTGCCTCACCGAGCCCGACGGGCTCGACATGGTTTACGTGGCGCGCTTCGTCAGCGCGCAGTTCGTGCCGGTCCACATGCCGATCGGCAGCCGCATTCCCATGTACTGCACCGCTTCCGGGCGCGCCTACCTGAGCGCGCTGCCCGAAGACGAGGCGCGGGCGCTGATCGAGGCTTCCGACCGCGTGGCGCATACCGCCCACACTCGCACCCGTGTGGACGAGATCCTCGAGGCCCTGCGCCAGGCAAGGCTGCAGGGGTTTGCCACCAACGCCGAGGAACTGTTCCTCGGCGACATGACGATTGCGGCGCCCGTGGTGGGCAGCCAGGGCCGGCCCGTCGCGTCGGTGCACGTGGTGGCGCCGACCAGCCGCTGGAGCATGGAGGAGGCCGTGCGCAAGCTGGCGCCCACGCTGCTGATGTGCGCGCGCTCGCTCACCAGTTCGGCGCGCGGGATCGATTGAACGTATACGGTTTGGCGCATTCCGCGCCGGGCGGCTGCGCTTATGCTGTGCGAAATCACAACGTCGATTTCCCACCATGACCGATTTCCGACCCGCCTTCGACAAGAGCTTCGGCAAGATCCCCGCCGACCGCCTGCCCGAACTGCTGCGCGCCATGCCCAAGGCCGAGCTGCACATGCACATCGAAGGTTCGCTCGAGCCCGAGCTGATCTTCGAGCTCGCGCAGCGCAACGGGGTGGCCATTCCCTATGCGAGCGTCGAAGACCTGCGAAAGGCCTACGCCTTCACCAACCTGCAGAGCTTCCTGAACATCTACTATGCCGGCGCCAGCGTGCTGCTGAAGGAGCAGGACTTCTACGACATGGCCTGGGCCTACCTGGAGCGCGCCGCGGCCGACAACGTGGTGCACACCGAGATGTTCTTCGACCCGCAGACGCACACCGCGCGCGGCGTGCCGATGGAGGTCGTGGTCAACGGCCTGCACCGCGCGTGCGCCGATGCCCAGCCGAAGCTCGGCGTGAGCGCTGCGCTCATCCTGTGCTTCCTGCGCCACCTGAGCGAAGAAGAGGCCTTCGAAACGCTGGAGCAGGCACTGCCGCTGCGCGACAAGTTCATTGGCGTGGGCCTCGATTCGAGCGAGGTCGGCCATCCGCCCGAGAAGTTCGCGCGCGTGTTCGCGCGCTGCCGCGAGCTGGGCTTGCACCTCGTCGCACATGCGGGCGAAGAGGGCCCGCCGGCGTACGTCTGGAGTGCGCTCGACGTGCTGAAGGTCGAGCGCGTCGACCACGGCGTGCAGAGCGCCAAAGACCCGGCGCTGATGAAGCGGCTCGCGCAAGACCGCATTCCGCTCACCGTGTGCCCGTTGTCGAACCTCAAGCTCTGCGTGTTTCCCGACCTGGCGCAGCACAACCTCGGCGCGTTGCTCGACGCGGGGCTGGTCGCCACCGTCAATTCGGACGACCCGGCCTACTTCGGCGGCTACATGAACCAGAATTTCACGCAGACTTTCGCGGCCACCGGCCTCGGCGTGCAGCAGGCCTGGCAGCTCGCGGCCAACAGTTTCGAAGGCAGCTTCATCGACACGGCGGCCAAGCGCGCCTACGTCGACCGGCTCAACGCCGTCTTCGCAACCTTCTGACCGGCAACGCCGGGCCTTGGCACCAGCAACGGCATCGCCACCAGCGCGCACGCGCTGGCCGCGAGCCACACCAGCGGCCAGCCCTGCAGCGTGAGCAGGTACGGGATGGAGAAGGGCGTCACAAAGCACACCAGGAACACGCTGGTGTTCGCCATGCCGAGCGCCGTGCCCGCGCGGGCCGCGCCGGCCAGCGTGGCCAGCTCGGTGTAGGCCACGCCGTGCCATGCCGACACGCAGACCCCGCTGGCCGCCAGCAGCGCCACCAGCGCCATGCGCAGAACCGATGAGTCGGCGGTGTGCGTGCCCGCGGCCATCACCAGCAGCGCGAGCCCCGCGAACAGCAGCACGCTGAGGGCGCTGCAGGCGCGCAGGTAGGCCGGGCGGTTGCGCCGCCGGTCGGTCCAGCGGCCGCTCCACACGCGCATGACCATCGCGCCGACCTGCACGAAGACCATGGTGGCCGTGATGGCCGCGAGGCCCGCGTGGCCAAAGTCGTGCAGGAACACGGTGCCGAAGGACAGCACCGCGAACTGCGGCGCGCACAGAATGCCGATGCCGGCCACGATGCGCCAGACGCGCGCGTCGCGCAGCGGGCCGCTGCCCTTCGGCGCGCCTGATATCCCGGTGGGCTTGGTGCCCGGCGCAACCGGCGCGATCGGCGGCTCGTGCACCCAGGCCCAGCTCAACGCCGCGCTCAGCGCGCACAGCACCGCCAGCAGGCCATAGAGCGCGGCAAAGCCGAAGTGCAATGCGACGAACGGCAGTACCAGCGCGCCGATGCCGCCGCCCAGCGGCACGGCGGTCTGCCGGATGCTCATCGCGAGCCCGCGCTCGCCGGCGTCGAACCACGTCATGACTGCGCGCCCGCTGGCACCGTTGACGCTGCCGCCCAGCAGGCCGACCAGCAGCAGCCCGCCGCTCAGCCAGCCGAGGCCGGGAACGTGCTGCGCGCTCGGGGCGGCCCAAAGCGCCATCGCCACCAGCGCGGCCGCGGTGCTGCCAAGGCCCGTGAGCAGCACTGGCCGGTCGCCCCAGCGGTCGGTCAAGAGGCCCCATGGCAGCTCGCTCACCGCGATGCCCAGGCCCATGAGGCCGAGCACCAGCCCGAGCGTGGCGTTGTCGAGCTGGTAGCCGGTGCGCATCAGCACCGCGGTCATCGGAATGCCGCTGAAGGCCACGGAGAAGGCGGCGTTGGCGGCCACGCCCGCGGCCAGCACTTTCCAGCGATGGCGGGGCGAATACGAAGGGGAGGCGGTCGGGTGGGTCATGTTGCGGCGCAGTGTCCGCCGTTGCAAAGGTTTTGAAAATCAGAAAATAATGAGCCAATCGTTCGAAAAAACAGGACGATCACGGAAGGAAGAAATCCATGTCCCAGGTGATGTTCGATCTCGACGTGCTGCGCAGTTTTTCCACCGGCATTGCGCTCGGCAGCTACGCACGCGCGGCCGACAAGCTGGGCCGCTCCACGTCGGCCGTGAGCGCGCAGCTCAGGAAGCTCGAGGCGCAGGCCGGCGCCGTGCTGTTCCGCAAGGCGGGCCGCGGGCTGGAGCTCACCGACGCGGGCGAGACGCTGCTCGCCTATGCGCACCGCATGCTCGAGCTCAACGAGGAAGCCGGCGCGGCGATGCGCGGCGCCGACCTGCAGGGCTGGGTGCGGCTCGGCCTGCAGGAAGACTTCGGCGAGACGCTGCTGCCCGCCGTGCTCGGCCGCTTTTCGCGCGCGCACCCCAAGGTGCGCATCGAGGCCTGCGTGGCGCGCAGCGCGGAATTGCGCGAGCGGCTCGAACTCCGGCAGCTCGACCTTGCCCTGGTGTGGGACACCGGCGATCAGATGACGCCGCACGGCGAGCGCGTGGCGCGCCTGCCTTTGCAATGGATCGGTCCCCGGGCGCCCGATGCGCTCGACGCGGCCTGGTGGAAGGAGCGCGAACGCCGCCCCGGCGCGCGCAAGAGCAGGGAGCCGCTGCCTCTGGTGCTGCTCGATGCGCCATGCCCGCTGCGCGAAATCGTCACCGCCGCGCTCGATCGCGCGGGCACGCCGTGGCGCCATGCATTCACCAGCGCCAGCCTTGCCGCGCTATGGGCTGCCACATCGGCCGGGCTGGGGCTCTCGGTGCGCACGCCATTCGGCCTGCCCGCGCATGTGCGCGCCATCGACCGGACGGCCGTCGGCCTTCCGGCGCTGCCGCAGATGTCGCTCATGCTCTATCGCGCGCAGGCCGCGGCCGAGGCGCCGGTGGGCCGGCTGGCCACGCTGCTGCTCGAGGCGGTGCGACAGCATGTGCAGGCGGCCCCGGCGCACTAAAATCCGCACCCCGCAGCCGGGCGTCCCGGCTGGCTGCGGGTTTTTGATTTTCCGGGGCCATGTAGAGGACCACCATGTACAAAAACCTCGCGGGCCGCGCCGTTCTGGCGTGGGCAGCCGCCTGTTTTTTATCTCCCGCCTTTTCGCAAACGCAGGCTCCAAAAGAGCCGCTGAAGATCGGCTTCGTCTACGTGACGCCGGTGACCGACGCCGGCTGGGTGCGCCAGCATGAAGAAGGCCGCAAGGCCGTGGAAGCGGCGCTGGCCGGCAAGGTCAAGACCACCTTCGTCGAGAACGTGCCCGAAGGGGCCGATGCCGAACGCGTCATTCGCGATCTGGCGCAGCAGGGCAACCGGCTGATCTTCACGCCCAGCTTCGGCTACATGGAGCCAACGCTGAAGGTGGCGAAGGACTTCCCCGACGTGAAGTTCGAATCGATCACCGGCTACAAGGCCGCGCCCAATGTGGCAACCGCCAATGCACGCTACTACGAGGGCCGCTATCTCGCGGGCATTGCGGCCGGCCGCATGACGAAGACGAACGTGGCGGGCTATGTGGCGGGCTTTCCGATTCCCGAGGTGCTGCAGGGCATCAACGCGTTCACGCTCGGCATGCGTTCGGTGAATCCGAATGCCAAGGTGATCGTGGTGTGGCTCAACGAGTGGTTCGATCCGCCGAAGGAGCGCGACGCCGCCATGGCGCTGTTCAACCAGAACGCCGACGTGGTCGCCTTCCACACCGGCTCCACCGCCGTGATGGCCGCGGCGCAGGAGCGCGGCAAGATGGCCGTCGCCTATCACTCCGACATGCGCAAGATCGCGCCCGATGCGCAGATCGTCGCCGTCACGCACCAGTGGGGGGGCTACTACACGCAGCGCGCGCAAGCCGTGCTCGACGGCAGCTGGAAGAGCGGCAATGTCTGGGGCGGCGTGAAGGACGGAATGATCCGCGTCGGCGACTTCGGCAGCAAGGTGCCCCAGGCCGTGCAGCAGGAGGTGCTGGCGCGGCAGAAGGACATTGCCGCGGGCAAGCTGCAGCCGTTCCGCGCGGCGGCGGGTGACGTGCGCGACAACGAGGGCCGTGTCGTCATCGCCAAGGGCGTCCAGCTGAACGACGAGCAGATCCTGAAGATGAACTGGCTCGTCGAGGGCGTGCAGGGGCGCGTTGGGCGATAGCTAGCCCAGCCTTTCGACGACCAAGTCGACAAAGGTGCGCAGCTTGGCGCTGGGACGGGCTTCGGGCAGTCGCATGATGTGCACCTGGCGTGTCGGCAGCTCCCAGTCGGGCAGCAGTTGAACCACTTGGCCCGAAGCCAGCGCGGGGCCGAGCAACGCATCGGCCTGCACGATCACACCCACGCCTGCTATCGCGGCTGCCAGCAACGCCTGCCCGTTGTTGGTGGAAAACGGGCCGCGCACGGGGACATGCACCGTCTGGCCGCCCTGCGTGAAGCGCCATGAATGGTTCGCCCCCCAGGCCGCAAAGCCCAGCAGCGGAAAGGCTTCGAGCTCCGACGGATGCCGGGGCCGGCCGTGGCGCGCGACCCACGCCGGGCTTGCAACCGCGAACATGCGCGCCAATGCGAGCGGCCGGGCAATGAGCCGTTCGTCGACGGCCGCGCCCGATCGCACGCCGCAGTCGAAGCCCTCTTCGGCAAGATCGACCACGCGGTCGTTGAGACTCAGATCCACCTTCACCTGCGGATAGGCGGCGATGTATTCGGCAATGACGGGTGTGAGCCGATGCGCGCCATAGGCCACGGGCGCTGTCACGCGCAGCACGCCCTGCGGCATGGCCCGCAGCGATTCCGCCACACCGTCGGCCGTGTGCACGCTCGCGAGCACGTCGCGGCAGCGCTCCAGGTAGGCGGCGCCGATCTCGGTCAGGGCGTGGCGTCGCGTGGTGCGTTCGAGCAGGCGGGCGCCAAGCTGTTCCTCGAGCGCGCGGATGTGCTTGCCCACCATCACGGCCGAGAGTTCGAGCGCCTCGCCGGCGGCGGCAAAGCTCCCCGCGTCCACTGTCGCGACGAACACCTCCATGGCGCGCAGCTTGTCCATATTGAGAACTCAAAGTTTCGAATTGCCGAACCGGATGGCAATTTATCAAACTATCGATTCGCAAAACAATGAGCCTTCACTATTCATTCTTGGCGAGGTTTACATGAAGGTTCTTGTTGTGGGCGCGACGGGCGCCGTGGGCAGCGCGGTGGCGCAGGCGCTGACCGAGCGCGGGCACGAAGTGGTTCGCGCGGGCCGCACGCGCGGCGACCGGCAAGTCGACATCACGAGCGATGCGAGCGTCGAAGCGCTGTATGCCGCGGTGGGGCGTGTCGATGCGATCGTGTCGGCGGCTGGGGGCCTGTTCTTCGGGCCGCTGGTCGAAATGCGGCCGGCCGATTTCAACGTCGGCCTGCAGGACAAGCTGCTGGGTCAGGTGCGGCTTGCGCTGCTGGGACAGCACGTTCTGGCCGATGGCGGCTCGATCACTCTGACCACGGGCGTGGCGGCCGACGATCCGGTTCGCGGGGGCGGCAATGCGGCTGCCGTGAATGCGGCGGTCGAGGGTTTTGTGAAAGGCGCAGCCATCGAGCTGACGCGCGGCCTGCGCATCAATGCGGTCAGTCCGACGCTGCTGACCGAATCGTTGGCAGCGTATGGCGCGCTCTTTCCGGGCGTCGAAACCGTACCGGCCGCGCGCGTGGCGCTGGCCTATGTGCGCAGCGTTGAAGGCCCATTGACGGGGCGCGTGTTTCGCGTGTGGCAATGAGCAGGCACACGCGACTGGCGGGCGCGCTGCTCGCGCTCGCCACGACGGCGGCAAGCGCTGCACCTGCCGCCGTACAGGCACTGCCCGAGGACTGGTATCCGGAAAGCGTCGCCATCGGTCCGGATGGTTCGTTCTACGTCGGCAGCTGGCGCCAGGGCGCGGTGGCCAAATTGAAGCCGGGTCTCGCGCCGAAGGCCGAGGTTCTCGTGAAGCCCGGCGCCAATGGATTGGCGAACGGGCAAGGCGTGCTGGTGGATGCCAGGCATCAGGCCCTCTGGGTTTGCTCGGGCAACATCGGCTTCACCACCGTGCCGCAGACGCCGAGCGCACTCAAGCGCTACGACCTGGCCACGGGCGCGCCGCGCGCAAGCTATGCCATGCCCGATGCGGGCTACTGCAACGACCTTGCGCAAGATGCGCGCGGCAATATCTACGTGACCGATTCCTTGCACCCGCGCGTGCTGCGGTTCACGCCGGGCGCTGCCGCGCTCACGGTCTGGAAGGAAGATCCGGCGCTGGCCGGCCCCGGCCCCTACAAGGGCCTGAACGGCATTGCGATCGACAGCGGGCGCAATGTGTACGTGAGCCTCGTGGCGGCCGCCTCCTACCTGCTGCGCGTCGACCTCGGCACCGACGGCCGCGCCGGTGGCGTCACCCGCATCGAGGCCCCGCGCGTGATGAAGAACGTCGACGCGATCCGCGCCTGGAAACCCGGGCGGCTGGTGCTGTTCGAGAGCAATGCCTTCGGCGACGGCCCCTACGGTGGACAGGTCACCGTGGCGCGCGCCGACGGCGCGAAGCTGGCGCTGCAGACGGTGGTGGCGGGGCTCAACGACCCATCGTCGGGCGCGGTGCTGGGCGACCGGGTCTACTTCATCGAATCGAAGTACCCGCTGCTGACCCAGCGCAAGGACAGCGATGCGGCGGTTCCGCTCGGCGTGCCCTTCGACATCCAGTCGCGTGCCTTGCCGCCGGATTGAAGTCTGGACGGCATATAGCACTCATACGCGCATGGAAATTGCGGCGGGCCGGGCCTGGATTACCCTCCGCAGCAACGATGAAAAAAGCCTACCGCGCCTCCCTCCTGCGATTCGACGATGCCGGCCTGCCGGTTTTCGATGCAGACGGCCTCTTGGTCGTAGCCCCCGACGGTGCCGGCCGCCAGCGCGTGCTCGATGCCGGCAGCCATGCCGCCGTGTCGCCGCGCCACCCCGAGGCCGATGTCACGCATCTGCCGGGGCGCATCCTCGCGCCGGGCTTCGTGGACATGCACATCCACTTTCCGCAGACCGACATCATCGGCGCGCCGTCGCCGGGGCTCCTGCCCTGGCTCGAGAACTACACCTTCCCCGCGGAAGCAAAGTTCGCCGACCCGGCGCATTCGAACGAAGTGGCCGGCGTATTCTTCGACGAGCTGCTGCGCAACGGGGTGACCACCTCGCTCACCTTCGCGACTTCGCACGTCGCTTCTGTCGATGCCTTTTTCGAGGGCGCGCAGCGCCGCGGCCTGCGCATGATCAGCGGCAAGGTGCTGCAGGACCGGCATTCACCCGACGGCGTGCGCGACCAGACCGAGCAGAGCCTCATCGATTCCGAGTCGCTGATCCGCAAGTGGCACAACGTCGACCGCCTGGGCTACGCCATCACCCCGCGCTTCGCGCCCGCGAGCACCGACGCCCAGATGCGCGGCGCGGGGGAGCTGGCCGCGAAATACGCCGACACCTGGATCCAGTCGCACGTGGCCGAGAACCGCGACGAGGTGGCGTGGGTGCGCGAGCTTTATCCGCAGGCGCGTTCCTACCTCGACGTGTATGCCGGCTTCGGCCTCATGCGCGAACGCGCCGTGTACGCGCATTGCATCTACCTGGACGATACCGACCGCGCGCTGCTGCGCGACACGAAGACGGCGGCCGCCGTGAGCCCGACCAGCAACCTGTTCCTGGGCAGCGGCTTCTTCGACTTCGACGCGGCCGACCGCGTCGGCTATCTCTACGGCCTGGCCAGCGACGTGGGCGGCGGCACCAGTTTCAGCCCCTTCCACACGATGATGGCGGCCTACTACGTGGGCCGGGAGGGCCAGACCAAGACCGGCCTGAGCATCGCCCCTTCGCAGCTCTGGTGGCGCCACACCGGCGGCGCGGCGCGCGCGCTGGGCCTCGATGGCGTGGTAGGCAACCTGCAGCCCGGCTGCGAAGCCGACTTCCTGGTGCTCAACCCGGCGGCCACGCCGCTGCTGGCGCGCAAGACCGCGCTGGCAAACAACCTCGAGGAACTGCTCTTCTCGATGATCGTGCTGGGCGACGACCGGCTGGTCGAACGCACGGTGATTTCGCAGGCGGGGTAGCCCCGGAGGCTTGCGAGGACGCCAAGGGCGGGGCAGGGCGGTGGCGCATGCCACAATTCGCGCCATTCCCCCCGCAGCAGCATCAGCGACCGCATATGAGCATCAAGAGCGACAAATGGATCCGGCGCATGGCCGAAGAGACCGGCATGATCGAGCCCTTCGAGCCCGGCCAGGTGCGTGAGGCCTCCGGCCACAAGATCATCAGCTACGGCACCTCGAGCTACGGCTACGACATCCGTTGCGCACCCGAATTCAAGGTTTTCACCAACATTCACAGCACCGTGGTCGATCCGAAGAACTTCGACGAGAAGAGCTTCGTCGACATGCACGGCGACTACTGCATCATTCCGCCCAACAGCTTCGCGCTGGCCCGCACGGTCGAGTACTTTCGCATCCCGCGCAACGTGCTCACCATCTGCCTTGGCAAGAGCACCTATGCGCGCTGCGGCATCATCGTCAACGTGACCCCGTTCGAGCCCGAATGGGAAGGCTACGTGACGCTCGAATTCAGCAACACCACGCCGCTGCCCGCCAAGATCTATGCGGGCGAGGGTTGCGCGCAGGTGCTGTTCTTCGAGAGCGACGAGGTCTGCGAAACGAGCTACAAGGACCGCGGCGGCAAGTACCAGGGCCAGCGCGGCGTCACGCTTCCCAAGACCTGAGGTACCCCTGAGGCAGCCGGTGGCCGACGGCGTCCCCGCAGGCATGCAAATGCCTGTTTTGCTTACAAGGCTCCGGCACGGACAAAGTACCATCCTGCGACGCTCCGGCAAAACTTCTGCAAGGCCGGCAAGGAGACCGCGATGAGATGGGAAGGCAACGAACAATCCGACAACGTCGAAGACCGCCGCGGTGAGGGTGGCGGTGGCGGTTTCATCGGCGGGCGAAGCATCGGCATCGGCACCATCGCCGTCGCACTGATCGCGGGCTGGGTCTTCGGCATCAATCCGCTGACCGTGCTCAGCCTGTTGAGCGGCGGCGGTGGCGAGCAGGTCCAGGTGCAGCAGCAACAGGGGCCCGCGCCCAAGCCGCCTTCGGGCGACCGCGAGGCGGCCTTCGTCTCGACCGTGCTCAAGAACACAGAGGTGGTCTGGACGAACATCTTCCGGCAGAACGGCGGCGCCTATCAGCCTCCCCGGCTGGTGTTGTTCCGCGGCGCCACGCCCACGGCATGCGGCACCGGCCAGGCGGCGATGGGGCCGTTCTACTGCCCCGGCGACAAGAAGGTCTACATCGACCTCGGCTTCTACGACACGCTGAAGAACCAGCTCGGCGCGCCCGGCGAATTCGCGCAGGCCTACGTGATTGCGCACGAGGTCGGCCACCACGTGCAGGACGAGCTCGGCGTCACCGCCAAGGTAGACGGCATGCGGGGCCGACTGAGCCAGTCGCAGAACAACGCGCTGAGCGTTCGCGTCGAGCTGCAGGCCGACTGCTTTGCCGGCATCTGGGCGCACCATTCGCAAGAGTCCAAGAAGTGGCTCGACCCGGGCGACATCGAGGCCGCCATGAACGCCGCGCAGAAGATCGGCGACGACGCATTGCAGCGCTCCGCGGGCCGCGCCGTGGTGCCCGACAGCTTCACCCATGGCTCCAGCGCGCAGCGCCAACGGTGGTTCGGCGCCGGCTATCAGAGCGGCGATGTCAAGTCCTGCGACACCTTCAACGCCCGCAATCTTTGAGTGCCTGGATCTGGAAGGCTGATGCCTTCTGGCTTCGATGCTATTAATTAAATAGCAATGCCGGCGGCGCGGACGTTGTCACGCCGCCGTCACTGCCATTTTTTGCGGCAGTGCGACAATAGAAGGCTTAATGACAAGCTCCTTCTCCAATCTATCGCTGGCGGAACCGCTGGCGCGCGCCGTGGCCGAAATGGGCTACGAGACCATGACTCCCATCCAGGAGCAGGCCATTCCGGTCGTGCTTTCGGGCCAGGACGTGATGGGGGCCGCGCAGACCGGCACCGGCAAGACCGCGGCTTTTTCGCTGCCCTTGCTGCAGCGCATGCTCAAGCACGAGAACTCGTCCACCTCGCCCGCGCGGCACCCGGTGCGTGCACTGGTGTTGCTGCCCACGCGCGAATTGGCCGACCAGGTGGCCCAGCAGGTCAAGCTGTACGCCAAGTACACCAACCTGCGCAGCACCGTGGTGTTCGGCGGCATCGACATGAAGCCGCAGACCCTCGAGCTCAAGAAGGGCGTCGAAGTGCTGGTGGCGACGCCGGGCCGGCTGCTCGACCACATCGAGGCCAAGAACGCGGTGCTCAACCAGGTGGAGTACGTGGTGCTCGACGAGGCCGACCGCATGCTGGACATCGGCTTTCTGCCCGACCTGCAGCGCATCCTGAGCTACCTGCCCAAGCAGCGCACTACGCTCTTGTTCTCGGCCACTTTCTCGCCCGAGATCAAGCGGCTTGCCAGCAGCTACCTGCAGAACCCGGTCACCATCGAGGTGGCGCGGCCGAATGAAACGGCGTCCACCGTCGAGCAGCACTTCTACAGCGTGTCCGACGACGACAAGCGCCGCGCGCTCAAGCAGATCGTCAAGCAGCGCGGCATCACGCAGGCCTTCGTGTTCGTCAACAGCAAGCTCGGATGCGCGCGCCTCGCACGCTCGCTGGAGCGCGAGGGTCTGCGTACCACCGCACTGCATGGCGACAAGAGCCAGGACGAACGCCTGAAGGCGCTCGCCTCGTTCAAGGCCGGCGAAGTCGACCTGCTGGTGTGCACCGACGTCGCGGCCCGCGGCCTCGACATCAAGGATGTGCCGGCAGTCTTCAACTTCGACATTCCGTTCAACGCCGAAGACTACGTGCACCGCATCGGCCGCACCGGCCGTGCCGGCGCGTCGGGCCTGGCCGTGAGCTTTGCCAGCGGCGGCAACGACGTGCGCCTGGTGGCCGACATCGAGAAGCTGATCAAGAAGAAGATCGAGCTCGAACCCGTCGAGTTCGAGGAAGACAATCCGCGCGGCCGCATCAACGACGGCCGCCGCCACTGGCGCGAAGAAGGCGAGGCCGGCGACGCGCGCGACGTGCTAGACCAGCCGCGCGAACGCGGCAGCATGGGCGCCGAAGCGCGCCGCGGCGGCGGGCGTCCCCACCGCGCACCGTCAGCACCGCGCGACCCGTTCTTCGACAAGCCCTACGAACCGGGCCAGGCCGACGCCACCCCGGCCTGGGAAGCCGCCGCCAAGGCAGCCCCCGCGCGCGGCATCTCGAGCAACATCAAGACCAAGCGCAAGGTCGCGGCCCTCTTCAAGAGCGCCGAAACCAACTAATTGAAGCCCCTCTTTTGGCGCTTTGTTATTTTCGTGGAACACGGCGGAACCGGCTTCGCCGGGCCGCTGGTGTTGCCCCCGGTAGGGGGTTGGCGAAGCGACACGAAGTGCGCGAAGACTGGGGGCGAGCCTATTACCTCCATCCACGGTGCCACCCGTAGCGCGGGTGGTGCCAGCCATATCCGTAGCGCGGGTGGTAGCTCCAGACGAAACCCACGCCCGGCGACACGTAGGTCGGCGCCACATAGGCCACACCCGGCGGCGCGGCATAGACCGGTTGCGCCGGTGCGACCACGCAGCCGGTCAGGATGGCCGCCAGCGCGGCGGCCGAGAGGGCGAGTACAGGCAGTCTCATGGGATGCTCCTGGGACGAGTTGATCGGTATTCCCAAGAAACGTCCCTCGCCATCGGTGGATGACCTCCTTTACCCGGGCGAAATAATGTGACCGGCCGTTGCAGGCCGGGCCCCTGCGCAGCGCGCTGCCGCGCTCTCAGATCACGTTGAAATGGTGCGTGCCGTCGCGACCCAGTTGCGCGACGAGGCCGTATTCCCAGTCGAGGTAGGCCTGCATGGCTTCCGGCGGCGCATCGGTGCCTTCGTAGGGCCGCCGGTAGCGGTCGGTGCGCGGCGTCGCGAGCCGCGTCTCGCCCAATTCGGCTTCGAGGCCCGCCGCGAACCACGCCGCGTTGCCGCCGGCCAGCACCAGCACTTCCACGTCGCTCTGGCCGCGCGCGTCGAGCAGCTGGCGCAGGTCTGCCGCCGCATAGCGTGCGAGCAGGCTGCTGCCGCAGGTCAGCACATAGCGCCGCGCCCGCGGAATGGCCGTGCCGACGGCCTCTGCAAGCTGGGCGCGAATGGCGTACCAGGCGCCGGGGATGTGGCGCTTCACGTAGTTGGCGCTGGTGGTCACGTCGATCACCGCCGCGGCGGCCTGCTGCTCCAGCAGGGCTGCCAGGTCGTCGGGCGAGATCTCGCGAATGGCAACCGCGGCCAGCGGATAGACGGCCGGCGACGCGATCGTTTCGGTGAAGGCCGAGGCGGCCGGCACCGCGTCGGGCACATAGACCTCCCACCCCATCTGCGCGAGCCACGACGCACTCATCGACGCCCGCACACCGTCGTCGTCCACCAGCACGATGCGCGCGCCGCGCACCGGCACCTGGTGGTCGGTTTCCTGCACCAGCTGGCCGCCGGGCGCACTCGCGAAGCCGGGCAGGTGGCCTGCCTCGTATTCCTCCGGCGTGCGCACGTCGAAGCGGTACACCGTGCGCCCCGGTGCTTCCAGCGTATGCAGCGCGTCGAGCGCGATGCGGCGCACGCCGGCCTTGTCCGCCACGCGGCGCGCGTCGGCCTGTGCTTGCGCGCGATGCGCATCGGACACCGAGGCCGGCGCCTTCCGGTCCGCGCCGTGGTCGAGCACCTGCCCCGCGAGCTTCCAGCCGATGGTGCCGTTGCGCAGCGCCGCCACCGGATTCGGAATGCCCGCATTCACCAGCGATTGCGTGCCGATGATGCTGCGCGTTCGGCCCGCGCAATTGACGATCACTTGCGTAGTGGGATCGGGCGCCAGCTCGCGCACGCGCAGCACCAGCTCCGCGCCGGGCACGCTGGTGGCCGATGGAATGCTCATCGTGCGGTATTCATCAAAGCGCCGTGCATCGAGCACCACCACGTTGGCCTTGCCATCGACCAGCGCCTTCACCTCGGGTGCGGAGAGCGATGGCGTGTGCCGCTCGTGCTCGACCAGTTCGCCGAAGGACTTGCTCGGCACGTTCACGTCGCGGAACAGCTCGCCGCCGGCCGCGCGCCAGCCTTCGAGGCCGCCTTCGAGCAGGTGCAGGTTCGTGTAGCCCAGCGAGGCCAGCGTGCGCGCGGCCAGCGGCGCCAGATCGGTTCCGTCATGCGCGCCGTACAGCACGATGAAGGTGTCCAGCCGCGGAATGCGCCGCCAGGCTTCGATCTCGATGCGCGAGAGCGGCAGGTTCGCGGCCCACAGCGGGTGCTCCTGCGCGAAGGGGTCTTCCTCGCGCACGTCGAGCAGCGCGGTTTCGTCGCGCGCGAGCAGGCGCGCGCGCACGGCGGCAAAAGGCACGGCAAGGGGAAAGGCGTTGGTGGTCGTCATGCGGAGGTCGTCGATCTCAGTTCGGCGGAGCGGTCCCACAGGTTGGGAAGAAGCGTGTTGGAGTAGCCCGAGACAAAGGGCTTGCGTCCGCCCTCGGCGGGGTAAGTATGCCGCCGCACGGCTCCGATGTTGGCGCCATACACGTGGATGCTGATCGACACGCGGTCCGCATGTGCGTTGTGCACGCGGTGCAGGTCGCCCAAGGTCGGCGACACAGCCTCCACGTCGCCGGCGTCGAGCCGCACCGCGGCACCTTGCGGCCGTGCCTGGCCATCGGGCCCAAGGGCATAGCCCTGGCTGTACTCCGCGCCGCGCAGCATGCCGATCAGGCCCCACACCGTGTGGTCGTGCACCGGCGTCGCTTGCCCCGGTCCCCAGACAAAGCTCACGACCGAGAAGCGTTCGGTGCTGTCGGCATGCAGCAGGAACTGCTGGTAGCGCGCCGGGTCGGGTTGGGCAAAGGCGTCGGGCAGCCAGTCGCCTTGCGCCACCAGCGTGCGAAGCAGCGCGCCGCCTTCGGAAAGAATGCGCGGCTCGTCCGGGCCGCCATCGAGCAGGCGGCCGAACGCGCCGACGAACTCGCCGACGAACTCGCGCAGAGGCGCAATGCCGGATGCTGCGCTCACGCCGGACGTTTCCAGACCTGCGCGTCGGTGATGGCGCGCACGTCCACGCGCACCGGCAGGATGCCGTCGCGCGCCGAGCGGTCGGCCACCACCTGCAAGGCGACGATGTCGGCCTCGGACACAGGGCGGCCGGTGACCGAGGCGCGCGCGGTGATGATCCGGGCCGATTCGAGCGGCAGCCGCGTGAGCTGGCTGTAGGCCTGCGCATACGCCTCGGGATTGGCCAGCGCCCATTCGCCGGCGCGCGCCAGCCGGTCGAGAAACTGCACGATGGCCGCGCGCTTTGCGGGGTCGGCCAGCGAAGGCTCGCTCGCGGTGATGAAGCCCAGCGCCGTGTTGATGCCGCGCCCGTCGCGCAGGACGCGCCCGCCCTGCTGCAGCGCCATTGTGTAGTAGGGGTCGAAAACGGCCCAGGCGTCGATCTGCTTCGAAGCGAAGGCCGCGGCCGCATCGGTCGGTAGCACGAACTTCACCGTGACTTCGTCGCGCCGCACGCCGGCTTCTTCGAGCGCGCCATACAGCTGGTACTGCGAGATGCTGCCGCGCGCGGACGAAACGATCACCGTCTTGCCGCGCAGGTCGGCCACCTTGCGCAAGGGCGAATCGGGCTGCACCACGATGCCGAGCGCATCGGCCTTGCCCACGCGCGTGGCGACGATCTTCAGCGGCGTCCGGCCGACGGCGGCGGCCAGCACCGGCAGGTCGCCGGCCACCGCCGTGTCGACGGCCGCACTGCGCTGCGCTTCGAACAGCGGTGCCGCGCCCTGGAAATTGGCCCAGCGGTAGGCAAAGGGCACGCCCTCCAGGGCCTTCGAGGCCTCGAACAATGCGCGCAGGCCGCCGGCCTGGTCGCCGAGCACCAGCGTAGCCTGCGGCTGCGCCCATGCGCGCAGCCCCCCGGCGGCTGTGAGCGAGAGCACCGCGCCCTGCTTGAGCCAGCTGCGGCGCGAGGCCTTGGAGAAGAGCAGGTCGGTCATGCTGCGGCTCCCGAGAGCAGCAATGCACGCGCGCCCGCTGCGACCAGGATCGCATCGTTCTGCGGCGTGTGGATGCGGCTGCACAGCACGTCGCGGTAGTGCCGCTCCAGCGGGTTCTGCCGCGTGAGGCCGTGATTGCCGCTCAGCTGCAGCGCCAGCTCGACCGCACGGATCGCATTGCTGGTCACGGTGTACTTGAGCAGGCCGCTTTCAGTGGCTGGCTGCGCGCGGCCCTCGTCCACGGCGCGGGTGGCATCGTCGAGCAGCACGCGGTTGGTGCGCAGCAGCGCGGCGATTTCGCCCACGTGCTCCTGCACGCGCGGCAGGCTTGCGAGCGGCGCACCCAGGCTGCCGGGCGCGCGCTGGTTCAAGAAGCTTACGAGCCAGTCGCGCGCGGCCTGCGCCACTGCGTCGTAGAGGCTGCCGAGCAGCACTGTCATCCAGGCCTGCTGCGTGGCATGGGCGTCGATGTCGGTCTGGCTGCCGGCATCGGGGGCCCAGTCGGCCGGGGTGCGCAGGTCGACGGCGTGATCGTGCTCGATCGCCACGTTCTCGAACACCACCTCGTGGCTGCCCGAAGCGCGCAGGCCCAGGTGATCCCAGCTCGCGATCACGCGCACGCCGGGTGCATCGCGCGGCACCAGGAACACGCCGGTGCGCGGCGCGGGCTCGTCGGTGCGGGCCCACACGGCGAGCCACGAGAGGCCCTCGATGCCGGTCGTGTAGAGCTTGTGGCCGTCGATCTTCCAGCCGCCGCCTTCGCGGCGGGCGATCGTCGCGGGCAGCCCGCCGCGCGCGGGCGAGCCGAGCGCAGGTTCCACGCGCAGCGCGTTGATGAGTGCACCGCGATCGACCGCGTCGCGCAACACGCGTTCGCGCAGCTGCTGCGGCCAGCGGCTGTCGCTGCGTGCGAGCGCGTGATGCTGCAGGTAGGTCATCGTCAGGATCAGCGCGGTGGCCGGTTCGCCGTGCGCCACGGCCGCGATCACGCGCCGCGCCGTCGCCAGCGTGGCGCCCCCGCCGCCGTGCGCCGCGGGCGCCACCAGGCCGATGAGGCCGTGCGACTGCAGCGCCTCGAAGTTCGGATGCGGAAAGGCGCCGCTGCGGTCGTGGTCGGCCGCGGTGGCGGCGAACTGCGACGACAGCCGCGCCAGCACGGCGGCATCGACTTCGGCCTCGACGACGCGGGGCGTCGGGTTTTCTTGTTCATTCGTGACCGGCGGGCGGCGCAAGGGGAGTGCACTCATGGTCCGGCACATTAGCGGGGCCGCGCCGCGCCGAAAACGACGCATCCCGCATATGCAAACTCGTTTTTCTGCGTTCGCTTTCGGCGCTGGTCTCGGTACGGTCCGGACCATGAAATCTGATTTCCTCAGGGATCGACGCCGCCTGCTCCAGGCCGCCGCGGGCTGGAGCACGATCGCCGCCGCAGGCGGAACCCAGGCCGCAACGCCGGCACGCGATCTTTCGGGCGTGATCCTGCGCGTGGGCACCTACAAGGGCCTCTGGCGGCCGCTGCTGCAGGCTTCCGGCCAGGCCAGCACGCCCTACAAGATCGACTGGCGAGAGCTCAACAATGGCGTGCTGCACATCGAGGCCATCAATGGTGACGCACTCGACCTGGGCTCGGGCAGCGAGATCCCGCCGGTGTTCGCCGCGCGCCAGAAATCGAGCGTGAAGCTGGTGGCCGTGACGCACGAAGACCTGAACAACCAGGCCACGCTGGCGCGCAAGGATTCGCCGATCCGCAGCATTGCCGACTTCAAGGGCAAGCGCGTGGGCTATGTGCGCGCCACCACCTCCCACTACTACCTGGCCAAACAGCTGGCCGAGGCGGGCCTCTCGTTCAGCGACATCCAGGCCGTGAGCCTCACGCCGTCGGACGGCCTTTCGGCCTTTGCGCGCGGCGATCTCGATGCCTGGGCCATCTATGGCTACAACGGCCAGCTTGCGCGCACGCAGTACGGAGCCCGCACCATCAAGACCGGCGTGGGTTATCTCTCCGGCAATTTTCCCATCTACGCCAACCCGCGCGCTCTGGACGATGCGCTGCGACGCGCGGCATTGAGCGACCTGTTGCAGCGTCTGCAGCGCGCCTTCGCATGGATCAACGGCAACTTCCTGGCCTATGCGCGCGCGCAGTCGGCCGAGACGCGCGTGCCGGTCGGCGACCTGGTCGAGCTTTTCAACGGCCGCAGCGGCGACTACAGCCTGGGCCCCGTCACCGACGCCGTGGTGCGCAGCCACCAGGAGGTGGCCAACACCTTCCTGAAGATCGGCGTTCTCGACGGCCCGGCCGACGTCAAGCCCTTGTGGGACCGCAGCTTCGAAAGCGTACTGCGCCTGCCTGCCGCCTGAACAACCCCGCATCCATCCTGAAAAACACGAGGACACCATGAGCCAGAACGACGTTGAATTCATCGGCATGATCCAGGGCCAGAAGGTCTCGGAGATCCATGCCGCCAAGGGCCCGGCCATCGACCGCGACTATGTGCGCGCCTTTGCCCAGGCGCACGAGAACGCGGGCTTCGACCGCGTGCTGGTGCCGCACCACTCGACCGGCCCCGACGCCACGCTCACCGTGTCTTACGCAGCGTCGGTCACCGAGCGCATCCACTTCATGCTCGCGCACCGCCCCGGCTTCGTGGCGCCCACGCTGGCGGCGCGACAGTTCGCCTCGCTCGACCAGTTCAGCGACGGCCGGCTCGCGGTGCACTACATCTCGGGCGGCTCCGACGAAGAACAACGGCGCGACGGCGACTGGCTGGGCCACGACCAGCGCTATGCCCGCACCGACGAATACCTGGAAGTGCTGCACAAGGTGTGGACCGGCGAGAAGCCCTTCGACCACGAAGGCGCGCACTACCGCTTCCAGAACGCGTTCTCGGAAGTGAAGCCGGTGCAGACGCGCAATGGCAAGCCGCATGTGCCGGTGTATTTTGGCGGCGCGTCGGAGGCGGCGATTCCCGTGGCCGGCAAGTACGCCGACGTGTATGCGCTGTGGGGCGAATCGCTCGACCAGGCGCGCGAGCTCACGACCCGCGTGCGCGCCGAAGCCGCGAAGCACGGCCGCAGCGTGCGTTTCTCGGTGTCGTTCCGCCCGATCCTCGCGGAGACCGAAGAGGCCGCATGGGCGCGCGCCGACCGCATCCTGGCCGAGACCCGGCGGCTGCGCGTGGTGCAGGGCTACAACCGCGGCGGCCCGCAGCAGAGCGAAGGCGCGAAGCGCCTGCTGGCCGCGGCCGAAAAAGGCACGCGGCTCGACAAGCGGCTGTGGACCGCGGTTGCGCAGGAAATCGGCGGCCGTTCCAACAGCACCGCGCTGGTCGGCACGCCCGAGCAGGTGGCCGATGCGCTGCTCGACTACTACGACCTGGGCGTGACCACCTTCCTGATCCGCGGCTTCGATCCGCTGGAAGACGCGACCGACTATGGCCGTGAGCTGATTCCGCGCACGCGGGAGCTGGTGGCTCAACGTTTGCAAACGCAACGCAAGGCGGCCTGAGCGATGAGCGCCGTTCTTTCGATCGACCGCAACGCGGTCCAACCGCTCAAACTCAACCCCAACCCGCAGCAGAAATACTGGTTCGACCCGATCCCGCCACGCACCAGCGTGCAGGCCGAGCGCCGCCATCGGCAGGAGCGCCTCGCGGGCGCCTTCCGCCTGTTCGCACGCTTCGGCTTTGCGCAGGGCCTCGCGGGCCACATCACGGCGCGCGACCCGGAGCTCACCGATCACTTCTGGGTCAACCCGCTGGGCATCCACTTCTCGCGCATCAAGGTATCCGACCTGCTGCTCGTCAATTCGAAGGGCGAGACCGTGATTGGCGACCGGCCGCTCAACAAGGCCGCCTTCGCCATCCACGCGGCGATCCACGAGCACAACCCGAAGATCATTGCGGCCGCCCACACGCACTCGACCTACGGCAAGGCCTGGTCCACGCTCGGCCGCAAGCTCGACACCCTCACGCAGGACAGCTGCGTGTTCCATGACGACGTGGCGCTGTTCGACGACTTCACCGGCATGGTGGTCGACACCAGCGAGGGCGACCGCATCGCAGAGGCGCTGGGCGACAGGAAGGGCGCGATCCTCAAGAACCACGGCATCCTGACCGCCGGCCCGACGGTGGAGGCCGCCGCCTGGTGGTACATCGCGCTCGACAACGCCTGCCACACGCAGTTGCTGGCCGAAGCCGCCGGCAAGCCACAGCCGATCGACGAGGCAACGGCGCGCCACACGCACAGCCAGATCGGAGGGCCGGAGGGGGCCATCCATTCTTTCGACAGCCTCTATGAAGGCCTGGTCGAAGCAGAACCCGAGCTGCTGCTCTGAAGAAAAAACCAACGGAGTTCTCGATGACCGTATCCCTTTCACGCCGCAGCGTTCTGCGCGCGGGCGGCGCCGCCGCCGTGGTCGCCTCGGGCGGCCTGATCGCCTCTCAGGCGTTTTCGCAGCAGGCCCGCAAGCTCACCTTCGCGTGGAACGCCGCCGCGTTCTGCCTCTCGCCCGTCGTCGTCGCGCAGGAGCGCGGCTACTTCGAGCGCAACGGGCTCCAGGTGGACCTGATCAACTACACCGGCTCCACCGACCAGCTGCTGGAGTCGCTGGCCACGGCCAAGGCCGATGCGGCCGTGGGCATGATCCACCGCTGGCTCAAGCCGCTGGAGTCCGGCTTCGACGTGAAGATCGTCGGCAGCTCGCACGGCGGCTGCGTGCGGCTGGTGGGCGCCAAGGCCGCGGGTGCCACCAGCATCGCAAGCCTGAAGGGCAAGATCATCGGCGTGTCGGACATTGCGAGCCCGGGCAAGAACTTCTTCTCGATCCTGCTGGCCAAGAACGGCGTCGACGCCGACAAGGACGTGACCTGGCGCCAGTACCCCGCGGACCTCCTGGACATTGCCGTGCAGAAGGGAGAGATCCACGCCATTGCCGACGGCGACCCGAACGTCTACCTGATCGAGAAGCGCAACAAGGGCGCTTTCGTCGAGATCGCGAGCAACCTCTCGGGCGAATACAAGGACAAGGTCTGCTGCATCGTCGGTGCGCGCGGCGAGCTCGTGCGAAAGGACAAACCCGCCGTGGCCGCGCTGGTGCGCGCCATTGCGCAAGCCTCCGACTACGTGGCCGAGAACCCGAACGAGTCGGCCAAGCTCTTTGCCAAGTATTCGCCCAAGGTGCCCGTGGAAGACCTGCGCGCGCTGCTCGGCACGCTCACGCACAACCACCATCCGCTCGGCAAGAACCTGCGCGACGAGGTGGAGTTCTATGCGCGCGATTTCCGCGGCGTCGGCGTGCTCAAGAAGACCACCGATCCGGTGCGCTTCGCCGAGCACGTCTCCTATGACCCACTCGCATGAGCACACCTGATCCCGCATTCGGCTTCGATTCCCTCCCCTTCAGGGGGAGGGCCAGGGTGAAGGCCGCGGTGCCCGCACGCGCGTCGGCTCCTGCCCCGACACCGGCCCGAACGCCAGCGACCTTGCCTGCATGGCGTATCGGCTTCGCCGCCGCCGCCGCATGGTTCGCCCTGGGCCTCCTGACGATCTACTGGCCGAACAAGGCCGTGGGCTTCAGCGACTGGGCCTACACCGACGAGTTCGGCATCTCCGCCATCGTGGCCGGTGCGCTGTTGCTGGTCGTCGCCCTGCTCGGGCCGCGTGCCGGCCGCATTGCACGCGCGCTGCGGCCCGCCGGACCCTGGCTCGTCGCGCTGCCGCTGCTCTTTGCCATCTGGGAGATCGCGACCGCCAAGCTCGCATGGCTCCCCACGCCGTTCTTCGCGCCGCCGCAGAGCCTGGTCGAAACCTACATCGACGATTGGCACCGCCTCGGCGAGAGCCTGCTGCACTCGGCGCGTCTGCTGGCACACGGCTTCGTGCTGGGCGCGCTCGCTGGCTTTCTCACGGGCGTGACCATCGGCTGGTCGCGCATTGCGGGCTACTGGGTGCATCCGGTGCTGCGCTTCCTGGGGCCGGTGCCGGCTTCGGCTCTGCTGCCGCTGGCGTTCTTCTTCTTTCCGTCGAGCTATGCGGCCGCGGTGTTCCTGATTGCGCTGGCCACGGGCTTTCCGGTCGCGGTGCTCACCTGGTCCGGCGTGGCGGGCGTCAACCGCAACTACTACGACGTGGCGCGCACCATGGGCGCGAGCGAGCGCTTCCTGGTGCTGCGCGTGGCCATTCCGGCAGCATTGCCGCAAGTGTTCGTGGGCCTCTTCATGGGCCTGGGCGCGGCGTTCTCGGTGCTGGTCACGGCCGAGATGATGGGCGTGAAGGCCGGGCTCGGCTTCTATCTTTCGTGGGCGCAGGGCTGGGCCTCGTACTCGAACATGTACGCGGCGCTGATCGTGATGGCCGTGCTGTGCTCGGGCCTGATCACGCTGCTTTTCAAGGTGCGCGACCGCGTGCTGTCGTGGCAGAAGGGGACCGTGAAGTGGTAGCCATTGCTGAAGCGGGCGTGCGCCAGGCCGGAGCGCACATCGACATCCGCGGCGTGAGCCACTGGTTCGATGTGCCGGCGGGGCCGCTGCAGGTGCTCGACGACATCGACCTCACGGTGAAGCCCGGCGAGTTCGTCGCGCTGCTGGGGCCGAGCGGCTGCGGCAAGTCGACCTTGCTGCGCCTCGTGGCCGGGCTCGAGCCCGCGACGGCCGGCCGCATCACGCAGGACGATGCGCCGATCACGCGGCCCGACCCTTCGCGCATCGTCGTGTTCCAGGACCCGACGCTCTACCCCTGGCGCAGCGTGTGGGACAACGTGGCGCTGGGCCTGCAGGCGCGCGGCGTGCTCAAGGCGCAGCGCGGGCGTGTCGACGAGGCGCTCAAGCTCGTCGGCCTCACCGACTTTGCAAAAGCCTTTCCGCACCAGCTTTCGGGCGGCATGGCGCAGCGCGTGGCGTTGGCGCGCGCACTCGTCAACGATCCGCAACTGCTGGTGCTCGACGAACCGCTGGGCAAGCTCGATTCGCTCACGCGCATCGCCATGCAGAGCGAGCTGGTCAACCTGTGGCAGCGCGCGGGCTTCTCGGCGCTGCTGGTGACGCACGACGTGGAGGAGGCGCTGTTCCTCGCCAACCGCGTGATCGTGCTGAGCGACCGGCCGGCGCGCATCGCGACGGAGATCGTGGTCGACCTGCCGTATCCCCGGCATCGCGGCCATGCGCGGCTTGCCGAGTTGCGGCACGAAGCGTTGCGGCACCTGGGGCTCGACGCGACCTGGTGACATGAGCGGCACACCCGAGGCCGATTGGCTCAACCTGCTGATCGGCCTGCTCCAGGGCGCGCAGCTGCAGCTGTTGCGCATGCTCGATGCACTCGGGCTCGCGTCGCATGTGCATGGCCAGCCGGCCTGGCCGTGGGCGCACCGGCTGTCGGGCGAGAACCTGCTGATCGACCTGGGGCAGGCGCGCAGCCTCGCGTGGACGCTGGTGTTCGTCGCCGCGGCGGTGCTCGCGTTGCTGCTCGCGCTGTTCTGGCGACGTCCGCGCTTCTACTTTCTCGCGCTGGTGCCGATGCTGTTGATCGCGGCGCCCTGGCCCGAGGCGCGCGTGGTGCTGGTGCCGGCAACGCCCACGAGCTTCCAGAACTCGCCAACCGGCTTCACGGCCGCCTCCATCGCCAAGGGCCGCGCGCTCTACGAACAGAACTGCGTGGCCTGCCATGGTGCGGACGGCAAGGGCGAAGGGCCGCTTGCGGCCTCGCTTGCGGTGTGGCCACCGAATCTCAATGGCCCCTTGCTCTGGCGGCGTGCCGACGGCGACTTGCTCTGGCGCATTCTTCACGGCACGCGCGACGCGCGGGAGGGCGGCCAACCCACGATGCCCGGCTTCGTCGAAAAGCTCGACGAGGCCGACGCCTGGGCGTTGATCGACTACATGAAGGCGCTGGGCGCGGGCCAAAGCCTGCGCGCGCTCGGCAGCTGGCCGCAGCCCGTCGGCCTGCCCGACATGGCGGTGCGTTGTGGCTCGCAGCCGCCGCGCCTGCTGGCGAGCTGGCGCGGGCAACGCGTGCGCATCGTGGCGGGCGATGCTGCGCCGGCCGAAGACCCGCGGCTTGTGACCGTGCGGCTGGTGCCGCCGGCAGGCGCTGCGGCACCAGCCGCCGATTGCGTGGCCGATTCAGCCGCCGCATGGGAGGCGCTGGCGCTGATCGCCGGCACCGACCAGCTTGCCGGCACCCAACTCATCGCCGATCGCGACGGCTGGCTGCGCGCGCGCGGCCAGCCCGACAAGGCGGGCTGGTCGGACGACGACCTGCTTTGCCGCAGCGAACGCGCGGCGGAGCAGGGCGGCGCAGCCCTGCCGGCCGACGGCCTGGGCGCGCTGATCGCGCGCATGGACGCGCAGCCGGTGCGCTTCGTCAAGGGCGGCTTCATCCACTGACTTTCTTTTTTCTTTCCTCGACCGAACACGGAGAACCCATGGACTCACACCTCGACCGATCGCGCCGGCGGCTTCTCGCGCAAGGGCTCGCCGCCGCCACAACCGTGGCCTTGCCCGCCTTCTCGTTGCAGGCCCGCGCACAGGGCCGCCCGGTGCTCAAGGCCGGCGACCAGAAGGGCGGGTTGCGCGCGCTGCTCGAAGCAGCAGGCGGGCTCGAAGGCCTCGGCTACGACATCCAGTGGTCTGAATTTCCCGCGGCCGCGCCGCTGGCCGAAGCGCTCAACGCCGCCGCGGTCGATTCCGGCCCCATCGGCGATGCGCCGCTCATCTTTGCGCTTGCCGCCGGCACGCGCGTCAAGGCCATCGGTGCGAACCGCTCGGATTCCTACGGCACGGCGGTGCTGGTGCGGCCCGACTCGCCGCTCAAGACCGCCGCCGATCTCAAGGGCAAGAGCATCGCGACCAACCGCGGCTCCATCGGCCACTACGTCACGCTCAAGGCCATCACTGCGGCCGGCCTCAAACCCGAGGAGGTGAACATCCGCTTTCTTGCGCCGGCCGACGCCAAGCTCGCGCTCACGCAAGGCTCTGTCGATGCCTGGGCCACCTGGGAGCCCTACACCGCGCTGGCCGAGGTCAGCCACCATGCGCGCGTGCTCGTCAGCGGGCGCGGGCTGCTGCCGGGGCTCAGCTACCTCGCGGCCACCGATGCGGCCATCGCCGCCAAGCGGCCGTTGCTGCAGGACTTTCTGCAGCGCGTGGTGAAGGCGCAGCTCTGGTCGTACCGCAACGTCGATGCCTACTCGGCCGTGCTCGCCCGCATCATCGGCATTCCGCCCGAGGCAGCGAAGCTTCAGTTCGAGCGCCGCCAGCAGAAGTGGGTGCCCATCGATGCGCAGGTCATTGCCGACCAGCAAGGCACGGCGGACTTCTACCGCCAGGTGGGGCTCATCAGGCAGCCGCTCGATGTGAAGACCACCTTCGACACGGGCTTCGGCGTCGCGGCGCAGGGTTGATCACGCGCGGCCGCGCTCGGCGGCCCGCGCCAGTTGCGACAGCCGCTTGACCAGCGGCTCGAAGAGCTCCGCCGAGGTGTTGCCGTAGCCGAGCACCAGCCCGTTGTCCGCGGGCAACGGCCTGATCGCGAAGCTCGACAAGGCGGCAGGGGCGAGCCGGTGGCGCAGCGCTTCGGCCGCGATCTGGCGGTCGTCGAAGCGCGGCGGCAGCCGCACCGTGAGGTGCAGCCCGCAATGGCCGCCGTCGATCTCGTGCGGAACCTTGAGATGCCGGTTCAGCGCCAGCCTCAGCGCCTGCTGCCGCTCGCGATAGAGCCGCCGCATGCGGCCCAGGTGCCGGCTGAACTGGCCGCTCTCGATGAAGTCGGCCATTGCGAGCTGTTCGTGGCGGTGCCCGCCGCGCAGCATTTCCTCGAGCGGCTTCTGCACCGCGGCCAGGAGCGGCGCGGGCAGCACCACGAAGCCCAGCCGCAGCGATGGGAACATCGTCTTGCTGAAGGTGCCCACATAGAGCACCGGCGCATCGTCCACCAGGCCCTGCATTGCGCCGATGGGTTCGCCGGTGTGGCGGAACTCGCTGTCGTAGTCGTCCTCGATGATCCATGTGCCGTGCTTGCGCGCCTGTGCGATCAGCGCCAGGCGGCGCGCGATGCTCAGCACCGCGCCGGCCGGGTACTGGTGCGAGGGCGTGGTGTAGACCAGCCGGGGCGGGTGCTTCTGCCAGTCGCGCTCGCTCGCGCACAGTCCTTCGGCATCGACTCGCATCGCCGCGATGCGCATGTCGCCCGCGTGCATGGCGGCCTTCGCGCCGCGGTAGCCCGGGTCTTCGACCCACCCGGTGTCGCCGGGATTGGACAGCAGCCGCACGCAAAGCGAAATGGCTTCCTGCGCGCCTTCGGCGATCACGACCTGGCGCGGTTCGCAGCGCACGCCGCGCGCAATGGCCAGATGCCGCGCGATGGCCGCGCGCAGCGGTGCTTCGCCCAGCGGATCGCCGTAGCCGAGCGTGGCCGGGCTGGCGTCGCGGATCGCGCGGTCGACGGCGCGACGCCATGCAGCTGCAGGAAAGTGCGACAGCGCGGGCATGCCGGGCCGCAGGGCGGCGTCCATCTCGGCGCGCGGCCCGCCGGGCTGGATTCGGGCGAGGCGCGACGCGGTGGCCGGCGTCGCGTCCGGCGTGGCCGCACGCGTGGCCCGTGCGGGCGGCGACAGTTCGGTCACGCGCGTGCCCTGCCGATCGGGCTGCACGTAGCCTTCGGCCGCAAGGTGCTCGTAGGCCGCAGTGACGGTGTTGCGGGAAATCGAGAGTGCCTCGGCCAGCGCGCGCGAACCGGGCAGCCGGCTGCCCGGCGCAAGGCCACCGTCGAGAATGGCGCGCTTCAGCCGCTCGTGCAGTTGGCGCTGCATCGAGCCGGCCTCGCGCTCCCTGGCGAGCGGAGATTCAAGCCAGGCGGTGGCGGCGGGACGAGGCGGATGGCTCATTGGCGGGAGGGCGTGGCACCATGAAATCGACGAATCGTGGCGCTTCCTGTAGCGCCACGCCGGAGGTACTTTAGCGCTCTCCGGCAGTGCCGCTTCATCTCCCTCACTGAAAGTTCTTCCATGTCAGCTCGCCACAACGAATACGGCCAGTCGATCGGCCCCCTGGTGCCCGGTTGGACGGCGCGCCCGCTGCCACCGCGCCGTCCCGTCGAAGGCCGCTATTGCACGCTCGAGCCGCTGGATGCGGCGCGGCACGCCGACGATCTGCATGCCGCCTACGCCCGGGCGTCCGACGGCCGCGACTGGACCTACCTGTTCGTCGAGCGGCCTGCCGACCTGGCAAGCACCCGCGCCCACGTCGAACGCGCCGCGCAGAGCGCCGATCCGCTGCACTTCGCGGTCATCGACCGGCAGGGCGGCCGGGCCGTCGGCACGCTGGCGCTCATGCGCATCGAACCGGCCCACGGCGCGATCGAAGTCGGCAGCGTCACTTTTTCGCGGCTGCTGAAGCGCACGCCGATGTCGACCGAAGCGCAGTACCTGCTGATGAAGCTGGCCTTCGACGAACTCGGCTACCGGCGCTACGAATGGAAGTGCGACAACTTCAACGAACCGTCGAAGCGTGCGGCCTTGCGCCTGGGATTCCAGTTCGAAGGCATCTTCCGGCAGGCGATCATCTACAAGGGGCGTAGCCGCGACACCGCGTGGTTCTCGATCACCGACGGCGAGTGGCCGGCGGTGCGCGCCGCGCTCGAGCGCTGGCTGGCGCCCGAGAACTTCGATGCGCAAGGCGGGCAGCGCATGGCGCTGGACCGCTTCCGCCTGCCGCGCTCCTGACGACCTTCAGGACGGCTGGCCGGGCTTTTGCGCCTGCTCGCACTTCACCTGGATGAGTTCGCGCTCGTCCAGCGTGGCACCGATGCGCGCCGCGCTGAGGCAGCCGCCCCAGACGCAGCCGGTGTCGGTGGAAAGCAGGTCGGGCCGCGAAAGCCAGCCCAGCGTCGACCAGTGGCCGAAGGCCACGGTGGCACTCGCGGTCTTGCGGCCGGGCACGTCGAACCAGGGCATGAAGCCCTCGGGGCCGGGCAGCATGCCGTCCTTGCTCTCGAACTCCATCAAGCCCTCGGCGGTGCAGAAGCGCACGCGCGTGAGCGCGTTCACGATGGCGCGCAGCCGCGCGCTGCCGGTGAGCGTGTCGCTCCACTGCGCCGGCTCGTTGCCGTACATGGTGAGCAGGAACTCGCCCAGCGCCGGGCCGCGCAGAACGGATTCGACCTCGGCCGCCAGCACCAGCGTGTCGCCCACCGTCCACTGCGGCAGCACGCCGGCGTGCACCATGAGCAGGTCGCCGCCGCCGATCTGCATGTGCAGCGCCATGTGCTGCTGGCGCACCCATTCGAGCATGGCTTCGCTGTCGGGCGCCTCCAGCAGGCCGGCCAGCGTGTCCTTGCGGCCGGACTTGCGCGCACCGTGCGCCACGCCCAGCAGATGCAGGTCGTGGTTGCCGAGCAGGCTCAGCGCGGAGGCGCCGTAGCCCTGCACGCGCCGCAGCACGGCGGCCGAATCGGGCCCGCGGTTGACCAGGTCGCCGAGCAGCACCATGGTGTCGCGGCTGGGTGAGAAATCGATCTTGTCGAGCAGCCTCCGGAGGGCGGCGTCGCAGCCTTGGATATCGCCGATCAAGTAAAGTGCCATGTCCTCATTTTCACCCCCTGTCCATGGATGTTCTCCTGCTGGCCATGCTGACCACGCTGAATGCGTTGTTCGCGATGTCTGAAATGGCCCTTTCAACCAGCCGGCGCGCACGTCTGGCCGCGCTGGCCGAGACAGGAGACGCCGGCGCCGAGGCTGCGCTCAGGCTGATGGAGGAGCCCACCCATTTCCTCTCGACCGTGCAGATCGGCATCACGTCGATCGGCATGCTCAGCGGTATCGTGGGCGAGGCCGCCTTTGCGGAGCCGCTCGCAGTCTGGATGGAAACCCTGGGCATGGGCCGCGGCACGGCCAGCGTGGTTTCCACCGCGGTGGTGGTGACCGGCATCACCTTCTTCACCATCATCTTCGGCGAGCTGGTGCCCAAGCGCATCGGGCAGCTCTATCCGGAACCCGTGGCGCGCTGGGTGTCGCGCCCGATGCGGGGGCTGGCCAAAGGCGCCAAGCCCTTCGTGTGGCTGCTCGCGAGCGCCACGGCCGCCGTGCTGAAGCTGCTTCGCATCGACGCCAATGCCGCGCGTTCCATGACCGAGGAAGAAATTTCGGCCAGCCTCGAAGAGGGTGTGGATGCCGGCGTGATCGAGCAGCACGAACACCAGATGGTGCGCAACGTGTTCCACCTGGACGACCGCCGGCTGTCGTCGCTGATGGTCCCGCGTGCCGACATCGAATGGCTCGACGCCTCCGACACCGTGGCAGAGGCGCTGCAGAAAGTGGCGGATGCTGGTGCGCTCAACATCGTGCATTCGTGGTACCCGGTGTGCCGCAATTCGCTCGACGACGTGGTGGGCGTCATCAGCGTTGCGCACCTGCTGCGCCTGGGCACCGGCCATGACGGCGTGCTCGGCCAGGAGGCCGCGCCGGCCGTGTTCGTGCCCGAGACGCTCACCGGCATGGAGCTGCTCGAGCAATTCCGCGAACGTGGCGGCCGGCTGGTGTTCGTGGTCGACGAGTACGGCGTGGTGCAGGGCCTCATGACCCCGCGCGACATGCTCGAAGCCATCACCGGCGAGCTGCAGCCCGGCACCCTGACCGATGCCTGGGCGCGCGAGCGGCCCGACGGCGTGTGGGAGCTCGACGGGCTGATGCCCGTCTCCGAATTGCGCGCGCGGCTCGGCATTCGCGAGCTGCCCGATGAAGAGCGCGGGCGCTACAACACCGTCGCGGGCTTGCTGATGGCCGTGTCGGGCCACCTGCCCGGGACCGGCGAGGTCATCGACTGCGCCGGCTGGCATTTCGAGATCGCCGCACTCGAGGGACGCCGCATCGACCGGGTGCTGGCCGCGCCCGACAAGACGGCGTCCAGGAACGACTAGGCCCGCCGTGCTCTCGCTGCTCGCCCTCAGCTGCCCGCAATGCTCGGCGCCTTTGCCGCGTGCCGCGCGCTGGCGCACCGTCAATTGCAGCTATTGCGGCGCCACCATCACGCGTGGCGAGGAAACGGTCGAGCGCGAGAGCTTTCGCGCCGCGCTGCGCCGGGCGAATGCGGACCACGGCGACACCGGGCGCATGCTGCAATGGCGCGGCGCGCGCTACCGCGTGCTGGCACCGCTGGCCATCGGCGAGCACAGCGAAGTGCTGCTGGCCGAGCGGCTCGGTGCGCTGCCGGAGCGCGTCACGGTCAAGCTGGCGCGCGAGTCCGCGGACGGCATCGTGCTGCTGCGGGAAGCCGCGGTGCTGCAGGCCTTGCAGGCGCTCGCCATGCCGGGCGCGTCGTATTTCACGCGCCGCCTGCCGCAGCCGGTGGGCACGGGCCTGGCCGAAGGCCTTGCAGACGGTAGCCGCCAGGCGCTGGTGCTACGCCATCCGCCCGGCTTCTGGGGCAGCCTGCACAACGTGCAGCAGGCCAACCCGCGGGGCATCGATGCGCGGCATGCCGTATGGCTCTGGCGCCGCATGCTCGAGGTGCTGGCCTTCGTGCACGACGCGGGCTGGACCCATCGCGACCTGTCGCCCGCGCACGCACTCGCGCACCCGCGCGACCATGGCGTGCTGATCGTCGGCTGGTCGCAGGCGCAGCAGGCGTCCGGGCCGGCCCAAGCCGCCGCCGCGGCGCGCGACCTGATGCAAAGCGCCTGGACCGTGCGCGCCGTGCTGCACGGCGGCAAGCCCGATGACAGCCCCGGCGTGGGTGCCCACACGCCCGCGCCGCTCGCCGCCTTGCTGCGCCGATGCAGCGAAGACGCCGCCGAATGCCGGCGGCTGGGTGCGCGCGGCATCGAGCAGGCGTTGTCCGCTGCATCGCACGAAGCCTTCGGCGCGCCGCAGTTCGTCCATTTCGACCCGGCGCCCGGCGCCTGAATACAACCATCGAAAAACAGAGGAGCAAGCACCCATGGGCTACGGAAACTACTCGCACGCCGCTCACACGGCACTCATTGCCGACCGCGCCGCCAAGCCCGGCTCCGAGGTGTTCACCCAGACCGCCACGCACCCGCTGATGAACCCGCACGGGCTCAAGGTGCGCGAGTCGCGCGACAACGCCGACCACCCCAACTCGCTGGGCATTGCATTCGCGCTCGACGTCACGGGCTCGATGGGCGACATCCCGCAGATCCTCGCGCGCCGCGAGCTGCCCACCTTCATGAAGCTCTTGACCGATTGCGGCGTGGCCGATCCGCAGCTCATGTTCATGGCCATCGGGGATGCGAATTCCGACCAGGCTTCGCTGCAGGTGGGCCAGTTCGAATCGACCGCGCCGCTCATGGACCAGTGGCTGACCTGGAGCTATCTCGAAGGCGGGGGCGGCGGCAGCGGCGAAGAAAGCTACGAGCTGGCCTTCTACGTGATGGCCCAGCACACCGACATGGACTGCTGGGTCAAGCGCAAGAAGCGCGGCTACTTGTTCGTGACCGGCGACGAGCTGCCGTATCCCGCCGTCTCGCGCCGCCAGGTCGAGGGGCTCATCGGCGAAAAGCTCGACGAGGACATTCCCATCGAGGAAGTCATTGCCGCCGCGGCCGAAACCTGCCACCTGTTCTTCCTGATTCCCGACGCGCAGCGCCGCCGCCGCTGCGAGCCGCGCTGGCGCGAACTGCTTGGCGACCACGTGATCTGCATGGACTCGCCCGACGACGCCTGCGCGGTGGCCGCCGGCATCGTGGCGCTCACCGAGAAGGCCGTGCCCGATCTCGACGGCCTGGCCAAGGTGATGGCCGCCACCGGCATGGAGAAGCAGCGCGTCGCCGGCGTGCTGCACGCGCTCGACGGCTATGCCGCGCTGCTCGATCCCCATGCACCGCGGCGCGCGCCGCCCGCCGCCGCGGCCTCGGCGCCGCGTTCCTCGTGGTGGAAGCGGCTCTTCGGTTGACGGCCGTGTGAGCTCCCCGGCACACCCGACGCGCTACGTCTCGCTGCTCGGCCTGGGTTTCGGCGACTGCGGCAAGGGCCGCTTCACCGACCACCTGTGCGGCGAGCTGCAGGCCCACACCGTGGTGCGCTTCAACGGCGGCGCGCAGGCGGGCCACAACGTGGTGCTGACCGACGGCCGCCACCACACCTTTTCGCAGTTCGGCGCCGGCAGCTTTCACGCTGGCGTGGCGACCGTGCTCGCGAGCCCCGTGGTGGTGCACCCGACCGCGCTGCGCGTCGAGGAAGAAGCGTTGCGCCGGATGGGCGTGAACGACGCCTTCGCGCGCTTGCTGATCGATGCGCGCTGCCGCGTCACCACGCCGTTCCACCAGGCCGCAGGCCGGCTGCGCGAATGGGCGAGGGGAGCGGCGGCGCACGGCAGCTGCGGCGTGGGCGTCGGCGAAACGGTGCGGCAGGCGCTGGCCGAGCCCGATGCGGCCCTGCACTACGGCGACATGCGGCACCCCGCGCGGGCGCTCGAAAAGCTCGAAGCCCTGCGCATCGCGCTGCGGCGCGAACTCGAACACGCGGCACCTCCGCATGCCGAGGCCGCAGGGGAGCTGGCCCTGCTCGGCGACGCGACGCTTGCACGGCGCTGGCTCGACGCCGCGGCGCCGTGCCTGCGCCTGTCGCCTCCCGCAAGCGCCGACGCCATCGGCCAGCGCCTTGCGCGCCCCGGCGCCGTGCTGTTCGAAGGCGCGCAGGGCGTGCTGCTCGACGAGTGGCGCGGCTTTCATCCGCATACCACGTGGAGCACCATCTCCACTGCCGCCGTCGAAGCCGTGCTGCGCGACGCCGGCATCGGTGCACCCGTTCAACATCTTGGCGTGCTGCGCAGCTACATCACGCGCCACGGCCCCGGGCCGCTGCCCACGCACGACCGGGCACTCGACGCGCGGCTGGCCGAACCGCACAACGCTGACGAGGGCTGGCAAGGCGTGTTCCGCCGCGGCCATCCCGATGCGGTGCTCCTGCACTATGCGCTCGCCGCGGTCGGCCCGCTCGACGGGCTGGTGGCCAGCCATCTCGATGCGGTGGAGGGCGCAGGCCTGCGCTGGTGCGCCGGCTATCGCACCGCCGACGGCGTCAGCCTCGCCTCGCTGCCGTTCGGAGGCGACGCGCCGGACCTCGAGCAGCAGCAGCGGCTGACGCAGTTGCTGCAAGGCGCGAAGCCGCTCTACGTGCCCGACGGCATCGCCACCCCCGAAGCATGGATCGAGCGCGTCGAAGCCCTGAGCGGCCGGCGCGTGCGCTACGGCGCGTTCGGACCTGCGCGCGGCGCGGTGCGGTCCTTGCATGCCATTGGCGACGTTTGAAAAACCGGCCGCAAGCACCCTCAAGCAGAATCCGAAGCCATCACCACGATCGACAGTCCAGCATGAACCCGACCGAAGACATCTACACCGAGCCCAACGCCGACCCCGACACGCTTGCCAACCTCGGCCCGCTGCGCGCCATGGCCGGCATCTGGGAGGGCAGCCGCGGGGTGGACGTCAAGCCCAAGCGCGAAGGCCCGAAGACGCAGGTCTACGTCGAGCGCTACGAGCTGCAGCCGATTGATCCGCAGACCAACGGCCCCCAGCTGCTGTATGGCCTGCGCTACCACACCTACATCCACAAGCCCGGGCTCACCAAGATGTATCACGACCAGGTGGGCTACTGGCTCTGGGAGCCCGCCACCGAGACCGTGCTGCACACGCTGGCCATTCCGCGCGGGCAAGTGGCCATGGCAAGCGGCCACGCCAAGGCCGGCGACACGCGCTTCACGCTCAGTGCCGAGCGCGGCAGCCTGATGAACGGCATCGTGTCCAACCCGTTCATCGAGCACGCCTTCACCACGCTGGCGTGGAACATCACGGTGAACATCAATGCCGACGGCACCTGGTCGTACGACCAGGACACGGTGATGCAGATCCAGGGGCAGGCCGAGCCGTTCCATCACACCGACCGCAACACGCTGACGCGTGTCGGGGCGCCGGGCCTCAACCCGCTGGCGATGCCCGAAGCGTCAGCGGCTGTGGTCGCGCAGCCAAGGTAGCGGAGGCGGCGGTGCGCCTCACCAGCGCACCTTCAGGCCCACGCTGGCGTTGAGCCCGCTCTTCACGCGCGCCCCGCCGCCCGAGGCCCACAGCTTGCCCGCCTCTCCGTAGAGGCTCATGCCCGGCGTCAGGCGCAGCGTGGCGCCCGCGGCCAGCTCGGTGCTCGTGCCGCCGGTGCGGGTGGCAATGTCGGTGTATGCCGCCGGACCGATGAAGCGGGTGACGTCGGTACCGCTGCTGCTGCGGTAGAGGTTCAGCCGCGCATAGGGTTGCAGCGGGCCGGCGCTGCTGGTCATTTCGCCCTTGATGCGGACGCCGGCGCGCACCAGCCAGCCGCTGTGGCTGTCCTGCTGCACCACGGCGCCGATGATGCGGGCGTCGTCCAGGCTCACGCGCTGGTGCACCAACTGCAGCTGGGGCTCGACGATCCAGTCCGGCGTGATATGGAAGCCCTGGCCGACCTCGATGGAGGCCAGCAGGCTGTCGCCCTTGCCCGAACCGGCGGAGCCCAGCGCGGTCGATGCGGTGTAGCGGTGGCGGCCGGCCTGCAGCACGCCGTCCAGGTACAGGCCGCTCTCGTTCTTCCAGGTGGCATACGCACCAAGGTACTGGCTTCGGAGCTCGTTGGAACCGACGGCGTAGTTCGGCAGGCCGCGCGCGAAGCCGTTCACGTCCATGTGGCCTTCGAGCTCGCCCACGTAGAGGCCCACGTGCCAATGGGGGTTGGCCCACAGGTCTGCGCCGGCCTGGAAGCCCGTGAGGCGCCCTTCGCTGCGTGGGCTCACGGTGCCGGCCTGGCCGATGGTGCGGTCCATGCTGATGAGGCGTCCCCAGACCTGCCGGTAGCCCTGGCCGTTTGTTGCGGTGATGGCGCCGGCCGTATCGTCGCCGACTCGCTGATGCAGGTTGCCCACCATGGCCAGGTTGGCCTGGCGGAACTGCTCCGGCAGCGCGGCATACAACGGCACTTCGACGCGGTAGGTTGGCACCGTCATACCTCCTGCGGACGATGGCGTGCCGCCGTCATCGCTCAGCGGGTCGCCGTCATTCGGCGGTGGCGCGGGCGGTGCAGGTGGTGCAGGAGGCGCAGGAGGCGCAGGGGGCGCCGGTGGGGCCGGTGGAGGAGGCGGAGGCGGAGGCGGAGGCGGAGGCGCGACGATGATGCCGGAGCGCAGGTACCAGTTCTCGCCCGCGCCAGCGGCGTCGGCGGCGTGCAGCCGGTATTCGTAGGCACCGGCGTCGACATGGCCGCCCGCGAGAGTGAAGGCGCTGCGGGTGGTCTGGGCGGTGGTCGTGGCCCCGTTGATCGCGGTCACCACCTCGATGCCGCTGCCGGTGGTCAGCGCACCCAGGCCGCCCAGGTTGGTGACCTGAATGAAGGTCGAGCCGCTGGCAATGGCGGTGCAGCCACTGAGGATCAACCGGTCGCTCAAGCTGCTGCTCGTGCCGAGCGCCGTGCCCAGGCGCAGCGTGCCGCCGTTGCCCACCCAGGGGCCGTGCACCGTGAGAGTGGCGCCGGGCACGCTGCTCAGCAGCGAGACGGTGCCGCCGTTGGCCATCGATGCGATGGTCTGGCTGTGGCCGGCCAGGTCGAGCGTGGCGCCCGGGGCGACCGTGTAGTCGCTGGCGCGGCTGAAGGTATTGGCCGCACCGGCACGCAGGGTCCCCTCGGCGACGTTGGTGCTGCCTCTGTAGGTGTTGGCTCCGCTGAGGGTCAGGGTGCCCGCGCCGTCTTTCACCAGGCCACCGCGGCCCGAGATCGGGCCCGACCAGCCCATGCCGTGGCCGTTGGTGTCGATGGTGCCCGTGCCGTCCAGCCGCAAGGCATTGGCCAGGCTCAGGCCATCGGCTCCGGCGATGACGGTGGCGGTGGCCCCGCTGTCGATGGCAATGGCGCCCGCGAGCGATGAGCCCGCATTCACGGTCAGGCTGCTGCTGCCGCCGGTGAACTTCACGGCCGAAGCGCGCGTGACGCCGTTGCCGCCCAGGCCGCCGGCAATGGTGCCGTTGTTGGTGATGGCCAGGTTGGCACCCATCACGCCCTCGCCACCGGCGCCGTTGGCTCCGCTTGCGCCGCCGTTGCTGTTGGCCCCGCCGATGCCGCCGGTTCCACCGGCAATGGTGCCGCCGTTGATGAGCGTTGCGCCGGCCCCGGTGGACCGGAGCCCGATGCCGCCGTCGCCGCCGCCGCCGGGCGCGCCGGTGCCGCCCGCTCCGCCGCCGCCGGCACCGCCCGCGCCACCGGAGCCCCCAGTGATCTGGCCGGTGTTATTGACGGTCACGCTGCTGCCCGCCAGCGTGGCGCCGTGCCCGCCGGCACCGCCGCCGCCGCCCGCGGCGTTGAAGCGGGCCGGCAGCAGCTCGGAGCCGCCGGCTCCGCCAACTCCGCCCGCGAGGGTGCCGCTGTTGATGAACGTGAGTCCCGGCGTTGTCGCGCGCATGAAGAATCCGCCGCCCCCGCTGCCGCCGCCACCGCCCTGCGAGTAGGCGTCGCCACCCTTGCCGCCCGCGCCGCCCGTGGAAGTGCCGAAGGCGTGGTAGTCGCCGGCGGGTCCGATCAGCGTGGACCCATAGCCTCCCGCGCCGCCGCCGCCGGCGGCCCAGAACCCATTGCCGCCCGCGCCTCCGCGGCCTCCCGTGAAGCTCCCGAAGGACGAGGCGGTGCCCGAACTCATCGCCAGGCCGTAGTAGCCGCCGCCGCCTCCGCCGCCATATCCGTTCCCGGCGCCGAAGCCGCCGGTATGCGATTCGCCCGCGGCACCGTCGGCTCCCGGCGAGGCTCCCGCCGCCCCGCCTGCGCCCGCGGTGGCGCCAGCGAAAGAGCCGATGTCGGCGGCGGAACCCGCCGCCACGCCGGCATCGGTCGACGATCCGCCGTCGCCCCCGTGCGCGCCCAGATAGACATCGTTGAGGGCACCGGCGCCGCCACTGCCGTTGCTGCCGCCGGCCCCGCCGTGCAGTGCGGTGCTGACGGGCTGGCCGCCCGCGCCGCCCGCGGCCAGTGCCGCCGAGGCACTCAGGTACAGCACCGCGATCGCAATGGCATGCAAGCTGACCAAAGCGGCCGCGCGCTGGCCGCTGCCGGTGCTGGCCGAGCGCGCGTGGCCGCGCGAAATTTCGGGTGCAGCCACCCAGGCGCCGCGTGCGGGATTCCAGAGCGTCCGGAAGATTCTGTTCATGGTTTCACCTTTGCTGATCTGTTGCGCCTTCAGGTGGCACGCCGCGCTGCAAGCAGCAGGAGCAAACACACGACCACCACGAGCGAAGCAAGCAGAGCGAACTCCATGAACGACATCCCCGCTTCTTCATGCAGCAGGTTCGTTAGATTTCTTGGCTGCAGGTCGAGCGGTTCCATGCGTGTCTCCCAGTGACGGTGGCCGACCGGCGCCGCTCGGTCCCCGCATTGGGCCCAGGCACTTCGCCGGTGGAGTCACTGTAGAAACTGCGCCGCCCGCGCACATGAGCGGTGCGCCCCTTCCCGGGCGAGACAAGCGCCCCGCGGCCGCCGCCCACAAGCGTGACAAATCGCCTGCGTCCTACAGGCACGGCGGCGATTTGCCCCGAGGATGGGGGCATGAGCAAACTGATCCTTGCGTGCCTTGGCGCGGCCGTGTGGTCGGCCGCCGCCGCTGCAATGGCCGAACCCGTGAAGGTGCCCATCGACAGCGACGAGAAGGGCACCATCTACGTGGCGCCCAACGTCAACCCCACCGAAACCTCGGCCTACACCAAGGGCGCCACCGTCGGCGTGCAGCGGCCCGACGGCAGCGGCACCTACATAGGCACCGACACCTCCACGCCCCGGCCCACCTACTCGCTGGGCGCGAGCACGGGCGGCAACGTGTCGCTCACGGGCGGTGTGCTATCGGACGGCAAGAACAACAACGGCGTGAAGGCCGGTGTGACCATCAAGTACTGAGAGAGCCGCGCCGATCAGACGAAGGTGCCGTACACGATGAATCCGTCGTGGCTGGCAACTTTGTCGTAGAGCCTGCGCCCGGCCGTGTTGGTGACGTGCGTCTGCCAGTACAGGCGGTGCGCGCCCACGCCCTTCACGTGCGCGCACACACCCTCGATCAACTGGCGCCCCACGCCCCGTCCCCGCTCCGAAGGCAGCGTGAACAGGTCCTGCAGGTAGCAGTTCGGCTCGATGCGCGTCGTGCTTCGATGAAACAGGTAGTGCGTCAGGCCCACCAGTTGGCCGTCGCGCTCGGCCACCAGCGCATGCACCGGTTCATAGGCATCGAAGAAGCGCTGCCAGGTGGCCTGCGTGATCTCGTCGGGCAGCGCGGTGGGGCCCTCGCGCTTGTAGAAGGCGTTGTAGCCGTCCCACAGCGGCTTCCATGCCGCGTAGTCGTCCCGCGTCGGAGGGCGAATCAGGAGAGAAGGAGAAGAGGTCGTCATGCGTCGGTTGCGTGCACGTTTGAAAACATGCGATTGCAACACGGCACGGCCTTGCCATGGCCAATCATCATGATTGGCGCAGCAGCTTTTCCGTTCGATCTGCCGGTGCTGCCGGTGCGGTGGCTTGCGCGATGTCTGGTGCCCTGGAACGAGTGCACGCAGAGGCTTGCACGCGCGGCAGCGGTGGGAACACTGGCGGTTCGCCGGCCGGCCCCATCGACTGCTCCAGAAAGTCGAGCATCGTGCGCATGGCCGCGCTGTTGTGGCGGCGCTGCGAGTAGGCCGCATACAGCCAGTGGTCGTGCGGCATGTGCTCGCGCAGCACCGGCACCAGCGCACCGCGCTCCAGGTGCGACTGCGCCAGCGGCTCCGGCACATACGCCACCCCCGCGCCGCGCAGCGCCAGCTCGATGAGCGCGACCGCGTCGTTGGCCTCCATGCGGCTGTGCACCGGCACGTCGACGGCCTTGCCGTCGGTCTCGAAGGGCAGGTGGGTGGTGGGCTTGGCCGAATAGCTCAGCACGTCGTGGCGTGCCAGGTCTTCGGGCTCCCTGGGAATGCCGCGCCGGGCCCAGTAGGTGGGGCTTGCGCAGACCACCATGTCGAACGGCACCAGCCGGCGCACGATCAGGTTCATGTCGTCGATGCGCCCGCCCGTCAGGTGAATGTCGATGCCTTCCTCGATCAGGTCGATCTCGCTGTTGGTGAACACCAGGCTCACGTAGACGTCGGGATAGAGCTTGATGAACTCGGCGATCACGTCGGAGAGCCAGCCCGCGATCAGCCCGTGCGGCGCGCTCATGCGCAGGCGTCCGCGCGGATGCGAGGCATGGGCCTGCAGGTCGTTCAGCGTGGCCTCCGCCATGTTCACGAGTTCGGCGCTCCGGTCGAGCAGCACCTGGCCGGCATCCGTGAGGCTCAGCGAACGCGTGGAGCGGTTGAGCAGGCGCACCCCGCTGCGCTCTTCCAGTTCGGCTACGTAGCGGCTGACGGTGGCTTTCGACATGCCGAGCGAGATGGCTGCGCGGGAGAAGCTGCGCCGGAACGCCACTTCGCGGAATGTTTTGATGAGATCGAGGCCGTCCATGGTGTCTGCATTGTTCCAGTTTCCCGGAACGGACCGCGGCCCTGGGGCTATGAAGGGTTATCGCAAGCCGATGCGGATTAAAGTAGGCCATGGCCGATTCGCTGCTGCTCACGCTGAACGCCGGGTCGTCGTCGATCAAGGTGGCGCTGTTCGATGCGGACGGCACCGACGACGGCGGCGCGCTGCCCGCTGCCCGATGGTCGGGCGAGGCCGATGGCCTGAGCGCGGGGCTCGAGGCAAGGCTGCGGGTGCGCGATGCGGAAGGCCGCACGCTGCACGATGCCGCCCTGGAAGGCGACCAGCGTTCGCACCAAGGGGCGCTTGCCGCGCTGCTCGACTGGCATGCGCGGCAGGGCGGCGGCGGCCGCATCGCCGCGGTCGGGCATCGCATCGTGCATGGCGGCGTGAACTTCGTGGAGCCGGTGCGCGCCGATGAAGCGGTGTTGAACGAGCTGACCGCGCTGGAGCCGCTGGCGCCGCTGCACCAGCCGCACAACCTCGCGGGCGTGCGCGCCGCGATGCAGGCCTTTGGCAGCGTGCCACAGGTGCTGTGCTTCGACACCGCGTTTCATGCGGTGCAGCCCGACGTGAACCGCCGCTTTGCGCTGCCGCGCAATCTGCACGACGCGGGCGTGCAGCGCTACGGCTTTCATGGCCTGTCCTACGAATCGATCGTGGCGCAGTTCGCGCAACTGGCGCCGCAACTCGCGCAGCAACGCGTGATCGTCGCGCATCTTGGCAACGGCGCTTCGATGTGCGCCATGGCGCAGGGCCGGTCGGTCGCGACGACGATGAGCTTTTCTCCGCTCGACGGCCTTACCATGGGCACGCGCTGCGGGCATCTGGATGCGGCTGTGGTGCTGTACCTGATGCGCTCGCGCGGCATGTCGGCCGACGCGGTCGAGAAGCTGTTGTTCCGCGAGTCCGGCCTGCTGGGGCTTTCAGGCGTGTCCAGCGACATGCGCGAGCTCGAAGCCTCCAAGTTGCCCGCCGCGGCGGAAGCCGTCACGCATTTCGCCGAGCAGGTGGTGCAGCACATGGGCAGCCTTGCCGCGGCGCTGCGTGGTGTCGATGCCATCGTGTTCACCGGCGGCATTGGCGAGAACGCCGCCTCTCTGCGCGAACGCATTCTCAGGGAGTGCGGCTGGCTTGGTATCGATGTCGATGCGGGCGCCGACGCTGCCGGTGGCACGAGGCTGACCACGCTGCAAAGCCGTGTCAGCGCATGGGTGTTCAAGACCGACGAAGAGGCGGTGATTGCGCGGCACACGGCGCGCGTGTTGCGCAATCAGGGTGGGCATCCGGCGCATCGATGAGCTGCTCTGAGCGCGCGATCGCGGATTGCTTTACGACGTCGGTTCGAGAAGGCCATCCTTCGCAGGCCCTTCGTGCGGCCGTGTCTTCACCAGCCAGCCCGAAGCGACCAACGCAAGCAGCGCGGCCACCGCGGCGCAGCCGAATACGGATTGCAGCCCGTGGCCCAGCGCCGCCGTGACAGCATCCGCTGCTCCACGGTGTGCCAAGGCACCCGCCGTGGCCAGCTCTTGCTTGACCAAGTGCGTGAGCAGCGCAGCCAGCAGCGCCACACCCGCCGCACCGCCAAGGCTGCGCAGCATGATGGGTGCCGCCGTGGCGATGCCCATGTGCTGCGCAGGCGACACGCGCTGCGCCACCACGGTGACGATGGGAAAGAGCAGCCCAAGCCCGAGTCCCAGCGGCAGCAGCCCGGCCGATAGCGCCAGGGGTTCGCCGGGAAGCCAGTGCAGCGCACACACGATCAGGCCAAAGGACAACAACATCAGTGCACAGGCCGTCCGCGCCATCGAGACGGCGGGCTTTTGTGCGCGCAGCAGCTTGCCGCTGGTCACGGCCGCCACTGTGATGCCTGCCATCAAGGGCAGCAAGTGCCAGGCAGAACCCGTGGGCGACAGGTGCAGGCCGATCTGCAGATATTGCGGCAGGAACACCACGGCGGCGTAGAGTGCAACGCCGCTGGCCATCCCGATGAAGCTGACCGCCGCATAGGCCGGGCGGGCGAACAGCGACAGCGGCAGCAATGGGTGTGCGGCGCGATGCTGCCGCCAGACGAAAGCCAGCGTGAACGCGGCCCCCACAGCCAACAGCAGCCACAGCGAAACGCGCTCGGGCAGATCGAGGTGGCCGTGCTGGGTGGCGAGCAACAACAAAACGAGAGCGGCCGTGAGGAGCACTGCGCCGAGCCAGTCGATGCGCGCGCGCTGCCGGCCTTCCGAAGCCGATGCGTGCGCCGGCGTCGGCTTCGATGGCAGGGTCGATGCCAGCACGCCCCAGGCCAGCGCGGCCGGTGGAACGTTCATCCAGAAAGCCCAATGCCACGACAGGTGCTCCACCAGTGCGCCACCCAACAGCGGACCGAACATGGTGGACACACCGTATGCCGCGCCGAGCAGCGCCTGGTAGCGGCCACGCTGGTCGGGTGCGAACAGGTCGGGAACGGTCAGCATGGTGAGCGTCATCAGGCCGCCGCCACCTGCGCCTTGCAGGGCGCGCGCAAGCACCAGCTGCTGCACATCCTGGCTCGCCCCGCAGGCCAGCGAACCCGCCAGGAACAAGCCGATGGCCAACAGCAGCATCGGCTTCTTGCCCAGCACATCGGCCAGGCGCCCGTACAACGCAATGACCACCGTGGCTGCCAGCAGATAGGCCGAGAACACCCACGCGAGCGGCCAGCCCCCGGTGAGCTCGCGTGAAATGACGGGCAGCGCGGTGGACAGGATGGTCTGGTCGAGCGCCGCGAGGATGAGCGTCAGCACGAGCATGGCGAATGGCAGCAGGGGCGAAGAAGTGCGTAAAGCTTTCATGGAACCGTTTCGATCATGGCAAGGGGCGCCAGTGTCGGGAGCGGCAATGATTTTGTACAGTGCAATGTATTGAACATATGATTTCGTATGGCGAACACATACGACCTCAACCTGTTGACCGCGCTCGATGCGCTGCTGTCCACCGGCAGCGTGACGGCCGCCGCGGCGCGTATGCACCTGAGCACGCCCGCCATGAGCCACACCCTGGCGCGCATCCGCGAGTCGTTCGGCGATCCGATCCTCGTGCGCGCCGGTCGCAAGCTTGTGCCCACGCCGCGCGCCCTTGCGTTGGCAGAGCCTGTGCGCGCCTTGCTCGCACAGGCACAGGCGTTGCGCGCACCCGCGGACGCGGAAAGCCTGGCTACCCTGCGGCGCCGCTTTGTCGTGCGGGCACCCGAGGGCATTGCGGTGGTGTTCGGGGCCAGCCTGTCGCAGGCGCTGGAGGTCGAAATGCCGCTGGCCTCGCTCCAGTTCCTGCCCGAAACCCACGCGGACCCCGGCGCATTGCGCGAAGGGCGCATCGACCTGGACGTGGGGAGCTTTCGGGGCACCGATCCCGAAACCGAAACCCAGGTGCTGTCCGAACAGACACTGGTGGGCGCGGTACGCGCCGGGCATTCGCTGCTCAAGGGGCTGAAGAAAACGCCCATGACGGCAGGGCGGTATGCAGCCGCGCGCCACGTCGGTGTCACGCCGCGCCAAGGCGAGCCCTCGCCGGTGGACACGGCCCTGGCCCACTTGGGCTTGCAGCGCCAGGTGGCGTTGCTCGTGCCGAGCACCTTCTCGGCGCTGATCGCCGCCTCGCGTACCGAACTCGTGGCCAGTGTTCCCGAACGCACCGCACGGGGCATGGCCGCTTCGCTCGGCCTGGCGGTTTTCGAGCTGCCAGTTGCGGCGCAGTCCGAACCCCTGCGGATGGCCTGGCACCCGCGTCACCGCGCCGACCCGGCGCATCAGTGGTTGCGCGAGCGCATCCGGCGGGTGCTCAATGACCGGCAATGGATCGTGCCTTCGGTCGCGTCGCTGACGGGGAGTGCGAAGAAGGGCGTGGTGTGAAGCGGCGCGGCCGATGCATCGCCGTGGCCGGACGACGCATGCGGGCCCACGTGCGGCTTCAGGCCTGGAAGTTCAACCGAAGCCCCGGCGTCGGCCAATCGTCGATGGCAACCAGCCGGCCGCTGCCCGACAACGTGATGTAGGCCGTGCGCATGTCGCGCCCGCCAAAGCAGATGTTGGTGGTGTAGCGGTCGGGCAGCGGCACGTGCTCGCAGCTGCTGCCGCCGGGCGCGACGATGGTGATGCCGCCGTGCAGCAGCGTGGCCACGCACAGGTTGCCCAGCGCATCGGCCGCCATCGAGTCGAAGCGCTGGTAGTGCCCGCCCGGCGATGCGCACAGCATGCGGCCGCCGTGCGGTGAAGGCCAGCCCTCCTTGCGCACGCGCCCCGGCGCGGTGATGTCGAAGGCCCAGAGCCGTGCGCCTTCGGTCTCGGCGTAGTAGAGCGTGCGGCCGTCGGGCGACAGCGCGATGCCGTTCGGCGTCATCACCGCCGCGCAATGGCATGCGCGCCGCTGCCGTCGCTGTGGCCGTAGAACACGCCGCCGCGGTCCATGTCGCGCTCGCGGGTCTTGCCCAGGTCGGTGAAGTAGAAGCCGCCTTGCGCGTCGAACACGATGTCGTTGGGCCCGCACAGCGCACCGCCGTCGGCCATGTCGTAGAACCGTTCGGCGCGGCCCGTGGTCAGGTTCACGCGCTCGATGCGCCCGCCCGAATAGTCATCGGCCTGGCCCACCGGCCGATGGCAGCCGTCGGCCTCGGTGTGCCAGCGAAAGCCGCCGTTGTTGCACACGTACACCGCGCCGTCGGGGCCCAGGGCTGCGCCGTTCGGCCCGCCGCCCAGGTCGGCCACCACCTGCACCAGGCCGTCGTGCCGCACGCGCGTGAGCGTGCCGCGGGCAATTTCGACCAGCAGCACGGAGCCGTCGTCCATGGCAACGGGCCCTTCGGGAAACTGCAGGCCGGTGGCGAGTTCGCGAATCTGCATCAATCAATCGCCACCGCACGCCCCGCGATCGAGCACCGGCAGCAGCTGCGGCCCCAGCGACTTCAGCAACTGGGTGGGCAGTGCGCTCGTGAAGCGGTAGCGCGCGGCATAGGGCTCGCCCACGTAGGCCATGATGGTGCCGAAGTAGCGGTCGCCGATCATGAAGACGAAAGTGGCCGAGCGGCTGATCTTGCGCTCCGCGCCCGTGCGTCCGCCGCGGCCGTTGTGCCCGTAGCGATGGTCGCCCGTTCCGGTCTTGCCGCCGATCTCGATGATGCGGCCGTTGGCGTCCACCAGCGAGCCCTTCAGGCGCCGTGCCGTGCCGTCTTGCACCACCTCGAAGAGCGCGCGGCGCACCGTCGAGGCCACCTCGGCGGGTAGCACCTGTTCGACGCTGGCGTTGCGTTGCTCCAGGCGTGTTTCGTAGGGCGTTTCGCGCGCAAAGTGCAGCGCGCCCACACGCTGCGTCGGCCGCCGTTCGCCGTTGTTGGCGATGATGCCCATCAGTTCGGCCAGGGCCGCCGGCCGGTCGCCCGAGGCGCCAATGGCGCTTGCGTAAGACGGCGTCAGCGATTCGAACGGATACCCCACGCGCTGCCACGAGCGATGGATCTGCGCGAACGCGTCGAGCTCGACCAGCTCGCGCAGGCGCTTGTCCTGCGCGCTCTTGTGGCGCGTCTTGAAGAGCCAGGCGTACACCTCCTGGCGCTCGCTCGCGCTCGCGTTCAGCACGTCGGTCAGCGTGGCGCCAGGGTGCTGCCGAAGGTAGCCGACCAGCCACAGTTCGAGCGGATGTACGCGCGCGACGTAGCCGCGATCGGCAAGCGACAAGCCGGAGTAGGTGGTGCGCAGCGCCCGCAAAGCGCGCGGCGAAGGGGCGCCGCGGCCCAGCCGCTGCACAAGCAGCTCGTCGAGCCGTGCTTCGCTGGCATCGGGCTCGATGGTGAACAGCGCGCTCGCAAGGCGTGGCGCCGATGGCTTGAGGCCGCGCAGCAGCAGTGCCTCGGCGTCGGCGGCCGGCAGGCGCTGGTACTTGCGGTAGAAGCGGATCAGGAAGGCCGAGCCCTCGCGGTCGGCAAAGCGCGCGAGCAGTTCGCGCCGGCGCGGGTCGGCAGGGTCCTGCAGCATGCTCTCGGCGTCCGAGGCGCCGCCGAACATGCGGTGCCGCACCAGGTCGCGCATCAGGCGAATGAACACCAGGTTGACCGAATGCTTGAAGCCCTCGCGCACCGTCATCGATTCGCTGTTGCGCGAGCGCTCGAAATTCTCGAACTGGTGCAGGCCGCCACCGGTGAAGAAGACCTCGCCCGGGTCCGCCGAATACTTTCGCTCCATGGCCGCTTCGAGCATTGGCGTGAGACGGCGATCCTTGGCGCGCAACAGGTACTGCCGCGCCCACTCGCCCAGCGGGTCGCGCGGGCTCGGCTTCAGCGCCGACAAATCGGCCGTACTCAGCTCGCCCCAGCGGCCGTGCAGCTCGGCCACCAGCTCGAGGTAGCTCACCAGCGTGCGCAGCTTGGCGGTCGAGCCAAGGTCCAGCCGTGCGCCCTGGTTCACGTCGAAGGGCTGGTCGATGTTGTCCGCCTGCACGCGCAGCAGATTGGCCTGGGCGCCGCGCTCGAACAGCGTGAAGCTGTAGATCAGCGGGGCCGGGTTCGCACCCGCATCGAGCAGGTGGGAGCCGTACAACCCCGCCGTCTTGGCCGCGGCGGGCGTGCGCAGGCTGGTCAGCACCCGCGCTGCCAAGGCCTGTGCTTCACCGTCCAGGCTGGTCTCGGCCTCCAGGTCGAGGCGTTCCAGGTCGTAGGCACGCGGCACGTCGAGCAAGGTGGAAATGTGGGTGCGCAACGCGGTCGCGGCCTTGCGCTGCACAAAGTCCGGCCGGGGCGTGCCCGGCAGTGGAGGCCGCAGGCGCAAGGGCACGGCGAGCGCCGCATCGCGCAGCACGGGCGAAATCAAGCCCGCCTCCGCCATCAGCCGCAGGTAGCTGTCGGTCAGCCGCGCCAGGCCCGTGCCGTCGCTCAGCAGGTGCTGCGACGGGCGGCGCTGCGCAATCATCAGCGAAAGGGCCTGCTTGAAGGCCTCCGCCTGGCGCTGGAGCGCTTCGGGCGTGGGCGCGGCCCCTTCTGCGTTGTCGACCAGCAGGCGGTTCACTTCGCTGAAGTCGCGTCCGTACCAGGTCCACAGGCCGTCGCCCAGGCCGTGCACCTCGCCCATGCCCGGGCGTGCGGCCAGCGGCACGGTGTCGAGGTAGTCGACCACGATCTGGCGGCGCCGCGCCAGCGTGTCGTCGCCGTCCTGGTAGGCCCGCACAGAGGCCGACGCCATCTGGCGCAGCTTTTCGCGGACCGACACCGTGCGGCCGTGCGGCGAATGGCGGTACTTCTCGATCTGGGTGGCCAGCGTGCTGCCGCCCGTCGCCGACCCCCCCGGGTTGAACACCCGCAGCGCCTGCTCGGCCGCGGCCTTGGCAAAGCGTTCCGGGTCGAGGGCGGGGTTGCGCTGCGCCGGCTCCGCGTCGAGCAGGTGACGGTCTTCCACGAACAGCAAGGCGCTGACCAGGAGCGGCGGCACCTCTTCGAAGCGCTCGTACGCACGCATGGGCACCCGCGTGTGCAGCAGCGCCGTATTGCGGCAGTCGCGCACGGTCAGGCCGGCCTGGTTTTTCTCGCGATACGGGATAAAAAGCCCGCGCTCCTGAAGCTCGATCAGCCGGGGCGACATGCGCGCCTGGCGGGTGATGACGTAGCCTTCTGGCTGCAGGCGCTGGATGAAGTCGGGCAGATCGTGGTAGCCCATCCGCTCGTCGTACGGCCCGGTGTGGGGAAAGCGGATGGCATTGCTGGCACCCGCCTCGACGGTGTAGCCGGCACCTTTGGCAAAGTCGCGCCACAGGCCCGATTGCCATCGGGAAGTCTTCAGCTCGTTAATGAGCGCAAATGCGGCAAGCGCACCCAGCACGGCGAGCCCGCCGCTGATCCAGAAGACCTTTTTGAACCTTGTCATGCTGCCTCACACAGTCTGAACCGGGGGTCCGTCCATGGAGATGATGCGCTTTCCGCGGCCACTTGGCTTGTCCGCGTGGCGGTCTTGTATGCCGGGAGAACTACCTATGGCGGATCATTGCTGCATTGGCATACAAGGTGTAGTTCTTTTGTTTCCATTGGAAACGAAGCTGGTACTTCCTCAGCCCACCGCCTCAGCGCTGGAGGATCACGACGCTGGGGCTTGTGGCGTCGGCTCGCTGATGTTCCGAAAGGCGACCGTGCCGGCAAAGCGGGGAACCAACGCAAACGATATCAACGGTCCGTCTCGAAGACACGCCAGAGTCGAGGAAGTCGGCACCTTGTAATCAACTTCCATGTGGGGGCCAAAAAGCCAGACGTTGGTGATGACCGGCTTGAAGCACCACTTGCCGATACCGAGCGAAACGCCGACCAGCATCGACGACTGAAAGTCGTACTCCGGAAATGCCGGCTCGGACAAGACAATTCCAACAGGAAAGACTGCAAACGGCGCCGCCGCCCAAGCTGCTTGAAGTTCTGCGCGGGTACGGATGACGTACTCGCCTTGCGCGTACGGACGAAACTGGACCAATGTCTCGTCGGAAAACATCACAGGGACTGGCACTGCATGGTCGCCGCCACCGCCACCGCCGCCGCCGCATCCATTCAGACCTGCGACGGCAAGAAGGAGTACGCCGAAAAAAGCAACTCTCATTGCCGCGAGGCGTGTGATTGCGAACCGCGTTTGTCTCTTGCAGGGTTTTGACATGAGGCCCACCCATCTGCATGGCGTAGTGACAGAGCTACGCCGCCAGCATATGACCGCAATTGGGCAGGGTGTTGATCTTCCTCAAGCGCCGTGCAATGTGCATGGCTGCGCGGCAGTCAGTTTCATGAGTCCGCCTTCACTCCGCACCAAGCCATCCGTGGTCCTTGGAGCTCATGGCATTCTGCTCTGAGGCTCGTTCCGCGCGAAACGAGCATGGGACTCAAGGTCCCCCATCGAAAGGTGTGCCGGTTAGATTCCGGCCCCGGGCATTTCAGACCGCCGCGCACGCGAAACTGCTCGTTGCCGAGTCAACGTGAGTCTTTCACGAATGCTTTGAATGCCGCAGCGACCTCAACGTCCCGCGGGCGACCCGGACATGTTCACGCTGCCGGAAAGAGGCGCATATTTTTGGCGCCACCGGCCCGCGGAATGCGTACTTGCCTACAGGTCACCCACAAGCACCCAGAAACCAAAAAATCCCGCTATCTTCTGGATAGCGGGATTTTTTACTGCGATTGGTGCCGGAGAGATGAATCGAACACCCGACCTTCTCATTACGAATGAGCTGCTCTACCGACTGAGCTACACCGGCTAAGCCCGCGATTATAGCAAGACCTTCAGGCCTTTTCGGTGTGGTACTTGGTCAAACGCTCGACTTCGTTACGCGAACCCAACATCACGCTCACGCGCTCGTGCAGTTTGGTGGGCTGCAGGTCGAGGATGCGCTGCTTGCCGTTGGTGGCGGCGCCGCCGGCCTGCTCGACGAGCCAGCTCATGGGGTTGGCCTCGTACATCAGGCGCAGCTTGCCGGCCTTTTCGGGCTCGCGCTTGTCCCACGGGTACATGAAGACGCCGCCGCGCATCAGGATGCGGTGCACGTCGGCCACCATGCTGGCAATCCACCGCATGTTGAAGTCCTTGCCGCGCGGGCCGTCCTTGCCGGCCAGGCACTCTTCGATGTAGCGCTTCATGGGCTCGTCCCAATGGCGCATGTTGCTCATGTTGACGGCAAATTCCTTCGTATCGGCCGGAATCTGGATGTCTTCCTGCGTGAGCACGAAGCTGCCTTGCTCGCGGTCGAGCGTGAACATGGCCACGCCGTTGCCCACGGTGAGCACCAGGGTGGTCTGCGGGCCGTAGATGCAATAGCCTGCGGCCACCTGCTGGGTGCCGGGCTGCAGAAAGTCGGCTTCCTGCACGCCGGGGTGGTCGTCGGGCTTCTTCAGCACGCTGAAGATGGTGCCAATGCTCACGTTCACGTCGATGTTGCTGCTGCCGTCGAGCGGGTCGAACATGAGCAGGTATTCGCCCTGCGGGTAGCGGTTGGGCACCACGTAGATGCTGTCCATTTCCTCGCTGGCCATGGCCGCGAGGTGGCCGCCCCATTCGTTGGCTTCAATGAGCACTTCGTTGGCGATGATGTCCAGCTTCTTCTGGATCTCGCCCTGCACGTTCTCGCTCTCGGCCGTGCCCAGAACGCCGCCCAGCGCGCCCTTGTTGACGGCCTGGCTGATGCTCTTGCAGGCGCGGGCCACCACTTCGAGCAGCAGGCGCAGCTGGCCTGGAATGAGGCCGTCGGCGCGCTGCTTTTCGACGAGGTAGCGGGTGAGGGAGATCTTCTGGGTCATACGGTTCTGCTTCCTGGATGGGGTTCGGTTGCGATGTCGTGGTTGGCCGGGGTCAGTCGGCGTTGTCTTCGGGCCAGGGGGCGCCGAGGTCGTAGGCGATGCGCGTTGCAACGTCGGTGGTCGCCTTGGCGAGCCCTTCGTGCAGCAGCTTGCCCTGGTTTGCCAGCCAAAGCGCGCGGCGGGTGCTGCGCTGGGTGTTGGCGTCCTTGCCGCGCAACTCCTGCTTCAGCGAAGGTCCGACGAGGTCCGAGAGGCTCACGGTCGAGCGGTACGAATACTCATGCCAGAGCGTTCGCTTGTCGGGGGAGCTGATGCGTACGTTGGCGCGCACCACGGCTTCATCCTCGTCGTCGGAAACGTTGGCCCAGCCTTCGACCACGGTCTGGGCACTGTCGGGGTTCAGCGGGCTGCCCCTGAACATGCTGGTGGCGGGCTCGCGGTAAGTGGCGCCCTGGTAGTGGGGGCTGGTGCGCAATGCCTTTTCGAGGCGGGTGCTGAGCTGCGGTGCCAGCTCGTAGTTGCCCACCACCGCCAGGTAGAGGGCCGATCGCGACTGGATCTCCTGCTGGACCGAGGCCTGGTAGCTCTGGTTGGCCGCGCCCGTCGCGCCGCCGAGGGCCATGGCTCCGATGATGCCCACGCCGGGAATCGCCGACATGCCGGCACCGATGACGCGCATGCGCTTGGAGCCAGCGTCGGGGTCGCTTTCCACCTCGACGCCGATTCCGGGCACGACCACCTGCACGGTCGACCCGGGCAGGGTGGCCAGTTGCGAGGTCTTGATCCAGGGCTGTCGCGAGCTGCTGCCGCCCGCGCAGCCGGCCAGCGCCACGCAAAGCATCAGCAACGCCAGCGCAGGCCGCACCGGTTGTCGTTCAGTTGCCGGCCAGCGCACGCGTCACTACCTCATGCGTGTCCTTGCTCAGGTCGGGCTTGGCGGCCACGCGGGCAATGGCTTCGCGCGCGGCGCTGCGGTACGGTTCGGCCAGCTTGCTCCAGCGGTCGAGCGCCCGGGCAAGGCGGGCGGCCACCTGGGGGTTGATGGCGTCCAGCTCTATGACGCGCTCGCTCCAGTACACATAGCCAGCCGCGTCGGGGCGATGGAATGCTCCGGGGTTGGCGCTGCAATAGCTGAAGATCACGCTGCGGGCGCGGTTGGGGTTCTTGATGGAGAAATCCGGGTGCTTCATCAGCTGCTTCACCAGCGGCAGGATGTCGCCGCCGCGGTCGGGCGCGCCGGCCTGCAGCGAGAACCACTTGTCGATGACCAGCGCTTCATCCTTGAAGATGGCGTGGAAGCGCGCGAGCGCCTGCGCGGCCAGGGTGTGGCCCGACGACACCAGCGCGTTGAGCGCGTTGAAGCGGTCGGTCATGTTGCCCGCGTCCTTGAAGCGCTGCAGCGTCTTGCCGGGCCACACGGTGTCGCCCGATGAGCGCGCCGCCAGGCACAAGAAGTTGAGCGCCATGCCGGCCAGCGCGCGGCGGCCCGACGAGGTCGGGTCGGGGCTGTAGGCGCCGGTGTCGTGGTTTTCTTCGTAGACCTGTTGCCAATCAGAGAAGAGGGCGGTGGCCAGCTGGGCGCGCATGGCTTCGCGCACCAGGTGCACGCGCTGCGGATCGACCACGTCGAGCTGCTCGGCAATGTAGGTTTCCGACGGCAGCGTGAGCACCAGCTCCTTGAAGGCGGCGTCGAGCTTGGGGTTGCGCAGCACGCTGCGCATGGCTTCAAGGTAGGCGTCGTTCAGCACCGGGGTGGTGTCGGTCGCAAGCGCCCCAATGCCCTGCAGCGCGGCGCGCAGGCCCAGGCGCTGGCCGGCTTCCCAGCGGTTGAACGGGTCGGGGTCGTTGGCCAGCAGGGTGAGCAGCTGGGCGTCGGTGTATTCAAAGTCGAGGATCACTGGCGCGCTGAAGCCGCGCAAGATCGACGGCACGGGCTCGGCGTCCAGGCCCACAAAGGTGATCTGCTCGCCGGCGCGCGAAAGCACCAGCGTGCGCGTGCCGTGCGTGATCTGCTCTTCGCCCTCGATCTGCATCGGCAGTTCGCGCCCGCTGGTATCGAGCAGGCCAATGTTCAGCGGAATGACGAAGGGTTCCTTGGTCGGCTGGCCCGGAGTGGGCTGGCAGCTTTGCACGATGCTGAGGGTGTAGCTGCGGTTCTGCGCGTCGTACACGCCGTGGGCGGCAAGGCGCGGAGTGCCGGCCTGGCTGTACCAGCGCTTGAACTGCGGCAGCAGGCGGGCCAGCTCCGAATCGGGGTTGGCGTCGGCAATGGCTTGCGCAAAGTCGTCGCAGGTCACGGCCTGGCCATCGTGGCGTTCGAAGTAAAGGGTGATGCCCTTTTCAAAGCCCTTGCGGCCGACCAGCGTCTGCATCATGCGGACCACCTCGGCACCCTTTTCATAGATGGTGACGGTGTAGAAGTTGCTGATCTCGATGTAGCTGTCGGGCCGCACCGGGTGGGCCATGGGGCCGGCGTCTTCGGGGAACTGCGCGGTGCGCAGCACGCGCACGTCTTCGATGCGCTTCACGGCGCGGGCCGAGGCGTCGGCGCACAAATCCTGGCTGAACTCCTGGTCGCGGAAGACGGTGAGGCCTTCTTTCAGCGACAGCTGGAACCAGTCGCGGCAGGTGACGCGGTCGCCGCTCCAGTTGTGAAAGTATTCATGGCCGACCACGCTTTCGATGTTGCTGTAGTCGGCATCGGTGGCGGTGGCCTGGTTGGCCAGAACGTACTTCGTGTTGAAGATGTTCAGGCCCTTGTTTTCCATGGCGCCCATGTTGAAGTCGCTGGTGGCCACGATCATGAAGCGGTCCAGGTCCAGCGGCAGGCCAAAGCGCACTTCGTCCCACAGCACGGAGTTGACCAGCGAGTTCATCGCGTGCTCGGTCTTGTCGAGGTCGCCGGCGCGCACGTACACCTGCAGCAAGTGCTCCTTGCCGTTGCGCGCGGTGATGCGCTGCTCGCGCGCCACCAGCTTGCCGGCCACCAGCGCGAACAGGTAGCAGGGCTTCCTGAAGGGGTCGACCCACTTGGCAAAGTGGCGGCCTTCGGGCAGCTCGCCTTGCTCGACCAGGTTGCCGTTCGACAGCAGCACCGGATACGCGGCCTTGTTGGCGCGCAGCGTCACGGTGTACATCGCCATCACGTCGGGGCGATCGAGAAAATACGTGATGCGGCGGAAGCCTTCGGCCTCGCACTGCGTGAAGAAGGTGTCTTCGCTCACGAACAGGCCCATCAGCTTGGTGTTCTTGATGGGGCAGCAGGTCGTGAAAATCTCGAGCTCGAAGGCATCGGGCAACCCATCGATCACGAGCTGGTCGCCTTCCATGCGGAAAGAGGCGCCCTGGCCGTTGACCAGCACGCGCGCCAGGTTCAGCTCGTCGCCGTCCAGGCGCAGGGGCTGGGCCGGCGCGTCGGGGTTGCGGCGCAGTTGCATGCGGTTGAGCACGCGGGTCTTGGCGGGGTCCAGGTCGAAGGTCAGGTCGACGGTGTCGATCCAGAAAGCCGGAGCGGCATAGTCTTCGCGGCGAATGGCAATCGGTTGCCCTTGGGCGTCACGCTGCAGCAGCATCGAGTGTCTCCAGAAAGTTCGAATGGGCGAGTTCGTCGTAGTCGCGAACCGCGGCAATCACATGGGGGCCGGCAAGCTCGGCGGCGGAATGGGTGCTGCACACGGCCACGGCACGCATGCCGCCGCGCCGCGCGGCCTCGATGCCGAAGGGCGCATCTTCAAAGACGATGCAGCGCTCGGGCGCCACGCCAATGCGGCGTGCGGCCTCCAGAAAAATCTCGGGCGTGGGCTTGCCGGCAAAGCCTTCGTCGCCGCCCACAATGGCCAGCGGCAGCGGGTCCATCTTCAGGCGCGACATCGCAAATTCGATGTTGTGCCTGTCGCCCGCCGTGCCCACGGCCACCTTCAGGCCACGCGCCACGGCGGCCTTGGCAAAGGCCGTGAAGCCCGCCACTTCGGTGAAGTTGTCGTGAAAGAGGGCACGGTAGATTTCTTCTTTCTCGTGCACCATGACGCGGCACTCTTCGTCGGAAAGCTCGCGCTCGAACAGCTCGCGCATGCACTCGGTGCCGGTGCGGCCCGTGGTGCGCGCAAGAATGCCGGTCACGTCCAGCTTGAGGCCGTGGCGCGCCACGAATTCCACCCACGATCGCGCATGCCAGGGCATGGAATCGATCATGGTGCCGTCCATGTCGAAGATGAAGGCTTCGACCTTGTCGTGGGTCAGGGTCATCGATTACACGCCTTGCTTCAGCGAGGCTTCGATGAACACGTCCAGGTCGCCGTCGAGCACCTTCTGCGTGGCCGACACTTCGACGTTGGTGCGCAGGTCCTTGATGCGGCTGTTGTCCAGCACGTAGCTGCGAATCTGGTGGCCCCAGCCCACGTCGGTCTTGCTGTCCTCGAGCTTTTGCTGTTCTTCCTGGCGCTTGCGCATCTCGTGGTCGTACAGGCGTGAACGCAGGCGCTTCCACGCCACGTCGCGATTGCTGTGCTGGCTGCGGCCGTCCTGGCACTGCACCACGATGCCGGTCGGGATGTGCGTCAGTCGCACAGCCGAGTCGGTCTTGTTGATGTGCTGCCCGCCTGCGCCCGATGCGCGAAAGGTGTCGGTGCGCACGTCGGACGGGTTGATCTCGATCTCGATGGAGTCGTCGATTTCCGGGTACACAAAGATCGAGGCAAAGCTGGTGTGGCGCCCGCCCGACGAATCGAACGGCGACTTGCGCACCAGGCGGTGCACGCCGGTCTCGGTGCGCAAGAGGCCAAAGGCGTAGTCGCCTTCCACCTTGATGGTCGCGCCCTTGATGCCGGCGGTGTCGCCCGGGGTTTCGTCTTCGATCTGCGTCTTGAAGCCCTTGCGCTCGGCGTACTTCAGGTACTGGCGCAGCAGCATGCTGGCCCAGTCGCAGGCCTCGGTGCCGCCGGCGCCGGCCTGGATGTCGACAAAGGCGTTGAGCGGATCGGCCGGGTTGTTGAACATCCGGCGGAATTCGAGCTGCTTGATGTCGGCTTCGAGCGCGGCGGCGTCATCGGCAATGGACTGCAAGCCGTCCATGTCGCCTTCTTCCTTCGACATCTCGTACAGCTCGGTGTTGTCCGACAGGCCGCTGGTGAGGCGGTCGAGCGTCACGACCACGTCGTCGAGCGATTTCTTCTCGCGGCCCAGCTCCTGGGCCTTCTTGAGGTCGTTCCAGACGTTGGGATCTTCGAGCGATGCGTTGACCGTCCTCAGACGTTCGGATTTGGCATCGTAGTCAAAGATACCTCCGTAAATCGGCCGTGCGGGCGCTCAGGTCCGCAAGAGTTGCACCGATTTGGTTGATTTGTTCTGCGTCCATGGGGTGTCCTGACTGTGTTCGGGGGAAACCGGACATTTTCTCATGGACCGATGACCCGCCCAGGAAGGCCCCTGTATTGCTCCTTCCCCCTCTGGGGGAAGGCTGGGATGGGGGCGGCTCCCGTGTTTGGCAGCGGCCTTTGTTTTATGCGCCGCGTGCCCCCCGCCCCGGCCCTCCCCCGGGAGGGGAGGGAGGAAGGTAAAGTCAGAAGGCGGGGACCAGCGAGCCTTTGAATTGTGTTTCGATGAAGCTCTTCACCTCCGGCGACTGGTAAGCCGCCACCAGGCGCTTGGCCCAGGGCTTGTCCTTGTCGGCGCGGCGCACGGCAATCAGGTTGGCATACGGGCTCTTGGCCGATTCCTTGATGACCGCGTCCTTGTTGAGCGAAAGGCCGGCCTTCTCGGCGTAGTCGTTGTTGATGGAGGCAATGGTCAGGTCATCCAGCGAGCGCGGCAGTTGCGCGGCATCGAGCGCGACCAGCTTCAGCTTCTTGGGGTTGCTCACCACGTCGAGCGGGGTGGCGGTGTTGTTCTTCACGGCTTCGGGCTTCAGGGTGATGAGGCCGGCCGACTGCAACAGCAACAGGGCGCGGTTGCCGTTCGACGGATCGTTCTGGATACCGACCGATGCGCCCTCGGGCAACTGGTCGATCGACTTGATCTTGCGCGAATAGAAGCCCAGCGGCGCGGTGATGGTCAGGCCCACGGGCACGATGTCGAAGCCGCGCGCCTTGTTCTGGTTGTCCAGAAAGGGCTGGTGCTGGAAGGCGTTGGCATCCAGGTCGCCCGAGGCCAGCGCAGCGTTGGGCAACTGGTAGTCGTTGAATACCACGACCTGGATGTTCAGGCCGTCCTTGGCGGCGACCTTCTTGACCACTTCGAAGATCTGTTCGCCGTTCCCGACAGAGACGCCGACCTTGAGTGTGTTCTTGTCCTGGGCCAGGGCGGTGCTGCCGGTGAAAAGGGCGGCAGCCAGCGTGGCGAGGGCGAGGGTGCGGCGGCGGAAAGTGGTGTGCATGGTGCGCGAAATCACAAAAAAAGAAGGCGCGAATGTGGCATTGCCGCCGGCATTTGGGAACGAACCAATGCGCATATCGATATGGCGTTCGCGGCGCACGCTCCCAAAGTCTTATGCGTTTTCATGCATAAGCAAGCGCCGATTTGTTCGTTCTCTTTTGCCGCCTTTGTTTTCATACTCGGCACCTTTTTGCGAACTCCGCGACCGCGCTTTCACGCGGGCCGCGCTTCTTTCCCATGACCTACCCTTCGCCTGATGCAGCCCGCGGCAACGCGGCGCCGGTCATCCGTCTTCAATCGGTGCAGAAATCCTTCGCCTTGCCGAATGGCGAGGTGTTCGACGCCGTGCAGTCGCTTTCGCTCGACATCCACCAGGGCGACGTGTTCGGCCTGATCGGCAAGAGCGGCGCGGGCAAGTCGACCCTGCTGCGCCTCATCAACCTGCTGGAGCGGCCCGATGCGGGCAAGGTCTTCGTCGGCGGGCGCGACCTCACCACGCTCTCTCGCCGCGAGCTGCGCGACACGCGCCAGAACATCGGCATGATCTTCCAGCAGTTCAACCTGCTACAGAACGCCACGGTGTTCGAGAACGTGGCCTTCCCGTTGAAGATCCACGGCCGGCATTCGCGCAACGAGATCGACGCACGGGTGCGCGAATGCCTGGCCCTCGTGGGCCTGGCCGAGAAGATCGACACCTACCCGGCGCAGCTTTCGGGCGGGCAGAAACAGCGTGTGGCCATTGCGCGCGCGCTGGCGCCGCGGCCGCAGGTGCTGCTGTGCGACGAGCCCACCTCGGCGCTCGACACCGAAACCACGCGCGCGCTGCTCGAAACGCTGCGCGACATCAACCAGAAGATCGGCGTGACCATCGTCATCGTCACGCACGAACTCCCGGTGGTCGAGGTGCTGTGCCGCAACGTGGCCATCCTCGAGAAGGGCCGGCTGGTCGAACAGTTCGCGGTCGATGCGCCGAGCGAAGAGCGCAAGACGGCACTGGGCCGCGAGATCGATGAACTGGTGCGCCGCCGCGAACGCGAGGCGCGCGAACCCGTCGAGCCCCGCCCGCCGTCATTGCAGCGCAGGCCGCAGGAGGTGGCCTATGTTTGAGAACATCGCCCCCATCCTCCCCGAGCTCTGGACCGCCACCGGCCAGACCTTCCTGATGCTGGCCATCGGCCTCTCGGCCGCGGTGCTCATCGGCGGGCCGCTGGGCATTTTGCTGTTCCTCCTGGGGCCGGGCCAGTCGCTCGAAAACAAGCCGGCGTTCCTGGTGCTCAACTGGATCGTGAACACCGTGCGCTCGTTTCCCTTCATCATTTTGCTGGTGGCGCTGGTGCCGTTCACGCGCGTGATTGCGGGCACCTCCATCGGCCCGCTGGCGGCTGCGGTGCCGCTGTCGTTCGCGGCCATTCCGTACTTTGCGCGGCTGGTCGACCAGTGCCTGCGCGAAGTGCCACGCGGCGTGATCGAGGCGGCGCACGCCATGGGCGCGTCGGAGCTGCAGATCGTCTGGCGCGTGCTGGTGGTGGAGGCGCGCTCGGGCCTGGTGCTGGCGCTCACGGTGCTGGCGGTGAGCTTTCTCTCCTACTCGGCCATTGCCGGCGTGGTAGGCGGCGGCGGCATCGGCGACCTGGCCATCCGCTACGGCTACTACCGCTTCCAGACCGACGTGATGGTGCTCACCGTGGCGCTGCTCGTGGTGCTGGTACAGATCCTGCAATTCGTGGGCAACACCACGGCGCGCAGGCTGGACAAGCGTTGAATTTTTGTTCCCTTCTCTTTTTTTATCTCATGAAAACCGCACTGCTGCGCCGCTCCGTCCTTGCCCTGTCCCTGGTTGCCCTCTCGTTCGGCGGGCTTTCGCTGGCAGGGGCCCAGGAAGCCAAGAAGAATCTCGTCATCGGCGGCACCGCCGGCTCCAACATCGACCAGCTCAAGGCAGGCATCGTGCCCATCCTCGAGAAAAAGGGCTACAAGGTGAAGCTGGTCGAGTTCAACGACTACGTGCAGCCCAACCTCGCGCTCGCGCAGGGCTCGCTCGACGCCAACTTTTTCCAGCATCAGGTCTATCTGAAGAAGTTCTCGGCCGACCAGAAGCTCGACCTGGCCGAACTGGTGCAAGGCCCCATCGCGCCGCTGGGCGTGTACTCCACCAAGCGCAAGACCCTGGCCGAGGTGAAAGAGGGCGACCGCTTCACGCTCCCCAACGACCCGAGCAACCTGGCCCGTGCGCTGGTGCTGCTGGAGCAGAACAAGCTCATCACCATCAAGCCCGGCGTCGATCCGCTGCGCGCGTCCGAAAAAGACGTGGCCGAGAACCCGAAGAAGCTCAAGTTCATTCCACTTGAGGCCGCGCAGCTGCCGCGCTCGCTGGGCGACACCGAATACGCCATCGTCAACGGCAACTTCGCGATCTCGTCGGGCCTGAAGCTCACCGAGGCCGTGGCGCTGGAGAAGACGCCCGACCACTACCTCAATGTGGTGGCCGTGAAGAGCGCCGACAAGAACACTGCCTGGGCCAAGGACATTGTGGAGGCCTACCATTCGAAGGACTTCAAGGCCGTGGTCGACAGCAAGTTCCAGGGCTATGCCAAGCCCAGCTTCCTGCAATAACTCTCAACCAAAGGACGCCCATGCCCGTGCTCGCTCTTTTCGACGCCGAAGGAAACTGGCGCGACACGCATGTGTGCGACGGCTGGATCAACGAGCACCTGGCTCGGCAGGGGGTGGCCTGGGGGCGCGAAGCCGCGCCGCAAGGGCAGCAGGTGCTCGACCGCGCGGCGCTTGTCTACCTGCCCACGCAAGACGGCTATCTGGGCCTGCTGTTCGAAGCCGGGGAATGGGTGGCGCTGCCGGCCGACAAGCCGCACTTCTTCGATGCCGGCGAGGCGGAGTCGTTCGATGGATTGCCCGCCGCACTGCCGCTGTTCGAGGCCTTCGTCGAACAAGTGCTGTCCCTCACGGGCAACGACGCCGACGACGACGCGTGAGTGCATGAGTGATGGCGCGGCCCTTGGCCGCCCGCCGTTTGCGCCTCAGTGTTTCGCCTCGTTCTTGAGAAAGTCGACGAAGGCCCGCAGCGGCGCCGGCATGTGCGTGCGGCTCGGGTAGTAGAGAAACGGGCCCGAAAAACTCTGCCACCAATCCTCCAGCACCGGCACCAGCGCACCGCTGTCGAGCGAGGGCCGCAGGTATTCGTCGAAGGTGTAGATGAGGCCCAGGCCCGACTCGGCCGCATGCAGTTCGAGATCGATCATCGACGCCACCAGCGGCCCGCTCGGCGTGATGCGGACGGTCTTGCCCTTGCGCACAAAGCCCCAGGCCGCGAGCACGCCGCTCGGAAAGCGGTGTCCGATGCAGGCGTGCTGCAGCAGGTCGGTCGGGTGCCTGGGCGTGCCATGCGCCGCCAGGTAGCGCGGTGACGCGGCGGCCACGAAGCGCTGCACGCGCGGGCCGAGCGGCACTGCAATCATGTCTCGCGCGATGCTCTCGTCGTAGCGAATGCCGGCGTCGAAGCCGGCTGCGAGCACATCAATGAAAGTGTCGTTGGTCGTCACCTCCAGCGTGATGCCGGGGTGTGCGGCCAGGAAGCGGCTGGCCAGTGGCGGCAGCACGCGCTGCGTCACGATGGTCGGCACGTTGAGCCGCAGCGTGCCGGTGGGGCTGTCGCGAAAGCTGTTGAGTGTGTCGAGCGCGCCCGAGATGTCGTCGAGCGCCGGCGCGATACGCTCCAGCAGCCGCTGGCCGGCCTCGGTGGGCGTCACGCTGCGCGTGGTGCGGTTCAAAAGCCGCACGCCCAGCTGCGCCTCGAGCCGGCGCATGGCTTCGCTGAGCGAGGAGGGCGACACACCGCGCAGCGCGGCGGCACCGCGAAAGCTGCGTGCCCGCGTCACTGCCACGAAGGCGCCGAGGTCCGAAAGATCGGGGTCGGTCATGAAAGCCGATTGTGCGGTTTTTTGCACAGCTCGTGCGGTGATGGGTGGATTATCGAACGGGCCGCTTGCTTCCAGACTACCGCCATGCCGCTTGCAACCGCATGCGGACCTCAACGAAAGGAAGCTGCAATGAACACACGTCAACTCGGGGCCACGGGCCCGCAGGTCTCCGCCATCGGCCTCGGCTGCATGGGCATGTCGGCGCTGTACGGCCCGACGGACCGCACCGAAAGCATCGCCACCATCCACGCCGCCATGGACGCGGGCATCACGCTGCTCGACACCGGCGACTTCTACGGCAGCGGCCACAACGAAATGCTGATCGGCGAAGCGCTCAAGGGCCTCAAGGGCTCGCAGCGCGACGCGGCCCTGGTCAGCGTGAAATTCGGTGCGCTGCGCGATCCGGCTGGCGGCTGGAGCGGCTACGACGCGCGGCCCGAAGCGGTGAAGAACTTTTTGGTCTATTCGCTGCAACGGCTCGGCGTGGACCACATCGACATCTACCGCCCGGCGCGGCTCGACCCGAACGTGCCGATCGAAGACACCGTGGGCGCCATTGCCGACATGGTGAAGGCCGGCTACGTGCGGCACATCGGGCTCTCGGAAGTGGGCTCGCACACCATTCGCAAGGCGGCGGCCGTGCACCCGATTGCCGACCTGCAGATCGAATATTCGCTGATCTCGCGCGGCATCGAGGATGACATTCTTGCGACCTGCCGAGAGCTCGGCATCGGCATCACGGCGTATGGCGTGCTGTCGCGCGGGCTGATCAGCGGACACTGGAAGAAAGAGGGCGCGGGCGCAACGGATTTCCGCACGCACAGCCCGCGCTTTCAGGGCGAGAACGTCGAGCGCAACCTGGCGCTGGTCGATGCGCTGCGCCAGATCGCGAACGCCAAGGGCGTGACGGTCGCGCAGATTGCCATTGCCTGGGTGGCGGCGCAGGGCGAAGATATCGTGCCGCTGGTGGGCGCGCGGCAGCGCACGCGCCTGCAGGAAGCGCTGGGCTCGCTCGGCGTTGCCTTGAGCGCGGACGATCTCGCAGCCATCGAACGCGCAGTGCCGAAGGGCGCCGCGGCCGGCGAGCGCTACGCCGCCGCGCAGATGGCCCATCTGGACAGCGAGGCGAGCCACGCCTGAGCGGTCAGGCGGGCATGGTGGCATTCTTTTTTGTAGGATGCGCCATGACCCAGCACATCGGAATCGTCGGATGCTCCGCCGAAGGCGCGGCGCTCTGCTACCAGACCATCTGCGTGGAGGGCGCCCAACTGCTGGGCCCGCATGCGCACCCCGAAGTCTCGATGCACACGCCCTCGCTCGCGGATTACATGGCGCACATCTACCGCAACGACTGGCGCGGCGTGGGCGAAGTGATGCTCGCTTCGGCCCACAAGCTCGCGAAGATCGGCGCGAGCTTTCTGGTCTGCCCCGACAACACCATTCACCAGGCGCTGCCCTTCATCGAGGGACGCTCGCCGCTGCCGTGGCTGCACATCGCGCAGTGCGTGGCCGACGAAGCCGCGCAGCGCGGTTTCCGGCGCCTGGCCATCACCGGCACACGCTGGCTGGTCGAGAGCGAGGTCTATCCCGAGAAGCTCTCGGCCAAGGGGCTCGAATACGTTCGGCCCACCATGGAAGAGCGCGAAGAGATCAACCGCATCATCATGGAAGAGCTGGTCTGCGGTGTCTTCACGCCGGATGCCGTCACGGCGTTCCGCCGCGTCATCCAGCGCATGAAGGACGAGGACGGCTGCGATGCGGTCGTGCTCGGCTGCACCGAGATTCCGCTCATCATGAACGACGTGAACTCGCCGCTGCCGACGCTCGATTCGACGCGGCTCCTGGCGCGCGCGGCACTGCGGCGCACGGTGCAGGGCCGCGCCAGGGGCTGACGCTCAGCCTGCCAGGAACTGCTCGATCAACCCGGCCACGAGCTGCGGCTGGTCGTGGTGCAGCATGTGGCCCGCGTCGTCGAGCCGCTCGACGCGCACCGAAGGCACGGACTTCAGGCGCTCATGAAACTCGTCCAGCGTGTAGCGGTTTTTCCACCAGCCGTGCAGGCTGTCGTCCGAGGCCTCGACCATCAGCGTGGGCGCCGAAATTCGCGCGTAGAGCGCGAGCGTTTCATCGACCCGGAAGATGTTCGCGTTGATGATCTTGTGCGCGGAGTCGCCCAGGATCTGCCAGCGCTCGCTGCCGTCGGCCTGCGCGTGCGGCGCCGACCAGTGGCTCGCAAGCCAGTTGGCCTTGTCGGGCGTGAGGCGCGGGTTGGTCTTCATGAGCCGGCGCGCCACGCCGTCCACGGCGGAGTAGCTGGCAAGCGCCATCTCGCCGCGGTGCAGTCGCTTGAGGTCGTCGATCCATTGGCCGTAGCGCACGGGCGCTTCCTCCGGCTTTCGCGCAGGCATGCCGAAGCCTTCGAGGTTGACGAGGCGGCGGATGCGCTCGGGCCTTGCGCCCGCGTAGTGCATGGCGACGTTGCCGCCCATGCTGTGGCCGACCAGGTCGACCGGCCGCGCCGCATCGCCTTCGCCCGCGTAGTGGTCGAGCAGCCATTCGAGGTCGGCAAGGTAGTCGGGCAGCCAGTAGTTGTCGACGCCGCCGCCCTCGGTGAGGCCGAAGCCGCGCCAGTCGGGCGCGACGATGAAGCGCTCTTCGGCCAGCGCATCGACCACGAACTGCCAGGAGGCGGCCACGTCCATCCAGCCGTGCACCAGCACCAGCGGCGGCCGCGCGGCCGAGGGCTCGCCCCAGAGGCGCACGTGGTAGCTGAGGTTGCGCACGGGCACGAATTCGCTGCGCGAGGGACGAAGAGCTTGGTACATGGGCGTCGATGATAAGGAGCCCGGCGCGGGCGCGCAGTCCGGCACAGGACAGCTGGCGCCCGGTTTTTTGGCCCACGGCCAGCACATTGCCGGGGAGGGCGGTAGCATCCCGCGCATGAAAAAAATCCAACTCGGCCAGAGCGACCTGCACGTCACCCCGATCTGCCTGGGCACCATGACCTTCGGCGAACAGGTGGACGAACCCACTTCCCATGCCATCTTGAGCCGCTCGCTCGAGCGCGGCGTCGATTTCATCGACACGGCCGAGATGTACTCGGTGCCCGCGCGGCAGGAGACCTACAGCGTCACCGAGACCATCATCGGCAACTGGTTTGCGGCCAACCCCGGTGCGCGCCAGAAGATCACGCTGGCCACCAAGGTGGCCGGCCCGTCGCGCGGCATGCCCTGGGTGCGCGCAGGCAGCGGCATGACGCCCGAAGACATCGAGGCCTCGTGCAATGCGAGCCTGAAGCGCCTGAAGACCGACGTCATCGACCTCTATCAGATCCACTGGCCCGAGCGCCATGTGCCGGCCTTCGGCAGCATCTACTACGACCCCGCCAAGGAAAGCTCGAAGACGCCGATCCACGACCAGCTCGAGGCGCTCGGCAAGCTGGTGAAGGCCGGCAAGGTGCGCGCCATCGGCCTCTCGAACGAGACGCCCTACGGCGTGCACGAGTTCGTGCGGCTGGCCGGGCAGCACGAACTGCCGCGCGTGGCCACGGTGCAGAACGTCTACAACCTGGCGAGCCGTGGCCTGGAGAACGGGCTCGACGAGACGATGCACCGGCTGGGCGTGTCGCTGCTGGCGTATTCGCCGCTGGCCTTCGGCCTGCTGACCGGCAAGTACGACCAGAGCGGCATCGAGGGGCCGGACGCACCGAAGGGCGCGCGCATTTCGAGCTACGAGTCGGTGCGCAAGCAACGCTGGGGCCGCCCCGACGCGCTGAAGGCCGCGCGCCTGTACAACCAGCTCGCGCGCGACAACGGCCTGACGCCGGTGCAGCTCGCGCTGGGCTTCTGCTACACCAAGTGGCAGGTGGCAAGCACGATCATCGGCGTGACCACGCTGGCGCAGCTGGACGAAGACATCGACGCCTTCGGCACCACGCTCTCGCCCGAGGTGCTGGCCGAGATCGACAGGATCCGGTGGGAGATCCGGGACCCGGCGGCGTGAGCAAGAATAAAAATTCCCACGTTTCCGAAACCCCCGCGACGCAGCTGCTGCGCGCGAACAAGGTCGCCTTCACCGAGCATCCGTACGAGTACCTGGAGCACGGCGGTGCCCAGCACAGCGCCGCCGTGCTGGGCTTCGACCCCTTCACGGTGGTGAAGACGCTGGTGATGCAGGACCAGGACGCCAGGCCGCTCATCGTGCTGATGCACGGCAACCGCACGGTGTCGACCAAGAACCTGGCGCGGCAGATCGGCGCCAAGTCGGTCGAGCCCTGCAGGCCCGAAATGGCGCAGCGCCACAGCGGCTACATGGTGGGCGGCACCTCGCCCTTCGGCACGCGGCGCCAGATGCCGGTCTACGTCGAGTCGACCATCCTCGAGCTGCCGAAGATCGCGATCAACGGCGGGCGGCGCGGCTACCTGGTGGGCATCGACCCGCAGGTGTGCGTGGCATTGCTGGGCGCCAGGCCGGTGCAGTGCGCGCTGGCAGAATAGCCGGCCCGCCGGCCTGAGACCGGCGGCATACCCCTCTGTCCGAACCAGCGAATAAGAACATCCATCCTTCGTGGAGCGCCGCCTTGAGCTTTCATCTGCCTTCCCTCCTGGCCATCGTGGCCTCCTACCTGATCGGCTCGCTGTCCTTCGCGGTCATCGTGAGCAAGTCGCTCGGCATGGCCGACCCGCGCAGCTACGGCAGCGGCAACCCCGGTGCGACCAACGTGCTGCGCTCGGGCAACAAGGGTGCGGCGCTGGCCACATTGCTGCTCGATGCGCTCAAGGGCTGGCTGCCGGTGTTCCTGATCCGCCACTTTGGCGCGCAGTGGGGGCTGGGGGAGGGCGTGGCCGCGCTGGCGGGCCTCGCGGCCTTCCTGGGCCATCTGTACCCGGTGTTCTTCGGCTTCCAGGGCGGCAAGGGCGTGGCCACCGCGGCGGGCGTGCTGGTGGGCATCGCGCCCTGGCTGGGGCTTGCCACCGGCGCCACCTGGCTGATCATCGCGGTGTTCTTCCGCTATTCGTCGCTGTCGTCGCTGGTGGCAGCCTTTTTTGCGCCGGCGTATTACCTTTTGGGCGGAAACATTGCGTGGCCGCTCGACCGCACGGTGCTGATTGCGATCATCATCATGAGCCTGCTGCTGATCTGGCGGCACCGCGAAAACATCCGCCGGCTCGCGGCCGGCACGGAGTCGAAACTCGGCTCGAAGAAAAAGGCTTGAGAGAAAGAACACCATGGCATCCATTACTCGCTTTCACGTCGGCCCGCGCCTGTCTGAAACGGCCGTGCACAACGGCACTATCTACCTGGCAGGCCAGGTGCCCGACGACACCACGCAGGACATCCGCGGCCAGACCACGCAGGTGCTGGCCATGGTCGACCGCCTGCTGGCCGAGGCCGGCAGCGACAAGTCGCGCATCCTGATGACGCAGATCTTCCTGGCCGACATCGACGACATCACGGCCATGAACGAGGTCTGGGATGCGTGGATTCCCGCCGGCAACACGCCGCCGCGCGCCACGGTGCAGGCCAAGATGGCCAACGCGGCCTACAAGATCGAGATCGTGGTCACGGCCGCGCAGGCCTGACGCTGACGCTCAGTACCGCTTCTCCAAGACCATCTGGTCGGCATCGCGCCGCATCGAGAACCGGTTGATGAAGCTGTTGCCCAGCAGCACGAAGGGCATGGGCTGCGGCGAGACGATGGCGTCGATGTCGTACACCTCGACGTCGCCCACGCGCACCGACTGCAGCCGCAGCTTGTAGCCCTGGGACACGCCGTTGGCGGTGTTCATCTGGACGCGCTGGCCCTTGCTGTAGTCCAACCCGATGCGTTGCGCATCGGCGGCCGACAACGCGATCGACGTGGCGCCGGTGTCGAGCATGAAGGTGACGGGGCGGCCGTTGATGGCGCCTTGCGTCATGAAGTGGCCGCGGCTGTCGGCCGGCAGCACGATGCGGCTGCCGCCGCCCGTGCCCCCTCCGCCGCCGATGCTCACGGGCGTGTCCATGCGCAGGTTGAGGCGCTTGCCCTCGAGTTCGACCACCGCCTGGTCGGCCTGCAGCGACACGAGCCTGACGCCCTGGAAGGTCTCGCCGACGGCCACGGTCTTGGGCGGTGCGCCGTCGACGATCAGGATCGCGCGGCTGCCGATGGTGCCGGTCAGCATGACGGAGCTCGCCGCATGCGCCCCTGCAGCGGCAGCCAGCAACTGCGCTGCGACGACCAGGGATTTCATTCGGAGCTCAGTCGCGGAAGTTGTTGAACGACAGCGGCATGTCGGGCACGTCTTTCTTGATGAGCGCCATGGCCGCCTGCAGGTCGTCGCGCTTGGCGCCGGTGATGCGCACCGCGTCGCCCTGGATGGCGGCCTGCACCTTGAGCTTGCTGTCCTTGATGATGCGGGTGATCTTCTTGGCCTGCTCGGATTCGATGCCGCTCTTGACCTTGATGACCTGCTTGACCTTGTCGCCGCCGATCTTCTGCACGTCGCCCTTGTCGAGAAAGCGCACGTCGACGCTGCGCTTGGTGAGCTTGGCGCGAAGAATGTCCTCGACCTGCACGAGCTGGAACTCGGCGTCGCCGATCATGGTGATTTCCTTGTCCTTGAGCTCGACGGCGGCGGCCGTGCCCTTGAAATCGAAACGCGTTGCGATTTCCTTGGCGGTGTTTTCGACCGCGTTCTTCACTTCGGGCAGATTCGGTTCGCAGACGGTATCGAAAGACGGCATTGGGCTCCTCCTGGATTCGCGGGTGCTGGATGCGACAATTCTCCCATGATCGTGGAGAACAACGTCCCGCTGCAGCCGTACAACAGCTTCGGCATCGTCGCGCGCGCGCAGAACCTGGTGCGCATCGCCAGCGAGGGGGACGTGGCCGAGCTGCGGGCCGACCCCCATTGGCGCGACGCGCCCCGTTTCGTGCTGGGCGGCGGCAGCAACATCGTGCTCACGGGCGACGTGAAGCCGCTGGTGCTGAAAGTCGAGATCAAGGGGCTGCGGCTGGTCGAGGAAACCCCGCGCGCCTGGATCGTGGAGGCCGGCGCAGGCGAAGTCTGGCACGACGCCATTCAGTGGATGCTCGCGAACGGCTACCCGGGGCTCGAGAATCTGGCGCTCATTCCGGGCACGGTGGGCGGTGCGCCGGTGCAGAACATCGGCGCCTATGGGGTCGAGTTGCAAGACCGCTTCGACTCGCTCGATGCCATCGACCTGGACACCGGGCGCAGCTTCACGCTGGATGCCGCGCAATGCGCCTTTGGCTACCGCGACTCGGTGTTCAAGCACGTGCGCAGCGGGCCGAACGATTTCGGGCTCTCGGGGCGGGCGCTGATCACCCGCGTGCGCTTTCGCCTGCCCAAGCCCTGGAAGGCGGTGGTGGGCTACCTCGACCTGGAGCGCAAGATGGAGGAGGCCGGCAATTTCACCCCCAGCGCCACCGACGTGTTCGACTGGGTCTGCGCCATTCGCCGCGCCAAGCTGCCCGACTGGCGCGTGCTCGGCAATGCCGGCAGCTTCTTCAAGAACCCGACCGTCACGCCCGAACAGTGCGCCGACATCATCGCGCGCGACCCGAAGATCGTGCACTACCCGATGAACGACGGCAGCATCAAGCTCGCGGCCGGCTGGCTCATCGACGCCTGTGGCTGGAAGGGCAAGTCGGTCGGCAACGCCGGCGTCTACGAAAAGCAGGCGCTGGTGCTGGTGAACCGCGGCGGCCTCGAAAACCCGGTGACGGGCGGCGAGGTGATGACGCTGGCCAAGGCCATACAGACGAGCGTGTACGAGCGCTTCGGCATCCGGCTGGAGCCGGAGCCGGTGGTCGTCTGATGGACCTCGACTTCCTGCACCTGAACTACCGGCGGCGCATTGCCGCGCTGATCTGGGCCCGCCGGGCAATTGTGCTGGGCGCCTTCGTCGCGGTGTTCTTCACCTTCCGAAGTGGCGGCCGATTTGTGCTGGTGCCGTTGGTCCTGGGTGGATGGCTTCTTGCCGCCACGCTGGGCTTCATGGAAACCAGCCTGCGCCGCCAGTTCATCCGCGAGGCGCGCATGCCGCCTTTCCTGATCGGCAAGCTGCGCGCGGCGCACCCGGGGCTCAGCCGGCGCGACGCCGAACTGGTGCTGCGCGGGCTGCGCCAGTTCTTCATGGCCCACCTGCGCAGCGGCCGCAAGTTCGTGGCCATGCCGTCCAAGGTGGTCGACACGGCCTGGCACGAGTTCATCCTGCACACGCAGGGCTACCAGAACTGGTGCAAGGCGGCCTTTGGCGGCATGCTGCACCACAGCCCGGCCGAGGTGCTGGGCCGGGACCCGAAGCGCAACGACGGCCTGCGCCGCAGCTGGTACTGGGCCTGCAAGGAAGAAAGCATCGATCCGCGCAAGCCGGCGCGCCTGCCGCTCCTGTTTGCGCTCGACGTGAAGTTCGGCATTCCGGGCGGTTTCGACTACGTGCCCGACTGCAAGGCGGTCGACCGGCACGACGGCTCCGGCGCCCATTGCGGCACCAGCTTCGGCGAGTCGTCGTCATCGGATGGCGGCAGCTCGGGCGATGCTCACGGCTTTGGCGGCAGTGAATCGAGCGGCAGCAGCGACGGCGGCAGCGGGGGAGGCGATTCCTCGGGAGACGGCGGCGGCGGTTGCGGCGGCGGGTGCGGAGGAGGCGGCGGCGACTGACCGGCAGGCATGCACGACGCGCACCAATGCAAACGGGCCCCGAAGGGCCCGTTTGTCATGGGGAACGCGTTGCCTACTCGCGCTCGTCGTCGTTCGCGAGCTTGGGCAGCGAGGCGCCCTGGCCTGTCGACAGCAACCCGGTCTTGCTGTAGATCGCCAGCTTGTCGCGGGTGTCGATGATGTCCAGGTTGCGCATGGTCAGCTGGCCGATGCGGTCGAGCGGCGTGAAGGCGCCCTCGACCTTTTCCATGCTCAGGCGCTCGGGCTTGTAGGTCAGGTTGGCCGACTCGGTGTTGAGCAGCGAATAGTCGTTGCCGCGGCGCAGTTCGACCGTCACTTCGCCGGTGATGGCGCGTGCCACCCAGCGCTGGGCGGTTTCGCGCAGCATGATGGCCTGCGGGTCGAACCAGCGGCCCTGGTAGAGCAGGCGGCCGAGCTTGCGGCCGTTGTCGCGGTACTGCTCGATGGTGTCTTCGTTGTGGATGCCGGTCACCAGGCGCTCGTAGGCGATGAACAGCAGCGCGAGGCCGGGCGCCTCGTAGATGCCGCGGCTCTTGGCTTCGATGATGCGGTTCTCGATCTGGTCGCTCATGCCCAGGCCGTGGCGCCCGCCGATGCGGTTGGCTTCCAGGATGAGCTCGACCAGGTCGGGGTATTCCTTGCCGTTGAGGGCGACCGGGCGGCCTTCCTCGAAGCGCACGCGCACCTCTTCGCGCTTGACTTCGACCTCGTCCTTCCAGAAGGCGACGCCCATGATCGGGTTGACGATCTTGATGCCGCTGTTCAGGTGCTCCAGGTCTTTCGCCTCGTGGGTGGCGCCCAGCATGTTGGAGTCGGTGCTGTAGGCCTTCTCGGCCGACATCTTGTAGCCGAAGCCGGCGGCTGTCATGAAGGCCGACATCTCGGCGCGGCCGCCCAGTTCGTCGATGAAGAGCTGGTCGAGCCAGGGCTTGTAGATCTTCAGCGCCGGGTTGGTGAGCAGGCCGTAGCGGTAGAAGCGCTCGATATCGTTGCCCTTGTAGGTGCTGCCGTCGCCCCAGATGTGGACGTCGTCTTCCTTCATCGCGCTGACCAGCATCGTGCCGGTGACCGCGCGGCCGAGCGGCGTGGTATTGAAGTAGGTGACGCCGGCAGTGGTGACGTGGAAGGCGCCGGCCTGCAGCGCGGCAAGGCCTTCGGCGGCCAACTGGCTGCGGCAGTCGATCAGCCGGGCCTTCTCGGCGCCGTACTGCATCGCCTTGCGCGGGATCTCGTCGTAGTCGGGCTCGTCGGGCTGGCCGAGGTTGGCGGTGTAGGCGTAGGGAATCGCGCCCTTCAGCTTCATCCAGTGCAGTGCCGCGCTGGTGTCCAGGCCGCCCGAAAAGGCAATGCCGACCTTCTGGCCGGCGGGAACGTTTTGGAGAATGGTCGACATGTGGGTGTCCGGTTCGCGGTTCAGCCGAAGTGGCAGATGTAGCTATAGGGCTCGCCGGTCACTCGGATCTGGAAGCTGGAGTCGCCCGGCACGCTGAACTTCTGCCCGGGGCCGGAGGAAATCCATTCGCTGGTTCCAGCCAGCTGGTATTCGCAGCTGCCTGCGGTGCCTTCCATGATCTCGGGCGCGCCGGTCTTGAAGGTCAGGGTGGACGGCAGGATCACGCCCACCGATTTTTTCGTGCCGTCGGCCAGTGTGAGGCTGTGGCTCACGCACTTGCCGTCGAAATACACATTGGCCTTGGTCGCCACTGCGGCGCTGTTGAGAGTGTCGGTAGTCGTCGTCATTGGATGGCGCCGGCGCATGCGCGGTCGGCTTGTCGAGGACGCGCCACCGCGGCGGCGCACCCCTCAGGGGTTGGAAAAGTCCTCGATTTTAGGGCTTGGCCGGCAACCGGCAGCCCGGCTGCCGCATCGGGCGGCTCAGCGCCAGTGACGGTAGCCGTATCCGCGATAGCCGCCCCAGCCCCTGGAGTACCCCAGGTTCAGCGAAATGCCGACCGGCGGATAGACGTAGGGCTGCGGGTAGACGTAGGTCGGCTGCACATAGACGGGGGCCGGGTACACCGGCGCCGGCTGCGCGTAGACCGGTGCCGGCGGCGCGTTGGAAACCACCACGCCGGGCTCGGGCACCACGCTGTCCCAAGCCGATCCGCCTGGCGGTGCGTATTGACCTGGTTGTGCGTATTGAGGGGGCTGCTGGTACTGATACTGGTATTGCTGCTGGCCGCTGTCGGCTTCGACCGGATAGGGCTGCAACTGGGGCTGGGGCGCGACCGGTGCCGTCGTCACGCCATAGGCGCCGGCCTCGACCGCAATGGTGGCGCCCGGCCGGCTGTTGGTGCGGGTGGTGTATTGGCGGCCGTTGTATTCGTAAGTGACGTTGTAGCTGACGTCGCTGCCGGTGGTTTCGCGAACCGGCGTGGCGGAAATCACCCGGGCCTGGACCACTTGCTGGGCCTGCGCGACGCCGGCGGCGCCGGCCGTCAGAAGGCCGGCCACAGAAAGGCCCGCGAGGGTGCGAAAGACTTGTCTGTTCATGGTGTTCTCTCCTGCAGATCGGGGTTGGAGGCCGGCCGGCGAGACGGGTTCCGGGGTTTACACGGCGTTCACAGCAGCCCAGGCTTCGGCGTCGAACCCTGTCGTAACGCCGGTTTTGGCCCCCCAGTTGACCACCGGCCGCTTGATGAGGCTGGGGTTGGCCAGCAGCGCGGCGCGGGCGGATGCGGCGTCTGCCACCGCGTTGCGGGTGGCTTCGTCGAGTTTGCGCCAAGTGGTGCCGCGGCGGTTGACCAGGGCCTCCCAGCCCGGCTTTTTGAGCCACTGGTCGAGCTCGGCCTCGGGCACGCCTTGCTTCTTGAAGTCATGGAAGGTGTAGGCGACGCCATGTTCGTCGAGCCAGGCGCGGGCGCGCTTGACGGTGTCGCAGTTCGGGATGCCGTAGAGGGTTGTCATGGACGCCAATGATGCCGATAAAACGTGGGGCGCCGGGCGCTTTCCGGGTCGGCGACAATGCCGGGCTCCATGGAAACCCTTAACGACTGGCTCGCACGCGCCGAGCAACTCCATCCGAAGAACATCGAGCTCGGCCTCGAGCGCGCCAAAGAGATGGCCGCCCGGATGGGCCTGCGCTTCGACTGCCCGGTCATCACCGTGGCCGGCACCAATGGCAAGGGTTCGACCTGCGCCATGCTCGAATCAATCCTCACGCATGCGGGCTACCGTACGGCGGTCTTCACTTCGCCGCACCTGGTGCGCTTCGAGGAACGGCTGCGGCTGGCGGGCGAAGCAGTCGATGCTTCAAAATTAATAGCAAACTTCGAGGCGGTGGAGGTGGCCCGGGGCGACATGCCCCTGACGTACTTCGAGTTCACCACCCTGGGCATCCTGCGCTGCATGATCGAGGAGAAGCCGGACGTGGCCATTCTCGAGGTCGGGCTCGGCGGCCGGCTCGACGCGGTCAACATCATCGACACCGATTGCGCGGTCATCACCAGCATCGACCTCGACCACATGGACTACCTCGGTCCCGACCGCGAGAGCATCGGTTTCGAGAAGGCCGGCATCCTGCGCCCGGGCAAGCCCGCCATCGTGAGCGACCCGATGCCGCCGCAAAGCGTGATCGACCATGCGGCCGCCATCGGCGCCGACCTCTGGCGCTTCGGACACGATTTCAACGTCTCGGGCGACAAGCAGCAGTGGGGCTGGTCGGGCCGCGGCCGGCGCTACAGCGGGCTGGCCTATCCGGCGCTGCGCGGCGCCAACCAACTGCTCAATGCCGCGGGCGTGCTTGCGGCGCTCGAAGCGCTGCGGCCGCAACTGCCCATCACCGCGCAGGCCGTGCGCACGGGGCTCGCCATGGTCGAGCTGCCCGGCCGCTTCCAGATCGTTCCGGGCGAGCCCGCGCTGGTGCTCGACGTGGCGCACAACGCCCATGCGGTCGCCGCGCTGGCCGAGAACCTCGACGCGATGGGTTTCTATCCCACCACGCACGGCGTCTTCGGCGTCATGGCCGACAAGGACCTGGCCCCGATCCTCGCGCGCATCGGCCCCATGATCGACCGCTGGTACTTCACCGATCTGCCGACGCCGCGCGCCGCCAGGGCCAGCGATCTGCTCGCGAGCTGGCAGGCGCAAAACACGCGCGCCGACGCCTCCGCAAGCGTGCATTCCGGGCCGATGGAAGCGCTGCGCGCGGCCATCGAGCACGCGGACCCCGCTGATAGAATCGTGGTCTTCGGATCGTTCTTCACCGTGGGTGGCGTGCTGGAGCACGGCACTCCGCGGCTGCAAGCCAAACACCTGCTGCCCGGCGGCTGATCGCCGGACCGTCCGCACCATCTGGCACCACCTCGCTGCACTCCTTCAGGGATCGAACTTCATGGCGTTTTTCAAGTTCCGCACGCGCGGCCCGCAAGGCAACGAAGGACGCAGCGCACCAGCTGCCGTCCCCGCGGAAAGTGTCGAAACCATGCGTCGCCGCGCGCGGCACCGGTTGGTGGGCGCGGCCGTTCTGGTGCTGCTTGGCGTCATCGGATTTCCGTTGTTGTTCGACACCCAGCCGCGCCCGGTCTCGGTCGACATCCCCATCGAGATTCCCGACCGCAACAAGGTCAAGCCATTGCCGGTGCCTGCAACGCCCGTGCCCGCTGCGCCCACGACCGGCGCGGCCGACAGCGGCGCCCGCGTGGCGGCGGCATCCCCTTCGACGTCGACCGGCGGCATGATCACCGAGACGGCCGACGGCACCGAGATTCCATCCGGCAAGCCGGCCGCCAGCACGCCTCCGGCCGAAACCCGGCCCACGGCCGAAGCCAAGCCGGAACGCAAGCCCGAGCCGAAGCCGGAACACAAACCCGAACCCAAGCCCGAGCCGAAGCCAAAGCCCGAGGCCAAACCGGAAGCCAAACCCGAACCCAAGCCCGCGGCGCCCAAGCCGGCCTCGGCCGAGGACGGCAACCGCGCGCGCGCCTTGCTCGAGGGCAAGCCTTCCAACACCAGCACCAAGCCCGCCGCAGCCGAAGATGGCGGCCGCTTCGTGGTGCAGGTCGGTGCCTTTGCCGATGCCGACAAGGCACGCGAAGTGCGGCAGAAACTCGAGAAGGCAGGCCTGAAGACCTATGTGCACGTGGCCAAGACGTCCGACGGCGAACGCACGCGTGTGCGTGTCGGCCCGTTCAGCTCGCGCGCCGAGGCGGACAAGGCCGCGGAGAAGGTCAAGGGCTTGTCTTTGTCGGCCGCCATCCTCACGTTGTAGTAGCCATCGCCCGCTGCCGTGGCCCTGCTCGATTGGATCGCCGTCGCGCTCATCGTCGTGTCGATGCTGCTCGGCCTCATGCGAGGCCTGGTGTTCGAAGTGATTTCGCTGGCGGGCTGGGTGGCTGCATTCATCGCCGCCCAGTGGCTGGCTTCGGATGTGGCGGCCTGGCTGCCGTTCGGCGACCCGCAGGCCGCCTGGCGCTATCCGCTGGCCTTCGTGCTGGTGTTCGTGGCGGTGGTGTTCGGCGTGGGCCTGGTGGCGGCGCTGACGCGAAAGTTGATTGCAGCTGTCGGCCTCAGGCCGGTGGACCGGATATTGGGTGGGGCCTTCGGAGCGGCGCGGGGTGCGGTTGCCCTGCTCGTTCTGGCGGTCATTGTTCATTTGCTGGCGTTGAGCGACAGTGCCTGGTGGCACGAATCGCGCAGCGCCAATGTTCTCGATGCGGCATTGCAGGGCCTGAAACCCGCGCTGCCTGAAAAGTTGGCAAGCTACCTGCCCTGAGAGGAATCGTTCATGTGTGGAATCGTCGGCGTTGTCAGCAACGCACCCGTCAATCAGCTGCTCTATGACGCCTTGCTGCTGCTGCAGCACCGCGGCCAGGACGCGGCCGGCATCGTCACCCTGCTCGAACGCAAGTTCTTCATGCACAAGGCCAAGGGCATGGTGCGCGACGTGTTCCGCACGCGCAACATGCGCGCGCTGCCGGGCAACGTGGGCCTGGGCCAGGTGCGCTACCCGACGGCGGGCAACGCCTACAGCGAAGAAGAGGCGCAGCCCTTTTACGTCAACGCGCCGTTCGGCATCGTGCTGGTGCACAACGGCAACCTGACCAACGCGCATGCGCTGCGTTCGGAGCTGTTCTCCACCGACCACCGCCACACCAACACCGAGAGCGACTCCGAAGTGCTGCTCAACGTGCTCGCGCACGAGCTTGAGCGCGCATCGCGCGGCGTGCCGCTGAACCCGGCCGAGGTGTTTGCCGCGGTCAAGAACATGCACAAGCGCCTGCGCGGCTCGTATGCCGTGGTGTCGCTGATCGCCGGCCACGGGCTACTGGCTTTCCGCGACCCCTACGGCATTCGCCCGCTCTGCATGGGACGCAACGCCGACGGCACCGTGATGGTGGCCAGCGAGTCGGTGGCGCTCGAAGGATCGGGCCATGTGTTCGAGCGCAACATCGCGCCCGGCGAAGCCGTGTTCATCGACCTGCAGGGCAACGTGCATTCGATGCAGTGCGCCGAGGCGCCCACGCTCAACCCCTGCATCTTCGAATTCGTGTACCTGGCGCGGCCCGACTCGGTGCTCGACGGCATCTCGGTGTACCAGGCGCGGCTCAACCTGGGCGAGACGCTGGCCAAGCGCGTGGTGTCCACCGTGCCGCCGAACCAGATCGACGTGATCATTCCGATTCCGGAATCGAGCCGACCGAGCGCCACGCAGCTTGCGCACCTGCTCGGCGTGCCCTACCGCGAAGGCTTCGTGAAGAACCGTTACGTCGGCCGCACCTTCATCATGCCGGGGCAGGGCGTGCGCAAGAAGTCGGTGCGCCAGAAGCTCAACGTGATTGCGAGCGAGTTCAAGGGCCGCAACGTGCTGTTGGTCGACGACTCGATCGTGCGCGGCACCACCAGCCGCGAAATCGTGCAGATGGCACGCGATGCCGGCGCACGCAAGGTCTACCTCGCCAGCGCCGCGCCGCCGGTGCGCTACCCCAACGTCTACGGCATCGACATGCCCACCAAGGACGAACTGGTGGCGCATGACCGCACCATCGAGCAGATCCGCGAGCTGATCGGTTGCGACGCACTCATCTATCAAGACGTCGATGCCATGAAGCGCGCCATCGGTTCGCTCAACCCCAAGCTCGATGGCTTCGACGCCTCCTGCTTCGACGGCGTGTACGTGACCGGCGACATCGACACCGAGGCGATCTCGCGCATGAACGGCAACCGTCCCCGCATCGAAGAGACCGAGGAAGATTCTTCGCGCCTCGCGCTTCCCAATCACAGCGAGTGAGGGCTGAATTGACCGACGAACGCACCCTGCCGCCCGGACTGCATCGCGACACGCTTGCGCTGCGCACCGGCCTGGCGCCGAGCCAGCACGGCGAGCACTCCGAAGCGCTGTTCCTGACCAGCGGCTTCGTGCAGCCCGACGCCGAAACCTCGGCGCGCCGCTTTGCCGGCACCGAAGCGGGCTTTACCTACTCGCGCACTTCCAACCCCACGGTCACCAGCTTCGAGCAGCGCCTTGCGGCAATGGAAGGCACCGAGGCCGCCATCGGCGCTTCCACCGGCATGGGCGCGATCCTCATGATGTGCATGGGCCTGCTGAAGGCGGGGGACCACGTGATCTGCTCGCGCTCGGTGTTCGGTTCCACGCTGAACCTGTTCGGCAAGGAGTTCGCCAAGTTCGGCGTCGAAACCACCTTCGTCTCCCAGACCGACGTGAGCGAGTGGCGTGCGGCCATCAAGCCCAACACGAAGCTGCTGTTTGCCGAAACGCCGACCAATCCGCTGACCGAGGTGTGCGACATCCGTGCACTGGCCGACCTGGCGCATGGCGCCGGTGCGCTGCTCGCGGTCGACAACTGCTTCTGCACGCCCGCGCTGCAGCGCCCGACCGAGATGGGCGCCGACCTCATCATTCATTCCGGCACCAAGTATCTCGACGGCCAGGGCCGCGTGATGGCCGGCGCGATCTGCGGTCCGTCGAAGCTCATCGTCGACGTGTTCGGCCCGGTGGTGCGTACCGCCGGCATGGCGCTGTCGCCGTTCAACGCGTGGGTCGTGCTCAAGGGCCTGGAAACGCTGGGCATCCGCATGCAGGCGCAGTGCGCCAATGCGCTGGCCGTGGCCCAGTGGCTCGAAACGCAGCCCGGCGTTGCGCGCGTCTACTACCCAGGCCTTGCCTCGCACGCGCAGCACGATCTGGCCATGCGCCAGCAGTCGGGGCAGGGCGGGGCGGTGGTGTCGTTCGACGTGGTCGGCAACGATCCCGAGACGGCGCGCGCCAATGCCTTCCACGTGATCAACAGCACGCGCGTGGTGAGCATTGCTACCAACCTGGGCGACACCAAGACCATCATCACGCATCCCGGCACCACGTCGCACGGCCGCCTGACCGAAGTGCAGCGCCAGGCCGCCGGCATCAGCCAGGGGCTCATTCGCGTCGCGGTCGGCCTCGAGTACATCGACGACATCAAGGCCGACTTGCTTCGCGGCCTTGGCACCCTGAAATCCTGATCGTTCCCATGACCGGCAAAGTTCGCACCCGCATCGCTCCGTCTCCCACCGGCTTTCTTCACCTGGGCACGGCCCGCACCGCGCTCTACTCGTGGGCCTACGCGCGCCACCATGGCGGAGAGTTCGTGCTGCGCATCGAGGACACCGACGTGGCCCGCTCCACGCAAGACTCGACCGACCAGATCCTTGCGTCGATGCACTGGCTCGGCCTCGACTACGACGAAGGCCCGATCTACCAGATGCAGCGCCTCCCGCGCTACCGCGAAGTCATTGCGCAAATGCTCGCGGCCGGCACGGCCTATCACTGCTACTGCACGCCGGCCGAGCTCGACGAAATGCGCGAAGCCCAGCGCGCCCGCGGCGAAAAGACCTTGTACGACCGCCGCTGGCGCCCCGAGCCCGGCAAGGTGCTGCCGCCCGTGCCCGAAGGCGTGCCGCCCGTGGTGCGCTTCTGCAACCCGCCCGAAGGCGACGTGACGTGGAACGACCTCGTCAAGGGCGAGATCACCATCAACAACCGCGAGATCGACGACCTCATCATCCTGCGGCCCGACGGTGTGCCCACCTACAACTTCGCGGTGGTGGTCGACGACTGGGACATGGCCATCACGCACGTGTTCCGCGGCGACGAGCACATCAACAACACGCCGTGGCAGATCAACATCTTCCGCGCGCTGGGTGCGCCGCTGCCTGCGTTCGGCCATGTGCCGGTGATCCTGGGCGACGACGGGCAGAAGCTCTCCAAGCGCCGCGGCGCCGTGAGCGTCACCGCCTATGAAGAGAACGGCTACCTGCCGGAAGCCATGCTCAACTATCTGGCGCGCCTTGGCTGGAGCCATGGCGACGACGAGCTCTTCACGCGCGAGCAGATGGTGAGCTGGTTCGACGGTTCGCACCTGTCGAAGAGTCCCGCCCAGTGGGACGCCGCCAAGCTGTCGTGGGTCAATGCGCAATACATCAAGGCCAAGGCCGACGATGAACTCGCGCCGCTGGTCGCAGCGCAGCTGCAGAAGCGCGGCCTCACCGCCGACGAACGACTGCCCGCGATCTGCGCACTCTTCAAGGACCGCTGTGAGACCACGGTCGCATTGGCCGACTGGGCTGCGGCGTTCTATGCCGACGTGACCGTGAGCGAAGCCGATCGCGCGCAGCACATCACCGACGCGGTGAAGCCCGTCATCGCCACGCTGGCCGAAAAGCTCGCGAGCGTGAACTGGGAAAAAACTTCGATTGCTGCAGGCATCAAGGAAGTTTTGGCCGCACATTCTGTGAAAATGCCTGTGTTGGCCATGCCGGTTCGCGTCCTCGTGATGGGAACTGCGCAGACACCATCCCTCGATTCAGTGCTCGCAATTTTTTCTCGCGAAAAAGTCATCGAGCGTTTGAAAAGAGCCTGATTTTTCAGGCTATAATTTGAGGCTCGACACCCACACGGGGGTATAGCTCAGCTGGGAGAGCGCTTGCATGGCATGCAAGAGGTCATCGGTTCGATCCCGTTTACCTCCACCATCAAAGTGTCGAGAAGAGAAGAAGTGCTGATCGCAGCACGGTTCCTAAGGTTTTGACCCTATCGTCTAGAGGCCTAGGACACCACCCTTTCACGGTGGCTACCGGGGTTCGAATCCCCGTAGGGTCGCCAGTTTCGCGCAAGTGAAGCAGGCACAAGTCGTCAGCACTTGGCTCCGCAAGGAGTGAACGTTGTCTACCAGGAGTGGTAGTTCAGTTGGTTAGAATACCGGCCTGTCACGCCGGGGGTCGCGGGTTCGAGTCCCGTCCACTCCGCCAGTTCCGACAAGGGTTAGCAGATTAACGTCTGCTAACCCTTTTGTCTTTTCGGACTCGCATTCGAGCAGCCCCGCCTCACTCCCCTTTGCGCTCCTCGATGCTGCGCGCGAGAAACTGCCAAAGACGCTCGTCCTCGCTGAAGGCCACGTTGAAGCGCAGCCACCCGGTGGGGCGGGGGTTCACCAGAAACAACTGCCCTGGGCCGAGCATGATTCCCTCCATGGCCGCGAGCCGCGACAAGTCCGCGGCATCGGTGATGTCCGGATGGCGCGCCCACAGGTACAAGCCTGCCGCGGGCTCGTGAAAAAGCTCGAAGCCCTGGGCTTCCAATCGCCTTGCCACATTCGAATGCGCCTGCGCGAGCCGTTCGCGCAGCGACTTCAGGTGCTTGCGCCAGCGCCCGTCGGTCACGGCGCCAAAGACCAGCCGCTCGGTGATGTCCGACGAGGTGAGCCCCGAGACCATCTTCAACTGGGCCAGGTCTTCCATCAACCCGGGCTGCGCCACCACGTAGCCGACCCGCAGATTCGGTGAGATGGTCTTGGAAAAACTGCCGACGTAGATCACCTGGCGCAACTGGCTGAGGCTCGCCAGCGAGGGGCGCGACGAGGCGTCCATGTCGGCGTAGATGTCGTTCTCGACCAGCATGAACTGATGCTCCTGCGCGAGCTGGAGCAGGCGCACGAGCTGCGGCATCGACGCCAGCGAGCAGGTCGGGCTCTGCAGCCGCGGCTGCGTGAAGAAGGCCTTGGGCCGGTGGAGCGCCAGCAGCGCTTCCAGCGCGGGCAGGTCGTAGCCGGTGGGCGTGCGCGGCACACCGATGATGTGCACGCCGAGAAAGCGCAGCATGAACATCAGGTTGGGATAGCCGGGATCGTCCACCAGCACATCGTCGCCCGGTTTCAGCAACTGGCGCGCCACCAGGTCGAGCGCCTGGCTCGAGCCCTGGGTGAGCAGCACCTGGCCCGCCTCGACCGCGATCTGCCGTTCGACGAGCGAATCGGCCACCGCCATGCGCAGCGCCATGTGCCCGAAGGGCAGGCCGTAGCCGCCGATGTCGGTGCCGCCCGCGGCGAGGCTGCGCAGGCTGCGGCGCATGCCGTCCTCGAACAGCCAGTCGTGCGGCAGCCATCCGCAGCCCGGCTTGAGCGGCAGGTTGCGGTTCTCAAAGATCTGCCGCAGATACCAGCGCGCATCGAAGCGCGGGTCGGGCTGCGGCACCGTGGGCCCGCTCCCGGGGGCGTCGTCGCTTCGCCGCTTGACGAAGAAACCCGCATTGGCCCGCGACACCAGGAGGCCCTGCGCCACCAGCCGGTCGTAGGCCTCGACCACCGTGAAGACGCTGACGCCATGCGCCGCGGCAAAGGCCCGGATCGAGGGCAGCTTGCTGTCGGGCTTGAGTTTCTGGGCACCGATCAGCCCGCGGAGTCCCTCCACGATCTGACTCACGAGCGGAGTCGGCTGTTCGGGGTGAAGAATGAGCATCGCGAGTATCCCGGCAGGCCGATCTGCACCATATTGAGGAAAGTATGTACAGGATACAAGACCAGCACAGTCCGCAAAATCATCGCTTCCGTTGTACATGGTCGGCTCTGGAGCTGAAATCTAAAGTGCCTGCTTCTTCATTCAGGCACAGGTCGAATCCATGCAGCGCGAACCCCATCTCAGCAACGCCGCCCTCATGGCCCGCCGCAGCGCGGCAGTGGCACGCGGTGTAGGCCAGGCCCATGAAATTTTTGTCAGCCGCGCCGCCAACGCCGAGATCTGGGACGTCGAGGGCCGCCGCTATATCGACTTTGCCGGCGGCATCGCGGTCCTGAACACCGGCCACTGCCATCCGGAGATCAGCGCCGCCGTCAAGGCGCAGGTCGATCTCTATTCGCACACCTGCTTCCAGGTGGTGGCGTACGAACCCTACGTGGAACTTGCCGAGCGCCTGAACGCGCTGGCGCCAGGCGAATTCGCAAAGAAATCGATCTTCCTGAGCACCGGCGCCGAGGCGGTCGAAAACGCGGTGAAGATTGCCCGCGCCTACACGCGCCGGCCGGGCGTCATTGCCTTTACGGGCGGTTACCACGGCCGCACGATGATGACGCTGGGCCTGACCGGCAAGGTCGCGCCCTACAAGGTCGGCTTTGGCCCGTTCCCGGGCGAGGTGTTCCATGCGCTCTACCCGAACGCGCTGCACGGCGTGAGCGTGGACGACGCCTTGCACTCGGTTGAGCTGCTGTTCAAGAACGACATCGAGCCCGAGCGCGTGGCGGCCTTCATCCTGGAGCCGGTGCAAGGGGAGGGCGGCTTCTACGTGGCGCCCAACGACTTCATCGAAGGCCTGCGCGCGCTGGCGGACCGCCACGGCATCCTCATCATTGCCGACGAAGTGCAGACCGGCGCCGGCCGCACCGGCACCTGGTTTGCCAGCGAGCAATGGCCCGTGGCGCCCGACCTGATCACCACCGCCAAGTCGATGGCGGGCGGTTTTCCTATCTCCGGCGTGGTGGGCCGCGCCGAGGTGATGGACGCGCCCGCGCCCGGCGGCCTGGGCGGCACCTATGCCGGCAGCCCCATCGGCTGCGCCGCGGCGCTGGCGGTGCTCAAGGTGTTCGACGACGAGCAGTTGCTTGCGCGCAGCCGGGCGCTGGGCGAGCGGCTCACGGCCGGCCTGCGCCGCATCGCGGCCGGCGAGCCGGCCATCGGCGACGTGCGGGGGCTCGGTGCCATGGTGGCCATCGAGCTGTTCGAAGAGGGCGACACCGCGCGGCCCGATGCCGCGCTGACCCGAAAGGTGGTGGCGGAAGCCGCGCGGCGCGGGTTAATCCTGCTGTCATGCGGCACCTACGGCAATGTAATTCGCGTGCTGGTGCCGCTGACGGCATCCGACTTGCTTGTGGACGAAGGCCTGGCGCTTCTCGCGGACAGCTTCGCCGCGCTGCGCTGAACGGTCCCTTTTCTTGAGCTCCTCCATGACCACAGCAGAACCCTTGGTGCGTTTCCAGCGCGTCCAGAAAACCTACGACGGTGAACACCTGGTGGTGCGCCAGCTCGACCTGGACATCCACCGCGGCGAGTTCCTGAGCCTGCTCGGGCCCTCGGGGTCGGGCAAGACCACCACGCTGATGATGCTGGCCGGCTTCGAGTCGCCCACCTCCGGCGAGATCCTGCTCGACGGCAAGCCGATCACCGGCACGCCGCCGCACAAGCGGCACTTCGGCATGGTGTTCCAGAACTACGCGCTGTTTCCGCACCTGAGCGTGGGCCAGAACGTGGCCTATCCGCTCACCGTGCGCAAGGTGTCCAAGGACGAGCAGCAGCGCCGCGTGCAGCGCGCGCTCGACATGGTGCAGCTGCGCGGCATGACCGACCGCCTGCCCGGCCAGCTCTCGGGCGGCCAGCAGCAGCGTGTGGCGCTGGCGCGCGCGCTGGTGTTCGAACCCCAGCTGGTGCTCATGGACGAGCCGCTCGGCGCGCTCGACAAGCAGCTGCGCGAGCACATGCAGATCGAGCTCAAGGACCTGCATCGCCAGCTCGGCGTGACCTTCGTCTACGTGACGCACGACCAGGGCGAGGCGCTCACCATGAGCGACCGCGTGGCGGTGTTCAACGAAGGCGTGATCCAGCAGCTGGACACCGTCGGCCGTCTCTACGAGACGCCGTCCAACCGTTTCGTGGCCGGTTTCGTCGGCGACAACACCGTGCTCAAGGGGCAGCTGAGCCGGGGCGGCGAGCAGGCCGAAATGACGCTGCCCGATGGCCGCGTGCTGCATGGGCTCAACGTCAGCGGCGCGGCCGCGGGCTCTGCCGTCGAGGCCTGTATCCGACCCGAGCGCGTGGTGCTGCACCGCCGGCCGGATGCGCAGGGCGCCAACATGCTCGCCGCCGTGGTGGCGCGCGTCATCTACTTCGGCGATCACCTGCGGCTGCTTTGCAGCGTGGGCGGCGGCCAGGCCGAGGCCACCGTGAAGCTGCCGCTGACCGGCGCGGGCGGCACCGCCACGCCGCAGGCCGGCGAATCGGTGGCGCTCGAATTTCCGGTTGCGCATGCGCGCATGTATGCGCTCTGAACCCATCTGTTTTCTCGTTCCCCGTTCATCACCCAGGACTACATCCACCATGAAAAAGTCTCTCATCGCCTGCACCGTCGCCGCCAGCTTCGCGCTGCCTGCATTCGCCCAGCAGCAGCTCACCGTGGTCAACTTCGGTGGGGCCAACGCCAACGCGCAGAAGAAGGCCTACTACGAGCCCTACGAGAAGACCGGCACCAAGATCATTCCGGTCGAATACAACGGTGAACAGGCCAAGATCAAGGCCATGGTCGAGACCAAGAAGGTCACCTGGGACGTGGTCGAGGTCGAATCGCCCGACGCCGCGCGCGGCTGCGACGAAGGCCTGTTCGAGAAGCTCGACTATTCGAAGATCGGCAACAAGGCCGACTTCCTGCCGGCCGCGGTCACCGATTGCGGCGTGGGCCTGTTCGTGTGGTCGACCGTGATGGCCTACAACGGCGAAAAGCTCAAGACCGCGCCCACCAGCTGGGCCGACTTCTGGGACGTGAAGAAGATTCCGGGCAAGCGCGGCATGCGCAAGGGCGCGCGCTACAACCTCGAGTTCGCGCTCATGGCCGACGGCGTGAAGCCCGCCGACGTGTACAAGGTGCTGGGCACCAAGGAAGGCGCCGACCGCGCGTTCAAGAAGCTCACCGAACTCAAGCCCAACATCCAGTGGTGGGAAGCCGGCGCCCAGCCGCCGCAGTTCCTGGTGGCCGGCGACGTGGTGCTGACCACCGTGTACAACGGCCGCATCGACGCGGCCAACCGCGAAGGCCGCGACCTCAAGATCTACTGGCCCGGCGGCATCTACGACCTCGATTACCTGGTGATTCCGAAGGGCGCGCCGAACAAGGAGGCTTCGCTGAAGTACATCCAGTTCGCGATGCAGCCGGCCAACCAGACGGTCTATGCCCAGAACATCGCCTACGGCCCGACCAACACCAAGGCCCTGGCTGCGCTCAGCCCCAAGGTGCTGGCCGACCTGCCGACCTCGGCAGCCAACGCCAAGGACGCGCTGCAGTTCAACGTCGGCTTCTGGGCTGACCAGGGCGAGGCGCTCGAGAAGCGCTTCGCGTCCTGGGCCACGCAGTAAGCAGGCAAGAGACGATGCACGCGGCAATGTCTGTCCCCCAGGTCTTGGCAGAAGCGGCGCCGCCCGGCGAGCTCCGGCGTGCGCTGGCGCGCGCCGAGTCGCGCCGCAAGTGGCGCGCCTTTGCGCTCACGCTGCCGCTGCTGGTCTTCCTGCTGCTGACGCTGCTGGTGCCCATCGTGGCACTGCTGCAGCGCGCGGTCGAGAACCCCGAGGTGGCCAACGCGCTGCCGCGCACCGTGCGCGCGCTCGATGGCTGGAACCGCAAGGAGGCGCCCGCGCCCGCGGCCTATGCCGCCATCGCGGCCGACCTCGGCCAACTGCCCGACAGCTCCGATGCGGGCGCGCTGGCGCGCCGCCTCAACACCGAGATCGCGGGCGCCCGCTCGCTCGTGATGGGCGCCTTCCGGGCGCTGCCCATTGCCGGCACGCCGGAAGAAATCAAGGCGCGCATGTTGGAACTCGATCCGCGCTGGGGCGAGGCGCCGTTCTGGCAGGCCATCGCCAAGAACGGTTCGCGCTGGACGCCCGACTACCTGCTCGCCTCGGTCGACCTGCGGCGCGATGTGGCGGGCGAGGTGGAGCGCATGCCCGCCGACCAGCGCGCCTTTGCCGGCATCCTTCTGCGCACCTTCAACATCAGCGCCGTGGTCACCTTCTTCTGCCTGCTGCTGGCCTATCCGCTGGCCTGGTGGCTGTCGACGCTGCCTGCGCGCAAGGCCAACGTGCTGATGATCCTGGTGCTGGTGCCGTTCTGGACTTCCATCCTGGTGCGCGTGGCCGCATGGATCGTGCTGCTGCAGTCCGAAGGCCTGGTCAACCGCGGCCTCATGGGCATCGGCCTGATCGACCAGCCGCTGGCGCTACTGTTCAACCGCACCGGCGTGATCATCGCGATGGTGCACATCCTGCTGCCTTTCATGATCCTGCCGCTCTACAGCGTCATGAAGAGCGTGCCGCCCACCTACCTGCGCGCCGCAGTCTCGCTGGGCAGCTCGCCGCTGGCAGCTTTCTTTCGCGTGTATGTGCCGCAGACCTATCCCGGCATCGGCGCCGGCGCGCTGCTGGTGTTCATCCTGGCCATCGGCTACTACGTGACGCCCGCGCTGCTGGGCGGCGCAGACGACCAGATGCTGAGCTACTACATCGCGCGCTACACCAATGTGGAAATCAACTGGGGCATGGCCTGCGCGCTGGGCGCCGTGCTGCTCGTCGCCACGCTGGTGCTGTATGCCGTGTACCGCCGCATCGGCAAGGCCGAGCTGAGCCTCGGCTGAACGGCACGAAAGGCAAACAAGCATGCTGAAGCTTCCCCAATTCCCTGCCTATGCCACCTTTGCCGACAAGCTCGGCTGGTGGCTGGTGCGCGGCGGCTGTGTCGCGGTGCTGGCCTTCTTGCTGGCGCCCATCCTGGTGGTGATTCCGCTGTCGTTTTCCGACAGTTCCTTTCTGGCCTACCCGATCCCGGGCTGGTCGCTCAAGTGGTATCGCAACCTGTTCGAGTCGCCCGAGTGGGCGCGCGCGGCGCGCAACAGCTTCATCGTCGCGCCGGCTGCCACGGTGCTGGCCACCGTGCTGGGCACGCTGGCGGCGGTGGGCTTGTCGCGCACGAACTTCGCGTTCAAGGGCTTGCTCATGAGCGTGCTGATTTCGCCGATGGTGGTGCCCATCGTGGTGGTGGGGGTTGCCACCTACCTCTACTTCGCGCCCATCGGCCTGGCCGACACCTACTTCGGGCTCATCGTGGTGCATGCGGCGCTCGGCGCACCTTTTGTGCTGACAACCGTGCTCGCCACGCTGGCCGGCTTCAACCACAACCTGGTGCGCGCATCGCTGAGCCTGGGCGAGACACCGTTCAGGACCTTCATGCGCATCACGCTGCCGGTGATTGCGCCGGGCGTGATCTCGGGTGCGCTGTTCGCCTTTGCCACCTCTTTCGACGAAGTGGTGGTCACGCTGTTCCTCGCAGGGCCCGACCAGGTCACGCTGCCGCGCCAGATGTTCACCGGCATCCGCGAGAACATCTCGCCCACCATCGCCGCCGTGGCAACGCTGCTCATCATCTTCACCACCACGCTGCTGCTCGCGCTCGAATGGCTGCGCGGCCGGCGGCGCTGAGCCGGTACGCAATGACGGCCGCCACCACACCAAACCAGCCGCTCGGCGGCAACGAAATGCCGCGCTTTGCCGGCCCCGGCACGATGATGCGGTTGCCCGTTGCAACGTCTGCACAGGGGCTGGATGCGGTATTCATCGGCGTGCCGCTGGACATCGGCACCTCCAACCGCCCGGGCGCGCGTTTCGGGCCGCGCCAGATACGCGCCGAATCGGCACTGCTGCGCCCCTACAACATGGCGACCGGTGCGGCGCCGTTCGATCGGCTGAACGTGGCCGACCTGGGCGATGTGCCCATCAATACCTATTCGCTCGAAAAATCGCTAGCCATCATCTCGTCCTTCTACGACACGGTGCTGGCCGCCGGCTGCGCGCCGCTCACGCTGGGCGGCGACCACACCATTGCGCTGCCCATCCTGCGCGCGCTGGCGCGCCGGCACGGGCCGGTCGCGCTGGTGCATGTCGATGCGCATGCGGACGTGAACGACGACATGTTCGGCGAGCGCATCGCGCACGGCACCCCGTTCCGCCGTGCCGTCGAAGAAGGCCTGCTGGCCTCTGACAAGGTCTGGCAGATCGGCCTGCGCGGCACCGGCTATGCCGCCGACGATTTCGACTGGCCGCGCGAACAGGGCTTCACCGTGGTGCAGGCCCACGAGGTCTGGTACCAGTCGCTGGCCCCGCTGATGGCGCAGGTGCGCGAGCGCATCGGCCCGGCGCATCCGGTCTACATCAGCTTCGACATCGACGGCATCGATCCTTCATTCGCCGGTGGCACCGGCACGCCCGAGATCGGCGGACTCACCGTGCCGCAGGCACTGGAGATCGTGCGCGGCTGCCGCGGCCTGAACGTGGTGGGCGCCGACCTGGTGGAAGTCAGCCCGCCCTACGACCCCAGCGGAAACACCGCGCTGCTCGGCGCCAATCTTCTCTACGAGATGCTTTGCGTGCTCCCCGGCGTGCCCTACCGCTGACGCATGTGACCGGCCTGGCCAGCCTGTTTTTTTCCCGAGACAACAGAACGCCATGAACATGAAGACATCCCCCCTCGCATTGCTGAACGACCCGAGCCTGCTCAAGACCGATGCGCTGATCGCCGGCGAATGGATCACGGGCGCGAGCCGATTCGATGTGAACGACCCGGCTACCGGCCAGAAGCTGGCCGACGTCGCCAACCTCGCGCGCACGGACGCGGCCATGGCGATTGCCGCCGCCAACCAGGCGCTCGCGGCCTGGCGCGGCAAGACCGGCAAGGAGCGCAGCATCGTTTTGCGCAAGTGGTTCGACCTGCTGATCGCCAACACCGAAGACCTGGGCCGCCTGATGACCGCCGAGCAGGGCAAGCCTTTTGCCGAGGCCAAGGGCGAGGTGGCCTACGGCGCCAGCTTCATCGAGTGGTTTGCCGAAGAAGCCAAGCGCGTGAACGGCGAGGTGCTGCCCCAGTTCGACAACAACCGGCGCCTCCTGGTGATGAAGCAGGCCATCGGCGTGTGCGCGGCCATCACGCCGTGGAATTTTCCGCTCGCCATGATCACTCGCAAGGTGGCACCGGCGCTCGCCGCCGGATGCACCGTCGTCATCAAGCCCGCCGAACTCACGCCACTCACCGCACTGGCCGCGGCCGAGCTGGCGGTGCGCGCGGGCATTCCAGCGGGCGTGCTCAACGTGCTCACGGCCGACAGCCAGAACAGCATCGCCATCGGCAAGGAGCTGTGCGAGAGCGACGTCGTGCGCCACCTGAGCTTCACCGGCTCCACCGAAGTCGGCCGCATTCTCATGAGCCAGTGCGCGCCCACGGTCAAGAAGCTGTCGCTCGAACTCGGCGGCAACGCCCCCTTCCTGGTGTTCGACGATGCCGACGTGGATTCGGCGGTCGAAGGCGCCATCGCCAGCAAATACCGCAACGCGGGCCAGACCTGCGTGTGCGCGAACCGGCTGTATGTGCAAGACGGCATCTACGACAGCTTCGTCGAGAAATTCGCGGCCAAGGTCAAGGCGCTCAAGGTCGGCAACGGCTTCGAGGAAGGCGTGATGCAAGGCCCGCTGATCGAGGATGCGGCCATCGACAAGGTGCAGCGCCACGTCGACGATGCCGTGGCCAAGGGCGGCAAGGTGATGGCGGGCGGACGCAAGATCGGCGGCCAGTTCTTCGAGCCCACCGTGATCGCCGAGGCCACGCCCGACATGCTCTGCGCGCGCGAGGAAACCTTCGGCCCCTTCGCGCCCGTGTTCCGCTTCAAGACCGAGCAGGACGCCATCGACGCCGCCAACAACACCGAGTTCGGACTCGCCAGCTATTTCTACACCCGCGACGTGGGCCGCATCTTCCGCGTGGCCGAGGCGCTGGAGTACGGCATGGTCGGCATCAATGCCGGCGTGATCGCCACCGAGCACGTGCCCTTCGGCGGCGTGAAGCAGTCGGGCCTGGGCCGCGAGGGCTCGCACCATGGCATGGACGACTACGTCGAGATCAAGTATCTCTGCCTGGGCGACATCCGGAAATAAGGGCGCCGCAAGTGCGCATTAGTCCGTGCTTTTTGGATCCGATGGCCCTCGAATCTGACAAATTCTCGCAAAACTCTTTCGCGCAAGAGGAGGAGACGGCAGTATTCGCTGCAAAGGAGTCCCCTCATGAAAATCAGACCGATTGCCGCCTGCCTATTGACGCTTGCCACCTGTTGCACTGCGGCTTCCGCTCAAGACGTGGACCCCGGGGCGCTGGTGAAGGCCGCGCAAGCCACAGTCCAGCAAATCGATGAAGGGCGCGCCGCATCCGTGTGGGATGGCATGTCCGCTGCGGTCAAGCAGCGCGTCTCGCGAAAGGACTTCACGGAGGCAATCACGCGCTCGCGCCAGTCCTTGGGTACCCCGGGTGTTCGCTACTGGGTCACGGTCTCGCGCCAGCAGGCAGCAGGCACGGCGTCCATTCCGGCAGGGATGTACAGCAGCGTCGAGTTCGAGTCGTTGGTGGGGGGAACCAAGACCGTGCGCGAGCTGGTGTCATTCCGGTTCGATGAGGACAACACATGGCGTGCGAGTGGCTACACCGTGCGCAGCGACGCCCGCTAGCAGCGCGACAGCCTCGCCCATCGTTCACGCAAGGCTGCTCGCTTCGGTGTCGACAGCCTCGAGACAATAGCCCTGGCCGTAGACAGCGGCGAGCCGGTAGCCGCTATCCGGGCGCAGCTGGAGCGCCGCGCGCACGCGCGAGACGTGCGTGTCCAGGGAGCGCGACATATGCTCGGTCTCCATGGCGCTGCTGATGCCCCAGACGGACTCCAGCAAATACCGTCGCGAGAGCACGCGCCCCATGTTGCGGAACAGGAGGAGCGCGAGGTTGTATTGCTTCTGCGTCAGGACCACCGGCACACCATCCATTTCCAGGCGCTGGCGCGAGGGCAGGAAGTGGTAGCGGCCCCAGGTCTGGTCATCGGGCGGCTGCTGTGTGTAGGCGCGCCGCATGAGGGCGCAAACTCGCGCGGCGAGTTCGCCCGCCCGGATCGGACTCACGATGATGTCGTCCGCGCCTGCGGCCAGGCCTTCCACGATGTCCTCCTCTTCATGCCGTTGGGTCATCAGGAGCATCGGCACGCGATCTTTCAACGTGGTGCGGGCCCATCGCGCAAACTCCGGTCCGGTGGTGTCCGGCAATTGCCAGTCCAGCACCAGGAGATCGAAGGTTTCTCGCAGCTGCTCGCGCTGCAGTGCGCTGCCCCGGGTGAAAGCCTGGCAGTCATGCCCGAGGGGTCGGAGAATGCTCGAGATCAGGGCAAGCTCCTCGCCATCGCCGTCCAGTACTGCAATTCGCATCGCTTGTGTCCTCAGAGATCCGGCGAGCTGGACAGCCACACGTCGAGCAGCTGGGCCGCATCGGTCCGGGCATGAGCAAGAACCAGGTTCGCGAACTCATCAGCTATCCGCATTTCAGCGAGGGCCTGTTCGGTCCGCGCGAGTGGAACTACATCTTCAACTTTCGCACGGGCAAGGGACACGAGTTCATCACCTGCCAGTACATGGTGCATTTCGACAAGGACATGAAGAGCCAGGACTTCCACTGGAAGGGGCCGGACTGCGAGGCGATGCTGAAGCCGCCTGCTCCTGTGGCAATGGCGGCCGCGCCCGCCCCCGTCATGCACAAGCGCATCACCTTGAGCGCGGATGCTCTTTTCGCGTTCGACCGGTCGGACGCCAGTGACATGTTGCCCAAGGGCCGCGCCGAACTGGATGAGCTTGCCCGGGCCCTGCTTCGGCAAGGGGTGGAAGTTCAAAGCCTGCAGATCACCGGCCACGCCGATCGGCTTGGCAGCCAGGCCTACAACCAGGAGCTGGCGCTTCGCCGCGCAGGCACGGTACGCGACTACCTGAAAGCAGCGGGTCTTCGGGTGCCCATGCAGGTCGGCTCCAGCGGTGCGCGTGAGCCCGTGACCATGAATTGCAAGGGCACGGCGCGCACGCCCGAACTGATCGCATGCTTGCAGCCGGATCGCCGGGTGGTGGTGGACATCACCGGCCAGGCGCCATCGAAGTGATGCACTGCGAACAAGAAATTCTTCTGCAAAGAGCAATAAATCACAGGCTGATTGCGCCATTGTTTTTTCGTGAACGCGTGGCGACTACGCTTGCCGCTTCATGGCCGCATCGGCCTATTCAAGGGAGTAGATAAATGAGTTTGCTGTGGTTTCTCGTTGTGGGTCTGGTCGCTGGCTGGCTAGCCGGCGTGCTCGTCAAGGGCGGTGGCTTCGGCCTCATCGGCGATCTTGTCGTTGGCGTGATCGGCGCCGTCTTCGGCGGCTTCATGTTCAGTACGTTTGGCGTCTCCAGTGGCGGCGGTCTGGTCGGCAGCCTCGTCGTGGCAACCGCGGGTGCCGTGGTGCTGCTGATCATCGTTCGCCTCGTCAAGCGCGCATAGCGCGGGCGCTGCGCATCTCAATCGGAGGATCTATGAACATCAAACTGGCTTCGCTGGCAATGGCCACGGCACTCGTCGCGGGTTGCGCGACCGAGCAGGGAACCCATACGGCCGTGGGCACGGGCGCAGGTGCTGTCGTCGGTGCGGGTGTCGGCAACCTGATGGGCCACAACAAGAAGAGCACGGCCATCGGTGCGGCAGTCGGCGCTGCGGTGGGCGCGGGCGTGGGCTACAACTGGGGAGCGATCCGCAACAAGTTGTCCGGCCAGACGGCAGGCACCGGCACACAGATCACCGAGCAGCCGGACGGCTCGCTGAAGGTCAATATTCCCAGCCAGGTGACTTTCGACAGCGACAGCGCCACCATCAAGCCTTCGTTTCGAAGCGTGCTGGACGGCGTGGCCCAGACCATCGCCCAGGAGCCGGGCATCAACGCCCAAGTGGTCGGGCATACCGACAGCACTGGCAACCCGGACCACAACATGACGCTGTCGCAGCGTCGGGCACAGAGCGTGGGAAGCTATCTGGCAGACCGCGGCGTAGCGAAAACACGCCTCACTACCGAGGGGCGGGGCCAGACCCAGCAAGTGGCAAGCAATGCAACTGAAGAGGGACGCATGCAGAACCGGCGTGTCGAAATCTTCTTGAAACCAGTTGCGCGATAGATCACAGCCAGGTCACGCGGTGCGATTGACGCCGCACCAGCCGGCCATGAACACCGCCAGCACGGCGGTCACCTGCATCAGGCTGTCGATGGAAACCCACTCATCGATGCCGTGGATGCTGGAGCCCGTCGGGCCGTAGCAGACGGCAGGGGTCTGGCCGTAGATGTTGAAGAACTTCGCATCGGTCGTGCCCGTGAAGGCCCGGGGCTCCAGCGGCTCGCCGACGATGTCCTGGTAGCACTTCGAAAGCTCGGTCACGATCGGCGAATCGAGGTCGAGATCGAAGCCGTCGGCCTGGAAGCCTTCATAGATCAGCTTGTAGCTGAGGCTCTCGCGGGCCGGATGTGCGGCATAGGCCGAAGCCAGCGCGGCTTCGACTTCGGCCTTGGCCCGGGCCACGTTCATGTCGGGATAAAAGCCGATGCGAATGTCGCTGCGGCAGGCCGAGGGCACCGACGAGGCCCATTCGCCACCCTCTATCTTTCCAAGATTGAAGTTGACCGGATGCGCGTGGTGCGCATAGCTGCGGTAGCGGTTGGCAGGTTCGTTCCAGCGCTGCTCCAGCTTCTTGAGTTCCGAAAAAAGATAAAGCGAAAAATCGATGGCGCCGACGCCGGTCTGCGCCACCGAGGCATGCACCGGCTTGCCCAGCACTTCGAGCGCGAACCACAGCACGCCCATCTGGCAGGTCGTCACGCCGCCGAGCGGCTCCGGAATGATGGCTGCGTCGGCGCGATAACCCTCGACCAGGCAGGCCAGTGCGCCGTTGCCCGTGCACTCTTCTTCGACCACCGACTGGAAGTACACCGGCGACGCCGGTTCCAGCCCCAGGGATTGCAGCGCCGCATAGGCCATGGTGTACGCGGCAATGCCCGCCTTCATGTCGGCCGAGCCGCGGCCGTAGAGCCGGTCCCCCTCGATCACCGGCTGAAAAGGCGGATGCTTCCAGAGCACTTCGGCGCCGGTCGGCACCACGTCGATATGGCCGTTGAAGATCAGCGAGCGGCCTTTGTGCGGCCCGTCGGGCTGATGAATGCCGACGACGTTGGTGCGCCCCTGGTAGGGAACGATGGAGGGAGAGTAGCCCGGATGCTGCCGGATCTTTTGCTCGTCGATCTCGAACTGGTGGACGCGCAGCCCCAGGCTCGCGAAGGTCTCCGCCATGAAGGCCTGCGCGCTTTGTTCATGCCCGAGCAGCGAAGGGTGCGCGACGAGTTCTTCGAGCATTCGAACCGCCCGCCCGCGCAACGCATGGGCGGCTTCCACGATGGTGGTTTCGCTGATCGGGGCTTCAGTGGGATGGGGCATGGCGTCCGGAGCGCGGGCTCAGGCAGTTTGGAAGGAAGGTGCTCATTCTTCCATCCCGCCGGGCAGCGCGCCGCGATGACGCCTAGAAATCGAGCTTGGCGCTCAGGCTGAACGTGCGCGGGTCGCCGGGCTTGATGTAGTTGTCGTACTGGTATTCCCAGTAGCGCCTGTTCGTCAGGTTGTTCACCGCCACGCGGAAGGTGGTGTCATGGCCGTTGATGCGCGTGGCGTAGCTCGCACCGATGTTGGCGATGGCGTAGCCCGGAAGCCTCAGCTGGTTGGACGCATTCAGCATCGTGCTGCCCGTGTACTTGGCGTCGGCCGACAGCTTCAGCCCCGGCACCTGCGGCACCGCGTACGACACCTGCGCCGTGGCCACGAAATTCGGCGCGCCCGCCACGCGGTTGCCGGTGTTGTCGCTGCCGCGCCTGTACGAAGCATCGAGGAACATCAGGTTGGCGCCGACCTGCCACTGCGATCCCAGGCGCGTGGAGGCACCGAGTTCGAGGCCCTGGTAGATGGACTGGCCGTCCTGCACCAGCGCGTTGGCGCTGTTGGCGTACTCGGCGCCGCGCTCGATGCGGAACAGCGCGGCCGTGGCGCTCCAGCGCTCGCGGTCGGTCTTGATGCCCAGCTCGTACTGCTTGCTCTTGAGCGGCTTGAGCAACTCGCCGTTGTTCGCGTAGAGGCTGCTGACGGAGCTGCCTTGCTCGAGCGATTCGACATAGCTCGTGTAGAGCGTGGTGTCGGGCGCGGGCTTGAACATCAGCGCCAGCGTCGGCGTCAGCACGCCCTTCTTGCCGTATTCCGAGGTCTTGATGCCGTCGGTGCCGTACCCGCTCTGTTCGTAGTTGGTGCTGCGCAGGCCGGCCAGCACCGACCAGCGGTCCGACAGCTTGAGGGTGTCGCTCGCGAAGATTGCGCGTTGCGTGATGTCGCTGTTGCGGTAGAGCCTGAGGTCGGTCGTGCTGGCGTAGGCATTGGTGTTCTGCCCAAAGATGCTGCCGGTGCCGATCCATTGGTAGACGCTGTTGCCGCTGTAGTCGTTCACCTGCTTCTGCCACGACGCGCCGAGCGTCAGCTGGTGTTCGATCGACCCCGTGCGCAGCCTGCCCTCGGCCATGGCCTGCCACTGGTCGAAGCGATGGCCTTCGCGCGTGTCGGAGCGGTAGTCGTCGTAGTTGCCGCTGGCATCCTGCAGATAAAGAATGCCTTCGTTGCGGCTGCGCTTGGAGGTGCTGTGGCTGTAGCTGGTGCTCAGGGTCCAGTCGGGTGTCAGCTTGTACTGGAGCCCAGTCGAGTAGAGCTGCAGATCGGTGGTGAGGTGCTGCCCCGGGCCCAGGAGCCGCTGGTCGTCGCCGCGCACGGCGGTGGGCAGGCGGCTGCCGGTATAGGCGCTGGTGGAGATCGATGGGGTCTGGTCGGTCGACTTGCGCTTCTGGTACAGCGCGTCGAAGTTCCAGGTCAAGTCGCGCGTCAGCCTGGCGTCGAGCGCGAGCGACACCGAATCGCGGCGGATGCCGCCGTCGTTGAAGGTCTTGCCTTCTTCATGCGTGGCGTTGAGCCGGTAGCCGAACCGGTCGTCGGCGCCGAAGCGTCCGCCCAGGTCGACATGTTCGCTCCACACGCTGTTGGATTTGTAGCCGAGCTCGATGCTTCGCAGCGGCCGGTCCGTCGGCTTCTTGGTCACGTAGTTGACGATGCCGCCCGGCGATCCGAAGCCGTACATGAAGCCGGACGATCCCTTGAGCAGCTCGATCTGCTCGAAGTGCTCGTAGGGCAGGGTGATGGCATAGCTCAGGAAGGGCTTGCCGTCCATCCGGTAGCCGTTCTGCCAGTCCAGCGGCAGGCCCCGCACGGTGATGTAGCTGGCCCAGCTGCTGTAGGCGCCGCTGTTGTCCGACACCGAGGCATCGAGTGCGAACACGTCCCCCAGCTTGGACACCTGGCGCTCCGCCAGGTCTTCGCTCTTGACCACGGTGGTGGAGAAAGGCGTCTCGAGCTGGCTGCGTGCGCCGAGGGCGCCGCTGCTCACCTTGGCGCCGAGGTGCTGCGGCGTTTCTTCCGCCGCCGTGGCGGTGACTGTCGGCAGCGCCGCGGCCTTGTCCGTGGCTTCCTGGGCGTAGGCGCGCCCGCCTTGCGTGGCGGCGCACAGAACCAGCAGCGTGGCGCCGGTGCCGAGGCTGAGAGTCGATTTCCGGAAAGGAGGAAGGGAGGGGGTTCCTGGTGCAAGGCGGGCGCCGGCGCGGGCCGTGCCCTTGGATCTTGAGGTCGACAACACGTGCTATCTCTAAAAGTAAATAGCAATCATTATCAATTAGGAATTGGGAGATATCTTGCAGAACTTTCGATTTGCCCGGGTTTCTTGCGCGCAAGTCAGCAATGCGGCGGCGCCGCCCGCAACGTTCAGCCCAGCGCGACGGCCTCCACCTCGACCTTGAGGCCGAAGTGCAGTGGCCCCGTCGGCACGATGGCGCGCGAGGGCCGGGCATCGCCGGCCCACTCGGCATAGATCGCATTGAAGGCCGGCCAGTTCTCGATCGCGTCGAGATAGACGCGCACTTGTACCAGGCGATCGATGCCGCTTCCGGCGGCCACCAATGCCGCCTTCACGTTGTCCAGCACCTGGCGCGTCTGCTGTTCGAAGGAAGCCTCCGCAAGCCGGGTGCCGTCGGGCGCGATGGGCAATTGCCCGGAGACGAAGACGAAGCCGTTGGCCACGGTGGCGTGGCTGTAGTGTCCGCCCGGTGCGGCAAGGGCCGCCGGCGCAAGGGGTTGAATGCTGCTGCTCATGGTTTCTCTTACCAGCCGTGAAGCCGGCTCCAGGTTGCCAGCGTTCCGTCCTGCGCCAGCGCGTGGTACTCGGGAAACTGGGCGCCCGTGGCGCAGGCGTGGTTGGGCAGGATGCGAAGCTGTGTGCCGATCGGAAAGCGCGCTGCAATGTCCGCGTCGGGCATGCCTTTGCGCGACAGGATGCCGTGCTCCTGGTTGGCGCCGCTCAGCACATAGCCTTCGAGCACCGTGCCGTCGATGCCGCAAGCCTGGCCGTAGCCGTAGTCGCGCTTCTGCTTCTGCGTGCCGCGGTCCCGGCTCATCGCCATCCAGCCCGCATCCACGATGGCCCAGCCCTTGTCGGCCTGGTGGCCGATGACGGTGGTCAGCACGCTGAGCGCGATGTCCGACGTGTCGCAGACGCCGATGTTCTTCATCACCAGGTCGAACAGCACGTAGACGCCGGCGCGCACTTCGGTCACGCCGTCCAGTTGCTCTGCCGACAGCGCGGTGGGTGTGGAGCCGACGCTGACCACGGGGCAGGGCAGGCCGGCCGCGCGCAGGCGCTCGGCCGCATGCACGCAGCCCGCGCGCTCCTGTTCCGCCATGGCGGCCAGCGCGTCGGGCGTGTCGAGGTCATAGCTGGAACCCGCATGCGTGAGCACGCCGCCGAGCCGCATGCCGCCCGCATGCAAGGTGCGTCCCACCTCGAGCAGCGCCGCCTCGTCGGGCTTGATGCCGGAGCGGTGGCCGTCGGTGTCGATCTCGATCCAGACTTCGAACGCCTCTCCATGCGCGCGGCCGAACTCGGCGATGACGGCGGCCGAGGCCGCGCTGTCGGTGATGATCTTCAGGTCGCAGCCCTTGCGCCGCAAGGCAAGCGCCTGCGGCAGACGTTGCTGCGCCATGCCGACCGCATACAGGATGTCCGTGATGCCGTCTGCAAAGAATTGCTCGGCCTCCTTGAGCGTGGAAACGGTGATGCCCTGGGCGCCTGCGGCAAGCTGCGCGCGCACGACCGGCGTGCATTTGGTGGTCTTCACGTGCGGGCGAAAGCGCTTGGAGAGCGCGTTCATGCGCGCCTGCATGCGGTCGATGTTGTGCTGCATGCGCGGCAGGTCGATGAGGGCGGCCGGCGTGTCGAGCGCCGCGAGGTGCGATGGTGTGTGCATGGGCCGACTGTAGGGATTCGAGGGGCTTGCATGGTTTAATGAAACTGCATCAATCGTTAAGCCCAGCTGAATGCTCCGCATCGAAGACCTCCAGCTCGCCGTCGCGCTGGCGCAGGCGCCCTCGTTGAGCGCCGCCGCGCGGGCGCTCAACGTCACGCCGCCCGCGCTGTCGATGCGGTTGCGCAAGCTCGAGTCCACACTCGACTTGGCGCTGGCGGTCCGTACCGCAAGGCGCCTCCGCCTGACGCCCGAAGGCGAACGCTTCGCCCGCGAAGCGGCGGCCTTGCTGGCGGGCCTCGAGGCGCTGCCACAGTCGTTCCAGCGCAACGACCGCAAGCTGACCGGAACACTGCGCATCGCGGCGCCGTTCGGCTACGGAAGGCAGCGCATCGCGCCCATGCTGGCGCGCTTTGCGCGGCTGCACCCTTCGCTCGGGCTGCAGCTCGATTTGAGAGAAACCCCTTGGCCCGACCGGCACGATTCCGACGTGGTGATCCACATCGGCGTGGTGCGCGATTCGTCGTGGGTTGCGCGCACGCTGGCATTCAACGAGCGCTGGCTGTGCGCGAGCCCTGGCTATCTGCGCACGCACGGAGCACCGCAGGAGCCGCGCGATCTGCTGAAGCACTGCTGCATCAGCATCCGCGAGAACGAGGAGGACGTGACGCTGTGGCATTTCCATCGTCCGGCGGCGGTTGCGGCCCAGGCGGCGGATGCGGCGCAGCGGCAGAAGGCACGCGAAACGGTGCGCATCGTGCCGGCCTACACCTGCAATGACGGCACGGTGGCGCGCGAATGGGCGGAGCAAGGGCTCGGCCTCGTGCTGCGCTCCGAGTGGGACGCTGCCGAGTCGATCGCCCAAGGCACCCTGGTGCGCGTTCTGGACGATTGGGAATTGGACAGCGCCCCGGTCACTGCGCTGGTGCCCACGCGCCAGGGCCGCACGGCGCGCGTGCAGGCGCTCCTCCAGTTTTTCGAGAAGTCGCTTGGGAAGCCGCCGGCAATGCGGCGCTGAAGCAAGCACTGTTCTGCATCGGCCTGCTGGCCGGGCGGGGTTCTTCGAGAGCGCGACTTCACGTAGGCCGATTCCGCAAGTCGATTCCCACAGGACTTTCCGGAACTAGCATGAGTCGAACAGCAGGCCGCCGAGCAGCGTGAAAACACTCGGCCTTTATCGTTCACTTGCAAAGGAGAGCGCCATGCGATCCATTCATCTCCGCAGTCTTGCTCTCGCGTGTGCCGTCGCAGTCGGTGGCATCGCGGTCGTGGGCTGCACCACCACGCGGCCCCAGGACCAGGCCAGCAGCGCATCGTCGCGCGCTTCGATCGACGCCCAGGTCGACGCCGCATTGTCCAAGCTGTACGAGTCCGCCAGGGGCTCGCGCGAACTGGTTGCCTCGTCGAAGGGCGTGCTGGTGTTTCCCGCCGTGGTCGGGGCCAGCATGGGCATTGGCGCCGAGTACGGCCGCGGCGCGCTGCGCGCGGGCGGACGCACGCAGGCCTACTACAGCACCACTGCGGGCTCGATCGGCTTCCAGGCCGGCGCGCAATCGAAGGCGGTGATCTACGTGTTCACCACCCAGGCCGCGCTCGACAAGTTCCGCAGCAGCAAGGGATGGACGGCCGGCGCCGATGCCACGGTGGCCGCCGCGACCTTCGGCGCCAACGGCAGCATCGACACCAACACGATCCAGCAGCCCGTGGTCGGCTTCGTGCTGACCAATGTCGGCCTCGAAGCCGGCGTCTCCATCTCGGGCGCGAAGATCAGCGAGATCCGGCTGTAGCCGCCAGTCGACCTGGCAGGCGGGTCAGTTCACGAGTTGCGCTTCCAGCTCGGCGATTTGCCTGCGCAGGGCGTCGTTCTCGGCCGTCAATTCGGCCACGCGCTGCTCCAGCAGTTGCACAACGTCGGACTGCTTTGCGGGCTGATCGACCGGATTTGATTCCGCGGATTCGGCCGGCTCTTCGCGAGGCTTGCGCCTGGCTTCGCGAACGCGCTTGGCGGCCTGCCTGAGTTCGTCCTTGCCCGCGTTGGCCGCGGAAACCTGCTCTTCGGCGGGCAGGCTGGCCACGGCCGCGGCCGTGTTGATGGAGATCACGCCGGACTTCACGGCCGCCACCAGTTCAGGCGCGGCCTGCTTCTGGATCTTCTCGATCATCACGACCTGGTTGCTGCTCAGGCGTGCGGCACGGGCAATGGCTTCGCGGCTGCGGAGAGGCGCGGGCGGGGGCAGGGCAGGGGCGTTGTCCGCGGACGGTCCGGCTGCGGGCGGGTCGGCATCGAATGGCGCATCGTCGTCGTGCGATGGCGCCGTCTCGGCCAATGCGCGTGCGCGGCGCTCGTCGACGATGTCTTTCTTGCGCAGCGCCAGCACGCCGCGCAGGAAATCGGAGATGCTGCGCCGGCCCAGGTGCTGGTCGATCATCCAGAGGTGCACGTCCTCGATGGTCTTGAAGCGTGTGTTCTGCACCGTCTGGAATGGCAGGCCGTGCTTCTGGCAGATGCCGTAGCGGTTGTGGCCGTCCACCAGCACGTCGCCCCACAGCACCAGCGCGTCGCGGCAGCCTTCGGTGAGGATGCTGCGTTCCAGCGCCTCGTGTTCCTCCGGAGTCAATGGATCGATATAGGCTTTGAGTTCTTCGTTGACGACGATGTTCATGAGGGAGGGATCGGGGAAAGGGGCGAAATTCTAGATGCGCGCGCGTCGCCATCATCCTTCTGTCATGCGGCCGTCCCACCATCGGCGAACGTTTGGTTGCCTGATTTCCTCACGCCGGCTGTCTCGCTTTGGCGTGCTCAAACGTCTACTGGGTATGGAGCATGAAGGGGTTGGGAAATGGAGCTTTTTCGTATCCACAAGTAGTAATAATTCTCATTTGTATTGAGCAGTTCAGGAGTACGTCTTCATGTTCACAGGTCTTCACCTTCGCCGACGTTCTTCCGGGCGGTCTGCGCCCCGCCTCGCATGATGAGAGAACCCATCGACATGGCGCTGCATCTGCCCGAACCCACGCTCGCGGAGGTCTTCATCGCGAACCGTCCGCAGCTGCTGCGCGTGGCGCGAAGGATCGTCCGCACTGCGGAGCTCGCCGACGATGTCATGCAGGACGCCTACCTGAAGATTGCCGACGGCCCCTGCGTGCGCAAGGCCGACCGGCCCATCGGCTATTGCTGCCAGGTGGTGCGCAACGTCGCGCTCGACTGCTGCCGGCGCCACACGGTCGAGGCCAGCTACCGCACCTTCGATATCGACGTCGAGACACTGGACGTGGCCGGCGCTCCTGCGCCGGACCGCCTGATGCGCGAGCGCCAGGCGATCCATGCGATCGACAAGGTGCTGGCAGCGTTGCCCGCGCGAACGCGGCTGGTGTTCGAGCTCTACCGGCTCGAAGGCCTCACGCAGCGCGAGATTGCGCTGCGCCTGGGTTGCGCGCTCGGCCTGGTGAACGGGCTCATCGCCGAAGCGGCGCAGGCGATCAAGGAATGCGGCCGCCTGCTCGAGGACGACTGAACGCGGCCGGACGCGCGCGGGATTGGTGTAAGGTGAAATCCTTGGCGCCGGCGCATCGTGCGGCCGCGCAATGCCACACACCCTTCACGCATGACACAAGAACAGGACGACCCCATCTGGAGCGCCGCATGGCAATGGGTGCAGCGCGAGCACGACCGCGAGAACTTCGATGCGGCCGCGCGCGACGAGATGATGGCCTGGCTCGTTGCCGATCCTCTGCATCGCAAGGCCTACGACAAGGCAGCCCGCCTGTGGCTGCTGGCCGGCCTGGTGCCGCCTTCCACCCCGGAGTGAACAGATCCCGTCCTGAAACGTCTTGTTGAGCAGGAGCGAAGAGATGGCCCGCCGGGCCTTTGCCTCGCTCCTTCTGTTCAACCGTATAAGGACGTATCCATGTCGACGAGCTGCTTCGATCGCGAAGACGAGACCTTCATTGTTCTGGTCAACCACGAAGACCAGTATTCCATCTGGCCCCACTGGAAGGCCGTGCCGAAGGGGTGGACCGCGGTCGATGGCGTGAGCGGCGACAAGAAGGCCGTGCTCGCCTTCGTCGAGCAGGCGTGGACCGATATGCGGCCCCGGTCGCTGCGCGAGTGGATGGCGCAGCAGGAAAAAAATCCGACGACCACCCAAGCCGCGGCCGGTTGACGCACGTGCAGACGAGTGTCTCGCTGCTGTGCCTGCCGTGCGCGGGCGCCAGCGCCACGATGTACCTGCGCTGGCGCCGCCTGCTGCCGCATTGGATCCGCATCGTGCCCGTGGAGCTGCCGGGCCGAGGGAGCCGCCTGGCGGAAAGCCTGGTTCAGGATTTCGACAGCCTCGTCGCACAACTGTGCGTGGAGCAGGCCGAACCCATGCGTGGCGAGTTCGCGATCTTCGGCCACAGCATGGGTGCATTGCTCGCCTACGGCATGACGTGCCGATGGCGGTCGATGGGGCGCGCATTGCCTGTTGCGCTGCTTGCTTCGGGCAGCGCCGCGCCGTCTCGGCGTGATCCCGACCGCTTCGCGGACAAGACCGGCGAAGCCTCGCTGATCGCCGACTTGCGCAAGCAGGGCGGAACGCCGGAAGAAGTGTTTGCCAGCGCCGAGTTGATGCGCATCACCCTCGACGTGCTCGGCGCCGACTACCGCGTTTGCGAAGGCTTTCGATACGCGGGCGAGCCGCCGCTGCCAATGCCGGTGCATGTCTTTGCGGGGCGCGAGGACGACATCGAAGCCGAGCGCATCTGCGCGTGGTCTGCCGAGGCGGGTGGCGCCTTTTCGCTCGATTGGTTCGGCGGCGGGCACTTCTTCCTCCGCCAGCAGGAAACGGCATTCCTGGCGGCGCTCTCGCAGCGCCTCGGCAAGGTCGCCGCACGAGATCGCCATGCATCTCACGCCCTGGCCTGATCCGCTGCCCGCGGGCATCGAGGTGTATCGCCTCGACTTCGGCCTGACCGTCGAGGTGCCGGCGGCGCGGCGGGTGCTGACGCCCGACGAGCTTGCAAAGGCAGACAGGTTCGCGAGAACCGCCGACCGCGTGCGTTTCACCGCGACACGGACCGCGCTTCGCAATCTGCTTGCAAGGCGCGTGGGCTGCAAGCCCGCCGAGGTGCCGCTTGTGGCGAGCTTGCATGGCAAGCCGCTGATCGAGCGTGTAGACGGTGGCGCGCCGCAGTTCAACGTCTCGCACTCGGGGTCGCATGCACTCATCGCGCTGGGCGATGCACGGACGGTGAGCGAGATCGGCATCGACATCGAAGCGTGCAAGGCCGATGTCGACGTCGAGGCCATCTCGTCACTGGCATTCACTGCGCGCGAGTGCGAAGAAGTACGCGATGCCGCCGATCGGCTGCATGCGCTCTACACCTGCTGGGTGGGCAAGGAAGCGCTGCTCAAGGCCATCGGCGTCGGCGTGGCCGAACACCTGAAATCGATCGGCATCCGGCCCGGCACGAACGGGCGCTTCGCTCTCGAATGCGCCGTTCCCGAATGGACGAATTTTCAAGCCGTGGCGCTCAGGGCGCCCACCGGCTATGCAGCCGCGCTCGCTTGGCGCGCAAAGGAAGAAACGACATGACCGAGATGCCGCAAAAGGCAAACCCGCAGCCCAGGAACTTCGTGGGCCACCTGCGCGCGCTGGCACGCACGCGGCCGGGCGACATCTGGCTCACCGTGGCTGGCACCGTGAACGGCGAGTACCACGAAGACCCGATCAGCTACGGTGTCTTCGAGCGCCGCGTGCGCGCCCTTGCGGCCCGGCTGCAGCAGCAGTTCGCCAAGGGCGAGCGCGCTCTCATCATGCTCGACAACGGTGACCACTACGCCGTGTGCATGCTGGCCTGCTTCTACAGCGGCGTGATCGCGGTGCCGGTGTTTCCGCCCGAGTCCATGCGGCCGCAGCACCTGGCGCGGCTCACCGGCATTGCCGCCGATTCGGAGGCTCGCTGCGTGCTGACCTCCGCCGCCATTTCGCGTGCGATGAGCGCGGGCGCCGGCCAGTTCGGCGACGCGGAGATCATCGCCGTCGATGCGGTGGACGCGACGCTTGCCGATACATGGAAGCCCTTCGAGCCTGCCGAAGACGACATTGCCTTCCTTCAGTACACCTCGGGCTCGACCTCGGCGCCCAAGGGCGTGATGGTGTCGCACGGCAACCTGATCGCCAACGAAGCGGCCATGACGCACGGCATGGGCGTGAGGCCCGAAGACAAGTTCGTCTGCTGGGCACCGCTCTATCACGACATGGGCCTGATCGGCGGGCTGCTTCTGCCGCTCTACAACGGCATTCCGCTGGTGCTCACGTCGCCGGGCTATTTTCTCGAGCGCCCGGTGCGCTGGCTCGAGCTGATCTCGCGCCATCGCGCCACTCACAGCGGCGGGCCCGATTTCTCCTTCCGCCTCTGTCTGGAGCGCGTGAACGATGCACGGCTGGCGCAGCTCGATCTGTCGAGCTGGCGCGTGGCCTACACAGGTGCGGAGCCGGTCCGCGAAGACACTGAAACCGAATTCATCGCGCGCTTTGCCGCCGCGGGCTTCGATCCGCGCGCGGCCTACCCCTGCTACGGCCTGGCCGAGGGGACCCTGTTCGTCACCGGCGGTATGCGCGGCGACGGCATGACGGCGCGCACCTTCTCCACCGACGGCTTGGCCCGTGGCACCGGCACGCCGGCCGACGAGGGCACGATGCTGGTCGGCTGCGGCGTCGCGGCCCCAGGCCATCTCGTCGAGATCGTCGACGTCGAGTCGCTGCTGCCGGCGGCACCCGGAAAGATCGGCGAGATATGGACCAGCGGCCCGAGCATCTGCCTCGGCTACTGGGGCAAGGAGCGCGAGACCCGCGAGACCTTCGTCCTGCGCGATGGCCGGCGCTGGCTGCGAACCGGCGATCTCGGTTTCATGCACGAAGGCCAGCTCTACGTCACGGGACGCATCAAGGACCTGATCATCGTCCGCGGCCACAACATCTATCCGCAGGACATCGAGCGGCTCATCGAGGCCGAGGTCGACGCGGTGCGCAAGAGCCGGGTCGCGGTCTTTGCGGTGCAGGGTGCCGGCGGCGAAGGCATCGGCGTGGCGGCAGAGGTGTCGCGCAGCATGCAGAAGCTGGTGCCGCCAGAGGTGCTGGTCGATGCGCTGGGTGCAGCCGTGAGCGAGGTGTTCGGCGAGCCCCTGTCGGTCGTGCTGCTGCTCAACCCGGGCGGCCTTCCCAAGACCACCAGCGGCAAGCTGCAGCGCAGCGCCTGCCGCGCGGGCTGGATCGACGGAACTGCCGACGCGTATGCGGTCTACCAGCACGGCGCCTTCGTGCGGGGCGGGCCCAGCGGGGCGGCCCCCGAGGCGCCGCTGGACGAGGTCGAGCAGGCCGTCGCCGACATCTGGCGCGAGGTCTGGAAACATGGCGACGACGACCGCGCGCTGGCTCGCGATGCCCACTTCTTCAACCGCGGCGGCAGTTCCCTCACGGCCACGCAGGCTGCCGCGCGCATCTCGGCGCATTGGCAGATCGACTTCCCGGCGCGGATGCTGTTCGAGCAGCCGCGCCTGCAGGCTTGCGCAACGGCCATCCGGCAACTGCGGGCGCGAGGCGTGCGCCCGCAGCTCGCGCCGATTCCCGTGCTCTCGGCAGAACGGCGGCTGCTGCCGATGCCGCTTTCGCATGCGCAGGAGCGGCAATGGTTCCTCTGGCGCGTCGATCCCCGAAGCGCGGCCTATCACATGAGCGGCGCGCTTCGACTCACGGGAGCGTTGAATGCCGATGCCTTGCGCGCCGCGCTCGATGACCTCGTCATGCGCCACGAATCGCTGCGCACGGTATTCAGCGCCAGCGCCGATGGCCATGCGGAGCAATGGATCAAGACCTCCGGCACCGTGCCGCTGGCGATGATCGACTTGCGCGGGGAGCGCGAGGAGCAATTGACAGAAGAAACCCGGCGCCTCAAGGCCGAGCCCTTCGATCTGACGCAGGGCCCGCTGCTGCGCGCCGCGCTGATCCGCACCGCCGACGACACCCATGTGCTCGCCGTGGTGATGCACCACATCATTTCCGACGGCGCCTCGATGCAGTTGCTGATCGACGAGCTGGCCGCCGGCTACGCCTCGCATCTGGGTGGAGAAGCCAGGCGACTGCCTGCGCCGCGCATCCAGTACGCCGACTACGCGCTCTGGCAGCGCGAGTGGCTTGCGGCAGGCGAGGGCGAACGGCAACTGGCCTGGTGGCGCGCGCATCTCGGCGACACGCAGGCGGTGCTGGACCTGCGCACCGACCATCCGCGCCAGGCGCAGGCCGGCTACAGCGCGGCGCGGTATGCCTTCGAGCTGCCGGCCAGCCTGCTCGGCAAGCTGCGCGGCATGGCGGACACCCAGGGCGCAACGCTCTTCATGGTGCTGCTCGCAGGTTTCCAGTCGCTGCTGCATCGCTACACGGGGCAGGAAGACATCCGCATCGGTGCGCCCATTGCCAACCGCAACCGCATGGAGGTCGAAGGTGTGGTCGGCATGTTCGTCAACACGCTGGTGCTGCGCAATCCGGTCCACGGCCGCCTGAGCGCGTCGCGCGTGCTGGCGCAGGCCCGCGACGCCGTGCTGGGCGCGCAGGCGAACCAGGACCTGCCTTTCGAGCAGCTGGTGCAGACGCTGCAGCCCGAGCGCAGCCTGAGCCACACGCCCTTGTTCCAGGTGATGTTCAACCACCTGTTCGAGGACTACCGCGCGTTTGCGCAACTGCCCGGCATCGCGGCACAGGACCATGCACTGCCCGATCTCGCGGCGCAGTTCGAGCTCACGCTCGAAGCACGCGAGAGGCCCGACGGCCATCTGTCGCTCGCGATGATCTATGCAGCCGAGTTGTTCGAGCGCGACACCATCGAGCGCATGGCCGGCCACTATGTCGCCATCCTGCGGGCGCTGGTCGATCGTCCCGAACAGCCGGTGGGCGACATCGACCTGCTCGGCGCGCCGGAGCAGGCTCGGCTTGCGCAATGGGGTGTCAACACGCATCGCGAGCCAGGGGCCGAGCCCGTGCACCGCATGATCGAGCGGCAGGCCCGACTGCAGCCGGACGCCACCGCGCTGCTCTTCGCCGACGAGGCATTGAGCTTCTCGGAGCTCAACCGCCGCGCCAACCGCCTGGCGCACCGCCTGATCGCCCTGGGCGTCAAGCCCGACGCACTGGTGGGCATCGCGATGGAGCGCTCGGTCGAACTGGTGGTGGGCCTGCTCGGCATTCTGAAAGCCGGTGGCGCCTACCTGCCGCTGGACCCGGACTACCCGGCCGAGCGCCTGGCCTACATGGTGCAGGACAGTGGCATCGAACTGCTGCTGGCCCACCGCGCCACGCACGCCTGCCTGCACGACCGCAGCCGCCTGGCCACGCTGGAAATCGACAGCCTCGATTTCGGCGGCGAATCCGACGCCGATCCCCAGGTCGCACTGCACGGCGAGAACCTCGCCTACGTCATCTACACCTCCGGCTCCACCGGCCAGCCCAAGGGCGCCGCCATCCGCCACCATGCCTTGCACAGCTGCATGGCCTGGATGCAGCGCACCTACGGGCTCACCCAGGGCGACACCGTGCTGCACAAGGCGCCGTTCGGCTTCGACGTCTCGGTGTGGGAGCTGTTCTGGCCGATGACCGCGGGCGCGCGGCTGGTGGTTGCGAATCCTGGCGACCACCGCGATCCGGCCCGGCTGGTCGAACTGATCCAGCGCCACCAGGTCACCACGCTCAACTTCGTGCCCTCGATGCTGCAGGCCTTCCTCGCGCACGAAGGCATCGAGGCCAGCACGCGGCTGCGCCACATCATCTGCGGCGGCGAGGCGATGCCGGCCGAGACGCAGAAGGAGACGCTGCAGCGCCTCAGGGGCGCCACGCTGCAGAACCTCTACGGGCCGACCGAGACCACCATCCACGTCACGCGCTGGACCTGCCGGGACGATGGCCAGAGCCTCGTGCCCATCGGCCAGCCGATCAGCCACACCAGCGCCCATGTGCTGGATGCCGAACTCAACCTCGTGCCCCAGGGGGTCGCGGGCGAGCTGTACCTCGGCGGCGTGAGCCTGGCCCGCGGCTACCTGAACCGGCCGGGCCTGAGCGCCGAGCGCTTCGTGGCCGATCCGTTCGACAGCGAAGGTGGAGGCCGGCTGTACCGCACCGGCGACCTGGTGCGCTGGAACGCCGAGGGGCAGCTCGAATACCTGGGCCGCATCGACCACCAGGTGAAGATCCGAGGGCTGCGCATCGAGCTGGGGGAGATCGAGGCGCAACTGCTGGCGCAGCCCGAAGTGCGCGAGGCCGTCGTCGTGGCGAAGGACGGCCCGGCGGGCGCACGCCTGGTGGCCTACCTCGCGGCGCATGCGGGCCGGGCCGTCGACAGCGCGGTGCTCAAGGAACGCCTCGCACAGGTGCTGCCCGACTACATGGTGCCGCGCGCCTTCGCCGTGCTCGACGGCCTGCCGCTGAACGCCAATGGCAAGGTGGACCGCAAGGCGCTGCCGGAACCGGCCTTCTTCAGCGAGCTTGCCTACGAAGCGCCACAGGGCCATGTTGCGCAAACCGTGGCCGCGGTGTGGGCCGAGGTGCTGCAGGTCGAACAGGTCGGGCAGCACGACAACTTCTTCGATCTCGGCGGCCACTCGCTGCTGCTGGTCCGCGCCCACCGGCTGCTGGAAGACCGGCTGCAAGCCGCGATCCCCGTGGTCAACCTTTTCAAGTACCCCACCGTCGAATCGCTGGCCCAGTGGATCGAGCAGGCGCCGGCCGTTGCCGCGTCGTCCGCCGCCGCGGCAACGGCCGGCGACGACCGGGCGTTGCGCCAGCGCGCCGCCATGCTTCAACGCCGCAAGGCGGCAGAGAGAGTGAACTGATGTCCAACTCCCAAGACCTCTCCGAACCGACGGGCATCGAGATCGCCATCGTCGGAATGGCCGGGCGCTTTCCCGGTGCCGACGACGTGGACGCCTTCTGGCGCAACGTGCAGGGTGGCGTGGAATCGGTGTCGCGTTTCACCGACGACGAACTGCGCGCGCGCGGCGTGCCGCAGAGCCTGCTGGACGATCCCGAGTACGTGAAGGCCGGCGTGGCATTCGACGGCTTCGACCAGTTCGACGCCGGCTTCTTCGGCTACACGCCGCGCGAAGCCGAGACCCTCGATCCGCAGCAGCGCGTCTTCCTGGAGTGCGCCTGGGCTTCGCTCGAACACGCCGGCTGCGACGTCGCGCGCTGGCCCGGCAAGGTCGGCGTCTATGCGGGCGAAGGCACCAACCTGTACCTGATCCGCAACCTGCTTCCATCCTTCGGCCTCGGCGCGGAGAGCGGCATCGCCGACCTGCTGGGGCTGATGAACGGCAACTCCGGCGGCTCGCTGTGCACCCGCGTCGCCTACAAGCTCGACCTGCGCGGTCCGGCGGTCACCGTGCAGACCGCCTGCTCGACATCGCTTGTCGCGGTGCACACCGCGTGCCAGGCGCTGCTGGGCCACGACTGCGACATGGCCCTGGCGGGCGGTGTGTGGCTCAACCTGCTGCAGGAGGGCGGCTACCGCTACCAGGCCGGCGCCATCCTGTCGCCCGACGGCCATTGCCGCGCCTTCGACGCGAAGGCCGCGGGCACGCTGATCGGCAGCGGTGCCGGCGTGGTCGTGCTCAAGCGCCTGGACGATGCGCTGCGCGATGGCGACACGATCCATGCGGTGATCAAGGGCTCGGCCGCCAACAACGACGGTGCCGCCAAGGTCGGCTTCACCGCGCCCAGCGTGGATGGGCAGGCCGAAGTCATCCGCGCGGCGCAGCTCATCGCGGGCGTGGCGGCGGACACCATCGGCTACGTGGAAGCGCACGGCACCGGCACCACGCTCGGCGACCCGATCGAGATCGCCGCGCTGACCCAGGCGTTTCGCGCCGACACCGAGCGGCGCGGTTTCTGCGCCATCGGTTCCGTGAAGACCAACATCGGCCACCTCGACGCGGCCGCCGGTGTGGCGGGGCTCATCAAGGCGACGATGGCGCTCAAGCACCGCGTGCTGCCGCCAAGCCTGCATTTCGAACAGCCCAATCCGCAGATCGATTTCGCGGCGAGCCCGTTCTACGTGAACACCGAGGCGCGCGCGTGGGCCGGCGGGCGCATGCCGCGCCGTGCGGGCGTGAGCTCTTTCGGCATCGGCGGCACCAACGTGCACGTCGTGCTCGAAGAAGCACCGGTTGTCGCGAATGCGGCGACGGCGCCGGGCTGGCAAGTCTTGCCCGTGTCGGCCAAGAGCGAGGCGGCCTGGGCGCAAGGCCGCACCCAGCTCGCGGCGCATCTGCAGGCACAGCCCGCACAGCCTCTGCAAGACGTGGCCCACACGCTGCAAACCGGGCGCCGCGCCTTTGCATGGCGCAGCGCCGTGGTGGCGAACGATCCGGAGATGGCCGCACAGATGCTGTCGGCTCCCGCCGCTGCACCGCGCAAGGCACCGGTCTGCGCGCCGGAGGTGGTCTTTATGTTTCCGGGCAGCGGCAGCCAGCATGCCTTCATGGGCGCGGCACTCTATCGCGAGCACGCCGTGTTCCGCGAGGCACTCGATCGCTGCATCGCATTGCTGCGCGCGCAAAGCGGCATCGACCTGCACCCGCTGCTGTTTCCCGCCGCCGGCGAAGAAGCACTGGCGAACGAGCGCCTGTTCCACATCGAGGTTGCGCAGCCGGCGCTCTTTGCCGTCGAGTATGCGATGGCGCAGTGGTGGCTGCATTGCGGTGTGAAGCCTGCGCTGATGATGGGCCACAGCCTCGGCGAATACGTCGCTGCCTGCGTGGCGGGTGTCTTTTCTCTGGAAGACGCGCTGCGCATCGTCGCGCAGCGCGCGCGCCTCGTGCAGGCGCTGCCGACCGGCGCCATGCTCGCGGTGCCGCTGCCTGAAGCCGAGCTCGCGCCTTTCCTTGCGGCAGGCTGCGACCTTGCGGCGGTGAACGGCGAGCAGCTCTGCGTGCTGGCCGGTACGCCCGAAGCCATCGCGCATGCCGAGGAAGCATTGCGCGCGCGCCAGCATCTGCCGCGCCGCCTGTATGTCGCCGTGGCCTTCCATTCGCGGCTGGTCGATCCGGCGGTGGCTGCGCTGGAGGAACTGGTCGCATCGGTGCCGCGTCGCGCGCCGCGCATTCCTTTCATTTCGAACCTGACCGGTGAACCGATCACCGCGCAGGAGGCGACCAGCCCCGCGTACTGGGGCCGGCACCTGCGCAACACCGTGCGCTTCGCCGATGGCCTGCGTCACATCTTCAGCAAGCCCGGCCGCGTGGTGCTCGAAGTCGGTCCCGGCGAAACGCTGACCGGGCTCGCGCGCCAGCATCCGGGCAGCAGCTCGGCCGCGGGCCTGTGGGCCAGCCAGGCGCATGCACAGCAGACCGCGCGCAACACCCAGCAGTTGGCGAACGCCGTCGCGGGCCTGTGGACCGCCGGCGTCGACATCGACTGGTCCGCATGCCACGAAGGCGGCGAGAGGCGCCGCGTGCCGCTGCCCACTTATGCCTTCCAGCGCCAGCGCTTCTGGGTCGAGGCCGGGGCCGCCGCACGGCCGTCGTCGCCGGCTGCCGCCGCCGATCTTTTCTATGCACCGAACTGGCAGCGAAGCACGCCGTTGTTGCCGCCCGCCGCAGAGCAGGCCGACCGCACGGGCTGCACGCTGATCCTGGGCGATATCGACAGCTTCACCGACCGGCTGGCCCGCACGCTGCGGGAACGCGGCGAACAGGTGGTGCTGGCACTGCGAGGCTCGCGCTTTGCGCGCACCGCGCCGCGGCAATACACGCTTCGACAAGGCGAACGCGCCGACCACGAAGCCCTGCTGCGGGAAGTGGAAGCCGAAGCGGGCGCTGTCCATCGCATTCATCATCTGTGGAGCCTCGACGGCGGCCGGTCCGTGCCGCCGCCGCATGCAGGCGCCTCCGAAGCCGGGTACTTCAGCCTGCTCGCGCTCGTGCATGCGCTCGACGCCTTGGGCGGATCGGGCCGCACGCCAATGGCGCTGACCATCGTCACCGACGGCCTCGAGGACGTCTCCGGCACCGAGGTGCTGGCACCCGAGAAGGCAACCCTGCTCGGCATCGCCAAGGTCGTGGGCCAGGAATATCCGTCGATCGCCTGCCGCGTCGTCGACGTGGTGTTGCCCGCACCGGAAAGCGCAGCCGAAAGCGACCTGGCACGCCGGGTTGCCGACGAGGCGGCGTCCGCGCTGGACGACTTTGTTGTTGCTTATCGCGGACCGCATCGCTGGATCAAGAACTACGAACCGCTGCCTGCCCAGCCCGCCACGCCGCGGCTCCGTGAAGGCGGCGTGTACCTCATCACCGGCGGCATGGGCGGCGTCGGCCTGGCGCTGGCGCGGCATCTGAGCCGCGCATGGAAGGCCCGGCTGGTGCTGCTCGGCCGCACGCGATTGCCCGCGCGCGTCGACTGGGAGCGCATCGCCGCCTCGACCGACCAGCCCGCGGCATTGCGCCGCAAGCTGCGCCAACTGATCGAACTCGAAACCGCCGGCGCGCAAGTGCTCACGGTGACGGCGGACGTGACCGACGCCGCCCAGCTGCGCGAAGCCCTGGCGGCGGCGCATGCGCGCTTCGGCGCGGTCAACGGCGTGGTGCACGCCGTGATGGACCCGGGGCTCGGCATGATCGTGCAGCGCACCCGGGCGCAGGTGGAAGCAGCCTTCGCGCCCAAGGTGGCGGGCGCGCGCACATTGCTCGATGCGCTGCGCGGCGAGCCGCTGGACTTCGTGCTCTTCTGCTCCTCCATCGCCACGCTCGTCGGCGGCCTGGGCCGCAGCGACTATGCCGCCGCCAACGCCTATCTCGATGCACTGGCAACGGCCCACCGCCGCACGTCGGCGCTGCCGGTGTTCTCGGTGAACTGGGATGCCTGGCGCGATGTCGGCGCCGCGGCCGACATGGACCTGCCCGAAGGCGTCGGCCTCGACGAGCGCACCGGCGTGCTCGCCTTCGAGCGCATCGTCAACGGCCCCGACCTGCCTCAGACGGTGGTCTCCGTGTCGCCGCTGGCGCCGCGCCTGCGTCCGCTCGGCAACCTGCTCGACGCGGTGGGCGCTGAAACGCCAACCGAAGCCCGCGCCAGCCATGCGCGCCCCCCGTTGCCCACACCCTATGCCGCGCCCGATGGCGAACTGGAAGAAGGGCTGGCCGCGCTGTGGACCGAAGCCCTCGGCATCGCACCCGTGGGCGCGCACGACAACCTGTTCGAGCTGGGCGGCGATTCGCTGCTGGCGATCCGCCTGCTGTCCCGCGTGCGCAAGGCCTACGGCGTGGAGCTGCAACCGGCCGATTTCTTCAAGGCACCGACGGTGGCCGAGCTGGCCGCGTTGGTCGAGCTGCGGCTGATCGAGGAGATCGAGCGCGAAGCCCCGGCCGCCGACGACCCGCATCCGCCAGCGGATCGCATCACCGCGAGTTTTTCATCATGAGCGAAACATCCCCTCTTTCCGAACGGCGCGCCAGGCTCTCGCCCGCGCAGCTGAGCATGCTGCAGAGCCGCTTGAAACAGGGCGGCAATGCGGCGCCTGCGCGCGAGGCCATCGTGCGCGGCCACGTTGCCGGCCCCGTGCCTGTGTCTTTTGCGCAGCAGGGCCAGTGGTTCCTGTGGCAGCTGAATCCTGCGAACACGGCCTATCACGTCGGTGGCGGACTGGGTTTTTCGGGGCCACTCGATGTGGCGGCGCTGCAGGATGCGATGCAGTCGCTCGCCAGGCGCCACGAAGCATTGCGCACCGTGTTCGGCCCCGGCCCCGAAGGGCTGCCGGAGCAGCGCGTTCAGGCAGACGTTCGCATCGACATTCCCTTCGCCGATCTCAGCGTGCTTGATGCCGATGCGCGCGAATCCCGCTACGACGAAGCGGTGATCCAAGTCTGCCGTGCGCCCTTCGACCTGACGGCCGGCCCCTTGCTGCGCTGCGCCTTGCTGAAGATGGCCGATGGCGAGCACCAGCTGTTGCTCATGATGCATCACATCATTTCCGATGCCTGGTCGGTCCAGCTCATGCTCGACGACCTTGCCCAGGCGTACGCCTTGCGAACGCAGGGCCGGCAGGACACGCGGCCCCAGCCGGAGATCGGCTACGTCGACTTCACGCTGTGGCAGCGCAAGTGGCTTGGGAACAGTGAAGGCGAAGGCGAGCGGCAGCTGGCCTACTGGCGCAAGCGCCTCGGCGCCAGCCAGCCGGTGCTCGTGCTGACCACCGACCGGCCACGCGCCGCCGAGGCCCGCTACAGCGCTTCGCAGCATTCGCTCGACATTCCGGCCGGCCTCGCGCGGGAACTGAAGCAGCTGTCGCGTGCGCAGGGCGGTACCTTGTTCATGGCGCTGCTCGCGGCCTTCCATGCCCTGCTGTTCCGCTACACAGGCCAGAACGAGATTCGCGTCGGCGTGCCGGTGGCGGGCCGCAGCCGTCCGGAGACCTCGGGCGTCATCGGCATCTTCATCAACACGCTCGTGCTCGATGCGCGCCTGCATGCGCAAACGAGCCTGGCCGAATTGCTGGTGCAGGTGCGCGATACCTCGATCGAAGCCCAGGCGCACCAGGACCTGCCGTTCGAACGCGTGGTGCAGGCGCTGCGCGCGGAGCAAGGACACGCCGCTGCGCCGCTGTTCCAGGTGATGTTCAACCACCTGGGGCAGGGCGACCGCCCGCTGCGCGGCTGGCCCGGTCTGCAGGTGCGGCGCATCGATCTCGAGGAGCGTGCGGCGCCCTTCGAGCTGACGCTGGAAACCATCGAACGCGAAGACGGCGGCATCCGCGCCAACTTCCGCTATGCGGCCGAGCTTTTCGAGCCGGAGACTGTCGAGCGCATGGCTGGCCATTACAAGCGCGTGCTCGAAGCGCTGGTGGGCCAGCCCGCATCGAAGCTCGGCGAACTGGATCTGCTGGGCGATGCGGAGCGCGCCAGGCTCGCGCAATGGGGCGTCAACACCCATCGCCGCGGCGAAGCGCAATGCGTGCATCGCCTGATCGAGCAACAGGCCGCGGAGTGCCCGAATGCCACCGCGCTGATCTTCGGCACGGAAGTCTTGAGCTACGGCGAACTCAACCGCAGGGCCAATCAACTCGCGCACCGCCTGATCGAAGAGGGGGTACGCCCCGAGGTGAAGGTCGGCGTGGCGCTGGAGCGCAGCGCCGAGCTGGTGGTCGGCCTGCTGGCGATCCTGAAGGCGGGCGGCGCCTACGTGCCGCTCGATCCGGAATACCCGGTGGACCGCATCGCCTACATGGTGGAAGACAGCGGGCTCGCCCTGGTGCTGACGCAAGCTCGCCTGAAAGAGCGCCTGCCGCCGCAGGCCGGTGTGCCGGTGCTCGCGCTCGACACGCTGGACCTCGGCGGCTGCCTGCAAAGCAACCCGGTGGTGGCGCTCGACAGCGAGAGCCTCGCCTATGTGATCTACACCTCGGGCTCGACAGGCCATCCCAAGGGCGCGGCCAACCGCCATGGTTCGCTCTACAACCGCCTGGTGTGGATGCAGCAGGCCTACAAGCTCGGCGAAGCGGACACCGTGCTGCAGAAGACGCCGTTCAGCTTCGACGTGTCGGTGTGGGAATTCTTCTGGCCGCTCATGTTCGGCGCCCGGCTGGCCGTGGCCAACCCCGGCGATCACCGCGAACCCGCGCGCCTTGCGCAGCTGATTCGCATGCATGAGGTGACGACGCTGCACTTCGTGCCCTCGATGCTCCAGGCCTTTCTGGCGCACCAGGGCGTCGACGCCTGCACCAGCCTGCGGCGCATCGTCTGCAGCGGCGAGGCACTGCCGGCCGAAGCGCAGAACGAGGTGCTCCGGCGGCTGCCGCAGGCCGCGCTCTACAACCTCTATGGCCCCACCGAAGCCGCCATCGACGTGACGCACTGGACCTGCCGCGACGACGGGCGCAGCCAGGTGCCGATCGGGCGGCCGATCGACGACACGCAGACCTATGTGCTCGATGCCGAGCTGAACCTCATGCCGCCGGGCGCCGCGGGCGAGCTCTACCTGGGCGGCGCGGGGCTCGCGCGCGGCTACGTGCAGCGCGCGGCACTGACCGCCGAGCGCTTCGTGGCCGATCCGTTCGACGGCGAAGGCGGCGGCAGGCTGTACCGCACCGGCGACCTGGTGCGCTGGAACAGCGAAGGCCAGCTCGACTATCTGGGACGCATCGATCACCAGGTGAAGATCCGGGGCTTCCGCATCGAGCTCGGCGAGATCGAGGCGCAATTGCTCGCTCAGCCCGAAGTGCGCGAGGCCGTCGTCGTCGCGAGCCAGGGCGCGGGCGGCGCGCGGCTCGTGGCCTATGTCTCGGCGCAGGCCGGGCAGGTCGTCGACACCGCGCGCTTGCGCGAACGGCTCGGCCAGGCGCTGCCCGACTACATGGTGCCCGGCCTCATCGTGGTGCTGGAGGCCTTGCCGCTCAATCCCAACGGCAAGGTCGACCGCAAGGCATTGCCCGAGCCCGAGCGCGGGAGCGCCCAGGCCTACGAGGCGCCGCAGGGTGCCATGGAAGAAGCGCTCGCCGCGATCTGGGCCGAGGTGCTCGGTGTGGCGCGCGTGGGCCGCCACGACAACTTCTTCGAGCTCGGCGGGCATTCGCTCATGTCCGTGCAGGTGGTCGCCCGGGCGCAGGGCGCGATGCATGCGGACCTGACCGTCGCCGACATTTTCAGGCAGCCCGTCCTCATGGACATGGCCCGACTCATTGCAGACGCCAGCGAAAGGAAACCCGTGGCCCAGTCTCTCTCCGACATCGACGCCTTCATGGACAGCCTGGAGATCGCCTGATGGACATCGCGGCCACCCATGACCAGATCGGCAAGCGCTTCTCGCGCTTGAACCCGGCGCAGCGCCGGGCGGTGTACCAGAAGATCCGCGCCGAGGGGCTGACCATCGGGCAGTTTCCGATCCTGGCGCGCGACGAGGCGGCGCGCGCCGCCTGCGCGCCCTCGTATGCCCAGATGCGCCAGTGGTTCCTCTGGCAACTGGAGCCAGGCAGCTCGGCTTATCACATCTCGGGTGCGCTGCGGCTTCAGGGCGCGCTGAACCGCGATGCGCTGCAGGCGAGTTTCGACGCATTGGTCGAACGCCATGAATCGCTGCGCACGGTGTTCCGCGCGAATGCCGAAGGCCTGGTCGAGCAGGTGGTGCAGCAGCGCGTGGGGCTGGACATTCCGCTGATCGACCTTGGTGCGCTCGCGGATGGCGAGCGCGATGCGCGAGCGCAGGAAGAAGCCCGGCGCATTGCCGAAACACCTTTCGACCTGACGGCCGATCCATTGCTGCGGGTCGCGCTCATCCGCCTGGATGAACAGACGCACCTGCTCGTCGTCGTGATGCATCACATCGTGTCCGATGGCTGGTCACTGAAAATTCTCGTGGACGAGTTCGTGGCGCACTACCGCGCGCGGGCCAATGGGCAGCCGTCGCGACTGCCGCCCTTGCCGATCCAGTACGCCGACTACGCCGTCTGGCAGCGGCACTGGCTGGAGGCCGGCGAGAAAGAGCGGCAACTCGACTACTGGAAAACGCATCTCGGCGCCGAGCACCCGGTGCTGCAATTGCCGACGGACCACCCGCGCCGCACGGACGGCCGGTATCGCGCCGCCCGCCATGACGTCGCTCTGCCGCAGAAGGTGGCGGATGCACTGCACAAGCGCGCGCAGGCCCAGGGCGCGACGCTCTTCATGGTGCTGCTCACGGGGCTGCAGGTGCTGCTGCACCGCTACACCGCGCAACAGGACATCCGCGTCGGCGTGCCGGTGGCCAACCGCCATCGCGTGGAGGCCGAAAAGGTCATCGGATTCTTCGTCAACACGCAGGTCCTGCGCAATGTGTTGACCAGCCGCACGACGTTGCTGCAGGCGCTGGAAGCCACGCGCGATGCCGCACTGGGTGCGCAGTCGCACCAGGACTTGCCTTTCGAACAACTGGTGGAGGCCCTCCAGCCCGAGCGCAGCCTGGGCACCGCCCCGTTGTTCCAGGTGATGTTCAACCACCAGCGGCGCGACCTGCGCGCGCTGGAGAACCTGCCCGGCCTGACCTTGCAGGATCATGAGCTGGGCGGCCAGGCCGCTCAGTTCGAACTCACGCTGAGCGTTCTCGAAGACGCGCAGGGCCATGCGCAGGCCAGCTTCCACTATGCGCAGGAGCTGTTCGACGCGGGGACCATCGCGCAGATGGCGGGGCACTACCTGGCGGTGCTCGGTGCACTGGCCGAGAGCCCCGCTCAGGCGGTCGGCGACGTCGACCTGCTCGCACCCGCCGAGAAGGAACGGCTCGCGCAGTGGGGCGTCAATGCACCGGCCGGCCAGGGCAGCGAGCCCGCGCATCGCCTGATGGAACGGCAGGCCCGCGAGCGCCCCGAAGCCACGGCCCTGCTGTTCGGCGACGAGGGGCTGAGCTACGGCGAACTCGACCGCCGCGCCAACCGCCTGGCCCATCGGCTGGTCGCGCTCGGCGTGAGCCCGGACACGCGCGTCGGCATTGCGGTGGAGCGGTCCTTCGACGTGGTGATCAGCCTGCTCGGCATCCTGAAGGCCGGTGGCGCCTACGTGCCGCTGGACCCGGAGTATCCCGCGGACAGGCTGGCCTACATGGTTGCGGACAGCGGCATCGACCTGCTCGTGACGCAAAGCCATGTGAAGGCGCGCATTCCCTGCGGCGAGCATGTGCGCGTTCTGCAGCTCGACACGCTCGACCTGTCCGCCGAGCCGGTGCATTCGCCCGGCATCCCGGTGCATGCGGGCAACCTGGCCTACATCATCTACACCTCGGGCTCGACAGGCATGCCCAAGGGCGTGATGGTGTCGCACGGACCCTTTGCCGCGCATTGCGTGGAAACGGCCGTGCTGTACGAGATGGGGCCGCAGTCCTGCGAGCTGCACTTTCTCTCGTTCTCCTTCGACGGTGCGCACGAGCGCCTCTTCACGGCCCTGTGCTGCGGCGCCTCGCTGCTGCTGCGCGATGCATCACTGTGGACCGCCGAGCAGACGCTGGACGCGATGCAGCGCCACGGGGTGACCAATGCCGGCTTTCCCCCGGCCTACCTGCGGCAGCTCGCAGACTGGGCACGCGACACCGGTCGTTGCCCGCCGGTGCAGCTGTATTCCTTCGGCGGCGAGGCGATGTCGCGCGAAGGCTTCGACGCGGTGCGCCGGCACTTGAAGCCCGAGCTTCTGATCAACGGCTACGGCCCCACCGAAGCGGTGGTGACGCCGATGCTGTGGAAGGTCGATGGGGCGGCGAGTTTCGAAGAAGGCTACGCACCCATCGGACAACCCGTGGGCGACCGCAGTGCGCGCGTGCTCGATGCCGACCTCAACCTCGTGCCGCGCAACGTCGCGGGCGAGCTGTACCTCGGCGGCGCGGGCCTGGCGCGCGGCTACCTGCATCGCGCCGCGCTCACGGCCGAGCGTTTCGTGGCGGATCCCTTCGGCGCGGACGGCGGGCGGCTGTATCGGACGGGCGACTGGGTGCGCTGGCGCGACGACGGCCAGCTCGAATACCTGGGCCGCATCGACCACCAGGTGAAGGTCCGTGGTTTCCGCATCGAGCTGGGCGAGATCGAGGCGCAGCTGCTGGCCCAGCCCGAAGTGCGCGAAGCCGTGGTGATTGCGCGCCATGGGCCGACCGGCGCGCGGCTCGCAGCCTATGTGTCGCTGAAGGCGGGGCAATCCGTCGACGTGGCGGCACTGAAGGATCGGCTCGCGCGGGCGTTGCCCGACTACATGGTGCCCTCGGCCATCGTGGTGCTCGGCGCGCTGCCGCTGAGTCCGAGCGGCAAGGTCGACCGGCAGGCCCTGCCGGAGCCCGAACTCCTGCAGGACGAGAAGGCGTACGAAGCGCCGCAGGGCGAGGCCGAACAGGCCATCGCGAAGGTCTGGACCGGCGTGCTCGGCCTCGCGCGCGTGGGCCGGAACGACAACTTCTTCGAGCTGGGCGGCGATTCCATCCTGAGCCTGCAGATCGTGGCGCGGCTGCGCCTCGCGGGCTGGAAGGTGAGCCCCAGGCAGATCTTCGAACGCCAGACCGTGGCCCAGCTTGCGGGCGCGGCCGAACCGGTGGGCGATGCGAAGCGCACGGCTGCCGGCGATGCAGAGGGCGAGGCGCCGCTGCTGCCGTTCCAGCATGCGTTCTTCGAAATGCAGATGCCGGTGCGCAACCACTGGAACCAGGCAGTGCTGCTGAAATGCCGCGAGCCCTTGCAGCTGCCGGCCTTCGGGCAGGCATTGCGCGCAGTGGTGCAGCACCATGACAGCCTGGGCCTGCGCTACGACCAGGACGCCGAAGGCGCATGGCACCAGCACTACACTGCGATGCCGGAAAGCGAACTCGCCGAACTGCTGTGGGTGCGCAAGGCCCGCGACGCGGCGCAACTCGAAGCGCTCTGCGACGAAGCGCAGCGCAGCCTCGATCTCGCGCGCGGACCGCTGCTGCGCGCGCTCGCTGTCGAACTGCCGGGCGGCGAATCGCGGCTGCTGGTGGCCATTCACCACATGGTGGTCGATGGCGTGTCCTGGCGCATCCTGCTGGAAGATCTGCAGGACGCCTACCGCCAGCGCCTCGCGGGCCAGGCCATCGTGCTGCCGGCCAAGAGCAGCAGCTACAAGGACTGGACCACCGCGCTGCAGGGCTACGCTCAGAGCCATGCCGACGGGGTCGGCCATTGGCAGGCCTTGGCGGACGTTCCCGCCAGCCTGCCGTGCGCCCGCCCCGAGGGATCGAACACCGTCGCCGATCAGCAGACCGTCGAACTCCGGCTGGACAGGGCGACGACACAGGCGCTGCTGAAGGACGCACCCGCGGCCTATCGCACGCAGGCCAACGACTTGCTGTTGACCGCGCTGGGCCGTGCACTGTGCGCATGGGCGGGCCACGCCAAGGTGCTGGTCGATCTGGAGGGGCATGGCCGCGAAGACCTGTTCGACCACATCGACCTGTCGCGTACCGTGGGCTGGTTCACCACGTTGTTCCCGGTTGCGCTCGATCCACTGGACGAACCGGGCGAAGCCATCAAGCGGGTGAAGGAAAGCCTGCGCCGCATTCCCGACAAGGGGCTGGGGCACGGCGTGCTCAGGTACCTCGGTAGCGCCGCGCACCAACAGGCGCTGCGCGCGTTGCCCCGTGCACAGGTGGTCTTCAACTACCTCGGCCAGTTCGACGCCGGTTTCGACGAGCGCGCGCAATGGGTGCTGGCCCAGGAACCGAGCGGCGCGCCGGTGGATGCCGGCGCACCGCTGACGCACGAGTTCGCGGTCAACGGCCAGGTCCACGAAGGCGTGCTGGCACTGCGCGTGAGCTACAGCCAGGCGCGCCACGACCGCAGCGCCGTGGAAGGCTGGGTGCAGCGCTTCCAGCGGGAGCTCGAGGCGCTGGTGGCGCATTGCACCAGCGGCGCAGAGGGCGTGACGCCGTCGGACTTTCCGCTGGCGCGCATCGGCCCGCAGCAGCTCGATGCCTTGCCGGTTCCGGCAGCGAACCTCGCGGACCTGTACCCGCTTTCGCCGATGCAGGCCGGCATGCTGTTCCACAGCCTGTATGCGCCCGGCGGCAGCGCCTACGTGAACCAGCTGCGCGTCGACATCGACGGGCTCGACGTCGCGCGCTTCAAGGCCGCATGGCGCGCGCTGCTGGAGCGCCACGAGGTGCTGCGCACCGGCTTTCTCGTGGGTGAGCCTGCCTTGCAATGGGTGGCCCGGCAGATCGAGTTGCCGATGGCCGAGCACGACTGGCGAGACCGTGCCGACGTGGCTCATGCGCTCGACGACCTGGCGCAGGCACAGCTCGCGCAGGGATTCGACCTTGCGCAGCCACCGTTGATGCGGCTCGTGCTGGTGCACGCGCAGGGCGGCAAGCATCAATTCATCTGGACCATGCACCACCTGCTGCTGGACGGCTGGAGCACCTCGCAGCTGATGGGCGAGATGCTGCGGCACTATGCCGGCGAAGCCCTCGCATCCCAGGGCGGGCGCTACGCGGACTACATCGCGTGGCTGCAGCAGCGCGACGGCGAGGCCGACGAGCGCTACTGGCGCGAACAGCTGGGCCGCATCGAAGGCCCTACGTGGCTCGCCAACGCCCTGCCCAAGCCGCGCGATGCGCAGGCGGGTCATGGCATGCAGCGCTGCGAGATCGGAGCGCAGCGCACGTGCGCGCTGATGGAAGCGGCGAAGCGCGAACGCGTGACCCTCAACACACTGGTGCAGGCCGCATGGGCCTTGCTGCTCGCGCGCCACACGGGGCAGCGCACGGTGAGCTTCGGCGCCACCGTGGCGGGCAGGCCCGTGGAGCTGCCCGGTGCCCAGCAGATGCTGGGCCTTTTCATCAATACGCTGCCGGTGATCGCCACGCTGCAGCCGGCACAGCGCGTGGGCGATTGGCTGCGCGCGCTGCAGGCCCGGAACCTCGGTGCGCAGGCGCATGAGCACACGCCTCTCTACGAGATCCAGCGCTGGGCGGGGCAGGGCGGCCAAGACCTGTTCGACAGCATCGTGGTGTTCGAGAACTATCCGCTGGACCAGGCGCTGACGCAGGGCGCGCCGGATCGGCTGCGCTTCGGCGAGGTATGGAATCGCGAAGAGACGAACTACCCGATGACCCTCTCGGTGAACCAGGGCGAGACACTGGTGCTGAGCTACAGCCATGCGCGCAGCCAGTTCGATGAGGCGATGGTTCGGACGCTGGCGCGCCGGATGGAAGCGCTGCTCGAAGCGCTTGCGCACGCCGCACCGGGTGCACGGGTGGGCGACATCGGGCTGCAGGACGAGGACGATTCACCGCAACCCGAGCCAGTGAAAGAGCTGCACTCCGGCGACACCGAACTGCCCGTGCATCGCTGGTTCGAACGGCAGGCCGCATTGCATGCGAATGCAACGGCGGTGGTCTTCGGCAATGAAAGCCTGAGCTACGCCGAACTCGACGCACGCGCCAACCGGCTCGCGCACCGGCTGATCGGCCTTGGCGTGGGGCCGGAGGTGAAGGTGGGCATCGCGGTGGAGCGCTCCATCGAGATGGTGGTGGGCCTGCTCGGCATCCTGAAAGCCGGCGGCGCCTATGTGCCGCTCGATCCCGAGTACCCCGCCGATCGCCTGGCCTACATGATCGCGGACAGCGGCATCCGCCTGCTGCTGACGCAAAGCCATGTGACGCCCAAGCTTCCGCTGCAGGACGACGTGCGCGTGCTGGCGCTCGACACGGCCGACCTGAGCGCGGAGCCCTCGCATGCGCCCGAGGTGGCGGTGTATGGCGATCACCTGGTCTACGTCATCTACACCTCGGGCTCCACGGGCCGTCCCAAGGGAACGCAGCTGACCCACCGCAACGTGACGCGGTTGCTGGAATCGACGCAGCCCTGGTTCGGCTTCGGCGCGCAGGACGTGTGGACGAACTTCCACTCCTATGCCTTCGACTTCTCGGTGTGGGAGATCTTCGGCGCGCTGTGCACCGGCGGCAAGCTGGTGGTCGTGCCGTTCTGGGTCAGCCGTTCGCCCGACGATTTCGTGGCGCTGCTGCGCGAGCAGCGGGTCACCGTGTTGAACCAGACGCCATCGGCCTTCCGTCAATTGATTCACAGCGCGGCGCTGGCCGCGGGCGATCGCCTGCCGCTGCGCTGCGTGATCTTCGGCGGCGAGGCGCTCGAACCCGAGAGCCTGCGCCCATGGATCGATCGCTTCGGCGACCAGCAGCCGCAGCTGGTCAACATGTACGGCATCACCGAGACGACGGTGCACGTGACCTACAGGCCGATCGTGCGCGCCGACCTCGACGAACAGAGCAGCCCGGTGGGCGCCTGTATTCCGGACCTCGGCCTGTGGGTGCTCGACAGCGACCTCAACCCGTTGCCCGTCGGCGTGGCGGGCGAGCTTCATGTCTCGGGCGCGGGTCTGGCGCGCGGCTACCTGAGCCGGGCCGGCCTGAGCGCGGAGCGTTTCGTTGCCGCCCCCTTCGGTGCGGCGGGTGGGCGTCTGTACCGCACCGGAGACCTGGTGCGCTGGCGCGGCGACGGGCAGCTCGACTACCTGGGGCGCATCGACCACCAGGTGAAGATCCGCGGCTTCCGCATCGAGCTCGGCGAGATCGAGGCGCAGCTGCTCGCGCAGCCCGAGGTGCGCGAAGCGGTCGTGCTGGCGAAAGAGGGCGCGGGCGGCACGCGGCTGGTGGCCTATGTGTCCGCGCGGGCAGGGCAGACGGTGGATGCCGCGGTGCTGCGCGAGCGGCTGCTGCAGAAGCTGCCGGACTACATGGTGCCGGCGGCTCTCATGGTGCTCGATGCCGTGCCGCTGAATTCGAACGGCAAGGTCGATCGCAAGGCGCTGCCCGATCCGGAGCTTGCGGGCGGCAGTGCGTACGCGCCGCCCATGGGAGAGGTGGAGAGAGCACTTGCCGCCATCTGGGCCGAAGTGCTCGAAGCGGAGCGCGTCGGCCGCAACGACAACTTCTTCGAGCTGGGTGGCCACTCGCTGAGTCTCTTGGCCGTGCAGACCAAGGTGCAGAAGCAGTTCGCGGTGCGGCTGCCCCTCAAGCGCTATTTCGAAAACCCGACGCTGGCCGCGATGGCCGGCGCCGTGCAGGAAGAGGTGGGCACAGCGGCGGCGGGAGGTTCTGAAGACCTCGCGCAGATGGCCGCACTGCTCGACCTCCTGGAGGATTGATGGAGATCGACAAGCACAGCATCGCGGACCGGTTCGCGCGCCTGCCGCGGGGCAAGCAGAAGGCCTTTCTCGGTCTCTTGCAGAAGCAGGGCGTGGACTTCGCCAAGCTGCCCATCGTGGCCCTGCCGCCTGAAACCAAGGCCGAACTTTCCTACGCGCAGTTGCGCCAGTGGTTCCTGTGGCAGTTGGACCCGAAGAGCACGGCGTACCACATCTCGGGCGCGCTGAAGCTACATGGGTCGCTGGACATCGAGGCGCTGAAGAAAAGTTTTGCGGCGCTGGTCGAACGCCATGCGTCGCTGCGCACGGTGTTCCAGGCGGACGCGCAGGGGCTGTGCGAACAGATCGTGCAGGACCACGCCGATCTCGGCATCCCGGTGATCGACCTGGCTGGTGCGCAGGGTGATGTGGAAGCGCGTGCGCGCGAGGAAGCCCGCCGCCTGAGCGCCACGCCCTTCGACCTCACGACAGGCCCGCTGATGCGGGTGGGCGTCATCCGGCTCGCGCCGCAGGTGCATGTGCTGGTGCTGGTGATGCACCACATCGTTGCCGACGGAAGCTCGCTGCACCTGCTGGTCGGAGAGTTCGTGGCGCAGTACCGCGCGCGGGTGCGTGGCGATGGGTTGGAACTTCCGCCGCTGCCGGTCCGCTACATCGACTACGCGGCATGGCAGCGCAACTGGCTGGAAGCGGGCGAGAAGGACAGGCAGCTCGCCTACTGGACCGAACGCCTCGGCACCGGCAACCCGGCGCTGCAGCTGGCTACGGACCACAGCCGGCGGCCGAGTGGGCACTACACCGCTGCCCGGCACGGCGTCGACCTGCCGCCCGAGCTGGTGCAAGGCCTTCACAAGCGCGCGCGCGTTCAGGGCGCGACGCTCTTCATGGTGCTGCTGGCCGCGTTCCAGGCCCTGCTGCACCGCTACACCGGGCAGCAGGACATCCGCGTGGGCGTCTCGGTAGCGAACCGCCATCGCGCGGAAACGGAAGGCGTCATCGGGCTCTTCGTCAACACGCAGGTCATGCGCAGCGCGGTCGAAAGCCGCATGAGCCTCGCGAAGGTGCTGGCGCAGGCGAAGGAGGCCGCAATGGGCGCGCACGCGCACCAGGACCTGCCGTTCGAGCAACTGGTGGAGGCGCTGCAGCCCGAGCGCAGCCTGAGCGTGAGCCCGCTGTTCCAGGTGATGTTCAGCCACGAGCGGACCGACTCCCGCACGTTGAAGCAACTGCCCGGCCTTGAACTGGAAGAGTATCCGCTCGCGGCACCGGTGGCGCAGTTCGAACTGGTGCTGAGCACCAGCGAGGATGTGGACGGGCGGCTGCATGCGAGCTTCATTTATGCGTCGGAGCTGTTCGAGCCCGCCACCATCGAACGCATGACCGCGCACTACGTCGCGATGCTTGGTGCGCTGGCCGGAGATGACGGGCATGCCGTGGGCGACATCGAACTCCTCGGCGCATCCGAGCAGGCGCAACTCGCGGCATGGAGCATGAACACGCAGCGCGAGCCAGAGGCCGAGCCCGTGCACCGCATGATCGAGCGGCAGGCCCGACTGCAGCCGGACGCCACCGCGCTGCTCTTCGCCGACGAGGCATTGAGCTTCTCGGAGCTCAACCGCCGCGCCAACCGCCTGGCGCACCGCCTGATCGCCCTGGGCGTCAAGCCCGACGCACTGGTGGGCATCGCGATGGAGCGCTCGGTCGAACTGGTGGTGGGCCTGCTCGGCATTCTGAAAGCCGGTGGCGCCTACCTGCCGCTGGACCCGGACTACCCGGCCGAGCGCCTGGCCTACATGGTGCAGGACAGTGGCATCGAACTGCTGCTGGCCCACCGCGCCACGCACGCCTGCCTGCACGACCGCAGCCGCCTGGCCACGCTGGAAATCGACAGCCTCGATTTCGGCGGCGAATCCGACGCCGATCCCCAGGTCGCACTGCACGGCGAGAACCTCGCCTACGTCATCTACACCTCCGGCTCCACCGGCCAGCCCAAGGGCGCCGCCATCCGCCACCATGCCTTGCACAGCTGCATGGCCTGGATGCAGCGCACCTACGGGCTCACCCAGGGCGACACCGTGCTGCACAAGGCGCCGTTCGGCTTCGACGTCTCGGTGTGGGAGCTGTTCTGGCCGATGACCGCGGGCGCGCGGCTGGTGGTTGCGAATCCTGGCGACCACCGCGATCCGGCCCGGCTGGTCGAACTGATCCAGCGCCACCAGGTCACCACGCTCAACTTCGTGCCCTCGATGCTGCAGGCCTTCCTCGCGCACGAAGGCATCGAGGCCAGCACGCGGCTGCGCCACATCATCTGCGGCGGCGAGGCGATGCCGGCCGAGACGCAGAAGGAGACGCTGCAGCGCCTCAGGGGCGCCACGCTGCAGAACCTCTACGGGCCGACCGAGACCACCATCCACGTCACGCGCTGGACCTGCCGGGACGATGGCCAGAGCCTCGTGCCCATCGGCCAGCCGATCAGCCACACCAGCGCCCATGTGCTGGATGCCGAACTCAACCTCGTGCCCCAGGGGGTCGCGGGCGAGCTGTACCTCGGCGGCGTGAGCCTGGCCCGCGGCTACCTGAACCGGCCGGGCCTGAGCGCCGAGCGCTTCGTGGCCGATCCGTTCGACAGCGAAGGTGGAGGCCGGCTGTACCGCACCGGCGACCTGGTGCGCTGGAACGCCGAGGGGCAGCTCGAATACCTGGGCCGCATCGACCACCAGGTGAAGATCCGAGGGCTGCGCATCGAGCTGGGGGAGATCGAGGCGCAACTGCTGGCGCAGCCCGAAGTGCGCGAGGCCGTCGTCGTGGCGAAGGACGGCCCGGCGGGCGCACGCCTGGTGGCCTACCTCGCGGCGCATGCGGGCCGGGCCGTCGACAGCGCGGTGCTCAAGGAACGCCTCGCACAGGTGCTGCCCGACTACATGGTGCCGCGCGCCTTCGCCGTGCTCGACGGCCTGCCGCTGAACGCCAATGGCAAGGTGGACCGCAAGGCGCTGCCGGAGCCGGAAGGGCTGGGCAGCGAACGCGCCCACGAGGCACCAGAAGGCGATGTCGAAGAGGCATTGGCCGGAGTCTGGCGCGAGGTGCTGGGCGTGGCACGCGTGGGGCGCAACGACAACTTCTTCGAGCTGGGCGGCGATTCCCTCCTGAGCCTGAAGCTGATCGCGCTCGTCCGCAAGCAGCTGCCCGGCGGCAGCCACCTGAGCCTGGCCGATGTGATGCAGGCCAGCAGCCTCCGCGAGCTGGCCGCGCGCGTGCACCAACGGGCCGACAGCGCCAACGATGCGGTGTGCCTGCATGCGGGCGGCACGGGCGTGCCGCTGTTCTGCCTGCCCGGCCTGATCGTCAACACGCGCGAGTTCCAGCCGCTGGCTCGCGCGGTGCAGGGTGACCGGCCGGTGTATGCCTTCGTGAGCCACGTCTACACGCGCAAGCGCTGGCGCGGCTTTGCCATTCGGGAGCTCGCGGCCGAATACGCGGACTTCATCGTCGCAACCGCCACCGGGGGCCGCTGCGCACTGCTGGGCTGGTCGCTGGGCGGCGACCTGGCTTTCGAGGTGGCGCGGCAGCTGCAGGGGCGCATCGAGATCATGTTCTTCGGCGCGGTCGATGTGTTCGAGTCGGAACCGATGGTTCCGGCGGGCACGTTGGCGCCGGCGCAGCGCCTGCGGGCCGACGAGGTGCTGGCCGCATGGCTTGCCAAGTCGGACATGGCGGCTCAATGGAAAGAGCTGTTCGCCCGCATGACCGAGGCCGAGCGGACCTGGGTGGCCGAGCAACTGCTGGCCCCGGCCTGGGTGTCGCCGCTCGATGGTGCGGGTGACGAGGCCTACGAATACCTGCTGTGGGCCACGCTCGACAGCCGCGTGCAGTCCGCGCGCTACCAGGAGGCCAGGACGGAACTGCCGGTGCAGGTGTTCCATGCCGAGCGCTCGCTGCGGGCGCCGGGTGCCCTGCGCCGCTGGCCGGACCGCGCGCGCGTGCTCTCGACCGAGGTCGTGGCGCGCACCGGCCACCTGGACATCATTCGCGACGCGCAGTTCGGCGCCACCGTGAAGAGCCGCCTGCTGGCGCTCGATCCCGCCTAGCGGCAAGGCCGCGGCTCCACGCAAAAAAAAGGCCGGATGCCCGCGAGGGCATCCGGCCTTTGTTCTGGAGCGCCGGGCTTACCAGCGGTAGGTGGCCGTCGCCACCGCCGTGCGCTGCGTGCCCAGGTAGCAATAGCCGTAGGCGCAGTTGGCGATGTAGGTCTTGTTGGTCAGGTTGCGCAGGTTCAGTGCCAGCGTCCAGCGATCGATGTCGTAGCCGATCATGGCGTCGAGCAGCGTGTACGACGGCACCTTGGCCGGCGCCACGATTTCCCCGTCGCCATGGGTCGAGCCGTTGAAGCGCGCGCCTACGCCCACCTTCAGGCCGTTGCTGAAGCGGTAGTCCGCCCACACCGACAGGCGGTTGCGCGGCACGGACGTTGCCTGCTTGCCGATTTCCGCGACCCTGCTGCTGGCCGTGACGATGGCGCGCGGCGTGTAGGCGTAGGAGGCCGTGAGGTTCAGGCGCGGCATGAGTTCGGTGGTGGCCTCGAGTTCGAGGCCGCGCACCGAGATCTCGCCGGTCTGCTTCGGCATGAACGTCGCGTCGTAGGTGATGTAGTTCTTGCGGCGCAGGTCGAAAATGGCCGCGCTGTAGAGCGACTTGCCGCCCGGCGGCTGGTAGCGGATGCCGGCCTCGTACTGGCGGCCGCTTTCCGGCTTGAAGGGCGTCTTCGTGGTCGGATCGATGGTGCCGGTCGGCGCGAACGATTCCGCGTAGCTCAGGTAGGGTGCCAAGCCGTTCGGTGCCAGGTAGACCAGGCCCGCGCGCTTGGTGAACTTGTTTTCGGAGATGCGCTGGGTCGTGCCGTCGAACCGGCTGTAGGCGCTGCTCTGGGCCGTGTCGTAGCGGCCACCGAGCGTGAGCGACCAGCGGTCGCCCCACTTGATCTGGTCCTGCAGGTAGATGCCGGTCTGCGCCAGGCGGCTCACGCCGTTGACGTAGGGGCTGGGGATGTCGATGGCGCTGCCGTACACGGGTGCGTAGATGTCGAGCAGCGGCGCGCCGACGACGCTGCTGTAGGTGTACTGGTCGATGCGGGTGCGCTGGTAGTCCAGGCCCAACAGAACCTTGTGCTGCCAGTCGCCCGAACGCAGGTCGGCCTGCAGCTGGTTGTCCATGGTGAGGGACGTCGTGCTTTCCTGGCTGCCGAAGACGCCGCGGTTCAGGTACTGGTAGTTGATCGGGTTCAGCGCATTGGCAGCGTCCATGGTGGCGAAGCTTGGCGACTGCAGGGTCCGGTAGTCGACTTCGAGCTTGCCGTAGCGCAGCTTCTGGCGCACGGTGAAGGTGTCGTTGAAGCGATGCTCGAGCTGGTAGCCGATCATCTTCTGGTCTTGGTTGAAGTGATCGAAAGTCGGGTCGGCGACGTTCAGGTCGCTGGGAATGAAGGTGCCGATGCGCGTCGGCGTCAGCGAACCTTCCGCAGGGCGGATGCGGCTGTAGGCGCCCGCACGGTTCTTCTGGTACTGGGCCAGCAGCGTGAAGGTGGTGTCGCTCGAAGGCTTCCAGGTGATCGAAGGTGCGATGTAGGTGCGGTCGTCGCGCGAGCTGCCGCCGGGCAGCTGGGCATCGCGCAGCACGCCGGTGATGCGGTAGAGCACCTTGCCTTCCGCATCGAGCGCGCCGGAGAAGTCGCCGGCCACCTGGCGGCGGGCGTCGTTGCCGTACTGCAGCTGGATTTCACGCAGGGGTTCCGCCGTGGGCAGCTTGCTCGCGATGTTGACCACGCCGCCCGGACTTGCCATGCCGTAGAGCACCGAGGCCGGTCCGCGCAGCACTTCGATGCGTTCGGTGCCGTAGTTCTCGGTCTTCCAGACGCCCCAGGTACCGTTGTTGCGCAGCGGCATGCCGTCCAGGTAGAAGCCCGGCGCATAGCCGTCGAAGCCGCGGATCGTGATCCAGTCGTAGCGCGAATCGGCGCCGAAGGGGGCGATGTTGACGCCCGGCGTGTAGCCGAGCGCTTCCTTGACGTTGGTGGCGCCGATGGCGTCCATGCGGTCGGCCGTGATGACCGAGATCGACTGCGGCGTCTCCACGATCGGCGTGTCGGTCTTGCTGCCGGCCGTGCTGCGCTTGGCGAGGTAGCCGTTGACGTGGCCGGTGGCGGATTCTTCCGTGGTGGCGTTCACGGTGATCGCGGGCAGCGTCGGGTCGGCGGCACGCGGCTGCTGTCCCGTGGCTTGCGCCGAGGCGCTCGCGCTGCAAAGTGAAAAGGCTGTGCCGAAAGCCGCGGCGAGCGCGGTATTCAATAGACGTTGACGGGGCAGGGGACGCATAAGGTTGATGACTCCAGGGTGCTTGAATACGACGTGTTCACGTTTCGGCGCCCAAGGCGGCCGATTCCGGCGCCCTGGTGCTTCCATACATGAGACGTTTGACTTAAAAAAAAGGAGACAGCGGGCTGTCTCCTTTCTTTTTGCCTACCCTCCCCGGGGGCAGGTCTTGCCTACGCGCGGACCGGCTGGCGCTCGCGGAGGGCGCTGTTTGCGGCATTGGCCGCCGTCGGCGTGCCCGCCGGAATCGCCTTGAGCAGCGCATTGCCGATCTCGCCTGTGCGCACCGAGGTGACCGACAGCAGCGTGTCGCTCAGCCCGTGCGAGGACTCGCAGGCGCCCTGCAGGAAGATGGCGGGATGGAAGTCCGGCGTGCTGCCGACACGGTAGTGGCGGTCGACCGGGAAATCGCCGAGGTACGGGGCGAGCGGCGCCAGCAGCGCCTTGTGCTGTTCGCGGGCATAGCCGGTGGCCAGCACCACGGCGTCGTAGCGCGAGGTGCTGTCGCGGCCGGTGTCCTGGTCCGACAGGGTGAGGTGGATGCCGTCGACCGTGGCATGCACGCCGCGGATCTCGTGCCGGCGCAGGAAGCGCATGCGCTCCTCTCCGCGCACTTTCTGCTCGTAGAACATCTTGAATATCTGCTGGATCAGGTCGAGATCGGCCACCGCGTAGTTGGTGTGGCCGAACTCGTCGATCAGCGCGGCGCGCTCGTCCTCGGCCCGGCTGTAGATGTAGTCGGTGAACTCGACGTTGAACACCTCGTTCACGAAGGGGCTGTCGTCGGACGGGCGGATCGAGCGGGCCCGCATGATCAGGTCGACCTGCGGCGCGTGCGGCCGGCCCTGCAGGTCCATGAAGATCTCGGCCGCGCTCTGGCCGGCGCCGACGATGGCGATTCTTGCGGCCTCGGGCAGGCGGGCCATGTCCCGCAGGTAGCTGCTCGAATGGAACACGCGCGGGTCGTCCCTGAGCGGGCCAAAGCCTTCCGGAATGTTGGGCATGCCGCCGATGCTGACGACCAGGTTGCGCGCGAGCCGTTCGGTCACGTGGCCGGCGCCGTCGCGAGAGCGCACGCGCAGCAATGAGACTTCGCCGCCATGCGTTTCTTTTTCGGGCAGCACCTCGAAGACTTCCTCGCCGTAGACGCAGGCATCCTCGAACTGGGCCGCGGCCCAGCCCAGGTAGTCGTTGAACTCGTGGCGGCTGGGGAAGAAGGTCTTCAGGTTGATGAAGTCCTGCAGGCGCTTCTTCTCGTGCAGGTAGTTGATGAAGGTGAAGCGGCTGGTCGGGTTGCGCAGCGTCGCCAGGTCCTTCATGAACGAGATCTGCATGTGCGCCTGGTCCAGCATCATGTCCTTGTGCCAGGCGAAGCCGGCCTGCTTCTCGATGAACATCGCATCGACGCGGCGGCCGTCGCGGCGTTTCTCGTCCAGCGCAATGGCCAGCGCGATGTTCGAAGGGCCGAAGCCGATGCCGATGAGGTCATGAATCACCATGGCGGTTTTTCCTTTACGCAGAGTGTTGGGCAGGCGTGGCGGCGCCGTCGCTGCGGGGCAGCCACAGGGCGTCGGTGAAATAGCGTTCGCGCAGCATCACCACGAGCAGCGCGCGCTTGTGCGGCAGGTCGAACTCCTTCACCTTGGCGTAGCCGGACTTGTCGAGGTTTCGGATCTGCTGCAGGTGGTCGATGCGCGGCTCGCCCACGGCACGCTGGGTGCGCGGGTCGCACAGGAAGATGTAGTGCGAGATCGAGGTGAGCCATGCGGTGGCGAAGGCCTTGCCGCGGAACGCGGGCTCGCCGATCAGCACGTGCCAGCCTCGGTCGTGGTCGTCCACGTCGTAGAAGGGCGCGATGCGGCTCTCCTTGGCCCAGTACATCTCGAAGTAGCCGAAGGGCTCGTCGTCCAGGCAGGCGATCATCGAGTACATGTGCGGGTCGCGGTCGATGGCCGAAAGATACTGGCGGTGCTTGTCGAGGTCGCCTTCTTCCTCCCAGATCACGGCCACGTCGGGGTCGTTCATCCAGCGGTTGAACATCGCGAGGTCGGCCTCGAAGTCGAAGCTGCGAAACGAGAAGGTCTTGCCGAGCCAGGGAATGAAGCGCTGGTAGAGCACGCCGCGCGGCTTGGGCGGGCGTACGGGGTGGCGCTTGCCGTTGGTCAGCGCGTATTGCAGCGCCATGGGCGCGTGCACGGTGGGCAGCCAGAGAGAGGGCTGCTGCCACAGCATGTCGCGGCAGGCGAGGGCCTTGCCGCCTTCAGCCGGCAGCAGCACGCCGGCCTGCATGAGCACCGCGGCCGGTTGGCTCGGGGCAACGGTGAAGGTCTTGCTTGTCGGGTGGCATTCGAACGCGCCTTCGAGCGCCGCCAGCAGATGGGCCGTGGAGGCATTGCTGCCGTCCACCCAGTCGAGCGTGGCGCACTGGCCGACCTTCCAGAGCGAGCGCGTGCCGTCCTGCGTGTTGCGCACGCCGAGCATCCCGCCCTCGCGCGTGATCGCGTGCGGCATGCCGTCCGCATAGGAAACATGGGGAGTGGACGTCATGCGATTCTTTCGGTGAGCGGTTGCCGTTGCTCTGCAAGCAGGGCCAGGCCCTCGTGGAGGGCGGGGAAGAGGCTGTGGTTGAAGTTGTTCCAGCGCAGCTCGAGGATCGTGTCCTCGGGGTCGATGGCGGTGCGCAGCGCGTCGTGGATCACCTCGCCGGAGTCGATGCCGTTGTCCACGTAGTGCAGCGAGGCGCCGGTCTTGAACAGCGGCGCGACGGCCACGCTTTCCATCGTTTCCCAGTTGACGATCTTGCGGCCCTGCGCGCCGTGCAGCGCATCGAGCGTGGCGTAGGCGCCGCGGCGTTCGTAGGGAGACTCGATGCGCGTGATGCCCGGATGGATGTTGACGATCTTGCGGTGAAGCGGCGCGCCGGGCCGCACCAGCTCGTCGAGGATCACGAGCAGCCCGTCGAGCACGACGATGTCGGCCTGCAGCATCAGCAGCTTGTCGAGCAGCGTGCGTTCGAAGCGGCTCTTGCCGGCCACGCGATCGGCCGCATCGAGCGGCAGACGCCGGTATTCGGAAGGCACCGAATGAAAGATGTCGGTGAGCGCCTTGCCCTGCGTCTTGAGCCCGCTCGGAAAGATCCATTTCTTGCCGGGCTGGCAAGAGAAGCCGTAGTCCTGCAGCGCGGCCTGGTCGCGCGGCGAGCCCGGGTCGTCGTCGATGACGATGCCTTCGAGCGAATAGGCATCCCCCAGCGGGGTTTCGTCGAGTGCCCTGGCCAGGTACTCGAGCGGGGACGCCATGTAGCGCTGCTCGCCCTTGTACGCAATGTGCTGGCCGGCCTTGTCGGCCGCGGCGTTTCTCAAAGACAGGATGTAGACGAGCTTGGCCTTGGACATAGGTGTGGAATGGATGGATAGATGGAAGACGGAATGGCCCGCAATCTGTTCACCCGAAGCCGCGGTGCTCCGGCGCCAGCGGGCATGCGTTGCAGTGGTGCTCGTGCGGCAGCAGGTAGTTGAGGCAGCACTCCCGGTGCAGCTTGACGGGCGCATTGCGCTGGCGGCCGTGCAGCGGGTTGGCGCGAAGATCGCGCGGCCATGTCGCGCTGTGCAGCAGCAGCTGCCGGTCCTGTGCAATCGACGGCGCGCCGCCTGTTGCGGCCAGCGCCACGTCGAACACCGGTTCCATGAGCCGCACGGTGTTGCTCCAGAGAATCTTGGGCGCGAGCCGTGTCAGCCCGCAGAGGGCTGTGAAGAGTGGCGCGAGGTGCTGCCACAGCAGCGGTTCATAGCGATCCGCGGCATCGGCGCCGTGCCGCGACAGGCCCAGGTGTCGGATATGAAAGCCGAGCGGACCGCCGTGCGCGTCCAGCCGCACCCAGGTGTGTTCCGCCGCAATGGGGAACACATGCTGCAGCATGCTGGCCGCGGCCATCACGGGCGGCAACAGCATCGCGATGTATTCGAGGCTCCACGCGGATGCGACGGGGCGCCAATCGGCGCCACTGACACCTTTGTAGCGCGCATTGCGTCGCAGCACGTCGGCGAGCAGCGCGGGCGACTGCGTGAGTTCCGCCACACGCACTGCACCGGTGGGCACCGTGTCCGCGCATTGCAGCTTCTCGCCGTGCACGGACAGCTCGCCCTGGAACAAGGGCTCCAGCAGCGGGATCATGGGTCGGCGTTCGGCGGGGTCATCCCTTCAAGACGGATTGGCGCGGCGGCTGTTCATCCGGCGCGACGCTGAACATTGCCGCGCCTGAGCCGTCTAGGCAGTAGGTGGCACGAAGCCATTGGAGCCGTGCCACGGAGGCATGGTCGTTCCCCAGCTGTCGCCCCCGGGCGGAAAGAGCCTTTGCATGACAACTACCACCACAGGCAACGGCGCCGAAATCGGGCGCCTGCTGAAACCATTTCTTCCATGGATCGTGCTGTCCGCGGTCACGGGCGTCGGCGCCGGTGCCGCCACGGTCGCCTTGCTCGGCACCATCAACCGGGTGCTCAACCAGCCGGGCGGGCTGGCGGGCGGCCTGTTGCTGACCTTCATCGGCCTGTGCGGCGTGGCGCTGTTCGGGCGCATGGCGTCGGACGTGTCGACCAACTTCGTCGGCCAGCGCCTGGTGGCCCAGGTGCGCAAGAGCCTGGCGCAGAAGATTCTCTCGGCGCCCATCGATGCGCTGGAGCGCTACCGCACGCACCGCCTCATGCCGGTGCTGTCGCAGGACGTGGACATGATCAGCGACGTGGCGTTTGCATTGTCGGGAACGCTGATTGCGCTGGCCGTGGCGCTGGGCTGCCTGAGCTATCTCGCGTTCCTTTCACTGCCGCTGTTCGGCCTGATGCTGGTGGCGCTGGTGATCGGCATCACCGTGCAGCTGATGGCGCAGATCCGCGGCGAGGCCGGTTTCTGGAAGGCACGCGAACAGGAAGACCAGCTGCACAAGGCCTATCGCGCCATCAGCGAAGGCGCGAAGGAACTGCGCATGCACCGCACGCGCCGCACGCGCATGTTCGCGGGCCAGATCGAACGCATCGTCGACACCATCCGCGTGGTCAACGGGCGTGCGATCAACACCTATGTGATTGCCACTGCCTTCGGCTCGGCGTTGTTCTTTCTGCTGATTGCGCTGATCCTGGGCTGGGCGGCGTTCCGCACGACCGAGCCCGCGGTGGTCAGCGGCTTCGTGCTGGTGCTGCTGTTCCTCAAGGGGCCGCTCGACCAGATCGCGCTCACCTTGCCCGGCGTGGGCCGCGCCAAGGTCGCCTTCCAGCGTATCGGCGACCTGTCGGCGCGCTTTGCCACGCCGGAGCCGCACCTGCACCTGGAACGCGCGTCCAACGGCGTGATCCTGAAGAACGAGATCGGCATGCGCGGCGTGCGCTATGCCTTCGATGCGCCCGAGGGCGGCGAGGCCTTCACACTCGGACCGATCGACCTGAAGCTGCGCCGCGGCGAGATGGTGTTCGTGGTGGGCGACAACGGCTCCGGCAAGACCACGCTGATCAAGCTGCTGCTGGGCCTCTATGCGCCGCAGGCGGGCGAAGTGCTGATCGACGGTTCGGTCGTGAAGCCCGAGGGCCGCGACGACTACCGCCAGCTTTTCACCACGGTGTTCTCGGACTTCTACCTGTTCGAAGATCTGGTGGCGGGCGAAGAGAGCGAGGGCGGCGCCGGCATGGAGGTGCTGCCCGAAACGGCGCTGCCTTATCTCGAACGGCTGGAGATCGCCCACAAGGTGAGCCTGAAGAACGGCGCGTTCAGCACCACCGACCTCTCGACCGGCCAGCGCAAGCGGCTGGCGCTGGTGCACGCTTATCTCGAAGGCCGCCCGGTGCTGGTGTTCGACGAATGGGCGGCCGACCAGGACCCGACCTTCCGCCATCTCTTCTACACCGAGCTCTTGCCCGAGCTGCGCGCCAAGGGGCATCTGCTGGTGGTGATCTCGCACGACGACCGCTACTTTCACCTGGCCGACCGCGTCATCACGATGCAGGCGGGCAAGATCGCGGAAGACAGGGTGCGCGAATCGCGGGAAAGCCTCGCTGCGTGAAGGAGGGGAATGAAAGACAAGACCCGGTCGCCCGACGGCCCCGCCTTCAACGTCGCGTGGACGCTCTTTTGCACGCTGCATGACGAGCCCTCGCAGGAACGCGCGGAGAAACTGATCCGCTGGCTCGGCGACGATCCCGAAAACATCTGTGCGCTCGACGACGTGCTGACCCTGTGGGCGCTGACCGGGGCCGCGCTCATGAAGCCCGCGCTGGAGGAGGCGCGGCATGAAGAGAAGCGCCTGCAGTGAAAGGCGGTGCGCTACTTTCGCCGATCGCGCAACTCTGCCGCGATGCCGCCGAGCGCATCCCAGCGCCGCCGCGCCTCCTGGGCGGCGTCCGCATGGTCCGTCGACCTGCTGCGCCACCGGGCCAAGGCCAGGCGCGCGGCCACCGCGGCGTCGTGCGGCGCGCTCTCACTCTCGACGATGAGCGCGAGCGCGCGTTCGATGAGTTTTTCGTCCGGCGCGCTTGCCACGATGCGCCGCTCAGGCGAAGTCTTCAGCCAGCTTCGCGTCGAAGCCCGTGCGGTTGGAGACGGTCGTCTGTTCGATCAGTTCCGAGCGAAGCCGGGCGAACACGCGCGAGCAGTCGATGGCCGCGCGCAGCAAATGCTTGGCCACGGCCATCTCGGTGATGTTTAGTTGCTGGGCGATCTCGGCGCGCGTGTGTCCGTAGGCGCGAAACAGCAGGAACACTTCGCGCCGCCGGGGCGGCAGCGTCTCCAGCGTCTCGACCACGCGTGCCAGCACCTGCTGCTGCGACGCGATGAATTCGCAAGATGGCACCGTCTGGCGCGAGCCGACGCTGAAATGCGTGCTGACCCAGTCCTGCGCCACCTTGCGCCGGCGGGCGTCGTCCACGCACAGGTTGCGCGCCACGCGAAACAGCAGGGCGCGCGGCGACTCGATGCCGCCGCCCGGCGTGCAGTCCGATGCCGCATCGATGCGGATGTCGTCGTTCATCTTGAGCGCGTGCGCATACACCCGCTCGAAGCTCGATTGCGCGATGTCCGCCGCGTAGTGCGGGTCCCGCAGGTCGCGCGTCAGCTGACGGCGCAAGTCCGCATAGTGAGCCACGAGTTCCTGGACGAGGTCGCGCATCCGATCGCCTTCTTGCAAGCTTTCGCAGTGGTGATTCCCGGGCCGGTCGCCGGCGCAATCTGCGGGGCGACTCGGATCATTGAATAAGAATTATTCTTATTGAAGTGTAACCTTAACCGCGCCTGAAAGAGGCGGGAAAGGATGCGGGAACCGCCAGCGCGTGCCCTGAAAAAGACACTCGGCCGGAAAATGAGTAGTTCTGTTTTCGGCTTGGCGGCGGAGCCTTCCGCACCGAAAAGTTCGGCCGGAGATCAGCCCCGCTTGGGGATGCCCAGACCCTTCACGACGGCGGGCCGCGCCGCGAAGGCTTCGAGCGTGCGCGCCACGTTCTTGAAGCCATTGAAGCCCACCAGGTCCCCCGCTTCGTAGAAGCCGATCAGGTTGCGCACCCACGGGAAGATGGCGATGTCCGCGATGGTGTAGCTGTCGCCCGTCACCCAGTTACGGCCTTCGAGCTGCTTGTCGAGCACGCCGAGCAGCCGCTTCGATTCGGCGACGTAGCGGTCGCGCGGACGCTTGTCCTCGTAGTCCTTGCCGGCAAATTTGTTGAAGAAGCCGAGCTGGCCGAACATCGGGCCGATGCCGCCCATCTGGAACATCAGCCACTGGATGGTTTCGTAGCGGCCCGCGGCATCCTTCGGAATGAACCGGCCGGTCTTGTCGGCCAGGTAGAGAAGAATGGCGCCCGATTCGAAAAGCGCGAGCGGCTTGCCGCCGGGTCCGTCGGGATCGAGGATGGCGGGAATCTTGTTGTTCGGACTGAGCGACAGAAACTCCGGCGACATCTGGTCGTGGGTCTCGAAGCTCACCAGGTGCGGCTCGTAGGGCAGGCCGGTTTCTTCCAGCATGATCGACACCTTCACCCCGTTGGGCGTGGGCAGCGAGTAAAGCTGCAGCCGGTCAGGGTGGAGTGCGGGCCATTTCTGGGTGATGGGGAAGCGGGACAGGTCGGTCATGGGCGGTTCATGAAAAGCGGAGTTGGGGCGCCGCGCCCGCCGATCTTCAGATACCGAGCCAGGTCATCAGGGCTGTCTCGGCTTCGGGGGAGGGTGCGACAAAGCCAGTGTAGGTCGATGTGGCGAGCGCGCGCTTGCCGGCATCGCTTTGTGCCAGCCCCAGCAGGGCTTCGCGCGCGGCGCTTGCCGTGGCGGCATCGAGCTTGCGCGACGCCACCCATTGCTTGATGGGAACCGGGCGCGACTCCGCGCACACGTTGCCGCCTCCGTCCTTCCAGGTCTTGATCACGCCCGATGCCGCCGTGGCGCCATAGGCCGCGAAGCCGTTCTGCACGTAGAACGGAACCGCGTCCTGGTAGCGCGTGTTGGTGAGCTTGAGCGCGGCAGGCTGCACGCCTTGTTCGCGCAGCATGGCGCGTGTGATCACCGAGGTGATCGAGTCGGCATCGGGCATCACGAGGCCCTTGCCGGCAACGCTCTTCCAGTCGGAGATGGGCTGCGGGTCCTTGCACAGCAGCGACACCTTGTACGCGGTGAATCCGTTGGTCCAGGCCAGCGCCTGGTAGCGGCCGCTCTTGACCGCTTCGAGCGCCACGTGGGCCGGGTGGATGAACGCGATGTCGACCTGCTGTTCCTTCAAGGCCTCGCGCGCACTGTTGTACGTAATGAACACCTTGATGGTCACGGGCTGCTTCAGTGCCTTGCTCAGCACCTCGGCAATGGGCTCGAAGCGCGGCGCGATCTGGCTTTCGGTGACCTGGTAGCTCACGCCCTCCGTCACGCCGATGACCAGTGCGTGCGCCGGTGTGGCCGCGGCCAGCAGCAGCGCCGCCGCAGAGACGGCAAGGCCGGGCGAGCTCGGCTTGCGGGTGCGGCGCGCGCTGGCGGCGCACCCATCGAATTTGTCGGAGCGGGGTGGGGCGGGGATGTACATCGAAAGATCATACGGGGCCATGGCGCGGCCGCCGATGATCGCAAGCACCTATGCGCACTGCTCCCCGCGCATGGCAGGGCCGCCGCGCCGCCAGAAATTCAGAACCTTGCCTTGACGAAGGCCGACGGCCCGTTCAGCTTGACCTTGACGCGGGTTTCCGCCGTACTGGTTTCACGCGCCATGTCGATATGAGTGGCGCCATAGGCCAGCACCAGGCCGACGTTCTTTACGGGGAACCACTCCACGCCGGCAGAGGCGTTGTAGATGCTGCCGTGAAAGCGGCCGCCCCCCTTGCGAACACCAGAGAAGTCGGCGAAAAGACGCAGGTCGGGACTGATGGCATGCCGCACGCCGACCTCGAGCAATGGCGCAACGGCGTTGTCGCTCGAGTCCTCGTTCAATGTGCGGATGCGTCCGTTCACCGCGACATTGGCGTTGGTGCCGACGTCGATGCTGTAGTAGGCAGCGCCTGCACCCAGGCCGAACACCGTGTTGCCAGAGCCGAGCCACCACTTGTACGAGAGCTTCGCGAAGTCGAGCTTCACGTTGAGGTTGGCATTGCCCACCGCGCTGACGGTGCCGAAGCCGCCGAAGGATTCGTTGCCTCCGGCCTGACCGAAGTAGTCGCGCTTGTAGCGGTAGTAGTCGAACGAGAGGCCGTGGCTGTCGCCGATGAGCAGGTCGGCCGTGACGCGCGGCATGGTCACGCGGCCGGGCTCGAGGTCGCGTGTGCGCAGCGCACCATACGGCGAGCTGACCGTCGCATTGAATTTGGGATCGGCGCTGTAGGCTCCCACCGAAAAGCTGAAACGATCGAGCGCGGGCGACGGTTCGGCGAAGGCCAATGCGGGCGCAATGCAAAACCCGACACCGGCCAGTGCGCCCAGCTTCGTCAACCGTGAGGGGTTGGCGAGCGGGCGGGAGCGGAGCAACAGCATGAGGAGGTCCTTACGAGAGAAGAGAAGAGGACAAAAAAGCCTCGGGCTCGACACGCAATTTTTATGCGCGCAAAGCGCCAGGCGGCGGCTCCCTTTTTGATGACCGACAAGTTATAGCGCAGCTTTAAAACGTCCATGCGTCGATTTGCCGCTTCGCGTGTAAGACGATGTTGAAGCATGCATTGGCAAGCCTGAAAAAGTATTCAAGCTAAGCTTTGAACATGCGCAAACATCTTTCCGCGACCACTGGTCCGCAGCGTCTTCTCTATGCCGGCGTGGCGGGTGTCGCCGTCGCGGCCATCGCTTGGCCGCTCGACGTCATGGCACGCGGACTTGCGGGCTGGTGCACCAACTGCGTGGTGTTCCTCGTGCTCACATGGTGGCTGGCCAATACTTTCGATGCACAGCAGACCCGCAAGCGCGCGCAATCGCTCGATCAACCCAATGTGGTGATATTGGTATCGATGCTGGTGGTCATTGGTGCGAGCGTCGTGGCCATCGCGATGCTGCTTCAGCAGGTCAAGCTGATGAGCGGGCCGGTGCGCGCAGGGCATATCGCGCTGGGGCTGGTGGCGCTGGTGGGCTCATGGCTCATGATGCACACGATCTATGCCTTTCACTACGCGCACCGCTACTACATCGACCGGCGCGACGGCTCGCCCGATGGCGGGCTTGATTTTCCGGGCGAGCAGGAGCCGGACTATTTCGACTTTCTCTACTACGCCTACGTGGTCGGCATGACCACGCAGGTGTCCGACGTGCAGGCCACTTCGCGGGAGATGCGCCGCATCACGCTGGTGCACAGCGTGCTGGCCTTCGCCTTCAACATGCTGGTGCTCGCGCTGTCCGTCAACGTGGTCGCGGCGGCGATGTAGCGGCCGGCGAGCCCGCGCCAGGCCACAGCTTCACGAGGCCGGTGGACAGGGCCACGCCGCAGACGATGACAGCTGCGCAGATCAGCATCCATTGCGTGATGTTCTCGCCGAGAAACACCGCGCCGTAGAACACCGCAAACACGGGCACCAGGAAAGTCACCGTGAGCGCGCGCGCCGGACCCGCATTAGCGATGAGCCGGAAGAACAGGATGTACGCAAGGCCGGTGCACGCCACGCCCAGCGCCAGCAAGGCCAGCCATGCGCGCAGGCTGGGCATCTGCGTGGGCCAGAACCACAGCGCAGGCAGCGCGAGGAACAGCGTGGCGCCGATCTGGCTGCCGGTGGCGGTGGCCAACGCAGGCACGCCGCCCAGGTAGCGCCGCGTGGCGCTGGCCGCCACGCCGTAGCTCGCGCAGGCGCCCAGGCAGGCGAGCACGGCCCACAGCGCGGCGTTGCCGTCCGCATCGGCGTGCAGGCCCGCACTGCGGCTTGCCAGCATGGCCACGCCCGCAAAGCCGATGATGAGGCCGACGATGCGCGAGCCATCGGGCCGGTCGCGAAACCAGGCCCACGCCACCAGCGCGCCGAACATCGGCACCGTGGCGTTGAGCACCGCCGCCAGCCCGCTGTTGATGGTCAAGAGCGCGAAGCAGAAGAGCGCGAACGGTATGCCGGAATTGAGCACGCCGATCGCCATCGATGCTTTCCAGTGTTGCCCCAGCGCCGCGCCGTGGCCGCGCAGAAACAAGAGCGGCAGCAGGAAGAGCGTGGCCACCGCAACGCGCACCGCGGCCGCCGGCAGGGCACCGAACTCGGCTGCGCCGATGCGCATGAAGAGAAAGGACGCGCCCCAGAGCGCGCCTAGCAGTACGAGGTCGAGGAGCCACGCCTTGGGCTTGGTGGAAGGCGTGGTGGCAGGAGTGTTGTCTTTTGTTGTCGTGCTCATACGTTCTCGATGGTGCGCGTCGCCTTGGAAGCGGCTCTACTTCGATTCAAGCTCCAGGAGCGCGGTCTTGCGATGAAGCCCGCCAGCGTAACCGGTCAGCGACCCGTCGGCGCCGAGCACGCGGTGGCAGGGCACGATCACGCTGATCGGATTGCGACCCACGGCCGCGCCCACGGCGCGCACCGCGGCCGGGTTGCCCACGTTGGCGCTCAGCGCGCCGTAGGTCATGGTCTTGCCCGCCGGTATGGCGAGCAGCGCCTGCCACACACTCTGCTGGAACGCGGTGCCGTGCGAGAGATCGAGCTTCACGTCGAAGCTGTCGCGCTTGCCGGCGAAGTAATCGCGCAGCTGTGCGCCGGCTTCGACCAGCGCAGGATGGTCGTCCCGGGTCTGCCAGCCGGCGGTGTCGGGCCAGTGGCGTTGCTGGTCGAACCAGACGCCCGCCAGGCCTTCGTCGGTGGCCGCCATCGTGATGCCGCCGAGCGGCGTTTCGATGTGCGATGTATAGATGACTTTGCTCTTGAACTTCATGACATTTCAGGCTGCGACGCCTGCCGCTGTGAGGTTGTTGAAAGAAGGCTCTGCGCGGCGGACGAGGCCGCAGCCGCGGTGGGCGACGGCGCATGCCAGGCACGCAGCACCGCATAGCTGCGCCAGGGCCGCCACGCCTGCGATGCCTCGCCAGCCGCGCGCGCGGTGGTCACGCCCAGTGCCTTCTGCAGCGCGACGTCGCCCGCGGGAAACGCATCGGGCCAACGCAGCGCGCGCATCGCGATGTATTGCGCCGTCCAGGCACCGATGCCGGGGAGCTCCTGCAGCGCAGCGATGGTCGAGGGCACGTCGGCACCCGCATGCAATGCCAGCTTGCCGGCTGCGACTTCGCGGGCAATGGCCTGCAATGCAGCCTGCCGCTGCCGCACGATGCCAAGCTGCCCGAGCGCATCGCCGCTCGCCGCGGCCAGCGCCGCGGGCGTGGGAAACAACCGGTCCAGGCCGCCGATCGGCGTGGCAATCGGCTCGCCGAAAGCCTCGACCAGCCGCGAGCCCAGCGTGCGCGCTGCGGCCACCGTGATCTGCTGGCCCAGTACCGCGCGCACCGCAAGCTCGAAGCCGTCGACCGTGCCGGGCACGCGCAGCCCGTCTCCATGCGGAAAAGCCTCGTGCAGCGCCGCGTTGATGGCCATCGGCTCGGCATCGAGATCGAGCATGGCGCGTGCGCGGCTGATCACGATCGGCAGCGCCGCGGCCAGCGAATCGCTCACCGAGAGCAGCATCTGCTCGCGCTCCATGTCGAAGCGCAGTTGCAGCCAGCCGGTATGCGTCTGTCCGCCTTGCTGCACGCGCAGCGTGCGGGCCAGGCGAACGAAGGTGGGCGTGCTGCCCTTGGCGGGCGCCTTGCCGTCGGCCGTGCTTGCCACCTCGACACCGCGCAGTGCGCGCCGTGCAAAGAAGCCGAGCATCGCGTCCGCGTCATAGGGTGGGCGAAAGCCCAGCCGCACTTCGATGGCCTTGCCTTCGCCGCCCCCTGCGCCGCCGGCGCGCCGCAGCGCACTGGGGTTGAGGCCGTAGTGCTCCACGAAGGCCGCGTTGAAGCGGCGCACGCTCGCGAAGCCGCTGGCCAGTGCCACCTGCGTCATCGGCAGCCGCGTGTCGGCAATCAACTGCTTGGCGGCCAGCAGGCGCCGCGTCTGCAGATATTGCAGCGGAGAGACGCCGAACTGCGCTTCGAAAATGCGCCGCAGATGACGGTCGCTCACGCCGAGCCGCGCCGCGATCTGCGCCGCGCCCGGGCCTTCTTCGGCCCAGGCATCGGGTTCGTCGATGAGCCGCGCGGCCTGCAATGCGAGGATGCGCGAAGCGTCTTCGGTCGACCAGCTTGCAGCGCGCGGCGCCAGTTCGGGACGGCAGCGCAGGCAGGGGCGAAAGCCCTCGGCCTCGGCCTGCGCCGCATGGCGGAAGAACCTGCAGTTCTCGCGACGCGGCAGCTTCACGCGGCAGACCGGCCGGCAGTAGATGCCGGTGGAGGTCACCGCGGTGAAGAACGACCCGTCGAAGCGCGCATCGTGCGTCTTCATCGCCAGGTAGCAGGCGTCGCTCTCGAGCACTTCGGTGGAGGCATGAGGGGTAGGCATGGGCAAATGATACGGTTTCGACTCGTTTCAACTAGCCGTTTTCGGACATGTGGGCACCGGAACGCTTGCCTACAATGGCCCGGTCTCCAGAACCTACAGGGAATGCCACTTCATGCAACTCAGTGCATCGATTTTCAAGGCCTATGACATTCGAGGCGTGGTACCCGTCACGCTCGATGCAGAGGTCGCAGAAGCGCTCGGCCGGGCCTTTGGCAGCGCTGCCCGCGCGGCCGGTGAAAAGACCGTGGCCGTGGGTCGCGACGGCCGCCTGTCCGGCCCCGCGCTCGTCGAGGCATTGATCAGCGGCCTGGTCGCCACCGGCGTCGAGGTGATCGACGTGGGGGCGGTGACCACGCCCATGCTTTACTTTGCGGCCCACACGCTGTGCTCGAGCGGCATCCAGGTCACGGGCAGCCACAACCCCAAGGACTACAACGGCTTCAAGATGGTGCTGGCGGGGCGCGCCATCTACGGCGAGGAGATCCAGGGCCTGCGCAAGGTGATGGAAGAAGGCACCGCCAGGCTCGCACCCGGCGGCAGCGTGCGCAAGGTCGACGTGACCGATGCCTACGTGCAGCGCATCGTCGGCGACATCAAGCTGGCGCGTCCGCTCAAGATCGTGGTCGATTCCGGCAACGGCATCGCGGGCGCAACGGCACCGGCCATCTTCCGCGCCATCGGCTGCGAAGTGACCGAGCTGTTCAGCGAGGTCGACGGCGACTTCCCCAATCACCACCCCGACCCGAGCAAGCCCGAGAACCTCAAGGACCTGATGGCCGCGCTGGCCGCGGGCGATGCCGAACTGGGCCTGGCCTTCGACGGCGACGGCGACCGCCTGGGCATCGTCACCAAGGACGGGCAGAACATCTTCCCCGACCGCCAGATGCAGCTCTTTGCGCAGGACGTGCTCTCGCGCGTGCCGGGCGGCACCATCGTGTACGACGTCAAGTGCTCGCAGCGCCTGGCGCCGGCCATCGAGGCCGCGGGCGGCAAGCCCATGATCTTCAAGACCGGCCATTCGCTGATCAAGGCCAAGATGAAGGAAATCGATTCGCCGCTCGGCGGCGAGATGAGCGGCCACATCTTCTTCAAGGAACGCTGGTTCGGCTTCGACGATGGCACCTATGCCGGCTGCCGACTGCTCGAGATCCTGAGCAAGACGCCGAACGCGAGCGACACGCTCAACGCACTGCCCACGAGCTTCTCGACGCCCGAACTCAACGTGAAGTGCGCCGAAGGCGAACCGCACGCGGTGGTCGAAAAACTCGTTGCCGGCGCGAGCTTCGCGGCACCCGCGGTGGTCTCGACCATCGACGGCCTGCGCGTCGACTGGCCCGACGGCTTCGGGCTCATTCGCGCTTCCAACACCACGCCGGTGCTGGTGCTGCGCTTCGAGGGCCAGACCGATGCGGCCCTGAAGCGCATCGAAGCCGAAATGCTCGCGCTCCTTCGAACCGTCAAAGCCGACGCGACGCTGGCCGAAGCGTCGCACTGAGCCCCGTGCGTTCGCTGCTGCTGCGCCTCTACGGCGCCTTCACCACCGTTGTGCAACCGCTGGTTCGCCGCAAGCTGCGGCGCCGCGCGGTGGCCGAGCCCGGCTACGCCGTGGCCGTCGAGGAGCGCTTCGGCCATTACGACGATGCAACCACCGGCGAGGGCCAGTGCTGGGTGCATGCGGTGTCGCTCGGCGAGACCCGCGCGGCCGCCATCCTGATTGCGGAACTGCGCAGGCAGTATCCGGGCATCCCGATCCTGCTCACGCATGGCACGGCCACGGGCCGGGAAGAGGGCGCCAAGCTGCTCGAACCCGGCGATACGCAGGTCTGGCAGCCGTGGGACACGCCGGGCGCCGTGGCGCGCTTTCTCGATCGCTTCCAGCCGCGCATCGGCGTGCTGATGGAAACCGAAGTCTGGCCCGAGATGGCCGCCGCCTGCGCCGAGCGCCGCATTCCGCTGGTGCTGGCCAATGCGCGGCTCAACGAGAAATCGCTGGCCGCGGCCGAACGCCTCGGCTGGCTGGCGCGGCCTGCGTACTCGGCGCTCGCCGCCGTGTGGGCTCAGACCGAAGCCGATGCGCACCGGCTGGTGTCGCTCGGCGCCAAGGTGGCCGGCATCTACGGCAACCTCAAGTTCGATGCCTCGCCCGATGCGCGCCAGCTCTCCACCGCCGTGGCGCTGCGCGAACGCCTGCCGCGGCCCATGGTGGTGCTTGCGAGTTCGCGCGATGGCGAGGAGCGCATGCTGCTCGAGGTGCTCAAGCGCTTTGGCGCCACTTCGCCCGTGCCGCCCGAGCAGGGTGCGATCCGTTCGATTTCCAAGCGCGTGCACGACGTGCAATGGATGATCGTGCCGCGCCACCCTCAGCGCTTCGACGAAGTGGCCGCGCTGATCGAATCGCAGGGCTTTGCGGTCGCGCGCCGCAGCGCCGCGGGCGAACCGGCCGAAGCCGAGATCTGGCTCGGCGACTCACTTGGCGAAATGGCGCTTTACTACGGCCTGGCCGATGTCGCGCTGCTCGGCGGAAGCTTCGAGCCGCTGGGCGGTCAGAACCTCATCGAGCCCGCCGCGTGCGGTTGCCCGGTGGTCATGGGCCCATCGACCTTCAACTTTGCCGAGGCGGCGCAGCTGTCGCTCGCGGCCGGAGCCTCCTTGCGCGTCGAGAACATGGAGCAGGCCGTGACCGCGGCGCTCAAGCTGGTGGAGAACCCCGAACGCCGCGCCGTCATGGCGCAGGCTGCGCTGGCATTCTCGTCGTCGAACCGCGGCGCGGCCGAACGTACGGCGGCGGCAGTGCTGGCCATTGCGCAGGCCGCGGACCCCGTGGCGACCGAGGCCGCACCGCTCGACGATTCGAGGGCGGAGCCAACGCTCGAATAGTCTCGCCCCTGAGCCTGGTGGCGAGCCAGATCCCTAGCGCACCGGCGGGTTCAGGATGACCGGCGGCGGCGGTGCCGAAGGCATCGTCGGTGCCGGCGGGTTGAATGGCGGTACCGCGACCGGCGGCACGACCGGAATGCTGGGTGGCGTGACCGGCACGGCCTGCGGCCGCTCGCCGGGCGATGGCGATGGCGATGGCGATGGCGATGGGGTGCTTCCATTCTTCGCCAGCGTCGCATTGATCGCGTTCATGTCTTCAACGGTGAGCGTGCCGTTGGCCTGGCGCAGCTTCAGGTTGCCGAGCAGCACGTTGTAGCGCGCCTGCGCGAGATCGCGCTTGGTCTGGAACAACTGGCTCTGCGAATTGAGCACGTCGATGTTGATGCGCACGCCCACCTGGTAGCCGAGCCGGTTGGCATCGAGCGCGCTCTGGCTCGAGGCCTCGGCCGCTTCGAGTGCCTTCACCTGACCCGCGCCGGAGACCAGCCCGAGGTAGGCCGCGCGCGTGGCCTGCGCCACGCTGCGGCGGGTGCCTTCGAGCACGCTGCGCGACTGGTCTTCGAGCGCGAGCGTTTCCTTGATTCGGTTCTCGGTGGCAAAGCCCGCGAACAGCGGCAGGTTGAACACCACGCCCACGGACGCGGCGTTGACGCGCGTGCCGACGGTGCTGGTGCTGGTGCCGTTGGGATTGCGCGTGATGTTGTAGCCCAGGTTGGCGTCGAGCGTGGGCTTGTGGCCGGCTTCGGCCTTGCGTATTTCCAGCCCCGCAACGTCCAGGCCGAGTCGCGCCTGGCGGATGGCGGGGTGCACTTCGTCGGCTTGCGCAACCCAGGCTTCGATGTTGGCCGGCAGGGCCATGGGCAACACCACGGGCTGTGCCAGCGGCACCGGCACGCTGCCGGGGCGGCCGACCAGCTGGTCGAGCACCACCTTCTTCACCTGCAGGTCGTTCTCGGCCGCAATTTCCTGCGCAATGACGAGGTCGTAGCGGGCCTGTGCTTCGCGCGTGTCGGTGATGGTGGAGGTGCCGACCTCGAAGTTGCGCTTGGCCGATGCGAGCTGCTCGGCCACGGCCACCTTCTGCGCGCGCACCAGCGTCAGGCTGTCCTGGCTCGCGAGCACGTCGAAGTACGCCTGGCTCACGCGGACGATCAGGTCCTGCTCGGCCGTGGTGAGCACCGCCTCGGCGATTTCGGCCTGGCGCTTGCCCTGCTCGTAAGCGGCCCAATTGGCGGGCCGGTAGAGCGGCTGCGTGGCGTTGACGCCGACGTTCTGCGTGGTGAAGTCGCGCGGCGTCGTCGTTCCGCGGCCGGCGCCGGTGAGAGTGTCGATGTCCAGGGTGTTGCGCGTCGCGCCGGCCGTGAGCCCCACGGCCGGAAGGATGCCGGCCTTGGCCTGCGCGGCGCGCGCCACGCTTGCGTCGTACTGGGCCCGGGCGCCCTGGTAGGTGGCATCGAAGCCGCGTGCGGAATCGTAGAGTTCGTTCAGTGTCTGGCCTTGGGCCGGCAGCGCGAGCAGGGTGGCAAAGAGACTTGCGAGCGCTGCGGAAAGAGGCATAAGCCTGGGCCTGGAAGGCATTGAACGTCCTTGAAGAAAGAATCAGTAGCGCGGCACGGTGGGGTCGTGCTGCGCGGACCAGGCGTCGATGCCGCCGGCCACGTTGGCCAGCTCGGCAAAGCCGTTCTGGCTCAGGAAGGCCGCCACCCGCTGGCTGCGCGCGCCGTGATGGCAAAGGCACGCGATGCGCTGGCCTTCGCCGAGCTCCGAAAGGCGCGCCGGGATCTCGTTCATCGGAATGGCGACCAGCGTGAAGCCCTGGGGGGCGACGCTCGCCGTCTGCAGCTCCCAGGGTTCGCGCACGTCGAGCAGGACGGGCGCCGCGCCGGGGTTCTGCGCATACCAGGCGGCCAGGTCGGCGGGGCGGACTTGATCGATCATGCGGTGGTACCCGTTCAGAACGAGAAGCGCGAAGGCTCGGGGAAATTGAGCAGCCGCGGTGCCACGGTGTCCCACGGCTGGATGGTGTCCCACTTGCTTTCGCTGGTGCGGGTGACGAAGTGGGCGCGCATCATCGGTTCGTCGCCCACGATGGCGGCCAGCCGGCCGCCCACCTTGAGCGAGCCGAGCAGGTTCTGCGGAATGCGCGCCACGGAGCCGCTGAGCACGATCACGTCGAAGCTCGGGCCGCTCGGCAGCGGCACGGCGCCGTCGGCATTGCGCACCTCGACATTGGCCACGCCGTTCTGGCGCAGCGTTTCGGCGGCGCGGGCGGCCAGCACAGGGTCGATTTCGAGCGACAGCACCTGGGCCGCGCGATGGGCGAGCAGGGCGGCCATGAAGCCCGACCCGGTGCCGATCTCGAGCACCGACTCGTGCTTTTGCACGTGCAGGTCCTGCAGCATGCGTGCCTCGACCTTGGGCGAGAGCATCACCTGGCCGGGAACGGAGCCGTCGCCGAGCGGAATTTCCATGTCGAAGAATGCCAGGCCGCGATGCGCGGGCGGCACGTAGTCCTCGCGCCGGATGTGGGCCAGCAGGTCGAGAACTTCCAGGTCCAGCACATCCCAGGGCCGGATCTGCTGTTCGATCATGTTGAAGCGCAAGCGCTCGAGGGTGGGGGTCGGGTTCATGGGGGCTTTTCCTTGTGGGGCTCAGGACAAACCTTCAATTTTAGGTTGCCCGGCCCCGGCCCGCGGGAGACTTGCCATCCATTTGCATGTCATGCCGCTGCTCCGGGCCGCCGTGTAAGGCCGTACAGCACCGTCTCGGCCTGCGTGGCAAGGAATTTTTCAGGGTCGAGCGAGGCTTGCCCGTCGACGCAGACCATGGCCGAGTGCTTCCACAGCATGAGGAAGATCATGGGCGCGACCACGGCGTAGATGGCATGGTCGACGTCGACTGGCGCGAATTCGCCCCGGTCGATGCCGCGCTGCAGGATGCGCCGCAGCAGCGTGTGGCCGGGACGGACCACCTCCTGGCGATAGAACTCGGCCAACTCGGGAAAATTGGCGCCTTCGCTCATCATGAGCTTGGTCAGGCCCGACGCCTTGGTCATGCCGACCCGCTCCCACCAGATGCGCATGCAATAGCGCAGCATGTCGGCCGTGGTGCCCTCGAAGGCCTCGAACTCGTCGTTCCACTCGGTGAACCGGCCGCTGAGGTTCTCGACCACCACGGCCTTGAAGAGCTCTTCCTTGCTTGGAAAATAAAGAAAGAGGGTGCCTTTGGAGACCCCCGCGCGGGCCGCGACTTCCTCCGAGCGGGTGGCGGCAAAGCCTTTTTCGACGAACAGGTCGAGCGCCGCCGCCAGCAGCTCGCCGGGACGCGCCTCCTTGCGGCGCTCGCGTTTGGAGCGCACCGGGCAGAGCTTGTCGGCAAGGAAGCGGGGCGTGGGCATGAAATTAATGACTGATGGGTTAGTAATATAGTGACCGGCATCGGAGCCGTCAAGCCGCGACAATATCGGGTTCGCCTTTTCCCCACCTGCCGGAGCAGCCCATGACTTCCTCACCGTCGCCAACCGAAACCATCGTGCTCGGCGGGGGCTGCTTCTGGTGCACCGAGGCCGTGTTCGACCGCGTGCAAGGCGTGGTGGACGTCGAATCAGGCTACTGCAATGGCCAGACCGTCAACCCCAGCTACGAGCAGGTCTGCACCGGCCGCACCGGGCATGCGGAAGTGGTGAAGGTCGAATTCGACCCCGCCATCATCAGCCTGCGCGAAATTCTCGAGATCTTTTTCGTGGTGCACGATCCCACGACCTTGAACCGCCAGGGCAACGACGCCGGCACGCAATACCGCAGCGGCATCTATTTCACGAGCGATGCGCAAAAGCAGGTGGCTCAGGAGGTCATCCGCGAGATCGATGCGAGCAAGACCTACGGCTCGCCCATCGTGACCGAGGTGGCGCCGCTCGCCAACTACTCGACGGCCGAGGCCTATCACCAGGACTATTTCCTGAACAACCCCAACCAGGGCTACTGCGCCTTCGTGGTCGGCCCCAAGGTCGAGAAGTTCCAGAAGACCTTCGCGTCCCGGGTCAAGGGCTGATCGCTCATCAAGGCCCTGCTTCCCGTGCACATCGCGCTCAGTCCAACGCCGAACCGGTCGATCCTGTCGACCCGCGCGATCGCCATCGCGCTGGTGGTCGCGCTGTGGTTCGCGGGCACGCTGGGGCTCATGCACCGGACGATGCACGTGCCCGGCCTGGGGCACGCCCATGCGGCTGCCACAGTCCAGGCCGATCAACCGGAGGGCGCGCAGGAGCATGCGGCCCGCGGCATCGGCGGCCTGTTCGGCGACCACTCCGATGCCGAATGCCGGCTGTACGACCAGTTGTCGCACGGCTCGGGCGCGTTGGGCGTTCCGATGGTGGCGCTGCCGGTGCTGCTGCCGTCCGCCACCTTTGCCTATCTGCAGGGCGAAGCCATCGCCCGCTGGGTTGCGCTGTTCGACGCGCGCGGCCCGCCTTCCACTCGCTGAATCTTCCCTGTGTTCCGGTTGCTGCACCCGCGCCTCTGCGGGTGGCGGCAGATCGTCCCTTGATTCAACGAGTGCTCATTCATGATTCCCAATTTCCGTCGCAACGCCATCGGCGCTGCCGTTCTTTCGCTCGCCTCTTTCGCAGCCATGGCCCAGGCCCAGCCGGCACCCCAGGCGCAACCGGCCGAGGCGGCTGCGGCCAGCCTGCCGGAGATCGCCGTCACTGGCAATCCGCTGGGCGCCAGCGAACTGATTGCGCCCACTACCACGCTCTCGGGCGACAAGCTGCTGATGCGCTCCGAATCGACCCTTGGCGAAACGCTCAACAACCTGCCGGGCGTGAGCAGCAGCTATTTCGGCCCCAATGCGAGCCGGCCGATCATCCGCGGCCAGGACGGCGACCGCATCCGCATCCTGCAGAACGGCGGCGGCGCCCCTGACGCTTCCGCGCTGAGCTACGACCACGCCGTTCCGGTGGATGCGCTGGTCACCGAGCGCGTCGAGGTGTTGCGGGGGCCGTCCGCGCTGCAGTACGGCGGCAGCGCGGTGGGCGGCGTGGTCAACGTGATCGACAACCGCATTCCCACCGAGCCGATCAACGGTTTCGGCGGGCGCGCCGACCTGGGATTTTCCACCGGCAGCAAGGAGAAGAACGGCGGCGTGGTGCTGGAAGGCGGCAACGACCGCTTCGCGCTGCACGTCGATGCGTTCAACCGCGACTCCAAGGATGTCTCGGTGCCCATCGACCTGGAATGCAGCAAGCCCGGGCGGCCCTGGCTGGCGCGCAAGATCTGCAATTCGGCCAACGAGGCGCACGGCGGGGCGGTGGGCGGCACGCTGTTCTTCGACCAGGGCTTCATCGGCGCCTCGGCCAGCACCTACCGCAGCAACTACGGCACCGTGGCCGAAGACGACGTGACCATCGGCATGAAGTCCGACCGCTATGCGCTCGAAGGCGAGTGGCGCCCGGGCGGCTTCATTTCGAGCATCCATGCCAAGGCGAGCCACACCAACTACCGCCACACCGAGTACGAAGGCGGCGAGGCCGGCACCACGTTCTCGAACATGAGCAACGACCTGCGCATCGAGGCGCGCCACCGGAAGATCGGCAACTTCGAAGGCCTGGTCGGTTTCTCGAGCGAAAGCAACCGCTTTGCCGCCGATGGCGAGGAAGCCTTTGCGCCGCACAGCCGCACGCGCTCCAACGCGCTGTTCATGTATGAAGAGCTCGGCACCTCGTGGGGCCGGTTGAGCTTCGGCGCGCGCACCGAGAAAGTCCGCGTGACGTCGCTCGGCTATCCCGACGATCCGACGGTGACGCGCTTTGCCATTGGCGAGCGCACCTTCAACCCCCACAGCGCGGCCCTTGGCGCGCTGGTCAACCTGACGCCGCAGTGGCAGCTCACCTCGAACCTGGCTTACACCGAGCGGGCACCGAAAGACTACGAGCTGCTCGCCAACGGCCCCCACGTGGCAACGGCCGCCTGGGAAGTCGGCAATCCGGACCTGCAGAAAGAAAAGTCGACCGGCTTCGATGTCGGCGCGCAATGGAAGTCGGGCCCCAACACGGCCCGCGTCAACGCCTATGTCACGCGCTTTCGCAACTACATCGGCCTGACGGCTTCGGGCCGCACGCTCGATGAAGAAGGCCAGGTGGTGACCGATCCCGAAGCGACCGACACGCTGGCCGAGTACCTCTACAGCGGCGTGCGCGCGCGCTTCACCGGCATCGAGGCCAGCGGCAACCTGCGCCTCTTGGGCGCCGACGGCTTCGCGCGTATGGCCGATGCCTCGACGCTCGACCTGGAATGGCGCGGCGACGTGGTGCGTGCGAAGAACCTCGACACCGGCGAGCCGCTGCCGCGCATCGCACCGTTTCGCGCGGGCGCGACGCTGGCGTATGGCAACGGCCCGTGGAGCGCGCGCTTCGGCTTCGACTACAACGCGGCGCAGCGCCATGTGCCGAGCGTCGGCGCGCGCGAGACCGATGCCTACACGCTGTGGAACGCCTCGATTTCCTACCGCATGAAGGTGCAGCGCGCCAATCTCACCTGGTATGCGCGCGTCGACAACATCACGAACAAGTTGGCCTACAGCCCGACCTCGATCCTGACGACCACGGTGTACCCGAACGCGCCGCTGCCGGGGCGTTCGCTGAAGGTGGGCCTGCGCGTGACTTTCTAAGGCACCGGTACTGCTTCTTCCTTCCGTCTTTGCGAGCGGGAGGAGAAGCGGGCAAGAGGCTATCCTCGGCGGGTGAATTCGATCGTCATCTCTTCCCTGCTTCCCGTCGTCTTTCTGATTGCTGCGGGCTACCTGGCCGGCCGGCGCCGCTGGATCGGCGGCAACGCCGTCAAGGATCTTTCCAACCTGATCTTCCTCCTGCTGGCGCCCGCGCTGCTGTTTCGCGCCATGAGCACGGTGCACGTGCAGGAGCTCCACCTGAAGCCAGTGGCGGCATACTTCATTGCCTCGGGCCTGCTGTTCGCGGCCACGCTGGCGCTGCGCGGCTTCAACCGCACGGCGGCTGTCATTGCATTGGCCAACACCTACAGCAACACCGTGATGATCGGCATCGTGCTGGTCGGCCTCGCCTATGGCGAGCAGGGCATGGTGGTGCTGCTCACGCTGATCTCGCTGCACTCGCTGGTGCTTCTGACCAGCGCCACGGTGGTGCTGGAGCTTGCAGTGGCACGCGAGCATGCGACGGTGAGCGGCCAGGAGAAGCGCCCCATGGCGCGCACCGTGCTGCGCGCACTGCGCAACGCCATCATCCACCCGGTGCCGCTGCCGATCATCGCGGGGCTGCTGTTTGCGCAGACGGGGCTCGTGATGCCCGAATCCATCGACAAGCCGATCATGCTGCTCGGGCAGGCCTTCGGTCCGGTGGCGCTCGTGATGGTGGGCATCACGCTTGCGCTCACGCCCATCGGCCGGCACTGGCGCGGCGCCATGGTGCAGTCGCTGGTGAAGAACCTGCTGCATCCGCTGCTGGTGGCCGGCATCGGCTGGCTGCTGGGCGTGCGCGGCATTCCGCTTACCGTGATGGTGGTGGCGGCGGCGCTGCCCATCGGCGCCAACGTCTTTCTCTTTTCGCAGCGCTACCGCACGGCCGAAGACCTGGTCACGGCCAGCGTCGCGATGTCGACGGTGCTCGCGCTGGCCACGCTGACCTTGGTGATGACCCTGGTGCAGTGGCTTCCCTGAATCTTCGTAGTCTTTCGAACTACTGAAGCACCGGCAGCCCCGCACGGCGGGCGCCTATGCCGTTCGGCAGGGTGGCCATTTGGCGAGATGGCGAGCGGCGGCTGCCGTTCTACATTTGCCCGCTGATGATTTACCAGGCGCGGTCTTCGCCGTTTTCCGTCATGGCGCCGATTGCGATGGTGATCGCGCTGTGCTGTGCTGCCCTGCCGGCGGCGGCCGATACCAAGCCGTGCCGCACGCCCTGCCTTTCGGCTGCCGTGCCGCGCGAGTCGACGCCAACCCCGCCAGCAGCCGCGAAGCCAACGGAGGCAGAAGCCAAACCTGCACCTGTCGCGACATCGCGGCCGAGTGCCAGGCCGAAGCCGCAGGCCGTTGCCGTGGCTGCACCTCCCCCGGCCCCAATGGCACAGGAGGTGGAGAAGGCTGCCGCGCCGAAACGGCCGCCGCCCTCCAGGCGCTGCACCGAAATCAACATGCGCGCGGCGGTCGGCGAGCCGCTGTCGGACGAAGACATGAAGATATTGAGGAGTCAATGCTGATGATGAATACCACCCGCCCCATCCGCACGGCGCTGCGCGTGCTGGCACTGTGCGTCGCCGTGCTTTCCGCCGCGTGCGCGCATCGTCCGGTCCCGGGCAATGCCATGCCCTTCGAGCAGGCCGTCAACCAGGCGGTGGACGACCTGATCGTGCAGACCCAGAAGCTGCCGGCCTTCCTGGCCAAGGTGGAGTCGTCGATCAAGCAGAGCCGCATCGTGATCGATCCGCTGCTCGAGGGCTCGAGCGGCCAGCAGACCGAAGTCACGCGCGTGGCCGAGCAGCGCATCGTCCAGCGCATGCAGTCGCAGTTCAAGCAGTTCACCGTGACGCCGTTCAACAACGCCGAGATCGAGCGCGCGCAATACGTGCTCAACGGCACGCTGGTGCGCGACAAGGACGCGGCCGATGGGCGTTATCGCCTGAACCTGGCGCTGACCGAAATCAAGAGCGGCGTGGTCATTGCGCAATCGGTGGCGCGCATCAGCGATGCAACGTTGGACACGCGGCCGACGGCCTTCTTTCGCGACAGCCCCGTGAACGGCAAGGACCGCGGCGTGGAAGGCTACATCCGCACCGCCGAAACGCAGCCGGGCCAGGCGGCCGACGCGCTGTACCTGGAACGCCTGCCCACTTCGACCGTGCTGCAGGAAGCCACCGCGGCCTACGAGGCCGGCCGCATGAGCGAAGCGCTCAGCCGCTACGAAGCCGCCTCGCGCCGGCCCGACGGCCAGCAGCTGCGCATCTACAGCGGCCTGTATCTCACGCAGGCCCAGCTCGGACGCACCGCAGATGCGGAGAAGACCTTCGGCACCATCGCGAGGCTCGGACTGGAAACCAACAACCTGAGCGTGAAGTTCCTGTTCAAGCCCGGTTCGACCGACTTCCTGGCCGACCCGAAGATCAGCGCCGCCTATCCGATGTGGCTGCGCCAGATCGCGCGCCAGGCCGCGCAGATCGATTCTTGCGTGGTGGTCACGGGCCACACGAGCCGCACCGGTTCGGAATCGGTCAATGAGCGCCTGTCGCTGCAGCGCGCGGTCAGCGTGAAGAGCCGGCTGGTGGGCGAGGCGCCGCCGCTCTCGAAGAAGCTGCGCGAATCCGGCATGGGGTTCCGCGAGAACATTGTGGGTACAGGGGCCGACGATGCCAGCGATGCGCTGGACCGCCGTGTCGAGTTCAAGGTTGCGGCCTGCGAGGCTTGACCCACCCCCGTTGCTGCTCACTTCGTGTAGCCGCTTCCCCTCAAGGGGGCAACACCTGCGGCCCGTCAAAGCCGGTTCCGCGGTGTCCGCGAAGAAGGCGGGGAGGTTCAGGGCGCCAGGCGCTCGCGCACCCAGTTGCTGCCTTCGAGCCTGTAGCGCAGCCGGTCGTGCAGCCGGCTCTTGCGGCCTTGCCAGAACTCCCAGCGATCAGGCACGAGGCGATAGCCGCCCCAGTGCGGCGGGCGCGGGGGCGAGAGCAGGTGCCTCGCAGCCGCCACGGCCGCGTTCTTGACCAGCACGTCGCGGCCGCTGATCACTTCGCTCTGCGGGCTGGCCCAGGCGCCGATGCGTGAATCGAGCGGGCGGCTCGCAAAGTAGGCATCGCTCTCCTCGGCGCTGGTTTTTTCCACGCGGCCCTCGATGCGCACCACCCGCTCGAGTTCGACCCAGTGAAACTGCAAGGCCGCATACGGATTGCCCGAGAGCTCGCGGCCCTTGCGGCTTTCATAGTTGGTGTACCAGACGATGCCGCGCGCGTCGCAGCCCTTGATGAGCACGATGCGGCTCGAAGGCCGAAGGTCGCTGGACACGGTGGACAGCGTCATCGCGTTGGGCTCGGGCACCTGGGAGTCGATGGCTTCGCCGAGCCAGCGCTCGAACTGCTTCAGCGGGTCGTCCGCGCTGTGGGTTTCGCCGAGTTCGGCGCGCTCGTAGCTCTTGCGCAGCGCGGCCAACGTTTCGTTGGTGGGAGAAGAAGTCATGGCGGCATTGTTGCGCATGCGCCACCGCACGGCATTGCGGTCATTCCGCGGACATACTCGGCCCATGGCGGCAAAGGCGAATTCCCCCTTGGTGATCGTGCTGGCCTCAGGCCGCGGCGAGCGTTTCATCGCGGCCGGCGGCACCGGCTCCAAGCTGCAGGCGCCGCTCGCGGGCAAGCCGCTGATCGAGCGCACGCTCGATGCCGTGCGCGCCAGCGGCCTGCCGTGGCGGCTCGAAGACGCCGGGCATCCGGGCATGGGCGATTCGATTGCCGCCGCGGTGCGCGCCACGCCCGATGCCGCGGGCTGGCTGATCCTGCCGGGCGACCTGCCGCTGGTGCGTCCCGAGACATTGCGCGCCGTGGCCGCGGCGCTCACCGGCCGTATCTGCGCGGCGCAGCCGCAATACAGGGGCGAGCGGGGGCATCCGGTCGGCTTCGCGCCGGGATGCCGGGCCCAGCTCGCGGCGCTGCGGGGAAACTTCGGCGCGGCACCGGTCCTGAAGGCGATGCGCGCCATCGATGCGGTGGCCGACCTGGTGGTCGACGACGTCGGCATCGTGACCGACATCGACACGCCCGAGGCCCTGGCGCGCGCCGAGGTCCTGTGGCGGGAGCGCTCGGCGGGCGCTGGCTAGCCGATCAGCGCCGCGCGATCACCGCGCAGGCGGTGCGCGGGCCGGAGTTGCCGGCCGGCTGGGTCGTGAAATCGTCGCGGTCGCGGTGCACCACGAGCGCGCGGCCCACCACGTTGTTGGCGGCGCCTTCGGTCAGCGAGATGGTGTGGTCGTCGACGCTGAAGCGCGCCACGCCGCTGGCGTCGGCCACCAGGCTCGGCAGTTCGCCGGCATGGCTGCCCGGCGCGCCGAACTTGCCATGCGTGCCGCCAGTGGGGTTGAAGTGGCCGCCAGAGGCGTTGCCGTTGTCGCCGCAGTCGCCCTTTTCATGGATGTGGAAACCATGCTCGCTGCCCGGTGCCAGGCCGCGCACTTCGCCGGCCACACGCACGCCGTGGTCCAGGGCGGTGAAGGTCACCGTGCCCCGTGTCGGATTGGGCGAGATCGCCGCGGTGGGCATCAGTTCGGCGGCCGCGCTCGGCTTGCCGCCCATCATGCTGCCGCAGGCAGAGAGCAGGGCGCTGGCGAGAAGGGCGGTGCCGGTGGCGACGAAAAGGCGATGGTTCATGGTTTTTCCTTCTTGGAAGATGGGTCTGGAGACCCCGGAACATATACCGGACCTGGCCGCGTACCGCAATCGGCGGCCGCCTCGGACTGCTTTTGCAGCTCCTCTTGCGCCTCTTGCTCCTGCTTCTCGTGCGCCAGCGCGACCAGCCGCGCCAGGGCCGCGTCGTGGATCGAATGCCGGCGCAGCTCCAGCAAGGTCTGGCGCGCGTAGTCGAGCGAGCTGCCGTAGCGGCCGACCGCGTGGGTGAAGATGTGGCGGTAGCGGTCATCGCTGAGCTCGCCGGTGAAGTTGGGGCTGCGCCTCGAGAGCGTGAAGGCCAGCGCGCGCACCGAGCCCTCCGGCGTGTTGCACTTCAGCCATCGGGGGTCGTACACGCCGGTCGGCATCTCGCGCAGCCAGAGCCTGCGAAGCGTTTCGAGGCCGTGGGCCGAAGGCACCCGGAACACCATGCCGCGGCAACTGCCACCCGACAGCAGGCCGAAGACGAGGCCCGGCGTCTGGACGCTGCCGCGGTTGATGCGGCTCCACATCTTCAACGCCCGATGCCAGCCGTGCACCCATGCGGGCCGCCGCTCGACGAAGTCGAACTCGGGGCGCCAGATGAGCGAGCCGTAGCCGAAGAGCCACAGGTCTTCGTGGCCACCCCAATCGGCAATGGCCTGTTCGAGCATGGGCAGCGGGTCGCGCAGGGGCTTGGGCATGGGGTCCAGGCCCGGTGGACCCGGGTCTGGCGCGGGGCCCGAGGGGGTGGCGCCTACAATTTCGCGATCATGGTTCACCGCACCATTATTTACCGACCTCTTTCTTACGGAGTACGCCCCCTCATGAGTGACGACGACAGCCAGCAAAATTTCATCCTCGGATTTCTCCTGGCATTGATTGCGCTGGTGATCTTCTTCGTCCTGGGTATCGCGGTCTGGCACAAGGGGCACGCTGCGGCACCGGCCCATGCCAGGCCCGCGGTGGCGGCAGCTGCCGCAGCGGCGCCCGGTCCCACCACCACGGTGGCCGAAGTGACCGAGACGGTGACGGTCGTGATCCCCGACGGCGCGAGCATCCGGGTGGCCAACGGCGTGGTGAACTTCTATTTCGCCACCGGCAGCGCCGATCTCGCGCCCGGGGCGGCCGAGGCGCTGGCGGCCGTCATCAAGGGCGTGGAGAGCGGCCGCAAGGCGGTGGTCTCCGGCTTTCACGACACCACGGGCGATGCGGCCACCAACGAGCAGCTTGCCAAGAAACGCGCCGACACGGTGCGCGACGTGCTGGTAGGCCTGGGCGTGCCGGCCGGCAAGGTCGACCTGCAGAAGCCGGCGGTCACCGCGGGGTCGGGCAACAACGCCGAGGCGCGCCGCGTCGAAGTCAAGCTGGTCGACTGACGAGCCTCGCTCGTGCCGCTCGATTGACGCGGATGGTAAATCCGTATCGCCGGGGTGGTGGATTTCCATCGGCCCCGTTCCTGCTGTCTTGGTACTATCGACTTCCGAGTCGAAGGTCGCGAAAGCGACAGTGCCGACATGCCGGCCACGCGACCGAAAACATCCCCATGAGCACACATCCCACCGTCCTTGACGTTACCGATCGCATTCGCGAACGCAGCCGGGGGCCGCGCAGCGCGTACCTCGAGCGCCTGACCGAAATCCGCAACCGCGACCGGGGCTCCGACCGCATGGGCTGCGCCAACGTCGCGCACGCCGTGGCCGGCATCCCCGCCAACGACAAGTTCAAGGTGGTGACCGAGCGCGCGCCCAACATCGGCATCGTCACCGCCTACAACGACATGCTCTCGGCCCATGCGCCGTACCAGGGCTACCCGGACATCATCAAGCAGGAGGCGCGCAGCCTCGGCGCCTCCGCGCAGGTCGCCGGCGGCGTGCCGGCCATGTGCGACGGCGTGACCCAGGGCACGCCCGGCATGGAGCTGAGCCTGTTCAGCCGCGACGTGATCGCCATGGGCACCGCGGTGGCGCTCACGCACGACATGTTCGACGGCGCGCTGCTCTTGGGCGTGTGCGACAAGATCGTGCCGGGCCTCTTGATCGGCGCGCTGCACTTCGGGCACCTGCCGACGGTGTTCGTGCCCGCCGGCCCCATGCCCTCGGGTCTTTCGAACGGCGAGAAATCCAAGGTGCGCGAGCAGGCGGCGCAAGGCCTGGTGGGCCGGCAGGGCCTGCTCGATGCCGAGATGGCGGCCTATCACACGGTCGGCACCTGCACCTTCTACGGCACCGCCAACAGCAACCAGATGCTGCTCGAGGCCATGGGCCTGCACGTGCCCGGCACCGCCTTCATCCAGCCCGGCGACGCGATGCGCGAAACGCTCACGCGCGAAGCCGTTCGCACGGTGCTGGGCCGCGCCAGCGAGGCGAAATTCAATTGCCCTCCCATCGGGGAGATGGTCGACGAGCGTTGCATCGTCAACGCCATGGCGGCGCTGCTGGCCACAGGCGGTTCCACCAACCACCTGATCCACTGGGTGGCTGTCGCGCGCTCGGCGGGCATCGTGATCGACTGGGACGACTTCTCGCGCCTTTCCGACGTGATTCCGCTGTTGACGCGCGTCTACCCCAACGGCAGCGCCGACGTGAACGCGTTCCAGGCCGCGGGCGGCCCGGGCTTCGTGATCGGCGAGCTGCTCGACGCCGGCCTGATGCACGCCGACGTGCTGACCGTGCGTGCCGGCGGCATCCGCGAATTTGCGAACGTTCCATCCCTGGTGGACGACAAGCGCCTGGTCTGGAATTCCGCCGCGCCGTCGAAGGACGAAGCCGTGGCGCGGCCCGTCGAGAGCCCCTTCAGCGCTACCGGCGGGCTGAAGCTGCTCAACGGCAACCTGGGGCGCAGCGTGATCAAGGTGTCATCGGTGCCCGACGACCGCCACGTGATCGAGGCGCCGGCGCGGGTGTTCGATTCGCAGGCCGCGCTGCACCAGGCCTTCACCGCCGGCGAGCTCGAGCGCGACGTGGTGTGCGTGGTGCGCTGGCAGGGCCCGCGCGCCAACGGCATGCCCGAGCTGCACAAGCTCACGCCGCCGCTTTCGGTGCTGCAGGGCAAGGGCTTTCGCGTGGCGCTGGTCACCGACGGCCGCATGAGCGGCGCCTCGGGCAAGGTGCCGGCCGCCATCCATGTTTCGCCCGAAGCCGCCGCGGGCGGGCCGCTCGCCAAGGTGCGCGACGGCGATGTGATACGCCTCGACGCCGTGGCGGGTACGCTGGCCGTGCTGGTGCCCGACGACGAATGGGCCGAGCGCGAGACAGCCGCGCTTCCCGACGCAAAGCGCATCGCCGACGGCCACGGCCTCGGCCGCGAACTGTTCGCCGGCATGCGCCGCAATGCATTGACTGCCGAAGAAGGAGCCTGCTCATGGCTATAGAAAACAACAAACTCACCGCGCTCGACGTCATGCGTGATGCACCGGTCATCCCGGTCATTGTGTTGCACGACGTGAAACATGCCGTTCCGCTGGCGCGCGCGCTGGTGGCCGGCGGCATCCGCATGCTCGAAGTCACGCTGCGCACGCCGCAGGCACTCGAATGCATCGAGGCCATTGCGCGCGACGTGCCTGATGCCGTGGCCGGCGCGGGCACCATCCGCAGCGCCGCCGATGCACAGGCCTCGGCGCTCGCCGGTGCCAGGTTCGGCGTGAGCCCGGGCTACACGCGCGCGGTCGGCAAGGCCTGCCACGACCTCGGCCTGCCGCTGCTGCCAGGGGTGGCCACCGGCAGCGAGATCATGATGGCCCAGGAGGACGGCTACACCGAGCTCAAGTTCTTTCCCGCGCTGCAGGCCGGCGGCCTGCCCATGCTCAAGGCGTGGCAAGGGCCGTTCGGCGATGTCACCTTCTGCCCCACCGGCGGCATCCACGCGGGCAACGCGGCCGAGTTTCTCGCGCTCTCCAACGTGGCATGCGTGGGCGGCTCCTGGATCGTGCCGACCGACGCGATCCAGGGCGGCAACTGGGCGCTGATCGAGCAACTGGCACGCGCGGCGAGCCAGCTGCCGCGCTGACCATGCGCGCGGACTTCGACGCGAGCGACCTGAAGGTCATCGCGTTCGACGTTTTCGGCACCGTGGTCGACTGGCACAGCGGCATTGCCGCCGAGGCCGAGCTTGCGTTGCCGGGCGTGGACGGCGCAACCTTTGCGCTGGCCTGGCGGGCGGGCTACCAGCCGGCCATGAAAGCGGTGATGGAACGCATTGCGGCAGGCGAGGGCGGCTTCACGCTGCTCGACGAACTGCACCTGAGCATGCTCGAACAGGTGCTGCACGATTTCGGCATGGCGGGACGGCTCGATACCGCCGCCAAGCGCCAGCTGAGCCGCGCCTGGCACCGGCTGCCGGCCTGGCCCGATGCGGTCGAAGGGCTCACGCGCCTGAAAAAGAAGTTCACCATCTGCACGCTCTCCAACGGCAACATCGGCCTGCTCACTGAAATGGCCAAGCGGGCCGGCCTGCCCTGGGACTGCGTGCTGTCGGCCGAGGTGTTCAAGGCCTACAAGCCCGACCCGCGCACCTACCTGGGCGTGGCCGGCGTGTTCGACGCAACGCCCGGGCAGGTCATGCTGGCCGCGGCGCACCACGAAGACCTGGCCGCAGCGCGCGTGTGCGGCCTCAAGACCGCCTACATCGAGCGGCCCTGCGAATTCGGCCGCGCCCAGCCGAAAGACGTTTCGCCCAACCCCGAGAACAACCTGCACGCACGCGACATCAACCAGCTGGCCGACCTGCTGGGCTGCTGAGCGCGATGATCACCTTGCCCTGGCCGCGCCCAGGGATTTCGCGGACTTGATCATCCCGCGCATCATCTGGGTGAGCGGGAATTCCACGTACCTGTAGACCATGTGCGAAGCCCAGAACGACGCGACGCACACCGCGGCGGCAATGGCAAGAATTTGGGACGGCGAGGCGAGGCCGAGCGACTTCACCGTGAGGGGAATGGCCACCAGGATGAACGGGTGGAAAAGATACAGCGAGTAGGAGCTGTCCCCAATGGCCAGGATCGTGCGGGCCTTGCCCCAGACCGATCCGAGCAAGATTATTCCGACAAATATCATTGCGGAAGGGATTGCAAGCGCAAACCCCCTGAGCTCGCTGCTTCCAAAGCCTCGCGAAATTGCCAGGTAGGCAAGAAAAGCCCCGGCGGTGGTCAAGACAATCGACAAAGGAATGCTCTGCCGGAGCAATCCCTTCTTGAATGCCACGCCAATGGCGACGCCGAACGCGAACTCTACAAACAATGAAAAATTCATTACCTTGTAGTCGATGCCGCAGAGCACCCCAATGAACGATGCGGCGGCCAGTACCAGGCAGGCGATGTAGGCGCTCCTTGGCTTTGCCACGGGCAGTGCGACAAGCGCCCACAGTCCGTAGAAGATGATCTCGTACGTCAGCGTCCACCCGTTGTTGACCAGGTACGGCGCGGAGGTGGGCCACAAAAAGAACGACGCGGCGACGTCCGTCGCTTCTTGCGAGTTGCTGTTGATCAGCTTGGGCGCAAAGATGAAAACAAGCAGCGCCAGCAGCGAGAGCCCCCAGTAAAGCGGGAACACTCTCACGATCCGCTTTTCCATGAACTCCACGTGCGTCATCGTCTTGTTGGCGGTGACAAAGTAGATGATGAAGCCGCTGATCATGAAGAACACGTCCACCCCGATGATCCCGAAATCGAACAGGGGAATCGCGCCGCCAGACAGTGCATGTGCCTTTTGCGCTGCGTGATGAATGACAACCAGCAATGCGGCAATGCCTCGTCCGGCCTGGATGGATTCGACGTACTGGGGCTGATCGACCGCAATGGATTGGGACTTCACGAGGCGCGATCCTGAGGAAGGGGGCGAACAAAAGTGGGAGCGGTGGGCGCTGCAGCGGGAGCGGCGGCTTGCCTGCGCCTCAGAAGCTTGTCCTGGGCCAGTTCGCCTTTCTGCACCAGCGCCAGGGCGGAAAAAACGAGCGGGCTGACGATGGCGAAATGGCGGGCAAATGAACCGAAGTCAGGCTCGAACACGCCCTCGATAATGAGAAAAGACAGCGGGGCCAGCGCCACCTTGCTGGCCTGGATCAAGTTCTTGTTGTCCGACTTCACGCCCTTGACGATGGCCTTCACCATCCATATGAAGGTGAAAGGCATGATCGAAATGAACGCCAGCTGGCTGATCGATCCAAAACGCAAAAGCTCAAGAGGAAACGCCAGCCTGAAGAAGGTGATCGTCGCGTTGAGTGCCTGGAGCATGGCATTGTCGGAAGCGATCACGGCATCGATGACCGTTCGCGACCCTTCCGCGCCTACGTCTCTGTTCTCGTTCACTGCGGCTCTGGCAAAGTCCAGCGTTGCGCCCAATGCGATTTGGAATGTCAGTGAGAGCGCGATGTAAATCAAGACGATGATGACGAACAGCCTGAATACGGTGAGCTGATTTCTTACCAGTCTCAATCCGAGCCAGGTGGCGCTGACCAGCAGCCAATATTTTCGTACTACCCATCCGTAGATCGTCGAAGACAAAAACCACGTGAACCCGAACCAGCTTTGTTGCGCCGCCATGATCGAAAGGAGCACGACGCAGGCGGAGAGCATGTCCTTTGAAAGGACCGACAGGAAAATGGCCCTGATGAAACCCCATCCAAGCGACACGAGAAAAACGCCAAGGGATATCCGGCTGAATTGAAATATCGGGATCAGGGTGAGCGTGACGCTCAGCAGGGCGCCCGCGATCGGGGCTGTCTTGGCACTCAGCCCCACCGATTCCAGCAGGAATGCGCTGCAGGCGTAGGAGTTTCTTTCCTCCACCGAAGTCGAGGCAATCTGGCAGGAGTCCGCCCCGAAGAAACTCAAAAGCGTTTCTTCGTCCGGGAAATTCTGCGCCGCCGTGTCGTGGTACGCAAACGGAATAGCTCCCACAATCAGAGCGGCAAATAAAAATATGATGAGCGATATTGCCGGATCGATGGCCCTGCCGCGGATGCTGAGAATGGTCAATTTCTGGCCGCTTGGAAGAAGCGCATATGTAGAAAATAGTTCAAAGGCATGCCGCCGGACGCTTCATCCGAATGGACGGCCTTGCCGAACTGTAAAGGTGCTTGATTGCGATTTAAGGTAACGGCGCGGGAGGCATTTAGCCCCACCGGCGTACCCTGAGAAAATACCAGCAAAGAATATGCCGATCGCCCGCGAAAAGGTGATCATTTGTATCCTCAATTCGCCGCGCTTTCACTTTAAACGGCACCCCTCCCGGGGGCCGCTTCGCGGGCGAGGAAGCGGCCGCAGGCCGCAGCGCCCGGCTAGGGGGCGCGCAAGGCGTCGGCGCTGGACCCGGGCGTGCCCTGGGCCTTCGATTTGTCTTGTATCAACTCGACCTTGTAGCCATCGGGATCGGTCACGAAGGCGATCACGGTGGTGCCGCCTTTGACCGGGCCGGCTTCGCGCGTGACGTTGCCGCCGGCGGCCTTGATCTTTTCGCAGGCCGCATAGGCGTCGGGCACGCCCAACGCAATGTGGCCGTAGGCGGTCCCGAGCTCGTAGCTTTCGGTGCCCCAGTTGTAGGTCAGTTCGATCTCGGCCTGGTCGGGGTTGCCGTTGCCGTAGCCGATGAAGGCGAGGCTGTATTTGTACTCGGGGTTTTTCGACGTGCGCAACAGGTTCATGCCAAGCACCTGGGTGTAGAAGTCGATCGAACGCTGGAGGTTGCCGACGCGCAGCATGGTGTGGAGGAGTCGCATCTCGTGGTGTCTGTCGTTTGGGGAAGAACGCCGATTGTCGGCATTACGCGAGCTCGAGCAAATGCGCCTCGTGCTTGCGCAGAAACTCGCGCAGGTGCAGCGGATACTCCGGCACCACGGCGCTGCGCACGCTGGGCCGTGCCGCCAGCGCACGCCGCCAGGCGTCCACCTTCGGCAAGGCATCGAAGATGTGCGAGTCGCTGATCTCGTCGAACACTTCGAAGTAGCGAAAGATCGGCGCAAAGACGGCGTCCACCAGGCTGAAGTGGATGCCCGCGAAGAAGGGCCCCGCGCCCAGCGCGGCTTCGACGCGCTCGAACTTGGCGGCCAGCGCCAGGCGCTTCTGTTCGAACACCTCGGCGTCGCGCGTGGTTTCGTAGCCCCACAGGTCGCCGAGGATGGCCGAGCCGAATTCCATCCACGCACGGTGTTCGGCACGGGTGAGCGGGTCTTCGGGATGCAAGCATGGACCCGGCTGCGTTTCTTCCAGGTATTCGCAGATCACGTTGCTCTCGAACAGCACCGCTTCGCTGCCGTCGGGCCGCTGAAGCCGCAGCAGCGGCACCTTGCCGAGCGGCGAGATCGCGACGAACCAATCGGGCTTGTGGGCAAGGTCGATCACGACGCGCTCGAACGGCACGTTCTTTTCGGCCAGGGCGATGGCCGCGCGCTGCACATAAGGGCACAGCAGGTGGCTGACGAGGGTGAGTGGCTTGGACATGGCGGTTGCGTTTCAGGAAGAAAAAATGAAGGGGAGCGCCGCGATTCTTGCGGCCCCGAACAACCTTTTCCCGAAAAGCCCATTCGCCAGATCGGCGCCTTGTGCTATGGAGCGGTATCCATCCAGTGCGTGATCCGGCCCCCGTGCATCACCCCGACGCGGTCGGCCATGGCATGGGCCTCGGCCTCGTTGTGGGTGACCAGGATGGCGGTCTGGCCGGCGCGCTTGAGGATGCTGCGCACCTCCGCCGTCAGGCGCTCGCGCGTGCCGCCGTCGAGGTTCGAAAAAGGCTCGTCGAGCAACAGCAGCGCGGGTGACGGTGCCAACGCGCGGGCCAGCGCAATGCGCTGCTGCTGGCCGCCCGAAAGCTCATGCGGAAAGCGCTCGCCGGCATCGGCCAGGCCAACCAGCGCCAGCATTTCGGCCACGCGCGCCTGCTGCAGCGCACGGCTCGAGCGGCGCAGGCCGAAGGCCACGTTCTGGCCCGCCGACAGATGAGGAAACAGCGCGTATTCCTGGAACATCATGCCCACTCGCCGTTGCTCGGGCGGCAGGTGCACCTCCGTCGAAGAGAGCAGCACATCGCCGAGCCGGATGGTTCCGGCACGCAGCGGCTCGAAGCCCGCAATCGCGCGCAGCACCGTGGTCTTGCCGCAGCCCGAAGGGCCGAAGAGGCATCCGATTTCACCTGTGGGCAGCGACAGCGAGAAGTCGCTCACCACGGTGTGCAGGCCGCGCGGTGTTTCGTAGGCGAGCTGGATCGATTCGATGAAAAGAGAGGAACTCATGTCGTGTCCGGACCCGGCAGGGCCGATGGCGTGCCCAGTTGATTGCGCGCCAGCAGCATCACTGGCAGGAGGCCTACAGCGACGATGGCGAGTGCGGCAATGGCGCCTTCTTCATACGTGCCGCGAGCGGCCTCGGCATAGAGCCAGGTGGCCAGGGTGTCGAAATTGGCGGGCCGCAGCAGCAGCGTGGCGGGCAGCTCCTTCATGGCGTCGACAAAAACCAGCAGCGCACCGGTCGCAATGGCGGGCTGCAGAAGCGGCAGGTGCACGCGCCGCAGCGTGCCGCCGCTGGTCTCGCCCAGCAGCCGCGAGGCCTGTTCGATGGCGGGCGGAATGCGCGCCAGCCCGGCTTCGATGCCGCCGACCGGCATGGCGAGGAAGCGGATCGCGCAGGCGACCACCAGCACGATGCCTGCACCCATGAGCGGCAGGCCCTGCAGGCCGAGCACGCTGGCCAGCGCCGCATCGACTGCAAGCGCCGGCGTGAGCAGGCCGATGGCGAGCACCGTGCCCGGCACCGCATAGCCCAGCGTGGCCACGCGTGCCTGCCAGCGCGCGCGGTTGGGGCGCGAGCCCTGGCTGCGCGCCGCCCATGCGACGACCAATCCCGCGACCACCGCCACCAGCGTCACGCCGGCGGCCAGGGCCAGCGTGTTGCCAAGGCTTGCGAGCAGGCCGTGCGATACGCCGCCGCCCTGGTGCAGCCGCTTGGCGCTCTCCCAGACCAGGTAGAGGGCCGGCGCCACGAAGCCGATCAGCACCGGCAGCGTGGCGATGGCGGTGGCGAGCCATGCGGCACCGCCGTGCAGGCGGCGGGGCTGCATGGCTCGCATGCGTTGTGCCGAACCGAAGCGCTGGTGCTGGCGGCCATTGCGTTCGAGCCAGACCAGTGCCACCACCACGAACAGCATGGCGCAGGCGATCTGCGCCGCACCGGCCAGGTCGGAGCGGGTGATCCACGTGGTGTAGACCGCGACCGTGAGCGTGTTGATGCCCAGAAATTCCGAAGCGCCGATGTCGTTCAGCGTCTCGAGCAGCGCGAGGCTCAGGCCCACGGCAAGCGCCGGCCGTGCCAGCGGCAGCGCCACGCGAAAGAACGCGCCGCGCCGGCTTTCGCCCAAGGTGCGGGCGGCCTCCATCAGATGCGCGGGCTGCGTCATGAACATGGCGCGCGCGGTCATGTAGACGTAGGGGTAGAGCACGAAGCCGAGCACGAAGATCGCGCCCGGCATCGAGCGCAGGTCGGGCAGGCGGAATTGGCGCGGGCTGTCGAAGCCCAGTGCCCAGCGGATCGCGCCTTGCACCGGGCCGATCGGATGCAGCAGATCGAGGTAGGCGAAAGCGACGATGTAAGTCGGCATTGCGAGCGGCAGCAGCAGGGCCCAGTGCAGCACGCGCCGGCCCGGAAAGTCGCAGGCCGTGACCAGCCAGGCGCAGCCGGTGCCGATCACCAGCACCAGCGTGCCGACGCCCGCCAGCAGCACGGCCGTGTTGAGTGCGGCCCGCGGCAACACGTGCGCGAACAGCGGCCCCCAGTGCCCCACGCCGGAGCCGAACGCGAGCCACGCCAGCGTGAGCACCGGCGCCAGCACGCCGATGGCGATGGCGAACGAGGCCGAGCGCCAGAGCGGGCCTGCCGCGTGCAGGCCAGCGAAGCTCATGCGGAACACTGGCCTTCCATTGCTCCCGCTCCTTCGGGAAACACCGTGGAACCGGCTCTGCCGGGCCACTGGTGTTGCCCCCGGTAGGGGGAGGGAGAAGCGACACGAAGTGCGCGAAGCCAGGGGGCGAGCAACATTACAAGTCGAAGCCGACCTTGTCGACCAGGGCGCTGGCTTGCTTGCGGTACTTGGCGATCTCGGTGAGCGGCAGCGGATCGACTTTCAGCTCGCCGATGGTCTCGCCGATGATCGGGTCGAGTGCCACGCCCTTGCGCACCGGGTATTCGTAGTTGGCTTGCGCGTAGAGGGACTGAGCCGGCTCCGACACCAGGAACTCGAGCAGCTTGACCGCGTTGGCGCGCTGCGGCGCATTCCTGGCCACGGCCGCGCCGCTGATATTGACGTGGGTGCCGCCGCTCTTGGTGCTGGCGAAGGTCGGGCGAACGACCTTGATCGCATCGCCCCACTTGCGCGCGTCGGTGCCTTCCTTGGAGCTCTTCATCTGGCCGACGTAGTACGAGTTGGCCAGGCCGACATCGCAGATGCCGCCGAGGATGTCGCGCGCCACGTCGCGGTCGCCACCCGTGGCCTTGCGGGCCAGGTTGGCCTTGACGCCGCGCAGCCACTGTTCGGTCTTGGCCTCGCCGTCGTGTGCGATCATCGCCGCGACCAGTGCCGTGTTGTAGGGATGCTGGCCCGCGCGGATGCAGACCTTGCCCTTCCACTTCGGATTGGCGAGGTCTTCATAGCTGAAGCGGGTGAGCGGCTGGTTCTTGTCGGCGTAGAGCACGCGCGCGCGCAGCGAAAGGGCAAACCACTGCCCGTCGGCACCGCGCAGGTTGGCGGGCACGGCCGATTCGAGCGCGGCCGACTTCACCGGCTGCGTCACGCCGCCGTCGACCAGGTCCATCAGGTTGCCGATATCCACCGTCATCAGCACGTCGGCCGGGGAGCGCGCGCCCTCGGCCTTGACGCGCTCCAGCAGGCCGTCCTTCACGAACACGGTGTTGACCTTGATGTTGCTCTGCGTGCTGAAGGCGGTGATCAGCGGCTGGATCAACGCGGGCTCGCGCGTCGTGTAGAGCGTGAGTTCGTCGTTGGCGGCGTAGGCGGGCAGGGCGGCAGCGGCCAGCCAGGCGGCGCAGACGCCGATCAGTGCGCGGGCGGCGCGGCCTTGGACGCCGAAGCGGTCGGTCATGAAGGATCCTCCAGGTGCAGAGACGTGTTTTGAAAAAGCATCGCAGCCACGCGGCTGACGATGAGAATCATTATCACTGCCCTTGGGGGTGGTTTTATATCCTTGCGCTTACACGGCGAGGGATTATCGGGACGCGCCGGTCAACGGCTAATCCACCCATCGGCAGGCCTGGTCCAGCCCTGCGCGCGTCGTACGGAAGCGATTGGCCGGATGCGAGGGATCCTCATAGCCGAACGCAATGCCGCACACCACCTGGCGGTCGTCCGGAATCTCGAACCAGCGATGCAGGAATTTCGAGCGCGAGGCCACAGCCGCCTGGGCGATGCTGGCCACGCCGAAGCTGCGGGCCGCCAGCACGAAGTTGTTGACGTAGGCGCCGCAGTCCACGGCGCCGTAGGTGCCGAGCGGTGCTTCGGTGGTGACGAGGGCCACGTGCGGCGCGCCGAAGAACCTGAAGTTTTCCCGCGCCTGCCGTTCCGACGCCTCGCGGTCGCCGCGCGCGATGCCGACGCTCTCGTACAGCTGGAAGCCGCATTCGCGGCGGCGCTCGCGGTACACGCCGCGGTATTCGGCGGGAGGCGCAATGTCGAACGCGGCATCGGCTGCGGCCTCGTCCGAATCGAAGGCCTGGCGCAGCCGCTCGGTGGCCGCGGCGCTGGTCACGATCACCTGCCATGGCTGCGAGTTGCACCATGAAGCGGTGCGCTGCGCCAGCTGCAGGATGGCATCGATCGTTTCGCGCGGAACCGGGTCGGCAAGGTAGCCCCGGCAGCTGTAGCGCGCGGCGAGAAGGGCCTTGAAAGCCGGTGCCAGCGAGGGGTCGTGGGGAGGAGTGGAGGGCATGGCGGCGGACTGGCTCATCGCGGCGAGGGCATCTCGAACACCAGGCAGGTGGTGGTGGCGTGCGCGTACAGCGTGCCGTCGGGCCCGACGAGCCGCGCTTCGGCGGTGGCGAGCTGCCGGCCGCAATGGATCACCTTGCCTTCGGCGCGGACCCGCTGCACCTTGGGCGTGACGCCTCTCACGTAGTTCACGCTCAGCTCGGCCGTCGTGTAGCTGCGGCCCACCGGCATCATGGTGTGGATCGCGCAGCCCAGCGCGGAATCGAGCACCGTGGCAATCCAGCCGCCGTGGATGGTGCCGAGCGGGTTCAGGTGCTGCGCCAGCGGCGTGCCCTGGAACACCGCCACGCCTGGGCCTACAGAAAGCAGCGTGAAGTCCAGCGTCTTGGCAATGGCCGCAAAGGGGATCTCGCCCTTCAGCATGGCCTGCATCATTTCGAGCCCGGTCTTGCCTGCGATCTGCTCAGGCCGTGCCAAGCCAGGGCCGGGTCCAGCTTCGAGACGCTGGACGACCTCTGCCTCTTGGGCGATCCAGGCGTCGATGGAGTGGGGCTCGCTCATGAAAAAAATCCTTGATAGTTGCATATACAATCATTGTAGTTACAATGAAAACATGAACACCGCTCTGAAGCCTCAGCTGAGGCCCCAAGGATGTACCAATTTCCGCCTGCGCCGGCTCTCCCGGCTGGCGTCGCGCCTCTATGACGCGCACGTTGCGCCCAGCGGGCTCAAGACCACGCAGTATTCACTGCTCTCGCACGTGCTGCATTTTGGGCCGCTGCGCCCGGTCGACCTGGCGCGCGAGATGAACGTCGACGCCTCGACGCTCACGCGCAATCTCAAGCCTCTGCTGGCGGCGGGCTTCCTGGTGCAGACCGAGGGTCCCGATGCGCGCAGCCGCATGCTGGCGATCACCGACGCAGGCCGCGCTAAGCGAGCCGAGGCGCAGCGCCTGTGGCACGGCGCGCAGCTGGCGCTCAACGACATCCTCGGCACGGAGCGCGTGCTGGCGCTGCATGCCCTTCTCGATGAGAGCCTGGAGCTGCTGCAGCGCGCAGGGCTGGGCGATGGACAGCCCGAAGACCAAACAGGAGCCCGCGATGAATGAAACCTCTTTTCGGCGCCATGCGCTCTGGCTCGTGCTGCTGGCAGCCGCGGGCGCTTTTGCGCTCACGATGGGCGTGCGCCAGACGATGGGGCTGTTCCTCTCGGCGCTCAACACTTCGACCGCGCTCGGCATCGGCAGCATCAGCCTCGCGTTCGCGTTCGGGCAGCTCTGGTGGGGACTCACCCAACCTTTTGCGGGCGCCGTGGCCGACCGCATCGGAACGGGCCGCGTGGTGTTCATCGGCGTGCTGCTGGTGGCCGTCGGCACGCTCATCACGCCGCTCATGACGAGCACGGCAGGCCTGATCTTCGCCATCGGCGTGCTCGCGGCCGGCGGCGCCGGCATGGCGGGCCCTTCGGTGCTAATGGCCGCGACCACGCGCCTTGTGCCGGCGAACAAGCGAGGCCTGGCCACCGGCTTGGTGAATGCCGGCGGTTCCTTCGGACAATTCGCGATGGCGCCGATCGCCGTTGGCCTGACGGCGGCCGTGGGCTGGGCCGGCGCCATGCAGTGGCTCGGCGTGCTGGTGTTGCTGGCGCTGCCGGCCGCATGGGTGCTCAAGGGCAATTCGAACGCAATGGCCGCGGCGTCGGCGGCCGCATCGGGCACAAAGCCGCTGAGTGCGGGCCAAGCCATCGGCCAGGCGCTCGCGACGCCCAGCTTCCGCTACCTGAGCCTGGGCTTCCTGGTCTGTGGTTTTCACGTCGCCTTCTTGGCCACGCACCTGCCCGGCGTCGTTGCGGCCTGCGGGCTGCCGGCGGAAGTCGGCGGCTGGGCGCTCGCAATGATCGGGCTCTTCAACATCGTCGGCAGCCTTGCGATAGGCTGGGCCGTGGGGCGCTGGCGCATGAAGTCGCTGCTATCGCTGGTCTATGCCACGCGCGCCATCGCCGTGCTGGTGTTCCTGCTGGCGCCGAAGACGACCTTGGTCATGCTGGTGTTCGCCGCCGTGATGGGTGTGACCTTCCTGTCGACCGTGCCGCCGACCGCCGGCCTGGTCGCCAAGATGTTCGGGCCGGCCAACATGGCGATGCTGTTCGGCATCGTGATGCTGGCGCACCAGATCGGCGGCTTCCTGGGCGCGTTCCTGGGCGGCTATGTTTTCCAGGCCACTGGCAACTACGACATCGTCTGGTACATCGACATTGCGTTTGCGGCCGGCGCCGCGCTGGTGCATCTGCCGATCCGCGAAGCGCGGCTCGTGCGTTCGAAGCTGGCGGCGGCATGACCGTGGACCACGGTGCACAGCACGGAGGTCAATGAATGAGCCAAGAACTGGATCCGCGCACGCGCCGCATGCTCGAAGCGCCCATCGTGCCCACGCTGTTGCGCCTGGCCGCACCCAATGTGCTCGTGATGATAGCGCAGGCCTCCGTGGGGCTCATCGAAACCTACTTCGTCGGCAAGCTGGGCACCAACGCGCTGGCGGGCATGGCACTGGTGTTCCCCATCGTCATGCTGATGCAGATGACCTCGAGCGGCGCCATGGGCGGCGGTATCGCCTCTTCGATCGCGCGTGCGCTGGGTGCGCGCCGCCGCGGCGATGCCGATGCGCTGGTGTGGCACGCGGTGGTCATCGCGCTCGGGTTCGGCCTGTGCTTTTCGCTCGCGCTGCTGCTCGGCGGACGCCGGCTGTACGGCATCATGGGCGGCACCGGCGCGGCATTGGACGCGGCCCTGACCTATTCGAACTGGGTGTTCGCGGGCGCGGTGCTGGTGTGGCTCTTCAACTCGCTCTCGGCCGTCATCCGCGGCACCGGCAACATGTCGGTGCCGGCGAACGTGACGGTGATCGGCGTGCTGTTCCTCATCCCGGCGTCCCCGCTCCTGATCTTCGGCTGGGGCCCGCTGCCGGGCATGGGCATCGCGGGCGGCGCGATGGCGCTGCTGCTGTACTACCTGTTGGGCTCGGCGGCGCTCATCGTCTATCTGCGGTCGCCGCGCAGCCTGCTGCGCCCCACGCTCGCGGCGCTGAAGCTGCGCTGGCCGCTGTTCCGCGAGATCCTGCGCGTCGGCCTCGTGGCCGCTGTGGCGACCGTGGCCACCAACCTGTCGATCGGCACGGCCACCGCACTGACCGGCCATTTCGGGCCGGGTGCATTGGCGGGATATGGCACCGCGTCGCGGCTCGAATATCTGCTGGTGCCGCTGGTGTTCGGCCTGGGCGCGCCGCTCGTCGCAATGGTCGGCACCTGCATGGGGGCCGGCCAGCGCGAGCGCGCGCTGCGCGCCACCTGGGCCGGCGCGGCCGTGGCCTTCGTGCTCACTGAAAGCATCGGCGTGGCGGCGGCGTTGTTTCCGCGGCCCTGGCTGCTGCTGTTCGGGAACGACCCCGCCATGCTCGAAACCGGCACGCACTACCTGCGGCTGGTGGGGCCGCTCTATGGCTTCTTCGGCGTCGGGCTGGTGCTGTATTTCGCCTCGCAAGGGGCCGGGCGCCTGCTGTGGCCGGTGATCGGCAACATCGCGCGTCTTTCCGTGGCGGGCATTGGCGGCTGGCTCGCCTTTCGCTGGGGCGGCGGGCTGACCGGCGTCTTTGCGGCGCAGGGCGTGGCGCTGGTGGTGTACGGCGTCGTCATCGCGTCGGCGATTGCCGGCGGCGCATGGTTCGGCCGCGTGGGCTGGCCGCGCACGCCCACAGGGCTGCTGCGGCGCGTGGCGCAAGCCTGAGCGGACTTGCTTCTTCTTCTGCGAGCTATGCGGCGGCGTGTGCCGCTGCATAGGCGTGGGGCGAGGCCGCCCAGTCCGCAGAATCAGTAGCGGTAGGGATTCTCGGGCCGGCGATCGTAGCGGTTGGGCACGCCGTCACCGTCATCGTCCCTGCGGCCGTAGCGGCGCTCTTCCCAGCGGCGATGCCGATGCTCATAGCGGTCGTGATCGTGATAGCGCGGGCCGTAGTAGTGGTGCGGCGGGGGCGGTGCCACGTAGTACTGGTGGCGCGGCGGCGGAGGAGGTGCTGGCACCACATACACCTGGGTCTGGATGAAGCGGCCGCCGGTCTGTGCCTGGGCCGGTGCGCTGAGTGCCGCCAGCGACAGCAGTGCCGCGGCGCCGAATGCGAGAGTGAGCTTTTTCATGGCAACTCCAATGGAGTGGTTGGAAGCCCTATCGTCGTGGCTCCATGTGAACGTCGTGTAAGGCTGGAGCGAAATCGGATGAAGAGCTGTAAGCCGCTGCGCGGCCAGTACAAGACGCCACGGCCATCCTAGGCGCCCCAATTCCGACGAGAAACCGGCCGAACGGACGTCAGCCGTGTGGCGGGGGCAGCATGCGCCGGAGCGCCTCGAAGAACAGGTCGGATTGCTCGCGTTCGCCCTGGATCTGCGCCGCGGCATGCGCAGCCAGCTTCGCATCGACCGGGACCAGCGGTCGCCCGGTCGATTGCGCGATCACCTGGTGCAGGCTGGCGCGTTCCAGATAGTAGAGATCGTCGTAGGCATGCGCAACGGTGGCGCCCGCCACGATCACGCCGTGGTTGGCCAGGAAAGCCACGTCCTTTCCTTCCATGGCGCGCGCGATGCGCTCGCCCTCGGCATCGTCGAGGGCCAGGCCGTTGTAGACCGCGTCGATCGCAATGCGGTTCATGTAGCGCATGGCGTTCTGGCTCAGCGTGGGATCGAGCGCGCGATCGGCCGTGAGCGTGAGCGCGGTGGCGTAGGGCATGTGGCAGTGCAGAACGACCGCATGGCCGGTCAGCCGGTGCACCGCGCCGTGGATGAAAAGGGCGGTCGGTTCCACCCTGTGGCGGCCGGCAAGCACTTCGCCGCGCACGTCGATCAGCACGATGTCGTCGGGGCCAATCTCGCTCCAGTGCAGGCCGCGCGGGTTGATCAGGTAGCGGTCTTGCGCGCCGGGGAGCACCACGCTGAAGTGGTTGCAGACGCCTTCCGAGAGGCCATGGTGGGCGGCCGCGCGCAATGCGAGCGAAAGGTCTTCGCGCAACTTGCGCACGGCAGGGCTGGCGTAGTCTGAATCTGCGGACATCGACGGGGCCTCGTGGATGTGGAAAGAAGAACGGCGAAGAAGGGGGGTCAGGCGTGGATTGCGCCCGTGCAGGCGGAGGCGAATCTCTGGGCATCGGCACGCACGTCAGACGCCGGCTTGCCGGGCTTGTAGAGCGCCGAGCCGATGCCGAAACCCGATGCGCCGGCCGCGCGCCATTCGGCCATGTTGGTGGGCGTGATGCCGCCCACGGGCATCAGCGGCGTGCCGGCAGGCAGCACCGCAAGCAATGCCTTCACCACCGCGGGCGATGCCAGCTCGGCCGGAAACAGCTTGAGCCCGGTCGCGCCCGCGGCCAGTGCGCCGAAGGCTTCGGTCGGTGTCATCACGCCGGGCAGGCAGACCATGCCGAGCCGCACGGCTTCGGCGACCGCCTCGGCGTTGAAGTTGGGCGACACGATCAGTTCGCCGCCGGCCGAATGCACATAGCGCACCTGCTGCACGTCGAGCACCGTGCCGGCGCCCACCAGGGCCTCGGGAAAGCGCGTGCGCATCAGCGTGATGCTGGCGTAGGGCTTGGGCGAATTGAGCGGCACTTCGAGCAGCCGGAAGCCGGACTCGACGATGGCGTCGCCCACGTCGGCGGCCTCGGGCGGCGTGAGCCCGCGCAGGATGGCGACCAGCGGCAGCTCGCGCATCGCGGCCTTGAATTTTTCTTGGGGAGTCATCATGGGGGAGTTCTGTCTGCGTCGAGAAAACCGGACAGCGCATGCAGCCCGGCCCAGGTGGCTTCGGCGCCCATCGTGCGCGTGGCGATGCCGGTGGCGCGCAGCGCCAGCGTGTAGCGCTGCGTGAGCGCAGGGGAGCCGATCAGCACCACTTCGCCGGAGGCGTGCAGCGATTGCGTGCGCAGTTCTTCTCCGATCAGGAGGCCCGAGAGGTAGCTGGCGAGTTCCTGCGTGGGCATGCGTTCGAACAGCGCCAGCGTGCGCGCGCCGAAGGCGTTGTGCAGCAGGCCCTGGCCGTTGTCGGCCCGCGCGACGCCCTCCACGAAGGCGGCCTCGTCCAGCGGCGCATCGACATCGAGGGTGCGCGCAAGAATCGAGTGCTGGCTCAGCAACGCATAGAACTCCCCGGTCATGAAGGTGCGAAAGCCCTTGACGCGGCCCTTCTTGACCGTGGCCCACTTGTTGTGCGTACCCGGCAGCACGAAGACGCCTTCGTCGACATCCATGAGCGCCATGGCGCCGAAGATCTGGACCTCTTCGCCGCGCATGACATCGGGAACCCCGTCGTGCTCGTCGCGCAGGCCCGGCACGATGGAAATGCGCGAACCCGGCAGCACGTCGATGTCGATGATCTGGCGGCCCACTTCGACGCGGCCCGCGGGGCAGGCGCAATACGGCGCCTCGACCCATCCCTGCTTGCTGCCGGCCATGCCGGAGATCAGGCAGCGCGTGCCCGCTGGCTGCATCCAGTCGGCGAACAGCGACTCGAACACCGCGGGAAAGCCGCCCGCCGGCACCTTGAGAATGCCGCGCGCATCGCTGCGCTCCTCGAGCACCGCGCCGCCGGCATCGAGCAGCGCGCCGCGCAGGGAGCTCGTGCCCCAGTCGACTGCCACCAATCTGCTCATATCAATGCGACTCCACGGGCAAGCCAGGGAAAGCGCCCAACGTCAGTGATTGTCCCTTGGAACGAAGGCGCCGCGCCGGCCGCGCAGGAAGGCCAGGTCGGCGCCCTGGTCGGCCTGCAGCACGGTGTCGACATAGAGCTTCCAGTAGCCGGAATCGAGCGGCGCCTTGGGGGCGACCCATTTCTCCAGGCGGCGCGCGAGTTCTTCGTCGCTCACGTGCAGGTGCAGCCTGCGGTTGGGCACGTCGAGCTCGACGATGTCGCCGTCTTGCACCAGCGCCAGCGGCCCACCGGCGGCAGCCTCGGGCGCGGTGTGCAGCACCACGGTGCCGTAGGCGGTGCCGCTCATGCGCGCGTCGCTGATGCGGACCATGTCGGTGATGCCCTTGCGCAGCACCTTCGGCGGCAACGGCATGTTGCCCGACTCGGCCATGCCCGGGTAGCCGCGCGGGCCGCAGTTCTTCAGCACCATGACGCAGTGCTCGTCGATGTCGAGGTTCTCGTCGTCGATGCGCTTGTGCAGGTCGTCGGCGCTTTCGAACACCACCGCGCGGCCCTTGTGCACCAGCAGTTCCGGCGTCGCGGCACTGGGCTTGATGATGGCGCCGTTGGGCGCGAGGTTGCCGCGCAGCACGCAGATGCCGGCCTTCTCCTTGAAGGGCTCGGCCAGCGGGCGTATCACCTGCGGGTTGTAGTTTTCGGCGTCCTTCACGTTGTCCCACAGCGTCTGGCCGTTGGCCGTGATGACGTCCTTGTGCAGGTACTGCGCGATCTCCTTGATGACCACCGGCAGGCCGCCCGCGTAGCAGAAGTCTTCCATCAGGAAGCGGCCGGAGGGCTGCAGGTCGACCAGGCAGGGCAGGTCGGAGGCCAGCCGGTCGAAGTCGTCGAGTGTGAGGTCGACGCCGATGCGCCCCGCGATGGCCAGCAGGTGGATGACGAGGTTGGTGGAGCCGCCGATGGCCGCGTTCACCTTGATGGCGTTCTCGATCGCCTCGCGTGTGAGGATCTTCGACATATGGAGGTCCTCATGGACCATGTCGACGATGCGCCGGCCGGCCATGCGCGCCAGCACGTTGCGCCGCCCGTCCACGGCCGGATACGCCGCATTGCCGGGCAGGCCGATGCCGAGCGATTCGACCATGCTGGCCATGGTGCTCGCGGTGCCCATCGTCATGCAGTGGCCATGGCTGCGGTGCATGCAGCTTTCGGCTTCGAAGAAGTCTTGCAGCTTGAGCGTGCCGGCACGCACCTGCTCGCTCATCTGCCACACGCCGGTGCCCGAGCCCAGTTCCTGGCCGCGCCATTTGCCAGAGAGCATCGGACCGCCCGACACGCCAATGGTCGGCAGATCGACGCTGGCCGCGCCCATCATGAGCGCGGGCGTGGTCTTGTCGCAGCCCATGAGCAGCACCACCCCGTCGAGCGGATTGCCGCGAATGCTTTCTTCCACGTCCATGCTCGCGAGGTTGCGATACAGCATGGCGGTGGGGCGCAGCAGCGTTTCGCCGAGCGACATCACCGGGAACTCGAGCGGAAAACCTCCGGCTTCGTAGACGCCGATCTTGACCTGCTCGGCCAGTGTGCGGAAGTGCGAGTTGCAGGGCGTGAGCTCGCTGAAGGTGTTGCAGATGCCGATGACGGGGCGCCCGTCGAACTGGTCGTGCGGCACGCCCTTGCCCTTCACCCAGCTTCGGTAGATGAAACCGTCTCGGTCATTGCGGCCGAACCATTGCTGGCTGCGCAGTTCACTGGCTTTTTTCTTGGGGGAAGTGCTCATCGGTTGTCTCCGTTTACGACCGCTTACAGCCCCAAACCTCAGGGTTTGTCCTGCCGATCGGCCATTTCAATCATCATATGATAAGTGCGAAGAACCTGCCGGACCCTTAGTGTTTTCGAGCGTCGGCATATCAAATTTCACATCACGCACATGATCAAGAACATCCACGGTCGCACGCTCGAGCTGCTCGGCGAAGCTGTCGTGGCCGGCCGTTATGCGATCGGTGCGTCGATCCCGGCCGAACCCATTCTGGGCGAAGAGCTCGGCGTGAGCCGCACGGTGGTGCGAGAGGCCATCAAGTCGCTCGCGGCCAAGGGCCTGATCGTGACCGGGCCGAAGGTGGGCACGCGGGTGCTGCCGCAGGACAAGTGGAACTGGTTTGACCCGGATGTCATCACCTGGCAGTCGCGCGCCGGGCTCACGCCCGAGTTCCTGCGCGATCTGCAGGACTTGCGGCGCGTGGTCGAGCCGGCGGCCGTGCGCCTCGCGGCCGAACGCGCCAGCCCGGAGGACATCGAAGAGATAGAGCGCGCCTACGCCGGCATGAAAGAGGCCGTGGAGAACGGCGGCGACTACGTCACCTTCGACCTGCGCTTTCACAACGGCCTGCTGAACGCGGCGCGCAACCGCATGCTGGCGCAGATGAGCAAGGCGCTCAACGCGCTGCTGCGCACCAGTTTCGAGATCTCGACCGCCAAGCCCGACGGTCCCGCGCTTTCGCTGCCGCTGCACCGCGCGGTGCTCGACGCGGTGATTGCGCGCGATCCGGCCAAGGCCGAGCGTGCGGTCATCCGCCTCATCGACGGCGCGCGGCAGGACATCGACGACGTGCTCGGTTCGCGCCGGCGGCTGCCGCGGCTCAGCCGGCCACCGCCTCGGCTCAAGGCGAGCTAGCCGCTCGGTGCAGGTTGCAACGGATTTTTCACCACGCTCGTGTTTCGAGCATTTCCACCGAAGAAGAGGAGACACCATGAAAGTCGTGAAATCGCTGATAGCGCCGACGTTATTCGCACTGGGATTGTTGGCGGCGGCAGGCCCCGCTGCCGCGCAGGAAAAGCTCACCGTCTGGTGGGTCAAGGGCTTCTACAAGGCCGAGGACGATGCGCTGTTCGCCGCGATCAAGAAGTTCGAGGACAAGAACAAGAACGTGAAGATCGAACTGTCGCAGTACCCGATCCAGGACATGATCCCCAAGACCGTGTCCGCGCTCGACTCGGGCAGCCCGCCCGACGTGGCGTACGCCGACGTGTACGACTTCCAGGTCACGGGCAAGTGGGCCTATGACGGCAAGCTCGAAGACCTCAGCAGCGTGCTCGCGCCCATGAAGGACCGCTTCGCGCCCAACACGCTGGAGACCACGTACCTCTACAACGAGCAGAGCAAGGCCAAGGCCTACTACGCCTTCCCGATCAAGCAGCAGACGATGCACGTCGAGTACTGGCTCGACATGCTCACCGAGGCCGGGCTCAAGGAAACCGACATTCCCACCACTTGGAAGGACTACTGGACCTTCTGGTGCGAGAAGGCGCAAACCGCCAGCCGCCAGAAGAGCGGCAAGCGCACCTTCGGCATCGGCATGCCCATGGGCGTGGACTCGAGTGACTCGTTCTATTCGTTCCTGACCTTCATGGACGCGCACAACGTCAAGCTGGTGGACGACAACGGCAAGTTGCTGGTCGACGACCCGAAGGTTCGCACCGGCCTGATCGGCGCGCTGACCGACTACACCACGCCCTACACCAAGGGCTGCACGCCGCCCTCGTCGACGAGCTGGAAGGACCCGGACAACAACGTCGCGTTCCACAACAAGACGACACTGATGACGCACAACGCGACCATCTCCATCGCCGCCAAGTGGCTCGACGATTCGAACAACGCGTCGCTCACGCCGGAGCAGCGCGAGGAAGCGCGCAAGAACTACACCGAGCGCATCCGCACGGCAGGTTTCCCGAGCAAGCCTGACGGCAGCAAGATGGTCTACCGCACCGCGGTGAAGACCGGCGTGGTGTTCAAGGACGCCAAGAACAAGGCCCGTGCCAAGGAGTTCGTCGCCTTCCTGCTGCAGGAAGAAAACCTCACGCCGTACGTCGAGGGTTCGCTGGGCCGCTGGTTCCCGGTGACCAAGGCCGCGCAGCAGCGCGACTTCTGGAAGGCTGATCCGCACCGCCTCTCGGTCTTCAACCAATACGCCGCCGGCACCGTGACCTTCGAGTTCACCAAGAACTACAAGTTCACCGTGCTCAACAACGAGAACGTCTGGGCCAAGGCCATGAGCCGCGTCGTCACCGACAAGGTGCCGGTGGACAAGGCGGTGGACGAGATGATCGCGCGCATCAAGACGGTCGCGGCGCAGTAAGCCGTATTCGGAACCACTTTCACCGGGCTGACTCGCATGAGCTCCACTGCCACCGCCGCGCCATCCCTGGCGCCTGTCGTCAATCTCGGGGCGCGGCACGCGCGCTGGCAGTTCTGGGGCGCGGTCATGGTCGTGCCCTACCTGCTGGTGTTCGTGGTATTCGTGCTCTATCCGGTGGGGTACGGGCTGTGGCTCGCGCGCCATCCGCAAAGCTACGTCAAGCTGGTCGAAGATCCGATCTTCTTCCGCTCGGTGATCAACACGGCCATCTTCCTGGTCGTGGCGATCAACATCAAGATGCTCGTGGCCCTCGTGCTCTCGGGCTTCTTCGTGACATCGCGATGGTGGATCAAGATCGTCTCGGCGATCTTCATCCTGCCATGGGCGATGCCGTCGATTCCCACCATCCTGTCGATCCGCTTCATGCTCAACCCCGAGTGGGGCGTGATCAACAGCACCATCTTCCGCCTGACCGGCGCGGACGGTCCCAATTGGCTCAACGATCCCACTCTTGCGCTGGCCTTCGCGATGGTGGTGCATGTATGGAAGTCGCTGCCGTTCTGGACGCTGATCCTGGTGGCGGGCCGGCTGGCCATTCCCACCGAACAGTATGAAGCCGCTTCGGTCGACGGCGCCTCCTCGTGGCAGAAGTTCCGCTTCGTGAGCTGGCCTGCGCTGAAGACGCTCTACGTCACCTCCCTCATTCTTTCGATGATCTGGACGCTGGGCGACTTCAACAGCGTCTACCTGCTGACCGGCGGCGGACCTGCCGACTTGACGCACGTGCTCGCAACCTTGGGCATCCGCTATCTGCGGCTCGACCAGGTCGATCTGTCGATGGCTTCCATCGTGGTGGCATTGCCTCTCGTGCTGCCCCTTGTGTACTTCATGATGAAGAGGCTCTCGAAATGAGCCCCCACGCTCACCACTTCGTGTGTTCGCTGCCCCCCGCGGGGGCGCTCGCCCCCCTAGAGGCGGCTCGTCGGAGGACGATATGAAACGCTGGACCCCCAAGGCCATAGCGACCGAGGCCAAGCTGTTGCTCATCGGCATTCCGGTGCTGCTGTGGACGCTGATCCCGGTCTACCACATGGTGCTCTTCGCCATCTCGTCGAAGGACTCCGCGACCTCGGGCCACCTGTGGCCCAAGAATGCGACGCTGGACAACTTCCGCATCGTGTTCCAGCAGAAGCATTTCTACCTTGACCACTTCTGGCTGCAGCTCTGGAATTCGCTGCTGATCGCGCTGTCGGTCGGCGCGCTCACGCTGTTCGTCGCGACCACGGCCGCGTTCGCGATCAGCCGGCTGCGCGTCCGGGGCGGGCGCACGGTGATGAATCTGGCGCTCTTCACCTACTTCATTCCCGCGGCCTTCCTCGCGGTGCCGATGTACAAGACCATGGGCAACTATGGCCTGCTCAACAGCCAGTGGGCACTGATCCTCGCGATGGTGACCATCGCCTCGCCGTACTGCATCTGGGTGCTGAAGCAGGCGTCGGACAAGCTGCCCTACGAGCTCGACGAGGCCGCGCGCATGGACGGCGCCTCGCCGCTGCAGCTGTTCCGCCTGGTGTACCTGCCGCTGATGGTGCCGTCGCTGGTGGCGGTGGGCACCTATTCGCTGCTGCTGGCGTGGAACGAATACCTCTACGCCTTCCTGCTGCTGTCCAACGACAGGAGCGTGACGCTGGCGGTGGCGCTCGGCAACTTCCTCTCGGCCGACGATTCGCCGTGGGAGCTGCTGATGGCCACCGGCCTCATCTACGCATTGCCGCCTGCGGCGATCTATTACGCCTTCAAGCGCTACATGGTGGGCGGGCTCACCGCTGGTGCCGTCAAGAGTTGAGCGAACCCTGGGAATAAAAATGGCTTCCGTATCCTTTCGCAATATCCAGAAATCCTTCGGCAAGGTCCAGATCATCCAGGGCCTGAGCTTCGACATCACCGACGGCGAGTTCGTGGTGCTGGTCGGGCCTTCGGGCTGCGGCAAGTCGACCTTGCTGCGCATGCTCGCGGGCCTCGAAGACATCAGCGGCGGCGAGATCATGATCGACAGCCGCGTGGTCAACGACCTCGAGTCGAAGGACCGCGACATCGCCATGGTGTTCCAGAGCTATGCGCTCTATCCGCACATGACGGTGGGCGAGAACATGGGCTTCAGCCTGCGACTGCGCAACGCCGAGAAGTCGGTGACCGACGAGCGCGTGTCGCGGGCCGCGAAGATCCTCAATCTCGATGCACTGCTCGGACGCTATCCGCGCGAGCTGTCGGGCGGCCAGCGCCAGCGCGTGGCCATGGGACGCGCCATCGTGCGCGACCCGAAGGTGTTTTTGTTCGACGAGCCGCTCTCCAACCTCGACGCCAAGCTGCGCGTGGCGATGCGCGCCGAGATCAAGGCGCTGCACCAGCGCCTGAAGACCACCACCGTCTACGTGACGCACGACCAGATCGAGGCCATGACCATGGCCGATCGCATCGTGGTGATGCACGACGGCATCGTCGAGCAGATCGGCACGCCGCTCGACCTGTACGACCGCCCCGACAACCTGTTCGTCGCGCAGTTCATCGGCTCGCCGTCGATGAACGTGATCGAAGGCACCGTGCGGCGCTCGGGCGCTGAATGCTACGTCGAGGCGCATGGCGCGCGCTGGCCCGTGCCCCCGGGCACCTCGGCACCCGACGGCCAGCCGGTGCACTACGGCATCCGCCCCGGCGACATCACACTCGGCGGCGGCAGCGGCGTCAATGCGCAGGTGATCGTGGTCGAGCCCACGGGCGCCGAGACCGAACTGCTGGTGCAGGTGGGCGAGGCAAAGCTGGTGCTGGCGGTGCATGGCCGCGTCGACGCGCTGCCCGACCAGACCGTGGGCCTGGCAATCGATGCCGACCGCGTGCATCTGTTCGATCGCCAGAGCGGCCGGCGCATGCCCTGAGCTTTCGGCTTTCGGCTCAGTCCGTGCGCAGCCGGAGCAGGGCGCGCACAAAGCCGTGGTCCGAGCGCGAGCGGTCGCGCCCTTCGTGCAGGTGGTCGTTGAAATAGTCGACCCTGCGCACGTCGCCCAGGCTGTTGCGGCTCGTGGTCACGAACTCTTCGCTCACGAAGATCTGGTCGAGCACGGCCGGAAAGCCCTGGTGGATGTGCGAGTAGGCCACGTCTTTCTTGAGCGCCGATTCGCCCTGCATCTCGTAGGCGTTGAAAAGCGCCACGTCGCGCGCGGCCTTGTCGTAGGCCACTTCGGAGGTGGCGGCCACCAGTTGCGTGGTGACGCTGTGCGGGTCGTCGTTGAAGTCGCCCATCACCACCAGCGGCGTGTTCGTGCCCTGCAGCAGATCGAGCACGATGCAGCGCAGGGCAGCTGCCTCGGCGCCGCGCATGACGAGCGAGCGCAGCGACGCCATCACGCCGACTTTCCGGTCCTCGCGGTCTTCCAAGGCATTGCCTTGCGCATCCTGCAGGAACTTGGGCCGCTTCGACTTGAGGTGCACCGTGAGCACGTGCACTTGCTGCCCGTGCTTCATGCGCAGCGTGACCAGAAGCGGCGGGCGCTCGAAGCGCGAATGCGGGCCGAGGCCCGGCACCTCGACCCCGAAGCCAGGCGGAAAGTCGACAAACGATTGCACGCGGTCCACCTGCAGCCGCGTGGCAATGCCGACCCGCGGCGTGCCCTCTGCGCCGTTGTGCGGCGGCGTGTTCTCGGCACCGGGCACCGCGACGAAGTCGTAGCGCAAGCCGCTGCGCGCAATGGCGGCTTTCAGCGCGCTTTCGTCCCAGACTTCCTGCACCGCGAGCACGTCGGCATTGAGTGCACGAAAGCGCTCGCCGGTCCAGTCGATCTTGCGCTCGTATTCGCGTTCGTCGTACGGGTCCTGGTTCTCGTAGTACACGCGGTGCGGGTTCGCGAGATTCAGCAGGTTGCAGGTGGCGACGAAGAGCGTGGCGTAGTTGGGCGGGATGTATTGCATGACTCGCGATTGTGTCCGGGCGGCGTGCAGCACGGAATGATGCCTTGGCACGCATCGACGAAAAGGCTTCGATGCCGTTGTGTTGCACGGTGGGACGACCCGGAAAAAAACAAAAGGGCACCGAAGTGCCCTTGTTCATTTGCGGGTAGGTGCTCTACCCGTGGTGTCGCTCAGCGACCGAACGAGCGGCCACCGCCGCCACCGCCGGAACGGTTGCCGCCGCCGCCGTAGCCACCACCGCCACCCGAACGGCCACCGCCGCCCGAACGGTTGCCGCCGTAGCCGCCACCACCACCGCCGCCGGGACGTCCGCGTCCGCGGCCGCCACCCATGTGGTCGACGCTCGTGCGCAACGGATCCGGCTGGCCGTCGCCGCCTGCGACCGCTTCGGCGCGCAGGTGTGCCACCTGGTTGGCTTGCGTCGGGCTGTGGCTGTTGCCGTGATGGCGCGGCTGGCGCTCATCGTGCGGCAGGTGATTTTGCTGATGATGCTGGGGCGCATGGTGCGGCGTGCGTGCCGGGCCTTGCGGTCCGCGGCCTTGGGCCGGGCGGGCGCCCTGGCCACGCGGGCCCTGGCCCTGGCCGCCGCCATTGGCATTGCGGCCTTGACCGCCACCGCCCTGGCCGCCACCACGGCGTTGACCGCCGCCGTTGCCGCCGCCGCCGCCAGCGCGTTCACCGCCCTGGCCGGCCTTGTTCTCGCGAATGCGTTGCAGCATCTCGGTGCGGGCAGCCTTGGCGGCCGCCTGCATCACGTCGCGGCTCGGCGGACGGCCGGCGCCGCCCCAGATCGTCTGGCGACCCATGGCGATCGGTTCGGCGCGTTCGCCGTCTTCAGGGCCGAAGCCCTCGACGAACTGCACCGGAATCGTCTGCTTCGTGAAGCGTTCGATTTCCTGCATGAAGCCTTCTTCGTCCAGGCAGACGAAGCTCACGGCTTCGCCGCTCGAGCCGGCGCGGCCGGTGCGGCCGATGCGGTGCACGTAGTCTTCGCTGACGTTCGGGATTTCGTAGTTCACGACGTGCGGCAGCTCGTCGATGTCGATGCCGCGGGCCGCGATGTCGGTGGCCACCAGCGCGCGGATGTCGCCGCTCTTGAAGCCGGCCAGCGCCTGCGTACGCGCGCTCTGGCTCTTGTTGCCGTGCAGCGCCATCGCCTGGATGCCGTTCTTGGTCAGGAATTCGGCCACGCTGTTGGCGCCGAACTTGGTGCGCGTGAACACGAGCACCTGGCTCCACTTGTTCTCGTTGATGATGTGCGCGAGCAGTGCCTTCTTCTTGCCGCGGCCCACGGGGTGGATCACCTGGGTGATGCGCTGCACCGTGGTGTTGCGCGGCGTGACCTGGATGCTCTGCGGGTTCTTGAGCAGCGTGGCCGCGAGGTCGCGGATTTCGTCGCTGAAGGTGGCCGAGAACAGCAGGCTCTGCTTTTCCCTGGGCACCAGGGCGAGGATCTTCTTCACGTCGTGGATGAAGCCCATGTCGAGCATGCGGTCGGCTTCGTCCAGGATCAGCATCTGGACCTGGCTCAGGTCGAGCATGCCTTGCTGCTGCAGGTCGAGCAGGCGGCCGGGGGTGGCCACGAGAATGTCGACGCCCTTCTTGAGCTTGCTGATCTGCGGATTCATGCCCACGCCGCCGAAGATCACGGTGGAGTCGAGCTCCAGGTACTTGCCGTAGGTGCGGACCGACTCTTCGACCTGGGCCGCGAGTTCGCGCGTGGGCGTGAGCACCAGGGCACGGATGCCGATGCCGCCGAACTTGTTGGTGGCGCTCGCGCCCGTGCTGAGCTTGTGCAGCATCGGCAGCGTGAAGGCGGCCGTCTTGCCGGTGCCGGTCTGGGCACCGCCGAGCAGGTCGTGGCCTTCGAGAACCGCGGGAATGGCTTGCGCCTGGATGGGGGTGGGGGTGTCGTAACCGTGCTCGTGCACAGCCTTCAAGATGGCGGGAGCCAGCTTCAGTTCGTCAAAATTCATTGGAAACAATAAGCGCCATACACGGCGCAGTGGCATCGGCCCGCTTGGCGTTTTTGGCAACGCCGAGCCAGTCAAGGCAGATGAAGGTCAGGGGTGGGAGCCGGAAAGTCCGCCCTCGCAAAAGGGTTGAAAAGGGCTTTCTTCGTCCCCGGCAGAGAGCCGGTGTTGCGGGCAACTGGACCCGGCAACGGTGGCTATTGTCGCATGAGTCGATAATCTGTGGTTTGCCGCGCCCGAATGATTCATTCGGCGCCCGCGCTTTTCCCCCAATTTCCGCTACCCAAGGTAACTATCCAGAGATGGCTCAATACGTCTATTCGATGAACCGTGTCAGCAAGACCGTGCCGCCCAAGCGGCAGCTCTTGAAAGACATTTCGCTCTCTTTCTTCCCCGGCGCCAAGATCGGCGTGCTCGGCCTGAACGGCTCGGGCAAGTCCACGCTGCTCAAGATCATGGCGGGTGTGGACAAGGAGTTCGAGGGCGAGGCGCTGCCCATGCCGGGGATGACGATCGGCTATCTGGAGCAGGAACCCAAGCTCAACACCGAGCACACGGTGCGCGAATCGGTCGAAGAGTCCATGGGCGCGGTGTTTGCGGCCAAGGCGCGCCTCGAAGAGGTGTACATCGCCTATGGTGCCGAAGACGCCGACTTCGACGCGCTGGCGGCCGAGCAGGCCCAGCTCGAAGCCATCATCGCCACCGCCGGCACCGATTCCGAACATCAACTGGAAATCGCCGCCGACGCATTGCGCCTTCCGCCGTGGGACGCGAAGATCGGCCTGCTGTCAGGCGGCGAAAAGCGGCGCGTGGCGCTGTGCCGCCTCTTGCTGTCCAAGCCCGACATGCTGCTGCTCGATGAGCCGACCAACCACCTGGACGCCGAATCGGTGGAGTGGCTCGAAGTGTTCCTGCAGCGCTTCACGGGCACCGTGGTGGCCATCACCCACGATCGCTACTTCCTCGACAACGCGGCCGAGTGGATCCTGGAAATGGACCGCGGTCGCGGCATTCCCTGGAAGGGCAACTACAGCACCTGGCTCGAGCAGAAGGGCGAACGCCTGGCGCAGGAACAGAAGAGCGAAGAGGCCCACGCCAAGGCGCTGAAGAAGGAACTGGAGTGGTCGCGCCAGAACCCGAAGGCACGCCAGGCCAAGAGCAAATCCCGCCTGGCCCGCTTCGAAGAGCTGAGCGACATGGAATACCAGAAGCGCAACGAGACGCAGGAGATCTTCATTCCGGTGGCGGAGCGGCTGGGTCAGCAGGTGTTCGAGTTCCACGGCGTCAGCAAGTCCTTCGGCGACCGCATGCTGATCGACAATCTGAGCTTCACCGTGCCGCCGGGCGCGATCGTCGGCATCATCGGCCCGAACGGCGCCGGCAAGTCGACGCTCTTCAAGCTGCTCGCGGGCAAGGAAAAGCCGGATTCGGGCGAGGTCATCATCGGCCAGACCGTGAAGATGGCCTTCGTCGACCAGCACCGCGACGAACTCGCCAACAACAAGACCGTGTGGGAAGACATCTCGAACGGCCTGGACATCATCAATGTCGGCAAGTTCCAGATGGCGAGCCGCGCGTATGCGGGCCGCTTCAACTTCAATGGCGCGGACCAGCAGAAGAAGGTCGGCACGCTGTCGGGCGGCGAGCGCGGCCGGCTGCACCTGGCCAAGACGCTGATCGCGGGCGGCAACGTGCTGCTGCTGGACGAACCGTCGAACGACCTCGACGTGGAAACGCTGCGTGCGCTCGAAGACGCGCTGCTCGAGTTCGCCGGCACCGTCATGGTCATCAGCCACGACCGCTGGTTCCTCGACCGCATTGCCACGCACATCCTCGCCGCCGAAGGCGACAGCCAATGGACCTTCTTCGACGGCAACTACCAGGAGTACGAAGCCGACAAGAAGAAGCGCCTGGGCGAAGAAGGCGCCAAGCCGAAACGCATGCGCTACAAGGCCCTCAAGTAAGCCTGAACCGGTTCTTCCGGAACGCGAACGGCGCGCCGACCCTTGGAGGGCGGCGCGCTTTTTTCATGGGCGGCAGGCCGGCGTTTCAACGCGCCCGCACCAGCCGAAAGGCCGCATTCGCCCCCCATGTGGCGACCAGCAGGTTCCCGTCGGGTGTGCGGACGAGTCCGACCGGGCTGGACAGGCCGTCCGCCACCACGACGCGGCCTCCTTCGCGGTCGATGCGGCTGACTGTCGTGCCGCCGTAGTCGACCACATAGGCGGCTGCACCCTCCGGATCCGCGACGATGCCGGGGCCTGGGCTGCGCAGCCCGCCGTGGATGTTTCGCGCGCGTCCATCCTGTCCGACCAGCGAGATGCCGCCTGCGATGTTGCTGACCATCAGCTCGCCGCCCGCCAGTTCGACCGCGCCGACGGTGTTTGCAGTCCCTGCGCGGCGACTTCGATCCTGCCGTCGGGATGCGCGGCGAGGATCTGATTGGTTCGTCGGTTGGCGATCAGCAATCGGCCCTTGCGATCGAAGCTCAGGCCCGCCGGCGTTGCCAGGCCGCGCACGAACACGCTCTGCCTGCCGTCGGGCGTGAAGCGCCACACCAGGTCTTGGCTGTAGGACGCGACGAAGATGTCGCCGGAAGCGCCGATCGCCAGCCCGCTGGGGCCGTTCAGGCCCGATGCGAACACCGAGCGGGCCCCATCTGGCGCAAAGCGCAGGACGGTCCCGGCCGACCAGTTGGCGACATAGAGATGGCCGGCTGCGTCGTAGGCCATGCCGACCGGTGAGGAGAGGTCGTCATGCACGGCGCGTTTCTCCACCGTCCAGCTCGGCAAGGCGGGCGAGGCGGGCGCATTCATCGCAGCCGCAAGCAGCGCCAGGCCGAGCAGCGGCAGGCGGATGCGAAAACTGCGGTGCTTCATGCGGGCTCTCCCTGCGGGGCGTCCGCGGCAAACACCTCGCGCGCCGCCGTCAGGCCGTTGAGTGCTGCCGGAAAGCCCGCGTACACGGCCATCTGCATGATGACCTCGACGATTTCGGTGCGCGTGACGCCGACATTGAGCGCGCCCTGGATATGCACCTTGAGCTGCGGTGCCGCATTGCCCATGGCCGTGAGCGCGGCAACCACCGCGATCTCGCGTGAACGCAGGTCGAGGCCGGGGCGCGAGTAGATGTCGCCGAACGGGAACTCGATCAGGAGGCGGGCGAAATCGGGGGCGATGCCGGCCAGGCTTTCGACGACCTTGATGCCGCCTTCACCGTCGATTTGCTGCAGCCTGGCCAGCCCGCGCTCGTAGCGCAGGTTGTCGTTGCCGTCTTGGCTTGCTTGTGTGTTGATCATCGCTCGTCTTCCTTTCCGGGGCAGTGCCCGGTGACGAGGGACGCTTCTTGTCGATGGCACGGTAGTGCTCGATCTTCAGCGAAAGCGCGTGCATGGATTGCTGCAGCGCCACCACTTTGGCCTGGACCTCGGCAAGATGCTGTTCGAGCATCTTGCGCCGCTCCCCGACACTGGCGTCCCCCTGGCTTCGAAGCCTGGCGAAGGCCTGCATGCCCTGGATGGGCATGCCGGTTTCGCGCAGGCGCAACAGGAAGGCCAACCAGTCCATGTCGGCTCGCGCGTAACGGCGCTGGCCACCCGGTGCCCGGGGCACTGCGGCGATCAGTCCGATGCGCTCGTAGTAACGCAGCGTGTGGGCCGTGAGGCCGGTGCGCTGCGCGACTTCCGCAATGGTCAAGCTGGCTTCCATGGCGGGAATTCTCGAAGTTGGAGCGCGCTCCAAGTCAAGCGCTTTCTGTGGCTTCTGTCGGCAGCGGCGTTCGAGGCGCGAAATCGCCCGGCTGCGGCCAGCGCATCTGCACGCGCTTTTGCACCGCGTGGATGTTGTTGCGCAGCGCATAGAGCTCGTCGGCATACGACAGCGGAACGGCCACCTTGTTCACCACGCGGTCGAGCTCGTCGAGTTCGTCGAGCAACTCGTCGCGCCCGCCCTGCCGTGCATCGACCTTGGCCTCGATGTCGCGCAGCCGCGCATACCAGCGGAACACACGCCGCCGCACGCGGAACTGGTAGAGCGGCGGCACCACGCGGCTCAGCGGCAGCATCAGCACCAGCAGGCCACCGAGTACCAGCCACATGCGCTCGATCAGATTGCTGGCCCAGAACGGCAGGTAGCGCTGCCAGAACGGCGGCGTGCCGTTGATTGCGCGGTCGCCCTCGGGGCTCACGGGCAGTTCGCTGGTGCGCGTGTTGGGGAAGTCGCGCGCGCGGTTGAACCAGCCGGCGTCGCTGTGCACGCCTTGCGCGGCTTGCGCAAAGAGCTGCCGCAGTGCCGGGTGCGTCTCGTCGCGTGAGAGCAGCGAGGTGGTGGCCGCGAGCAGCGACACGTCGGAGGGCGGCAGGTCCCGCGACAGATCGACCACGCCGCGCGGCAGCGTGACCGCCGAGAGGAACGGGAAGCGCCGCGTATAGGCATCGGCCTGGCCGAAGTTCATCAGCCTGATGTCAGGAGCACGCAGCAGGCGCTGCACCTGCGGCGACTGCGGCGCGGAGGCCAGCACGATGGCGTCGAGCAGCCCGGCCTGGAGCGCTTCGGCCGCGGCCGCCTGCTCGAGGTTGGAAAGCTGCAGCGCGTTGGAGTCCAGGTGGTTGGCCTTGAAGAGCCTTTCCATGATCTCGGGCAGGCCGCTGCCCGCCAGGTCGACGTTCACGCGCAAGCCGCGCAGCTGGGCGAGCGAGGTCAGGGTGCTTGTCTTGCGGTCGATCTTCTGCGCGCTGTCGGCGCGGTAGAAGAGCCAGATCGGTTCGAAGAACAGGCTGCCGAGGGAGGTGAGGCCGGCTTCCTCGTCGGACACCGGGTCGGCGCTGCCGCCGCGCACGAAGCCCACGTCGGCGCCGCCGCTGCGAAGCAGTTCCAGGTTCTCGGACGATCCCGTGGTGGCCTTGAGCTCCACCTCGATGCCGCTGCTCTTGAGCAGCTCGGCATAGCGCTTGCCGAACTGCGAATAGGCGCTGCCGGTGGGGCCGGTGGCCAGCGTCACATGCTTGGGCGGCTGCGGCTGCAGCCACCAGTAGGCGGCAATCAGCAGACCGATCACGAGGAACACGATCGGGCCCGCCGAGGCGATCAGGTCGCGGATCGACAGCAGGATCAGCTTCAGCGTCTTGGGCATGGACATGGGGATCAATTCAAGCTTTGGTTGCGGCGAGGTCGGACGCGCACGGCACGTGCAGCTCGCCCACGGTGACGGAACGCGCCGCCAGCACCGCGCGCAAGGTGGCGCGCGCCACCACTTCGGCGGCCATGGTGCCGAGCACGGTCATGCCCGGGGCATCGCCCTCGAGCGGCACCTGGCCCGTGGCCAACGCAAAGAGCGTGTCGCCGTCGCTCATCGTGTGCACCGGATTGATGGCGCGCGCAAGGCCGTCGTGTGCCACGCTGGCGAGGCGGTTGGCCTGCACCTTCGTCAATACCGCGTCGGTCGCGATCACGCCCAGCGTGGTGTTGGTGCCCGCAAGCAGGGGCTTGGGCGGCTCCCCGCGCAGCAGGGCGCGGCGGGTGTCGAGCAGTGCAAGCCCGTCTTCGGTGCGCGCACCGGCCACCGGCTGCGCGGTGTCGGGGTCGATCACGTCGCCCAGCGCGTTGACCGCGATCAGCGCGCCCACCGTCACGCCGCCCACGGTGACCGAAGCCGTGCCGATGCCGCCCTTCATGGCGCGATGCACGCCGAAGAGCTTGCCCACGAGCGCACCGCTGCCGGCGCCCACGTTGCCTTCGGCCGGGGCTGCATTGCTTGCCGCGTCGCAGGCCGCATAGCCGGCTGCGGCGTCGGGGCGGATGCGCGCATCGCCCACGGGCAGGTCGAACAGCACGGCGGCCGGCACGATGGGCAGGATGCCGAAGCGCACGTCCATGCCGATGTTCCGCTCCTCGAGCCAGCGCATCGCGCCCTCGGCCGCGGCCAGGCCCCAGGCGCTGCCACCTGCCAGCATGATGCCGTGCACCTGCTGCACCAGGTTGCCGGGCGAGAGCAGGTCGGTTTCGCGCGTGCCGGGCGCGGCGCCGCGCACGTCGACGCCGGCCACGGCGCCTTCGCGCGCAAGGATCACGGTGCAGCCAGTGGGCCTGCGCGTGTCGGAAAAATGGCCGACTTCGATGCCGGCGACATCGGTAATGGCGCCTGAAGACGGCGAAGGAGAAGAGAAGGCAGAAGACGGAGCGGGCATGGCGGCCGATTATGGGACCGCGCCCTCTACGATAGGCCCCATGACAGTTGCAAGAAGTTTCTCTGCGGGCGGCACCGGACGCCACGCGGTCGTGATCGGCGCGGGTGCCGTGGGCAGCGCAACCGCCATCGAGGCCTTGCGCGCCGGCCTGCGCGTGACGGTGGTGGAGCCCGGCGAGCCGGGCGGCCCGCAGGCCACGAGCTACGGCAATGCGGGTTGGTTGTCGTCGCATTCCGTGGTGCCGCCCGCGCTGCCCGGTGCCTGGCGCAAGGTGCCCGGCTGGCTGGCCGATCCGCTGGGGCCGCTTGCGCTGCGCTGGCGCTATCTGCCGAGGGCCTTGCCCTGGCTGCTGCGCTACCTGGCCTCGGGCTGGACCGAAGCGCGCGTGCAGCGCACGGCCGACGCACTGCGCACGCTGCTTGCCGATGCGCCGGCCCTGCATGCCCGGCTGGCCGCCGAGGCCGGCGTGCCGCAACTCATCGAGCAGCGCGGGCTGCTGCATGCCTACCGCTCGCGCGAGGAGTTCGAAGGCGACGCACTCGGCTGGCGCGTGCGCCGGCGCACCGGCGTGCAGTGGGACGAATGGCCGGAGCCGGAACTTCGGCAGCGCGAGCCCGATCTCGACGCGCGCTACACGCTCGGCATCTTCGTGCCCGAGGCCGGCCACTGCCGCAACCCTGGCGCCTATGTGGCCGCGCTGGCGCGCCATGCGCTGGAGGCCGGTGCGCAGCGCGTGGCGGCGCGCGCCACGGGCTTTCGCATCGAAGGCGGACGGCTGCGCGCGGTGCAGACGGAGGCCGGCGAGATCGCCTGCGACGCTGCCGCCATCTGCACCGGCGCGCGCTCGGCCCCTCTCGCCGCTGCGGCCGGCTCTGCGGTGCCGCTCGAATCGGAGCGCGGCTACCACGTGGTGGTCGAAGGCGCTGCGGTGGGGCCGCGCACGCCGACGATGGTGGCCGACGGCAAGCTCATCGCGCACTGGATGGACGGCGGCCTGCGCGCGGCCGGCCAGGTCGAGATCGGCGGGCTCGAGGCCGCGCCGGACTGGCGGCGTGCCGAGATCCTGCACCGCCATCTGCAATCGATGTTTCCAGGCCTGGCCGGCCAGGCGCCGGATGCGGTGGCGGTGAAGCATTGGCTCGGCCACCGGCCCAGCCTGCCCGATGGGCTGCCCTGCATCGGCGCGGCCGCGGCCAGCGCGGACATCGTGCTGGCCTTCGGGCACGGCCATGTCGGCCTGTGCGGCTCGGCGCGCACCGGCAGGCTTGCGGCGCAATTGCTCGCGGGCAGCACGCCCGATACGGCGCTTGCCCCGTTCGATCCCGGCCGCTTCAGCTGACCGGCCGGTTTCGTGTTCGGATCAGCGGTAGCTTTGGTAGACGCGAGTGCCGCCGTCGGCCAGCACCAGCAAGACGTCGTAGGGGTCGCGCCGGTTCCCGTAGGCCGCGCCGTCCATGCCGGGCGAACCGACGGGCATGCCTGGCACGGCAAGGCCTATCGCCTTCGGCTTTTCCTGCAGCAGACGGCGCACCTCGCGTGCGGGCACGTGGCCTTCGAGGGCATAGCCGCCGACCATGCCGGTGTGGCACGAGCCCAGCTTGGCTGGAACGCCGAGCCGGGCGCGCGCGGCATCGTTGCCGTCGTCGTGCACGCGGCTTGCGAAGCCGTTCGCGTTGAGGTGCTTCACCCAATCCTGGCAGCACCCGCAATTCGGGTCTTTCCAGATCTCGACCATCGGCGCGGCAGCCGACGCGGCCAGCGGCCATGCCGCCGTCGATGCGAGCGCCAGCACGGGGGCTGCGCGCAGAAGAAGGGTGCGTCTGTGCATGCGGGTTCTCCTCAGGACGACAACTGCGCGCGGGCCTTGTCGACCCACACTTGCAGGTTGTCGAGCAGGTCTTTCTGGCTGAACGAGCAGCTCTCCTCGCTGAACAGCGCGCTCGATTCCAGCCGGTCGAGCAGGTTCAGCAGCACCTCGCCGTAGCGCGGCGGCAGGGCGCCGAGCAGGTCCGTGCTGGCGCGGGCCTCGTTCGACAGCGCAGCGGCCGAGCCGCCGCCGCTTTTTTGCAGCGCCGCGATGCGGCCGCCGAGGGCCTCGAGTTGCCGTGCGGCGGCGTTCATGGCGCGGCCTTTCCGGGCGGCGGCAGCGACAGGCCGCGCTCGCGCACCAGGTCGCGCAGCACATCGGGGTAGTCGGTAATGAGGCCGTCCACGCCCCAGTCCATCAGCCGCAGCATGTCGGCGCGCTGGTTCACGGTCCAGGGCAGCACCTTGAAGCCGAGGCCTTGCGCCTCCTTGATGGCCGCTTGGGTCAGGTCGTTGTAGGCCGGCGACCAGGTCACGGGGCCTCCGGTCTTGCCGGCTGCAGCCTTGACCAGTTGCGGCGTCGAAGCGAAATCGGCGGCGTCGAGCCCGGCCGTCCAGCGGCTGTCCTTGAGCGTGCGCGCGGAGCTGAGGTAGGCACGCGGCAACTGGGGCGCCAGTTGACCGACCAACGCGAGCGTGCGCCAGTCGAAGCTCTGGACGGTGACCCGGCTGCCCATCTGCGCCTTGTCGATTTCGGCGAGCAGGGCGCGCACCATCGGCTCGGGCGCGGCGGTCTCCTCCGGTTTGGTCGGATCGATCTTGGTCTCGATATTGAACCGCACCGTGGCGGCTGCGGCGCCGCGTGCACGCACGTGGTCGAACAGGGCGGCCAGGGTGGGAATTCGTTCGCCGTCTTGCGGCTGCTGCAGCGCGAACTGCTTGCCGTAGTTGCTCGCGGGGTTCAGCCGGCCCACGTCGTAGCTTTGAAGCTGCGCCAATGTGAGGGAGCGGACGGTGGCACCGCTCTTCGGTGCGAGCCACGCGCCGTTCGAGTCCCGCGTGTGGTCGGGGTTGAGCGCCGTATCGTGCGAAATGACGACCACGCCGTCGGCCGTGAGTCCGATGTCGAGTTCAAGCGTGTTCACGCCCAGGTCGATGGCCTTGGAGAAGGCCGCCAGCGTGTTCTCGGGCGCGAGGCCGCGCCCGCCGCGGTGGGCCTGCAGGTCGAAGTGCTGCTTTGCCTTGGGCAGAATGGCCGCACAACCTGCAATCAGCAATGCGGCGGCAAGCAGGGGGTATTTCATTTGAGCTGCACCTTGATGCCGTCGTCTTGCACCGTGATGTCACCGATTTCGTAGGTCTTGCGGCCGACGGTGAGTTCTTCGGCGGTGAAGCTGCGCAGCACCTGGCCTTGCAGCAGTTCCTGCGCGACCACCGCGCCGATCTGTTGCAGCCGCTCGGCATCGCGGCCTTGCACGCCTTGCAATTCGAGGCGCTCGGCCTTGGGCTGGTCGAGCCGCAGCGCGCGCGTGGGGGCGTCGTAGCGCAGCGCGCTGCTGACCGAGACCACGCCCTGCACCGGCGATGCGGCCAGCAGGGGGCTGGCAATGGTCAGCGTGGCCGTGATGGCCGCGCGGTTGCCGCGGGCGTCGAGGCCCAGCTGCGGATCGCGCAGGCCGACCATGAAGATCTCGGCATAGCGCTCGGCCACCGGAAAGCGCTTGGCGATCTGCGCCTGCAACTCGTCGCGGGTGGCGGTGTATTCGCTGGTAAAGAAATTGAAACCGGCCAGGGCCGAAAGCGGCGACTGCAGGGCCGCGGCGCCAAGCAGCGCGCGCAGCATCCAGCGACGGGAGGTGAAAGGCATGGGGCGGATTTGCATACTTCTCGGAGCTTGCCACAGGCCGCAGGGTTCCGGCCACTCGGGGCCGACCGGCCTTGCAAGTTCCCCATGCCGCTACGCGGAAGGGAATATTTCCTACGCCGCGGCGCCGCCGGGCGTGCCTCAGTCGTGCAGCGACGAAAGAAACTGCTTCAGCTCGGCCGTCTGCGGGTTGCCGAACAGCTCGGCCGGCGGCCCCATCTCGTGCACGCGTCCCTGGTGCATGAAGATCACTCGGTCGCTCACCTTGCGCGCAAAGCTCATCTCGTGCGTGACCATCAGGAGCGTCATGCCTTCGTCGGCCAGCGACTCCACCACGCGCAGCACCTCGCCCACCAGTTCGGGGTCGAGCGCCGAGGTGATCTCGTCGCACAGCAGCACGGCGGGCTCCATGGCCAGCGCGCGGGCAATGGCCACGCGTTGCTGCTGTCCGCCGGAGAGCTGGTCGGGCATGGCGTCGAATTTCTCGGCCAGGCCCACGCGTTCGAGCAGCTTGCGCGCCTGCGATGCCGCCTCCAGGCCGCCGCGCTTCTTCACCAGCGTGGGCGCGAGCATCACGTTCTTGCCCACGGTGAGATGCGGAAACAGGTTGAAGCTCTGGAAGATCATGCCCACGCGCTGGCGCAGCTCGCGCATGGCCATGGCGCTCTCGTGCAGCAGCGGCTTGCCGTCGACCGTGAGCGAGCCTTCCTGGAACACCTCGAGCCCGTTGATGCAGCGCAGCAGCGTGCTCTTGCCGGAGCCGCTCTTGCCGATGATGGCGATGACCTCGCCGCGTTTCACGTCGAGATCGATGCCCTTGAGCACCTCGTTCGCGCCGTACGACTTGCGCAGCGCGGTTACGCGCACGATGGGCGCGGCGGAGGTGGGGGATTCAAGCACGGCGGCCATGGGATTTCCTCTCTAGATTCTTGGCGTACAGGCTTACCGGGAAGCACAGCACGAAGTAAAGCAGCGCCACGCAGCTGAACACCACGAAGGGCTTGAAGGTGGCATTCGAAATCATGCTGCCGGCCTTGGTGAGTTCGACGAAGCCGATCACCGAGGCGAGCGCCGTGCCCTTGATGACCTGCACCAGGAACCCGACCGTCGGCGCGATGGCGATCTTCACGGCCTGCGGCAGGATCACATGGCGCATCTGTTCGGAGAAGCTCAGGGCCAGGCTGCCCGACGCCTCCCACTGGCCCTTGGGAATCGAGGCCACGCAGCCGCGCCAGATCTCGGTGAGGAAGGCGCTGGTGTAGAGCGTGAGCGCCACGCTGGCCGCGGCCCACGCCGACACGTCGACGCCGAACAGAGCGATGCCGAAGTAGGCGAGAAACAGCTGCATCAGGAGCGGCGTGCCCTGGAACAGCTGCACATAAAGGCCGACGGCGCGGTCCATGAGTCTGCCGCCCCGCAGGCGCAGGAACAACAGCAAGGCGCCGACCAGCCCGCCGCCCACGAAGGCGATGAACGACAGCACGACGGTCCAGCGCAGCGCCATCAGGAGGTTGCGCAGGATGTCCCAGAGGGAAAAATCGACCATGGTGTGGCTTTCTGCGTTCAGCGGCCGAAGAAGAATTTCGGCCCGGCCCAGTTGAGCAATCTGCGCAGCGCAACCGCCAGCGCCAGGTAGATCAGCGTGGCGATGATGAAGGCCTCGAAAGCGCGGAAATTGCGGCTCTGGATGAGGTTGGCCGCATAGCTCAGCTCTTCGGTGGAGATCTGTCCGCACACGGCCGAGCCCAGCATCACGATGATGATCTGGCTCACCATGGCGGGCCATACCTTCTTGAGTGCCGGCGGCAGCACCACGCGGGTGAACACCTGCACCTTGTTGAGCGCCAGGCTCACGGCCGCCTCGATCTGCCCCTTGGGCGTGGCCTCGATGCCGGCGCGGATGATTTCGGTGGAATAGGCCCCGAGGTTCATCACCATCGCGATGATCGATGCCGTCTCCGGCGTGAGCTTGACGCCCGCCGCGGGCAGCCCGAAGAAGATGAAGAAGAGCTGGACGATGAAGGGCGTGTTGCGGATCAGCTCCACATAGCTGCCGGCCACCCAGCGCAGCCACAGCGGACCGTGGGCGCGCGCCCAGGCGCAGGCCACGCCCACGGCCATGCCGATGACCGTGGCAATGGCCGTCAGGCCGATCGTCCAGGCAATGCCCTTGGCGAGCAGCCGCCAGTCGACGAGAACTGCACCGAAGTCGAATTCCATGGCGGCGCCTTTATTCGAGGTTCAGCGTGGGGTCAGACGGGCAGGTCGCCGGCTGCCTTGCCGAGCCACTTCTTGGACATGGCATCGAGCGTGCCGTCCTTCTTGGCGGCGGCGATGATCTCGTTGACCTTGGTCTTCAGTGCGGTTTCGCCCTTTGCGACGCCGATGAAGCAGGGGCTGTCTTTCAGCAGCAGCTTGAACTCGGCGCTCACCTTCGGATTCTTGGCGAGCATGTCGCCGGCGACCGCCGCGCTGGTCGCGATGGTTTGCGTCTGGCCGGCCACGAAGGCCGCGATGGTTGCGTTGTTGTCCTCGAAGCGGCGGTAGTCGACGTTCGGCGGCGCCACCTTGTTCAGTTCCTGGTCTTCCATGGCGCCGCGCGTCACGGCGACGGTCTTGCCGGCCATGTCGGCAAAGCTGGCGAGCTTCATGCTCTTGGCCGCATACACGGCCTGGAAGAAGGGTGCATAGGCCGAAGAGAAATCGATCACCTTCTCGCGCTCGGCGTTCTTGCCGAGCGTGGAGATCACGAGGTCGGCCTTGCGGGTCTGCAGGTAGGGAATGCGGTTGGCGCTGGTCACGGGCACCAGCTCGACCTTGACGCCCAGCTTGGCGGCGATCAGCTCGGCCATTTCGATGTCGAGGCCTTGCGGCTTCATGTTCTTGTCCACCGAGCCGTAGGGCGGATAGTCGGTCGGCACGGCGATCTTGATGGTCTTGGCCTTGAGCACGTTTTCGAGTGCGTTCTGGGCCTGGGCGGCGCCGGCCGCCGCCAGCATGGCGACGGAAGCAAGCGCGAGCGCGAGGTGGCGTTTGGACGAAGAGAAGGTCATAGCAGGGCTCCTAGGTAAGTCGTTGAATCGGTGTCGTCGGGGGAGGTTGCGGCCGCCTTGCGCCGCTTGGGCTTGGCCGCGGCGTTCTGATGCAGCGGTGCCAGGGCGTCGCGCAGCTGCGCCAGCGGATCGGTGGGCGCCTGCACGCGCAGCGCCGACTGCACCGTGCCGATGTGCGCGGCCATCAATGCCTCGGCCGTGGCGTGGTCGCCCCGTTCGAGTGCGGCAACGATCTGCACGTGGTCCTCGCAGGACTGCACGGCGTCGTGCGTGGATTGGTAGAGCATGGCGATCAGCGTGGTGCGCGCCGTGAAGTCGCGCAGCGTGTCCGCCAGCAGGGAGTTGCCCAGGCATTCGGCCAGGCACACGTGAAAGTCGCCGAGCAGGAAGCTGCGGTTGCCGACGTCGCTTTCCTTCAGCGCTGCTTTTTCACGCTGGAGGTGCGCCTTCAGCTGGCGCAGTGCGGTCTTGTCGATCTTGCCGGTGCTGCCCGCGCTGCGGATGAGGCCCAGCTCGATGACGCGCCGGGCTTCGAAGGCTTCGCGCGCCTCGTCCTGGGAGGGTTCGATCACGAACCAGCCGCGGCGCGCGCTCACGGTGACGATGCCGCGCGCGGCCAGGCGGGTGAGCGCTTCCCGCACGATGGTGCGGCTGCAGTCGAACAGCATGGCGAGCTGCTGCTCGCCCAGGCGCGAACCCGGCGCGAGCTTCTGCGCCATCACCGCCTCGACGATGCGTGCACTGATTTCGGATGCGGAAATGGCCATAGGCCTGCATACCAGCAGCTTCTGTGCCAACTGGTATGCAAGCGATGTGCACCGAAATGGGTCAAGCCGGCGTCGGGCTCAGTCCATTCAGGTGCCGAAAAGCCTGCCGCAGCATCGAACTGCTCGACCGCGAGCGGCTGGAGCGGCACGCGGCCACACCGCGCTGAACCGACCCCTGGGGCGTCAGTCCATCCGGGCGCCCGAAGCCTTCACCGCCTTCTCCCAGCGCGGTGTTTCCGTCGCCAGGAAGCGCGCGAAGTCTTCGCCGCCCAGGAAGGCCGGGTCCGCGCCCTGGCTCACCATGCGCTCGCGCACCTCGGGGCTGGTCAGCACCTGTTTGAATGCCTCGCTGAGTTTGGCGACCACGTCCCTGGGCGTGTCTTTCGGCGCGAGAAAGCCGTAGAAGCCCACCACCTCGAAGCCCTTGATGCCCGACTCGATCACGGTCGGCACGTCGGGCAGGGCGGGGTTGCGCTCGCGGCTGGTCACGGCCAGGGCGCGCACCTTGCCCTGCTTGTGGTAGTTGGCGGCCTGGGGAATCGATTCGGCCATGAATTGCACCTGCCCGGCCATCAGGTCGGTAAAGGCCGGTGCGCTGCCTCGGTAGGGGATGTGCACCATGAAGATGCCGGTCGCGGTCTTGAACATCTCGGGCACCAGGTGGCTGATGCCGCCGTTGCCGGCCGAGCCGTAGTTGACCTGGCCGGGCCGCGCCTTGGCGTAATCGACGAATTGCCTGAGGTTCTGCACCGGCAGCTTCGGCGTGACCAGCAGGGCGAGGGGCTGCATGGCGGTGCGCGCGATCGGCACGAAGTCGCGCTGCGTGTTGTAGGGCAGCTTGCTGTAGAGCGCGCCGTTGATCACGGCCACGCCCGTGTTGGCCAGCAGCAGGGTGTAGCCGTCGGCGGGGCTCTTGGCGACCGCATCGGCGCCCACCGAGCCGCCCGCGCCGGGCTTGTAGTCGACGATCAGCGGCTGGCCGAGCACGGCCTGCAGCTTGTCGGTCAGAAGGCGCGCATGCTGGTCGAGCGGCCCCCCGGCCGGAAAGCCGATGACGACCTTGATGGGCTTGTCGGGATAGGCGGCCTGTGCAAGGCCGCCGATGCCGAACAATGCGAACGACGCGATTGAAAAGGCCGCCAGGATGGCGGCGCGGACCGGGCGGCGGTGGGCCATGGATCGTCTCCTCTTGTAGTGGAGACGATCATAAGCAGCGCTCAGCCGGCCAGCGTGGCCTTCAGCGTGATCTCCGGCACGCTGGCCAGCGCCTTCGACAGCGGGCAGCCGGCCTTGGCGGCGGCCGCGATCTGGTGGAACTTGGCTTCGTCGAGGTTCGGCACGGCGGCGTCGAGCTCCAGCGCGATGCGGTCGATCTTGAAGCCTTCGCCGTCCTTGGCCAGGCGCACCGCGGCCTTGGTGTCTATGCGGGTGGCGGTGAAGCCCTCTTTCTCAAGAGCGAAGGCAAAGGCCATCGTCAAGCAGGCCGCATGGGCCGCACCGACGATCTCCTCGGGGTTGGTGCCGCGCTTGTCGTCCTCGAAACGGCTCGCGAAGCCGTAGGGGTAGTCCTTGAGGGCGCCGGTCTCGGTGCTGACCTGGCCCTTGCCGGTCTTGCCGGCGCCTTCCCAGTGAACGCTTGCGTGCTTGTCTGCTGCCATGAAACTCTCCTTCATTCGGGTGACGGTGGGGAGCCGAAGGTTCGCGCGGAACGCCGGGCTTGTCTGTAGTCGCAGAGCGCGTGCGATGAAGGTCTCGGGGTTGAAACAAAAGGGCGTCGCCAAGGTGACGCCCCCGGGGGCTTCCCCGATGGGAGCGGCGCACGGGTCGCCTTAGGCTGCGGACTGTCCCTTTTTCTCCCCTCCGACCGACCGCCCCCCCACCATGCAACAACGCCCGCATCACAAGTTCTGGCCCAAGCGCCTCCCGCATTCGATCACCGTGCCCGCAACCTCGTTGTGGCACAACCTTGCGACATCGGCGGCGCGCTACCCCGACAAGGCCGCGCTGGTGTTTTTCGGCCGCGTGGTGAACTACCGCGATTTCGCCGCCCAGGCCGAGCGCCTGGCCGGCACGCTGCATGCCATGGGCGTGAAGCGCGGCGACCGCGTGGTGCTGAACATGCAGAACTGCCCTCAGCTCGTGATCGCGCATTTCGCGATCCTGCGCGCCAATGCGGTGGTGGTGCCCGTCAACCCCATGAACCGGGCCGAGGAGCTCAAGCACTACATCGTCGACCCCGACGCCAAGGTGGCCATCACCACCGGCGACCTGGCCGGGGAACTCGCCAAGGCCAGCAATGCGCTCCCGCCCGAGCAGCAGCTGGCCCACATGATCGTGACCCAGTTCACCGATGCCTTCGACGCCGATGCCACCGGCGACGACGCTCCCGCACCGGCATGGAAAGACTGGCTCACCACGCGTCATCCGCTGCCCGAGCTGGCCGGCGGCAAAGCCATGGCCTGGACCGACGCGTTGGCCGCAGGCCATGCCGCGCCCGAGCACGTGGTGGGCGCCAACGACATGGCGCTGCTGCCCTACACCAGCGGCACCACCGGCTTGCCCAAGGGCTGCGTGCACCATCACTCGAGCCTCATGCACAACGCCGTGGCCAGCCAGCTCTGGGGCCAGGCCACGTCCGAAGCGGTGGTGCTGGCCGTGGTGCCCATGTTCCACATCACCGGCGTGGTGAGCATGATGCACACATCCATCCTCGCGGCGGGCACGCTGGTCATCATGCCGCGCTGGGACCGCGACGTGGCCGGGCGGCTCATCTCGCGCTGGAAGGTCACCAGCTGGACCAACATTCCCACCATGGTGATCGACCTGATGGCCAGCCCCAACTTCGCGAGCTACGACCTGTCGAGCATCACGCATATCGGCGGCGGCGGCGCCGCCATGCCGCAGGCCGTGGCGCAGCGCCTCTTCGAGCAATACGGGCTCAAATACCAGGAAGGCTACGGCCTCACCGAAACCGCGGCGCCGTCGCACACCAACCCGTCGGACAACCCCAAGCAGCAGTGCCTGGGCATTCCGTTCATGAGCACCGATGCGCGCGTGGTCGATCCCGATACGCTGGCCGAAATGCCCATCGGCGAATCGGGCGAGATCATCATCCACGGCCCCGAGGTGTTCCAGGGCTACTGGAAGCGCCCCGACGCCACCCGTGCCGCTTTTGTCGAATTCGAAGGCAAGCGCTTCTTCCGCTCGGGCGACATGGGCCGCATGGATGAGGACGGTTATTTCTTCATCACCGACCGCCTCAAGCGCATGATCAACGCGAGCGGCTTCAAGGTGTGGCCGGCCGAGGTCGAGCTGCTGATGTTCCGCCACCCCGCCATCCAGGAAGCCTGCGTCATCTCGACCAAGGACGAGTACCGCGGCGAATCGGTCAAGGCCGTGGTGGTGCTGCGCGCCACGCACAAGGACACCACCGAACAGGACATCATCGACTGGTGCCGCGAGAACATGGCGGTCTACAAGATCCCGCGCAAGGTGCAATTCGTCGACGCGCTGCCCAAGAGCGGCAGCGGCAAGGTGATGTGGCGGCTGCTGCAGGAAGACGAGAACGGCAGCGCCGCGTAACAGCGGGTTCCTGCCCCGGCGCCAGGGCACTTCGCACCGAGAATCCGTGCCTTTGACCGCCACGGTTTCTCCGCTCATGCGCCTGCGCATTCTCTCCGCCATCTGTCTTGCGCTTCTGCCTCTGCTGTCGCAGGCCGCCCCTCGAACCTGCCTGGTGGTCGGCATCAGCGACGGCGACACGCTCACCGCGCGCTGCGGCCGCGCCGGCGCCTACGAGCGGGTCAAGGTGCGCATCGCCGCCATCGATGCGCCTGAAAGGAAACAGCCCTATGGCCAGCGCAGCCGGCAGGCCCTGAGCCGCCTCTGCCATGCCGAGAAGGCGCTCATCACCGAGCGCGACACCGACCGCTATGGCCGCACCGTGGCCGACGTGAGTTGCAACGGCGAGGACGCGGGCAGCCGCATGGTGTCCGAGGGCTGGGCCTGGGTGTACGACTACAACGGTATCGCGACCAAGCGCGGCGGCGGGCTCTTCAAGCTGCAGGATGCCGCGCGCAGGCAGGGCCTGGGGTTGTGGGCCGATTCGAAGCCGACACCGCCCTGGGACTGGCGGCGGGAGCGGCGCGAGCCCCACTGGAGCGACGCCTTCTTCTGAGCCTCCGGTCCGCTGTCATGGGGGATTCATGCGGACGCGGGACCATCGCGGGTTCTCGCAACCCCTGACGACAAGAAGATGGCCAAAGATTTCGAGCAGATGGAGGACTCCAACCCCTCCGCCAACCCCACGATCCACGAGGTGTCCGACCCCACGCGCCGGGTGTTCGTGCGGGGCGGCCTGGCGGCGGCCGTGGCGGGCCTTTTCGGTCCCCTGGCGGCCGGCACGCTGGCCGGTTGCGCCACCACCGGCAGTTCGGTGAGTTCGCTGGGCCGGGCCATCGGCTTCAAGAGCGTGCCCATGGCGGCTGTCGACCGGGTCGTCGTGCCCGAGGGCTACAGCACGCAGGTGATCTACCGCTGGGGCGACGCCACCGGCATCGCGGGCCGCATGCCCGCCTTCAAGGCCGATGGCTCCAACACCGCGGACGAACAGGCCCTGCAGGCCGGCATGCACCACGATGGCATGGCCTTCTTTCCGCTCGACGGATCGAACCGCGGCCTGCTGGTGCTGAACCACGAATACGTGGACGACGGCCTGCTGCACACCGACGGCATGAAGACGTGGACCCCCGAGAAGGTGCGCAAGTCCATGAACGCGCACGGCGTCTCGGTGATCGAACTGCAGCGCGAAGGCGCCAGGTGGTCTCAGGTGCTGCCTTCGCGCTTCGCGCGCCGCATCACTGCGCTCACGCCGATGACGCTGACCGGCCCCGCCGCAGGCCACCCGATGTTGCGCACCGCGGGCGATCCGACGGGCACGCAGGTGCTCGGCACCTACAACAACTGCTCGAACGGCCAGACGCCGTGGGGTACCTACCTGACCTGCGAAGAAAACTTCGCAGATTACTTCGAAGGCACCGACACGCCCGACGCGCACCAGAAGCGCTGGGGCATCAAGAAAGGCAACGGCGCCAAGTACCGCTGGCACGAGCACGAGGAGCGCTTCGACGTGGCGAAGCACCCGAACGAATCGAACCGCTACGGCTGGGTGGTCGAGATCGACCCGCAGGACCCGGCCTCGACACCGCGCAAGCGCACCGCGCTCGGCCGCGCCGCGCACGAAGGCGCCGCCACCGCGCTCACCAGCGACGGGCGCGCGGTGATCTACATGGGCGAGGACTCGCGCTTCGAATACATCTACAAGTTCGTGAGCCGCGACAAGGTGCAGCCGGGCGGCGCCGCCGCGAACCGCGAACTGCTCGACCACGGCACGCTCTATGTGGGCCGCTTCGACGTGGACGGCACCGGCGAATGGCTGCCGCTGGTGCAGGGCAGGAACGGGCTCGTCGCCGACAAGGGCTTCGCGAGCCAGGGCGACGTGCTCATCAAGGCGCGCCAGGCCAGCGACCTGCTGGGCGCGACCAAGATGGACCGCCCCGAGTGGACCACCGTCGACCCGCTGACGAAGGAGGTCTACTGCACGCTCACCAACAACAGCAACCGCGGCGCGCCGGGCCAGCCTTTCATGGACGCGGCCAATCCGCGCTCCAACAACACGATGGGCCAGATCATCCGTTGGAAGGAAAGCGGCGATCTCGATGCGACCAGGTTCGCCTGGAACCATCTCGTGCTCGCGGGCGATCCGAAGCAGACGCGCTACGAGGCGCAAGGCAATATCAAGGGGGACGCCTTCGGCAGCCCCGATGGCCTGATGGTCGACGCGCGCGGCGTGCTGTGGATCGAGACCGACGTCTCGACCTCCACGCTCGGCAAGGGCGAATACGGCAACCTGCCCAACAACCAGATGCTGGCCTGCGACCCGACCAAGGGCGAGATCCGCCGCTTCCTGCTCGGCCCGGCCGGCTGCGAGATCACGGGCCTGACGGCCACGCCGGACCTGCGCACGCTCTTCATCAACATCCAGCATCCGGGCGAGCCGGCCAACGAGCGCAGCGATCCGGACCGTCCGCTCGCGGTGTCGAAGTGGCCGGACGGCGCGGGCCGTCCGCGCTCGGCGACCGTGGTCATCACGAAGAACGACGGCGGCGTGATCGGAACCTGATGCGGGAAGGGGCGGGGGCGCTCGGAAGACGGCTCTGGAGACGCCCCCGGCCCGCCGCTACGACTCGCTCTTGCCCTGCACGTCGGCCACCACACGTGCATTGCGCTGGAAGCTCCAGTAGGCGCTGGCCCAGTCCATCATCACCACGACGCGGTTGCGGAAGCCGATGAGGAAGTAGGCGTGGGCGAACAGCCAGAAGAGCCATGCCAGGCGGCCGCTGAAGCGCAGCGGTCCGAAGGGCGTGCCCAGGTCCACCACGGCGGAGTTGCGGCCGATGGTGGCCAGGTTGCCGTAGTCGCGGTAGCGGAAGGGCACGGTCGGCTCGCCTTTGATGCGGCGCAGAATGTTCGCGGCCGCCGCGCGGCCCATCTGCTTTGCGCCGGGCGACACGCCGGGCACGGGCTTGGGCGGCTTGCCGGGCGCGTGGCTCAGGGCCGCCGCAAGGTCGCCCACCACGCTGATCTCGGGACGGCCGGCCAGGCTCAGATCGGGCTCGACCTTGATGCGGCCGGCGCGGTCGCACTCGACACCGGTCGCTTCGCCCAGCATGCGGCCCAGCGGAGACGCGGCGACACCCGCCGCCCACACCACGCAGCTGGTGTCGATACGGTAGCCGGTGGCCGGCGCGCCGTCCGCACCGCCGCCTGATTGCACTTCGAGCCCGGTGGCGTCGATGGCCGTGACGCGCGCATTGAGCCGCACCTCGACGCCGAGTTTTTCCAGTTGTTCCAGTGCTTTCTGGCTCAGGTTTTCGGGCATGGCCTGCAGCACGCGCGGGCCGCCTTCGATCAGCAGCACCTGCGCGCTCCCGGGGTCGATGTGGCGAAACTCGCCGGAGAGCGTGTGCTTGGCAATTTCGGCCAGGGTGCCGGCCATTTCGACGCCGGTCGGCCCGGCGCCGATGACCGCGAAGGTGAGCAGGGCGCGGCGGCGCGCCGGGTCGGTGGCGGTTTCGGCCGCCTCGAACGACATCAGCACGCGGCGGCGGATCTCGAAGGCGTCGGCCAGCGTCTTGAGGCCGGGCGCGACGGGCGCCCATTCGTCGTGGCCGAAGTAGCTGTGGGTGGCACCCGCCGCGACGATCAGGTGGTCGTACGGAACGCGGTTGCCGTTGGCCAGCTGCACCGCGCGCGCCGAGGTATCGATGGCGCTCACTTCGCCGAGCAGCGTGGTGATGCGCGGCTGCTGGCGGAACAGGGCGCGCACCGGCGCCGCAATCGACGGTGCGGCCAGCCCGGCGGTCGCCACCTGGTAGAGCAAGGGCTGGAACAGGTGGTGGTTGGTCTTCTCGATCACCGTCACGTCCACGTCGGCGCCTTCGAGCTTGCGGGCGGCTTCGAGCCCGCCGAATCCGCAGCCGACGATGACGACACGGGGGCGGGCGGAGGCGTTGTTCGTTTGCATCGAGCGGATGATACGCAGGCGCCCTGCACGCCGGCCCATCTTGTGCCAAAGTGGCTCCCCCGCCGATCGGGCGGCCCCGCGACACAGGGCAGGGCGAGCACTTGTCCTACGTACTGCGGCAACACCGATCGGCTACAAATTGCGGTTGACCCGACTGGAGACACCATGACGCTTTCCCGGCCGATCACCCAGGCGGCAAGCGCATTGCGCGACAAGTTCCGCGAAGTGCGCGCCGCCAGCCTGGCACTCGCCGCGCCGCTCTCCGCCGAAGACCAGTGCATCCAGTCGATGCCCGACGCGAGCCCGACCAAATGGCACCTGGCGCACACCACGTGGTTCTTCGAGACCGTGCTGCTCCAGCCGCACGCCGTGGGCTACCGGGCCTTCGATCCCCGTTTTCATTACCTCTTCAATTCGTACTACGAGGCGCTCGGCCCGCGCCATCCGCGGCCGCAGCGGGGGCTGCTCACGCGGCCGTCGGTGGACGAGGTGCATGCCTACCGCAGCCACGTCGACGAGGCGGTGCTGGCCCTGCTCGACGGCGACATCGGCGACCAGGACTGGGCCGCCATCGGGCCCATCGTCACGCTCGGGCTGCACCACGAACAGCAGCACCAGGAGCTGCTGCTCACCGACATTCTTCATGCGCTGTCATGCAACCCGCTGCTGCCGGCCTACAAGCCTGCCTCGGGGCCCGCGCTGCGGCTCGCCGCCCTGCCGCCGGCGATGCGCTGGCTGCCCCGGCCTGGCGGCGTGGTCCAGGTGGGGCATGAAGGACCGCAGCAGGGCTTCGCCTTCGACAACGAAACCCCGCGCCACGCGGCGCTGCTGCAGCCCTATGCCATTGCCGACAGGCTGGTGAACTGCGGCGACTACGCGCAGTTCATAGCCGATGGCGGCTACCAGCGGCCCGAGCTCTGGCTGTCCGACGGCTGGGCCGCCGTGCAGGCGCAGGGCTGGCGGCATCCGGCGTACTGGCTCGCGGCGGACGACCCGCGGCTCGGAGCCCAGCAGCAACAGGGCGGCTGGCAGGTGTTCGGCCTGCACGGCGTGCGGCCCATGGAAGCCGATGCGCCGGTGTCGCAACTCAGTTTCTACGAAGCCGCCGCGTACGCCGAATGGGCCGGCGCGCGGCTGCCCACGGAGTTCGAATGGGAGGCCGCCTTCGACGCGCCCGGCATCTCGCAGATGGCCGGCCATGTCTGGCAGTGGACGCGTTCCTCCTACGACCCGTACCCCGGGTTCCGGCCCATGCCGGGCATCGCGGCCGAATACAACGGCAAGTTCATGGTGGGTCAACTGGTGTTGCGCGGTGGCAGCGTGGCCACTCCGGCCGGGCACGCGCGGCCCAGCTACCGCAACTTCTTTCCGCCGGCCGCGCGCTGGCAGTTCTCGGGGCTGCGGCTCGCGAAAGACGTCTGAATCATGCGCAATCCAACATCTTCGTCCTCCATTTCGTTTGCCGCTGCGCAGCACCAGCAGCGCCAGCCCGCGGCGCCCGCCGCCGCGGCCGTGCCGCTCTCCGAATTCGGCCGCGAAATGCAAGCGGGCCTTGCGCGCAAGCCGCGCCGGATTTCGCCCAAGTATTTTTATGACGCGGCGGGCTCGCAGCTGTTCGACCGCATCTGCGAATTGCCCGAGTACTACCCCACGCGCACCGAGCTGCGCATCCTCGGCGAATGCGCCGGGGAGATCGCCGGGCAGATCGGTCCCGGTGCGGAAATCGTGGAGTTCGGCGCCGGCTCCCTCACCAAGGTGCGGCTGCTGCTCGATGCGCTCGATTCGCCCCGGCGCTACCTGCCCATCGACATCTCGGGCGAACACCTCGAGGCGGCCGCCGAGCGGCTGAAGGCCGACTACCCCAGGCTCGCGGTGCAGCCGATTGCGGCTGATTACACGATGCCCCTGGTGCTGCCCGCGCCATTGCCCGGCGCTGGCAAGCGCGTCGGGTTTTTTCCTGGCTCCACGATCGGAAACTTCGAACCCGACGAAGCCTTGGCGTTTCTGCAGCTGGCAGCGCGGATGCTGCGCGGCGGAGGGCTCCTGATCGGCGTCGATCTGGTGAAGGACCCGGATCGCCTGCATGCGGCATACAACGACGCGCAAGGCGTAACCTCGGCGTTCAACCTCAATCTGTTGCGGCGTGCAAATGCCGAACTGGACACCGATTTCGACCTCGACGGCTTTGCACACGCGGCGTTCTACAACGCGCCGAAGCAGCGCATCGAGATGCACCTGGTGAGCCTGCGGGACCAGATGGTTTCATTGAATGGCGAGCGGTTCGGGTTCGAGGAAGGTGAGACGATTCATACCGAGTACTCGCACAAGTTCACTGTGGAGGGGTTGCGAGCCTTGGCTGTGAAGGCGGGGTTCCGGCCTTTGGCGGTTTGGACGGATCCGGAGAGGCTTTTCAGCGTGCATTGGCTGGGGGCCTGATTTGTTGGTTGGGTTGTTTTGCTTCCCGAGGCCGGGGCGAGACCCGGCCTCGGAAACCAAACAAAGCCCCAAGTAACCCGGACAAAAAACACGCCAAGGGCAGAGGGCACAATATCCCTTCCCCGTGCGGCAGCCGCAATACAGCCAAGCGCCCCCCGCATCCTCCCTTGGAGAGAGCAAGACATGAAAGCAACCTGGAACGGCGTCACCATCGCCGAAAGCGACGACACCGTGCTCGTCGAAGGCAACCACTATTTCCCGATGAGCTCGCTCAACCGCGACCACGTCACCTTCAGCAACCACAAGACCACCTGCCACTGGAAGGGCACAGCCAGCTACTACTCGCTGCTGGTCAACGGCGAGCTCCACACCGACGCGGCCTGGTACTACGCCGACCCGAAGCCCGAAGCCGAGGAAATCCGCGACCGCGTGGCGTTCTGGAAAGACGTGAAAGTCAGCGCGTCGTGACCACGGCCGCGTTCGCACCGCCGTTCATCCAGCCGGCCGAACTGCCGGCCGCCCTGCGCGAACAAGGCTATGCAGTACTGAGCCCGCAAGGCGTGAGCGACTGGCTCGGCGTGCCGCTCGCGCAGCTCGAGGCACTGCATGCCGATTGGAACGATCTTCCACCGGACGAATACCTGAAGGACGGTGGCCGCTACCGCACGAGGCGCCACGCGTGCTTCACGGTCGAGGGCGAGGCGATCTCCCAAGTGCCGCACCGTGCGCACTGGCAGCCGGTCGAATACAACGCGCTGCACGGCGGCATGCAGCGCTGGTTTGCGCCCATGCATGAGGCCACCGTGGGGCAGCCGGTGTGGCAGCGCCTGCTGCAACGCCTGGGCGAAGCGTCCAGCAACATGCGCGGCACCTCGGCGCAGCCATGGTTCGTCGAAGCGCATCAGTTCCGCATCGACACGGCGGGCGGCATCGGCCGGCCCACGCCCGAAGGCGCGCACCGCGACGGCGTCGACCTGGTGGCGGTGGCGCTGGTCGGGCGCAGCGGCGTCAAGGGCGGCGAGACGCGCGTGTTCGAAGCCAATGGGCGGCGCGGCGAGCGCTTCACCATGACCGAGCCGTGGACGCTGCTGTTGCTCGACGATGCGCGCGTGATCCACGAGTCCACGCCCATCCAGCCGCTCGAAGAGGGTACCGCCGGCTGGCGCGATACCCTTGTGGTCACTTGCCGCGCTCAGGGTTTCCAGGGGGATTGAGCCCGCTGGCTTGAGTCCTACAGTCACGCCTCCGCGCAGGGGTTAAATTCGAGGGCCGGTTCGGTTTCGAGCCGCGCCTGTCTGCGAACGAAAGTGAGGTCCGCCATGTTCAATCACATCCTGGTTCCGATCGACGGCTCCGAAACTTCCATGCTCGCGGTCAGCAAGGCCAGCGGCCTGGCGCTGGCTTTCGGGAGCCGCATCACGTTGATTCACGTGATCGACAACTATCCCTTCATCGGCGTGGGCGCGGACTACGCGCTCGGCCAGAACGAATACCTGGCGGCGGCCACCGCAAGCGCGAATGCGGCCCTGGCGCGCGGCGTTGCGGCACTTGCGGCCGAGGGCCTGCACAGCGACCAGCGCGTGATCGACGGCCACGTGGTGCACGAAGGCATCGTCGACACAGCCATTGCCATCGCGGCCGACCTGATCGTCATGGGTTCGCATGGCCGCAGCGGCATCGAGAAGCTGCTGCTCGGCAGCGTCACGCAGCGCGTGCTGCAGGATGCGCCCATGCCCGTGCTGGTGGTCAAAGGCGGCTGAGCGAGAAGTCCGGAGGGCTTTCGAATCGAAGGGTCTGCTGCGTCGCCGGATGCATGAAGCCCAGCTCGCTCGCATGCAGCAGCAGGCGCGGCGCGCGCGCCTGAATCTCGGCACTGCCGTAGAGCGCATCGCCCAGGATCGGATGGCCGATCGAGAGCAGATGCACCCGCAGCTGATGCGACCGGCCCGTGAGCGGCTCCAGCAGCACGTGCGTGGCAGCGGCGGGCTCGCCGGGCGGCGATGAATGCAATGCCCGCCAGCGTGTGAGGCTGGGCTTGCCCGCCGCGTCGACCTTCTGCAGCGGGCGCCGTGGCCAGTCGGCCATCAGCGGCGCATCGATGACCGACCATTCGTCCCGCAGAGGCATCGCGCCATCCACGATGGCCTCGTAGCGCTTGTGCACCAGGCGGTTGGCAAAGGCGTCGCCCAGCGCACGCTGCATGGCGGCGCCGCGTGCCATCAGCACGAGTCCGCTGGTGGCCATGTCGAGCCGGTGGACGATCAGCGCGTCGGGCCATTGCCGCATGGCGCGCGCGCTCAAACAATCCTGCTTGTCTTCGCCGCGTCCGGGCACGCAGAGCAGGCCGGCGGGCTTGTTCAGCACGAGCAGGTGCGCGTCCTGGTAGATGAGGTCGATGGGGTCGGTGTCCGGCATGGGTGTCGAGAGTGTAGAGAGCCCACGCTCATGCGCGGCTCATGATGCCTCGGCTATCCTCGAACGAATGTCCGGCCCCGCCCCCGTTTCCGTCTCCCCACCCCCGAGCTTTTCCGAACTCACGCGCGAGCGCCCCTTCATGCGGATGTGGGTGGCGCGCCTCTTCGGCACCGCGGCCTCGCAGATGCTCCTGGTGGCCATCGGCTGGCACATGTACGAGCTCACCAGCAGTGCCTGGGACCTCGGGCTCGTGGGCCTTTACCAATTCGTTCCCGCGCTGCTGCTCGCGCTGCTGGCCGGCCACGTGGTCGACCGCCATCACCGGGGCCGCATCGTGGCGGCCTGCTTTGCGGTGCAGGGGCTGGTGGCGCTGGTGCTGCTGCTCGCGGTGTTGCAGCGCTTCGACACGCGCGGCCTGCTGCTGGGCCTCTCGCTGGTGCTGGGTGCGGTGCGGGCGTTCCAGATGCCCGCGCAGCAGGCGCTGACGCCGCTGCTGGTGCCGCCCACCATGCTGCCGCGTGCCATGGCCTTCAGCTCGGCCGGCATGCAGGGCGCGATCATCGGCGGGCCGGCGCTCGGCGGCCTTCTTTTCGTGGCCGGCATGCAGGTGGTGTACGGCGCCAGCGTGCTGTGCTTCGCGGTGGCCTGCGCGCTCGTACTGCGGCTGCGCTACGCCCATACGCCAGCCGCGCGCGAGCCGGTCACGCTGGCCACCGTGTTCGCCGGCGTCGATTTCATCTGGAAGCGCAAGCCCGTGCTTGGCGCCGTCTCGCTGGATCTTTTCGCGGTGCTCTTGGGCGGTGCGGTGGCGCTGCTGCCGATCTACGCCAAGGACATCCTGCACACGGGGCCCTGGGGGCTCGGCCTGCTGCGCGGGGCGCCGGCGGTGGGGGCGCTGGTGATGTCGATCGCGCTCACGCGCCGGCCCATCGAGCGCAACATCGGCCGCACGCTGCTGATGGCCGTGGGGCTCTTCGGGCTGTGCATGGTGGTGTTCGGAATTTCTCGCAGCTTCATCGTCTCGCTGATCGCGCTGGTGGTGTCGGGCGGCGCCGACATGGTCAACGTGGTGATCCGCCAGACCCTGGTCCAGCTCGAGACGCCCGACGCCATGCGCGGCCGCGTGAGTGCGGTCAATTCGATCTTCATCGGCGCGAGCAACCAGTTGGGCGAGTTCGAATCGGGCGCCACCGCGGCGCTCCTGGGGCCGGTGGGTTCGGTGGTGGTGGGCGGCGTGGGCACCATGATGGTGGCGCTGGGCTGGTTCAAGCTGTTTCCGTCGCTGGCGCAGCGCGACCGGCTGGTGGTCGCGATGCCGGCGGGGGCCATCAAATAGGGCGGAACAGCGCGGTCTTTTCTCAGAAGACCGAAAACGCCTTGGGCGCATCGATCGTCAGGTCGCCTAGCGCCTCGGCCACGCAGGGCAGGATCCACCCCTCGGCCTTTTCGTCGGCGCTCAGGCCCGGCCATTCGATGTTGTGGCGGATGGCGCCCGACACCAGCTGGCAGATGCAGGTGCGGCAGGTGCCGTTGCGGCAGGAACTCGGCATCTCGATGCCGGCCGCCTCGGCCGAGTTCAAAAGGGTGGTGCCGGCCTCGGCCTCGAAACCGAGGCCCGACGGCTCGAGTCGAACCCTCATCGCTGGGGCTGCTGCTGCTGCTGTTGCTGTTGCTGCTCGCGGCGCTGTTCGCGCAGCATGAAGAGATAAAGGCTCTCGACCTTCTCGCGCGCCCATGGCGTCTTGCGCAGGAACTTGAGGCTGGAGCCCACGCTCGGGTCGATCGCGAAGCAGCGGATGGGAACCAGCTCGCCGAGCTGCTCCCAGCCGTAGTGATCGGCCAGCGCCGTCACGATGGCCTCCAGCGTGAGCCCGTGCAGCGGGTTGCGGGGCTGGGCCGGCTTGGCGGGTGCCGCTGCCGGCCCGGCGGGTGCCTCGTCGGTCACTTGTTCTTGAGCTTGCCGCGCGGAATCACCGCCGTGGTGATCGTGCGGACGGGTTCGATGCCACCGGTGCCTACCGGCTTGGGCGGTGAGGTGTCCTTCTTCGGTTTCTTGGCTTCCTTGTTCGCGCGTTGTTGACCTTTTGCCATATCGACTCCTTTTGATGCTGCGTATGCGGCGTATGTAATGGGAAGTTTAGCGGTGCGGCGACAATACGCGGTTCCATTTGATTCCCCCGCATCCATGTCAGATTACGAAGTTCGCCCCGCCACCATGCGCGACGCCAAGGCCGTCGCCGAAGTCCACGCCCTGGCCGCCAAGGCTGCCTACGAAGGCATCCTGCCCGAAGAAGAGCTGCGCGTGCTGGCTCCCGCCTCGCGCGAAGCCAAGTGGCGCGAAGCCATCGAGTTCAGCGAGCCGCAGGTGCAGGTGGCGGTGCTTGACGGCGAGATCGTCGGCTTCGTCGGTTTCGACCGCTCGCGCGATCCCAAGACGCCGTCCACCACGGGCGAGATCTGGGCCATCTACGTCAAGCCCGAGCATTGGGGCAAGGGCATCGGCGTCGCTCTCTGGGACGCCGCGCGCGAAGGCCTCGAGGAAGAGGGCTGCACCACGGTCACCGTGTGGGTGCCCATTCGCAACGACCGCGCCATGCGCTTCCACGAGCTGGCCGGCTTCAAGCGCGAAATGAAAACCGCCAAGACCACCGCGCTCGGCACCGTGCGGGTCGAAGAAATCCGCCTCAAGCGCAGCGTCGCCTGACGCCAACGACGCGCCCACCGCGTACGGGTATTGCCGGCGCGGGCGGCGCTTGCGGCTAAGCTCGCCGGTTCTTTTTCATACCGACCCTTGCCATGGCCACCAGCCTGCTTCTGCTGCTCGACGACATCGCGACCGTCCTGGACGACGTCTCGATCCTCACCAAGGTCGCCGCCAAGAAGACGGCCGGTGTGCTCGGCGACGACCTCGCGCTCAATGCGCAGCAGGTCTCGGGCGTCAAGGCCGACCGTGAGCTGCCGGTGGTATGGGCGGTGTGCAAGGGCTCATTCATCAACAAGGCCATCCTGGTTCCGGCGGCGCTGGCCATCGGCACGTGGCTGCCCTGGCTGGTGACGCCGCTGCTCATGATCGGCGGCGCCTTTCTCTGCTTCGAAGGCTTCGAAAAACTCGCGCACAAGTTCCTGCACAAGAAGGAGCACGAGGCCGACACCGCGCGCCACGAGCGCGCCGTGGCCGACGAGAGCGTCGACGTGGTGGCGGTCGAGAAGGACAAGATCAAGGGCGCGGTGCGCACCGACTTCATCCTTTCGGCCGAAATCATCGCCATCACGCTGGGCACCGTGCAGGGCCAGCCCTTCACCACGCAGCTCGCGGTGCTCGTGGGCATTGCGCTGATCATGACCGTCGGCGTCTACGGCCTGGTCGCCGGCATCGTGAAGCTCGACGACGCGGGCCTGTACCTGAGCCAGCAAGCCAGCAAGGCCGCGCAGGCCCTGGGCCGTGGCATTCTCGCTGCGGCGCCGTGGCTCATGAAGGGGCTGTCGGTTGCGGGCACCGCGGCCATGTTCCTGGTCGGCGGCGGCATCCTGGTGCACGGCGTGCCCGCGTTCGGCCATGCGGTCGAGGACTGGGCCAAGGCCGCGGGCGGTGTGGTCGGTGCGCTCGGCTCGATGGGGGTGAACGCAGGCATCGGCATCGTGGCGGGCGCCATCGTGCTGGCGGGCGTGGAACTCGTGGGCAAGCTGCGCGGCAAGAAGGCCTGAGTCCTCGCGGGCTGCGGGCCGGTTCTTGCCCGGTTATCTGCCGCGCTGAAAGAGGCCGACCGCCACCAGCGCCACGCCAAGCGCCAGCGCAAACCAGCCGACCACGTAGGCGCCGGCCACCATGTCGAACCAGCGCGTGCCTTGCAGGAAGCGCGGCGCCAGCAGAACGGCGGCACCGATTGCGAGGCAGAGAATGCCGCGTTCGAGCGTGCGGAGTTGTCGTTTGGGTTGCGCCATGGCGTTGCGTTCAGGTCAGTTTGCGTTGATCGTTTGTTCGGTCAGTGCGACATTGTCCCGCGCATCGCCGCCGGATGCCCCTGCAGCGGGAACGACTTGCCCGTCGGCACCAGCGTGTCGCCGTCCACGCGCAGGATCGTGATGTCCTGATCGATGAAGTTGCCCACGTACAGGTATTTGCCGTCCGCGCTCCATACGGCGCCTTCGGGCAGGCCGCGCACCACCACCTCGTTGGCGAGCGTCACCTTCTTGCCCTCGATCTTCAGCAGCACTACCGAGCCGTTGCGGTTGTAGAAGTAGGCGTTCTTCGCCGCGTTGCTGCCGCGCAGGAGCACGGCCGCCGCATGCCGGCCGGTCGGGCTCACCGCCAGGCCCTCGGGGCCGTCGCCCACCACCACCTTGTCGACCACGCGCGGCGGCGTGGCCTCCAGATCGATCACGCTGACCGTGTCGATCTGCCCGTCCGATGCGCCCGAGTTGCCGTTGTCGGCCGTGAGCGCGAGCTTGCCGTCGGGCGTCACGTCGACGTTGTAGGGCCAGAGGCCGGCCGCAAGGTCCACCTTGCTGTAGCTCACCTTCTCGCCGTTCACCTCGAGCAGCGCAATCTTGTGGGTCGGGAACTTGGCTGCGAGCGCGCGCTTGCCGTCGGGCGTGAAGCGCACGTGCGCCACCGAATCGTTCATGGCGACGGTGTCGATCAGCGTGACCTTCTTGCCCGCGATGCGCAGCACGCTGACCGAGTTGTCGGCGCGATTCGCCACCAGTGCGAGGTTTCCCGTCCGGTTGATCGACAGGCCCGAAGGCTGCTTGCCCACGGTGAGCGTGTCGATCAGCTTGGGCGGCGTGGTGGTCAGGTCGATCACGAAGAGGCGGTTGTCGGGCACCTGCTTGCGCACGCCGTTCTCTTCCACCACGTTGAGCGAGTTGGCGACCAGCGCCAGCGTTTCGCCCGGCGTGATCGCGAGGTTGGTCGGCGGGCCGGCAATGGTGTTGTCGAGTTGCAGCGTGCCGACGAGCTTCGGTGCGAGCGGGTCGGTGCCGATGTCGAGCACCTGCACCGTGTCGCGCCCCATCGGCCCGAGGATCACGGCGCCGGCGTCGCTCCACGACTGCTTTTCGTCGTTCGCCACCAGCATCAGCTGGCGCTGCGGCACGGTGGGGGTGAGGTTGGTGCAGCCCGAAATGGCGGCGAGAGCGGCCAGGGCAAGGGTGGCCAGCGCGGCGGGGCGAAACTTCATGGGTCGGTCTCCGTGTTGTGCGTTGTTGTCGTGCCGGCCCTGCGGCCGCAGCGCATGGTAGCGGCACAATCGATCAACCCACCATCGAGAGCAGCCCCATGACCATCGAGATATCCAAGGAAGCGCGCCAGCAGGCCATCGCCTCGATCGAGCGCTACTTCAACGAGAACATGGAAGAGAAGATCGGCAACATCGCGGCCGGCGCGCTGCTCGGGTTCTTTCTTGAAGAGGTCGGCCCCATCGTCTACAACAAGGCCGTGGCCGACGTGCAGGAGCGCCTCCAGTCGCGCATCTCGGAGGTCGATCTCGAAGTGCACGAGGACGAATTCCAGTACTGGCGCAAGTTCGACCGGCAGAAAAAAGGCAAGTAGACGTGGCGCCCGCCACGAAAAGATGCTTCCAGACGTTGCAAAATCCCAAGCCATGCAACCACACCGCACGCTCAACCGTTTCGCGCCTTCGTCCTCGCGGCTGCGCACCTTCGTCGCCTTGCCGCTGTTCATGCTCGCCGCGTCCATCGCCAGTGCGCAGCAGGAGCCGTCCGGGTTTCCGCTGGACTCCGTCGGCTACCTGAACGAGGAGCTGCCTCGCATGGAGGCGGCCATCGCCGCCAGGGATCGCAGCTTTTTCCAGGGCGCGATGGCCCGCACGGTGCAGTTTTCGGAGCGCTGGGGCTTCAAGGCGCAGGCCAATCCCGACCTTGCGAAGTACCCGATGTGCACCGAGGCGGTGATGGACTACGTGGTGGTCGGCATGTGCAAGCTCAATCCCTCGGGCGACGGGTGCGAGCCCGGGCTGGCGTCGCGCTTCGAGGCGAACGTGCAGCGCTGCCGCGAGGTCGCCGCGCGAAAATAGGCGTCCCGTCTTTCGACGAAAAAGAAAATCCTCGCACGTATTGCGAGGTGGAGACACGCCATGGACTACACCCGCTACCAGACCCTTGCCATCACGCGCCGCGGCATCGACGATACGGTGCTCGACATCCAGATGCGCGCGGCCAACGGCAAGCTGCCCACGGCGGGCCATGACGGCCATCGGGAACTGGCCGAAATCTGGCGCGACGTGTCGGCCGACGACACGGTGCGCTGCGCAGTGCTGCGGGGCGAGGGGCTGGGTTTCTCGGGCGGCGGCGACCTGGCCATGGTGCAGGACATGACCACCGACGATGCGGTGCGCCAGCGCGTCTGGAAAGAAGCGCGCGACCTCGTCTACAACCTGATCAACTGCGACAAGCCCATCGTGAGTGCCATGCATGGACCGGCCGTGGGCGCGGGGCTGGTGGCGGGGCTGCTTGCCGACATCTCCATTGCCAGCAAGGGCGCGAAGATCGTCGACGGCCACACGCGCCTGGGCGTCGCCGCGGGCGACCATGCAGCCATTGTCTGGCCGCTCTTGTGCGGCATGGCCAAGGCCAAGTACCACCTGCTGCTGTGCGAGCCAGTGAGCGGCGAAGAAGCCGAGCGCATCGGCCTGGTGTCGCTCGCGGTGGACGAGGCCGATCTGCTGCCGCGTGCCTACGAAGTGGCCGGCCGGCTCGCGGCCGGCAGCCAGAGCGCGATCCGCCTCACCAAGTACGCGCTAAACAACTGGCTGCGCCAGGCCGGGCCGACCTTCGACGCTTCGCTGGCGCTCGAATTCATGGGTTTCGCGGGCGCCGACGTGCGCGAAGGCGTGGCCTCGCTGCGCGAGCGGCGGGCGCCGAACTTCGGCTGATCAGGCCGGCGGGTAGGCGGCGCCAATTTCGCCCGGGACCCACGGCGCGTACTTCCACATCGCACGCTCGAACAGCGGCGAAGCGGTCCAGCCCGCGAGCCAGGCGCGCAGCGAGGGCCAGGGCTGGCTTTCGAACCATGCGGGCTCGACCATTGCGAACTGCCGCACGAAGGGCATGACGGCCGCATCCGCCAGCGAGGCCCGTGCGCCGAAAAGCTGCCCGGAACCGGCGAGCCGCGCCTCCAACCGCAGCAGGAACTGCGCGCCCCGCTCGCGTGCGCCGGCCGACGAATCGTCGAACCGGCCCGGGTATTTATAGCGGTCGAGCTGCGGCTTGAAGTGGTCGTCGCACTCAGCCACGAGTGCGAGCATGTCGTCGAGCGTGCCGGCGTCGGGCTCCAGCCAGCGCAGGGGGTCGTCGCGGCGCAGTGCCCACAGCATGATGTCCTGGCTTTGCTCCAGCACCGCGCCGTCGGCCATCACCAGCACGGGCACCGTGCCCTTTGGCGAGGCCGCGAGCATGTCGGCGGGCTTGTTCTTCAGCACCACTTCGCGCAGCTCGCAGTGTTCGCCGCTCGCGGCCAATGCCAGGCGCGCCCGCATCGCATAGGGGCAGCGGCGAAAGCTGTAGAGAACGGGCAGGGCGGGGTGTTGCATCGCGCGCAACAGTCTATGCCGGTGGGCGCGGCGGCGAAAAGCCGGCGCTCATCAAACGCAACATGGTTGCGTTGGTTCCTATAATGCAATTCTGTTGCATATAGAGCCATACCCATGACCGTCCGCCTTCCCGTCACCGTGCTGTCCGGCTTTCTCGGCGCCGGCAAGACCACGCTGCTCAACCACATCCTGCACAACCGCGAGGGGCGCCGGGTGGCGGTCATCGTCAACGACATGAGCGAGGTCAACATCGATGCGGCCCTGGTGCGGGGTGGCGGCGCGGAGCTCTCGCGCACCGACGAGAAGCTGGTCGAGATGAGCAACGGCTGCATCTGCTGCACGCTGCGCGAAGACCTGCTCATCGAGGTCGGACGGCTCGCGAAGGAAGGGCGTTTCGACCAGCTGGTGATCGAATCCACCGGCATCTCGGAGCCGCTGCCGGTGGCCGAGACCTTCACGTTTGCCGGCGAAGACGGCAAGAGCCTGGCCGACGTGGCGCGCCTGGACACCATGGTGACCGTGGTCGATGCCTTCAACTTCCTGCGCGACTACGGCTCGCCCGACAGCCTGGGCCAGCGCGGCCAGTCGCTCGGCGACGAAGACACCCGCACCGTGGTCGACCTGCTGATCGAGCAGGTCGAGTTCTGCGACGTGCTGGTGGTCAACAAGACCGACCTCGTCACGGCCGAGGAGCGCGGGCGCCTGATGGCCATTCTGCGCAGCCTCAATCCGCGTGCGCGCATCGAGACTTCGGAGTTCGGCCGCGTCGCGCTCGATCGCGTGCTCGACACGGGCCTGTTCGACTTCGAGCAGGCCGAAAGTGCGCCCGGCTGGCTGGCGGAACTGCGCGGCGAGCATGCGCCCGAGAGCGAGACCTACGGCATCGGCAGCTTCGTCTACCGCGCACGGCTGCCGTTCCATCCCCAGCGCTTCTGGGAGCTGGTGCAAAGCGAGTGGGAGGGCGTGGTGCGCTCCAAGGGATTCTTCTGGCTTGCGAGCCGCGCCACGCGGGCAGGCTCATGGTCGCAGGCGGGCGGTGCCTGCCGCTATGGGGTCGCGGGCCTGTGGTGGGCCGCGGTGCCGCGCGAGCACTGGCCGGCTGACGAGGAAGCGCTCGAAGCCATCCGCAAGAACTGGGACCCGGGCACCGGCGATGCTCGGCAGGAGCTGGTGCTGATCGGCATCGGCATGGACGAGGCCGGCCTGCGGGCGCGGCTCGATGCCTGCCTGCTGACGGAGAGCGAAATGCGCTACGGTGCTTCGTGGTGGACGAACTTTCCCGATCCGTTTCCGTCCTGGAACGTGTAGCACCGAGGTTTCAGCTCCTGCAATCCCCGCAGGTGCCATGCAGCGTGAGCGCGGTGTGGCGGGTGTCGATGCCCTGCTTGCGCAGTTCCCGGCCCAGGCGGCTCATCACCTTGGGCAGTTCGGGATCGGAGGGCAGCGCCAGCACCTTGTGGCACTGGTCGCATTCGAAGATGTTGCCCGAAGCAGCTTCCACGTGGCGCGAAAAGCGGTTGACGCGATCCGCGCCCACGCGGCGGTCGCACAGGCCCGCTTCCACCAGGCGGTCGAGCACGCGGTAGATGGTCACGCGGTCGGGCGCCTCGCCAGCGGCGGCGGTGTAGGCCGCAACCACGTCGTCGTGCGTGAGCGGCTGCGAGGCGCTCGCCAGCAGTTCCAGCACGGTTTGCGCGGCGCGCGTCACGCGCAGGCCGCTCTTGCGCAGCAGGGTTTCGCTGTCGGGCGCCGTGGCGGCGAGGAGGGGCTTCGGATGCGGGTTCATGAACTTTTGCGGAACCGCCATTGTGTTGCATTCCGTGAGACCGCGCCCCGGCCGGCCCGAATGCGCTAAGGTCTGGTTTTTCGCGTTTCTGAATACCTTCTACCGAACCATGTCCCGCTCCCCGATCGAAATCGAAACCGCTCCCCATCCCACCGCCACGGTGATCGTGATGCACGGCCTGGGCGCTGATGGAAACGACTTCGTGCCGATTGCCAACGAACTCGACCTGTCGAGCGTGGGCCCGGTGCGCTTCGTGTTCCCCAATGCCCCGGTCATCCCCGTCACCATCAATGGCGGCTACCAGATGCCGGCGTGGTACGACATTGCCGTGGCCGACCTGGCCGCGCGCGAGGACGAGGCGGGCCTGCGCCGTTCGCAGGCCACCATCGAGACGCTCATCGCCAACGAGAAGGCCCGCGGCATCGCGGCCGGCCGCATCGTGGTGGCAGGTTTTTCGCAAGGCTGCGCCATGGCGCTGATGACCGGCCTGCGCCACACCGAGCGGCTGGCGGGCATCGTCGGCCTCTCGGGCTATCTGCCCATTGCGGCCACCACCGCGGCCGAGCGGCACGCGGCCAACCACGAGACGCCGGTTTTTTTGGCCCATGGCAGGCAAGACCCGGTGGTTCCGCTCGAAAGGGCGCTGCAGTCGCGCGACGCGCTTATCGCGCTCGGCCATCCCGTCGAATGGCACGAGTACACGATGGCGCATTCGGTCTGCATGGAGGAAGTTGCCGATCTGAACCGGTTTCTTCTGCGCGTGCTGGCTTCCTGACGCTTTTTGGGGCACCTTCACGCATACGAGACAAAGCAGGAGACGACACCATGATCCTCGTCATCGGACACGCCATGGCCAAGGCAGAAACCCTGCACGCGATGCTGGCCATCAGCGTGGAGCATGTGCTGCGTTCGCGTACCGAACCCGGCTGCATCTCGCACGAGGTCAGCACCAATGTGCAGCAGCCGCTGCGGCTCACCTTCGTGGAGCGGTGGAGCGACATGGCGGCGCTGAAGGCGCATTTCGGCGTCGAAGCCTCGCGCGCGTTCGCGAAGGCGCTGGCGGCCATGGCCGACGGCATGCCGCAGATCTCCGTCTACCAGTGCGACGAGATCGATCTTGGAGAAGGGCGCGACTGATGTGGCGGGTCGAATTCAGGCCGGCGCCGAATCCCAGAATCCCATGAACTCAGCTATCAAAACCGTAGCGCCGCGCAGCATAGCGAAAGTCGGGATTCCCTGCACCAGCAATGCCCGCGCCGCCGTGCTACCTTCCAGCCCCTCAGAGAATGACGGGTCATAACAATATGAGCAGCAGATTGCAAGAGAGGTTGGGTGCACTCTCGACCGCGCGGTTGAAGGGAATGCGGTGCGGCATCGAGAAGGAAAGCCTGCGCGCGCTCCCGGACGGCAAGCTTGCGCTCACGCCCCACCCGATCGCCCTGGGGTCCGCGCTGACCCATCCGCACATCACCACCGACTTCAGCGAGTCGCAGCTCGAGCTCATCACCGGTGTGCATGCGGGGGGCGAATCGGCGCTCGAGGAGCTGACCCGCGTGCACCAATTCACCTACCGCGTGCTCGATTCGCTCGGCGACGAGCGGCTTTGGGTGTCGAGCATGCCCTGCGGCCTGCCGACCGACGAAACCATTCCGATCGGGCGCTACGGCTCGTCGAACGTCGGGCGCGCCAAGAGCGTCTACCGCATGGGCCTGAGCCACCGCTACGGCCGGCGCATGCAGACCATCTCGGGCATTCACTACAACTGGTCGCTGCCCGGCGTGTCGAGCGAACAGTATTTCGCGCTCATCCGCAACTTCCGGCGCCACGCCTTCCTGCTGCTGTACCTGTTCGGTGCATCGCCCGCGCTGTGTTCGAGTTTTGTCGCGGGCCGTCCGCACGAACTCCTGCCGCTCGGCGACGGGAGCATGTTCATGCCGCACGGGACCTCGCTGCGCATGGGCCGGCTCGGCTACCAGAGCGACGCGCAGGCCTCGCTGGCCGTGAGCTACAACAGCCTCGAAGGCTACGCCGCTTCGCTGCAGGACGCGCTCACGCGGCCCTGGCCTGCCTACGAGGCCATCGGCATCCGAAATCTCGGCGGCGACTACAACCAGCTGGGCACCAGCCTGCTGCAGATCGAGAACGAGTTCTACGGCACCATCCGGCCCAAGCGCGTGATCAACCCCGGCGAGCGCCCGCTGCATGCGTTGCGCGAGCGCGGTGTCGAGTACGTCGAGGTGCGTCTGATGGACCTCGACCCCTTCGAGCCGGTGGGCATCAATGCACAGACGATGCGCTTCCTCGACGTGTTCCTGCTGCAGTGCCTCTTGAGCGACAGCCCGGCCGACACGCCCCAGGAAATTGCCGAACTGGCCCACAACCAGCACCTCACCGCCGCACGCGGACGCGAGCCGGGCCTGCAACTCCTGCGCGGCGGGCGCGACGTTCCGCTGACCGATTGGGGCGTGGAACTGGTCGAGCAATGCCTGCCCATCGCCGCGGCGCTCGACGCTGCAAATGGCGGCACGCTGCATGCCGACGCGGTGCGCGCGGCGCTTTCCGCCTTGCAGAACCCGGACAGCCTGCCCTCGGCGCGCGTGCTGGCCGCCATCGAGCAGCAGCACGGCAACTCTTTCATCGGCTTCGTGCGTGCCCAGTCCGAGCAGACCCGCGCCACGCTGCTGGCGCTGCCGTTCTCGGCCGAGCAGCAGGCCGAATTCGAGCGCATGACCGAGGAATCGATCCAGGAGCAGAAGCGCATCGAGGCCGCGGACACCATGCCGTTCGAGATCTACCGCGAGCAATACGTGTCGCCGGCACGCCTGGGGCTCGGCCGCGGCCGGATGGCCGTCGCGGCCTGACCCATCCCTGTCCTACGCGTCTCACCGTCACGCAGCCCGCCTGACGACATCGGCGGGGGTCGATGGCCTACAGGCATTGGCCGGCATGACCCACTGCGGCCGCCGCCGCTGCGGCGACCATGGATGGCATGCATTCCGCACGCTCCAGATATTTGTTCCGGCCGATGATTTGGCCGGAGATTCCGGTATGACTTTCAAGGCCTATCTTGTCGAGGACAGCGCACTCATCCGTGAAAATCTCGTCGGTTTCCTACACGACGTGGCCGACGCTGACGTGGTGGCCTGCGCCAGCAGCGAGGAAGAGGCGGTGCGCTGGCTGCGCCAGCATCGCGACGACTGGGACCTGACCATCGTCGACCTGTTCCTGGAGCGCGGCAACGGCCTTGGCGTGATCAAGGCCTGCCGCAACCGCAAGGCGAAGCAGAAAGTGGTGGTGCTGAGCAACTACGCCACGGCCGACATGCGCCAACGCTCCGAGCAACTGGGCGCCGATGCCTTCTTCGACAAGTCAGCCGAACTCGACCAGCTGGTCGCTTATTGCGAAACGCTGCGTCACGCGCGCGACTGAGCTGGCGGCCGCCCGGCAGGCCGACCCGCTTTTCTGAGGTAAAACGCCTCGCGGCCGCCATGGCCTGCACATCCCCATTCCCCAGCAAGGCAGCGAGAGCGACACATGAGCAACAGCACCATCGATTTCAAGGGCCGGGTGGCCATCGTGACCGGCGCGGGCGGCGGCCTGGGCCGCCAGCATGCATTGGCCCTGGCAGCGCGCGGCGCCAGGGTGGTGGTGAACGACCTGGGCGGCGCCAGCGACGGCTCCGGCGCCTCGGTGAGCGCGGCACAAGCCGTCGTGGACGAGATCAAGGCCGCGGGCGGGGAGGCCATGGCCAACGCAGCCTCGGTGACCGACTTCGACGCGGTGCAGGCCATGGTGCAGCAGGCTGTCGATGCCTGGGGCCGGGTCGACATCCTGGTCAACAATGCCGGCATCCTGCGCGACAAGAGCTTCGCCAAGATGGAGCTTGCCGATTTCAGGCTGGTGGTCGACGTGCACCTGATGGGCGCCGTGAACTGCACCAAGGCCGTCTGGGCGCTCATGAACGAGCAGAAATACGGCCGCATCGTCATGACCACCTCGTCGTCCGGCCTCTACGGCAACTTCGGCCAGAGCAACTACGGCGCCGCCAAGCTCGCGCTGGTCGGGCTGATGCAGACGCTGAGCATCGAAGGCGCCAAGAACGACATCCGCGTCAATTGCCTGGCGCCCACGGCGGCCACCCGCATGACCGAGGGCCTGATGCCGCAGGAAGTGCTCGATGCACTCAAGCCGGAGGCCGTGGTGCCCGCCATGCTGGTGCTGGCCTCCGCGGACGCGCCGAACCGCACCATCCTTTGCGCAGGTGCCGGCACCTTCGAGGCCGCGCACATCACCCTGACGCAGGGCGCCTGGCTCGGCATCGGGGCGGACACGCCGGAACAGCTGGCGGCGCGGCTCGCCGAGGTGACCTCGCGCGAGGGCGAAGTCGTGCCGCAGAGCGGCACTGCGCAAGGCAGCAACGAGGTCGGCAAGGCCATGGCCGCCGCAAACGCGCGCAAGGGCTGACCCGCGAACCCTGTTCGTGGCGCTTGACCTGGAGTGCACTCGAGCATTTCCAATGAATCGGCCGGGGCTTCCGGTTCATTCATTCCACGAGGACAAGCAGCCATGAACACGACGACAGACAACAAGGCGCTGGTGCAGCGCATCCATGCCGAGCTGGACAAGGGCAACGGCCAGTTCTTCATCGACAGCCTGGCCGACGACGCCCGCTGGACGCTGGAAGGCAGCACGCCGTGGTCGCGCACCTACGCGGGCAAGGCCGCCATCCGCGAAGAGCTGCTCAAGCCGCTGTTCGCACAGTTCGCGGGCCCCTACGTGAGCCATACCGAGCGCATCATTGCCGAGGGTGACCGGGTGGTGGTGCTCTTCAGCGGCGATGTACCCACCAAGGCCGGCAAGCGCTACAACAACCGCTATTGCTACATCTATCGACTCGAAGGAGGCAAGGTGAAAGAGCTGACCGAGTACTTCGATACCGCACTGGTGCAGGAGGCGCTCGAAGCGCCGTCCGCGGCCGCCCATGCCGGCTGACAAAGGTACCCCTTTTCACATCGGCGAGCTCGCCATGCGCACGGGCCGCACCGTGCACGCCATTCGCTGGTACGAAACGCAGGGCCTGGTGCCCGGCGTCTCGCGTGACGAGGGCGGCCGGCGTCTCTATGGCGAGATGCACGTCGGCTGGCTCGGCCTGATGGAACGGCTGCGTCTGACCGGCATGTCGATTGCCGAGATGCGCGAATACACCCTGCTCGCATTGCAGGGCAAGGCCACGCTGCATCAGCGCCGCGACATGCTCGCGGCGCACCGTGCGCGCGTGACCGAAACCATCGCCGAGTGGAAACGCGCCTTGTCGCTGGTCGACCGCAAGATCGACTTCTACGACGAGTGGATGCAGACCGGCCACCGGCCGCCGCTGATTCCCGCCGAGGCAGCCCGCGACCAGGCCGTCGCGCCGAAACCGCCCAAACCGCCGAACCCACGGAAATCTCCATGACCAGCACCGAACCCGCTCCCATGCCGTTGCCCGCAGGCATCCGCTCGCGCCAGGTCGACAACGGCAACGGCCTGTCCATGCACGTGCTCGAAGCCGGCTTCGACGCGCCGGGTCGCCCTTGCGTGCTGTTGCTGCACGGTTTTCCGGAGCTGGCCTACAGCTGGCGCAAGGTGATGTTGCCGCTGGCCGAGGCGGGCTTTCACGTGGTCGCGCCCGATCAGCGCGGCTACGGCCGCACCACGGGCTGGCAGCAGGGCTTCGAAGCGGGGCTGGACGAGTTTCGCCTGCTCAACCTCGTACGGGATGCAGCGGGGCTCGTGTCCGCGCTGGGCCACCAGACGGCCGCGGTGGTGGGCCACGACTTCGGCTCGCCGGTGGCGGCTTGGTGCGCGCTGACCCGCCCGGACGTGTTCCGCTCGGTTGCATTGATGAGCGCGCCGTTTCCCGGCCCGCCGAACCCTGCGGCGGGACCCGTGTTCGCGCAGGCCACTCGGCACCTGCTCGATGGCCTGGCCGCACTGCACCCGCCGCGCAAGCACTACCAGTGGTACTACTCGGGGCCCGAAGCCGATGCCGACATGCGGCACGCACCGCAAGGACTGCATGCCTTCCTGCGCGGCTACTACCACCACAAGAGTGCCGACTGGCCGCAGAACCGGCCGTTCGCGCTGGCCGCAATGAGTGCCACCGAGCTGGCTCGCCTGCCCACCTACTACGTGATGCGGGCCGACCAGACCATGGCCGAGACGGTGGCTGCCGAAATGCCCTCGGCCGAACAGATCGCCGCCTGCCGATGGCTGCCCGAGGAGGAACTGGCCGTGTACACCGCCGAATACGCGCGAACCGGCTTCCAGGGCGGGTTGCAGTGGTATCGCTGCGGCACCGGCGGGCGCTACATTCCGGAAATGCAGGCGTGGTCGGGGCGCACGATCGACGTGCCCGCGTGCTTCATCGCGGGCCGCAGCGACTGGGGCGTGTTCCAGAAGCCCGGCGACTTCGAAGCCATGCGGGAGACCGCCTGCACGCGGCTGCGCGGCACGCACTGGGTCGAGGGGGCGGGGCACTGGGTGCAGCAGGAGCAGCCCGCCGAAGTGAGCCGCCTGCTGCTGGATTTTCTGGCTACTCCGCGATAAAGCCCGCGTCCTTGCGGATCGATTCGCGGTCGCGGTGGTTGTTGAGACGGCCCAGGGTGTTGTCGAGCAGGCGCTTGAGTTTGTCGGCCGCGCCGCGGAAGGCCTCGTCGAGGCTGGTGGCGTGCTGCGTGACCGCAAGCGGTTGGTGGTGGGCAAGGCGGGCTTCCATCACGCAGCATTTGTCGCCGCCGCCGGCCTTGTCGTGATTCTCGTCGCTCAGATGCACCTCGACGCGTGTCACGTCCTCGACGAAACGGCCCAGCTGCTGCTTGATCTCGGTATCGGCCCAGCGCTCCAGGGCGTCCTTGTTGTTGATGCCGTTGCTCGTGTTGACCTGAATCTGCATGCCATGTCCCTGCTGATGGATGAACGAGCCCCTACTGTGCGCCCGAAACGGTGACCCTGCGCGTAGGCGTGTTCCCCACCCTCGGGCCGGGGATGGTCCGGGACGCGGCTTTTCAGCTCTGGATGTAACTGGTGAGCTGGTTGATCGTCTGCTCGTGCTCGCTGATGATGTCGTCCATCAGGTCCTGGATGGAGATCATGCCCACCACCTTGTCGCCGTCGACCACGGGCAGGTGGCGGAACTTGCGCTGGCTCATCAGCGCCATGCAGGCCCGCGTGCGGGTCTGCGGGGTGACGGTCATCACGTCGGGCGTCATGATCTCGGAGACCTTCATTTCCTTGGAATTCTTGCCCTGCAGCGCCACCTTGCGCGTGTAGTCGCGCTCGGAAAGAAAGCCCACCAGCCGGTCGCCGTCCATCACCATCAGTGCGCCCACCTCGAAGTGCGCCAGGGTGGCCAGCGCATCGAACACGCTGGTGTCCGGCGAGGTGCGCCAGGCCGCGGAATCGTGGCGCTTGAGCAGTTCGGAGACGGGTTTCATCGCGGTAACTCCAACAAAAAGTTTCGATTCGACCGACGCGTCCATGCGCCGCACTCGGTCAAATGATAGAGGCGATATCGGTGGAACCGCCCCCCGCAATGCAAAAACCTCTAGGGGATTGCGCGCGTCGCGCGCAATGAGCGAACTAAGGTGTGGGTGCCAGCACGCGGCTGAGCGCCACGGGGTTGCCCGCGACGGTCTTGACCAGGCCCTTGTCGTCGAAATTCACCTGGTACTCCGACCAGCTGTCGCGCCAGTAGCGCCAGGTGGGTGCGTCGAGGCTGGGGTTCTCGCTGGCCACCGGATAGCCGATGGCCATCAGCACCTGTTCGCGTGTCATGCCGGGCGCCACCTTTCCGGCGACGATGGCGTCGCGGACGGCGGGCGGGAAGGCGGCCATCTTCTGCTTTGGATCTTCGGTCACCACGTAGCGCCGCGCGAAGTCGGCGAGCGTGATGTTGCGGCTGTAGTCGTTCTTGATGCGCTGGGGCTTGCCCGCGAGATCGGTGTCGAACCAGCGGAAGTCGTAGGCCGTGATGCGCGCCGGCGTGCCCACGGCCACGATGCTCGTGCCTTGCTCGTCGTAGTTGATGTCGCTGATCGAGTTGCCGTAGGTCCGCATGTTGCAGCACAGGTAGCCGCTGAGCATCGGGCCTTGCGGCGGCGAGGGGCGCTGGGCATGGACGACGGTCGCGGGAAGGAGGGTGGCTGCCAGCAGGGCGGCAGCGGCAAGGCGCTTGAACATGGATTTCCCTCGGTACTTATTGTGAAGATGGCTGCGGTTGCAGCGCGCGGATTCTAGAGGCCGAGGCACCCCGGACGCAGGCAGAATCGACATTCGAGGCTATCGAAAGCATAGCGGGCGTGATCTAACGCACATTCCGGGTCCACAATGCCCACCCGCCTTCGGGCCGATTCCCAGACAAAGCGAAAGAAAGAGCATCCATCGATGGCGATCCAGTGGTTCCCCGGGCACATGTACACGACCCAGAAGGCCATCACCGAACGGGTGAAGGACATCGACGTGGTCATCGAGCTGCTCGACGCGCGGCTGCCGGGCTCCAGCGCCAACCCGATGCTGGCCGAGCTCACGGCGGGGCGGCCCTCGCTCAAGGTGCTCAACAAGCAAGACCTGGCCGACCCCGGGCGTACAGCGCTGTGGCTCGCGCACTACAACGCGCTGCCGGCCACGCGCGCCATCCCGCTCGACGCGAGCCAGACCACGCCCGCACAGGCCATCGTGCGCGCCTGCCATGAACTCTCGCCCAACCGCGGCGGCATGGCCAAGCCGATGCGCGTGCTGATCTGCGGCATTCCCAACGTCGGCAAGTCGACCCTCATCAACACCCTGACCGGCAGCCGCAAGGCCAAGACCGGCGACGAGGCCGGCATTACCAAGCTGGAGCAGCGCATCACCCTGGCCGACGACTTCTACCTGTGGGACACGCCCGGCATGCTGTGGCCGCGCATCGTGGTGCCCAAGAGCGGCTACAACCTTGCGGCCAGCGGGGCGGTGGGGCGCAATGCCTTCGACGAAGAGGAAGTGGCGCTCGAGCTGCTCAACTACCTCAAGACGCACTATGCGGCAGGCATCGCGGAGCGATTCAAGCTGGTCGAGCTCGATGCAGCGACCATCGCCGGGATGAAGGACGAGGACGTGCTCGACACCATCGGTCGCAAGCGCGGTGCGCTGCTGGGCAAGGGCCGCGTCAACCTGCAGAAGGCAGCCGAGATCGTGATGCACGAGTTTCGTGCCGGCAACCTCGGGCGCATCACGCTCGAGACGCCCGAGGAGTTTGCGCAGTGGCTCGCGGAGGGGCAGCGCATCGATGCCGAGCGGCAGGCAAAGAAAGCGGCGCGCGGCAAGAAGCGCAAACCGGGCGCCGAGCCCGCCGAAGGCCAGGCGCCCGAGCCGCACTGAACCGCGGGCGCTCAGCGCATCTGCAGCCGCGCGTCCTTCGGGTAGCTGATGGTGTAGTCGGCCGCCACCCGCGCGGTCTTGCCCGCGTCGAGGTCGAAGCTCCACATCGCGAGGCCCGGCTGCTTGTTCCAGGCCAGTTCGCCGGGCTGGGGCGAGAACTGCGCGGCCACGCGCACCTGCTCGTCGACCGACACCGGGGCGGCCTCCAGCACCTGCACCGCGATGGGCGTGCGGTGGCGGTTCTCGACCACATAGGCACGCTGTACCTTGCGCTCGGCGCGGGAGCCGACGAAGCCGCCCGTGCCCTGGCTGTCTTGCTCGGGTTCGGGCTGCACGCGCACCAGCTCGTCGCGGCCGAAGGAGAGCGTGAGCCTGGCGTCGCTGGGCGCGCTCCAGCGCCCGCTGCCCACGAAGTTGCCGTCGCGGTAAAGTTGCAGCGCACCGGCCGGCCACACGCCCGCCGGCTGCGCGAGTTCTGCGACCAGGAAAGCGCTCGGGTCCACGCGCGGGCTGGTGCGTGCGGCGAGCTTTGCCGTGTCTTCGTGCTGGCCCAGCGCCAGCGTCACGCGCTGGCCGTTGGACGGCACGTCGATGCTTTGGGGCACCGCGAATTCGGTGGCAAAGCTGTTGTCGAACACGTTCACGTCGAAGAGCGGCTCCGCAGCCTCGGCCATTGCGCGCTTGTCGGCGGACGCCATCGGAGCCGGCGCCGCCATCATGGCGGCCGGGGCCGGGCTCGCCGGCGCACGCTGCGGCGGTTCGATGCCGATGCGCCATGCGCCGGGCGTGCGGCCCGCGGTTTCGCGGCGCGGCTGCCCGGTGGAAAGCACCAGCTTCACGCCGCGCCAGTCTTCGCCCGTGGCCTGCGCCACCAGGGCCTGGCGTTCGATGCGAACCTTGCGCGTGGCGGTGTCGAGCAGCGCGCGATACGTGGGCGTCCAGCCGGGGCCGTTGACCTGGTAGCTCAGCTTCACCTCGGCATCGGCGCTGGCGGCCAGCGTGACGGTCACGGCCATCACCTGGGCGCCGTTGCCTTGCGAGCGCTTGCGCTCGGCCAGCAGCGGGTTGAGCTGGCGGTCGATGTCGGCCTGCCTGCGCTGGATCTGGTGCTGCTTCAGCAGCGAGTCCTGCCCGGTGCGGCGCATGGCCTCGGTCATCGCGGCAAGGTTGCGTGCGTCCAACGGCGCGCGTGCGCCCTGGGCCGATTCGCCGCCGCCACCCGAGAGGCCCTTGAGATAGCCCGTCACCATGCCGAGCGCGTCGCTCTCGGCCTGCAGCGCTGCCTTCTGGTCTTCGAATTCGCGAATGCGGCCGTCGAGCGTGCTGGTTGCGCAGCGCGCCGAGAGTTCGCGCGGCTCGCTGAGCACCGAAGTCTCTCCCACCCGCACCGACGCCCCGGCCGACACCTGCAGGCTCTGCACGTCCAGCCCGGCGGGCAGGCAGGCGAAAGTGACGGATCGGCTGCCAGCCGCGACGCGCGCCACGCGCTCCACCGTCGCGCTGCCGGGATAGACCTTGACCTGGGTGATGCGCGATGCGTCCGCACCGGCGGCGAGGGCCACGGCCTGCGCATGGGCGCCGGTGCCGAGCATCAGCCAGGCCGCGGCCATGGCGGTGGCGCGCAAGCTGGCACGGAAGAAGAGGGAGGAAGAAGGGATAGCGTTCATCGGAGCCTCGGTAGTGGATCGTTCCTCCACTCATACGGCGGGCCTCGCCGACCGGGGTTAAGCCTCCGCAAAAAAAGTGCGCTGTCGCCAAGGCAACTGGCCGGGTGTTGCGCGTCGCGGGCGCGACGGCGCATGGCGGGGGCCCTTCGTAGAGTGGCTTCACCGCGTTCGACGCTTGCTTCATTCTTCTTTTTTCCTGAAAGACAGACCGCCATGCTCGACACCATCCAGGCCATCAACAAGACCGCCGCCTTCAATCGCTGGGCCGGCTTCGAAGTGACCCGAGCCGCTGACGGCGAAGCCGAATTGCGCATGGCATGGCGCGAGGAGGACATGGGTCAGTACGCCGGTTTCCTGCACGCGGGTCTCATCGGCGCCATGCTCGACACCGCCTGCGGCTTCGCGGCCGCCACGGTGGCGGGGCGGGTGCTGGCCTCGCACTTCTCGGTCAACTGCCTCTCGCCCGCACTGGGGCGCGCCTTCATCGCGCGCGGCAAGGTGGTGAAGGCCGGCCGCAAGCAGGTGTTTGCGACCGCCGAGCTCTATGGCCAGGGCGAGGGCGACAGCCTCAAGCTCGTGGCGACGGGGAGCGCCATCCTGGTTCCGGTGGAAGAGCTCCCTCCGGCGAAGTAGCCCGTGGTTCGGGGCCCGTGCGCCGGGGCTTGAGCCCGAACAGCGGGCGCAGCCAGTCGAAGCGCCGGATCAGCCCGTCGGTCAGCGCCCAGCAGCCCACGATGGTCAGCGCCGCCAGCAAGGCCGGCTCCAGCACCGGGCCCAATGCAAAAGGCGCCAGCAGCGCAACGCCGGCAATGATCAGCGTCTGGTGCAGCACGTACCACGGGTACACCGATTCGTTGGCCCAGCGCAGCCACGGCCAGGGCCGGTTCAGATGGCGATGGCCGTAGCCGAGGAGCGAGGCGACCGCCAGCCACAGGTAGAGCATGCGCAAGGTGTCCATCGGCGCGCCGGAGGGCGGCCCCTTGGCGCCGAGCCTCAGCACGATGAATGTGGCGATCGTTGCCGCCGCCAGCGCCAGCGAAACCCGCCGCAGGCGCTCCAGCTCGCGCCACACGCCCGTGTCCACGCCTATCCAGTAGCCGTACAGAAACACGGTGAAGTAGATGCTGTGCAGGTGAAAGTCGCGGATCAGGTTGTGCGTGGGCGGAAAGTGCCGGGCCAGCAGCATCGTCCAGACCAGCAGCGGAAGCGCCGGCAGCAACAGCAGCTTCCAGCCGCGCAGCCCGTTGAAGCGGCGGCGCATCCACTGGCCGGCCGGCGATTTCCACAGCGGCAGCGTCAGCGCGATGATGGCCGTGTAGGCGAACAGATAGGGCAGGTACCAGAGGTGGTTCCAGGTGATGCCGAACTCCGCGCCGGCAAAGGCCTCCTTCGGCCACGGATCTCCCATCGAGAGATAGCGCAGCAGGAACGCGCCGAAGCCCGGCGCGACCAGCCCGCTGGCCACGCCCTGCGCATAGGCCTGATAAGGAACGATCACCGCCATGCCGAAGGCCAGCGGCAGCATCAGCCGCACGCCGCGGCTGCGCAGCAGCGCCCAGGTGCCCTGGTTGCGGCTCAGGAAGCCCAGCGACACGCCCGAGACCAGGAACACCAGGTCCATGCGCCAGAGGTTGAGCACGCGCATCGGCCACTGCAGCCATTCGGCCGCGTGCGGACTCTTGAGGTGCCAGGGCCAGTCGGCCACGTAGTACATCGCCACGTGGTACAGGATGACCAGCAGGAAGGCCAGCGCGCGCAGCGCGTCGATGTCGTGGCGGCGGTCGGATGGGGTGGGCAGGGTCGCAGGGGTTGCGCTCATCGGTCGCTCCTCGAAAACGCGGCAAAGAAGGGCCGATGGTTGCGTCCAAGCGCCGCGCGCGGCCTGCCCAAGGGACGGATCGCGGGCCTTTTGTGACGAGCGGTGGCCTCCGGGGACGAAATTTGCCCGCCGGGCGCGCGGATCGCGAGAATCCCGGGCATGGGAGATTCCCGAAAGAACCTGTACGAGCGCTATGAGCCCATCCGCCGCCGCGTTGAGGTGGGCTTCTGGATCGTCTTCATGGCGCTTCAGGCGGTGTTCAACACCATGGTGGCGCTGGTCGATGCGCGCGACCGCGCGGTGCCGCGTGCCACTTGGGAAATCGTCACCTGGGAAGTGTCGAGTCACCTCGTGCTGCTGACGCTGGTGCCGGCCGTGGTGGCCATCCAGCGCCGGCTGTCGCCGCTGGCGCGTACCCATCTGCTGCGCTACCTGGCGTGGCACCTGGCGGCCAGCGTCGTCTTCAGCGTGGTGCACGTGGCGGCCATGTTCGCGCTGCGGGCCATGGTCTATGCCGCGTTCGGGGAGCGCTACGACTACGCGGGCTGGACCGGGCGCTGGGGCTACGAATACCTGAAGGACGTGCGTGCCTACCTGTCGATGGTGTTCGGCATCTGGGTCTACGGGGTTTTCATGCTGCGGCTGCAGGGCGAGGCACGCGTGCTCGATCCGCCCGAGCCTGCCCAACCCACCGCACCAGAACACCCCGTGCCGCCCGCGCGTCCGGAGCGCTTCCTGGTGCGCAAGCTGCGGCGCGAATTTCTCATTGCCGCGGGCGACATCGACTGGCTCCAGGCCGAGGGCAACTACGTCGGCCTGCACGTCAACGGCCACGACTACCTGCTGCGCGCGACGCTCACCGACTTTCTGACCCAGCTCGACCCTGCCCATTTCGTGCGCGTGCACCGCAGCCACGCGGTCAACCTGGGCCGCATCAAGGAGATCGAGCCGCTCGACGGTGGCGATGCCCGGCTGCACATGGACGATGGCACCACGGTGCCGTGCAGCCGCCGCTACCGCGAGGCTTTGCGCGCCGGGGCGACCTGACGGCACCGAGCGTGCCGCCGGGTGTCCTGTTCCGGTGCGGGCCCAGATCCGGAAGCCCCTTTATGGCTCGTTCCGCACCATCAAAGCGCCTTTAGGCACCATTTTTGCTTTCTTATGGCGCTGCGCCGAGCAATTCGGGTGCATGCACCAATTCAAACCAGAAAAACTGCAAGAAGCTCCAATGGACGCACTCAAACAGGGCGCAGACGCGCTGTTCATCCTTCTCGGCGCCATCATGGTGTTGGCCATGCACGCCGGTTTTGCCTTTCTCGAACTGGGCACGGTTCGCAAGAAGAACCAGGTCAATGCGCTGGTCAAGATCCTGGTCGACTTCTCGGTCTCGACCATCGTGTACTTCCTGGTGGGCTACGGCGTGGCGTACGGCACCCATTTCTTCGTCGGCGCGACGGAGCTCGCGGCCAAGAGCGGCTACGAGCTGGTGAAGTTCTTCTTCCTGCTCACCTTTGCCGCGGCCATTCCGGCCATCATCTCGGGCGGCATCGCGGAGCGCGCCAAGTTCTGGCCTCAATTGATCGCTACGGCGGTCATCGTCGGTTTCGTCTATCCGCTGTACGAGGGCATCGCCTGGAACAAGGCCTTCGGCATCCAGGCGTGGATCGCTTCGGTCACGGGCAGCGAGTTCCATGACTTTGCGGGTTCGGTGGTGGTGCATGCGGTGGGCGGCTGGCTCGCGCTGCCGGCCGTGCTGCTGCTGGGCGCACGCCGCAACCGCTACCGCGGCGACGGCTCGCTGAGCGCACATCCGCCGTCGAACATTCCCTTTCTGGCGCTGGGTGCCTGGGTGCTGTGCGTGGGCTGGTTCGGCTTCAACGTGATGAGCGCGCAGAGCATCGACAAGATCTCGGGCCTTGTGGCCGTCAATTCGCTCATGGCCATGGTGGGCGGCACCCTGGTGGCCCTGGCGCTCGGCAAGAACGACCCCGGCTTCGTCTACAACGGACCGCTCGCCGGCCTCGTGGCGGTGTGCGCCGGCTCCGACCTGATGCACCCGCTGGGCGCGCTGGTGGTGGGCGGCGTGGCCGGCGCCATCTTCGTGGTGATGTTCACGCTCACGCAGAACAAGTGGAAGATCGACGACGTGCTCGGCGTGTGGCCGCTGCACGGCCTGTGCGGCACCTGGGGCGGCATTGCGGCCGGCTTCTTCGGCACGCAGGCGCTGGGCGGCATCGGCGGCGTAAGCCTGTGGGCGCAGCTCATCGGCACCTTGATCGGCGTGGCCTGGGCTGCGCTGGCAGGGGCTGCGGTGTACGGCGCACTCAAGGCCACGATGGGGCTGCGGCTCACGCAGGAAGAGGAATACGACGGGGCCGACCTGTCGATCCACCATATTTCGGCTACGCCGGAGCGTGAGGCCAACTGGTAGGGCCCAGTACGACGCTGAAGCGTCAAGAAGCACGAAAGCGCAGCCTGTAGCAAACTCGCCCGACCTGTCCGCTTCAATTTCGCCAACGCCAATGACCCAACAGCCCCCCGCCCTCGAAGTCCTCCCCCGCGACCTCTCCGCCTACCGCAAGGGCAACATCGGCATCGACTACGTGCACCGCTTCGAGTCCGGCAAGCCCGGCCCGCACGTGCTGATCAACGCACTCACGCACGGCAACGAAATCTGCGGCATGACCGCCGCCACGCACCTGCTCGACACCAACGTGCGCCCCAAGATCGGCACGCTCACCGTGAGCTTTGCCAACGTGGAAGCGTACGAGTCCTTCGACAAGGCGCTGCCCTTCGACAGCCGGCAACTGGTGCACAACCTCAACCGCATCTGGTCGCCCGAATGGCTCGACGGCACCGAAGACAGCCCCGAGCTGCGCCGCGCCCGCGTGCTGCGCCCGGTGGTGAGCGCGGCCGACCACATCCTGGACATCCACTCCACCAGCCAGCCGGTGATCCCGTTCTGGGTGTACCCGGCGTTCGACCGCAATGCCGAGGCCGCAATGGCCATCGGCCGCCCCTCGGTGCACCTGGTGATGCCCGACGGCCTCGGCTCCGGCACGCCGCTGATCCAGCATGGCCGGCATGGCCTGCCCGAAGGCAAGGGCGTGGCGCTAGTGGCCGAATGCGGCCAGCACTTTCTGCGCTCGGCCTCCGAACTGGCCACCGCCATCTCGCTCGATTTTCTGGCGCACTTCGGCCTCGTCGACAAGGACCCGGCCGTGCCCGCGCCCGGCCCGCAGCGCCGCTTCGAGCTGCTGCAGACGCACGTCATCAAGTCGGAAGAGTTTGCCTTCGTGCGCCCGCTGATCGGCTTCGAGACCTTTGCCAAGGGCGAACTCATCGCCACCAACGGCCCGGACGAGATCCGCGCGCCGTGCGACGACTGCACGATCTTCATGCCCGCGCAGCGCGTGATCGTGGGGCGGGAGGCGGTGTATTTGACGAAGCCGATCTGACGTCGGGGTGGCGACTCAGGCCGCAATGAAAAGCGCCGGATCCACCATCGCCCGATTCAGCATCACGGACCAATGCAGATGAGGCCCCGTCACGCGGCCAGTGGCGCCGACGGCTGCAAGCTGCTCCCCGGTCTTCAGCACGTCGCCCACCTTCACATCGACGCGGCTCAGGTGGCAATACATCGTCAGCAGGCCGCCGCCGTGGTCGAGCCACACCGTGCCACCGTTGAAGAAATAGTCACCCGTATCGATGACCCGCCCCGGCAGCGGCGCCAGAACCGGCGTGCCCGTGCCCGCGGCGATGTCCATGCCGCTGTGCGGATTGCGCGACTGGCCGTTGAACACGCGGCGCAGGCCGAACGAACTGGAGCGGCGGCCCGGCACGGGGACGCGCATCTGCAGAGACGCATCGGGCCGCAGGTCGGTGAACGTGGCCATCACGGTGGCCAGGTGCGCGCGTTCGCTTTCATAGCGCGCTTCGTCGTCCGGGGATAGATCGACAGTGCGTGGCGGTACCGAAAGGCGCTGTTCGCGATATTGCTTGGGGGCCACGGTGTAGGCGACTTGTTTTTCGGCACCACCCTCTGGACGCACGATGACGCTCGCATCGCCCGGCACAGCCGCGAGCGGAATACCCACCAGCGCGGTCCAGTCGATGGCATCGCCCACGACGAGCAGCGGCACCTCGCCGGCAAAGACGGAGGGGCGCTTCGCTGCCGGGCCGAGCGACAGGCGCGCCACGCCGCCCGGTACTTGGGACGCGCGCGGCCAGACTTCAGGCTGGTTCTTCTTCTTTGACGCGCTGGCGTGTGTGGCGGTCAGCGCCAGAAGGCCCATTGCGCCGAACAGGGCAGAGCGGCGGCTGAGGGCGGTCGGGTGGAGGTCGGGGAACGGGTGATGCATGAATCGTTTGGGTTTTCGATGGACAGGGATTGGCGAGGCCGTCCTGCACCGATCGGCTGTCACCGGGATTGAACTCAAGGCTTCTTGTACGAACGAACAAACATGGCGAACCGACAGAGGAAACGGAAATGAAGATCCGAACGCTGGGCCGATTGGCCTTGATGGTAAGCGTGGGTGCCATGGCTGCCGGATGCGGCAGCACTGCGATTCGTGTAGGCGGCGCGCCCGAGGCGAGCGTCAAGAATTGCGTGGCCGCGGCTTCGCGCGAGTTTCGCGTGCCTGTACCGAGCATCGTCGCGGACAAGGGCACGACGCCGCGCGACGGCGTCTACACGATCAACCTGAAGGTCGGGCCGCAAGGCCGGCCGGCGATCTGTACGACGGATGAAAACAGCGCGGTGCTGGGCGTGGTCTACAGCAAGCGGCAGGAATGAATGAACATACAAAAAAAAGCCGGGGCCATCGCGGCCCCGGCTTTGTGCGGGACGCGGGGCGATTACTTGCCCCAGCTGTCCCGCATTCCAGCCGCGCGATTGAACACGCGTTTGCCATCCGTACCTGACTTCGCATCGAGCACGAAGTACCCATGCCGTTCGAACTGAAACGCCGCACCGTCTTGAGCATTGGCCAGTGACGGTTCGACGTACGCAGAGCAGACCTCCAGGCTCTGCTTGTTCAGCTCATCCATCAACTCTCCGCTGCCCGGGTTCGCCGCCGCAAACAGCCGCTCGTACAGGCGCACCTCGGCCTGCACCGCATCGGCCGCGGCCACCCAGGTGATGTTGCCCTTCACCTTGATGGCGTCCGCGCCGGGCGTGCCGCTCTTGGTGTCGGGCACCAGCGTGGCCCGCACTTCGACGAGTTTGCCGTTCGCGTCCTTGGTACCGCCGGTGCATTCGATGACGTGGCCGTATTTCAGCCGCACCTTGTTGCCCGGGAACAGGCGGAAGAAGCCCTTGGGCTGCACTTCTTCGTAGTCGGTGCGTTCGATCCACACCTCGCGGCCGAGCTTGAATTCGCGCTTGCCCATTTCGGGATGGTGCGGGTGCACGGGGGCCGAGCAGTCGTCGAGCACGTCGTCGCTGCCCATCAGTTCGCCCCAGTTGGTGATCACCAGCTTGACCGGGTCGAGCACGGCCATGGCGCGCGGTGCGGTGGGGTCCAGGGTGTCGCGCAGCGCGGCCTCCAGGCTGGCGTAATCGATCCAGCCGCCGGACTTGGTGGTGCCGCTGCGTTCGCAGAACAGGCGCAGCGCCTCGGGCGTGTAGCCGCGGCGGCGCAGGCCCGCCAGGGTGGGCATGCGGGGGTCGTCCCAACCGTCGACGTGCTTTTCTTCGACCAGCTGGCGCAGCTTGCGCTTGCTGGTGAGCACGTGGGTGACGTTGAGGCGCGCAAATTCATACTGGCGCGGATGCGGGCTGGCAATGAGGCCGCCTTCGGCCAAGCGGTCGAGCAGCCAGTCATAGAAGGGGCGCTGGTCTTCGAACTCCAGCGTGCAGATGGAATGGGTGATCTGCTCCAGCGCGTCTTCGATGGGGTGTGCAAAGGTGTACATCGGGTAGATGCACCACTTGTCGCCGGTGTTGTGGTGAGTGGCCCGGCGCACGCGGTACAGCGCGGGGTCGCGCATGTTGATGTTGGTGCTGGCCATGTCGATCTTCGCGCGCAGGATGGCGGCGCCGTCGGCCACCTGGCCGTCGCGCATGGCGCGGAAGCGCTCAAGGTTTTCCTCGGGCGTGCGGGTGCGGAAGGGGCTGTCGGTGCCGGGCGTGTTGAAGTCGCCGCGGTTCGCGCGAACTTCATCGGCAGTCTGTTCGTCCACGTAGGCGAGGCCGGCGCCGATCAGGTATTCCGCCGCGCGGTACATGAAGTCGAAGTAGTCGCTCGCAAAGTATTCGTGCGGCTGCAGGGTGCCTGGCGCGCTGGGCCGGTCGGCCAGGTAGGTCTCGTAGCCGAGCCACTGGACGGCGTCGCGGATGGAATCGACGTACTCCTGCTCTTCTTTCTCGGGGTTGGTGTCGTCGAAGCGCAGGTGGCACACGCCGCCGTATTCCCTGGCCAGCTCGAAGTTGAGCCAGATGCTCTTGGCATGGCCGATGTGCAGGTAGCCGTTGGGTTCGGGCGGAAAGCGCATGCGCACCTTGGCCGGGTCGGCCATGCCCTGGGCGTGATGGGCGGCGTCGCCGGGCGAGCCGCCCCATTTGCGGCCAGAATAGGCCCCCTGCGCAAGGTCGTTCTCGATCACGTGGCGCAGGAAATTACTCGGTGCAGCGGCCGTTTTCGCGCTGTCTTTGTCGGTCGGGGAGGTCATTGCGGCATTCTAGAGTGCACCCCCTGCCGGTTACCTTTGGCAACGTTCTTCACATTGCGGCGGGCAACCGCTTTGCATTTGGCGCGTTCAATACATACATGGGCGGGAAACGCCCCAACTAGGAGTCCAAGATCATGAGCCTCACACGTTCAACCTTCTTCAAATGGGCCGCCGCGGGTGTCGTGGCAGCCGGTGCATTGTTTGCGGCCACTTCGGCCAGTGCTCGCGGTGACGTGAGCTGGTCGGTGGGCGTGGGCCTGCCAGGGGTGGCTGTGGGCGTCGGCGCGCCGGCCTACTATCCGGCGCCGGTCTATGCGGCCCCTGCGCCCGTGTACTACGACGCGCCGCCCCCGGTGTACTACCGCCCGCCGCCGCCGGTCTACTACCGTCCGGCTCCGGTGTACTACGCACCGCCGGCGTACTACGCGCCGCGCTACTATGGTCCGCGGGGCTATCACCACGGCCATCGCCACTGGCGCTAAGCAGTGGCTGGGGCGGCAATCCGCCATGTGAAAAAGCCGGTCCGTCAAGGCCGGCTTTTTTTATGCGCGTGTGTAACCCGCCAAATTTCACATGGCGCGAAACAGGTGCCCGTAAAGCCGGCTGACCGGAATTTTCTCGGGCCGGCCGCGCAGGTCCAGATGCAGCTTGCCGGCCTCGTCGCGGTGCACGGCTTCTATGGCCGAACTGCGCACCACCACCGCGCGGTGCACCTGCCAGAAGACCTCGGAGTCGAGCTGGGTCAGCAACTGCTTCAGCGGCGTGCGAATCAGGTATTCGTGCGTGGCGGTGAGCACGCGAATGTATTTGTCCGCCGCCTCGAAATACAGCACTTCGTCGATCGGGACCATGCGCACGGTGCTGCCGCCCGCTTCGCTGGCTGCAATCATCCTGAGCGGGGCGGTGCCGGGTGCCTGCGTGCCGCCCGATGCAGCCGCGAGTACCTGGCGCCACTGTGCAAGGGTTTGCTCCAGCACTTCGTCGGCTCCGTTCGGGGCCGGTTTCGATGGCTGCTGTGCGGTCAAGGCCTGCTGCAGCCGCAGCACGGTCTTGCGCAGGCGCTCGGGCTGCACCGGCTTGAGCACGTAGTCGATGGCCCGGGTTTCGAAGGCGCGGGCGGCGTATTCGTCGTAGGCGGTCACGAAGACCAGTTGCGGCATGGGCGCCTCGTCGGTGGGCCAGCTGTCGGCCAGCTCGGCGGCAGCGCCCAGGCCGTCGAGGCCGGGCATGCGGATGTCGAAGAACAGCACCTGCGGCAGCAGGCGCAGGGCCTCGCGCACGGCGGCTCGGCCGTCTCCCGTGGTGGCAAGCACCTGCAGTTCGGGCCATGCGGCGGCCAGTTCGGCCTTGAGGGCCTGGGCGAGCAGGGGCTCGTCTTCGGCGATGAGGGCGGTGGGGTTCATGCGCTTGGTGGCAAGGGAAAGCTGATGGTGGTGCGGGTGCCGCCCGTGGGCTCAGCGGCCAGGCTCATGCGGCCCTGGTCGCCGTACACGGCGGCAAGCCGTTCGCGGACCTGCGCGAGCCCGAAGCCGCCGCCTTCCGACGGCGACTGGCTTGCGTCGAGGCCGACCCCGGTGTCGCTCACTTCGATGACCAACCGGTCCACATCCTGGCGGGCGCGCACGATGATATTGCCCCCTTCGACCTTGGGCTCGAGCCCGTGGCGGATGCTGTTTTCCACCAGCGGCTGAAGCAGCAGCGGCGGCACGGGCGTGTCGCGCAAAACTTCCGGCAGATCGAGCGTGTAGCGCAGGCGCTCGCCCATGCGCACGGACATCAGCTCGAGGTAGTCGGCCAGCCGCTCGAACTCGGCCGAAAGCGGATGTGCCAGCGCGCGCGATCCGTTGAGCGTCATGCGCAGGTAGTTGTTGAGCCGGTCGAGCATGGCAATGGCGCGCGGCGGGTCGGTTGCGATCAGTGCGCGCAGGTTGGCCAGGGTGTTGAACAGCATGTGCGGTTCGAGCTGGGTTTCGAGCAGCTTGAGCCGCGCCTCCGTGGCATTGCGCTGCGCCAGTTCGATCTGGCCCCGCAGGTGTTTGCTCCTGCCAAGGCTGTAGAAAAAGAAGCACATGCAGACGGTGGCTGTCACCGTGATGATGATCGTGGTCGCGAGCCTGCGCTCCGCGAAGCTGCGGAAATTGAGCAGGGGCTGATGGGTCCACGCGTCGCCAATGGCATTGCCCCCCAGGAAGCCGACCGTCACACCGGCCGCCACCAGCAGATAGCCCCAGGGGCCGGACGGCCAGAGGATCTCCCTGTGGCCGCTGATGAGCAGCCGGCCCACGTCGATGAAGAGCCAGCTGATCAGCCCGATCGACAGCGAATACACCATCTGCGCGCCCCACTCCCCGTGCTGCGTGATGGCCAGCGCCGCGGCGATGAAGCAGCAGAAGACGACGGTGATGAGGCCATGCCGAAGCATGCTCCGGACGTTCTCCGCGCGGAAACGAGGGAGCGTTTCAACACTCATCCGCGCTCCCCGGAGCGCAGCGCGCGCCGTTCCCGCTCCACCAGCCGGTCGTAGAAGTTGCCGCCAGGCGCAACGAACCAGATCACTGCGCCGTGTATCAAGAGGCCCAGGCCCCAGCCCATGAGTGGGTACACCGCCCATCTGTGGCCGCGCGATGCCGAGAGCGCCACCAGGCCGAGGTTGACCAGCACGTAGACGAAGGCATGGATGTACCAGCCCATCTTGGCGCCGGCGCGGCGGCGGGCGAGCTTTTCGATGTCGGGGCGGGAAGCGTTCTGAAGGGTGGGGTTCATGACAACTCCTTGAATTGAACCGGAATGAAATCGGGGTCGGACGGCTGCGGCGCAGGCATCGATTGCAGGGCCGCGTGCCGGCGAAGCTCTTCGGTGGTCTCCCCCGGCCCGTCGGGACGCCAGCCCGGCGGCTTGACGAGGTAGCCCACGAAGGCGCGCACCGAACGCGCCGAACGCAGGTCGCGCAGCAGCGCGCGCCAGTGCATGAATTCGATCTCGAAGAGGTTGTGCGAGGTCACCGGGTTCACCAGTCCGTAGCGGCAGGGCAGGTCGGCGCGCTCCGGAATGTAGGTGCCGAACAGGCGGTCGAACACGATCAGTACACCGCCGTAGTTGCCGTCGAGATACTCGAGGTTAGAGGCGTGATGCACGCGGTGGGCCGAGGGCGTGTTGAGCACCCATTCCAGCGGGCCGAGCTTCGGAATCCAGGTCGCGTGGATCCAGAACTGGTACAGCAGGTTCAGCGTGAGCATCAGCAGGATCACCTTGGGTGGCATGCCCAAGAGCGGCGCCAGCATGAAGAAGGCGAGCGTGCCGGTGAGCCGGCCGGTCCAGCCGAAACGGTAGGCGGCCGACAGGTTGAGCTGGTTCGGCGAATGATGGATGGCATGCGTGCACCAGAACCAGCGCACCCGGTGGGCGGCGCGGTGGTACCAGTAGTAGCAGAACTCCTGGCCGATGAAGCAGGCGACCCAGCCGCTCCAGTGGCCCATGGGCAGCGTGAAGAGCCGATGGTTCCAGAACCAGTCCATCGCGCCGGTCCAGAAGGCCAGCGGCAGCAGCCAGCGCAGGGGGTACTCGCGCACCAAGAAGTCGACCACCGAGACGCCGGCCGCCTTCCAGTCGTAGCTGCGCCAACCGTTGCGCCAGGAGAGCACGAGCGCCTCGGCGATCGAGGCGGCGAGCACCACCGTGACGGAAATCTTGAGGATCAGAAAGAGCACGGTCATGGCAGTTCCTGGCGGGAGGCTGGGGCTGGAATCTTAGGCTGCGCGGGCGCCGGTAGCCATGGCGTCGGTGGCGAAGGCCAGCTTCCACAGGCGCACGGCACGCGCCGCGAAGATGCCGCTGAAGGCGCCGTACAGCATGGGAACCGCGACGGCGAAGCTGGCCTGCTGGCGCAGTTCGGGGTGCATGGCCAGGGCCACGCCCACCACGTACTTGGTGAAGAAGATGCCCATCATCAGCACCAGCGGCACCGCGCTGCCGGCCACCTGAAATTCGCGTGCGGCCCGGTCGTAGCGCGTGCTGGCGGGCAGGGGGTTCTGGAGTACCAGCAGCACCAGCGCGGCCACGGCCACGGCCCAGCCGAGCAAGGCGCCGGGCGAATCGCCAAAGGCCGAGATCACGCCGGCCAGCGAGAGGCCCGTCATGGCAATCGGCATCACCGTGACCTTGGCCAGGCTGACACTGCCGGACATCAGCTGCTTGCAGCCGAGCCACAGGAGCAGCACGAAAACGGCGAAGACCCACTTCGGGGTGTGAAGAATGATTTGCAGCAGCATGGCGTTTCTCCAACAAAAGGTGATTCGATGGGCGGACTGTGCCGGCGCCCCCACACAGCCGCCACGGGTCTGCGACGAAATGCAGGCCGGCGGCGCCAGGCGCAGCGGATTGGCGCGAAACGCGCCGTTCGCGGCAGCTTTACCGGCGCTTTACGGTTCATAAGACAGGCGCGCTACGATGCAGCGCTCCACTAGCGGTCGTACCTGCGCACTGCCACATCACACATGGAATCTCCGAACTCCGAGCCTTCTTCCGGCGATTCGCCTGCTGTTCAACCGGCAACACAACCCTCTTCGTCCCCGCCGCCCCGGCCGCCCTCGCGCCGCAGGCTCTGGCTTGGCAGCCTGATTGCGCTGCTGTTGTTGCTGGCGCTGGGAGGCGGCGCCTGGTACCTCATCAACCGCAAGGCAAGCACCGCCGGTGGGCCGGGCTTCGGCGGCGCGACGGTCACGGTCGGCCATGCGGCGGCGCGCGAAATCGAGCTGCCGGTCACCATCGATGCGCTCGGCACGGTCACGCCGTTGGCAACCATCACGCTCAAGGCGCAGGTCGGCGGCGTGCTGACCGAGGTACTCTTTACCGAAGGGCAGACCGTTGCCAAGAACCAACTGCTCGCGCGCATCGACCCCCGGCCCTATGAGCAGGCGCTGATGCAGGCGCGCGGCACCCGCCAGCGCGACGAGGCGCAGCTCGACGCCGCGCGCGTCACGCTGGCGCGCTACCGCACGCTGCTGGGGCAGGACTCCATTGCCCGGCAGGACGTCGACACCCAGGCCGCGCTGGTCCGCCAGCTCGAAGGCACGGTCACCACCGACCTGGCCGCCGAGGCCGCGGCCAAGCTGAACCTCGACTACACCCGCATCACGTCGCCGGTGGCAGGCCGCATCGGCCTGCGCACGGTGGACGCGGGCAATACCGTGACGGCCAACGCGACCACGGGTATCGCGGTCATTACGCAGATGAACCCGATCGACGTGCAGTTCTCGGTGCCGCAAGACCGGGTGCCTGACATCCAGGCGCAGCTTGCCAAGGGTGAGCCGCTCTCGGTCACCGCCTTCGACCGCACCCGCGCGGTGACGCTCGACACCGGCACTTTCTCCACGCTCGACAACCAGGTCGACACCACCACCGGCACGGTAAAGGCCAAGGCCCGTTTCGGCAATGCGCAGACCACGCTGTTCCCGAGCCAGTTCGTCAATGTGCAGATGTTGCTGCGCAAGGTGCGCGCCGTGGTCGTGCCGGTGACGGCCGTGCGTACCGGCCCCAACGGCGACTACGTGTATGTGATCAACGAAGACCGCACGGTGTCGACACGCCCGGTGAAGCGCGGCGAAGCCAATGCCGAGGTGGTGGCCATCACCTCGGGCGTGCGCGTCGGCGAGAACGTGGTCACCGAAGGCGGCGACCGCATCAAGGACGGCGCGGTCGTGCAGTTGCAGGGCGACCGGCCCGCCGCAGGGCCGCGCGGCGGCGCATCGGGTCCGCGCGGTGCGGCTTCGGGGCCGCGCGGACAACGCGGAGAGCGCGGCGAGGGCGGAGAGCGGCGGCGCCAGCGCGCCCCGCAATGACGAGCAACCACAATCCACGGAACCAGCGAGCGCGTTCGCGATGAGTCCCTCCCGCCCTTTCATCGAACGGCCGGTGGCCACGGCGCTTCTGATGGTCGCCATCGTGCTGGCCGGCCTCGTCGGCTTGCGGCTGCTGCCGCTGGCCGCGCTGCCGCAGGTCGACTACCCGACCATCCAGGTGCAGACCCTCTACCCCGGCGCCAGCCCCGAGGTCATGGGCCGCACCGTCACGGCCCCGCTCGAGCGCCAGTTCGGGCAGATGGCGGGCCTCAACCGCATGAGTTCGGTGAGCTCGGCGGGCGTGTCGATCGTCACGCTGCAGTTCGCACTCGACCAGACCCTGGACGTGGCCGAGCAGCAGGTGCAGGCCGCTATCAACGCGGGCGGCTCGCTGCTTCCGGCCGACCTGCCCGCACCGCCCGTGTACGCCAAGGTGAACCCGGCCGATGCGCCCATCCTCACGCTGGCCGTGAGCTCCGAGACCATGCCGCTCACCGAGGTGCAGAACCTCGTGAACACGCGGCTCGCACAGAAGATCAGCCAGGTCAGCGGCGTGGGGCTGGTGTCGCTCTCGGGCGGGCAGCGGCCGGCCGTGCGCATCCAGGCCGACACCAACGCGCTCGCGTCGGTGGGCATCGGCCTGGACACCCTGCGCAGCGCCATCACCGCGGCCAACGCCAACAGCGCCAAGGGCAGCTTCGACGGACCGCGGCGCGCCTACACCATCAACGCCAACGACCAGCTCGTGACGGCGGACGACTACAAGAACCTCATCGTCGCCTGGAAGAACGGCGCGCCGGTGCGGATGACCGAGGTGGCGCGCGTGGTCGATGGCGCCGAGAACACGCAGCTGGGCGCCTGGGCCGCGTTGCGCGCTGGCGAGCAGCCGGCCACGCTCTACCCCGCCATCATCCTGAACGTGCAGCGGCAACCGGGTGCCAACGTGATCGGCACGGTCGATGCCATCAAGAAGCAGCTGCCCGAACTGCAGGCATCGCTCCCGGGCTCGCTCAAGGTGGAGGTGCTGAGCGACCGCACCACCGGCATTCGCGCCTCGGTCTCGCACGTGCAGCTCGAGCTCGGACTGGCCGTGGTGATGGTGGTGCTGGTGATCTTCTTCTTCCTGCACAGCGTGCGCGCCACGATCATCGCCAGCCTGGCGGTGCCGATCTCGCTCGTGGGCACCTGCGGGCTGATGTACCTGCTCGGCTACAGCCTCAACAACCTGAGCCTGATGGCGCTGACCATTGCCACCGGCTTCGTGGTGGACGACGCGATCGTGATGATCGAGAACATCGCGCGCTACCTCGAAGAGGGCGACCCGCCGTTCAAGGCCGCGCTCAAGGGGGCGACGCAGATCGGCTTCACCATCATCTCGCTGACGGTGTCGCTCATTGCCGTGCTCATTCCGCTGCTGTTCATGGGCGATGTGGTGGGGCGCCTGTTCCGGGAGTTTGCCGTCACATTGGCCATCACGATCCTGATCTCCGCCGTGGTGTCGCTCACCCTGGTGCCGATGATGTCGGCGCGCTGGCTCAAGCCGCAGGCCGAGGAGGGCGGGCGCTTCGGTGCCAGCGTGCAGCGCTTCTTCGAACGCGTGATCGGCCGCTACGACGTGTGGCTGCAATGGGTGCTGCGCCACCAGCCGCTGACGCTCGTCGTGGCGCTGGCCACGCTGGCCCTCACGGTGCTGCTCTACGTGGTGATCCCGAAGGGGCTTTTCCCGACGCAGGACACCGGGCAACTGCAGGCCCGCATCGAGGCGGCGCAGGATGTGTCGTACACGCGCATGGCCGAGTTGCAGCAGCAAGCCGCCAAGGCCATCCTGGCCGACCCCGAAGTGGCCAGCGTGAGCTCGGTGGTGGGGGTGGACGCCGCCAACAACACCGCGCTGAACACCGGCAGCATGCTCATCAACATGCGCGCCGACCGCGGCGACCAGGAGGCCACGATGCAGCGCCTGCGCGAGCGGGTGCGTGCCGTGGCCGGCGTCACGCTTTATTTGCAGCCCACGCAAGACCTGACCATCGACGCCGAAACCGGCCCCACCGAGTTCCGCGTCTCGCTCGAAGGGGTGGACACCAACACCGTCGATGCCTGGGCGCAAAAGCTGGTGGAGCGGCTGCGCTCCGAACCCCTGGTGCGCAACCCCACCACCACGGCGGGCGCGAAGGGCCTGGCCGCGTACGTGGACATCGACCGCAACACGGCCGCGCGGCTGTCGGTCACGGCCAGTTCGGTGGACGACACGCTGTACAGCGCGTTCGGCCAGCGCATCGTCTCGACCATCTTCACCGAGACCAACCAGTACCGCGTGATCCTGGAAGCGCAGCGCGAAGCCCTGGCTTCGCCGCAGCTGCTGGGCAACCTGCAGCTTCGCACCGGCGGCGGCAGTGCAACCACGCTGTCGTCGATTGCCACGGTGCGCGAGCAGGCAGCGCCGCTGCAGGTCACGCACGTGGCGCAGTATCCGGCAGCCACCGTGGGCTTCGACACGGCCGAGAACGTGGCGCTCGGAAAGTCGGTGGCGGCCATTCGCGCGGCCGCCAAGGAAATCGGCATGCCGTCGAGCATGACGATGACTTTCCTGGGCGCGGCGGGCGCCTACGAAAAATCGCTTTCCAACCAGCTGTGGCTCATCCTGGCGGCGGTGGTGTGCGTGTACATCGTGCTGGGCGTGCTGTATGAGAGCTACATCCATCCGCTGACCATTCTCTCGACACTTCCCTCGGCCGGCGTGGGCGCGCTGCTGGCCTTGATGGTCACCGGCAACGACCTGGGCGTGATCGGCATCATCGGCATCATCCTGCTGATCGGCATCGTGAAGAAGAACGCCATCATGATGATCGACTTTGCCATCGACGCCGAGCGGCGCGAGGGCAAGTCGCCCCAGGAGGCCATCCACCAGGCGGCATTGCTGCGCTTCCGGCCCATCCTGATGACCACGCTGGCGGCGCTTTTCGCGGCGCTGCCGCTGATGTTCGGCTGGGGCGAGGGCGCCGAGCTGCGCCGGCCGCTCGGCCTGGCGATCTTCGGCGGGCTGGTGGTGAGCCAGGTGCTCACGCTGTTCACCACGCCGGTGGTCTACCTGGCATTCGACCGGCTCGGCCGCCGCTTCGGGCCCAAGCGGGAGGCCGCGGCCGCATGAACCTCTCCAGGCCTTTCGTCGAACGTCCGATCGCCACGGTCCTCTTGACCATCGGCATCGCCCTGGCCGGGATCGCGGCGTTCTTCGTGCTGCCTGTGTCGCCGTTGCCGCAGGTCGACTTTCCCACCATCTCGGTGACGGCCAGCCTCGCGGGCGCGAGCCCGAGCACCATGGCATCGAGCGTTGCCACACCGCTGGAGCGGCGGCTCGGCGTGATCGCGGGCGTCAACGAACTCACCTCGACCAGCTCCAACGGCTCGACGCGCATCAGCCTGCAGTTCGACCTCAAGCGCAACATCGACAGCGCCGCGCGCGAGGTGCAGGCGGCCATCAACGCGGCGCGGGCCGACCTGCCGGCCACCTTGCGCAGCAACCCGACCTACCGCAAGCGCAACCCGACGGCCGCGCCCATCGCGATCCTGGCGCTCACTTCCAAGACGCGCACGCCGGGGCAGATCTACGAGGCCGTCTCCAACATCGTGAGCCAGAAGCTCTCGCAGGTGGAGGGCGTGGGCGAGGTCGAGATCGGCGGCGGCTCGCTGCCGGCCGTGCGGGTGGAGCTCGAGCCCTTCTCGCTCAACCGCTTCGGCATCAGCAGCGAAGACGTGCGCGCCGCCATCCAGGCCAACAACGCCAACCGGCCCAAGGGCGCGATCGAGAACGACGAGCGCCGGCTGCAGATCTACACGCCCTCGCCGGGCCGCCATGCCGTGGAGTACCGCGACATGGTGATCGCCTGGCGCAACGGCGCGGCCGTGCGGCTGGGCGATGTCGCGCGGGTGATCGACAGCGTGGAGAACACGCGCACCCTGGGTCTCTTCAACGGCCAGCCCGCGGTGATCGTGCTGGTCACGCAGGAGCCCGGCGCCAACATCATCCAGACCGTGGACGGCGTGCGCGAGCTGTTGCCCGAACTGCGCGCGCAGCTGCCGCAGGACATCGAGGTGCAGGTGGCCTCCGACCGCACCAACTCCATCCGCGCGTCGCTGCGCGAGATCGAGGCCACGCTGATGATCTCCATCGCGCTGGTGGTGCTCGTGGTGGGCTTGTTCCTGCGCCGTGCGCGCGCCACCATCATTCCGGCCGTGGCCACGGTGGTGTCGCTGCTCGGCACCTTCGGCGTGATGCACCTGCTGGGCTACAGCCTGAACAACCTGAGCCTGATGGCGCTGACGGTGGCCACCGGCTTCGTGGTGGACGACGCCATCGTGGTGCTCGAGAACACCAGCCGCCACATCGAGGCCGGAATGGGCCGCATCGAGGCGGCCCTGCGCGGCGCGCGCGAGGTGGGCTTCACCGTGCTGTCGATCAGCCTGTCGCTGGTGGCGGTGTTCATCCCGCTGCTGTTCATGGACGGGCAGATCGGCCGGCTGTTCCGCGAATTCGCGGTCACGCTGTCCGTGGCGGTGCTGATCTCGCTGGTGATCTCGCTCACCACCACGCCCATGCTGTGCGCCATGCTGCTGCGGCCCGAGGAGCCCGGCGCCAGGCCGCCGGGGCGCCTGGCGCGCATGTCGGAAAGCGTCTACCAGTGGAGCCTGCGCACCTATGCCCACAGCCTCGACTGGGCGCTCGCGAGCAAGGCCGTGGTCATGGTGGTGCTGCTGGCGGTCATCGGGCTCAACGTGTACCTGTTCTCCGCCATTCCCAAGGGCTACTTTCCCGAGCAGGACAACGGCCAGCTCAACGCGGGCCTGCGCGCGGACCAGAGCATTTCGTCCGTGGCGCTGAGCGAGAAACTGCGCCAGGCGGTCGACATCATCCACAAGGACCCGGCCGTCGATACCGTGGTGGGCTTTGCGGGCGGCAGCCGCTCGGGCGGCGGCTTCATGTTCGTCAACCTCAAGCCGGTATCGCAGCGCAGCGAAAAGACCGCCGTGGTCGTCAACCGGCTGCGGCCACAGCTCAACCAGCTCACCGGCCTGCGCGTGTTCCTGAGCCCGGTGCAAGACCTGCGCATGGGCGGGCGTTCGAGCAACTCCACCTACCAGTACACGCTGAAGGGCGACAACCTGGCCGACCTGCGCACCTGGACCGCCAAGCTGGCCGACCGGCTGCGCCAGGAAACGGCGCTGACCGATGTCGACAGTGACCAGGCGGACAACGGCGTGGAGACCTACGTCGATGTCGACCGCGAAAGTGCCGCGCGGCTCGGCGTGACGTCGAGCGCGGTCGACAACGCGCTCTACAACGCCTACGGACAGCGTTCGGTCGCCACCATCTACGACGAGCTCAACCAGTATTCCGTGATCATGGAATGGGCGCCGCGCTACCAGCGCGCGCCCGTGGTGCTGAAGGACCTGTACGTACCCTCGACGCTCACCACCAGCACCACCGCGAGCGGCGCAACCATCGTGAGTTCGCTGGCCAACACCACCGACGCCAGCACCGGCACCTCGACCACCACGTCGGCCAACCCGGCACTGCGTACCGCGTCCACCGGCCAGGCGCTGGCCGCGAACACCACGCTGATGGTGCCGCTCTCGGCCATTGCCAAGGTCAGCGAGCGCGCGGTGCCGAGCTCCATCGACCACCAGGACACCGAGCTCGCGAGCACCGTCTCGTTCAACCTGGACGAGGGCGTCACGCTGCAGGACGCGCGGCGCATCGTCGCTCAGGCCGAGGCCGACATTGCCATGCCCGTGAACGTGCGCGGCAGCTTCCAGGGTACGGCGCTCGCGGCGCAGCAGTCGCAGGGACAGCAGCTTGCGCTCATCCTGGCGGCCATCGTGGTCATCTACATCGTGCTCGGCATACTCTACGAAAGCCTGATTCACCCGATCACCGTGCTGACCACACTGCCTTCGGCGGGCGTGGGCGCGGTGCTCGCGCTGCTGCTGTTCCGCATGGATTTTTCGATCATTGCGCTGATCGGTCTCTTCCTCCTGATCGGCATCGTGAAGAAGAATGCGATTCTGATCATCGACTTCGCGCTCGAGGCCGAGCGCGCGCGCGGCATCTCGGCCGTGGAAGCGGTGCGCGAGGCTTGCCTGCTGCGTTTCCGGCCGATTCTCATGACCACGCTGGCCGCCGCGCTGGGCGCGCTGCCGCTGGCCATCGGCTTCGGCCAGGGCGCCGAACTGCGCCAGCCGCTGGGCGTGGCGATCATCGGCGGCCTGGTGGCGAGCCAGCTGCTCACCCTGCTCACCACGCCGGTGGTCTACGTGCTGCTCGACAAGCTGCGCCGGCGCTCCGGCAACGAGCGGCACCTGAGCCGCGCCGCGAGCTCGCCTGTATGAAACCCACTCCCGTCCCTCGCGCACTTCGTGTAGCTCGACTCCCCCCCTCAAGGGGGCAACACCGGCGGCCCGGCAAAGCCGGTTCCGCGGTGTTCCCGGCCTCCGAGAAAATGAATCCCTTGCCATGACACATCGCACCCGCATCCCTTCGCTGTCCGCGCTCGCCTTCGCGGCCATGGTGGCCGGCTGCGCCGTAGGCCCTGCATACCAGGTGCCAAGCTCGGCCATGCCCGCCGGGTGGAAGGAGCAGAAGACCGCCGAAGGCTGGCTGCCCGCCGCCCCGGCCGATGCGCTCGACCGTGGCGATTGGTGGAAGCTTTTCGGCGATGCCACGCTCGATGAACTGGCGGCCCGCGTGCAGGTGTCGAACCAGAACATTGCCGCGGCCGTGGCCAACTACGCGCAGGCGCAGGCCCTGGTGCGGGGAGAGCGCGCCGCGCTGTTTCCCACGGTATCGCTCGACGGCAGCGGCCGGCGAAGCGGCAACATCGGCGGCACCAGCAATGCGTCCAACACCTTTTCGGCCACGCTGGGCGTCGACTGGGCACCCGATGTGTGGGGCCGGCTGCGGCAAGCCGTAACCAGCGCAGAGGCCAATGCGCAGGCCAGCGAGGCCGACCTGGCGTCGGCACGCCTCTCGGCCATCGGCGACCTGGCCACCAATTATTTTTCGCTGCGCGAAGCCGACGCCGAGATCGTCCTGCTCGACCAGACCATCGAGGGCTACCAGCGCGCCTTCGAGATCACGAGCAACCGCTACAAGGCCGGCATTGCGGCCCAGACAGACGTGCTGCAGGCGCAGACCCAGCTCGTGACCGCGCAGGCCGAGCGCGTGGGCCTGCAGCGCACCCGCACCACGCTGGAGCACGCCATTGCCATGCTGGTGGGCGTGGCGCCGGCCGACTTCAGCCTGCCGGCCGCGCAGTGGACACCCACGGTGCCGGGCATTCCCACGGGCGTGCCTTCGACGCTGCTGCAGCGCCGGCCCGACATCGCGGCGGCCGAACGTGCGGTGGCGGCGGCCAATGCGCAGATCGGCATCGCCCGGTCGGCGTACTTCCCGAACTTCGGGCTCAGCGCTTCGGTGGGCAGCAGCGCGAGCCGCGTGAAAGACCTGTTCAACGCATCCAACACGCTGTGGGCGCTCGGCCTCTCGGTGGCGCAGGTGGTGTTCGATGCGGGCGCCATCGGCGCGAGCGTCGACTCGGCCAAGGCGGCCCACGAGGCCAGCGTGGCACGCTACCGGCAGGCGGTGCTCACGGCGTTCCAGGGGGTGGAAGACCAGTTGACGGCCGGCGCCGCGCTCGCGCAGCAGGAGGGCCTGCGGCGCGAGGCTTCGGCCGCCGCCGACAAGACCGAGCAGCAGCTGCTCAATCGCTATCGCGCGGCCCAGGTCAGCTACACCGAGGTGGTCACGGCGCAGGCAGCGGCCCTCGGTGCGCGGCGCACGCTGGTGCAGCTGCAGGTGAATCGACAGACCGCGGCGGTGGCGCTCATCCAGGCCCTTGGCGGCGGCTGGCAACAGCCCACCCCTCCGCGCTGAGCGGAGCGAACAACCTGTGCGCGGGATGGGCGGTTGCCCATCCCTTCAGCTGCGCCGCGGGTTGCGCGCGGAGCCGTTCCTCTTCACGGCGCGATCGTCATGCGCTCAATGCGCGTGACGGTCCAGCGACCCGCCGAGGTAGTCCTTGTCGGTCACCAGAACCCAGAGTGCGAGCACCAGGATCGCCGCCGCCACGAGCACTGCGTTCACCATCGCCTTCTCGACGGTGGCGAAGCCGAGTATCCACGGCGACGCAGCCAGCCAGATGGCGATCGCGCCTTCGGTCCACTCTTCCCATGCACGCGGTACCAGGGTCGCCCCCAGCGCCACCGCGCCCAGCACGACGCCTGTCGCCACTGCGGTCCACATGGCGTAAGTGACGTCCTGGAACCCCAGGACCCAAGGCGAGATGATCAGCCACGCGCCGAGCGCGACGCTGACCGGGTCTTGCCAATGTTTCACCTGCTTCATGGTCATTACCTCCTGTCGCGGCACAAAACCGCGACAGTTCTTCGACCGTTCGGGCTCGACGGGGTTCCGCCAATGCGGCGCTGCAGCACGCGGATTCGGCTCGGAGGCCTAATTTCCGCGCGGCACGGGCGGCACCAGATAGGCACCTGACTCGAACAGCTGCGCCTCGGCCTGGTCGATGCGCCGGATCACCGGCTTGCCAGCGCGGCTCGCGAGCAGTTCGACCAGCGCCTCGGTCACGGCAACCCCCGCCGCCACCGACGGGAAGAAAGAAGGGCTGTTGATCGTGAAAAGCAGCGTCTCGTCCGCCAGCAGCGACAGCGGCGAGGCCACGCTGTCGGTGATGGCCACGATGCGGCAGCCGGCGGCCTTGGCCGCCTGCGCCACCTGCAGCGCCTCGCGCGAGTAGGGCATGAAGCTGGCCACCACCAGGGCGTCGCCCTTGGCAAAGGCGCGCTGCTGCATTTCGAGCGAGCCGCCCTGGCCGTCCACCAAGTGCACGCTGGCGCGAAACAACCGGTACACGTAGACGAACGAAAACGCGATCGGAAAGCAGGCCCTGAAACCCGCCGCGTGGACGGCCGGCGCCTTCTCGATCAGCGCACAGGCTTTTTGCAGCGCCTGCTCGCTCTGCTGGTGCGTGGCCTCGAGGTTGCGGCGCTGCACCTCGAACATCTCGGCCGTCAGGCTTCGGTCCTGCGCGCGGCCGATGAGTTGCTTGGCCCGCCCGCCATAGGTTTCGCTGCCCAGGCCCATGTCGCCGGCAAAGGCTTCCTTGAGCTGTGGCCAGCCCACATAGCCCAGGTGCTGCGCGAAACGCACCAGCGTGGCGGGCGTGCTCTGTGCGCGCGTGCCCACGTTGCGCATCGATGCGGTCACCACCTCGTTGGGGTGGTCCAGCACGTAGCGCGCGACCTGCTGCAGGGCCGGGCTCAGCTCGTTGAAACGCTGGCGGATCTGGTCTCTGGCGCCCATGGCGGTCTCTCTTTTCCTTCTGCTGTTGGAACGAATGTACCGGACATGGAATGATGGAACAGTTGACGAAACAAATGTTCCAAACAATAATGCGACGGAAACGTTGGTTCCAAGCACGCATCCACCATCCACCGCCGCCCAGCCGCCATGACGCACGTCTTTCATCGCCACCTTCGCCAGACCCCGCCCGTTGCCGCCGGCTCCGGCGGCATGTTCATCCGCGACGCCGAAGGCCGCGAATACCTCGATGCCTCGGGCGGCGCGGCCGTGTCGTCGCTCGGCCACGCGCACCCCGAGGTGCTGGCGGCCATGCATGCGCAGATCGACAAGCTGGCCTACGCGCACACCAGCTTCTTCACGAGCGAAGTGGCCGAGCAATTGGCCGACGAGCTGATCGCTTCCGCCCCCGAGGGCATGAGCCATGCGTACCTGGTGAGCGGCGGGTCCGAGGCGGTCGAGGCGGCACTCAAGATGGCGCGTCAGTATTTCGTCGAGATCGGGCAGCCGCAGCGCACGCACTTCATCGCGCGCCGCCAGAGTTATCACGGCAACACGCTGGGCGCGCTGGCCGTGGGCGGCAATGCGTGGCGGCGCGAGCCATTTGCGCCCATCCTCGTGCCGGCGACGCATGTGGCGCCGTGCTACCCCTACCGCGAGCAGCGTGCCGGCGAGAGCGCCGAGCAATACGGCCTGCGCCTTGCGGCCGAGCTCGAGGCGGCCATCGTTGCGCAGGGCGCCGATCGCGTCATCGCCTTCGTGGCCGAAACGGTGGGGGGCGCCACGGCTGGCGTGCTCACGCCCGTGCCGGGCTACTTCAAGGCCGTGCGCGCGGTGTGCGACAAGTACGGCGTGCTGCTGATCCTGGACGAGGTGATGTGCGGCATGGGCCGCACCGGCACGCTGCATGCCTGCGAACAGGAGCGCGTGGTGCCCGACCTGATGACCATCGCCAAGGGCCTGGGCGGCGGCTACCAGCCGATCGGCGCGGTGCTGGCGCAGGGCGGGATCGTCGAGGCCATGTCGAAGGGCAGCGGCTTCTTCCAGCATGGCCACACCTACCTCGGCCATCCGATGGCCTGTGCGGCGGCGCTCGCGGTGCAGCAGGTGATCCGGCGCGACGGCTTGGTCGCCAAGGTGCGCGAAGACGGCGCAGCCTTCGGCGCCATGCTGGCCGAGGCGCTCGGCGGCCATGCGCACGTGGGCGACATCCGCGGCCGCGGCTTCTTCTGGGGCATCGAGCTGGTGGCCGACCGCGCGAGCAAGGCGCCGTTCGATCCGGCCTTGAAGGTCAATGCAGCCCTCAAGAAGGACGCCATGGCGCGCGGCCTGCTGTGCTACCCCTTCGGCGGCACGGTCGATGGCCGGCAGGGCGACCACGTGCTGCTGGCGCCGCCGTTCATCGCGACGCGGCAAGACCTGCGGGAAATCGCCACCCGACTTGCGGCTTCGATCGACGCAGTGACGAGTGCCGTCGCGCGCTGACCACTGCCCAATTTTCTTTCGCCGTTTTCTTCAACCGCCGTTCCAAGGAGCGCTTCCATGCCCAAGCTTCGTCTGCCGATTCCCTTCGGCGCTGCCGCTCTCGCGGTAGCCTTCGCCCTGTTGTTGCCGCACACGGCCGCACAGGCCCAGGACAACAACGACACCCTCGCCAAGATCAAGGCGAGCGGCACCATCACCTTCGGCTACCGCGAGTCGTCGTTCGGCTTCTCGTACCTCGACGGCAACCTGAAGCCCGTGGGCTACAGCATCGAGATCTGCAATCGCATCGTCGAAGCGGTGAAGAGCGAGCTCAAGCTGCCGGCCGTCGAGATCAAGTACCAGGCCGTGACCTCGGCCAACCGCATTCCGCTGGTGCAGAACGGCACGGTCGACATCGAGTGCGGCTCCACCACCAACCTGGTGGAGCGCCAGAAACAGGTGGCGTTCTCGCCCGACATCTTCCGCTACAACGTGCGCATGCTGGTCAAGGCCGATTCTGGCATCAGGAGCATTGCCGACCTGCAGGGCAAGACGGTGGTCACCACCACCGGCACCACCTCGTTTCGCCTGCTGCGCGAGGCCGACAAGGGCCGCAATCTCGAGGTGAACAACCTCGGCGGCAAGGACCACAGCGACTCGTTCCTGCTGGTGGAAAGCGGCAGGGCGCAGGCCTTCGTGCTCGACGACATCCTGCTGGCCGGCCAGGTCGCGAACGCGCGCAACCCGAAGGACTTCATCATCACCGGCGAGAGCCTGCGCACCGAGAACCAGTCGCTCATGTTCCGCAAGGATGATCCGGCCTTCAAGGCGCTGGTGGATCGCGTGGTGTCGGGCATGATGAAGTCCGGCGAGATGGAGAAGCTCTACAACAAGTGGTTCATGTCGCCGATTCCGCCCAAGGGCATCAACATCAACTACCCGCTCAACGCCGAGACGAAAGAGGCCTTTGCCAATCCGTCTTCGAAGGGCATCTGACCGCCGTTCCCGCATGACCCGCATCGCACTCATCCACGCGCTTTCGCATTCGGTCGCGCCCATCAACGCCGCTTTCGAACGCGACTGGCCCGAAGCCGTGCGCATGAACCTGCTGGACGACAGTCTCTCGGCCGATCTTGCGCGCGGTGGGCGCGGCCTCGACGCCGCCATGCGCGAGCGATTCCAGCGGCTCGCGCAGTACGCGGTCGATACCGGCGTGCAGGGTATTCTCTTCACCTGCTCGGCCTTCGGGCCGTGCATCGAGGCGGTGGCGCGGCGGCATGCGGGCATTCCGGTGCTCAAGCCCAACGAGGCCATGGTCGCCGAGGCCGCGCAAGCTCAGAGCGAAGGGCAGGGCAAGCTCGGCCTCATCGCAACCTTCGCGGCCACGCTCGTGTCGATGCCGCCCGAATTTCCGCCCGGCACCGCGCTCGAGCCCGTGCTGGCCGAAGGCGCGCTCGATGCGCTGAACGCCGGCGACACACAGCGCCACGATACGTTGATCGCCGCGCAGGCCGTGGCGCTGCGCCATCGCGGCTGCACGCGCATTGCGCTGGCGCAGTTCAGCATGGCGCGCGCACGCACGGCCTGCGAGCAAGCGAGCGGCCTGCCGGTGCTCACCACCGTCGACAGTGCGGTTCGGGCCCTGCGGCTGCGCACCGGTCAAGTTCCTGGATAAAGCCCGCAGCTGCCCGGGGCCAGCTGAACCTGGCCTGACTCGATGCCTCGCCATAATTGACGCTCTTTAAAGGAGTAAGCGTGGACATCGTTTTGCTGGTGAAGGCCGCCGTCATGGGCATCGTCGAGGGGCTGACAGAGTTTCTGCCCATCTCGTCGACCGGACATCTGATTCTTGCGGGCTCGTTGCTCGGCTTCGACGACGCCAAGGCCAAGGTGTTCGACATCGCCATCCAGACCGGTGCGATCTTCGCGGTGATCCTGGTGTACTGGCAGAAGATCCATTCCACCGTGGTGGCATTGCCGCGGCAGGCCAAGGCAAGGCGTCTCGCGCTCAACGTGATCATCGGCTTCATTCCCGCCGTGGTGCTCGGGCTGATATTCGGCAAGATGATCAAGGAGCAGCTCTTCACGCCCGTGGTGGTGGCAAGCACCTTCATCATCGGCGGCTTCATCATCCTGTGGGCCGAGAAGCGTCCGCCGGGCTCGATCCGCATCGAGCACGTCGACGACATGACGGTGTGGGACGCCCTCAAGGTCGGCCTGGTGCAGTGCTTCGCGATGATTCCGGGCACCAGCCGCAGCGGCTCGACCATCATCGGCGGCATGCTGCTTGGCCTGTCGCGGCAGGCGGCCACGGACTTCTCGTTCTTCCTTGCCATTCCGACGCTGATCGGCGCCGGTGCCTACAGCCTCTACAAGGAACGCGCACTGCTCTCGATGGCCGACGTTCCGCTGTTCTCCGTGGGGCTGGTGTTCTCGTTCGTCAGCGCGTGGCTCTGCGTGCGCTGGCTGCTGAAGTACATCAGCACGCACGACTTCATTCCGTTTGCCTGGTACCGCATCGCCTTCGGCATCGTGGTGCTGGCGACGGCATGGACGGGGACGGTGGTCTGGGCGGAGTAGCAAGGAACGTGGCGTGCGGCTTGGCACGGCCACGAAGCAGCAGCGCTATCGCAGCAGAATGGTTCCGTTGGCCATGCGGTAGGCCGAGCCGGCCCGCGAGCCGAGCGCCAGCTTTCCATAGATGTTCCTGGTGCGGCGTTCCACCGCAAGCCGGGGGGTCGAAAGCGTTTCGGCGATGTCGCGGTGGGTGAGGCCCTGCACCACGAGTTCCAGCATGTTGCGTTCGCGCGGCGTCAGCATCACGTCCGGCATGGACAGCAAGTCGCTCGCGTGATCGGCATGCCACGCGAGAATGCGCCGGGCAATGGCCGCATCGATGAGCGCGCCGCCTTGTTCGATGCTTCGCAGCGCGATGCTGAGTTCGAGATCGTCGCGTACCTTCAGCAAATAGGCCACGGCGCCTGCGCGCAATGCCGAAAAAATGGTTTCCTCGGTGCGCAACGAGGCGGAAATTGCCACCGCGGACACCTGCGGGTGGTGCGCTTGCAGCCATTCGATGAGCTCGATACCGCGGCCGTCCGGCAGTCCGATATCCACCAGGGCGACGCCGAAGCGCTGGCTCTCGAACAATTGCATGGCCGTCGCGTCGTCGTCGGTCCACGCGATCTGCGGCTCGTCGCATCCGAGCATCGACAAAACGTAGTGCAAACGTTCCTGCATCGCCCGGTCGTTTTCGACCACGAGGGTCGGGCTCAGGGAGATGGCTTCAACGGCTTCTGACTGAGAAGTTGACATTCGTGGAACATTTTGAAGCGGGGGTCTGCGAAGTGGGACGTTTTTACTTATTTTCGTCAAATGTTACCGACAATTTCAATTTGTATCATCTGGTCTGTTCCCCTCTTGACAGGTCCATGGCGGGCTGGCCCATCCGGGCGGATGCAGACTTGTCCACCACGAAGCCGCAGCCGTCGTCGCGCACGCTGAGCCTCAGTTCGGCGCCGGCGCGCGACACTGCCACATCCACGCGGCGACTTGCGCTGTGCTTGAGCACATTGGTCAGTGCCTCCTGCAGAAAGCGCAGCAGGTCGAGGCTCTGCGAGGTTGGGCGCCGCCGCGCTCCCGTGCACCGGGCGCATCGAAGGGAATGCCAGCCGAGGCAACGCGCTTTCTTGGCGCGCGAGATGCGCTGCTCCATGGCGCTTTCACCCACCAGAAAGGCACGCACAATTTCCTGCACCGAGAGGCCCGAGACGACGCGCATCGGGCCGACAGCCGCCGTGAAGAAAATGCGCCTGCGCGGGAGGCTCGGTGTCCGTGGGTCGAGCCGCTACCCAATCAGACCAGCAGGTTGCGAAGCGACGCCTCGATGGCCGCGGCGGTGGCCAGCGGCTTTTCCATGGGAAACAGGTGCGTGCCGTCGAGCATGGCAATGCGCCCCTTGGTGACTTGCTCGGTCATCGCCATTCCCACCTGCTTCATCTCGGCCGACTGGCGCCCGCCGATGAAGGCCACCTTGCACTTGAGCGGGTGGCGGCGCAGCAGGGCGCCGAGGTTGTGGGGCAAGGTGTTGTAGATGGCCGTTTCCACGTTGCGGTCGAAGCTCAGCTCGCGCGTGTCGTCGCTGTCGAAGGTGCCGTGGTCGATATAGTCGTGAAGCACCTGCTCGTCCCACTTGGCAAAGGCCTTCTTGCTGCGGAAGTGCTCGAACACCGCCTCGCGGTGCGCCCAGCGGTTCTTGCGCCGGCGGCTGATGGCGCCGGGCGACACGGTCTTCATCAGCGGGGTGCGCTTCACGAGGCTCAGCGTGTTCGCGCGCCAGCCGCCCAGGATGGGCGAATCGAGCAGCACCACGCCGCAGGCGAGTGCCGGATGCATGGCCGCGCACATCAGGCTCAGGAACCCGCCAAGCGAATGGCCGACCAGGAACACCGGCCTGCTGGCGCGGTCGGCGTGCTGCTGCGCGAAGTCGGCCAGCTGCTGCACCAGGTGCGGCCAGTTGTCGGTGACCGGGTACTTCGGGTCGTGCCCGAACTTCTCGATGGCATCGACCTCGAAGCCGCGGTTGCGCAGGCTGTCGAGAACGACGCGGTAGGTGCTCGCAGGGAAACTGTTGCCGTGCGAGAAGACGACGGGGGGCATCACCATGGCCGGGTTCGGCCTCAGATGAGTTTTTCGTCGGGCGTCGAAATCTTGCGCAGCGGGCTGTGGCGCGTGGCGGGCATCTTGAGCGGATGCTCGGTGGCGGCGTCGTCCCACACCGGGTCTTCGATGCTGTCGAACACCTCGCGCAGCTTCTGGCCCCAGCTGTTGTGCATCATGCGGTAGTAGGGGTTGTCGGCGTCGATGCAGATGACGCGGTCGGTCTCGAACTTGTTGGCCTCGTACACCACCAGGTCGAGCGGCAGGCCGACCGAAAGGTTCGACTTCATGGTCGAGTCCATCGAGACCAGCGCGCACTTGGCGGCTTCGTCGAGCGGGGTTTCGGGCGTGAGCACGCGGTCGAGCACGGGCTTGCCGTATTTCGATTCGCCGACCTGGAAGTAGGGCGTCTCGGTGGTGGCCTCGATGAAGTTGCCGGCCGCGTAGACCAGGAACAGGCGCATCCCTTCGCCCTTGACCTGCCCGCCGAAGATGAACGAAACGTTGAAATCGAGCCCCGCATGCTTGAGCGCCTCGGCGTCGCGGTCGTACACGTGGCGCACGGCCGAGCCGAGTACGCGCGCGGCGTCGAACATGCTCTTGGCGTTCCAGATGGTGATGGGGTCGCCCTGGGTGCCGTCTTCCCGGGTCTCGCGCAGCTCCTCGATCTGGAGGATTTCGCGCACCGACTGGGAGATGCTCAGGTTGCCAGCCGACAGCAGCACCATGACGCGGTCGCCCGGCTGCTCGTAGACGATCATCTTGCGGAAGGTGCTGATGTGGTCCACGCCCGCGTTGGTACGGGAGTCGGAGAGAAACACCAGGCCGGCGTTGAGTTTGATGCCTACGCAGTAAGTCATGAGTTCGTCTCGCATGAATCAGGCCCGGTCAGCCGACGGCACTGTGTTCACGCGTGTTCAGTTTTTGGAGCGCATAGAGCGCGTCGAGGGCTTCGCGCGGGCTCATGGTGTCGGGATCAAGCGCAGCCAAGGCGGATTCTACGGCGCTGGCCATGGGAGTTTCGGCCGCGGGCGGCGGTGCGAACAGGTCGACCTGTGCGCGAGTTTGCGCATGCTGCGATTCAAGTGCCTCCAGTGCCTGCCGCGCATGATTGACCACCGCGGCGGGCATGCCGGCAAGCCGCGCCACCTGGATGCCGTAGCTCTTGCTGGCCGGGCCGGGCTGCATTTCGTGCAGAAACACGATGTCGCGGCCTGCTTCGGTGGCGCTCACGTGCATGTTCACCGCACAGTGGTGCGTGGCCGGAAATTCGGTCAGCTCGAAGTAGTGGGTGGCAAAGAGCGTGAACGCCTTGCTGCGGTCGTGCAGCTGGGCCGCAATGCCGGCCGCCAGCGCCAGGCCGTCGAAGGTGCTGGTGCCGCGGCCGATTTCGTCCATCAGCACCAGCGACTGGGCGGTGGCGCTGTGCAGAATCTGCGCGGCCTCGGTCATCTCGAGCATGAAGGTCGACTGCGCGTTGGCCAGGTCGTCCGCCGCGCCGATGCGGGTGTGGATCGCGTCGATCGGCCCCAGCCGGCAGGCCGCGGCCGGCACGTGCGAGCCGATGGAGGCCAGCAGCACGATGATGGCCACCTGCCGCATGTAGGTCGACTTGCCGCCCATGTTGGGGCCGGTGATGATCTGCATGCGCTGCTGCGGCCCCAGCTGCGTGTCGTTGGCAATGAAGCCGCCCGACGATTTTTCGGCCAGCCGCGCTTCCACCACTGGATGGCGGCCTTGCTGGATCTCGATGCACGGATGCGACACGAAGCTCGGCGCGCGCCAGTGCAGCGTGTGCGAGCGCTCGGCCAGCGCGCACAGCGTGTCGAGCGTGGCAATGGCGCCGGCCAGCTGCGTGAGCGCGGGCACCGAGGGCTGCAGCGCATCGAGCAGCTGCTCGTAGAGCCACTTCTCGCGGGCCAGCGCGCGGTCTTGCGCGCTCAGCGCCTTGTCCTCGAAAGCCTTGAGCTCGGGCGTGATGAAGCGTTCGGCGTTCTTCAGCGTCTGGCGGCGGCGGTAGTTGTCGGGCACCTTCGAGAGCGCGCTTTGCGTCACCTCGATGTAGAAGCCGTGCACGCGGTTGAACTGCACCCGCAGGTTGCTGATACCGGTGCGCTCGCGTTCGCTCACCTCGAGCTTCAGCAGGAAGTCGTCGCAGTTCTCGCTGATGGCGCGCAGCTCGTCGAGCTCGGCGTCGTGGCCGGTGGCGATCACCCCGCCATCGCGCACCAGCGCCGACGGGTCGGGCTTGATGGCGCTCACCAGGAGGTCGGCGCAGCCCGGCGGCGGCGCAAGCCGCTCGGCAATCCGGTCGAGCAGCGCGGCCGATGCGGGAAGGAGCGGCGCCAGCTGCTCGGCCTTGGCGAGCGCCAGGCGCAGCGCCAGCAGCTCGCGCGGTCGCACCTGCCTGAGCGCGATGCGCGCCGCGATGCGCTCCACGTCGCTCGTGTTCTTGAGCTGCTCGCGCAGCGAGCGCCAGGGGGCGGCCGTGCCGCCCAGCACCGTGGACTGCAGTGCACCGATGGCTTCGAGCCGGGCCTGCGCCTCGCCGCGCTCGCGCCGGGGCGACAGCAGCCAGCGCTTCAGAAGGCGGCTGCCCATGCCCGTCATGCAGGTGTCGAGCAGCGAGAACATCGTGGGCGAATCTTCGCCGCGCAGCGTCTGCACCAGCTCCAGGTTGCGCCGCGTGGTGGGCGGCAGCTCGATCAGGTCGCCGTCGCGCTCCACCGAGAGGCGCTGCACATGCGAGAGGGCGCGGCCTTGCGTGTGCTCGGCGTAGCCGAGCAGCGCAGCCGCCGCGGCATGCGCGTTGGAAAGCGATTCGGCATTCCAGGCGGCCAGGCTGTTGCTGCCCATCTGCTCGCTGAGCTTGCGTTCGCCCAGGCCGCCGTCGAACTGCCAGGCCGGGCGGATCGAGAGCGTGAAAGGCGTGGCCGCGCGCGCGGCCTTCAGCCGCTGCTCGAAGGCCGGCGTGACCTCGGCGCTGTAGAGCAGCTCGCTCGGCGCGATGCGCGCGATCCAGGCTTCGAGCGCGTCGGCCGGGCATTCGGCCAGCCGCAGCTCGGCCCCCGTGACGCTGAGCCAGGCTAGCCCGCAGAAGTTGCGAGTGCCCGCATGCACTGCCAGCAGCAGCGATTCGCTCTTGTCGTTGAGCAGTTCCGAGTCGGTCAGCGTGCCGGGCGTGACGACCCGCACCACCTTGCGCTCCACCGGCCCCTTGCTGGCGCCGACCTCGCCCACCTGCTCGCAGATGGCGACCGATTCGCCGAGCTTGATGAGCCGCGCGAGGTAGGTGTCGACCGCATGGAAGGGCACGCCGCACATCACCACCGGCTGGCCGGCCGACTGGCCGCGCTGGGTGAGCGTGATGTCGAGCAGGCGCGCGGCCTTTTCGGCGTCGGCCCAGAACAGCTCGTAGAAATCGCCCATCCGGTAGAACAACAGGGTGTCCGGATGGTTCGCTTTGAGGCCCAGGTACTGCGCCATCATCGGCGTATGCCCGGAGAAGTCGCTGGTCGAGGGGGAGGGTTGCGCAGTCGTCGTTTTCACTCGGACGATTATCGGGGACGGCGGACGGCCCGGCCGGCGATCGGCGCCGCTCTAAAATCTGTCGGCGCGAACCCCGCGTGAAGAACAAGGCGCCCATGGTCCACCCGGATGAATTCAAAGGCCCTGACGCAGACGCGCTGCCCGATACCGCGACCTTGCCCGCAGAACTCGCCGCGCTGTACCTCTGCATGTCGCCGGCCCAGCTCGCCGACCTGCGCAAATCGAGACGCCCGGATGGGCGAGCAGGCAACGGCCCGCCCATCATCAAGCCTGTGGAAAGCGCCACAAAGGGACCGAAAGACCCGGTGCTCTACGAACTCGGCACCTTGCGCGACTTTGCCAGGTCGCATGCCGCCCCGACGGCCTTCGACACCGCGTTGAACTCCGGCATGCTGGGCTGGGTGTCCGCCAAGCTGCCCTTCTTCGCCGAGCCCGAACCCCGCGTCAAGCGCGGCCGTCGCGTGCTCATCGGCGGCGCCTGGGACCGGGCGGACCCCCTGCGCGAGCAACGCTTCAAGGAGCTGGCGAAGGGCCGCATCCGCTTCACATCACTGACATGCGCCGAAGCCGCCGCGAGCCTGTGGGCCGATGTTGCAAGCCACGCTGAGTTCGCCGAAAAAGGACTCGCCCTGCTCAGGAGCGAGACGCAGGCCATCGAGGCTTCGCTGGCAGCCACCGGCCTCCTGGCCGCGGCTTCGAATCCGGATGCGGTGAAGACCTGAGCCCACATCCAGCCTGACCATGGACGAGTACCGATGCTGATCAACTGCGTTGCCTATGAAAACGGCGCCAAGCTCGCCGATATTCCGGTGGAGGACATCAGCGAATACATCATCCGGCCCGGCTGCTTCGTCTGGGTGGCGCTCGCCGATGCCACGCCGGAAGAGCTGGCCCAGATGCAGGAGGAGTTCAGCCTGCATCCGCTGGCCGTGGAAGATGCCCACCACGGCCACCAGCGGCCCAAGGTGGAGGAATATGGCGACTCGCTCTTCGTGGTGATGCACCTGGTCGAGCCCGCCCCAGAGGGCGAGCATTGGGTGAACGTTGGAGAGGTCAACGTGTTCGTGGGCAAGAACTACGTGCTCTCGGTGCGCAACCGCAGCAAGCGCGGCTTTCTGGGCGTGCGCGAGCGCTGCGAGCGCGAGCCCGAATTGCTGCGCAACGGTGCGGGCTTCGTGCTCTACGCGCTGATGGATGCGGTGGTCGACCGCTACTTTCCGGTCATCGACGCGCTCGAGGTGGAGCTGGAATTCATCGAGCAGCAGATCTTCACGCAAGGCGGCGCGGCCCGCGACAAGATCAAGCAACTGTACGACCTGAAGCGGCGCAGCTTGATTCTCAAGCGCGCGGTGGCTCCGCTGGTGGAGGCGGCCGGCAAGCTGCACGGCGGACGCGTGCCGCAGATCTGCGTCACATCGCAGGAATATTTTCGCGACGTGGCCGACCACCTGGGGCGGATCAACGGCTCCATCGACGCCATGCGCGACACCATCGGCACCGCCATTTCGGTGAACCTTTCGATGGTCACCATCGAAGAGAGCGAAGTGACCAAGCGGCTTGCCGCCTGGGCCAGCATCTTTGCGGTGTGCACCGCGTTCGCGGGCATCTGGGGCATGAACTTCGAGCACATGCCCGAGCTGAAATTGCGCTATGGGTATGCGGCGGCGCTGGCGCTGATGGGCGGCACCTGCAGCTACCTCTATTACCGGTTCAGGCGAGCCGGCTGGCTCTGAACCTTATTTATTTCTTTCTCCCTCCCCTTCCGGGGGAGGGCCGGGGTGGGGCAAGCGGCGCACCGAGCACCAAGGCCCTTCCATCGGCCGTGTGCCCCCATCCCAACCTTCCCCCGGAGGGGGAAGGAGCAACGCGGGTTACTCGTCGTGCGTGTCGTGCGTGGCGACCGCGCCGCGCCGCCAGTAGCCCGAGGCGCGAACCCATTTCGGGTTGGCGCCGCGCTCGCCCACCAGGTGCGCGCGCAATGCCTTCGCAATCGCCGATTCGCAGCCCACCCATGCATGAAAGTCGCCGGCAGGCAGCTTCATCGCCTCGAGCGCATCGACCAGCACGGGGCTTACCCCCGGCTCGGCGCCGTTGCGGTGCACCCACCGAAGCGTGAGCTCGGTCTGCGTCTCGAACGGAATATGGTCGGCTTCGCTGTCGACCTCTGCCAGCACCACCACCCGCGCGCCGGCCGGCAGCTCGGCCAGGCGCCGTGCGATGGCGGGCAGGGCGGTGTCGTCGCCGATCAGCAGGTGCCAGTCGAACTCGGTCGGCACGATGAACGAACCGCGCGGGCCGCCGACGCCCAGAACATCGCCGGGCTTTGCCTGCTCGGCCCATTGCGTGGCGGGGCCGGCCTCGTGCAGCGCGAAGTCGATTTCGAGCGTGTTGGCCTTGGCGTCGTAGCGGCGCGGCGTGTAGTCGCGCATGGTCGGGCGGCCGCTCGCGGGCCAGACCGGACCGTCCGGGCCGACAGCCGGAAGCGTGAGCTGGCCGGTTGCGGCATCGGGGAAGAAGATCTTCGAGTGGTCGTCGAAGCCCAGGCTCGTGAAACCCGCAAGGTCGTCGCCCGTCAGCGTGACGCGGATCAGGTGCGGCGTGATGCGCTGCACGGTTTTTACCGTGAGCCGGCGAAAGCGAAGCTCGTGGCGCACGCGGCGCGGCGTGCGGTCAGGCGTGTGGGAAGGTGAAGAAGCTGTAGTGGTGGTGAAGTCGGTCATGTCAAAAGAAGAAGTTCGGTCAGATGCGCTCTAACTGTTGTGCGGCGCTGTCGAGCACCGCGGCGAAATCGTGGGCTTGTTGTTCGGTGAGGGGTGTGCCCGAGAGGCGCATGCGCATGGCGAGCTTGAGGTTCTCGATGGCGCGCGTGACCTGCGGCGGGCGCCCGCCGCGCGGGCCGGCGCCGTCGACGCCGCCGTTCATGCGGGCCATCATGGCGTCGGCCGTGTCGCGGTTGGCGGCTAGAAACTCCTGGCCGCCGGGGGTGATGCTGTAGCGCTTGCGCCCGCCGGTGTCGGCCGTTTCCACGCTGAGGTAGCCCATTTCTTCGAGCAGCGTGAGCGTGGGGTAGACCACGCCGGGGCTCGGCGCGTAGCTCCCGCCCAGCCGGTCTTCGATCGCCTTGATGAGTTCGTAGCCGTGAGCCGGCTTGTCGGCGATGAGCTGCAAAAGCACGAAGCGCAGGCCGCCATGGCCGAACACCCGCCCGCCGCCGCGTCCGCCGCGGCCTCCTGCGTGCATGCGCTCTTCACCGCCATGGCGGGGGGCGCAGCCGCCGGAGAGGCCGTCTTCGTGCTCGCCGCGGGGGGAGTGGCAGTGGTGATGGTGGTGGTGGCCGAAGTGGAAATGTCTCATGATGGGCATCCTTCTCGATGTGTATCGGAATTATTTTAGATATATCTAGAATAAAGTCAAACCGATACGCATCCGGACGCCCGCGCTCGTCAGGGGCCGGGCGCCTCTCCCACGGCCACGAAGCGCCGCTGCCGCATCCATTTGGTCGCCACCCATTTTTCTCCGCGAACGACAAGCCCGCCCGCATGCAGCGATGCGTGGTCGACCTGCCCGAGGCTGTTGCAGTACTCGAAGTACACCGCGCTGCCGCGTTGCGGCGACACTGACCACCCGGTTTCCGGGAACACCGTTTCGCCGCCTTCTTCCACCTCGTTGAGGTAGCCCACGAGCGTGCTCACGCGCTGGCCGCTGCGTTGCAGCGAGGCCTGGTTGGCCGCATTCGACGGCACCAGGAAATCGTAATGCGGCATGCTCTGCGCCCCGGCCGGGTAGTGCAGCACCTGCAGGCCCTCGCCGTTTTCCACCGGCAGGTTCATGAGTTCGGACAGGCGCTCGTCGAGCCGCGCGATGAAGGCGTTTTCGCGCAGCCGGAAGAACATGCCCAGGCTGCTGCGCTGTTCGCCCACGCGGTCGCGTCCGGTCAGCGGATCGACGGTGGTCGAGGGCGCCAGCCGCGGCTTGGCCAGGGCCATCAGTTCTTCGCATTCCTCGGCACTGAACACATCGTTCAGCACCGCCAAGGCCGGCTGCGCCGCGCGCGCCACCACGCGCACGAGCCGGTCCGCCGTTCGGATCGACGTGCCCGGCGGCAGCCGCGACGCCTCGTGTTCATAGGCCGGCGCCACCGTCACGGAATCGGTCGGCACGGGGCTTCCGGTGCGCAGCGCGAAGACAAAGGCATCGACGATGGCCTTGGCCGCATCAGGGGGCATGTCCTGCGCGCGCATGGCCGCCACCACCTGCGCGGGCGTGCACCCCTGGCGCAGGTTGTGCAGCACCCAGTCGCTCAGCGCGGGCGAGAAACGCAGCACGGCATCCATCGGCTCAGACGCCCTCCGGAACCCAGCCGGTTTGCGTGCGCTTGAAGTTCTGCTTCAGTTGCATCGTGCCGGCTCCGCGCACCACGCGATCCATCATCGGAAAAGCCTTCTGCACGCCGGCATCGCCGGTCCACGGCGCCGCGTCGATCTTGTAGGTGTAGGTGACGACGACGGCGGACGCATCCTTGCCGTCCTTCCGCGCTTCCCAGCCCACGACCTTGTCGAGCGCCAGGTGGGCAGCGCAGAAGTCCCCCTGTGTTTCGCGCGTGCGGAAGTATTTTTTTCCTTCTTCGGTCAGCGCATAGCGCGTGACGGCGATCTCGGTGGGCTGTTCGCCTTCCCTGGCGTCCTGCACCTTGGCTGCGGATGCGCTCACCAGACCGACGTGCTCGAGCACCGGCATCTGCACCGCGTTGCGCGAGCGGGTGCCTGCTTCCCGCTGCGGCACGTCGATGGGCCACTGTGTCTTGCCCAGGCACAGGTCGCCCTTCGTCGCCAGGTAGGCGTTCATCGCGGCCGTCAGGTTCTGCAGATTGGCTTCGTGCTGCTGCGGGCCGCAACCGGCGAGCACGGCCAGCGCAACGGCGCCCAGCACCGTGGAGATTTTTTCGTTGTTCATGGGAAGTGAGAAGGAATCAATTGACGCATGCACCCGGCTTCGTGGGGGTCGCGGGTTTCGTGTCCGCATCGCTCAAGGTGTTCAGGAAGCAGATCAGGTCGGCCATGTCCTGTTCGGACATGGGAGGCGCCGAGCCCGCGGCACGGCCGTCCATCGGCAACTGGGTATCGATGTTCGGCGCGTAGGCCGCTGGCAGGTCGTCGTACTTCTGGACCTTGCCGCCCGTGTACTGCGTAGTGACGAGGCCGTAGCCCGGAAAGCCGGGGTCGTTCTTCGCCTTGGGCGTGCCGCCCACGGTGGGATACCAGAGCTCGGGCTGCGTGTCGCGCGTGTTGTAGAAGCGGATGACCTGTTCCAGCGAATGCATCACGCCGTTGTGGAAGAAGGCGGTGCGCGTCGCCACGTTGCGCAGGGTGGGCGCCTTGAACATGCCGCAGAAGCTGTTCGCGGCATTGGGCGCGGCCGGCGCATGGTCGGTGCGCAGCGGGCCGCACACCCCCATGTCGAAATACTGGACGTTGTTGTTGGCGGGAATGCCGGCGTTGCGCGGCACGCCGATCGCCTCGTAGGAGAAGTCGGTGAACAGTGCCGAACTGCCGTTGAGGCCCGCGCCCTGGTAGTGGCACGACGCGCAGTTGCCCGTGGCCGGATTGGCGAACACCTTCAGGCCGCGCGCTTCCGCCGGCGTGAGCGCACCGCCGATCTTGTTGCCCGCGTACAGGTCGAACTTGCTGCTGTACGGATGAAAGCTCTTGTCCTCGAGCTGGTAGGCCTGCAAGGACAGCAGTGCATTGGCAAACGCGGCGTCGCTGTCGTCGAACACCTTCGCACCGAAGGCCTTGACCAAGAGCGGCGCGTAGTCGGCGGCCTGCAGCTTCTTCACCACGTCCGCGCTGCTGGCGTTGGCCATCTCGATCGGGTCGAGCAGCGGAATGCGGGCCTGCGCGGCCAGCGTGTCGGCGCGGCCGTCGGCGGTGAATCCGCCGCCCGGGCCCGGCACGCTGATGCCGTCCGGGTTGTCCAGCAGGTCGGCGTAGGGCGGGGTGATGTCCTTGTAGCGCAGCGAAGGCACGGCACGCAGGCCGGCCAGGTCCATGTGCGCGCCGCCGAGCTGCACCGAAAGATCGTTGGCCGGCGCATGCGCATGCGCCGGGTCGTGGCAGCTGGCACAGGACATGGCGCCGGAGCCCGAGAGGTTCTTGTCGAAGAACATCTTCTGGCCCACCTGCGCCGCGAGGCTCAGCGTGCTGGACGATGCGGGTGCCGCCGTCGGCGATGCGGGTGCGCCCGCCGTGGCGGCCGTGGCCGTGCCCGTGCCCGGCAGCGCGACGGCAGGGCCGCTGCCATTGCCGCCGCTGCCGCCGCATGCGACGACGAGCATCGCGCCTGCGATGCCCGCCGCACCGAGCGCCCTCATTGCTTCAGCGACCAGACATTGAGCTGGTTGGCATCCGGCCCGACCTGCGCCGTGGTCGACACGTCACCCGACTGCTTCTGCGTGTAGCCCGCCGGAATCACGAAGGCATGGTTGATCGGCCGTACGCTGTCGAAGTGCGTATCCGCGCTGCCGGCGTATTCCGGCAGGTTCATGATGTTCTCGGCTATGAAGGCCTCGGTGTACTTCGAGCGGTTCATGTACGAGCCGTCGACCGCCGGGTCGGCCAGCTGGAACATGTCCTGCAGCGTGCGCACGAACGAGAAGTGGCTGTAGGCATCGCTGTCGGACACGCCCTTGGGGGCGTTGGCCTGGTTGGTCAGAATGCCGAAGATGCTCTCGCCGTGGCCGCGGTTGCCCTTGGTGTAGTTGTTGATGGTGGCGTCCACCGACCAGGTGCCGTCCGCGTTCTGCTTGACCGGATTGGCGACCGTGCTGTTCGACACGTTCCAGCCGCAGCAGGAGTTGAAGCCGCTGGTGGCACTGCCTTCGTCGAACATCAGAACGATGGCCACGCGCTTTTGCGGGTTCTGCCACAGCGGCGAAGCCTGGATGCGCTTGACCGTGAAATCGACGTAGTTGTCGCCGCGCGTGATGATTGGCGAGACGGCGGTGGCCGACACGTTGTTGGCCACGCTGGCGCAGTCGCTCGCGGTGCCGACGCCGCCGGTGCCCTTCACGCTGATACCGTGCATGTCGTCGCACTGGTCAGGCACCACGAAGTTCAGGTTGCCGACATTGCCGCTGGCCAGGTCGGTGCCGAGCTGGTCGTAGTCGTAGCTGGCGGGAATGGCGTAGTCGGTGCTGTTCTTCAGCGCCGCGTCCCACTGGCCGCCGCCCATGGTGCGGTTGCTGTACTTCCACTCGGGCGCGCTGCGCACGTTCTGGTAGGCCATGCCGGGGTGGTGCTTGGTCTTGTACAGGCCCGCGGGCAGCGGCAGCGTGAGCGTGGCGTCGCCAATGGCCGTGGTGTTGCCGCCCAGCGTGCCCGGCGGATAGACGTTGTCCTTGGCGGTGACGGCTGCGTCGGCCACGCTATCGGTGCGGAAATCCTGGCCCGGATTCATCGACTCGCTGTACGTGCGCCAGGTCAGGCCGGCACTCGTCATTGCATTGAACAGGTTGGGCTTGCCGACGATGTTGTGGTTCACCGCGGCGGCCTGCGTGCAGGTGGCAGCGAACGGCGACTTGGCCAGGCCCGGCTGCGTGTTGTCCGGCACCGGCAGATCCTGCACGGCATTGGCGCCGGTTGCGTCGCAGTTCCACTGGCTGTCGTCGGTGATGCCCCAGTCGTCCGCACCACCCAGCGCGGTGTAGTTGGGCTCGCTCGGATTGCCGGTGGCGTAGTAGCTCACCAGCTGGTTGCCAGCCTTCAGGTAGCCGTTGATCTTGGGCGCGTAGGCCGAGTTCAGGATCGACATCGTGGCCTTGTTTTCCAGCATCACGATGAAGATGTTGTCGTAGCGCGGAATGCCTTCCACGTTGAACGCCGCCTGCTGCGACTGCAGGAAGGTGATGGGCTTGCGGTTGTCCACCACGTTCGCCGTGGCCGTGGTCACGCCGGCCATGCCGGCGAGGCGCGGATCGCCGCCGGGGTTGGCCAGCGCGTCGGGGAACTTGTCGCCGCGGTCGAGCTTGGTGGTGGCGTAGGCGAAGCGGTTGTTCAGCGCATTGGCTTCGTTGAGCAGGGCGGTCTGCACGGCGCCGCTGGCGGCGTTCACGTCGCCGAGCACGGACGCAACGGGCACGCCCAGGCGCGTGGCCAGGTTCCGCTTCTCGACGGCATAGCTCGTGCCGTTGGCCTCGACCAGCCGCGCCACTTCGGACGACAGCGGGCTGACCACCACGGCAGTGCCTTGCTCCTGCACCTGGTCGAGCATGACGCGCAGCACTTCGCGCGTGGGAACGTTGGTGTTGGTCGCGGTATTCCTGGCGTTGGTGCCGATGTCGGCAATGAGTGCCGACGCGCCGGAGAGCGACAGGCTGAACTTGCCGCTGGCATCCGTGACCGCCGCAGGCTCGCCGGTGTCGCAGCGGCCGTTGCCGTTGGCGTCCACGCAGACCGTGGCGCCGACGTAGTAGCCGGGCGCGATCACCGGGTCGGTGCTGCTGCCGGGCTTGAAGGCGCTGGCCGTGAGCACGCCACTGAAGGTGGTGTTGCCGGGGCCGGCGGGTTGGCTCGCACCTGGCTGGTTCGCGGGCGGCAGGAACGCGAACTGGCCTGCGCCGTTGTCGCCGCCTCCGCACGCGGCCAGCAGCGATGCTGCGAGCACGGTCAGGGTGGGGTACAGCAAGCCGGATCTGATGTTTGGAGTGGTTTTTTTCAATTCGTTCTTTCGGCGTGGAGGGGCATGGCGCAGCGCCGCGCAGGGTGCGTCGGCACTGGGGGCCGCGAACGAATCTAGGTTTGCCTTGTGTCAGTCAAAAGGCGAAAGACTTAGGGGCGAATTAGGGAGGCGCAATGCTCGAAAAGCACGCAAAAACGCCAGCTCCTCAAGTTCGGACAAGTCGTCCGCGCTATGACCCGCCTGTGGGTAGGACAAATCGCGTGACGTTTCGGTAACCTTTGTATATATTGCGACAAAACGATACAAATTACTGCGTTCTCTGCCGTGCTGCGCTGCCGCACGCAGAGCCAACCGGTCTGTGCAACGACGGGAGTCGAATCCAATGTCATTGTCCGTCTGGGTCAGGATTCGCTTGCCGCTGGTGATTTTCGTTGCCGGCGCGGCGCTATCGATCGCCCTCGCTGTCTCCGCCCGCCAGGAGATCGGACGCAGTGCCCAGGCGCGCTTCGACGCAGCCGCTTTCGACCTGGCGCGCAAGGTCGAAGCCCGCTTCGACGACTACATTGCCGTGCTGATCGGTCTGCGTGCGCGATTCAACACCACCGAGCCCGTGACGCGTAGCGACTTCACGGACTACGTTGCAGGGCTGAACCTGGCCAGCGCCTACCCCGGTTTCCAAGCCGTCAACTATGCGCCCCGCATTGCGGCAAACGACAAGCAGGCCTTCGAGCAACAGGTCCGCAGTGATGCCAGCCTCGCCGCTGGCGTTGCCTCCGCCTTTGCCATCAAGCCGCCCGGCGAGCGGGACACGTACTACCCGTTGGTTTACATCGAACCGCGGGCGGGGAACGAGAGGCTGATCGGCAATGACCTGGGCGCGATGCCCGACAGGGGAGACGCGCTCGAGCAGGGGCGCGACACCGGCGGGCTCGTCATGTCCGGCCGCAAGGTCCGCATCGCGGGCCGCGAGTCCGACATCGGATTGGCGATGCGGCTGCCGGTCTATCGCCCAAGACAACCGCTCGATACGGTCGAGCAGCGGCGCAGCGCCTATATAGGTTCGGTGGGCGCAGGCTTCAGCATCGCAGGGATGTTGAGCGACGTGGTGGGCGCCCCTGCCGCAAGGACCTTCCGGTTGCGCTTGATCGATGCGGGGCCGGGCAAGGGAGCGATCGGGACACGCGTGGAGACCCGGTTTGTAGCGACCACCTCATTCGGCGAGCGGCAATTGATGTTCGACAGCGCGGCCTTGGCAAAGCCGAGTGCTGCGGTGCCGGCGCGCAGCCTCGAACGCATGCTCGGCTTCGAGCTGGGCGGCCACTCCTGGCTCGTGGAGGTCGCCCAAGACGAAAACCAGGTCTTCGGCCCCATCGACAGGGCCATCCCGTGGTTCATCGTCTTCGGCGGGCTGGCCACGAGCATGCTGCTTGCCGGTATCGTTTTTTCGCTGACCACCTCACGCAGCCGAGCCCAGGTTCTGGCCAACAAGATGACCGTTCATCTGCGCACGAGCGAGCGGCAGTTGGAAGAGGCCCAGCACTTGGCAAGCCTGGGCAGTTGGATCCTCGATCCCCAAACCGGAGCCCTGCAATGCTCCGATGAAGCTCGGCGCATCCTGGGCTTCGAGCCCGGCCCTTCGCAGCCGGACCTGCCCGCGCTGCTCTCGCGGGTTCCAACCTCGGAACGCGCTGTGGTCCAAGAGCAGATCGCACTGGCCTCGCAGTCCATGGAGCGCAGCGAATTCGAGCACCGCCTGTGCCTGCCCGATGGCACCGAACGCTGGCTCCACGTCATCGCGCAGTCGGCCGTGGAAGACGGAAAGACGCTGGTGCGCGGCACCGTGCGCGACGCCACGCGGCCGCGCAAGGATGCCTTGCGCCAGAAGCTCGAATACAAGATCGCTCGGCTGCTTGCCGGCGATGGCCGGGCCGAGGCGATCATCACGCTCGCATTGGAAGCCGTATGCACCGACTTGCGCTGGGACTGCGGCGCGCTGTGGAGCGTCGGCGAGGACGGCATGGTTCGCTGCACCGCTGCCTGGCATGCCAACGACGTCCCCCTGGCAGTGCAGCAGTTCGTCTCTGACAGCCGTTTGCTTGAGTACCGGGCCGACGAAGGCTCGCTGGGCCGCGCCTGGAAAACAGGCGGCATCGTGCAAATCGACGCGCAAGCGGCTCCTAAAGATTTTGCGCGCGATGTGCTGGCCGCCCAGTCCGGGCTGACTGTCGGTGTCGTCGTGCCGATGATCATTACCGGTTCGACCACGGCGCTGGAGCTCTTTGGGTCCAATCCGTACGCTGTCGAGGCCGAGACGATGGAGTCGCTGCGGGTGATCGCCTTGCAGATCGCCCAGTACAAGCAACGCAAGCTGGCCGAGAGAAGTCTCCGCTTCATGGCCAGTCATGACGAACTCACGGGGTTGTTCAACCGCGCCGCGCTGCAACACGAGCTGGTTCGCGCCATCAAGCGCAGCAACCGCCACCAGAAGCAGTTCGCGGTGATATTCGTCGACCTGGATCGCTTCAAGCACATCAACGACACGCTGGGCCACGGCGTGGGCGACGAGATGATCAAGATCTGCGGCGAGCGCCTTACGGCGCTGCTGCGCGAGGCCGACGTCGTGGCGCGATTCGGTGGCGATGAGTTCGTGCTCCTCCTGGAAAACCTGTCCAGCGCGAACGATGCCGCGGTGCTTGCCGAAAGAGTGCTCGCCTGCTGCGCCGAGCCTTTCATGATTGCGGGGCGCGAGCTGCACGTAACCGCCAGCGTTGGCGTGAGCGTCTACCCGGACAACGGCGGCGACGCCGAAGCGCTCTTGAAGAACGCCGACACCGCGATGTACCGGGCCAAGGAAAGAGGCCGCAACACCTACCGGTTCTACGCGGCGAAGATGAACGCGCAGAGTGCCGAGCAGTTGATGATGGAAAGCGCGCTGCGCCATGCTCTGGAACGCGGCGAGCTGGAAATGCACTACCAACCGAAGTTGGATCTTCAGACCCAGCGCATCGTCGGTGTCGAGGCGCTGATGCGCTGGCACCACCCGATCCTGGGCATGATTCCGCCGGTGCAGTTCATTCCGATTGCCGAAGAGATCGGCTTGATCGTGTCCCTGGGCAAGTGGGCGCTGGAGAAGGCCTGCGCCGATTCGCGTTCATGGCAGGAGTTCGGTTTGCCGGACGTGTTGATGAGCGTCAACCTGTCGCCGCGCCAGTTCGAAAGCCGCACGCTCATTACCGACATACGGTCCGTCCTGGAAACCTCGGGCTTGGAGCCGTCGCTGCTGGAGCTGGAAATTACCGAGGGCGCGGTCATGGCCAACCCCGAGCGTGCGACCCAATTGCTCCGGACGATTCGAGACATGGGCGTTGGACTTGCCATCGACGATTTTGGAACGGGCTATTCCTCGCTCTCTTACCTGAAGCACTTTCCGCTGTCGACGGTCAAGATCGACCGCTCCTTCATCAACGACCTTTCGCAGGACGCCGACGCACGCGCGCTTATCGACGGCATCATCACCCTGGCCCACGGGCTGCGGATGAAGGTGGTGGCCGAGGGCATCGAGACCACAGCCCAGTTCGACTATTTGCGCAGCCGCGGTTGCGACGAGGCCCAGGGCTACTGGCTCTGCAAGCCCGTGCCCGCCGACGAGGTGCGCAATTTCATGGCGCGTCATCTGCGCAACCAATTTGCTCCAACGGTGCCTGCCTGACAAGCGAACCTTTGAAGCAATCGTCACCGGGCACGTTCGCTCGGACATTGCAACAACTCCACAGGAGCATTCATGACTCATTCGACCCAACGCAAGACACTCGACCAGACAATCGCCGCCATCGAGGCGCTCGACCTCACGCCCATCAAGTTCAAGGCCTGCCGCCAAGAAGACGGCTACGGCTGGTCGGCAGGCTATGCGGACCAGATGGAGGTGGCCTACAAGCGCTACCTGATCCTGCACGCCAAGCACCCCGACCTGACGCTCGCTCCCGAGCAGGACGTCGACCGTTTCTGGCACATGCACATCCTCGACACCAGAAAGTACGCCGCTGATTGCGAAACCACTTTCGGCTATTTTCTGCACCACTTTCCGTACCTCGGCCTGCGCGGCGAGGACGACGCCAAGGCGCTGCAAGCGGCCTTCCTGGAGATGCAGCGCTTGACCGCCGAGGAATTCGGCGAGTCGACGCCTGCGCCCCGACACGAGCCGCGCAAGGATGGGGCCGCATGGTGCTCGCTGGAGGCAGGCAAAGCTTCGGCCGCATGGTGCTCGCTGGAGGCAGGCAAAGCTTCGGCCGCATGGTGCTCGCTGGAGGCAGGCAAAGCTTCGGCCGCATGGTGTTCGCTCGAGGCAGGCAAAGCTTCGGCGGCATGGTGTTCGCTCGAGGCAGGCAAACCTTCGGCAGCATGGTGCTCGCTGGAAGCGGGCAAACCTTCGGCGGCATGGTGCTCGCTGGAGGCGGGCAAACCTTCAGCGGCATGGTGTTCGCTCGAAGCAGGCAAACCGTCGGCCGCATGGTGTTCGCTGGAGGCGGGTGCTGCGGCAGGGCCCTCGGTGAAGGCCGGTGCGTCCGGGCTGGAAACTTCACGCGCAGGTTCCAGCTTGGCGTGAACGGATGAAGTTTGGCGGAGGGACGAGGCCGTTGGTTGGTACGCCTCGTCCCCCTCGCACCGAGAACGAGAGGGGCGAGGCATGGCACATCGATTCGTCAACTTGCGCGCGGACGGAAGTCCGATCCATCTCTTCGATGACAAGAAGAAAAAATTCCGCGAGGTGATCTGGGGCGACTACCTCAAGGTCAAGAAAGATCTCGGCGACGGCTGGCTCGAAATCGACTGGGCCGCCCGCTCGCCGACCAAGCGGCGCACGCTCTATATCCGAAAGGAAGACACGGTCGCCCGCCGGCCGCTTGAAATCATCTTTGTCGACGTGGGGCAGGGCGATGGCGCCGTGCTGATCTCGCCCGAGACCGATGACGAAGAGCGCATCGTGGTCATCGACGCCGGCGAGGGTGGCAACATGCGCGCCTTTCTTTCCGCAAGGTTCCAGACCTATCGCGGCTTCAACTTTTCGGCCGCCGTGATGACGCATCCGGACAGCGATCACTACCTCGGCTTCAAGGACGTTTTTGCCGACCCCGGCATCGGATTCGGTGCCGTCTATCACAACGGACTCGTCGAGCGGCCCGTTGCAGGAACCTGGGAGAAGCTGGGCGGCAAGCCCGTGAAGGAAGACGGCGCTTCCGTTGCCTACATCGGCGACCTTGCGACCGACTACGCCACCGTCAAGACGATCTTCGAGAACGCCGGCACCAATCACCTGTTTCCACAGGTCATGAACGCCGCGCTCGAGAACCCGAAGATCCAGGACATCTGCATGCTCTCCGTGCAGCACGCGACGATCGAAGACGGCGCTGCCTGGATGCCCGACTTCGCTCCGTCGGACGACCGCGGCTACACGATACGGGTGCTGGCCCCTGTCGTCGAAGAAGGCCCCGATGGCACCCCGGCGCTGCGCCAACTGGGCTCGTACAACGAAACCAAGAACGGCCATTCCGTCATCCTGCGGCTCCAGTACGGAAAGTTCAGCGTGCTGTTCGGCGGCGACCTGAACGAGGGGGCCGAAAAATTTCTGCTGCAGCACTACACCGGCGCGAGCAAGTTTCCGAAGACCGGCACCCCGGCCTACGACGACATGGTGACCAAGGCGCGCGACACCTTCAGGTCGGACGTCATGAAGTCGTGCCACCACGGCTCCGAGAAAGTCACCGATGCGTTTCTGGATGCCGTCAACCCGGCCGCCTTCATCATCTCGTCGGGAGACGAAGAGGGCCACATCCACCCGAGGCCCGACCTGCTGGGCCGCCTGGGACGCTTCGGCCGCGGCGGCGCACCGGTGATTCTTTCAACCGAGCTCCAGCGCTCCTCGCGGGCAATGGAAAACAAGAACGCGGTCGACAAGCTGCTGGCCGCCATCGACAAGCTGGCCGCGGGCACGCTCTCGCCAGACAAGATCGTCCAGCTCAAGGCTGACGTGAAGGAGCTTGCGCGCAGCAACGTCGAGGTGTACGGCGCGATCTACCTGAAAACGGATGGGGAGCGGCTGATTACGGCGTTTCGCATCGAAGCGAAGTCGGAGACTGAGAAGTGGTTCTACTTTCGGTATCGGTTTGAGGGGGATGTGCTTGTTCGGGAGGATTGAGGGGCGATGGGCATGCACGTCGAACAAGGCGGCGAAGGTCCGGCCCTGCTCCTCTCATGTGCGTGCGGTGCGCGGAGCCGTCATGCAAGCCCTGGTCTGTGTCATATGTCGATGCAGGCACATAGCTGTGCGTTGAGGTGACGGCCTCGAAGTCCGGTATGCAGCGATTACGGTCGTTGGCCGCAGATTTTTGAATGACTGCTTCGCGACTCATCGCAGTCGTCGGACGTGCTGTGACGCGATGAGCTGTTCGAAGATCTCAAGCAGAAGCGCGAGCGAGAGTCACCCCTGCTTGATGAGATTCTGCAGAACCAGCGCGCCGCCTTTGTCCAGCAACGTACCGGACTCCGCGAGGGTCCCGAGGACGATCGGCGCGAAGCCCAGGTCGCCGACCAGCTTCGAGATGACGGCGGTGGCCTGCGTCTCATCCCCGGCCACGAACATGACCCGCCGTCCGCCGTGCTCAACCGGATTCATCGCCAGCAGCCTGGCCGGAAGTTGATTGAACGTCTTGACCACGCGTGCACCAGGGAAGGCAGACGCCACCACGAGCGTGGACGGCTGACCTTTCAGCGCTTCCGGCGGAACGCCGTAGGTGTTCATGGCGTCGACCACGATCTTGTCGGTCCACTGCCCTGCAGCGCGGGCGACATCGACGTGTGCGCTGAACGGCACCGCGAGAATGACCACGTCTGCGTTGACCGCATCCTGCAGGGTCAATGCCGTGACGTAGCCAGCGAGTTCCTTTTCGAGGGTTTCGATGGTGTCGGGTCCACGCGTGTTGGCGACGCCGACAGCGATGCCGCCGCGCGCGAACTGACGGGCGAGCGCCGAGCCGACGTTGCCCGAGCCGATGATTGAGTAAGTCATGAAGATTCCTTAATTGATGATTGATTGAACGTCGGGGCCTTCAGGCCGAGATGGCTGCGATGTCGGCGAGCGCCTCTGCGACGGCAGCCTTTTTGGCCTCGGGGCCCATGGCGATGCCTTCGGCGCGCACGACGGTCACGTCGGTGATTCCCAGAAACGCGAGCAAGCCGATGAGGTAGCTCTCCTGGTGTTCGAGACCCGCCGCCGGGCTGCCAGCCGAATACACGCCCCCTCGCGCCGAGGCGATGAATGCCCTCTTGCCCTTCAGCAGGCCTTCGGGGCCAGTGGCGGTGTAGCGGAAGGTTTTGCCGGCGACCGCGATGCGGTCGATCCAGGCCTTGAGCGGCGTCGGAATCGACAAGTTGTACATGGGCGCGCCGATGACGAGGATGTCCGACGCGAAGAGTTCGTCCATGTACGCGTTGCCCTTGACCAGATCCGCCGTGATGGTCGCGTCTTCGGTGGCTGCACCGTTGAAGGCGGCCAGGTGGGCGCCGGAGAGGTGCAGCACCGGGTCGGCCGCCAGGTCGCGGGACACGACCTGGATGCCGGGGTGCAGGGCGCGGTGGCGCGCGACCAGTTCGGCGGAAAGTTGCCTGCTGACGGACGCGCCGCCGAGCACACTGGAGTCGAGATGAAGGAGTTGCATGAGAGCCTCGAAAGATTGATGAAGAAGTACGACCTGCCCGCTTCGGCGCACAGGGCCTCGGGAGGTCTTTTCCCGTGGCTTGAATGGTGGAGACGCGGCATCATTCTGAGAAGCCGGTATATTGAGATCTAATCCATCTGCCCTGGAGATGGAAGGAGTTCAAATGCTCGATGGCGTGTCCCTAGACCAGCTGCGAACGTTCATCGCGGCCGTGGATGAAGGCAGCTTCTCGGCGGCGGCCCGACGGCTCAATCGCGTCCAGTCCGCGGTGAGCGGGTGGGTCAGCAGCCTGGAGGGCCAAATCGGCGTCGTGCTGTTCGACAGGTCGGGCAGGTACCCGAAGCTGACACCCGAGGGCGTTCTCTTGCTCGCGGACGCACGCAACATCGTGTCCGGCGTCGACACGATGAAGGCCCGCGCAAGGTTGATGTCTGCCGGGTTGGAAGCAGAACTCTCTGTCGTGGTGGACGTCTTTTTTCCCACGGCGCTCGTCAGTGCGGCCGCAAAGGCGTTTGTGAGCCGATTTCCGCTCACTCCGTTGAGGTTGTTCGTGGAAGGTTTAGGTGCGGGATACCAGCCGGTGCTGGACGGACGGTGCAGCCTGGGAATACTGGCGCCGCTGGCGGTCGAGTTTCCGTCGCTGAGCAGCGAGAGCATTGGCCAGGTGACATTGGTCACCGTGGCCGCACCTGACCACCCGCTGGCGAGCTTCAAGCGAAGAATTCCAAAGGCTGCCTTGGCCAAGCACGTCCAACTCGTTCTCACTGACCGATCGGAGTTGAGCGCGGGCCGGGACTTCGGCGTCAAGTCGGCTTCGACCTGGAGATTGGCAGACCTTTCCACCAAGCACGCATTTCTTAGGGACGGCGTGGGCTGGGGCAACATGCCGATGCACATGGTGCAGAGCGACCTTGCGAGCGGCGCGCTGATTTCACTCGATGTCGAGGACATGCTGCCTGCCGGCTTTTCGCTGGCGATGGCAGCATTCCATCGCGCCCTAGATCCGCCGGGGCCCGCGGCCAGGTGGCTAGTCGACGACCTGAAGGCGCGCTGTTCGCACGAAGCAATGGAGTTAAACACTTAGCCTGTTGAAAGGCTTATGCCGTGACTCGGTGGTGGTCCAGACTAGCGTCTGATCTCTCTGTAGAACGGTCACGACGCAGACTGAGGCCAGAGACCGCTTCATGCCCCTCACCGTCATTGATCGTCCGGTGCCGAACGACCTCAGGCAGTCTTAAGCAGTCCCTTGACGAACCTCCAATCAATCGTCTCCGGACGTGACATGCACGGCACGCATTCCCCACGCCGTTGCGCCCCTACCGCTGCGGCATATCCCGAACCGAATACCCCAAACTAACCGTCGCATCCTCCGGAATCCCAGGCATCGTCGCATTCCAAGCCGCCCAGTCAGCCCGCATCGCAGCCAACCGCTCCGGCTCCTTCTTCCCCAGATTCGCCCGCTCGCGCTCATCCGCTGGAATGTTGAACAGGTACTCGTACCCGTCCACCTTCAGGTACTTCCAGTCGCCATCGCGCATCGCTTCCTGCCCGCGATGGTTCATGCGCCAGTGCAGCGGGCGGCGGAAGCTGTGCTTCGCATCCTTCAGCACGGGCATGAGCGACACGCCGTCCAGCGGGTAGGCTGCATCGGCCTTCACGCCGGCCGCGTCGAGCATGGTGGCGGACCAGTCCATGGTCATGCAAAGTTGCTTGCTCTCGCCGCCCTTGGCAATCACGGCGGGCCAGTGCGCGATCCATGGCACGCGGATGCCGCCTTCGGTCAAGTCCATCTTGCCGCCGACCAGCGGCCAGTTGTCGGAGAAGCGCTCGCCGCCGTTGTCGCTGGTAAACACCACCAGCGTGTTGTCGGCCATGCCGTGCTTTTGCAGCGCGGCCATGATCCAGCCGATGCCTTCGTCCATGTGATGGATCATGCGGCGGTACACATGAATGTTGCCGCTGGCCAGGTCGAAGAGGTTGTCCTTCACGGTCGGCGCCTTCTCGGCGTCGTCGCGGGTTTCCCAGGGCCAGTGGGGGGCCGTGTAGTGCAGGCTGAGGAAGAAGGGGGCTTCCTCTTGTTTCTGTTTGACGGCCATGCGCTCCACGTAGTCGACTGCGCGTTTGGAGAGGATGTCGGTGAGGTAGCCCTCTTCCTTCTTGTCCTCTTCGCCAAGCCACAGGTCGTGGCCGCCGGTGGAGTCGCAGTGGGTAAAGTAGTCGACACCGCCCGACATCGGCCCGAAGAATTCGTCGTACCCCGAGCGCAGCGGCCCGAAGCTGGGCGGGTAGCCCAGGTGCCATTTGCCGATGAGCGCGGTCTGGTAGCCGCTGGCCTTCAGCAATGATGGCAGGGTGGGGTGGTCGGTCGGCAGGCCGAGCGTGGTGCTGCCGCGGCTGCTGCTCCTGATGGGCTCCTCGGCCGCGCCGCGCAGGCGGTATTGGTAGCGCGCGGTGATCATCGCAAAGCGCGTGGGTGAGCACACGGGCGAATTCGAATAGCCCTGCGTGAGCTTCAAGCCGTTGGCGGCCAGGCCGTCGAGCACGGGCGACACGGGGCCGAAGGCGGCATCGCGGCCGCCGTAGCAGCCCAGGTCGGCATAGCCGAGGTCATCGGCCACAATGAAGATGATGTTGGGTCTGGTCATGTGTCTGGAAAGGTTCAGGGCTGGTAGCCGGACTTCTGGACGACGGGTGCCCACTGCGCGCGGTAGGCCTTCAGCATTGCGGCGGTCTGCGCCTGCGTGCTCACCACCGGCGTCATGCCGGCGTCCTTGAACTTGCGTTGCGTGTCCGGGTCTTGCATGACTTCGCGGATCAGGTTGGACAGGCGTTCGACCTTCTCCTTGGGCATGCTGGCGGGCGCGAAGAAGGTGTTCCAGCCGGTGGCGGCCAGGTCGAGGCCGGCTTCCTTGAAGGTCGGAATGTTCGGCGCAAAGGGCGAGCGCTTGGCGCCGGAAATTGCAAGGATGCGCAGCTTGCCCGCGTTGTGCTGCGGCAGCACCACGTCTTCGGTGTCGATGGAAATCGGCACCTGGCCGCCGATCAGGTCGTTCAGCAGCGGGGCCGAACCGCGGTAGCCGATGATCTGCGTCTGCACCTTGGCCTTCTCGCCCACCATGAGGCCGAAGAAGTGCGGCAGGCTGCCCGTGGCGGGCACGCCCACGTTGGCCTGCAAGGGGTTGGCGCGCATCCAGGCCAGCAGGTGGTTCAGCTCGCGCACCGGCAGGTGGGGCGACACGGAAAGCGCAAAGTCGTAGGCGTTGACGTGCGACACGGGCACGAAGTCGCGCTCGGGGTCGTAGTTGTTGTCCTTGAAGACCAGCGGCGCCACCACCATCACGGCGGGGTTGGCGAGCATCAGCATGTTCTGGCTGGCGGTCGCGGTCTTGACCTGCTGCGCCGCCAGGCGGCCGCCCGCGCCGGGCTTGTTGTCGACGACCACCGGCACGCCCAGGCGTGCGCCGAGCTTGTCGCCAACGATGCGCGCCACGCGGTCGGTGGCGCCGCCTGGCGCATAGCCGACCACGATGTGCAGCGGGCTGTCGAGCGTCGTCTGCGCCCCCGCGGGGGTGGCCATGGTGGCGATGGATGCCATGAGGCCGGCTGCGGCAAGCAGCGTGGCCAGGCGGCGGGTGATGGGGGTGTTTTTCAGCATGATGGGGTTCCTCCTCGTTCGGTTGTCGTTCGTCGATTCATTCAATCGTTTGTTCAGTCGTTGGCCTGGAAATTCACGGCCTTCATGATGCCCGCCCAGCGCGCGGTGTCCTCGCGCATGGTCTTCAAGAGCGCCTCGCTGTTGTCGCCCACCGGGTACATGCCGTTCTGCAGCAGCTGCTGGCGCACCTCGCGCGTGTTGACGGCGCGGGTGAACTCGGCGCGCAGTTTGTCGATGACGGGCTGCGGCGTTTTCAAGGGCGCGTAGTAGGCGAACCAGGCGGTGGCCACCACGTCCTTGTAGCCGCTCTCCGCAAAGCTGGGAAGGTTGGGCATCAGCGGGGAGTGCCTCTCTCCGCTGGTGGCCAGCACCTTCACGCGGCCCGAAGGCAGCAGTTGCTGCGCGCCGCCGATGGTGTCGAAGTACACCGGCACGGAGCCGCCCATCACGTCCTGCCGTGCCGGCGTGGAGCCGCGGTAGGGCACGTGAACCATCTTGAGCCCGGCCGCCCGGTTGAGCATTTCGCCGAGAAAGTGCGAAGGCGTTCCCGCACCGTACGAGGCAAAGCTGAGCTTGTCGCCCTGCGCCTTGGCCCAGGCGATGAATTCGGCCAGCGTGTTGGCGGGCACGTCCTTGTGGACGACCAGCGCCAGCTCGAAGCGCGCCGCGTTGATGATCGGCACGAAGTCCCTGATCGGGTCGTACGAAAGCTGGCGGTAGGCGCTCGGGAACATGGTCATCATGCTGGCGGTGCCCAGCAGCAGCGTGCGCCCGTCGGGCGGGGCGGTTTTTACCGCCTCGACCGCGATGCGGCCCGCCGCACCCGAGCGGTTGTCGACGATGAGCGGGCCCAGCGTGCCCTGCACCTGCTCGGCAATGGCGCGCGTCAGCACGTCCTGCGTGCCGCCGGCGGGCACGCCGATCAGCACCTTGATGGGCTGGCCGGGCGTGAAGCCCTGGGCTTGCGCGGGGAGGGTGAGCGGCGCCAGGGCGAGCCCGCCCAGGGCGGCGAGCGCGCTGCGGCGGTCGAAGGTGAAAGCGGGCATGGGGTGGTGTCTCCGGGTTCTTGGCGGGTCGGCGTTCGATCCCGAACGACTGTAGAGACGCTACAGTCGATTGATCTAATCAACCATCCCCCGGACTAACCCCCAATGACCGCGCCGCGCCGCCCTTTGGACGACCTGCTGCTGTATCGGCTGTCGCGCCTGGTCGGGGTCGCGGGGGGTATGGTGATCCGGCTGTGCGAGGGGCGCTTCGGCATCACGCGGCGCGAATGGCGGCTGATCGCGGTGCTCGCGAGCCGGGGCGAGCTGGGCTCCTCCCAGCTGGCCGAGCATGCCCAGCTCGACCGTGCCCGCACCTCGAAGGCGGTCGGTTCGCTGGTCGAAAAGCAGCTGGTCTCGCGCGTGGCCCGCTCGGGCGACCGGCGGCAGGTGCTGCTGGGCCTCACCGAGGCGGGGCAGGCGCTGTACGAGGAGCTTTTTCCGCTGGTCACCAGCATCAACGCCGAGCTGCTGGGGGCGCTGGGCAAGGAAGACGCGGCACGCCTCGACGAATCCCTGCATCGCCTGCAGACCAGGGCCGAGCGCATGGTGCAGGAAGCCGTTTTGCCCAAGGCGGACCGCGGGCGCCGCGGCGCAAGCCCGGCCTCGAAGCCCACAAAGTCCGCCAAGCCCGCATGACGCCCGCAACCCAGAACCCTTCCGCACTGGACCCGGGCAGTGCAACGAACGAGCGCCAGCAGATGGTCGATGCGCTGCGCGGCTTCGCGCTGATGGGCATCCTGGTGGTCAACATCGCGAGCTTTGCCTCGACCTATTACGCCCTGGGCATTCCCGATCCGCTGGGTACGTCGCTGCCCGACCAGATCGCCTCGTTCGTCCGGGCCTTTGTGTTCGAGACCAAGTTCTACCTGCTGTTCTCGTTCCTGTTCGGCTACAGCTTCACCTTGCAGATGCGGGCGGCGGAGCGCGATGGCAAACCCTTCGTGCCGCGCATGGTGCGGCGGCACCTCGGGCTGTGGATCATCGGCGTGGCGCATGCCGTGCTGCTCTATTTCGGCGACATCCTCATGGCGTATGCGGTGCTGGGCGCCGTGCTGCTCATGCTGCGGCGGCGCGGCGATGTGTTTCTGGCGTGCGCGGCCATCGGGTTGGTGCTGCTCACTTCGCTGTTGTGGGCCCGCGTCGGCAGCATGTACTCGCAACTGGACATGCAGATGGCCGTGCAGGCGGCCTACGGAGAGGCCGCCGCGGCACTGGCCGCCTACCGCGCCACGCCGGCCATGGTGGCGGTGCAGCATGTGCGCGACCTTTCGCAGACCTGGTGGATGACGGCGTTGGTGCAGGCACCAGAGGCGCTGGCCATGTTCTTCCTGGGGTTCATCGCTGGCAGGCGCGGGCTTCTTGCGCATGTCGAAGCGCATCGCACCCTGCTGTGGCGCGTGCTGTGGTGGGGCCTCGCCATCGGCTTACCGGGTGCGCTGGCCTATGCGCTTCCAACCCTTCGCCCGAACGCGGTGCGCGAGGTCCAGGGCCTCGCGGTCACGCTGCTGACGGCGCCGTTCCTGTCGGCCGCATACGCGGCCGGCATGCTGCTGGTGTTCCAGAGCGGGCGCGGAAGCGTGCTGGCGCGGGCGCTCGCGCCGGCAGGCCGCATGGCGCTGTCGAACTACCTGCTGCAATCGCTGGTGTGCGCGTGGATCTTTCTCGCTTACGGCCTGCGGTGGATCGGAACGATCGGGCCGCTGGCCACATTTGCAGTCGCGCTGGCGATCTTCGCGGGCAACCTGCTGCTCAGCTGGTGGTGGATGCGCCGCTTTGCCTACGGTCCGGCAGAGTGGCTGCTGCGGGCGTTCACCAACCTCCGGCTTCCACCGATGCGGCGCAACCGCCACGCAGCTCAGCGCGGCGGCGCGGCTTCCTGACCCACTGGGGGGATCGCGCGGGCAGCCTGCGTGCCCTGGTGCAGCTGCTTCTCCTGCATTCCCTCGCTCTCGATGCGCATCTTCGGCAGGAACTGCGGGTACTCCCGCTGCATGAAGTCGATGAGCCCTTCGCGCACCGAGCAGCGCAGGTCGAAAGCAAGGCTCGAAGTGGCCGCCGTGCACAGCACGCGAATCTGCATGGTGCGCTCGGTCGCATCGGTCACGCGCATGTTGAAGAAGCGGCCGTCCCATTCGGGCGCCGCCTTCACGATGCGTTCGACCTCTTCGCGCAGCGGCGGCAGCGGCATGCCGTAGTCGACATGGATGAAGACCGCGCCAAGCAGTTGCGCCGAATGGCGCGTCCAGTTCTGGAACGGTTTCTCGATGAAATACGTGAGCGGCAGGATGAGGCGCCGTTCGTCCCAGATCTTCAGGACCACGAAGGTGCCGGTGATCTCCTCGACGCGGCCCCATTCGCCCTCGACCACCAGCACGTCGTCGATGCGAATCGGCTGGGCCAGCGCAATCTGCAGCCCGGCAATCAGGTTGCTGAACACCGGCTTGGCTGCGAGGCCGGCCACGATGCCGATCACGCCCGCGGAGGCCAGCAGGCTGGCACCGACCTGGCGCGCGCCGGGAAAGGTCATGAGCATCATCGCGCCACCCGCCACCAGCACGACCGAGATGGCCGTGCGCGCCAGCACGCGCGTCTGCGTGAGCACGCGGCGCGCCTGGAGGTTGTCTTCGACGTCGTAGGGGTGCTGCGCCAGCACACCGTCGGCAAAGCCGCTGATGGCCCTCGCCGCGAGCCAGGTGGTCGCGGCGATCAGCAGCAGGCCGTTGAAATGCCGCACGCTGCCGACGAAGCGAAGATCCTCGGGTGCGGCCTGGAAAACGAGCAGCAAGGCAACGAGCGGCAGCACCAGCCGGGCGACCCCCTTGCAGTTGATCACCATCGCATGGAGCGCGGGCGTCGGGCGGGTGACCCGCGTCAGGACGAGGCCGCCAATTCGGTGGATCAGCAGCGCGAGCGGAACGGCGATCAGGGCTGCGAGCCAGGTGCCGAACCAGGGGTGGGCAAGGATCTCTTCGGTCATTGAGCGGAGGCGGTCGTGGTCTGTGTCTCTTTCAGGGGTTGAAGAATGCGCGCCGCGTCGTCGCGCAGCTGCGTGGCAAGTGCCGTGGCCAGGTCGAGCCGGCGCAGCAGCCAGGGGCTGATGTCGTTCTCGAACGGGTCGGGCAGGGGAATCGGACCGCCCACGGTGGTGGAGGCGGAGCTTTCGGGCAGCGATGGGCCGGTGGTCGGCGCGGTGCCGATGGCGGCGTCGATGCGCTGCGCCGTGCGCGCGAGCGGACCTTCGATATCGGCCGGCGTGAGCCGGTCGCGCCGCAGCACGAGCATCGATTTGACCGCGCTCAGCTGCGCCAGCAACTGGTAGCTGTGCGCCTGCAGGTGCTCGAGCGGCTCGAGCGGCGGCTGCACCGCGCGCGGTTCGGACAGCGAGCGCTGCGTGGCCTGCACAAGGGCCGAGAGGCTGTCGTAGGCCTCGCGGCGCGCAAGCCGCCATTCGAGCTCGGGGCTGCTGTCGACGGCCTGCAACTGGCCCAGGCCCAGCGCCAGGCGTGCATGGCGCGCCTGCGCGGTGAGCGTGCGCGCCACCAGCGCCGGAATCTGCCCGCGCTCCCACGAGGGCAGCACATAGCAGAAGCCCCAGGCCAGCGCGGCGCCGATCAGCGTGTCGGCAATGCGTTCGAACAGCGCGAAGATGGGCGCGGCGCCGGTGTTGAGCATGTGCGCCTGCACCAGGCCCAGCACCGTGGCCGCCACCGCGGTGATGAGATAGCGCCGCACCGCAAAGCTGTGGGCAATGGCCTGCGACACCGTGACGATGGCCAGCAGCATCAAGGGCGACGGATGCGCGGAGAGCAGCCCCACCGCGAGCACGCTGCCCAGCAAGGTGCCGGCCACGCGGCTGTTGCGCCGCTCGAGCGTTTGCGAGAGGCTGCCGCGCAGCACCACCACGATGGTCAGCAGGATCCAGTAGTCGTGCGAACCCCAGGGCAGCGACACCGCAATGGCGTAGCCGGCCGCGATGGCCAGCGCCGCGCGAATGGCGTGGCGCAGCGGGGGCGCGTCCCAGCGCCACAGCGTGAGAAAGGGCCGCAGCGACCAATCGGTGGGGCTCACGAACATCTGCCAGTTGGCGCGCACCACCGCAAGATTGGGCTCGGCGTCGCCGCGCGCCATGGCCGACAGGCGCAGCACCTCGTCGTTGATGTGGCCGATGCGGCTCGCAAGGCCGCGCGCGAGCATGGCGGCATTCGGGCCGGGCAGGCCATGGCCCGCGCCATCGTCTTCGCCGGAAAGATGGATCGACGCGAGCCGTGGCCGCCGGTCGGCCACCGCTTCGGGCTGGCGGCCCATCAGCAGCGCGTCGCCGAGCGCGGTGGTTTCGTCGGCCAGTTCTTCGAGCACGCGCCGCATTTCGATCAGCGCCTCGGCATGCGCGGGATGGCTCTTGAGCGCATCCAGGTCGAGCTCGCTCGCGAGCAGCTGGTCGCGCATTTCGAGCACGATCACCAGCATGGCGGCCAGCCGCTGCCGGCGCGGCGTGCGGGGCGACTCGAGCACGATGTCGCGCGTGGCCTGCAGCTGGTCGGCCAACGCGGCCTGTTCGCGCAGCAGCTGGCCCAGCAACGGCGCGGGGGTTTCGCGGATGTCGCTGGTGTCGTCGCGCGGGGTGAACTGGCTGGCCTCGGTGCGCATCAGCGCGGCCAGCGAATACAGCACGTCCGAGACCGATTGCACGCGAAAGCGCGTGTTGAGCGCATGGTTGGCCAGCGTGGCCCAGACCACGTAGAGCCCCGCGCCCAAACCGAAGTGCCAGGTGCGTTCGAGCGCCTCGGCCATGCCGCTGGGCGCGGGCGTGGCCATCGAGAAGATCATCGAGAACATCACCGCGATGGCAATGGGGATGCCTCGCTTGCCCCACGCCATGGCCAGGAAGGCGATGAAGGTGGCGGGCACCAGCACCAGGCCGAGGCGGATGGGCGCGGTGTGCAGCAGCTGCACCAGGAAGAAGAGCGGCAGGCCGATCAGCGGCGCGGCAGCATCTGGAAAAACTTGCCGCGGCGCGGGCCGGGCAGGTCCGGCGGGGCCGTGACGATCACGCCCACCGCGGCGGCGGACGCCGCGATGGCGCCGAGCCACAGGTGCGCGCCGGCCGAGATGACCAGCAGGCCGAGCGCGACGGTGAGCCCGCTGGCGACGTACTGGCTCAGCGCGATGCGCAGCGCCGCACGGAGCCGGAGGGCGGCACGTGGCCCCTGCATCACTTGGCGGAAGCGTCGCCTTCGGAGGGGCTGCCGTCGGCAGGCGCGTCGCGGCGAATGCGCGTGAGCTTGCGCGATACCGGTGCCGCGGCAGCGGCGGGCACAGGCGCCTCGCCGTCGAGCGGCGCGGCCGTCAGTTCGGTGACGGTGCTGCGGGCATACAGGTCGACCGATTCGTCGGCACCGGGCCGCGCGGCGGCCGAGACGGCGCGCACGCGGTCGCTGGCGCGCATCTTGTCGTCGATGCCGGCAAACTTGGAGTACTTGGCGAGCAGCGGCACCAGTTGGCCGTAGATGCGCGGCGCGCCGGCCAGGCATTCGCGCTGTTCGAGAAAGTCGGGCTCGCCCGTGAAATTGCCGATCAGGCCGCCGGCCTCGGTCACCAGCAGCGAACCCGCGGCCACGTCCCAGGGATTGAGGCCGGTCTCGAAGAAGCCGTCGGTGAAGCCGGCCGCCACGTAGGCCAGGTCGAGCGCTGCGGCGCCGGGGCGGCGCAGGCCGGCCATGCGGGGCATCATGTCGGCCATGATGGCCAGGTACTGCTTGAAGTTGTCGCCGCTGCGGAACGGGAAGCCGGTGGATACCAGGCATTCGCTCAGCCGGGTGCGCTTGGAAACGCGGATGCGGCGCTCGTTCATGTAGGCGCCGCGGCCCTTGGTGGCGGTGAAGAGGTCGTTGCGGCTCGGGTCGTAGATGACCGCCTGTTCGATCTTGCCGCGCACCGACAGCGCGATGGAAACGCAGTAGACCGGAAAGCCGTGGATGAAGTTGGTGGTGCCGTCGAGCGGATCGATGATCCAGACGTAGTCTGAATCCTGGGCGCCATGCTGGGTGCCCGATTCTTCGGCCAGGATGCCGTGCCCCGGATACGCGCCAAGCAGCGTTTCGATGATGACCTGCTCGCTGGCGTGATCGACTTCGGTGACGAAGTCGTTGACCTGCTTTTGCGAGATGCGCACGGCCTCGACGTCGAGGGCGGCGCGGTTGATGATCGCGCCGGCGGCGCGTGCGGCCTTGACGGCCACATTGAGCATGGGATGCAGGTTGGGGGACGACATTGGATTGTGAGAAGAACGGCGGAAGAAGCGGCTGGCGCCCCGATGAGCGGCCCGGCGATGCGGGCGGCGAGAATCGGGCATTTTACCGGCTCCGCCGTTTTGTGTCTCCAAACCCCCCATGCGCACCCGTTTTATCCTGATCCAGACCAGCCATGCCGGCAACGTGGGCGCCGCCGCCCGTGCCATGAAGACCATGGGATTCGACGACCTGGTGCTGGTGGCGCCGCGCTGGGCCAACGTGCTGCGGCGGGAAGAAACCATCCAGCGCGCGAGCGGCGCACTCGATGTCCTGAACAACGCCCGCATCGTCGAAACGCTGGACGAGGCGCTCGGCGGCGTGACCCACCTGTGCGCCACCGCCATGATCCCGCGCGACTTCGGCCCGCCTACGCGCACCCCGCGCGAGCACCTGGAGCCGCTTGCGAAGCAGGACGACCAGCACGTGGCCTTCCTCTTCGGCTCCGAGCGTTTCGGCATGCGCAACGAAGACGTCTACCGCTGCAACGTGGCGCTGAGCATTCCTACCGATCCGAAATTCGGCTCCCTGAACCTCGGCGCCGCCATCCAGGTGATTGCCTACGAATGGCGGCTGGCCCTGGGTGGCTACGAGGTGCGCGACGCCACGGCGCCTGTGCAGGCGGCCGATGCGAAGGCGGTGGCCGGCATGCTCGACCACTGGGAACGCTCGCTGGTGGAAATCGGTTTTCTCGACCCGCAGGCGCCCAAGAAGCTGATGCCCCGCCTGCAGCAGCTTTTCAACCGCGCCCAGCCCACGCCGGAGGAGATTCACATCCTCCGCGGCATCGCCAAGGCCATGGCCGACGCCGCCCACGCGCCTAAAACCCCATCGCCCGTACGCGAAGACCCCGCGCTTTAGACTGCCCGGCCCCTATCGATATAACGACAACAAAGGCAGCGATGTTTTCTCGAATGCGCGCCGACATCCGGTGCATCCTCGAACGCGACCCGGCCGCCCGCAGCGCCTGGGAAGTGATCACGGTCTACCCCGGCTTCCATGCCGTGGTGCTGCACCGCTGGGCGCATGCGTGTTGGACGCACGGTTTCAAGTGGCCGGCGCGCTTCATCGCGCACTGGGCCCGATGGCTCACCGGCATCGAGATCCATCCCGCGGCCAAGCTCGGCGAGCGGGTGTTCTTCGACCATGCCATGGGCGTGGTGGTGGGCGAAACCGCCGAGATCGGCGATGGCTGCACCATCTACCAGGGTGTGACGCTGGGCGGCACCTCGCTCTACAAGGGCACCAAGCGGCATCCGACGCTGGGGCGCAACGTGGTGGTGAGCGCGGGCGCCAAGGTGCTGGGCGGGTTCGTCGTCGGCGATGGCGCCAAGATCGGCAGCAACGCGGTGGTCATCAAGCCGGTGCCGGCAGGGGCGACCGCGGTGGGCATTCCCGCACGCATCATCCCGTCGAAAGCCGGCGAGAGCGCCGATGTGGCCGCGCCGCAGAAGTTCTCCGCCTACGGCATCACGCAGGACGACGACCCGCTGAGCCAGGCCATGCGAGGCCTCGTCGACAGTGCCGCGAGCCAGGAACACCAGATCGCGCTGCTGTGGCAGGCCATCGAGAAGCTGTCCGCGCATCCCGGTACCAAGGACTGCGTGCCCTGTGATGCGGCGCGTGACGAGAGCTTCGAGGCGGAGAAGCTCACGCAGCTCATCGGCAAGTAGCGGGGCCTTTCACGTCGGGCGTTTCGCGGCCGTGTGCAGCGAGCCATGCACATGCCCCGCGTGCTGCCCGAACGGCTCTGTCGCGAGCGCTGCGGTGTCCAGCTCCTGCAGGATGCCGCAGTTCTGCGCTGATTCGGGTCCGCCGCATTGCTGGCGCAGGGCCTTCAGCTGCTTCTCCAGTGTCTTGAGTTCGGAGATGCGCGCGGCCACGTGGCCGATGTGGTCGTCCAGCAGCTGGTTGACTTCGCCGCAATCCTTGCCCGGCGCATCGCGAAAGCGCAGCAGGCTGCGGATTTCGTCGAGCGTCATGTCCAGCGAACGGCAGCGCCGGATGAAGCCCAGCCGCTGCGCATGCTCGTCGTCGTAGATGCGGTAGTTGCCTTCGGTGCGCGCCGGCTCGGGCAACAGCTGCTCGCGCTCGTAGTACCGGATGGTTTCGACCGGCGTGTTCGCGACCTTGGCCAGTTCTCCGATTTTCATGATGCGGCAAGAAGCGAAGTAGAGGAATACAGCGTTTGACTCTACACCTGCTTCAGGGTTTCCAATGCGCTTCATGACGAAACAGAACGCTCTGAAACCGGTGGCGCCGCACGCGCATGCGCATTCGCACGCGCCGGCCGAAACGGCCTGCTGCGGCAACTCCGCATGTGGATCGGCGGCGGTCGCCTCCGCCGATGCCGCAGACAACCCGAAGGGCGCCTTGCTCTTCCGCATTCCCACCATGGATTGCGCCGTGGAAGAGTCCGAGATCCGCCGCGCGCTCGAGCCCGTCGGCGGCATCAGCGGGCTGTGTTTTCGGCTCGGCGAACGGACGGTGGCGATCACCGCCGAAGACGCTGCCTTGCCCGATGCGCTCGAGGCCATCCGCAAGGCGGGGTTCAAACCCGAGCCGCTGAACGAGGTGGCCGGTGCGCCGGCCGCTCCCGGCACGGTGCGCGCCGCTGGCCTCATGACGCCGGAGCTCTTGCGGCTGGTGGCCGCGCTGGCATTGGCCATCGCGGCCGAGACGGTTTCCTTTCTCGCACCGGAGGGCATCGGGTTCACGGCGGTGGAGATGGGGTTGGCGCTCGCAGCCATCGCGCTGGCCGGGCTCGACACCTACAAGAAGGGCTTCGCCGCGTTGGTGCGCGGGCGCCTGAACATCAACGCCCTGATGGCCGTGGCGGTCACGGGCGCCTTCGTCATCGGCCAATGGCCCGAGGCGGCGATGGTGATGGCGCTCTATGCGATCGCGGAAATGATCGAGGCGCGTGCTGTCGACCGCGCCCGCAATGCCATTCAGGGCCTCCTGGCGCTGGCGCCTGAACTGGCCGATGTCAGGCAGCCCGACGGCAGCTGGAAGACGGCAAAGGCGGACACTGTAGCGCTCGGCGCCCTCGTGCGCATTCGCCCCGGCGAGCGCGTGCCGCTCGATGGCGTGGTGACGGAGGGCATGAGCGCCATCGACCAGGCACCCGTGACCGGCGAGAGCATTCCGGTCGACAAGTCGGTGGGCGACGCGGTGTTTGCGGGCACCATCAACCAGACGGCCGCGCTCGAATTCCGCGTCACGGCCGTGGCTGCCAACACAACGCTGGCTCGCATCATCCATGCGGTTGAAGAGGCGCAGGGCTCGCGCGCGCCCACGCAGCGCTTCGTCGACCGGTTCGCCGCCGTCTATACACCCGCGGTCTTCGCGCTGGCAGTGGCCGTGGCGGTGCTCACGCCTTGGCTCATGGGCTGGGCCTGGATGGAGGCCGTCTACAAGGCGCTGGTGCTGCTGGTCATCGCATGCCCGTGCGCGCTCGTCATCTCGACACCCGTCACGGTCGTGAGTGCGCTGGCATCGGCTGCGCGGCGCGGCATCCTGATCAAGGGCGGCACCTACCTCGAAGAGGCACGCAAGCTCAAGGCCCTGGCACTCGACAAGACGGGCACCATCACCGAAGGCAAGCCGAAGCTGGTCGAAACCAGCCTGCTCGACAAGACGGCGGACGAGGGTGAAATCCTCGCCATTGCCGCAAGCATCGCGGGCCGCTCCGATCACCCGGTGTCGAAGGCCATTGCCGAAGGCCTGAAGCGCGAGCACCAGCCGGTGGGCGACTTCACGGCCCTGCCCGGACGCGGCGTGCAGGCCACCCGCCAAGGCCGCAGCTATGTGCTTGGAAACCGTCGCCTCATCGAAGAGCAGAAGCTGTGCAGCCCCGCGCTCGAAGCCGAGCTGAAGCGGCATGAGGAAGCGGGACGCACTGTCACGCTGCTGGCCTCCGGCCATGCGGTGCTGGCGCTGTTCGCGGTGGCCGACACCATCAAGCCTTCTTCGCAGGCGGCCATGGCCGAACTGCGCGCGCTGGGCGTCACGCCCGTGATGCTGACCGGCGACAACGCCGCCACGGCCAGGGCGATCGGCGCTCACGCGGGCATCGACGACGTGCGCGGCAACCTGCTGCCCGAGGAGAAGCTCGATGCCATCAAGGCGCTGCAGCGGCGCTACGGCATGGCCGGCATGGCGGGTGACGGCATCAACGACGCGCCGGCTCTCGCGCAAGCCGACATCGGCTTTGCGATGGGCGGCGCCGGTACCGACACCGCCATGGAGGCGGCCGACGTGGTCATCATGAACGACGACCTGCGGCGCATTCCCGAAACGATTCGCCTCTCGCGCCGCGCGCATTCGGTACTGTGGCAGAACATCACGCTGGCGCTCGGCATCAAGGCCGTGTTCTTCGTGCTCGCGGTGTTCGGCGGCGCGACGATGTGGATGGCGGTGTTCGCGGACATGGGGGCGAGCCTGCTGGTGGTGGCGAACGGCTTGCGGCTGATGCGCGCATCCAGGTGAGTGCCCGGGGGGCCAAACGCCTCGCGCTGAACCAGTGGGCCAGCCGCTGGCTCGGCGACATGGCTTGGAACTAACATCGACTGTTTCGCCTTGCCGACCCCACCCTCGATGTCCGTCACCTCCCTCCTGCTGCAACTTGTCGTCATCCTGACCACCGCGCGCCTGTGCGGCTGGGTGCTTCGCTACCTTGGCCAGCCGGGCGTGGTGGGTGAAATGGCGGCGGGCCTCATGCTCGGCCCGGCGGTCATGGGCGCGCTGTTCCCCTCGCTGCACGCGCAGCTGTTTGCCAAGGACTCGCTGCAGGGCCTTTCTTCGCTGTCGACGGTGGGGCTGGTGCTGTTCATGTTCGTGGTGGGCCTGGAACTGCGGGCCACGCGGAACATGCGGGCGCAACTCAAGGCGGCGGGCGCCGTGGGCGTGCTCAGCGTGATCGTGCCGCTGGCGCTGGGCATTGCGATCTCGCCTGCGCTGTACCCCACGCTCGCGCCGGCCGGTGTCGCTTTCTGGCCCTTTGCGCTCTTCATGGCGGCGGCGCTTTCCATCACGGCCTTTCCCGTCATGGCGCGCATCCTCAAGGATCGCGGCATGACGCGCACGGCCTTCGGCCAGCTCTCGCTCAGTGCCGCGGCGGTGGTCGACGTGTTCGCCTGGATCCTGCTGGCTTTCGTGGTGGCGCTGGTTGGCGCGGGCGAGGGCTACGAGAGCCTGATCAAGATCACCGTCGGCGTGGTCGTGATGCTCGCCTTCCTGTTCTTCGGCCTGAAGCCCGCCTTTGCCTGGCTGCTGCGCGTGAAGGCGCCCGACGGCGAGCCTTCGACCACGGTGATGGCCTCGCTGATGATCGGCCTGTTGCTCACCGCGTTGCTGACCGAATGGCTGCACCTGCACGCGGTGTTCGGTGCCTTCCTGTTCGGTGCCTGCCTGCCGCGCGACGACCGCCTGCTGCGCTCGCTGAGCGAACGCATCGAGCCGATTTCCATCGTGGTGCTGATGCCGCTGTTCTTCGCGCTTGCGGGGCTGGGCACCACGGCGAACGCCTTCTCCGGTGCGAGCCTGGGTGCGATGCTGCTGATCGTGGGCGTGGCCACCGTCGGCAAGATTGCCGGCGGCGCGGCTGGCGCGCGCATTGCAGGCTACAGCTGGCGCGACAGCCTGGCCACCGGTTCCCTCATGAACGCGCGCGGGCTCATGGAGTTGATCGTGATCAAGATCGGGTTCGACGTGGGTCTGATCGGCCCCGAGCTGTTCACCATGCTGCTGGTGATGGCCCTGGCCACCACCGCGATGACGGGACCGCTGATGACGCTGTGCATCGGCCGCAAGGCGCTGCGTGCCGGCGATCAGGAGCGATCTTCGAGCACGTAGCCGCCGCCGCGCACCGTGTGCAGCAGCTTGACGTCGAAAGGGTCGTCGATCTTGCTGCGCAGCCTGCGAATGGCTACTTCGACCACGTTGCTGTCGTTGTCGAAGGACGCATCCCACACTTGTTCGCCGAGCGTGCGGCGTGAAAGTACCTGCCCGCAGTGGCGCAGCAGCACCGCCAGCAGCATGAACTCCTTGGCCGTGAGGTCGATGCGCGTGCGGTTGCGAACGCACGTGCGGCTGCCCGGGTCTAGCGCCAGGTCGGCGAGCCGCAGCACGGTGGACGGCTGGCGCGTGCCCCGGCCCGGCAGGGCCTCCACGCGCGCCAGCAGTTCGGAAAGCGAGAAGGGCTTGACGAGGTAGTCGTCGGCACCTTGCTGCAGGCCGCTGACCCGGTCTTCGACCGTGTCGCGGTCGGTGAGCACCAGCACGGGCACGTTGCTGGTGCGCCGGATCGCCCGCAGCACCGCAAAGCCGTCGACCCCGGGGCGCATCACGTCGAGCAGGACCAGTGCGTATCCGCCCTCGGTGGCCCGCAGGCGGCCTTCGACGCCGTCGCGTGCGGTGTCGACCGCATGGCCGCTTCCTTCCAGGCCCTTCTTCAGATCGTCGCCCAGTCCGGGCTCGCCTTCGATGACAAGTATTCGCATCATTGAAATGTCCGCCGTGGAGCGGCCCGGCGGAGGTTACGGATTCACACGCCGAACGACAGCCTGAACGCCGCGCGCTTGTCATCCATTGCGCCGCAACCTGCAAACCGCAAGGGCATTGCAGGCCAGCGGGGCCCGTGGCGCCGATATACTTTTTGGATCATGCGCCGCTGGCTTCAGATCTTCTTGCTGTTCCTGCTTCCGTTCCAGCTCAGCTGGGCGGCGTCGGCGGCCTATTGCCAGCATGAACGCGATGCCCAGCCCCGCCACTGGGGGCACCACGAGCACGAGCCAGCCAGAAGCAGCGACAGCGCCCGCGCCGACGACGCGCAAAAGAGCCCGGGCACCCAGCCGAACGGGGAGGTGGGCGATTGCGCCGCTTGCCATCTGGGCCACGCACAGCATGTGCCCTCGGCCACCGACCGCACGAACGGCCTGCCCGTTGCGCAGGCGCTGCGCGTCATTCCCGCGGAGCATTTCATCTCGCATATCTCCGAAGTGCCCGTGCGTCCTGCATGGCCTCTCGCCGTTTGATTCGGCGAGAGAACGATCCACACCCTCTGAGTACCCACATCAGCTGAGCTCTCGCCGAATTCGTCCGCCCGTTGTTTTGCAACCCAGGAGAATTCGATGCGCACGCTCTTCGTGCCGCTGGCCGTCATGGCCTTGGCGGCGTCCCCGGCATTTTCACAAACCGTTGCCGGTTCCAACCCTTCGCCGCTCGGGCAGGCTGCCCCAGGAGCGGCAGAGCCCGCGGGCCCGCTGGATCTGCGCAGCGCGCTCGCGCTGGCACGGCAGTTCAACCCCGGACTCTCGTCCGCCGCGCACGAACGGGAGGCCACCGATGCGGCCGTGGTGCAGGCCGGAGCCTGGCCCAACCCGGTGTTCGGCGCGCAGGTGGAAGACCTGCGGCGCGACAACCGCACCACGACGCTGCAACTGAGCCAGCCCATCGAGCTGGGCGGCAAGCGCGCGGCCCGCGTGGCGGCGGCCGAGCGTGCCCGCGACCAGGCCGCATCGGCGCTGCTTGCGCGGCATTCCGAGCTGCGTGCATCGGCGATCACGCTGTTCTTCGACGTGCTGGCCGCGCAGGAGCGTCTGCGGCTGGCGCAAGACTCGGTCGGACTTGCAGACGCGGCAACCCGCGCCGCCGCCAACCGGGTGGCGGCCGGAAAGGTTTCGCCGCTGGAGGAGAACCGTGCGCGCGTGGCCGAGGCCGGCATCCGCGTCGAGCTGCTGCAGGCCGAGGGCGCGCTGCGCTCGGCGCGCCGGCAACTTGCTGCGCTCTGGGGCAATGCGTCGCCGCGCTTCACGCACGCAGACGGCGCGCTCGACCAGTTGCCCGCGGCGATTGCGGACGTGCAGAGCCGGCTTTCCGAGGCGCCGGTGCTGCGCCAGGCGCGGCTCGAGGTCGAACGGCGCCAGGCGCTGTCGGAACTGGAGCAGGCCCGGCGCGTGCCCGACATCACCGTGTCGCTGGGCGCGAAGCGCGTGCCGGCCGATGAAGGCATGGGCGGCGGCAGCGGACGCAACCAGGTCGTGGTGGGCGTGTCGGTGCCGCTGCCGATCTTCGACACCAACCGCGGCAACATCGCCGAGGCGCTGAGCCGCGAAGAGAAGGCGCGCGACGACCTGCTGGCGGCCGAACTTCAGCTGCGTGCCGACGTGGCACAGGCCACCGAGCGCCTGCGTTCGGCGCGCGCCACCGCCGAGACGCTCCAGCGCGACGCGCTGCCCGGCGCCGAAGCCGCCCGCCAGGCCGCCGCCCGGGGCTTCGAGCTCGGAAAGTTCAGTTTTCTCGACGCGCTCGATGCCCAGCGCACGCTGTTCCAGGTGCGCAGCCAGCACCTGCTTGCCCTGGCCGAGGCCCATCGCGCGGCCGGCGAACTCGACCGGCTGCTCGGCGCCGGCGTTGAGGAAACCCCCCGTGCGGCACCCGGCCCGCGCTGACCAGGACTCAAGGACTCCACGAATCATGAACACGCAAGAACGCAAGACCTTCGCCGAACACGTCGGCAAGAAGCAGTGGCTGGCCATCGTGGCCGTGCTGGTGGTGGGCCTCGCGGCCGGCGCAATGATCCTGCGCACCACGCCTGCCCAACCCGAAGCCGCCGGACATTCGGAAGCCGCAGAGCATGCCGAGGGCGAGCCCCATGAAGAGGGCGAGGCGCACGGCCATGGCCATGGCGAAGCCAAGGGCCACACCGGCGAGGCGCACGAAGAACGAGAAGACGAGAAAAAAATCGTCTTCACCGACGAGCAGATCAAGGCCGCCGGCCTGGCCATCGAAAGCGCCGGCCCCGCGCGCATCCGGTCGTTGCTGCAACTGCCGGGCGAGATCAAGTTCAACGAAGACCGCACGGCCCACGTCGTGCCGCGCGTGGCGGGCGTGGTCGAGAGCGTGCCGGCCGACCTCGGCCAGGAGGTGAAACGCGGCCAGGTGCTGGCTGTGCTGTCGAGCCCGGGGCTCTCGGAGCAGCGCAGCGAACTGCAATCCGCGCAGCGCCGGCTGGAACTGGCCCGCACCACCTACCAGCGTGAGAAGAAGCTCTGGGAGGAAAAAATCTCCGCCCAGCAGGACTACCTGCAGGCGGAGCAGGCCATGCAGGAGGCGCAGATTGCCGTGGCCAACGCCAACCAGAAGCTGCTGGCGCTGGGCGCCACGCCGGGCTCCTCGGCGCTTGGCCGCTACGAGCTGCGCGCGCCGTTCGACGGCATGGTGGTCGAGAAGCACATCGCGCTCGGCGAGTCGGTCAAGGAAGACGCCAGCGTCTTCACCATTTCGGATCTCTCCACGGTCTGGGCCGAGATCAGCGTGGCCGCCAACAACCTCAACCTCGTTCGCATCGGCGAACCGGTGACCATCCGCTCCAGCGCCTTCGACCAGACAGCCAGCGGCACGGTGTCGTACGTGGGTTCGCTCATCGGCGCGCAGACGCGTACAGCGACGGCGCGCGTCACGGTGATGAATCCGCAGCGCGTGTGGCGGCCTGGGCTGTTCGTGAACGTGGAGCTTGCCTCGTCCGAAGTCGAGGCCCCGGTGACGGTGTCGGCCGAGGCGGTGCAGACGGTGGAAGGCAAACCCACCGTCTTCGCCAAGGTGCCCGGCGGCTTCATGCCGCAGGCGGTGCAGACCGGGCGCAGCGACGGCCGGCGCATCGAGATCGTGAGCGGCCTCGTGCCCGGCACCGCGTATGCCGCGAGCGGCAGCTTCGTCGTCAAGTCGCAGCAGGGCAAGAGCTCTGCCACGCACACCCACTGAGGACGCCGAATGTTCGAACGAGTCATCCGGTTTTCCATCGAGCAGCGCTGGCTGATCCTGGTCGCGGTGCTGGGCATGGCCGCGCTCGGCATCTTCAGCTACCAGAAGCTGCCGATCGACGCGGTGCCCGACATCACCAACGTGCAGGTGCAGGTCAACACGGCCGCGCCCGGCCATTCGCCGCTGGAGGCCGAGCAGCGCGTGACCTATCCCATCGAGACGGTGATGGCCGGCCTGCCGGGCCTGCAGCAGACCCGGTCGCTCTCGCGCTACGGCCTCTCGCAGGTGACGGTGATCTTCGAGGACGGCACCGACATCTACTTTGCGCGGCAGCTCGTGAACGAGCGCATCCAGTCGGTGCGCGAAAGCATGCCGAACGGCATCTCGCCCGTGATCGGCCCGATCTCGACCGGCCTGGGCGAAATCTATCTCTGGACGGTCGAAGCGGAAGAGGGCGCGAAGAAGGCCGACGGCAGGCCCTACACGCCGACCGACCTGCGCGAGATCCAGGACTGGATCATCAAGCCGCAGCTGCGCAACGTGAAGGGCGTGACCGAGATCAACTCCATCGGCGGCTACGCCAAGGAGTTCCAGATCGCGCCCGACCCTGCAAAGCTGCTGGCGCACGGCCTCGCGATGACCGACCTGGTGGCCGCGCTGGAGCGCAACAACGCCAACGTGGGCGCGGGCTACATCGAGAAGCGGGGCGAGCAATACCTGATTCGCGCGCCCGGCCAGGTGAAGTCGGTGGAGGACATCGGCAACGTGATCCTCGGCAACGCCGGTGGGGTGCCGCTGCGCGTGCGCGACGTGGCCGATGTGGGCATTGGCCAGGAACTGCGCACCGGCGCGGCGACCGACAACGGCCGCGAGGTGGTCCTCGGCACGGTGTTCATGCTGATCGGCGAGAACAGCCGCACCGTCTCTCGGGCGGTCGACAAGAAGATGCAGGAAATCAACCGAACGCTGCCCGCGGGCGTGAAGGCCGTGACCGTGTACGACCGCACCGTGCTGGTCGACAAAGCCATTGCCACAGTGAAGAAGAACCTGCTCGAAGGCGCAGTGCTGGTCATTGCCATCCTGTTCCTGTTTCTTGGCAACATCCGCGCGGCGCTGATCACCGCGCTGGTGATTCCGCTGTCGATGCTGTTCACCTTCACCGGCATGGTGAACCAGAGGATCAGTGCCAACCTCATGAGCCTGGGCGCGCTGGACTTCGGCATCATCATCGACGGCGCGGTCGTGATCGTGGAGAACTGCGTGCGGCGCCTGGCCCATGCACAGGCGAAGCATGGGCGGCCGTTGACGCGCAGCGAGCGCTTCCATGAAGTGTTCGCGGCCTCGCAGGAGGCGCGGCGCCCGCTTTTGTTCGGCCAGCTGATCATCATGATCGTGTACCTGCCGATCTTTGCGCTCACGGGTGTGGAGGGCAAGCTGTTCCACCCGATGGCCTTCACCGTGGTGATCGCGCTGCTGGGCGCGATGATCCTGTCGATCACGTTCATTCCGGCGGCTGTGGCGCTCTTCATCGGCAACAAGGTCAGCGAGAAGGAGAACCGCCTGATGCACTGGGCCAGGCGCGGCTACGCGCCGCTGCTGGCGCGCGCCATGGGAGCCAAGCCGCTGGTCATCACCACGGCCGTTGTGGCGGTGGTGCTCTCGGGCCTGCTGGCCACGCGGCTGGGCACGGAGTTCGTGCCCAGCCTGGGCGAGGGCGACTTCGCCGTTCAGGCGCTGCGCATTCCGGGCACCAGCCTTACGCAATCGGTCGAGATGCAAAAGCAGATCGAACGCACGCTGAAGGCGAAGTTTCCGGAGATCGAGCGCGTGTTCGCGCGCACCGGCACGGCCGAGATCGCGTCGGACCCGATGCCACCGAACATCTCCGACGGCTACATCATGCTGAAGCCCGAGGGCGAGTGGCCCGCATCGCAAGGTACATCGCGGCGCACGCGCGCCGAGCTGCTCGCGGCCGTGCAGGAAGAGGTGGAGATGCTGCCGGGCAACAACTACGAGTTCTCGCAGCCGATCCAGCTGCGTTTCAACGAGTTGATCTCCGGCGTGCGCAGTGACGTGGCCGTGAAGATCTTCGGCGACGACATGGAGGTGCTGGACAAGACCGCGGCCGAGGTGTCGGGCGTGCTGGGCAAGATCCCCGGCGCTGCCGAGGTCAAGGTCGAGCAGACCACCGGCCTGCCGATGCTCACGGTGAACATCGATCGCAGCAAGACTGCGCGCTACGGCCTCAACGTGGGCGACGTGCAGGAGGCGATCTCCATCGCGGTGGGCGGCCGCGAGGCGGGCACGCTGTTCGACGGCGACCGGCGCTTCGACATCATCGTGCGCCTGCCCGAGCACCTGCGCACCGACCTGGAGGCGATCAAGCGCCTCCCCGTGGCGCTGCCCAGGGGCGCAGGCGCGGAGGCGCAGCAGCGCACCAGCTTCATCCCGCTCGGCGAAGTGGCCGCGCTGGAGCTTGCGCCTGGACCGAACCAGGTCAGCCGCGAGAACGGCAAGCGCCGCATCGTGGTGAGCGCCAATGTGCGCGGCCGCGACCTTGGCTCCTTCGTGGCCGAGGCGGAAGAAGCGATGCGCAAAGTGAGCATTCCGCCGGGCTACTGGACAGCCTGGGGCGGCCAGTACGAGAACCTCGCCTCCGCCACCGAGCGGCTGCGGGTGGTGGTGCCGGTGTCGCTGCTCTTGGTGTTCACGCTGCTGTTTGCGATGTTCGGCAATCTGAAGGACGGCCTCCTGGTGTTCACCGGCATTCCGTTCGCGCTCACGGGTGGCATCGTCGCGCTGTGGCTGCGCGGCATTCCGCTGTCGATCTCCGCGGCGGTGGGCTTCATCGCGCTTTCAGGCGTGGCGGTGCTCAACGGGCTGGTGATGATCTCGTTCATCCGCAACCTGCGCGACGGCGGGTTGCCGCTCGATGCGGCGATCCGCGAAGGGGCGCTCACGCGGCTGCGGCCGGTGCTGATGACCGCGCTGGTCGCATCGCTGGGCTTCGTGCCGATGGCGATCGCCACCGGCACCGGCGCGGAGGTGCAGCGTCCCCTGGCCACGGTGGTGATTGGCGGCATCCTGTCATCGACCGCGCTGACGCTGCTGGTGCTGCCGCTGCTCTACCGCATGGCGCACCGGCGCCACGAGGAGAAAGGGCGTTGCGCCGAGCTTTACCCACGGGCCGATTCCAAGTAGTTTCCGGTCCCGGTGTCACAAACCATCCCCGTCGCGCGTCTTTCTCGCATGGACGTCCAAGGGGGACGTTCTCTGGACTCCCTTTCACAAGGAATCGACCATGAAGATCGTCGTCATCGGAGGCTCCGGCCTCATCGGCTCGAAACTCGCCGCCAAGCTGCGCCACGCCGGCCACGAAGTCGTTGCCGCCTCACCCTCCACGGGCGTCGATACGCTCACGGGCCGGGGCCTGAAGGAGGCGCTGGCAGGTGCACAGGTGGTCGTCGACGTGGCGAACTCGCCGTCGTTCGAGGACGAGGCCGTGCTGCGCTTCTTCGAGACCTCGGGGCGCAACCTGCTCGCGGCCGAGGCCGAAGCCGGTGTGGCCCACCATATCGCGCTGTCGGTCGTCGGCACCGACCGGCTGCTCGCGAGCGGCTATTTTCGGGCCAAGCAGGCTCAGGAGGACCTGATCGAGGCCTCGCCCGTGCCCTACACGATCGTGCAGGCCACGCAGTTCTTCGAGTTCCTTGGCGGCATTGCGAACGCGGGCGCCGCGGGCAGCGAGATCCGCCTGTCGCACGCACTGGTGCAGCCGATTGCGGCGGAAGATGTGGCCGCGGCGCTGGCCGAGATCGTGAACGAGCCGCCGGCCGGCGGGCGCGTGGAAATCGCCGGCCCCGAGGCGGTGCCGCTGGACGACCTGGTGCGGCGCTATCTCGCCGCGACAGGCGACTCCCGGCAAGTGGTCACCGATGCCAACGCGGATTACTTCGGCGTGCGCCTCGACGACCGCTCGCTCACGCCGGCTGCCGGTGCGCGCCTCGCGCCGACCGGCTTCGACGCCTGGTTCGGGCAGCGCGCCGCGGCCGCCTAGCGCGGCGGCCGGATGGCCGTCTTGGGCCGGAACGCCTTGCAGACCGTGTCGTCGGTCTCCAGGTACGGCCCGCCGATCAGGTCGATGCAATAGGGCACCGCCGCAAAGATGCCCGGCACGACCTGCACGCCTTCGGTGTCCTTGAGCCCTTCGAGCGTTTCCGCAATCGATTTGGGCTGCCCTGGCAGGTTGATGATCAGGCTCTTGTCGCGGATCACCGCCACCTGGCGTGAAAGGATCGCGGTGGGCACGAAGCGCAGGCTGATCTGGCGCATCTGCTCGCCGAAGCCGGGCATTTCCTTGTGGGCCACGGCCAGGGTGGCCTCGGGCGTCACATCGCGCAATGCCGGGCCGGTGCCACCCGTGGTCAGCACCAGCGAACAACCGGCGTTCACCAGCTCGATCAGCGTGGCGCTGATGAGGGCCGTCTCGTCGGGAATCAGACGGGCCTCGAAATCGATGGGATTCTTCAGCGCCCGGCCGAGCCATTCCTTCAGCGAAGGCAGGCCCTTGTCTTCGTAGGTGCCGCTGGAGGCACGGTCGCTGATGGAGACGATGCCGATGCGGACCGAATCAGGTGCAGAAGACAGGGCGCTCATGCGTCGTCTTCCCGGTCTTGCGCGGCAGCCTCCGCAGCGTGGTCGGCGCCACCGTGCACCGCCAGCTGGGCACGCACCAGCTGGAAGATCTCGCGGTAGGCCTTGCCCTGGCGCGGCGCTTCACCGGCGGGGCCGGACTTCATGTCCTTGCGGGCCTGGCGCACCAGGGCGCGCAGCTGCTGGGAATCGGTGGCGGGGTGGGTTTCGATCCAGCCGCCGAGGGCGTCGTCGTCGGCAATCAGCCGGTCGCGCCAGCGTTCGGCCTCGTGCAGCGCGGCGGTTTCGGCCGCCGGCACGCTGTTCTGCTCGGTCAGGGCGAGCTTCACGGCCTCCAGCACCTCGGGCTCCAGCTTGCGCATCAGCTTGCCGATGAACTGCATCTGGCGGCGCTTGCCCTCGAAATTGGTGATGCGCTTGGCCTCGGCCACGGCGTCGATCAGTTTTTCGTCGAGCGGGAGCGCATCGAACAGGCCGGCGCGCAGGCCGAGCAGCTCGGTGCCGAGTTTTTGCAGTTCGTCGCTTTCGCGCTTGAGATCGGTGCGGCTGGCTTCGTCGGTGCCCTTGAGCTCGCGCTTGAGCTCCAGGTCGAGCTCGCTGCCTTCGGCGACGAACTGGCCACGGACGAAATAGCCTTTTTTGGGTTTGCGGGACATGGGGTGGATTCTGGGCCGCACCGTGCGGCGTTGCAACGCGTGCAATGCGCAGTGGGAAGCTGGAGGGAAAACGGAATGTGGGGTGCGCAAGTATCATAGCCACCACATGACGACATCCTCCTCGCGCGCCGATTCCGGCTTCGCCTACAGCCGCTCCTTCTTCGAAAACCTGGTCGACTCGGCCCTGGCCCACGCCAAAAAGCTCGGTGCCACCGATGCCGGCGCCGAGGCCTCCGAGGGCTGCGGCCTCAGCGTCTCGGTCCGCAAGGGCGAACTCGAGAACGTCGAGCGCAACCGCGACAAGTCGCTGGGCATCACGGTCTACGTGGGCCACCGCCGCGGCAACGCCAGCACCTCCGACTTCTCCGAAGCCGCCATTGCCCAGACGGTGCAGGCCGCCTACGACATCGCCCGCTTCACGGCCGAAGACCCGGTCAGCGGTCTTCCCGACGAGGAAGACATTGCCAAGGTCCACCCGGAACTCGACCTGTTCCACCCCTGGGACGTGACCAGCGAGCAGGCCGCCAGGCTGGCGCTGGAATGCGAAGAAGCAGCGCTTTCGACCGACAAGCGCATCACCAACAGCGAAGGCGCGGGCGTCTCGGCCCAGCAGAGCCACTTCTTCAGCGCCCATACGCATGGTTTCCGCGGCGGCTATGCGAGCTCGCGGCATTCGATTTCGGTCGCGCCCATCGCCGGCAAGGGCGACGACATGCAGCGCGACTCCTGGTACAGCTCCATGCGATCGGCCGGCGAGCTGGCCAGCCCGCAGGCCGTGGGCCGCTACGCCGCCGAACGGGCGCTGAGCCGGCTCAAGTCGCGCAAGATCAAGACCACCGAATGCCCGGTGCTGTTCGAGTCGCCGCTGGCCGTGGGCCTCTTGGGCGGGCTGGTGCAGGCCGTGAGCGGCGGGGCGCTGTACCGCAAGAGCACCTTTTTGCTCGATTCGCTCGGCAAGCCGGTCCTGCCCAAGCACGTGGACGTGGCGGAAGACCCGCACATCCTGCGCGGCAAGGGCAGTTCGCCGTTTGACGACGAAGGCGTGGTGACCCGCGCGCGCAAGGTGGTCGATGCCGGGCGGCTCGAGGGCTATTTTCTCTCGACCTATTCGGCGCGCAAGCTGGGCATGAAGACCACCGGCAACGCCGGCGGCTCGCACAACCTGATCCTGAGCTCGCGCCTCACCAAGGCCGGCGACGACCTCGACGCCATGCTCGCCAAGCTCGGCACCGGCCTGTTCGTGATCGAGCTGATGGGGCAGGGCGTGAACTACGTGACCGGCGATTATTCGCGCGGCGCCAGCGGCTTCTGGGTCGAGAAGGGCCGCATTGCCTTCCCGGTACACGAGATCACCATTGCCGGCAACCTGAAGGACATGCTGATGGGCATCGAGGCCATCGGGGCCGATGCCTACACCTTTGGCGCCAAGACCACCGGGTCGGTCCTGGTCAACCGCATGAAGGTGGCCGGCAGCTGACGAGGCCGCCGCGCACCGTCGCTCAGACGATGCGCACCGACAGGTTCGGCAGGCCGTCGATGTGGATCTCGACCACGTCGCCGCGCACCACCGGACCCACATTCTCGGGCGTGCCCGAGTAGATGATGTCGCCGGGCATCAGCTCGAAAGCCTGGGACAGCCGGCTGATCTGCTCGGCCACCGACCAGATCATGTACTTGAGCGTGGCGTTCTGCCTGGTCTGGCCGTTCACCTTGAGCCAGATCGCGCCGTCGGTGTAGTGGCCGACCTTGGCCACCGGATGGATCGGCCCGATCGGCGCCGACTTGTCGAAGCTCTTGCCGATTTCCCACGGCTTTTTCTGGTCGCCCATCTCGCGCTGGAGGTCGCGGCGGGTCATGTCCAGCCCGAGCGAGTAGCCGTAGACGAGGCCCAGCGCATCCGCCGGGGCGACGTCGCGGCCGCCCTTGCCGAGTGCCACGACCAGTTCCACTTCGTAGTGGTAGTTTTTCGTCAGCGGGGGGTATGGATGGTCGGCCACGGTGCCGGGCGTGACGACCTGGATCGCGTCCGTCGGCTTCTGGAAGAAGAAGGGCGGCTCGCGGGTGGGATCGGAACCCATCTCGCGCGCATGGGCCGCATAGTTGCGGCCGATGCAATAGACGCGGCGCACCGGAAACACCTGTTCGCTGCCGACGATCGGAACCGTGGCCTGCGCGACGGTGAAGGGCGTCTGCGGCGCGCGCGATGCACCGGCCGGCAGGGCGCAGCCGGTCATCGCGCCGGCGGCCATGGCGGCAGAACCGGCCAGAAGGCCGCGTCGTGAACTGGACATGATTTTTGTCTCCTGGATTTCTTGGGTAAGCGATGAAAGCCGGCCGTGCCAGCCGGGCCATTCTGGAGCGCGCGGCGCCGCTGCTTCCGCACGCATCTACGCAAAAACAGGACGCAAGCAACACCGGGCGCCCGCACGAACAGCCCTGGGGCCAGGGCTTACCATCGCGCCATGCCGGCCCTTCGATCCAGCCTGCGCCTCTACGGCATGCAGGAGCGCGCGAACCACCTCGACTTCGACATTCGCTTCGAAGGTGCACGGGACGTGCTGGCGCGGCCGCACCGGCACGAGTACTTCCAGATACAGGTCAGCATCCATGGAGGCTCGCAACAGGTGATCGGCGGCGCGGTGCGCCCGTTCACCGCGGGGCACCTGAGCTTCGTGCTGCCCTACCGCGTGCACGTGGTGCCGCATCCGCCCGGCGCGCGCTATGCCATCGTGAACTTCGACCAGGGCTTTCTGTGGCCCGAACTGGCGGTGGAGACGCTCGATCTGGAGGAGGTGCCGGTGGCGCGCCAGCCCGAGCTTGCGCCTTTCCTGTTCCAGGAGTACGTGGACTTCCACTTTGGCGAGGCCGATTTCGCGCGCATCCTTGCCTGGCTCGATGAGCTCGCGGCGTTGAACCGGGAGCGGCGCTTCGGTGCCGGGAGCGCGATCCGCGGCGTCCTGCTGCAGCTGATGGCGCTCGCGTGCAATCGGCTCGAGCCGCAACTGCTCGCGCAGGCGGCGCTGCAGAGCGGCCGCAGCCCGGGCCGCGATGCGCTGCAGCGCGTGATGCGCTATGTGCGCGAGCACTTGGGCGAGGAGATGTCGCTCAACGATGCCGCGGCGGCCGCGATGCTGTCGCCCAACTACCTCGCGCACCTGCTCAAGAAGCAGACCCACCGCACCTTCACCGAGCTGGTGACCGAGCGCCGCCTCGAGCGCGCGAAGGAGTTGCTCGTCACCTCGAACGCCCGCATCGGCGACATCGCGCGGCAATGCGGTTTCCACGACGCGGTGTACTTCAGCCGCCGCTTCAGGCTGCGCAACGGCGTCACGCCGCGGCAGTTCCGCAGTGAAGCCGATGCCGGAGTGGCCAGGGCGGCGGAGCCCAACGATCATCGAGCCATCTCTAAGATGTGCTCCACATGAACCCAAACCCAGAAATTCCGGCACGCCCGAAGATCTATCTTGCGGGACCGGATGTCTTTCGCCCCGACGCCAGGGACCACTTCGTGCGGCTTGCCGCGGCTTGCGATGCGCTGGGGCTTGCGGCCCTGCTGCCGGCCGATGGCAACGATCAGCCAGGTGCCAGCGCGCCGGAAGAGCAGATCTACGAGGCCAACATGCAGCGGCTCCGCAGCGCGGATGGTGTCGTGGCCAACCTCGCTTGCTTCCGTGGCCTGGAGCCCGACTCGGGGACGGTGTTCGAGGTGGGCGCCGCGGTGGCACTGCGGATTCCGGTCGTGGCCTACGGCGTGCCCGCGGGCAGCTATGCGGATCGCGCCCGGTCTCTCTTGCAGTGCGCGCCCGATGCGGCTGGGGTGCTGCGCGAGACCGGCAGCGGCATTGCGGTGGAAGACTTCGGCCAGCCGCTGAACCTGATGCTGGCCTGTTCGATCCACATCGCGCCGACTCCGGAAGAAGCGCTGCGAAAGATGGCGCAGCTGCTTGCAGTTCAGCTGCGCTGAGCCGCAAGCCGGCCTCGCGTTCAGCGGTCAGGTCACTTCGCTGCAGCCTTGTCGGGCGGCGCCAGCAAGTGCTCGAGCATTCGCCGCGCGTTGAGCGGCAGATCTTCCGACGAACGCACACAGGCCATCAGCGTGCGCTCGGCCCATGCATCGCTCAGGCCGGCGCGCGCGATCTTCATCGAGCGGGCGCAGCGCACGGCCGCGGTCTGGGGCACGATGCCCACGCCGATGCCGTGCTCGACCATGCCGCACACCGCCTCGAAGTTGCGCACGCGCACGCGGTAGGCCAGTTGCTTGCCCATGGCGCGGGCATGCTGCGTCACCAGCCGCTGCAGCGCGCTGTCTTCGGTCAGGCCGACGAATTCGCTGTCGGCCACCTCGGCCAGGTGCACGCGCCGGCGCCTGGCCAGCGCATGGCCGCGCGGCATCACGAGCACCAGGTCGTCGCGGCGGAAGGGGTGGCACTCGAGGCCTTCGGTGCCGACCGCGTCCGAGACGATGCCGATGTCGCACAGGCCCGCGCGCAGCGCCTCGACGGAGTCCGGGCTGGGGCGTTCCTCGAGGTCGACCGAGATGCGCGGATGCTGCGCAAGAAAGCGGCTCAGCACCTCGGGCAGGTGCTCGTTGAGCGCCGAGGTGCCGCACATGAAGCGCACGTGGCCCTTGAGGCCCTGGCCGTATTCCCCGAGTTCGCCGCGCATGCGTTCCATCTGCTGCAGCACGACACGCGCATGGTGCAGCAGGGTGCGGCCGGCCTCGGTGGGGCGTACGCCCTGCGCGTGCCGCGTGAGCAGCGGGCTGCCAAGGGCGTCTTCCATGCCGCGCACGCGCTGGCTGGCCGAGGCGAGCGTCATGTGCGAGCGCTGTGCGCCGGCGGTCAGGCTCCCGGCCTCCACGACGTGGAGGAAGAGCCGCAGGTCTGTGAGATCGAATCGCATGATGAGGCCGCAAGGTAGCACGGGAGCCTCAGCCTGTGCCTGAGGCCGGCTGCGCGAATGCCGCATTTCCAGGCGTCGCAGAGGCCGGCAGACTGCGCCGCAATGACGATCTCGAACGAACTGGCAACAGGCCACTGGGCCGCCGCCGCCGCGGTATTTCTCCTGGCCGGGGTGATCAAGGGCGTGGTCGGGCTCGGGCTGCCGACGGTGTCGATGGCGCTGCTCGCGCTGTGGATGCCGCCGGTGCGCGCGGCCGCATTGTTGATCGCACCCTCGCTGGTCACCAACCTGTGGCAGACCGGGCCGCGTGCGACCTTCCGGCCGGTGCTACGGCGTATCGGCGGCATGCAGGCGGGCATCGTGGTGGGCACCCTGGGCGGCGCGCTGTGGCTCGGGGTGCCGGCTGGCGCCTGGGCTTCGGTGGCGCTCGGTACGGCGCTGGTGGCCTATGCGCTCTGGGGGCTCACGGGGCGCCAGCTGCATGTGCCTGCGGCGCACGAGTGCTGGCTGGGGCCGCTGGTGGGCGCCGCAACGGGTTTGGTGACGGCCGTGACCGGCGTGTTCGTGGTGCCGGCCGTGCCTTATCTGCAGGCCCTGGGTTTCCAGCGCGATGCGCTGATCCAGGCGATGGGCATTTCGTTCACCACCTCGACCGTGGTGCTGGCCATCGGGCTGGCCGGCAATGGCAGCTATCCCGCTTCGGCGGTCGGTGGGTCGGCGGCGATGCTGGCGCCGGCCCTCGGCGGCATGGCACTGGGGACGTGGCTGCGCAAGCGGTTGTCGGTGGCGGTGTTCCGGCGCTGCTTTCTGGTCGGGCTGGCGCTCCTGGGGTTCTACATGGTGGCGCATGCGCTGGCGTGAGCCCGAACGCGGGGAACCTCAAGCGGCGAGCAGGGCTGCGCGAACGCGCTCGATGGTTTGCCGATAAGGCAGGGCGAAGTTCTCGATGCCGTCGTCGGGCCCGAGCCAGCTGAACGAGAACACCAGGCCGTCTTCCTCGGGGCTGCCCATGGCCACGTGCTCGAAGGTTTCGGGCAGCGGGCCGTCGGCGCGCATCAGGAACAGATGCCACAGCTGGGGGTGGCGCACCGTATTGCCTTCGGCGCCGGCCTCGCAGTCGCGCTGCAGGGTGCCGAGCGGCTGCAGTTCGCCGACGTGGTCGATGCCCGATTCCTCGAGCAGCTCGCGGCGCACCGCCACCTCGGGTGACTCGCCGGGCTCGATGGTGCCCTTGGGCAGCTGCATGTTCCCGTCGCCGGGATGGCGGAACACCAGCAGCCGGCCACGGGCATCGACCAGGCAGGCGCAGGCCTTCGGGATCGCGGTGGGGCGGGCGCCGCCGGCGTGCATCAGGCGCTTGCGAGGGCTGCCTTGACCGCCGCGCTCACCTGGCCCATGTCGGCCTTGCCCGCGAGGCGGGTCTTGACGGCGCCCATCACCTTGCCCATGTCGCCAGGGCCCTTCGCGCCCAGCTCGGCCACGATGGCCTTCACCTCGACAGCGACTTCGTCGGCGCTCATGCGCTGCGGCAGGTAGACCTCGAGCACCTTGATTTCGGCCGATTCCTTGTCGGCCAGGTCGGCGCGGCCGCCGGTCGTGAACGCCGCGATGGAGTCCTTGCGCTGCTTGACCATCTTGTCGACGATGGCAACGACCATGGCGTCGTCGAGCTCCACGCGCTCGTCGACTTCCTTCTGCTTCAGGGCGGCCAGCAGCAGGCGGATGGTGCCGAGGCGCTCCGAGTCCTTGGCGCGCATCGCGGTCTTCATGTCTTCGGTGATTTGTTCCTTGAGGCTCATGCTCGGGGCTCCTGGTTCGGGAAAAACAAAAGCCGCGGCAGGTTTCCCTGGCGCGGCTGAGGCAGCAATCGGATCGCTGGGCCGACTTGCGTCAAAGGCCGGCGATCCTGTTGCCAACGGGCATCAGTACAGCTTCTTGGGGAGCTGCATGCTGCGCACGCGCTTGTAGTGGCGCTTGACGGCGGCTGCCTTCTTGCGCTTGCGCTCGGCGGTCGGCTTTTCGTAGAACTCGCGGGCGCGCAGGTCGGTCAGCAGGCCGAGCTTTTCGATGGTGCGCTTGAAGCGGCGCAGGGCGACGTCGAAAGGCTCGTTTTCTTTAACGCGGATGGTGGTCATTGATGAATCGTTGAACTGAATTTGGCTCGGGGAGATCGAGGCCCCAAGCCGGGGTTCCTCAACTGAAAAATTTTTGCGGCCGTTGAGGGAAGGCCAAAGTTAGCCCGCGATTATAGCGCGGTTGCGCACGCATGTGCGCTCGCCCAAGCCCATTGGAAGTTGTATCCGCCCAACCAACCTGTCACGTCGACCACTTCGCCGATGAAATACAGGCCCGGCTGCCTGGATTCCATGGTCTGGGAGGACAGATCGCGGGTGTCGATGCCGCCGGCGGTGACTTCAGCTTTTTTATAGCCCTCGGTGCCGCTGGGGGTGATCTGCCAGCGGGCGATGCGCTCGGCCAGGGCGGCCAGGGCCTTGTCGGCGGCCTCGTTGACGGGGCGCTGGAGGGCCGGATCCTGCCCCACCCAGGCGTCCGCCAGCCGGGAGGGCACCAGCATGGCCAGTTCGTTGGCGATGCGCTTCTTCGAGCGGAGCTTGGCGTCGCCCAGGGCCTCGGCCACGTCCACGCCGGGCGCGAAGTCGAGCGTGAGCGGGGTGCCGGGTTTCCAATAGCTCGAAATCTGCAGCACGGCCGGGCCCGAAAGGCCGCGGTGAGTGAACAGCAGGTCTTCGAGGAAGGCCATTTTTTCCTTCTTGGCGCCGGTTTCGATGCGCACCGGCAGCGCCAGCCCGGCCAGTTCGGCATACGGAGACCAGGCTTCGCCGCCGAAGGTCAGCGGCACCAGCGCCGGGCGGGGCGGGACGACGCGCAGGCCGAACTGCTCGGCCAGGCGGTAGCCGAAATCGCTGGCGCCGATCTGCGGGATCGACAGGCCGCCCGTGGCGACCACGAGCTTGGGCGTTTCGATCAGGCCCTTGCTGCTATCGATCTGGTAGCTGCCTGCGCCCGTCCCGTCATCGCCAGACGCGCAAAACACGATCTTTCCGAGCTTGCACGGCTGCCAGCGCGTGACGCTGCCCGCGTCGCATTCCGCCAGCAGCATGTCGATGATCTGCTGCGAGGAGCCGTCGCAGAACAGCTGCCCCTTGTGCTTCTCGTGAAAGGCAATGCCGTGCTTCTGCACCAGCTCGATGAACTGCTGCGGCGCATAGCGCGACAGCGCCGAGCGGCAGAAATTCGGGTTCTCGCCGATGAAGTGGCGCTGCGGTGCGCGCACGTCCAGGTCACGGTTGGTGAAGTTGGCGCGGCCGCCACCCGAGATGCGGATCTTTTCCGCCACCTTCTCGCTGTGGTCGACCAGCAGCACCTTCAACCCGCGCTGCCCGGACAGCGCCGCGCAGAACAGGCCCGCGGCCCCGGCGCCGACCACGACGACGTCGAAACGGATTGAAGAGGAATTGCTCAAGGCGTTCAGGGGCCGTCCGCGGCGAGCAGCGGCGGCGGGTTGTACTTGAGGTGGCCCACGTAGCGCAGCGGCTGCGTGGCGGCAATCGAGGGCACGTCGCCCTCGCGCATGTGCAGCAGGTCGGCCGGGCTCACCCAGCGCGGGTCGGCGTCGGTGATCGGCAGGCCGGCGCGCCGGTAGGCCTCGAGCACGAATTGCGAGCAGAAGAACTGGTCGTCGCGGCTCGCGCCCAGTTGCACCATGGCCATGCCGCTGATGCAGTAGTGGCTGACGGCCGAGGGAATCAGCGGCAACTCGCACAGGCGCCGGTTCAGCACGAAAGGCGCATTCAGCAGCACGCCCGTGGTGTTGTAGCGGATGCCCACCTGCGTGTTGGCCCAGGTGCGGAGTTTCTGGGCGCCCGCGGCATCGAGCCCGGGCACGCGAAAGGCCACCACCATCTGTTCTTCGTCCACCACGTCGGCCAGCGGACGCGCGCGCACGCCGCTGCCCACCGCCTCGGCGATCAGGCCGTCGCCCAGGTAGAGCACGGCGTGGCTCACGGGCGAGAAGGTGCCCAGCCGGATGCCGAAGGAATTGACCGTGGCAATGGAGGTCAGCAGGATGTCACCGGGCTGCAGCGCATCGGCAGCGATCAGTTCGCCGCCGTTGCCGGGGGCGATGACCGAGCTCTGCACGCGCAGGCGCAGGCCCGCGTCTTTCGACGGCAGTTCGACGCGGGTGGCGCAGGCCGACAGCAGCAACAGTGCGGCAGCGCCGAGCGCCGCCGCGCGGAGATGGCGCCCCATCATCCTTTCCAGACGAAAGGGAATTTCAACTGCTTGAAGAAGCCGTTGGGCACGTAGTCGCCGAGCACGCCGTACTTCTCGGGCCAGAGCTTGGTGCTCTTCACCGCGGTGCCGAAGAGATAGTCGAGAAAGGCGTAGTGCGCCGAATAGTTCTTGTCGAGCGCCTCCACGTCCTGGCTGTGGTGCCAGTGGTGGAAGTTGGGCGTGACGATGATGTAGCGCAGCGGCCCGAGCCGGACGCTCACGTTGCAGTGGTTGAACACCGCCTGAAAACCCACCACCACGATGTACGCGTCGATGACTTCCTTCGAGAAGCCCAGCACGTAGATCGGCGCCAGCACCAGCGTGCGCGTGATCAGCAGCTCGAGGATGTGCTGGCGAGAGCCGGCCATCCAGTCCATGCTCTTCACGCTGTGGTGCACGGCGTGCAGGCGCCAAAGCACCGGCACCTCGTGGTAGGCGCGGTGGGTCCAGTACTGCACCAGGTCGGCCACCAGGATGATCAGCAGCAGCCCGGCCCAGAACGGCAGGTTGCCCACCCAGCCGCGAATGCCGTCGTTGGCCGCCCAGCCGAAGAACTTGTGCACCATCAGGTTGGTGGCCAGCAGCACGAAGCCCACGATCATGTGGTTCACCACGAAGTGGTGGAAGTCGGTCTGCCATTCGGCGCGGAAAACCGGCTGGTCCTTGCGCAGCGCGAACAGCTTCTCGATGAAGATGAAGATCAGCGACGAGCCCAGCAGGTCGAGAATGAACCAGTCCAGGCCGATGTAGGGCGTGTTGTCGGCAAAGTCGTTCACCGGCACCTTGTGTCCGCCCAGCAGCGCCGCAGCCGCCACCAGCAGGAACGCGGCCGATGACAGCCAGCGCGAGCGGTTGAAGATGATGTTCACCAGCGCCAGCCCGCCCGAGACGACCATGGCCGCCAGCAGGATGAAGCGCATCACGTCGACGTTGTAGCTCTTGCGCAACTCGGGCGTCGTGAGGTACTGCGGAAAGTGGAACGCCAGCACGCCCAGGAAGCACAGGATCGCCAGGCTCAGCGCAATGGTTCCCGTGACGAGGCCCTGGCCGCGGCGCAGTTCGCCGTGGGTCTGGGTGAATTCGTTGAGTTTGTCGATGTCGAGCATGCCCGCCTCTCTCTCGCTTGTGTTTTGTTGCGCGCGATTTTAGGCGGCTGTAGGAAAACTCTCACGTCGACCGAACGGGGTAGGCAGGATCCGCGGCTTTCCCGCCTCGTGCGCGGGTTGGGGCGTCAGCGCGGCCGAACGGCGCGGCGGCGCAGCAGCGCGGCCATGCCCAGCGCCACGGCCATCACGAGCAGGGACACGACGGTGGTCACCGTGCCGAGCGCATAGATCGAAGGCGTCGTGACGGTCGAGGTCAGGCCCTGCAGTTCGAGGGGGAGCGTGTTGACGTCGCCGATGGCCTGCGAGGTGCGGGCAATCTCGTCCCACGACAGGGTGAAGCCGAACATGCCGATGCCGACGATCGAGGGGCCGATCAGCGGCAGCACTACGTGCCGGAAGGTCTGCCAGGGCGTGGCCCCGAGGTCGCGCGCAGCTTCCTCGTAGGCCGGGTTGAAGCGGTTGAACACCGCGAACATGATCAGCAGGCCGAAGGGGAGCGTCCACGTCAAATGGGCGCCGAGCGCGGAGCTGAACAGGCCGAGCGCGGTGCCGTAGCCTTCGAGCAGCGTGGTGGCGTCCATGGCCGTCAGCAGGCTCTTGAGGCCGGTGTCGATGAGCCGGAACTGCAGCCCGATGCCGAGCGAAATGATGATCGACGGCATGATGAGGCTGGCCACCGTGACGAAGAACAGCGCGTTGCTGCCCGCGAGCTTCTTGCGGAACGCGAGCCCGGCCAGCACCGACAGCACCACCGTGAAGCCCATCACCACCGCGCCGAGCGCCAGCGAGCGCCGGAAGGCCGCGCCGATGTCGACGGTGCCCAGGCCTTCGGCCAGCTTGTGGAACCAGTGCAGAGAGACGCCGCGCAGCGGAAAGGTCAGGCCGCCCTCGGGGCCCTGGAAGCTCAGGATGAAGATCGTGATCATCGGGCCGTAGAGGAACAGCACGAAGAGGGCGAACACGATTGCCAGGGGCCAGAAGCCGGGGGCGCGTTGTTCTCCTATGCGTTGGCTCATCAGAGCTCCTTGCGAATGTCGACGAGCCGCGTCAGCCCCCAGATGATCATCAGCACCACCGCCAGCAGGATCATCGCGTTGGCCGCGGCCAGCGGAAACTGCAGGTACGAGGTCTGCACCTGGATGATCTTGCCGATCGATGCGATCTGCTGACCGCCCATCACGCCGATGGTGACGAAGTCGCCCATCACGATGGTGATGACGAAGATCGAGCCGATCAGGATGCCGGTGCGCGACAGTGGCACCACCACGTTCCACAGCGTCTGCCAGCCCGAGGCGCCCGCGTCGCTGGCGGCTTCGAGCAGCGAGCGGTCGATGCGCATCATGCTGTTGAAGATCGGCACGATCATGAACATCGTATAGAGGTGCACGAAGGCGAGCACCACCGAGAAATTGGAGAACAGCAGCCATTCGACCGGATGGTCGACGAGGCCGAGGCCCGCCAGCATCTGGTTGACCAGGCCGTTGCGCCCCAGGAGCGGCACCCACGAGATCATGCGGATCACGTTGGAGGTCCAGAACGGCACCGTGCACAGCACGAACAGCACCGTCTGCATGGTCGACGAGCGCACGTGGAACGCAAGAAAGTACGCCACCGAAAAGCCGATCAGCAGCGTGATGCCCCACACCAGCAGGCAGAACTTGAAGGTGCTCAGGTAGGTGTTGAGCGTGACGCACAGGTCGCCGTTGTCCGTGAGCTGAGAGCAGCCCTCGAACAGGCTCAGGTAGTTGCGCAGCGTCACCGCCGGGATCAGCTCGTATTCGTTGAAATTCCACAGGCTGACCATGGCGATCAGCGCCAGCGGAATCAGGAAGAACAGCAGGAACACCAGCGCGAACGGCGTTGCCTGCCACCACGCCTTCACCGTCAAAGCTCGCCCCCAGTCTTCGCGCACTTCGTGTCGCTACGCCAACCCCCTACCGGGGGCAACACCAGCGGCCCGGCAAAGCCGGTTCCGCGGTGTTTCGCGAAAGGGGCTCGCATGATCAGGCTGCGACGAACTCGTTCCACTTGCGAACCATGTACTCGTTCTCGTCCATCACCGCGTTCCAGCAGGCGATGCCGCCCATGCGCTGCTCGTAGCTGCCGCCGTCGCGCACCGCGCCGGTCTTGGCCAGCACGTCGCCGTTGGGGCTCTTGATGTCCTGCGAGGCCGGCTTGCCTTCCATCCAGTAGGCCCACTCGTAGGCTTCCATCTTGGCCTTGGCGGTGTCGAGTACGGCGCTGTAGTAACCCTGGCGGTTCAGGTAGGCGCCGGCCCAGCCGTCGAGGAACCAGTTGATGAATTCATAGGCGCCATCGAGCTTCTTGCCCGACAGCGTGGCCGGCAGGCCGAAGCCGGCGGCCCAGGCGCGGTAGCCTTCCTTCAGGGGCTGGAAGTTGCAGGCAATGCCCTTGGTGCGCACGGCGGTGACCGCCGGCGACCACATCGACTGGATCACCACCTCGCCCGAGGCCATCAGGTTGACCGACTCGTTGAAGTCCTTCCACAGCGCGCGGAACTGGCCGGCCTTCTTGGCTTCGATCAGGGTCTTGATCGTCAGGTCGATCTCGGCCTTGGTCATGTTGCCCTTGTCCTTGTACTTGTGGATGCCCTTGGCCTCCACCACCATCGCGGCGTCCATGATGCCGATCGACGGAATGTTCAGGATCGCGGCCTTGCCCTTGAATTCGGGGTTAAGCAGCTCGGCCCAGGAGCTGATGGGCCGCTTGATCAGGTCGGGGCGGATGCCGAGCGTGTCGGCGTTGTAGACCGTCGGGATGAGCGACATGAACTGCGTCGGCGCGGTCGCGAACTTCTTGCTCTTCTCGCCTTCGAGGTAGATCACCTTCTTGGGCGCGGTGCCCTGGTCGCCCACGGCCTTGCCGCCGACTTCGCCCTTGGTGAAGAGGGTGGTGATCTTGTCGGCGTTCTTGATCTTCTTGGTGTCGATGCCCTTGAGGTTGCCGGTCGGCACGATCTTCTTGAGCGAGAAGAACTCGGTGTCGATGAGGTCGAAGCTGTTGGGCGCGGTCACGGCGCGCTTGGTCACGTCGTCGGTGGTCACGGCCACGTACTGGATCTCGATGCCGGTGTCGGCCTTGAACTTCTCGGCGATCGCCTTGTCCTGGTTCACCGCCGTGCCCAGGTAGCGCAGCACGATTTTTTCCTGTGCATGCACGAAGGGCGCGATGCCCGTGGCCAGGATGCCGGCGGTGCCTTGCAACAGGGTGCGGCGCTGGACGCCGGCGGACGAGTCGATGGGGTCGGTCATGAAAGAGCCTCCGTATGAAAAGTGGCAGATGAAGGAACGGGGAAAAGCTGTGGTGGCGGCGCTTACGGGGCCGCGGCGAGTGCGCGCGCATCCGACTCGGCCCAGGCCAGGCGAACCGTCTCGCCTTGCGCGTAGGGGCTCGCGAGGAAGGCGGCTTCGCCCATCAGGACCGACACGTTCTGGCGGCCGGGCGGGGCCGCTTGCAGCGCCAGCCCGAGCAGCACGTAGGTGCCCTGGTACTCGACGTCGGTCACCGCCGCGGCAAGGCCACCTGGCGCGCCGCCGTCCGAAGCCGGGGCGATCCGCATGTGGTCGTTGCGCACGGCGATCGGGCCGGCGGGCGTGTCGAACACGTTGTGGCCGCCCATGAAGCGCGCCACGAATTCGTTCGCCGGGTGGTTGTAGATCTGGTGCGGAGAGCCGACCTGCTCGATCACCCCGTGGTTCATGACCACCATGGTGTCGGCCAGCGCCATCGCTTCTTCCTGTGAATGCGTGACGTGCACGAAAGTCAGCCCAAGCTCCTTCTGCCAGCGCCGCAGCTCGGCGCGCATCTGGATGCGCAGGAAGGGGTCGAGCGCCGACAGCGGCTCGTCGAGCAGCAGCACGCGCGGCTCGGTGATGAGCGCGCGCGCCAGCGCCACGCGCTGCTGCTGTCCGCCGGAGAGTTCGCCGGGCTTGCGTTCGGCCAGGTGGCCCATGGCTACGCGTTCCAGCAGGTCGCGCGCACGCTTCTGGCGCTCGGCCTTGCCGACGCCTTTCATCTTGAGGCTGAAGGCCACGTTGTCCGTTGCGGACAGGTGGGGGAACAGCGCAAAACTCTGGAACATCATCGCCGTGCCGCGCGCGGCCGCGGGCAGGTTCGTGATGTTGCGGTTGTCCAGCAGGATGTCGCCGCTGGTGACCGACTCGTGGCCCGCGATCATGCGCAGCGTGGTGCTCTTGCCGCAGCCTGAAGGGCCCAGCAGGCAGCAGTAGCTGCCGCTGGCAATGCGCAGGTCGATCCGGTCGACGGCGGCTGGCGTGCCGGCGGCGTAGCGCTTGCTCAGGGCAACGATTTCAACGGCGGCGGGAGGAGGCGCGGCGACGGCGTTCATGAGCGGGCGACGGACGCCAAAAGCGATCGGAAAGCGGGCATGCTGGCGTTAAGCACGCTCCATGCCACACCCCTGCGCCACACCCCCGTGCTAAAGCGCGGCGTTCGGGCGCGCGATCATCTTGGGCGTGATGAACACCAGCATCTCGACCTTGTTCACCACGCGTTCCCGCGACCGGAACAGGGCGCCGAGGTAGGGCACCTCGCCCAGCACCGGCACGCGCGACTCGTCGTTGGTTTCCGTCAGCTCGAAGATGCCGCCGATCACCACGGTGCCGCCGTTCTCTACCAGCACCTCCGTCTGCACGTGCTTGGTGTTGATGGCCGGCCCGGCCGAGGTGGTGGTGCCGCGGGTATCCTTGCTCACGTCGAGCGTGAGGATGATGTTGCCCTCCGGCGTGATCTGCGGCGTGACTTCGAGCTTCAGCACGGCTTTGCGAAACGAGATGGAGGTCGCGCCGCTGGAGGTCGCCTGCTGGTAGGGAATCTCCTCGCCCTGTTCGATCAGCGCCTTGGTCTGGTCCGCCGTCACTACGCGCGGGCTCGACACCAGCCGGCCCTTGCCCTCCGCTTCGAGCGCCGAGATCTCCAGGTTCAGCACGCGCGTGAGGCTGGAGTTGAACAGCGACAGCGAGAAGGTCCCCGCGCTATCGCCCGTGCCGCCCGCGTCGCTGGCCGGCAGGTTCACGAAGTTGCTGCTGGTGTTGCTCGTGCTCGTGCTCGTGCTCGTGGAGCTGGTGCCGAAGGAGGCGTTCTTGCCGCTGGCCCCGCCGCCCAGCTTGACGCCCAGCGACTTGCCGAAGGTGTCCGAGGCTTCGACGATGCGCGCCTCGATCAGCACCTGCCGCACCGGCACGTCCAGCTTGCGGATGAGCTCGCTCACTTCGGCCAGCCGCTGCGGCGTGTCGGTGACGAAAAGCTGGTTGGTGCGCACTTCGGCGATCGCGCTGCCGCGCGTGCTCAAGATGCGCGTGACCGAGGTGCTGCTGCCGCCGCCTCCCGAGGCGCCGCCGCCTGTCAGGCTTTGCGCCACCGTGGCGGCCTTGGCGTAATTGAGCTGGAAGGACTGGGTGCGAAGCGCGGCCAGGCTCTCCAGCGCGGCGTGCGCTTCGAGTTCCACTTTTTCCTTGGCGTTGATCTCGTCGCGCGGCGCGATCCACAGGATGCTGCCGTTCTTGCGTAGCCCCAAGTTCTTCGCCTGCAGGATGACTTCCAGCGCCTGGTCCCACGGCACCTCCTTGAGCCGCAGCGTCAGGGCGCCGGACACCGTGTCCGACGTCACCACGTTGAAGCCGGTGAAGTCCGCGATCACCTGCAGCAGCGCGCGCACGTCGACATTCTGGAAATTGAGCGTGAGCTTTTCGCCGGTGTATCCGGTGCCCTGGGTCAGCTTGCCCGGGTCGGTCTTGCGGGGGCGCACCTCGATGACGAACTGCTCGTCGGTCTGGTAGGCGCTCTGCTCCCAGTCGCCGTGCGAACTGATCGTGAGGCGAACCCTGTCGCCGAGCTGCTCCGCGTGCACCGCGTCGACCGCCGTGCCGAAGTCGGACACGTCGAGCCGGCGCCGCAGCGCGTCGGGCAGCGAGGCGCGCATGAAATCGGCCACCAGCGCCGAGCCCTGCCGCCGCACGTCCACGCCGAGCTGGCTGCTGCCCATGGCGATGAGCACGCGGCCGGCGCCGTCGCCGCCGCGCCGGAAATCGATGTCCCGCAGCGGCGTCGCCTGGCGCTCCCTGCCTTCGGCAAAACCGGCGTTGGACGGCGTCCTGGGCGGCTGGCCTGTTCCGGGCTGCAGCGAAACCAGGAGCGAGCGGCCCTGGATCTCCGCCTGGTAGGTGGTCGCGTGCTTGAGGTTCAGCACCACGCGCGAACGCTCGCCGGCCTGCACGACGTTGGCGGTGCGGAGATTGCCCAGGTTGAACTCGATCGCCGAGCGGCCCACGGCATTGGTGACGCCCGGAAAATCCAGCGCAATGCGCGCCGGTTCCTGCACCACGAAGCCGGTGGGCAGCTCGGCCAGCGGATGCGTGAAGTCGATGCGCACCAGTTCCACGTCGCCCCTCGCAGTGCTGGTGACGGCCTCGATGGCGTTCTGTGCGTGCGCGGCGATCGAGGCCAGCGAGACGAGCGCAACACCGATCCACCGTCGCAGGGCGCTCGGCGAGCGCGGACATATCTTCATGGTTCTCTCCGTCTTTTCTTGAGCGGGACGCGAGCGACATGCGCGCTCCGCGATGACGGGTTGAATGGTTTCGTCCAATGTGGGAGGAATCTCGCCGAACAGCGACCGATCGCAACTTGTGTTGCATGGATGCAATGGGCCGCGCCGGCAGCTCCGATATTCCGCTGCGCTGCCTCTTCGATTTCTCCGAATTTGCGGGGGACCATCGTGGCTGTCGAAATCCTCTGGAGCGCACGAATGGTGGCAAGTCGGTCAATGGTTGCGATGCTCATCGGTGCGCTGGGCATCGCTTGCGCAGGCTCCGGCGTCAGCGCGAGCCACGCCATGGCGCGCCCCTCGTTGACGCATGGCGCGGGGCAGCCCGCAGCGTCTGCCTCGCGTGCCTCGGCGGGTCCCTGGTGGCTGGCCTTCGAAAGCGAAACGCTGAATACGTTGGTTGCAGAGGCATCGCGCGGCGCGGCTTCCAATGGCCGCCTGGACATGCAGGCCCCGGAGGTCGGTGTCTCGGCGGCGTATGTCGGGCTGCTGGTCCAGATGCTGAGCCTGACCTACATCGACAGTGCGCGCGCCGCCGCACGGCGCCAGTTGCAACTCGTGTCCGCCAGCCCCGCACTGCACGACGATTTCCGCGAGGAGTTGAAGCACCGCGAAGCCGACGCGACTTCGTCGATGAAAAAGATCGATGCGCAGCGCGACGTTCAGCTCGCCTTTCTGGCCGCGCGCTCGCGCCTGTCCGCAGAGGCGCTGCAGAAGGCCATCGCCGATGAAGTCGCGGCGCGCAAGCAGCCTCGTTTGGCGCTGCCGCTGCCGCAAGCCCTGCCGGCGGCGCTGCTCGCGAACAGGGACGACATCCAGTTGGCCGCGGCGCTCTATGGCATCGATCCGCAAGCCGGGCTCGCCGGCACGATCGATGCCGCGGAAGACACGGGCGAGGGAGGCCAGGAGGCCGATACCGATCTCCCCGGCTACCCGCTCTTCCCGGAGGCCGTGGCGCAGGGCCGCGCAGAGGTTGCCGAGGCCCTGCGAAAGCTGCAGGCTACCAGCGATGCGGCGGCGGTGGCAAACCGTCGCGTGCGTGACGCGAAGGTGTCGTTCGAGCAGGCCAAAACGCGAATGAGCCGCGGCGAGATGTCGGAGGTCCAGGTGCTCGAGGAGTATCAGGCGTTGATGCTCGAGCTGCAGCGGCTGGCCATGTCGAATGGCAACCTGGCCATCGGCTGGATCGCCCTCATGGCCAGCCTCGGAAGCCGCACGCCGGTCGTGCTGCACGCGCCGCATGCGCCGGACGCCGCGGGACTTCGTGCGCGGCCCCGGATGGCCGGAGCTCTCTCTTTCTGATCGCCGCTCAGGTGCCGAAGCGGCCGGCGTCCGTGCCCACCGGCAGCGCCGCCGCGGCCAGCCCGCGCAGCACGTCGCCCACCACGATCACGGCGGGGCTCGCGAGCCCGGCCTCGGCAATGCCGGCCTGCAGCCGGTCGAGCGTGGTCGTGATGTGGCGCTGCTGCGGCAGGCTCGCATGCTGCACCACGGCCACAGGCGTGTCGCCGGGCAGGCCATGGAGCAGTTCGCGTTCGATGTGACCCGCGCCCGCCACGCCCATGTAGATGACGAGCGTGAGCCGCGCGTTGTGCGCCGTGGCCGCTAGCGCGCGCCAGTCGGTAGCGTCTTCGTGCGCGCCAGCGCCGGTCTTGGCATGGCCGGTGACGAACACCACGCCCTGCGCATGGTCGCGGTGCGTGAGCGGCACGCCGAGCGAGGTGACGGCTGCGAGGCCGGCAGTGATGCCGTTGATCACGGTGCACTCGATGCCGGCTTCGCGAAGGTGCTCGACCTCTTCGCCGCCGCGGCCGAAGATGAACGGGTCGCCGCCCTTGAGCCGGACCACGGTTTCGCCTTCGTGCGCCGCGGTGATCATGAGCCGCTCGATGAAGGCCTGGGGCGTGCTCTTGCAGCCGCCGCGCTTGCCCACGTGCACGATGCGCGCGCCGGGCCGGGCGTAGGAGGCCAGGATGCTTTCGCTCACGAGGTCGTCCACCAGCAGCACGGTCGCGGCCTGGATCGCCTTGACGGCCTTGATGGTGAGCAGCTCGGGGTCGCCGGGGCCGGCGCCCACCAGCGTGCAGCTTCCGGTGGCAAACGAAGAAATCGGTCTGTTCATGCGTGGGACGCCAGTTGCGTGATGTGCCTGACCTGCGTGGCGATGGCTTCAGGCACGGGAAGCTCGCCGTTCAATACGCGCCGCGTGTACTCGGCCGTGGTCGCGACGTCGATTTCTTTCGGCAGGCCGGGCACCTCGCTCGATGTGCCCGCGGCCTGGGCCTGCAGTTCGCTGCGCACGCCGCGCACGAAGCCGTCGATCTGCGCGGTGCGGCGCGGGTCGGAGACCACTTCGCCCTCGAGCCCGCGCGAGAGCAGGGCGGTCATGCCCATGAGCTCGAAGGTCTCGCCCATGGTGCGCGCGTACTCCGGATGCGTATAGCTTGCCACGATCACCGAGGGGCCGGTGGTCGGCTGCATCAGCTTGACCACGCTGTGGCCAGGGTTGCGCAGGCCCACCACGCGGCGCACGTCGAGCAGCCGCTTGAGGGCGGGGTTGAGCAGTTCGGTGGGCGCAAAACCCACTTCGCCGGACGGGATTTGCCTGACAGCCGTGAGCAGGGGCACGCCCAATGCCTCCAGCACGTTCGATGCGAGCACGCGCGATGTTTCGGTGGCGCTGCCGTGCACCAGCACCGGCAGGCCCTCGCGGGCGAGCAGCAGCGCCAGCAGCGGCGTGAGCACCGGCAGCTTGCGTGCGCCGTTGTAGCTCGGCAGCACGACGAGCGGGCGGTCGGTGGCGGGCAGGCGGTTGAGCCTGGCGTGCGTGGCATCGAGGAAACCGGCCATCTCCTCCGGCGTTTCGCCCTTGATGCGCATTGCGAGGCAGAAGCCGCCGATCTCCAGGTCGGTGACGGTGCCGTCCAGCACCTGGCCGAACAGATCGGTGGCCTGTTCGCGCGTCAGCGGCTTGGCGCCCCGCGCGCCGCGGCCGATTTCCTTGATGTATTGGCTGATTCCCATGGGTGCACGGATTGTCCCGCAATGCTTATGCCGGAAAGCAAGGCGGCTTATGCACCCTCCACCACGGTTTCGGCCGGGGTGGCCCGCACCATGCGCTTGAGTTCAGGCAGGCAGGAGCCGCAGTTGGTGCCGCATTTGAGTGCTCCTTGCAGCGAGGCCAGCCGCTCCTCGGGCGTGCCGCTGCAGCGGCCCAGCTCGGCCCGGATCGCCAGGTCGGTCACGTTGAAGCAGGTGCACACCGGCTGGCCGCGCGACTGCACCGCCACGGGCGCGCGGGCGCCGGGCGACAGCAGCAGCCGGCCGTAGGTCTGCGCCGGGATTTCCTCGCGCAGCAGGGTGCCGATCCAGGCCTCGGCGCTGGTGTCGCCGCCCAGCAGGAAGGCCTCCAGGCCGGCATTGCCGTCGGCGCGCCGCACCAGCCGTGCCACGCGGCGCTGGCCGCGGCGGCGGTCGGCGTAGCGCAGGGCATCGCTGCCGACGAGGCCGAGCAGCCCTTCGATGCGATCGATGAGTTCGTCCGCCGGTGCGTCGTGCGCGGCGGCGCGAAACAGGATGCCGCTGCGTTCCTCGCCCGGCGTGTTGCCAGAGAACGGCACGCAGGTGGCAAACGGGAACATCGCCATCAGCGGCTTGAGCGCCTGGTGCGCGGCAAGCGCCGTGTCGGGCGGCAGCCACGCCATGGCAAGCAGCGACCACGGCAGTTCGGCCTTGAGGATCTTGACCGGCGTGTGCTTGAGCTCGGGTTGCTTCGACGTGGGGCAGTAGACGGGGGAGGTCAGCGCATTGATGCCCGCCAGCGGCGTGCCGGTGGACGAGCATCCGCTCAGGTATTCCTCGCCCCAGTGCATGGCGACGAAAGCCTGGCTCAGCCCGATCTCGGCGCTGGCGCGCGCCGGCAGCAGGATGGAGCCGCGTTTCGAGGTGAGATGCACCAGGTCGCCGTCATTCAGCTGGCGGCGCGCCATGTCTTGCGCATTCATCTGCACCACCGGTTCGGCCACGTGGCCGAAGAGCCGGCCGACCGTGCCCGTGCGGCTCATGCCGTGCCACTGGTCGCGCAGGCGGCCCGTGTTGAGCGAGAACGGATAGCGCGCTTCGCGCGCCTCCGCCACCGGCTTGTAGACCGTGTCGACGAAACGGGCGCGGCCGTCCGGCGTCGGGAAGATGCCGTCTTCATAGAGGCGTGCGCGGCCGGTGGCCTCGCCTTCCTTCAGGGGCCATTGCTGCGGGCCTGCGGTGTCGAGCATCGCGTAGCTCATGCCGGTGATGTCGAGGTCGCGGCCGCGCGTGGATTCGCGGTGCTCGTTCCACACCCGTTCGGCGGAGTCGTACGGAAACAGCGTTGGGGCGCGGCCGAGCCGCTGTTCGAGCCGGCGCGCAAAGTCGACCGCGATCGACCAGTCGTGGCGTGCCTCGCCGGGTGCTGCCACCGCGGGGCGAACGCGCGAGATGCGGCGCTCGCTGTTGGTCACGGTGCCTTCCTTCTCGCCCCAGGTGGTGGCGGGCAGCAGCAGGTCGGCAAAGGCGCAGGTGGCGGTGGTTGAAAAGGCTTCCTGCACCACGACGAATTCGGCGCGCTCCAGGGCGCGGCGCACCGTGGCCTGGTCGGGCATCGACTGCGCGGGGTTGGTGCAGGCGATCCACAGCGCGCGGATCTCGCCATCGGCCGCGGCCTGGAACATCTCGACTGCGGTCTTGCCGGGCTTTTCCGGCACGGAGGGCAGGTTCCACAGCGCCGCCACTTCGGCCCGATGCGCCGGATTGGCCAGGTCGCGGTGCGCGCTCAGCAGGTTGGCCAGGCCGCCCACTTCGCGTCCGCCCATGGCGTTGGGTTGGCCGGTGAGCGAAAACGGGCCGGCGCCGGGCTTGCCGATCTGGCCGGTCGCCAGGTGCAGGTTGATCAGCGCAGCGTTTTTCGCGGTGCCGCTCGACGACTGGTTGAGGCCCTGGCAATAGAGGCTCAGCGTGGCCGGCGAGGTTGCGAACATGCGCGCCGCGGCGAGCAGGTCGTCCTTCGAGATGCCGCAGATCTGCGCCACCTTGTCGGGCGTGCATTCGCGCACCGTGGCCTTCAGCGCATCGAAGCCGCAGGTGTGGGCCGCGATGTAGCTGTTGTCGGTCCAGCCTTCCCAAAGCATCAGGTGCAGCATGCCGTTGAACAGCATCACGTCGGTGCCGGGCTGGATCGGCAGGAACAGGTCGGCGATCTCGACCGTGTCGGTGCGGCGCGGGTCGGCCACGATGATCTTCAGCCCGGGATTCGCGGCCTTGGCGTCCTCGATGCGGCGGAACAGGATCGGGTGCGCCCACGCGGCGTTGCTGCCCACGATGAAAAGGCAGTTGGCGTGCTTCAGGTCGTCGTAGCAGGCCGGCGGCGCGTCGGCACCCAGCGTCTGCTTGTAGCCGGCCACCGCGCTGCTCATGCACAGGCGCGAGTTGGTGTCGATGTTGTTGGTGCCGATCAGTCCCTTGGCGAGCTTGTTGAAGACGTAGTAGTCCTCGGTGAGCAGCTGGCCGGAGACGTAGAAGCCCACGGCGTCGGGGCCGTGGTCGCGGATGACCTGTTCGAACTTGTCGACAGCGCCGTCGAGCGCGGTGTCCCATGCGATGGGCGCCGGCTCCGCACCGCGCGCGGCCCGGCGCATGGGCTGCAGCAGCCGTGTCTGGCGCGTGACCGTGGCCGTGGCCGTGAGATGCAGTGTCGAGCCCTTGGTGCAGAGGCGCCCGAAGTTGGCCGGGTGGTCGGGGTCGCCGCGCACGCCGGTGATCTGCGCGCCGTCGGATTCGATGACGACGCCGCAGCCGACGCCGCAATAAGGGCAGGTGGAGCGAGTCTCAGCCATGGTTGGATAAGAGAAGGAGGTTGCGGCGTTCACATGCGCCGCGAAGCGGACCGCCGAAGGCGTGTCCGCAGCCCACGCCGCAGTAGGGGCAGGTGGAGCGAGTTTCTTCCATGGGTCGATGCCTTGTAGTGCGCCTAGCTGCCGTGCGGCGCCTGCACGTCGAAGCTCTCGTCGCCCAGCTTGCCGGCCGTTGCGGCGCCGGGGCCGGCACGCGGCGGAGCCAGATCGATGGCATGCGTCTTGAGTTCGAGCGCGTTCATCATGACCTGGCCATCTTCGACCTTCACCGCGAACCTGGGGGTGCAGCCCTCATCGGGCGACTTGGCGCAGCCGTCGTCCAGGCCGATGGCCCAGTTGTGCAGCGGGCAGGCCACGCTGGTGCCGAACACGATGCCCTGGCTCAAGGGCCCGCCCTTGTGCGGGCAGCGGTCGAGCAGCGCGAACACCTGGTCCTCGGCATTGCGGAACACTGCCACGTCCACGCCCACCGGGCGCGCCACACGGCGAGCCCCGAGCACGGGGATGTCGTCGATACGGCAGATGGTTTTCCATTCACTCATGATGGGGTCTCTAGGTTTTGAGGTCGGAATACATGCCTGTCACCCGGTCCATGATGGCCAGCATGTTTTCGCTGGTCACGAACACGTCGGACATGAGGGCGGGCGAGGTGCCGGCGCCTTCGAGGCGCTGGAGCCCGCGGTTGAAGAACATCCACTGCGCGTCCGCCAGCACCAGTTCCTGGCGGATCGGGGCGGTGGCTTCGGGCGCGTTGCGCAGGGTGTCCAGGCCGGCCAGGAATTCGGTGCGTGACTTGGCGATTTCGGCCGTGCTGCCGGCCGCGTCGATCTGCATCGCACCGGCCAGGTAGAACTTGGCCATGCGCTGCGACAGCATGCGCTGCCGGCCCGCGATGTTGACCAGCCGGCCCACGGACTTGCCCGAGGCGGCTTCGTACTGCGTGGTGCCCTGGTGCGCAAGCGCGAGCACGGCGGCGTCGAGCTTGACGATCCGGACGGCTTCTTCCTTGCCGGCGGTCGGGCCGGTGAGCTCGCGCTTGAACTCGCCCCAGGCGCCGTCGAGTGCGTCGTAGGTGCTGCGGATGGCAGGGCTCGGCGCAAAGGCCTTGAGTTCGGCCAGCTGCTTTTCGAACAGCACGATGGACTTGTCGAGCACCTGCTGGGCGTTGCGCGTTTCCACCTTCTGCGCCAGCGCGAGATAGGCCTTGCTCGCGCGCTGCGACAGCATGCGCTGGCGGCCCGCCTTGTTGATGGCATCGTTGAGGTCGGCCACCTGCGCACGGACGCCTGCAGCGGCCAACGCCGAGGAAGCGATGAAGAGTCTTCTTTTCAAGTTTTTTTCTCCGCGCTTTCCGTTTACGCCGTCAGCGGCGTGAACTGCCGCACATCCACCTGAGCCTGGCTGGAGGCGAACCACGGATCGGGCTCGCCGTCCAGGGCGAACTGCAGCCGCTCCCACAGCGCCTTGCGGCCTTCTGCGTCTTCGAGGATCTTCTTCTTCACATAGTCCAGCCCGACCCGCCCGATGTAGTGCACCGTGCGCTCCAGGTACCAGCCTTCCTCGCGGTACAGCTGCAGGAACGCGCCCGAGTACTCCATCACCTCGGCCGCCGTCTTCACCTTCACCAGGAACTGCGCCACCTCCGTCTTGATGCCGCCGTTGCCCCCCACGTACAGCTCCCAGCCCGAGTCCACCCCGATCACGCCCACGTCCTTGATCCCCGCCTCGGCGCAGTTGCGCGGGCAGCCCGAGACCGCCAGCTTGACCTTGTGCGGCGAATACATCGCCCACAGCGCCCGCTCCAGGTCCTTGCCCATCTGGGTGGAATCCTGCGTGCCGAAGCGGCACCACTCGCTGCCCACGCAGGTCTTCACGTGCGCAGGCTCTTGGCGTAGGCAAAGCCCGAGGGCATGCCGATGTCCTTCCAGACCCCCTCCAGGTCCTCCTTCTTCACCCCCAGGAGGTCGATGCGCTGGCCGCCCGTGACCTTGACGGTGGGAATCTTGTACTTGTCGGCCGCATCCGCGATGCGGCGCAGCTCGTCCGGCGTGGTGTGGCCGCCCCACATCCGGGGAATGACCGAATAGGTGCCGTCCTTCTGGATGTTGGCGTGGCTGCGCTCGTTGACGAAGCGGCTCTGCGGATCGTCCCTGGCCTCCTTGGGCCAGGTCGAGATCAGGTAGTAGTTCACGGCCGGGCGGCAGGTCGCGCAGCCGTTGGGCGTGCGCCAGCCCAGGCCCCGGTAGACCGCGTCGTGGCTGAGCCAGTGTTCCTTGCGGATGGCATCGCGCACGTCCTGGTGGCTCGCGTCGGTGCAGCCGCACACGGCCTTCTTCTTGGGCGTGGCCGAGTAGTCGCCGCCGGCGGTGAACATCAGGATCTGCTCGACCAGGCCGGTGCACGAGCCGCAGCTGGCGCTGGCCTTGGTGTGCTTCTTGACCTCGTCCAGCGTGAACAGGCCCTTTTCCTTGATGGCCTTGCAGATGGTGCCCTTGGTCACGCCGTTGCAGCCGCACACCTCGGCCTCGTCGGGCATGCTGGCGGCCTTGCTGTGGCCCTCGTGGCCGGTGTCGCCGATGTTGGATTCGCCGAACATCAGCTTGTCGCGGATGTCGTGCACGCTGCGCCCGTCGCGCAGCAGCTTGAAGTACCAGCTGCCGTCCACCGTGTCGCCGTACAGGCAGGCGCCCACCAGCTTGTCGTCCTTGATCACCAGCTTCTTGTAGACCCCGCCGAAGGGGTCGCTCATGACGATCTCCTCGGTGCCTTCGCCGCCCATGAACTCGCCGGCGGAGAACAGGTCGATGCCGGTGACCTTGAGCTTGGTGGAGGTGAGCGACCCCAGGTAGCGCCCGATGCCGAACTGGGCCAGGTGGTTGGCCGCGACCTTGGCCTGCTCGAACAGGGGCGCCACCAGGCCGTAGGCGATGCCGCGGTGGGCGGCGCATTCGCCCACCGAGTAGATGCGCGCATCGGTGACGGTCTGCATGGTGTCGGTGACGACGATGCCGCGGTTGCAGTGCAGGCGCATCTGCTCGGCCAGCGCGGTGTTGGGGCGGATGCCCACGGCCATGACGACCAGGTCGGCGGCCACTTCGGTGCCGTCCTTGAAGCGGATGGCCTTGACGCGGCCGGCCTTGCCGTCGTCGGCATCGCCCACCAGCTCCTGGGTCTGGGCGCCGATGCGGAACGTGAGGCCGCGCTCTTCCAGGGACTTTTGCAACAGCTTGCCGGCCACGTCGTCCAGCTGGCGCTCCATGAGCCAGGGCATGACGTGCACCACGGTGACGCTCATGCCGCGCAGCATCAGGCCATTGGCCGCCTCCAGGCCCAGGAGGCCGCCGCCGATGACGACCGCGTGCTTGTGGGTCTTGGCGGTCTCGATCATGTAGTCGGTGTCGGCGATGTCGCGGTAGGCGATGACGCCTTGGAGGTCCTTGCCGGGCACCGGGAGCATGAAGGGGTTGGAGCCGGTGCACATCAAGAGGCGGTCGTAGGCGGCCTCGGTGCCATCCTCGGCACGCACGATGCGCTTGACGCGGTCGACCTCGACCACCTTCTTGCCCGCGTGCAGGGTGATGTGGTTGTCGGCGTACCACTCCCAGCTGTTGAGCACGATCTCCTCCACGGTCTGCTCGCCGGCGAGCACGGGCGACAGCAGGATGCGGTTGTAGTTGGGGTGCGGCTCGGCACCGAAGACGGTGATGTCGTACAGCTCCGGGGCGAGCTTCAGGAGCTCCTCCAGGGTGCGCACGCCGGCCATGCCGTTGCCGACCATCACGAGTTTGAGTTTCTTCATGGGGTGGGGCCTTTCAACGAATCAAGCAAAGGAAGCACGGGGCGAGCGTGGAAAGCACGCGGAGAATGGCGCCATGAGCTTTGAAGTGGACATCGGCTACAGCAGCCAGCGCGGACCGCGCGAAGTGAACGAAGACTTTGCTGGCGCCGTCAACGCGCCACCCGGCGAGGAGTCGCGCGGACTCATCGCGGCCATTGCCGATGGCGTGTCCACCGGCGGCCGCGGGCTGGAGGCGTCGCAGACCACGGTGATGGGGCTTTTGGCCGACTACTTCGCCACGCCCGACACCTGGGAGCCGACCGCCGCGCTCGACCGCCTGGTCGCCGCGCAGAACGCCTGGCTCGCCGATCACAACCGGCGTCGCCAGGGGGGGGGTACGGCGCTCACCACCTTGACGGCGCTGGTGCTGCATGGCCAGAGCTACACGCTGGCGCACGTGGGCGACACGCGCGCATGGCGCGTGCGCACCGACGGCGAGCCGGCCATGCTGCTGACCCAGGACCACGCCTTCGAGCATCCCGACATGCGCAGCCGGCTGACGCGCGCCATCGGCCTGGACGACCAGGTGCGCGTCGACTACGTCGAAGGCGACGTGCGCGTGGGAGACTGCTTCGTGCTCACGTCCGACGGCGTGCACGGCGTGCTCAAGCCGCAGCGCCTGGCCGAGCTGGCCCTGCAGGGCGGTGCCGAGGACGCGAGCGAAGCGCTGGTGCAAGCGGCGCTCGATGCCGGCACGCGCGACAACGCGACCGCATTGGTCATTCGCGTCGTGGGCCTGGACGCGCGGCAGCTGGACGACGAGCTCGGCGACGGCCGACGCCTGGCGCCGCCGCCGTTCTTGAAAGTGGGCGATGCGCTCGACGGCTATGTCGTCACCGGCCTGGTGGCCGACACCGGCGTGCACCTGCTGTACCAGGCGCGCAATGCGGCCACGCGCGAGCTGGTGGCGCTCAAGACGCTGCACCCCTCGCGCGCCAGCGATCCGCAGGAGCGCGCCATGCTCGCGCACGAAGCCTGGCTGGGCCAGCGCGTGGGCAGCGGCGGATTCGTGCGCGTGCATGAGCGGTCCGAGAACGCCAGTGCGCTCTACATCGTGTTCGACTGGCACGGCGGGCGCACGCTGGAGCAGATGCGCAAATCCGGCGCCCGCGGCACGGTGGCCGAAGTGGTCACGGCGGCCATCGAGGTGACCAAGGCGCTGGGCCGGCTGCACCGCCATGGCGTGGTGCATCGAGACATCAAGCCCGCCAACCTGCACCTGGGCGATGACGGACGATGGCGCATCCTCGACCTTGGCGTGGCGCTGTCCGGACGCGAAGGCTCGGCCCAGCGGGAGCTGCATGCCGGCACGCCCAGCTACATCAATCCCGAGCAATGGGAGGGCGCCCATGCCGACCCCGGCAGCGACCTGTTCGCACTCGGCGCCACGCTGTACCAGTGGCTCGGCGGGCACTTGCCCTACGGCGAGATCGAGCCCTACCAGGTGGCGCGCTACCGGCGCGATCCGGTTGCGCTCTCGCGCCTGCGGCCCGACGTGCCCGTGTGGCTCGACCACCTGGTGCGCAAGGCCGTCGCGCGCGATCCGAGGGAGCGCTTCGAAACCGCCGAAGAAATGCTGCTCGCCCTGGAGCGGGGCGCTTCCCGCCCCGTCAGCGCACCCGCCGCCACGCCGCTGATCCGCCGCGATCCGGCTGCGCTCTACAAGATCGCGCTGGCCGTGTCGCTGCTGTTCAACGCACTGCTCGTGGTGTGGCTTCTCTTCCTGCCACGCTGACGGCGAGCGGAGGAAGGTCATGGGCGTGCCGCTTTCCGTGGGGGGACGTACTTCTTCGTTTCCGCCGGCTGGGGCGAGGTGCGCGCACGGCCGCCTTTTTCGGCCCAGGTGCGGGTCCAGCGGATCTGCATGACGCGCATCACGCCCAGCATCACCAGCGAGAGCGCGCCGAAGAACACGAAGCCCCAGACATAGCTGCCCAGGTACTGCTTCGACAGGCCCATGGCGTTGGGCACCAGGCCGCCGCCCAGCGCGCCGATCTCGCCGATCATCGAACCGGCCACCGCGGTGCTCGTGGGCCAGCGCAGCGGCACCAGCTGGAACAGCGCGCCGTTGCCCGCGCCCAGCGCGGCAAAACACACGATCAGGAGCAGCGTGGTGAGCGCCAGGGAGGACGACGAGATGCCCACCAGCACCAGGCCGAGAGCCACCACCAGCAGCACCAACGTGAGGGTGTTGACGCCGCCCCAGCGGTCGGAGATCCAGCCGCCCACGATGCGCACTGCGGCGCCCATGAAGGCGGCCAGCATCGTGAGCTGCCCGGCCTGCACCTTGCTCACGCCGAACTGGTCGTAGTAGTAGGACGGCAGGAAGGTGGTGAGGCCGATGAAGCCGCCGAAGGTCACGCCGTAGATGAGGCTGAACACCCAGCCGTCTTTTTCGAACAGGCAGGCGATGTGCTCGCGGAAACTCGCGTGGCTGTCGACGTCGGGCGGCTCCTTGGCAAACACGATCATCACGATCATCGGCACCAGGATGGCCGCGGCGGCCACGCCGTACACCGCCTGCCAGCCGAGCCACTGGGCGAGCGGCGGCGCCACCAGCACCGACACCGCGGTGCCCACGTTGCCGGCGCCCACCAGGCCCATGGCCAGGCCCTTGTGCTGCGGCGGGAACCAGCCCGAGCCCAGCGACAGCGCCACGCCGAAGCTTGCGCCCGCGATGCCCAGCAGCACGCCCATGGCCAGCAGGTCGTTGAAGCTCTTCACGAAGAAGAAGCCGAAAAGCATGGCCACCGCGATCAGGCCCATCTCGACCAGCGTGGCGTTCTTGCGGCCGATGTACTGCGACAGGATGCCGAGCGGAAAGCGCATCAGCGCGCCCGCGATGATGGGCACCGACAGCATCAGGCCCTTCTGCGCGGGCGAGAGGTCGAAGGTCTCGCCGATGAAGGGCGCCATGGCACCGTTCAGCACCCAGATGCAGCAGGAGAACGAGAAGTACAGAAAGGCCGAGAACAGCGTCGGGCCGTGGCCTGATTGCAAGAAGGTCCTGAAACTGGACATGGCGTTCAATCGTGCGAAATGCCGCGGCGCAGCTCTTCGGGAGCCGTGTCGACGGACGGGGTTGGGGCGGAGTGCCGGCAGCGGACGCTGTCGGCGTAGGGGTGCGTTCCGGCATGGGCAATGCCGGGACGGATGCAGGAGCCTGCAGCTTCACCAAAGCGGTGCTTCGTTACACCGCACCCCGATTGATGCAAGAGGCGTGCCTGCGTGAGCGGGCAGGCGTGGCCTATGCTTCCGGTGCCCTCAACCGCTTTGCCATGATGTCCCTTCTCGTCGTCCTGCCCAATGAATTCGCCGACCCCGCGCCGTTGCCGCAGCCATTGCAGCAGGCGCTGGCGGATACCGGCGCCGCCGCCAGCGAGCGGGCCACCTGCCACACGCTGGTGCAGCGGGTGGGGGTGCTTGCACCGCAACAGGTGCTGGCCTGCCTGCCGGCGCCGGCAGCGGCGCATCAGCTGCAGGCGCTGTTCGATGCGCTGAAGGAATGGAACGGCGCCCCGCCGTGCGCATTGAGCCTGGTGAGCGCGCCGCTCGACGGCGCGCAGCACGAAGCGCTGGTTGCGCTGGGCGTGCATGCGTGGCTGCCGCTCGATGCGATCGACGGCGCTTCGCTGGCCGGGCTGACCGCCCGGGCGCAGGCCCGCTGGCAGCGCGAAGCCGTGTTGCGGGCGGAACTCGACGGCCTGCGCACCCGCATGGACGAGCGCAAGTGGGTCGATCGCGCCAAGGGCCTGCTGATGTCCGCACGGGGCATCGGCGAGGACGAAGCCTTCGGCCTGCTGCGCGGTGCCGCCATGCATGCCAACCTGAGGCTGGGCGAGGTGTCGCGCTCGGTGATCGAGGCCGCGCAATGGGCCGATGCCATCAACCGCGCCGGACAGCTGCGCATGCTCTCGCAGCGGCTGGTGCGCGTGGCGGCGCAGCTGCTCGCCGGCATCGACGTGCAGCGCGCGCGGGTCCTGCGCACGCAATCGACCGAGCGGGTGCAGCAGAACCTGGATCATCTGGCCACTCTGGATCTGGGCGCGTCCGGCGTGCAGGCGCTGGGCGAGGTGCGGACGGCCTGGGATGGATTGGCCGCCTTGCTGGCCGCGCGGCCGGTGCCCGAGGGGCTGGCCGAGATCGATGCGCGTGGCGAGGCCTTGCTGTCGGCCGCCGAGGCCATGACGGACGCGCTGGAAGCCTCCGGCGCGCGGCGCGCGCTGCGCATCGTGAACATCTGCGGCCGCCAGCGCATGCGCGCGCAGCGCCTGGCGAAAGACGCCTTGCTCGCTTCGACCATTGCGGCAGAGGCTTCGCGCGGCCGGCTGCTGCCGACCATGAACGAGTTCGAGGCCGCGCTGGGCGAACTGGAGCGCGCGCCCCTCAGCTCACCCGAGATCCGCGCTGCGCTGGTTGCCGCGCGCGACGAATGGCTGCACCTGGTGGGCGGCGTGCAGGCGCTCGACAGTCCCGAGGGCCGGGCGACACTGGTGCGTTCCAGCGAAGCGCTGGTGGACACCTTCGAGCGCCTCACAGCCTGGTACGAGCACAGCCTGCAAGTCATCATGTCCTGACTCCGGTTGTGCGGCGCCTGTTGTATCAGGCTGCAACCTTCTCCACGTGCGCCTGGCGCGTATAAAGGAAGTCGATCACCGCCTTGCGGGCGTGCACGTAGACGGGGTCTTCGGCCAGTTCGACACGATTGCGCGGACGGGCGATGTCGACCGTCAGCACTTCGCCGATGGTGGCGGCAGGGCCGTTGGTGAGCATCACGATGCGGTCGCTCAAGAGCACCGCCTCGTCCACGTCGTGCGTGACCATGACGACGGTGCTCTGGGTCTTTTGCACGATGGCGAGCAACTCGTCCTGCAGCTTGGCGCGCGTGAGCGCATCGAGGGCGCCGAAGGGCTCGTCCATCAGCAGCACCTTGGGTTCCATCGACAGCGCGCGTGCAATGCCGACGCGCTGCTTCATGCCGCCCGATATTTCGCCAGGGCGCTTTTGCGCGGCCGGCGTGAGGCCGACCATCGCGAGCGCCGCATCGGTGCGCGCGCGCAGCTGCGCCTTGTTTTCGGTGGCGGCAAACACGCGTTCGACCGCGAGGTACACGTTCTCGAAACAGGTGAGCCAGGGCAGCAGCGAGTGGTTCTGGAAGACCACCGCGCGCTCCGGGCCCGGACCCTTGATTTCCCGGTTCGCGCACAGCAGCACGCCTTCTGTCGGCGTGGTCAGGCCGGCAATGAGGTTCAGCAGCGTCGACTTGCCGCAGCCCGAATGGCCGATGAGCGTGACGAACTCGCCCTTGGCCACGTTCAGGTTGATGCCCTGCAGCGCCAGGAAGCGCCCCTTGGGCGTCTTGAAGGCCTGTTCGACGCCGTGGATCTCGATGTACTTCGAATCGTCGTTCATGACTTCACCTCTTCGAACGTGAATGCCGTTGCAAGCTTGATGAGCGCGAACTCCAGCACCAGGCCGACGATGCCGATGACGAAGATCGCGATGATGATGTTGGCGACGTTGAGGTTGTTCCACTCGTCCCACACCCAGAAGCCGATGCCGACGCCGCCGGTGAGCATTTCGGCCGCGACGATCACCAGCCATGCGGTGCCCACAGCCAGGCGCACGCCGGTCAGCATGTAGGGCAGCACGGCGGGGAAGAGGATCTTGGTGAAGATCTTCCATTCGCTGAGGTTGAGCACCTTGGCCACGTTCATGTAGTCGCTCGGCACGCGCTGCACGCCGACGGCGGTATTGATCACCATCGGCCAGATCGAGCAGATGAAGATGGTCCAGATGGCCGCCGGGTTGGCACCCTTGAACACCAGCAGGCCAATGGGCAGCCACGCCAGCGGCGACACCGGACGCAGCAGGCTGATCAGCGGATTGAACATGCGCGATAGGAATTCGAAGCGCCCGATGGCAAAGCCCGCCGGAATGCCGACGGCCGCAGCGAGGCCGAAGCCCAGCGCCACGCGCTGGAGCGACGAGAGCACATTCCAGCCCACGCCCTGGTCGTTGGGACCCTTGCTGTAGAACGGGTCGCTGAACACCGTGAGCGCCTGCTGCCAGGTGGCCAGCGGTGACGGAAAGCCGGTGGTGCTTTTCATGGCGACCAATTCCCAGATCAGCACCAGCAGGCCGAAGCCGGCGAGCGGCGGCAGCACGCGCATCCAGAAGGCCCGCAGATCGATGGGTGAGCGTTGCTTCTGTTCCCTTTCCTTTTTAGGAGGAGGGGCGGGAAGAGGGGCCGCTTCGGTGCGGGCCACGGCCTCGCTCCGGCCCTCTGCCGCACGCGATAGAGGAAGAGAGGCGTCCAGGGGCGAATGGAATACAGCGCTGACCATGATGTGTTTCTCCTCAGGCATGCAGCTTGAAAGACTCGGCGTACTTCTTCGGATCCTTGCCGTCCCACACGGTGCCGTCGAACAGCTTGCTGCTGCGCATCGGGTCCTTGGGTACTGGCGTTTGCGTGGCGGCGGCGGCCTGCTTGTAGATGTCGATGCGGTTGATCTCGGTGGCCACCTTCAGGTAGTCGGGGTGCTCCTTCAGCAGGCCCCAGCGCTTGTGCTGCGTGAGGAACCACATGCCGTCCGACAGGTAGGGGAAGGTCACGGCGCCGCCGTTGTAGAACTTCATGTGGTTGGGGTCGTCCCAGCTCTTGCCCATGCCGTTGACGTAGCGGCCCAGGATGCGCTGGTTGATGGCGTCCACGCTGGTGTTCACGTAGCTCTTGTCGGCGATGGTCTCGGCCATCTTGTTCTTGTTCTGAAGGCCCGTGTCGATCCACTTGCCGGCCTCGATGATGGCCGCGGTGACGGCGCGCGCCGTGTTGGGATATTTCTTGACGAAGTCGCCCGTGGTGCCGAGCACCTTTTCGGGGTGGTCCTTCCAGATGTCCTGCGTCGTGATGGCCGTCACGCCGATGCCGTCCATGATCGCGCGCTGGCCCCAGGGCTCGCCCACGCAGTAGCCGTCCATGTTGCCGACGCGCATGTTGGCCACCATCTGCGGAGGCGGCACCGTGATGTTCTTGACGTCCTTGAACGGGTCGATGCCCGCGGAAGCCAGCCAGTAGTAGAGCCACATCGCGTGGGTGCCCGTGGGGAAGGTCTGGGCAAAGGTGTATTCGCGCTTTTCGCCGGCGATGAGCTTGGCGAGCGAGGCGGCATCCACCGCACCCTTGTCGGCGAGCTTCTTCGACAGCGTGATGGCCTGGCCGTTGTTGTTCAGGGTCATGAGCACGGCCATGTCCTTCTTGGGGCCGCTCAGGCCCAGGTGCACGCCGTAGACGAGGCCGTACAGCACGTGTGCCATGTCGAGCTCGCCGTTGACCAGCTTGTCGCGCACGCCGGCCCAGCTGGCTTCCTTGCTGGGCACGATCTTCACGCCATACTTCTTGTCGATGCCGAGCACCGAAGCCATCACCACGCTGGCGCAATCGGTCAGCGGGATGAAGCCGATCTTCACTTCCTCCTTCTCCGGCTTGTCGGAGCCCTGGGCCCAGACGGCGGCGCGCAGCGCGGGATCGATTCCCACGGCGCCAATGGCGGCGGCTTGCAGTACGCGGCGGCGGCTGAGGCGGGTTTTCAGCAGGTCGGTCATGTGACGGGCTCCGGTTGAAGGACAGACAAAAAAGGAAAAGCAAAAAACAAAAAAGGCGTCCGCACCGCGCAAGGGCTGCTCGAAAACGAGCCCTTGCGGGATGGGGACGCCTTTGTCCGATGTCGGTCGACAAACACCCGCCGTTGGGTGCTGCCTGCCTGGGACCCTTGGGTCCATGTACTACTTCAGCAAACTGTATGCCAGCTTTTCGGGCCCTCAGGTGCTATCAAATAGGCAGCAGAAGAGCGGCTGCCGGTGTGCGGCACGGTGGGCTGGGCCGGAAAGTCGGTTCCGTGCACGAATGTTGTGCGCCGCACCAATTCGAACGCCCGTGCCCGTTTCTTCAGCGTTGGGACGGCTCGGCCACAGGGAGGTAGTCGGCCATGGCGAGCATCGACTCGGCCACGTCGACGAGCCGGCGCTTCTGGTTCATGGCTGTCTTGAGCAGCATCTTGTGGGCTTCGCCCTCGGTCATCCGCCGGTGCGCCATCAGCAGGCCCTTGGCACGCTCGACCAGCTTGCGCTCATTGAGCGAGGCCCGCACGGTCTCGAGCTCGTCGCTCATGGCCTGCAGGCGGCGCGATTGCTCCTGAACCATGTCGAGCACCGAGCGCTCCAGGTGCCGGCCGTACTGGGCGGGCTCGGTGGCCTGGGTGTCGGCGTCGTCGAAGAAGGCCGCGCCTTCGGTTTGGGGCGCCAGGGTGCCAAGCACCTCCTCGTACTTCTGCAATTCGCTGCGCGCCTGCGTGGTCTTGCGGGCGCAGAGCTCGCGCAGGTCGGTGGCCAGGCGGTCCTCGACGGTCTTCATGGTGTCGATGCGGCGCGTGCAGCTGTCGAACCACGCCTGGCTCAACCGGGGGTCGGGTACGGCGGCCGAAGCCGCCTGGGCCGAGGTCACGCTCATCCGGCGCATGCGCTCGATCTCGGCCGTGGCCGCGTCGGACTGGCTGTGATGCCAGAGCGCCAGCACGCTGCTGCTGGAGAAATCGATAAAGACCTGGAAGCAGCGCTCCTGCAGCTCGATGAGATGCAGCCATTGCTGGCGCTGTGCCTCGTCGCGGCGCCCCACGGCCAGCGAGGCGGCGCCAAACGCGCGCTCCTGGCCTGCGAATTCCTTGCCCTGCATGAAATTGAACATCGCGACCAGGAGGCGCGAGATTTCGGGGTCGGTGGCGCCGTCGGCCGCTTCGAACACCACGGCCAGCAAGCCGGCGACGAGCTTGGCGAATGCCGCGGTGGCCTGCGCGGGCGTCAGCTCGAGCGCGCCGACGCGGCGGCGAAGGGCAGGCAGGCCGTCGAACCCCGGAAGCACCCAGGCAATGCGGCTGAAGAGGCGGGCGCTGTTGCCGGCGGTGGCTCCAGGACGCGCCTCGGTCTGGAGCTGGTCGAATCCAGCGCGTACCGCCTGTTCGAGCGCCAGGCATTCGGCAATCTGAGGATCGCGCTGGTCGGCGAAGCGGACGCCTCGCGAGGCGAGAAAGACGTTGGACATGCCGCGCTCCCGCTGCAGCGCATGAACGAGCCGCGCGATCAGGCCGACCAGGTCGCTGGTGCGCGCGAGCTGGTCCAGCTCGTCGATTTCGCACTTTCTGGCGGCGATCAGAAAACTCAGTCCGGATTTCATGAGGGGAAAGGGAGGGCGACAGGTGTGCTGCAACATCCGTGCCGTGCGGGATTTGCGCCCCGCCTACACTCGCAGGATGCTTCTCCTGGGAATCGAATCCTCCTGCGACGAAACCGGCGTGGCGCTGGTCGAATCGCACGGCAACGCGCTGCCGCTGCTGCGCGCGCACGCCCTGCACAGCCAGATCGCCATGCACCAGGCCTATGGCGGCGTGGTGCCCGAACTGGCCAGCCGCGACCACATCCGCCGCGTGCTGCCGCTGACCGAAACCGTGCTGGCCGAGGCGGGGCGCTCGCTGGCCGAAATCGACGTGGTCGCCTACACGCGCGGGCCAGGCCTCGCCGGCGCCTTGCTGGTGGGGGCGGGCGTGGCCTGCGCATTGGGCGCGGCGCTCGGCAAGCCGGTGCTCGGCGTGCATCACCTCGAAGGCCACTTGCTGTCGCCGTTCCTGAGTGCGGATCCGCCGGAATTTCCGTTCGTGGCACTGCTCGTGTCGGGTGGGCATACGCAGCTGATGCGGGTCGATGGCGTCGGGCGCTACGAGCTCCTGGGCGAAACCATCGACGATGCGGCCGGCGAGGCCTTCGACAAGAGCGCCAAGCTCATGGGCCTGCCGTATCCGGGCGGCCCCTGGCTGGCCAAGCTGGCGGAAAAGGGCAGCGCCACCGCCTTCAAGCTGCCGCGGCCGCTTCTGCACAGCGGCGATCTGGATTTCTCCTTCGCCGGGCTGAAGACCGCCGTGCTGACGCAGGCCAAGAAGCTCGGCACCGCGCTCGAAGCGAACAAGGCGGACCTTGCCGCGTCGACGCAGGCGGCGATCGTCGAGGTGCTGCTGAAGAAGTCGATGGCGGCGCTCGAGCAGACCGGCCTCAAGCGGCTCGTCGTGGCTGGCGGGGTGGGGGCGAACCGAAGCCTGCGCGAGCAATTGAACGCCGCCTGTGCGAAACGCGGCGTGCGCGTGCACTATCCGGAACTGCATCTGTGCACCGACAACGGCGCGATGATCGCCATGGCGGCCGCCATGCGGCTGCAGTCGGGCCTGGCGCAGGCCAGCGAGCGTTATGCCTTCGACGTCAAGCCGCGATGGCCCATGACGTCGCTGATGGCACCCGGGACACCCTCGCAGGTGCCCGCCTAGCCGCAGGACGCGGTGAGCGGCCGAGCGAGGGCACCGGCAGCACGTCGAGCATGTTGCGCCACAGCTGGCGCCACTGCGGCCAGTCGTGGCCGCCTTCGGTCGTGAAGACGCGGCCTTCGGGCAAGGCATCGGCCAGCAGCTTGTGGTTGCTGGCAAAGCGGTCGTCCAGGCCAAAGCCGAGATACAGCTTCGGCAGCCTCTGGGCTTGCTGGGGTTCCAGGTATTGCTTGAACCACGGCCACAGCTTGCGGTCGACTTCCTCGTCGGGCTGCGGGCCGGTGGGGGCCTGCCACGCGCGCAGGCCGCCAGCCTTGAGGATTTCGGCGCCGAGAACGCGCCGCCCCAGATAGGGGGCCAGCGCGACGATGCCGTCGACCGAGCCTGGCCTGGACAGTTCATGGATCAGCGCGCCGAAGCCGCCGATGGAAATGCCCACGAGCCAGATCGACTTGTAGCCCTTGGCCCGCTGCGGTTCGATGACGTCCGCATGCAGGCGCTCGCTGAGCGTCTGGTCGTAGTAGTAGGAAACGTCGGCATCCACCAGCAGCGAATCGGCGGCCAGGTGGCGCTCCCGGACGGCGCTGATGAAGCCTTCGCGCTCGAATTCGTCGGGTTTCAGATAAGCGCCCGGCAGGAAGACCAGGAGCGTCTCGGACCGTTCATTGTCTTTGGCTGGCTTGAGGTGCGTGATCATGGTGTGCCTTGAGGGGGCACCCGAATCCGCACCGCAAGGATTCGGTGCGCTTGCGAGACGCCCACGAAGAAGAAAAATGTGAAAACGTCACATCATGTGACGTTATCCGCTGCCCTATTGTGAATAGGGAGTGCGAATAAAGTCAAAAACAAAAGTTAACGACACTTTCCTCTCGTGGGCTTTGCAAACTCAGTTGATCTGCAACGCCGAGATCTGGCTGGCTGGCACTTTTTTGCCGAGCTTCAGCGTGAGCACGCCATTCTCGAGCTTGGCTTCGCTCGAGGCCACTTCGATGTCCAGCGGCAGTTCGTAGGCGGCCTTGAACTGGCGCTTGGCCTCGGCCTTGCTGTCGATGCGGACCACGGCACCTTCGATGCCGATCGTGAGGTCTTCGCGCGAGAGGCCCGGCACATCGAGGGAAAGGGTCCAGCTCTTGTCGTCCTGTTCGACGAGCGGCGAGCGGCTTGCTCCGGCGAAGGCTTCGTTGACGAAGCGCTCGAAGGCGCGGTCGTACGAACGGGGAGCGAAGCGGGCCGTGCGAAGGGTGGGTGCGAAAAACATGTGAGAACTCCTGAATGAACACAATGGGGACAAGGAATGTGTGTCCCTTACACTGCGCGGCCATTCAATCCTGAGTGCCGCTTGACACCCATCTAGGCATGGCCGCACCCGTTTCAAGACAATGAATCCCCCCTTTATTTGGCGTCGCAAGGCCTTGAAATTTGCGGTGCTGGCGCTATGCGCAGCGCCCTTTGCCGCGCAGGCGCAGACGCCGTCCGCAGCACCCGCGCCCATTCGCCTTGCGTTGATCGAAAGCATGAGCGGCCCGTTTGCCAACACCGGCGAGGCGGTCTTCCGCAACCTGCTGTGGGCCGTGGAGCGCGTGAATGCGCGCGGCGGCATCAAGCTGCCTGGCGGGGCACGGCCGCTGCAGCTTGACCGCTACGACAGCAAGGGGCAGAACGAAGAGGCGCTGTCGGCATTGCGCGCGGCCATGGACGATGGTGCGCGCATCGTGCTGCAGGGCAACTCCTCGGCCACCGCCGCGGCGCTGGTCGATGCCATCGAGAAGAACAACGATCGCGATCCTTCGCGGCGCGTGATCTTTCTCAACTACGCGGCCGTCGATCCGGTGCTCACCAACGAGCGCTGCAGCTTCTGGCACTTTCGCTTCGACGCCCATGCCGACATGCGCGTGGCTGCGCTGATGGAGGTGGTGAAGGACGATGCGGCGCTCAAGCGCGCGTATCTCATCGGGCAGGACTACAGCTTCGGCCAGGCGGTGCTGCGCGAATCGAAGCGCCAGCTGGGCGTGCAACGGCCAGACGTGGAAATCGTCGGGGACGAACTGCACCCGATGGGCCGGGTGAAGGATTTCGCGCCCTATGCCAGCAAGATCCTCGCGAGTGGCGCGCAGGCGGTGTTCACCGGCAACTGGGGCAACGACCTCACGCTGCTGGTGAAGGCGGCGCGCGAAGCCGGATTCAACGGCACGTTCTATACCTTCTATGGCAACGCGCTCGGTGCGCCCGCGGCCATCGGCGATGCCGGCATCGGCCGCGTGATCGCGGTGGCCGACTGGCTGCCCAACGTGCAGACCGTGCAGTCCGAGGCGTTCTACCGCGCCTTCCGCGCGCGCTTTCCGAAGCCGGCTGACGACTACGTGCACATGCGCATGCAGCTGCTCGTGGAGTCGCTGGCGCAATCGATCGAGCGCGCGGGCAGTGTCGAAGCGGTGGCCGTGGCGCGTGCACTCGAGCAGGCCGACGTGAGCCTCTACGGACAGCGCGGCCGCATGCGCGCGGCCGACCACCAGTTTCAGCAGCAGCTCGTGGTCGGCGTGATGGACAAACAGGGCCGGCCGGGTGTGCAGTTCGATGTCGAAGGCTCGGGCTACGGCTTTCGCGTGATCAAGACGATTGCACCCGAACGCGCCGAACTGCCGACCAGCTGCAAAATGAAAAGAATCTAGGAAAAGAAGACATGCGCGAAGCCATTCACAACCTCGAAGCCTCCAAGATCCGCGAGGTTGCCAATGCCGGGCTCGGCCGCGACGACGTGCTCGCGTTCTGGTTCGGCGAAAGCGACGAGGTCACGCCCGAGGTGATCCGCCAGGCGGCCATCGATTCGTTGCAGCGCGGCGAAACCTTCTATGCGCACAACCTCGGCCTGCCCGAACTGCGCGAGGCCATCGCGCGCTACACCAGCATGCTGCATCCGGCGGTCGATGCGTCGCGCATTGCCGTCACCTCCGGCGGCGTCAGCGCGCTGATGCTCGCGGTTCAGGCGCTGGTCGATGCGGGCGACGAGGTGGTCGCGGTCACGCCGGTGTGGCCCAACCTCACGGCGCAGCCCGCGATCCTCGGCGCCCACGTGCGCACCGTGTCGCTGGTGCCTGCCAACGGCGAATGGACGCTCGACCTGGCCGCGCTGCGCAAGGCGGTCACGCCGAAGACGAAGCTGCTGATCGTCAATGCGCCCAACAACCCCACCGGCTGGACCATGACGCGCGAAGAGCAGCAGGCTGTGCTCGACCACTGCCGCGAAACCGGCACCTGGATCCTGGCCGACGAGGTGTACGAGCGCCTTTACTTTGAATCCACGTCGAATGGCTGCGCCCCCAGCTTCCTCGATATTTCCAGGCCCGACGATCGGCTGGTGGTGACGCACAGCTTTTCGAAGAGCTTTCTCATGACCGGCTGGCGCCTGGGCTGGCTCGTGCTGCCGCCCGCGCTGGTCGAGGGCATCGGCAAGCTGATCGAGTTCAACACCTCCTGCGCCAGCGTCTTCACCCAGCGCGCCGCCGTCGCCGCCATCGAGCACACCGCCGAGATCACACCCCGCGTGGTGGCCCATCTGAAGCAGTGCCGCGACACCCTGGTGCCCCTCCTGGCCGCACTGCCCGGCGTGCAGGTGACCCCCGCCAAGGGCGGCATGTACGCCTTCTTCCGCCTCGAAGGCTTCGGCGACTCCCTCGCCCTGGCCAAGCGCCTGGTCGTCGAAGCCGGCCTCGGCCTCGCTCCCGGCAACGCCTTCGCCCCGGAAGCCCAAGGCTGGTTGCGCTGGTGCTTTGCCTCCAAAGACCCACAGCGCCTAGTGCAGGGCGTGGAGCGCCTCAAAACCTGGCTTGCCGCCCAGAAATAGGCGCCTGCCAAAATCGCGCCCGGCGAAGCCAGGGCCGTTCGGGAAACACCGCGGAACCGGCTTTGCCGGGCCGCCGGTGTTGCCCCCTTGAGGGGGAACGAGCTACACGAAGTGAGCGAGATCGGGGGAGGGTTATAATCCCATGGCTTTGCATGCCGCAAGGCGCACGGTGAGGGTAGTTCCAGCGCTCACCGCAAGTCAAACATCCCGGAACAAGGAAACTCAACATGATCGCAGCCTCCATCAAGGCCGAAGTCGTCAAGGACAACGCCCGCGCCGCCAACGACACCGGCAGCCCCGAAGTGCAAGTTGCACTGCTGACCGCCCGTATCAACGAGCTCACCCCCCACTTCAAGACGCACGCCAAGGACCACCATGGCCGTCGCGGCCTGCTGCGCATGGTGAGCCGCCGCCGCAAGCTCCTGGACTACCTCAAGTCCAAGGACGCCGACCGCTATACCGCGCTGATCGCCAAGCTGGGTCTGCGCAAGTAAACCGAATCGCATGAAAAAACGCCTGGGTTAGTCCGCTAGCTCAGGCGTTTTTTACTTCGCGATCCACTTTCGGAGTGCCAAAACAGAGCGAAGCTGTGTCATTCCAATGAAGTTCCCGCCGAGCTTCGCTGGAATGGCATCGTGTTCTGAGAAGCCTCCGTCCCTGCGGAACCTGTACCGAATACAGGTGTTTCGCTATCAAAACAGGAGCAAAACATGAGCCTCTTCAACAAAGTCACCAAGTCCTTCCAGTGGGGCGACAAGACCGTCGTCATGGAAACGGGTGAAATCGCCCGCCAAGCCAGCGGCGCCGTGGTGGTCGACATCGACGGCACCGTGATCCTCGCGACCGTGGTGGCCTCCAAGACCGCCAAGCCGGGCCAGGACTTCTTCCCGCTGACCGTCGACTACATCGAGAAGACCTACGCCGCGGGCAAGATTCCCGGCAGCTTCTTCAAGCGCGAAGCCAAGCCCAGCGAACACGAAACCCTGACCAGCCGCCTGATCGACCGTCCGATCCGCCCGCTGTTCCCCGAGGGCTTCCTGAACGAAGTGCACGTGGTCATCCACACGCTGTCGCTCAACCCCGAAGTCGACGCCGACATCGCCGCCATGATCGGCGTGAGCGCCGCGCTGTCGATCTCCGGCATTCCGTTCAGCGGCCCGATCGGCGCTGCGCGCGTGGGCTACATCAACGGCCAGTACGTGCTGAATCCGGGCCAGACCGCCCGCAAGGATTCGCAGATGGACCTCGTCGTTGCCGGCACCGAAGCGGCCGTGCTGATGGTCGAATCCGAAGCCCTGCAACTCAGCGAAGAAATCATGCTGGGTGGCGTGGTGTTCGGCCATGAGCAAGCCAACATCGCGATCAACGCGATCCATGAACTCGTGCGCGACGCCGGCAAGCCGGTGTGGGACTGGCAGCCGCCGGCCGAAGACGAAGCCTTCGTCGCCAAGGTCAAGAGCCTGGCCGAGGAAAAGCTGCGCGCCGTCTACCAGATCCGCAGCAAGCAAGCCCGTACGCAGGCCCTGCGCGAAGCCAACGCCAGCGTGATGAACACGCTGAAGGAAAGCGGCGAGCCCTTCGATGCCGGCAAGGTCAACGACCTGCTGTTCTCGATCGAAGCCAAGATCGTCCGCAGCCAGATTCTTTCGGGCGAACCCCGCATCGACGGCCGCGACACGCGCACCGTGCGTCCCATCGAGATCCGCAACTCCGTGCTGCCCCGCACCCACGGCTCGGCGCTGTTCACGCGCGGCGAGACGCAGGGCCTGGTCATCACCACGCTCGGCACCGAGCGTGACGCGCAGCGCATCGACGCGCTGGCCGGCGAGTACGAAGACCGCTTCCTGTTCCACTACAACATGCCTCCCTTTGCCACCGGCGAAGTGGGCCGCATGGGCTCGACCAAGCGCCGCGAAATCGGCCACGGCCGCCTGGCCAAGCGCGCGCTCGTCGCCGTGCTGCCGACCAAGGAAGAATTCCCGTACACCATTCGCGTGGTGTCGGAAATCACCGAGTCGAACGGCTCCTCGTCGATGGCTTCGGTCTGCGGCGGCTGCCTCTCCATGATGGACGCCGGCGTGCCGATGAAGGCCCACGTGGCCGGCATCGCCATGGGCCTGATCAAGGAAGACAACCGCTTTGCGGTGCTGACCGACATCCTGGGCGACGAAGATCACCTGGGCGACATGGACTTCAAGGTGGCCGGCACGACCAACGGCATTACCGCGCTGCAGATGGACATCAAGATCCAGGGCATCACCAAGGAAATCATGCAGGTCGCACTGGCCCAGGCCAAGGAAGCACGCATGCACATCCTGGGCAAGATGCAGGAAGCCATGGGCGAGGCCAAGACCGAGGTGTCGCAATTCGCGCCGCGCCTGACCACGCTGAAGATCAACCCCGAGAAGATCCGCGACGTGATCGGCAAGGGCGGCGCGGTCATCCGCGGCCTGCAGGAAGAAACCGGCACGACGATCAACATCGACGAAGACGGCACCATCACCATCGCCTCGACCGATCCGGAAAAGGCGGAGTTCGCCAAGCGGCGCATCGAGCAGATCACGGCCGAGGTCGAAATCGGCAAGGTCTACGAAGGCCCGGTCACCAAGATCCTGGACTTCGGCGCGCTCATCAACCTTCTGCCCGGCAAGGACGGCCTGTTGCACATCAGCCAGATTGCGCACGAACGCGTCGAGAAGGTGACCGACTATCTGAGCGAAGGCCAGATCGTCAAGGTCAAGGTCCTCGAGACGGACGAAAAGGGCCGCGTCAAGCTGTCCATGAAGGCCCTGACCGAGCGTCCGGCCGGCATGGAATTCCAGGAGCGTGCACCGCGTGAAGACCGTGGCGACCGCGGTGATCGCGGCGGCGAGCGCCGCGAGCGCTCGGACCGCGGCGACCGCGGTGGCGATCGTGGCGAACGTGCGCCGCGTTTCAACAACGAGCAGCAACAGCAGCCGCGCAACGAGCAGCCGCAGGCGCCCGTTGGCGAGCAGCAGTACGCACCGCGCGAACCGCAAGAGTAAGTAGAGAAGAAGGGCGCAACGGCGGCCATGCCTGCCGTTGCCATCTTTTTGAACAGCTAATCACGCCCGTTCCGCGGGCGTTGCAGGCCAAAGACCATGAAAGCCATTGAAATCACTTCGTACGGCGCCCCTGAGGTGCTGCGCGCTGTGGAGCGCCCGGATCCGGTGGCCGGCGTGGGCGAGCTGCTGATCCGCGTCGCGGCCAGCGGTGTGAACCGTCCGGACGTGCTGCAGCGCAAGGGGCACTATCCGGTGCCGCCGGGCGCTTCCGACCTGCCGGGCCTCGAAGTGGCCGGCGAGATCGTGTCGGGCGATGCCGCGGCCTTGGCCGAAGCGGGTTTCAAGATCGGCGACCGCGTCTGCGCGCTGATTGCAGGCGGCGGCTATGCCGAGTTGTGCGTGGCGCCTGTGGCGCAATGCCTGCCGGTGCCCAAGGGCTGGAACGATACCGAGGCAGCCTCGCTGCCCGAGACATTCTTCACCGTCTGGAGCAACGTGTTCGAGCGGGGCCGCCTGCAAAAGGGCGAAACCCTGCTGATCCAGGGCGGCTCCAGCGGCATCGGCGTGACGGCCATCCAGATCGCCAAGGCGCTGGGTGCGACTGTGATCGTCACGGCCGGCAGCGACGACAAGTGCGAAGCTTGCAAGGCACTGGGCGCCGACCACGCGATCAATTACCGCACGAGCGACTTCGCCGAAGAGGCAAAGAAGCTGACCGGCGGCAAGGGTGTGGACGTGATTCTCGACATGGTCGCCGGCGACTACGTGGCGCGCGAGATCGAATGCATGGCCGAAGACGGCCGGCTCGTGATCATCGCGGTGCAGGGCGGCGTCAAGAGCGACTTCAACGCGGGCCTGGTGCTGCGCAAGCGGCTGGTGATCACCGGCTCGACCCTGCGGCCCCGGCCGGTGGCCTTCAAGGGGGCCATCGCAATGGCGCTGCGCGAAAAGGTCTGGCCGCTGCTCGAAAGCGGCGCGATCAAGCCCGTGATCCACAGCACCTTTGTGGCGGGCGGCGAACCCAGCGGCGCGGCACAGGCGCATGCGCTGATGGAATCCAACCAGCACATCGGCAAGATCGTGCTGACATGGTGACGGGCAACAACACGATGACAACGACCAAAAAGAAGCTGATCGCGGGCAATTGGAAGATGAACGGCAGCCTTGCTGCCAACGAGGCACTGGTGAAAGCCCTGCAGCAGGGCCTGGCCGCGGCGCCGGCCGGTTGCGACGTCGCGCTTTGCGCGCCGGCCCCGTATTTCGCCCAGCTGCAATCGCTGCTGGCGGGCTCCACGGCCATGGCGCTCGGCGCACAGGATATTTCGGCGCACCCGCAAGGTGCGTTCACCGGCGAGCAATCGGCGGCCATGCTGAAGGAATTCGGCGTGCGCTACGCGATCGTCGGCCATTCGGAGCGCCGCCAGTACCACGGCGAAACCGACGAAGCGGTGGCGGCCAAGACGGCGGCTGCGCTGGCGAACGGCATCACGCCGATCGTCTGCGTGGGCGAAACGCTGGCCGAGCGCGAAGCGGGGCACACCGAAGAAGTCGTCAAGCGCCAGCTGGCGGCGGTGATCCATGTCAACGGCCACTGCATCAGCGAAATCGTCGTGGCCTACGAGCCCGTCTGGGCCATCGGCACCGGCAAGACGGCCACGCCCGAGCAGGCGCAGGCGGTTCATGCCGTGCTGCGTGCGCAACTGCACCACGCCGCCAGCGAACACGCGGCCGGCATCTGCATTCTCTATGGCGGCAGCATGAACGCGGCCAATGCCGCAGAGCTGCTCGCACAGCCTGACATCGACGGCGGCCTCATTGGTGGCGCGTCGCTCAAGGCCCCCGACTTTTTGCAGATCATTTCCGCTGCCGCTCGCTGAACGCGAGCCGCGGCTGCCATCAATTAGGAGTAAGAACGAATGAATGTGGTCCTCAATCTTCTGGTCGGCGTGCAGATGCTGTCGGCCCTTGCAATGATCGGGCTGATCCTGATCCAGCACGGCAAGGGCGCCGACATGGGCGCGGCCTTCGGCAGCGGTAGTGCCGGCAGCCTGTTCGGTGCCAGCGGCAGTGCGAATTTCCTTTCGCGCACCACGGCGGTCCTGGCAGCGGTGTTCTTTGCATGCACGCTGCTCCTGGCCTACTTCAGCCATGCGCGGCCCACGGGCGGCGGCAGCCTGCTGGAACGCGCGGCCGTGGGGACGCCTGCTGCGCCCGCTTCCGGTGCTGCAGGGCAAATTCCTTCGGGTACCTCCGGTGCCGTGGCGCCTGCCAAGGCACCAGCTTCGGCGCCTGCCGCACCTGTTTCGGGCCCGGGCCAGATCCCGAACAAATAATCAAGTTGTTTTCATGAAGTCGCCAGCGAGAAACGGCTTCATTTCAGGGTAAACTCTAAAGCTGTTCGGAAAGCCAAACACCTTTCCAGGTACCTCATGCCATCCGAACAAAAAACCGCGGTCGTGGTGAAATTGGTAGACACGCTATCTTGAGGGGGTAGTGGCGAAAGCTGTGCGAGTTCGAGTCTCGCCGACCGCACCAAATCTCACTGGCAGAAAGCCTCATCCAGAGTGTTTTTCTGCCGGTGGCAAGCGGTGAAAAATCTCCCGATGAACCTCGATTCCTATCTCCCCGTCCTTTTGTTCATTCTGGTCGGTGTCGGTGTAGGTGTCGCACCGCAAGTCATCGGCTACATCCTGGGTCCCAACCGGCCCGACGCAGCGAAGAACGCTCCCTACGAGTGCGGCTTCGAGGCCTTCGAGGATGCGCGCATGAAATTCGACGTGCGCTATTACCTCGTCGCCATTCTCTTCATCCTGTTCGATCTCGAGATTGCCTTTCTCTTTCCGTGGGCCATCGCGCTCAAGGAAATCGGCGCCGTCGGCTTCTGGGCCATGATGATCTTTCTCGCCATCCTCGTCGTGGGCTTTGTCTACGAGTGGAAAAAAGGCGCGCTCGACTGGGAATGACAAGGAATCGACAAAATGGCCATTGAAGGCGTCATGAAGGAAGGCTTCGTCACCACCACCTACGACTCGGTGGTGAATTGGGCGAAGACCGGATCACTGTGGCCGATGACTTTCGGTCTGGCTTGCTGTGCCGTCGAGATGATGCACGCGGGCGCGGCCCGCTACGACATCGACCGTTTCGGCATGCTGTTTCGGCCCAGCCCCCGTCAGTCCGATCTGATGATCGTGGCCGGCACGCTGTGCAACAAGATGGCGCCGGCGCTGCGCAAGGTCTACGACCAGATGCCGGAGCCGCGCTGGGTGCTCTCGATGGGCTCTTGCGCCAATGGCGGCGGCTACTACCACTACAGCTATTCAGTGGTGCGCGGCTGCGACCGCATCGTGCCTGTCGACGTCTATGTGCCGGGTTGCCCGCCCACCGCCGAAGCCCTGCTTTACGGCGTGATCCAGCTGCAGCAGAAGATTCGCCGCACCAACACCATTGCCCGCGCCTGAGGGATTGCCGACGATGACTGACTTTGCAATATCGCCGGAGGTGCTGCGCGCCACCATCGCCGAGGTGCTCGGCGCCAGGGCCAAGAGCGTCACGCTCGCATTGGGCGAGGTGACCGTGGTGGTTGCTGCCGACGCCTACATCGAGGCGGCCACGCTGCTGCGCGATGCGTCCGGCTGCCGTTTCGAGCAGCTGATCGACCTCTGCGGCATGGACTACTCCGACTATCGCGAAGGCGAGTGGCAGGGCGAGCGCTATTGCGTCGTCACGCACCTGCTTTCGGTAAGCCTCAACCAGCGCGTGCGCCTCAAGGTGTTCGCCCCCAACGAAGACCTGCCGGTGGTCGATTCGCTCCAGCCCGTCTGGAACGCGGCCACGTGGTTCGAACGCGAGGCCTTCGACCTCTACGGCATCGTGTTCGAGGGGCACGACGACCTGCGCCGCATTCTTACCGACTACGGCTTCATCGGCCATCCGTTCCGCAAGGACTTCCCGGTGTCCGGCCACGTCGAGATGCGCTACGACGAAGAGCAGAAGCGCGTCGTCTACCAGCCGGTATCGATCGAGCCCCGCGAAATCACGCCGCGCGTGATCCGCGAAGACAACTACGGCAGCGGTTTGCACTGATATGGCCGAAATCAAGAACTACACACTCAACTTCGGTCCCCAGCATCCGGCAGCGCACGGCGTGCTGCGCCTGGTGCTCGAGCTCGACGGCGAAGTGATCCAGCGCGCCGATCCGCACATCGGCCTCTTGCACCGCGCAACCGAAAAGCTCGCCGAATCGCGCACCTTCATCCAGTCGCTGCCCTACATGGACCGCCTCGACTACGTGTCGATGATGTCCAACGAGCATGCCTACTGCCTCGCCATCGAGCGGATGATGGGCCTGGACGTGCCGATTCGCGCGCAGTACATCCGCGTGATGTTCGCCGAGATCACCCGCCTGCTGAACCACCTGCTGTGGCTCGGCGCGCACGGCCTCGACTGCGGTGCGATGAACATGCTCATCTACTGCTTCCGCGAGCGTGAAGACCTGTTCGACATGTACGAAGCCGTGTCGGGCGCGCGCATGCATGCGGCGTACTTCCGGCCGGGCGGTGTCTACCGCGACCTGCCGGATGCCATGCCGCAGTACAAGGTCAGCAAGATCAAGAACGCGAAGGCGATCGAGCGTCTCAACGAGAACCGCCAGGGCTCGCTGCTCGACTTCATCGACGACTTCTGCAAGCGCTTCCCGAAGATGGTCGACGAGTACGAGACGCTGCTCACCGACAACCGCATCTGGAAGCAGCGCACCGTGGGCATCGGCGTCGTGACGCCAGAGCGCGCGCTGAACCTCGGCTTCACCGGCCCGATGCTGCGCGGCTCGGGCGTCGAGTGGGACCTGCGCAAGAAGCAGCCCTACGACGTCTACGACCAGATGAGGTTCGATGTGCCGGTCGGCAAGACCGGCGACTGCTACGACCGCTACCTCGTGCGCGTGGAAGAAATGCGCCAGGCCAACAAGATCATCCAGCAGTGCTCGGCCTGGCTGCGCGCCAACCCCGGCCCGGTGATCACCAACAACCACAAGGTGGCAGCGCCAGCGCGCGAATCGATGAAGGCGAACATGGAGGAGCTGATCCACCATTTCAAGCTCTTCACCGAAGGCTTCCACGTGCCCGAAGGCGAGGCGTATGCCGCCGTCGAGCACCCGAAGGGCGAGTTCGGCATCTACCTGGTGAGCGACGGCGCCAACAAGCCGTACCGCCTGAAGATCCGGGCCCCCGGCTTCCCGCACCTTGCCGCCCTCGACGAAATGTCGCGCGGCCACATGATCGCCGACGCTGTCGCGGTGATCGGCACGATGGACATCGTGTTCGGCGAAATCGACAGGTGAGAAAGAGCGAATGACGACTTCCTCGACCCACCATGACACGGCGCCTACGGCGCCTTCTGCTCCTCTGAAGCCCGCGATTCTCGAGCGCTTTGCGCGCGAAGTCGCCAAGTACCCTGAAGCCGGCAAGCAGTCGGCCGTGATGGCCTGCCTGGCCATCGTGCAGCAGGACGAAGGCTTCGTCAGCATGCAGCGCGAACGCGAGATCGCCGAGTACCTCGGCATGGCGCCCATCGCCGTGCACGAGGTCACGACCTTCTACAACATGTACAACCAGCATCCGGTGGGCAAGTTCAAGCTCAACGTGTGCACCAACCTCCCGTGCCAGCTGCGCGACGGCGTCACCGCGCTCGTCCACCTCGAGAAGAAGCTCGGCATCAAGATGGGCGAGACCACGGCCGATGGCCTGTTCACGCTGCAGCAGAGCGAATGCCTGGGTGCCTGCGCCGATTCGCCCGTGATGCTGGTCAACGACCGCACCATGTGCAGCTTCATGAGCAACGAGAAGCTCGACCAGCTCATCGACGGATTGCGCGCCTCCACCGGCGCCACCAAAGGGGAGGCTGCGTGATGTCGCCCGAACAAGTGCTCCAGCAATTCCAGGCGACGGGCGTCCAGACCTGTTTCCATGACCGCCACATCGAGCCGCAGATCTATGCGGGACTCGACGGCACCAACTGGCGCCTGGCCGACTACGAAGCGCGCGGCGGCTACAAGGCGCTGCGCAAGATCCTCACCGAGGGGCTCACGCCCGACCAGGTGATCGCCGAAGTCAAGGCTTCGGGCCTGCGCGGCCGCGGCGGCGCGGGTTTTCCGACCGGCCTGAAGTGGAGTTTCATGCCGCGCCAGTTTCCGGGGCAGAAGTACCTCGTCTGCAACTCCGACGAAGGCGAGCCCGGCACGTGCAAGGACCGCGACATCCTGCAGTTCAACCCGCACATCGTGATCGAAGGCATGGCCATCGCCGCGTATGCGATGGGCATCAGCGTGGGCTACAACTACATCCACGGCGAGATCTTCCAGAGCTACGACCGCTTCGAGGAGGCCCTCGAAGAAGCGCGCGCCGCCGGCTACCTCGGCGACAAGATCATGGGCAGCACGTACAACTTCCAGTTGCACGCCGCCCACGGCTTCGGCGCCTACATCTGCGGCGAGGAAACCGCGCTGCTCGAATCGCTCGAAGGCAAGAAGGGCCAGCCGCGCTTCAAGCCGCCGTTCCCGGCGAGCTTCGGCCTGTACGGCAAGCCGACCACCATCAACAACACCGAGACCTTTGCGGCGGTGCCCTGGATCATCAACAACGGCGGTCCGGCCTACCTCGAATGCGGCAAGCCGAACAACGGCGGCACCAAGATCTACTCGGTGAGCGGTGACGTCGAACTGCCCGGCAACTACGAAGTGCCCATGGGCACGCCGTTCTCCAAGCTCCTGGAGCTGTGCGGCGGTGTTCGCAAGGGCCGCACCCTCAAGGCCGTGATTCCCGGCGGGTCGTCGTCACCGGTGCTGCCCGCTTCCATCATGATGGAATGCACGATGGACTACGACTCCATCGCCAAGGCCGGCTCCATGCTCGGTTCGGGCGCCGTCATCGTCATGGACGACAGCCGCTCGATGGTCGAGTCGCTCAGGCGCCTGTCGTACTTCTACATGCACGAGTCCTGCGGCCAGTGCACGCCTTGCCGCGAAGGCACGGGCTGGCTCTACCGCGTGGTGGACCGCATTCACAACGGCCAGGGCAGGGCGTCCGACATGGACCTGCTCAACTCCGTGGCAGACAACATCCAGGGTCGCACGATCTGTGCCCTCGGCGACGCGGCGGCCATGCCGGTGCGCGCCATGATCAAGCACTTCCGTCACGAGTTCGAGGCCTTGATTCCGGGCTACGTCCCGAAAGCGCCCGTCAAGGCCTGAGCGCGATGAAATTGCCCCCTTACTCACATTCGTTCGCTGCCCCCCGAGGGGCGCTGGCCTCCCTTGGGGCGGCCCGGCGGAAGCCCACACATATGGTTGAAATCGAACTCGACGGCAAGAAGGTCGAAGTGACCGAAGGCAGCATGGTGATGCATGCGGCCGACAAGGCGGGCACCTACATCCCGCACTTCTGCTATCACAAGAAGCTCAGCATCGCGGCCAACTGCCGCATGTGCCTGGTCGACGTGGAAAAAGCGCCCAAGCCGATGCCGGCCTGCGCCACGCCCGTCACGCAGGGCATGATCGTTCGCACCAAGAGCGAAAAGGCCATCAAGGCGCAGCAGTCGGTCATGGAGTTCCTCCTGATCAACCACCCGCTGGATTGCCCCATTTGCGACCAGGGCGGCGAATGCCAGCTGCAAGACCTGGCCGTGGGCTACGGCGGTTCTTCTTCGCGCTACGAAGAAGAAAAACGCGTCGTCTTCCACAAGGACGTCGGCCCGCTGATCAGCATGGAAGAAATGAGCCGCTGCATCCATTGCACGCGCTGCGTCCGCTTCGGCCAGGAAGTGGCCGGCGTGATGGAGCTCGGCATGACGCAACGTGGCGAGCACTCCGAAATCGAAACCTTCCTCGGCGATTCGGTCGACTCCGAACTGTCGGGCAACATGATCGACATCTGCCCGGTCGGCGCGCTCACGAGCAAGCCGTTCCGCTACAGCGCCCGCACCTGGGAGCTGTCGCGCCGCAAGTCGGTGAGCCCGCACGACTCCACCGGCGCCAACCTGATCGTCCAGGTCAAGAACAACCGCGTGATGCGCGTGGTGCCGCTCGAGAACGAAGACGTCAACGAGTGCTGGATTGCCGACCGCGACCGCTTCTCCTACGAAGGGCTCAACGGCCCGGAACGCCTCACGCAGCCCATGCTCAAGCAGGGCGGCCAATGGCACCAGGTCGACTGGCAGACCGCGCTCGAATACGTGGCCAACGGCCTGAAGCAGATCAAGGCTGACCACGGCGCGCAGAGCATCGGCACGCTGGCGAGCCCGCACAGCACGCTCGAAGAGCTGCAGCTTGCCGCCATGCTCACGCGTGAACTCGGCAGCGACAACATCGACTACCGCCTGCGCAACGCCGAATTCACGGCGTTCGAAGGCGTGCGCTGGCTCGGCACCTCGATCGCATCGCTCACGCAGCTGCAGCGCGCGCTGGTCGTCGGTTCGAACCTGCGCAAGGACCACCCGCTGTTCGCGCAGCGCATCCGCCAGGCCGTGCGAAAGGGCGCCGCGCTGTCGGTGATCACCTCGGCCAGCCTGATGGCCGACCGCGAAGCCTGGGCCATCAGCGTGGCGCAATCGACGATCGTCGAAGCCGACCAGTGGGTCGAAGCGCTGGCCGCTGTTGCCGCGGCCATCGGCCAGACCAACGGCGCCGCTGCGCCTCTGGCACCGAAGAATGCACCGGATGCCGCCGCGCAGGCCATCGCAGCTTCGCTGCTGAGCGGCGAGCGCAAGGCCATCCTGCTCGGCAATGCCGCCGCCCACCACGCGCAAGCCAGCAGCCTGCTGGCCCTCGCGAACTGGATCGGCGCGCAGACCGGCGCCACCGTCGGCTACCTGACCGAAGCCGCCAACACCGTGGGCGCGCAACTCGTCGGCGCGTTCCCGAAGAACGGCGGCCTCGATGCCGGCCGCATGCTGGCGGCGGGTTCCGGCCTCAAGGCGGTGCTGCTGCTCAATACCGAGCCGGTGTTCGACTCGGCCGCGGGCGCCGCAGCCGCCGATGTCATCGGCAATGCGCAAATGGTCGTCACGCTGAGCCCCTTCAAGGCCAACCTCGAGTTCAGCGACGTGCTGCTGCCCATCGCGCCGTTCACCGAAACGCCGGGCACCTTCGTCAATGCCGAAGGCCGCCTGCAAAGCTTCCATGCCGTCGTGAAGCCGCAAGGCGAAGCGCGCCCGGCCTGGAAGGTGCTGCGCGTGCTCGCCAACCTGCTCGGCCTGCCGGGCTTTGCTTTCGAATCGACCGCCGACGTGCTGCGCACCATCGGCGACAACGGCGCCGTGCCGGCCGATGTGCTCCGCAATACGACCGCCGCAAAGGCCGTGGCTTCCACGGGTGCGGTTCCCGCACCCGTGGTCGCGAGCATCTACCGGCTCGACTCGATCGTGCGCCGCGCACCGTCGCTGCAACTTACCGCCGATGCGCGCAACGCATTGGCAGCACCGGCCCGTGCCGAGGAGGCATTGGCATGATCGATTCACTGCATGCTTTCGGCCAGGGCTTGGTCCATGCGGGCTGGTGGACAGCCGCGGCCTGGCCCGTGATCTGGACGCTGATCAAGATCATCGTGGTCGTGCTTCCGCTGATGGGGGCCGTGGCCTACCTCACGCTGTGGGAGCGCAAGGCCATCGGCTTCACGCAGATCCGCATCGGCCCGAACCGCATCGGGCCGCTGGGCCTGCTGCAGCCCATCGCCGACGCGCTCAAGCTGCTGACCAAGGAAATCATTCTTCCGACGGTCGCCAACAAGGGCCTGTTCCTGCTGGGCCCGATCATGACCATCATGCCGGCGCTCGCCGCATGGGCCGTGATTCCCTTCGGTCCCGATGTGGCGCTGGCCAACATCAACGCCGGCCTGCTGTTCGTGATGGCCATCACCTCGCTCGAGGTCTACGGCGTGATCATCGCGGGCTGGGCTTCCAACTCGAAGTACGCCTTCCTTGGCGCGCTGCGCGCCTCGGCGCAGATGGTGAGCTACGAAATCGCGATGGGCTTCTGCTTCGTCGTGGTGCTGATGGTCTCGGCCAGCCTGAACATGACCGACATCGTGACAGGGCAGGGCAAGGGCACGTTCGCATCGATGGGCATCGGGTTCCTGTCGTGGAACTGGCTGTCGCTGCTGCCGATCTTCGTCGTCTACTTCATCTCGGGCCTGGCTGAAACCAACCGCCACCCCTTCGACGTGGTCGAAGGCGAGTCCGAAATCGTCGCGGGCCACATGATCGAGTACTCGGGCATGAGCTTTGCCATGTTCTTCCTGGCCGAGTACGCCAACATGTGGCTGGTCTCGATCCTGTGCGTGGTGCTGTTCCTCGGCGGATGGCTGCCGCCGTTCGAGTTCCTGAGCTTCATCCCCGGTTGGATCTGGCTCGGTGCCAAGACCTTCTGCGTGGTCACCATGTTCCTGTGGGTTCGCTCGACGTTCCCGCGCTTCCGCTACGACCAGATCATGCGTCTGGGCTGGAAGATCTTCATCCCGGTCACGCTCGTGTGGCTGGTCGTGGTCGGTGCCTGGATGCAGACCCCGTTCAACATCTGGAAATAACTGGAAGCGCCAACATCATGTCTGCTGCGCATACCGCAACAACGTCCGCTCCGTTCTCGCTCAAGGATTTTTTGGGCAGCTTCATGCTGTTCGAACTGTTCAAGGGTCTTGCCATCACCGGCAAGTACGCCTTCGCCCGCAAGATCACGGTGCAGTTTCCCGAAGAAAAAACGCCGCTTTCGCCGCGCTTTCGCGGCCTGCACGCGCTGCGCCGCTATGAAAACGGCGAAGAGCGCTGCATTGCCTGCAAGCTCTGCGAAGCCGTGTGCCCGGCGCTCGCCATCACCATCGAATCCGATGTGCGCGACGACGGCTCGCGCCGCACCACGCGCTACGACATCGACTTGACCAAGTGCATCTTCTGCGGTTTCTGCGAAGAGAGCTGCCCGGTCGACTCGATCGTCGAGACCCACATCTTCGAATACCACGGCGAAAAGCGCGGCGACCTGTACTTCACCAAGGACATGCTGCTGGCCGTGGGCGACCGCTACGAAAAAGAAATTGCAGCGAACAAGGCGGCCGACGCCAAGTACCGCTGATCCCGCTCAGCCCGAACCCCGTACCAATTCGAATTCCAAATGGACGTCAAGACCGGTCTGTTCTATCTGTTTGCCGTGGTGCTGCTGTTTGCAGCCTTCCGCGTCATCACCGCCCGCAATCCCGTATACGCCGCGCTGTACCTGGTGCTGGCCTTCTTCCAGGCCTCGGCGATCTGGCTTTTGCTGCGCGCCGAGTTTTTGGCGATCGCGCTCGTGCTCGTCTATGTCGGGGCGGTGATGGTGCTGTTCCTGTTCGTCGTGATGATGCTGGACATCAACGTCGACGGCCTGCGGCAGGGCTTCTGGAAGCACTTTCCGCTGGCTGCCGGCGTGGGCGCGCTCATCGCGCTCGAAATGGCCGCGGTGCTGATGGGCGGCTTTCGCCTCGGTGAAGCGCCGCGCGCCATGGCGATCACCTCTCCCAACAGCTCGAACACGCTCGAACTCGGCAAGCTGCTGTATTCCGAATACCTCTATCCGCTGGAAATTGCCGCGGTCATCCTGCTCGTGGCCATCGTGGCCGCCATTGCACTGACGCTGCGCACCCGCAAGGACAGCAAGTACGTCAACCCGTCGGACCAGGTGCGCGTGAAGGCACGCGACCGCGTTCGCATCGTGCAGATGGCGGTCACGCGCGCCGCCGAGCCCGTGGTGGAAGCACCCGCCGACGCCGCAGCGGCAAAGGAAAACAAGGCATGACGCTCACGCTCGGACACTTTCTATCGCTCGGCGCCATGCTCTTTGCGCTCTCGGTGATCGGCATTTTCCTGAACCGCAAGAACCTCATCGTGCTGCTGATGGCCATCGAGCTGATGCTGCTCGCGGTGAACATGAACTTCGTGGCGTTCTCGTACTACCTGGGCGACATGCACGGCCAGATCTTCGTGTTCTTTATCCTGACGGTGGCCGCGGCCGAATCGGCCATCGGCCTTGCGCTGCTGGTCTTGTTGTTCCGCAACAAGTCCAACATCAACGTCGACGAACTCAACTCACTCAAGGGTTGAAAGCAGTATGAGCGCAACCCTTTCCGCACCCACCCTGCTGGCCGTGCCGCTGGCACCCCTGGTCGGCGCCGTCGTCGCCGGCCTGTTCGGCACCAAGTTCGGCGGCAACCATATCGGCCGCAAGGTCACGCACTCGCTGACCATCCTCGGTGTTTTCGTCGCTTTCATCATCTCGGCCATGACGCTGAAGAGCGTGGTGGTCGACGGCGCCCGCTTCAACGCCACCATCTACGAATGGATGGTGGTCGGCGGCCTCAAGATGGAGATCGGCTTCCTGGTCGACGGCCTCACGGCCATGATGATGTGCGTGGTGAGCTTCGTCTCGCTGATGGTGCACGTCTACACCATCGGCTACATGGAAGAAGACGAGGGCTACAACCGCTTCTTCGCGTACATATCGCTCTTCACCTTCTCGATGTTGATGCTCGTCATGAGCAACAACATGCTCCAGCTGTTCTTCGGCTGGGAGGCGGTGGGCCTGGTGTCGTACCTGCTGATCGGCTTCTGGTTCAACAAGCCGACCGCCATCTTCGCGAACATGAAGGCCTTCCTGGTCAACCGCGTGGGCGACTTCGGCTTCATTCTCGGCATCGGCCTGATCGCGGCCTACGCCGGTACGCTGAACTACGGCGAGGCTTTCGCCAAGGCCAACACGCTGGCTGGCATCACCTTCCCCGGCACCGAGTGGATGCTGGTGACCGTGATCTGCATCTGCCTGTTCATCGGCGCCATGGGCAAGAGCGCGCAGTTCCCGCTGCACGTGTGGCTGCCCGACTCGATGGAAGGCCCGACCCCCATCTCGGCACTGATCCACGCGGCAACCATGGTGACGGCGGGTATCTTCATGGTGGCGCGCATGTCGCCGCTGTTCGAACTCAGCGACACCGCCTTGAGCTTCATCCTAGTGATCGGTGCCATCACGGCGCTGTTCATGGGCTTCCTCGGCATCATCCAGAACGACATCAAGCGCGTGGTCGCGTACTCGACGCTCTCGCAGCTGGGCTACATGACGGTGGCGCTCGGCGCATCGGCCTATTCGGTCGCGGTGTTCCACCTGATGACGCACGCCTTCTTCAAGGCGCTGCTGTTCCTCGGCGCGGGCTCGGTGATCATCGGCATGCACCACAACCAGGACATCCGCTGGATGGGCGGCGTGCGCAAGTACATGCCGATCACCTGGATCACCTCGCTCGTGGGTTCGCTCGCGCTGATCGGCACGCCGTTCTTCGCCGGTTTCTACTCGAAGGACAGCATCATCGAAGCGGTGCACGAAAGCCACCTGTGGGGCGCGCAGTTCGCCTATTACGCAGTGCTGGCCGGCGTGTTCGTGACGGCGTTCTACTCGTTCCGCATGTACTTCCTGGTGTTCCACGGCAAGGAGCGCTACGACCAGAATCCCGACGCGCACCATCACGACGAGCATGCTGAGCACGACGAGAACCATGGCCATCACGGCCAGAAGCCGCACGAATCGCCCTGGGTGGTGTGGCTGCCGCTGGTTCTGCTGGCCATCCCGTCCGTGGTGATCGGCTTCATGACGATCGAGCCGATGCTCTTCGGCGAGTTCTTCAAGGGCGCCATCGCCGTCGACGCCGACAAGCACCATGCCATGAAGGAACTCGGAGAAGCCTTCCACGGCCCCGTGGCCATGGCGATCCACGGCCTGACGGCGCCGCCGTTCTGGCTGGCGCTGGCCGGCGTGGTGCTCTCGTTCTACATGTACATGGTCAATCCGGCGCTGCCGGCCGCGATCAAGCGCGCCTTCGGCCCGGTCTATCGCCTGCTGGACAACAAGTACTACCTCGACTGGTTCAACGAGAACGTCCTCGCCCGTGCCACGCGTGCCTTTGGCACCGGCCTGTGGAAGGGCGGCGACCAGGCGTTGATCGATGGTGCCCTGGTCAACGGTTCATGGAAGGTCGTCGGCCGCGTCTCGGGCGCGGTGCGCTGGCTCCAGTCGGGCTACATCTATCACTACGCCTTCGCGATGCTGCTCGGCATCTTCATCCTGATGACGTACTTCGTCTGGTTCAAACGCTGAGCTTTAGCGCTGGAGAAAAAGAAAAATGGGTTTGTTGAGCCTTGCCATCTGGGTGCCGATCGCATTCGGTGTCGCGTTGCTGGCGTTCGGCCGTGACGAGCACGCCCGGGGCGTGCGCTGGGTCGCGCTGGTCGGCGCCATCGTCAGTTTCCTGGTGACCGTGCCGCTTTACACGGGCTTCCAGAACGGCACCGCCGCGATGCAGTTCGTCGAAAAGGCCAGCTGGATCACACGCTTCAATGTCAGCTACCACGTTGGCATCGACGGCCTGTCGCTCTGGCTGGTGCTGTTGACCTCGTTCACCACCGTGGTGGTCGTGATCTCGGCCTGGGAAGTGATCACCGAGCGCGTCAACCAGTACATGGCCGCGTTCCTGATTCTTTCGGGCTTCATGATCGGCGTGTTCGCCGCGCTCGACGGCATCCTGTTCTACGTGTTCTTCGAAGCCACGCTGATCCCGATGTATCTCATCATCGGCATCTGGGGCGGCCCGAACAAGATCTACGCGGCGTTCAAGTTCTTCATCTACACCTTGCTCGGCTCGCTGCTGACGCTGGTGGCGCTGATCTACCTGTACAACAAGTCGGGCGGCAGCTTCGACATCCTGAGCTGGCACAAGCTTCCGCTCGGTTCCACGGCGCAGACCTTCCTGTTCTTCGCGTTCTTTGCCGCCTTTGCGGTCAAGGTGCCGATGTGGCCGGTCCACACCTGGCTGCCCGACGTGCACGTCGAGGCGCCGACCGGTGGCTCGGCCGTGCTGGCCGCCATCATGCTGAAGCTCGGTGCCTACGGTTTCCTGCGCTTCTCGATGCCGATCGCGCCCGACGCCTCGCACGAATGGGCCTGGCTCATGATCGGGCTGTCGCTGATCGCGGTGATCTATGTCGGCCTGGTGGCGCTGGTGCAGGAAGACATGAAGAAGCTCGTGGCGTACTCGTCGGTCGCGCACATGGGCTTCGTCACGCTCGGCTTCTTCATCTTCAACGAGCTCGGCGTGTCCGGCGGCATCGTGCAGATGATTGCGCACGGCTTCGTGTCGGGCGCCATGTTCCTCGGCATCGGCGTGCTGTACGACCGCGTGCATTCGCGCCAGATCGCCGATTACGGCGGCGTGGTCAACACCATGCCCAAGTTCGCCGCGTTCGCGCTGCTGTTCGCCATGGCCAACTGCGGCCTGCCGGGCACCGCCGGTTTCGTGGGCGAATGGATGGTCATCCTGGGTGCGGTCAAGGCCAACTTCTGGCTCGGCATGGGTGCCGCGACCGCGCTGATCTTCGGCGCGGCCTACACACTCTGGATGTACAAGCGCGTGTACCTCGGCCCGGTCGGCAACGACCACGTCAAGGAACTCAGCGACATCAATGCCCGCGAGTTCCTGATGCTGTCGCTGCTGGCCATTGCCGTGCTGTGGATGGGCCTCTATCCGAAGCCGTTCACCGCTGCGATGGATGCTTCCGTGACGGAGCTCCTGCGCCATGTGGCGATTTCGAAGCTGCCCTCCTGATGAAGAGAACGAGATGATTGACAAACTCAGCTGGGTCGCGATCTACCCCGAAGTCGTGCTGCTGGTCATGGCCTGCATCATTGCGCTGGTCGACCTGTCGAGCACCAGTGCGCAGCGCACGCGCACCTACATCCTGACGCTGCTCACGCTGGCCGTGGTGGCCGTCTTGACCGGCATCGCCGCCAACGACGGCAAGACGGTCTACGGCTTCGGCGGCATGGTCGTGAGCGACCCCATGGGCAACTGGCTCAAGTGCTTTGCCACGGTGGCCCTGATGGTCACGCTGGTCTATGGCCGGCCCTACGCGGCGGACCGAGAAATGCTGCGCGGCGGCGAAATGTTCACCATCAGCATGTTTGCGCTGCTGGGCATGTTCGTGATGATCTCGGGCAGCAACTTCCTCTTGATCTACCTGGGCCTCGAACTGCTCACGCTCTCGAGCTACGCGCTGGTGGCGCTGCGCCGCGACAACGCGGTGGCAAGCGAAGCGGCCATGAAGTACTTCGTGCTCGGCGCCATGGCCAGCGGCTTCCTGCTCTACGGCCTCTCCATGATGTACGGCGCGACCGGTTCGCTCGACGTCAACGAGGTGTTCAAGATCATCGCGAGCGGCAAGGTGAACCACCAGGTGCTGGTGTTCGGCCTGGTGTTCATCGTCGCGGGCCTGGCCTTCAAGGTGGGGGCTGCGCCTTTCCACATGTGGGTGCCCGACGTGTACCAGGGCGCCCCGACGGCCGTCACGCTGCTGATCGGCGCGGCGCCCGAGCTGGCCGCCTTCGCCATCATCATCCGCCTGCTGGTGGAAGGGCTGCTGCCGCTGGCCATCGACTGGCAGCAGATGCTGGCCCTGCTGGCCATCGCATCGCTGCTGGTGGGCAACCTCGCCGCCATCGCGCAGACCAACCTCAAGCGCATGCTGGCCTACTCGACCATTGCGCAGATGGGCTTCATGCTGCTCGGCCTGGTGGCGGGCGTGGTCAACGGCAACACCTACAACGCGCAGTTCGCGTACAGCGCCTCGATGTTCTACATCGTGACCTACGTGCTGACCACGCTGGCGAGCTTCGGCATCATCCTGCTGCTGGCGCGCGAGGGCTTCGAAAGCGAAGAGATCACCGACCTGGCAGGCCTGAACCAGCGCAGCCCGCTGTATGCCGGCGTGATGGCCATCGCGATGTTCTCGCTCGCGGGCCTGCCGCCGCTGGTCGGGTTCTATGCCAAGCTGGCGGTCCTGCAGGCGCTGATCGCGTCGGGCCAGGCGCTCTATATCGGCCTGGCCGTGTTTGCGGTGATCACGTCGCTGATCGGCGCCTTCTACTACCTGCGCGTGGTCAAGGTCATGTATTTCGACGCTCCCGTCACGGCCAGCACCGTGTCGGCGCCGCGCGACGTGCGCACCGTGCTCTCGATCAACGGCTTGCTGATTCTCTTGCTGGGCATCGTTCCCGGCGGCCTTATGACGCTGTGCGCCAACGCCATCGTGGCGACGCTGGCCAACTGATCCCGGCCAGAGCACGGTGTCGCAAACCGCCTCGGTCTGGGTCGTGCTCGTGGTGGCGCTGCTGGCGGCCAACCTGCCGTTCTTCAACGACCGGCTGTTTGGCGCCATACCGCTGCAAGTCCATCCCAAGTCGCTGGCGATCCGCCTTGCCGAACTGGTGGTGATGTACTTCGTCGCTGGCGGCGTGGGACTGCTGTTCGAACGCAGGGCAGGGCAGATCGCCCCGCAGGGCTGGGAGTTCTACGCGGTGACCGGCGCGCTTTTCATCGTGCTGGCATTTCCAGGATTCACCTGGCGCTACCTCATGAAGCACAGGCACTGACATGACTTCCACCTCCATTGCCGAATCGCACCTGAAGGAAGAACGCACCGCCAGCGAGGTCCTGGTCAAGGGCAACTTCCTCCAGGTCTGCCGCGACACCGTGCGCCTGCCCGACGGCCACACCGCCACGCGCGAGTACGTGATCCATCCGGGCGCGGTGGTGGTGGTTCCGCTGCTCGACGACGGCCGCGTGGTGCTGGAGCGCCAGTACCGCTATCCGGTCGGGCACGTGATGACCGAGTTTCCGGCCGGCAAGCTCGACGCGGGCGAGGATCCGTTCCTTTGCGGCCAGCGCGAGCTGCTCGAGGAAACCGGCTACACCGCGCGCGAATGGGCATATGCCGGCGCCATGCACCTGGCGGTGGCTTATTCCACCGAGATCATCCACATCTACTTTGCGCGCGGCCTTTCGCTCGGCAAGCGCCAACTCGACCACGGCGAGTTTCTCGACGTTTTCACGGCCACGCCGCAGGAAGTGGCCGGCTGGTGCCGCGACGGCACGATCACCGACGCCAAGTCGCTCACTTGCGCGCTCTGGCTGCAGAACGTCCTTTCGGGCGCATGGGAACTCGATTGGCAGGCCCCCGCTGCGCAAGGCGGCGCGGGATAATCCGCGCATGAAGGTTCTCGATCTACGCTGCTCGCATGGCCACGGCTTCGAAGGCTGGTTTGCGTCCAACGAGGCGTTTGAAACCCAACTCTCGGCCGGCCTCGTCGAGTGCCCGGTCTGTGCCGACACGCGCATCGTCAAGCTGCTGAGCGCGCCGCGCCTCAACCTTGGCAATGCGAAGGAACCCGCGGGTGCCGCCGCAGCGCCGGGCCCTGCTTCGGCTGCCAAGGCGCAGTTGCCGGCCGAAATGTCTCCCGAGGCGCGCTGGATGCGCGCCGTGCGCGAGGTTCTCGCGAAGACCGAGGACGTCGGCGAGCGTTTTGCCGACGAGGCTCGCAAGATGCACTACGGCGAAGCCGAAGAGCGCGGAATCCGCGGCCAGGCCACCCGCGAGCAGACCGAAGCGCTGCTCGAAGAAGGCATTCCGGTGATGCCGCTGCCGATACCCGCCGCGCTCAAGGAAACGCTGCAGTAATCCGCTGCTGCCGCTCTTGCGGCTTCAAGCCGCGAATTGAAGGGCCGCCAGGCGGGCGTACACCCCGCCTTGCGCTACCAGCGTGGCATGCGTTCCGTGTTCGACGATGCCGCCATGGTCGAGCACGATGATGCGGTCGGCCTTCTGGACCGTGGCCAGGCGGTGCGCAATGACGAGCGTGGTCCGGCCTTCCATTGCCGATTCGAGCGCCGCCTGCACCATGCGCTCGCTCTCCGCATCGAGCGCGCTCGTCGCTTCGTCCAGCAACAGGAGTGGCGGGTTCTTGAGAATGGCGCGCGCGATCGCGATGCGCTGGCGCTGTCCGCCCGACAAGCGCACCCCGCGCTCGCCGAGGAAGGTGTCGTAGCCCTCGGGCAATGCCTGCAGAAAGTCGTGTGCAAAGGCCGCGCGGGCGGCGGCATGCACCTCGTCGGCGGTTGCGTCGGGGCGTCCGTAGCGGATGTTTTCGAAAGCGCTGGCCGAGAAGATCACGGCATCCTGCGGCACCAGGCCGATGCGGGTGCGCAGATCGCGCAGCGCGAGCGAGGCCAGCGGCACGCCGTCGAGCAGCAGCCGCCCTGACTGGGGGTCGTAATAGCGCAGCAGCAACTGGAACACCGTGCTCTTGCCCGCGCCGCTCGAGCCCACCAGCGCCACCGTTTCGCCGGGCGCGATGTCGAGGCTGAAGTTCTTCAGCGCCGGCGTGCCGGGGCGCGAGGGGTAGTGAAAAGTCACCGCCTCGAGCTTGACGGCGCTGCCCGCCACAGGAACGGGCGCAGCTGCCGGATCCGGCGGGGAGACGATCGCCGCCGGCGCATGAAGCAGTTCCATCAGGCGCTCCGTCGCGCCGGCCGCCCGCAGCAGGTCGCCGTAGACCTCGCCGAGCACGGCGGTCGCGCTCGCGAGAATGGCCACGTAGACCACCGTCTGGCCCAGGTGGCCGGCCGTGATGTCGCCGCGCAGCACGGCCTGCGTGCCCTGGTACAGGCCCCAGAGCAGCGCTGCCGAGGTGGCGATGATGATGAAGGCCACCAGCACCGAACGCGCCTTGGTGCGGCGCACCGCGGTCCTGAAGGCATTTTCGGTCGATGCATTGAAGCGGCCTGCTTCACGCGATTCGGCGGTGTAGCTCTGCACCACCGGAATGGCATTGAGCACCTCGGCCGCGATGGCGCTCGAGTCGGCCACCCGGTCCTGGCTGGCGCGCGAGAGCTTGCGCACGCGGCGGCCGAACCACATGCTGGGCAGCACCACCAGCACCAGGATGCCCAGCACCTGGACCATCACGTAGGGGTTGGTCCAGATCAGCACCGCCAGGGCGCCCACGCCCATGACCGCGTTGCGCAGCCCCATGCTCAGCGACGAGCCGACCACCGTCTGTACCAGCGTGGTGTCGGCCGTCAGGCGCGACAGCACTTCGCCGGTCTGGGTCGTTTCGAAGAACGCCGGGCTCTGCCGCAGCACGTGGCCGTACACGGCATTGCGCAGGTCTGCGGTGACGCGCTCGCCGAGCCAGCTCACCGTGTAGAAGCGCGCGGCCGAAAAAAGACCCAGGGCCACGGCCACGGCGAAGAGAGCGCCGAAGTGCTCGCGCAGCGCCATGGTCTGCGCACCCTTGTCGGCGCTGACCAGCCCGCCATCGATCAGGCTGCGCAGCGCCAGCGGAAAGACCAGGGTCGTGATCGCGGCGAACACCAGAAAAATGCCCGCCAGAACGATCTGGATGCGGTATGGCCGTAGAAAAGGGTTCAGGCCCGACAGCGATCGGGGCGAGCCCTTGGCTGGTGAAGACAGAGGGGAAGAAGCCATTGCTCGGATTCTACCGACCCTTGCCGCCACAAAGGCGGCCTTGACAATAATTGCCGAGGCAATTAATATTCAGCCCATGAGCGATGCAGATACCCCGCCCGATACTTCCCAGGCCCCACCGGCCTCCCGCGACCCCGAGCGCCGGCCGGCCGACTTTTACCGTGCCGAAACCTACCAGGCCGAGGAAAGCATCGGGTACTTGATGCGGCGCATATTGAGCGCAGTGGCCCAGGCAGTGGAAACCCGCATGTGCGAGCCCGGCAGCCCGACCTTTCCCCAGTGGCTGCCGCTGTACAAGCTGCACGTCGGCGCGGCCACCACCGTGGCCGAACTGGCCCGCGCCTGCGAGCTCGACGCCGGTGCCATGACGCGCCTGCTCGACCGCCTCGAGGCCAAGGGCCTGTGCCGCCGCGTTCGCTCGCTCGAAGACCGCCGCGTGGTCAATATCGAACTCACCGAAGAAGGCCGCGCCGCCGCCAAGGAAGTCCCGCACGTACTGAGCCGTGTGCAGAACGAGCACCTGGCGGGTTTCACCAACGAAGAGTGGGAGCAGCTCAAGGGTTACCTGCGCCGCATCCTCGACAACGCGCAGGCCCTCGCAGCCCGTGGAGAAAAAAATGACTGAATCCCTTGCCGCGCGCGCTGTGCGCCGCACCCCCGTCGTCGCCGCTGCTGCAATCCTGATGGTCGCGCTGGCCGGTTGTGCCGACATGGCCGGCATCGGCTCGGAGGCCAAGCTTCGCGATGCTTCTTCGCTTGGCATTGCCGCGGACGGCAGCGCTGCCACCGTGCCGAGCGTCGATCGCCAATGGTGGCTGGCCTTCGGCGATGCGCAGCTCAACACGCTGATCGACCAGGCGGTGGCCGGCAATCCGAACCTCCAGGTGGCGCGCGCGCGCCTCGCGCGGGCGCAGGCTTCCGCGGACATCGCCGAGTCGGCCTTGAAACCCAAGGTCAATGGCGAACTCGACCTGAACCGCCAGAAGTTCAACAGCAACTACATCTATCCCGCACCGCTGGGCGGCTCGACGCAGAACATCGGCCTGCTGCAGCTGGGCGCCAGCTGGGAGCTCGACTTCTTCGGCAAGAACCGCACCGCGCTCGAAGCCGCCATCGGCAGCGCCAATGCCGCGGCGGCCGATGCCGACGCCGCGCGCGTACTGCTGGCCAGCAACGTGGCGCGCAGCTACTTCCAGTGGGCGCGCCTGAACGAGCAACTCGGCGTGGCGCAGCGCACGCTGGCCCAGCGCGACGAAACGCTCAAGCTCGTGCGCGACCGTGTGTCTGCGGGCCTCGACACCCGCCTCGAACTGCGCCAGAGCGAAGGCGGCTTGCCCGAAGCGCGCCAGCAGATCGAAGCACTCAACGAGCAGATCGCGCTACAGCAGCACGCACTCGATGCGCTCGTGGGCCAGCCCAACGTGTCCGCATCGCTCAAGCCGCCGATGCTGGAGGCCGTCAAGCCCATCGCACTGCAGGCCAACATTCCGGCCGACCTGCTGGGCCGCCGCGCCGACATTGCCGCCGCGCGCTGGCGCGTCGAGGCCGCCACCAGCGACGTGGCCAATGCCAGGACCCAGTTCTATCCCAACGTGAATCTCACGGCCTTCGTCGGCTTCCAGAGCCTGGGATTCGGCAAGCTGCTCAAGTCGGGCAGCGAGCAGTGGGGCGTGGGTCCCGCGATCCACCTGCCGATCTTCGAAGGCGGCCGCCTGCGCGCCAACCTGCGCGGCAAGGCGGCCGATCTGGACGCCGCGATCGAGAGCTACAACGCCACCGTCCTCGACGCGGTGCGCGACGCGGCCGACCAGGTGTCGAGCGCGCAGTCGATCGCCCGCCAGCAGGCTGAACAGCGCGCCGCGCAGACGGCGGCCGAAGGTGCCTACGACATCGCGGTGCAGCGTTACCGCGCCGGCCTCGGCAACTACCTCAATGTGCTGACCGCGGAAACCGCCGTGCTCGCGCAGCGCCGGCTGGCGGTCGATCTTGCCGCCCGCGCGCTCGACACGCAGGTGGGCCTGGCGCGCGCTCTCGGTGGCGGCTGGCAGCCGCCGGCGACCGCCACCGCCGCGGCGCCCGCGCCGTCCGCATCGAACTGAACTGAACCGACTTCTTCGTCTTCGGAAAGAACTTCATCATGAGCGACAACAACACCCCGACGCCCGCTGCTTCCGCAGCCCCCACCACCGCACCCGCAGCGCCTGCCGACAACGGCAAGCGCCGCCGCGCGCTGACCGCGCTCGCCGCGGTGGTGATCGTCGCCGGCGGCGGCTGGGGACTCTACGAATGGCTGGTTGCCAGCCACTACGAAGACACCGACAACGCCTACGTGCAGGGCAACGTCATCCAGATCACGCCGCAGATCGGCGGCACCGTCATGGCCATCAACGCCGACGACACCGACTTCGTGAAGGCCGGCCAGCCGCTGGTGCAGCTGGACCCCGCCGATGCGAAGGTGGCGCTCGAGCAGGCCGAAGCCGCGCTCGCGCAGGCCGTGCGCCAGGTACGCACGCTGTACGCCAACAATGGCTCGCTGGCGGCGCAGGTCACGCTGCGACAGGCCGACATCGTCAAGGCGCAGAGCGACATCGCCAAGGCGCAGGACGACCTGCAGCGCCGCCGCGCGCTGTCGGGCAATGGCGCGGTTTCGAAGGAAGAGCTCAACCACGCCGAGACGGCGCTCGACAATGCCAGGAGCCAGCTTGCGGCCGCGCAGGCCGGCGTGGTGGCCGCGCGCGAAGCGCTGACCAGCAACCAGTCGCTGACCGAGGGCACCAGCGTGGCCCAGCACCCGAGCGTGCTGGCCGCCGCCGCCAAGGTGCGCGAGGCGTACCTGGCCACGCAGCGCGTGGCGCTGCCCGCGCCGGTCGACGGCTACGTTGCCAAGCGCACCGTGCAGCTCGGCCAGCGCGTCGCGGCGGGCACGCCGATGATGTCGATCGTGCCGCTCAACCAGCTGTGGGTCGACGCCAACTTCAAGGAAGTGCAGCTGCGCAACATCCGCATCGACCAGCCGGTGAAGCTCAAGGCCGACGTCTACGGCAAGAAGGTTGAATACACCGGCAAGGTCGCGGGCCTCGGCGTGGGTACCGGCAGCGCCTTTGCGCTGCTGCCGGCGCAGAACGCCACCGGCAACTGGATCAAGGTGGTGCAGCGCGTGCCGGTGCGCATCGCGCTCGACCCCGAGCAGCTCAAGGCCAACCCGCTGCGCATCGGCCTTTCGATGGATGCCGAGATCGACATCTCGCAGAAGAGCGGCAAGATGCTGGCCGATGCGCCGCGTGCCACCGCCATGTCGCAGACGCAGGTCTACAGCAAGCTCGACCAGGGCGCCGACGCCGAAGTCGATCGCATCGTGGCCGCGAATCTCGGGCGCGGCGCGCCGGCAGCTTCCGCGGCGCCGGCAACGGGCCGCTCGGCCACGCCGGCAGCCAATGCCGCGACCGCTGCGCAAGGTGCTTCGCAATCCCATCCCGGCTGATCGCCGTTAACGGTTCCCGAGGCAAAGCCAATGGCCACTGCTGCTCCCGCGTACGTCGCGCATCCGCCGCTCGAGGGCGCCGCCCGCGTCTGGGGCACGATCGCGCTCTCTGCCGCCACCTTCATGAACGTGCTCGACTCGTCGATCGCGAACGTGTCGCTGCCGGCCATTTCAGGCGACCTGGGCGTGAGCACCACGCAAGGCACCTGGGTCATCACCAGCTTCGCGGTGGCCAACGCCATCGCGGTGCCGCTCACGGGTTTCATGACCCAGCGCTTCGGCCAGGTGCGGCTTTTCATGGCCAGCGTGATCCTGTTCATGATCGCCTCGCTGCTGTGCGGCCTGGCGCCGAACATGACGACGCTGATCCTGTTCCGCGCGCTGCAGGGCTTCGTTGCCGGTCCGATGATTCCGCTGTCGCAGACGCTGCTGCTGTCGAGCTATCCGCGCGCGAAAGCCGGTCTCGCGATGGCAATGTGGTCGATGACGACGCTGGTCGCGCCGGTGATGGGGCCGCTCCTGGGCGGCTGGATCACCGACAACATCTCGTGGCCGTGGATCTTCTACATCAACATCCCGGTCGGCATCGTCGCGGCCGCCATCACCTGGGCGCTCTACCGCAAGCGTGAAAGCACCACGCACAAGGTGCCGATCGACGCCATCGGCCTCGCGCTGCTGGTGCTGTGGGTCGGCTCGATGCAACTCATGCTCGACAAGGGCAAGGAGCTGGACTGGTTCCATTCGCCCGAGATCGTCACGATGGCGGTCATCGCGGTGGTCGGCTTCGCGTTCTTCCTCATCTGGGAGCTGACCGACAAGCATCCGGTGGTCGACCTGTCGCTCTTCAAGCGCCGCAACTTCTGGTCGGGCGCGGTGGCAACCGCCGTGGCCTACGGCCTGTTCTTCGGCAACGTGGTGCTGCTGCCGCTGTGGCTGCAGCAGTGGATGGGCTACACCGCCACGCAGGCCGGCATGATCATGGCGCCGGTGGGCCTGCTTGCCATCTTCTTCTCGCCGGTGGTCGGGCTCACGGTCGCCAAGATCGATCCGCGCCGCTACGCCACCTTCTCGTTCCTGGTGTTTGCGTTGGTGCTGTGGATGCGGTCGAACTTCAACACGCAGGCCGACTTCGTGACGATCATCATCCCGACGATCATCCAGGGCATTGCGATGGCGTTCTTCTTCATCCCGCTCGTGACCATCACGCTGTCGGGCCTGACGCCCGATCGCATTCCCGCGGCCTCGGGCCTGTCGAACTTCCTGCGGATCACCGCGGGCGCCATGGGCACGTCGATCACCACCACGCTTTGGGAGAACCGGGCCGCACTGCATCACTCGCAGCTGGCGGAATCGGTGAACCAGGGCAACAACGCGGCGACCAGCGCCATGTCCGGCCTGGCGAGCAGCGGCTTGAGTACGGAGCAGGTGCTGGGGCAGATCAACCGCCTGGTCGACCAGCAGTCATTCATGCTGGCCACGAACGACATCTTCTACGCTTCGGCGATCCTGTTCCTGCTGTTGATTCCGCTGGTGTGGCTGGCAAGGCCGCAAAAAGGCGGCGCGGGCGGCGATGCCGCGGCAGGCGCGCACTAGGCTCGCGGAGAAGAAGGGCGCGCTTCTTCAGGCGCCGAGTGCGCGCAGCACGTCGTAGCACGCACCCATGGTGTGATAGTCGGTCTTGCCGGCCGGGCTCTTTTCGTCGCTGATCTTGCGATTGTCCGGCGTGAGGATGCGATACCACGCGCCGTGCCGATGGTCGACGAAGTGCGCCCAGCTGTAGGCCCAGATGCGGCCGTACCAGTCCCAGTAGCCGGCGACGCCGGTGCGCACGGCCAGGAGGGCAGCGGCGGCAAAGCTTTCGGCCTGGACCCAGAAGTACTTGTCGCCGTCGCACACCGCGCCATCGGGGCCGAATCCGTAGACCAGCCCGCCGTTGTCGGCATCCCAGCCGCGCAGCATGGCAGTGTCGAAGAAGTGCCGGGCGCGCGGCACGATCCACGCTGCCTCGCGGCCTGCGGCAACCAGCGCGCGCTCCAGCTGAAGCAACAGCTTGGCCCATTCGGTGAGATGGCCGGTCTGGAAGCCCCAGGGCCGGAAGATGTTGCTTTTGTCGCCGCGGTTGTAGTCCCAGTCGACTGACCAGTCTTCGCGGTAGTGCTCCCAGACCAGCCCGTCGGCCAGCGCGGCCTGCCGGCCCGTGACCGATTCGGCGAGCGTGAGCGCACGATCGAGATAGCGCGCCTCTTGCGTGGCTTCGAATGCGGCGAGCATCGCTTCACACGCGTGCATGTTGGCATTCTGGCCTCTATAGGGTTTCACATGCCAGTCGGCGCTGGCCTCGTCCGCATAGAGCGCATGTTGCGGCTCCCAGAAACGCTGTTCCATCAAATCCCAGGTGCGCTCCAGCCCTGCGCGTGCTTCGCCGATGCCGGCCATCAGTGCGTGCGCGTGCGCGAGCAGCACGAAGGCAAGGCCGTAGCAATGGTTCGTGTCGTCCTGCACCGTGGTGCGTGCGTCGTGCCAGTCGATCTGCCATGCGTAGCCGCCGCCCGGCCGCGCGTGCGCATGCTGCACGAAAGCCAGGCCGTGGCGCGCGGCTGCAAGGTCTTCCGGCCTGCCGAAGCGCCGGTGGGCCATTGCATGGTTGAAGACGAAGCGCGTGCTGCTCACAAGGTGCCGCGTGCGCCGGTCGTACACCGTGCCGTCGTCCTTGAAGAAGTGGAAGAAGCCTCCGGATGAGTCGCGGGCGACCGGCTCGTAGAAGGCCAGCGTGTGCAGGATGTGGTCTGTCAGGAAATCGGGCGAGCGGAAGTTCGGCATGGGAGTAGAGGTCAAATCCGGCGGGTCATTGTCATTGTGACGACAGTCGCCTGATGCCGGGGGACTGCGGGTGCGCACAGGTTGCACTGCAGCATAGGCATTTGCCCCAGTATGCAAGCGGGAGGCACCCACGAACAATCAGGCCGCGCTCGGTAGTGGCGCATCGAGATGGACCGCATGACCGACATATCTTTCCTGAACCCGGGCGACTTCGCGAGATGAGCGACGTCATCCTCGAAACACGCCAGCTCACCAAGGAATTCAAGGGGTTCACTGCGGTCAGCAAGGTCAACCTCTCGGTCGTGCGCGGATCGATCCATGCACTCATCGGCCCCAACGGGGCCGGCAAGACCACCTGCTTCAACCTGCTCACCAAGTTTCTCGAGCCGACCAGCGGCACGATCCTGTTCAACGGGCATGACATCACGGGCGAGCGGCCGGCGCAAATTGCCCGGCGCGGCATCATTCGCTCGTTCCAGATCTCGGCGGTGTTTCCGCACCTCACGCTGCTCGAGAACGTGCGCCTCGGACTGCAGCGCGCGCTCGGTACCTCTTACCACTTCTGGAGAAGCGAGAAGACGCTCAGGCCGCTCGATGCGCGCGCCCGCGAACTGCTGGCCGAAGTCGGCCTGGCGGACCAGGCCGACGAGCTGACCGTGAACCTGCCGTACGGCCACAAGCGAGCGCTCGAGATCGCCACCACGCTCGCCATGGACCCCGAACTCATGCTGCTCGACGAACCGACCCAGGGCATGGGCCACGAAGACGTGCACCGCGTGGCGGAGCTCATCAAGCGCGTGTCTGCGGGCCGCACCATCCTGATGGTCGAGCACAACATGAGCGTGGTCTCGACCATTGCCGACACCATCACCGTGCTGCAGCGAGGGGCCGTGCTGGCCGAAGGCCCCTACGCCGAGGTTTCGAACAACCCCCAGGTCATGGAAGCCTACATGGGCACCACGGACGGCCAATTGCAGGGGGCGCATTGACATGAACCCCCACGCTCCTCACTTCGTCTATGCGCTGCCCCCCGAGGGGGCGCGGGCCTCCTTTGGGTCGGCCCGGCAGGAGGCTCCATGACCGCCGCACTCCAGATCAAGGGACTCCAGGCCTGGTACGGCGAATCGCACGTGCTGCACGGCGTCGACATGGTGGTGCAGCCCGGCGAGGTCGTCACGCTGCTCGGCCGCAACGGCGCCGGGCGCACCAGCACGCTGCGCGCCATCATGGGCCTGACCGGCACGCGCAAGGGCAGCATCGAGATCAACGGCAAAGAGACCATCGGCATGCCCACGCACCGCATCGCGCACCTGGGCATCGGCTATTGCCCGGAAGAGCGCGGCATCTTCGCCAGCCTCTCGGCGGAGGAAAACCTGATGCTGCCCCCGGCGCTCAAGGGGGCGGGGCAGGGCATGTCCGTGGCCGAGATCTACGACATGTTTCCCAACCTGGCCGAACGCCGCAACAGCCCGGGCACGCGGCTTTCGGGCGGGGAGCAGCAGATGCTCGCGGTCGCGCGCATCCTGCGCACCGGCGCCAAGCTGCTGCTGCTCGACGAGATTTCCGAAGGCCTGGCGCCGGTCATCGTGCAGGCGCTCGCCCGGATGATCCACACCCTGCGTGCCAAGGGCTACACCATCGTGATGGTGGAGCAGAACTTCCGCTTCGCCGCGCCGCTGGCCGACCGCTTCTACGTGATGGAACACGGCCGCATGGTCGAGGCCTTCGGCGCCAAGGAACTCGACGCCAAGATGCCCGTGCTCAGCGAGCTGCTGGGCGTGTAGCCGCGGCCGCGCCATTACATTTTTTCCGTTGACTCTCTCAACCATCCCAGGAGACACCATGCAAACCAAGCTCAAAATCATTGCTCTCATGCTCGGAGCCGCGGGTCTTGCCAGCCATGCCGTGCAGGCGCAGGAGAAGGTCGTCATCGGCTACATCAGCGACCTGTCGGGCCTGTACGCCGACCTGGAAGGCAAGGGCGGCGCAACGGCCATCCAGATGGCCATCGACGACATGGGCGGCAAGGTGCTCGGCCAGCCCGTGGAAGTGCTGAGCGTCGACCACCAGAACAAGCCCGACATCGCAGCCTCGAAGGCGCGCGAATGGATCGACACGGCCGGCGCAACGATGATCTTCGCGGGCACCAATTCGGGCGTCGCGCTGGCCACCTCCAAGGTGGCGCAGGAGAAGAAGCGCGTGTTCTTCACCAATGGCGCGGCCACCTCGGCGCTGACCAATGCGCAGTGCAGCCCCTACACCGTGCACTACGCCTACGACACCGTGGCGCTCGCCAAGAGCACCGGCGGCGCCGTGGTCGACACCGGTGGCAAGAGCTGGTTCTTCCTCACCGCCGACTATGCCTTCGGCCACGCGCTGGAGGCCGACACCGCCAAGGTCGTCAAGGCCAAGGGCGGCACGGTGGTGGGCACGGTGCGGGCACCGCTCAATGCGTCGGACTTCTCGTCCTTCCTGCTGCAGGCGCAGAACTCCAAGGCGCAGGTGCTGGGCCTGGCCAATGCGGGCGGCGACTTCATCAATTCGATGAAGGCATCGAAGGAATTCGGCATCGACAAGTCGATGAAGATCGCGGGCCTCCTGGTGTTCCTCACCGACGTGAAGAGCCTGGGCCTGCCCGCCACGCAGGGCCTGCTGCACACGACCAGCTGGTACTGGGACGCGGACGAAGAATCGCGCAAGTGGGCCGCACGCTACGAAGCCAAGACCAAGAACAAGCCGACCGACATCCAGGCCGCGGACTACTCGGCCACCATGGCCTACCTGAAGGCCGTCGAGGCAGTGAAGAGCACTGACGCCGACAAGGTCATGGCCTATCTCAAGAAGACGCCGATCAACGACTTCTACGCCAAGGGCGTGATCCGTGCCGACGGCCGCATGGTGCACGACATGCTGCTGGCCGAGGTCAAGAAGCCCTCGGAATCCAAGGGCCCGTGGGACCTGCTGAAGATCGTCAAGAAGGTGCCGGGCGACCAGGTCTACACGACCAAGGAAGAAAGCACCTGCGCACTCTGGAAGTAACTGTTGCACGGCCGCTTCGGGCGGCTGTGCGCGGCGGCCCCCACGCGAAGTCATTGACGCCTTTCTGAACCTCGTTTCCACGATGAACATTTCTATGCCTGCCCTGTTGAGCCAGCTCCTGTTGGGGCTGGTCAACGGGTCGTTCTACGCGATCCTGAGCCTGGGGCTGGCAGTGATCTTCGGGTTGCTCAACGTCATCAACTTTGCGCACGGCGCGCTGTTCATGATGGGGGCGGTGCTGTCGTGGATGGCGATGAATTATTTCAACATCGACTACTGGGTCATGCTGGTGGTGGCGCCGCTGATCGTCGGCCTGTTCGGCGTCCTGATCGAGCGGCTGCTGCTGCGCTGGATCTACAAGCTCGACCACCTCTACGGCCTGCTGCTCACGCTCGGCCTCACGCTGCTGATCGAGGGCGGCTTCCGCTCGGTGTACGGCGTGTCCGGCCTCGCCTACAGCACGCCCGAGGCGCTGAGCGGGGGCACCAACCTGGGTTTCATGTTCCTGCCGAACTACCGTGCCTGGGTGGTCGTCGCATCGCTGGTCGTGTGCTTTGCCACCTGGTATGCCATCGAGAAGACAAGGCTCGGCGCCTACCTGCGCGCCGGCACCGAGAACCCGCGGCTGGTGGAAGCCTTCGGCGTCAACGTGCCGCTGATGGTGACGCTGACCTACGGCTTCGGCGTGGCGCTGGCGGCCTTTGCCGGCGTGCTGGCCGCGCCGGTGATCCAGATTTCGCCGCTGATGGGGCAGAACCTCATCATCATCGTGTTCGCGGTGGTGGTCATCGGCGGCATGGGCTCGATCATGGGCGCCATCCTCACGGGCCTCGGGCTCGGCGTGATCGAAGGGCTGACCAAGGTGTTCTATCCCGAGGCTTCGGCCACCGTGGTCTTCGTGATCATGGTCGTGGTGCTGCTGATCCGCCCCGCGGGCCTGTTCGGCAGCGAGAAATAAGCCCATGAAGAAAATATCGCTCGTCGTCTACGGGGTGCTGCTGCTGGCGCTCGTCGCCGCACCCTTCATCGGCTTCTATCCGGTGTTCGTGATGAAGGTGCTGTGCTTCGCACTCTTTGCCTGCGCCTTCAACCTGCTGCTGGGCTACACCGGCATGCTGTCATTCGGCCACGCCGCTTTCCTGGGGGGCGCCGCCTACCTCACGGGCCAGGCGCTCAAGGTCTGGCACCTGACGCCCGAACTCGGCCTGATCGCGGGCACGCTGGCTGGTGCGCTGCTGGGGCTGGTGTTCGGCTGGCTGGCCATCCGCCGCCAGGGCATCTACTTCTCGATGATCACGCTGGCACTGGCACAGATGATGTATTTCGTCGTGCTGCAGGCGCCCTTCACGGGCGGCGAGGACGGGCTGCAGAGCGTGCCGCGCGGCAAGCTCTTCGGCCTCATCGATCTGCGCGACGACCTGACGATGTACTACGTCGCGCTGGTGATCGTGGTGGCGGCCTTCCTGCTGATCGCGCGCACCGTGCACTCGCCTTTCGGGCAGGTGCTCAAGGGCATCAAGGAGAACGAGCCGCGCGCCATCTCGCTGGGCTACGACGTCAACCGCTTCAAGCTGCTGGCCTTCGTGATTTCGGCCGCGCTGTCGGGCCTGGCCGGCTCGCTCAAGACCCTGGTGCTGGGCTTCGCGTCGCTGAGCGACGTGCACTGGACCGCATCGGGCCACGTGATCCTGATGACACTGGTGGGCGGCCTCGGCACGCTCTCGGGTCCGCTGGTGGGTTCGGCCGTCGTGGTGCTGCTCGAGAACAAGGTCGGCGACTTCGGCACCTTCATGGCACGCGTGACCGGTGTCGACTGGTTCAACACGCTCGGCGAATCGGTGACCATGGTCACGGGCCTGATCTTCGTGATCTGCGTGCTTGCATTCCGCAAGGGCATCATGGGCGAGGTCATCGCCTTCATCGACCGCCGAAAAAGCAAGGTCTGATGCAACGAAAAAGGCGGACGATGTCCGCCTTTTTCGCATCTGGGGCAGGCCCCTTCAGGGCAGCACGGTGATGCGGTTCGTCGCCGGCGGCGCCAGCGGGCTGTTCGCCTTGATGTAGGCCTCCAGTGCATCCACGTCCTGGTCGCCACCGAGCGTGTCGGTGCCCTGGTTGAAGACCGTGAAGTTGTCGCCGCCGGTGGCCAGAAAGCTGTTCATCGTCACGCGGTAGCTTGTGCCGTCGGCCATCGCGGTGCCGTTGAGCGCCATGTTGCTGATGCGCGAGCCGGCGGGCGCCGAGAGGCTGTAGCCGTAAGTCAGGCTGCGCGAGGGCAGCAGCACCCTGGGCGAAGCGATCGTGTTGGTGCCGCTGTTGAACTGTTGCTCGAGCACGGCCTTGATCTGCGCGCCGGTCATCGTCTTCACCACCAGGCTGTTGCCGAAGGGCTGCACGCTGAAGATCTGGCCATAGGTCACGCTGCCGTCGCCGGCCGGCACGAGGTCGGCGCGCACGCCGCCCGGATTCATGAACGCGATCTGCGCGCCGCCCTTGTTGCTGGCGCTGGTGGCGTCGAGCTGCGCGTCCGCGATCAGGTTGCCGAGCACGCTCTCGCGCGAAGCGGTCTGCGTGCGCGTGGCCGGACCCGAGAGCGTGCCCACCACCCGCTGCACCAGCGGGGCGGCAATCGAAAGGTACTGGCTGATGAGCGCGGCCACTTGCTGGTTCTTGCCGAACGCGGGGTACTGGTCGGTCAGCGCAATGGTGTTGGCGCCGCTGGTGTAGGCCTCGCCCTGGACGATCACGTTGTCGGCCGACTTGGCCGTGACCTTGCGCGTGCGCGTGTCGATCGTCAGGTTGATGTCGGTCAGCAGGGTGCCGTACTGGCCGGCGCTCGTCAGCAAGAAGGGCTTGGCCGGATTCGTCTTGCCGTAGTCGCAGATGTACGAGCGGTGCGTGTGGCCCGAGATCACCACGTCGACCGACGCGTCGAGCTTGTCGAGGATCGGCAGAATGTCGCCACTCAGTCCGGCGCAGCTCTTGTCGTTGTAGCCCACCGTGGTCGTGCCGCCTTCGTGGACCACCACGACGATGGCGTCGGCACCCTGGGCCTTCAGCTGCGGAATCAATGCGTTGGCCGTGTCGGCTTCGTCCTTGAAGCTCAGGCCCGCCACACCGGCCGGCGTCACGATGCTGGGCGTGCCCTTGAGGGTCATGCCGATGAACGCCACCTTCACCGTGGCCCCGTCCTTCGTGAAGGTCTTCATGCCCGTGGCGGGAAACAGCGTGGTGCCGTCGGTCTTCACGGTGTTGGCCGCGAGGAAGCCGAAGTTGGCGCCCGGGAAAGCCTTGTTCACCCGGCAGGGCTCCAGCGGCGTGTTCTTGGCGCAGCCGCCGTTCTTCATGCGCAGCAGTTCGGTCTGGCCCTTGTCGAACTCGTGGTTGCCGACCGCGTTGAAGTCGATCTTCATCTCGTTCACGGCTTCGATGGTCGGCTCGTCGAGGAACAGCGCCGACACCAGCGGCGAGGCACCGATCATGTCGCCGGCGGACACCACGGCGTTGTTCTCGTTCCTGGCCTTGAGTGACGCGATGGCCGAAGCAAGGTAGGCCGCGCCGCCGGCGGGCACCGCGACCGTGCCGCCGTTTTTGGCCGGCGCGCTGATGGACAGCTTGGGCGGCTCGAGGTTGCCATGCAGGTCGTTGAAGGCAATGAGCTTCACGTCCATGCTGCCAGGTGTGGCGGGCGGCGGCGGGGCCGGCGGCGCGGGGGCCGGTGCGGGCGACGGGATGAACGGAATGAAGCCGTTCGAATTACCGCTTCCGCCGCAAGCGGACAACGCGGCCAGGACAACCCCCGCCAGCGCGAGACGTGGTTTCAACGATATGTGCATGAGCCTCTCCTCTTTATGGATGCAGCGCATGCTGAAGATGGCAGATGACGTCGCCGTGACCGCCGCTTCTTTGCGGCCGAACTCTCAGGGCAGGGGAACCAGGCGAATGGCCACGCCGGGGCCGAAGGCGCGTTGCAGCAGCTCGCTGGCCTGCGCACTGCGCGCGTCGCCGGGTGACTGCACGGCGAGCCATCCGCCGGTGGTTCGGCGCTGCAGATGCCAGCCCTCTTGCCCCAGTCGGATGAGGCTGGCAAGTGCCGCAGCGTCCGCCACGGGCAGCGCCTCGGGTGCGATGTCCAGCCAGTCCACCACCTGGTCGGCCTCGCCGCCGAGCCGTGCGGTCGCGCCTTCCACCAATGCGTGTTGCGTGGCTGTGTCCCTCACGGCGCCTTGTAGGATGATGCCGTTGCCATGCCAGCGGATTTCGAGCACGGCTCCGTCTGCCGGCGGGGCAGGCCGCGCGGCTGCGAATGCCCATGCGATGCCTGCTGCTATCGCCAGGACAAGCATCAGCAGGGCGATGATCCGGGGTCTGTTCTTCATTCGAGCCTTGGTGCACGGCCATCGTGCAATGTCGAAAGCCGAGTTCAGAGGCTCGGCATGACGGCGTGATGACAGGCGGAGGCTTCGCAGGATCTCAGAGCCGCAGCGGTGCGGCGTAGCCGGTCATTTCCAGGTAACCGCGGCCGACACGGCGCCCCTGCGCATCGAGCAGGTCGCTCACGCCTTCCCAGTAGACCCCGCCGGCAGAGCCGCGGCTGTCGAGCTCCTGGTCGTCGAGCAGGGCGCGCACCTCGAAGCTGCCCGATGGGGTCTGCACGCGCCACTGCGTCGGGTACCTCGCCTGCGTGCGCGGACTGGTCCACGCGCTCGCACCGTCGAAGCGCACCTCGTCGCTGCCGAAGATGCGCAGCGCACCGTCGCGTGTGCGAAACGAACCGCCCGCCCACAATGCGCCACCATCGCGACGCCGCAAACGGAAGGCGGTGAGGGCGCTGCCGTCGTCCAGGTTCATGCCGATCCAGTCCCAGCCCACGGCATCGGGATGCATCAGCGCCTCGCTCCATTCGTGGTCGAGCCAGGCGGTGCCATCGACGTCGAAGGCCTGGCCTTTCTTGAGCGTCAGCCTGCCCTGGGTCTTGAGCTGGGGTTCGCTGTAGTAGTAGCTCGCCTGCGTCTCTTCCGGGCCCTTGCGCGAAAGTCCGGCCTTGCCCTGCAGCAGCAAGGGTTGCGTGGGGGCGAAGCGCAGGTCGATCGAAAACTCGCCGGCGGGAATGTGCGCCGAATAGCTGCCGTCCGCCCCGCGCACCAGCGACCAGTCGCGCAGGCGCAGGTCGGTATCGGTTTCGCTGGCCGACGCAATGCCGAAGCCCGCGCGTGCAATGCGCTGGTCGTGCAGCAGCACGCGGCCATCGAGGTCGGTGACGGCCGCGTGCGCGAACACGAGATGCTTGGCCGCGAAGGCCGAGCGCAGGCCTTGCGCCGCATCGACGCGCGAGCGGAAGAACGTCACCTGGAAGCCGAACTCGCGTCCCGCCGGCGTCTTCGCGTGGCCCGTGATGTACCACCACTCGGTTTGCAGTTCGGGGTGGCTGCCGAAGTCGCGCGGGAACTGCAGCGCGCGCGCGGGCAATGCCCAACTTGCTGGCACTGCGGCGGCCAGCGCCGTGAGCAGCAGGCTGCGGCGGGAGAGGCTGAGGAAGGCAGGCGGCGACATCACTCCACAACCAGCGCGTCGATGCGCTGCTGCGACGGTCCGATGTCGCCGAATGCGTTTTGCACCCAGGCCGCATCGTGATAGCTCGGCAGGTAGCGCTCGCCCGCGTCGCACAGCAGCGAAAGAATGGAGCCCTGCCGGCCGGCCGCGCGCATCTCGCGTGCAATGGCCAGCATGCCGACGAAGTTGGTGCCCGTCGAAGGGCCGACCTTGCGTCCCAGCAGCGCCGAGAGCGCATGCATCGCCGCCACCGAATCGAGATTGGGCACTTCGATCATGCGGTCGACCAGCGTGCGGATGAAGCTCGGCTCCACGCGCGGCCGGCCGATGCCTTCGATGCGCGAGCCTGCCGCCGTCAGCGTCGCGTCGCCCGTGCGGTGGTAGGCCGAGAACACCGAGCCCTCGGGGTCGGCCACGCACACCTGCGTGTCATGGCAGCGAAAGCGCACATAGCGCCCGATCGTGGCACTGGTGCCGCCGGTGCCCGCGCCCACCACGATCCACGCCGGCACCGGATGCCGCTCGCGCGCCATCTGCTGGAACATGCTTTCTGCGATGTTGTTGTTGCCCCGCCAGTCGGTGGCGCGCTCGGCATACGTGAACTGGTCCATGTAGTGGCCGCCCGTCTGCTCGGCGAGCGCGCGGGCCTCTTCGTAGACCTGCGCCGCGTGGTCGACGAAATGGCAGCGCGCGCCGTAGAAGGCGATCTGCGCCACCTTCTCGGGCGAGGTGCTGCGCGGCATCACGGCGATGAAGGGCAGACCCAAAAGTCGCGCGAAATAGGCTTCGCTGACCGCCGTCGAGCCGCTCGAGGCCTCGACGATGGTGGTGCCTTCGCGCACCCATCCGTTGCACAGCGCATAGAGAAAGAGCGATCGCGCGAGGCGGTGCTTGAGGCTGCCTGTGGGGTGGGTCGACTCGTCTTTGAGGTACAGGTCGATGCCTTGGGCGGCGAGTGTTGGCAGCGGCAGGGGGATGAGGTGCGTGTCGGCGCTGCGGTGGTAGTCGGCTTCGATGCGGCGTATGGCGCTGCCTAGCCAACTGCCGCAGGGAGAAGAGGGTGTTTGCTGCATATCGACAGCAGTCTACAAGTCATGGGTTGGTGTGGGTCTTGTTTGTTTCCCGAGGCCGGGGCGAGACCCGGCCTCGGGAAGAAAAAAACTACCAATCCTCCTTAACAGCAAGAACAACATCCTTCCCAGCAGCGGCACGCCCAGCCATCCACGCAGTCCCCGTCCCCGCAGCGACAACAGCAGCACAAAGCACCAGCAACCGACCCCAAGGCACCAGCAGGTCCATCGTCCAGTGAAAGCTCTGCGGATTGACGACCTTCACCAGCACCATAGACACCGCGAGCCCGAGCAGGAGCCCCGCCACGGCACCGATCGCCGTCCATGCGGCGCCTTCGCCCGCCACCACGGCCAGCACCTGCCGCCGCGTAAAGCCCAGATGCGCGAGCAGCCCGAACTCCTTGCGCCGCGCCAGCACCTGAGCGCTGAAGCTCGCCGCAATACCGAACAGGCCGATGGCAATGGCCACCGCCTGCAGCCAATAGGTCACTGCAAAGCTGCGGTCGAAGATGCGCAGCGAAGTCGCGCGAATCTGCCCGACGGAGGAGATCTCGATGTTCGATTCGGATTCGCCGCCCACGCCAGCGCGACGTGCCGCAAGCTCGCGAACCGCGGCTCGGACCGCGCCTTCGGATGCGCCTGGCGCAAGCCACAGCGACACATCGCTCACATTGCGCTCGCCGGTCAGGCGCTCGAAATCGCGCGCGTCCATGGTGATGGCGCCGAACTGCCGCGCATAGTCGCGCCACACGCCCGCCACGAAGAAAGCCGCCGGACCGGCCCCCGTGGCGCCCAATGCCGACGACAGCGGCGCGAACAGGGCGCCCGGCTTGGCGCCGTACAGCTCGACCATCGGTTCGCTCACGTAGATGCCGATCTGTCCCGCCGGCACCGGCAGCGCGGGCCCCACGAGCGGCAGCGCCCGCACTGCGCCGCCGTCCAGACTGCGCGAGATCAGCGTGACCGCGGGCTGTGCGGGGTCGAGTTGCAGCGACCGGGTGCGCAGCGTGCCGGTGCGTTCCACGCCGGGCAGTTGCGCCAGCGCCTGCACGAAGGCCGGCGGGAAGGTGGCCGTGTCGCTGCTGCTCTGCGTGCCCGAATTGCCGGAACGGCCGCTCGACGTGGCGCGAAGATAAAGGTCGGCCGGCAGCACCACGTCGAGCCAGCGCGTCACCGAATCGCGGAAGCTGGCGACCATGACCGTGAGCGCCACCGCGAGGCTCAGGCTTGCGACCACGCCGCTGACCGCCACGGCGGCGGTGCCGCGCATGCGCCTTGCGCGCTCGATGGCGAGCATCGGCAACACGCGCTGCGCAAACGCAGGCGCCATGCGGTCGTAGAGCAGCGCGATCAGCCAGGGCAGCGCTGCGATGCCGCCCACCAGCAGGCAGCCCACCGAAAGATAAGCAGCCACCGGGATGCCGCCGATGGCCGGCATGTTGGCCAGTGCCGCGCTCGCGGCAATGAGGCCGAGCGCCAGCCAGTGGCTCTTGCTTTGGACCGGTGCGGCGCCCAGGCCCTTGAGGGTCTGCGCCTCGGGCAGCGCCTGTGCCGCGCGCGCGGGCCACCAGCCGCCCACCAGCGCCGCGAGCACGCCGAGCCCGCCGTACAGCACAGCCGAGCCGGTGCTCCAGTGCAGTGCGGGAGCCACGCCCTCGAAGTAACCGCCGCCCAGGTCGCCGCCGAGCACGCGCAGCGCGAAGGCCGCGAGTGCCGTGCCCAGCGCCAGGCCGGCGCCGCTTCCTATCAGGCCCAGCACCAGCGATTCGACCAGCACCAGGCGCAGCCGCTCGCGCGGTGTCAGGCCCAGCACGCCGAGCAGCGCGAACTGTTGCGCGCGCTTGGCCACGCTGAGCGCCAGCACCGAGAACACCAGGAAAGCGCCGGTAAAGAGCGCCACCAGCGCCAGCACCGTCAGGTTGACGCGGTAGGCACGAGAGAGATTGCTCACGCGCTCGGCCGCGTCGCCCGGCTCGGCAAACTGCAAGCCGGCGGGCCAACCCGGCGAATGCCGCAGCGACGCGATGAACGCCGCCTGGTCGGTGCCCGGTGCCAGCCTCAGGTCGACACGGCTGATCTGGCCGATCTTGTCGAACAAATCTTGCGCGGCGGCGATGTCCATCACCGCAAGCGCGGCGCCGCTGGCGGCGACATGGCCTGCGACCTGGAGCCGCTGCCAGGCGCTGCCGCTGCGCAGCTGAACTGTCTCCGCGCGGCCTTCCACCGCTTCGGCCGGCAGGCCAAGCACGTTGCGCGCCGCGGCATTGAGAAACACATGGCCTGGCGCCAGCATCGCGAAGCGGTTGGCGTTCTTGAGGGGCTGCGGCATCAGTGCCGGTGCGATGGTGGGAAGCGCGAGCGCATCGATGCCGATCACGCGCATCGGCACCTGGCGTTCGCCGGCCAGTGCCAGACCCTGGAACTCGAGCACAGGGCTCGCAAGCATCACCTGCGGGTGCTGCGCCAGTCGCGCGAACACGGCTTCGTCGAAGCTGCCCTGCACCGCGCGCACTTCGAGGTCCGGCTGGCCGTTGACCGACCGCACCGCGCTCGAGAACTCGTCGAGGGCCGAGGCATTGATCAGCTGCACCGAGAACGCGAGCGCCACGCCCAGCATCACGGCCAAGACGGCCGCCGCATTGCGCCAGGGGTGGTGGCGCAGTTCCTGCCATGAAAAGGTGGTGAGCAAGGCACGCATGACGCGATTGTGGCTGGCTGCCACGCTTCGGCGAGTATCGAAGCGCGAAAATCAGGGCGCGCCGCCCGCGCCTTCAGGCCGCTCTGGCCCTGACGGCGGGCGCGAACATGGCCTCCATCTCGCTGCGCAGCCCGTAGGCAGCGGTCGAGGTGTCGATCGCCACGTCGGCCCAGCAGAGGCTTTGCCCCTTCTTCACCGGGCGCACCAGCTTCACGTTGTGCGCCAGCCCGAGCGGCAGGCCGCCCAGGCGCAGCGAGCGCTCGGCTGGAAGCAGCTTGCCCCAGACGGTGTAGCCGCCCTCGCCGTCGAGCATTTCGCCGGGCGCGAGGTCGCGCTTGGCGGTGGCCACCACGTCGGCATTCCAGCAGGTGGCAACGCCCGTGGGTTCGCCGCGCAGCGCCACGCTGGCCACAGACATGCCGACCTCCAGGCCGATCAGGTGCCAGCGCTTGTAGAGCGTGAAGTAGCGCCCGCTCGGGTCGGTGTGGGCGTTGTATTCCTCGAAGCAGTTCTTGATGTAGTCGGTCTCGGCCTCGACCGTGACCCACACGCCCATGCGGATGTCGTAGGGAATCTTTCGCCCGTTGGCCTCGAGCGAGGAAATGACCTCGACCATGCCCTTGCGCTCGAGTACGCCGCCCTCGCTTTGCGGCCGCGTGACGAAGGGAATGTCTTCCACGCTCGCGGGCGGGTAGAGCAGGCCGTCCGAAGGCACGCCGAGACCGGTGGCGTTGGCCACCGCCGAGCTTTCGATGGACGGCTTGGAGCCGTCGAGAAAGCTGTTGAACATCTTCGGATTGAGGCCGCCGCGCAGCGCCTGCTCGGGCGTGAGGCCGTAGTTGCCCCACACTGTTTCGGGCGTTGATTCGGTGAAGTGCGGCAGCCACTTGTGGCCGCGCCCGGCCGCTACCACCGGAAAGCCGCAGGTGCGCGCCCAGTCGACCAGGTCGCAGATCAGCGCGGGCTGGTCGCCGAAGGCCAGCGAATAGATCACGCCGGCCTGCTGCGCCTTGCGCGCGAGCAGCGGGCCGCAGAAGGCATCGGCCTCGACCGTCACGTTGACCACGTGCTTGCCGTGCGCGAAGGCGTCCAGGCAGTGGTCGACAGCCGCCACCGGGTTGCCGGTGCACTCGACCACGATGTCGATCGACGGCTCGCGCGTCACGGCCTGCCAGTCGTCGGTGATCCAGGTGATGCCGGACTTCAAGGCCTCCTGCGCGGAGCCTGCCGCGACGCGCGCGGGCTCCCAGCCCACGCGCTCGAGGTTGGCGCGCGCCGCATCGGGCGACAGGTCGGCGATGGCCACCAGCTGCACGCCGGGCGTGCGCGGAATCTGCGCGAGGTACATCGAGCCGAACTTGCCGGCGCCGATGAGGCCGATGCGAATGGCGCGGCCTTCGGCGGCACGCTGTTGCAGGCGGTTATGGAGGCTCATGGCATCAGGCCTCCGCGGTGTCGAGGACTTCGAGCGAGGTCTGCAGCGCGCTTTCGGGCAGCCCGTTCTTCCACGGCACCTCGACGGGGTAGGGCTTCAGCAGGCAGTCGTCGGGCAGCATCTCGATGGGCGTGAAGTCCCGATGCGCGATGTACTCGGGCCGCTTGAAGCGCCGGATGTGGTTGCCGACGGCGCAGAGGCTCAGGTACACCGCCACGCGGTTGAACGGCGAGAGGTTGCTGCCCGAGGCATGCACCAGGCAGCTGTGGAACAGGATCATCGAACCGGCGGGCCCCTTGGGCGAGACGATGCCGCCGTTCTTTCCTCCGGCGCGGGCCACGAGTTGCGCGATCAGCTCGTTATCGACGGTCCAGAGGGGGTAGCTCGTCGTCGTGAGATCATGCTTCGCATCGACCACGCCCTTGCGGTGGCTGCCCGGGATGAACATCAACGGGCCGTTGTGCTCGTTCACGTCGTTCAGAAAAATCGCGACGTTCATTGCGCGCTCGGTGGGCATCAGGTCGTCGTTGAGCCAGGTGCCGTAGTCCTGGTGCCACTGCCACACGTCGCCTTCGAAAGCCATCTTGCCGTTGATCTTGAACTGGTGCATGTAGACCTCTTCGTCGAAGAGATCCATCACCGGCTCCACCATGCGCGGATGGCGTGCAAGGCGGGCAAAGGGCTCGCTGACCAGGTGCGCGGCAAAGTTCGTGCGCACCGCGTCGGAGCCCTTCTCGCGCACGTTGAAGGCTTCGCGCCGGCTGTAGAGCTCGGGCACGGCATCGGTCAGTGTCTTCGTCTCTTCGGGCGAAAAATGGCCGGGGAAGAACAGGTAGCCGTTTCGCTCGAACTGCGCGCGTTGCTCGGGGGTCAACTTCATGCCTTGTCTCCTTGGTGGGGGCGGGTGGATGCAGTACGCGCAAGTTGCTGCGCGAGCCGCCGGCTCAATGCCGCGCTGGCCCGGGCAACGTGCTCTTCGCTCAGGCGCGCCGCGCGTTCGGCGTTGCCTGCGGCGATGGCCGCAACGATGGCTTCATGCTCGTCCCAGAGCGTCTCGCGCTGCGGCTCGGCCTGCAGCACCGCACCCATGGCGCGGCGCAGGTGGCGCCAGTGCTGGTCGGCGCTCTGTCCGATCAGCGGATTGCCCGAGGCTTCGTAGATGGCCTGGTGAAAGGCCATGTCGGCATCGATCATGGCTTCGACGTTGCGCCCACGTGCCGCGCGGCGGCCACGCTCCATCAGCTTGGGGTCGATGCGAAATCGCTGCCCGGCCGCGAGCCGCGCGGCCAGCACGTCGAGCGCGCCGCGCACCTGATAGACCTTGCGCATCCACTCGGCATCGAGCGGCGCCACCAGCACGCCGCGGCCCGGCGCGTCGAGCACGAAGCCGTCTTTCTTGAGCAGGCGCAGCGCCTGCAGCACCGGCTGGCGCGACACCGAGAGGCGCTGTGCGATGTCTTCCTGCGTGATCCGCTCGCCCGGCGCCAGCGAGCCGCTGCTGATGGCGCCGAGCAGGGCACGATAGACCTGGTCGACCAGGTCGGGCGCGGTTTCGATGCTGACGAGCTGGGCTGGCATGGCGGCATTCTTTCTGAACTCTGTATACAGAATACAAAGACCGAGCTGCCGCGCATCCCGGGTTTTTACCCATCGGGCCTGCAAAAATACCTAAGCCGCCGCTAAGCTCGGCCCATGCAACTCCCTACCTACGACGACGTCATTGCCGCGGCCGCGCGGCTCGAAGGCCATGCCCACCGCACGCCCGTTCTGCGCTCGCAGACGGCCGACGAGCGCTGGGGCGCGAGGTTCTTCTTCAAGTGCGAGAACTTGCAGCGCATGGGTGCGTTCAAGTTCCGCGGTGCGTTCAATGCGTTGTCGAAGTTCGGCGCTGCGCAGCGCAAGGGCGGCGTGATCGCGTTCTCCTCGGGCAACCACGCGCAGGCCATTGCGCTGTCGGCGCGGCTTTTGTCGATGCCGGCCGTCATCGTCATGCCCAAGGACGCGCCCGCCGCCAAGGTCGCGGCCACGAAGGGCTATGGCGCCGAAGTGGTGATGTACGACCGCTTCACCGAAGACCGCGAAGCGCTGACGAAGCGGCTTGCGCAAGAGCGCGGCATGACGATGATTCCGCCCTACGACCATCCGGACGTGCTCACGGGCCAAGGCACCGCGGTGAAGGAACTGATCGAGGAGACCGGCCCGCTCGACCAATTGTTCGTGTGCCTGGGCGGCGGCGGGCTGCTGTCGGGTTCGGCGCTGTCGGCGCGCGCGCTGGCGCCCGATTGCAAGGTCTACGGTGTGGAGCCCGAAGCGGGCAACGACGGCCAGCAGTCGCTGCGCGCCGGAAAGATCGTGCACATCGAAACGCCCAAGACCATTGCCGACGGCGCGCAGACGCAGCATCTGGGCGAGTACACCTTCGGCATCATCCGGCGCGACGTGGACGACATCTTCACGGTGACGGACGCGCAGCTCGTCGAGGCGATGCGCTTCTTTGCCGAGCGCATGAAGATCGTGGTGGAGCCGACGGGCTGCCTCGCTTTCGCGGGTGCCATCGCGGCAGGCAAGGCCATTGCGGGCCGGCGCGTCGGCATCGTGGTGAGCGGCGGAAACGTGGACCTCGCGCGCTACGCCGCGCTGCTGGCCTAGCTCAGGCGCGAATTCCTTCGGCCGTGAGATGCAGCAGGCGGTCCGCACGGGCCGCTGCGCTCTCGGAGTGGGTCACCAGCACCAGCGAGGCACCGTGCTCGCGCGTCTGGCCGATCAGCAGTTCCATCACCTTTGCGGCGGTGCCGGGGTCGAGGTTGCCGGTGGGCTCGTCGGCCAGCAGCAGGGCGGGGCGGTGCACCAGCGCGCGCGCAATCGCCACGCGCTGCAGCTGGCCGCCCGAAAGCGTCTGCGGCAGGCGCGCGCCCATGCCGGGCAGGCCCCCCGCTTCGAGCATGTGTGCGACACGGCCATCGTCCTTCTGCCGGCCCAGCAGCATCAGCGGCAGCGACACGTTCTGCGCCACGTCGAGGTGCGGCAGCACGTGGAAGGCCTGGAACACAAAGCCCACGTGGCGCCGCCGCCAGAGCGCGCAGGCTTCGCCGTCGAGCGCGCCGATGTCGGTGCCCTCGTGCGTGACGGTGCCCGCGTCCCAGCTGTCGAGCCCGGCCATGCAATTGAGCAGCGTCGACTTGCCGACACCCGATTCGCCGACGATGGCGACGAATTCGCCGGGCTCGACGGTGAGCGTCACGTTTTCGAAAACGGGTACGTCGCCGTAGTGCTTGGCGAGCTGGGAAATGCGCAGCGTCATGCGGCGGTGGCAATGCGTTGAACGGCGGTCTGCACGGCGTTGGGCGCGTCGCAGGCGATGACGGTGCGAGTTGGCATGCTGCGCAGCCACGTGATCTGCCGCTTGGCAAGCTGGCGCGTGGCCGCGATGCCGCGTTCGCGCAGGTCGCTCATGGCCTTCGCGTCGGGCTCGGAACTGCCGCAGGCGTCGAGCATTTCCCAGGCCTGGCGATAGCCCACGCAGCGCATGGATGGAAGCTCTGTCGAGAGGTCGCCGCGTGCGCGCAGCGCCCTGACCTCGTCGAGGAAGCCGGCCGCCAGCATGGCGTCGAAGCGATCGGCGATGCGCGCATGCAGCCAGGCGCGGTCGCCGGGTTCGAGCGAGAAGAGCGCGCCCCCGGCCAGGCCTTTCGCAGCCTTGTTTTCCCCGGCATGAAAGCTCGACAAGGGCTGCCCGCTGCTCTCCCAGACTTCGAGCGCGCGCTGGATGCGCTGGCTGTCCTGCGGCGCAAGGCGTGCGGCCGTCGCGGGGTCGACCTTGGCGAGCCGCGCATGCATGGCGGGCCAGCCGAGCGTGGCGGCTTCGGCATCGATGCGGGCCCGCACCGCGGCGTCCGCGGCAGGCATGGCATCGATGCCGTCGAACAGGGCCTTGAAATAAAGCATGGTGCCGCCCACCAGCAGCGGCAAGGCGCCGCGGGCGCGGATCTCGTCGATCAGCCGTGTCGCATCGGCTACGAAAGCCGCCGCGCTGTAGCTTTCAGTGGGGTCGAGGATGTCGATCAGATGGTGCGGCACGGCCGCCTGTTCGGCCAGGGTCGGCTTGGCGGTGCCGATGTCCATGCCGCGATAGACGAGCGCGGAATCGACGCTGACGATCTCGACCGGCCGAACGCGCGCCACCGCCAGCGCTACCGCGGTCTTGCCGGAGGCGGTCGGCCCCGCGAGCGCTATGTATTTCAGTTTTTCAGGGCGCGCAGTGGCGGCAACGAAGGGCGGCATAAGCGCCCGAGGGTAACAACAAAAACGAAGCCGGGCCCTGCGTCAGATGGCCTGCGCACTGGCAGTGGCCTTGCTGCGCGCTTCCTGGGGCAGAACGGCCGAATCCGCGCGCTGCGACGGCGGCGACACGGGCACCGGTTGTGCGCCGCGCACCACGGGCGCGCTGCCTTCCGTTTGCCGCACAGCCAGGGTGGCCTCGGGCTTCATGCGGAACAGTTGCGAGAGCGCCGAGCGGTACTGGGCCTCTCCGACCGAATTGGTGTTGTGGTGCGAGCCGCCCTCGACCAGCACGAAAAGCTTGGGCACCGTGGCCGCGTTGTAGAGCTTGCGGCCCAGCGTGGGGTTGATGAGGCTGTCGGCGGTGCCATGCACCACCAGCAGCGGCGCGCCGATGTCCTTGACCCGGTTGATCGCCTCGAAGCGCTGGGTGATGAGAGGACCGAACGGCAGCCAGCCCCACTTGAAGCCGCTCACCACGTCGGCAATGGAGGTGAAGGTGCTTTCGACGATCGTGCCGCTCTCGTCGTTGACATGCGCGGCCAGGTCGATGCCGATCGCGCCACCCAGCGAATGGCCGAAGATGTAACGGTGCTGTCGCGGATGGCGGGCGGCAAGCCAGGTCCAGGCGGCGCGGGCGTCTTCGCGTGCCGATTCTTCGGACGGCAGCCCCTTGGAGCTCTTCCCGAACCCGCGGTAGTCGATGGCCAGCACCGAAAAGCCCAGTTCGTGCATGCGCTGGATGCGCGGTGCCGAGCCGGCCACGTTGTAGCGGGCACCGTGCAGGTACAGCATCACGGGCCGGTCGGTGGTTTCGGGCTCGCCGCCGAGCCAGAGGCCGTGAAGGCGCGCGGGTTCGCCGGTGATGGAGGACTGGAAGTCGATCCAGACGTCCTGCATGCCCTCTGTCATGGTGGCGGTATTGCCCCAGCTGCGGTCGCTGGGTTGAAAGATCCACTCGCGTTGCTGCTCATCGAACGTGGAGCAACCGGCCGCCAGAAGCGCGCACAGCGAAAGAACGGAGGCAAGCAGGGACCAGCGTTTCATGGGCTAGAGGGACAGCGAAGTCGGCAGAAAGTTCATACGCTTTCGACTGAAACGCGCCGACACTGCGCCCCAGCACCCCTCCCCAAGTGCTCAGGTGGCACTTTGTTCTACACATGCAACGCCCGTGCCCGTTTCGCGGATGACCGGCGAAAACTCCGGAAAAACCCTCAAAAACCTGCGATTTGTTATCTGCCGCGCATAAAAAGCGCATCCAGTTCGCGAATCGACAGCTGCCGCCAAGTGGGGCGGCCGTGGTTGCACTGGTCCGAGCGCTCGGTGGCTTCCATTTGACGTAACAGCGCGTTCATTTCGTCGATGGTGAGCTTGCGGTTGGCCCGCACCGCGCCGTGGCAGGCCATGGTCGAAAGCAATTCATTCTGCGCCCGCTGCACCACGCTGCTCGCGTCGTGCTGGGCCAGTTCGGCCAGCACGCTGCGCGCGAGCTCCACCGGATCGCCATCGGCCAGGGTGCCCGGCACCGCACGCACCGCAAGGGTGCGCGGCGAGAAGGGGGTGATTTCCAGCCCCAGCGTGGGCAGCACCGCGGCACAGGCCTCGGCGGTGGCCACTTCCTGTGGCGTGGCCGCGAATGTGGCCGGAATCAGCAGCGGCTGGCTGGTGATGGCGGCGCCGTCGAGCTGCGTCTTGAGCCGCTCGTAGACGATGCGCTCGTGGGCGGCGTGCATGTCGACCACGATCAGGCCCTGGCTGTTCTCGGCCAGGATATAGATGCCTTGCAGCTGCGCCAGCGCGCGCCCAAGCGGCCATGCCTCGTCGTTGGTGGCAAGGGCTTCAGGCGCCGAAGATTCTCCCGGCAACCCGGCCGGCGCGCGGAACGCCGTCGGCGGTGCGCCGGCAATGGGCCAGCCCGAAGCAGCGGGCTCGGGTGAGCGGAACGACTCGTCCGTCCGACGCGGCCACATGGCCTCGAAATCGCCGGCCCCGCGCTCCCTGGCCGTGAAATTGATGGCCGGCTGGGCCCAGGTGGCGCCCGAAGCCGGCAGGTTCGGCTTGAAAAAGGGTTGCTGCACACCCGCTGGCGCCACCGCGTCGCCCGCGCGCGGCGCGGCAAGGGCGTTCTCGATGGCGTGGCGCACCGCCTGGTGCACCTCGCGCCCGTCGCGAAAGCGCACCTCGATCTTGGTCGGGTGCACGTTCACGTCGACCCGCGACGGATCGATTTCGAGGTATAGCGCGTACACGGGCTGTCGCTGGCCATGCAGCACGTCTTCATAGGCGCTGCGCACCGCGTGCGAAAGCACCTTGTCGCGCACGAAACGGCCGTTGACGTAGAAGAACTGCTGGTCTCCGCGCGACCGCGCCGCGTCGGGAATGCCGGCACGCCCGACCACGCGCACCGGGCCGCCGACATGGTCGACCGCCACGCTCTGCGCCACGAAGTCGTCGCTGAGCGCATCGGCCAGCCGCTGCTCGCGCTGGTCGGCGGCACGCCACTGCTCCACCAGCTTGCCGTCGTGCCACACCGAAAAGCCGACCTCGGGCCGCGCCAGCGCATGGCGCCGCACGGCCTCGATGCAGTGGGCCAGTTCGGTGGCGTCGGTCTTCAGGAACTTGCGGCGCGCCGGCGTGGCGAAGAAAAGCTCGCGCACCTCGACCGTGGTGCCCACGGCGCGGGCCACCGGACGCAACTCGCCAGTGCGGCCGTCGAGCGCAAAAGCGCCATCCGCGCCCGCAAAGCGCGAAAGAATGCTGAGCTCGGCAATCGCATTGATCGCCGCGAGCGCCTCGCCGCGAAACCCCATGGTGCCCACGGTTTCGAGATCGTTCAGGCTGGCGATCTTGCTGGTGGCATGGCGGCGCAGCGCCACCGTGAGCTCTTCGCGCGGAATGCCCTGGCCGTCGTCCTCGACCGAGATCAGTCGCACACCACCTGAGGCCAGCCGCACCGTGACCTGCCGGGCACCTGCATCGAGTGCGTTGTCGAGCAACTCGCGCACCACCGATGCCGGCCGTTCGACCACTTCGCCGGCGGCGATCTGGCTGATCAGCTCGTCGGGAAGTTCACGGATCGGACGTCGCTCGAGAGAGGGAATGGAGGAGGGAAGGGCACTCACGCGAGCATTCTAGAAGCCCGACCGGATGTTTCGAGCTGTCATGCAGGGTCTCTGAATCCATTACGGCAGGCCATGCGGCACGCAGCACGGATAATCCGCCACCATGGAAATCATCAGCTTTCTCGTCGACTTCATCCTGCATGTCGACAAACACCTCGAGGCCTTCGTCATCGCCTATGGACCGTGGGTCTATGCGCTGCTCTTCCTGATCGTGTTCGTGGAGACGGGCGCGGTGGTGATGCCGTTCCTGCCCGGTGACTCGCTGCTTTTCATCGTGGGCGCGCTGTGCGGCGCGGGACTCATGAACTTTCCGTTGGCCTGCGCGGTTCTCATTGCCGCTGCCATCCTGGGCGACCAGTGCAACTACAGCATCGGCCGCTACTTCGGGCCCAAGGTCTTCAAGTGGGAGAACTCGCGCTTCTTCAACCGCAAAGCCTTCGATCAGGCGCACGCGTTCTACGAGCGTTACGGCGGCGTCACGATCATCCTTGCGCGCTTCATGCCCTTCATTCGCACCTTTGCGCCCTTCGTGGCGGGTGTGGCCGAAATGAGCCGCGCAAAGTTCACGATGTTCAACGTGGTCGGCGGGCTGATCTGGGTGCTTGGCATTGCAACGGCGGGCTACTTCTTCGGCAACCTGCCCTTCGTGCGCGAGCACCTCGACAAGATCATCTGGGCGCTGATCTTCGTGCCTGGCCTGATCGCCATCTTCGGCGCCTGGCGTGCGTCGCGCGCGGAAAAAGCCCGCGCGCAATTGCCGTCGAAAGCCTGACCGCAGCCCCAAAAAAAGCGCGCCGGCGATGGCGCGCTTCAACATTGGCAACGGTCAGTACGTCGGGCCGTTGCGCGGGTAGTAAGTGTTCGGCGGATAGGCCGGATAAGCGCGCTGGCTCTCGTAGTAGTTGCGTTCGTCCACACTGCGGCCCACCTGGTTGCCGATCACGCCGCCAATGGCTGCACCGCCCAGCGTACTGGCGGTGTTGCCCCCGATGGCGTGGCCCACTGCCGCGCCGCCGAGTGCGCCGACCCCGGTGCCCAGGTTCTGGTTGGGACCGGAAGCGCAACCCGCCACTGCCATGACCGTGGTAGCCGCCGCAGCGGCCATCCAGATTCGTGTCTTCATCATGTCGTCCACCTTTCTAGAGTGATGGAGTCATGATGGGCAAGAGGGGGCCGGCAGCGTTGTAGGAGCCTGCCGCGCCTGGGTGTGCGTTGCCACGGGCCGCCCGGCGTGGGACAGCAGGGCGGCGCAAGACAGTCAAAGCTGACGGCTGCGCGCCAGCGGCGGGTTCTGTGCAAAGTAGCGCTGGATGCCGCGCATCAGCGCGTCAGCAAGGCTCTCCTGGTAGCTGACGCTGCGCAGGTTCGCTTCTTCTTCGGGGTTGCTGATGAACGCCGTTTCGACCAGCACGCTCGGAATGTCGGGCGCCTTGAGCACGGCAAAACCGGCCTGCTCGACCTGGGGCTTGTGCAGCCGCGCGCCGATGCCGCGGATCTCGCCCAGCATGGCACCGCCGAGCTTGAGGCTGTCGTTGATCTGGGCCGTGGTGCTCATGTCGAGCAGCGCGCGCTGTACCTGCACTTCGTGGTTGCCGACATTCACGCCGCCCACCTTGTCGGCGTCGTTTTCCTTGTTGGCAAGCCAGCGCGCAGCACTGCTCGAGGCGCCGCTCTGGCTCAACGCAAACACGCTCGCGCCGCGGGCCGCGGGCGTGGTGAATGCATCGGCATGGATGCTCACGAACAGGTCAGCCTGTACGCGCCGCGCTTTTTGCACGCGCACGCCCAGCGGCACAAAAAAGTCCGCGTCACGTGTAAGAAACGCGCGCATCGGATTGCCGTTGACGCTGCTGGTGTTGATGCGGTCGCGCAGGCGGTGCGCAATTTGCAGCACGATGTCTTTTTCGCGCGTGCCGTTGGGGCCGATGGCGCCCGGATCTTCGCCGCCGTGGCCTGGATCGAGGGCCACGATGATGATGCGGTCGGTGCGGCTCGCGGTGGCGCCGTTGCGCGCAGCCGCGACGGGCGCAGCAGGGGCAATGGGCGCCGCGGGCGCCGTGGGCGCAATGGGCGGTGGTGGCGCGACAAGGCCGGGCCGCGTCGACTGCTGCGCCATCAGTTCGCCCAGCGGATCGGGTGCGGGCGCGGCCGCCGCGGCCGGTGGCCTGGCGGGAGGCGCAGCAGCGCCGGGCACAGGGCGCGGCGCGGGCACGTTGGGCGAAGGCCGCACGAGAACCGGCGGCCCGCCATCGGGCGCGAGGCCCGAAGACGGCGCGGCGGGCGGCGGCACCGAGGGCGCGCTGGCCACGGCGGTGTCGTTGCCGCCGCTGCTGCTGCGCGGCGCCTCGCGCAGGCGCTCGGTGATCAGCGCTTCCATCGGGTCGATGGCTTTTTCGGGGTAGAGGTCGAGCACCAGCCGGTGCTTGTACGCGGCAATCGGCGCCAGCGAGAACACCTGCGGCACCACGGCCTGCTTCAGGTCGAAGACGATGCGCACCACCTTCGGCGCGTTCTGCCCGACGCGCAGGCCGTTGATGTACGGATCGCCGGGCTTGATCTTGCCGACCAGTTCGCGCAGTTCGGGGTTCAGGTCGATGCCTTCGATGTCCACCGCCAGCCGGGGCGGGCTGCCCACCACGAGCTGCTGCGAATGGAGGCGCGCATCGGACTCGATGGTCACGCGCGTGTAATCGGCCGCGGGCCATACGCGCACGGCGAGGATGGTGGCGCCGCGCGCGATCTGGTGCACGCCGAGCATCAGCGCAATGCTGCCGCCTTGCAGCAGCACGCGCCGCTTGAGTCCGCTCGCCTTCATGCGCCGATGCGCGCCAGCAGATCGCTGCCGCGCGGGGTGTTGGCCAGGAGGGTCACGCTGCGTGTGTCGTCGGTCATTGCTTCTATTTTAATAGCGAGGTCGGCAATTGGTGTGCGGCCCGCGGCGTTTTCCGGCCATTCGGCGAGCTTGAGCCCCGGTCCGGCAAAAATGTCGCGAAAACCGGCGTCGTCCCATTCGCGGGGATCGTTGAAACGGTAGAAGTCGAAATGGAAGATGGCGAGCCCGTCGGGTGCCTCGTGCGGTTCGACCACCGCATAGGTCGGGCTCTTGATGCGGCCCTCGATGCCGAGCGCGCGCAGCAGGTGGCGCACGAAGGTGGTCTTGCCGGCGCCGAGGTCGCCATGCAGCGCAATGAAGGCATCGCGCAATGCGGGCGAGGCGGCGAGGGCGCGTGCGAAGGCGGCGGTGTCGTCCTCGCTGCGCCAGTGCAGCGTGCGGCCGGCGTTCTTCGGAATTTCTACAATCGGCAAGTGATCGTCAGCCATCCACTCGTTGCTCGTATTCAGGCATTGGCCCGGGAACTCGGATTCTCCCAAATCGGAATCGCGGGCGTCGATCTATCGAGCGCCGAGGAAGGTCTGATGCAATGGCTGGCCCATGGGTTCCATGGCGAGATGAAATACATGGAAACGCACGGCACGCGCCGCGCGAGGCCCGCCGAGCTGGTGCCGGGCACGGTGAGCGTCATCACGGCGCGCATGGACTACCTGCCGCAGGGCACGCCGCTGGACGATTGGCAGGCCGTGGAGTTCGAACGCCTCACGCGGCCCGGGGAGGCCATCGTCTCGGTCTATGCGCGCGGCCGCGACTATCACAAGGTGCTGCGCGCGCGCTTGGCCAAGCTGGCCGAGCGCATCGCCGCGGAGGTGGGCCCGTTCGGCCATCGCGCCTTCACCGATTCGGCCCCGGTGCTCGAAGCCGAGCTCGCGTCGCGCAGCGGCCAGGGCTGGCGCGGCAAGCACACGCTGGTGCTGGACCGCAGCGCGGGCTCGATGTTCTTCCTCGGCGAGATCTATGTCGACATGGCGCTGCCCGAGAGCGAGCCGGTCACCGCGCATTGCGGCAGCTGCAGCGCCTGCATCGACGTGTGCCCTACGAAGGCCATCATTGCGCCGTATCGGCTCGATGCGCGGCGCTGCATCTCCTACCTCACCATCGAGCACGGCGGACCCATTCCGCTGGAGCTTCGGCCATTGATGGGCAACCGCATCTATGGTTGCGACGATTGCCAGCTGATCTGCCCCTGGAACAAGTTCGCGAAGAAAAGCGCGCTGCCCGACTTCGACGCACGCGAAGGGTTGACCGGCCAGGCGCTGGCTTCGCTCTTCGCCTGGAGCGAAGAAGATTTCTTGCGCTTCACCGAGGGCAGTCCCATCCGGCGCATCGGGCACGAACGCTGGCTGCGCAACATTGCCGTGGCACTTGGCAACGCGCTGCGCGCCGGCGAGAGCGGCGCCGCGGAGGCCTTGGCCGCGCGGGCCTCTCACCCCAGCGAACTGGTGCGCGAGCACGTGGCGTGGGCCCTGGCGCAGCGACCCGCGCCGGCTAGCGCGGCAACGCCAGCGCAAACGGCAGGCTCGCCATCCCCAGCAACGTAGACAGGGTCACGAGACCCGCCACGTACGGCCCGTTGTAGCCCATGCGCGCTGCCAGCACATAGGCGCTCGAGGCCGTGGGCACGGCGGAAAACGCCATCAGCACGGAAGCCTGCGTGGCGTCCAGGCGCAGCGCAAGGGAGAGGCCCCAGGCGACCAGCGGCAAGAACAGATGCCGTATGGCAAGCACCGAAACCGCCAGCACCTTGCCGCGCCCCAGGGTTGCGAACTGCATGCCCGCCCCCGCCGCCAGCAGGCCGAGCGCGAGCGATGCGGCGCCGATGCGCGTGAGCGTCGGCGTGGCCCAGTTCGGAATGGTGAAGCCCAGCACGTTCGCGAGCAGCCCGGCCAGCGTGGCGACGATCAGCGGGTTGCGCACCAGTTGCCGCGTAAAACCGGTCTGGGCGTGCCGCGCCATCGGCCAGACGGCCGCGATGTTGAACATCGGCACGCATACGCCGATCAGCACCGCGATCAGCAACAGGCCTTGCGGGCCGGCCAGCCGTTCGGCGAGCGCAAGGCAGATGAAGGAGTTGAAGCGAAACGCGATCTGCGTGCTTGCCGCGTGATCGCGGCGGTCGATGTGCGTGCGCAGGCCTGGAACGAAGGGCAGCGCATAGGCCAGCGCAATGCCGCAGATGCCGATGCCCACGCCCGCGGTGAGCAGGCTCGAGGTGGCGCCAAAATCGAGCGGGCTGCGCACGATCGAATGGAACAGCAATACCGGGAATAGAAAGTAGTACACCAGGCTTTCGACCTGGTCCCACACGCGGCGGTCGAGCGCGGTGTAGCGGCAAAGCAGCCAACCGATGGCAATGAGAGAAAAGTCCGGGAAGAGCAGCTGGGCGAAGTTCACCGCTTCGAGCATAAACCGTGGCGAACCATGGGTAATCCACAGCACGGGCGCAGTGCGAAGCCGCTAGCATCCGGGGCTTTGCTTTTTCGACATAGTCAATCAAGGAGTTATCGATGCAACGTCGTCAATGGGGCGCCATGGTAGGTGCCGCCGCGCTGGTCGCGGTCGCTGGCCAGAGCTTCGCGCAGGGCTATCCCAACAAGCCGGTCGAACTGAGCGTGCCCTTTGCACCGGGCGGCACGACCGACATCGTGGCGCGCGTCATCTCCGACCCCCTGGGCAAGGTGCTGGGCCAGCCGGTGGTGGTGATCAACCGCGCGGGCGGCGGCGGCATCGTCGGTGCGGCCGAAACGGCGCGCGCCACGCCCGACGGCTACAAGCTCGGTGTGGCCACGGTCTCGAGCACGGCGGCCAACCCGGCCATCAACCCGAAGGTGCCGTACGACCCGATCAACGACTTCACGCCGATCATCAACATCGCGGCCACGCCGAACATCATTGCGGTGAACCCGAGCTTCCCGGCCAAGAACTACGCGGAGTTCGTGGCCGAGCTCAAGAAGAACCCCGGCAAGTATTCGTATGCCTCGTCCGGCACAGGCGGCATCGGCCACCTGCTGATGGAGCTCTACAAGAGCCTCACCAACACTTTCGTCACGCACATTCCCTACCGCGGCGCGGGCCCCGCGCTCAACGACGTCGTAGCGGGCCAGGTGCCGATCATGTTCGACAACATTCCGTCGGCCATGCCGTTCATCCAGAGCGGCCGCCTGGTTCCCATCGTGGTGTCGGCGCCGCAGCGCCTTGCCGCGCTGCCCAATGTGCCGACCTTCAAGGAAGTGGGGCTCGAGCCGGTCAATCGCATGGCCTACTACGGCATCCTCGGTCCCAAGGGCCTGCCGAAGGAAGTGGTCGACAAGATCAATGCCGGCGTGAAGAAGTCCGTGGAAGACCCGGCCGTGAAGAAGCGCATCGAAGACACCGGTTCGCTGATCGTGGCCAACACGCCCGAGCAGTTTGCCGCGCAGATCAAGGCCGAGTACGAGGTCTACAAGCAGGTGGTGGCCAAGCAGAAGCTAAAGCTCGACTGATCCGCTTTCTTCTGACCAAGGCCGTCCGCACACGGGCGGCCTTTTTCTTTGGTGATTTCATTTTTGCTATCTTGCAGGCATGACCGAGGCCGCTGCCGTACAAACTCCTGAAATCGACGACTTCATCGACGCCCTCTGGCTCGAAGATGGACTGTCGAAGAACACGCTGGCCGCCTACCGGCGCGACCTGGCGCTGTTCGCGCAGTGGCTGCGCAAGGAGCGCGGCGGCGCGGTGCTCGATGCCGCGAAGGAGAACGACCTGCAGGCCTACATGGGCGTGCGCCTTTCCACCAAAGGCAAGGCCACCTCGGCCAATCGGCGGCTCACCGTGTTCAAGCGCTATTACCGCTGGGCGCTGCGCGAGCGGCGCATCGCGGCCGATCCGAGCCTGCGGCTCGCGCCGGCGCGGCAGATGCCGCGCGCCATCAAGACCTTGTCCGAAAAGCAGGTCGACGACCTGCTGGCCGCGCCCGACGTCGAGACGCCGCTGGGGCTGCGTGATCGCGCCATGCTCGAGCTGATGTATGCGAGCGGGCTGCGCGTGAGCGAGCTGGTTGCGCTCAAGGCCATCGACATGAGCCTGAACGACGGCGTCCTGCGCGTGCTGGGCAAGGGCAACAAGGAGCGCCTCGTGCCTTTCGGCGGCGAGGCGCGCCGCTGGATCGAGCGCTATCTGGAGGAGTCGCGGCCCGTCATTCTCGATGCGCAGCAGACGCCCGACCTGTTCGTGACCGCGCGCGGTGCGGGCATGACGCGCGTGATGTTCTGGATCATCGTGAAGAAGCAGGCCGCCGCGGCCGGCATTCACGTGCCGCTGTCGCCGCACACCTTGCGGCATGCATTCGCCACCCATTTGCTGAACCATGGCGCCGACCTGCGCGCGGTGCAGCTGCTGCTGGGGCACGCGGATATTTCGACGACGACCATCTACACCCACGTGGCGCGCGAGCGGCTCAAACAGCTGCACGCCAAGCACCACCCGCGCGGCTGAGGGCGCCACGCGAAATGGCCCGCTCGGTAACGCTGCCGCAGCCACTGCGCATCGGTTGCGCGGGCTGGAGCCTGCCGCGCGCCTCGTGGCCCGGGTTTCCTGCCGAGGGTTCGCATCTCGCGCGCTATGCGCAGCGCTTCGACGCGGTGGAAATCGACAGTTCTTTCTACAGCCCGCACCGGCGCGAAACCTATGAGCGCTGGGCCGCCAGCACGCCCGAGGGCTTTCGCTTTTCGGTCAAGCTGCCGCAATCCATCACGCACGAGAGCCGACTGGTCGAGGCGATGCCGGCCTTCGAGGCGTTCCTCGCGCAGGTTGGCGGGCTGGGCGGCAAGCTCGGCTGCCTCGTGGTGCAACTGCCGCCCAGCCTGTCTTTCGACGCCGTCGTTGCCAAGCGATTCCTGGCGGCGCTGCGCAGAAGGCACCAAGGTGCGGTGGCGCTCGAACCGCGGCATCGCAGCTGGTTCGTGCCGCAGGCGGAGGCCTTGCTCTCGCAGTTTCGCATCGCCCGCGTGCTGGCCGACCCGGTCCTCTTCGATGAGGCTGCAGCCCCGGGCGGATGGACCGGGCTGGCGTACCTGCGCCTGCACGGTTCGCCGCGCCGCTATTGGTCGGCCTATGACGATGCACTGCTGCAGCGGCTTGCCGTGCGCTTGCGGCAGGCCCGGGACGAGGAGGGCGCTGCCTGTTGGTGCATCTTCGACAACACGGCCAGCGGTGCGGCCGTGGGCAACGCGCTGACGCTGTCGCGCATTGCTTCAGAATCGGCGTTTCCCGCAGCGGAACATCCGTGAACTTCTTCAGGCTCGACATGCATTTCTCCTTCAGGCCCACGTGGCTCCTTGCCGGTGCGGCATCGCTTTGCGCGGCAGCGGCCGGTGCACAGGCTCAAGCCGTTCCCAAGACCATTCGCCTCATCGTCGCGTACCCCGCCGGAGGTGTCAGCGATGTGGTCGCGCGTGCGCTCGGCGACAAGCTCGCCACCCAGTTGGGAACCACCGTGGTGGTGGAAAACCGTGCCGGCGCCAGCGGGGCCATCGGCATGGACGCGGTCGCCAAGGCCGCGCCCGATGGCGCAACGCTCGGCTTCTCGGCCATCAGCCCGCTGGTGCTCAGCCCACACCTCGGCAAGCTGCCCTTCGATCCGCTGAAGGACGTGGCACCGGTCGCCAGCGTGATGTATTCGCCGGTGCTGCTGATTGCCACGCCGGCCAGCAAGGCGAAAGACTTCCGCGCACTGCTGGCCGATGCCAAGGCGCAGCCGGGAGCGGTGCGCTGGGCCACGTCCGGTCCCGCATCCCTCGGGCACATCGTGCTCGAACAGGTCCGTTCGGCGGCGGGCGTGGACATCACGCACGTGCCGTACAAGGGCGGCGGCCAGCAGCTCAACGATGCGCTCGGCGGGCAGTTCGAAATCCTCTCTAGCAATGCGAGCCCCACGCTCACTTCGCACATCCAGTCGGGCAAGCTGCGCCCGCTCGCGGTAGGTGCACCCGCGCGACTCGAAAGCCTGCCGCAGGTGCCCACGTTGGGCGAGCTGGGCTACAACGCGGCCAACATCAACTCGCTGTTCGGCGTCTTCGCGCCCGCGGCGACGCCACCCGCGCTGATTGCAAAGTACAACGCCGAAATCAACAAGGCGCTGGCCAGCCCCGAGCTGCGCGCCAAGCTCACCGCCACCGACAACGTGCCAACCGGCGGAACCCCCGCAGCCTTCGCCAAGGAGATCGCCTCGGAGTTCGAGAGCAATGGACGCATCGTCAAGGCCGCGAATATCAAGGCCGATTGACCCTGCCACCTGGCGCGCTGAAAGTTCGAGAATGCGCACAGGCACTACAAGGAACTCCCATGGTGGCACTCCCTGACGACACCGGCGCGAAGCGCGCGCTGTACCTGGAAGACCTGTCGGTCGGCGATCGTTTCCAGAGCGGCGAACATGCGCTGGACGTGAAGCAGATCAAGGCCTTTGCGCTCCAGTTCGATCCGCAGCCTTTCCACATCGACGAAAAGGCCGCGAAGACCACTTTCTTCGGCGGCCTTGCGGCAAGCGGCTGGCACACCGCGGCGCTGACGATGAAGCTGATGGTGGAAAGCGGCATTCCGCTGGCCGAGGGCATCATCGGCTCGGGCGGCGAACTGCAATGGCCCAAGCCCACGCGGCCCGGCGATGTGCTGCACGTGGTGAGCGAGGTGCTCGAGATCGTGCCCTCGCGCTCCAAGCCCGGCCGCGCGATGGTGACGATGCGATGCCGCACGCTCAACCAGCTCGGCGAGGTGGTCCAGTACTTCACGCCCAAGCTGGTGGTGCACGCCCGGCCCGCGTAGGCCTTCCGTTCAGTCCTTGCTGCCGGCCGAGAGCGCGCGCAGTTCCCCGGCGCTGAAACCCGCCCGTCCGCGTGCTTCGAGGTTGAAGGGCGGCTTCAGGCGCGGGGCCTCGTAGCGCGCCACGAGTTCGGGATAGGCCGTCTCGGGATCGCGGCCCTCGCGTTCGCAGAGCCAGCGGTACCAGCGGTTGCCGATGGCCACGTGGCCCACTTCGTCGCGCAGGATGATGTCCAGGATCTCGACCGCGCGCAGCGCATCGGGCGTGTTGACACGCTTCAGCTTGGCCTGGATCAGCGGCGTGGCGTCGAGCCCGCGCGCCTCGAGGGTGCGCGGCACCAGCGCCATGCGCGCGAGCACGTCGTCCTTCGTTTTCTCGCACATGCTCCAGAGCCCGTCGTGGCCGGGGAAGTCGCCGTAGCGCCAGCCCATGCCCTGCAGGTGCGCATGCAGCAGCGTGAAGTGCTGCGCCTCTTCATCGGCCACGCGAAGCCAGTCGCGGTAGTAGGCCTCGGGCATGCTGTCGTAGCGCCAGACCGCGTCGAGCGCCAGGTTGATGGCGTTGAACTCGATGTGGCAGATCGAATGGATCAACGCGGCGCGGCCTTCGGGCGTGAACGGCGAGCGCTTCTGCACGGCGGTGGCGGCCACGCGCAGCGGCCGTTCGGGCCGGCCCGGCACGCCGATGTCATCGCCCACGGCGCGCAGGGGTTCAGTTGCTATGAAATCGGTAGCTGCCGATGCAGCAGTGGCGCGTGTCGCGGCCACCTTGGCCTCAGGGTCGGTCAGTCGCAGCGCGGCCAGCGCGCTCAATCGGGGGTGCATCCCTACAATTCTAGTTTTTGCCCCCGGAGACTCCACGATGGCCCTCTATGAACTCGACGGCGTTGCGCCGCAACTCGGCACCGGCGCATGGGTCGCCGACAGCGCGGAAGTGATCGGCAACGTGCAGCTGGGCGACAACGCGAGCATCTGGTTCGGCGCGGTGCTGCGCGGCGACAACGAGACGATGACCATCGGACGCAACAGCAACGTGCAGGACATGTCGATGCTGCATTCGGACCCCGGCAGCCCGCTCACCATCGGAGAGAACGTCACCATCGGCCACCAGGTGATGCTGCATGGCTGCACTATCGGCGACAACTCGCTGATCGGCATCCAGGCCGTGGTCTTGAATAACGCGAAGATCGGCCGCAATTCGATTGTCGGTGCCGGCAGCGTCGTGACGGAGGGCAAGGAGTTTCCCGACAATTCCCTGATCTTCGGCTCGCCCGCCAAGGTGATGCGCACGATCAGCGACGAAGATGCCGCCCGTTTGCGCCACGGCTCGGAGCACTACGTCAACAACGCCGTTCGCTATGCGAAGGGCCTCAAGAAGATTGCCTGACACCGCGCAGGCCCAACAGAAAGAAGAATCCGTTTTGAGCGAGCTGCACAAATTCCTGTTTGATGGCCTGCCGGTGCGCGGCATGATCGTGCGCCTGACAGATGCGTGGCAGGAAATCCTGGCGCGGCGCGCCTCCAACACCGCCACCGGCGCCTATGCGCCGCCCGTGGCCGAGCTGCTCGGCGAGATGACCGCCGCGGCCACGCTGATGCAGGCCAACATCAAGTTCAACGGCGCGTTGATCCTGCAGATCTTCGGCGACGGCCCGGTCAAGGTGGCCGTGGCCGAGGCCAAGCCCGACCTGAGCCTGCGCGCCACCGCCAAGGTGATCGGCGACCTGCCGGCCGATGCGCGCCTGCCCGAGATGGTCAACGAGAGCAACAAGGGCCGCTGCGCGATCACCCTCGACCCCAAGGACAAATTGCCGGGCACGACGCCTTACCAGGGCGTGGTGCCGCTCTTCGACGACGAGGGCGAGAAGCTCGGCAAGCTCAGCGACGTGCTGCAGCACTACATGCTTCAGAGCGAGCAACTCGACACCACGCTGGTGCTCGCGGCCGACGACAAGGTGGCGGCCGGCCTGCTCATCCAGCGCCTGCCGGTGAAGGGCGAGGGCAACCTCGAAGGCCAGTCCGGCACCGCCGACAAGGACCACGACCAGGCCAACCAGGACCAGATCGGCCTGAACGAGGACTACAACCGCATCTCGATCCTCGCCTCGAGCCTGACGCGCGACGAGCTGCTCACGCTCGACATCGAGACCATTCTTCGCCGCCTGTTCTGGGAAGAAAAGTTGCTGCGTTTCGAACCCCAGGCGGGCCTGCTCGGACCGCATTTCGCGTGCACCTGCGGCCGCGACCGCGTGGCGCAGATGATCCGGGGACTCGGCGTGGAGGAGGCCGAGGAGATCCTCGCCGAGCGCGGCGACATCGAGGTGGGCTGCGACTTCTGCGGCAAGCAGTACCGCTTCGACGCGGTCGATACGGCGCAGCTCTTCAAGCCGCCGGGCGACCAGGTTCCGGGCAGCTCCGTCGTCCAGTAGCAGCAGCGCCCTCCGCGCAGCCGGCAGCCTCGATCAGCGCGGCACCTTGTCGTCGAAGTCGCCGAACACGATGTCGGGTGCGCTGGTGTTGTGGCGCGAAGGCAGGCTGCGTCCGAAGCGCAGGTGCGTGCCGCTCAGTGTCTTCAGCTCTGGCAGGGACAGCACCTGCTCCGCCGCATCGGGCGACTCCTGCCACCGCACCTCGCTCACGTCGGCGTTGTCGGGCGTCACGTACATCGAGCGCAGCACCGCGAAAGGCCGGGCATTCGCCGTCGGCGACGAGAGCCGCACGTCGAGCGCGGTGCGTGTGCGGCTGATCTCGGACACCTTGGCCACCGCACTGCCACCCCCGACGAAGCGCAGGTGAATGGCCAGGGGCTTGGGCACGATGCGGATCGACGCGATGTCGACCACCGGCCGGCTGCCCTGTTCGACCGGCCCGAGCAGGAACGAAGAGCCGTACACCCCGTCGCCGAAGCGTTCTTCCGGCAGCGGCTTGATGCGCCAGTAGCCGTCGGCCGGATAGAGCACCAGCGCTTCCAGCGCCTTGCCTTCTTCCTTGCGGAAGATCTGCAGCATGTGAAAGCCACGGTCCGTGCGCGCGCCCACGCGCACCGGCACCTGCTGCGGCCGCCAGAAGCTCGGCAAGGTCATGCCGACGATGCGCCACTGCAGGTCGTCGAGCAGCACCACGCGGCGCGGCTTGAACTTGTGCGCGGGATCGGTGGGGTGCGCACCGCCGTCGAAGTTGCAGTTCGAGAAGTCGGGTGCGGTGGTGTCGTTGCCGATGCTGTCCAGATAGGGCGGTGGCAGCGCCTCGATGCGCATGCGCCGGATGCCGGCGCCGTGCAGCACCAGCGAGACGTTGTCTTCTTCGGCGCAGGCCGTGGGCGTGGTGGCGTTCTCCACCGTGGCGGCGACGGGCGCGGCCGTGGCGGCGCCGGCTGCCATGAGCAGTGCGGCAAGCAAGAGGCCGGCGCAGCGAGCGGGATGAGAGAAACGAAGCGGGGACATCAGATCTCCGAACTGGGTATTGGCGGGTTGTCGCGGCGTCCGATCAGGTCGCTGAAGAGCCGATGTTCGCATTCCGGGTCGGAGCACTTCTCGCAAGGCCATGACCAGGTGGCCGGCTTCGAATCGAGGCGGCCTCGCGCGCGGGGCCGGCCTTCGCTGCCGGCAATGGAGTTGATGGCGTTCCACGCACTGGAGAGCCTTTCGCTGCCGGTGCCGTGCACCACCGCGAAAGAAAGCCTTGCACCCGCCAGCGCCGCGCGTACCAGCGCATCGGTGGGTTCGCGCGCATGGTCGCCATCGCGCAATGCGTCGGCAACCCATGGAATGTCGAGCGCGGTCAGCAGGGTGATGGCATAGCGCGCCTGCGCCGCCAGTGCGTCGGCATGGAGCGAGGTGTCGCCGAACAGCTGCTCGCTGTAGACCGCGGTCATGAGGGCCGTGGTATCGGCCACCACCACCCCCGAGGCGGCCGCGGCTTCGATGCGGCGGGTCTGCTCTTGGGCAATGGACCGCTGCTCGTCGGGGCGGGGCGTGCGGCCTTCGCGGTCGCACCACTCGCGCAGGTATTCGCCCACCATCGTGGTGGCAATGCCGCGCTCTTGCAGGCGCTGCGTGAGCGCGCGGGCGAGTTCGGTCTTGCCGGTGCTCTCGGCACCGAGCAGTGCAATGATGCATCCGGCCGGCAGCATGGGAGTCATGCGCGCGCGGCCTCGGGCATGCGCGTGCGCCATGCAAGAAAACCCGCGATGCTGAGCACCGCAAACACGGCGTAGAGGCCGACCGTGAGCCACAGGCCCTTGTGGATGAACAGGCCCACGCTCACGATGTTCACCGCCAGCCACACGAGCCAGTTCTCGATGAATTTGCGGCCGAGCAGGAACTGGCCGACGAGGCTGAGCCCGGTCGAGAATCCGTCCCACCAGGGCACGTCGGTGTCGGTAAAGCGGCGCAGGAAGAGGGCGACGGCGGGCCATGCCACTGCGCAGGCCACCAGCGAAAACGCGATGCCGCGCGGCGACAGCCGGCTGACCCGCAATGCGCTGCCGTCGGCGCGATGGCCCCGCAGCCACTGAAACCAGCCCCAGAACGCGACGATCGCGAAGAACACCTGGAGCGAGGCATCGCCATAGATGCGCGCCTGCGCAAACACGGCCACGTAGAGCAGCGAGCTGACGATCGCGAGCGGCCAGCCCCAATGGACTTCGCGCATGTTGCAGCCGACCATCGCAAGCGCCAGCACGGCGGCCACGAGTTCGAGCCAACTGACCGGTGAGCCCCAGAGCGCGAAGGCGGGGGCCGAGAAGAACTCGGGCATCAGCGCGCCAGCGGTCGGCCCCGTGCAAACGCACCGAGCGCCGCCGGGCCGCCCCAAGGCGTGAGCGGCCCCCTCGAGGGGCAGCGAGGACACGCAGTGCCGAGCGTGGGGGCCATATTCAGCGTGTGACCTGAACGAACACTTCGTTGGGCTTGACCATGCCCAGCTCCTGTCGCGCGCGCTCTTCGACCATCTCGAGGCCGACCTTGAGGTCGTTGACCTCGGAGGCCAGCCGCTCGTTGGCCACCGTGGCCTTGGCATTGGCCTCTTTCTGCTCCGCCAGCTTGGTCTGCAGCTGAGACACGTCGCGCACGCTGCCGCGCCCGTTCCACAGCTGCCACTGCAGGATGACCAGCAGCAGCAACAGCACGATGGGTGGAACGAGGCGCGAGCGCATGCCGCCGGCTTCGGGCGCTACTTCAGGTTGTAGAACGCGCCGCGGCCGGGGTAGCTGGCGATGTCGCCGAGGTCTTCTTCGATGCGCAGCAGCTGGTTGTACTTGGCGATGCGGTCCGAGCGCGAGAGCGAACCGGTCTTGATCTGGCCGGCGTTGGTGCCCACCGCGATGTCGGCGATGGTGCTGTCCTCGGTTTCGCCCGAGCGGTGCGAGATGACGGCCGTGTAGCCCGCGCGCTTGGCCATCTCGATGGCGGCGAAGGTCTCGGTCAGCGTGCCGATCTGGTTGATCTTGATCAGGATCGAGTTGGCAATGCCCTTGTCGATGCCTTCCTGCAGGATCTTGGTGTTGGTGACGAACAGGTCGTCGCCCACCAGCTGAACGCGCTTGCCGAGGCGGTCGGTGAGCAGCTTCCAGCCGTCCCAGTCGCCTTCGTGCATGCCGTCTTCGATGCTGATGATCGGGTACTTGTCGACCCAGGTGGCCAGCATGTCGGCCCAGTTGCCGGCCGACAAGGTGAGGTTCTCGCCGGAGAGCACGTAGTTGCCGTCCTTGTAGAACTCGCTGGCGGCGCAGTCGAGGCCGAGCGCAATCTGCTCGCCCGCCACGTAGCCGGCCTTGTCGATGGCTTCGAGAATCAGCTGGATGGCTGCTTCATGGCTCTCGACGCTGGGCGCGAAACCGCCTTCGTCGCCGACCGCCGTGCTGATGCCGCGGTCGCCCAGAATCTTCTTGAGCGCGTGGAACACTTCGGCGCCATAGCGCACGGCCTCGCGGAAGCTCGGCGCACCCACGGGGATGATCATGAACTCTTGCAGGTCCAGGCTGTTGTTGGCGTGCGCACCGCCGTTGATGACGTTCATCATCGGCACCGGCAGCTGCATGCCGCCCATGCCGCCGAAGTAGCGGTACAGCGGCAGGCCCGACTCTTCGGCCGCAGCGCGTGCCACGGCCATCGAGACGGCGAGGGTGGCGTTGGCACCCAGGCGGCCCTTGTTGTCGGTGCCGTCCAGGTCGATCATCGTGCGGTCGAGGAAGGCCTGCTCGCTGGCGTCGAGCCCGAGCACGGATTCCGAGATCTCGGTGTTGATGTTCTCCACGGCCTTGAGCACGCCCTTGCCGAGATAGCGCTTCTTGTCGCCGTCGCGCAGCTCGATGGCTTCGCGCGAACCGGTCGATGCGCCCGAGGGCACGGCCGCGCGGCCCATGGTGCCCGATTCGAGCAGCACGTCGCACTCGACTGTGGGATTGCCGCGGCTGTCGAGGATTTCGCGGCCGACGATGTCAACGATTGCACTCATGCGTTTCTCTTTCTTTTCAGTCTCGAATTCGGATAATCAAATGCCTTCGACCGCGACCATGCGCATGACGGCGGCACCGGCACGCGCTTCGCGCGCCTTCAGGTATTCGGGTGTTTCGTGGAAGGCCTTGGCCTTCTCGAAGCTGGGGAACTTCAGGATGACGATGCGCGAAGGCGACCAGTCGCCCTCGAGCACTTCGACCTGGCCGCCGCGCACGCACACTTCGGCGCCGTGCGCCTGCATGGCGGCACTGGACCACTTCTTGTATTCCTCGTACTGCGCCGGGTTGGTGACCTCGACGTGGGCGATGACATAACCACTGCTCATGATTGGAAAACGTCCTCTAGAAATGCGTTCTTCTTGGTGACCTGGTCGAGAGCGAGCAGCGTTTCGAGCAGCGCCTTCATGTGCTTGAGCGGCACGGCATTGGGGCCGTCGCTCAGCGCCTTGGCCGGGTCGGGGTGCGTTTCCATGAAGAGTCCGGCCACGCCCACGGCCACCGCCGCGCGCGACAGCACCGGCACCATTTCGCGCTGGCCGCCCGAGCTCGTGCCCTGGCCGCCCGGCAACTGCACCGAGTGGGTAGCGTCGAACACCACGGGTGCGCCAGTCTCGCGCATGATTGCGAGCGAACGCATGTCCGACACCAGGTTGTTGTAACCAAAGCTGGCGCCGCGTTCGCAGGCCATGAAGCTGTCTTCGGGCAGGCCCGCCTCCTTGGCTGCCGCGCGCGCCTTGTCGATCACGTTCTTCATGTCGTGGGGCGCGAGGAACTGGCCCTTCTTGATGTTCACCGGCTTGCCCGACTGCGCCACCGCGCGGATGAAATCGGTCTGGCGGCACAGGAAGGCGGGCGTCTGCAGCACGTCGACCACCTTGGCGGCCTCGGTGATGTCGTCTTCGGTGTGGACGTCGGTCAGCACGGGGAGGCCGAGCTCGCGCTTCACCTTGGCCAGGATCTCCAGGCCCTTTTCGCGGCCAGGGCCGCGAAAGCTGGTGCCGGAGGAACGGTTGGCCTTGTCGAAGCTGCTCTTGAAGATGAACGGAATGCCGAGCGAGGAAGTGATTTCCTTCAGCGTGCCGGCCGTGTCCATCTGCAATTGCTCGGATTCGACCACGCAGGGGCCGGCAATCAGGAAGAAGGGCTGTTCGAGCCCGATGTCGAATCCGCAAAGTTTCATGCTACGGCCTTCAGGTTCTTTGCACCGCCCGCGCTGCGTGCCTTGTGCTCGAGCGCCGCCTTGATGAAGGCATTGAAGAGCGGATGGCCGCTCCATGGCGTCGACTTGAATTCGGGGTGGAACTGCACGCCCATGTACCAGGGGTGCACGTCCTGCGGCAACTCGACGATTTCGGTCAGGTGTTCGCGCTGCGTCAGCGCGGAGATCACGAGGCCTGCGGCGCGCAGCTCATCGAGGTAGTTCACGTTGGCTTCGTAGCGGTGGCGGTGGCGTTCGGTCACCACGTCGCCGTAGATGCTGTGGGCCAGCGTGCCGGCGGCCACGTCGGAGCTCTGCGCGCCCAGGCGCATGGTGCCGCCGAGGTCGGACTTCTCGTTGCGCGTCTTGACCGTGCCGTCGGCGTCCTTCCACTCGGTGATCAGCGCGATCACGGGGCAGGGCGTTTCGGGGTCGAACTCGGTGCTGTTGGCGTTCTTGAGCCCGGCCACGTGGCGCGCGTATTCGATGGTGGCCACCTGCATGCCGAGGCAGATGCCGAGGTAGGGCACCTTGCCTTCGCGTGCAAAGCGGGCGGCGGAGATCTTGCCTTCGACGCCGCGCTGGCCGAAGCCGCCGGGCACCAGGATCGCGTCGTACTTGGCAAGCCGCGAGACGTCTTGCGCCGAAATGGTTTCGGAATCGATGTAGTCGATCTTCACGCGGGCGTGGTTCTTCATGCCGGCGTGGCGCAATGCCTCGTTGAGCGACTTGTAGCTGTCGGACAGGTCGACGTACTTGCCGACCATGGCAATGCTCACCTCCTGCTGCGGATGCTCGACTTCGTAGACCAGATCGTCCCAGCGCTGCAGCTTGGCGGGCGGGGTGTTGATGCGCAGCTTGTCGCAGATGAGGCCGTCCAGGCCCTGCTCGTGCAGCATGCGCGGCACCTTGTAGATGGTGTCGACGTCCCACATCGAGATCACGCCCCATTCGGGCACGTTCGAGAACAGCGAGATCTTGGCGCGCTCGTCGTCGGGAATCGGACGGTCGGCGCGGCACAGCAGCGCGTCGGCCTGGATGCCGATGGCACGCAGTTCCTTGGCGGTGTGCTGGGTGGGCTTGGTCTTGAGTTCGCCGGCGGCGGCGATCCAGGGCACGTAGCTCAGGTGCACGAAGGCCGAGTTGTTCGGGCCCATGCGCAGGCTCATCTGGCGCACGGCTTCGAGGAACGGGAGCGATTCGATGTCGCCCACGGTGCCGCCGATTTCGACGATGGCCACGTCCACCTCGTGCGCGGTGCCCAGGCCGGCGCCGCGCTTGATGTATTCCTGGATCTCGTTGGTGATGTGCGGAATCACCTGCACCGTCTTGCCGAGGTAGTCGCCGCGGCGCTCTTTTTCGAGCACGGTCTTGTAGATCTGGCCGGTGGTGAAGTTGTTGGCCTTGCGCATCCGCGTGGTGATGAAGCGCTCGTAGTGGCCGAGGTCGAGGTCGGTCTCGGCGCCGTCGTCGGTGACGAACACCTCGCCATGCTGGAACGGCGACATCGTGCCGGGATCGACATTGATGTACGGATCCAGCTTGATGAGGGTGACTTTGAGGCCGCGCGATTCGAGGATCGCAGCGAGGGAGGCGGAGGCGATTCCCTTGCCAAGGGAAGATACGACACCACCGGTGACGAAGACAAATTTGGTCATGCCAGTTCCGGACGCGAGGACCGGGCAGTGGGAAATGCTGATTATAGGTGTGCCCATTGCGACAGCTTCCGCCAAGGACATCTTTCGAAGGGGCCGCTGCGCTCGGCCGCCCGAAGAGCGGGCAGGCTGGGGGTGAGCAACAATACGCCCCATGCAAGATCTCGCCGGCAAACACATCGTCCTGGGCCTCACTGGCGGTATCGCCTGCTACAAGTCGGCCGAGTTGTGCCGCCTGTTCGTGAAGGCGGGCGCCACCGTCCAGGTCGTGATGACCGAGGCGGCCGAGCAGTTCATCACGCCGGTCACGATGCAGGCGCTGTCGGGGCGCACGGTCTATACCTCGCAGTGGGATACGCGCGAGCCCAACAACATGCCGCACATCAACCTGAGCCGCGAGGCCGATGCCATCGTGCTCGCGCCTTGCAGCGCCGACTTCGTCGCGCGGCTGGTGCAGGGAAGGGCCGACGACCTGCTGAGCCTGATGTGCCTGGCCCGGCCGATGGACCGTGTGCCGCTCTTGATTGCGCCGGCCATGAACCGCGAGATGTGGGCGCATCCCGCCACCCAGCGCAACCTGATGCAGGTGGCGGCCGACGGCGCCACGGTGCTGGGCGTGGGCAGCGGCTGGCAGGCCTGCGGCGAGACCGGCGACGGGCGCATGCTCGAGCCGCCGGAACTGCTCGAGGACATCACAGCCTTCTTTGCGCCGAAGCTGCTTGCGGGCCAGAAAGTGCTGGTGACGGCGGGCCCCACTTTCGAGCCGCTCGACCCGATCCGCGGCATCACCAACCATTCGTCCGGCAAGATGGGTTTTTCCATTGCGCGCGCCGCCCGCGAGGCCGGCGCCGAAGTGACGCTGGTGGCCGGACCGGTGCACCTGCCCACCCCGCGCGGGGTCAACCGCATCGACGTCATTTCGGCAGAGGACATGCTCGAAGCGACCCTGCACGCATCGCAGTCTGCTAGCATTTTTATAGCAACGGCGGCGGTGGCGGACTGGCGCCCCGCGACGCACAGCGAACAAAAGATCAAGAAGGACGGCAGCGGCAAGACGCCGGTGCTGAATTTCGTCGAGAACCCCGACATCCTGCTGGCCGTCGCCAAGAGCGAGCGCGCTCAGACCCGCAGGCTGTTCTGCGTGGGCTTCGCGGCCGAGAGCGAGAACCTGGTGGAGCACGCCAAGGCCAAGCGCGAGCGCAAGGGAATTCCGCTCCTGGTCGGCAATATCGGCCCTCTGACATTCGGGCAGGACGACAATGCGCTGCTGCTGGTGGACGCAAAGCGCACGCGCGAACTGCCGCGTGCGCCCAAGCTCACCCTGGCGCGAGAACTCATGACCGAGATCGCCGCACGCCTGCCTGACTGGAGGGTCTGATGAATCCCCAATGGAACACGCCGCCCGATGGCGATTTCGCCAGCTACGTGGAACGGCTCTCCGCCCAGGCTGCATTGCCCAAGCGGGCGGCGCACGAAGGCGATCATGGGCTCGACGTGGGCATGACGCCTGCGCCGGGCGCACCGGGCGCGCAGGGCGCCGCGGCGGCCGCAGCGCAGCGGCGTGAATCCTCCAACGGCGATACCTCGGCCCCAGGCTTCGGGGCGCTCCCGCCTGCGGCGCTCAAGATCATGGGCGCCGCGGGCGCGCTGGTCCTCCTGGCGCTGTGGTCGGCCGGGGTGCCGGTCGTCGTGCTGGTGTTCTTGTTCGGTGCGGCCCTCTGGCTCGCCAGCAAGTTCAAGGGCCTGAAGCTTTCAGCCGGTGTCGCCAGGTGGCAGCAGGTGCTCGAGGAGGCCGCCCGCAAGCAAAGAGAACAGCAACAGAAGCAAGGCAAGTAGAAGTGAAAGTAGACGTTCGTATCCTCGATCCACGCATGGTGGATCAATTGCCCGCCTATGCCACCCCCGGCAGCGCAGGCCTCGATCTCAGGGCCTGCCTCGATGCACCCATCACGCTGGAGCCCAATGCCTGGCAGCTCGTGGGCACCGGCATCGCGATCCACCTGGCGGATCCGGGCTATGCGGCGCTGATCCTTCCGCGCTCGGGCCTCGGCCACAAGCACGGCATCGTCCTTGGCAACCTCGTGGGCCTGATCGACAGCGACTACCAGGGCGAACTGAAGATCAGCGCATGGAACCGCAGCGACACGCCCTTCGTGCTCCAGCCGATGGAGCGGCTCGCCCAACTCGTGATCGTGCCCGTGGTGCAGGCGCAGTTTCGCGTGGTCACAGAATTTGCAGCTTCGCAACGAGGCGAAGGCGGCTACGGGTCCACCGGCAAGCACTGACCTCGTCTTCGCGTATCGGGCCGGTAAAGATCGGAACCGGCGGTTCACGGCCCGCTCCTACGTTTCGGTGTGTGTCACGCGTCATCCCTGTTGCGGGAAAGGCGTTAGACACAGGCTTGGTGCATTCGGATGCACCCATTATTTCGAGGAGCCTTCAACATGAAAATTTCAACGCGCTTCGTTTCCATCGGCGCTTCCGCGCTGGCGATTGCCACGCTCACGGCCTGCGTCGCTCCCGCGCCGGTCTATCACACCACGCGCTACCCCTATCAGGCGCCGCCACAGGCCGTTCCGTACCAGGAAGCGGCCTACGTCGAATACGGCCACGTGGCCAACATCGAAGTGCTGCGCAGCGAAACCAGGGGCACCGGCACCACCGGCGGGGGGGCCGTGGCGGGTGGTGTCGTGGGCGGCGTAGTGGGCAACCAGTTCGGGCACGGCAGCGGCCGCGCCGCTGCAACCGCCCTGGGCATCGTGGGCGGTGCGCTGCTGGGCAACACCATCGAGGCACAGAACAGCGGCCCTCGCGCCTACGAGAGCTATCGCATCTCGGTGCAAACCGATCGCGGCGGCTATCGCGCCTTCGATGTGCAGCATCCGGGCGACCTGCGCATTGGCGACCGCGTGCGCATCGACAACGGCCAGATCTCGCGCATGTAACCGCCTTGCAGCGGTTTTCGCAAGCAACAAAAAGCCGGGCAGTACCCGGCTTTTTGCTGGCCGCTGCAGCGGCATGCCCGCCTTTCGGTCAGTGCAGCAGATCGTTGCCCGGCGCGGTCGGCGGCACCTTGAAAAAGGCCGTGCCTGCGGTGCCGCGGCCGACTTCTTCTTCCGTGGCCTCGCGCACCGAGCGCACCGTGATGTCGAGCCGGATCGCAATGCCCGCGAGCGGATGGTTGCCGTCGAGCACCAGGTGCTCCGGGTAGATTTCGGCCACGGTGTAGATCACGTCCTTGGGCATGGCGTCGCTCACGCCCTTGGGCAGCGCGGCGCCGTCGAAGGTCATGCCTTCCTCGGTGCCCTCGGGAAACAGCGAGCGCGGCTCGAGAAAGAGCAACTGGTCGTTGAAGTCGCCGAAGCCCTGTTCGGGCTCGAGCTGCAATTGCACCCGGGCACCGGGCTCATGGCCCTGCAGGGCGGCTTCGATCACGTCGAAGAGGTCGTCGCCCCCGACCATGAATTCCACCGGTTCGTCGAGCACGTCCAACACTTCGCCCAGAGTGTCTTTCATCGTCCAGGTCAGGCCGACCACGCATTGTTCAGAGATTTCCATTGCAGAATTCTCCCATGGAGACTACACAACCGCTGCCGTTGCTCGGCGGCCTGAGCGCCGCGCAGTTCATGCGGCAGTATTGGCAGAAAAAACCGTTGCTGGTGCGCCAGGCCATCCCCGCCATGGTGCCACCGGTCGAGCGCGGCGCGCTGTTTGCCCTGGCCGAGCGTGAGGACGTGGAATCGCGCCTCATCCGCCAAGGCAAGGCCGGCTGGACGATCAGGCACGGGCCGCTTGCGCGGCGTGCGCTGCCGCCGCTGAAGCAGCCCGCATGGACGCTGCTGGTGCAGGGCGTCGACCTGTATCACGAGGGCGTGCATGCGCTGCTGCAGCAGTTCCGCTTCCTGCCCGATGCACGGCTGGACGATCTGATGATCAGCTACGCGAGCGACCAGGGCGGCGTGGGCGCGCATTTCGACAGCTACGACGTGTTCCTGCTGCAGGCGCAGGGCACGCGGCGCTGGTCGATCGGCAAGCAGAGCGACCTGCGCCTGCAGCAAGGCGTCCCGCTCAAGATCCTCGAGCATTTCGAGCCCGAGCAAAGCTTCGTACTGGAGCCGGGCGACATGCTCTACCTGCCGCCGCGCTATGCGCACGATGGCGTGGCGATCGGCGACGACTGCATGACCTGCTCCATCGGCCTGCGTTCGTCCGCGGCGGGCGAGCTTGGCGCCGACCTGCTGGCGCGCATGGCGCAGGCCTACTCGGAGGCGCTCGAAGATGCGGGCCCGGCCGAGCTCGCGCGCTATCGCGATCCGTCGCAGCCCGCGGTCGATGCACCGGCCGCCATGCCGGCCGCGCTGCAGGCGTTCGCGCGCAAGGCCGTCGAAGCCGCGCTGCGCGACCCCGACGCGATCGACCGCGCACTCGGCGAATCGCTCACGGAGCCCAAGGCCAACGTCTGGTTCGATGAAGGCGCCGAAGCGCCGGACGGGTTGAACCAGGTGGTGCTCGACCGCCGCACGCGCATGCTTTACGACGCGCGGCACCTGTACATCAACGGCGAGAGCTTTCGCGCCGGCGGGGCCGACGCAACGCTGATGCGGCGGCTGGCCGACCGGCGTGCGCTCGGTCCACGCGAACTGGCGCGTGCGAGCGAGGGGGCGCTGGCGCTGCTGGCCGAGTGGTGCGAAGCGGGGTGGGTTCATGCAGGGTGAGACGCCCGTACCTTCGGAACCGTCCTTGCCCGAAGGACGGTTCGATGGCCGCGAGGCCTTCGAGGGCATCGTGCGGGCTGCGCTCGAGAACGCGGCGCGGCAAGGCTGGAGAGAACTGGTTCTGAGCGACCCCGACTTTGCCGATTGGCCGCTCGGCGAGCGGGCCAGCATCCAGGCGCTACAGGCCTGGTCGGCCACCGGCCGCCGTTTCATACTGCTGGCACGGCGCTTCGACGTCATCGAACGTGCCCACACGCGGCTGGTGCCGTGGCGGCGCATGTGGGATCACATCATCGAATGCAGGGCGGTCCGGCCGGAGGCGGGGAGCCCCGCGGTGCCGAGTGCCATCTGGACTCCGGATTGGTTCGTGCACCGGGCCGATCCGGAACGCAGCCGCGGCGTGTGCGGCTTCGATCCGCGTGCGCGGCGCGAACTTCGAGAAACAATTGATGAGTCGTGGCGGGCAGGGCGGCCCGCATTTCCGGCATCGACACTGGGCTTGTAAGCCAATGCCGCGAATGAGGCTGCGAGACATGAACGGGCAGTGATGCGGGTCTAGAATTTTTTCGTTCAGACATTCATCGCCAAAGGAGTTTCCATGAAGAAGTCGTCTTCCGTCCTGCTCGCCTCGTTGATCGCCGCTGCCGCACTCGTGGCTTGCGGAAAGAAGGAGGATGCCGCGCCGGCGGTTGTGACCCCGCCGCCCGCTCCCGTCACCGAGCCGGCGCCTCCGCCGCCTGCGGTCACGCCGGCGCCCTCGACCAGCGATCCCGCAGCTGCAACACCTTCGCCGGGCGCCTCGTCGGCTCTGGACGCGGCCAATGCCGCGACAGAGGCTGCCAAGAAGAAGGAAGCACCAAAGCAGTAAGCAAGGCCGGCATGGGGCGTTTCATGCGCCCGGCAAAAAGCCGCCCAGGGGCGGCTTTTTGCATGGCGCTCGAAAAGAGCGCGGCCGGGCTGCTGCGCTCAGACGTCCAGCCAGGGTGAGCCTTCCGATGCATTGGCCGTGAGCATCTCGGCCTCATGTCCGCCGAGGGCGTCGGCCATCAGGCGCCGCACGATCTCGGGACGGTTGTTCTGTTCGCTCAGATGCGCCGCGACCACATGGCGCAGGCCGTCGTGGCGCACCGCGCGCGCAATGTCCGCAGCCGCCGCGTTCGACAGGTGGCCGTGCTTGCCGCCGACACGCAGCTTCAGGAACGGCGGATAGGCCGAATTGGCCAGCAGCTCGCTGTCGTGGTTGAACTCGAGCAGCAGCGCATGCACGCCGCTGAGCCGGGAGAGCACGTGGGCCGTGGCATGGCCCAGGTCGGTGAGAACGCCCAAGGTGCGGGCGCCGTCGGAGCAGCGCAGCTGCAGCGGCTCGCGCGCATCGTGCGGCACGGTAAAGGGCCGCACCGCAATATCGCCGACCGCAAATTCCGCATCGTCCTGCGCGAGGTTGAGCCGGCCTTCGAAATCCCGTCCGCCGGTGGCGAGCCAGGTGCCTTCGCTCATCCAGACGGGAATGCGGTTGCGCCGCGACAGCGAATGGGCGCAGCCGATGTGGTCGCCGTGTTCGTGGGTGATGAAGATCGCGTCGACGTCGCCGGCCGCGAGGCCCGCCTTGGCGAGCCGCAGATCGAGTTGCCGCAGGCCGAAGCCGCAGTCGATCAGGAGCCGCGAGGTGCGGCCGCCGCTGGTCGCCTCGACCAGCGCGGCGTTGCCCGTGCTGCCGCTGCCGAGGCTTCGGAAGCGGAGCATGCGGGTTACTTCAGGTCGTCGGCAATGACCTGGACGATGCGCTGTGCGTTGGCCGAGGTTTCGGGCGCGCCGGATTCGTTCAGGACCGAGACGGTGGTGCTCTCGCCCTGGCCCTTCACCAGAATGCGGAATTTGATCGGGGACTCGTTCTTGCTCGAGCTGCCGAACAGCTTGCCGAAGAAGCCGGGTTCCTTCTTGTCGGGGTTCGGCGTCACGTAGCGCACGTAGTAGATGCCGGCGGTGCGGTCGCGGTCTTCCACGGTGAAGCCGGTGCGGTCGAGTGCCAGGCCCACGCGGCGCCATGCGCGATCGAAGCCTTCGCTGATCTGCACGACCGGCTGGCCGCTTACGGCGGCGACGGTTGCGGTCTTGGTCGGCGCGGTGGTGGCGGCCAGGATCTTCGACTGCTCTTGCGAAACGCCGAGCTTGACCATCAGGCGGCGCAGGAACTCGGTTTCGAGTTCAGGGTCGCTCGGACGGGGCTGCCACACGGTCTGGTCCTGGCGGCTGTTGTTATAGACCTCCTGCATGCCGCGGTGGCTGATGAAGATCTCGGTGCCGGTGGGCGTGCGTTCCAGGCGGGTGCGGAAGCGGTCGAGCTCGCCGGTCGAGTAGACCGAGTCGACCAGCTTGCCCAGCGTGCCGCGGATGATGTCCTGCGGCAGCTTGGCGCGGTTCTCGGCCCAGTCGGTTTCCATGATCCCGAGGTTGCGCTGCTCGGTGGTCAGGAGGAAGCCGCTTTCCTGCCAGAAGTCTTTCACCGGGTCCCAGAGCTGGTCGGGCGAGCGGTTGACGATGATCCAGCGCTGGGTGCCCGAGCGCTCCATGCGCACGTCGCCGATGTTGGCCACCGCGGTGGGAACGCCCGGCGCGTTGGCAACGCCGGCCTGGTAGGCGTTGGCCGTGACCGCGCCGCCCGGCACCGCATAGCGGTTTTCGCGCGAAAGCTGCGACAGGTCGGGGGGGACTTCGAGCGTCGGGGCCTTGCCGGCGCTCTTGTAGTCGATCTTGTCGCTCTCGAGGACGGAGCAGGCGGCGAGACTGACAACGAGGGCCAGCAGTGCGAATCGCGAGATGTGCGAAAGGTTCTTCAACGTCGTCTTCCTTGTTGGAATGGGTTCGATCAATCTAGGGGCCGCATTGCCCGCACTCTCTGAGCACGGTTCGGGCAAAAGGTTGCTTGACCTTGGTGCGGCAGGCGAAAAAGAAGTGCAGGGGGTGTCGGGGAGCGGCGAGCCGGCTCAGCCCTTGAGCAGGCCGGTGGCGCGCAGGGCGGCCTCGACCACGGGCTGGTTCGTTTCGGCCAGTTCGGTGAGTGGCAGCCGCAGCGTGCCGCCGCACAGGCCGAGCCTGGACATGGCCCACTTGACCGGAATCGGATTGGGCTCGACGAACAGGTGGCGATGCAGCGGCATGAGCTCGAACTGGATCTCCATGGCGCGCCGCACGTCGCCTGCGATGGCTGCAACGCACAGCTCGTGCATCTTGCGCGGCGCGATGTTGGCCGTGACGCTGATGTTGCCCTGGCCGCCGCAGAGCATGAGGGCCACGGCGGTCGGATCGTCGCCCGAATACACGGCAAAGTGCTTGGGCAGGTCGCGGATGAGCCACTGCGCGCGCTCGATGTTGCCGGTGGCTTCCTTGATGCCGATGATGCCCGGCACCTGGGCCAGGCGCAGCACGGTGTCGTGCGCCATATCGGCCACGGTGCGGCCGGGCACGTTGTACAGCACGGTGGGCAGGTCGCCCACGGCTTCGGCAATGGCCTTGAAGTGCTGGTACTGGCCTTCTTGCGTCGGCTTGTTGTAGTAGGGCACGACCTGCAGCTGCGAATCGGCACCCACGCCCTTGGCGAAGCGGGCGAGCTCGATGGCTTCCTTGGTCGAGTTGGCGCCGCAGCCGGCCATCACGGGCACGCGGCCCTTGGCCTGCTCGACCGCGACGCGGATGATTTCGCAATGCTCTTCCACGTCGACCGTGGGCGATTCGCCGGTGGTGCCGACCACGCCGAGGCAGTCGGTGCCTTCGTCGATGTGCCAATCGATCAGCCGGCGCAGGGCGGGATAGTCGACACTGCCGTCGTCGTGCATCGGCGTGACGAGAGCGACGATGCTGCCTGTCAGTTGCTCCAAGGGGGAATCTCTCTGTCGGTGGACGAAAGCGCCGATTCTACTTACTCCGTGGTCGGGGGAAACCGGCCCCCCGGTGGGGTCAGTTTCCCCGCAGCGGATGGCGTGCAGGCTGGCCCGAACCGGCCTCGCCGGCACGGACGGCCGCAATGCGCTGAACGAAGCGCGGCGGCTCGGCAAGAAAGCCGTCTTCATAGGCCACCACGCGCAGTTCCCGGCAGGCGGCCAGCAGTTCGCCGGGCTGCAGGAGGAAGTCCGGGCGCGAGGGCTTGCCCACGCTTTCGTTTCCGGCGGCAAAGGTCTCGTAGAGCAGCACGCCACCCGGCGCGACTGCGGCCACGATGTCCGCCATGCGCGGCCGCCACAGGTAGTTGGTCACGACCACCGCGCCGAAAGCCTCGCCGGCGAAAGGCCAGGGGCCGGACTCGATGTCGGCGGTCAGGGTATGGCCGAAGGCACTTGCGGCCTGGGTGGCTTCCGGTGAGCGATCGACGCCGGTGACCGCATGCCCGCGCCCCGCGAACCATTGCATGTGCCGTCCCTGGCCGCAGGCCACGTCGAGCACGGTGGCGCCGGGCGCGAGCAGGTGCGACCACTTCACGATCCATTCCGAGGGTGCCAGCCCGGCGTGCGGGTTTGCCATGTCTTTCATGGCGATCAGAAGCAGGACCAGACCTGGTCGACCAGCGTCACGAGAAAACCCGGCTGAACGTAGAGCGCGAAAACCCCGCCCAGCGCCGCCAGCGCGCCGGCCAGCCAGCCGGCATGCACGAGGCGATGGCGCAACTGCGCAGTCATATGGGTTGCCATTCTCCGCCGTCAGCCGGGCACGACGGCCGGCCGGACGCCGCGCCCGATGGCGCCTTCCTTGACCGGCAGGTTGATCAGCGCCGCGAACACGCCCAGGGCAATCGCGATGTACCAGACGATGTCGTAGCTGCCCGTGGTGTCGTACAGGTAGCCGCCGAGCCAGACGCCGATGAACGATCCGACCTGGTGGCTCAGGAACACAAAGCCGCTGAGCATCGACAAATGGGCGACCCCGAAGATGCCCGCGATGATCGCGTTGGTGGCGGGCACGGTCGAAAGCCAGAGAAAGCCCATGGCCGCAGAGAACACATACACACTGAGCGGCGAGATCGGCACCAGCAGAAACAGCACGATCGAGACCGCCCGCGCAAGGTAGATGGCCGCCAGGATCTTGCGCTTGGCCAGCTTCTGCCCCAGCAGCCCGACCGTGTAGGTGCCGAACACGTTGAAAAGCCCGATCAGCGCCAGCGCGTAGCCCGCCACGTCGGCCGCCAGGCGCTGGTCGCGCAGGTAGGTCGGCATGTGGATGCCGATGAACGCAAGCTGGAAGCCGCAGACGAAGTAGCCGGCCATCAGCAGGCCGAAGCTCGGGTAGCGGAAGGCCTCGCCCACAGCCTGCAGCACGGATTGCTCGCGGTGTCCGGCCAGCGCCCCGCGCTGCGGTTCGCGCAGGCCGAAGGCCAGCGGCACGATCACCAGCGCCAGCACCGCCACCACCGCCAGCGCGGTCTGCCAGCCCAGGTGGCCGATCAAGCGGCCCTCGATGGGCGCCATCAGGAACTGGCCGAACGAGCCGGCCGCCGCCGCCACGCCCATGGCCCACGAGCGCCGCTCGGCCGGAATCTGGCGCCCGATCACGCCGTAGACGACCGCATAGGTCGTGCCCGCCTGCGCCGCGCCGATCAGCACGCCGGCGCTGAGCGTGAACAGCAGCGGCGTGGGCGAATACGCCATGCCCAGCAGGCCCAGCGCATAGAACGCCGTGCCCGCGACCAGGACCCGGAAGGCGCCGAAGCGGTCGGCCACCATGCCCGCGAACACGCCGAAGATGCCCCACGACAGATTCTGCACGGCCAGCGCGAACGAGAAGGTCTGGCGCGTCCAGTCCTGCGCCTGCGTGATCGGCTGCAGCCAGAGGCCAAAGCCGTGTCGGATGCCCATCGAAAGCGTGACGATCATGGCGCCGCAGATCAGCACCTGCTTGATCGAGAGAGTGGGAGCGGAGGCTTGCATGGCGTCGAATGTAGCGACTTGCGTCCTCTGGCAGGCGGAGGGGCGTCGCGTCATTGATGATTTATAGCCACGGCTTTGATGCGCCCCGGGCATCAAAGCAGACCGGCACCGTGAACGCCTCGAAATTCGACGGCATGAAGGAGCGGCCGGGCGATGTTCCTGTATGGGTATCCAGTCATTTCGGTTCGACTGACTACAATCCGCCCCCATGGCGACTCCCCCCAAGACTCCCCCCAGTTCATCGTCCGCGTCCTCCGGGTACTCGGAAGGTTCCATCCGCGTGCTCAAGGGCCTCGAGCCCGTGAAGCAGCGCCCGGGCATGTACACCCGGACCGACAACCCCCTGCACATCATCCAGGAAGTGCTCGACAACGCCGCCGACGAGGCGCTGGCGGGCTACGGCAAGAAGATCAAGGTCACGCTGCACGCCGACAACTCGGTCAGCATCGAAGACGACGGCCGCGGCATTCCGTTCGGCCTGCACCCCGAAGAAAAGGCCCCGGTGGTCGAGCTGGTGTTCACCCGCCTGCACGCGGGCGGCAAGTTCGACAAGGGCTCGGGCGGCGCCTACAGCTTCTCGGGCGGCCTGCACGGCGTGGGCGTGTCGGTGACCAATGCGCTTTCCAAGCGGCTTGAAGTCGTCTCGCACCGCGAAGGCTCCGTGGCCAGGCTGGCCTTCAGCGCCGGCGACGTGGTCGAGGCGCTCGAAATCCGCAAGCTCGAAGCCGGCGAGCGCCGCCAGGGCACCACGGTGCGCGCCTGGCCCGACGCCAAGTACTTCGAGACCGCCGCATTGCCGATGGGCGAGCTCACGCACCTGCTGCGCAGCAAGGCCGTGCTGATGCCCGGCGTGAGCGTCACGCTCACTGTCGAGAAGACCAAGGAAACGCAGCAGTGGCTCTACAAGGGCGGCCTGAGCGACTACCTGATGCAGACGCTCAACGGCGACCCGGTGATCCCGCTGTTCGAAGGCAGCGGCCATGCCGACAAGAACGCGGACAACTTCGCCGAAGGCGAGGGCGCCGACTGGTGCGTGGCCTTCACCGAAGACGGCCAGCCGGTGCGCGAGAGCTACGTCAACCTGATTCCCACCAGCGCCGGCGGCACGCACGAAAGCGGCCTGCGCGACGGCCTCTTCACGGCGGTGAAGGGCTTCATCGAGCTGCATTCGCTGCTGCCCAAGGGCGTGAAGCTGTTGCCCGAAGACGTGTTCGCGCGCGCCTCGTATGTGCTGAGTGCCAAGGTGCTCGACCCGCAGTTCCAGGGCCAGATCAAGGAACGGCTCAACTCGCGCGATGCGGTGCGGCTGGTGTCGAGCTTCGTGCGCCCCGCGCTCGAGCTGTGGCTCAACCAGCACGTCGACTACGGCAGGAAGCTCGCCGAACTGGCGATCAAGGCCGCCCAGACGCGCCAGCGCGCCGGCCAGAAGGTCGAGAAGCGCAAGGGCTCCGGCGTGGCCGTGCTGCCGGGCAAGCTGACCGATTGCGAGAGCAAGGACATCAGCCACAACGAAGTCTTCCTGGTCGAGGGCGACTCGGCCGGCGGCAGCGCCAAGATGGGCCGCGACAAGGAAAGCCAGGCCATCCTGCCGCTGCGCGGCAAGGTGCTGAACACCTGGGAAGTCGAGCGCGACCGGCTCTTTGCCAACACCGAAATCCACGACATCTCGGTGGCCGTGGGCGTCGATCCGCACGGCCCCAGCGACTCGCCCGACATGAGCGGCCTGCGCTACGGCAAGATCTGCATCCTTTCCGATGCCGACGTGGACGGCTCGCACATCCAGGTGCTGCTGCTCACGCTGTTCTTCCGGCACTTTCCGAAACTCATCGAAGCCGGCCATGTGTATGTCGCAAAGCCGCCACTCTTTCGCGTCGACGCCCCGGCGCGCGGCAAGAAGCCGGCCTCCAAGGTCTATGCGCTCGACGAGGGCGAATTGACCGCCACGCTCGACAAATTGCGCAAAGATGGCGTGCGCGAAGGCGCCTGGAGCATCAGCCGCTTCAAGGGCCTGGGTGAAATGAGCGCGGAACAATTGTGGGAAACCACGCTCAATCCGGATACCCGGCGCCTGATGAAGGTGCAGCTGGGGCGCTTCGACTTCACGTCCACCCAGGGAGAGATCACCAAGCTCATGGGCAAGGGCGAGGCAGCCGCGCGGCGCGAGTTGATGGAACTGCGCGCCGACGATGTCGACATCGATGTTTGACCACCCTCGTGAAAATTTCAGATTTCATGCGTCCGTTGTTCCTGGCCCTGCTGCTTTTTTGCACGCAGCAGGGGCTTGCGCACGCCGCTGACATCTACGGCTACATCGACAGCAAGGGCGTGGCCCATTTCGCGGCGGAAAAGATCGACGAGCGCTATCAGATCTTCTTTCGCCGCGGCCAGAGTTTCGACACCTCGCAGGGCGTGGCGCCGTTCGGGCGCGGCGGGCGCAAGCTCGATGGAAAGGTGCCGCAGGCGTCGCAGACCCTGCTTGCTCTTTTCGAGGCCTCACCGAGCTACAAGACCGCGAAGGCCGCGTTGCGCGATGCGGCGGACAAGCATTCGATCGACTACGAATTGCTGCAGGCGCTGATCGCGACCGAATCGGGCTTCGATGCGCAGGCCGTGTCGCCCAAGGGCGCGATGGGGCTCATGCAGCTCATGCCGGCCACCGCGCAGCGCTATGGCGTCTCGGCGGACAAGCGCAGCACCATCGAGAAGAAGCTGTTCGATCCGCGCGTCAACATCGCCGCGGGCTCGCGCTATTTGCGTGACCTGATCGCCATGTTCCCGGGCCAGATCGAACTGGCGCTGGCCGCCTACAACGCCGGCGAGGGCGCCGTGCAGCGCGCAGGCAACAAGATTCCGAACTACAAGGAAACTCAGAACTACGTGCAGACGGTGTTGCAGCTCTATGCGTACTTGAAGCCCTCGGCAACGCTGGGTGGCGGCGCGCGCGGCGGCAAGGCACCGGGGCGCATCCGCATGGAGCTCACGGTGCCGAAGGGCGGTGCCCTGGGCCGTGGCAACATGCCGCCCGATTCACCGAGCGGCATGCCGGCGATGCCCGAGATGCCCGAGCAGCCGACGGTGCTGGACGGCGCAGCGGACGCGCCGGTGTCCTGATGCCGCATTCGTGCTTTCCTCGCCGATGAAGGAGTCCGCCATGCACCGCCGAAGCTTCGTCCTCGCGACAGCTGCCTGCGCGCTGGCGGGCACGGCGCGCGCGCAGCATGCGGCCCCGCACGACACCCTGCCCGTGGCGCCTTCCTCGAACGAGCCGTATGCGCGGCTGCAAGGCGGCGTGCCACACCACATGACGCCCGAGCAGGAGGCGCAGCGCGTCACCGAGAGCCCCGCACCGGCCGGCTCCGCCGGACGCTGGGTGCCGCGCGCGGCACTGCCGATTCCGCGCAGCGAGATGGCCTGGGCCACGGCGGCCCAGGGGCGCATGCACGTGGTCGGCGGCTATGGCGAGGGCGCGGTCAACCGCGACTACCACCACATCTACGACCCCAAGGCCGACCGCTGGCTGGACGGCGCGCCGTTGCCGCGCGGCGCCAACCATGTCGCGGTGACGGCCGATGACGGGCGCGTGTATGCGCTTGGCGGTTTCGTCGAACAGAACCGCCGCTCCGACACCAACGCCTACGTCTACGAGATCGCGGCCAACCGCTGGACCGCCATCGCGCCGTTGCCGCGACCGCGCGGCGCCGCGGCATCCGTGATGCTTGGCGGCGCTCTGCACCTGATCGGCGGCGCTTCCGAGCCCGCGGCCGAGCGCGCCAGCGTGGGCTGGCACGAGGTCTACGACCCGAAGGCCGACCGCTGGTCGAGCGCCAAGCCGCTGCCCGGCGCGCGCGACCACGTGGGCTGCGTGGCGCACGGCGGCCAGATCCACGTGATCGGCGGGCGCTTCAACACCTTCGAATACAACACCGACCTGCACCACGCCTACCTGCCCGCGCGCGACACCTGGGAGCTGCGCTCGCCGCTGCCCACCGCGCGATCGGGCCATGGGCTCGTGGTGTATCGCGGCCGCTTCTTCGCCATGGGCGGGGAGGGCGGCTTCCTGGCGGGCGGCGTGCCGCGCCAGGCCAAGGTGTTCGGCCAGATGGAAAGCTACGATCCCGTGGCCGACACCTGGCAGCGCCACGCACCGATGACCACGCCGCGGCACGCCGTCGGTGCCGCGGTGATCGGCGACTGGATCTACGTGGCCGGCGGCGGCGCGGTGCTCGGCGGCTCCGTGCAGTCCGCGGTGCACGAGGCTTTCACACTAGGCTGAGCGAAAAAAACGCACGGCCCGCAACTGTTTCTCTTTCTCTCTTCTACATGGACTCCCAACCTCCGCTCGATCTCCAGGGTCCCACCGACGGCGACACCACCCTCACGCTGGCCGACTACGCACAAACCGCCTATCTCGAATACGCACTCAGCGTGGTCAAGGGCCGCGCACTGCCCGACGTTTCCGACGGCCAGAAGCCGGTGCAGCGGCGCATCCTCTATTCGATGTCGCGCATGGGCCTGGGCTTTGGCGGCGCCAACGGCGCCGTGGGTGCCAAGCCCGTCAAGAGCGCGCGCGTGGTAGGCGACGTGCTCGGCCGCTTCCACCCGCACAGCGACCAGGCGGCCTATGACGCGCTGGTGCGCATGGCGCAGGATTTTTCGCAGCGCTACCCGCTGGTCGACGGCCAGGGCAACTTCGGCAGCCGCGACGGCGACGGCGCCGCGGCCATGCGCTACACCGAGGCGCGGCTCGCGCGCATCACCAGCCTGCTGCTCGACGAGATCGACGAAGGCACGGTCGACTTCATTCCCAACTACGACGGCAGCACCGAAGAGCCGCGCCTCTTGCCTGCGCGCCTGCCGTTCACGCTGCTCAATGGCGCCAGCGGCATCGCCGTCGGCCTGGCCACCGAAATCCCGAGCCACAACCTGCGCGAGATCGCCGATGCCTGCGTGGCGCTGATCAAGGCAAACGGCAAGCTCAGCGACGAGGAACTGCTGCAGATCGTGCCCGGCCCCGACTATCCCGGTGGGGCCCAGATCATCAGCGGCCCGGCCGACATCGCCGACGCCTACCGCACCGGCCGCGGCTCGCTCAAGGTGCGCGCGCGCTGGAAGATCGAAGACCTCGCGCGCGGCCAGTGGCAGCTCGTGGTCAATGAGCTGCCGCCCGGCGTCAGCACGCAGAAGGTGCTCGAAGAGATCGAGGAAATCACCAACCCGAAGGTCAAGGCCGGCAAGAAGGCACTCTCCGCCGAGCAGACCCAGCTGAAGGCCGCGTTGCTCTCGGTGCTCGACGTGGTGCGCGACGAATCCAGCAAGGATGCCGCCGTGCGGCTGGTGTTCGAGCCCAAGACCTCGCGCATCAGCCAGGAAGAGTTCATCACCACGCTGCTCGCGCAGACCTCGCTCGAAACCTCGTCGCCGATCAACCTCACCATGGTGGGCATCGACGGCAAGCCCACGCAGAAGTCGCTGCGCCAGATGCTCAACGAGTGGATCGCGTTCCGCGCGGTCACTGTCGAGAAGCGCTCGCAGCATCGACTGGGCAAGGTGCTGGATCGCATCCACATCCTCGAAGGCCGGCAGCTGGTGCTGCTCAACATCGACGAGGTGATCGCGATCATCCGCGCGGCGGAGGACCCGAAGGCGGCACTCATTGCGCGCTTCAACCTCAGCGAACGCCAGGCCGAGGACATCCTTGAAATCCGGTTGCGCCAACTCGCGCGGCTCGAAGCCATCAAGATCGAGCAGGAGCTCAAAGGCCTGCGCGAAGAGCAGAAGAAGCTCGAGGACATCCTGGCCAGCCCCGCCGCGCTGCGCCGCTTGCTGGTCAAGGAAATCGAGTCCGACGCCAAGACCTTCGAAGACCCGCGCCGCACGCTCATCCAGGCCGAGAAGCGCGCCGTGGCCGAAGTCAAGGTGGTCGATGAGCCCGTCACCGTCATCGTCTCGCAGAAGGGCTGGGTCCGTGCGCAAAAGGGCTGGGCCAGCGAGAAGAACGGCGCCAACGGCTCGGCAGCGCCCGAATACAGCTTCAAGTCCGGCGACGCCCTTTATGGCGCCTTCGAGTGCCGCAGCGTCGACACGCTGCTGGTCTTCGGCAGCGCCAAGGACAAATCGGTACGCGTCTACACGGTGCCCGTGGCGTCGCTCCCCGGCGCGCGCGGCGACGGCCAACCCGTGACCACGCTCATCGAACTCGATGCCGGCACGCACGTCACGCACTTCTTCGCGGGGCCGGTGGGCGCGAGCGTGCTGCTGGCCAACACGGGCGGCTACGGCTTCATCGCCACCGTCGAGAACATGATGTCGCGCCAGCGCGGCGGCAAGGCCTTCATCGACGTGGGCGAGGGCGAGCAGCTCTGCCGGCCGTCGCTGGTGGGCGGCGCGAGCGGCGCGGAGCCGATGCCGGCGGCCACGCACGTGGCCTGCGCCTCGACCGGCGGCCGCATCCTGACCTTCGACATCACCGAGCTCAAGAGCCTGCCGAAGGGCGGCCGCGGCCTCACGCTGATCGACCTGGAGGCGAAGGACACGCTGGCGGGCGCCGCGGCCTACACGCGCAGCGTGAAGATCGAAGGCATTGGCCGCGGTGGCAAGGAGCGCGACGAGACGCTGGAGATCCGCACGCTCAACAACGCGCGCGGCAGCCGTGCACGCAAGGGCAAGGCGGCCGACCTCGGCTTCAAGCCGGCCGGCATCGTGCGGGTGTTGTGATGGGCGGCATCGACATCAGCGTCATCGGCCTCGTCATTGCGGTGGTCACCGGCCTTGCCAGCTTCTGGTTCGGCCGCCGCATGCGCATGAAGCGCGGGGCCAAGCAGCGCGAGAAGGACCGCATCGCGGCGCAGGCCAACGAAACCCGGCAGCAGCGCCGGGCCCGGGAGCGCAAGGAGCGCGGCTAGGGCCTCCTGGGGTGGGCAGGTCCTAGCGCAGGCCCTGCCACCAGCGCTCATTGGTGCGCGCCTTCCCTACCGTCAGCACTTCGCCGATCACCGGTGTCGCCAGTTCGATCTTCTTTGCCTGCGACAGATCGGCAATGCGGTCCAGCGGATCGTGCCAGGTGTGAAAGGCGAGGTCGAAGGTGCTGTTGTGCACCGAATAGAGGACCTTGCCGCGCAGGTCTTCAAATGCTTGCACGCTCTGCTCGGGCGTCATGTGCACGGCGGGCCAGTAGGCGTCGTAGGCGCCGTTTTCCATCAGTGCCAGGTCGAAGCCGCCGAAGCGCTCGCCGATCTGCTTGAAGCCCGGAAAGTAACCCGAGTCCCCGCTGTAGAAGATGCGCTGGTCGCCGCTTTGCACCACCCATGAAGCCCACAGCGTGCGGTCGCGGTCGGTCAGCGTGCGGCCCGAGAAGTGCTGTGCCGGCGTGGCGGTGAGCTTCACGCCGTCGTGCTCGCCGCTTTGCCACCAGTCGAACTCCGTCACGCGCTCCGCGGGCACGCCCATGGCCACGAGCCGCGCACGCACGCCCAGCGGCACGAAGTAGTGCTTTACGCGCAGTGCAAGGTACTCGATGGTGGCCACGTCGAGGTGGTCGTAGTGGTCGTGCGAGAGGACGAGGCCTTCGATCGGCGGCAATTGCTCGAGCGTGAGCGGCGGCTTGTGGAAGCGCTTGGGCCCGACGAAGCTGAACGGCGAGGCTCGTTCGCTGAACACCGGGTCGATCAGCCAGTACTTGCCCTGCAGCTTGAACAGGTGCGACGAATGGCCGAGCCGAACCACGTGGTTGGCCTTGGCATCGAGCGCGTCCAGATCGGCGGTGCTCAGCATGCGCACGGGAATCGGATCGACCGGCACGGTGTCGATCTTGCTGCCCACGATGAAGCGCGACCAGATCCGCCATCCGCTGGCGGAAGGCATGACTTCGGGGTTCGGCAGATTCTGGAAAGTACAGCCCTTGAACTGCGGCGACGCGTCGTAGCGCGCCTCGCATCCGCTGTTGCTGGTGCAGGCGGCCACCAGCGTGCAGCTGGCCGCGAACAGCAAAGTGGCGCAACGGCGAAAGCTGCGCTTCAGGAGGTTCGGGGGGCGAGGATCGTTGTTCATGGGCGGGGCAAGTCGTCGGATTTTTGCGGCGCGAGCTTAGCCCGTGCGCCGCGTGCAATGGTTTCAGCGGCAGAAACATTCGGTGCGAAGGGCCATTCGCCGGCCCGCCACCTGTCGTATGCCATGCGTTCTATGGATGGCAAGGGCCTGGCGCGGCACACTGAAAAGCGCCACGTTTCGCGGGCTTCGAAGAGGCGCACACACCATGAGCAGCAACCGCTATCCCATCATCTACGTGCGCGGCTACGCCATGACCGAAGCTGAGCGCGACGACACCGCCGCCGATCCGTTCTGCGGCTTCAATGTGGGCTCCACCGTGTACCGCGCCACGGTCAAGAAGGACGCGCCGGCGCAGAAGTTCGTCTTCGAATCTCCGGTGGTGCGGCTCCTTGCCGACTACCAATACCAGAGCGTCTATCAAAACGGCCTGGACATTCTCGACAACGACTGGAAGCCTTCGCCCGACGAAACCGGCAAGGACGTGGACGGCATTCCGGCCGCCTCCATCGTCATCTACCGCTACTACGACAGCGGCTCGGAGCTGCTGGGCGACGGCAAGTCGCGCGACGTGAAGATCTACGCGCAGGGCCTGGGCAAGCTGATCCTTCGCGTGCGCGACCTGGTGGCGCTGCGCGAGGGGCCCGCTTTCCCGGCGGCCGACTTCCGCTGCTACCTGGTGGCGCATTCGATGGGCGGCCTGGTGGTGCGGGCCTTCCTGCAGAACCCGGCGCTCGGCGATGCAGCGGCGCGGGCCTGCGTCGACAAGGTGTTTACCTATGCCACACCGCACAACGGCATCGACATGGGCGGCGTCAACGTGCCGGCCTGGCTCACGGCCAACGAGATGAACACCTTCAACCGCGAGAAGATGTCGGAGTTTCTGGACACGGCCCCGGTCGACGGCCGCATGGACTACCTGCCGGCCGCGGCCTTTCCGGCCGAGCGCTTCTTCTGCATGGTGGGCTCCAACCGCGGCGACTACGAAGCGGCCAAGGGCCTTTCGCGCATGTTCGCGGGCCACGGCAGCGACGGGCTGGTGCGCATCGAGAACGCCTCGCTCTGGTCCATCGACGAGCTGAAACGCAGCAAGCCCGTGGCCACTGCCTATGCCTTTCGTTCGCACTCGGGCTACTTCGGCATCGTCAATTCCGAGGAGGCCTACCAGAACCTCGTGCGCTTTCTGTTTGGCGACGTGCGCGTCGATCTCTGGTTCGACGTCGACGGCGTCACCCTGCCACCGGATCTGCCCAAGGATGCCGACGTGGATGCGCTCTACCAGGTCGAACTGCTCGCCGCGCCGCGCGGCAAGCGCTGGTACCTGAGCCGGCGCGTGGCCGAGGAAGACTCGCCCGCCTGCCGCACGCACAAGGAACTGACCGACCCCGAAAAGCCCGAGCGGCGCTCGATCTATCTCTCGACCGTGTTCCTTGCCAACAAGGCCCGCGTGAAGCAGGACCGCCCGACGCTGGCCTACGCCATGACGCTGGGCGTGCGCGTGCCCGACTACCAGGTGAACAAGAAGTTCTGGATCGACGGCCACTACGAAGGCAGTTCGCTGTTCCGCGACACGCTGGTCATCGAGATCGCGCCGCCCCGGGCGGACGATCCGGCGCAGAACTGGAACGTCAAGTACGGCTGGCAGACCGACACCGCGGGGCAGGCGTCGCTGCCGATCAGCCCGAAGCAGCTGGCCAATGGCAAGCTGCAGTTCATCGTTCCGCTTTCCAGCCTGGGCGCGGCACCGGCGGCTCCGGGCATCAGCGGCAAGGTACGGCTCGAAGTGAGCGCCTGGAGCTGAAGCGGCGCCCCGGAAGGGCGGCTCCGGGGTCATACTCGGTGACCCAAGGTCCTGCTTTCCATCATCATGAAAACTGCCGTTCTCGTCATCGACATGCAGCATGGCCTCTGCGACGATCCGCCGCGCCCTCACGAGGCCGGTGAGGTCGTGCAGCGGATCAATGCGCTCACCGAACGCGCGCGTGCCGCAGGCGTGCCGGTGGCTTTCATCCAGCACGAGAACGCCGTCGACCTGGAGTTCGATTCCGAGCGCTGGCAACTGGCTCATGCGCTGCACGTCGATTCGCGCGACACCAAGATCCGCAAGACCACGCCCGACTCCTTCCTGCGCACGCCGCTCGAGGCCTGGCTGACCGGGCAAGGGGTGCAGCGCGTGGTGATCTGCGGCTACTCGTCGGAGTTTTGCGTGGACACCACCACGCGCCGCGCCGCCGGGCTGGGCTACGAGGTCATGCTCGCGGCCGACGCCCACACCTCGCACGACAAGCCGCACGCCACGGGCGCCTTCATTCGCGCACACCACAACGCCACGCTGTCGGACATCACGAGCTTTGGCGTGCCGATCCGCGCCGTGGCCTCGGCCGACATGGCTTTCTGATCAGTCCGAGCCCGGCCGCCACACCCGCGCGAGCGCGGCCAGCTTGCCCCTGAGGCTCAACCGGTCGTTCGAGAGCGCATCGATGAAGTCCGAAAGCCGCTGCGATTTCACCATGGTGTAGATGGTGAGCCAGGTGGTGAGGACGAACACCACGCCAAACCAGAGCACCTTGCGCCACAGCGGCGCGTCGGCCTCGGCCAGCAGGTTCATGCCGAGGAAGCCCGTCGTCACGGTGCCGATCAGGCCGAACAGCGTGACCACGGTGAGCCGCACCACGGTGCTGGCCTGCCGGCGCAGGCTGTCTGCATCGAGATAGGTGTTCATGTCGGCGATACGTGCCTTGACCTCGTCGTAGAGCGGGTCGAGCCCGAGGTGCGCGGTGCACATGTGGGACAGCGCGCGCACCTGCGCCTGCTCCGAGATTTCATGGAACCAGTAGCGGTGCGTGAAGCGCAGAAAGCGTTCGAAGCTCGCGCGAATGGCGCGCTTGAACTGCTTCACGCTCGGCGTGCTGCGGATGTCGAGCCGCTTGAGGGCTTCCACCAGCTGGTCCGAGAACATCAGGAGCGAGGCCTTCTGGAAGTGCGCGATGAGGAACAGCAGGAAGTGCTGGTGCCTGAACTGCGCGAGCACGCCGCGGTCGCGGCAGCAGAAGAATTCGGAGCGCGCATCGCCCACCACGATCAGTGCGTGGCCGTTGCACAGGTAGCGCGTGTTCGGCGCCGCGCCCGCATCGACCCAGAAGCGGTCGTAGCAATAGCGCTTCTCGAAGTCGGCAAGATGCTGCTCGGCATAGGGCAGGTGCGCCCGCTGCGCCGCATCGGCCTCGGCGGCGCCGGTGACCAGCCCGAGCCGGATGAAGTCGTTGCGCGAGAGGCGCTTTGGATCGTCGAGCGAAAGGTACGCCATCACCGGCATGCGGTAGTACTCGATCTGCCGGTAGCGCAGCACGCCCGGATCGTCGGAATGGTCGCTCACCAGCGGCTGCATCAGATAGGCCCAGTGGGCCGAGATGCGTGGTGCGCGGTGCTGGGCCACGTGCGAAAGAAAAGCTTCGCGTTGCTGTGCATCCGAACGTGCGAGCACGCTGCCATCGGCAGCCAGCCATTCGACGCTGGCCATGCAATGCAGCGCGCCGCCCTCGGCATTCCAGCCCGCCGGATACGCGCGGCCGAAGCGATAGAGCAGGTCTTGCGCCTGCGCGAGGCTCAGGTGGTCCGCGCCGACTTCGAGGTTGAGCATCACCACATCGATGTCGAAGAAGAAATACAGGTCGCAATGCACCACGTCGAGCGTGATGGGCGCATCGCCGGCCTGCGCGACCACGCGCACCGCCGCAATGTCGTGGCGGCGGAAGACGCGCATCGGCGAATCGCCGCCGTGGCCGTCTTCGTTGCCGCTCTTGCTCTTCGAGCGGCCCTCGCCGTAGAGAAAGCGCTGCACATACGGCAGGAAGCTCACGAACTCGTTGTAGTGCCGTTCGTGAAAACGGCTGCTGTCGCCGGTGTATTCATCGATCTCTTCGCGCCATGGCGAGGCATCGCCCATCTCGCGCAGCACATGCCAGGGACCATGGTGCGAGGGCTTGTCGTCCGGGGCCGGCATCAGCCGCAGGGGCCAGAGCAAGGCCTGCCTGAAATGCTGCACGGCAGGCGCTGCGGAAGCGCCTGCAAGGGGTGCGCCTGCCTCTGCGCGAACGGGGGCCTCGGATGTATTCAGCATCGCATGAGTGTAGGCAGAAGGGTGGTCGAAAGGCCTACCTAGGGGAATCCCTAGGTAGGGCTGAAACCGGTTTCATATAAGCTGCAAGCATTGCTTTCAAGGCATGCGCGCGGCCACGCCGTGTTTGCCGCACCCATGAATTACCAGTTTCAATTCGACGCCGTCTTCGCTGCCTGGCCGCTGCTGCTCAAGGGCACCTGGATCACGATCCAGCTCTCCCTGGTGGCCACCCTGCTGGGCCTGGTGGTCGCCATCTTCTGTGCCTGGGGCAAGACTTCGGGGCCAGGCTGGCTGCGCTTTGTCGTCAACGCGTACATCGAGGTGATCCGCAACACGCCATTCCTGGTGCAGTTGTTCTTCTTCTTCTTTGCACTGCCCGCCATCGGGCTGCGGTGGTCGCCGCAAACGGCCGCGCTGGTGGCCATGGTGGTCAACCTCGGCGCGTATGCGACGGAGATCATCCGCGCGGGCATCGAGTCGATTCCCAAGGGGCAGATCGAGGCGGGCAGGGCGCTCAACCTGAAGCCCTGGGAGATCTTCCGCTTCGTGATCATCAAGCCCGCGCTGAAGGCCATCTACCCGGCGCTCACGAGCCAGTTCATCCTGCTGATGCTGAGCTCGGCCGTGGTGTCGGTCATCTCGGCCGACGACCTGACTTCGGTGGCTGCCAACCTGCAGTCGCAGACCTTCCGCAGCTTCGAGATCTACATCGTGGTGGCGGCCATCTATCTGGCACTGGCGCTGGCTTTCTCGGCGCTGTTCAAGCTCATCTACAAGCGCACGCTCAACTACCCGGACCGCCGGTAACAGGCCACGCGCGGAGCAGAAACAATCATGCGTACCTTCGGCTTTCCCGAATTCCTTTTCATTCTCGAAGCGGCCAAGTGGACACTTGCGCTGTCTGCCATCGCCTTCATCGGCGGGGCGGCGCTGGGGCTCATCGTTGCGCTCATGCGCACGTCCGAGTCGACCTGGGCGCGCAACGCTTCGATGGTCTTCATCCAGATCTTCCAGGGCACGCCGCTCCTGCTGCAGCTGTTCCTGATCTTCTTCGGTGCGCCGGTGCTGGGGCTCGACATCAACCCGTGGATTGCCGCGGGCGTGGCGCTCATCCTGAACAGCGCGGCCTTCCTCGGCGAAATCTGGCGCGGCTGCATCCAGGCCATTCCGCGCGGCCAGTGGGAGGCGGCCGAGGCGCTGAGCCTCAAGTACAGCGCGCGCATGCGCGACGTGGTGCTGCCGCAGGCTTTCAAGATCGCGCTCGCGCCCACGGTGGGCTACCTGGTGCAGATCATCAAGGGCACCTCGCTCGCGGCGATCATCGGCTTTGCGGAGATCACCCGCGCGGGGCAGATCATCAACAACGCCACCTTCCAGCCGCTGATCGTGTTCTCGGTGGTGGCCGCCATCTACTTCGCGATCTGCTGGCCGCTCTCATTGCTCGCAGCTCGCATGGAGCGCAGGCGCGCCCAGGCGCTGGCCCGCTGATTCTTTTCTTCTTCTTACCGCTTCCCTTCTTTCTCAGGAGACACCTTCCCATGACCCGTACCACCACCCGCCGCGTTGCGCTGGCAGCCCTTGGCCTTGGCGCCGCGCTCACGGTGTTCGCACCTTTTGCCTCGGCACAATCCGTCGCCGACATCAAGAAGAAGGGCGAGATCACCATCGGCATGCTGGTCGACTTTCCGCCCTACGGCACCACCGATGCGAAGAACCAGCCCGACGGCTACGACGCCGACGTGGCCAAGCTGCTGGCCAAGGACTGGGGCGTGAAGGCCAGCATCGTGCCGGTGACCGGCCCGAACCGTATTCCCTTCCTGCTGACCAACAAGGTCGACGTGCTGGTCGCTTCGCTGGCCATCACGCCCGAGCGCGCCAAGCAGGTGCAGTTCTCGCAGCCCTATGCGGCCGCGACCATCGTGCTGTACGGTGCCACCAAGACGCCGATCAAGGCGGCGGGCGACCTGAAGGGCCTGCGCGTGGGCGTGGCCCGCGCCTCGACGCAAGACGTGGCCGTGACCAAGGCCGCGCCCGAGGGCACCGAGATCCGGCGCTTCGACGACGACGCCTCGGCCATGCAGGCGCTGATCTCCGGCCAGGTCGATGCCATCGGCTGCTCGGTCACCGTGGCGGCGCAGATCGCCAAGCGCGTGCCCGCAGGGACCTACGAAAACAAGTTCACGCTGGTGCAGCAATCGATGGGCATCGCGATGCGTCCGGGTCAGGAAGAGCTGCACAAGGCGGTCAACGAATTCGTCGCCAAGAACACCGCCAACGGCGAGCTGAACAAGCTCTATCAGAAGTGGCTGCAGGCCGACCTGCCCAAGATGCAGTGAGCCGCCAAGGCTGAAGAAGAAGGAATCTGGCATGACGACGGAATCGATCATCCGCATGGAAGCGGTCAACAAGTGGTACGGTGAATTCCAGGTGTTGACCGGTATCGACCTGTCGGTGCGCCAGGGCGAGCGCATCGTGATCTGCGGGCCCTCGGGTTCTGGCAAGTCCACGCTCATCCGCTGCATCAACCGGCTCGAGACGGTTCAGAAGGGCCGCATCGTGGTCGACGGTATCGACCTCACGGCCGGTGGCAAGAACGTGGACGCGGTGCGTGCCGAGGTCGGTATGGTGTTCCAGCAATTCAACCTGTTCCCCCACCTCACCATCCTGGAAAACTGCACGCTCGCGCCGATGCGCTCGCGCGGCATGACCAAGGAACAGGCCGACGAGGTGGCCATGAAGTACCTCGCGCGCGTGCGCATTCCCGAGCAGGCCCACAAGTACCCCAGCCAGCTCTCGGGCGGCCAGCAGCAGCGCGTGGCGATTGCGCGCGCGCTGTGCATGACGCCCAAGATCATGCTGTTCGACGAGCCCACCTCGGCGCTCGACCCCGAGATGGTCAAGGAAGTGCTCGACACCATGATCGGCCTGGCCGAAGACGGCATGACCATGCTGTGCGTGACGCACGAAATGGGCTTTGCCCGCAGCGTGGCAGACCGCGTGATCTTCATGGCCGACGGCAAGATCGTCGAGCAGGCGCCGCCCGCCCAATTCTTCGGCAATCCGCAGAACGACAAGACGCGCCAATTCCTTGGCCAGATCCTGAGTTCCCACCAGGCGCACTGATGTCGTTCCAGGTACTGATCTCTCTGTCGTCCTTCGGTGCGGCCGAGGTGGGCCGGCATGGCCAGCTCTGGTGCGCGCAAATGGCGCTGGAGGCGGGGGCCGAATCGGTCGAGGTGCGCGGCGAGATGCTGCGCAACGCCGATGCCGAGCTGCCTTCGCTGGCCGGGCTTGCCTCGGTGTATTCGAGCCCCGAAGGGCTCTGGGCCGAAGGCGGCTGGCTCGACAGCGCCGCGCTCGCACGCGGCATTGCGGCCACCACCAGTCTGGGCGCCAGGCGGCTCAAGATGTCGATCGGCGACTTTCGTGCGTCCTCTCACGGTTCGCTCTGGGGCCTGAAGGTGCAGCTCGCGGAAACCCGCGTCGAACTGCTGATCGAGAACGACCAGACCGTGCGCGCCGGCACGCTGCCCGCGCTGCAGGCTTTCTTTGACGCGGCCGACCGCGCCGGCGTCGAGCTGGGCATGACCTTCGACATGGGCAACTGGCACTGGGTCGGAGAGTGTCCCTTGCAGGCCGCGCAGGCGCTGGGCCGCCGCGTCCGCTACGTGCATTGCAAGGGCGCGCAGCGCCTACCGCACAAGTGGGTGGCGGTGCCGCTGGGCGACTCCGTCGCGCCGTGGCGCGCGGTGCTGCGTGCATTGCCCGCCGACGTGCCGCACGCCATCGAATATCCTCTGGCGGGCGACGACCTGCCGTCCGTCACTCGCACGCAAATCGACTTCATCCGCGCCGCACGGGCGTAGTTGGAACCACACATGACAGAATCCACCGCTTTCGACGTTGCCCTGTTCGGCGAGGCCATGCTGCTGCTGGTGGCCGACCGGCCCGGTCCGCTGGAGAACGCAGAGGCGTTCCACAAGCGCACGGCCGGTGCCGAGACGAATGTGGCCATCGGCCTTTCGCGCCTGGGGCTCAAGGTGGGCTGGGCCAGCCGGCTAGGCACCGACTCGATGGGGCGCTATCTGATCGCCGCGATGAAGGGCGAGGGCATCGACTGCTCGCACGTCATCTGCGACCCGGCGCAGCGCACGGGCTTCCAGTTCAAGGGCCGCGTGACCGATGGCAGCGACCCACCTGTCGAATATCACCGTAAGGGCTCGGCGGCAAGCCAGATGGGGCCTGCCGATGTCGATGAAGCCTGGCTGCGTTCGGCGCGGCACCTGCATGCCACCGGCGTGTTCGCGGCCATCTCGGACACCAGCCTGCAGGCCGCGCTCAAGAGCATGGATGTGATGCGCGCGGCCGGCCGCACGATCTCGTTCGACACCAACCTGCGGCCCACGCTGTGGTCTTCGACCGAGACCATGCGCCACTGGGTCAACGAGCTGGCCTCGCGCGCTGACTGGGTGCTGCCCGGCATCGAGGAAGGCCTGCTGCTCACCGGCCACACCAAGCCCGAAGACGTGGCGCGCTTCTACCGCGAACGCGGCGCGAAGCTGGTGGTCGTCAAGCTCGGCGCCGAGGGCGCCTACTACGACAGCGATGTGGCTGGCACCGGCCGCGTCGAAGGCTTTCCGGTCAAAGAGGTGATCGATACTGTGGGCGCGGGCGACGGCTTCGCGGCCGGCGTGGTGAGCGCATTGCTCGAAGGCAAGAGCGTGCCCGAGGCCGTGCGCCGCGGTGCCTGGATCGGTGCGCGCGCCGTGCAGGTTCTGGGCGACACTGAAGGCTTGCCCACGCGCACCGAACTCGAAGAAGCAGGACTCTGACCATGACGGCAAAAAAGAACGTGCTGGTCTTCCGGCCCTTGCCCGAAGACCAGCTGGCGCGCCTGCAGGCTGCACACCATGTGACCGTGGCCGATCCGCGCAAGGAGCCCGAGGCGTTCGCCGCCGCGCTGCGCACGGCGAACGGGCTGATCGGCGCGAGCCACACGGTCGATGCGGCGCTGCTCGACGCGGCGCCCGAGCTCGAGGTGATTTCGAGCATCTCGGTAGGCGTTGACAACTACGCGCTGGCGGAACTGCACAAGCGCGGCATCATGCTGTGCCACACGCCCGACGTGCTCACCGAAACGGTGGCCGACACGGTGTTCGCGATCCTGATGGCCACGCAGCGCCGCGTGGTCGAACTCTCGAACCTCGTGCGCGAAGGCCGTTGGACGAAGAACATCGGCGAGGAACTCTTCGGCACCGACGTGCATGGCAAGACGCTGGGCATTCTCGGCTTCGGCCGCATCGGCCAGGCGGTGGCGCGCCGAGCCGCGCTCGGGTTCGGCATGCCCGTGCTCTATCACTCGCGCCGGCCGGTCGACCTGGCCACGCAGGCGCCCGAGCTGCAGGGCCGTGCCACGCACACCCCGCTCGACGAACTGCTCGCGCGTTCGGACATCGTGCTGGCGATGCTGCCGCTGACCGATGCGACGCGCGGCATGATCGACGCCGCCTTCTTCGCGCGCATGAAGCCCGGAGCGGCCTTCATCAACGGCGGCCGCGGCGCCACGGTGAACGAAGCCGCCTTGCTCCACGCGCTCGACCACGGTACGCTGCGTGCCGCGGGCCTCGACGTGTTCGCGAAGGAACCGCTGCCCGCCGATTCGCCCTTGCGCACCCATCCGCGCGTGACGCCGCTGCCGCACATCGGCTCGGCCACGCACGAGACGCGGCATGCCATGGCTGAACTGGCAACCACCAATCTGCTGCAGGTACTGGCCGGCGAGAAGGCGACTGCGCCGTACGACACGGCGGCTGCATGAACACCGTGCCTTGCTCCCTCTCCCCCCGGGGAGAGGGTTGGGGTGAGGGGGGCGGCCATCGTGCAAACGCTAGCCTCGCCATCGCCGCCTGCCCTCACCCCGACCCTCTCCCCAAGGGGAGAGGGAGCGAGAGCCGCGCATGAACCCGAGCGGCCGCGCCACCATCGCCGACGTCGCGAAGGCGGCGGGTGTTTCCAAGGCCACCGTCTCGCGTTTTCTCAACCACCGCGACCGCCTGTTGAGCCGCGACATCGCGGCGCGCGTGGAGGCGGCGATCGCCAAGCTGGCCTACACCCCCAGCCCGATGGCGCAGGCGCTGAGCCATGGCCGCTCGCGGCTCATCGGCCTGATCGTGGCGGACATCACCAACCCCTACTCGGTGGCGGTGCTGCGCGGTGCCGAGAAGGCCTGCCAGGAAGCGGGCTACCTCGTGATGCTGTTCAACCTGGGCAACGAGAGCGAACGCGAGCGCGAGGCCATCGATGCGCTCGCGGGCTACCAGGTCGACGGCTTCATCCTCAACACGCTGGGCCGTGGCAGCAACGTGGTCGATGCGGTCACGCTGCATGGCAAGCCCGCGGTGCTGGTCGACCGCCGCCATGTTGGCATGCACACCGACTTCGTCGCGCTCGACAACCATTCGGCGATGCGAGACACCTGCGGCCACCTGGTCGAAGGCGGCTTTCGCGAACTGCTCTATGTGACGGAGCCGCAGAAGGGCGTGAGCTCGCGGCGCGAACGCACAGCCGCCTTCGGTGCCTGCGTGGCCGCGCACGAGCCGCGGGTGGCGGGCGAAGTGTTCGAGAGCGTCGAAGGCGACAGCGATGCACTCGACGAAGCCTTGCGCTTGCTGCGGCAGCGCGCAAAAAGGGGGCGCCGGGCGGCGGTGGTCGCGGGCAATGCCGTGGTCACGCTGCGTATCGCGCAGTCGATGGCGCGGCTGGGCTGGCAGTTCGGACAAGACCTGGGCTTCGTCGGCTTCGACGATCCCGAATGGGCGTCGCTGATCGGCCCCGGCCTGAGCACCGTGGCGCAACCGACCGACGCCATCGGCCGCTCGGCCGCTACCTGCCTGATCGAACGGCTGCAGGGACTGGATGCAGCGCCGCGGCAACTGCTGCTGCCGGGACAACTGGTGGTGCGGGGCTCGTCCCGGCCGGCATGACGGACTGATTCGCAGCGCGGGCGAGGCCGGCCTCGACGCGCTCGGCAATCCAGCGCTGGAAACCCCGTTCGGCCTGCAGCTTGAACTCGTTTCTCGTCTGGTTGCAGATGGCGTGGGCGAGCCGCCGGTGCTTCTGCTTGCGGACGCCGCCCAGCGTCGAGTCGTTCAGGTGCTCGATGGTGGCCGATTCCGGCGCGCTGCGAGGCTCCGCAAAATCCATCGGCAGTCCGCACCAGTGGCAGTTGTTGCCGAAGGACGAGCGCAGGGCCTGCACGCTCATGGCTGTTGCTGCCTGCCCGGAGCCGGTCAGCCGACTTCGGCGATCAGCTCGATCTCGACGCAGGCGCCCATGGGCACTTGCGCCACGCCGAACGCGCTGCGCGCATGCGCGCCCTTCTCGGGGCCGAACACTTCGGCGAAGAACTCGCTCGCGCCGTTGGTCACCAGGTGCTGTTCGGTGAACGTGCCCACCGAATTGACCAGGCTCATGACCTTGACGATGCGGGTGACCTTGTTCAGGTCGCCCACGGCCGCATGCAGCGTGCCCAGCAGGTCGATGGCAATGGCGCGTGCGGCCTGCTTGCCTTCTTCGGTGCCGATGTTCGCGCCGAGCTGGCCGGCCCAGACCTTGCCGTCCTTCTTGGCAATGTGGCCCGAAAGAAAAACGAGGTTGCCGGTGCGCACGAAAGGCACATAGGCGGCGGCGGGGGCGGCGACCGGGGGCAGGGTGATGCCGAGGCTGGAAAGCTTGTCGTAAACGCTCATTGGAGGTCCTTGTCTGTGGGTTGCGATTGAATCCGCGATTGTGTCTGTGATTGTGACTGCGCCGCCTCTGCGGCCTGGGTCCGCAGCTCTTCGATCGGCCGCACCGTCACGCCCACCTTGAGCGTGTGGCGTGCGCCGCCGTGCAGCACGCCGCGCATGGGCGAGACGTCGGAATAGTCGCGGCCGATGGCGAGTGCCACGTAGTCTTCGCCGGGCTGGCGGCCGTTGGTGGGGTCGAATTCGGCCCAGCCGCCTGCGCTGTCGCGGCTGTCGCCATCGCCGCCATCACTTTCACCGGGCAGGTACACCGAAACCCAGGCGTGCGAGGCATCGGCGCCCACCAGCCGCGGCTGGCCCGGCGGCGGCTGCGTGAGCAGGTAGCCGCTCACGTAGCGCGCCGGCAGGCCCATGACGCGGAAGCAGGCGATCATGATGTGGGCGAAGTCCTGGCACACGCCCTTGCGCTGCGCGAGGGCTTCCACGGCCGGCGTGTTGATCTCGGTGCTGTCGGCGTCGTAGGCAAAGTCGCGGTACATGCGCTCGGTGAGATCCATGGCCACGTCGAAGGTCGGCCGCTCGGGCGCGAAGCTCGCGCGCGCATAGGCCGCGAAGTCGTCGTGGCGCGGCACGTAGGGCGACGGAAAAACAAACTCCGAGGCCGGGTCGAAGGTGGCGTCCTTGCGGTAGCGGAAGCGCTCGCGCACGGCCTCCCAGGGCATGTCGCGTGCAATGCCCGGCGCAAGCAGGGGCACCGAGGTTTCGACCACGCTTTCGGCGGTGACGACGAGTCTGTCATGCGTGGATTCGAGTGCGAAAAAGGCGCGCATGTTGCCGTAGACGTCGGGCTGCTCGCTGCGCTGCGCGGGCTGCGGCTCGATGGCGAGCTTGTGGCTCACGAGCCGCTGCGAGTCGGTGGCCAGCGGCTTCAGGTGGGCCAGATGCTGCGCCGTTTCGACTGGAGGCGAATACTCGTAGCGGGTTTCGTGCGTGACGTGAAGAAGCATGGGGTTTCTCTTTGGCTACTTTGGCGTGCTGCCGAAATGCGCTGCGTAGATCTTGTCGTAGCTGCCGTCGGCCTTGATGTCGTCCAAGCCCTTGTTGATCCTGGCCAGCAGTTCGGCGTTGCCCTTCTTGACCGCGATGCCGTAGTGCTCGACCGGGAAGGATGCATCGCCCACGGTCTTGAAGCCGCCCGCGGTGTTGTTGGCGAGGTAATGCACCACCACCCCGTTGTCGGCCACCACGGCCTCGACGCCACCGGCTTCGAGTTCCTTGAGCGCCAGCGGCGTGGATTCGAAGCGCTTGATGTTGCCGCTCGACTTGCCCTGCAGCTTGCCCACCACCTCGTCGCCCGTGGTGCCGTTCTGCACGCCGACCTTCATGGCCTTGATGTCTTCGAACCGGGCCACCGGCGCATCGGTGCGGACGGCGATCAGCTGCTTCGCGTCGAAGTAGGGCTTGGAGAAGTCCATGGTCTGGCGGCGCTCGTCGGTGATGGTGATGGCCGAAACCAGCAGGTCGCGATCGCCCTGGCCGAGCGCGTTGAAGATGCCTTCCCACGGCGTGTTGACGAACTTCACCTCGATGCCGGCCTTGCTTGCGATGGCCTTCACCACGTCGATGTCGAAGCCGACAATCTCGCCCTTGTCGTTCTGCGACTCGAAGGGCGTGTAGGCCGCGTCGGTGCCCACCACGTAGACGCGGGCAGCGGGTGCGCCTGTCGGCGTGGCTATGGGCGCCTGCTTGCCGCAGCCAGCCAATGCAAGGCTGGCGAGAAGGCCGGCGGCAATCAGCATGAAGCGGCGGTTGTCGAGCATGGGCTGCCTCCTGGGAGAGAGCGTCATCAGGCTCCGACGGAGCGCAGCGATTCGGAAGTGAGCGTGAAGTAGCGCGTGCCGATGGCGTCGGACACATGGTAGGCCGCCGTCTCGCAATTGGCCAGTAGCTCGACCAGCGCAGGGTAGTTCGCGTCGGCTCCGGGCGCGCAGAGATGCTCGAGCGTCCAGTCGGCCGGATCGGGCAGCTCGTATGACAGCGCGGTGAGCTTGCCGGGCGCGCTGCCGGCCAGGCGCGCAATGCGCCCGCGCAGCGTTTGCGTGACCCACGCGAGCGAGCGCGGGTTCTCGGCATCGAGCACCAGCAGGTCGACCAGCGTGGCCACGTCGCGCCGCTGCTGGTAGCGGGCGTGAAAGGTGATGGTGCTGTCGAACAGCGCCACCATGGCTTCAAAGCCGCTCACTTCGTGCACCGCGCCGTTCTCGAAGCCGGCCTCCAGCGCGCTCGAGAGAAAGCCCAGGCGCTCGATGTGGCGGCCGATCGACAGCAGGCGCCAGGCGTCGTCGCGCGTCATGCGGTCGGTCTGCGCGCCGGTCATGGCGGCAAGCGCGGTGCTGGCGGATTCGAGCGCGCGCAGTGCCGCGCCGGTGGCAAAGCTGCCTTCGCCGGCCTGCTCGGCCGCGCGCCGCAGAAACTCGGCTTCGGCGCGCACGATCTGGTTCCAGTTGTCCTGCGAGAGGCGCTCGCGCACGGCGGCGGCGGCCTGCCGGATGCAGCGCAGGCTGAAGCCCACGCTGCCGCCGCGCTCCACATCACCGAGCTCGGCGACCAGCGCGCGTTCGAACACGCGGCGCGATTGCGGCGCGCTGGGCACGCCGGCCGGCACCAGCGCATTGCGCAGCGCCATGCGATGCAGCCAGTCGAGCAGCGGGCGCGACGACTGGTCTTCGCTGCCCAGCAGGTTGAGCGTGAGGCGCGCGAGGCGCACTGCGTTTTCCGCGCGCTCGGTGTAGCGGCCGAGCCAGAACATGTTCTCGGCCGCGCGGCTGGTCACGGGCGCGCGGTGCCGCGCCAGCGAGGCCGGCGTGGCGTGCGGCTGCAGCAGCGTGGTGCGGTCGACCTCGCCATGCGTCTGCACCCATACGTCGGCGCTGCTGCCGCCGCGCTGCATGGAGGCGATCTGCGCATCGCGGCCCGCCAGCCGTGCCAGCCCGCCGGGCAGCACCCGCCACGACTGCGCGCCGTCGCTCACCGCGAAGACGCGCAGCAGCACCGCGCGCGGCGCGATGTGGCCGGGGCCCATGTCGTTGGCCCAGGTGGGCATCTGCGACAGTGGGAGGTAGCTCTGGATCGTGTGGGCTTCGCCCTCGCGCACGATGCGGCCGGCCCACTCGTCGAGCTGGCGCCGGCTCAGCTGGCTGCCCAGCACCGCGTCGAAGCTGGTCTGTCCGTCGAAGCCGGGATAGGTGGGCTTGATGGCGCAATCGCCGAGCTGCGGCAGCACCGCCTCGAGCGCGGCGCGCTCGCCGCACCACCAGGTCGGCAGCGCCGGCAGCTTGAGCTTTTCGCCGATGAGGCGGCGCGCAAGGCCGGGCAGGAAGCCCAGCAGCGCGGGCGATTCGAGGAACGCCGAGCCCGGCATGTTGGCCACCAGCACGTTGCCGGCGCGAATGGCCTGCAGCAGGCCCGGCACGCCGAGCGTGGAGTCGGGGCGCAGTTCGAGCGGATCGAGGAACTGGTCGTCCAGCCGCTTGATGAGCCCGTGCACCGGCCGCAGCCCCTGCAGCGTCTTGAGATAGAGCCGCTGGTCGCGCACGGTAAGGTCGCTGCCCTCGACCAGCGTCACGCCCAGGTAGCGCGCGAGATAGGCGTGCTCGAAGTAGGTTTCGTTGTAGGGTCCGGGTGTCAACAGCGCGATGTGCGGCGGCACGCCGGCCGGGCACATGTGCTGCAGGCCGTCCATCATGGCGCTGTAGGTGGCGGCCAGGCGCTGTACCTGCAGGGCCTCGAAAGCCTGCGGAAACTGGCGCGCAATGGCGAGGCGGTTTTCCAGCAGGTAGCCCAGCCCCGACGGCGCCTGTGTACGCTGCGAGACCACCCACCAGTTGCCGTCGGGCCCGCGGGCGAGGTCGAAGGCCGCGATGTGCAGCCATGTGTCGCCGGGCGGCTTCACGCCGTGAAGGGCGCGCAGGTAACCGGGGTGGCCGCGCACCAGCGCCGCGGGCAGCAGGCCTTCGGCCAGCAACTGCTGCGGACCGTAGACGTCGGCCATGACGCGGTCGAGCACGCGCACGCGCTGCAGCACGCCGGTTTCGATCTGGCTCCAGCTCTCGGGCGAGACGATCAGCGGAAAGAGGTCGAGCGACCAGGGGCGCTGCGGCCCGTTGGCGTCGGCATAGACGTTGTAGGTGACGCCGTTGTCCCGGATCTGCCGCTCCAGGCTGACCGCGCGCCGTGGCAGGTCGCCGAACCCTCCCGGGCCGAGCTGGTCGAAGAAGGCGTTCCACGCGGGCGTGAGGGGGGGCCTCTCGCTGGGGGGCTGCGCTGGCTGGACAGCCTGGGACTGCGTTTGCGCTTGGGATGGGGCCTGCGGCGTGCCTGGCACCACAGCCGGGCGCTCCGCCGCGGCGTCGTAGAGCAAAGGCGTCATTGGCGCCATGGGCGGAATGCCCAAGGCAGGCCGCGCCGGCGCCGCAGGCGTGGCCTCGCCGCGCAGTTCGTCGAAGTGGCCGGGCAGGGCAGCCGGGGCGAGCGCGGACGCCAGGGCGGCTGGAAATTCCAGCGCCTGGGCGTCGAACAGGGATTCGTTCAAAGGTTCCACAGGGGATGGATTGTCACATTGCCGTCACGGGTGGTGTGAAGGCCGATGTGCCAAATGTCCCTTTGCGTCCTTTTTCCGGGTCCTCAGCGCCGCAAGTCCAGCGTGAAAGGGAATTCGCGGCTGCCCGCGAGTTCGATGGTGGCCGGCGGCGTGCGCATCAGGCCGGGCGTATGGCCCATCTCGGTGAAGCGCGACATGCGCCGGCTTTCCGCTTCGTAGGCATTGACCGGGAAGGTGTCGTAATTGCGCCCGCCCGGGTGGGCGACGAAATACTGGCAGCCGCCCAGCGAGCGCTTCATCCAGGTGTCGACGATGTCGAAGGTCAGCGGCGCATGGGCGCCGATGCTCGGATGCAGCGCCGAAGGCGGGTTCCAGGCCTTGTAGCGCACGCCCGCGACGAACTCGCCCACGGTGCCGGTGGGCTGCAGCGGCAGCACCTTGCCGTTGACGGTGATCACGTGGCGGCTTTCGTTCAGGCCGGTGACGCGCACCTCGATGCGTTCGAGCGAGGAATCGACATAGCGCACCGTGCCGCCTGCCGAGCCTTCCTCGCCCATCACGTGCCAGGGTTCCAGCGCGTTGCGCAGCGAGAGCTCCACGCCCATGGCCTGCACCTGGCCCACCAGCGGGAAGCGGAACTCGAAATGCGGTGCGAACCAGTCGACGTCGAAGCCGAAGCCGGCCTGGCGCATCTCGCTGATCACGTCGTCGAAGTCCATCTTGACGAAGGTGGGCAGCAGGAATCGGTCGTGCAGCTCGGTGCCCCAGCGCGTGACGGGTGCCTTGTAGGGATCGTCCCAGAAGCGTGCCACCAGGGCGCGGATGAGCAGCTGCTGCGCAATGCTCATGCGCGCATGCGGCGGCATCTCGAAGGCGCGCAGTTCGAGCAGGCCGAGGCGGCCGGTGCTGGAGTCGGGCGAGTAGAGCTTGTCGATGCAGAACTCGCTGCGATGCGTGTTGCCCGACACGTCGATCAGGATGTTGCGCAGCGTGCGGTCGACCAGCCAGGCCGGCATGTTCTGGCCGTGGATCTCGCGGTTCTTCGCGATTTCCTTCAGGGCGATCTCGAGCTCGTAGACCTGGTCGTTGCGCGCCTCGTCCACGCGCGGCGCCTGGCTGGTCGGGCCGATGAACATGCCGGAGAACAGGTAGCTCAGCGAGGGGTGGTTGTGCCAGTAGAGCAAGAGGCTCGCGAGCAGCTCGGGCCGGCGCAGGAAGGGGCTGTCCGCGGGCGTGGCCCCGCCCATCACGAAGTGGTTGCCGCCGCCGGTGCCGGTGTGGCGCCCGTCTGTCATGAACTTCTCGGCCGAGAGGCGGGTTTCGAACGCGGCGTTGTAGAGAAACTCGGTGTGGGCGACCAGTTCTTTCCAGTTGTGGGCCGGATGGATGTTGACTTCGATCACGCCCGGGTCGGGGGTGACGGCCAGCATCTTCAGGCGCGGATCGCGCGGCGGCGGGTAGCCTTCCATCACGATGCGCATGCCCAGCTGCTCGGCCGTGGCCTCGACGGCCGCGACCAGGTCGAGATAGTCTTCCAGGCGCGCGAGCGGCGGCATGAAGACGTAAAGCACGCCCGAAGCGCTGCCCTTTTTCTCGGCCGAGGGGCCGTTGGCGCGGCGTGGGTCGCGCACTTCGACGCACAGTGCGGTGCGCGTGACCCAGTGGGCCGATTCGCCGCGCTGGGGCTGTCGCGTGGCCGCCGTCGCGGAGCGGTCGACCGCATCGGCCAGTGCCTTGCCGTCGCCTGCGGCCGCGGCGTCGCCGCCCGCGGTTCCACTGCCGCCCGGCGCCTGCATGCGCAGGGCCGCAGGCACCATGGGCGGCGCACCGAATTCGTAGGGCACGGTGCCAAGATCGGCACCCATCGCTCCGCCGGCAGGCACGGCGTAGCGCGCGCGGTAGTCGGCCGAAGTCGGCAACGCGGCCCGCGGCGCGGTCGGGTCGCGCTCGACCAGGTAGGGGTAGTCGCCCTTGCTGGCCCAGGGCTGGGAGTCGAGCGGCAGGCGGTAGCCCATGGGCGAGTCGCCCGGGATCAGGTAGAGCCGGTCGTCGCGCAGGAACCAGGGGCCGGTTTTCCAGCCCGGGCCTTCGAGCGCGGGGGCGTCGAGATTGGCGTTGGCGGGTTCGAGCGGCAGCATGTAGCCGATGACGGCGTCGAGCTTTTGCGTGAACACGCGGCGCAGGCGAACCCGCTCGAGTTCGTCGTCGAGCTTCGATTCGAAAGGGTCGACGTTGACCGGCAGGCGCCGTTCGCGCCAGAGGTAGTAATAAACGTCTTCGTAGCCGGGTTGCGCATAGCGCTCGGTGATGCCGAGCTTGTGCGCCAGCACGGTGGTGAAGCGGCGTGCGTCTTCGCTCGTGTAGTGCGTGGGCACGCGTTCGTCGGCAAAGAGTTCGGGGTTGTGCCAGAGCGTCTGGCCGTCGGCGCGCCAGAAGATCGAAAGTGCCCAGCGCGGCAGCTGCTCGCCCGGGTACCACTTGCCCTGCCCGAAGTGGAGAAAACCGCCCTGGCCGTATTCGGCCCGCAGCTTGTGGACGAGTTCGGTGGCATAGCCGCGCTTGGTGGGGCCGAGCGCATCGGTGTTCCATTCGGGCGCGTCGCGGTCGCCGGTGGCCACGTAGGTGGGCTCGCCGCCCATCGTGAGCCGCACGTCGCCGGCCGCGAGGCGCGCATCGACTGCGTCGCCGAGCGCAAGCACCTCGGCCCACTGTTCTTCGGTATAGGGCTTGGTGACGCGCGGCGATTCGTAGATGCGCGTGACCTTCATCTCATGGCCGAAATCGACCTCGGCCTCGTCGACGCCGCCTTCGATGGGCGCGGCGCTCGACGGCGTGGGTGTGCACGCCAGCGGAATGTGGCCCTCGCCGGCCAGGAGGCCCGAGGTGGCGTCCAGGCCGATCCAGCCCGCGCCCGGCAGGAACACCTCGCACCAGGCATGCAGGTCGGTGAAGTCGACCGTGGTGCCGCTCGGGCCGTCGAGCGCCTTCACGTCGGGTGTCAGCTGGATCAGGTAGCCCGAGACGAAGCGCGCGGCCAGCCCGCAGTGGCGCAGCAGCTGCACCAGCAGCCAGCCCGAGTCGCGGCAGGAGCCGCTGCCGTTGGTGAGCGTTTCTTCCGGCGTCTGCACGCCGGGCTCCATGCGGATCAGGTAGTTGACGTCCTTCTGGACCTGCTGGTTGAGGCCGACCAGGAAGTCGATGGTCCGCTGCTCCTTGCGCTCGATCTTGTCGAGGTAGGCCGACAGGAGTGGCGTGGGTTCCTCGGTGACGAGGTATGGCGCGAGTTCTTCGGCCTGCGAGGCGGTGTACTTGAACGGAAAGTTCTCGGCCTGCGGCTCGAGAAAAAAGTCGAAAGGGTTGTAGACCGCCATCTCGACCACGAGGTCGACCGTGACCTTGAACTCGCGCGTCTTCTCGGGAAACACGAGCCGCGCCTGGTAGTTGGCGAACGGGTCCTGCATCCAGTTGACGAAGTGCTCGGCCGGTTCGACCTGCAGCGAATACGAGATGACCTTGCTGCGGCAGTGCGGCGCGGGACGCAGGCGCACGACCTGCGGGCCCAGCTGCACCAGGCGGTCGTATTTGTAGTGGGTGACGTGGTGGAGTGCGGCGTGAATGGACATGCGTTTTGTGTGCAGTACTGCGAGATTGCATCGAAAAGATGTCTCTTGTGAGACGCATACTAGCCCAGAAGCAAAGCAATTAACGCGCCATTGAGCGTCGGCCTGGGAGGGTTTGCATCATGTGTTCCGGAGTTTGCCGTTGACGCCGGCGCGGGCGTCCGGTGTCGTCATGGCCGGGTCGTGGGCCTTTGCCGCGCTGGGCGGAACGCTGCTCGGCGCTGCATGGCAGTTGCATCAGGCGCGGCTGTGGAGCGGGGGTGCCTATGCGGCCTTGTTCTTCGCAGGCCTCGCGGGGCTGGCCGCGCTCTCGCGGCGATGGCGGCCGATGTTTCATTGGCTTCATGCATGGCGCATGCCGGCCGGGCTGCCGGTGATCGTGGCCCTGGCCTGCGGAGCCTTCGCCGGAGGCGGGCTCGCAGGGTGGCGGGCGGCTGCCCATGCGAGCGGCGCACTGGACCCGGCCATCGAAGGACGAGACCTGCAGGTGGTGGGCGTGGTGGCGCAGATGCCCCAGCGCAACGAGGGCGGTACGCGGTTTCGGCTCGACGTGGAATCGGCCCGCTGGGCCGATGAGCCCCTCGCATCGCCACCGCGTGTTCCGGCGCGCGTCGCACTCGGCTGGTATCGCGACGACACCAGCCTCTGGGGACGTGCTCCCGAAGGGCGAGCCGCGGCCAGGGGAGACCCAGCCGTCCCGCTGCACGCGGGTGAACGCTGGCGCCTCACGGTCCGGCTCAAGGCGCCGCATGGCAATCTCAATCCGCATGGCTTCGATAGCGAACTGTGGATGTGGGAGCAGGGCGTGCATGCCAGCGGCTATGTGCGGACAGGGACTCGCGACGCGGCGCCGGCACGTCTGCAATCCACGTGGCAGCACCCCCTCGAACGTGCGCGCGAAGCGGTGCGAGACGCCGTGTTCGAGCGCGTGGCCGACCCCCGGCAGGCGGGCGTGATCGCCGCACTCGTCACCGGGGACCAGGGCGCCATCGAGCGCAACGACTGGGACATTTTCCGCGCCACCGGCGTGGCCCACCTGATGTCGATCTCGGGCCTTCACATCACCATGTTCGCCTGGCTCGCGGCGCATGCGGTCGGCGCGCTATGGCGCCGCAGCGGCCGCCTGATGCTGCGCTTTCCCGCACCGCAGGCCGCGCTGGTCGGCGGCGTGCTCCTGGCCGGGCTCTATGCGCTTTTCAGCGGCTGGGGCGTGCCGTCGCAGCGCACGGCCTGGATGCTGGCCACCGCGGCGCTGCTGCGCCTCACGGGGCGGCGCTGGCCGTGGCCCCAGGTCTGGCTGCTGATCGCGGCGGTGGTGGTGGCCATCGATCCCTGGGCGCTGATGCAGGCCGGCTTCTGGCTCAGCTTCGTCGCGGTCGGGGTGCTGTTCACGACCGGCTTCATGCGGGCGGCCGACGAGAAGAGGGGGCCATCGGCGCGGCTGCTGGCGTTTTTTCGCGAGCAATGGGTGATCACGCTGGCGCTGACGCCGCTCGGCCTGCTGCTTTTCCAGCAGGTCTCGGTGGTTGGCCTGCTGGCCAATGCCGTGGCGATCCCCTGGGTCACGCTGGTGATCACGCCGCTGGCCATGCTGGGCACCGCTGTGGCGCCGCTCTGGGATGTTGCCGCATGGGCGGTCCAGGCGCTGGCCTTGCTGCTGCGGTGGCTGGCCGCATTGCCGTACGCCACGCTGTCGATGGCCGCTCCGCCGGCGTGGATGGCGGCCTGCGGCGTGGCGGGCGGCGTCCTGCTGGCCATGCGGCTGCCGTGGTCGCTGCGCACGCTGGGCTTGCCGTTCCTGCTGCCGGTGCTGCTGTGGCAGGCGCCCCGGCCGCCCGCCGGGGAGTTCGAGCTGCTGGCCGCGGACATCGGGCAGGGGAACGCGGTCCTCGTACGCACCGCAACGCACAGCCTGCTGTACGACGCGGGGCCGCGCTACAGCCTCGAAAGCGACGCCGGCCATCGCGTGCTCGTGCCCTTGCTGCGCGCCTTCGACGAACGCCTGGACATGCTGCTGCTGAGCCACCGCGACAGCGACCACACGGGTGGCGCGGCCGCGGTGCTCGCGATGCAGCCGCAGGCCGCGCTCCTGAGTTCGATCGAAGCCGGGCATACGCTGCAGTCGGTGCGCCCGGCCCGGCGCTGCGAAGCCGGCCAGCGCTGGCGCTGGGATGGCGTGGATTTCGAAGTTCTCCATCCTGTGGCCGCCGACTACCTTTCCTTCACCAAGCCCAATGCCATTTCCTGCGTGCTGCGTGTCGCCAACGGCCGCGCCACGGCGCTGCTGGCCGGCGACATCGAGCGCCTGCAGGAAGCGGCGCTGGTGTCGCGAACCCCGGCGCTGCGGGCCGATGTATTGCTGGCGCCGCACCATGGCAGCAAGACCTCGTCGAGCGCGGTGCTGCTCGAGGCGGTGCGCCCGCGCATCGCGCTGGTCCAGGCAGGCTATCGCAATCGCTTCGGTCATCCGGCCCCGGAGGTGGTCGAGCGCTATGCTGCGCACGGCGTACGGCTGGTCGAAAACGTGCCCTGCGGCGCCGCTTCATGGCACAGCCGGGCGCCTGACGAGGTCGGCTGCGAACGGGAGCGCCAGGCCCGTTACTGGCACCACCGCCTGCCTTGAAGACGTGTGGCTGCGCCAACATAGGGCTTTCACTGGCCTCGAACTTGCTAAGCTATGGCTCAAGGAGATTGGTCGTTCCATGCACAAATTCGATGAGATGTATGAGCAGTTGCCCTATGCGGGGGCTGCAATCAGGCAACACTACAAGCGCTACGACCAATGGCTCGCGAAGCAACCCGGCGAAGTGATGCGGGCGCGTCGCGAGGAGGCGGAAATGATCTTCCGCCGGGTCGGCATCACCTTTGCGGTGTACGGCGCGAAGGACGAGGATGGTTCGGGTACCGAACGGCTCATACCGTTCGATCTGCTGCCGCGCATCATTCCCGCCCATGAGTGGGAGAGCATGGAAAAGGGGCTGGTGCAGCGCGTCACGGCGCTCAACCGCTTCCTGCATGACGTCTATCACGACCAGGAAATCATCAAGGCCGGCATCATTCCGGCCGAGCAGATCCTGAACAACGCGCAATTCCGCCCCGAAATGATGGGCGTCAGCGTGCCGCACAACGTCTACTCCAACATCTCGGGCATCGACATCGTCCGGGCGCCCGACGCCCAGGGCAACGGCGAGTACTACGTGCTCGAGGACAACCTGCGGGTGCCCAGCGGCGTGAGCTACATGCTCGAAAACCGCAAGATGATGATGCGGCTCTTCCCCGAGCTGTTCAACCAGAACCGCATCGCGCCCGTGGCGCACTACCCCGACCTGCTGCTCGAAACCCTGCGCGCCAGCGCGCCGGCTGCCACGGCCGAGCCCACGGTGGTGGTGCTGACCCCCGGCATGTACAACAGCGCCTACTTCGAGCACGCCTTCCTGGCCCAGCAGATGGGCGTGGAGCTGGTCGAAGGGCAAGACCTGTTCGTCCGCGACAACTTCGTCTACATGCGCACCACGCGCGGGCCGAAGCGCGTGGACGTGATCTACCGCCGGGTCGACGACGACTTCCTCGACCCCGAGGTGTTCCGCCCCACGTCGACGCTCGGGTGCGCGGGCCTGATGCGCGCCTACCGCGACGGCAACGTTGTCATCTGCAATGCGGTGGGTACCGGCGTGGCCGACGACAAGTCGATCTACCCCTACGTGCCCAAGATGGTCGAGTTCTACCTCGGCGAGCAGCCGATCCTGAAGAACGTGCCCACCTACATGTGCCGCAACAAGGACGAGCTGCAGTACACGCTCGACAACATGAAGGACCTGGTCGTCAAGGAGGTGCACGGCGCCGGCGGCTACGGCATGCTGATCGGCCCGGCCGCCACGCAGGCCGAGATCGAAGACTTCAAGAAGGCCGTGATCGCCAAGCCCGACGGCTACATCGCGCAGCCCACGCTGAGCCTTTCCACCTCGCCGACCTTCGTCGACGCCGGCATTGCGCCGCGCCACATCGACCTGCGTCCGTTCGTGCTTTCGGGCAGCGAAGTGCAGATGGTGCCCGGCGGCCTCACGCGCGTGGCGCTCAAGGAAGGCTCGCTGGTGGTCAATTCGTCGCAGGGCGGGGGCACCAAGGACACCTGGATCCTCGAGGCGGACCGCGGCGCCAAGCCGAAGGCGACGCAGTCGCAAAGTCAATCGCAATCGGCCTAGCGCAGCAGGCAAGCAAGCAAGGAATCAGGAGAACAAACGATGCTGTCACGCACCGCCGACCACCTCTACTGGATGTCGCGCTACACCGAGCGCGCGGAAAACACCGCGCGCATGCTCGACGTCAACTACCAGACCTCGCTCCTGCCCCAGTCGGCCGAAGTGGCCAAGTACGGCTGGCAGGGCGTGCTTTCCATCAGCGAGCTGCTGCCCTCGTACAACAAGAAGTACGAACAGATCACGCCCCACGACGTGATGGAGTTCATGGTCAAGGACGAGAGCAATCCGTCCTCGATCGTCTCCTGCCTCAAGGCCGCGCGAGAAAACGCGCGCGCGGTTCGCGGCGCGCTCACCACCGAAGCCTGGGAAACCCAGAACACCACCTGGCTCGAAGTCAACCGCATGCTGCGCGCCGGCGATTTCGAGCGCGACCCGGCGCAGTTCTTCGAATGGGTCAAGTTCCGCTCGCACCTCTCGCGCGGCGTCACGCTGGGCACCATGCTGCAGGACGAGGCCTTCTACTTCTCGCGCCTGGGCACCTTCCTGGAGCGCGCCGACAACACCGCGCGGCTGGTGGACGTGAAGTTCCACGCCCTCAACAGCGAATTCTTCGGCACCGCCACCGAGGAAGACCAGGAGTACGACTTCTATCACTGGAGCGCCATCTTGCGCAGCGTCTCGGCCTTCGAGGTGTACCGCAAGGTGTACCGCGACGTGATCAAGCCCGAGCGCGTGGCCGAGCTGCTCATTCTTCGTGCCGACATGCCGCGTTCGCTGCACGCGAGCCTGGTCGAGGTGGTGAACAACCTCGCCAAGGTGCAGAACGAGCAGAGCGCCGAAACCCAGCGCCGCGCCGGCAAGCTCCTGGCCGACCTGCAGTACGCGCGGGTCGACGAAATTCTTGCGACCGGGCTGCACGCCTATCTCACGCAGTTCCTTGACCGGGTGAACGAGCTGGGCGCGCGCATCAGCCAGGACTTCCTGGTTCCGGCGCAGTAAAGAACCGCGAGCCGACGCGCCTCAGGTGGCGGTGGCTTGCCGCACCGCCCGCTCCCAGCGGGCCATCGACTCCTCGGCTTGCGCGCGGCCCATGGTGGGCATGAAGCGCCGTTCCACCTTCCACAGCTTCGACAACTGCCGCGCGTCGCTGTAGACGCCGGTCGACAGGCCCGCGAGATAGGCGGCGCCGAGGGCGGTGGTCTCGATCACTTCGGGCCGCACCACGGGAATGCCCAGCAGGTCGGCCTGGAACTGCATCAGCAGGTCGTTCACGCTCGCGCCGCCATCCACGCGCAGCTCGGCCACCGGTGTGCCGCCGGCCGCGACCGCATCGCGGCTCATGGCCTGCAGCAGCGCGGCGCTCTGGTAGGCGATGCTTTCGAGCGCGGCGCGCGCGATGTGCGCCACCGTGGTTCCGCGCGTGAGGCCGGTGATCGTGCCACGCGCGTCGGCGTCCCAGTAGGGTGCGCCGAGGCCGGTGAAGGCCGGCACCATCATGACGCCGCCCGCGTCGGGCACGCTCTCGGCGAGCGACTGCACTTCGGCGCTGCCCTTGATGGCCTTGAGGCCGTCGCGTAGCCATTGCACCACGGCGCCGCCGACGAAGACGCTGCCTTCCATGGCGTACTGCGGTGTGGCGTCGGTCTGCGCGGCGCTGGTGACGAGCAAGCCGTTGTGCGACGGCTGGAACGCCGCACCCGTGTGCATCAGCAGGAAGCAGCCAGTGCCGTAAGTGTTCTTGGCCATGCCGGCCGCAAAGCAGGCCTGGCCGAAGAGGGCGCTCTGCTGGTCGCCGGCCACGCCGCCGATGGGCAGCGCGCGGCCGAGCAGGGCCGCATCGGTATCTGCAAAGTGCGAACTCGACGGCTGTACCTTCGGCATGAGCGCTGCGGGAATATCGAGCGCCTCGAGCAAGGCTGCATCCCATTCGTTGCTGTGCACGTTGAAGAGCATCGTGCGCGACGCGTTGCTCACGTCGGTCACGTGCACCTTGCCGCCGGTGAGCTGCCACATGAGCCAGCTGTCGACGGTGCCGAAGGCGAGTTCGCCGCGCTCGGCCTGGGCGCGCGCGCCAGGCACGTTGTCGAGCAGCCAGCGCAGCTTGGTGCCGGAGAAATAGGCGTCGATCACCAGCCCGGTTTTCTCCTGGATGGTGCCGGTCATGCCTTCGTCGCGCAGCTTTGCGCACAGCGGCTCGGCGCGCCGGTCTTGCCAGACGATGGCGTGGTGCACCGGCTGGCCCGTCTTGCGGTTCCACAGCACGGTGGTCTCGCGCTGGTTGGTGATGCCGATGGCGTGAATGTCCGCAGACTGGAGCTTGGCCTTGACGAGTACTTCGCGCGCGGTCGCAAGCTGGCTGCGCCAGATTTCCATCGGATCGTGCTCGACCCAGCCAGGCTGCGGGTAGATCTGCGTGAGCTCCTTCTGTGCGATGGCGACGATATGGCCTTCGCGGTCGAACACGATGCTGCGTGAGCTCGAAGTGCCCTGGTCGAGTGCGAGCAGGTAGGTCATGGGTTTCCTTGGAGTCTGGTCATGCGTGGAGGCTTGCCTTGCGTTCTTGGCGCTGTTGTCCGGGGCGCACGCTCAGCCGCGCGCAATCTCGAGGCGCACCTGCGCCGCATGCAGCAGGTCGGTGAAAGGCGGTGGCGGCTCGGCGTCGGTAAAGAGCCGGTCGATCTGCGAGAGCGTACCCAGCTGGATCATCGCGGGCCGGTTGAACTTGCTTGCATCGGCCGCGAGCCACACCTCGCGCGCCTGCGCGATGATGGTCTGCGCCACTTTCACTTCGCGCAGGTCGAAGTCGCGCAGCGACCCGTCGGCCTCGATGCTCGAGACGCCGATCAGTGCGATGTCCACCTTGAACTGGCGGATGAAATCGATGGTGGCCTCGCCCACGATGGCGCGGTCGCGCGGGCGCACCGAACCGCCCGCCACGATCACCTCGCACGAGGTGTTCCCGCTCAGGATGGTCGCCACGTTCAGGTTGTTGGTGATCACGCGCAGGCCCGTGTGCCGCAGCAGTGCCTTGGCAATGGCTTCGGTGGTGGTGCCGATGTTGAGGATCAGCGAGCAGTCGTTGGGCACCAGCTCGGCCACGCGCCGCGCGATGCGCGCCTTGCCTTCGGCATGCAGCGTTTCGCGCTGCTGGTAGCCGATGTTCTCGGTGGTGGAACTCGGCACCCGCACCCCGCCATGAAAGCGCGTGAGCAAGCCTTCGTCGGCCAGCCGCTGCACGTCGCGCCGCACCGTTTGCAGCGTGACGCCCAGCATGTCGGCCAGCTGCTCGACGGTGACGGAGCCGCGCGTGCGCACGGTATCGAGAAGGTTGATCTGGCGCGGATTGGAGTTCACAGGGGCGTCGTAAAGAACGTGAAGACTCTCAGGAGAGTACAGGCCACGCCACTTTAAAGCGAAAGAAAACGAAGATTTCTAAGGGAAAACTCGGGGGAAAATCGCGTCAAAAGGAACCCAAATGAAAAGACGCGAAAATACAATGGCGCCCTTCTGTGACCGAAGTCACGAAACTACGGGCCCATTTTCTGTGAGCGATCTCTCCTCCAATTCGCCTCTGCCGGCAACCGATTGCGACGTTCTGATCGTTGGTGGCGGCATCAATGGTTGCGGCATTGCGCGCGACCTGGCGGGCCGGGGCTGGCGCGTGGTGCTGTGCGAAAAGGACGATCTCGCCTCGCACACGTCTTCCTCGTCCACCAAGCTCATCCACGGCGGGCTGCGCTACCTGGAGTACTACGAGTTCTCGCTCGTGCGCAAGGCGCTGCAGGAGCGCGAGGTGCTGCTCAAGAGCGCGCCCCACATCATGTGGCCGCTGCGCTTCGTGATGCCGCACGACCCGTCGATGCGGCCGGCCTGGATGATCCGCATCGGCCTGTTCATGTACGACCACCTTGCCAAGCGCGAAGTGCTGCCGGGCTCGCGCAGCATCGATCTGCGCAGCCACGCAGCGGGCGCGCCGCTCAAGCCGCAGTTCAAGCGCGGTTTTGTCTATTCCGACGGCTGGGTGGACGATGCGCGGCTGGTGGTGCTCAATGCCATCGATGCCAGGGCGCGCGGCGCCGAGGTGCTCACGCGCACCCGCTGCGTCCATGCGCAGCGCGATGCCGACGGCTGGACCGCCACGCTCGAAGGCGCGGACGGCGGCATTCGCGTGGTGCGCGCCCGCGCCGTGGTCAATGCCGCGGGGCCGTGGGCCGAATCGTTCCTGCGCGGCGTGGCGCAATCGGCCAAGGGCGAGGCGCTGGCCACCCGGCACCTGCGGCTGGTCAAGGGCAGCCACATCGTGGTGCCGCGCCTGTTCGAGCACGACCATGCCTACATCTTTCAGAATCCCGACAAGCGGATCATCTTCGCGATTCCGTACCAGGACGAGTTCACGCTGATCGGCACCACCGACATCGAGCTGAACGGCGACGATCCCGGCGCGGCGCGCATTGCCGAGGAAGAAATTTCCTATCTCTGCATGCAGGCGAGCCGCTATTTCGAGAAGCCGATCAAGCCGGCCGACGTGGTCTGGACCTATTCGGGCGTGCGCCCGCTGCTCGACGATGCGTCGGGCGACCCGTCCGCCGTCACGCGCGACTACATGCTCGAATCGAACACCGCGGCGGCGCCGCTCCTGTCGGTGTGGGGCGGCAAGATCACGACCTTCCGCAAGCTGGCCGAAGACGCGGCCGACGAGGTCGGCAAGATGCTCGGGCAGTCGAGCGCGCAGCGTCCTGCGTGGACCGACGGCGCCTTCCTGGCCGGCGGCGATCTATCCGCGTGGATCGGTGCCGCCACGCGGCCCGACGACGATTTCGAGCGCTTCGTGGCCGCGGTGCAGGCCCGCTATCCATGGCTCGATGCCAAGCTCGCGCGCCGGCTGGCCCGCGCCTACGGCGCACGCGTAGCCGAGCTCCTGGGCGATGCGCAGTCCATGGCCGACATGGGCGAAGCGGTGGCGCCCGGGCTTCACGAGCGCGAACTGCGCTTCCTGCAGGAGAACGAGTGGGCCGTGAGTGCCGACGACGTGCTCTGGCGCCGGTCGAAGCTCGGCCTGCGCTATACGGCCGAAGAGCGCGCGCAAGTGGCCGACTGGCTGCAGGCGCGCGCAACCAACAACCTCTACATGATCAACGGGAAGCGCTGATGCAATTGACTCTGGAGCGCGTCACCAAGAAGGTCGGCGCGCAAACCTGGCTCTACGAACAGAGCATCGCGCCGAGAAGCGGTGCGGTCACCGTTCTGCTGGGCGCCACCCAGGCCGGCAAGACCAGCCTGATGCGCCTGATGGCGGGGCTGGACACGCCCAGCACGGGCCGCGTGCTGGTCGACGGCAAGGACGTGACCGGCATGCCGGTGCGCGAGCGCAACGTGGCCATGGTGTACCAGCAGTTCATCAACTATCCGTCGCTCAAGGTGGCCGACAACATCGCCTCGCCGCTCAAGCTGCGCGGCGAGAAGGACATCGAGGCGCGCGTGAAGGCGCTGGCCGACAAGCTGCACATCGGCATGTTCCTCGACCGTTTGCCGGCCGAGCTGTCGGGCGGGCAGCAGCAGCGCGTGGCGCTGGCGCGCGCGCTGGCCAAGAACGCGCCCCTGATGCTGCTCGACGAACCGCTGGTGAACCTCGACTACAAGCTGCGCGAAGGCCTGCGCGAAGAACTCACGCAGCTGTTCGCCACTGGCGATTCGACGGTGATCTACGCCACCACCGAACCTGGCGAGGCGCTGCTGCTGGGCGGCTACACGGCCGTGATGGACGCGGGCGAACTGCTGCAGTACGGCCCGACCGCCGAGGTGTTCCATGCGCCGCAATCGCTGCGCGTGGCGCGCGCCTTCAGCGATCCGCCGATGAACCTGCTGCCCGGCACCGCAACGGCGGGCCGGGTGCAACTGGCCGGCGGCCCGGCGCTGGCACTGGCCGTGCCCGAAAGCATTTCGGGCTCGGTCACGGTCGGCCTGCGTGCAAGCGCATTGAACGTCGGCGCGGGGGAGGGCGACATCGCCTTGCCCGGCAAGGTGGAGCTGGCCGAAATCTCCGGCTCCGACACCTTCGTTCACGTCGACACGGCGGTGGGCGAACTGGTGGCGCAGCTCACTGGGGTGCACCGCTTCGAATTGGGTACGCCGATCACGCTGTACTTCAGCGCGTCACAAGCCTATGTGTTCGATGCCGGCGAAAAGCTGGCGCTCGCGCCGGCATGGCGCAAAGGAAACTAGCTATGGCTCGCATCGATCTCGACCTGGCGCACGCCTACCGGCCCAACCCCACGCAGGACAGCGACTATGCGCTGCTGCCGCTCAAGATGAGCTTCCGCGACGGCGGCGCCTACGCCTTGCTCGGCCCCTCGGGCTGCGGCAAGACGACCATGCTCAACATCATCTCGGGCCTCTTGGTGCCTTCGCAGGGCACGGTGACGTTCGACGGGCGCGACATGACGCGCGCCACGCCGCAGGAACGCAACATCGCGCAGGTGTTCCAGTTCCCGGTGATCTACGACACCATGACTGTGGCCGAGAACCTCGCATTTCCGCTGCGCAACCGCAAGGTGCCGGAAGACCAGATCAAGAAGCGCGTGGGCGAGATCGCCGAGATGCTCGACATGAGCGGGCAGCTCAACCAGCGCGCTGCAGGCCTCGCGGCCGACGCCAAGCAGAAGATATCGCTCGGCCGCGGGCTGGTGCGCAGCGACGTGTCGGCGGTGCTGTTCGACGAGCCGCTCACGGTGATCGATCCCCACCTCAAGTGGCAGCTGCGGCGCAAGCTCAAGCAGATCCACCGCGAGCTGAAGCTCACGCTGATCTATGTCACGCACGACCAGGTCGAGGCGCTCACCTTCGCCGAAGAGGTGGTGGTGATGACGCGCGGCAAGGCCGTGCAGGTGGGCAGCGCCGAGGCGCTGTTCGAGCGCCCGGCCCACACCTTCGTCGGCCACTTCATCGGCTCGCCCGGCATGAACTTCCTGTCCGCGAAGAGCGCGAACGGCGCGCTCGAAGTCGCGGGCACACCGCTCGTGCCGACGCGCGAGCTGCCGCAGGGTGCGCTCAAGATCGGCATCCGGCCCGAATACCTGCGCCTGTCGAACGCGGGCGCCGCCGGTGCCGTGCCGGCTGTGGTGAAGCAGGTGCAGGACATCGGCACGCACGCGATGCTGAGCGCCGAGATCGACGGCGGCGTGGTCAAGGTACGGCTGCACTCGGACGACCAGCCGCCGGCAGTGGGCGACACCGTGTGGCTGCGGGTGCTGGACACCCACACCTGCTATTACAAGGACGAGGAGCTGGTGGCATGAGCGCAGCGCAGGGCCGCCCCAAGCAAGCTCGCACCGCAGTGCGGAGCACGGAGGTATTTCAATGAACCCAACCAACAAGCCCATCAATCAAAAGGCCTGGTGGCTCGTGCTGCCGGTGCTCATCTGCGTGGCCTTCTCGGCCATCGTGCCGCTGATGACGGTGGTCAACTACTCGGTGCAGGACATCATCTCGCCCGACCGGCGCGTCTTCGTCGGCACCGAATGGTTCGCCTCGGTGATGCGCGACGACGAGCTGCACCAGGCGCTGTGGCGCCAGCTGGGCTTCTCGCTCTCGGTGCTGCTGGTCGAGATTCCGCTGGGCATCTGCCTGGCACTGTCGATGCCGGCCAAGGGTTGGAAGTCTTCCGCGGTGCTGGTGGTGGTGGCGCTGTCGCTCCTCATTCCATGGAACGTGGTCGGCACCATCTGGCAGATCTACGGCCGTGCCGACATCGGCCTTCTGGGGCACGCGCTGCAGAAGCTGGGGGTTGACTACAACTACACGGGCAGCGCGGCGGACGCCTGGCTTACGGTGCTGGTGATGGACGTGTGGCACTGGACGCCGCTGGTGGCACTGCTGTGCTTTGCCGGCCTGCGCTCGATTCCCGATGCCTACTACCAGGCGGCGCGCATCGACGGGGCCAGCAAGTTCGCGGTGTTCCGCTACATCCAGCTGCCCAAGATGCGCGGCGTGCTCATGATCGCGGTGCTGCTGCGCTTCATGGACAGCTTCATGATCTACACCGAGCCCTTCGTGCTGACGGGTGGCGGTCCGGGCAATGCCACCACTTTCCTGAGCCAATACCTCACGCAGAAGGCCGTGGGCCAGTTCGACCTGGGGCCGGCGGCAGCTTTCTCGCTGATCTATTTCCTGATCATCCTGTTGTTCTGCTTCGTGCTCTACAACTGGATGCAGCGGGTGGGCACGCAAGAGGTGGAGAAAGAACAATGAACGAAAAAAGATTCCACAAGCGCAGCATCTTCCTGGTGCTGTACATCCTGTTCGCGCTGCTGCCCATCTACTGGATGGTCAACATGAGCTTCAAGACGAACGAGGAGATCGTCTCGAGCTTCTCGTTCTTCCCGCATGAGCTCACCTGGGCCAACTACGCGCGCATCTTCACCGACGAGTCGTGGTACTCGGGCTACATCAACAGCCTGATCTACGTGGCGATCAACACGGTGATCTCGCTCACCGTGGCGCTGCCGGCGGCGTACGCGTTCTCGCGCTATTCGTTCCTGGGCGACAAGCACGTGTTCTTCTGGCTGCTGACCAACCGCATGACGCCGCCCGCGGTGTTCCTGCTGCCGTTCTTCCAGCTGTACAGCACGGTCGGCCTGATGGACACGCACCTGGGCGTGGCGCTGGCGCACCTTTTGTTCAACGTGCCGCTGGCGGTGTGGATTCTGGAAGGCTTCATGAGCGGAATTCCGCGCGAGATCGACGAGACGGCGTACATCGACGGCTACTCGTTCCCGCGCTTCTTCGTCAGGATCTTCCTGCCGCTCATCAAGGCCGGCGTGGGCGTGGCGGCGTTCTTCTGCTTCATGTTCAGCTGGGTCGAGCTGTTGCTGGCCCGCACGCTGACCAGCGTGAACGCCAAGCCGATCGTCGCGACCATGACGCGCACGGTGAGCGCCTCGGGCATGGACTGGGCCACGCTGGCAGCGGCTGGGGTGCTGACCATCGTGCCTGGCGCGATCGTGATCTGGTTTGTCCGCCACTACATCGCAAAAGGCTTTGCGATGGGTCGTGTCTAAGGAGACAAGTAGATGTTCGACTGGATGGTCTGGACCACCCCGGTGGCCGTTTTCTTCATCTGCATCGCGCTCATGCTGGTCGGCATGACGGTGTGGGAGTTCAAGTCGCCCACCACCATGCGGCGCGGCTGGCTGCCCATTGCCACGACGCGCGGCGATCGCCTTTTCATCGGCCTGCTGTCGGCGGCCTACCTGAACCTGGTCTTCATCGGCCTGGCCGGCAAGCTCCAGGAATGGCTGAGCCTGCAGGCCGAGCCCTCGATCTGGATCAGCTTCGTGCTGTCGATGTTTCTCCTGGCGCTGGTGATGCGCAAAGGCTAGGTCCAAGGATTCTTTTTCAGACGCGACCGGCTCTCCGCCTCCCCGGAGCCGCGATCGAAAAAACCGGGGAAGCTTTCAACCGAGGAGACAGACTCATGAAGATGCGCTACACGGCATTGGCACTGGCAGCGGCGATGTTCGCCGCGCAAGGCGCTTCGGCGGGCGAAGCCGAAGCCAAGAAGTGGATCGACAGCGAATTCCAGCCGTCGACCCTGACCAAGGATCAGCAAACCGCAGAGTTGAAGTGGTTCATCGATGCCGCCAAGAAACTCCAGGCCAAGGGCGTCAAGGAGATTTCGGTGGTGTCGGAAACCATCACCACGCACGAGTACGAGTCGAAGACGCTGGCCAAGGCCTTCGAGGAGATCACCGGCATCAAGGTCAAGCACGACCTGATCCAGGAAGGCGACGTGGTCGAGAAGCTGCAGACCTCGATGCAGTCGGGCAAGTCGATCTACGACGGCTGGATTTCCGACTCCGACCTGATCGGTACGCACTACCGCTACGGCAAGATCATGAACCTGACCGACTACATGGCCGGGACGGGCAAGGAATGGACCAATCCGGGTCTGGACATCAAGGACTTCATCGGCACCAGCTTCACGACGGCGCCGGACAAGAAGCTCTACCAGTTGCCCGACCAGCAGTTCGCCAACCTGTACTGGTTCCGCGCCGACCTGTTCGACCGCAAGGACCTGAAGGACAAATTCAAGGCCAAGTACGGCTACGACCTGGGCGTGCCGCTCAACTGGAGCGCCTACGAGGACATCGCCGAGTTCTTCAGCGTCGACGTGAAGACCATCGACGGCAAGCCGATCTACGGCCACATGGACTACGGCAAGAAAGACCCGTCGCTGGGCTGGCGCTTCACCGATGCCTGGCTCTCGATGGCAGGCACTGCAGACATCGGAATTCCGAACGGCATGCCGATCGACGAATGGGGCATCCGCGTGGGCGACGACAAGTGCACGCCGGTAGGCGCCTCTGTCTCGCGCGGCGGCGCCACCAATTCGCCGGCCGCGGTCTATGCACTCACCAAGTACATCGACTGGATGAAGAAGTACGCGCCCAAGGAAGCCACGGGCATGACCTTCGGCGAAGCCGGGCCGGTGCCGGCCCAGGGCCAGATCGCACAGCAGATCTTTTGGTACACGGCCTTCACGGCCGACATGACCAAGAAGGGCCTGCCCGTGGTGAACGAAGACGGCACGCCCAAGTGGCGCATGGCGCCCGGCCCGAACGGCCCGTACTGGAAGCAGGGCATGCAGAACGGCTACCAGGACGTGGGCTCGTGGACCTTCTTCAGTGCCCACGACGCCAACAAGACCGCCGCCGCCTGGCTCTATGCCCAGTTCGTCACTTCCAAGAGCGTCTCGCTGAAGAAGACCATCGTCGGTCTCACGCCGATCCGCGAGTCGGATATCCAGAGCAAGGCCATGACCGACCTGGCGCCCAAGCTCGGCGGCCTGGTCGAGTTCTACCGCAGCCCGGCCCGCGTGGCATGGACGCCCACTGGCACCAACGTGCCCGACTATCCGAAGCTCGCGCAGCTCTGGTGGAAGAACGTGGCCGAGGCCGTGACGGGCGAGAAGACCCCGCAGAAGGCGATGGACAACCTGGCCGACGAGATGGACAACGTGATGGCCCGCCTCGAGCGCGCCGGCATGGCCCACTGCGCACCCAAGCTCAACGCCAAGGGTGACCCCAACAAATGGCTGAGCGACAAGAACGCGCCGTGGAAGAAGCTGGCCAACGAAAAGCCCAAGGGCGAGACCATCGAGTACAGCAAGATGCTGGCAGCCTGGAAGGAAGGCAAGGCGCGCTGACCGCCTGCGTTTCTTGCAAAACAGCCGACCAGGGCCGCGCCGAAGGGTGCGGCCCTTTTTTTCGTCCCTATCCGTGGGGCCGGCGCGACGGCATGACCAATGGCAGATGCGCCAGTGCGACGCTTGGCTTACATTCGACGGCCCCCGCTCAGCCCCAGCAAGTGACCTCAAGCATTTCCAGCCCCGCCGCGCGCCCCAAACGTGTCCTGGTGATTCACTATTCGCAGACCGGCCAGCTCGGCAGCGTCGCCGAGCAGATCGTTGCGCCGCTCAGGGCCGATCCGCAGATTTCCGTTCACGTCGAAACGCTGCGTCCGCAGGCGGATTTTCCGTTTCCCTGGCCGTTCCTGACCTTCTTCGATGCCTTTCCGGAGTCGGCCCACCTGAAGCCGCCGCCGCTGGCGCCGCTTTCGCTCTCGGGGGACGAAGACTTCGATCTGGTCATCCTGCCGTACCAGGTCTGGTTCCTGGCGCCATCGCAGCCGATTGCCGCCTTTCTCAAGCATTCGCTGGCGAGCCGCCTGCTCGAGGGCAAGCCGGTCGTCACGGTCATCGCCTGCCGCAACATGTGGCTGCTGGCGCACGAGAAGCTCAAGGGCCTGCTCGATGCGGTGGGCGCACGCCTGATCGACAACGTGGTGCTGACCGACCCCGGCCCGACGCTGGCCACTTTTTTCACCACGCCGGCCTGGCTCATCTGGGGCCGCAAGCGCGGCTTCTGGGGCATGCCCGACGCCGGCCTCAGCGCCGAACAGATCCAGGGCGCGGGCCGTTTCGGCCGCGCGCTGCGCGAGGCGCTGCACAACGACCTCGAACGCGGATCGCAGCCGCTGCTCGCGGGGCTGGGCGCAGTGCGGGCCGACGCCCGGCTGCTGATCAGCGAAAAAGCCGGCACGCGGAGCTTTTTCCTCTGGGGCAGGCTGATCATGGCGGCGGGGCGGCCCGGCGCATGGCAGCGCAAGCCGTTGCTGCTGCTCTATGTGGTCTTCCTTCTTGTGCTGATTGTCACGGTCGTGCCCGTGAGCTTGACGCTGCAGGCGCTGCTGCGGCCTTTGTTCAAGGGGTGGCTGACTAAAATGACGGCTCATTTCGAGCGCCCCTCGGGCTCGGCCACGGATCGTTCCCCCCTCTATGACGACTGATGTCTTCCTGACCCGCACTGCCGCCTTTCTGCCCTTTGCCCCGGTCAGCAATGAAGACATCGAAGACGTCCTCGGTCGCATCGGCGGCAAGGCGTCGCGCGCACGGCGGCTGATTCTTCGCAGCAACGGCATCCAGTCGCGCCACTACGCCATCGACCGGGCCACCGGCCGGCTCGCCATGAGCAATGCGCAGCTCACCGCCTCGGCCATTCGGGCGCTGGGCGACATCGGGCCGGTGGATTGCCTCGCCACCGGCACCTCGCTGCCCGATCAGCTGATGCCCAACCACGCCGTGATGGTGCATGGCGAGCTCGGCTGGCCGCGGCTCGAGGTGGTGGCTTGCGCGGGCATCTGCCTGGCGGGCACCACGGCGCTCAAGCATGCGTGGTTGTCGGTACGTTCGGGTGACGCGCGACGCGCGGTGGCCACGGGCTCGGAATTGGCTTCGGCCGTGATGCGCGGATCCAGGTTCGAGGCCGAACTCGAACACAAGCTCGAAGCGCTCGAGGAGCGTCCGGAACTCGCCTTCGAGAAAGACTTCCTGCGCTGGATGCTCTCCGACGGCGCCGGCGCCGTGCTGCTCGAGCGCGAGCCGCGCGGCCCGCTGTCGCTGCGCGTGGAATGGATCGACCTGTCTTCCGCCGCGCACGAGCTGCCGGTGTGCATGTATGCAGGCGCCGACAAGAACGCCGAAGGCGGGCTGGACGGCTGGGCGCGCACCGCGCCGGAAGACTGGCGGCGCGAGTCGACCTTCGCCGTCAAGCAGGACGTGCGCCTGCTCAACGAGAACATCGTGCGCGCCACGCTGGGCGAGCCGCTGGCGGCCATCGTCGAGAAGCGCGGCCTGAAGGCGGCCGACGTCGACTGGTTCCTGCCGCACCTGTCGTCCGGCTATTTCGTCGAGCCGGTGAGTCGCTGCCTCGAATCGATGGGCTTCGCGATTCCGCGCGAACGCTGGTTCAGCAACCTGGCGAGCAAGGGCAATACCGGGTCGGCGTCGCCCTACATCATGCTCGACGAGCTGTTCCGTTCGGGCCGCATCAAGCCCGGCCACAAGCTGCTGATGTTCGTACCCGAAAGCGGCCGCTTCTCGAGCGGTTTCATCTATCTGGAAGCGGTCTGATGAATCTTGATGATGTTCCGCAGGAAGGCAACGCCACACTCGACGGCCACGCCAAGCTCATGTATGCGCGCGACGCGCAGGGCCGCGTCGTGACCACCCGTTCGCGTGGCTGGGAGGCGGAAGAAATCGTCACCAGCCATGCGGTCGACGTGCTCGTCGTGCAGGCGCAGGCGGCCAGAGAGCGCGTGGTCCAGGGGCTCGCGTCGCCGCTCGAATACTGGATGTACGAGCGTCGCATGGACGTGGCGCTGCTATCGCAGACCAGCGGATTCTGGCAATGGCGCGTACGGCGCCACCTGATGCCCAAGCACTTCGCAGCGCTGTCCGCGAAGCAGCTGGCGCGTTATTCGGAGGCTCTGGGCCTGCCCGTATCCACCTTGCGAGGCCTGCCGTGAACTTCGAACATCAACAAGCTGCGCACTGCGAAAGCGGCGTCATCTCGAACCTGATGCGCCACCACGGCGTACCCATGACCGAGAGCATGGCGCTCGGCCTGTCGTCGGCGCTGTCGTTCGCCTACCTGCCGTTCATCAAGCTTTCGGGGCTGCCGCTCATTTCATACCGCATGCCGCCCAAGGCCATCATCAAGGGCCTGCTGGCGCCGATGGCCGCGCGCTTCCGCTTCGAGACCTTCCGCAGTCCCGAGGCCGGTGCCCAGCGCCTCGACGCCCTGCTGGCCGGCGGGCAGATCGTGGGCCTGCAGACCTCGGTCTACTGGCTGCCGTACTTTCCGCCCAACATGCGCTTTCACTTCAATGCGCACAACCTGCTGGTCTACGGCAAGGAGGGCGACGACTACCTGATCAGCGACCCCGTGTTCGAGGAGCCGGTGCGCTGCGCCAGCGCTGATCTTTCGCGTGCACGCTTTGCCAAGGGCGTGCTCGCGCCCAAGGGCCTTATGTATTACCCGCAGGCCATCGAGCGCAAGACGGTCGATGCGGCATCGGTGCAAAAAGCCATCCGCAAGACGGTGCGCACCATGTTGGCGCCGATTCCCATTGTCGGCGTGCGCGGCATGCGCACGCTGGCCAGGCGCATGCAGAAGCTGTCGCCGGCCGATCCGCGCAGTGTCGATTTCATCGGCCACGTGGTGCGCATGCAGGAAGAAATCGGCACGGGTGGGGCGGGCTTCCGTTTCATCTATGCGGGCTTCCTGCAAGAGGCGGCGCAGTTGCTCGGCAAGCCGCAGCTGCAGCAGATGTCCGAACGGCTCATCGCCATCGGCGACGGCTGGCGCGCCTTCGCACTCAAGGCAGCGCGCATGGTGAAGGGGCGAGAGCCTGTGGATCCGGTGGCGCTGGCTGACAAGCTGCGTGAACAGGCGCAGCAGGAGGAGACATTCTTTCGTGACCTCAAGGCTGTTGTTGCCTGAGATGGATCGTCGCTTTTCGATTCGGTGCTTGGGGTGCGAAATGCGCTGTTCAGGGCGCGCTCCCGCCGACGGGGGACATTCGCGGAGGGGAGTACCCGGTGGCCTGTGCACGCGTCCCGAAAAGCCGTGCCCCGAAGAACAGCGCCCCGAACGAGCGACACGCCGATGCTCGAACTGAAGAACCTCGGCTACCGCTATCCGCACGCCGAGCGGCCCGCGTTGGCCGACGTCTCGCTCGCGGTTCCGCGCGGTTGCGTGATGGGCCTGCTCGGACCCAACGGCGCCGGCAAGACCACGCTGATCTCTCACCTCTCGGGCGCCCTGGCCGTGCAGTCGGGCGAGATCCGCATCGACGGCCAACCGCTGCAGCAAGTGCGCGCTCGGGCGCCCACGCGCATCGCGGTGGCGCCGCAGGACCAGGCCTTCTATCCCATGCTCACCGTGGCCGAGAACCTCGCATGCTTCGCCGCGGCGGGCGGGCTTTCCGGCGCGCGCAAGAAGGCGCGGATCGAAGCCTGCACGCAGTTTGCCCAGCTCGAACAGTTCGCGGGCGTGCGCGCCGAGCGCCTCTCGGGCGGACTGAAACGCCGGCTCAACCTGGCGATCGCCTTGCTGCCCGAACCTGAGCTGATGCTGTTCGACGAGCCTACGGTGGGCGTCGATCCACAATCGCGCGCCTTCATCCTCGATGCCATCAAGAGCCTGGCGCAGCAAGGCGCGGCGGTGATCTATGCCTCGCACTACATGGAAGAGATCGAAGCCATCGCCGACCGCGTGGCCATCCTCGACCAAGGCCGCGTGCTGCGCGAAGGTTCGCTCGAAGAGCTGCTGTCGAAGAGCGCCATGCTGCTGACGCTGGCGGCCGACGGGCTCGACGCAGAGAGTCTCTCGCGTTTCGGCACGGTGGAGCAGGGCGGCGTGCATTGGCGCATTCACCTGCACGAAGGCACCGGCCCAGGTCCCGTGTTGCAGGCCCTGGAAGCCGAAGGCATCGACGTGCGCCACGCCGAGTTCGGCCGCCACGATCTCGAACAGCTTTTCATGGCACTCACCCATCGCTCCTTGCGGGACTGAACGCCATGCTGCTTGCGCTCATCAAGAAGGAACTGCTCGCACTCGTGCGCGACATGCACGGGCTGGCGGCGCTGTTCTTCATGCCGATGGTCTTCATCGTGCTGATGTCGCTCACGCTGAAAGACATCTACCGCCCGCCGCTGGCCGAGCTGAGCTACGCGGTGGACGTGCGCGACACCGGGACGCCTGCGCAATGGCTGCAGCAGATCTGGCAGCGCAGCCATGGCGCACCCCGAGCGCTCGATGCCGACTGGCAGGTGCAGCTGCGCAGCGGCGCGCTCAAGTACGTGATCGTGCTGGAGCCAGGCCTTTCGGCGGAGCTCGAATCGGCCGCGCTGTCGACCAGGGCCCACATCCGGCTGCTGACGGAGCCGGGCATCGATGCCAACCTTTTCAACGCGCTGCGCGCGGAGCTGGCCGGCGCTTCGGGCGAACTGAAGGCGCGCCTCGCGCTGGCGGTGCCCGGCACGTCCGGGCCGCCGCCGGGGGCCTCGATCCAGGCGCTGGTGAATGCCGAGCGCTATTCGACCACCGGGCCGCGGCCCACCTCGGTGCAGCAGAACGTGCCGGCGTGGCTGGTGTTCGGCATGTTCTTCGTGGTCGCATCGCTCTCGAGCCTGTTCGTGCAGGAGCGCAGTTCGGGCGCGCTGGGCCGGCTGCGCAGCCTGGGCGTGTCACGCTTCATGCTGCTGATGTCCAAGGCGCTGCCTTACCTTGGCGTCAACGCGCTGCAGGCCGTGCTGATGCTGGCCGCCGGCATCTGGCTGATGCCGCTGATCGGCGGTGACGCGCTTTCGCTCGCGGGCATCCATTGGGGCGCGCTGGTGCTGGCGCTGGCCGCGGTGAGCCTGGCCGCGGTGAGCCTGTCGCTTGCCCTCGCTTGCCTGGTGCGCAGCCATGCACAGGCCGCGACCATCGGGCCGATGGTCAACGTGCTGATGGCGGCCGCGGGCGGCATCATGGTGCCGAAGTTCGTCATGCCGGGCTTCATGCAGCGGCTGGTCGAAATCTCTCCAATGAACTGGGGGTTGGAAGCGCTGCTCACCGTGCTGTTGCGCGGCGGCGGCGTGGCCGACACCCTGCCGCAGGTCGGCCGGCTCATGGTGTTCGCGGCCGCCATGTTCCTGCTCGCTGTTTTTCTGTTTCGCAGGCCCGCATCGTGACCGACTCCGTATCCGCAGAATTCATTGCCAGCCTGAAGGCCATGGTGCTCGAGGCCGTCGAAAAAGACGCGCCGCCGGGCGGCCTTGGCGACGACGAGCCGCTGTTCGGCCCCGAGGCCCGGCTCGATCTCGATTCGCTCGATGCCCTGCAGGTGTCGATGACGATCCAGCAGCGCTTTGGCCTGCGCATGCCCGACAGCAAGGAAACGCGCCGCGCGCTCACCTCCATCGCCCACCTGGCCGACCACCTGGCGCAAGCGGGCAAGACATGAGCGCCGCGCCGGGCCGCCCCAAGCAAGCTCGCACCGCAGTGCGAAGCACGAAGGTCATCGAGTGAGCATTGAGGACGTGTATCTTGCCGGCACGGGCCTGGCCTGTGCGCTGGGCAACGATCCCGCGTCCTGCGTGACAGCCCTTGCACGCGGGGGTGTGCGGCCCACACCGGTTGCGGTCTCCGAGGGCGTGCAGTGGCCTGTGTTCATGCTGCCGCCGCAGGATGGCAGCTGGGCCGGGCGGCTGGAGCGCGCCGTGCGCAGCGTGGCTGCACAGGCGGGCGAGGGTGCAGGCGGGCGCTCCGGCCCGCTCTTCGTTGCATCGTCCTCGCTGGACATCGGCAACATGGAACACGAGCTGCAAGACCTCCGCCTGGGCGGCGACCTGCAGGACTTCGCCGACCTCGTGGCCGGCGCGCTCGACTGGCAAGGGCCGGTTCTCACAATCTCCACGGCCTGCACCTCGGCGCTCAATGCCGTGCTGGCGGCCTGCGACCTGATCCGAAGCGGGGAGGCCGACGAGGCCCTGGTCATCGGGGCCGAACTCGGCAACCGCTTCACCGTGGCGGGCTTCGGCGCCATGCAGTTGCTCTCGCCTGACGGCGCGCGGCCTTTCGGCGCCGGCCGCAACGGGCTGGTGCTCGGCGAGGCGGTGGCCGCATTGCGCATTGGCTCGCGCGCGGCGCGCTGGCGCATTGCCGGCGGGTCCAACGTGGTCGATGGCCGCAACCCCTCGGGTACCGAAGCCAGCGCGGTGATTGCCATGTGCCATGAGGCCCTGGCGCAGAGCAAGTTGAACCCGCGGGATATCGATCTGATCAAGGTGCAAGCCGCGGGCAGCCCGGTCAACGATGCGATCGAGGCGCAGGCGCTGAAGCAGGTCTTCGATCCGCTGCCGCCTCTGGTGTCGCTCAAGTCGGCGCTTGGCCATACGCTGGGCGCATCGGGTGCCGCCGAACTGGCGTTGATCGTCGCCTGTATCGAAGCCGGGGCGTGGCCTTCGACAGGGTATGCGATCGATGGCGAACTCGGCATCGCATTGAGCACGCAGGCGCCCGCCAGGCTGCGCAACATGCTGCTCAATGTGGTCGGGTTCGGCGGTGGACACGCCTCGCTGGTGCTGCAGGACTGCACCGCATGAACGCCGGTTCCGCCGTCGCATGGCGCACCGTTGCGCACTTCAGCGCCGATCCTTTGCCAGCGGATTGGCGCGACCAGCTGGCGCACCGGCTCGGCCGGCGGCCACGGCGCGTGGGCCTCTGGACCGAACTCGCGATGTACGGCGCGCGCTGCTGCCTCGATGCGGCGGGCGAGGAGGCATTGCCCATGGGTGCCCGCCTGCGCGTATCGAGCATGCGCGGCGCCTGGGGTGCGACGCATGCAGGCCTGGCGCAGCTCGACGCAGGCGCGCTGATGCCTTTCACCTTCATGCAGGGCCAGCCCGCATTGATGCTGGCTGAAGTCGCCCGCTGTCTCGACTGGCAAGGCGACGCGAGCTTTGCGCTGTGCCGCGATACGGCGCATCTGCTGCGGCTATCGAGGCTCGGCGCCGGCGGGGCCGGCCTGCTGATCGGGGTGGTGGAGGAGGAGCGCAATGGCGAAAAGCCGCGCTCCGAATGGTGGCGTCTGGTGCCGGCCTGAAACGCCTCTGTCTCGCCCGCGCCCGGCGAAATCAGGCCAATGCCGCGATCGACTGCGCCAGGTTGGCGCGAGCGCGTGCCTCCAGCAGCGCATGCATTCGAGGCGTGGCGTAGATCGCCTCCCGCGCCAGGAAGCGCTGCAGGATGGCCCGGCGGCGTGGCAAGCGCACCTCGTCGGGCACGAAGGCGTATTCGGCGTGCACCTGCCGTTCATATTCGTCGAACCGCGCCCGCTCCGCGCCGAGGATCGACAGGTCGATGTCGATCAGCAGTTCGGCGTCCCGGCCTTCGGGCACGGCATCGTGCCGCGTGGCCATCACCAGGGCGTGCACACGTTCGGCCGCCTCGGCTTGCGCGCCGGCCGCGAGCATGGCGCTGCGTGCCCAATCGGCGCTGCGAGCCTCGTTGTCGTGGGCATGCACGTCGTAGATCGCGTCGTGAAACCAGAGTGCGAGCGCCACTTCGCCCGGGCGCTCGGCCAGCGCTTGCTCATGCTCGAACCACGCCAGGCATTCGCCCAGGTGCTGCAGGGTGTGATAGTGGCGCTGCGGCTCGCTGTAGCGGCGCTGGAGCTCGATGCACAGCGCCTCATCGGCTGAGGCTACGCCCACCGAGCGCCAAGCGGCGTTCCAGTTGGCCAGCAGTGCCTCGGGCGTCACAGGCTATTGCTCCATGGCGGCCTTGACCTCCTGGCCGAGGTCGAGCACCGACATCGCGTAGTAGCTGCTCCAGTTGTAGCGCGTGATCACGTAGAAGTTGCGCGTGCCGGCCACATAGGTCGGCGGCGCGTCGGCGCCGTTCTGCAACTCGATGAGTGCGAGCAGGCCTTTGTGCCGCAGGCCGTCGCCTTCGGGCACCGCACCGGCCGCCACGAAGCTGTCGGCGCTGAAGCTCGGCAGGATGTCGGGTGCCAGGAGCACCGCTTTCTTGAGGCGGGCCTCTTCGAAATGCACGCGGTAGATGGCGGGCATGCCGGGCGTCCAGCCGAAGGCCTTGAAGTAGTTGGCGACCGAGCCGATCACGTCGGCCGGGTTGTCGACCAGGTCGATGCGGCTGTCGCCGTCGAAATCGACCGCGTACTTGGCGATGCTGCTCGGCATGAACTGCGGCATGCCCATGGCGCCCGCGTAGCTGCCCACGGGCCGCAGCGGGTCCTCGGAGGTGCGGCTCTCGGTGCTGAGAAAACTCTCGAGCTCGCCGCGGAAGAAGGCTTCGCGCTCGGCCGCGCGCGGGTGGGCCTGCGGAAAATCGAACGCGAGCGTGGACAGCGCATCGATCACCCGGAAGTTGCCCATGTTGCGGCCGTAGATGGTCTCGACGCCGATGATGCCGACAATGATTTCCGCCGGCACGCCGTACACCTCTTCAGCCCGCGCGAGCGTCTCGGCATTGGCGCGCCAGAAGCGCACGCCGGCGGCGATGCGCGTCGCGTCGATGAAGCGGCTGCGGTAGGCCTGCCAGTTCTTTACAGAGCCCGCAGGGCCCGGCAGCATCAGCCGCGGCACGTTCGGCAGGAAGCGGGCGCTGCCAATGGTGGCGCGCACCCATTCGCGGTCGAGGCCGCGGCGCTCGGCCACGTCGTCGGCAAAGCGCATGGCGTCCTCGCGGGTGGCATAGGGCGTGCTGCCAACCACGGTTTTCACCGCGCGGCCGTTGGCGGGTTTCTGGGCTTGTGCGCCCATGGACCATGCGCAGCAAGCGGCGAGCAGGACGACGGCGGCGGCGCGGGGCGGCGCGGGGAGAAAAAATCGCATGGGAGCGATTGTGCCGTCCGCCCGCAAGCCGACCGCCGCGGGACACATGCGGTTTCAGCGCCTGGGGTTCGGCGCGGGCCAGTTCAGCCGGCGGAACTCGCTGCGCAGGGCCGCCAGCGAAGCGGGCGAGGCCTCGGCGTAGCGCTGGGCTTCGAGCTTCAGCAGCCAGTCGCGCACCGCCTGGGCGGCGGGGCCGAAGCGTGCTTCGGCCTGCGCGGCCATCTGGCGCGGCGGTGCTGTTTCCGGCACCTTCAGGCCGGCCTTGGCGAGGCGCGTGCGTGCCTGGGCCAGCAGTCGCAGCCACGGGTCGTGCTGGCTGCGTTCCCACAAGGCCCATCCCGCGCCGGCCAGGCTTGCGCCCACCAGCAGGTAGAGCAGCACATAGGCGAGGTCTTCGAGGCTCGGCGCTTCGAAGCCGATGCTCTTGAGCAGGTTGAGTTGGCGGCTCTGGGTGTAGTTGAGTACCCACTGGTTCCAGCTGTTGTTCACGGCTTCCCACGCGGCGCGCACGTTTTGCGCCAGCGTCGGGCTCATCGCGCCGATGGCGCCGGCAAAGAGGCCCGGCTGCGGCACGAGCCGCTGAAACTGGCCGACGCGCCCCGGCGACACCGCGCCGGTGGGATCGACGCGCATCCAGCCCACGCCTTCCTGCCAGACCTCGGCCCAGGCGTGCGCATCGCTCTGGCGCAGCACCCAGTAGTTGTCGACGCTGTTGAGTTCGCCGCCCTGGTAGCCGGTCACGATGCGCGCCGGAACGCCCAGCCCGCGCATCAGCACCACGAAGGCCGAGGCGATGTGCTCGCAGAAGCCTTCCTTGCGGTCGAACCAGAACTCGTCGGCCGTGTCGTTGCCGTAGAAACCCGGCTCCAGCGTGTAGGTGTAGCCGCCGGTGCGCAGCCGCTGCAACGCCGCGCGAACGAAGGCCTGCGTATCGGCATTGGCCAGACCGGGCTGGGCGCGCATCTCCGTGGCAAGCGCGGCGGTGCGCGGGTTCGATCCGGGCGGCAGCGCAAGGTACGGGCGCAGCGCGGCCGTCTGCCGTGTCGGGCCGCTCGCAAACTGCGTATGGCTTTCGGCGCGGTAGCGCACCAGGTCGGAGATGGGGCGGTTCGCGAGCCACTGCAGGTCCGGCGTGCCCAGCACTTCGAACCCAGGTACCTCGGGTGCACTTTGCGCCGCATCGAGCGTGAGCAGCCAGGGCCGATGGCTGGGCTCGAGCGTGATCTCGTAGCGCACCGGCTGGCCGCTGGTGCGCAGGTTGGCTGATGTCGGCGCGCCGCGCGACCAGCTCGGCAGCGCCGTCCACTCGCGCCCGTCGAACTGCGCGAGCACCGGGCCGCGGAAATAAAGCTGGCTCTGCGGCGGCACGCGGTCGTTCTCGAACTTGATGCGCGCCGCAATGCGGTCGTCCAGCGCCAGTTTGGCGATGGTGCCCACGCGCATGGTGTTCGACAAGCCGGTGCGGCCCGCCATGGCGTCCGCGGGCGTGCCCCACAGCGGCGCGAAGCGCGGGAACAGCAGGAACAGCGCGAGCATGATCGGCGCGCCCAGCAAAGCCATCCAGCTGGCGGTGCGCGCCGCCAGCATCAGCGGCGGCTTGCCCACCGGCATGTGCGCATTGACCAGCGCGGTGAGCAGGCCCAGCAGCGCAAGCAGCATGGTGACCGCGGTCATCAGCGATTGCGAATAGAAGAAGTTCGTGAGCATCGCGAAGAAGCCCAGGAAGAACAGCACGAAGGCGTCCCTGCGGGCGCGCAGCTCCAGCGTCTTGAGGGCCAGCAGGATCACGACCAGTGTGACGCCGGCGTCGCGGCCCAGCAGCGTACGGTGCGTGGCGTAGGTGGCGGCCAACGTCAGGACCAGCAGGCCCACGCGTGCCCACTTGCCCGGCAGCGGACGGGCCTCGATGGCCAGCGTGCCGCGGTACACCAGGACCATCGCGGTGATGGCGGTACACCACCAGGGCAGGTTCTCGGCCTGTGGAAGCACGATGAGCGCGATGACGATCAGCAGGAAGAGGGTGTCCCTGGCGTCCCTTGGCAGCGCCGAGATCTCGCGCATGAACTTGTTCATGCGCGGTGCTCCGGGCGGAAAAAGCGGGCGTTCAACATAAGGCCAGCGCTTCCAGGCAGGCTCTGCGGTGCGCCTCGCCCTGCGACGGCTGCACCACCCGTGCGGCCACGCGGATACCGTAGTCCACGCCCAGCCGGTCCGCCATCAGCACCCAGGCGCAGAGCCTCGAAAGACGTGCCTCGGTGTCGGCGACGTTGGCTGCCTGCGCGTCGAGCCACAACTCCTCGCGCTGGGTCTGCTGCGTGTCACGGCTCACCAGGTCTTCCGACCCGGTGGCTTGCGCGCGGGCCGCTTTTTTCCAGACCACGAGCTTGAGCGGGTCGCCGCGGCGATAGGCCCGCAGGCCGTCGTATTCCCCAGCGGCCTGGGCGCGCAGCGCGGCCGACGTGGCCGCCGGGCCCGACAGGGGCTCGCCGGGCGGCAGCGGCGGCGGATGCGCCTCGGGCGTTGGATAGACCAGCATCTGCGCGGCGGGCCGCCACACCGTCCAGACGCGGAAGGTTCCGAGCGGAAAACGGGTTTCGGCCGTGAGCGGCGGCACCGGGTGGAGCCCGCGCCTTTCGGGCTGGAAGGCGATCTCGACGGTTGCGCTGCCTTCGGCCGGCACGTCGGTCCAGGCCCATTGGCCGCTGCCGCGCACCGCCATGCCGATGCCGTAGCGCACGCTGCGCCGCGTGTTGTGCAGCACCACGCGAAAGACGGCGGCGGCGCCTGCGTAATGCGGCTCGGGCGGCGTCAGGTGCATGGCCAGGCCGCGCAGCGTGGCGTGGCACACATGCATGCCCACGGCCACGCTGCCCGCGAGCAGGAAGGTCAGCAGATAGCCGAGGTTGAGCTGGTAGTTGATCGATGCGATCAGGAGCACCAGCAGGGTGGCGCCCAGCAGCCAGCCAGCGCGCGTGGGCACGATGTAGACGTTGCGCTGCGTGAGCTCCAGCGTGTCCGAAGGCGGCCGGCGCGACAGAAACCAGCCGTCGATGCGCGAGCGTAGCGACGCGATCATCGGAGGCAAAGGGACTGGTTCACGGGCTGGTTCATCTTTACGGCAACGGCACGTCCGCGATCATCGCGCGCACCTGCTCCACGGCGCCCCGGCCCGCATCGCCCACGGGGGTGAGACGGTGCGCAATGGTCTGCGGCAATATCGACTGCACGTCGTCGGGCGCGACGTAGCTGCGGTTGGCCAGCAGCGCCTGCGCCTTGGCGGCGCGCAGCACGGCAATGCCGGCCCGCGGCGAGAGACCCTGCAAAAACCACCGGCCGGAACGCGTGGCGGCGATCAGGTCCTGCACGTAGTTCAGCAGCGGTTCGGCGGCATGCACCTGCTGCACGCGCTGCTGCAACGCCGTCAGTTCGCCCGCGGTCAGCATGGCGGGCAGGGTGGCCAGCATTTCGCGGCGGTCGGCGCCCGCGAGCAGTTCGCGCTCCGCGGCGCGGTCGGGGTAGCCCAGCGAGATGCGCATGAGGAACCGGTCGAGCTGCGACTCCGGCAGGGCAAAGGTGCCGAGCTGGTCCTGCGGGTTCTGGGTGGCAATCACGAAGAAGGGCGTGGGCAGCGGCCGCGTTTCGCCCTCGATGGTGACCTGCTTCTCTTCCATCGCCTCGAGCAGCGCGCTCTGCGTCTTGGGGCTGGCGCGGTTGATCTCGTCCGCCAGCAGCACCTGCGCGAAGATCGGGCCGGGGTGGAATACGAAGGCCTGCTGGCCGCGGTCGTAGATCGCCACGCCCGACAGGTCGCCCGGCATCAGGTCGGCCGTGAACTGCACGCGCGAGAACTGGAGGCCGAAAGTGTGCGACAGCGCATGGGCGAGGGTGGTTTTGCCGACCCCGGGCACATCCTCGATCAAGAGGTGCCCGCCCGCGAGCAGGCATGCCACGCAGTCGCGCACCTGGGGCTCCTTGCCCACGATCACCGTGTTAAGCTGACTCAGCAAAGTGGCAAGCTTCGCAGCGACGTCCATATTTGTATCCATATGCAAACGATACCGTAAGACCGCCCGGCCCCATGCTGTGTGAGGTCTAGATACGACAGAGACACGGCAAAGACATGGGCAAGACCGGGTACTTCACACATCGCGACTGCTGGAAGCACGACATGGGACGGGGCCACCCCGAATGTCCCGAGCGGCTGGATGCCATCGAAGACAGGCTGCTGCTCACCGGCGTGGGCGATGCCCTCGAACACCGGGACGTGCCGCTGGCCACACTTTCGCAGATCACGCGGGCGCACAGCGAGGCGCACCTCGAATACCTCGAAGAGCTTCACCAGCGCCTGGTGGCCGACGAGCCGGCTGGCGGCCCCACCCATGCGCAGCTCGACCCCGACACCATCCTGACTCGATTCACGCTGCTGGCCGCGCGCCGCGCCGCCGGCGCCGCCATTGCCGCCACCGATGCGGTCATGGCGGGCGAGATCGAGAACGCGTTCTGCTCGGTGCGGCCGCCCGGGCACCATGCCTGCCGAGAGCAGGCCATGGGCTTTTGCTTTCTCAACAACGTGGCCATCGCGGCGCGGCATGCGCTCGAGGTGCATGGCCTGGAGCGCGTGGCCATTGTCGATTTCGACGTGCATCATGGCAACGGCACCGAAAACATTCTTTCGGGCGATCCGCGCGTGCTGATGGTGGGTTTCTTCCAGCATCCGTTCTATCCGTACAGCGGCACCGAGCACCCGGCTTCGAACATGCTGAACCTGCCGATCCCGGCCTACACCCGGGGCATGGACGTGCGCGAGCTGATCGAGGCCATGTGGATGCCCCGGCTTGAGGAGTTCGCGCCGGAGATGATCTTCGTGAGCGCCGGTTTCGACGCCCACCGCGAGGACGACCTGGGCCAGCTCGGCCTCACCGAGAACGACTTTGCCTGGATCACCAGCCGCATACAGGACGTTGCCAGGCGCCATGCGCGCGGCCGCATCGTCTCGATGCTCGAGGGCGGCTACAACCTCGATGCGCTGGCCCGCAGCGTCGAAGCGCACATCCGCGTCCTTGCCGATCTGTAGAGCCGCAGGCGCGAACACGGCGCCATGTTTTCCCAAGAGATGAACTTCAACGATTTCACACAACGCCTGGGCCAGGTCGACGCGCGCGGCCTGGGCATCGAGTTGGCCGCGCTGGTGGCTTGCGTGGCCCTGGCCTGGGTGGCGAGCCGCTGGTTCGGGCGCGACCAGCCCAAGGATTCGATCTGGTTCGGCGAGCGCACCTTCGACGGCGTGCTGTTCCCGCTGCTGGCGCTGGTTTTCACCGAGCTCGCCCGCCGCGCGGTGAACGGTTTCCAGCCGGTGCTGGTGCTGCGCATCGCGGTGTCGGTTTTCCTGTCGCTGCTGGTCATCCGCCTGTTCGCGCGCGTGATGAGGGCGGTGTTTCCCACCTCCAACCTGGTGCGGCTGCTGGAGCGCACGATCTCCTGGCTGGCCTGGATTGCCGCCATTCTCTGGATCGTCGGGTTGCTGCCGCCGGTGCTGGCCGAACTCGACAACATCACCCTGTCGTTCGGCAAGACGCGCGTCAGCCTGCAAACCATCGTCCAGGGCGCGCTATCGGCCGGGCTGGTGCTGGTGATCGCGCTGTGGATTGCCGCCACCATCGAGAAGCGCATCCTGCTCGAGGCCGTGACCGATCTTTCGATGCGCAAGGTCGCCTCGAACGCGGTGCGCGCCGTCCTGCTGCTGGTCGGGCTGCTGTTTGCGGCGGTGGGGGTCGACCTCACCGCGCTCTCGGTTCTGGGCGGCGCGCTTGGCGTGGGCCTGGGTTTCGGGCTGCAGAAGCTGGCGGCCAACTACGTGAGCGGCTTCGTGATACTGCTCGAACGTTCCATCCGCATTGGCGACAACGTCAAGGTCGACACCTTCGAGGGCCGCATCACCGACATCAAGACCCGCTACACGCTCATCCGTGCGGGCAACGGCCGCGAGGCCATCGTGCCGAACGAATCGCTCATTACCAGCCGCGTCGAGAACCTCTCGATGGCGGACCGCAAGTTCAACATCACGACCAGCGTCGTGGTGGGCTACGACAGCGACGTGGCGCAGGTCCAGTCCATCCTGTGCGGGGCCGCGAAATCGCAGCCGCGCGTCATGACCGACCCCGAGCCGGTGACCTTTCTCGCCAACTTTGCGCCCGATGGACTCGAGTTCGTTCTGAACTTCTGGGTCGCGGACCCCGACAAGGGCAAGGACAACGTGCGCTCGGCCATCAACATCGCCATCCTCGAAGGCCTGCGCAGCGCGGGCGTGGACATTCCGTATCCCCAGCGCGTGCTGCGCGTGGAGTCCCTGCCGCCGGGTGTTTCCGGCCCACCCGGCGCTGCCGTATAATCTCGAAAAAGCACGACCGTTCTTTTTTGTTGCCCCGCGGTACATGCCGATACGAATGCAGAGCCGGCAGAGGTCGGACTCTAAAATGACCGGTTGCCCTCGAAGCCCCCTTTTTGCAATCCCAATGGAGTCAAGTCAATGAAGGTTCTAGTGCCTGTCAAACGGGTCGTCGATTACAACGTCAAGGTGCGCGTGAAGAGCGACGGCACCGGGGTGGACATTGCCAACGTCAAGATGAGCATGAACCCGTTCGACGAGATCGCCGTGGAAGAAGCGGTTCGCCTGAAAGAAAAGGGCGTGGTCACCGAGGTGATCGCAGTTTCTTGCGGCGATGCCAAGTGCCAGGAAACCCTGCGCACCGCCATGGCCATCGGCGCCGACCGCGGCATCCTGGTCGAGACCACCGAAGAGCTGCAGCCCCTGGCCGTGGCCAAGCTGCTCAAGGCCCTGGTCGACAAGGAACAGCCCCAGCTCGTGATCCTGGGCAAGCAGGCCATCGACGACGACGCCAACCAGACGGGCCAGATGCTCGCCGCCCTGACCGACCTGCCGCAAGCCACCTTCGCCTCCAAGGTCGAAGTGGAGGGCGGCAAGGCCACCGTGACGCGCGAAGTCGACGGCGGCCTGGAAACCATCCAGCTGAGCCTGCCGGCCGTCATCACCACCGACCTGCGCCTGAACGAGCCGCGCTACGTCACCCTGCCCAACATCATGAAGGCCAAGAAGAAGACGCTCGACGTCTTCAAGCCCGAAGACCTGGGCGTGGACGTCAAGCCCCGCCTGAAGACCCTCAAGGTCAGCGAGCCGCCCAAGCGCGGCGCCGGCATCAAGGTGCCCGACGTCGCCACCCTGGTGGACAAGCTCAAGAACGAAGCCAAAGTGATCTGAGGAAGACAACGACATGACCGCACTAGTTATTGCCGAACACGACCACGCGACCGTCAAGCCCGCGACCCTCAACACCGTGACCGCGGCCCTGGCCTGCGGCGGCGACGTGCACGTGCTCGTCGCCGGTGCCAATGCCGCCGAAGCCGGCAAGGCCGCCGCCCAGATCGCCGGCGTGGCCAAGGTCATCGTGGCCGACAGCCCGAGCCTGGCCGAGAACCTGGCCGAGAACGTCGCCGCCCAGGTGCTGGCGATTGCTGCCAACTACAGCCACATCCTGTTCCCCTCGACCGCCAACGGCAAGAACGTGGCACCCCGCGTGGCCGCCAAGCTGGACGTGGCGCAGATCTCCGACATCACCAAAGTCGAAAGCCCCGACACCTTCGAGCGCCCGATCTACGCCGGCAACGCCATTGCCACCGTGCAGAGCGCAGACCCGATCAAGGTGATCACCGTGCGCACCACCGGCTTCGACGCCGCGGCCGCCACCGGTGGCAGCGCCGCGGTCGAAACGGCCGAAGGCGTGGCCGACAGCGGCAAGTCCAGCTTCGTGGGCCGCGAGGTCACCAAGAGCGACCGCCCCGAGCTCACCGCCGCCAAGATCATCGTCTCGGGCGGCCGGGCGTTGGGCAGCGCCGAGAAGTTCACCGAAGTGATGACGCCGCTGGCCGACAAGCTCAACGCCGGCCTGGGCGCCAGCCGCGCGGCGGTGGACGCGGGCTACGCCCCCAACGACTGGCAGGTGGGCCAGACCGGCAAGATCGTCGCGCCGCAGCTGTACATCGCCTGCGGCATCTCCGGGGCCATCCAGCATCTGGCCGGCATGAAGGATTCCAAGGTGATCGTGGCGATCAACAAGGACGAGGAAGCGCCGATCTTCTCGGTGGCCGACTACGGGCTGGTGGCCGACCTGTTCACGGCGGTGCCGGAACTCGTCAAGGCGCTCTGACCGCGTCGCAGGGTTGACAGGCCCTGATTGAGCCAGAGGGCATCGTTCGCGATGCCCTTTTCGTATCCGCAGTATCTGGAGACAAGACCATGAGCTACACCGCCCCCCTCAAGGACATGCTGTTCGACATCGAACACCTGGCCAACATCGGCGAGATCGCCAAGCTGCCCGGCTTCGAGGATGCCGGCCTCGAAACCGCGCAGGCGGTGCTCGAGGAATGCGCGCGCTTCAACCAGGACGTGGTCGCGCCGCTGAACGTGGCGGGTGACCGCAACCCGTCGTCGTTCAAGGATGGCGAAGTGGCGACCACGCCCGGCTTCAAGGAAGCCTTTGCGCAGTACGTGTCGGGTGGCTGGCAGGGCCTGCAGCATCCGGCGGACTTCGGCGGCCAGGGCCTGCCCAAGACCATCGGCGCGGCCTGCGGCGAGATGCTCAACTCGGCCAACATGAGCTTCGCGCTGTGCCCGCTCCTGAGCGACGGCGCCATCGAGGCGCTGCTCACGGCCGGCTCCGACGAGCTCAAGGCGGTGTACCTCGAAAAGCTGGTGAGCGGCCAGTGGACCGGCACCATGAACCTCACCGAGCCGCAGGCCGGCAGCGACCTGGCCATGGTGCGCAGCCGCGCCGAGCCGCAGCCTGACGGCACCTACAAGGTGTTCGGCACCAAGATCTTCATCACCTATGGTGAGCACGACATGGCCGAGAACATCGTGCACCTGGTGCTGGCCCGCGTCACCGGCGCGCCCGAAGGCGTGAAGGGCATCAGCCTGTTCGTGGTGCCGAAGTTCATCGTCGGCAAGGACGGCGCGCTGGGCGCGCGCAACGACGTGCATTGCGTGAGCATCGAGCACAAGATGGGCATCAAGGCCTCGCCCACTGCGGTGCTGCAGTACGGCGACCACGGCGGTGCCGTCGGCTATCTCGTTGGCCAGGAGAACCGCGGCCTCGAGTACATGTTCATCATGATGAACTCGGCCCGCTACGCCGTGGGGATGCAGGGCATCGCGATCGCCGAGCGCGCTTATCAACATGCCGTGGCGTACGCGAAAGACCGGGTGCAGAGCCGCCCGGTCGATGGCTCCATCAACGCCAGCGCCCCCATCATTCACCACCCCGACGTGAAGCGCATGCTGATGACGATGCGCGCCTATACCGAAGGCTGCCGCGCCATGGCTGCGGTGGCCGCCGCAGCCTACGACGCTGCGCACCACCACCCCGATGCCGACGCGCGCAAGCAGAACCAGGCCTTTTATGAATTCATGGTGCCGCTGGTCAAGGGCTACAGCACCGAGATGAGCCTGGAAGTGACCTCGCTCGGCGTGCAGGTGCACGGCGGCATGGGCTTCATCGAGGAGACGGGCGCGGCGCAGTATTACCGCGACGCCAAAATCCTCACGATCTACGAAGGCACCACCGCCATCCAGGCCAACGACCTCGTGGGCCGCAAGACGGCGCGCGACGGCGGCCAGACCGCGAAGGCCATTGCCGCGCAGATCGAGAAGACCGAGGCCGAGCTTGCCAAGAGCGACAGCGCGGCCGCCGCAGCCGTCCTCAAACGCCTGAAGGCCGCACGCGAAGCATTCGTCGACGTCGTCGATTTCGTCGCGGGCCAGACCAAGGCATCGCCGAATGCGGTGTTCGCGGGCAGCGTGCCCTACCTGATGCTCGCGGGCAACCTGGTGGCCGGCTGGCAGCTCGCGCGCTCGCTGGTCATTGCACAAGACCTTGCATCCCACAGCGTCGATGTCGATTTCATGCAGGCCAAGGTGGCCACGGCACGCTTCTACGCCGAGCACATCCTCAACAAGGTGCCGGGCATCCGCGACAGCATCGTCGACGGCGCCGAGAGTGTCACGGCCCTGGCGCTCGACGCGTTCTGACCTACGGCCTGCCGTGTCGCCCACCTGACGGGCGATGCGGCCTTCCTCTTATATAAAACCGAAACCTTATCCCGGAGACGACATGTCCAAGCTGCCCCCCGTGCTCGCCAACCTGCCGCTGCCGATCATCGGTTCGCCGCTGTTCATCATCAGCAACCCGAAGCTCGTGATCGCCCAATGCAAGGCGGGCGTGGTCGGATCGATGCCGGCACTCAATGCGCGGCCCGCAGCGCAACTCGAAGACTGGCTGGCGGAAATCACCGAGGAACTCGCGGCCTACAACAAGGCCAATCCGGACAAACCCGCCGCGCCGTTCGCCATCAACCAGATCGTGCACAAGAGCAATGACCGCCTCGAACACGACATGGAAATGGTCGTGAAGTACAAGGTGCCGATCGTCATCACCTCGCTCGGCGCGCGCACCGACGTGAACGACGCGGTGCACAGCTACGGCGGCGTCACGCTGCATGACATCATCAACAACAAGTTCGCGCAGAAGGCGATCGAGAAGGGCGCCGACGGCATCATTGCCGTGGCGGCCGGTGCCGGCGGCCATGCAGGCACGAAGAGCCCATTCGCGCTGGTGCAGGAAATCCGCCAGTGGTTCGACGGCCCTATCGCGCTGTCGGGTTCCATTGCCACCGGCGGCGCGGTGCTCGCGGCGCAGGCCATGGGCGCCGACTTCGCCTACATCGGCACCGCCTTCATCGCCACCGAGGAAGCACGCGCGAGCGACGACTACAAGCAGGCCATCGTCGACGGCACCTCCGACGACATCGTGTATTCCAGCCTCTTCACCGGCGTGCACGGCAACTACCTGGCGCCCAGCATCGTCAAGGCCGGCATGGACCCGGCCAACCTCCCCGAAGGCGACGTCAAGACCATGAACTTCGGCGGCGGCGAAGGCAGCAAGGCCAAGGCCTGGAAAGACATCTGGGGCTCGGGCCAGGGCATCGGCGCCGTGACCGAAGTGGCCAGCGCGGCCGCGTTCATCGAAAAGCTCAAGCGCGAATACCTGGAAGCAAGGCAGCGGCTCGCACTTTGAACGGAGCGCCCAACCTGGCGCCTTCCGCAGAGCTCGCGCAGCGCGGGCGCATGCCGCTGCTCGACATCGCGAAAGGGATCGCCTGCGCGGTCATCGTCGGGCACCACCTGTCGCGCTACGGCTCGATGCCGGTGGGCGCCTTTCCCCTGGCGCCGGACTTCCTGGGCTGGCTGGCCGATGACGGCCGGCTTGCGGTGCAGGTCTTCCTGGTGATCGCGGGCTTTCTCGCGGCGGCCAGCCTCGCGCCCGACGGCGTGCTGCGCGTCGACCGTCCCCTGGCGCGCATCCTGCAGCGCTATGGGCGCCTGGTGATGCCGTACCTGGCCGCGCTCACGGTGTGCGTGCTGGTGGCTGCGCTCGTGCGTCCGTGGATGAGTGGCGACGACGTGCCGGCATCGCCCAGCATCGGCCAGTTGCTCGCGCACGGATTGCTGATGCAGGACCTGCTGGGGTACGAGTCGCTGTCCACCGGCGTCTGGTACGTGGCCATCGACTTCCAGCTGTTCGTGCTGGCATTGACGCTCATGGGGCTGCCCGCCATGCTGCGGCGGCGAGCGGCCGCACCGGCCTCGCGCGAACGCTGGATTCCCATCGCGCTGGTGCTGGGGGTGGCCATGGCCTCGCTGGCGGTTTTCAACCGCTACGCCGACCTGGACAGCACGGCGTTCTATTTCTTCGGCGCCTATGGCCTCGGCATGCTGGTCTTCTGGATCGGGCGCGCCACGCGTGCCAGCACCTGGCACAGCGCCATCGTGCTGCTGGCGCTGGCCGGCGCGGGCGCACTGGCCATCGACTGGCGCAGCCGCATTGCCACGGCGCTCGTGAGCGCGTTGCTGATCGCGATCGCGCAGCGGCAAGACTGGCTGTCGATGGCGCGCTGGCCAGGCGCGGCCATGCCCCTGCAGCGCCTGGGCCGCATTTCGTACTCGCTGTTCTTGATTCACTTTCCGGTGCTCCTGGCCACGAATGCCGCGGTTGGCCAGGTGGGCCCGCATGCGGCCTGGATCGATGCGCTGGGCATGGCGGCCACCTTCGGGCTTTCGGTGGCGGCCGCGCTGCTGCTGTACCGCTGGGTCGAGGTGCGACCGGCGTCGTGGCGCGCGGTCGCTGCATTGTTCGCGGCGCTGCTGGTCAGCGGGGTGCTGGTCTCGTCCTGACCTGAAAGCCCCTGCCGCAGGCAGCGCGGGGGTGGCCGTTTTCACTGAAATGGTTGCAAGAGGGCGCCGGAGCGGTCACGCTCCGGTTGCTTCGCTGGTTATTCGCCTTTGATATGATCGCGAATATTCAGTAAATACTGAAAATACAAAATATCAAGGAATGATCGAACATCCTTCGCCACGGCAGCCGCTGCAGGTTTTTTCGCTGCTGGATGCCGCGAGCCTCGTGCAGGGCGTGGCGGCCCTCACGTGGCTTCCGCAGGCGGCGCTGCTGGCCATGGGCGTTCAGGGGCTGGCATCGGGGCAGGGGGTTTCGGCGGTGCAGTGGCCGGCTTGCGGCATCCTGCTGCTCGGCGTGCTGCGGGCTGTTGGCGAGGCATGGGGCGCACGGCGCATCTTCGGGCGCGCCAGGGCGCAGCTCTCGGCGCTGCGCGCGCAAACCGCTTTCGCGCTGGCGGCCGGTTCGCCGCTGGACCGCGAACGTGCCGCGTCCGGGCGCGCGGCCAGCGTGCTCGCCGAACAGGCGGAAGCGCTGGTGCCTTATCTCGTGCGCTACCGGCCCGCACGCTGGCGTGCAATGGTGGTCCCGGTCGTCATCCTGGGGGTGGTTGCCGGCTTTTCCTGGGTTGCCGCGCTCGTGCTGCTGGCCGCCGCCCCGCTCATTCCGCTTTTCATGGCCATCGTCGGCTGGCGCGCCAAGGCGGCGAGCCAGGCGCAGATGGTCGAAATGGGCGGCATGAACGCCTTCCTGCTCGACCGCCTGCGCGGGCTCGCCACGCTGCGTGCGCTCTGTGCGGTGGATGCCACCGCGCAGCGACTGGGCGAGGCCACGCAGTCGCTGCGGGAGCGGACCATGGCAGTACTGCGTATCGCCTTTCTCTCGTCGGCGGTGCTGGAGCTTTTCTCGGCGCTGGGCGTTGCCATGGTGGCGGCCTACGTCGGCTTCCATCTGCTGGGCGCCTTGGGTTTCGGTGCCTGGGGACGTCAGTTGAGCCTGGGAGAAGGCCTGTTCATCCTGCTGCTTGCACCGGCGTTCTTCGAGCCGCTGCGCGAACTCTCGGCGGTCTGGCACGATCGCGCGGCCGGCGAGGCGGCGCTGCAGGCGCTCGACGCGCTGCGCGCCCGCGCATTGCCGCTGCCTGGAGCGGATGCCCCGGTCGCCAGCTCTGCGACGGGGGTGCTTCGCGCAGGCTCCGCGCCTGCCATCGTGATCCGCGACCTGCATTTCGCATGGCCGGGCGAGCAGCGCCAAGTCTTCGATGGCTGCGATCTGCGCATTGCGGCCGGCGAGCACGTGGCGCTCACGGGCGCGAGCGGCACGGGCAAGACGGCGCTGCTGTCGCTGATGGCGGGGCTGCTGCCGGCCACGCGCGGCGAAATTTCCATTGGCGGCGTGCCGCTGTCCGATCGCACCGTGGGTGCGCTGCGCCGGCGCATGGGCTGGATGGGACAGAAGCCGCACGTGTTTGCGGGCTCGGTCGAGTTCAACGTCGCACTCGGGCGCGCAGGCGTGGATCGCCCGCAAGTTGCGGCCGCGATGCATTTCGCCTCCCTCGAGACAGTGGCGCAGGCGCACCCGGAGGTGGCGCTGGGCGAGGGCGGCATCGGCTTGTCGGGCGGGGAGGCGGTGCGGCTGGCGCTGGCGCGCATCGCGGTCCATCCGCATGCCGACCTGCTGCTGGTGGACGAGCCCACCGCCCACCTCGACACTGAAACCGCCAGGCACGTGGTGAATGCGCTGCTGGGCCTGGCCCACGGAAAGACCCTCGTCGTCGCCACGCACGATCCGGTCCTGGCGGCGCGCATGAACCGCTCCATCTGTCTCGCCGCCGAACCGGCCGCCGAAGCCTTGGAGCGTGCCGCATGAGCACCGTCCGGCCGCCCGAAGGCGCTCGGCACCGCAGCCGGAGCGACTGGCGCGATCTCCGGCTGGTGCTGCGGCCCTTCGTTGCAACGCAGCCTCGCGCGCTGTTGTGGGGTGGACTGCTGGCGGCGGTCACCGTGCTGGCAGGCATGGCCTTGCTCGGCCTGTCGGGCTGGTTCATCACCGCGACGGCGCTGGCCGGCCTGCATGCGGCCACCGCCTTTACCTTCGACGTGTTCATGCCCTCGGCCGGCATCCGGCTGCTCGCGCTGGGACGCACCGCATCGCGCTACGGCGAGCGACTGGTCACGCACGATGCAACTTTCGGTGTGCTGGCGGCATTGCGCGTGCGCCTGTTCCGCGGCTGGGCGCGCGCCGGCGCGGCGCGCGAACTGATGATGCGGCCGTCGCGGCTGTTGTTCCGGCTGACCTGCGACCTCGACGCGCTGGAGTCGCTCTATCTGCGGTTGCTCGTGCCCGCCGCGGCGGCATTGGGCGCGGCGCTGCTCGCGGGCGCGGTGCTCGGGCTCATGCACGTCGGCGTGGGGCTTGCGTTGCTGCTGTGGCTGGTGGCCGTCGGCTGGGGCATGGCGCTGTTCATCGCGCGGCGCGCCCGGCGCCCGGCCCTGCGCCGCGCACATGCCATCGAGGCGCTCCGGGCCCGCACTGTCGACCTCGTCGCAGGCCAGACCGATCTGGTGATGGCGGGGCGTGCCGACGCCCAGCGCGAAGCGTTGATGAACGCCGATGCGCATCTTGCCAAGGCCGACCTCGCGCTGAACAGGCTCGAGACTTCGGCCGGCGCTGCCTACGGAGTGGCCGGCACGCTGACCCTGGTGGGTGTGCTGCTGGCGGTGGGCACGCTCATGGGCGAGGGCGCCATCGGCGCACCTGCCGCGGTGCTGGGGCTGCTCGTGGCCCTGACGGCAACGGAGCCTTTCGCGGCCCTGCGGCGCGGTGCGCTCGACGCCGGCCGCACCTGGCTCGGGGTCCGGCGCCTCGGGCCGCGCATGGCGCCGGACGAGGTGCAGCCGGGCGTCGCGGTCGAATCCCGAGTGCATTCCTGCGCGGTGAGCCTGGCCAACCTGAGCGCGGCGCACTCCGGCAGCGGTGTCCCCGCGCTCAACGATGTCTCGCTTGACATGGCCCCGGGCGAGCGGGTGGCGCTGATCGGCGCGAGCGGCGCGGGCAAGTCGACACTGCTCTCGGTGATTGCCGGAGAGATCGTGCCGCAGACGGGCATTGCGTACGCACAGCCTTCATGCCTTCTGACCCAGCGCACCGAACTTTTTCAGGACAGCCTGCGCGACAACCTCCGGCTCGCCGATCCGACCGCGGACGACACCCGTCTCTGGAACGCATTGCAATCCGCCGGCCTTGCCAGCGACGTGCGTTCTTTTTTCCCCGCCGGCCTCGATACCGCGCTGGGTGAAGGGGGCCTGGGCCTCTCGGGTGGGCAGTCGCGCCGGCTCGCGCTGGCGCGCCTGCTGCTGCGCCCGGTGCCGCTCTGGCTGCTCGACGAGCCCACGGAGGCGCTGGATGCCGCCATTGCGCACGACGTGCTTCGGCGCCTGTGCGCGCAGGCCGGCCCGCGCACGCTGCTGATCGCCACGCACCTGCGGCGCGAAGCCGCGCTCGCCGACCGCCTGGTGTGCATGCGGCAGGGGCGCATCGTTGCCGAGCTGCGGCGCGGCAGCTCCGCCTTCGATGCCGCGCTGAACGCATTGCGGCCCGACTGAAGCCAACGACAGAAACAGGGAACACAAAGGAAGCACCCATGGACCTCGACATCGTCGCGCTATCGCGCCTGCAGTTCGCCGTCACGGCGCTCTACCACTTCCTGTTCGTGCCGCTGACGCTCGGCCTGTCGATCATTCTCGCGATCATGGAAACCGTCTACGTCATGACGGGCCGCGTGATATGGCGCGACATGACCAAGTTCTGGGGCGTGCTGTTCGGCATCAACTTTGCGATGGGGGTGGCCACCGGCGTGGTCATGGAGTTCCAGTTCGGCATGAACTGGAGCTACTACAGCCATTACGTCGGCGACATCTTCGGCGCGCCGCTGGCCATCGAGGGGCTGATGGCTTTCTTCATGGAAGCCACCTTCGTGGGCCTGTTCTTCTTCGGCTGGGACAAGCTTTCCAAGGTAGGCCACCTGATCGCCACCTGGGCCGTGGCCATCGGCTCCAACTTCTCGGCGCTGTGGATTCTCATTGCCAACGGCTGGATGCAGAACCCCGTGGGCGCGGCCTTCAATCCGCAGACCATGCGCATGGAGGTGACCGACTTCTTCGCGGTGCTGACCAACCCGGTGGCGCAGGCCAAGTTCGTGCATACCGTGTCGGCGGGCTATGTGTGCGCGGCGGTGTTCGTGCTCGGCGTGTCGGCCTGGTATGTGCTGAAGGGGCGCCACCTGGAACTGGCCAAGCGCTCGATGACGGTCGCGGCCTCGTTCGGCCTGGCGGCGTCGCTGTCGGTGGTGGTGCTGGGCGACGAGAGCGGCTACCTTTCCACCGAACACCAGAAGATGAAGCTCGCCGCCATCGAGGCCATGTGGGAGACGCATCCCGCGCCCGCGGCCTTCACCGCCTTCGGTTTTCCTGACCAGGAAGCGCGCGAGACGCACTACGCGATCCATATTCCAGCGGTGATGGGCCTGATCGGCACGCGCTCGCTCGATACCGTGATCCCGGGCATCGACGAGCTCGTAAAGCGCGCCGAGGTGCGCATCCGCGAAGGTATCAAGGCCTACGACGCGCTGCAGCAGATCCGGGCCGCCGGCAGCACGCAGACCGTGACGCAGGGCGTGCGCGACACCTTCGAGAACAGCGGCGCCGACATGGGCTATGCACTGCTGCTCAAGCGCTATGTGGACGACCCCCGCAACGCCACGCCCGAGCAGATCACCAAGGCCGCATGGGACACCGTGCCGCAGGTGGCGCCGCTCTTCTGGCTGTTCCGGATCATGGTGGGCATCGGCATGCTGCTGATCCTGCTGACGGCCACCTTCTTCGTGCTTTCGGCGCGGCGCCGGCTCGACCGCCACCGCTGGCTGCTGAAGGCCGCGGTGTTCGCCATACCGCTGCCGTGGATCGCCATCGAGTCCGGCTGGCTGGTGGCGGAGTTCGGCCGCCAGCCCTGGGTGATCGAAGGCGTGCTGCCGACGGCGGTGGCCGTGTCGAACCTGGGCGTGAAGACGCTGCTCCTCACGCTCGGCGGATTCATCGCCATCTACACCGCGCTCTTCATCATCGAGATGAAGCTGTTGTTCAAGGTGATACGCAAGGGGCCGGAGGCCGAGCATGCGCCCGATGTCGGCGAAACCCGCTCGCATGTTCCGCCAGTTCGCGCCATTCCGGCTTCAGGGAGCTCTTCATGATCCTGCATCAACTCATCGACTACGACACGCTTCGAATCATCTGGTGGGCGCTGATCGGCGTGCTGCTGGTCGGCTTTGCGGTCACCGACGGGTTCGACCTGGGAAGCGGCATCCTGCTGCCGTTCGCCGCACGCACCGACCTCGAGCGGCGCGTGGTCATCAACAGCGTGGGCCCGGTGTGGGAGGGCAACCAGGTGTGGCTGATCCTTGGCGGCGGCGCCATCTTCGCGGCCTGGCCGCAGCTGTACGCGGTGTCGTTCTCGGGCTTCTACCTGGCGATGTTCGTCATTCTCACGGCGCTCATCCTGCGGCCCGTGGCCTTCAAGTTCCGCAGCAAGCGCGAGTCCCCGGCCTGGCGCGCGCGCTGGGACGGGGTGCTTTTCTTCAGCGGCCTGGTGCCGGCGCTGATCTTTGGCGTCGCCGTGGGCAACGTGCTGCAGGGGGTGCCGTTCCGCTTCGCGACCGACATGCACATTCACTACGACGGCAGCTTCTTCGCGCTGCTCAATCCGTTCGCGCTGCTGTGCGGGCTGGTGTCGGTCGCGATGATGGTCGTGCACGGCGCGGCGTGGCTGCAGCTCAAGACCGCGGGCCCGGTGGCCGAGCGCGCGCGCCGCTGCGGCAGCATTGCCGCCGTGGCGGCTGTCGTGCTGTATGCGCTGGCAGGCGTGTGGATGGCTTCGGCCATCGGCGGGTACCGCATCACCAGCGCGGTCCAGATGGTGGGACCGTCGAATCCGCTCTTGAAGACCGTCGAGCTGCATGCGGGCGCATGGCTTGCCAACTATGCGGCCCATCCCTGGACCATGGCCGCGCCGGTGACGGGGTTCGTCGGCTTGCTGGTTGCGCTGGCGGGCCTGCTGCTGCGCCGACCGGTGCTCGCGCTGCTGGCGGCCGCGCTCGGCATTGCCGGCATCATCCTGAGCGTGGGCGCATCGATGTTCCCGTTCATCCTGCCGTCGTCGATCGACCCGCGCGCCAGCCTCACGGTGTGGGACGCGTCGTCGAGCCACCTCACGCTCTTCATCATGCTGGTGGTCACGGCCTTCTTCATTCCCATCATCGTGGCCTATACCAGTTGGGTGTACTACGTGCTGTGGGGCAAGGTCGACGAAAAAGCCATCCGCGAAGAGAGCGGGCACGCGTACTGAAAGGACGAAAAGAGATGTGGTACTTCGCCTGGATTCTCGGCCTGCCGCTGGCGGCCGCCTTCGCCGTGCTCAACGCCATGTGGTACGAGCTCATGGATGACGACGCCATCCGCAAGGAAAAGCTCGCCATGCCCGAAGCGTCGCAGGGGCAGGAGCGGCTTTGATGCCGCCTCGGTGCGGTCTCAGCCGGCAGCCGGCTTCTTCTTTTTGGGAGCGCTGCCGGTGATGCGGTCCTTGAGGCCCAGCACCTTGGTCACGGTGGCGCCCATGCCCATCAGCTGCATGGCGGTTTCGGGCGCGAGCCGCTGGACGTCGTCGAACCATTTCATCAGCCGGTCGATCAGCTCGTGCATCTCGCGCATGCGTTGCTGCGCATGGCGCTCCGCGTCGCTCGTGGGCGACTCGAGCAGGGCATTGCGCAGCATGGAGAGCGTGGGCTCGATCTCGCGGCGGCGGCGCTCCTCGGCCAACACGCGAAAGATTTCCCATACGTCCGCCGGCGCCTCGAAATATTCGCGCCGGTCGCCGGGGTGGTGGCGCAGGTGCACCAGCCGCCAGGCCTGCAGCTCCTTCAAGCCCATGCTCACGTTGGAGCGCGAGAACTCCAGCAGCTCGGCAATCTCGTCGGCGTTGAGCGCGCGCTCCGACAGGAAAATGAGCGCGTAGATCTGCCCGACGGTGCGGTTGATGCCCCACTTGCTGCCCATCTCGCCAAAGTGGGCGACGAACTGGCGGTTGAGCGGGGGCAGGTCGGGTGCGGTGGCCATTCGCGGATTGTCGCGCGAGTTTGCTGGAGTTTCGGTAGCTTCTGAAAACTCACTCCAACCGCGATCCGGCCAGGTGGGCGCGGGCGCTCAGCTGCCGGACAGGCTGCGCGCCGCGCCCAGCATCTCGTGCGTGTCGTGCGCCATCACCGCCAGGAATGCCAGCAGGCCGATGTAGTACACGCTGTAGGTCACCCGCGTTTCGGTGGACACGGCGTAGTACTGCTGGTTGGCCGGGTCCTTCGGGTCGTACTTCCAGGCCCGCATCACCTGCGGCGCGGCGAGCAACGCCACCAGGATCAGCATCGGGCTCGGGCGCCAGAAGAACAGGCCCGCGAGTACCGGCACGCCCAAGAGCCAGACGCGCGGCGTGAGCACCGCGGTGATCCGCCCGCCGTCGAAGGGCGAGAGCGGGATCAGGTTGAAGAGGTTGATGAAGAAGCCCGCATAGGCCAGCGCCAGCAGCAGCCGGCTGTCCGATTCGCGCGCCACGAAGTAGCAGGCCAATGCCGCGAGGCTGCCGAGCAGCGGACCGCCGAAGCCGACCCAGGCCTCGGTCTCCACGTCGTGCGGTTGGTCCTTGAGCTCGATCCATGCGCCGACGAAGGGAATGAAGGTGGGCAGGCCGACATGGAGGCCGCGCTGCTTCGCCGCAAGGTAGTGCCCCATCTCGTGGATGAAGATGAGCGCCACGAAACCCGCCGCATAGCGCCAGCCGAAGACGAAGGCATAGGCCACCACCGAGAGCAGCATCGTGCCGCCCGACAGCAGCAGCTTGCCGAGCTTGCCCGCGCTCAGCAGAACCAGCAGCAGCTTCACCATGGTGCCTGTCTCCTGTCGCTCTTCAGGCCTTCTTCTTGAAGAGCTTGGCGATGCCCCAGAGCGCCGCACCGCCCGCCACGACCGCGATTTTCGCGAACTTGGCCAGGAAGGCCAGGGCGAGCGCGAAGAAGCCCAGCTTCTTCACGGCAACGCCCGCCACCAGCGCGGCCAGGCCGTAGGCTGCGACCTTGTCGGTGGACGAATTGAAGTCTGCGTACTTCTTGCCGTCGTCATACTGCAGCGCGCCGAGCAGCTTGGCGGCGTCGGGCTTGTACGTCTCGAGGTCCTTCGCATTGGTGATGAGGTTCAGGCTCATGTAGCCATCGCGGCCCAGCGCGTAGGTGTTGTAGTTGACGCCCTGGTTCTCGCCGGTGCTGCCCTTGTTCTTCGAGAGGGCCGACCAGACCAGGCGGTGCGTCGAGGCTTCGTACTGCGGCTTCTGCGCCCAGCCCGTGACCTCGATGCTGGCAATGCCGCGCTTGGCGCGTTCCTCGTTCGCGGCCTCGGTGCCTTCCTTGAGGCTCTTGAGCAGGTCGTCGGCGTTCCAGTCCTTCGCGTCGTCGTCCTTGATGTAGCCCTCTTTCACGAACTTGACGACCGCCATCCAGTCGGCGTCGTCAGACGGGAAGATCACTCCGATGAAGGTGTCATCGGTCCGGTTGCCCATGCTGCGCATGAGCTGCGCAGCCGCGGGCGTCGGCACCCAGACGTAGCCGGCCGGCAGGTGCAGGTGGGCCTGGTCGCGCAGGGCGATGTCGGCGGGGCCGGCCTTCTGCACGGCCTTCGCGGCCTTGAAGGCCGCCTCCTGCTCGGCCTCCAGAGCGTTGGCGGTGGAGGTGGGGGGAGCCGTGGAAGTGGCGGACGCCGCGGCGTTGCCGATGTTGGCGGCCGCAAGCGCGCACGCGAACAGCAGGCCGGCCGTCAGGCGGGCCGCAGGGGTATGAATACGCAAGTTCTCTCTCCTCGGTTGTTGTCGGTTTTTGTGAGACGCGAGGAGTGTATCGGCGCCAGGGCGGCGCCAAAACGGCGTGTGAGGGCCGCGTTCAGGGCCAGGGCGTGGGCGGCGGAATTTCGCACACCGGCTCGACGTCGATGCTCTTGAAGTCGGCCGGCGAGACGATCTCCAGGTATTCCATGTCGGGCGAGTAATCGAACAGGAAATGGCGGATGCCGGGCCGCTGGTGCACCACGTCGCCGGCTTCGACCAGGGTTTCCTTGTCTTCATACATGAAACGGGCCCAGCCCTTGAGCATGATCACGATCTGGAAGTCGGCCTCGTGGCGGTGCCAGCCGGTGCCCGTTTCCGGTGCCATGTTGGCCTTGACGAGGTGCGCGATGACCTTGCCGTTGGTGGCCTCTGCAATGCCCAGGTCGCGGTAGAGAAAGAAATCGCGCAGGCCGCCCGAGACGTACTCGGTGTCGCCGGGTTTGACGTGGGAGAACTGGGTGGTGGTTCGGTCCAGCATGGGGCGCTCCTTCGCAGGTTTGGATGAGATGCTGCGGTGCGGTACGCATAAAGCGTTCCCAAAAGGGGCTGGCTGCGAGATACTCAACCATATGGTTCACTCAGACGCTGCCACCCTGGATGCGGTCTTCGCCGCGCTTTCGGATCCGACGCGCCGCACCGTGCTCGAAACGCTGGGCGAGCGCAGCCTCAGCGTGACCGAGCTCGCCGAGCCGCATGGCATGTCGCTGACCGGTTTCATGAAGCACCTGCGGGTGCTCGAGGATGCCGGTCTCATCTCGCGCACGAAAGAGGGCCGGATCGTGCGCTGCGAGCTCTCGCCGCGGCCCATGCAAGAGGCGGCTGTGTGGTTGTCGCGGTACGAGAAATTCTGGACCGGGCGCCTCGATGCGCTGGCGCGCTATCTCTCTCACCAAGAGGAGACCGAATGGCAAAACCTGTCGCACCCGCCAAAGAGCGACCCTCGCTCACCCTCCGCAGGCACTACCCCGTCGCCGCCGAAAAAGTCTGGCGCGCGTGGACCGACCCGCAAGCGCTGAAAGCCTGGTTCGGCCCCGAGGAGATCGCCGGGCGCGTGGCCGGCTTGCCCGCATTGCCTCTGCGCTGGCGAAGACCCATACTGCAGGCTCCACGACGAGACGATGAACGGAGCCTCCCATGAGCAACGAACTTCGCAAGAAGCTGCATGACCTGGCGGAACTGTCCGAAAACACCACGGACCCGCAGACCAAGGCCATCATCGAGGCCATACGGCTGCAGACCGCCGTGCTGAACGAGCGGCTCTTCTCCATCGAACTGCAACTGGGCACGCTCACCCGGCGCATGGAAAACACGACTGAGTGAGTGGCCGCCGCTTTGTGGGGATAATCCCCGCCATGAGCGGCAACACATTCGGAACTCTCTTCGCAGTCACCAATTTCGGCGAGTCGCACGGCCCGGCTATCGGCTGCGTGATCGACGGCTGCCCGCCGGGCATGGAACTGAGCGAAGCCGACATCCAGGGCGACCTCGACCGCCGGCGCCCCGGCACCAGCCGCCACGTCACCCAGCGCAACGAACCCGACGCGGTGCAGATTCTTTCCGGCGTCTATGAAGGCAAGACCACCGGCACCCCGATTGCGCTGCTGATCCAGAACACCGACCAGCGCAGCAAGGACTACGGGCAGATCGCCCAGCAGTTTCGCCCCGGCCATGCCGATTTCACCTACTGGAAGAAATACGGCATTCGCGATCCGCGCGGCGGCGGGCGTTCTTCGGCACGGCTCACGGCGCCCATGGTGGCGGCCGGCGCGGTCGCCAAGAAATGGCTGGCCGAGAAATACGGCATGGTGTTTCGCGGCTGCATGACGCAGATCGGCGAGATCGCCATTCCGTTCGAGAGCTGGGACCATGTGCCCAACAACCCCTTCTTTGCGCCCGTGGCCGACGTGAGCGAGCTCGAGGCCTACATGGACCGCCTGCGCAAGGCCGGCGACTCCTGCGGCGCGCGCATTCGCGTGACGGCCACCCACGTGCCCATCGGTTTGGGCGAGCCGCTGTTCGACAAGCTCGACGCCGAGATCGCCTACGCGATGATGGGCATCAACGCAGTGAAGGCGGTCGAGATCGGCGCCGGCTTCGACAGCATCACCCAGCGCGGCACCACGCACGGCGACTCGATCACGCCCACGGGCTTCGCCACCAACAATGCGGGCGGCATCCTCGGCGGCATCAGCTCGGGGCAAGACCTGGAAGTGAGCATCGCGATCAAGCCCACCAGCTCGATCATCAGCCCGCGCCAGTCCATCGACATTCACAACAATCCCGTCGAAGTGGTGACCAAGGGCCGCCACGACCCGTGCGTCGGCATTCGTGCGACACCCATTGCCGAGGCCATGCTTGCGCTGGTGGTCATGGAGCATGCGCTGCGCAACCGCGCACAGTGCGGCGATGTGCAGGCGCAGCAAGCCGACAAGATCGAAGCCGCGTCCCCGCAGGCGTCTTTCCTCTAGTGTCGGTCCCGCCACCAGTGGCCGCCGGGCGCGGCCACCTGCTGGCGTTCGCTGGTCTGTCGGCCAGCTATTTCGCGCACATCGGCTTCTTCAACCCCTACCTGCCGCTGTGGCTCAAGGACCTGGGGCTGCCGATCTTCACGATCAGCCTGCTGGCGTCGGTGCAGTCGATCACGCGGGTATTCGCGCCCTATGCCTGGGGCGCGCTCAGCGATCACACGGGCCAGCGCGTGAAGCTGCTGCGCTTCAGTGCGGCGGTGGCGCTGGCCAGCTCCTTCGGGCTCTGGTGGCACGGCGGCGCCTGGTGGCTGGCGCTGGTGCTGCTGGTGATGTTCACCCACACCAGCTCGATGATGTCGCTCACCGAGGCCGCCATGGCGCAGCTGGTGGCGGGCGACTGGGGGCGCTACGGACGCATCCGGCTGTGCGGCTCGGCCGGCTTCCTGGTGACAGTGTTCTTTGCGGGCGAGTGGTTCGAGCGCTTCGGCATGAAGCACTTTCCGGCCTGGGCGGCCGGCACGCTGGCCGTCGTGCTGATCGCGACGATGAAGCTGCCCGACATCCGCGAGCCTGTGGCAGCGCACGATGCGGTCAAGGAGCCCATCGGGCCGGTGCTGCGCATTCCGGCCGTGCGGTGGTTCTTTGCATCGCTGTTCTTCCAGGTGATGTCGCATTTCTCGGTCTACGCATTCTTCTCGCTTTACCTCGATTCGCTCGGCTACGGCAAAAGCGTCATCGGCCTGCTCTGGGCGTTGTCGGTGGTGGCCGAGATCGTCTGGTTCTTTCTGCAAGGCCGGCTCATCGGCCTTTTGCCGATGCCGCGCTGGATGCTGGTGTGCGGCATTGCCGCCGTGGCACGGCTGGGCCTGACCGCGGGGCTGGGCGGCTGGATCGCGGCGCTGGTCGTGGCACAGGGGCTGCATGCGCTGAGCTTCGCGGCGCACCACACCACCTGCATCGCCGTGGTGTCGCGCCGCTTCCCCGGCCGGCTGCGCGGGCGCGGGCAGGCGCTCTTCACGGTGATTGGCTACGGATTTGGCGGCGTGCTGGGCGTGCTGCTCGGCGGTGCGGTTGCGCAGGAATTCGGCTACCGGACCATGTTCGCGCTGGCGGCCTTGCTGGCGGCGGTGGGCAGCCTGTGTGCGTGGCGGGTGGTGAGGCTGGAGCGGCCGACACGGCCAGGTGTGGTTTGAAGAGCGCCGTAAGCCGCCCGTCTTCCGAATTCTGAATTTCAAAAGAATTCCGCGATCTGGATCTTCGCGCTCACGCGCTATTTCTTCTTACATGAATTGTTTGCCGTATTGCAGAGGCAGGGTTCGGCGCATCTCGCACGGCCCGTGGCATTGGACGGCCGGTCGGAAGTTTTGCACATCCTCCCTCAAAGATTAATTCCTTGCATTGGCTTTTACGATAAATCAACATTTAAAATAATTGTGAAAAGATGCAATGGGAGGTGAGCATGAAGCTCAATTTGAAAACAATATTCTTATTGAATGAATTCGCATTAGGCGGTTTGTCTTATTGGCTTGCCGCGGCACCGCAATGAGCCGCCGCGTCACGATACAGACGCCCCTTGGCGAGGCGTTGCAATTTCGCCAGTTGGTAGGCCGCGAGGCGTTGAGCCAGCTCTATGCCTTCGACATCGAGCTGCTGGGCAGCAGCAATGCCATCGACCCGAAAGCCTTGCTCGGCAAGGCCTCCACCGTGGCGGTGGAAACCGAAAGCGGCGGGGTGCGCTACCTTGGCGGCATCGCGACCCGTTTCGGGCTGCAGCAGGAAGACGCGCGCCATTCCTTCTATCGCCTGCAACTGCGGCCCTGGCTGTGGCTTGCCACGCGGCGCAGCGACTTCCGCATTTTCCAGGGCAAGAGCGTTCCCGAAATATTGACGGACGTGCTCGGCAGCTACGGCTATCCCATCGAAAAGAAGCTCAGCCGGGGCGACTACCGCCGCTGGGACTACTGCGTGCAGTACCACGAGAGCGACTTCAATTTCATCTCGCGCCTGTGCGAGCTCGAGGGCATCTATTACTACTTCAGGCATGAGGCGTCGCAGCACGTTCTGGTGTTTGCGGACGACATCGCAAGCTCGCACGGCCCGCTGCCCGGCGGAGAGTCGGTGCGCTACCACCCGCTCGAAAAATCCGGCATGGGCCAGCGCGAACGCATCTATGCCTGGGAAACCGCAGAAGAGGTGCGCGCGGGCCATCACTACAACAACGACTACGACTTCGAGAAGCCCAAGGCCGACCTCTCGCACCTGCGGCAGATGCCGCCCGGCCACGACCACGACGGCTACGAGAACTACGAGTGGCCCGGTGGCTTCGTGCAGCACGCCGATGGCGAAACCTATGCGCGACTTCGCAACGAAGAGCAACTGGCCCAGCGCAGCCGCGCCAGCGGGCGCTCCAACCTGCGCGAGCTTGCCACCGGCCACACGCTGCGCCTGACCGGCCATCCCCGCGCCGACCAGAACCAGCAGTACCTGTTGCTGAGCGTGAGCTACCACCTGCAGGAGAACCTGCAGGCGAGCGAGGGGGCGGAAGCCACCGAGGGATCGGTGCAGCGCTTTGCCTTCGACGTGCAACCCACCAGCCTGGCGTGGCGCCCGCAGCGCACCACACCCAAGCCGCGCACCCGCGGTCCGCAAACCGCCATGGTGGTGGGGCCGGCCGGCGAAGAAATCTGGACCGACCAATACGGCCGCATCAAGGTGCAGTTCCACTGGGACCGCCTCGGCAAGGACGACGAGAACTCCAGCTGCTGGGTGCGCGTGTCCACCGCCTGGGCGGGTGCCACTTTCGGCGCGGTGTCCGTGCCGCGCATCGGCATGGAGGTGATCGTCGATTTTCTGAACGGTGATCCGGACTACCCGATCGTGACGGGCTGCGTCTACAACGCCGACACGATGGCGGCATGGCAGTTGCCGGAGCAAAAGCACCTGTCGGGCATCCGCAGCCGCGAACTCGGCGGTGGGCGCGGCAATCACCTGGTGCTGGACGACACCAACGGAAAGATCCAGGCGCAGCTGCGCAGCGACCACCAGGCCAGCCAGCTGAGCGTGGGGCACATCGGCCGCATCGAAGACACCGCAGGGCGCAAGGAGCCGCGCGGGCAGGGCTTCGAGCTGCGCACCGACGGACACGGCGTGGCGCGCGCGGCCAAGGGCCTGCTGGTGACCACCGAGCCGCGGCCCAACGCGCAGGCGCACACCACCGACATGGGAGAGACCGTCGGCCGCCTCACGCAGGCGCGCGACCTGCATGAAGGCCTGAGCGAAGCGGCCCAGGCCGCAGAGGCGCACGACAGCGGCGACCAGGACGAAGTCGCCAAGGGCCTGAAGGAGCAGAACGACGCCATCAAGGGCCAGGGCGGCAATCGCGAGCAGGGCGACTTTCCCGAGTTCCAGGAGCCGCACCTCACGCTGGCCAGCGCCAAGGGTCTGCAGACCGTGGCGCAGGGCTCCACCCACATGGTGAGCAACGAGCACAACGCGCTCACCAGCGGTGGCCATACCAGCGTGAGCGCGGGCAAGAGCTTCCTGGTGAGCGTGCAGAGCGCCATCCGCATGTTCGCCTCCAAGGCCGGCATGCGGCTGGTGGCGGCCAGCGCCGATATCGACATCAAGGCGCTGAAAGACAGCGTCAACGTGCTGGCCAAGCTCAACATCACGCAGACCGCTAACAAGATCACCATCCACGCGAAGGAAGAGGTGGTCATCAACGGCGGCTCCAGCTACAGCCGCTGGAGTTCGGGCGGCATCGAGCACGGCACCTCGGGCACCTGGCGCGAGCACGCCGCGGTGCACAGCCTCGTGGGCCCGGCCAGCGAGGGCAAGCCTTCGCTGCCCAACCCGCCGCAACTGCCGAAGGGGCAGCTCGACCTGTACCACCAGTACATCAAGCCGACGGGCGAAAAGCACCAGGGCGTTGCGCAGGGCGACTTCACCGTGGTCGATTCGGAAGGCGGCACGCACGCCGGCACCTTCGACCGCAACGGCTTCGCGACCGTGTCGGGCCTGCCGATCGGCACCGCGAAGGTCAGCTTCGGCAAGGACCCGCGCGATCCGTGGGAAGAGGGCAGCTACTTCGGCACGCCCAAGGATTGGAAGGCCAAGGAACCTGTCGGCGGCGGGGCCGATGCGGCGGGTAGTGCGCCAGGTCTTTCCGGCATTCTGGGCAGTGCGGGCAATCTTGCCGGGCTGGCCGGTTCAGCCGGCGGCGCGGCGGGCGCATTGGCGGGCGTCGCCGGAATGAACAGCAAGGCCGCGGGCATGCTGGGCCAGGTCACCCAGGCGGCGGGCATGGCGCAGCAGGCCGTGGGCGCAGCGCAAGCCATCCAGCAAGGCGGCGCCAAGGCGCTGCTGGGCCAGGCGAGCCAGGCTGCGACAGGCATGGCGATGCAGGCCGCCGGCGCGCGGCTCGGGCCCATGGGCGCGCCTGTCGCTGGCATGGCGACGAATATGGCAGGCAGCGTCGCGAGCGGCGGCATTCCGGCCGGCATCAAGACGGGCATTGCCACGGCCGGCACCAATCCCGCGCTTGCGGCGCGCACCCCTGGCTTCATGGGCTGACGGCCGCACCGCGTGTATTTCGAATAACAAGACGGCTCAGGCAGAGGGAAAACAGGGCAATGGCGGAAGGATCGCAGCAGCAACCATCTCAAAGGGAACGCCAGACCGCGGTCGCGCCCCTGAACACCATCGTCAAGGAAGACATCGCGGCGGCGAGCAAGGCGGTCGACGACTGGTTGCGTTCCTTCAGCGGCGGCTACGTCACGCTGGAGCGGCTGACCATGGTGCTGGGCAGCATTCCGATCGTCGGCAACATCATGGCGCTGGTGGATGTGTTCCTGGACATCATCAGCATCGTCGAGAAGAAGGCCAAGGACGGCGTCGAAGCGTTCCTGGTCTGGGTGAGCCTGGGCATCAACCTGATTGGCTTGATCCCGCTGCCGCCGACCATGGCGGCGGCGCGCATGAGCCTGCGGCCCACGCTGCACCTTGTCAGGCAGCAGCTCAAGACGGCAGCGTCGAACCTGGGCGAGACGATCGTCGTCGTGCTGGTCGGGCATTTGAATGCGACCATCATGGGCGAACTTGACAAGTTCATCGATGGCGCCATCGCGCTGCTCGAAGACATGCTCAAGCGCTGCGCGAACCTGGCCGACCGGATCGTGGACAACCTGGTGGACATCTTGCGGCGTGTCGTGGGGCAGAAGGACCTGTTCACGGTGGCCAAGCCCGTGGCGGCCGAAACCAAGGTGCACGACCCGAAAACGCAAAGCACCTGGAGCCGGATGTGGGGCAGTGCGGTGCGCTACACCAAGGAGTCGGCGAACTACGTGGCCAAGGCTGCGGCAAGCCAATTGCCCGCGGGCGTGGCGAGCCGGGTCAACGGCGTCATCGCGCAGATGCTGGACTTCAAGCGCCTGCTGCGCGGGCAGTTGGCGAAGCTGGCCGACCGCGAGGCACAGGCCAGCATCATGTGGTTGCTGCACAAGCTCAAGGCCGCGCTGCTGCGCAAGCGGGGCCAGCGCGCGGCAATCGTGCCACCGGCAAAAGGAGCGCAGGCGGACAAGGACAAGCCCGGAGCCGCGCTCGGCCACATCAGCAAACAGGCACCCGCCCGCAAGGACCCGGGCTGCCGCAACCGGCCGGCGCGCGCGGCCGTCGGCGGCTCCATCAGCCTTGCGACCGGCAGCGAGAGCTTCGTGCATACCGATTTTGTTCTGAGCGCGCCGCTTCCAATCTCGTGGTCGCGTGTCTATCGCAGCCAGCTGGATGCATATGACCACGGCATGCTGGGCGCGCGCTGGATCACGCCGTACACGACACACATCGACATCGCGCCGCACGGCGGGCTGGTCTACCACGGTGTCGACGGGCGCAGCCACTCGTATCCGATGCTGGCCGTTGGACAGGTGCATCGCGATGCCATTGAGGACCTGACGCTGAGCCAGCTCAGCGATACGCTGTTGACGCTGGATTTCGGCAAGCAGGGCGATTGGCAAGAGATCTACGAACGTGTGGAAGGCCAGCCCCGCTACCGTCTTGTAGCGCAACAAGCGAAAGACGGCAGGTCCATCGGCCTGCGCTACGACCATGTGATCGCCTCCACCGGCGAGCAGGTACTCAGCGACATCGTCAGCAAGCAGGGCGAAGTCATCCTGGCGCACGTGGGCACGCAGCCCGATGCAAAGACAGGCCTCATCCGATCGCTGTGGGAGCTGAAAGACGGCCAGGTCGTGCGCCAGCTGGCCGCCTACACGCACGACGCGGAACGCGACCTCGTGGCGGCGCAGGACGAGAACGGCGCCAGCTGGAGCTACAACTACAGCCACCACCTGGTCACCCGCTACACCGACCGCACCGGCCGCGGCATGAACCTCGAGTACAACGGCACCGGCGCCGATGCCAAGGCCGTGCGCGAGTGGTCCGACGACGGCAGCTTTGCGCTGTCGCTCGAATGGGACGAAAACATCCGCCTGACCTACGTGACCGATGCGCTGGGCGGCGAGACCTGGTACTACCACGACATTGAGGGCTACACCTACCGCATCATCCACCCCGACAAGCTGGAGGAATGGTTCTTCCGCGACGATGCGAAGAACGTCACCCGCCACGTGCATACGGACGGGACCACCGACGACTACACCTACGACGAAGACGGCAACCTGCAGGCGCACACCAGGGCGGACGGCAGCCGCATCCACTTCGAGTACGACAACCAGCACCGCCTCACAGGCATCCGGGACGCCGAAGGCGGCGTGTGGAAGCGCGGCTACGACGCACAGGGCCACCTCACCGAAGAGACCGATCCGCTGGGCCACAAGACCGAATACGCCTACGACAAGGGCGGGCGGCCCGTGCGCGTGACCGACGCCAAGGGCGGGACGAAGCTGCTGAGCTACACGCCCGGCGGCCTCCTTGCGAGCTTCACCGATTGTTCGGGCAAGACCCGGCGTTGGGAGTACGACAGCCGCGGCCGGGTGATCAAGGCCATCGACGCTGCGGGCCAGACCACGCGCTACCGCTACAGTCCTTCGGGCGAAGGCATCGTGCAGCGTGGCGGCGGCAACTCCCCCGGTCGGCTAGAAGAGATCACCTCGCCCGACGCTACGCGGGAGCACTTCGTGCACGATGCCGAAGGGCGGCTGCTCGCGCACATCGACGCGCTCGGCCGCAGAAGGCGCTACAGCTACACGCGCGCGGGCCTTGTGTCCGGCCGCACCGACGCCGCAGGCCATTCGCTCAGCTACCAGTGGGATCTGCTCGGCCGGTTGACCGAACTGCAGAACGAGAATGGCAGCCGCTACAGCTTCAGCTACGACCCCGTGGGCCGGTTGCTCCAGGAAACCGGCTTCGATCGCAAGACCACGAGCTACCGCTACGAAGAAGGCACAGGCCGGTTGGTGGCGGTAGAAGAGGGCGCACGCGCGATGCAGCTGCGATCCGATGCGATGGGGCGACTTGTCGAACGCACTGCCGGCGAGGAGACCGAGCGCTTCGCATTCGACGGCAATGGCCGCATGATCGAGGCCGCCAACCGTAATGCGCGCCTGCAGTGGTTCTACGACCCGGCCGGCAACCTCACGCGTGAGCATCACCATTACATTGCGAACGCGCGCACGGCAATCTGGCAGCACCGCTACGACGAGCTCAACCAGCGCGTCGCGACGATTCGCCCTGACGGCCACACCACCCAGTGGCTGACCTACGGGTCTGGGCATGTGCACGGCCTCCTGCTCGACGGCGAAGACATTCTGGGGTTCGAACGCGACGACCTTCACCGCGAAGTCTTGCGCGAACAGCACAACGGCCTCAGCCAACGGCTGCGCTACGACGCCGGCGGCCGGCTGCTGCAGCAGGACATCGCGCAAACCCGGCCGAGCGCGATCGAGGCGCTGCAACTGCGCCGCAGCTACAGCTACGACAAGGCTGGCCACCTGATCGCCATCGGCGACAGCCGCCACGGCAACTTCAGCTACCGCTACGACGCCGCTGACCGCCTCGTGGAGGCGAACAGCCGCCTCGGCCGCGAGGTGTTTGCCTTCGACCCTGCCGGCAACATCGCCAGCCCGGCGATCACCGGGTTCGCGGCCGAGCAAGCCACGGCGCACAAGCTGCTCGACAACCTGCTGAAGGAATATGCCGGCACCCGCTATCGCTACGACGAGCATGGCAACCTCATCGAGCGCACGCGCAATGGGCGCAAGACCGCCTTTGCATGGGATGGATTCGGCCGCATGACCGGTGCCACCGTCGAAGACGGCACCGCCACCACCTTCAGCTACGACCCGATGGGCCGGCGCATAGCCAAGCACGCCCACGATGCCGTGACGCTGTTCGGTTGGGACGGCGACACACTGGCTTTCGAAAGCACCCAGACCTTCGCGGGTGCGCAAGAGCAGCAAGGCCGGGGCTGGAGCGTGCACTACATCCATGAGCGAAACTCTTTCGTGCCGCTGGCGCAGGTGCGCCAGGCCCAGGCCATTGCCTTGAGCAAGACGCCCGACGTGAAGGCGTTGATGGCAGCCAACGGCGGTGCCTACGACATCGAGCAAGACCCGCTCTGGAACGGCGAAGAGCAACCCGAGCCCGAAGGCTTCACCCGGGACGAGATCGCCTTCTACCAATGCGACCATCTTGGCACGCCGCACGAACTCACCGACCACGAAGGTCGCGTGGCATGGTCCGCCCGGTACAAGGCCTGGGGCGAGGCGCGCGAAGCCATCAGCGAGGCCGGGCGGCGCGCGGGCCTTGCGAACCCGATCCGCTTTCAGGGCCAGTATTTCGATGCCGAAACTGGCCTGCACTACAACCGCCACCGTTACTACGACCCGGCCAGCGGCCGCTACGTGTCGCGCGATCCGCTGGGCTTGGCGGGCGGGCGCAATCTGCATGTGTACGCGGGCAACAACCCGGTGCGCGGCATCGACCCGCTGGGGCTGGTGGATATCAACATGTTCCCGCACGACGAGGCGATCCGAAAGTCGGCGGACAACATTCCGAATCCGCCGGGCGGTTTCACTGTGGGCGGGCACGGCGACTCGAGAGCCATGTGGAACGCCGCACACGACCGCGTGGAGCCCGACCAGCTTGCCGAGAAGATCCGGGCGCACCCGTCGTACAAGGAGGGGCAGCATGTGGTCTTGATGTCGTGCAATACCGGCAAGGGCGAGGCCCCTTTTGCGCAGCACCTTGCTAATGAGCTCAACGCGCCTGTGAGTGCGCCGGACAACTTCCTGTGGATCTGGCCGGACGGAAAAACGGTGCCAATGGGTATGACGCCCGACAGAAAGATGGTCCCCTCTGACCCGGGCAAATGGCGCACATTCAGGCCACTGTGATAAAGCAGATATACGGCAAATTGCTCACTGGGCCAGCGGTGGTTGCGCTGGCATTTTCTCTTTCGCATCTCACGGAGAGCCATTGCATGGACAACAGTACCCCCCCCTCCGAGGGCCCTACCACCGGCGCTGCGAGTTTCGCATTGACGCTGCAGCAGCAGGCCGAGCTGATGTCGAAAGCGGAGGCTGGAGATGCCGAAGCCGCATTTCGGCTTTCGGGGTACTACGGATTCGTACGCCAGGATTACGAGCAGGAGCAGCGCTGGCTCACGGTGGCCGCCAAGAACGGCCATGCGACAGCGCAATACAACCTCGCCTCCGACCTGAGCAGAGGCGGCAAGGACCTCGTCCAGGCCGCGCGCTGGGCCACGGAGGCGCTCCAGAAAGGCCATGAAAGTGCAGACCGGCTCCTGGGCGCGATCGAGGCGGCACAGTCCGCCATGCTCGCGCCCGAAGAGCAGGCCGCGCTGGCCGCAAAGGCTGGGGCCGGCGATGCCGACGCGGCGTTCCGGCTTTCGAGGTACTACAACTTCGTGCACAAGGACCGCGCGCAAACACGACGATGGCGCAAGCTCGCGGCAGAGGGCGGCAATGCGGCGGCGCAATACGATCTTGCCGTCGCCCTGTACATGGACGGCGAGCAACTCGCTGAGGCTGCGCGCTGGGCTGCAGAGGCACGCAAGAACGGCGATGCGGATGCAGGCCGGCTGCTGCGGGAGATCGAGGCGCTGCAGTCCGCCTCACTTACACCCAAAGAAGAAGCCGCGCTGGTCACGAAGGCCGAGGCCGGCGATGCCGAGGCCGCGTTCCGGCTTTCGAAGTACCACCACTTCGTGCACCAGGACGGCCGGGTGCGGGGGCGGCGTTGGCTTGTCCGGGCAGCCGAGGGCGGCCAGACGACGGCGCAGTACGACCTTGCCGTGGTCCTGCAATTGGACGGCGGCTCCCTGGCTCAAGCCATGCGCTGGGCCGCGCAGGCACGCAGCAACGGCGATGCGGATGCGGAACGGCTGCTACAGAGAATTGAAGCCATGCGCTCCGGAAGCCGCTGAGCACCCACCGATGACACGCCCGGCTTTGCCCGCACCGTTCTTGTCTCTTTCATATGCAATGGAGAACAGTCATATGGACCGCGACGCTCCCGGATCGACCTCGTCTCTCTCGCCCATCTCGGGCGCTCAGAGCTTTGCGCTCACTGACGAGCAGCGCATTGCGCTGGCCGCAAAGGCCGAGGCCGGCAACCCCGAGTCTGCCTTTCGCCTCTCGCTGTACTACACCTTCACCTTCTCCGACGCCGAACAGGCCATGCACTGGCTGTCGATGGCGGCCAAGGGCGGCCATGGCATTGCGCAGCACAATCTCGCCTACGACCTGTACATGGATGGCACGGACCTCGAAAAGGCCGCGTACTGGGCTGCGGAGGCGCAGAAAAACGGCAATGTCGAAGCCGGCTGGCTGCTAATGGAAATCGAGACTGCGAAGGTCGTTTCCGGGTGGAGCCCGCTGACATGAGCTCGCAGTTGATCATCCTTGCCCACGACATGTGGCGCAAGGGCGCAGGCGGAGCGCCGGCTGGCCTGGTCGGACAAGCCGACAGCTTCGCCTACGCGGGGCTCGATCTGGGCCTGGCGCAGTTCGCCGGCTCGACTTTCGCGGGCACCAGCTTCACTGGCACCAGTTTCAAGCAGGCGGGCTGGAGCGCCTGCCAGTTCACGGGCTGCAACTTCACGCAGTGCGACTTCAGCGGCATAGCGATTACCGGTTGCACCTTCGTCAACTGCAGCTTCAGGCGCGCGAACTTCGACGGCGGCAGCATCGGTGCCAGCACCTTCACGCAGTGCCGGTGGGACGACATCAGCTTCGCGCGCGGCCGGTGGAACGACGTCGGCGTGCTGAACTGCAGCGGCACCGTGGTGCATGCGCAGGGCCTGCAAGGACGCAGCGTGGACTTCTCGAACAGCACGTTCGAACAGCTGGAGTTCCAGGGCGCGAACATCAACTGACAGGGAACAGATAAATGGCAGGGACGGACGAAAGCAAGGCGCCGGTGCAGCGCGAACCGCAGACGGCAGTGGCGCCGCTGAACACCATCGTCGATGAAGACGTCGCTGCGGCCAGCAAGGCGGTGGACGACTGGCTGCGTTCGTTCACGGGCGGCTATGTGACGCTCGAGCGCCTGACCATGGTGCTGGGCAGCCTGCCCATCGTCGGCAACATCATGGCGCTGGTGGACGTGTTTCTGGACCTCATCAACATCGTCGAGAAGAAGGCCAAGGACAGCGTTGGCGCGTTCCTGAACTGGGTCAGCCTGGGCATCAACCTGATCGGGCTGATTCCAGCGCCACCGACCATGGCGGCGGCCCGCATGAGCCTGCGGCCCACGCTGCACCTGGTGCGCCAGCAGCTGAAGACCGCCACTTCCAATCTGGGCGAAGCGATCATCACCACGCTGGTGGGGCACCTGAACGCCACCATCGTCGGCGAATTGGAAACCTTCATCGACAAGGCCATCGGGCTGCTTGGCGAGATGCTGAAAGGCTGCGCGAACCTGGCCGACGACATCGTGGACAACCTGGTCGACATCCTGAACCGCGTGCTCGGAAAGAAGGACCTGTTCAGCGTCGGTACGCCGCCGGTGCCCGAATCCAAGGTGTATGACCCGAACACCGAGAGTACCTGGAGCCGCATGTGGGGCAGCGCGGTGCGCTACTCGAAGCAGTCAGCCAACTACGTGGCAAAGAAGGCTACCGACTACCTGCCGGAGAGCGTGGCGGGACGGGTCAATGGCGTGATCCAAAGCTTGTTGGATTTCAAGATCAGCTTCCGCGCGCAGCTCGTGAAGCTGGCGGACAAGGAAGCGCAGGCCAGCATCATGTGGCTGCTGCACAAGCTGCTGGAGGCCATCAAGCGAAAGAAGGGGCGGCGCGCGGCCATTGTGCCGCCGCGTTCAGGCGCGGTGTCGGAGCAGGACAGGCCGGGGAACCAGCTGGGGCATATCAACAAGCAGGCCGCAGGACAGAACGATCCCAAGGCTTGCAAGAACTGCCCCGGAGTTTCAAGCACTCCAAATTCCATCAGCTTCGTAACGGGCAGCGAGAGCTTCACGCACACCGATTTTTCGCTGGCGGCGCCGCTGCCCATCGAATGGGCGCGCACCTATCGCAGCGACCTCGACGCCTACGACCGGGGCAGCCTGGGTGCGCGCTGGCTCACGCGCTACAGCATGCGCGTGGACCTTGCCACGCCGGCCAAGGGCCGGCGCCAGGGGAAGCCCAGCCTCGTCTACCACGGCGACGATGGCCGCAGCCATGCCTATCCGCTGCTGGCCCCGGGCCAGGCACACCGCGATGCCATTGAAGAAATAACGCTCACGCGGCTCAGCGAAACCTTGTTGACGCTGGACTTCGGCAAACCGTTGCCCATCGGCGAGCAAGCCGAATGGCGCGAAATCTATGAACTTGTCGAACTGCGCGGTCAGCGGCATTTCCGGCTCGTGAGCTTGCAAACCAAGGATGGCGCCGCCATCGGCCTGCGCTACGACCACGTGATCGCATCCACCGGCGAACAGGTGTTGAGCGACATCGTCAGCAAGCAGGGCGATGTCGTCATGGCGCATGTAGGCACGCAGCCCGATGCGCAGACGGGCCTCATCCAGTCGCTGTGGGAGCTGAAAGACGGCCAGGTCGTTCGCCAGCTGGCCGCCTACACGCACGATGCCGATCGCGACCTGGTCGCGGCACAGGACGAGAACGGCGCGAGCTGGAGCTACAGCTACTCGCACCACCTGATCACCCGCTACACCGATCGCACCGGCCGCGGCATGAACTTGGAGTACAACGGCACCGGTGCCGACGCCAAGGCCGTGCGCGAATGGTCCGACGACGGCAGCTTTGCGACCACGCTCGAGTGGGACCCAAACATCCGTCTGACCTACGTCACCGATGCGCAGGGCGGCGAGACCTGGTACTACTACGACATCCGGGGCTACACCTACCGCATCATCCATCCGGACAAGCTGGAGGAGTGGTTCTTCCGCGACGACGCGAAGAACGTCACGCGCCACGTGCACACCGACGGCAGCACCGACGACTACGCTTACGACCAAGACGGCAACCTGCAGACGCACACGCGCGCCGACGGCAGCCGTGTGCATTTTGAATACGACAAGCTGCACCGCCTCACCGGCCTGCGCGATGCCGAGGGCGGCGTATGGAAGCGCGACTACGACGCGCAAGGCCACCTCACTGAAGAGATCGACCCGCTGGGCCACAAGACCGAGTACGCCTACGACAAGGCCGGGCGGCCGGTGCGCATCACCGATGCGAAGGGCGGCGTCAAGGTACTCGCCTACGCACCGTCGGGCCAGCTCGCGAGCTACACCGATTGCTCCGCCAAGACCAGCCGGTGGGAGTACGACGAACGTGGCCGCCTCGCCAAAGCTGTCGACGCCGCCGGCAGCACCATCATCTATCGCTACGCAGCCGGGCAGCTCGAAGAAATCGTGCTGCCCGACGAAACGAGCGAGCATTTCACGCACGACGCCGAAGGGCGCTTGCTCGCGCACGCCGACGCCCTCGGCCGGCGCACGCGCTACAGCTACACGCGCGCGGGTCTCATCGAGGGGCGCACCGACGCGGCCGGCCGCTCGCTCAAGTACCACTGGGACCTGCTGGGCCGCCTCACCGAGCTGCAGAACGAAAACGGCAGCCACTACAACTTTCGCTACGACCCAGTGGGCCGCCTGATCGAAGAAACCGGCTTCGACCGCAAGACCACCGAGTACCTCCACGAAGCAACCACCGGCAAGCTCTCCGAAGTGATCGAGGCCGGCCGCACGACGCAACTGCAGTTCGATGCGCTGGGCCGCCTTGTCGAGCGCAACGCCAGCGAGGGCCAGTGCGAGCGCTTTGCCTACGACCGCAACGGCCGCCTGCTGGAGGCCGCCAATCGCGACGCGCGGCTGCAGTGGTTCTACGACCCCGCCGGCAACCTGACGCGCGAGCACCACCATTACCTCGCGAACGCGCACACGGCCGTCTGGCAGCACCGCTACGACGAACTCAACGAACGCATCGCGACCGTGCGCCCCGATGGCCACGTCACGCAGTGGCTGACCTATGGCTCCGGCCACGTGCACGGCCTGCTCATCGACGGGCAGGACATTCTCGGCTTCGAGCGCGACGACCTGCACCGCGAAGTGGCCAGGGAGCAGGGCAACGGCCTGAGCCAGCGCCAGAAGTACGACCCGGCCGGCCGCCTGCTGGAGCAACGCATCTCCCACACCGGGCGCGGCGCCATCGAGGCGCTGGAGCTCAGCCGCCGCTACACCTACGACAAGTCCGGCCAGCTCACCGCCATCGGCGACAGCCGCCGCGGCCGGCTGGACTATCGCTACGACCCCGTAGGCCGCCTGCTCGAAGCCCACGGCCGCCTGGGCCGCGAAGTGTTCGCCTTCGACCCCGCGGGCAACATCGTCGATCCCGCCCAGGCTGAAGGCCCCGCGCAGCGGACGGCGAACAAGCTGCTCGACAACCTGCTGAAGGAATACGCCGGGACCAGCTACCGCTATGACGAGCGCGGCAATCTCGTCGAGCGCGTGAAGAACGGTCGCAAGACGGTCTTTGCGTGGGACGGCTTCAACCGCATGACGGCGGCGACCGACCACGACGGCATCACCATCACCTTCAGCTACGACCCATTGGGCCGCCGCATCGTCAAGCGATCAGGCGACGCGACCACCTCGTTCGGATGGGACGGCGACGTGCTCGCGTTCGAGAGCACGCAAAGCGCTGCCGCGTTGAACGAACAGCAAGGGCAGGGGTGGAGCGTGCACTACATCCACGAGCGCAATTCGTTCGTGCCGCTGGTGCAGATCAGGCAGCCGCGCGCAATGGCGCTGAGCGAGACGACGGATGTGAAGGCGCTGATGGAGACCAATGGTGGCGTCTATGACATCGAGCAGGATCCGCTGTGGAACGGCGAACAGCGGAGCGTGCCGCGTGCGTTCGACAGGAAGGATATGGCCTTCTATCAGTGCGACCACCTGGGCACGCCGCAGGAACTGACGGACCATGAGGGGAGCATTGCGTGGTCGGTGCAGTACAAGGCCTGGGGCGAGGCGCGGGAGGCCATCAGCGAGGCAGGGAGAAGAGCGGGGTTCAGGAACCCGATTCGGTTCCAGGGACAGTATTTCGATGAGGAAACGGGGCTGCACTACAACCGGTATCGGTACTACGACCCGTTGTCGGGTCGGTTTGTCTCCAGTGATCCAATCAAGCTGGCTGGGGGCAACAATCTGCACCAGTACGCGCCGAATCCTCTCGACTGGACTGACCCGCTCGGATTGGCAGGCAATCGGGCCAACCGCAGGGCCGGTCAAATTCTTCAGCAGCAAGACGCTGCTTCAGGCGGCCATGCGTACTCGCGGCACGGGGCACACACCACGCTGCCACAGCAGCAGCATCGTGCCAAGACGGGGGTGCCACCAGATCAACCCTGCAAAAAGCTCAAGTCAAGCGGCCCGAATTCAACGCGCTTCCTGAGCAACATTGATCAGCTCGATGCGATTCAACGCGGGAAGACGGCAATGGATCGCACGGGAACCAACGAAGCTACGATCAATATGGGGCGCGACATTGGTGAGGGTTACAGGAAAGGCGGCGGAGGCTGTCCAGAAACCACCACTCATGCAACTGTAGTTAGAGGTCCCAAAGGGATCATCACTGCATATCCGGATCTCGATCCATGACGACACAAATATTTCCTCGCTACATCCACAAGATGTACTACTACCTGCTCGCCATGAGCGATGACGAGCTCGATGAGTTCCACATTAATGAAGAGCCTTGTCGCGCCAAGCTGTTCGATGCAATGAAGGCGGACTTCGATAGCTTCGGGCCAGTGAGCAAGCAAAGAGTTCTGGAAGCCCTGGAGTACATCTGGTCGTCTGGTCAGATCGAGAAGCTCTGGGGTTGGGTAGTGCCGCAAGCAGTGGACCTCGATGAAGTTGAGGACAAGCCTGCCTACTTGCGCGCCCTGTACAAAAAGCTTTCTGACCACGAGCCGCAGCACAGAGACTTCGGCCCGGATGTCGAGTTGGTCGAGAGCGCGGGACCGCAAGGCGTTGACGTGCGCGAGTAGTTCTTCCGTTGGCACCAGCACCTTCACGCAGTGTCAATCGGACGACATCAGCTTTGCGGGCGGCCAAACGTGTGAAGAACGGTCGCAAGACGGTCTTCGCGTGGGACGGCTTCAACCGCATGACGGCGGCGACCGACCACGACGGCCTCACCACCACCTTCAGCTACGACCCATTGGGCCGCCGCATCGTCAAGCGATCAGGCGACGCGACCACCTCGTTCGGATGGGACGGCGACGTGCTCGCGTTCGAGAGCACGCAAAGCGCTGCCGCGTTGAACGAACAGCAAGGGCAGGGGTGGAGCGTGCACCAATGGTGGCGTCTATGACATCGAGCAGGATCCGCTGTGGAACGGCGAACAGCGGAGCGTGCCGCGTGCGTTCTTCCGTTCTGTAGTTCATGTGGACATGTGATGGGTCGGCTTGGCGTATGTGATGGAGCAAAAAAATAAGTGGACCATTTAGTGACGCCGAAGAAGAAGATCTCGAAACCCTCGAGCACGAACTGACGAGTGGCGAGGTTACTTACAGCCGAATGATGAAGATGGATGCGGAGCTCTTACTCGCATCTATCAAAAGCGGACAGGTCGAAAAAAAATCAGTCCATCTACTGAGTTGAATTTGCTGGTTCAACACCTTCAAGCGGCAATCGCCAGCTTCGGCACTGACGATAGTGACGAGGTGCGAAGATCGCGCAGAGTCGAGCTAGTGAGGCTTTGTAGTCGCCTCGAAAGCGAACGACCGGACCTTGCTGCACTGATTCGATGTGCCGTGTGTTGCTTCTATGAGGAAGGCGGCTGGGACCCTGATAAAGAAGAAGACGCGACGCCTATCCCGCTCTACCTTTTTCTGCTCAAACGATTCAATCCCGATATGGGAGCGGCGCTTCTGACATACGCGCGTATGCAGCTGCTTGGTTTCTGACAGTGCCTCGCAAAAAATGAGCGATGCAGCGATTCTTTCAAGACTCGCACCAATGATCCAAGCCAAAAAAGATCTTCTGGGTCAATGGCGAATATTTGCGCGAAGGCGAAGTTTCAAGGCAAGCCGGATCAGACGACTCCTCTGGTCGACTCCGGGTTTTCGATAACTAAATCCACTTGATTTAGTCGCTCTCCTGGCCGATAGTCTCCCTGCGCCCGGATGCCGCGTCCCTCGCCGGACCCGCTACCGGATCCCAAGACCGCAGGCGCACGCCGTCTGCCCATGGAGACACACACATGCTCAGCTCCCGTTCCATCCTGGCCCTGGCGGCCATGTCCCTCGCCGCATCGTCCGCCGCCTTTGCCGCCGATCAGCCGGTCATCGGCCTCGTCACCAAGACCGAAACCAATCCCTTCTTCGTGAAGATGAAGGAGGGCGCGCAGGAAGAGGCCAAGAAGCTCGGCGCCAAGCTGCTTTCGGGCTCGGGCAAGGCCGACGGCGACAACGCGGGCCAGATCACGGCCATGGAAAACATGATTGCCGCGGGTGCCAAGACCATCCTCATCACGCCGAGCGACGCCAAGGCCATCGTGCCGGCGATCAAGAAGGCGCGCGACAAGGGCGTGATGGTGATTGCGCTCGACAGCCCGGCCGATCCGCCGGACGCAACCGACGCGCTTTTTGCCACCAACAACTACACGGCCGGCGTGCTGATCGGCGAATACGCCAAGGCCGCGATGGCCGGCAAGCCGGCAAAGATCGTTGCGCTCGACCTGCTGCCGGGCCACCCGGTGGGTGCGCAGCGGCACAACGGCTTCATGAAGGGCTTCGGGCTCGCGGCCAACGATGCCAAGTCGAACGAGCTGTCGAAGTCGCCTGAAATCGTCTGCATGGCCGACAGCTTCGGCGACCAGGCCAAGGCGCAGACGGCGATGGAAAACTGCCTGCAGAAGGCGCCCGACGTGAACCTGGTCTACACCATCAACGAGCCCGCCGCGGCCGGTGCCTACAACGCGCTGAAGCGCGCGGGCAAGGAGAAGGGCGTGATGATCGTCTCCGTGGACGGTGGCTGCCAGGGCATCAAGGACACCAACGCCGGCGTGATCGCGGCGACGTCGCAGCAGTACCCGCTCAAGATGGCGGCCATGGGCGTGGCGGCGGGCGTGGAATATGCCAAGACGGGCAAGAAGGCTTCGGGTTACGTCGACACGGGCGTGACGCTCATCGCCGGCAAGAGCGTGGCGGGCGTCGACAGCAAGGACACCAAGACGGGCGCCGAGCTGTGCTGGGGCAAGAAGTAATCAAGGCCCGGAGCACCTTGATGGCGAAATCTCCGACGCACCACATTCCGTGGGGCGCCCTGGGGCCGTGGCTGGCCCTGCTTGGCGCATGCATCTTCTTTGCGACCCAGTCCGACCGCTTTCTGACGGGCGGCAACCTCTCGCTGATCATGCAGCAGGTGATGGTGGTCGGCGTGATCGCCATCGGCCAGACGCTGATCATTCTCACGGCGGGCATCGACCTGTCGTGCGGCATGGTGATGGCGCTGGGCAGCATCATCATGAGCAAGTTCGCCACCGAGCTCGGGCTGCCGGTGCCGGTGGCCATTTTGTGTGGCATCGGTGTGACGACGCTGTTCGGCCTGCTCAACGGTTTGCTGGTCACGCGCATCAAGCTGCCGCCGTTCATCGTGACGCTGGGCACGCTGAACATCGCGTTTGCGATTACGCAGCTGTATTCGTCCTCGCAGACCATTACCGATCTGCCCGCCGGCCTCACGGGGCTGGGCACCACCTTCACCATCGGCAGCGCCGAAGTGACCTGGGGCGCGGTGCTGATGCTGGTGCTCTATCTGCTCGCATGGTTCGTGCTGCGCGAGACGGCGGCGGGCCGGCATATCTACGCAGTAGGCAACAACGCCGAGGCCACGCGCCTGGTCGGCATTCCCACCCAACGCGTGCTTCTGGGCGCGTATGTGGCCGCGGGCGTGCTCTACGGCATTGCCTCGCTGCTGTCGGTGGCGCGCACCGGCGTGGGCGACCCGAACGCGGGGCAGACCGAAAACCTTGATGCCATCACGGCCGTGGTGCTTGGCGGCACCAGCCTGTTCGGCGGCCGCGGCGTGGTGCTGGGTTCGCTCATCGGCGTGCTGATCGTCGGCGTGTTCCGCAACGGGCTCACGCTGATGGGCGTCTCGTCGATCTACCAGGTGCTGGTTACGGGCGTGCTGGTGATTCTTGCCGTGGCGGCCGATCAACTCTCGCGCCGGGGAGCCCGCTGATGAACACTGTGGCAAATCCGAAAATCATCATGCAGGCCAAGGGCCTGGTGAAGCGCTATGGCCACGTCACGGCGCTAGACGGTGTCGACTTCGAGCTGCGCGAAGGAGAAATCCTCGCGGTGATCGGCGACAACGGCGCGGGCAAGTCGTCGCTCATCAAGGCGCTTTCGGGCGCCATCGTGCCCGACCAGGGCGAAATCCTGCTCGACGGCGCACCCGTGCACTTTCGCAATCCGCTCGACGCGCGCCGCGCCGGCATCGAGACGGTTTATCAAGACCTGGCCGTGGCGCCGGCCATGACCATCTACGAGAACCTCTTTCTCGCCGCGAGCTGCGCCGCCCGGGCTTCATGGGCAATGTGCTGCGCATGCTCGACAAGAAGAAGATGCTGCAGGAGAGCAGCGCACGCATGGCGGACCTGAAGGTCGGCATCCAGTCGATGACGCAGGCGGTGGAAACGCTCTCCGGCGGCCAGCGCCAGTGCGTGGCCGTGGCGCGCAGCGCGGCCTTCGCGCGGCACGTGGTCATCATGGACGAGCCGACCGCCGCACTCGGCGTGAAGGAAGGCAACATGGTGCTCGAGCTGATCCGCCGCGTGCGCGATCGTGGCCTGCCGGTGGTGCTCATCAGCCATAACATGCCGCATGTGTTCGAGGTGGCCGACCGCATCCACGTGGCGCGGCTCGGCAAGCGCGCGGCTGTGCTCAACCCGAAGAAGATCAGCATGAGCGACACGGTGGCCGTGATGACCGGCGCCATGACTGCCGACCAGCTGCCCGCGGAGGCCCATGCCTGATGCAGAAGCTGCTGCGCGCCCACCCGACCTGTTGCGCCCGCGCGGCTCCAACCAGGTCGGCATGCGCCAGTTCAACGAACGCGTGGTGCTGCAGGCGCTGCGCGTTCACACCAGCCTGCCCAAGGCCGAGCTCGCGCGGCTCACCGGGCTGAGCGCGCAGACCATCGGGCTCATCACCGCGCGGCTGGAGGAAGACCAGCTCATCGTCAAGCAGGGCCGCGTGCGCGGCCGCATCGGGCAGCCTTCGGTACCGCTGGCGCTCAACCCTGACGGGGCCTTTGCCATCGGCATCAAGGTGGGCCGGCGGGGTGCCGAATGGCTGCTCATCGACTTTGCCGCGCAGGTGCGCGAGCGCCATGCCATCAGCTACGAGTTTCCCGATGCGGAGCAGCTGCTGCCCGCGATTGCGCAGCACATCCACCGGCTGCGCGACGGACTGGGCCCGCTGGCGGTGCGCACCGTGGGCGCGGGGCTGGCCGCGCCGTTCCAGCTGGGCGGCTGGCACCGCACGCTCGGCTTGTCGAAGGCGCAGTCCGACGTGTGGAACCAGATGGATCTGGCCGCCGAGGTACGCGCGCGCACCGAGGTGCCGGTGGGTTATGCGCGCGACACCGTGGCCGCCTGCGTGGCCGAGCTGGTCACGGGCCGTGGCCACGATCTCAAGAGTTTTCTGTATGTGTTCGTCGACACCTTCGTGGGCGGCGGGCTCGTCATCAACTCGCACCTGCATACCGGCGCGCACGGCAACGCGGGGGCGTTGGCTTCGCTGCCCATGCAGCCTGCTGCGGCCGGCGGTGCGCCCGCGCAACAGCTGATTGCCGTGGCCTCGCTCTGGGAGCTGGAGCAGCGCCTGCGCAGGGAGGGCCTCGATGCCACCGCGGCCTACGACGACCGCGCCTTGCAGGCGCCTTTTGCGGCGGCAACGCAAGCCTGGCTTGCCTCGGCATCGGTGGCGCTGGCCCATGCCATTGCAAGCGGCACGGCGGTGCTCGACCTCGCCGACGTGGTGATGGACGGCTCGATGTCGCGTTCGCTGCTGGAGGCGCTGCTGGAGCAGACGCGCGCTGCTCTGGGCCGGTGCAACTGGGAAGGCATCTGGCAGCCGCGCCTGCATGGCGGAAGGGCCGGTGCGCAAGCCTGCGCGCTGGGCGGTGCGATGCTGCCGCTGCACGCCAACTTCGCGCCGGACCACGACGTGTTCCTGAAGGCGGCCTGAGGCGGCCGGCCCGAGCCGCTTACGGCCTCGCCGCTGCTTGCAGGTTGCGCGGCACTCGCAGCGTGCTCGCGCGTGCGCCCTCGGGGCAAGGCCCGTCGGAATAGGCGGCATCGCCCTCGGGCGTCACGCACTTGTGCACCTCGACGAAGGCGGGCACGGCCTCTGCGTGCGGCTGCGTGGGAACCACCAAGGGTGCGATCACCGCGGTCTCGAAGGTGGCGTTCGCCAGCGGCGCGCGATGGGGCGTTGGCAAGGCCGGTTCCTCGGACGACCGTGTCGCCGTGCGGTTGCCGGCCGGCACGGTGGCCTCGACGTGGGCTGGCATGACCGCGGGCGGCAAGGTTGGCGCGCGCGCGGCGCTCTCGTGCACCAGGTCTTTCAATGCCACATAGAAGAGAAACACCGCCAGCAGCGCCACGGCCAGGCACGGTGCCCAGTACCGTTCGGAGCCTGAGCCGAAGCTGGATCGGGGCGCGGCGGCCCGCGACTTCCGCGCCGCGGCCATGCCCGGCTTGTCCATCGTCTGTTCCATGGCTGAAGCTCCTTGTTCGTGTTCAGGCATTCTTGATGGCCGGCGTCGAGCGCCGCTGTAGGCCTGCACCATGCGCCCCTACGGAATTCGTCCCGAAAACGCCGTGGATAAAACCGCATCGGGGGCGCTGACCCGTTCGCGGGGCCGAAAATGCGATCCACTTGTCGAAAACCGGAAAAAAATGAGCTCCGCAGATTTCCTTTTCGCCCCTGAGGTGCAAAAGCTTTTAATGGTCGCCTACGCGGCTCCCGACCAACAGTTTTCTTCCAGCGATCTGGCCCAGCGTTCGAAGCTCGACCCCGCCGATGTGACGCGCACCCTGGAGCACCTTGTCAGCAGCGGCATCCTGAAGCGGCAAAAACCGAAGGCCGACCAGGCCGAAACCGTTTCGATCGATCGCTCGTTCCTCTTCCATGACGAACTGCGCAACATCGCGCTGAAGTCGTTCGCCGCCGCAGAGCCGGTTCGCTCGATGCTTCGCGCCAAGTTCAAGGATTCGGTCTTGCGCGCCTTCGTTCTGGGTGAGGACAAGGACGGCACCGTGGAACTCCTCGTCGTGCACGGCCAGCTGACGCCCGACGAAGCTGCCATGACGGCCGCCTGTCAGAAACTGTCGAAGAACATCCACCGCCATCTGAAGATGCACGTCATCTCGCACGCCAGGTTCAACAGCCTGACGCCGCACGACCCACTCGCGTCGAAGCTGGCGGCGCCCTGTGCGCTCGAGATCATCGCGCTGGGGGATACGAAGGCTCAACTGCCCGTCGAGAGGCTCGGCCTCTTGCAAAGCGCGAAGAAGAAATTGGCAACGCTGTCACGCCCTTCGGCGTGAGCTCGGTCAGGGCTTCCACCGGCGCAAGCCGAGCTCCTCCGCGAGTGCCTGGTAGGTCTTGATGCGGGCCTGCACGTAGTCGCCGAGCGCGGCGCCGGTGAGCGCGAAGGGATAAAGGCCGTGCCGTTCGCGCAGCGCGGCGTAGCCCGGCGCGGCAGTGGCTTCCGCAAACGCGGCGGTCCATGCGCGCACGGCAGCGTCGGGCACGTTCGCGCTGAGGTACAGGCCGCGCACGGTCGGCCAGACGATGTCCACGCCTTGCTCGCGTGCGGTCGGCACGCCGGTGAGCGCACCGCCGAGCCGCGTCTCCGACAGCACGGCCAGCAGACGCACTGCCGCGCCGCCCGCGATGGCCTGCAGCGCCTCGGCCGCATCGCCCGGGAACACGTCGACGTGCTTGCCCTGCAGCGCGCCCAGCGCATCGCCGCCGCCTTCGAAGGAGACGAAGCGCATCGCCTTGTGATCGCGCCCCGCGGCGCGCACCAGCAGCGCGGCCTTCACCCAGTCCTGGCTGCCGACCGTGCCGCCCGCGCCGAAGGCCATGCGCGAGGGGTCTTGCCGCAGAGCGGCGACCAAGTCTTGCAGTCGCTGGTAAGGCGAGTCGCGGTGCACGGCGATCACGCCGTAGTCAGTGCCCAGCGTGGCGATCCAGCGCACGGCCGAAGGGGGATGCGGGCCGAAGCGGCCCTGCGCGAGGTTGAGCAGCGAGCCGCTGGAGAACGCGACCAGCGTGCCCGGCCCGCCGAGCTGGCCGGTGGCGATGCGGTCGAAGGCGACCGCGCCGATGCCGCCCGGGAGGTAGCGCTGGGTCAGTGGCGGACGCGAAGGGCGCACCGCCTGCAGTGCATCGCGCGCGAGGGCGCAGGTGAGTTCGAAGCCGCCGCCGGCCTTGGCGGGAATCACGCAGTCGGCCGCGGCCAATGACGGATCGCCGGATTGCGCAGCGGCCCGGCAGGCGATGCCGGGGATCAGCAGCGCGGACAACGCGCGCAGCGCATGTCGGCGGTTGGAGAAGGGGATCTGCATGGAAGGTGGGCTGCTAGCTGGCCGCCGGCCGGGGCCACCAGATGATGGCATGCAGTCCCGCGCCGGCTTCGCGCGCCTCGAGCCGCAGTTCACCCCGGTGGCGCTGCGCGATCGAACGCGCAATGGCCAGCCCGAGGCCGAAGCCGCCCTGGCCCGCACGCGCGCCACGGCGAAAGCGCTGGCCCAGCGCGGCACGCTCTTCTTCGCCCAGGCCGGGGCCGTCGTCTTCTACGTTGAGGCTCCAGCCCGCGGCATCGCCGGCTGCGAAGAGGGTGATGGTTCCTTCGGCCGGCGTGTAGGTGATGGCGTTCGTCACGAGGTTGCTCAAGGCCTCGCGCAGCAGGCCCCGGTCCGCGACCGCGAAGAACTCCGGCGCGGGTGCATGGATGCCCAGGTCGATGCGCTTGGCGCGTGCCAGCGGCAGCAGATCGACGGCCACTTCGCGCAACAGCGCGGCAAGGTCGAACTCGGCGGGTTCCACCGCCACCGTGTCGCTGCGGCCGAGCGCGAGCAACTGCTGCGCGCTGCGCGTCGCGCGGCCGATCTCGGTGCCGAGCGCATCGAGCGCGGCCCGCACCTGCGCCGGGTCTTCTTCGCGCCTGGCGTAGTCGGCTTGCATCTGCAGCGTGGTCAGGTGCGTGCGCAACTGGTGCGAGGCATCGTCGAGAAACTGGCGCTGCTGCGTCACGAGATCCTGCGTGCGCGACATCTGCTGGTTGACCGCGTCCACCAGCGGGCGCACTTCGGCGGGCAGGTCGGTTTCGGCGATGCGCGTCAGGTCGTCGGGCGTGCGGGCCTGCACCTCGCGTGCGAGCCGCGACAGCGGCCGCAGTGCCGCCGCGAGTGCAATGGCGGTGCCGCACAGCAGCAGCACCAGCACCAGCCCATCGCGCAACGCGGCGCTGCGCACGAAGCGCGTGCTGAACTCCTTGCGCGAGCGCGTGCTCTCGCCCACCTGGATCAACACGCTGCGGCCGGTGCTGCCGGCGGGCGCACGGTCGAGGTCGCGCCGGTAGGCGGCGAGCCGCACGGCCTCGCCGAAGTAGGTTGCGTCGTAGAAGGCCGGCACGCCCATCGCCAGTTCGGTGGGCGGCGCGGGCAGGTCGGCGCTGCCGAGCTCGACCAGCCCGTCGGAAGTCGCTACGCGAAAGAACACCTGGCCGCTGGCCGTCAGCTCGAAGAACTCGAACATCGCGTAGGGCAGCTCCACCGAGAGGCCGCCCGACGCGGTAGAGATGTTGGCGTCGATGGACTTCAAGGCGCCCAGCAGCGAGCGGTCATAGGCCGCGTTGGCGGCGGCGAGCGCGTCATGCCGCGTCATCCACAACTCGAGGCCCGTGACCACCAGCAGGGCAGGGAACAGCAGCAGCGCGAGCCGCCGCCACAGGCTCGCGCGCCGCAACCGGTTGGCGATGCCCAGTGTCACGCGCACTCAGTCCGCTTCCAGCACATAGCCCAGGCCGCGCAGCGTGACGATGCGCACGCCGGTGCCGTCGAGCCGCCTGCGCAGCCGGTAGACAAGCACTTCGACGGCCTCGGGGTGCACTTCTTCGTCGTCGGAAAACACCCGTTCGAGAATCTGCTGCTTCGACAAGGGCTCGCCGCTGCGCTGCACCAGCACGCGCAGCACGGCCAGTTCGCGCGGCGACAGCGCCAAGGCCTCGCCCTTCAGCGCGAACTGCCGGCGTGCGCTGTCGTACACCAGCGGGCCGCACGCCAGGCGCGGATGCTCGACGCCGCGCGCGCGGCGCACCAGCGCATGCAGCCGCGCCTCGAGTTCGGCCAATGCAAAGGGCTTGGCCAGGAAATCGTCGGCACCGGCGTTGAGCGAGGCCACGCGCTCGCCCAGCGAATCGCGCGCCGTGAGGATCAGTGCCGGCAGCCGCTGGTCGCGTTCGCGCAGGCGCTGCAGCACCGTGTGGCCGTCCATGCCCGGCAGGCCCAGGTCGAGCACCAGCGCGTCGTGGTCGCGCTGCTGCAGCGCACGGTCCGCCAGCCGGCCGTCGTCCACCCATTCGACCTGGATACCCGCATGCTCCAGCGCCTTGCAGAGCCAGGTGCCCAGGGTGTGTTCGTCTTCGGCCAAGAGAATGCGCATGGGGTGATGCTAGTGGCGCCAGGTCTTTTCGGGGAACACCGCGGAACCGGCTTTGCCGGGCCGCTGGTGTTGCCCCCTGCAAGGAGGTTGGCGAAGCGACACGAAGTGCGCGAAGACTGGGGGTGTGCCAATCAGTCCGGCTTGATGTTTGCCCTTGCGATCACCTTCTGCCAGCGTGCTTGTTCGGCCGCGATGAACTGCGCGAACTGCTCGGGCGTGCCGCCGACGGCCTCGGCCGCGTCAGCGGTCAACCGCTGCATCGAATCGGGCGACTTCACGGCCTTCATCGTTTCGGCCGACAGCTTGGCCAGGTTCGCGGGCTCGATGTTCGCCGGCGCGAGCATGCCGTACCACTGCGTCATCTCGAAGCCCGGAAAGCCTTGCTCGGCCACCGTGGCGACGTCGGGCAGCTGTGGCAGGCGCTTGGCCGAGCCGGTGGCGATACAACGCACCTTGCCGGCCTTGATGAAGGGAATGATCGCCGCCGCGCCGATGGCCGAGGCATCGAGGCGGCCCGAGAGCAGGTCGGTCACCATCGGTCCGGTGCCGCGGTAAGGCACGTGCAGCATGAAGACGTTGGCCGTCATCTTCAGGTATTCGAAGGCCAGGTGGCCCGCGCTGCCGTTGCCCGCCGAACCGTAGCTCAGCTTGCCCGGCTTCGACTTGGCATAGGCGATGAACTCCTTCAGGTTCTGTGCCGGCACGTCGGGGTGCACCACGTAGAGACTCGGCACCTTGGCCAGCAGGCTCACGGGCTTGAAGTCCTTGTTGGGGTCGTAGGGCAGCTTGGCAAAGATGTACGGGTTCACCGCCAGCGTGCCGATGTGGCCCAGGATCAGCGTGTGCTGGTCGGTGCTGCGCGCCACTTCGCTCATGGCAATGTTGCCCGCTGCGCCCGGCTTGTTGTCGACGAAGACGCTCTGGCCCAGTGTGCGCGAGAGTTCGGCCGCCGTGGAGCGCGCCACGATCTCCGAGCTGCCGCCCGGCGCGAAAGGCACCACGAAGCGCACCGATTTGCTGGGCCAGCCGGCTTGCGCGGAGGCCATCGACGGCAGCAGGCCACCCAGGGCCAGTGCGCTGCCGCCCTGCAGCCACTGGCGGCGCGTGGGCTGCGGGTCGTTCAGGAAGTTGTCGGACATGGTGCTTGTCTCCATCGCTTGTTTGAAAGAAAGCCGCATCCTGCTCCACGGAGGCTGTCGGAAAGCTGTCAGTCAGATCAGGTTGCGCATGGCTTGCGCCGTTTCGCGCAGCACCGGCAGCACCCGCGCCACCGCGTCTTCGGAGCTTTCGTGGCCCATCGGCATCGTGATGTTGAGCGCGCCGACCAGCGTGCCGTGCCGGTCGCGCAGCGGCACCGCAATGCCGCGCGAATTGAGATCGAGCTGCTGTTCCGACAGCGCCCAGCCCTGCGCGCGGATGCGCGCCAGCTCGAGCTTCATGCGCTCCATGCTCGCAATGGTGTACGAGGTGAACACCTGCAGCTGCCGGTTGGCCAGCCACTCGGACAACTCGGCCTCGCCGCGCAGCGCGAGCATCAGCATGCCGGCGGCCGTGACCTGCGCCGGCACGCGCGCGCCCAGCACGTAGCCGGTGCTCATGCTTCGGTTGGGGCCGTTGCGGGCGATGTAGACCACCTCGTCGCCGTCCATCACGCTCAGATAGGCGATCTCGTGCGTGCCGGCCGCCACGCGCTGCAAGAAGGGCTGGACGATGCGCGGCAGCCGCGCCGAGTCGAGATACGACTGCCCCAGCCGCAGCACGCGCGGCGTGAGCCAGAACAGCTTGCCGTCGCTTGCCACATAGCCCATGTGCTGCAGCGTCAGCAGGTAGCGCCGCGCGGCCGTGCGCGTCATGCCGGTGCGCTCGCCGGCCTGGCTTGCGGTGAGGCGCGGATGGGCGTCGTCGAAGGCCTCGATGATGCTCACGCCGCGCTCCAGGCCGGCGATCCAGTCGCGCTTGTCGAGGCCGGCCGGGGCGGGAGAAAGATCGGTGAGATCGGTGCTCATGGGCGGAAGTGTGCAGGCGCCGCGGGCGCCTCCGCCTCCAGCCTGGATCGGGATAAACCCTGTTTTTGTACGATAAACGAACGCATCGGCACGATTGTCGGCCAAATTAGGCCTGCCCCGAGGGTGACTGGGGTGGCGAGATGGATAGAGTTCGGCTTGGCAATGGCCCTGGAGCGATTGCCGCACAAAAGAGGCAAGACATGACCACCTCCATCACTGGCAGCACCCTGGCGTACCTGATCCCCGGCGACCCCGTGCGCAACGTGCGCCTGCCGAGGTTGTTCAATGCCGTCTTCGAGCGTTTCGGCATCGACGCGGTGCTGTTGCCCGTGCAGGTGCCGCTGCGCGACTTCGCGGTGTTCTTCAAGTCGGCTTTCCTGGCCCGCAACGTGCGCGGCATGGTGATCGCGCCGCCGCACAAGCCGCTGGTGGTCGACCTGCTCGACGGCTGCGGCCTGTTTGGCCGCGTGGCGGGTTCGGTCAACGTGGTGCGCCGCATCGAGAACAACGAATTGGAGGGTGACCTGTTCGACGGCGAAGGCCTCGTGGGTGCGCTGGACCACTTCAATATTCCGTTTCGCGGCAAGCGGGTGCTGATCCTCGGTGCCGGCGTGAGCGCCGCCGCCATCGGCGTGGCGCTGGCCGAAGGCGGCACGGTCGATGGCGCCGAGCACATTGCCTTCTATGACACCTCGGCCGGCAAGGCCGCCGGCGTCGCTGCCAAGCTCGACGCGTTCTTCGATGCCGATGTGGCCGTCGCCGACAGCAACGCGCCCGAAGGCTACGACCTGGTGATCAACGCCACGCCGCTCGGACTGGATGAGAACGACGCGCTTCCCGTCGATGTCGCCCGCTTGGACCGCCATGCCGCGCTGTTCGACATCCTGCTGCGCAACCAGCCGACGCCGCTGGTGCGCGCGGCGCGTGCGCGCGGTCTCAACGCGCAGGCCGGCTTCGAGATGCTGATCCAGCAGATGCCGCACTACCTCGGGTATTTCGGCCATGCCGATGCGGCGCAGGGGGTGCGCGACGACGCCGACTTTCTGCGCGAGATCGTCTATCCGCCGGCCATGCACGCCGAGATCCGCATGCCCCTGCGCTACCGCTCGCCGAGCGTGGCTTGACCCCAAGCGGCGAAACCAAAACCCATATCAAGGAGGAGACGCAATGACAAAGATATTCGACGGCTACTGCAAGGTGCTCGATGCGTTGATCGCGTTGGCGCTTGCCATCATGGTCGTGCTGGTGTTCGGCAACGTGGTGCTTCGCTACGCCTTCAACTCGGGCATCACGGTGTCGGAGGAAGTGTCGCGGTGGCTCTTCGTCTGGGTCACGTTCCTCGGGGCCGTGGTCGCGGTCAAGGAGCGCGCGCACCTGGGCACCGACTTCCTGGTGGCACGCCTGCCGGTGCTGGGCAAGAAGATCTGCCTTGTCATCGGCCATCTGCTCATGCTGTACGCAACCTGGCTGCTGTTCAGCGGCAGCCTCGCGCAGGCAAAGATCAACTGGGACGTGGAGGCGCCGGTCACCGGCGCATCGACCGCGATCTTCTACGCCTCGGGCATCGTGTTCGCAGCCTCGGCGGCGGTGTTCCTGCTGAGCGACCTGGTGCGTGCGCTCACCGGCCAGTTGAGCGAAGAAGAACTCGTGATGGTGCAGGAGTCGGAAGACCTGGCGCAGCTCGGGCGCGACGATGCGATCGAACGCAACACCCACGACAAGCGCTGAGAGCCGGAACCCGCCATGACCGTATTCATCTTCCTCGGCTCGTTGCTCGCCGCCATGGCGCTGGGCATTCCCATTGCCTATTCGCTGCTGCTCTCGGGCGTGGCGCTGATGTACCACCTCGACCTGTTCGACGCGCAGATCCTGGCGCAGAACGTGGTGAACGGCGCCGACAGCTTCCCGCTGCTTGCCGTTCCCTTCTTCATGCTGGCCGGCGAGATCATGAATGTCGGCGGCCTTTCCAAGCGCATCGTCAACCTCGCCCTGACGCTCGTCGGCCATCGCCGCGGCGGCCTGGGCTTCGTGGCCATCCTGGCGGCCTGCCTGCTGGCCGCGCTGTCGGGCTCGGCGGTAGCGGACACCGCGGCGCTCGCGGCGCTGCTGCTGCCGATGATGGTGCGTGCGGGCCACGACAAGGCGCGTGCCGCGGGTCTCATCGCCTCGGCCGGCATCATCGCGCCGGTCATTCCGCCGTCGATCGGGTTCGTGATCTTCGGCGTTGCGGCCAACGTGTCGATCAGCAAGCTGTTCCTCGCGGGCATCGTGCCCGGCATCATGCTGGGGCTGGGCATCGCCGTCGCGTGGTGGTGGGTCGCCAAGCGCGAAAATATCCAGCCGGCGCCCAAGGCCACCGGCGCCGAGCGCGCGAAGGCCTTCAAGGAGTCGCTGTGGGCGTTGTTCCTTCCTGTGATCGTGCTGGTGGGTCTCAAGATGGGCGTGTTCACGCCCACCGAGGCAGCCGTCGTCGCGGCTGTGTACGCGCTGTTCGTCGCGATGGTGGTCTACCGCGAGATGAGCGTCGCTCAGCTCTACGAGGTCTTCGTGAGCGCGGCCAAGACCACGGCCGTGATCATGTTCCTGGTGGCCGCGGCCATGGTTTCGGCCTGGCTCATCACGGTGGCCGACCTGCCGAGCAAGCTCATCAGCCTGCTGGAGCCCTTCATGGGCAACAAGACCTTGCTGCTGATTGCGATCATGGTGCTCGTGATGGCGGTCGGCACGGCCATGGACATGACGCCGACCATCCTGATTCTCACGCCGGTGCTGATGCCGGTGGTCAAGGCCGCGGGCATCGACCCGGTCTACTTCGGCGTGCTGTTCATCATCAACAACGCCATCGGGCTGATCACGCCTCCGGTGGGCACCGTGCTCAACGTCGTGGCGGGCGTCGGCAAGATGAAGATGGACGAGGTGACGCGCGGCGTGCTGCCGTTCATGACGGCGCAGTTCATCGTGATGTTCCTGCTCGTATTTTTTCCCTCGCTGGTGCTGGTGCCCATGCGCTGGTTTGCCAACTGACCCCGCGTTCCACGTTCCCTGTTTCGATTCAAACCCCCAAGGAGACAAGCCATGAAGAAGACCATCACCCGTGCCCTTTGCCTCGGCGTTGCAATGCTGCTGCCCGTGGCCGCGGCCGTTGCACAGGACATCAAGGAGCGTTCGATCAAGTTCGCGTTCCAGAACCAGGGCGATCATCCGCAGGCCCTGGGTGCGAAGAAGTTCGGCGAACTCGTCGCGCAGAAGTCGGGCAACAAGATGCAGGTCAAGCTGTTCCCCGGCGGCACGCTCGGCGGCGACGTGCAGACCGTCTCGGCCATCCAGGGCGGGACCATCGAGATGACCGTGCTCAATGCCGGCATCCTCTCCAACCAGGTCAAGGCCTTCGCGGTGTTCGATTTCCCGTTCCTGTTCGCCAACCCGCAGGAAGCCGACGCGGTGACCGATGGGCCTTTCGGCAAGAAGCTCTTTACTGAACTCGCTGCCAAGAACCTCATCGGCCTCGGGTACTGGGACCTCGGCTTTCGCAACGTGACCAACAGCAAGCGTCCGATCAACAAGGTGGAAGACCTGGCCGGCCTGAAGATCCGCGTGATCCAGTCGCCCATCTACATCGACCTCTTTACCGCGCTGGGTGCCAACGCCACGCCCATGCCGTTCCCCGAGCTCTACCCGGCGCTCGAGCAAAAGGCGGTCGATGGCCAGGAGAATCCGAACACCGTCATCCGCACGTCGAAGTTCGCCGAAGTGCAGAAGCACCTGGCGCTGACGCAGCACGTCTACAACCCGCAGGCGCTGATCGTCGGCAAGAAGCTCTGGGATTCGCTCAGCGATGCCGAGAAGAAGGTCATGACCGAGGCGGCCGCAGAAGCCACCAAGTTCGAGCGTGAAATGTCGCGTGGCCAGGCGCAAGCCGCTCTGGAGGACCTCAAGAAGGCCGGCATGCAGGTGACCGAGTTCAGCCCCGCCGAAATGCAGCGCCTTCGCGACAAGGTCAAGCCGGTGGTGGACAAGCACAGTGCCCTGGTGGGCGAGGCCGTGGTGAAAGACCTGTACGCCGAGATCGCCAAGGTTCGAAAGTAAATCCAAAAGCCAAGCGAAGGACTTCATGATCACCGGCAAGACCACCCTCGTGGCGCACCTGGGCTTTCCCACCGAAAGCTTCAAGGCGCCGATGATTTACAACCCCTGGTTCGAGAAGCAGGGCATCGACGCGGTCGTGGTGCCGATGGGCGTGAAGCCCGAGGACTATCCCGCGGCTTTCGCCGCGCTGTTCCGGCTCACCAACATCCGGGGCGCGCTGGTGACCATGCCGCACAAGATCACCACCATGGGCCTGGTCGGCGAGGTAACGCCAACGGCACGGATCGCCGGTGCCTGCAACGCCGTGCTCAAGCGCGCCGACGGCACGCTGGTGGGCGACCAGTTCGACGGCGCGGGCTTTGTGCGCGGCGTTCTGCGCAAGGGCCGCGCGCTCGAGGGCGCGCGCGTGCTGGTTTCCGGAAGCGGGGGCGTGGGCTCCGCGATCGCGGCTTCGCTCGCGGCGGCCGGCGTGGCGCAAATCGCGCTCTTCGACGCCAACACGGCTTCGGCCGATGCGCTTGCCGGACGCCTGCGCGCGCACTATCCCGCGCTCGCCGTGTCCACGGGATCGAACGATCCGGCGGGCTTCGACGTGATCGTCAATGCCACGCCGCTGGGCATGAAGGAAGGCGATCCGCTGCCATTCGACGTGGACCGCATCGCACCGTCGACCTTCGTCGGCGAGGTGGTCATGAAGTCGGAATACACGCCGCTGCTGCGCGCCGCGCTGGACAAGGGCTGCGCCGTGCAGGTGGGTACCGACATGTTGTTCGAGATGATTCCCGCATACCTTGAGTTTTTCGGCTTCGGCACCGCCACGGCCGACGCGCTGCGCGCCACGGCGAAGATCAGCTACTGAAGTGCGGCGCCTTCGGGGTGGCCGTGCGGTCCAAGTGGCAGGCGCGGTGTAATGCGCGTTGCGCCCACCTGATTTTTTTACGCAAGAGGCGTTCACCATGAGTATTTTTGAAGGCTTTCTTTCCACGTCCGAGACGCTCTCCGCCTTCAGCGATCACAACTTCGTCGATGCCATGCTTCGCTTCGAGGCAGCATTGACCCGTGCGCAGGCCGCGCTCGGATTGGTGCCGGAAACGGCCGCGCATTCGATTGTCGGCAGCTGCAAGGTCGAGCTGTTCGACGTGGCGAAGATCGTGCGCGACAGCGGCCGCGCCGGCAGCGTCGCGATTCCACTGGTCAAGGCATTGAAGGAGGCCGTGGGCCTGTTCAATCCCGCTGCCGTGCCCTTCGTGCATTTCGGCAGCACCAGCCAGGACGTGATCGATACTGCCATGGCACTGGTCACGCGCGAAGGCATCGCGCTGATCGAAGCCGATGTCGACCGCGCCATCGAGGCGCTGCTGCAGCACGCCACGCAGCATGCGGCCACGCCGATTCTTGCGCGCACGCTGATGCAGCCCGCCTCGGTCACGAGCTTCGGCCTCAAATGCGCCGGCTGGGCAGCGCCCCTGGTGCGCAGCCGTGCGCGGCTGCAAACGGCCGCGCGCCACGCGCTGAACGTGCAGCTCGGCGGCGCCGTCGGCACGCTCGCGCAGATGAAGGGGCAGGGCCCGGCGGTCGTGCAGCGCGTGGCGGACGAACTCGGTCTCGGCAACGCCGGCGCCACCTGGCACACGCAGCGGGACGAATGGGTCGCGCTCGGCTGCGAGCTGGGGCTGCTCACGGGCAGTCTGGGCAAGATCGCGCGCGACATCTCGCTCATGGGCCAGTACGAGGTCGGCGAGGTGGCCGAACCCACCGAGCCGGGCCGCGGTGGTTCCTCGGCGATGCCGCACAAGCGCAACCCCGTGGCCGCCATGGTTGCGCTGGCCGCGGCCCAGCGCGCGCCGCAGCGCGTGGCCGCGCTGCTGGCCGCAATGCCGCAGGAGCACGAGCGCGCGCTCGGCGGCTGGCAGGCCGAACTGGCTGAATGGCCGCAGCTGCTCATGTCTGCGCATGGCAGCGCGCGCGCGCTGGCCGGTGCGCTGCCGAGCTTGCAGATCGACGCGGCGCGCATGCGTGCCAACATCGACACTCTGCGCGCGGAGCTGCCGCGCGAGGCCGCGGACGAATGGTTCGACCCCGCCCTGGCCGGGGGCGCCGGCGAAACCGCGCTGCTGCAAGTGGCGGCCTTGCGCGCCCAACTGACTGCGAAAGACACATCCCGATGACCGACCAAGCAAGCACACCTCCCGCCAGCGACTACGAAGCCGGGCTCGTCAACCGCCGCCGCGTGCTGGGCGATGCGTGGGTCGACAAGTCGCTGGCCAACCGCAACGAGTTCAACGCCGAGTTCCAGGAGCTCATCACCCGCCACGCCTGGAACGACATCTGGGGCCGCCCGGCGCTGGGCGACAAGACGCGCCGCTACATGGTGCTGTCGATGATGCTGGGCATCCACGCCTATGAAGAATTCGCGATGCACGTGCGCGCCGCACTCGACGGGCCGCCCGAGTCGCGCCTGACGCCCGAGGACATCAAGGAAGTCATCATGATGGCGGCCATTTATTGCGGCGTGCCGGTGGCCAACCACGCCTTCGGCATCGCAACCGGCATCCTGCGCGAAAAGGGCTTGCTGGCCGCGCCTGCGCAGTGACGCGGCCCGGGCTTCGCGAGCGCCGCCGGTTCGAGGTCGGCTTCAGCCTGCTGTTGCCGCTGCTGCTGGCGGCACAGCCCATGGCCACCGACAGCTACCTGCCCGCACTGCCCGCCATCGCGAAGGAGCTGGGCTCGGCCAGCACCAGCCTCACGCTGTTCGTGCTGGCCTTCGGCTTTGCGCAATTGCTCTGCGGGCCGCTGGCCGATCGTTTCGGCCGCCGGCCGGTGTTGCTGGCGGGGCTCGGCTGCTATGTGGTCGCCGCACTCGGCGGTGCGTTCGCCGGCAGCGTGGCGGTGCTTGCGGGCTGGCGCACACTGCAGGGTTTTTCGATGGCGGCCATCCTCGTGTGTGCGCGCGCGGCGGTGCGCGACCTCTATCCCGCGCACGAAGGCCCGCACATCATGGCGCGCGGGCTCACGGGCCTGGGCGTGGTGGGCTTGCTGGCGCCGCTGCTGGGCGCATGGCTGGTGCAAGGCGCCGGCTGGCGCTGGGTGATGGCCTCGATGGCGCTCTACGCGCTGCTGCTGCTAGCCTTTTGCTGGCGTTCGTTCGGCGAAACGCGGCGGCCGCTGGCGGGCGATCTTTCGGCGCCGCGCGGCAGCGCCCGCGCCGTGTTCGCGAGCCGCAGCTTTCGGGCCTGGGCCTCGTTGGCCGCCACCACCTACGGCGGCCTTTTCTGCTTCCTGTTGCTCTCGCCGATGGTCTACATCGGCTATCTGGGCTGGTCGCCCGCCATGTACGGCTGGATTCCGGCGGGCGGCTCGCTGGTCTACATCTTCAGCACCACCCTGTGCCGGCGCCTGCTGCGCAAGCACGGGCCGGTGCGCACCGTGCAGCTTGGCGCCACGCTGAGCATGGCCGGCGCATCGATCCAGGCGCTGGGCTGCTGGCTGGCGCCGTACAGTGCCGTGCCGCTGCTTGTGGGGCATGCGGTCTATTCCCTGGGCCACGGCATCCACCAGCCCTGCGGACAGGCCGGCGCCGTGGGCGATTTGCCGCACCTGGCGGGCCGGGCCGTGTCGTGGTCGGGCTTCGGCATGATGATGGTGGCGTTCAGCGCCGGGCAGCTTGCGGCACAGTTCGTCGACAACGATTTTTCGAATGGCGCCTGGCCGATGGTCGTGCCGATGCTGCTCGCGGGTTGCGTGCTGCTGGCCATCGCGTTCCTGTGGCTGCCGCGTCTTCAACATCCGATGAAAAAGGAATCACCATGACCCGTTTGAATGTCGTCCGCGAAGGCAGCGGCCCCTTCGTCGTGCTGAGCCACGCGCTCGGCTGCGACCTGCACATGTGGGACGGCGTGGCCGAGCAGCTCGCGCGCGCCCACACCGTGATCCGCTACGACCATCGCAACCATGGCGGCTCGGAGGTGGTGCCGGGCGCGCTGCGCGTCGAAACGCTGGCGCAGGACGCGGCCGAGCTCATCCAGCGCGAGGCGGGCGCAGAGCCGGTGCACTTCGTCGGCCTGTCGATGGGCGGCATGACCGCGCAGGCGCTGGCGGTGCGGCATCCCGAACTGCTGCGCAGCGTGGTGATCGCGAATTCGTCGGCCCACTATCCCGACCAGTCGCCGTGGCGTGCCCGCGTCGAAACGGTGGCAGCCAAGGGCGTGGCCGCCATTGCGCCGGGCGCGGTGTCTCGCTGGCTCACGCACGGTTTCGTCACCACCGGGGAGGGCAAGGCCGCGGCCCAGGCGCTGAACGACGTGCTGGTGCGCACCGATCCGCAGGGCTACATCGAGAGCTGCAACGCCGTGGCCGCCATCGATTTTCGCGAGAGCAACCACCGCATCGCCGTACCGACGCTGGTGATTGCCGGCCTGCAGGACGAAGCGACGCCGCCGGCAATGTCCGAATCCATGGTGGCCGCGATTCCCCGTGCGCGCCTGGCCACCATCGATGCGGCGCACCTGAGCGCTGTGGAGCGGCCGGTCGAGTTTGCCCAGCTGCTGATCGATTACTGGCGCAGCCTCTGAAAAAAACCGCATGCGGCGGGGGCGGCTTGCCTAGGTGTAACCCCTGTTTCGTGCGAACAGTGGACGTAGGCGTCCGATTATCGAACGCGACCAGGGTGCGAAGCGTTGTGACGGTTGGCGGGTGTTCCTACAGTCACCCCCATGCATCGCTCCATTGCCACCGTCTCTCTCAGCGGCACGCTTCGCCAGAAGCTCGAAGCCGTTTCGGCCGCGGGATTCGACGGCATCGAGCTGTTCGAGGCCGACTTCGTCAACTTCAAGGGCAGCGCCGCCGAGCTGGGCCGCATCGCGGCGGACCTTGGCCTTTCGATCGACCTGTACCAGCCGTTCCGCGACTTCGAGGGCATGCCCGAGGCGCAGTTCCGCCGCAGCCTGGAGCGCGCCGAGCGCAAGTTCGACCTGATGGAGGCGATGGGCGCGCCGACGATGCTGTGCTGCTCGAACACCTCGCCGCTGGCCATCGACGACCCGGTACTCGCCGCAGCCCAGCTGCACGAACTCGCGGAGCGTGCCGCCCGCCGCAACCTGCGCGTAGGCTTCGAGGCCCTGGCCTGGGGCCGCTTCACCTCGCTTTATGGCCAGGCCTGGAACATCGTGCGGCAGGCCGGCCATCCGAACCTCGGCCTGATCCTCGACAGCTTTCACACGCTGTCGCTGAAGGACGATCCCGCGGGCATCGCGGCGATTCCGGGCGACAGGATCTTCTTCCTGCAGATGGCCGACGCGCCGCTGCTCTCGATGGACGTGCTGCAGTGGGCCCGCCACCACCGCTCGTTTCCGGGACAGGGCGACTTCGACGTGATCGGGTTCTTCGAGCAGGTGCTGCGCGCGGGCTACACCGGGCCGCTGTCGCTGGAAATCTTCAACGACCTGTTCCGTGAGACGCCCAACCGGCGCACCGCCGTGGACGCGATGCGCTCGCTGCTGTACCTCGAAAGCGAGGCGCAGCGGCGGCTGGCGCCAGCCGCCGATGAACCTGCGCGCGCTCAGCGCGTCGAGCTGTTCAGCCCGCCCGCCGCGCCGGCGCTCTCGGGTCTGTCGTTCATCGAGTTCGCGGCGGACGAGGCATCGGCCCGTTCGCTCGGCACGCTGCTTGGGCAGCTCGGCTTCCGCCGCGTCGGCCGGCACCGCTCCAAAGCCGTGGTGCTGTACCGCCAGGGCGAGATCAACCTGATCGTCAATGCCCAGCCGGATTCGTTCGCGCGCAGCCGCTTCGAAGCGCACGGTACCTCGGTCTGCGCGCTGGGCGTGCGCTGTGCCGATCCGATCGCTGCCGTCGACCGCGCGACCGCGATGCGCTCGCAGCGCCACGACAGCCCGGTCGGCCCCGATGAATTGAGCGTGCCTGCCATCGTGGCACCGGGCGGCAACCTCATCCATTTCGTTTCCGAGGCCCTGGGCGCCAACGGGCTGTACGAAGCCGATTTCATCCTCGAGGAAGACGCGGCAGCCGATGCCGGCGGCGCCGGCCTGACGCAGATCGACCATGTGGCGCTGGGCCTGGCGGTCGACCAGCTCGACACCTGGGTGCTGTTCACGCGCGCCGTGCTGGGCCTGGAGCCGGGCGAAAGCCTGGAGCTGGCCGACCCGTTCGGCCTGATCCGCAGCCGGGGCGTGGCCAACGCCGGGCGCAGCGTGCGGCTGGTGCTCAACGTGTCGCTGAGCCAGCGCACCCGCACCGCGCGCACGCTGAGCGTGACCGGCGGCGGCGCGGTGCACCACATCGCGCTGCGATGCGATGACATCTTCGAGAGCGTGGCGCGCCTGCGCGCCGCCGGCACGCGATTCGTGCCCATTTCGGACAACTACTACGACGACCTGGCCACGCGCATCGATCTGGATCCGGCGCTGCTCGCACGCCTGCGCGAGGCGGGTGTGCTGTTCGACCGTTCGCCCGCGGGCGACTACCTGCACATCTACACCGAGAACATCGAAGGCGGACTCTTCTTCGAACTGGCACAGCGCACCGCGGGCTACGACGCCTACGGTGCGCTCAACGCGCCCGCGCGCATGGCATCGCAGGCGCAGGCATAGATTTTTTTCGTCAACCCTGGAGACAAACCATGGCAACCATTACGGCCCACGAGCCGAAAGGCAAGCACCAGTCGAAGAAAGCCACCGCCAGCGGCTGGATAGGCTCGGCGCTGGAGTACTACGACTTCTTCATCTACGCCACCGCCGCGGCGCTGATCTTTCCCCAGATCTTCTTTCCGAAGGGCGACCCGCAGATCGCGATCATCGCATCGCTCGCGACGTACGGCGTGGGCTACGTCGCACGACCGATCGGCGCACTGCTGCTGGGCCACTGGGGTGACACGCACGGCCGCAAGACCGTGCTGATCGTCTGCATGTTCCTGATGGGCTTTTCCACCATCGCCGTCGGCCTGCTGCCGACGTATGACCAGGTCGGCCTGTGGGCACCCGCGCTGCTGGTGGTGCTGCGTCTGATCCAGGGCTTCGCGGTGGCCGGCGAGATTTCCGGGGCGAGTTCGATGATCCTGGAGCACGCGCCATTCGGGCGTCGCGGCTTCTTCGCGAGCTTCACGCTGCAGGGCGTGCAAGCTGGGCAGATCATGGCGGCCGCGGTATTCCTGCCGCTCGCGCACTACATGGACAAGGACGCCTTCAACTCCTGGGGCTGGCGCATTCCGTTCCTGCTGAGTTTCATCGTCATCGTGGCCGGCTACATCATCCGCAAGGAAGTGGACGAGACACCCGCCTTCGCCGAAGTCGCCACGAGCGCAAAGCCGAAGGCGCCGGTGATCCAGGCCGTGACCGAGAGCTGGGGCGACATGCTGCGCGTGCTGCTGTGCTCACTGATGAACGTGATCCCGGTGGTCGCGACCATCTTCGGCGCCGCCTACGCGGTGCAGCCGGGCTACGGCATCAACTTCGAGAAAGACATCTACCTCTGGATTCCGGTGATGGGCAACATCCTGGCCGTGATCGTGATCCCGTTCGTCGGCAACCTGTCGGACAAGGTCGGCCGCCGCCTGCCGATCGTCGTCGGTGCCATCGGTTCGGGCCTGCTGTCGTTCGGCTACCTGTATGCCATCAGCATCCACAACGTGCCGCTGGCCATCGTGATGTCGCTCTTGATGTGGGGCGTGGTCTACCAGGGCTACAACGCCGTGTTCCCGAGCTTCTATCCGGAGATGTTCCCCACGCGCACTCGCGTCTCGGGCATGGCGATCTCGCAGAACATCGGCACCGCGATCACTGCGCTGCTGCCGGCGCTGTTCGTGGCGGTCGCGCCCCCCGGCGCTGCCAACATCCCGCTGACCGTCGGTGCCATCACGCTGGCGATCTGCGCCGTCGCCGCGATCTCGGCCTGGACCGCCCGCGAAACCTATCGCGTGCACATGAACGACCTGGGCATGCCCGATGCGGTTCCGGTCGACAAGCTTGAGTACGACCGGCTGCGCGAGCAGACGCTGGCGACTGCCCGCATGGCCAAGGCCGCTGCCTGAAGACCTTGCGCGCACCAAGGGCGTCGGCGCCATGAAGAATGGCGCCCATGACTTCCCATCTCAAGATCGATTTCGTTTCCGATGTCTCTTGCCCCTGGTGCGCCGTTGGCCTCGCTTCGCTCGAGGCGGCGCTGCGGCGCGTGTCGCCCGGCGTCACGGCGGAACTGCACTTCCAGCCTTTCGAGCTGAATCCGCAGATGCCGCCCGAAGGGCAGGACACCTTCGAGCACCTGAACCAGAAATACGGCTCCACCCGTGAACAGCAGGCACAGTCGCGCGAGATGATCCGCCAGCGCGGGGCCGAGGTGGGCTTCGAGTTCAGCCCCGAAGGCCGACCACGCGTCTACAACACCTTCAACGCACACCGCTTGCTGCACTGGGCCGAACTCGAAAGCCCGGCCAAGCAGGCGGCGCTCAAGAAGCTGCTGCTGAAGGCCTACTTCACCGACAGGCAGAACCCCTCGGACCCCGAGGTGCTGGTTCGCGCGGCCACCGAGGCCGGGCTGGACGCGGCGCGGGCCCGCGAGATCCTGGCCAGCGACGAATTCACCCGCGAAACCCGCGAGCGCGAACGCATGTACACGGACGCGGGCATCCATTCGGTGCCCGCGATCATCATCAACGACCAGCATCTGATCTCGGGCGGGCAGCCGGTAGAGGTGTTCGAGCGGGCGCTGCGCCAGATTGGCGGTGCAGAGCCCAGCACCGTGGTCGCGGCCTGAAACCAGGCTGAGCGCCAGCTTTACCTGACCGGCGCCGCGAGCCGGTCAACCGCGCCACCACGGCGCGGGTTGATCGGTTCATGATGCGATCCATGCAGCTTTCCGGACGTCTTTGCGTGTTGTCGGTTGCCGTAGCAGGGGTGTTGCTGGCAGGCTGCACGGTCGGCACGCAGCGGCCTGGTTCAGAGCCGCTCACGGCGCTGAACCGCGTGGCCGAAGACCCTGCCACGCAGTTGCGCTGGCTCGACCGCGTGACCTGGGGCGCCAGCGCCAGCAGCCAGGCCGAGCTGGCGCGCACCGGCCTGCCCACCTGGATGGGCCGCCAGCTCAGCCCGCGGATGCAGCCGCTGCCGCCGGCCGCGCAAGCCCAGGTCGACGCGATGACCCTCTCGCGCACGCCCTTGCCTGAACTCGCCAGAGCGCTCGAGGCCCAGCGCAAGGCGGCCGACGCGTTCACGGACGAAGAACAGAAGAAGGCCGCGCGCCAAGCCTACCAGCAGGAGCTGAACCGACTCGCCCGCGAGGCGCAGCAGCGCTTCGTGCTGCGCGCCCTCTATTCGCCTAACCAGCTGCAGGAGCAGATGACCTGGTTCTGGATGAACCACTTCAACGTCAACGTCCGCAAGGACGTCATCCGCGCCCTGGTGGGCGACTACGAAGAAAGTGCCATCCGCCCGCATGCGCTCGGCCGGTTCCGCGACCTGCTCGGCGCCACGCTGCGCCATCCCGCGATGCTGCGCTACCTGGACAACGCCCAGAACGCCGCCAACCGCATCAACGAGAACTACGCGCGCGAGCTGATGGAACTGCACACCATGGGCGTGGACAGCGGCTATTCCCAGACCGACGTGCAGGAACTGGCGCGCGTGCTCACCGGCGTGGGCATGAACCTGCAGCCGGCCGACGCGCCGCCGCCGAAGATGCGCCCCGAGGTACAGGCCGACCATGTGCGCCAGGGCCTGTTCGAATTCAACCCGAACCGCCACGACTACGGGGCCAAGACCTTGCTCGGCCAGCCGATCAAGGCGCGCGGCCTGGTCGAGACCGACGAGGCACTCGACCGCCTGGTGCGGTCGCCGGCCACCGCGCGCTTCATCTCGCGCAAGCTCGCGATGTACTTCGTGGCCGACGATCCGCCGCCCGCGCTGGTCGACCGCATGGCCGGCGCGTTCGGCCGCAGCGACGGCAACATCGCCGCCGTGCTGCGGACCATGTTCGAGTCCACCGAATTCGCCGCCTCGCTGGGCCGGAAGTTTCGCGACCCGGTGCACTACGTGATGGCCGGCGTGCGGCTGGCGTATGACGACCGCGTGGTGCAGAACGTCGATCCGCTGCTCGGCTGGCTCAACCGCATGGGCGAGCCGCTCTACGGGCACGAGACGCCCGACGGCTATCCGCTCGGCGAAGCCGCGTGGGCCAGCGCCGGCCAGATGAACACGCGTTTCGAGGTCGCGCGGGCCATCGGCAGCAACGGCGCGGTGCTGTTCCGCGCCGGCGACAACAAGGCGCCGCTGGAGCGCCCGGCATATCCGCCGCTGGCCGAGTCGCCCGCGGTGCGCGTCATGCAAGCCGGCCTGGCGGCGGAGACCCGTACCGCGCTCGCGCAGGCGAAGAATCCGCAGGAATGGAACACCTTCCTGCTCGCTTCGCCCGAGCTGATGCGCCGCTGATGGATTTTCTCCCTCCCCTTCGGGGGAGGGCAGGGGTGGGGGCAAGGCGGCGTTCGATGAAGCGCCGAGGCGGAACCAGCACCGCCTGCCCCATCCCAGCCTTCCCCCGAAAGGGGAAGGAGCAAGGCACGAGAAAGGACACATGTCATGCAACGCCGAGAACTCTTGAAGCTCGCGGCCGCCGCACCGCTCGCCGGCGCGGCCGGCCGGCTGGTGGCCGCGCCCGCGGCTGACGGGACCAAGCTGCTCGTGGTGTTTTTGCGCGGCGCCTACGACTGCGCCAGCCTCCTGGTGCCGACGTCGAGCGACTTCTACTACGCCTCGCGGCCCAATATCGCGATTGCCCGGCCCGGCGAGCCCAGCGGCGCGTTGCCGCTCGATGGCCAATGGGGCCTGCACCCGGTCCTGGCGCAGAGCGTGCTGCCGCTGTACCAGCGAAAGCAGGCCGCCTTCATCGCCTTTGCCGGCACCGACGACCTCACGCGCAGCCATTTCGAAACGCAGGATTCCATCGAGCTCGGCCAGGACCTCGGCAAGCGGCGTGACTACGGCTCGGGCTTTCTCAACCGGCTTGCGGCCGTGCTCGGCGCCGGGCCCCTGGCCGGTGTGTCGCCCATGGCGTTCACCAACCAGCTGCCGATCGTGATGCGCGGCCAGGCCAAGGCGGCCAACATGGCACTCTCGGGCAATGCGCGCCCCTCGATCGATGCGCACCAGAGCGAGGTGATTGCGGCGATGTACCGCAACACCGCGCTCGCGCAGCCCGTGGCCGAGGGCTTCCAGGTACAGGGCGAAGTGATGCGCGCCATGCAGGCCGAGATGGACGCCGCCAGCCGCAGCGCGATGACGGCCAAGGGCTTCGAGCTCGTTGCGCGCCGGATGGCGCGGCTCATGCGCGAGCGCTTCGACATCGGCTTTGTCGATGTCGGCGGCTGGGACACGCACGTGGGGCAGGGCGCGGCCGCCGGCTACCTCGCCAACCGCTTCGAAGAACTGGGCCGTGGCGTGGCCGGCTTCGCCGAAGAGATGGGCGAGGCGGCCTGGCGCAACGCCGTGGTGGTGGTCATCAGCGAGTTCGGCCGCACCTTCCGCGAGAACGGCAACCGCGGCACCGACCACGGCCACGGCACCGTCTACTGGGTGCTGGGCGGCGGCCTCTCGGCGCAGGCCGGCGGGCGCGTCGTGGGGGAACAGCAGGAGGTGGCGCAAGCCACGCTGTTCCAGAACCGCGACTATCCGGTGCTCAACGAATACAGGGCGGTGTTCGGCGGGCTGTTCAGGCGGATGTACGGCCTCTCGCCGGTCCAGCTCGCGCGGGTATTCGACGGCGTGGCGCCGAAGGACCTGCAACTGGTCTGATGCTCCCTGGGGCCGGCAGCACCGGTTTCGCAAGAAGGCGTCCGTCGACGCGGCAATGAGCTATCGCCGTCATAGGCAAAGCGTTTGCCCTATTCGTCCCTGCGGATCCAGAATGTTACGCCTCAACCAAAACTGGAGACCCCCATGACCCAGAATCCTGAAGCCAAGTGCCCCGTCCACCATGTGGTGGGCCGCGGCACCGTCAATCAACACTGGTGGCCCAACCAGTTGCGGGTCGACCTGCTTCACCAGCATTCCTCCAAGTCCGATCCGATGGGAAAGGACTTCAACTACGCCAAGGAGTTCAAGAGCCTCGACTACGAAGCGCTGAAGAATGATCTGCGTGCGCTGATGACCGACTCCCAGGCCTGGTGGCCGGCGGACTTCGGCCACTATGGGCCGCTGTTCATCCGCATGGCCTGGCACAGCGCCGGCACCTACCGCACCGGCGACGGGCGGGGCGGCGGCGGCCGGGGCCAGCAACGCTTTGCGCCCCTCAACAGCTGGCCCGACAACGTGAACCTCGACAAGGCCCGGCGCCTGCTGTGGCCGATCAAGCAGAAGTACGGCCGCAAGATCTCGTGGGCCGACCTGATGATCCTGACCGGCAACGTGGCCCTCGAGTCCATGGGCTTCAAGACCTTCGGCTTCGCCGGCGGCCGCCCGGACACGTGGGAACCCGACCAGGACGTCTACTGGGGCAACGAGACAACGTGGCTCGAAGACAAGAGGTACACCGGCGACCGCGAACTGGAGAACCCTCTTGCGGCCGTGCAGATGGGCCTGATCTACGTTAACCCCGAAGGTCCCAACGCCAACGGCGACCCGGTCTCGGCGGCGCGGGACATCCGCGAGACTTTCGCCCGCATGGCGATGAACGACGAGGAAACCGTTGCCCTGATCGCCGGCGGCCACACCTTCGGCAAGACCCACGGGGCCGGTCCGGCAACCCTCGTCGGCTCGGCGCCTGAAGCCAATGACCTGGAAGAAATGGGCATGGGCTGGAAGAGCACCCATGCCAGTGGCATTGCCGGTGACGCCATCGGCAGCGGCCTGGAAGTCACCTGGACCCAGCAGCCGACGAAGTGGAGCAACCTCTTCTTCGAGAACCTGTTCAAGTTCGAATGGGAGCCGACCAAGAGCCCGGCTGGCGCCGGACAGTGGCAGGCCAAGGGCGCACCGGCTGACATTCCGGATGCGCACGACAAGTCGAAGAAGCGCGTGCCCACCATGCTGACCACCGACCTCTCGCTGCGCTTCGACCCGGCCTACGAAAAAATCTCCCGGCGCTTTCTCGAGCACCCCGATCAGTTCGCCGACGCCTTCGCGCGCGCCTGGTTCAAGCTGACCCATCGCGACATGGGGCCGCGCTCGCGCTACCTGGGCCCGGAAGTGCCGAAGGAAGAGCTGATCTGGCAGGACCCGATCCCGAAGGTCGACCATCCCCTGATCGACGAGAGGGACGCCGCGGCTCTCAAGGCCAAGGTCCTGGCCTCGGGCCTGTCGGTCACAGACCTGGTGCTGGTGGCATGGGCGTCGGCCTCCACCTACCGCGGCTCCGACATGCGCGGCGGTGCCGACGGCGCCCGCATCCGCCTGGCGCCACAGAAGGACTGGGAAGTCAACGAGCCGGCCAGGCTGGCCAAGGTGCTCCAGACGCTGGAAGGCATCCAGGGCGAATTCAACAAGGCGCAATCGGGCGGCAAGAAGATCTCGATGGCCGATCTGATCGTGCTGGCCGGCTGCGCCGCCGTCGAGCAGGGCGCCAGGAACGCAGGCCACAGCGCGACGGTGCCCTTCACTCCCGGCCGCATGGATGCGTCGCAGGAGCAAACCGACGTGGAGGCCATGAAGGTGCTCGAGCCCGTGGCTGACGGCTTCCGCAACTACCTGAAGAAGGACTATGCGATTCCCGCCGACGCGCTGCTGGTCGACAAGGCCCAGCTGCTCACGCTGACGGCGCCCGAGATGACGGTGCTGGTGGGCGGCATGCGCGCGCTGGGCGCCAACGTCGGTGCCACCAAGCACGGCATCTTCAGCCAGAAGGAACACGCGCTGACCAACGAGTTCTTCGTGCGCCTGCTCGACCTGAACACCACATGGAAGGCTGCGCCCGGCGAGAACAACCTGTACGAGGGCATTGACCGCACGACGGGCGAGCGCAAGGGCAGCGCGACGCGCGTGGACCTGGCGCTCGGCTCCAACTCAGTGCTGCGCGCCCTGTCCGAGGTCTACGGCAGCTCGGACGCAGGGGAGAAGTTCGTGAAGGACTTCATCGCGGCGTGGACCAAGGTGATGAACCTTGGCCGGTTCGACATCGCCTAGGCAATCCTCGCGGTTGCCGATTTGATGCGGCTCTGATCAGGCGTCGCCGCGAGCAGGCAAGGGCTCGCGGCGACGCCATCGCATGCAACGCCGTGGTGCCGGCCTGAGTGTTCTTGTCCCGTTTTCCGCGCACGGCCTACCGCAATAGAGCGCCGCATACAGGCGCAGGAGACAACGATGACGGCCAGCTACTTGGAAATACAAGGCGCCCAGGCGGATGTCGACCTCTGGGATGGATTGATCACGGATCAAAACGCCCTCATCGGCGTCATGATGCAGAGAATGTCCCAAGTCGGATGCACGGATGCAGCGTGGCTCGACGAGCGAATCACGGAGGCGGAAAGTATCGAGAATCGCCTGGTCGTCGGACTCGACCGCGCGCAGCGCCGATTGAGGGCATTGATCTAGGCTCGAATCAAGCGGACCCACGTCCGCCGCCGCGACCTCGGTCTTGGCAGGAGAATGGCCGGCATCCGACGACACACGAACAAGGAGCGCATTCGAATGACCACACTGCAGCAACTTCTCGGTACCGAGCTTCCGCTGATCCAGGCGCCGATGGCCGGCGTCCAGGGCAGCGCAATGGCCATCGCGGTCAGCAACGCAGGCGGGCTCGGCTCGCTGCCGTGCGCCATGCTGGGCCCCGATGCCATGCGCAGCGAACTCGCGGCGATCCGCGCCGGAACCGGCAAGCCCTTCAACGTCAATTTCTTCTGCCACGCGCCGCCGGAGCCGAGTGCCGAACGCGAGGCGACATGGCGCGCCGCGCTGGCGCCGTACTACGCTGAATTCGGCATCGATGCGGCCGGCATTCCCACCGGCCCGGGCCGCAATCCCTTCAGCGCCGAGGTGGCCAACCTGCTGGCCGAGTTCAAGCCGCCGGTGGTGAGCTTTCATTTCGGATTGCCGCCCGAGGCGCTGCTGGCGCAGGTACGTGGCTGGGGTGCCAAGGTGCTGGTGTCGGCCACGACGGTCGACGAGGCCTTGTGGCTCGAGGCGCATGGCGCCGATGCGGTCATTGCCCAGGGCCTGGAGGCGGGCGGCCACCGCGGCCATTTTCTTTCGCACGACCTGACGAAGCAGCTCGGCACTTTCGCGCTGTTGCCGCAGGTGGTGCGCGCCGTGAAGGTGCCGGTGATCGCGGCCGGCGGCATTGCGGATGCGAACGGCGTGGCCGCGGCCATGGCGCTGGGGGCTGCGGGCGTGCAGGTCGGCACCGCCTACATGCTGGCGCCGGAAGCCGCGACGACCGCGATTCACCGCGCGGCGCTGAAGAGCGATGCCGCGCGCCACACCGCGTTGACCAACCTTTTCACGGGCCGGCCCGCGCGCGGCATCGTGAACCGCGTGATGCGCGAACTGGGGCCGATCGGCTCGGTGGCGCCGGAGTTCCCGCTTGCCACCTCGGGCATTGCACCGCTGCGCGCCAAGGCCGAAGCGCAAGGCAGCGGCGATTTTTCCCCGCTGTGGTCGGGCCAGAACGCGACGGGCTGCCGCGAGCTGCCGGCCGCCGAGATCACGCGCGCCCTTGCGCAAGGTTTCATCCATGCCCTTGCCGCCTGAAGAAACCATGACGCAACAACTCCACCTTCCCTTCAAGTTTCTCGAGCAAGCCTCCAACCCGAGCGTGCGCGAGCCGTGGCTGCTGGTGCTCATGCATGGCGTGGGCAGCAACGAACAAGACCTGTTCGGCCTCGCGCGGCTCATGCCGCCGCAATTTCACGTGCTGAGCCTGCGCGCCCCCTATGTGCTTTCGCCCGATGCGTATGCGTGGTTCGAGTTCCAGGTGCTGGCCGATGGCGAGCGGCGCATCAACGAGGAGCAGGAGCGCGAAAGCCGCTTCCTGGTCGGCGAGATGATCAGCTCCGCGGCGCAGCAGCTGGGCGTGCCGCCGCAGCGCGTGGTGGTCGGCGGCTTCAGTCAGGGCGGCATCATGGCGCTGTCGCTGCTGCTGACCCAGCCCGGCAAGGTGCGTGCCGCGATGGTGTGGCACAGCCGGCTGCTGTCGCAGGTGGTGCCGCACATTGCACCGCCCGAGGCTTTCGAGGGCAAGGCGCTGTGGGTGAGCCACGGAAGCGCGGACAACGTGATTCCGCCCAGTGCTGCACAGGCCTCGCGCGAGCTGGCCCGCGGCCTTCCGCTGGCGCTGTCGGGTGCCGATTTTCCGGGGGGGCACGAGATTCGCCCGGCCGAGTTGCAGGGCTCGCTGGCGTGGCTGCAATCGCTTACAGCAGGCGCACCGTAGCGGCTGAACTCTCGCGCGGTCGGCGCGTCACAGGGCGTTACGAGGACGCGGCCGTGATGCGGGCTCTGTTGGTGCACCATAGCAGCTCGTCTCCCACTGCAATCCCCGCAAAAGGAAACCGCCCACATGTCCGACAGAGACACCCCCGAAATCCGCGATGTGCCCGAACTGCGCGACGCCCCCTCGTACAGGCCGCGCGGCGAATCGTCGACGGGAACCCTCATCGTCATCGTGCTGCTGGCGCTTGCAGCCGCATTCCTCGGCTGGCGCTGGTACCAGCAGCAGCAACCAAGGCCGGTGGAGCCGTCACCGGTCGCCACCACCGCGCCAAACGACGGCCCTGCGCCTGCGCCGGCGCCAGCGCCATTGCCCGAATCGCTGGAGCCGCAGAATCCCATCGATGCAATCGCGCTGCCCGCCTCGGGGCTGCCCGCCGTCGCGGATTCCGATACCCGCGTGATGAAGGCGCTCGTCGACCTGATGGGCAGCAAGAACGTGGCCGACTTCCTGCAGTTCGAGGGCATCGTGCGCCGCACCGTGGCCACGGTCGACAACCTGGCACGCGAGCAGGCGCCCGCGAGCACGTGGCCGGTGCAGCCCACCAGGCAGCGCTTCACCACCGAAGGGAAGGGCGCGGCGCAGACCATCGCGGCCGGCAATGCCGCGCGCTACACGCCCATCGTGCAGCTTGCCGAGTCGATCAATCCGGCCAAGGCGGCCAAGACCTATGCCCAGCTCTATCCGCTCTTCCAGAAAGCCTACGAGGACCTCGGCTATCCGGGGCGCTACTTCAATGACCGGCTCATCGCCGTGATCGACCATCTGCTGCAGGCGCCCGAACCCAGCGGCCCGGTGCAGGTTCGCCTCGTCGAGGTGAAAGGCAAGGTGTCGTCGCAGCGTCCATGGGTGCGCTACGAGTACGCCGATCCGCAACTCGAGTCGCTCTCGTCCGGCCAGAAGATCATGGTGCGCATGGGGCTGGAGAACGAGCGCAGGCTGAAGGCCAGCCTGAGGGGCTTCCGCGAGCAGATCGCCACGGGCGAGATGTTGAAGAAGAAGCAGCGCTGACCTGACCCGGTGCGCCCCGTGTAGGCGCGGGCCGATTGCGTGCGGCGCCGATGGCGCAGATGATCTGCCTCGGCGACTTCCAAGACTTCAAGGACACCCGTATGAACCTGATGAGCGTCGACCTCTACCAGAGTGCCACCGATCCAATGAAATTCCTGGCGCTTTCCGCGGGCGTCGATCCCGCCGAGCTCATGGGTCCGATGACCTTCGACCGGGACTACGCCCAGATCGTCAAATACCGCGAGGCATTCGAATTCGACCCGTCCGAAAGCTACGCCGGGGTCAACGCCGCGAAGATCGCGGCGGACATCCTGACCGTGAAGTGGGCGATGTATCGCCGCGAAGCCTGACCGAAGAACGGTGCCGCGGCAGGGCCGCGCCGAGCTGTCCGCCTTGAGCCTTCAGGCCTCTTCGGTTTCCTTGTAGTCGCCCACCGGCATGCAGCTGCAGAACAGGTTGCGGTCGCCGTAGACGTTGTCCACGCGGCCGATGGGCGGCCAGTACTTGGCTTGCTTGAGTTCAGCCAGCGGGAAGGCGCCCAGCTCGCGCGAATAGGGATGCGACCATTCCGTTCCAAGCAGGCTCGCCGCGGTGTGCGGCGCATGCTTCAGCGGGTTGTCGTCCTTCGGCCAGACGCCTTCTTCCACGCGGCGGATCTCGCCGCGGATCGCGATCATCGCGTCGATGAAGCGGTCGAGCTCGGCCAGCGGCTCGCTCTCGGTCGGCTCCACCATCAGCGTGCCGGGCACGGGAAAGCTCAGCGTCGGTGCGTGAAAGCCGTAGTCGATCAGTCGCTTGGCCACGTCTTCGGCGGTGACGCCGCTGGTGTCCTTGAGCGGGCGCAGGTCGAGGATGCACTCGTGGGCGACGTGGCCGTTGGGGCTCGCGTACAGCGTGGGATAGTGGTCCTTGAGGCGCGCGCTGATGTAGTTGGCGCTCAGGATCGCGATTTCGGTCGCGGCCTGCAGGCCCTTGGCGCCCATCATGCGGCAATACATCCAGCTGATCGGCAGCACGGCTGCATTGCCGAGCGGTGCCGCCGAGACCGCACCCACGCCGTTCGACGCCACGCCGGCCGTCGCATGGCCCGGCAGGTAGGGCACGAGGTCTTCGACCACGCACACCGGGCCCACGCCCGGGCCGCCGCCGCCGTGCGGAATGCAGAAGGTCTTGTGCAGGTTCAGGTGGCTCACGTCGCCGCCGAATTCGCCCGGCGCGGCCACGCCGACCAGCGCGTTCATGTTGGCGCCGTCCACGTACACGCGGCCGCCGTGCTCATGCACGAGCTCGCAGAGTTCCTTCACGCGGGTTTCGAACACGCCGTGCGTGCTCGGGTAGGTGATCATCACTGCGGCCAGCCTGTCGCTGTGCTTCTCGCAGGCGAACTTCAGGTCGTCCATGTCGACGTTGCCCTGCGCGTCGCAGGCCGTCACCACCACCTGCAGGCCCACCATCTGCGCGCTTGCGGGGTTGGTGCCGTGCGCCGATGAGGGAATGAGGCAGATGTTGCGATGCCCCTGGCCATTGGCTTCATGGAAGGAGCGGATGGCCAGCAGGCCCGCGTATTCGCCCTGCGAACCCGCGTTGGGCTGCAGGCTGATGCCCGCGTAGCCGGTGGCTTCGCACAGCCAGGCGCGCAGCTGCGCATCGAGCTGGGCGTAGCCTACCAGCTGCTCGGCCGGTGCAAAGGGGTGGATGTTGGCGAACTCCGGCCAGGTGATCGGGATCATCTCGCTGGTCGCGTTGAGCTTCATCGTGCAGCTGCCGAGCGGAATCATGCTGCGGTCGAGGGCCAGGTCCTTGTCCGACAGGCTGCGGATGTAGCGCAGCATGGCGGTCTCGCTCTTGTGGGTGTTGAATACCGGGTGCGTGAGAAAGGCGCTGGTGCGGCGCAGGTCTTCGGGCAGGCGCGGCGCAGTGTTGGCCAGGTCGTCGAAGCGCGGCATCGGTGTGCCGGCCGGCACGAACAGCGCCCAGAGTGTCTCGATGTCGGCGCGCGTGGTGGTTTCGTCGAGCGAAATGCCCAGGTGCTGCTGCAGCCGCTGGCGCAGGTTGACGCCCGCCGCCTGCGCGCGCTCGATGATCTTCGGCGTGTCTTCGCCGGTGCGGATGGTCAGCGAATCGAAGGCCGTGGCGTTGACCGGCTCGCGGCCCATTTGCGCGAGGCCTTGCGCGAGGATGGCCGTGAGCGCGGCCACGCGCTGCGCGATGCGCGTCAGGCCGTCGGGGCCGTGGTACACGGCGTACATGCTGGCCACGACGGCCGGCAGCACCTGCGCGGTACAGATGTTGGAGGTGGCCTTCTCGCGGCGGATGTGCTGCTCGCGCGTCTGCAGCGCAAGGCGGTAGGCGGGCTGGCCGTGGGTGTCCACGCTCACGCCCACCAGCCGGCCCGGCAGCGAGCGCTTGAACTCGTCGCGGCAGGCCAGGTAGGCGGCGTGCGGGCCGCCGTTGCACAGCGGCATGCCGAAGCGCTGCGTGGTGCCGCAGACGATGTCGGCGTCCCATTCGCCGGGCGGCGCGAGCAGCGTCAGCGCCAGCAGGTCGGCCGCCACGCAGAAGGCGGCGTCACACTGGTGCGCATGGCCCGCGAGCGGGCGCAGGTCGTGCACGTGGCCGGTGGTGGCGGGGTACTGCGCGAGCACGCCGAAGAACTCACCGCTCACCATCAGGTGAGGCAGCGTCTCGGATACGGTGCTGACCTTGACCTCGATGCCCAGCGGCGCGGCGCGCGTCTTGATGACCTCGATGGTCTGCGGATGGCAGTCGCCCGACACCAGGAACACGTTGCTCTTGCTTTTCACGCTGCGCTTGGCGAGCGTCATGGCCTCGGCCGCGGCCGTGGCTTCGTCGAGCATCGAGGCGTTGGCGATGGCCATGCCCGTGAGGTCGCACACCATGGTCTGGAAATTGAGCAGGGCTTCCATGCGGCCTTGCGAAATCTCGGCCTGGTAGGGCGTGTAGGCCGTGTACCAGGCGGGGTTCTCGAGCACGTTGCGCAAGATGACGCCCGGCGTGTGCGTGCCGTAGTAGCCCTGGCCGATGAAGCTCTTGAACACCTTGTTCTTTGCCGCGATGGCCTTCAGCTCGGCCAGCGCATCGGCTTCCGTGATGGCCGCCGGCAGCCGCATCGGCTTCGCACGGCGGATGGCCGCGGGCACGATGCCGTCGATGAGCTCCGCCCGCGTTTGCGAACCGATCACCGGCAGCATGCGCGTCTCGTCCGCTGCATCGATGCCGATGTGGCGGGCGAGGAATTCTTCGGCGTTCTCCAGTTGTTGCAAAGAGGGAAGGGCGGGAATCGGCATGGCGGTGAAGGATCGGAGATGAGGAAGGGCGGCTTGGGAACTCGGCGGATCAGGATTCGGCGGCGAACTTGTCGTAGCTGGCGGCGTCCAGCAGCGCGTCGAGCTGCGCGGGTTCGCTGAGCTTGACCTTGAAGAACCAGCCGGCAGCCAGCGGGTCGGTGTTGGCGAGCGACGGGTCGGCGCGCAGGGCTTCGTTCACTTCGGTGATCTCGCCCGACACGGGCATGAACACATCGGCCGCGGCCTTGACCGATTCGACGACACCGGCCACTTCACCCTGGGCAAAGGTCTTGCCGACTTCGGGCAGGTCGACGAACACCACGTCGCCCAGCGCGTCCTGCGCATGCACGGTGATGCCGACAGTGGCCGCGCTGCCTTCGGCCGAGACCCATTCGTGGTCCTTGGTGTACTTGATGCTCATGAAAAAACTCCTCGTGGAAAAAATGATAGGGGGGTGCCGAGCCTAGCCGCGGTAGTAGCGGGCGGGCACGAAAGGCAGGGTCGAGACTTCCATCGGAACCGGCTTGCCGCGCACGATGGCCTGCACGCGCGTGCCGGGTTCGGAAAATGCGGTGGCCACATAGCCCATGGCGATCGGGCGGTCGGCCGTCGGGCCGAGCAGGCCGCTCGTGACAAAGCCGATGTCGTGGCCTTCGAACGATTGCAGCACCGTGCCGTCGCGCACCGGAATGCGCTCCAGTGCCACGAGGCCCACGCGCCGGCGCTTCAGCGTGTCGTGGTCGGTATGGCCAGCGGCGCCGGCCGTGGCGGCGGCAAGCTGGGCCAGGACCTTGGCCGCGCCCGGAAAGCCGCCTTCGCGCGCGCCGCCCATGCGGCGCACCTTCTGGATGGCCCAGTTCAGCGAGGCCTCGACCGGTGTGGTGGTGGTGTCGATGTCGTTGCCGTAGAGGCAGAGCCCGGCTTCCAGTCGCAGCGAATTGCGCGCGCCCAGGCCGATGGGCTTGACCTCGGGCTGGGCCAGCAGCAGGCGGGCGAGCGCGTCGGCATCCTTTCCGGCCACCGAGATCTCGAAACCGTCTTCGCCGGTGTAGCCGCTGCGGGTGGCAAAGGCGGGAATGCCGCCGACCTGCACCGCGCCGCCGGTCATGAAGACGAAGCGCTCGATGCCGGGCGACAGCCGCGCCAGCACCGTGGCCGCCTGGGGGCCCTGCAACGCGAGCAGCGCGTGGTCGGGCATGGGCTGCACATCGCAGCGCGCGCCGATCTTCTGTTGGATGTGGGCCAGGTCGGCCACCTTGCAGGCGCCGTTGACGATCACGAAGATCGAGCCGTGCCCTTCGTTGAAGAACATCAGGTCGTCGAGGATGCCGCCCTGGTCGTTCAGCAGCAGGCCGTAGCGCTGCTTGCCGGGCGCGAGGTCGATCACGTCGACCGGCATCAGGGTTTCGAAGGCGGCCGCGGCGTCCGGGCCCACCAGGCGCAGCTGGCCCATGTGCGAGATGTCGAACAACCCGGCGGCATCGCGCGTGTGCTTGTGCTCGGCCATGAGGCCGGCGGGGTACTGCACCGGCATCGAATAGCCGGCAAACGGCACCATGCGGGCGCCCAGTTCCACGTGCAGGTCGTGGAGCGGCGTCTTGAGAAGTTGGGCGTCGGATGAAGCGGAAGCGGCCACAGGGCACTCCAAAGGGGCAGTCGAATTCCATGGCGCAAGCCATGGGCCACCCCTGCTGTCCGCTTTACCTGAGAGATTCGCCCCACGATCGGGGTTTGCTCCTTCGGTGGGCCGCTGCATCGCCTTGATGCCTGCAACAGCCTCTCTCCAGCAAGGAAACGCCGGCATGCGCCAGCGCTGTGTCAGTCCTTTTGCCTGAGCGTTCGGGAAACCCCTGCGCCTTCGGCGGCCTCGCATGGCGAAGCTCTCTCCTGACCATGCCGAGTGTAGTGGATCGCGGCGCCCCGGTCCGGCGGCCGGTGGGCGGACGGGCTCAGTGCACGGTCTCGGAGGAGAGCGGCAGTAACCTCTCGATACGCTCGCGCAGCGATTCGGCGCGTTCCGCCCCGGCGGTTTTCTCGACCTCCGAGAGCATCAGCGCCGCAATCGTCAGCATGGCGTCGCGGTCGCGAGCTTCGCGCAGCGCGTCGCGCATCTGCGTCGCAAACCTGGGGTCGCGCCGCACGAACATGCGTTCGCAGATGTCGAACAGGAACATGCGCGTGGTGGCCAGGGAGCGCTTGCCGTCGAAATGGTCGGCGGCGGTCGCGGCCTGGGCTGGTTCGGCCGCTCGGTCCATGGCCGCCGCAGGGGCGGTTGGCGCGGAGGCGGGGGTGGCCTGGGGATAGTGCAGGTAGCCGCGGCTCATCAAGGCCTGCAATGCCTGCTCGGCTTCGCTGCGGTTTGCGAACAGCGGGCTGAAATCGGTCAGCGAACGCCGGCCGTCGGCCATCAGCAGCAATGCGCGTTCGCGCTGGCTGAGCGTGCGTTGGCCGCTTTGGAGTTCGTCGCGTGCCTTGTCGGTCTTGATGGGAAACATGGCGCAACAGCTTTCGGGGATCGAAGGCTGCAGCATCGTTGCAAGAGGTGACATCTTCGTGAAACCATTGCATTACAGGCCGGAAACAAAAAAAGGGCAGCCCGGCGAAGGCTGCCCGTTTTCTTGATGGCCGTTTCGACTATTTGGCGTAGACCAGGTCGCGCAGCGCCAGCGATATCCACGGCACGTAGGTGATCACCATCAGGCAGGCCAGGATCACGAGCACGAAGGGCACCAGGTACTTCACGATCCGGTCGAGCGAGATGCGCGCCACCGTGCAGGCGGCGAACAGGTTCACGCCGAAGGGCGGGGTGATCATGCCGAGCGCGAGGTTCACCACCATGATGAGCCCGAAGTGCACCGGGTCGATCCCGAAGTGCACGGCCACCGGCGCGAGGATGGGCGCGAGCACGATGATGGCCGCGCTGGTCTCGATGAACATGCCGATGATGAACAGCGCCGCGTTCACGCCCAAAAGGAACATCGCGGGCGATTTCAGCACTTCTTGCAGCCAGTGGCCGATGGCGTCGGGCACGCCCGCGCGCGTGATCAGGAACGCGAAGAGGCCCGCGTTGGCGATGATGAACATGATCACCGCCGACGACAGCACCGACTTGCGCAGGATGACGTAAAGGTCCTTCGGCTTGATCTCGCGGTAGATCACCACGCCCACCACCAGTGCATAGAACACCGCCACCGCCGAGGCTTCGGTCGGCGTGAAGATGCCGCCGTAGATGCCGCCCAGGATGATGACCGGCATCAGCAGCGCCCAGCCGGCCTGCCACGTGGCCTTGCCGAAAGGCATGCGGCCGTCGCCGTCGTTCTTGCCCCAGCCCTTCCATTTGCAGTAGACCCAGACGAACAGCATCAGCGCCAGGCTGATGAGAATGCCGGGGCCGAAGCCCGCAATGAACAGCTCGCCGATCGAGACCTCGGCGCTCACGCCGTACAGAATCATCGGGATCGAGGGCGGGATGATCACGCCCAGCTCGGCGCTCGTGGCCTGCAGCGCCGCCGCGTAGGCGGTGGGATAGCCGTGCTTGATGAGCGCCGGAATCAGGATGGCGCCAATGGCAAAGGTGGTGGCCACCGATGAGCCCGACACCGCCGCGAAGATCATGCAGGTGAGCACGCAGGTCATCGGCAGTCCGCCTTGCACGCCCCCCACGATGCTCTTGGCGAATTCGACCAGCCGGCGCGAGATGCCGCCGGTTTCCATCAAATTGCCGGCCAGGATGAAAAACGGAATCGCCGCCAGCGGAAACTTGTTGATGGAGTTGAACATCTCCTTCACGGAGATCAGCATGTTGACGTTGGCCACCTGGATACCCAGGATCGACGCGAGCCCGATGGACACCGCCACCGAAACCGACAGTGCAAAGCACAGCACCATCGTTGCAACCATCACGGGCGTCATGATGCAGCCCTCACGTCAGGCAGTTCGTGTTTGGTGCTCATTGCGCGGTCTCCAGTTCGAGCCGCTTGGGATCGAGAAAATTGCCAACGATGCCGAACAGGCAGAAAACGGAACCGACCGGCAGTGCCAGGTACGACCACATCATCGACAGGCTTTCGAGCCCGGCCATCGACTGCACGCGGCCGCGCATGGCGTAGTCCCAGCCCCACCAGAGAATGACCAGCATCAGGGCCAATGCCGCAATGCTGACCACGGCGTCGAGCACGCGCTTGATGCGTGGCGGACTCCAGCGGTAGAGCACGTCCACGCTCACCATCGCGCCCTGGCGAAAAGCCATCGGAATGCCGAGGAACACCATCCAGATCAGGCTCATGCGGATCAGGATCTCGCTCCATTCAGCGGGTTGCTCGAGAACGAAACGCGTGACGATCTGGAACACCCCCAACCCGGAGGCGATGACCAGCATCACGCAGGCGGCGATCATCGAGAAGCCGGTGGTCCAGCGCTCGATGCCGAGAAATTTTTCTTTCATCTGCACCTGTCTTCAAAACAAAAAAGCCCGCCAGACCGATCTGGGCGGGCGGGGGCGTGCCGTCGGGGCGACGGCAGCCGGGTTTACTTGTAGTCGCGGATCTTGTCGAGGTTGGCCTTGCCGAAGTCCTTTTCGAACTGCGCATTCACCGGCGCCAGGGCGGCAACGAACTTGGTCTTGTCGACGTTGTCGATCACGGTCATGCCCTTGGCGCGCAGGTCGGCCACGCCCTTGGCATCGTCTTCGTCCACGCGGGCGCGGTTGGCCTTGGTGCCTTCTTTCGCGGCCTCGAGGAAGGCCTGCTTGTCGGCTGCGCTGAGCTTGTCGAACGACGCCTTGTTCATCAGGAAGATGCAGGGCGAGTAGACGTGGCCGGTGAGCGACAGGTGCTTTTGCACCTGGTCGAACTTGGCCGCGATGATGACCGACAGCGGGTTCTCCTGGCCGTCGACCGTGCCCTGCTGCAAGGCGGTGAACACCTCGGGGAAGGCCATTGGCGTGGTGACGATGCCGAAGGTCTTGTAGGCCGCGATGTGCACCGGGTTTTCCATGGTGCGCATCTTCAGGCCCTTGAGGTCTTCCGGCGCCTTCACGTCGCGCTTGCTGTTGGTCATGTGGCGGAAGCCGTTCTCGGCCCAGGCCAGCGCCTTGAAGCCCTTGGCGTCGAACTTGGTCAACAGGTCCTGGCCGATCGGGCCGTCGAGCACGGCGCGCGCATGGGCCTTGTCGCGGAACAGGAACGGCACGTCGAGGATCTTCGTCTCCGGCACGAAATTGGGCACCGGGCCGGTCGAGGAGAGCGCCAGTTCCTGGGTGCCGAGCTGCACGGCCTCGATCGACTCGCGCTCGCCGCCCAGCGAGCCGCTGTAGAAGGTCTGGACCTTGTAGCGGCCCCCGGTGCGCTTCTCGACTTCCTTGGCAAAGACGTCGATCGCGACGCCCTGGTGAGAGTTCTGTGCGGTCGAAATGCTGATCTTCATGGTGGTCTGCGCGAAAGCGGCGCAGGCCATGCCCGTGCCCAGAACCAGGCCGGCGGCCAGTCGGGTCAATTTCATTCTTCTGTCTCCTGAGATGGAACGGGGGTGTCGCGAGGCGTCGGCTTCGCGCGCAGCCGATGACTATGCCGCAATAACCAATTTGACTGCGTCGGGATTTTCACGGACGTAATCGCGAATAACCGTCTCGAAATCGGCATCTGCCGAAAGCCCCAGGCGTTTGGCGCGCGCGGTTTCGATGCGTCCGGGCCAGGTTTTCACGATGCGCTGGATGACCGGATCGGGCGTGCGGTCGAGCAGATCGGTGGAAGCCTTGCCGGCCACGCGTTCCAGCGCGGCGGCCATTTCGCCCACCGTGGTGGAAAGCGATGGCAGATTGAGCGCGGTGCGCGGGCCCCATTCGGCGTCGCTGGCCTCAGCGGCGCGGATGATGCCTTCGACGGTGCGAGCCGGCGATGCAATGGCCACGGGCGTTTCGTCGGGCACCGGGCAGGCGGCGCGAATGCCCGCGAGCGGCTCGCGGATCATGCCGCTGAAAAAGCCCGATGCCGCGCCGTTCGGCCGGCCGGGGCGCACGCTCACCGTCATCAGGCGCACGCTGCGGCCGCGGATGAAGCCCTTGCGCGTGTAGTCGGCCACCAACTGTTCGCCGATGAATTTCTGGATGCCGTAGCTGGTCTGCGGCGTCGGCAGCGTGTGGTCTTCGATCACCGGCGGCAACGGCTGCTCGGGCGAATCGCCGAACACCGCGAGCGAGCTGGCAAACACCACCATCGGCCGGGTCCCCACGGCGCGCGCCTTCTCGAGCAGCGCATGCGTGGCGGCAAAGTTGCTGCGCATGCCCAGGTCGAAGTCGGCCTCGCATTCGCCGCTGACCGCGGCGGCCAGATGGAAGATGGCGTCGGCTTCCAGCCAGAGTGCCGCATCGGGCGAGGCCAGTTGTTCGTTCAGGTCGCCGAGTGCCGCGGCAATGCGCGCGTCGGCCGCAAGATCGGCCGGCGGTGCGACGCGGTCGACCAGTGTGATGCGGGAAATGGCCCGGGCCGGTGCACCCGCGAGCGAAAGCTGCCCCTGCTTCAGCAGCGTGCGGGCGAGGCGTGCGCCCACAAAGCCGGCACCGCCCGTGATGACGATCTGCATGTGTCTTGTCTCCTTCTGCAACGAGCATAGCGCAGCACAATGCCCGGCGCAGGCGACACTCGCGGCTCGCGCATTCAAGGAGCCGGACGAACGGAAAACGATGAACCTGCGATTCGTTGAAGCCTTTCACTGGGCCGTGGCGCTCAAGAGCGTCACCCGTGCGGCCGAGAAGCTGCACATCACGCAGTCGGCGCTCTCCAGCCGCATTGCCGCGCTCGAACGCGAACTGGGCGTGCTGCTGCTCGACCGGCGCGACAAGCAGTTCCGCCTCACGGTGGCGGGGCAGCGCTTTCATGCCTTTGCGCAGAAGCTGCTCGAGATGCAGATGCACATCAAGGCCGAGATGGGTTCGGGTGCGGTGCGCGAGGCCGTGCTGCGCGTGGGTGCCATCGAATCGGTGGTGCACAGCTGGCTCACCGGCTGGCTCAAGCACATGCAGGCGACGTATCCGGACTTCGAACTGGAGCTCACCGTCGAAACCACGCCGGTGCTGGTCGACCAATTGCAGCGCGGCAAGCAGGACCTGGTATTTGCCGCGCTGCCGGCCGCCGGCGACGGCGTGCGCACGCGTGCCGTGCCGCCGATGCCCATGTGCTTCGTCGGCCACCGCGAACTGCACCTGAAGCGGCGCTACCGCCTGCCGGACCTGCTCTCGCTCGACCTGCTGACCTTCCAGCGCGGCTCGCAGCCGCACGTGGCGCTGCTCGAGCTGTTTCGCGACGCGGGCAGTCCGCCGCCACGCGTGCATGCGATCTCATCGATTTCGGCGATGGCGCAGCTGGTGGAGGCGGGCTTCGGGGTGGCCACGCTGCCGCGCGCGGTGGTCGAGCCGCTGGCGCGGCGCCTGCCGCTGCGCGTGCTGCCCTGCGACGACACGCTGGAGCCGCTGCCCATCTACGCGAGCTACCGTGACGATCCGTCGTCCCCGCTGCCGGAGGCCGCGCTCGGCTCTGCCGTGGTGCATGCATCGCACCGCTTGGGGTCATCGAAAAAATCGATGAGTTGAGAAAGAAACTTTGCGTTGGCGTTTGTGAGCGCGGATTCCCACAATCCGGCGCATCACACCACAGCGATGCATCGGGCATCGGGAACGCCAAATGTCGAACCGTCCATCCTTCGTAGAACAGCCCGGCGCCGGCAGCAGCGCACTGGCCGTGCGCCAGGCCTGCCGCAGCGGTGCGCTGAGCGCCCACACCAGCGGGCTCGCGAGCGCCCATGTGCAGGGCAATCTCGTGATCCTGCCGCGGGTGCACGCCGCCGATTTCCTGCGCTTTTGCCAGGCCAACCCCAAGCCGTGCCCGCTGCTCGGCGTGTCGGAAGCGGGTGATCCGGCGCTGCCGGCGCTCGGCGAAGACATCGACATCCGCACCGACCTGCCGCGCTACCGCGTGTGGCAGGGTGGCGAACTGGTGGACGAGCCCACCGATGTGCGCGCCCTGTGGAGCGACGACCTGGTGAGCTTCGTCATCGGCTGCTCCTTCACCTTCGAGCATGCCCTGATGGCCGAGGGCATCGCGCTGCGCCATGTGGCACAGGGCCGCAACGTGGCGATGTACCGCACCTCGGTGGCCACTGCGCCGGCCGGCCCTTTCCACGGTCCGATGGTGGTGTCGATGCGTCCCCTGCGCGCGGCCGATGCCATTCGCGCGGTGCAGATCACCTCGCGCTTTCCGGCCGTGCACGGGGCGCCGGTGCACATCGGCGATCCCGCGCTGATCGGCATCCGGTCGATCGCCGATCCCGACTACGGCGACGCGGTCGAGGTCATGCAGGGTGAGTTGCCCGTGTTCTGGGCCTGCGGCGTCACACCCCAGGCGGCGCTGGCCGCCGCCAAGCTGCCGTTCGCCATCACGCATGCGCCGGGTTCGATGCTGGTGACCGACCTGCTGCATCACAGCCTGGCCGCGTTCTAGCCCGCCGTTTTCTGCTCATTCATTCATACCTAGAGACAACCAGAGACAAACCATGAAAACCACCCTCGACGCCACGCAGGCGGGTGACGACGCACAGGCCGAAGGCAGCTGGCTGCGCACGCTCAATCCGAACGAGAAACGCACGCTCACCGCATCGTTCAGCGGCTATGCGGTCGATGCCTTCGACTACTACACGCTGCCGTTGGTCACGCCCATCCTGCTGTCTCTGTGGGGGATGAGCAAGACCGAGGTGGGGCTGATCGGCACCGCCACGCTGGTGGCTTCCGCCCTCGGCGGGTGGGGCGCCGGCATCCTGGCCGACAGGTACGGCCGCGTGCGCATCCTGCAGCTCACCATCCTGGTGTTCGCGATCTTCACCTTTGCCTGCGGCCTGGCGCAAACGCCCGAGCAGCTGCTGATCGCCCGCACGCTGCAGGGCCTGGGCTTCGGCGGCGAGTGGGCGGTGGGCTCGGTGCTCATCGCCGAGATGATCCGGCCCGCCTACCGGGGCAAGGCGGTGGGCCTGGTGCAGAGCAGCTGGGCCGTCGGATGGGGGGCGGCGGTGCTGGTGTCGATGGCACTGTTCTCGTTCTTGCCGCCGGAGTATTCATGGCGCGTGATGTTCATGCTGGGTTTGCTGCCGGCGCTGCTGATCGTTTTCATCCGCCGCTCGATCCGCGATCCCGAGATCTATGTGCAAAGCCGCGCTGCCGTGGCACGCGGTGAACGCAGCGGCAACTTCCTTGCAATCTTCAAGCCCGGCATGCTGGGCACCACGGTGCTCGCGAGCCTGCTGTTCACCGGCATGCAGGGCGGCTACTACGCCATCGGCGTCTGGCTGCCGACGTTCCTGAAGAACGAACGCCATCTCACGGTGCTGGGTTCGGGCGGCTACCAGTTCATGTTCATCGCCGGGGCTTTCATCGGCTATCTGTGCGGCGCCTACCTGTCGGACCGCCTCGGCCGCCGCCGTGCGTTCATGCTCTTCGCCGTGGGCGCCGGAACGCTGGTCTACGCCTACACGCTGCTGCCCATCACCGACAGCTTGATGCTGCTGCTCGGCTTTCCGCTCGGCTTCTTCATGTCGGGCATCTTCAGCGGCGCGGGGGCCTTCCTGGCCGAGCTTTTCCCCAATGAGCTGCGCGGCTCGGGGCAGGGCTTTTGCTACAACTTCGGGCGCGGTATCGGCGCCACCTTCCCGGCGCTGGTGGGGGTGCTGAGCGACCGCATGCATCTTCCGCTGGGAACCGCCATCGGCGTGTGCGCGGCGGTGGCCTATGCCATGGTGGTCGTGGTGGCCTTCTGTCTCCCAGAGACGCGCGGACGCGACCTGCGTCAGAACTGATTCGAATTCCTTTCCCCTCGCAAATCTTTTCGACAACCAGCCCTCCAGCTTCTGAACAGGTGCCCCCGATGAAAAACTTCATGTTCTGCCTCTCCGCCGTTGTCTTCGCCGGCGCCGCCTCGGCCCAGACCAAATGGGATCTACCCACCGGCTACGGGGCCAACAGTTTCCAGACCCAGAACGTGCAGCAGTTCGCCAACGAGGTGGACCAGCTCACGGGCGGCAAGCTCAAGATCACGCTGCATCCGGGAGGGTCGCTCTACAAGGCCAACGAGATCAAGCGCGCGGTGCAGAGCGGCCAGGTTCAGGCGGCCGAGTTCATCCTTTCGAGCGCGGCGAACGAGAACCCGCTGTTCGGTGCCGATTCCATTCCCTTCCTGGCGACCAGCTACCCCGCGGCCAGGCGGCTGTACGAGGCCGCCAAACCGGCACAAGACAAGCTGCTGGCCTCGCAGGGCATGAAGCTGCTGTTCTCCGTGCCGTGGCCGGGCCAGTCGCTGTATTCCATCAAGCCTGTCAACACGCCGGCCGATCTGGTGGGCACCAAGATGCGCGCCTACAACCCGGCCACGGGTCGCATTGCGCAGTTGCTCAAGGCGCAGCCGGTAACCATCCAGTTGGCCGAACTGGGCCAGGCCCTGGCGACCGGCGGCGTGCAGAACTTTCTCACCTCCAGCGCCAGCGGCGTGGAGAGCAAGCTGTACGAGCAGGTGAAGTATTTCTACCCGGTCAGCGCCTGGCTACCGCGCAACGCGACGGTGGTGAACCAGAAGGCGTTCGACGCGCTCGACAAGCCCGTGCAGGAGGCGGTGCTGAAAGCCGCCGCTGCCGCCGAAGCCCGCGGCTGGGCCACCAGCGAGAAGGTGGACGGCGAGTACATCAAGGAACTCGCTGCCAAGGGCATGACGATTGCCGCACCGTCGGACAGCGTCAAGGCCGCGCTGACCGCCATCGGCGAAACCATGACCGCCGAATGGCTCAAGACCGCCGGCGCCGAAGGCCAGGCCGTGATCGACGCTTACCGCAAGCCGTAACTTCGCTTCCCCCGCGGCGGGACGGCCAAGGCTGTTTCCGGCTTCCCGCCGCCTTCTCCCTTTTCTCGTTGTGATCCCGAACCAGGAGCGTACGGTGGACAAGCTCGTTCTCAATTTTTACAAACTGCTGATGGCACTGGCCTGCGTGGCCATGCTGGCCGCCTTCGCCGCCGTGCTGCTCGGCGTGGTGGCCCGCGAAGCGCATTGGGACATCCCGGGCCTGGACGCCTATGCGGGCTATGCCATCGCCGCCGCCTTGTTCCTTGCGCTGCCAGCCACGCTCAAGCATGGCGACCACATCCGCGTGACGCTGTTGCTGGACCGCATGCCCGCCAAGCTGCGCAGCGCCCTCGAGTGGTGGTGCCTGGCCTCGGCCTTCCTGCTGGCTGTGTACATCGCCTGGTATGCGGGCCGGCTGGTCTGGGTCTCCTACGCGACCCATGACATTTCGCCGTCAGCCGATGCCTCGCCACTGTGGATTCCCCAGATCAGCATGGCGCTGGGTTGCATCGGTTTTGCCCTGTCGTTCGGCCATGCGCTGCTGGAACGCTGGCGCGGCGGGAGCTTCATCAAGGCCACCGACGAAACGGCCCACGTCGAATAAGAACATCGGAAACACAAAATGGACCTCGTTATTGCATTCGCCCTGATCGTGCTGCTGTTCGCGGTGCTGGGCTCGGGCCTGTGGATCGGCCTGTCGCTGCTGGCCGTGGCGGTGATCGCCATGGAGGTGTTCACCCAGCGGCCGGTCGGCGACAGCATGATGCTCACCATCTGGGGCTCCACCTCCAGCTGGACGCTCACCGCCTTGCCGCTGTTCCTGTGGATGGGCGAGATCCTGTTCCGCAGCAAGCTCTCGGACGACATGTTCAAGGGCCTGGCACCCTGGCTGGACCGCCTGCCGGGCCGGCTGCTGCACACCAACGTGGTCGGCTGCACCATCTTCGCGGCGATCTCTGGCTCCAGCGCGGCCACCTGCGCCACCATCGGCAAGATCACGCTGCCCGAACTCAAGAAGCGCGGCTACCCCGATGACATTTCGGTCGGCACGCTGGCCGGTGCGGGCACGCTGGGCCTGCTGATTCCACCGTCCATCATCATGATCGTCTATGGCGTGGCGGCCAACGTGTCGATCGCCAAGCTGTTCCTGGCCGGTGTCATTCCCGGCCTGCTGCTGGCCGCGCTGTTCATGGGCTACATCATCGTGTGGGCGCTGTTCAACAAGGACAAGGTTCCCGCCGCTGACGCGGCAATGAGCTTCCGCGAGAAGCTGTATGCCTCGCGCCACCTGATTCCCGTGGTGTCGCTGATCGCGCTGGTGCTTGGCGGCATCTACAGCGGGATTGCCACCGCCACGGAAGCCGCCGCGCTCGGGGTGGGCGGCGCGTTGATCCTGGCAAAAATCGAAGGGTCTCTCGACTGGGCACGCTTCAAGGACGGACTGATTGCCGCCTGCCGCGTCTACTGCATGATCGGCCTGATCCTCGCGGGCGCGGCCTTCCTCACGCTGGCCATGGGCTTCATCGGCCTGCCGCGGCATCTGGCGGAATTCATCGGCGCGCTGCACCTGGCGCCGTTCAACCTGATGTTGCTGCTGATCGTTTTCTTCATCATCCTGGGCTGCTTCCTCGACGGCATCTCCATGGTGGTGCTGACGATCGCGGTGCTGCTGCCCACGGTGGAGGCTGCCGGCTTCGACCTGATCTGGTTCGGCATCTTCATCGTGCTGGTGGTGGAAATGGCGCAGATCACGCCACCCGTGGGCTTCAACCTGTTCGTGTTGCAGGGCATGACCAAGCGCGAGGTGACCTGGATTGCACGCACCGCCATGCCGCTGTTCTTCCTGATGATCGCAGCCGTGATCGCAACCTACTTTTTCCCGGATGTGGTTCTGTGGTTGCCGCGCCGGATGCAGGGCTGAGGCCGGAAACGAGCGCCTGCACCGACGCAAAGGAAAGAACCTCATGAAACTGCTATTGATTGCTGCCTTTTTCGCAGCGACGGTGACGCACGCCCAGACGCGCTGGCAACTGGCCACCGGCTACCGCGCCGAGTCTTTCCACACGCAGAACATCGTGTGGTTCACAGGAGAGGTGGAGCGGACCACGGCGGGTGCGCTGCGCATCGAGGTGCGGCCGAACAACACGCTGTTCAAGCTGGGCGACATCGGCCAGGCGGTGCAGACAGCCCAGGTGCAGGCGGGCGAGACCATCATGAGCAACCTGGTCGAGGCGATTCCGATCGCGGGGGCCGACGCCATTCCCTTCGTGGTGGGCAGCTATGCCGATGCGAAGCGCCTGTGGGACCTGCAGCGCCCGCTGATCGACAAGCACTTTGCAGCGCGGGGACTGAAGGCGCTGTATGCCGTGCCCTGGCCGCCGCAGGGGTTGTACACAGTCGCGCCGATCCGATCGGCGGCCGACTTCAAGGGTATGCGCATGCGCACCTACAACCAGGCCACCGTGCGCATCGCCGAGATGCTGGGCGCAACGCCCGTGGATGTGCCGATGGTGGATGTCAAGAAGGCATTGGCGAGCGGCCAGCTGGACAGCATGATCACCTCGGCCGTGACCGGTGTGGAGAACCAGGTCTGGAGCCAGTTCCGGCATTACCACGAGATCAACGCCTGGTTTCCGAAGAACATCGTGTTCGTCAACCTGCAGGCGTTCGATGCACTGCAGCCCGCCGTCAGGCAGGCGGTGCTGAACGCCGCCGGCGAAGCCGAGCTGCGTGGCTGGGCCATGAGCCAGGACGAGGCCGCCGGCTCCACCCGCAAGCTCAAGGCCGAGGGCATGCAGGTCGATCGCATCGCGGCCGGCTTTGAAGCCGAGCTCAAGCGACTGGGCGAGCGGTTCTCCCGCGAATGGGTGCGTTCGGTCGGGAATGAAGCCAACCACATCTTCGTGCCGTATTACTTCCAACGCTAGTTGCCATCCCCATGTCTTGTCCGGCCGGTCCGGACAAGGCGGTATTCATTCCTAACCAACAGCTGAAACAACCATGCAAGACAACATCTCCCCTCCGCGCTGGCAGTTCTGGATCGACCGCGGAGGCACGTTCACCGACCTGGTCGGCCGCGACCCCGAGGGCGGGCTGCACACGCTCAAGCTGCTGTCCGAGAATCCCGAGCAATACAAGGACGCCGCCGTCGAAGGCATCCGCCGCCTGCTGAAGCTCGAGCCAGGCGAGCCCGTCACTCCCGAGCGCGTCGAGTGCGTGAAGATGGGCACCACGGTGGCCACCAACGCGCTGCTGGAGCGCAAGGGCGAACCCACGGTGCTGGTCACCACGGCGGGCTTTCGCGATGCGCTGCGCATCGCCACGCAGGCGCGGCCGCGCTTGTTCGATCGGCGCATCGTGCTGCCCGAACTGCTCTACGAGCGCGTGATCGAGGCCGGCGAGCGGATGGACGCGCAGGGCAGCGTCGTGCAGCCGCTGGACGAGGGCGCCTTGCGCGCCGCGCTGCAAGAGGCTTTCGATGCCGGCCTGCGCGCCTGCGCCATCGTTTTCATGCACGGCTGGCGCTACACCGCGCACGAGCTCGCGGCCGAGCGTATCGCACGCGCCATCGGGTTCACGCAGGTGTCGGTGTCGCACAAGACCAGCCCGCTCATGAAGCTGGTGCCGCGCGGCGACACCACGGTGGTCGACGCCTACCTGAGCCCGATCCTGCGGCGCTACGTGGAGCAGGTGTCGCGGCAGATGCCGGGCGTGCCGCTGTTCTTCATGCAGAGTTCGGGCGGGCTCACGCAGGCCGACCGCTTCCAGGGCAAGGATGCGATTCTTTCCGGGCCGGCGGGCGGCATCGTCGGCATGGTGCGCACCGCGCTCGACGCGGGCCACCCGCGCGTGATCGGCTTCGACATGGGTGGCACCTCCACCGACGTGTCGCACTATGCCGGCGAGTTCGAGCGCTCCTTTGAAACCCAGGTAGCCGGCGTGCGCATGCGCGCGCCGATGATGAGCATCCACACGGTGGCGGCGGGCGGCGGCTCGGTCATCGCGTTCGACGGCGCGCGGCTGCGCGTGGGGCCCGAATCGGCTGGCGCCAACCCGGGGCCGGCCAGCTACCGGCGCGGCGGTCCGCTCACCACCACCGATGCGAACGTGCTGCTCGGCAAGATCCAGCCTTCGCACTTTCCGCATGTGTTCGGGCCGAACGCCGATGAGCCGCTCGACCTGGCGGCTGCACGCAGCGGCTTCGATGCCATGGCGCGCCGCATGTCGGAAGCGACGGGCCGCTCCGTGAGCGCGGAAGAAGTGGCGAGCGGTGCGCTGCGCATCGCAGTCGCCAGCATGGCCAACGCCATCAAGCGCATTTCGGTGGCGCGCGGCTACGACGTCACGCAGTACACGCTGCAGTGCTTCGGCGGCGCGGGCGGCCAGCACGCTTGCCTGGTGGCCGATGCGCTGGGCATGGGCAGCATCTACCTGCATCCGCTGGCGGGCGTGCTCTCGGCCTTCGGCATGGGGCTGGCCGACCAGCTGGCGATGCGCGAACTGGCGCTGGAGCGCAGGCTCGATACTGAAGGGCTGGCCGCGGCGCGCGATGCTGCGGGCGCCCTCGCCGCGCAGGCAAAGGGCGAGTTGCGCGAGCAGGGCGTGGCGGGTGCGGCCATCGCCGTGGTGCACCGCGTGCAGCTTCGCTACGAAGGCACCGACACTGCGCTGGCCTGCGCGCTGCCCATGGCGGGCACGGTCAACGAGGCCATCGCCGCGATGCGCGACGAATTCGAAACCGGCTACCGACGCCGTTTCGCCTTCCTGATGGCCGAGCGCGCACTCGTGATCGAGGCGGTGACGGTCGAAGCCGTGGGGGCCGGCGAGCGTGGCGCGCCACCGGCCGCGCAGGCCGGCATTGCCCCCGGTTCACCCGAGCCGCTGGCGGCCGCGCGGATGTATTGCGAGGCCGACGAAAAAGCCGCCGGCTGGCGCGACGCCGCGCTGTTCGACGAGGCGGCCCTCACGCCCGGTGCAACCATCGACGGCCCCGCCATCCTCGCAGGCCGCAATGCCACCACGGTGATCGAGCCCGGATGGCAGGCACGCGCCACCGCGGCCGGCATCGAGATGCATCGGGTGCGCCCGCGCGTGGCCACGCAGGCGATGGGCACCAGCGCCGACCCGGTGATGCTCGAGGTGTTCAACAACCTCTTCATGAACATCGCCGAGCAGATGGGCCTGCGGCTGCAGAACACGGCCTACTCGGTCAACATCAAGGAGCGGCTCGACTTTTCTTGCGCGCTGTTCGACGTAGAGGGCAACCTGATCGCCAACGCGCCGCACATGCCGGTGCACCTGGGCTCGATGAGCGAATCGATCAAGACCGTGATCGACGGCAACCCCGGCATGGAGCCCGGCGACGTCTTCGTGCTGAACGACCCCTACCACGGCGGCACGCACCTGCCCGACATCACGGTGGTGACGCCGGTATACCTGCAAGCGGGCGATGCGCGGCCTTCGTTCTATGTGGCTTCGCGTGGCCACCACGCCGACGTGGGCGGCGTCACGCCGGGCTCGATGCCGCCGTTCTCGGCCACCATCGGCGATGAAGGCGTGCTGATCGACAACTTCAAGCTGGTGGAGGGAGGCCGCCTGCGCGAGGCCGAGCTGCGCGCGCTGCTCGGGAGCGGCGCGCATCCGTCGCGCAACATCGAGCAGAACCTGGCCGACCTGCGCGCGCAGATCGCCGCCAACGAGAAAGGCGTGCAGGAGCTCCAGGCCATGGTGGCGCAGTTCGGCCGCGAGACCGTGGCCGCCTACATGGGCCACGTGCAGGACAACGCCGAGGAGTCGGTGCGCCGCGTCATCACGGCGCTGAAGGATGGCGAATTCACGCTGCCGCTGGACAACGGTGCGCAGATTCGCGTTCGGGTCACGGTCGATGCGGTCGCGCGCTCGGCCACGGTGGATTTCACCGGCACCAGCGCGCAACTGGCCAACAACTTCAATGCGCCGCGCGCCATCACCATGGCGGCCGTGCTGTACGTGTTCCGCACGCTGGTGGACGACGACATTCCGCTCAACGCGGGCTGCCTGAAGCCCATCCGGGTGATCGTGCCGAACGGCTGCATGCTCAATCCGCTGCCACCGGCCGCGGTGGTGGCGGGCAACGTCGAGACTTCGAGCTGCGTGACCAATGCGCTCTATGGCGCGCTGGGCGTCATGGCCGCGAGCCAGTGCACCATGAACAACTTCACCTTCGGCGACGGCGAGCACCAGTACTACGAGACCATCTCGGGCGGCTCGGGCGCTGGCCCGGACTTCGACGGCACGAGCGTGGTGCAGACCCACATGACCAATTCGCGCCTGACCGATCCCGAGGTGCTCGAGTTCCGCTACCCCGTGCGGCTCGACAGCTACCGCCTGCGCACCGGCTCGGGCGGGGCAGGGCGCTGGCGCGGCGGCGACGGCGGCGTACGGCGCGTGCGCTTCCTGGCGCCGATGACGGCGTCCATCCTCAGCAACGGCCGGCGCCATGGCGCCTTCGGCGGAGCAGGCGGCGAGGCCGGCGCGGTGGGCATCAACCGCGTCGAGCGGGCCGACGGCACCGTCGAGAGGCTCGACCACATCGGACAGGTGCAGATGCACCCGGGCGACGTGTTCGTGATCGAGACGCCCGGCGGCGGCGGGTGGGGCGAAGTCGGGCGCTGAATTGTGCGTTCTGCCGGCGGGGGTGCGATCCCGCCGAAGAGGCCCCGAGAAAGCGGCGCGCGGCTTACATCCCCACGTAATTCGGCCCGCCGCCCCCTTCAGGCGTGACCCACACGATGTTCTGGGTCGGGTCCTTGATGTCGCAGGTCTTGCAATGCACGCAGTTCTGCGCATTGATCTGCAGGCGCTGCTTGCCGTCTTCGGTGCCCACGAATTCGTAGACGCCGGCCGGGCAGTAGCGGCTTTCAGGGCCGGCAAACTTCGACAGGTTGATGTTCACCGGCACCGACGCATCCTTGAGCGTCAGGTGGGCCGGCTGCTGTTCCTCGTGGTTGGTGTTGCTGATGAACACGCTCGACAGGCGGTCGAAGGTGAGCTTGCCGTCCGGTTTCGGATAGGCGATGGGCTTGCACTCCGCCGCGGGCTTGAGGTACAGGTGGTCGGGCTTGTGGCGGCGCAGGGTCCATGGAATGTGGCCCTTGAGCAGCCACTGCTCGACGCCGTTCATGAAGGTGGCAATGCCGAGGCCCTTCTTGAACCAGGCCTTGAAGTTGCGTGCCTTGTTCAGCTCCGTGTAGAGCCAGCTCTTCTCGAAGGCGGCCGGGTAGGCCGTGAGCTCGTCGTGCTGGCGGCCGGCCTGCACGGCGTCGTACGCGGCCTCGGCGGCCAGCATGCCCGTCTTGATGGCAGCGTGGCTGCCCTTGATGCGGCTCACGTTGAGGTAGCCGGCCTCGCAGCCGACCAGCGCGCCGCCCGGGAACACCGTCTTGGGCAGCGACATCAGGCCGCCGGCCGTGATGGCGCGCGCGCCGTATCCGATGCGCTTGGCGGGCTTGATGCCCTTGGCTTCGTCGCCTTCCAGGTACCAGCGGATGTTGGGATGCAGCTTCCAGCGCTGCATTTCCTCGAACGGGCTCAGGTAGGGGTTGCTGTAGTCCAGGCCCGTGATGAAACCCATGGAGATCTTGTTGTCTTCCATGTGATAGAGGAAAGCGCCGCCGTAGGTGTCGCTCTTCATCGGCCAGCCGGCGGTGTGCAGCACGAAGCCGGGCTGGTGGCGCTTGGGGTCGATTTCCCACACTTCCTTCACGCCGAGGCCGTAGGTCTGCGGGTCCTTGCCTTCGTCGAGCTTGAACCTGGCGATGAGCTGGCGGCCCAGGTGGCCGCGCGCGCCTTCGGCAAACACGGTGTACTTGCCCAGGAGCTCCATGCCGAGCTGGAAGTTCTCGGTGGGTTCGCCGTCCTTGCCCACGCCCAGGTTGCCGGTGGCGACGCCGCGCACCGAGCCGTTCTCGTTGTAGAGCACTTCGGCCGCCGGGAAGCCGGGGAAGATCTCCACGCCCAGGCTCTCGGCCTGCTGTGCCAGCCACTTGGTGAAGTCGCTCAGGCTGATGATGTAGTTGCCGTGGTTCTGGAAGCAGGCCGGCAGGAAGGCGTTGGGCGTGCGCAGGCCCGACTTTTCGCCGAGGAACACCATGGCGTCGTCGGTCACGGGCTGGTTCAGCGGGGCGCCCTGTTCCTTCCAGTCGGGCAGCAGCTCGTTGAGGGCGCGCGGGTCCATGATGGCGCCCGAGAGAATGTGCGCGCCGGGCTCGGAGCCTTTTTCGAGCACCACGACCGAGATTTCCTTTTCGTGGTGGGCGGCCAGCTGCTTGAGCCGGATGGCGGTCGAGAGGCCGGCCGGACCGCCGCCGACGACGACCACGTCATATTCCATGGATTCGCGGGGGCCGAACTGGGCGAGGATTTCGTCGTGGGTCATGTGGGTCTCGTCGATAATGATTTGAGGCTCGGACGCTTCGAGGGCGCGAAACATTTTATGTGGAGTGCGGGGCGTCGCCTCGGCGACTCGGCAACGACTCAACAGGACCCTCTTTCATGGCTTACAGCATCGACCTTTCGGGCCGCGTGGCCTTCGTCACCGGCGCTTCCAGCGGCCTGGGCGCGCAGTTTGCCAAGACGCTGGCGCGCGCCGGTGCGGCGGTGGTGCTGGCAAGCCGCCGGATCGAGAAACTCAAGGAGCTGCGTGCGCGCATCGAGGGCGAGGGCGGCGACGCCCATGTGGTCGAGCTCGACGTGACCGACATCGGCAGCATCAAGGCCGCCGTGGCGCGCGCCGAGACCGAGGTGGGCCCGATCGACGTCCTGGTCAACAACTCGGGCGTGAGCACCACCCAGCGCCTGCAGGACGTCACGCCCGACGACTACGACTACATCTTCGACACCAACGTGAAGGGTTCGTTCTTCGTCGCTCAGGAGGTGGGCAAACGCATGCTGGCGCGCGCCGACGGCTCGGCGCCGGGCACCTACATCGGCGGGCGCATCATCAACATCGCCTCGGTCGCCGCGCTCAAGGTGCTGCCGCAGATCGGCACCTACTGCATGAGCAAGGCTGCGGTGGTGCAGATGACCAAGGCCATGGCGCTCGAATGGGGCCGCTTCGGCATCAACGTGAACGCGCTGTGCCCCGGCTACATCACGACCGAGCTCAACGAGGACCACTGGCTTTCCGAAGGCGGCGCCAAGCTCGTGAACATGCTGCCGCGCAAGCGCGTGGGCAAGCCCGAAGATCTCGACGGCCTGATCGTGCTGCTGGCCAGCGGGCAGAGCCACTTCGTGAACGGCGCGGTGATTGCCGCGGACGACGGTTTCGCGCTCTGATCTTCCATCCCACAAGATCCACCGATGAGAATTGAAATCCCCGAGAAGAAGAAGTTCGTGTACGAGATGTCCATTCCCATCCGCTGGGGCGACATGGACGCCATGGGCCACCTCAACAACGGCACCTACTTTCGCTACCTGGAAACTGCGCGCATCGACTGGATACATTCGCTCGGCATCGAGCCCACGCCGGGCGGTGAAGGCATGGTGATCGTCAATGCCTTCTGCAATTTCTACCGCCAGATCGAATATCCCGGGGACGTGCTGCTCAAGATGTACGTGAGCGACCCGGGCCGCACCACCTTCGAAAGCTGGGCCACCATGGCGCGCGCCGAGGCGCCCGACGTGATCTGCGCCGCAGGCGGGGCGACCACCATCTGGGTCGATTTTCCGAAGCAGAAGGCGCTGGCCTTGCCCGACTGGCTGCGCACGCTGGTGAGCGAATAGGGCGAAATGCCGCAAAGAACGCTGGCGCTTGCGGCCCTCGTGCAGTTTGCCGCTTCGAGCCACGGGCAGGCCCAGACGAAGGCCGAGAACAATGCCTGCCCCGCGAACGCGTTGCGCATCGTTGCCCGGAGGCAAGGGCTTTGCGACGGCCTCAGGCCGGCCGCAGCACGATGCGCGCCTCGAACCCGCTGGCGGCGCCCGCCGGTGGCGAGGCCAGTTCGAGCTTCGCGTTGTGCTTCTCGACGATGGTGCCCACGATCGAAAGGCCCAGGCCGTATCCCGTGCGGTCGGAGCTGTGCCGTATGTGGCGCTGCTGCAGCGTGGCGAGCTGCTCCGCGCTGACGCCCGGGCCGAAGTCGCGCACCGCGAGCGTACAGGGCGCCATCACCTCGATCACCACGCGGCCGCTGCCGCTGTAGCGCAGCGCGTTTTCAACCAGGTTGCGCAGCGCGATGGCCAGCGCGTCGACGTCGCCCGAGGCAATGGGCGCGATGGCGTCGGGCACCTTGAGTGCCAGGCGTTCGCTGATCTGTGGGTCTTTCCAGAATTCCTGCACCACGGCGCCCGCGAGCTGGACCAGATTGACCCGTGAGCGGGCCAGCGACGCGCCAGATTCGGCGCGCGAGAGCTGGAGCAGCTTCTCGGTGCGGTGGCTGAGTATCTGCAGCGCGTCGATTGCGGCCTGGACATCGTTGCGCCGCAGGTCGTGCTCGAGCGCGGTCTGCAGGCGCAGCCGCGCCGCGGCCAGAGGCGTTCGCAGCTCGTGGGCCGCATTGGCGGCCAGCGCGCGCTCGACGTCGAGCGACTGCGACAGGCGCTCCAGCAGGCTGTTGACGTGGTCGCCCACCGAGCGCAGCTCCCTCGGCAGGCCGGGCAGCGTGATGGGCCGCAGGTCGGAGCCGCTGCGCTTCTCGATCTCGCCTGCAAGCTGCTGCAGCACGCGCAGCTCGGTGCGCGCCACGTTGCGCAGCACCAGCGCCAGGAGCGGCAGCACGGCGCCCAGCGGAATGATCAGGCCGTAGAGCGTGCGGTTCAGCGCCGTGCGGCGCTCGTCGAGCGGATCGGCCACCTGGAAGTAGAGGCCTCGCGTGGGGTGCCGCACGGTATAGATGCGCCAGGTCTGGTTGTTCGCGAAGCCCGCCGCCAGCGGAACGTCGAAGGCATCGTTGGGTGACTCGGCCGAGCGCAGCAGCACGTGCTCGTGGATGTCCACAACCTGGTAGTTCACGGCGTCTTCCGAGAACAGCTGCTTGGGCGCGACCATCGGCAGGGCCGAAGGCGTGCCCCCTTGCTGCAGCTTGTCGAGTTCCTGCACCGCCATGTCGAACATGCGGTGCGATACCTCGACCAGCTCGTTGTCGAAGTTATGGTTGATCTCGCGGTCCACATACCAGACCACGGCCAGCACGCACAGCATCCACACGCCGCCCACCCAGACGATCAGCGTGCGAGTCAGGCGGCCGGCCAGCGTGTCGGGGCCGGTTGGGGGAAGAACTGCGTTCATTCGTCGTCGTCTGCCGAAGTCGACAGGCGATAGCCGAGGCCGCGCAGTGTCTGGATATGGCTGCGGCCGAGCTTGCGCCGCAGCCGGCTGATGAACACCTCGAGCGTGTTGCTGTCGGCCTCGTCGCCGAAGCCGTAGAGCGCATCGGCCAGGTTTTCGCGGGTGTGGATGCGTTCGGGCCGTGTGGCCATGACGCGCAGCAGCGCCCATTCCTTCTGGGTCAGGACGACGGGATTCCCGTCCTTGCGGACCCGGTCCTGCGCCAGGTCGATCTCGAGCGTGCCGAGGTGAAGCACGGGCGAACTGCCGGCGCTGCGCCGCCGCTCGACCGCACGCAGCCGTGCCAGCAGCTCGGCCGGGTCGTAGGGCTTGATGAGGTAGTCGTCGGCGCCGGCATCGAGCCCGCGGATGCGGTCGGTGACCTGGTCGCGCGCGGTCAGCACGATGACGATGGGCGGCTCCCGCAGCGCGCGCACCTGCGGCAGCAGCGAAAGGCCGTCGCCGTCGCCCAGGTGCAGGTCGAGCAGGACGGCGGCGTATTGCACCGAATGCAGGGCGCCCCGGGCCTCGGCGAGGCTGGACGCCACGTCGACCACGAAAGCTTTCGCAATCAGATAGCTGCAAACGGCGTCTGCCAACGCACTGTCATCTTCGACGAGCAATATGCGCACGCGAGGTCACTCTTTCTTTCAAAAAACCGAGTCTAGCGCCGACCGCCGGGTGGTCCGGGAGCACGTCAGCTTTCGTTCAGGCTGCTTCAGGATTGGTTCAGACCAGGAACGTAGGCTCATGGGGTTTCCCGGACTTGGTTTTTTGCTGCTTGTTTCCCTGCTCATGACGCGTGTGCTGAATCTGCCGACTGTTTCGAATCTTCGTCTGGGGGCCATGACCCTTCTGGCGCTGGTACTCCTGCTGGGCTGGGACGCCACCGGCGGCGACCTCGCCCTGGCGCGCCTCGCGGGCACGCCCATGGGGTTTCCGCTGCGCGACAACGCCTTTCTCGTCCATGTGATGCACGAAAGCGCCAAGAACCTGAGCTGGCTGCTCGTGATTGCGCTGTTCGCCGGCATCCGCTGGCCGCTGGGCATCCTGCGGCGGCTGCCGGTTCGCGCCCGGGCACAGCTGGCCTTCACAGTGCTGCTTTCGGTGGTTGCGGTCAGCGTGCTCAAGCATGCGAGCCACACAAGCTGCCCCTGGGACCTGAAGGAATTCGGCGGCGTCGCAAGCCACGTTTCGCATTGGGCATGGAAGGTCTATGACGGCGGCCCGGGCGGGTGTTTTCCCGCCGGCCATGCCTCCGCGGCTTTCGCGTACCTGGGCGGCTATTTCGTGCTGCGCAGGGTGTCGCCGCGTGCCGCGCTCGTCTGGCTCGGCGTGTCGCTGGCCGCGGGCCTCGCGCTGGGGCTGTCGCAGCAGCTGCGGGGCGCGCACTACATGAGCCACACGCTGTGGACGGCGTGGATCTGCTGGGTGGTGGGCTTTGCCATCGACCTCCTGGCCGCACCCCGGGCCCCTCGACTGCCAACGGCTCAACCCGCCGTCCTGCATGCAGGCTCTTGATGTCACCCTGTTCGCGCTGATCAACGCAGGCGCCGCGGCACCGGCGTGGAGCATCTATTTCGCGCGCTTTGCCTCCGATGTGCTGCCGGCCTTGCTGGCCGTTGCGATCATCGGCGGGGCGGCGCTCGACCGGCGCCTGCGCTATGCCTGCTTCACCGCGCTGTTCAGCGTGCTGCTGGTCTGGCTCTTCGTGAACGTGTTTCGTTCCGCCATGCCGTTCCAGCGGCCCGCGTTCTACGGGCTGGGCATCCAGTGGGCGCCGCAGGGCGCACGGCCGGGTTTTCCGAGCCTGCATGCCGCGTGCACCTTCGCGGCGGCGTTTTCCCTCTGGTGCCTGCCCTGGCGCGCGCCCATGTTCGCGGCGCTGGCGGTGGCCGCGGTGGTCGGATGGAGCCGGGTGTTCCTGGGGCTGCACTTTCCGCTCGACGTGGTCGTCGGGGCGATGCTTGCCGCGCTGGTCTCGATCGTGGTGGAGCGCGGCGTCAGCCGCCCGCTGAACCTGGCGCTCAGGGCCTACATGCGGCCCAGGTTGAGGGCGAGAAGGGCTCGAGTCTGAACGCTGGCTGAACGCGCAGTTCAGGCTTCCTTCAGTTGCGCTTCCTACATTCGGTGGATGTCTTTTTCGCGAATCGAACCCCCGCTTGCGCGGAGCACGGGGTCATCCGCGGCCGGTTTGCCGCACCTGGCCCCTGCCCGCGCGCTCTGGGCGCGCTTCGATCTGTGGCTGTGCGAGCCGCGTTCGGCGCAGTCGCTCGTCCTATGGCTGGGCATCTACCTGGCCGTGGCCGCCAACTGGCCGCTGTGGAACGAGCTGGCGCGCATCGGCGGCGCGCCCAGTACCTACATGCCCACGATCGCTGCCATGGGGCTGCTCGTCGTGTGCGCCACGGTGGCGATGCTGTCCTTCACCGCATGGTCGCGCTGGATGAAGCCGCTGTGGTTCGCGGTGGTGCTGCTGGCTGCGTTCGTCCAGCACTACATGCTCGAGTACCGCGTGGTGATGGACCCGACCATGATCGCCAACGTGCTGCAGACCGACCCGAACGAGGCGCGCGACCTGATGAGCTGGCGCATGGCTTTCCATGTTCTGGTGGTTGTCCTGCTCCCGGGCCTGGCCCTCTGGAGGGCGCGCATCGTGCCGATGCGCTTCGTCTCCAGGCTCTGGCGCAATGCGGCGCTGCTCCTGCTGGCGGTGGCGGTGGCGCTGGTGGCTGCCGTGTCGATGAACCGGCAACTCGCGCCGCTGATGCGCAACAATATCCACCTGCGCTACATGATGAACCCGGTCGCGAGCCTGTATTCGGCCGGCTCGGTGCTCATCAAGCCGATGTTCAAGCGCAGCCGCAAGCTGATCCCCATCACCGCCGGCACCACCCTGGGTGCGAGCTATGCGGGCCAGGCCCGTCCGCCGATGTTCGTGATGGTGGTGGGCGAGACAGCCCGGGCCGACCACTTCGGCCTCAACGGCTATGCGCGCGACACCACGCCCGAACTGGCCGCGCGCGGCGTGTTGAGCTACCGCGACGTGCATTCGTGCGGCACGAATACGCTGGCCTCCGTGCCGTGCATGTTCTCGCCGCTGGGCAAGCAGGGCTATGAGTCGCGCAAGGACGACTACGAGAACCTGGTCGACGTGCTCCAGGCCGCGGGGCTGGCGGTGCTGTGGCTCGACAACCAGGCCGGCTGCAAGGACGTCTGCACCCGCATTCCGAATGCCTCTGCGTTCGACAGTCTTTCACCGGTGCAGAAGAGCGCACTGTGCGACGGCGAGGAGTGCCTGGACGACGTCATGCTCAAGGGGCTCGACGCGCGCATTGCGGCGCTGCCGGCCGAACGCCGCGCCAAGGGCGTGGTGCTGGTCATGCACCAGATGGGCAGCCACGGGCCGGCCTACTACAAGCGTTCGGCGGCGGACGTGAAGCGCTTTCTGCCCGAGTGCAAGACCAACGCGCTGGCCGAGTGCGGTCATGCGGAGCTGCAGAACGTGTATGACAACTCGATTGCCCAGACCGACCGTTTCCTCGCCCAGACCATCGACTGGCTCAAGGCACAGTCGAACCAGTACGACCCGGCCTTGCTCTACGTGAGCGACCATGGCGAATCGCTCGGCGAGTACGGCCTGTTCCTGCACGGCGTGCCCTACAGCTTTGCGCCGGAAGCCCAGAAGCACGTGCCCATGGTCACCTGGTTCAGCGACGGCATAAGCCAGCGCCGCAAGCTCTCTCGCCCGTGCATGGAAGCGGGGCTCGATGCGCCGCTCACGCACGATAACCTCTATCACACGGTGCTGGGGCTGATGGACGTGGGCAACTCCACCTACAAGCCCGCCCTGGACGCGCTCGCGTCCTGCCGCAACAAGGCCTGAAGCCGCGGCCCGCTATTTCTTCTCGCGGGGCAGCCGCCCCATCAGAAAGAACTCGGGGTTCGGCTGCATGCCGCTGAAGCTCGCAAGCCGGTTGCTCAGGCCGAAGAAGGCGGTGATCGAGGCAATGTCCCAGATGTCCTCGTCGTCGAAGCCGTGGGCATGCAGCGGCGGGAAGTCGCTGTCATCGATTTCGTGCGAGCGTTCGCAGACCTTCATCGCAAAGTCGAGCATGGCGCGCTGGCGCGGCGTGATGTCGGCCTTGCGGTAGTTCACCGCCACCTGATCGGCCACCAGCGGTTTCTTCTCGTAGATGCGCAGCAGCGCGCCGTGCGCCACCACGCAGTACAGGCACTGGTTGGCCGCGCTGGTGGTCGTGACGATCATTTCGCGGTCGCCCTTGGTGAGCGAACCTTCCTCCTTCAGCATCAGCGCGTCGTGGTAGGCGAAGAAGGCGCGCCACTCGGCCGGGCGGCGCGCGAGCGCGAGGAAGACGTTGGGCACGAAGCCCGCTTTCTCCTGCACCGCAAGAATCGCGGTGCGGATGTCTTCCGGCAGGTCCTTCAACTCGGCGAGAGGGTAGCGGTCGGCCATTTTTCGTCTCCTGGGTGGAATGCCAGGATCGATCATAGGCAACCGGCGCCCCTTGCCCCGCCCTGGGGCTTTCTGCGCCTTACTTGAGCGCCTTGCCCTGCGTCGCGCCCAGCGGCGTGTGCAGCTGCGAGCTCACCCACTGGCCGGTGTTGTCGTCACGGCCCTGCAGCAGGTAGCGTGTGTCCGGCTTGCCGTAGTTCTGCACCGCCATGGCCGAGAACTTGCCGATGTCGGTCTTCGGGTCGCGCAGCCGGTTCACGATCAGCACCTTCTTCGTGTCGGCGAAGTCGGCCATCATGTTCTGGTCGCCCTCGCTGTCGCCGGCAATGAAGCTCGGGCCGTAGCCGTATTTGCTGACCAGGAAGCGCTGGATGTTCTTGGTCTTGCCGGGGCCCTGGGTCTGGTCGTAGCCGCGGCGGAACTCGGGCTGGATCACGCCGTTGGCGTCGCGCTCCAGCTCCATCGCGAGCACGCGCTCGGGCGGGTTGTTGTAGCCGAAGGCGGGGTTCGACGAGATCTCCTTGATCACGTCGACGAACGATGCCGAGCACACCCAGACATCGAAGCCCGCGTTGCGGAATGCGGCGTACAGCTCCTGCATCTCGGGCTGCAGCCGCAGGCCGTTCTTCCAGCTGACCGAGACCACGCCCGCCTGGCCCGGCAGCGCGGCCGGCGAGGTCCACTTGACCTTGGCCACGGGCTCCTTCAATTGCCATGCCACCGTCTCGGCCGTGAGCTTGCGCACCTGCGCCTCGGTCATGCCGACGAAGAGGTAGGTCACCCAGGGGTAGGCCGTGTCGTGGTCGAAGGTGTCGCCGATCGCTTCGTAGAGAAAGCGCACCTTGGTGGTGAAGGCGATGTAGTGCGGGCTCAGCTTCACCGCGGCCAGCGGCTGGTTGCCCTTGAGGCCGCTGTAGTTCTGGTAGAGCCAGGTGTAGCTGGCCACGATGTCGGGCACCAGCAGATCGATGTTGACGGGCTTGCCCGCCGCGTTGTTGTGCGCCGGCAGGAAGTCCTTCTTCGGGATGTTCTTGCGCAGCGCCACTTCGAGCTGCGCGGGCGTGGCGCCGAACACCAGGTTTTCGAGCTGGTAGATCAGCGAGGCTTCCTCGATGTCGAGAAACACGCTCGTGTTGTCCCAGTCGAAGACGACGTAAGGCGGCTTGGCGGCGTTGTAGCCGGGGCTTCCTTTGCCGAGGCTGGCGATCAGGCCTTCGATCTGGGTACGGTTGAAGGCGTCCCAGTGGGCGGGCGAAAGGCCCTTGGCGGGCGAGAGGCTGGCGCAGCCAGTGGCGACGAGCGCAGTGGCGAGCGGGGTGAGGAGGACGAGGCGGCGTTGCATGCGTTCCCTGTTGTTGTGCGTTTGTGGATGAGAAGCACCGAGCGTATGCAACGCCCGTGACACTTCTGCAACCACCTACGCATCAGTCATGCCAGCCACGCGCGGATCCGTGCGTGCTGCGGGCAAGGAGGGCGCCGAGCGGCCCGGCTCGAGCACCGCGAGATCGCTTTCGTCCTTGAGCCCGACGCCGGTCAGCCCTCTTTGCAGCGCCTCGCGCATCAGCCATGCCAGCTTGAACGCGGCGGCTTCGCAGGGCAGGCCTTCGGGCCGCACGTTGGAGATGCAGTTGCGCTCGGCGTCGTGCCGGCCGCGCCTGGGCGAATGGGTCAGGTAGATGCCGAGGCTGTCGGGCGAGCTGAGTCCCGGGCGCTCGCCGATCAGCATGACCGAGAGGGCGGCGCCGAACAGTTCGCCCACCTCGTCGGCCAACGCGACGCGCGCCTGCGTGGCGATGACGACGGGGGCAAAGCGCGTCCCGGCCGGCAGCTGCGAGCGCAGCGCGGCCAGGAGCGGCGCGGCATGGCGTGCCACGGCGAGCGAGGAAAGGCCATCGCCGATGACCACGCAGACGTCGCAATCGCGGCTCGCCGCTGCGCGCAGGCGCTCCGCGTCGGCGGGGTCGAGCTGCCGGCCGAGGTCGGGGCGGCGCAGGTAGGTGGTACGGTCTTCCGCGCGGCTGCGCGCCCGCGCCACCTGCCAATGCTGTTCAAGCAAGGTGGCTTCGAGAGCGTCGACGTCGAGTGCCGCATGGATGGCGTCGCGCGCCATGGCATGGGCCCAGCCGAAGCGCAGCGTCTCGTCGGTCGGCATGCCGGCACCGGCGCGGCCCAGCGCCAGCCGTGCCGGCGTGGCCGAACGCCACTGCGCCCAGGGGTTCGGCGTGACGGGGTCGTTGCCGCTGCTCATTGCCCGAGTGCGGTCAGCCCGCTCATGTCCGCCAGCAGGCGGTTGGCCGAGGGCGGCGCGAGTTGCCCCGCCGCATCGGTGATCTGCATGCGCTGCAGCCAGGCCTCGAATTCGGGTGCACGCTTCAGGCCCAGCGTCTGGCGCAGGAACAGCGCGTCGTGGAACGAGGTGCTCTGGTAGTTGAGCATCACGTCGTCGGCGCCCGGAATGCCCATGATGAAGTTGATGCCCGCGGTGCCGAGCAGCACGAGCAGGTTGTCCATGTCGTCCTGGTCGGCCTCGGCATGGTTGGTGTAGCAGATGTCGCAACCGAGGGGCAGGCCCAGCAGCTTGCCGCAGCAGTGGTCTTCGAGCCCGGCGCGGATGATCTGCTTGCCGTCGAAAAGATATTCGGGCCCGATGAAGCCGACCACCGTGTTGATGAGCAGCGGCTTGTAGCGGCGGGCCAGTGCATACGCGCGCACCTCGCAGGTCTGCTGGTCGACACCGAAGTTGGCGTTGGCCGAGAGCGCGCTGCCCTGGCCGGTCTCGAAATACATCACGTTGTTGCCGACGGTGCCGCGGTTCAGCGCCAGTGCCGCGGCATAGGCTTCGTCGAGCAGCTCGGGCGTGATGCCGAAAGAGAGGTTCGCCTTTTCGGTGCCAGCGATCGACTGGAACACCAGGTCGACCGGCGCGCCCGCTTCGGCGAGCTTGAGCGTATTGGTGACATGGGTGAGCACGCAGCTTTGCGTGGGAATCGCGAAGCGCTGGATCACCTCGTCGAGCATGTGCAGCAGCCGGCCCAGCACCTGCATGCTGTCGGACACCGGGTTGAGGCCGATCACCGCGTCGCCGGCACCGTAGAGCAGGCCGTCGAGCGTCGAGGCCGCCACGCCGCGCAGGTCGTCGGTGGGATGGTTGGGCTGCAGGCGCACGGCCAGATGGCCGGGCAGGCCGATGGTGTCGCGGAACCGCGTGACCACGCTGCACTTCCTGGCGACCGACACCAGGTCCTGGTTGCGCATGAGCTTGGACACGGCCGCCACCATCTCGGGTGTGAGGCCCGGTGCCAGCGCAGTCAGCGTTTCGGTGGTGGCCTGCTCCGACAGCAGCCAATTGCGGAAGTCGCCCACGGTGAGGTGCGACACCGGCGCGAAGGCCTGCGCGTCATGGCTGTCGATGATGAGGCGCGTGATGTTGTCGCTCTCGTAGGGAATCAGTGCTTCGGTCAGGAACTGCTTGAGCGGCGTTTCGGCCAGCACGTGGCGCGCCGCCATGCGCTGCTGCGCAGTGGCAGCGCCGATTTCCGCCAGGTAGTCGCCCGAACGCGCCGGGCTGGCCACGGCCATGACCTGCTTCAGGTCGTCGAAGTCGAAGACCTGGCCGGCGATGGTGGTGCGATAGCGCATCTTTCGTTCACGCGATGGTGCTCGAGGAAAGCATCTCGTCGGGCGCCGCCGCCTTGCGTTGTGCGGAGGTCAGCAGGAAGTAGCCATAGGCCGCCGCCATCAGCACCAGGAACAACAGCGTGAGCATGGCGTTGAACCACACCATCGCACCGAGGCAGACCACGCCGAGCCCGAGCGCGATGGCCGGAAACACCGGATAGAAGGGCGCGCGGTAGGTGCGCAGCAGGTCGGGCTCGCTCCTGCGCAGCTTGAAGAGCGCCGCCATCGAGATCAGGTACATCACGATGGCGCCGAGCACCGCCATGGTCACGATGTTGGCGGTAAGCGTCTGGCCGCCGAACTGCACCCACTCGTCGCTGAAGATGGCCACCACGCCGATCACGCCGCCGGCCAGCAGCGCGCGGTGCGGCGTGTCGAAGCGCGGGCTCAGGCCGGCGAAGTAGAGCGGCAGGTAGCCCGCGCGCGCCAGCGCGAAGATCTGCCGCGAGTAGCCCATGATGATGCCGTGGAACGAGGCAATCAGCCCGAAGAGGCCGATCCACACCAGCATGTGCAGCCAGCCGCTGTTGTCGCCCACCACCGCCTTCATGGCCTGCGGCAGCGGATCGTTGATGTTGGCGAGCTTGCGCCAGTCGCCCACCCCGCCCGCGAAGATCATCACGCCGAAGGCCAGCACCACCAGCGTGACGATGCCCGTGGTGTAGGCGATGGGAATGGTGCGGTGCGGGTCGCGCGCTTCCTCGGCCGCCATGGCCGCGCCCTCGATGGCCAGGAAGAACCAGATCGCGAACGGTATCGACGCGAAGATGCCCGAGATGGCCGCGCCGTTGAGCACGCTGCCTCCGGCCCAGCCGTTGGCGACGAAGTTGGCCATGGTCCAGCCCGGCGTGACCACGCCCATGAACACCAGCAGCTCGACAATGGCCAGCACGGTCACGAAGAGTTCGAAGGCCGCCGCGATGCCCACGCCGATCCAGTTGAGCGCGATGAAGATCACATAGGCGCCCAGCGCGAACCACTTGGGATTGATGCCCGGAAACTGCACGTTGAGATAGGCGCCGATGGCCAGTGCGATGGCCGGCGGTGCAAAGACGAATTCGATCAGCGTGGCAAAGCCCGCCACGAAGCCGCCGGTCGGTCCGAAGGCGCGCCGCGCATAGGCGAATGGGCCGCCCGCATGAGGGATGGCGGTCGAGAGCTCGGTGAAGCTGAAGATGAAGGTGGTGTACATCGTGGCCACCAGCACCGTGGCCACCAGGAAGCCGAGCGTGCCGGCCGTGTTCCAGCCGTAGCTCCAACCAAAGTACTCACCCGATATGACCAGGCCCACCGCAATTCCCCAGAGCTGGACGGGGCCGAGCACCTTCTTCAGGTGGCCGGTGCCGGCCGGAACAGCGATTGCGGCCGGTGGTGTGGCTTCGATGGACTGCATGGGGCTTCCTCTCTTGGCGGATGTTGACAGTGCATATGCAGCAAAGCAAGGGCTGTTCCACCGCTCGCCATAATCACGCTTTCCCCATCCTTCCGAGGTATTCCAGTGAAGTCTTCTTCGTCGTTCTTCTGTGTTGCTTTCGTGTCCCTGTGCGCCGTGTCTACCGCCTGGGCGCAGTCCGCTCCCGTCACCACGCCAAGCGGCCTGGTCTACCAGTCGCTGAAAGAAGGCACCGGTGCCTCGCCCGCGGCGACCGATGTGGTCAAGGTGCATTACCGCGGCACCTTCCCCGACAGCGGCAAGGAATTCGACAGCTCCTACAGCCGCGGCGAGCCCACGGAGTTTCCGCTCAACGGTGTGATCCCTTGCTGGACCGAAGGCGTGCAGAAGATGAAGCCGGGCGGCAAGGCCAAGCTGACCTGCCCGCCGGCCATTGCCTACGGTTCGCGCGGCGCGGGCGGCGTAATTCCGCCGAACGCCACGCTCAACTTCGAAGTCGAGCTGGTCTCCGTCAAGAAGCGCTGACGCGGCCCCGGCGCCGTGCTGTTCCGCAGCGCATGAGACCGGCGCAGTCCACACCAGGAACACCGCGGAACCGGCTTGGCCGGGCCGCTGGTGTTGCCCCCTTGAGGGAGAGTCGAGCTACACGAAGTGAGCGAGGGACGGGGGTGGGTTCATTTCAACCTGGCTGGTACTGATAGAGCCAGGTTTCAGTGAGCGTCTTGTCGCCGGTCTTCAGGTAGAGCCGCATGTCGATGGGCTCGTTGCCTTCGGGCGTGAAGTCGAACTGAGCGCGCCAGTGGCCGGGCACGCCGTTGGGCACGGCCTCGGCAAAGACGTAGGAGAACTTGCCGCGCGGCGCGGTCAGCACCAGCTCGGGCTTCACGCCGAAGGGCACGGTGGTGAGCGGCTGGCCGATGAACTCCACCATGAACTTGCGCACGCCCGGCGGGCGCGGCTGGCCCGGCTGCCCGCCGCGGCCGATGCGCGTGGCCACGCAGCGCGCGAGCGGCGAGGGAAAGGGCTCCTGGTCGGTCCAGTGCAGCCGGTACTGCAGGCTGTAGCTCGCGCCCGCCTTGGCATCGGCCTTGGGCACCCAGAAAGCGACGATGTTGTCGTGGATCTCGTCGTCGGTCGGAATCTCGATCAGCTGCACCGAGCCTTCGCCCCAGTCGCCAAGCGGCTCGATCCAGAGGCTCGGGCGCTTCTCGTAGTTGACGCCGTCCTGGTAGTGGTCGAACGAGCGATCGCGCTGCAGCAGGCCGAAGCCGCGCGGCCTGGTGTCTGCGAACGCGGAGGCGCGCGTTTGCATGGGGTTGTTGAGCGGCCGCCAGATGCGCTCGCCCGCGCCATTCCAGATGGCCAGGCCGTCGGAGTCGTGCACCTCGGGCCGCCAGTCGATGGCGGTGGGCTTGATGGTTTCCGAATACCAGTACATCGAGGTGAGCGGCACCAGCCCGAGGCGCGACACGTCGCGGCGCAGGAAGAGGCGCGAATCGATGTCCATGATCACGGCCTTGCCGCGCTGCATCACGAACTTGAACACGCCCGTGACGCTCGGCCCTTCGAGCAGCGCGTAGACCGTCATCGAGGTGGTGTTGTTGGCGGCCGGCGTTTCGAAGTAGTAGCGCGTGAAGGTGGGAAACTCTTCGGGCTTGTCGGGCACTGCCACGTCGAGCGCGAGGCCGCGCGCCGACAGGCCGTACTGGTACAGCTCGCCGATGGCGCGGAAGTACGAAGCGCCGAGAAACGCCACCCAGTCGTTCTTCTGCCAGTCCAGCTTGCCCTGGTCGCCCAGGCGGCTCTCTTGCAGGCGGAAGCCCGCAAAGCCCGCGCCGGGCGGCAGCGCGCGCGCCGGGCTGTCGGGCGGCATCGAGAAGTAGGAAGGGCTGTAGAGCACCTCGCGCGCAAAGGCATCGCCATCGGAATTCTCGAGCACGTGCATGCGCACCGGCGTCTGGAAGAAGCGGCCGAGGTGAAAGAAGGTGACGGGAAAGGCACCGGGGCCATCGCGGAAGAGCGCGTTGGCAGGGTCGAACTTGATCTTGCCGTGCGCGTCGTAGTCGATCTTCTCGAGCACGTCGGGTGCGAGCGGCGCGGCGGCGGCATACGGCTGCGACGCCAGGCGCTTGGCCTGTGCCACGAGGCGGTCGAACGAGAAGGGCGAAGGCTGGCTCAGCTGCAGGCCGTTGGCGGCCAACGCCTCTTCAGGCAGTCCAAGGGCGGCGAGTGCGGCGGCGGCACCACCTGCGGCAAGGAAGGATCGGCGATCAAGCATGTGTTTCTTGAGGGTTGCGAGTCTTGGAAATACGTTGGGAAAGACGCAAGGGATGCAAGGGATGCAAGGGATGCAAGGGATGCAAGGGGCGACGCGGCATCGTCGGCGGGTGCCTGTCGGTTGCTTCGGAAGAAAACCATCCTAGCGCAGCCCGCACCGGGATTTCGCGGCGAAGAGCGCCGAGCATGCCTGGGCGGCGGCCCGTTCCGCGTCAGCCAACCTGCGCAATCCGGGCCGGACAAGGCCGGGAATTGCGCATTCGAGCAGAAATTTGTGCGTTTATGTATCGGCGTTGTCCGCCGCGCTCAGCGCATAGACGGCATAGATCGACACGCCAAGCAGCATCAGGAGCAGCGGCGCGAACAAGGTGTAGGGCAGGCCGAAGCCTTCCAGCACCCGGTAGGTCGAGTCCAGGCGCAGGCGCGGATGGCCTTGCGTCAACTCGGCGGCCCTGCGCAGCCCCCATCGAAACTCGGCGCCAGTGGGCCGCACCGACGGATGCTGCGCGGCGCGGCCCACCCCGAGCCAGCACATCGCATCGAAGGCCAGCACCGAGCCTGCGGGCGCGCGCTCGTCGAAGGTCGCGAGCACGGCCTGCACCTGCTGCGGCTCGAGGTACATCAGCACGCCCTCGGCGAAGAGGAACACCGGTTGCGCCTGGCGCCTGCGCGGCAGGTCGAGCTGCTCCCACCAGCTGGGCGATGTCAGGTCCAGCGCGCGTACATCGTGGCGCGTATTGGTTTCCGGAATGAGCTCGCGGCGCAGCGCGAGCACCTCGGGCAGGTCGGCATCGGTCATGCGGCACTTTTCGTCGTCCAGCCATTGAAAATAGTGGCTGAGTCCGCAGCCCATGTTCACCACGCGCGCGCCCGGGTGCTGCTTGAGGAACTCCTGCGCGAGGCTGCGAAAGCGCCGCGTGCGGCTCAGGATGCCGTAGATGGTCGTCCGATCTTCGGGAAGGGCCTGCCCGTCGTCGCGGATCTTCTCGAGGATCGACGCGGCATAGGCGTCCCGCACCGCCATCTGGGGAAACATCGCATCGCCCGAGGCGCGCGCGGCGAGGGGGATTCGCAGAGTGGACGGCACGGCCGACAGGCTTCGCGCGGGCTTCTTGATTGTTGTCATGGGCGCTGGCACAGGGGCATGCGCAAGTCTGGCCGCTCCCCGGGCGGGGAGCAAGTCAGCTTTTCGTTAACCCTGGACGCGCCCATGCTCTCTGGCGGCGCTCGTCGTCGCCACCGGCAATCGCCGCCTACTTTGCGGTCGGCATCACGAACTCGGCACCCTTGCCGATGCTCTCGGGCCAGCGCTGCATGATCGACTTCTGCTTGGTGTAGAAGCGCACGCCTTCTTCGCCGTAGGCATGCATGTCGCCGAAGAGCGAACGCTTCCAGCCGCCGAAGCCGTGCCATGCCATCGGCACCGGGATCGGAACGTTGATGCCGACCATGCCCACCTGGATGCGGCGGCTGAACTCGCGCGCCACGTTGCCGTCGCGCGTGAAGCAGCTCACGCCATTGCCGAACTCATGGTCGTTGACCAGGTCGACCGCGTCCTTGAAGTTGGCCACCCGAACGCAAGAGAGCACGGGCCCGAAGATTTCTTCCTTGTAGATGCGCATCTCGGGCGTGACATGGTCGAACAGCGTGCCGCCCATCCAGAAGCCGTCGCCGCAGCCAACGCCGGCCTTGCTGCCGTCGAACTGGCGCCCGTCGACCAGCAGCTTCGCGCCTTCTTTCTCGCCCTGGGCGATATAGCCCGTGATGCGCTCGTGCGCCGCGCGCGTGACGATCGGACCCATCTCGGCCGCGAGGTTCTCGCCGTCCAGCACCTGGAGCGTCTTCGTGCGTTCGACGAGCTTGGGAATGATCTTGTCGGCCACGTCGCCCACCAGCACCGCCACGCTGATGGCCATGCAGCGTTCGCCGGCCGAGCCGTAGCCGGCGCCGATCAGCGCATCCACCGTCTGGTCGATGTCGGCGTCGGGCATGACCACCATGTGGTTCTTCGCACCGCCGAGCGCCTGCACGCGCTTGCCGTTGCGGGCGCCGGTTTCATAGATGTAGTTGGCAATGGGCGTGGAGCCCACGAAGCTGACGGCCTTGACGTCGGGGTGCTCGAGCAGCGCGTCAACCGCGGCCTTGTCGCCCTGCACCACGTTGAACACGCCGTCGGGCAGGCCGGCTTCCTTCAGCAGCTCGGCCATGCGCAGCGAGGGGGTCGGGTCGGTCGGGCTGGGCTTGAGCACGAAGGTGTTGCCCGCGGCAATCGCCACCGGGAACATCCACATGGGCACCATCACCGGGAAGTTGAACGGCGTGATGCCGGCCACCACACCCAGCGGCTGGCGCAGCGTCCAATTGTCGATGCCGGTGGAAACCTGGTCGGTGAAATCGCCCTTGAGCAACTGCGGAATGCCGCAGGCGAACTCGACGATGTCGATGCCGCGGCTGACCTCGCCCTGGGCATCGGTGAACACCTTGCCGTGTTCGGCGGTGATGAGGTGGGCCAGCTCGTCCTTGTGCTCGTTGAGCAACTGCAGGAACTTGAACATCACGCGGGCGCGGCGGATCGGCGGGGTGTCTGCCCACTTGGGGAAGGCGGCCTGCGCGGCGGCCACGGCGGCATCGACGTCGGCCTGGGCAGCGAGCACCACCTTGCCCGTGACCTTGCCGGTCGCGGGGTTGGTGACGTCCTGCGTGCGGGTGGAGCCGCCGGCGGCGTGCTGGCCGCCGATGAAATGGGCAATCTGCTGGGTCATGGGTACCGCCAAGAATGAAGTGATGCGACAGTCTAGGAAAGGGAAGGGCGCCTGCCTATACTCGAAACCTGAACTGTTTGTTCGCCATGGTGAACAATGAATCTATGGATTTGCAAAAAGCCGAGTCTCTTTGGGCCCACCTGCACTGGCTGATCGTGCTCGGCCAGCAGGGCAGCTACACCGCCGCCGCGGCGCGCCTGGGCGTGAGCAAGGCCGCCATGAGCCAGCACATCGCCGAACTGGAGCGGGCCGTGGGCGTCACGCTCGTGCGTCGCACCACCCGCAGCATGCGGCTGACCGAGGCCGGGCAACAGCTGGTCGACCAGACCCGCGAACCCTTCGAGCAGATTGCCCACAGTTTCCTGCAGGCGCAAGACCAAGCGGGCGAACCGCGCGGCCTGATCCGGGTCACCGCGCCTGTGGCGCTGGGGCGGCAGCAGTTGCTGCCCCGGCTGGCCGACTTTCTCCTGGCGCATCCGTCGATCCGTGTCGAGATGGAGCTCTCCGACCGGCTGAGTTCGCTCGCGACGGAGGGCTTCGACCTCGCGGTGCGGCACGCGGCTTCACCGCCCGACACGCACGTGGCCTGGCGGCTGTGCGACACGCGATCGGTGCTGGTGGCCAGCCGCGCTTATCTGCGGCGCAAGGGCGCGCCGCTGGCGCCGGCCATGCTGGCCGACCACGACTGCCTCCACTATCCGCGCGGACAGGAAACCAACGTGTGGTCGTTCGAGCGCCGCACGGGCCGCACGCGCCTTGGCGAGCGGGTCACCGTGCCCATTGCCGGTCCGCTGGCGGCCAACAACAGCGAAGCATTGCGCGATGCCGCCCAGGCTGGCCTGGGCATTGCGCTGCTGCCCGATTTCAGCGCCCAGTCGGCGCTGCAGGCGGGCAAGCTGGTCGAGGTGCTGCCCGACTGGCAGCCCACGGGCGCCTTTGCGGACCAGATCTACGCCATACGCCCGTACTCGCTGCACATACCGCGTGCGGTGAATTTGTTCGTGAGCCACTTGAGGGAAACTCTCAAGGCCGGATTCCAGCTGCCGTGACGCCAGGCGTCCCGGCCCCGCTTCTTCATATTCGAATGACCCAGGAAAAGGAAAGCAATGAGCACACTCGACATCGTCGGCCTCTGTGGCAGCCTTCGCAGCGGTTCCATCAACCGCGCGGCACTGAACCTCGCCGGTTCGCTGATGCCTGATTCCATGCGCATGGAGGTCGTCGAATGGCGCGAGGTGCCGCCGTTCGACGCCGACCTTCTGGCCCACGGATATCCCGCGCCCGTACAGGTATTGCGCGAGCGAATCCGCCGCGCCGATGCGCTGCTGATCGCGACGCCCGAATACAACTTCTCGATTCCCGGCGTATTCAAGAACGTGATCGACTGGGTCAGCCGCGGCGAAGACCAGCCCTTCGCGAACAAGCCCGTGGCCATTCTCTCGGCCGCCCCGGGCCCGCTGGGCGGCGCGCGCGTTCAATACGACCTGCGCCGCGTGATGCTGTTCGTGAACGCGATGGTGCTGGTCAAGCCCGAGGTCTTCATCGGCGGCGCGGGCGGCAAGTTCGACGCGGAAGGCAACTGCACCGACGACACGACGCGCAAGTTCGTCGGCGACCAGATGAGGTCGTTCGAGAAGTGGATCGGCTCGGTGAAGCGGATGGCCTGAGCCGGTCTTTGCTTCAGGTCGACGACGCGAGCAGCTGCGCAACCAGCAGTTGCGCCGCCGGCGACAAGGTCTCGCCCGTCTTGGTGGCCATCAGCAACCGGCGAACGGCCCAGGCGTCCTTGAGTCGCACTACCTTCAGGTCGAGCGCGCTCACCTGCGCCTTGCAGGCTGCGAGCGGCACCACGCCGATGCCGAGGTTGGCCGCGATCATGTGGCACATCGCATCGAAACTGCGCACCTGCACGCGCAGGCGCATCGGAATGCCCGCCTGCTCGGCCGCGCGCGAGGTGAGCTCCAGCAGCGAGCTGCTGCGGTTCAGGCCCACGAATTCGTGCGCGAGGCAGGTCTTGAAATCCGTCCGGCGCACGCGCGCAAGCGGGTGCTGCCTGGCGCACAGCACCACCAGCTCGTCGGTCTGGAACTGCGCGACATCGAGCCCGTAGGCCGGCGTGTTCTCGGCGAACACGCCCACGTCGGCCAGGCCGTCGACCAGCGCGCGCACGATGTCCCCGCTCAGTTGCTCCTCGACCTCCACGCGGATGTCCGGGTGCTGGCCCAGAAAGGCAGCCAGCGTGGCCGGCAGGAACTCGGTGAGCGCCGACATGTTGGCCCACAGCCGCACATGGCCGCGCACTCCGCTCGAGTAGTCGCCGAGCTCGTTGCTGAACTGCTCGAAGCCCTGGAAGAGCCGCATCGCATGCTGCATGGCCACGTGGCCGGCGGGCGTGAGAGCAATGCCTTGCGAGCTGCGTTCGAGCAGCTTCGACCCGGTCGCCGCCTCGAAGTCCGACAGCCGCCGGCTGGCCGCCGAGAGCGCCAGGTGGCAGGCCTCCGCGCCCTTGGTGATGCTGCCCGACTGGGCCACGGCGCAGAACAGGCGCAGCGTCACGAAATCGACACGTGCGGGGTTGATGGGGGCGGCCATCGCGCCATTCTAGAAAGCCTTCGCGTTTTGCGAAGGCCTCCTGCGATCAAAGCAATTCCGTTCTCCGCCTTCTGTTCCTAGAGTGCAGGCATTCCCACAGGAGACAAGCAGACATGAACGCACTCGAAGGCCTCAAGGTGCTGGAGCTCGGCCAGCTCATCGCCGGACCGTTCGCCGGCAAGACGCTGGCGGAGTTCGGCGCCGACGTGATCAAGGTCGAACCCGCGGGCGTCGGCGACCCGCTGCGCAAGTGGCGGATGCTGCGCGAAGGCACCTCGGTGTGGTGGGAGGTGCAGTCGCGCAACAAGCGCTCGGTGTGCCTGGACCTGCGCAGCGCGGAAGGCCAGGAGGCGGTGCGTGCTCTGGCGCTCGAGGCCGACGTGCTGATCGAGAACTTCAAGCCCGGCACGCTCGAAGGCTGGGGCCTGGGCTGGGAACAGCTGCATGCGCTCAACCCCCGGCTCATCATGCTGCGCATCTCGGGCTACGGGCAGACCGGCCCCTACCGCGACAAGCCGGGCTTCGGCGTGCTGGGCGAATCGATGGGCGGGCTGCGCTACCTGAGCGGCGAGCCGGGCCGGGTGCCGGTGCGCGTGGGCGTTTCGCTCGGCGACACGCTGGCCGCGCTGCATGGCGTGATCGGCGTGCTCACGGCGCTGCATCACCGCACGGCGCATGGCGGGCAAGGACAGTTCATCGACGTGGCGCTCTACGAGTCTGTCTTCAACGTGATGGAAAGCCTGCTGCCCGAGTACGACGCGTTCGGTGCGGTGCGCGAGCGCGCCGGCAGTGCGCTGCCGGGCATCGCACCCACCAATGCCTACAAGTGCAACGACGGACATTACGTGCTGGTGGCGGGCAACGGCGACAGCATCTTTCGCCGGTTGATGCGGGCCATCGACCGCACGGACCTGGAGAACGACCCGGAGCTGGTGCACAACGACGGCCGGGTGCGGCGCGTGGAAGAGATCGACGCCGCCATCGAAGCCTGGACACTGCGGCGCAGCCGCGACGAGGTGCTGGCCGTGCTCGACGTGGCCGGCGTGCCGGTCGGGCGCATCTACACCGTGGCCGACATTGCCACCGATCCGCAATACCTGGCGCGGCAGATGATCGTGGAAACGAGCACCGCCGACGGAGAAATGCTCAAGGTGCCCGGCGTCGTGCCCAAGCTCAGCGCGACGCCGGGGCGCATCGCGCATCCCGCGCCACGGCTCGGCGAACACACCGGCGACCTGCAGGGCGCGGGCTGGCCGGTGCGCCGCGCCCAAGAAAGCGAGGCCGTATGAAAGAAGGCAAGGGCAAGCGGCTCTTCATCAATGAAGTGGCCACCCGCGACGGCTTCCAGATGGAAAGCCGCTTCATCCCGACCGACGACAAGATCGCGCTGGTCGACCGTTTGAGCATGCTGGGCTACGCCAAGATCGAAGTGACCTCGTTCACCTCGGCCAAGGCGATTCCGGCACTGCGCGACGGCGAAGAGGTGATGCAGCGCATCGCGCGCCGCCCCGGCGTGGTCTACACCGCGCTGGTGCCGAACCTGCGCGGGGCCGAGCGCGCGCTGGAAAGCCGCATCGGCGAATTCAACATCGTGATGTCGGTGAGCGAAACCCACAACCTCAGCAATCTGCGCATGACGCGCGAGCAGTCTTTTGCGCAACTGGCCGAGGTCATCGCTTTGGCCAGGCAGGCCGGCGTACCCGTGAATGTCTCGCTCTCATGCGTGTTCGGCTGCCCGATGGAAGGCGAGGTGCCGCTGGCCGCGGTGCTGGAATGGATCGACCGCTTCGCGGCGCTGCAGGTGCAGGGCATCACGCTGTGCGACACCACGGGCATGGCTTTTCCCACGCAGGTGCAGGCCCTCTGCGAGGCTGTGATGGCAAGGCATCCCGGCCTGCAATGGACGGCGCACTTTCACAACACGCGCGGCATGGGACAGGCGAACACGGTGGCCGCGGTCGAGGCGGGCATCGAGCGGCTCGACATGTCGCTGGGCGGCATCGGCGGCTGCCCCTACGCACCAGGCGCCACTGGCAACGTGGCCACCGAGGATGTGGTGCACATGCTGCAATGCATGGGCTACGACACCGGTATGGATCTCGAAGGCCTGATCGGCGCCGCGTCGGAGCTCGAGGCCCTGGTGCAGCACGACTTGCCGAGCCAGGTCGCCCGCGCCGGACATCGGCTCACGCGGCATGCGCCGCCGGCGGATTTCAACGACATTGCGGCGCGTGCGCATGCGCGCCGCGGCTAGGAGCTGCACGCATGATCGACCATCTGGACCACCTGGTGCTGACCACCACCGACGAAGAGGCTTGCACCCGCTTCTATGTCGATGTGATGGGCATGGCGCTGGAGACTTTCGGCACCAGCCGCAAGGCCTTCCGCTTCGGCAACCAGAAGATCAACCTGCATGTGAAGGGGCACGAGTTCGAGCCCAAGGCACAGCTGCCGACGCCGGGCTCGCTGGACCTGTGCTTCATTGCGAGCGTGCCGCTCGAGGACGTGATCGCGCGGCTGAAGGACAAGGGCGTGCCGATCCTCGAAGGCCCGGTGATGCGCACCGGCGCCACGTCGCGCATCCGCTCGGTCTATGTGCGCGACCCCGACCTGAATCTCATCGAGATATCCGAGCTGGTGCCCTGACAGGCTGGCCGGGAAGACAAGCTGCAAAAACATCGGAGACAAAACCATGAAACCCATTCATCGCATTCTGGCCACCGCAAGCCTTGGCCTCGCACTTGCCGCTTCGGCGGCTTCGGCGGCCTCCGCGGCCGGCGCCGACACATGGCCCGCCAAGCCGATCACCTTCATCGTGCCCACTGCACCCGCGGGGTCCACCGACATCATTGCGCGCATGGTGGCCGACCCGCTGCAGCGCGCATTGGGCCAGCCCATCGTGGTCGACAACAAGCCGGGCGCCAGTGGCAACATCGGCACTGAGGCCGTGGCGCGCGCCGCGCCCGACGGCTACACGCTGCTCATGCAGTATTCGGGCTACCACGTCGGCAACCCCGCGCTCTTTCCGCAGATCAAGTGGAACCCGACCAAGGACTTCGTGCCCGTGGCGCTGGTGATGCGCGCACCGCACGTCGTCGCGGTGAGCGGCAAGCTGCCGGTCAGCTCGATGAAGGAGTTGGTCGAATACGGCAAGAAGAAGAAAGAGGGCGGCCTGTTCTACGCCTCGTCGGGCAACGGCTCCATCCAGCACATCGCAGGCGAGCTGCTGTCGCGGCAGGCAAAGCAGCCGATGACGCACGTGCCCTACAAGGGCTCGGGCCCGGCCATCAACGACCTGATCGCGGGCAACGTCGACATGTTCATCACCACGCCGCCCTCGGTCATCGGCCACTTCGCGGGCGGCCGCATCAAGCCGCTGGCCTACACCGGCAGCAAGCGCCATCCGTCGATGCCCGACGTGCCGACCTCGGCCGAGGCCGGGCTGCCCGGCTACGAGGTGGAGTCGTGGTTCGCGGTGTTCGCACCGGCAAAGACGCCGCCCGAGGTCGTCGCCAAGCTCAGCGCCGAGATCAAGAAAATCGTCGAGAGCGAGCCGTTCCGCAAGAAGGTGGACGAGCAGGGCGCCTTCGCCACCTACATGGACCCGGCCACGTTGGGCAAGTTCGTCGACCAGGAACTGGCGGCCTGGGCGAAGGTAATCAAGGCGGCGGACATCAAGCCGGAGTGACCCGGCTTGAACGTAACGTGCTACGGCTTGACGCCGAGCACCGAGAGAATGATGGCTGCCAAGGTCAGCGTGACTGGCAGTCGGTGCGACGCCAGGGCTTGCACCCGCGCAATCGACAGCTTCGACGCGAGAAGCAGGTTCTTTTCGGAATGAAGAGGTGTGGTCATATCGATACTCCTGAGTGGCTGCGGGCGACTTGCCCGCGTGCCTCAAAGATAGTCATCGCAAGGCACCGCGGCACGGGCCTTTGCGCGACACCGCGTTTCCGTTTTTGCAACGATCCCCGCGGAACCAGGTCAGAGTAGCTGCGAAGAATTAGCCGGCAATGAGCTTCTGCACAAGCTCCGCCGTGGTAGCCGCCGCGTACTTTCGCATCAGCCGCGCGCGGTGCAGTTCCACTGTGCGGTGGCTGATGCCCAGCGCCTTGCCGATCTCCTTGGACGTGAGCCCGCGCATCACCTGCGCCGCCACCTCGCGCTCGCGCGGCGTGAGCTCGGCCTTGACCGCTCGGCGCGATCCCAGGTCTTCGAAGGTCCAGATGCCGGCCTCGTGCGGCGCGGCCCGATTCATGGCGTGGCCTGTGACGTGGCACCAGAAGGTTTCGCCGGCAATGGCGCCGTGCAGGCCGCCCAGGCGTTTCATCATGCGGTTGTCGGCATAGCGGCCGCTGGCGTTGAGGAAGGGCTCCATGCGCTTGCCGATACGCTCGAACTCGGCCACGCTCGGGTAGAGAATGCTGAACGAATGCCCGACCAACGCGGAGGGCGTTGCACCAAAAATCTCGCACACCCGCTCGTTGCAGGCCACGATGGTGCGGTTGCGCGAAACCACCATGCCCACGGGGGCATGCTCGAAGGCCAGGCGGTAATCGATCTCCTGCATCGGGGGTCACCATTACGAAATACTACGTATGCGACTACGTAGTATCGTTCAAGGCTCTTTCGCAACGCTTTCGCCAACTCTCCACCATCCATCAAGGAGCCCGAGTGAACAAGATTTATCCCTCCGCAGACGCGGCACTCAAGGGGGTCGTGGCCGACGGGCAGATGCTCGCGGTCGGCGGCTTCGGCCTGTGCGGCATTCCCGAGGCGCTGATCGATGCGCTCAAGGACACCGGCGTGCAGAACCTCACCGTCATCTCGAACAACGCGGGCGTCGACGGCTTCGGCCTCGGCAAGCTGCTCGAAACCCGTCAGATCAAGAAAATGATCGCGTCGTACGTGGGCGAGAACAAGGAGTTCGAACGCCAGTACCTGGCCGGTGAACTCGCCCTCGAATTCACGCCCCAGGGCACGCTGGCCGAGAAGCTGCGCGCGGGCGGCGCGGGCATTCCGGCCTTCTTCACCAAGACCGGCGTCGGCACGCAAGTGGCCGAGGGCAAGGAACTGCGCGAGTTCGACGGCGAAACCTACGTGATGGAACGCTCGCTGGTGCCCGACGTGGCGCTGGTGAAGGCCGACGTGGCCGACAAGTCGGGCAACCTGCGCTTCCGCCTCACGGCGCGCAACTTCAACCCCGCCGCGGCCATGGCCGGCAAGATCTGCATCGTCGAAGTCGAGAAGATCGTCGAAGTGGGCGAGCTGGCCCCTGACGACATTCACCTGCCCGGCATCTACGTGCACCGCATCGTGCTCAACACGAACCCCGAGAAGCGCATCGAGAAGCGCACCGTGAGCGCGGCCTTGCCGGTCGACGCGGCGGCCGCCAAGGTCGAAGCCCAGGCCGCCATTGCGCAGGCCGCCGCCGGCAGCGAAGTGCCCGCCCCCGTCAAGAACAACAAAGGAGCCTGAGATGCCCTGGACCCAAGACCAAATGGCCGCCCGTGCGGCGCAAGAACTCGAAGACGGCTTCTATGTGAACCTGGGCATCGGCATTCCCACGCTGGTGGCCAACTTCGTGGGCGACAAGGAGGTGTGGCTGCAAAGCGAGAACGGCATGCTCGGCATCGGCCCGTTCCCGACCGAAGACCAGGTCGATGCCGACCTGATCAACGCCGGCAAGCAGACCGTCACCACGCTGCCGGGCTCGGCCATCTTCGGCAGCCATGACAGCTTCGCGATGATCCGTGGCGGCAAGATCAACCTCTCGATCCTCGGCGCGATGCAAGTCAGCGTGAAGGGCGACCTCGCCAACTGGATGATCCCCGGCAAGATGGTCAAGGGCATGGGCGGCGCCATGGACCTGGTGGCTGGCGTGAAGCGCGTCATCGTGCTGATGGAGCACGTCGCCAGGAAGAAGGACGGCACCGAGGACCTCAAGATCCTGGAGAAGTGCACGCTGCCGCTGACCGGCGTGGGCGTGGTCGACCGCATCATCACCGACCTGGCCGTGATGGACGTGGTGCCCGAAGGCCTCAAGGTGGTGGAGCTCGCGCCGGGCGTGAGCTTCGATACGCTGCAGGCCAAGACCGGCGCCAAGCTGATCCAGTAGGCCGCGGCAACGCGCTGCCGAAAAAGGCAGGGCCGCAATGCGCGGACCCTGCCTTTTTTCATGAAGCGGCCTTCGGTGATGGCTTGGCGGAGCGTGCGGGCCGGGCGGATGCGACGTTCCTGTTCTCCGTGCCTTGCGGCAGCATCAGGTTGTCGCGCTGCGCCTCGGCGGTTTCGCGCAAGAAGTTCCATATCGTCTGCATCCGCACTAGGTGCTTGGTCTCCGCCGGCATCGACATCCAGAACGTGCGCGTGAAATTCGCCTGGCCCTCCAGCACCGGGCGCAAAGCCGGGTCCCGCTCGGCCACGAAGGCCGGCAGCACCGCGATGCCGGCGCCCGCCGCGACCGCCTGGTGCTGCGCGAGCACGCTGGTGCTGCGCAGCGCAAAGGCATCGGGCCGGTGCAGTTCGTCGAGGTACTGCAGTTCCTTGCTGAAGAGCAGGTCGTCCACGTAGCTGATGAAACTGTGGCCGCGCAGGTCTTCGCGGCTCTTGATCGGCCTGTGGGCGGCCAGGTACTCCTTCGACGCATAGAGCCGCAGCGTGTAATCGGTGAGCTTGGTCACCACCACGGCCCCGCGTGCGGGCCGTTCCAGCGAGATCACGATGTCGGCCTCGCGCCGCGAAAGGTGCACCAGCCGCGGCATGGCCAGCAGGTCGATGGTGAGCTTGGGATGCTGCTGCGCAAAGCGCGCGAGCTGCGGGGCCAGCACCACGGTGCCGAAGCCTTCCGTGGCGCCGATGCGGATCAGCCCCGACAAGCCCTCCTGCGAGGCCGGCGCGGTGCTTTCCACCGCCTGGAAGGCGCTTTCCATGGCCTCGACCTGCGGCTGCAGCTTGCGGCCCGCTTCGGTGAGCCGGTGGCCGCCCGCCTCGCGCGAGAAAAGCGGCGCGCCCACCTCTTTTTCGAGCGCCTGGATGCGCCGCGCCACCGTGGTGTGGTCCACCTCCAGCCGGCGCGCGGCGCTCATCAGCGTGCCCGAGCGGGCCAGCTCCAGAAAGTAGCGAAGGTTGTCCCAGTCCATGTGCTCGCGTTCCCTCGGTTGGCTCTGCATTTTTGCAAAGCGATAGCGCATATTTGTCTATTGTCATGGCAAATCTGCAAAGCTAGGATGCGGCTTGAACCTGCCACGCAGGCCCCGGATTCACAGGAGACAAAACCCCATGGACGCCACCACCACCCCCAAGACCCAGGTCGCCACCGTCAAGCTGCTGATCGGCGGCAAGTTCGTCGAATCGAAAACCACCGAATGGCGCGACATCGTCAACCCGGCCACGCAGGAGGTACTGGCCCGCGTGCCCTTTGCAACGCAGGCCGAGCTCGACGCCGCCGTGGCCTCGGCCAAGGACGCCTTCAAGACCTGGCGCAAGACGCCGATCGGCGCGCGCGCCCGCATTTTCCTGAAGTATCAGCAGCTCATCCGCGAGAACATGGGTGAGCTGGCCGCCATTCTCACGGCCGAGCAGGGCAAGACGCTGCCCGACGCCGAGGGCGACGTGTTCCGCGGCCTCGAGGTGGTCGAGCACGCATCGAACATCGGCAACCTGCAGCTCGGCGAGCTGGCCAACAACGTGGCCAACGGGGTCGACACCTACACGCTGCTCCAGCCGCTGGGCGTGTGCGCCGGCATCACGCCGTTCAACTTCCCGGCCATGATTCCGCTGTGGATGTTCCCGATGGCCATCGTCACCGGCAACACCTTCGTGCTGAAGCCTTCCGAGCAAGACCCGATGGTCACCATGCGCCTGGCCGAACTGGCGCTCGAAGCTGGCATTCCGCCCGGCGTGCTGAACGTGGTGCATGGCGGCGAGGCCGTGGTCAACGGCATCTGCGACCACAAGGACATCAAGGCGATCAGCTTCGTCGGCTCGACCAAGGTCGGCACGCACGTCTACAACCGCGCCACGCTGGCCGGTAAGCGCGTGCAATGCATGATGGGCGCGAAGAACCACGCCATCGTGATGCCCGACGCCAACAAGGAGCAGACGCTCAACGCACTGGCCGGCGCGAGCTTCGGCGCGGCGGGCCAGCGCTGCATGGCGGTGTCGGTGGCGGTGCTGGTGGGCGAGGCGCGCAACTGGGTGCCCGAACTCATCGAGAAGGCCAGGACGCTCAAGATCGGCGCCGGCACCGAGAAGGGCGTGGACGTGGGCCCGCTGGTGTCGTGCGCGGCCTACGAGCGCGTCAACGGCCTCATCGAACGCGGCGTGGCCGACGGCGCCAAGCTCGAGCTCGACGGCCGCAAGCCCACCGTGCCCGGCTACGAGAAGGGCAATTTCGTGGGCCCGACGATCTTTTCGGGCGTGAAGCCCGGCATGACGATCTATGACCAGGAAATCTTCGGGCCCGTGCTGTGCGTGGCCGACGCCGAGAACATCGACGAGGCTATCGAGCTGATCAACAGCAACCCGAACGGCAACGGCACGGCGATCTTCACGCAGTCGGGCGCCGCGGCGCGCCGCTTCCAGGAAGACATCGACGTGGGCCAGGTCGGCATCAACGTGCCGATTCCGGTGCCGGTGCCGATGTTCTCGTTCACCGGTTCACGCGCTTCCAAGCTCGGCGACCTGGGCCCCTACGGCAAGCAGGTCATCATGTTCTATACGCAGACCAAGACCGTGACCGCACGCTGGTTCGACGACAGCACCGTCTCCCACGGCGTCAACACCACGATCAGCCTCAAGTAAGAACCTCGGCGAATGGACTTCGAACTTTCAGAAGAGCAGCGCGCCTTTGCGCAGAGTGCGCGCGACTTCGCACAGGCCGAGTTCGCGCCGCACGCGGCGCAGTGGGATGCGGAGGGCATCTTTCCGAAAGAGGCGATCGCCAAGGCCGGCGAGCTGGGCTTCTGCGGGCTCTATGCGCCCGAGCGCATCGGCGGCCTGGGGCTGCCGCGGCTCGACGCGGCGCTGGTGTTCGAGGAGATGGCCGCGGTCGATCCGTCGACGACGGCCTTCATCACGATCCACAACATGGCCACGTGGATGCTCGGCACCTGGGCGACCGATGCGGTCGCGAAGCAGTGGGGCGAAGACCTCACGAGCGGTCGCAAGCTCGCTTCCTACTGCCTCACCGAACCGGGGGCCGGATCGGATGCGGGCTCGCTCAAGACGCGCGCCGAGCTCCAGGGCCATGAATACGTCATCAACGGCGGCAAGGCCTTCATCTCGGGTGCGGGGGCCACCGACGTGCTGGTGCTGATGGCGCGCACGGGCGGTGGCGGGGCGGGCGGCATCTCGGCCTTCGCGGTGCCGGCCGATGCGCCGGGCGTGAGCTACGGCAAGAAGGAGCACAAGATGGGCTGGAACAGCCAGCCCACGCGCACCATCAATTTCGACAACGTGCGCGTGCCGGCCGAGAACCTGCTGGGCAAGGAAGGCGAGGGCTTTCGCATCGCGATGAAGGGGCTCGACGGCGGGCGCATCAACATCGCGACCTGCTCGGTGGGTGCGGCCCAGGGCGCGCTCGATGCGGCCCGGCGCTATCTGCACGAGCGCCAGCAGTTCGGCAAGCCGATCGCGAGCTTCCAGGCCTTGCAGTTCAAGCTGGCCGACATGGCGACGGAACTCGTTGCGGCACGGCAGATGGTGCGGCTCGCGGCAAGCAAGCTCGACGCGGGCCATGCCGATGCCAGCACCTACTGCGCCATGGCCAAGCGCTTTGCGACCGATGCGGGCTTCAATGTCTGCAACGACGCGCTGCAGCTGCACGGCGGGTATGGCTACCTGAGCGAGTTCCCGCTCGAGCGGCTGGTGCGCGATACCCGCGTGCACCAGATTCTCGAAGGCACCAACGAGATCATGCGCGTGATCGTTGCGCGAAAATTGCTGGAAGGGGACAGCGACATCCGCTGAAGCCCCGCATCCAGAACCTCTCAAGACAATGACCGACTCCGTAGTTCTCTTCGACGAAATCAAGACCGCCGGCGGCCAGCGCTTCGGCGTTGCCACGCTCAATGTACCGGCCTCGCTCAACGCACTGTCCGTGGACATGGTGCGCCTGCTCACGCCCAAGCTGCGCGAATGGGCGGCCGACGACGGCGTCGTCGGCGTGCTGCTGCAGGCCGCGGGCGAGAAGGCCTTCTGCGCCGGCGGCGACCTGCGCCAGCTGTATCAGACGCTGCTCGAATGCGGCCCCGCGCGCAACACCTACGCCGAAGATTTCTTTCGCGAGGAGTACGAGCTCGACTACCTGATCCACACCTTTCCCAAGCCCTTTCTCTGCTGGGGCCACGGCATCGTGATGGGGGGCGGCGTAGGCCTGATGTCGGGCTGCTCGCACCGCGTGGTCACGGCGCAGAGCCGCATCGCCATGCCCGAGATCAGCATCGGGCTCTATCCCGACGTGGGCGGCAGCTGGTTCCTCAGGCGTACGCCCGGGCGCACGGGCCTCTTCCTGGCGCTCACAGCCGCCAACCTCAATGCGGCCGATGCCATCTTCTGCGGATTGGCCGACGTGCTGGTGCCGCATGAACGCAAGGGCCAGGTGCTCGAAGCCATTGCGGCCGCACGCTGGAGCGGCGAGCAGAAGGCCGACCGCGCCGAACTCTCGCGCATTCTTGCGCGTGCCGGCGAGGGCGCCGGGATGCCGCCCTCGAAGGTGCGCGAGCACTACGACACCATCAACGCGCTGATGGCCGGCGACGACCTGCTCGACATCGCGAAGCGCCTGCGCAGCCTGCAGAGCGACGACCCGTGGCTGCAGTCCGCGTCCAAGACTTTCGTGAAGGGCGCTCCGAGCTCCGCCGCGCTGAGCTTCGAGCTTTGGCAGCGCGTGCACCGCATGTCGCTGGCCGAGGTGTTCCGGCTCGAATACTGGGCTTCGCTGGGCTTCTGCGCGCACAAGGACTTTGCCGAGGGCATCCGTGCGGTGCTGATCGACAAGGACCGCAATCCGCGCTGGAACCCGGCCACCATCGAAGAGATCACGCCCGCCTTCATTGAAGACCACCTGCGTCCGCGCGGAGGGATGCCGGCGGAACTGGCTGCGCTGGCCTGAGCCTCTTCTACAAATACAACGGAGACAAGCAAATGAAAATCGCATTCATCGGACTCGGCAACATGGGCGGCCCCATGGCGCTGAACTTGCGCAAGGCGGGGTACACGCTCAAGGCCTTCGACCTCTCGGGCGAGGCCTGCAAGAAATACGCTGCCGAAGGCCTGCCCATCGCCGCATCGGCCGCCGAATCGGTGGCGGACGCAGACGTGGTCATCAGCATGCTGCCGGCCAGCGCGCACGTGGAAGGCCTGTTTCTCGGCAGCGCGGGCAAGCCGGCACTGCTCGACAGCATTCGCGCCGGCGCGCTCGTGATCGACAGCAGCACCATCGCGGCCGCCACGTCGCGCAAGGTGGCCGAGGCAGCGGCTGCCAAGGGCATTGCAATGATCGATGCGCCGGTTTCCGGCGGCACGGGCGGCGCGATTGCCGGCACGCTGACCTTCATGGTCGGCGGCGAGACCGATGACCTGGACCGCGCGCGTCCGGTGCTCGAGAAGATGGGCGCCAACATCTTCCATGCGGGCGGCATCGGCGCGGGCCAGACCGCGAAGATCTGCAACAACATGCTGCTCGGCATCCTGATGATCGGTACTTCCGAGGCGCTGGCGCTGGGCGTCGCCAACGGGCTCGACCCCAAGGTGCTGTCCGAAATCATGCGGCGCAGCTCCGGTGGGAACTGGGTACTCGAAAAGTACAACCCGATGCCCGGCGTGATGGACACCGCACCCGCATCGAAGAACTACGCGGGCGGCTTCGGCACCGACCTGATGCTCAAGGACCTCGGCCTCGCGCAGGAAAACGCCACGGCCGTGCGTGCCGCCACGCCGCTTGGCGGGCTGGCGCGCAGCCTCTATGCGGCGCACAGCCTCGCGGGCCACGGCGCGCTCGATTTCTCAAGCGTGCTGAAGCTGGTGCAGAAGGTTTCCTAGCCTCTAGCCGAACAGGGCGTCGTTGGCCCACAGAAGGGCCAGCACGCCCACGAACAGCAGCAGGAACACGACCCACGCGCGCGTGAACGCCTGGGTCTCCGTGATCTCGGCAGGAGCCGTTTCGGGCGGATTGACGGCGGTGGGCGGGTGTGGGTTCATTCCCGACTGTACCCTGCGGTCGCGGCCGCCGCGTCAGAGCAGCTCGATGCCCGGCAAACTCTTGAAGCAGCTTTCGCGCGTGATGCGCACGAAATCGGCCAGCCACGGCCGGCCGGAAGTGGCCTGGGTACAGGCCATGTAGAGCCGTCCCGTCAAGCCCTTGCTGCCCACGCGCCGCGCCGTCACATAACCGCGGTCCAGGTAGTTCTGCACCGCCCACAGCGGCAGGGTCGCCACGCCGCGGCCGCTCGCCACCAGCTGGAGCATTGCGACCGTGAGCTCGGTCGTGCGCCGGTGCGCGGGCTCCACGCCGGCGGGCGCCAGCACCTGCCGCACGATGTCGAGCATCTCGTCGGGCACGGGGTAGGTGATGAGCGTCTGGTCGGCAAAGTGGCGTGCCGTGAGGTGCGCCTTGGCCGCGAGCGCATGGTCGTTGGCAAGCAGCGCGACGATCTCGAAGCGGAACAGCGCGTGGTAGTCCACCGTCTCGTCGGGGTCCTGCTCGGAAACGATCGCCACTTCGGCACGGTTCTGCATCACCAGCGCGATCGGGTCGGGGTGAAAGCCCGAGACGATGTCGAGCTCGATCTCGGGCCAGCGCTGCCGGAAGGCGTCCATGGCAGGCATCAGCCAGTCGAAACAGGTGTGGCACTCGACCACGATGCGCAGCTGCCCGCTGCGTCCCAAGGCAAGCCGCGCCACGTCGCGCTCGGCTTCTTCTACCAGCGGCAGCGCGGTATCGGCCAGCTGCAAAAGCCGCATCCCGGTGGTGCTGAACTGCGGTGGCACCGACTTGCGCTCGAAGAGCTGCGTGCCGTAGCGGTCTTCGAGCAGCTTGATCTGGTGCGACAGCGCCGACTGCGTGAGGTTGAGCAATTGCGCCGCGCGCACCAGGCTGCCGGTGTCGCGCAGCGCAATGAGCGTGCGCAGGTGGCGTATTTCGAGGATCGACTGCAACATGAATGAATTTCAAGTGAAAGGGCAAAACGTTTCGTTTGAATCATATTCTCCAAAGCCCGACCATTGCGGATTCTCAAGATACAGCGACCGGAATACCTGCAATGACCACCCGCATCCACACCCTCGGCTTTCCGCGCATGGGCGCTCACCGGGAATTGAAGTTCGCACTCGAAAAGCACTGGCGCGGCGAGATCGACCGTGCCGCGCTCGAGGCCGTTGGCGAACAGCTGCGCGAACGCCACTGGCAGGCCCAGCGCGACGCGGGGCTCGACTACGTGACCGTGGGCGACTTCGCCTTCTACGACCACGTCGCCAACCACATCCAGTTGCTCGGCTGCGAGCCGGCGCGTTTCGACTTCAAGGGGGGCGAGCCCGAACTTTCGCGCTACTTCAAGATGGCGCGCGGCGTGGAAGACGAGGCCGGCCATGTGCACGATGCCGGCTGCAACCACGGCAGCGAAGGCACCTTCGCGCTCGAGATGACCAAGTGGTTCGACACCAACTACCACTACCTCGTGCCAGAGTTCACCCCAGCCACGCAGTTCAAGCTCGCATCGACGCGGCTGTTCGACGAAGTGGCACAGGCGCAGCAGGCCGGGCATGCGGTCAAGGCCGTGCTGCTCGGACCACTGAGTTTCCTGTACCTCGGCAAGGAAAAAGAAGCCGGCTTCGACCGCTTCTCGCTGCTCGACGCATTGCTGCCCGTGTATGAGGAGGTGCTGAACCGCCTCAAGCAGCAGGGCGTGGAGTGGGTGCAGATCGACGAGCCCATCCTCGGCCTGGACCTGCCCGACGCCTGGCGCAACGCCTTCGAGCGCGCCTACTGGCAACTGGCTCGCAGCGCTCCCAAGCTGCTGCTGGCCACGTATTTCTCGCCACTCTCGGACAACCTGCGCCTGGCTTGCCAGCTGCCGGTGGCCGGCCTGCACGTGGACGCCGTGCGCGCGCCGCAGGATCTGACCGGCGTGGCCGACTGGCTCTCGGCACACAAGGTGCTGTCGGTCGGCATCGTCGACGGCCGGAACATCTGGCGCACCGATCCCGATGCGGCGCTTGCCACGTTGCGCCCGGTGGTCGACAAGAACCGCGGCGAACTGTGGATCGCGCCATCGTGCTCGCTGCTGCATGTGCCGTTCAGCCTCGCGGCCGAAAACAAGCTCGATGCGGAACTCAAGTCATGGCTCGCCTTTGCGGTCGAAAAGCTCGAGGAACTGCGCGTGCTGCGCGCCGTGCTCGACGGCCGGGAAGGCTCGGTGGCCGAAGAACTCAAGGCCGCGCGCGCGGCAGTGGCCGCACGGCGCAGCAGCCCGCGGGTGCACCGCGTCGACGTGGCGCTGCGGCTGGCACGCAGCGTGGCAGGCGATGACGAGCGCGCTTCCGCGTTCGGGCAGCGGCAGTCGGTGCAGCGCGCGCGCTTCGCCTTCCCCGCGCTGCCCACCACCACCATCGGATCGTTCCCGCAGACAACGGAGATCCGCGCCGCGCGTGCCGCCTTCAAGCGCGGCGAGCTCGATGCCGCAGGCTACCGCGAGAAGATGCGCGCTGAGATCGCACTGGCCGTGCGCAAGCAGGAAGAACTGGGCATCGACGTGCTGGTGCACGGCGAAGCCGAGCGCAACGACATGGTCGAGTACTTCGGCGAACAGCTCGACGGCTTTGCCTTCACCGCCAACGGCTGGGTCCAGTCGTACGGCTCGCGCTGCGTCAAGCCGCCGGTCATCTTCGGCGACGTGGCGCGCCCCGCGCCCATGACGGTCGAATGGACCGCCTATGCGCAGAGCCTCACCAAGCTGCCCATGAAGGGCATGCTGACCGGGCCGGTCACCATCCTGCAATGGTCCTTCGTGCGCGACGACCAGCCGCGCAGCACCACCTGCGAGCAGATTGCCTGGGCGATCCGCGACGAGGTGGTGGACCTCGAGGCCGCCGGTATCGGCATCATCCAGATCGACGAGCCGGCGATCCGCGAAGGCCTGCCGCTGCGCCGCGCCGGCTGGCCGGCCTACCTGAAGTCGGCCACGCGGGCCTTCCGCATCAGCGCCTCGGGCGTGCGCGACGAGACGCAGATCCACACCCACATGTGCTATTCGGAATTCAACGACATCCTGCCCGAGATCGCCGCCATGGACGCCGACGTGATCACCATCGAGACCAGCCGCTCCGACATGGAGTTGCTGCGCGCGTTCGGCGGATTGGGTGGAGAGACCGATGCGGGCGGGTTCCGCTACCCGAACGAGATCGGTCCGGGCGTGTACGACATCCATTCGCCGCGTGTGCCCTCGGTCGACGAGATCGTGCGCCTCATGCGCAAGGCCGCGGGCGTGGTGCCGCATGAAAACCTGTGGATCAACCCCGACTGCGGCCTGAAGACGCGCGGCTGGCCCGAGACGGAGGCCGCGCTGTCGAACATGGTGGCGGCCGCGAAGCTGCTGCGCAAGGAGCTGGCGGCGGCCTGAAGCCCCGGGGGCGGGAGAGGGCGGCCGTGGCAAGCGCCAATCAATAATGGCGCATGGTTGCCTTTTCATTTTCAGCTTCACCGAGACGTTTCTTTCTCGCACCTTTTCTCCTCCTGCTGTCGCTGTTGCTCGCACCCGTCATGGGCTGGGCACAAGATCGTGCCCAGGTCCTGCTGCAGTTCGAGGGCGTGCAGGCTCGCTACCAGGCGGCCTATGCGTCCGGTGCCGTGTCGCGCGATGCGCGCCAGCTGCTCGAGCCTTCCGACCAGGCCATCGCCGACAAGGCGCTCCAGGCGCTGGACGCGGCCGCTGCGCGGTCTTTCGATGTGGCCGCATCCGTTGCCGCAATCCAGCAGGAAGTGGCGGCTGCCGGCAAGGGCGGCGCAGCGCCGAGTCCGCAGGCGCAGGCCGCGGTGGCCCGGTTCTCGAAGCTGCGCGCCGACTACGCCGCGATGGACGACGCGGGCAAGCTGGAGTTCTTCAATCGCGAGCGGGCGAAGCCGGCCGATTCCGCACGCACGGAACTGCTCGAGCGCATGGCGGTGGCCGACGTGCGCGAGGTCGATTTTTCGAGCCAGCTGCTGTTGAGTTCCGTCGTCAAGCAGCTGGCGCGCGGCAACGCGAGCCAGTTCACTTCCTTGCCCGACCGCACGCTCGACATGGCGGTCGACACGCTGTGGTCGCGCGGCGTCACCTCGCCGCGCCCGCGCAACCTGCTGATCGTGGCGCGCGAGTTCGAAAAGCAGGTCACGCAAGCGCTGCTCGCTGCCCTGCCGGATGCGGACGTGGCCGCTTTGCTGGCCTGGCGCAACGATGCGCAGGCCGCGGCCGAGCGCGAAGCGCTGGTGGGCACCTACCGCGCCGAGGTCAAGGCAAGCGGCGGCGTGGCGATCCGGACGCTGGTGCGCGGCTGGCCCCGCTCTTGAGGTTGGCGCGCGCGGTGCCGAACTTGTCGGGCGCCACGGCATAGGGCATGAAGCGGCTCTGGTTCTCGTCCACGTCGAGCGGGCGGCCCACGAATGGAAAGGCACGCTGCGGGCAGGCCTCTCGCTCGCACACCTTGCAGCCGGCGCCGATGGGTGTCGGCACATCGGGGTCGCGCAGGTCCATGCCCTTGGAGTAGACGAGCCGCGTGGCGTGGCTGATGTCGCAGCCGAGGCCGATGGAAAAAGTCTTGTTGGGCGAGCCGTAGCCACGGTAGCCGTGCGACACGGTGCGTGCGATCCACAGGTAGGCGCGGCCGTCGGGCATGCGTGCCAGCTGCGTGAGCACGCGGCCGGGCTGTGCGAAGGCCTCGTACACGTTCCATAGCGGGCAGGTGCCCCCGGTCTTCGAGAAGTGGAAGTGCGTGGCCGACTGCCGCTTCGAGATGTTGCCCGCCCGGTCGACGCGAATGAGGAAGAAGGGCACGCCGCGCGCCTCGGGACGCTGCAGCGAGCTCAGCCGGTGGCAGATGGTCTCGAAGCCCACGCCGAAGCGCCGCGCGAGCTGGTCGATGTCGTAGCGCAGCTGCTCGGCCGCTTCAAGAAAAATCCCGTAGGGCAGGAGCAGGGCGGCAGCGAAGTAGTTGGCCAGGCCGATGCGTGCCAGCGAACGCGCGGTGTCGCTCGACAGCGGCGCTTCCGCGACGAGCCGGTCGATCATGTCGCCGAGTTCGAGGAACGCGAGCTGCGTTGCGAGCTGGAAGGCGTGCTGGCCCGGCTCCAGGTAGCGCGAGAGCCGCAGCACCCGCGTGGCCGGGTCGTAGCGGCGTTGCGCACCGCCTTCGTCGTCTTCGGCCGGGATCACCTGCACGCCATGCGCTTCGAGCAGCCGGTGCGCGAGCCGGTCGCCAGGGTTGCCTTCGCGCAGCCGCCATTGTGCGCAGAAGGCCTCGGCGGCATCGTCGAGCGGCGCAATGTGGTTCTGGTGCGCAAAGAAGAAGTCGCGCACCTCTTCGAACGGCATGGGCCGCGCCTGCGGCATGCGTGCGAGATCGCCGCGGCCATCGCCGAGTTCGGCGGCCATGGCTTCGAGCCGTTCCATCGCATCGCGGTGCCGCTGGTGCAGCGCCACCAGGGCGCGGCCCACGGCCGGCATCTGGGTGGCGACTTCACGCAGTTCGGCGAGTGCGACGGCATCGCCGCCGGGGTTGTCGGCCAGCGCCTCGCGCAGGCTGGCAACGAGTCGCGCCTCTTCGTCTTCCGAGAAGGCCTGGATGTCGACGCCCAGCGTGGCATGCAGGCGCAGCAGCACCGGCACGGTGAGCGGACGCTGGTTCTGCTCGATCTGGTTCAGGTAGCTCGGCGACAGGCCGAGCTGCTGCGCGAGCGCGAGCTGGCTCAGGCCGCGCTCTTCGCGCAGGCTTCGCAGGCGCACACCCATGAAGGTCTTCTTCATCGTCGTCCTTTTATTCGCAAAATTCGCAAAATCGACTGCGCTGTCTTCGCAATCATTCGCCAATTTAGTCCTTCATTATGGACACGATCTTGCGTAAATTGCGAATATGCAAAACGCGCGCGGCACCGTCCGATTGATCGAGGTGGTGTTTCCCGAACACACCAACCACTACGGCACCTTGTTCGGCGGACAGGCGCTGCAGCTGCTGTCGAAGGCGGCCTTTCTGTCGGGCCGCAGCTTCGTGCGCGGCGACGTGGTGATGGCGCGCTGCGGCGAAGTGCTGTTCCATGCGCCGGTGCGCCTCGGCAGCACGCTCGTGCTCGACACAGAGGTGTCGCGCGTGGGCCGCAGCTCGCTCACCGTGCGGGTGGCCGGCAGGGTGCAGGACGTGGCCACCGAGGCGCTCACACGCGTGCTCGACGGCGAATTCGAGATGGTGGCGGTGGACGCCGCCGGACGGCCGGTGCGGCTGGCGAGCCCGCCGCGCCTTCATGAACAGACATTCGAGGAGACTGTATGACACTGACGACAGAGAACGCGCCCGCCGCCGGCTTCAAGCCGAAGAAATCCGTCGCGCTGTCGGGCGTGACAGCGGGCAACACCGCGCTGTGCACCGTGGGGCGCACCGGCAACGACCTGCACTACCGCGGCTACGACATCCTCGACATTGCCGATGTCTGCGAGTTCGAGGAAATCGCTCACCTGCTGGTGCATGGCAAGCTGCCCAATGCGTCCGAGCTGCGCGCCTACAAGAGCCGCCTGAAAGCCATGCGCGGCCTGCCCGCGAGCGTGAAGGAGGCGCTGGAGCGCCTGCCCGCCAGCGCCCATCCGATGGACGTGATGCGCACCGGCGTCTCGGCACTCGGCTGCGTGCTGCCCGAGAAAGACGACCATTCGCTGCCCGGCGCGCGCGACATCGCCGACCGCTTGATGGCGTCGCTCGGCTCGATGCTGCTCTACTGGTACCACTGGTCCACGCAGGGCCGGCGCATCGAGGTGGAGACCGACGACGACTCGATCGGCGCGCACTTCCTGCACCTGCTGCATGGTCGCGCGCCATCGGCGAGCTGGGCGCGCGCCATGCACACTTCGCTCAATCTCTATGCCGAGCACGAGTTCAACGCATCGACGTTTACCGCGCGCGTGGTGGCAGGCACGGGCTCCGATGTGTATTCGGCCATCACCGGCGCCATCGGCGCGCTGCGCGGGCCGAAGCACGGCGGCGCCAACGAGGTGGCCTTCGAGATCCAGAAGCGCTACGACTCGCCCGACGAAGCCGAGGCCGACATCCGCCGCCGCGTGGAAGCCAAGGAAGTCGTCATCGGTTTCGGCCATCCGGTCTATACGGTGTCGGACCCGCGCAATGCAGTCATCAAGCGGGTGGCGAAGCAGCTCTCCGACGAGGCCGGCTCCACCCGCATGTACGACATTGCCGAGCGCATCGAGTCCGTGATGTGGGACGCGAAGAGGATGTTCCCGAACCTCGACTGGTTCAGTGCCGTGAGCTATCACATGCTCGGCGTGCCCACGGCAATGTTCACGCCGCTCTTCGTGATTGCGCGCACCAGCGGCTGGGCCGCGCACATCATCGAGCAGCGGCAGGACAACAAGATCATCCGTCCCAGCGCCAACTACACCGGCCCGGAAGACCTGATCTTCGTGCCCATCTCCGATCGCCGCTGAAAAATCCCGTCCCGTTCAACGTCACAGAAAAATCATGTCAGCTCACATCAGCAACGTCCGCCCCGAACCCGACCAGGTGCTGGTCGATATCGTCGACTACGTTCTCGCCCACCAGCAGATCACCAGCGCGCTGGCATATGAAACCGCGCGCCACTGCCTGATCGACACGCTGGGCTGCGGCCTCGAGGCGCTCGAGTACCCGGCCTGCACCAAGCTGCTCGGCCCGGTCGTGCCGGGCACGGTGGTGCCGCACGGCGCCAAGGTGCCCGGCACACCGCACCAGCTCGACCCGATCCAGGCCGCGTTCAACATCGGCACGATGATCCGCTGGCTCGATTTCAACGACACCTGGCTTGCGGCGGAATGGGGCCATCCGAGCGACAACCTCGGCGGCATCCTCGCCACGGCCGACTGGCTCAGCCGCAACGCGGTGGCGGCGGGACGCAAGCCGCTCGTGATGCGCGACGTGCTCACGGCCATGATCCAGGCGCACGAGATCCAGGGCTGCCTGGCACTGGAGAACTCGTTCAACAAGGTGGGGCTCGACCATGTGGTGCTGGTCAAGGTGGCCTCGACCGCGGTGGTGGCCCGCCTGATGGGCCTTTCGCGTGACGAGATCGTCAATGCCGTGTCGCTCGCGTGGGTCGATGGGCAGAGCCTGCGCACCTACCGCCATGCGCCCAACACCGGCAGCCGCAAGAGCTGGGCAGCGGGCGATGCCACCAGCCGCGCGGTGCGCCTGGCGTTGATTGCGAAGACCGGCGAGATGGGCTACCCCAGCGTGCTCAGCGCCAGGACCTGGGGCTTCTACGACGTGTTGTTCAAGGGCCAGCCTTTCAAGTTCCAGCGGCCGTACGGCACCTACGTGATGGAGAACGTGCTGTTCAAGATCAGCTTCCCGGCCGAGTTCCACAGCCAGACGGCGGTGGAGGCGGGCATGGCGCTGCATGCGCAGCTGCAGCGCTCCGGCAAGACGGTGAACGACATCAAGCGCGTGACCATCCGCACCCACGAGGCCTGCATCCGCATCATCGACAAGAAGGGGCCGCTCGACAACCCGGCCGACCGCGACCACTGCATCCAGTACATGGTGGCGGTGCCGATGATCTTCGGCCGCCTCACGGCCGCCGACTACGAAGACGGCGTGGCGAGCGACCCGCGCATCGATGCCCTGCGCGACAAGATCGTGTGCGTGGAAGACCCGCGCTTCACGACCGACTATCACGACCCCGAGAAGCGCAGCATCGCCAACGCGCTGACCGTGGAGTTCAAGGACGGCACCAGCTTTGCCGAGGTGGTGGTCGAATACCCCATCGGCCACAAGCGCCGCCGGGCGGATGGCATTCCGCTGCTCGAAGCCAAGTTCCGCACCAACCTGGCACGCCGCTTCGCGCAGAAGCAGCAGCAGGCCATCCTCGATGTGTCGCTCGATGCGAAGAAGCTCGAGGCCATGCCGGTGCACGAATATGTCGACCTCTATGCCGCCTGATCCGATGCGAACGAACATCGAATCCCCGAGGATGGCGCTGCGCCGACTGGCCGAGGCGCGGCGCGGGGTGCTGGTGCCGGGCGCGTTCAACGCGCTGTCGGCCCGCGTGATCGAAGACCTCGGCTTCGAGGCCATCTACGTGACCGGCGCCGGGGTCACCAACATGCACTTGGGGCTGCCTGACCAGGCCTTCATGGGCCTGCACGACATCGCGGAGCACACCGCGCGCATCCGCGATGCGGTGAAGCTCCCGCTGCTGGTCGATGCCGACACAGGCTTTGGCAATGCGCTCAACGTGCGGCACGCGGTGCGCGTGCTCGAGCGGGCAGGGGCCGACTGCATCCAGCTCGAAGACCAGGTCAGTCCGAAGCGCTGCGGCCATTTTGCGGGCAAGGCGGTGATCGATACGGCCGAGATGCTCGGCAAGATCAAGGCGGCGGTCGACGCGCGCACCGATGCCGACATGCTCGTCATGGCCCGCACCGATGCAGCGGCCGTGCACGGCTTCGAGGCGGCCATCGAAAGGGCGCAGCAATTCAGCGAGGCCGGCGCCGACATCCTCTTCGTCGAGGCCGTGACCTTGGCCGACGAGGTGCGCGCCTTGCCGCGGCGCCTGGGCAAGCCACAGCTCATGAACATGGTGATCGGCGGCAAGACGCCGACTTTCGGCGCCGAAGAGCTCGGTGCGCTGGGCTATGGGCTGGTGTTGTACGCCAATGCCGCATTGCAGGGCGCGGTGGCTGGCATGCAACGTGCATTGACCGTTTTACGGGATACTCGCCGCCTCGACGAAGACCCCTCGCTCGTGGTTTCGTTTGCCGAACGGCAGCGCCTGGTCGGCAAGCCCGCGCTCGACGCGTTGGAGCAAAAATACGCGGAGTAGGGTGCGGAGTGGTCCAATTTCTTATATGAGAGGTTCACTTTTGCCCTCTCCTCGGAAAGTTCCCCGTCATTGTTTCAGTTTCATGAACACTGCGATTCGATTGGCTAGGGTTTTCCCTGCTAATTGCGGTGCAAACTTCGAGGCATCCAAAGCCCGATCAAGAAGGAAATTGAAATGAAGACCTCGAACATCCTCGCCGCCGCCGCTCTCTCCCTGCTCGCCGCCGCTGGCGCCCATGCAGAAACCTACGAAGGCGTGCAGCCCCTGAGCGCCGGCTACAGCCGTGCCGACGTGGCTCCTCAAGCCGCAGCAGCCGCCCGCGAAGGCAACGCCTACAGCGACGCTGCTTCGGCCACCGTGGCTCCCGTGCTGGCTTCGACCGACCGCGCCGAAGTTCGCAACGAAGCCGTTGCCGCTGCGCACGCACCCGGCCAGAACCTGCGCCGCGAAGCCTTCGCAGACAGCGTGATCCCTTCGCAAGCTCGCAGCTTCACGCGCCAGGCCGGCCTGTAACCAGGGCAGGCACGGGGAACAGCGGCAACACGCTGCTTGCCCCAGCAACAACAAAAAAGCCGGACGGTGCCCAAAGCACCGTCCGGCTTTTTTGCTTTTGGGCGCGAAGAGTGGGTAGGCGGCAGGTTAGTACGAACGGCCAGGCGGGGGAAACACTTGGGGCCGCCCGGCGCCTGCCGGTCCTACGATGGCAGCCTCATCCGAACGAAGGAGTTGCCATGCCTCTCTATCTGATCGAACGCACCTTTGCCGACAAGCTCGAGGTCTCCCCCGAGGGCGCAGCCAGCATCATGCGTATCAACGACGACGTCGGAGTGCGTTGGCTGTATTCGTTCTTGAGCGCCGACAAGAAGAAGACCTATTGCCTGTACGAGGCGCCCAGCGCCGAGATGATCCGCGAGGCGGCGCAGCGCAACGGGTTGCCGGCCGACGTGGTGATCGAGGTCGACGAACTGCGCCCACCGGCGGTGCAGGCCGAGGCCGCCGTGGCCTGAACCGGCAGCGAGCGGCCTGGCGCCGCTCGTTCGCTCTTCTGGCTATTTCGACCGCGGGTCGTCCGCCGGATTGACGTAGGTGACGCCCCACGGGCCGGTGCCATGGAGCTGCACCACGGTTTCCTCCTGGGTCCATGCGAAGTGCGGCGTCTTGGGCTGCAGGATCATCATGCCGCCCGTGGCCACGGGCATCGACTTCTGCATGTCGAGCTTGTCGCCCAGGCCCATGTGGAAGGTGCCCGAGAGCACGGTCACCCGCTCGACGGCCGGATGCCAGTGCGCCGGAATCCGGTAGTTGGCCGGCACCTTGATGCGCACCGTGAAGGGCACGGCCTCGCTCATCGGCCCTTCGAGCACCGCGAGCTTTGCGCCCGGCGGCAGCGAGGGAACGTCGGCCCATTTCAAATCGGCGGGCGAAATCATCCGGTGGTCGGCGGTCTGGGCCCAACTCGTCGCGATGGCCGCTATCAGGGTGGCACCGATCGCCCAGGCAACAAATGGTTGGCGTGTCATGGTCTTTCCTTTCCGGTTCACCGGCGAACGCCGCCGGGGCGCGAGCGGGAGGCAGGGCTTTCTCTACAGCCGCACCACGTCGCCCTTCAATGAATAAAGAATGGCGACCACCTCGTTCTTTTCGGCCTGGTCGTAGCCGTTCTTGGACATCGCCGCGAGGATGTCGTCGATGGCGGCGACCAGTTCCTGCTCGTTGATGTTCATGCCCTTGTGCGCGGTCACCAGGTCCTTGCCGGTGTAGCACTGCGGGCCGCCGCTGCCGGCGCAGAGGAACTCGACCACGTGGCGCTCCACTTCGGGGCGGTTGCTGTTCGCGAAGCGGGCACGAATCAGCGGGTTGTTGTAGTGGTTCTCGACGACGTCGGTGACGAGCCGCTGAATGCGCTCCTCGCCGCCGAGTCGTTCATAGAGGGTTGCGGGCATACGAAACACTCCTTCTGGTTGCCGACCCGGCGGCGCCGGGCCTGGGACAGACCATAGGACGGCCCGCGCGGCCGCACATCGCCCGAATTGACCATTTCGGCCGCGCGCGGCCGGTGGCTACCGGCCAGCGGCCGCCGCCGAGCCTTCGGACGCGACGCGATGGCGGTGCGCCCAGGCCGCGGCCTCGGTGCGGCTGCGGCAGTCGGTCTTGGAAAGGATGTGGCGCACGTGGTGGGCCACCGTGTGCGGGCTGATGAACAGGCGCTCGGCGATGGCCTGGTTGCTATGCCCGGCGATGAGCAGTCGCAGCACCTCGACTTCGCGCCGGCTCAGGCCCTCGGGCGCCGCGGGCGAAGAAGCAGCGGCGGCGCCTTCGAGCTCGCGTTGCAGGGCCTCGCAGCGGCGGGCGAGGCCGGCCATGCCGAGTTCGCGGCCGATCGCGAGCGCCGCGTCGAGCTGCGACCTTGCGGCGGCCTCGTCGCCGCCGCGCCGGGCCAGCCACCGTGCCCATTCGAAGCGGCTGTGCGCGAGCCAGGGCCGGCTGCCGCCTTGCTCATCGAGTGCGGTTGCTGCCGCGAAATGGAGCGCAGCGCTCTCATCGTCTCCCGCCAGTGCGGCCAGCATGCCGCGGTAACGGTCCACGGCGCCGAAGCAGGCAATGTTGGTGCCGGTGACCACGTTGCGCCCGGCGTAGGGTTCGAGCAGCCGGTAGAGGGTTGCCGCGCGCGGCAGGTCGCCCAGGCGGGCGCAGACCTCGGCCGCAAAGACGATGTTGGTCAGCCACATGCCGTCGCGCGCAATGCCCGCGAAGCCGTCGGCCGCCAGCGCTTCGTAGGCTTCGCGGGCGGGCTCGTGCAGATCGAGCTCGGCGCAGATCAGCGCGAGGCCGGGCTGCCACAGGCTGTTGCGCGGCACGCGGCCGACCAGCCCGCGCAGCACCGGCAGCACTTCGCCGAGCCGGCCCTGCTGGCGCCGCAGCACGAAGATCTGCAGGCTGTAGGCACCCTGCGCATTGCCCGACAAGAAGCGCTGCCCGAGCGTGAAGGTCTCGCCGGCCAGCCGTTCGGAATCCGCGAAACGGCCTTCGTACGCGGCGAGCAGGGTCAGGCTGGCCAGGCCCATGGCCTGCATGAAGGGCTGGCGGATCGCGTCCGCCACCCGCACGTGCATCTGCGCCAGTGAGCGCGCCGCATCGAGCGCGCCTTTCTCGACCAGGTCGCCAAAGTACCAGCCCGTGAGCGAATCGACCCATTCGAGATGTCCGGCGCGCTCCGCCACGTCGAAGGCTTCGCGCGCGCAGCGCAGGCGCTCGTCGAGCTGCCCGGGGTCGCCGCGCGCGGGCACGATCGCGGCCAGGGCCTTGAACAGCGGCCGCGGCATCGCCAGTTCGCGCGCCAGTGCCACCGCGCTGCGCTGCGCCGCATTGGCCTCGGGCTGGCGGCCGCAGAAGATGCAGGCGCGGCACAGCGCCGCGAGCAGGTCGACCCGCAGCGCGGCATCGAAGCGGTCGGCGGCCGCCAGTGCCTCTTCGAGCAGGGCCGCCGCCTGTTCGCCCGGGCCGCTGATACGCCAGCCGTTGTTCTCGAAGCCGAGCGCCGCCTGCGCAAACAGCCCCGCATCGCCGAGCGCGCGCGCCAGCGTGGCGGCCTCCAGGAAGGTGGCGGCGGCGGAATCATTCTCGCCGGCATGCGTCTGCACCGCGCCAAGCGCCAGCAGCAAAGCGCCGTGCCGTTCGCGCTCGGCCGGCAGCCAGCGCTCCTGCAGCTGCAGCGCGAGCCGGTAGCAGCGCAAGGCCTCTTCGTACGCCATCACCGCGACGGCCCGCGCGGCGGCGCGCTGTGCAATGTCCAGCGCGCGCCCCGGGCTGCCCACGGGCAATGCCGCGGCCGCGTGGTAGGCCAGCTGCGCCAGCACCGCCTCGGGATCGGCGGCATGGCGTGCCTCCAGCGACTCGGCGATGCGCCCGTGCAGGGCAACGCGCCGTGCCGCGGGCAGCTCGTCGTAGAGCACTTCGCGGATCAGCACGTGGCTGAACTGGTACTGCGGTCCGGGCGGCAATGTCTCGATGATCCGGTGCGACAGCGCTTCGTCGAGCCTGGCCAGCAGCTCGGCCTCGCTGCCGGCGCCGGCCAGTTCGGCCAAGAGCGGCAGATCGAAGTCGCGGCCGATGCAGGCGGCAATCGCGAGCAGCGCGCAGCAGGGCGCCGAGAGCCGGTTGAGCCGCTGGCCGATCACCGCGCGAATGCCGCCGGGCACGGTCTCGACCAGCGCCGCGGCAGCGTGCGGGTCGGTTCCGTACGGGCCCTGCAGCAAGAAGCGCAGCGTCTCCACCAGGTACAGCGGATTGCCTTCGGTGCGGCGGTGCATGGTCGCAATCACTGCGGGCGGCGGCATCACGGCGCTTGCCGCGGCGACCATCCGCTCGGTTTCCTCCAGGCTCAGGCCCGGGAGCGGCAGTCGGCAGAACTGCCGCGTGTTCAACAGCTCGGCCAGCGTTGCGGCCAATGGATGCTGGCGCGACAGATCCGCCTCGCGGTAGGAGCCGAGCAGCACGATGCGGCTCTCGCCGAGCTCTTGCGCAATGAAGGCCAGGAGCCGCAGCGACGAAGCATCGGCCCAGTGCAGGTTGTCCAGGATCAGGAGCAGCGGGCGCAGCGTTGCCACCTGGCGCCAGAAATGCGCCACCGCGGCAAACAGGCGAAAGCGCGCCTGGTCGCCTTCGCCGATGGCCGGCACCGCGGTGCCCGGCGGCAGACGCTCGGCGAGTTCAGGTGCAATCTCGACCGCCGCAGCGGCGTCCCGGTCGAGCAGCGCCGGCAGGCGCTCGTCGCGGCAGGCCCGCAGGCAGGCCTGCATGGCGCGCGTCCAGGGCAGGAAAGGCGGCGCGCCGGGCTCCTCGAGGCAGCGGCCCCACAAGGTCAGCATGCCGCGCCGCACGGCCAGCGTTGCCACCTCTTGTGCCAGCCGGGTCTTGCCGATGCCGGCCTCTCCGCTGAGCATGATCACGCGGCCGCGCCCGGCCAGTGCGCCGCCGAGCGCGTCGTGAGCCAGCTGCAGTTCGCCGCGGCGCCCCACGAAGGGCTCGGTCGCGCCTGCCACCGCGGGGCTCGCCACCGGCGCAGCGCCGCAGGCCGGGCATGGCGCGTCGGCGTGCAGGCACACGCGCCCGCAGCGATGACAAGCGATCCGATCCTGCATGGCCATGCCGCTCCTAGAGCTTTCCGGCCATGGGGCCGGCATGGACGAGTCTGCACGCGGTGAGCGCTTGTAGGGCTTAGGACTTACGCCACGCCTTGGCGGGGAGTCCGGCCGCCCGGCTGAACGGTCACCGCGTGTTCGTTTGCGGCGATGATGGGCGCCGATGAGCCAAGGAATCAACACCGCGAGGCCCGCATGGCACCAGACCGACTTCCCGTTTCGCCCAGCCACGCCCGCCGCGAGGCACTGCCCGCTGGCGCGCGCGTGGCCGGCCTTTATCGCGGCGCCTTCCTGGCCGACGCCTACGCCATCGACCTGCCACCGGGCGCCACCCGCGACGTCCTGGCGCTCGCGCGCTTCGCACTCGAACGCCCGGCACCCTGGGTCGAAAGGCTGATGGCGCTGCGCGACCGGCTGGTCGGCGGCTTCGGCATCAAGACGGCGAGCGCCCTGCGCGCCGGCACCCCGGGCGGTGCGCCGCGTATCGGGATCTTCCGCATCTACGAGACGCATGCGGACGAAGTCGTGCTGGGCGAGGACGACCGGCACCTGGACTTCCGCCTCTCGGTGATGCGCTCGTCGGCGGGCGATTCGCTCACGGCGGTCACGGTGGTGCACTGCCACAACCTGTTCGGCCGCAACTACATCCGGCTGATCGCGCCGTTCCATCGGCTGGTGGTGCGTTCGGCACTCGAACGCGCGGCGCGGGCGGGCTGGCCGGCCGACGCGGCGGCCTGAACGGAAAAACGCCTGGTAACCGTCCGCCGCGTTACCTGAAGTTTCACCGGGGCAGGGGCCGCCGGACAGGGCTTCCGGGAGGGGTGGCCAGTGTAGACTGCCAGGTTTTTCGTTCTGGCGGTATGGCGCAAGTTTCACAGCGCACAGTTTTCAATGGTTCGGCGCTCGTTCGCCTGCTCTCCCGACTGGCCGACACAGGCGTGCGCGAACCCCGACAAGCCACCGCGGATCGATTGAGCCAGTGGTTCGGCTGGACCGATGCCATTTCGCTGTCCGCGGCGCTGGAGGGGATTCCGGCGGCTGCTTCTTCCCGGCAACGGGCTTTCGCGAACGCCGAGGAGCGGGAATGCGCCCGTGCGCGTACCGCGCTGGCCAACGCCATCGCAGAAGACGGCACTGCCGCGGCTGCGGCCGACTTCGCCCCATTCCGCCGCCGCTACCTCGCCCTGCAGCAGGCCATGGAAGCGGGCATCGGCCCCCTGCGCGGGCGCCTGCGGGCGGCACTGGCGGCCAGGTCGCCGGCCATGGCCCGGCTGGCCGCCGTGGACGTGGTCATGGAGCAGGTCCTGGCCGGGCGCGAGCACAGCCTGCTGGCGGGCGTGCCCGCGCTGCTCGAAAAACATTTCACCCGCTTGAGCCGGGACAGCTTGTCAACGACAGGCGAACCCGGCAGCGAGGCCCAGGCCGGCGAGTGGCTGCATGTGTTCCGCAAGGACATGAAGAACGTGCTGCTCGCCGAACTGGATTTCCGATTTCAACCGATCGAAGGGCTGCTCGAAGCCCTTCGCATGAGGCAACCAGAGTGCCATGAATAGATTTCTTCACTACGCTGTTTTTGCCGCGGGCCTGGCCGTCGTGTGCTGGGTCGGAGCCGGCTACGTCGGGTCGCATCCATTGGCGCTCATCGTCACGATGATCGTCGGCGCGTTCTACATCATGGGTGCGCTGGAACTGCACCGGTTCCAGCAGGCGACGTCCACCTTGAGCCGCGCTGTGGCCGACCTGTCTGCCGCCCCGGAAGATCTTGGCGCCTGGCTCGGCCAGCTGCATCCAACGCTGCGCAACGCGGTGCGCCTGCGCATCGAGGGCGAGCGCGTCGGCTTACCCGGCCCGGCGCTCACGCCCTATCTGGCGGGACTGCTGGTGCTGCTGGGCATGCTGGGCACTTTCCTCGGCATGGTGGTGACGCTCAACGGCACCGGATTGGCGCTGGAGACCGCGACCGACCTGCCGGCCATCCGTGCCTCGCTGTCGGCCCCGGTCAAGGGGCTGGGGCTGGCGTTCGGCACCTCGGTGGCCGGCGTGGCCGCCTCGGCGATGCTCGGCCTTGCCTCGGCCCTTTGCCGGCGCGAGCGGCTGCAGGCCGGGCAGATGCTCGACAGCAGGATCGCAACCACCTTGCGCATCTACTCGGAGACCCATCGGCGCGAAGCGTCGTTCCAGCTCCTCGAGCAGCAGGCGCAGTTGATGCCCCGGCTGGTCGACCAGCTGCAGGCGATGATGGCCGCCATGGAGCGCCAGGCCCAGGCCTTGAACGAGCGGCTCGTCACCGGCCAGGCGCAATTCCACACCCAGGCCGAGGCCGTGTATGCCGGCCTCGCTTCCTCGGTCGACCAGTCGCTGAAGAAGAGCCTGACCGAGAGCGCCCGCATCGCCGGCGCCACCATCCAGCCGGTCGTCGAAGCCACCATGGCCGGCATTGCGCGCGAGACGGCTTCCTTGCACGACACCGTCGCCCGCACCATGCAGCAGCAGCTCGAAGGGCTTTCGAGCCGTTTCGAAGCCACGACGACCCGCGTGGCCGACACCTGGAAGGCTGCGCTCGCCGAACATGAGCGTACCTCCGGGGCGCTGTCGAAAGACCTGCACGCGTCGCACGACCGTTTTGCAGAGACCTTCGAGCAACGTTCGGCATCGCTGGTGGAGAGCGTGTCCGCCCGGCTCGAAAGCACGGTGGGCAGCGTGTCGGACACCTGGGGCCATGCGCTCGCGCAGCATCAGCGCGTCAGCGAAAAGCTGTCGGAAGACGCGCACCAGTCCTTCGCGGCGGCGGCGGCAGGCTTCGAGCAGCACGCGGCATCGCTGCTGCGCACCGTGGACCAGGCGCACGCCAATCTGCAGACCGAGATGGCGGCGCGCGACGAGCAGCGCCTGTCGGCCTGGACGCAGGCGCTGGCGGCAATGGCCACGTCGCTGCAGCAGGAGTGGCAGCAGGCGGGCGCGCACACGGCGGGCCACCAGCAGCAACTCTTCGAGACCTTGGCGCAGACCGCACGCGACATGTCGGCCCAGGCAGAAGCCCACGCGAAGGGCACCGTGGCCGAAATCGCCCAGCTCCTGCAGGCCGCGTCGGAAGCACCGCGCGTGGCGGCCGAAGTGGTGGCCGAACTGCGCCAGAAGCTTTCCGACAGCATGGCGCGCGACAACGCGATGCTGGAAGAGCGCAGCCGCATCATGGAAACGCTGGGAACCCTGCTCGACGCCGTGAACCATGCCTCCACCGAGCAGCGCTCGGCAGTCGATGCGCTGGTCGGCGCGTCGGCGGATGTGCTGGAGCGTGTCGGCAGCCGCTTCATCGACAAGGTCGAGACGGAAACCGGGAAGATGGCCGGCGTCGCCGCGCAAATCACCGGCAGCGCCGTCGAAGTGGCGAGCCTCGGCGAAGCCTTCGGTCTTGCGGTGCAGCTGTTCAGCGAATCGAACGACAAGCTGGTGGCCCATCTGCAGCGCGTGGAAGGCGCGCTCGGCAAGTCCATTGCGCGCAGCGATGAGCAATTGGCGTACTACGTGGCGCAGGCGAGGGAAGTCATCGACCTCAGCATCATGTCGCAGAAGCAGATCGTCGAAGACCTGCAGCAGATTGCCGGCCGGCAGCAGGCCGTGGCGAGCGAAGCGTGATGCGGGACGACCTCGACGCCGGCCTCGAGCCGAGCGTGCCGGTGTGGGCGGTCTTCGGCGATCTGATGTCGGGCCTGGTCGGCGCCTTCGTGCTGATTCTGGTGGGGGCGCTCGGCATGCAGCTGGACCTCGCCGCCAAGCTGCAGGCCGAGGTGCAGCAGCGCCAGGCCGAAACGCAGCGCCGTGAGGCGCTCGAGCAGGCGCTGGCAGGGCCGCTCGCGGCTGGCCGGGTCACGCTCAACAACGGGCGCATCGGCATCAGCGGCAACGTGCTGTTTGCCTTCAACTCGGCCGATCTGCAGCCCGAGGGCCGGCAAGTGCTCAAGAGCCTGGCTGCGCCCGTGGCCGCCTACCTCCGCGCGCGTGACGAGGTGCTGATGGTGAGCGGCTTCACCGACGACCGGCAGATGCGGCAGACGAAGGAAGGCAACCGGCCGTTCGCGGACAACTGGGAGCTCTCGGCCCAGCGCGCCTTGACCGTGACCCGCGCATTGATCGAGGAAGGCATTCCCTCGTCCTCGGTGTTTGCCGCGGCCTTCGGGTCGGAGCAGGCCGTGGCGTCCAATGCCGATGCCGAAGGACGGGCAAAGAACCGGCGCGTCGAGATGGCGCCTGCGCCCCGCCAGCAGACCGGCGCCGGCGCGAAGGCCCGTGAGTAGCCGCATGGACGACCCCGTGGCGATGCTCGATGCGTGGCGTGCGCGCGGCGAGCATCGCGTGGACCCGGTGCGCTTTCGTTTCATCGAGGCGCTGGCCCGGCGGGCATCCGCGCACCAGGGCGATGCGCGGCGCATCCTCGACGGCAAGGTGCACAGCCTGCTTGCGGCCTATCGCGAGAATCTCGAAAAAGCCCGGGCCGCCGATGCCGGCGTGAAGCAGGACGCCGCGCCTCCTCGCGGGCCGCTCGCCGAACTCGTCGAGCACATCGCCCGGCAGTCGCCGCCGCCAGCCGGAGGGCAGGCCGCATCCGCTCCCGAATTGAAGACGCTGCGGTACTTCAAAAGCACGTGGTCGCGGCTCAGCGCCGACCGGCGGCTGACGCAGTCATTGGCAAAGGTGCCGGAGAATGCCGGCCCCCTCAATTCGCATCACCTGGTGCATCGGTCGCTGATGCTCATGCACGAGCTCTCGCCCGAATACCTGAACCGGTTCATGTCGTACGTCGACACCCTGCTGTGGGTCGACCAGGTGAACGGCAGCAATGCCCCGGCAGCGGCGAACACCCCGCGCGCCGAAAGCCCGAAGAAGACGGCGCGCGGCAAATCCGGCTGAAGCCTGGCCGGCTAGCGCAAGCCGTGCGCGCGGATCACGGCCTTCAGCCGCCGCACCTCGTGCTGCAGATCGAGAATCAGCGCGGCGGCGTCGAGGCCCACGCCGAAGTCGCGCTCGAGCCTGCGCGCCTCGAGCGCGTATTGCAGGTCGGTGCTCGAGAACTGCCACCGCTCGGGTGGCGCTTCGGCCATGGCGATCTGCACGATGCCGACTTCGACGAGTTGCACCACCCATTCGGTGTCGGCGCCGCAGGCATGGGCCAGCTCGCTCGCGGCGAGCGGCTGCGACGCGCTGATGGCTGTTGTGACGGAAACGGTCGCCATGCTCACACTCCCAGATGCTGGCGTGGGTTGAACGAAGCCGACGCTTGCGCGAGCTGCTCGTAGGCCTTGCGTGCGGCCTCCGCGGTGGCGGGGGGCAGGGCAATCTCGAGCAGCAGGTACAGGTCGCCGGGCTGCTTGCCGCCGAGCCCTCGGCCCTTGAGCCTGAGCTTGAGGCCGCTGCGCGCATTGGGCGGCACGGTCACCTCGACCGCGCCGCCGGCTGGCACAGGTACCTTCACCTGCGCGCCGAGCGCCGCCTCCGTCGGGGTGACGGGCAGCGTCATGTAGATGTCGCGTTCTTCCAGGCGGTAGAGCCTGTGCGGCGCGATGCGCACCTCCAGGTAGAGGTCGCCGGCAGGTTCGCCGCCATGGCCTGGCATGCCCTGTCCGGCAAGCCGGATGAACTGCCCCGGATGCATGCCGGGCGGAATCTTGACGCTGAGCGTGCGCGTCTTGAACGTGGGCCGGCCCTGCGCGTCGAGTTCCTGCGAACGCAGCGTGATCTCGCGCTCGGCGCCGTTGAGTGCGTCTTCGAGCGCGATCTCGATGGCCGCGTGATGGTCTTCGCCGCGCGCGCGGTAGTTGCGCCTTGCCGCCCCGCGCCGCTCGGCCTCGCCGAAGAGCGATGAAAAGAACTCGCTGAAATCCGCGTGGTCGGCCGGGCCCTGGTTCGGGCCGCGGTGAAATTCGAAGCCGGTGTCCCAGCCGGGTGGCGGCTGGAAGTCGCCCTCGGGATGGCCACCGCGCGCCACGCGGTCGGCCAGTGCGTCGTAGGCGGCGCGCTTTTCCTTGTCGCGCAGCACGTCGTTGGCTTCGTTGATGTCGCGCATGCGCTTCTCGGCGTCGGGCTCCTTGCTGACGTCGGGGTGGTACTTGCGCGCAAGCCTGCGGTAGGCCTTGCGCACCTCGTCGTCGGAAGCGGTCCGGTCGATGCCCAGGGCGCTGTAGTAGTCCTTGAATTCCATGGCGGTTGGTGGTGTGAACGCCGAACAGTACGCGCTCCGGCTCGTTCAAGCCAGGGCTGAATCGCCGTCGGCATGCCGCAGTAGCGGCGTTACGGCCCATGTGGGGCCGCTGCGCGAAAAACGCAATGGCTGCGCATTGCCGAGCAGATTCAGATCGATGGGTACGCCGATCAACGCGGCCAGCGCGTAGAGCGTGCCGCCATGGGCCACCACCAGCACCGGCGCCGGCTGCGCCAGCGCGGCGTCGAGGGCAAGCCGCTTGCGGGCCACGAATTGCGCGAGCGTTTCGCCGCCTTCGGGTTCGCAGGCCCAGTCGATATTGGCCGACGAGGTGCCGATGAGCGCGCCGAAGTTGCGTTCGCGCAGCGCCGCCTGGGGCGTGGGCGCGAGCCGGAGCACTGCGGCCACGGTATGCGCCGTGTCGTGCGCGCGCCGCGCATCGCTGCAGACGATGGTGCGGATCGGCTCGCCCGCCAGCAGCTTGGCGGCGCGCGCGGCCTGCTGCAGGCCGAGCTCGCTCAGCGGCTCGTCCACGGCCTGGAAGATGCGCTGCGCATTGCGGCCGGTCTGGCCATGGCGCAGGAAGTAGAAATGGTCGCAGGCCGGTGCGAGCGGCTGCTCGGCGGCGATGCGGACCAGCTGGTCGAGGCCTGCGGTCGCGCCGTGGGGGAAAGGTGCCTGTGACATGGGTCGTGGCTCAGCCGAACTTCAGGCCCTTGGGGCGCGCCTGCAGGCGGTCGATGTAGGCATCGATCTTGGCCCGGTTGGAGCGTCCGCCGAATGCGCGGTGCCAGATGAACATCGAGCCGATCATCACGTCGGCCGCGGTGAACTGAGCGCCGAAGAGATAGGGGCCGTAGCCCAGCTCGCGCTCCACCGCGTCCTTGGCCTGCTCGAAATCGGTCCAGCCGCGCGCGCTGTTGTTGCTGTGCAGCCCCAGCAGGCTGTCGCCCATCGAGGGCTCCAGCTGCGCCGTCGAATAGACCATCAGCGACAGGTAGCGGCCACGCTCGGGCGAACCCACCGGCGGCGCCAGTTTGGCCTGCGGAAACTTCTCGGCCACGTACATGCAGATGGCCGCGTTCTCGAACACGCGTGTGCGGCCGTCCACCAGCGCCGGCAGCTTGCCCGCCGGATTGATCTTGAGGTACTCGGGCTTCTTGTGCGCCTTTTCCCGGATGAGGGTGGGCACGATTTCGTAGTCCACGCCGGCTTCGTCGAGCATCCATTTCGCGACCTGCGCGCGGCTGTGTGGATCGAAATACAACTTCATGAGGGGACTCCTTTCATGGATCGGCACCGGGGGCGGGTCAGAACTTCGGAATGCGCAGCGTCTTGCTGATCATCAGCGTGCCCGATAGCGCAAAGAGCAGCGTCAGCGGATGCAGCTGCCAGGGACCGAGCGCCAAGGCGCCGCCCCACACCGCGTCGCCGATGCGGCCTTGCCAGGCTGCAAGGGCCAGCACGCCGACCAGCACCACGCTGGTCGGGATGGGCGTACCTTCGAAGTACTTCACCTTGTCGGCGCCCGCGGAAAGCGCCTCGGCCGTGACGTTGTAGCGCGCGAGCCGGCTCACGCCGCAGCAGACGAAATAGACCAGCAGCACGCAGTCCCAGCCGCCGTCCAGGCCCGCGGCGAAGGCCAGCGCGGCGGGCGCCACGCCAAAGGAAATGACGTCGGCCAGCGAATCGAGCTCGCGCCCCAGGGCGGAGTGCGTCTGCCGCCAGCGCGCGATGCGGCCGTCGAACACGTCGAACACGAAGGCCGCCGGAGCGAGCGCCGCCGCCCAGAAGAACTGCGCGAGCGACTGGCTCGCCATGAACGCCATGGCAAGGAACACCGCGCCCACGCCGCAAGCCGCGTTGCCGAGCGTGAATGCGTCGGCCAGGTGAAAGCCGCGGATCATCGAGAAATGCTTGCGGGCCGGTGCGGGGGAGGGGGTGGTCATGGGCGTGCTTCGGAGTCGGCGGATGCTCCGCACCTTAACGCAAGCCAGGCCGCTTGCCTGTAGTCGCCATCCGACTCCGGGAGCGGCCGGCGAGGCGGGTCCGGCGGCTCAGGCGGGAAGGTGGGCCTCGTAAGCCTTTTCGAGCTCTGCATGGCGGGTCCAGAACCCTCGGGGCTTGCGCTGGTGCAGCACGTCGTCGAGCACGTCGAGGTGGGCATGCCAGCCGCTGGAGACGCCGAGCGTTTCCTTGCGGTCGGGCAGGCGGCGGTGCGTGAGCACGAGGCGTGTCGCATCGCCCTCGGGCGTGAACTCGAAGCTCACTTCGGAGGCGGTGGCGCTTTCGCTGCCCCAGCTGATGGTCAGGCGCTTCAGCGGCTCGATCTGGATGACACGCGATGCCTGGGAAGGGAAGGTCTTCACTGACGGGATGCCTCGCGCCGCAGCTCGCGCTCCAGCGCGTCCAGATGGTTGCTCCAGAAGCCTTCGTAGTACCGCAACCATGCGTTGGCCGATGCAAGCGCCGCCGGCTCCAGCCGGCAGACGTGCGCGCGCCCCTGCACGGTGCGAGAAACCAGGCCGGCGCGCTCCAGCGCCTTGACATGCTTCGATGCGCCCGCGAACGACATGTGAAACGGCGCGCCGAGCTCGCCCACGCTGCATTCGCCCTGGGCCAGCAGCTGCAGCATGGTGCGGCGCGTGCTGTCGGCCAGGGCGTGGAACACGGCGTCGAGCCGTTCGTCGTCTAGTTCAACCATGTGGTTGAATATAGTCACCCGGCGAGCATCATTCAACCGAAAAGTTGAATGATTTTTTACGGTTACACCCGATACAGGCGAGACGCGTTGGCGCCGCCCGGCGCTGGAGCCTGTGCGATGCCGCTCCTACGATGGCCTTCGTTCCATCCACTCCGCTGACAATGCAATGAAATCCTTCGTCCATCGCCGCACCTTCCTGCTTGCCGCCTCCGCACTGCCGCTGGCCAGCGCCTGTACCGCCTGGTCCGCGAAAGTGCCGCAGGTGGCTTCGGCCGAGGCACAGCTCGCGGCGCTCGAAAGCTCCGCGGGCGCCCGGCTCGGTGTGGCCGCATTCGACACCGCCACCGGCGCGCGCGTGCAGCACCGCGCAACCGAGCGCTTTCCACTGTGCAGCACCTTCAAGACCATGCTGGCCGCGGCCATCCTTGAGCGCAGCACTCGCGACGCCAGCCTGCTGGAGCGCCACGTGAACTACGGCAAGGGCGACATCCTGCCCAATTCGCCCATCACCGAAAAATACCTGGGACAGGGCATGGCGGTTTCCGCGATGTGCGCCGCCACCATTCAATACAGCGACAACGCCGCCGCCAACCTGCTGATGAAAATTCTCGGTGGGCCTTCTGCGGTGACCGCCTTCGCGCGCTCCATCGGCGACCAGTCCTTCAGGCTCGATCGCTGGGAGACGGAACTCAATAGCGCCATTCCAGGCGATCCGCGCGACACTACGACGCCCGAGGCCATGGCCGCAAGCCTGCAGCGGCTGGTGCTGGACAACGGGCTCGGCACGGCACAGCGCAGCCAGCTCCAGGCCTGGTTGCTGGGCAACACCACCGGGGCCACGCGCATTCGCGCCGGCGTGCCGGCCGACTGGAAGGTGGGCGACAAGACCGGCGCCGGTTCGTACGGCACCGTTAACGACACGGGCGTGCTGTGGCCGCCGGCCGGCGCGCCACTGGTGCTGGCGGTCTACCTGACGTTTCCGGCGCGCAAGGATGCGGAGGGCCGCAACGACGTCATCGCATCGGCGGCGCGCATCGTCGCGAACGCACTGCGGGCCTGAGCCCGGCGCCTACTCTTCGCTCGTCCACTCCACCTGCGCGCCCAGGCTGCGCAGGTTTTCGGCGAAGCGGGGATGGGCCCGGCGGATCGGTGTGGCATTGCGGATTTCGGAGCGGCCTTCGATGCTGGCCGCCACCATGAAAAGCGCAATCGCCACCCGGATGATGTAGGGGCTCTCGACCACGGCCGGCGTGAGGGGGCTGCCGCCAAAGCTGATGAGCCGGTGCGGGTCGGACGAAAAGACGTGGGCGCCGAACTTCGACAGTTCGCCGGTCCATCCCAGGGCGCCGTCGTAGACCTTGTTCCAGAACATCGCATTGCCCTCTGCACGCACGCCCAGCGCAATGAAGATGGGAAGCAGGTCGACCGGGAAATAGGGCCAGGGTGCAGCCTCCACCTTGGTGAGCACGTTGCTGGTGAAAGGCGCCTGCACCTTCAGCGGACCGGCGCAGCTGGCGCGCGACCAACCGTCTTCGTGCGTGATCGTGACGCCGAACTTGGCGAAGGTGCGATCGATCAGCGGAAAATTCTCGGGCGCGCTGTTGCGCACGACCACGTCGCCGCCCGTGATGGCGCCCAGCGCCAGGAAGGTGGTGATCTCGTGGAAGTCTTCATCGAAGCGGAATTCCCCGCCACGCAAGGCATTGCCGCCATGCACCGTGAGCCGCGAGGTGCCGATGCCTTCGATGCGCACGCCCAGCATGGCCATGAAGCGGCAGAACTCCTGCACGTGCGGCTCGGACGCCGCGTTGGTGAGCGTGGAGGAGCCGTTGGCCGCCGCCGCGCACAGCACGAAGTTCTCGGTCGTCGTGACGGATGCGTAGTCGAGCCAGTGCTCGGTGGGCGTCAGCGGTCCGTCGCACCGGACCAGCAGCGAGCCGCTGGCGCGCTCCACCTGCCCGCCGAAGCGGCGGAACACATCCACATGGGGATCGATCTCGCGCACGCCCAGCGTGCAGCCCTTAACGTTGTCCTCGAGGCGCGCGATGCCGAAGCGCGCGAGCAGCGGGGGCACCAGCATGATCGACGAGCGCATTTCCTCGGGCAGGCGGTCGCGCGCGGCGTCGAAAGCCGTTTCGCGGTGGTGCAGCTCCAGCGTGCCGGTGGCGTGGTCCATGCGCGCCTCGCTGCCCAGGCTGCGGAAGATGTCGAGGATCTTGCGTACGTCGGTGATGTCAGGCACGCCATGCAGGCGCAGCGGCTCGTTCGTGAGCAGCGTGGCGCACAGCACGGGCAGCACGGCGTTCTTGTTGGCGGAAGGGGTGATGCGGCCGCGAAGCGGCGTGCCGCCGTGCACGATGAGGTTGGACATGGGGGAATGCGAGGCAGGAACGCGTCGAACTGCGATGGATGAATGCAGGCACTGTACCCGGCCAGGCGGGCTCAGGCGTGGTGCCGGGTGTGCATCAATCCGCGCTCAGTTGCTCCGCCGCTTCACGCGGCCGCAGTCCCCGCACGGATGCCAGGCCTTCGAGCTGGGCCTTGCGGGGACGGGCCTTGCCCTGTTCCCATTTGTAGATGGTCTGGCCGGTGACGCCCACCAGCTTGCCATAGGCCGCCGCCGAAAGGCCGAGCTTTTCGCGGTGCGAAGCCAGGCGGCTGGCGCTGAACCGGCGGGCCGGTCCTGACTCGCCTGCTTCGTTCGCATCGGCTCCTGGGGAGACGCGCGCGGAGACCTTGGTGGCGCGCCGCAATTCCTTCTCGAGTTTCTCGACCTGCCGGCGCAATGCGGCGATCGAGGCACGGTGGTGCGTGGATGCTTTTTTCAGCGTTTCGATCTCTGTGCGCACCTCCTTGCGGGCAACACGGGAAATCTCGGCTTTGAGGATGGAGGCGATATTTGGCATGCGCGCATTTTGCACATCTCTTGGGGCGCGTTGCCTTGGGAGATACGGCAACATGCGCCTGCGGCCCTTGAAGGCGCAGGCCGGCTGCCTGTGGTCAGAGCACGAACCAGCCCACGGACACGAAGTGGCTCGCGGTGCCTGCAAGCACGAACAGGTGCCAGGTGCCATGCGCATGCCTGAAGCCGCGCCGGTTCCGGTAGAACACCGTGCCCACGGTGTAGAGCACGCTGCCGGCCAGCAGCCAGGCCAAGCCGCCGCTCTCGAGCCGTGCGGCCAGCGGCACGGCGGCCAGCACGCCGAGCCAGCCCATGCCGATGTACAGCGCCAGCGGAGGCTTGGATGCTGCGCCGTCGGCCTGCAGCAACTCGCGGCCGATGCCGAAGAGCGCGGCGCTCCATACGGCGGCAAGCAGCAGCCAGCCCCACAAGCCGTGCAGCGTGACCAGTGCGAACGGTGTGTAGGTACCCCCGATCAGCAGGTAGATGGCGCAGTGGTCGGCGCGTTCCCAGAAGCGCTTCCGGCGTCCCCGCGTGCTGTGGAACAGCGTGGATGCCGCATACAGCGCCACCGCGGAGAGCGAGAACACCAGTGCGCCGGCAATCCGCGCGGGGTCGCCGGTGGGCACGGTCTTGGCAAGCAGCAGGGCCGTGGCCAACAGGGCGAGCACCAGGCCCAGCAGATGGGTGTAGCCGTTGAGCCGTTCGCCGGGGTACATCGGGTCGGGAGTGCAGTCTTGGTTGTGGAGGGCAAAGGCCAGCGGATGCTAGGTTTGCCTCATGACGGCGCGGTGACCGCAGCGCGGGCCTGCGTGCGCGACCGCGCCGGAGCGCTCAGGCGTCGAAGGCGTCCTGCAGCGTGTGCGCGATATCGGCCGCGAGCGCATCGCGTTGCGGCGCGGGGCGCCAGAAGGTGCGCGCTGCCACGCCGGCCGATTCCCATTCCGGATGGCTGCGCGCGGGCCGTGCCGCGCGCACGGCGGCGGCCGTGGCGCGCGTCGGCGCGTCCTGCGTCGCACTCGTCTCGGCTGCGATGCGCCCGGTGGCCGCATGCCCGCGGCGCTCCAGTGCCCGCGCGAGTTTCAGCTGCCATGCCACCAGCGCAAAGAGCACGCCGTCTTCGACCGTGAGCTCGTGCACGTTGCGCAGCCTGTTTGCCAGCTTGCGACCGAAGGGCCCCCAGCCTTGCGACACCGCGCCGCCGATGGCGCCGCCCACCGCGGCACCGGTGCCCAGCGAAATGCCGGCCAGCGCCAGATCCGCCACCACGCCCACGGCAGCGCCGATGACGGCGCCCTTGCCGAGCCGCAGGCCTGCGTCCTTCATGGCTTCGGGGCTGAAGAAGTCCAGCGTCCAGCGGCCTTCGATGAGCGGCAGCGGCGCCTCGCCGGCATCGTCCTGGCGGAAGCCGTAGAGCGCGAGCAGGTCGTCGGTGCAGCGCTGCGCCTTGTCGAATACCTCTTTCTGCAACGCAGCGACGAATGCCTTCCGGCGCGCCGTGTCGGCAAACTCTTCGGCCGGCATGCTGCGGCGCAACGCAGCGGCGTCGATCAACAAACCGGCAATGCGCGTGCAAGCCGCGCGGCGGCGTTCCGCGGCCTCGGCGGTCAATGAGTCCACCACGACGCGCAGCAACTCGCGCCGGTCTCGCAGCAGGGTGGAGAGATCGCTGTACAACTCGCGCTCCGCCCCCACGAAAGGCGCGGCGGCATCGAAGCTCACCTGCACGTGCAGGCCATAGGCAGAGAGCAGTTCCTTCCAGGCCGGCTCGCGGCTTGCCGCGTCGCGCACGAAGTTCAGCACCGGCATCACGGGCCGGGCGCAGGAGTTGAGCAGTTCGATTTCGTCGCGGAACTTGGGCAGCACCGGCTCGCGCACGTCGATGACCAGAAAAGCAGCATCGATGCCCTGCATGGTGCGCAGCACCTTGGCCTCTTGCTCGAACACGCCATGCGCTTCGGGGCCTTGAAGGAACAGGCGGATGCGTTCGGGCGGCGTGGCCTGCGGGTCCAGGCCCGCCAGGTGTTCGCGAAGCGCCACCGCGTCCTCGAGCCCCGGCGTGTCGAAGAAGCGCACGGCGGCCTGGCCGTTCACGTCGAGATCGACCGACTCCACGTGGCGCGTGGTGCCGGGGTGCTGCGACACCTCTCCGAAGCCGGCGCGCCGCGTCAGCGTGCGCAGCAACGAGGTCTTGCCCGCATTGGTGTGGCCGACAACGGCGATGCGGATGGCTTGCTGTGTCGTCATGGTGCGGCACCAAGGCCCTGCAAGGCATCTTCGAGCTTGTGCGTGGCCGCAACGCGCGGCAGGCCGGTGTCCTGCAGCCAGTCGATCCAGCGTTGCGATGCGCCGGCATCCGCTGCGCTCTGCGCGGCATCGGTCAGCCACAGCCGGCATTTGCCACAATGGGCCAGCAGGTCGCGCAGGAAGCGTTCGGTGCCACGGTCGGGGCTCGATGCCGCATGGCACACGAGCAACACCGCACGCGGGCGGGCCTGCGCCAGCCGGTCGAGCAGGGCGCGCCGCGCGGGCGCACTGCCGTCGATGCGGTGCATCTCGGTGTTCGAATGGGCTTGCAGACTCTCGGGCGGCCACGGCGCATCTGGAGGCAGTTCGAAGCCGATGACGAACAGGGTATCCCGCAGGTCCGTAGGCGCCAGCCCGTCAGGCGCGATGTCTGGTGCCCGTCCCGGGTCGGCATCGACGATGGCGGGCGGCGCAAGCGCGGCGAAGCGCGCCTTCAGCTTGCGGTAATAGGGCTCGCTCCAGTCGGGCTGCAGTGCCGCCCGGCGCAGGTGCCACACCACGGCGCTCAGCAGCACGAGCGCAAGCCGCGGCAGCAGTCCATACACGACGATGCATCCGGTGAGCCACAGCGCCCACGTGCGCTGGCCCGGGGCACCGGGCGTGGCCGAGAGCACGGTCGCCGCGTCGGGAACCGGAAAGCCGATCTGCGCCGGGGTCCAGCCCAGTACCTGCACGGCGCGCACGAAGAAGGTCGGGTCGAGGATCGTCGTTTCCCAACTCAGCGTATAGCTGCGGAATGCCAGCGCGAACAGCAGCGCGGCCAGCACCACCGCAAAAGAGAGCGACCAGATGCCGTGGCTCACCAGCCCGAAGGCCCAGGGCAGCAGCCTGGCGCGCGCCAAGAGCCCGGTGGCGGCGCGTACCAGCACCGGTGCCTGTCCGCGCTTGCCGCCGGCCACGCGCGCGGTGAGGGAGAGCCAGATCCAGCCGAGCGAGCTGGTGTTGAAAGAACCGAGCGGCAGCCACAGGCCGACCAGCCAGAGCAGCAGCGTGAGCAGGTGAATGCCGAGCAAGCTCACGAGCGCGACGATCACATTGATGTGCCGTTCGCCGCCGCTGAGCACGTTGCCCGCGAGCCCCAGGCCGGCGACGACGACGAGCGCGACCAGGCCGAGCAGCACCCACGGCCCCCACTGGCGCGTGCGTGCCAGTTCGGGTTGCAGCCCGATGCGTTCGCCCAACTCAAGCGCGCGCGCGGTGATGCGTGCGTGTTCATTGGATGCGCGGGAGGCGGCGATGCGCATGGCTTGCACATCGTCGAGTGGACCTTTCTCCTCGGTCCATCGGATGGCCTCGGTGATGACCGCGTCCGGAAAAGCAGATTCGCGCAACGCGGTGTTGGTCAACAGGGTCCCTTCGCTAGTGGCGCCCCATGGTGAGCGGGGCGCGCGAATTATGCCCGGCGCGTTACGGGGAGACCATGAGAAGCGGGACCGCGAGCGGTCCCGTTTGCGGAATGACGTGGAACACCGCGGAACCGGCTTGGCCGGGCCGCTGGTGTGGCCCCCGACGAGGGCACGGAACAAGCGACACGAAGTGCGCGCCTGGGGGTGGGGCCAGGTTCAGCGAAGGCCGAAGAACGAAAGCACGGCCACGACAACCACGATCAGGCCGACGATATAGATGATGGAACTCATGCGAGGACTCCTCGTTGTTGACGACAGATTCAGCATCGCGCCCGGGTGGGCGGGTTGCTGTCGGCGAGGGACGGCCTGTGCTGTAGGACTCGCGAAGGCCCGGGCGACCGGATGTGCCGTGCCGGCATCGCCTCAGCGAGCGGCCTTGCGACCAGGTACCGGGCCCAGCGCCTGTTCGAGCAGCCAGTGCATCGCCGAGCGAATTTCTTCCGCGTTGGCGCCCGCATCGATCTCCAGCGCCGCCCGGTCGAAGGCCGCCGAAAGTAGCCGGGCGAGCGCTTCGAGCGAAACCTCATCCTTGCCGACCTTGGCTTTCTCCAGCCCCTGGCGCAGCGAGTTGGCCGAGGTGGCTTCGTCGATGGCCATGGTTTCCGCGAGGCCCAGCACGGCAGGGCCTTCGATGAGCAGCAGCCGCGTGCGGCCCGGCGCGGTCATGGTCTTCAGGTAGGCCTTGCTGCCCTCGAGCAGCGCTTCGCGCGGCGTGAGTTGCCGGGGCGTGGCCGCTTCGATGTCTGCCGCCACGGCTTCGGCCTCGCGCAACAGCACCTGCCTGAACAGATCGCGCTTGTCCACGAAGTGGTGATACAGGGCGCCACGGGTGATACCGGCGGCAACAGCAATCTCGGGCGTTGAGGTTTCGCCGTAGCCCTTGCTGACGAAGAGGGCCCGTGCCGCATCAATGAGCGCGAGGCGGGTGGCTTCCGTGCGCTCGCGGTTGGTTCTGGACAGAGAGGAGGCAACTGGCTTTGGCATTTACATACAGTCTGTCTGTAGATTAATATCTGACGTACATGCAGTCTGTATGTTAATTGAAAGGGCCGACACCATGAAAGTGACGAGCTACTACCCGGTGATCATGACCAGCGACGTGGCCGCAACAGCCAGCTTCTACCAGGCGCATTTCGAATTCACGCCGCTGTTCACGAGCGATTGGTATGTGCATCTGCAACTGGCGGGCGACCCCGCGGTGAACCTCGCCGTGCTGGACGGCCGGCACGAGACGATTCCCACACCCGCGCGCGGTCAGGTGGTGGGCGGCATGCTGCTCAATTTCGAAGTGGACGACCCCGACGCGATTCACGACCGTCTCGCGGCGGCCGGGCTGCCGATTCTTCTTGCGCCGCGCAACGAGGACTTCGGTCAGCGCCACTTCATTACCAGCGACCCGAACGGTGTGCTGATCGACATCGTCAAGCCGATTCCGCCGAGCGCCGAGTTCGCCGCGTTGTACGAGGCCGGCGCATTGCCCCGCTAGGGCCTGTTCACACTACTAACGGAGATCGCGTTGTTCGGCAAAGCGGCCAACTCCGCGTTGCACTCCTTGCGTGTGCCGACGCACACGCATCGTCGTGCGCCTTGATTTGTCCGCTTTGGCATGCCTTCGCGACTCCGTTAGTAGTGTGAACAGGCCCTAGGCTGCGCTCAAGCCCGCAGCGCCTCGTCTTCTTCGAGCGAGTCGCCAAGAAAGCCGCCGCTCTGATGCGCCCACAGCCTTGCGTAGAGGCCGCCTTGCGCCATCAGCGAGCGATGGTCGCCTTCTTCCACCACGCGGCCTTCGTCGAGCACGATGAGCCGGTCCATCGCCGCGATGGTCGACAGGCGGTGCGCAATCGCGATCACGGTCTTGCCTTCCATCAGCCGGTAGAGGCTCTGCTGGATGGCGGCCTCCACCTCGGAGTCGAGCGCGCTGGTGGCCTCGTCGAGCAGCAGGATCGGCGCGTCCTTGAGCATCACGCGCGCAATGGCCACGCGCTGGCGCTGGCCGCCCGAGAGCTTGACGCCCCGCTCGCCCACGTGCGCCTGGTAGCCGCGGCGGCCGCTGGCGTCGTTCAGGGTCTGGATGAAGTCGTGCGCTTCGGCGCGTTTGGCAGCCGCTTCGATCTGCGCTTCTGTGGCGTCGGGCCGGCCATAGGCGATGTTGTCGGCCACCGAGCGGTGCATGAGCGAGGTGTCCTGCGTGACCATGCCGATGTGGCTGCGCAGCGAATCCTGCGTCACGTGGGCGATGTCGCGCCCATCGATCAGGATGCGGCCGCCCTCCAGGTCATGAAAGCGCAGCAGCAGGTTGACCAGCGTCGACTTGCCCGCGCCCGAGCGGCCGACCAGGCCGATCTTTTCGCCGGGCCGCACCACCAGGTTCAGGTCGTCGATGACGCGGCGCCCCGCATCCGCATAGCGGAAGCTCGCATGCTCGAAGCGCACCTCGCCGCGTGGCACGTCGAGCACGCCGGCGTCGGGCGCGTCGAGCACGGTGCGCGGGCGCGACAGCGTCTTCATGCCGTCCTGCACGGTGCCGATGTTCTCGAACAGGCTGGTCATCTCCCACATGATCCAGTGCGACATGCCCTGCAGGCGCAGGGCCATCGCGGTGGCCGCGGCCACGGCGCCCACACCCACCGTGCCGTTCGACCAGAGCCACAGCGCGGTGCCGGCCATGCCCGCGGTCAGGCCCATGCTGAGCGCGTGGTTGACGATTTCGAAGGCGCTCACCAGCCGCATCTGCCCATAGCCCGTGTACATGAACTCGCGCATCGCCTCGCGCGCGAAGCCGGCCTCGCGCTGCGTGTGCGAGAACAGTTTGACCGTCGCGATGTTGGTGTAGGCGTCGGTCACGCGGCCGGTCATCAATGCGCGCGCATCGGCCTGCGCCTTGCCCACCTTGCCGAGCCGCGGCACGAAGTACATCAGGGATGCGGCATACAGCACGAGCCAGACGATGAAGGGCAGCACCAGTTGCACATCGAGCACGCTCACCAGCACGATGATGGTCACCACGTACACGCCCATGGCCACCACCACGTCGGCCAGCACGAAGAGGGTGTCTCGCACCGCGAGCGCGGTCTGCATCACCTTGGCCGTGATGCGGCCCGCGAACTCGTCCTGGTAGAAGGCCATGCTCTGGCCCAGCATCACCCGGTGAAAGTTCCAGCGCAGGCGCATGGGCAGGTTCACCGCCAGTGTCTGGTGCTTGACGATAGTCTGCAGCGCGACCACGCCGATGCTGATCACCAGCAGCGCGGCCAGCCACATCAGCGTGTCGCCGCGCTCCGCCCACAGCCGCGACGGCACCTGGCCGCCGAGCCAGTCGACGATGCGCCCGAGCACGGCGAACAGCAGCGCCTCGAAAGTCGAGATGGCGGCCGTGAGCGCGGCCATGACGGCCATCTTGAGGCGAAGGCCCTGGGTGCAGGCCCACAGAAAGGCGAAGAAGCCTGCTGGAGGGAGCGCCGGTTCGGCAACGGGATAGGGATGAAGGAGTTTTTCGAAGAAACGGAACAAGGCGTGCAGTCTCCTGGGGAAGCCACGACTTTAGCCCGGGGCCGCATGTCCTTGCACCGAAGGGGTGCGTTCCGCGGCGGCCGGTGGCTGGCCGCCCAGCCGATCGCCGAGAAAGTCGATGAAGCTGCGCAGCTTGGGCGCCATGTACTGGCGGCTGGTGTACACCGCAAACAGCGTGACCGGATGCGGGGCGTGGTCGGGCAGCAGCCGCACCAGCCGTCCCGCTGCCAGGTCGTCGTCGATCAGCCATTCGGGCAAGAACGCAATGCCCATGTCCGCGCGCACCGCATGCAGAGTGAGCGTGGTGTCGTCCGACCGCATCGCGGGTGCGAGCCGCAGCGGAAACATCCGCCCGCCGGGCCCCTTGAGCGTGAGGTTGTCGAGGTTCACGTAGCTCGGCACGATCGCGCCGAGCCGGCCCACGTCGGCCGGCAGCGCGGGATTGCCCATGCGGCGCAGGTAGGCGGGCGTGCCCGCCAGATGAAAAGGCACGCGGCACAGCGGCCGCGCGATGAGCGCCGGGGAGGGCTCCTGGGTGGCACGCAGCGCCAGGTCGTAGCCGTCCGCCGCGAGGTCGACCTTGCGGTTTTCCAGGTGAATGTCGATCAGCACTTCCGGAAAGCGCTCCCGGTAGTCGGCCAGCACGCGCGCGAAGCGCGGCGTGGCACACCACACCGGCGCGCTCACCTTGAGCTGGCCGCGCGGCGCCTCGCTCTTCTGGCCGATGGCCGCCTCGGCGGCATCGAGCAGGTCGAGCGCGCGCCGGCTCTGGTCGTACCAGGCGGTGCCGGCCTCGGTCAGGCTCAAGTGGCGGCTCGAGCGGTGCAGCAGCCGCGCACCCAGCGACTTTTCGAGCTGCGCCACGTGCTTGCTGGCCATCGGCGGCGACATCGACAGGCGCTCGGCCGCGGCCACGAAGCTGCCCGACTCGACGACCTCTCGAAACACGCGAAGGCTGGTCAGGCGGTCCATGGAGGCTTTCCTGTGGAGAAATGAATCGATGCATCCTAGCCTGTCGATTTCCTGATGGGAAATGTCTACAGTCGATGCAACGCTTTCAAGGAGCATCGACTTGACCCACGACGACAACACCTCGCGCCTGCCCACGTATTTCATCTCCCACGGCGGCGGCCCCTGGCCCTGGATGAAGAAGGAGATGGGCGGGGTCTACGACCAGCTGGCCGCGGCGCTGGCCGACATGCCGCGCCAGATCGGCCGCACGCCGGGCGCCATCCTCATGGTGTCGGCCCATTGGGAGGCGCCGGTCTTCACGGTGCAGGGCAACCCGCGCCCGCCCATGATCTACGACTACGGCGGCTTTCCCGCCCACACCTACGAAGTGCGCTACGACGCACCCGGCTCGCCCGAGTTGGCGCAGCGCGTGCAGGCGCTCCTTGCCGCGGCCCGGCTGCCGGCGGCCATCGACCCCGAGCGCGGCTTCGACCACGGCATGTTCTCGCCCATGAAGGCGATGTATCCCGATGCCAACGTGCCGGTGGTGCAGCTGTCGCTGCGCCGCGGGCTCGATCCGGCGGAGCACCTGGCGCTCGGCCGCGCGCTCGCGCCGCTGCGGGATGAGAACGTGCTCATCGTGGGCAGCGGCCTGAGCTATCACAACCTGCGCAATTTCGGCCCGCAGGCGCACGGCGTGTCGAAGGCCTTCGGCGACTGGCTCGATGACACCGCCGTGCAAGCGGCGCCGCAGGCGCGCGCGCAGCGGCTGCAGGACTGGGCATCGGCCCCCTCGGCGCGCATGGCGCATCCGCGCGAGGAACACCTCATTCCACTGATGGTGGCCGTCGGGGCGGCCGAGCAGGAGCCCGGCGAACGCGTCTATCACGAAGACGGTTTCATGGGCGGACTGGTGGTGTCGAGCTACCGCTTCGGCGCTGCCGCCAGCTGAAAAGGCGGCGGGTTGGCAGAATCGGGCGATGCCTTCCATTCCCGATTCAGATTCCACTTCAGATTCAGGCCGCGAAGCCCGCCTCTTGATCGAACGCATCGCCGCGAGCGGTACGCGCCATGACGTGGTGCACGGCGGCGTTCGCGTCTGCTGGCGCCGCTTCGGTGCTGAAAACGCCCATCCGCCGCTGGTGCTGCTGCACGGCGGCCATGGCAGCTGGATGCACTGGCTGCGCAACGTCGAGGCGCTGTCGGCCCGGCACACGCTGTGGCTTCCCGACATGCCCGGGTTCAACGACTCCGACGCGCCGCCGCGCGCAGCCCCCGGCGACGATCCGCTCGGGCCGCTGCTCGATGCACTGGGCGGCTCGCTCGACCAGCTGATCGGCGCGGGCACGCCCATCGATCTGGGCGGCTTCTCCTTCGGCGGGCTCACCGCCGCGCGCTTCGCCGTACGGCGCGGTGCCATCCGGCGCCTGGCGCTCGTGGGCAGCGGAGGCCACGGCACCATGCGGCGCATGTCGGTGGAGATGATCAACTGGCGTGCCGCGCCCAGCCGCGAGGAAGAACGCGCCGCGCTGCTGCACAACCTCGGCGCGCTCATGCTGCACGACAAGGCGGCCATCGACCCGCTGGCCTTCGAGATTCACGACATCTCGTGCCACGGCACGCGCTTTCGCAGCAAGGACGTGTCGCAGGCAGGCGGACTGCAGGCCGCGCTCGACACGCTCGGCGGACCGCAAATGCTGCTGTGGGGCGAGTACGACGTCACCGCCGATCCGCGTCCGCTGGTGGCGCAGCTCACGGCCGGCCAGCCGCAGCGCGAAGGCGTGGTGATCGACGGGGCAGGGCATTGGGCGCAGTACGAACGCGCCGACGAATTCAACCGGCTGCTGCTGCGCTTCCTGGGCTGAGCCGCGCTATTGCTTCGCGAGCCCGAGCTTGCGGATGATGTCGCCCCACTGCTCGTAGGTCGCGCGCGTGAGCTCGGCCAGTTGCGCCGGGCTCGACGACTCCGCCTCGTAGGCGCCCTGGCGGAAGAAGTCGCGCGTGGCGGGCATCGCGAGCACCTGCGCGAGCGCGCCGTTGAGCCGGGCGACCACGGGCGCCGGCATGCGCGCGGGGCCGTAGAAGCCGAGCCAGCTCGGCATGTCGACGCCGCTCACGCCCTGCTCGGTCATCGTGGGCACGTCGGGCAGCATCGCGCTGCGCCTGGGCGCTGCCACCGCCAGCATGCGGACCTTGCCGGTGGCGGTGTTCTGGATCGCGTTGGGCGCGGCGTCGAAGTAGTACTGCACGCGGCCCGCGAGAAAGTCCTTCGCGGCATCGGCACCGCCCTTGTAGGGCACGTGAACCACGTCCAGCCCCGCCTGCTTCGCGAACGCCTCGCCGTAGATGTGCGACGAGGTGCCGGTGCCGAAGGAGGCGTAGCTCATCTTCCCCGGGTTGGCCTTGATGTAGGCCACCAGCTCCTGCACCGTGCGCGCGGGCACGCTCGCATGCACCGTCAGCACCAGCGGGCCGCGCGCGCCGAGAGAGATGGGCGTCAGGTCCTTGAACGGGTCATAGCGCACCTGCGCCAACGTCTGCGGGTTCTGCGCCACCACGGAGGAGGGCGCGTACATCAGGGTGTAGCCGTCGGGCGCGGCGCGAATCACTTCCTCGGTGGCAAGGATGAAGCTCGCGCCCGGCCGGTTCTCCACGATGACCGGCGCCTGCAGCACCTCGCCGAGCTTGTTGGCGACGAAGCGCGCCTGCGCATCCGAGGCACCGCCCGCCGCGAGGCCGAGCACGATGCGGATGCTGCGGCCCTTCTCGGGGAAGGGCGCGGGCCCGGCGGCGAGCGCGGCCAACGGCAATGCGGCCGCGCCAAATGCGACCCCGAGCCCGAGCCACGCGGTAGCGCGTCGGCGGACGATGGAGGAAGGCAAGCGGTTCATTGCCTGGCCAACCCGACCTGCTGCACCATCGCGCCCCAGCGCTCGTAGCTCGAACGCGTGATGCCGGCAAACTCCTCGGGCGTGCTGGCCCCGGCTTCATAGCCGCCGCTGCGGTAGAAGTCGCGCACCTGCGGCATCGCCAGCACCTGCGCGAGGGCCGCGTTGAGCCTGGCGACCACTGGCGCGGGCATGTGCGCCGGTCCGTAGAAGCCGAGCCAGCTCGGCAGGTCGAGCCCGGTCACGCCTTGCTCGGCGAACGTCGGCACGTCGGGCAGCGCGGCAATGCGCGCGTTCGCGGCAATCGCCAGGATCTTCACCTTGCCAGTGCCGGAGGTGATGACGGCCGAGGAGGCCGAATCGAACATGTACTGCACGCGGCCGCCGATCAGGTCCTTGGCCGCGTCCGAGCCGCCCTTGTAGGGAATGTGCACCGCGTCGATGCCGGCCTTCTTCACGAAGGCCTCGCCGTAGATGTGCGACGAGGTGCCCGCGCCGAAGGAGGCATAGCTCACCTTGCCGGGGTTCGCCTTCACGTAGGCGACGAGTTCCTTCACGTTGTTGGCGGGCACGGTGGTGCTCACCGACAGCACCAGCGGCCCGCGGCCGCCCATCGAAATGGCGGTGAAGTCCTTGCAAGGGTCGTAGGGCACCTGGGAGAAGGTGTGCGGGTTTTGCGCCATGGTCGACGAGGGCGCGTAGAGCAGGGTGTAGCCGTCGGGCAGCGCGCGCGCCACCTCGCTGGCCGCGAGCATGGTGCTGGCACCGGGCTTGTTGTCGACGATCACGCCGGTGCCCAGCACCTCGCCGAGCTTCTGCGCCACGATGCGCGCCTGCGCGTCGGTGCCGCCGCCGGCCGTGAAGCCCACCACGATGCGGATCGGCTTGCCGCCGCGCACGGGGAAGTCTTGCGCCAGGGCCAGGGGTGCCACGCCCAGGAGGGCCGCCGCGCCGAGCGCCGCACCGAACGCGCGGCGGGTGCCGCAGGGTTTCTTCATCGATGTCTCCGTTTGGAATGTTCTTCTTATATTGATTTAGAAAATCATAAAAATCCACATGATCTAGGGAATACCCCGAAGAAATGCCATTTTAGAGGATTTGTGTTTGACAAAATGAACATTGAAATCAAAATACGATGAAACAGCCCATCCAAGACACTCATCCATGAAAACTGTCGTCCGCACCGACGAGCGCATCCTGTCCTCCGACATCTTCGACCGCGACAGCCGCGTCAAGCGTACTGACCACGGCACCTGGGCCGAGCCCGGCAAGGACATTCCGGTCTACCACCGCTGCGGCGTGCTGGTGGTGGGCGGCGGGCCTTCGGGCACCGCGGCCGCCGCAGCCGCGGCACGCGCGGGCGCCGACGTGGCGCTGCTCGAGCGCTACAACCACCTGGGCGGGCTTTCCACCGGCGGCCTCGTGATCTGGATCGACCGCATGACCGACTGGGAGGGCCAGCTGGTGATCCGCGGCTTTGCCGAAGAGCTGTTCGATCGCCTGCCGGCCGATGCCATCGCCGGACCCGCGCGCGAAGACTGGGGCTCGCAGGACGCGGCCAAGGCCGCCCACTGGTCGCAGCGCACCGCCGCCTACCACGGCGTGGTCACGTGGTCGCCCACCATCGACCCGGAACGGCTCAAGCTGCTGTCGCAGGAGATCGTGCTGGAGCGCAAGGTCAAGCTGATCTACCACTCGTGGGCGGCCATTCCCATCGTGCAGGACGGTGCCGTGAAAGGCGTGGTGTTCGAGAGCAAGGAAGGCCGCATGGCGATCATGGCCGACGTGGTGGTCGACGCCACCGGCGACGGTGACCTGTTCGCGCGTGCCGGCGCCGCCTACGTGAACGACATCGAGGAGGCCGACGTGCACCACTGCATGAACACCTCGTGGCTCTTCGGCGGCGTGGACATGAACCGCTGGATCGGGTTCAAGGCCGGCCAGCCCGAGGCGTTCAGCGCCTTCATGGCGCGCGGGCGCGAGCAATGCGGCCTGTTCGAGCGGCCCTTCGTCTCGTGGCGCAACGACGTGGCGCTGTTCATGGGGCCGCGCCAGTCGGGTTATTCTGCGCTCGACGTGGACGACCTCACGGCCGTGGAAGTGCGCTCGCACCGTGCGATGGCCGCGCACCTGGACTACTTCAAGGCGCATGCGCCGGGCTTCGAGGATGCCTATCTCATGCTCAGCGCACCGCAGATCGGCGTGCGCCATGCGCGGCGCCTGAGCGGCGTGGGCGCCGTGCTGCGCAGCCAGTGGCCCGACGGCGTGGCGCTGGCCGACGAGGTGGGCGTGACGCCCGCGGTATCGCCGAAGTTTCCGAACATCTCCATTCCCTACGGCGCGCTGGTGCCGCAGCAGCTCGACGGCCTGCTGGCCTGCGGGCGCCACATCTCGTGCGACCGCAACTCGCACGGCTTCATGCGCGAGATCCCGCAATGCTGGATCACCGGTCAGGCCGCGGGCGTGGCAGCGGCGCTGGCGTCGCAGGGCGGCGTCGAACCGCGCGCGATCGACGTGAGCGCGCTGCAGTCCGCGCTGCTCGCGCAGGGCGTGTACCTGCGTGCCGGCGCCGCGGGGCAGGGCGCGCATGCGCCGGCTGTGGCCGAAGCCGGCGTGTGAATGTCTTGCCATGAACCCGGCCGACGCGCTTTCGCCAGCCTCTACATTGGAGCGTCTTGCAAAGGGTTCCTCCATGTCCACTGACAAAAACGACACCTCCTTTTCCGCTGCCGAATCCGCCGATGCGCGCGGCGACCGCTCCGACACCGTGAGCGCGCTGGAGCGCGGCATCTCGGTGCTGCGCTGCTTCAGCGAAGAGCGTCCCGTGCTGGGCCACGCCGACATCGCGCGCATGACCGGTATTCCGCGGCCGACCGTCAACCGGCTCGTCGCCACGCTGCTCTCGCTGGGCATGCTCAAGGCCGCGCAGATTGCCGACCGCTTCATGCTCGGCCCGGGCGTGGTGTCGCTGTCGCGCGTATTCCTCGGCAGCCTCGACGTGCGAGCCGCCGCGCGGCCCAGCATGCAGGCGATGGCGGAGGAGGTGGGGGCCTCGGTCTACCTGGCGATACGGGACGGCATGGAGATGGTGCTGATCGAGGCCTGCCGGCCGCGCTCGTCGATGCTGTCGGCGCGGCTCGACGTGGGCTCGCGTGCGCCGCTGGCCAATTCGGCTTTGGGCCGCGCGTATCTCTCTGCCCTGCCCGAAGCGCAGCGCAACCAGCTGGTCGATTCGATGCGTCTCCTGCGCGGCCCCGAATGGGACAGCATCGCGCCCGGCATGACGCGCGCCATCGGCGAAGCCAGGCGGCTGGGCTATTGCCTCTCGCTCGGCGAGTTCCACCGCGAGATCAACTCCGTGTCGGTGCCCCTCATCGGGCCCGACGGCGAAGTGATGGCGCTCAACGGCGGCGGCGCGGCCTTCGTGTTCACCGAGGAGCGCCTGCGCAACGAACTGGCACCGCGCCTGCACGACATCGCGCTCACCATTGCGCGCGACATTGGCGGCCACGTGCCCACGCCCTTGCCGGGCTAGCCCGGCCGACCCCACGACAGTACAAGAACGGAGACACAGGCCATGCACCTGAGCGATGAAGAAAAAGCCATGATGGACGGGCGCGACGGACCGGCCGTGCAGAAGGCGATGGACCTCCTGATGCGCTACGGCGAAGCGCTGGGCGCCGAGCGGCTGGTGGAGACGCGCAACGTCTGCGCCACCATCACCTCGACCACACCGTTCCAGCGCGACTTCGCGCTCGCCAAGGGCGGCGGCATGGACGCGGTGTTCTCCGAGTTCAGCCTCGACAGCCAGGAGACCGTCGAGATCCCGAAGTTCAAGGTCTTCACGAGCCACCTGCAGTTGGGCTTCGACCCGGGCCAGCCCGAGCGCATGGGCGTGAGCGAGGAGATCGTGCAGTTCTACAACAAGAGCGAGCGCCATGCGGCCGGCCTCGGCGCGCAGATCATGAACACCTGCACGCCGTACCAGGTGGGCAACATCCCGACACGCGGCGAGCACTGCGCGTGGATGGAGTCGTCGGCCGTGGTGTATTGCAACTCGGTGCTCGGCGCGCGCACCAACACCGAGGGCCGCGAGAGCACGGGTGCGGCGATGCTCACCGGCCGCATTCCGTACTGGGGCTACCACCTCGACGAGAACCGCTATGCCACGCACGTCGTCGAACTCGACGTCGAAGTGGAATCGGTGCAGGACTGGGGCTTGCTGGGCTACTACATCGGCGAGCATGTGCAGGAGCGCGTGCCGGTGGTGCACAGCAGGCGCGGCATCGGCCGCGTGCCGAATCTGCCGAGGCTCAAGCACTTCGGCGCGGCCGCCTCGTCTTCGGGCGGCGTGGAGATGTACCACATCGCCGGCATCACGCCCGAGGCGCTGACGCTGGAGCAGGCGCTCGGCGCACGCGCGCCGGTCGAGGTGCTGCGCTACTGCGAGGCCGAGCGCCGCGCCACCTACGAGAAGATCAACGCCACCGGAAAAGACGCCGAGGTGCAGTACGTGATGCTCGGCTGCCCGCACTACACCATCGAGCAGATCTGGGAGGCCGCGCAGCTCATCGAGGGCCGCAAGGTGCACCCGGATTGCGAACTTTGGATCTTCACGCCGCGCGCCATCAAGTCGCTGGCCGACCGCAACGGCTACACGAAGATCATCGAGGACGCGGGCGGCATCCTCATGGCCGACAGCTGTTCCGCCATGAGCCGCGCCGTGCCCAAGGGCACGAAGACGGTGGCGCTCGATTCCGCGAAGCAGGCGCACTACCTGCCCGCGATCCTCGGCGTGCAGGCGTGGTTCGGCAGCACGGCGGAGTGCGTCGATGCGGCGTGTACGGGGCGGTGGAATGGAGGCTATGCATGAGCGACACCGTCATGAACGAACTAACCATCGTGATCCGCGGCCGCAAGGTGGTGGGCGGCATTGCGGAAGGCGAGGCGCTGGTCACGCGCGACCGTATCTCGGGCTGGGGCGGCATCGATCCGCGCACCGGCACCGTCATCGAGACGCGGCACGAACTGCGCGGCCAGAGCTTCGCGGGCAAGGTGCTGGTGTTTCCGGGGGCCAAGGGCTCGTCGGGATGGTCGGCGATGTTCCATATGACGCGGCTTATGAACTCGTCGCCGGCGGCATTCCTGTTCAACGAGATGACGACCAAGATGGCGCTCGGCGCCGTGGTCACGCACTCGCCCTCGATGACCGATTTCGAACGCGACCCGCTCGAGTGCATCGAGACCGGCGATTGGGTGCGCGTGGATGCCGACCGCGGCGTGATCGAGGTCACCAAAAAGAAACTCGGAGACCGCCCATGACCCGCCCCCTGCGCAGCAACTTTCCGCGCGGCTCGTATCTCTGGTCGGTGCGCAATGCGCACTGGCGCGCGCTCGGCATTCCCGAGGAAGACTGCGAGAAGCCGAAGATCGCCATCGTCAACAGTTCCTCCGAACTCGCGGCCTGCTTCAGCCACCTCGACCGCGTAGCTGTGGAAGTGAAGGCCGCCATCCGCGCAGCCGGCGGCGTGCCTTTCGAGATCCGCACCGCCGCGCCCAGCGATTTCATCACTGGCGCGGGCGCGCGCGGCGCCTACATGCTGGGTGCGCGCGATCTCGTCACCAACGACATCGAGGTGGCCGTCGAGGGCGCGCAGCTCGACGGCATGGTCTGCCTCACCTCCTGCGACAAGACCGTGCCGGGCCAGCTCATGGCGGCCGCGCGGCTCAACATCCCGACGCTGCTGGTGCCCTGCGGCTACCAGCCCAGCGGCGAGTACCGCGGCCGGCACATGGACATCGAAGAGGTGTTCATCGGCGCGATGCATGCGGTCACCGGCCACCTGCCGGTGGAAGAACTGGTGGGCATGAGCCGCGAGGCGATCCGTGGACCCGGCGTGTGCTCGGGCCTGGGCACGGCCAACTCGATGCACATCGTCTGCGAGGCGCTCGGCATGGCCCTGCCGGGCAGTGCGCCAGTGGCGGCGCTGAGCCCGAAGATGATGGCCGACGTGCGCGCCGCGGGCACGCGCATCGTGCAGATGGTGTGGGACGACCTGAAGCCGCGCGACATCCTCACGCCCGGTGCCTTTGCCAACGCGGTGCGCGCGGTGCTGGCCATCGGCGGTTCGCTCAACACGGCCAAGCACCTGCAGGCCGTGTCGACCGAAGGGGAGTGCGGCGTCGACGTGTACGGCCTGTTCGAAAGCCTCGGACCCACGACGCCGGTGCTGGCCGGCGTACGGCCGATCGGCGAGCACAGCATCGAGGCCTTCGAGGCGGCGGGCGGTTGCCGCGCGCTGATGAAGCAGCTCGCGCCGCTGCTCGACACCGGTGCACTCACCGTCACGGGCGCCGCCGTGGCGGACAACCTGCGCGATGCCGAGGTGACGGAGCCCGAGGTGATCCGCCCCATCGACCGCCCGGTCGCGCCGCATCCCGCCATCGTGCTGCTGCGCGGCAACCTCGCGCCCGAGTCGGGCCTGATCAAGACCGGCATCGCCCCGCGCAAGGTTCGCAGCTTCGCTGGGCCGGCGGTGTGCTTCTGGACCTCGGACGCGGCCATCGCGGCGTTGAAGAAGGGCGAGATCGTGCCGGGCCAGGTGGTCGTGATGCGCGGCGCCGGTGCCTGCGGCGGCCCGGCCATGGGCGGCGGGGCCTCGCGCGTGGTGTTTGCCATCGACGGCGCGGGCCTGGGCGACCAGGTCGCGATCCTGACCGACGGGCATCTCTCGGGCCTGGTCTGCAAGGGCCTGGTGGTGGCCGAGGTGTCGCCCGAAGCCGCGCTCGGCGGGCCGCTCGGGCTGGTGCGCGACGGCGACGTGATCACCATCGACCTCGACCAACGCCGCCTCGACGTTGCGCTGACCGATGCCGAACTCCAGGCGCGCCGCGCCGACTGGCAGGCGCCGCCGCCTGCCTTCGACACCGGCTGGCTGCAGCAGTACCGGCGCAACGTGAGCCCGCTGTCGAAGGGCGCCGTGCTCGTGCGCACCGAACGACCCGAGTCTTCGAGCTAAGACCTTTTCACCCGGCCTTCGCCAACCGGTGCGGACCCCCGTCGGCACCCGGTGGCGCAGCCCTGCGCGCGTTCACGAGTTTTTCAACCAAGAGAAGAAGCAGGAGACAAGAAACCATGAAGAGATTTTTGATGGGGCCGGCGCTGGCGCTGGGGCTTGCCAGCAGCGGCGCCACGCACGCGCAGTCCAGCGTCACCGTGTTCGGGGTGATGGACCTGGGCATCCAGTACACCAATGGCGAGGGCGGCGGCTCGGTCAAGGCGCTGTCGAACGGCGGACTTTCCACGAGCCGGCTCGGATTCCGCGGCACCGAAGACCTGGGCGGCGGCCTGCGCGCGGGCTTCTGGATGGAAGGCAGCCTGAACCCCGACACCGGCACCGGCCGACCGAGCAACAGCAACAACCAGGCGAGCGGCGCGGGCACGGCGGGGCCGATCACCTTCGATCGCATGTCCTTCGTGAGCCTGTCGCACGAGAAGTTCGGCGAGTTGCGCCTGGGCCGCGACTTCATTCCCACGCACTACAACAGCATCTACTTCGATCCCTTCAACGCCAACGGCGTGGCGCGCGCAGGCAACCTCACGTTCGCGGGCGCGGGCACCGGGCCGCTGCCCACCGGCATCACAGGCAGCAACACGGCGAGCTACTGGCTGCCGGCGGGGCTCGGCGGCTTCTACGGCATGGCGATGATCGGCACCGGGGAGAACGAGTCCACCGCGCCGAACCGCGACGACGGCAACTTTGCCGGCGCGCGCTTCGGCTTTGCCTCGGGTGCATTGGACATCGCGGCGGCCGTCACGCGCACGCACTTCAATGCCGCCGCCGCCATCGGCAACTACACGCATGCCAACATCGGCGGCACATGGGACGCGGGCTTTGCGAAGTTCTTTGCGCTCTACAACAAGGTGGCGGTGAAGCTTGCTGCCGGCACGGTGCGCAAGAACACCGCCGAGATCGGCGCACATATTCCGGCCTTCGAGGTCGGCCGCATCCGCGTGAGCTACGCCTACCTGGACGACCACAGCGACGAGAGCCTGCGCAACGCCAACGGCATGCCGCGCAACCGCGACGACGCGCGCCAGTTCGGCATCGGCTACGTGCACAACCTCTCGAAGCGCACCGCGCTCTACGGCACCTATGCGCGGATCATGAACGGCGGCCAGGCGCGCTATGTGGTGAGCGGCGGCGTGGCGCCGGCGGGCGGGCGCCGCTCATCGGGCTGGGAGCTTGGTGTGCGGCATCTCTTTTGAACAAGGAGCAAAAAATGCGACGCAGAAACCTCACCCTGGCGGCCCTCGCGACCGTTGGCACGCTGGCCATGCTGCCGGGCGCGGCAGCATGGAGCGCCGAAACCTATCCGGACAAGCCGCTGCGCCTGATCGTGGGCTTTGCCCCCGGCGGCGGTGCCGATATGCTCACGCGCATCATCGCGGAAGGGCTCTCCAAGCAGCTCGGCCAGCAGGTGATCGTGGAGAACCGCCCCGGCGCCGACGGCGTACTGGCGGCGCAGGCCACTTCATCCGCCAGGCCGGACGGCTACACGCTGCTGATGGGCACCAACACCGCGATGGTTGCTGCGCCCACGCTACGGCCGACGCCGCCCTACGACCCGTTCAAGGCCTTCACGCCGATCAGCTCGGCCGGCCAGTTCTCTATGTTCCTGGTGGTGCCGGCCAGCCTGCCGGCAAAGAGCGTGAACGAGCTGCTGGCCATGGTGGCGGCCAAGCCCGGCGCCTACAACTCGGCATCGAGCAACAGCGCTTCGGAGCTGGCCATGCTGCAGCTGCTGGGCGAGCGCAAGGTGGTCAACGCGCGCTACAAGGGCGACATGCAGGCCATGACCGACCTGCTGGGCGGGCAGATCCACATGATGTTCACCACCGGCACGCTGGCGCCGGGCTTCGTGAAGGAAGGGCGCATCCGCGCGCTGGTCACGCTGCTGCCGCAGCGCAGCGTCTTGCTGCCCGACGTGCCCACGGGCGGCGAGCTCGGGCTGGGCAAGCTCACCATCACGCCCTGGGCCGGCTTCTTCGGGCCGCCGGGGCTGCCGCAGGCCATCACCGACAAGCTTTCGATGGAGCTGCAGAACACGCTCAAGCGGCCCGAGGTGCATGCGCAGCTGGTGCAGCAGGGCTTCGAGGGCTACGGCATGAGTGCCGCGAAGTTCGCCGAATTCTTCCGCGCGCAGTACGAGGCCTTCGGCGCTACGGTGCGGCAGCACAACGTGAAGTTCGAATAGCCTCGGTGGCGGCTCAGAGCCCGATCGAGCGCGCGTTGCTGCGCCAGAACGCTGCATCCGGAAACGCGCCCGCGCCGGCCGCGGCGTTGTCGGCCATGTGCTCGGCGCGGCTGGTGCCGGGAATGGTGCAGGTCACGGCCGGGTGGCTCAGCACGAACTTCAGCAGCACCTGCGCCCAGCTCGTGCAGCCGATCTCGCCGGCCCATGCGGGCAGCGGCTGGTTGCGCAGCCGGCGCAAGAGGCCACCCCCGCCGAAGGGCATGTTGACGATCACCGCCACGCCGCGTTCGGCCGCGAGCGGCAGCAGGCGCTGCTCGGCTTCGCGCGCGTCGATCGAATAGTTGATCTGGAGAAAGTCGAGCTTTTCGGCGCGCAGCACCGCCTCGACCTCGCCGTAGGCAGAGGCCGTGTAGTGCGTGATACCGATGTAGCGCACCCGGCCGTTGTCCTTCCAGCCGCGCAGCGTGGCGAGATGGGTTTTCCAGTCCATCAGGTTGTGTACCTGCATCAGGTCCATGCGCGTGGTGCGCAGCCGCGAGAAGGACTGCTCCATCTGCGCCACGCCGGCTTCGCGGCCCGAGGTCCAGACCTTGGTGGCGAGAAAAGCCTTGCTCTCGGGCTGCGTCGATGCGGCCAGCAGTTCGCCGGTGGTTTCCTCGGAGCGGCCGTACATCGGCGAGCTGTCGATCACCTTGCCACCGGCGGCAAAGAGAGCGTCGAGCACGCCGGGCAGGCGTTGGTATTCGTCGGTGCCGGGGCGCTGGTCGAAGCCGATCCAGGTGCCGCAGCCGACGACGGGCAGCGCCTCCTGGGTGGAGGGGATGGGGCGGGTGTTCATCTTCATCACGGGCCTGACTTGTTGCTGTGCGAACGTGGGGAACGCGGCACCGGCGCAGAGTGCGGCGCCGAGCCTGAGCAGTTGGGCGCGCGTGAAGGCGGGGCGCCGTAGTTCGTTCGTGGATGGAGTCGTCACTAACGAAATTCTGCGCTAGGGAGGGCTTTGAACGGAAGCTCTCGGGTTCGTCCACGATCCATGTGGGGCGACGCGCATTGTTCGGGGACGGCATTCAGGGCGCGATCTCGCCGACGGGGTACCTTGCTCCGCGATGTCCCCCGGCCTGCGGCCTCCTCCTTTATTTCGCTGCGCAAGGCACCCCATCGACGTGATCGTTGGTCAGAGCGGCCGTTGATCGGCGGTACACCCGGAGCGTGCCCCGAATGAATTCGACTACGCCATGCAGCTCACGACATGGCCCCGAATAGAAGCAGACAGGCTCTCAGCGCAGGTAGCGCCCGTCCGCCTTGAGCATCGACAGCTCGGAGAAGGTCAGCCCGCGGTGCTCGCCGGGCCGGTACGACACGGCAATGCCGCCGATGTCCAGCGTCTTGAACGACTCGAGGCCCTTGTGCAGCGAATCCGGTGTGGGGTTCGGCCCCGCACGCTTGAGCCCCTCGACCATGACCTTGGCCGCCACATAGCCTTCGAGGCTGGCATAGCTGTACTCGGTCACGCCGATCTTCTTCATGGCCGCCTGGTACTCGGCAATCACCGGCATCGCGCTGTTCCACGGGTAGGGAACGACCTGCGAGATGACCACGCCGGCCGCGTCCTTCTTGATGTCCTGGAACAGCTTCTGTCCGTTCAGGAGCGAGAACGAGTAGAAGGCCGTCTCGCCGCCCGCGGCACGGTAGGCCGAGATGAACTTGGCCGCCACCTCGTTGGTGGCCGACAGCACCACCGCCTTGGGCTTGAGCTTGGCCAGTTCCGCGGCGCGTTCGGCGGCGTCGGAGCCATCGTTCTTGATCGCCACGCTGCCTACCAGCTTCTCGCCGCGTTCGGCAACGAACTTCTGCGTGCTTTCCAGCGCCGAGCGCGCGCCGGGGTTGTCGTTGTGTGCAAAGCCGATACGCGAGAGGCCGATGGTGAACAGGTGGTTCACGATGCGGTTGTACTCCTCGTCGTAGCTGATACGCACCGGAAAGCCGTAGTCGGTGGCCTTCACCACCGGGGCCGCGCCCGTGTACGGGCCGACGACGGGAATCTTGAGCTCGTTGGCCGCCTTCAGCGCGCCGACCGACGACGACGTGCCGATGGGCATCAGGATGCCGACGGCGCCGTCTTTCACGAAGGTCTTGACGTTCTCGGCGCCCTTGGCGGGGTCGAAGGCATCGTCGAGCTGGCGCAGTTCGACCGGCCGGCCGTTGATGCCGCCGGCGGCATTCAGTGTGGTGAAGAAAGCACGGATGCCGACCAGGGGTTCGGTCGACAGGGACGCCAACGGCCCGGTCTGCACGTAGGTCTGGCCGATGAGGAGCGGCTTGGTCTGTGCCTGCGCGGCAGGCGAGAGTCCCAGGACGAAGGCAGCCAGGGCCGAAGCGAGCAAGTGAATCTTTGTGTATTTCATGGTCACAAAATGTTAATTGCCCATATTAAAGGGCTAGCCCTTTTGGGTAAATCGTTCTTTACCCTTCTTCCCTGTTGCGGCCCATGAAAATACTGTATAAAAATACAGTTCACAGTTGCATCATGGGCCTTCCTTTCCTCGACTCCTTTTCCGCTGCCGCCGGCCGTGGCGTCTGGCACGCCGACGAACTCGGCCTGGCCGACGCACAGGTCGCCGCCACCGGCCACGCCGCGCTCGACGCGGAGTTGCCGGGCGGCGGCTGGCCGGTCGGCGCCATGACGGAACTGCTGCAAAGCACGCCCGAGGCGCATGTCTGGCGGCTGCTGCTGCCCGCCCTGGCGCAGGCGGTCCAGGCGCGCGGCGGGCCGGTGGTGCTGATCGGCGCGCCCTATGAGCCCTGCGGGCCGTCGCTGGCGGCCCAGGGCCTGCCGGTGGAAGCGCTGATGTGGGTCCGCAGCGAGGCCCAGGCCGCGCGGCTGTGGGCTTGCGAGCAGGCGCTGCGCTGCGCGGACGTGGCAGCCGTGCTGGCCTGGCTGCCGCAGGTCCGGGTCGGCGAACTGCGGCGGCTCCAGCTGGCGGCCGCCCAGCACGAGGTGCTGCTCTTCGTGTGCCGCCCCGAATCGGCCGCGCACGGCGCTTCGCCCGCGCGGCTGCGGCTTCAGGTGGAAAGCTGCGAGGCCGACAGCTCGCAGATCGAACTGCGCATCCTCAAGCGCCGCGGCCCGCCGCTGGCCGCCCCGGTGATGCTGCCCGCGCGCAACGAGCGCATGGCCGCACTGCTGGCCGCCGCCCGGCTGCGCCGCAAGCTGCGCCTGCAGCAACAAGGCACGGCGCCCGTCGGCGAAGCGGCAACGTCCGCAACCGTGGTGCGCATCGACGCATGGAAGGGAGTCCCCAATGCACTGGATCGCATTGCGGTGGTCGCTTGAATCCAACGCGCCTGAAGCGCCGACCCTGCCCACGCCCGAGGCGCTGGGCTGGTGGGCGCTGCACTACACGCCGCACGTCGCCTGGCAGGACGAAGCGCTGATGCTCGAAGTCTCGACCTGCGAGCGCCTGTGGGGCGGGCGGCTTCAACTGATGCGCCAGCTGGTCGCTTCCAACCCTGCGCCCGACGTGCGCATGCTGGGCGCGCAGGGCGCCACGAGCCTGGTCGCGCTGGCCCGGCTGCGCCTGTTCGAGCGCAATGAGAACCGGCCCAAGGACATTCCCGCCGGCCTGCCGCTGGACACCTTGAGTGCCGCGCGCGAGCACCTCGACCTGCTCGCGCGGCTCGGCTGCCGCACCTGGGGCGAGGTGGCGGCCTTGCCGCGTGGCGGCCTCACGCGGCGCTTCGGCGCGGTGCTGCGCGAAGCGCTCGACACCGCCTGGGGCCTGCGCCCCGAAAGCCACCACTGGCTCACGCTCCCCGACGTGTTCGAGCAGAAGCTGGAACTGCCCGCGCTGGCCGAGACTGCGCCCGAGCTGATGTGGTCGGCCAACCGCCTGCTCACGGCGCTGCAGATCTGGTTGCGCGCCCGCCAGCGTGGCGCCCGTGCGCTCGAACTGCAATGGACGCTCGACCTCAAGCGCTTCAACGGCGTGAACCTGCCGCCGCACCAGCAGGTCACCGTGCGCACGGCCGAGCCTACGCAGGACATGGCGCACCTGCGCCGGCTGCTGTCCGAAAAGCTCGCCCTCACCACGCTTGCGGCGCCTGCGAGCTGGCTCCGGCTGCGCACGCTCGAAACCGATCCGTGGGCTGGCGCCAGCACCAGCTTTCTGCCAGAGGACAACCGCAAGGGCGACAAGCTGCACGAGATGGTCGAGCGGCTCAGCGTGCGGCTCGGGCCGCAGCAGGTGGTGGTGCCGGCTCCCGAGGCCGACCACCGGCCCGAGCGCAAGCAGACCTGGCGGCCCGCGCTGCAGAAGGACAAGGCGCCGCCGGACAAGACCCGCAAGGAAGCGAAGGCCCGGGCCTCGCAGCCCGATGCCATCTATCCGCCATGGCTGTTGCCCGAACCCCTGCTGCTCGAGATGGACGGCGAGCGCCCCTGCTATCGCGGCCCGCTCGGCAAGCTGGTCGGGCCGCAGCGCGTCGAGGCCGGTTGGTGGGGCGGCAAGGAAGACGGCGGCCAGCCCGCGATGCGCGACTACTACATCGCCGAAAGCCCCGAAGCCGGCCTGGTGTGGATCTTTCGCGAGCGGCCCTCCGCGCGTTTTTCCCCGGGCGAAGTGCGCTGGTACCTGCAGGGGCTCTATGCCTGACCTGAGCGAAAAGCAACTGCGCGGGCGCAACTCGGCCGAGGTGCATGCACTGCCGCAGCGGGCGCGATCCAAGCCGGGGCTGCCAAGCCTGCCGGACTATGCCGAGCTGCACTGCCTCACCAACTTCAGCTTCCAGCGCGGTGCCTCCACACCCGAGGAGCTGGTCGAGCGTGCCTACCAGCTCGGCTACACGGCCCTGGCCATCACCGACGAATGCTCGGTGGCGGGCATCGTGCGCGCGCACGTCTGCCTGCGCGATCTGCCGGCCAAGCTGGACGAATACGAACGCAAGCACCCCGACGAGCCGGCGATTCCGCGCAACCCCGGTTTCCGGCTGCTGTTCGGCAGCGAGTTCCGCTTCGAGCGCTTCAGGCTCGTGGTCATCGCGAACGGCACCGAGGGCTGGGGCAACCTCTGCGAGTTCATCACCGCCGCGCGCAACACCGAGTTGCCCAAGGGCGAATACCGCGTGAGCTGGGAGGGCAGCGATGTGGCTTCGCTGCAGGACTGCCAGGTTCTCTTCGTGCCGCATCGGGCGCCAGGCGAGGCCATGGACGGCGCCACGCTGCATGAAGACCTGCTGGCCGCCAAGGCGCTCTACGCGGGCAACCTGTGGCTGGCGGTCGAGATGCTCAACGAGCTCGACGACGACCTGTGGTTTGCCGCGCTGATGCAGGCGGGCGAGCAGGCCGGCGTGCCGCTGGTGGCGGCCGGCGACGTGCACATGCATGCGCGATCGAGCAAGCCGCTGCACGACGTGCTGACGGCCGTGCGCGAAGGCAGGACCGTGGCCGAGTGCGGCTTTGCGCTGCAGTCGAATGCCGAGCGCCATCTGCGGCAGCGAGTGCGGCTGGCCGAGCTCTATCTGCCCCGGATGCTGTCCAACACGCTGGTGGCGGCCGAGCGCTGCAGGTTCGATCCGCAGGTGATCCGCGAGAACTACCAGTACCCGCTCGAAACCGTGGGCAGCCACGAGACGCCGGCCGAGACGCTGGTGCGCAAGACGTGGGAGGGCGCGCAGGAGCGCTATCCGAGCGGTGTTCCCGCCAAGGTGCGCGAGCAGGTGCAGAAGGAGCTCGACCTGATCCTCGAGCTCAAGTACGAGATGTTCTTTCTCACGGTGGAAGACATCGTGCGCTTCGCCAAGTCGCAGCACATCCTCTGCCAGGGCCGCGGCTCCTCGGCCAATTCGGCGGTCTGCTATTGCCTGGGCATCACCGCCATCGATCCCGAAAAGGGCCACCTGCTGTTCGAGCGCTTCCTGAGCCGCCACCGCCACGAGCCGCCCGACATCGACGTCGACTTCGAGCACCAGCGGCGCGAGGAGGTCATCCAGTACATCTACGAGAAATACGGCCGCGAGCGCGCGGCCATCGCGGCCGTCGTCATCTGCTACCGCGCGCGCAGCGCATTGCGCGACGTGGGCAAGGCGCTGGGCATCGACGAGCGCCTGATCGACGAATTCGCCAAGGACCACTACTGGTTCGACGACACCGTGCTGGGCGAGCAGTTGTTCAAGGCGGCCGCCCGCGTGGGCGTGGAGGAAGACGAGCTCAGGCTGGTGCAATGGATCGAGATGACGCAGCGGCTCAAGGGCTTTCCCCGCCACCTGAGCCAGCACGTGGGCGGCTTCGTGCTGACGCACACCAGGCTCACGCGGCTGGTGCCGGTCGAGAAGGCGTCGATGAAGGACCGCTCCGTCATCCAGTGGGAGAAAGACGATCTCGAGGCCATGGGCATGCTCAAGGTCGACGTGCTCGCGCTCGGCATGCTCAGCGCCATCCGCCGCGGGCTCGACCACATGAACCGCTGGCGCGGCTCGATGGTGGAGATGCACCACATTCCCAACGACGACCAGAAGGTGTTCGACATGATCTGCGACGCCGACACCGTCGGCGTATTCCAGATCGAGAGCCGCGCGCAGATGTCGATGCTGCCGCGCCTGAAGCCGCGCACCTATGAAGACCTGGTGATCGAGGTTGCGATCGTGCGGCCGGGGCCCATCCAGGGCGGCATGGTGCATCCGTATCTCAAGCAGCGCGAGCGCGTGGACAAGGGCTTGCCCATCCACTACGAGAAAGAAGAACTGCGGCCCGCACTCGAGCGCACGCTGGGCGTGCCGATCTTCCAGGAGCAGGTGATGCAGATCGCCATGATCGCGGCCAAGTTCACGGCCGACGAGGCCGACCAGCTGCGCCGCGCCATGGCCGCGTGGAAGCGCAAGGGTGGTCTCGACAAGTTCCACGACAAGCTCGTGCAAGGCATGGTCCACAACGGCTACAAGGCCGAGTTCGCCGAAGCCATCTTCAAGCAGATCCTCGGCTTCGGCGACTACGGCTTTCCCGAAAGCCACGCTGCGAGCTTTGCGCTGCTGGTCACCGTGAGCAGCTGGCTCAAGAACTACGAGCCCGCCTGCTTCCTGGCAGCGCTGCTCGATTCGCAGCCCATGGGTTTCTACAGCCCCTCGCAACTGGTGCAGGACGCGCGCCGCCATGGCGTCGAAGTGCGGCCGGTCGATGTCATGTGCAGCGAGATGGATACCACGCTCGAAGCCCGCAGCCCCGATGCGCCGCGCGTGCCGCCCGGCACCGATGCGCGCTATGTCGAACATCGCCTGGGCAACGAGAACCAGCCCGCGGTGCGGCTCGGCCTGCGCCGCATCTCGAGCCTCAGCGAAGCCGGTGCGAAGCGCCTGCTCGAAGCGCGTGCGCAAGCGCCTTTCACCAGCACCGAAGACCTCGCCCTGCGCGCCGAGCTCGATGGCAAGGACATGGCCGCGCTGGCCGCCGCCGATGCGCTGATGTCGCTCTCGGGCCACCGGCGCCAGCAGGTGTGGGACGCCACCACCGCGCAGCACCGCTCGCCCGCCTTGCTGCGCGGCGTTCCCATCAACGAAGAGGCCCTGGAACTGCCGGCCGCACCCGAAGGCGAGGAGATCGTCGGCGACTACGCCGCGCTCGGCCTCACGCTGCGCCGCCATCCGCTCGCGCTGCTGCGACCGCGCCTCGCGCGCATGAACCTCATGAGCGCCGAAGAATTGCGCGCGCTGCCCAGCGGCCAGACCGCGCGCGCCTGCGGCATCGTCAAGGGACGGCAGCGCCCCGGAACCGCCAACGGCACCATCTTCGTCACGCTCGAGGACGAGACCGGCAACGTCAACGTCATCGTCTGGAGCCATGTCATCGAGGCCTGGCGCGAGCCGCTCCTCAAGTCGCACCTGCTCGCGGTGCAAGGCACCTGGCAGCGCGACGACGACAGCGGCGGCAAGGTGCAGCACCTGATCGCCACCGGCTTCAAGGACCTGACGCCGCTCATGGGGCGGCTGGCGCTGAGCAACACCAGCCGCGATTTCCATTGAGGCATTGAATTGAATGCAACCGATCGTTCCATGTCTCGCACGCACCACGACTTTTCGCTAACCTGTTTCTCCCATGTCCGCACTCGCCCTTGTTGATCACGTCGCCGCCGGGCCGATCGGTCCGCCGCCGCCTGCGCCCGACGTGCCGATCCCGATGCCGCCGCCACCGCTGCCTGGGCCTCCGCCCGAAGGCGATCCGCCGCCCGTCGAGCCGCCGTTCACCGACCCGGGATTTCCGCCGCCCGTGGTGGAGCCCCCCATGCAGCGGGCGGCCGGCGCGGTGCCGTTCGGAAAGCTGCATGCGCGGCGGCTGCGCGAAATCTACCGCTCGGCGGGCTGGCCCTGCTGCGACGCCATCGAAATCGAGCTGCTGGCGGGCGGGTTCCTCGAACGCGTGCGCACTTCGCATGGCCACGAAACCCTGCGCGTGACCGATGCCGGCATTGCACGCATCGCCACCACGCTCACCATCAACCGCGCGGCGCTCTCGCCGCATGAAGCGCTGGTCGAACGCGTGGCGCGCGAGATGACGCGCGGTGGCCGCATCGCCTGGCGCGGCCTTGGTTTGCGGGCGCGCCTGCCGCCGCTCGAAGAAGGCGGCAAGGCGCGCTGGTGCATTGCCAGGCCCGACGTGTTCTCGATACGCAATACCAGCGTCGAAGCCTATGCGCACCCGATCGTGCACGAGGTGAAGGTGAGCCGCGCCGACCTGCTGGGCGACCTGCGCAAGCCCGACAAGCGCGCGGCCTATCTCGACCTGGGCGGCGAGTGCTGGTACGTGCTGGGCAACGACGCGCGCGGCCGCTCGATCGCGTCGCCCGACGAAATTCCGCCGGAATGCGGCGTACTGGTGCTCGAAGGCGAACGGCTGGTGGTGGCGCGCGCCGCCGTGCACCGCGCCTTCGAGCGCATTCCGTTCGGGGTGTGGCTGACGCTTGCCAAGGCCCAGCCCATTGCGGGCTTCGACGACGATGCGCAGGACATGCTCGGCGAGCTGGGGGCGAAGAGTCCGCGGTAGCCCGAAGGCCGGGTCTTCTCTCTGCTCAATCGGCCGGCGGCCACCATTGCCCGGCCGTCGTTCGGATGATGCGTGCCGCCTGAAGGCGGATGTCGCTGCCGTCGCGGTCCTTGTCGGAAGCCACGCGAAAGGGCCAGGTCGAAATGCGGCCCGCATGCTGGCGCGGCTGCGGACGCCGCAACGGCGAAAAAAACAGGATGCGCGCGGAGGGCGCGGGCGGGCTGGCGGTGGTCATGGTGTCGCCTCGAATGTTGCTCTTGGAGACGAGTCATTCTAGAGGAAGCACTGTATGAACGTACAGTCTATTTGCGCCTCGGTCAGATGTTGAGAAAGGGTGGAGACGCCCTCGGCATGTCGGGGCCGCTGCGCAGGTTTTGGGCGATGAACTCGCGCGCAATGGCGTCGATGTCGGCGGGTGCCGGCGTGGCAAAGGACATGCGGTACTTCAGCAGCCGGCCGTTGCGCGCCGTGAGATACGTGAACGACTCGTAGCTCTTGCCTGTGGCGGCGTGCAGCACGCGAAAGCTCACGCGGCGAAGGGTCTGTTCCTCGATCCTCACATCGTTCACGGGGCCGACTTCCACCTTGGCATAGACGCCGCTCGCGCCGGCGAGCCGGACCTCGTTGACGGTGGCCTTGAAATGCTCATTGAAGCGCGGGTCGTCCACGCCCGGCATCCAGTTGCTTTGCTTCAGGTCGTACACATACACGTCGACCCAGCCCACCCGGCTTTCGTAGCGATGGCTGATGCCCAGTCCCGGTTGCCGCGCCTCGTACGAGGTCGAGCGCGTGTACTGCCAGTACACCGTGCCCGTGCGAGGCGCCGCCTCAGCCGATGGCACGGTGGTCGTGGAGGGCGGTGCGGCGCAGCCCCACAGGAGGGCGGCAATCAACAAGGCAGGCCAGAGCTTCGTCATGGAGGGCTGCCTCGGGACGGGGCGCTCGGCCGTCAGTCGAGCCGGACTTCGAAATACGCTTCGTCGGCTTCACCCAAGGCGCGAAAGCCGGCCGTCTTGGCAGCTTCGTAGGCCTTGGCCCAACTTGCCGCCAGGGCGATCTCGTCTTTGGTGAGTTCGTTCGCGCTCGACTCGCTGGCGTTTTCGAAGGCCTTCAATGCCGGCCTCACGCCATCGCCCAGCAATTTGTCGAGTTCGCGCCGGAAGCGCGATTCGGCGGCGGAAATGACTTCGGCCGGTGCATCGGGAAAGTCGATCAGGTTCACGGTGTAGCTCATGGCGCTGGATGCTACGTGATGGCGACGGGGCGTGCCGTCATCGCAGGCTGCTTGGCTTCGACCCCGGCAGCACCTGCGTCGGCGATGGAAGGCAGCGGCACCGGCTCCGCATCGCCGCGCGTCTTGATTCCGGGGCAGCGGTCGTAGGTGTCGTCGAAGCGCACGATGTCGTCTTCGCCAAGGTAGCCGCCGGTCTGCACCTCGATCACCTCCAGCATCGTCTTGCCGGGATTTTCAAGCCGGTGGATGGCGCCCAGGGGCAGGTAGATGGATTCGTTCTCCCGCACCAGGGTGACCTGTCCGTCGCGGGTCGCCTTGGCCGTGCCCTTCACCACGATCCAGTGTTCGGCGCGGTGGTGGTGCATCTGCAGCGACAGCTTGCCGCCTGGATTGACGGTGAGTCGCTTCACCTGGAAGCGCTCGCCGAAGTCGAGCCTGTCGTAGGCCCCCCAGGGCCTGACCACGCGCCTGTGTTCCGTCGCTTCGACCTGGCCCCCCAGCGTGAGCATGCGCACCACGTCGCCGACCTGCTGGGCGCAGTCGGCGCTGGCCACAAGCACGGCATCGGGCGTGTCCACGATGATCAGGTTGTCGGTGCCCAGCGCCACCACCGGCCGATACGGCGCATGGATGAAGGTATTTTTCGATCGCAGGGTGCTGGCCCTGCCGCTGAGCCGGTTGCCCGTTTCGTCCGCCGGATGCAGCGCGGCCACCGCGTTCCAGCTGCCGACGTCGCTCCAGTTGCCGTTGAACCTCACGACCGAGATACCCTGGTGCTTTTCGAGCACCGCATAGTCGATGCTGTCGCTGCGGCAGGCCTCGAAGGCCTCGCGGTCGAGGCGGTCGAAGCTTCCGTCGCTCGAAAGAGCGGCGGTGGCGCCTTCGCAGGCCTGCAGGATGTCGGGTGCGTGCGTGCGCAGCGCGGCAATGAACACGCTGGCCTTGGCCAGGAAGATGCCGGCGTTCCAGCAGTAGCCGCCGTGCAGGATGAGCGATTCGGCCACGGCCGCCGTCGGCTTCTCGACGAAGCGCACCACGGCCCGGCTGTGGCCGTCGGCCGACACCGCGCCCACCTCGATGTAGCCGTAGGCCGTGCTGGCGAACGTGGGCGCCACGCCGAAGGTGACGATCTGCCCGGCCAGCGCGGCCTCGACGCCGCTGCGGATGGTCTGTGCGAAAAGATCCGTATCGGGAATGTGGTGGTCGGCCGGTGCGAACAGCAGCAGGTCTTCGTTGCCGGCGAGCAGTGCGGCCGCGGCCATGGCGGCGGCCGTGTTGCGCGCCACCGGCTCGAGAATCTGCCGGCCTGTGGCACCGGCCTTGTCCACCGCCTCGCGCACCAGGAAGCGATGGTCTTCCGATGCGATGCAGGTGATGTTCCTGTTCAGGCTGCCCAGGCGCTCCAGCGTCAGCTGCAGCAGGCTCTTGTCTCCGATGAGCGGCGCAAACTGCTTGGGCAGCGTCTTGCGCGAGAGCGGCCACAGGCGCGTGCCGCTGCCGCCGCAGAGCACTACGGGATGGATGGTGGGGGTGTTCACGGTGTCCGTCCTTCCTTCTTCGTTGCTTGTTTGCAAGCGATGCGTTTCTGGTCAGAGCTGGCCGGTGTGGGTGGCCAGGCTCACCGCCTGGGCGCGCGAATGCACGTGCAGCTTCTTGTAGATGTTCTTGATGTGGGCATTGACCGTCTGCCCCGAGATGCCTAGTCTCAAGCTGATCTCCTTGGACACGTAGCCGCGCGCCACGCAGCGTAGCACCTCGCGCTCCCGCGCCGTCAGCGTCGCCTCCCGCACTGGCGCCTCCATGGCCGGCGGTTCGCCGCCGCTTTGCAGGTTCATTCGCGTCAGCAGCCGGCGCGCCAGCTTGGGCGTGATGGCTGCGCCGCCGTTGACCACTTGCAGCACGGCCTGGGCGAAGCTCTGGAGCCAGGCATGCTTGAGCAGGTAGCCGGTGGCGCCGAGCTCCAGCGCATGAATCACGTGGGCATCGTCCTCCAGTGCCGAGATCACGATGATTTCGCAGTGGCGCTGCAGTTTTCGGGCCTCCCGGATCAGGTCGAAACCCGACCCGTCGCCCAGCCGCAGGTCGACCATCAGCACATCGAATTCGTGGGTCGCCAAGAGGCGGCGGCCGTCGCGGACGCTGCCGGCTTGCCCCTCGAGCTGGATGCGCAGGTCGGACAACAGTTCCTGCGCGATCACGCGTCGCATGAACTCGTCGTCGTCCACGAGCAGCACGCGCACCGGCGCGTCTTCCTGCCCGGTCAGAAAGTGCGGCCACAGCGGCTCGGCCGGCGGGCAGACGCCCGATGAATAGGTCGCGCGGCGCTCGGGCGCACGGCCGAAATCCGAAACGCCGGAAGGATTCGAGGTGGTGTCGGACATGTGGAGTACCCAGGTAGTAGTTGTGGGGGGCGTATGCGTCGCGACGTGACGATTGAGTGTGGTGTGGAGAAGTTGCGCTCTCAGTCCGCGAGGCAGCGCAGCAGCTCCTTCTCCAGTCGCAGCAGGATGGCGTTTCGATCCAGCTCGGTTTCGGCGAAAGAGCGGCCGGCCGCGCCCATGGCTTCGCGTTGCGGGCGCGACGCGGCGAGCCGGGCAATGGCATCGGAAAGCGCGTCCGGATCGCCGGGTGCCACCACCAGTCCGCGGCCGGCCACCACGTTGCTCAGTTCGGTGCCCTCGTGCGCCGTGACGATCACCGCCTTGCCGCTCGCAAGCATGCCGCCCAGCTTCGACGGCATCACCAGGTCGGCCGCGTCGGCGCGCTGGGGCAGCACGTGGATGTCGGCCATGCCGAGCAATTCGTTGAGCCGCTCGGCCGGCTGAAGATCGAGAAAATGGACGCGGTCCAGGTTCGCGCAGGCGGTCTTCAGTGCCTCGCGGCTCGGCCCGTTGCCGCAGAGAACGAAGTGGATGTGCCCGGCCGTGGACAGCTGCCGTGCCGCATCGGCCAGCAGCTCGATGCCCTGCTTGTTGCCCAGGCTGCCCGCATAGAGCACCACCACCGCGTCGGCCGGAATGCCGAGCATGGTGCGGTAGCCGTTCACCGGCTCGCCGTTCTGCGAGGCGCCCGCCGGGTGCGGGTAGATCGCGCGCACGTCCACCCAGTTGGGAAGCAGCACCAGCCGGGTCTCGTCGATGCCCTTGTCCTTGGCCCGGTCGAGCATGGCGGCGGAGATGGTCGAGACCCGGTTGAAACGGCTCAGCAACCAGCGCTCCACCGAGAGCGCGAAACGCCGCACCCGCGCGCCGCGCACCAGGCCCAGGCCAAAGGCGGCATCCACTTCGTAGTCCTGGATGTGCAGCCACGACTTGATGCCGAGCATGCGCGAGAAGAAGAGCACGGTCGGCGCGCAGAACAGCGGCGGCTCGACCACGAAGACCAGGTCCGGCCTCCAGCGGATCTGCGCAAAGAGCAGCGGCATGCTGGACAGCATGAACGAGAAGAGATGGGCCATGCGCGCCAGCGCACGCGGCCGTGCCGGCACCCAGGTGGGGGCGCGCCAGACCGTGATGCCGTCGCAGACCGTCTTGCGGTAGGCCCAGGCCGAATGTCCTTCGAACGGTGCCCAGTGCGGAAAGAAGGGCGGCGACGCGATCACGCGGACGTCGTGCCCTTTGGCGTGCAGCCACTGCGCCATCTCGCCCGAATACTTTCCGATGCCGACCAGCTCGGGCGTGAAGTTCATGGAATAGAGAAGAATTTTCATGACTGCTTTGTGGAAGAACCGCGAATCAGCCGCACGAGCGGAAAGAAGCCGAGCAACGCACGCATCCGCACCTCGTAGAGGACGAGGTCGCAGACCGTGGCAATGAAGAACACGTAGTGCGGCTTGCCCGGAAAGATCGCGACGACGACGCTGTACGACAGCAGCCGCAGCGCCACCTCGGCCAGCGCCCAGTACCCGAGCGTGCTCACCGGCGTCTTGAGCGCAAGCAGCATCTCGTGGTGAACCGTGTAGGTGCGCAGCAGGAAGTAGGGCGCAATGCACAGGAAGATCTCGAGCGCCTCCGGGCCGACCTTCAGCAGCGGCGCGGCGACCGTGATCAGCACCGCGAGCGCCGCAAAGAGAGCGCAGCCCAGCAGGAACGAGTGCTTCGCCAGCTGCAGCTGCGAGCCATCGAGTTCGCTGGCATCGCAGCCCAGCATGGCGCGCGTCTTCGTGTAGAGAAAAGCCTGCACGAACTGCGATGGCGCCTCCGCCAGCAGGAAGGCGATCTTGAATGCGCCCACGTATCCGAGCGGCATGAAGAAGGCCACCACCAGCAGGTCCGACTTGCGAAGCAGGAACATCAAGAGCGAATAGACGGTGGCGCTGCCCTGCGACGACAGGCTGAGCGCGGCGCTTCCGCGCGGCGGCCCCGCGGCCCAGCCGGCATGCATGCAGGCCGCGCCCACCACCAGGAAGGCCAGCAGGTTGATGAGCAGCAGGTGCGTGACGCGCAGCTCGAAGCCCAGCGTGGCGAGGGCGGCGACGCCCAGCACCAGGATGGTCGAACGGATGCCCGCCTCCAGGTTGAGCAGGCCCGCATAGCCAAGGCCGCGGCTGTACGAAAGGCGCAGGCTGATGAATGCGAAGACCGCGAGCGTCGCCACGATCAGCAGGAGCGGCACGTCGCCCACGTCCGCGCGCTGGAGCGTCAGGATGGCGGCAATCAGCAGCACGGCCAGCGGAAGGCCGATGGCCAGCGTGCGGACCACGTCGCCGCGGCGCACGCCCGGCGGCACGGTGGCTGCATTGCGCGAGAACAGCAGCGCGCTGCCCAGCGTTCCCACCACCAGCGCCACCTCCAGCACCGACTGGTAGATCGAGTATTGGCCGAAGTCCGCGGGCGAGACATACGCGGCCATCAGAAAGACCGCCAGGAAGCCCGACAGGTAGACATAGAGCCGCGAAGCCAGCGCGCCCAGGCCGCGAAGCTGCACCGTGCGCATTCCGGCGAGGCTGAAGGTGCGGAGGAGCGGGTTCATGGCTGTGCGTCGGTTGTTGCGTTCAGCCGGATGTCATTCGGGCGCCGAGGCGTCCGCGAGGCGGCCGCCGTCCGGCGTGCGCTGCGCGATCAAGCCGCGCCCGAAGGCCCAGTTCTTGATGCGGCGCGCCACCCGCAGCGCATAGGTGAGCAGCGCGACCATTCGCACGCGGCCGTGCAGCGCGTGCGGCATCGCCATCTTTGCGCTGCCCTGGAAGTGCAGTGCCATCGCGGTCACCATCTCGCCCCCGCGCGTGACGAGGCAGGGCTGTCCGTCGACGAACTCGAGACGCTTGGCGCCCCCGCGGACTTGGAACTCGTTGCCCAGCAGGTTGCGCCCACCGTTGATGTTGTGGTCGATCACGCGCCCGCCGAACACCCGGTTGATGGGCGCCGCATTGCCGCTCGCCTGGGCCCAGAGATGGAGCAGGGTCATGTCCGACACGCCGCCGCGCACGCCACGGCTGGCAAACCGCGCGGCGATGGCGCGCAGCTTCCTGCGGCCGGTGGGCGTTGCATAGGTGTTGAGCACGAAGGCGATGAAGCGCTCCAGGCCCGCCGCGGTCCAGTAGCTGACGTGAGGCGATATTTGACACGGATCCCAGCCGTCGGCGGGTTGCATGAGCGAACCGCAGAAATCTGCCTTGCCGGCCACGCGCCGGATGTGCGCGCCGATGCCGCGGAACAGCAGCACGTCGCTGTCGATCAGCACGAACTCCTGGCAGTCGGGATGGGCCTTGAGGTATTCGGCCAGGAGGAAGTAGCGTCGGAAGCAGACCTTCTCGAACTCCGGCGTATTGCTCGACAGGTGCACATAGGTGCTGCACAGGCGCTCGTAGCCGGGGCCACCGTCGGTGCCGGAGAGTACGACGAGTGATTCCTCTGCCTGCGCCGCGGACTCGCGGCACAGCAACAGCGTCTTGTTCTGGCGGTCTTCCACCACGATGAAGGCGAGGGCGCTGTTCATGGTCATGGCCGGTGATGGGCGATGGATGCCAGCGTCCGCGAGCGAGGCGCGGTGGCGTTGCGGATCAGCGCCACGTGCGAGGGAAGAAAGCGAAAATCGGCGTCCAGCGGCAGGTCGAGCGTGAACAGCCCGCCGCGCGCATTGGCGACGGCAATCCAGCCGCGCACCTGGTCGGCCGTGAAGCGCGGCGGCGTCGGCCGGCCCCACGAGGCACCGAGCGGCGTCAGCACATGGAAGGTCAACCCGGCCTCTGTTCCGGCGGGGTGCGCCGGAGGCTGCATGAACTCGCCGGCCATGAGGTTCTGGCATGGCGCCGCCTTGACACTGAATCGCTCCGGGCCTTCGCCGGCATTGAAGGCCAGCCACCGCTTCACGCCGCCGCTGCGCGCGGCGCCGCACAGCGCGTTCCAGCCTTCCGCCGACATGCCCGCGGTGTTGTAGACACCGTCGAACCACCAGCCGCTGGCCAGCGTTCCGTAGCGCTCCGACCACTCGCGGATGACCGCCGCCCATCGGCCGATGAAGGGTGCCGGCGGCGGCAGCTGCTCCGAAATGTCGCCCAGGCACTCCATCAGGTACGGGTCGGACTGCGGGGCGCGGAACGGCAGGTACAGCACCAGCGCAATACCGCGGGCGCGCAGCGCGCGGCCGATCTCCAGCGGCAGGTCGCGCGGCGGCCGGTTCGTGGCGCTTTGCGGGCACAGCTTCTCCAGCGCGGCATTGGGAGCGATGTACTGGCCGTTGTTCTGCCCGAGTGTCAGGATGAGATGGGACACCCGCATCTGGCCGAGCGATTCCGCAAAGGCGTCGACGTCGAAGCGGGCGACATCGGCAATCGAATGCTTGTCGGGCAGGTAGTGCACCATCACGCCGAAGCCGGCCGTGGTGGCCGATGCCGCGGGGGCCGCCAGGAACGAACATGGCAGCAACCATGCCGCGAACAGCCGGGCAAGAGCGTGCGCGCGACTCGTCATTGCACGGCCCCGGCGAGCGAGACGGCTTCCCGCTTCAGCGTGAGATAGCGCCTGGCCACGATGCCCGGCGCGCAGGTTTCGGCATGCAGCCATGTGGGGTGCGTCTCGCGATGATGGGCGAGGTACTCGGACAACTCGCCGAGATCGCAGTTCTCGCTGCCGACGAAGAAACCGTAGCCGCCGAACAGCTCCCTGTGCACCGGAATGTCGGAGAGCAAGAGCGGTACGCCGAGCGTGGCGGCCTCGGCGGCCGAGAGATTGAAACCCTCGAACGCGGACAGCGAAATGAAGGCCGCCGCGCCGCAGTAGAGCCGGGTCAGTTCCTTGCGCGAGACCAGCCCCCGGTGCCGGACGCAGCTGCTGATCTCGGGCGCCATGGTCGCGGTCATTCTTTTCACTTCGGCCGCGCCGTTGCCCGTGATGTCCAGCCAGTCGACGAGCCCCTCGCGCTTCATGCGCTCGAAGAGCTTGAGCGTGCCGATGAAGTTCTTGTGCGGGTAGTAGTGGTAGGAGGCGATCAGGTAGCGCTCGCCGGTGTTTTCCGCAGCGGCCGGCGCGGGTGCGCGCGTGGCGTCCACAGGATTGAAGATCACGGTCGCGTGTTCGCAGCGCTTGAAATGCCGTTCGAAGTCATGCTGGCTGCTGCGGCTGATGAAGACCACGTCGGCCTGGCTGTGCGCGGCGCGCCAGAGGCACCAGTCGAGCCACAGGCGCTTCGTGCGGCTGAAATACTCCGGGTAGACCTTGTACTGCAGATCGTGGACGATCACGATCGAGTCGCGGTGGCGTCCGAACAGCGTGAGCGGCAGGAAGTAGTTCGGGAACAGCGAGAACACCTGCTCCCCGGCAACCAGCGCCCGCAGGCGGTGATAGTTGTAGAGCAGTATCTCGACGAGGAACCGGCTGATCCTCAGGCGCCGCGCCGCGGCGAAGATGCGCGGATGCAGCTCGCTGACCGGCTGGATCCGATCGCCCTTGCACAGGCGCATCCTGCGCAGCAGGAGGTCGGACACGTTCAGCACTCCGCCTGCGCCGCTGTTGAGCCGGATCGTGTCGTAGAACAGATATTTGTACATGGCGAACCTCACGTCGTGCCGGGGACGTACGGCGCCGCCGTGGTGCGCGGCCTGCGGAAGCGCGAACTCAGTATTCCGGCGAACGCGGCCGCGATGAGCCCCGACGCCGCAAAAGGTCCCCAACCCAGGATCGGGCCGCGCATGAAGGGCACATAGGCGGCCAGCAGAACCAGTGCGCAGAGATAGCTGCCGGACACCATGCCGCGCGGGTCGACGAGCTTGTCCAGATAGCGGGCGCAGGCCGAAACCAGAAGGCCGAGCAGCACCGGACCCACCAGGCCGAAGTCGAAGAACGCGGTGGTGAACGGCGGCAGCGAAAGGTTGGCCTGCGAGAAGTTGCCCAGGATGGACGGCCATCCGAGGGGATCGAAATCCGGATACAGCTTCAGGTCGCGCGGCAGGAAGAAGGAAAAGGCCGACAGCAGGTAGCGTCCGAAGCCGAGCTCGGGTTCGGGCGCCCGCTCCAGGATGCCAGCGACGATGAACATCGCGTCGAAGTCCTGGCTGTAGGGAAAGGTGACGAGCGATTCGCCCCACAAGCTCCCGCGCGACACCAGGTTCAGCACCGGGCCCACGCCCGCGATCGCGCCGAAGAGCAGCAGTGCCAGCGTCCAGCGCCGCCCCCGGCCGAAGAGATGGATCAGAAGCGGCAGCAGACCGATCAGCAGAATCTGCCGCGGTGTGTTGACGGGGTTCGCTGCGATCCCGGACAGCACCAGCGCCAGGCCCGCGGCGCCCCACGACCAGATCGTGCGGCGGCGCCAGGCATGGATTGCCAGCGCCACGAAGCACATCAGCACGATGAGCTTGGGCAGTGTCGAGTAGACGATGTAGTCGACCGGAACGCTGTTTTCGTCCCCCACCACGCCGCGCGCGATGAAGTTCAGTTCGGGGCGGATGAACAGCGATGCGAATGCCGCGAGGATGCCACTCACCAGCAGCAGGACCGGGTGCGCCACGCCGGCCACCTGCGACTCGGGTACGGGTGTGTGCGCAGGAAAGGACTGCACCCGCGGCTCGGGCATGCCGAGCCGGGCGAGTTCCACGCCCGCCATGTACAGCAGCAGGAGCGCCAGCGCCTGCGTGTGCGCCGCCGGGCTGACCACGCCCGCGTCCCAGAAGAAGACATCGTCGGCGATCTGCATCGCCGGCGCCAGCGAGAAGTACGTGAGCACGGTGGCGTAGTGCAGCAGCAGGAACACGCTGGCGCCCGGCGCGCGGAGCATCGCCAGCTGGGCGACCGACAGCACGCACAAGACGGCGTAGCCCCAGGCCGGGTCGGCCCAGCCGCACAGGAACGCAGCCGCAATGCCGAACCAGAAGCAGAGTGTTCTCATGGCGTGCCTTGCAAGTCGGTTGTGTGGAAGGGGAGCGCGCGCGGCTCAGGCGTGCGCGATCTCCTGGACGGGCCGCAGCGCCTCCTGGTAGTCGGCATAGGTGCGCCGAAGGCCTTCGGCCAGCGGCACCGTGGCGTGCCATCCGATGCTGGCGGCGCACGACACGTCGAGCAGCTTTCTCGGCGCGCCGTCCGGCTGCGAGGTGTCGAACCGGATCCGGCCGCGGTAGCCGACCACCTCGCGGACCAGTTCCGCCAGCTCGGCGATCGACTGGTCTTCGCCCATGCCCAGGTTGATGTGTGCGCACATCGGCGTGGTGTGCTGCTCGTACTCCGCCTTCGTCAGACCCATCACCATGAGACAGCCGTCGGCCATGTCGTCGACATAGAGGAACTCGCGCCTGGCCCGGCCGGTGCCCCATATGAGCACTTCGGGCGCGTCTTCCATCTTGGCGGCATGAAAGCGCCGGATCAGCGCCGGAACGACGTGGCTGTTCTCAAGGTGGTAGTTGTCGCCGGGGCCGTACAGGTTGCACGGCATCACGCTGCGGTAGTCGATGCCGTGGGAGGCGCCGTACTGCCGGTTGTAGCTTTCGCACAGCTTGATGCCAGCGATCTTGGCGATCGCATAAGGTTCGTTCGTCGGCTCGAGCTTGCCACCTAGCAGGGCATGTTCGTGGATGGGCTGCTCGGTAAGCCGCGGGTAGATGCAGCTCGAGCCGAGGAACAGGAGACGCCTGACGTTCGCGAGGAACGCCTGGTGCGTGACGTTGGCAGCGATCAGGAGGTTCTGGTAGATGAACTCCGCGGGATAGGTCATGTTGGCGTGGATGCCGCCGACCTTGGCCGCGGCCAGGTAGACCTGATCTATCTGCTCGGTGGCGAAGAACCGGCGGACCGCCTCCTGGTCCAGCAGATCGAGTTCCTCGTGGCTGCGCGTGACGACCTCGTGCCCGAGGCCCCGCAAACGCTTCATCAACGACTGGCCCACCATGCCGCGATGACCTGCTACGTAGATACGCATACTGTTCTTTCGGTTGAAGGTTGAGATGTCGAAAAAAGAGAAATGCAGTGCGCGGCGCGGCGCGGCGCCTAGCTGGAGCCGTGCCCGCCGGCCACCACGCGAAAGGTCTTCAGCAGGATCACGATGTCCCGGTGGATGGAAAGCGTGGTGACGTAGTCCACGTCCATGGCCACCCGGCGCCGGTAGCTGACCTCGTTGCGGCCGCTGATCTGCCACAGGCCGGTGATGCCGGGCCGAACGGAGCAGTAGTGCTCCCAGTAGATGCCGTACAGCTCCTTCTGCGCGAACATGCAGGGGCGCGGGCCGACCATGCTCATGTCGCCCTTGAGCACGTTCCAGAACTGCGGCAGCTCGTCCAGGCTGTACTTGCGCAGGAACGCGCCGAAGGGCGTGATGCGTGGATCGTGGTCGAGCTTCTGGTACATCTCCCATTGCCGCCGGGCCGCTTCGTTCTCGCGCAGGTAGCGCTCCAGGACCATGTCGGCATCCGGCACCATCGAGCGGAACTTGTAGAAGCTGAAGACATGTCCGCCCCGTCCATAGCGCGGCTGCTTGTAGATGGCGGGGCTGCCGGAAGTCAGCAGCACGCCAAACCAGATCAGCGCATAGGCCCAGCCGAAGAACAGGAAGAACGCGCTCGCCATCACGATGTCCGCGAATCGCTTGATGCCCATCAGCAGCGGCGAGTTGCCGCGCGGCTGCACGTGGGCGTTCGTTCGGATCGTGGTCATGATGGCGCTCCCGCACGTGCAGGCGCGGGAAGCTCGGCTGGCGCGCCCGGGTAGTCATGCATCCTCAGCCGATAGCCGCCGAACCGGTAGGCCAGGCTGCCGTAGTAGCGCCGACGGGTGTCCAGCGCATTCAGCACCACGCCCTGGAAATGCGCGCCGGCATGCCGCAGCAGCTTCGCGCTTTCCGAAAGGTCGCCCAGCTCGTTGTCGTCGGCGCGGGCCACCATCAGCAGCGTGCCCATCAAGGTCGCCATTTCTGCGGTTTCGGACGCGAGCAGCGTGGGCGGCGTGTCGACGATCACCGTGTCGTAGCGCGCCGAGATCCTCTCGAGCAATTGCGCGAAGGCCTCGCTCGTGAGCAGGCCCGTCGGGTCCGGGGGCAGCGAGCCCGTCGTGATCACGTCCAGATTCGGCAGGACGCTGCGATGGATGGCGGTGTCGAGTTCGATCGAGCCCTGGATCAGCTCTGACAGTCCGCCCCGGCGCTTGAGGCCGAAGTGGGGTGCCAGGCTGCTGCGTCGCAAGTCGGCATCGATGAGCAGCACGCGCCGGCCGCTGGAGGCGAGCACGGCCGCGAGGTTCGCCGACACGAAGGTCTTGCCCGCACCGGGCGTGGCGCTCGAGATCATGATCCGGTTGTTCGGTGCGCCCGGGGTCGCGAACTTCAGCGCGGTGCGCAGCCGCCGCAGTCCTTCCAGCGCGGGGTCGTTCGGGTGGAGCGCCGCCAGCAGGTGCACGCCGGGCTTGCCGCTGTGCACGTCGCGGTCGAGCTGGCGCTGCTGCGTGCTCAGCGGAACCGTGCTGTAGACGGCGAGCCCGGTGTAGGCCTCGATCTCGGCCGGGCTGGCAATGGTGTTGCGCCACGACCTGCGCAGGAAGGCCGACGCCGCCCCGGCGAACAGGCCCGCGAGCAGTGCCAGCCCCATCGCGATCACGGCCTTGGGGCGTATCGGCTTTTCGGGCACCACGGCCTGGTCCAGCACGCGGACGTTGCCGATTTTTCCTTCCTTCGCGAGCCGCATCTGCAGCGAGCTGTTCAGCAGCGACACATACAGGTCGGTATTCACCTTGATGTCGCGCTGCATGCGCAGCGCGTTCTGCTGCAAGAGCGGCATGCGGCGGATGCGCTGCTCCACGACGCCCAGCCCCTTCTTGAGCGCGGCGATCTGTGCATCGATCGTCTGCACGCTCGGGTCCCGGGCCGTGAAGCGCTCGGTGAGTTCGAGCCGCTTCTGGGTCGCGTCGAAGAGCTTCGTCTGCAGCTCGACGTTCTGCGACAGCGCGTAGCGCGCCTCGTCGTCGAGGCTGATCGTCCCGTTCTGGTTGCGGTACTGGTTGTAGGTTTCCTCGGACTGCTCCAGCTGCTGCTTGAGCTTTGGCAGCTCGGAGCCCAGGAAGTTGAGCGCGCGCTGCGCCTGCTCCGTCTTCTGGTCGATGTTCGTGCGCACGTAGAGCCGCGCCACTTCGTTGAGCAGGTTCGCCAGCTGCAGCCGGTTGCCGTCGCGCCAGCTCACGTCCATGATCGAGGACTGCTTGCCTTTCTCGATGACGCGAAGGTCCTTCTGCAGTTCGAGCAGTGTGAGCTGCTTCGATTGGCGAACCAGTTCGAAGGCCGCGCCCGGCAGGCCCGTGATGGAACCCACCAGGAGGTGGATCGGCCCGCGCGGGGTCTGCACGTCGAGCGGCGTGCCGACCTTGCCCTCGATGGCGGCGTCCAGCTTGGAATGGGTGAGGGTGTAGGCACCGTCCGCCTTCGCGGTCAGCAGGAAGCGCGTGCCCTCCAGCTCGGCCGGCACGTCCATTTGCGCCACCACGATCTGTTCGGTGCCGCTCACGTAGCCCGACATGCCCACGAAGCCGGGCTGGGAGAGCGTCTTCGAATGACGCGCCAGCCAGGCGCCCACGACCGGGATGTAGTGCGGCTGCGCCTCGATGTACAGCTTGGTGTCCTCGATCGCCTGTTCGAGCACCAGGCGCGATTTCAGGATCTCGGCCTCGCCGGCGGTCGGCGTCTTGGCGTTCAGGGCGCTGCTGGCGGAGTCGCCGACCAGCGTGCCACCCGAACGTTCGGGATCCTCGACCTGGATCAGCACGTTGGATTCATACACGCGCGGGCCGAACATCGTGTAGGCCGCACCGATCAGCAACGCGACCGCGGTGATCTTTGCGATGCTCCATCGGTTGTCGAGCAGCAGGTCGATATGTTCCCGGAGCCTGGACGGGGGACGGTCCGCGGCCGCCGGTTCGGAAGGAGCGGGAATCAGGGGTTGCCAGTGCGCATTCATAGGATCACCTTTTGTGGGTTGCCTGGACGGATGGGGCGAAGTGGGATGACGGGGGGCTCGCTCAGCGACGGCTGGCGGTGCCCCCGAGGTTCACGACCTGCGCGGCGGGAAGAATCAGGCTGATCACCCGGTTCCATCGCACCAGCGGCACGGGATCGATGTAGACCACGTCGCGTGGCTGCAGCTCGAAGCGGTCGGCCAGGGCCAGCGCCACCGGGTTTTTCGCGTTGAGATGGAACACCTCGGGCACGTCGCCGCGCGAATTGCGTATGACGTAGATCTGGCCGGGTTGGGAGGTGTTCAGCTCGGGGCCGCCGGCATCGCCTAGCGCCTCGTTCAGGCTCAACCGCCCGTTGCGCATCAGCAGGGCCGAGGGCCGCGCGATCTCCCCCATCACGTAGACGCGGGTGTCGTCGCGGGTGCCGACGTGCACGATGTCGCCGCTCTGCATCGGAATGCGGCTCGCGTCGTAGCCGAAGCGCTGGAGCATCGGCAGGTCGAGCACATAGGTGCGCTCACCGCGCGTCAGGCTCACCCGCGAGCGATCCCCTCCCGCATTGATGCTGCCGGCTCGATTGATTGCCTCGGCCAGCGTCATCGGCACGTCGGTGAAGATCTGCAGGCCCGGGGTGCGGACCTCGCCCTCCACGTAAACGCGCCGGCTGCGGAACGACTGCACCCTGACGCTCACCAGCGGGTCCTTCACGAAGGGGGCGATCCGGCGCGAGATGAGGTCGGAGGCGGCGCTCTCCGTCAGACCATCGACCTTCGTGCGGCCGATGTAGGGAAAGCTGATCTCGCCCTGGCCGTCGACGATGAAGCCGGGCGCCACGCTCACGCCCGTCGGGTCGGACTGCTGCGAGATGACCGCGCCCGCGTTGGGCATCAGCTCCGGATGGCGGTAGACCACGATGCCCACCACGTCCCCCGGCCCGATGGTGTAGACCGGCGCCTTGCCGAAGAGCTGCCGCACCTCGGCCGGCACGGCCTGCGGATTCTGCGCGGCCATGGTGCGGATCAGTTCGGGCGTGATGGCGACGATCTTCGGCTGCGCGGTCACCTCGGAGCCGGAGCCGCTCCAGTCCCCTCGGTCGGGATTTCCGAAACCCGGAATCCCGCAGCCTGCCAGGCACAGCGGCAGCAGCACGGCCGCGAGTCCCATGCGGGTTCGGATGCGAACGCGGGCGAACGGCGGCGCCGTGTCGGTCGGGACGCGTGCAACGCGCAAGGAACCGGCTTGATCGAGGTGTGCCATGGTGTGTCCTTTGCTCTAGGGAAAACTTGCTTACTGGGATGCGTAGGCGCCGCACAGCGGACGTTCGGCGGCCGCCGTTGCGGGGCTGGGGCTGGGGCTCGGGCTCATGCGCTCCACTCCGGCGCTGCGGGCGCACGCAATCGCCCAGTCGCCAACGGTTTGCATGTAGATCAGCTGACCTTCCGCGGTGCAGAACGTGTGGTCCACGTTGCGCATGAACTGGTATTGCAGGGCTTTGGCGAACGGCTCGCGGCCGAGCGCACCGAGCTGGTCGCGGTCGCGGTCGCACACGTGCAGCGATCCCGAATACAGCAGCTGCAGCGCGACCTTCCGCTCGACCAGGCGTTTCAAGGTGGCGCCGAACCACGCCGACCTGATTTCGGGCGGCTGCTTTTCGGTGAGGAAACCGGGCAGCGGCTTTGCCGATGGATTGCCGGTCAGGTGGCGCAGCAGCCAGCGCTTGGCCTTGCCGGGGAAAGACGGGTGCGCCGGTGCCGCCAGGGCACGCCGCAGCGTGCGCTCCCAGCGGGCGCGACGTTCGGGAAAGGCGAAGCCGTCGAACAGCGAGAGCGCCACCACGCGGGTGTCCGCGGCGGCCACCGCCACGGCGTGCTCCACGCCGGAACACATGCCGACGATCACGAACTGCCGGATGCCCAGCGTGCTTTCGAGCAGGTCCATGGCGGCCTGAAGGTCGTGCACCGAGCGGGTCTGCAGGTCGTGCGCCGAATCGAAGGCGTCGCTGTCGCCGACGCCGCCCAGGTCGAATCGCAGGCTGGCCATGCCGTGTGCCGCGAGCACATGCGCCAGCTTGACGTTGATGCGGCGCGGCCCCACGCGATGGTTGGCACCCATGTTGAACATCAGGCAGGCGACACCGGCAGGCACCTGCTGCGTGGGCACGGTGACCATGCCCACCAGTGAGTTGCCGGCTCCGAACCGGACCGGGCTTTGCGTCGCGTCATTCATAGAGCGCACCCTGCAAGCGATTGAGCGCACCGGCCGGCACCATGGCGCTGTTGGGGTAGGGGTCCGACGTCCAGTCGAGCCGGTGCTGGAAGTAGGCGAGCCGCACCGGCATGTGGCGCGACTGCTGCTCGGCCGCCCATTGCGCCGTGTGCTCGTCGCCGGGCGGCGTCAGGACCAGGGTGTCGTGCAGCGCCGTGAGCGGGAGCGATTCGGCCACCAGCGCACCGAGCTGCGAACGCAGCTTGGGCGAGAGCAGGGTGCCGAGAACCTCTTGCGGCATGGCGTCGGGCTCGCGTGCCAGGCTTCGGCGCCAGGCAAGATCGGGGATGCAGAAGGTCGTGTCGATGGCGGCCACATGCTGCTCGCGCAAGGAACGCGCATAGCGCCGTCCGTCGATCACCGGCTCCCACAGCACTAGCCGCGCAGGGTCGCAGCGCCCGTTGCGCGCCGCCAGCACGGCAATGGTCGCGCCGAGCCGCGCACCGACCCAGACGATGCGGCTTGCCGGCGCCCGCCGGCGCAGCTCTTCGTGCGCGGTGCACAGGTCGCGCCGCCAGCCGTCGAGTTCGCCGTCGGTCTCGTCGCCCGGCGAGTCGCCCGAGCCGTGAAAGTCGAAACGCAGGGTTGCGACACCCGCCCGCGCGAGGCGTTCGGCCAGCACCTTGAACAGGCGATGGGTCCGCAGGCCCTCCTGTCCGAAGGGCGGGCAGACGAGCACCGCGGTGTCGCCGGGCTGCGCATCCTCCGCGGCATGGAAGATGCCGAAGATCTGGCGCGAGGCCGGTCCGAACATGAACGGGTGTGCGGTCACAGGTACACCTCCGTCGCCGCGCGAGGCTCGCTGGCGTGAACGTGCGTCTGGCGCCATTCCGCCAGCGCTCCCACGCTGTCCGAACGGAAGGGCGCCGGCTGCAATGCGAGCCAGAGGATGCGGCCGGCGACCGGCACTTCGACGCTGCGGCAGTCGGACTCCAGCCCGACCTCGAAGCATTCCGATGGCACGATCAGCCCGAGGCCGATGGCCTTGAGGCAGGCCTCCTTGCGCGTCCAGCAGGTCAGGAAGGCGCGGTGCTGCTCCGCGGCAGGCAGGGCCGCAAGCGCTTCGCTTTCCGAACGCGTGAAATGCCGCTCGGCGAGCTCCAGCGCATCGGGCACCATGCGCAGCTGCTCGACGTCGACGCCCAGCGGCCCGCGCTCGCCGATGGCGATCAGGCCCAGCGCGCCGCTGTGGCTCAGCGAGAACCGCACGCGCGAGCGCCCCGCGAGCGAGGGCTTGCCGAAGGCGCCGTGGTTGAAGCGCAGCGTCTCGGCGTGTTCGCCCGTTTGTGCGGCCAGCGCGCGGCGCAGCGCTGCATGCGCGGCGACGTAATGCCGGCGGTCTGCATCGAACTGCAGCCGCGCGGCGCGTTCGCGTTCCTCGGCGCAGAGGATGCCCTCGGCCTCGGGGCCGGCGTCTTCGTCCAGGTCGAGATACCGGCATACCGGCGCCTCGACGGAACAAAGGCCAAAGAAACCAGCGTGTCCCATGGTGAATTACTCCTTGCGCAGCCAGTTGCCAAGGGTGCTCAGCAACCCTTCGCCCCGCGTTGCGCCTTTCAGGTTGCCGAGCGGCAACTTCGCAAGATCCGACAGATCGGAGCCGTCCGGTCCCTGGTGTCCCGACGTGGCGATCTGGCTGAGGTTCTCGAACAGGTAGCGGCGCGAGTTCACGCGGTAGCCCAGCGTCCGTTCGGTCTGCTGGATCGCCCGCAGCACGAGCAGCGAATCTCCGCCGAGGTCGAAGAAGTTGTCGCTGGCGCGGATCTCGTTGACGTCGATCCCGATCACCGAGGCCCAGATCTGCGCGAGCTTTGCGTGCTCGGGGTTCAGCAGGACGTCGTCGTCGTTCTTCTGCGCGCCGGCCGCTCCGTTGCCCGGTGCCGAAGTCTTGATCGGGTCGACGGCCGCGAGCTTGCGCAGGTAGGCGGCGGTGGAAGAGCCTTCGGTGGTGGCGAGCTCCGCCAGGGTTTCCTTGGAGTGATCGACCACCCGGTACAGCACCTCGAGATACCGGTCGCGCAGCTGCGCCCCGGTCTCGCGCAGGTAGATGTCGGCGTTGTAGATCAGCGCGCCTTCCATCCCTTGGGGCTTGTCCAGCAGCCAGACGCCGATGTCGTCGGTCGCGCCGCGCTGCATCACGTACATCTGCTTGTTCTGCAGGGTGCCGATCGAACGCGGACGCTCGCGCGCATCCTGGAACGAGAACATCGCCTGGTAGGGGCCGACAGTGCGGATGTGGCTTTCCAGGCCGGACTGCGCCATCAGGCGTTCGAACGGAACCTGCTGGAAGTTCATCATCGTGAGCAGTTCCTGCTTCACGTAGCGCATGAAGGCCGGCAGGGAGAGGTTGAAGTCGACCTCGAGCGAAACCGGCAGCACGTTGTTGAAGCAGCCCATCACGTCTTCGGTTTCCGGCTGCTGCCGGCCCCGGATCGGGTTCGCGATCACGATGGACCTGGATCCGATGACCTGGCTCATCGTCAGCGCATAGATGCCGAAGGTCAGCATGCTGAGCGTCACGTCCATGCCGCGCGCCACTTCGCGCAGTTGCTGCGTGATCACGGGGCTGATGCGGATCCAGTGCGCGCCGCCCTGGCCGCTCTTGCCCGAGCGCCGCGGCATGTCCGTGTTGGGCAGGCGGGGCATCGGCGCGCTGGCAAAGCGGTGCCGCCAGAATTCGAGCTGCTGCTGGCAAGCCGGTTCTTCCATCCATTTCTCGAGCCACTCGGCGTAGTCGCCGTGCGTGGTGGAAATGGGAGGCAGGCCGTGCGGCCGCCCGCGCTCTTGCGCCTCGTAGATGGCCGCGAGTTCGCGTTGCAGCAGGTCGAACGACCAGCCGTCCCAGACCAGGTGGTGCGGCACGAAGATGAAGGCGTGGTCCTTCTCGGCCAGTTGGTAGAGCGCCATGTGCGCCATCGGCGCGCGATGGATGTCGAAGGGCTCGTCGGCCAATTCCTGGACGCGCTCCATGAGTTCGGCTTCGCGCTGGTCGGCCGGCAGGCTGCGCAGGTCGATCACGGGCAGCGAAAACTCCACCTGCTGCGCAATGACCTGGGCCGGCCGGCCCGTGGCCGGATCGACGCCCATGCTGGTGCGCAGCGAAGGCTGGCGGCGGATGATTTCCTTCACCGTGGCCTCGAAGCGCGCGGCGTCGAAATCTCCGATCAGCCGGCGCACCGACGGCGCGTTGTACACCGAGCGGCCGGGATACAGCTCTTCCATGAAGCGGATGCGTTCCTGCGACGGCGTGAGCGGCGCTGTCCTGCGGTTGAAGTTGCACGCAAGCGGCGCCTGCGCGCCAACGCCCGCACCCTGCAGTCCTTCGACCACCATGGCCAGCCGCTCGGCCGTGGGCGCCTCGAACAGCGCGCGCAGCGGCAGCGTGATCTGGAACTCGCGGCTCAGCATCGTGGTGAGGCGCGCGGCAAGCAGCGAGTGGCCGCCCATCATGAAGAAGTCGTCGCGCATGTCGAGGCCCGGCAGGCTCAATACCTTCTCCATGGCCGCGAGCACCTTGGCTTCGCGTTCGTTGCGAGGGCCGGCACCGCGCTTCACCTCGTCGCGCGAGACCGCCTGCGGCGGCGGCAGCGAGACACGGTCGACCTTGCCGTTCGCCAGGGTGGGCAGCTCCTTGAGCGTGACCACGTGCTGGGGCAGCATGAAGGCCGGCAGGAACTCCCGCAGGTGCGCCATCAGCGCATCGAGATCGAAATTGGTGCCAGGCGTCAGCGCGAGGTAGGCCACCAGCCGGACATCGCCGGGATGGTCTTCGCGCGCCGCCACCACGCAGCGCGAGACACCGGCGACTTCGCAGCAGCGGGCCTCGATCTCGCCGGGCTCGATGCGGTAGCCGCGCACCTTGACCTGGAAGTCGAGCCGGCCGAGATGCTCGATCAGCCCGTCGTTGCGCCAGCGTCCGCGGTCGCCGGAGCGGTATATCGGCTTGTTGATACCGAAGATGCGGGCCGTGACGAAACGCTCGGCGGTGAGTTCCGGGCGGTCGAGGTAGCCCAGCGCCAGGCCGGCGCCCGCAATGCAGATTTCACCCGGCACGCCGATCGGACAGGGCTGCAGGTCGGCGTCGAGGATCCAGATTTCCGTGTTGTCCACGGGCTGGCCGATGGACACGCCGCGCGACACGATCAAGTCGGGGTCGACGCACCAGGCCGTGGCGTACACCGTGGTCTCAGTCGGCCCGTACCCGTTCCAGAGTTCCGTGAGGCGCTCGCACAGCGCAAACGCGAGGCTGGGCCGCAGCGGCTCGCCGCCGGTCCAGCCCCTGAAACCCGGTGCTCCCGGCCATTGGGCGTCGAGCAGCAGCTGCCACATACCGGGCGTGGCCTGCAGCAGGGTGATCTGTTCCTGTTCCAGCAGTTTGCAGAGGCGGTTGCCGTCCATCGCCGTTTCGCGCTGCACCATCACGATCTCGGCCCCTGTGGCCAGCGGCAGCAGCAGGTCCGGCACCGCCATGTCGAACGACAGGGTCGTGACCGCGGCGATCCGATCCTCCGCGTGCAGGCCCGACACCCGGTGCATCCACTGGAGCAGGTTGGCCACGGCGCGATGCGGGGCGTACACGCCCTTGGGCAGGCCGGTCGAGCCGGAGGTGTAGATCACGTAGGCGCCATCGTCAGGGCCCGCGTCGTCATCGCTCGGCGGCAACGCGTCTGCGGACTCCTGCAGCCATGCGGTGTCGCGGTCGATCTCGAACAGGCGGTCGCCCGGGTCGGCGCGCCAGTTGCGCGGCGCGCCCACGACGTCCGACGAGGTCAGCAGCAGGCTGATCGAGGCGTCCTTGGCGTAGTGCTCGAGCCGGGCCTGCGGGAACGCGGGATCGAGGGGGACATAGGCGCCACCCGCCTTCAGCACCGCCAGCAGCGAGGCGACCATCTCGAGGCTGCGCTCCAGGCACAGGCCCACGCGCTGGCCGCGGCGCACGCCGCGCGCGCGCAGTGCGCGAGCCAAGCGATTGGACTTTGCATCGAGTTCCGCATAGCTGCAGACGCGCCCGCCGTCGCGCACCGCGGGGCGGTCGGGCTGCAACGGCACGCGCGCCAGGAAGCCGGCGTGCGCCAGCGGCGCTCCCACCAACGCGATGGGCGGCGGCTGCAGCGCAATCAGCGCCTGCGCGCCTTCGGCCGACAGCACTTCGAGGCGGCCGATCGCTTCATCCGGCGTGCGTGCGCCGGAGCGCAGCACGCACTCGAAGATGTCGAGCCAGCGCTGCACGGTGGCGTCGTCGAACAGGCTGGTGTTGTACTGCGCCTCGATCTGCAACCCACCGTCGAGCGGCCGCAGGTTCAGGAATATCTCGGAGTTTTCATACTGGCGCGGGATCGTGTCCTGTACGACCTCGAGGCCCGGGAAGGACTGCGCGCTGGTGGCTACGTCCGGGTCGACGTTGAACATCACGCTCACCAGCGGCAGCCGGCTCGGGTCGCGCTGGAGAGAGAGCTTGCCCAGCAGCGCGCCGTAGGTGAGCGCCTGGTGTTCGAAGGCGTCGAGCACGGCGGTGCTGCATTCACTCATCAGGGCGTCGAAGCGCAGTTGGGCCGGTGCGGCGATGCGCAGCGGCAACAGGTTCACGCAGTGGCCGACGAGGCCGGGCATGTCGCGCGCAAGCTGGCCCGAGGCCGGAATTCCGACCACGATGTCGTCCTGGCCGGTGAGGCGGTGCAGCGTCGCGACGAAGCCGCCGAGCAGGCCCGCGAAGAGGCTGGCGCCGGCCTTGGCGCTCACCGTGCGCAGGGCGTTGACAAGGCGGCGGTCGAGCAGGCGTTCGACACGGCGCGAGCCGAAGGTTCGCGTGGCCGGGCGCGGATGGTCCAGCGGGAGTTCGAGCACGGGCAGGGCGCCGCCGGAGAAGCGTTCGAGCCAGTAGTCCACGTGCGGCTGCATCTCCGGATGCAGGGCTTCGGCCGCTTCTAGCGCGGCAAAGTCGGAATAGGAGGGGGCGGGCTGGAACTGGTGTGCGCTGCCCGTCTGATCGGCATACAGCTGGCCGAGCTGTTCGGTGATGACCACCCATGACCAGCCGTCGCAGACCACGTGATGGGCCGACATGACGAGCTCATGCTCGGCGCCGCCGAGCCGGCACAGCACGGCCCGGAACAGCGGGCCGTGTTCCAGCGAAAAAGGCGTGCACACCGCTTCGGCGTGCGCTGCCGCGAGGGCCTGCTCGCGCGCTTCGGGCGCGAGGCCGCTCAGGTCCTTCTGCTCCATCGGATCTTCGCCCGGCTGGCTCACCAGCATGCAGGTGCCGTCGGGCGAGATGGTGGAGCGCAGCGACTGGTGGCGTGCGACCAGCCGGGCCACGGCACGCGCCATGGCTTCCCGGTCCAGCGGTCCGCGCAGGCGCAGCAGCACCGATTCGTTGTAGGCCATCGAGGCTTCGGTGCTCAGCGTGGCGCCCAGCCAGATCTCCCGTTGCGATTCCGTCGTGGGAATCACGCATTCGATGAAACCGCTGGCGGCGGGGGGGCGAAGAACGGCGTTCATGCTGCGGCCTTTCCGTTAATGAGTTGATTGGGGGCGGGGGTGTCCGGCACGTACCAGAAGGGCTGGCCGTCGATGTCGCGGGCCAGCACCGAGCCGTCTTCCTCGTGGGCCTTGCGGTAGTCGAACCCCGTGACGACGGTGGCCCTGCGCGGCAGGAAGCCGGATTCCTGCATCTCGGCCACGGACTCCTTGAACACGCGGCTGATGGTCGCGATGTCTTCCGCGCTGTGCGCGCTGGTCAGGAAGCAGGGGAAGTTGTCCAGGATGTGGACGCCGCGGCTGCGCATCATGGCGAACAGCAGGTCCTGCAGCGGATGGTCTTCGAGCCAGCTCACGCGCCACAGCGAGGCGAAGTGGCGCACAGCGATGGGCGCGCCCACCTCGACGCACCAGGCCGTGAGTTCGCCGGCCAATTCGGCGGTGCTCGTCGTGAGGCCTGCCTGCAGCGCCGGACCGGCTTCCTTCAGATGTTCGAGCGAGGCCTTGGCCGCGGCCAGCGCGAGCGGGTGCCGCACGAAGGTGCCGGCGAAATAGGTCACGCCGACGCCCGGGATCGAGTCGTCGCCATACTCCCAGGCACCGCCGTCGAGCGCGTCCATGAAGGCGCGCTTGCCGGCGATCACACCGACCGGAAAGCCGCCGCCGATCACCTTGCCGTAGGTGGCGAGGTCCGCGCGCACGCCGAACAGTTCCTGGGCGCCGCCCAGGGCGGTGCGAAAGCCGGTGATGACCTCGTCGAAGATGAGGCAGGCACCCTGCTGCGCGGTGATGGCGCGCACCTCTTGCAGGAACTCGCGCGGCTGGAAGTCGGGACGGCGGCTTTGCACCGGCTCGACCAGCACGGCGGCCAGGTCGTCGGCGTTCTCGCGGATGAAGGCCAGCGCTTCGGCCGTGCCGTAGTCCAGCACGCGGATGTCGCCGAACATGCCGCTCATCACGCCTGGCGCGGCCGAGAGGCCCTTGCCGCCCTTGCCGGCGCGCACCAGCACTTCATCGAAAGTGCCATGGTAGGAGCCGGTGAACGCAACCACGGTGCTGCGCCCGGTGACCGTGCGCGCGATGCGCAGCGCGGCCATCACCGCTTCGGAGCCGGTGTTGCACAGCGCGGCGCGGTCGCAGCCCGTGAGCTCGCAGATCAGGCGGGTCACGTCGGCGGCCAGCGGATGCTGCGGCCCGATCTCGTAGCCGGCGTCGAGCTGCCTGCGCACCGCTTCCTGCACGAAGTCGGGCTGCCAGCCGAACATGTTCATGCCGAAGCCGTTGAGGGCATCGACGTATTCGTTGCCATCCAGGTCCCATAGCTTCGAACCCTTCGAGCGCTCGATGACGATCTGGTAGGTGATCTCCTTGGTCAGCGGCCGGAAGCCGTTGACCACGCGCGGGTCGGCCATGTGGGGGCGGTTTGCCGCGGTGAACTCCTTGCTCTTGCGGGTGCGTTCCACATAGCGCCGCATGAAGGTCGCCAGCCGGGCCTTCTGCCGGCCGCTCGGCTCGGCGGTGCGCTGGGTGTGAATGCGGGCGATGGCGCCGAACGCCTTGGTGACGTCGTAGCGCACCGGCTCCTTGGGCGCACCGCCTTCGTCGGCGGCGGGCTGCGCCGCAGGGGCCGGCACGGCCTGAGCCGGTGCGGCTGTCGCCGGCGCCGGCTGCAGGAGCACGGTGGACCTGGCGGGGGCGGTGTCCGCTCCCATGCTCGAGAGCAGCGCAAGCTGGTGCCGCATCAGTTCCATCTGCTGCGCGACCAATTGCGCGAGCGGCGTGGCCCCGATGCCGCTGGCGGCTGCCGTCGCATTCATCGGCGACGTGTACGCGGCTGGCTGCATTGCGATGCCGGCTGGCGCGGCCGTGGGCACCGGTGCGGGGACGAAGGCGGGCGATGCCGTGGGTGCGGGTGCCGCAGACACGGGTTCGGGTGGCAGGCTCTCCTGCAGGAATGCGGCAAGCGTGTCGAAGCTGCGGTAGTTCTCCATCAGCTGCCGAAAGCTCAGGTTGACCTTGAAGCGCTTCTTGATCTGCGTGGCAACCTGGGTCAGCGTGAGCGAATCCAGGCCGAGTTCGCCGAAGGCGGCGTGTCCGTCCGCCTGTGCCATGTCGATACCGGAGATGTCCTCGAACAAGGACCGCAGCCGCACGCCCATGGGTTCGGCGGCTGGAGTGGTCGCGGGGGAAAGAAGTGGCGCGGGCGCAGCAGCTGTCACGGTCGGCTCCAGGATGAGAGGGGGAACGAAGGGCGCAAGCGCGGGCTGTGCGACAGCCGGCGCATCGGCGGGCAGGGCGAGCGGCGCGGAGGCCGGGCTCGCTGCGGGAGCCGCGATGTCGACCCAGAAACGCTTGCGCTCGAAGGGATAGGTGGGCAGGCGCACGCGCTGTGCGCCGGCGCGAACGGCGAGGCGGGACAGCTCCACGTCTGCGCCGCAGGTCCAGAGACGGGCCAGGGCCAGCCGCAGGGTGCGGGCCTCGTCGGCCGGTTCGCCGTGCAGAAGCGACATCACTTCGCCCGCGCCGTGCTGGCGCACCAGCGTGGCCAGCGTATTGCGCGGGCCGACTTCCACGAAGAGCGGCCGCGCCGCGTGCGCCATGGCGCCGCGCACCGCCGGCGAGAACTGCACGGTGCTGCGCAGGTGGCGGGCCCAGTACGCCGCGCTGGTGGCTTCCGAATCTTCGAGCAGCCGGCCCGTGAGCGTCGAGAAGATCGGGACCGTGGGCGCGTGCAGCGCCACTTCGCCGACCAGTGCTTCGAAGGGCGCGACGGCGGCGTCCATCATGAACGAGTGAAATGCGTGCGAGGTCTGCAGCGGGCGGGCTGCGATGTCGTCCTTCTGCAGCTCGGCCTGCAGGGCTTCGATGGCTTGGAAAGGACCGGCGACCACGCAGGCCGTGGGGCCGTTGTCCGCGGCAAGCGACAGCGACGGACCGAGCCGGGCCACGAGCTCGCTCGCGCTCATGCGCACCGACAGCATCGCGCCCGCGGGCTGGGCCTGCATGAGCGCGCCGCGGCGGGCCACGAGCCGGGCGGCGTCTTCCAGGCGCATCACGCCCGCCAGCACGGCAGCGACGAACTCGCCGACGCTGTGCCCGATGAGCGCATGCGGCCGCGCACCGAGCGACAGCAGCCGGCGTGCCAGCGCGTATTCGATCGTGAAGATGGCAGGCTGCGTGACGGCCGTGGGCACCAGCGCCTGGGCGTCGCCGCCGAACATCCGCTCGCGCAGGTCGAAGTCCACCGCGCCGCCGAAGGCCTTGATGCAGGTGTCGAACGCGGCGGCGAACACCGGGTCGTTCGCATGCAGGTTCTTGCCCATGCCCGGGTACTGGGCGCCCTGGCCCGGGAACATCAGCACCGGCTGCGGCGCACGCGCATCGATGCGGCCGCTGACGCGCCACGGCCCGTCGTTGCCGCGCAGCGCGGCCACGGCTTCGGCCGCATCGCTGGCCACCACCGCCCGGCGGAAGGCGTGCGCCTTGCGGCCTACGCCCAGCGTGTAGGCGACGTCGGCAAGCGGCACGCCGGGCGTTGCCTCGAGGTGCGCCGCAAGCTGTTCCGTCGCCACGGCCAGTGCGGCCTCCGAGCGGGCCGACAGCGGCAGGACTTGCGGACCCTTGGCGCACGTCGATGCGGGGCGCACGGGTGCTTCTTCGACGACGACGTGCGCGTTGGTTCCGCCGACACCGAAGGAACTGACGCCGGCACGGCGCGGTTCGCTGGCGCGCGGCCACGGCTGCAGGCTGGGCGACACGTAGAAGGGCGTGCGCGCGAAGTCGATGGCCGGGTTGGGCGCGCCGAAGTGCGCGGTCGGCGGAATCACTTCATGGTGCAGCGAGAGGGCGGTCTTGATAAGCCCGGCGGCGCCTGCGGCCGTCACCATGTGGCCCACGTTGCTCTTGAGCGATCCGAGCGTGCAGTACCCCAGTGCGTCGGTGTGCTCGGCGTAGGCGCAGGTCAGCGCTTCGACTTCGACCGGGTCGCCCATCGGCGTGGCGGTGCCGTGCGCTTCGACAAACGAAATGCTGCGCGCATCCACGTTGGCTGCCGCAAGCGCCGCACGGATCACCGCCGCCTGCCCGTCCACGCTGGGCGCGGTGAAGCTGGCCTTGCTGCCGCCGTCGTTGTTGACGCAGGCGCTGCGCAGCACGGCATAGATGGTGTCGCCGTCGGCCTGCGCGTCGGCCAGGCGCTTCAGCAGGACCACCGCGGCGCCGTCGCTGAACACCGTGCCCCGGGCCTGCGCATCGAAGCTGCGCGTGCGGCCGTCGGGCGAGAGCATCGAGCCCTCCTGGTAGAGGTAGCCGCTGCGCGTCGGGCAGGTGACCGATGCGCCGCCCGCCAGCGCCATGTAGCACTGGCCGGTGCGCAGCGCATGGAAGGCATGGGCCACGGCCACCAGCGAGGTCGAGCAGGCGGTGTGGACGCTGACTGCGGGCCCCGTCAGGTTGAGCCGGTTGGCCACCCGCGTGGTGATGTAGTCCTTCTCGTTGGCCAGCATCACCTGGAACTCGCCGACCGCTTCGATGAGGTCGGGCCGCGTGCTGACGTGGCGCTGGAAGTAGCTCGCGTTGTACATGCCGGCATACACGCCCACGGGGCCTGGCGCGGCGTCGGGCACATAGCCGGCGCGCTCGAGGCATTCCCAGCAGATCTCGAGGAACACGCGCTGCTGCGGGTCCATCAGCGCGGCCTCCTTCGGGCCGATGCCGAAGAAGGCGGCGTCGAAGTTCTCGATGCCCTCGATGACGCCGCGGGCCCGCACGTAGGCCGGGTCCGTGCGCAAGGCGTCGCTGACGCCGGCGTCGAGCGTCTCGTCGTCGAAGAAGCTGATGGTGTCGCGGCCGGCGACGAGGTTGTCCCAGAACTGCTCGACGTCCGCCGCGCCCGGGAAGCGGCCCGCGGTGGCGATGAGCGCGACGGCGCCCGACAGGTCGGCGCTGTCGGAGGGGCGAAGCGATGCGCGCGGCGCTGCGGCGGCGGGCATGGGCGATGCGGCTTCGCCGGAGCCCGGCTCCAGCTCAGCCGCCATGGCGCTCGGCGTCGGATGCCGGAAGAAGAGGGTGGTCGACAGCGGCTGGGCACTGTCGCGCTGCAATTCGGCCAACACCTGCAGCACCCGCAGCGAATCGCCGCCGAGATCGAAGAAGTTGTCGTGGCGCCCGACCTTGCCGATGTGCAGTGCGCGTGCAAAGGCTTCGCACACCCGTTGCTCGGTGGCGTTGCGCGCTTCCTCGAACGGCTGCGCCAGTTCGGGGCGGTCGCCCACCGGTTCGGGCAGCGCCCTGCGGTCGAGCTTGCCGTTGGGCGTGACCGGAAGCTGGTCGAGCCACACCTGGGCGGAGGGCAGCAGCGCCGCCGGCAGCCGTGCGGCCAAGTGCGTGCGCAGCGCGTCCCACGAAACCTTGTGCGAGCGCGCGACGAGGTAGGCCACCAGGCGCAGTTGCCCGTCGGCATCGGGCCGCGCCACCACGGCGCAGGACTGCACGGCCGGATGGGCGAGGACGGCCATCTCGACCTCGCCGGTCTCGATGCGGTGGCCGTGGATCTTGACCTGGCCGTCGCGGCGCCCGATGAATTCGATCGTGCCGTCGGGCAGCCAGCGCGCAAGGTCACCGGTGCGGTAGAGGCGATCGCCCGCTTGGCCGAACGGATCGGGCACGAAGCGTTCTTCCGTCAGCTGCGGCTGCCGCAGATAGCCGCGCGCCAGTCCGTGGCCGCCGATGCAGAGCTCGCCGATCAGGCCCGTCGGCAGCAGCGCCATCGAGGGGCTCAGCACGCGCAGCACGGTGTCCTTGATCGGCCGGCCGAGCGGCACCGAACGCAGGTCCGATGGCAGCGCATGGGGAATGCGGTAAGTGGCTGCGAAGGTCGTGCATTCGGTGGGCCCGTAACCGTTGCTCAATGCGAGGCCCGGGAGCGCAGCCAGCGCGCGCCGCACGTGGGGCACCGAGAGCGCCTCGCCGCCGGTGATGAGATGCCGAAGGCCCGAGAGATGCGCAGGGTCGTCGTCGATCACCGCGTTGAACAGCGCGGCCGTCAGCCAGGCGGTGTGCACGTCGTGGCGAGCGATGGTGGCGGCAAGGCCTGCGCCCGTGGGCACGCGCTCGCCGTGAACGACGCAGCAGCCGCCATTGAGCAGCGGACCCCAGACTTCGAGCGTGGCGGCATCGAAGCCGAGCGGCGCGGCGTGCAGCATGGCGCGCCCTGGTGCCAGATCGGCGTATTCCACGTCGACGACAAGGCGCAGGATCGCGCGGTGGCAGATCTCGATGCCCTTGGGCATGCCCGTGGAACCCGAGGTGTACATCACGTACGCCACCGATTCGCCGTCGATGTCCGGTGCGCGCCAAGGGGTGAGTTCGGCCGCCTCGGGCTCATCGAGCAGCAGCGCGGTCCGGGACTCGGGCACGAGGTGGCGGTGCGCCGATGTGGCGATCACCTGGCGTGCGTCCGCCTCGTCCAGCATGTATGCGATGCGCTCCGGCGGAAAATCCACCGGCACCGGCACATAGGCGGCGCCTGCCTTGAGGATGCCGAGCTGCGCCACCACGGCGTCCATCGACCGCTCGAGCACCAGGCCCACGCTGTCGCCCGCACGCACGCCCAGGTGCTGGAGGCGGTGCGCAAGCCGGTCCGACTGCCGGTCGAGCTCGCCATAGCTCATCTGCGCATCGCTCTCCGCGAGGGCGACGGCATCGGGCGCGGCAGCGGCCCGGCGGGCGAACATCTCGACCACGGTGAGGCTGCGGTCCAGCGCAGACAGCGCGGCGTTCCAGGTTGACAGCTGCTGCTCGCGGTCGGCGGCAGAGAGGGTGCGAATGTCGCCGAGAGGAGCGCCGGTGCGATCCATCAGGTCGGCGGCAGTGTCGGCGATGGCCGCGAGCAGTTGCGCTGCCGTTGCCGGGTCCAGGAGGGTCGCCGCCGCTTCGGCATGAAGACGCGGCGTGCCCGAAGCGGTGGACAGCCAAAGATGAAGAGGGGCCTGGGAATCGGCGGCGCTGGCGTTGCCGCTCAGCCAGAGCGAGCTCGGTGTCGCTCCGGACGGGTTCGCAGCCGCTGCGCGGCGTCGCTCGTCGAGCGTGGCCAGCCAGTTGCTGGCCGTCTGGCCGGGATCAAAGGCGGCGGCAATCGCCGTTCGGCTCGCCGCCGGTTCCGATCCGCTCCTGGAAATCTCGTGGAGGACGGGCTCCTGCGTGCCGAGCCAGCGGGCCTGCAACAGGAGCCAGGCGGCCGCAAAAGGGGTATCGGGCAACTGCGCCGAGGCCTCGATCCATCGGGTCCAGCGCAGTGCATTTTCCGGGTCGATCTCCAGTGCACCGCCGATCCGCTCGGCCTTTTTTTTTGAATTCAAGCGCAACGCAAATACATCTTCCAATGGAAGATGGAGGGGCGCGAATTGCACCGGCAATACGGATGGGGATTTCATGGGAGAGATGTAATAAGAAATGCATGCAATAGATCAGCAGCGATTTACACATCATTAAGAAAAATGTATGTAGTACGTAGGTTTGTATTTCGCTGGTAATCCTAGAGACTTTGCTTGCGGCGGAGTAGCTGAAAACTCATCAAGTTGCATTCCCGAAACGATCGTTACATAACCGTACTACCTTAGATCGCGTGAATAGGGTAGCCAGCGCCTTTACCGCTGAGTTGCGAGCCGAACGCAGGCCCGGCGGGTCCGGGTTTTCCTATCTGCGCGGCGCCGCCTTTTCACAGAAAAGCTTTTAGCCATGGAAGTCACTGTAGAAATTGCGCCCGCCACCCGCATGAGCGATGCGCCCCCTTTTGAAGGAGACAATCGCCCCCTTTCCGCGGTCCACAACCATGACAAAGCGCCTGCCACTGGACGCGTCTGGTTCGGCGGAATTTGCCGGTGCCCAGGCGTGCGCCCCACCCAGGCGGTGACTCAATTTCGGTAGAGAAGGCAGGGGATGGCTAGATCCGATTTCAGGGGATCGAGGGCAGGAGAGAGGTCCTGCTGACTATTGGGTAGATGCGGTTCCCGCGGGAGAGCGCGACGGATCCGGGCCGCCGGTACTTACTACCTACGGCCTATGCAACTCGCAATTAAGCGGTACCAGATTTGTTATGAACTACCCGAATTCTGTAATAGTTTTAAAAAATTCGGCAAGGAATCCGGGAGTCGTGTGATTCTCTGCAACAACTTGACTTGTTAGGCTGGGGTTTTTGTTGAAGGCCGCGAAATGCGAGGCGATATCTAATTGCCAATGTGTCCTCGAACTTTTTGGAAGCTGATTCCATTCGAAGCTCGAACGGGCCTCCAGCGCGATCACTGCCAATGCAACCTATTTCGGCAACCTTCAATGGGCCTAGGAATATCTGGGTTACCGCCACCGGCACTTCAAGAGCAGGTGGCTGGCCGCTGGCGGCGACTGGACGGGGAAGGTGGTTGTCGATCTCGGCTGCGGGCCGGGCAACATCTTTGCCACGCTCGGTGGAAAGCCCAACTGCTGGGCGGGGTGGATGTGGCCCCCGGTTCGCCGGGCAGGTCTCATCACGTTCAGGTCGCTACTGCGATTGCGAACCTGTGGTGCTCTGACGACCTTGCTGGACATCTGGAGCGGGTGAAGGGAAGCTAAGTGTGGCTTGGAAGCCGCATTCAGCCTAGGTTTTTGCTGTTTGATCGCTCAGTGTTCCCCCTTGTGTTCCCCGTTCTTGCCGGTCCGATTCGCCATGGTCTTTTAGAGGAGAAGAAAAAGCCCGCGCGAAGGCGGGCTGTATCCAACTTGTCGAAGTTGGCACCTTCTTCCGTTGCCGGGGGAAGGGCGGCGGCAGTGTGGTCAGAACAAGTTCAACTGACCAGGCATCGAGCGGCAATGCTCACAAACGTTCTCCAGCCGGCCGAAGCGGAAGCGAACGTAAGGGCGCACATGCACACTCCGCGGGTACATACATGCAGGCATGTCGTGTCCTTTGTAGTGTTATCGACAGCGACCTTGCCCTACCAACACCGCAGCGTTTAAACTGTGGTTGTCCCTCAGAAAGACACATTGGTGGGCGGTCACACGCAAACCTGACGAAGCCTCTAGCTCATACCTAGAGGCTTTTGTCGTTGATGGCTTCATAGCTCATCGTCGTCTCCTTTTTGAGGTACATCATTTTCCGCAAGGTCTTGTTGTGCCGTAGGGGCCAGTGCGGCGTTATCTATCGAAGGAAACGGTGCCGACGCTAAGCTCCACCCAAGCTTCCGATCTGAATGCAGGTGCGGCGTCTCCGACATGATCTGAACTAACCGATGCAAGGGGTTCTTAATTCCACTGAAATCGACGTTCTGCGCAGACAACTCATCAAAGATCGCTTTCGTCGCTAGTGGTCGTCCAGGACGCAGCAAATTCTCAATCCGCCGTATCACGTCGGCACGCCACGCTCGCCGGCTTTGAAAAACCTGCTGCATTGGCGAGGATGTGGGCGGTCCGCCGCCGAAGAGCATTGGGCGACCTATAAGAATTGCTGCTGCTGTCGCAGCAGAGATCGGAGGGGTAGACGGGCTGGTCGGCTGCAGTTCTATCAGCGCCTTTGCCGAGAGCGCTGCGACGATCTTGTGCCGTTTGGCTAGAAGTGCGTCCACGCGTGCGCGCGCCAGCGTCACGGCTTCCACCAGTCGCTGGTGATCGGCTTCAGCACGGGCAACCTCGCCCTCCACCTGCTGCAGGAGTAGCTGCATGCCTTCGACCACGATGTCTTCGTCTGCCATTCGCCGGATTATTGCAGAGAAGAGACGAAGACGGAGACAAAATGTTCTTGATGGAGAACTATTTTGCGATAGAAAAGACAAATCGCATGTGTTCTTGTCCAGTAGGGTAAATTACTAGGCTCCCCGGGAAAGCCACCGCTGCACACCTTGTCGGTCAATGAATACATGGCCGTCCGGCGCCCGCAAATACTCGCGCCCTTCGAGCCATACCCCCTCTTTGATCTTCGACCGGATGGCGGCCTCGCTGTAGCCGCTGACTACGGCATGGAGCTTGATCGTCACGAATCGATCAGGTGCTAGGTACACGGGGCAAGGCGAGACCTCGCATGCCACGTGCGCCGCAACGGAACGCGCAAATGCGTCGAATGCCTCTTCGATCATTCGGAAATCTCATCCATGAGGCTTGCGACGGCAAACGCATGCCCCGCATCTGCTGAAACGCGATTAACCGCGGCTGCATCGGTGCCGGCAAGCAGGATGTGTGACGCTACGCATGAGTGCAGCATGTAGATCACATTAGAAAAGTCGAGCCCAGTTTTCGCGCTCAGGCTCCTAACCGCGCCGATGCAAACTTGGCGCATCATCGCCAAGTTGCAAACGTCGGCCCCATGAGCGGCGGCTAGCTCTTCAATGAGGCCACCAAGTTCCCTGTTTCCGATCACCATTACTGGCGCTCCAAGTTGGTTGCTGATGGGTGAAGCGTAGGGAGAGATTGAAGAAGGAACAAACCGGATACGGCGTGTCGCACTCTGGAAATAGGGCCTTATCCTGTTTGCGAAACAGCAAAGGAGAAGACCAATGTGGACAATCGCAGCGCGCGTTGAGCCGAATCGCGGTGGCTCGTCGGCTCGCAAGTTTCGCCTTTACGCCCTGCCTGGGCAGCCCGTGAGTGACGATGTTCCGATCTCGTGTCCTGTCGATGAGCGCCATAACGGGCGCTTCTACTTGGTCAACGTGGCGATGACCGCTGCAAGTCCAAACATGAGGTCCTACCCTTATGTGCTGAACATGAAAACGATTGCGATGACCCTCATTGAACAAGGGGCCGCGCTCGCCCACGTTCAGAAGACGTTTGGCGACAAGCGGCCGCGAAGGAAATAGTCGAGCTCATCGCGTCACGCGCTTCGACAGGTTCGTGAGCGTCTTGGTGAAGCGCGCGGCTTCTTCTTCGGACGCCATGCCGAACTGTTCGCGGCTGCCGTCCGGGAACTTGAAGTCCACGGTGTGTCGGCTGTCCGCCGCGCCCTGTTGCGCAGGGGCCGACGCGCTGGACTGCTGATGGTTGCCGGCGCCGAATGTCACGCTCTCCGCAGCCTTGAGCAGTGCCGTGTTCAGGGTGCTCCCGTCCCCGCCGTACTTCTTCTGGCCGGGGTTGTTGAAAAACGGGATGTCGCCTCGGCTGTCGGCAAATTCGTTTGTGATGCGCCGTGCTTGCGCGTCATCCGTGACACCCGCGGCCTTGAGAAATTCAAGGACGCTCGTACGCGTGGCCCCGCCTGCGTTGATCGTGTTTCCCGCCTTGTCCAGGCTGAAACCATTTTTGTCGACGCCCTTGCGTCGGTTCTCCAGCGCAAGTTGTCGCTCGGCCAGGTCGAGGGCCTTTTCTTGCGCCGAGATGCTCGCCTCCAGTGCAGCGGTGCGCGCCTGTTCGCTGTTGGCAAGGCTGCGAATCTTGTCGGCCAGGATGTCGGCCTTCTGAGCTTCCAGGTCCTTGAGGTCGGCACTGCGTCGGGCCGCGTCGATCTCGGCCAGCTTCGACGCCGTGAGTTCTCCGGTAGCGCGAAGCTCGTTTTCCCGTGCGTCGGCCGCATCGTGGATTGCCTGCGCTTCCCGCCGGGCACTGGCGGCGGCTTCGTCGGCTGCACGGGCCTGCAGCGCCGTCGCTTGCATCTGTGCCTGTGTGGCGGCCGTGGCGTCGCCATTGGCCTGTGCCACCTCGCGCATGGCGTTGGCCCGCTCGATGTCCACGCTGATTGCCGACTGCGTGACTTGCCCGGATCGTTGCTCGGCCTGCACCTTGCGCTGCGCCGCGTCGGTGGCATCGCGTAAGGCGTCGCGATAGAGGGCCGTCGCGCTGGCGGCGCGTGCCTGCGCTGCGGCCACGTCGTCACTCGATGCCTTGCCCTTCTTCTGCGCTTCGACCAGGCGTTCCACTTCGCGGGCTGCCTCGGCCGCTGCGCCGCGCAGTTCGTAGACTCGCGCGGCGTTGTCCTTGTACGCCTCCGCGGCTGCCTGTGCCGCGGCCACCTCAACCTGTTTGGATCGCGCGCCGGCAATCGCCTGATCGGCTTCGGCGCGCTTGGCATCGGCGGACTGCTGCGCTGCTTTGATCTGGTCCTGCGTGGCGCGGGTGGTGTCCCGGCGCTGCAGCGCCTCTTCCTGCAATCGCAGGCTGTAGCTCTGCGCGATGATCGCCTCGGCGTTGCGCGCGTCGGCCAGGTCCTTTGAGGCTCGCGCCTGCACACTTGCCGCCTCGGCCGCGGCCTGCCGGCGCTCCGCCTCGGTGCCGTAGATGCTGACCAGCGAGGTGAGCGTCGCGGCTTCGGCCTGGCGCGCTGCTGCGCTCTTCGTCATCAGGTCGGTGTACTGTGCAGCACCCTTGATTAGTTCGCCGTAGGAGGCGCGCACGGCCAGGTTCGAGGTCGTGTGTCGCTCTTGCGCGGCAATGGCGTTGTCGACGGCGCGCACCTGCGCCTGCGTGGCTTGCGTCGCGCCGTCCAACGCCTTTGTGATCAGGCCGGCGGCTTCGGCCGCCTGAGTCAGTTCACGGTCGTACTTCGCGTTGAGCGCGGCCGCCTGCTGCAGGTCGAAATTACCGGTGCGCACTGCGGCGGCAAATTCGCCAATGGCCGTGCCCGCCACGTCGGCCGCGTTGCTGAGCCCGCGGACGCCAAGGGCCGCCCACGCTAGGCCCTTCGCGATCCCCTTCGAAGCGCCACCTTCGCCGATGGCGTTGGCAGTGTCTGCCATGACATTCTTCAAGCGCGCCCACTCGGAGTAAATTGTCTGCGGCGGGACAGCGTTGGCATAGAGCTCGTTGAGCCCCGAGGTCAGGGCGGGCAACAGGTCTTTTGCAAGGGCTTGTCCTGCCTCGACCATATTGGTGAGCCCTTCCACCGTCATGCCGGCACCCTTTGCGGCTGCCTCCATGGCGCCAGGGAGTGCCTCGCCGAGTTGTCCGCGCAGTTCCTCCATGGAAACGGTGCCCTTGGAGGCCATCTGACTGATGGCTGTCAAAGCTTGATCGGTCTGTGCGCTGCTCTTGCCCAGGGAAGACATGGCGCGAGCAGTTGCCTCGAAAACCGCTCGCGTAGCTTCGCCTTCTATCGCGGTGCCCTTCGTCGCGGCCGCCAGCGATGTATAGGAGCGCGCCAGCGCCTGCGATTCAATGCCGAGTTTGTTCGCCGTGGTGCGCACAAACTCCATCTCATGCGCGGCGCGTTCTGCGCTCCCGAAGATGGCTTGAAATGAAAGGGCAAGTTGCTGCTGCTCAGCGATGGTTTGCACGAACTGCTGCGCGCCGAAGGCTGCAGCCATCGCGGACACCAGGGGGCGCAGTGCACCGACTGCGTCGTCGGACACCTTGCGCAGGCCGCCCACGCTGTCACTCGCCGCCTTTGTGGCCTTGACCACGGCCGTTGCCTGGGTGGCGAGTTCCTTTTCGGCGGCTGCGGCCTTCGCGGTTTCCCCTGCAATCTTGGTGAGCTCTTCCTTTTTCGCCCGTAGGGCGATGCCCTCGTCGTGAATTGCCAAGCGGGCGGCTTGTACCTGCGCTTTGTAGTCCGCGGTCTTCTTCGTCGCTGCATCGGTCTCGATGCCCGATCGCCTCAATGCATCCGTCTGCTGTTGGATGCCGGTTTTGGTCTGCGCGATGTTCGCGACGAGCGCTTTCTCTGCTTCGCGCAGGCGAAGTGTTTCCGCTGCGGCTTTATCCATGTCGTCGGCGAGACGCTGGAATGCTGGTGCGGCATCGCCACCGGCCTTCGCCAGGTCTCGCACCTGAGCCTGCAGGTCCTTGACCCCTTGGCTGCCGTCGGTCGTTACCTTGATGCCGAGCTCGACATCGCGTTTATTCGTCGCCATTGGAATTCCTAGATCGGTGTGTTGCGATGAGCAGGGCGTGCCCGCTTCCAAGCTGTGATGCCCGCCTCTGCGCGCGGCGGTGCTCCGTAGAGGTCATCCCATGTCACGGCTGAGATGTCCTCGACGCGCAGGTCGATCGACGCGGGGCCGCCCTTCAGGCGCCAGACCCCGCCGAGTCGATAGACCCGAATCTCCAGCGTGGTGCAGCGGGCCAGGGCGGGCGCGTGGGGTGCGAGCAGAGGACTCGACTCGGCATCAGACCAGCGCACGCGGCGCGGCTCGTCGGTGTCGAATCGGTCTTTCTTCATCGCTCGTGCAGTTTTCTTTCGAGCGTCTTCACCTTTGCGGTGAGCACCGCAATGGCCTCGGCCTTAGCTTTCCGCTCTGCGTAGAACTGGCGTGCCATCTCGTCGATGGTGGACACGTTCGGGGCTTCGACTTGGCTTAGGAAACTGTCCACGTGCGCAGATTCGTCCCATTGCGCCAACTTGCTCAGGACGGCGGCCCGGTAAGCCTCCACGGCCGCACCGCTCTTCACGGCTTGGGCCATCTCGATCTCGGGATTGATGCCGTGTTCCTTGTAAGCCGAAGCGGCGACCTTGAAGATGCCGCAGATTTCAGATGCACGGGCCACGGCCGCGCGCGCGTTGTCGGGCGTGTCCAGGTTGACGGAGTCGCTGAACAATAGCGCTTGCACGACGCGGGCGGGGAGCTTCGCCGCGGCTGCGAGTTCGATGGTCAGAGAGGCCTGGATCATGCCGACACCTCCGCATCGAGCACGACAACCGGGTTTGCATCAGATCGGCGCAGCACGTCGCCGCCCGTGGCCTCGATCTCGCGAATCAACGTCTCTTCTGCGCGTTCGAGTTGCAGGAGCTCTGCGTCCAGGGCCTCCAGGCGCGCGGCGCGGTCGGGCTTTGCGAGGGTGTCGCCGTCGTTGAGGTGGCGCGTGAGCGCGGACAGGACGGCATCCACACCGAGCAGCGGGACGAGCAAGTCGCCGAGGTTCGCCGTGCGATCGACGTGCACGGTGAAGAACTGGCCGGGTTGCCCGGTCAGGACAGTCGACCACGCGTGTTGTGCTGCGCGCGCTCCGCGTTCCTCGTGCGCGACCAGCGTGGCGCGCACTTTCGCGACTGCTTCATCGCGAGATAGTTCGAACTGCGCGATGGTGGCGCGCTCGGCCAGCTTGGTGATGCGCTGCGCGCGAACGGCAGCCAGCTTTTCGAGAGATGTTTTCGGGGTCATCGGGTGCCTCTCTGTTTACTGAATGAAAGCTTCGAGGCGCTCGATGAGCGCCGATTGCTGCTTGCTGCGCTCGGACGTGCGAGCAGCGTCTGCCGCTGCGTAGTCGAGTTGCTCCAGCAGCCCGACCAGTTCGCGCAACACCACCGGGCGGATGCCGATGGCCTCCAAGTCGGGCGTCTTGTCCAACAGGTTTTGCAACCAAGCGCGATCGCATCTGAGATTCCAGGCTGCTTCGGTGTCATGCGGATGCATCTGACAATTGCGCCGTGTTGAAGCCACCGCCCGCCGTATCTCAACAAGCGCATCGGACGCTGCCAGTGCGACAAGGCGTGCACTATCGGCCTGCGCAGCGAGCCGTGCAAACCGCGAACGGTCGTAGATCAATTTCTTCATTGGCTGTCCTTTTGTGCATTGCGCTTGTTCCAGTAGTCGGCTGCGACAACTGCCATGGTCTTCGTGTTTTTTCCGCGAGCGTCGAGGCGAGCCAGGGCATCGGACATGCGAATGCCGGCTACTGGGTTGGCGGTCTGCTTCTTTTCTTCAAGCGCTCGCCGGCACTCGGTGCCGTACTTCACGACGGCAGGGGCATCGACGAATTGGTCGGCCGTGAGCGTGCCCTTGGCGAGCGCGTCGAGCGCTGCGCTCAGGTCCTTCGGCGTGCTCATGGCTGCGCCTCCTGAAGCTCCAAAATTTTCGCGGCACCCTCGGGCGTAGCAAGCCATGCTTCTAGATCATGTCCGTTGACCAATCCATCTGTGGCGAGCAATCGCACGGGGTCAACAGGAATCGGGTGGGTGCGCCCTGGAATTTCTTGGGACGCAATCCCCTCGGCTAGCTGAGCCGGCGTGATACCTGCAACTCGGGCCGCAACATGCAGTTTCCAATTCTTGATGCCGCTGTTATCGACGCGGATGGTCATCGCGCACCCCCGCGGACAAGTTGCACTACGTCGGCGGCGTTCACAAAACGCATGCCGCGATCGTTGGGACGCAGGGTGCGAACGGGACTCGGGAAGGTGTTGTCGAGCGCGCCGCGCCAGAGCAGTTCCGGAGGGATGCCGAGAATTTTGGCCGCTGCCGGCAGGCGCCAATAGCCGGGCGACGACGGAGCGGGCGTCTCGGCCAGTTCGTTGAAGGAATCGGAATTCATCTGAAGATCACACAAAGTTGCGATCTAGGCACTTTGCCGGCATCACGGCCCAAATGCCTGCGGATGAATTTCGGGACATGCTCAAATGATCAACGAGGAGTGCGGGCGAAAGGAGATGTCGGGTTTACTCCGGGAAGAAGGTCCCGAACGCACGATAAGCTGCAGCCTCCACAACGAGGAGTGAGATATGGCTTGGCACATCGAGGGTTCGAAGTTGGTGAAGAGTGATGGAAAAGGAGTCCATTGGACTACGACCTATGGCCCTGGGGATGACGTACCCGTCTCGGGTATCTACCTCTGTCTCGGGTGCGGAAAGGAAGTCACTTGCAATCAGCCAGATAAATTCCCGCCTCAAAACAAGCATCAGCACACGGCGGCGGAGGGCAACATCCGATGGAAGCTGAATATCCGCACTAACACCGAAGGCGCATAGCCCGAGGTAGAAAATGAAATATCTGCAGAGCCTTGCGCAAATCTTGATTCATCAAGATTGAAAATTCGAAAAACGGGCGATCACCGCGCCTCTTCGACCCCGCGCGGCTGCCGGAATCACCAGGGTCCCCGGCGATCTGCCGCACGTCGGTACAACTGCTCAAACCATGCGGGGCGCTGCGTGGTTTCACAGGCGCGACAACCTATGTTGCTCAGCGTCGAGCCGAATGCCGATGAACCAGAGGCGCGCATTCGCCTGCTCGGTGGTCTCAGCTCTTGCTGCGATCCAGCCTACCGACGGTCGCGCGGCCGATGCGACCGTCACCCAGTCGTCGGGCGTCAGGTCCGACACAGGCGCAGCGCGCGCATACAGCGCGATGGCTGACGCCTCGCACCATTCAGTAGGCACGCGGCTTACGTCTGCGGTCAGCAGTGTTTGCAGCGCGATACGCGCGGCGCGGGGCGAGAGGCGCGCTGCAGCATCCAAGTAATCAGACATTCGACACCCCCATGGTCGGTGCACGTTCGCTAGCCAGTTGCTGCACACGCCGCAAGGTCACACCGAGGCGCGCGGCAATGGCAGGATATGGCACGCCCTCGGCCAGCAGACGCGCGACGCTCTCGCGCCGACGTGCGGCCGTCGTGGTGCGGATGGCGGGGACGCGGATCGTCTGTCCAGCGAGCTCGCGAGTGATTCGAGCCACCAGGGCAGGGCCGCAGATGCGGAGCAGCGTTTCTTGGACATCGGTCATTTATGCATTTCCTTGCTTGTATATGGAGTGGTCGAGTGACTGGCTCACCTGCCACACCTGCCCTACCTGTTTTGCATCCTTCTTACCAGGCGCGCTGTGGAACCTCCCATGTCTCATCAATTGCTCTCTGTCTACTGTTAAAGAAAAGGTAGGGCAGGTAGGGCAATCGACCGGAAATCCAACGCTGGCGCGGGTTTGCACTGGCTGACCTACCTCCGAGACGGTGAGGCATTCGCTGGTTAGGTGAGGCAAAGTCATGCTGTCATCTGCGCGGGTCGAATGAAAAACCAGCAGCGCACGCCGTTCGCCATCTCTCTGACGCGCTGCCAGCCCATTGAGGTGAGGCAGGCAGCGGCCCGCATCTCGTCGGCCCGTTTGAAGTCACCTACTCGCTTGTCGAGTGCCACGTGCAACACGTCGCGTGTCGTGGTTCGCGCCAGGGGATTCGGGAAGTGCGGATCGTGCGGTCGCCGACCATCGAGATAGTCTGCAATCGCCGGTACCCATGCGTCATCGTCCTGATACTTGTGGTGCTCCGCTTCGGCCAAGCGTTCGGCGTCTTCCCACATCACGCCATGCGCGTCAAACAGTGCAGCGCCCTCGGCCCATAGTTGATCGCGGTCGCGAGCCACTCCGTCCGGATCGCAACGGCCCGCTTCGAAGGGCAGGAATCGACGACTACCCGTCGGGTCGGTGAGGAAGTCGCGTTTGTTGGTGCTGCCGAAGAAAATGAAACGCCTCGGGTTGCGTGTCTGGTGCTCCACGTATTTCGGCACCCACATATCGACCTGCTTCGTAATGAACGCCTTCAGGTCGCTCGCGTCACGCTGGCTCATGCCGCGCAGTTCGGGGAGTTCGACAACCAGCTTGCCCGACAGCATGCGCGCCGTGTCGTCGTCGCGGTCGGCAAGGTCGAGCTCGTAAAAGGTGTCCTCGTGCGGCGCCATCGCGCGGATGGCGCTTGACTTCATCAGGCCCTGTATGCCGACAGCCACGGGCACCATGTCAGCCTTCACACCGGGCTGAATCACACGTCCCGCGAGTGCCGACCATATGTAGCGCGACACTGCTTGCGCATAGGGCGTGTCGGCCGTGCCGAAACACTGGCCCAGGAATCGATCAACCCGCGGCGTGCCGTCCCATGTGGGAAGGCTGCTCAGCCATTTTTGAGCGCTGTCCCGCTCGTTCTCTTGCGCAACAAGCAGTATTGCGTCGCGCATTTTTTCCTTCGACACTTCGCCGAACGAATGGCTTAGTTGCAGATGCTCTCGCGCCGACGTGTAGTCGTTGTCGGTGAGTTGTCGCAACTGAGCGCCGTCGTCCAGGTCCACGACTTGCCGAAAAGTGTCGAGTGAGGGGCGAAACCCGCATATATCGGATTGGCGCAGGGCGCTCAGCACATTGGGGAGCGTCGGTTCGACGACGCCGAGCTTGTTTCGGGGGAAGTCCTGACGCTCTTCGCGGCGCGGCGCCACGAGCTTGCGGCACATCGCGATGGGGAACTTGGTGCCGAGTCCGCCGAACACCTTGACCAGCAACTGCGCCAGTTCCTCGCGCTCCATCTCGCCGATGCGATCATCGCGGGCGAGCTCGGGGCACATCTTCTCGCGCAGCACGAAGTCGTCGCTGCAGGCGGTCAGCTTGGCCTTCCACTCGTCGCGCGCACGGTAGCCAGCGCGGGTGCGTTGCTCGTTCGCCTGCTTGATGAGCCAGGCCATCGTGATCGACGCGCCTGCGAACTTGCCAAAGGAGCGCCACCGCTCCATGCAGTACGCCTCGGTCGTGTACTTGGGGCTCGCCTTCGACCAGTTGTGCCAGAGCTCGAATCCCTCGCCCTGCGTCTCCTGATGGACGGCCATGCCGACCTTGACCCACGTGTCGTAGTCGAGGTCCGCCGGCAGCACGTCGAGGTGCCCCACGATCTCGCCGTTGCTCAGGCCGAGGGTCGGCGACAGCGCCATGAGACCGAAGCCATCGTCGTCGAACACCTGCGACGGCGCGCGGCTGAGCGAGCCCCACCGCGACACGTAGTCCGCGATGACGGCCGGCGTGAGGTCGCACAGCGTGTCCTCGAAGCCGAACAGCGCACACTCGTCGGTGATGTCGCCGGTGACCGTGACGAAGCCGTTGTGGCCGAAGTATTCAACGGCGAACGAGCCGCGCTCGGCGTCCACGTCCTTCTTCGACTCGACCGAGCCGCGCATGAACGCGCGCAGGCCGGTGCCGGAGGGGCTGATCTCGGTGTAGGTGCCCGACACGAGCTCCGCGACGCGCGGATCGATGACTCGGTCCACCACGCAGTTGTCGAAGTCCAGCGCGACCAGGTTGAAGTCGGCGTGCATCGCGAAGCCGACGCCCTGCCAACCCCCGTCGCGCGCCACGCGCACCGCCTCGTCGAAGGTGACCATCGCGGCCCGATCCTCCGGCGACCCTTGCGTCCCGCTGCGCGGCAGCCCCGACGCGTAGTACGGCACCTTGCGGGGCTTCTTGTCGCCGTTGGGCACGAACTTCCACACGAGCCACGCGCGCTTCGATGCGAGCTCGGCAGGCACTGAGGCCGGTAGCGAAGCGCCTCGCCCCGCGATTTCGCTATTGCGATTCAGAATTTGCATTGCTGATTTCTGTTTGCGCCGAGCCCCACGCTCGGCGCTTTTCTTTATGCCACTGGGCAAGGCGAAACACACTGCGGCTCAATTTCGCGCTTTGCGTTTGACAATCGCCAGGGCGACTGTGTATGCCTCGCGATGCCACCATCCGGGCTCTTGCCCGCGTTCCGCGGCCTCGATCCACTGCAGGTAGCACCAGGCGGCGCAGACTGGTCGGGGGAGGCCAGTGAGACGCGAGAGGAAGGCGGCCCGCTGCAGGTCCCGGTCGGCATGCCCTCCGTGGGCCTTGAATTGCGGATCGACGAGTGCGAGAGCACTGCCCTCCGACTCGCTGACCGTGGGGAGGCCCGACATGCGAGGAATCACGCCGAGGCGGCGGTCTCGGCCTTCGACCGAAGCCACTGCGTCACATCGCCTGCGCGCCAGCGGGTGCAGCGGATGCCGTCTTTCAGGGGCTTCGGAAACTTGCCGGCTGCCACCTTCCGGCGGATGGAAGACTCCGAAAGCCCCGTAACTCCGATCACGGTCTGGACCTTCAGCAGCGCGTCCGCGATGTGGACCGCGTCGAGAGATTGCAGCGGTTGGCTAGCTTGGCGGTATTGGGCAGTTTGTGACGGCATATGGCACCTTTTGAATGGATGCCTCACAAGATGCCCATGGCGGCTCAAATCCCCCTGCGGTCAAATTTCGTAGTTATGTTTCATAACTACTCTGTCGCGCGCAACTTGTCGAGATAGTTCGCCCACGTCACCATCATCTTCCGGCGCTGGTCTTTGAACTGCGCGCGGTTGTATGCCGTGCCGAGCGGCCCGCGCTTGCCGTGGGCAAGTTGCTCTTCAATCACTTCCGGGTCGATATGGAGCTCGTCGACCATGATCGTGCGCGCCATCGCGCGGAAGCCATGGGCGGTCATCTCCGTATTGTCGAAGCCCATGCGCCGGAGTGCCGTGTTGATCGTGTTGTCGCTCATGGGGCGCTCGCCGGAAAGCAGGCTGGGAAAAACGTAGCGGCCGTGCCCCGTGAGCACGTGCATGCGCTTCAGGGACGCCACGGCCTGCGGTGCCAGCGGCACCAGGTGGGGCTCGCCGCTGATCTTTGCCTGCTTGGTCCGCTTCATGGACGCGGCCGGTATCGTGACGAGCGCGCCGTTGAGGTCGACCCACGACCATTCCATCGCCCGGATGTTGCCGGGGCGCTGGAAAAGCAGTGCACTCAGTAATAGCGCCTCCTGCGTGGCGGGCAAGCCGTGGTAACTGTCGATTGCTCGCATGAGCGCGCCGGCTTTCTCCGCCGTCAGCACCGCCGCCATGTTCTTGACGATGACGGCGCCGAGCGCGTCGCGCAGCTTCGTTGCTGGGTCGTCGTCGCATCTGTCGGTTGCGATGCCATAGCGGAAAACCTGCCCCGCGTACTGGCGTAGCGACACGGCCGTCTCGTTGAGGCCCTTGCTCTCCACGCGACGCAGCGGCTCCAGCAGCACACGAGCGGTAATCTCGCGCAGCGGTAAGCTGCCGATCCAGGGGAACAAATTGCTTTCCTGCAGGCGAAGCCACTTTGTGCTGTACGCCGCGCTCCATTCCTTCCGTTTGATCGCGTGAAATTCGCGAGCGACTAGCTCGTATGTGGTGATGGCACTTGTGCGGACGAGCGCCTTATCGAGCCGGCGGCGCTGGGTTGGGTCGGCGCCTGACTGGTGGACCTTCCGCGCGTCGTCCCGCGCGGCGCGCGCATCCTTGAGCTTGACGGCGGGGTACACACCGATCGCGAGACGTTTTTCTTTGCCGGCGAACGAGTACTTCCAGAACCAGCGCTTCGAGCCGTTCAGAGCCACTTCGAGGTAAAGATTGCCGCCGTCGGTGAAGCGTGCGCGCGCCTTGTCAGGAGGGCAAGATGCGTTCTTGCAGGCGACTTCTGTGAGCATAGGGGAACAAGCCCATGAAATGGGGGCAAAAGTGCCCCTGTTCCCCGAGTTGTACCCCGAGAAGCGCTGCGCTGCAATGCTCGGTTATGGAGCCTTATGGCGGATCAACTTGGCTAAGTCGTTGATCTAATTCAGTTTTTGAAGCCATATGGCGGAACATGGCGGACTGAATGGAGCGGGTGAAGGGAATCGAACCCTCGTATGAAGCTTGGGAAGCTGCCGTTCTACCATTGAACTACACCCGCATTTCAACCCGCTGATTCGCAACGGGCTATCGATCCAAGCGGCGGATTTTACGTCGAGAAATCCGGGCGATTGCCGCCGCGGAAATTACTTTCGAAAACGCGGCAACGCGCCCTCGGGCACCCTTTTCACGAGGACCGCCGGGCGCGCGTGGTATCCAGCTCGCTGTGGGTAGACCTTTCAGCGTAGGAACACATGCTCCATGAACTGCCTGATGGGGTACTGGATCACGCTCTCTACCCTGGGGGGCAGTTCCAGCGGCCGCATCAGCATCTTGAGGGTGGCCCCCGGGCTGATGTTGGTGCGCACCGTGCCATTGATGCGTGCGCCCAGTTGCCGGATGTAGGCTGCATCGCCGGCCCGCTCGGGTGATCGAGCGCGGACCACGTGGCGGACGGCGCAGTCGGCATCCTCGCTCTTGAGTTCCAGCGTGCGCCGGCCGATGATGCCCAGCACGCGGACCCGGCCCAATTTTTCCTCTTGTCGGTAGCGCCGGAAAAAGCGGTAGAAGTGCTTGTAATGGCTGACCTCATCGGCCGCAATGCGGCTCGCCAGATCGCGCAGCACCGGCTCGGTGGTGGCGCGCGCCAGGGCCCGGTAGTAGCTGGCGGTGCCGGTCTCGACCACGCAGCGCGCGGCCAGTTCGAGTCCGCGCGTCGGGGAGAGGAGTTCCACCTTGCAGTAGGTGGCGTATTCCCCCAGAAAGCCGCGGTAGGCGGTTTCCCAGTCGAATTCGGGCCAGACATGGGATACATAGGCGCGCAGCGCCCGGCCGTGCTGCAGTTCCTCGGCTTCCCAGTGGTGGGTGAGCCAGGCCGTGACTTCGTTGTCGCCGCGGAAAAAGTCGACCAGATTCTGGGTGTAGAGGTCCGAACCGCTTTCGATGAACGAGGCGGAGGCAACGAGGTAGAAAAGGTTTTCGTCCTGGCGGACTTCTGCTCGCGCAATGCGCGAAAAGTCCAGATCCTCGATCTTCCAGGGTGCTGCCTCTTGACCTGCCATGCATGCTCCTTGATTCACCTTTGAAACGAATAGGACGAGGCCCGGCGCATTTGGTTCTGCGCGCTAACGTTCATATTAGTTTCAGGGTTCCGGGGGCCGGGCAGTGCCGCTCCCGGCTGCGGGGGCGCGGTCCGGTAGCCAAACCTATAATCGATTGTTCAAGCAAATCAAGCAGTCAGGTCGGTTCGACGCCGTGGTTTCGACGAGAGGGTCGCCATCGCCAGGCCGCCCTCGACAGCAGACGAAATCCAAAGATGAGCCAGCCCACATTCACGGTCGCGGACATTCGCAAGACCTTTCTCGATTTCTTCGCTTCCAAGGGCCACACGGTGGTGGCCTCCAGCTCGCTGGTACCGGGCAACGACCCCACGCTCATGTTCACCAACTCGGGCATGGTGCAGTTCAAGGACGTGTTCCTGGGCGAAGACAAGCGTCCCTACGTTCGCGCCGCCTCGGTCCAGGCGTGCCTGCGCGCCGGCGGCAAGCACAACGACCTGGAGAACGTGGGCTACACCGCGCGCCACCACACCTTCTTCGAGATGCTGGGCAACTGGAGCTTCGGCGACTACTTCAAGCGCGAATCGCTCAAGTGGGCCTTCGAGTTGCTGACCGAGGTCTACAAGCTGCCGGCTGAAAAACTCTGGGCCACGGTCTACATCGAGGACGACGAGGCCTACGACATCTGGACCAAGGAAATCGGCCTGCCGCCGGAGCGCGTGGTGCGCATCGGCGACAACAAGGGCGGCCGCTACATGTCCGACAACTTCTGGATGATGGCCGACACGGGCCCTTGCGGCCCGTGCTCCGAGATCTTCTACGACCACGGCCCCGAGATTCCGGGCGGCCCGCCAGGCAGCCCCGACGAGGACGGCGACCGCTACATCGAGATCTGGAACAACGTGTTCATGCAGTTCGACATGCAGCCCGACGGCTCGGTCAAGAAGCTACCCGCGCCCTGCGTCGACACCGGCATGGGCCTGGAGCGCCTGGCTGCCATCCTGCAGCACGTGCACAGCAACTACGAGATCGACATTTTCGATGCGCTCATCAAGGCCGCGGCGCGCGAAACCGGCGAGAAGAACCTGGGCAACAATTCGCTGCGCGTGATTGCCGACCACATCCGCGCCACCTCGTTCCTGGTGGCCGACGGCGTCATTCCGTCGAACGAAGGCCGCGGCTACGTGCAGCGCCGCATCGTGCGCCGCGCCATCCGCCACGGTTACAAGCTGGGCCAGAAGAAGCCCTTCTTCCACAAGCTGGTGCCCGACCTCGTGGCGCTGATGGGCGACGCCTATCCCAAGCTCAAGGTCGACGAGAAGCGCATCACCGAAACGCTGAAGGCCGAGGAAGAACGCTTCTTCGAAACGCTGGCCAACGGCATGGAAATTCTCGATGCGGCCCTGGCCGGCGATGCCAGGACGCTGCCGGGCGAGGTCGCATTCAAGCTGCACGACACCTACGGCTTCCCGCTCGACCTGTCGGCCGACGTGTGCCGCGAGCGCGGCGTGAGCGTCGACGAAGCCGGCTTCACCGCCGCCATGGAAAAGCAGAAGGCCGCGGGCCGTGCCGCCGGCAAGTTCAAGATGGACCGCAACGTCGAATACGGCGGCGCGGGCAACGTCTTCACCGGCTATGAAAACCTCGAGGAAAACGCCAAGGTCGTGGCGCTGTACTTCGAAGGCGCCGCGGTGCAAGAGCTGAAGGAAGGCCAGCCCGGCATCGTGGTGCTGGACACCACGCCGTTCTATTCGGAGAGCGGCGGCCAGGTGGGCGACCAGGGCGTGCTGGTGGCCGAAGGCGTGCAGTTCGGCGTGGAAGACACGCAGAAGATCAAGGCCGACGTGTTCGGGCACCACGGCACGCAAACGCAAGGCACGCTGAAGGTGGGCGACGCGGTCAAGGCCGCGGTCGACACCGCGCGCCGCGCCGCCACCATGCGCAACCACTCGGTCACCCACCTGATGCACAAGGCGCTGCGCGAAGTGCTGGGCGGCCATGTGCAGCAGAAGGGCTCGCTGGTCGATGCCGACAAGACGCGCTTCGACTTCGCGCACAACGCCCCTGTCACGCACGACCAGATCCTCGAAATCGAAAAGCGCGTGAACGCCGAGATCCTCGCCAACACCGAGACGCATGCGCGCGTGATGGACATGGAGTCGGCCCAGAAGACCGGCGCCATGATGCTGTTCGGCGAGAAGTACGGCGAGAGCGTGCGCGTGCTCGACATCGGCACCAGCCGCGAACTCTGCGGCGGCACCCACGTGGGCCGCACCGGCGACATCGGCCTGTTCAAGGTCGTGAGCGAAGGTGGCGTGGCTGCCGGCGTTCGCCGCATCGAAGCGGTCACGGGCGCCAACGCGCTCAGCTACCTGCAAGACCTCGAAGCCACGGTGCAGAGCGTGGCCGCCACGCTCAAGTCGCCGGCCGCCGAGCTGCAGGGCCGGCTCACGCAGGTGCTGGAGCAGGTGAGGGCGCTGGAGCGCGAAGTAGGCTCGCTCAAGGGCAAGCTCGCTTCGTCCAAGGGCGACGAGCTCCTGGCGCAGGCCGTGGACGTCAACGGCATCAAGGTGCTGGCCGCCAAGCTCGACGGGGCCGACGCCAAGACGCTGCGCGACACCATGGACAAGCTCAAGGACAAGCTCAAGACGGCCGTGGTCGTGCTGGCCGCGGTCGACGGCGCCAAGGTGCAGGTGGCTGCAGGCGTCACGAGCGACACGGTGGGCAAGGTCAAGGCCGGCGAGCTGGTCAACTTCGTCGCGCAGCAAGTGGGCGGCAAGGGCGGCGGCAAGGCCGACATGGCCATGGCCGGCGGCACCGACCCCGCAGGCGTGCCGGCCGCGCTCCAATCGGTGCAAGCCTGGGTGGCGGAACGCACCTGATGGCCTCTACCGAGGTGCTCGGCCACCCTCCCGGCGAAGTGCTGGTGATGGGGGCGGGCACCATCGGTTGCTTCATCGGCGGCAGCCTGGCGGCGGCGGGTGTTCCCGTCACCTTCGTCGGCCGGCCACGCGTGCTGCGGGGCCTTGCGGAACATGGCCTCACGCTGAGCGACCTCGAAGGCGGTACGCATCGCCTGCCGGCCGCCGGCCTTCGGTTGAGCGAGCAGGTGCCCGCAGGGGCCACGCCGGCATTGGTGCTCCTGTGCGTGAAGAGCGGCGCCACGGCCGAGGCGGCCGCCGAGCTTGCCTTTGCATTGCCCGCGGGCACCACGGTTGTCTCGTTCCAGAACGGCATTTCCAACTGTGCCGCGGCCTCGCAGGCGGGGCCCACGCTCGGCGTGCTGCCTGGCATGGTGCCGTACAACGTGGCCGAGATCGGCCCGGGTGCCTTTCACCGTGGCACGGCCGGACGGCTGGCCGCCAAGGACGACACCGCACTGCGGCCGTGGCAGCCGGTCTTCGAGCGTGCGGGCGTGCCGCTCGACCTGTACGCCGACCTGCTGCCGGTGCAATGGGGCAAGCTGCTGCTCAACCTCAACAACCCCGTCAATGCGCTCTCCGGGCTGCCGCTGCGCGAAGAACTGCTGCAGCGTGGCTACCGGCGCTGCTTTGCCGCGCTGATCGACGAGGCGCTGGGCGTGCTCGGCCGGGCCGGCATTGCGCCGGCACAGGTGGCCGCGGTGCCGGCGCAGCGGCTGTCCGCGGTGTTGCGGCTGCCCGACTGGCTGTTTCGCATCGTCGCGGCGCGCATGCTGTGCATCGATGCCAAGGCCCGCTCCAGCATGGCGGACGACCTGGCGCTCGGACGGCGCACCGAAATCGATGCGCTCAGCGGCGAAGTCGTGCGGCTTGCGCAAGACCATGACCTGGACGCGCCCCGCAACGCAAGAATGTTCGCGCTGCTCGAAGACTGGCCGCGCCAGCCCAGGCGCCTGGACGGCACGGCAATTGCAAGACGCACTCGGCCTGTAGCGCGGAACCTTGTACCCTCGGGGCCGGTGTCGCGTGCGGCTTTCAAGGGGTTGTTCTCATGCAGGTTCTGATCCTCGGCAGCGGTGTCATCGGCACCTCGGTGGCCTACTACCTGGCGCGTGCGGGCCACGACGTGACGGTGCTCGAGCGCCAGCCGGCGCCCGCGCTCGAAACGAGCTTCGGCAATGCGGGCGAGGTGTCGCCCGGCTACTCCGCGCCTTGGGCCGGGCCTGGCGTGCCGCTCAAGGCCATCAAGTGGATGCTCATGCAGCACAGCCCGTTGGTGATCAAGCCCATGCTCGATCCGGCCATGTGGCGCTGGGGCCTGTCGATGCTGTGCAATTGCACGCAGGCGCGCTACGAGCTCAACAAGGGCCGCATGGTCCGGCTCGCCGAATACAGCCGCGATTGCCTGAAGACGCTGCGTGCCGACACCGGCATCCGGTATGACGAACGCGCGCTGGGCACGCTGCAGCTCTTCCGAACCCAGAAGCAGCTCGACGGCATTGCCAAGGACGTGGAAGTGCTCAAGGCCTCCGGCGTGCCCTACCAGGTGCTCGACCGCGAGGGCTGCGTGCAATACGAACCGGCGCTCGCGGCAGTGAAGGGCAAGTTCGTCGGCGGGCTGCGCCTGCCGGGCGACGAGACCGGCGACTGCTTCAAGTTCACGCAGGCGCTGGCCACGCTGGCCGAGGCGGCCGGCGCCAAGTTCCGCTTCGGCGTGGGCATCCAGGCCATCGAGCACGGCGCCGCCGGCGTCACCGCCGTGAGAACCGACGCCGGCAGCTTCACCGCAGAACGCTACGTGGTGGCACTGGGCAGCTACTCGCCGGCCATGGTCAAGCCGCTGGGCATCGACCTGCCGGTGTACCCGGTCAAGGGCTTCTCGATCACGGTGCCCATTTCCGATGCCAGCGGCGCGCCCGAATCCACGGTGATGGACGAGACCTTCAAGGTGGCCGTCACCCGGCTCGGCGACCGCATCCGCGTTGGCGGCACCGCGCAGCTCTCGGGCTTCGACCTGGCGCTCGATGCCGGGCGGCGCGACACGCTCGAGCATGTCGTGACCGATCTCTTTCCGAGGGGCGGTGATGTGCGCGAGGCTTCCTTCTGGACCGGCCTGCGCCCCATGACTCCGGACGGCACGCCGGTGATCGGCGCCACGCGCATTCCCAACCTGATGCTGAGCACCGGCCACGGCACGCTCGGCTGGACCATGGCGGCGGGCACGGGCCGCGTGATGGCCGATCTGATCGACGGCAGGCAGCCCGCGATCGACATGGAAGGCCTGACGGTGGCGCGCTACGGCGGGAGCTGATCAAGCGGCGCTGCGCGACATCTTCCGGGCTGCCGCGCAATCAGTGTGGCTCCATGGTCACACCGGATTCGCCGGATGCTCCTGCCCCGCATGCTGCGCGCGGCATGAAGAAAGAACCATCTTCGTAGCGCATTGCGCGCATGCAATCGATGACTCCATTCGTCGTATGGCGCGCGAACATTTTGAGAGGGAAAAGTTCCGTGCTTCGTTGACGCTGTCATCTGTGCTCAGCTAAAAATGTGCGCACTTCCAAGGAGGGAGACGCACGTGAAGCTATTCAGAACAGCTACAAGAGAACTTGCCGTTGCGACCGCTATTTCAATCGTCATCGACGTGCACGAGTACGCAGCGATGACGCGCTTGCACTAAGCCAACCGTCCAGGCACTCAGGCTCAGCCGCATTCCATCGCCCTCGCGCATCGACGGGAATGGAACCCATCACTCCCCGCATCCTGGGGCCACCTGCATTGCTCGCGAGGTGGTCCGGTGCTGCACGTTCGTGCCGCGCCGGCTGAAAAAACAAAGCATGGCTAGCTCCCGCTTTTCCTGACGAACGTCTCGTTCGCCGGGAGGGTGCGGTGCTACCTGCTCGATGTGTCGGTCATTCCATCACTGCGCGCGTTCGTGCATTGCCGGCTATCCGCCGGTGCATGCACAGCGGCGCTTGTCTTTACCAAGAGGCGTTCATCATCATGAAGAAATTTGTCAAGCCAGCCGTCAATCATCTGGCCATCACTGCCGTGACACTTGCCACCCTCGTGGCTTGCGGCGGTGGAGGAGGCGGCGGCGACTCTTCCCTGGGAGGCAGCGCGCTGAGTGCGCCCTCGCTCGCGGCGGACAGTTCCGCATCGCCCAAGGCGCCCGACGACGGACCGGCGCTTGCACCGGACGCGGCCGTGGCCCAGATCGACCGGTCCGCGAAGCCGATGGAACTGCCCGACACCGTCTGGCCCGTCAACTACAAGTTGTGGTTCCGGCCCGATGCGCAGCTCAAGACCTTCGTGGGGCGAGGCGACGTGGAGATCGAAGTGCTCAAGCCGGTCGATGCGATCGTCGTGGCCGCGCACAACCTGAAGTTTGCCAACGGCCGAACCACCTTGCGCAAACTGTCGAATCCCTCCGAGGCGATTGCGCTTATTCCCACGCCGCAGACGCTGGGCGACTTCGTTCAGCTGCGGCTCAACGACGGGCAGATTGCCAAGGGCAAGTACCTGCTGCACATGGAGTGGGACGGCAAGATCCAGTTCTCGGATGCGGAGTACTGCCCGCCCGAGGAAATGGCGCGCAACCCGTTCTGCTCGGCCGCGACCGGCGTCTTCAAGGTGGGCCTTTCCACGCCCGAAGGCGTCAGTAGCGATGCCATCGTGACGCAGGGCGAAACCAACTATGCGCGGCAATGGTTCCCGGGCTGGGACGAGCCGGCCTTCCGCCACACCTTCGAGATCTCGGCCGAGGTGCCGGGCGACTGGCAGACCGTGTCGAACGCCGCGCAGAAGTCGGCCGTCAAGCTGCCCGACGGCTACCAGCAGGTGTCGTTCGAGAAGACGCCTTCGATGCCGATGTACCTCGCCTTCTTTGGCGGTGGCAAGTTCGACATTCTCTCGGACACCTTCAAGAGTCCGCTCGACGGCAGCGAGATGCCGCTGCGCTGGTTCACGCCGCCGGGCCGCTCCAGCTGGGCCACCTTCGCGATGGAATGGACCAAGGTGGCCATGGACTACTACTACAACTACACCGGCATTCCGCTGCCGTTCAAGAAGTTCGACACCGTGGCGGCCAACGACAGCTACGACAACAAGCCCAACACCGGCTTTGGCGGCATGGAGAACTGGGGCTCCATCTTCGAGTTTGCCGACCGCGTGCTGACCAAGCCGGGCGACACGCCCACGCTGTACTCGGTGACGGTGGTCACGCACGAAATTGCGCACCAGTGGTTCGGCGACCTGGTCACGCTCGACTGGTGGGACAACGTGTGGCTCAACGAATCGTTCGCGCGCTGGTTCGACCGCCGCACCACGATCAAATTCCACCCCGACTACTACAGCTTCTCCGACTACGTGCTGGACAAGCACACCGTGGTGGTGGCGGACCTGCGCAATACCGCGGTGCCCGTGCAGCGCAACTTGAATGATGCGGGCTCCTTCGGCTTCATCAGCCCTTCGATCTTCGTCTACAACAAGGGCAGCCACGTGCTGGAGATGATCCAGAACTACATCGGCGAGGAGGCAATGCAGAAGGGTCTGCAGATCTACCTGAAAGACTATGCCTTCGGCAACGTCACGCCGTCGCGGCTGTGGAGCTCGCTCGAGAAGGCGAGCGGCGGCAAGAAGGTGACCGACATCGGCGACAGCTTCATCCGGCAGACCGGCGTGCCGCTGCTGACGGTGGACGCGCAATGCGCGGGCGACCGCACCTACGTGTCGATCAGCCAGGAGCCGTTTCCCAACCAGAACGTCTATCCGGCGTCTTCGTGGACCATTCCCGTGACGCTGGCCTACGGCGATGCGATGGAACAGCGCAAGACCTTCGTGATGGCGAGCAGCACCACGCAGCTGGATCTTCCGGGCTGCACCGCGGTGCTTGCCGGGCCGACCGGGCAGGACTACTACGTGAGCAACTACAGCACCCAGTCGTGGAGCGACCTGCTGGCCAAGGCGCAGAACTTTGCGGACAACAAGCCGCTGCTGCTCAATATCGAAAGGGACGCGTTTCGCCTGCTGTCGGTCGGCCGCATCACGCAGGCGCAGTACGACCAGATCAAGAACATCGTCAACCTGCCGTCCACGCTCCTTGCCAAGACCGAGGCCAGCCAGCAGAAGACGATGGTGCAGGACGCGGGCGGCAAGGAGGACTATCCGCACGCGCTGCGCTACCAGGGCAGCCTGAAGCTGCGCGACAACGAGAAGCGCTGATGAGCATCACCATGAAAAAAGCACTGAACTGTCTGGTGGCCGGCGCATCGGCGCTGCTGTTGCTGACCGCTTGCGGCGCGCGCGGCGGGCCCGAGGCTGAACTGGTCGGCGTCTACGCCGTGAAGAAGAACGGCGTTCTGAAGGAACTGGTCAAGATCGAGCGGCAGGGCGGCCGCTACATCATGCGTGACAAGGTGCGCACCGCCGAGTGGAGCGAACCCAAGATGCAGATGGAGCCCGTCACGCGCGAAGCCTGGCGCCGTATCACCACCGACACCGGGAACACCGCCTTCGTCGGCGTGGCGAGCGGGCAGCTCGGCGTGTTCAAGGTGCCGCCGGGCTGGAAGAAGAACGACTTCAGCACCGGAACCGGGTACTTCCTGTTCTATTCGCAAGGACCCGTCGAGGTCCACAAGCTGTGAGCTGCGCGATGAGAGGCGTCGGCTAGGCTGCGGGCGCGACGATCGCGCCTTCGATGCCGTGGCGTTCGAGCGCGCTGGCCACGAAGCCGCTGGCCTTCATCTCCTCGACGAAGGCCGCGAGCAGGGCCTGTGCCTCGGCGCCGCGGCTGGCCGGCGTGCCCATGGCCTGCTGGATCACCATGAAGCGGCCGGGCAGCACACGCACGCCCGGTTCGCGCAGTGCCTCGCCCTCGAGCAGCTGGCGAATGCCGGCTGCCACCTCGACCTGCCCTGAACGCAGCGCCGCCAACGCGGCTGCCGCGCCCTGGAGCCGGACGATTTCGGCCTGCCTGATTTCGCGCGTGAGAAAGAGGTCGTAGGCGCTGCCCGCGCCAACCGAAATCCGTTGGCCCGCGCGGTCGATCTGGGCGTTGTCGGTGAGTTCGGATGCGTCGCGAACGAGGTAGCTGCCTTCGATCAGCACGTAGGGCGCGGTGAAGCGCAGCCCTTCGCTGCGCGCCGGGTCGATGGCGAAGAAGCCGATGTCGGCCTTCTCGTTCCTGACCGCGTCGACCGATGCCGCCGCCTTCTCGAACACCACGAGCTCGATGCCCACGCCGAGCCGGCGCGCGAGCTCGCGCGCGAGGTCGATCGACACGCCGACCGGTTCGCCCGTGGCCGCGTCCTTGTTCGCGAGGATCGGGTTGCCGAGATTGATCGACGCGCGCAGCGTGCCGCTGGGCGCGAAGGTGGAAACAAGAGCAGGGGCAATGGGCTGTGGCTGGGTCATGGCGTCCATCGTTTCAGGAGGAGGATGAGCGCCAGTTTACTGACCGGCCGTATCAGCGCATCAACGTGCCGTCAGCGGCTCGAGGCCGGTCTTCGCAATGGTCGGCGCGGCCTCGGGCGAATTGAGATAGCGGATCAGCTGGCGCGCTGCCTCGGGCTGCTTCGAGGCCGTGGCAATGCCGGCCGAGAACACCGTCACGCGCTGTACCTCGGCTGGCAGCGGGCCGATGTAGTCGATGCCTTCGATCGGCAGCAGTTCGCTGACCTGTTGCAGTCCCAGCGCCGCGTCGCCGCGCGCCACCACCGTACCCACGCGCTCGCTCAGGATGCGCTTGCTCTTGGGCTTGACCTGGTCTTCGATGCCGAGCTTCTTGAGCAGCTCGGTTTCGTAATAAGTGCCGCTGGCACTGGCCGAGTAGGCGATGGAAGGCGCGGCCAGCAGCGTGCGCTTGAGCGCATCGACCGTACTGATGTCGGGCTTGGGCGCACCCTTGCGCACCGCGAAGCCGATCGACGACCTGACCAGGTCGACCTGACTTCCCGGCACTACCTTGCCCTGCGCCACCAGCGCGTCGAGCGCCGGCCGCGCAAGGATCACCACGTCGGCCGGTTCGTTGCGCGACAACCGGCTCGGAATCGAATCCTCGGCATTGCCCATCGAAGCGCCATACGCGGTCTTGACCGTGCGGCCGCTGCTGCGCTCGAAGCCTGGTCGCAGGTCGTTGTAGGCCGCGGTGAAACCGCCCGAGGTCATCACGTGGAGGTCACCGCCAGCGCGCGGCGGGCTGCCGAGGCTGCCGCATCCGGCAAGCACCGCCGCGGCGGCCAGCAGAACGGTGCGACGGGTCAGGCGATTCAACGAGAAAGGCTGGGATTTCATGGCGTCTCCTGAGTGGTTTGCCTCCATCGTAGGCAGCGAGGCTGTCAATCAGCCTTCAGCATTTTTGGGGTAAGTACCAGGGCGGGCAGCTTGGCTGTCAGAATGGAGAAGGCGGCTGTTCGCTGATCGCTCCTTGTCGGGATCCATGACCTATCTTCGCAGCGTTCTCTTCGAAAGCGAATCCATCGGCTGCCAGTTGGCCACGCTGGATGCTGCCGAGCCAACGTGGAGCGCGCCTTACCGCGTGCAAGGGCCTCGCTTGCTGCTGCCGCTGACGCAGCGCTTCGAATGCCGTCTTGGCGCCAACGCTTTCGTATGCGATCCGGCGGCCGCACTGTGGTTGTCGCCCGATGATCCGTACCAACTGAAGCGTCCGGTGGGTGGGCAGCGGAGCGTGGTTCTCGCGCTCGCGGAAGAGGTCGAGCCAGCGGGCCGGTCTTGTTTGCCGTCGAGCGGCCAGGCGATCTTGCGTCGATGCTTGCAAGCGAACGCGGCACTGGCGATCGACCCGCTGGAGATGCAGGAGCGCCTTCTCGGATTGGTCCAGAGCGTGCGGCCGGCCGATCGGCTCGGCCCGTCGAAGATCCATCGTGCGGTTGAACGCGCGCGCGACTACATTGCCGCCGCGCCGGAGCGCGGCGACACACTGGACGACATTGCCCGCGCGGTGCACTGTTCGGCATTTCACCTGGCGCGCCGGTTTCGCATGCACACGGGAATGAGCCTGCACGGGTTTCGCAATCAGCTGCGAATGACGCTCGCGCTCGATCGCCTGCGCGAAGGCGAGCAGAGCATCAGCGCGCTCGCCCTTGACCTGGGCTTTGCAAGCCACGCGCACTTCACGGTGGCATTCAGGCGCGCCTTCGGAATGGCTCCGAGCCAGATGCGCACGAATCTGGAAGCGCCCCATCTGCATTGATTGAACACTGCGTGCTTCATCTCAACGGAGCATGCAGTTGGTCGATTTTCGCGTTTCGGTCGGCTTGGCCGCCGGTGTTGCCTCGGCGCTCGTCGGGGGCGCCTGGCAGGTGGCCACGCGCCACTCGACGATCACCACGATCGCTCCGGCCGACCTGGCCGTCCTGCGCTATGCCATACCGGCCATGGTTCTTGCGCCTGTGTGGCTGCGTGTGGGGCTGCTGCCTCGCGGGGTGCCGTTGCGCTGGCTGTTGGGAATGGTCCTTGGCGCCGGACTGCCGTTCGGGCTCGTCGCCATGACCGGAACAAAGTTTGCCCCATCGGCGCACATGGGCGTTTTCATGGCGGGCGCATCCCCGCTCTTTGCCACGGGGCTCGCGTGGATGCTCTGGAAAGACCGTCCGGACCGTTCGCGCGCGTGGGGGCTGGCATTCCTCGTGGCAGGCATGGCAGTCTTGGGCGCAGGAAGTTTTCGCGGCATCGATACCAACGCCTGGCGGGGCGACCTGCTTTTTCTTCTCGCGGCCGTGCTGTGGGCCGGGTTCACGCTGTCGTTCAGGCGGTCCGGCCTCAGCGGATGGCAAGGCGCGGCGGTCGTCAATGCATGGTCGGCGATCCTGCTTGTTCCATGGTTGCTCTGGCGAGGGGAAACGGGCCTGGTCGACGCTCCCGTGCGCGACGTGCTGTGGCAGGCACTGATGCAAGGCGTGATTGCCGGATTGCTGGGGCTATGGATCTTCAGCGCTGCCGTCTCGCGCCTTGGCGCGCCTCGGGCGTCGGCTTTCGGCGGACTGGTGCCCGTCTTTTCCGCGGGGGGCGGGTGGTGGTGGCTGGCCGAACCCATCACGGGTGTCGACCTCCTGGCCATCACCAGCGCCGTGGTCGGCGTGGCGTTGGCAAGCGGTACCTGGACGCGCGGTGGCCGGGCGAAATCAAGCGCGGGGTAAGTCGTACTCGCGCAGCATCACGGGCTCGATGGAGCCTTGCGCAACCCGGCGGCGCACGGCCGCTTCCATCTGGTCGGCGTGCTGCGTGTAGGTTTCGAGCGGATCGTCGCCCTGGGCACCGGAGTGGTAGCGGTAGTGCAGGATCTCCCGGCCAATACTCGCGCCCATCGCTTGGCCATCGATCAGCACCCAGAAGCGGACCGTGCCGGAGGCCTCGTGGAAGAAGGGCGGGGCGACGGGGTTCGTCCCGGAAAGCGGCTGTTCGGTCATGGGATGTATTCCGGTACGAGGGGCTTCAGGATACGCTTCGTCGAGTACCCCTTCTTCCGTCGCTCCGGCAGGCAGGCGCTGTTCGCCGAACCGCCGGTTGTCCTACACGGGCGCATACTCGCTCCAGCATGCGCCTGAGCCAATTCATCAAAGACAACATCGAACCCATTCTTGTCGAGTGGGAATCCTTTGCGCGAACGATGATCCCACCGGCGGAGACCATGTCCGTCGTCGAGCTCCGGGACCATGCGCATGAAATCCTGCTGGCCATTGCAAGCGAAATGGAGTCCACGCAATCCGAAAAGGAGCGCGAAGCCAAGTCCAAGGGGCTTGCCGTACCGTTCGCAACAGAGACCTTTGCCGCCGAACATGGAGGCTTGCGCCAGCGTGTGGGCTTCGATCTGTCTCAGCTGGGCGCGGAATATCGCGCGCTGCGGGCCACGGTTCTTCGCTTGTGGATGGGGAAGGTGGGCGCGGTCGACGCCGCGGTGCTCGAAGAAGTGGTGCGCTTCAACGAGGGCATCGACCAGGGCCTTGCAGAGGCCATGGCCACGTATTCCGACCATGTCGCCAATTCCAGGGACACCTTCCTGGCCGTGCTGGGGCACGACCTGCGAAACCCCCTGAGCGCGCTCAGTTCCTGCATCCATCTCCTCAGCCTGGCAGGTGATGCCAAGCCCAAGGAACGGACGCTCCAGGTCGCGAGGCGAAGCATTGCGTCGATCAACGACATGGTGACCGACCTGCTCGAGTACACGCGCACCCGGCTCGGCCGCGGCATCGAGGTGGTTCCGCAGGAAGGCAACCTGGGCGCCCTGTGCCAGGAGGCCTTCGACGAGGTGTGCGCGGCGTATCCCCAGCGGGCACTGGTCGCGGATCTGCCAGGCGACGTGGTCCTGATGTTCGACCCGGCCCGCATGCGCCAGGTCCTGACGAACCTCCTGAGCAATGCCGTGCAGCACGGCGACCCGACCTATCCCGTGGTGCTGCTGATCAGGGACGAAGAGGCGCATGCGACCCTGGTTGTCAAGAACCGGGGAAGGCCGATTCCTCCCGACGCGATGCAAGTGATCTTCAACCCGCTGGTGCAGGTTGCGACCCGCGAATCGGCGCCGCACGAGCGGCCTGCCACGAGCCTGGGACTCGGCCTCTACATTGCGCGGGAAATCGTGACGGGCCACGGCGGCACCATCACGGTGACGTCGTCCGCGGCAGACGGCACGGCATTTACCGTTCATTTGCCTCGCGGCAAGAAATAGCAAGGCTCGCCCTGCACGGGCGGCCGATGGCCGTAGTCCCTGCGGGCCCCTATCGAACAAGGCTGCACCGCTATTCATTGCATAGCGGCACGGCATCCGACCGACTGGACCGGCCTTCCATGATGACTTTTGACTACAAGGACGGTTGCCGGCCTCATCTAGTTTGCTCCTGTCGAAACATCAACAAGGACAATTCGATGAAGCTGAAACGACGTATTGCACCGACTCTGGTGGCGGTTCTCATGGGCGCCTGCGTTGCACCCCTTGCCTTGGCCGCGGGCGGCGGCGGTGGAGGTGGCGGCGGTGGAGGCTCGGGTGGCGGTAGCGGCAGCGGAGGCGGAGGCGGCAGTGCCGGTGTAGGCGCCGCCGCGGGCGCGGGGGGTAGTGGCGCGGGCGCGACCAGCGGGTCCAACGCCTCGGCCAATGCCGCAACGCCAGCGACACCCGCAACGCCAGCAACGCCAGCCACGGCCACATCGCCTGCAACGCCGGCCACGCCGTCGCCGCAATCTTCATCGTCCACGATGTCTGCAACGCCAGCGACGCCCGCAGTGCCGGCGTCCAAGTCGGACACCAACACAGCGACGCCCGCGGTGCCAGCAACGCCGGCGCCAAAGAGGTAAGAAGACAGAAAAGAGGGCCGGACAGACGTGGTGTTGCCGGCCCTCTTTTCTGCTGTCAGGCCAGCTGGCCGCTCGCCAGTGCCGCTGCGGCAGCGCGTGTTTCCACGCCGAGCTTTTCGAAGATGTGTTCGAGGTGCTTGTTCACCGTGCGCGGGCTGGTGCCGAGAATTTCGCCGATGTCGCGGTTGGTCTTGCCCTTGGCAAGCCACGAAAGCACCTCGGTCTCGCGCGGCGTGAGTGCTGCTTCGGCAAGCCGTGCCGAAGAAGAAGTGCCCGGCGTGCCTTCACGCTGGGTGGCGAAAAGAAGCATGGTTTCCCCAAGCGCGGCAGCACCCAGGTTGCGCACCGACAGCCGTGTGCCCGTCGCCGTGACCAGTGCAACGGCCGCACCGGGCGCCAGCACGGCCTCGAGCGATGCGGGCAGCAACCCCGTGGCCGGTGCTGCGTCGAGGGCACGGAGCCAGAGCGCGGCCTGGGGTGAGCGCCAGGCAATGCGGCCGTGCGCATCCACAAAGACCACGCCCATGCCGGCGACGTCGACGGCATCGCGCGCCATCCGCGTGATGCGCGCATTGCGCGTGTGCGTGTGCAACCGAGCGAGCACTTCCTGCGCGCGAATCGGCTTCACCACGTAGTCGACGCCGCCGCACTCGAAGCCTTCGACCACGTGCGCGGTTTCCGAAAGCCCGGTCATGAACAGCACCGGAATGTGCGCGAGCGCCGCATTGGCCTTGATGCGCCGGCAGGTCTCGAACCCCGAGAGGCCTGGCATCATGCCGTCGAGCAGGATGGCGTCGGGCACCACCAGTTCGAGGCGCTGCAGTGCGGCTTCGCCGTCGGCGGCCACCAGCACGGTGTAGCCGCTGGCCTCCAGCGTGTCGCACAGCATGCCCAGGCTGCTGGGGGCGTCGTCCACCACCAGCACCACGTGGCGTTCGGCTTCAGGGGGAGAGAGTGTCTGCATCTTCTGCGAGTGCCTTGCGGAGATTGTCGAGATCGAAGCGGTTGACCATGCCGCGCAGCCAGGTGCAGGTCACGGCCGCGGGCGGAGAAGCGGCGGCGAGCCGGTCGAGCACCTGGTGCAGGCCGCGCACGTGGCCCATCTGCACCAGCCGCATCAGCTCGGCGCGGTCGTCCTCGGAAAGTGCGAGCTGCTGAGGCCGCGGCGCGATGTCAACCGGGGGCGGCATGGGATCGTTCAGAGCCAGCCATTCGAGCCCGAGGTGCCGCTCCAGGGTGGCAATCAGCTGCGACTCGATGACTGGCTTGCCCACGAAGGCCTGGCAGCCCGCGGCGCGCAGCAGCTCGCTCTGGTTCTCGAACATGTTGGCCGAGACGATGATGATCGGGATGCGGTCGAAGCCCGAGGCGCGCACCAGTGCCGCGGTCTGCCAGCCGTCCATGTCGTCCATGGTGAGGTCCAGCAGAATCGCGGAGGGCAGGTTCTCGCGCAGGCTGTCGAGGCACTCGGTGCCGCTTGCGGCCTCGCGCACCTCGAAGCCCAGGGGCGCGAGCATGCCCGCCAGCATCTGGCGCTGCACCGGCTGGTCGTCGACCACCAGCAGCGTGCGGCGCGCGCCGATGTAGCCCGACACCGGCCGCCGCAGTGCGCCGGACTGCGCCTCTGGCCCCGGGTCGGCCACTTCGCGCAGGTACACCCGCACGCTGAAGGTGCTGCCCGCGGGCGAGGTGGCGGCCAGGCGCAGCTCGCCGCCCATCAGCGACGTGAGAAGGCCGGTGATGGTGAGGCCGAGGCCGGTGCCGGGCTCGCCGCGCCGGCGCCCGGCGGCGCCGCGCTCGAACGGAAGAAAGATGCGCTGGTGGTCCTGCGGCGCCACGCCGATGCCGGTGTCGACCACGTCGAAGCGCAGCACTTCGCGCCGCGCGTCGACATGCAGCGTGACCGTGCCGCTGTCGGTGAAGCGCACGGCATTGGCCAGGAGGTTGATGAGAATCTGGCGCAGCCGCTTGGCATCGGCATGCACCCAGGGCGGGAGCCGCCCGCTGTGCGTGTACACGAACGCCAGGCCCTTGCTCTCCGCCTGCGGCCGCACCATGTGCACGAGCTCGTCGAGAAAGGCGGGCAGCGCGAGCGGGGCGGGTTCCAGCTGCAGGCGGCCGGCCTCGATACGCGCCAGGTCGAGCAGCCCGTCGATCAGGCCGAGCATGTGCTCGCCGCTGCGCTGGATGGTCTGCACCGCGTCGCGCGGCGGCGCTACCGCCTCGCCCTTGAGCAGGATCTGCGAATAGCCCAGGATGCTGTTGAGCGGCGTGCGCAGCTCATGCGTCATGCCGGCCACGTAGCGGGTCTTGGCCTGGTTGGCGGCCTCGGCCGCTTCCTTGGCCGTCTGCAGCGCCGCGTCGGTGCGCTTGTGCGCCTCTACCTCGACGGTGAGCAGGTGGTTGTGGCGGTTGGATTCCTCCTGCGCCATCTGCCGGCTCTCGCTGCCCAGCACGATCCACCACGCGGCCACCGCCGCCACCAGCGAGAGCAGCGCAAACACCTTGAGAAAAGCGCTGCGAAGGGCCGGGTCCACGAGGTCCGAGCCCACGATGGTCTCTTGCGCATACACGACGCCCATCACCGTGGCCACGAGCGCCACGAGCGAAGTGGCCACCATCAGGTAGTGCGCCACGCGAAAGTTGAGCCGCCCCGACAGCGCGGGCGGCAGCAGCGCCTTGAGCCAGCCGCTCATCTGCTCGGCCGCGCGCGAGTCGGTCTTGCAGCGGTCGTGGCAGCGCGATTCCAGTGTGCAGCACAGCGAGCAGATCGGCGCGCTGTACGCCGGGCAGTGCGCCATGTCCTCCGACTCGAAGCTGTTGTCGCACACCGAGCACTTGACCATCTGCCCGGGCGTCCAGCGTTGGATGTCGGTGCGGGCCAGGTAGTAGCGCCCACGCGTGCGCCACGCCAGGAGCGGCGAGACGGCCAGCGCCGTGATGAGTGCGATGAACGGCGAGAACGCCCGCGCCCATTGGCCCAGCGCGCCGGAGTAGGCCAGCATGGCCAGCGCGGCCGCCACCAGCATCGCCCCCAGGCCGACCGGGTTGATGTCGTACAGGTGCGCGCGCTTGAACTCGATGGTGCGCGGGCTCCAGCCCAGCGGCTTGTTGATGACCAGGTCGGCCACCAGCGCGCCGACCCAGGCGATGGCAATGTTGCTGTAGAAGCCCAGCACGTGCTCCAGCGCCGCGAACACGCCCAGCGCCATCAGCAGGATGGCAATGACCACGTTGAACACCAGCCACACCACGCGCCCCGGGTGGCTGTGCGTCAGGCGCGCGAAGAAGTTGGACCACGCCAGCGAGCCCGCATAGGCGTTGGTGAGGTTGATCTTCATCTGCGAGACCACCACGAACAGCGTGGTGATCGCCAGCACCCAGGCCGGGTCGCGCAGCACATACGAAAAGCCCGTGAGGTACATCAGCGTGGGTTCGATGGCGTGCTTGCCCGGGATCTCGTGCTGGAGCGCAAGAAAAGCCAGGAAGGCGCCGCCCATCATCTTGAGCATGCCCGGCACGATCCAGCCCGGCCCCGCCACCAGCACCGCGGCCCACCAGCGGCCCCGGTTGGCGGCCGTCTTCTCGGGCAGGAAGCGCAGGTAGTCGACTTGCTCGCCGATCTGCACCACCAGCGAGAAGGCCACCGTGGCGGCGGCGCCGAACATCAGCGGATCGAAGCCGCTGCTGTCGGAGGTGCGGCCCACCAGGCCCGTGAAGTCTGCGTACAGCTCGGGCTTCTTCAGCAGCACCGCGAGGAAGGGGCAGACGAACAGCACGATCCAGATCGGCTGCGTCCACAACTGCAGGCCCGAGATGAGCGTGATGCCGCGCATCACCAGCGGCACGATCACGATCGACGACAGCAGGTAGAGAAGCGGCAATGGCCAGTCGAGGTACAGCTGCAGCGCCAGCGCGAGGATGGCCGCCTCCAGCGCGAAGAAGATGAAGGTAAAGCTCGCGTAGATCAGCGAGGTGAGCGTGGAGCCCAGGTAGCCGAAGCCCGCCCCGCGCGTGAGCAGGTCCATGTCCACGCCATGCCGGGCCGCGTAGTACGAGATCGGCAGGCCGGTGAGAAAAGTGATGAGCCCCACCACCAGGATGGCCCACAGCGCGTTCGAGAAGCCGTAGTTCAGCGCGATGGCCCCGCCGATAGCCTCCAGCGCCAGGAACGAGGTGGCGCCGAAGGCCGCGTTGGCCACGCGGAACTCCGACCACTTGCGAAAACTGCGCGGCGTGTAGCGCAGCGCGTAGTCCTCCAGCGTTTCGTTCGCGACCCACGCGTTGTAGTCGCGGCGGATGCGAAAGATCTTCTGGCCGGTGACGGATTGCATGGTGGGCTCTTGCGGCGAGGGCGGCGGCAGTGGCATGGCGGCAGACACAGCAAGAAGCGCTCCCTGCTTTTTCGCCACCTGCCGCCACCGGTGCACGGCCTGCGAGTCTGGCTGCAGGCGCGCCTCCGGCCGCTACGTTGAATGACGTATTCGCGGCGGCGCGAGTGATTTCTAAAGTACCAGCCATGGTGCTCGGGGCACCGTCCGATGCACTTCGATGGTGCGCGGCCAACTCTTTCTTCAACCTGCCTGGAGTTCCTGATGTCGCGTGATTCCGATCCCTCCCTCAATGCCCTGGCACTGCGCCGCCGCCGACTGCTGCAGGGCGCCGCCGCGCTGCCCGTGATGGGCCTGAGCGGCCTGAGCTTCGGCCAGTCGCAGTTCCCCACGGCCAAGGTCAACACCACCAAGCTCGCGGTGACCGATACCGAAGTGACGGTGGGCCAGCTGCACTCGTCCTCCGGCACCATGGCCATCTCGGAAACCGGCTCCATCCAGGCCGAGCAGCTCGCCATCGACCAGATCAATGCGATGGGCGGCATCCTCGGCCGCAAGATCAAGGTCATCAAGGAAGACGGCGCCTCCGACTGGCCCACCTTTGCCGAGAAGTCGAAGAAGCTGTTGGTCAACGACCACTGCGCCGCCGTCTTCGGCTGCTGGACCAGCGCCTCGCGCAAGGCCGTGCTGCCGGTGTTCGAGAAGGAGAACGGCCTCCTGTACTACCCGACCTTCTACGAAGGCCTGGAGCAGAGCAAGAACGTGATCTACACGGGGCAGGAAGCCACGCAGCAGATCATCTGGGGCCTGGACTGGGGCGCGAAGGAGAAGAAGGCCAAGACCTTCTTCCTCGTCGGCTCCGACTACATCTGGCCGCGCACCTCGATGAAGATCGCGCGCAAGCACATCGAGAACTTCCAGAAGGGTTCGGTCAAGGGCGAGGAGTACTACCCGCTGGGCCATACCAACTTCAACTCGCTGATCAACAAGATCAAGGTGGCCAAGCCCGACTGCATCTTCGCGGCGGTGGTAGGGGGCTCGAACGTGGCCTTCTACAAGCAGCTCAAGGCCGCGGGCATCACGGGCGACAAGCAATTCCTGCTGACGCTGGCCGTGACCGAAGACGAGATGACCGGCGTGGGCGGCGAGAACTTCGCGGGCTTCTATTCGTCGATGAAGTACTTCCAGTCACTCGACAACCCGAACAACAAGAAGTTCGTCGAAGCCTTCAAGGCCAAGTACGGCAAGGACGCGGTGATCGGCGACGTGACGCAGGCGGGCTACCTGGGGCCGTGGCTGTGGAAAGCCGCCGTGGAAAAGGCCGGCAGCTTCGACGTCGACAAGGTGGTGGCCGGCTCGCCGGGCATCGAGTTGAAGACCGCGCCTGAGGGGTACGTGAAGCTGGATGCGAACCACCACCTGTGGAGCAAGGCGCGCATCGGGCAGGGGCAGCTGGATGGGACGTTCAAGGTGGTGGCGGAATCGAGCGAGCTGATCAAGCCGGATCCGTTTCCCAAGGGCTATCAGTAAGCAGGCCGCCGCCCCTCACCCCAACCCTCTCCCGCGTGCGGGAGAGGGAGCCAAACCAGGACTCTCCATGACACTGTCGGACATGCTGAACATCGGCCTCATGCAGGGCTTCGCGGGGCTGAGCCTCTTCGCGGTGCTGCTGCTCATGGGCCTCGGGCTCGCGATCATCTTCGGCCAGATGGGCGTGATCAACATGGCGCATGGCGAGTTCATGACCATCGGCGCCTATTCGATCTACCTGGCCGCGCGCGTCACCGAAAGCCTGGCGCCGGCTTTCATGCCGTATTACTTTCCGATCGCGATCGGCCTGGCTTTCGTGTTTGCCTTCATCGTCGGCTGGATCGTGGAGTGGGTGCTGATTCGGCACCTCTACAAGCGACCGCTCGACACACTGCTGGCCACCTGGGGCGTGAGCCTGGGGCTGCAACAGCTCTTTCGCACCTTCATCGGCCCCAAGGAAGTGAGCCCCACGCTGCCCGAGTGGCTCATGGGCTCGTGGACGCCGCATGAAGGCCTCGACATCCCGATCAATGGCTTGTTCGTGCTTGCGCTCACCACGCTGGTCACCGGTGGCGTGCTGATCGCGCTGCACAAGAGCCGCTGGGGCCTGCGCGTGCGCGCCACCGTGGCCAACCGCACCATGGCCAACGCCACCGGCATCGACACCATGAAGACCGACCGGCTGACCTTCGCCATCGGCTGCGGCATTGCCGGCATGGCGGGCGCGGCCTTCACCACCATCGGCTCGACCGGGCCGACCTCGGGCTCGCTCTACATCGTCGACGCCTTTCTGGTGGTCACCTTCGGCGGCGCGGCCAGCCTGCTGGGCACGGTGGTCTCGGCCTTCGGCATCGCGCAGACCCAATCGGTCTCGGAGTTCTTCATGACCGGCTCGATGGCCAAGGTGCTGACGCTCTCGCTGATCGTGCTGATCCTGATGATGCGGCCGCAAGGGCTGTTCGCAGTCAAGGTGCGCCGTTGATGAACCCGATTCCTTTCTGGAGAACGTTCCGATGATGAATTTCATCAAGGCCTCGATCCTGCGCTACCAGCTCGGCAGCCTGCTGCTGCTCGTGCTGCTGCTGGCGGTCGTGCTGCCGCTGTCGCTCGACATCTTTCGCCTGAACCTCGTGGGCAAGTACCTCACCTACGCCTTCGTTGCGGTGGGGCTGGTGATGGTTTGGGGCTACGGCGGGGTGCTGAGCCTGGGGCAGGGCGTGTTCTTCGGCATCGGCGGTTATGCGATGGCGATGTTTCTCAAGCTCGAGGCCTCCGACCCGGTCACGACCAAGATCCAGTCGACGCCCGGCATTCCGGACTTCATGGACTGGAACCAGATCACCGAGCTGCCCATGCTGTGGCTGCCGTTCAAGAGCCTGCCGCTGAGCCTCATCCTGGTGGTGGTGGCGCCGATGGCGCTGGCCTGGCTCATCAGCTTTGCGATGTTCAAGCGCCGCGTGGGCGGCGTCTATTTCGCGATCATCACGCAGGCGGTGGCGCTTATTCTCACCGTGCTCATCATCGGCCAGCAGGGCTACACCGGCGGCGTCAACGGCATGACCGACCTGAAGACGATGCTGGGCTGGGACACGCGCACCGACAGCGCCAAGTACGTTCTCTACTACGTCTGCGTCGGCTTGCTGGTCTGCAGCATCGTGCTGTGCCGCTGGATCCAGACCAGCAAGCTCGGCACGCTGCTGCTCGCCATGCGCGACAAGGAGGATCGCGTGCGCTTCTCGGGCTACGACGTGTCGAACTTCAAGGTTTTCATCTTCTGCCTGGCCGCTGCGCTTTCGGGCATTGGCGGCGCGATGTTCGCGCTGCAGGTGGGCTTCATGTCGCCGAGCTTCGTGGGCATCGTGCCGTCGATCGAGATGGTGATCTTCTGCGCCGTGGGCGGCCGCATGAGCCTGGTGGGCGCGGTGTACGGCGCGCTGCTGGTGAATGCGGGCAAGACGCTGTTCTCGGAGAGTTTCCCGGACCTGTGGCTGTTCCTGATGGCGGGGCTCTTCATCGGCGTGACCATGGCCTTCCCGATGGGGCTCGCGGGCCTGTGGGACGAAAAGATCAAGCCCTGGTGGAAGGAGCGCCGCAAGGCACTGCGCGAGGCGGCGGTGCAGCCGCGCGCATCTACGCCGATGCCGCCCGCACCGGCCTCTCTTTCCTCAACGTCGTCGTCTTCGCCCGAACCGAAGTTGCCCGAAGGCGTGGGCAGCCAGCGCGCCTGAACCCGGAGCCTCCCATGAGCAACACCGACTTCGCCCTTGCGGTGGAAGACCTCACCGTGTCCTTCGACGGCTTCAAGGCCATCGACGACCTCACGCTCTACATCGACAGGAACGAGCTGCGCGTGATCATCGGCCCCAACGGCGCTGGCAAGACCACGCTGCTCGACCTGATCTGCGGCAAGACGCGCGCCAGCGGCGGCAGCATCAAGTTCAAGAACACCGAGCTCACGAAGATGGCCGAGCACAAGCGCGTGCGGCTGGGCATCGGCCGCAAGTTCCAGACGCCGTCGATCTACGAGAACCTCAGCGTGTTCCAGAACCTGGAGGTGTCCTTCCCGAAGGGCCGTTCGGTGTTCGGTGCGCTGGCGTTCAAGTGCGACGACGAGGTCAAGGCCAAGGTGCAGGCGGTGGCCGAGGACATCGGCCTGGCCGACAAGTTGCGCACCGAGGCGGGCCTTCTGAGCCATGGCCAGAAGCAGTGGCTCGAGATCGGCATGCTGCTGATGCAGGAGCCCGAACTGCTGATGCTCGACGAGCCCATTGCGGGCATGAGCGCCCGCGAACGAGAACTCACGGCCGAGCTGCTCAAGCGCATCTGCCAGAACCGCGCGGTGATCGTCATCGAGCACGACATGGCTTTCGTGAAGCAGATCGCACACAAGGTCACCGTGATGCACCAGGGAAAGATCCTCGCCGAAGGGCCGATGGAGAAAGTGCAGGCGGATCCGAAGGTCATCGACGTTTATCTGGGGCACTGAACCATGAGCAACATCATGCTGAAGGTCGAAGACCTGCACGTCGCCTATGGCCAGAGCGAGGCCCTGCACGGCATCTCCTTCGAGGGCCATGCCAACGAGACAGTCGCCATCATGGGCCGCAACGGCATGGGAAAGACCACGCTGTTCAAGAGCTTGATGGGCGTGCTTCCCATCAAGAGCGGGCGCATCGAGGTGGCGGGGCAGGACGTGTCGCGCGACGAGAGCTTTCGCCGTGTGGCCAAGGGCATCGCCTACGTGCCGCAGGGCCGGATGATCTTTCCGACGCTGACGGTGGAAGAGAACATCCAGACCGGTCTCGAGAACTTCAGGACGCGGCGCATTCCCGACGAGATCTACGCGCTCTTCCCCGTGCTGTGGGACATGAAACGCCGCAAGGGCGGCAACCTCTCCGGCGGTCAGCAGCAGCAGCTGGCCATTGCGCGCGCCCTCGTCACCGACCCCAAGGTGCTGCTGCTCGACGAGCCCACCGAGGGTATCCAGCCTTCGATCATCAAGGACATCGCCAAGGCGCTCAACGAGATCCGCAAGCTGCGCGGCATCACCATCGTCGTGTCCGAGCAGGTGCTGAGCTTTGCCATGGACGTGGCCGACCGGCTCTTCGTGATCGAGGGCGGCCGCCTGGTGCACGAGACCGCGCGCGACAAGACCGACGTCGATCGCATCAAGGCCTACCTCTCCGTTTGATTTTCGTTAACCACAACCCAACCAGGAGCCACTGCAAATGACGAACACGCTGATCAAGGTCGACCTGACCAAGTCGCCCACCGAAAACGAGATGATCCACAACCGCTGGCATCCGGACATTCCGATGGCCTGCTGGGTCAACCCGGGCGACGACTTCATCCTCGAGACCTTCGACTGGACCGGTGGCTTCATCAAGAACAACGACAGCGCCGACGATGTGCGCGACATCGACCTGAGCACTGTGCACTACCTCTCGGGCCCCGTGGGCGTGAAGGGTGCCGAGCCCGGCGACCTGCTGGTGGTCGACCTGCTCGACATCGGCGCCAAGCAGGACAGTCTCTGGGGCTTCAACGGCTTCTTCTCGAAGAAGAACGGCGGCGGCTTCCTGACCGACCATTTTCCCGAAGCGCAAAAATCCATCTGGGACTTCAAGGGCATGTTCACCAGCTCGCGCCACGTGCCGGGCGTCAACTTTGCGGGCCTGATCCATCCCGGCCTCATCGGCTGCCTGCCCGACAAGCCGATGCTCGACGTGTGGAACGAGCGCGAGCAGAAGCTCATCGACACCGATCCGACCCGCGTGCCCGGCCTCGCCAACCCGCCATCGGCCGGCACCGCCCACATGGGCAAGATGAGCGGCGAAGCGCGCGCCAAGGCAGCGGCCGAAGGCGCGCGCACCGTGCCGCCGCGCGAGCACGGCGGCAACTGCGACATCAAGGATTTGTCGCGCGGCTCGAAGGTGTTCTTTCCGGTGTATGTCGACGGCGCGGGCCTTTCGGTGGGCGACCTGCACTTCAGCCAGGGCGACGGCGAGATCACCTTTTGCGGCGCCATCGAGATGGCCGGCTGGGTGCACATGAAGGTCACGCTGATCAAGGGCGGCATGGCCAAGTACGGCATCAAGAATCCGATCTTCAAGCCGAGCGTGATCACGCCGCAGTACAACGACTACCTGATCTTCGAAGGCATCTCGGTCGACGAGGCCGGCAAGCAGTACTACCTCGATGTGAACGTGGCCTACCGGCAGGCGTGCCTCAACGCCATCGAGTACCTGAAGAAGTTCGGCTATTCAGGCGCGCAGGCCTATTCGATCCTGGGCACCGCGCCCGTGCAGGGCCACATCAGCGGTGTGGTCGACGTGCCCAACTCTTGCGCCACGCTGTGGCTGCCCACGCAGATCTTCGACTTCGACATCAACCCGAATGCATCGGGGCCTGTGAAGATGATCGATGGCAGCATCGACATGCCGCTCTCGCACGACCTGGCCTGAGGCATCCATGCCGACCTACGACTACGCCTGCGGCCAATGCGGCGGATTCGACGCGCTGCGGCCTTCGGGCCAACGCGACGAGCCGGCCGCCTGTCCCGACTGCGGAGCCGCTTCGCCGCGTGTACTTTCGGCCGCGCCGCGGCTCGCGCTGATGGCCTCGGGCACGCGCCGTGCGATGGAGACCAACGAGCGCGCGCGGCACGAGCCGGGGAGTTCACGCGACTACGCGCGCTTCAAGCATCCGGCGGGCTGCGGCTGCTGTTCGGGTTCATCGCGGCGCAACGCGACAGTGACCGCACCCAACGGCGCCAAGTCCGCGCCGTCGAAGCGGCCATGGATGATTTCGCACTAATGCCGGGCTAACTATTCGCGGCGTGCAGCGGGTCGGCACGGCTCGATTGTTTCAATCCCGTGAACGCCGTGATTCGTTTTGCGGCGTTTTTTCATGGGACTTCGGGATCAAACTTCATCTCACCAACCAACCCATTAGGAGATTGAAATGAATGCCTCGAAGATCCTCGCCGCCGCTGCTCTCTCGCTCCTGGCCGCTGCCGGTGCACACGCAGAAACCTATGAAGGCGTGCAGAGCGTGAACTCCGGCGTCTCGCGCGCCGAAGTCGCACCGCAAGCCGTTGCCGCCGCCCGCGCCGGCAACGAATACAGCGACGGCGCCAGCGCCGGCGCGCAAGCCTTCAGCTCGACCGCCGATCGCTCGGTGATCCAGGCCGAAGCCGTTGCCAAGGCGCACGACCCGCTCGCCAGCCTCGACCGCCGCGCTTTCTACCGTGACGAAGTGCCGCAAGCCTACAAGAAGCCCAGCGTGTCGTTCACGCGCCAAGCTGGCCTGTAAGCCGTTTGGTCTTTGATCGACGGGCCCTCGGGCCCGTTTCTCGTTGAGACAGTAGCCCTGTCACCCGATGCCCGATAGGTACCGGTGGACATGGAGCGCGAATGGGCGAAGAGAATTGAGTTCGTCCTCGCGCCCGAGCGTTCAGCCGTGCGCGCGCCGGTAGGTTAGCACCCGGCCTCGATAGGCCAGGCGGTTCGCTGAAGCGTGCTGGTCGAGCCGCTCTTCGCGCATTCCGAATCCCTCGTCGGCCATCTGCCGGTTGAAAGCCGGCCGGTTGCCGCGGTCGGGGTCGACGATCCACACCTCGGCGGCAGGGCTTGCGTGGCGGCCGATGTACGCCGCGAGAAGGCCGCCGGCGTCGCGCTCGTACAGCAGGTCGCTGCCGATGATGAGGTCGTACAGGCCGCGCACATCGCCTTCGGCGCCGGTCTCGCGCATGCCCCAGTGGCCGCGGCGGTACTTCATTGGCGGCAGGGCGTTCAACCGAAGGTTCTCCAGCAGGAATCCCGCAGTGAGCGGATGGCAGTCGCTTGCGGTCATGTCGTTGCCGCGGCGGTGCCCGACCAGGCTTGCCAGCGCAAGGCCGCAGCCAATCTCCAGCACCCGTGCGCCGACGGCGACGGGGTGTGCTGCCATGCGCGCCGCCAGCTGCGCGCCCGACGGCCACAGCAGCCCGAACATCGGCCATGCCGCGGAAGAAATGCCCTGTGCAGCGGCCGCACCCAGCGGGTCGGAGAACTGTTGGCGATCGAGCAGCGACCGGATGACCAGGTCATCGGCACCCGCGATGGCGATGCGTTCCAGCTTGATTCGGTAGCCCGGCATCGGAGGGTGCGGGGCCTCGCACGCGAGGCCCCGAAGCAGCAAAGGTCGCCGAGTATGCGCGCTGGCGGGCCGGTCCGGCGCATGAATCGCCTTGCCTTGGAGTTGGCAGGGCGGCGCGGGGTTACTCCCGCGTGAGAGCGAAACTCTTTCGCAGGCCGCCCGTGGCCGAAGGCGCGACCCACAGGTCGAACTCACCGGGTTCCACGGTCGGCTTCATGTCGCGGCCGATGAACTGAAGGTCTTCGGTGCCCAGCGTGAACTCGACCGTCTTCGATGCGCCGGGCTCGATGCGCACCTTGCGGAAGTTCTTCAGCTCGCGCACCGGCCGCGTCACGCTCGCGGCGCGTTCGGCGACATAGAGCTGCACCACTTCCTCGGCCTCGCGCTGGCCGGTGTTGGTGATGGTCGCACGCACGCGCAGCGTGCCGCCGAGCGGCAGCCGGTCCTGGCTGGTCTCCACGCTGTCGTAGCGCACCAGCGCATAGCCGATGCCGTGGCCGAAGGGGTAGAGCGCCTGGTTCGTGGTGTCCACGTAGCGCGTCTTGAATGCCATGGTCTGGTCGCTGTCGGGCAGCGGCCGGCCGGTGCGCTTCTGGCCGTAGTAGAAGGGCACCTGGCCGGAGGCCTGTGGAAAGCTCACCGGCAGTCGGCCCGAAGGATTGAAGTCGCCGAACACCACGTCGGCAATGGCGGTGCCGGTCTGCGCGCCGAGAAACCAGGTCACGAGGATGGCGTCGGCATTGCGCACCGCGCCCCTGAGGGCCATGGCGCGGCCGTTGCTCAGCAGCACGACCACGGGCTTGCCGGTGGCGGCCACGGCCTCGGCCAGGTCTTGCTGGGCTTGCGGAATGCCGATGTCGGTGCGCGACCGGGCTTCGCCCGACATGCGCTCGCTCTCGCCGATGGCGAGCACCACCACGTCGGCGCCGCGCGCGGCCGCCACGGCCGCATCGATGCCGCCGGGCAGCGGCGTGTCGATGTTCGAGCCGCGGACCACGGCCAGCTTGCCGGCATCGCGCAGTGCGGCGCGCAGGCCCTCGTCGATACCCACCGGGGCCGACTGGCCCGGGAACAGGCTCCACGCGCCGAGCAGGTCTTGCGTGCCCGAGGCGAAGGGCCCGATGAGCGCGATCTTCTTTCCCGCCTTGGGCAGCGGCAGCACCGCGCGCTCGTTCTTCAGCATCACGATGGAGCGGCGTGCATCCTCGCGCGCGAGTGCGATGTGCTCGGGGTTCTCGACGCGGGCTTGTGCCGGTGCGGCGCCGAGCCCTCGCAAAGGCTCGTCGAAGAGCCCGAGCTTCTGCTTGACCCACAGCACGCGGCGCACGGCCTCGTCCAGGCGCGCCATCGGCACTTCGCCGGACGACACCAACTCGGGCAGATAGCGCATGTACAGGCCGCTCTGCATGCTGACGTCGGTGCCGGCCAGGAACGACTGCTTGGCCGCCTGCCGGCCGTCGGCGGCATAGCCGTGGGCGATCAGCTCTTCGTCGGCCGTGTAGTCGGAAACCACGAAGCCCTTGAACTTCCATTCGTCGCGCAGCACGCCCGTCAGCAGCGCCGGATTGGCAATCGACGGGATGCCGGCAATCTCGTTGAAGGCGCTCATGATCGACAGCGCGCCCGCGTCCAGGGCGGCGCGGAACGGCGGCAGGTACACCTGGCGCAGTGTGCGTTCGGAGATGTCGGTGGCGGCATAGTCGAGGCCGCCCTCGGCGGCGCCATAGGCTGCGAAGTGCTTGGGCGTGGCCAGCAGCGCATCGGCGCGCGAGAGGTCGCTGCCCTGGAAGCCCCGCACCCGCGCGGCCGCGAACTGGCTGGCCAGGTACACGTCTTCACCCGCACCTTCGATGCCGCGGCCCCATCGCGCGTCGCGCGCGATGTCCACCATGGGCGCGAAGGTCCACCGGAAGCCATCGGCGCTGGCTTCCACCGCCGCCGCGCGCGCGGTGCGCTCGGCGAGCGCGGGCTCCCAGCTGGCGGCCTCGGCCAGCGGCATCGGGAAGATGGTGCGAAAGCCGTGGATCACGTCGGCACCATAGAGCAGCGGAATGCCCAGGCGCGATTCGCGCACGGCCACCTCCTGCAGCACGCGCTTGCGCTCGAGCCCTTCGTTGTTGAACAGGCCGGTGACGCGGCCGGCTCGCACATCGTCGATCTCCTGCTGCCCGTTGCGCTGGGCGGCCTGCGGATTGCCGGGGATGTTGGTGTCCGCGGGCCCGTAGAGGCTGAGCTGGCCCACCTTCTCCTCGACCGTCATGCGGGAAATGAGCGACTCGATTCGGGCGCTGGCATCCACGGTGCCCTCGGGGGTGGCCGGGGCGGCGTGGGAGGCGGGGGAGAAGAGAAAACAGGCCAGGCCCAGCAGGGCCGCCATGGCGGGGATTCGAACGTGCATGGCCCGCCATTCTCACGCCAAAGCGAGGCAGGGCCGTTCGGGCGGGCTTCGGCGCTGTTACATCCGGTTCAGCAGAGCGGCTCGCCTTGCGTCGGTCGGCGGATTCGGGTTTTCAGTCGGCGCCCAGTTGCAAGCGGCTGGGCAGGCGTTTTTCGATCGCGGACTTGAGCAGCGCCGCCGAGCGGAAGATGCCGTGCGCGAACTTGCCGTAGGGCAGCGTGAGAAAGAGCCCCATCACCACGCCCAGGTGCACCGCGAGCAGCAGCGCCATGAAGGCGGTGTCGCGCCAGGCGAGCAGGGCCAGGCCGGTGGCGCTGGTGAGCAGCAGCAGCGCGATGAAGCCGCGGTCCATCGGCCGCTGCGCCACGTCGCCGTGGGCCGCGTTGCGCCGCAGGTTCATGCACAGCAAGCCGATCGGCCCGATCACCAGGCCGATGCCGCCCGCGGTGCCCAGCAGCACCGGCAGGCTCGTGAGCGCATAGGGTGCATGCAGGCCGAGCAGGTAGTGGTAGAGCGTCGCCACGCAGGTGGAGGCGAAGCACAGCATGAAGCCGTAGAAGGTGAAGTGGTGAAAGCGCCGGCGCCAGAGCGTGAAGCGGTCGTCCTCGTTGTTGCAGCCCTCGCCATGGCCGCCGCCCAGGTAGGTGAGGCGCAGCGCGTCGTGCGCGGCCTCGGCGCTCGCGGCGGCGCGCACGCCTGCCACTTCGGTGGGCGCGTTCTCCTGCGCCGGCGACACCTCGCGCCAGAAGCGCCGCACGCCCATCGCCAATGCGAACAGCACGAAGGCGAACACCGCGCCGAACACCAGCGCGAGAAAGTTGTGCGGAAAGATCGCGTAGAAGTTACCGGCGAGCGGCTCGTGCAGCAGTGCGCCCGTCATCGCCACCGCCAGCACGAGGAACAGCGCGAGCCCGCCGGCCAGGGCCAGCGCCACGGTGAGGCCGGCTTTCCTGTACAGCGCGCCCATCGCAGGCGGCCAGGCGTAGTCGTGGTAGGTCTGCATGCGCACCTGCGCCATCGCTTGTGGCACGTTGACCGCGAACTCATGCGGCGGCGCGTACTGGCAGGCATGCAGGCAGGAGCCGCAGTTGTGGCACAGGTTGGCGAGGTAGTGCGTGTCGGCCTTGCCGAACTCCAGCCGCCGCGTCATCGCGGGGAACACCGCGCAAAAGCCTTCGCAGTAACGGCAGGCGTTGCAGATCTGCAGGATGCGCGCCACTTCGCCTTCGCTGGCGGTCAGCGGCAGCGCGGGGCGGATGGGGATCACGCGCGCCGGGGCGCTGCCGATGCCGTCGGCATCTGCACGGGCGCGTGCGACGAGATCAGTGAGCGGCTGCAAGGGCTGTCTCCAGGGAATTCTTCGATAGGTTCTTGGCGGCGCGCGCCGCCTGCGTGCCGGCGATGCGGCCGAAGGCCGTGCCGATGCTCATGCCGACACCGGCCGTGTAGCCCTTGCCCAGCACGTTGCCGGCCATCATTTCGCCGGCCACGAACAGGTTGGGGCTGGGCCGGCCGTTGAAGCGCACCGCGGCGGTCTCGTCCACCTTCAGGCCCAGGTAGGTGAAGGTGATGCCGGGCCGCACCGGGTAGGCGTAGAAGGGCGCGGTGTCGAGCGGGCGCGCCCAGTGCGTCTTGGCAGGTTCGATGCCCTCGGTGTGGCAGTCGTCGAGCGCGGTGTGGTCGAAGCGGCCGACGCGGCAGGCGGCGTTGTAGTCCTGCACGGTGCGTACGAAGGCGGCTTCGTCGAGGCCGATCTTCTGCGCCAGTTCGCCGAGCGTGTTCGCCTGTGTGCCGGCGAACACCGGCGGCATGAAGCGACCGACTGCCTTCTGGTCGATGATCGACCAGGCAATCTGCCCCGGCTGCTGCGCCACCAGCCGGCCCCAGATCGCATAGCGCTTGGGCCAGAAGTCTTCGCCCTCGTCGTAGAAGCGCCGCGCTTCGCGGTTGACCACCACGCCGAGCGACACGCAATCGATGCGCGTACAGATGCCGCCGTCGTAGAGCGGGGCGCGCGCGTCGATGGCCACCATGTGGCCTTGCGACGGATCGCCGACGCTGTCGGCGCCCGCTTCGATCATGGACTTGAGCAGCACGCCCTGGTTGAAGCGCGTGCCGCGGACGAGGAAGTTGTCGGCCGGCCATTCGCCGCGTTCGTTCTGGCCCCAGGCCTCGCGCAGCCATTCGCGGTTCGATTCGAAGCCCCCGGCAGCCAGCACGCAGCTCCTCGCCTCGACGCGCTCGCCGGCTTCGGTCCGCACGGCCACGAAGCGGTCGCCGTCGAGCTCCACCGACGCCACGGGCGTGTCGTAGCGGATCTGGACCCCCAGCCTTTCGGCGCTGCGGAAATAGGCGTTCACCAGCGCCTTGCCGCCGCCCATGAAGAAAGCGTTGGTGCGCGCGACGTGCAACGCGCCCGAGAGCGGCGGCTGGAAGTGCACGCCGTGGCTGCGCATCCAGTCGCGGCAGTTCGACGAGGCGCGGATCACCAGGCGTGCCAGGTGCTCGTCGGTGAGCCCGCCGGTCACTTTCAGCAGGTCTTGCCAGTATTCCTCTTCGGGGTAGGCATCGACCAGCACGTCCTGCGGCGCGTCGTGCATGCAGCGCAGGTTGCGGGTGTGCTGCGAATTGCCGCCGCGCCACGCCTTCGGTGATGCTTCGAGCAGCAGCACCGAGGCGCCGGCCTCGCGCGCCATCAGCGCAGCGCACAGCGCGGCATTGCCGCCGCCGACAACCAATACGTCTATCACTCGTGGGTCTCCTTGGAATCCAGGAGACTTTAGGGAGAGCGGCCTTCATCCGAAAGGCCGAAAGAGGCAACGGGTGTTCAGTCCTGGTGAAGACTGGCGCCGGCCCAGCGCCCCTCGCGCACCAGGGCGCGGGCGGTGTCGACAAGCACCACGCGCGCCGCCAGTGCGGCCGGCGAAAGCTCGTCGTCGGACAGGCTCACCAGCAGGTTGTCGCGGCCCACGTGCGCATCGCTGATCTGCGTGAGCTGAAGGTCGTCGCGGTCATGGCGGGCGGTGGCGGCGCCGGGCTGGATGGTGGCGCCGTAGCCCGCGCGCACCGCGTCCATCAGCAGCGCCAGGCCATCCACCTCGGCGACGATGCGCGGCTGGATGCGGGCCCGGGCGAAGGCCGCCATCAGCGTGGCGCGCAGGCCGTGGCTGCCGCTGGGCAGGATGAGCGGCAGTTCGGCCAGTTGCGACAGCCGCACCTTGGCGCCGGGCGGGCGCTGCGCGAGATTGGGCGATGCGATCACGAACAGCTTTTCCGCCAGCAGCGGCAGCACGCTCCAGCGCCGCGGCGTGTCGGTCTGAAACAGCACCGCCAGGTCGAGCTGGCGCGCCTGCAGCATGGTGGTGAGGTGGCCTGAGAGCGCCTCGACCATGTGCAGCCGCACCTCGGGGTAGCGCTCCCGCATGGCGCGCATCAGCGGCACGCCGAGCACGGCGGCGGTGGTGGGCGCGAGGCCCACGCTCACATGGCCCGAGAGGCGCGCCTGCTGCGCCGCGCGCACCGCGTCGTCGGCATGCCGCAGCGTGAGCTGCGCCTGCTGCAGGAAGGCCAGGCCCGCATCGGTGGGCGTCACGCCCGTCGAGTTGCGCTGCAAGAGCCGTGTGGAGAGCTCGCCCTCCAGCCGGCTGATCTGCTGGCTCAGCGCCGAAGTGACCACGCCCAGCTCGACGGCTGCGCGGCCCATGCTGCGAAGCTCGCAGACCTTGACGAAGTAGCGCAGTTGCCTCAGTTCCATGCCCGCATCATCGCGCAGATAAAAAAATGGCTGCCGGCACCTGTCGCGCAGGCGCTGGCAGCCGTGTAAACCGGGATCGGCGCTTATTGCTTGTAGCTGCCGTCGATGCGGTCGAGCTTGCGGATCAGCGACGGCCAGACGAACTGCCCGCCCAGGCCGCCGGTCTGCACCTTCATGGCCTGGCCCACGCCTTCGACGATCTTCGGGTTCACCTGCGTGAGTTCGCCGCCGCCCGACTGCGCCGCAATCTGGATCTGGCAGGTGTTCTCGAAGGTGTACATCGAAAGAAAGGCGTCCGCAATGGTCTTGCCGCAGGTGAGCAGGCCGTGGTTGCGCAGCATGAGGAAATTGGCGCTGCCCATGTCGGCCTGAAGGCGCGGCTTCTCGTCGTCGCGGAAGGCCACGCCTTCATAGTCGTGGTAGGCCAGCGAAGCCAGCACGAAGGTCGATTGCTGGCTGATCGGCAGCACGCCGTTCTTCTGCGCGCTCACGGCAATGCCGGCCTTGGTGTGGGTGTGCAGCACGCACTGGATGTCTTCGCGCGCGGCGTGCACCGCGCTGTGGATCACGAAGCCCGCCGGGTTCACCGGGTAGGGCGACTCGATGATCTTGTTGCACTGCTGGTCGACCTTGACCAGGCTCGACGCGGTGATCTCGTCGAACATGAGCCCATAGGGGTTGATGAGGAAGTGGTGCTCGGGCCCGGGGATGCGCGCGCTGATGTGCGTGAACACCAGGTCACTCCAGCCGTAGAGCGCCACCAGGCGATAGCAGGCGGCAAGGTCGACGCGGAGTTGCCATTCTTCGGCGGACACGAGTTTCTGGATTTCTGGTTGGGAGGCTGCGTTCATGGTGGGTGTTTCCTTCTCGGGTTCCTTGTCGGGTTCAGGCGGCCGCCGGTTCTTTCATCGCGGCCTTGTAGATGCTCTGCTTCGGCTCGGCCATCAGGCGTTGCAGCATGGGTTCGAACTCGCTGATGGGCAGCGTCTCGGCCTTGGGGTCGAAGGCCGGGTTGTCGTACAGCGCGCAGAACTCGGCCGTGCGCTCGTAGTGCGCATGGCTCTTGAAGTTGTCGCGCATGTCGCGGTCCAGGCCGATGTGATGAAAGAAATAGTGGCCCTGGAAAATGCCGTGGTGCTGCACCATCCAGTGGTTGGCTTCGCTCACGAAGGGCTTGAGAATGGCCGCGGCAATGTCGGGGTGGTTGAAGCTGCCGAGCGTGTCGCCGATATCGTGCAGCAGCGCGCACACCACGTACTCCTCGTCACGGCCGTCGCGCAGTGCGCGCGTCGCGGTCTGCAGCGAATGGGTGTAGCGGTCGACCGGAAAGCCGCCGTAGTCGCCTTCGAGGATCTGCAGGTGCTTGATCACGCGCGCGGGCAGGCCGCCCGCAAACTGCCTGAACTCGCCGCCGATCAGTTGCCAGTCCTCGCGCGTGCTCTCCTGCATGCTCCTGAAACTTGCCCGTTCGCTCATCGTGTCGTCTCCATGTTCTCGGGGGATGCCGGCCACTGTAGACCTGTGCTTGACGTTCAACTGTCTTGAATTTGACAATGCAAGGCTCTGGTAAACCCCCGCCCCGAGGCGTCTTCGAGGCAATTTCTCCCGCATGGCCGCTCCCAAGCTGCGTCTTTCCGCTCCGCATCGCGCCGCAATGGAGCGCAACCCCTGGTTCACCAGCATGCCGCGTGCACAGCGCGAGGCGCTGGTGGGCGCGGCCGAACTGATTCACGTGCGGCGCGGCGCCATGGTGTTTCGCCAGGGCGATCCGGTGCATGCGGCGGGCGGTGGCTTCTATGGGCTGGCGGCAGGCACCATAAAGATCTCGTCGCTGCGGCAGGATGGGCGCGAAGCTATCCTCGCAGTGCTGGAGCCGGGCAACTGGTTCGGCGAAATCACGCTCATCGACGGCTCGCCGCGCACGCACGACGCGACCGCGCTGGAATCGCTCGATCTGCTCGTGGTGCCGCCGGAGGCCTTCGCCTACCAGATGCGCGACGTGGTCTTTGCGAACGCCATTGCGGCGATGCTGGCGGCGCGCGTGCGCATGCTCTACGGCCTGACCGAAGATGCCACGCTGCGCAGCCTGCGCGCGCGCGTGGCGCACCGGATCTTGGTGCTGGCGCGAGGCGATGCCACGCAATCGGTGCATTTGCGCAGTACGCTGATGCTGCCGCAGGAGGCGCTGGCCATGATGCTCGGCGTCTCGCGGCAGACGCTCTCGAAAGAGCTCAACGCACTCGCGCGCGACGAGGTGATTTCGCTGGGCTACGGGCGCATCGACCTGTTGTCGGTCGAGGCGCTGCAGTCGCTGGTCAGGAGCGGATAGCTCAGCGCAGCACGCGGCCGTCGGCCGAGATGCTGATCAGGTCGATGTTCCTGGACGGATCGCGCAGGCCGGGGCGCAGGTTGACCCGAAAGCCGCCCACGTCGTAATCGGTCATGGCGGTCATTACGCGCTGCAGGCTCGCCGTCGTGAAGCCGCGCCCCGCGCGGCGCACCGCTTCGCCCACCACCTTGGCCGCAATGAAACCCTCGAGCCCTTCGTACGAAGGCGTCTGGTCGGAGTTGTCGACCGCGGCGCGGTACTCCTTGACGATGGGAATGGCCGAGGGCCGTGGCGATGGCACCACCTGCGAGATCACGATGCCGCCGATGTCCTTGCCCAACTCGGCGTAGAGCGGATCGATGCCCACGATCGAGAACGCCATGAAGTTGCCGGAATAGCCGCTCTTGCGCAGCTTGCGGATCGCGTTGGCGGTGGTGCCCGAGAGCGATACCAGCACGATGGCCTGCGGCGTCTGCTGCTGCACCGTCTTCAGCGCCGCGTCGAGCTTGTCGCCGCCCGCAGGAACCATGGCCGTGGCAACCAGCGCGGGGAGCTTGAGTTCGGTGATGGCCTGCTGCACGGCCGCCAGGCCGGCGCGGCCCATGGCGTCGTCGTCGCCCACCAGCGCGATGCGGGTCTGCCCCACGGTGGCGCACTGGCGCACGATCTTCAAGGCCTCGTCGATCATCCCCGGGCGGACGTGGAACACGTTCGGGTGGCTTGCCTCGCGCAGTGAGTCGGCTGCGGCAAAGGGCGCGAACAGCAGGCTGCCTTGCTGCGCGGCCACACTGGCTCCGGCATCGCTGCTGGCGGTGCCCACGAAGCCGAACAGCATGTCGGCCTTGTCGGCGCCAAGCAGCGTGCGGGCGTTGGCCGCGGCGCGGCTCGCGTCATAGCCGTCGTCGAGCTGCAGCAGCTTGAGTTGGAGGCCGCTGGCAGCATTGCGCTCGTTGAAGTCGCCCACGGCCAGCCGGCTGCCGGCCGCGAAGGCCAGGCCGATCTCGCCGGCCGCACCGGTCAAGGGCACCGACTGGCCCAGCAGCACCACCCGCGCGCCCGGGGCTGCCTTGGTGGATTGCGAGAGCGCCGGAAGCGGAAGGCTGCCGCCCAGCAGCATTGCCCCGCACGCCTGCACCAGTTTCCTTCGAGAACCGTTCATGTGCCACCTTCTGTACAAATTAGTAAAAAAGTGTAGCAAGTTCGATGCCTGTGCGGAATGCTCCCGCACCCTAAGGTTCTCGCGCGGCGGTTTCCGTGGCCTCTTCAGTCGGCGTCGGGCGGCAGCAACAGCGGCCCGCAGTTCTCGTCGGCAACGAACACCGCGACCAGCTTGGCGGGGCGCACCGGATCGGGGTTCTCCGCAAAGAGATGCAGCGTGCGCGGCGGCTCGAAGAAGGTCTCGCCGCTCTTGTAGGTGCCCACCGGCCCGCCGCCAAGCTGCGAGCGGATCGTGCCCTCGAGAATGACCGCAGTCACCGAGCCCGGATGCCGGTGGGCCGGCGAATAGGCGAGCGGCGGAAAGTCGACGAGAACCGTGGTGACCGACTTGCCCGGCACATTCGGAAGCGCCTCGCACGAAAGCACCTTGACCGAGGTCGCTGGCCTGGCATCGACACCCGAGCCCGCAGGTGCCGGGGCCGACGAGAACATTGGCCGGGCCACGCTGCTGCACACATCGGCGAACCATTGCGCCGCCTCCTGCCGGTTGCCGTGTGGCATCAGCGCCCAGCCGGCGGCCAGCACGAGGGAGAGCGCCGCAATGCCGGCGCCGAGCTGGCCGCGATGAAGCCGGGACGCCTTCACGACGCGGCTCCTTGCAGCGGACGCAGCCGCAGCGATGCGTGCCAGCCCAGATCGCGCTTCGCCTTTTCGCTGCTGATCTCGGGGTTGTCCTCGGCGATGTTGAAGACGCCGCCTTGCGCCTGCCGCAGCGCCAGCACCGCCGCCCAGGCCGCGGCCTCCACGTGGACGGGGCACACGCTCTTGGGCACGGCGTTCGAGGTGCCGGGGCCGTAGAACTGGCCATAGCGCAGCACCGTGCCCGTGATGCCCGGCGTGCCGAGCACGCTGCGCTCGAGTGCAGCCACGCCGTCCACGCTGACGCGGCGGCTGCCTTCGGCCTCGAGATCGAGCGGATGCTCTTCGACGTGGGGCAGGGGCCCCGGTGCGTAGACCCAGGCGATGCTCTGGGCCACCAGCCGGCGGCTGTCGGCCGCCAGTGCCGCGGCCACGAGGTTGCGCGTGCCTTCGCTGCGCACGCGTGCGTTGCGGTGTGCGGCATCGGCCATCAGCTTGGGATCGAGGTCGGGCGGGAGGTCGGTGAGTTGGTGGATCACGGCCATTGGCGCAATGCGCTTCAGCGCCACGCGCAGAGCTTCGGCGTCGAACACGTCGACGATGACCGGACGTGCGCCGCGCGCCTCCAGCGCATACGCGCGTTCGGCGCGCCGGGTGCTGCCGTACACGGTATAGCCGGCCTCGATCAACAGCGGGACCAGCGCGCTGCCAATGGCGCCGGCCGCACCCGCGACAAATATCTTCTCGCTCATCGCATGTCCTTTTCTGCTGGCTGTTCGACGGGTCGAGCTTAGGTTTTCGATGCCCCACTCGAAAGGGCCAAGATTCGTCAGAATGAATAGGCCATGATTCAAGAGAAGGCCTTTTCCGCCGCCCACCTGGAAATCGATCGCGCGGCGCCTGCGCCGCTGTACCGGCAGGTCTACGAGCGCTTCAGGGCGGCCATCGAACTGGGCGTGCTTCGCCCGGGCGACCGCGTGGCCTCCGCACGCAGCCTGGCCAGCGAACTGGGCGTGGCGCGGGGCACCATCGAGACGGCCTACAACCAACTTGCGGGCGAAGGCTATTTTTCGCCGCAGGGCCAGGCGGGCACGGTGGTTTCCCCCTCGCTCCCCATCCGCCGGCCGGCGCGCCGCGGGCCTCGAAGAACCGGGGCGGAAGCCGTCGGCCAGGCGCTGGCCGAGCCCGCCTCGCCGCCGCCTTTGCAGCTGGGCATTCCGGCGCTCGATGCGTTTCCGCGCAAGCTCTGGGCGCGCCTGGCTGCGCGCCGCGTCAGGGCGACGACCGCGGCCGACATGTTCTATGGCGATCCCTCGGGCCACCCGGTGCTGCGCGGGGCCATTGCAGCCTATCTGCAAGTGTCGCGCGGCGTCTCGTGCCATCCGTCGCAGGTCTTCGTGACCGGCGGCTACCGCGCATCGCTCGCGCTCATCTCGCACACGCTGCTCGCGAAGGACGACCGCGTGTGGGTGGAAGACCCGGGCTACACGCCCACGCACGAGGTGCTGCGCGGCGCCGGCCAGCGCCCGGTGCCTGTGCCGGTGGACCAGGAAGGCATGGACGTTGCGCACGGCACGCGCAAGGCCGCAAAGGCGAAGATGGCCGTCGTCACGCCTTCGCACCAGGCGCCGCTGGGTGTGTCGATGTCGCTCGCGCGCCGGCTGCAACTGCTCGACTGGGCCTCCGAGGCCAAGGCCTGGATCGTCGAGGACGACTATGACGGCGAATACCGCTACGCCGGCCCGCCGTTGCCCGCCCTCAAGAGCCTCGACGGCCACGATCGCGTGCTGTATGCCGGCAGCTTCTCGAAGGTGCTCTACCCGGGGCTGGCGCTGGGCTACGTGGTCGCGCCCGACTCGCTGCTGAGCGCCTTCGGCGAGGCCGCGCGGACCTGGTCCAACGGATGCCCGCAGCTCACGCAGGCGGTGGTGGCCGACTTCATGCGCGAAGGCCACTTCTCCCGCCATCTCAAGAAGATGCGGCTGCTCTATGCGCGCCGCCGCAGCACGCTTGCGGCCGCATTGCGGAAAGCCTTTGGCGAGGACGTGCGCATCGATCTGCAGAGCGGCGGCATGCACCTGATCGCGCGCTTCGGCCGGTGGCGCGAAAGCGACGAGGAACTGGCCCGCCTCGCGCAGCTCGCCGGGTTGAACTGCCAGCCGCTGTCCCGGCGAGGCACGGCGGCCTTCCGCGACGAGGGGCTGCTGATGGGCTTCACCAACATCGGCTCCGCCGCGCATGCGCAGCAGCTCGCGGCAAGGCTGCGGGCTGCCTTGGGCCGAAAACCCTGAAACGGCTGCCCGAAAAGGCGAGTGCGGCTCAGGCGCGCTGGAACACCAGGTCCCAGACGCCGTGGCCCAGCTTGAGGCCGCGGTTCTCGAACTTGGTCAGCGGCCGGTAGTCCGGCTTGGGCGCGTAGCCTTCGGCAGTGTTGCGCAGCAGCGGTTCCGCGGACAGCACCTCGAGCATCTGCTCGGCGTAGGGTTGCCAGTCGGTGGCGCAGTGGATGTAGCCGCCCGGGCGCAGATGCTCGGCAAGTTTTTTCACGAACTCGGGCTGGATCAGCCGTCGCTTGTTGTGGCGCTTCTTGTGCCACGGATCGGGAAAGAACACATGCACGCCGGCCAGCGAATCGGGCCGCAGCATGTGGTCGAGCACGTCGACCGCATCGTGCGCGCAGATGCGGATGTTTGTGATCGACTGCTCGCCGATGCGCTTGAGCAGCGCGCCCACGCCGGGCTCGTGCACTTCGCAGCAGAGAAAGTTGGTCTCGGGCATCACCGTGGCGATGTGCGCGGTGGCTTCGCCCATGCCGAAGCCGATTTCGAGCACGGTCGGTGCGGCGCGGCCGCCGAAAGCGGCGGCGAGGTCGAGCGGCTCGGGCGTGTAGGGGATGAGGAACAGCGGACCGAGTTCGGCAAAGGCGCGCGCCTGGCCTTCGGTGGTACGGCCGGCGCGCTTCACGAAGCTCTTGAGGCGGCGGTGCAGCGGGTGCGGTTTGTCGGCCGCGTCGTCGCTTGGCGGGGAATCGTGGGGCACGGTGTCGGAAGAGGTCATTACGGCCGCGAATTGTAGAGATCGTGCCATTCGGGCACCCAGCCGGCCAATGCCGCGGCGCATGAGCCGCCCTGTGCGGCACCCAGGCCGAGCACGCGCGCGGCGGCGTCGAGCGAGGCCAGCGCGGCCTCGGGCGCCCCGGTGTCGATGGAGGTTGCGCCGTTCTGCTTGGAGAGCTTGTCGCCGTCGGCGCCGCGCACCAGCGGCGTGTGCAGGTAGCTGGGCGTGGGCAGGCCGAGCGCGCGCTGCAGCAGGATCTGGCGCGCGGTGTTGTCGGCCAGGTCTTCGCCGCGCACGACGTCGGTCACGCCCTGTTCCGCGTCGTCGACCACCACCGCGAGCTGGTAGGCCCAGGGGCCGTCGGCACGGCGCAGCACGAAGTCGCCGACCTCGCGGCTGACGTTCTGGCATTGGCGGCCGAGGCGGCGGTCGGTCCAGCAGAGTGCACCGTCCGGCAGCACCGGCTGGGCCGATTCGAACTTCTCGGTGGCAAAGCGCCAGGCCCGCGCGGGCTTGCCGCGCAGGCTGCTCCGGCAGGTGCCGGGATAGACCCGTTCCCCGTGGCGCGTGTGTGGCCGTCCAAGGCGTGCCAGCGCCTCGTCGATGTCCTTGCGCGAGCAGCCGCAGGGGTAGGCGAGGCCGAGGGCCTGCAGCCTGGCAAGCGCCGCTTCATAGCGTGCGGTGCGCTGCGTCTGCCACACCGGCGTTTCATCGGACAGCAGGCCGCAGTCGGCCAGTTGCCGGAGGATGTGTTCGCCCATGCCGGGCAGGCAGCGTTCGGTGTCGGCGTCTTCGATGCGGATCAGCCAGCGCGCGTGCGGGCCGCGGGCGCGCACGTCGAGCCAGCTCGCAAGCGCGGCCACCAGCGAGCCGGCATGCAGCGGGCCGGTGGGCGAGGGCGCGAAACGGCCGGTCTCACGCATCCTTGAATCAGATATCAGATCACTGCCAGCGCCAGTGAAAGGCCCGAGAGGAACGCGTCTTCCACGCGGTGCCCGGTGCACCAGTCGCCGGCCACGCCGATGCGCGCCTTGGCGTCCCAGAGGTGGCTCTTGCCGACGGGAATCTGGGTCTGGGCTTCGGTCCAGCAGCGTGCCTGGGCGTGCGTGGGCGTGGCGTGGATGCCGGTGATTTCGGCGAAGGCACGCAGCAGCTTGGCTTCGACGCGCGCGGCGTCGTCGCGCAGGTGTTCTTGCGACCAGGCGGCGCTGGCCTGCAGCGTCCAGCGCTCGACGCGTTCGCGGCCGGGCTTGGACGACTCGCGCGCCAGCCAGGCCACGCGGTGGTGGGTGCTGCGCGCCGCATTCCATTGCGGGCCGAGGTGCGACATGTTGGCCTGGTTGGCTTGGGGAAACGCGATCATCAGCGTCCAGCACGGCGCGATGCGCACCGGCTCGATCTTCTGGCTGACGGACGCCGAAAGCTTGCCGTCGCCCAGCAGCACCCGCGTGCGCGACGGCGGCACGGCCAGCAGCACGGCGTCGAAGCCCGAGTACACGTGCTGCGAGTCATCTTGTCCCGCGGTGCGCAACTGCCAGCGCTTGGGGTCGAGCGCATCGGGCTCGATCTGCGTGACCTGCGTGTTGGCGACGAGGCTGTCGCCGAGCGGTGCGGCCCAGTGGGCCACCAGCGCATCCATGCCGGGCTGGGCCACCCAGTGCGATTCGCGTCCGGGCAGGGCCGCCTCGGCCACGCGGCCATGCGCGTCGAGCACGCGCACGAGGTTCGCGCTCCATGGCCGGCAGAGATTGGGCGTGGCTTCCAGCGCCAGCGCAAAGCGGGGATCGCGCACGGTGAAGTACTGCGCGCCGCTGTCGAAGCGGCCAAAGGCGGTGTCGACGCTTGCCATGCGCCCGCCGGGCGCGGCTTCGCGCTCGAACACCGTGACCTTGTGGCCGGCCTGCGCCAGCGTTCGGGCGGAGGCCACGCCGGCAATGCCCGCGCCGACGACGGCGTAGTGGCGTGCAGCGGCGGGTGTTCGGTGGCGGTCGGTCGCCTTTGCGGTTGCGCGAGTGGTCATGAGGGACTCTTTTCTTGTGTAGGGGAGACGATGGATGTATTCGGACTCTACAACGGTCTGCGAGGGGCGCTTGCGGGCGTCGGGCGCTCAGCGTCCCCGGTGCCGTTCCAGCAGCGCCCGCCGCGTGGCCTCGTGGTCGAATTGCGCGAGCCACCATTCGAGCGCGCGGCCCGGCCCGCCCGCGCTGCGCACGCGCCATGCGCAGTGCATGGTCGCGAGCGGCGGGCGGCGTTCGGTCTTGCGTTCGACCAGGTGGCCGGCCTCGATATACGGCCGTGCCATGGGCTCGGGCAGAAAGCCGCCGCCCAGGCCGTGCAGCTGCGCATTCAGCTTGGCATGCATGCTCGGCACCGTGAGCACATCCTGTCCGCCGACGAGGTTGACCGTCATGCTCGGCCCGCTGCGCACCGAGTCTGCGGCCGCAACCGCGCGGTACTGGCGCAGCACCGCATCGGTCAATGGCTCGGGCAGGCGCGCGAGCGGATGATGCGGCGCGACGGCATAGACGAAGCACAGCTCGCCGATCGGCCGGCTGCGGATGCCGGTGGCCGTGAAGGCCAGGCTCGCCGCGTCGAGCACCGCGCCAATCGCCAGGTCGGCCTCGCCGCTGGTCAGCGCCTCGATGGTGCCGAGCAGTGTTTCATCGCGTAGCTTGAGCCGCGTGGGCGGATCGAGCGCGAAGAAGGCGGTGGCCAGGTCGAGCAGCGGATCGCGCGCGATCACGCTGTCGACCGCGATGGTGAGCATCGGCTCCCAGCCGGTGGCCACGCGCTTCACGCGGTTGGCCACCGCGTCGATTTCGCCCAGCAGCCGCGCCGCCTCGCGCAGCAGCTCGGCACCCGCCTCGGTGATGCGGGCCTGGCGCGTGCTGCGGTCGAACAGCAGCACGTCGAGCGCGTCCTCGATCTGGCGCACGCGGTAGCTGAGCGCGCTGGGCACCAGGTTGAGCGCGCGGGCCGCGCCCGCAAAGCTGCCCGTGCTGGCGACGGTCTGCAGCATGGCGAGCGCGTCGGGGGTCAGTACGTCTCGGGCGCTGGGCATGGCGGCTCCATGGATCGATTGATCAAAAAATTTGAATGATGCCATCAAAACCCGGCGCTTTCAGGGCGGGGGTGCGGGCCTAAAGTTCTTCACATCCGCTGCGCATCCGGCGCGGCATACGAAGAAGGCCCGAGCATCCCCTCGGGGAAGGGCCAAGGAGTTCGACGATGTTGCAAGTCCGTAAATCACAGGAACGCGGCTATGCCGACCACGGCTGGCTGCGCTCGTTCCACAGCTTTTCCTTCGCTGGCTACTACGATCCCGCCTATATGGGGTTCGGCAACCTGCGGGTGATCAACGAAGACCGCGTGGCCGCGGGCGCCGGCTTCGGCACCCATGGCCACAAGGACATGGAGATCATCAGCTACGTGCTCTCGGGCGAACTGGCGCACAAGGACAGCATGGGCAACGTGGAATCGATTCCGCCGGGCGACGTGCAGCGCATGAGCGCGGGCCGCGGCGTGATGCACAGCGAGTTCAACCACAAGGCCGACGAGACCACGCACTTCCTGCAGATCTGGATCGAGCCGAACGTGCGCGGCATTGCGCCCGGCTACGAGCAGAAGAAATTCAGCACCGCTGAAAAGCGCGGCAAGCTGCGCCTGGTGGCCTCGCCCGACGGCGCCGAAGGCTCGGTGACGGTGCATGCCGATGCGCGCCTGTTCGCGGGCCTGCTCGACGGCGAAGAAAAGGCCAGCCTGGCGCTCGACCCGAAGCGCAAGAGCTACGTGCACCTGGTGCACGGCGAGCTCGAAGTCAATGGCCAGAAGCTGTCGGGCGGCGACGCCGCGATGCTCGAAGGCGAATCGCAGCTCACGCTGGGCGCCGGCAAGGATGCCGAAGTGCTCGTGTTCGACCTGGCGGCCTGATTCCATGCCGGGCGTGCGCCGCCCGGCATTTGTCTTGCTTTACCTCGTCTCTTTATTCATTCATTCAATCAATCGATAACCTAGGAGTTTCATCATCATGGCAACCACCACAATCAACGCAACCGCAGCCAGCAACCCCAATGCGGCACAGGACACGCTGGCCCTCGTCGGCCGCATCCTGGTCGCGTACCTGTTCATCCCCGCAGGCATCGGAAAGCTCATGGGTTTTTCCGGCACCGTGGGCTACATCACCTCGGTCGGCTTGCCGCTGCCGGAAGTGGGGGCGGCGATTGCCATCTTCGCCGAGCTCGTCCTCGGCATTGCGCTGCTGGTGGGTTTCAAGACCCGCTGGACCGCAATCCTCATGGCGGTCTTCACGGTGGCCGCCGCGCTGTTCTTCCACAAGTACTGGTCGGCGCCCGATGCCATGAAGATGATGCAGCAGATCAACTTCAACAAGAACATTGCCATCGCCGGCGGCCTGCTCGCCATCGCTGCCTTCGGCCCCGGCCGCTTCAGCATCGACAAGCGCTGATCCGCTGCGTCGTTCCATCCGCCTGGATTCCTTTTCAATCACAACTCAAGATAACTTCATGTCCATGATCGCAGTCGTATTTCATTCGGGCTACGGCCACACGCAACGCATGGCCCAGGCCGTGGCCGAAGGCGCCAACGCAGAGCTGGTCCAGATCGATGCCGACGGCAACCTGCCGGCAGGTGGCTGGGAGCTGCTGAACGCGGCCGACGCCATCATCATGGGTTCGCCCACCTACATGGGCAGCGTGAGCTGGCAGTTCAAGAAGTTTGCGGATGCGTCGTCCAAGCCCTGGTTCACCCAGGCCTGGAAGGACAAGATGTTTGCCGGCTTCACCAACAGCGCGTCCATGAACGGCGACAAGCTTTCGACCCTGCACTACCTGTTCACGCTGGCAATGCAGCAGGGCGGCGTCTGGGTCGGCACCGCGATCATGCCGAGCAACACCAAGGCGGCACAGCGCAACGACATCAACTACGTGGCCTCGTTCAGCGGCGCCATGGCGCAATCGCCCTCGGATTCGTCGCCGGCCGAGATGGCCCAGGGCGATCTGGACACCGCGCGCCTCTTCGGCGAGCGCGTGGCCAAGGCCGCGGCCCGCTGGGCAGCCGGCAAGGCCTGAGGCATGATGCAGCATGGACTCGCTTCTATCGCTGCACCCCGCTGACAAGGATCTCGGCGGCGGCTTCAAAGTTCGGCGCCTGCTGCCGGCCGCGAACCGCCGCTCGGTCGGGCCCTTCGTCTTCTTCGACCACTTCGGGCCCGCCACCGAGCAGCCCGGCACGGAGCATGACGTGCGGCCGCATCCGCACATCGGCCTCTCCACCGTCACCTACCTTTTCGAAGGCGCGATGATGCATCGCGACAGCCTTGGCAGCGTGCAGGAGATATTGCCCGGCGCCATCAACTGGATGACGGCGGGCCGCGGCATCGTGCACTCCGAGCGCAAGCCCGAACGCCTCAAGGCCGACACCTACGTGAATCACGGCCTGCAGCTCTGGGCTGCCTTGCCGCAGGTGCATGAAGAAACCGAGCCGAGCTTCGAGCACACGCCGGCCGGTGCCATTCCCGAGTTGGTGGAGCAGGGCGTGGCAGTGCGCGTGCTGGTGGGCGAGGCTTTCGGAAAGCGCTCGCCGGTCAAGACGCTGTCGAAGACGATCTATCTCGACATCGCGCTGCCAGCCGGCGGGCGCTTCGAGTTGCCTGCGCTGGCGCCCGAGCTGGCGGTCTATGCCGTCGATGCCGATGCAAGCGTCAATGGCGAGCCGGTGCCCGTGCACACGATGGCGGTGCTGCCCGATGGCCAGGGTGCGGTGCTGACTTCCGGCACCACCGCCGTGCGCCTGATGGTGATCGGCGGCGAGCCGCTCGATGGGCCGCGCTACATCACGTGGAATTTCGTTTCGAGCCGGCGCGAACGCATCCTCGAAGCCGGCTCCGACTGGGCCGCACAGCGCATGGGCCATGTGCCGGGCGAGACCGAGTTCATTCCGCTGCCGGGCAAGCCTTTTGGCGTGCGCGAGCCTGACGTGGGCACCACGCCCGTCTGACGGGTTCGCAAGAAGAGCGGCCCCCGGGCTGCGGGGGCTCAGTTCTTTCGTGCGAGGTCAGGGTCTTCAGAGGCGCGTGCGCTGGCCTTGTTGGAGCGCGCTCTCAGGTCGGGCGCCAGCGCCTCGCGGCCGTCGAACACGAAGCAGTCGCCCTTGTAGTGCGCGCCGCCGACCAGCTCGAAGTATTTGAGAATGCCGCCTTCGAGCTGCAGCACGTTCTCCACGCCTTCTTCGCGCATGAGGATGGCGGCCTTCTCGCACCGGATGCCGCCGGTGCAGAAGCTCACCACCGTCTTGCCCGCGAACTCTGCACGATGCTCGCGCAGCGCCGGCGGAAATTCGGTGAATTTATCGATGCGCCAGTCGATGGCGCCCTCGAAGCTGCCCTCGTCGACCTCGAAGGCGTTGCGCGTGTCGAGCAGGGCGATCTCGCGGCCTTCGTCGTCGTGCCCTTGGTCGAGCCAGCGCTTGAGCGTGGGCGCGTCCACGCCCGGCGCCCGCCCGGCGGCCGGCTGGATGGCCGGATGGTCCATGCGAATGATCTCGCGCTTGAGCTTGACCAGCATGCGGCGAAAGGGCTGCGCGGCGGACCAGCTTTCCTTGGTTTCGAGGTCGGCAAAGCGCGCATCGGCGCGCAGGCTGGCCATGAAGCTGCGTATCGCGTCGGGCAAGCCGGCCAGGAACAGGTTGATCCCCTCCGGAGCGAGCAGGATGGTGCCCATGAGGCCCTGGGCCAGTGCGCGCTCGCGCAGGTCTTCACGCAGCACGGGGCTGTCGTCGATGGCTACGAATTTGTAGGCCGCAATATTCAAAATCTCTTGCACGGGGCGTAATTGTAGGGATCGTCAACCCACATCGTGGAGTGCGGCTTTCTACAATGGAAGGATGTTTGTTCATCTGCGCCTGCACACCGAGTTTTCCGTCGTCGACGGCACCAACCGAATCGACGAAGTGGTCAAGGCTGCCGCTGCCGACAAGCAGCCCGCGCTCGCCATCACCGACCTGAACAACCTGTTCGGGGCGGTCAAGTTCTACAAGCAGGGGCGAGGCAAGGGCGTCAAGCCGGTCATCGGCGCCGAGATCTTCATCGAGGGGCTGGGCAAGGAGCCCGGCGTGCTCACGCGCATCGTGCTGCTGGTGCAGAACATGGAAGGCTACCTGCACCTGTCCGAGCTGCTGGCACGCGCCTGGACGCAGAACGTGGGCCGGGGCCAGTCGCAGGCCGCCTGCAAGCTCGAATGGCTCGAAGAATTGCAAGGCGGGCTGATTGCGCTTTCGGGCGCGCAGGCCGGCCCGCTGGGGCGCCACTGCTGCAAGGGCAGGAAGAACGCGCTGGCGAGCTGGCGCTGCAGCTGGCCGGAATGTTCCCGCACCGCTTCTACATCGAACTGCAGCGCGCAGGCCGTCCCGAGGACGAGGCGCATGTGATTGCCGCCGTGAAGCTCGCGGCGCGGCTGCGCCTGCCGGTGGTCGCGACGCATCCGGTGCAGTTTGCCGAACGCCAGGACTACGAGGCGCACGAGGCGCGCGTCTGTATCTCGGAAGGTGAAATCCTCGGCAACCCGCGCCGGGTGCGCAAGTTCACCGAGGAGCAGTACTTCAAGTCGAGCGCCGAGATGGAAGCGCTCTTTGCCGACGTGCCGAGCGCTCTCGCCAACACGGTCGAGATTGCCAAGCGCTGCAACCTGACGCTGGTGCTCGGCAAGCCGCAGCTGCCCGACTTTCCGACGCCCTTCGTCAGCGAAGGCGTTCGCATGCCGATCGACGAGTTTTTCCGCCAGGAGTCGTTTGAAGGCCTGGAAGCGCGTCTTGCGCATCTTTACCCCGACGTCGCCAAGCGCGATGCCGAGCGGCCGCGCTATGTGGAGCGCCTCGAGTTCGAGATCAACACGATCCTGAACATGGGCTTCCCCGGCTACTTCCTGATCGTGGGCGACTTCATCAAGTGGGCCAAGAACAACGGCTGTCCGGTGGGTCCGGGCCGGGGCTCGGGCGCGGGCTCGCTGGTGGCCTATGCGCTGAAGATCACCGACCTCGATCCGCTCGAATACAAGCTGCTGTTCGAACGTTTCCTGAACCCCGAGCGCGTCTCGATGCCCGACTTCGACATCGACTTCTGCCAGGGCAACCGCGACCGCGTGATCGACTACGTGAAGGACAAGTACGGCCGCGACGCGGTGAGCCAGATCGCGACCTTCGGAACGATGGCCGCGCGCGCCGCCATTCGCGACGTGGGCCGCGTGCTGGACATGAGCTACATGTTCTGCGACGGCATCAGCAAGCTGATTCCGAACAAGCCGGGCCAGCCCGTCACGATCCAGTATCCGCCGGACCCGAAGGTGGAAGGCGACAAGAACAACTACGCCATCGAGATGGAGCCGCAGCTCGCGGCCCGCATCGAGAAGGAAGAAGAAGTGCGCATGCTGGTCGAGCTGGCGCAAAAGCTCGAAGGCATGACCCGCAACATCGGCATGCACGCGGGCGGCGTGCTGATTGCGCCCGGCAAGCTCACCGACTTTTGCCCGCTGTACCAGCAGCCTGGCAGCGACTCGGCCGTGAGCCAGTACGACAAGGACGACGTGGAGGCCATCGGCCTCGTGAAGTTCGACTTTCTGGGCCTCGCCACGCTCACCATCCTCGAGATTGCGAAAGAGTTCATCGTCAAGCGCCACAAGGGCCAGGAGAACTTCGCGTACGAGAACATCAAGCTGGACGACCGCGAAACCTACAAGCTGTTTTCCGAGGGCAAGACGGAAGCGGTGTTCCAGTTTGAAAGCCGCGGCATGCAGGGCATGCTGAAGGACGCGCGGCCGACGCGGTTGGAGGACCTGATCGCGCTCAACGCACTCTACCGCCCGGGCCCGATGGACCTGATTCCGAGCTTCGTGGCACGCAAGCACGGCCGCGAAGAGGTGGAGTATCCGCACCCGGCCGTGGCCGAGATGCTGTCCGAAACCTACGGGATCATGGTCTACCAGGAACAGGTGATGCAGACCGCGCAGATCCTGGGCGGCTACTCGCTCGGCGGCGCCGACCTGCTGCGCCGCGCGATGGGCAAGAAGAAGCTCGAGGAGATGGCCGAGCACCGCGAGAAATTCCGCGCGGGCGCGCTCTCGACGCACGGCATTCCGCAAGACAAGGCCGACGAGATCTTCGACTTGATGGAGAAGTTCGCGGGCTACGGCTTCAACAAGTCGCATGCCGCCGCGTACTCGCTGCTCGCGTACCACACCGGTTGGCTCAAGGTCCACTACACGGCCGAGTTCTTCTGCGCCAACATGACCGTGGAAATGGACGACACCGACAAGCTCAAGGTGTTGTTCGAGGACGCGCAGAAGAACTTCGGCATCACCTTCGAGCCGCCGGACGTGAACCGCGGCAACTACCGCTTCGAGCCCGTCACCGACAAGGTGATTCGCTATGGCCTGGGCGCCGTCAAGGGCACGGGCCAGCTGGCGGTCGAGGCTATCGTGCGGGCACGCGAAGAAGGCGGGCCGTTCAAGAGCCTGTTCGATTTTTGCGTGCGCATCGATCGCCAGCGCATCAACAAGCGAACGGTCGAAGCGCTCATCAAGGCCGGCGCCTTCGACGCGATCCAGCAGAACCGCGCGTCGCTGATCGCTTCGGTCGACCGCGCCTTCGAGTTCGCGTCGGCCACGGAAGCCAATGCGGCCCAGGTCGACATCTTCGGCGACAGCGAGCACGGCTCGGCCACGCAGGAGCCCGAACTGGTCGACGCCACCCCCTGGGGCGTGAAGGAGCGACTCACCTACGAGAAAACGGCCGTGGGCTTCTATCTCTCGGGCCACCTGTTCGACGAGGTCTCGCACGAGGTGAGGCGATTCTGCAAGCGCGAGATCGGCGACCTGATGGACACGCGCGAGCAGCAGGTGATCGCGGGCATTGTGAGCGACTTCCGCGTGATCAACGGCCAGCGCGGGCGCCTGGCGATCTTCAAGCTGGACGACAAGTCGGACTCGATCGACGCTACCGCCGACGAGGCGCTGATCAACGCGAACCGCAACACCTTGAAAGACGACGAACTGGTGATCGTGAGCGGCCGCCTGCAGCCGGGGCGCGGCGGGTTCGAGGCGCGCTTTCAGGTGCAGCAGGTGTGGGACCTGGCCACGGCGCGCTGCCGCTTCGGCAAGTTCCTGCGGGTGGCGGTCAATGGCAAGGCGCCCGACATCGCACGCCTGGTGAAAGACTTTCCGCCGCGCACCGAGCAAAGCGAACACGGCGACCTGGTGCAGGGCCTGCCGGTGCGTCTCTCGATGGCGCGCGGGGGCGCGCAGGTCGAGCTGCAGCTCGGGGAGCGCGCCAAGTTCTTCCCGACCGACGCCGCGCTTGCGAGCTGGACGGCGCAGGCGGAAGCCGGAAAAGCCTCGGTAGTCTACGAATGAGCGGCGAGGGGCGGCCGGGCGCGCGCAGCGCCCGGCCGGCCCTGCTAGCGCTTGGGCCGCAGCGAGACGATCAGCGACGGGAAGATGCGCCCGTCGGTGTCGCGCGGCAGCTTGTCGGTCTTGTGCAGGCCGCGTTCGGCGGCTTCGTCCCAGCTTGGCAATCCACTCGACTTGGTGAGCTTGACGCCGACGATGGTGCCATCCGGCGCCAGATTCACTTCGAACTCGGCCGCCGGGTTGCCGTTGACGGTCTCGGCATCGGGGAAGGTGATGTTCGGGCGCACCGCGGCCGCGATGCGTCCCGCATAGCCGCTCGACGGTCCTGACGAGCGCATGGCCGTGCCCTTGGAGTCGTCGCTGCCGCTGGCGCCCGCCAGGCCCTGCATGCGCTTGAGCGTTGCGGCGCGGTCGGCCGCCGCCTGCTTGGCTGCGGCTTCCTGCTGTTTCTTCGCTTCGGCCTGCTTGGCTTCGGCCTCCTGCTGCTGCTTCTTCTGCTGCTCGGCGAGCTTTTGCTGCTGTGCCTTCTTGCGTTCGGCCTCGTCTTCGGCGCGCTGCTTGGCTTCGATTTCTTTCTTGCGCTGCTGTTGCTGGCGCTCGAGCTCGCGCTCCTTCTGCTCTTTTTCTTCCTTGAGCTTTTTCTCGCGCTCGAGCGCGATGTCCGGGGCGCGCGGCGCCGGTGCGGGCTCGGGGGCTTTCACCTGAGGCGGTGGCGGGGGTGGTGGCGCAGGCGGCGGAGGCGCGGGAGCCGGCGTGGGTGCCTGTGGCGCGGACAGGCGCGGGGCGGCCTGCTGCACCGTGGACGACCACAGCTCCGCATCGACGGCGCCGTCGTCGGCCTCGCTGCGCCAGCGCACTCCCCATGTCAGCGCCGCGATCAAGAGCGCATGCGCGACCAGCGCGAGCAGCACCGCGCGCGGCGTGCCGCGCTGCGGCGGTGGTGCGAACTCGGGGCGATCCAGGGCGAGCGACATGCCTTATTTGCCGCCCGTGGTGGTGACGGACAAGCCCACGCGCTCGATGCCGCTGCGCTTGAGCTGGTTCATCGCCTTCACGACGGTTTCGTACTTGACGGACTTGTCGGCGCTGATGACCACGGGGCGCTGGTCGTCGCCGCCCTGGGCGGTCTTGGCCGCGGAGCCGATCTGGGTCATGGGAATCGACGCGCCGCCGCTGCCGGCGGAGGGGTCCTTCTTGATCTGCACCTCATCGTCGCTCTTGATGACGATCTCGATCGGCTTGTCGGGCTGCTTGTTGGCACGGTCGACCGAAGGCAAGTTGATCACGCTCGGCGTGATGAGCGGCGCGGTGACCATGAAGATGATCAGGAGCACCAGCATCACGTCGATGAACGGGACCATGTTGATCTCGTTGATCGTGCGGCGGCCTCGGCCCCGGGATGAAACGGCGGGCATGCGCTGGACCTCCGCTCAGCGGTTGGCCGGAGCCGCCGAAGTTGCCGACGCCACCGCGGCCGGGTTGGCCGAGAGGTTGCGCTGCAGGATGTTGGAGAACTCCTCGATGTAGGTCTCCAGTGCGATCGCGATCTTGTCGATCTCGCGCGCGAAGCGGTTGTAGCCCACCACGGCCGGAATGGCCGCGAACAGCCCGATGGCGGTGGCCACCAGCGCTTCGGCAATGCCGGGCGCCACGGTGGCCAGCGTCACTTGCGCCAGCGCCGCCAGGCCGGTGAAGGCATGCATGATCCCCCAGACCGTGCCGAAAAGGCCGACGTACGGCGACACCGAACCGACGGTGGCCAGGAACGACAGGTTCTGCTCGGCCGCGTCGAGTTCGCGCTGGAAGCTCGCGCGCATGGCGCGGCGGGCGCCGTCGAGCAGCGTGGCGGCGTCGCTCACGTGGCGCTCGCGCAGCTTCTGGTACTCGCGCATGCCCGAAGCGAAGATGCGCTCCATGGGGCCGGCGAACTTGGCGTTCTGCGCGGCCGAGGCAAACAGTTCGTTCAGGCTGGTGCCCGACCAGAACTCGCGCTCGAAATCGTCGTTGAGGGCGCGCATGCGGCGCAGGGCGAAGTACTTGCGGATGATCGCGGCCCAGCTGGCGATCGAGACGATCACGAGCAGCAGCACGACCAGTTGCACCACGAAGCTCGCATGGAGCAGGAGATTGATGATGGAGAGGTCTTGGTTCATGGCTTGAAAGGTTGAGTCATGGAGCCGCCGCAGCGCTCGAGGGTTCCCGAAACTTGGGCCGGTATGCGCGCGGGGCGCAATGTGGAGGCATCCACCCAGCCGATGCGGATCGTGCCTTCGCACAACAGCACGGGTGCGGCGGCCCCGGTACGCTCTTGCTCTGTTTTTGATAGCACGCGTTGACCGATTATCAACGACGCGGTGCCCAGTTGCTGGAGATCGGCTGTAACCAGCAGTTCGTCGTCCAGGCGGGAAGGGCGATGGTATTTGAGCTGTGTTTCGCTCACCACGAACTGGCCGCCGGTTTCCTCGCGCAGTTTGCGCTGCTCCACGCCCAGCGAACGCAGCCATTCGGTGCGGCCGCGTTCCATGAACTTGAGGTAGTTGGCGTAGAACACGATGCCGCCGGCGTCGGTGTCTTCCCAGTAGACGCGGATCGGAAACGCGTAGCTCATCGGGCGGGGTTCGCGATCATGGCCCGCAGGCGTTCGACGGATTCCTGCAGGTGCGCCATCGAACTGGCGGTGGAGAAGCGCACGAACCTGGCCGTCTCGGCGGTGCCGAAATCGCGGCCGGGCGTCACGGCGACGTGGGCGCGCTTCATGGTTTCGAAGGCGAAATCCCAACTGCCCGAAATGCCCAGCTTCTCCGCGACGCTGGTGCAGTCGGCCCAGGCATAGAAGGCGCCATCGGGCACCACAGGCACGTTGAGGCCCAACGCATTGAGCTGCGGAATGAACCAGTCGCGGCGCGCCTTGAACTCCGCGCGGCGGCGTTCGTATTCGGCAATGCTCTCGGCCTCGAAGCAGGCCAGCGCCGCGTATTGCGACACGGTGCTTGCGCAGATGAAAAGGTTCTGCGCGAGCCGTTCGACCACCGGCACCAGCGCTTCGGGCACCACCAGCCAGCCCAGGCGCCAGCCGGTCATGTTGAAGTACTTGCTGAAGCTGTTGATGCTGATGACGTTGTCGTCGATAGCCAGCGCCGTTTGCCCGAACGCGTCGTCGTACGAGAGGCCGAGATAGATCTCGTCGATCAAGGTGATGCCGCCGCGCTGCGACACCACCTCGTGGATGCGGCGCAGTTCGTCGGGCGCGATCGAGGTGCCCGTGGGGTTGGAGGGCGAGGCGAGCAGCACGCCGTGCGTCTTGTCGGTCCATGCGGCTTCGACCTTGGCAGCGGTGAGCTGGAAGCGCTCTTCGGCAGTGGTCGGTATCAGCACGGCCTTGCCGTCCGCGGCGCTCACGAAGTGGCGGTTGCACGGGTAGCTGGGATCGGGCAGCAGGATCTCGTCGCCGGATTCGATCAGTGCGAGGCAAGCCAGCTGCAATGCGGCCGAGGCTCCGGCGGTCACCACGATGCGGCGCGCCGGCACGTCGACGCCGAAGCGCTGCGCGTACCAGCCGCTGATGCGCTCGCGCAGCAGGTCGAGGCCGGTGGCCTGGGTGTACTGCGTGGCACCCGCGCGCACGGCGCGCGCGGCGGCTTCCTGCACCAGCGGCGGCGCGGTGAAGTCGGGCTCGCCGATGTTCAGGAAGATCATCGGCCGGTCGGTGTGGGCCACCTCGCGCGCGAGCACGCCGGCGGCCTTGGCGACCTCCATCACATAGAAGGGTTCGATGCGCTGTGCGCGCGCCGAGATTCTCATTGCACCCCCAAGCTACGGCGCTGCGCGCCTTCGCCATCCCCCTCGCAAGCGAGGGGGCGAGCGCCTTCGGGCGGCCGGGCGGCGCTCCTCACGTCCTGGCCTTGCCCGAGGCCCGGTCGGCCTCGACCTCGGCGGCGCGCAGCTGCGGTGCCAGGCCGTTGAGCACGGCGTTCACGTACTTGTGGCCGTCGGTGCCGCCGAATTCCTTGGCAAGCTCGATGCACTCGTTGAGCACCACGCGCCACGGCACGTCCAGGCAATGCTGGAACTCGTACACGCCGATCCACATCACGGCATGCTCGATGGGCGAGATCTCTTCCAACTTGCGGTCGAGCAGCGGCCGGATCAGCGCGTCGAGCTGCTCGGCGCCTTCGATGGAGCCGTGCAGCAGTGCGTCGTAGTGCGCGGCATCGGCCTTGTGGAAGCCCGCGAGGTCGCGCGTGAAGTGATCGATCTCGGTCGGGTCGTTGCGGCCCACCAGGTGCTGGTAGAGCGCCTGCAGCGCAAATTCGCGCGCGCGGCTGCGGTTCGACTTGGCCGAAGCCTTGCGCGCGCCGGTGCTGGTGAGTCCGGTGCGCGCCTGGCGCGGCTTGGCGCCGGCTGTCTTGTTGTTGTCTTCGGTCATGTCAGGGAGGCCAGCAACTGCGCCATCTCGACAGCCACTTGGGCCGCATCGCGGCCCTTGTCGGTCTGTCGGGCGACGGCTTGCTCGAGGTTTTCGGTCGTGAGGATCGCGTTGGCGATGGGAAGGCGGTGGTCGAGCGCAACGCGGCTCACGCTTGCGCCCGATTCGTTGGCCACCAGTTCGAAGTGGTAGGTTTCGCCGCGGATGATGCAGCCCAGCGCCACCAGCGCGTGGTAGCCGCCGCGCACGGCCATCGCCTGCAGGGCGACGGGCACTTCGAGCGCGCCGGGAACCCGCACGTGATGGATGTCGTCCGCGGCCACGCCCAGCTTCTCGAGCTCGGCGAGGCATGCCGCGGCCAGCGCATCGGTGATGTCGGCATTGAAGCGCGCCTGCACGATGCCGATGCGCAGCCCTTTTCCGTCGAGCGGCTTTGCATCCGCACCCTTGTTTGCACCTTGCATGTCGTGTCAGTCTTTCGTGAGGTAGCCGGCAATTTCGAGGCCGTAGCCTGCGGCCATGCTCGGCATGCGGCGGGGCGTGCCGAGCAGGTTCATCTTGTGCACGCCGCATTCGCGCAGAATTTGCGCGCCGATGCCGTAGCTGCGCAGGTCCATGCGGCCGCGCTCGGGGGCTTGCGCGGGCCGTGCGGTGCCGTCGAATTGCGCGAGCAGTTCGCCGGCCGTTTCGCCGCAATTGAGCAGCACGGCCACGCCCTTGCCTTCGTTCGCGATGTGCGCCAGGCTGGCATCGAGGCTCCACGAGTGCAGCGATCGGTTGATTTCGAGCGCGTCGAGCACCGACAGCGGCTCGTGCACGCGCACCGACACCGTGTCTTCGGGCGCCCACTTGCCGCGCACCAGCGCAAGGTGCACGCCGCGGCTGGGCTTGTCGGTGAAGGCGTGGGCGGTGAAGATGCCCCACGCGGTCTGGATGTCGCGGCAGCCGACCTTCTCGACCAGCGATTCGGTGCGGCTGCGGTGCTCGATGAGCGCGGCAATGGTGCCGATCTTGAGCCCGTGCTCGGCCGCAAAGATCTGCAGGTCGGGCAGGCGCGCCATGGTGCCGTCTTCGTTCATCACCTCGCAGATCACCGAGGCGGGCGAGCAGCCGGCCATGGCCGCGAGGTCGCAACCGGCTTCGGTATGGCCGGCGCGCATCAGCACGCCGCCGTCCACCGCCTGCAGCGGAAAGATGTGGCCCGGCTGCACCAGGTCGGCGGCCACGGCGTTGCGTGCCACGGCCGCCTGCACGGTGCGCGCGCGGTCGGCGGCGGAGATGCCGGTGGTCACGCCCTCGGCTGCTTCGATCGAAACGGTGAAGGCGGTCGAGTGCTTGGCGCCGTTGCGGGACACCATGGGCGGCAGTTGCAGCCGCTCGCACATCTCGCGCGAGAGCGTGAGGCAGATCAGCCCGCGCGCGTGGCGTGCCATGAAGTTGATGGCTTCGGGCGTGATGTGGTCGGCCGCAATGACGATGTCGCCTTCGTTCTCGCGGTCTTCCTCATCCACCAGAATCACCATGCGGCCGGCGGCGAGCTCGGCGACGATCTCCTCGACCGGGGAAATCGGCGCGGGTGCCCGCGAGGTGCGGGGCGCGCCGATGGGTGTGACGGAAGCGTTCATTCGGCAGTGTCCTTGGAGTACGTGGATCGCGTGGAGGCCATGGATGCGGGCGCAAGAACGCCGGCCTGAAGCATGCGCTCCACGTAGCGCGCCACGGTATCGATTTCGAGATTGACCTTGGAGCCAGCCTTCAGCCCGCCCAGCGAGGTGTTCTCGACGGTGTGCGGAATCAGGTTGATGCTGATCTCGCTTCCTTCATCGCTGTCGGCCACGCTGTTGACGGTCAGGCTCACGCCGTTGATCGTGATGGAGCCCTTGTAGGCGAGAAAGCGCGCCAGCGCGGGCGGTGCGAGCACGCGCAGCTCCCAGCTTTCGCCGATGGGCGCAAAGTGGCTCACCGTGCCGATGCCGTCCACATGGCCGGACACGATGTGGCCGCCCAGGCGGTCGCTGGCGCGCAGCGCCTTCTCGAGGTTGATGCGGGCGCCTTCTTCGGTGAGGCCCGCGGTCTTGTCGAGGGATTCGGCCGAAATGTCGATGGTGAACTGCTGCTGCGCCGGATCGAGGGTGGTGACGGTCATGCAGGCACCGTTGAGCGCAATGCTGTCGCCGAGCCCGACATCGTCGAGATACCCGTCGGGCACCGAAATGCCGAGTCTTTTGCCGTAGGAGGAGGAGGGGCCGAGGTCGTGGATGGCGGCGATGCGCCCCACGCCGGTAATGATTCCGGTGAACATTTGCACATTTTCGCAGATGCTGTGAGTCCCCCGGCTTTTCATGGCGCTTTGCGCCATGCAATTTGCCCGCCCCAGCGGGGGAAGGGCCTAGAAGCTGTCCCGTCCGCTCACCCGGGAGACGATCCGGAGATCCGGTCCCAGCATCTCCACCGACTTGAATTCGAGCGGCAGCGCGCCCGCCAAGGTGGTGAGTGGGCCCTCGGCATGCAGATGGCTTGCCATGTCGAGGCCGCTGCCGATCAGCTTGGGCGCCAGGTACACCAGCAGTTCGTCGACGCAGCCTTCGCGGATCAGCGAGCCGTTGAGCTTGTGGCCGGCTTCGACGTGGAGCTCGTTGACGCCGCGCTGCGCCAGGTCTTGCAGCATGGCGCCCAGGTCGACCTTTCCGCTTGCGTTGGGCAGGCAGGTGATCGTGGCGCCGCGTGCCTCCAGCGCCTTGGCGCGGGCTTCGTCGCGCGTTGCGGCATAGATCCACACCGGCCGGCCTGCTATGAAAACATGAGCATCGGGCGGCGTCTGCAAGTGGCTGTCGACCACCACCAGATGCGGCTGGCGCGGCGTATCGACCAGGCGCACGTCGAGACGAGGGTTGTCTTCGAGCACGGTGCCCACGCCCGTCAGTACCGCGCTGGCGCGGGCGCGCCAGGCGTGGCCGTCGGCGCGGGCAGCTTCGGAGGTGATCCATTGGCTCACGCCGTTGGCAAGGCCGGTCTTGCCGTCGAGCGAGGCCGCCACTTTGAGGCGCACCCAGGGCAGCTTGCGGACCATGCGGCTGAAGAAACCGATGTTGAGTTCGCGCGACTCGGCAGCGCCCGGGCCGGTTTCCACCTGGACGCCGGCCGCGCGCAGGCGCGCGAAGCCCTGGCCCGCCACCAGCGGATTCGGGTCGGCGAGCGATGCCACGACCCGGCCGATGCCGGCTGCGATGAGGGCGTCGCAGCAGGGGCCGGTGCGCCCGTGGTGCGAACAGGGTTCGAGCGTGACGTACGCGGTGGCGCCCGCGACCGCATGGCCCTTGGCCGCCGCATCGCGCAGCGCCATCACTTCGGCATGCGGCCCGCCGGCCTGCTGCGTGTGGCCCTGGCCCAGCACGCGGCCCTCTGCATCGCACAGCACGCAGCCGACGCGAGGGTTGGGGTCGGTCAGCAACAGCGCCGCGGAAGCCAGCCGCAAGGCCGTGGCCATGTGCTGCGCGTCTTGTGCATCTTGTTCGGGGAAGGGCATGGGCTGCGAGAGGAATTATTTAACACCGGAGCCGCCGGATCATACGAGCGGCAGTGCAAAGCGGACGAACGGCAAATGCACTGCCGAAGGCGACGCCTACGCTGCGGATTCGATGGCGGGAACAAAGAAGCAACCCAAGTTGCAAGACGGGAGGACATCGACAAATGACGACCTCAAGGCGGTCCGGTGCGGGCTTCTCGCTCGTGGAGGTGCTCGTTTCCGTCGCGGTGCTGAGCATTGGCCTGCTCGGCGCGATCGGCATGCTGCTGGCGGCGGTGCGCGCGGGCAAGGAGGCTGCAACGTTCCACGCGGCGGTCGGTCTCGTGCGCGACCTGTCCGAGAAGGTTCGCATGAACCCGGGCGTTGCAGCAAGAAACGATGCCGCCAATGCCTACCTGGTCGATCGCCTGGCCAGCGAAGGCGGCGCGAGCCCTGCGTCGGGGGGATGCGCAGCGCCGGGCGCGTCCTGCGATGCTGCGGGCCTGGCCGCGTGGGACATCGGCGAATGGACGCGCCGCGTTGCCAAGGCACTGCCCGGTGCCCGGGTGCGCGTGTGTTTCGACGAAAAGCCCTGGAACGCGGCGGCCGGCGAATATGCCTGGGCATGCAGCCAGACCGGCCGCAACCTGGTCGCAAAGCTCGGCTGGGCACCGCATGCCGATGCGACAAACATCAAGTCGCAACGGGAGCTCGCGCCCCGTCTCGTGATGCAGCTGGTCTCCGGCTGGGCACAGGCTGGCCATGACGGGTCCTGATACCGCTCGGCCTTGCCGCGCACAAGGCATGACGCTCGTCGAACTGCTGGTCGCCATGGCTGCCGGGCTGCTGGTCGTGCTTGCGGCCACGGCAACCTTTCTCGGCAGCAGGCAGCTCTTCGTTGCCAATGCGGAAGCGCAGGCGGTGGAAGATTCGCTGAGGTTCGCGGGTTTCGTCGTCCGGGGCATCGTGCGCCAGGCCGGATATTCCGACTACGCGCCCGACCACGCCGCCGTGGACGGCACCGTGGTCATTGCCAGCAGGGCGAATCTGGCGGCATCTCCGGACGATCCTTCCGACCTCGACATCGTCGGCGCGAGCAATGCCAAGGTCAGCGCCACGGGCGAAAGCCACGGCACCCACAACAGCAAGGGCGTGAACGGAAGCGACTCGCTTCGCGTGCGCTTCTTCGGCCGCAGCCGCACCGGAGGCGACGGCACCGAGCCCGACGGCACCATGGTCGATTGCATGGGGATTGCGCAGGCCGGGCCGTCGGCGGGCAAGCCGGCGCTTGCCGATCGTGCGTGGAGCTTCTTTCACGTTGCCGAAGCGGCCGACAAGGAGCCCGAGCTCTATTGCAAGTACCACAGCGAAACGGTGGACACGTTCAGGTCCGAGCCGCTCGCGCGCGGCATCGAGGTGTTCAAGGTCGTCTATGCCTACGACGGCAACGGCGATGGCGTGCCCGAGCGCTGGCTCGACGCCGCGCAACTGGAGGCGCAGGCGGGATCGGTTGCCGCCATCAACGGTGAATGGCGCAAGGTCGTCGGTCTTCGCATCGGCATGGTCGCGCGAAGTGGCCGCAACAACAGTTGGCCTCGTCTGCAGGGCGAGACGCTCTACCCCTTGGGCGCGGAGTTTTCAAGCACGAGTTTCAAGCCCCCGGCCGATGGCAGGCTGCGTCGCACCGCGGCCTTCACCGTCATGCTGCGCAACGTCATGAAGGAGCCGGCGCCGTGAGCCGGGCTCGTCGCTTGCCGGAACGAGGCTTCTCGTTGATCGTGGTGCTGTTGATGCTGGTCATTGCCATGGCGCTGGGCATCGGTGCGGCACAAGTGTCGCTGGTGGGCGAGCGAAGTGCGCGCAACGAGCGCGACACCGAGGTTGCGTTCCAGGCCGCCGAAGCCGCGCTCGTCGACGCCGAACGCGACGTGCTCGGCCCCAATTCCAGCGCGGCCCAGCGCCTCTGTCTTTTCAACGGCAGTGATATCTCGGCCTTTGTTCCCGGATGCGGTGGCGCGGGCATGCGCCAAGGGCTGTGTGCGCCAGCCGAGGCCGGCGACAAGCCGGCGTGGATGGCCGCCGACTTCGCTGTCGACAGCACCACATCCATCGTCTACGGCACCTTCACCGGACAAGCCTATGCCGCTGGCGACGGCGCTACGGACGCACGCGCCGGAACATTGCCCGCGCGTGCGCCGCGCTACATCGTCGAGGCGGTTCGCAATCTCGGCGGCTGGCAGCCGGACCAGTTGCAGAGCGCGAGCGCGCGCAGCGCCTCATATCTCTTTCGCGTCACGGCCATCGGCTACGGCATGCAAGAGGACACGCAGGTGGTGCTGCAGACCAACTTGTACAAGTCGGGCGCGAGCCCCGGCTGCCCTTCCTGAGTTCTTCATCTTGAAACGGACCCGAATGTGTTCTCTTGAAAGCGGCTGCGGCGTCGCGGCTGCGGTTGTTGCTGCCTTGGCCCTTTGCAACGCCCCATGCGTTTTTGCGGCTGAGCAGGTCGAGCTTCCGAGCGAACCGCTGTCTTCCATGGCATCTCGCGCCGATCCGAACCTGGTGCTCGATCTCGCGCTGGAGTTCTCGAACGCCGGCGCCGCGTACCGCGGCAGCTTCGACTGGAAGAAGGTCTATCGCGGCTACTGGGATCCGATGGCCTGCTACGGCTATGCGGCGGCCGATGGCTACTTCAGGCGCCTTGCACCTGCGGCGAAGCTCGCCGGCGGCGAGATCGCATGCGCCAATCAGTGGAGCGGCAATTTGCTGAACTGGGCGGCAACCTCCACCATCGACGTGCTGCGGCTCGCGTTGACAGGCGGAGACCGGGTGGTGGACGAAGCCGACCGCACCGTGCTGCAGCGCGCGGTTCTGCAAGAAGACTTCTATCGCAGCAGCTACTTTCCCGACAAGACCGTAACGGGCAACCTCGACAAGCTCACGCCGCTCGTGGCGGACGGCCGCACGGGCGTTCGCGCGGCGGGCACTGTTCACTTCAACCATTGTTCCGGCCGCATGTTCGTGGGGCCGAGCGCCAGCGGCAGTTGTGCAAGCCCCGGTACCGACCAGCAATATGGCCCCGGCGCTGCGAACGCACCTTACTTTGCCCGGGTCGAGGTTTGCACCGCGGCCGAAGCCGCGACGCGCGTCGATCTCTGCCTCAAATACCCGAGCGGCCAGTCCAAACCCGTCGGCGAAGTCCAGCGCCATTCGAGCCGCATGCGCTTCGCCGTTTTCGGCTACCTGCTGGACGATGACCCGGCGCGCTACGGCGGCGTGCTGCGCGCGCCGATGAAATACACGGGGCCTCGAAAACTTGACGTCGGCCTCGACAGCGTGGACAACCCCCAGGCCGAGTGGAACGCGGCGACCGGCGTCTTCGTCCACGATCCCGATGCGGCTGCGCAGGGTGGCCGATACAGCGGCGTCGTCAACTACCTGAACCGATTCGGACGCGGCGGCGCATACAAGAAGTTCGACCCCGCGGGCGAGCTCTACTATGAGTCGCTGCGCTACCTGCAGGCCAAGGCGCCCACGCCGGGAGCGATGGCCGGGGTGACCGCAACGGACGATCCGCGCAAGGACGGATTGCCGGTCTACAACGACACGGTCCCATGGCGCGACGAGAGCCGCAAGAGCAACTGGGACCCGGTGGCGGCGAGCTGCCGCAAGAACCACATCCTGGCGATCGGCGATCTCGAAACGCACGACGACCGTTCCTTGCCAGGCATGTCTGGCGGCGGCCGCGGCTTCAGCAGCGCGTCGTTCGAGCCGGACACCTCCTACTGGACCCGCCTTGTCGGTGCATTCGAAAACCGCGAATCGCTTTCCTACACGCATCCTTCGGGCAAGACCGGCCTTGCCACCACCGGCAACCGGGGGCTTCCGGCCTTCAACTACAAGGGCGGCGCGCAACTGACCTCGGGCGCCATCGCCGGCGCGGAAACTGGCGCAGACAGGGGCTCGTTCGGCATGGCGGGTCTGGCCTACTGGGCCAATACGCAGAAGATCCGCGCCGATTTTGCCGGGGCGCGAGTCCAGACCTTCGGCATCGATCTGGACGCGGGCGGGCAGGGCGCCGTTCGGCAGGGCCAGCGCGGCAGCGCCCTGTACCTCGCATCGAAATACGGCGGCTTCGTGGACAGCAACAACGACGGCAATCCGTTCCTCGCATCGGGCGGCGGTGGCCGGGCGGACGTGGCCAGCAATGCCGAATGGGCCGAAGGCATCGACGACGACGGCCAGCCGAAGCCGTCCAACTACTTCCTGGCCGGCGAGCCGCAGCAGCTCCTGGCCGCGATCCGGCGCGTATTCCGGTCGGCGGCGGCGCCATCGGGCGGAAGCACGGCGGACGCGGCCATTTCGTCGAACCGCATCGGGGCCGCGGGCAGCAGTCTTTATGTGGCCCGGTTCGGCGGGCGCAGGTGGTCGGGAACGTTGCTGGCGTATTCACTGGCCTACGACGCAGGCTCGGGCACCGTTCGCCAGGCCGAGGAACCCAGCTGGGACGCGGGCGCCTTGCTGACCGGCGATGCATCGGCCCAACCCGCAGTGCCTGCGCGCGAGCCGGCGGACCGGCACATCTTCACCCTCTCGGCTGCCGGCGTCGGCACGCCTTTTCAGTGGAACGCACTGGACAAGTCGCTGCAAAGCGCTTTGAACGCCGAGCCCTATGCCGTGCCAGCGGCATCCGATGGCCTGGGCCCCGAGCGGCTGGCCTACCTGCGCGGCGACCGGCGCAAGGAGCTGTCAGCGTCCGGTGGCACGTTCCGTGTGCGCGATTCGGTGATGGGCGACGTTGCCAATTCGAACCCGCTCTTCGTCGGCCATCCGAGCCCGAACGTGCGAGGTGCCGAGTACCAACAGTTTCTCGATGCTCACAAGGGAAGGCCGCAGGCCGTGTACGTCGGCGCCAACGACGGCATGCTGCATGCATTCTCGGCCGCCACGGGCCACGAGCTTTTCGCCTATGTTCCCCGCGCGGTGTCGTCGAAGCTGGCCGGCTACACCTCGCCCAACTATGCGCATCAGGCCTATGTCGACGGCTCGGCCGCGGCGGCAGAGGCGCAGATGGCCGGCGGTGCGTGGAAGACGGTGCTGGTCTCCGGCACGGGGGCCGGGGCCACCGGCGTTTTTGCGCTCGACATTTCCGACCCCGCCGCCTTTTCAGCGGACAAGGTCTTGTGGGAGTTCACCGGTGCGGACGACGGCGATATGGGCCATGTGCTCCAGGCGCCACGCATCATGAAGTTCCGCCTCTCGGCAGCGACTCGCACCCAGCCCGCGGCCTATGCGTGGTTCGCGGTCGTTGCGTCCGGGTTCAACAACGCCAATGCGGACCGGCGCGCCGCGCTGTTCCTGCTCTCGCTCGACAAACCGGCCGGCGCAGCATGGAAGCGGGGCCTCAATTATCACAAGGTCGTGCTGCCCGCACCGGCCGACAACGCGCTCGTGAATGCCTTGGGCACGCCCGGCGACTTTGCCGCGGCGGACGGCTGGGCGCGCTGGCTGTACGCTGGCGACACGCAGGGCAACCTGTGGAAGTTCGACTTCACGGGCAATGCGCCGTGGAGCGAAGCCAACGCACTCGGGCTGGGTGGCCTTCCGTTGATGGTGGCGACATCGGGCGGCACAGATGCGAAGCGCCAGCCCATCACCGTAGCGCCCGAAGTCGGGGCCGGGCCGAACGGCGGTGCCATCGTGCTGTTCGGCACCGGCAAGTTCGTGAGCGCCGACGACATGGGCCGCGCGAACCGCGGCGTGCAGAGCTTGTACGGCGTGTACGACAGCGGCAAGGCGATTCCGGCCGGCGAAACGCGTACGCAACTCCAGGCGCGGCGGGCTGTTGCCGCCGCAGGCCAGTCGTTGCCGGCTATCCTGGGCGAGCCCTTCGTCTATGGCACCGCCACCGGCAGCGCCGTGAGCCGCCGCGGCTGGTATTTCGATTTTCCGGGCGCGCTGGAACTGGGCGAGCGGCAGGTCTCGCGGTTGACGCTGAGCGACGGCTATCTGTTCTTCAACACGCTGATACCGAATGCCGAGGCATGCAGCGCCAACGGTGGCGGCCGAAGCTGCGCGGTCAATGCGATGACCGGCCTGTCGCAAGGCGGAACCTGCGTCCTTTCGAGCGTCGGGCTGCTGTCGTCGCCTCTTCTGGTCGAACTGGGCGAGGGCGCCTACACGGCCACCGATGCGTTCGGACGCCGAACGGAAACGAAGAAGCTTTCCGTCGTCAACGTCGGTGTTCCCGGTGGCTCGGGTGCGCCTCGCATGTCCATCGCGCGGCCTGTGGAGGGCGGCCAGGTCTCCCGGGTGTCCGGGCGCCTGAACTGGCGCCAGATTGCAGATTACCGGGGTGCGAAACCATGAAGGCAGTGCAACGCGGTGCCGGGCGCAGCTGCGGCTTCACCTTGATCGAAGCGATGATCGTGCTTGCGATCGTCGCCATCCTGGCCGCAATCTCCTACCCGTCGTACCTGGACTTCGTGCGCAAAGGCTGGCGCACCGAGGCGCGGTCGGCCCTGGTGCAGCAGATGCAGCAGCAGGAGCGCAACTACACCTTGAGCGGACAGTACAGGCGCTACGAAGGCGGCTCCGGGGAGGGCGGCGCAGGCGGCAAATACCTCGTCCAGAGCGGCAATTGCGAGGGGCAGGACACCATCGACCGCTGCATCAGGCTGACCGCAACCCCCAGGCCGGGCCTCTCCGATCCGGAGGTCGGGACGCTCTGGATCGACAGCACGGGCGACAAGGGCTGCGACGGCACTGCGGGCGGGCGGTGCTGGCAATGAGAGCGGGTGGCCGCGGGCGAGTGCTCGCGCCGCAGGGCGGCTTCACGCTGGTGGAATTGATGGCAGTCATTGCGATCGTCGCGATCCTGGGCTCCCTCGGTGTCCCCGCATTTCGCGATCTGCTGCTCCACCAGCGCCTTGCGGCCGCGTCCAACGGCTTCGTCGCGGCGCTGAATTTCGCCCGGACCGAGGCTATTCAACGTTCGCAGCGGGTCCACGTCGTGGCGCTGAATGGAAACGACTGGTCGAGCGGATGGGCCGTGCGGTCGGGATCCGACGCCGTGCCCCAAACTTTGCGCAAGTTCGAAAAGCTGCCGGCCGGAATCAGCGTCGACGCGGCGCTGGGGGACGGATTCGTGCAGGGGCTGGACTACGACAGCAACGGCTTCTCTCGCCGGGCGGGCAGCTCGGGTTTCGGCGCCGGGTGCCTGACCCTGAAGGCGGAGTCGGGCCGCAGGGCGTCGATCGTGGTGTCGGCGTCGGGCCGAGCCAGGGTCTGCAACCCCGAAGTCAAGGGGGATTGCGGAAGCGGCGCTTGTGGCAAGGACAGCCAGTGAATGGCTGAATTGAACCGCCGAACGAACCCACCGCGAGCGTGTGTGCTCAGATGTCCCGCAGCAGCTGCCTGAACTCGTCCACGTCTTCGAAGCTCCGGTATACGGAGGCAAAGCGCACGTAGGCCACCTTGTCGAGCTTCTTGAGCTCGCGCATCACGAGTTCGCCGACCTTGGTCGAATCGATTTCGCGCAAGCCGCTGGCGAGCAGCTTCTGCTCGATGCGCAGCAATGCGTTGTCGATCTGCTCGATGCTCACCGGCCGCTTGCGCAGCGCCAGCATCATCGAGGCGCGAACCTTGCCCGATTCGAAGTCGGCGCGGCTGCCGTCCTTCTTGACGACGACCGGAAAGTTGACGTCCGGCCGCTCATAGGTGGTAAAGCGCTTGTCGCAGGCGCTGCACTGGCGGCGCCTGCGCACGAAGTCGGCGTCTTCCGATACGCGGGTCTCGACGACCTGCGTTTCGAGATGACCGCAAAAAGGGCATTTCATGCGGCCACGTCTTCCTGGATCAGCGGTAGACCGGGAACCGGCTTGTCAGCGCATGGACCTTGGCGCGAACCGCATCGATGTTGGCGGCGTCGCGCGGGTTCTCCAGCACGTCGGCGATCAGGTTCGCGGTGATGCGGGCTTCTTCGTCCTTGAAGCCGCGCGTGGTCATGGCGGGGGTGCCGATGCGCACGCCGCTCGTCACCATCGGCTTTTCAGGGTCGTTGGGAATCGCGTTCTTGTTGATCGTCATGTGGGCACTGCCCAGCACGGCTTCGGCTTCCTTGCCGGTGATGCCCTTGGCGCGCAGGTCGACCAGCATGACGTGGCTTTCGGTGCGGCCGCTCACGATGCGCAGGCCGCGCTCGGTGAGGGTGTCCGCCACGATCTGGGCGTTCTTCACCACCTGCTGCTGGTAGGCCTTGAACTCGGGCGTCATGGCTTCCTTGAACGCGACGGCCTTGGCGGCGATCACGTGCATCAGCGGGCCGCCTTGCAGGCCCGGGAAGATGGCGCTGTTGATGGCCTTCTCGTGCTGCGACTTCATCAGGATGATGCCGCCGCGCGGACCGCGCAGGCTCTTGTGGGTGGTGGACGTCACCACGTCGGCGTGCGGCACAGGGTTGGGATACACGCCCGCGGCCACCAGGCCCGCATAGTGGGCGATGTCGACCATGAAGATAGCGCCCACGTCCTTGGCCACCTTGGCGAAGCGCTCGAAGTCGATGCGCAGCGAATAGGCCGAGGCGCCCGCGATGATGAGCTTGGGCATGTGCTCGTGCGCCTTGCGCTCCATCGCGTCGTAGTCGATGGCTTCGTTGGCGTCCAGGCCGTAGCTCACCACGTTGAACCACTTGCCGCTCATGTTGAGGGGCATGCCGTGGGTCAGGTGGCCGCCTTCGGCCAGGCTCATGCCCATGATGGTGTCGCCGGGCTTCAGGAAGGCGAGCATCACGGCTTCGTTGGCCGAGGCGCCGCAATGCGGCTGCACGTTGGCGGCGTCGGCGCCGAAGATCTGCTTGATGCGGTCGATGGCGAGCTGCTCGGCCACGTCGACGTGTTCGCAGCCGCCGTAGTAGCGCTTGCCGGGGTAGCCTTCGGCGTACTTGTTGGTGAGCTGCGAGCCCTGGGCGGCCATGACGGCCGGCGAGGCGTAGTTTTCGCTCGCGATCAGCTCGATGTGGTGTTCCTGGCGCGCGTTTTCGGCCTGGATGGCAGCCCAGATTTCGGGGTCGGTCTGTTCGACCAGGATATTGCGGTGGTACATGGCAGTCCTTTGAAGACGAGGTCCTTGTTCTTCAACCAAACAAGGGCTGCCCAGGCGAACGGCTGAACGCCTGTATGGATGCCAGGCGGCACGCTTCCCAGTGGTATTCCACGTCAGCGCGGGGCACCGAGGGGTGCTGCGCCTATCGCCAGTCGCGTACGGGGTGAAGTGTAGCGCACCCCACGCTTTTGACCATCGCCGAGGGGCTCAGGAAACTTCCGAAAGCAGGGCCACCTTCTGCGGGTCGGCGGCCGGCTCGGAGGCCTGTTGCCGCTTCGGGGGCGTCGCAACGGGAATCGGCTGCGCGCGCACGATCGGCGCCGTCGTGGGCGGATTGCGGCCATTGGCCACCTGCAGCAACCGTTCGTGCTCGGCGAGCACCTTGGATGCGTAGCCGCCGTCGTCTTCGAGGTTGGCGGCACCCACGTAGTAACGCAGCCCGCCTTCGAGCGATCCGGCGCGGGCAATGCATTCCTGCAGGACCTTCACGCCAACGCGCATGTTGGTCACCGGGTCGAAGGCGGTGAGCGTGCCGCCCGCGCTTTCGTACTTGTCGCCGTGCACGCGTGTCATGACCTGCATCAGGCCCTGGGCGCCCACCTGGCTCTGGGCAAATGGGTTGAAGCTCGATTCGACGGCCATGATGGCGAGGATCAGCGTCGGGTCGAGCTTGGTGCGCTTGCCGAGTTGATAGGCCTCGGCGACCAGCACGCTCAGCGGTTCGGCCGCCACGCGGTACTTCTTGCTGAGCCAATAGGCCACGGCGGCCTGCTGCTTGGGCAGGTCGCCGGGGCTTGCGGCCGTGGTGCGCACGATGGCGGTCGGCTCGAGGTCAGTGGCTTCCGGTGCCGGCTTGCGCGATTGCAGCCAGCCCATCAGTTGCTCCTCACCGGTCTGTCGCAGGTCCGGGCGTGCCACGAGGGCGAGGGCCGCGAACACGATGGCCAGGCCGACCAGTGCAAACCCGTTGTGGGTGATTTCAAAAAAGCCGTCTGCCACATCGGACGCAAAGGTCCTCAGCCCGCGGGCCGTGGCATCAAACGCCTTGTTCATCGCTCTTCCTTTCTGTGCGGCACCTGTTCGCAACGCTGGAAGGCGGTGGATGAAGGCTGCGGCGCTTGGATTGGTACGAATCAGGCTCCGCGCATGGAGGTGTAGGGGTAGGAGCGCGGCGACCTGATCAAGCCGGGGGAATTCGGCGGCGGATTCAGGAGGCCCCTGCTGGGTCTGGGCAGCCAGGGGCAGGCCGGATTCTAGCGTGGCTAAATACCCGGTCAAGCATAAGAAGCCTTGTTCTTATGCAATTACATATTTAAACAGATTGTTCCCATTGAGCAGGCCTACCCAAGGGTAATCCCTTGGTGGATGGGATTGCAATGCAGGGGAGGGGCGCCTAATCTGGACACGCCTGAGTGATCAGGCGTGTTCCGAAGTCAGGTAGCCCGAGGTGCAAGTCGAAGGCTCGAATGACAGAGGACCCACGGCGGCAATCTCTTGCTGCCAGCACGGCAGGAACCATTGACTTCCGGTCGCGCGAATCGATGGCATGGGTCTTAGGCCCGCCATCAAGCCCGGTAATGAGACATTCGTCTGATTGCCGGGCTTTCTTGTTTCTGCCTTGTTCTTTCTTTGCGGCACACTCCCTCGATGGATGCAGCTTCGCTCAAACAAAACAAATGGGTGCGACGTGGGATCGTCGCGGTGCTTGCTCTTCTGGCGCTCTGGATCGTGGCCTGGCTGGCGGTACCGCCGATCGCCAAGAGCCAGCTTCAGAAGATCGCGAGCGAGAAGCTCGGTCGGCAGGTCACGGTCGGCAAGATCGACTTCAAGCCCTGGACCCTCGAACTTGCGCTGGACGACCTGCGCATTGCCACGGCCGACGGCAGCCGACCCCAGGTGGCCGTCAAGCGAATCTATGCCGACGCCGAACTGCAATCGCTCGCCCGCCTGGCGCCGGTGATCGACGCCGTCACCATCGAATCGCCGGCCATCCTGCTCACGCACCTTGCCGACGGCAAGTACGACATCGACGACATCCTGGCCAAGCTGGCTGCCGTTCCGCCGTCCGACCCCAATGCGGAGCCGGCGCGCTTCGCGATCTACAACATCTCGATCAAGAACGGCGCGGTCGACTTCGATGACCAGACGGTCAAGCGCAAGCACGAGCTGCGCGATTTCGTGCTCAACGTGCCCTTCCTGAGCAACCTCGCCTCCAAGCGCGACGTCAACACCGAGCCCAAGCTCGCGTTCGCGCTCAACGGCAGCAAGTTCGATTCGGCGGCCCTCACCACGCCGTTCGCGAAAAGCCGCAAGACCGACGCCCATCTGCAGTTCAAGGGCCTCGACCTCGCGCCCTATCTGGGTTACCTGCCGGGCGGCCTGCCTGTGAAGCTGCAGGCGGGCAGCCTGGACGCCGACCTGAAAATCGACTTCGAGCAAGCCGCCACGGCCGGCCTCAAGATCACCGGCACGGTCGAAGCGCAGGGGGCCAGGCTGGGCGACGCCCGGGGCCGGGACCTGCTGGGCTTCGACTCGCTCAAGCTGGCGCTGGCGGACGTGCGTCCGCTGGAGTCGGTATTCCATCTGAGCGAAGTTGCACTGTCCAACCCGCAGCTTGCGGTCGCACGCGATGCGCAAGGCCGGCTCAACCTGCTCGCCACCGACCCGGCCACGGGGGCCGCCGAAAAGGTGGCGCCGCCTGCGTCCGCAGCCAGCGCCCCGGCCGGAAAGACGGCTGAAAAGCCGAAGCTGAAGGTCCAGGTCGACAAGGTCGCCCTCAGCGGTGGGCGCATCGGGTGGCGCGATGAAACGGTTCAGCCCGCGGCGGCCGTCGAGGCGAGCGCGCTCGGCCTCGACCTGACCGGCGTCACCTGGCCCATGGAGAAGCCGGCCCAGTTCAGCGGCAGCACTGCCATTGGCGGCGCAACGCTCAAGTTCCAGGGCAGCGCCACCGACAAGAAGGCCGACGTGCAGACCGAAGTCGATGCGCTGCCGCTGTCCCTGGCGGCACCTTACCTGGCGCACAGCCTCGAGCCCACGCTCGACGGCAAGCTCAGCGGGCATATCGACATCGTCTGGGCGGAGCCCGATCTCAGGTTCAAGGCCCGCCGCCTGGCCGCCGACGGCCTCGCGCTCACCCAGGCAAAGACCGCGCTGGCAAGCGTCGGCCGCTTCGAGCTGGTCGATGCCGAAGTCGACATGACGAAGCACACGCTGAACGTGGCTTCGTTCACGGCCACCAACCCGAAGGTGAACGTCGAGCGCGACAACGAAAAGCGCTGGATGTTCGAGCGCTGGCTCAAGGCGCCGGCCGCCGGCAACGGGGCCACGGCACAGGCCAAGGTGGCTGCGCCCAAGCCTGCCGGCGCGGGCCCCGCAACGGCACCGCCCGGCGCCAACACCAAGCCCTGGGCCTTGACCATCGGCACCCTGGCGGTCGAGAACGGCACGCTTTCTTATGCCGACAAGGCCAGCGCGACGCCGGTCGCGGTCGAGATCACGGCGCTGAACGTGAACGCCCAGAAAGTCGCACCCGACACCGCCACGGTGTCGCCCCTGCAGATTTCGGGCCGCATCGGTTCGCGGCGTTCCGAGCCGGGCCGCTTCGACTACAAGGGCAACCTGGTGCTCAAGCCGCTCGCGGCCGAGGGCCGGCTCGACGTGGCATCGTTTCCCGCCCATGCCTTCAAGGCCTACTACGCCGATGCCCTCAACGTGGACATCCGCCGTGCCTTCGCGAGCTACCGCGGCACCGTGCGCTTTGCGAGCGCACCGGCAGGCATGACCCTCAAGCTGGCGGGCGACACTGCGCTCGACGACTTCCGGGCCAACAGCATCTCGCTCACGCAATCGCCCGGCTTCGACCGCAACAACAACCAGTTGCTGAGCTGGAAGACCCTGAGCCTGCGCGGCCTGCAGGTGAGCCTGGCGCCCAATGCGGCGCCGGCGGTGGACGTGCGCGAAACCACGCTGACCGACTTCTTCGCCCGCGTGATCGTCGATCCCACAGGCCGCCTGAACCTTGTGAACCTCACCAAGAAGGGCGAAGCGGAGGCCAATGCCGCCGCAGCGGCCACCACCGAGGCAAAGACCCGCAGGAGCCTGGGCGGAACGAGCACCACCACCCGGCCACCGCCGCAGGTGGGCGGCGCGCCGGTGTCGGCCGAGTCCATGGTCGGCGGCAGCCCGGAGCCGGCCAGGCCGGCCTCGGCGCCCGCTGCAACAGCGCAGGCCGCAGCCGACGCCGGGCCCAAGCCAGTCATCAACTTCGGCCCGATGAGTCTCGTCAACGGCCGGATCGACTTCACCGATCTGTTCGTGAAGCCCAACTACTCGGCCGACCTGAGCGAACTGACCGGCAAGCTCAGCTCCTTCTCGTCGAATCCGCCCAAGGGAGAGAGCGGCCGGCCCGCGCTGGCCGACCTGGAACTGCGCGGGAAGGCGCAGCAGACCGCCGCGCTGGAAATTACCGGCAAGCTCAACCCGCTGGTCAAGCCGATCGAGCTCGACATCACGGCCAAGATGCGCGACCTCGACCTGGCCCCGCTCTCGCCATATTCCGTGCGCTATTCGGGCCACGGTATCGAGCGCGGCAAGATGAGCATGGACGTGAACTACAAGGTGGCGCCCGATGGCCAACTGACGGCCACCAACAAGCTGGTGCTCAACCAGCTGCAGTTCGGAGACGAAGTGCAGGGCGCGCCCAACAGCCTGCCGGTGCGCCTCGCGGTGGCGCTGCTGGCCGACCGCAACGGCGTGATCGATGTCGACCTGCCGCTCAGCGGCTCGCTCAACGATCCGCAGTTCAGCATCGGCCCGCTGATCTTCAAGGCCGTGGTCAACCTCATCGTGAAAGCGGCGACCGCGCCCTTCAATCTTCTGACCGGCGGACTGGGCGGCGGCAGCAGCGAATCGAGCACCATCGCTTTCGAACCCGGAAGCTCGGAGCTCAGCGCCAGCGCAAAGGAGAGCCTTGACAAGGTCGTCAAGGCATTGACGGAGCGCCCGGCCCTGCAGATGACCGTGGTCGGCACGGCCAGCCTCGAGCGGGAGCGCGACGCCTACCAGCGCCAGCGCCTGCGCCAGCTGGCCCAGGCCGAGAAGCGGCGCGTGGTGGTGCGCGCCGGCCAGGCGGGCACCGACGTGCCGCCGGTCACCGATGCCGAATACCCCGAGCTGCTGGCCGCCGTGTACAAGCGCGCCGACATCACCAAGCCGCGCAACATGGTCGGACTCGCCAAGGACCTCCCCCTGAAGGAGATGGAAAACCTGCTGCTCGCAAGCGTTCCGGTCGACGAGGAGTCGATCCGGCAACTGGCGGTCGAGCGCGGCGCCGTGGTGCGCGACTACCTGCTTGCGCAAAAGCTGCCCAGCGAACGCCTGTTCCTTGGCGCCGTGAAAGCCACGGCGAGCGGTGCCGACTGGAAGCCCGGCGCCGAACTCAAGCTGGCCATGAAATGACCAGGAGACACTTGGTTTTTCATGCGGCCGCGCTATATATGTAGGCAGTCGGCACCGATATTCCCGCGGCCATTTGGCTGCTGTTGCGGCATGTAATTCAACCGCCCGCCACAACTGGGTGAAAATGTCGATGTGCGCCGGCCTTTGCCGGCGCCTTCGCTTTCTCTCTTCAGACAACGATTTCGCGCAAGTGACCTCTACTTCTTCCAAGCCACACGACCTCCAGGCCCTCGACACGCTCACCGGCGGCGCCTTCACCGCGCCAACTTCGGGCGAGCGCGCCGCGCGCATCCGCGACTGGCTCGCGGGCAACCCCGCGCCCGAGCAAATGCAGGAAGTCTTCAAGGAGCTGAGCGGCCGCGACAAGGGTGCGGCGCGCCTCTTGCGCGAAAAGCTCGACGAGCTCAAGCGCGCCAAGGGCCAGGAAGCCATTGCCGCCGAATGGGCGCAAAAGGCCGAGGCCTTGCTGGCCCAGTCCAAGCTCAACATTGCCGATGCGCTCGCCTGGCAGCGCGATGCCGCCAAGGCTGGTGCGCCACTCTCGCGCGAGCCGCTGGCGGGTTTCAAGGTGCAACTCGCCGAGCGCGTCAAGGGCATCGAAGACCTGCAGCACCGCGCCCAGGTGCACCGCGAGGCCGCCGTGCTGCTCGCACAGCGCTTCGAAGTGCTGTCGACCAAGAGCTGGCAGGATGCGCAAGCCGCCGAGGAATCGCTGCGCGCCGACGTGACCCACTGGCAGCAGCAGGCAGCCGACATCACGGCCGATGCCAACTGGAACAGCCTCGACGCCAGGTTTGCTCCGCAGCTCGAGTCGTCGAAGGCGCAATTGCTGGTCGTCTCCGATGCGTTCCACGGTGCGCTGGCCCAGGCGCAGGCTGCGGCGGCCGATGCCACTGCCTCCCTGCCGCCGGTGCCCGTCTGGGCCGATGAACTGCGTGCCGCCCGCGGCGAGGTGGTGGCCCCCAAGCCCGCGCCTGCCAAGCCCGCCGCCCCCAAGGTCGACCCGTCCGTACGCGCCGCCGCGCAAGATGCCGTGCAGGCTGCGCTCGCCAAGCTCGAACAGGAAACCGCCGAAGGCCACGGCAAGGCCAGCGCCGGTGCGGCTGCCGCATTGCGCGCAGTGCTCAAGGAACATGGCAAGCTGGTCGATGCACCGCTCGAAGCACGGGTGCATGCCGCGCTGGTCGCCGCGGGCGAGCTCGAAGGCTGGCAGCGCTGGAGCGCCGACAAGGTGCGCGAAGACCTCGTCGCCAAGGCCGAAGGCCTGCTCAAGCGCCCCGAAGGCCAGGCGCTCGGCGGCCGCAAGATGCAGGAAACGCTGCGCTCGCTGCGCGACCAGTGGAAGCAGGCCGATCAGGGCGGCGTGCCGAACCACGCGCTCTGGAAGCGCTTCGACGAAGCCTGCAACGAAGCCCACAAGGTGGTGGAAGCCTGGCTCGAGAAGGTTCGCGCCGATGCAGCCGAGCACCGCGCCCACCGCGTGGCTCTCATCGAGGAGGTCAAGGCCTGGGCGGCGGAGCATGCCGCCTCTTCCGACCTGAAGGCGCACAACCGCGCGCTGCATCAGTTTGCCGACCGCTGGCGCGATGCCGGTCATGTGGGCGAGAAGGTCTTCGCGGAGCTGCAGCCGCAGTGGAACGAAGCCTTCGGTGCCGCGCGTGCTCCCTTCGAGGCCGCACAAAAAGCCAGCATCGAACGGCGCCAGGCCATGATCGCGGAGGCTGCCGAACTCGGGGCCCAACCCATGCTGCGCATCGATGCCGTCAAGGCGCTGCAGCAGCGCTGGCAGGCGGAAGCCCAGAGCGTGCCGCTCGACCGCCGCCACGAACAGAAGTTGTGGGACGCGTTCCGCGCGCCCATCGACGAAGCCTTCAACCGCAAGACGGCAGAGCGCGAGAAGTCTGCCTCTGCCATGAGCGAACACGATCGCCACGTGCTTGAGGCTTCCAAGGCGCTCGATGCGGCCAACGCCGGCGGCGACGTGCAGAAGATCCGCGCCGCCATCGCGCGCCTGGAAGCCGCGTTGCGCGGCGAAGCGCCCCCACCGGCACCCGCCGCGAAGCCCGAGCAGGCCCGGGCTGCTTCCAGCGACGGCCCCTCGGTCGGCGCAACCGAAGTGGTCGCGCCCGGACAGGCGGCGGCCGAATTCGGCGAAAGCGCCGAGCAGGCGCCGGGCTCCAGCGATGCGGAAGCCTTGCCGGCTGCACATGTCGAGGCCGCTCAAACTGCGACTCCCGACCTCGTGGCACCGGCCGACGGCGCCGACGCCGCTGCGCGCACCGATGACGCGGCACACGAGGCCGGCGAAGCGGCTGTTGTAGAGAGCCAGGCACCGAAGCCTGCACCCAAGCCAGTCGTGGCCATGCGCGGCGACGACCGTCCTGGCAGCAAGAAGACGGATGCGGCACCCGCAGGCCGTGGTGCAGGCCGCTTCGGCGACCGGCGTGACGGCGGCCGGCCAGGTCCTGGTGGTCCGGGTCGCCCCGGCGATCGCGGCGGTCCTCGTCCCGATGCCCGCGGCGACCGCGGTGCGCCGGCCGGACGCTTCGGCGATCGTCCGCCGCGCTTCGAGGACCGCGGCCCGAGGCTCGGCGATGCCGCCTTCCGCGCCCAGCGCGAAGCCCTCGAGCGTGCGGACATGGCGCTGCGCAAGCTGGCAGCGCAGGCACATGGTGAAGCGCTGACGCAAGTGCTTGGCGCATGGGAACAGCGCGATGCCTCAAAGCTGCCCAGCGTCCAGGAACTGGGGCGTGCGGTGACGCCTGCGGTGCGCAGCGGCTGGTCTCAAGCCATCGGTTCGGCACCCAAGGCCGCTCCCGATGAAGCAGCCGAAGCACTGTTGCGCCTGGAAATGGCTGCCGAAGTGCCGACGCCCGCCGAGCAGCTCGACGCGCGCCGCGCCCTGCAACTCAAGCTGCTGACGAAGCGGGGCGACCCGGCACCGGCCCAGACCTGGGGCCAGGACGCAGGCAAGGTGCTGGCTGCGGCGCACGACACTGCGAGCGCGCGCCGCTTGCAGAACGCACTGAAGGCCTTGCTACGCAAGTAAGGCGTAGGTGCAAGTTCACGAGAAAGCCCGCCGCGCGCGGGCTTTTTCATTTCGTCGATCAAGGACCGCTACAGATCCGACTCGTCGCTCCATCGAGCCAGCTCAAGGCAGCTTGGCCAGGATGGCGTCCATTTCCCCGGCGGTGTAGGCGCGCAGGGAGCGGGTGCGCACATTGCCCTGCATGGCAATCGCCAGGCTGAATGCGGCCAGCGCCTGCTCGTCCTCGGACTCCAGTACGCAGACCACATCGCAGTCGCCCATGGTCCAGTAGATGTCGCGCATATTGACGCCGAGCTTTTTGGCCGCTTCTTTGGCGGCAGCGGCGCGCTTGGTGGTTTCCTTGACGCTCTGGATGCCCTTGTCCGTGAAATTCAGCATACCGATATAGGTCACCATTTTTCGCTCCTGTGTAGTCCGCGGGGGATGCATCACATGAAGCAACGCCGCCCCCGATGGCGACGCTTCAGGTCATCACGCGCGCAACGCTGCCGTGGTGGGCGATGGCAGCAGCAATGCTACGCCTGGGGCTTGCAAAGACAAGATGCCGCGCTGGCAACTCATCCCCTGGACAGGGTACGCGGGCCGCATCGTGCACGTAAGCAAGGAAACGCAGATTGCGATGGGCGCTCAGGCCTGTTCGGCCCGAAAGAACTCGTCGAAGAGAACCAGCACCGCAGGGAAGTCGCGGGCGAAGTTCGGACGATTCACGAAGTAGGCCTCGCAAGCCACTGCGAAGAATTCGCTGATCGATGTCGCGCCGTAGTCGTCGAGCCAGGGCGCTTCGGCGCCGAAGCGGTCGGCGAGGATCGTCTTCTCGCGAAAATCCTCATAGGCGGGCTGCAGCACTGCGATCCAGGCGGCGCGGGATTCGCGGGCACTGCGCTTGCCCGCAAAGCCTGGCGGCAGCGGCGGACAGCCGTCGGCGTCGCCGCCGCGCATGTCGATCTTGTGGGCGAACTCGTGGATCACGACGTTGTAGCCGCCGCCCGCCGTGATGCTGCTTGCGAGCACGTCCTGCCAGCTCAGCATCACCGGTCCGCGGTCCATGGCCTCGCCGGCCACCACCTCGTCGTATTCGTGCACCACCTGCGCTTCGTCGACGATCTTGCGACGCGCGACCACCTCGGACGGGTGCACCACGATGCCGACAAAATCGTCATACCAGTCCAGCCCGCCCTTCAGGTTCAGGACCGGCAGCACCGCCTGCGCGGCAATGGCCAGCGCAACCTCGTCGGTGATGACGAAGCCCTGGGTGCCGTGGAATTCCTTGTCGCGCAGAAATTCGGCGGCCAGGGTGCGCAGCCGCTGCTGCGCGTCGAAGGGCAGTGCGCCTAGAAAAGCATAGCGCTCGAGCGTGGCACGCCAGGCAGCTTCGGGAATCGGGGGCAGGGCGCGCAGCCGGCGCAGCCACTTGAACATGGGCCGCGCTAGCGCAGGTCGACGCGTTGCGCGCCGGCGGTGGAAAGGCAGAGCAGCTGCGCGCGCGGCGGATGGGCCGCGGCGTCCCAGTCGCTCAGCACCATGCGCTGCAGCCCGTCGCCCAGGTCGTGATTGGCGGGGCGGTGCGTGTGGCCATGCACCAGCGTGCGCGCACGCGCCTGATGAAGCCATTGGCGGGCGGCGCCGCCGTCCACGTCGGCCCAGCGCGCCGACGGGTCGCGCTTGCGGTCCTCGCTTTGCGCGCGCATGGAGCGCGCAAGTGCGCGGCGTTCGGCGAGCGGCCTGGCAAGAAACGCGGCCTGCCATTCAGGCGTGCGCACCTGGCCGCGAAACTTGAGATAGTCGGTGTCGTCCAGGCAAAGAATGTCGCCGTGGCTCAGGAGCCAGCGTTCACCGTGCAGCACCAGCACCGTGGGGTCGTCCAGCAGCGTGAAGCCGCATCGGGCGGCCAGCGCCGGGCCGACGAGGAAGTCTCGGTTGCCGTGCATGAAGTACACCGGCAGCCGCTCGGCCGTGCGGCGCAGCAGCTCGGCGCATTCGGCCTCGAAGCCGGGCAGGTCGGCCGCGTCGTCACCCACCCACACCTCGAACAGGTCGCCGAGGATGATCAGCGCATCGGCCGGCGTGGTCTCCAAATAGCCCCGCCAGGCCTCGAAGGTGGCGGGCTCGCCGGCCTGCAGATGCAGGTCGGAAATCAGGTCGACGGTGCGCCATGCGGGCGGGGCGAGCAGCTCCTTGAAAGCCGGGGGGGCCGCCATGTCCGAGCCCATGCCGCGCCGGTCTTTATTCCGAGACGACCACGGCCTTTTCGATCACGACGTCTTCGAGCGGCACGTCGTCATGGAAGCCCTTGCGGCCCGTCTTCACGGCCTTGATCTTGTCGACCACGTCGGTGCCGCCGGTGACCTTGCCGAACACCGCATAGCCCCAGCCCTGGGCCGAGGGAGCGGTGTGGTTCAGGAAGCCGTTGTCGGCCACGTTGATGAAGAACTGGGCGGTGGCCGAGTGCGGTGCGCTCGTGCGCGCCATGGCAACGGTGTAGTTGTCGTTCTTGAGGCCATTGTTGGCTTCGTTCTCGATTTCGGCGCCGGTGGGCTTTTGCTTCATGCCGGGCTCGAAGCCGCCGCCCTGCACCATGAAGCCCGGGATCACGCGGTGGAACACCGTGTTGTCGTAGTGGCCGTTCTTCACGTAGTTGACGAAATTCTCGGCCGACTTCGGCGCCTTGACGCTGTCCAGCTCGAGCGTGATCACGCCGTAGTTCTTGATGTGGAGTTCGATTTTGGGATTGCTCATGAGGGAGTCCTTCTTTCGGATGTTCGGAAATTACTTCGCCAGTGTGGCTGACTTGATGATGATGGGCTCGAGCGGCACGTTCTGCATGCCGCCCTTGTTACCGGTTTGCACCGCACGGATCTTGTCGACCACGTCGGTGCCGGCCACGACGCGGCCGAACACGGTGTAGCCGTAGCCATCGGGGCTGGGCGCGTTGAGCGAATCGTTGTTCTTCACGTTGATGAAGAACTGCGAGGTGGCCGAGTTCGGATTCCCGGTGCGTGCCATCGCGATCGTGTACCTGTCATTCTTGAGGCCGTTGCTGGCTTCGAGCGCAATGGGGGCACGGGTTGGCTTTTGTTGCATTTCGGGCGTGAAGCCGCCGCCCTGGATCATGAAGCCGTCGATCACGCGATGAAACACGGTGCCGTCGTAGTGCTTGTCCTTGACGTACTGAACAAAGTTCTCGACCGTCTTGGGTGCCTTGGCCTGGTCGAGTTCGATCAGGATGTCGCCCGCCGAAGTGTCTAGCTTCACGCGCGGTCCGGCCTCTGCATGTGCGGCGCCGGCGAAGGCGAGGGCGGACGCCAGCACCAGCGCGGCGCGGCGGCTGAATCGGGCGGATTGGATGAGAACTTGGGTCGTCAAGGAAAGCTCCGGTGTGCGAATGATGTGGGGCTCGGGCCGGTCAATGCAAGCTGCCGCGGCACCAACGCGTCGCTGGCGGCTGCGCGCAGACTACTTGCTGGCGCGGCCGACCGGCTTGCGAACTTCGGGCGGTGCCGCGGGCAGTGCCGCTGCATCGGCTTCGGTCTTGGGGGTGAAGATCTGGCGGATCAGCGAGAGCTTGGGCGCAACGCTGGCATTGGTGCTGGCAAATTGCTGCGCGCGCACATATTCCTGGGCCGCGAGGCGGGCGTAGACATCGCCCAGGTTCTCGTGCGCGGTGGCGTAGTTCGGGTTGAGCTTGAGCGCCTGTTCCAGCGCCGCGCGCGCCTGGTCGAACTTGCTCTGCGATGCGTAGAGCGCGGCCAGGTTGTTGTAGGGCTCGGGCAATTCCGGGAAGTCTTGCGTCAGCTGCGTGAACGCGGCGATGGCCTCGTTCTGCTTTTTCTGCTCGGTGAGGATCACGCCGCGCAGAAAGCGCATCTGCGGATCGCGCGGCTTGCCGGCAATGTAGGCATCGGCCTTGGCGAGCGCTTCGTTCGACTTGCCCTGGCGCAGCAGGGTGTTCACGTCGTCGTAGTCGTTGGCATACGCGGCGGAACCCCACAGGCTGAAGAGCAGTGCAAAGGCGAGGGAGAATTTGGTGAATGCGACGTGCTTCATGAAGCCTCGGCAGGATTGGGAAATGCGGGCCTCGAAAACACCCGGAAGGACACGGCAGTAGCCGTTTATACTGCGCTGCATTGTAGCCGAGGGGCCATGTCCAACCCCTCGCAGCCACTGCCCCGTCACCCCTGAAATACACCGTCGTTCGCCCGTGCCGCACGTGCGCGAAGCGACGCTTTCCGAGCCTCATGAGTCTGCGCATCTACAACACGCTCTCGCGTGAACTGGAGGAATTCTCCCCATTGCAAGCCGGCAAGGTGCGCATGTACGTTTGCGGCATGACGGTCTACGACCTCTGCCATCTGGGCCACGCCCGCTCCATGATTGCGTTCGATCTCGTGCAGCGCTGGCTCAAGGCCAGCGGGTACGGCGTGACCTATGTGCGCAACATCACCGACATCGACGACAAGATCATCCGCCGCGCCGTCGAGAACGGCGAGACGATCCGCTCGCTCACCGACCGCATGATCGACGCGCTGCACGAAGACGCCGATGCGCTCGGCATCGAGCGCCCCACGCATGAACCCCGCGCCACCGACTACATCCCGCAGATGCTGTCGATGATCGGCACGCTCGAGAAGAAGGGCCTGGCCTATCGCTCGGACAACGGCGACGTGAACTACGCAATTCGCAAGTTTCCGGGCTACGGCAAGCTCAGCGGCAAGTCCATCGACGAGCTGCACGCGGGCGAACGCGTGGCTGTGCTCGATGGCAAGGACGACCCGCTCGACCCCGTGCTCTGGAAGAGCGCCAAGGCCAGCGAGCCCGATGAAGTGAAGTGGGCCAGCGAATTCGGCCCTGGCCGTCCAGGCTGGCACATCGAATGCTCGGCCATGGCCTGCGAACTGCTCGGCGAAACGCTCGACATCCACGGCGGCGGTGAAGACCTGCAGTTCCCGCATCACGAGAACGAGATTGCGCAGAGCGAGGGTGCCACCGGCAAGCCGCTGGCCAACTACTGGATGCACAACGGCTTCATCGTGACCGACAACGAGAAGATGTCCAAGAGCCTTGGCAACTTCTTCCTGATCCGCGATGTGCTCAAGAAGTACGACGCCGAGACCATTCGCTTTTTCGTGGTGCGGGCGCACTATCGCCGTCCGCTCAACTACAGCGACGTGCACCTGGACGATGCCCGCAATTCGCTCAAGCGGCTCTATACGGCGCTCGACCTCGTCGCGCCGGAGGACGTGGTCGTCGACTGGAGCGATCCCTATGCGGCGCGCTTCAAGGCCGCAATGGACGAAGACTTTGCTACGCCCGAGGCGGTTGCGGTGCTGTTCGACCTGGCGGGCGAGGTGAACCGCACGCAATCGCCCGCGCAAGCCGGGCTGCTGAAGGCGTTGGGCGGCTGCCTCAACATTCTGCAGAGCGATCCGACGAGCTTCCTGCGCGCGGGCGCGACGCTGGACGAGGCCACCATCCGGGCGCAGATCGACGCGCGCGCGGCCGCCAAGGCCGCGAAGAACTTCGCCGAGGCCGACCGCATCCGCAACGAACTTCTCGCGCAGGGCATTGTGCTCAAGGATTCGCCCACGGGCACGACCTGGGCCGCCGCGCAGTGAACGGAACGACCAACCCCATGCCCGCTTCCAAGAATCCGACGGTAAAGATCTACACGCCGGACTATTGGGAAGAGGCCTGCAAGCACCTGGCCAAGAAGGATCGGGTGATGAAGCGGTTGATTCCGAAGTTCGGAGATGCCTGCCTCGAATCGCGCGGCGACGCGTTCACCACGCTCGCGCGAAGCATCGTGGGCCAGCAGATTTCGGTGAAAGCCGCGCAAACGGTCTGGGACAAGTTCGCGGTGTTGCCGCGCAAACTGACGCCGGCCAACGTGCTCAAGCTCAAGGTCGACGACATGCGCGGGGCAGGGCTGTCGGCCCGCAAGGTCGAGTACCTGGTCGACCTGGCCATCCATTTCGATTCCGGCGCGGTGCATGTCGACGCCTGGAAGGACATGGCCGACGAGCTCATCGTCGATGAACTGGTTGCCATCCGCGGCATCGGCCGCTGGACGGCCGAAATGTTCCTCATCTTCCACCTGATGCGCCCCAATGTGCTGCCGGTCGACGACCTCGGGCTGCTCAACGGCATCAGCGTCAACTATTTTTCGGGCGATCCGGTGAGCCGAAGCGATGCCCGCGACGTTGCCGTGGCCTGGGCGCCGTATTGCAGCGTGGCGACTTGGTATATTTGGCGATCGCTCGACCCGGTACCGGTCGCATATTGAACAACAGGAGAAGACGTTGGCGAAACGAACCTTCCTCGACTTCGAGCAGCCCATTGCTGAACTCGAATCCAAGATCGAAGAACTGCGCTATGTGCAGACCGAATCGGCGGTCGACATCTCGGAGGAAATCGACCAGCTCGGCAAGAAAAGCCAGCAGCTCACCAAGGACATCTACAGCGACCTGACGCCCTGGCAGATCACCAAGATCGCCCGGCATCCGGAGCGCCCCTACACGCTCGACTACGTCAACGAGATCTTCACCGACTTCGTCGAACTGCACGGCGACCGGCACTTTGCCGACGACCTCTCGATCGTGGGTGGCCTCGCGCGCTTCAACGGCACGCCCTGCATGGTGCTTGGCCATCAGAAGGGCCGCGACACCCGGGAGCGCACCGCACGCAACTTCGGCATGAGCAAGCCCGAGGGCTACCGCAAGGCCCTGCGCCTCATGAAGACGGCCGAAAAGTTCAAGCTGCCGGTCTTCACCTTCGTCGATACGCCCGGCGCCTACCCGGGCATCGATGCCGAGGAGCGCGGCCAGTCCGAAGCCATCGGCCGCAACATCTTCGAGATGGCGCAGCTCGAAGTGCCGATCATCGTCACCATCATCGGGGAGGGCGGCTCCGGCGGCGCGCTGGCCATCTCGGTGGGCGACCAGCTCGTGATGCTGCAGTACTCCATCTACTCGGTAATCAGCCCCGAAGGCTGCGCTTCCATTCTCTGGAAGACCAGCGACAAGGCGCAGGAAGCGGCCGATGCCCTCGGCATCACGGCGCACCGCCTCAAGGCCCTGGGGCTGGTCGACAAGATCGTCAATGAGCCGGTTGGCGGCGCGCACCGCGACCATCGCCAGATGGCCGCTTTCCTCAAGCGCGCGCTCAACGATGCATTCCGCCAGGTCAGCGACCTGAAGCCGAAGGAACTGCTCGATCGCCGCTATGAGCGCCTGCAGAGCTACGGCCGCTTCAACGACACCAAGGCCGACACCGGCAGATAAGCAAGCGTCCCATGAACGAAGCCTTCGAACGCGCGATGGCCGCGTTCGAGCCGGCGCATCTGCCGCTGGCGGTGGGCTTCAGCGGCGGCGCGGATTCCACGGCCTTGCTGGCCGCGTGCGCGTCGGCCTGGCCCGGGCAGGTCATCGCCTTTCACGTGCACCACGGCCTGCAGGCCGCAGCCGACGATTTCGAACGGCACTGCGCCGCGGTGTGCGAGCGCCTCGGCGTGCCGCTGGTGGTGCACCGTGTCGATGCCCGGCATGCGCAGGGCGACAGCCCTGAAGATGCGGCCCGGCGCGCCCGATACGAAGCTTTTGCGGCAATGGCCCGCACCGGTGAACCTGTCGGTGCTATCAAATCCATAGCCTTGGGGCACCACGCGGACGACCAGGTCGAAACGCTCTTGCTGGCTTTGTCCCGGGGTGCCGGGCTCCCGGGCTTGGCCGCGATGCCCACCCATGCGCAGCGCCACGGGCTCGACATCTATCGGCCGCTGCTGGCCGTCCCCGGCGCGGACATCCGGGCTTGGCTCGAAGGCCTCGATTTGCCATGGATCGAGGACCCGACCAACGAGAACGAGCGCTACACGCGCAACCGGATCCGCGCGGTGCTGCTGCCCGCGCTGGCGCAGGCTTTTCCGCAATTCCGCGCCACCTTTGCCCGCAGCATCGGCCATGCGGCGCAGGCGCAGCAGTTGCTGAATGAACTCGCGGCACAGGACCTGGCCGCGGTGGGAGACCCGCCCCGCATCGCCGGACTGCAGGCGCTTTCACGCGCGCGGCAGGCCAACGTGCTGCGGCACTGGCTGATGCAGGCACACGGCTGTGCGCCCAGCGCGGCGCAGCTGGACCAGCTGCTGGGTCAGGTTCATGCCTGCACCACCCGCGGCCATCGCATCCACCTGAAGGTGGCCGGCGGTTTCATCGAGCGCAGGGGCGATTTTCTGCATTGGTACAATTCCGGGCCCTCGCCCAAGGCTTCGCGCTGACGGCTTGCAGGGCGCCGCGCTTGCACTCCGGAGTGGAGCGGCCCTTTCTTTTTCTCTGAATTCACCCATGGCATTGATCGTTCACAAATACGGCGGTACGTCGATGGGCTCGACCGAGCGCATCAAGAATGTCGCCAAGCGCGTCGCCAAATGGGCACGCGCCGGCCACCAGATGATCGTGGTCCCGAGCGCAATGAGCGGCGAAACCAATCGCCTGCTTGGCCTGGCCAAGGAGCTTGCGCCGAGCAAACCCAGCGAGGCGCATGGTCGCGAACTCGACATGCTTGCCTCGACCGGCGAGCAGGCTTCGTCGGCGCTGCTGGCCATTGCCCTCCAGGCCGAAGGCATGGAAGCCGTGAGCTATGCCGGCTGGCAGGTGTCGGTGCGCACCGACAACTCCTACACCAAGGCCCGCATCGAGAGCATCGACGACGAGCGCGTGCGCGCCGACCTCGACGCCGGCAAGGTCGTCGTCATCACCGGTTTCCAGGGTGTGGACGATGACGGCAACATCACCACGCTGGGCCGTGGCGGCAGCGACACCTCCGCCGTGGCCATTGCCGCCGCCATGAAGGCGCACGAGTGCCTGATCTACACCGACGTCGATGGCGTCTACACCACCGACCCGCGCGTGGAGCCCGACGCGCGCCGCCTCTCGACCGTGAGCTTCGAAGAGATGCTCGAAATGGCGAGCCTGGGCTCCAAGGTGCTGCAAATCCGCTCGGTCGAATTCGCCGGCAAGTACAAGGTGCCGCTGCGCGTGCTCTCGAGCTTCACGCCGTGGGACATCGACATCAATGAAGAGGCCAAGTCCGGCACGCTGATCACTTTCGAGGAAGACGAAAACATGGAACAAGCCGTCGTATCCGGCATCGCTTTCAACCGCGACGAGGCCAAGATCTCGGTGCTCGGCGTGCCCGACAAGCCGGGCATCGCGTATCACATCCTCGGTGCCGTGGCGGACGCCAACATCGAAGTCGATGTGATCATCCAGAACCTCAGCAAGGACGGCCGCACCGACTTCAGCTTTACCGTGCATCGCAACGAGTACGCGAAGACCGTCGACCTGCTGCAGTCGAAGGTCATGCCCTCGCTGGGCGCGACCGAGATCGTGGGCGATACCAAGATCTGCAAGGTCAGCATCGTCGGCATCGGCATGCGCAGCCACGTCGGCGTGGCCAGCAAGATGTTCCGCGTGCTGAGCGAAGAGGGCATCAACATCCAGATGATTTCGACCAGCGAGATCAAGACCTCGGTCGTGATCGACGAAAAATATATGGAATTGGCCGTGCGCGCGTTGCACAAAGCCTTCGATCTGGATCAACCGGCCGCCTGACGGTGGCATAATCTCGGCTTCTTTCAGGAACTGTGACCGAGTGGCCGAAGGTGCTCCCCTGCTAAGGGAGTATGGGGTGTAGAGCCTCATCGAGGGTTCGAATCCCTCCGGTTCCGCCAAGCCAAGCGTTTTCAACGCTTTAAAACGCCCCGCAAGGGGCGTTTTTCATTGACGCCCCGCAAGGGCGGTTTTCATTGCGGAACCTCCTCCTCGCTGGGAGCGGCCATCCGCTGCAGCAGCGGATGGCGCTTCAGAACCGCGTCGCGCGGCCCGGCGTCGAGCACCCTGCCGGCTTCCATCACCACCACAGTGTCGAAGCGGTCGAGCAGGCTCAGGCGATGGATAGACGCGATCACGCAGGCGCGCGGGAAGGCATTGGCAATCCGCTCCAGCACACGTGCCTCGGTGCCGGCGTCCAGCGCGCTCGTGGGCTCGTCGAGCAGCAGTAACGAACTGCCCTGCGCCGCAAGAACGCCGCGCGCCAGGCAAAGGCGCTGGCGCTGCCCGCCCGACAGATTGAAGCCGCGCTCGGACACGGGGGTTTCCAGATCGCCATTCGTGGCCCTGAGCACTTCGTCGAATGCGCTTACGTGCAACGCCGCGTGCAGAGCTTCGTCGGCGAGCGGCTGTCCGAATGAAAGGTTTTCGCGCACGGTGGCTTCGAACACTTCGGTTTCCTGCGGGATCAACGTGCCAATGCGGCGCAGCCGCGCCCAGTCTGCAGGTTGGCCGTCGATGGCGAGCGTGCCTCCGTGCGGCGCATACAGGCCCGCAAGGATGCGCAACAGCGTGCTCTTGCCGCCGCCGCTCGCGCCGACAAGCGCGATGCGTTCGCCGCGGCGCAGCGTCAGCGCCACGGCCTTGAGTCCACCGGGCTCCGGCTCGCCGTCGGACGGCGCTGCCGCGCCGCGCGGGGCGTAGTTCCATTGCAAGGCGTCGACCTCCAGGGTCTTCCATGCAGCCTCGGGATCGATACGCTCATGCTCGGGCACCCGGTCGGGCGGGGTTTCCCCCGCGTTGCCCGTGGGCGCCTGCCAGATCGGCTCGGCACTGCTGTAGTCGGTATGCATGCGCGCGAAGAACGAAAAATTGGCCGCGACCGACGTCACCACGCCGGCGGCCTGCTGCGCGTACTGGTAGATCATGAACACCGCGCCCAGCATCACGGCCTGTCCCGGCGTGCGCGCCTGCCAGACATAGATCACCACCAGCCCCCAGGTCAGTGCCAGGCCCATCAGATCGACCGCGAACCACTTGCCCTCGTTGAGAACGACCGTGCGCTTGAGCGGCTTCGAAATGGCGGCCATGCGGCGGCGCAGCAGCAGCCGCGAGGCACCCTGCAGGCGCAGGCCGATCACCGTCGAGGCGTTGCCCAGAAAGTCGAGCAGGGCCGCCACATAGCGGCGGTCGGCGTCGTTCTCGGCGCGGGCCAGGCGCATCAGCGCCTTGTCGATCTGCACGATGACGATGGCGATGAGTACATAGCCTGCCAGGGCCGTGAGGCCGCTGCTGCGCGACAACAGCGCCAGCGCGAACAGCGGCCCGACGAAGTTGACGGCGTTCGTGAGCCAGATGAACTGATTCTGCGCAAAGTCCGACAGCGCCCGGCTGGCCTGGTGCACGCGGTGCTGCAGTTCGCCCGAATGGTGGCTGTCGTGCCACACCAGCGGCGCTGCGGCAAGGCGGGCATAAAGCCGGTCGGCGAGCGCCTCGCGCACCTTCACGCCCACGTTGCGCTCGAAGATGCGGCCGGGGCCGTGCAAGGCCCACGCGCCGATGTACACGCCTGCCAGCGTGGCGATCCAGCGGCCGGCGGCGCCGAAGTCGTTGCGCTGCAGCGCGTTGATGGCCTGGCCCGCCAGGTAGGGCAGGGCCAGCCGGATCAGCTGGGATGCGCCGAGCAGTGCCGTAGCCCCCAGCAGTTGCCCGCGGGCGCCGGCCGCAAAGTGCCAAAGGGCTGAATAGAGTTCGCGGATCGCGTTGCCGGGGTTCGTGTTCATGCAGTGGTGGGGCCGCTCCTTGTTACTGGAAACCGGCGGCGCGTGTGGGGGGATCGTTGCATGAAAAAAGGCAGCGTTGCCACGAGTCCCGCGGTAATCCCGGAGCCTGAAGCCGAAAGCATTCAAAGGGCCGGCCGTCGCGGCTTTGCGACAAAATTGGCGCAAAAGTAACCATGTGTATGGTTAAATCGGCGGAAATATCGCGAAAGAGGACGAGGGAAATTCCATGAAGCTGCTGCTGAGCATCGTGTGCGCCGTTGTTGCATTGGCCGGGTGCGTCAGCACGCCGCCGACTCCGACGCAGCCAGGAACAGGATCGGGGCTGTCCTATGTGCCCATGGTGGCCATGGAGGGTGTCGACAAGGCTCGCTACGACAGCGACGTGGCCGATTGCCGCACTGCGGCGATGCGGATCACCGCGCGTAGCGAGTCCGGCGACGCCATGTGGCTGGCATTGGGCCTGGGCCTGATCACGGTGCACGGGCAGGGCATCGTCGCCGCGGCTTCGTACACGGGTATTTCGGCGGCGGCGATCGACATGTCCTACCGGCCGGATGCCAGCCTGATTGCCGAGCATCAGCAGATCGCGCTGGTGCACTGCATGGCCAAGCGCGGCTACCGCAATCTCGACCCCAACGTGCGCGACACGTTCTACGGCCATGCCTTCAACCCCGAGATCGTGCTGGCGCCGCGCAGGACGGGCGTTGACACCTACAACGCCGAAATTCTTGCCAAGGCCGGCCAATGCAGCATTCAGCCGCGGGCTGAACTGACGGCCAAGGGCCCGGGCTACGAGTCTTACAGCGTGCCGTGTTCGAACGGCGCCACGTGGGCCGTGCGCTGCGAGTTCGGCAAGTGCCGCGTGCTGGGCCAAGCGGCCGTCCGCCGCTCCTGACGCTCGCCCATGCCGGCGCGGCAACCGCCAGCGCTCGCCTGATCACTTGATGATCATGCCTTTGAGCGCGGGGTCGGCGGCGGGCGCCTTCAACTTCATCTGCCGCAAGGCTTTCATGAGCAGCTGCGCGATCATGAGATTGCGGTGCCGCTTGTGGTTGGCGGGTATCACATACCAGGGCGCGTGGTCCGTCGAGGTGGCGCGCAGCGCCCTGTCGTAGGCCTGCTGGTAGGCGTTCCACTTGGTGCGCACCTCGAGGTCGCCCAGATCGAACTTCCATTCCTTGCCGGGCGTGTCGATGCGCGCCTGCAGGCGTTCGCGCTGTTCGTTCTTGTCGATGTGCAGCATGCACTTGACGATCACCGTGCCGGTTTCGGCGAGCAGACGCTCGAAATCGTTGATCTGCGCGTAGCGCCGCTGGGTCTCGGCCTTGTCGATCCAGCCTTCGACCACGGGCACCAGCACGTCTTCATAGTGGCTGCGGTTCCACACCGCGATTTCACCGCTGCGCGGCACGACCGCATGACAGCGCCAGAGGTAGTCGTGCGCGCGCTCGTCGTCGCTGGGCGCCTTGAAGGCCGTGACGCGCACGCCCATCGGCGAGGTGCGCGAAAAGACCCAGCGTATGGTGCCGTCCTTGCCGCTGGTGTCCATGCCCTGCAGCACCAGCAGGACCTTGCGGCGGCCTTCGGCATGCAGCAGATCCTGCATTTCGTCGAGCTCGACCGCGAGGGCGTCGATCTCGGCGACCTGCGCGGCCGTGTTTCCCTCGAGAAAGGGGGTTTCGGCGGGGCTCACCTGCGAGAGTTTGAACTTGCTGCCGACGCGGTATTTCTTGAGGTTGGCCATGAACCCGGGCTCCGTGCAAAGACACGCAGCGTACGCGATCAGCGATCGGTCTCGTCGTCCGGATCGATGGAAGCGCTCCAGCGGTTGTCCCAGTCGGCATGCCGTGCCGCGCCGTCGAGTTCGCGCCGATCGCGCTTGGTGGGCCGGCCCTGCACGATGGCCAGTGCCGGTTCGCTGCCCATGCGTCGCTGTTCCCGCATCGCGGCCTGCGCCGCAATGCTCTCCGGCGTTTCTTCATAGAGCTGCTGCGCCACGGGCGCCGGGCCTCGCTGGCCGCTCAAGCCGAGCACTGTGACCGTGCGCGTCACGGCCCCGAGACGGATGGCCACGGTGTCCCCCGCCTTGACCTCGCGGGAGGCCTTGGCGATGTCGCCGTTGACCTGCACCCGGTTCTTGCCGATTTCATCCGCAGCCAGGGATCGCGTCTTGAAGAAACGGGCGGCCCAGAGCCATTTGTCGATGCGCAAGCGATCCATATTCAAGAATTGTGGCGGTAGACCGGGAGCCGCACGACGGCGTCGAGCCCGACCACCTGTGCGGAATTTTCCTGCGCGCTGCGGTTGTCCAGGCTGATGCGCCCGCCGAGCGCCAGCACGATCTCGCGGCAGATCGCGAGGCCCAGCCCGGAGCCGCTGGCCGTGTCGCCGGCGGAGAAGGGCGCGAACAGGCGCTGGCGCAGTTCGGCCGAAATGCCGGGTCCCTCGTCGCGCACCGTCAGCACGGCTTCGTGCGCGTCGGAGCGCACCATGACGGAAAGCGCGCCACCCCGGGGGCTCTGCTTGATGGCGTTGTGCAACAAGTTGCGCGTGAGTTCCTGCAGCATCCACTGGTGCGCGCGGACCGTCACGGGGTGGTCGACGTCCAGTTCGAAATCCAGCGACTTGTCGGCAATCAGCGGCGAGAGGTCCAGCGCAATCTGGCGCACCACCGCGCCGAGCTCCAGCGGAACCGATTCCGGCTGCTGACGCAGCTGCTCCACCTTGGCGAGCGACAGCATCTGGTTGGCGAGCGTGGTGGCACGCTCCACCGTCTGGCTGATCTCGCCCAGTGCCTGTTCGGGCGCCACATCGCCGCGCCTTGCCGACTGCACCTGCGCCTTGAGCACGGCCAGCGGCGTGCGCAACTGATGGGCACTGTCGCGCACGAAGCGCTTCTGGTGGTCGAGCAGGCGCTGCAGCCGGCCCATGACCTCGGTGGTGGCATCGACCAGCGGCCGCAGTTCGCGTGGCGCGTCGGGTGCATCGATCGGCGAAAGATCGTCGGCCGCGCGCTTCTCGATGGCTTCACCGAGCTCCCGCACCGGCCGCGTGGCGCGCTGCACCACCAGCACCGTGACCAGCGCGATGACGCCCATCAGCAGCAGCTGCCGCCACAGCATGTCGACGAGCAGCTTGCGCACCAGCGTTTCGCGCAGCTCGAGGGTTTCGGCCACCTGCACCACGGCCATGCCGCGGCCGCGGCCGCTGGACACGGGTTGCAGCAACACAGCCATCCGAACGGGCTGGCCGCGAAAGCGTGCGTCGTAGAAATCGACCAGCGCCGAATAGGCTCCGCGATCGGGAATGCGGCCGCGCCAGAACGGCAGTTCGGCAAAGCCCGAGACCATTTCGCCGTCGAGGGCGGAAACACGGTAGAAAAGGCGGCTGCGGTTGTCTGCCTCGAAGGCCTCGAGCGCGGAATAGGGCACGATGGCGCGCAGCCGCGCTCCTTCGTCGTAGCCTTCCACGTCGAGCTGCTCGCCGATGGTCTTGGCCGAAGCGAGCAGCGTGCGGTCGTAGGCGGTGGTGGCGGCGGCCAGGCTCTGCCGGTACAGGCTCACGCTGTTGATCACGATGAAAAGCGCCACCGGCGCGAGAATGCCGAACAGCAGCCTCGCGCGCAGCGACAGGGCCGCCCTCATGACTCCGCGCGCAAGAGATAGCCCAGGCCGCGCAGCGTCATCAGCGCGGCACCGGTGCCCACGAGCTTCTTGCGCAGGCGATAGACCACCACCTCGACAGCCTCGTACTGCACGTCGGTTTCGCCTGGAAACACGAGCTCGAAAAGCCGTTCCTTGCTGACCGCATGGCCCGGCTTCATCATCAGCGCCTTGAGCAGCGCCAGTTCGCGTGGCGTGAGTTCCAGGATGCCGCCGCGGTGGTAGATGGCGCCGCTTTCGGGCTCGAAGCGCAGGCCGCCGACTTCCTGCGGATTCAGGATCGCGTCGGCGCCGGCGTTCTGGTGGCGCCGGCGCAGGGCGCGGATGCGCGCCTCCAGTTCGTCGAGATCGAAAGGCTTCGGCAGGTAGTCGTCGGCGCCGGCGTTCAGGCCCATGATGCGGTCGCCCACCGTGCCGCGGGCCGTCAGCAGCAGCACGGGCGTGCGCAGCCCCGCAGCGCGCGCCTCGGCCAGCACCTGGAGGCCGTCCAGGTTCGGCAGGCTCAGGTCGAGCGCCACCACGTCGGGCTCCAGGGCTCGCCATTGCTCGACGGCCAAGGCGCCGTCGCCGCAGATGCGCACGTCGATCTTGCTGCGGGCGAGGGCGCGCTGCAGGGTGACCTGCATCGAGGGATCGTCTTCGACCAGCAGCAGCTTCATGGGTGTGAAAGGGGGAATGGTACTTCGGTGTTTTCCCCAGTCCGGTGGACAGCCAACTGACAGCAGGGCGGCGCATGATAGCGGCTCAGGTCCAAGTCAGGTTTTCTTTAGTTACCAGGAGACATCGATGCGTCGCGACACCTTTTTGAAGTCATTGGCCGCGCTGGCCGCCGCCGGAGCGCTGCCGTTGTCGGCGCGCGCCGCAGCCAACGTCAAGATGATGATTCCAGCCAACCCGGGCGGTGGCTGGGACACCACGGGCCGCGCGCTGGGCAAGGCAATGACCGAAGCCAAGCTGGCCGACACGGTCACCTATGACAACAAGGGCGGCGCCGCTGGCGCACTGGGCCTGGCCCAGTTCGTGAACGGCTCCAAGGGCGATCCGAACGCGCTCATGGTGATGGGCTCCGTCATGCTCGGCGGCATCATCACCGGCAAGCCGCCGGTCAATCTGTCGCAGGCCACGCCCATCGCGCGCATGACCACCGAATACAACGTCTTCGTGCTGCCGGCCAATTCGCCCTTCAAGACCATGAAGGACGTGGTCGAGCAGCTCAAGAAAGACCCCGGCAGCGTCAAGTGGGGCGGCGGTTCGCGCGGCTCCACCGAACACATTGCCGCGGCCATGATCGCGCAGAAGGTCGGCGCCGATCCGTCCAAGATCAACTACGTGGCCTTCCGGGGCGGCGGCGAGGCCACGGCGGCCATCCTGGGCGGCAACGTCACCATCGGCGGCAGCGGCTACAGCGAGTTCGCCGAGTACATTGCCGCCGGCAAGATGAAAGCTGTCGCCGTCACGTCTGCCCAGCGTCTGCCGGGCATCAACGTGCCCACGCTCAAGGAGCAGGGCATCGACGTCGAGATCGGCAACTGGCGCGGCGTCTACGGCGCCCCTGGCATCACCGCCGAGCAGCGCAAGGCGCTGACCGACATGGTGCTGGCTGCCCTCAAGAGCCCGTCGTGGGCCGAATCGCTCAAGAAGAACGACTGGACGCCGGCCGTGCTTTCGGGCGAGGCCTTTGCCAAGTTCGTCGATGACGACTTCGCCAGCCTGCGCGCCATCATGGCCAAGTCCGGAATGATCTGAATTTGGCTCGCCCCCAGTCTTCGCGCACTTCGTGTCGCTACGCCAGCCCCCTACCGGGGGCAACACCAGAGGCCCGGCGGAGCCGGTTCCTCGGTGTTTCTGGAAGGGGGCGGGGGCTCTTTCGAATCGTGGGACGCCGTTCAGCGGCCCACCATTCTTTTCCCTGACTGCGGAGCAAAAAATGACAACTCCAGAATCCTCGGTCTCGCCGCAACCCGCGGCTGTCTGGCCGCAAACCCTGGTCGGCGCCGGCGTGCTGCTGACCGGCCTGGCGCTGGCTTTCGGCGCCATCGGCATTCCTTCCGAGGCCGGCTATGGCGGCGTCGGCCCCAACTTCCTGCCCTGGCTGGTGTCGGGCGTACTCACGCTGTGCGGCGGCTGGATCCTCTGGGAAGCACGCACCGGCGGCTTTCGCGAGCTCGACGCACCTACGGGCGCCGAACATGCCTACTGGCCGGGTTTCGTCTGGGTGTCGGCCGGCCTGCTGCTCAATGCGGCGCTCATCACCCAGCTCGGCTTCATCCTGAGCTGCACGCTGTGCTACGTGCTGGCCGTGCAGGGCCTGCGCCGCGCGAGCGGCCAGCCTTCGGCGAACCAGCCGCGCACCTGGGCCATCGACCTCCTGACCGGTGCCCTCATCTCGGCGCCCGTGTTCTGGATGTTCACCAAGTTCCTGGCCATCAACCTGCCGGGCCTCACGACCACGGGCTGGATCTGACATGGAAATCTTCAACGCACTCATGACGGGTTTCGCCGCGGCGATCACCCCGGTCAATCTGCTCTGGTGCCTGGTGGGCTGCGCCCTCGGCACGGCCGTCGGCGTGTTGCCGGGCATCGGCCCGGCCGTGGCGGTGGCCATGCTGCTGCCCATTACCGGCAAGGTCGACATCACGGCCTCGATGATCTTCTTCTCGGGCATCTACTACGGCGCCATGTACGGCGGCTCGACCACGTCGATCCTGCTCAACACGCCGGGTGAAACGGCCAGCATGGTCACGGCGATGGAAGGCAACAAGATGGCCAAGAGCGGACGCGCAGGCGCTGCGCTCGCCACCGCCGCCATCGGCTCCTTCGTGGCCGGCACCATCGCCACCGTCATCGTCACGCTGTTCGCGCCCTTCGTGGCCGAGTTTGCCGTGAAGCTCGGGCCGCCCGAGTATTTCCTGCTGATGCTGCTGGCCTTCACCACGGTGAGCGCGGTGCTGGGCAAGAGCACGCTGCGCGGCATGACGGCGCTGTTCATCGGCCTCGCGGCCGGCTGCGTCGGCCTCGACCAGATCTCGGGCCAGGGCCGCTACACCGGCGGCATCCCCGAACTGCTCGACGGCATCGAGATCGTGCTGGTGGCGGTCGGCCTGTTTGCGGTGGCCGAAGTGCTGTACGCGGTGCTCTACGAGGGCAAGGTGGTCGAAGGCCAGAACAAGCTGAGCCGCGTCCACATGACCAAGCGCGACTGGAAACGCTCGATTCCCGCATGGTTGCGCGGCACCGCCATTGGCACGCCCTTCGGCTGCATTCCCGCGGGCGGCACGGAGATTCCGACGTTCCTGAGCTATGCGATGGAAAAGAAGCTGGCCAAGAAGCCGGAAGACAAGGCCGAGTTCGGTACCGCTGGCGCCATCGAAGGCGTGGCCGGCCCCGAAGCCGCCAACAACGCCACCGTGACCGCGGCGCTGATTCCGCTGCTCACGCTCGGCATTCCGACGTCGAACACCACCGCCATCCTGCTCGGCGCGTTCCAGAACTACGGCATCCAGCCGGGGCCGCAGTTGTTCACCACCTCGGCCGCGCTGGTGTGGGCGCTGATCGCGTCGCTCTATATCGGCAACGTGATGCTGCTGGTGCTGAACCTGCCGATGGTCGGGCTGTGGGTCAAGCTGCTGAAGATTCCCAAGCCGCAGCTCTACGCGGGCATCCTGATCTTCGCGACGGTGGGTGCCTACGGCATGCGCCAGAGCGCGTTCGACCTGTTCCTGCTCTACGCCATCGGCCTGCTCGGCGTGGTGATGCGGCGCTTCGACTTCCCGACCGCTCCCGTGGTGGTGGGCATGATCCTCGGGCCGCTCGCCGAAGCGCAATTGCGCAATGCCATGTCGATCGGAGAGGGCAGTGCTGGGGTGTTCTTCCAGCGGCCGATGTCGATCACGCTGGTGGTCATCATCGTGGCTGTGCTGGTGTTGCCGCGCGTGGCCAAGCGCATGAGTGAGCGGAAGTTGGCTCGGCTGGCGGTCTGACTTTGCCCTCTTTTTAGGGGGCGAAGGGTAGTTGTTTTTTGCCGCTGTGCGGCGTTTGTTTCCCGAGGCCGGGCCTCGCCCCGGCGGGCGAGCTACTTTCTTTTGCTTCGCCAAAAGAAAGTAGCCAAAGAAAAGGCGACCCCACTGTCTGCGACCCCTTCGCTGCGCTACGGGGCAACCTGCGGTGCTCGGGTTTCGCGGGGTCTCGCAGAACTCGCTTCGCTCAGACAGCTGCGAGCCCTGATCCGCGAAACCCTGCGCTCCTCGGCGCATACAGAGGGGCTGGGAGACCGAACGGGCCTTTGCTTCGCTCGGCCACCAGGCCACCGCGGCGCTGCGCGCCGCGGTGGTTGGTATTGGCTGTTGGGGCCGAGCGAGAGCGAAGGCTGCCCGCTCCCACCCCTTCTGTATGCGCCGAGGAGCGCAGATGGAGGCGGGATCAGGGCCGCAGCTGTTTGAGCGAAGCGAGTTCTGCGGACCCCCGCCGGAGTCGAGCACCGCAGGTTGCCCGTAGCGAAGCGGAGGGACGCAGACAGTAGGGTCGCCTTTTCTTTGCTTACTTTCTTTTGGCGAAGCAAAAGAAAGTGAGTCCGCCGCCGGGCGGATATCCCGGCCTCGGAAAACAAACACCGCGCAGCATCAAAGAGGCCGCCCCCTCTCAAAGAGAGTCAAGAGTCAGCCAGCCGTCCGCTCAACCAAGTCATCATCGATATGCGGATCGGCCGGCTGCCCCCGCACCTTGCGCACCGTACGCCGAATCCAGTGTTCGATGTCGTCCACATAAGTGAACACAGCCGGCACCACCAGCAAGCTCAGCACGGTCGACGTAATCAGCCCGCCAATCACCGCCATCGCCATCGGTGACCGGAAGCTCGAATCGGCGGCGCCCAGGCCGATGGCGATCGGCAGCATGCCCGCACCCATGGCCAGCGTGGTCATGATGATCGGCCGGGCGCGCTTGTGGCAGGCATCGCGCAGGGCCTCCCAGCGGGTCATGCCGTGGTCGCGGCGCGCCACGATTGCGTACTCCACCAGCAGGATCGAGTTCTTGGTGGCAACACCCATCAGCATGATCAACCCGATCAGCGACGGCATCGACAGCGCCTTCTGCCCAATGAGCAGGCCCACGAAGGCGCCGCCAAGCGCCAGGGGCAGTGCGCAAAGAATCGTCACCGGATGCAGGAAGTCCTTGAAGAGCAGCACCAGCACGATGTAGATGCACAGCACGCCCGTGAGCATCGCAAGGCCGAAGCTCGCGAACAGCTCGGTCATCACTTCCGCATCGCCCACTTCGGTCACGCGCACGCCGGGCGGCAGCTTCTGGATCGAGGGTAGCGCCGTGACCGCGGTCTTGGCATCGCCGAGGCCCACGCCCGAAAGCTCGATCTCGAAGTTGACGTTGCGCGAGCGGTCATAGCGGTCGATGACGGCCGGGCCGCCTTCCATCGTCAGCGAAGCCACCTGACTCAGCATGACGGGCCCGCGTGCGCCGGGCACCGAGAGGCGGCCGAGCAGGTCGAGGTTCTGCCGTGCCGAGTCTTCGAGCTTCACCACGATGGGCACCTGCCGCTGCGCGAGGTTCAGCTTGGCCAGCGCCTGGTCGTAGTCGCCCAGCGTGGCCACGCGCAGCGTCTCGGCGATGGCGGAACTGGTCACGCCCAGGTCGGCGGCGCGTGCGAAGTCGGGGCGCACGGCAATCTCGGGGCGCACGAGGCTCGCGGTCGAGGTGATGTTGCCGAGGCCGGGAACCGTGCGCAGGTCTTTCTCGACCGCGCTGGCCGCACTGGCCAGCGCCGCCGGGTCTTCACCGGTGAGCGCGAGGATGTATTTTTCGCCCGAGCCGCCGAGGCCCACGGTGCTGCGCACGCCGGGCAGGGTTTCGAGCGCCGCGCGGATCTGGTTCTCGATCATCTGCTTGCGCGGGCGGTCGCCGCGCTCGTCGAGCTTGATGGTGAGCGTGGCCTTGCGCGTTTCGGGCGTACCGAAGTTGGCGAAGGGATCGCCGCCCGCGCTGCCGCCCGCCACGGTGGTGTAGACGCTTTTCACGTGCTTGATCTGCATCACGCGGCGCCGCGTTTCTTCCGCGGCCGCGGTGGTCTGCGCGAGCGTGGAGCCGGGAGCGAGCGAAAGATAGATCTGTGTCTGCGAGTTGTCGTCCGGCGGAATGAAGCCGGTCTTCAGCAGCGGGATCATCGCCAGCGAACCGAAGAAGAAGAGGGTGGCGAGCACCATCGTCTTGAAGCGATGGTGCGTGCTCCATTCCACGGCGCGCATGTAGGCGGTGAGCCAGCGCGGCTCCTTTTCGGCACCGACCACCGGCTTCAGGATATAGGCCGCCATCATGGGCGTGAGCACCCGCGCCACCACCAGCGACGCGAACACCGCCAGCGAGGCTGTCCAGCCGAACTGCTTGAAGAACTTGCCGGCCACGCCGCTCATGAAGGCCGTGGGCAGGAATACCGCGATCAGCGTGAAGGTGGTGGCGATCACCGCCAGGCCGATTTCGTCGGCCGCCTCCATGGCCGCCTCGTAAGGCGACTTGCCCATGCGCAGGTGGCGCACGATGTTTTCCACCTCCACGATGGCATCGTCCACCAATATCCCGACCACCAGCGAGAGCGCGAGCAGCGAGATCACGTTGACCGAGAAGCCCAGCAGGTGCATGCCGATGAAGGCCGGAATCACGGACATGGGCAATGCCACGGCCGAGACGAAAGTGGCGCGCCAGTCGCGCAGGAACAGCCACACCACGATCACGGCCAGGATCGCGCCCTCGTACAGCAGGTGCAGCGAGCCGTCGTACTCCTCTTCCACCGGGTCGACGAAGTTGAAGGCCTCCGTCAGCTCGATGTCGGGGCGCTGCACGCGCAGGTCGGCCAGCGCCTTCTGGATGGCGCGGCCCACCTCCACCTCGCTGGCGCCGCGGCTTCGGGCTACTTCGAAGCCGACGACCGGCTTGCCGTTGAGCAACGCGGCGGCGCGCGGCTCGGCGATGGTGTCGCTGATGCGCGCCACCTGGTCGAGCCGGACGCGGCGGCCGTCGGAGAGCGCGATCTGCATGTCGGCAAGCTGGTCGGCCGACTGCACGGTGGCCATGGTGCGCACCGGCTGCTCGCTGCCGCCCAGGTCGATGCGGCCGCCGGCGCTTTCGGTCTGCACCTGGCGCAGCTGGCGCGAGATGTCGGCCGCCGAGGCGCCCAGCGCCTGCAGCTTGGCCGGATCGAGATCGACGTGCACCTGGCGTGTGACGCCGCCCACGCGGTTCACCGCACCCACGCCCGGAAGCGCGAGCAGCTTCTTGGTGATGTCGTTGTCCACGTACCAGCTCAGCGCCTCGATGTCCATGCGCGACGAGGCGATGGTGAAGGCCAGCACCGGCTGGGCCGCGAAGTCGAGCTTGGTGACCACCGGGTCGCGCACGTCGGCCGGCAGGTCGGCGCGCACGCGCTGCACCGCGGAGCGCACGTCGTCCACGGCTTCCTGCACCGGCTTCTCGAGGCGGAACTCGACGATCAGCGTGGCGGCGCCGTCCTGCACCTTGGTCGTGATGTGCTTCAGGCCCTGCACCGTGGCAATGGAGTTCTCGAGCTTGCGCGCGACGTCGGTCTCGAGCTGCGAAGGCGCAGCGCCGGGCAGCGAGGCCGATACCGTGACGGTCGGCAGGTCGATGTCCGGAAAGTTCTGCACCTTCATCGCGTTGAACGAGAGCAGCCCACCGAAGGTGAGCAGCACGAACAGCATCACCGCCGGAATCGGGTTGCGGATGGACCATGCGGAAACGTTCATGGGCGTGCCTTCGTTTCGCTGGTGTCCTGCTTGCCCGCGGCGGCCGAGGCCGGCGCCGCGGCGGGCTGTGCACCCGCGGCCGCAGGAGCGGACGCCGGCACGACGCGCACCAGGTCGCCGTCGTTCAGGAAGCCGGCGCCCTGCACCACGATCTGGGCACCCTCGGGCAGCGCGCTGGTGATCTCCACGCGCTCGCCCACGCGGCGGCCGGTCTGCACCTTGAGCTGCGCCACGCGGTTGTCGGGCAGCAGCATGAAGACGTTGTTGAAGCCGTCGCGCGGAACGATGGAGGTCTGCGGCACCGTGGGCGCGGAGCTGCGGCCGAGCTCGAAGTCGCCGCGCGCGAACATGCCGGCCTTGACGCCGGTGTTCTGTTGCACATTCGGCAGGTCGACGTAGACCAGCGCGGCGCGCGTTTGCGGATCGACCGTGGGCGCGATGCTGCGCACCTTGCCGCGCACCTGCGCGCCGCTGGCGCTGACCACGAAGGCCGTGGTGCCCACCGCGATGCGGCTGAGCTCGGCCGAGGTGACTTCGGCGCGCCATTCGAGCCGGCCCTGGCGGATCAGCCGGAACAGTTCGGTGCCGGCCGCCACCACGCTGCCGACGGTGGCGGTGCGGGCCGAGATCACGCCGTCGTCGGGTGCCAGTACCTGCGTGTTGCGTCCGCGAACTTCCTGCGCGGCCAGCACGGCTTGGGCGGCTTCGACGCGCGCCTTGGCAGTCTGCTCGGTGGTCTGGTACTGGTTGATCTGCTGCTGGCTCAGCGCGCCCGTGGCCTGCAGCGTGCGCGCTCGCGCCGCGTTGCCCGCAGCATCGGCCGCGGTGGCCCTGGCCTCGGCCAGCGAGGCACGCGATTGCGCAATGTCCGCCTGCACCGTCTCGGGCGAGAAGACGGCGAGCACCTGGCCCTTCTTCACCACGTCGCCCACGTTCACGCGCACTTCGGCGAGCCGGAGCCCGGTGGACTCGGAGCCCACGATGGCCTCCTGCCAGGCGGCCACGTTGCCGTTGGCCGCGAGCGTCAGCGTGAGCTCGGTGAGCTCGGGTTTGGCGACCGTGACCGTCAAGGTCGGGCGGGCAGCCGGTGCACCCGGCTTGGCCTTGGCCGCCGCAGCCGGGGTGCCGGCTTCGTCCGCGGGCTTGCGCGCGAGCCACACAGCCGCCGCAACGACGATGACGAGCGCCAGCAGCGCGATGGCGAGGGTGGAGCGTTTGATATTTTTCATGGCAACGTCGCGACCTTGGCGGCCGGGTTGGAAGTCATTGCGGGCGATCCGGGGCGGGCCCAGCCGCCGCCCATCGAGCGGTAGAGCGCAACCCAGGCCTGGGCGCGTTCGCGTTGCAGCGAGACGCGCGCAGTCTGCGCGGCAAAGAGCGTGCGGCGCGAATCCTCGAGTTCGAACAGGCTGGCCAGGCCGCTCTGGTAGCGGGCCTGGGTGGCGTCGAACGAAGCCTGGTAGTTCTTCACCGCGGAGTCGGCGTCGGTGGCGCGCGTATCGGTGGCATCGAGGTTGACCAGTGCTTCTTCGACCTCGCGCACCGCCTGCCGCACGTTCGCGCGGTAGAGCGACACGGCTTCGGTATAGCGCGCCTTGGCCGCATCGCTGTTGGCCGCGCGCGCGCCACCGTCCAGCAGCGGCACCGTGAGCGACACCGGGCCGATCGACCAGGTGTCGAGCGATTCCCGGAAGCCGCTGGTGCGGATCTGCATGCGGCCGATGGAGCCTGAGATGCTGAGCTTGGGATAGCGCTCGGCTTCGGCGGAGCCCACGTCGGCGCTGGCCGATGCCACGCCGAGTTCGGCCGCGTACACGTCGGGCCGCTGCGAGATGGCATCGGCCGGCACGCTGGCAATGCTGCCGACCACTGGCAGCGCACGCTGCGTGGGCGAGGCCACGAGCTTCTGTTCGAGCGTGGGCTCGTCGATGCCGCTGAGCGCCACCAGCGCCTTGCGCTGCACCGCGCATTGGGCGCGCTGCTGCGTGAGGCGGCCCGAGGCGTCCGAGGCGCTGGCGCGCGCGAGCGCAGCATCGGCAGGCGCGGTGAAGCCGGCGCGCGCGGACAGGTCGGTGAGGCGCGCGGTTTCGCCGCGCGATTTCGCATCCGATTCGGCCACGCGCAGTTGCTGCTGGCAGGCGCGTTCGGCGAAGTACGCATTGGCCGTTTCGGCCGCGACGGTCACGCGCGCGTCGTGCCATTTGGCGGTGGCGCTGCTCAGCTTCTGCTCGGCCGAATCGCGATCGGCGCGCAGGCGGCCGAAGAGGTCGATCTCCCACTTGGACTGCAGGCCGGCCTGCAGCGTGGTCACCGGTGCGATGGCCGCGCTGCTGCTGGACGAGGAAGTCGTGCCGCCCGAGCCGAAAGAGGAGCCCGAGACGCCGCGGCTGGCCGACGCCGTGCCGTCCAGGTTGGGCAGCAGCGCCGCGCCGGCCTGCACGCGCGTGGAGCGCGCCTCGGCCACGCGCGCCGCGGCGCTCGCGAGATTGGGGCTTGCGGCTTCGGCCGCGGCAATCAGTTCGACCAGCAGCGGGTCGTCGAGCTGGCTCCACCATTCCGCCAGCGAAGCCACCGAGCCGCCGTGGGGCAGCGGCACATGCCACTGCGCGGGGAACGGCGCCTCCACCGTGGCCGGCGGGCGCGTCAGGCCGCAGCCGGCAAGGCCGAGGCCCAGGCAGGCGGCAGCAATCCATCGGAGTCGTTTCATGTTTTCTTTCTCCCGGAGCGGACGGCAGATACCGCCGCGGGCTTGGCGGCGGCTTTGCGGCGCAGTGCTTCCGCCTCGACCAGCGCAACGGCATAGCCCGTGAGGCGCTGCGCCCAGGTGTCCACGTTTTTGGGTGTGTTCAGCAACGAGGGGCGTATGGCGTCGACGAGATCCTGGCTCACGAAAAGCTGCACCGCGAGTCCGGTGATGGCGAAGGTGAGGCGATGCACGTCGTCGTCCGGCCGCGCAAGACCGAGGTGGCGGCACAGCACGCCGGCGACGGCGATGTGCGGTGCCTTGATGTCGCGCTCGAATTCCTTGGCCCACTGGCTGGTCGGCTCGAGCATCTCACGCATGTGCAGCTGGATGCACTGCCGCACGATCTCGCCTTGCTTGAGCGGCTCGATCATGTGGGCGAAGAAGATGCGCAGCGCTTCCTCCATCGGCAGGTCGGGCGCGTCGTACAGCGAAACGAAGTCTCCCGCATTGCCGCCCATCGGCTCGCCGAAGGTGGCGGCATACAACCCCGCCTTGTCGCCGAAGTAATAGCTGATGGCCGAAATGTTCACGTCCGCCGCGCGTGCGATCTCGCGGGTCGAGGTCTTGGCGTAGCCGTTGGCGGCGAAGAGGGCGAGCGCGGCATACAGAAGGCGCTGGCGCGCTTCGACGCCGTCGCTGCGCGGCGCGCGCGCGGAAAGGGCTTGGAGGGCAGGGGCGCTCATGCCGGCATTAGACCATGGGGGCAATCAAACGATTGATTTACTTATGGCTGCATGAGGGCTTTCTTCGTATGGGCCGGCGGATGTGGATTGTGGGTATGTTTCGGCCGCTCGTTGATGCTTGATTCGGCGCCGATTGATGCGCGCTACGATCCGCGCATGTCCGCCGCTCCGCCTGTTGCCGCACCGCCCACCCTGCCGCTCGATGCCGAAGGCATCCTCGCACTGGCCGCTCGCTCGATGTTCCATCTGTTCTCGAGCATCAGCCAGGGCATGTTCCTGGTCGACCGCAGCGGGCGCATCGTGTGGGTGAACGAAGGGTACCGGCGTTTTCTGCCGGCCCTGGGTTTCTCGTCGATCGACCAGTTCATGGGGCACATGGTCGAGGACGTCATTCCCAACACGCAGATGCGGCGCGTGCTCGAAACCGGCGAGCCGATATTGGTCGACCTGCTCACCAACAAGGCGGGCACCTTCGTCGTCAGCCGCATTCCGTTGCGCGCCGAAAGCGATGGGCGCGAGGGCAGGGCGGGAGAAGTCATTGGCGCCATCGGCATCGTGCTGTTCGACCAGCCCGAGACCACGCTGCAGCCGCTGATCAGCAAATTTGCGCTGCTGCAGCGCGACCTCGACGACGCGCGGCGCGAACTGGCGAGCCAGCGCAACAACCCGCTGTACCAGCACGCGGCTGATGGGCAGCGCCGCTCCAAGTACACCTTTGCCAGCTTCATCGGCAGCAGCCCCGCGGCCGTGGAGGTGAAGCGCCATGCGCGCCGCGCCGCGCAGTCCACCAGCCCGGTGCTGCTGCTTGGCGAAACCGGCACCGGCAAGGAGTTGCTCGCGCATGCGATTCACGCATCGTCGGCGCGGGCCAAGGGGCAGTTCGTCAGCGTCAACATCGCGGCCGTGCCCGACACGCTGCTGGAGGCCGAATTCTTCGGCTTCGCACCGGGTGCCTTCACCGGCGCCGACCGCCGCGGCCGCGAAGGAAAATTCAAGCTGGCCGACGGCGGCAGCCTGTTTCTCGACGAGATCGGCGACATGCCGCTCGGCCTGCAGGCCAAGCTGCTGCGCGCGCTGCAGGAGGGCGAGATCGAGCCGCTCGGCTCCAACAAGCTGGTGCCCTTCGATGCGCGCGTGATCGCCGCCACCTCGCGCGACCTGCCCGAGCTGGTGCGCCGCGGCCAGTTCCGCGAAGACCTGTATTACCGGCTCAACGTGCTGCCGCTGCGCGTGCCGCCGCTGCGCGAGCGCCGCAGCGACATTCCGGCCCTGGTCGAGGCGCTGGGCGAAGACATGGCGCTGCGCAGCGGCGAGGCGCCCCCCGAACTCACGCCCGATGCGCTGGCGCTGCTGGCCGGCCAGCATTGGCGCGGCAACATCCGCGAGCTGCGCAACGTGCTGGAGCAGGTGACCATGCGCAGCGATTCGCAGCGCATCGATGCCGCGCAGCTCGAACGCATCCTGCGCGAAGCGGGGCTGGATCAGATCGCGCCGCCCGACGTCCTGCATTCGTCGGGCGACGAAGAGGCGGCGCTGCTGCGGCCGCTGGCGCAACAGGTGGCGGAGCTGGAGCAGAAAGCCATTGCCGCCGCGCTCGCGAGCACCGGCGGCAACAAGCTCGCGACGTCGCGGCTGCTCGGCATTTCACGCGCGACGCTGTATGAACGGATGACGAATCCGATTCGCTGAAGCACCCGGAGTGACCCTGGCGGCGCAGCCGCCCCACCCGTGCAATGGCCGCAAAAAAAAGACCCGCCGAAGCGGGTCAGGGACAGCCCCCGCGTCGGAGGGAGGAGGGAGAAGTAGCCAGGGGTGTCAGGTGCGAATGTAGGCATGAATCTGGGAGAAATATGGGCGCCGTCCCGTCGTCCTGTGTCCTGTCGCCCGTAGTTCGAAAAGCGGCTGTCCAGCGCTGCATTGCGGCTCGGCAGGCTGCTAGTAAACCCTGACTGATAAAAAGACAACTGCCTAAGAACAAGACACAACAAATGTTCTGAAATCAGGCGGAAGCGCTTCTTCTCCAATGAAGAAGCGTTTGTTATCAATAGCTTGGGCGGGTGGCACGAACTGTGCAATATTCAGTCACCTACTTCAGGAGACAAAGAATGAACCGTCGCCACCTCGTCGCCCTGGCCGCACTCGCCACCTGCGCCGCCGCAGCCCCCGCCTGGGCCCAGTCCAACGAAATCCGCATTGCCCACATCTACAGCAAGACCGGTCCGCTCGAAGCTTATGGCAAGCAGACGCAGACCGGCTTCACGATGGGCCTGGACTACGCCACCGGCGGCACGATGACGGTCAACGGCAAGAAGCTGGTGGTCATCGAGAAGGACGACCAGGGCAAGCCCGACCTCGGCAAGTCGCTGCTGGCGGCCGCGTATTCCGACGACAAGGCCGCGCTGGCGGTGGGCCCCACGGCTTCGGGCGTCGCACTGGCCATGCTGCCGGTGGCCGAGGAATACAAGAAGATCCTGATCGTGGAGCCGGCGGTCGCCGATTCGATCACCGGCGACAAGTGGAACAAGTACATCTTCCGCACCGGCCGCAATTCGAGCCAGGACGCCATCTCCAACGCGGTGGCCATCGACAAGGCCGGTGTCACGGTTGCCACGCTCGCGCAGGACAACGCCTTCGGCCGTGACGGCGTGAAGGCCTTCGGCGCCGCGCTCAAGAAGGCGAAGCTGGTGCACGAGGAATACCTGCCGCCCGCCACCACCGACTTCACCGCCGGCGCGCAGCGCCTGATCGACAAGCTCAAGGACCAGCCGGGCCGCAAGATCATCTGGATCGTCTGGGCCGGCGCGGGCAATCCGTTCAAGATCGTCGACCTCGACCTGAAGCGCTATGGCATCGAGATTGCCACCGGCGGCAACATCCTGCCGGCCATGGCCGCCTACAAGAACCTGCCAGGCATGGAAGGCGCGGCGTACTACTACTTCGGCATTCCGAAGAACCCCGTCAACGAGGCGCTGGTGTCGGCCCACTACAAGGAATTCAAGACGCCGCCGGATTTCTTCACGGCCGGCGGTTTCTCGGCCGCGATGGCGGTGGTCACGGCGCTCAAGAAGACGGGCGGGGACACCGGCACCAACAAGCTCATCGGCGCCATGGAAGGCATGAGCTTCGACACGCCCAAGGGCAAGATGACTTTCCGCAAGGAAGACCACCAGGCGATGCAGTCGATGTACCACTTCAAGATCAAGAACGACCCGGCGTTTGCATGGGGCGTGCCCGAGCTGGTGCGCGAGATCAAGCCTGAAGAGATGGACATCCCCATCAAGAACAAGCGCTGAACTGAGCGTCAAAGCGCAGCCGCGGCCCCGAGGCCGTGCTCCCTTCGCCCCGGATGGCCGCCGGGCGAAGCGCCAGCCTGCGCCCTTGCGGCGCGAGCGCGGCGCCACCAACGGCCGATTCGTCAGCAAGCAAGCGTTCGATACACCTACAACAGAAGGAGACAGCGATGGCAGCGATGCGATGGAACTGGAAGGGACTGGCCGCGGCCGCGGCGATCACGATGGGGGCGCAGGTTGCGACGGCGGCGGTGCCGCTGCCGTCTCTCGGCGCCAATCCGGCGGAGGTGAGCGTGTCGGGCCTGTCCGCTGGCGGCTTCATGGCCGTGCAATTGCACGTGGCCTATTCGGCCACCTTCAAGCGCGGTGCCGGCGTGGTGGCCGGCGGGCCGTACTACTGCGCCGAGGGCTCGGTGGTCAATGCCACCGGCCGTTGCATGGCGCACAGCACCGGCATTCCGGTTTCGACCCTCGTGAGCACCACCAACAGCTGGGCCGCCAGCGGCGCGATCGACCCGGTGTCGAACATGACCGGCTCCAGGCTGTACCTGTTTTCCGGCACCTCGGACAACACCGTCAAGCAGGCGGTGATGGACGACCTGAAAACCTACTACCAGAGCTTCGTGCCCGCGGCCAATACCGTGTACAAGAACGACATCGGGGCCGGCCACGCGATGGTCACCGACGACTACGGCGGCGCTTGCAGCACCACTGCCGCGCCCTACATCAACAACTGCGGTTTCGACCTTGCGGGCGAAATTCTTCAGCAGCTCTACGGGCCCCTGAATCCGCGCAACAACGGCACGCTGGGCGGCACGTTCACGGAGTTCAACCAGTCGGAGTTCATCACCGGCCACGGCGTGGCCGCCACCGGCTGGATCTACGTGCCGCAGGCCTGCACCACGGCATCCTGCCGCGTGCACCTGGTGCTGCACGGCTGCAAGCAGAACTACACCGACGTGAGCGAACAGTACGTGCGCAAGACCGGCTACAACCGCTGGGCCGACACCAACAACATCGTGCTGATCTATCCGCAGACCAGCACTGCGGCCACCAACAGCTGCTGGGACTGGTGGGGCTACGACAACGCGAACTATGCAAAGAAGTCGGGCCCGCAGATGGCGGCGCTCAAGGCCATGGTCGACCGGGTGACCGGCTCCGGCGGCGGCTCGGCACTGCCGGCTCCCACCGGCGTGGGCACATCCGGCGCGACCAGCAGCAGCATGGTGATCGGATGGAACGGCGTCTCTGGCGCCAGTGGCTACAACGTCTATCGCGGCGGCAGCAAGGTCAATGCCTCGCCAGTGGCCGGCACCAACTACACCGACAGCGGCCTCGCCGCATCGACCACCTACAGCTGGACCGTGGCGGCGCTGGATGCCAGCAACGCACAGGGCGCGATGTCAACTGCGGCCACGGGCACCACCCTTGGCGGAAGCGGTGGCGGCGGCACCTGCTACACCGCAAGCAACTATGCGCACACCGTGGCCGGGCGCGCCTACGCGCTGTGGGGCCTCACCTATGCCTACGGCTCCGGGCAATCGATGGGGCTGTGGAACATCTACGTCACCACCACGCTGAAGCAGACCGGCCCGAACTACTACGTGATCGGCAGCTGTTGAGCCGAGCTACACCGACTTTCATTCGCAATGACCAACGATGCTTGAGACGCTAGACCTGACCATTCGCTTCGGCGGGCACGTGGCCGTCAACGGCGTGAGCTGCGCCTTCGCGCCGGGCACGCTGACGGCCATCGTGGGCCCCAACGGGGCGGGCAAGACCACCTATTTCAACCTGATCTCGGGCCAGCTCAAGGCGAGCGCGGGCACGGTGTCGCTCGATGGGCAATCGCTCTCGGGCCTGTCGCCGTCGGCGCGCACGCATGCGGGGTTGGGGCGGGCCTTCCAGCTCACCAACCTGTTCCCGAATCTCACGGTGCTGGAGAACGTGCGCCTGGCGGTGCAGGCCACGCGCGAGGGCGCGCATCGACGGGGCCTGAACCTGTGGAGCATCTGGAGCGACCACAAGGCGCTGACCGAGCGCGCGGACCAGATCCTCGCGGACGTGGCGCTGAAATCGCGGGAATACGCGACGGTGGCGAGCCTGCCGCACGGCGACCAGCGCAAGCTCGAGGTGGCATTGCTGATGGCCCTGGAGCCCAAGGTCTTCATGTTCGACGAGCCGACCGCCGGCATGAATGCCGCCGAGGCGCCCGTTATCCTCGATTTGATCCGCAAGCTCAAGCAGGACAAGACCAAGACCATCCTGCTGGTCGAACACAAGATGGACGTGGTGCGCGAACTCGCCGACCGCATCATCGTGCTGCACAACGGCACGCTGGTGGCCGACGGCGAGCCGGCCGAGGTGATTGCCTCGCCGGTGGTGCAGGAGGCTTACCTCGGCTTGCCTGCGGCCGGCGCCGGGGACGCTCCGCGGCATGTGACCGCCCCCATCCCGACCTTCCCCCGCACGGGGGAAGGAGACAAGCCATGAAACACGAGAACCTGTTGACCCTCGAAGGCGTGCAGACGCACATCGGGGCGTACCACATCCTCCACGGCGTCGATCTCGCGGTGCCCAAGGGCCAGCTCACCATGCTGCTTGGCCGCAACGGCGCGGGCAAGACGACCACGCTGCGGACCATCATGGGCCTGTGGCATGCATCCGAGGGCAGGGTGCGCTTTGGCGGCAAGGACATCGCCGCGATGCACACGCCGCAGATCGCCGAGCTCGGCATCGCCTACGTGCCCGAGAACATGGGCATCTTCTCCGATCTCACGGTGAAGGAGAACATGCTGCTTGCCGCGCGCGGCGCCAAGAACGCCGCACAGATCGACGACACGCGGCTGAAGTGGATCTTCAAGCTCTTTCCCGCGGTGGAGAAGTTCTGGAACCATCCGGCCGGCAAGCTCTCGGGCGGGCAGAAGCAGATGCTGGCCGTGTCGCGCGCCATCGTCGAGCCGCGCGAGCTGCTGCTGATCGACGAGCCCAGCAAGGGCCTCGCGCCCGTGATGATCAACAACATGATCGACGCCTTTGCCGAGCTCAAGGCGAGCGGCGTGACGATCCTGCTGGTGGAGCAGAACATCAACTTCGCCCAGCGCCTGGGCGACAACGTCGCGGTGATGGACAACGGCCGCGTGGTGCACAGCGGCTCCATGGCCGCGTTCTCCGCCGACGCGCAACTGCAGCAATCGCTGCTGGGACTGGCCCTATGAAATTCGACTTCGACTGGAAGCCGCTGCTGCTCGCCCCCATCCTCGCGGCGGTGGCGCTGCCGCTCACCGGCTCGTTCTCGACCTGGCTCACGCTCACGGTCGCGGGCCTGGCGATGGGCATGATCATCTTCATCATCGCCTCGGGCCTCACGCTGGTGTTCGGGCTCATGGACGTGCTCAACTTCGGCCACGGCGTGTTCATTGCGCTCGGCGCCTTCGTGGCCAGCAGCGTGCTCGGCCTGATGGGCGACTGGACGGGTTCGGGCGAGCTTTGGCGCAACCTCGTCGCCGTGTTCCCGGCCATGCTGGTCGCCATGGCGGTGGCGGGCGCGGTGGGACTGGCCTTCGAGCGCTTCATCGTGCGGCCCGTGTACGGCCAGCACCTGAAGCAGATCCTCATCACGATGGGCGGCATGATCATCGGCGAGGAGCTCATCAAGGTGATCTGGGGGCCGGCCCAGGTGCCGCTGCCGCTGCCCGAAGCCTTGCGCGGCTCGCTGCTGATCGGCGACGCGGCCATCAGCAAGTACCGCCTGCTTGCGGTGGCGGTGGGCATCGTGGTGTTCGGCCTGCTCGCATGGACGCTGAGCCGCACCAAGATCGGCCTCTTGATCCGCGCCGGCGTGCAGGACCGCGAGATGGTCGAGTCGCTCGGCTACCGCATCGGCCGGCTGTTCGTCGGCGTGTTCGTGGTGGGCAGTGCGCTGGCCGGGCTGGGCGGCGTGATGTGGGGGCTGTTCCAGCAGAACCTGGTGCCGCAGATGGGCGCGCAGGTCAACGTGCTGATCTTCATCGTGATCATCATCGGCGGACTGGGCTCGACGGGCGGTGCGCTGATCGGTGCACTGCTGGTGGGGCTCATGACCAACTACATCGGCTTTCTGCTGCCCACGCTCACGCAGTTCGCAAGCATCCTGCTGATGGTGGCCGTGCTGCTGTGGCGCCCGCAGGGCGTGTACCCGGTTGCCAACCGCTGAGAAAGAAGAAGCCGCCATGTTCCTGAAACGACTTCTCTCCAACGACACGCCGAGGAGCCGCCTGCTGGCGCTGCTGCTGGTGGCGCTGTTCATCGCGCTGGCCTTTGCGCCTTTCATCTTCCCGGGCGTGAAGGCGCTCAGCGTCGCGGCCAAGATCCTGGTGTTCGTGGTGCTGGTCGCAAGCTTCGACCTGCTCCTGGGCTACACCGGCATCGTGAGCTTCGCGCACACCATGTTCTTCGGCATCGGCGCCTACGGCATCGCCATCTCGGCCACGCGGCTCGGGCCCAGCTGGGGTGCGGTGCTGCTCGGGCTCGGCGCGTCGCTGGCGATCTCGCTCGTGCTCTCGTTCGCCATCGGGCTGTTCTCGCTGAGGGTGCGCGCGATCTTCTTCGCGATGATCACGCTGGCGGTGGCCTCGGCCTTCCAGACGCTGGCCTCGCAGCTGTCGGATTTCACGGGCGGCGAAGACGGGCTGACCTTCAAGCTGCCCGAGCTGATCTCGCCGAGCTTCGAGTTCTCCGAAGAACCCTTTCTCGGTGTCTCGCTCGATGGCCGGCTGCTGTGCTACTACCTGCTGTTCGTGGCTGCGGTGGTGCTGGTGCTCGCGCTGCTGCGCATCGTCAATTCGCCCTTCGGCCGCGTGCTGCAGGCGATCCGCGAGAACGAGTTCCGCGCGGAGGCCATCGGCTACCGCGTGGTGGTGTACCGCACCACCGCGGCCGTGCTGTCGGCGCTGTTTGCCACGCTGGCCGGCGCCATGCTCGCGATCTGGCTGCGCTACAACGGGCCCGACACTTCGCTGAGCTTCGAGATCATGATCGACGTGCTGCTGATCGTGGTGATCGGTGGCATGGGCACGATCTACGGCGCGGCCATCGGCGCGGTGCTGTTCGTGGTGGCGCAAAGCTATTTGCAAGACCTGCTGCGCGTGGGCAGCGAGGCCGCGAGCGGGCTGCCATGGCTCGCGGCGCTGCTGTCGCCCGACCGGTGGCTTTTGTGGCTGGGGGTGCTGTTCGTGCTCTCGGTCTATTACTTTCCGACCGGCATCGTCGGCAAGCTGAGGGCGAGGGCCGCACGATGAGCAACGATCTTCCCGTTCCGGTTTCCCGCTACGCCCAGCTCGCGGGCCGCGAAATCCATTGGCTCGACTGGGGCGCGCCCGATGCGCCGGTGGTCATCGCCTGGCATGGCCTTGCGCGCACCTGCCGCGACATGGACGAACTGGCACAGCACTTTGCCGCGCGCGGCTTCCGCGTGATCTGCCCCGACACCATCGGCCGCGGGCTGAGCCAGTGGAGTCCGGTGCCCGACGAGGAATACCAGCTTTCGTTCTACGCCCGCACGGCCGCCGCGCTGTGCGACGAACTGCGCCTGGGCCGCGTGCACTGGGTCGGCACCTCCATGGGTGGCGCCATCGGCACGGTCTGCGCGTCGGGCCTGTTCGAGCCGCGCATGAGGGCGCGCATTGCGAGCCTCACGCTCAACGACAACGCGCCGGAGCTCGCGCAGGCGGCCATCGAGCGCATCCGTGCCTATGCCGGCGACCCCCCCGCGTTCGACACGGTGGCGGAGCTCGAGCTTTTCTTTCGCACCGTCTACAAGCCCTATGGCTGGCTCAGCGATGCGCAGTGGCGCCGCCTGACCGAAAGCTCCACGCGCCGCCTGCCCGACGGCCGCGTGACGCCGCACTACGACCCCGCGATGGTCCGTCAGTTCAGCGCGCATGCGAACGACTACCTCATCTGGCCGCACTACGACGTCATCGAGGTGCCGGTGCTGTGCCTGCGCGGAGCCGAGTCGGACCTGGTGCTGCCTGAGGTCACACTGCAGATGCAGCAAAGGGGGCCGGGCGCCGCCGGGTTGCTGAAGGTGGTTGAAATCCAGGGGTGCGGCCACGCGCCCGCGCTCAACGTGCCGGAACAACTGGATCTGGTTGAAGGGTTTATCCGGGCCGCCGGTCGGTAGGAGCGCGTCGGCGAGACAATCGCCGCCGATTCCAACCACAAGGATTTACGCCATGGCGCTTTCGATGTACGACCTCTCCGTGCCGGTCTTCTCCCGCGGGCTCGGCCAGCTCACCCATGTGCTCGAGAAGAGCCTGGCGCACGCCAAGGCCAACGACATCGACCCGGCGACGCTGGTGGACGCGAGGCTCGCACCCGACATGCTCACCCTGGCCGGCCAGATCCAGCGCGCGAGCGATGCCTCGAAGCTCGGCGTGGCGCGCATCGCGGGCATCACGGCGCCGAGCTTTCCCGATGAGGAAAAGACCTGCGACGAACTGCTGGCCCGCATCGCGAAGACGCAGGATTTCCTGGCAACCGTGGACCGCGCGCTGATCGACGGCCAGGAGGAACGCTCCGTCACCATCAAGGCGCGCGAAGGCGAGGCGCATTTCACGGCGCAGCGCTACCTGCTCCAGTTTGCGCTGCCCAATTTCTTCTTCCACGTGACCACGGCCTACGGCGTGCTGCGCCACATGGGCATGCCCGTCGGCAAGATGGACTACCTGGGCAGGTTCTGAGCGCCAGCCGCGGCCTGGGTGGGCCAGCCCGCGAGGTTGCGTTCGGCAATCCCGGTCAGCGCGGTGATCCAGGCCGGGCTGTCGTTGAGGCACGGGATGTAGCTGAAAGCCTCGCCTCCGGCATGCATGAAGGCTTCGCGGCCTTCCATCGCAATTTCTTCCAGCGTCTCGAGGCAGTCGGCAGGGAAACCGGGGCACACCACGTCGACCCGCTTGATGCCGCTCGCGCCGAGTTCGCGCAGGGTCGGTTCGGTATAGGGTTCGAGCCACTTGGCGCGGCCGAAGCGCGACTGGAAGGTAACGCGGTGCCGTGCGGCTGAAAGGCCGAGCCGCGCTGCGAGCAGGCGCGCGGTTTCGAGGCATTGCGCCTGGTATGGATCACCGAGCGCGATGTTGCGCGCCGGAATGCCGTGGAAGCTCATCAGGAGCACCTCGCCACGGCCTTCGGTTTTCCAGTGGCGCTCGATGCTTTGCGCAAGCGCCTCGATGTAGGCCGGATCGTCGTGGTACTGGTTGACGAAACGGAATTCCGGAATGCGGCGCTGGCGGCTGCTCCAGTCGTTCACCGCATCGATCACGCTGGCCGTGGTGGTGGCCGAATACTGCGGGTAGGCCTGCAGCACCAGCACGCGCGCCGCGCCTTCGGCCTGCAGCGTGTCCAGCCGCGAGGCGATCGAGGGGCTGGCATAGCGCATCGCATCGCGCACGGCCACGCGGTGTCCGCGTTCGCCGAGCCAGCCGGCAAGCAGGGTGGCCTGCTTCTGCGTCCACACTTTCAGCGGCGAGCCTTCGGCCATCCAGATGCTCGCGTACTTGGCGGCCGACTTGGCGGGCCGCACGCGCAGGATGATGCCGTGCAGGATCAAGGCCCAGAGCAGCCGGGGAATTTCGACCACGCGCGGGTCGCCGAGAAACTCCGCAAGATAGGAACGCACCGCAGCCGTGGTGGGGGCGTCGGGCGAGCCCAGGTTGCACCAGAGTACGGCGGTGCGCGCGGCGATGGAACTGTTGTTCCCGTTGTCTTGAGGCATGCGATATTCTCGGGCATGACTTCCGTTTCCACGGCGCTGGCAGGCGCCGAGCCACTCGACATCAAGCGCATCTCGGCGATCTCGCTCGACCTGGACGACACGCTCTGGCCGATCTGGCCGACCATCGAGCGTGCCGAGACCGTGCTGCAGGAATGGCTGCTGCGCGAAGCACCCAAGACCGCGTCGCTGCTGCTGAACCCGGGCGTCCTGCGCGAGTTGCGCGAAGCCACCGCCAAGGAGCGTTCGGACCTCGCGCATGATCTGAGCGCGCTGCGCCGCGAATCGATCCGCACGGCGCTGAAGCATGCGGGCGAAGACCCGGCGCTGGCGGATCCGGCCTTCGATGCCTTCTTTGCCGAACGCCAGCGCGTGACCTTGTACGACGATGCGCTGCCGGCCCTCAAGTGGCTCAGCGAACGCTATCCGCTGGTGGCGGTCTCGAACGGCAATGCGGACATCCACCTGACCGGCGTGGGCCGCTGGTTTCGCACCGCGTTCAATGCGCGCGCCTTCGGCAGCGGCAAGCCGCATGCGCCGATCTTCCGCGCCGCGGCCGCTTCGGTCGGCCTGCTGCCAAAGGACGTGCTGCACGTGGGCGACGACGCGGAGCTCGACGTGGTCGGCTCGCTCAACGCCGGCATGCAGGCGGCTTGGCTGGTGCGCGACGAGCGGCCCTGGGTGCACGGCGCACGCCCGCAGCTGATCGTGCCGAACCTGCACGCGCTGTGCGTGGCGCTCGGCGCTTGAATTTCCACCTTACGAGAACACCGGCCGGAAGAAGCTGCGCTCGTAGCTCAGGATGCAGCGGGTGTCCTCGGCGTACCTGAAGGCGGCCTGGCACTCGGGGTCCTGCATCGAATCGACGCGGTACTGTTCGTAGGTTGCGAGGCTCGGAAAGCTGAACATCGCGAGCGCCACGTTGTTCGCGCCTTCGGACGGCAGGAAGTAGCCGTGGTGCTTTCCTCCGAACTTTTCGACCAGCGGGATCCAGAGCTTGCCGTAATGCTCGAATTCCTTGAGCTTGTACGGATCGACGATGTAGCGCAGGTAGCAGGTGACCATGTTTCTTTCCGGGACCGGATGGTTGTGGGGCGCAGCCTCCGCGGCTGCGGGCTTGTCGGACTTTTCAATCCACCGCGAACTGCTCGCGAAACGCAGCGCAGAAGTCGGCCGTGCCGCTGAGTGAGAAGGTCACGATGTCGAGGTTCGGCTCTTCGCGGGTCTGCTGCAGGTCGAAGTCCCACATTGCGCCATCGTCAAGCGCGCCGCGCGCATCCGGAAAGGCCGCGTCGGCCCAGGCCAGAACCCGTGCAATCTCGGCCAGCACTTCGCGCGTTTTTTCGGACACGGTCGAGGCCATGGCGTCGAAGGTGCCGTGGCCTTCGGTGTCTTCGCTGTAGTCGAAATCCAGGTAGCGCAATTCGGTCATGGTGATGTCAGTGCGTTGGCGGCGGCCAGTCCGCTCAGGACCGCACCTTCGAGTGTGGCGGGGTAGGGGCCTTCGGTGTAGTCGCCGCAGGCCTGCAGGCCAGGGGCGATGGCCGAGGGCGGCCGCAAGAGCCCGGGCGTGCAGGCAAAGGTGGCACGCTTCTCGACCACGGTCTGCACGGGTTGCAGCGCGGTCTGACCGAGTTGGGTCGCGGCCTGTGCCATGGCCTGGTGTTCCAACGCCTCGCGCGGAGTTTCGTTCGCGCTGACGACCATGGCCAGCACGCCCGCGGGTCCGCCAAGCTGGCCGCGGTCGAACACGAACTGCGCCGGTGCGGTGTGGGGACGGCTGCGCAGTGCCAGCATCGGTTCCGCGAGCGGCGTGGCGCCGCGCACATAGACCGTGGCAATGGCCTCGAAGCGCAGCGCCTCGGTGGTCTCGCACCAGCGGTGCGCCGGCAGGTCCGACAGGCCGGACGCGCGAACGAACCGCGCGGCGTCCCACGGCGCACAGGCCAGGACGACGCGGTCGAAGCGCTCGCCGTCGACCCGCCATGCCACGCCCTCGGGCCAGATGGCGCGCACGCGGATGCCGACGCGAAGCGTTGCGTCGCGCGTCGCGAGCCACGCCAGGGCCGCGTCGGGAAAAAGCGTGCCGAGGTCCACGCGCGGCAGCAGCAGGTCGGCCCCGCCGCTGCCGCTGAAGAGCGCGTCGTGCAGCACCCGCAGGAACACCTCGCCGCTCGATTGATCGACCGGCGTGTTGAGCGCGGAGACGCACAGCGGCTCGATCAGCTCTTCCATCACGCGCGGCGTGAGGCCGGCGCAGAGCGTGGCAACCGTGGTGCCCGGCTCGCACCGAAACCCGCGCAGGCGCCATTGCACGGCGGTGCGCAGCAGGGTGGACTTGTCCCGCCACGTCCAGCCGCGTGCCGTGAAAATGCCGGCCAGCAGATCGAGCGGTGCAGGCAGCCGCGGCAGCTTCAGGCCGCCGCCATCGGAAAAACGCAGCGAGAGCGGCAGCCGGAGCAGAGCCTGTTCCACATCGACCCCCACCTCGCGCATCAGCTTCAAGGTGGCGGTGTAGGCGCCGATGAGGATGTGCTGCCCGTTGTCCAGCGTCAGCCCATGCATGTGGTCGACGCGCCGCGCGCGCCCGCCTGCCATGTGCGCCGTCTCGAACAGCGTCACGGCATGGCCGAGCCGCGTGGCTTCGACGGCGCAGGCGAGCCCGGCCCAGCCGGCGCCGACAACGGCGGTTTTCAAATGCGCCCCAGCGCCTGCACTTTCCAAGCCAGCCAGAACTTGCGCACGGGCGTCAGGCTCACGCGCTGGTTCAGCACCTGGAAGTCGTCGCGTTCGATCTCGCGCAGCAGCGTGCGGTAGATGCTGGCCATCATGAGGCCGGGCTTTTGCGCACGGCGGTCCACGGCGGGCAGCAGGGCGAGGGCTTCGTCGTACGCCGCGTGCGCGCGCTGGGCCTGGAACTTCATGAGCGCCACGAAACGTTCCGAATGCACGCGGTTGAGAATCTCGTGCGCCTTGACGTCGAACTTCTGCAGTTCGTTCACGGGCAGGTAGATGCGGCCGCGCAGCGCGTCTTCGCCAACGTCGCGAATGATGTTGGTGAGCTGCAGTGCCAGCCCCAGCTTGTGCGCATAGGCGGTGGTCTGCGGATCGGTCTGGCCGAAGATGCGCGCCGCGACTTCGCCCACCACACCCGCCACCAGATGGCAGTAGCGCGCGAGGCCGGGAAAGTCGAGGTAGCGGGTCTGGTCGAGGTCCATCTGGCAGCCGTCGATCACCTCGTTGAGCTGCCTGGGCTCGATGCCGTAGGCGGCTGCATGCGGCACCAGGGCTTGCATCACGGGGTGGCGCGGCGGGCCGGAGAAAGACTGCGCCACCTCGGTGCGCCACCAGGCGAGCTTGGTGGCCGCCACGCCGGGGTCGCTGACCTCGTCGACCACGTCGTCGATCTCGCGGCAGAAGGCATAGAACGCCGTGATCGCGGCACGCCGCGGCTTGGGAAGAAACAGGAACGCGTAATAGAAACTGCTGCCCGAGGCGGCGGCCTTGTCTTGTACGTATTGCTCGGGAGTCATCGGAGGGGCGCTTTCATGGGCGGCAATTGTCTCCGCATCCGCAGGGCGCGCCAGGCCAGCAAGGGGGCGTCGGTCTTGCTGATCGTGGGGCGTTGCGAGAAGGTGTCGAATCCCAGGTCTTCGATCTTGTCGAGAATGCGCAGGCCGCCCTGGACGACGAAGCGCAGCTCCCAGCCGGCGCGGCCGGACAGGCGGTGGACCAGCGGGGCGCCCTGGGCCATGAGCTCGCGTGCCCACGCGCTCTCGACCGCGATCAGGTTGATGGCTTCCTGCGGGGGCGGCGCATCGGCAAGCGGCATGAAGGCCTTGAAGCTCTCGCGCGTCAGGCCGCGCCGGGCGCAGTCGGCCAGGGGAGGATAGAAGCGGCCGCGCGGCAGGTCCACGCTCGGGTCCTGCCAGAAATTGATGAGTTGCAGGGCGCTGCAGATGGCGTCGCTTTGCGCCAGCGCCTCGGCGTCGTTCACGCCGTACAGGTGCAGCAGCAGGCGGCCGATCGGGTTGGCGGAGCGGCGGCAGTAGTCGAGCAGTTCGGCGCGGTCGGCGTAGGTTCCGCCGCCCTGCGTCTTCTCGATGTCCTGCATGAAGGCGCTCAGCAGGTCGGCCAGCAACTCCTCGGGCAAGGCGAACTGGGCGATGCTGTGGGCCAGCGGGCCGAACACGTACGGCCAGCGCGAGGAGGCCGGCACGCTGCCATGCGCAGCGGCGCGGAGCTCTTCGCGGTAGGCGCGAAGGTCGGCCAGCCGCTGGTCGGGCGAGGCATCGCCTTCGTCCGCGATGTCGTCCGCGGTGCGCGCGAAATGGTAGATCGCGGCAATGGGCGGTCGCAGATGGGGCGGGCACAGCCAGGAGGCCACGGGGAAATTCTCGTAATGCGCCGGCGGCGCGGCAATAGGGGATGGTGCAGACACGCGGCGATTGTCCGCGACACCCGTCGCGCACTATGCTCGGGTGTCACCCCAATCCCATCGCACGCTTCATGAATGCACAGGCACAGGTTCCCGCCGCCCAGAGTCCAACGCACGGCGAGGCGTCTCACGCGGCAGGGCCCGGCCTGATGATCGCGGCGCTGGGCGTGGTGTTTGGCGACATCGGCACCTCGCCGCTCTATGCCTTCAAGGAAACACTGAACCCCGAGCACGGCGTGGCGTTCACGCCCGATGCGGTACTGGGCCTGCTCTCGCTCATCTTCTGGGGCCTGATGTTCGTGGTTACGCTCAAGTACGTGGTGTTCGTTCTGCGCGCCGACCACGACGGCGAGGGCGGCATTCTTGCCCTGCAGGCCCTCGCGCGCAATGCGGCCGGAGGCGCGCGGACCCGGCCCTGGGTGTGGAATGCCATCGGGGTGCTCGGCCTGGTCGGCGCGGCCATGTTCTACGGCGACAGCCTGATCACGCCGGCCATTTCCGTCCTGTCTGCGGTCGAGGGGCTGGAGGTGCGGGCGCCGGTGCTGCAGCGTGCGGTGATTCCGATCACCATCGTCATCCTGCTCGCGCTTTTCGCGGTGCAGCGCAAGGGGACCGGCGTGGTGGGCAAGGTGTTCGGGCCGGTCATGTTGCTGTGGTTCGGGGTGCTGGCCCTCGCAGGCGGCTGGCAGGTGCTGCAGCATCCGCAGGTGCTGGCGGCACTCGATCCGCGCCGGGCCATCGGCTTCCTGGTCGAGCACCGGCTCCAGTCGATGGGGGTGCTGGGCGCAGTATTTCTCGCCTTTACCGGCGGTGAAGCGCTGTACGCCGACATGGGGCACTTCGGCGCGCGGGCGATCCGGCTCGCCTGGCTCTTCATTGCGCTGCCGGGGCTGGTGCTGAATTATTTCGGGCAGGGCGCGCTGGTGCTGGCCGATCCGGCGGCCGTCGACAACCCGTTCTTCCGGCTCTTTCCTGCATGGGGCGTTTTGCCGATGGTGGTGCTGGCTGCCATGGCCACAGTGATTGCCTCGCAGGCCGTGATCTCGGGCGCCTTTTCCCTGACAGCCCATGCCATGCGCATGGGCTACCTGCCGCGCATGCGGGTGGTGCAGACCTCGGGCTCGGCCATCGGCCAGATCTATGTGCCGGTGGTCAACTGGCTGCTGATGACCGGGGTGCTGCTGCTGGTGCTGGGCTTTCGCAGTTCGGGGGCGTTGTCGGCGGCCTACGGCATTGCGGTGTCGGTCACGATGGTGACCACCACGCTGCTGGCCGGCGTCGTGGCCTGGGGGCTCTGGCGCTGGAACAGGGTGGCGGTGGTGCTCGGGGTGGTGGCTTTTGCCGTGGTCGACCTGACTTTCGTGGCTGCCAACAGCCTCAAGGTGGCTGAAGGCGGCTGGCTCACGCTGGCCGTGGCAGCAGGGGTGATGGTGCTTTTCACGACTTGGTCCAAGGGCCGCCGCCTGGGGCTGGAAGCCGCCGCGGCCGAAAGCCTGCCGCTCAAGCCCTTCTTCGAATCGCTGGCGCTCGCCATGCCGCACCGCGTCAAAGGCACGGCGGTATTCCTGAATGCCGACGCCACGGCGGTACCCCATGCCTTGCTTCACAACCTCAAGCACAACCAGGTGCTGCACGAGCAGGTGATCGTGCTGCGGGTGCTGGCTTGCGACACCCCGCGCGTCGATGCGGTGATCCGTATCGAGGCCGAGCACCTGATGGACGGCATCTGGGTGGTCACGGCGCGCCACGGCTTCATGGAGCGGCCCGACGTGCCCGAGTTCATGCGGATATTCGCCTACCAGAAGGGGCTGGCCATCGATTCGATGAAGACCTCGTACTTCGTCTCGCGCGCTTCGGTCGGGGAAGAAAACCTTCCGGGCATGAACCCCGTGCGCCGCGTGCTCTTTGGCTGGCTGCAGCGCAATGCGGGCAGGGCGTCCGACTATTTCGAGCTTCCGGACAACCGCCTGGTCGAGATGGGACAGCGAACCTAGCGAATCATCGAACTCTGCGATTGACAGTCCTTGAGGTTTACCCTAGATTACTAACCAGTGGGTCAGTAATGACCAGGTTCGACCTTTCCAGGGTGTCTCATGACCGCCTCCTTCGGCTTATTTCCTGCCCGCGGCGCCATTGCATGGCTGCTGCTTCCCGCCTTGTTCCTGGCCGGCTGTTCGCAGTCGAAACCAGCCGAGGAACCCGTGCGTGCGGTCAAGCTGGTGACGGTGGGCACCAGCGAATTCGATGCCCAGCCCGAGTTCTCGGCCGAGGTTCGGGCCCGTGTCGAATCGCGCCTGGGCTTTCGCGTGGCCGGCAAGATCACCAGGCGCCAGGCCGAGCTCGGCCAGCACGTGCAGGCTGGACAGGTGCTGGCCCAACTCGACCCGCAGGACTACCGGCTGGCCGCTGAAGCGGCGCGCGCCCAGCTCGCCGCGGCACAGACCAACCGCGATCTCGCGGCGGCCGACCTCAAGCGCTACCGCGAACTGCGCGAGCAGAACTTCATCAGCGGCGCCGAACTGGAGCGCCGCGAATCCACCTGGAAGGCCGCACAGGCACAGCTCGAACAGGCGCAGGCCCAGCTGTCGTCGCAAGGCAACCAGGCCAGCTACACCACGCTGGTCGCGGACGTGGCCGGCATCATCACCGCCATCGAGGCCGAACCGGGACAGGTGGTGCAGGCGGGCACGCCGGTCGTTCGCATCGCGCAGGACGGCGCCCGCGACGTGGTGTTCGCGGTGCCCGAAGACCGGGCCGCGCTGATCAAGCCCGGTTCGCCGGTCACGGTGCGCGGCTGGTCGGGCGGCACCGAACTGCAAGGCCAGGTGCGAGAAGTGGCGGCCAGCGCCGACGCGGTCACGCGCACCTATTCGGTCAAGGTGGCGATCGACGCGGCCACCTCGCCGCAGCTCGGCGCCACGGTCTACGCGCGCCCGCAGGCGCTGGCACGCACGGGCGGCGCGGTCATGAAGCTGCCGACCAGCGCGCTGCGCCAGGAGGGCAAGGGCACCTCGGTCTGGGTGCTGGACAAGCCGAGCATGACGGTGCGTTCGCAGCCGGTGCAGGTGGCCACGGCCGACGGCAACGAGGCCGTGATTGGCGGCGGGCTGGCGCCCGGCATGATGGTCGTGGCCGCGGGCGTGCACGTGCTCTCGCCGGGACAGAAGGTCACCATCTACCAGAGCAAGGAGGCGGCCGCGGCCGCCGCCAATGCGAAGGAACCCGCGCAGTCCGCCGAGGCCGTTTCGGCCGCGAAGAAGGAGATCGCAGCAGGTGCCGCCAAATGACGCAGGGCGCTGCGACCACCGACAAGCCCGCAGGCTTCAATCTCTCCAAATGGGCGCTGGACCACTCGCCCCTCACGCGCTACCTGATGGTGGTGCTGATGGTGCTGGGAGCCTTTGCCTACTTCCAGCTTGGCCAGGACGAAGACCCGCCGTTCACCTTCCGTGCGATGGTGGTGCGCACCTACTGGCCCGGCGCCACCGCGCAGCAGGTGGCCGAGCAGGTGACCGACAGGCTCGAACGCACGCTGCAGGAAGCGCCGTATGCCGACAAGATCCGCAGCTATTCGAAACCCGGCGAGTCGCAGATCATTTTCCAGATCAAGGACTCCTCCAAGCCTGGCGACGTGGCCAACGTCTGGTACACGGTGCGCAAGAAGATCGGCGATATCCGCAACACCTTGCCCGCAGGCATCCAGGGCCCGTTCTTCAATGACGATTTCGGCGATGTCTATGGCGTGATCTACGCGCTGGAGAGCGAAGGCTTCAGCTATGCCGAACTCAAGACCCTGGCCGACGAAGTGCGCCAGCAATTGCTGCGCGTGAAGGACGTCGCCAAGGTCGACCAGTTCGGCGTGCAGGACGAAAAGGTCTACATCGAGATCTCGCAGAAGCGACTGGCGCAGCTGGGGCTGGACTTCAATGCGGTGCTGGCCCAGCTCGGCTCCCAGAACGCGGTGGAAAGCGCCGGCACGATCCAGTCGCCCGCCGACGTGGTGCAGGTGCGCGTGGCCGGGCAGTTCACCAGCGTCGAGCAGCTGCGCGAGATGCCGATCCGCGGCAGTTCGGGCAACCAGCTGAAGCTCGGCGACATTGCCGAGATTCACCGCGGCTACGTCGATCCGCCGGCGGTCAAGGTACACCACCAGGGCAAGGAGGTCATCGCGCTCGGCGTCTCCATGGCCAAGGGCGGCGACATCATTGCGCTGGGCAAGGCGCTGCGCGCCACCACCGCAAAGATCGACCAGCGCCTGCCGGCCGGCGTCAAGCTGGCGCAGGTGCAGGACCAGCCGGTGTCGGTGTCCAGCTCGGTCAATGAATTCGTCGGCGTGCTGATCGAGGCGGTGGCCATCGTGCTGGCCGTGAGCATCATCTCGCTCGGCCTGCACAAGGGTGGGCGCTTCGGCTGGTACATCGACATGCGCCCGGGGCTGGTGGTGGCCATCACCATCCCCCTGGTGCTGGCCGTGACCTTCCTGGCCATGAACTACTTCGGCATCGGGCTGCACAAGATATCGCTGGGGTCGCTGATCATCGCGCTCGGTCTCCTGGTGGACGACGCGATCATTGCGGTCGAGATGATGGTGCGTAAGATGGAAGAGGGCTACGACAAGGTCCGCGCCGCCACTTTCGCCTACGACGTGACGGCCAAGCCCATGCTCACCGGCACGCTCATCACCGCAGCGGGCTTCCTGCCCATCGGCATCGCCAAGTCGGTGACAGGCGAATACACCTTCGCGATCTTTGCAGTGACGGTGATCGCGCTGGTGCTGTCGTGGATCGTCTCGGTGTATTTCGTGCCTTACCTCGGCACGCTGCTGCTCAAGGTGAAGCCGCACGACCCCGACGCGCCTCCGCACGAGCTGTTCGACACGCCGTTCTACAACACCTTCCGCCGCGCGGTGAACTGGTGCGTGCAGCATCGATGGCTGACCATCGGCGCCACGGTGCTGATCTTTGCGCTGGGCATCTTCGGCATGGGCAAGGTGCAGCAGCAGTTCTTCCCGGATTCGAGCCGGCCCGAGATCATGGTCGACATCTGGTTCCCCGAGGGCACCTCGTTCCCCGCGAACGAAGAGGTCGCCAAGCGGGTCGAGCAGCGCATCATGAAGGAAGAGGGCGTGAAGACGGTCAGCACCTGGATCGGCTCCGGCGTGCCGCGCTTCTACCTGCCGCTGGATCAGGTGTTTCCGCAGACCAACGTGTCGCAGCTCATCGTGCTGGCCAAGGACCTGAAGGTGCGGGAGCGCCTGCGCATCAAGCTGCCGGCCCTGCTGGCACAGGAGTTCCCGGAAGTGCGCGGCCGCGTGAAATTGCTGCCCAACGGGCCGCCGGTGCCGTACCCGGTGCAGTTCCGCGTGATCGGCACCGAGCCCGCGCAGCTGCGCGCGCACGCCGACGAGGTCAAGGCCGCGCTGCGCGAGAACGCCAACATGCGCGGCGTGAACGACAACTGGAACGAATCGGTCAAGGTGATCCGGCTGGAGGTCGACCAGGCCAAGGCGCGTGCGCTCGGCGTCACCAGCCAGGCGATCGCCCAGGCCTCCAAGACGATGTTCTCGGGCACCACGGTGGGCCAGTACCGCGAGAACGACCTGCTGATCGATATCGTGCTGCGCCAGTCGGCGGACGAGCGCGAGGCCATCTCGGACATCGGCAACGCCTATCTGCCCACCACGTCGGGCCGTTCGATTCCGCTGACCCAGATCGCGCGGCCGGTGTTCAGCTGGGAACCCGGCGTGATGTGGCGCGAGAACCGCGACTACGCCATCACGGTGCAGGGCGACGTGGTCGAAGGCCTGCAGGGCGCCACGGTGACCGAACAGCTGCTGCCGAAGCTGCGCCAGCTCGAAGCCGGCTGGCACGCGGCCGGCCAGGGCGGCTACCGCATCGAGGTGGCGGGCGCGGTCGAGGAAAGCAGCAAGGGCTCGGCCTCCATCGTCGCGGGCGTGCCGATCATGCTGTTCGTGGTGTTCACCCTGCTGATGCTTCAGCTGCACAGTTTCAGCCGCTCGCTGCTGGTGTTCATCACCGGCCCCATGGGCATCGCCGGCGTGGCCGGTGCGCTGCTGGTGCTGAACCGGCCGTTCGGCTTCGTGGCTCTCCTGGGCGTGATCGCGCTGATGGGCATGATCCAGCGCAACGCGGTGATCCTGATCGACCAGATCGAAAGCGACCGCGAGGCCGGCGTGCCGGCCTGGGACGCCATCGTCGAATCGGCCGTGCGGCGCCTGCGGCCGATCGTGCTGACCGCCGCGGCGGCCGTGCTGGCGATGATTCCGCTCTCCCGCAGCGTGTTCTGGGGGCCGATGGCCGTGGCCATCATGGGCGGCCTGATCGTGGCGACGGTATTGACCCTGCTGGCGCTGCCGGCAATGTACGCCGCAGCGTTCCGCGTCAAGCGGGAGCCAAAAGAGGGTCCGATTAGCGCTTAAAATAGCAGGTTGACCGATTTCAGGCGGACGGTCTTTGGGCAGCGGCTACCCGTTGCACCAGGGCCGTCCGCTTTTGCATTCACCTGAAAAATGGCAATAGCGCGGGTGGCGAAATTGGTAGACGCACCAGGTTTAGGTCCTGACGTTCGCAAGAACGTGCCGGTTCGAGTCCGGCCCCGCGCACCAGCCACACCCCTCACAAGGAAGACACCATGACCGTGACCGTTGAAACTCTCGAGAAGCTCGAACGCAAGATCACGCTGACCCTGCCGGTCGGCACCATCCAGTCCGAAGTCGATTCGCGCCTCAAGAAGCTCGCGCGCACCGTCAAGATGGACGGCTTCCGTCCGGGCAAGGTGCCGATGAACGTCGTGGCCCAGCGCTATGGCTACTCGGTGCACTACGAAGTCATGAACGACAAGGTCGGTGAAGCCTTCTCGCAAGCCGCCAACGAAGCCAAGCTGCGCGTGGCCGGCCAGCCCCGCATCACCGAGAAGGAAGAGTCGCCCGAAGGCCAACTGGCCTTCGACGCGGTGTTCGAGGTGTTCCCCGAAGTCAAGATCAACGACCTGTCGGGCGCCGAAGTCGAGAAGCTCTCGGCCGAAGTGGGCGACGACGCGATCGACAAGACGCTCGACATCCTGCGCCGCCAGCGCCGCACCTTCGCCCAGCGCGCGCAAGACGCCGTGGCCCAGGACGACGACCGCGTGACGGTCGACTTCGAAGGCAAGATCGACGGCGAGCCCTTCCAGGGCGGCAAGGCCGAAGACTTCCAGTTCGTCGTCGGCGAAGGCCAGATGCTGAAGGAATTCGAAGACGCCGTGCGCGGCATGAAGGCCGGCGACAGCCGCACCTTCCCGCTGTCGTTCCCGGCCGACTACCACGGCAAGGACGTGGCGGGCAAGCAAGCCGACTTCATGGTCACCGTGAAGAAGATCGAGGCCTCGCACCTGCCCGAAGTCAATGAACAGCTCGCCAAGTCGCTCGGCATTGCCGAAGCCACGGTCGAAGGCCTGCGCGCCGACATCAAGAAGAACCTCGAGCGCGAAGTGAAGTTCCGCCTGCTGGCCCGCAACAAGAACGCCGTGATGGACACCCTGGTGGCCAACGCCGAGCTCGACCTGCCGAACGCCAGCGTGCAGTCCGAAGTGAACCGCATGGTCGAAGGCGCCCGCGCCGAGCTCAAGCAGCGCGGCATCAAGGACGCCGACAAGGCACCGATTCCCGACGAAGTGTTCCGTCCGCAAGCCGAGCGCCGCGTGCGCCTGGGCCTGGTGGTGGCCGAACTGGTGCGTGCCAACAACCTGCAGGCCAAGCCCGAACAGATCAAGGCCCACATCGACGAGCTGGCCGCCAGCTACGAAAAGCCGGCCGACGTGGTGCGCTGGTATTTCAGCGACAACAACCGCCTGGCCGAAGTCGAGGCCGTGGTGATCGAGAACAACGTGACCGAATTCGTGCTCGCCAAGGCGAAGGTCAACGAAAAGTCGGTGACATTCGACGAGCTGATGGCGCAGCAGCAGGGCTGAGCGCCGCGCCGGGCCGCCCCAAGCAGGCTCGCACCGCAGTGCGAAGCACGGAGGTACTCCGGCCCGTGCCGCCGCCCGCGACGCCAATGGGGCTTGTGCTTTGCGGCACGAGCCCCATTTCACTCAGGCGTACAGTCAAATACGAACAGCGAACGAACCCTTCCCGGAGAGCAAATCAATGAGCGCACAGGAAATCAAAGGCCTCGGCATGATCCCGATGGTCATCGAGCAGTCGGGCCGCGGCGAGCGGTCCTACGACATCTATTCGCGTCTCCTCAAGGAACGCATCATCTTCCTGGTGGGCGAGGTCAACGACCAGACCGCCAATCTCGTGGTGGCACAGCTGCTGTTCCTGGAGAGCGAGAATCCGGACAAGGACATTTCGTTCTACATCAACTCCCCGGGCGGCAGCGTGAGCGCCGGCATGGCCATCTACGACACCATGCAGTTCATCAAGCCGGACGTGTCGACGATGTGCATCGGTTTTGCGGCCAGCATGGGCGCTTTCCTGTTGGCGGCCGGCGAAAAGGGCAAGCGTTTCTCGCTGCCCAATTCGAAGATCATGATCCACCAGGTGCTCGGCGGCGCCCGCGGCCAGGCCACGGACATCGAGATCCATGCCCGTGACATCCTGCGCACCAAGGACCAGATGAACCGCATCCTGGCCGAACGCACGGGCCAGCCGCTCGAAAAAGTCAAGTCGGACACCGAACGCGACTATTTCCTGACCGCGGACGAAGCCAAGGACTACGGCCTGGTCGACCAGGTCATTGCCAAGCGCGGTTGACCGGTCGAACCTGCGCCACACGGCGCCGGTGGCGCCAAAAAGGCAAAAGCGGCGTTTTCCACAAGGGAAACGCCGTTTTTGTTTCGTTATCATTGTCCCTACCCCGTTACGAGGCACCTGTCCATGGCCGAAAAAAAAGGCTCTTCCAGCGAAAAAACGCTTTATTGCTCGTTCTGCGGCAAGAGCCAGCATGAGGTCAAGAAGCTGATCGCGGGCCCTTCGGTCTTCATTTGCGACGAGTGCATCGACCTTTGCAACGAAATCATCCGCGACGAGCTCCCGGCCGGTGAAGAGGCGCGCGAGGCGCGCAACGACCTGCCCACGCCGCTGGAGATCAAGACCAACCTCGACAACTACGTGATCGGCCAGGAGCCGGCCAAGCGCATGCTGTCGGTGGCCGTCTACAACCACTACAAGCGCCTGCGCCACAAGGAAAAGGCCAAGGGCGACGACGTCGAGCTCAGCAAGAGCAACATTCTCCTGATCGGGCCCACGGGCTCGGGCAAGACGCTGCTTGCGCAAACCCTCGCGCGCATGCTCGACGTGCCCTTCGTCATGGCCGACGCCACCACGCTGACCGAAGCCGGCTACGTGGGCGAGGATGTCGAGAACATCATCCAGAAGCTGCTGCAAAGCTGCAACTACGAGGTCGAGCGGGCCCAGCGCGGCATCGTCTACATCGATGAAATCGACAAGATCTCGCGCAAGTCGGACAACCCCTCCATCACCCGCGACGTGTCGGGCGAGGGCGTGCAGCAGGCGCTCCTGAAGCTCATCGAAGGCACCATGGCCAGCGTGCCGCCCCAGGGCGGGCGCAAGCACCCGAACCAGGACTTCCTGCAGATCGACACGACCAACATCCTGTTCATCTGCGGCGGCGCCTTTGCCGGCCTCGAAAAAGTGATCGAAAACCGCACCGAGGCCTCGGGCATCGGCTTCGGCGCCTCGGTCAAGAGCAAGGCGCAGCGCAGCATCACCGAGGTGTTCCGCGAAGTCGAGCCCGAAGACCTGATCAAGTTCGGCCTGATTCCCGAACTCGTGGGCCGCATGCCCGTGGTGGCTTCGCTGGCCGAGCTCAGCGAAGATGCGCTGGTGCAGATCCTGACCGAGCCCAAGAATGCCGTGGTCAAGCAGTTCACCAAGCTGCTGCAGATGGAAGGCGTCGACCTCGAGATCCGTCCCGCGGCGCTCAAGGCCATTGCGCGCAAGGCGCTTGCGCGCAAGACGGGTGCGCGCGGATTGCGCTCCATCCTCGAGCAGTCGCTGATCGACACCATGTTCGAACTGCCGAATGCCACCAACGTCGACAAGGTTGTGGTCGAAGAATCCACAATCGATGAAAACAAGCCGCCGCTGCTCGTGTACCGCGAAGCGGCCAAGAAGGCCTGAGTGAACGCGGCGCCGGCTCTTCTCACCGAGGCTTCCGGCGCCTTCGACAAAGAACGGGTGCACGGGCTTGAAATGCCCGCAGGCCCATCCATCTTTGCCTGATCAATCAAAGGATATTCATGTCCGGTCATACCCCCCTGCCTGCCGACGCGATCGATCTGCCGCTGCTGCCGCTGCGCGACGTCGTCGTGTTCCCCCACATGGTGATCCCGCTGTTCGTGGGGCGCCCCAAGAGCATCAAGGCGCTCGAGCTGGCCATGGAGGCCGAGCGCCGCATCATGCTGGTGGCGCAGAAAGCTGCCGCCAAGGACGAGCCCTCGGTCGAGGACATGTTCGAAGTGGGCTGCGTCTCCACCATCCTGCAGATGCTGAAGCTGCCCGACGGCACCGTGAAGGTGCTGGTCGAGGGCCAGCAGCGCGCCCGCGTGAACCGCATCGACGACGGTGAAACCCATTTCACGGCCAACGTGACGCCGGTCGAGGCGCCCGAAGGCGGCGAGAAGGGCACCGAGGTCGAGGCGCTGCGCCGTGCCGTGATGCAGCAGTTCGACCAGTACGTCAAGCTCAACAAGAAGATCCCGCCCGAGATCCTCACCTCGATCTCGAGCATCGACGATCCGGGCCGCCTGGCCGACACCATCGCGGCCCATCTGCCGCTGAAGCTCGACAACAAGCAGGCCGTGCTCGACCTGGCCGACGTCAAGTCGCGGCTCGAGAACCTGTTCGGCCAGCTCGAACGCGAAGTCGACATCCTCAACGTCGACAAGAAGATCCGTGGCCGCGTGAAGCGCCAGATGGAAAAGAACCAGCGCGACTTCTATCTCAACGAGCAGGTCAAGGCGATCCAGAAGGAGCTCGGCGAAGGCGAAGAGGGCGCGGACATCGAGGAGATCGAGAAGAAGATCAAGCTCGCCAAGATGCCCAAGGAAGCGCTCAAGAAGGCCGAGGGCGAGCTCAAGAAGCTCAAGCTGATGTCTCCGATGTCGGCCGAAGCCACCGTGGTGCGCAACTACATCGACGTGCTGGTGGGTCTGCCCTGGAGCAAGAAGACCAAGATCAAGCACGACCTGGCGAACGCCGAGGCGGTGCTCAATGCCGACCACTACGGCCTGGAGAAGGTCAAGGACCGCATCCTCGAATATCTCGCGGTGCAGCAGCGCGTCGACAAGGTCAAGGCGCCCATCCTGTGCCTCGTGGGCCCGCCCGGCGTGGGCAAGACCTCGCTCGGGCAGTCGATCGCCAAGGCGACCGGCCGCAAGTACACCCGCATGGCGCTCGGCGGCATGCGCGACGAGGCGGAGATCCGCGGCCATCGCCGCACCTACATCGGCGCTCTGCCGGGCAAGGTGCTGCAGGGGCTGAACAAGATCGGCACGCGCAATCCGCTGTTCCTGCTCGACGAGATCGACAAGCTGGGGACGGACTTCCGCGGCGACCCGTCGAGCGCGTTGCTCGAGGTGCTCGACCCGGAGCAGAACCATACCTTTGGCGACCACTACGTCGAGGTCGACTTCGACCTCTCCGACGTGATGTTCGTGGCCACCTCGAACTCGATGAACATTCCGCCGGCGCTGCTCGACCGGATGGAAGTCATTCGCCTCTCGGGCTACACAGAGGACGAGAAGACGCACATTGCGCTCAAGTACCTGTTGCCGAAGCAATTGAAGAACAACGGCGTCAAGGAAGACGAGTTGCTGGTCACTGAAGAAGCGGTGCGCGACATCGTGCGCTACTACACCCGTGAAGCCGGCGTGCGCTCGCTGGAGCGCGAGCTCTCCAAGATCTGCCGCAAGGTGGTGAAGGGCTTGCTGCTCAAGCAGATGACGCCGAAGGTTGTGGTCGACGGCGCCAACCTCAACGACTTTCTCGGTGTTCGCAAGTACAGCTTCGGCTTGGCCGAGAAGCAGAACCAGGTCGGCCAGGTGGTCGGTCTGGCGTGGACCGAAGTGGGCGGCGATCTGCTCACCATCGAGGCCGTCACCATGCCCGGCAAGGGCGTGATCAGCCGCACCGGCTCGCTCGGCGACGTGATGAAGGAATCGGTCGAGGCCGCGCGCACCGTGGTGCGCAGCCGCTCGCGCCGCCTGGGCATCAAGGACGAGGTGTTCGAGAAGCGCGACATCCACATCCACGTGCCCGACGGCGCAACGCCCAAGGACGGCCCGAGCGCGGGCGCCGCGATGACGACCGCCTTCGTGTCGGCGCTCACCGGCATCCCCGTGCGTGCCGACGTTGCCATGACCGGCGAGATCACGCTGCGTGGCGAGGTCACGGCCATCGGCGGCCTGAAGGAAAAGCTGCTCGCAGCGTTGCGCGGCGGCATCAAGACCGTGCTGATTCCCGAAGAGAACGCGAAGGACCTGCAGGACATTCCCGAGAACGTGAAGAACGGCCTCGAGATCGTGCCCGTGAAGTGGATCGACAAGGTCCTGGAAATCGCACTCGAGAAGATGCCCGAGCCGTTGTCCGACGAGGAAGTTGCGGCCTCCGCCGCCGCCGTGGCCGAGCTGGCCAAGCAGCGCGGAACGCAGGCCTCCGAGGGCTCCGTCAAACATTGATCGGCAGAACTTGCCGAGCCCCGAAAAAGTGTTCTATAATTCGAGGCTCGAAACGCGGGAATAGCTCAGTTGGTAGAGCGCAACCTTGCCAAGGTTGAGGTCGAGAGTTCGAGACTCTTTTCCCGCTCCAGTTTTTGAAAAAGGGAAGCACTGCTTCCCTTTTTTTCGCGAGTTCGATTTCGTTTTCAGCAGCGTGGCGCGATAGCAAAGCGGTTATGCAACGGATTGCAAATCCGTCTAGCCCGGTTCGACTCCGGGTCGCGCCTCCACCTCTCCTGATCAGTTCGATCCAACCTCCATCGAAAATAGCCCCGCCAACCTGCGTTGCCGGGGCTCGTTTCGTTTGGGTTATCGTCGATGTTCAAACCCGAGGCCCGGATGGTGAAATTGGTAGACACATCGGACTTAAAATCCGCCGCTTCCTTAATCGGGGCATACGGGTTCGATCCCCGTTCCGGGCACCATATTTAGACAAGGGAGCACTCCATGCCTCGTTACAACGCTCCATTTGAAATTCATGTGCACGGCGACGTGCCGCTGCGGTCTGACGTCACCTTCGACCAGATCCAGGAAGCACTCAAGCCGCTGTGGGCCTATTCGGGCGCCAAGTCGCTGGCCGACGGCGCCACGAGCACCTACGAAGAAGAGCCCGGCATCCGTTTCGAGCAGAAGGACCACATGCTCCAGATGTGCTGGACGGTGCCAGGCGACGACGACTTTCGCCAGGCGCTCGACGAGATGTGCATGGCGCTGAATGAACTGTCGGAACGCGGTGCCGCCATCGAGGTCACCTTCTACGACACCGACTTCGACGAGGAAGAGGGCGACCCCGACGAAGAATCGCGCGACGATTTCCTGATGCTGTTCGTGGGCCCCAATCCGGCCGCGATCATGCAGGTGCAGCGCGACCTGCTGGTGGAAGATGTCGTCAACCTGATGGAACGCCACTTCGATGGTGCCGAGCTTGGCGGCGTGGTGTCCGAGATCGACCGCCTCTTCAGCGACCGCTTCGATGCCCTCGTGAATTCGCTCGAGATCGGCAAGCGCCCGCGCGGCACCGGCGGCAGTGGCAGCGGCGGTGGGCATGGCGGCGGCCGCCGTCCGCGCCACCTGCACTGACGCAGGCCGCAGCTTCCCCGGCGCCGCGATTCACCGCCGCATGGCGCTGTTTCCGTCTTCCGCCCTGAACGCCGGCGTGCGCAAGCGCGAGGTGTTCGGCTGGGCGATGTACGACTTTGCCAATTCGGGCTACACCACGGTCGTCATCACGGCCGTGTTCGCCGCTTACTTCGTGGGCGGCATCGCCAAGGGGGCGCCCTGGGCCGCCTTTGCCTGGACCGCGGCGCTCAGCGTCTCCTATGCCATCGTGATGCTCTCCATGCCCGCCATCGGGGCCTGGGCCGACCGCCGCGCGGCCAAGAAGCGCGTGCTCGTCATCGCAACGGCGGGCTGCGTGCTTGCCACGGCCGCGCTTGCGCTGACGCCCAGGTTCTCGGGCGCCGCGGGCGTTGCGGTGGCCATGGGGCTGGTGATCGTCTCCAACACCTTCTATTCGTACGGCGAGTCGCTGACCGGCGCCTTCCTGCCCGAGCTCGCAACGGCTGAGGGCATGGGCAAGGTCAGCGGATGGGGTTGGGCCTTCGGCTATATCGGCGGCATGCTCGCGCTCGGATCGTGCCTGGCCTACGTGCTGTCCTCGCAGGCGAAAGGGCTGCCGGCATCGCACTTCGTGCCGGTCACGATGCTGATCACGGCCGCCATCTACGGCACGGCGGCTTGCGCCACTTTTGCGCTGCTGCCCGAGCGCGCACGGCCCCGAACGACCCGCGGTGCGCCGAGCGCCTGGCAGCAGTTGCGCGCCACGTTCCGCGAGGCGCGCGCCTATCGCGACTTCATGTGGCTGCTGGTCTGCACCGTGTGCTACCAGGGCGGCGTGGCGGTGGCCATCACGCTTGCGGCCATCTATGCCGAACAGGTCATCGGCTTCGTGGCGAGCGAGACCATGGTGCTGATCTTCGTGCTCAATATCGCCGCCGCGGTCGGCGCCTTTGCTTTCGGCTATGTGCAGGACCGCATCGGCCACAAGGTCTCGCTGGCCGGCACGCTGGTGGCGTGGATCGCGGTCTGCGTGATTGCCGCCCTGGCGACCACCAAGGGCACCTTCTGGTGGGCCGCCGCCATTGCGGGGCTTGCCATGGGCTCGAGCCAGTCGGCCGGCCGCGCCATGACCGGCTACCTTGCGCCGCCGCGGCAGCTGGCCGAATTCTTCGGGCTCTGGACCTTCGCCACGCGCCTGGCAAGCATCATCGGTCCGCTGATGTTCGGCGCCATCACGTGGGCCGCGGGGGGCAACCAGCGCATCGCCATTCTCTCGACCGCGGCACTCTTCGTGGCTGGGCTGCTGCTGTTGCTGCCCATCGACATGGCGCGCGGCCGCGAAGCCGCTTTGCACAGTAGGTAGGCAGCCGATAGGGCCTGTGGCTCAGGGTATCTGCTGCTGCAGGGATTTGGGCACCCGGTAGCGCTCGCCGTCGTAGCGCAGCGTCACGGTGTTGAACCGCGCGGGCAGGGACTTCTCGGCGCAGCCCTGGTCTTCCTGCACCTGCGCGTGGCTCTGGACCAGCGTGCGCGCGAGTTGAAGGTCGGCGTAGCCGTTGCTCGCCGACTTGCCGACCGAAAGCATGGTGCGCAGTTTCTCGAAGCGGCCGGTGCAGGTGCTGTCCCATCCGCCGCTGTCGTGATCGAGCTCGACCTCCTGCAGCACCTGCCGAAGCTTGCTGCCGTGGTGCACGTAGAGGCGGATGGTTTCGCTCGCGACCGAACTGCCCGGTGCCGTCCCCCGGTAGCGCACGCGCAGCCCGAAGGCGCGCGTGTCGGCCGACAGCACATAGCGCGCGGTGTCGATCCGGATGTCCTGGATCGCGGTCGCGCTGTCTTCGTCGAGCGCCTCGGGCTGGAAGATGCGACCGATCACCGTGTCGCGTTCGGTGTTGCCGTTGTCGGGCCGCTGGATCAGCAGCAGCTCGAGATCGAAGACCTTGGCGCCCGTGCTGCTGGTCTCGCGCGGCACGGGCAGCACCACGATGCTGCGCCCCGGGAAGGCCGGCCATGGCTTGCAGGCGGCCAGGCGCTCGTCGAGCGTGCGGTTCGGATGCAGCTTGGCGTGCATGCGTTCGGCCAGGCCGCTCTCGCAGGCGGCATGGCCGAGGCCCGTGGCCGAAAGGCACAGCAGGAGCAAGCCGTGACGCAAAAAGGGACGCATGCGGGTCGGGGTTCAGGTGGCGGTTGCGGCAGCTGCCGTCGCGGCTTGCGGCCGCCGTTGCAGCCAGTGCGCGGCTGCGGCTTCGAGCGCGGCCAGATCGCCGCTGCCTTGCAGCAGCAGGCCGCCTTCGCCGCTGTCCGCCAGGCGGCCGAGCGACGCCAGCACGCGCCGGGTCTGCAGCGCGACTGGCGCGCCGGTGTCGATGAAGCGCAGCACGGTTGGCGCATGGCGCTGCAGTTCGCTCTTCACGAGCGGGTAGTGCGTGCAGCCGAGCACGACGGTGTCGACTTCACCGGGTGAGTCGCCAAAAGGGCCGGCCTCGGCCATGTAGCGGGCGCAGAGCGCCGTGATGGCCGCGGCGTCGAAGCCTTCGATGGCCTTCACGAGGCCATCGCATGGCACTGCGCGAACATTCGCAGACCCTGCGAAAGAGTCGCGCAGCGCCGCGTACTTGGCGCTGGCCAGCGTTCCGCGCGTCGCCATCACCGAGATGTGGCCGGTGCGGCTCGTCGCCACGGCGGGCTTGAGCGCTGGCTCCAGGCCCACGATCGGCAATGCCGGATGCTCGGCACGCAGCAGGTGGATCGCCGCCGTGGTGGCCGTGTTGCAGGCCACCACCAATGCCTTGATGCCGTGCTCGCCGACCAGCTGATCGGCCACCTTGCGCGAGCGTTCGATCACATAGGCATCGCCGCGCTCGCCATACGGCGCGAAAGCGGTGTCTGCGAAATAGACGAAGCGCTCGTGCGGCAGCTCGGCGCGCAGCGCGGCGAGCACGCTGAGCCCGCCGACGCCGCTGTCGAAGACACCAATAAGGCTCAAGCTTCTTCCATCATGATGGTCTTGAACTCGCCGCTCGCAATGCGCTTTTGCCACTCGGCCGGGCCGGTGATATGCGCGCTGGTGCCGCCGGCATCGACCGCCACCGTCACGGGCATGTCGACCACGTCGAATTCGTAGATGGCTTCCATGCCCAGGTCCTCGAAGCCCACCACCTTGGCGGTCTTGATGGCCTTGCTCACGAGGTAGGCGGCGCCGCCCACGGCCATGAGGTAGGCGCTCTTGTGCTTCTTGATGGCCTCGATGGCGACCGGGCCGCGCTCGGCCTTGCCGATCATCGCGATCAGGCCGGTTTCTGCCAGCATCATCTCGGTGAAGCCGTCCATGCGCGTGGCCGTGGTCGGGCCGGCGGGGCCCACGGCCTCATCGCCCACCGGGTCGACCGGGCCGACGTAGTAGATGACGCGGTTGGTGAAGTCCACCGGCAGCTTTTCGCCCTTGGCCAGCATGCCCTGGATGCGCTTGTGCGCGGCGTCGCGGCCGGTCAGCATCTTGCCGTTGAGCAGCAGGGTGTCGCCGGGCTTCCAGCTCGCCACTTCGGCGGGCGTGAGCTTGTCCAGGTCGACGCGCTTGCTCTTCTTTTCGTCGGGCGCCCAGTTCACGTCGGGCCACAGGTCGAGCGACGGCGGGTCGAGGTAGACCGCGCCGCTGCCGTCCATCACGAAATGCGCATGGCGGGTGGCCGCGCAATTGGGGATCATCGCCACCGGCTTGCTGGCCGCGTGGGTGGGGTACATCTTGATCTTGATGTCGAGCACGGTGGCCAGGCCGCCCAGGCCCTGCGCGCCGATGCCCAGCGCATTGACCTTCTCGTACAGCTCGATGCGCAGCGCCTCGACCTTGCTCAGTTCGGCGCCCGAGGCCTTCTTGGCCTGCAGCGCGTGCATGTCGAGGTCGTCCATCAGGCTTTCCTTGGCCATCAGCGCGGCCTTCTCGGCGGTGCCGCCGATGCCGATGCCCAGCATGCCCGGCGGGCACCAGCCCGCGCCCATGGTCGGCACGGTCTTGAGCACCCAGTCGACCACGCTGTCGCCGGGGTTCAGCATCACGAGCTTGCTCTTGTTCTCGCTGCCGCCGCCCTTGGCCGCCACGGTCACTTCGACGGTGTTGCCCGGAACGATCTCGGTGAAGATCACCGCGGGCGTGTTGTCCTTGGTGTTCTTGCGGTCGAACTGCGGGTCGGCCACGACCGAGGCGCGCAGCGTGTTGTCGGGGTGGTTGTAGCCGCGACGCACGCCTTCGTTGATGGCGTCGTCCAGCGAACCGGTGAAACCGCCCCAGCGCACGTCCATGCCCACCTTGAGGAACACGTTGACGATGCCGGTGTCCTGGCAGATCGGGCGGTGGCCCGTGGCGCTCATCTTGCTGTTGGTCAGGATCTGCGCAATGGCGTCCTTGGCGGCGGGGCTCTGCTCGCGCTCGTAGGCGCGGGCCAGGTGGGCGATGTAGTCGGCGGGATGGTAGTAGCTGATGTACTGCAGTGCGGCGCTGATCGATTCGATCAGGTCGGCCTGCTGGATCGTGGTCGTCATGGTGGGGGGTGCTTTTTGGAGTGTGGAAACGCCCCCCGATTATCTCAGCCGCCGCGCCCGGCCCCGTCGCGCTACCTTGCGGCGGCCCGGGCTTCCTCGATCCAGCCGTCGAACAGCGGCCGGTGCACCCGGATCCAGCCGTCGGTGTGGCGCTCCAGGTCTTGCTGCGTGTTGGCGCCCTGGCTCATGCGCAGGTTCTGGGCGTTGATGTCGCCGATCGGCAGTTTCATCACCTCGAACAGCTTGCCGGCCGCGGGATTCTTCTCGACGAAGGCCCTGTTGGCGACGATCTGCTCCTGGTTGGCCTGGAAGCCGTAGTTCTTGCCATTCGGAAGCTGCGTGTCCGCGTTCCCGCCCTGGGAGGACGAGAACGGCACTTGAAGCCACACCACGTCCGCGCCCGGCCGCAGCACGGCGCTGACCCAGTAGGGCGTCCAGGTGTAGTACAGCACCGGCTTGTCCTGCTTGAAGCGGGCGATGGTGTCGGCCATCAGCGCGGCGTAGCTGCCCTGCTTGTGCGTGACGGTGTCGCGCAGCTGGTAGGCCGTCAGGTGGTTCTCGATCGCCAGTTCGCAGCCCCAGCCGGGGTTGCAGCCCGTCAGGTCGGCCTTGCCGTCGTCGTCGGCGTCGAACAGCTTCGCGATGGCCGGGTCCTTCAGCTGCGCGATGTTGGTGATGTTGTGCTGCTCGGCCGTCTTGCGGTCGATGAGGTAGCCCTGCACCGCGCCGTCCGAGTACACGCCCTTGCGCCACAGCTTGGCGTCGCCGCCGCTGTTCTTGTAGAAGTCGGCGTGCAGCAGGCTCCAGTGGTTGGCCATGAAAGTGGCGTCGCCGTTGGCGATGGCCAGGTGCTCGGTGGCGGGTTCGAGGTCTTTCATCGGCAGGGCGGTGTAGCCGAGCTTTTCGAGCGCGCGCATCACGAGCAGCGTCTGGAACGCCTCTTCGGCGAGCGAGCTCTTGAGCGGCTGCACGGTGACGCCTTGGCCGGGCAGGTCGTTGGCGGCCTGCGCAGCCATGCCGAAAGCGACGAAGCCGAGCGCCAGGAGGCCGCGGGCGATGTGGTGGAGACGGGTTTTCTTCATGCTTGGATTCCTTCGTGGGAGCTCAGCGCGCTTGCGTGGACAGGGCAGGTACAGGCTCGCTCGCATGGTGCGGCGGCGTGCTCACGAGGCGCTGCAGCAGATGCAGCGCAAAGCCGGCCGGCCCGGTGTGCCACCAGCGGCGCCCGGCGCTGCGGCGCGACTGGCCCATGGCCTGCGTGAGGCGGTCGAGCGAGATCGCCAGCAGCACGATGCCCAGGCCGCCGACGGTCGCCAGGCCCATGTCGAGCCGGCCGATGCCGCGCAGCACCATCTGGCCCAGGCCGCCGACCGCGATCATCGAGGCGATCACCACCATAGAGAGCGACAGCATCAGCGCCTGGTTGATGCCCGCCATGATCGACGGCATGGCCAGCGGCAGTTGCACCTTCACCAGCATCTGCCAGGGCGAGGCGCCGTAGGCGCGCGCGGCCTCGATCAGGTCGGGCCGCACCTGGCGCAGGCCCAGGTTGGTCAGGCGCACCAGCGGCGCCAGCGCAAAGATGATGGTCACGATCACGCCCGGCACGTTGCCGATGCCGAACAGCATCACCACCGGCACCAGGTAGACGAAGGCGGGCGTGGTCTGCATCGCGTCGAGCACCGGGCGCGTGAGGCGCTGGGCGCGGTCGCTGCTGGCCAGCAGCACGCCGAGCGGCAGGCCGATCACCATGCAGAAAACGAGCGAGGTCAGCACCAGCGACAGCGTCACCATGGCTTCGGGCCAGATGCCCAGCATGGCCACGAGCAGCAGCGCCGCCGTGGTGCCGATGGCGAGCGCGCGGCCCGCGAACTGCCAGGCGAACAGGCCGATGAGGGCGATCATGGCCAGCGTCGGCAGGCCGGTCAGCAGGCCCTGCACCCAGTTCAGCGTGCTGTCGATGGGCAGGCGCACGGTCTGGAAGAAGGGGCGGAAGTGCTCGACCACCCAGCCGAGGCCCTGGTTGATCCAGGATTCGACGGGCAGGGAGCCGTCCCAGAGGCGGTGCAATTGGAGGCCGCCGGTGGCGGCGTCGGGCGATCCGGCCAGCTGGCGAGCCGTGTCGATGGGGGCGTCGAGCCAGGCGCTGGTCGCGGAGGCGTCGGGGGCGGCGGACAGGGCGGCCCAGGGATCGGCCGGCGCCGCTGCCTGCGGGGCCGTGGCGGTGGAGGCGTCGTTCAGGGGCGCGAGTTCGGAGGGCAGTGCGGTGTCGTTCATCAATGGGTCCTTCGAGGTCGGTCAGACAACGGCCACGGCGGCCGCAGCAGAAACAGGTTGGGGCTGGTGTGCCGGGTCGATCGGCGGCGTGTCGCGGTCGAGAAACTTCAGCAGCGTCGTCTTGCTGATCGCACCGCAGAAGCGGCCGTCGCCGGCCACCACGGGCACGGCACACGGCGCCTGGCCCACCTGGCCGATCAGGCCGGCCACGGGCGCGTCGGCCTCGATCACGCCCAGGTCGTTCAGGAACGCGTGGCGCAGCCCCAGCGGGCCCGAATGCCCGTCGAGCGCCGAGCGCAGCGTGTCGGCCGACACGGTACCCAGGTAGCGCTTGGTCGGGCTCGTCACGTAGGCGAAGTCGCGGTCCTGGTCTTCCAGGACCTTGAGTGCCGCATGCGCACCGCGCTCGGGGTGCTCGCAGACCACCGTGAGCGATTTGCGCGCGATGTCCGCCGCCTTGAACACAGCCGCCGCGTCCACGCCGCGCACGAAGCTGCGCACATACTCGTCGGCGGGGCTGCGCAAGATCTCGTCGGGCGTGCCGACCTGGATCACCTGGCCGTCCTTCATGATCGCGATGCGGTCGCCGATGCGCATGGCCTCGTCGAGGTCGTGCGAGATGAAGACGATGGTGCGGCGCTGCTCCTTCTGCAGCCGCAACAGCTCGGACTGCATCTCGGTGCGGATGATCGGGTCGAGGGCCGAGAAGGCCTCGTCCATCAGCAGGATCGACGGATCGGAAGCCAGCGCGCGCGCCAGGCCCACGCGCTGCTGCATGCCGCCCGAGAGCTCGTCGGGATAGCTGTCGCCCCAGCCCGCAAGACCCACCTGCGCGAGCGCCTTGTCGGCCTGCGCGAGGCGTTCCTTCCTGCTGGTGCCCGACAGCTCGAGGCCGAAGGCGGTGTTCTCGCGTACCGTCATGTGCGGCATCAGCGCGAACGACTGGAACACCATGCTGATGTCCTTGCGGCGCAGCGCGCGCAGCTTCGCATCCGAGTGCTCGTTGATGTCCGCGCCGTCGATCACGATGCGGCCCGCGGTCGGCTCGATCAGCCGGTTCAAGAGGCGCACCAGCGTCGATTTTCCCGACCCCGAGAGACCCATGATGACGAAGACCTCGCCGGCCTGGATTTCGAAGGTGGCATCGAACACCCCGATCGACTGGCCCGTCTGCGCGAGGATTTCCTTCTTCGAAAAACCTTGCCGGACCAATTCGAGCGCCTGTTCGGGCGAGTCGCCGAACACCTTGAAAACATGGTCGATGAGAATTCCTTTGGCCATACGCCGGGCTCCTTGTGTGATGGTTGGACACAGCGCCGCCCCGGAGGACGGCAACGGCCACGCCATCAGCCGATGGGGCTGCCCGAACAGAGCGCGTGAAGAAAGCGCGTGCAATGGCCCGGCGAGCCTCGAAGGCTGCCGACAGGCACTGAAGACGACATGGCGACGAAGCCAGTGCCCGCCGGATGCTTCATTCGCAGGGCGGCGGGCCTGGTCGAGGGGCGCCGCCTGGATGAGCGTGACGTGGCAATGGGGCCGGAAAGATCCGGCCGGTTTGCCGGGCAGGGCCCGGCGGGAAGAGCCTTGCACCGCGACGGGATTCGGTGATCCGCGAGTAGCGCAAGCGCAACCAACATGACTTGTTGGTCGTCTGAAGACCGTAATTATAACTTTTTGACATTACGTGAGTCAAGCCCGCGGCGTATCGTGGGCCGGGTGTCCGGGGCGAAAAAAGCCTAGGCAAATGCGAGCCATTCTTATCAAGGCCATACTCGGCACCGCGCCCGGTGAGCGGGCGCAACCATCCAAGACTGCGGAGCTTTTTTCATCATGACGACTTCCCCCAAGACCCGTGCCGAGCGCGATACCTTTGGACCGATCGACGTGCCGGCCGACAAGCTGTGGGGTGCGCAAACGCAGCGCTCGCTGCAGAACTTCGACATCTCCGGCGAGCAGCAGCCGCGCGAGATCATCAAGGCGCTGGCGCAGGTCAAGCGCGCCTCGGCGGTGGTCAACCATGCGCTGGGCCTGCAGGACGAGAAGAAGACAAAGGCGATCGTGGCCGCGGCCGACGAAGTCATCGCGGGCAAGCACCCGGGCGAGTTCCCGCTGGTGGTCTGGCAGACCGGCTCGGGCACGCAGACCAACATGAACGTCAACGAGGTGCTGGCCAACCGCGCCAGCGAACTGCTCGGCGGCGAGCGCGGGGAAGGGCGCCTCGTGCACCCGAACGACGATGTGAACCGCAGCCAGTCGAGCAACGACGTGTTCCCCACCGCCATGCACGTGGCGGCCGTCGAAGCCATCACGCACAAGCTGCTGCCCGCCATTGCCAAGCTGCGCGGCACGCTTGAGAAAAAGTCGGAGGACTTTTCCGACATCGTGAAGATCGGCCGCACCCACCTGCAGGACGCCACGCCCCTCACGCTGGGCCAGGAGTTCTCGGGCTACGTGGCGCAGCTGGCGCACGGCGAGGCGCATGTGCGCGCGGCGCTGCCGCACCTGTGCGAGCTGGCGCTGGGTGGCACGGCCGTCGGCACCGGGCTCAATGCGCCCAAGGGCTACGCGGAGCAGGTGGCGGCCGAGTTGGCCAAGCTCACGGGCCTGCCTTTCGTGACCGCGCCCAACAAGTTCGAAGCCATGGCCAGCGTCGATGCGCTGGTGCATGCCCACGGCGCGCTCAAGACGCTCGCGGCCAGCATGACCAAGATCGCCAACGACGTGCGCTGGCTCGCGAGCGGCCCGCGCAGCGGCATCGGCGAACTCAGCATTCCCGAGAACGAACCGGGCTCGTCGATCATGCCGGGCAAGGTCAACCCGACCCAGAGCGAAGCCGTCACGATGCTGGCCGCGCAGGTGTTCGGCAACGACGTGGCCATCAACATCGGCGGCGCCTCGGGCAACTTCGAACTGAACGTGTTCCGTCCGATGGTGGCGCACAACTTCCTGCAGAGCGTGCGCCTGCTGGCCGACGGCATGGTGAGCTTCAACGACCACTGCGCCGTGGGCATCGAGCCGAACCGCGAGCGCATCACCGAGCTGGTGCAGCGCTCGCTGATGCTGGTGACCGCGCTCAACACGCACATCGGCTACGACAAGTCGGCCTACATCGCGAAGAAGGCGCACAAGGAAGGCACGAGCCTGCGCGAAGCCGCGATCGCTTCGGGGCACCTGACGGCCGAGCAGTTCGACCAGTGGGTGGTGCCGGAGAACATGACGGGCCGTTGATTCGGGCCGCCCCATGAAAAAAGGACCCGAGGGTCCTTTTTTGTTTTCAGTAGCCGATGGTGTAGCGCTGGCGCGAGTGCGCGGCCTTTTCGAGCTCGTCGATGAACGCGATCGCATAGTCCTCGAAGCTGATCCAGCTGCGGCCTTCGGCGCTCACGAGCAGGTCGTCCTTTCCGAGGCGGAACTTGCCCGTGCGTTCGCCTTCGACGAACTCGGCGGAAGGCGAGAGGAAGGTCCAGTCGAGTTCCTTCTCGCCCTGCAGCACCTCCAGGAACGCAGCGCCCGCTGAAGCCTCGGCCTTGTATGCCTCGGGGAAATTCGGCGTGTCGATCACCTTCAGGCCGGGCGCCGCGAAAAGGCTGCCGGCGCCGCCGACCACCAGCAGGCGCTTCACGCCCGCGCGCTTGGCCGGCTCGATGATGGCCTCGGGCGGCACGGTGGAGAAGTGCGCGGCGCTGAACACGGCGTCATGGCCAGCCAATGCCTTTTCGAGCGCGGGCGCGTCGAGCACGTCGACGTCGATGGCCTTCACATCGGCGCGGCCCGACAGCTTTTCGCTGGCCTTGCGTGCAATGGCCGTCACGGTGTGGCCGCGGCGGAGGGCCTCTTCGAGAAGGCGGCCACCGGCGCGTCCGGTGGCGCCAATGATGGCGATGTGGCTCATGAATGCTCCTGAAAAGTTGATGCGATGAAACGCATCTTAGGTTTCTGCTTTCGAAAGAAATACCTCGAATTTCGCGCTTGTTTATTCCTAAAATCGTTCGAATGGACCGATTGAATGCAATGCGCGTGTTCGTCACGGTGGTCGACTCGGGCAGCCTTTCGGCCGCGGCCGACAAGCTCGATCTTTCTCGGCCGGTGGTCACGCGCTACGTGGCCGAACTCGAGCAATGGACCGGCGCACGCCTGCTGCACCGCACGACGCGACGGCTGAGCCTCACTGCGGCGGGCGAAGAACTGCTGCCACGCTGCCGCCAGGTGCTCGAACTCGCGGGCGACATGCAGGCCGCCGTGCGGCACCCGGCCGAGGCGCCGCGGGGCCAATTGCGCATCACGGCCAGCACGTCCTTCGCGCAGGCGCAACTGGCCGGCGCCGTGGCCGATTACGTGCGGTTGTATCCCGGGGTGGCGGTCGACCTGGTGCTGCTGGACCGCGCGGTGAACCTGGTGGACGAGCGCATCGATCTCGCCATTCGAGTGGCAGTGGAGATCGATCCCAACCTGATCGCGCGGCGGCTCACCGACTGCCGGTCGGTGGTTTGCGCGTCACCCGGCTACCTGAAGGAACACGGCAAGCCCTCGCGCGTGGAGGAACTGGCCCAACGCAATTGCCTCACGCATTCCTACTTCGGGCGCAGCCTGTGGAATTTCACGCGCAAGGACAATGGGGAGCCGGTGTCCGTGGCCGTGGGCGGCAACCTGTCGACCAACGATGCCGCGAGCCTGATGCAGTTGGCGCGGGCGGGGGCGGGCGTTGCGATGCTGCCGACCTACCTGACGGCCGGCCTTGTGAAAGCCGGCGAACTGGTGCCGCTCTTCCCTGATTGCGAACCGCAGGTGGTGGGCATGTACGCGGTGTATGCCTCGCGCAAGCACATGCCGGCCGCGCTGCGCACGATGCTCGACTTTCTGGCCGAGCGATTCACCGATGTGCCCGAATGGGACGCGCCGCGCGCCGGGTAGGACGCGCGCGGGCCTGTTCCTTCAGTGGGGAACGCCGACCTTGGATGCGTTCGCAGTCATCAGCTTGTCGGTGTAGGCGATGGCGATGGCCGACAGCAGGAAGGTGATGTGGATCACCGTCTGCGCAATCAGCACGCGGTCGGTGTAGTTGTCTGCGTTGATGAAGGTCTTCAGCAGGTGGATCGAGCTGATGCCGATGATCGCGGTGGCCAGCTTGACCTTGAGCACCGAGGCGTTCACATGGCTCAGCCATTCGGGCTGGTCGCGATGGCCTTCGAGGTCCATGCGGCTCACGAAGGTCTCGTAGCCGCCCACGATCACCATGATCAGCAGGTTCGAGATCATCACCACGTCGATCAGCGCCAGCACCACCAGCATGATCACCGTCTCGTTGAGCGTGCTGACCGGCACGGTGGTCTTGTAGCCGATGCTCGTGATCAGCGACTGCAGCGCTTCCTTGCTGCCGAAGGCGGCCTCGACCAGGTGCAGCAGCTCGACCAGGAAGTGCACCACATATACCGCCTGCGCCACGATCAGGCCCAGGTACAGCGGCAGCTGCAGCCAGCGGCTCGCAAAGATCAGCTTGGGCAGCGGCCGGAGCGGCGAGCCGGTGGCGGGAACGGGCGTGCGGGGGAGGTCGAAAGATTCGGGAGCGGACATTGGAGGGGTGGTTGGGAGCGACCGGCGATTCTAGAGGTGCCCCCGTGTCCGACTCGTGATAACCCTGCGAACTAATATCGGACCCGGATCGGACCCGTCAGTGACCCGTAAGTGGGCCCGCCGACATTACGGCCGCACCTACCCAGGAGACAAGAAAATGAGCAGCAGCGTATCCAAGAATATCGAATCCGTCCTCGTCGAGAACCGCGTGTTCCCGCCCGACGCCCGCGCCAGCTCTGGCGCGCGCATCTCCGGCATGGCCGCCTACGAGGCCCTGTGCCGGGAAGCCGAGCAGGACTTCGAGGGCTTCTGGAGCCGCCTGGCGAAGGACAACCTGCAATGGACCAAGCCCTTCACCCGGACCCTGGACGAATCCAAGGCGCCGTTCTACGAATGGTTCGGCGACGGCGAGCTCAACGCCAGCGCGAATTGCCTCGACAAGCACATCGGCACCCCCGTCGAGCACAAGACCGCCATCGTCTTCGAGGCCGACGACGGCACCGTCACCCAGGTCACCTACAAGGAACTGCTCGCCCGCGTGAGCCAGTTCGCCAACGCGCTCAAGGCCGCCGGCATCCACAAGGGCGACCGCGTCATCATCTACATGCCCATGACCGTGGAAGGCGTCGTCGCCATGCAGGCGTGCGCGCGCATCGGCGCCACCCACAGCGTCGTGTTCGGCGGCTTCTCGGCCAAGGCGCTGCAAGAGCGCATCATCGACGCCGGCGCCGTGGCCGTCATCACCGCCAACTACCAGCTGCGCGGCGGCAAGGAACTGCCGCTCAAGGCCATCGTGGACGACGGCATAGCGCTGGGCGGCTGCGAGTCGATCCGGACCGTGTTCGTGTATGAGCGCACCGCCACCGCCTGGAGCCGCATCGAAGGCCGCGACAAGAGCTTCGCCGAAGCACTGGCAGGGCAGAGCACCGAATGCGCTCCCGTGCCGGTGAACGCCGAGCACCCGCTCTTCATCCTCTACACCTCCGGCTCCACCGGCAAGCCCAAGGGCGTGCAGCACGCCACCGGCGGCTACCTGCTGTGGGCCCGGCTCACCATGGACTGGACCTTCGACATCCGGCCCGAAGACGTGTTCTGGTGCACCGCCGACATCGGCTGGATCACCGGCCACACCTACGTGGCCTACGGCCCGCTCGCCGCCGGCGCCACCCAGGTGGTGTTCGAAGGCATCCCCACCTTCCCGCATGCCGGGCGCTTCTGGCAGATGATCGAGAAGCACAAGGTGTCGGTGTTCTACACCGCCCCCACGGCCATCCGCTCGCTCATCAAGGCGGCCGAGGGCGACGAGAAGGTGCACCCCAAGAACTGGGACCTGTCCAGCCTGCGCATCCTCGGTTCGGTGGGCGAGCCCATCAACCCCGAGGCGTGGATGTGGTACCACCGGAACATCGGCCACGAGAAATGTCCGATCGTCGACACCTTCTGGCAGACCGAAACCGGCGGCCACGTGATCACGCCGCTGCCCGGGGCCACGCCGCTGGTGCCCGGCTCGTGCACCTTGCCGCTGCCGGGCATCATGGCCGCCATCGTGGACGAGACCGGCAAGGACCTGCCCCACGGCGCGGGCGGCATGCTGGTCATCAAGCGGCCCTGGCCCTCGATGATCCGCACCATCTGGAACGACCCCGAGCGCTTCAGGAAGAGCTACTTCCCCGAGGAGATGGGCGGCACCATCTACCTGGCCGGGGACGGCGCGGTGCGCAGCGAAGACCGCGGCTACTTCCGCATCACGGGGCGCATCGACGACGTGCTGAACGTGTCGGGCCACCGCCTGGGCACGATGGAGATCGAATCGGCGCTGGTGTCCAAGACCGACCTGGTGGCCGAGGCGGCCGTGGTGGGCCGGCCCGACGACGTGACGGGCGAGGCGGTGTGCGCCTTCGTGGTGCTCAAGCGCGCGCGCCCGACGGGGGAGGAGGCCAGGCAGATCGCCAACGAGCTGCGCAACTGGGTGGCCAAGGAGATCGGGCCGATCGCCAAGCCCAAGGACATCCGCTTCGGGGACAACCTGCCCAAGACGCGCAGCGGCAAGATCATGCGCCGGCTCCTGCGCAGCATCGCCAAGGGCGAGGCGATCACGCAGGACACTTCCACGCTGGAAAATCCGGCCATCCTGGAGCAGTTGTCACAGACCAATTGATTGGCTCTGTAGGACATGGCCGTAACTGGAAAGCAGGGGCTATTGCGGCTCTCGGCCTGAGGTAAAACCAGCGCAGCCGCTGTGCGCCTGGCGCGCATGGCGGGTTCCGCTGTGTTCGACTTTCCGAAGGAGGCCCCCCATGGGCGTGAGATCTGCTTTCCTGTTCGTCATTCTGCTGTTGATCGCGGCCCTTGCCGCGCTCAACTGGGGAACGCTGTCGGCGCCCGTGCCGGTCTCGCTGGGCTTCATGACGATTTCCGCACCGCTCGGCTTGATGATGCTGGCGCTGACGATCGCTCTCGGCGTGTTCTTCCTGGTCTATGTGCTGTACCTGCACAGCGCCGTGCTGCTCGATGCCAAGCGCCACAACAAGGAAATGCAAGTGCAGCGCGACCTTGCCGACAAGGCCGAGGCCTCGCGCTTCACCGAGCTGCGCAATTTCCTGGAAGCGCAGGAGAACAAGCACATGGCGCAGAACGCCGAGCGGCATGCCGCGCTGCTGACGCGGCTGGGACAGGTCGAGAGCGTGGTGCGCCAGCGTTCGGAGCAGTCCGACAACACCGTGGCCGCGCACATCGGCCAGCTCGAAGACCGCATCGAGCGCCGCCCGCTGCCCACGGACATCGATCCGCGGGTCTGATGACGATGATGCCGGTCCGGGCGCGGATGCCTGGGATCAGCGCGTCATCAGCACCCAGGCCGCGAGCTTCTTGGCGTCGGCTTCGCTCACCTGGGTATTGGCCGGCATCGGCACCGGACCCCATACGCCCGAACCACCCTTGATGATCTTTGCCGCGAGCATGTCCGCGGCGGTGGCGTTGCCCTTGTACTTGGCTGCCACGTCCTTGAAAGAAGGGCCGAGCACCTTGCGGTCGACCGCATGGCAGCTCATGCAGTTCTTCGACGTGGCCAGGGCCAGGTCCGCAAAGGCTGGCGCCGCCAGGCCCAAGCCCAGAACCGCGAATGACAGGAGTCTTTTCATGGGAATGTTTTCGTAATGGCTGGGTTACATTCGATCTAACGCGATTGTAGGTAGCGCCGTGCACCGGCGTCCGGAAGCGTTTCGAACAAAACCCGAGGGATTCGCGATGCTTTTTCTGCTGCTGGGCCTGCTTGGCGTGGGCCTGAAATACCTGGAAGTGGGCATGGTTGCCGGCTGGAGCTGGTGGGTCGTGCTCTCGCCTTTTGCCATGGCCGTGGCATGGTGGGCATGGGCCGATTCGTCGGGCTACACCAAGCGCAAGGTCATCGAGCGCGAAGAACGGCGCAAGCAGGCGCGCATCGACCGCCAGCGCAGCAACATGGGCCTGCCGGGCAGCAAGGGCCAGCGCCCGAAGCGCTGAGCGGCACGCACACACCGGGCGGCCCTATCCACCCGCCATGGACGAAGAAGCAACCCGGCAAGCGATGCTGGTCTTCGGGCTCTCGCTGCTGGTTGGGCCGGCCATCGGCGGCTTGGCGGGATGGCTCAAGGGCTTGTTCTGGGGCGTGGGGATCGGGGCGCTGCTGATCGGTTGCGCGGGCTTCTATGCCGCCGCAACGATCGGCTGGCAGCGCTACCAGTCGATCGCAGGCACCGCGAGCGTGCAGGGCAGCCTGGTCGAGTTCGTCGACGAGCGCAGCAAGGACGGCAACGGCCGCACCACGGTTTCGCGCGCCCCCGTCGTCGAATACATCGCGCCTGACGGCCAGAAGCGCCGCGTCAAGGGGCTCGGCGGCGGACTGTCCGACAAGGAATGGGGCGACCCGGTCGAGGTGCGCTACAGCGTGGCCGACCCGGCGCGAGCCCTGGTGGCGGACTTCCAGAACATGTGGGGCGCTGTCTGGGGATTCGGCCTCTTCGGGCTGTTCCCGACGATGTTCGGCCTGTTCTTCACCGGCATGGCGATCAAGGAAGGCCGGCCCCGCGGCAGCGCGCCGGTTGAGCGCATGGCCACGCCCGCGCAGCAGCGCTGGCGCACGCGTGGCACTGTGCTGGCCAACCTGGTCTTCGTGGCCGGCTTTGCCGTCTGCTTTCTCTATCCGGACGAGCGGCTGGGGAGGGCGCTCGGCGCGGGATTCATGACCATCGGCGCCGGCGCATTGCTGCACTTCATCGTGCAGAGCCTGCCGCCGTCGATGGAGTTCGAATTCCGCAGCATCCTCGCGATCGTGGGCCTAGGCTTCCTGGCCTTCGGCTACGGCGCGTGGATGATGGCCTGAGCGGACCTCAGAACTTGTCGAGCACCGCGCCCGAGCTTGCGCTCGAGGCGTTGAAAGCGAACTTGGCCTGCACGCCGCGGGTGTAGCGCGGCGCCGGCGGCTTCCAGCCTTCGCGACGCTTGGCGAGCTCGGCTTCGGGCACGTTGAGCTCGAGCACCAGCTTGTGCGCGTCGATGGTGATCGAGTCGCCTTCGTTCACGAACGCAATGGTGCCGCCGGCCGCCGCCTCGGGCGCGACGTGGCCCACCACCATGCCCCAGGTTCCGCCCGAGAAGCGGCCGTCGGTGATCAGGCCCACGCTTTCGCCCAGGCCAGCGCCGATCAGCGCGCCCGTGGGGGCCAGCATTTCCGGCATGCCCGGACCGCCCTTGGGGCCCAGGTAGCGCAGTACCATCACGTCGCCGGCCTTGATCTTGCCGTCCAGGATGGCCTTGAGCGCCGACTGCTCGTCGTCGAACACGCGCGCCGGGCCCGTGATGACGGGGTTCTTCAGGCCGGTGATCTTAGCGACCGCGCCTTCGGGCGACAGGTTGCCCTTGAGGATGGCCAGGTGGCCTTCGTCGTACATGGGCTTGTCGATCGGACGGATCACGTCCTGGTCGGCACGCGGCACGTCGGGCACGTCCTTCAGCACTTCGGCAATCGTCTGGCCGGTGATGGTGATGCAGTCGCCGTGCAGCAGGCCCGCATTCAGCAGCACCTTCATCACTTGCGGAATGCCGCCGGCCTGGTGTAGGTCGACCGCGAGGTACTTGCCCGAGGGTTTCAGGTCGCACAGCACCGGCACCTTCTTGCGCATGCGCTCGAAGTCGTCGATGGACCATTCCACCCCGGCCGCGTGCGCAATGGCCAGGAAGTGCAGCACAGCGTTGGTGGAGCCGCCCGTCGCCATGATCACTGCCACCGCGTTCTCGATGGCCTTCTTGGTCACGATGTCGCGCGGCTTCAGGTCTTTCTTGATCGCCTCGATCAGCACCTTGGCCGATTCCTTGGCCGAGTTGGCTTTTTCGTCGTGCGGGTTGGCCATGGTCGACGAGTAGGGCAGCGAGATGCCCAGGGCTTCGAACGCGCTGGACATGGTGTTGGCCGTGTACATGCCGCCGCACGAGCCCGTGCCGGGAATGGCGCGCTTCTCGATCTCGTGCAGGTCTTCGTCGCTCAGGTTGCCGGCGGCGTTCTGGCCCACGGCTTCGAACACGCTCACGATGTTGAGGTCTTGCCCCTTGTAGCGGCCCGGCAGGATGGTGCCGCCGTAGACGTAGATGGCCGGCACATTGGCGCGCAGCATGCCCATGAGGCCGCCCGGCATGTTCTTGTCGCAGCCGCCGACCACCAGCACGCCGTCCATCCACTGGCCGCCCACGCAGGTCTCGATGCAGTCCGAAATGACTTCGCGGCTCACCAGCGAGTACTTCATGCCTTCGGTGCCCATGGCCATGCCGTCGGAGATGGTGGGTGTGCCGAACACCTGCGCGTTGCCGCCGGCTTCCTCGATGCCCGCGATGGCCGCGTCGGCCAGCTTCTGCAGGCCCGAGTTGCAGGGCGTGATGGTGCTGTGGCCGTTGGCGACGCCGACCATCGGCTTCTTGAAGTCGCTTTCCTCGTAGCCCATGGCGTAGAACATCGAGCGGTTGGGCGCGCGGCTCTTGCCTTCGACGATGTTGGCACTGCGGCGGTTGATCTGGATTGGCTTGGTGTCCATGGTGTCTCTTGTGTCGTGGGGAGATCGAGGGGAAGCCCAAGTATCGGACTTCTCATTGATTCATTCCAATCCATTTTTGTGCGCGGATTGATATGCTCGGCATATGAAGGAAAGCTTGATCGACCTGCGCGCCTGGCGCCAGTTCGTGGCCGTGGCCGAGGAACTGCATTTCGGCCGCGCCGCCGAACGCCTGCACATGACGCAGCCGCCCGTCACGCAGGCCATTGCCCAGCTCGAAAAGACATTGGGCGTGCTGCTGTTCGACCGCACGCGCAGGCGCGTGGCGCTCACGCCCGCCGGCGAGGCGCTGCTGCCCGACGTGCGCGAGCTGTTGGCGCGGGCCCAGGCCCTTCCCGAGCGCGCGCGTGCGGCGGCGGCCGGGCAGGTGGGGCGTGTGCGCATCGCCTTCGTTTCCACCATCGGCTTCGAGAAACTGCCGGCCTGGGTGCGCGAGTTCCGCGTGCTGTGCCCCGAGGTGGCGCTAGAACTGGTCGAAGCCACGGGCGACGTGCAGCTCGAAGCCTTTGCGCGCGGCGACATCGACGCCGGGCTCATGCTTCATTCGCCCGGCGCAGCGCCTCCCGGCCTTGCGCGGCTGCCGGTGGAACAGGAATCGCTGGTGCTGGCCATGCCCGCGCAGCATCGGCTGGCGGGCGCAGCCCCCGTGCCGCTGGCCGAGGTGCTGGCCGAGCCGCTGGTGATCTTTCCACGCCGCATCGTGCCGTCGCTGCACGACGCCATCTTTGGCCTCTATCACTCGGCCGGCCGCGCGCCGCAGGTGGCGCAAGAGGCGATCCAGATGCAGACCATCGTCAATCTGGTCTCGGGTGGCATCGGCATGGCCTGGGTGCCGCACAGCGTGATGCAGTTTCGGCGCGCGGGCGTGCTCTATCGGCAGGCTCAGGAGTTCAAGGGTGCAGGCCGCGGCCGCGTGGCGCTGCCCGCCTGCGAAACCAGCCTCGTGTGGCCCGCGCACGCAACGCATCCGGCGCTGGCGCGATTCGTGGAGTTCGTACGCGAGCGCACGCAGCAGGGCGGTTGAACCGGCCTGGCGGACGCCGCATGCGCGCGGTTCGAAAGGGCGCCACATGCCCGGGGCACAATCTGCGCCATGCTCATGTATCCGCAGATCAATCCCATCGCCCTGCAGCTCGGGCCCGTTGCCATTCACTGGTATGGGCTGACCTACCTGGCCGCGTTCGCGCTGTTTTATTTTCTCGGCACCCGCCGCCTGCGACACGAGCCGTATCGCTCGCTGGTCGGCGCGGGCGCGTGGCAGCGCAAGGACATCGAGGACATTCTCTTTCTCGGCGTGATGGGCGTCATCGTGGGTGGCCGGCTCGGCTACTGCCTGTTCTACAAGCCCGAGTTCTATCTGGCGAATCCGCTCCAGATTCTTTACGTGTGGCAGGGCGGCATGAGCTTTCACGGCGGCCTGCTGGGCGTGATCGGGGCGATGCTCTGGTTCGCGCGTTCGCGTGCCCGGCCGTTCTGGCAGGTGATGGATTTCGTCTCGCCCTGCGTGCCGACGGGCCTGGCGGCAGGCCGCGTGGGCAACTTCATCAACGGTGAGCTCTGGGGCCGCTTCAGCAGCCCCGATCTGCTGTGGGGCATGGTGTTTCCGCAGAGCGGCTCGATGCTGCCGCGCCATCCCTCGCAGATCTACCAGTTCCTGCTCGAGGGGCTTCTCCTGTTCGTCATCATGTGGCTCTACGCTCGCAAGGAGCGCAAGCAAGGGCAGGTGGCCGCGGTGTTCATGATCGGCTATGGCGCGCTGCGCTTCATTGCCGAGTATTTCCGCGAGCCGGATGATTTTCTCGGCCTTCGCGCGCTCAACCTGAGCCAGGGGCAGTGGCTCAGCGTGCCGATGGTGATCTTCGGCATCGGCCTGTGGATCTGGGCGGCGCAGCGCCGCCAGCCGGCACCGGCCTGAGCATCCCTCGCTCAGGGTAAGCCCGGTCTGCGGAGCCTTGTGCAGCGCTTGCGGGGCGTTCATTGCGCGCTCACAATTACGTGTAATTACAGGAAATTACGTACCGCCCCCATCCTCACAGCTTCATGCGCCTGGTCCCCAACTCCCTGCACGACGAAGTGGCCGCCACGCTGCGCGAGCAGATCTTCGCGGGCGCACTGGCGCCGGGCAGCTTTCTGGACGAGGCCGCGCTCTGCGAAAGGCTGTCGATCTCCCGCACCCCCTTGCGCGAGGCGCTCAAGGTGCTCACGGCCGAAGGCCTGCTGCGGCATGAACCGCGGCGCGGCTGCTTCGTGCGCGAGGTGACGGAGCGCGATCTCGACGAGATATTTCCGGTCATTGCGCTGCTCGAAGGCCGTTGCGCCTACGAGGCCGCGCGCAACGCCAGCGATTCCGAGCTGCACGAGCTCGATGCGCTGCATGAACGACTGGTGCGCCATGCCAGGTCCAAGCGCATCAACGACTACTACGCCACCAACCACCTCATTCACGAGGCGATCATCCAGCTGGCCGACAACAGATGGCTGGCGCAGGTGATCGGCGACCTGCGCAAGATCCTCAAGCTCGCGCGGCTCCAGCAACTGCATGCGCCGGGCCGGCTTGAGCAGAGCCTGTCGGAGCACCTGGCGGTGTTCGCCGCGCTCAAGGCGCGCGACAGCGACGGCGCGGATGCCGCCATGCGCACGCACTTGACGCGGCAGCGCGAAGCACTGCGCGAGGTGGCGCGGCAACAGAAATCCAGGGTGATGTCATGAACGACATGAAGAAAGACCTCCCCGCACCTCTCAGCATTGGAGTTTGTGGATGAGTGCGACCGAATGGTTCCAGGCGCGATTGCGTTCTGGCGAGAAGTCCGGCGACAAGGTGCCGGTGGCACCCGAGGGCGCCAGCCGAGGCGCGCCCAAGACCGCCGCCAAGCCGAGCCTGCGCTCGACCGCCGAGCGCATGCAGGCCACCCTGCGCAAGGCCGACGAAGCCTTGTCGCCGCGCGCACTGCGCCGCGTGCTCGCCGCCTTGCAGGCCGTGATCGATCCGCGCGTGAGCGAGGTCGAGGGTGGCCGCCGCGCGCATGCCATTGCAACTGCGTATGCCAGCGCCACGCCTGAGGAGCGGCGCGATTATTGGGCGCTGATGAGCGAGCATTTCGCCGCCGATCCGCAAAAGCTCAAGTCCGCGCGCGACCAGCACCAGGCCGCTGTCGGAACGCCCGACGAAGGCCAGGCCGAGCTGCGGCTGCGGCGCGCGCTGGTCTCGCCCCGCATGCGCCTGCTGCAGCGCTTCGCGGTCGAGCCCGAAGGCATGCGCTTCCTGGTCGACCTGCGCGCCGAACTGTTGCCTTTCCTGAAGTCCGACAGAAGGCTGATTGCGCTTGACGCCGAACTGGAACACTTGTTTTCCACCTGGTTCGACGTTGCGTTCCTCGAGCTCCGCCGGATCGACTGGAATTCGCCGGCCTCGCTGATCGAGAAGCTGATCCGCTACGAGGCCGTGCACGACATCAAGAGCTGGACCGACGTGAAGAACCGGCTCGACGACAGCGACCGCCGCTGCTACGGATTCTTCCATCCGAGGCTGCCCAACGAGCCGCTGATCTTCGTCGAGGTGGCGCTGGTCGACCGCATCAGCGAAGGCATCACGCCGCTGCTCGACGAGTCCGCCGTGCCGATCCTGCCGGTCAAGGCCACGACGGCCATCTTCTATTCGATCAGCAACACCCAGAACGGCCTGCGCGGCGTGAGCTTCGGCGATTCGCTCATCAAGCGCGTGGTCGAGACGCTGCAGGACGAGCTGCCGCGGCTCAAGGTCTTTGCCACGCTGTCGCCGATTCCCGGCTTTCGTTCCTGGCTTGCGAAAAACGCCGCGGAGCTGCTGCCGCGCCTCGACGAAAAACGCGAGGCCGAGCTTGGCCGCCTCGTCGGCTCGCTGCCGCCCACCGCCGACCGCCTGCTGGCAGCGGTGGACGGCGCCGCCACCCTCGACGCCAAGTCGCCGCTGCGCCAATGGCTGCTGCAGGCCGCCGCCGAATACCTGGGCCATACGCTGATCGATGGCACGCCGGCCGACCCGGTGGCGCGCTTTCACCTGGGCAACGGCGCGCGCGTGGAGCGGCTCAACTGGGCCGGCGATCCCTCCGCCAAGGGGCAGAAGCAGTCTTACGGACTCATGGTGAATTACCTCTACGATCTGAAGCGGCTCGACAAGCATCGCGCGTGGCTGGCCGAGGGGAAGGTCGCGGTATCGGGAGATGTCGAAAGCCTGTTTTTCAAGAAGGGCTGAGTTCTGAAAGAAAAAGTCCGGCGCCCGAGGTGCCGGCGGCCGCATGGCGCGGCAAATCCACAACGACAGGAGATGACAGATGACTCAGAGTTTTCAACGACGCGACGTGCTGCGCCTGGCCGCAGCCGGTGCCGCCGTTCTGTGCGGTGGCGGCGCGCGTGCGCAGGGGGGTAACTGGCCGACCCGGCCGGTGAACATGATCGTGCCGTTTCCGGCCGGCGGCGGCACCGACGCCTTCGCGCGCCCGCTCTCGGCCCAGTTTGCCAAGGTCGCCGGCCAGACGCTGGTCATCGACAACCGCGGCGGCGCCGGCGGCACGGTGGGGGCCAGCATCGCATCCAAGGCCCAGCCCGACGGCTACACGCTCTTCATGGGCGCGGTGCACCACGCCATCGCACCGTCGATCTACCCCAAGCTCGACTACGACCTCGAGAAGGACTTCGTGCCGTTGATGCTGCTGGCCAACGTGCCGCAGGTGGTGGTGGTCAACCCGCGCCGCGTCACGGCCAACACCTTGCAGGAATTCGTTGCCGCCGCCAAGCGCAACCCCGGCAAGCTCAACTACGGCTCGGCCGGTGCGGGCACTTCGCACCACCTGGCGGGCGAGCTGTTCAAGCTGCAGACCAACACTTTCATCACGCACATTCCGTACCGCGGCGCGGGCCCGGCGCTGTCCGACCTGATCGCCGGCAACGTCGATCTGATGTTCGACGGTCTCGGTTCTTCCGCCCAGCACATCAAGGGCGGGCGCATCAAGGCGCTGATGGTCGCGGGCAGCAAGCGCAACCCGGCGTTCCCCGACGTGCCCTGCGCCGCCGAAGTGGGGCTGCCCGACTACACCGTCACCACCTGGTACGGCCTGTGGGCCCCCAAGGGCACGCCGGCCGACCTGCAGGCGCGCATCGTCGACGACATGAAGAAGGCGCTGGCGAGCGACGAGCTCAAGGCCATCTGGGCCCAGAACGGCTCCGAGATCCCGAACCTCACCATGGCTTCGTACGGCGGCTTCGTCAACTCCGAGATCAAGCGCTGGGCCAAGGTGGTGAAGGCCTCGGGCGCCAAGCTCGAGTGATGGACGAGCGCCACGTTTCACTGCGCCGCGAGGGCGCCGTTGCGTTCGTCACCCTGTCGAATGCGGGGCGCCTCAATGCCATGACGCGTGGCATGTGGCGCGAGCTGCGTGCGGTGTTCGACGGGATCCGCCAGGCGGTTGATACCGAGCTGCGCTGCGTCGTGGTTCGCGGCGAGGGCGGCGCCTTCTGCGCCGGCGGCGACATCTCCGAGTACCCGTCGTTCCGTTTCGACGAAGCCAGCCTGCGCGAATTTCACGAGAACGAAGTCTGGGGCGCACTCCAGGCCATGCTCGATTGCCCGCTGCCCGTGGTCGCGCAGATCGAAGGCGCATGCATGGGCGCCGGCATCGAGATCGCGAGCTGCTGCGACATCCGCCTTGCAGGAGCCTCTGCGAAATTCGGCGCGCCCATCGCGAAGCTCGGCTTTCCGATGGCGCCGCGAGAGGCGGCGCTGGTCCATGGCGCGATTGGCGACGTGCTGGCGCGCGACATGCTGCTGGCCGCCGGCGTGCATGGCGCACAGCGCCTGTACGACGCGGGTTTTCTGCTGCATGTGCTGCCCGACAATGAGGTGGCTGCCGCTGCGCGGGCCCATGCCGCGCGCATCGCGGCCCTGGCGCCGCAGGCCGCGCGCCTGCACAAGCGTACCTTCGCCATGCTGAAAGCCGGCGCGCATTCGACAGAGAACCTGCTCGCAACCGCCTACGACTACGCCGACTCCGCCGAGCACCGCGAAGGCATCGACGCCTTTCTTGCCAAGCGCACACCGAATTTCTGAAGACCTGCCCGATGAAGACGAAAGCCAACCCCAACCTGTTCGCCGCCCTGCGTGCGTCCTTTCCCGCCGACCTCGACAGCATTGCGGTGGAAACCGACAACGCCCTGTTCTATTCGTGGCGCGATCTCGACCGTGCCAGCGCCATGATGGCCAACCTGCTCGGCGCGCTGGGCCTGGAAGAGGGCGCCCGCGTTGCGGTGCAGGTCGAGAAGTCGGTCGAGGCGATGATTCTCTATCTCGCCACGCTGCGCGCGGGCTATGTGTTCCTGCCCCTCAATACCGCCTATCAAAGCGCCGAGATCGAATACTTCATCGGCAACGCCGAACCGGCCGTGGTGGTGTGCACCAGCCGCAATGCCTCGTGGGTCAGGCCCATCGCCAATGCGGCGGGCACGCGGCACGTGTTCACGCTCGACGACGACCGCACCGGCACGCTGCTGGAAGCGGCCGCGCAATGCAGCGACCAGCACGTGATTGCAAAGAGGAAAGCCGACGACCTGGCCGCCATCCTCTACACCAGCGGCACCACCGGCCGCAGCAAGGGCGCGATGCTCACGCATGGCAACCTGCTGTCGAACGCCGAGGTGCTCAAGGATTACTGGGGCTGGACCCAAGGCGACGTGCTGATCCACGCGCTGCCGATCTTTCATGTGCATGGCCTCTTCGTCGCGTTGCACGGTGCACTGCTCAACGGCAGCAAGATGATCTGGTTCTCGAAATTCGATCCGAAGCGCGTGGTCGAGAAGCTGCCGGAAGCCACTGTGTTCATGGGCGTGCCGACGCTCTACGTGCGGCTGCTGGCCGAACCGGGCCTCACGCGCGAAGCGGTGCGCAACATGCGCCTCTTCGTCGCGGGTTCCGCGCCGCTGCTCATCGAAACCTTCGACGAGTGGCGCGAGCGCACCGGCCACACCATTCTCGAGCGCTACGGCATGAGCGAGACGGTGATGCTCACTTCCAACCCCTACAACCCCGCGCAGGGCGAGCGCCGCGGCGGCACCGTGGGCTTCGCACTGCCGGGCGTGCGGCTGCGCGTGCGCGACGACAGCGGCCGTGACTGCACCACCGACGAGATCGGCAACATCCAGGTGAGTGGCCCGAACGTGTTCGTGGGTTACTGGCGCATGCCCGAGAAAACGAAAGAAGAATTCACCGCCGACGGTTTCTTCAAGACCGGCGACGTCGGCAAGATCGACGGCAGCGGCTACATCACCATCGTCGGGCGCAGCAAGGACCTGATCATCAGCGGGGGCTACAACGTCTACCCGGCCGAGATCGAGGGCTATATCAACGAGCTGCCCGGCGTGGCCGAGAGCGCCGTGGTCGGCGTGCCGCACCCCGACTTCGGCGAAGTCGGCGTCGCCATCGTCATTCCCAAGGCGGGCGGGGCGCTCGACGCCGATGCCATTGTTGCGGAGCTCAAGTCGAAGCTCGCGAACTTCAAGATTCCGAAGCGCTGCTTTGTCGTCGGCGAACTGCCGCGCAACGCCATGGGCAAGGTGCAGAAGGCGCTGCTGCGGGATCAGCACAAGAGGCTGTTCGCCTAGGCCCTGCCTTGGCGGCGTCGGCGGGTGGTGGCGCGCACCCGAAGGCGCACAAGGCTACGCCAGCCCGTTCACGAGCCCGCTGCGCGCATGGCAGTTGATGTATTCGTAGCTCTGCTCGTCGGCCTTCAGCACCGACACCTCGTGGTACACCCGCAGCTGAAGCTGGAAGTTCAGCGCCTGCACGTAGCGCATGAAGCTGCCGAAGATCGCCACGTGCGTGGGATGCGATTCGGCCCAGCGTTCCATGTCGGCGAGCGAGCGCCAGAAGCTCAGGCCGAATGATTTCTCCAGCGGCGTACCGTTGGCGTCGAGGTGATGCATGTAGCGGTTGCTGTAGCAGCCGATGCCCAGGCCCTGGTCGCGCAGGAAGTCCATGCCCTCGCGCAGCACGGGTTCCATTTCGCCGAGATAGAGCGAGCGTTCCTGGCCCGTGGTGTCGGCCCACTCCTGGCCGGAGCGGATCATCGCGATGTTCTCGTGGCCCGCCACGCGCACGCGCTGCCCCGGTGCGGGAGCGCCGGCGATGATGGCGCGCGAGCCCGAAGGCGCCATGGCATCGGTCTGCGACAACGGGATGCGGTCGCGCATCGAACCCCAGTAGCCATGCTCCTGCAGCTCGCCGCTCACGCCGCCCATCACCACGCCGACGCCTTCGAGGCGGTCCGGCGTGTTGAACATGGTCTCGAAGTGCTCGGCACGCGGCGAAACGATTTCGCGGAAATAGCCGAGGCCATCCGCCAGCCGCTCGTCGGAGCGCCACCAGGCATCGATGCCGGGCGCCCTGCACCAGCGAGCGTGCGCGGCAGGGTCGTCCCAGTAGGCGATGGCGATCATGTTGTCGTAGCCGTCGGCGTCGACATGGTGCGCGAAGTCGTGGTGGCCGGGGCCGTCGGGCAGGGCGAAGCCGGCTGCGATCTTCATCAGCGCCGCGCACGCGCGGCCCCGCGTTTCGGCCCCGCGCGACTGCACGCCGAAATAGCCCATCACGACCTGCCTGACCGCGGCCGGCGCGCGTGCCGACCAGACGGGATAGGGCGGCGCATAGTCGTCCTCCACGCGGCGGTGGCGCGTGCGGGGACACTTCAGGTGCTCGGCAATGGCGGATTCCATGGTGTGGCTCCAGTGCTTCAGGCGGCCAGCGGCTGCTGGCGCGGCGCCGCTGCCGCCTCGGGTGTGGCGACGATGGCTTCGAAGGCACCGCCTTCGACTTCGGGCGCGCGCTGCAGCACCACGGGCTCGCGGCGCGTCTTGTTCAGCAGCAGTTGCGTGACGTCGGGGCGCGAATAGTGGCCGCTTGGGTCGGCCGCCGCCTTGGCGAGCGCGATCATTCCCAGGTCGATGTCGGCGATCACCAGACCTTCCTGGTCTTCGGCCAGCGGCGTGCCGAGCGGCGAGCCGTCGGGTGCGTAGATGCGCGCAAAGCCGCCGCCGACGCGCAGCATCTGCTGCTTGCCCGCATCGGTGCACATCAGGTCGCTCATGGCCTGCGACACCGTGGCGCACGGTGCCACGACGAAGCACTGACCCTCGGCCGCGTACACCTGGCTCGCGGCGTTGTTGAGCTCGGGGCCGAGCGCGTAGGCCGCGCCGCGGTAGAGCGAAAAGCTGGGCCAGGCGCCGCAGTGGATCTGCTCGTTCTGTGCATACATCGCATACTTGCTGAGCGGCTGAAGATGCTCCCAGCAAGAGAGCGATCCGATGTTGCCGATGGGTGTCTCGACCACGGCCAGGTCGCAGCCGTCGCCTTCCCCGAACACGGTGCGCTCCACGTGCGTGGGCTTGAGCTTGCGGCGCGTCTGCACCGTGTTGCCCTGGTCGTCGAACAGCGCCTGCGCAATGTAGAGGCTGCCGGCGGCCTTTTCGCTGTAGCCCAGCGAAACCCAGATCTTCTGCTTGCGCGCGGCTTCCCTGATGCGGTCGAACTCGCCGGAGCCGACGACCAGCGCGTTGTCGTGGTAGCGCTGCACGAACTGCATGCCCCAGGCCGGCGAGTCGAGCCAGATCCACCAGGGATAGCCGGGCACCCAGGTTTCGGGAAAGGCGATGAGCTTCACGCCCTGGCCGGCTGCCTGGGCCATGAGGTCGATGGTCTTGTCGATGGTGCCGTCGAGATCGAGGAATACGGGCGCGGCCTGCACGGCGGCGACGCGGAGCTTGGGATGAACGGTGGCGGGCATGGCGGGTCTCCAGAAACGGGGTGATGAAACAACTTCGCACACCTTGCACCGGGTTTGCGCGGTGGCATGCGGGTTGCTTCAAGCGTAGATTCGCCGCCGCGAAACGCCTTGATCCGAACTTGCGGCGTTCTTGTTCCAGCGTTGCATGCCGACTCCCCCAAGGAACCCCGATGAACCAGTTGCTCAGCACCGACGCGGTCCCGCGCGACCAGCGGCTCCCCTACTGGACCGACATGATCTGCAACGTCTACGTGCAGCTCGGGTGCGACCCGGTGCGCGAACGCGGCGCGGGCAACTTCGAAGGCAGCATCCGCCACCACACCCTGCCGAGCCTGGACGTGTCGGTGGTCAAGTCAGGGCCGCAGAAGGTCATGCGCACGCCGGGGCACATCTCGCGCTCGGGCGACGATTACTTCCTGGTCAGCATCCAGGCGCGCGGGCATGGCGTGGTGCGGCAGGACGGGCGCGATGCCGTGCTGGCGGCGGGCGACTTTGCGCTGTACGACAGCACCCGGCCGTATGAGCTGCTGTTCGACGACACCTTCGAGCAGATCGTGCTCAAGCTCCCCGGAGAACGCCTGCGCAGCGAGCTGCACGACACCGAAGCGTTGACGGCCACCACCGTCTCGGGCCGCGAGGGTGCGGGGCACCTGCTGCTTGGCATGATCCGCACGCTGCGCGAAGACATCGACACGCTGCAACCAGCCTCTGCGCTCGCGGTGGCCAACGGCGTGCAAAGCATTCTGGTTGCGGGTCTGCAGACGCTGCCCGCTGCGCGCTCGCCGGGGCTGAGCAGTCTCACGGCGTACCACCTTGCGCGCGTGAAGCGCCGCATCGACGAGCAACTGGCCGATCCATCACTTTCGGTGGGAAGCCTCGCGGCGGAGTTGGGCGTGTCGGCAAGCCACATCCACCGCATCTTCAAGAGCGAGCCGCTCACGCCTTCGCAATACATCTGGGAGCGGCGGCTCGAAGCCTGCAGCCGCGACCTGCTCGAGCCGCGCCTGGCCGGGCGGCCGGTGGCCGACATTGCCTACGGCCGCGGCTTCAATGACGCAGCGCACTTCAGCCGCGCATTCCGAGAACGCTTCGGCTGCTCGCCGCGCGAGTGGCGGCAGCAGCGCGTTCAATAGAAAGAAGGGGCGGCCCGGCGCTGGCCTACTGCACGAGCAGGACCGTGGTGTCGGTCTCGGAGATCACCTTGGTGGCCACCGAGCCCATCAACGCACGGCCGAAGATGCCGTGGCCATGGGTGCCCAGCACGATGAGTTCGGCGTGTGCCGCCGCGGCCGACTTGAGAATCTCTTCGGCCGCGTGGCCGTGGCGCTTGTCGACCGCGTAGTTGGCTACGCCGTTCTCCGCGAACCGTGCCTTCACGGGCTCGATCACCTTGGCGTTTTCCTCGGCGTAGTAGTCGGCGATCACCTCTTTGCTGAGGTGGCGGGCCACGTGCCCCGAGATGCCGGTGCAGACATGCACGATGGTCAGCTCGTGGCCATCCACGAACATGGCGCGGTTGGCGAGAAGGTAGCTGAGCGCCTTTTGCGTATAGGCGCTGCCATCGACGGCGATGAGGATTTTCATGCGACCGTTATACGGCCGGGGCGCCAGCGTCGCAACGGGTGTCACCCGGGAACCGAGGGGCTTTCAGGCCCTAGCCTTGCAGGCCCTTCCAGAGCATGTAGGCCGCCAGCAGGTACAGGATGCTCGCGAACACGCGCTTGAGTTTCTTCACCGGCAGGTTGTGCGCCGCCTTTGCGCCCAGCGGCGCGGTGAGCACGCTGCACACTGCAATGACCGCGAGCGCGGGCAGCCAGATGTACCCGAACGAGCCGCCCGGCAGGCCCTGCACCGACTGCCCGCTGACCACGTAGCCCAGCACGTTGGCCACCGCGATCGGAAAGCCGAGCGCCGCGCTGGTGGCCACGGCGTTGTGGATGGAAATGTTGCACCAGGTCATGAACGGCACGCTGACGAAGCCGCCGCCCGCGCCGACCAGGCCCGAGATGAAGCCGATGGCGCCGCCCGCCGACAGCTGCCCCGCGGTGCCCGGCATCTGGCGCGTGGGCTTGGGCTTGCGGTCGAGGAACATCTGCGTGGCCGAGAAGCCAACGAACAGGGCGAAGACGATGGCCAGTACGGTGCCCTTGAGCAGCGCGAACACGCCAAGGCTGCCCAGCAGGCTGCCGATGACGATGCCGGGCGCAAGGCGCCGCACGATGTCCCAGCGCACCGCGCCGCGCTTGTGGTGCGCGCGCACGCTGGACACCGAGGTGAAGATGATCGTGGCCATCGAGGTGGCGATCGCCATCTTCACCGCAAGATCGGAAGCAACTCCGCGATGGCCCATGATGATCGTGATGAACGGCACCATGAGCATCCCGCCGCCGATGCCGAGCAGGCCCGCCAGAAAACCGGTGCCCAGGCCGAGCGCGGCCAATTCGGCGATCAGGAGGGGGTCGAGCAGGGAAGTCACGCAGCGGGGCCTTGAAAAAAAGCAACGGCCCCGTGCAGCGCATGCAGGGGCCGTTCGAACAGAAAAAGGTGTCTGCAAGTGGGCGCCGAACCCGCATCCTGAACCAGGGTTCAGGTGGGCGAGGGCAGCAAGACTTCGGGTTCATCTAACGCGAGATGATCACGCCCGTCAAGCGATGTACCAAGCCCGGCTCCGGAGAGCATTGGAACAAGGAAATATTAAGCCCGACGCGCACCGCAGACACTTCGCATTTTACGCCCCCGGCGGACCGGACGCCGCAGCTCAGAGTAAATGATCATCGCCCGCGAGGGCTTGATCGAGTTTCTGGATGAGTTGCGCGGCCTTGGCATCGGCTTCGCCGGCCTCACCCGCGGGAGCCGCAGCAGCAGGTGCGGATGCCGCTGCAGCCGCGGCGGCGGTCTGCTGTGCGGCCAGGTCGAAAGCCAGGTTCAACGAGGCCAGCACTGCGATGCGGTCGCGTGCCTTTACCTTGCCTGCATCGCGGATCTTGCACATGGCCGCGTCCACGCGATCGACGGCTTCGCGCAGCTGCGCCTCGCCGCCATCGGGACAGCCGAGCAGATAGCTCTGGCCCATGATCTGAACTTCGATCTGCTTCATGCGGGGGAATCTTCGGAAGGTGGTTCGGCCGGCAGCCGCTCGAGCAGCGCATCGAGGCGCGTGCGGGCCGCGGCAAGCCGCGACTTGAGTGCGTCGCGCTCGCGCGTGAGCGCTTCGACCTGCTCCTGCAGCAGCGCATTGGTGCGCTGCACCTCTTCATGACGCACGAGCAGGCGTTCCACACGCTCGGCGATCTGGTCGATGGGGCTGGAGGCGGGCATGGTTGGCGATTGTAGTTTCCCGCCGAACAACGGACGGCGCAACTTTTGGCTTACTGCGCCGTCGCAGGCCCTAAAATCCTGCTCGTTGGTGCCTGCGGCGTGGTTCACACGCCGCGGTTCAACGGGAAGCAGGAGTGAACGCCCCCGGGAACGGAACAGGGCCGAAGCCGCCTGCGCTGCCCCCGCAACGGTCAAGCAGTCGACGCCGCAAGCGTCAACCTCATCCATCCAGCCACTGGGTGCCCTGAAACAGGCACCTGGGAAGGCGGTGAGGTCGCACTGCCAGCCCGGATACCGGCCAACGAGGCGGCTGCCGCATGCACGATCGATTTCGATGCACGAGGCAGCCATTGCGCCCAAGCGCTGGCGGGGAGGCCGGCGACGGGCATAGACGTTCGTTCGCTCCATTCATGACTTCCTGTGGTTCCCTTTCCCTCGGCCGTGTTCCCGCGCGCCGTCGCCGCCTTGCCTGCCTGCCGCTGGCGCTGGCGTCCGCTTTCGGCGGCATGGCGCTGCTTCAACTGCCCCTGGCTGTGCATGCGCAGCAAGTCGCAGCCGCCCCTGTGCTCGGCGAAACGGTGGTCACGGCCAACCGCACGCCGCAGCCGCTGTCGGACCTGGTGGGCGACGTGTCGGTCATCGACCGGCAGACCATCGAGCGCAGCGGCGCGGTCGGCGTGGCCGATGTGCTGGCGCGACTGCCGGGCATCGAGATCACGCGCAACGGCGGCGTGGGCAATACCACCAGCCTCTTCATCCGCGGCGCAGAGACGCGCTTCACGGCCGTGTACGTCGATGGCGTGCGCGTCGATTCGCAATCGACCGGTGGCGCCGGGTGGGAGAGCATCCCGCTCTCGCAGATCGATCGCATCGAAGTGCTGCGCGGCCCGGCTGCCGCGGTGTACGGCTCCGACGCCGTGGGCGGCGTGATCCAGCTCTTCACCAAGCGCGGCGAAGAAGGCGTGTCCCCCTATGCGGGCATCGGCTTCGGCAGCCATGGCCTGCGCAAGGCCGAGGCTGGCGTGAGCGGCAAGTCCGGCGCTCTGGACTATTCGCTGGGTGTCGCGCATGAAGAGAGCAGGGGCTTCAACGTGCAGCCTCTGGACAAGCGCACGCCCTCGAGGGACGGTTACACCAGCCCCGACCGCGACGGCTATCGCAGCAATGCCGGCAACCTGCGTCTGGGCTACCAGCTCACCCCCGACCAACGACTCGACGCCACGCTGCTCTACAGCGACATGGAAGCGGGCTACGACGCGCTTGTCAGCTCCAGGACCCGGCCGCCGATCCAGTTCAAGAACGACATCGGCAACAACACGCTGCGCACGGCCGGGCTTTCGTGGTCGGCCAAGTGGAACGACGTCTACAGCACGCGCGTACAGGTCACCGATTCGCAATCGGTCTACAAGACGCAGCCCTCGTTCTATCGCACCGAGACGAACCTTCGCGGCTACCTGTTCCAGAACGAATTCCGCTTTGGCCCGCACCTGGTGACGGCCACGCTCGAACGCCGCGAAGACGCGCTGGAAAATGCGCCGACCCTCTTCAGCGGCCTGCTCGCGAGCAAGCGCTCGCAGGATGCGGTCTCGCTCGGCTACGGCTTCGTGCAGGGCGCGCATTCGCTCCAGCTGCACGTGCGCCGCGACGACGACAGCGAATTCGGCGGCAAGACCACCGGCAGCGCGGCCTACGGCTTCTCGATCACGCCCAGGCTGCGCGCCACCGTGTCGGCCGGAACGTCTTTCCGCGCGCCGACGCTGTACCAGCGCTTCAGCGAATACGGCACGCCTAGCCTCAAGCCCGAGTCGGGCCGCAACGTCGAGCTGGGCCTGCGGTACACCGACGGCGGCACGCATGCGGGCATCGTGGTCTACCAGAACCGCGTCAACAACCTGATCGTGTTCGACGGCTCGGCCACCAACTGCCGCTCCGGCTTCGGCTGCTATGCAAGTACTGCGCGCGCCCGCTACCAGGGCGTGACGCTGTCGGGCGGCCACCGCATCGGCGACGTGACCTTGCGCGCATCGGCCGATTTCCAGGATCCGCGCGACCTGGACACCGACCTCCTGCTGGCGCGCCGCGCCCGCCGCCACGGCACGCTGGGCGCCGACTGGCGCATCGCCGGCTGGACGCTGGGCGCGGAGGTGCAATCGTCGAGCAAGCGCTACGACGACGGGGCCAATACCCGCACCCTGGGCGGCTACACCGTGCTGAACCTGGTGGCCAGCACGCAGATCACGCGCGACATCGGCCTGGTGGCCCGCGTCGACAATGTGGGCGACAAGGACTACACGCTTGCACGCGGCTACGCCACCGGCGGCCGCAACGCTTACATCGGCCTGAAGTGGACACCGCAATAAGCCAACCCGACGCGGACGACGAACAGGCCGCAGGGCACACCTGCGCCGCCGTGCTGGTGGCGGCGCCGGCTTCGGGGCAGGGCAAGACCACCGTGGCGGCCGCCCTGGCGCGGCTGCACACGCGCCAGGGCCGACGCGTGCGGGTCTTCAAGTGCGGGCCCGACTTTCTCGACCCGCACTGGTTGGCGCTTGCGAGTGGTGCGCCGGTGCATTCGCTCGACCTGTGGATGACCGGCGAGGCGGATTGCCGGCGGCGGCTGCATGCGGCGGCCGGCGAGGCCGATTTGCTGATCGTCGAAGGCGTGATGGGCCTGTTCGACGGCAACCCCAGCGCAGCGGACCTGGCCGAGCGCTTCGGTCTGCCCGTACTCGCGGTGATCGATGCCCAAGCCATGGCCGGTACCTTCGGTGCGCTGGCTTATGGACTGCAGAACTTTCGGCCCGCGCTGCCATGGGCCGGCGTGCTGGCCAACCGCGTGGCAAGCGAGCGGCATGCCGGCATGCTCGAAGAAGCCCTGCGCGAACCCGCGCAATGGCTCGGCGCCTTGCCGCGCGGAGCCGATTTCGCGCTGCCCGAGCGGCACCTGGGCCTGGTCGCCGCGCATGAACTCGGCGACGCGATGGCGCGGCTCGATGCGGCCGCCGACGCGATCGCCACAACGCCCCTCGGCCGGCGCGCACTTCAGGAATTGCCGCAGGTCCGCTTCGAGGCGCCCGCGGCCGGGCCGGAGCCACGCATCGCTCCCATGCTCGACGGCCGCACCATCGCCGTCGCGCGCGATGCGGCTTTTGCCTTCATCTATCCCGCCAACCTCGGCGTGCTCGCGGCATTGGGTGCGCGGGTCGTTTTTTTCTCGCCGCTCGCCGGAGATGCGCTGCCCGCATGCGATGCGGTCTGGCTGCCCGGCGGCTATCCCGAGCTGCATGCCAAGGCGCTGTCGGCCCGCGCCGCGCTGCGTGACGCGCTTGCCGCGCACGTCGCGGCGGACAAGCCGGTATGGGCCGAATGCGGCGGCATGATGGCGCTGTTCGAGGAGCTGCAAACAGCCGACGGCGCATCGCACCTGCTCTGGGGCCTGCTGCCGGGCCGCGTGACGATGCAAAAACGGCTGGCTGCACTGGGTCCCCAGCAACTCAGGTTGGGCGCCGACCTGCTGCGCGGACACACCTTCCACTATTCGAGCTGCGAGACACCGCTCATGCCGGCGGCGCTCACTGGCCGGCCCGATGCCGCCGCGGGCGCACGCGGCGGCGAGGCCTTCTACGTGCACGGCCCGGTGCGTGCGAGCTATTTCCACGCGTGGTTTGCTTCCAGTCCCGAAGCCACCGCCAGGCTGTTCAGTGCTGCGCCGATCGAGCTCGACCGCGAAACCCCGGAGGAAAACGCGCATGCCCATGCTTGAGCACGAACTCATCCTTGGCGGCCAGAAGAGCGGCAAGTCGCGGCGTGCCGAACAGCGCGCCGTCGACTGGCTGGCCGAAGCGCCCGCAACGCGGCGCGCCGTGCTCATTGCCACGGGCCAGGCCCACGACGACGAAATGCGTGCGCGCATCGTACGCCACCAGGCCGACCGCGCGCAGCGCGTGCCCGACATGCGCACCGTGGAAGAGCCCATCGAACTGGCGCGCGAAATCGTCACCCAGAGCGCGGCCGACACGCTGGTGGTGATCGACTGCCTCACGCTCTGGCTCACCAATTTGCTGATGCCGCTGCGCTCCGAATCGGCAAGGCCGATCACGCGCACGCCGGCGACGCATGTCGCCATGCTGCTGGTCGCACTGCGCGAAGCACGCGGACCGGTGGTCCTGGTCGGCAACGAGATCGGCCTGGGCGTGATTCCGCTTGGCGGCGAAACGCGGGCCTTCGTCGACGCGCTGGGCCGGCTGAACCAGGACGTGGCGGCCGCGTGCGCCCGGGTCACGCTGATGGTGGCCGGATTGCCGCTGACCTTGAAGGCGCCTGCCGCATGACAAGAAACTGGATTCGCTCTTTCTCGCTTGCCATCGGCCTGGGCGTTTTCGGGCTGGCTGCGCACGCCCTCGATGTGGTCGACGAGCGCGGCGTGACGGTCAGCTTGCCGCAGCCGCCGCAGCGCATCGTCACGCTGCTGCCGTCATTGACCGAAGGGGTCTGCGCGCTGGGTGCGTGTTCCCGGCTGGTGGGCGTCGACAACTATTCCAACTCGCCGAACGAAGTGCTTGCCTTGCCTCGACTGGGCGGCGGCCTCGATCCCAACGTCGAAGCCATCGTCGCGCTGCGGCCCGATGCGGTGCTGCTTGCCAAGTCGTCGCGCGTGACGCAGCGGCTCGAGGCACTGGGCCTCAAGGTGCTGGTGCTCGAACCCAAGAGCCATGCCGACGTGCGGCGCGTGCTCGACAAGCTCGACCAGGTGCTCGGCACCCACGAGGCGGCGAACATCTGGCGCGCGATCGATGCCAGCGTGTCGGCCGCGGCACAGGCGCTGCCGGCCGGCGCGAAGGGCCAGCGCGTCTACTTCGAGGTCAACAGCGCGCCGTATGCGGCCGGCGAGTCCTCGTTCATCGGCGAGACGCTCACGCGGCTGGGCATGAAGAACATCGTGCCGGCTTCGCTCGGACCCTTTCCCAAGCTCAATCCCGAATACGTGGTGCGCGCCAATCCCGATCTCATCATGGTCAGCGTCCGCAGCGCGGCGGGCATGGAGCAGCGCCCGGGCTGGAGCGGAATACGCGCGGTGCGCGAAGGGCGCATCTGCCGCTTCGATGCCGCAGAGGCCGACGTGCTCGTGCGCCCCGGCCCGCGCATGGACGAGGCCGCAAGGCTCATGGCCCGTTGCATCGCGGAGAAGGCCGGTTGAGCCGCGCGGATCTCATGCACACACATCATCGGCGCCGCGTCTGGCTCTTCGGCATGGCCCTGCTGGGCGTGGGCGGCGCATTGGCCGTGTTCGGCCTGGGCATCGGCAGCACCGGCTTCCAAAGCCTGCTGGCGGCGCGGCACGATGCGGTGGCGCTACAGATCGTCTGGGACATCCGGCTGCCGCGCACGCTCGGCGCGTGGCTGGCAGGCGCATTGCTCGGCCTCGCGGGTTCGGTGGCCCAGGGCCTGTTCCGCAATCCGCTGGCCGATCCCTATCTGCTCGGCAGCGCCTCGGGCGCCTCGCTGGGCGTGGCCGTGGCGCTCCTGCTGTTCGGCGGCTCGGCCGCCAGCATGCAATGGGCGATGCGGCTGGGACTCACAGGCGCGGCCTTCGTGGGGGCGGTGTGCGCCGTGATGCTCACGCTGATGCTGGCGCGGGGAGTGCAGCAGACATTGCGGCTGCTGCTCGCCGGCGTGATCGTCGGCGTGGTGCTCGGCGCCGCCAAGGACCTGATCACCATCGCCTCGGCCGACATCCTGCAGGCCTTGCAGGGCTTCATCCTGGGCAGCACCGGCCTGGTCGGCTGGAGCGCATGCGCAGTGATGGGCGCAGTCGGCGCGGTGTGCCTTTTGCTGGCCTGGGCGCTCGCGCCGGTGCTCGACGGACTTGCACTCGGAGAAGCGACGGTCCGCAGCCTGGGCCTCCCGCTGGGTGCGATGCGCGCCGCGTTGGTGGTGGTGCTCGCATTGGCCACCGGCGCGGCCGTGGCGCAGACCGGCCTGATCGCTTTCGTGGGGCTCGCCGCGCCGCACCTCGTGCGCTCCGTGGTCAAGACCACGCACGCGGGATTGATCGTGCTGTCGGCTGGGATGGGCGGCTTGCTGCTGATGGCTGCCGACCTGTTGGCGCGCTGGCTCATTGCGCCGCAGGAACTGCCTGTGGGCGTGCTCACGGCCGTGCTCGGCGGCAGCTACCTGCTGTGGCTGATGCACAGGCGCAGCGCGCGGGGCGGTGTGGCATGAGCGGTCATATCCCGGCACTCGAAGCCCGCGGCGTGAGCGCCACGCTCGGCACCGCCGAGGTGCTGCACGGCATCCACCTGAAGCTCGGCGCCGCGCGCTGGACCAGCGTGGTCGGTCCGAACGGCGCGGGCAAGTCGACCTTGCTCAAGGCGCTTGCGGGCCTGCTCGCGCACCGCGGCGACGTCTTTCTTTTCGGCGAAGCGGCGGACAAGGTGCCGGGCCGCGTGCGCGCACAGCGCCTTTCATGGCTGGGCCAGAGCGGCGCGGCGGGCGAGGGCAGTGCCGACGACCTGATGGTCTACGACATTGCCATGCTCGGCCGCCTGCCGCACCAGCGCTGGCTCGCCGCGCCGAGCAAGGCCGACCGCGAAGCGGTGGAGCGCGCGCTGCGCAGCACCCAGGCCTGGGAGTGGCGCGAACGGCCGCTCGGCCAGCTCTCGGGCGGCGAGCGCCAGCGCGTGCTGCTCGCCCGCGCGCTTGCCGTGGAGGCCGAACTGCTCTTGATGGACGAGCCGCTTGCCAACCTCGACCCCCCGCACCAGGCGGACTGGATGCAGACCACGCGCGCCCTGGTGGCCGAGGGTCGCACCGTGGTCAGCGTGCTGCATGAACTCCCAATGGCGCTGGCCGCCGACGAACTGGTGGTGATGAACCACGGCCGCGTGGTGCACCATGGCGGCAGCAGCGATCCGGCCACCCACGCCGCGCTCGAGCAGGTGTTCGACCATCGCATCCGCGTGCACCGCGTGGCCGATCAGTGGATCGCGCTGCCGAACTGACGAGCATCAACACAAGGCCTACATACATCATGCAAATCGAAACTCCCCCCAGCGAGAAGCCGTACGACAAGGCCGAAGGCGAACGCCGCGGCATCGTCATCGTCAACACCGGCGACGGCAAGGGCAAGAGCACCGCGGCCTTCGGCCTGGCGCTGCGCGCGCACGGCCGCGGCAAGGCGGTGAAGATCTACCAGTTCATGAAAGTGCCCTCGGCGCGCTTCGGCGAGCACCGCATGTTCGAGCAGATCGGCATCCCGATCGAGGGCTTGGGCGACGGCTTCAGCTGGAAGAGCCAGGACCTCGAGCACTCGGCCCAGCTGGCGCGCGACGGCTGGGAAAAGGCCCGGGCGGCCATTCTTTCCGGCGAGTTCTTCCTGGTGGTGCTCGACGAGATCACCTATCCGCTGATCTACGGCTGGCTGCCGCTCGAAGGCGTGCTCGAAACGCTGCGCGAGCGGCCCAAGCATGTGCACGTGGTGCTCACCGGCCGCCGCTGCCCGCCGGAGATTGTCGAACTGGCCGACACCGTGACCGAGATGGCCATGGTCAAGCACGCATTCAAGGCCGGCATTCCGGCGCAGCGCGGCATCGAGGACTGAGCCGCTGCCGGAGGCATGTCCGCCGCTTTTTTCGCCCCTGCCTCGGCAGCCGTCGCGGCCCTGTGGCTTGCCTTGGCCGTCGACCGCTGGCTGGGTGAGCCTGCCGTGCGCTGGCATCCCGTGGTGTGGATGGGGCACTACCTCGGCTCGATCGGTGACCGCATGGCCCCGCGTGCGGCCGATGCGAAGCCGCGCGATCCGAGGCTCTTCATCGCCGGCGCGCTGGCATGGAGCGCGGGCGCGATGCTGGCCGGCGCGCTGGCGCTGGCATTGCAGAAAGGCGCCGCGCAATGGCTGCCCGGATGGGCGGCGGCCCTGGTGCTGGCGCTCGCGCTGAAGCCGCTCTTCGCGTGGCGCATGCTGCGCGGCGAGGTGCTGGCGGTCGAGGCGGCACTGGCGGTTTCGCTCGAAGCGGGCCGCGCGCAGCTCGCACGGCTGGTGAGCCGCGATGTCTCCGTGCTCAGCGAACGCGAAGTTCGCGAAAGCGCCATCGAATCGCTGGCCGAGAACCTCAACGATTCGCTCGTGGCGCCATTGTTCTGGTTCGTGCTGCTGGGCTTGCCGGGCGCGGCGGTCTATCGCTTCGCCAACACGGCCGACGCCATGTGGGGCTATCACGGCGAACGCAATGGCCGCGACTGGACCTGGTTCGGAAAATGGGCGGCGCGCGCCGACGACGTGCTCTCGTGGCTGCCGGCGCGGCTCACGGTATGGCTGCTCGCGCTCGCGGCGTGGCAATGGCCCGCGGGCGTGGCACGCGAGGCGCGCCGCACGCCGTCGCCCAACAGCGGCTGGCCGATGGCGGCCATGGCGCTGCTGCTCGGTGTGCGGCTCGCCAAGCCGGGCGTCTACGCCTTGAATGCCGAAGGCCGGCAGGCCGAAGCGGCCGATATGCGGCGTGCTGCGCGATGGGGCGGCAGGGCGGCGCTGGCGTTGGCGGTGTGTGCATCATTGGCCATCTTCGCGATCACGAGACGGGCATGACCCAGGAAGACGAAACGCTCGATGGTGCGGTGCATGGCGGCCCTGATGAGGGCGGCACGCCGTGGCACGATTTTTCGACCAACGGCAATGCCACGGGGTCGTGCCCCGCCGTCCTGGCCGCGCTGCGCGCGGCCGATGCGGCCCACTATCCGGACCCTGCCTATGTGCGGTTGCGCGGCGCACTGGCGCGCTTCCATGGCGTGGCAACGGAGCGCATCGTGATCGCGGCCAGCGCCAGCGAATTCATCCACCGCATCAGCGCCGCCTTCGCGCAGGGCGGTGGCCGCGAAGCGTGGCTGCCCGCGCACAGCTATGGCGACTACGAGCGCGCGGCCTTGGCTTGGGGCCTGCGGGTGCCGCGCTTTCCGGCGCCGCCCGGCGAGGCGGCGCTGCGATGGTGCTGCGAACCGTCGAGCCCGCTCGGCCAGGCTCAGCCCGATCTCACACTGCACACCAGGGCCGGCGGCCTCTGCGTGCTCGACCTGGCCTATGAACCGCTGCGCCTCGAAGGCACGGCATCGCTCGATGCAACCGAGCGAAACCGCGTGTGGCAGCTGTGGACACCCAACAAGGCGATGGGCCTCACCGGCGTTCGCGCGGCCTACGCCATCGCACCCGATGACGCTGCGGCCGTACCATTGTTGCAGCGCCTCCAGCGCCTGGCCCCGTCGTGGCCGGTTGGCGCCCACGGCGTGGCGCTGCTCGAAACCTGGATCGGCACCGAAGCCCAGGCCTGGCTCGCGCAGAGCCTGCACACCTTGCAGGCCTGGAAAGCGCAGCAGCGCACCCTCTGCGAATCGCTGGGGTGGCAATGCCTGCCGGGCGACGCCAACTTCTTCTGCGCGCGCACCGATGCGCCATACCCTCGACTGGCCGCCGCTTTGCGCGCCGAAGGCGTCAAACTGCGCGACTGCGCTTCCTTCGGCCTGCCGGGGTACGTGCGGCTGGGCGTGCTGCCGCCGCAGAGCCAGCAGGCGCTGAAAGAAGCCTGGACGCGCGCCGTTGCTGCCTCGGCCGAACATTGAAGATCAACCCGATCCGCAGGACATCCGCATGCTCTACGCCATCACCACGCTCTTTCTTTGCCAACTGGCCGGCGAGCTGCTCGTGCAGTGGCTCGGCCTGCCGATCCCGGGTCCGCTGATCGGCATGCTGCTGCTCTTCATCGTGCTGCTCGTTCGCGGCGGCGTGCCCGACGCGTTGAGCGCGACCTCGGGCCATCTGCTGCGCAACCTCATGCTGCTGTTCATTCCCGCCGTGACCGGCGTCATGCTGCATTTCGAGCGGGTGGGGCGCGAATGGCTTCCGTTCCTCGCGGCCGGCATCGTGGGAGCGGCCTTCACCATGACCGTGACCGCGCTCACCTTGCGCTGGATGATCCGCATCACGGGCAAGGACGCGGAATGACTTCACCCGCAAAGCTGTCCGACATCTGGGTCTTTCTCGCGCAGTCGCCACTGCTGTGGCTGTCGCTCACGCTGCTGGCCTACCTCGGCGCGCTGTGGCTGCACAGGCGCAGCGGCGCCAACCCCGCGGTCAATCCGGTGCTGGTGTCGGTGATTGCGATCGTGAGCGTGCTGCTCGTCACGCGCACGCCTTACGACACGTATTTCGAAGGCGCCAAGTTCGTGCACTTCCTGATCGGGCCGGCCACTGTGGCGCTCGCGGTGCCGCTTCATGGCCAGCTCGCGCGGCTGCGCCGCCTGTGGCTGCCGATCGGCGTGGCGCTGCTGGTGGGCTCGGTGGCGGCCATAGTGTCGGCCGTTGGCATCGCCTGGGCGCTGGGCGGATCGCACGAACTGATGATGTCGCTCGCACCCAAGTCGGCCACCATGCCGATCGCGATGGGCGTGGCCGAAAAGATCGGCGGGCTGCCGTCGCTCGCCGCCGTGGCGGCTGCCGTCGCGGGCATCTCGGGCGCCATCATGGCAACCGGCCTCTTGAACCTGCTGCGCATCGAGGAGCCCGCGGTGCGCGGTTTCGCGGTGGGCATGGCGGCGCATGGCATCGGCACCGCGCGCGCCATCCAGGTGAACGAAACGGCCGGCGCGTTCTCCGCATTGGCGCTGGGCCTCAATGGCATTGCGACGGCGCTGCTGGTGCCGTTGCTGGTGAAGCTGATGGGCGTTTGAGGGGCGCGACCCGATGGCCTCCTGACGCAAAATAGCGGCCACCATCTGGCGTTGGAGAGCAAAGGCATGGCCCCGTACACCGCACAAATCCTCTGGCAGCGAGGCGACCAGGACTTCCTCGGCAACACCTACAGCCGAAGGCATTCGATGCGCTTCGATGGCGGCGCGGAAGTGCCCGGCTCCTCGTCGCCGCACGTGGTGCCGCTGCCATTTTCCGATGCGGCGGCGGTCGATCCCGAAGAAGCGTTCGTCGCTTCGCTGTCGAGCTGCCACATGCTGTGGTTCCTCACCATGGCAATGAAGCGCAAGTTCAACGTCGACCGCTACTTCGACGCGGCGACCGGCATCATGGAAAAGAACGCCGAAGGCAGGCTCGCGATGACGGTGGTCACGCTCCGGCCGGAGGTCACGTTCTCGGGCGACAACCTGCCCACGCGCGAGCAGATCGAGCACATGCACCACCGGGCGCACGAAGAATGCTTCATTGCCAACTCGGTGAAGACCGAGGTGCGCTGCGAGCCGGTGTTCGCTGCGGCCGATTGAGGCGGCAGGCAGCGAACGAACTCATCGCCGCTGCAGCCGCGGGTTCTTCGCAAACAGCTCGGCCGCCCAGTCCACGAACGCCCGCACCTTCGCGCTCAGATGGCGGTTGGGCGGGTACACCACGTGAATCGGCAGCGGGTCGCGGCGCCACTCGGGCAGCACCTCGATCAGTTCGCCGCTTTCCAGCAGCGGCTCGGCCATGAAGGTGATGCACTGCGAAATGCCGAAGCCGCCGAGCACGGCCGCCATGTGGGCGTTGCTCTCGTTGACCGACACGCGGTAGGGCCCGTTGAGCTCGATGGACTCGTCGCCCTTCTTGAACTCGTGGGGGTAGATGCGCCGCGTGCTGCCCGAAAAATAGCTCACCACGTGGTGGCGCTTTTCGATGTCGTTGGGATGCTGCGGAATGCCGTAGCGCTTGACGTAGGCCGGCGACGCCACGGTCACGAAGTGCAGGGTGCCGATGCGCCGGGCCACCAGGGACTGGTCGCTGAGTTCGCCGGCCCGGATCACGCAGTCGACGTTGTCGGTGATGAGGTCGACCGTGCGGTCGCTCACGCCCAGGTCGACCTGGATCTCGGGGTAGCGGTCGCAGAAGGTGGCCAGGGCGGGCAGGATGATGAGCCGCGCCACCGAGGTGCCGACGTCGATGCGCAGCCGGCCCGTGGGGTTGGCCTGTGCGTTGGTCATGCTCGCTTCGATGTCGTCGAAGTCGTTCAGCAGGCGCGCCGCGCGCTCGTAGTAGGCCGCACCATCCGGCGTCACGGTCACGCGCCGCGTGGTGCGGTTGAGCAGCTTCACCCGCAGGCGAGATTCCAGCGCCTGGATCTGCTTGGTGACCGTACCCTTGGGCAGGGCGAGCGAGTCCGCCGCCCGGGTGAACGTGCCTGCTTCCACCACGCGGACAAAGATCCGCATTGCCTGGATTTGATCCATTGATGACTGTTCCTGGGAACCCGGCCATTGCCGGGAGGACGCGGATTCTCACACAAGGTGACAATCCCACAGCGTTTCCCGGATTGTTAGCGGTTTGGAAACAGAGTAGGGGCATGTTGCCCGTTTAACGCCACACTGGCCGCCTTATATTTCGACTATCGCCAATCCTCCTGAGGTTGCTTCCATGTCACCCCGCCCATCGTCCCGCTCTGCCGAAGCCGCTGCTCTCGCCGCGGCAGAAGGCGTGGAAGCCGATCTTTCGATCGAGCTGCCCGGCCGCGAGCCCGTGGGTGCCCGGGTATACGGACAACGTCCCCGGGGCGAAACCGTACCGCTGGTGCTGCATTTCCATGGCGGCACCTTCATTTGCGGCAACCTGGACAACGGGCGCAACGTGGCCCGGCTTTTGGCCGGCGCGGGCGCGGTGGTGGTGTCGGTGGCTTATCCGCTGGCGCCCGAATCGCCGTTCCCCGAGCCCATCGAAGTGGGCTATGCCGCGCTCGAGTGGCTCTACAAGCAGCGCGTGAAGCTCGGCGGCAAGGGCGCCCAGGTGTACCTGGCCGGTGAAGAAGCCGGCGGCAACCTGGCGGCCGGTGTGGCGCTGATCGCCCGCGACCGGGCGCATCCGCCGCTGGCCGGGCAGATCCTGCTGTCGCCCATGCTCGATCCGTGCGCGGGCACGGCTTCGCTGCGCAAGGCCACCAACGACGAGGCCGAATGCCGCTGGGCCAAGGGCTGGGAAAAATACCTGAGCTGCCCGTCGAATGCGATGCACCCGTACGCGGTGCCGAGCGGATCGCTCCGGCTGTCGTCCCTGGCGCCTGCCCTGGTGCTGGTGGGGCAGGACGATGCGATGCGCGACGAGGCCATGACTTTTGCCGGACGCCTGCGCGCGGCCGGCATCGACGTCACGAGCAGCGTGCTGCCCGGCGCCGCGAATTGGCCCAAAGCCCTGTACGACCCCGAGCCCTCGGGTTGTGCAGCCTGCGAGGCCAGCATCCAGCAGCATTTCCGCGAGTTTTTCAGTGCCACCACGCCGCCTCCGGTAGCACCCAAGCCCAGCTAGGCGGGCCGGTCGCGGCAGCCTGGCTGACGACGCGACGCCGCCCCTCGGCCCACCGGTAACCCCGGTCGTTTTCGAATTCCGCCTCCTGGTGCCACAAGCACCGGGATGGCCTGTTGCATCCCAAAAAGTCATCGAGAAGGACGAATCATCATGTCGAACAACAATCAAAAACTGTCTTCCGTCGCCCGCAAGGGCCTGTGGCCCGCCGTGACCGGCCTCACCGCAGTGCTGGCCGTGGCCGCCGGGGTGCTGGGCATGCACAGCTTCAAGGCCGAGGCCACGGCGCCCGCCGCGGCGCAGCAGGGCACGCCGGTGTCGGTGGCGGCCGTGGCGTCGAGCGAGATCAACGCCTGGGACGAGTTCTCGGGCCGGCTCGAGGCGGTGCAGCGGGTGGACGTGCGTTCCCGCGTGGCGGGCGCCGTGCAGGCGGTGCACTTTCGCGAAGGCGCGCTGGTGAAGCAGGGCGACCTGCTGATCACCATCGATCCCGCACCGTATGCCGCCGAAGTGGAGCGTGCCGAAGCGCAGGTGGCATCGGCACAGGCCCGCCAGGCGTTCAGCCGCAGCGAGCAGGAGCGTGCCAAGCGCCTGTGGGACCAGCAAGCCATCGCCCAACGCGAATATGACGAGCGCGTGAACGCCAGCCGCGAGGCCGACGCCAACCTGCGCGCCTCGCAAGCGTCGCTGCAGTCGGCGCGCCTGAACCTGGGCTACACGCAGGTGCGTGCGCCGGTGTCGGGCCGCATCGGCAAGCTCGAGGTGACCGTGGGCAACCTGGTGGCCGCCGGCCCCGGCGCGCCGGTGCTGACCACGCTGGTGTCGGTGAGCCCGATCTACGCGAGCTTCGATGCCGACGAGCAGGTGATCACGCGGGCCCTGAAGGACTTGCCGAGCGGCTCCAGCGCCCGCGGCCAGATCGAGAGCATTCCCGTGCAGATGGGCACCGCCGGCGTCGACGGCACGCCTTTCCTGGGCAAGCTGCAGCTGATCGACAACCAGGTCGATGCCCGCAGCGGCACGGTGCGCGTGCGTGCCTCCTTCGACAACAAGGACGGCGCGCTCATCCCCGGCCAGTTCGCCCGCATCCGCATGGGCCAGGCACGCAGCGACTCCGCGCTGCTGGTGAGCGAACGCGCCATCGGCACCGACCAGAACAAGAAGTTCGTGCTGGTCGTTGGCGACGACAACAAGGCGATGTATCGCGAAGTGACGCTCGGCGCGTCGATCAACGGGCTGCGTGTCGTGAGCAAGGGCCTGAAGGCCGGCGATCGCGTGGTGGTCAACGGCCTGCAGCACATCCGCCCCGGCGCGCTGGTGGTGCCGCAGACCGTGACGATGGACGCCAAGGCCGATACGAAGCAACAACAACCGGAACGCGTGGCCGAGGCCGCAAAGTCCTGATCACGGAGGGAGCGCCCTGGCGCTCGCCGGAGAAACAACATGAATCTCTCTAAATTCTTCATCGACCGGCCGATCTTTGCCGGCGTGCTGTCGCTATTGATACTGATAGCCGGCCTGATCGCGCTGCGGGGGCTGCCGATTTCGGAGTACCCGGAAGTCGCGCCGCCCTCCGTGGTGGTGCGAGCCCAGTATCCGGGCGCCAACCCGAAGGTGATTGCCGAAACCGTTGCAACGCCGCTCGAAGAGCAGATCAACGGCGTCGAAGGCATGCTCTACATGGGCAGCCAGGCGACCACCGACGGCGTGTTGACGCTGACGGTGACCTTCCGCCTCGGCACCGATCCCGACAAGGCACAGCAGCTCGTGCAGAACCGCGTCTCGCAAGCCGAGCCGCGCCTGCCGGAGGAAGTGCGCCGCCTCGGCATCACGACCGTCAAGAGCGCGCCCGACCTGACGATGGTGGTCCACCTCGTCTCGCCGAACAACCGCTACGACATCAACTACCTGCGCAACTACGCGGTGCTGAACGTCAAGGACCCGCTCGCGCGCATCGAAGGCGTGGGCCAGGTGCAGATCTTCGGCGGCGGCGACTACTCGATGCGCGTCTGGCTCGACCCGCAGAAGGTTGCGCAGCGCGGCCTCTCGGCCAGCGACGTGGTGGCTGCGATCCGCGGCCAGAACGTGCAGGCCGCGGCCGGCGTGGTCGGCGCATCGCCGGGCCTCTCGGGCGTGGACATGCAGCTCTCGATCAATGCGCAAGGGCGCCTGCAGAGCGAGGAAGAGTTCGGCGACATCATCGTCAAGAGCGGCACCGACGGCGCCGTGACCCGCCTGCGCGACATCGGCCGCCTCGAGATGGGCGCCGCCGACTACTCGCTGCGTTCGCTCCTGAACAACGACCCGGCCGTGGGCATGGGCGTGTTCCAGGCGCCGGGCTCCAATGCGCTCGACATCTCGTCGAACGTGCGCAAGACGATGGCCGAGCTCAACAAGAACATGCCGGAAGGGCTGGAATACCGCATCGCCTACGACCCGACGCAGTTCGTGCGTGCATCGATCGAATCGGTGATCCACACGCTGCTCGAAGCCATCATGCTGGTGGTGCTGGTCGTGATCCTGTTCCTGCAGACCTGGCGCGCGTCGATCATTCCCCTGCTGGCCGTACCGGTGTCGGTGATCGGCACCTTCGCGGTGCTGCACGTCCTCGGTTTCTCGATCAATGCGCTGAGCCTGTTCGGGCTGGTGCTGGCCATCGGCATCGTGGTGGACGACGCCATCGTGGTGGTGGAAAACGTCGAGCGCAACATCGAGGCGGGGCTCACGCCGCGTGAAGCCACTTACCGTGCGATGCGCGAAGTGTCGGGCCCCATCATCGCGATCGCGCTGGTGCTGGTGGCCGTGTTCGTGCCGCTCGCCTTCATCAGCGGCCTCACGGGTCAGTTCTACCGCCAGTTCGCGGTGACGATCGCGATCTCGACGGTGATCTCGGCCATCAACTCGCTCACGCTGTCGCCCGCGCTCGCCGCCTTGCTTCTGCGCAGCCACGATGCTCCCAAGGACGCGCTGACGCGCGGCATGGACAAGGCCTTCGGCTGGCTGTTCCGCGGCTTCAACAAGCTCTTCAGCCGTGGTTCGGAAGCGTACAGCGGCGGCGTCAAGAGCGTGATCTCGCGCAAGACGCTGATGCTGGTGATCTACCTCGCGCTGATCGGCGTGACCTTCGGTCTCTTCAAGGCGGTGCCCAGCGGCTTCGTGCCGGCGCAGGACAAGCAATACCTGATCGGTTTTGCCCAGCTGCCCGACGGCGCCACGCTCGACCGCACCGACGAGGTGATCCAGCGCATGGGCGAGATCATGAAGAAGAACCCGAACGTGGAAGACGCCATTGCCTTCCCGGGCCTGTCGATCAACGGTTTCACCAACAGCTCGAACTCCGGCATCGTGTTTGCCACGCTCAAGCCCTTCGACCAGCGCAAGCGCCCCGACCAGAGCGGCGGTGCGGTGGCCGGGCAGCTCAACGGCGCCTTCGCCAGCATCCAGGATGCGTTCATCGTGATGTTCCCGCCCCCGCCGGTGGCGGGCCTGGGCACCACGGGCGGCTTCAAGCTGCAGATCGAAGACCGCGCCTCGGTCGGCTACGACCAGATGGACGCGGCGGTGAAAGCCTTCATGGCCAAGGCGTATGCCGCCCCTGAGCTCACGGGCATGTTCACGAGCTGGCAGGTCAACGTGCCGCAGCTGTATGCGGACATCGACCGCACCAAGGCGCGCCAGCTCGGCGTGCCGGTGACGGACATCTTCGACACCATGCAGATCTACCTCGGCAGCCTGTATGCGAACGACTTCAACAAGTTCGGCCGCACGTACAGCGTGCGGGTGCAGGCCGATGCGCCTTACCGCGCCCGTGCCGAAGACGTGGGCATGCTGAAGGTGCGCTCGACCTCGGGCGAGATGGTGCCGCTGTCCGCGCTGATGAAGGTCAACTCGACCTTCGGCCCGGAACGCGCCATGCGCTACAACGGCTACCTCGCGGCCGACATCAACGGCGGGCCGGCGCCCGGCTATTCGTCGGGCCAGGCGCAGGACGCGATCACCAAGATCGCGGCCGAGACGCTGCCCAAGGGCGTGAGCTTCGAGTGGACCGAGCTGACCTACCAGGAAATCCTGGCCGGCAACTCCGCCTTCCTGGTGTTCCCGCTGGCCATCCTGCTGGTGTTCCTGGTGCTTGCCGCGCAGTACGAAAGCCTGACGCTGCCGATCGCCATCATCCTGATCGTGCCCATGGGCATCCTGGCCGCGATGACGGGCGTATGGATATCGGGGGGTGACAACAACGTCTTCACGCAGATCGGGTTGATCGTGCTGGTGGGGCTGAGCGCGAAGAACGCGATCCTGATCGTGGAGTTCGCACGGGAGCTCGAGTTCGCCGGACGCACGCCCATCCAGGCTGCGATCGAAGCCAGCCGCCTGCGCCTGCGCCCGATTCTCATGACCTCGCTGGCCTTCGTGATGGGTGTGCTGCCCCTCGTGCTGTCGACCGGCGCGGGCTCGGAGATGCGCAAGGCCATGGGCGTGGCGGTGTTCGCCGGGATGATCGGCGTGACGGCCTTCGGCCTGTTCCTGACGCCAGTGTTCTATGTGCTGATGCGCCGCCTCGCGGGCAACCGTCCGCTCAAGTTGCACGGCGACGTGCCGCACGGAGAAGACTTCGTTTCGGCGGCCCATCCGGCTGCGCCGTCCCACGGAGGTTCCGGCGGTGGCGGGCTGCACCCGCTACCCGCCTCGCCGCGTCCTTCGCACGGCTCGCATGACTGATCGAGAAGAAAGCTCATCATGAAATTCTCAGTACAACCTTGGGTCAAGCCACTTCGCACCGCCTTGCTGCCGCTGGTGGCCGCCCTGGCGCTGGCCGCTGCGCGAGCGTTCCCTCCGGCGTGCCGGAGATCCAGACCACCGCCCAGTTCAAGGAGCAGGGCGCCGCGCCGCCGGCCGGCTGGACGCGTGCCGTGCCTTCCGAAGCGCAGACGCGCGGCGCCTGGTGGCTGGCATTCAACGACCCGGTGCTCAATGCGCTGGTCGAGAAGGCCGACGTCAACAACAACAACATCCAGGCCGCCGCGGCTCGGCTCGCGGAAGCCCGCGCCCTGGCACGCAGCGCTAACGCCGACCGTATGCCGCAGATCGGCCTGAGCGGCGGTGCCAACCGCGGTGCTGGCCTCGACAAGGCGACGGCCAGCACCAGGCCGGCCACCATGACCAACATCGGCGCCACGTTCTCATACGAGCTCGACCTGTTCGGCCGCCTCTCGGGCGCGAGCAATGCGGCCAAGCTCGATGCGGCGGGCCGCGAAGGCCTGCTGCAGAGCACGCGCCTCGCGGTGCAGGCCGAGGTGGCCCAGACCTACCTGCAGCTTCGCGCGCTCGACGCCGAGCGTGCCCTGGTGCGCGAGCAGGTCGAGGCCTACCGCGACACGCTGCGCCTGACGCAGCGCCGGCAGCAGGCCGGCGACATCGCCGAGCTCGACGTGGCGCGCGTGCAGACCGAGGTGTCGTCCACCGAGTCGGACGCGCTCGCGCTCGACCGGCAGCGCGCCCAGGTCGAGCATGCGCTCGCGGTGCTGGTGGGCGATTCGGCCTCCAGCTTCGGCCTGCGGACCGACGACTGGGCTACCGCGCTGCCATCCGTGCCCCCCGGCGTGCCGGCCACGGTGCTCACGCGCCGCCCGGACGTGTCGGCCGCGCAGAACGCGGTGCTTGCGGCGCAGGCCCGGGTGGGCGTGGCACAGGCGGCGTGGTTTCCGGACATCTCGCTGACCGGCTCGGCCGGCTATGCATCGCCCGAAATCGGCGACCTGTTCAAGTGGTCGGCCCGCTCCTGGGGCGTGGGTGCGCTGCTCTCGCTGCCGATCTTTGACGGCGGCCGCCGCGAAGCCGGCGTGCAGGGCGCCAATGCGCAGCTCGATGGTGCGCTTGCCAACTACCGCAACCAGGTGCTGGTGGCGTTCCAGGAGGTCGAAGACCAGCTCTCTGCCATCCGCATCCTGCAGGAGCAGTCGACCGTGCAGGCGCAGGCCGTCACGTCGGCCCAGCGCGCGACCAGCCTGTCTGACACGCGTTACCGCAACGGCTACATCAGCCAGCTCGACCTGCTCGACGCGCGCCGCAGCGAACTGCGCAACCGGCGCCAGGCGCTGCAGGTGAAGTCGGCGCAGTACCAGGCGGCCGTGGGGCTGATCCGCGCCATCGGCGGCGGCTGGGAAGTGCCGCCCGCTACGGCGCAGGCCCAGCCCCGGCCCGACGGGGTGGGCGCGGTACACACCGCGGCACGCTGAAACACCAAAGGGGCGCAAACCCCTTTTTCTTTGCCGCTCCACGCTTCGGAACGGCATGCGGCGACAACGGACAATAGCCGCATGACAACCCGATGCGTGATGGTTTTAGGCACGACCAGTGGCGCCGGCAAGAGCTGGCTGGTCACGGCACTGTGTCGCTGGTATGCGCGGCAGGGCCTCAAGGTGGCGCCTTTCAAGGCGCAGAACATGAGCAACAACGCCCGCGTGGTCGACGGCGGCGAGATAGGCAGCGCGCAATATTTCCAGGCGCTGGCGGCGCGCGCCGTGCCCGACGTGCGCATGAACCCGCTGCTGCTCAAGCCGGAGCGCGACACCCACAGCCAGGTGGTGCTGATGGGGCAGGTGAGCGCGGAGCTCACGGCCATGCCCTGGCGCGGACGCAGCGAGCGCGTCTGGCCGCAGATCGCCAAAGCATTCGATTCGCTGCGCGCCGAGAACGACGTGGTGGTGATCGAGGGGGCGGGCTCGCCGGCCGAGATCAACCTGATGGCGAGCGACATTGTCAACCTGCGCGTCGCCCGCCATGCCGACGCCCGCTGCCTGCTGGTGACCGACATCGACCGCGGCGGCGCCTTCGCGCACCTCTACGGCACCTGGGCGCTGCTGCCCGAGAGCGACCGTGCGCTGCTGCGCGGCTTCGTGCTCAACAAGTTTCGCGGCGATGCATCGCTGCTGGCCCCGGCGCCGCAGCAGTTGCAGGCGCTGACCGGCGTCGCCACCGTCGCGACGCTGCCGATGTGGTGGCAGCACGGCCTGCCAGAGGAAGACGGCGTGTTCGACGACCGGAGCCATGCGAGCGGCCCCGTCACCCGCACGGTGGCCGTCGTGGCGTATCCGCGCATCAGCAACCTCGACGAGTTCCAGCCGCTCAAGAACGTGCCCGGTGTCCGCCTGATCTGGGCGCGCGCGCCGGCGGACGTGGCCGGCGCCGACTGGATCGTGCTGCCCGGGTCCAAGCACACCAGCGGCGATCTCGCATGGTTGCGCGCGCAGGGGCTGGACCGCGCCATCGCCGCGCACGCAGCCGGCGGCGGTGCCGTGCTGGGCGTCTGCGGCGGCTTGCAGATGCTGGGCGAGGCGCTGGTCGATCCGCATGGCATCGACGGCAATGCGCCCGGCCTCGGCCTGCTGCCGCTGGTGACCGTGTTCGAGCGCGAGAAGACCGTGCGCCACCGGTCCGCTGCCTTCGGCGAGTTGAGCGGGCCATGGGCTGCGCTTTCGAACGTGCCGGTGGCCGGCTACGAGATTCATCACGGCCACACCGCGATCCACCCGCAGATGGCGCAGGACGGCCATGCCGTCATGCCCGAGGGCCTGGCCTGGCAGAACGCGCGCGGCAACGTGCTGGGCCTTTACCTGCACGGCCTGTTCGAGGATGCGGCCGCGCTGCACGCGCTCTTCGGCGCCACGGCCCCCACACTCGATGCCACCTTCGACGGCCTGGCCGATTTCATAGACACCCACTTCGAGCCCGGCGTATTGCAGGGCCTGATCGCATGACCGACAACAACGACACCATTCCCTCCATCGCCGACATCCACGACAACGCCCTCGCGGCGCGCCTGCAAAGCGCGCTCGACAACAAGACCAAGCCGCTCGGCGCGCTGGGCCGGCTCGAGAGCCTGGCCTTGCGGCTCGGCCTCGTCCTGGGCAGCGAAACACCGATGCTCGATGCGCCCCAGATGCTGGTGTGTGCGGGTGACCATGGCCTGGCGGCACGCGGCGTCTCGGCATTTCCGAGCGACGTGACGTGGCAGATGGTCGAGAACTTCCTGGCCGGCGGCGCGGCCGTGAGCGTGCTGGCGCGCCAGCACGGGCTCGCACTCACCGTGGTCGACTGCGGCGTGCGGCGCGACTTTCAGGCCCGCCCGGGCCTGGTGTCGCGGCGGATCGCCGCCGGCACCGCCGACGCATCGGCCGGCCCTGCGATGACGTCGGCGCAATGCGCCGAGGCCATTGCCAACGGCCGCGAGGTGGTGCGCGTGCTGCCCGGCAATGCCTTGCTGCTAGGCGAGATGGGCATCGGCAACAGCTCGGCGGCGGCGATGCTGCTTGCGCGGCTGGCCCAACTCGATATCGATGCCTGCACCGGCTCGGGCACCGGGCTCGACGCCGCGGGGCTCGCGCGCAAGCGCGCGGTGCTGCGCGAAGTGCTGGCGCTGCATGCATCGGCGGTTTCGCCGCTCGACGCACTGGCTGCGTTCGGCGGCTTCGAAATTGCCACGCTGGTCGGCGCGGTGCTGCAAGCGGCGCAGGAACGCCGGGTGATCGTGGTCGACGGCTTCATTGCGAGTGCCGCGGTGCTCGTCGCACAGGCACTGCAGCCCCATGTGGCACAGCGCTGCGTGGCAGCGCACAGTTCGGCGGAACCTGGGCATGCGCTGCTGCTGAAGCACCTCGGGCTGGAGCCCTTGCTGAACCTGGACCTGCGCCTTGGCGAAGGCTCGGGCGGGGCGCTGGCCTGGCCGCTGCTCGAATCGGCCTGCCGCATCCTGCGCGAAATGGCGAGCTTCGAGGCGGCGGGCGTGTCGCGCAAGGACAGCTGAACTTTGATGAACGGTGTTCGCCACTACCTGCTGGCCCTGCAGTTCTTCACGCGCGTGCCGGTGACCGGCCGGCTCGCCGAGTGGATCGGATTCAGCCCGCAGATGCTGCGCGCGAGCGCGGCGCATTTTCCCGGCGTCGGCTGGCTCGTGGGTGGCGTCGGTGCGGCTGTTTTCGTGCTCGCACTGCAGGGCTTGCCGGGCATGGCCGGTGCGCTGGCCGCAGCGCTGTTGAGCATGGCCGCGACGGTGCTGCTCACCGGCGCGTTTCATGAAGACGGGCTCGCCGACGTGGCCGACGGGCTGGGCGGAGCGTCCGACCGGAACCGCGCGCTGGAGATCATGAAGGACTCGCGCATCGGTGCCTTCGGCGCCATCGCGCTGGTGCTGGCGCTCGGGCTCAAGGCGGCGCTGCTCGCGTCGATGGCGGGGCAGGGCGCGCAGGCGGTGGCGGGCGCTATCGTCGGTGCGCATGTGCTTTCGCGGCTGGCGCCGCTGTTCCTGATTCGCTGGTTGCCATACGTGGGCGATGCCGGCGCGAGCAAGGCCAAGCCGCTGGCCGATGCGATCGGTGGCGGCGCCTTGCTGGTCGGCGTGCTCTGGTCGGTTCCCGCTCTCGGGCTGGTGCTGTTGACGCAAGGCCCCGGAAGAACGCTTTGCACGGCGGTGGCATGCGCTCTTGCGGCGCTGGTCTTGGCGCGCATGTTCCGGCGCCGGCTGCAAGGGTTCACCGGCGACGGGCTCGGTGCGACGCAGCAGGTGTGCGAGCTTGCGATCTATCTTGCGCTGGCATGGCACGCATGAAGCTGTGGCTGGTGCGCCATGCGCAGACCGACGCCGCACCGGGTCTTTGCTACGGCGCGATGGATGTGGGCGTTCCGGCCGAGGCGACGCTTGCGGTTGCGAACGCCGTGATGGCCCGCCTGCCAGGGGGCATCGCGCTGGCCCACTCGCCCTTGCGGCGTTGTGCCGAGTTGGCACAGGCCATCGGCATGCTGCGCCCGGACCTCGTGGTGCGGGCCGACCCGCGCCTGGCCGAGATGGATTTCGGCGCCTGGGAAGGCCGGCCCTGGTCGTCGATCGCTCGCGCCGAGTTCGATGCGTGGACCTGCAATTTCGCCGAGGGGCTTGCGGGCGGCCACGGCGAAAGCACGGCCCGTTTCATGCAACGCACGGGTGCTGCTTTCGACGAATGGCGCGCGTCGGGGCAAGACGCGGTGTGGGTCACCCATGCGGGCGTGATGCGCGCGGTGGAGTTGCTGCACCGCGGCGTGCGGCGCATCGACGACTCCACGCAATGGCCGTCGGCGCCCATTGACTACGGGGCGTGCCAGCTGATCGAATGCGGCTGATGAGAAGCGACAAGGCGGCTTGCCGCCAGCGCGATGCCGAAACCGTCCACGAACGAACGCCTCTACGTACGCCTCGACGACGACCCCTTGCACGGGCCGGAGGCCGACATGCCCGCGGGCACGCTGTGCGCCTTTCCGGTTGCAGCACCGCTCGCGGCGCATGTCGCGCACATTCTTCTCTATAGGGAAGCCCTGCCCGAAGGCCAAGAGGTTGTCGAGCGCGTGCTGCCCGACGGGGCGGTGCGGCTGGTCTTCAATCTGGGCGATGCGCCGTCGGCGGGCGAAAGCGCCGGGCAACCTGTCGAGGCCCTGGGCGCTTCCGCAGCCCCGGTCCTGGTGCGCCTGCGCCGGAAGATGGAAGGGCTGTCGGTGACCCTGCGCCCCGGCGCGGCCGGGGCCCTGCTGGGAATGCCGGCCAGCGAGATCGCAGGCACCGCCGTGCACCTGGACGAACTGTGGCGCGGCCGTGGTGCCGAACTGCTGGAGCGCATGACCGGGCAGCCGGACGACGCCTCGCGCGTGTCGGTGCTCTGCGCCGCACTGCGGCGGCAGCTGGCCGATGCCGATGCCACCGTTCACCCGGCTGCGATGCGCGCGGCGCAAATCATCGCGATGTCCGGCGGGCGGCGTCCACTGCGCGAGGTGGCGGCTGCGGTCGGGCTCGGCGAGCGGCGGCTGCAGCAGGTCTTTCAGCAGCAGGTGGGGTTGCCGCCCCGCGCCTGGAGCCGGCTCGCGCGGCTGCATGCCTGCCTGCGCGCCTTGCGCCTGCAGCGCGCGCCTGCCTGGGCCAGCCTTGCGCTGGACGGCGGTTTCTATGACCAATCGCACCTGGTCAACGAGTTCCAGGCGCTCTGCGGCCTCACACCGACGGAGTTTCTGGGCCGCGCGATTTCGGGTTCTTCCAAGACGGCGGGCTGAAGCGGCCTTACTGTCGCTTCGAACTCGGAACGAAAGGACAAAAGTGATGCATGTCGAAAGCAATGAACGGCCGTTGAAAGGCCGCGTGGCCGTGGTGACCGGAGCCAGCCGCGGCGCTGGCCGCGGCATCGCGGTAGAACTCGGCGCCGGCGGCGCCACCGTGTATGTCACCGGGCGAAGCACGAGGGAGCAGCCGGCCGACACCTACGGCCAGTTGCTCGCGCTCTCGCAGCTCGAAGTCTTGCCGGGCAGCATCGACGAAGCGGCCGACGAAGTCACCCGCATGGGTGGACGCGGCATCGCGGTGCGTTGCGACCACACGCAGGAAGACCAGGTGAAGCAGCTCTTTGCACAGGTGCAGCGCGAGCAAGGCCGCGTTGATCTGCTCGTCAACAACGCCTGGGGCGGCCACGAGACTTTCACCGGCGTGTTCGAGGCGCCGTTCTGGGAGCATCCGCTTTCCAACTGGGATTCGATGTTCGACCGCGGCGTGCGCAACCACCTGCTGGCCAGCCGGTGCGCGGCGCCCGCAATGGTGGCGCACAAGAGCGGGCTGATCGTGACCACCACCTTCTGGGACCGCGGCAACTACCTGCGCGGGAACCTGTTCTATGACCTTGCCAAGTCCGCCATGACGCGGCTGGCTTTCGGCATGGCGCAAGAGCTGCGTCCGCATGGCGTCGCTTCGCTCGCCGTGTCGCCGGGCTGGATGCGAACCGAGTTCGTGCTGGCCGGCCACAAGACCGACGAGGCGCACTGGCACGAGCGCCCGGCGCTGGCGCGAACCGAATCGCCGCGTTATCTCGGCCGTGCCGTGGCCGCGCTGGCCGGCGATGCACGGGTCATGGAAAAAAGCGGCGGCGTGCACCGCGTGGCAGACCTCGCGCGCGAATATGGTTTTACCGACATCGACGGCCGGCAGGTCGAGGCGTTCGAGATGTAGCCGGAGAACGGGCCGGGTTCAGGCCGACTTGGGTCGCGGCGTCTTCGGCTTGTAGTCGCAATAGGGCGCCACCGCGCATTCCCAGCACTTCGGTGTGCGTGCCACGCAGATGTAGCGCCCGTGCAGGATGAGCCAGTGGTGCGCATGCAGGCGAAACTCGAACGGCACCCGCTTCTCGAGCTTGAGTTCGACCTCGAGCGGCGTCTTGCCCGGTGCCAGCCCGGTGCGGTTGCCGACGCGAAAGATGTGCGTGTCGACCGCGATGGTGGCCTCGCCGAACGCGACGTTGAGCACTACGTTGGCGGTCTTGCGGCCGACCCCCGGCAGCGCCTCGAGCTCGGCGCGCGTGCGCGGCACTTCGCCGCCATGCTGCTCCACCAGAATGCGGCAGGTCTCGATCAGGTGCCTGGCCTTGCTGCGGTAGAGCCCGATGGTCTTGATGTATTCCTCCAGGCCTTCCACGCCCAGCCGCAGCATCGCCTGCGGCGTGTTCGCCACCGGAAACAGCCTGCGCGTGGCCTTGTTCACGCCCACGTCGGTGGCTTGCGCCGAGAGCAGCACGGCGGCCAGCAGCTCGAAGGGCGTGGCGTACTCGAGCTCGGTTTCGGGGGTGGGATTGGCCGCCTGCAGGGTGGCGAAGAAGAGGGGGATGTTGTCTTTTTTCATGGGGTCTGGGAAACACGCGCTCGGCTCCATGCCAGGCAGGGCGGCGATAGACGCAATATATCGTTGAAAGGCGGTAGCCTTACGCAGCTTTATTGCCCGCGGCTTTCGCGACAATGGCGTCCAGAAAGTGAGACCTTCCATGCAATTCGCTTCCCGCCTCGACAACGTCGAAACCTCCGCCATCCGCGAACTCTTCAAGCTCTTGGGCAAGCCCGGCATCATCAGCTTTGCGGGCGGTTTTCCCGACAGCGCCATGTTCGACGTCGAGGGCCTGAAGGAGGCGAGCCAGAAGGCGCTGGCCGAGGAACCCGGCGGCGCACTGCAATACGGCGCCACCGAAGGCTACGAGCCGCTGCGCACCCAGCTCAGCGCCTTCATGAAGACCAAGGGCGTCGACGTGGACCCGAGTGGCCTGATCGTCACCACCGGCAGCCAGCAGGCGCTCGACCTGCTGGGCAAGACCATGATCTCGCCCGGCGACAAGGTGATCGTCGAGGGCCCGACCTTCCTGGCCACCATCCAGTGCTTTCGCCTGTACGGCGCGCAGCTCATCAGCGCGCCCATCGACGCCAACGGCGTGAAGACCGACGAGCTCGAAAAACTCATTGCCGAGCACAAGCCCAAGTTCGTCTACCTGATTCCCACCTTCGGCAACCCGAGCGGCGCCATGCTCACGCTGGAGCGCCGCAAGAAGGTGCTCGAGCTGGCGGTCAAGTACCAGACGCTGATCGTCGAGGACGACCCCTACGGCGACCTTTACTTCGGCGAAGCGCCGCCGCCTTCGATCCTGGCTTTGAGCAAGGACGTACCGGGCAGCCGCGAGCTGCTGGCGCACTGCGGCAGCCTGAGCAAGGTGCTGAGCCCGGGCCTGCGCATCGGCTGGATGATCGCGCCCGCCGAGCTGCTGGCCAAGGCGACGATGTGCAAGCAGTTCAGCGATGCGCACACCAGCACCTTTGCCCAGGCCACGGCCGCCCAATACCTCAAGAGCGGCCGCATGCCGGGCACGCTGGCGCACGTGCGCGAGGTCTACGGCCAGCGCGCGAAGGCCATGGGCGCGGCGCTCAAGCGCGAACTGGGCGATGCCGTGAGCTTCACGCAGCCGCAGGGCGGCCTGTTCTTCTGGGCCCGCCTCACGGGTGCCAACGGCAAGCTGGCCGATGCCGGCGAACTGGCAAAACGCGCCATCGAGCAGCTCGTGGCCTTCGTGCCGGGGGCGCCGTTCTATGCCGAGAAGCCCGATATGGCGACGCTGCGGCTGAGCTTTGCGACCGCCGACGTGGCGAAGATCGAAGAGGGCGTGAAGCGCCTCGGCCAGGCCCTGTAATCTTCAGTCAGGGCGAGCGGTGCAGCCGCGGCGCCGCCAGCAGCGCCAGGTTGTCCGCAATGGCCGCATCCACGTTCGGATAGCGGCCTTTCATTTTCGATAGCGTCATGATGGTCTGGAGCGCCTTCAGGTCCTTGACCGAGGGCGCGACCTTGATCTGCGCGATGGCCGCCGATGCATTGCCACCGTTGACCAATGCCATCACCTTGCTTGCCCAGTCGTTTGCGCGCGCCATGTCTTCACCTGCTTTCAATTGAACCGCCGACTGTACACAGGACAGCCGGATGGCATTGGTTACCATCACCCATGAGAAAAACCTTTCAGCTTCAGGTCGAGGGCAAGCACCCCGACCGTCTCCTCGAAGCCATCAAGCACGAGATCCGCAAGTACATCAAGCGCGAGCGGCGCCGCGTCCTGCCCGAGGGCAGCGACTTCTGGGACTTCGACTGCAAGTTCGGCACTGCGGCGGAAACCGCCGAAGCCGTGCATCTTTCGGCCATCACGGGCCTGATCGACGGCGTCGTCAAGGACGCCGGCAAGCAGTTCTACGTCGAGATCCTGGCCAAGCCCGGCAAGCGCACACCGCGTCCGGCCGGGGAGCGGGTGGAAGAACCGCCCGAAGAGGACTGATCAGCCTTTTCAGATCAGCGCCTGGGCCAGCCGCAGGCCGTGGCGCTGCTCGGCATCCTGCAGCGAACGCGCGATCGACGGATGCAGGCGCACCCCGTTCTTCGATTGCGCTTCGCGGCGCTTCAAGCCGCCTTCGCCCGGCAGCCGCACCGGTTTCGCGGGATCGATCGGCGTGTTGTTGCGGCACTGCGCCGCCACGTGGTCCATCTGGCGCAGAAACGCTTCCTTGCCGCCGAAAGCATTCAGATCGTGCAGCGTGACGTGCACCGTCGCGCCCCAGCCCTCGGGCGGATCGGCGCGGCCATGGCCCGCCAGGCCGGCCGTCAGCGTCTCGACCAGCAGCGCCATTCCGTAGCCCTTGTGGCCATGGCTCAGGCCCCCCACCGGCAACAGCGTGCCGGGCGGCTGGTCGAACAGCACCTGCGGGTTGTTGGTCGGCTTGCCGGTGGCGTCGATCAGCCATTCCTCGGCAAAGGTCTCGCCGGCCGCGCGCTTGCGGTTGCTCATGCCGTTGGTGGTGATGGACGCCGAGATGTCGACCATCACACCGCCCTGCGACAGCGGAAAGCCCATGGCCAGCGGATTCGGCGTGAATACGGCCTGCGTGCCGCCAAAGGGCGCAACGCTGGCGGCGTTGGGGTCGGAGCAGGCGAGCAGCATCAGCATGTCTTCCTGCAGCGCACGCAGCATGTAGACGGCGAGACAGGCGATGTGGTGGCTGCGGCGGATCACGAGCGAGGCGGTGCCGAGTTCGCGCGCACGCGGCAGCAGCAGGTCCAGGCCCTGGTCCATGAGCCAGGGGCCGGGCAGGCGCTTGCCGTCCCACAGCACGGCCGCCGGGCGGTCCGACAGCACCTCGGGCGCGCCGCCCGGCGTCATGCCGCCCGATTCGATTTCCTTCACGTAGCCGGCCAGCAGCGCGAGCCCGTGGGTGTCGTGGCCCAGCAGGTCGCCCTCGACCAGCGTGCGGGCGACGCTGTCGGCCATCGACGCGGCGAGGCCGGCCTTCTGCAGCAATGCGCTGGCGTAGTCCCTGAGCGCGTCGGCGCGGTAGAGCGGGGCGGCGGTGTCGTCGTTCATTTAAGAATCTCCAGCAGGCGGTCGAGGCCGCCTTCGTTGATGGCCACCTTGGCCTGCTCGCGCACCTTGGGCTTGGCGTGGTAGGCCACCGAGAGGCCGGCTTCGCCCATCATCGGCAGGTCGTTGGCGCCGTCGCCCACGGCAATGGCCTCTTGCGGCGAAATGCCCATGAGCGATGCGACCTCGAGCAGCGTGCGGCGCTTCTCGGCGCCGTCGCAGATGTCGCCCCAGCTCTGCGTCACCACCTGGCCGGTGAGCTTGCCGTCGGCCTCGTCGAGCAGGTTGGAACGCGCGAAGTCGATGCCCAGGCGGTCCTTCACGCGGTTGGCGAAGAAGGTGAAGCCGCCGGACACGAGCAGCACCTTGAGCCCCGCTGCCTTGCAGGCCGCCACCAGTTCGGCCGCGCCCGGATTGAGCTTCAGGCGCTCGTCGTACACCTGCTGCAGCGCCTCGACCGGCACGCCCTTCAGCAGCGCCACGCGCTGTCGCAGGCTTTCCTTGAAGTCCTTGATCTCGCCGCGCATCGTGGCTTCGGTGATCGCGGCCACCTCGGCCTTCTTGCCGACGGCGTCGGCGATCTCGTCGATGCATTCGATGTTGATCAGCGTCGAGTCCATGTCGAATGCAATCAGCTTGAAGTCGGCCAGCGCCAGCGGCGGCTTCACGCGCTGGACGACGAGACCGGGAGAAAATTCGATGGCGTTCATGCAGGAACAGTTTCCTTGACGATGGGTTGACCGAGGCTGCGCAGCACGTCGCGCACCATTTGCGCACGCTCCTTCGGTTCCTTGAGTTCACGCTCGATGCGCAGCTTCTCGTTGCCGGCGAGCTTGATGTGCTTGTTCTTCTGGATCAGATGGATGATGGCCATCGAATCGACCGGCGGATCCTTCTTGAAGGTGATGTGGATCACGCCCGGTGCCGCATCGACCTTGACCACGCCATAGGGCCGCGCCAGCACGCGCAGCCGGTGCGTGTCGATCAGCGTCTGCGCCTGCGGCGGCAGCTTGCCGAAGCGGTCGACGATTTCCTCCAGCAGCGTGTCGATCTGCTCGGGCGTCTTGGCGGTGGCCAGCTTCTTGTAGAACGACAGGCGCAGGTGCACGTCGCCGCAGTAGTCGTCCGGCAGCAGGGCGGGGGCGTGCAGGTTGATCTCGGTCGTGACCGACAGCGGCGCGAGCAGGTCGGGCTCCTGCCCGGCCTTGAGCGCGCGCACGGCTTCGCTCAGCATCTCGTTGTAGAGCTGGAAGCCGATCTCCATCATGTTGCCGCTCTGGTTCTCGCCCAGCACTTCGCCGGTGCCGCGAATCTCCAGGTCGTGCATCGCAAGGTAGAAGCCCGAGCCCAGTTCTTCCATCTGCTGGATGGCGTCGAGCCGCTGCGCAGCCTGCTTGGTGAGGCCCTCGGTGTCCGGCACCATCAGGTACGCATAAGCCTGGTGGTGCGAGCGCCCCACGCGGCCGCGCAGCTGGTGCAACTGCGCCAGGCCGAACTTGTCGGCGCGGCTCATCACGATGGTGTTGGCGGTCGGCACGTCGATGCCGGTCTCGATGATGGTCGAGCACAAGAGCAGGTTGTAGCGCTGCGCCACGAAGTCGCGCATCACGCGTTCCAGCTCGCGTTCGGGCATCTGGCCGTGGGCCACGGCAATGCGCGCCTCGGGAAGAATCTCTTCGAGCTTCTGGCGCCGGTTCTCGATGGTCTCGACCTCGTTGTGCAGGAAGTACACCTGTCCGCCGCGCTTCAGTTCGCGCAGCACGGCTTCGCGGATCACGCCGGTGCCTTCATTGCGCACGAAGGTCTTGATGGCGAGGCGCCGCTGCGGCGCGGTGGCAATCACGCTCAGGTCGCGCAGGCCTTCGAGCGCCATGCCCAGCGTGCGCGGAATGGGCGTGGCCGTGAGCGTGAGCACGTCGACCTCGGCGCGCATGGCCTTCATCGCCTCCTTGTGGCGCACGCCGAAGCGGTGCTCCTCGTCGATGATGAGAAGGCCCAGGTTCTTGAACTTGATCGACGGCGACAGCAGCTTGTGCGTGCCGACCACGATGTCGACCGTGCCTTCGGCAAGGCCCTTGGCGGCTGCGGTGATTTCCTTGGCCGAACGGAAGCGGCTCATCTCGGCCACCTTGACCGGCCACTTGGCGAAGCGGTCGACCAGTGTCTGGTAGTGCTGCTCGGCCAGCAGCGTGGTGGGCGCGAGGAACGCCACCTGCTTGCCGCCGGTGATCGCGATGAAGGCGGCGCGCAGCGCGACCTCGGTCTTGCCGAAGCCCACGTCGCCGCAGACCAGCCGGTCCATCGGCTGCGGCGAGATCATGTCCTGCACCACGGCGTGGATCGCGGCCTTCTGGTCGGCCGTTTCCTGGAAGCCGAAGTCGTTGGCGAACACCTCGTAGTCGGCGGCGGAAAAGCGGAAGGCGTGGCCCTGGCGCGCGGCGCGACGGGCGTAGATGTTGAGCAGCTCGGCGGCGGAGTCGCGCACCTGTTCGGCGGCCTTGCGCTTGGCTTTTTCCCACTGGCCGGAGCCCAGCTTGTGCAGCGGCGCCTCGTCGGCGCTGACGCCGGTGTAGCGGCTGATCTGGTGCAGCTGAGAAACGGGCACGTAGAGCGTGGCCTTGTCGGCGTACTCCAGGTGCAGCATTTCCTGCAGCAGCGGTTTGCCTTCGGCATCGACGCCCTGGCCCAGGTCCATGTGGATCAGGCCGCGATAGCGGCCGATGCCGTGGGCGGTGTGGACCACCGGGTCGCCCACGTTCAGCTCGGAGAGATCCTTGATCAGCGCCTCGACGTCGCTGACCTGTTCCTGCTTCTTGTTGCGGCGGCGCGTGGTGGGCGCGGTGGCGAAGAGCTCGGTTTCGGTGACGAGGTCGATGCCCTGTTCGCGCCATGCAAAGCCCGAGGCCAGCGCGGCGGTGGCAATGCCGATCTTTTCGTCCGTCGAGGCCTCGAACTCGGCCAGCGAGTCGAAGGCCGGTGGACTGACGCCGCTCGCGCGCAGGAAGTCGAGCAGGCTCTCGCGCCGGCCCTCGCTCTCCGCAATCAGCAGCACACGGTGCGGCGTGGCCTTGATGTGGGCCTTGAGGCCGACCAGCGGATCTTCGGCGCCGCGCACCACTGCGAACGGCGGGAGCCTCTCGAATTCGGCGTAGGGCGTGTCGGTGGCAATGTCGCCACCTGCATTTCCGCGGATTGCCAGCTGCGCATGCGGCTTGGCCCGCTGGTAGAACTGCTCGGCGTTGAGGAACAGCGCCTCGGGCGGCAACGCCGGGCGCTCGGGGTCGCCGCGCACCAGCCGGTAGCGCTCGTTGGTGTCCTGCCAGAAATGCTGGAAGGCGGGTTCGAGATCGCCGTGCAGCACCACGGTGGCATCGGGTCCGAAGTAGTCGAACACTGTGGCCGTCTCGTCGAAGAACAGCGGCAGGTAGTACTCGATGCCGGCGGTGGCCACGCCGTTGCCCATGTCCTTGTAGATGCGGCTCTTGGTCGGGTCGCCTTCGAGCAGTTCGCGCCAGCGGCTGCGAAAGCGCGCACGGGCGTCGTCGTCCATCGGGAACTCGCGGCCGGGCAGCAGGCGCACCTCGGGCACGGGGTAGAGGCTGCGCTGGGTGTCGGGGTCGAAGGTGCGGATCGAGTCGATCTCGTCGTCGAACAGGTCGACGCGAAAGGGTACCGGCGAGCCCATGGGGAACAGGTCGATGAGACCGCCGCGCACCGCGTACTCGCCGGGGCTCACCACCTGCGTCACATGGCTGTAGCCGGCCAGCGTGAGCTGGGCCTTGAGTTTCGATTCCTCGAGCTTCTGCTTGGCCTTGAAGTGGAAGGTGTAGCCGGCCAGGAAGGACGGCGGCGCCAGCCGGTAGAGCGCGGTGGTGGCGGGCACCAGCACCACGTCGGCCTCTTTCTGGCTGATGCGCCAGAGCGTGGCGAGGCGCTCGCTGATCAGGTCCTGGTGCGGGGAGAAGCTGTCGTAGGGCAGCGTTTCCCAGTCGGGGAACAGGGCGCAGCGCAGGTCCGGCGCAAAGAACGCAATCTCGTCGATCAGGCGCTGGGCGTCATTGGCGTCGGCCGTGAACACCGCCGTGGCGCGGCCCGCAGCCTTCTCGCGCATGCCCAGCTGCGCCAGCAGCAGGGCATCGGCCGACAAAGGAGGACGCGGCAGCGTGAATCGCTTGCCCGCCGTGAGGTGGGGGAGGTCCATGGATGCTTACTGAAAATGCACGACACCCCGCGCCGGCTGGCGAGGGGTGTGCGAAGCGGTCGATTCTAGAATGGCGGCCCCTTGTTCGCTTGCCGGCCGTCGCCCGGTGCCGGAGCCCATGTCTTCCTCCCGACTTTTCGTTCTGATTCCTTGCGCCGGCTCCGGCCACCGCGCGGGTGGCGCGCAGCCCAAGCAATACCAGCGCCTTGCGGGCGCGTCCTTGGTGGCCCACACGGTGGAGGCGTTCCGTGCGCTGGCGGGGCGCTTTGCCGGCCTGGCGGTGGTGGTGGCGCCGGACGACCGCGACGTGCAGGCGGCGCTGCCGCGCTTTCCGGCCACGGGCGAGTTCCTGCTGCAGGTGGGGGGCGTCACGCGCGCGGCCACGGTGCGCAACGGCCTGGCGGCGCTCCGTCAGAAAGGGGCTGGCGCGCACGACTGGGTGCTGGTGCACGACGCCGCGCGCTGCCTGGTCACGTCGAGCCAGATCGAGGCGCTGATCGCGGCCTGCGAGCACGATGCCGTCGGCGGCCTGCTGGCCCAGCGCCTGGCCGACACGCTCAAGGTGTCCTCGGCAGACAGCCGGGTTTTGCAGACGCTGCCGCGCGCCGACAAGTGGCTCGCCCAGACGCCGCAGATGTTCCGCATCGGCATGCTGCTCGATGCGCTGGAGCGCGTGGGCGACTCGGTGACGGACGAAGCCGGCGCCATCGAGGCCATCGGCCTCGCGCCGCTGCTGGTGCCGGGCAGCGCGCAGAATTTCAAGGTGACTTTTCCGGAAGACTTTGCGCTGGCCGAAGCGGTATTGCTGGGCCGCAAGAAGGCCAGGGCATGAGCCCCGCCCGGGCGTTCCGAGGAGTACTTCAATGAGCGCTCCGTTCAACATCCGCGTCGGCGAGGGCTGGGATGTCCACCAGCTGGTGGCGGGGCGCAAGCTGATCCTGGGCGGCGTCGAGGTGCCGCACACCACCGGCCTCCTGGGTCATTCCGACGCCGACGTGCTGCTGCATGCCATCACCGACGCATTGCTGGGTGCGGCGGGCCTGGGCGACATCGGACGGCATTTCCCCGACACCGATGCGCAGTTTCGCGGCGCCGACTCGGCCGTGCTGCTGGGCGAGGCGGCGCGCCGCGTACGCGCCGCGGGCTGGGAGATCGGCAATGTCGACAGCACGGTGATCGCGCAGGCGCCCAAGCTGGCCCCGCACATTCAGGCCATGTGCCAGCGTATCGCAGGGGCGCTGGGCCTCGCGCCCGATCAGGTCAACGTGAAGGCCAAGACGGCCGAGAAGCTCGGGCCGGTCGGCGAGGGCCGCGCGATGGAAGCCCGCGCGGTGGTTCTGCTGCACCGCTGAGTCAGGCGCGCCGGCCGGGGGGATCCATGGGCCTGGGCTCGGGCATGGCGCGCGGCATGCGAATGTGCGCCGCCAGGCCGCGTCCCGGCGTGCTGGTGAGCGCAAAGGTGCCGCCCATGCGCTCGATGTTCTTGGCCACGATCGACAGGCCGAGGCCGGCGCCGGCGGCGGAGGTGCGCGCCACGTCGCCCCGGAAGAACGGCTTGGTCAATTGCGAGAGCAGGGCGGGTTCGACGCCCGCGCCGTGGTCGCGCACCTTGATCAGCACCGCGTCGTTGTTGGCCTGGGCCTGGATCACGACGTCGGCCACGCCGGTGGAGGGCGTCTTGCCGTAGCGCCGCGCGTTCTCCACCAGGTTGGAGATCACGCGGGTGAGTTCGACCTCGTCGCCCAGCACGCGGAGGTCGGACGGCACATCGACCCGGATCTTCATTTCTTCGTAATCCTGCACGGCATAGGTGCAGGCATCGACCACGTCGCGCAGCAGCACGGGCTTGGGATCGACGTGGTCGGGCCGTGCGTAGTCGAGGAACTTGTCGATGATCGCGTCCAGCTGGGCGATGTCCGCCGCCATGTGGTCGCGCGCGTCCTCGTCGGCCACGCTCATCTCTGTTTCCAGGCGCAGGCGCGCCAGCGGGGTGCGCAGGTCGTGCGAAATGCCGGCCAGCATGATGGCGCGGTCCTGCTCGATCTTGGCGAGCTGGTCGGCCATGCGGTTGAAGCCGATGTTGACCGCGCGGATCTCGTTGGTGCGCGCGCTTTCGTCGAGCCGGTGCGCCTCGTACTCGCCCTCGCGCACCTGCATGGTGGCGCGCGACAGCTGCTTGAGCGGCAGGTTGATGAGCCGGGTGATCAGCGCCGCGCCGGCCAGGGACAAGGCCATGGCGGTGCTGAGCCAGACCAGCCACGTGCGGCCCCCCACGCGGCTGAAGCGGGTCGGGTCGAGCAGCAGCCAGTAGGCGTCGCTTTCGATGGTGAAGCCGATCCACAGGCCGGGCTCGTCATTGACGCGGCTGGCCACGGTGGTGCCTTCGCCGAGCTGGTCGATCAGTTCCTCGGTCACGCGCTGGTCGAGCGCGCCGCTGGTGTAGGGCTGGAAGCGGTCGTTGGGTTCGCGCGGCAGGATGCGCACGCCTTCCTGATCGGCCAGCGTCTTGATCAGCGACACCCGCGTGATCGCGTCCGAATACACCAGCGCCGCGCGCGTAAGGTTCACCAGCGAGGCGATCTGGTGCGCCGTCTGGATGGCACGGGGCTCGTACTCGAGCGAGCGAAAGGTTTGCAGCCACGCGACCGTGCAGCCGATCAGCAGCAGCGCGAGCAGGAAAAATGTGCGCCAGAAAAGGCTGAAGCCGAGCTTGAGGCCCGGTCGCCGGTCACGCTGGCCGGCGCCCTCCAGAGGGCTCGGCATCGTGACCTGGGCGCCGTCCTCCTGGGCTGGGCTGGGTCTGGCTGAATTCAGGCCGATGGCCACCTCGGGATGTCGTCAGGCCGTGCCGTCCGGCACGAAGACATAGCCTACGCCCCACACCGTCTGGATGTAGCGGGGCGCCGCGGCGTCGGCTTCGACCAGCTTGCGCAGGCGCGAGATCTGCACATCGAGGCTGCGGTCGAAGGGCTCGAATTCGCGGCCGCGTGCCAGCTGGGCCAGTTTTTCGCGCGAGAGCGGCTGGCGCGGATGGCGCACCAGCGCTTTCAGCATCGCGAATTCGCCGGTGGTCAGGGAAAGCTCTTCGCCGTCCTTCTTGAGCGTGCGCGAGCCGAGGTCGAAGGCGAACGGCCCGAAAGTGACGGTTTCGTTCTCGGTGGATGGGGCACCGGGCGCCTCGAGCGGCGGACGGCGGCGCAGCACGGCGTGCACGCGCGCCAGCAGTTCGCGGGGATTGAAGGGCTTGCCAAGGTAGTCGTCGGCGCCGACCTCAAGACCGACGATGCGGTCGACATCTTCGCCCTTGGCGGTGAGCATGATGATCGGCGTGCGGTCGTTGGCGGCGCGCAGGCGGCGGCAGACCGAGAGGCCGTCCTCGCCGGGCATCATCAGGTCGAGCACGATCAAATCGACCGTGTCGCGCAACAGGATGCGGTTGAGCGCCTTGCCGTCCTCGGCCACGATCACTTCGAAACCTTCCTGGGTCAGGTAGCGGCGAAGCAGGTCGCGGATGCGGGCGTCGTCGTCGACGATCACGATCTTGTCGGTGCGAGCGGGAACTTGAGTCATTTCTACAACGTTGAATTTGTAACAGCGCCGATTCTGAAGGCGTTGAGCCCTCGCTGAGCCAGTTTTACTTATTGTTTGACACTAAGTTACAAAACTTGCGGTCGCTAGCTGTCTAGCCATCCGGCCTTCGTCCGGCGGTGGCAAAGTGCACTTGTCTTATGACTTCCGTTCAATGAGAACCCTCTTTTCCGCGTTGCCGATCCTCGTTGCCTGCAGCTGCGGCTCGACCTGGGCCACGGCTGGAGATTTCCTCAAGGTCGGCGATTCGCGCCGCAACGAAGTGCGCGAAGCCGTGGCGGCTCACCGGGCGGCACAGCGCGACGAGATCCGGCGGGAGGAGGCGGCGGCCGGCAGGCGCCTGACGGCGGCCGAACTCTTCGAATTGCGCCAGCAGGTGCGCGGCCAGTGGACACCGCCCGGCACACCCCCCAGGGCAATGAATTCGGCAGAATCGCAGCCGGCCGAGCGAATCGCGCCGCCGCCGATGTCGGCGGCCCGCGCCTTGACCTTGCCCCGCAGCCAGCGCCGCTGAGGCGGCGCGGCGCGCGGTCTTGCGTTCTCGAATACCAATCCAGGGGGTAACTCGTCTTGAAGAAAATCAGTTGGATCGCGGCCTGCGCCGCGTTGGCCGCGGCAGCGGCCGCAGGCAGTGCCACGGCGCAGAACATGGCCCCGCCGCCGCAGAACGTGCTGCAACTCACTGCCTCGGGCACGGTCGAAGTGCAGCAGGACCTGCTGAGCATGACACTCACCACCACGCGCGACGCCACCGATGCTGCCACCGTCCAGTCGCAGCTCAAGGCCGCGGTGGATGCGGCGCTGGCCGAAGCCAAGAAGAACGCCCAGCCCGGGCAACTCGACGTGCGCACCGGCAACTTCAGCCTGTCGCCGCGCTACACCCGCGAAGGAAAGATCAACGGCTGGCAGGGCTCCGCTGAAATGGTGCTCGAGGGCCGCGACTTCCCGCGCATCACGCAGACGGCAGGGCGCATCACCACGCTCAACGTCGGCAATGTGGGCTTCGCGCTGAGCCGCGAGCAGCGCGCCAGGAGCGAAACGGAGGCCCAGACCATCGCGATCGAAAACTTCAAGCAGAAGGCCACCGAGCTGGCCAAGGGCTTCGGCTTTGCCGGTTATACGCTGCGCGAGGTCTCGGTGAACGCGAACGACAGCGGCCCGATCCGGCCGCGCGCCATGGCCGCATCGGCCAAATCTTTTTCCCCCGATGCGCCAGTGCCGGTGGAAGCCGGGAAGACCAGCGTGGTGGTGAACGTGTCGGGTTCGGTGCAGCTCAAGTAGAGGGGCAGGCAGGCGCGGGGGAGGGCGCGGCCCGCTCCCCCTTTGATCACTGTGCGGTCCAGCCGCCGTCCATTTGCCAGGCCACGCCGCGGACCTGGTCGGCGGCCGGCGAGCACAGGAACACCGCCAGTCCGCCGAGCTGCTCGACCGTGGTGAACTGCAGCGAAGGCTGCTTTTCCCCGAGCAGTTCGTTTTGCGCCTGCGTGGCCGAGATGCCTTCGCGTGCCGCGCGGTCGTCGATCTGCTTTTGCACCAGCTGGGTCAGCACCCAGCCCGGGCAGATCGCATTGCTGGTGATGCCGGTGGTCGCGGTTTCGAGCGCTACCGACTTGGTGAAGCCGACGATGCCGTGCTTGGCCGCCACGTAGGCGGACTTCTGCGCCGAAGCGACCAGCCCGTGGGCCGACGCGACATTGACGATGCGTCCCCAATTGGCTTCGCGCATGGCCGGAATCGCGAGCCGCGTCGTGTGGAACGCGCTCGTGAGGTTGATTGCAATGATGGCGTCCCAGCGCTCGGGCGGAAAGTCCTCGACCTTTGCCACGTGCTGGATGCCGGCGTTGTTGACGAGGATGTCGACGCGGCCGAACCTGGACGCGGCGAACTTCATCATGTCCTCGATCTGGTCGGGCTTGCTCATGTCGGCGCCGTGGTATTCGGCGCGCACGCCGAGCGCTTCGATGCGGGCCTTGGGAGTCTCGGCATCGCCGAAACCGTTGAGCACGATGTGCGCGCCTTGTTGTGCAAGTGCCTCGGCAATGGCAAGGCCAATGCCGCTGGTGGACCCCGTGACAAGCGCGGTTTTGCCTTTGAGCATGAAGTTCAATCTCCGGATGAATTAGGATGCGACGAGACATTATCCGCACCAGGACGACTTCGTTTTCATGACAGAACCGACGCTTCATTACGTGGCGTGCGACGACCCCCAAGGCGGGCATCGCATGGCCTATTGGCAATGGGGCAGCGCGCGCAGTGCGCGTCTGGTGATGTGCGTGCACGGCCTGACCCGACAGGGGCGAGATTTCGACGTGCTGGCCCAGGCCATCGTGGCCCGCGCCGGCGGCGACGTGCGCGTGGTCTGTCCCGATGTCGCAGGGCGCGGCCGAAGCGACTGGCTGCGCGATCCGGCGCTCTACCAGGTGCCGGTCTATGCGGCCGACATGGTGGCGCTCTTGGCGCAGCTGCATCGCGAACAGCCGATCGATACGCTCGACTATCTGGGTACCAGCATGGGCGGACTCATCGGTTTCGTGCTGGCCGGCCACAGGCAATTGCCGCTGCCCCGGCCCATACGCCGCTTCATCGTGAATGACGTCGGCCCGACGATCGAGGCCGTGGCCATCCAGCGCATTGGCGCCTACGTGGGCCAGGGCGGCCGCTATGCGAGCCTGCAGGAAGCGGCGGACGCCATGTGGGCAATTTCGACCAGCTTCGGTCCCCATACGCCTGAGCAATGGCTTTCGCTGTCCAAGCACATGGTGGTGCCGGCATCCCGGCGCACGGCTGACGGTGCGTGCAAGCTGGAGGCCGATGAAGCCGGCGGCGGCGAAGCCGGTCCCTGCCTGCTCCACTACGACCCAGCCATTGCCGTGTCGCTGCGCGCCATCACGCCCGAGGCCGCGGCCCAGGGCGGCGCGGTGATGTGGAGCCTGTACGACGCCATCGAGGCGCGAACCCTGGTGACGCGTGGCGCCCAGTCGGATCTGCTGTCGCGCGAAACGGCGCTGGCCATGACGCAGCGCGGGCCCCGCGCGGCGCTGATCGAATTCGAAGGCGTGGGCCATGCGCCGACCTTCGTCGACCCTGCGCAAGTCCTGGCCGTCACATCCTTCCTGTTCGATTGAGGGCAGCGTGAAGCGCGATTCTTCGAGCCTTCAAACGGCACACACCCCCGATTCGGCAGTGGCGGACTATCCGCTGTCCGCCGCCACGGCGGATCGCACCCCGGTGATGGAGAACATGCTCGCCCGGGCGCGCGCATTTGCCGAGCCATTGATTGCCGACGAGAAGCTCGACACCGGCGAGAACACGCTGGCGCACGCCGATGCCGTGGCGGCCATCGTCGCCAAGATGGGCGGCTCCGAGGCCATGCAGGCCGCGAGCTATCTGGTCTATGCCTGCCAGCACCTGAACCGCCCGCAGGAAGTGATTGCCAAGGTGTTCGGCGACAACTTCGCGGCGCTGGCGGTCGAAACCACCAAGCTGGTCCGCGTGCAGGAGCAGGCCCGCTCGGCTTCGCAGGGCCACCATCTGTCGGAAGGCGCGGGCGCGCAGACCGAGAACGTGCGCAAGATGCTGCTCGCGTTTTCGCGCGACCTGCGCGTCGTGATGCTGCGCCTCGCCTCGCGGCTCCAGACCCTGCGGCACGCCGCGGCCAGCAAGCGGCCGGCGCCCGAAAGCGTGGCCCGCGAATCGCTGCAGGTGTTTGCGCCGCTGGCCAACCGGCTCGGCATCTGGCAGGTGAAGTGGGAGATCGAGGATCTCTCGTTCCGCTTCCTGGAACCCGAAACCTACAAGCTGATTGCACGCCTGCTCGACGAAAAGCGGGTCGAGCGCGAAGGCCATGTCGAGCAGCTGCGCTCGCAGCTCGAAAGCGAGCTGCAGGCCGAGGGCGTGCGCGCCATCGTGCAGGGGCGGCCGAAGAACATCTACAGCATCGTCAAGAAAATGCGTGGCAAGTCGCTCGACTTCGCGCAGGTGTTCGACATCCTCGCGCTGCGCGTGGTGGTGCCCGACGTGAAGGATTGCTACGCGGCGCTGGCCTGGGTGCATTCGCATTTCCTGCCGATCGACGAAGAGTTCGACGACTACATCGCGCGGCCCAAGCCCAACGGCTACCAGTCGCTGCACACCGTGGTGCGCGAGATGGTCGATGGCAAGCCCGGCAAGCCGATCGAGATCCAGATCCGCACGGAAGAAATGCATGACCATGCCGAGCACGGCGTGGCGGCGCATTGGGCCTACAAGGAAGCCGGGCACAAGGGCTATGCGGGCGTGTGGGCGAGCGGAGAGTACGACGCGAAGATCGCCGTGCTGCGGCAGCTTCTGGCGTGGGAGCGCGATCTTTCGGGCGGCTCGCAAGGCCAGGGGCTGTTCGACGACCGCATCTATGTGCTGACGCCGGACGCGGCCATTGTCGAGCTGCCGCAGGGCGCGACGCCCGTCGACTTTGCCTACACCGTGCACACGACGCTCGGCCACAGGTGCCGCGGTGCGCGCGTCGATGGCGCGATGGTGCCGCTCAACACGCCGCTGTCCAATGGGCAGACGGTGGAGATCATCGCGGCCAAGGAGGGCGGCCCGTCGCGCGACTGGCTCAATGCCGAGCTGGGCTACCTTGCCAGCCACCGCGCGCGTGCCAAGGTGCGCGCGTGGTTCAACGCGCAGATCACGCACGAGACCGTGGCGCGAGGGCGCGAGGCCGTCGAGAAGCTGCTGCAGCGCGAAGGCAAGACGTCGACGCGGCTCGAGGACCTGGCTTCGCAGCTGGGCTTCAAGTCGGCGGACCATTTGTTCGAAGTGGTTGGCAAGGACGAGTTCTCGCTGCGCAACATCGAGGTGCTGCTGCGGCCGCCGGAGCCCGCGCCGAATCCGGACGATGGCGTGCAGATCAAGAAGCCGCGCGCGAGCGAAAAATCGGGCAAGGGCGGTGTGCTGGTGGTGGGCGTGTCATCGCTGATGACGCAGCTCGCCAAGTGCTGCAAGCCGGCACCGCCCGATGCCATCAGCGGCTTCGTGACGCGCGGACACGGCGTGAGCGTGCACCGCACCGATTGCAGCAACTTCCGCACGATGGCCGCGCGCGACGGCGAGCGCGTCATCGATGTCGAATGGGGCGCGGCCAAGAAGGGCGGCGAGGCGCCGGTCTATGCCGTCGACGTGGCCGTGGAAGCGGCAGATCGCCAAGGCCTCCTGCGCGATATCTCCGATGTCTTTGCGCGCGAGAAGATGAATGTCATCGGCGTGCAGACGCAATCGGTCAAGGGCACGGCATGGATGACGTTCACTGTGGAGATCACCGATGCGGCGCGGCTGACGCAGGTGCTCGGCATCGTCACGGCGGTTGCAGGTGTGCGATCTGCACGTCGGCGCTAAAAAGCGCGTTTTCTCCTGCTACAATAGCTGCTTCTCGGACACATCCTTAGGCGCGTAGCTCAGCTGGTTAGAGCACCACCTTGACATGGTGGGGGTCGTTGGTTCGAGTCCAATCGCGCCTACCAATTTCTGTTCCAACATCCGGCCAACCACCGGGTCTGTTGAACAGAGCTTTCACCGGGTTCCCCGGTGTCTTGATCGTCCCAGCGGTGAAGCAGACAAAGACCATGGCCACGTTGTTGTGCTACCTTGGCCGCACTGCAAACCTTTTCCAATTTTCTTGACAAGCGATCTGATGAATACGCGATCAACGCTGGTTGATCGGGCTCATGCCGACAAGCGCCTGGCCGCATTGCTCAGGCAAGCCCCCATTGAATTTGCGCGCGCGGTCTATGGCATCAACGACCACGCAGGCGGCCGCACCGACACCATGGCTGCACGCGAGGTGGCGCGCGCCCAGCGGCAGGGCACGCCCGTGACGCAAGAGCGCGCCGAACAGCGTGCTCGCGCGTATCTGCCGACCACCGGCCAGGAGCACTGTCCGCGTTGCTGGGTCGTCTACGGGCACAAGAGCCCGTTGCGTTTCAGGGATGCGACGGAAGAACGCCCCGAGACGGCGACCTGCGCCGCATGCGGCGCCGAGTACGCGACAACGCTCGACTGAAGGACGCGGATCTTGCTGACCGAGGGGTGGTCAGGGTAAACCTTGTCGCGATGCAGCAAAACCGCTACCTAGAATTGATCGGATGACATGGGCATCCATGTGAAGGAGTCCGCAGTGCAGAGCAAGAAGTCCGGGGTCAAGCCGGTGCAACGTGTAATCAAGAAGTACCCCAACCGAAGGCTCTACGACACCGAGACATCCACCTACATCACCCTGACCGAGGTGAAGCAGCTGGTTATACAGAACGCTCAGTTCGTGGTGCGCGATGCCAAGACCGGCGACGACCTCACGCGAAGCATCCTGCTGCAGATCATTCTCGAAGAAGAAGCGGGTGGCGCGCCGATGTTCACCGAGCAGGTGCTGTCCAACATCATCCGTTTCTACGGACAGGCGATGCAGGGCTACATGGGCCCGTACCTCGAGAAGAACATCCAGGCCATGACCGAGGTGCAGGCCCAGCTCACCGAAAAGGCCGAAGGCCTCACGCCCGAGATGTGGTCGCGCTTCATGACCATGCAGTCGCCGATGCTCCAGGGGCTGATGGGCAACTACGTCGAGCAGTCCAAGAACGTGTTCCTGCAAATGCAGGAACAGATGCAGAAGAACACCGAGCAGGTTCTGGGCGCATTCGGCATCAAACGCCCCTGAAATCCCGGTCCCGGCCGATAGCTGGGACAATAGAGGCATATGAGCGAAGTTGCCTCCCCTGAACGTACGGCCACGCCGGCTGCCCCCAAAGTCGGCTTCGTGAGCCTGGGCTGCCCCAAGGCCCTGACCGATTCCGAACTGATCCTGACCCAGCTGAGCGCCGAGGGCTACCAGACGGCGAAGACCTTCGAAGGTGCCGACCTGGTGATCGTCAACACCTGCGGCTTCATCGACGATGCCGTGAAGGAAAGCCTCGACACCATCGGCGAGGCACTGGCGGAAAACGGCCGCGTGATCGTCACGGGCTGCCTGGGCGCCAAGACCGGCGACCAGGGCGGCAACCTGGTGCGGCAGATGCATCCGAGCGTGCTGGCCGTGACCGGTCCGCACGCCACGCAAGAGGTCATGGATGCGGTCCATGCCAACCTGCCCAAGCCGCACGATCCCTTCGTCGACCTGGTGCCCAACACCTTCGGCATCGCAGGCCTCAAGCTCACGCCGCGGCACTATGCGTACCTGAAGATCAGCGAAGGCTGCAATCACCGCTGCACCTTCTGCATCATTCCGTCGATGCGTGGCGACCTGGTGTCGCGTCCTGTCGGCGACGTGCTCGGCGAGGCCAAGGCCCTGTTCGAAGGGGGCGTGAAAGAACTGCTGGTCATCAGCCAGGACACCTCGGCCTATGGCGTGGACGTCAAGTACCGCACCGGTTTCTGGGACGGCAAACCAGTCAAGACGCGCATGCTCGAACTGGTGCGCACGCTGGGCGAAATCGCGGAGCCCTACGGCGCCTGGGTACGGCTGCACTATGTCTACCCGTATCCGAGCGTGGACGAAATCATTCCGTTGATGGCGAGCGGGCAGGTGCTGCCTTACCTCGACGTGCCGTTGCAGCACAGCCATCCCGACGTGCTCAAGCGCATGAAGCGGCCGGCCAGCGGCGAGAAGAATCTTGAGCGGCTCGCGCGTTGGCGCGAGGTCTGTCCCGAGCTCGTGATCCGCAGCACCTTCATTGCCGGCTTCCCCGGCGAAACCGAGCAGGAGTTCGAGCATCTGCTCGATTTCATTCGCGAGGCCCAGATCGACCGGGCCGGTTGCTTTGCCTACAGCCCCGTCGAAGGTGCCACGGCCAACGACATTCCCGGCATGCTGCCGCCGGCCGAGCGCGAAGCACGCCGCGCCCGGTTCATGGAAGTGGCGGAGGCGGTGTCGATTGCCAAGCTGCGCCAGCGCATCGGCGCAACCATGCAGGTGCTCGTGGATTCCGCGCCGGGCATGGGTCGAAAAGGCGGAGTAGGCCGTACCTACGCCGACGCACCAGAGATCGACGGCACCGTTCGCTTGCTGCCGCCCGAGAAGATCAGCAAGACGCTCAAGGTGGGTGAATTCACCAAGGCCCGCATCGTGGGTGCCGAGGGCCACGATCTGATTGCGCTGCCGATCTGACCCGCCAAAAGAAAAGCCCGCTTGAAGCGGGCTTTCCGAAGAGGCTTGATCGGGGCGGGCAGGGCCCGGTTGTTCCTAGTCATCCGAACGTGAGATGACCAGAAGGCTCATGAACAACGCTCCAAGAAACATGCCGCCTAGCAAAGTAAATGCTGTGATCACAATGGGCTCCTTAAATTTGAGTTACTCAAACCAAAGGTAACATTGTGCGCGCCATTCCGTTACTTTTAGACGCATATTTGGCTCAAAAGCGTGATTTTTGACACGACTTTCTCGTCTGAGCGTGCGTGCAGAGAGACTGCCCGCAGCCCTGCTTCATGCCTCCTGGCTAAAACGGGAGCGCTTCGCCAGCGTCGTGCATGCGACCCGGATAGAGGTATTTGAAGTAGTCCCCTGACTTGCCGTACAGCTGCGCGGCGAGTGCCACGGGATCTTCCTTGCCGTGCTTTTCATAGAGCACCGGCCCCCAGATGATGAATCCATCGATGCTCAGCGCATGAGGCGCGGGTTCGATCGCCTTCCATGCATGCGCGAATTTCGAAATCCACGCCAAGGCTTCTGCCAAGGCATGGTTGCGTGCGGGAGGGGCTTCTTCAGGCGTGGACATGGCAGTTATCCTTTGTGAAAAGACTGTATAAATGTACAGTAATTTCATGAACTGTCGAGGCCCGGCCATCGGGCAAAAGCTAGCTGTCGAACCAGGCCCAAAGGGCAATGGACGTGCCGATCCAGAGGCCGACGATGATCACTGCGCCCGCAACGCTTCGAGGCCTGGCGCCTTGCTCTTTCATCCACTTGTCGGCCTGGCCGCGGCATTCTTCGAGCACAACTGCCGGAATGAGGCGGATGTTCAGCCAGATGAGGGCGGGCAGCAGCAGGGCGTCGTCGACATAGCCGAGCACCGGAATGAAATCGGGGATGAGATCGATCGGGCTCAGCGCATAGGCGACGACAAAGGCGGCAAGCGCCTTGGCGAACCAGGGCGTGTCGGGATGGCGGTAGGCAAACCACAACGTGACGGCGTCGCGCTTGATCCGCGACGCCCATTGCCTGATGCTTTGAAAAAGGGCCATGAAAAGTAGAGACTCGCAGAGCGCGATGTGCCGGCGCAGACTATGGCGCAGTTTGGCAGGCCAGGCTCTGGCAGCCAGATCGTCGGAGCCGCGATACCGCGGCGTGGTAAGGTGTACGTCGGCTTCACAGGCCGCTGCAACCCGCAGATCCGACCGTGATCACTTTGGCGAGTTGAACGCCGCGCCCATCAGGTTGGGTTTGCGGTTCACCTTTACTGGCAACACGGTGTATTGATCCGGTTACCCCGCTTCTTGAGACTGTGCGCGATCATTCGTCGATGTACTGCGTCAGAATGGCGAGAAAGCCGCTCTCCATGGGCGGCCGCCGCAGCATTTCATGAGACGAAGCCCGTTGCATCTGTTTGAATCCGCGCCGCCCGAAACAATCTCGCAGGATGTCCCCACTCGGGACCGCGAAGGCGTGTGCGAATGCGGCGGCTTGCTGTCGGTCGGGCCTTGTTTGGCCACGATCGGCTTTCGAGAGGGAGAGCATCCCTCGATCATGTTCCCAGGGCAAAGAAAAAACCCCTGTAAATCGTTGATTCACAGGGGTTTCAGCTTGGTAGGGGTGGTGCCCAGAAGAGGACTCGAACCTCCACGATGTTACTCGCTAGTACCTGAAACTAGTGCGTCTACCAATTCCGCCATCTGGGCCCACATAGCTGCCGAAGCAGTTATGTTTTGAATTTCAGGAAAGAGAGAATCATATCAAAAATAATGGCCATTCCAGCGGTCTGCTGGATGAATTTGAAGGAACTGTTCAAGGACATCGCGATGGGCACGGTTTCGTGCAGCGCGACGACGGCGAAGCCGACATCTATCTGCCCCCGAACGAGATGCGCGCAGTGCTGCACAAGGACCGCGTCAAGGCGCGCGTGGTGCGGCAAGACCGGCGCGGGCGCCCCGAAGGACGCGTGGTCGAAATCGTCGAACGCCCCGAGCAGCCGATCATCGGCCGCTTGTTGCATGAAGGCGGCATCTGGCTCGTTGCGCCCGAAGACAAGCGCTACGGCCAGGACGTACTGATCCCCAAGGGCGCGACCGGTCCCGCCAAGGTGGGACAGGTCGTGGTCGTGCAACTCACCGAGCCGCCGGCCCTGTTCGGCCAGCCCGTGGGGCGCGTGAAAGAAGTGCTTGGCGAGATCGACGACCCCGGGATGGAGATCGAGATTGCGGTGCGCAAGTACGGCGTGCCGCATGAGTTCTCCGCGGAATGCCTGGCCGAGGCCAAGGCGCTGCCGGAGAAGGTCCGGCCCGCCGACAAGAAGGGCCGCATCGACCTGACCGACGTGCCGCTGGTCACCATCGACGGTGAGGACGCGCGCGACTTCGACGACGCCGTGTATTGCGAGCCCGCGAAGGTTGGCCGCGGCAAGGGTTGGCGTCTGCTGGTTGCCATTGCCGACGTCAGCGCCTATGTGCAGACCGGCTCGGCGATCGATATCGATGCGTACGACCGCGCCACCAGTGTCTACTTCCCGCGCCGCGTTATTCCGATGCTGCCGGAGAAGCTTTCGAACGGCTTGTGCTCGTTGAACCCCGAGGTCGAGCGCCTGTGCATGGTGTGCGACATGCTCGTGGCCGCCGACGGCGAAATCTACGCCTACCAGTTCTATCCGGCGGTGATGTTCAGCCATGCACGCTTCACCTATACCGAAGTGGCTGCCATTCTTGGCAACACCCGGGGCCCCGAGGCGGCCAAGCGCAAGGACCGCGTGAAGGACCTGCTGAACCTGGCCGACGTGTACAAGGCACTGCTCAAGCAGCGCGGCAAGCGTGGCGCGGTCGACTTCGAAACCACCGAGACGCAGATCATCTGCGACGACGCGGGCCGCATCGAGAAGATCGTGCCGCGCACGCGCAACGAGGCGCACCGCCTGATCGAAGAGGCCATGCTCGCCGCCAACGTGTGCAGCGCCGACTTCATCGCCGAAGGCAAGCATCCGGGCCTGTTCCGCGTGCACGAAGGCCCGACGCCCGAGAAGAAGGAGATCCTGCGCGGCTACCTGAAGGCCATGGGCGTTGGGTTGAGCATCACCGACGACCCGCGGCCCGGCGAGTTCCAGGCGATTGCCGAGGCCACGAAGGAGCGGCCCGACGCGCAGCAGATCCACACCATGCTGCTGCGCTCGATGCAGCAGGCGATCTACACGCCGATCAACAGCGGCCACTTCGGCCTGGCGTACGAGGCCTACACCCACTTCACGAGCCCGATCCGGCGTTATCCGGACCTGCTGGTGCATCGCGTGATCAAGGCAATTCTCGGCAAGACGCGCTACCAACTGCCGATGCTGCCGACGCCGGGCGAGGCGCATGCCAAGCTGGCCAAGCGGCTGGCTTCGCGTGTCAAGGCGCCGACCACCAAGCCGCAGAAAGCCACCGTCGCGCCAACCAAGGAAGTACTGGCCTGGGAAGCTGCCGGCCTGCATTGCAGCGCCAACGAACGCCGCGCCGACGAAGCCAGCCGCGACGTCGAGGCATGGCTCAAGTGCAAGTACATGCGCGAGCACCTGGGCGAGGAGTACGGCGGCGTGGTCACTGCGGCCACCACCTTCGGCATCTTCGTCACGCTCGACGCCATGTATGTCGAAGGCCTGGTGCACATCACGGAACTCGGCGGCGAATACTTCAAGTTCGACGAAATGCGCCAGGAACTGCGCGGCGAGCGCACCGGCATTCGCTATGCCATCGGCACGCGCGTGCGGGTGCAGGTGAGCCGCGTCGACCTGGACGGGCGCAAGATCGATTTCCGCCTGGTGCGCGAAGGCGAAGAGCTCACCGCGCGCGCCATGAAAGACAAGGGTGTGGGTTCGGCCGGCGTGCCGGTCAAGGCATCGGCCAAGCGCAGCTCGCGCCACAAGGCCGAAGCCGTTCCCGAGCCGCGTATCGAACGCGGCGCGAGCGCCGTTGCGGCAGGCCCCCAGTCGGCCATGCAGGCCTTCAAATCGGCGGTCAAGAAGGCCGCCAACAAGATGAAGGGGCGCAAGCCTCGCCGTGCATGACGAGCAACGCACTGCACCTATCCCCTACAGACACACCGAGAAGGAGACACTGAACATGAGCGTGGAAAACAACAAGGGCCGCATCGCGATCGTCACGGGCGCTGGCACGGGCATCGGACGCGCCGCGGCGCTGGCACTCCTGGCCGACGGATGGAACGTGACCCTGGCCGGGCGCCGCCTGGAGCCGCTGGAGCAGGTGACGGAAGAGTCGGGCGCTGGCGCGCGGGCCTTCGCGGTGCCCACCGACGTGTCCAACGCCGAATCGGTACAGGCGCTGTTCGCCGCCGCGGTGGAGCGCTTCGGCCGTGTCGACCTGCTGTTCAACAATGCCGGCGTGGGCAATCCGCCGGGCCCGTTCGAAGACTGGACGCCGGAACAATGGCGCGGCGTGGTCGACATCAACCTGACCGGGATGTTCTTCTGCATCCAGCAGGCGTTCCGCACGATGAAAGCGCAAACGCCCCGCGGCGGCCGCATCATCAACAACGGCTCCATTTCGGCCACCGCCCCCCGGCCGAATTCGGCGGCGTACACCGCAACCAAGCACGGCGTGGAAGGCCTGACCAAGACCGCTTCGCTCGACGGGCGCAAGTACGACATCGCGGTGGGCCAGATCGATGTAGGCAACGCCATGACCGAACTGGCGGCGCGCATGGCCAAGGGCGTGCCGCAAGCCAACGGCGAACTCGCCATCGAGCCGCTGATGGACGTCAAGATCGTGGGCCAGTCGGTGCTCTACATGGCGAACCTGCCGTTGGAAGCCAACGTGCTGTTCCATACGGTCATGGCAACGAAGATGCCCTTCGTCGGGCGCGGCTAGACAAAACCTCGTCAGCAGGGCGCCTGGCGCGCCAAGGCGCCCGCCGTCAGCGGCGGCGCGTTGGCCGGCCATGTGTCGGCGATGTGGCCGTGGCGCCAGACGGCTTCGTGCGCCGCCTCGAAAGCCGGTTTTTGCGTCGCCAGCGCGGCGCCGATCATTCCGGCCAGCACATCGCCCGTGCCGGCGGTCGCGAGCCTGGCGTTGCCGGTCGCATTGAGCACCGGCGGCGCGCCGCTGCCGTCGGCAATCACCGTTCCCGAGCCCTTGAGCACGGCAATCGCGCCGTAGCGCGACGCCAGCTGGCGGGCTGCTGCGAGCCTGTCCGCCTGAATGTCGGCGGCCGTGCAATTCAGAAGGCGCGCAGCTTCGAGCGGATGCGGGGTGATCACGGTCGGCTTTCCGCGCCGGGCGCGCGACGCCAGTTGCGTTTGCAACCCGCTGTCGGCAGCAATCGCGTTCAACGCATCGGCGTCGAGCACCAGTGCCGCCGCTGTCGCCAGCACGCGCGGCAGCACCGCACGGACGTCTGCACCGCCGCCGCATCCGCAGACCGCAGTCACGCCCGAAAGATCGAGCGCGTTGGCGTCTCGCAGCATCAGCTCGGGTTGCGCCAGGTCGACGGGAGCTGCCCTCGGGTCGAGCAGCCCGACGAAAACGCGTCCGGCGCCCGCGTGCAACGCGGCCGATCCGGCCAGCAGCGCAGCGCCCGCCATGCCATGCGCGCCACCGATCACCGCAACATCGCCATAGCTGCCCTTGTGCGACGCGTGGCTGCGCGCCCGGTTCGTTGGCGCGCCTGCAAGGCGTGCAGCGGGCGGCTCGGCCATGCTGCTGCAACCCAGGTCGTCGAACCACACCGTGCCCGCCGCGTCGCGGCCCTGGGCTGTGAACAGGCCTGGCTTCAGGGTCAGGAAGGTCAGGCAGGCCGAGATGTCGGCCGCTGGATGGGCGGCGTTCCAGACCCCCGTGTCGGCATTCAACCCGGAGGGCAGGTCGACGCTGAGCACCGGTTGTCCCCCTGCATGCATCCGGCGCAGCCACTCGGCCATGACGGCCTCGGGCGGCCGGGTCGATCCGATGCCGAGCAGCGCATCGATGGCCAGGTCATGCGTGGGAGGCGGCTGCGGCGCGAAGATCACGCCGGCGTCCCTGGCCCGTTGCAGCGAGGCCCTGGCATCCGGCGGCAGGCGGTTTTCGTCGCCCGCGAACGTGACGACCGGCAGGAAGCCCCGGTGCTGCAACTGCGCCGCGGCCTCGAAGCCATCGCCACCGTTGTTGCCCGGCCCGCAGGCGATCCAGATCGTGCGCGCATGCGGCGCGAGCGCCATTGCCAGCCGCGCCACGGCCAGGCCCGCGCGCTGCATCAGCGTGTGGGAGGGCAGGGTGGCCGCGGATGCATGCTCGATGCGACGCGTCGCCGCGATGTCGAACAGGTCAAAGGCGGTGGCGGAGGTGATGCGTTGCATCGGGCCATTTTGCCGCTCGGCGGCCGATGAACGAAACGCTTGACCAGGAGCCGCGAAGGCTTCGGCGGGTCAGACCCTAGAGGCTGAGCCGCTCGACGCCCAGGCCTTCGAGATCGACACCGGCATCGCGGCCACCGACCAGGTCGGCCACCACGCGTGCGCTGCCGCACGACAGCGCCCAACCGCTCGAACCGTGGCCCAGATTGAGCCAGACCCCCGGCACGCCGCTGGCACCGAGCACCGGGGGGCCATCGGGCAGCATCGGCCGCGCACCCTTCCATTGCTGCACGCCCGACTGCAGCGTGACCGCGCCGGGAAACCAGTCGTGAAGCACCTTGTAGAGCGTTTGCACCGCGGACGGGTTCATGGTGCTCAGCGAGCCGCCGATCTCGGCGCTGCCGGCCACGCGCACACGCTGGCCCAGGCGCGAGATGGCGACCTTGTAGCGTTCGTCCATCACGGCGCTGCGGGGGGCGTTGAGCGATTCGCGAATCGGCGCGCTGATGGAGTGGCCATACACCGGTGCCAGCGGAATCCGCAGGCCGAGCGGGCGCAGCAGCTGGGCCGAGGCGAGCCCGGCGCACACCACCACCGCATCGAAGCGCAGCGGCGGCGACCCGCTTGCAAGTGAGACGGAGGTGGGCTCGGCGCGGCTCAGCGGCGCAATGTCGCAATTGAAATGAAATTGGGCACCGAGTGCCTCGGCCTCCCACTTGAGCAGCAGCGCGAACTGGCGGCAGTTGGCCACCTCGTCTTCGGGCAGGTGGATGGCGCCTGCGAGCGCGGTGTCGGTGCTGAGGGCGGGTTCGATGCGCCGGGCTTCGTCGGCGTCGACCTCCTTGAAGACGCTGCCGGCCGCGCGCAGCACCTCGAGCCCGGGCTGGACCAGTTTCTTTTCGCGCTTGGAGCGCAGCAGAACGAGGTAGCCGTCGCTGCGCTCGTAGCTCAGCTCGCGCGCCTCTGTCACCTCGTGCAGCCGGGTGCGGCTGTAGAACGCCAGGCGTTGCATGCGCGCGCGGTTGGCGAGGTAGGTTTCGAGCTTGCAAGCCTTCTGCCAGCGCGACATCCAGCCCAGATCGCGTGTGCTCAGCGGCCAGCGCAACTTGATGGCGCCGTGCGGAGAGAGCAGTGAGCGCAGCACCTTGGCCCGCATGCCGGGCGCCGCCCATGGCGTCACATAGCCCGGTGCGACCACGCCTGCATTCGCAAAACTGGCCTCCTCGGCAGCAGCGCCGCGGCGCTCGAACACGGAGACTTCATGGCCATCCGAAACCAGTTCCCAGGCGGTGGTGACGCCGATGATGCCGGCGCCCACGATCGCGATTTTCATTGAATCTTTGAGTAAGAAGAGATGGCTGACGCCCGTCGACGGGCGTGGAGCTATTGTCTTCGCAGTGCGTGTTCCGCTTGCAGGGCAATTGCGAGAACGGCGTCGTCGTGCAGCGCGGCGTGCCACAGCATCAGGCCGACCGGCAGTTCGCCAGCGGCATGGCAGGGCAGGGAAATGGCGCAGCCGTCGAGCATGTTGACGATCGACGGGTTGCGCAGCAGCAGCGCATTGACGCGAAAGAACTCGTCGTCGCGCTCGGCACCCGGCGCCACGCTGGCGATGGAGGGTGCGGTGATGGGCACCGTCGGCGACAGCACGGCGTCGAAAGATGCCAGCGCCGCTTCGACGCGGGTGATCCATGCGCGCCGGGCATTCACGAGGTCGATGTATTCGTGCGCCTTCATGCCAGCGCCCCGGATGATGCGCTGGGCGACGCGGGGGTCGTAGCCGGCGCCGCTGCGTTCCAGAAGCAGCCGGTGCCAGGCATAGGACTCGGCTGCCGAAAACCCGCCCGTGGCGTTGATGGCTTGCAGCTCCGCCAGTTCCGGCAGCTCGATTTCCTCGACCTGTGCGCCCCCGCTGCGCAGTGTTTGCAGCGCGTTCTCGAAGGCGCCGGCCACCGCGGGCTCGATGTCGTCGAAGAACACGTTCTTCACCACGGCGAGCCGGTAGGCCCCCAGGGAGGCGGCGCCGGCGGTCACACGGCGGGCCGCAAGGATTTCGTGCGCGGCGATGGCGTCGCGGACCGAGCGCGTCATGGCGCAGACCGTGTCGAGCGTGGTCGACAGCGGCAGCGCACCATCGGCCGGCACCAGGCGGGCGGTGCTCTTGAATCCCACGATGCCGTTCAGTGCCGCCGGAATGCGGATCGAGCCGCCCGTGTCCGAACCGAGCCCGATGAAAGCCGCCCCGGTCGCGACCGAAATGGCGGCGCCGGACGACGAGCCGCCCGGAATGCGCGGCGTGACGGCGTCGCTCACGTTGGCCGGCGTGCCATGGTGCGGATTGATTCCCACGCCCGAGAACGCGAACTCGGTCATGTTGGTGCGGCCGGTCAGCACGCCGCCCGCGGCGCGCAGCCGCGCGACCGCCACTGCGTCGGCCCTGGCTGCCGGAGCATGCGAAAGCACCACGGAGCCGGCGGGGGTCGGCTGCCCCTCGATGTCGAACAGGTCCTTGGCAGTGAAGGCGAGCCCCGCCAGCCTGCTTTGCGGCGCCGACAGCGCGACCTGCTGGCGGGCTTCGTCGAACAGCGTGCGGGTGAAGACGTGGCTGCAGGCCGGAGATTGGGCGATGCCGATGGCATGCTCCAATTCGGTGCGTGCATCGGTGCCACCTGCCAACAAGTTCAGACGGGTGGCGTGAAGGTCATTCATGGGCGGTTGCGAGGGCGCGGACGGCTTGGTTGCGGGGTGGGCCAAGGAGAAAAGTCAGGGAGGGCCGTGCTATACTCTTTGGGTTTCGCTGACCGCGTGACGGCTACCGCCACACACAGCAAGACACATCCGCAAACCGGCCCAATCAAGGTGTTGCGACTCCATTCGAAGGAGGCGCAAAACGGGCTGGATTTTAGACCCAACCTTTGGAGTAATTTTCAATGTCTACCACCATGCGCGAAATGCTGGAAGCCGGTGTCCACTTCGGCCACCAAACCCGCTTCTGGAACCCCAAGATGGCCCCGTACATCTTCGGCCATCGCAACAAGATTCACATCATCAACCTGGAAAAGTCGCTTCCGATGTTCCAGGACGCGATGAAGTACGCCAAGCAGCTCACCGCCAACCGCGGCACCATCCTCATGGTCGGCACGAAGCGCCAGGCCCGTGAAATCGTGGCCGCCGAAGCGCGCCGTGCCGGCGTGCCGTTCGTGGACACCCGCTGGCTCGGCGGCATGCTGACCAACTTCAAGACGGTCAAGACCTCGATCAAGCGCCTGAAGGACATGAAGGCCCAGCAAGAAGCCGGCCTCGACAGCCTGAGCAAGAAAGAGCAGCTCACCTTCACGCGTGAAATCGAGAAGCTCGAGAAGGACATCGGCGGCATCCAGGACATGACCGCGCTGCCGGATGCCATCTTCGTGATCGACGTGGGCTTCCACAAGATCGCCGTGGCAGAAGCCAAGAAGCTCGGCATTCCGCTGATCGGCGTGGTGGACTCCAACCACTCGCCCGAAGGCATCGACTACGTCATTCCGGGTAACGACGACTCGTCGAAGGCCGTCACGCTCTACGCTCGCGGCATCGCCGACGCGATCATCGAAGGCCGCAACAGCGCCACCGGTGACGTGGTCAAGGCCATTGCCGAAGGCAGCGGCGACGAATTCGTGGAAGTCGAAGAGGGCGCCTCGGCCTGATCGAGTGCTCTTACGCGCCTGAAGAAGGGGCTTTGGTGCCCCTTTTTTTTAATCTGATTTTTTGGACACGGAGATAGAACAATGGCTGCAATCACCGCAAGCATGGTCGGCGAACTGCGCGCAAAGACCGACGCGCCGATGATGGAATGCAAGAAGGCCCTGACCGAGGCCGACGGCAACATGGAAAAGGCCGAAGAGCTGCTGCGCATCAAGCTCGGCAACAAGGCTGGCAAGGCATCGGGCCGCATCACCGCCGAAGGCGTGGTCACGGCATTTGTCGAAGGCTCGGCCGGCGGCATGATCGAGATCAACTGCGAAACCGACTTCGTCACCAAGAACGACAGCTTCCTGGCCATGGCCAACGCTGCCGCAATGCTGGTCGCCAAGCACAACCCTGCGGACATCGCCGCGCTGGGCGCGCTGCCCTACGAGCAAGACGGCTTCGGTCCCACGCTCGAAGACGTGCGCAAGGGCCTCATCGGCAAGATCGGCGAGAACATGAGCTTCCGCCGCTTCAAGCACTTCGGCGGCAATGGCCAACTGGCTTCGTACCTGCACGGCACGCGTATCGGCGTGATGGTCGAGTTCGAAGGCGACGACACTTCGGCCAAGGACGTTGCGATGCACATCGCCGCCATGAAGCCGGTTGCCATCTCGGCTGCCGACGTGCCCGCCGACCTGATCGAAAAAGAGCGCGCGGTTGCCGCGGGCAAGGCCGAGGAAGACCGCAAGACGGCCGAAGCCGAAGGCAAGAAGCCGCAGCCTGCCGACATCGTTGCCAAGCGCATCGAAGGTGGCGTGCAGAAGTACCTCAAGGAAGTCTCGCTGCACAACCAGCCGTTCGTGAAGAACGACAAGCAGACCGTCGAGCAGATGCTCAAGGCCGCCAACACCAGCATCAAGGGCTTCACCCTGTATGTGGTCGGCGAAGGCATCGAAAAGAAGGTCGACGACTTTGCAGCCGAAGTTGCAGCCCAGGTTGCTGCCGCTAAGGCCGCCGCGTAAAAACTGTTACGCCCCAAAGCGACGGCGCACGTGTGTGTGCCGCCGCTTTTTCACCGCCTCGTTCTACACTCGCCCCGCCAACCCCAAGTAAGGAAATTGCCCATGTCTGATGCCCGCCCAGCCCACAAGCGAATCTTGTTGAAGCTGTCGGGCGAGGCGTTAATGGGAGACGATGCCTTTGGTATTAATCGCGCCACCATCGTTCGGATGGTCGAAGAGGTGGCCGAGGTGGTGAACATGGGTGTGGAGGTTGCAGTCGTGATCGGCGGCGGCAACATCTTCCGCGGCGTCGCGGGAGGCTCCGTCGGCATGGACCGTGCCACGGCCGACTACATGGGCATGCTGGCCACGGTCATGAATTCGTTGGCACTGGCCGACGCCATGAACAAGCAGGGGCTGGTGGCGCGCGTCATGTCCGCCATCGCCATCGAGCAGGTGGTCGAGCCTTATGTGCGGCCCAAGGCATTGCAGTATCTCGAAGAAGGCAAGGTCGTGGTGTTTGCCGCGGGTACCGGCAATCCTTTCTTCACCACCGACACGGCCGCTGCGCTGCGCGGCGCCGAGATCGGTGCCGAGCTGGTGCTCAAGGCCACCAAGGTCGACGGCGTGTATTCCGCCGATCCGAAGACCAACCCCGATGCAACGCGCTATACGTCGCTTACTTTCGACGAGGCGATCGCGAAGAATCTCGGCATCATGGACGCCACGGCCTTCGCGCTGTGCCGCGACCAGAAGCTGCCGATCAAGGTGTTCTCGATCTTCAAGAACGGTGCGCTCAAGCGTGTCGTCATGGGCGAGGACGAAGGCACGCTGGTGCATGCCTGAGGAGTAAATTGAGATGACGACCCCCACCATTGCAGAAATTCGCAGCACGACCGATGCGAAGATGAACCAGTCGCTCGCTGCGTTCCAGAACAACCTCACCAAGATCCGTACCGGCCGCGCCAACTCCGCGCTGCTCGACTCGATCCACGTCGAGTACTACGGCTCGCAAGTCCCGCTGAGCCAGGTGGCCAACGTGTCGGTGCTCGACTCGCGCACGATCAGCGTCCAGCCTTGGGAAAAAGGCATGGGCGCCAAGATCGAGAAAGCCATTCGCGAAAGCGATCTGGGCCTGAACCCGGCCTCGATGGGCGACCTGATCCGCGTGCCGCTTCCCGCCATGAGCGAGGAGCGCCGCAAGGAAATGACCAAGCTGGTCCGCAACGAAGGCGAAACCGCCAAGATCGCCACGCGCAATCTGCGCCGCGACGCGAACGAAGCCGTCAAGAAACTGGTCAAGGAAAAGCTGGCCTCCGAAGACGACCAGAAGCGCGCCGAAGCCGAGATCCAGAAGGTCACCGACCGCCACATCGCGGAAATCGATCGTCTGGTCGCGGCCAAGGAAGCGGAGATCATGGCCGTTTGAGGCTGCGCATGGCCCCCTCCCTGCCGCAGATTCCGCGCCACATTGCCATCGTCATGGATGGCAACGGACGGTGGGCCACGCGGCGGTTCCTGCCTCGCGTGGCGGGACACAAGCAGGGCGTCGAGTCGCTGCGGCGTTGCGTCAAGGCCTGCGTCGATCGCGGCGTGGGCATTCTCACGGTGTTCGCGTTCTCGTCGGAGAACTGGAACCGTCCGGCCGAAGAAGTCTCGGGCCTGATGGAAATCATGGTCGGTGCGCTCGCACGCGAGGTGCCCAAGCTGAGCCGCGACGGCGTGCGGCTGCATTTCGTCGGCGAACGGGCGGGGCTCTCCAAGAAAATGGTGCAGGGCCTGGTCGATGCCGAGGAAGCCACGGCGCAGAACACCAAGCTGATCCTCAACGTCTGCTTCAACTACGGCGGCCGGTGGGACATTGCGCGCGCCGCCGCCAAGCTGATGGAGCAGGGCGAGGCCCTCACCGAGGCCAATCTCGACCGCGCCATGGCGCTGGCGCACGTGCCCGACCCCGACCTGCTCATCCGTACGGGCGGCGAACAGCGGCTGTCCAACTTCCTGCTCTGGCAGAGCGCATACGCGGAGCTTTTCTTCAGCAACAAACTCTGGCCCGAGTTCGACGAGGCCGAACTGGACGCGGGAATTGCCGCGTTCCAGGCTCGCGAGCGCCGCTTCGGCAAAACTTCCGCGCAGGTCACGGCCGGCAGCGATTCCACCTCAGATCGCCAGATGGCCTGAGGGCCTTCACGGCCCGACTCCTCAGCCGCATGCTCAAACAACGCATCCTCACGGCCATCGTCCTGCTGGCGATCCTGCTGCCGGCGCTCTTCTATCCATCGCACGTTCCCTTTGCCTGCGTCATGCTGGTACTGATCGGCGCCGCGGCATGGGAGTGGGGCCGCCTCAACGGATACGGGCAGCGGCTGTCCGTGTTCCTCGGCCTCGAAACAGTCGCGCTGTGCGCGCTTTCGTGGTGGCTCGGGCTGCTTGCGCAGCCGCTGATGCTCATGTGGCTGCTGGCCAGCGCCGCCTGGGTGCTCGGCGGGGCCGCGCTGCTGCGGGTGGCGGTCCCGGGCTGGCCTCGTATTCCGCGCGGGCTGCGCCTGGTGGGCGGCTTGTTGGCGCTGTGGGTGGCATGGCTCGCGGCGGTGCAGGCCCGTATGGTGGGCATCAACTTTCTGCTCTCGATTCTCGTCTTGGTCTGGGTGGCGGACGTTTTCGCGTATTTCGCGGGACGCGCCTTCGGCCTCAAGTTCACGCGCGGCAAGCTTGCGCCAACCATCAGCCCCGGCAAGAGCTGGGAGGGCGTGTGGGGTGGCATGGCCGGCGTGGTGGTGCTGGCCTTCGCCTGGGTGTGGGCCGACAAGGCCGCCGGCGCCACGGTGGCAAGCCTCTATACCCGGCTGCATGAGCGCGGCTGGTGGCTGCTGTTCGTTGGCGTGGTGTTTCTGGCGGCGATGAGCGTCGTCGGCGACCTCGTCGAATCGCTGATCAAGCGCAGCGCCGGCGCCAAGGACAGCAGCAGCCTGCTGCCGGGCCACGGGGGCGTGCTCGACCGCGTGGATGCCCTCTTGCCGGTACTTCCCATTGCAATGATGCTGGCTTCCTTGTGAACACACCCAAACAACGCATCACGGTGCTGGGCTCGACCGGTTCGGTCGGCGTCAGCACGCTCGATGTCATCTCGCGGCACCCCGAACGTTTCGAGGTCTTCGCACTGTCCGCCTCGACCAAGGTCGACGAGCTGCTGGCGCAGTGCGTACGTTTTTCGCCCCGGTTCGCGGTCATGGCGAGCCCTGTGCATGCGGCGCTGCTGGCAGAAAAACTGAAGCAAAACAATCTTCCAACGCGAGTGCTGAGTGGCATCGATGCTATTGAAAAGATAGCATCGCACGAAGAAGTCGATGCGGTCATGGCCGCCATCGTGGGGGCCGCGGGCCTCGGCCCTTGCCTGGCCGCGGCGCGCGCCGGCAAGCGCCTGCTGCTGGCCAACAAGGAAGCGCTGGTGGTCGGCGGCGAGCTGTTCATGCGCACCGTGCGCGAGGGCGGCGCCACGCTGCTGCCCATCGACAGCGAACATTCGGCCATCTTCCAGTCGCTGCCGGAAGATCCGTCGACCTGGTCGCGCCGCATCGACAAGATCATCCTGACCGCGTCGGGCGGCCCGTTTCGCACGCGCGCGCCCGAGACCCTCGGTTCGGTCACCCCCGAGCAGGCCTGCGCCCATCCAAACTGGGTCATGGGCCGCAAGATTTCGGTCGATTCCGCCACCATGATGAACAAGGCGCTCGAGGTGATCGAGGCGCGCCACCTGTTCGGCGTACTGCCCGAACAGATCGAGGTGGTCATCCATCCCCAGAGCGTGGTGCATTCGATGGTGCAGTTCACCGATGCATCGGTGATTGCCCAGCTCGGGACCCCGGACATGCGCGTGCCCATTGCCGTCGGCCTGGCGTGGCCCGAGCGCATCGAAAGCGGCGCGGGGCGCCTCGACTTCCGCCAGATGGCGGCGCTGAGCTTCGATGCCCCCGACGCGGCGCTGTTTCCCGGCTTGGGCCTGGCGTGGCATGCGCTGCGCGCGGCGCCTGGAACCACGGCGGTGCTCAATGCTGCCAACGAAGTCGCGGTCGAGGCCTTTCTTGACAGGCGTCTGCGCTTCGACCGCATTCATGCGGTCAACATGGAAACTTTGGAGGCCATTGCCCCCTCCAAGCCCGCATCGCTGGCCGACCTGCTGGCGCTCGATGCCAGTGCGCGGGCGGCAGCCAATGCCGCGGCACTGCGCTTTGCAGCCTGACAACCCCAGTCGATAGAGGATCCGGATGCTCACCGTCATCGCTTTCGTGGTTGCACTCGGCGTCCTCATTGCCGTGCACGAGTACGGCCACTACCGCGTCGCGGTGGCGTGCGGCGTCAAGGTCCTGCGGTTCTCGGTCGGTTTCGGCAAGACCCTCTACCGCTGGCAGCCCAAGCGGCAGCACCCGGGCCAGGAAACCGAATTCGTCATCGGTGCGTTCCCTCTGGGCGGCTACGTCAAGATGCTCGATGAGCGCGAGGGGCCGGTAGCGCCGGAAGAGCGCCACCGTGCCTTCAACACGCAGCCGCTGCGCTCGCGTGCCGCCATTGTTGCCGCGGGCCCCATCGCCAATCTGTTGCTCGCGGTGGTGCTTTACACGGCCGTCAACTGGATCGGCGTGGACGAGCCCGTCGCCAAGCTGGCGCGGCCCGTCGCGGCCTCGCTGGCCGAGGCCGCGGGCTTGCGCGGCGGCGAGTACGTCACGCGCGCTGGCTTCGAGGGCGACCTGGAGCCGGTGCAATCGTTCGAAGACCTGCGCTGGCGGATGACGCGCGGCGCCCTCGACGGCCGGGACCTGACGCTCGAAGTGGCGGGCGAAGACGGGCAGGCCGCGCGGCAGATCGTCCTGCCCCTGAGCCGCATCGAAGCCAAGGACGCCGACCCGCAGATGTTCCGCAAGATCGGCGTGATCGCGCCATTGACCCGGCCCGAGATCGGCCAGGTGATGGCCGGCAGCGCAGCAGACCGCGCGGGCCTTCGCAGCGGCGACGTGGTTCGCGCCGTGGGGAGCACGGCCATTGTCGACGGACAGCAATTGCGCGAAGTGATCCGCACGTCGATCGATGGTGACCAGCCGCGTGCGCAGACCTGGCAAGTCCGGCGTGGCGGCCAGTCGATCGAGCTCGAAGTCAAGCCCGAACTGCGCGAGGAGGGCGCCGTGAAGGTCGGCCGTATCGGTGCGTATGTCGGTGCGCCACCCGAGATGGTCACGGTTCGGCAGGGGCCGGTCGACGGTGTCTGGCTCGGCATCGTGCGCACCTGGGAGGTCTCGGCCCTCACCGTCCGCATGATGGGCAAGATGGTGATCGGCGAGGCTTCGCTCAAGAATTTGAGCGGGCCGCTCACGATTGCCGACTATGCGGGCAAGTCCGCGAGCCTCGGCTTGACCCAGTACCTGGTGTTCCTCGCGCTCATCAGCGTGAGCCTTGGTGTGCTGAATCTCATGCCGCTGCCGGTCCTCGATGGGGGGCACCTGATGTATTATCTTTGGGAGGGCCTGACCGGCAAGAGCGTCTCGGACGCCTGGATGGAACGGCTGCAGCGCGGCGGTGTCGCCTTGCTGCTGGTCATGATGTCGGTCGCACTATTCAACGACGTCACGCGGCTCTTTGGTTAACTTTCTGCCGGCCCTTTCCGCGCCGGCCCAATTCACAGATGAACACAAACTTCAGTCGCTTTCGCCTGCGTAGCGTTGCCGCGGTGGTGGCCAGCGCGCTGGCGGCCACGGCAGCTTGGGCCGTCGAGCCTTTCACGGTGCGCGACATTCGCGTCGAGGGCTTGCAACGGGTCGAGCCCGGCACGATCTTCGCATCGCTGCCGCTGCGTGTCGGCGACACCTACAGCGACGAACGCGGCTCCGCCGCCATCCGCGCGCTGTTCGACCTGGGGTTGTTCAAGGACGTGCGCATCGACGTCAACGGCAATGTGCTGGTGGTGATCGTCGAAGAGCGGCCCACCATCGCGGACGTCGATTTTGTCGGCGCAAAGGAATTCGACAAGGCCGCGCTCCAGAAGGCGCTGCGTGAAGTGGGCCTGGCCGATGGCCGGCCGTACGACAAGGCACTGGCCGACCGCGCCGAGCAGGAGCTCAAGCGCCAGTACGTGAGCCGCAACCTCTACAACGCGCAGATCGTGACCACGGTCACCCCCATCGAGCGCAACCGCGTCAACCTCACATTCACCGTCACCGAAGGCGACTCCGCCCGCATTCGCGAAGTGCGCGTGATCGGCAACAAGGCATTCAGCGAATCGACTCTCCTGAGCCTGTTCGACCAGGACAGCGGTGGCTTCATGAGCTGGTACACCAAGTCCAACCAGTACTCGCGTTCCAAGCTCAACGCCGACCTGGAAACGCTTCGCTCGTACTACATCACGCGCGGCTACCTCGAATTCCGCATCGATTCGACCCAGGTTGCCATCTCGCCGGATCGCCAGGACCTGTCGGTGACCGTCAACATCACCGAAGGCGAAAAGTTCGTGGTGGCCGGCGTCAAGCTCGACGGCAACTATCTCGGCCGCGACGAGGAATTCAAGTCGCTAGTGACCATCAAGCCCGGCGAGCCCTACAACGGCGAGCAGGTCACCGAGACCACCAAGGCCTTCACCGACTATTTCGGCACCTTCGGCTACGCGTTTGCGCGCGTGCAGGCACGCCCCGAAATCGACCGCGTCAACAACCGCGTCACCCTGACGCTGCAGGCCGAGCCCTCGCGCCGCGTCTACGTGCGCCGTGTCGCCGTGGGTGGCAACGCCAAGACGCGCGACGAAGTGATTCGGCGCGAGTTCCGCCAGTTCGAGGCCTCTTGGTACGACGGCGACAAGATCAAGCTCTCGCGCGACCGCGTGGACCGCCTTGGCTTCTTCACCGAAGTGAACGTGGAGACCCAGGAGATCCCGGGTTCGCCCGACCAGGTCGACCTGGTCGTCAACGTGGCGGAAAAGCCCACCGGCAGCCTGCAGCTCGGTGCCGGCTACTCCAGCGCGGAAAAGGTGGCTCTCACCTTCGGCATCTCGCAGGAGAATGTCTTCGGTTCGGGCAACTTCCTGGGCGTGCAGGTCAACACCAGCAAGTACAACCGCACGCTGTCGCTGACCACCACGGATCCGTACTTCACGAAGGACGGCATCTCGCGCACGATCAGCCTGTACCACACGACCACGCGTCCGTACTCGACCAACATCGACGGCGACTACAAGCTGGTCAACCAGGGTGCGTCGATCCGCTTTGGCGTGCCGTTCAGCGAAGTCGACACGGTCTTCTTCGGCGCCGGCCTCGAGCGCTATGCATTCGAGCCGAACAGCTCGACGTCGTTCTCGGGCCTCTATACGCCCGCGTCCTACCTTCGCTACTTCAAGTGTTCCAAGGACGCGACCGGCCTCTTCGTGACCGAGTGCGACCAGAAGAGCGTATGGGGCGTGCCGCTCACCGTCGGCTGGGGCCGCGACAGCCGCGACAGCGCGCTGGTTCCGACCACCGGGCGCCTGCAGCGGGCCAACCTGGAACTCGGTGTCGGCGGCGACATGCAGTACATCAAGACGAACTACCAGTACCAGCAGTTCTTCGCGATCAACAAGCAATACACCTTCGCAATCAATGCGGACGTGGGCTATGCCAAGCCGCTCGGCGGCAAGGTCTACCCGATCTTCAAGAACTTCTACGCCGGTGGCCTGGGTTCCATCCGCGGCTTCGAGCAGAACTCGCTGGGCCCGCGCGACGTGCCGCTGCTCGGCCAGACCGAAGGCGCTGCACTGGGCGGTACCAAGAAAGCGGTCTTCAATGCCGAGCTCAGCACGCCGTTTCCCGGCGCCGGCAACGACCGCACTCTGCGCCTTTACGGCTTCTTCGACGTCGGCAACGTGTTCGGCTCGCGCGCCGAAGGCCTGACCGACGAGCAGTACAAGGCCCAGAAGAAGCTGCGCGCCTCGGTCGGCCTCGGGATCAGCTGGATCTCGCCGCTGGGTCCGCTGCGCCTTGCCTACGCCTTCCCCGTCAAGTCCCAAAAGGAAGTGCTGGATCCGAATACCGGCTTCGTCGTGATCCCGAAGGATAGAATCCAGCGCTTGCAATTCCAGATTGGAACGTCTTTCTAAATGAAGCATTTGATTCGCGCTGCGGCTGGCGCGTTGTTGATTCCTGTTTTTGCACTGGTTGCCGCGCCCGCGGCCCAGGCGCAGGAAACCTTTCGCATCGGATTCGTGAATCCGGACCGCGTGCTGCGTGAAGCCCAGCCGGCCAAGGCCGCGCAAGCCAAGCTCGAGGCCGAGTTCCTCAAGCGCGAGAAAGATCTCACGACGCAGGGCGAGGCACTGAAGACGGCCTCTGAAAAATTCGAGCGCGAGGCGCCCACGTTGTCCGAAAGCCAGCGTGCTTCGCGCCAGCGCGCGCTGGTCGACCAGGACCGCGATTTCCAGCGCCGCCGCCGCGAGTTCCAGGAGGATCTCAATGCGCGCAAGAACGAAGAGCTCCAGCAGGTCTACGAGCGTGCCAACCGCGTGGTGAAGCAGGTGGCCGAGGCTGAAAAGTACGACGCCATCCTGCAGGAAGCGATCTACATCAATCCGAAGCACGACATCACGGACAAGGTGATCAAGGCGCTGAACGCCTCGACTCCTTCTTCGCCAACGGGCGGCAAGTAACGCCGCGAAAACGGCGTGTCACTGCAGCTCGGAGCCATTGTCAGCGCCCTGGGGGGCGAGCTCCACGGGGACGCGGCGCTGTCCATCGAACGGCTTGCGCCGCTCCAGAATGCACAGCCCGATGCGCTCAGCTTTCTGAGCCATCCCAAATACCAGCAGGAACTGGCGGCCTCCAAGGCCGCTTGCGTGATCGTCTCGCCCGCCATGCGCGAAGCCGCGGCGGCACGGGGGGCGTACATCGTCGCTCCTGATCCCTATCTTTATTTCGCACGCCTCACCCAGTTGTGGAAGGCGCACCATGCGCGTCCCGAGGCCGACCGCATCCATCCCTCCGCGGTGATCCATCCCGAAGCCCATGTGGACGCCACGGCGCGCATCGGCGCGTTGTGCGTGGTGGAGCGGGGCGCACGCATCGGGGCCGGGACGGTCCTGAAGTCTCGCGTGACGATCAGCGAAGACTGCGTGGTCGGCGAGCGCTGCCTGCTGCATCCAGGCGTGGTGATCGGCGCCGACGGCTTCGGCCTGGCGCCGCACCAGGGCACGTGGGTCAAGATCGAGCAGCTGGGGGCGGTGCGCATCGGCAACGACGTCGAGATCGGCGCCAACACCTGCATCGACCGCGGCGCGCTCGACGACACCGTCATCGAAGATGGCGTCAAGCTCGACAACCTGATCCAGATCGGCCACAACGTGCGCGTCGGCAAGCACACCGCCATGGCGGGCTGCGTCGGCGTGGCGGGCAGCGCCACCATCGGGGCGCACTGCACCTTCGGCGGCGGCGCCATCGTGCTGGGCCATCTCACGGTGGCCGACGGCGTTCATGTCTCGGCCGCGACGGTGGTCACGCGCTCGATCCACAAGGCCGGCCAGTACACCGGCATGTTCCCCATCGACGACAATGCGAGCTGGGAAAAAAATGCTGCAACGCTCAAGCAGTTGCACAGCCTGCGCGAACGACTCAAGGCGCTGGAAAAGGCCCCCCAGAAAAAGTGAAGACGATGCAGGAACAGAAAATCATGACGACGACGCTCGATATCCATCAAATCCTCAAGCTGCTGCCCCACCGCTATCCGTTCCTGCTGGTGGATCGCGTGCTCGACATGGAAAAGGGCAAGCGCATCACGGCGCTCAAGAACGTGACGATGAACGAGCCGTTCTTCAACGGCCACTTTCCTCACCGACCGGTCATGCCGGGCGTGCTGATGCTCGAGGCCATGGCGCAGGCGGCGGCGCTGCTGTCGTTCCATTCGCTGGACATCGTGCCCGACGACAACACGGTCTACTACTTTGCAGCCATCGATGGCGCGCGCTTCAAGCGTCCTGTGGAACCCGGCGACCAGCTCACGCTCGAAGTCGAGATCGAGCGCATGAAAGCCGGGATCTCGAAGTTCAAGGGCCGCGCCCTGGTGGGCAGCGAACTCGCCTGCGAGGCCACGCTGATGTGCGCCATGCGCCAGATCAACTGATCTTGCGCCGGTTACGACAAGGCATGACGCAGGTTCATTCGACAGCGCTCATCGACCCGAAGGCAGAACTCGACGCCTCGGTCTCGGTGGGACCCTACTCCATCATCGGTCCGCACGTGCGAGTCGGTGCCGGCACGAGCATCGGCGCGCACTGCGTGATCGAGGGTCGCACCACCATCGGGCGCGACAACCGGATCTTCCAGTTTTCGTCGATCGGCGCAGTGCCGCAGGACAAGAAATACGCCGGCGAGCCGACCGAGCTGGTCATCGGCGACCGCAACGTCATTCGCGAGTTCTGCACCTTCAACCTCGGCGTGCCGGGGGCGGGCGGCATCACGCGCGTGGGCAACGACAACTGGATCATGGCGTACACGCACATCGCGCACGACTGCCGCGTCGATGACCACACCACGTTGGCCAACAACACCACGCTGGCCGGCCATGTGCACCTGGCCGACTGGGTCACGGTCGGCGGCCTGACGGGCATTCACCAGTTCGTCTCGGTCGGCGCCCACGCGATGGTCGGCTTTGCCAGTGCCGTGTCGCAAGACGTGCCTCCTTTCATGCTGGTCGACGGCAATCCGTTGGCGGTGCGCGGCTTCAATGTCGTCGGCCTGCGCCGCCGCGATTTTTCGGCACCCCGCCTTGCCGCGGTGAAGCAGATGCACCGCCTGCTGTACCGGCAGGGCAAGACGCTCGAAGAGGCGCGCGCCGGCATCATCGCCTTGGCGGCCGAAACGCCCGAGGCGGCCGAGGACGTGGCGCTGATGGAGCGCTTCCTGGCCAATTCGACGCGCGGCATCGCGCGTTGAAGTAACTGTCGGCATGGGCAAGGACGAACAGCGGCGGTTCGCGCTGGTCGCGGGCGAAGCTTCCGGCGACCTCCTGGCAGGCCTTCTTCTCGATGGCCTGCAGGCGCGCTGGCCGTCGCTTCAGACGGTGGGCATCGGCGGGCCACGCATGCTTGCGCACGGCCTGCAGAGCTGGTGGCCGCAAGAAAAACTGGCCGTGCGCGGCTACATCGAGGTGCTGCGCCACTATGCCGAAATTGCCGGCATCCGCCGCCAGCTCAAGGCGCGGCTGCTGCGCGAATGGCCCGAGCTCTTCATCGGCGTCGACGCCCCCGATTTCAATCTCGATCTCGAGGCCGGATTGCGCGGCCGCGGCATGAAGACGGTGCATTTCGTCTGTCCCTCGATCTGGGCATGGCGTCCTGACCGCATCGAAAAGATCCGCGCTGCGGCCGACCACGTGCTGTGCATCTTCCCGTTCGAGCCCCCGCTGCTGGCCGAACACGGCGTGCAGGGCAGCTACGTCGGCCATCCGCTGGCCAACGTGATTCCCATGGTGCCTGACCGTGGCGCGGCCCGCGCTGCGCTGGGCTTCGCACCCGACGCGGAGGTCGTCGCCTTGCTGCCCGGCAGCCGCCGTTCGGAAGTGCGCTACCTGGGCGCCCGGTTCTTTGCCGCCGCCGCGCAGATGCTGAAGGCAAGGCCGGCCCTCCAGTTCGTCGCGCCCATCCTGCCGGGCCTGCGCGTCGAGGTCGAGGCCCTGTTGCAGGCCAGCGGCATCGCCGGACGCGTGACCTTGCTCGACGGCCAGTCGCATGCGGCGCTGGCGGCCTGCGACGTCACGCTGATCGCCAGCGGGACCGCCACGCTCGAGGCGGCACTCTTCAAGCGCCCAATGGTCATTGCCTACAACATGAACGCTCTGTCGTGGCGCCTCATGCAGCGCAAGCAGCTCCAGCCGTGGGTCGGCCTGCCCAACATCCTGTCGCGCGAGTTCGTGGTGCCCGAGCTCCTGCAGGACGCGGCCACGCCGCAGGCGCTGGCGCTGGCCACGCTCGCCTGGCTCGATGCGCCCGAAAAGACGCAGGCGCTGCAACAAAAATTTTCAGAGCTGCACGTGCAACTGCAGCGCGATACGCCGACACTTTGCGCCGATGCGATCCAGAAAGTTCTTGAAGGCTGAGCAGGCTGCCCTCGTGTGGGACGCCCCGGGCCTCATTGCGGGCGTGGACGAGGCGGGCCGCGGCCCGCTGGCCGGTCCGGTGGTGGCGGCGGCTGTCATCCTGGACGACCAGCGCCCGATCCGGGGCCTCGCCGATTCCAAGACGCTCACGGCGCTGCAACGCGAACGCCTGCACGACCAGATCCTGGCCAAGGCGCTGTGCTGCTCGGTGGCACAAGCCAGCGTCGAGGAAATCGACACCCACAACATCCTGCAGGCCACCATGCTCGCGATGCGCCGTGCGGTCGAGGGCCTGCGGCTGAAGCCCGCCAAGGTGCTGGTCGACGGCAACCGCCTGCCGACGCTCGACGTGCTGGCCGAAGCCATCGTCAAGGGCGACGCCCGGATCAAGGCGATTTCCGCCGCTTCGATCCTGGCCAAGGTCCACCGCGACCGGCTGTGCGAGCAGTTGCACGTCGAGTTTCCCCACTACGGTTTTGCCGGCCACAAGGGCTACGGCACGCCGGAGCATCTGGAGGCGCTGCAGCGCCACGGTGCGTGCGTTCATCACCGCAGGTCGTTCAGTCCGGTGGCCGCGGCGCTGGCGCGCACAATGGCCGATGCAACTGCGTTGGCCGAAGCCGCCATGCCAGTGCCGGCGGCCATTGCGATGGTCGAGACCGTGCGCCTGGACCTGCGCGCCGAGCGCTGAGCCGCCACATGACCACCCCGACCGGCGCGAGCCACATCAGCTCGCGCGACAACCCGCTGCTCAAGGACTTGCGCAAGCTGGCCCAGGACCCAGGCGCCTACCGCAAGCTCGGCCGCGTCTGGCTCGAAGGCGACCATCTTTGCCGCGCGGCGCTCGCGCGAGGGATCAAGCCCGCCATTGCCATTTTTTCGGAGTCGTTTTGGCCGCTTTCCCCGGCCGAATGGTCGAATGCTGCTATCAAAACGGTAGTGGTTGACGATGACCTCTTGCGCGCGGTCAGCGGGCTCGAATCGCCGGCTCCCATGGGTTTCGTGCTCGATCTGCCTTCCCGGCCTGCGCTCCTGCCCGACGCGCCAAGCGTCGTGCTCGATCGGCTGCAGGACGCCGGCAATGCCGGCTCCATCCTGCGCAGCGCGGCGGCTTTCGGCTTCCAGCAGGTGATCGCGCTCAAGGGCACGGCCGCGCTGTGGGCGCCGAAGGTGCTGCGCGCCGGCATGGGCGCACACTTTGGCCTCCGACTGATCGAAGGCGTGGAAGCCGACGCGCTCGACGAGCTGAAGGTGCCGCTGCTGGCCACCAGTTCGCACCGGGGCGAGTGGCTGCACCAGGCGCGACTGCCGAACCCCTGCGCCTGGCTGATGGGCCACGAGGGGCAGGGCGTTTCGCCGGCGCTCGAAGCACGGGCCACGCATCACATCCGCATTGCGCAACCGGGCGGCGAAGAGTCGCTGAACGTGGCGGCCGCGGCGGCCATCTGCCTGCACGCGAGCGGTGCGGCCGGGCTTGCGCAGGCCGTTTCCTGATTTGCCGATGCCATAAAGGCATGAGCGGCGTATGTTTTACGGCCCGGCAAGGCGGGAGAGCGATGCCGCCGAGCTACAATCGGGGGCTTACTCGCAATAGCGTCGCCCGGCCGCCTTCAACGCCATCTTCCCCTTAAGCAGCAGTCCGCAGGCAACGCGCCTGGGGCTCCGGGCGACCGTAACCATCCGGAGAACCCAGTGCTTTTGTCTCTCAAGGGAAGTTTCCCGCCCGCCATCCTGGCGCTCGCAGACGGCACGGTCTTTCAAGGCAATTCGATCGGAGCCACCGGCTCCACGACCGGTGAAGTGGTGTTCAACACCGCCATGACCGGTTACCAGGAAATCCTCACCGACCCGAGTTATTGCCAGCAGATCGTGACGCTCACGTATCCGCACATCGGCAACTACGGCGTCAACGGGGAAGACATCGAAGCCGACAAGATCCATGCCGCTGGCCTGATCATCAAAGACCTGCCGCTCGTCGCATCCAATTTCCGCAAGACCGCCACGCTGAGCGAATACCTCGTGGCCGGCAAGACGGTGGCCATCGCGAACATCGACACCCGCAAGCTGACCCGCCACCTGCGCACCCATGGCGCGCAGAACGGCTGCATCCTGGGCCTGGCGGCGGGCGAATCGGTCACGCAGGCGCTGATCGACAAGGCCATTGCGGCCGCCAAGGCCGCGCCGAGCATGTCCGGCCTCGACCTTGCCAAGGTGGTGTCGGTCCGGCAGACCTACGAGTGGACCGAAACCGAGTGGAAGCTGGGTGCGGGCTACGGCGTGCAGATCACGCCCAGGTTCCACGTGGTGGCTTTCGACTACGGCGTCAAGAAGAACATCCTGCGCATGATCGCGCAGCGCGGCGCCCGCATCACCGTGGTGCCGGCGCAAACGCCCGCGGCCGATGTGCTCAAGCTCAAGCCCGATGGCATCTTCCTGGCCAACGGCCCGGGCGACCCGGAGCCTTGCGACTACGCCATCAGCGCGGTCAAGGAACTCATCGAGACCGGCATTCCCACCTTCGGCATCTGCCTGGGCCACCAGATCATGGCGCTGGCCTCGGGTGCGAAGACCTTCAAGATGAAGTTCGGCCATCACGGCGCAAACCACCCGGTGAAAGACCTGGACAACGGCCGCGTGAGCATCACCAGCCAGAACCACGGCTTCGCGGTGGACGAGAAGTCGCTGCCGGCCAACCTGCGCCCCACCCACATCAGCCTGTTCGACAACACGCTGCAAGGCCTGGCGCGCACCGACAAGCCTGCGTTCTGCTTCCAGGGCCACCCGGAAGCCTCGCCCGGCCCGCACGACATCGGCTACCTGTTCGACCGCTTCACCGCGCTCATGGAGCAGGCACGTGGCTGATGCACCCGCGGTGCTCGACGTCTCGGTCATCGCCGCGTTGCGCGATGCCGAGGGCAAGATCTATGTGCTGCGGGGCCTCAAGGTCATGCTGGCGCAGGACCTTGCCGCGCTCTATGGCGTCGAGACCCGGGTGCTGTTGCAGGCCATGCGCCGCAACCTCGATCGTTTTCCGGCGGATTTCGCCTTCACCCTGGAGAACCAGGACGTCGAGAATTTGAGATCACAACTTGTGATCTCAAAACCCGAGAAGCCGGGCTCGGGCGGCGCGCGCTACCGAAGCGTGGCCTTCACCGAACAGGGCGTGGCCATGTTGTCGAGCGTGCTGCGCAGCGAACGCGCCGTGGCCGTCAACATCGAGATCATGCGTACCTTCGTCAAGCTGCGCAGCATGCTGTCGGAGCACGCCGATCTCAAGCGCAAGCTGAACGCGCTGGAACAGCGATACGACCAGAACTTCCGCGATGTATTCACCGCGATCCATCAACTGATGGATGAACCGAAGCCGGGCGCCTACAGCGGCCGCGGCATCGGTTTCACCAAGGACAAATAAGATGCCCAAGCGCTCAGACCTCAAATCCATTCTCATCATCGGCGCCGGCCCGATCATCATCGGCCAGGCCTGCGAGTTCGACTACTCCGGCGTGCAGGCTTGCAAGGCATTGCGCGAGGAGGGCTACAAGGTCATCCTGATCAACAGCAATCCCGCGACGATCATGACCGATCCGGCCACGGCCGACGTGACCTACATCGAGCCGATCACCTGGCAGACCGTCGAGAAGATCATCGCCAAGGAACGCCCCGACGCGATCCTGCCGACCATGGGCGGACAGACCGCGCTCAACTGCGCGCTCGACCTCTGGCGCCACGGCGTGCTCGACAAGTACACCGGCGCGGCCACCAACAAGCCGGTCGAACTCATCGGCGCCACGCCCGAAGCCATCGACAAGGCAGAAGACCGCCTGAAGTTCAAGGACGCGATGACCAAGATCGGCCTCGGCTCGGCGCGCTCCGGCATCGCCCACTCGATGGACGAAGCCTGGGCGGTGCAGAAGTCGGTCGGCTTCCCGACCGTGATCCGCCCCAGCTTCACGCTCGGCGGCACCGGCGGCGGCATTGCCTACAACCCGGAAGAGTTCGAGACCATCTGCAAGCGCGGCATCGAAGCCTCGCCCACCAACGAGCTGCTGATCGAAGAGTCGCTGCTCGGCTGGAAAGAGTACGAGATGGAAGTCGTGCGCGACAAGGCCGACAACTGCATCATCGTCTGCTCGATCGAAAACCTGGACCCGATGGGCGTGCACACCGGCGACTCGATCACCGTGGCACCGGCGCAGACGCTGTCCGACAAGGAATACCAGATCCTGCGCAACGCCTCGCTGGCCGTGCTGCGCGAGATCGGCGTGGACACCGGCGGCTCGAACGTGCAGTTCTCCATCAACCCGAAGGACGGCCGCATGGTCGTCATCGAGATGAACCCGCGCGTGTCGCGTTCCTCGGCGCTGGCCTCCAAGGCCACGGGCTTCCCGATCGCCAAGGTCGCGGCCAAGCTGGCCGTGGGCTACACGCTCGACGAGCTGCGCAACGAGATCACGGGTGGCGCCACCCCCGCGTCGTTCGAGCCCTCGATCGACTACGTGGTCACCAAGATTCCGCGTTTCGCGTTCGAAAAATTCCCGCAGGCCGATTCGCGCCTCACCACGCAGATGAAGTCGGTGGGCGAGGTGATGGCGATGGGCCGCACTTTCCAGGAATCGTTCCAGAAGGCGCTGCGCGGCCTTGAAGTGGGCGTCGATGGCCTCAACGAGAAAACGCAAGACCGCGAAGTGCTCGAGAAGGAGCTTGGCGAGCCCGGCCCAGAGCGTATCTGGTATGTGGGCGATGCCTTCGCCATGGGCCTGAGCGTGGACGAAGTGTTCGCGCTGACCAAGATCGATCCGTGGTTCCTGGTGCAGATCGAAGAGATCGTGAAGATCGAACTCGAACTCGAAACCAAGTCGCTGGCCGACATCGACAAGGACACGCTGCTCGCCCTCAAGAAGAAGGGCTTCTCCGACCGCCGCCTGGCCAGGCAGCTGAAGACCACCGACACCGCGATCCGCGAGAAGCGCCGCGCCCTGGGCGTGCGCCCGGTCTACAAGCGCGTGGACACCTGCGCGGCCGAGTTCGCGACAAACACCGCCTACATGTACTCGACCTACGAGGAAGAGTGCGAAGCCGACCCGACGGACAAGAAGAAGATCATGGTGCTCGGCGGCGGACCCAACCGCATCGGCCAGGGCATCGAGTTCGACTACTGCTGCGTGCATGCCGCGCTCGCGATGCGCGAGGATGGCTACGAGACCATCATGGTCAACTGCAATCCCGAGACCGTGTCGACCGACTACGACACCTCGGACCGCCTGTACTTCGAGCCGCTGACGCTCGAAGACGTGCTTGAGATCGTCGACAAGGAAAAGCCGCTCGGCGTGATCGTGCAGTACGGCGGCCAGACGCCGCTCAAGCTCGCGCTCGACCTCGAGGCCAACGGCGTGCCGATCATCGGCACCTCGCCCGACATGATCGACGCGGCTGAAGACCGCGAGCGCTTCCAAAAGCTGCTGCACGAACTGGGCTTGCGCCAGCCGCCGAACGCCACCGCGCGCACCGAACCCGAGGCGCTCGAAAAGGCCGCGGCGCTGGGCTACCCGCTGGTGGTGCGCCCGAGCTACGTGCTCGGCGGCCGTGCGATGGAAATCGTGCACGAACAGCGCGACCTCGAGCGCTACATGCGCGAAGCCGTCAAGGTCAGCAACGACTCGCCGGTGCTGCTCGACCGCTTCCTGAACGACGCCGTCGAATGCGACGTCGACTGCATTCGCGACGCCGAAGGCGCCACCCTCATCGGCGGCGTGATGGAGCACATCGAACAGGCCGGCGTGCACTCGGGCGACTCCGCCTGCTCGCTGCCGCCCTACAGCCTGAGCGCCGAGACCATCGCCGAGCTGAAGCGCCAGAGCGCCGCGATGGCGGCCGCGCTCAACGTGGTCGGCCTCATGAACGTGCAGTTCGCGATCCAGCAGAAGGACGGCAAGGACGTCATCTACGTGCTCGAAGTGAACCCGCGCGCCTCGCGCACCGTGCCCTACGTGAGCAAGGCCACCGGCATCCAGCTCGCCAAGGTGGCGGCACGCTGCATGGCCGGCCAGTCGCTCAAGTCGCAGGGCGTGACGAAGGAAGTCACGCCGCCGTACTTCAGCGTGAAAGAGGCGGTGTTCCCGTTCGTCAAGTTCCCGGGCGTGGACACCATCCTCGGCCCCGAGATGAAGTCGACCGGCGAAGTGATGGGCGTGGGCAAGACCTTCGGCGAGGCCTTCGTGAAGTCGCAGCTCGGTGCCGGCACGCACCTGCCGAAGTCGGGCAAGGTCTTCATCTCGGTGAAGAACAACGACAAGGCCCGTGCGGTCGAAGTGGCGCGCGGCCTGGTCAAGCTGGGCTTCGAGATCATCGCCACCAAGGGCACGGCCGCCGCCATCGGCGCCGCCGGCATCGAGTGCGCGACGGTGAACAAGGTGACCGAGGGGCGCCCGCACATCGTGGACATGATCAAGAACAACGAGATTGCGCTGGTCATCAACACGGTGGAAGAGCGCCGCAACGCGATCACCGATTCGCGCCAGATCCGCACCTCGGCGCTCCTGGCCCGCGTGACCACCTTCACCACGATCTTCGGCGCCGAAGCCGCGGTCGAGGGCATGGGCTTCATGGACGAGCTCGGCGTGATCTCGGTGCAGGAGATGCACGCGCAGCTGGCTGCCGCCTGAGCGCCATCATGGAAACCCAGCTGGTCGAACTGGACCTGGCCGACTGGAACGCGGCCACGCCCAACGAGGCGTGGATCGCGGCGCTCGAGGCCGGCAAGGTGCTGTACTTTCCGCGCCTGGGCTTCGAGCTGCTGCCGGAAGAGCGCAGCCTGCTGACGCCCAGCCTGCTGTCGCCTGACGTGCGCAACATCAGCCTCGATGCCAACGGCCGCCTCAAAGGGGTGGCTGGCGACGAGGCGGTGCAGCGTGCGGTGGCGGCGATGGTTGGGCGCTTTCGCGCACAGGCGCAGCAACTCATCCATGGCCTCCTGCCGCACTACACGCCGGCCTTGCGCCTGGCGCCGACCAGCTACAGGCCGGCGCAGGTCGAGACCCGCGTGCAGTCGTGGCGCGCAGACGACCGGCGGTTGCACGTTGATGCATTTCCGTCGCGCCCGAACTATGGCGAGCGCATCCTGCGCGTGTTCACCAACGTGAATCCCGACGGCGCGCCGCGCGTGTGGCGCGTGGGCGAGCCCTTCGAAGACATTGCCAAGCGCTTTTTGCCGCGGGCTAGGCCTTATGTGCGCTGGCAGGCGAGGGTGTTGCGCGCGCTGCGCGTCACCAAGTCACTGCGCAGCGAATACGACCACCTGATGCTGCAGCTGCACGACGGCATGAAGTCGGACATGGCCTACCAGGAAAGTTCGCCGCAGGAAACCGCCAAGTTCCCGCCCGGTTCGGTGTGGGTGTGCTTTTCCGACCAGACCTCGCACGCCGTCATGGCGGGCCAGTACATGCTCGAGCAGACCCTTCATCTGGCCGCGGCGAAGCAATACAATCCAGATTCGAGCCCGCTCGCCATCCTGAGCCGGCTGACCGGACGCACCCTCGTCTGATCCTTTCCCCCAATCGACCGCCGAACGGCAGCGTTCGGCGGTTTCGCTTTATGGAGAACCAAACATGGCCACCATCCCAATTACCAAGCGCGGTGCCGAAAAACTGCGCGCTGAATTGCATCGGCTCAAGACCGTGGACCGCCCCTGGGTCATCAACGCGATTTCCGAGGCCCGCGCGCAGGGCGACCTGAGCGAGAACGCCGAATACGAAGTCGCCAAGGACCGCCAGGGCTTCATCGAAGGCCGCATCCAGGAGGTGGAAGGCAAGCTCTCGGCCGCGCAGATCATCGACCCGGCCGAGCTCGACGCCGCCGGGAAGGTCGTGTTCGGTTCCACGGTGGAGCTCGAGGAAGAAGACTCGGGCGAGGCCGTGAAGTACCAGATCGTCGGCGAGGACGAAGCCGACCTGAAGCAGGGCCTCATCAACATCTCCAGCCCGATTGCGCGCGCGCTCATCGGCAAGGAAGAGGGCGACGTCGCCGAGGTGCAGGCCCCGGGCGGCCTCAAGCGCTACGAGATCGTCGCGGTCCGCTACCTCTGATCCGCGCCGGATGAAAGACCGCCTCGCGCTGCTGCTGGCCGCCTTCTGGTGGGGCAGCCTCACGACCATCGGTTTCCTGGTGGTGCCGATGCTCTTCGCGAAGCTCGGCAATCCCACGGTGGCGGGCAATTTCGCAGGGCAGCTGTTCGAGGCGCAGAGCTGGATCGCCATTGGCTGCGGCCTGCTCCTCCTGGTTCATTTCAGGACGAAGATGGACGACCGCATCGACAGCGCGTCGATGACCGCCATCTTCCTGATACTGGGCGCGTTGCTGCTGGCGCTGCTCCAGCAATACGCCGTGGCACCCCGCATCCTGGCGCGCGACAACCTCAAGCTGTGGCATGCCGTGGGAAGCGGGATGTACCTGGTTCAATGGCTGTGCGCCGGTGTGCTGCTCTGGCGCATGGGTGCCAGGGCGCCCACGGCGGGCTGAGTGCCGGCGGCCGGACTGGTGTTCCCGCCGCCTTCCGGTCACTCTTTCCAGAACTTCGCGACCCAGTTCGCAGGCCGGATATAGCGGAATGCGCGGTTGCGCCGGCCCGCCAGCGCGTCGGGCGGGTTGCATTCGCCATGGAACACCATGATGCGTGCGCCTTCGGGCACGAAGGGCTCTTCCCAGTAGTTGGTCGGCCACGTGGGAATGCCGTGGTATTTGAAGCTGGGGCACCAGGCCGCGGGCCAATAGGAGAGCTTGCCCTGCTTGTGCAGCATGTCGGACAGGTAGGCCTGCTCGTTGCGGTATTCGGCCTGCACCTTGTCCATGTTGTCGCGGAAATACGCCAGCACGTCGGCATGGGCGCCCAGCTCGAAGCGGTATACCGATGAGTTTCCCGTGATCCGCTCGCGGCGCCAGGGGCGCGCGTAGTCGTGGATGATCAGGAATTCGCCGGGTTGCTCGAAGAAGGCATCGAGGCTGCCGACGACGACCACGTCGACGTCCAGGAACAGGGCGGTGCCGCGCAGGCCGTGCAAGTCCTTTTCGAAGGTCGTGAGCTTCTTCCACGCGCCGTCGCGCTGGCCGGGCGCCAGTTGCAGGTTGAGCGGCGGGATCGGCAGGCAGGTCACTTCGGGGCGGATGCCGTTGCCGTCGTCTGTCAGGCATACGAACTTGAAGTCGCCGCTGAGATTGCGGCGCACCATCGCGTAGAGGCGGTTGACGTATTCGGGGCCGTATTTCGTGCCCCACTTCATGCAGAGAATGTGGCGCTGGGCGCCTTGCGCTGCCACCGAACTCAATCCGCCTGGTTGCGCTTCTTGGCCGAGAGCGGGCGCTTCGCCTTGGCGCGCTTGATGGTGCCGCCGGGGGTGAGGCGCTGGTTGCCGAGCACGCGCAGGGTCTTGATTTCGGGGCGCTGGCCTCCGCGCTTGCTGTACTTCAATACCTTGATGTCGCGCGGGCCCGGCATGCGGTCTTCATCGACCACACGCTCCTTTTCGGGCTTGGGGCGCCACAGCACCAGCAGCTTGCCGATGTGCTGGATGGGCGCCGCGTCGAGCTCCTCGGCCAGTTCGCGCAGCATGGCGTCGCGTGCCAGGCGGTCGTCGGAAAAGACACGGACCTTGATCAGGCCATGGGCCTTGAGCGCCGCGTCGGCTTCCTTTTTCACGGCAGGGGTGAGCCCGTCTCCACCGACCATGACGATCGGATCCAGGTGGTGAGCTTCGGCGCGGTGCACCTTGCGCTCGGCAGGGGTAAGTTGAATGGCGGGCATCCCCGTATTATCGAGGGTAGAAAGCAACCTCTCGAACCGCCGGGCCGCTTCAAGGCGAATACCGCAGCGCGAAGCACGAGAGGCTCCCCATGAGCACCAAGGCGAAAAGCAAAAAAGTCAACAAGGCGTGGCTGCACGACCACATCAACGACCCGTACGTCAAACTGGCCACGCGGGAGGGGTACCGCGCACGCGCCGCCTACAAGCTCAAGGAAATCGACGAATCGCTGGGCCTCGTCAAGCCGGGCCAGCTCGTGGTCGATCTGGGCTCCACGCCCGGAGCCTGGAGCCAGTACCTGCGGCGACGGATGTCTCCTGACGGCGCTGCGGCCGGCGAGCTGAACGGCACCATCATTGCGCTGGACATGCTGCCGATGGAACCGATCGAGGGGGTGACCTTCCTGCAGGGCGACTTCCGCGAGGCGGAACTCCTCGAACAGGTGCTGGGCGTGCTGGCGGGCCGAAAGGCCGACCTGGTGGTGTCCGACATGGCACCCAACCTCTCGGGCATCCATTCGGCCGACGCCGCACGCGTGGCCCACCTGATCGAGCTTGCAATCGACTTCGCCCAGCACCATCTGAAGCCGGAGGGAGCGCTGGTTGCCAAGCTTTTCCATGGCAGCGGCTATGACGAGCTGGTGAAGTTGTTCAAGGCGAATTTCCGCACCGTGAAGCCTTTCAAACCCAAGGCTTCGCGCGACAAATCGTCCGAAACCTTTCTCGTCGGCATGGGTCTGAAGGCCCAGGAAACGCCTTGATACCTTGACGCGACGGGCCCTAACACGGCGCCGTTGGGGCGCAAACCCTTGTCAGGCTATGGCTGCTTTAGGGAAATGCCCGCTTTTCGTAGCTTGAAAAGCCTAAAATGGGGCGCAATTGCGTATCCATAGCGCGTTCTTTTTCATAATCTTGTCACGCGCTTTCGACTGGAGCTTCGTTTGAACAATCAGTGGTTTTCCAAAGTTGCCGTATGGCTCGTCATTGCCATGGTGTTGTTCACTGTGTTCAAGCAGTTCGACACCCGCGGCGGCGTTGGCTCGGGGGCGGTAAGCTATTCGGAGTTCCTGGATCAGGTCCGGAACAACCAGATCAAGAGCGCCGTCATCCCTGAAGGCGCCGGCGGCGGAGAAATCGTGGCCGTCACCAACGACGATCGCAAGATCCGCACAACCGCCACCGTGCTCGACCGCGGCCTGGTGGGCGACCTGATCGACCACAACGTCAAGTTCGACGTCAAGCCGCGCGAAGAGGGCTCGCTCCTTATGACGCTGCTGGTGAGCTGGGGCCCGATGCTGCTCCTGATCGGCGTCTGGATCTACTTCATGCGCCAGATGCAGGGAGGCGGCAAAGGCGGGGCGTTCAGCTTCGGCAAGAGCAAGGCCCGCATGATGGACGAAAACAACAACACGGTCACTTTCGCCGACGTCGCGGGCTGCGACGAGGCCAAGGAAGAAGTCCGTGAAGTCGTCGATTTCCTGAAAGACCCGCAGCGCTTCCAGAAACTCGGCGGCCGCATTCCGCGCGGCCTGCTGCTGGTCGGCCCTCCGGGTACCGGCAAGACCTTGCTGGCCAAGTCGATTGCCGGCGAAGCCAAGGTCCCGTTCTTCTCGATTTCGGGTTCCGACTTCGTCGAGATGTTCGTCGGCGTGGGCGCAGCCCGCGTGCGCGACATGTTCGAGAACGCCAAGAAGAACGCTCCCTGCATCATCTTCATCGACGAAATCGATGCGGTGGGCCGCCAGCGCGGTGCCGGCCTGGGTGGCGGCAACGACGAGCGCGAACAGACCCTGAACCAGATGCTGGTCGAGATGGACGGTTTCGAAACCAACCTCGGCGTGATCGTGGTGGCTGCCACCAACCGACCCGACATCCTGGACGCCGCCTTGCTGCGCCCGGGCCGTTTCGACCGCCAGGTGTATGTCACGCTGCCCGACATCCGCGGCCGCGAGCAGATCCTCGGCGTCCACATGCGCAAGGTGCCCCTGGGCCAGGACGTGAACCCGAGCGTCATCGCGCGCGGCACGCCCGGCATGTCCGGCGCCGACCTGGCCAACCTCTGCAACGAAGCCGCCCTGATGGCCGCACGCCGCAATGCGCGCGTGGTCGAAATGCAGGACTTCGAGAAGGCCAAGGACAAGATCTTCATGGGCCCCGAGCGCAAGAGCATGGTCATGCCCGAGGAAGAGCGCCGCAACACGGCCTACCACGAGTCCGGCCACGCCCTCATCGGCAAGCTGCTGCCCAAGTGCGACCCGGTCCACAAGGTCACCATCATTCCGCGCGGCCGCGCCCTGGGCGTCACCATGAGCCTGCCGGCGCAGGACCGCTACAGCTACGACCGCGAGTACATGCTGAACCAGATCAGCATGCTGTTCGGCGGCCGCATCGCCGAAGAAGTGTTCATGCACCAGATGACCACCGGCGCCAGCAACGACTTCGAGCGCGCGACCTCCATCGCCCGCGACATGGTCACGCGCTACGGCATGACCGACGCGCTGGGCCCGATGGTCTACGCCGAGAACGAAGGCGAAGTGTTCCTCGGCCGCTCGGTCACCAAGACCACGAACATGAGCGAGCAGACCATGGAAAAGGTCGACGCCGAAGTACGCCGCATCATCGACGAGCAGTACGCCCTGGCGCGCCGCCTCATCGAGGAAAACAGCGACAAGATGCACGCCATGGCCAAGGCCCTGCTCGAATGGGAAACCATCGACACCGAGCAGCTCGACGACATCATGGCCGGCCGCGCCCCGCGTCCGCCCAAGGACTGGACGCCACGCATCCCGCCGTCGGGCAGTGGCGGCAGCGGCGGCACGCCAGCCGTCAATCCGGATCCGGCACCCACAGTTGCCTGAAGTGCATCCGGCGTCAAACAGCAACGGGGCCCTGGGCCCCGTTTTCGATGAAGGTGCCGCCGCATGACGATGCCTTCCGCACCGGTCTGGCAGACCGCGCGTTTTGCAATCGATCTCGCGCAGCCGCGCGTGATGGGCATCGTCAATGTCACCCCCGATTCCTTCTCCGACGGCGGAGCGCATGCTTCCACCGAGGCCGCGCTGCGCCATTGCGAGCAGCTGCTGAAAGAGGGCGCCGACATCCTCGACATCGGCGGCGAATCGACCCGCCCGGGCAGCCCGGCCGTGCCGCTCGACGCCGAGCTGGCGCGCGTGCTGCCCGTGGTCCGGGAGGCGGTCAAGTTGAACGTGCCCGTGTCCGTCGATACCTACAAGCCGGAAGTCATGCGCGCGGTGTTCGAACTGGGCGCCGATATCGTCAACGACGTCTGGGCGCTGCGGCAGCCCGGTGCACGCGAAGCCGTGGCTGCGCATCCCTCGTGCGGCGTCTGCCTGATGCACATGCACCGGGACCCGCAAACCATGCAGGCGGCGCCGATGCAGGGCGACGTGGTGCCCGCGGTGCTGTCGTTCTGGGCGAAGCAGTTGGCGCAGTTGCAGGCGCTGAAGATCGATCCCTCGCGGATCACGCTCGACCCTGGCATCGGCTTCGGCAAGACCGTGGCGCAGAATTTTGCCCTGCTGGCGCGCCAGCGCGAATTGCTCGGAGCCGGCTTTCCGCTGCTGCTGGGCTGGTCCCGCAAGTCTTCGATCGGCGCCGTGAGCGGCATCGAGATTGCCAGCGGACGCATCGTGCCCAGCGTGGTGGCGGCGGTGCTCGCGGTAGAGCGGGGCGCGGCCGTCGTGCGGGTGCACGATGTGCGCGACACCGTGTCGGCACTCGCCGTGTGGCGCGCCATGAAGGCCGAAGAGCCGCATCCTGATTTGCAAGTTTCACAAGATCAACAACAAGAGGAGAACCCGTGACCCGAAGATACTTTGGCACCGACGGCATCCGCGGTACGGTCGGCCAGTCGCCCATCACCCCCGATTTCGTGCTGCGCCTCGCGCATGCCGTGGGCCGCGTGCTCAAGAGGAGCCAGTCGCGCCCCACGGTGCTGATCGGCAAGGACACCCGCATCTCCGGATACATGCTCGAAAGCGCGCTCGAGTCGGGCTTCAATTCCGCGGGCGTCGACGTGGTGTTGCTGGGCCCGCTGCCGACCCCCGGCGTGGCGTACCTGACGCGCGCGCAGCGTGCGAGCCTGGGCGTGGTGATCAGCGCCAGCCACAACGCCTACCCGGACAACGGCATCAAGTTTTTCAGCGCACAGGGAACCAAGCTCGACGACGAGTGGGAGCTCGCAGTGGAGGCCGCGCTCGAGGAGGCTCCCGTGTGGGCGGCCTCGGCCGAACTCGGCAAGGCCCGCCGCCTCAACGACGCGCCGGGCCGCTACATCGAGTTCTGCAAGAGCACTTTCGCCAACGACCTGACGCTGCGCGACATGAAGCTGGTGATCGATGCGGCCCACGGTGCGGCCTACCAGGTGGCGCCGAACGTGTTCCACGAACTGGGGGCCGAGGTCACCAGCATCGGCTGTACGCCCGACGGGCTCAACATCAACAAGGGCTTTGGCGCCACGCATCCCGCTGCGCTGGTGGCGGCCGTGACGGCGCAGAAGGCCGACTACGGCATTGCGCTCGACGGCGACGCCGACCGCCTGCAGCTCGTCGACGCGAGCGGGCGCCTCTTCAACGGCGACGAACTGCTCTATCTGATGGTGGCCGAGCGGATCGCGCGCGGCGAAAAGCCCGTGGGCGTGGTTGGCACGCTGATGACCAACAAGGCCGTCGAGGTGGCGCTGCGCGGGCAGGACATCGAGTTCGTTCGTGCCAAGGTGGGCGACCGCTACGTGCTCGAAGAACTCGACAAGCGCGGCTGGCTCCTGGGCGGTGAGGGCTCGGGCCATCTGCTGGTGCTCGACCGCCACACCACGGGGGACGGCATCGTGAGCGCGCTGCAGGTGCTGCAGGCCTGCGTGCGCAGCGGCAAGACCGTGGCCCAGCTGCTTGCGGATCTCACGCTGTTTCCCCAGGTCCTGATCAATGTCCGCCTGACGCCGGGCCAGGACTGGAAGAACAACGATGCGCTGGCCAGCGAAACCCAGCGCATCGAAGCCGAGCTTGGCGACGGCGGCCGCGTGCTGATTCGTGCGAGCGGCACCGAGCCGCTGGTGCGCGTCATGGTCGAGGCGCGCGACGCGAAGCAGGCCGAGTCTTGCGCCAAACGCCTGGCGGCAACCCTCGAGCCCGCGCGGTGACGGCCATCGAAGTCGTTCTGGCGGACTACCGCAATGCCGCGCATGCGGCCGCGCTGGTCGACCTGCTCGACGCCTATGCGCGCGATCCCGCCGGCGGCGGCACGCCGCTCGACAGCAGCGTGCGCGCCGGCCTGCCCGCGGCACTGGCCGCGCGGCCGCAAGCCTTCAGCGTGCTGGCGTACGACGGCGCACAGCCCGTCGGTCTCGTCAACTGCATCGAAGGCTTCTCGACTTTTGCCTGCCGGCCGCTGGTCAATGTGCACGACGTGGTCGTCCTGTCCAGCCATCGCGGCCAGCGCGTTGCGCAGCGCATGTTCGCGCAGGTGGAGCAGGAGGCGAGGGCACGTGGCGCCTGCAAGCTCACGCTCGAAGTGCTCTCCGGCAATGCGCCTGCGCTGCGCAGCTACGAGCGCGAAGGATTCATCGGCTATCAGCTCGATCCGGCATTCGGGCACGCCGTGTTTTTGCAGAAGAAGCTCTGAACGTAAAAAGGGCCGAGGCGCATCGATCGCCGTCGGCCCTCACCCCAACCCTCTCCCGGAGGGAGAGGGGGCAAGACAAATCAGAAGCGCGTGACCGGCATTTCGGCATCGGCCTTGTTCGGCGAATACTTGCCCAGCTCCCACTTGGCAATCGCGTTGCGGTGCACTTCGTCCGGGCCGTCCGCAAAACGAAGCGTGCGCGCACCGGCGTAGGCATAGGCCAGCGGAAAGTCGTCGCTCATGCCGCCGCCGCCATGCACCTGCATGGCCCAGTCGATCACTTGGCAGGCCATGCTCGGCGCGACCACCTTGATCATCGCGATCTCGTTCTTCGCGACCTTGTTGCCGGCCACGTCCATCAGCCATGCGGCCTTGAGCGTGAGCAGGCGGGCCATGTCGATCTTGCAGCGCGCTTCGGCGATGCGTTCCTGCGTCACGGTCTGGGACGCAACCGTCTTGCCGAAGGCCACGCGCGAGGAGGCACGCCGGCACATGAGCTCGAGCGCACGCTCGGCCAGGCCGATGAGGCGCATGCAGTGGTGAATGCGTCCCGGGCCGAGGCGGCCCTGGGCGATCTCGAAGCCGCGGCCTTCGCCGAGCAGCATGTTGTCGACAGGCACGCGCACGTTCTCGAAGTACATCTCGACGTGGCCGTGCGGCGCGTCGTCGTAGCCCATCACGTTGAGCGGGCGCACGATGCGGATGCCTTTGGCTTCAGCCGGCACGATGATCATGCTCTGCTGCGAATGCCTGGGCGCGTCAGGGTCGCTCTTGCCCATGGTGATGAACACGGCGCAGCGCGGGTCGGCAGCGCCCGAAATCCACCACTTGTGGCCGTTGATCACGTACTCGTCGCCCTGGCGTTCGATGCGGGTCGAGATGTTGGTGGCGTCGCTCGATGCGACGTCCGGCTCGGTCATCGCGAAGGCCGATCGGATCTGGCCTTCGAGCAGTGGCTTGAGCCAGCGTGCCTTGATGGCTTCGGAGCCATAGCGGGCAATGGTCTCCATGTTGCCGGTGTCCGGCGCCGAGCAGTTGAAGGCTTCCGAAGCCCATGGCACCCGGCCCATGATCTCGGCCAGGGGCGCATATTCCTGGTTGGTGAGCCCGGCACCTTCGTAGCCCGAGGCGGCCGCGCTGTCGACCGGCAAAAACAGGTTCCACAGGCCCTCGGCCTTGGCTTTTTCCTTCACCTTCTCGACCGTCTTGAGCGCGGTCCAGCGCTTGCCGGCGGCCGTGTTGGCGGCCAGTTCGGCCGAATACTCGGCTTCGGCCGGATAGATGTGCGCGTCCATGAATGCGCTCACGCGCTTCTGGAGTTCCTTGGTTTTTGCCGAGTATTCGAAGTCCATCTTTTGTCTCCTGGTGGGGGTGTAGGGCGGCTATGCCTTTTGGGCAAACTGCCAGGCCATCTCGGCCATCGGTCGCGCGCCGCGGGCAGAGGCCACGGCTTGCTCGCTCGATGCGGTACCGGCTTCGACCCGCTTGGCAATGCCTTGCAGGATCGCGGCCATGCGGAACAGGTTGTAGGCCTGGTAGAAATTCCAGTCGGGCGCCAGCGCCTCGGGCGTGGTGATGCGCGTGCGCTCGCAGTAGCGGCGGATGTATTCGCTCTCGGTGGGAATGCCCAGCACCGCGACATCCACGCCGCCGATGCCGCGGCCGGTGGTGGGGGGCATGTGCCAGGACATGCAGTGGTAGCTGAAGTCCGCCAGGGGATGGCCCAGCGTGGAGAGCTCCCAGTCGAGCACCGCGATGATCCGCGGCTCGGTGGCGTGGAACATCACGTTGTCCAGGCGGTAGTCGCCATGGACGATCGAGACTTTGCTCTCGTCGCGTGCGCTCGCAGGCATGTGGGCGGGGAGCCAGTCGATCAGGCGCTCCATGGCCTCGATCGGCTGCGACAGGTCACCGGCGCCATCGGTCGAGGCCTTGTACTGCTTGCTCCAGCGGCCGATCTGGCGCTCGAAGTAGTTGCCGGGCTTGCCGTAGTCGGCCAGGCCGCGCTCGGCGAACTTCACGGTGTGCAGTGCCGCGATGACGCGGTTCATCTCGTCGTAGATGGCCGTGCGTTCGGCATTGCTCATTCCGGGCAGCGACTGGTCCCACAGCACACGGCCCTGCATGAACTCCATCACGTAGAAGGCGCGGCCGATGACGGCTTCGTCCTCGCACAGGCAGTGCATGCGCGGCACGGGCACGTCGGTGCCGGCAAGGCCGCTCATGACCTTGAATTCGCGCTCCACCGCATGGGCCGAGGGCAGCAGCTTGGCGACCGGCCCGGGCTTGGCGCGCATCACGTAGCTCTGCGTAGGCGTGACGAGCTTGTAGGTCGGGTTCGACTGGCCACCCTTGAACATCTCGACTGTCAGCGGACCCTTGAAACCGTCGAGGTTCTTCTCGAGCCAGGCTGCGAGCGCGCCGACGTCGAAGGCGTGCTGCTGCGAGACCGCGCGGGTGCCGATGAAATTGGAGAAGTCCTGGCTCATGTCAGATATCCGCTTCGGAGACGCGCATCAGTGCCACGCGGTCCAGTACCACGAGGCCGCCTGGCTCGATGCGGATGGTGCCCTCGCGTTCCATGGTCTTGAGTTCCTGGTTGACGCGCTGGCGCGATGCGCCGAGCAGCTGCGCCAGCTCTTCCTGCGCAAGCTGCAGGCCGATGCGCATCTGGCTGCCGTCTTCCAGGTTGGGCACGCCGTAGCTGCGCACCAGGTGAATCAGCTGCTTGGCCAGCCGCGCGCGCAGGGGCAGGGTGTTGAGGTCTTCCACCAGTCCGAACAGGGTGCGGATGCGGCGTGCCTGCAGGCGCATCAGCGCTTCGTACAGCTCCACGTGCGTGGCCAGGATTTTCTGGAAATCGGCCCGCGCCACGCAGAGGATGGTGGTTTCCCCATGCGCATAGGCGTCGTGGGTGCGCCGGTCCCCGTCGAACATCGCCACGTCGCCGAACCAGATGCCCGGCTCCACGTAGGTCAGCGTCACCTGCTTGCCCGACACGGCCGTCGAACTGACGCGCACCGCGCCCTTGGCGCAGGCAATCCAGTGGTCGGGAGGATCGCCGCGGGCGGCGATCAGGTCGCCGTCCTTGTAGCGTTTGACGAAAGCGCATCGGAGAATGTCGTGCCGCAGCGAGGGAGATAGAGAAGAAAACCAGCGACCACTGTTGATCGCTTCACGTTCTTCGATGGTAAGAATGGGGTCGTCCATTGGTCTGTCCTGTCGGCGACTGAAATGCTGGAGGGTGTCACGAGAGCGACGTAGCGCCGTTACTCGTACTGCGGAGGCTTCTTCTCGAGAAACGCGGCAATGCCGATGCCGGCATTCGGATGGTGGAGGTTGCGCACGAAGTGGTCGCGCTCCTGCGAGAGTTGCGACGCGAACGTGGCGCCGCGCGCCTCGCTCAGCAGCTCCTTGATGCTGGCCAGCGAATTCGGCGCGCGTGCGTTGAGCCGGGCCGCCAGCGCCAATGCGCTGGCGAGCGCCTGGCCGTTTTCGCTCAGCTCGTTGACCAGCCCGAGCGCATGCAGTCGCGGCGCACCGATGCGCTCGCCGCACATCAGCCACTCGCTGGCCAACTGGCGCGGCAATGCCTGGCCCAGGTGCCAGCTCAGGCCCCCATCGGGCGACAGTGCCACGTTGCTGTAGGAGGCCGCAAAAACCGCGTCGCGCGCGGCCACGACGAAATCGCAGGCCAGCGCGAGCGAGAAGCCCGCGCCTGCCGCCGCGCCTTCGACCGCCGCGATGATGGGCTTGGGAAAGGCGCGGATGGAGTCGATCCAGTTGTGCAGGCCCTCGATGCTTTCGGCCTGCACCGAAGGGTCGCGCTGGCGGTTGTCGGACAGCCGCTGCAGCGAGCCGCCGGCGCAGAACCATGCGCCTTCGCCCACGATGACGACGCTGCGGATTTCCTCGCTGCTCTCGGCGCCGTTGAGCGCCTCGATGCCCGCGGCATAGATCTCGGGGCCCAGCGCATTGCGCTGGGTCGGGTTGGCAATGGTGAGCACCATGGTGCGTCCTTCGCTGGTGCTCTTCAGTTCGGCGGTCATCGCTGTGATGCTTTCCTTGGGGTTTGCTTACTTATTCTTCTTCGTGCAGCAGGCTCAGGCCGAGCGCGCCGCGGCGGCGCAGCCACGGGCTCGGGCGATAGCGCGGATCGCCGTAGACGGTCTGCAGGTTGAACAGCACCTCGAGCATGTTGGTGGGGCCATACAGGTTGCCCATGGCCAGCGGGCCGCGCGGGTAGCCCAGCCCCAGCTGAACCGCGGTTTCGAGATCGGCCGGCGAGCAGACGCGCTGCTGGCACATGTCGGCGGCAATGTTCACGATGTTGCCGATCACGCGCTGCGTAACGAAGCCGCCGCTGTCGCGGATCACGCTCACGGCCTTGCCATCGCGTGCGAAGAGGGCGTGCGCCGCGTCGCGGATGTCGCGGCGCGTGGCGGGGTTGGTTGCCAGTACGCGGCGCTTGGTGGCGGCATCGTCGATCAGCATGTCGATACCGATGGTGCGCGTGGCATCCAGGCGCTCGACCGCGGCCACCGTGGTCACGTCGAAGCCCAGCGGTGCCACCAGGATGAGCGAGGTGGGCGCGGCCGTGGCGCCGCTGTCGATCTGGGCGCCCAATGCGTTGACCAGCCGCAGCAGATCGGCCCTCCGCGCGGCGCGGGGAGAGACCCAGACCGAGGGCAGCAGGGCGAGCGCAGGTGGTGCGGCTTCGGCAACCTGCTGCATCACACCGTCGTGGTAGCTGTAGAAGCCTTCATTGGTCTTGCGGCCCAGCACGCCCGCCGCAAGGCGCTGGGCCGTGATCACGCTGGGGCGGAAGCGCGGCTCCTCGTAGTACTGGTGATAGATCGACTCCATCACCGGGTGCGACACGTCGAGCGCCGTCAAGTCCATCAATTCGAAGGGGCCCAGGCGGAAGCCGGCCTGCTCCTTGAGGATGCGGTCGACGGTGGCGAAGTCGGCCACGCCTTCGCCCACGATGCGCAGCGCCTCGGTGCCGTAGCCGCGGCCGGCGTGGTTGACGATGAAGCCGGGCGTGTCCTGCGCCTGCACGGCGCTGTGGCCCATCTGCACCGCATAGCCGGCCAGTTGCTTGCAGACTTCGGTGGAGGTCTTGAAGCCGGCCACCACCTCGACCACCTTCATCAGCGGTACGGGGTTGAAGAAATGAAAGCCAGCCACCCGCCCCGAGTGCTTGAGCCCGGCCGCGATGGCCGTGACCGACAGCGACGAGGTGTTGGTGGCGAGCGTGGCCGTGGGTGCGACCACCGATTCGAGTTCGCGGAACAGCGAGCGCTTGACCTCGAGGTCTTCGACCACCGCTTCGATCACCAGATCGCACTGGGCCAGGGCGGCAACCGAATCGACCGCCTTGACGCGGGCCATCTGCGCATCGCGCGCCGCGGCGTCGATCTTGCCCTTCTCGTGCAGCTTGTTCCACTGGGCCGCGAGGGCCTCGCGCCCGCGTTCGGCCGCTCCTGCAAAACTGTCGAGCAGCAGCACTTCGCTGCCCGCCTGGGCTGCGATCTGGGCGATGCCTCGACCCATGGCGCCGGCGCCGACGACGCCGATCCGGGTGTAGTTCACTGTCATTGAGAAAGATTTTCGCTGGTTGATGGGTCCGGGCCTGCTGGCAGGCGCCGGGCCCGGAGTTGCGCAGCCTTCGATTTTGCAGCCACGGGCCTCGGGGGCGTGCCGGGTTTTACGCGGGTCTGCGCTTCAGGCCGCGCGGCGGCTGCGCTCGATGGCCACGCTCAGGCCGATGGCCAGCAGCAGCAAGGCGAAGCCGACCCAGTTCATCCAAGCCACCGCGTCGCTGGCGAGCAGCCATCCGCCCAGCCCGGCACCGACGGCCTGGCCGATGTAGATGCCAGAGCTGTTGAGCGCCACCGAGCCCGGCGCGAGAGCGGGGGCCAGGCCCACCAGGCGCGCCTGCTGCGCCGAATTGGTCGCGAAGCAGCCCAGGCCCCAGGGCACGAGTACCGCCGCCAGCCATGGGAGTGTGCCGGCCCAGGGCCAGAGAAAGAGGCTGAGCGCAATCGACGAGCTGGTCAGCAGCACCATGCGGCCGGCGCCCACGCGGTCGATGGACCGGCTCACCAGCATGTTGCCAACCAGGCCGAAGGCGCCGAACAGGGCCCACATCAGGCTCAAGGTGGTGGGGTCGGCGCCGAAGTTCTGCTTCAGCAGGGGGCCGAAATAGCTGAACAGGACGAACTGGCCGGCGCCCTGCAGGGCGGTGACCGAGACGATACCCATCAATACCGGGCTGCGGAGCACGCGCGACCAGGCTGCCGCCGTCAGCGCCGCGGGCCGGATGCCTCGCGGCAGGGTCAGCCAGATCGATGCCGCGCTCGCGATGCTGAGCAGCGCAACGGCCATGAAAGCCGTGCGCCAGCCCAGGTGGCCGCCAACCAGCGCGCCAAGGGGGAGGCCCAGCACCGAGGCCATCGACCAGCCGAGAAAAACGAAAGTCACGGCGCGCCCGCGCTGCTCCGGCGGCACCAGCATGCCGGCACAGGCCGCGGCCTGGGGCGTGAAGATGGCCGGTGCCACCACCGTGAGCATGCGCACCGGCAGCAGCGCGGCGAAACTCGGCATCAAGGCCGCAACCACATTCCCGGCGGCGTACCAGGCGAGGGTGAGGGCGAGCAGCTGGCGGCGGTCCCAGCCCGCGACCACCGCCGCCAGCAATGGGGCGCCAAGGCACATCACGACCGCGGCGGCGGTGATCAGCTGGCCGGCGGCTGCAACGGTGACGGCAAGCGACGTGCTGATTTCATTGAGCGTGCCGGGCACCACCATCACACCCGTGCCGATCACGAAATTGCCGGCCAGCAGCGCCCAGAGCGCGCCCCGGGGCGCTGGCCCGCTCATGAGATCACCGGCGGACCTGCAGCGCGCCGGGATTCACGATGTTGGTGGGGTTGCCCTTGATGAAGCTCACGACGTTGTCGAAAGCCTGGCCGAAATAGCTTTCGTAGCTGTCCTGCTCGACATAGCCGATATGCGGCGTGCAGATGCAGTTTTCGAGGCGCAGCAGCGCGTGGCCCTGCAGCGGCGGCTCGCTCTCGAACACATCGACGGCAGCCAGCCCTGGCCGGCCGCGGTTGAGCGCGGCCAGCAGCGCATCGGCCTCGACCAGTTCGGCGCGCGAGGTGTTGACGAAGAGCGCCGTCGGCTTCATGCGCGAAAGATCCTCGAGCTTGACCAGGCCGCTGGTTTCCTCGTTGAGCCGAAGGTGCACCGACAGCACATCGGCGGCGGCAAAGAACTCGTGGCGGTTCTGCGCCACCTGGAAGCCGTCGGACCGGGCCTTGGCGCAGCTTGCCTCGCGGCCCCAGATGACGACCTGCATGCCGAAGGCCTGCCCGTAGCGCGCCACCAGCTGGCCGATGCGGCCATAGCCCCAGATGCAGAGCGTCTTGCCCTTGAGCACCGAACCCAGCCCGAAATTGGGCGGCATCGAGGCCGATTTGAGTCCCGACTGCTGCCACGCTCCGTGCTTGAGGTTGCTGATGTACTGCGGCAGGCGGCGCATGGCCGCCATGATGAGTGCCCAGGTCAGCTCGGCCGGCGCCTGGGGAGAGCCGGTGCCCTCGGCCACCGCCACGCCCCGCTCGGTGCAGGCCGTGACGTCGATATGGCCACCCACGCGCCCGGTCTGCGAAATGAGCTTGAGCTTGGGCAGCTTTTCGATCAGCTGGCGCGAGATGTGGGTGCGCTCCCGTATCAGCACGATCACATCGGCATCCTTCAGGCGAACCGAAAGTTGGCCGATGCCCTTGACCGTATTGGTGTAGACCTTGGCCGCGTACGCGTCCAGCTTGGCGGCGCAGCGCAGCTTGCGCACGGCGTCCTGGTAATCGTCGAGGATCACAATGTTCATGGCGTGCCATTGTGCCTCGCAGCATTGGCATGACGCGCGCGTGAACGTTTGGATACCCGCCCCGGGCCATGGTCACCGGGGCTTGCACGGGTTCAGTGCAGGCGCGTGGCGCGTGGTGCGGTGCTGGCCGCTTCCATGGCCTCGAGCGCGGCCAGCCGGTCGAGTTCGGCGCAGACGTCGGCCATGCGCCCCGAGATCACCATGCGATTGGTGCTGCGCTTTTCGCCCTGGGGCCCGTCGACCACGCGAATGACGCGAAGCGGCCGGGGTGCTTGCGCTGCCTTGGGTGCCGCGGCGCCGTGGGGCCGCGCCGTGCAGGCCGGCCGTACCGCGACGTAGCGCAGTCCTGCGGACGCGCTACCACTATTGTCGCGGTGGCGGAGCCGGCGCGCCGGCAGCAGGCGGCTTGCCAGCGATTGCAGCGGCATCCACAAATCAACGATGGTGAGGAGGGCGATTCCCATGTGAACTCCAAAAAAGTCTGAGGTTGAACACAGGCAGGATTTCTTTGAAGGGACGCAACAGGGTGATGGCGACTTTGCGCCATACGCCCGCCACCTGTTGCGGCCGGATGGGGTGCTGCTTTCGGCAGGCCGCAGGGCCTACATCAGCATGGTGTTGCGGATGAGGCCGACCGCCAAGCCTTCGATCTCGAAGGGTTCGCCAGGCTGGACCACGATGGTCGGGTAGTCGGGGTTCTCGGCGTGCAGCTCGATGACCTGCTTGTTGCGCTTGAGGCGCTTGACCGTGACCTCGTCGCCGAGGCGGGCCACCACGATCTGGCCGTTGCGCGCTTCCTTGGTGGCCTGCACCGCCAGGAGGTCGCCGTCCATGATGCCGGCGTCGCGCATGGACATGCCGCGCACCTTCAACAGGTAGTCGGGCTGGCGCTGGAACAGCGTGTTCTCGACGTAGTAGGTCTGGTCGACATGCTCTTGCGCGAGGATAGGCGAACCCGCCGCGACGCGGCCGATGAGCGGCAGCGCAAGCTGCGCCATGCCGGGCAGCGAAAGGGAAAACTGGTTGTTGCGCGACTCGTTGAGCGAGCGCAGCGCGTCGCCCTTCAGGCGAATGCCGCGCGAGGTGCCGCTGACGAGTTCGATCACGCCCTTGCGCGCCAGCGCCTGCAGGTGCTCCTCGGCGGCATTGGCCGACTTGAAGCCCAGCTCGCTGGCGATTTCGGCCCGCGTGGGCGGAGCACCGGTACGGGCGATGGCGCTCTGGATCAAGTCCAGGATTTGCTGCTGGCGGGCGGTAAGCTTCACGGCGAACTGCATATGTGGTTCCTTGCGGCACTGGCTGAATATCCAGTACCTGTATTTTTAACCAGTTTTTAAAAGTTGGCAAGCATGGTCAATTCCCTTTCGTCCAGCCTGCGTCGCGTTGTGGTGCTGGGCACCGGCGGCACCATCGCGGGCCGCGCCGCCAACGGCGGCGACAACATCGGCTACACCGCAGGGCAAGTGGGCGTGGCAGATTTGCTCGGCGGCGTCGATGCGCCCGATGGCGTGGCGCTCGAAGCCGAGCAGGTGGCGCAGCTCGACAGCAAGGACATGGGCTTCGATGTCTGGCTGCAACTTGCGCAGCGCTGCGCGTTCTGGCTGTCCGAGGCCGACGTGGCGGGCGTGGTGATCACGCATGGCACCGACACCATCGAAGAGACGGCCTACTTTCTCCAGGCGGTGCTTGCACCTGGCAAGCCCGTGGTGCTGACCTGTGCCATGCGCCCCGCGAGCTCTCTTTCGCCCGACGGTCCGCAGAATGTGCGCGATGCCATTGCCGTTGCGGCCACGCCGGGAGCGCAGGGCGTGACGGTGGTCTGCGCGGGCACGGTCCACGGTTCGCTGGATGTGCAGAAAGCGCACACCTATCGCCCGGATGCGTTTTCATCGGGCGATGCAGGCCCGATCGGCTATGTGGAAGAGGGGGCGGTGCGGCTTCTTCGCGACTGGCCGCAATTGCCGGTGAGCGGGGCTTCGAAGATTCCCGTAATGAAGGCAGGCGCCGCAATGCGCTGGCCCAGGGTCGAGATCGTTACCAGCCATGCCGGCGCGAGCGGCGCCATGGTCGACCTGCTGCTGCAGGAGTGCGCAGCCGGCGTGCCCGAGCCGATTCGAGGATTGGTTTTGGCCGCGACCGGCAATGGCACGGTGCACCATGCGCTGGAGGCTGCCGCGCTCCGCGCCCAGGATGCGGGAGTGGCCGTGCTGCGCGCCACGCGCTGCGCGAGCGGGCGCATCCTGCCAAGAGCCGATGATCTTCTGCGGGACGCCGGTGCCCTGACGCCCGTCAAGGCACGCATCGCCTTGATGCTGGAGCTGCTCGAAGCCACTGCCGCCTGATGGCGGCGCGCGTTCAGCTGCTCAGTGCGGCGAGGGCGCGCTGGGTGATCTCTTCGACCGTGCCGACGCCCTTGATGGCGCGGTACTTCGGCGCTGCGGCCGGATCGGCCTTGGCCCAGGCCGAGTAGTAGTCGACCAGCGGACGCGTCTGCTGGCTGTAGACCTCGAGCCGCTTGCGCACGGTTTCTTCCTCGTCGTCCTTGCGTTGGATCAGGTCTTCGCCCGTGACGTCGTCCTTGCCTTCCACCTTCGGCGGGTTGAACTTCACGTGGTAGGTGCGGCCCGATGCCGGGTGCGAGCGCCGGCCGCTCATGCGTTCGACGATGTCGCCGAACGGCACGTCGATTTCGAGCACGTAGTCGAGCTTGACGCCGGCTGCCTTCATGGCGTCGGCCTGCGGAATGGTGCGCGGGAAGCCGTCGAAGAGGAACCCATCGGCGCAATCGGGTTGCGCGATGCGTTCCTTCACGAGATTGATGATCAGGTCGTCGCTCACCAGGCCGCCCGATTCCATGACGGCCTTGGCCTGTTGTCCGAGCGGTGTACCGGCCTTGACGGCGGCGCGCAGCATGTCGCCGGTCGAAATCTGAGGAATGCCGTACTTCTGGCAGATGAAAGCCGCTTGCGTGCCTTTGCCCGCCCCGGGCGCGCCCAGCAAAATTAGTCTCATGGTGTCCTCGGACGGTTCTTAGATCTTGTGTCGCGCCCAGCGCCGGCCCAAGAGCCGTACAAGGCGGAATTGCGTCGAGGATAGCATGCGTAAGCGTGAAGAATTCCCGTTAATCGCCACGGGCGTGAATGCGCCTCAGGGTGCCGGCCGGGCTGCAAAGACTGCGCGCACGCGGGCGAGGTCTTCCGGGGTGTCGATGCCCGGGCCGGGAGCGGCCTGGCTGACATGCACGGCGATGCGATGACCATGCCACAGCGCGCGCAATTGTTCGAGCGCTTCGGTGGCCTCGATGGGGGCGGACGCGAGCGAAGGAAACTTGCGCACGAAACCGGCGCGGTATCCGTAGATGCCGATATGGCGCAGCGGCGCAGGCGAGGGCAGCACGCCCGGCGGCGCACCACCGGCGGAGCCGTCGCGCCACCACGGAATGGGTGCGCGGCTGAAGTAGAGCGCGTTGCCCTGTGCGTCGAGCACGGCCTTCACCACGTTCGGGTTCAGGAAGTCGTCGAGCGAATCGATTTCGTGGGCCGCCGTGCTCATGGCGGCTTCCGGGTGAGCCACCAGCGCAGAGGCCACCGCATCGATCAGGGCGGGGTCGATCAGCGGTTCGTCGCCCTGCACGTTGACGACGATATCGTCGCCGTCCAGGCCCAGTTGCTCACAGGCTTCGGCCAGCCGGTCGGTGCCGCTGGGATGGTCCTGCCGAGTCAGGATGGATTGCACGCCATGTGTCGTGCAGGCCGCCACGATGGAAGGATCGTCTCCGGCAACCACCACGCGCGCCGCGCCGGATTGGCTCGCCCGCTGGGCGACGCGCACCACCATGGGCAGGCCGGCAATGTCCGCCAGCGGTTTGTTGGGCAGCCGCGTCGAAGCCAGCCGGGCCGGCACCAGGACGGTGAAGCTCATTGGTGCTCCCTTGGCGCGGCGCTCACAGCCCCAGCTCTTCGTCGGACAGCGTGCGCGCCTCGTTCTCCAGCAGCACGGGAATGCCGTCGCGCACCGGGTAGGCCAGGCGTGCGCTGCGCGAGCAGAGCTCCTGCTTCTCGGGGTTCCAGGTCAGCGGGCCCTTGGTGACGGGGCAGACGAGCAGTTCAAGCAGCTTGGGATCCATCGAGCGATGATAGCTTCGCATCGAGCGCCGCGAAGAATCGCGGCTCGGGTACGAAGTGCAACGGCACGGCCAGCGCATCCGGGGCCTGCCGCCAGAGCTTGACGGCATCTTTCTCGGTACAGACCAGAGGGAAATCACGATCGGAAGGGCGCTGCCAGCCGTCGAAGTCGAAGTGATCGGGCAGCGCGATGGTCTCCGCCAGGATGAGGCCGCGCGCGCGCAGCATGTCGAAGAAGGCCTCGGGCCGCGCAATGGCCGCAAGCGCGATTACTGGCTTGCCGGCCAGGGCATCGAGCGGCGTGCGTTTTCCGTCGCTCGCAACCGCATCTTGCGCCAGGGCGCGAGTGGCGGTGTAGCCGGCCTCGAACGCCGGATGTTCGCCACTGTGAAGGACCAGGTCGCACGGGCGCGGCCAGCGCTCGCGCAAGGGGCCTGCGGGCAGCCGCCAGCCGTTGCCCACGCCGCGATCGTCGAACACGCAGATCTCGACATCGCGCGCGAGCGCCAGGTGCTGCAGACCGTCGTCGCTCACGATGACCTGCGTGGCCGGGTGCCGGGCGAGCAGGGCGCGCGCGGCTTCGATGCGGCGCCGCGCCACGAACACGGGCGCGCCGGTGGCACGGCGGATCAGCGCGGGCTCGTCGCCAACATCCTGCGGATCGCTTTCGCCCCGCACTTCACGGCAGTCGTCGGTGCGGCGGCCGTAGCCGCGCGACACCACGCCGGCGCGCAGGCCGCGGGCCTGCAGATGCCGAACCACGGCCATCACCACCGGTGTCTTGCCCGCGCCGCCCGCAATGACGTTGCCCACCACGATGACCGGCACCGGCGCACGCCCCGTCTTTAGCCAACCCTGCCGATAAATCCAGCGCCGCAGCGCGAACAGCGCCGCATAGAGCAGCGACAGCGGCCACAACAGGCAAGCCAACGCACCGCGGCGCAGCCAGGCACGCTGCAGCCGCGAAGCGGGCGCGCTGGTCGCGCTGCTGTTGCCGGGAGTGCTGCGGCCCTGCAACGGCGCTCAGTGCCCTGCTTGGGCCGTCGATTGGGCTGCGAAGGTGATCTGCACCAGGCCCGCGCGGCGTGCGGCTTCCATCACCGTGATCACGGACTGGTGCGGGCTGCTGGCGTCGGCGCTGATGATCACCACGCTGTCTTTGCCGCCCGTGGCTGCCGCACCCAGCGCGGCGGCCACCGTCGCCACGTTGCGGTCTGCCAGGGGCGTCTTGTTGATCGAATAGCGGCCGTCGGCGGACACCGCCACGATCACTTCCTTGGGGTAGTCGCGTTGCGAGTCGACGTCCGCCGTCGGCAGGCGCAACTGCATCTCGGTGAACTTGCTGTAGGTCGTCGACAGCATCAGGAAGATGAGGACGACCAGCAGCACGTCGATGAACGGGATCAGGTTGATCTCAGGCTCATCGCGCGCGCCATGTCGAAACTGCATGCGGCCGCGGGTCATGGCGAGCCTCTGCTGGACAGTGCAGCACACGCAGTGGCAAGCGTGGGGGCCATCATTTCCGCAATGCGTTCAGGTGGCGGGCAAAGCGCTCGCCGGAGAGTTCGAGGTTCAGCAGGTATTCATCGACCCGGCTGCGGAAATAGCGCCAGAAGATCAAGGTCGGAATGGCCACGATCAGGCCAAACGCCGTGTTGTACAGCGCGATGGAAATGCCGTGCGCCAGTTGCGCCGGATTCCCCGCTCCCACGGCACCGCTTGCGGGCGATTGCGAGCCGAAGATCTCGATCATGCCGATCACCGTGCCCAGCAGGCCGAGCAGCGGCGCAGCCGAAGCGATGGTGGCCAGCGCGGGGAGGTAGCGCTCCAGCTTGTGCGCCACGGTGCGTCCCGAGGCTTCCATGGCCGCGCGCAGGTCGTCCTCGGTGCAGCGTGGATTGGCGTTGAGGGCGCGAAGGCCCGCGGCCAGCACTTGCCCGAGCATCGAATTGCGCTCGAGCTTGGTCACCACGTCGGGCCCCGGCACGGAACCGTGCGACACCGTCATGGCTTCATCGAGCAGCTTGGGCGGCAGGACCTTGACGGTTTTAAGACTTGTGAAACGTTCTATAACCAGCGCGAGCGCGATGATCGAACAAGCGAGCAATGGCCAGATGGGCCAGCCCGCGGCAACTATGATGGAAAACAAGGAATCCTCCGGCCCCGAATAGACTGCAAATGCGCGGCGATTATCCACCGAGCCCACCATCGCCACGCGCCTTGTTTGTTTGTAAGCAAAGACGCACAGATTCTGTGGATAACTTTGTGATTAACCTGCTGGGCAACGTGTCCCGACCCGCATGGCGTGGGCTTCCCATTAGATCGACTGAATTTTGAGCAGCAGTTTTCTGAATGAAATCAACAGCTTGCACGACAAACCGTGCGCCTGTCCCGTATGGGGGATTGGGCACGGGGGCTTGTCGCCCCACTGTGGAAGAGTGGTCACCCGCTATTCGGGCGTTTCGTGAATTTGCGTGATTCCAACACCACACCGGGCCCGCGCATCTGGCCTGTCGGCGCGCTGTGCCGCGCGGTCGCCGATGCGCTGGATGCGCGCTTCAATCCGGTCGCGGTGCGCGGCGAGATTTCCGGTTTTTCGCGCGCGTCGAGCGGACATTGTTATTTCGCGCTCAAGGATGATTCCGGCCAACTGCGCTGTGCGATGTTCCGGCGCGCGGCCGGTCTGCTCGATTTTTCTCCGCGCGACGGCGACCAGGTCGAGGTGCGCGGCCGCCTGGCGGTGTACGAACCGCGCGGCGATCTGCAACTGGTGGTCGAAAGCCTGCAACGTGCGGGACAAGGCGCGCTGTTCGAGCAGTTCCTGCAACGCAAGGCGCGGCTCGAAGCCGAAGGGCTCTTCGATGCGGAGCGCAAGAGGGCGCTGCCGGTCATGCCGCGCGCGGTGGGCCTGGTGACCTCGCTGGGTGCCGCGGCGCTGCACGATGTGGTGACTGCCCTGCGGCGCCGCGTGCCTCACATCCCGGTGGTCCTGGCGCCCGCGGCAGTGCAGGGCGCCGGTGCGCCTACGGAACTCGTGCGCGCGCTGCAATCCTTGTTCGCCCTGGAACCGGCGGTCGACGTGATCCTGCTGGTGCGCGGCGGTGGCTCCATCGAAGACCTCTGGGCCTTCAACGACGAAACACTGGCCCGCACCATCGTTCAAAGCCCGGTGCCGCTGATTTGCGGCGTGGGCCATGAAACCGACTTCACCATTGCCGACTTTTGCGCCGACCTGCGCGCGCCCACGCCCACTGCTGCGGCGGAACTCGTCAGTGCGCCGCAGGCAATGTGGCTTGGCGCGATCGATCTTCTGGGCGAACGGTTGCAGGGTGCGCTGGACACCCGGCTCGATGTGCTGGGCCAGCGCCTCGACCAGGCGGCGTCACGCCTGGGGCGGCCCTCGACGCTGGTGGCACGCCAGCAGCTTCGGCTCGCGCACCATTCGCAGCGCTTGCGCTATGCGGTGCTGTCGAGAACAGAGCGCCTGGCCCATGTGCCGCGGTCGATCTCGGTTGATTTCCCTCGCAAGCTCGAGCGTGCGCTGGCAGAGCGGCGCGATCGGCTCGAACGCGTGGCACTGCGGCTCAAGCTGCTCGACCCCGCGCTGGTGCTGCAGCGCGGCTATGCCTGGCTCACCGGCGCCGATGGCCGCGCGATCGTCAGCGCAAGAAAACTGAATCCGGGCGACGCCGTGGTTGCACGGCTCGCCGACGGCTCGGTCGACCTGACCGTGACGCCCGGCAAAACGGGAACGCGTCCGACGCCGGGCGCCTGATTCCTTTCTAGAATCCTCTATTCCCCGCAACCAACCCACGAGATAAAACCATGGAACATGTGCTCCCACCCCTGCCTTACGCCCTCGACGCGCTGGCACCCGAGTACTCGAAGGAGACCCTCGAGTACCACTACGGCAAGCACCACAACGCCTACGTGGTGAACCTCAACAACCTGCAAAAGGGCACCGAGTTCGAGTCGATGACCCTCGAGGAAATCGTCAAGAAGTCCAGCGGCGGCATCTACAACAACGCCGCCCAGATCTGGAACCACACCTTCTTCTGGAACTGCATGAAGCCCCAGGGCGGCGGCGCTCCCACCGGCGCGCTGGCCAAGGCCATCGATGCCAAGTGGGGCAGCTACGACGCCTTCAAGGAAGCCTTCGTGAAGTCGGCCGTGGGCAACTTCGGCTCGGGCTGGACCTGGCTGGTGAAGAAGGCCGACGGCTCGGTGGACATCGTGAACATGGGTGCCGCGGGCACGCCGCTGACCACCGGCGACACCCCGGTGCTGACGGTGGACGTCTGGGAGCATGCCTACTACATCGACTACCGCAACCTGCGCCCCAAGTTCGTGGAGACCTTCCTGGCCAAGCTGGCCAACTGGGACTTCGCCGCCAAGAACTTCGGTTGAACCGGATTCCTCATTGAAAAAGCCGACCTCAGGGTCGGCTTTTTCGTGGTCTGAAGAGAAGGCAGGCGGAACTCAGCGCTTGGAAGCAGCGAACAGCTCGCCGCCCAGCTTGGCGCCTTTCTTGATGTTCTTCTTGGCAAACCAGCCCTGATTCATCTCGAGCACGAAGCGAACCGGCTCTTCGGAGCAGTGCGAGTTCTCGGTCATCGGCTGCATGTCGGCAAGGTTGACGATGCGGCCGTCGTCCGCCACGAAGGCGGCCGTCAACGGCAGCAGCGTGTTGCGCATCCAGAAGCACTGGGTGGCCGGCTGATCGAAGACGAAGATCATGCCTTCGGCCTGCGGCATTTCCTTGCGGAACATGAGGCCGATCTCCCGTTGCTGGGGTGTCTGCGCGACTTGCGCATCGATCTTGTACAAGCCAACGGACAACTTGGTGCGTTGCAGGTCGGTCTGGGGTTGCTGCTGGGCCTGTGCGGCGCCCATCACGGATGCGGCAAGCAGGAGCAGGGCGGCAAAACGCTGAAACATCGGAAGGCTTCCTTCAGGGCGGGTTCAAGGGCGCGGAGCCAATAAAAATGCCCGCTGATGCGGGCATTGCCGGTGAGCGTGGCAGCTTACACCTTCTTGGCGACGTGCGCCTTGGCCACGTGGTGGCGAACCTTGTGCTTCTTGACGGCGTGCTTCACCGGTTGCGCAGCCTTGTGGACCACGGCAGGCGCGGCCGGCGCCGGAGCGGGCGGGGTTTGCGCAAATGCACCGGCTGCGAAGAGACCGGCGACGAGGGCTGCGAGCAGCTTGTTCATGAAACATCCTTTGAGATTGTTGATATGGATCACCTCCCGGTGGAAGGTCGACATTCAACGCGTCAGCCGCTTGCCCCGGTTGACAGCAGTTGTGCCATGGCAGGCAAAAAAAAGCGCTCCGGAGAGCGCTTTCTTGTACGGACGAGGCCGACTTACTGGGGCGTGCCGCCTTGGGTCGACTTGCGCTTGACGCTGCCGTCCTTGTTGCGGCGACGCTGGTCGCGCGTTTCGGCGCGCTTTTCGCCAGCAACTGCAGCCTTGTCGGTGCCGACCGCGCCGCCTTCAGGCGTCTTGGCGATGTCGCCGGCGGGAGGAGCCACCTTACCAGCGGGCTTGGCTTCCTTCTTGGCTTCAGCGCGTGCTTGGGGCTTGCTGTTGGTGGCGTTCCCTTGCTCAGGCGTGGTGCCGGTGGGGTTCTGGGCGTAGGCGCCAGCGGCGAACAGGCCAGCGATCATGACTGCGAGAATTTTGCTCATTGATGATTCCTCTATCGAGAATTGGTTGGAAACGCCTCCCGGCGAGCAGAAGGTCAGCCACTAACGAGGTCGTTGCCTCGCGGGTTGACAAACGCCAGCTGATGGGTTGCGTCTAAAATGTACAGCGATTTGTTCGCGGGCTGTACAGCGATTCCCATCGTTGTCTGAATTCGCAGACAGTCTCCTGAATTACGTCACCCCCGGAGTCACTCCCCCTCATGTCCAGCTACCAGCACATCAAAGTCCCGGCCGAAGGCCAGAAGATCACGGTCAACGCAGACAACTCGCTCAATGTGCCTGATCAGCCGATCATTCCCTTCATCGAAGGCGACGGCACGGGTCTGGACATCACCCCGGTGATGCTCAAGGTGGTGGACGCGGCCGTGGCCAAGGCCTACGGCGGCAAGAAGAAGATCCACTGGATGGAAGTCTATGCCGGCGAAAAGTCGACCAAGGTGTATGGCCCCGATGTCTGGCTGCCCGAAGAAACGCTGCACGCCGTGCGCGACTACGTGGTTTCCATCAAGGGCCCGCTGACCACGCCCGTGGGCGGCGGCATCCGTTCGCTGAACGTCGCGCTGCGCCAGGAACTCGACCTGTATGTCTGCCTGCGCCCCATCCAGTACTTCGAAGGCGTGCCAAGCCCGGTGCGCGAGCCGCACAAGACCAACATGGTCATCTTTCGCGAGAATTCGGAAGACATCTACGCCGGCATCGAGTTCGAAGCCGAAAGCGACAAGGCCAAGAAGCTCATCAAGTTCCTGCAGGACGAACTGGGCGTCAAGAAGATCCGCTTCCCCAACACCTCCGGCATCGGCGTCAAGCCCGTCTCGAAGGAAGGCACCGAGCGCCTCGTTCGCAAGGCGCTGCAATATGCCGTGGACAACGACAAGCCCAGCGTCACCATCGTGCACAAGGGCAACATCATGAAGTTCACCGAAGGTGGCTTCCGCGACTGGGCCTACGCCCTGGCAGCCAGGGAGTTCGGTGCCGAGCTGGTCGACGGCGGCCCCTGGATGAAGTTCAAGAACCCCAGGACGGGCAAGGAAATCACCGTCAAGGACAGCATCGCCGACGCGTTCCTGCAACAGATTCTTCTGCGTCCCGCCGAATACAGCGTCATTGCCACGCTCAACCTCAACGGCGACTACGTATCCGACGCGCTGGCGGCCCAGGTCGGCGGCATCGGCATTGCCCCGGGCGCGAACCTGAGCGACACCGTCGCGATGTTCGAAGCCACCCACGGCACGGCTCCCAAGTACGCCGGCAAGGACTACGTGAACCCCGGTTCCGAAATCCTCTCGGCCGAAATGATGCTGCGCCACATGGGCTGGACCGAAGCAGCCGACCTGATCATCAGCTCGATGGAAAAGTCGATTGCCAGCAAGAAGGTCACCTATGACTTCGCCCGCCTGATGGACGGCGCCACGCAGGTGAGCTGCTCGGGCTTCGGCCAGGTCATGATCGACAACATGTAATTGCGCGAGCAATAGCGTTCTGGCGCCCCAGGCGCCGGGAAGCCATGGCCCTCGGGATCGTTCCGGTCTCGAGGGCTTTTTCTTGGTTTTTCCTCTCGCCAGGCCGGGCCGGTCCATGGCGTGCGCAGAGTCGGGACAGGCCGGTACACCTTGCTCCGGAGGTGGCCTGCCGTGGGGCCTGAAACCTCTCGGTCGACGAGGAAATCGATTCCCCGGATCCGGGCGGGCGGGTCTTCCGAGCCGCAGCCATGCAATATTCCTGAGGCATCCCGCGGAGGCTTGAATTTTTCAAGCCTTCGTGCTGTCGCACACGGCGCAAGGCCCTTGATTTGTCGAATATGCGCCACCAAGTCTTCTTGCGCCGGCACGTTGCTTGCACGCTCTATAGAATCTTTTTTATGGCAACGAGAATTCCAAAGACTCCCAGCACTCCGCCGGCCCAGAAACCGGCCGGGGATGACGGAGATTCGGTCGTGATGGAGCGGCGGCCGCAAAAAACCGCGCCTCCCCAGATGTACCAGGTGGTCATGCTGAACGACGACTACACGCCCATGGAGTTCGTGATCGTCGTGCTGCAAGAATATTTCAACAAGGATCGCGAAACCGCGACCCAGATCATGTTAAAGATTCATCTCGACGGGCGCGGCGTTTGCGGGGTTTATTCCCGCGACCTCGCGGCCACCAAAGTCAATCAGGTGATGGAGGCGGCACACCAGGCCGGGCATCCGTTGCAGTGCGTGAGCGAGCCTGTTGCGTGAACCAGTTGAATTGCGCAAGCTCCAACCCATCTGAGAAGTTATTTACAGCAAGGCAAAAGGAAATCACATGATTGCCCAGGAACTGGAAGTCAGCTTGCACATGGCCTTCGTCGAGGCCAGGCAGCAGCGCCACGAGTTCATCACCGTGGAGCATCTGTTGCTCGCTTTGCTGGACAACCCGAGCGCCGCGGAAGTTCTTCGCGCCTGCTCGGCCAACGTCGACGACCTGCGGGCGTCGCTCACCAACTTCATCAAGGACAACACGCCCCAGGTGGCGGGTACCGACGATGTAGACACCCAGCCGACGCTGGGTTTCCAGCGCGTGATCCAGCGCGCCATCATGCATGTGCAGTCCACCGGCAACGGCAAGAAGGAAGTCACCGGCGCCAACGTGCTGGTCGCGATCTTCGGCGAGAAGGACTCGCACGCGGTGTACTACCTCCACCAGCAAGGCGTGACCCGCCTCGACGTGGTGAACTTCATTGCCCACGGCATCAAGAAGAGCGATCCGCCTGAAGCCGTCAAGGGCAGCAGCGAATCGTCCTCGGGCGAGGGCGAAGAGGGCGGCGGCGAAAAGAACGAGAAGGCTTCGCCTCTGGAGCAGTTCACGCAGAACCTGAACCAGCTCGCCAAGGACGGCAAGATCGATCCGCTCATTGGCCGCGAATACGAGGTCGAGCGCGTCATCCAGATCCTGTGCCGCCGGCGCAAGAACAACCCGCTCTTGGTGGGCGAGGCCGGCGTGGGCAAGACCGCCATCGCCGAAGGCCTGGCATGGCGCATCACGCAGACCGACGTGCCGGAAATCCTGGCCGAGGCGCAGGTCTATTCGCTGGACATGGGCGCGCTGCTGGCCGGCACCAAGTACCGCGGTGATTTCGAGCAGCGCCTGAAGGGCGTGCTCAAGTCGCTCAAGGACAAGCCGAACGCCATCCTGTTCATCGACGAGATCCACACCCTGATCGGTGCGGGCGCGGCCTCGGGCGGCACACTCGATGCGTCGAACCTGCTCAAGCCGGCGCTCTCGAGCGGCCAGCTCAAGTGCATTGGTGCGACCACCTTCACCGAGTACCGCGGCATCTTCGAGAAGGATGCGGCCCTGTCGCGCCGCTTCCAGAAGGTCGACGTGGTCGAGCCGACGGTGCAGGAAACCGTCGACATCCTGAAGGGCCTGAAGTCGCGCTTCGAAGAGCACCATGGCGTGAAGTACGCGGTGGCGGCCCTGCAGGCGGCGGCGGAGCTGAGCGCCAAGTACATCAACGACCGTCATCTGCCCGACAAGGCCATCGACGTGATCGACGAGGCCGGTGCTGCGCAGCGCATCCTGCCGGCGAACAAGCGCAAGAAGACCATCAGCAAGACCGAGGTCGAGGACATCGTCGCGAAGATCGCGCGTATTCCCCCGGCCAACGTCAGCAACGACGACCGCGGCAAGCTGCAGACCATCGAACGCGACCTGAAGAGCGTGGTGTTCGGCCAGGACAAGGCCCTCGAGGTGCTGGCGTCGGCGGTCAAGATGGCGCGTTCGGGCCTCGGCCGCGAAGACAAGCCGATCGGCTCGTTCCTGTTCAGCGGCCCCACCGGCGTCGGCAAGACCGAAGCGGCCAAGCAGCTCGCCTACATCATGGGCATCGAGCTGATCCGTTTCGACATGTCCGAATACATGGAGCGCCATGCGGTGAGCCGGTTGATCGGCGCGCCTCCGGGCTACGTCGGGTTCGACCAGGGCGGCCTCCTGACCGAAGCCATCACGAAGAAGCCGCACGCGGTGCTGCTGCTCGACGAAATCGAGAAGGCGCACCCGGACATCTTCAACGTGCTGCTCCAGGTCATGGACCACGGCACCCTGACGGACAACAACGGACGCAAGGCCGACTTCCGCAACGTGATCATCGTGATGACCACCAATGCGGGTGCCGAGACCATGAACAAGGCGACCATCGGCTTCACCAACCCGCGCCAGGCGGGCGACGAGATGGCCGACATCAAGCGCCTGTTCACGCCGGAGTTCCGCAACCGCCTGGACGCGACCGTGAGCTTCAAGGCCCTGGACGAGCAGATCATCCTGCGCGTGGTCGACAAGTTCCTGCTCCAGCTCGAAACGCAGCTGGCCGAGAAGAAGGTCGACGTCACGTTCAGCGACGGCTTGCGCAAGCACCTGGCGAAGAAGGGCTTCGACCCGCTGATGGGTGCCCGCCCGATGCAGCGCCTGATCCAGGACACGATCCGTCGTGCCCTGGCCGACGAGCTGCTGTTCGGTCGCCTGATCGACGGGGGCCGCCTGTCGGTCGACATCGACGACAAGGGCGAAGTGCAGCTGGACATCCAGCCGCTGCCGAAGAAGGAAGGCAAGTCCAAGCCCGAAGCCGAAGAGGCTGCTGCAGGATAAAGCGGCCCGGCAGAGCCGGTTCCGCGGTATTTCTGGCAGTACCCAAAAGGCCGGTAGCATTCGCTGCCGGCCTTTTTTCTTGGGGCCGGAATTTACCCGTACCGCAAGTCCTACCTTGATTTTTCCCGAGCTCAGCCAGGAATGGAAAACCGGCCTCTCTCTGGCCTGGAGCGGCTATATCGCCGTGCTGTCGGTCTGGATCGTGATGCAGAAGCGCGCGCCGGTGTCCACCATGAGCTGGATCCTGTCGCTGGCGCTGCTGCCGTTTGCGGGCTTCGTCGTCTATTACTTCCTGGGGCCGCAGCGCTTGCGCAAGCAGCGGGTCAAGCGCCTGCGCAGCCGCGCCAAGGCCCACACGCAGGCCGACCTGGCGCGCGTGCGGGATGCGGCGCAGAACGCGCCGCCGGCGCTGCAGCAGATGGCGCGGCTCGGCACCGCCGCGTGCGGGCTGCCGGTTTCCAGCGCGACGGGCGTGGAACTGCTTTCGGGCGGCGCGCGCACCTTCGACGCCATCTTCGATGCGGTGCGCGGGGCGCGCGACCACATCCACCTCGAGTACTACATTTTCGAGCCCGACAAGATCGGCACCGCGCTGCGCGACCTGCTGGTGGAGCGTGCGGGGCAGGGCGTGGCCGTACGCCTCTTGCTCGATGCGCTCGGTTCCAAGCGCATCGGCCGCAGGTTCATGGCGCCGCTGCATGCCGCGGGCGTGCAGGTCGCGCTTTTCCACGACACGCGCATCGGCCGCCGCCTGCGGCCGGTGACCAACTACCGCACTCACCGAAAGATCGTGGTGTGCGACGGCCGCGTCGGCTTCACCGGCGGCGTCAACATCACCGACGAGGAAGACAAGCGCACGCGGCCCGACGCGTACCATGACGTGCACCTGCGGATCGAAGGCAGCGCCGTGCGCTGGCTGCAGACGACCTTTCTCGAAGACTGGGCCTACGCCACCGGCGAAGACCTGCGCAACATGGACCACCTGATGGGCGCCATGCTGCCGCAGGTGGAGGCTGGCAACATTCCGGTGCAGATCGTGACCAGCGGCCCGGACAACGTGCTGGAACCCATCCATCGCATGCACGTGGAGGCCATTCATTCGGCGAGCGAACGCGCCTGGCTCACCACACCGTACTTCGTGCCCGGCGAGCCCGCCCTGATGGCGCTCACCAGCGCGGCGCTGCGCGGCGTGGACGTGCGTCTCCTGGTGCCGCGCCGCAGCGACTCGGCCATTGTGAGCGCGGCCGCGCGTTCCTATTTCGACGAGCTGATCGCGGCCGGCGTCAAGGTGTGGGAGTACAAGGCGCGCATGCTGCACTCCAAGACCTTGGTGGTCGACGACCATTGCGCGATGATCGGTACCGCGAATTTCGACAACCGCAGTTTCAGGCTCAATTTCGAGGTGAGCGCTGTGGTTTACGGCCCCGAGCTGGCGCGCCCGCTGGCCGCGCAGTTCGAGACCGATCTCCACAGCTCCGGCGCGGTGCGCGCCCACCGGCCGCAGAGTTTCTGGCGCCGCCTCGGCGATGCGCTTGCACGATTGTTTTCCCCCTTGCTCTGAATGAACCACACCTTTCTCTGGCACGACTACGAAACCTTCGGCGCCGTGCCGCGCCGCGACCGGCCTTCGCAGTTTGCCGCCATCCGCACCGACGCCGAGCTGAACGAAATCGGCGAGCCGCTGATGATCTATTGCAAGCCGGCGCCCGACTACCTGCCGAGCCCGGAGGCCTGCCTGATCACCGGCATCACGCCACAGCTGTGCCTGGAGCGCGGCATCCCCGAGCACGCCTTCGCCGCGCAGATCGAGAAGGCTTTCTCGCAGCCCGGCACCATCGGCGTGGGCTACAACACCATCCGTTTCGACGACGAGGTCACGCGCTTCCTGTTCTGGCGCAACCTCATCGATCCGTACGCGCGTGAATGGCAGAACGACTGCGGCCGCTGGGACCTGCTCGACGTGGTGCGCCTCACCTACGCGCTGCGCCCCGACGGCATCGAGTGGCCGAAGAAGGAAGACGGCAAGCCCAGTTTCAAGCTCGAAGACCTGGCGCGCGCCAACGGCCTGCTGCACGAGTCGGCGCACGATGCGCTGTCCGACGTTCGCGCCACCATCGCGCTGGCGCGGCTGATCCGCGATCGGCAGCCCAAGCTGTTCGAGTTCGCCTTCGGCCTGCACAAGAAAGACCGCGTGGCCAGCGAACTCGGCTTGCCGGCCATGCGTGAAACGGCCCGGCCTTTCCTGCACGTGTCGGGCATGTTCCCGGTCGAACGCGGGTGCCTCGGCGTGATGTGGCCGCTCGCGAGCCACCCGACCAACAAGAACGAACTGATCGCCTGGGACCTGGCCCACGACCCCAGCGAGCTGCGCGACATCGATATCGAGACCCTGCGCCTGCGCCTGTTCACGCGCACCGCCGACCTGCCCGAAGGCGTGGTCCGCCTGCCGGTGAAAGGCATTCACCTCAACAAGTCACCGATGGTGGTCGGCAACCTGCGCACGCTCGCCCCGGCCATGGCCGAGCGCTGGAACGTCGATCTCGATGCGGCCATGCGCCACGCGGCCATCGCGCGCGACCTGCCCGACATGAGCGCCATCTGGTCGCAGGTGTACGCCCGCCCCAAGGAGGCGGCGCTCGATGTCGATGAAGACCTGTACGGCGGGTTCGTCGGCAATGGCGACAGGCGGCGCCTGAACCAGCTGCGCGCGCTGTCGCCCGAAGAGCTTGCCAAGGACCGCACCGGCTTCGACGACGGGCGCCTTGAAGAAATACTCTTCCGCTATCGCGCACGCAACTGGCCCGAGATGCTCAGCCCGGAAGAAGCCGAACGCTGGGAGGCGCTGCGCGTTGCACGGCTCTTCAAGGGCGAGGGCGGGGCGCGCACCATCGAGATGCTGTTCAGCGAGGTCGATGCGCTGTCCGAAACCGCGGACGAACGCGGCGAGGAAATCCTGGGTGCGCTCTACGAGTACGCCGAGGCCATCGCGCCGGAGGCCTGAGCTTTCTGTCCATGTCCGCCCCTGAAAATCTCCCTGGCACCATTCGGCGGCTGGCGCCGGCCGATGCCGCGGGCTATCGCACCCTGATGCTCGACGCCTATGCCACGCATCCCAGTGCGTTCACGACGACCGTGGACGAACGCGCAGGTCTGCCGCTTCGCTGGTGGGAAGAGCGGCTGGGTGCCGATGATGCGGGCGAAGCCGGTGTGGTCTACGGTGCTTTCAACGACACAGGTGCGCTGGTGGGCGTGGCGGGGCTGAGCTTCGAAACGCGGCAGCGCGCTCGACACAAGGCCACGCTCTTCGGCATGGCCGTGGCCGCTTCGGCGCGCCGTGCCGGTTTCGGGCACCGGCTGGTGCTGGCGGTCTTGGCGCACGCACGCGCGATAGAGCGGCTGCGCCTGGTGCAGCTCACCGTGACCGAAGGCAACCACACGGCGCAAGCGCTGTACGAGCGCTGCGGTTTCCGGGTCTTCGGCGTGGAGCCGCTGGCCATCGCGGTCGAAGGCGACATGCTCGCCAAGGTGCACATGTGGTGCGACCTGGGCGCCAGACCACGCTAGGCGCCTGCCCGTTAGGACTTCGGGATCATCCAGCTGGTGGCCTGCGCGCGGCCCGGCAGATGCAGCGCGGCCGTGGCGGCCGGCGTTTCCGCCAGCAGCCTGCCCTTGCGAAACACCTTGAGCCGCGTGGCACGCAGGCGGATCGCCTCGACCGGGTCGCGCGCCTGCAGCAGCACGAAGCTCGCATCGCAGCCGGCCTCCAGGCCGTAGCCTTCCAGGTGCATCACGCGCGCAGCATTCGTGGTCACGGCCTCGAAGCATTGGCGGATGCCGGCCTGGCTCGTCATCTGCGCCACGTGCAGGCCCATGTGCGCGACTTCGAGCATGTCGCCCGAGCCCATGCCGTACCAGGGATCCATCACGCAGTCGTGGCCGAAGGCGACGTTCACGCCGGCGGCCATCAGCTCGGGCACGCGCGTCATGCCGCGGCGCTTGGGATAGGTGTCGTGCCGGCCCTGCAGCGTGATGTTGATGAGCGGATTCGAAACCACGCTGACGCCGCTCTCGGCAATGAGTGGCAGCAGCTTGCTCACGTAGTAGTTGTCCATCGAATGCATCGACGTGCAGTGCGAGCCCGTCACGCGGCCCTGCATGCCGAGGCGCTGCGCCTCGAAGGCCAGCGTCTCGATGTGGCGCGAGAGCGGGTCGTCGGACTCGTCGCAGTGCATGTCGACCAGCTTGCCGCGCTCGGCCGCAAGTTCCATCAGCAGCTTCACGCTGGCAGCGCCATCGGCCATGGTGCGCTCGAAATGCGGAATGCCGCCGACCACGTCCACGCCCTTGTCGAGCGCGCGCTTCAGGTTGTCGACGCCGCCGGGGGAGCGCAGCACGCCGTCCTGCGGAAAGGCGACCAGCTGCAGGTCGAGGTGGGGCGCCACCTGGCGCTTGACTTCGAGCAGCGCATCGACCGCGAGCAGGCTGGGGTCGCTGGTGTCCACGTGAGAGCGGATGGCTAGCAGCCCTTTGGCCACGGCCCAGTCGCAATACGCCAGCGCGCGCTCGATCAGCGCGTCGGCCGTGAGCAGCGGCTTGAGCTCGCCCCACAGCGCGATGCCTTCGAGCAGCGTGCCGCTCTGGTTGATGCGCGGCAGGCCATAGCTCAGCGTGGCGTCCATGTGAAAGTGCGGGTCGACGAAATGGGGCGCGACGAGCAGGCCTTGCGCGTCGAGCGTTTCGTGGGCAGGGGCGACGAGGCCTTTGGTGACTTCGGCGATGCGGCCTCCCTCGACGGCAATCGACATGCCGGTGCGGCCATCGGGGAGGGTGGCGTTGGTGAGGAGAAGATTCAGCATTGGATGCTCTGCACGGCGGTGTTTCCAGTGGCCCGAGATAGAGCCTAATTTTCATATCAGAAAACTTTGCGCTGGGGAGACAAAGCGCAAGAAGGTGCTGTCTATCCTCTCATGCTCCGATATACCAAGCTCAAAGTCGTGGTTTCATGTGGATTGTTGACCCGAATTCTTCGTGGCTCCGTGTCGCTTACCCGGCAGATCGGCCGTGCATTTTGTCCAAAGGCCGAAGATCATGAGGATTGATCATGATCCGATATTGCCGCAAAGGCAGTGGAGTGACGCACCGTGCGTTATTTGGTTAACAGGACTTTCAGGCGCCGGCAAATCTACGATCGCCAAAAGTCTGCGCCTGCGTGCAATTGCCGCCGGTGTTCCGGTCGCCATTCTTGACGGGGACGATGTTCGCCGCGGCCTGAGCCAAGGGTTGGGGTTTGGCCAGGCGGATCGCCGCGAGAACATCCGAAGAATTGCCGAAGTCGCCCGCTTGCTGAGTGACCAGGGGCTCGTGGTCATCGTGGCCGCTGTGTCTCCGATGCGTGAACTCCGCGCCTTGGCGCGGAACATCATCGGCGCGGCTTTCCGTGAAGTCTATGTAAGTGCCCCACTCGCGGCTTGCGAACGGCGAGATGTCAAAGGTCTGTACGCGCGCGCGCGCCGGGGCGAGGTGACCAAATTCACGGGCATCTCGGATGCCTACGAGGCCCCCCTTCAGCCCGACTTGGTCATCGATACCTCGGACTGTGAAGTCGCGCAGGCAACGAGCGCTCTGATGTCGGCTTTCAGCGAGTGGCGCATGAGGGACAGAAGAAAATGAAAAATCATCTGCTGATCGCAGGAACAGGTCGGGCCGGCACGACGTTCCTGGTGCAATACCTTGCCGAATGCGGTCTGGATACTCATCTTGCCCGCAATCAGCATCCCGGTTACGACGAGGATGCCAACGCGGGGCTGGAAGACTTGCTGCTAGGCAATGCCGATGCGCCATACGTCGTCAAGTCGCCCTGGTTGTACGAGTACGTGGAGCGCCTGCTGGCAGATCGAGAGATTGCGGTGGATGCGGTCATTGTTCCAATGCGAAGCATCGTCGAAGCGGCAACCAGTCGTTCCATCAACGAGTTGCGCGCACGTTATGGCAGCCCGACGATGCCCGACGATTGCAAGCAATGGGAGTCCTGGGGAACGACGCCGGGCGGAATCGTCTATTCACTCAACCCCATCGACCAGGCGCGTCTTCTTGCGCTTGGCTTCCATGAACTTCTGCACGCGCTCGTGAAGCGAAATATTCCAGTCGTGCTGCTTGATTTTCCGCGTTTGGTCGACGACCCAAACTATCTCTATGAGGCAGTGCGTTCGGTCCTGGGGAGCAAGGTCGATCGTGCATCGGCCCTGCGTGCGCATGAGCGAATTGCGGTGCCTTCGAAGGTTCGCATTGGCAAGGAGTTGACTCTTGATGACGCTGTGAAATGCCAGCCGGATTCCGGCACAAAGCCGGCAGGCATTGCATTCCCCAGCCATGCGGTGCTTGACAGAACCGCATTGAAACGCCAACTGGACAAGACGACGATTCATGCCGAGCAACTGATCTTGGAAAAAACGGCGTTGGAACGGGAACTCGAAAAGGCACGGACTCATGCCCAGCAATTGACGTTGGGCAGCACCGTATTGGAACGGGAGCGGGATGAAGCAACGACCCGTGCTGCGCAACTGACACTGGAAAAAGCCGAACTGAATCAGAGGCTGAAGGAGTCCGCGATCTGCGTTGCGCAAATGGAGCGGCGCGTTGTCTCATTGCAGGCGTCGCACTCGTGGCGTGTGACCGCGCCGATGCGCGTGGTATCTGGCGTGATGAAGAATTTTTGGCGAGCGGCATTTTCTTCTCGTCCATGAAAAGAAACCGGTGCAGCATCGATACGGGACCGAACGCGCGGGGTGGCCGCCAGCGAGAGCCGACCGAGATTTGCCTTAGCGCGTGCGTTGCGCCCGGTACCGGTACTGCCCCGGCGCAGGTCCGACCTCGATCATCACGCGGCGCAGCTTGTCGTCGTGGCCCGAACTGGCCCTGGCCGATACCACGATGCCGCGCGGCGTGGCGCGGCAGGTCAGGTCGCTGAGCGCGATCTCGGCATGGTCGTTGTCGAGTTCGGCGATGGCGACCGTGTGCTCGGCATGCGGGCTGCCATTGGCGTCACGGCGCATCCATTGCACGTAGAGGAACGACTGTGCCTCCTGGTCGGCATGGATCACGCGGTAGGTGCCCTTGTGGTCCTTGCCCCAGGTGCCGCACAACTGCACCCAGTTGACTGCGTCGGGGGTCTTGAAGCGCTCGTAGGGCAGGTCGCTGCCCAGCGCGTGCACGCCCGCGCTGCACAGCGCCAGCAGCGCCATGAGCAGCGTTCCACGTACGGCGGCCGGCTTCGGCATCAGCGTTCACCCTTGCGATAAGGCTTCATCAGCGCCTGCGGATAGCTGGCCTTGCGCGCCACCAGCACCAGCGCGAGGATCGACAGCAGGTAGGGCAGCATCAGGTAGATCTGGTAGGGCAGCACCGCATCGCCCGATTGTTGCAGCCGCAGCTGCAGCGCGTCGAAAAACGCGAACAGCAGCGCGCCGAGCAGGGCCTTGCCAGGCCGCCACGAGGCGAACACCACCAGCGCCACGCAGATCCAGCCTCGGCCGTTCACCATGTTGAAGAAGAAGGCGTTGAAGGCGGAGAGCGTGAGAAACGAGCCGGCCACGCCCATCAGCGCCGAGCCCGCCACGATGGCGCCGGTGCGCGTGGCCGCGACCGACACGCCCTGGCTTTCGGCCGCCTGCGGGTTCTCGCCGACCATGCGCAGCGCAAGGCCGAGCGGCGTGCGGTAGAGCACCCAGGCGATGGCTGGCACCAGCAGCAGCGCGAACAGGGTGAGCGACGTCTGCGCGTTCAAGATCGGCACCGGCAGCCACTCCATCGGCGCGAAGGGGGCGATGGTCGGCGGCGCGTTCACCTTCGGAAAGCTCACGCGGTATCCGAAGTAGCTGAGGGCCGTGGCCAAGAGCGTGATGCCCAGCCCCGACACGTGCTGCGACAGCGCAAGGCCCACGGTGAGAAAGGCGTGCAGCAGCCCGAACACCATGCCCGTGAGCGCGGCCGCGCCGACGCCCACCCACAGAGGCGCACCGGCATAGACCGCGAGCCAGCCCGTGAAGGCGCCCGCGACCATGATCCCCTCGATGCCCAGGTTGAGCACGCCCGCGCGCTCGCACAGCAGCACCCCGAGCGTGCCGAGAATGAGCGGCGTGGCGATGCGCAGCACCGCGACCCAGAAGGCGGGATTGGCGAGGATGTCGAGCAGGTCCGTCATCTCAGCCGCACCCGGTATTGCGTCAGCAAGGTCGCCACCAGCACCGCGATCAGCGAGGCCGCCACGATCACGTCGGCGATGTAGGTCGGCACGCCCACGGCGCGGCTCATGGTGTCGGCGCCGACCAGCACGCCCGCCACGAACACGCCGGCGGCGATCACGCCGAGCGGATGCAGGCCCGCGAGCATCGCGATCACGATGCCTGTGTAGCCATAGCCCGGCGACATGTCGAGCGTGACGTAGCTCGTGCGGCCCGCCACTTCGATGGCGCCGGCCAGCCCGGCCAGCGCGCCCGAGAGCAGCGCCACCAACACCACCGTGCGCGTGGCTGGCACGCCCGCAAAGGCGGCGGCGCGCGCATTGGCGCCCGTGGCGCGGATGTCGAAACCCAGCACCGTGTACTTGAAGATCGCCCACATCATCACCGCCAGCGACACCGCCCAGACGAGCCCGGTGTGCACGCGCGTCTGGGCGATGAGCTTGCCGAGTTCGAGGTCGGGCTGCAGCGACACACTCTGCGGCCAGCCCATGGCGGCCGGGTCTTTCATCGGCCCGTCGAGCAGGGCCGAGACGCCCAGCAGCACGATGAAGTTGATCAGCAGCGTGGTCACCACCTCGTCGACGCCGAGCTTGTTCTTCATGAGTGCCGGGCCCAGCAGCAGCAGGGCGCCCGCGACGGCCGCAGCCAGCATCATCAGCGGGAACAGCAGCCAGGGCGCAAGCTCGAAGCCGGCGCCGCCGTGCAGGCCGCCCACGGCCACGGCGGCAAGGGCGCCGGCGAACAGCTGCCCCTCGGCGCCGATGTTGAAAAGGCGCGCCTTGAAGGCGACCGTCGCGGCCAGCCCGGTGAGGATCAGCGGTACCGCGCGCGTCAGCGTCTCGCTCCATGCGAACACCGAGCCGAAGCCGCCCTGCAACAGCAACGCGTAGGTGCGGCCGACAGGCGCGCCGGCCCAGAGCACGAGCAGCGCGCTCACCACCATGGTGAACGCGACCGCGCCGATGGGCGCCAGCACCAGCGCGGCGCGCGAGGTTTCGTGGCGCCGTTCGAGCCGCATCATGGCAAGGTTCCCGCGAGTGGCTGCTGCGGCGCCGCCGCGCCGGCCATCGCCAGCCCGATGGCTTCGCGCGTCCAGGCGGCGGCGGGGCGCGCTTCGCCCAGTTGGCCCCCATGCATCACGGCCACGCGGTCGCCGAGCGCGAGCACTTCGTCGAGGTCATCGGAAATCACCAGCACCGCAGCGCCGGCATCGCGCGCGGCGATGAGCTGCTGCTGCACATAGGCCACGGCACCGATGTCGAGGCCCCAGGTCGGCTGGTGCGCGACGATCAGGCGCGGCGCGCGCGTCGGGTACTTCTTGTTGTCTGCGTCTTCGGCCTGCTCGGGTGCGAGCAGCGCGCGGCCAAGGATCAGTTTCTGCATGTTCCCGCCGGAGAGCGAGCGGGCCGGCGCCATCAGGCCGGCGCCGCGCACGTCGAATGCTTTTTCGATGCGCCGGGCATGAAGCCGCGCGGCCGCGCGCCGCACGAACCACGACCAGCGCGAGAACACCGGGCTGCGCAACCGCTCCGACACTGCGTTCTCCCACACCGGCAGGTCGCCGACCACGCCGACCGCATGCCGGTCTTCCGGAATGCGCGCCACGCCGCGCTGCACCAGCCGGGCAGGCGAGGGCGGCAGTGCGCGGCCCATCAGCCGGGCCGTGCCCGACGTGGCGCGGCGCGTGCCGCACAGCAACTCGGCCAGCGCCACCTGGCCGTTGCCCGAGACGCCTGCGATGGCGGTGATCTCGCCGGCGCGCAGCGTCAGCGACACCTCGCGGAGGGCGCTCGAATGGTCCTGCCCGCCATCCTTGGCCGATGCGGTGCTCACATGGTCGAGCACGCAGACGGCATCGCCCACCGACTTGGCCGGCCGGCGCTGCGGGGCGTCGACCGCATGTCCGACCATCCAGAGCGCCAGCTGCGCCTGCGTGGTCTCGGCTGTGCGTGCCTCGGCCGCGAGCTTGCCGCCGCGCAGCACGGCAATGCGATGCGACACGCGCAGCACCTCGCCGAGCTTGTGGCTGATGAAGATCACCGACAAACCCTGCGCCACCATCTGCGCGAGCGTGGCAAACAGCGCTTCGCTCTCCTGCGGCGTCAGCACGGCGGTCGGCTCGTCGAGAATCAGGATGCGCGCGCCGCGATACAGCGCCTTGAGAATCTCGACGCGCTGCCGCTCGCCGACCGAGAGGTTGCCGATCATCGCGTCGGGCTGCACCGGCAGGCCGAAGCGCTGCGCCACTTCGAGCAGGCGCGCGCGTGCCGCCGCGCGGCGCGAGAATACGCGCCACAGCGGCTCGGTACCCATCATCACGTTGTCGAGCACGCTGAGGTTGTCGGCCAGCGTGAAGTGCTGGTGCACCATGCCCACGCCGGCGGCCAGCGCGGCCTTGGGGTTGCCGTGAGGCAGTGGCGCACCGAAGACCTCGATGCTGCCTTCGTCGGCGACGTAGTGGCCGAACAGAATGGACATGAGCGTCGACTTGCCCGCGCCGTTCTCGCCCAGCAGCGCAAGCACTTCGCCAGCCTGCAGGTCGAGGGAGATGGCGTCGTTGGCGACGAGGGCGCCAAAGCGCTTGGTGATGCCCCTGAGGCGGAGCACGGTCGCGCTGTTCATGAGGGTCTTGCTCCTTCCCCCCGAAGGGGAGGGAGTGAAAGCGGGATCACTTCCACGCGGCCAGGAACGCCAGCATGACCTTGGCCGAGTTGTCGGCTGCAATGCCCATGAAGGTGCCCATCTCGTTCTCGCCGTCGCCGCCGCCCGCGAGGTCGCTGAGAGAGCGGAAGGCGATGTAGGGCACGCCGTTGCTGTAGGCCACCATGCCCACGGCCGCGGTCTCCATGTCGAGCACGTTGGCCTGGAAGGTCTTGAAGGTGTATTCGCGATACGCCTTGTTGTCCATGAAAGCCTGGCCCGAGACGCCGTTGCCCCCCACCACCAGCTGGGGCTTGCGCGCCAGGCACTTGCCGGCGCTGCAATTCGCGAGGTCGACGTTGCGGATGCTGCGCGCCACTTCGAGCATCTTCGGGTCGGCTTCGAACCAGAACTTGCGCATGATCTGCGGATGCGCCGCGGAGCGCACCTCGACCGGGCGCGGATGCATCATGCCGAAATTGGGCAGCGTGGCATCCTTGATGAAGGGCGGCGCAGTGTATTTGCCCGGCGCGGTTTCGCGCGCCATCAGCACTTCGAGGTACTGTCCCCATTGGGCCGGTACCGTGACGTCGCCCACATGCAGCTGCGGATTCACGCCGCCCGCGATGCCGCTGAAGACAATGCTGGTGATGCGAAAGCGGTCGAGCGCCAGCTGCGTGTTCATCGTCGCGTTGGTCATGCTGATGCCCGAGAGGAACAGCACGACCGGCTTGCCTTCGAGCGTACCGGTGGTGAACTCGACGCCGTTGACGCTGTGCTTCGCCGCCCCCTGCAGGCGGTTCAGCAGCAGCGTGAGCTCGGGCTGGAAAGCCGAGATCACCGCGATGCGGGGGGTGTCGTCCAGCCGGGTGCCGCCGATGCCGGCACCGCTTGTCTTGTTGACGCCGGCGCAACCCGCCAGACCGAGGGCCAGCACGCCGGCCGCGAGAAAAGAGCGCCAGCGCATCGTCGTCGGCCCCTTCACTTTGCGGTGGACTTCGGTTGGGAGTCGTCGACCTTCACCGTGAACTTGCCGGCCAGGATGTCGGCCTGCTTTGCCTTCACCTTGGCGACGATGTCGGCGGGGACCTTCTTCTCGAAAGTGCCGAGCGGGGCGAGCTCGGAGCCCTTGTGCTTCATGGTCGAGTAGACGCCGTAGTCCTCGGCCGTGAACTTGCCTTCCTTCACGAGCTTGATCGCGCGGTCGGCCGAGGGCTCGAAGTTCCACAGCGCCGAGGCCACCACCGTGTCGGGGTACTGGGCCTGGGTGTCGATCACGTTGCCGATGGCGAGCTTGCCTTTTTCCTTGGCCGCGTCGGAGACGCCGAAGCGCTCCGCATACATCACGTCGGCGCCCTTGTCGATCATCGCGAAAGCCGCTTCCTTGGCCTTGGGCGGGTCGAACCAGCTGTTGATGAAGCTCACGCTGAACTCGACCTTGGGGTTGGTCTCCTTCGCGCCCGCCATGAAGGCGTTCATGAGCCTGTTCACTTCAGGAATGGGAAAGCCGCCGACCATGCCGATGCGGTTGCTCTTGGTCATGCCGCCGGCCACCATGCCGGAGAGATACGCCGGTTCCTGGATGTAGTTGTCGAACACGCTGAAGTTGGGGGCCTGCGGCTTGAGCGACGAGCCCATCAGGAAGGCGACCTTGGGAAAGTCTTTCGCGACCTTGCGCGCCGCCGCTTCCACGCCGAACACCTCGCCGAAGATCAGCTGGTTGCCGCCGGTGGCGTACTCGCGCATCACGCGCTCGTAGTCGGCATTGCTGACGTTTTCGGTGGCCTTGTATTCGATCTCGCCGCGCACCTCGGCGGCCTTGAGCGCCTTGTGGATGCGGCCCACCCACTGCTGCTCGAAGGGCACGGTGTACACCGCCGCCACCTTGAGCTTGGCCTGTGCGAGCGCGAGGCCGGGCGCGCCCGCTGCAAGCGTTGCCGCTGCGATGGCGACCGAACGAATGATCAACTGACGGCGTGCTGTCACGGTGCTTCTCCTCGAGGTATGGAAATCTTCTTGTTGCTGCCGGATCGACAGCGGCCGCCGCCAGAAGGCGCCGGCCTTACTTCGTGCCGAAGATGCGGTCGCCTGCGTCGCCGAGGCCCGGCAGGATGTACCCGTGGCTGTTCAGCTCGCGGTCGATCGCGGCGGTGTAGATCGGCACGTCGGGGTGCGCCTTCTGCATGGTCGCGATGCCTTCGGGGCAGGTGAGCAGGCAGACGAACTTGATCGACTTGGGGTTGAGCTCCTTCAGGCGTTCGACCGCGGCCACGGCCGAGTTGCCGGTGGCCAGCATCGGGTCGACCACGATCACGTCGCGGTTCTCCATTTCGCCGGGCATCTTGAAGTAGTACTCGACGGCCGTGAGCGTCTTGGGGTCGCGGTACAGGCCGATGTGGCCGACGCGCGCGCCCGGCACCACGGTCAGCATGCCGTCGAGGATGCCGGTGCCCGCGCGCAGGATGGACACCAGCACCAGCTTCTTGCCGTCGATGACCTTGGCCTGCATGGTTTCGAGCGGGGTCTCGACCTCGATGTCCTGCATCGGCATGTCGCGCGTGACCTCGTAGGCCATGAGCATGCTGATTTCGTTCAGGAGCCGGCGAAAGCTGTTGGTGGAAGCGTCCTTGCGGCGCATCAGCGTGAGCTTGTGCTGGACGAGGGGGTGATCGACGAGGTGGACGTTGCTCATTGGATTTTTTCTGCCGTTGCTGAAGCTGGGAGTCTAAAAGACGGTGCCGTCGCTTTCGATCAGGAGCGGTGGCGCTCCGTCACGCAAGCGCTGTGCCAAGACGCGGCCGGCGGCCCAGGTGCCGCCCTCAAGCACGCAGGCCAGCGGCAGTTCTTCCGCGGTGCGGTCGAGCATCTTGCGCACGTGCGGCGCCAGCTCGTCCAGCAGCGCCACGGTGAGCGCGCGCCACTCGACGATGAACTCGTCCCCGGCTTTCCAGACGCGCGAAAGAAAGGCCGGGTCCTTCGGCACGATCACGCCGCTGTCGATCAAGAGGCCGCCGTTGCGGTATTCGGGCAGGGCGGTGAGCGCATCGAGATGGCGCACTTTCACGCCCGCCCATTCGAAAGGCTCGAGCAGCGAATAGGTGAGCCATTGCGACAGCTTGTGGAACGGCATCCAGCCGTTGGTGAGGCCGGGGCCGCGCACCGCGCTGTGGCGCCAGCAGTCGCCGAGGGCGAGGGCCGGGTCGCTCCAGCCGATGCCGCCCGTGGCGTCGCTGCCATCGGCCGCGATGCTGTCGATGGCATTGGCGGAGGGCCAGATGCCCGACAGCGTTTCGAGCAGCAGCGACAGGATCTGGTGTGCCGTGATCTCGGCCGTGGGCGGCGCGGCGGCGCCAAGCGGGGCGACCAGCGCGTCGAACATGCCGGCGGGCCGGCCGTCGTCGCCGAAAGTCTCGGGTTGTTCGCTCATCGCCTCGCCGAGCCGGCGCAGCAGCACCGCGCGGCCGGCCAGGCCCACCAATGGGTTGACGTCGCTGACCTGGAAGGCGTCGCCGAGCCGGTCGGTCACGAGCCCTCGCAGGCCGGCCGCATCGGCTTGCAGCGGATGGTCGGGGTTGGACGAGAACAGTCCGCTGGTGAAGGCATGGAAGCTCGCGACGGCCAGCCCTTCGGAGCGCGTGAAGCGCTCGCCGGTGGCGGGCTCGGTGTAGTGCCAGTCGGGGCCGGCACCGGCATCGAGCAGCACGCTCACCAGCACCAGGTCGATGTGCGCGCTGGCGCGCTGCCGGGCATCGATGCGCTTGCCGAGCAGCTGGTCGAGCTGCTTCAGCCGGTCGACGCCGCCGGCTTCGAAGTGGCGCCAGCGGCTGTGGTACGGAATGGTGTCCCAGGGATAGCGCTCGCGCGTGACCTCGGCCACCGTGCGCGCCGCGTCGTCTATTGCACTGTCGCCGCCGATGCGGAACCACTGCGACTCGCCCCGGCGCGCGCGCGCCAGCAGCGCAGCCGCACGCTCGCGGATGGCTGCGGTCGTGCGCAGCACGGTGGCGGCGCCCGCGGGGTGGTCGGTGTCGGGAGCGAATTCGATCGCCGGATCGATGTCGCCTGCGCTGCCCGGCGGCAGGCTGCCCGAACCGTCGGCGGGCAGGTATTGGCTGCCGTTGTTCGTGGGGTCGGTCGTGCGGCTCATTCGCTCAGTCCCCGGCCCTTGGCTTTCTTGAGTTCCTCGGCATCGGGCACCGGGCCGGGCGTGAAATAGCCGGCGGCCATCTTGGCGTCCATCTCGACGCGGGCGTCGGCCGGAATCAGTTCGTCGGGAATGTTCACGCGCTCGCCGATCTCGATGCCCGAGCCGGTGATGGCGTCGAACTTCATGTTGCTCATCGACACGAGCCGATGGATCTTCTTGATGCCGAGCCAGTGGAAGACGTCGGGCATCAGCTCCTGGAAGCGCATGTCCTGCACGCCGGCCACGCACTCGGTGCGCGCGAAATACTGGTCGGCCGTGTCGCCGCCGACCTGGCGCTTGCGCGCGTTGTAGACCAGGAACTTGGTCACCTCGCCGAGCGCGCGGCCTTCCTTGCGCGAATAGGCGATGAGGCCGACGCCGCCGCGCTGCGCGCCCTGGATGCACTCTTCGATGGCGTGCGTGAGGTAGGGGCGGCAGGTGCAGATGTCGGAGCCGAATACGTCGGAGCCGTTGCACTCGTCGTGGATGCGCGCGGTGAGCTCCACCTCCGGGTTGGCCAGGTCGCGAGGGTTGCCGAAGATGTAGAGCGTCTGCCCGCCGATGGGCGGCAGGAACACCTCCAGGTCGGAGCGCGTGACGAGCTCGGGGTACATGCCGCCGGTCTCTTCGAACAGCGTGCGCCGCAGATCGGTTTCGGAACAGCCGAAGCGCCGCGCCACTTCGGGCAGGTACCACACGGGCTCGATGGCGGCCTTGGTCACCATCGCGGCGCCGCCCGCGGTGAGAAAGTGGCCGTCGGCCTTGAGGCGGCCGCTCTGCAGCGCTTCTATCACCTCGGGCAGGATCACGTGCGCCTTGGTGATCGCGATGGTCGGGCGAATGTCGTAGCCCGCGGCCAGCTCGGCGGAGAACACATCGGCCACCAATGCGCCCCAGGGGTCGAGCGAGACGATGCGGCCCGGCTCGCTCCACTGCGGGTACGGGCCGATCACGTCGGTGGGCGCGGTGTTGGTCAGGTCGGCCTTGTGCTCGCGCTTGAGGGCGCCGGCCGCCACGGCCAGTGCGCGGTACACGCTGTATGAGCCGCTGTGCGTGCCGATGACGTTGCGATGCGCCCGCTTCGTGGTGGTGCCCACCACGGGCCCGCGTTCGGTGGCGGTGGCCGCGCCCCATCGGATGGGCAGCGCGCCGAAACCCCCGGCATGGGAGGTCAGCCGGATGTGCCCGGTCGACGACGAAGGGTGAAGGGGGGGAAGGGGGGAGACGACAGGAGTCGCTGGAATCGCCGGGATCGCCGAAGGGGTCACTGTGCTATCTGCGGACATTGGAGGCCCTCAAAAAATGCAATGTACCGATCACTCGCGCGGCTGGCAAGCAGGGCGCGAACGTCGTCAGTGCCGCCGATGGCCGCGGCATTTCAAGCAGCCAGAGTGCCGTTCAGGCCGGCGAGGAGCGCAAGCCGTAGGCCTTGCCGCCGACGAACAGGTATTCGGCGCGCAGCACCGGGTCGCCTTTTTCGCCGGTGAAGGTGAAGCCCAGCGCGGCCACCGGGGTGCCAGGCTTGATCTCGTCGAGCCCCCAGGCCTGCAGGCGCGTGAGCGGCGCCAGTTCGATCATCCACTTGCGGTCGCGCCGCGTCGGCAGCTGCGCCTTGGCCAGCAGCGCGGGGCCATCGACGGCTGCGCTTTGCCTGGGCAACGCGCGCTGCTTCAGGTCGGGCGGCAGGACCGGGTTCTCGGGGAGTTCGAGTTCCAGTTCGCCATGCGGATTGCGCCACATGACCTTGGTCGCACGCCCCTCCAGATAGAGCGGGCGATCCTGGTCGAAGCTGCTCCATCCATGGTGGGCCCAGGCCGGCAGGGCCAGGCCCAGCGAACCGGCAACGAACAAGCGTCGTCTCTGAATCATCTCGGTCTCCTTGGCTCAGATGTAGGCAATCCAACGCCCGCAGATGATGACAGCCAGCCAAAACCCCAACGACAACAGGCATTGCGCCTTGGCCATTGCGCCGGTGGCGGCGGGGCCGCCGCGAACGTGGAACCAGATGGCATTGGCGCCCGCCAGGCCGATCAGGAACAGCTTGACCCGGAACGCATTGTTGGCCAGCAGTTCGCCGGGCTGCGTGGAGAACATGGTGAGGCCGGTGGCGGCGCACAGCCCGAAGCCGACCAGTGCCGGCAGCAGCGTCAGGCGGGCCAGCCGCGGCGCCGAAAGCTCCCGTCCGAGGCCGAGCACGCGCAGTTCGAACACCAGCAGGCCGCCGAACAGCAGCGCAATGCCGACGATGTGCACCACTTCCAGGGCCGGATAGGCCCAGGGGTGCGAAGTCAGCGCGGCCAGCATCGGCTTCAGTCCCTGCCCGGGCGCGGTTCGCGAACCGGACGGCATGAGGTGGCAGCTTGCATGGGCGCTCCTTCCGTGAGTTCGGGCGAGCTTAGCCGAGCATCGATCCCGGCGCCGCGGCCGGGCACGGCACAATCCGGCGGAATCTTTTTTCGAAAGGGCTGTAACCAGCCGGTCCGATGGTACGAAACACAGTGGACAGCAGGAAGCGAATGAGCGACGCCGAGGCGGCGCTGCGGGGCCTGTTCCTGCGCGGCCTGGACGGCGACGCAGCGGCTTATCGCGAGTTCCTGCAAAAACTCAGCGCGCACCTGCGCGCCTTTCTGGGCAAGCGCCTGTTCGGCTGGCCCGATGAAGTGGAAGACCTTGTCCAGGAATGCCTGCTCGCCATGCACAACCAACGCCATACCTACCAGAGCGACCAGCCGTTGACGGCCTGGGTGCATGCGATTGCGCGCTACAAGATGATCGACCTGCTGCGCGCCAAGTCCGCGCGCGAAGCGCTGCATGACCCGCTGGACGACGACCTGGCGGTGTTCGCCGAATCGGCCATCGATGCCAGCGACGCGCGGCGCGACCTGGGCGGCCTGCTGCAGACGCTGCCGGAGCGCCAGCGCCTGCCGATCGTGCACGTGAAGCTCGAAGGCCTCTCGGTGGCCGAGACCGCCAGCCTGACCGGCATGTCCGAGTCGGCCGTGAAGGTCGGCATCCATCGCGGGCTCAAGGCGCTCGCGGCAAAGATGGGAGGCAAGGCATCATGAAGACGGACGATCTCGTCGCCATGCTGGCCACCGGTCCCACGGCCGCGCCGCGCCGCGCCGCGGGGCGGCGCCTGGCCTTTGCGTTGCTGGCGGGGCTGCCCTTGTCGTTCGTCATCCTGTTCACCGAATACGGCCTGCGCCGCGATCTGGTGCAGGCCATGTTCTGGCCGATGTTCTGGGTCAAGGTGCTGTTTCCGCTGTGCATTGCGGCGGCGGCCTTCGTGATGGTGCAGCGCCTCGCGCGACCGGGCGTGCAGGTGCGGCGCGCCTGGCTGGGCGCCGCCGTGCCGGTGCTCGTGGTGTGGGTGCTGGCGGCCATGGCCTGGTTCAATGCGCTGCCACAGGACCGCATGCCCCTTCTCATGGGCGAGTCGTGGCGCGTCTGCGCACTCAGCATCGGGCTGATGGCGCTGCCGGTCTTCGCAGCCGCGCTGCTGGCGTTGAAAAGCCTCGCGCCCACTCGGCCGGCATTGGCCGGTGCGGCCGCCGGCGGACTGGCGGGCGGGGTGGGCGCCGCCGTCTATGCGCTGCACTGCATGGAACTGACAGCACCCTTCCTGGCGGTCTGGTACGTCAGCGGCATCGCACTGCCTGTGCTGGTGGGCGCCGTGCTCGGGCCGCGCCTGCTGCGCTGGTAAGCCGATTGCCCGGCCCGGAGCGGGCCGGCCTCAGCGCTTCTTGGCGCCGAAGATGCCGCCCAGCACGCCGCGCAGGATCTCCTTGCCCACCGAGGTGCCCATGGTGCGCACCGCCGACTTGGCCATGGTTTGCACCAGGCCGTCGCGCTTGCCGCCGCGCGGGCCGGTGCTGCCGAAGAGCAGGTCGTTCAGCATGCTGCTGCCTTCGGACGATTCAGCCGCACCCTTGCCGCCTGGCGTTTTGGCCGGCGGTGCATCGGGTGCGGTTTCGGCGCGGCCCTTGAGTTTTTCATAGGCCGATTCGCGGTCCACCGTCTTTTCATAGACGCCGGCCACGAGCGAACCGCCCACCACCGCCTGCCGCTGCGCCGGTGTGATGGGCCCGATCTGGCTGCCGGGCGGCACCACGAACACGCGCTCTGTCACGCTCGGGCGGCCCTTGGCGTCGAGAAAGCTCACCAGCGCCTCGCCGACCGCAAGCTCGGTGATGGCGGTTTCGATGTCCAGGCCCGGCTTCTGGCGCATGGTGGTGGCCGTGGCCTTGACGGCCTTCTGGTCGCGCGGGGTGAAGGCGCGCAGCGCGTGCTGGACGCGGTTGCCGAGCTGGGCCAGCACCGAATCCGGAATGTCGAGCGGGTTCTGCGTCACGAAATAGACGCCCACACCCTTGGAGCGCACCAGCCGCACCACGAGTTCGATGCGTTCGACCAGTGCCTTGGGCGCTTCGTTGAAGAGCAGGTGGGCCTCGTCGAAGAAGAAGGCCAGCTTGGGCTGGTCGGGGTCGCCGATTTCGGGCAGCTGTTCGAACAGTTCCGACAGCATCCAGAGCAGGAAGGTGGCGTAGAGCCGCGGCGAGTTCATGAGCTTGTCGGCCGCCAGGATGTTGACCACGCCCTTGCCGCCCACGGTCTGCATGAAGTCGGCAATGTTGAGCATCGGCTCGCCGAAGAACTTGTCGCCGCCCTGGGTTTCGATCTGCAGCAGCCCGCGCTGGATGGCGCCCACGCTGGCGGCGCTGATGTTGCCGTATTCGGTGGTGAACTGGCTCGCGTTCTCGCCCACGTGTTGCAGCATGGCGCGCAGGTCCTTCAGGTCGAGCAGCAGCAGGCCGTTGTCATCGGCGATCTTGAACACCAGGTTCAGCACGCCAGCCTGGGTTTCGTTCACGTCGAGCATGCGGCCCAGCAGCAGGGGCCCCATGTCGGAAACCGTGGCGCGCACCGGGTGGCCCTGTTCGCCGAACACGTCCCACAGGGTGACTGGGCAGGCGGCCGATTCGGGCAGGTCGATGCCGCGTTCCTTCAGCGTGGCCGCCATCTTTTCGCCGATGGCGCCTTTTTGGCTCATGCCGGTCAGGTCGCCTTTCACGTCGGCCATGAACACCGGAACGCCGATGCTCGAGAGCTTTTCGGCCATGGTTTGCAAGGTGACCGTCTTGCCGGTGCCGGTGGCCCCGGTGATCAGGCCGTGGCGGTTGGCCAGGCTGGGCAGCAGGGTGCACTCGATGGTGTCGTGGCGCGCGATCAGAAGGGGGTCGGCCATGAGGGGCTCCGGGTCGTATCGAAGCGGGCAGTCTAATCAAGCCTCCCTCCTATAATCCACGACCCCCGAGGTAGTAACCGAAAAAGTTTCAGGAGGTTTTCTTGTCATCGACTGCTCAGCCCCCCATTCCCGCCGTTGGCGATTCCCCTGAACAGTCGCCGATTGAAAAAGAGTTGGCCGTCTTGCTGGTGAACGCGCTCAACCTCGAAGTCGCGCCCGAAGACATCGTGCCGACTGATCCGCTGTACGGCGAAGGCCTTGGCCTCGATTCGATCGACATCCTCGAAGTTGCGCTCGAAGTGTCGCGGCGCTACGGCTTCCAGCTGCGCTCGGACGACGAGCGCAACCAACAGATCTTCCAGTCGCTGCGTACGCTCGCGACCCACGTCGCCGAGCATCGCAGCGCTTCCTGATCCATGTCACGATGGCGACTGGCGCTCCTCCTGCTGGTGGGCGTGGCCTATGCCGGCCTCTCTCACTGGATGATGCTGTTCCACCCCACGGAGCCGTGGGCGGTGGTGGTCTTGCTCGGCCCGCTCTGGCTCGCCGCCATCGGCTTTGCCGCCAGCAAGTTCGGCCGTTGGGGCTTTGCCGCCGCAACGCTGCTCGGCATCGGGGGCTTCGCGCTCGTGTTCCTGGGTGAAGCGGGCGACACCAACCGGCTCTATGTGTTCCAGCACGTCGCCATCAACGGCTTGCTGTGCGGCTGGTTCGGCGCCTCGCTGCGCGGGCCCGGCCTTCCTCTGATCACCCAGTTCGCCCAGCGCGTGCATCCGCTCAAGGGCCACATGCTGGCCTACACCACGCAGCTCACCCGCATCTGGACCGTGTACTTCGCGCTGGTGGTGGTGTCGTCCATCGCGGTGTACCTGACCCTGTCTTTTTCAGCCTGGTCGCTGCTCGCGAACGTGCTGACCCCGCTCTCGGTGACGCTTCTTTTCGTGGGCGAACATCTGGTGCGCTACCGGCTGCATCCTGAATTCGAGCGCACGCGGCTCATCGATGCGGTGCGCGCCTTTCAAGGCACATCGACCATTGATCACGGCACCGGCGGCCGGTGAAGGGGGCACCCGCGTGACCGCCGACACCCGCCTGCTGCCGCTGATCGCCAACCGCGACCTCGATGCGCCCCTGGCCTGGCGCGCCGGCGTGCCGGTCAGCACGCGGCAGTTCCTGGCCGACGTGGCCCGCTTCGCGCCGGTGCTGCCGGCGGAGGGGAAAGCCGTCAACCTGTGCGTCGACCGCTACGCCTTTGCCGTCAGCCTGGCGGCTGCGCTGGTGCGCGGCCATGCGAGCCTCTTGCCGCCCGACGCGCGGCCCGACACGCTCGCGCGCCTGCTCGAATCCGGCGGATCGAGCCTTTTTGCGCTGACCGACGATGCCGATCTCGCCACGCCCGGCATGCCGCGCGTGCTGATCGAAGACCGCTCCAGCCCCGAAGGCGGCGACGGCCTGGAGGTACCGCTCATCGACGGCGCCATGCACGCCGTGAGCCTGCTGACTTCCGGCTCCACCGGCGTGCCCCAGCCGCACGCCAAGCGGTGGGAAACGCTGGTCGGCGACGTTGCGGTGGCGGTGGAGCGGCTCTCCAGCCTGCTCGGGCTGCCGTCGCTCGCCGGCCTGACGCTGGTGGCGACCGTGCCGGTGCAGCACAGCTATGGGCTGGAATCGTCGGCACTGCTGGCCATGCTCGGCGGCGCCGCGTTCGAAAGCGGGCGGCCGTTCTTTCCGGCCGATGTCGCAAAAACCCTCGAGTCGGTGCCGCGTCCGCGCGCGCTGGTCACCACGCCGTTTCATCTGAAGACACTGCTGCTGTCGGGCATCGAACTGCCGGCGGTCGACCTGATTCTTTCCGCCACCGCGCCGCTGTCGCCGCAACTCGCGGCCCAGGCCGAGCAGGCGCTCGGCGGGGTGCTGATCGAAATCTACGGCAGCACCGAATCCGGCCAGGTCGCCACCCGCCGCACCACCCAGAGCGATATCTGGGAGAACTTCGGCAGCATCCGCGTGCATGCCGAGCCGGGCGAGGGCGACGGTCCCGAGCGCTTCATCTTCAGCGGCGACTTCCTGCCCGAGCCCACGCCCATGGCCGACGTGCTCGAACTGCTCGATGCGCGCCGCTTCCGGCTGTTCGGCCGTGCCAACGACCTGATCCACGTTGCGGGCCGGCGCAGTTCGCTCGCGCACCTGAACTATCACCTCAACAGCGTTCCGGGTGTGGAGGACGGCGCGTTCTGGCTGCCCGACGAAGTGGCCGACGGCGTGGTGCGCCCCGTGGCCTTCGTGGTCGCGCCCACGCTTTCGGCCGGCGAAATCATTGCCGCGCTGCGCCAGCGGCTGGAGCCGGTGTTCGTGCCGCGCCGCGTGGTGCAGGTGAAGGCCTTTCCGCGCGAAGGCACCGGCAAGCTCACGGTGCGGGCACTGCGCGAATTCGCGCTCGCACAACTCGCGGACGACAACACGCCGGTGCAACTGGCCCATGCGGTGCCCGTTGACCATCCCGCGTTCGCCGGGCACTTTCCGGGCCAGCCGCTGCTTCCGGGCGCACTCATACTGGCCGAGGTCATGGAGGCCGTGCAGCGCGTGCCGGCGCTGGTCGCGCGGCTCGGCTGCCATCCCACGCTGGCGGCCGCCAAGTTCCTCGCGCCCGTGCGGCCGGGGAGCATGCTCTCCATCGATCTGCAACCCGAGCCCGGCGCGGCGCGCGGCGTGCGTTTCGACGTGCGTTGCGACGGCGTGGTGGCTGTCACCGGCCGCTGGGCCGCCGTGCAAGAGTCTGCGTGATGAAGCACACCGATGCCGAGACGCGCGCCGTGAGCGATGCGGCGCAGGCGGGCCACCGCGGCGACTGGGCGCACACGCCCGAGCGCAGCAACATGCTGGCGCTGCGTTTCATCTGCCTGATCGCGCTGGTCTGCGGGCGCCACGTCACGCGCCTGCTGCTGCCGCCGATCAGCCTGTACTTTCTGCTGTTCGCGCCTGCGCCGCGCCGCCACATCAAGCGCTACCTGTTCAGGGCCATCGGCCCGCATGCCGGCTGGGCCGACGGCTACCGCCTGCTGCATGCCTTTGCCTCGACGGTGCTCGACCGCGTGTACTTCCTGCGCGGGCGCATGGATCTGTTCGACGTGAAGGTCAAGGGCAACCTTGCGCTGGAAGCCGAGGCGCTGAACGGGCGTGGCGCCTTCCTGCTTGGCGCGCACGTCGGCAGCTTCGAGGCGATGGGCGCCTGCAAGCAAAAGAGCCAGCACAAGCAAGCGCTGCGGCTTGCGATGCTGATGTACCCCGACAACGCGCAGCGCATCACGGCCATCCTCAATGCCATCAGCCTGCCCGAACTGCGGCCTCACGTGATCGCGCTGGGCCGCCCGCATTCGATGCTCGCGCTGCGCGACTGGCTCGATGGCGGCGGCCTCGGCGGCATGCTCGCCGACCGCACCCTGCCGGGCAGCGAAGACCAGCCGACGCACCAGCGCGGCAACACCATCGTGCTGCCGTTCCTCGGCCAGCCGGCAAGTTTCAACGACGGCCCGTTCCGGCTTGCGGCGCTGCTGCGGCGCAAGGTGTTCTTCATGGCCGGCCTCTATGGCGGCGGCGCGCGCTACGATGTTCAATTCGACCTTTTGGCCGACTTCAGCGAGCGGGCGTCCGACCCCGCCGAGCGGGAACGCCGCATCCGCGCGGCGGTCGAAGCCTACGTGACGCGCCTGGAAGCGCTGTGCCGCGCCTATCCGTACAACTGGTTCAACTTTCATGATTTCTGGCTCGAAGATTCGGTTTGACTGGCTGTGCAGGAGCCTGCTGCTGGCACTGGCCTGCTGCGCCGCCCCGGCCTGGGCTTTCGACCTGCCCGAGCTGATGGGGCTGCTCTCCAGGCAGAAGAGCGGCGAAGCCCGCTTCACCGAACAGCGCTTCGTCCACGGCCTCGAAGGTCCGCTCGATTCGCGCGGCACCCTGAGCTTCAGCGCCCCCGACAAGCTGGTGCGGCGCACCTTGTCGCCGCGTGACGAGACGATGGCGGTCGAAGGCAACACGCTCACGCTGTCGCGCGGCGGCCGCAACCGCACCCTGACGCTCGACAGCATGCCCGAGCTGCTCGGCCTGGTCGAAGCCATGCGCGGCACTTTGAGCGGCGACGGTGCCACCTTGCAGCGCTATTTCCGCAGCACGGTGAGCGGCTCGGCCGGCAACTGGACGCTCGATCTGCTGCCGGCCGACAGCCGGCTTGCCGCCCAGGTGCGCAGCATCCGCATCAGCGGCCGCGCCAGCGAGGTGATCGGACTCGAAATGGAATTCGTCGGCGGGGACCGCTCGGTGATGAGCATCACGCCCGAACGCCCGGGCGCTGCTGGACGCACCACGCCGTGAGGGCACGCGAGACCGGGGAAGGCCCGCCGAGCTGGCGGCGCCGGGCGGTGGTGCTGCTGGTCTGGGCCCTGGTCTTGCTCGGCGGCGCACTGCAGATTGCGCGCACGCACTTCAGCGCCGATCTCTCGGCTTTCCTGCCCAAGAGCCCCGACGTGCGGCAGCAGGTGCTCATCGAGCAGCTGCAAAGCGGCGTGGCGTCGCGCACGCTCATGCTCGGTATCGAGGGCGGTGCCAGCGCGGAGGTGCGCGCCGCGGTGTCGCGCGCTGTCGCCAAGGCCATGCGCGAAAGCCAGCTGTTCGACCTGATCCAGAACGGCGACACCGGTGATTGGAGCGAAGCCGGCACCTGGGTCTTCGAGCATCGCTACCAGCTCTCGCCCGGTGTGCGGCCCGAGCAGTTCACGGTCGCCGGTCTGCGCGATGCGATCTACGAGACGCTGTCAATGCTGGGCACGCCGGCCGGCAATGCGATCAAGCCATTGCTCGACCGCGATCCGACGGGCGAAACGCAGCGCATCGCGGTGGAGCTGACGCCGGCCAGCGCGCCGCGCAGCGAGAACGGCGTGTGGATGTCGCGCACCGCGCCGCGCGCGCTCATGATCGCCACCACGCGCGCGGCGGGCAGCGATCTCGACGCACAGGCCGTAGCTATTGCCCGGGTCCAGGCGGCTTTCGACGCCGCAACGCGGGATATGGCCGAGGCCAGCAGGCCGAAGCTGCTGCTGAGCGGACCGCCCGTGTTCTCCGTGTTGAGCCGCGACAAGATCAAGACCGAGGCCATTCACCTGGCCATCGTGGGCGGCATCGTGATGGGCGGCCTGCTGCTGCTGGCGTTCGCCTCGCCGCGCGCGCTGGTCATCGCGTTCCTGCCGGTGGTCACCGGCGTGGTGGTGGGGACCGCCGCGGTGAGCGTGGTTTTTGGCTCGGTGCACGGCATGACCCTGGGCTTCGGCAGCACGCTGATCGGGGAGACGGTCGACTACGCCATCTATTACCTGATCCAGGCCCGCGGCGCCGCCGTGGCCGGCACCGGCTGGGCCCGCTGGCGCGAGGTGCATTGGCCCACCGTGCGGCTCGGGCTGCTGACCTCGGTGTGCGGGTTCGCGGCGCTGGTGTTCTCGGGATTTCCGGGTCTGGCACAGCTGGGTGTGTTTTCCATCGCTGGTCTTGCCGCTGCCGCGCTGGCCACGCGCTACGCGCTGCCCATGCTCGCGCCCGATGGCGCCACCGGCATGGGCATGCGCAGGTACATGGCGCACGCTGCCGGCGTGCTCGTGCGCGGCCTGCCACGCCTGCGCTGGGTGCTGGCCGGGCTTGGCGCCGCCGCGCTGGTGGTCGTGATCTGGCAGGGCGGCCATCTCTGGCGCGCCGATCTCGGTGCGATGAGCCCGGTGCCCAAGTCGGCGCAGCAACTCGATGAAATGCTGCGTGCCGACATCGGCACCGGCGACGGCGGCACGCTGGTGGTGGTCTACGGTGCCGATGAAGAAGCGGCATTGCGCAACACCGAAGCCGCCACGGCGCGGCTCGAGGCACTGGTCGACAAGGGAGAGCTCGGCGGTTTCGAGGCCGTGACCCGCGTGCTGCCGAGCGTGGCGACTCAAGCGGCGCGCCTGGCCAGCCTGCCCGAGGGCGAGGCGCTGCGTACTCGTCTCGCCGAGGCCACGCAAGGCTCGCCGCTCCCGGCCACGCGGCTCGGGCCTTTCCTGGCCGACGTCGAAGCCGCGCGCAAGCTGGCGCCCGTGCGGCGCGCCGACCTGACCGGCGGGCCGCTCGGCTCGGTGGTCAACACGCTCATGTACCAGCGCCCGGGCGGCGGCTGGTCGACGCTGGTGGTTCTGCATCCCGGCCCGAACTTCCGTGCGGAGCGGCTTGAAAAGGCGCTCGCGGGCGTGCCCGAAGTGCAGGTGGTCGACGTGGGCCGCGAGTTGGCGGGGCTCTACCAGCGCTATCTGCACGAGGCCTTCGTCCAGGTGCTGCTCGGCGCGCTGGCGGTGGTGGTGCTGCTCGGCATCTACCTGCGTTCGGGACGCCGTTTGCTCGCGGTGTGCCAGCCGCTGCTCTTTGCGGTGGTGCTCACGCTGGGCGGCATGGCGGTGCTTCAGGTGCCGCTGGGCATCCTGCACCTGGTGGGGCTGCTGCTGATCGTCGCGGTGGGCTCCAATTACGCGCTGTTCTTCGACCAGCTGCGCGTGGCCGGGCGGGCGGACGAGGATACGCTGGCGTCGCTCATGCTTGCCAACCTGACCACGGTGGTGTCTTTCGGGCTGATTGCGATCTCGGACATTCCGGCGCTGTCGTCGATCGGCCGCGTGGTCGCGCCGGGCGCCTTGCTGGCGCTGCTGCTGTCGGCCGCATTTGCGCGGCAAATGGCGCCCCCGCCTGCGCGCGGCTGATGGGAAAATCCCGCGCCATGTCCTCCGCCTCCGCCGCCCCGCCCGAATCCTGGCCCTGGCCGCCGGCCATCCGCGCCAGCGCGGTCTGGCACGTGGCGGCCATCGGCGCGGGCGCCCTGGTGCCCGGCGCCATGCCCTGGGCCATCGGCGCCATCGTGCTGAACCATGCGCTGATCACCGGCGCGGGGCTGACGCCGCGCAGCAGCCTGCTGGGCCCCAACGTCACGCGGCTGCCCGAAGCGGCCGGTGCCCGGGGCCAGGTGGCGATCACCATCGACGATGGCCCGGACCCCGAGGTCACGCCCCGCGTGCTCGACCTGCTGGACGCACACGGCCAGCGTGCCACCTTCTTCTGCATTGCCGAGCGCGTGCTTGCCCACCCGGCATTGGCGCGCGAGATCGTGGCGCGGGGCCACAGCATCCAGAACCACACCGCGCGGCATCGGCACAATTTTTCCTTTCTCGGCCCCCGCGGCTTTGCCAGCGAGATTGCGCGCGCGCAAGACATCCTGGCCGAAACCACCGGCCAGCGCCCGACCTGTTTCCGCGCACCGGCCGGTTTGCGCAATCCGTTCCTGGAGCCGGTGCTGCACCGGCTCGGCCTGTCGCTGGTGAGCTGGACGCGCCGCGGCTTCGACACGCGCGAAGGCGACCCTGCCAAGGTCATGGCGCGCCTCGGCCGCAATCTGCAGGCGCGCGACATCCTGCTTCTGCACGACGGCAATGCCGCGCGCACCCCTGGAGGAAACCCCGTGTTGTTGGAGGTATTGCCCTTGCTTCTCGAACGCTTGCACGCCGGCGGACTGCGCGCCGTCACCTTGCCGGAAGGCCTTGAACCATGAGCGCAGTGCCACCTCTTTCCACCGATACCGCCTGGCGCGAGCTTCACGAAGCCGCTACCGTTCCCTACAAGAAAGGCGGCAGCTTCGCCTGGCATTTCGCGCGCGGCAAACTGGGGCGCGACCCGGTGTTTCGCGGACTGCTCGAGTGCGGGCTGATCGACTCGGCGCACCGCCGCGTGGTCGATATCGGCTGCGGCCAGGGGCTCTTCGCAAGCTTGCTGGCGTCGATGAGCCGCATGCAGGCGCATGGCCGCTGGCCGTCGTCGTGGAAGCCCACGCCGGCGGCGCCCGACTACACCGGCATCGAACTGATGCCCAAGGACGTGGCGCGCGCCGCGGCTTCCATCGGGCATCTCCAGCCGGCGCCCCGCCTGCTCTGCGCCGACATGTGCTCGGCGCCGCTGCCCGAGTGCGACCTGGTCGTGATTCTCGACGTGCTGCACTACGTGGACATCGAGGCCCAAGACAGCGTGCTGCAGCGCGTGCGCGACGCATTGCGGCGCGGCAGCAATGCGAATGCCCGGCTGCTGCTGCGCATCGGCGATGCGTCGAGCAAGCGCGGCTTCGCCATCAGCCAATGGGTCGATCGCACAGTGACACGCATTCGCGGCCACAAGGTGTCGCCCACCTGGGGCCGCCCGCTGGCCGATTGGGTGGCGGCGCTGCAGCGGCTGGAGTTTCGCGTACAGAGCATTCCGATGAGCGAAGGCACGCCCTTTGCCAACGTGCTTCTGGTGGCCGACCTGGAACCTACCGCATGACCATGGCCCCGCAGACGCTCGACCGCGCCGGCATTGCCGAGCGCATTCCGCATAGCGGCAGCATGTGCCTGCTCGAGCGGCTCGAACGCTGGGACGCCGAGTCCATCCACTGCAGCACCCGCACGCACCTGCAGCCCGACAATCCGCTGCGGACGGCGGGCGGGCTGCTCGCGCCCACCGCCATCGAGTACGCAGCCCAGGCCATGGCGCTGCACGGCGGCCTGCTGGCTGCCGAGGGAAGCTCGCCTTCGGCCGGATTCCTCGCGAGTGCGCGCAACGTGCGCCTGTCGGTCGCGCGGCTCGACGAGGTTGCCGGTGCGCTGCAGGTGCAGGCGAGGCGCCTCTCGGGCGACACGAACCAGATCCTCTATGAATTCGCGGTGAACGACAGTGCCGGGCGTGTGCTGGCCGAAGGCCGCGCCGTGGTTGTGCTGAATACGCCGCTTGCAACCGGAGCCACGACGCCATGAGTCCCGCCCGGCCGCCCGAAGGGACTCGCACCACAGCCCGCAGGGCGGAGGTTTACCCATGACTCTTGAAGGAAAACGCGCGCTCATCACCGGCGCCAGCGGCGCCTTGGGCGCAGCGATGGCCGAGCGCCTGGCGCGCGACGGCGCCACGGTGCTGCTGCATGCCAACTCGCGACCCGAAGCGGTGGAGCAATTGGCGGCCGCCATCGTGGCTGCGGGCGGCAAGGCCGAGTGCCACGTGTTCGACCTGCGCAGCGACGACGCCTGCCGGGTGGCGTGCGAACGCATACTCGAAGGCGGGCCGGTGCAGATCGTCGTCAACAACGCGGGCGTGCACGACGACGCCGTGCTGCCCGGCATGCGTGCCGAGCAGTGGCACAAGGTCATCGACATTTCGCTCAATGGATTTTTCCGTGTGACGCAGCCGCTGCTGCTGCCGATGATGCGCACGCGCTGGGGCCGCGTTCTCAACATTTCTTCGGTGTCGGCGCTGACCGGCAACCGCGGGCAGGTCAACTATGCCGCGGCCAAGGGTGCGCTCAACAGCGCAACCAAGGCGCTCTCGCTCGAAGTGGCGTCGCGCGGCGTGACCGTCAACGCGATTGCGCCGGGCATCATCGCCTCGCCCATGGCCGATGCGGCGTTCGACCCCGCCATGGTCAACCAGATGGTGCCGATGAAGCGCGCCGGAACGCCGCAGGAAGTGGCGGCGCTGGCTTCTTTTCTGGTGAGCGACGAGGCGGCCTACATCACGGGGCAAGTGATCTCGATCAACGGCGGGATGATCTAGCCGCCGAATCCGTCACGCCTGAAAGGGCGGCAAGCGCATGGCTTTGCGCCACAGCAGCCCGGGCAGGCGCAAGACGAATTCGATCATCAGCCGCGTGTGCATCCAGGTCAGCAGCACGTTGTCGCGCCCGTAGCGAAAGTGCGAAACCCCGCCTTCCTCGGCCGTCAGGTACTTCACCGGTGCATCGATGTTCACTGGCTTGACGCCGCGCCAGGCCAGCCGCACGACGGCTTCAGTGTCGAAGTCGAAGCGGCGCATCCACGGCTGCCGCGCCATCACGGCGATCAGGTCGGCCACCGGGTACACGCGAAATCCGTAGAGCGAATCGCCCACGCCGGCAAACAGGGTTTCGAGCTGGGTCCAGCCGTTGGACACGCGCCTTCCGCGCACGCGCAGCAGCGGGGCGGAGGCATCGAACACCGGGCGGCCCAGCACCATGGTTTCCGGCCGGGCCTGCGATGCGTGCATGAAAGCGGGAATCAGGTCGGCCGGGTGCTGGCCGTCGGAATCCATGGTCAATGCATGCGTGAAGCCAGCCTTCTGGGCTTCTCGCAAACCGTGCAGCACGGCCGCGCCCTTGCCCTGGTTTTGTGGCAGCAGCCACACCCGCAGCCCCGGGTCGCCGGCAGCCATTTGCTGCAGGCGCTCGCCCGTGCCGTCGGTGCTGCCGTCCACCACCACCCAGACCGGACTCCACTGCGCCCGCGCCGCTTCGACTGTCGAGAACAGGCGTTCGCCCGTGTTGTAGCTGGGGATCAGGACAAGGTGTGTGCGCGAGGCGTCTGGCATGCGGGGGACGCGTCGGTGGCGCGCTGTTCCATGTTTTGGCGAAAGTATTGTTCCAGCTCCGATTGCAGCACGTGGCTGTCCGGAAGCGGCGCAAACCGCTCGCCCAGCCGCAGCTTGAAGACGATGGGCAGCGGCGGCACGCGCCACAGCGGCCAGCCCTTGCTGAGATAGGGCGAGTCGGTCTCGATGAACACGGTCTGGATCGGCGCCTGCGCAAGCTTGGCGATCAGTGTCACGCCATGGCCGAAGGGGTTGAGCGGCGGAGTTACCGTGCGCGTGCCTTCGGGAAAGATCACCAGTTGGCCGCCATTGCGCAGGTCGGCCACGGCCAGGCGCACCATGGTGCGAGCCGACTCGTTGCTGATGTAGCGCGCGAGCCGCGCACCCGCGCCGAGGAAAATGTTGCGCAACAGGTCGGCCTTCATGATGCAGGCGCTGCGCGGCAGCCGCGCCACCAGCAGCAGGGCGTCGAGCATCGTGGGATGGTTGGCGACGAAGATCACGCCGGGCTCGTCGCGCATCGGGTCCAGGCAGCTGGCGTCGATGCGCATCATCCCGGTCACGGTGGCCAGGCCCCAGAACATGCGGTACGCAAAGGCGATGGTCAGCCGACCCAGCGCGCGGGCAGGCGCCTCCGGCATCACCGGATAAAGCAGCATGGCGACGAAATTCCAGGCCAGCGAAATGAGGCCGAGGAAAAGCAGCAGCGCGTAGAGCATCAACGCGAGTGGAATGGCCGTGAGAATGCGCAGCACGCGAGTCATCGACATGGGGTCGTCGGTCCGATCGATCGCAGCGGGTCAGGCCCGCAGGCGACCCGGAGCGACCGCATGGGCCTCGATCTCGACCAGCAGGTCGCTGCGACAGATGTCCGCCTCCAGGTAGACGGCATCGCGGATCATCGGCGCGCCGGCGCCGAGCGCGCTCTCGATCACACCGCGCACCTTGTCGGTGTCCGCCGGATGTCGCACGTAGACCACGCAGTCGAGCGTGGCGAGCGAGAACGCTCCCGAGACGTGGGTCACCTGCCCGTTGGCGGCCGCGATCACGGCTTCGAGATTGCGCAGCGTTTCGCGGGTTTGCTCCAGTACGTCGCCGTGATGAACGGTTTCGTGGCCCAGGATGCTTGCGGTGCCCGAGATGAATAGCGCTATCTCGCCGTTGCCGATGTCGGCCAGCGCGGCGCGCGAGAAGGTGGGCGAGCGCGGCCCGTAGGTTTCCGGGTAGCGGTAGGCCGAGACCTGGCGCGGGTTTTCGACCGGCAACGGCGCCTTCTGGCCGGCCAGGAAGCGGATCGACAATGCACCCTGGTGGATGCCCAGTGCGCAAGCCGCCGGCGCCCCCTCGAAGGCGGCGCGGCCGGCTTCGAAAAAGGCTTCCTGGCGCCCGAGGTTGAACTGACGGTAGCGCTCCAGCCCGCCGCCGTCGGCATTGATCTGCGGCAGGTAGTTCCAGATGCGCAGCAGGTGCGGTGTCGCGGCCTGATCCAGCGTCTTGAACAGATCGCGATAGGCGCGGTGGGCGATTTCGGCGAGGTTCTGTTCTTCCACGGATTCGTCGATATCGATGGCGCCGAGCAGCCAATGGCCATCGGTGCGCCAGCGGGCGATGCCGGTGGTGCCCGACTCGACGTTCGCACCGGCCACGTGCCATACGTCGGCCATGGCACCTTGCGCCGAAAGAACGCGCGCGTTGACCGTCGGCATCCACGCCAGCTCGTGCGGCGTGCCGTAGCCGAGCGCCGCAAAAGGCGCGGCGCCGTCCGCGGCCAGCGCGACGCAGGCGGGCAGTGAAAGGCGCTCGACGCGCAGATGTGAGGTTTCGCCCTGGACTTGCACGGTCAGCCGGCCTCGACGATGGTTTCCGGTTTGCGGGCCATGTACTCGGAGAAGACACCCAGGCTGGCGTGCCGGCGCACGTCGGTGAAACCGGCGGCGCGCAGTGCCTCCAGCACGCGTTCGGGCGGGATGCAGGCCTCGATGGTGTCCCAGTAATAGCGCCACAGCTCCGATGTGCTGGTGCGGCGCCCGACCACCCGGGCGATCAGCGGCACCACAGCGCGCATGTAGCCCTTGAGCAGCGCGGTGGCGATGCGGCCCTCGGGCTTGGTGATCTCGAGCACCACCAGGCGTCCGCCGGGGCGCAGCACGCGGTGGAACTCGCTGAAGGCGGCCGCCACGTCGCTGATGTGGCGCATGGCGTAGCCCATGCTCACGAAATCGCAACTGGCGTCCGGCCGGGGCAGCGATTCCGCCACGCCCGCAACCAACTCGACGCCCGGCAGATCGATCTGTTCCATCATGCCCACGCTGGGATCGACGCCCACCAGCCGGCCGGTCGGGCCGATGATCTTGAGCGCCTCGCGGGCGACCAGTCCGGTGCCGATGCCGACATCGAGCACCTGCGCGCCCTGGGCAAGCCCGGCCTGCGACAGGGCATCCCGCCGGTAGGACGGGCCCGTGCCGAAGGCGAGCACGCTCTCGATGCGGTCGTAGTCGGCAGCGGTGCTGTCGAAGATGCGACGCAGGAACGCCTGGTGCTCCGCCTCATTCTTGTAATACAGCGGCAATGGAGTGTGAGGCGGCAGGATGGTCGGTTTCCCGGGCCCGACGGAAGGCGATGGCGTCATCGGGGGATTATCACCAAAAGGGATCGCCGCCTCGGCGCTGCCTCGCCAGCCGTTGTGTGCGCCGGACAGTAAACTCGGAGCCTGCTTTGAAAACACAAGACTGCGAGATAGAAAGCCATGGCCGGACATAGCAAATGGGCAAACATTCAGCACCGGAAGGGCCGCCAGGACGAGAAGCGCGGCAAGCTCTGGACGCGCGCCATTCGCGAGATCACGGTGGCCGCGCGTGCCGGCGGGGGAGACCTCAGTGCTAACCCTCGTTTGCGGCTGGCGGTGGAAAAGGCCAAGGCGGTCAACCTGCCGATCGACACCGTCAAGCGCAACATCGACAAGGCCACCGGCAACCTCGAAGGCGTCAACTACGAAGAAATTCGTTACGAAGGGTACGGTATCGGCGGCGCGGCGATCATCGTCGACACCATGACCGACAACCGCGTGCGCACCGTGGCCGAAGTGCGCCACGCATTCTCCAAGCACGGCGGCAACATGGGCACCGAAGGCTCGGTGGCCTTCCAGTTCAAGCATTGCGGGCAGATCATCTTCGCGCCCGGCACCGATGAAGACAAAGTGATGGAAGCGGCGCTCGAAGCCGGCGCCGAAGACGTGGTCACCGATGACGACGGCGCCATCGAGGTGATCACCGCCGTCGCCGATTTCGAAACCGTCAAGAACGCGCTCGAGGCCGCCGGCCTCAAGCCCGAGGTGGCCGAGGTCACCATGCGGGCCGAAAACACGATCGAACTGACCGGCGAAGACGCCGCCAGGATGCAGAAGCTGCTCGATGTGCTCGAAGACCTGGACGATGTCCAAGAGGTCTATCACAACGCCGCGCTTTCCGAATGAATGACTATTGATCCACAGCGAATGAAGAAGGCCCACGAATGAAGGTATTGGTAATTGGAGGAGGGGGCCGGGAACACGCATTGGCGTGGCGGTTGGCGCAGGCCAGCCGGGTCAGCCGCGTGTACGTGGCGCCGGGCAACGGCGGCACCGTGAGCGACGAGCGCTACGACTGCATCGACATCACCGAGCCCGCCGCGCTGCGCGAATGGGCGGCCAAGGAAAAGATCGCGCTCACCGTCGTCGGGCCCGAAGCGCCGCTGGCGGCCGGCGTGGTGGATGAATTCCGCGCCCACGGCCTGCGCATCTTCGGACCCACGCGGGCCGCTGCGCAGCTCGAGAGCTCCAAGGCCTTCTCCAAGGCGTTCATGAAGCGCCACAAGATTCCCACGGCCGAGTACGAGGCCTTCACCGATGCGGCCGCGGCCCATGCCTACATCGACGCCAAGGGCGCCCCCATCGTCGTCAAGGCCGACGGCCTGGCCGCCGGCAAGGGCGTGGTGGTGGCCATGACCGCGCAGGAGGCGCACGAGGCGGTCGACTTCATGCTGGTCGACAACAAGTTCGGCGTGTCGCACAACGATGGCGGCGCGCGCGTCGTCATTGAAGAGTTTTTGCAGGGCGAGGAAGCCAGCTTCATCGTGCTGTGCGACGGCAAGAACGTGACCGCCCTGGCCACCAGCCAGGACCACAAGCGCCTGCTCGACAACGACGAAGGGCCCAACACGGGCGGCATGGGCGCGTACTCGCCCGCACCGGTGGTCACGGCCGAAGTGCATGCGCGCGCCATGCGCGAAATCATCCTGCCGACCATCCGTGGCATGGAGAAAGACGGCATCCCGTTCACGGGCTTCCTGTACGCCGGTCTCATGATCGACGCGTCGGGGCACCCGAAGACGCTGGAATTCAACTGCCGCATGGGCGACCCCGAAACGCAGCCGATCATGATGCGGCTCAAGTCCGACCTGTTCGAAGTGTTCTGGCACGCCACCGACGGCACGCTCGACCAGGTCGAGCTGCAGTGGGACCGGCGCGTGGCGCTTGGCGTGGTGATGGCGGCGCACGGCTATCCGCTTTCGCCGCGCAAGGGCGACCGCATCACCGGCATTCCGCCAGAGGCACCCGATGCCGTGGTGTTCCACGCCGGCACCACGCAGCAGGACGGCGAGCTCAAGACCAGCGGCGGCCGCGTGCTGTGCGTGACCGTTCTGGCCGACAGCGTGAAGCTCGCGCAGCAGCGGGCCTACGAAGTCGCCGCGCGCATCAATTTCGACGGCGCGCAATACCGCAAAGACATCGGGCACCGCGCGCTGCACGCGCGCGGCGCCCCGCACGCCTGATGCAGCAGACCAATCCCGCAGCGGTCGGCGACTACCTGCGCAAGCTGCAGCAGGACATCGTCGCTGCGGTTGAAGCGGCCGACGGCGGTACCTGCACCCGAGACGCCTGGCAGAAGGAGCCCGGCGAGGCATTGCAAGGCAGCGGCCTCACCTGCATCCTCGAGGGCGGCGAACTGTTCGAGCGTGCGGGCTGTGGCTTCTCGCAAGTGCGCGGGGCGAGGCTGCCGCCATCGGCCACGCAGAACCGGCCCGAACTTGCGGGCGCGCCTTTCGAGGCCATGGGCGTGTCGCTGGTGTTTCATCCGCGCAACCCCTATGTGCCGATCGTTCACATGAACGTGCGCATGCTGGCTGCGCTGCCCGAAGGCAAGGACCCGGTGTGCTGGTTCGGCGGCGGCATGGACCTGACGCCCTGCTACGGTTTCGAGGAAGACGCGGTGCACTTTCACACCGCGTGCCGCGACGCGCTGGCCCCTTTCGGCGACGACAAATATCCGCGCTTCAAGACCTGGTGCGACGAGTATTTCTTTCTCAAGCATCGCAACGAGCAGCGCGGCATCGGCGGCATCTTCTTCGACGACTTCGCCGAGGGCGGATTCGAGAACGCCTTTGCGATGCTGCGCTCCGTGGGCGATGCCTTCCTGCCGGCCTACCTGCCCATCGCCCTGCGCCGCCGCGCCATGCCCTGGGGCGAGCGCGAGCGGGCGTTCCAGCTCTACCGGCGCGGACGCTACGTGGAGTTCAACCTCGTGTGGGATCGGGGCACGCACTTCGGGCTGCAGTCGGGCGGGCGCACCGAATCGATTCTGCTGTCGATGCCGCCGCTCGCCAGCTGGGCCTACCGCCAGCAGCCGGAACCGGGCAGCCCCGAAGCCGCGCTCTACAGCGACTTCATCGTGCGGCGCGACTGGTTGTGAACCCTCCTGCCAGCAAGTCACCCCCGCGCATCGGCATTTTCGGTGGCGCCTTCGACCCGCCGCACAACGCCCACGTGGCGCTGGCCGAGGCGGCGCTTTCGCAGCTAAGCCTTGCCGAGCTGTACGTCATACCCACTGGGCAGGCCTGGCACAAGAGCCGGGCGCTGACGCCGGCGCAAGACCGTCTCGCAATGACGCGGCTGGCTTTTTCGGGGCTGAAGGGAACGGTGGTGGTCGACAGCCGCGAAGTGCTGCGCGATGGCCCCACCTACACCCTCGACACCCTGCATGAATTGCAGCGGGAGCAGCCGGGAGCCCAGCTGGTCCTGATCATGGGCGCCGACCAGGCCAGCGCATTGCCAACATGGCACGGCTGGCAGGCTATACTCGGCATTGCTATTGTTTCTGTAGCGTATCGCGCATTATCGACGGGCGGCACTGCTCGTTTTGATCCGAAGATGCTGCCCGGCCTCCCGGCTGGCGCGCGTTTCGAAGCGCTCGAACTGCCGGTCATGGACACCAGCGCCACCGATATACGGCGGCGCGCGGCGCTTGGCGAGAACATTTCCTCGCTGGTTCCGCCAGCCGTTGCACGCTATATTGACCAACACCACCTTTACCGCTCTGCCTGATGACCACTGAAGCCGCCGCCAAGAAAGACACCCAAAAACTCCAGCGAGCCATCATCGATGGACTCGAAGACGTCAAGGCGCAGGACATCCAGGTTTTCGACACCGAGCATCTCTCACCGCTGTTCGAACGCGTGATCGTTGCCTCAGGCACCTCCAACCGGCAGACCAAGGCGCTGGCCGCCAGCGTTCGCGACGCAGTGCGCGAGGCCGGTTTCGGCAAGCCGCGCATCGAGGGCGAGGACAACGGCGAGTGGATCATCGTGGACTGCGGCGCGGCGGTCGCGCACATCATGCAACCCGCCATCCGCCAGTACTACCACCTGGAAGAAATCTGGGGCGACAAGCCGGTGCGCGCCAAGCTCGGCGGCACCAAGCCGGCCCTTGCAACCGCCGCCAAGGTGATCGACGAGAAAAAGCCGGTCGCGGCCAAGATGCCCAATCTGCGCCGTGCAAGCGCGGCCAAGACCGCCATCCGCGCAGCCGAGCAGGAAGCCAAGGCTGAGAAGGCCAGCCGGAGCCCGGCAAAGAAAACCGCCGCCAAGAAAGCCCCGGCAAAGAAGACCACGACCGCGCGCGTGCCGGTCAAGGTGGTCGGCAAGCCGGCCGCGAAGAAGCCCGCGGCAAAGAAGGCGCCTGCCAAGAAGGCGCCAGCCCGCCGCGCATGAAGCTCCTGGTGGTCGCCGTCGGGCAGCGCATGCCCGACTGGGCGCAGACTGCCTGGGACGACTACGCCAAGCGCTTCCCGCCCGAGCTCAAGCTCGAGCTGCGGGCCGTGAAGACCGAACCCCGCGGTTCCAAGTCGCTCGAAACCATCTACGCCGCCGAACGCGAGCGCATCGAAGGGGCCATCGCCCGTGGCATGCGCATCGTGGCGCTGGATGAGCGCGGCACCGCGCTCACCACCAAGGCGCTCGCAGCGCGCCTGCAGGCCTGGCAGGGCGAGGGCGACGACGTGGCCCTCGTCATCGGCGGCCCCGACGGGCTCGATCCCGCCTTCAAGGCCGCGGCCCACGAACGCATCCGCCTCTCCGACCTGACCCTGCCGCATGCGATGGCGCGCGTGCTGCTCGTGGAGCAGCTGTACCGGGCCTGGTCGGTCAACGCGGGCCATCCGTACCACCGGGAATGACACCAGACTTCATCTATCTCGCCTCGCAGAGCCCGCGCCGCGCCCAGCTGCTCGGCCAATTCGGCATTCGCCACGAGCTTCTCCTTGCCGGCCCGGAAGAAGATGCCGAATCGCTCGAGGCTGTGCTGGCCAACGAATCTCCCACCGCCTACGTGCAGCGCGTCACTGCGCTCAAGCTCGATGCCGCAGTGGCGCGACGCAAGCGCCTCGGACTCGCCGATGGGCCGGTGCTCTGCGCCGACACCACGGTGGCCCTCGGCCGCAGCATCCTCGGCAAGCCCGACGACGCACGCGATGCCGAGCGCATGCTGGCGCTCTTGTCGGGCACCACGCATCGCGTGCTGACCGCCGTGGCGCTGCAGAACGGCCGCCGCCGCCATGCGGCACTCAGCGTCTCGCGCGTGCGCTTCGCAACAATGACCCGAAAGCAGATCGCGCGCTACGCCGGCAGCGGCGAGCCGATCGGCAAGGCCGGCGCCTATGCGATCCAGGGCGCAGCGGCCGCGTTCATCGAGCACATCAGCGGGTCCTATTCGGGCATCATGGGACTCCCGATGTTCGAGACCGCGCAGCTCCTTCGCAGCGCAGGTTTCAATACCTGAGAATTCCAATCCCATGCAAGACATCCTGATCAACTGGTCCCCGCAGGAGACCCGTGTGGCGCTGGTCGAGCACGGCGCGGTGCAAGAGCTGCACGTCGAACGCACATTGGAGCGCGGGCTGGTCGGCAACATCTACCTGGGCAAGGTGTCGCGCGTGCTGCCGGGCATGCAGTCGGCCTTCATCGACGTCGGCCTGGAACGCACGGCCTTTTTGCACGTGGCCGACATCGTGGCGCCGTTCACGCCGGGCTCGCGCCCCAGCGCACCGGCGCCCGAGCGCGACCACCGCAACGGCGGGCCGATGGTGCCCATCGAGAAGCAGGTGTTCGAAGGCCAGTCGCTGCTGGTGCAGGTGATCAAGGATCCGATCGGCACCAAGGGGGCGCGGCTGTCGACGCAGATCAGCATTGCCGGCCGGCTGCTGGTGTTTCTGCCGCAGGACAACCACATCGGCGTTTCGCAGAAGATCCCTTCGGACCAACGAGATTCGTTGCGCGCGCGCATGCTCGCGCTGATCGAAGCGGCCGCGGCAGCCGACAGCGGCGGCGTGGTGCCGGCCAACACGGGTGGCTTCATCCTGCGTACCAACGGCGAAGATTCGTCCGATGCCGAGCTGGCCGAGGACATCGCCTACCTGCGCAAGACCTGGTCGCGCATCCGTGAAGCATCGAGCAAGATGCCGCCGATGTCCCTGCTGCACCAGGATTTGAGCCTGCTGCAGCGCGTGCTGCGCGACATGACCAGCGAAGACACGCAGACCATCCGCATCGATTCGCGCGAGCAGTTCGAGGTGCTGCTCAAGTTCGGACTCGAATACATGCCGCAGGCGGCCGGCAAGCTGCAGCACTACAAGGGCGAGCGGCCGATCTTCGACCTGTATTCGGTCGACGAGGAAATCGCCAAGGCGCTGGGCCGCCGGGTCGAACTCAAGTCGGGCGGCTACCTCGTGGTCGACCAGACCGAGGCCCTCACCACGGTGGACGTGAATACGGGCGGCTTTGTCGGCGCGCGCAATTTCGACGACACCATCTTCAAGACCAACCTGGAAGCGGCGCAAGCCATTGCGCGGCAACTGCGCTTGCGCAACCTGGGCGGCATCATCATCGTCGACTTCATCGACATGGGGCGCGACGACCACCGCGAACAGGTGCTGGCCGAGTTCCGCAAGCAGCTCGCGCGCGACCGCGTCAAGACCACCGCCGGCGGCTTTTCGCAGCTCGGGCTCGTCGAGATGACGCGCAAGCGCACGCGCGAATCGCTGGCCCACATGCTGTGCGAGCCCTGCGCCGCGTGCGGCGGGCAGGGCATCGTGAAGACGGCGCGCAGCGTGGCCTACGACGCCATGCGCGAAATATTGCGCGAGGCGCGGCAGTTCACGCCGCGCGAATTCCGCATCGTGTCGTCGCCGCAGGTGATCGAGCTGTTTCTCGACGAGGAAAGCCAGCACCTGGCGGGGCTGAGCGATTTCATCGGCAAGCCGATCTCCTTGCAGTCCGAACCGGCCATCGGGCAAGGCCAGTACGACATCGTCCTGCTCTGAGGGCTCAGAGCGTCGGGTCCTGGCCCGGGGTCGCGCTGCGCACCGCCAGCGTCTGCAGGCGGGCGTAGAGCCCGTCCAGTGCCATCAATTGTGCGTGGCTGCCTTGCTCGGCGACGCGGCCTTGCTCCATCACGATGATGCGGTCGGCATGCTGGATGGTCGAGAGCCGGTGCGCGACGATGAGCGTGGTGCGGTTCTGCATCAGGCGCTGCAGGGCATCCTGCACCAGCCGTTCCGATTCGGTGTCGAGGGCCGAGGTTGCTTCGTCGAGCAGCAGGATGGGCGCGTTCTTGTAGAGCGCGCGCGCGATGGCCAGGCGTTGGCGCTGGCCGCCCGAAAGCTGCGTGGCATTGTGGCCGAGCACCGTGTCGACGCCCTCCGGCAGGCTCTCGACGTGGCTCGCGAGGTTCGCGGCCTCTATGCATTGCTGCACCCGCGCGCGATCGATCTCGGAGCCCAGCGCTACGTTGGCGGCCAGCGTGTCGTTGAGCATCACCACGTCCTGGCTGACCATGGCGAACTGCGCGCGCAGGCTCTTGAGCTCCCATTCGCTGGTGTCGTGGCCGTCGAGCAGCACCTGCCCGCCGCTGGGCAGCACGAAGCGCGGCAGCAGATTGACCAGCGTCGTCTTGCCCGAACCCGAGGGTCCGACGAAGGCCACCACCTGGCCCGGCTCGATGGCCAGGTTCACGCCGTCGAGCGCACGGGCTTCGTCCTCGCCGCGGTAGCTGACCTTCACGTCGCGAAGCTCGATGCGGCCCTGCGCATGTTCGATGCGGAAAGTACCTTGCGGCTCGGGGGCCACGTCGTCGATGAGCACCAGGCCGCGTTCCAGCGCCGCAAGGCCGCGGGTGATCGGCGCGGCCATGTCCGCCAGGCGGCGGATCGGTGCGATCAGCATCAGCATGGCCGTGATGTAGGCGACGAATCCGCCCACCGTCAGTCCCTGTTCGCCGCTCTGCCACAGCGCGATCATCACCACGATCGACAGCGCGAGCGACGCCATCATCTGCGTGAGCGGCGTGGTGGCCGCCTGCGCGATGGTCGATTTCACGGCCAGCCGGTTCAGGCGCTGGCTCAGTTGCTCGAAGCGCTCGCCCTGCGCCGCCTCGGCCCCATGCAGCCGCACCATGCGGTGCGCGAGCACGTTCTCTTCCACCACGTAGGCCAGTTCGTCGGTGGCCTGCTGACCCTGCTGCGTCAGGCGATAAAGGCGCTTGGAGAACACCTTCATGATCCAAGAGATGCTCGGCACCAGGAAGGCGACGATAAGCGTGAGCTTCCAGTTCAGGTAGACGAGGTAGGCAAGCAGCGCCACCAGCGTGAAACCGTCGCGCGAGAGCCCGAGCAGTGCCTGCACCAGCAGCATGGAGCCGGTCTGCACCTCATACACCACCGTGTTGGAGAGCGCGCTGGCCGATTGGCGCGAGAATAGGGCCAGCTCCGCGCCCAGCAGGCGCTCGAACAGCACGCGGCGCAGCCGCTGCATGCCTTCGTTGGCAATGCGCGAGAGCGCATATTGCGAAATGAACTGGGCAATGCCGCGCACCGCGAACAGCAGCAGCACGGCGGCCGGCACGATCCACAGCGCCAGCTGTCCGCGGTTGAAGCCGCGGTCGAGCAGCGGCTTCAGCAGGGCGGCCATCAGCGGCTCGGTGATGGCTGCCAACAGGGCGCCGACGAGCCCGACGGCCCACCAGTGGCGCGAGCCGCCGAACCAGGTCATGAGTCGCGCCAGTCGGCGCAACAGGGGAGGGCGCGCGGTCTCGCTGCCGGGGGATGCTTGCATGGCGGCGGATTCTACGGGGGCCCCGGCAGGCGCTTTGAAGGCCATGCTGTAGGACGGCACCGACCGATACACCTTTTGTGATTACGCGGCCAAACCAGTGTGTAACATGTGGCCCGTCGCACTTGGGGAGAACTTTTTACCCCGAAACATCTCCGAACCGCATGAACAAGCCGTTGCCAGTTTCCATTCCAACTCCTTCTTCATCGTTATTTGCACGCCGCACATTGATTGCGGCTCTTGCTGCAACTCCCATGCTGCCCGCGCTCGCCCAGTTCCGGGTCGAGGTGTCTGGCGTCGGACTGACGCAGCGGCCCATCGCGCTGGTTCCGTTCAAGGGGCAGGACGCATCGCCACAAAAGATCTCCGAGATCGTGCAGGCCGACCTCGAACGCAGCGGCCAGTTCCGCGGCGTCGATGCCTCCGGCCAGGCGCTCGACGAGGCGTCGCGTCCCGATCTATCCCTCTGGCGCCAGCGTACGGCGGATTCGCTCGTGGTCGGCAGCGTCACGCGCCTGGCCGACGGCCGCTTCGACGTGCGCTTTCGCCTCTGGGACGTGGTGCGCGGGCAAGACCTCGGCGGCCAGAGCTATACCGTTCCGCAAGGCGACCTGCGCCTCGCATCGCACCGCATTGCCGACTACGTCTACGAGAAGCTCACAGGCGACAAGGGCATCTTCTCGACGCGCATCGCCTACGTCACCAAGGGCGGCAGCCGTTATTCGCTGTGGGTGGCGGACGCCGACGGCGAGAACGCGCAAGCCGCGCTCGCGAGCCCGGAACCCATCATTTCGCCGGTCTGGTCTTCCAACGGCCAGCAGTTGGCGTACGTGTCCTTCGAATCGCGCAAGCCCGTGGTGTACGTGCACAACGTGGCCAGCGGACAGCGCCGGTTGCTTGCGAACTTCCGCGGCTCCAACAGCGCCCCGGCGTGGGCGCCCGATGGCGGCTCGCTGGCGGTCACGCTGAGCCGCGACGGCGGCTCGCAGCTCTACACCATCCCGGCAAGCGGCGGCGAGCCGCGCCGCCTGACCCAGAGCGCGAGCATCGACACCGAACCCGTGTACTCGGCCGACGGCAGCACGATCTACTTCGTGAGCGACCGCGGCGGGGCTCCGCAGATCTACAAGATGGGCGCCGGCGGCGGCGCGCCGACCCGTGTTACCTTCAGTGGCACCTACAACATTTCTCCATCTGTCAGCGGCGACGGCCGGTGGTTGGCCTACATCTCACGCGTTGGCGGTGCATTCAAACTCCATGTGATGGAGCTGGCAACCGGCAACGTCTCGGCCATCACCGACACCTCGGCAGACGAGAGTCCCAGTTTCGCCCCCAACAGCAAGCTGATCGTCTACGCAACGCAGCTGCAAGGCCGCGAAGCGCTCATGACGACCACGCTGGACGGAAAAATAAAAGCGCGGCTCGCCGGGCAGGCGGGAGACATAAGAGAACCGGACTGGGGTCCGTTTCAAAAGCAATGATCAAGGTTTATTTGAGGAGTACCCAATGTTGAAACGTACGATTTATTCGCTGGCCATCGTGGCTCTGATTGCCGGTTGTTCGTCGGGCACCAAGCTCAACGACGCCCCGGTGACCGACCGCTCCGGCACCGCCGGCGGCCAGCAGGGCAGCTCGACTGCGGTCGCGCCCGTCACCATCGACCCCAATGCATCCACCGCGCAAGGTCCGGTCGGGATCGAACGGATCGTCTATTTCGACTACGACAGCTACACGGTCAAGCCCGAGTTCCAAGCCCTGATCGACGGCCATGCCCGTTTCCTCAAGGCCAACCAGCAGCGCCGCATTTCCATCGAAGGCCACACCGACGAACGCGGCGGCCGCGAGTACAACCTGGCACTCGGCCAGAAGCGTTCCGAAGCCGTCCGCCGTGCGCTGACGCTGCTGGGCGTGAACGACGCCCAGATCGAAGCTGTGAGCTTCGGCAAGGAAAAGCCCGCGGTCCAGGGTTCGGGCGAAGAAGCCTGGGCGCAAAACCGCCGCGCTGAAATCCGATACACCCGGTGATGCAACGCGCCTTGTTGCGAGGCGCGGCCCTGGCTGCCGCCTTGCTTTGCGTTTCGATCGGCTCGCAAGCTGCCTTGTTCGAGGATGATGAAGCGCGCCGCGCCATCCTCGACCTGCGGCAGCGGGTCGAGGCGATGCGCCAGCAGACCGACCAGCGGCTGACCGACGAAAACGGCCAGCTGCGCCGCAGCCTGCTCGAACTGCAAAACCAGATCGAGCAGATGCGGGGCGATCTGGCACGCATGACGGGGCAGAACGAGCAGCTGCAGCGCACGCTGAGCGAATTGCAGTCGCGCCAGACCACCATCGACGACCGGCTCAAGCAGAACGAGCCGGCGAAGGTGTCGGTAGACGGCCGCGAGTTCACCGCCGATCCCAAGGAAAAGGCCGACTTCGATGCGGCGCTTGGCATCTTCCGCGCGGGGCAGTTCGCGCAGGCGCAAACCGCGTTCGCCGAGTTCGTCAAGCGCTACCCGCAAAGCGGCTACAACGCCTCTGCGTTGTTCTGGCTCGGCAATGCGCAGTACGCCACGCGCAACTACAACGAGGCCATCGCGAACTTCCGCTCCATGCTGTCGCTTGCGCCCGACCACGCCAAGGCTCCCGAGGCCGTGCTGTCGATTGCCAACTGCCAGATCGAGCTGAAGGACACGCGCGCCGCGCGCCGCACGCTGGAAGACCTGACCAAGGCCTATCCGCAATCCGAAGCCGCACAGGCGGGCCGCGAGCGTCTCTCGCGACTGCGCTGACGCCGGCGGAGCCCTCCCGCTTGAGCGCTGCAACGCTTCCGCAAACATCGAACGCCGCCGCGAATGTCGTCATCGACACCGCGGCGGCGCCCGACTTTGCGCGCCGCTTCGGCGGCCTCGAACGTCTTTATGGCGTGGCCGGCGCCGCGCGCATCCGCAACGCCCATGTGCTCGTCGCCGGCATCGGCGGTGTAGGCTCGTGGGCCGTCGAGGCGCTGGCGCGCAGCGGAGTGGGGCGGCTGACGCTGGTCGATCTCGACCATGTGTCGGAGTCGAACATCAACCGGCAGATCCACGCCCTCGATGCGACCGTGGGACAGGCCAAGGTCGAGGCCATGCGCGACCGCATCGCGCAGATCAATCCGGAGTGCAAGGTGCTCGCGATCGACGAGTTCGTCGAGCCCGGCAACTGGACGATGCTGCTCGACGCGGCGCAGCAAGCCAACGGCCCTGCCACCGCGGTCATCGATGCCTGCGACCAGGTAAAGGCCAAGCTCACGATGGCCGCATGGGCGCGCGCATCGCGCACGGCTTTCGTCACCGTGGGCGCGGCCGGCGGCAAGCGGCAGGCCCACAAGGTCGACATCGACGATCTTTCGCTCGTCACGCACGACCCGCTGCTGGCCCAGTTGCGGCAGCGCCTTCGCAAGGAGCATGGCGCTCCGCGCGAAGGCCGCAAGATCGGCGTCGCCTGCGTCTTCAGCCGCGAGAGCGTCGCGCCGCCCGATGCCTCCTGCGCCATCGAAGGCGACGGCTCGCTCAACTGCCACGGCTACGGTTCGGTGGTGAGCGTGACGGCTACTTTCGGCCAATGTGCGGCAGGTTGGGTTCTCGACAAAATCGCGAGCAACGCCACGCTATAATCTTTGGCTTTGCCGCATCAACCCCGGCAAATCGTCAAGAAGAAAAAATGGTTCCGGGACGTTAGCTCAGTTGGTAGAGCAGCGGACTTTTAATCCGTTGGTCACTGGTTCGAATCCAGTACGTCCTACCAGAACCTTCAAGCGCATCGACAGGTTGCGCTTGCCCCTGAGGCGAATCACTGACAGTGATTTCCATGGTGTGGGGAATAGTGTGGGTGGGTTGCCGTGCAACTTCTCCCTCACCTCCAAGGCCTCCGACCGAGCGCGGCAACTTTCAGTTGCCTCATCCTCCGGGACAAGGCACCGCGATGCCGCTTTTACAGGCGCAGCGTCGCAGCGCAGGCGCAGCAACGGTCTCCGGCGATGTGCACATGCTTTTCCACCGTCTTATCCACCGCAATGGTGGAGAACTCGCCCTCTGCAATTGGCGTAATGGAAGGCGGCGCGAAGAAAGTTGTACACATTTGGTATTACATATCAGTAATAACTAACTCCGAAAGCCGGGAGGCCATTTGAGGGGGGCACAAACCCCTCGGCCGTCTTTGCGTCGCGCAGGACTTCGACCGGCCCGATGTCTCAGGCGGACGTTGCTGCTCGGCAAAAAAACAGCCCGCGCAAGGGCGGGCTGGAAGGTGGCCTGCTGGAGGAGGGAGGATCAGAGGGAGTGCAGGCCACGGGAGAGCCTCCACTATGTTCGCTCAACCTGCACATAACCTGACCAGAGGGAATCGTCGCCCTCGACGATGGTGCGATCTAGGCGGGCGCGTGTGGTTCAGGCGGTGCCAGGGCGAGCGTCGTGCTCACGCGGACGCAATCCTTGATGTGCTGCTCGCCGAGGGCGCGCAAGGCCGCATAGCCGAGCGCGGCGGAAACGATCTGCCCGGCAACCGGCACATACTTGGTGGCCTGCTTGGCGGTGAGCTTCACGCCCGCATACCGGGCGAGCTTGATCAGCAGCTCGCGTGTGACGAGCCGGCCGACGAGCAAGGCGCCGACCGTGGTGGCGGCCTTCTGGATGCGTTCACGCTGGTGTGGCGCGAGCTTTTCGACCTGCGTGACGGAAAGGCCGAACTCGGCGCTGATCTGCGGCACCAGGCGTGCGAGCAGGGCCGCGTCGGCGGCCCAGTCGATGCCCGGCAACGGAACGGCGCTGGCGGCCGCAGCCATCAACGCCTTGCGCCCGATCAGGCGGCGGCTGCGGTGAATGGCCGCGATCAGTTTTTCGTCGCCCCGGGCCAGTTCGATGGCAGACGGCATGCGATGTGCCTCCTTTGCAGGGTTCAGGCCGTCAGCGTCTCGAGCTGGTCCGACAGGGCCAGCCAGCGCTCTTCGAGTCGGCCGATTTCGTCGTTGAGAGCCTTCAGCCGCTTGCCCGCTTCGGCAATCTCGGCGGACGGCAGGGGCTGTGCCAGGCGCGTTTCGAGCGCGGCGCGCTCGGTGCCTGCCACGGCCAATCGTTCGTCGATCTGCGCAATCTCGCGCTTGATCGGCTTGGCCTGGTCGCTGCGCTGCTGGCGTCCCTGGGCGTCCTGCTTGCGCTGCTGCGGGTTCTTGTTCGCGGCCGCGGGATCGCTGGCGGCGGGTGCCGGAGCGGCAACGGCCACGGGCGCGGCAGCGGTTGCGGCGGCCGCATCGCGCACGGCGATCTTGGCCTCCTCGCGCAGCCGCTTGGCTTCGTCGAGCAGGTAGCGCTGGTAGTCGTCGAGGTCGCCGTCGAAATCGGTGACCACGCCGCGCCCCACGAGCCAGAACTCGTCGCACACCGAGCGCAGCAGCGCGCGGTCGTGGCTCACCAGCATCAGCGTGCCTTCGAACTCGTTCAGCGCGACGGCCAGGGCCTCGCGCGTGGCAAGGTCCAGGTGGTTGGTGGGCTCGTCCAGCAGCAGCAGGTTGGGGCGCTGCCACACCATCATCGCGAGCACCAGGCGAGCCTTTTCGCCGCCGCTCATGGTGCCGACGGGCTGCTTCACCATGTCGCCACTGAAGTTGAAGCTGCCGAGGAAGCCGCGCAAGGCCTGCTCGCCGGTGCTTTCCTTGACGGCGCTGCCCAGCTCGCGGGCCATGCGCACCATGTGCTCGAGCGGGTTGTCCTGCGGGCGCAGCACGTCGAGTTCCTGCTGCGCAAAGTAGCCGATGTTGAGGCCCTTGCCTTCGGTGACCTGGCCGGCCAGCGCGCCCATTTCGCGCGCGATGGTCTTCACCAGCGTCGACTTGCCCTGGCCGTTGGCGCCCAGGATGCCGATGCGCTGGCCCGCCAGCACCGAGCGGCTCACGCCGCGCAGGATGGTCTTGGGCTCGGCATCTTCGATTTCGTAGCCGAAGCTCGCGTTGCTGATCGACAGCATCGGATTGGGAATGTTGCCCGGCTCCTTGAACTCGAAGGTGAAGTCGGCCTCGGCCAGGAGCGGCGCAACCTTTTCCATGCGCTCGAGCGCCTTGACCCGGCTCTGCGCCTGCTTGGCCTTGCTGGCCTTGGCCTTGAAGCGGTCGATGAACTTCTGCAGGTGAGCGATCTTGTCCTGTTGCTTGGAGAAGGCGACCTGCTGCTGCTCCATCTGCAGCGCGCGCATGTCCTCGAACTTGCTGTAGTTGCCGCCGTAGCGCGTGAGCTGGGCGTTGGCAATGTGCAAGGTCACGTCGGTCACGGCGTCCAGAAACTCGCGGTCGTGGCTGATGACGATCATGGTGCCGGCGTATTTCTGCAGCCAGGCTTCCAGCCACACCAAGGCGTCCAGGTCCAGGTGGTTGGTGGGTTCGTCGAGCAGCAGCAGGTCGCTCGGGCACATCAGCGCGCGGGCCAGTTGCAGGCGCATGCGCCAGCCGCCCGAAAAGCTGTTGACGGGGCCGTCCAGCTCGTGCGACTTGAAACCCAGCCCGAGGATCAGGGCCTGGGCGCGCGGCACCGCGTCGTGCTCGCCGGCATCGGCCAGGTCGGTGTAGGCGTGGGCCAGTTCCATGCCGATGTCGGCGTCGTCGGGGTTCTCGGCATAGGCCGCCTCGATGGCTGCCAGCGTGGCGCGCAGCTCGGCCAGCCGGGTGTCGCCGCCGACCACGAAGTTGGTGGCCGACTCCTCGGTTTCGGGCATGTCCTGCGCGACTTGCGCCATGCGCCACTGCTTGGGCACGTAGAAGTCGCCGCCGTCCTCGTGCAGCGAGCCGTTGAAGAGCGCGAACAGGGTCGACTTGCCGGCGCCGTTGCGTCCCACGAGGCCGACCTTTTCACCGGGGTTGATGGTGACGGTGGCGCCGTCGAGCAGAACCTTGGCGCTGCGGCGAAGAATGACGTTTTTGAGAGTAATCATGAAATAGGAACCGTAGGGGCGATTATCCCGCCCGCCCCCGGGCGGCTTGGCGCGAAGGGGCAAATGGGGACATCACCCGATGAAGGGGGACGCAGCCAAGGTTGCGAAAAAGCGGCTGAAAGGGGCTTGGGCGGTCGCAGCTAACGCGCGCCGGCGCCGGCCAGCAAGGCGGTCCGGGTCACGAGCAGGACCTGGTCTTCGCCCGCGGAGGTTTCCAGCCACACGACTTCGAGTTGAGGAAACGCTGCCTCGAAGTATTCGCGCTCGTTGCCGATTTCCAGCACCAGCACGGCCTCTTCGCTCATGCGCGAGGGGGCCTCGGCAAACAGCCGGCGCACGAAGTCCATGCCGTCGGTTCCACCGGTCAGCGCCAGTTCGGGCTCGGCCTGGTATTCGGCGGGCAGGGCGGCCATGCTCGCGCTGTTCACGTAAGGCGGGTTGCACAGCACAAGGTCGTACGGGCCGGGCAGGTTGGCCAGGCCGTCGGATTGGATCAGCCGGATGCGCGCATCCAGCTGGTGCCGGGTGACGTTGATGGCGGCCACCTCGAGAGCTTCGACCGACAGGTCGGCCGCGTCCACGGCGATGTCCGGGTAGGTCATGGCCGCGAGGACGGCCAGGCTGCCATTGCCCGTGCACAGGTCGAGCACGCGCTGCGTGTGCTCGCCGAGCCAGTAGTCGATGCTGCCGTCGGCAATCAGCTCGGCAATGAAGCTGCGCGGCACGATGGCGCGCTCGTCCACGTAGAAGGGCACGCCCTGGAGCCAGGCCTCTTTCGTCAGATAGGCGGCGGGCTTGCGCGTGGCGATGCGTTCGTCGAGCAACGCGGCCACCTTGCCTGCATCGGCCGGCGAAACGGGCGTGTCGGCAACCGCATCGAGGTCGTCGAGCGGCAGCTTCAGGCGCCACAGCACCAGCCAGGCGGCTTCGTCGAAGGCGTTGGCGGTGCCGTGGCCGAAGGCGACGCCGGCGTCTTCGAGCCGCTTGGCACCAGCCTCGATCAGCTCGATGACCGTGCTCATTGAATGACCTCCGCGCTTCGCGCTGCGGTGCGAGCTTGCTTGGGGCGGCTCGGCGTGGCGCTCATCCGACCAGCGACGCTTCGAGCCGCTCCATCGTGCGCCTGTAGATGTTCTTCAGCGTTTCGATCTCGGCCACGTCGATGTGCTCGTCGATCTTGTGGATGCTTGCATTGACCGGGCCGAGCTCGACCACCTGCTTGCAGATCTTGGCGATGAAGCGCGCGTCGCTGGTGCCGCCGCTGGTCGAGAGTTCTGTCGCGATGCCGGTTTCATCGGCAATGGCCGCCTGCACCGCGCTGACGAGCTCGCCGGGCGTGGTCAGGAAGGGCAGGCCGCCGACGGTCCAGGCCAGCGTGTAGTCGACGCCATGGGCATCGAGCACCGCATGCACGCGCTTCTGCAGGGACTCGGGCGTCGACTCGGTCGAGAAGCGGAAATTGAAATCGATCACAGCGTCGCCCGGGATCACGTTGCTCGCGCCGGTGCCCGCATGAAAGTTGCTGATTTGCCAACTGGTCGGCTGGAAGTAGTCGTTGCCCGCATCCCAGCCGCCGGCCGTGTTGATGGCCACGAGTTCGGCCAGCGCAGGCGCCACCGAGTGCACGGGGTTCTTGGCGAGATGCGGGTAGGCGATGTGCCCCTGCACGCCCTTGACCGTGAGCTTGCCGCTCATGGTGCCGCGGCGGCCGTTCTTGATCATGTCGCCGCAGCGCTGCACGGCGGTGGGCTCGCCGACGATGCAGTAGTCGAGCACCTCGCCGCGCGCCGCCAGCGTGTTGCAGACGACGACGGTGCCGTCGACGGCCGGGCCTTCCTCATCGCTGGTGAGCAGCAGCGCCAGCGTGAGCTTCGGATCGGGCGTGGCCCGCAGGAACTCCTCGATGGAGACAACGAAGGCCGCAACCGAGGTCTTCATGTCGCAGGCGCCGCGGCCGTAGAGCTTGCCGTCGCGGTGCGTGGGCGTGAAGGGGTGGCTGGTCCATTGCTCGACCGGGCCGGTGGGCACCACGTCGGTGTGACCGGCGAACACCAGCGTCTTTGTGGCCGTGGCAGCGGCCGGACGGCGCACCGCCCAGAGGTTGGTCACGCGGAAATCCGCGGGACCGCTCTCGATGGTCTCCAGCGTGAAGCCCAGTGGCGCCAGCCGTTCGCTGAGGATCTGTTGGCAGCCCGCATCGTCAGGGGTGACCGAGGGGCGCGAGATGAGTTGTTCGGCGAGCTGGAGCGTACGGGACATCGGAAAAAAAGCCGGTGAGGCTGGGTCAGAACTTCACGTCGAGCGTGATGTCGGTAAAGGTGGGTTCGTCGACCTGGTCCATCAGGTTGCGCTCTTCGGCCTTCTGCTTGGGCGCGGCGCGGTTCTGCAGCCGCCACATCAGGTTGGTGGGCGAGTCGGACTGGGCCAGGCCCTCCTCGCGCGTCACGCGCTCTTCGGTGATGAGGCGGGCAATGTCTTCCTCGAAGGTCTGGGAGCCTTCGGCCATCGACTGCTCCATGGCTTCCTTGACGGCGGAAAAATCGCCTTTTTCGATCAGCTCGGCCACCAGGGCCGTATTGAGCATGACCTCGAGCGCCGGCACGCGGCCGCCCGTGGGCGTGCGCAGCAGCCGCTGCGACACGATGGCGCGCAGCGCCGAGCCCAGGTCGCCCAGCAGGGTGGGGCGCACCTCGACCGGAAAGAAGCTCAGGATGCGGTTCAGCGCGCGGTAGCTGTTGTTGGCATGCAGCGTGGCCACGCACAGGTGGCCCGACTGCGCATAGGCAATGGCCGCGGTCATGGTTTCGCGGTCGCGGATTTCGCCGATCTGGATCACGTCGGGCGCCTGGCGCAACGCATTCTTGAGCGCGACATGCAGTGACTCGGTGTCGCTGCCCACGTCGCGCTGGTTCACCAGCGACTTCTTGTTGGTGTAGGTGAACTCGATGGGCTCTTCCACCGTGAGGATGTGGCCCGTGGCGTGCTCGTTGCGGTAGTCGAGCATCGAGGCCAGCGTGGTGGTCTTGCCCGCGCCCGTGGCGCCGACCATCAGGATCAGGCCCCGCTTCTCCATGATCAGCGTCTTGAGAATGTCGGGCAGGTTCAGGTCGGCAAAGCTGGGAATGGTCGAGGCAATGTGCCGCACCACCACCGCATAGCTGCCGCGCTGGCGCATGGCGCTGATGCGGTAGTTGCCGGCGCCCTCGAGCATCACGGCCATGTTGAGCTCGCCCTTGCTCTCCAGCTCCTGGATGCGGGCTTCGGGCACCACTTCGGCCAGCAGCGCGAGCGGCGCGGCGGCCGGCAGCACCTGGGCATTGATCGGCACGCAGGTGCCGTTGATGCGGATCAGCACCGGGGAGTGCGCCGAGAGGTAGATGTCGGAGGCCTTGCGCTCGGCCATCAGACGAAGGATTCGCTCCATCATGTTCATCGCTCTCACTCTCCTCGGGTGCTGTTGTTTTCTAACGGGACAAAGGCGGGATCAATCGCGCAGCAGGTCGTTCAGGCTGGTCTTGGAACGCGTTTGCGCATCGACCGTCTTGACGATGATTGCGGCGTAAGTGCTGTAGTCCTGGCCCGATTTGGTCTTCTTGGGCAGGTTGCCGCTGATGACGACGCTGCCGGAGGGCACGCGGCCGTAGAAGGTCTCTCCGGTGTCCCTGTTGAAGATCGGGGTGCTCTGGCCGATGTACACGCCCATGCCGAGCACCGAGTTCTCTTCGACCACCACGCCTTCGACCACTTCGGAACGGGCGCCGATGAAGCAGTTGTCCTCGATGATGGTGGGGCCGGCCTGCAGCGGCTCGAGCACGCCGCCGATGCCGACGCCGCCGGACAGGTGCACATTGGCTCCGATCTGCGCGCACGAACCTACGGTGGCCCAGGTGTCGACCATGGTGCCTTCGCCCACGTAGGCGCCGATGTTCACGTACGAGGGCATCAGGATCGCGCCCTTGGCGATGTAGCTGCCGCGGCGTGCGACGGCCGGGGGCACGATGCGAACGCCCGATTCCTTCAGCTCGCCGGCCGACAGGTGCGAGAACTTGGTCGGCACCTTGTCATAGAAGCCCAGCGAACCGGCCTGCATCTGCTCGTTGTCCTTCAGGCGGAACGACAGCAGCACGGCCTTCTTGATCCACTGGTGCACGGTCCACTTGCCCACGCTCTCGCGCGTGGCAACGCGCAGCTTGCCGTTGTTGAGCTCGGAGATCACGTGCTCGACGGCGTCGCGCACTTCGGCCGAGGCGGCGCTGGGCGAGATGTTGGCGCGGTCTTCCCACGCGGCGTCGATGATTTGTTGCAGTTGCTGGGTCATGGAGAAAGTCTCGTGTGAAAAATGGGAGCCGGGAAAGCAGCGGTTCAGCCCCGGCCCGGTTGGCCGGATTGCACGAAGCGGACGATGCGCTCGGCGGCTTCCACGCATTCGGCCGTTTCGGCCACCAGGGCCATGCGGATGCGGCCACGGCCGGGGTTGGCGCTGTGTGCCGTGTCGCGCGCCAGATAGCTCCCCGGCAGAACCGTAACATTGTATTGAGCGTAGAGCGCCCGGGCGAAGGATTCGTCGTCGCCAGCCCACACTTCGGGCACCCCCGCCCAGAGGTAGAAACTGGCGTCGGGCAGCCGCACGTCGAGCACCGGTTCGAGCAGGGGCGTCACGGCGGCGAACTTGGCGCGGTACTTGGCCCGGTTCTCGACGACGTGGGTCTCGTCGCCCCAGGCCGCGATGCTGGCCGCCGCCACGGTGCCGCTCATGGCGCTGCCGTGGTAGGTGCGGTAGAGCAAAAAGCTCTTGATGATGGCCGCGTCGCCCGCCACGAAGCCGCTGCGCAGGCCCGGCACGTTGCTGCGCTTGGACAGCGAGGTGAGCGCGATCAGGTTCTTGAAGTCGCCTCGGCCGAGCTTGGCGGCGGCCTCCAGCCCGCTGAGCGGTGGCTCGTCGCGGAAGTAGATCTCGCTGTAGCACTCGTCGGCCGCAATCACGAAGCCGTAGCGGTCCGAGAGCGCAAAGAGCTTGCGCCACTCATCCAGCGGCATCACGGCGCCGGTCGGGTTGCCGGGCGAGCAGACGAACACCAGTTGCGTGCGCTCCCAGACGGCCTCGGGCACGCTGTCCCAATCCACCGCGAAGTTGCGCGCCGGCACGCTCGGCACGTAGTAGGGCTCGGCGCCCGAGAGCAGGGCCGCCCCTTCGTAGATTTGATAGAACGGGTTGGGCGAAACCACCACCGGCGCCGGAGTCTTGCTGCCATCGACCACCGTTTGCGCGAGCGAGAACAGCGCCTCGCGCGACCCGTTGACCGGCAGCACCTGGGTGGCCGGGTCCAGCTGCAGGGCGTAGCGGCGCCGCAGCCAGTCGGTGAAGGCGGTGCGCAGCGGCAGGCTGCCGGCCGTGGCGGGGTAGGCCGCGAGCGTGGCCATGCTGGCGGCCAGCGCTTCCTTGATGAAGGCCGGCGTGGCGTGCTTGGGTTCGCCGATGCCCAGGCTGATGGGCGCGAAATCGGCATTGGGCTGGACGCCCTCGAACAGGCGCCGCAGCCGCTCGAAAGGATAGGGCTGGAGCTTGGAAAGCAGGGGGTTCATGGAGAGCGATTATCGGCGACGGGTCGCCGGCCGCTCAGGTGCCGCTGCGCCGGTAGAACGCCAGCGAGCCGGCCAGCGCCAGCAGCATCGCGCCGCAGGTGCGATCGATCCAGCGACCCGCGGCGACCGTCAGCAGCCGCATCGCCCGCGCACCCACGAAGGCGTAGACCCCCATCACCAACGCGTCCAGGGAGGCGAACAGCACGGCGATGATGGCGTACTGCATGCCCTGGGCGGCCGCGGGGTCGATGAACTGCGGCATCAGCGCCGAGCAGAACAGATAGCCCTTCGGGTTGGTGACTGCCACCAGGAATGACTTGAGAAAGACCTTGCGGCCGTCTCCGTTCATGCCCGTGGCGGGCTCGCCCGCGTCGGCACGCGGCGCGTCGAAACTGCCGCCTTTCGAGCGCAGCATGCGAACGCCCAGCCAGGCCAGGTACACGGCGCCCACCCACTTGAGCATGGAGAACCAGAACTCCGACGCCGCCAGCAGCGCGCCCAGGCCCAGCGCCACCGCGCCGACCAGGACGAAGTCGGACAGCACGGCACCCAGGATGCCCGGCAGCGCACCGCGCACGCCGCGCCGCGATCCATTGCTCAGCGCCAGCAGCACGGTTGGTCCGGGCGTGGCGATGGCGGCCAGCGCGACGATGGAGAACAGCAGGGCGGTGGCGAGCGTCATGGCGGCGGGCTTCCCTCTAAAGGTTCAAAGGCTCAGATTTTCTTGACCAGCACCTGGCTCTTGCGGTCCCAGTTGTACTTGCGCTTGCGGGCTTCGGGCAGCCAGTCGGGGTTGACCTGCTGGAAACCGCGCTTCAGGAACCAGTGCATGGTCCGCGTGGTGAGCACGAAGATGCTTTCCAGGCCCATGGCCTTGGCGCGGTGCTCGATGCGCTTGAGGATGCGTTCACCGTCGCCCTGCGACTGCGACTGGGGCGAGACGGTCAGCGCGGCCATCTCGGCGGTCTTTGCCTCGGGGTAGGGGTAGAGCGCCGCGCAGCCGAAGATCACGCCGTCGTGCTCGATGACCGTGTAGTGGCCCACGTCGCGCTCAATCTCGGTGCGGTCGCGCTTGACCAGCGTGCCGTCGCGCTCGAAGGGCTCGATCAGCTGCAGGATGCCGCCGATGTCGTCGACCGTGGCTTCGCGCAGGCTTTCGAGCTTCTCGTCGATCACCATGGTGCCGACGCCGTCGTGCACATACACCTCGAGCAGCAGCGCGCCGTCCAGGGCAAAGGGCAGGATGTGGTTGCGCTCCACGCCGCCCTTGCAGGCCTTGACGCAGTGCTGCAGGTAGAAGGCGGTGTCGGTCGGCTTCTGCGGTGGCGGCAGCGACGCCAGCAGCTTTTCGGCCGCGGCGAGCGGCAGCTCGGTGTCGATGGGGTTGTCTTCGCTCTCGGGCAATTCGCTGTCGATGCGGATGCCCGGAATCTCGGTCAGGAAGATCAGCTTGTCGGCCTGGATCGAAATGGCCACGCTGGTGGCCACTTCTTCCATCGTCAGGTTGAAGGCCTCGCCCGTGGGCGAGAAGCCGAAGGGCGACATCAGCACCATGGCGCCGAAATCGAGCGTGCGGCGGATGCCCACGGCGTCGACCTTGCGCACCAGGCCCGAATGCTTGAAGTCCACGCCATCGACCACGCCCACGGGGCGGGCGGTGATGAAGTTGCCCGAAATCATGCGGACGGTGGAGCCGGCCATCGGCGTGTTCGGCAGGCCCTGGCTGAATGCGGCTTCGATCTCGTAGCGCAGCTGGCCGGCGGCTTCCTGGGCGGAATCGAGCGCCACCTCGTCGGTGATGCGGATGCCGTGCGAGTAGCGCGCCTCGTGCCCCTTGGCCGCGAGCTGTTCGTTGACCTGCGGGCGGAAGCCGTGCACCAGGACGATCTTGACGCCCATGCTCTGGATCAGCGCCAGGTCTTGCGCAATGTTCTGCAGCTTGCCCGCCGCGATCGCCTCACCCGCCAGGGCGACCACGAAAGTCTTGCCTCGGTGCGTGTGGATGTAGGGCGCGACCGAGCGGAACCAGGGCACGAAGGTGAAGTTGAAAACGGTGGACATGGAGCGTGATTGTGCATTCTTGAGGGGCGGTTCGCGCGGGACGGGCGATCGCCCGCAGCAGCCGGGTGGCGTCGCAGGGCGTGCAACAGGGGCGGCGCGCACCGATAATCGACGGTTTGCCCGCCGCGCCTTCGCGAATCAGCTTTTCCCTTGACGACCACGACACCTTCCGTTCCCTTGCGCATCGACTTTCCCGAATCGCTTCCGGTCTCCGGCCGGCGCGACGAAATCATGGCCGCCATCGAGGCGCACCAGGTGGTGATCGTCTGCGGCGAAACAGGCTCGGGCAAGACCACGCAGTTGCCGAAGATCGCCCTGGCGCTCGGCCGTGGCAAGCTCAACGCGCCGCCGGGCAAGGGCAGGCTCATCGGCCACACGCAGCCGCGGCGCATTGCCGCAAGCTCGGTGGCCAAGCGCATCGCCGAAGAACTGAAGACGCCGCTGGGCGACGTGGTCGGCTTCAAGGTGCGCTTCCAGGACCGGCTGAGCCGCGACGCCTCGGTCAAGCTCATGACGGACGGCATCTTGCTGGCCGAGACGCAGACCGATCCGCTGCTCAAGGCCTACGACACGCTGATCATCGACGAGGCGCACGAGCGCTCGCTGAACATCGACTTCCTGCTGGGCTACCTGCGCGAGATTCTTCCGCGCCGGCCCGACCTGAAGGTGATCGTGACCTCGGCCACCATCGACGCCGATCGGTTCGCGCAGCATTTCGCGTCGGCCAAGGGGCCCGCGCCCATCATCATGGTGTCGGGCCGTACCTTTCCGGTCGAGCAGCGCTACCGGCCGTTCGAGGAGTCGCGCGAGCATGACCTGAACGACGCGATCGCCGACGGCGTCGACGAACTCTGGCGCGACCCGCACAACGCGGGCGACATCCTGGTGTTCTTGCCCGGCGAGCGCGAAATCCGCGAGGCGGCCGATCATCTGCGCCGCCACCTGAGCCACCAGCCGCTGCTGCGCAATGCCGAGGTGTTGCCGCTGTTCGCGCGGCTGTCGGGGCCTGAGCAGGACCGCATCTTCGACGGCCACACGGGCCGGCGCATCGTGCTTGCCACCAACGTGGCGGAAACCTCGCTCACCGTGCCGGGCATCCGCTACGTGATCGACACCGGCACCGCGCGCGTCAAGCGCTACAGCTTCCGCAGCAAGGTCGAGCAACTCCTGGTCGAACCCATCAGCCAGGCTGCGGCCAACCAGCGCGCGGGCCGTTGCGGCCGCGTGGCCAACGGCATCTGCATCCGGCTCTATGACGAGAAGGACTTCGAAGGCCGGCCGCGTTTCACCGACCCCGAGATCCTGCGTTCCTCGCTGGCAGGGGTGATCCTGCGGATGAAGTCGCTGCGCCTGGGCGACGTGGCGCGGTTCCCGTTTCTCGAGGCACCTTCGCCGCGCGCCATTGCCGATGGCTACCAGCTGCTCAACGAACTCGGTGCAGTCGATGATGCCAACGAGCTCACCGCCACGGGCGGTGAGCTCGCCAAGCTGCCGCTCGATCCGCGCGTGGGCCGCATGATCCTGGAAGCGCGCACACGCGGCGCGCTCGAAGAAGTGCTGGTGATCGCCTCGGCGCTGAGCGTCCAGGACGTGCGCGACCGGCCGATGGACGCGCAGCAGCAGGCAGACCAGGCGCATTCGAAATTCGACGACGAGAAGAGCGAGTTCAGCGGCTACCTGCGGCTGTGGAAATGGATCGCCGATGCGCGCGGCGGCCACGGTGACACTCACAAGCTCAGCAATCGCCAGTACGAGCAGCTGCTGCGCCAGAACTTCATCAACATCCGCCGCGTGCGCGAATGGCGCGACATCCACTCGCAGCTGCTCACGGTCGTGACCGAGCACAAGTGGCGCATCAACGCCGAACCGGCGGGCTATGAACCGCTGCATCTTTCGATGCTTGCGGGCCTGCTCGGCAACGTCGGCTGGAAGCTCGAGGACGACGAGGCGTACCTGGGGGCGCGCGGCATCAAGTTCTACCGCCATCCGGGTGCGCACCTGAAGAAGAAGCCCGGCCGCTGGATCGTCGCGGCCGAGCTGGTCGAGACCACGCGCCTCTTCGGCCGCGGCATTGCCAACATCGAACCGCAGTGGCTCGAACAGGTGGCGGGCCATCTGCTGAAGAAGCAACTGCTCGACCCGCACTGGGAGAAGAAGGGCGCGCAGGTTTCGGCGCTGGAGCGCGCCACGCTCTACGGCCTCGTGGTCTACAGCGGGCGCCGGGTCGATTTCACCAAGGTCGATCCGGTGGCGGCGCGCGAGATATTCATTCGCGAAGCGCTGGTCGGCGGGCAATGGGAGAGCAAGTTCCCGTTTCTCGCGGCCAACCGCAAGCTGGTGCGCGAGGTCGAAGGCCTGGAGCACAAGTCGCGCCGGCAGGACGTGCTGGTCGACGACGAGCTGATCTTCGCCTTCTACGACGCGCAGCTGCCCGCCGACGTGGCGAGCGGCATCACCTTCGAGAACTGGTACCGCCAGGCCTCGAGGGAGCAGCCGCGCCTGCTCTTCCTGACACGCGAAGAGCTGATGCGCCACCAGGCGGCCGGTATCACCACGCAGTCGTTTCCGTCCACGCTGCGGCTCGGCGGTGTCGACTGCGCGGCGAGCTATCTGCACGAGCCGGGCGACGCGAAAGACGGCCTCACGGCCAGCGTGCCGCTCTTCGTGCTCAACCAGGTGAGCGAAGAGCGCTGCGAGTGGCTGGTGACGGGCATGCTCAAGGACAAGATCCAGGCGCTGCTCAAGAGCCTGCCGCAGCGCCCGCGCTCGCGGCTGGTGCCGTTGCCCGAATCGGCTGCAAGGCTCGCGGAAGAACTCTCGGCGCCCGAGGTGTTCGGCCACGGTTCGTTGACCGACGTGCTGCTCAAGCGTGTGCGCGATGCCACGAGCATCGACGTGAAGCGCGCGGACTTCAAGCTCGACATGCTGCCGCCGCACCTGTTCATGAACCTGCGCATCGTGGACGAGCACGGACGCCAGCTCGGCATGGGGCGCAACCTGGGCGCGCTCAAGGCGGAACTGGGCGCGCAGGCGCGAGGCGCCTTCCAGGCGCTGGCCGGGCTCAACGTCAAGGCTTCCGCCGACCGCAAGCCGGCCGAAGCCGCCGAAGGACAGGCGCAGGCCAAGGGCCATGCCGTCGCGCCGGCCCCCTCTGCACCGAGCCTGCCCGCGGGCCAGCGATACACGAGCTGGAGCTTCGGCGAGCTGCCCGAGCTGATGGAAGTGCGCCGTGGCGCGCAGTCGCTCATCGGTTTTCCGGCCCTTCGGGACGAAGGCGATGCCGTGACCATCGAGGTGTTCGACGAGCCGGCCGTGGCCGCCGCGAAGCACCGCGCCGGTCTGCGCCGCCTGTTTGCGCTGCAGCTGAAAGACGCGCTCAAGTACCTCGAGAAGAACATCCCCGATCTGCAGAAGATGGCGGTGGCCTACATGCCGCTCGGCACATCGGAAGAGCTGCGGGCGCAGATCATCGGCGTCGCGATCGACCGGGCCTTTCTGCAGGAGCCGCTGCCCACCGATGAATTCGCCTTCAAGCGCCGCCTCGAAGAAGGCCGGGGCCGGCTCACCTTGATTGCCAACGAGGTGGCGCGGCTGGCCGCGGCCATCCTGGCCGAGTACGCCGCTGCCGCGCGCAAGATCAAGGACACCAAGATCCAGTCCGAGGCCGTGCAGGACGCCGCGCAGCAATTGCAGCGCCTGGTCGGCAAGCGGTTCATCTCGGAGGCGCCGTGGACGCAGCTGCAGCATTTCGCGCGCTATCTCAAGGCCATCGTGCTGCGGCTCGACAAACTGCGCGCCGACCCCGCGCGCGATGCCGCCAAGCTGGCCGAGCTTCGGCCTCAGGAGCAACGCTACTGGCGACTGGTGGCGGAACGCAAGGGCGCCGTGGACGAGCGCATGCTCGAATTCCGCTGGTTGCTGGAGGAGCTTCGCGTGAGTTTCTTCGCGCAGGAGCTGCGCACGCCGCAGCCGGTCAGCATCAAGCGGCTGGACAAGGCCTGGGCCCAGTTGCAGGCCTGAACCCCGGCAGACGGGCGAAAAAAAGCCCGCTTGCCGCGGGCTTCTTTCAGGTGCGCGAAATGTCCGGAAGCTTCATATGCGTCCCATGAGCACCAGGATGACGAGGACCAGCACGACCAGGCCCAGGCCCCCGCTGGGCCAGTAGCCCCAGCTCCGGCTGTAGCCCCAGCTCGGCAATGCGCCTATCAGCAGCAGGATCAGAACGATCAGCAGAATGAACGAGAGGGACATGCTTATCTCCTGGACGTTGTTGTTACGAGTCCTCATGCTCGCTGTCCAGGGGCGAAAAACACGCCGGAAAGCCGCTCCTTCGGTGGTCAGGACTATCCTACCGGCGGCGTCGGCTTTATAGCCGTGCCAGCCGGTCCAGGGCCGCAACCAGCGTGTCGTCCTTCTTGGCGAAGCAGAAACGCACCACGCGCTGGTCGAAGCCGTTGCCATAGAAAGCCGACAGCGGAATGGCGGCCACGCCGATCTCGCGGGTCAGCCACAGGCAGAAGTCGGCCTCCGAAAGCTCGCTCACCGCGGAAATGTCGACGCACTGAAAGTAGCTGCCTTCGCTGCGCAGCAGCTTGAAGCGGGTCTTCTCGGCCAGCCCGGCGGCGAACAGGTCGCGCTTGCGCTGGTAGAAGTCCGGCAGTTCCAGGTAGGGCCCCGGTTCGGCCATGTACTGCGCGAGCGCATGCTGCATGGGTGTGTTGACGGTGAACACGTTGAACTGGTGCACCTTGCGGAATTCGGCCATCAACGGTGCCGGTGCCGCGACGTAGCCGACTTTCCAGCCGGTGACGTGGTAGGTCTTGCCGAAGCTGCTCACGATGAAGCTGCGCGCAGCCAGGCCCGGGAAGCGCGCCACGCTTTCGTGCTGTGCGCCGTCGTAGACCATGTGCTCGTAGACCTCGTCGGCAATCACCAGCACTTCGGTCGGGGCCAGCAACTCTTCGAGCTTGCGCATCTCGGCCGCGGTCCAGACCGTGGCGCTCGGGTTGTGCGGCGTGTTGACGATGATCGCGCGCGTGCGCGGCGAGAGCGCCGCGGCAATCTTGTCGAAGTCGGGCCGGAAGGTGCCGGGCACGAGCGGCACGCGCACCACGCTGCCGCCGGCGAGCTCGATGTTGGGCACGTAGCTGTCGTAGCAGGGTTCCAGAACGATCACCTCGTCGCCCGCGCGCACCACGGCGAGGATGGCCGTGATGATCGCCTGCGTGGCACCCGCGGTCACCGTGATCTCGTCGGCGGCGCTGTAGCCGTGGCCGTAGAGCGCGGCGATCTTGCCGGCAATCGCCTGGCGCAGCGCCGGAATGCCGGGCATCGGCGGGTACTGGTTGTGGCCCGCGGCCATGGCGGCCGTCACGTCTTCGAGCAGCTTCGGGTCGCAGTTGAAATCGGGAAAGCCCTGGCCGAGATTCACCGCGTTCTTCTCTGCCGCCAGGGCGGACATCACGGTGAAGATGGTGGTGCCGACGGCGGGCAGCTTGGTGCCGATGGCCGGAGTGCGGGGAGAAGAAGTAGCGGTGCTCATGGTCGTGGTCGGAAGCTGGAGGCTGGATCTCAGAGTTCGTAGTCTTGCTGATGCCCGCTCAGGGCCTTGGCGATCAGGTTGCGGTCGAGCCGGTCGGACAGCAGCTCGGCGAACTTGAACACGAAGTTGCGCAGGTAGGCGCTGCGCTTGAACGCCACGCGGGCGATGTTCTGGCCGAACACATGGCCCATGGGTCGCACCACGAGGTCGGCGTTCGACTCGTCGCGCACCGCCATCTCGGCCACGATGCCTACGCCCAGGCCAAGGCGCACATAGGTCTTGATCACGTCGGAGTCGATGGCCTCGAGCGCGATGCGCGGCGTGAGTTTCTTCTGCGCAAAGGCGTGGTCGATGCGCGTGCGGCCGGTGAAAGACGGGTGGTAGGTGATGATGGGTTCGTGCGCCAGGTCCTCGAGCGAGATGCGGTCCTTGGCGGCCAGCGGGTGGTCCTTGGGGAGCACCAGCACGTGCTGCCATTCGTAGCAGGGCAGCGTCACCAGTTCGGCGTAGTCGGCCAGCGATTCGGTGGCAATGCCCACCTCGGCGATTTCGTCGATCACCATGCGTGCCACCTGGTCGGGCGAGCCCTGGTGCAGGCTCACGTTCACCTTCGGGTAGGCCTCGCGCAACCTGGCCACGGGCACCGGCAGCACGTAGCGCGCTTGGGTGTGCGTGGTGGCAATGGAGAGGGTGCCGCTGTCCTGCGCGCTGAACTGCTCGCCGATGCGCTTGAGGTTGCCGACCTCGCGCATGATCAGTTCGATGCTGGCGATGACGTGCTGGCCCGGCTCCGTGACCCGCTTGAGCCGCTTGCCGTGGCGGGCAAAGATCTCGACGCCGAGTTCTTCCTCGAGTTCGATGATGGCTTTCGACACCCCCGGCTGCGAGGTGTGGAGCGCCTTGGCCGCTTCCGTGAGATTCAGGTTGCGCCGCACGGCTTCCTGAACAAACTTGAACTGGTGCAGATTCATATCAAATTCCGTCTTATTGCGGAATTCATTATGCCTTCGGAGTCTATGGAAATAGCTGCGAATTCAAGACTTGCTTGCAATTCTGGCCAGCAGTTCGACCAGTTCGGGCTCTTCGCCGACGATGTTGGCCAGTTGGAACTCGACCTGCGGCCAGGTGCCGCGCAGTGCGTCGAGCTGCAGTGGCAGGTCTTCGCGGGCGTGCTTTCCCATGCCAAGGAAGAGCGGAACCACCCTGAGCGAGCGGGCGCCGCTGGCAATCAAGGCCGCCGCCGCGGTGCGCAGGTCGGGCGCGGCCAGTTCCATGTAGGCGCAAACCACGCGGGCCTGCGGGTCGAGCGCCGTGACGCGCGCGGCCACGGCCTCGATCGGCGCGCGCCAGCGCTCGTCGCGCGATCCATGGGCCAAGAGGATGATCCCCCTCGCTTTTTCGGCCGCCATCTGTTGTTTTTTTCTCTTCTATCTTCGAAGAACCAGCCAGCTGAACGCGGCAAGCGACATCACCGAATAGATGAGCCCCGGCGCGGCAGCCGTCAGCCACGGAGACCAGTTGCTCAGGTTGCCAAGGTAGCCGAACACGTTGTTCAGCAGGAAGAAGCTGATGCCGATCATCACCCCGCCGAACACGTAGGTGGTGATGCCGGCCTGGCGGAAGTGCAGGTAGGCGAAGGGCAGCGCGAGCACCACCATCACCAGGCACGAGAGCGGGTAGAAGACCTTGCGCCAGAACTGGATCTCGTAGCGCTGCGCGGTCTGGCCGTTGGCGTCGAGGTGGCGGATGTAGTCGAACAGGTCGAGAGTACCCATGCGGTCGGGCCGCAGGAGTGCCACCGACACCATTTCGGCCGTGAGCGTGGTCGGCCAGTCGAGCTGCGGCACCTTGGTGGTGACGATGTGGGCCTTGTCCGCGGCGGTGCGCGTGTCGTAGTCCTGCAGTTCGACATCGGACAGCGCCCAGTGGTCGTCGTAGATGCGCGCCGAAGACGCGACGAGCTGTTTGCGCACATAGCCGTTGGCGTCGAATTCGAAGATGCGCGCGTTCTTCAGGGAGCCATCGCGCGCGATGGACAGCACGTTGACCGCATAGGACACGTTCTCGCGCTTCTCCTTGAGCCAGGCCCCGGTATTGCCCACCAGTGAATACGAGCCCTGGTAGCGCGACTTGAGCAGTTGCCCGGTGCGCTCGGAGACCGGCGCGATGTAGTCGCCGATGGCAAAGGTCAGCACGACGAAACCGACGCCGAGCAGCAGCAGGGTGCGCAGGGCGCGCCAAGGGCCGAGGCCGCTGGTGCGAAGAATGGTGTATTCGGAGCTTTGCGCAAGGCGCGCCATCACGAAGATGCAGCCGATCAGCACCGTGATCGGGAGCAGTTCGTACAAGTGGCTCGGAATCAGCAGGGTCACGTAGATCAGTGCCTGCGCGGGGCCGTAAGCCAGGCTTTCGGGCTTGCCGATGGACTGCAGTTCGTCGACGAAGTCGAAGAAGAAAAACAGGCTCAGGAAGCCGAGCGTCACGAAAGCCACGGCTTTCAGTGCCTCGACATAGATCAGGCGTCGGATTGTTTTCACGAGGTCGGGTCGATTTTCGCGGGCTGGGCGGGCAGGCCGCCGGCGATGACGCGCTCGGTCTTGCGCCGCCGGCCCCAGTTGTTGTTGCGCAGAAGCAGCCACGCGACGCCTATCAGCAGGACGCCGCCGTGCAGCAGCAGCATGAAGGAACCCATGCCGAAGCGGCCGGAGCTGATCCAGCTCTGGCCCAGGTTGAGCATGTTGTAGTAGACGACGAAGGCGAAGAGGGCGAACAGCAGGTTGCCGCTGCGTCCCACGCGCGGATTGACGCTCGACACGGTCAATGCAAGCAGCACGAAGTTGATGCCGGCCAGCAGCATGCCGATGCGCCAGGCCAGTTCTCCGCGGCTTGAGTTGCCGGGCTCCCGCAGGAGTTGAAGCGTCGGCTTGGCGCGAGCCGGGGTGGTGTCGCCTGCCAGTGCCGCGTTGCCGCCGGCCCGGGTGCCGTAGGTTTCGAACTCGCTGATCTTGAGGCCCGCGGTGGGCAGCATCGGGCGTTCGAGCCGCTGGCCATTGCTCAGCATCAGGTAGCGGTTCTCGCCGATGTTCTCGATGCGACCGCTGCGTGCCGAGGTCGTGATCTGCAGCCCGCGCTCGACGGCCCAGATGAACACATTGGTCGCCGTGGCGCCGTCAGGCGTGTCCTTGTCGATGAAAAAGACGCGCATGCGCCCGGAGGATTCGCGGAACTCGCCCGGCGTGACGCGTTCGATGTCACTGCGCCTTTCGTACTGCGCACGCATGCCGATGGTCTGCGAGTTGGCCCAGGGCCAGCCCACCAGCGCCATGACCGCGATCAAAGCAAGCACGGGCCAGGCAAAGCGGAACAGCGGCTCGACGAAATCGGCCAGGCCGCGCCCGCTGGAAAACCAGATCACCATTTCGCTGTCGCGGTACATGCGCGACAAGGTGCCGACAATGGCGATGAACAGGCTCAGGCTCAGGATGGTGGGCATGTAGCCGAGCACCGTGTACGCCATCACCAGGAACACTTCGGACGGGTTCACGCTGCCCTTGGAGGCGAGCCCGAGCGTGCGGATGAGCATCATGGTCATCACGATGGTGACCAGGACGACGAGGGTCGCTCCGAAGCTGCGCGACAGCTCCTTGCGTAGGGAAGAATGGAATAACATCGTTCGAGGAAAAAAAGGATTATGGACTTTCAGCTCAAGACCCTCACCGTTGCCCGCGCCGCAGCCGAAAAATCCGACGTGCTGATCGTGCTCGTCGGCAGCGCACCCCTCACCGCCAAGGATCCGCTCTCCGCACTGATCGCCAGCGCCCGCAAGGCCGGCGACCTGCCGGACAAGGCCGGCAAGCTGCTCGCGCTCTACCACCCCGACGAGGTGGTGGCCTCGCGCGTCGTGCTGGCCGCCATCGGCGATGGCAAGCCCGCGTCGGTGCGCATCGGCGTCATCGCGGCGGTCAACGCAGCCAAGGCCTACGGGCCCAAGCGCGTGGTCATGGCCTTCGCGCAAGAGGCCAGTGGTGCCGCGGTCGGCTGCGCCGTGGCCGCCGCCGCCGACGCCAGCTACGTCTACACCACGACCAAGGCGAAGGCCTCGAACGGCGAGAACGGGCGCACCATCCGCAACCTGACGCTCGGGGTGGCCGACGCCGCGGCGGTGGGCAAGGCCTTCGACGAAGCCCGCGCCACCGTGTCCGGCATCGAGCTCGCGAAAGAGTGGGGCAACCGCCCGGGCAACTACTGCACGCCGACCCTGCTGGCGGAGGCGGCCAAGGGGCTGTCCAAGCTGCCCCGCATCAAGTGCGAGGTGCTGGGCCCCAAGGAGGTGCAGAAGCTCGGCATGGGCTCGTTCGCCGCCGTGGCACAAGGCTCGGCCGAGCCGTTGCGCTTCATCGTGCTGCGCTACCAGGGCGGCCCCAAGGACCAAGCGCCCGTGGTGCTGGTCGGCAAGGGCATCACCTTCGACACCGGGGGCGTCTCGCTCAAGCCGGCCGCCGAAATGGACGAGATGAAGTTCGACATGTGCGGCGCGGCCAGCGTGCTGGGCACCTTCCGCGCGCTCGGGGAAATCCAGCCTGCCATCAACGTGGTGGGACTCGTGCCGACGTGCGAGAACATGAACGACGGCCGCGCAATCAAGCCCGGCGACGTGGTCACCAGCATGAGCGGCCAGACCATCGAGGTGCTCAACACCGACGCCGAGGGACGGCTCATCCTGTGCGACGCCCTCACGTACGCCAAGCGCTTCGAGCCGGCCGCCGTGATCGACATTGCCACGCTCACCGGCGCTTGCGTGGTGGCACTGGGCGGCGTGCGCAGCGGCTTGTTCACGACCGACGAGACGCTGGCCGCAGCGCTCCAGGCGGCCGGCGAAGAATCGCAAGACCGCTGCTGGCGCCTGCCGCTCGACGACGAATATGCCGATGGCCTGAAGAGCAACTTTGCCGATGTGGCCAACGTGGCGGGCCGTGCCGGCGGCGCCATCACCGCGGCCAAGTTCCTGCAGCGCTTTGCCGGCGACTTCGTCTGGGCGCACCTGGACATCGCAGGCACGGCCTGGAAGAGCGGGGCGGCCAAGGGCTCGACCGGGCGGCCCGTGGGCCTGCTGGTGTCCTACCTGATGGACCGCGCACGCAGCGCCGCCGCCAGGGAGGCTGCCCCGTCGAAGTCCGCTCGCAAGAGCGCCGGTTCGGCCGCCCGAAAGGCCCGGTCCGCGCAGTGACGGAAATCGGCATTCATTTCAATACGCCGGACAAGGTGAACTATGCCTGCCGGCTGGTTCGAAAGGCCGTGAACGCGCGCGGGCTGTGCGTGGTCGTGGTGGGCGAGGCGCAGACGCTCGAGGCGATGGATGCCGCGCTCTGGCAGCTCTTGCCCTCCGACTTCATTGCCCATTGCCGGGCCGACGCGCAGCCTCATGTGGTGGCCCGCTCGCCGGTCATTCTTTCGGCCGAGGGCGCGCAGGCCGCATCGCTGCCGCACCGCGAAATGCTCGTGAACCTGGGGGCTGAGGTCCCGGCGGGTTTCGAGCGCTTCGAGCGCCTGATCGACATCGTGAGCGACGAGGCGGCAGACCGGCAGATCGGGCGTTCGCGGTGGCGCCACTATGCCGACCGGGGCTACACCATCCAGCCGCACGACTTTGCAAGGAGCGCTTCCTGATGGCCAGCACGCTGCGTACACCGCCCCGGTTCGTCCCCACCCTGACCACGGTGCTCGACCTGCCGGCCGAGACGCCGGCTGCCGAGCCGGCGAGCCCTGTGGCCGCGCCGGCCGCACCCATCGACCCCGCCGAAGCCGTTGCGCTGCCTCCGGCCGAACAGCGCTCAGAGGCCGAAATCGTCCGCCTCGAAGAGCAGCTTCTGCACCGCGTGCTGCAGCGTGTCGACCTGTCTTTGGAGGAGCGTTTGAGCGACACCGTCTCGGCGGCCGTGCAGCAGCAACTCGATGCCATGGTGCCTCGGCTGCGCGAAGAAATCGAGGCCGTATTGCGGGCTTTGGTGATCGAGGCAATGGCCGCCGAGCTCTCCGAAAACACAGGGTCTACGCCAGCTTCCGGAGCGTAAAGCTTCAGCTAAACTGCGCGCCAGGTCGGTGGGGCGGGAGGGTGCCGCTGGTCTGCGGCGCGAAACTTGCGAGGTCTGCGCGCCCGGATCACACGACCGGTTCTTAGTTTATTTATCAATGTTCTGGAGGTTCTCATGCAATTGAAATGGACTGCGGTCGCACTGGCTGCTCTCACGCTTGTGGCTTGCGGCAAAAAAGAAGAAGCTGCTGCACCCGCCGCTCCGGCGCCCACGGCAGCGGCCCCCGCACCTGCAGCGCCTCCGGCAAGCACGCTGGTCGTCAAGATCGGCCACGTTGGCCCCACCAGCGGCGCCATTGCCCACCTTGGCAAGGACAACGAGTTCGGCGCCAAGATGGCCATCGAAGACCTGAACGCCAAGGGCCTCAAGATCGGTGACAAGGTTGCCAAGTTCGAACTGCTCGCAGAAGACGACGCCGGCGATCCGAAGCAAGGCACGGCTGTGGCCCAGAAGCTGGTCGACAGCAAGGTCAACGGCATCGTCGGCCACCTGAACTCGGGCACCACGATTCCCGCCTCCAAGCTCTACAGCGACGCCGGCATTCCGCAGATCTCGCCTTCGGCAACCAATCCCAAGTACACGCGCCAAGGCTTCAAGACCGCGTTCCGCGTGGTGGCCGACGACACGCAACTCGGCGGCACGCTGGGCAAGTACGCCGTCGAAACGCTCAAGGGCAAGAACATTGCCGTGATCGACGACCGCACGGCCTACGGCCAAGGCGTTGCCGAGGAGTTCGAAAAGGCTGCCAAGGCTGCCGGCGGGACCATCGTCGGCCACGAGTTCACGACCGACAAGTCGACCGACTTCAACGCCATCCTGACCAAGCTCAAGTCCGCCAAGCCCGACGTGCTGTTCTTCGGCGGCATGGACGCCGTTGGCGGCCCGATGCTCAAGCAGGTCAAGCAACTCGGCCTGAACGTCAAGTTCATGGGCGGCGACGGCCTGTGCACCGGCGAACTGCCCAAGCTGGCTGGCGATGCCATCGGCGAAGAGATGGTGGTTTGCGCCGAAGCCGGCGGTGTCGACGGCGACTTCAAGCAGCCGCTGGAAGACTTCAAGGCCAAGTTCAAGGCCAAGAACGGCGTGGAAGTCCAGATCTATGCACCGTACGTCTACGACGCGGTCAACGTTCTGGCTGAAGCCATGGTCAAGGCCGGTTCCTCCGACCCCGAAAAGTACCTGCCGGAAGTCGGCAAGGTGCAATACAAGGGCGTGACCGGCCCGATCGCCTTCGACGAAAAGGGCGACATCAAGAACGGCGCGCTGACGCTCTTCACCTACAAGGGTGGCGTGCGTACGCAGATCGCCGTGGTGCGCTGATCGGTTTCATTGCACACCGTTGCGCCATGGCGCAAAAAAGAAAAAAGGGCCTTCGGGCCCTTTTTTCTTGGCAACGGCAATTGGCGTCAGTTCAAGCCGGCAAGGCCCGAAGGCCGATCGGTGTTGCAGTATTCGATGAACGCGTCGAGGTCGCGCGACTTGTCGAAGACCGCGTCGGCGCCCAGTGCCTCGCAACGCGCACGGATGTCGGCTGTCACGTAGTTGCTCAGCACCACCACGCGTTGGCCCGGCCCGCGGGCCTTGCAGCCCGACAGCACGCCCAGCCCGGAGCCTTCTTTCAGGAACAGGTCAACGATGAGCAACTGCCAATCGTGGGGATGGGAAGCGAGCCAGGCGAGCGCATCGGATTCGGTTTCGGCGAAGCCGACGATCTGGCCGTTGACCAGATCTTCGAGAGCCGGGACCAGGTTGTCCCTGATGGTCTTGTTGTCCTCGACGAGGAACGTGATGAGGGCCATGCCGTGGTTTCGCTTTGAGAACCAATAGCGTAGCGTGCCGGATGCGTCTGCAGCGTAGGAGAAGGGATAAGGAGCGACCCGTACCGCCCGGAAAGACCGTGGAGACGATCAGTCCGCAGCGCCGGATCGGATCCTTGCCTTGAGTTCTTCGGCCTGTGCCTGGCTTTCATCGCGCTGGGCAGTGATCTCCAGGCGCTTCTCGATTTCCTCGCTCAAGGCGGCGTTGACCTCGGCCAATGTTTCGGCCGACTTGGCCAGCTTTTCTTCAAGCTGGCTGGTGTGCTCGATGGCCTGAGCCACTTCGCCCACCTGGATTTCCTCGGGCAGCTCCTGTTCGAGGACCGTGTTCACGACCGCAAGGTTGTCCGACGCCCGCTGCACATCGGCGGCAACCGCTTCGGTCTTCTCCAATGTCTGTTCGAGCGACGTATCGCCATGCGGGGTGGGTTGGGATTGTCCGGCCATCCGGGCTCCTTTGCGGGCTTGAAAGTAAGACTTTGGATCGTACCGCCAGTTGAGGGCGGCGGGGGCAGTCGGATGCACGTTGCAAGGGCGCAACGGGCGAGCAAAAAAGCCCAGGATGCTGGAGGGCAACCTGGGCTTTTTATTCTGTCTCTCATGTCCGTGAACGGTTACGAACAATCAATTCTCTGGCGGAGCAGGCGGGATTCGAACCCGCGGAGGGCTATTAACCCTCACACGCTTTCCAGGCGTGCGACTTAAACCGCTCATCCACCGCTCCTGAGCCTTCGATTGTAGCAGTCGCTCAGGTCGGATTCGAGGGCTTGCCGGCCTGGACCATGCGCATGGCCGACGCGATGAGCGCGGCGGTTTCAGTCATGTTGCTTGGCACGATCAGCGTGGTCTTGGAGTCGGCCGCAACCTTGCCGTAGGCATCGACCGCGCGCTCGGCCACCTTGAGCTGCACGGCCTGCTCGCCGCCGGGCTGGCGGATGGCCGCCGCCACCCGCTCGATGGCGTCGGCGGTGGCGGTGGCCACGGCGGTGATGGCGGCCGCCTCGCCCTGGGCGTTGTTGATCTGGGCCTGCTTCTCGCCCTCGGAGCGGGCAATGAAGGCTTCGCGCTCGCCGGTGGCGATGTTGATCTGTTCCTGGCGCCTGCCCTCCGAAGCCGCGATGAGCGCGCGCTTGCCGCGCTCGGCGGTGATCTGCGCCTGCATGGCCAGCAGGATTTCCTTGGGCGGCGTCAGGTCCTTGATTTCGTAGCGCAGCACCTTCACACCCCAGTTGAGCGCCGCCTCGTCGATGGCCGCAACCACCTGGGCGTTGATGACGTCGCGCTCCTCGAAGGTCTTGTCGAGCTCGAGCTTGCCGATCACGCTGCGCAGCGACGTTTGCGCCAGCTGCGTCACGGCCACGATGTAGTTCGACGAGCCGTAGCTCGCGCGCATCGGGTCGGTCACCTGAAAGTACAGGATGCCGTCGACCTGCAGTTGGGTGTTGTCCCGCGTGATGCAGATCTGGCTCGGCACGTCGAGTGGAATTTCCTTCAGGCTGTGCTTGTAGGCGACCTTGTCGATGAAGGGGATCAGGAAATTGGGCCCGGGCGTCATGGTGCTGTGGTACTTGCCCAGGCGCTCGCGCACCCAGGCGTTCTGCTGCGGCACGAACTTGACCGACTGGCTGATGACGATGACCGCGATGACCAGGATGATGATGGGAACCGAAAATTCCATGATGTTTCTCCTCTTGAATTCTGACTAGGTCTTCTCGACCACGAGGCGGCTGCCGATGACCTCGACCACGCGGTGCTCGCCTGTGGCCGGCGCGTGGCCGGTGCGCGGAACCACGGTCCACTGGGCTCCCCGATAGCGCACGGTGGCCGTGCCGTCGGGGTTCCATGCCTCGATATGGATGATCTCGCCGATGTCCAGGTTGACGTCGCGGTTCGAGCCGGTGGGAAGCGGGCCCGGGCGTCGGCGCTGCACCACATACCAGGCCAGGACCGCGCCCACGCCGACCACAGCCGCCACGACGAGTTGCGCGACCGTTCCCGCGCCAACGTGCGCCGCAACGGCCGCCGCTGCGAAGCCCGTGGCCAGCAGCAGCAGGTAAACCGTACCCGAGAGCAATTCGAGCACGATGGCGGCTCCCGCTATCAGCCACCAGATGGTGGAATTCGCCATGTCTTCTCCTCTTTGATGGACGCCCGACATTCTGAGTCAAAAGGTCAGGGAATCCTTCATCCGAATTCCGTACACTTCGCGCCTCATTGCCTGTCCGGAGCCCTGCTCATGAAATTTCGCTTCCCCATCGTCATCATCGACGAGGACTTCCGCTCCGAAAACACCTCGGGCCTTGGCATTCGCGCGCTTGCGCAGGCCTTCGAAAGCGAGGGCTTCGAGGTGCTCGGCGTCACGAGCTACGGGGATCTGAGCCAGTTCGCGCAGCAGCAAAGCCGTGCCAGCGCATTTATTTTGTCGATCGACGACGAGGAGTTCACGGTCGGCCCCGACCTCGATCCCGCCGTGCTGAGCCTGCGCAGCTTCATCGGCGAGGTGCGCCGCAAGAACGCCGACGTGCCGATCTACATCTACGGCGAAACCAAGACCTCGCGCCACATCCCGAACGACATCCTGCGGGAGCTGCACGGCTTCATCCACATGTTCGAGGACACGCCCGAGTTCGTGGCGCGCCACATCATCCGCGAGGCCAAGAGCTACCTGGAGGGCGTGCAGCCGCCGTTCTTCAAGGCGCTGATCGACTACGCCGAAGACGGCTCGTATTCGTGGCACTGCCCGGGCCATTCGGGCGGCGTGGCGTTCCTGAAGAGCCCGGTGGGCCAGATGTTCCACCAGTTCTTCGGCGAGAACATGCTGCGCGCCGACGTCTGCAATGCGGTGGAAGAACTCGGCCAGCTGCTCGACCATACCGGCCCGGTGGCGGCCAGCGAGCGCAATGCGGCGCGCATCTTCAACGCCGACCATTGCTTCTTCGTGACCAACGGCACCAGCACCAGCAACAAGATGGTGTGGCACCACACGGTGGCACCCGACGACGTGGTGGTGGTCGACCGCAACTGCCACAAGTCGATCCTGCACGCGATCATCATGACCGGCGCGATCCCGGTGTTCATGAAGCCCACGCGCAACCACTTCGGCATCATCGGCCCGATTCCCAAGAGCGAGTTCGAGCAGAGCGCCATCAAGGCCAAGATCAAGGCCAACCCGCTGCTTGCCGACGTGGATCCGAACAAGGTGAAGCCGCGCGTGATGACGCTCACGCAGTCGACCTACGACGGCGTGATCTATAACACCGAGACCATCAAGGGCATGCTCGACGGCTACGTCGACACGCTGCACTTCGACGAAGCATGGCTGCCGCATGCGGCCTTCCATCCGTTCTACGGCGCCTACCACGCCATGGGCAAGCGCCGCGTGCGCCCGAAGGAATCGCTGGTGTTTGCGACCCAGTCGACCCACAAGCTGCTGGCCGGCATCAGCCAGGCCAGCCACGTGCTGGTGCAGGACTCGCAGAACCGTGCGCTCGACCGCGACCTGTTCAACGAGGCCTACCTGATGCACTCGTCCACGAGCCCGCAGTACGCGATCATCGCGAGCTGCGACGTGGCCGCCGCCATGATGGAGCCGCCCGGCGGCACCGCGCTGGTGGAGGAGAGCATTCTCGAAGCGCTCGACTTCCGCCGCGCCATGCGCAAGGTCGAGGACGAGTTCGGCAAGGACGAGTGGTGGTTCAAGGTCTGGGGCCCCGAGAAGCTCGTCGACGAAGGCATCGGCCGCGCCGAAGACTGGATCATGACGGGCGAGAAGAACGGCAAGCCGAAAAACAAGAAGTCGCCGCGCAACTGGCACGGCTTCGGCGATCTGGCCGACGGCTTCAACATGCTCGACCCGATCAAGTCGACCATCGTGACGCCCGGGCTCGACCTGGAGGGCAATTTTGCCGAGACCGGCATTCCCGCCAGCGTGGTGACCAAGTTCCTCGCGGAGCACGGCGTGATCGTGGAGAAGACCGGGCTCTACAGCTTCTTCATCATGTTCACCATCGGCATCACCAAGGGCCGCTGGAACACGCTGCTGACGGCGCTGCAGCAGTTCAAGGACGACTACGCGCGCAACCAGCCGATGTGGCGCATCCTGCCCGAGTTCTGCCAGCAGCACCCCGGCTACGAACGCCTGGGCCTGCGCGACCTGTGCCAGCACATCCACCAGCTCTACGCACGTTACGACGTGGCGCGCCTCACCACCGAGATGTACCTGAGCGATCTCACGCCGGCCATGAAGCCGAGCGACGCCTTCGCCCACATCGCGCACCGCAAGACCGAGCGCGTGGAGATCGACGAGCTCGAAGGCCGCATCACCACCAGCCTGATCACGCCGTACCCGCCGGGCATTCCGCTCTTGATTCCGGGCGAGGTGTTCAACAAGAAGATCGTCGACTACCTCAAGTTCTCGCGCGAATTCAACCTGCAGTGCCCGGGCTTCGAGACTGACATCCACGGCCTGGTGGCGCGCGTCGACGAAACCGGCAAGAAGCGCTACTACGCGGACTGCGTGGCCGCGCCGAAGAAAAAATAATCCGGGAAGCGAGAGTAATGCGCGCCGTGGGCGCGGTGCGCTTCAGGAGGGCAGGTCGATGCGTTCCCGCATGAAGCGGGCAAACCTCGGCAGGCCGCCAGGGTTGGTGCCGTTGAAGCGGTAGGTCACCCAGCTGCCGATGGCGGGCGGGTTCTCGCGCTCGGCGTCGGTGAGGCCGGTGCCGAGCTTGAAGCGCTTGCCCTCGGGCGTTTCGACCAGCAGCGCACCCAGCCGGCCACCGTGCCGGCCCTTGCCCGGAACGTGCCCGACCACCCGGGCTTCGGCGTCGTCGTGGAGCTTGACCTTGAGCAGGTCGCTGTTGCGCTCGGCACGATAGAGCGAGCCGCCCCGGTGCAGCATCAGGCCTTCGCCGCCCATCTTCACGGTCTTGTCGAGCAGCGCCTGCAACTCGGGATGCGTGGTGGCGCGCTCTTGCGGCACGGGCACGATCCACGGCGCGTCGGTGATCGGCAGCAGTTTGCGCAGGGCAGCGAGCCGCGCCGTGAAGTCGCCGCCCTGGGACGGCAGGTCGAACACCATGAACCGCATGCTGTGCCAGGCGGCGTCGTTGGGCGTCTGGCTTCGCACGGTGGAAACGGCGTGGGCAAACTGGCCCCGGCCGGCCCACAGCTCGCCATCGAGCGGCTGCTTCGGCAACTTTGCCGTGAACCAGGCGGGCGCCACCACCGGCTCGCCGCCACGCGTCCAGAGCTGCTGGCCGTCCCAGTAGCCGCGCACCCCATCGAATTTTTCGCTGACCCAGTAGTCCGCCAGCGGCATGCCCGGGCGGTAGACCTCGGCCAGCATCAGTGCCGGTGCGGGCTCGCGCGCGACGGCCGTGCGGGCCGCCAGCGCACCGAGCCCGGCAAGCAAGAGGGAACGTCGGGTCAGCACGACGCCGCTGCCAATCGATGAAGACGCAATGTTCTGCGGAAGCTGCCGGGGCGAGCGTTTATTCGCCCATTCCCGCGACGACGTTGCTGAAGCCGCCATCCACGTAGGTGATCTCGGCGCTCACGCCGCTGGCGAGGTCGCTCAGCAGAAAGGCGGCCACGTTGCCGACTTCCTCGATGGTCACGTTGCGGCGGATCGGCGAGGCCTCGGCCACGGCGGACAGCATCTTGCCGAAGCCCTTGATGCCGCTGGCCGCCAGCGTCTTGATCGGCCCGGCGCTGATGCCGTTGACGCGCATGCCCCTGGGACCGAGCGACGCCGCGGTATAGCGCACCGAAGCCTCGAGCGACGCCTTGGCAAGGCCCATGGTGTTGTAGTTGGGCAGTGCGCGTTCGGCGCCGAGGTAGGTCAGCGTCAGCAGCGCGGCCTTGTCGTTGAGGTAGGGCAGGGCGGCCTTGGCCATGGCCGGGAAGCTGTAGGCACTGATGTCGTGCGCAATCCTGAAGCCCTCGCGCGACAGCCCTTCGAGGAAGTCGCCCGCAATGGCCTCGCGCGGCGCGAACCCGATGCTGTGGACGAAGCCGTCGAACTTGGGCCAGGTCTGCGCCAGATCGGCAAAGAGCTTGTCGATCTGCGCATCGTCGCCCACGTCGCAGTCGAAAATGAGCTTGGAGTCGAAGTCTGCGGCGAATTCGGTGATACGGTCCTTGAATCGCTCGCCGACGTAGCTGAAAGCAAGCTCGGCGCCTTGTTCGTGACACGCCTTGGCAATGCCATAGGCAATGGAGCGATTGCTCAACACGCCGGTGATCAACAGTTTTTTGCCGGAAAGAAAGCCCATGAAGTTGCCTCGTGAAAATCTTGGGCAGAATTCTCGCATGCGGGCTTGGCTGCTTTTTCTCTTGATGCTCTGGGCGGCTCCTTCATGGGCCGCCCATGCCTATGCGCAATTCGGCGATGTCAAGTATCCGCCCGGCTTCACCCATTTCAGCTACGTGAATCCGAATGCGCCCAAGGGCGGAGAGATCCGGATGGTGCCGCCGACGCGGCCCACCAACTTCGACAAGTTCAACCCGTTCACCCTCAAGGGCACGGCGCCCTATGGCCTGGGCGTGCTGATGTTCGAGAGCCTGCTCACAGGCAATTCGGAGGAGCCGACCACGGCCTATGGCCTTTTGGCGGAAGACGTCGAGGTGGCGGCCGACAAGCGCTCGGCCATCTTCCGCATCCGCCCGCAGGCGCGCTTCAACGACGGATCGCCGGTGCTGGCGGCCGACGTCGTGCATTCGTTCACCACGCTTACGGGGCCCTTGGCGGCGCCGCAGTTCCGCACCATCTATGCCGAAGTGAAGGGCGTCAAGGCCATCGGCGATCGCACGGTGCGTTTCGACTTCGCCAGCCCCAATCCCGAACTGCCGCTGGTGGTGGGCGGGATGGCGGTGTTCAGCCGCGCCTGGGGTGCCGGCAAGCCCTTCGACCAGGTCACGACCGAGGTGCCGATCGGCTCGGGCCCCTACAAGATCGCGAACCCGCGCATGGGCCGCGACATCACCTACGCGCGCAACCCGGCCTACTGGGGTGCCGAGCTCCCGGTGCGCAAGGGATTCTTCAACTTCGACCGCGTCACCTTCAAGATCTACCTGGACGACACCTCGCGCTTCGAAGGGCTGAAGGCGGGCGAGTTCGACTTCATGCGCGAGTTCACCTCGCGCAACTGGGCGCGCCAGTACACGGGCAAGCAGTTCGCGTCCGGCGAACTCGTGAAGCGCGCCTTCGAAAACCAGAATCCGGGCGATTTCCAGGGCTATGTGTTCAATGTCCGCAACCCGAAGTTCAAGGACATCCGGGTGCGCCAGGCCATCGGCCTCGCGTTTGACTTCGAATGGCTCAACAAGCAGCTCTTCTACGGCCTGTACAAGCGGGTCCAGGGCTATTACCCGAACAGCGAGTTTCATGCGGAAGGACTTCCCAAGCCGGACGAGCTGGCGCTGCTCGAACCGTTGCGCGACAAGCTGCGGCCCGAGGTCTTCGGCCCGGCCGCGATCTCGCCGAGCACGGCGCCGCCGGGCAGCCTGCGCGAGAACTTGCGCAAGGCCCGCACGCTGCTGGCCGAGGCGGGCTGGACCTACCGCGACGGCGCCCTGCGCAACGACAGGGGCGAGGTCTTCACCATCGAGTTCCTGAACGACCAGCCGTCGCTGATCCGCGTCGTGACACCGCTGCAGACCGCCTTGCTGAAGCTCGGCATCCAGATGAGCTTTCGCACGGTGGACTTCTCGCTCGCGCAGCAGCGCATGGACAATTTCGAATTCGAGATGACTTCCTTGCGGCTGCCCGGCAGCACGGCGCCGGGCGGCGAACTGCTGGAGCTGTTCGGCTCCAAGGCGGCCGCCACGCACGGCTCGCAGAACATCTGGGGCATTGCCGACCCCGCGGTCGATGCGCTGCTGCAGAAGGTGGTCGGCGCCACCACCCGGCCCGAACTGGGCGCCGCAATGCGCTCACTCGACCGCGTGCTGTCGCACGGCTACTACTCGGTGCCGCAGTACTACGGCGACGCCTTCCTCATTGGCTATCGGCCGCGGCCCTTCGTGTTGCCGGATGCCATTCCTCCGTACTACCAGGCCGACACGTGGGCGATGAGCACCTGGTGGGCGTCGCCCTCGAACAAATAGAGAATCGCGCACGCCATGGCCAGCTACATCCTCAAACGCCTGCTCCTGATGGTGCCCACGCTGCTCGGCGTGCTGCTGCTGACCTTCGTGGTCATCCAGTTCGTGCCGGGCGGGCCGGTCGAGCAGATGGTGTCCCAGTTGCAGGGGCGCGATTCGGGAGGCGAGCGTGCCGCAAGCAGCGGCGCCGGCTATCGGGGGCGGCAGGGACTGGCTCCGGAACGCATTGCGGAGATCAAGGCGCTTTACGGCTTCGACAAGCCGGCGCACGAGCGCTTCTGGCAGATGCTCAAGTCTTTCGCGAAGCTCGACTTGGGCCAGAGCTTCTACCAGCGCAAGGCGGTGTGGGACCTGGTCAAGGAAAAATTGCCGGTTTCGATCAGCCTGGGCCTCTGGACCTTCTTCATCAGCTACCTGATCGCGGTGCCGCTTGGCGTGGCGAAGGCCGTGCGCGCGGGTTCTCGTTTCGACTTCGTGACCACGCTCATCGTGCTGGTCGGCTATGCGATTCCCGGCTTTGTGCTGGGGGTGGCGCTGCTCGTGATCTTCGGCGGCCAGCTGCAGTGGTTTCCGCTGCGCGGGCTGACCTCGCCCAATTGGGAAACGCTCGGCTGGGGCGCGAAGATCGTGGACTATCTCTGGCACATTGCGCTGCCCGTGACCGCGATGGTGCTCGGCAGCTTCGCCGTGACGGCCATGCTCACGAAGAATTCATTCCTGGAGGAAATCCGCAAGCAATATGTGCTGACTGCGCGCGCCAAGGGGTTGGCCGAGCGGCAAGTGCTCTGGAAACATGTCTTCCGCAACGCCCTGATCCCGATCATCACGGGATTTCCGGCGGCCTTCATCGGCGCCTTCTTCACGGGCTCGCTGCTGATCGAGACACTGTTCTCTCTCGACGGGTTGGGCCTCTTGAGCTACGAAAGCGTGATCCGGCGCGACTATCCCGTGGTGCTGGGCACGCTGTATCTGTTCACGCTGATCGGCCTCTTGACCAAGCTCATTTCCGACCTCTGCTATGTCTGGGTCGACCCGAGGGTGAAATTTGACTGACGCACCGCCCGTTTCGCTGAGCCCTGGGCGCCGCGCCTGGCGCCGCTTCCGCCGGAATCCGCTCGGGTTCTGGAGCCTCGTCGTCTTCACGGTGCTTGTGGTCCTCAGCCTCTTCGCGGAGGTGTTGTCGACGGACAAGCCGCTCGTCGTGCACTACGAGGGGCAAACCTACTTCCCCGTGCTGCGCGACTACGCCGAAAAGACCTTTGGCGGCGACTTCGAGACGCCGGCCGACTACCTCGACCCGTTCATCCGCGAGCGGATCACTGCGGGGAAGAACTGGGCAATCTATGCGCCGAACACCTATGGTCCGCAGACGCTCAACTACTTTGCCAAGTTGCCGAATCCATCGGCCCCGTCGCGCGACAACTTTTTTGGCACCGACGACCGCGGCCGCGACCTGCTGGCGCAACTGATCTACGGTTTTCGCGTGAGCGTGCTGTTCGCACTGGCGCTGACGGTCATCGGCGTGGTGCTGGGCATCGTGACGGGTGCTGTCCAGGGCTTCTTCGGCGGCAAGACCGACCTGGCCTTCCAGCGTTTCATCGAGATCTGGGGTTCCATGCCCGAGCTCTATCTGCTGATCATCTTCAGTGCGATCTTCTCGCCCAGCGTGGCGTTGCTGCTCATCCTGCTGAGCCTTTTCGGATGGATGGGCCTGTCGGACTACGTGCGCGCCGAATTCCTGCGCAACCGCCAGATGGACTACGTGCGCGCCGCACGCGCACTGGGCGTCGGAAACCTGCAGATCATGTGGCGCCACATCCTGCCCAACAGCATGGTGCCGGTCGTCACCTTCCTGCCATTCCGGATGAGCGCGGCCATCCTGGCGCTCACTTCGCTGGACTTCCTGGGCCTTGGCGTGCCGCCGGGCACGCCGTCGCTCGGCGAACTGCTGAGCCAGGGCAAGGCCAACATCGATGCCTGGTGGATCTCGTTGTCGACCTTCGGCGTGCTGGTCGTGACGCTGATGCTCCTGACCTTCATGGGCGACGCGCTGCGCGATGCGCTCGATCCGCGGAAGGCCGACAAGTGAGCGAAATGACGACCTCTCATCAGCCGCTGCTGGACGTCAAGGGCCTGCGCGTCGCTTTTGGCGGCAAGGAAGTGGTGCATGGCATCGACTTCCGCATCGCCGCCGGCGAGAAGCTCGCCCTGGTCGGCGAGTCGGGCTCGGGCAAGACCGTCACGGCGCTGTCGCTGCTGCGCCTGGCGCAGAACGCCGACATCGCCGGCGTCGCGAAGCTGTTCGACGCTCAGGGGGCTTCGAACGGTCTCGACCTGCTGTCGATCCCGGAGCGGGAGTTGCGCGGCATTCGCGGCAAGGAGATCGCGATGATCTTCCAGGAGCCCATGACCGCCCTCAACGCGCTCTACAGCGTGGGCGACCAGATTGCCGAGGTGCTCGAGCTGCACGAGGGGCTCTCGGCGCGGGCGGCGCAGGCGGCCGCCGTGCAGTTGCTTGCCGACACCGGCATTCCCGAACCGGAACGGCGGGCGAGGGCGTTTCCGCACCAACTCTCGGGCGGCCAGCGCCAGCGCGCCATGATTGCCATGGCGCTGGCCTGCAAGCCCCGCCTGCTGCTGGCCGACGAGCCGACCACCGCGCTGGACGTGACGGTGCGCGCGCAGATCCTCGATCTGCTGGCCGATCTGCAGCGCAAGCATGGCATGGCCGTGCTGCTGATCACCCATGACCTGAACCTGGTGCGCCGCTTCGCCGACCGGATCGCCGTGATGGAAAACGGCCACATCGTCGAGCAGGGCGCGGTGGCAGCGGTGTTCGAAGCGCCGCAGCATGCCTACACCCGCAAGTTGATCGACAGCCACCCCGAGCGCAACGTCACTGTCGTGGCCGGGGGGGGCGATGCACGGCCGGTGCTCGAGGCCACGGGTCTGCGTGTGAGCTATCCGGTGTCCCGGCCCGGCGTTGCCGGCTGGTTCCGAAAGGGCGAATTCATCGCGGTGCAAAACGCCGATTTCCGCATCGCACCGGGCGAAACACTGGGCGTCGTCGGCGAATCCGGATCGGGCAAGTCGACGCTGGCGCTGGCCGCGCTCGGGCTGCTGAAGTACCGCGGCACGTTGAAGGTGGACGGCAAGGGCTGGGCAGTCGACCGGGCCTCCGACCTGGCCCTGCGCCGGGTCATGCAGGTGGTTTTCCAGGACCCGTTTTCTTCGCTCTCGCCGCGCATGACGGTCGAGCAGATCGTGGGCGAGGGGCTGCGCGTGCATGCGCCCGAGCTCGGCACCGAGCAACGCCGGGCGCGGGCCCTGGCGGCGCTGGCCGACGTGGGACTGAGCGAGGCGCAGTTTCCGTCGCTGCTCGACCGCTACCCGCACGAGTTTTCGGGTGGGCAGCGCCAGCGGCTCGCGATTGCGCGCGCGCTCATCGTCGATCCGCAACTGCTGGTGCTCGACGAGCCCACCAGCGCGCTCGATGTGACGATCCAGAAGCAGGTGCTGGGGTTGCTGCAGCGCCTGCAGCGCGAGCGGGGCCTGAGCTATCTGCTCATCACCCATGACGTCGAAGTGATTCGCGCCATGGCGCACCAGGTCATCGTGATGAAGGATGGCGCCATCCTCGAAGCCGGCCTCGTCGAGCGTGTGCTCGATGCGCCGGAGCACCCCTACACAAGAAAACTGGTGGCGGCTGCGCTTCTGGAATAGAACAACGGAATTCAGAGCAATGTCGCGAATCGGACAAGGCCGGCGCGGGGCCTGGCGCGCGGCGCTGGCCTGCATGGTCACTTTGGCTGTGGCCATGGGGCTGGGGCGTTTTGCCTTCACGCCCATGCTGCCGATCATGCTGCATGAAGGAAAGCTCCAGCTCGAGGCGGGAGGCGTGCTGGCGTCGCTGAACTACCTGGGCTACTTTCTGGGCGCGGTCAGTTGCGCGGCCATCGGAATCAAGGCCAAGACGATGGTGCGCGGCGGGCTGGCTGCAACGGCCGTGCTGCTGGTCGGCATGGGTGTGCTGCACAGCTCCACGAGCTGGGGCATCTTGCGCGCGGCAGCCGGCGTGATGAGTGCCTGGGTCTTCGTTTTCGCGTCGGGATGGGGCCTGCGCCGGTTGGCCGAAACCAATTCCCCGGCGCTGGCCGGGGTCATCTACACGGGGCCCGGCATCGGCATTGCCATGACCGGCCTGCTTGGCGGCGCACTGGGGCGGTGGGGTTCGGAAACAGGGTGGATCGGCCTCGGCTTGCTGGCGGTGGTGCTAGTGGCGGCGATCTGGCGGGTGTTCGACGACGGCGAGCTGACCGCGTCGGCCGGCCCTGCAGCCGCACCTGCGGCCGCGGCCGGTACGCCGGTTTCGGCCTCGGCGCGCAGCGACGCGGTCTGGCTGGTCGCGCTCTACGGCCTGGCCGGTTTCGGCTACATCATCACGGCGACCTTCCTGCCCGTGATCGCCCGCCAGGCGCTGCCGGGCTCGCCCTGGCCCGACTTCTTCTGGCCGCTTTTCGGGCTGGCGATCATTCCGGGTGCGCTGATCGGCGCCCGCGCGCCTCTCCATTGGGACAACCGGCTGCTGCTGGCGGCGGCGTATGCGCTGCAGGCGCTGGGCGTACTGCTGTCGGTGGCGTGGCCCACGATTGCCGGCTTTGCGCTTGGCAGCCTGCTGCTCGGCATGCCGTTCACGGCCATCACTCTTTTTGCGATGCGGGATGCGCGCCGGCTGCGGGGCAATGCCGCCGCCGGGCTGATCGGCTATGCCACGGCTTCCTACGGTGTCGGGCAGATCATCGGGCCGCTTTTTGCCGCGCCGCTGGCCCAGCGAACCGGTTCGTTCCAGTTGCCGCTGCTGGTGGCGGCTGCGGCCCTGGCGCTCGGGGCCGCGCTGTTTGCGGTGGTGTGGTCGAAATCTCGCCGCAATACGCCCGCCTGAGCGCCGAAGCCCCTTCATTTCTCACACGAATAGCATATAATTCGAGGCTCACGACCAAACGGGCGGGTACCAACCGCCCGTTTTTTTTGGTCTATGCATTCTCGATGCGTGGCACCCGTGGCGGGCGGGTGGCGCGCATAACCATTTTTACAAGGCATTTTCAAACACGTGGCATTGCAGCAGACAGTGGAACAAACCGTGGCCGGACTCGGCTACGACCTGGTCGAGATCGAAAGATCGGCCGGGGGATTGCTGCGCGTCACGATTGATTTGCCCTGGACAGCCCCCACCTCGGAAGCTGTGGCAGCGGGAATTCCCGAGCCCTTCGTGACCGTCGAGGATTGCGAAAAGGTCACGCGGCAATTGCAGTTTGCGCTCGAGGTCGATGGCGTCGATTACAAGCGGCTCGAGGTTTCCTCGCCGGGTATTGACCGTCCGCTTCGCAATGAGCAGGATTTCGAGCGTTTCGTCGGTGAGGTGATCGACATCACGCTCAAGGCGCCGATGGGGGCCGCGGCGGCGGGGCAGGTGTCTGCCAACCGCAAGAAATTTCGCGGCACGCTGGAGCGTGTTGAAACAGCGGAAGGGGCCGACGCAGGCCCGGGCTGGCAAATCGTCTGGAGCGATGCGCCTGAGCCCAAACCGGGTCAAAAAGTGAGCAAGAAGCGCGCGCCTGCAAAGTTGCATGCGCTCGGCTTCGTGCTGGACGAGCTGCGCGATGCGCGGCTCGCGCCAATTGTGGATTTCAAGGGCCGCAGGGCCAGAACCCAACCGGGTTTTTCGGATATTGACGACGGAACGAATGTTCCGGACTGACTAGAGGAGTGGTGGCATGAATCGCGAAATGTTGATGTTGGTGGATGCGATCTCGCGAGAGAAGAACGTCGAGCGCGACGTGGTCTTCGGCGCGGTCGAATCCGCACTGGCGCAAGCCACCAAGAAGCTCTATGCGGGCGAAGTGGACATCCGCGTGGCCGTGGACCGCGACAGCGGCGACTACGAAACCTTCCGCCGCTGGCACGTCGTTCCCGACGAGGCCGGCCTGCAGCTGCCCGACCAGGAAATCCTCCTGTTCGAAGCCAAGGAAGAAATGCCCGACATCGAGGTCGACGAGTACATCGAGGAATCGGTGGACTCGGTGCCGATCGGCCGCATTGGCGCCATGGCCGCCAAGCAGGTGATCCTGCAAAAGATCCGCGACGCCGAGCGCGAGATGCTGCTGAACGACTTCATGTCGCGCGGCGACAAGATCTTCGTGGGCACCGTCAAGCGCCTGGACAAGGGCGACATCATCGTGGAGGCCGGCCGCGTCGAAGGGCGCCTGCGCCGCAGCGAGATGATCGCCAAGGAAAACCTGCGCAATGGCGACCGCGTGCGGGCCATGATCATGGAGGTCGACCTGACGCTGCGCGGCGCGCCGATCATCCTGTCGCGCTCGGCGCCCGAGTTCATGATCGAGCTGTTCCGCCAGGAAGTGCCCGAGATCGAACAGGGCCTGCTCGAAATCAAGAGCTGCGCCCGCGACCCCGGCTCGCGCGCCAAGATCGCCGTGCTCTCGCACGACAAGCGTGTCGACCCGATCGGCACCTGCGTCGGCGTGCGCGGCACCCGCGTCAACGCCGTGACCAACGAGCTCGCTGGCGAGCGCGTGGACATCGTGCTGTGGAGCGAGGATCCGGCCCAGTTCGTGATCGGCGCCCTGGCTCCGGCCAACGTGTCGTCGATCGTGGTGGACGAGGAAAAGCACGCCATGGACGTGGTGGTCGACGAGGAAAACCTCGCCATCGCCATCGGCCGCGGGGGCCAGAACGTGAGGCTCGCCTCCGATCTGACCGGCTGGAAGATCAACATCATGGACGCCAATGAATCGGCCCAGAAGCAGGCGAGCGAAACCGACGCCAGCCGCAAGCTGTTCATGGAAAAGCTCGACGTCGACGAGGAAATCGCCGACATCCTGATCTCCGAGGGCTTCAACAGCCTCGAAGAAGTGGCCTATGTGCCGATCTCCGAAATGCTGGAGATCGAAGCCTTCGACGAAGACACGATCAACGAGCTTCGTTCGCGCGCCAAGGATGCGCTGCTGACCATGGAAATCGCCAAGGAAGAGGGCGTCGAGACCGTCTCGCAGAATCTGCGCGACCTCGAAGGCCTCGACCCCGAGCTGATTCCCAAGCTGGCCGAGGCGGGTGTGCACACCCGCGACGACCTCGCCGACCTCGCGGTCGATGAACTCACCGAGATCACCGGCCACAGTGCCGATGACGCCAAAGCCCTCATCTTGAAAGCCCGCGAACATTGGTTCGCCGGCCAAGAGTGATGGTCATGGAGGCACGAAACCAATATGTCCAGTACCACTGTCGCCGAGTTCGCGAACGAGCTCAAGAAGACTCCCGAAACCTTGCTTGACCAGCTCAAGAGCGCAGGCGTGCCCAAAGCGGCACCCACCGATGCACTCACCGAGGCTGACAAGCAGCGCCTGCTCGGCTTTCTCAAAGCCAGCCACGGCACCGCCGAGCCCGAGCGCAAGAAGATCACGCTGACGAAGAAGTCGACCAGCGAGATCAAGCAGGCCGACGCCACCGGCCGCGCCCGCACCATCCAGGTCGAGGTGCGCAAGAAGCGCACCTTCATCCAGCGCGACGACGGCCACCCGGCCGTCCCCGAAGCGCAACCGGTGGCCGAAGCGCCCGCCGCGGCACCCGCTGCACCCCGCGTCGACGAGGCCGAACTGGCCCGCCGCGAGGAAGAGGCGCGCCGCCAGGCCGAGCTGATCCGCCGCCAGGAAGAAGAACTGATCGAGAAGCGCCGACTGCGCGAAGAAGCCGAAGCGCGCGAACGCGAGCAGGCCGAGAAGGCCGAGCGCGCCGAACAGGCGGAGCAGGAAGCCGCACGCATCGCCGCCGAGAAGAAGGCCGCTGCCGCAGCTGCCGCCGCGCCCGCGAAGGAAGCCGCCAAGCCGGTTGCCGCGCCTGTCGCAGCCGCTGCAGCCGCCGCCGAACAGCAAGCCGCCGACACCAAGCTGGCTGCGCAAACGGCAGCCACGCAAGCCAAGGAAGACGCGAAGGCCAAGGCCGCCGCCGAATCGAAGGCCCGTGCCGACGAAGAAGCCGCCCGCGCCAAGGACCTCGACGAGCGCCGCCGCAAGGCCCTGGCCGAAGCCGAAGCCATTCGCGCCATGATGAACGCACCGGCCCGCGTGCTGGTGCCGCACAAGGCGCCCGAAAAGCCGCAGCCCGAAAAGGCCGCCGTCAAGGGAACGCTGCACAAGCCGGCGGCCCCGGCAGCGCGCCCCGGCGCGCCAGCCGCACCGGGTGCTGCTGCGGCCCCTGGCGCCGCCGGTGCAGGCAAGGAAGTCAAGTCGGCCAAGCTCTCGTCGAGCTGGGCTGGCGATCCGGCCAAGAAGAAGGAAATCAAGACCCGCGGCGATGCCAGCGGTGGTGTCGGCCGCGGCAACTGGCGCGGAGGCCCGCGCGGCCGCCGTGGCAGCAACGACCGTGGAGGCCATGAAGAGCATGTGCAGGCCGCACCGGTCGAGGCGCGCATTCTCGAAGTGCACGTGCCCGAAACCATCACGGTGGCCGAGCTCGCGCACAAGATGGCCGTCAAGGCGCAGGAAGTCATCAAGCAGCTCATGAAGCTGGGCCAGATGGCGACCATCAACCAGTCGCTGGACCAGGACACCGCCATGATCCTGGTGGAGGAAATGGGCCACAACGCGGTCGTTGCCGCGCTGGACGACCCGGAAGCCTTCACCGACGAAGACGTGTCGGCGCAAACCGCCGAAGCCCTGCCGCGCGCACCGGTCGTGACCGTCATGGGCCACGTCGACCACGGCAAGACCTCGCTGCTGGACTACATCCGCCGCGCCAAGGTGGCCGCGGGCGAAGCCGGCGGCATCACGCAGCACATCGGTGCCTACCATGTGCAGACCGAACGCGGCATGGTGTCGTTCCTCGACACCCCGGGTCACGAGGCCTTCACGGCCATGCGTGCCCGCGGTGCGCAGGCCACCGACATCGTCATCCTCGTGGTGGCGGCCGACGACGGCGTCATGCCCCAGACCAAGGAAGCCATCAAGCACGCTAAGGCTGCCGGTGTGCCGATCGTGGTCGCGATCAACAAGATCGACAAGCCCGACGCCAGCCCGGACCGCGTGAAGCAGGAACTGGTGACCGAAGAGGTCGTGCCCGAAGAGTACGGTGGCGACGTGCCGTTCGTGCCGGTGTCCGCCAAGACGGGCCAGGGCATCGACGAGCTGCTCGAGCAGGTGCTGCTGCAGGCCGAAGTGCTGGAACTCAAGGCGCCGGTGGATGCCGCCGCCAAGGGCCTGGTCATCGAAGCGCAGCTCGACAAGGGCCGCGGCCCGGTTGCCACCGTGCTGGTGCAATCCGGCACGCTCAAGACCGGCGACGTGGTGCTGGCGGGTTCGACCTATGGCCGCGTGCGCGCCATGCTCGACGAAGACGGCAAGAGCATCAAGTCGGCCGGTCCCTCGATTCCGGTCGAGATCCAGGGCCTGACCGAAGTCCCGCAAGCGGGCGACGAGTTCATGGTGATGAGCGACGAGCGCCGTGCGCGCGAAATCGCCACCTACCGTGCCGGCAAGTTCCGCAACACCAAGCTGGCGAAGGCCCAGGCTGCGAACCTGCAGAACATGTTCACCGACCTTTCGGCCGGCGAAGTGCAGACGCTGCGCATCATCATCAAGGCCGACGTGCAGGGCTCGCAGGAAGCGCTGGCCCAGTCGCTGCTCAAGCTAGCGACCGAAGAGGTCAAGGTGCAGATCGTGTACGCCGGCGTGGGCGGCATCAGCGAAAGCGACATCAACCTTGCCATCGCCTCGAAGGCGATCGTGATCGGCTTCAACGTGCGCGCCGATGCCGGTGCGCGCAAGCTGGCCGAAGGCAATGGCGTGCAGCTGAACTACTACAGCATCATTTACGACGCCGTGGACGAGATCAAGGTCGCGATGTCGGGCATGCTGGCACCGGAGCGCCGCGAGGAAATCATCGGCTCGGCCGAGATCCGCACGGTGTTCGTGGCTTCGAAGATCGGTACGGTCGCAGGTTCGTACATCACCTCGGGCTCGGTCAACCGCACGGCGCATTTCCGCCTGCTGCGCGACAACGTGGTGATCTACACCGGCGAAGTCGACTCGATCAAGCGCATGAAGGACGACGTCCGCGAAGTGCGCGAAGGCTTCGAGTGCGGTATCAAGCTCAAGAACTACAACGACATCAAAGAAGGTGATCAGTTGGAATTCTTCGAGATCAAGGAGATCGCCCGTACGCTGTAACAAGCGTTCGATGCGACCGTATCCATGCCCAAAAGAAAAGCCGCCGCCCCCAACCGCGCGTTCAAGGTTGCCGACCAGATCCAGCGGGATCTGACGGAGCTGATCGCGCGCGAGTTGAAGGACCCGCGCGTGGGCATGGTCACGATCCAGGCGGTCGAGGTCACGCCCGACTATGCGCATGCGAAGGTGTACTTCAGCATGCTCACGGGCGACGTCACCGAGACCACCGAAGCGCTGAACCAGGCCGCGGGGTTCCTGCGCAATGGCCTGTTCAAGCGCCTGCACATCCACACCGTGCCGACGCTGCACTTCCTGTTCGACCGCACCACCGAGCGTGCGGCCGACATGAATGCGCTCATCGCGCAGGCCGTCGCTTCGCGTTCGAAAGACGACTAGCGATGAATGCGCCACGCACAAGGGTGCAGCGGCGCCCTGTGCATGGGGTGTTGTTGCTCGACAAGCCGCTGGGACTCTCCAGTAACCAGGCCTTGCAGAAGGCCAAGTGGTTGCTGCGCGCCGAAAAAGCGGGCCACACCGGCACGCTCGATCCGCTGGCCACCGGCGTGCTGCCGCTGTGCTTTGGCGCGGCCACCAAGTTCAGCCAACTGCATCTCGACGCCGACAAGACCTACGAAGCCACGGCCCGCCTGGGCATCAAGACCGCCACCGGCGATGCCGAGGGCGAGGTGATTGCCGAGCGTCCGGTGCACGTCACGCCTGAAGACCTGGCGCGCGTCGAGGCGCAATTCACCGGCCCGATCCGGCAGGTTCCGCCGATGCACAGCGCGCTCAAGAAAGACGGCAAGGCGCTGTACGAGTACGCCCGCGAAGGCATCGAGATCGAGCGCGCGCCGCGCGACGTGGTCATTCATGCGCTGAAGATCACGCAGGCAGCCTCCGAATCGGCGGGCAATGCGATAAAAATAGTGGCTTCCGTGAGCAAGGGAACCTACATCCGCACGCTGGGCGAAGACATCGGCGAGGCACTGGGCTGCGGCGCCCACCTGACGTCGCTGCGGCGTACGGCCACCGGCGGTTTCGGCGTGGCGCAGTGCATCACCCTCGAGGCGCTCGAAGCCATGGGCGAGGAAGAGCGGCTGGCCCGGTTGTTGCCTGCCGAATCCCTGGTCGAGGGCCATACGATCGTCACGCTCGGCAGCGAAGATGCGGGGCGCTTTCTGTCCGGCCTGCGCCGCCGCGGCACCTGGCCCGATGCCAGCCATGTGGCGGTGTTCGGCGAAGCGCCTCCCGCCTTCCTCGGCACGGCGCACATCGCCGCCAACGAATTGATCCCGGGGCGCTTGCTGAACCCCATCGAAATCCAGCAGATTCTTTTGAACGCACAACAGACCGAAGCGACACCATGAGTACCAAGCAAATCCGCAATATCGCCATCATTGCCCACGTGGACCATGGCAAGACCACGATGGTCGACCAATTGCTGCGCCAGTCGGGCACCTTCGCCGAGCACGAGAAAGTGGTCGATACGGTGATGGACAACAACGCCATCGAAAAGGAACGTGGCATCACGATCCTGGCCAAGAACTGCGCCGTGACCTGGGAAGGCACGCACATCAACATCGTCGACACTCCCGGCCACGCGGACTTCGGCGGCGAGGTGGAACGCGCGCTCTCCATGGTGGACGGCGTGGTGCTGCTGATCGACGCGCAGGAAGGCCCGATGCCCCAGACGCGTTTCGTAACCAAGAAGGCGCTGGCCCTTGGCCTCAAGCCGATCCTGGTCGTGAACAAGGTCGACAAGCCGGGCGCGAATCCCGACAAGGTGGTGAACGCCGCCTTCGACCTGTTCGACAAGCTCGGCGCCACCGACGAGCAGCTCGACTTCCCCGTGGTGTATGCCTCGGGCATCAACGGCTGGTCGTCGCTGGAAGAGGGTGCGCCCGGCGAACAGTGGGGCCCCGACATGTCGGCCCTGTTCAACACCATCCTGAAGCACGTGCCGGCCCAGAAGGGCGACCCCGAAGCGCCGCTGCAGCTGCAGATTTCCGCGCTCGACTTCTCGACCTTCGTCGGCCGCATCGGCGTGGGCCGCATCAGCCAGGGCACGCTCAAGCCCATGACGGACGTGCTGGTGATGGAAGGTCCGGACGGCAAGTCGGTCAAGGGACGCGTCAACCAGGTGTTGACGTTCCAGGGTCTCGACCGCGTGCAGGCCACCGAAGCCGGCCCGGGCGAAATCGTGCTGATCAACGGCATTGCCGACATCGGCATTGGCGTGACCGTGACCGACCCCGTCAACCCGGCGCCGCTGCCGATGCTCAAGGTCGACGAACCGACCCTGACCATGAACTTCTGCGTCAACACCAGCCCGCTGGCCGGCCGCGAAGGCAAGTTCGTCACCAGCCGCCAGATCTGGGACCGCCTGCAGAAGGAGCTGCAGCACAACGTGGCGCTGCGCGTGAACGAAACCGACGAAGAAGGCATCTTCGAGGTGATGGGCCGCGGCGAACTGCACCTGACCATCCTCTTGGAAAACATGCGCCGCGAAGGCTATGAAATGGCCGTGTCGAAGCCGCGTGTGGTGTTCCGCACGATCAACGGCGAAAAGCACGAACCCATCGAGCTGGTGACGGCCGACATCGAAGAGCAGCACCAGGGCGGCGTGATGCAGGCACTGGGTGAGCGCAAGGGCGAGCTGGTCAACATGGAACCGGATGGCCGTGGCCGTGTGCGCCTCGAGTACCGCATTCCGGCGCGTGGCCTGATCGGTTTCACCAACGAATTCCTGAACCTGACGCGCGGCTCGGGCCTCATCAGCAACATCTTCGACAGTTACGAACCGCACAAGGGCGACATCGGCAGCCGCAAGAACGGCGTTCTGATCTCCATGGACGACGGTGAAATCTTCACCTATGCCCTGGGCAAGCTGGATGATCGCGGCCGTATGTTCGTCAAGGCCAACGACCCGGTGTACGAAGGCATGATCGTCGGCATCCACAGCCGCGACAACGACCTGGTGGTGAACGCCACGCGCACCAAGCAGCTGACCAACTTCCGTGTCTCGGGCAAGGAAGACGCGATCAAGATCACGCCGCCGATCGAACTCACGCTCGAATACGGCGTGGAATTCATCGAGGACGACGAGCTGGTCGAAATCACGCCCAAGAGCGTGCGCCTGCGCAAGCGCTACCTGAAGGAGCACGAGCGCAAGCGGGCCAGCCGCGAAATGGCGAGCTGATCGCCTTCACTGCGTAGCCCATGCTGCTGCGCCTCACGCACGGCGGGGCCGTGTGGCTGATGGTCGCCGTGACCCTGATGTGGGCCACGGCGGGCGTCGTCACGCGGCACCTCGCCGAGGCGCACAGTTTCGAGATCACCTTCTGGCGCAGCCTTTTCACGATGCTGGCGCTGCTGGTGATCTTGCCGCTTTGGCGAGGTCGGGCGGTGTTTTCCCAGATACGGCACGGCGGCCGGGCGCTGTGGATTTCAGGCGCTTGCTGGACCGTGATGTTCACGGCCTTCATGGTGGCGCTCACGCTGGCTTCCACCGCCAGCGTGCTGGTCACGATGGCGCTCGGGCCGTTGCTCACCGCGTTGGCCGCGCGCATCTTCATCGGCCATCGACTGCCCGCGCGGACCTGGTTCGCCATCGTGGTGGCCGGGCTCGGCATTGCCTGGATGTATGGCACGCAGCTGATGCGGGGCGGGGCAGGTGGCTCGCTGCTTGGAACGCTGGTGGCGCTGTGCGTGCCGCTGGCCGGCGCCACCAACTGGACCGTCGTTCAGCATGCGCATGCCAAGGGGCATGACATCGATCTGGTGCCGGCGGTGCTGATCGGTGCGGTGCTCAGCGCGCTGTTCACGCTGCCCTTTGCATTGCCGTTTCAGGCAAACGCACGCGATCTCGGCCTGCTGGCTTTCCTGGGGGTGTTCCAGCTGGCCATTCCCTGCGTGCTGTCGGTGCTGTGCGCGCGGGTGCTGAAGGCGCCCGAGGTCGCTCTGCTGGCTTTGCTCGAAGTGATCTTCGGCATTGCGCTGGCATGGATCGGCGCAGGTGAGGAACCCGCTGCCAGCGTGCTGACCGGCGGTGCACTGGTCATCGGCGCGCTGGTGTTCAATGAATTGCTGGCACTGCGCGGGCGCCGCGCCACGGTGGCCGACGGCGCGCTTCCCAACGCACACTAGGCGAGCGGAAAAAGAAAAAGGCCCCGCCATCTGACGGGGCCTTCGCGATCAGGAGACCACGGGATCAGGGCCGTGCGATCTTCCAGGCGCCGGCCACGCCGTCACCGGTCTTGTCGCCCGGCTTGGCGTCCTTGGCCCAGAAGTAGAGCGGCCAGCCCTTGTAGGCCCATTGGCGCTTGCCATCTTCGCGAATGATGATGGTGTAGCCGCCGATCGGCTTGGCGGTTTCGGCCACGGGGAGCGGCGGCCAGTTGGTCGCGCACTGGGCGTTGCAGGCGGAGGTGCCGGCGCCGGCCGTGTCCTTGGCGAAGGTGTACAGCGTCATGCCGTTCGGTCCGACGAGCACGCCGTCGGCGGTGCGGGTGGGGGTGTCGGGCGCGCTGGCGGTCTTGTTGGACATGCCGCCGCAGCCGGCGAGCAATGCCGCCGCGAGGATCGAGGCGCTGAGCAATTTCATGCAGTTTTCTCCTTCAGTTGAAAAATCGCGAAACAAGCCAGTTGTTGTGCGACCCGGCAGTTTATGCCGGGCTCAAGACAAATCCCGGTAGGCGAGCGTCGCCAGTTTCAGCAAAACCTCGCGCGGTAGCTTGCCTGCAACGGCATAGCCGAAGCCCTGGTCCACCCAATAGAAGCTGGGCACCGGGCCTTCGGATGCAAAGCGGAACGCTGTTTCGCGTGATGCGGCCATGCCGGCGGCAGTGCGGCTGTCGAGCGTGCCGATGTAGAGCGTCACGCGCTCGCCGGCAGCATCCTCGAACATGAACTGGGCGCGTGCGCCGCTTTCCCCGGGCAACAGGCGTCCGCCGACGAGCGTGTAGCCCATTGACGCCAGGTCCGGCACCTTGAGCGGCCTGTCGAGCCGCTTCGAGAGCCACTGCACGAGGTGCTGCTGCTCCGTGGCGGCCACTTCGACCGGGTGTCTTTTCTCGGGCGCATAGACCGCGTGCGCCACCGATGCGTCGTGCACGAACTCGCGCATCGCGGGCGCCTTGGCCAATGGGGCCGGCGCGGCGCGCTGTATCGACCATTGGCCATTGCCGAGCCAGCCGGCGGCAAAGGCGACCAGCATGCCGGCCGCCATGCCGCCCCATCGCATCCATCGGCCGTGCCGAGCCTGCCGGGGCTGGTTGCGATCGAGTGCGCCCATCAGGTGGGCCGGAACGGGTTCGCCGAGCAGGTCGCCATGCAGCCGGCGCAAGGCGTCCCGTTGGCTGCGCCACGCTGCGACCCGTTCGGCGACGGCCGCGTCGTGTGCCACGGCGTCTTCGACCTCGCTGCGGCGCTCCGGCGACAGCTGGCCATCGACGAGGGCATGCAGCTCGTCGTCGGTGGGGGGCGGGGCGGGGCGGTTCATGGTTCGGCGGAAGGTTTCACTTGAGGCGGCGCAGGCCGGTGCGATTCGGCGCAGCGGCGCCATCCATCAATTCGTGCAGCCGCGCACGGGCGCGTGAGAGGCGCGACATCACGGTGCCCGCGGGTATGCCAAGGACCTTGGCCACCTCGGCATAGGAAAGGTCTTCGAGCGTCACAAGCAGCAGCACGGCCCGTTGTTCTTCGGGTAACTGCATCAGGCAGCGCTGCAGGTCGAGGCTGCTGCCGAGGTCCCGGCCCGTATCGACGGCGCCCTGCAGCTCGTGCGTCACGTGGTCCAGCGGCACGATGCTGTGGGGCGGTGGCGTGCGCCGCCGCTGGCTCGCGAAGATGTTGTGCATGACCGTGAACAGCCATGCGCGCAGATCGCTGCCCACCACCCAGAGCCGCCACTTGCCGCAGGCCCGCTCGAGCGTGTCCTGCACCAGGTCGTCCGCCGCCCAGGCATCGCCCGTGAGCGCGCGCGCGTAGCGGCGCAGGCTCGGGATCTGTTCGGCGAGCAGGCGGGCGTCCACGGAAAGGCGAGCGGTGCGTCGCGGTCAGGGCTTGGCGGTTTTCCAGACGCCGCCGACGCCGTCGCCGGTCTTGTCGCCCGGCTTCGTGTCCTTGGACCAGTAGTAGAGCGGCCAGCCCTTGGCGGCCCATTGCTTCTTGCCGTCGTCGCGCGTGACGACGGTGAAGTCGCCGGCCGGCTTGTCGCCGTCGGTGGCCATGAAGGGCGGCCAGTTGGCCGCGCAGCCGCCATTGCAGGCCGATTTGCCGCTGCCGGCCGTGTCCTTGTCGAAGGTGTACAGCGTCATGCCGCTCGGGCCGACCAGGGCACCGTCGGCGGCCTTGGGCTGGGCGAGTGCGGGAAGCGCGAGCAGGCTGCTCAGCAGCGCGGCGGCAATGCCGGCGGAGGAAGCGCGGAAAGGCGACATGGAAAGACTCCTGGTTTGGTGGCACCGACGATCCGATGACACCGCACAAACGCCTGCAGCGCGCGTTTTATTCCATGTCGCGCAAAAAAAAAGAACTAGCGGCTGCGGCTCTTCATCGCGCGCTCGACCTCTCGCTTGCCTTCGCGGTCCTTGATGGTGTCGCGTTTGTCGTGCTCGGCCTTGCCCTTGGCCAGCGCGATTTCGAGTTTGATCTTGCCGGCTTTCCAGTGCAGGTTGAGCGGCACCAGCGTGTAGCCTTTTTGTTCGACCTTACCGACCAGGCGGCGGATCTCTTCCTTGTGCAGCAGCAACTTCTTGGTGCGGATGGAATCAGGGTTGACGTGGGTCGAAGCGCTCTTGAGCGGGTTGATCTGCAGGCCGACGACGAACAGCTCGCCGTCGCGGATCACCACGTAGCCGTCGGTCAGCTGGACCTTGCCTTCGCGCAGGGATTTGACTTCCCAGCCTTCGAGGACGATGCCGGCCTCGAAGCGTTCTTCGAAGAAATAGTTGTACGCGGCCTTCTTGTTGTCGGCAATGCGGGAGGAGGTATCTTGTTTCTTGGTGGCCATGGCTCGGGAAGATGGGGGCGCATGGCTTCAATACAATCCGTCGCGCACGCTGTCCCGATTCTATGAAAACAGTCAACAAGTCCGTCCTCATCTGGTACAGCGCCGAAGAGATGTACGCGCTCGTCATCGACGTTGAGAAGTATCCGCAGTTCCTGCCGTGGTGCGACAAGTCCCGGATCATCGAGGAAGACGAAGCCGGAATGACTGCTGAAGTCGGACTGGCTTTCGCCGGCCTTCACCAGAGTTTCACCACCCGCAACAGCCACATGCCGGGGCGCGAAGTGCACCTCAAGCTCGTCGACGGGCCGTTCTCCAACCTCGACGGCCTCTGGAAATTCGTGCCTGTGGGCGAACCCGGCGAGCGTGCCTGCCGCGTCGAGCTGCACATGAGTTACGGCTTCAGCAACTTTGCGCTGCAGGCGCTGGTGGGGCCGGTGTTCGACACCATCGCCTCCAGCCTGGTCGAAGCCTTCGTCAAGCGCGCCGAGCACGTCTACGGCGCGGCCTGATGATCGAAGTCACGCTGAGCTGCTCGCCCGCGCCGCGCGAAGTGTTCGAGCAGATCCTGCGGCTGGCGCCCGATGCCACCGTGGACGATGCCGTGAAGGCCAGCGACCTTGCGCAGCGCTTTCCGCAACTGGACTGGCGCCAGTCCATGACGCCGGGAATCTGGGGCAGGGAGGTGGGCTGGGACCAGCCCCTGAAAGACGGCGATCGCGTCGAGCTGTGCCGGCCGTTGGCCGTCGATCCGAAAGTGGCGCGCCGCGAGCGTTTCCAGCGCCAGGGCGCGCGAGGCACGGGCCTTTTTGCCAACCGCCGCAAAGGCGGCAAGGCCGGCTACTGAACCGGCCCGCCTGCTCGGGTTACTTGCAGTCGCTTTCGATGATCGACTGAAGGCGCTTCTGCTCGGCGGCACGCGCGGCGTCGTCCATGATCTCGCGCTCGCCCTTCGCGTTGACCTTGGCCACGCGGATGCCGCTGTCGAACGTGGCCTTGCCCTGGCGCGCGCGGTCGCAGTTGTCGGCCTTGACCTTGGCGTTCTTCTCCGCTTCGGCGGCCTGCTTGGCTTTTTCTTCCGCCTGCGCCTTCTTGGTCTTTTCCTCGAGCTCCTTGTCGACGCCCGGCGGCTTGGGCGCGGCCGCTGCTTCGCGCGATTTGGACGCCGCGGCATCGGGCGCATCGGCCTCGGCAGGGGCCTGCGTGAAGCCGCCGCGCGTGGGCGGCGTGCCGGAGCGGCGAAGGATGTTCTTCTCTGGCACGTCCGGCGGGGGCGCCTGGTCGCTGAAGACCTTCTTGCCGTTCTTGTCGATCCATTGCCATTGCGCGCTGGCCGCGAGCGGCAGCAGGCAAACACATCCCAGTACGAGCCAATGCGCGAATTTCATGCGGCGAGTTTAGCGTTGCCTTACGTTTGGCAACATCCAGACCACAGCTTTTCGCTCGGGGTGAGTTGGAAATTGGCTACGTTCGCCCGCCTTGCCGGCCAGATCGAGGCCGGCTGATGCCCCCTGGAGGGCGGGTAAGTACCGAGCGTCGCTACAATCCGTCTTTTGGAGCTTCACCCATGCGCCTTCTCGGCAAAGCGCTCACCTTCGACGACGTGTTGTTGGTGCCAGCGTTCTCCCAGGTCCTGCCCAAGGACACCTCCCTCGCCACCCGTTTTTCCCGCAACATCGCGCTGAATCTGCCGCTGGTCTCCGCCGCGATGGACACGGTGACCGAAGCGCGCCTCGCCATCGCGATCGCGCAGGAAGGCGGCATCGGCATCGTGCACAAGAACTTCACCGCCGCCGAACAGGCTGCGCAGGTGGCCAAGGTGAAGCGCTACGAATCGGGCGTTCTGCGCGATCCCGTGGTGATCACGCCGACGCACACCGTGCTGCAGGTCATGCAGCTGTCCGACGAACTCGGCATCTCGGGCTTCCCGGTGCTCGACGGCGGCAAGGTGGTCGGCATCGTGACCGGGCGCGACCTGCGCTTCGAGAGCCGCTACGACGTGCCGGTGAGCGAGATCATGACGCCGCGCGAAAAGCTCATCACCGTGCCCGACGGCACCACGCTGGCCGAGGCCAAGGCGCTCCTGAACAAGCACAAGCTCGAACGCCTGCTGGTCATCAACAGCGCGTGGGAGCTCAAGGGCCTGATCACCGTCAAGGACATCACCAAGCAGACCAGCTTTCCCAATGCCGCGCGCGACCCCTCGGGCCGCCTGCGCGTGGGCGCGGCGGTCGGCGTGGGCGAGGGTACCGAGGAGCGCGTCGAGGCGCTGGTCAAGGCGGGCGTCGATGCCATCGTGGTCGACACCGCGCACGGCCACAGCGCCGGCGTGATCGAGCGCGTGCGCTGGGTCAAGAAGAACTATCCGCAGGTCGACGTGATCGGCGGCAACATTGCCACCGGCGATGCCGCGCGTGCGCTGGCCGACGCCGGCGCCGACGCGGTCAAGGTCGGCATCGGCCCCGGATCGATCTGTACCACGCGCATCGTGGCGGGCGTGGGCGTGCCGCAGATCATGGCCGTGGACAACGTGGCCACCGCGCTGCAGGGCACCGGCATTCCGCTGATCGCCGATGGCGGCATCCGCTATTCGGGCGACATCGCCAAGGCCATTGCCGCAGGCGCCAGCACCGTGATGATGGGCGGCATGTTCGCGGGCACCGAAGAGGCGCCCGGCGAGATCGTGCTGTTCCAGGGCCGCAGCTACAAGAGCTACCGCGGCATGGGCTCCATCGGCGCCATGCAGCAGGGCAGCGCCGACCGCTACTTCCAGGAATCCACCACCGGCAACCCCAATGCCGACAAGCTGGTGCCCGAAGGTATCGAAGGCCGCGTGCCCTACTTCCAGGAATCCACCACCGGCAACCCCAATGCCGACAAGCTGGTGCCCGAAGGTATCGAAGGCCGCGTGCCCTACAAGGGCTCGATGGTCTCCATCGTCTACCAGATGTCGGGCGGCTTGCGTGCCAGCATGGGCTACTGCGGCTGCGCGACCATCGAAGACATGAAGAACAAGGCCGAATTCGTCGAGATCACCACCGCCGGCATCCGCGAGAGCCACGTGCACGACGTGCAGATCACCAAGGAAGCGCCGAACTACCGCGCCGAATAAGTGATGAGTAAGCCCAATCTGGCCAGACCTTGAAAGTCAGGCCAGATTGGTATTAGAATTTGGGCCAGATTCAATTTTTCTGGCCCAAATGCAATCTATCGGCATCGCCGAAGCCAAGAACAACTTCTCGGCCCTGATCGACCTGGTCGAAAAGGGCGAGGAGGTTCGCATCACCCGCCACGGCAAGGAAGTGGTGCGCATGCTGCCGGTGCGGCGCAAACCGGTGATCACCGACGAGCAGATCGAACGCGAACTCGGCCAGATCGACGCGCTGCACGCGACCATCAAGCCCGGCCCATCGGTGCGCGCGCTGGTCGACGAAGGGCGCCAATCGTGACAGCCTTCGTCATGGACGCTTCCGTCACCGCCGCCTGGCTGCTGCCCGACCAGGCCAGCGAACACACCCGCAAGCTCTACGCCGCCATCCGCCGCGACGAGGTGGAGCCGCAGGCGCCCAATGCCTGGCAATGGGAGTGCGCCAACATCCTCGCCAACGGCGTGCGCAGCGGCCGCATCCCCGCGTCGGCGGTCGAAGGGCTCTGGAGCGTGCTCGACGCCATCCGCCATCGCGTCGAGCTGCATGAACTCGCGCCCGCGCAGCACAAGGCCGTGCTGGCCGTAGCCATCGATGTCGGCGTGTCGCTCTACGATGCGGGCTATCTCTGGCTCGCGCGCTCCCTCAATCTCCCGCTCGCCACCTTCGACGAGCAACTCATCCAGGCCGCACCCAAGGCGGGTGTGAAGCTGTTCGACATTTCAACGCTCTGACCGAGTCTTCTCCATGCAACACGACAAGATCCTCATCCTCGATTTCGGCTCGCAAGTCACGCAGCTCATTGCACGCCGCGTTCGCGAGGCGCATGTGCTCAGCGAAGTGCATCCTTGCGACGTCACCGACGAGTGGGTGCGCGAATACGCGGCCGACGGCCACCTGAAGGGCGTGATTCTTTCGGGCAGCCATGCCAGCGTGTACGAAGAGACCACCGACAAGGCGCCGCAAGCCGTGTTCGACCTGGGCGTGCCTGTGCTGGGCATCTGCTACGGCATGCAGACCATGGCGCACCAGCTCGGCGGCAAGGTCGAGGGCGGCCACAAACGCGAATTCGGCTTCGCGGCCGTGCGCGCCCACGGCCACACCGCGCTGCTGAAGGACATCGCCGACTTCACCACGCCCGAAGGCCACGGCATGCTCAACGTGTGGATGAGCCATGGCGACAAGGTCACCGAACTGCCGCCGGGCTTCAAGCTCATGGCCAGCACCGAGAGCTGCCCGATCGCCGGCATGGCCGACGAGGCGCGCCGCTATTACGCGCTGCAGTTCCACCCCGAAGTGACGCACACCGTGCAGGGCAAGGCCATCATCGAGCGCTTCGTGCTCGGCATCTGCGAGGCGAAGCCCGACTGGGTCATGCGCGACCACATCGCTGAAGCCGTGGAAAAAATCCGCGAGCAGGTGGGCGATGAAGAAGTCATCCTCGGTCTCTCGGGCGGCGTCGATTCGAGCGTGGCAGCCGCGCTCATTCATCGCGCCATCGGCGACCAGTTGACCTGCGTGTTCGTCGACCACGGCCTCTTGCGCCTGAACGAAGGCGACATGGTCATGGAGATGTTCGAAGGCAAGCTGCACGCGAAGGTGATCCGCGTCGATGCCAGCGACCTGTTCCTCGGCAAGCTCGCGGGCGTGAGCGACCCCGAAGCCAAGCGCAAGATCATCGGCGGCGAGTTCGTCACGGTGTTCAAGCAGGAAGCCGCCAAGCTCAAGGCCGCGGGCGACGGCGGCAAGAATGGAATTGACGGCCGACCGGCCGTCAAGGGCGCGACCTTCCTGGCGCAAGGCACCATCTACCCCGACGTCATCGAGTCGGGCGGCGCCAAGAGCAAGAAGGCCGTCACCATCAAGAGCCACCACAACGTGGGCGGCCTGCCTGAACAGCTGGGCCTCAAGCTGCTCGAGCCGCTGCGCGACCTGTTCAAGGACGAAGTGCGCGAACTCGGCGTGGCGCTCGGCCTGCCGCCCGAGATGGTGTACCGCCATCCGTTCCCCGGCCCGGGCCTGGGCGTGCGCATCCTTGGCGAAGTGAAGAAGGAATACGCCGACCTGCTGCGCCGCGCCGACGCGATCTTCATCGAGGAGCTGCGCAACTTCAAGGACGAGACCGGCAAGACCTGGTACGACCTCACGAGCCAGGCTTTTGCCGTGTTCCTGCCCGTGAAGAGCGTGGGCGTGATGGGCGACGGCCGCACCTACGACTACGTCGTCGCGCTGCGCGCCGTGCAGACCAGCGACTTCATGACCGCCGACTGGGCCGAGCTGCCGTACGCGCTGCTCAAGAAGGTGTCGGGCCGCATCATCAACGAGGTGCGCGGGATCAACCGCGTGACCTACGACGTGTCGAGCAAGCCGCCAGCGACGATCGAGTGGGAGTGAAATCAGGTCCTTCGGGGACTATCGCCAGCTATCGAAAATCCTCCGCAACGTGGTGATTTAAAAGGAAATACGTCACGGAAGCTATCGGCGGCTATCGCCGGGCAACGAAACGGATTGACGGTAGAGGTGACGGTAGGAACCGGAGGTCGTATCAAGACCTCCTTGTTTACTATTGAGACCAAATCGGTCTTTGACGGTAAATCACCCCTCTGGAAAGCTTGTTTCATGCGGCTTTCCAGGCATCAGCAGGTCTCCTGACCCCTGACGGTAAAAGCCGTCATGAACAGGAGGAAAAACCTCGATGCTTACCGACACCGCACTGCGTAATTTGAAGCCTAAGTCCTTGACTTATAAGGCTTCTGACCGGGATGGGATGTACGTGACGGCATCGCCCACCGGTACCGTCACCTTCCGCTTCGATTACCGTCTCAACGGCCGCCGCGAGACCCTGACCATTGGCCGCTACGGGCCAGCGGGCATTTCGCTGGCGATGGCCCGCGAAAAGCTGCTGGATGCCAAGAAGACCGTCGCCCAGGGCAAGTCTCCGGCGCATGAGAAACAGCGCGAGAAGCGCCGCCTGACCGCCGCCAAGAACTTCGGCGACATGACCGCTCAGTGGCGCTGGCCGGTGCACGGATGGCCGATAGCACGCGAGCGATGCGCAAGAGCATCGTCGATCTGACCTGCCGGCGTTCCAGAACCGCCTCTTCGATGGAATGGTGGTCGGCTGGACCATCGGAACGAGCGCTGACGCCGAACTGGTCAACACGATGCTGGATGCAGCTATTGAGACCGTAGCAGACACAGCTGATCGGCCAGTGGTCCACTCCGATCGCGGGAGGCACTACCGTTGGCCAGGCTTGTTATCGAGAATGAGTGAAGCCGACCTCACACGCTCGATGTCTCGCAAGGCATGCTCGCCTGACAATGCGGCGTGCGAAAGGCTTCTTCGGCAGGCTGAAAACGGAACTGCTCTATCCACGGAATTTGCAGACCACGACCATTGAACAGTTCATCGAGGCCGTTGATGCCTATATCCGCTGGTACAACGAGAAGCGGATCAAGGTCTCCCTAGGCTCACTCAGCCCGATCGAATATCGGGTGAGCGTAGGACTTGCGACATAAAACCAGTCCAAGTTTTTATCCGCACCCCCAGTGGGTGACTTCTGGATGGAAATCAACGCTCGGACATCTCGTCGGGCGACGGTCGTGGGTGATTGCCTACAGCGCCCCACCATCGCCTGAAGGGTCCGCTCCACTACGGAACACGCCAGGCCTTACTTGCTCAACTAGATTGACGATGCCGAGGTGCTTTTCCAAGTCGTAGCTTGTGGCAGCCAAAGTGAATCCCCGACCGACGAGATGCTGCTGAACGCTTCTCGGCATATCTGAATGGATGCGGACCTTGCTGTCCTTGGGGAAAAGGCGAGGCATCATCATCAAATCTGCCATGTCACCACGGCAATTGAGCCCCAGCTTCAGGTGCAATAGATAGGTTAGCGCACCGAAGATCCTCTCGCTCCCAGCCGCCCCCATGGCGAGCCAGGGGCGACCGTCACGCTCGACGATCAGTGAGGACATCTCGGTCGCGTCGTGTGTTTGGCCGGTGAACAGCTGGCCTGATTTCATGGCATAGCTGTAAGCGAGGCCGGCGCCGAACCAGGAGCGCTTTGAGCCGAACCACGGACCCATTGATGTCGTGAAGGACAAGAAATCGTCGTTCACAGCAAAGGCGAATGCGTTAGTGTTCCTATCGTCAGTGTTGCTAGCTCCGCCGGAGAAATAGGTGCGATCCAGATCAGCCCACAAGTCAGCACGCGAAGCGGCGAGTAGCTTGCGCACACGCTCGGCGATCACGCGGCTTTCGTACTGGAGGTCAACGTCGATTGACGGATTGGCCGTTTTGGGTTTGAGCGTGCCCACTCTGAAAGGGATCCGATCCAGCACAAGGATAGTCGCCAAAAGGTAGGCCTCCGCGGCAGCCTCTAGCGTGGAGAGCGTGCCGGAAGCCTGGAGATCGGCCGTCACGGCGGCACTGAGCAACGTCCAAGTGCCCCAGGTCTCCAGGTTCCCTGTTGTGTGTAGTTGATAGGTTCGGCCATCGAGGCCGCGCAAAACTAGTTCCTTGGGCAAGCTTTCGCGGGGCGCATTAGTCGGTAGCTCGTTCCGCCGCCACGGCCCTGGCTCGCGAGCATAGAGCTCGTCCCAGAGGGCACCTTCATCGGGCATCCGACCCAATACTTCAAGGAATTCGGCCAATTGCGGGTTGCGGACGTCCGACCGCACTTGACCACCATCATCCATATAGATCGTCCTCATTTCCGGATGCATTTCTCCAGCGGAGCTTCGAATCGCAACGCGCAGCGCATCCGTGGGACGGAAGCCCTTCCGGGCTATGGCAAGGGCTGGGGCCAGAATCGATGCCATGGAAAGCCTGAGCCGCCCCGAACTCTGCAAATGAAAGTAGGCCGGAACGTTTCCTGGACAAGGCACTGTTGACCCGGCCTCACTCCGAAGCTGGGTCGCTGCATGCAGGCAGCTGTACTTGCCATTGCTTAAGTACAGCCCCTGCATTCGGCCGAAAGGGCTGCAATTCGCTGGATCAACTACCCATGCGACCGCGAGGGCGGCCAAGTACATGTCAAAAACGCCTCCCCCCTGAAGGCGAACCCGCCGAGCTGCATCGACTGCAGCCGGATGATTGGCGGACGCACCATAGCCGAAATTGCGATGTACATGTCCCGGCGGTGCTTTTCTGACCGGGAGACCCGCATCGCGCGCAGCATCGGCGGGATTCGCCGTCGCGCTTACGCAAGCCAAGGCCCCGGCGGCAAGAATGAGTTCTCGACGAGACACCATCAGGCGGTTGGCCCCGCTCATGTGTCCTTCGGGAGGCGCGTATTCAATGCCACTGTTCACCGAGGTCTCTGCGCAATTCATACCTTGTTCTCCAGCTTGCTGTGAACGATCAACGACTTGCGCCTAGCGGGGTATCCCAAGGCTCCGGAAGGGCACTGAACGGGAGATCGGATTGGATCATATGTTCCTAAAAGTGCAAATAGTGGAACATATGATCTGTGCATATGGCCTGGGTACAAACCATGATTGAGCAGACCATCCACGGCGCCGAGAGATTGATCTCAGCTTCACACCTGCCCCCGGTAAGAGCATCCAGAGCAGCAATGCTCAGTGGAGTCACGTTCGCTCTTCTTCTTCTTCAGCTTGGTGCGAGGGGGCGCCGGGCCACCTCGCTCATCTTGCTGCCGATGCCCAAAGTGGGTGTTTGCACGCTGCACACCTGGGGCCCATAGGTGCAAACCATCATGAATCAAATGATCCATGCTGACCTAATATGGATCAAACGTTCCATTCTCGGTGTGTTGAATTGAACGTTTGTACGGGCGGACGAATGCGAAGGCACTTTGTTTTCTGGTGATAGCGCAAACGTGCCCTCCATGGCAGCCGCCTTCTCACGATATGTGTCCAAACGAGGAGAAATTGCATGATGAAGTCTTTGATCGTCTTAGCAGCGATGACTGTTTCCATTTCCGCTTTCGCGCAATCTGCAATCACAATTTTTGGAGTCCTGGACGTCAGGATGGCGCACGGCGCTGGCAGCGTCGCGAACAAGACCCAGCTGATCAGTTCTGGGTTGAACGCCTCGCGTTTGGGCTTCCGAGGAGTCGAGGACTTGGGCGACGGGATGTCTGCTTCGTTCTGGCTTGAATCGTCCTTAAACGTCGATGACGGCACGTTTGGCACGACAAATACCAACAACCAGTCAAGCGGCTCCGCTGGCGGCGGCGCTATGGTCTTTGGCCGGCGCTCGACGATGAGCTTGTCGAGTAACTGGGGGGAACTGCGTCTGGGGCGGGACTTCACCCCGCAGTTCTGGAACTTAAGCGAATTCGATCCGTTCGGAACAACGGGAAATGGCACGACCCAGACCCTCAATTCGACGATTACAGGAACGACGCAGGTTCGTGCGTCAAATAGCATCGGGTACTTTCTGCCGAAGGATGCACTGAAAGGTTTGTATGGTCAGGCCATGTACTACCTGGGAGAGAACAGCAGTGATGTCGGCGCCACCAAAAATGATGGCAATGGCTGGGGCGTACGCCTCGGATTCTCACGCGGCCCATTCTCTGTCGCCGCTGCAACCAGCCGCACCACATACGCCGCTGGCAACTCACGGCAGAGCAACGTGGGCGGTCAGTGGGATGCCGGAGTAGCCACGGTCATGGCTCACTACGCATGGGATAAAGGTGTAGTAAGCGGTGTGCGCCGCAATGCCAAGGGCTGGTTGGTCGGTGGCTTAGTGCCCGTGGGAGCTGGCGTGATCCGCGTCTCCTACTCGCAATACGCGGTCGACCTGTCTTCGGCGACTGATCGGATCACTAAGAAGTGGGCTCTAGGCTATGAGTACAACCTATCCAAGCGCACGGCCCTCTACGCCACGTACGCTCACCTGAACAACGGTGGCGGTGCTACACAAGCCTTGAACGGCGCGACCACTGCGGCCAACAAGTCTTCGAGAGGGTACGACTTGGGAATCCGCCACAGGTTTTGATGCCAACGGCGAGGACTGAAGGTTGGAAGACGATAGACGGGTACTTGCAATTCACGGATGCCGCAATTTTCGTTCGCCCGTGCACGAGGCCCATGTGGCCGCCGAAGTCATCGCCGGTGAACTGCAGGGCAACAAGGAGCTGGCCGCCAGTGCCTTCAATGCCCGCGTGATCCCCAGCGTGGCCTACACCGACCCCGAAGTGGCGTGGGTGGGCCTGACCGAGGACCAGGCCAAGGCGCAGGGCATCAAGGTCAAGAAGGGTGTCTTCCCCTGGACGGCTTCGGGCCGCGCCATTGCCAATGGCCGCGACGAAGGCGTCACCAAGCTGCTGTTCGACGACAGCCCCGAGGCGCATGGCCATGGCCGCATCCTGAAGAACTTCACTTTGCCCGTGCGGCCGAACGTTTGCACATTGACCAGTCGCCGCTGTCTCGGACCATAAAGGAGTTGGAGGCAGAACTTGGAGCGCAACTTTACTGATGGTGGCCGTACCGGCTCGCCATCCAGTGCTGGCCCACAAGCATGTTCCGCTGGAGGAAGTGTTGTGCTATCCGGTGGCGCTGTGCGATCCAGCAATATGCGAAGGCCATGCACGTCAGGTCGATCGCGTTTTGCATCGATACGAGCAAAGTCCTCTGATCGCGCAGCGCGTGGCCTCCTATCGTATGGACGGCCGGAGAATTCGAAGGCCCGCGAGGTTTGCGCGTCGGTCATGCGATGGTCTGTCCAGGCTGGACAAGGGCCTGATCGAAGACGCTGGCGGAGGCATGCGCGGCAGCTACATCATTTGCAGCACGACCTTGCCCTTGGCGCGCCCACCGTCTACATAGGCCAAAGCTTTGTGGGTGTCCTGAAACGGGAATACCTTGTCGACGACCGGGTGGATTGCGCCCGATTCGATGAGGGAAGTGATCTCGCGCAACTGCGCCCCATCGGCCCGCATGAAGACGAATGTGTATTCGACCCCGTTCTTCTTCGCCTTCCTCCTGATGCCGAAACTCAGCAGGCGCAGCACCTGTTGGAGCGGCCAGGCCAGTCCTCGCGCGACGGCGAACGCAGGGGTGGGCGGTCCGGAGATGGAGATGAGATGTCCACCCGGCTTGAGAACCTGGAGGGATTTGTTCAGCTCGTCGTTGCCGAGGCTGTTCAGCACCACGTCGTAGCCACGAAGCACCGTGGCGAAGTCCTGCTGCTTGTAATCGATGACGACGTCGGCGCCCAAGGCCTTCATCCAGGCGATGTTGGCCGTACTGGTGGTCGTGGCCACGAACGCTCCGAGATGCTTGGCAAGCTGGATGGCGATGGTGCCTACGCCGCCGGAGCCGGCATGGACCAGTACCTTCTGCCCCCTTTTCAGCTTGGCGGTTTCGACCAGCATCTGCCAGGCCGTCAGGGCCACCAGAGGAAGGGATGCGGCCTCGACCATGCTGAGATTCGTGGGCTTCAGCGCCAGCGACGATTCCTTGACGGCAATGAACTCGGCGAAGGTGCCGATGCGATCGTCGTCAGGGCGTGCATAGACCTCATCACCGGGCTTGAAGCTGCGAACGCGAGCGCCGACCCGTACGACCGTTCCGGCCAAGTCGTTGCCCAGGATCAGGGGGAGGCGGTAGGGAAGAATCAGTTTGAATTCGCCGCTCTTGATTTTCGAGTCCAGGGGATTGATGCTCGCCGCGTGGATCCGGATCAGGACGTCATCGTCCCGCACCTCGGGGTCGGGCATTTCGCCGATGCGGCCAACTTCTTTCTTTCCGTAGCGATCGATGATGAAAGCTTTCATGGGGGACTTTTTTCCAGAGTTCTTTATTGAATGGGTTTTCGGCCCGGCACCGCAGGGTGCGGCCGGGAAGGGCGGCCTGCAGCCGGCCGCCAAGGATGCCGCCGCTCAGTCATTGAGGAAGGCCAGCGCCTTGGGCACGAACTCGCCGTGGTACTGGAAAATCCCGCCATGCCCGGCATCCTTGTAGATGACCAGTTGTGAGCCGGGAATGCGACGCGCCATGTCATGGCTGTTCACGGTGGGCACCATGATGTCGTTGTCGCCATTGGCGATCAGCACAGGGATGCGGATGCCGCCCAGATTCTGCGGCGCCTGCCGGCCCCAGGCCTTGATTGCCTTCAGCTGTCGCAGGAAGGCGCTGGGCGTCGGCCCCTTGTCCCGATCCGCCTTGCGCTCCTTCAGCCGCTCCAGGAAGGCTTTCGCGGCTTGACGGCCATTGGCCGTGGAGGTGAAGAACAGGTAGGTCTTCGGATCGCGCAGCGTCAGCAAGCCTTTGGCCATCAGCGGCCAGGAGACCGTCCCTACCTGGTCAATGCCTTTGCCGCCTGCCGGCCCGGTGCCGGTCAGGATGAGCCGGCGCACCAGGCCGGGGGCTTTCAGCACGATGTCCTGCGCCACGAATCCTCCGAGGGAGAAGCCAAGCAGATCGACCTTCTCGAAACCCAGTGCGTGGATCAGTGCGATCGCGTCCTGTGCCATCGCATCGATGGTCACAGGTGCCGTTCCGCCTGAAGCGCCGATCCCCCGGTAGTCGATGGCGATGATGCGATGCCGGCGGGAAAGCCCATCGACGATGCGCGGATCGAAGTTGTCGAGGACCGCGCCCCAGTGGTTGAGCAGGACCAGCGGCACGCCACTGCGCGGCCCGAGATCGCGGTACGCGAACGCAGTCCCGTCGACATCGATCGATTGGGTGGGGGTGTCGATGTAGGGCATGCGCGATCCTGGTGCGGTCAGGCGTTCACGTCGACGATGGTGCGCCCCTGAACCTTCCCTGCGAGTACCTGGCTGGCGACTTCAGGCACTTCAGCCAGGCCAATCACCTTGGTGGTCCGTGCGAGCTTGTCCAGATCCAGGTCGCTGGCCAGGCGCGACCACGCCTGCAGCCGCACAGGCTGCGGCGCATTGACCGAGTCGATGCCGGCGAGGGTGACGTTGCGCAGGATGAAGGGCAGGACGGATGCCGGCAGATCCACGCCCTGTGCGAGGCCGAAGGCCGCGACCACGCCGCGATACCGGGTCTGCGCCAGGACGTTCGCCAGCGTATGGCTGCCGACCGAATCGATGGCCCCGGCCCATCGCTCCTTGGCGATCGGTGCGCCCGCTTCGGACAGGGTGTGGCGGTCGATGACGTCCGCCGCGCCCAGCGCACGCAGGTAGGCGGCTTCGTCGAGGCGGCCGGTCGATGCGATCACGCGATAGCCCAGGCCCGACAGCAATGCGATCGCCACGGAGCCGGCGCCGCCATTGGCGCCGGTCACCAGGATGTCGCCGCGTTCGGGTGTCAGGCCGCCATGCTCCAGTGCGAGCACCGCCAACATGGCGGTGAACCCGGCGGTGCCGATGGCCATGGCATCCCGGGTCGAAAAGACTTCCGGGATCTTGACCAGCCAATCACCGCTCACTCGCGCCTTCTGCGCGAAGCCGCCATGGTGCGTCTGGCTCAGTCCCCAGCCGGTCGCCAGCACACGGTCGCCGGCGACGAGGCCGGGATAGGTCGACGACTCGACGACACCGGCAAAGTCGATACCCGGAATCAGCGGGAACTGGCGAATGACCGGCGACCGGCCACTGAGCGCCATCGCGTCCTTGTAGTTCACCGTCGAGTACTCGACCGCGACGGTGACGTCGCCCGGCATCAGATCCTCGTCTTTGAAGTCGACCAGGCTGGTTGAAATGGTGTCGCCGGTCTTGCTGGCGAGCAGTGCCTTGAATGTCATGTGCTATTCCTTCCGCTCTGGAGCTTTTTGCGGTTTCAGGCGGCGGTTCGATAGCGCTCTGCCACATGCGCCTGCCGGATGTCCGCGAGCAGGGTCTGACGTGCCGTGTTCAGCACCTCCCAGCGCGCGGCATCGTGCAGCGGCGGGATGGTCACGAGTTCACGGCGGTCGAATCCGGCCAGCGCGGCATCTACCAGCTCTTCCACTCCCATCAGATCAGGCATCGCACTGCTGTCAATGCCCGCGCGCTCCCAGATCTCTGTACGGGTGCCGGCTGGCAACACCGCCTGCACATAGACACCCTTGGGCGCGAGCTCCAGGCTCAGCCCCTGGGACAGGAACAGCACGAAGGCCTTGGTCGCACCGTAGACCGACATGCCGAACTCGGGCGCGAGGCCGACCACCGAGCCGATGTTGACGATCGCGCCTTTGCCGGCCTGCACCAGGCGCGGGGCGATGGCACTCGCCAGCCTTACGAGTGCGGTGGTGTTGAGGCTGACCAGGCGGGCGACATCGTCTGTCGATTGGTCGATGAAGTGGCCGGACAGCGCGGCCCCGGCGTTGTTGATCAGGGTTTCGATCCTGACGTCCTCGCGCAGGCGCGTCTCGATTGCGGCCAGATCGCCGGGCTGGGTCAGGTCGGCCGGGAGGATATCGACGACAACGCCGGTTTCCGCACGCAGGCGTGCAGCGAGCGTTTCCAGCCGTGCCTTGTCGCGTGCCACCAGCACAAGGTCGTGGCCGCGGCGTGCGAAGCGGTCGGCATAGATGGCGCCAATGCCGGTCGAGGCGCCCGTGATGAGAACAGTGGAATGGGAGGTCATGTGTTTTCTCTTGGTCGAAAAAGGTCGTTGGTCAGGCAGGAAAACGGGATGCGGGTGGCATCACTCCTCCAGGAACTGGATTGCGTGTTGGAGGAAGCGCTCGGGGTACTGGAACTGCGCGCCGTGTCCGGCGTCGGGGTAGATCAAAAGCTGCGCGTTGGGAATGTTCTGCGACAGATGCCAGGAGTTGATCGTGGGGATCATGATGTCGTGGACGCCGTTGAGCACCAGGGTCGGCTGCGTGACGGCGTTCAGGAAGGCATAGGGGTTCGCACCCGGCAACGGCTGCAGGTAGGCAGCGTGCGCCTCGGCCTGGGCTTGAGCGACCGCCATGGAGCTGGGCGGATCCTGCTCGACGCGCTGGTGGCGGCGCTCCCAGAAGGCCAGACCCGCCTGCTTGGCAGCCTCCGAGCGGCCAAAGAAGAGGTAGAGGAAGTCATCCGCGGTCGGCACGGGATTCGGCGCGACTTCCAGCACCCTGGGCTCCATCTTCGGATCGCCGCCGCGCAGTCCGGTACCGAGCAGAAGGAGCTTGCGAACCAGTTGCGGGTGGCGCAGTGCGACCTCCTGCACCTGGAAGCCCCCGATCGAGAAACCAAGCAGGTCGACCTGCGGCAGGCCCAGCGCCCGGATCACCAGGGCGATGTCGTCTGCCATGTCTTCGATCCGGTTGCGGGGCGTGCCGGTCGAGGAGGCAATGCCGCGACCGTTGTAGAGGATGACTTCGCGGCCTGCGGCCAGACCATCTGTCAGCAGGGGATCCCAGTGATCAAGGCCGCCGCGGAAATGCTGGACGAAGAACAGAGGGGACCGTCCGCTGGAGGTGTTGCCCCAGCGGCGATAGGCGAATTTGTCGCCATCCACTTCGACGAAGCGGGTGGGGGCGGTCAGGTGGGTGTCGCTCATTTCCAGAAGCCTTCCGAGGTAAGTTGGCTTAATGATGTCGATCATCATCTTTATTGTCAAGGACTTTGATGATGATCGACATCAATGTATATTCGTGACTTCACTGACGACACACCTGAAGAGATCCTGGACATGAAGGTCACCAAAGCGCAGGCCCAGGCGAACCGGGCGCACATCGTCGAGACGGCCTCCACGCTGTTTCGCGAGCGAGGCTATGACGGGGTGGGGATTGCGGACTTGATGGCGGTTGCCGGCTTTACGCACGGCGGGTTCTACAAGCACTTCGGATCCAAGGCCGACCTGATGGCGGAAGCGGCGACCTGTGGTTTTGCGCAGACGGCCGCTAAAGCCGACGGCGTCGATTCGATGGAGTTCGTCAAGCACTATCTGTCTCGTGAGCACCGCGACACCCGTGGTGAAGGTTGCACGATGGCCGCGCTATGCGGAGACGCTGCGCGTCAGCCGGAGTCGATCAAGATGGCTTTTGCGACCGGCTTGGAAAGCCTGCTGGCGACTCTGGGAAAGCGGCTCGGCGCTCCGGAGGAAGGCGATCGCGAAGGCGACATGCGCGCCAAGCGGATCGACGTCATTGCGCAGGTGATTGGCGCAATAGTGCTGTCGCGGGCGTGTCCTGACGACTCGCCCCTCGCCGATGAAATTCTGGATGTCTGCCGTGCGGCAGTCCTGTCGAGGCTATCGGCTCCCCTTGATGCGTAGCTGACGCACTCCGTGTGCGCACGCGATCAGGCCGCGACGACGATCGGGAAGCGCGCCTGCAATCCGTCCGGCCCGCGCTCGAAAGGCACGGTGACGGCGTCCTTCGCGGCCTGGGGAAGATTGCGCCAGAGAAAGTCGCGTGCGTTGCCCGGGTCGCCTGCCACATAGAGCTGCGTGGTCAGCAATTCGCGCGTGCCGAGCTTCACCTTGACGTGGATGTGAGGCGTGCGGCCGCTGTAGGGCACGGGCCGGATGGTGCGAAAGCGCCAGCTGCCGTCCGCACCCACAGCGACGCGGCCGAAGCCCTGGAAAGCGGCGTCGGCGCGGTCGCCGTCGCCCGGGTGGTGGTAGTGGCCGTTTTCGTCGCATTGCCAGATCTCGACCTGGGCGCCGCGCAGCGGCTTGCCCTCCAGATCGGTCACGGTGCCGTCGACCCAGGCCGGCTGGCCGCGGCGATAGTTCAGCGTGCCGTTGCGCAGCAGATCGTTGTCGGAATCCTGCGGCAGGCGAACCGGATAGAACGGTCCCTCGGTCTGCGAGGGTGTTGCGAACCGGGCAGCCGCTGGCTGCGCGCGGGCGCCCAGCCAGAGCGCGGGCGCGGCAACCAGAGCCGCCGCAATGGTGCGCCGGGGAAGGCCGGGTTCTGGTGTGGCGTTCATGGTCCGTCAGAGCCGCGCTGCAGGCGCGAGTTCCGCAGCCGGCCCCCGGGGTCAGCGGGCCGGACTTTTGAACCTGTTGCGTGCATGTGCCGCTTTTGCCCGGATCGCGCAGCCGGTTGCATGGTCGTTGATGAGGCCCATCGCCTGCATGAAGGCGTACACCGTCGTCGGCCCGACGAATTTCCAGCCGAGCTTCTTCAAGGCCTTGGACAGTGCAATGGACGCCTCGGAGGTCGAAGCGGTCTGCGGTTCGGCGAGCTGCGCTGCATCCGGCTCATGGCTCCAGAAGAATGAAGCCAGCGAGCCGTGAAGGGCAACGAGTTCCTGCGCCCGGGCGGCGTTGTGGATCACGGCCTCGATCTTGCCGCGATGGCGCACGATGCCTGGGTCCTGCAGCAGGCGTTCGACGTCTCGCGCGGTGAAGCGGGCGATCTTGTCGAAGTCGAACCCGTGGAACGCCGCGCGGAAGTTCTCCCGCTTGGCCAGGATGGTGCGCCAGCTCAGGCCCGACTGGAAACCTTCAAGGCAGATTTTCTCGAACAGGCGCTTGTCGTCTGCCACCGGATAGCCCCATTCGGTGTCGTGATAGGCCAGGAATTCGGGCGCGGCCGCGCACCAGCGGCAGCGGGGGCGGCCGTCAGGGCCGTTGATCAGTGTGTCCATGTGTTGAGATGGCGGTCGGTCATCCGCAATTCTGCGTTTCCTGCAAACGGAGGTTGTTGTCCTCAAACGGCGCGAAGAATAGGGTCACCCCCTGGTCCGTCAAGCAGAACGCCCCAACGGAAATTCCTGAGCCGAATCGCCTGAATCTACCTCGCCCATGCCCGAACAACTTCTGCTCCCCGGCATCGATCCGCCCCCGCCGCCGCCGGCATCTCTGCGTCGTGCACGCATCACCGTGCCACGCAAGGAGCGGCGAATCCGCTCGCTGTTCTTCGCGATCTACCCGAACCCGGAAGATGCGGAGTCGATTGCCACGCTGGGTGCGCGGCTCCGTGACCGGCATGCGCTGAAGGCAAAGCTGACCAAGGCGCATCGGCTGCATGTCACGCTGCATCATCTCGGAAGCTATCCGGCGGCGGTGCCGCGCGAGAAGGTGCAGGCCGCGCTCGAGGCCGCGGCCACCGTGGCGCCGCCGTCGTTCGACGTGGTGTTCGACACCGCCATGCAGTTCGAGGGCAGCAAGGCATTCGTGCTGTGCGGCGGCGACAACGGTGCTTCAGCGCTTGCGGCGTTCAGGCAGCGTCTTGGCGAGGCGCTGGCGGACGCGGGCTTCAAGCCCGAGCATGGCTTTACGCCTCACATGACCCTGGCCTATACGCCACGGAAAATCGAGAGGCATTCCATCGAGCCGATCCGGTGGAAGGCCGATTCGTTCTCGCTGATCGAAAGCCACGTGGGCGAAAGTATCCATGAGGTGCTTGGCCAATGGCATTCGGCCCGGCCTGCCTGACGTGCTGGCGATCGAGCCGCAGGAACACGGCTGGGCCAACTGTTGCGCACCGAGTCCGCGCGATCTGTATCTGTTCTTCGCAACGCGGCTGGCGACAATGAGGCTTCATTCGATGGAAGCCTCATGACAGCGCAGACAAGAGACCAGATTGCCGACAGCATCGCCGCCGAGCTGGGCCACAGCTTCGAGGGCGAGCTTGTGGCCGGCGGGCATTACGCACCCATCGTGCGCGATGGGAACACGCTCTACACCAGCGGCCAGGTGCCGCGCGTGGGCACCACGGTGGTCGTCATCGGCCGCGTGGGCGACCAGGTGTCGCTCGGCAAGGCCCGCGAGGCCGCACAGATCTGCGCCTTGCGCTGCCTGACGCTGCTGCGGCGCGAGCTCGGCTCGCTCGACGGCATCGAGAAGCTCCTGCGCGTCGGCGTCTTCGTGCAGTGCAGCGCCGATTTCACCCAGCAAAGCGAAGTGGCCGATGCGGCCTCCGACCTGCTGCACCGCGTGTTCGGCGATGCGGGCGTGCATGTGCGCACCGCGGTGGGCGTCTATGCGCTGCCCAAGAATGCGAGCGTCGAGCTCGAGATGACGGCGCTCGCCAAGCGCTAGCGCTTCGGCAGATTGACGATGTCCTGCGCGAGCGAGGCGATCGTCAGCGGCGCGCACCCCTCGGCGTTGTTGCTCACGGTGACGAAGGCGTTCTGGCCCGCACGCGTGGTGCCGGCAATCACCTTGGCCAACGCCTCGCGCGTCTCGGGGTCGGCATCGACGATCCTGTCGAACGGCCCGTAGAGCTTTTCCGCATCTTCATAGCCGAAGCGGCCATGGCGGCGGTGCAGGTTCCAGCGGCACACCAGCGGCCCGGGCCACAGCGCACGCAGCATCGGCAGCTGGTCTTCGATCGGCGGCATCTTGGCGTGCAGGCCCATGCAGAAGGTGGCGCCCACGCTGCGCAGCATGTCGGCAAAGGCGGGGCACAACAATTGCGGATCGCGCACTTCGACCGCAATCACGGCATCGGGTGCGGCTGGCTTCAGGCCGGGCAGCGATTCGAGCATTTCGCCGATTCGCGCCAACAGCGCGGGCTGGTCCGCCAGCAGTTGCGGCGGAATCGGGCTCAGCTGGAACACCAGCGCGCCGATGCGGTGGCCCAAGCCTTCGAGCGCGGGCTGCACGAACTCCTGGATGGCGATCTCACTGTTCAGGAACACCGGGTTCACCTGCGTGCCGCGGCCGCTTTCATCGCGTACGGTGGCATCGGTCACCAGGCTCGGCGCCTTCACCACGAAGCGGAAGTCGTCCGGCACCATGGCCGCATAGCGTGCGTACTGGCTTGCGGTGAGGGCGCGGTAGAAGTTGCGGTCCAGGCTCACGGTGCGAAAGAGCGGGTGTCTTGCCAATGCGGCGAGGCCGTTCTTCGAGAGCACGCTCTCGGCGTAGTCGCCATCCCAGACGAGATGGCCCCAGCCGGGATAGCTCCACGACGAGGTGCCGAGCCGAAGCCCGGGAGGGAGCGCGGCGGCCAGGTCGACGAGTGCCGGATCGACCGGTGCCGGCGCCACGGTGCCTCCGCGTGCCTTCTTTCGGGCCGGCGGCTCGGCGGCTGGATCGGCCGGAAGAGGCGGCGGGGTCGCAGGCGCCTCTGGCGGGCGCGGGAGATCGGGAAAAAGGGAGTCCTGCAGTTCAGCCATGTCTGGGCCCGCATTCTCGGCCAACATCGGCCGGGCGCGCAGCGAGAGGCACAATCCGCGCCATGAAACAGTGGTTGCGCGCGCAGGGTGGGTGGTGGCTGGCATGGCTTGTCCTGTCGGGCGTGGGCGCGGTGTGGCTCGCGCGTGCCGAGCTCGCGCAGCTGCAGCAGGATTTCGGCTCCGACGTGCGCATTGCCCACCGGATCATGAGCCAGCAGGTGGTGCAGTACGACGCGGTGCTGGCCACGGTCGCGCTGCTCGAACCCGGCGCCGGCGCGGACCATCCGGAGCAGCGCCTGCCGTCGGTCTATCCATCGATCCTGCGCGTGCAGCGGCGCGGAGGCGACGAGGCCTGGCCCGACGACAAGCAGGCCGGCGCACTGGCCGCCGCGGAAGCGCGTTCGCGCAGCCAGCGCCGCGCCGAACTGGCGGCACTCGATCTTGCGCGCGGCCGCTACCAGCTCGTGATCGGCGCCACGCCTTTCAGCTACGCCCTCGAGATCGACCTGGCCGGCTCCGTGCCGTGGCGCGACTGGCCCATGGACCCGCAGCGCAGCCCTGTGCGGCTGAGCCTGCAGCGCGACGGACAGCAACTGGTGCTGCAGCCCGGCCGGCCGGCGGCGGGTGGCTGGCGCTTCGATCTCACGAAAGCGCTGGCGTCTCCGAGCCAGCCATTCGAACTCGTGGCCGTGCGCCACGTGGGCTGGGGCGAATTGCCCTGGCGCAGCATGGCCGGCTGGGCTGCGGCCGTGGGTTTTCTGCTGGCCGGTTTATGGGCCGCGCAGCGGCAGCGCATTGCGCGCCGCCGGGCCGAAGAGCTGCTGCGGCTCGGCCAGGTGGCGCGCCTGAACGCGCTGGGCGAACTCTCGGCGGGCCTCGCGCACGAACTCAACCAGCCGCTCACGGCGGTGCTTGCCAATGCGCAGGCCGCGCGCCGGCTGCTCGACGACGATCCACCCGACCTGGCCACGGCACGCGATGCCATGGGACAGGCGGTCGAGCAGGCGCGCCGGGCGGCCGGCGTGGTCGGCCGGCTGCGCCGCGTCATCGAGCGGCCCGAGGCCGAGGGCGAAGTTCGCCCGCTCGTGCTGCAGGAACTGGTTCGCAGCGCGATGCATCTGCTGGCGCCGGAGTTCGCGAAGCGCTCGGTGTCGGCGCAGTTCGACGCCACCGCGCAAGCGCCCGTGCGCGTGCAGGCCGACGCCGTGGCGCTCGAGCAGATCGTGCACAACCTGCTGATGAATGCGCTGCAGGCACTGGAACTCGTGCCCGCGCCGGAGCGGCGGCTGGCGGTCGCGGTCGGCCGCAACGGCCAGGAGGGCGTGTTGACCGTCACCGACAACGGCCGCGGCATTGCGCCGGAAGCCTTGCCGCGCCTTTTCGAACCCTTCTTCAGCACGCGCGAGGGCGGCCTGGGCCTTGGCCTCAGCCTGAGCGAGACGCTGGCGAGCGGCATGGGCGGCAGCCTGAGCGCCGCCAACGTGGCGCCGCGCGGTGCGCGTTTCACGCTGCTGCTGCCTCTGGTGGCGCAGCCGGCGGAGCAGCCGGCATGAATGCCTCGGCCACCCATGAGCCGCAGTCGCCGCTCATTCACCTGATCGACGACGACCAGGCGGTGCGTGAAAGCCTGTCGCTGCTGATCGGCACGGTCGGCCTGCGGGTGCAGGGCTGGGCCGATCCGCAAGCCTTCATCGACGGATTCGACCGTGCAGGCGTGGGGGCCATCGTGCTCGACGTGCGCATGCCTGGAATCAGCGGACTCACCGTGCTGAACCGCCTGGTGGCGCAGGGCGTTGACCAGCCGGTGATCATGCTGACCGGCCATGGCACGGTCGAGATGTGCCGCCGCGCCTTCAAGGCCGGCGCGGCCGAGTTCCTCGAGAAGCCGGTGGACGACGAGCAATTGCTGGAGGCGTTGCAGCAGGCCGTGCGCCAGCATGTGCGCTCGCGCGAGCGCTCGCAGGCCGACCAGGCGGCGCGCGAGCGGGTCGCGCAGCTGTCGGAACGCGAGCGCGAGGTGCTGGCCTTCATCGCGCAGGGTCTCACCAACAAGGAGATCGCGCGCACGCTCGCGCTGTCGCCGCGCACGGTCGAGACCCATCGCGCCAATGTCTTTGCCAAGCTCGACTGCGACTCGCTGGCGCAGCTGATCCGGCGCTACGCCGTGCTGGTGGCCGGGGACGCCTGAAACCCTCGCTCCGTAGTTCTACGGAGGGCCGGGCGTAGCCGTACGAATGGCCGCGGACGCCGGCGTTTTCTACAGTGGCGCAGCCGCCGGCAACTCGCCGGCGCAATCACCCTGCATCCACTGGAGAAACCAAAATATGCGTTCCACCCTTCGCCTTGGCGGCCTCGCCGTCCTGCTTGCCGCATCCGCCGCACAGGCCCAGACGCCCGCACCCGCGGTGCGCACCGAAAAGAACATCTCGCTCGCGCTGGCCAACCAGATCGCGGCCGAGGCGGTGGCTGCGTGCGCCGCCAACGGCTACAACGTGGCAGCCACCGTGGTCGACCGCGCCGGCACCGTGCGCGCCGTGCAGCGTGCCGACAACGCGGGCCCGCACACGCTGGCGTCGAGCGAGCGCAAGGCCTGGACCTCGGCATCGGCCAAGAGCGCGACCCAGGCCATGATGGAAGGCGCGCAGAAAAACCCCGGCGCCGCGAACCTCGTCTACCTGCCGGGTTTCCTGCTGCTGGGCGGCGGCGTGCCCGTGAAGTCGGGCAACGACGTGATCGGCGCGGTGGGCGTGGGCGGTGCGCCCGGCGGCCACCTGGACGACCAGTGCGCCAACGCGGCGCTCGAAAAGGTCAAGGGCCTCCTGGGCTGATGATGAAGCGCGGTATCTGGTCCGGCGTGTTGGCGGTCGCGCTCGGCGTGGGCGTATCGGCCGGCGTGTGGGCCCAGGTGCCGCCGCTGGCGGCCGAGGTGCTGGCCTATGAAGGGCTGCACCGGGCCGCCTGGCACGGCGACCTGCCGAAGCTGAAGAGCCTGATCGCCTCCGGCGCCAATCTCGATGCGCGCGATGCGCGGGGCCGCACGCCCCTGCATGTCGCCACCCATGCACGGCAACGCGAGGCGGTGAAGCTCCTGGCCAAGGCGGGCGCGAACCTCGATGCGCTCGAAGACGACCGCTACGACGCGGTGACCATCGCGTCGGTGGCCGACGACCCCGCGACGCTCGCGCTGCTGCTGTCGCTCGGGGCCAATGCGGGGCAGGTGACGAGCCGCTACGACGGCACCGCGCTGATCGCCGCCGCGCATCTGGGCCACGACGAGGTCGTGCGCCGGCTGATCGCAGCCGGCGCACCGCTCGACCACGTCAACAACCTGCACTGGACGGCGGTGATCGAAGCCATCGTGCTCGGCGACGGCGGCCCGCGCCACCAGCGCACGCTGGCGGCGCTGATCGATGCCGGCGCCAGCCTGAAGCTGACCGACCGCCAGGGCAACACGCCGCTGCAACTGGCCCGTGCGCGCGGCTACACGGCCATGGTCAAGCTGCTGGAAGCGCCGCGCCCGACAAGATAGCGGCGGCTCGGGGACAATCGGTGGCTCGCCACGAGGAAACCGCCCCATGTACATGCCCCCGCAGTTCAACGCCAAGGACCCGGCCATCGCGCTGGAGCTGATGCGCGCGCACCCGTTCGCCAGCCTGATCTCCAATGACGACGACGGCCTGCCCTTCGTCACCCACCTGCCGCTGGTGGCCGAACAGCAGGAGGGCAACCCGCTGGTGCTGCTCGGCCACTGTGCCAAGCCCAACCCGCATTGGCGCTACCTGCAGGCGCGGCCGCAGGCGGTCGTCACTTTCCTCGGCCCGCATTCGTACCTGTCGCCCTCGGTCTACCCCGATCTCGCACGCGTGCCCACGTGGAATTACCTGGTGGTGCATTGCACCGTGGAAGCGCGGCTGATCGAGGAGCCCGCCGCCAAGGATGCCTTGCTCAAGGAGCTCATCGGCGAACACGAGCCCGGCTATGCGCAGCAGTGGCGCGACCTGGGAGAGGAGTTCCAGCTCAAGATGCTGGCCGGCATCGTGGGCTTCGAACTGCGCGTGCGTTCATTGCAGTGCAAGGTCAAGCTCAACCAGCACCGGCGCGAATCGCATGCCGCCATGCATGCCGTCTACAGCGCCGGCACGCTGGACGAGAAGGCGTTGGCGGCGTGGATGGAGCGCCTCGGCATGACGACGGCGAATGCGACCGTGGCGGAAGGAAGCTGAGAGATGCGCGTGTTCGGATTGCTTGGCCTGGTGCTGGTGCTCGTGATCGTCGGGATGATCGCGAAGAAACAACTGGCGACCGCCGCGGCCCCCGCATTGCCGTCGGTCCCCGGTGCCGCCGCGCCCGCACCAGGCGAGGGGCCAGCTGACGCACGCACGCAGGCCCAACAGGTGCAAAAGCAGGTCAAGGACGCGCTCGACGCCGCGGCGCAGGCGCGCAAGATGCCGGATGACAACTGAGCCGAAGATACTTTCCGAGACGACCGGCGACGCGCGCTGGATGGCGCTGGCGCTCGCCGAGGCAGGCCGGGCGTCCGAGGCCGGCGAGGTGCCGGTGGGCGCGGTGCTGGTCAAGGATGGTCAGGTCATCGCAACAGGCCGCAACTCACCCGTCGCGCAGCATGACCCGAGCGCCCACGCCGAAATCAACGCGCTGCGCGCCGGTGCCGCGGCGCTCGGCAACTACCGCCTCGACGGCTGCGAGCTGTTCGTCACGCTCGAGCCCTGCGCCATGTGCGCGGGCGCCATGCTGCATTCGCGCCTGGCGCGGGTGGTGTTCGGCGCGGCTGATCCCAAGACCGGCGCGGCCGGTTCGGTGCTCGATCTTTTTGCCGAACCTCGGCTGAACCACCGCACGCAAGTGCAGGGCGGCGTGCTGGCGGCGGAGTGCAGCGCGGTGCTGCAGCAATTTTTCCAGCAGCGCCGGGAGACGGCGCGCGAGCAGGCCGAGCCCCTGCGCGACGACGCGCTGCGCACGCCGGCCGAACGCTTCGACGCGCTTGGCGACTGCGCCTTCGAACCGCACTACATCCAGGATCTGCCCGGCCTGAACGGCTGGCGACTGCACTATGTCGACGAAGGTGCCCGCGACGTGCGGACGGCCTGCTGCGTCTGCCTGCACGGCCCCGGCGAATGGGGTTACTTTTTCCGCCATCTCGTCGGCATGCCCGGACTCCGCACGCTGGTGCCCGACCTGATCGGATTCGGCAAGAGCGACAAGCCCAAGCGCGAAGCGGCGCATCGGCTCGAATGGCACTGCCAAGTTTTGATCGAATGGCTTGACCGCATCGCACCCGCGCCCGTGGTGCTGGTGCACAGCGCCGCGGCCACCGGGCTCGCCGCGCTGTTGCAGGGCGCGAGGCCGGGTCTTTTCGCGGCCGTGCTCCTGGCTCCCGAAGGCGGCGAACAGGTTGGCGACGCCTGGCGCGCGCCGTTCCCGGACCGCGGCTACCAGGCCGCGCTGCGCGCGCTCGGCCCCTTGGCGTCGTCCTCGGGGCCGAGCGCGGCGCAGGCGGCGTTGCTTGCACGGCAGGTGCGCAACGCAATGGGATACTCGGCGCCGTGACCAAGAAACACATCTACATCTATTCCCCCGCCAGCGCGATTCGCGACAAGGCCGCCTTCCGCCGCGGCGTCGCAAGACTCAAGACCCTGGGCTATGAAGTCGAAATCGACGAGGCGGCACTTGCCGCATACCAGCGTTTTGCGGGCGACGACGCGACACGGCTCGCCGCCATCGCCCGCGCTGCCGCCAGCGGTGCCGACGTTGCCCTGATCGGGCGCGGCGGCTACGGGCTCACGCGCATCCTCGACGCCATTCCCTACAAGGCCGTGGCCAAGGCCATCCAGCGCGGAACCGAATTCGTCGGGGTCAGCGACTTCACCGCCTTGCAGAGCGCGCTGCTCGCCAAGACCGGCGCCGTGACCTGGGCCGGCCCGGCGGTCGGTGAAGACTTCGGCGCAGAAGGCGGTGCGGACGACATCATGGAAGCCTGTTTCGGCGACCTCGTGAGCGGGCAGGGCGAAGGCACCGGCTGGCGCATGCCGGTGCGCGATGCCGGGCTCAAGGTCAAGCCCGTGCACGACGCCACCCTGTGGGGCGGCAACCTTTGCGTGCTCACGAGCCTGCTCGGAACGCCTTACTTCCCGGCGATCGACAAGGGCGTGCTCTTCGTCGAGGACACCAACGAGCATCCATACCGCATCGAACGCATGCTCGAGCAGCTGCGCATGGCCGGCGTGCTGGCACGGCAGCGCGCCATCGTGTTCGGCCAGTTCACCGGCATGCGCAAGGTGCCGGGCTACGACCGCGGCTTCGGTTTCGATTCGGTGGTCGACCGGCTGCGCGCCGCGCTCAAGGTGCCGGTGCTCACCGGCCTGCCGTTCGGCCACGTGCAGACCAAGGTGCTGCTCCCCGTGGGCGCCAAGGTCGAACTGGCTGCCGAAGGCCGCGATGTCTTCATGGTGTGGGGCCATCGGCATGCCCATGAGCACGGCCATGACCACGCGCACGCCCATTGAGCAGGCAGGCTGCGGGCACCAGGAAAAGAACGGGTAATGCAAAAGCGGCAGCCGAAAGCTGCCGCAGCCCCCAGGGGCTCAGTGCGTGATGCGCTGGTGGACTCGCGGTCCCATCGAACGGGGCAGGCCGCCCTTGAACATGCTGTTGATGGCTTTCATCTGGCGACGAGCCGCAGCCTCGCCATCGATGGCGCTCAGCGCCACCATCACGTCCTGGCGCAAATACCAGAGGGCCTCGACATCGGTTGCAAACCGCACGCGCTGGGCGATGCGCTGGACCGAATGGCCGCCGTGCGCCTGCAGCACCGACAGCATGGCTGTGCGGATGCGGCCAAGTTGGTGTTCTCCCACGCGGCCAGATCCCAGGCCGGGAATTCCCAAAAGGCGGAGGAAGCGACGAAGGGACGACATGAGCACCAAAAGCGTATTGCCGGAAACCAGAACGGTTGCTACCTTAAGCCTCAGTCCGGCAATTCACAAGATCTGGAACACTGTTTCTTGTTTGTAAACAACACACTTTACGCTTCACTTCGGGTGATCGTGGGCAATCGAGTACGAAAGTGATAAGAAATAACCATCTCCTGGCATGCGTCCGCCATGGCGCAAGGGGTTCGCGGGAGAACCCGTTGCTCCTTTCCTTCCGTGGCTTCTAATACGGAACCACGAGCCGCTACGCCACCATCGAGTTCCTTCAAAGCATGGGTGTCAATTCCACAATTGTTTTCGCAGACCTGACCGGGAGTTCCAGGGTTTTTGAAGCCATGGGAAACGCCCGGGCCACGGAAACGGTGACGCGCCTGACCCAGTGGATCGGAAGCATCTGCCAGGCCCACGGCGGCAGGGTCGTGAAGTCGCTGGGCGATGGAGTGTTCGCGATCTTCTCGAATGCCGCCGCGGCCACGCATGCGGTGATCGAACTGCAGCGCTACCACCAGAAGCGCCTCATGGCATGGCCGGTACCGCTGCGCATGGCGCTGCAGATCGGCGTTGCAAGCGGCGAAGTTCTCGAGGTCGAGGGCGACTGCTTCGGCGATGCGGTCAACCTTGCGTCGCGCCTGAGCGACCTGGCCGGGCCTGGCCAGATCTGGGCGACCGACGCCGTCATCGCGCAGTTGAGCGAGGCGGTGGTGCGGCATCGCGACCTGGGCCTCATCACCATCCGCGGGCGCAGCGAAATGTCGGCCGTTCACCGCATCGACTGGCAGGAGGAGTTGACATCGTTCCTGACGGTGCCGGCCGCGCTGACGCCGCTTCGGCTGCCCGATTCATCCTTCGGGCAGATCGAGCTGGCATGGCTCGACGTGCGCTCCATGTTCCGCACCGAAGAGCTTCCGATCCATCTCGGGCGGGTGAACGACGCACAGTTCGTGGTCAACGATCCGCGTGTTTCGCGGCTGCATGCGCGCATCGAACTGCGGCAAGGCAGCTGTGTTCTGACCGATCTCAGCACCTACGGCACCTGGGTCCGGTTTCACGGCAACGGCGGGCCCAGCAATGAAATCGCGCTGCGGCGCGAGGAATGCGTCCTGCATGGCAGCGGCGAGATCGGCCTGGGCGCACCGCTGAGCGATTTCACCGCGCCCACCATCGCCTTCAATACCGCCGGTGCCGAGGTGCTGCTCTCGCGCCGCGAGGTCGCCCGCTAGGCGCCGCTGGAGCTCAGTGCGGCGCCGAAAGGATCGCGGTCAGTTCGGCGATGTCGATCGGCTTCTGAAGATGGTGGTCGAACAGCTCGCGCGCGCCCGTGCCGGCAGCGTCTTCCGCCGAGAATCCCGATATGGCGACGAGCAGCTTCGGGCTGCCTTCTCCCGTGGCTGAGCGTAACCGCCGCGCCACCTCGGTGCCCGGGAAGTCGGGCAGCGTGAGGTCGATGAGCGCCGCATCGAAGCGCTCCACCGCAGCAGCATCCAGGGCCTGCTGCGCCGTGTAGGTGCAGCGGGCGGTATGGTCTTGCAGTGTCAAAAGCTCCTGCAGCAGGTCTGCCGCGGCCACGTTGTCGTCGACGATCAGCACATTCACTGGGACAAGCCTTGATCAGGAGAGAAGGAATCTTCGAGTATCCCGGTCCATCGCGCCCTATGCCGTAGGAGGGCACCTACGCCCGCGCTTGCGTTGCAGTCTTTGCCTCGGCCTGAAGCGGCAGCTCGACCCGGAACAGCGCACCCTCGCCGGGCGTGCTTTCCACCTCGATGCGCCCGTTGTGCAGGCCCACGATCTTGCGCGTGATGTAGAGCCCGAGGCCCAGGCCGGAGGCATGCTTGCGGCTGTCGTCGGTGCGCTCGAACTGCTCGAAGATGCGTTCCTGGTCTTCAGGCGCAATGCCGATGCCCTGGTCGCGCACGGTAATGCGCGCGACGCCCCCGGCCTCGCTCACCGTGATCTCGACTGGCTTGCCGCGGCCGTAGCGCAGCGCATTGGTCAGCAGGTTGGTCAGCACCTGTTCGATGCGGAACTCGTCCCAGACGCCCCGCAGTTCGCCCGGCGCTTCGAGTGCAATCACGGAGCCCGCGGCCTCGGCCTGCTGCCGCAGCCCTTCCACCACCGCCCGCGCGAGAGCGGCCAGGTCGACCGGCTGGGACTGGATCGACAGCGCATCCCGCCGCATGCGCGTGACGTCGAGCATGTCGTCGATCAGCCGCACCATGTTGCGAATCTGCCGCTGGTCGCGCTCGATCATCGCGGGCAGGCGATCCGGGGCGAAGGCCTCCAGCTTGCCCTTCGACAGGTGCAGCTGCCGCAGCTGCGTTTCGAGGTACAGCGTATTGAGCGGCGTGCGCAGCTCGTGCGAAACCATGGACATGAAATCGTCCCGCATGCGCACCGCGTGTTCGAGCTTGCGCTGCGTTTGCCGCAGCTGCTCCACCAGTTCTTCCTGCTTGTGGTGGGCGGCCGCGAGTTTTTCCATCTCCTGGCCGAGGGCCTTGCGATGGCGATGCAGGTCGACGAACACGGTGACCTTGCTCGTGACCGCATGCGGGTCGAGCGGCTTGTGCAGGAAGTCGACCGCGCCGCTCTCATAGCCCTGGAAGGCGTAGTTGAGTTCGCGGCCCGCCGCGCTCACAAAGATGATCGGGATGTGCCGCGTGCGCTCGGTGCCACGCATCAACTCGGCCAGCTCGAATCCGTTCATGCCGGGCATCTGCACATCGAGAATGGCGAGGGCAAATTCGTGGTCGAGCAGCAGCGCCAGGGCCTCTTCGGCCGAGGTCGCACGGTACACCGCGCGCCCTGGCCCGCGAATCAGGGCCTCGAGCGCAAGAAGGTTCTCGGGCAGGTCATCGACGATCAGCAGCTTGCTTTCGACGTCAATGGACATGGGCAGACTCCAGTTGCAAGAGCAGGGCGCGAAGCTCGCGCAAGGGAAGCACGTGATCGGGGGAATGGAGTGCAATGGCCGCTTCGGGCATGGTGGAAATCTGGGCTTCGTTGGGGTCCTGGACGGCGGTGATGCCACCGGCCAGATGAATGCGCTGCAGGCCTTCGGCGCCGTCGTCGTTCGCGCCGGTCAGCAGAAAGCCGGCCAATGCCGGCCCGTAGGCGTCGGCTGCGGAGACCATCAATACGTCGATCGAAGGCCGCGAAAAGCGCACCGGCGGCTCGCAGCTGAGCGAAAAGCGTCGGTCGCGCTCGATCGACAGATGGTAGCCCGGCGGCGCGAAGTACACGTGGCCGGGCGCGAGCGGCATCTTGTCCGCGGCCTCGTGCACCGGAACCCGCAGGCGCTCGGCGAAGATCTCGGCCAGGTGGCTTTCATGCCCTTCGGGCAAGTGCAGGACCACCACCAGCGGAAGATTCCATGGCACAGGAAGGTCGTGCAGCATCCGCAGCAGAGCCTCGATGCCGCCGGCGGAGGCGCCGAGCACCACGGCCTCGATGCGCTTGGGCGGAGATTGCACGGCGTTCGGTTTCATGTGGCCCTGCGGTAGATGCGCTCCGGCTTTGCATGCGCATCGAAACGTTCCGAATAGCTCGAGAAATCGATGCTCTCCTTGGCACCCAGGCCCAGAAAGCCGCGGTGGCACAGCGAGTCGTGAAACAGGCCCAGCGCGCGGTCCTGCAGCTCGCGGTTGAAATAGATGAGCACATTGCGGCAGGACACGAATTGCGTCTCGGCAAACACGCTGTCGGTGGCCAGGCTGTGGTCGGCAAAGATGACGTCGGCGCACAGCGAGGGGTCGAAACGCGCGGCCTCGTAGGCGGCCGTGTAGTAGTCGGAGAAAGAACTCCGGCCGCCAGCGCGCTGGTAGTTGGCCGTGTAGCCCCGAATCGACTCGATGGGAAAGATGCCCTGCCGCGCCTTCTCGAGCGAAGCGGGATTGATGTCGGTCGCGTAGATCTGCGTGCGCGAGAGCAGGCCTTCTTCGCGCAGCAGGATCGCGAGCGAAAACACCTCTTCGCCGGTGCTGCAGCCCGCCACCCACACCTTCACCGAGGGGTAGGTGTGCAGGATGGGCACCACGTGCTGGCGCAGCGCGAGGAAGTAGGCGGGGTCGCGAAACATCTCGCTCACCGGAATCGTCAGGTATTGCAGCAGCCGGCTGAAGAGCCCCGGGTCGCGCAGCACTTTTTCCTGCAGGGCCGAAATGCTCGGAAGCCCCAGCTGCGCCAGCGCATGCAGCACGCGGCGCTTCTGCGAGGCGACGGTGTAGTTGCGGAAGTCGTAGCTGTACTTGAGGTAGATCGCCTCCATCAGCAGCCGCAGTTCGATCTCCGTATTGCTCAGCGGAGACGGCAGGGGTGGCGGCGTGGCGGGGCGGTTCACAGCCGCTCCATTTTCGGCATCCACACGCGCAGAAGCGAGAACAGGCGCTCCAAATCCACGGGCTTGGCCAGGTAGTCGCTGGCACCCGCGGCCAGGCATTGCTCGCGGTCGTCCTTCATGGCCTTGGCGGTGATGGCGATCACGGGAAGCTTCTCGAAGCGCCGGTCGGCGCGCAGCCGGCGCGTGGCCTCCAGGCCGTCCATCTCCGGCATCATGACATCCATCAGAACCAGGTCGATCTCGGGCACCTGCTCGAGCTTTTCGAGCGCCTCGCGGCCGTTGCGGCCGATCTCGACCACCGCGCCGCGCTGCTCCAGCGCACTCGTCAGCGCAAAGATGTTGCGCACGTCGTCGTCCACCAGCAGGATGGTGCGGCCCTCGAAGATGCGGTCGCGTCCGCGCGCGGCCTTGAGCATGCCCTGGCGCTCGCTGGAGAGCTCGGCCTCCACCTTGTGCAGGAACAGCGTCACCTCGTCGAGCAGGCGCTCCGGCGAGCGCGCGCCCTTGATGATGATCGAGCGCGAGTAGCGCTGCAGCTCGGCTTCCTCCTCGCGCGTGAGGTTACGCCCGGTGTAGACGATCACCGGCGGGAACGAAACGATTTCTTCGGCCGCCATGCGCTTGAGCAATTCGCCACCCTGCATGTCGGGCAGGCGCAGGTCGGTGATCATGCAGTCGAACACGCGCTTGCGCAGCAGGGCGAGCGCTTCTTCGCCCGAGCCCACGGCGATGATCTCGATGTCCTCGTCGCCGATGAGCCGGATCACGCTTTCGCGCTGCAGCGCGTCGTCTTCGACCAGCAGCACGGTCTTGACCTTCTGCGTGAGCTTTTCCTCGAGCCGGGCGAACACCTGCGTCAGCTCGGCGCGGGTGGCCGGCTTCTGCGCATAGCCGATGGCGCCCATGTGCAGCGCGGCGGCCTGCGCGTCGTCGGCCGCCGACACCACGTGGATCGGAATATGGCGCGTCTCGGACGAATCCTTCAGGCGCTGCAGCACGTCCAGGCCGGTGCTGTCGGGCAGGCGCATGTCGAGCAGGATGGCGTCGGGCAGGAGCTGCTGCGCCAGCGCGAAGCCGTCTGCCGCGCCGTGCGCCACCAGGCAGCGGTAGCCCAGCTCGTGCGCCAGGTCGTAGAGGATGTGCGCGAACTGCGGCTCGTCCTCGATCACCAGCACCCGGCGCACCTGGTCGCGCGGCAGCTCGCGGTCGTCGGAAAACTGGGGCGCCGGCACCACCACCGGCGGCGCCGGCGCCGCTGGCACGGCACGCGAAGCGGGAGCGCGGGAGGAGGGCGCGCGCGCCGAAGCAGCCTTGGCGGGGGCCGCGGCGGGCGTTGGTTGAGAGGCCTGCGGTGCCACCGCCGGCAGCTGCAGGGTGAAGGTGCTGCCCTGGCCGGGCTGGCTCTGCACCGCCAGCGTGCCGCCCAGCAGACGGGTCAGGTCACGCGAGATCGACAGGCCCAGGCCGGTGCCGCCATACCGGCGGCTGGTGGTGCCATCCGCTTGGCGGAAGGCTTCGAAGATCAGCTCTTGCTGCTCGGGCGCAATGCCGATGCCCGAGTCGGAGACCGCAAACACCGCGCCGCCGTCGGGTGCGGCGGAAACCACCAGCGCCACCTCGCCGCTGTCGGTGAACTTGAGCGCATTGGACAGCAGGTTCTTCAGGATCTGCTCGACCCGGTGGCGGTCGGTCGCCAGAGACGCAGGCACATCCGGATGCATCGTCAGCTTGAAGCCCAGGCGCTTTTCGGCGGCCAGCGGACCGAAGGTGCGCTCCAGGCTCTGGGCCAGCTTGCCGGGCGCCACGTCTTCGATCACCACTTCGAGCTTGCCCGCCTCGACCTTCGAGATGTCGAGGATGTCGTTGATCAGCGTCAGCAGGTCGTTGCCCGACGAGTAGATCGACTCCGCGAACTTCACCTGCTCGGCGCTCAGGTTGCCCTGCGGGTTGTCGCCGAGCAGCTTGGCCAGGATGAGTGCGCTGTTCAGCGGCGTGCGCAGCTCGTGCGACATGTTGGCGAGAAATTCCGACTTGTAGCGGCTGGCGCGCTGCAGTTCGTCGGCACGGTCCTCGAGGTCGCGCTGCACGCGGCGCAGGGCGGCATTGCGCTGGTCCAGCGCTTCGGTGCGCTCGGAGAGCTGGCTGTTGGTCTGCTCCAGTTCGGCCTGCTGGTTCTCCAGCATGGCTTGCGAGGCGTGCAGCGCGCGCGACTGTTCCTCGAGTTCCTCGTTGGCGGTGCGCAGTTCTTCCTGCTGCACCTGCAGTTCCTCGTTGAGCTGCTGCGTTTCGGCCAGCGCGTCCTGCAGCTGTTCGCGGTAGCGCGCCGCCGCAAGGGAAGCACCGATGTCCTCGGCCACCAGGTCGAGCAGTTCGCTGGTTCGCGCATCGGGCGCGCCGGGCAGTCCAAGCTCGACCACGCCGTTCACGATGCCGTCGCTGGACACCGGCACCAGCAGCACGGCCGAGGGCGCCATCTCGCCCAAGCCCGAATTGACCTTCAGGTAGCCGGCTTGAATGGGCTCGATCAGCATGCGGCGCCTCTCGGCCGCGGCCTGGCCGACCAGGCTCTGGGTGGGCGAGAACACTTGCGGCGATGCCTCGGCTTCCATCGAGAAGCCGTAGCTCGCGGCGCGGCGCAGCGTGCCATGCCGCTCGCGCACGTACAGCGCACCAACCGCGCTGCCCAGGCGCCGCGAGAAGAACGCAAGCACCTTGCGGCCCAGGTCGTTCGCGCTCAGCTCCCCGACCAGCTCGCCCACCATCTCGGTTTGCGCGCTGCGCAGCCAGGCCTGCTGCGCCAGCCGCTCGGCGTGCGTGGCCTGCTCCTTCAGCACCGCGTCATAGCTGTCCGAAAGCCGCATGAGCTGCCGCCGGCCGAAGTAGGCCACCATGCCGGTGAACACCAGCGTGAAGAGCAGGAACACGCCCACCACCAGCCAGCTGGTGCGGTTGGCCTCCTCGTTGCGCTGGAAACGCAGGCCTTGCTGGGTGTCCATGAAGGCTGTGAACTCGGCGCGCATGTCGTCGCTCAGCCGCTTGCCCCGGCCCTGCCGCACCAGCTGCTGGTAGTCGCCGCCGTCGCGGCGCGCGGCAATCATCTCGCGCGCGAATTCATTCCATTCCGTTTGCAGCGCCGCGATGCGTCCGATCCGCTCGCCTTGCTGCCTGTTGTCCGAAACCTGCCCCTGGAGTGCCTCGATGTCGCCCTTGATCCTTGGCAACGCGCTCTGGTAGGGCTCCAGAAAACTTTCCTCGCCGGTGATGAGGAAGCCGCGCAGGCCGGTTTCCATGTCGATGGTGCGGCGCTGCAGTTCGCTGGCGTTGCGCACCACGCGGTCGGTCTGCTCGACCCGGCTGATGGCCGAAAGCAGAAACACGATCAACCCCACGAACACCAGCGCGCCGATGAGGCCGCCGAGCAAAGGCCATTTCAGGTTGCGGCTCAGCAGGCGCTCGAAATCATCAGGGTCGATCGCAGTGGGGGTTTTCATTCGAACAGGTTTTGTAAGCAAAAACTTTTCAAGTCTTGCCGAAATCCGAGGTCCTTCGTGTCAGAGAAGGCCCCGACACGGTTCTTGCGGCACATGTTTGGCCGGGTCGCTATACTGTTGTTTTATACAGCATCGCCGTGACCACGGATCTTTCCACAAAGCCGCAGGCGGAGCCGCCCGATGCCCGCACAGTGTCCGTCAAGGCGCTGTGCGCCTTCGGTGCGAAGGCGGGCGACCTCGACCTGCGTTTCGTGCCCGCGCCCAGCGCGCTCGAGGGCATGGCCGGCCATGCGCTGGTGCAGGGCCGGCGCGGCGAGGCCTACCAGAGCGAAGTAGTGCTTGTCTCGCATTGCGGCTCGCTCAAGGTGCGCGGCCGGGCCGACGGACACGACCCGCGCGAGCCGCGCGTCGAAGAAATCAAGACGTTCCGCGGCGACTTCGACGCCATCCGCGGCAACCACCGCGCACTGCACTGGGCCCAGGCCCGCACCTACGGTTGGATGCTGTGCGAGATGCACGGCCACGACCAGATCACCGTCGCGCTGGTGTACCTCGACCTCGGCACCGGCGAGGAAACGGTGCTGGAAGAGCACCACACCCGGGCTGCGCTGCAGGCGCACTTCGAGCTCCTGTGCGCACGCTACAGCGCCTGGGCGCAGAGCGAAGCCGCACACCATGCCGTGCTCGACGATGCGCTGGGCCGTCTCGATTTTCCGCATGGCAAATTCCGCGCCGGCCAGCGCGAGCTGGCCGAGGCGGTGTACCGCGCCGCGGTGAACGGACGCTGCCTGATGGCGCAGGCGCCCACCGGCATCGGCAAGACGATGGGCACCATCTTTCCGCTGCTGAAGGCGCGCGCCGCGCGAAAGATCGACAAGATCTTCTTTCTCACCGCCAAGACCTCGGGCCGTGCCGTGGCGCTGGATGCCTTGCGCGTGCTGGGGGAAGGGTGCGCCCAGGTGCGCGTGCTCGAGCTCACCGCGCGCGAGAAGGTTTGCGAATACCCCGACCGGGCCTGCAACGGCGACTCGTGTCCGCTGGCCAAGGGCTTTTACGACCGCCTGCCCGCCGCACGCGAAGAGGCCGCACGCACCGCCCGGCTCGACCGGCAGGCGCTGCGGCAAATTGCGCTCGCGCACACCGTGTGCCCCTATTTCCTTGCGCAGGAGATGGCGCACTGGTCCGACCTGATCGTGGGCGACTACAACTACTACTTCGATGGCAGCGCCTTTCTCTACGCCACCATGAAGGACGCCGACTGGCGCGCGGCCGTGCTGGTCGACGAGGCGCACAACCTGCTGGAGCGCGCCCGCGGCATGTACACGGCCCAGCTCGACGGCCTGGCACTCGAAGAGGCCCACCGCGTGGCGCCCGCATCGGTGCGCGGCGCACTCGGCCGGCTGTACCGCGAATGGGACACGGTGCAGCAATCGCAAACCGAGGCCTACGACACCGCCGACGAGATACCCGAGCGCTTCGCGCGCACCCTGCAGGCCGCCAATACGGCCATGGGCGAGTACTTTGCGGCCACGCCGGACGCGGTGCAGGGGCCGCTGCAGCGCTTCTTCTTCGACGCGCTGCAGTTTGCCCGGCTGGCCGATTCCTTCGACGACCATTCGGTATTCGAGCGCACGCTGGGGCCTGCCCATGACCAGCAGCAGCGCAGCCTCGCCATCCGCAACCTCGTACCCGCACCGTTTCTCGAACCCCGCTTTGCCGAGGCCGCGTCGGTCACCTGTTTTTCAGGCACCTTGTCGCCCTTCGGGTTCTATCGCGATGCGCTCGGCCTCCCGTCGGAAACGATGCTGCTTGACGTGGCCTCGCCGTTCCAGGGCCAGCAGTTGCGCGTCGAGGTGGCCACGGACGTGTCGACCCGGTTCCGCGACCGAGCGGCTTCGCTCTACAGCGTGGCCGGCATCATCGGTGCCCAGTTCGAGCGCCTGCCCGGCAACTACCTCGCGTTCTTCAGCAGCTTCGACTACCTGGAGAAGGCCTGCGCGGCCTTCCTCGCCAGGCACCCCGGCGTGCCGGTGTGGACGCAGACGCGCGGCATGGCCGAAGCCGAGCGCCACGAGTTTCTGGCGCGCTTCGAGGAGGGGGGCCGCGGCATCGGCTTTGCCGTGCTCGGCGGCGCATTCGGCGAAGGTATCGACCTGCCCGGCAGCCGCTTGATCGGCGCCTTCGTCGCGAGCCTGGGCCTGCCGCAGCACAACGCCCTGAACGAGATCACGCGCGAGCGCATGCAGGCACGCTTCGGCAAGGGCTACGAATACACCTACCTTTATCCGGGCCTGCAAAAGGTGGTGCAGGCGGCCGGCCGCGTCATCCGCACCGAGCACGACGAGGGCGTGCTGCACCTGCTGGACGACCGCTTTGCACGCGCCGAGATCCGCGAGTTGCTGCCGCCGTGGTGGGACTTGCGCCTGGGTGGCTTCACGCGCGCCAGCAAGGAAGGAGACGACGTCGATGCGGTCCGCTAGCTACGTCCAGTTTGCCGACGAGCCCGACCTGTTCGGCGAGGCGCCCACGGCCGCCATCGAGGGGCTGCGGTACGAGCGCGAATTTCTCACGCGCGCCGAGGAAAGCGAACTGCTGCGCATCGTGCAGGGATTCCAGCTCCGCGAAATGCGCTACAAGGAATACACCGCCCGGCGGCGCGGCATCAGCTTTGGCGGCAGCTACGACTTCGACAACCACCGCCTGCGGCCGGGCGCACCACTGCCCGAGGTGCTTCATCCGGTGCGCGAGCGGGTGGCCCGATGGATGGGCATGGCGCCCGAAGACTTCACGCATGTGCTGTTGTCCGAATACAGGCCCGGCACCCCGCTCGGCTGGCACCGCGACGTACCGGAGTTCGAAGACATCGCCGGTGTTTCGCTGCGCAGCAACGCCGTGATGCAGCTTCGGCCGTATCCGCCAGCCAGCGCCGCCGCACCCGCGAGCCTTCAACTGCTGATCGAGCCGCGTTCCATCTACATGCTGCGCGGCGAAGCGCGCTGGGCGTGGCAGCACAGCATCGCGCCGACCGAGGCGCTGCGCTACTCCATCACCATGCGCACCCGCCGGCGCGCATGACCACCCGCGGCGGAACGTGGAGCCGGTTGTCTTGCCGCGGCCTTTTTCATCAGGCTCGACGCCACGGACAGGTCCTTGAGCCAAGCTTCCCACGCGGCCTCCCGTTGCGCGGGGTCGCCGCGCAGCAAGGCGGAGGGGTGCAGCGTGACCAGCACGCGCCGACCGGTCGCCGCATCTTCCAGCCATTGGCCACGCTCCTTCATGACCGCGACGGGGCGGCCCAGCAGGGAGCGCGCGGCCGTGGCGCCCAGCGCAATGCAGGCGCGCGGCTGGACGAGTTCCATCTCGCTTTCGAGCCAATGATGGCAGGCTTCGGCCTCCCGCTGGCCCGGTGTCTTGTGGATGCGGCGCTTGCCACGCAGTTCGTATTTAAAGTGCTTCACCGCGTTGGTCACGTAGAGCTTGTCGCGTGACCAGCCGAGCTCGGCCACGGCGCGGTCGAACAGCTTGCCCGCAGGGCCGACGAAAGGGCGCCCCACGAGGTCTTCCTTGTCGCCCGGCTGCTCGCCCACCACCATCAGCACCGCGCCGACCGGCCCTTCGCCGAACACCGACTGCGTGGCATGCGCGCCCAACGGGCATTCCCGACAGGCATCGGTGGCCACGCTGAGCGCCTTCAACGCGGCGGTGGCTTCGTTGCGATGGGACACGGCGGCCAACCCCGCGTGCCGGTGGTGTTCAGGCCGTCCCGGAGTCAGTGGTTGGAGCCGCCCCGCCGGGCCTGATTCTGGTTGCTGCTGCCGACATGGCTCTCGCGGTCATGGCGGCTCTCTACGGTCCGGCGTGGCTCGTTGCGGGGCGTGGGGCTCTGGTGGCCAGCCTTGTTGTGCTGAGGGGGCAACGAACCGCGCTCGTCGGGCGTGTTGGGGTTCGTCTTGGACATGGGCTGCTCCTTCAAAAGGAATGGATGGAGATTTGTTTGTCCGCGCCGCACTCGACTGCCGGTGTGGGAATAGGCCCACGGCGGGCGTCGTCCAAGCCTCATGCCGTGCAGGCTGCCGAGAGGCGAAAGGACCCGCCGTGGGGCCTGGCAGCCAATAGCCGAAATCGGACATCCGTGTGTCCGATGTCAAGAATTGCCGCCTCAAGACGTGTGAGAACTCGATACTCCGCTGCCATCTTTATCGCCTGCAAGACAACTTGCATGACTCTCACGAGGCGGCCTGCGCACGGGAAACCGTCCAGTTGCACGGGCTTGGTCTGAATGGGCCGCCTACGCCGGCCAACGTCGTTCAAATGCGCGTCTTTTCGCGCTCGATCCAGCGGTTTGCCGCGCCGGATTTGCACCGATACGATCCCGCGCCTTGCCCCTCAAAGGAATGCGCGGATGCCGCCAACGATTGCTTCTCCCTCGACCTTCGCACCGTCGAAAAACGCCGGCTGGCAGCAGCGCAGCCGGCGCCATGTCTGGCATCCCTGCACGCAGAGCATCCGGCTCGAAGCGGTGCCGCCGCTGCCGATCGCACGCGGCGAGGGCGTCTGGCTGTTCGACCACGACGGACGCCGCTATCTCGACGCGACGAGTTCCTGGTGGGTCAATCTCTTCGGCCATGCGCATCCGGCCATCAACGCGGCGCTGAAGGACCAGATCGACACGCTCTCGCATGTGATGCTTGCCGGCTGCACGCATGCACCGGCCGTCGAGCTGGCCGAGCGGCTTGCCGCGCTGACCGGCCATGCGCTGGGCCATTGCTTCTATGCCTCCGATGGCGCCTCGGCCGTGGAGATCGCGTTGAAGATGAGCTTTCACGCCTGGCGCAATGCGGGCCGCGGCGGCAAGCAGAACTTCGTCGCGCTGCGGCACGGCTACCACGGCGAAACGCTGGGCGCGCTGCATGTGACCGACGTGCCGGTGTTCCGCGACGCCTATGCGCCGCTGCTCGCCAATGCGCACCTCGTTGCCTCGCCCGATGCTCGGGCCGCACTGCCGGGCGAAAAAGCAGCCGCCGTGGCCCGGCGCGCCGCCGCCGAGCTCGAAGCGCTGCTGGCCGAACGGCATGCATCGATCGCCGCCGTGATCGTCGAGCCGCTGGTGCAATGCGCCACCGGCATGGCGATGCACGACCCGGAATACCTGCGCCTCGTGCGTGCGCTGTGCGACCGCTACGAGGTGCATCTCATCGCCGACGAGATCGCCGTGGGCTGCGGTCGCGCCGGCACTTTCTTCGCGTGCGAGCAGGCCGGCATCTGGCCCGACTTTCTTTGCCTTTCCAAGGGCATCAGCGGCGGCTACCTGCCGCTTGCGCTGGTGATGACGCGCGATGCCATCTACGAAGGCTTCGTCGACGACGACGTGGCGCGCAGCTTCCTGCATTCCCATTCGTACACCGGCAACGCGCTGGCCTGCCGCGCGGCGCTCGCGACGCTCGACCTGTTCGAGCGCGAGGACGCGCTGCAGCGCAACCGCACCCGTGCCCAACGGGTGATCGGCCGGCTGCGCGAAGGGCTCCACGGGATGCCCGTCGATCACCTGCGCCAGCGCGGAATGATCACGGCCTTCGACGTGCGCGAGCCCGGTGTCCGCTTCGCGGAGCGCTTTCATCTTGCCGCGCGGGCGAACGGACTGCTGATGCGCCCCATTGGTTCGACCGTCTACCTCATGCCGCCGTATGCGATTGGAGAGGACGAAATCGACCTGCTGGTCGATGGCACGCTGGCCGCGCTGCAAGCGGTGGCCGCGCCCACCCACGCAAACCATGAAGAAGGAGGCCGCGATGTCGCGCTTGCTTGAACGCCTGCAGGACGAGATCACCGCCCTCGACGCGAAGTCGCTGCGCCGCCGCCGGCAGATCGCCGAGACGGCCTGCGCACCCGAGCAATCCCTGACGCTGGCCGGCGCGGCCGCGCCGCGCACCATGCTCGGCTTCAGCAGCAACGACTACCTCGGTCTCGCCGCGCATCCGGCGCTGGCTGCCGCACTGGCCGAAGGTGCGGCGCGCTATGGCACGGGCAGCGGCGGGTCGCACCTGATCCTCGGCCACTCGCGCGCGCATGCCGAGCTCGAGGAGCGGCTGGCCGGCTGGATGGCGCCGTTCATCCCGGAGGCGCGGAGCCTGTTCTTCTGCACGGGCTACATGGCCAACCTTGCGGTGCTGTCGGCGCTGGGCGGCGCCGAGGCAGTGATCTTCTCCGAATCGCTCAACCATGCGTCGCTGATCGACGGTGCGCGGCTGGCCAAGGCGCGGGTCGAGCGCTATGCGCATTGCGACGTGGCCGCGCTCGATGCCCAACTCGGTGCCTGCGATGCGCCGGTCAAGCTGATCGTGAGCGATGCGGTCTTCAGCATGGACGGCAACATCGCGCCGGTGGCCGAACTGCTCGCACTGGCGGAGCGCCATGACGCCTGGCTCGTGCTGGACGACGCGCACGGCTTCGGCGTGCTGGGCGCCACGGGCCGGGGCGTGCTGCAGGCCATGGGCCTGCGCTCGGAGCGGCTGGTGCTCATCGGCACGCTCGGCAAGGCGGCCGGGGTGTCGGGCGCCTTCGTGGCGGCGCACCGCACCGTCATCGACTACCTCGTGCAGCGGGCGCGGCCCTACATCTTCACCACCGCCGCGCCGCCGGCCATCGCGCACGCGCTGCTCGCAAGCCTCGCGCTGATCGAAGGCGAGGAAGGCAAGGTGCGCCGCGCCCGTTTGAAGGCGCGCATCGCCCAACTGCGCCGGGGCCTCGAGGCGATCCTGCCGCCGGACGGCAGCGCCTGGCTGCCGGATTCGCCCACCGCCATCCAGCCGCTGATCTTGGGCGACAACGCGCGCGCGATGCAGACCATGGCGCAGCTCGACGCCCGCGGCCTGCGCGTCGGTGCGATCCGCCCGCCGACCGTGCCCGCCGGCACCGCACGACTGCGCATCACGCTGTCGGCCAGCCACAGCGAGGCCGACGTGGCGCGGCTGCTCGACGCCTTGGGCGAAGCATTGGAAGAGCCCTGGAAGGCGGCCGCATGACGCGCCGCTGGTTCATCACCGGCACCGACACAGGCGTCGGCAAGACGCTGGCCAGCAGCGCCATGCTGAGCCTGCTGGCCGCATCGGGCCTGCGGGCGGTCGGCATGAAGCCGGTGGCCGCAGGCCTGGAGCTGATCGACGGTGGTTGGCGCAACGATGACGTCGAGCAACTGCACGCGGCCGGCAATGTCGATGCGCCGTTGGCCTTGCGCTGCCCGTACCTGCTGCGCGCGCCGGTGTCGCCGCACCTGGCGGCGCGGGAGGAGGGCGTGCGCATCGAGTTGCCGCCGCTGCTGTCGGCCTTCGCGGCGTTGTCGCAGTGCGCCGACGCGGTGGTCGTCGAAGGCGTGGGCGGGTTCTGCGTGCCTTTCGGCGACGACCTCGACAGCGCCGACCTGGCCGTGGCGCTGGGCCTGCCGGTGATCCTCGTGGTCGGGCTGCGGCTCGGCTGCCTGAACCACGCGCTGCTCACGGCGGAAGCCATCCGGGCGCGCGGCCTCATGCTGGCGGGGTGGGTCGCGAGTGTCATCGAGCCGGGGATGCTGGCACCCGAGGCCAACCTCCAGACCCTGCGCGGCCGGCTCGGTGCGCCCTTGCTCGGCGTCGTGCCGCACCTGGCCGAGCCCGATGCGGCAAGCGCCGCGCGGCACCTCGATCTGCGCGCATTGCGCGCCACCGCGGCCCACGCCGCACGGCGGTCAGCCGCGCTGGCCTGACTCGGCGAGCCGCTTCGCCCGTGCGCCGCCCTGGCGTTCGAGCATCCAGCCCGGGTACTCGGACGGCAGCGCACTCACCTTGTCGAGCGCGCCCAGCGCGTCGGCATCGAGCCGGATGGCCGTGGCGGCGATGTTGTCGTCCAGCTGCTCGATGCGCTTGGCGCCGACGATCACGCTGGTTACCACCTGCTGGTGCAGCAGCCATGCGAGCGCGATCTGCGCCACCGAGACCTTGCGCGCCTCGGCCAGCTGGCGCATCACGTCGATGCAGTCGTAGGCGCGCTCGACGTTCACGGGCGGAAAGTCGAAGGTGGTGCGGCGGCTGCCTTTCTCGGCTTCGCCCGCCTCGATATGGCGTCCGTATTTGCCGCTCAGGAGGCCGCCCGCCAGCGGGCTCCAGACCATCAGGCCCAGGTTTTCGCTCTGCAGCATGGGCGCCAGTTCGCGTTCCAGGTCGCGGCCGGCAATGGTGTAGTAGGCCTGCAGCGATTCGAAGCGCGCGAGCCCCTGCCGCTCGGCAATGCCCAGCGCCTTCATGATCTGCCACGCGGCCCAGTTCGAAACGCCCACATAGCGCACGTGGCCTTGCTGCACCAGGTTGTCCAGCGCGCGCACGGTTTCCTCGATGGGCGTCACCGGGTCGAAGCCGTGGATCTGGTACAGGTCGATGTGGTCCAGCTGCAGGCGCTTCAGGCTGGCCTTCACACCGTCCATGATGTGATAGCGCGAGGCGCCGGCCGAATTGGGGCTCTTGCCGGTTTCGCCCAGCACCTTGGTGGCGACCACCACGTTCTCGCGCGGCACCTTGAGGTTCTTCAGCGCCTGGCCGGTGATGGTTTCCGAGAGCCCTTCGGAGTACACGTCGGCGGTGTCGATGAAGTTGATGCCGGCGTCCAGCGCACGGCCCACCAGGCTTTCCGCCTCGGACTGCTGGAGGTTGCCGATGTGTCCCCAGATGCCGCTCGCGCCGCCGAAGGTCATGGTGCCGAGGCAGAGTTCGGAAACGAACAGGCCGGTGCGGCCGAATTTGCGGTATTGCATCGCTCATTCCTTTGCTGGATGGTGAGATTCCCCGGAGGGCCTGGCAAAAGTATCCGGCCGGCGGCGGCCGGGTGGCCAGCGCGTTCCTGCAAAGTCTTTGCCTATTTCTCCAGACCTCCGCCGGCGCCGTGCAGATTCGCGGATGCGGCGCTAAGCTTTGAACCACCCGATCCTCCACGTCGCCTCCGGGCGCCGTGAATCACCTGTGTCAAGGTCCTGAACATGTCCGACGAAACACCCGAAATTGCTGCCGCCATTGCCCAGCCGATGCCGCTGGACCCGCAGCTCGACGAAGCCAGGAAGGAACTGGTGGCGCTGATCAACCGCATCACGCGCGGCCAGGACGGCACCGTGGAAACGCCCGTGGCCGGCCTGCAGGTGTTCTGCATCAGCAAGCCCGACGGTCCCAAGCATGCCTTCGCGACCCCGGCGCTCGGGCTGATCGCGCAGGGCTCCAAGCGGATCATCGTGGGCGACGACATCTATGTGTACGACCCGATGCACTACCTGGTGACCTCGGTCGACCTGCCGGTGTGCGGCCAGGTGCGCCTGACGAGCGACAACGAACCCTACCTCGGCGTGCGGCTGGAGCTTGCGATCGACGACATCGGCGAACTCATCGGCGACGAGAAGCTGCCCGCGAAGGCCAATGCGCCCGCGTCGCGCGGCATGTACGTCAACCGCATCGCCATGCCGGTGCTGGAGCCGGTGCTGCGGCTGCTGCGGCTGGCCGAAACGCCCGAGGACGTGCCGATCATGGCGCCGCTCATCAAGCGCGAGATCATGTACCGCCTGCTGGTGAACGGGGAGGGCGCGCGCCTGCGGCAGATCGCGCTGCAGGACAGCCACACCCAGCGCGTGGCCAAGGCCATCAGCGCGCTGCGCGTCAACTATGCACAGTCGCTGCGCATCGAGGACATGGCGCGCGCGGTGCACATGAGCGTGTCGTCGTTCCACCATCACTTCAAGGCCGTGACCGCCATGAGCCCGCTGCAGTACCAGAAGCAGCTCCGGCTGCAGGAGGCGCGCCGCCAGATGCTGATGGCCGGTGTCGACGTGGCGAGCGCGGCGCACAGCGTGGGCTATGAAAGCCCGTCGCAGTTCGCCCGCGAGTACAGCCGGATGTTCGGTGCGCCGCCGCTGCGCGACAAGCGGCGCTGGCTCAGCGAAGCGCAGAACGACGCCATCGGCGCCGCGTCGGTGCAGGCCGCCTGACGCGAGGGCCGCTGCGGCCTAACGCAGCACGAGCACAGGCAGCGTGGAGTGCGTCAGCACGTGCTGCGTCTCGCTGCCCAGCAGCAGCCGCTTGATGCCCTTGCGGCCGTGCGAGGCCATCACGATCAGGTCGCACTTGTGCTTCTTTGCCGTGGCGACGATCGACTCGGCCACCAGGTCCGAGTTGGCGATGGCCGTCTTCAGCTGCACGCCGCTGGCGGCCGCACGCGTCTCCACCGCATCCAGCATGCCCTGCGCCTTGTCGGCCCACTGCTTTTCCACCCGCGCGATGTCCTCGGGCGAGAACGACATGGCCCCGTCGAAGTAGCTCTTCGGGTAGCGCGGCACCACGGTGAGCGCGATGAGGTCGGCGTCGTGCCGGGTCGCGAGCGCGATGGCGCTGTTGACGGCCTTCTTCGAGAGCGTGGAGCCGTCGGTGGCCACGAGAATGCGCTTGAACATGGTCTTCTCTCATTGGAGGAAATGTGCCCCCAGCTTAGGCAGCCGGCCGCCCGCGCCGGTTGATGCAGATCAAACGGCGGCGTGGCCGCGGCCCTTAGCCTTGCCCGATGCAAGCTGCGCTCGCCCCTTTTTCTCCGGCCGCCGCGCTCCCACGGGCACCCCGTGAAGAGTGGCAGGTGCTCGACGATTCTTCCGAATGGCCGGCTTTCGGCCGCACCCTCGACGATGGCGCAGCCGCGGCGGGGCGATGGGAGTCGCAGGTCTCCGTGGAAGGCATGCACTGTGCGACCTGCGGCCTTGCGGTCGAGACGGCGCTGCTGCGTGTGCCCGGCGTGCTCGAAGTGCAGGTCAATGCCGCGAGCCGGCGCGCGCGCGTGGTGTGGTCCGCCGCGCTGACTCGGCCTTCGCGCTGGTTCGAGTCGTGCGAGGCCGCGGGCTACCGGCTGGTGCCGGCCGCGGACAGCTCCGCGCACGAGCGCCGTTCGCGCGAGCTGCGGCTCGCGCTGTGGCGCTGGCTGGTGTCGGGCTTTTGCATGATGCAGGTGATGATGTATGCCTACCCGGCCTACATCGCGCAGCCCGGCGAGATGACGGCGGATGCCGCGCAGCTGCTGCGCTGGGCCTCGTGGGTGCTCACGCTGCCCGTACTTTTCTTTTCCTGCGGCCCGTTCTTTCGCAGCGCGTGGCGCGACCTTCGCCATGGGCGCATCAGCATGGACCTGCCGGTGGCCTTCGGCATCGCCATTGCCTTCGCGGTCAGCACCGCGGCCACCTTCGACAGCGCGGGCGTGCTGGGCCACGAGGTGTATTTCGACTCGCTGACCATGTTCGTGTTCTTCCTGCTCACCGGCCGCTGGCTCGAGGCGCGGTTGCGGGACCGCACGGCCGGTTCGCTCGAGGCCGTGATGAACCGCCTGCCCGACAGCATCGAACGCCTCGAGGCCGATGGCGGCTGGCAGCGCGTGGCCGTCCGGCGCCTGGCCGCGGGCGACGTGGTGCGGGTGCGCCCCGGCGAGGCCTTTCCGGCCGACGGCGTGCTGATCGACGGCGGCACCAGCACCGACGAGGCGCTGCTCACCGGCGAGTCCCGCCCCGTGCCACGGGCGCAAGGCGAGCGCGTGCTGGCGGGCAGCCACAATCTCTCGGCCACGGTGCAGGTGCGCATCGAATCGGTGGGCGAGGGCACGCGCTTCGCGCAGATCGTGCGACTGATGGAAAGCGCCGCGCTGGGCAAGCCGCGCCTGGCCCAGCTGGCCGACCGGATCGCACGGCCGTTCCTCATTTTCGTGCTGGCGTCGGCCGCCGGGGCCGCGGCCTTCTGGTGGCATGCCGATTCGGGCAAGGCCCTGATGGTGGCGGTGGCGGTACTGATCGTGACCTGCCCATGCGCGCTGTCCCTTGCCACGCCGGCCGCCATGCTCGCAAGCGCGGGGGCACTGGCGCGCGGCGGCGTGCTGACGTCGAACCTGCAGGCGCTGGAGGCGCTGGCCTCGGTCGATACGGTGGTGTTCGACAAGACGGGCACGCTGACCGGCGACACCCCGCGCCTCGAGCGCGTGTACTGCCGGCAGGGCCTGCGCCCGGGCGACGCGCTGGAGATCGGCGCCGCGCTCGGCGCGCATTCGCTGCATCCCGGTGCCCGCGCGCTGGTGAACGCATGGAACGTGCAGTTCCGTTCGCCACCCGCCTGGGAAGTGACGCAGCCCGCCGAACTGGCGGGCCTCGGCCTCGAAGGCCTGCTGCGCCGAAGCCCGAGCGCCGACGGGTCCGCCCAGCGTGTGCGACTGGGCTCCGCTGGCTATTGCAACGTGCCACCGCTGCAGGTCGAAGCGCCGCAGGTTCACCTCAGCGACGAGCAGGGCTGGCTCGCGAGCTTCGTGCTCGCCGAGGAACTGCGCGCGGATGCCGCCGCCGCGGTGGCGGCGCTGCAGGCCGAAGGCATCACGGTGCGCCTGCTCTCCGGCGACCGGGACAGTGCCGCCCGCGAAATCGCAACGCGCGCCGGCATTTCCTTTGCCCAGGGCGGCTGCACGCCCGAAGACAAGCTCGAGGTGCTGTGGCGTCTGCAGGCGGAAGGCCGGCAGGTGGCGATGGTGGGCGACGGCCTGAACGACGGCCCCTCGCTGGCGCGTGCGAATGCTTCTTTCGCCTTCGGCCGCGCGGTACCGCTCTCGCGTGCACGGGCCGACTTCGTCGTGCTCGGCGAAGCGCTCTCGTCCATTCCGCGCACCATCGCGCAGGCGCGGCGAACGCTGCGCGTGGTGCGGCAGAACCTTGCCTGGGCCGCCGGCTACAACGCGCTGTGCGTGCCGCTGGCCATTGCCGGCTGGCTTCCTGCATGGCTCGCCGGGCTGGGCATGGCGGCGAGTTCGCTGGTGGTGGTGCTCAACGCCGCGCGGCTCGCAGCAGCTCACGGCAACGCTGACGCCAGGGCGGGCGGCTGATGGACATCCTCTTTCTCCTGATCCCGCTGTCGGTCGTGCTGGTGCTCGCCATCCTCGGCGGCCTGTGGTGGGCCATCGAGCGTGGGCAATTCGACGATATCGAGTTCGAAGGCGACCGGATCCTGCGCCACGATTGATTTGCATCAAACCGCCCCGGCGTGTGCGCAGGGACACTGCCCGCAGTCCATCAAGAGGCAGCACGATGCAAGAATCCAATCCTCCCGCAGCAGCATACGACGACACCGTCGTGCGGCAACTTTCCCTCATGTCCGTGGTCTGGGGCGTGGTCGGGATGCTCGTCGGCGTGATCATCGCCACCGAGCTCACCTGGCCCGAGTTCAGCCTCGGCATTCCATGGCTCAGCTACGGCCGCCTGCGGCCGCTGCACACCAACGCGGTGATCTTCGCGTTCGGCGGCTGCGCGCTCATGGCCACCAGCTTTCACGTGGTGCAGCGCACCTGCCAGGTCCGGCTGTTCGCGCCGGCGCTCGCATCGTTCGTGTTCTGGGGCTGGCAGGCCGTGATCGTGGCCGCCGCCATCAGCCTGCCGCTGGGCTACACCACGGGCAAGGAATACGCTGAGCTCGAATGGCCGATCGACATCCTGATCGCGGTGGTGTGGGTGGCCTACGCGGTCGTGTTCTTCGGCACCATCGGGATCCGCAAGGTGCGCCACATCTACGTGGCCAACTGGTTCTACGGCGCCTTCATCATCGCGGTGGCGCTGCTGCACATTGTCAACAGCGCCGAGATTCCGGCCGGCTGGATGAAGAGCTACTCGGCCTATGCCGGCGTGCAGGACGCCATGGTGCAGTGGTGGTATGGCCATAACGCAGTGGGCTTCTTCCTCACCGCGGGCTTCCTGGGAATGATGTACTACTACATCCCCAAGCAGGCAGGCCGGCCGGTGTATTCGTACCGGCTCTCCATCGTCCACTTCTGGGCGCTGATCTTCACCTACATGTGGGCCGGCCCGCACCACCTGCACTACACGGCGCTGCCCGACTGGACGCAGTCGCTGGGCATGGTGTTCTCGCTGATCCTGCTCGCGCCGAGCTGGGGCGGAATGATCAACGGCGTGATGACGCTTTCGGGCGCCTGGCACAAGCTGCGCACCGACCCGATCCTTCGCTTTCTCATCGTGGCGCTGTCGTTCTACGGCATGTCGACCTTCGAAGGCCCGATGATGTCGATCAAGACCGTCAACGCCCTGAGCCACTACACCGACTGGACCGTGGGCCACGTGCACTCCGGCGCGCTGGGCTGGGTGGGCTTCATCACCATGGGCTCGCTGTACTACCTGATCCCGCGCATGTACGGCCGCACCACCATGTTCAGCGTGAAGGCCATCGAGGCCCACTTCTGGATGGCCACCATCGGCATCGTGCTCTACATCGCCGCCATGTGGATCGCCGGCGTGATGCAGGGCCTGATGTGGCGTGCCATCAACCCCGACGGCACGCTCACTTACACCTTCGTCGAAAGCGTGAAGGCCACGTTCCCCTTCTACGTGGTGCGGCTGGCCGGCGGCCTGCTGTATCTCGGCGGCATGCTGGTGATGGCCTGGAACGTGTGGATGACCGTGATCTCGGGGCGTTCCGTGCAGGCGTCGATTCCGGCCGTTGCCATTGCCCACGTCTGAGGAACAAGCATGAACCCGAACCCCGAACCCAAGAGCAGCGGCTTCACCCACGAGAAGGTGGAGACCAACAACCTGCTGATGATCGTGCTGATTCTCGTGGTCGTCGCCATCGGCGGCCTGGTCGAGATCGTGCCGCTTTTCTTCCAGAAGTCGACCACCGAGCCTATTGAGGGCCTGAAGCCGCACACGGCGCTGCAGCTCGCCGGCCGCGATGTCTATCTGCGCGAGGGTTGCTACAACTGCCACTCGCAGATGATCCGGCCGTTCCGCTCGGAGACGCTGCGCTACGGCCACTATTCAGTGGCGGGCGAATTCGTCTACGACCACCCCTTTCAGTGGGGCAGCAAGCGCACCGGCCCCGACCTGCACCGCGTGGGCGGCAAGTACAGCGACGAGTGGCAGCGCATCCACCTGAACAACCCGCGCGACCTGGTGCCCGAGTCGAACATGCCGGCCTATTCGTGGCTCGACAAGAGCCTGGTCGACGCCGACGCCATTCCGCGCCGCATGCGCGCGCTGCGCCAGGTCGGCGTGCCGTATTCGGACGAAGACATCGCCCGCGCGGCCGAAGACGTCCGCGGCAAGACCGAGCTGGACGCGACGGTGGCGTATCTGCAATCGCTGGGCCTCGCGCTCAAGTAAGGAGCACCGAACCATGATCGATATCACCACCCTGCGCGTTGCCGCCACCGTGCTTTGCTTTGCGCTCTTCCTCGGCATCGTGGCCTGGGCGTATGCCCGCCGCAACGCATCGCGCTTCGAGGAAGCCGCCCATTTGCCGTTCGAGCAAGACTGAAGAAGAGGGGCCCACGATGAGCGATTTCGTCAACAACTTCTGGTCGAACTACATTGCGGCCGGCACGGTCCTGAGCATCCTCGGATGCATGCTGTTGCTGTGGCTCACCGCGCGCAAGCGCGTGGCGTCCGATGCGGACAACACCACCGGCCACGTCTGGGACGAGGACCTGCGCGAGTCCAACAATCCGCTGCCCATGTGGTGGGTCGGCCTGTTCGTGATGACCATCTTCTTCGCGGTCGGGTACCTGGTGGTCTTTCCCGGCCTGGGCAGCTTCAGCGGCCAGGCGAACTGGAGCACCAGGACTGAATATGACGCCGAAGTGGACAAGGCCAACAAGGCGCTGGCGCCCGTCTACGCGAGCTACGCCGGCATGTCGATGGAAGACGTTGCGCGCGAACCCAAGGCCATGGCCATCGGCGAACGCCTGTTCATGAACAACTGCTCCCAGTGCCACGGGTCCGACGCGCGCGGCAGCAAGGGCTTTCCCAACCTGACCGACAAGGACTGGCTGCACGGCGGCACGCCCGAGAAGATTGCCGAGACCATCACCAAGGGCCGCACCGGCGTGATGCCGCCCATGGCAGCGGCGGTCGGCACGCAGGAAGAGGTGAAGAACCTGGCGAACTACGTGCTGAGCCTTTCCGGCGCGCCGCACGACTCGGTGCGCGCCGGCCTCGGCAAGTCCAAGTTCACGGTGTGCGCCGCCTGCCACGGCATCGGCGGTGTCGGCAACCAGGCCGTGGGTGCGCCCAACCTCAGCGACAAGATCTGGCTGCACGGCTTCGGCGAGGCGGCCATCGTGCAGATCGTCAATGCCGGCAAGCACAGCGAAATGCCGGCACAGGAAGGTCGCCTGACCGAGGCGCAGATCAAGCTGCTCGCTTCCTATGTCTGGGGTTTCTCCAACCCCGCGACCGGACCCTGACATCCGCCGCCGTCTGATCATGGATTCATCCGCCCCCGTCTCCGCACCGGCTCCTGCAGCCAGCCGCGGTGCGCGCAAGATCATCCCCATCGTTCCGGTCGAGGGCGATTCGGTGGGCCTGTACGAGGCCACGAAGAAGATCTATCCGCGCACCGTGCGCGGCATGTTCGCGCGCTGGCGCTGGGCCATGGTCTTCCTGACCCAGCTGGTGTTCTATGGCCTGCCGTGGGCGGAGTGGGGCGAGCGGCAACTGGTGCTGTTCGACCTGGCCTCGCGGCGCTTCTACATCTTCGGCCTGGTGCTGTACCCGCAGGACCTGATCTATCTCTCGGGCCTGCTGGTGGTCAGCGCGCTGGCGCTTTTTCTCTTCACCGCCGTGGCCGGGCGGCTGTGGTGCGGCTACGCCTGCCCGCAGACCGTCTACACCGAGATCTTCATGTGGGTGGAACACAAGATCGAGGGCAACCGCACGGCGCGCATACGGCTCGACGCCGAACCGATGTCGCTGGAGAAGCTGGTCAAGAAGTGGTTCAAGCACCTGGTGTGGATCGGCATCGCGCTGTGGACCGGCTTCACCTTCGTGGGCTACTTCACGCCCATTCGCGAGCTGGGCATGGCGTTCCTGCAGACCCGCATGGGCTCGTGGGAGGTGTTCTGGGTTTTCTTCTACGGCTTTGCGACGTATGGCAACGCGGGCTTCATGCGCGAGCAGGTGTGCAAGTACATGTGCCCCTATGCGCGCTTCCAGAGCGCCATGTTCGACCGCGACACGCTCATCGTCACCTACGACCCGAAGCGGGGCGAGCCGCGCGCCCCGAGGCGCAAGGGCCTCGACCCGCGCAGCGTGGCGCTGGGCGACTGCATCGACTGCGGGCTTTGCGTGCAGGTGTGCCCCACGGGCATCGACATCCGCAAGGGCCTGCAATACGAATGCATCGGCTGCGGGCTTTGCGTGGACGCCTGCGACACGGTGATGCAGAAGATGGCCTATGCGCCGCGGCTGATCCGCTACGACACGCAAAACGGCATGGAGGCCGGATGGACGCGCCGCCAGCTGCTGCGCCGCGTGCTGCGCCCGCGCGTGCTGGTCTACACCGCCATCCTCGCGCTGCTGGTGGCGGGGCTCCTGGCCAGCCTCGTCGCGCGCACGCCGCTGAAGGTCGACGTGGTGCGCGACCGCGCATCGCTGGCCCGCATCGTCGAGGGCGGCCGGCTCGAGAACGTCTACCGGCTCCAGATCATGAACGCCACCGAGGAGGCACGCCACTACCGGATTGCCGCGCATGGCATCGAAGGACTGAGCATTTCGCCCGGCGAGCGCGTCACGATCGATGCGGCCCAGTCGCGCTGGTTGGCCGTGCGCCTGCAGGTTCCCTATGGCGTGGTGCCGTCCGGTTCGCACACGGTGCACTTCGACATCCGGGACGAGGAGGGCGGGGACGAGGTGTCCGAGAAAGCGGTCTTCCTGGTGCCGCGCTGAAACAAGGAATCGCAATGAAAGCAACGAAGAACGGATGGACGGAGACAACGGGCGAGAAACCATGGTGGCGCTATCCGCTGCTCTGGATGGTGATTGCCGGGCCCGCGCTGGTGGTGGTCGCGAGCTTCGTGACCTTCTGGTTTGCGTGGGGAAGCCAGGACCCGCTGGTGTCGGAAGACTACTACCGCCGCGGCGTCGAAATCAACAAGACCCTGGCGGACAAGAAACTGATGCCTGCCGTCACCGGCAGGAACCATGCGGCCACGCCCGACGAAGCCGTGCCGCTGCCGCGCCGCGAGGCCAAGCCATGACCTGGTCGCGCCAGCTCATTGGCGTTCTGTGGCCGGCCTTCCTGCTGGCCTGCGCCATCGAGATCCTGGTCTTCGCGATGGTCGATCCGGCCGATCTGCACTGGGGCGGCGACGCGCTGCGCATGTCGCGCCAAGGCGTCTACACCCTGGCATTCTTCATTTTCTGGGCCATGGCGGCGGCTTCGAGCGCATTCACCGCGCTCTTGGCCATGCCGCCGTCCCGCGACATTCCCGAGCATCCACAATGACCTCGACTAACACTGCCTTCCTCGACCGCGCCGTCGTTTCAGGCGCGGCGCCCCTGTCGACCGCGTTGCTGCGGCAGTTCGATGTCGCAGGGCCGCGCTACACCTCGTACCCGACGGCGGACCGCTTCGTCGAGGCCTTCGATGCCGACGACTACGCGCTGGCGCTGCAGGGCCGGCGAGATGCGGGCGCTTCGGCGGCGCCGCTGTCGCTGTACGTGCACATCCCGTTCTGCGAATCGCTTTGCTATTACTGCGCGTGCAACAAGGTCGTGACGCGGCACCACGAAAAGGCCACCCAATACCTGGCCTACCTGGCGCGCGAAGTCCGGCTCCAGGTCGCGCAGCTCGGGCGCGGCAGCACCGTGAGCCAGCTGCACCTGGGCGGCGGCACGCCCACGTTCCTGAACGATGCCGAACTGGACCAGCTCCTTGCCATGCTGCGCGAGGCCTTCGTCTTTCTTCCCGGCGGCGAGCAGTCCATCGAGATCGACCCCCGCACCGTCGATGCGGCGCGGCTCGCGCACCTGGCGTCGCTGGGCTTCAACCGGCTGAGCTTCGGCGTGCAGGACTTCGATCCCGACGTGCAGAAGGCCGTACACCGCATCCAGCCGGCGCACCGGGTGTTCGACCTGATGGCAGAGGCCCGCGCACTGGGCTTCCAGTCGATCAACGTCGACCTGATCTACGGCTTGCCGCGCCAGAACGAGGCGTCGTTCGACCGCACGATGGCGCAGGTCTGCGAACTCCGGCCCGACCGCATTGCGCTCTATGCCTACGCGCACCTGCCCGAGCGCTTCAAGCCGCAGCGGCGCATTGCCGCCGACGAGCTGCCCGATGCGGCGGCGCGGGTGCAGATGCTCGCGCGCGCCGTGGCCACGCTCACCGAGGCTGGCTATGTCTACATCGGCATGGACCATTTCGCGCTGCCGGACGACCCGCTCGCGGTGGCCAAGCGGGAAGGGCGGCTGCATCGCGACTTCCAGGGCTACAGCACCCAGCCCGACGGCGACCTGGTGGCGCTCGGCGTTTCCGCCATCGGCCGCGTCGGTGCCACCTACAGCCAGAACGTAAAGACCATCGACGGCTACTACGACCTGCTGGACCAGGGACGGCTGCCCGTGGTTCGCGGGCTTGCGCTTTCGCGCGACGACCTGTTGCGGCGCGCAGTGATCATGGCCTTGATGTGCAGGGGGCACGTCAATTTCGACACCATGGGTGAAGCGCACCGGGTCGACTTCCGGCACTACTTCGCCACCGAGTTCGCGGCGCTCGGGCCGCTGGCGGCGCAGGGCCTGGTGCGGATGACCGATCACGACATCGACGTGACGCCCCAGGGATGGTTTGTGGTGCGCGCCATCGCCATGGTGTTCGACCGGTATTGCCGCGAGAACCGCACCCGTTTTTCGCGCGTGGTCTGACCATGCAGACCGCACTGGCCGTTGCCGCGTTGCTGATGGGCTTGGCGGGCGGCCCGCACTGCGTGGCCATGTGCGGCGCGGCGTCGGCCGCCGTGATCCGCATGGTGCCCGTGCCGGCCTCGGGGGGCGCGGGCGGCGGCATGGCGTTCTCGGCGCAGGCGGCTTTTCACCTGGGCCGCGTCGCGAGCTATGCCACGGCAGGCGCCATCGCCGCCGCGAGCGTGGACAGCCTGGCACAGGCCAGCACGCAAGTGGCCGCGCTCAGGCCGCTCTGGATGCTGCTGCATGTGTTCGTGTTCGCCTGGGGCGCCATGCTGGCCGCGTCTGGCCGGCAGCCGGTGTGGGCGCAGCGCATCGGCCGCACGCTCGAGGCACGGCTTCGTCCGCTGGCCGGAGGCTCGCCACTCGGCGTGCTCGCGACCGGCGCGCTCTGGGTCGCCATGCCGTGCGGGCTGCTCTATTCGGCGTTGCTTTTGGCCAGCCTGGGCAATGGGCCGTTGCAGGGCGGCGTCGCGATGATGCTGTTCGCCATTGGCAGCGGCCTTTCGCTGGTGCTGGCGCCGTGGCTCTGGCAGAGGCTCAGGTGGAGTGGCGGTGGCGGGCCGCAGGCGTGGGGGGCGCGCCTGGCTGGCGCGCTGCTGGCGGCCGTGGCGTTGCAGGCGCTCTGGCTGGATATCGGCCACCAGATCGAGGCCTGGTGCCGCTGAACGAGCGGCACTAAGGGTGCGCAAGCACCCTGGCCATGGCACGCGCAAGCTCGGCTCGCGTGTAGGGCTTGCGCAGCAGTTCCCAGCTTTGCGGCGCCTCCCGGTCGGCCTCCAGCAACTCCGACGAGAAGCCGGACATGAGCAGAATCGCGAGCTCTGGAAAGCGCTGCTGCGCTTCGGCCGCGAGCCGCGTTCCGCGCATGCCGGGGCCCAGCGCGATGTCGCTCAGCAGAAGGTCGAACGAACCCGCATCGGTTTCCAGGCTCATCAAGGCTTGCTCGGCATTGCCTGCCGCGACCACGCTGCAGCCCAGGGTCGTCAGAAAGGTCTGCACGACCTTGCGCACTTCGGGGTCGTCCTCGACCAGCATCACGCGCAGGCCTGGCGGGATCGTCTGTTCGATGTCTTCCTCTTCCATGGCCGGAACGGCGGTCTCGTCCAGCTGCGGCAGAAAGAGCGTCACGGTGGTTCCGGCGCCCGGCCGGGTGGCGATGGCAATGGCGCCCTTGGACTGCTTCACGAAGCCGTACACCGTGCTCAGGCCCAGGCCCGTGCCGCGGCCGGCTTCCTTGGTGGTGAAGAAGGGCTCGAACGCGCGCTCCTTCACTTCCTCGGTCATTCCTGTGCCGCTGTCGGTGATGGAAATGGCCACGAAGCTGCCGTGCGCATCGCGGTCGCTCAACTCGTTGTGCACTTCGGGCGGCAATGCGCCGCAGGCCTCGGTTCGAAAGTGCAGCGTGCCGCCCTCGGGCATGGCGTCGCGCGCATTGATGGCAATGTTCAACAGCGCCGATTCGAGCTGCCCCGGGTCGGCAAGCACCGGCGGGCAGCTTGGCGCGCTGTCGATCGAAATGTCGATGCGTTGGTCGAGCGTGCGCCGCAGCATGTCGGCCAGGGAGTGCAGCATGGCATGCGTGTCCACGGCATTGGGCTGCAGCATCTGCCGGCGCGAGAAAGCCAGCAGCTTGCCGGTGAGCTCGGCGCCGCGCCGCGAGGCTCGCGCCGCGGCGCCCACCAACTGCTGGGCGTAGCCGTCCTGCGCAATGGAGGGCAGTTCTTCGAGCACCTGCAGATTGCCCTGGATGACGGTGAGCAGGTTGTTGAAGTCATGCGCAATGCCGCCGGTGAGCTGGCCGACGCTTTCGAGCCGCTGCGCGTGGCTGAGCGCCTCTTCGGTCTGCACCCGCTGCAGGCTGGTGGCCAGCAGGTTCGAAAGCGACTCCAGGAACCGGCGTTCCTCGTCGCCGAAGCGCTTGGCCTCGCGGGAGCGAACGGTCAGCACGCCGATGAAGCGGCCGCGATCGTAGAAAGGTACGGCCAGCGCACTGACCAGCCCGGCATCGAGATAGGCCTGCGGCACCGCGAAGCGGCGCTCATTGGCGTAGTCGGCCACCGTCACGGGCTCGCCCTGCGCAAACACGAAGCCGGGCGGTGTGTTCGCGTGGCTCGGAATGCGCGCACCGATTTCTTCGCCGGGCACCAGGCCCACGCCGCTGGCGACGCGGAATTCGAGGCGGCTGTTGTCCAGCAGCAGCACCATGGCCACCTCGACCTCCAGCGCTTCCGCGGCGATGGTGGGCACGTGGTCGAGCACGACCTGCAGGTCGCGCGTGTCCACGGCGAGCCGGCCCAGCTGCGCGAGGTAGTCGCTGTAGCGCGCCCGCTGCAGCGCCTGCTTCACGCGCGGGTAGGCGCCGATGTCGCGAATGGCGGCAACCACGAACGGCAGGCCATGGCTCTGCAGCGGGCTGAGCGCGATCTCGACCATCACCTCGCTGCCGTCCTTGCGCTTGGCAACCAGTTCCATCTGCGTGCCCATGGGCCTCGGGCGTGGCGCCCGGCCGTAGGCTTCGCGGTAGGACGCGTGGCGCGGGCGGATGCTGTCGGGCACCAGGACGTCCACGTTCAGGCCCACCAGTTCATCGACGGCATAGCCCAGCAATACGGCCGCCGAAGGGTTGGCCAGCACGATGCCGCCAGCCTGGTCGACCAGCAGCAGCGAGTCCGGGTAGGAAATGAAAAGCGAACGGAAGACGCTGCTCTCTTCGATGCCCGAGGGCAACCCCGACAGGGCGGCGATGATCGGGGGAGCGGGCGTGTTCATCGGGTCACCCGCGAGCGACGGGCGGAACCAGGATGTAGCCGGCGCCGCGCACCGACTTGATGATCTGCGGATCGTCCGCGTCGGCTTCGATCTTCTTGCGCAGCCGGCCGACCTGTACGTCGATGGTGCGGTCGAAGGGGGCGGCTTCGCGCCCGCGCGTCTGCTCGAGCAGGAAGTCGCGCGACAGCACGCGCCCCGGATGGCGCGCAAACGCGCACAGCAGGTCGAACTCGCCGCCGGTGAGCGCCACGTTCTGCCCTTGCGGATTGGCAAGGCTGCGCGCGGCGACATCGAGCTGCCATCCGGCGAAGCGGAACTTGTCGGAAGGGGCCGGGGTGGCCGGTGCGGATGCGTGCAGGGATGCGTCGGCGGCGTCGCTGGGCGCCAGGCGCCGGAGCACGGCCTTGACCCGCGCCACCAGTTCCCGCAGGTCGAAGGGCTTGGTGACGTAGTCGTCCGCGCCCACCTCCAGGCCCACGACCTTGTCGACCGCATCGCCGCGGCCGGTGACGATGACGAGCCCGCAGCGCCAGTTTTCGCGCATCCGGCGCGCAATGGAAAAACCGTCCTCGCCGGGCAGGCCCAGGTCAAGCAGCACGAGGTCGGCCGGGTCGGTGGCCATCAGGGCCATCAGCGAGGCGCCATCGTGCAGTTGGGTCACTCGGAAACCGTGGCTTTGGAGGTAACCGGCCAGCAGTTGCGTGATGTCGACCTCGTCGTCGAGGACCGCGATGTGAAAGGCGGATGTCATTCGGAAAGCATGGGGTGGGGCGCGAACGCCGCGGCGTCGTTGGGGCCGTGCAAGCGTAGCACGCACGCCGCGGCGCTGCATGCCTTTGGTGCATGCCGCGGGCTCAAGATTTCCAGCGCCAGTCCGAGATCTCCGGCATGTCCTTGCCATGGACGGTGATGTAGGCGCGGTGCTCCAGCAGCTTGTCGCGCAGATGCTGCTGCACATGCCCCGCGCTGTTGCGAAAGCGCTCGACGCGGCCGATGGCATCGGCGGCCAGGTGAAAGCGGTCCAGCCGGTTGAGCACGGTCATGTCGAACGGCGTGGTGGTGGTGCCTTCCTCGCAATAGCCGTGCACGTGGAAATTGTCGTGGTTGGTTCGCTTGTAGGTCAGCCGGTGGATCAGCGAGGGATAGCCGTGGAACGCGAAGATGACGGGGCAATCGGTGGTGAAGATGGCGTCGAAGTCCGCGTCCGAAAGTCCGTGCGGGTGCGCGTTCGGTGCCTGCAGCGCCATCAGGTCGACCACGTTCACCACGCGCACCTTCAGGTCTGGAAGCAGCTCGCGCAGCAGGGCGGCCCCCGCGATGGTTTCCAGCGTGGGCACGTCGCCCGCACAGGCCATCACCACGTCGGGCGTCGTGCCTTCGTCATTGCTGGCCCAGGTCCAGATGCCCAGGCCGACCGTGCAATGGCGCACCGCCGATTCGATGTCCAGCCACTGCGGGGCGGGCTGCTTGCCGGCGACGATCACGTTCACGTAGTCGCGGCTGCGCAGGCAGTGGTCGACCACCGAGAGCAGGGTGTTGGCATCGGGCGGCAGGTACACGCGCACCACCTCCGCCTTCTTGTTGACCACGTGGTCGAGGAAGCCCGGGTCCTGGTGGCTGAAGCCGTTGTGGTCCTGCCGCCAGACATGGCTGGTGAGCAGGTAGTTCAGCGATGCGATCGGCCGCCGCCAGCCGATGCCACGAGTGACCTTGAGCCACTTGGCGTGCTGGTTGAACATCGAATCGATGATGTGGATGAAGGCCTCGTAGCACGAGAAGAAGCCGTGGCGCCCGGTGAGCAGGTAGCCTTCGAGCCAGCCCTGGCAGAGATGCTCGCTGAGCACCTCCATCACCCGGCCGTCGGGTGACACGTGGTCGTCGCCATCCAGTATCTCGGCGGTCGACGTGCGCCCGGTCACCTCGAACAGGGCGCCGAGCCGGTTCGACGCGGTCTCGTCGGGACCCATCACGCGGAAGTTGCGCGCGGCCTCGTTGCGCTGCATCACGTCGCGCAGAAACTCGCCGGCGACGCGCGTGGCTTCCGCGTCCGTTGCGCCGGGCGCGGCCACCGCCACTGCATGGTCGCGGAAGGGCGGCATGGCCAGGTCCTGGAGAAGCAGGCCACCGTTGGCATGCGGATTGGCACTCATGCGTCTCGGCCCCTCCGGGGCGAGCGCGGCAATTTCGGGCCGCAGCGCGCCGTTGGCGTCGAACAGCTCCTCGGGCCGGTAGCTGCGCATCCAGTCTTCGAGCAGGCCGACATGCGCCGGCTTGCCGGCAAAGCCGGTCAGCGGCACCTGGTGCGCGCGGAACGTGCCTTCTACCGGAACCCCGTCCACCTGCCGCGGCCCGGTCCAGCCCTTGGGCGAGCGCAGCACGATCATCGGCCAGCGCGGGCGCTCGCGGAAGCCGTCCTTGCGGGCGCGCGCCTGGATGGCGTGGATGTCGTCCAGCGCCTTGTCCAGCGCGGCCGCCATCAGGCGGTGCATCTGCGCGGGTTCGTGCCCGGAGACGAAGGAGGGCTCGTAGCCGTAGCCCCGCATCAGCTGTGCAAGCTCTTCGTCGCCGATGCGCGCGAGCACCGTGGGGCCGGCGATCTTGTAGCCGTTGAGGTGCAGCACCGGCAGCACGGCGCCATCGGTCGCGGGGTTCAGGAACTTGTTGGAATGCCAGCTTGCCGCGAGCGCGCCGGTCTCCGCCTCGCCGTCGCCGACCACGCAGCAGGCGAGCAGGCCGGGGTTGTCGAACACGGCGCCAAAGGCATGCAGCAGCGAATAGCCCAGCTCTCCGCCTTCATGGATGGAGCCCGGCGTCTCCGGTGCCACGTGGCTCGGAATGCCGCCCGGAAACGAGAACTGCGTGAAGAGCCGTTTCAGGCCTTCGGCGTTCCGGGGGATGTCGGGGTAGACCTCGCTGTAGGTGCCTTCGAGGTAGGTGTTGGCGACCACGCCGGGCCCGCCATGGCCGGGCCCGGCAATGAACAGGGCATCGAGCGCGCGGGCCTTGATGGCCCGGTTCATGTGCGCATAGACGAAGTTGAGGCCGGGCGTCGTGCCCCAGTGGCCCAAGAGGCGCGGCTTGATGTGCGAAAGGCTCAGCTTCTCGCGCAGCAAGGGATTGTCCATCAGGTAGATCTGGCCCACCGAGAGGTAGTTGGCGGCCCTCCACCAGGCGTCGAGCAATGCGAAGTCAGGTTGTTCCGGCACCGCTTTCATCTCTCGACGCCCGGGAGTTCGGCGCCGTTCGCGCAGTCGGCCGCGTCCGCTGCCACGATGAGCTTGTTCACGATGGTGGTGACGCCTTCCGCCCGTCGCACGGCGCGCTCGACCGCGAGCTTCAGGCTTTCGCTGGCGATCTTGCCTTGCAGCGTGACCACGCCGTCTTTCACGCGCACGTCGACGTCGCACCCGAACACCGCCGGGTCCCAGTTCAGCTGGGCAAAGACCTCGTGCCTGAGTTGAATATCGGGGTTCATTTCACACCTTTCAAAAAGGGAGCGCGTGCGGGACGCGCGGCACTGGGCTTTCCGCCAGTTTGAGCCGGCCACCGTGGTTGTCAACGCATCCTGCATGAAACCCCACGGCCTGTGCACACTGACGGCGATCGCGATGCCTGCAGACCGTCCGGTGGTGCCTTGATGGATGTTGCGGCGGGCCTGCAGCAGCGGCCTTGCGCCAGATCAATCCATGCATGCGCGCAGCCCAACCTTGACCTGCATCAAAGTCCCCGCGCCGGCCGCTTTGCAGAATGCCGCGACTGTTCAAGAGGCATTCATGCAAACTTTGTTCTTCTCGGGTTTTTTCGATCTTCCATGGTGGGGTGCGCTGCTCGTGGCGCTGGCGCTGACGCACGTCACCATTGCCTCGGTCACCATCTTCCTGCACCGCCACCAGGCGCATCGTGCGCTCGATCTGCATCCGGTGGCCAGCCATTTCTTCCGCTTCTGGCTCTGGTTGACGACCGGCATGGTGACCAAGGAGTGGGCCGCGGTGCATCGCAAGCACCACGCAAAGTGCGACACCCCGGAAGACCCGCACAGCCCGCAGGTGCTGGGCATCAACCGGGTGCTGTGGGGCGGCGTCTTCCTCTACGTGCGCGAGACGAACAAGGCCGACACCATTGCGCGCTACGGCCACGGCACGCCAGACGACTGGATCGAACGAAAGCTCTACTCGAAGCACAAGATCCTAGGCATCGTGCTGACGGGCCTGCTCGACGTGGCGCTCTTCGGCGTGGTGCCGGGTGGGCTCATTCTTCTTGCACAGATCGCGTGGATTCCGTTCTGGGCCGCCGGCGTGGTCAACGGCATCGGCCACTACTGGGGCTATCGCAACTGGCCCGCGCCGGACGCCAGCACGAACATCTCGCCCATCGGCATCCTGATCGGCGGGGAAGAGCTGCACAACAACCACCATGCCTTTCCCACATCGGCCAGGTTGTCGAGCAAGTGGTACGAATTCGACATCGGCTGGCTCTACATCCGTGTGCTGCAGGCCCTCGGCCTTGCCACGGTGAAGCACGTGGCGCCGACACCGCGGATTGCGGCGCCCAAGGCCGCCGTCGACCTGGAAACGGTGCAGGCGGTCATCCGCTGCCACTACGACGTGCTTTCGAGCTATGCACGCTCCCTCAAGCAGGCTTACGCGGAGGAGTTCGGCAGGCTGCGGCGCCTGTCGCCGGCCGAAGCCCGTTCGCTGCAGGACGTGAAGCGCTGGCTGGCCAAGGATGAGCGCATGCTCGACGAGTCGCGCCGCATGCGGCTTGCCATGGCTTTGCGCGGATCGCAGGTGCTCGATACGATGTATTCGATGCGCCGTGAACTGACCGCGCTGTGGAGCCGTTCCGCCGCCACGGGCGAGCAGCTCGTCAGGCAATTGCAGGACTGGTGCCAGCGTGCCGAAGCCAGCGGCATCGCGCCATTGGCCGAGTTCTCCAGGCGCCTGCGTTCGTACGCCTGATCGGGCCGGAGGCCCGAGGAGAAACAATGAAAGCTGCCGGATTCCTGTTGGGCGCCTGCATTGCGCTGGTGCTGGGCGGCTGCAGCAACGCGCCGCCGCGGGAATACGCCACGGTGATGATCGGCGGCGGCACTTCGCCGGCGGCAAGCCTGGTCGGCACGCTCGCCGGCCCCGCTGTGGGTAGCGTGGCGGCGCGCGCGATGGTCGAAAGCGATCGCCGCCGCGCCGCGCGTGCACTTGATTCAGCGCCGGACGGCCAGCCGTCGAACTGGCGCAATTCCGAAACGGGCGTCGGCTTCGTGCTGACGCCCACGCGCACCTTCGAACTGCGCGGCGTGAAATGCCGCGACTACACGGTCGACGCCGTGGTCGGCGGAAGGCCCGACAGGGTGGGTGGCAGCGCATGCCGCCAGGCCGACGGCAACTGGCACGTGATGGGCTGAGGGAGTGATGCAAGCGTCCCGCTTGCACGATTTACCTTCAGGAACAAAGGAGAGACACATGTACAGCCACATTCCCCTGGCATCGGCATGGACCGATGCCTACCTTCGCTCGCTGCTCGACTGGCAGGCGGCCTGCGGCACCAGCGTGCTGCAGGCACAGCAGATCCAGCTGGGAATGCTCGCCGCCTGGCAGGAGTCGGCCAAGGCCGTTCAGCAGGAGCTGTGGGACCAGTGGACCAGCCGCTTCGGCGGCGGTGTACCGCTGGACGCGTAGAGCGCCGGCGTCGGCCGGCTTACTCGCTGGCCAGGGTGCCGCTCGGCATGGTGAAGCGCTCGGCGTCCGCCTTGGCGTGCGCTTCGGGTGCGCGCACCAGCAGCACCGGAACGTTCGCGGTTCGCAAGATGTGCTCCGCGCTGCTGCCCATCACCATGCGGCCGAGGCCGCGGCGTCCGTGCGTTCCCAGGACGATCAGGTCCGCCGGCCACGAAGCCGCTTCGGCCGTGACCCGGTCGGGAACCGCGCCCCTGAAGTTGTCGCACAGCACAGAGTCGGCCTCGACGCCTTCGGCGGCCGCCTTTGCCTTGCCTTCTTCGAGCAGCGTGGCGCCCGCGCTGCGCAGCTCCTTGAGCCAATCGCCCGAATGGCCCGCATAGGCATCCATCGCCAGGGCGAACGAGAGCTCGTCGATGACGTGCATCAGTCGCAAGTGCCCTCCGGTCATCTTGGCGAGGCGAATCGCTTCGCCCAGGCCATGGCTGGATGTCGAGCTTCCATCGACAGGAACAAGAATTCGCTGGTACATCGTGGCCTCGCTTTGTTTCAGGTTGTGATGTGGCCAGTATCCGGACCGGCGCGGCACGCCGCTTGATGCCGATCAAGAGAAAGCGTTGTCGCAAGGGCGAAAGCATCGAAAAGGATGCACGGCGTTTGATCTGCAGCAACCCCGCGCGGGCCTGGAACTGAGACCCTTGGGGGACGCACAGGAGAGTCTTTCAATGACCCACGACACCATTCGCATCATTCGCCAGGAGCACGCGGCACTGGCCGCCATGCTGCGCTCCATCCTCATGCTGCTCGAGCAGCACCGCCGAAAAGGCACCCGGCCCGACTTCACGTCGCTGCGGGCCATGCTGTTCTACGTCGACGAATTTCCCGAGAAGCGCCATCACCGCAAGGAAAGCGAGCTGCTGTTCCCGAAGCTGCGCGCCAGGACGCCGATATCGCGCGAGCTGATGGATCGGCTCGACAACGACCATGCATGGGGCGAGCGAAAGATCCGGAATGTCGAGCACGCGCTGCTCGCTTTCGAAATGCTGGGGGACTCGCGGCGCGCGGCTTTCGAGAGTGCCGTCGAGCAATACGTGGATTTCTACCTGAACCACATGGCGCTGGAAGAGCGCGAGATCCTGCCGCTCGCCGAACGCGTGCTGACTGCCGATGACTGGCGCGAGCTCGACGAGGCCTTCGGCCGCAACCGCGATCCACTCACCGGATACCCACCGGAGCGCGAGTACGAGGCGCTCTTCAGCCGCATCGTGAACATCGTGCCGGCCCCAATCGGTCTGGGGACCGAGGCTTAGGCCGGCGGTGCCGGGCGGGCCTTGGGCGACGCGGCTTTCGGTCCGGGCCGCGGCGACCAGGCGGGCCGTTCGGATCGCCCGCTGTCGATGACGATCAGGTAGCGTCCGGCGCCTTCCACGGGCTTCTGGTCCGGCGGCAAGACCCACGGCACAGCGCCTTCGGCGCTGGCCTCGAGGTAGTCGGCGTCCAGAACGCCGAAGCGGTCCAGAAAGCGGTTCAGGCTGGCCGGAATACGGATGCACCCTTTGGACTGCACGCTTCCAAGCCGCTTTTCCAGCCGGTCGGGATCGGTGGCATGCATCTGCAGCCGCATCGTGCTCGTGCCGCCCCGGCCCCACAACCGCTGCGCCTGCTGCCATCCGAGATCGAAAACCCGCATTCCCTTGTCGCCGTAGCCGCGGATGCCGAACGCGTTGCGCGAGCCTTCCGCGCGGAAATCGGGATTCGCAACCGAGTGTTCGAACACGCCGAGCGGAGTCTCGAAGTAGTCGAACCCGCCGGGACGCCCGGTCGATACCGCCGAAGCGCCTATCAGGACGGGCGAAGCGCCGGCCGGCATCCAGTAGATGAAGATCGCCTGGACGGAGGCGCTGCGGTCCACCAGCACGACGTACTGGGATTGCCCGGCCCCGGTGCCTGCTTGCCTGAGCGCCTCGAGCGCGAGGCCGCCGTACCGCTGCGCTTCTTCCGGCGGCGGTTCCAGCCGCCGGTCCACCTGCCGTGCAAAGGCCTGGCGCAGGCTTGCAGGGTCGACGGAGCCGAAGGCAGCCAAGGGGGTGGAAACGCCCCCCGCGAGCGCGGCAAACACGAGCGCCCGGCCGATGCGGCACCAGGCGGGTTGCCCCCTGTCAGGGCGTGAATTCCTTTCTGCTCCCATTTTCGTCACCTCGCCGGCGCTGGCGACGCATGCCGGCCTGCCTTGTTGGTGCTTTGAACGGCGGCGCGAGTTCCTGCGTCCAGCCGCAGGGCAGGCCGCGCGCCCGGCGGCTGGGTTGATCTGGAGCAAGGCGGATCTCCCTTCCGGCGGCGAACATCCGGTATCGAATGCGACCAACCAAAGGAACATCATGAAAATTCTTCTTGCCGTCGACGGCAGCGAATACACCGCGCGCATGCTCGACTACCTGGCCGCGCACAAGGAATGGTCGCATGCGGGTCATGCCTTCACGGTCTTCAATGTCGTGCTTGCGGTACCGCATCGTGCAGCCGCATTCGCGGGGCCCGACCTCGCGCACCACTACTACGAAGAGGAGGCACGGTCGATCCTCGACCCGGTGCGCGCGGCGCTCGCCGCGCACGGCATCGAGGCGGCGTTCGCGCACAAGGTCGGCCATCCGGCGGAGGAGATTGCCACCTTTGCGGAGAACGGAAAGTTCGACCTCGTGGTGATGGGATCGCGCGGGCAGGGCGCGCTGACCAACCTCGTGCTCGGCTCAGTGGCCATGAAGGTGCTGGCCCGGTGCACGGTGCCCGTGCTGCTGGTGCGCTGATCCGGTCGCCGGCCTCGGCGGCCGGCGGTCCCGTCAAGGCTGCGTGAAGCTCACGCGCTGCGCGATCAGCACGCCATCGACCACCGTGTCTCCGACCACGGTGACGCGGCGGCCGTTGGCGAGGTCGGCGACGGTGCCGTTTTCGAAGACCGTCGCGCCGCCGCTGGCGTTCACCAGCTGGCCCTTCACCACGAAGCTCGAAGGCGACTGGTAGTTGCCGATCGCTCCGATCAGGGTGAACGCGACCGGCCCGCCCGTGCCTGGAATGTTGCGGATCCGCAGTTTCTTCACCACCAGCACGCCGTTGGACATGAAGCCGTCGAGTTCCACCTTGACGCCGTTGCCAATCGACGTCGAGGGGCCGCCCGTGACCTGCGCATTGGACGCATCGATCGCCGTCCCGAGCACCTTGAAGTCACCGATCCCGTTGTAATTGGTGATGACGCCCGCGAGCTGCAGGGCCGCAGCGTTTTGCTTCGGAATGGCGTACCAGCCCTGCACTTTGGCCGCGGTGAAGATGCCCGCAACCGGCGCCAGGCTGCCGCGCACGCGGACGATGGCGCCTTCGGCCAGCGTGGTTTGATCGATGCCGCCGGAGAACACCGCGCCGCTGTACTGGACCGTGAGCTGGCCGAGCGTGAAGCGCTGCCCGATCAGGTCCAGGTTCTGCACGATTCCGGTCACCAGCGGCTCGGCCGAGGCCGGCTTCAGTTCGACCCGCGTGGCGCGCAAGCTGCCCGGCGCAGAGGGCAGGCCCCAGACCTGCACCACGCTGCCGGCAATGACCTGGTCCAGGCTGTTCGCGCCGCTCCAGATCGTGGCGTTGTCGACGGTGACCGTGGTGCCCATCACGACGAAGCTGCCGCCCGACACGTCGATGGCCGACACGGCACCGCGCAATTCGGCGGCCGAAACAACCTGCTGCGCCGTCGCGGCAGTGAACTCGCTGTCGATCTTGCCGGCGATGCGCACGCTCATGCCGATCTGCAGTTCGGGCGTGTCCTCGAGGCTGGTGGTTGCCGTGTCCGTGTCGTAACGCACGCCGTTCAGGATGATGCTGCCCAACCCGCCGACCGCCCCGACGCCGGTTGCGTCGGCGGTGCTCACGCCGGTGCCGCCCGATCCCACGCCCGACCCGTCGTCGCTGCCATTGCCCGCGGTGCTCGTGCCGTCGGTGCTGCCCGACCCATCGGTGCCGCCCGCGGTGCCCGTACCGTCGGTGCCGGTAGTGCTACCGGAACTGCCCGTGCCGGCCGAGCTGCCGCTTCCGTTGCTGGACGAACTGCTGCTGAGGGTGCCCAGGCTCCCTGCGGAACCTCCGCCTCCGCCTCCGCCGCAGGAGAGCAGCAAGGCTATCGCTCCGGCAAAGAGGACGCTGCGCATCCATCGGTAGTGGGTTTTCATCGCGTACTTTCTCTTTCTTCTTCCCGCGTGGGGGTCGCCGCCGGCGCATTCGGCGCCGCCTCGTCTTCATAGTAGGTGTAGATCCCGACGCGGATGCGCCCCCTGGCGCCGCTCGGCGCCCGGTCGACCGCGCGTGTCATTTCGCCCACCAGCTCAAGGTGCATGGCAGACCAGCGTTCGCGCACCATTTGATGGATATTCTCGCAATCCTGCACGCTGAGGCCGCGCGCGAACACCGCGCGCTCGAGCATCCGCGGCTCCTCGCCCAGCGTGTTGGACACCGCGGCCAGCAGGTGGTCGCGGCCATTGTCCCCGAGAAAGGCCAGCATCGACTGCAGGTCGCCCTCGGGCACGAAGCCATCGACCTTGAGTTCGGCGCAGCCGTCCTCTTCGGCCACCATGTTCAGGCGCACCAGTTCGTCCAGGATTGTGCGGTGGTGCACATTACCGCGGCTGCCAAGCTTGGCCACGGTTTCGAAGGAGGGCGCACCGGCCCCAGCGGCGCTGATCGGCAGGCGCTGCAAGGCCTGGTTTTCCGACACGAGCTGCAGCCACAGCGTAAAGGTCTTGGCCGCGGCCGACAGCTCGGTGTGGGGCAGGGCATCCACGGTGTCGCGCACCTTGGCGGTCACGGCCTTGCGATTCAGCCCGGTGGTGATGGACAGCTGGCTGATGTTGGGCTTGGCCACCCCCTGCTTGCGCCAGGAAAGCGTGGCTTCCTCCAGCAGCAGGTCACGCAGCAAGACTTCCAGGTGCGGATGTTTCACCCCCATGGCAAGGGCGAGCCTCACCACCGGCCGCAGGATGCGGGCGCAGGCGGCAAGTGCCCAATCCAACTGGTGTTCCATGTGGTGAAAGCGGTGTTTTTGTGCAGTGCATGGTGCGGCGGCTCCGGCCGGCAAGGCCTTGAAGCCGTGCACCTTGGTGCACTATTGTCCTCGTGTGGCCGAGGATGTCACAAAAAACCGCACTTACGTATTCAGACGCCGCAGATGCCGGTGCTGGTCCGGGTGATCGAACTGCGGCCGGTTGCGCTGACCTTGACCACCCGCTCCTGGGACCCCACGGGGCTCGCGCGGCAGATCGTGAAGTTGGCCGCCGTGGCGCCGACGCCGGTGGCCTCGAAGGCGAGGGCGCTCAGGCCGCCGCCGTCGCGGATCTGATAGCCGCTGGCGGTGGCGGGCTGCTTCTGGATCACCACCCCGTCGGTGCTGATGACGATCCAGCCTGTTTCCCATTGGCCCGTGGTGGCGCAGCTGGTGCCGTTGGACGAGACGCACAGCCTCACCTGCGCGTTGCGCTTGATGGCCTCGCTGCGCGCCACCTGGCTGCCGGCGACGAGGTCCGTCGAATAGGAGTTCAACCGGCTCGAAAGCCTGATGTTGTCGAAGGAGGGGACGGCCACCGACATGAGGATCACCAGCACCACGATGGTGACCATCAGCTCGACGAGCGTGAAACCTCGGGTGCGCGTGCCTGCCATGCTCTGCACCTTGTCCCTTATTTCTGGATAAACCAGTAGACGCGGCCCTTGGGCTGCTTGAAGGCGGCCTTGACCGCGGCGCCCTTCGGGCTCAGGAACGAGTCGGGGTTGGCGCCGATCACCACGTCGCGGAAGGTGTCGCCCACCATGACCCGGCCAACCACCGGCGAAGGTGCGAGTCCGCCGCCCACCACGTTCTGGAAGCGTGCGCCGTTCTGCGCCGCCGCGTTGAGATACGCCACGTTGTAGACGTTAGCGGTTCCCAGGTTGGCGCGGCACGACTGGCTCACGGTCGGGCTGGTGGGCGTGTGGGTATTGAAGGTCGTGTTGCCATAGGCCGTGACGGACGAAGTCACCACCTGCTCGCCGGCCGCAAGCACGAGGTACCAACCCTTCTTGGCCGCGAGGTCGGTCGCCGAAGGCGTCGCGGTGCCCGTGATGCCCAGCAGCGAGCTGTGGCACAGCAGCGAACTGCCGTCGCAGCGACTTGACTCGGAGGTGAGCCAGGTGGCGTCGGCGGGCTTGTCCACCATCATGTAGAAGCGGTTGGAAACACTGAGCGCGGCCGAGTAGGAGCGCAGCGGCTTTTCGCGGTCGCCCGAACCCAGCAGCAGCACGTACAGGCCGTTGTCCTCGACCACGTCGGGGCCGAACATGAACTTACGGTTGGGCGTGCAGGTGGTCACGGTGTCGCAGCCGAGCGAGGCGAGCTTGGTCATGACCCAGCTGCCCGGCGCGTCTGTACCGATGCTGATGCGATAGACGTTGCCGCCCAAGTCTGCCGCATAGGCGATCTTGGCGAGGCCCGCGCTGTCGTTCACGATGGTGACTTCGCCGGCCACCGCGCGGTCGGTGCTGAAGGTCTTCAAGACGTCGCCCGAGCTGGCGTCGAGCACATAGATTCTGTTGCCCTTGGCGGCCGTGCCGCAGGCGCTGGCGGCCACGGTGGTGTCGACGTCTTCGCACTTGTCGTAGCCGCCGCCGAACATCACGATGGGCGTGATGCCGGCGCCGTAGCCGCTGGCCTTCACGACCTTGGGGGCCGACCAGGTCTGGCCGATGCCGCTCATGTCGTTCGTGCCGGTGTCGCAGCCGGTGTCGTTGTCCTGGTTCGGGCAGCCCCTGCGCCATTTGAGGATGGGCGATGCCGGGTTGGACACGTCGAAGGCATAGATCATGCGGCCGCCGCGGCGCATGCTCGCATAGAGCCACGCCGACGTGCCCTGGCGATAGGCCGCCATCGGGCCATCCATGCCGTAAGGCTTGGGCGCGGTGGTGCCTACGCTGGCTGGTATGCCGGGAAAATTGATGCGCGTCGTGTTGTCGTATAGCCGCTTGATACTGCCGTAGAACTCCGGCGGCACGAAGGACCACAGCTCGCTGCCGGGCGCCGCCGATCCGATGGCGGTGCCCTGGTTGCCGTTGACGGCACGCAGCACGCCGTCATTGGCCCCGTAGAACACCACCACCTGTGGCACGGCGTCGGTGCCGTAATTGATGGCCACCGGCCGCGAATGCACCACGTCGCCGTGCACCGAGGGGCGCATGGCGGTGGTGGAGGTCGTGTAATTTCCGGTGGTGGTGTCTTTCGTCTCGTCGCCCTTGTTGTTCAACCCCCGGAGCCAGTTGATGAGCGAGGTGCGTTCGGTGGTGGTCTGTGCGCCCAGCGCGGTCGAAGTGATGCTCGCATTTCCGTCGGTGAAGCTGGTGAGCGTCGTGCAGGCGCCCGGCGTGCAGGTCTTGACGTTGCGGTCTGCCGTGGCCACTTGCCGCAGCATGTAGGCCTGCGCACCTTTTTCGACCACGTTGCCGTCGGGGCTGTCCGAAGCGGCAAGCTTGATGGTCGGGTCGCTGCTGATGCAGTCCCCGGACGGATTGAAGCTCCAGTAGGTGTTGGCGGCGGTTGGCGTCCAGAAACTTCGCGCACAAGGCGCGATGAAGCCGGTCTGGTTGTTGATGGCGTTGGCACCGGCCGCGTCCTGCAGGATCAACTGATTGCTGCTGTCCAGGCCCAGCTTGTATTGTTTGAGATTGCCGTTCCAGCGCGGATAGGCGGAATCGTCGGGGCGGAACATGCCCACGAACACCTGGTTCAGGTAGGTGCCCTGGGTGTTCACGCTCACGGGCAAGCTCACCGACGAGAACACACTGTTGACGGACTGGATCTTGCTGAAGATGTCGGCGAACGCGTCGAGAGAGCCGCGCCCAGGTTCTGTGCAGCAGAAACGTTGTAATACTCTCCTTTGCTTTGGGTCGCCATGCTGTTGAGCAGTGCGGTCCAACCTGGCCCCTGGCCTCCCGAGGCGATGGCCGCCTCGACCGTGTAGACCTTCACGCCCATGCTGGTCTGCAGGAACCGGGCCCATTCGTCGGCCATGTTGTCCTGGGAACCGCTCACGCCCAGCGTGATGGTGGTCGTGTCGCCGCCAGCGGTCCGCAGCGCATTGAGAGATGTCGCGGTATCGCTGCTGTTGTCCTGCGCGGCGCCGTTGCTGATGTAGATGATGTAGGTGCCGATGCAGTTGGCGGTGTTCGGAGCGTTGTAGGTGGTGCCGCCGAATGCACTCAGCGGATTGCCAGGAAGCGCCCAGATCGCCCTGGATGCGACGGAACCAGCGGATTCGTTCCTGCCCTGACCATAGGTGGAGACATTGCCCAAGTAGTCGGCCTTGAGCTTGTTGTTGCCAGCCAGGGGCGCCTGGCCTGCCAGATAGCGGTAGACCTCGGCCATCATCTTGCCGGCCTTGCCGCCGTTGGACTTGTCGGCACTCACGTCCAGAGTGCGAATCATCGTGCCGTACTTGACCTTGGTGGCGGCGTCCATCAGCCGCACGCCGGCGCGCAGGTAGGCACCGTCAACATTCGAATTGCCGCCGCCCGTTTCGGTGAACAGCATTACGCCAACGTTGAATTTGCCGGCCTCGAGGCTTTCGAAGGCGGTCGCCAGCGCATTCATCTCGGCCGCGAAGAGCGGCGTCCAGTTGGCCGTGTTGTCCACCACAAAGAGCACGTTCGGCGCACCTGTGGTGGTCTGGTTGTAGCCGACGAAGAGATCGATGTCTTCCGCCTGCGCCGAGCCCAGGCCGAGCATCAGCATCGCGGTGGCGCAAAGCGACCGGAAGAAGTTCTTTTTCATGATTGCGATCCGTTCTTCGTCGTGATCATTCGGAGGATGGGCATGGCTAGGACGAGCACAGCGCGTCGAATTGCGCCTTGCTCAACAGCGCCCGTACGCCCTGGCGCACTGCGGTGGAAGTGCCGGTGCGGTCGTCGGTCACGGTGGTGCTGATGTCCCAGACCGAGTTGTATTGGTCGGGCAAGGCGGCGAGCCCGGAGCCCGCAGTGGATGCGTTACCACCGATGCCGCCGATGCCGGTCGTGCTGCCGCCGGTATCCGTTGTCTTGGTTGCGCGCACGCAAGTGGGCGCGGCGATCTGCACCGTGTAGTCGTTGGTTCCGTCGTTGTTGATGTCGACCAGGCTCACGGTGCCTTGCGGCGCCGCGAGGGAAGGCGAACCGTCCACACCGGGCAGCAACAGCGAGGTCGCGACTACCTCGATGGCGCGGTTGGCCGCCGCCACGGCTTCGTTGCGGTTTTGCATGTTGCCTACCGACTTGAGGTTGGTGTTGCTGAGCGTGAACCCCGCAGTGACGACCAGGGTGATCAGCACCAGCATGATCAGCCCGACGATCAGCGCCGCGCCGCCTTGGTTGCGTTGGTGGAATGTCGACGGCATCTTCTTCACGGCGTTTCCCTGCGGCCTGTCACGTTGGTCAGGCGGACCGCGGTGGTGAACGCGTGCCGCTTGTAGTGGTCGTTGAAGGGGCCGAGCGTTGCGCTCCCCAGGTTGTAGGTGCGTGCATCGGTATGGCCGGGAGAGGTTTCCAGGCTGCGCGCAACCACGTAGAGCTTGAGCGACGCCACGTTGATCAGCTGGTCCGAGGTGCAGGGCGACGCCGTGCTGCAGTGGACGAAGTCGCCGTCGGGGCTTCCGTCGCCGCGGTTGGTGGGCGTGGACCGGTTGGCCGAGTCGGCCCAGGCGATGGCCTGGGTGTAGTTCACGGCCGCGCCGGTCTTGCTCAGCGTGTCCAGGCCCAGTTCCACGCGAAAGCCTTCGATGCCTTCGATGAGCGGAACCGGCGGCTGCTGCGCGAGGCCGGTGGCCGACAGGTCGAAGCGCGAGCGCATGAGGGTCGGAATGCCGTCGGTCGCCGTTTCGGCGTAGGTGCGCACGTAGTAGATGTCGGAAATGAACTTGCGCTTGGGTGCCGGCGCCGCGCAGTTCTTGGCCAGTATGGTGGTGAAGCCGGCTGTGGTGAGATCGAAGTCCGACGGCTTCTGCGTGCCGCAGAACGACGACTGGAAGTACAGCTTGCCGAGCGTGTCGGCTTCGCAGTTGGGCATGCCTGCCACGCAGGTTTCGGCATGGCGCACCACCAGCACGTCGGTGCCGGCCTTCTTGTTGGTCAGCAGGGCGGCGCAACTGGCGGGCACGGCGTCGTAGGCCTGCACTGGAATGTCGAGCAGGCTGCGTTTGTAGTCGTCGGTCCAGTTGGCCGCCGTGTAGGGCAGGCACGGATCGGGCGCCGCACCGGTGGGCACCTTCGTGGGCACCGTGCTGACCGTGAGATCGTCGAACTCGGGCATGTAGTTTTCCCAGAAGCCCGCGTGCGCAACTTCGTTCTCCAGGACGAAGACGCTGAGCCGGCCGCCCTCGATCTGGCGGTTGACCTTCACCATCTCCCGCTGGGTGCTGTTCACGTTGAGGAACAGGGCGATCAGCGCCGCCAGGACGATCAGCATGATGGTGACCGACACCATCAGTTCGACGAGGGTCAGGCCGCGCTGGAGCCGGGGTGCCTGGGGAGGGCAGGCAGGCCGCCCCCCGGCGCTCGCTTGGCGGACCGGCCTCATGAAAGCGCCCCGATGCGGACCAGAGTGGTCACGGTCCTGCGGCACTTGTCGCTCGAGCAGGCCGGCGCCGGAGCGGTCGGGCTCGCGGCGGTGGCGTCGTACATGTCCTTGCCGCAGGACACGCCCTCGGGGGGAGCGGCGGTAGGCACCAGGCCTTGCCAGGCGACGGTGATCAGGTATTCGTTGTTGCCCATGTCCTCCACGCAGCCGCGCCCACCGATCATGGCGCCGAGGTTGTTGCCGCCCGAAGTTTCGGCCGCACCCTGCAGGGCGTTGCACCATTCCTTGACGTCCACCTGCAAGCGCGTACCGGTGGCGGTCGGGCAGTTGACCCCGGTGCCCAGCGCAGTGGTGGTGACGTAGCTGGAGGCCATGCGGCGGTTGATTGCAATGCGGCTGGCCATGTCGTTGAGGAGGATCAGCGCTTGCGAGCGCTGGTAGGACTCCATTTCGGACGACTGGAGACGCGCCTGCAGACCCACGAGCCCGAACAGCCCGAAGGCGACGATCAGCAGCGTGACCAGCACTTCGATCAGCGTGGCGCCGCGCTGGGCGCGGGCATGGGCGATGGACGTGCTCGGCTTCACCATTTTTGCGCGGGCGTTTTCGCGCCTGTGTGGTCGAGCGTCAGGTCGCCGTCGCCGGCTTGGGCTCCCGTCGGGGTGAATGTCACAACGAAGCCCGGAGGGGTCGTTGAGAGGGTGATCGTGTAGCCATAGTTGGCGGCGACATCCGGCGGCAGCGTGTAGCCGCTTGCGATGAGGGTTGTCTTGTCCGCGTAGCTGCGGTTTGCGATCAGGAACTGCTGTTCCCGATTGGCAATCTCCATCATTTGCGACTGGGCCGCAGAACGCTTGGACCGGATGATGTATTGCGTGTAGCTGGGGTACGCGATGGACGCCAGGATCGCGATGATCGCGACCGTGATCATCAATTCAATCAGCGTGAAGCCCTTTTGCTTTTGCAAGAACAAGTGCTTTTTCATCCGAATGCGTCCATCAATGAATGTTTCATATTGTTATAAATGTGAATTTATCACATTCAATGTCAATAAGTGCATTTCACGCCGAACAAATCGGAGCACTGCCGGCAGGGTGTTGCACGTCGGCAAAAGTCAGGCTCCCGACAGGATCCAACAACGCCGAAAGGGCGTCGGGGCGAGGATGGCTCCGACTGACGGACGCTGGCCTCGTCCTACGCCGGTCTTCGGGAGCCCTCCCAGAATGGCTTCATTCTTTACCTTTTCCCGTCAACTGAACAGGAGCCGCACCGAGTGAGCGAGTCGCCCCGAAATCACCAACCAGCAGCCGTCCGCGCCTGAAGGCCTGCACGGCCGAGGAGTCCCCATGACCACGGAAACATCGGACAAGGCATTTCCCTTTCCCACATCCAAGAACCACGGCAAGCCTGCCAGCGAGCCCGCGAAGCCGGTCGAGCAGGCACCCAGCGAAGAAGCGCTGGACAGCGGGGTCGAAGAGTCCTTTCCCGCGAGTGACCCGGTCTCCGTCACCGTGACGAAGGTCAAGCTGCCCAAGGCCCCGCAGGACAAGGCCGAGGAGGCGCGCAACACGGATGCCAAGAGGTAGGGAAAGGGTAGAGGCAGGCCCCTCGCTTCTCTTCTCCTACACCGTGCCGCGCCCCATGCTGACCCGCCGCGGCTGGCAACCACCTAGCTTTCCTGAAGTCGGCCACTCGGCTCGGCACGGCCTCTTTCTTCCGGCATTGCCGGCTTTTCTTCAGGAGACACGACCATGAACAGCACTTCCAGACTCATTGCCGCACTTGCACTCGGTGCCGCTGGCGCCGCGTTTGCCCAGGGCAATCCGCCGACCACGGCGCCGGCCAATCCGGCCACCGCGGCAGGTCAGCAAAACCCCTCGGGCGGCCCCATGGGCACCACGGGCGTGACTCCGGAAAGCGGCGGCGCCACCCGAACCACCCCGCCCACGGCGCAAGGCTCGACCGATACGAGCAGCAGTTCCGGCACCACCATGGCAGCCTCGAGCGACACGCGCGCCATGCGTCGTGCGCGCGCCGACCGCAACTGAGCGCGGCTGACGAACCCCGCTGCGGCGTATCCATGAATGCCGTGAGGCCTGGAACGGGCGCAGCGAGCAGGCCGCTGGCCGTGCTCGCTGTTGCCGTTCTCGCGTTCGCCCGCATCCCCTCGGCGGCCGCGGGGGAAGATGCGCAGTGGCTCGCCCGGGCGGCCGTTGCGGCGGCGGACAACGGGAGCGCGCCTTTTGCGGTCATCGACAAGCGCAATGCGCGCGTCTTCGTCTTCGACGCCACGGGCCGGATGCAAGCTTCATCGCCCGTGCTGCTGGGCCTCGCTCGCGGCGACGATTCGGTGCCGGGCATCGGCGAACGCCCGATGTCGGAAATACGGCGTGAAGAGCGCACGACGCCCGCAGGCCGTTTCGAGACGGAGCCGGGCCTCAACACCAAGGGCGAGGACATCGTCTGGATCGACTACGACGCGGCCGTTTCGATGCACCGCGTGCGCGCCACGCAAAGGTCGGAGCGCCGCCTGCAGCGGCTGGCTTCGCCGACCGTGGCCGACAATCGCATTTCGTACGGCTGCATCAACGTGCCTGCGGCCTTTTACGACGCGCATATCAAGCCCGTCCTGGGCACGCACCGCGGCGTGGTCTACGTGCTGCCCGAAACCATGCCGGCGCAGAAGCGCTTCGATTTCCTGAGCCGGCCAGAAAAGAGAGGCTGACGCGATGCGGGTTCAGCTCCGCAGGCTGATCACGCCGAGCAGCACCACCAGCGCAACGCCCAGGAGCAAGGTGGCGCATTTCCAGAAGACCACCGGGTTCTTCTCGACGAGCGGCGTACCGCGCCGGTTCAGAAAATCCGGGTGGGGCTGACGCAGGTCCTGCACGAATTCCGACAGCGCCTCGTGCCGCTTGAGCGGGTTGGGGTGCAGGGCCTTGCGCAGCACTTCGTCGATCCATGCGGGAATGGCGCGCTGGGCGTCGAGCGCGGACCGGTACTGCAGGTTGCGCTGATCCGCCCGCGTCCGGATGCGGGCGGCCTCGGCGCCGTAGGGCAGCCGCCCGGTCAGCATCTGGTAGACGATGACGGCCAGCGAGAACAGGTCGGACCGTGCCGAGCCGCCTTCGCCCAGAAAGTATTCGGGCGCCGTGTACTGCACCGTGCCCAGTATCTGGTCGGGCTCGGCCAGCGTGCCGTCGCCGAGGCCCGCCACCCAGGCCGATCCGAAGTCGATGATGCGCACGGTGCCGGTGCGGTCGATCATCACGTTCTCGGGCCGCAGGTCCTGGTGCAGCATCTCCATGCGATGGAACGCCTGCAAGCCCTTGGCAAGCTGCTCCACGATGCCGCGTACCGACTCCAGGCTGGGGCGCGGGTTGTCGACCATCCATTGCGCCAGCGTCTGCCCGTCGACGAACTCCATGGCCACGTAGAGGTAGTTGCGCTTGCGGTCCGGAACATGCGGCTTGAGCACGTGGGCGCTGGCTATGCGCCGCGCCACCCATTCTTCGAGCAGGAAGCGATCCAGGTGCGCCTCGTCGTTCTGCAGGTCGACGGATGGCGTCTTGAGCACCACATTCTGGCCCGTGTCGTCGTCCACCGCCAGGTAGATGTGGCTGCGGTTGCTGCGGTGCAGGTCGCGCACGATCGTGTAGCCGTCGAAGCGCATGCGTGCATCGAGCACGGGCGGCAGTTGGAGTGCCGCGCGCTGTGCCTGCAGCTCGTTCAAGTCGCCGTCGGGCAGCGCATCGATCCGGACGACCTGCACCGTCAGGTTGTCGGGGCTGCCGCGCCGATAGGCTTCTTCGGCGATGCTTCTTGCCGCGGCGTCGAGGTCGTGCGGGTAGGCCGCCAGCGCGGCACCGATGGCGGCGGCGTCCACGTGTTCATGGACGCCGTCCGAGGTCAGCAGGAAGACGTCGCCTTTTTCGACGGCCACGGCCTGGTAGTCGATCTCGATATGCGGACCGACGCCCAGCGCCCGGCTCAGATAGCTGTGCCCGTCAGCCACCAGCACCCGATGATCTTCGGTCAGCTGCTCGAGCGCCTGCGCGTGCCAGCGGTAGACGCGCGTGTCGCCCACATGAAAGACGTGCGCCGTGGCCGACTTGATGACCAGGGCGCTGAAGGTGCAGACGTAGCCGCGGTCCTTGTCGAAGCGGCCGCCGCTGTTCTGGGTCTGCGCGTGCAGCCACGCGTTGGTGGCGGTGAGCACGCGCTGCGCCGAGCGGCTGACGCTCCATGCGTCCGAGGTGCAGTAGTAGTCCGTCAGGAAGCTCCGACCGCCGCCTCGCTGGCCACGTGGCTGACGTCGCTGCTGCTGATGCCGTCGGCAATGGCAATGGCCACGCCCTTCGCGTGGCGGGTCGGCGCCTCCGGCAGGGCGGCGCCGTGGAAGTCCTGGTTGGCGTCCTTGCGTCCCTTGTCGGAGTGCTGTCCGATCGATATCGCGAGTCCGGGACGCATCGTGGCGCGACGATGGCGGTCGGCCGGGATCAGCGGGCGACGCGCTTGGGCGCCGTCCGCACGTGGGTCGCGTACAGCGTCAGGCCGGTGAACGACAGGCCCCCGATGAGGTTGCCCAGCACGGTCGGGATCTCGTTCCAGATGATGTAGTCCATGATCGAAAAATTGCCGCCCATCAGCAGTGCCGACGGAAACAGGAACATGTTGACCACCGAATGCTCGAACACCATGAAGAAGAACACCATGATGGGCATCCACATGGCCAGCACCTTGCCGGTGACGGAGGTGGAGATCATCGCACCCACCACGCCGGTGGACACCATCCAGTTGCACAGCATGCCGCGCACGAAGAGCGTCAGCATGCCTGCCGCGCCGTGGTTGGAGTAGCCGACCGTGCGCGCCTCGCCGATGGTGGCGATCACCTGGCCCACCTTGTCCGGCGGGGTCGTGAAGCCGAAGGTGAAGACGATCGCCATCAGCACGGCGACGACGAAAGCACCGAGAAAGTTGCCGACGAAGACGAGGCCCCAGTTGCGCAGCACGCCGCCCATGGTGACGCCGGGCCGCTTGTCGATGAGCGCGAGCGGCGTCAGCACGAACACGCCGGTCAAGAGGTCGAAGCCGAGCAGGTACAGCATGCAGAAGCCGACCGGAAACAGGATGGCCCCGATGATCGAATAGCCAGTCTGCACGTTGATCGTGACGGCAAATACGGCCGCCAGCGCAAGGATGGCGCCCGCCATGAAAGCGCGGATCAGCGTGTCCCGGGTCGACATGAAGATCTTCGATTCACCGGCGTCCACCATCTTGGTGACGAATTCGGAAGGCAGGAGATAGGCCATGGCGTTGCTTTGGTTTTGATTGGAGATGCTGAACGAGAAAAATCGGGCGAGGGGAGGCCGGCGCCTCAGGCGGCCTTTTCCAGCGCAACATGCGCGGGAGAGCTTGCGGCGGCCAGCCCCTGCAGCACATCGCCGACCACGATGATCGAGGGACTGCACAGGCCGTTGTCGGCAATGGTGTGCTGCAGCGTCGCCAGCGTGCCGACGGCGTGCCGCTGCGAGGGCAGGCTGGCGTTCTGCACCACCACGATGGGCGTCTCTGGCGGCAGTCCGCTCAGCAGTTCGTCCTGGATCGAGCCTGCGCTCGACACGCCCATGTAGATGACCAGCGTCAGCCGCGCCGAATGGGCCGTGGCGGCCAGCGTGCGCCAATCGGGCCCGGGCGATCCGGGTTTGGCATGCCCGGTGACAAACACCACGCCCTGCGCATGCGTGCGGTGCGTCAGCGGCACGCCGAGCGATGTCAGCCCGGCCAGCCCGGCCGTGATGCCGTTCACCACCTCGACGTGGATGCCGGCCTGCGCCAGGTGCTCGACCTCTTCGCCGCCGCGGCCGAAGATGAACGGGTCGCCGCCTTTCAGCCGGACCACGTGCTCGCCTTCCCGAACGGCCAAGATCATCAGCCGTTCGATGAAGCTCTGCGGCGTGCTCTTGCAGCCGCCGCGCTTGCCGACGTGAATCACGCGCGCGCCGGGCGTCGCCATGGCGACGATGTCGTCGCTGACCAGGTCGTCGACGAGCAGCACCGTGGCCGACTGGATGGCCCGGAGCGCTTTCAGCGTGAGCAGTTCAGGATCGCCGGGGCCGGCGCCGACGAGCGTGCAACGGCCCTGCATTGGCTGCATGCCCGTGCTGCGGTCGCCGGCCCTTCCGCTGTGCATCGCGGCGGACGGGGAAGTGAGAGTGAGGAGGCTCATGTGATGTTGCTCGGCGGTGTCAGGCGGCGGAGTCTTCGGCTTGCAGGCAGGCGCGGTTCGCGGGCCCCGCGACAGGACGCTCCAGCTCCACTGCGTGGGTCGCGAGCTCGCCCGCATCCAGGTGCACCACGCCCTCGGTCACCTTCACCGTGAACTTGGGGGTGCACCCCTCGTCGGGCGACTTGGCGCAGCCGTCGTCCAGGCCGATGGCCCAGTTGTGCAGCGGGCAGGCCACGCTGGTGCCGAACACGATGCCCTGGCTCAAGGGCCCGCCCTTGTGCGGGCAGCGGTCCAGCAGTGCGAACACCTGGTCCTCGGCATTGCGGAACACCGCCACGTCCACGCCCACCGGGCGCGCCACACGGCGAGCGCCGAGCACCGGGATGTCCTCCACGCGGCAGATGACTTTCCATTCGTTGTTGTTCATTGCTGTTGCTCCTTCGCTCACGCTGCCTGGGTCGCTTCGTCCACGACAGCCACGGGCGTGAACTGCCGCACATCCACCTGAGCCTGGCTGGAGGCGAACCACGGATCGGGCTCGCCGTCCAGGGCGAACTGCAGCCGCTCCCACAGCGCCTTGCGGCCTTCTGCGTCTTCGAGGATCTTCTTCTTCACATAGTCCAGCCCGACCCGCCCGATGTAGTGCACCGTGCGCTCCAGGTACCAGCCTTCCTCGCGGTACAGCTGCAGGAACGCGCCCGAGTACTCCATCACCTCGGCCGCCGTCTTCACCTTCACCAGGAACTGCGCCACCTCCGTCTTGATGCCGCCGTTGCCCCCCACGTACAGCTCCCAGCCCGAGTCCACCCCGATCACGCCCACGTCCTTGATCCCCGCCTCGGCGCAGTTGCGCGGGCAGCCCGAGACCGCCAGCTTGACCTTGTGCGGCGAATACATCGCCCACAGCGCCCGCTCCAGGTCCTTGCCCATCTGGGTGGAATCCTGCGTGCCGAAGCGGCACCACTCGCTGCCCACGCAGGTCTTCACCGTGCGCAGGCTCTTGGCGTAGGCAAAGCCCGAGGGCATGCCGATGTCCTTCCAGACCCCCTCCAGGTCCTCCTTCTTCACCCCCAGGAGGTCGATGCGCTGGCCGCCCGTGACCTTGACGGTGGGAATCTTGTACTTGTCGGCCGCATCCGCGATGCGGCGCAGCTCGTCCGGCGTGGTGTGGCCGCCCCACATCCGGGGAATGACCGAATAGGTGCCGTCCTTCTGGATGTTGGCGTGGCTGCGCTCGTTGACGAAGCGGCTCTGCGGATCGTCCCTGGCCTCCTTGGGCCAGGTCGAGATCAGGTAGTAGTTCACGGCCGGGCGGCAGGTCGCGCAGCCGTTGGGCGTGCGCCAGCCCAGGCCCCGGTAGACCGCGTCGTGGCTGAGCCAGTGTTCCTTGCGGATGGCATCGCGCACGTCCTGGTGGCTCGCGTCGGTGCAGCCGCACACGGCCTTCTTCTTGGGCGTGGCCGAGTAGTCGCCGCCGGCGGTGAACATCAGGATCTGCTCGACCAGGCCGGTGCACGAGCCGCAGCTGGCGCTGGCCTTGGTGTGCTTCTTGACCTCGTCCAGCGTGAACAGGCCCTTTTCCTTGATGGCCTTGCAGATGGTGCCCTTGGTCACGCCGTTGCAGCCGCACACCTCGGCCTCGTCGGGCATGCTGGCGGCCTTGCTGTGGCCCTCGTGGCCGGTGTCGCCGATGTTGGATTCGCCGAACATCAGCTTGTCGCGGATGTCGTGCACGCTGCGCCCGTCGCGCAGCAGCTTGAAGTACCAGCTGCCGTCCACCGTGTCGCCGTACAGGCAGGCGCCCACCAGCTTGTCGTCCTTGATCACCAGCTTCTTGTAGACCCCGCCGAAGGGGTCGCTCATGACGATCTCCTCGGTGCCTTCGCCGCCCATGAACTCGCCGGCGGAGAACAGGTCGATGCCGGTGACCTTGAGCTTGGTGGAGGTGAGCGACCCCAGGTAGCGCCCGATGCCGAACTGGGCCAGGTGGTTGGCCGCGACCTTGGCCTGCTCGAACAGGGGCGCCACCAGGCCGTAGGCGATGCCGCGGTGGGCGGCGCATTCGCCACCGAGTAGATGCGCGCATCGGTGACGGTCTGCATGGTGTCGGTGACGACGATGCCGCGGTTGCAGTGCAGGCGCATCTGCTCGGCCAGCGCGGTGTTGGGGCGGATGCCCACGGCCATGACGACCAGGTCGGCGGCCACTTCGGTGCCGTCCTTGAAGCGGATGGCCTTGACGCGGCCGGCCTTGCCGTCGTCGGCATCGCCCACCAGCTCCTGGGTCTGGGCGCCGATGCGGAACGTGAGGCCGCGCTCTTCCAGGGACTTTTGCAACAGCTTGCCGGCCACGTCGTCCAGCTGGCGCTCCATGAGCCAGGGCATGACGTGCACCACGGTGACGCTCATGCCGCGCAGCATCAGGCCATTGGCCGCCTCCAGGCCCAGGAGGCCGCCGCCGATGACGACCGCGTGCTTGTGGGTCTTGGCGGTCTCGATCATGTAGTCGGTGTCGGCGATGTCGCGGTAGGCGATGACGCCTTGGAGGTCCTTGCCGGGCACCGGGAGCATGAAGGGGTTGGAGCCGGTGCACATCAAGAGGCGGTCGTAGGCGGCCTCGGTGCCATCCTCGGCACGCACGATGCGCTTGACGCGGTCGACCTCGACCACCTTCTTGCCCGCGTGCAGGGTGATGTGGTTGTCGGCGTACCACTCCCAGCTGTTGAGCACGATCTCCTCCACGGTCTGCTCGCCGGCGAGCACGGGCGACAGCAGGATGCGGTTGTAGTTGGGGTGCGGCTCGGCACCGAAGACGGTGATGTCGTACAGCTCCGGGGCGAGCTTCAGGAGCTCCTCCAGGGTGCGCACGCCGGCCATGCCGTTGCCGACCATCACGAGTTTGAGTTTCTTCATGGGGTGGGGCCTTTCGAGGAATCAGCTGATTCGAAACAACAATGCAAATGCCGACACGCAGCCCTTGCGGGGCTGCATTTCGGACGGGGGTTCAGGGGAGGGGGTGCCCGCGAGGGTGCGGGCGGAGGGTGCTGGCGCTCTGCGCGCCTGGAATCCACAAGACCGCGGAAACCTCACCAAAACAGTGCTTCGTTACACCGTGAGCTTGCAGTCACGCAAAGAACGTGCCTGCTTGCATGGCGCGCTTCCGCGGCGCGCAAGACTGTCGCGGCTATTCCAGCGTGAAGCCCATCTTCAGCGTCACTTGCCCGTACGGGGCGAAGAGCCGGTCGGCTCGAGCGACTTGCAAACATGGATTCGACATGCCTTGTGCTCCTTGAAATGGTGCGTCGCAGCGGCTCTTTTGTGCCCCGAACGTGCACGACGGCTCAGGTTCCCAGCCAGCGCCCCCTCCAGCCAGGATCCCGAATTGATGGCGATGCGCGCTTTGCGGCCGGGGCAGGGGAGCCGCTACGACCCCATCAGATGCAATACCACTTGCCTTCGATGCGGCCGCTTCCGGTGTTCCCAAAGATAGATGCCCTGCCAGGTGCCCAGCGCCATGCGGCCGTTGGCCACCGGAATCGAAAGCTGGACGGCCGTGAGCGCCGAACGCACGTGGGCCGGCATGTCGTCCGGCCCTTCGTCGCGATGCCTGAACAACGGATCGCCGTCGGGCACCAGCCGTGCAAGAAAGCGGTCGAGGTCCGCCTGCACATCCGGATCGGCGTTTTCCTGCACCAGCAGGCTGGCCGAGGTATGGCGAATGAAGAGCGTCAGCAACCCGGTTTGGTAGCCGGTGCGTTCCACCCATTGCGCCACGGCCGTGGTGATTTCCAGGAGACCGCGGCCAGCGGTATCGAAGTCGAGAGTGGTGGTGGCTTGGCTGAGCATCACGCGAGGTCCTTCAAGACGAACTTGCACACACATGCATGTCATTTAACATAATGCACATTGTGTTATTTGTGGGGCGTCTGGCTCTGCCGGCAATCGAGCGGCCCAAGGAAAGCCCTCAGGACCCCATGGGGCTCACGGATGCCATCGTCGGATCGAAGTCCGCCTCGACACGCCCCACGTCGGGAACCCTGGGATAACGCAGCACGCGGTAGCCGGCCTCCACCAGCAGCGCCTCCCGGTCCAGGTCGCGTTGCGACTTGCCCCTGTTGACCTTGTCGCCGCCGAATGCGACCACGGCGACGACCTTGAACGAGCGGTCGCACACGACGAAGTCGGCGATCTTGCGGCTGAACGAGCTTCGCGCCGCGCGCGTGCGGGCCGTGAGCAAGGCACCGAAGCTGACCTGCGGCAGCACCACGAGATCCGGCAGCGTTTGCACGAGCCGGTTGTACATGGCCTGCTCGCGTGCAGTGAGCGGCGGCCGGGCCTTGGGCTTGTCGACGAAGCCGCTGCTGTTTTGCGCTGACTTCTTCTTGGCGACCATCACGAACGCAAGCAATCCCACGGCCAACAAAAAGACCATGAATAGGAACGTATTCATCTCTGCTTCTCCTTCTACGGAGAGTCTCGCACGACTGTGCAGGCGCCCTTTTGAGTGCTTTTCCGGGCCTGCGCAAACCCGGCGAATTCAGGCTTTGACGAGCACCGCCGGCTTCACCATTTGCCGTCCTTGGGCACGGGCTTGGGGCCGGCCTTTGTCTCGGCGGCCGCGGCAATCAGCTGCGCGGCTTCGGGGCGGTTTGCCTTGGTGGCAAAGTCCGCCGCGGTCATGCCGAGCTGGTTCTTCATGGCGGTGTCGGCACCTTCGGCCAGCAGCAGCTTCACCGCTTCGGTCGATCCGTACATCGCGGCCATCATGAGCGGCGTGGTGCCGTTGGGCGATTGCGCGTCGATGAATGCGTAGTTGTCGAGCAGCACCTTCATGATGGTCAGCTGGCCGCTGCTGGCCGCATAGTGCAGCGGCGTCCAGCCGGTCTTGTTGACGGCGGCGTCTCGCTTCAGCAGCTGGGTGACGAGGTCTTGCTGGCCCTTGATGGCCGCCAGCATCAACGGCGTCTCGTCCTTGGCGTTGGCCAGATCGACGTCGGTCTGCGGCGACTCGAGCAGCACCTGCGCCACCTTGGGCGACGGTTCGCGCAAGGCGATGATGAGGCCGGTCTGGCCATGCTCGTCGCGCGTGTTGGGGTCGAAGCCGCGGTTAAGCAGCGTACGCACGCCGCTGGCGTTGTCTCCGCGCACGGCCCGGAAAAAGTCTTCGAACGAACCCGCGTGTGCGGTAAAAGTTGCTGCTGCAACAGCAAGATAAATGAACTTCTTGATGTATTTCTTCATGTTGCTTTTACTCCCTTGAACAGCGTTTCGAAGTTGTCGCTGGTGGCCTTCGCCACGGCTTCGAGCGGCAGCTTGCGCAGTTCGGCAATCTGCTTCGCCACAAAAGGCACGTAGGACGGATTGTTGGTCTTGCCGCGGTACGGCACCGGGGCCAGATAGGGGCTGTCGGTCTCGATCAGTATCCGGTCGAGCGGCACGAAGGCCGCCACGTCGCGCAGGTCCTGCGCCTTCTTGAAGGTCAGGATGCCCGAAAACGAAATGTAGAAGCCCAGGTCGAGCGCCGCGCGGGCGACTTCGGCGGTTTCGGTGAAGCAATGGAACACGCCGCCCGCGGCATTGCCTGAGCCGTCTTCGCCCTCCTCCTTGAGGATGGCCAGCGTGTCGGCCGAAGCTTCGCGGGTGTGAATGACGAGCGGCAGGCGGGTCTGCTGCGCCGCGCGGATGTGCACGCGAAAGCGGTCGCGCTGCCATTCCATGTCGGAAATGCTGCGGCCACCCTTGCGCTCTTCCATCTGGTAGTAGTCGAGGCCGGTTTCGCCAATGGCCACCACGCGGGGCATGGCCGCGCGGCGCACCAGGTCGTCCACTGTGGGCTCGGCGATGTCCTCGTTGTCGGGATGCACGCCCACGCTGGCCCAAAAGTTGTCGTAGCGGGCCGCCAGCGCCTGCACCTCGTCGAACTCTTCGAGTTTGGTGCAGATGCACAGGGCACGATCGACCTGTGCCTCGGCCATGGCGGCGCGGATTTGCGGCATCTGGTCCGCGAACTCGGGGAATGTGAGGTGGCAGTGGGAATCGGTGAACATGGCGCTGATTGTCTGGCTTATGCCAGGGACACCGAGGAACCAGCTTTGCCGGGCCCCTCGTGTCGCCCCCGGTTGGGGGTTGGCGCAGCGGCACGAAGTGCGCGCAGCCTGGGGCGAGCCTAGATCGTTTGGGTGGGACGGTCAGAAGCCATCGAGCCGCCGAGGGCCGCTTCGATGCGGGCCTTGAGCTGGCGCGATTTTTCGTCCGACGGGAACCGGATGCCTACGCCCGGCGCCCGATTGCCGGCGGCGCGTTGCGGCGTGATCCACGCAACCTTGCCGGCCACCGGGTAGCGCTGCGGGTCTTCGGGCAGCGTCAGCAGCACGTAGACGTCGTCGCCCAGGCGGTATTCGCGCGAGGTCGGAATGAAGATGCCGCCCTCCGCAAAAAGCGGAATGTAGGCGGCATAGAGCGCGCCCTTTTCCTTGATGGCAAGCTGGATCACGCTCGGCCGTTGAGGCGTTGCGGCGGCGGCGGGGGCGGCTGGTTGGTTCATGGGCGGCGAGGAGCAGAGTTTAGGGTGGTTCGCGCTTCGCTCACAAGCGCTTCCAGCATGAGGCCCGCATTGAAGGGGTGTTCGGCGGTTCTGGCCGCGTTGGCGAGCGACTTCGACCAGCGCGCCAACGCCAGGTGCGAAGGCACGGCGGCCGGCAGGTCGGCGGGCTCGAAAAAGCGCGGCTCGGCGCCGCTGCCGACGGCCATCAGGTCGTGGCAGAGCTTCTGCAGCGCGCTGATGGCTTGCGAGGGCGCCTGGTCCGCCAGCGCCGCGACGTCGCCGCGCGAAATGGCCTTGGGCAGCAGCGACCAGGCCTTGGGCGACTGGCCGGAGCGTGCAAGCCGTAGCGCGTCGCTCGGCCGGCCACCGGCGGTACGCAGCAAGGCCGCCGCGTCCGCAGCCGGTACGTCGTGCGCCACCAGCCAGGCTTCGGCTTCGGCCGTGGCGGGCCATGGCAGCGTGAAGCCCAGGCAGCGGCTGCGGATGGTGGGCAGCAGTTGCCATGCGGCCTCGCTGGCCAGCACAAAGCGCACATCGCCGACCGGCTCCTCGAGCGTCTTGAGCAACGCATTGGCGGTGATGGTGTTCATGCGCTCGGCGGGATACACCAGCACCACCTTGCCGCGGCCGCGCGCGCTGGTGCGCTGGGCAAAGCCGACCGCATCGCGCATGGCCTCGACGCGGATCTCGCGGCTCGGCTTGCGCTTCTTGTCGTCGATGTCGGCCTGCGCCTTTTCATCGAGCGGCCAGCCGAGTTCCTGCATGGCCACCTCGGGCATCAGCACGCAAAGGTCGGCGTGGGTTCGGACTTCGATCGAATGGCAGCTCGGGCAATGGCCGCAGGCGGCACCGCCCTCTTGCGCCTTCGGCTGCTCGCACAGCCAGGCGGCGGCAAGCGCCAGCGCGAGTTCGTATTGGCCCAGGCCCGAAGGGCCCTGCAGCAGCCAGGCATGGCCGCGCTGGCGCAGCAGTTCCGCGAGCGGCCGATGCAGCCAGGGCGAAAGCGCCGGCGTGCTCATGGTGCCGCTCCGCTTGCGGGTGCCAAGGCGCCGCGCGCGACAAGCGCCGTCTCGACCTGCTGCCAGACCTGGTCTCGTGTCTGGCTGGCGTCGATGCGCACGAAGCGCTCCGCATCGGCGGCTGCGCGGGCCGCGTAGCCCGCCGCAACGCGCCGGAAGAATTCGACCGGCTGCGACTCGAACTTGTCGGGCAAACGGGCGCCGGCCAGCCGCTGGGCGGCGACCTCGGGCGCCAGGTCGAACCACAGCGTGACGTGGGGCTGCAGCAGCCGAAATGCATCGGCGGGAGCTGCCCTGCCCTGCACCCATTGCTCCAGCGTCGAGAGCACCTCTGCGTCGAAATCGCGGCCTGCGCCCTGGTAGGCAAAGGTGGCGTCGGTGAAGCGGTCGCACAGCACCACGTCGCCGCGAGCCAGTGCCGGCTCGATCACCCGCGTGACGTGGTCGCGACGCGCCGCGAACACCAGGAGCGACTCGGTCAGCGGGTCCATCGGCTGCTCGAGGATGAGGCCGCGCAAGGTTTCGGCCAGCGGCGTGCCGCCGGGCTCCCGCGTGCGCACCACCGTGCGACCCTGCCCCCTGAAAAGCGCCTCCATTGCGTCCAGATGGCTCGACTTGCCCGCACCGTCGATGCCCTCGAGCGTCAGAAACAGGCCATCATTCATTGCGCAACCTTCGGTTTGGGTTCGCCACTGTTGCTGCTGCCACCGCGCTGGTAGCGGTTGACCGCGCGGTTGTGGTCGTCGAGCGAACTGCTGAACTGGCTGGTGCCGTCGCCGCGCGAAACGAAGTACAGCGACTTGCTTTGCGCCGGCTGCACCGCCGCCAGCAGCGCCGCCTTGCCCGGCATGGCTATGGGCGTGGGCGGCAGGCCGCCGCGCGTGTAGGTGTTCCAGGGCGTGTCGGCCAGCAGGTCCTTCTTGCGCAGGTTGCCGTCGAAGGCGGTGCCCAGGCCGTAGATCACGGTCGGGTCGGTCTGCAGCGGCATGCCGGTGCGCAGCCGGTTGACGAACACGGCGGCAATCTCGGCGCGGTCCTTGGCTTTTCCTGTCTCCTTTTCGACAATGCTGGCCAGAATAAGCGCTTCGTCTGCCGATTTGATCGGCAGATCGGCTGCCCGGGCCGCCCACGCGGCTTCCAGCTTCTTGTCCATGGCCCGCATGGCACGCTGCAGCAGCGCGATGTCGGTGGAGCCCTTCGAATAGGTGTACGTGTCCGGGAAAAAGCGGCCCTCGGGGTGCACGCCGGGCCGGCCCAGCCTGGCCATCAGCGCGTCGTCGGGCATGCCGACAGTCTCGGGCTTGAGTTGCTCGGCCTTGGCCAGGGCCGCACGCACCTGCCGGAAGTTCCAGCCCTCGACCAGCACCAGGCTGCGGGTGGCTTCTTCGCCGCGCACCAGCACGTTCAGCAGCATCTTGGGCGTGATGCCGCGCTCCAGCTCGTAGCTGCCGGCGCGAATCTGGCGGTCTTGCCCCGAAATGCGGAACCAGAAGTAAAGCAGTTGCGGCTGCACGTCGGCGCCGGCGTCGGCCACCGCCTGCGCAACGCCGCGCGGCGTCGTGCCGGGCTCCACGGAAAGATCGAGGCTGGGTGCGGGCAGCTTGAGTGGCTGGTGCACCCACCAGAGTCCGGCGGCGCCGAGGCCGAGCGCAGCCAGGGCGGCCAGCAGAAAAAGCGTGAGGAAGAAGCGGCGCACGGGTCCGATGAATGAGCGGAGAAAAGAAAAACGAATCAGGGCGAAAAGTCGGTGGCCTTGCGGGAAGCGGGGCGGGATTCCCTGCGGACCGGACGGAACGGCTCCGACCATGATAATTCAGCGATGACTACTGTCGTTCTCAATGGTGTTACCGCTCTTTCCCACCTTGGCGTGATCCGTGCCGAGGGACCGGATGCCGCGAGCTTCCTGCACGGGCAGCTCACCCAGGATTTCGCGCTGCTCGGCGCCGCCGAGGCCCGCCTGGCCGCGCTTTGCACTGCCAAGGGCCGCGTGATCGCGAGCTTTGTCGGCATCCGGCCGCATTCTGAGCTGGTGCTGCTGGTCTGCAGCCGCGACATCCTGGCCGCCACGCTCAAGCGCCTGTCGATGTACGTGCTGCGCGCCAAGGCCAAACTCACCGACGCCACGGAACAGTTCGCGCTGTATGGCCTTGCCGGCACCGCGCTGGCCGCCAACGGCCTCGATGCCGCGGCCCTGCCCGGCCAGCGCACGGCCATCGGCGAAGACATCAGCGCGGTGTCGCTCTATCCGGCCGACGGCGTGCCGCGCGCCATGTGGATCGCGCCTGCCGGCGGCCCGGCGCCCGCCGGCTCGCCGCTGGACGCCGAACTCTGGCAGTGGAGCGAAGTTCGCAGCGGCATCGTGACCTTGACCACGCCAGTGGTCGAAGCCTTCGTGCCGCAGATGATCAACTATGAATCCGTGGGCGGCGTGAACTTCAAGAAGGGCTGCTACCCCGGCCAGGAGATCGTCGCACGCAGCCAGTTTCGCGGCACGTTGAAGCGCCGTACCTACCTCGTGCAGGCCGATGCGCCGGTGAGCGCGGGGCAGGAAGTGTTCGCCGCCGCCGACGCCGAGCAGCCCGTGGGCACAGTGGCGCAGGCCGCGCCGGCACCCGGCGGCGGCTGGGCCGCGCTGATCTCGATCCAGATTTCGGCCCTCGAGACCGGCGGTCTGCGTGCCGGCGGCGCCGACGGGCCGGCGCTCACGGTCGAGCCGCTGCCCTACCCCTTGCTCGAAGACATCTAGCCGTTTCGAATCCCCCGGCGTCCGAGACATGGACGCTTGGCGCTGCCCAGAAAGAGGCAGCGCCATTTTTTTTGCGCGCGTTTAACCCTGCCGCCGGTGCTGCTGCGTAGAAGCCGTACCGATCCACTCCTGGCAAGGAAGACCATCATGAAGCGCAGCATCCTCTTCTCGACCGCCCTCGCATTGGCCGCCCTCTCGGCCTGCGCCGAAAGCCCGGTGCGGCCGCCCTCGCCGCCTTCTGCATACGACCGCATCGGCTCGCTGATGCAGATCAGCGTGGTCGACCGCACCAGCGGCCGCGAACTGCCCATCTACCGCCACCGCGGCGAATACTGGGTCGCCGGACGGCCCGGCGCGCGCTATGCGATCCGCGCACGCAATGCGATGGGCGAGCGCATCATGGCCGTGATGTCGGTGGACGGCGTCAACGTCGTCACCGGGGAAACCGCGGGCGTGCTGCAGAACGGCTATGTGTTTTCCGGCGGCGAGCGCAGCGACATCACGGGTTGGCGCAAGAGCGACTCGCAGATCGCGGCCTTCGAATTCACGTCGATCGCCAATTCGTATGCGAGCCGCACCGGCCGGCCGGACGACGTGGGCGTGATCGGCGTCGCGATGTTCCGTGAGCGCGTGCAGCCTCCGCCGCCGCCCATCGCGTTGCCGCGCCGTGACGGCAGCAGCAGCTCCAGCCGCGAGATGGAGCGCCGCAGCGAGGCGCCCTCGGCCGTGGCGGAGGCTGCGCCGGCCGCACCTGCGGCACAGGCCCGCTCCGCCGACAGTGCCTTGGGCACTGAATCCGCTGCATCGGCAAAGGGCGGCCTGGCCCGGCAGTCGCCCCCCGCCCCGAGCCTGGGCACCGCCCATGGCCGGCGCGAGACCTCGCATGTCGGCCATACCACCTTCGAGCGCGCGCAGTCCACGCCCGACGAAGTGGTCCGCATCCGCTACGACAGCCGCGACAACCTCATTGCCGCGGGCGTGATTCCGGTGCCACCGCCCCCGCCGCGCTGGCCGCGCCCCGAAGGTCCGTCGGCCTTCCCGGGTTCGGAGACGGGCTACGTGCCCGACCCGCCGGCACGCTACTGATCCAGCGAGCGCCGCATCTCGATGTGCGGGATGCCGGCTTCCTCGAAAGGCTCGCCGTGCACCGTGTAGCCCAGCCGCGCATAGAAGCGCTCCGCGCTGCGCTGCGCGTGCAGGCCGATCTCGCGGTCGCCGCGCGCCTTGGCGGCGGCCTCAAGCGCGCGCATCACCGCGGCGCCGTGCCCGCCGCTGCGCAGCACGCGGTGCACGGCCATGCGGCCGAGCATGGCCGTGCCGTCCACGGCGTCCAGCAGCCGGCCGGTCGCAATGACCTGGCCGAGCCGGTTGCGGGCCACCGCATGCAGCACCACCGCATCGTGCTCGTCCCATTCCAGTTCCTTGGGAATGTTCTGCTCCTCGATGAAAACGGCTCGGCGCAATGCGCCCGCTCCTTCACCCAGGGTTTGCCAGTCGCCTGTTTCCACCGTGCGCATCGGCTCTCCGGCTTCGAAGCCCGTGAGAATTTCGCGCAAGGCAGGCGGCACCGGCCTGGAGGTCTGCGTAGCGGGGTCGGCAAACACATAGACGAGTTCGCAGCCCACCAGGTACTGGTCCTGCCGGAACAGCGCGCCGTCGAAGACGATGGACGAGTTGCCGATGCGCGCGCACTTCATGGCCACGTCGATCACGTCGTCCACGCGCGCGGAAGCACGAAAGTCCACGGTCGCCTTGCGCACGTAGAGATCGCCGCCCAGGGAATGCATGGCCTCCTCGTAGGGCAGCGCGAGCGCGCGCCAGTAGTCGGAAATGGCCGTGTCGAAGTACATCAGGTAGTGCGCGTTGAACACGATCTTCTGCATGTCGACTTCGGCCCAGCGCACGCGCAGGCGGTGAAAGAAGCGGAAGTCTTTTCTCTGGGGGACGGTTTCTTCGGTCATGGTTTCAGAGCCTCTGTGAGTGCGCGCGCCGCATCGTCCTGCGCCTGCAGCGCCTCGGGGATGGCGCGGCCCATTTTCAAGAATTCGTGGATCACGCCGCGGTAGATCTCGATATCGACCGCCACGCCCGCGGCGCGCAGCTTGTCGGCGTAGGCAATGCCTTCGTCCACCACGGGGTCGCATTCGGCCAGGCCGATCCAGGCCGGCGCCACATCGTCGACATCGGCGGCCAGCAGCGGCGCAAAGCGCCAGTCGTCGCGGTCGGCCGGCGTACGCACGTACTGGCCGAAGAAATAGTCGATCAGCGCCTTGGTGAGCAAGGGGCCATCGGCATAGCGCAGGTGCGAGGCGGTGTCCTGGTGCGCCGTGGTGCCGGGATAGATCAGCATCTGCAGCGCGAGCGGCAGGCCCGCATCGCGCGCAAGAATGGCGCACACCGCGGCCAGCGTGCCGCCGGCGCTGTCGCCGCCCACGGCGAGCCGGCTCGCGTCGACGCCCAGGCGCGCGCCTTCGTTCGCAATGAAGGCGAACGCATCCCAGGCGTCGTTCGAAGCCGTCGGAAACTTGTGCGCGGGCGCCAGCCGGTAGTCGACCGACACCACCGCGCAGCCGCTCTTCATGCTCAGCACGCGGCACAGCGTGTCGTGGGTGCGGATGTTGCCCACCGTGAAGCCGCCACCGTGGAAGTACACCAATACGGGCAGCTTCTCGAGCGATGGTGCATAGAGCCGCATCGGAAGCTCGAAGCCGTCGCGCACGCGAACGCCGATGTCTTCGATGCGTGCGAGATCGGGCTTGGGCACCTCGAGCACGCCGGCGCCTTTTTCGTACGAGGCCTTGGCCTCCTCGGGGGTGAGCTGGTCCAGGCTCGGATGGCCCGCGCGGGCCATTCTTTCGACCACGCTGGCCATCCTGGCGGTCAGCAATGTGCCCGGCGCGACAGCGCCAAGGGTTTTGTTCATGTGCAAGACTGTTTGCTCTTGTTAGATTCGAAGGGTCGGCAATCGTACTTCCCCACGCATTCACGCCCATGGCCCTCATCCAATACCTCACCCAGATCCAGTTCGAATTCGGCGCCATCAAGCTGCTGTCCAGCGAGTGCGCGCGCATCGGCATCAACCGCCCGCTGATCGTCACGGATGCGGGCGTGCGCGCGGCCGGGGTGCTGCAGAAAGCGCTCGATGCCATTGCCGATCTGGAAGTGGCGGTGTTCGACCAGACGCCCTCCAACCCCACCGAGGCCGCCGTGCGCGCGGCCGTCGAGTTGTACCGCAGCGCACGCTGCGACGGGCTCATTGCCGTGGGCGGCGGCTCCGCCATCGACTGCGCCAAGGGCGTGGCGATTGCCGCCACGCACGAAGGCCCGCTCAAGACCTACGCCACCATCGAAGGCGGCTCGCCCAAGATCACCGAGCGCGTGGTGCCGCTGATTGCGGTGCCCACCACCAGCGGCACCGGCAGCGAGGTGGCGCGAGGCGCCATCGTCATCGTCGACGACCACCGCAAGCTCGGCTTCCACAGCTGGTTCCTGATGCCCAAGGCCGCCATCTGCGACCCCGAGCTCACGCTCGGCCTGCCCCCAAAGCTCACGGCCGCCACCGGCATGGACGCGATTGCGCATTGCATGGAAACCTTCATGTCGGCCGCCTTCAACCCTCCGGCCGACGGCATCGGGCTCGACGGCCTGGAGCGCGCCTGGCTGCACATCGAACGCGCCACCAAGGACGGCAGCGACCGCGAGGCGCGCCTGAACCTCATGAGCGCCTCGATGCAGGGCGCCATGGCCTTCCAGAAGGGCCTGGGCTGCGTGCATTCGCTGAGCCACAGCCTGGGCGGCGTCGATCCGCGCCTGCACCACGGCACGCTCAACGCCCTCTTCCTGCCCGCGGTGATCCACTTCAATGCCGGTGCCGAGTCGGTGCAGAAAGAGCAGCGGCTGCAGCGCATGGCGCAGGCCATGCACCTCGATTCGGTGGGCGATCTCGGCGATGCGATCCGTGACATGAACGCGCGCCTTGGCCTGCCCAAGGGCCTGGCCGAAGTGGGCGTGACGCCCGACATGTTCGAGCAAATCATCGACGGTGCCATGGCTGACCACTGCCACAAGACCAATCCGCGACTGGCTTCGCGGAGCGATTACCAGGCCATGCTCGAAGCCTCGATGTAGCAGCTCGATGAAAGGCCTGTAAGGGCTTTGTTTGCGCTGCGTTTACAGAGAGCGCAGCCTCCTCGCGTCATGTATATGACATAAGGAATTCCTAGACTGGCACCGAAGGCTTGCATCCGCAGAAGCCCCCGGAAGAGTCAGGGAAATTGGAATGACGCGTACCGTCCAGGTTCACACCGTACTCAGCGCCGAGCAACTCAAGTTTCGCGCCATGCGGGGACATGAAGGACTGTCGCAGTTGTTCGAGTTCGAGGTCGACATGGTCAGCACCAGCTTCAACCTCGACCTGAAGCAGCTGCTGGGCACATCGCTCACGCTCGAACTCACGGACGGCGGTGCACCGCGCTACCTGAACGGCACCGTGGTGCGCTTCGAACTCGTGGGCCGTGCCAACGAAACCGGCCGCCACTACGTGTACCGTGCCCTGGTGCAGCCCTGGCTCTGGTTTCTCACGCGCACCACCGACTGCCGCATCTTCCAGAACAAGAGCGTGCCCGAGGTGCTCGACGAAGTGCTGGGCAAGTACGGCTTCGAATTCGAGAAGCGCCTCACGGGCAGTTATCGCCCCTGGGAATACTGCGTGCAATACCAGGAGAGCGATTTCGCTTTCGTGAGCCGCCTCATGGAGCACGAAGGCATCGCCTACCACTTCGAGCACACGAAGAGTTCGCACCTGCTGGTGCTGGCCGACGACGCCGGCGGCTACGGCAAGCTGCCGGGCTTCGCCACCATTGCGTACCGCCCGCGCGACCGCGTGCTCCATGCCATGGAGCCCTGCATCGACCAATGGCGCGTGGCCGAGCAGATCACCTCTGGCCGCGTGATGCTGGACGACTTCGACTTCAAGAAGTCGCGCGCCTCACTGCAAAGCGTGCGGCAGGACCCCAAGGGCCACGATCATTCGAGCTACGAAGTCTACGAATGGCTGGGCGGCTACAGCGAGCACCAGCAAGGCGACACCTACGCGAAGATCCGGCTGCAGGAGCTGCAGTGCGCGCACGAGCTTGCCGCCGGCCATACCAACGTGGTGGGCATGGCGCCGGGCTACCTGTTCGAGATGACGCATTGCCCGCGCGAGTCGGACAACCGCGAGTACCTGGTCACCGAAACCCGCTACGACCTGCAGGAGCCCGAATACTCCACCGGCAGCACGGAGTCGGTCTGCCAGTTCGACTTCACGGTGCTGCCATCGAACGTGCCCTACCGGCCCGCCCGCAAGACGCCCAAGCCGCGCACCAACGGCCCGCAGACCGCCACCGTCGTCGGCCCGGAGGAGATCTGGACCGACCGCTTCGGCCGCGTGAAGCTGCAGTTCCGCTGGGACCGCTATGGGCAGTCGGATGAAAACAGCTCGTGCTGGGTGCGCGTGTCCAGCAACTGGGCCGGCGCCAACTACGGCACCATGCACATGCCGCGCGTGGGCCAGGAAGTGATCGTCGATTTCATCGGCGGCGAGCCCGACCGCCCCATCATCACCGGCCGTGTCTACAACAACGACCAGATGCCGCCGTGGGAGCTGCCCGCCAATGCCACGGCCAGCGGCATCCTCACGCGCTCGAGCACGGGCGGCGCGGCCAACCAGGCCAACATGCTGCGTTTCGAGGACCGCACGGGCGCCGAGCAGATCCTGCTGCATGCCGAGCGCAACCTCGACGTCGAAGTGGAAGCCGACGAGACGCACACCACCGATGGCACCCGCACCACGGTCATCGGCGGGCATGAATCGTCGACCTACAAGAGTGGCGAAACGCGCGACATCACCGCGGGCGCGCAAGAAACCATCACGGGCGGCGACACGCGCGATGTCACCGGCGGCTTCAGCGAAACCGTGAAGGGCGGCGTCACGCAGACCATTTCGGGCGGAAAGAAGCGCACGCTCAGCGGCGGGCTGGACGACACCATCACGGGCGGCGTGAAACTGGCGATCACCGGCGGCTTCCACGGCACCATCGACGGGCAGGAGATCCGCTTCGTGAGCGGCGGGCGAAACGACACCATCAACACCTCGAACACCGTGCTGGTCGACGGACCGTCGAACACCACCGTGACGGGCCCGACGGTTCACACCTCGCCGGACGTGACCTTCAACACGACGAACCACATCCACAACACCACGCAGCACGTCATCAATACCAACGTCTACAACACGACGTCGAACACCTACAACAACATCACGAACGATTACACGAACAACTCGAAGACCTACACCAACAACTACGCCAAGAGCAGCGACTGGCGCCTGCACCGCGCCGGCGGCGTGGGATTCCGCTTCTCCGCGGTCGGTATGGCGATGGACCTCTGGGGGCTGCGCCAGCAGAACTACATCCTCAACTCGCAGTTTTCCGGCGTCCGCCTCGACGTCGCGGTGTTCCGGGCGCAGAACGAGGCGACCGAGATCAGGGGCACGGCGCTCAAGGTGGCGAACATCGGCATGAAGATCGCAAGCGGCGGCCTGGCGTTCGCCGCGAAAGCCATGACCGTCAAGGTCTGAGCCGCTGGAACTCGATGGCCATCTGGGAGCAGATTCTGTGGGGCATCTTCGCGGTGATGATGGGCGGCGCGCTGGTGGCCTGCATCTCGGTGGCGGTGGTCGCCACCCGCGAACAGCGCAAGTACACCAGGGAGCGGCGCGTCGGCAAGGCCTTGGGCAGCACCGGCGTGCCCGCGCAGGGAACCGTGGTCGAAGTGCGGCGCTCGGAACACCAGCTCACCAGTCCCGGAACCCATGGGCAACGCATGGTGGCGCTCGAACTGGATCTGCAGATGGGGCCCGCGGCCCAGCTGCCGACCGTGGTGCTCAGGACGCTGGTTGACGAACTGCTCCTGCCCCGGATCGCCGTGCCCGGTGCAACCATCCATCTCTTGCAGGACCCCGCCAATCCCGCCGTGGTGTGCGTGGACAGGCAGCGGACGCCTCTTGAAGTACCGCCCGCACAGGGTTAGGGCCTACGGACAATGAAAACCGTCAAGCCGCTGCGGCTGAGCGTCATCACGCGCCCCTTTCTGCGCGGCGGCCATCAGCGGCTGGGCGTGACCATCATGGGCATGGCGTCGATGGGCGAGGCTCCCGTGTTGCTGCCCGAGCCGGAGTTCTGGAAGCTGGCGGCCGAAGAGCTCGGGCCCATGGGCGCCATCGACCTGGGCATCCCCAAGGTGTGCGCCGAATTCCTGGCGACCGGCCATGCCTACACCCATCACCAGCAGGAGAAGACCGCCTGCGCCGTCGCGCTGCGGGTGGGCGGGCTCGAGCGACAGCTGCTTGTCTTCGGCGACCGCTTCTGGCTGGACGGCCGCGCCACGGCGCCGCGGGCCTTCGACTCGATGCGGCTGGACTGGACGCGCGCGTATGGCGGCCCCGGCTTTGCCGACAACCCCCTCGGCATCGGCCATGCCCAGGAGATCGTCAATGGACTCGGCGTGCAGCGCGTGCCCAATATCGAGCACCCGCTGCGCCGGCTCGACCGCCCCGACCGCGAGGTGGAGCCGGCCTCCTTCGGCGCGATCGACCTGAGCTGGCCACGCCGCATGCGCCTGATCGGCCGGCACTACGACTCGCACTGGCGCGAGAACCTGTTCCCCGGCTTCTCCGAGGACATGGATTGGCGCTTCTTCAATGCCGCGCCGCCGGAGCAGCGCTGGGCCGACCGCGACAGCATCCCCGGCGGTACGCCCTATGAAGTCTGGAACATGCACCCCACCCTGCCGGTGCAGCGCGGCCACCTGCCGGATTGGCGGACACGCGCCTTCATCGCCCGCAAGACGGCACCGGGCCAGCGCGAGCCGGAGCACTTCGACGAAGTGCCCATGCGCCACACCACGGCGTGGTTCTTTCCGCACCTTGCGCAGGTGGCGCTGATCTACCACGGCGAGATCGGCATTGCCGAAGACGATGCCGACGACGTCACTCACGTGATGCCCGCCATCGAGGCCGCCGGCGACCCGCCCCGGCCGCTCGCGCACTACTTCGCGATCCTGCAGCGCCGCTGCCATCCCGAGACGGGTGCGCTGTACGCGGCCCGCGACGACGAGCTGCTGCCCGCCGAGGCCATCGGCCCCTGGCTCGACACGCTGGAAGACGACGAAGAATCGGCGCTCGTGCGCAACATGCGCGAGCGCGGCCAACGGCTGCGCGAAGACATGATGCAAAAGGCGCGTGAAGCCGGCCACGACCCGCGTCTCTTGCGCGAGCGGACGCCGCCCGAACCCTTTCGCAAGGCGCCGACGCTCGCCGAATTGCCCGAGTTCATCGAGCGCACGCGGATCTTCACCCAGGACCAGCGACGCAGGCTCGAGGATGGGCGGAAAGAGCTTCAACGGCTGGGCCGGCTCAACGCGGTGGAGTCGCGCAAGGTCGGCTTCGACACCGGCGAGCTGGTGGCCGGCATCGATCGCACGACGACCAAGGGTCCACCCGCCTTTGACGCGAAGGCCGCGCTGAAAGGCATGCTCGGCATCGCCGAGGCGACGGGTACGCCCGCGCTCCCGGCCACCCAGCAGCGGGAGTTCAAGCAGGTGCTGGAAAGAGGGCAACGCGGGCTGCTCGACATGTACCGCATGGGCGCCCAGCACCAGTCCGCAGCCGATGCCATGTCCGGCGAACGCGCGGCCGAGGTGCGCCAGCGCGTGCAGGAGGCGATGGCCACCACCCGCGATCTCTCGGCCATGGATCTCACGGGCGCCGACCTGTCGGGCATGGACCTGCGCGGCGCGCGCCTGCACCGCACGCTGCTCGAAAGCGCGAACCTCGAGCACGCCCGGCTCGACGGCGCCGATGCCACCGAGGCCGTGCTGGTGCGCGCGCGGCTGTCGCGCGCTTCGCTGGCCGGCTCTGTGCTGCACCGCGCCAACCTGAGCATGGTTCAGTGCGTGCACACCGCGTTCACCGGCGCGCGCATGCACGAAACCACGCTCGAGAAAACACGCTTCGAGGCCTGCGACTTCTCGAACGCCGTGCTCGAGCATCTGAACCTTCTGGGTGCGCACTTCGAGCGCTGCACCTTCGACGAGGCCCGCTTGGCCTACGTGACCTTCATCGAACAAAGCCGGCTTCAGGATTGCAGCTTTCGCGGCGCCGCGCTCCACAAGGTGGGACTGATCTCGTGCGTCGCGGCGCGGCTGGACTTCACGCGGGCGCAGCTCGAGGCCTGCGCCTGGGCCCACACGCCGGGAGACGACGGCATCGTGTTTCGCGAAGCGACCCTGCGCACCACCTGCTTCGTCGGCACCAGCAGCCTCTGCAACATGGACTTCGAGGCTGCAACGCTGGTGCAATGCGGCCTGCGCGACATGCCGCTGGATGGCGCCCGCTTCGTGCGGGCGACGCTCGACACTTGCGACTTCTCCGCCAGCAGCTTCACCGGCGCCGACCTCGGCGCCATCGACGCGCCCGAAAGCCTGTTCATCCGGGCGGATTTCACGCAGGCTTCGCTGCGCGGCGCCAACCTCATGCATGCCAGCCTCCAGAAGGCACGACTGGTAGGCACTGACCTGCGCGAGGCCAACCTGTTCCGTGCCGACGTGTCGCAGGCCCTGATGGACAGCGTGACCGAGACGCGCGGTGCCTACATAGAGCAGGCCAAGACCCTCCCGCGCCGCGCCGCGGATCCCGCGCAATGACGCGGGACGAACTGGCAGGCAAGATCCGCGGCGGCGAGCACATCCAGGACCAGGACTTCAAGGGCATGAATTTCGACGGACTGGACCTGCGCGGCGGCACCTTCGGCACCTGCGATTTCAGCCGCGCGAGCCTCTGCGGAACGCAACTGTCCGAATCGGTGTTCGACGCCTGCCGCTTCGACGACGCAATGCTCGACGCCGCCGACCTGCAGCACTGCGCGTTCACCCGCTGCGGACTGCCGCGCGCGAGCCTGCGGTCGGCCGCGATGATGCATGCGGTCTTCACCGGGACGGACCTGCAGGGCGCCGACTTTGCCGAAGCCCGCCTGGGCCAGGCCACCTTCCACCAGAGCACGCTCGACGATGCGAGCTTCGAACGCGCAGACCTCACGAAGTCGGTGTTCGGCGAGAGCAGCCTCGCCGGCACGCGCTTCGACGGGGTCGCCCTGAACACCACCGTGTATTACCGCGCCGGGCTGCTCGGCGCGAGCTTCAGCGGCGCAAGCTTTCACAACGTCATCTTCAGCGAGGCCGCGCTCGCGGGCCAGGATTTCTCGGCGCAGTCGTTTCATCTCTGCCAGTTCATCGACGCCGACCTGGCGGCCTGCAACTTTGCCGGTGCGCGGCTGAGCCAGTGCAACTTCAAGGGCGCGAAGCTCGAGCGGGCGGTGCTGACGGGCGTGCACGCGCCCCAATGTCTTTTTCCGGAAGCCGACTTGCGCCATGCCGACGCCCGCGGCGGACATTTCGACCAGAGCCTGTGGATCGATGCATGGCTGGACGACGCCGACCTGTCCGGCGCCAGGCTGGAGCAGTGCGTGTTCCACCGCGCGCGCTGCCGGCGCACGTCGTTCGCGCGCAGCCAGCTGGTGTATGCGGATTTCTCGTACGCCGACCTCAGCGACGCCGACCTGCGCGGCGCCACTTTCCAGCGAACCCAGACGCACCGTGCGATACAGGCCGGCAGCCGCTGGAGCGACCGCATCGGCGTGCTCGACAGCGACCCCGCGCTGTTCGAGGCCGAGCGCTTTTCGGCGGCGCGCTCGAGCCGGCCGCAGCGCGCGGGCCGCGACACCTTCGGACGGCCGATGCCTCCCGATGCACCGGACACCGCCCCATGAACCATCACCACCACGCCACCCGAGAAGCCGCCCAGCCTCCATCCCAGGACGACGGCACCGACCGCAATCCCCATGCCGCCGAGATGCGAGCCCTGATGGGCAAACCGCTGCCGCCTGCCGCGGCCGCCACGCCTTCCTGGACCGGCAGCGCCTTGGGCACTGTCGTGGAGCAGCTACCGGATGGTGCCCTCCTGGTCGAACCCCAGGCCGGCGGCGATCGCTGGCACTGCCCGCGCGCCGCGAGCTGCCTGCTCGAGCCCGGCAAGGGCGACACCGTGCTCGTGGCCGGGCCGCACCGCGAGAGCCTCTACCTGATCGCCGTCGTCACGCAGGCGGACACCAGCCAGTCGCACATCGTGACCGAGGGCGACCTCACGATCCGTTCGCGCCGAGGCCGCATCGCATTGAACGCGCCCGCGCTGGCGCTGCAGGCCGAACGCGCGCAGGTCGAGATCGCGGACATGGAATACCGGGGTGCCGAGCTGCGCGTGACCACGCTCGTCGCGCGCTTCGTGGGCCGCACGCTGGAGACCGTGCTCGATCGCCTGAGCGTGCTCACGCGCTCCAGCTTCCGCCTGACCGAAGAAGTCGAGCAGGTGCGGGCGGGCCAGATCGACATGCAGGCCGCCGAGACCCTGCGCCTGCATGCGAAAAACACCTTCGTCACCAGCAAGGCGCTGGTGAAGGTGGACGCCGAGCAGATCCACATGGGCTGATCAAGAAAAGAAGGAGCACCGACATGTTTGCCAATGCACAGATGATGGGCATGGACCTCGCGTTTCCCGACGTTTGCAAGACGCCGCCGGCGGTCCCCATCCCCTACCCCAACTTCGCACTCGGGCCAACAGCCATTCCGAATGCCTGGAACATCCTCTACGGTGGCACGCCCGTCCACAACATGGCCACCACCACGCCCATCACCAACGGCGACAACTCGGGGGTGCTGATGGGCGTGGTGTCGCAGACGGTGATGGGGCCTTCGCGCCACATCACCGGCGCATTCACCGTGCTGCTCAAGGGCACGCCCTGCACGCGCATGACCAGCCTGTCGGTGCAGAACCGCTGCAACATCGTGGGCATGCGGATCGTGCCCAGCCAGTTCAAGGTGCTGGTGCTCGCGGCCTGAGGCTTTTCTCTTATTCCGCCTTCACGCCCGCCGTGCGGATCACCTTCGCCCACTTGGCGGTTTCGGCGGCAATGAAGGCATCGAACTCCTCCGGCGTGCTGCCGGCCGGGAACGTGCCCATGGCGTCGAGCTTGGCGCGCGTCTCGTCGCTCTTGATGACGCGCGCCACCTCTTCGGACATGCGCTTGATGATGTCGCGCGGTGTGCCCGCGGGCGCCAGCATCCCTGCCCAGGTGCTGCCGGTGAAGCCCGCGAAGCCCTGTTCGATGAAGGTGGGCACATCGGGAACGGCGGGCAGGCGCTTGTCACCCGCCACGCCGATGAGCCGCACCTTGCCGGCCTTGGCCTGGTTGATGAGGCCGGTCGGCGCATCGAAGAACAGCTGGATCTGGCCGCCCATGAGATCGGTCAGCGCAGGTACCGCGCCACGGTACGGAATGTGGATCATGTAGGTCTGCGTGAGCGACTTCCACAGCTCCGTGGTCAGGTGCGCGGCCGAGCCGTTGCCCGATGAGCCGAAGCTCACCTTGCCGGGGTTCGCGCGCGCATAGTCGATGAGTTCGCGCGCGGTCTTGAACGGCGCATTCACGTTGACTGCGGCCAGCAGCGGCGACACGCCCATCAGCGAAACACCCGTCAGGTCTTTCTGCGGGTCGTAGGGCAGCTTGGGATACAGCGTGGTGTTGGCCGCATAGGCCGCAATGACGACGCCGAAGGTCGTGCCGTCGGGCGCCGCCTTGGCAATGGCATCGACACCGATCAGGCTGTTGGCGCCGGGCTTGTTGTCGACGAGCACCGGCTGGCCGAGCCGCGCCTGCAGACCAACCTGCACCAGCCGCGCCATCTGGTCGGTGAACCCGCCCGGCGTGTAGGGCACGATGATGCGGATCGGCTTGCTGGGCCAGGCGCTTTGCGCCAGCGCAGGCATCGGGACGGTCGCGGCCGCCGCGGCGGCAAGGGTGAATCGGCGGCGTGAAATTCGGGCCTGCGGCATGAGTGGCGGCTTTCTCTGAACAAGAATGAGCCGGCCATTCTCGAAGGCGCTGCGTGCGCACCCCCTCAGGGTTTGCCCCGGCGGCAACCAGTTCAGAGCGGCAGGACGTCGCGCGTGCGACCGGTTGCGAGCCACGCCTCGAACTCGCCGGAAAGCCGCTCTGCCTCGCGCGTGGCCCTGCTCCACGCGCCGATGCGCGTCTGCGGGTCGTTCGCAAAATGGATGAAGTCCTTGCGGTCCGGCAGCTTGCCGTTGGGCAGCGATTTCACCCACTCGGGATCGGGCGCGAGCACCACCATGCGATCGAGAAAGCCGGTGGACTTGTGGCGCCAGCGCAGGCCCTTGTCGAGCCAGCCCGGCACCACGGCGCGCTGGAAATGCGGATACAGCACGATGCCCTCGTCGGCCGGCTGGTAGTCGAGGTGCAGGTGGTAGTCGGTGATGCCACCGTCCCAGTAGGCGCCGCGCGGCGCGCCCGGAATGTCGTGCACCGCGGCGAGCAGGAACGGTATCGAGCACGATGCCTGCAGCACCATGTTGAAGTTCTCTTCGCTCAGCGCATGCTGGCGCGTGCGGAAATCTTTGGTGCCGAAAGGCAAGGCCGCGCCCGGCGTGGAGAACACACAGCGTTCGAGCCATGCGCCCAGGCCCTTGCGGTACAGGCTGTTGGTGGCAAAGGCGCCCAGGTAGCCGAATGGCGTGCGCGCCCTGCCCTCGCGCCCAAGGATGTGGCGCCCGCGCGAAGTCACGACGTGGAGCCGGTAGCGCGAATGGTTCAGCACCTCGCCGATGCGCCCGCCGTAGAAGTCGGCCAGGCTTTCGGCAAAGCGTGCGCTGAGCTGGTTCGGGCTGAGCCGCTTCTGTCCCGGAGGCGCATCGAAGCGCTGGCGCACGTAGTCGTGCTCGAAGCGCTCAAACGCCTTCTGCGGATCGGACAGGCAGGCCGTAGAAAGCCGCCACGCACCGATCGATGCACCCACCAGATGCACCGGCTGGCGCGACTGCGTGAGCCAGCGCCCGAAGATGAAGCGGTCGAGCGGCCCGAGGATGAGGCCCTTGGGGCCGCCCGCCGCACCGGGAATGGTGTGCACGTCCTGCGGCCGCAGGCCGTGCGCTTCGATGTGCTTGCGGGCTGCGGGGCCGGCGTAGATGCGCAGGGCTTTCATGATGCCGACCGCATCAGCAAGAACCGTGCGGCATGGCTTACTTGCGCAACCCCTGCAGCTTGGCGAAAGCGCTCGCCATCTGTCCCGCGGGCTGCGGCGGGTTGTCGCGGCGCGGGCCTTGCTGCTGGCCGCGTCCCGCGCCTTCGAAGCGGTTGTCGCGCGGGCCGTCGCGGCGCGCCGGGGCCGCGTCGAGCTTCATCGACAGGCCGATACGCTTGCGCGCCACGTCCACTTCCATCACCTTGACCTTGACGATGTCGCCGGTCTTGACGACCTCGCGCGCGTCGTTCACGAACTTGTGGCTCAGCTGGCTCACGTGCACCAGGCCGTCCTGGTGCACGCCCAGGTCGATGAAGGCACCGAACTGCGCCACGTTGCTCACGGTGCCCTCGAGGATCATGCCCTCGACCAGGTCCTTGATGTCGTCCACGCCGTCGTTGAAGCGCGCCACCTTGAAGTCGGGGCGCGGGTCGCGGCCCGGTTTCTCGAGTTCACCGAGGATGTCCTTCACCGTGATGACGCCGAACTTCTCGTTGGCGAACAGCTCGGGCTTCAGCGTCTTGAGCATTTCGGCGCGGCCCATCAGCTCGGCGATCGGCTTGCCGGTCTTGACGATGATCTGCTCGACCAGCGGATAGGTTTCGGGGTGCACGCCGGTGATGTCCAGCGGGTCGGCGCCGCCGCGAATGCGCAGGAAGCCCGCGCTCTGCTCGAAAGCCTTGGGGCCGAAGCCGGTCACGTCGAGCAACTGCTTGCGGGTGGAGAACGCGCCGTTCGATTCGCGCCAGCGCACCACCGCCTTGGCCACGCTGGCCGACAGGCCCGAAACGCGGCTCAAGAGCGGCACGCTCGCGGTGTTGAGGTCCACGCCCACCGAGTTCACGCAGTCCTCGACCACGGCCTGCAGGGTACGTGCCAGTTCGCTCTGGTTCACGTCGTGCTGGTACTGACCCACGCCGATGCTCTTGGGATCGATCTTCACGAGCTCGGCCAATGGGTCCTGCAGGCGGCGCGCAATGCTGGCGGCACCGCGCAGGCTCACGTCCACGTCGGGCATTTCCTGCGAGGCGAATTCGCTGGCCGAATACACCGAAGCGCCAGCTTCGCTGACCACCACCTTGTCGACCTTCATCTCGGGCGCGCCGGCCTGTGCGGCCATCTTGGCGAGCAGCTTGATGAGGTCGGCGGCGAGCTTGTCGGTCTCGCGGCTCGCGGTGCCGTTGCCGATGGCGATCAGGTTCACGCCGTGCTTGGCGCAGAGCTTGCCGAGGGTGTGCAGCGAGCCCTCCCAGTCCTTGCGCGGCTCGTGCGGGAACACGGTGGCGGTTTCGACCAGCTTGCCGGTGGCATCGACCACGGCCACCTTGACGCCGGTGCGAATGCCCGGGTCCAGGCCCATCACGACGCGCGGGCCGGCCGGAGCGGCCAGCAGCAGGTCGCGCAGGTTGTCGGCAAACACCTTGATTGCGACCTTCTCGGCCTCTTCGCGCAGGCGGGTGAACAGGTCGCGCTCGGTGGAAAGCGCGAGCTTCACGCGCCAGGTCCAGGCCACGCACTTGCGGATCAGGTCGTCGGCCGGGCGGCCCGCGTGGCTCCAGCCCAGGTGCAGCGCGATCTTGCCTTCGGCGATGCTGGGCTTGCCCGGTTCGGGCTCGACCGGCAGCACCAGCTTGGCATCCAGGATTTCGAGCGTGCGGCCGCGGAACACCGCCAGCGCGCGGTGCGACGGCACGCGGCCGATCGGCTCGTCATAGTCGAAGTAGTCGCGAAACTTGGCGACGTCCGCGTTGTTCTCGTCCTTGCCGGCCATCAGCGTGGACTTGAGCAGGCCTTCGGCCCAAAGCCATTCGCGCAGGCGCTGCACCAGCGCTGCGTCTTCGGCCCAGCGCTCGGAAAGAATGTCGCGCACGCCGTCGAGCACGGCTGGCACGGTGGAGAAATCTGGGCCCGGCTTGCCGTCGTCGAGCGTGGTGGCGGGTTGCAGGAAGGCCTTGGCCTGCACCGCGGGGTCGAGCGTGGGATCGGCCAGCAGCTTGTCGGCCAGCGGCTCGATGCCGAACTCGCGCGCGATCTGGCCCTTGGTGCGGCGCTTCTGCTTGAACGGCAGGTACAAGTCTTCGAGTTCCTGCTTGGTCGGCGCGAATTCGATCGCGGCGCGCAATTGGGGCGTGAGCTTGCCCTGCTCGTCGATGCTCTTGAGCACCGCGGCGCGGCGGTCTTCGAGTTCGCGCAGGTAGGAAAGGCGCGCTTCCAGTTCGCGCAGCTGGATGTCGTCGAGGCCGTCGGTGGCCTCCTTGCGGTAGCGGGCAATGAACGGAACCGTGGCACCGCCATCGAGCAGTTCGATGGCCGCCTTCACCTGGTGCTCGCCGACCTTGATCTCGGTGGCGAGCTGGCGAATGATTTTTTGCATGTCGGAGTGACGTCCCTGTCATGCACGCCCGGACGGGGCCGGCGTGCTTGGCGAATAAAGCGTGGAAGTTTGCCATAGGGCCGCAGGGGGATCTCCCATCGGCAACCCGCACAATCGATGCGGTGCCGATCCCTCCCCCATCCTCTCCCCCGCCCGCCGGCTCTCGTCCCGCATCGGGGCCGCGAAAACTGCTGCGCACGCTGATGGCGGTGCTGCTGGTGCCAGTGCTTCTTTTCGAGGAATGGGGTTGGGTGCCCTTGGCTGCCCTGGCCGCCCGGCTGGCGCGCCTGCCGCTCTGGGCCCGTGCGGAGAACTGGCTGCGCAACCTGCCGCCTTGGGGCGCATTGCTGGCCTTTTTTCTGCCGGTGCTTCTGCTGTTGCCGGTGAAGGTGCTGGCGCTGTTTCTCTTTGGCCGGGGCCACGCGGCCAGCGGCGTGACGGTATTGATCGTCGCCAAGCTGATCGGCACCGCCTTCGTGGCGCGCATCTTCCAGCTGGTCGAAGGCGCGCTCATGCGCATTGCGCTGTTCGCGCGCTGGTATCCGCGCTGGAAAGCCTGGAAAGACCGCGTGCTGACGCTCGTCCGCGAGAGCCGTCCGTGGCGCGTGGTGCGGGCCCTCAACCGCCGGCTTGCACGGGCATGGCGGCGATTGCGCGAGGGCTGAGTGCTTATTTTTACCCGGGTGTATTGCGATACTAATATTACCCGGGTAATATATGAAGCATGAACATGCCCCAAGAGACGAGGCGCGCCCTCGTCCGCAAATACAAGGAAACGGTCCGCCCCGCGGGTGTCTTCGTCATCCGCAATACGCTCAGCGGCCGCCTCTACATGGGTGGGAGCCTCGATGTGGAGGGGGCGATGAACCGCGCCCGCTTCGAACTCGGCCTGCGCTCGCACCGCAACAAGGCGCTGGTGCGCGACTGGGCCGCGCACGGTGCGGCGAACTTCAGCTTCGAGGTGATCGACCGCGTGAAGGAGCGCGACGACCCGGCCTTCGACCGCGCCGCGGAACTCGAAAAACTGCTTGCGCTCTGGCGCGAGGAGCTTCAGTGCCACGGTGACCGGGGCTACGACGCGCCATGAGCATCGATCCACTGGACTTGTGCCTCAACATCGGCCGTGCCCACGCCTGCCTGAACCTGAAGCTCCAGGAGGAGCTGGGCGCCTTCCATGGCCTGAACTACGAAGACTTCACGCTGCTTCATCGGCTTCTCGGCGCCGAAGGCGGCTGCATGCCGGCAGCCGACCTTGCGCGATCCCTGGGGTTGCCGATCTCGGCGTTGATTCGCAAAATGGTCCTGCTCGAAAAAACGGGGCTGGCCGAACGCACGGCAGGCACGGATGGAGACGGCCTTCATGCAGCCATTCGCCCCGGCGGCAGAAAACTGATGCAAGCTGCAGTCACGACCGTCGAAGCAATCTGCGCCGATGCGGTGAAATCGCTGGCTCCGGAAGGCCTGTCGCAAATCAACGTTGCGCTCCTTGCGCTTTGCCACGACGACACGCCGTACGCCTGAGCCGTTCAACGGGTAGATTACGCACCCCGTTTCGACCGGCCCCGAGAGAACAAAGAAATCCGACATGCCATCCGACACGCCACCCACCAAGCTGATTGTTTTTGCCGGCTTCAAGCGCATCGCCCAGGGAAGCACCGCTGACGTGCTCGCACAATTGCGCGAGCGCAAGGACGACACGCCCTGTCTCGTGTTCAACGAACAGACCGGTGAACAGCTCGACTTAGACGTTCACAACCGGGCCGGCGCCGTGGCGCATGCGGCCAGCGCCGCGGCCCACGAAGAAACCCCGCGCGGCGTGGGCCGCCCGAAGCTCGGTGTAGTCGCGCGAGAAGTCACCCTGCTGCCGCGCCACTGGGACTGGCTCAACCGTCAACCTGGCGGCGCCTCGGTCGCACTGCGGCGGCTGGTCCAGGAGGCGAGCCGCGTCAACGCCGACCGCGACGCCGTGCGCGCATCGCGCGAAGCGGCCTACCGCTTCATGACCGCGATCGCGGGCGCCCTGCCCGGCTTCGAGGAAGCCACCCGCGCGCTGTTCGCCGGCGAGCGAAACCGCTTCGAGGCGCTGATCGACTCCTGGCCACCGGACCTGCGCGTCCACCTTCAAGAATTGTCCGCCGCCGGCTGGAGCACCACCGCATGAGAGCAACCTCCGAGAACGCAGCCACGGGCCAGAGCGGCCTGCGTGGCACGCCGGTCGCACCCGCCGGTGCGCCGCGCGCGCTGTGGAAGACCTTCCTGTTCTTTCTCGCGCCGATGCTGCTCAGCAACATCCTGCAGTCGCTCTCCGGCACCATCAACAACATCTACGTCGGCCAGATGATCGGCGTCGGCGCGCTGGCGGCCGTGTCGAGCTTCTTTCCGGTGATGTTCTTCTTCATCGCCTTCGTGATCGGGCTGGGCGCTGGCGCGTCGGTGCTGATCGGCCAGGCCTGGGGCGCGCGCGATGCCGCCAAGGCCAAGGCCGTGGCCGGTACCACGCTGTCGGTCGGCATCCTGCTCGGGCTGGCGGTGGCCGTGTTCGGCGGCGCCTTCACGACGCCGCTGCTCGCCCTTCTGGGCACGCCGCCCGACGTGCTGGCCGACTCCACGCGCTATGCCCGAATCATGCTGATCGCGATGCCCGGGCTGTTCGTGTTCCTGCTGTCAACTGCCATGCTGCGCGGGGTCGGCGACACCATGACACCGCTGCTCACGCTGATCATTTCCACGGCGGCCGGCCTCATCGTCACACCCGCACTCATCCGCGGCTGGGGCGGCCTGCCGCAGCTCGGTGTTGCCAGCGGCGCCTGGGCCACGGTCGTGGGCTTCGTGGCCTCGACGCTGTGGCTTGGATGGCGCCTGCGCCGCCGCGGCAGCCCGCTGGCGCCCGACGCGGAATTCATCCGCCATCTGCGCATCGACCCCAGGCTGTTGAAGGCGGTGCTCAAGGTGGGCGTGCCCACGGGTGTGCAGATGATCGTGGTCGCACTGGCCGAAATTGCCCTGCTCTCGCTGGTCAACGGCTATGGCTCCAGCGCCACTGCGGCGTACGGTGCGGTGAACCAGGTGGTGGCCTACGTGCAGTTTCCGGCCATCTCGATTGCCATCACGGCGTCGATCCTTGGCGCGCAGGCCATCGGCGCGGGCCGTGCGGACCGGCTGGGCGACATCGCCAAGACGGCGCTGCTGATGAACCTGGTGCTGACCGGCGGACTGGTGCTGCTGGGCTACCTGTTCTCGCGCCACCTCATGGGCTTTTTCATCACCAGCGCGCCGGTGATCGAGATTGCGCAGACGCTGCTGCACATCATGCTCTGGAGCCTCGTCATCTTCGGCATGGCCTCGGCCATCTCGGGGATCATGCGGGCCAGCGGGTCGGTGCTGGTGCCCACGGCCATCTCGATCCTCTGCCTGATCGGCATCGAGGTGCCTGTGGCCTGGTTCATGAGCCACCGCATCGGGCTCAACGGCATCTGGTATGCCTACCCCGTGACCTTCGGCGCGATGCTGCTGCTGCAGACCGCCTACTACCGCCTGGTGTGGCGCAAGAAGGCAATCCGGCGGCTGGTGTAGCCGGCGCGGCGACCCATCACTCGCCGTCGAAGGCTTTCTTCACCTCGGCGATGTCGAGCTTGACCATCTTCATCATCGCCTGCATCGCGCGGGCGGCCTTGGCCGGGTCCTTGTCCCGGAACATGCGCAGGATGGGCATGGGCGCGACCTGCCACGAGACGCCATAGCGGTCGGTGAGCCAGCCGCACTGCACCGGCTGGCCGCCGCCTTCGAGCAGCTTGTCCCAGTAATTGTCGACCTCGGCCTGCGTCTCGCACTTCACGAGCATCGAGATGGCCGGGGTGAACTTGTACTGCGGCCCACCGTTGAGCACCATGAACTCCTGCCCGTCGAGCTCGAACATCGCGGTAAGCAGCGAGCCCTTCAGGCTGGGGTTCTCATCGCCCCAGAGCTGCTTTTCGGTCATGCGCGAGTTCGGGAAGATGCCGGTGTAGAACTTCAGTGCGTCTTCGCCGTTGCCGTCGAACCAGAGGCAGGGAACGATCTTCTGCATGGGAATCTCCTGGGTCTGAATGATGAACCTGAAGGTTCAGTATCCAGGCGGCGCGAGGTGCTTGTCAACCCCCCGCCACCACCGGCAGCACGACGCGGAAAGCCACACCCTTGTTCGACAGGCCTTCGGTCACGTCGACCCTGCCCTCCATCCGGGCGACGGCCTGCCTGACGATGGAAAGGCCCAGGCCCGAGCCGCTCGCTTCATGGCCCGCCCCGCGATAGAAGCGCTCGAACACCTGCTCGCGCTCGGCGGCCGGAATTCCGGGGCCGTCGTCGGCCACCGTGAGCACCAGGCCTTCGTCTTCCGCCCGCAGCGCCACCGCCACCTGGCCCCGGTCGTGCACGTAGCGGATCGCGTTATTCAGCAGGTTCTCCAGGATCGACTGGAACGCCGGCACGTCGATGGATGCGTCCAGGCTGTCGGCCGCGTCGAACGTCAGCTCGATGCCGCGCGCCATGGCGCTCGGCGCCGCCTGCGCGAGGAGCTCCCGAGCCAGCTGTGCAACGTCGATACGCCTTGGCGCGGCCGGCTGGGCCTCGTCGAGCAACGCGAGGTCGAGCAGTTGCTGCGTCAGGTGCGAGGCCCGTGCAATCGCCTGTTCCAGATGGGCCTGCGCGCGCGCCCGGTCCTCGCCCGTGCCCGCGCCGGCCAGCGCATGCGCCTGGGCTGCGATGACGGCCATCGGCGTTCGCAGCTCGTGGGCCGCGTCGTGCACGAAGGCGCGCTCGCGCTGCACCTTGTCGCGCAGCTGCTGCAGCATGCGCTCGAGCGCCGAGGTCAACGGCCTGAGCTCGGCATAGGGCGGGTCCACGCCCAGGGGCGAAAGGTCGGTGGCCTTGCGGCCGCCGATGCCATCGGCCAGCCGGCGCAACGGCCGAAGCCCGTGCTTTACCGCGAGCCAGACCGGCAGCAGCACGATCGGGAACGCGAGCAGCAGATAGGGCAGCATGTTGCGCGTGTTGTTGTGCAGCACCTTGGCAAAGGTGCGCTCGGGCTCCGCGAGGCGCAGCGACCAGCGCGGCGTTTCATCCTGGTAGACCCAGTACGGTTCGCCGCCAATGTCTTGGGTGGTCACTCGCCGCAGCGGCCCGGCAAGGATCTCGCCGCGCACCCCGGAGGACGAGTAGATCAGCCTGCCGCCGCGTTCCCGGAGCTGGAATCGCAGCGTTCCCGCCGGATTGCCGCTGATGCGAAGGGTCTTGTAGATCGTCTCGGTCGACACGATGACGGCGCGCACGCTGGCCTCGTCGTCGAGCTGCGAAATGGCATGCGTCAGCGAGCGGCCGAGCTTGCTCAAGCCCTGGTCGACGGCCAGCGACTGCCGGAAGTTGACGTACATGTACGCCTGCAATGCCAGCAGCACGAAAACGAAGGCCAGCAGCACGGCCAGAAAGACACGCTGCACGAGCGTGGGGCGCCACAGCCTGCCGCTCATCATGAGGCGAGCATGTAGCCCACTCCGCGCACGGTGTGCACCAGGGCGCTGCCGATCTTGCGCCGAAGGTTCGACACATGCACTTCCACCGCGGCAAAGTCCAAGGGCTCGCCCAGCGGCTCGAGCTTTTGCGCGAGCACACCCTTGGCCACCACGGCGCCCGGCTCGCGCGCCAATTCGAGCAGAAGCCGGAATTCGCGCGGCGACAGCTCCAGCGGCGCTCCGTTCAGCGAGGCGGTGTGACGGCGCGGTTCGATGGCCAGCGCGCCCAGGGTCCACACCTCGCTGGCCTGCCGCGCCGAGCGGCGCAGCACGGCGCGGATGCGGGAGATGAGCTCGGCGGTGGCAAAGGGCTTGATGACGAAATCGTCCGCGCCTCCGTCGAGCCCTGCCAACCGGTCTTCCACCGCCGAACGCGCGGTGATCACGATGACCGGAAGACTGCTGCCCTCGCGCCGCCACCGCGCGAGCAGGTCCAGGCCGCTGCCGTCCGGCAACGACAGGTCGAGCAGCACGCAATCGAAAACGGTGGCGTCCAGCGCGCGCGGCGCGTCGGCCCCGCGCCGGCGCCATTCGCTGCTGAGGCCCTCGACCTTGAGCGCGGCCTGCAGGGCGCGGCCAAGGTCGAGGTCGTCTTCGATCAGCAGGATGTGCACCCGGCCATTGTGCGCGAGCCAACCTTTGGCAAAGCCAAAGGTTGCCGCCGGCAGAATCCATCCACGGACAAGCCCGCACATCAAAACATCCAAGAGGGATGAGGAACATGAGATACAGCAGAACCCCCAGCCGCTGGCGCATCGCTCTTGCTGCCGCCTTCGCCACGCTGGCGCTTCTTTCCGGCTGCGCCACCGGTCCCACGCACCCGGCGCTGGTTGCCGCGCGGCAGGGCAACACGCTGCCGCCGCTCGTTCCCATGCGCCGCTTCGTCGCGAACATCGACGCGGTCAACGGCCATGTGCTCTCGCCCGACGGGCAGCAGCTCGTATGGTTTCAGGCGGTCGGCACCGACGTGGGCCTTGGCGTGCGCAAGACGGCCGATGCCGCCATGGTCGACAGCGCCAGCACCCGCACCTTCGCGACCGGCACGCTGGCACGGCCCTTCGTGTCCGGGCCCACCTACTCGTGGCTGCCCGACAGCCGCCACCTGGCTTACCTCAAGGACTTCACGGGCGACGAGAACACGCAAATCTTCGTGCTCGACACCGAGGCGCCAGGCGCCAAGCCCTGGGCCGTGACGCCCTGGCCCGGCGTGCGCTCGGCCATGCTGGGATGGGGCGCGCCCGGCAGCGCCACCTTCTACTTCGCGAACAACCAGCGCGACCGCTCCAGCATGGACCTTTTCGAAGGCGATGCGCGCACCCGCACCGTGCGCGAGATTGCGCGCAGCGAACCCGACAGCCGCGTGATCTCGTGGTTCATCGACACCCGGCGCGAACTCGCGGGCCGCATGCGGCAGCTTGGCAGCGCCGACGGCTCCGACCGGCTCCTGGAACTGCGCCAGCCCGATGGCGGCTGGCGCGCCTTCAGAACGGTGAAGGCTTTCGATTCCTTCTGGCCCCAGCGCATCGACCTCGGCGCCGGGCGGCTCTGGACGATGACGAATGTCGGCCGCGACAAGCTCGCCCTGGTCGAAGTCGACCTGGCCACCGGCGCGGAGCGGCTGCTGGCGGAAGATGCGGAGGTCGACCTCGACTATGGCGTGTTTCCGCCGCAGCAGGGAGCGCCGCTCGCGTACGTCTCGGAACCCGGCCGCCCGCGCATCACCTATCTCGATGCCGCTCTGGGCAGCGAGGTGGCCGGCGCCGTGAAGACGGCCCGGGAGCGCGGCTGGCTGAACGCCGAGCCCGTCATCACGCGCCCCGCGGGCATGGCCAACGACCAGCGCCGCATGGTGCTGCGCTCGACCACCGAGAACGAAACCGTGGAGCTGCTGCTCGACCGCGCGAGCGGGCAACTCACGCGGCTCACGCCGCCGCGCGAGCCGACCACCGACCTCTTCTCCCCCATGGAGCCCTTCTCGTTCATGGCATCCGACGGTCTCGTGATCCACGGCTACCTCGTGCGGCCGCGCGGCGTACAGGGGCCTGCGCCGCTCGTGGTGAACATCCACGGCGGCCCGTGGACCCGCGACTCGTGGCAATCCGCGAGCTTGACTCCCACGCAGATGCTCGCGAACCGGGGCTATGCCGTCCTCAACGTGAACTACCGCGGCTCCGCCGGCTACGGACGCGCCTTCATGATGGCCGGCGCCCTCGAAACCAGCGGCCGGCTCCAACGCGACATCGCCGAAGCCGTGCAATGGGCCATCGACCAGGGCGTGGCCGACCCGAAGCGCATGGCCGTGCTCGGCGGGAGCTTTGGCGGCTTTTCGGTGCTCGCGCAGCTCATCCAGAAGCCGCACGACTACCGCTGCGGCATCGACGTGGTGGGCGTTGCCAACTGGCCCCGCGTGATCGAGAACTGGCCGCCGTTCTGGCGCAACCGCCACTACTTCGCGGCGTTCTTCGGCGACGTCAACAAGCCGGAAGAACGCCAGCGCATGCTGCAGGATTCGCCCATCTCCCAGATCGACCGCATCACCGCGCCGCTTCTCGTGATCCACGGTGCCAACGACGTGCGCGTGCTGCGGCAGGATTCGGACGAGGTGGTGGCCACGCTCCAGAAGCTTGGCCGGCCGGTCGAGTACATGAGCTTTCCGGACGAGGGGCACAGCGTGCGCAAATGGCGCAACCGGCTCGCGCAGTGGCGCAAGATCGAAGACACGCTCGCGGTGTGCCTTGGCGGCCGCAGCAACGGGTTCGACTTCTACGAGCTGATGCCGCGGCAGTAGTTACCGCGCTTTCGCAGGCCCGCCGCCAATCATCAGCCAGGCGCTCAAGGCACTGAGCACGGCCAGGCCGGCGCTCAGCAGCATCACCCAGCGAAAGCCGGCCACGAAGGACTCGGCCACTGCGCGCTTCAAGGCCGCGGCGGTGGCCGCATCCACGCCCGGCGGCAGCGCGGCGCCGGCCAGCTTGCTGCGCTCGCCTTCGAGAAACGACGACACCTGCGCCGAGGCCCCCATGGCGCGCAGGCTCTCGGACAAGGCGCCGTCGAAGGCCCAGGCCATGACCACGCCGAACACCGCGATGGCCAGCACCGCGGCCGCGCGCGACACCGCGTTGTTGACGCCCGAGGCCACGCCCGCCTGTTCGGGCCCCACCGCGTTCATCACGGTGGTGGTGAGCGGCGCCACGGTCACGGTCATGCCGAGGCCCAGCACCACCACCGCGGGAAAGAAGCCGCTCCAGTAGCTCGCGCCGACACCGGGCACCGCGAACAGTGCAAAACCCACGGCGGCAATCGCGGGACCGATCACCAGCGGCAGCCGCGGGCCGAAGCGGTCGACCAGCTGGCCGGCCCAGCGCGAGAGCGCGAACATGATGAGGATGAACGGCAGCAGCGCGGCACCCGCCACCGTGGCCGAGTAGCCCTGCACCTGGATCAGGTTGAGCGGGAAGAAGTACAACCCGCCACCCAGCGCCGCGTAGAGCAGCAAGGTCAGCAGGTTGGCACCACTGAAGTTGCCGATGCGCAGCAGCGCCAGCGGCAGCATCGGCGTGCGTGCCTTGCGCTCCGCGGCAATGAAGCCCACGCTGCCGGCGATGCCGATGGCCAGCGCCGCCAGCACCGCGGGTGAGTTCCAGTGCTGCGTGGGCGCCTCGATGAACGCGTAGACGATGCCGCCGAGGCCGGCGGTGGCCAGCAGCGCGCCGAAAAAGTCGAGTCCGCCGCTGGCCGACGAGCCATGGCTTTCGGGCACGTGGCGCCACACGATCCACATCACCAGCAGCGCCATCGGCACGTTGATGAGAAAGGCCCACGCCCACGAGAAATGGTCGACCAGGAAGCCGCCGAGCACCGGTCCCGCGGCCGCCGTGATGCCGCTGAAGCCCGACCAGGTGCCGATCGCCTTGCCGCGTTCCTTCTCGGGAAATGCGGCGCTGATGAGCGCAAGGCTGCCGGGCACCAGCAAGGCCCCGCCGATGCCCTGTGCCGCGCGAGCGGCAATCAGCTGCTGCACGTTGCCCGAGAGACCGCAGGCCACCGAGGCGATGGCGAAGATCGCCACGCCGATCGCGAAGATCCGGCGCCGGCCGAAATGGTCGCCGAGCGCCCCGCCCACCAGCAGCAGCGCCGCGAGCAGCAAGGCATAGCTCTCGACCACCCATTGCGCCTGGAACGCCGTGGCGCGCAGGTCGGCCTGGATGGCAGGCAGCGCCACGTTGACGACCGTGCCGTCGATGAAGGCCATGCTCGAGCCCACGATGGCCGCGGCCAGCACCCAGGGCTTGGAGGCATCGGGACAGGCGCCCTCCTGTGCCTTCGCGCCATGCAGGATCAGCGTGTCGTCGCAGGGCGCCTTTCCGATCTGTGCCATGGTGATCTCCGATCTATTCGATTCCTGGCTTGCTCCTTCCCTCTCCGCCGTGCCCCCACCCCTGCCCTCCCCCAGAGGGGGAGGGAGAAAGAAATCAGGGCATGCATGCGGTCGCTGCCGCGTTCGCCCGCGCCGCGGCCACGCTGCGCGCGATGGCCGCCGCCGCGGCCGCAGTCACGTGCTGCGCCCCCTGCGCCACCGCATCGATGCCGCTCGCAACCGACTCACCCACGTTCAGCTGGCACACCATCGTGCGAGCCTCGTCCGAGCGCCGCAGCGTCCAGTTGAAGCCCGCGTCCACCCGGCCGCCATCGACCGCGTCGAACTGGCGCACCTGCACCGCGATGCGCCACACGGGCTGCGACGTTTGCCGGCCGCCCTTGGTGACGTCGAGCGCGCCAAGCCGGGCCGCGATGCCGCTGGCCAGCGCGTCCTGCAGTTCGTTCTCGAACGACGCGGCCCAGCGGTGCTGCTCGAGCACGTCGACCTGCACGCCGCCATTCGGTCGGCCCACCACCATTTGCGGCCTCGCGAGCCGCTCGGGCACGGCCACCGGTGCCAGCTCGATGTAGAGCGGCGCGGCACTGCCGATGGTCGAAGGCGCCGCCTCCGCAGCCGGCACCGGGCTTGCCAGCGTGTAGTAGTTGTCGGGCTTGCTCGCGCAGCCTGCCAGAACGGTCAGCGCAGCAGCAGCTGCTGCTGCTGCGAGCAGGAACGGTTTTTTCTTCTTCATTTCTTGTCGTCCGGTTTACCGCGCAAGAGCGACTCGGGATGGCGTTCGAGATAGTCGGTCAGCACGCGCACCGAACCCGCGGCACGGGTCAGCTCGCGCAGCGTCTGGCGCATGTCCTGTTGCAGCGGCGAATCGTCGGCCAGCGTGCGCTCGGCGTTGTTGACGGTCTTGCGCACGTCCTTCATGGCGGCGGTGAGCTCGGGCGTCACGTCGGTGTTGATGCGGGTCACCGCCTGCTCGGTGCTGGCCAGCGTCTTGTTGAGCGCGGCGAGCGTGGTGCGCAGGTCGCCCGCAATCTGCTCGTAAGGCACCTTGTTGAGCTTGCTCGCAATCTCCTGCACCTGCGACTGGATCTCGTCGAGGCTGTTGGCAACGGTGGGCAGCTCGATCGGGCTTTTCTCCAGATTGATCTTCGCCGGCGGCGCCTTCGGGAAGAAGTCGAGCGCAACGTAGACCGAGCCGGTCAGCAGATTGCCGTTGCGCAGCTGGGCGCGCAGCCCCTTCTCGGTCAGGAAGCGCAGGCGCTCCTGTTGCGTGGCGCGCGACTCGATGCCGCTTTCGCCCGCGCGGCGGCGCAGCCGGTCGGGGTAGACCTGCACCAGCACCGGCATGCGGAACTCGCGCTCGGCGCGGTCGAACTCCACGCCGATCGACTTGACCTCGCCGATCACCACGCCGCGGAAGTCGACCGGCGCCCCAGGTGCGAGGCCGCGCAACGACTGGTTGAAGTACATCAGCAGCGTTTGCGGCGGACCGTCGGGCTCCTTCATGGCGGCGGTCTCGTCTTCCGCGAGCGTGAAAGCCGTGTTCTCCTTGGCCAGCGGCCCCATGGCGTCGTCAGGTGCCTTGAAGGCGATGCCGCCGAGCAGGATGGTGGCCAGCGACTGCGTGCGCAGCGTGAAGCCGCTGGCGCTCAACTGCGCATCGATGCCGCTGGCCTGCCAGAAGCGCGTGTTGACGCCCACGAACTTGTCGTACGGCGCGTTGACGAATATGCGCAGCGTCACGCCGCGGCCGTCGCCGTCGAGCTGGTAGGCCGCCACCTGGCCGACCTTGATGCGCCGGAAATACACCGGCGATCCCACATCGAGCGAGCCGATGTCGGTGGCGCGCAGCAAGAACTGCTGGCCCGAGGCATCGCGCGTGACGATGGGCGGCACCTCCAACCCCTTGAACTCGCTCGCGGTCTCCTTCGATACGCCGGCATCGGCGCCGATGTAGGCGCCCGACAGCAAGGTGCCCAGGCCGGAAATGCCGGAGGTGTCGAGCCGGGGCCGCACCACCCAGAAGCGCGAGTCTTCGGCCGTGAAGCCCTCGGCTTCCTTGTTGAGCTGCACCTGCACGCGCACGTGCGAGCGGTCGCGTGCAAGCCGCAGGCTCTGCACCGTGCCGATCTGCACATCCTTGTACTTGACGGCCGTCTTGTTGGCCTCCAGGCCCTCCGCGGTCTCGAAGGTGAGCACGATCTCGGGGCCGCGCTCCATCAGGATCTTGACGATCAGCATCACGCCGACCAGCGCGGCGACGATGGGGATCAACCAGATCAGCGAGGGCAGCCATTCGCGCCGTCGCACCACGCGCGGCGGAGGAAGGCCCGTCGGGGCCGGTTTGTCGTCGGGTCTGGCTTCTTCGTCACTCATGCTGGCTTTTCTTCCCTGTTGTCGCGTACCGGTTGCTCGCGTTCACGTTCGGCTTGCTGCTGCCTGCTGTCCCATGTGAGGCGGGGGTCGAAGCTCAGCGAGGCCAGCATGGTGAGCACCACCACCGACCCGAATGCCGCAATGCCCACGCCCGCGTTGATGACCGCAAAACCCTGGATCTGCACCAGCCCGGTGAGGAGCGACACCACGAACACGTCGAGCATCGACCAGCGGCCGATGACCTCGATGATGTGATAGAGCTTGGCCCGCTCGGGCCGCCGCCAGCCGCTGCCGCGCTGCGCCAGCAAGGCAAGCAGGATCAATACCGTGAGCTTGAACAGCGGCACCAGGAAGCTCGCGATGAAGATGATGGCCGCGAGCCCGTAGGCGCCCGACACCCAGAAATAGATCACGCCGCTCAGGATGGTGTCGTACTGCGCGCCGAACAGCGTGCGCGTGATCATCACCGGCAGCAGGTTGGCCGGTATGTACATGATGCAGGCCGCGATCAGGAAGGCCCAGGTGCGGTTCAGGCTGTAGGGCTTGCGCGTGTACAGGCGCGTGCCGCAGCGGCCGCAGGCTTCGCCCTCGTGGGCATCGCGCCAGACGGCATCGCAATGCGGACAGGCCAGCATGCCGAGTGAGGCGGCCGTTGCCACTGGCGCTTGGTCTTCGTCTTCTTCAACCGGGCGGAAGGGGCCGATCACGCCGTCTCCTCCTCGGGCTCGCCGGGCGGCCGGAAGGTCATTTCCCAGAAGGCATTGGGATTGAACGAGAGCACGGCGGTGAGCATGACCGTCAACGCCACGAAGGCCCAGAGCGCCGGCCCGGCCACCACCGTGGCCATGCTCGACAACTTCACGATGGCCACCAGCACGCCGAGCAGGAACACCTCGATCATTCCCCAGGGCCGCAGCATCTGCATGGCGCGCACCAGAATGGCAAAGCCTGCCGGCCGGTGCTCTCGCTGGAGCGGAATCAGCAGGTAGGCCAGGATGCACAGCTGCAGCAGCGGAAAAAGAAGCGTCGTCGCCAGCACCAGCAGCGCCACCAGCGACATGCCCTCCGTGCTCAGCACCACCACGGCGCCAGCCAGCGTGGTCTGGCTGCGCAGGCCCTGGAGCTCGATCTCAACGATCGGAAACAGGTTGGCAATGGCGAACATGATCAGGCACGCCACGGTGAGCGGCAGGATGCGGCGGTGCTGGTCACCCGGGTGGCGGTAGAGCTCGGTGCCGCAGCGGGCGCAGCGCGACACCTCGCGTGGCTGCAGGGGCGCACGGCTGAAGACCGCATCGCAGCCCGGGCAAACCACGGTTTCAGGTACTTCCGTCATGGGGCCGTACCCTAACCTATTCAGCCGTGGGGCCCTGTGGTCTTCAGCCGCAGGCTGCTGAAAACCGCCGCCACGCCCGCGCAACAGGCCGCCAGTACCAGGGCCACCACCGGCCCGTGGCCGCCATGCGGGCTCCAGACGCTGAATACGCCCGCCAGCACCACCGCCCCCAGCGTTTGCCCCGTGAGCCGCGCCGTGCCGAGCATGCCGCTGGCCGCGCCGCTGCGGTGCGCCGGCGGCGAGGTCACGATGGTGTGGTTGTTGGGTGACTGGAACAGCCCGAAGCCCAGGCCGCACAGCGCCATGCGCCAGGCGATATCGGCATTGCCCGGATGCGCCGGCAGCGCGGCCAGCAGCCCCAGGCCGACAGCGAGCAGGCCCAGCCCGATGCCGCCGAGCAGCCCGTCGGGGTAGCGTCCGATCAACCGGCCCGCAATGGGCGCCATGGCCACGATGGCCAGCGGCCAGGCGGTGATGAGCAGCCCGGCTTCGATGTGGCTGCGGCCATACACCTCGAGCAGCAGGAAAGGCAGCGCGATATAGGCCAGCATCTGCGCGCAGAACGCGGCCACCGACGTGCCCATGGACAGCGCGAACACCGGAATGCGCAGCAGGTCGATTGGAAAAAGCGGCACCGCCAGCTTGCGCTGCCGCTGCAGGTAGACGAAGCCTACGGCCACGCCGGCCAGCAGGATCGCCCAGGCGGACGACGACGGCGCACCGCCCTCGCGCACGCCGAGCCGGTCGACCCCGAGGAACACCAGCGAGAACATCAGCACGTTCAGCGCCACGTCGACCGGCGAGAACCGCAGCCCCGCTGCCGGCGCCACACGGTTGAACGGCAGCGCCTTGATGCCCAGCGTGAAGACGAGCAGCCCGAGCGGCACGTTGATCGCGAAGAGCCACGGCCACGAAGCCACCGACAGGATGGCTGCCGCCACCGACGGCCCCGCCACCGACGACGTGGCCACCACCATCGAGTTGATCGCCATGCCGCGGCCCAGCAGCGCCGAGGGAAAGGTCAGCCGCACCAGCGCCGCATTCACGCTCATGATGCCGGCCGCGCCCAGGCCCTGGAAAGTGCGCGCGACGATCAGGGTGCCGAGCGAATCGGCAAAGGTGGCGCCCACCGACGACACGGTGAACACCGCCATGCCCACCAGGTAGACACGCCGGTAGCCCACCAGGTCGCCAAGCGACGCCAGCGGCAGCAGCATGACCAGGGTGGCGATCTGGTAGGCGTTGACCACCCAGATCGCATGCGACGGGCTGGCCTGCAGCTCGCGCGCGATGCCCGGCAGCGCCAGGTTCACGATCGTGCCATCGAGCACGGCCACCATGATGCCCAGGATGATGACCAGCATCGCTCGGCGGCGCGCAGTGGGCTCGAGCCCGTCGACCGGCTGCATGGCGGCGGTGTCTTCGGACGCCGGTGCCTCGGCGCCCGGCAAGTGGGCTTCCTTGAAGGTCGGAAAAGAACGCATTGGACCAATTGTCGCGAAGGGCAGCACCCGGTGCAGGCGTGGGGTCGGCTGACGGCCGTTGCTAATTCTGCACAAAGACTACGACCTTGGTATTCACGCCGTTCGCGCGAGCGCCAACGGCCATTCGCAAGCATGCAAACGGCCGCTACGCTATCGCCTGTCCCGGACAGTCCGACACAACGAATCACAACAACCGCTTCCAGGAGGAGCACCCCATGGCCATTGCTCGAACAATCCATGCCGACCTTTTTCGCGTGTTTCTTTTGACCCTGGTGTCGCTCTTCGCCATTCCGGCGGCGACGCTGGTTTTTACGGAATACGTGCTGCGCACGGAAGACGCCGAGTTCCTTCAGGCGATCGAGAAACGCATCGCTTCCGACACCCGCCTCTCAGCCGAGGACAAGGCGCAGACCACCGAGTTCTACCGCAGCCATCCGCTCTCCAAGGCCTGCGATGCCACCGCCGAGGAAGACAGGGAGTTCCACGACAAGGTGTGCCGCCCCAACTCGATGTACTGGCATTTCCACTGGGCCGACCGTGCTGCCATCTGGACGCTGGCGCTCGGCGCGGCACTGCTCGCGGCGGCCCTGGTGCTGGGCGCCCTGGCCTTCGCCAACCGCGGCTTGCGCTACGCCAGCTTCGTCGCGGGCTGGCGGCTCATGACGGTGTCGAGCGCGGTCGAGGTCGTGCTGCAGAGCGCGATGCTGGTGTGGCTGTCGTTCTGGCTCACCGCCTACTTCTGGCAGAGCTACTACGTCAAGCTGATCGCCATTGCGGGCATCGCGGCCGCGGCGGCCGTGTTCTATGCAATCTACACGCTGTTCAAGAAGCTGCCCTCGGGCAACGAGATCGAAGGCGAAGTGGTCGCCGAGGCCGATGCGCCGCGCCTGTGGGAGCGCATCCGCCAGCTCGCCGCCCGCGTGAAGACCGCGCCGCCCGACCAGATCGTTGCCGGCATCGACACCAACTTCTTCGTCACCGAAGCGCCCTGCCAGGTAGGCGGACGCACGCTGGACGGCCGCACGTTGTTCGTCAGCATTCCATTGCTGCGCGTGCTCGACCAGTCAGAAGCCGACGCGGTGCTGGCGCACGAGCTGGCCCACCTGGGCGGCGGCGACACCCGCAGCAGCGCCGCACTCGGCCCCAAGCTGCTGCAGTTCGACCAGTACACCTGGAAAATGCGCAGCGGCGGCCTGACCATCGTGGCGCACTACCTGCTGCGCCTGTACCGCATGATCTTCGCCTTTGCCCTGGCACGCGACAGCCGTGAGCGCGAATACAAGGCCGACCGTGTCTCCGCGGGCCTCACCGCGCCGAGCGCCATCGTGCAGTCGCTCATCAAGATCTCGGCCTACGCGAGCTACCGCAACGACGTCGAGCGAAAACTCTTTGCGCAGAACCGCGAGCACGATGGCGCGCTGGGCATCGCCGGCTTCGTGGCGGCCGGCCTGCCGCCTTATGCCAATTCGGAGGCATTCATCGAGACCATGAAGACCGCCGATGTGCCGCATCCCTACGACAGCCATCCGCCGCTGCTCGAACGCATGCGCAACGTGGGCCACCACGTGCCCGAAAGCGCGTATGGCGCCATCGTCGCCACCGCGCCAGAGGCTTCGTGGGCCGACGACATCGAGACCGCCGCCGCCATCGAGCAGCGGCTGTGGAGCGACTACGAACAGCGCTTCGTCCAGAACCACGAGCTGAGCCTGGCCTACCGCTACGAGCCGGCCACGGAAGAAGAGCGCGCCGTGGTGCTGCGCCACTTTCCGCCGATGGCGTTTGCGCTGAAGAACGGCGAGAGCGTCGAAGTGAGCTACGCGGGCCTGCATCAGAGCGTCGATGGCGGCTCCACGATCGGATGGGACGAGGTCAAGAACCTGACCTACCAGGACAACACCTTCGGCGACATCCTGGTTGTCACGCACCACGACAAGGGCATGCTCGGTGCGCGCACCACCAAAGTGAAGGTGGGCGGCATCGGCAAGCAGAAAGAGGACTTCAAGGCTGCGGTCGGCCGCTATTGGCAGCGGCACCAGATCATGAGAGCGCAGCAGCAAGAAGAAGCGTCGGCATAGCCATGTCCGGTCCCCGCAGCGTTCCAACGCTTTATCAATGGCTGGGCGGCAGCGAGGCACTGCTTCGCCTGACGACGCGCTTCTATGAAAACGTCAAGGCCGACCCCTTGCTGGCGCCGGTCTTCGCGCACATGGACGCCGACCACCCGGCCCACGTTGCCGCATTCCTGGCCGAGGTGTTGGGCGGTCCGGCCGACTATTCGAATCATCACGGCGGACACCCGCACATGATCCGGCAGCACCTGAACCGCCACCTGCAGCAGGAACAGCGGCGCCGCTGGGTCGGGCTGCTCCTGCAAACGGCGGACGAACTCGCGATGCCGGAGGATCCCGAGTTTCGTTCGGCGCTGGTCGGCTATCTCGAGTGGGGCTCGCGGCTCGCGGTCATCAACTCGCAGCCCGGCGCGGTCGTGGACGCGGATGCACCCATGCCGCGATGGGGCTGGGGCGAAGTCAAGGGACCGTATTCAGGCTGAGCGCCAGGGGATCGCTCCTTGTTTCTTGTCGGCTTCAGCCGGTGGTCCGCGCCGCTTCGGCCGGCGGGGCCGAAGCCTTTCTGACGCAGGCCAGCGCCGCCACCGCAAGCAGCACCGCGCAGGTGCCGTAGAGCCACGGCGGCGCAACGACGGGCAGCAAGAGCCCGGCCAGGAGCGGCCCGGTGCCGGCGCCGATGTCGCGCCACACCGATCGCGCGGCAAGCGCCTGCACACGCCCGGGCCCGGGCGTGCGCCGCGCCACGATGGGCGGCAGCAAGGGCAGCTGCAAGGCGCGCAGCACCACGATCAGTGCCGCGCAGCTCCACAGCCAGCCAAGGCCGAAGCCCACCAGCGCAATCGCCGTCGCCAGCGAGAGGCTCACCAGCAGGCGCTCGGCGCCAAAGCGCTCCGCCATGTGGCCACCGACCGGGCTCAGAAGAATTTCCGCCAGGTAGCGCAGCGCCATCAACGCACCGGCCACGATCACCGCGCCGCCCGGCATCAGGTCTTTGCCGAGATAGGACAGACCGACGATGAAGAGCCCGTCGAGCGTCAGCCCTTCCATGAACGACCAGGCATCGAGCGTGTTCGGCCGCTTGAATCGTCGCACGGGCTTGTGTCCGCCACCGTGCGGCAGCGAAGGCAGCCGTCTCGCTGCAAGCACGGCCAGCAGCGAGAACACGGCAAGAATGCCGAAGATGGCGCGCGGTCCGGCCCAATGCGCCAGCAGTGCGCCGAGCGGCAGTGCCAGCACGGGCCCCGTCGCGATGAACGCGCGCGAACGCCCGTTGCGGCGGGCCGCGCCGACAAGCTCCGCTGTGGCCAGCGACTGCGTCGACAAATTCAGCGCGGCAAAGCAGAGGCCCCACACGAGCCGCAGCGGCAGCAGTGCCCAGAAGCCCGAGAGCGTGGCGTAGCCCAGTCCGCAGAACGCAGCCGCCACCACGGCGATAGTGCAGCTGAGCCTGTCGCCATGGCGCGCATAGAAGCGCGCCACCCAGCCATAGCCCGCGATGCGCACGAGCCGATTGGCCGCGAGCAGCATGCCGGCCTCCGCCAGCGTCACACCGAACTGGTCGGCATACATCGGCAGCAGCAGGTACAGCACCACGTCGGCCGGCAGGGAAAGCCCGAGCGCGATGGCCGCATGGCGGGAATTCAGGTCGGTGGCAGCGGGCGTTGGAGCGGGCGGGGTGCAAGACATCGAGGCCGCATGGTGCGCCGTGGCAACGCCCGCTGGCAAACGACATTTGCGCCTGCCTCGCGTGAGAAAATTGCACGCATGCCGCTTCGAGAACCGCCCCTCAATGCCGTGCGCGCCTTCGTCGCGGCGGCGCGCCACCAGAGCTTCACGAGGGCGGCCATCGAGCTCCACGTGACGCACAGCGCGGTGAGCCGGCAGATCAAGAGCCTCGAGGAATGCCTTGGCGTCACGCTGTTCGAGCGCCGCATCCGCCAGGTCGCATTGACCGCGGAAGGGCAGCAGTTCTTCGCCGAGGCAGGCCCGGCCATCGCGCAGATCCATGCGGCGGCGCGCGCGCTGCAGGCGCCGGGGCCGGCCCGTGCCGTCAGGATCAACGTGCGGCCCTCCTTCGCCGTGCGGTGGCTCATTCCGCGGCTGCCCTCGTTCGTCGAGCGCTATCCCGAGATCGAGCCGCAGGTGGTCACGAGCACGGTCATGCCCGAGCAGGCCGCAGGCAGCTTCGACATTGCCGTGCGCCGCGGGCTCGAGGGTTGGCCACCCTCCATCGAGGTGCGCCCGTTCCTTGAAGATGAAGTGCTGGTGGTCGGTGCACCGGCGCTGTTCAAGACGCATCCGCTCGCGGACCTGCGCGCACTGGCGTCGCACGTGCAGCTGTCGGCCCGCACGCGCAAGGAAGACTGGGACGCCTGGAAGAAGCATGTCGGCGCACCGCGCGCCAGGCCGGCGGGCCGGCTCCAGTTCGACCACCTGCACTTCGTGCTGCAGGCCGCGGTCGACGGACTGGGCATTGCCTTGGCGCCGACCTCGCTCGTGGCGCACGACCTGGCCTCGGGTCGCCTGCAGTCGCCGCTTCCCTCGCTGCGCATGACGCTGAACCGCTACTACTACGGCCTGGCGCCCGATGCCGCACCGGAAGCCGCGCATGTCGCCGAATGGTTCGAGGAAATGATGGGCGCCGCCTCGCGCAGCGCAAGGATGCTCGCAGGTCCGTAAACGGCCAGCGCCAAAGGGCGCGCGCCCGCAGCATGCTGGCTTCCACACGAAGCTCTTCATTGCATGACAGCCGCCCTTCCCCGCCCCTTTCTCTACCTTGCGTGGTCCAACCTTGCGGCCCAGTCCGCCGAGCAACTGAGCCTTGCGGCCGTGCCGCTGGCCGCTGTCCTCGTGCTCGGTGCAGGACCGGGCGAGATCGGGTTCCTGGCCGCCATCCAGACCTTGCCCTTCCTCCTGCTTTCGATGCCGCTGGGCCTGCTGGCCGATCGCATGTCGCGGCGGCGCCTGATGGCCTGCTCCGAAGGGTTGCGCGCCGCCTCGCTGTTGGCGCTGCTTGGCATGGTGCTCGCGTCGAAACTCGGCATCGGCTGGCTGGCGGTGCTCGGGTTCCTGGGCGCAGTCGGCACCGTGGGCTTCAGCGTCGCGGCGCCTGCCCTGGTGCCGGCACTCGTGCCGCGCGATGCATTGGCCGCGGCCAACGGCCGGCTGGAGCTTGCGCGCAGCGCCGCATTCACTGCCGGGCCTGCGCTGGCGGGTGCACTCGTCGCCTGGGCGGGTGCATCCATGGCTTTCGCGCTGGCCGCCGTGCTCTCGATCTCGGCGGTGGGCCTGTTGCTGCGGCTGACCGAGGCGCCACGCGCATTCGCAGCGCAGCACCATCCGCTGCTCGACGTGCGGGACGGCGCGCGCTTTGTCTGGCAGCACGAACTGTTGCGGCCCATGCTGATGACAGGTGCTGTCTTCAACATCTCGTGGTTCGTGCTGCAGGCCGGCTACGTGCCGTATGCGGTGCAGGTCTTGGGCCTGGGCGCCCAGGCGGTTGGTTTTACGCTGGCCATGTACGGCGCAGGCATGGTGGCGGGGGCGCTGCTGACTTCGCGCGTGGTGGCGTACCTGCCATTCGGCCGTGCGATCCAGGTCGGGCCCGCGGTGGCGGTTTTTGCGGCGGCGGCAATGGCTGCCACGCTCATCGTTCCGGGCGCATCGCTGGCGGCGCTGTCGTTCTTTCTCTTCGGCGCCGGGCCGATGGTCTGGACCATCACCTCCACCACCCTGCGGCAAAGCGTCACGGCATCCACGATGCTGGGCCGGGTGTCGGCCGTGTTTCTCACGATCAATGCGGGCGCCCGGCCCATCGGTGCCGCGCTCGGGGGCGCTGTGGGTGCCGCATGGGGAGAGCCCGCCTGCCTGCTGCTCGCGCTGGCGGGTTTCGTGTTGCAGGCGGGAATCATCTTTGCCTCGCGCGTTGCGGGGCTGCACCGGTTGCCGGTTGCGGCGGCATGACTGCGCGCGGAAGCTGCTAGAAAAGCGAAGCCATCCCGTTCGGCCGGGCGCCTTCGATGTCGAGCATGCGCAGTTTCGTCAGCGCGCCGCCGCCCGCCGAAAAGCCGCCGGGCTTGTTGCCCGCAGCCAGCACGCGGTGGCATGGCACCACGGGCGCAAAAGGGTTGTGGCCCATGGCCTGGCCCACCGCGCGCGACAGGCCCTTGTCGCCGAGCTCGGCCGCAATGTCGCCATAGGTGCGCGTCTGGCCGGGCGGAATGCGCCGCGCAATCGCGTAAATGCGCTGGTGGAATTCCGACACGCGGCTCATGTCGAGCACGATGTGGTTCAGGTCGTCGGACGCGCCGTTCAGCAAGCCCTGGATGGCCGCGATCGCCTGCCGTGCGCTCTCTGGCGGCGCCGACTCGGGCAGGTCCGCAAAGCGGCGGCGCATGCGGGCGCGCGTGGCGGCTTCGCCGTTGTCCTCGGGCAGTTGCACACCGATGAGCCCGCGCGGACCCCAGGCCAGCGCGCAGGTGCCTATTGCGGTTTCGAACAGCGCGAAGCCGGCCTGTGCCGTGGTTGCTGCGTTCATGGCGCCATTGTGGGCCAGCCGTCAAGCCTCCTCAGCCGCCAGGGTCGGCGGCGGAAGATGCCGCTCGAGCAGCACGGCCACGTGCACCGCCTCGCGCTGCGCGCCGTCTCCGATCTGGTGGCGGCAGCTGGTGCCGTCGGCCACCACGATGGCATCGGGCCTCGCGCGGATCGCCGGCAGCAGGCTGGCCTCGGCCATCTGCATCGAGACGTCGATGTGGCGCGCCTCGAAGCCGAAGCTCCCCGCCATGCCGCAGCAGGAGCTTTCGATCAGTTCGGGCTCCGCACCGGGAATGAGCCGCAGCACGTCCAGCACCGGATTGACGGCGCCGAAGGCCTTCTGGTGGCAATGGCCGTGCAGCAGGATTGGCGCGGTGGCGGGCGTGAGCGCGAGCTTGAAGCGGCCGGCTTTCATCTCGCGCGCAATGAACTCCTCGAACAGCAGGGCCTGCCTTGCCACGGCTTCGGCCTTCTTGCCGAAGCCCATCACCAGGGTCTCGTCGCGCAGCGTGAGCAGGCACGAGGGCTCGAGCCCGACGATGGGAACGCCGGCCTCGGCCAGGGGCCGGAGCGCATCGATCAGCGCCTCGGCGCGGCGCTTGGCCTCGCCCACCATGCCGCTGGCCAGGAAGGTGCGGCCGCAGCAGTGGTGGCCGCCGCTTTTTTCGACCGTGTGCAGCGTGTAGCCCGCAGCCTTGAGCACGCGGGCCGCCGCGAGCGCGTTCTCGCTTTCGAAGGTGCCGTTGAAGGTGTCGACAAAAAGCACCGCGGCCTTGCCGCCGTCGGCCTGCACCGACAGCACCCCCTCGCGGCTTGCGAACATGCCATGCATGTCAGCCTTGGCACGCCAGAAGGTGTCCGAGCGCCATTCGGGCAGCGACCGCCGCGCGGAAAACCCCAGCAGCTTTTCGCCCAGCCATGCCGCACCGGGCAAGGTGTTGCGCAGGTTCATGAGCCACGACACGCGGCTCGCCCTGTGCGCATAGTCGGGCATGTAGGCCACCAGCTTGTCCTTGAGCGTGTGGCCGTGGCGCTTCTTGTAATGGTCGAGAAACTCGATCTTCATCTTCGCCATGTCGACGCCGGTCGGGCAGTCGCGCTTGCAGCCCTTGCAGCCGACACACAGGTCCATGGTCTCGTGCATCTCTTCACCGGTGAAGGCATCGGCTCCGAGCTGGCCGGAGAGCGCGAGCCGCAGCGTGTTGGCGCGCCCGCGCGTGAGGTGCTGTTCGTCACGCGTCACGCGGTAGCTCGGGCACATGGTGCCGGCGTCGAACTTCCGGCAGTGGCCGTTGTTGTTGCACATCTCCACGGCCTTGGCGAGGCCTCCGGTGCTGTCGCCGCCGGTGCCCGGGGCGGTGGTTTGCTCCGTAACGGGGTCGGCATTGACGTTCCAGGCCGACCAGTCGAGCACGGGCTTGAGTTCGATGCGCCGGTAAGGCCTGGGCGCCGTGGGCGGCGCAAAACGGAACAGCGAGCCGTCGTCCATGCGCGGCGGGTCGACGATCTTGCCTGGGTTGAACAGGTTGGCCGGATCCAGCTTCTGCTTGATGGCGCGGAACGCCTCGTTGATGGCCGGCCCGAACTGCCATTCGATCCACTCGCCGCGGCACAGGCCATCGCCATGTTCGCCGCTGAAGGCGCCCTTGTACTTGCGCACCAGTGCGGCGGCCTCCTGCGCAATGGCGCGCATCTTGGCGCCGCCGTCTGCGCGCATGTCGAGAATCGGCCGCACGTGCAGCGTGCCGACCGAGGCATGTGCATACCAGGTGCCGCGGCTGCCGTACCTGGCGAACACCTCGGTCAACGCATCGGTGTATTCGGCCAGGTGCTCCAGCGGCACGGCGCAGTCTTCGATGAAACTCACCGGCTTGCCGTCGCCCTTCAGGCTCATCATGATGTTGAGGCCGGCCTTGCGCACCTCCCACAGGTTTTTCTGGCGCGCGTCATCGGGCATTTCGACCACGCTGCCGGGCAGGCCGAGATCGCCCATCAGTTCGACCAGCTGCTTCAGCTGCGGCAGCAGCGCGGCCTTGTCGGCGCCGGCAAACTCGACCAGCAGGATGGCCGCCGGCTTGCCGATCAGCGCTGTTTCCACGGTCGGCTTGAAGGCCGGGTTGGCAAGGCTCAGCTCGATCATCGTGCGGTCGACCAGTTCCACCGCCGTGGGACCGAGCTTCACGATGTGCTGCGCCGCGTCCATGGCCGAATGGAAGGTCGGAAAGTTCACGATGCCCAGCACCTTGGCACGCGGCAGCGGCGCCAGCTTGAGCGTGAGGCTCCTGGTGTAGGCCAGCGTGCCTTCGGCGCCGACCAGCAGGTGCGCGAGGTTCACGCTGCCGTCGGCGGTGTACGGCTTCTCGCTCTGGTTGTCGAAGATGTCGAGGTTGTAGCCGGCAACGCGGCGCAGCACCTTGGGCCAATTGGCGTGGATCTGCTCGCGGTGCTCCAGCGCGAGCCCGTGCACGAACTTCGCGATGCCGGCCGCGCGAGCGCCCAGCGAGGCCTGCGGACCGAACGCCACCAGTTCGCCGCTCGATAGCCAGGCGCTCGCGCCCAGCACGTTGTGCACCATGTTGCCGTAGGCGATGGAACGCGAGCCGCAGGAGTTGTTGCCCGCCATGCCGCCCAGCGTGGCCTGCGCGCTGGTCGACACATCGACCGGAAACCAGAGGCCGTGCGGCCTGAGCTGCGCGTTCAGGTGGTCGAGCACCAGGCCGGGCTCGACGGTGGCGGTGCCCTCCTCCACGTTCACGTCGAGCACGCGGCGGAAATGCTTGCTGTTGTCGATCACCAACGCGGCGCCCGTGGTCTGGCCGCACTGGCTGGTGCCGCCGCCGCGCGCGAGCACCGGCACCTTCAGGTCGCGCGCAATGTCGATGGCGGTGGCGATGTCGCTGTCATTGGTGGGCACGAAGGCGCCGACCGGCGTGATCTGGTAGATCGACGCATCGGTGGCGTAGCGCCCGCGCGAGCCGTCGTCGAACAGCACCTCGCCTTGCGTTTCCGCGCGCAGCCGCCGCGCCAGCGCCTCGCAGGTGTCGTTGGGCGGAAGAACGGTTCCGGCGGGCTGGATGTGGCTGGCGGGATCGACGCGCATGGTGTGTGGGCTCAACTCGCCTTGTGGGCTTGGGGATAGATTTCGCCGGCCTGCAGAAGCGCAAGCACGGTGTCCCGCTTGCGTATGAGGTGCGCGACCAGCACCTTGCGCATCGTCGGCGCGTCGCGCGCAGCCAGCGCCTGGATCATCTGTTCGTGCTCTTCGACCGCGTGTTTCCACTTGGCCTCGTCCTGGTTGGTGCGAAAGCGCAGCGACTGCACGCGGGCATTGATCGAGCGGTAGGTGCTGGCCAGCACCGGGTTGCCCGCGGCCTCGTTGATGGCGGTGTGGATGCGCGCATTGAGGCGGTAGTAGCCCGAGAGATCGCGCCGCGCGAAGCAGGCCATCATTTCGTAGTGCAGCGCACGCACCTCGGCCAGTTCTTCGTCGGTGATGCGCTTGGCCGCCAGTTCGCCCGACATGCCTTCGAGCATGGCCAGCACCTCGAAAGTGTCGACCACGTCAGCCTCGGTGAGCTTCACCGCCACCGCGCCGCGGTTGGGCAGCAGGTCGACCAGCCCTTCGGCCGCAAGCAGCTTGATGGCCTCGCGCAGCGGCGTGCGCGACACGCGCAGCTGAAGGCAAAGCTCCCGCTCGTTGAGCTTGGCGCCCGGCGCGATTTGCCCTTCGACCAGCATCGTGCGCAGGCGCGAAGCCACTTGGTCGTGCAGCGCGAGGCGCGAGATTTCGATGATGTCTGCAGTCATGTCCGTTCCCTTGAATGCATTTTGAATGCAAAAAACGACACCAACAACCCCTATATACAAGGGTAAACCATCATGTCCAATTCAATTTTGAATGCAAAACTGAAAGCGAAAGGACAGTCCATGCTTCAACTCGACATCCATCCCACCGGCCGCCACTTCCTGCAGATTCCCGGCCCGAGCCCGGTTCCCGACCGCATCCTGCGGGCCATGAGCCTGCCGACCATCGACCACCGCGGACCCGAGTTCGGCACGCTGGGGCTCAAGGTACTCGGCGGCATCAAGCAGATCTTCAAGACCCGTCATCCGGTCGCGATCTACCCCGCTTCCGGTACCGGCGCCTGGGAGGCCGCACTCGCCAACACGCTGAGCCCGGGCGACCACGTGCTGATGTACGAAACCGGCCACTTCGCATCGCTGTGGCAGAAAATGGCCACGCGCCTCGGCCTGTCCACCGAATTCCTCGCGTGGTCCGGCAAGGACGAGCATCTGCCCGCCGCGCCCAGCTGGCGCCGCGGTGTGCAGGCCGACCTCATCGAGGCCCGGCTGCGCAAGGACACCGAAAAGAAGATCAAGGCCGTGTGCGTGGTGCACAACGAAACCTCCACCGGCGTCACCTCGGACATCGCCTCGGTGCGCAAGGCCATCGACGCGGCGGGCCACCCGGCCCTGCTGATGGTCGACAGCATCTCGGGCCTCGCGAGCGCCGATTTACGGCACGACGAGTGGGGCGTGGACGTCACCATCAGCGGCTCGCAGAAGGGCCTGATGCTGCCGCCTGGCATCAGCTTCAACGCGCTCTCGCCGCGCGCGCTCGAAGCCTCGAAGACCGCGAAGCTGCCGCGCGCCTTCTGGGCCTGGGACGAGATCGTGGAGATGAACAAGGACGGCTACTGGCCGTACACGCCCAACACCAACCTGCTCTACGGATTGTCGGAGTCGCTCGACATGCTGCTCGGCGAAGGGCTGGACAACGTCTTTGCGCGCCACCAGCGCTGGGCGTCCGGTGTGCGCGCCGCGGTCAATGCCTGGGGCCTGCCGATCCAGTGCGCCGACCCGGCCGTGTATTCGCCCGTGCTCACCGGCGTGATCACGCCCGAAGGCGTCGATGCCGATGCGCTGCGCCGGCTCATCCACCAGCGCTTCGACCTGTCGCTGGGCACGGGCCTCGGCAAGCTCAGGGGCCGCATGTTCCGCATGGGCCACCTGGGCGACAGCAACGACCTGACGCTGGTGGCCATGGTCGCGGGCGTCGAAATGGGCATGAAACTCACGGGCATCAAGCTGGCGGGCAGCGGTGTGCAGGCGGCGATGGACCATTTCGCGAGCCACGCGGCGGCGCCTGCCAGCCTGCAGAAAGCTGCGTAGCCGCGAAACGCAATCCCACTGGCCGCAGCGCACCGCTCGAACGGGGCGGCGGCCCACCACCTTGCCGGGACCTTGCGTCCGGCACGCATCGGACCCACCACTCCATGGAGACAAAGATGATGCAGAGACGTTCGCTGATTCAAGCCGCGGGAGCCGCGGCCGCCACGCTGGGCGTGCCCAGGCTCTTCGCGCAGGAGTGGCCTTCGGGTCCGGTGCGCATCGTGGTGGGTTTTCCGCCCGGCGGGGGCACCGATGCGCTTGCGCGCGTGGTCGCGCAGAAGCTCACGACGATGTGGAACCAGCAGGTCATCGTCGAGAACAAGGCCGGCGTGGCCGGCGTGCTGGCGGCCGAATACGTTGCGCAGCAGCCCAGCGACGGCAGCACGCTGCTCATGGCGCACATCAACAGCCACGCGCTCGCGCCCAGCCTGCAGCCCAAGCTGCGCTACAGCGTGGAGCGCGACTTCGTGCCGATCGTGCTGGTGGGCGTCACGCCCAACCTGCTGATTGCCAGCCCGGCGCAAAAGGCGGTCACGGTGAAAGACATCGTGGCGGCGTGCAAGGCCTCGCCCGGCACGGTGAGCTTCGGCTCCGCGGGCGCGGGCTCGGCGCAGCACCTGGCGCTGGAGATGTTCAAGCTGCAGGCCGGCGTCGATGCGATGCATGTGCCCTACAAGGGCAGCGGCCCGCTGCTGGCCGACCTGATGGGCGGCCAGATCCAGTACAGCTTCGAGACCATGACGGCGGCCACGCCGCACGTGAAGAGCGGCCGCGTGCTGGCCGTGGCGCAAACGCGCACCAAGCGCGCCAAGGGCCACCCCAACGTGCCCACCATGCAGGAGCAGGGCTTCGCGGGCTTCGAGGCCACCACCTGGTACGGCCTTGCGGGCCCGGGCAAGCTGCCGGCGAGCATTGCCGAGAAGGTCAATCGCGACGTCAACGCGGTGCTCGCGATGCCCGACGTGCAGGAGCGCCTCGACACCTATGGCGCCGAGGACGGCGGCGGGTCGCAGGACAAGTTCAGGCAGTTCATCTCGACCGAGATCGCCAAGTGGGCCAAGGTGGTGAAGGACGGCAAGGTGCATGTCGACACCTGAATGAGAAGATCGGCCGCATGAATTATTTTCTGCCCACCGACCTTGCCGATGCGCTCGCTGAAGCGCGCCGCAGCAACCGAACCCTCGACGCCACGCCCTGGCTGGCGACGCTGCAGGATGCAGCGCAAGCCTATGAAGTGCAGGATGCCGTGGCATCCGCGCTCGGCTGGTTCGAGGCCGGCGCCGTGCCGCGCTGCTGGAAATCCGGCGGCGGATCGCGCGGCGCAACGCTCACGCATGCGCCGCTGCCCCCGGCCGGCGTGCGCACGAGCCCGGCGGAGTTCGGCGACCTGATGTTCCACACGCCCGGCATCGAGGCCGAGATTGCGCTGCGGCTCAGCAAGGACGTGACTCCCGCGCAAGCCGCCAAGCTCGACCACGGCGACGCGGCTTCGCTCGTCGATGCAATGGCCGTCTCCATCGAGATCGTCGATTCGCGCTGGCACGACCTGGCCGCCGCGCCGGCCTTGCTGCGCCTTGCCGATTCGCAGGTGCACGGCGCGCTGGCGATCGGCGAATGGCAGCCCTATGCGGCCGTCGACTGGGCTTCGCAGCGCTGCGAAACGAAGGTCGGCGATGCGGAAGCCGTGGTGCGCGAAGGCACCCATCCGCTGGCCGACCCGGCGTGGCTGCTGCCCATCTGGCTGCGCCACGTCACGCGCCATGGCCAGACCGCGCCAGCCGGCACGGTCGTCACCACCGGCTCATGGGTCGGCGTGCTGCCCTGCCGCCGCGGCGATCAGGTGACGGCGGAATTCGCCGGCATCGGCGCCGTGCGCTTGATCGTGTAGCGGCCTCCTCCCACGCCCGAGCACGCCACCAGAAAGTCGAGCACCGCGCGCACGCGGGCCGGCAAGGTGCCGGCCTTGCCGATGTAGACGGCGTGGATCGGCTCCACCTCGCCGGGGTTGAATTCTTCGAGCAGCGGCACGAGCCGTCCCGCATCAATGTCGTGCTGGATGTGATACAGCGACAGCCGCGCCACGCCCGCACCCGCGATGGCCAGCTGCCGCAGCGTTTCGCCGTCGCCCGCGCGCACCGGCCCGGCCACGGGCAGCGCGATCATTCGCCCGTCCACGCGCAACGGCCAGTCGGGCGCGCTGCGCCGGTAGCTCCAGCCCAGGCGGTTGTGCGCCTCCAGTTCCTGCGGCGTGTGCGGCGTGCCGTATTTGGCAAGGTAGTCGGGCGAGGCCACGATGGCCTGGCTGGTTTCGCCCAGGCGCCGCGCCACCAGGTCGGACGAAGGCAGCTGGCCCCATCGGATGGCGATGTCGGCGCGCTCGTCCATCAAATCGACGACGCGGTCGGTCAGCGCAATGTCGAGCGTGATCTGCGGGTGCAGCTCCAGGAGGCGTGGCACCAGCGGCACCAGCTTGTGATGCCCGAAGGACACGCTCGCATTGATGCTCACGCGCCCGCGGGGCGCGGCACCCGCGGCGGCGCAGCGCTCCGCCTCGTCCATGTCGGCCAGCACGCGCGTGCTGCGTTCGTAGAAGTGCAGGCCCTCGGGCGTGAGCTGCAGCTTGCGCGTGGAGCGGTGCACCAGCTGGATGCCCAGCCGCAGCTCGAGGCGCGCGACCAGCTTGCTGACCGCCGAAGGTGTCATGTCCAGCAGGCGCGCCGCAGCGGAAAAGCCGCCGGACTCGACCACCTGCACGAAGGCTTCCATTTCTCCGGAGCGGTTGACGTCGATGCGCGGCATGTCGGTTCCTTGCGCCTTTTATTGTGAATTCAAATCACAAGTCTATGTCCATGCGGCATTCTAGTCATCATTGGAAAGAACCCGCACAGTAGAGCCATCATGCCAATCGCTCTACTTGCCCTCACCGCCGGTGCCTTCGGAATAGGCACCACCGAATTCGTCATCATGGGCCTGCTGATGCAGGTCTCGATGGATCTCAAGGTTTCCATCACGGCGGCCGGCCTGCTGATCTCGGGCTACGCGCTCGGGGTCGCGGTCGGGGCGCCCCTGCTCACCATCGCCACCCGCAAGCTGCCGCGCAAGACCGTGCTGCTCGCACTGATGGCGATCTTCACGCTCGGCAACCTGGCCTGTGCACTCGCGCCCAACTACGAGCTGCTCATGGCCGCGCGGGTGGTCACCTCGCTCGCGCACGGCACCTTCTTCGGCGTGGGCTCGGTGGTGGCCACAAGCCTCGTGGCGCCGGAACGCCGCGCATCGGCCATCGCGATCATGTTCACCGGGCTCACCGCCGCCACGCTGCTGGGTGTGCCGGCCGGTGCATGGCTCGGTCTGCAGTACGGCTGGCGCGCCACCTTCTGGGCGGTGACGCTGATCGGCATGCTGGCTTTTGCGGTGCTCGCGCTGTTCGTGCCGCGCGTCGGGGCCGGGGCCAAGGCCGCGCCGCTGCGCGATGAGCTCGCGGTGCTCGCGCGGCCGCAGGTGCTGCTCGGCCTGGCGATGACGGTGCTCGGCTTTGCAGGCGTGTTCGTGGTGTTCACCTACATCCAGCCCCTGCTGACGCAGGTCACCGGCCTGCCCGAAACGGCCGTGTCGCCCATCCTGCTGGTGTTCGGTGGCGGCCTGGCCGTGGGCAACATTCTTGGCGGCAGACTGGCCGACAAGTCGACCATGCCCGCGGTGCTCGGGACGCTGGTGGCGCTCGCCGCCGTGCTCGGCGCGATGCAGTTCACCATCGGAACCCCGTTCACTGCCGTGGTGTTCGTCGGCCTGCTCGGCATCGCGTCTTTCGCGACCGTGGCGCCCATGCAGCTGCGTGTGCTCGAGAAAGCCTCGGGCGCAGGCCAGAACCTGGCGTCGAGCCTCAACATCGCGGCCTTCAACCTCGGCAATGCGCTCGGCGCGTGGGCCGGCGGCGTGGTCATCGACCATGGCCCGGGGCTGCGTGCACTCGGCTGGGTGGCTGCGCTGCTCACGCTCGCGGGGCTGGCCATCGCACTCTGGAGCCGCTCGCTCGACCGGCGCGAAGGCAGCGCCACGCCAGCCGATTGCGCCTCGGTGCAAGCCTGAGCCTCTTCCTCTTTCAGTGACGACAAGGACAACATCATGGAACAACGCTTTCTCGGCCGCTCCGGCTTCAAGGTCCCCGCCCTCGGCTTCGGCGCCGGCACTTTCGGCGGACAGGGCCCGCTCTTCAGCGCCTGGGGCAACACCGACGTCGAGGGCGCACGCAGCATCGTCGACCTGGCGCTGGATGCCGGCGTGACCCTGTTCGATACGGCCGACGTGTATTCGAACGGCGCTTCGGAATCGATCCTCGGTGCGGCGCTCAAGGGCCGGCGCGACAAGGCCATCATCTCGACCAAGCTGGCGCTGCGCGCCGGCGACGGGCCGAACGACGTCGGTGCCTCGCGCCACCACCTGATCGCCGCGACCGACGCCGCGCTGAAGCGCCTGGGCACCGACTACATCGACATCCTGCAGCTGCATGCCTTCGATGCGATGACGCCGGTCGAGATGGTGCTCGACACGCTGGACGACCTGGTGCGCGCAGGCAAGGTGCGGTTGATCGGCGCATCGAACTTCTCGGGCTGGCAGCTGATGAAATCGCTCGCGGCCTCCGACCGGCTCGGCCTGCAGCGCTTCGTCGCCAACCAGACCTACTACTCGCTGATCGGCCGCGACTACGAATTCGAACTGATGCCGCTGGGCATGGACCAAGGCGTGGGCGCCATCGTATGGAGCCCGCTGGGCTGGGGCCGGCTGACCGGCAAGGTGCGCCGCGGCCAGCCGCTGCCCGCCGGAAGCCGGCTGCATGAAACCGCCGGCTTCGCGCCGCCCGTGGACGACGAGCGCCTGTACCGCGTGATCGATGCCATGGACCAGGTGGCCGAGGAAACCGGCAAGACGCTGCCGCAGATCGCGCTCAACTGGCTGCTGCAGCGGCCCACCGTGTCGAGCGTACTCATCGGCGCGCGCAACGAAGAGCAGCTCCGGCAGAACCTGGGCGCGCTCGGCTGGCAGCTCAGCGCGGACCAGATCAAGCGGCTCGATGCGGCGAGCGCCGTGACGCCGCCCTACCCTTACTACCCGTACTGGAACGGGCAGTTCGCCGAGCGCAGTCCGGTGGCAGTGCTGCCTTAGCTCTCGTTCAGAACCCCAAAGTCGCTGTCCCCCTGCTGCACCGCGTTGACCAGTTGCACGCGGTTGCGCGCGGCAAAGCGGCGGCGCAGTTGGCGCATGTGGTAGTCCACGGTGTGGGCCGACATGTCGAGGCGGTTGGCGATCTCCTTGTCGCTGCGCCCCTGCAGCAGGTGCTGGAGGATGTACTGCTGCGTGGGCGAGATCTCGATGCGCGCCGCCGCGCTCGCTTCGCTCGGCATGCGCGAATGGCGCAGCAGGTACTCGTGAACGCTCAAGCCCAGCGTCAAGGCCTGGCCGACGACCTCGTCGGTGATCCAGCGGCGGCCCGGCTCGCTCGACTGCAGGCTGATGACGGTGTACTGGTTCACTTGCGTCGGCAACGCGAGGCGGAACATCAACCCGCTGCGAATGCCGCTGGCGCGCAGGTCGTCGACAAAGCGCTGCCGCCGTCCCTCCGCGTCCTCGGTCACAGATGTGGCTGCGGACAATGGCGCGGCCTCGATCTGCTCGACGTCCCACACCAGCGGGAGACTGGAAGCCGGTACGCCCGGCTGCCGCAAATCAGTTTCGTAGAGGCGATGCGAAAAGTAGCGCTGCGTCCACTCGGGGTTTGCGTGCGCGGTGAAGAAGCTCAAGGGCCACCAGCGGCCACGCAGGAAAGTGATCGTGCCGTAGCCAAGCCAATCGAAGCCCAGCGCATTCAACATCGCCTGGACAAGATCGCGGCACTCCTTGGTGCCTGAAGCATTCAGCAGATCGCCGACGATGCCCGGCACGCCGTCCGCACGCAGGTCTGCCGATTGCGGCAGATAGAGCTGTTCCTCCGAATAGAGCTGTGGAAAGGGGCCGTCGAGCGGCAGCTCGGCCAGATCGCCCGGCGGCGGCGCCGGGTCGGGGTCGCGCGCTTCCGACAGCAATGCCGCCGCGGCGGGTTGCAACAAAGTACCAAGAATCATGAGAGGCCTGATGGAAGTGCCGCATGCGCCGGTGGACGCTGCGGGCTTGGAGCCAAACTACCAAAGGGCGGTTATGCCGCCTTGTAAATTCTTAGCTTCGAGCACACTCGCGAGGGCGAAGACGAGCCTTGGCACCCCTCACCGAACCACAACTGAATACCTTCGCATGAACATCCGCGAAAGCAAGGCATGCACTGGCACGTCGATTGCTTTTTCTCAACACAACCACGACGTCCGAGGAGCCCTGCTTTTCGATGGAACTCCTGGCTTCCCACTATTGGCGAGACGCTGACCTCACGGGTCTTCAGTTGACTGCCAACACGCTGCTGCATCGCGAGATCCGGCCACACAGGCACGTCGGGTACACGCTCTCGGTGTCGGACACCGAACTCCACGTGCGCACCGGCACCCGCGTGACGATCGTGCCGCCGGGAACGCTGCTGCGCGTTGCGCCGCAGGTCTGGCATGCCGTGCAGGCGCGCAGCGCGCCGTGGCGCGAGGACGCGATGTACTGCAGCTGCGCCGTTGCGCGCTGCATCAGCGCGGCGCACGAGAGCACCCCGCTGGCCCGCGTGGAAGACGATGCCGGCGTCTCGGTTTTTCTCGATCCCTCCGAAGCTTCCGGATTCATGGAATGCCATCGCCTGCTGCGCGAGCCCACGGGCGCCGGCAACGACGACGACAGCGCAGCGGGGCGCGCCCTGCTGCGCCAACGCCTTGCCCGCTGGATTCCGTTGCGGGCACAGCCCACGCGCGTTGTCGACAGCGGCGACGAACGCATGAACAGGCTGTATGAACTGATCGCGTCCGGCTTTCATCAGCGCATGACGCTCGACAACCTGGCCGACGCGGCGGGCCTGCACCCGGTGCACGTGCAGCGGCGCTTCAAAGGCGCCATGGGATTCACGCCGCACGAGATGCTGGTGGGCCACCGCATCGAGTACGCGCGCGACCTCATCGCCGGCGGCGCCCGCGTCACCTATGCGGCGCATGCCGCCGGTTTCACCGATCAAAGCCATTTGCACAAGACCTTTCTGGGCACCTATGCGGTGTTGCCCGGGGACTACCGCAGGCTTTCGGCGCTCGATGCGCTGCAGCCGGCATCGGCCCGCAACGGCATCGCCGGCTAGGGACGCCGAGGACGAGACCGCTAGGGCTGCCAGTCCGCCGCTGCGCTCACCAGCTGCACCCTGTTGCGCACGCCGAAGCGACGCCGGAGCTGGCGCATGTGATAGTCCACCGCATGGCTCGACAAGCCCAGCGCGTAGGCAATTTCCTTGTCGCCGAGTCCCCGCAGCAAGGCTTCGAGAATCGATTGCTGCGTCGGCGAAATCGGCGATTTCGCGTGCAGCGGCTCGTCCTGCTCCCGCGCCGCAACGGGCTTGCGCACGTGGCGCGACACGTGCTCGTGCACGCTCAATCCGAGCACGAGCGCGCGGCCCACGGCAGGGCCGAGAATCCAGCGGCGCCCGGGCGTGCCCGACATCAGGTTGATGAAGGTGTACTCATGCATTTGCCCCGGCGTGGCCAGGCGGAAAGAAATACCGCTGCGGATGCCGCTGGCTTCCAGCTCGTCCAGCAGCATGCGTTGCCGCGCGGCGATGTCCCGGGCTTCGGCCTCGGGCCGCAAGGGTTGCCTGCATTGCGATTGGGCCAGCGACTCCAGGTCCCACACCAGCGGAAGGCCGGATACCGGCGCATCGTGCGGGCGCATATCCACCTCGTGGTAGCGCTGCGAGAAGTAGCGGCGTGCCCAGGTCTCGTGGGCATAGCTCGTGAGAAAGCTCAGCGGTCGCAGGACACCGCGCTGATCTTCGATCGTTCCGTAGCCGAGCCATTCGAAGCCGATCGATCGCAGGCGGTCCTTCATGAGCGCCTGGCGCGCCGCGTGATCGGGCGCGGCACTCAACTGAGCGACCAGGCCGGTGGCGAGGCGCTGGCGATGACCCGCAGGCGGCATCGACGGCTTGTCGTCCGCATAGAAAAGCGGGAGCGCGCCCGCCGCATCGCCGCGGCGCGCAAGGGACAGGGCCGCCCCCCTTGGAGCCGCGGCCGGTGGCACGGCACCGCGGCGCTGCGCGAACAGCGAAGGACGGATCATCGCCGCTGGGGCGGGGCGGATCCGGGTCGCGAATGCGTTCATTGCGCCCAGTCTAGAAGTGCCCGCAGAGCGGCACCAATGGCAATTGCGGCATGCGCCATAACGCAAATGCATGGCCGTGCCGCCGGACGAAGCCCGGCACGGCCATGCGGCACCGGGGCGGCGCCGGTGCTACATCTTTCGGCTCACATGCAGGGGCCCGGGTGAATCAGACGCGCAGGTTCCAGGCCTCTCGCGCGTAGTTTTCCAGGCCCTCGATGCTCTGCGGCAGAACCATCGATTTCGAAGTCACGGTACCGCCGCGCGTAGGCATCTCCCGGACCACGATCTGCCCGGCCTGCGCCGAGTTCGGATCGTTCGCCGGAAAGCTGCCGTCGTTGTCATTCATCCTGCGGTCGGTGAGCCCGTGCATGACGCGGGTCCATTCGGCGGCGGGAATGCCCTGCGGGCCGTCCTTCGCCAGCCGGTCGCGCAGCAGCTGCAGGCCCTCGTCCACCGTCTTGCCCTCGGACTTCATCAAGGCGTTCCAGGCCACCATCGGCGACACGCCCTCGTGCGTGCAGTCGAGCATGGCGCGGGTCTGCGCGTCGGAGAAGCCGCTGTCCTTCAGCACGTTGCGCAGCGCCGGGTCGCGCTGCATCTCGCGCGCGTCGACCTGGTCGTAGTGGTGGGCGATGTTGTAGAACTGCTTGATGCCGGTGAACACGGCCACGGCCAGCCCGCCGATGGTCGCGGCCTCGGCCGGAATGGCCAGCAGCGAGCCCAGCTCGACCGCACCCGCGCGTGTCAGCGCCGTGCCCGTGACGTTGACCAGGCCCACGCCGCCGTCCACCAGGCCGCCCACGCCCATGCCCACGTTGGTGTACGTCACCCAGGCCGGCACCGTGTCCTTCTGTCCGAAGGCCAGCGAGAGGTCGGCCGCACCCACGCCCGCCGTGCCGAGACCGAACACGTACTTCCAGGCCATCTTGCCCTCGATGTCCGCCGCCGCGCCGTCGATCACTCGGTTGCCGGCGAGCGAGCGCTCGGCCATCAGCGTGGTGTACGGCTTGGCCATGAAGAAGGCCTGCGTCGGCGCGTAGATGCGGTGGTACCACTGCGTGTAGTCCTGCACCCCGTCGGCCATCGGACGGAAGTTCGTGATCTCGGTGCTGATGTTGTGCGTGACGAAGCCCGCATTGGCCACCCAGCGCAGCGCCTGCCCGAAGGCGGTGTTGGCGTTGGTCGCGTTGTTGATGGTCTTCGCGCCCACGCCCAGCAGCTTCTGCAGTTCGCCGTCGAGCTCACCGCCCAGGCGCGCGTACGCGTTGATGCGCGCTGCATCGGACAGGTCCGGGTCCACTTTCTGGACCAATCCCACGTACTTGTCCACCAGCGCGGTGCCCTGGCGCACCTCGTTTGCGTTCAGGCCCAGCACGTTCGCCATGCGCTCGGTCTTCAGCTTGAAGGCATCCCAGCGCGCCGCAAAGCGCACGGGCTCGTTCACCATGCCGTTGAACTGCGCGTCGGCCAGCATCGACCACACCATGCGGGTGGTGCCCGAGACGTGGCGCGTCACGAACATCACCGGGTTGATCAGGTACTCGGTCATGGTGCGCGGATCGGGCACCCCCTGCGAGGCGCGGCTCAGCAGCTCCTGGCGCACTTGCGGGCTCTGGCTGATGGCCAGCTTCACGTCGTCGCTGTCGTACACCTTGACCACCGTGCCCTCCAGGCCCTGCTCGGCCTCGCTGCCCTTTGCGCCGACGCGCAGGCCGTTCAGGCTCTCCTGGGTCTGGTGCAGCGTGCGGCCCCACTCGCCGATCACGCGGGTGGCATCGTCGACTTTGCCCGCCACCTCCGGGTTCACGCGCCGGTACTGTGCGATGGCGTTGGCAACGCCCTGGGGCGTGCCGTCGGAAAAATTCGCCACATAGAAGGCCATCGAGGCGCCGGTGGCGTTGTAGCCGGCGGTGCCTCGCAGATTGCCGATGGCCTCGCCCAGGTGCTTGTTCTGCGCCTGCAAGCCCTTGTCGATGCCCGCGAGCACGCTGTCGCGCATATCGCCGTGGCCGTGCTTTTCCAGCGCATTCGCCAGCTCGACCGGCAGCTTCGCGCCGCCCTGCTCCACCGCGCGCTCCACGCCGCGCTGCAGCGTGACGACGAACTCCGGCCGGTCGGCAAAACGCCCCTTCATCAGCTCGGCAGCAAAACGTTCGGAGAACGCCGAGGTGGGCGTGCGCGCGTCGGCCGCCTCGGCCATGATCGACAGGCCTTCGACGAGATGGTCGAACTGCGACATGCTGGACAGGTCGTCGCTCGGGCGCGGCAGGTTCTTCTGCAGCAGTTCGAGCATGCCTTGCGCCATCGGCTGTGCGATTTCAGGCGGCGCGTCGCGGTACTGCGCGAGGTAGTCGCCGACGTCTTGCATCTGCATGCCGGCCAGCAGGTCGAGCGCCCGCGTGCGCTCCGGCTTGAACAGCGGCAGCAGCGTCGCGGCCGCCTTGTCGCGCTCGGCCGGCGTGGCGCTCACGTCGAGCCGCAGGCGCGCCTCCTTGGCGGCGCCGGCCACGTCGCCGTCGGCCAGCCGCTCCTTCACCACGGCCTCGGAATGCAGGCGGCCCAGCATGGCGGCATTGTTTTTCACCGCGGTGTTGAATGCCGCACCGTCGGGACCGATCGCGATCAGCGAGGCCGCGGCAAAGGCGGCCGGATCGGTGCGGGCGAGCTCGCGGCTCTTGTCGTTGATGAACGCGGGGTGATCGGCCACGAGCTTGGCGTAATCCATCTGCGCCTCCACGTCGGCGGTGGCGCCCTTGAGCAGACCGGAGTCGCGCAGCGCACCGCGCACCGCGTTGTCGCTGTGCACATCGAGCCGGCCCATGGAAAGCAGCTGAGCGCGCTGCCGGTTGGCCGCAGCCACCGGGTTCGCGCCCTGCTGTACGTCGTTGCGGATGGTCTTCAGCATCTCGGCCGAGAACGCGCCCCAGCGGCTGTCGGCCGTGTCCTGCAGCGCCTTCGCCGAGGCCGGATCGGCTCCGGGCTGCCGGGCCAGCAGATCGGCTTGGCCCTGCTGGTGCCAGGCCATGCCGAGCGTGACTTCGGCCGGCACCGAGAAGGCCTCCGGCGTGGCGCGGAAGGAAGGCGTGTCGTGTGCATGCGGCGTCGACGACGCGATCGGATTGCGCGGCAGCCCAACGACGCCGCTCGGCACGTCGTGGCCGGTATCGATCGGGCTCACAAGGTTCAGTCCGCTGATACCCACCGCGGCCACCAGTCCCAGCGTGATCTGCCGCTTGATGACCTTGCCGGTGCTCCAGCCGGTGGCCGGCCCGTGCGTCTTCTCGACCACGCCGAGCTTGAACTCGTCGTTGCCGCGCGTCACGTTGCGCAGCCCGTTGGCCGCGTTGGTGCGCGTGGGCGACTGGTTCGAGACGATGAACCAGTCTTCGACCGGCTGCGGCGTGGCCTCGCGCGGCGGGCGCACCTTGCGCGAACGGATCAGCAGGTTCGGATCCGCGCGCTGCTCGGCCGTGGGCTTCTCGGTCTGGAAGGTGATGTCGGCCGTCTCGCGGTTCTTGATGCGGTAGACCGTCTCCTTGTCGCCCTTGGGCTCCAGGCCGAATTTGGCGCCCATCTCGCGCCGGGGCATCAGGCCGCCCACGCCCCGGCCCGGCGTGCTGTTGCCGTACCAGCGCACCGTGCTCGTGCCCTGCGCGACGCGTCCGGCGCCGTTGATCTGCTGCGCCGTGAGGTCGGCCGTGGCAGCCGGGTCGGCGTACAGGTCGGGCTGGCCCTTCACGCGGTAGACGTAGATGTTCTCGTTGCCGAAGCCGCCGCTCGTGAGCCTGGCGTGCACGGCAGGCCATTCGTCGCCGCGGAAGGCGGCGCTCTGCGGCTCGGCCGGACGCGGACCGCCGGGTTTCGGCGTACCGCCCTTGGGCGGCGCCACGCCGCCGGTGTCCGGGCCGCCGTCGGCCTTGACTTCGAGCGCCGCCTGGCGATACAGCTCGGCCACGCCCACATGAACCGTCGGATCGTAGCCGGCGGCATGATCGATGCCGGTGCGCGACTGGCTGTCCACGCCGCCTTCGCGCGTGATGGCGCGCATCACGCGCCGCACCTCGTCGGCCGAAGGCAGCAGGTCGGTGCGGTTGTGGTGCACCTCGAGCGCGGCCAGGGTCGCATCAGCGCCCCAGCTGCCGACGCCGGCCGTCACGAGCTGGTCCACCGTGACTTCGGATGCGATGCGCTGGCCGTCGGGTGCACGGCGCACGCGCTTGTCGACGTTGCCGCCCCCGACCTCGTTGCCCACGTCGAGGACCGCGAGCTGCCTGATCTTCGCGCCGTCGGCGCGGCCCTCGTTGATCGTTCGCGCCGCATAGAAGAATTCATCGAGCGCAGCCACGTGGTCGGTGACGCGCTCGCCGGTGGAACTCCAGTACTCGCCCTTCGCATCGCGCCCGGGCGCCTCCACGCTGATGATCGCGTCGGGGTCGAGAGCCCGCAGCATCCGCAGGGCTTCGCCCTCGGCGTGCGGGCCGATCTTCAGGCCGAAGGCCCGCACGTCGATGTCGTCGCGTCCCAGCACCGCGAGCGCCGCCTTCAGCGGCTTGACGTTGGCGGGAATGGTGATGCACGTCGTGTCCTTGCCGAGCTTGGCGAGGCCGGCGGCCAGCACCGCCGCCCCTTTGGTGCTGTCCGACTCGGGCGCCACGCGGCCGGCGGCGGTGCGGATCGGAAAGCCCGCCACCACCGCGATCTTGCCGGCGTCGCCGAGCATCTTCGCCGCGGCATACGCGCCGCCCGGCACGTGGATCGGGAAGCCGCGGCCCGAGGGATCGAAGGCCTGCAGCGCGTCGATGGGATCGCCGGCCTCGTCCTGGTCGAGCAGGCGCTGGGCCAGCTCGACATCGACGTCTTCGCCCAGTTCCTTCAGTGGCACCAGCGTGACGTCGTCGCGCTGGAGTGCGATGTGCAGCGTGTCGAGCACCTCCTTCTGGTCGACTTGTTTCTGCTCGGGCGGCTTGATCGATGTCGTCTTGTCTTCCACCGCAGTGGTGATGCCGATGGCGCGGCTGGGGCCGGTGCCCGTGCCCGGCGGCAGTTTCTGCGCCACCTTGATGGCTTCCAGCGCCTGGTTGCTCATGGGATTGACCATCTTGATGGGCCTGGCGTTCTCCTGGGGCCGGATCGCCGGGTCGGCAAGCGCCTTGGTGAAGAACGGCTCCATCTCGGGATAGTGCGTGCAGCACCACGAAATGGTCGTCACGTCGGGGTCGGCCTTGAGGATCTTGCGCACGTAGTGGTTGGCAGCCTCCTGCATCAGCACCCGCATCTCCTTGTTCATCGGGTCAGCCATGAAGCGGTTCACCAGCGAGGCCACGTCGAGGTTGCCTTTGTTGTCGGTGCCGCCCACGGGCACGACATTCTTGTCGGTGTAGACCCCGTCCACGCTCGGGTCCGACAGCAGCGGAAGCTCGGCCGTCTTCTGCGTGGAGAAGGCGACGACGCGCTCGCCGTCTTTCACCAAGCCCTTGTGGAACGCGCGCGTGCTGTCGATCAGGTCGATCACTGGCGCCTTGATGTTGCGCGCGTAGTCGCCCTTGCCCGAGGTGCAGGCCGTGTTGCAAGCCATCACGATCAAGTCGACGCCGAGCTTGTCGAGCGTCTGCAGGCCGAGCAGCGTGTGGTCGGCGATTGCCTTCTTCGGCTTGCCGCCGTACGTGCCCGCCCCGTGGTCGCCCACCATCACCAGGTCAACGCGCGCGCCCGTGGTCTCTTCGACCACTCGCTTGATCTCTGCCGCGGCAATGATGCCGCCCGAGCCCGAATCGAACACGCCGAGCCGCAGCCGCACGCCGCGCAGGTCGATGGGCGGCGCCATCTGGATCTTCTCGGCGCGGACCCGCAGCATCGCGGCCACCGCGGCCTCGACGTCGGGCGACATGCCGCCCACGCCCGAGGTCCGCCCGCGCGAATCGACCTCGAACGGCACGCGGCTGCGGGTCTCGCTGTCCACGCCGCCGGCCTTCATCATGCCCATGACCATGCCGCGGACGGCGCGTTCGTCGGGGACCGCGCTCAAGGCACCAGCACGCCTCAGCACCTCGGTGCCGAAGGCATAGCCGACCCAGTTGGTGCGCCCGCCCGTCATCGCCACGTCGGCTGTGACGATCGAGGCGATGGGGGTGCCGTTTGGCGCGGGCTGCACGCGCGTGTGCACGTCGGGATGGCCGCCGCCCACCTCGTTGCCGAGGTCGAAGCCGGCCACGGTGGTGATGCGGTCGTTGCGCGTGGCGTCGATGAAGAGCTGGTCGCGCGCGGCGGTGTGGTAGCCGATCGCGTGGCCATGGCTGTTGTGGTATTCGCCCTTCTCGGTGCGGCCGGGCACGTCGAAGCCCATCAGCAGGTCGGGCTGGTGGCGCCTGAGCAGGCTGGCGGAGCGCCACTCGGCACGCTTGCCGCGCGCGTTGAAGCTCACGATCTCGTAGTGCTCGCCCTTGCGCTCGCCGAGCGCCTCGAGCGCGGCCTGCAGTACCTTGCGCTGCCGGCGGCCCGCGGCCACGTAGGTGACCTGGGCATCCACGCCGTGCATCTGGCCCGCGTACAGGCGCGCCGCCTTGCCGGCCACTGCCGCGCCGCCGGGGCCGCTGGTTTCGGCGCGGCCGTTCTCGATCGTGTAGCCGGCGGCGATCATCACGCGCGGCGCGCGGCCCTCGGCCACGGCACGGTCGATGGCCGCCGTGGCCGCATCGGCGCCCTCCTCGATGCCGCCCTGGCGGAAGATGCCTTCGGCCGGGCGGCCGACCGGCATCGTGAGCGCGGCGTTGTAGACGTGCGGGTGGCCAGTCGGGGCCGTGGCCGTGAAGTCCCAGCGGTCGAACTGCGGGTTCGCGATGCCGACGGGGAAGACACTCTTGTCCTTGTTGACGTAGAACGCTCCGAGGATGTTGTGCGAGCGCGCCTTGCCGACGCGGGTCATCTCGCCGATGCCGCCCTCGGGCGCGACACGGTAGATCCATGCGCCATCGTTGCGCTTGGACACGGCATCCTGCGCCTTCTCGATCGTGTCGAAGACTTCCTTGCGCTTGGCGCGCACGTCGTCGCCGCCGAAGATGCCCTTGCTGGGGGGCCGGGCCGACACCACGAAGCACTCCTGCGACTCGGGCGCCGGGTTCTTCAGGAGCGCCCGCGTCACGGCCTTGTCGGCGTCCGACAGGATCATGCCGGGCGGCAGCTTGCCGGCCTGGCCAGCCTCGCGCTGCTGCGCGATGGTGTCTTCGAGATGCAGCGCGGCAGCCATCCAGTCACCATCGGTGCCGAAGGCCGAAGGCTTGAGCGGCAGGCCGTCGTCGCCGGCGCTGGCTGCGCGCTGCACCGGGCGGCTGTTCAGCGTCACCGGCCCCTCGGGCGCCGGGCCTTCGCCGGCCGCCGCCGGCATCGACCGGTTGTGCCGCACGGCGTCGTAGAGCTGCTCGGCCCAGTCCTGGTGCGAGCGCGTGGAAAGGTCTTCGCCGCGATGGGCGTAGAAGGCATCGAGCTTCTCGCCGAGCACCGAGATGAGCTGCTCGCGCGCCGCGCTCGAAAAGCGCGCCCGCTCCATCAGAGCGCCGATCTCGGGATTCATTCGCAGCATCGCGTCGAGAGTGACGGCGGTATAGGCGCCGTGGTCGAGGCTCTTTCCATCCTCGAGTCTGTAGCGGCCCAGCTGGCCATCGAAGCTCTCGTCGCCGGACTTCGGGCCGAAAAGCGCTTCGTCGAACTGCTGGGCCTTGTGCTCGGCATAGGCCTCTTCGAGCGCCAGCCCGGTCGTGCGCTTCTGCGCAGGATCGAAGCGCAGGAAGCCCGACATCGGCTCGATGACGTACGTGGGCCGCAGCGTGTTCATGTCCTGGTGGTCCCTGAGCACGAACACGTTGCGCTGGTCCTCGTTGCCGTGCGCAAGTTCGTGCGCGGCGGTGCGCAGGGTAGGCGCGGTGCCGTGCCGGCTTTCGATGGCGGGATCGCGCAGAACCAGTGCCACGCCATCGCGGCGATGGTAGATGCCCTGCCCCTCGGGCAGCTGTCCGGGGCCGACCACACGCAGGTCGACCGGTTTCATGCCGGACTGCTCGCGCCACGCCTGCAGGCTGTCGAGGTCGAGGCCTTGCTCGTGGCTTGGCAGCGCGAGCAGCCGCGCACGCGCCTGTTGCGCACGTTCGAGCGCCTGGGCGACGCGCGGGTCGTTGGCCGGGATTTGCGTGACGCGCTTCGACTTGTCGACGTAGTAGACGGTGGCGTCGTCGGGCACGTGCAGGAAGTTGTCCCGCGCCGCGCTGCCCGGCAGGATCAGGCCCGAAGCCCGCGTCGCAGCCTGCACGACCGGATAGCTCACCCGCAGCGCCACCGTGGCGGCAATGTCGCTGCGCGGATTCTGCGTAACGTCGCGCAGCGTCGCGGGGCCGTCTCCGGTTTTGTCGAGATGGACCGTGGCCAGCACCGCTTCGGGCGGCACCCGGCCATCCGCGCCGAGCTTGGGCTCGTAGACGAGCGCGATGTTGTCGTGCCCGCGGTCGCCGTTGCCGACCTGCGCGGCGTCCATCGCCTCCTTGAGCGTGGTGTAGCGCGCGGGCGGCAGCGCGGCCAGCGCCTCGGGGCTGTCCGCGCCGGCGTATGCGGCCTTGCGCTGCGCAGGCGTCTCGCCGTCCACCGCGCGCGGCAGGCCGCCGTCGGCGGCATTGAGCGCCATGCCGGTGTTCTCGTCGTAGGGCGTGGCGTGCAGGTAGAACGCGGTGTTGCGCAGCGTCCCACCCGATTGCAGGATGGCTTTGAGCGTGCCGTTCCAGCTCACGGTGTGCAGGCTGCTGCCGGGCGGGGGCAGCGCGTAGTCGGAACCGTCGTTGTTGTTCGGGCCGTCGGGGCCGTTGCTGCCGTCCGGGGCATCGGCCGTGTTGGACGAATCCTGGCCCTCGGGTTCGGTCGGCACCGTGCGCGAAAGCAGCGGTACAACACCGTCGGTCTGGATCTCTCCGCCTTCCTTCGTGGCGTGCACGATGAAGCTGGGATCGCCGGCTGGGGCATCGGGGTTGCGCTCGATGCGGATTTGATCGAAGCCCGCGCTGCGCAGCCGCTCGTGGATCACCGCCGACTGGTCGGGATCGATGTCCGGGGCTTCGCCGTTGCGCGGCAGCGGACCGTCCGGACGATCGGCGGCGACGTGCAGCTCGACACGCCCGCCGGGCGCCATCGCGTCCGACACCTGCGCGGGCAGGAGGCTGTCTTCATTCACCAGGTGCGGCAGCGTGAGCTCGGTCACCACCAGCTCGTCGTGCAGCGTCCGAGCGGGGGCCGCATTCTGCGCGGCCTGCGCCTGGCTGCGCGCACGCGCCGCCATGGCCGGGTGCAGCGCCACGTTGTTGAGCGTGCCCGGGATCACCTGCAGCGAGGCCGCGATGAACTCGCCGCGGTTCATGTGCCGGCCCTCGTTGGCCAGCGAGATCAGGTCGCCGGTGCCGAGGCCCGCCGCGCCGTCGTTCAAGAACTGCGCTCCGAGTCCGAAGTAGGTCAGCTGCTGCTTGACCGGGATGCCGCTGGCTTGCGCCTGCGCCTGCGCGGCCGGCGATACCGCCTTCCACAGCGGGATCGCGCCCGACACGCCGCCCGTGAGCGGCGCGGTGACCAGGCCCGCCGCCGAACTGACGAAGGTGGCGCCGATGCGCTTGTTGCCCTCTTCCGTGCCCAGCTTGCCGTCGAGCCCGACGCGGCCGATTTCCACCGCCACGCGGCCGGTGCCGTCGATGGCCTGCGAGGTGACACCCGCCCGCGCACCGACCACCGCGCGCCCCGCGAGGTTCAGCGTGCCCTTGCTGCCGACCATCGTTCCGTTGGCCAGCAGCTTGGCGCTGACCGAGGCGCTGGTCTTGATGCCCGCGCCCACGCCCGTGGCTGTGACCGCGTTGGTGGCGGCATCGACGACCTCGTCCTTGAGCGTGAACTTGACGTCGTCCCAGCTTGCATTGCCGGTCAGGGCCTTGGCTTCGAGCGTCCACAGCGACGTGTGGCCGTCGGCGTAGATGTCGCGCCCCTGCGCGGCGGCGACGACGTCGCCCGTGGTGTCCCACAACGCGCTGACAGCCATCGCCGCGCCAAACCCCACGGCCACGTTGCCGCCCGAGGCAATGGTGGCGGCGATGCCCGCGGCCGCCGTGACCGTCATGCGCACGGCGTCGTCCACCACGCTCCAGGTGCCGTCGCTGTCGCGCACCCGGTCGGCCATCTTGTCGGACTCGACGTCGTAGGTGTCCATGAACTCGTTCTCGCGGCGCGCGTATTCAGAGACCGAGATCCGTCCCGCGCTGAGGTCGTCGCGCAGCTTGCGCAGATCGTCTCGCTGCTCCTGCGTGTAGTTCTTCGCGTCTTCGGCCGAGTCGCCGGCCATGCTGCCCCAGACGTCGCGCACCCAGGTGTGCCCTTCGATGCCCTTCTTGATGCCCTCGAGATCCTTCTCTAGGCGCTCGTCGTCCTTGTCCCCGATTTTCAGCAGCTGGTCCGTGAGCGCGTACCGCAGGTCGATCGCCGACTGGAGCTCCTTGCCCTGGTCGGACGCGGACAGCAGCTTGTGGGTCTGCTGGCTGCGGTAGTCGGGCCTCAGGTTGCGCTGATCGTTGCCGGTGCCCAGCCTGTCCAGCTCTTTCTGGATCTTCGGATTGCGCTCGCCCCACTGGGTGATGTAGTTGTCCACCGCGAGCGCCTTGTCGCGCAGGTGCTGCTCCGAGATGTCCTTGATCTGGCCCTTGAGCTTCGTGGTGGCTTCCCGGTTGTCCTCGGTGTATTTGTCCTCGGCCTTCTTGAGCGCCTCGGGATCGGCGCGGTCGGGCGCAGACATCGTCTTCAGGTACTCGGAGTGCTTCTTGTTCTCGCCGACCTCGAGGTCGCTGATCTTGCCGTCCGCCAAGGTCTTGGCGAGCGTGTCGATCTTCTCCTGGTCCTTGAAGTTCTCCGGCAAGAGCGTCGGATTGGCGTCGGCCCAGGCGTCTTTCTTCTGCTGCAGCCGATCGAGCTCACCCTGCGTCAGGTGGGTATTGGCCCCGCCGCTCGCGATGGATGCCTTGTCGTAGCGGATGCCGGAATCCAGCGCCGCGTCGCTGGCCTTGTTGCGGTTCAGCCAGGCGTCGCGCGCGGGCCGACCCGCATCGGTGAGGTATTTTTCGCCATGCTCGTCCATCATCTCCTGCTGCTGGACGAAGGCCTTCCACGCCGCCTTGTTTTCTTCCTCGTCGTTGCGGTACATCGGACCGGGGGGAGTTGCGCCCTGCGCCTCGCGCTTCTGGATCTCCTTTTCGTCCAGGCCGTTCCACAGCCAGGTGCGCTTCCATTTCTGGAACTCCGTCTCCAGGTCCGCGTCGGCCTGCGTCTTGGCGTCCTGCTTCTTCACCTGGTCGGCGCCGGCCTTGGCCAGGTCCACGTCCTTGTCGGCCACGTCGACGAGCCGGTCGACATGGTCCAGCAGATCGAGCCGGTCATCCAGCGCCTTGATGGCTTCTGCCTGGTCCTTGCTGCCGGGCCGCGCATAGGCGACGTTCTGGTAGGCCACGCGAGCCTGCTCGTCGATCGTCACCTGCTGCTGCTTGGTGAGCGCCGCGGTGGCCTTGGTGTTGGCGATCGTGGCCTCGCCGCGGGCATCGGTCTGCTGCGACACCAGCAGCTTGCGCTGCTCGACCAGGTCGGTCACCGGTTCGCCCAGGCGTTTGTAGAGGTGAATCGTCTTGTCGAGGTTGCTGATCTGCTGGCCGTAGCTGTCGGCGTACTTGGCCTTGTCCTCGGCTTGGTGCTGCAGGTAGCCGAGGCCGCCGCTGACCTCGACGCGCTCGGACTTGCCGGTCTTCGGGTCCTTCTGCATGACCGTGTATTTGGTCTTGTCGTCGATGTCCTCGCGGCTGCCGCCGCCGTGGTTCAAGTCGTTCCTCTCGACCACCAGGCGGTTGGTGGCGGGATCGTAAATCGTGCGGGTCTCGATGTGGCCGTTGTCGGCGCTGGGCTTGCTCACGTCGACCGTGCCTTCGGGCAGCGCCGCGAGCACTTCGTCTTCCGTCATGCCCATGGCCTTGGCGGTTTCGGCCACGGACTTCTTGTCGTCGAAGATCGACTTGCGCACCCCCTCGCCCGGGCCGTCCTTGGCGTCGGGTTCGCCCATCAGCACCGTGCGGCGGCCGCTCGCGCTCGTGGCCACCACCTGCAGCGTGCCGTCGCTCGCAGTGGTCTTCTCGAGCGTCGAGCCGTCCTTGTTGAAGGTCTTGACCGTGGTGGGCACACCGGCCACGACCAGTTCCTGGCCCGGCTTGAGCGCCTTGCCGTAGTCCACGTCGGGGTTCAGCGCCAGCAGCTGCTCGGGCTTCAGGCCCGCGGCCTTGGCCACCTCGAGGTAGCCTTCGTAGTCGCCCACGGGGCGGGTGACCTCTGCGCCGGTCAGCGAGGTGGTGGTGTCGGTGCGCAGGCCGTGCTCGTCGACCACGCTCACCGTGCGCGTGCCCGCGCCGCCGTCGATGGTGGTGGTGACCGTGTCACCGGTCTTCGCGTCCTTCGTCGTCTGGCTGTAGCGCCCGTTGCCCTCCTCCTTCGCGTCGACGGTCTTCTGGCCGCACGGCGCCTTCGGGTCCGCGAGACTGCCCTTCACCGAAAGGGTGTCCTGTTTCGCGTCACGACTGTAGGTCAGCGAGGCGTCGCCGCGCTGGATGGTGGTGGCCTGCACGCCGTCCTTCGGCGCGGCCGTGGTGATCTTGACGCCCGCCGCGTTGGCTTCGGACATCACCTGGTCGACGCGCATCTTGCGATCGCTTGCGATCTGCTCCACGCTCTTTCCGTCCGCGATGTCCGTAAGCGTCTTCTTCACCTGCGGCGTGACGACCGGCTCGGGCGCCTTGAGGAAGGTGTTGAATGGCGACGTCGCGTTCGTGCCGGTGCCAGACGAGATGGTGGACGACGGTACGAGCAGGCTGCTGCTGGTGGTGCCCGTGCTGCCGGAGGTCAGCGTGGGAGTGAACAGCAGGCCGTTGTTGGCAGCCGGGTTGGCAGTGGCCTTCGGCGAGACCTGCAGCAGCTGCGTGAGCGGCGTTTGCAGAGGATCGTCGGTGGCCGAGGCCGCCAGCCCCTCGGTGCCGGCCGGCGCAGGCGGATCGCCCCAGAACTCGGTGTTCGCCTCTTCGCCGATCTCGCTGCCGAACTTCTTCGTCGCGGCATCCGCCTCGCCGCGCAGCGTCTTGGCCTTTTCCTCGGCCTTGTCGAGCGCCGTACGCTCCTTGTCGGTGATGGTGGCCGACGGGCGGCCCGGCGTGGGCGTCAGCTCGACAACCTTGGCCTCCGCGTCCTGCGCCTTGCTCTCCTTCTCCTGCGAGTCGAGATAGAGTTTTGAAAAGTCGCTGGTTTTCTGCGCATCGTTGCGCTCGGTCTTCGCGTCCTGCACCTTCTTGTCGGTGGCCGCGGAGGCCTTGGCATCCGAGCTCTTCGTTTCCTCCCGCTTCTGCTTGACCTCGGCCTTGAGCAGCGCAGCGTTCTTGTCCTTCAGGTTGGTGTCGGCACTGGCGTCCTTGGCGCGCGCATCTTCCAGCTTGGCGTCCTGCTGCGCCTTCTTGGCTTTGTTGGCCTCGGCCAGGTCCTTGGTCTTCTGCGCCTTTTCCGCCATGGCTTCGGCGTGTTCCCTGGCTTGCTGGGCCTTTTTCTGCGCCTCGATGGCGCGCTTGCGGGCCTCCTCGGCCTGGCGCTGCGCCTCGCGCAGCTTCTCGAGGAGCGCCTCCAGCTGGCGCTGCAGCTCCCGCGCGCGGGCCGCGGCGTCCGACTCGGCCGAACTCGCAGGCTGCTGCGCCGTGTTCACTGGGTTGGGTACGTTCACCGGCACGCGTACGCTGCCTCCACCATCGGCAATCAACATGGCTGGTTCCTTTCGATCGTCGGTTTATCGAGATTCATTCGCTGCCTTGCGCCCAGCGCAGCAGCTTTGCCACCGGCGCATAGAGAGCGCGCGGGATCGGCTGGTCTTCGGGCACTTCGTCGTAGATGCGCTCGGCCAGCGCGGGCTCGAATTCGGTCGGTATCAATCCTTCGCTCGCGAAGCGCCGGATCTGTGCGGCGACCTCGCCCTCGCCGCGCGCGATCACGCGCGGCAGGTCGGTCTCGCCGAGGTATTGCAAGGCGACGGCCACGCGCGGCGAATGAATCACCGCCGATGCCGCGCGCACCCGGTCGTTGAGGCTCGCGTACACCGCCTCGAAATGGGCCGAGCGGCGACGCGAGCGGTTGATGGGGTCACCCTCCATCTCCTTGTGTTCCTGGCGGATCTCCTCGATGGACATGCGCTGCTTCTTCATGAACTCGTGGTGTTCGTGCGCGTAGTCGACCATGGCCATCACGACGTAGATCACCACCGCCCAGCCAAAGGCAACCAGCACCATGTGCGCCGCGGCCGTCATGATTCCCTCGGGCCGCGCATAGCCCAGCTTCAGCGCCGTATCGACGAAGCCGCGCACCACCACGAACATCAGCACGGCAAGCAACGCAGTCTTGGTGCACATCTTCAGCAGGTTGATGAGGCTGCGCGTCGAGAAGATGCGCGCCAGGCCCTCGGCCGGGTTCATGCGGTTCACGTCGGGCTTCAGGCGCTCCCAGGCTGCCACGCCGCCCACCTGGAACAGCGAGCCCACGATGCCCGCCGCGGCGGCAATGGCCATGATCGGCAGCGTGCCCCACACCAGCGTCTCGCCGGTGTGCAGCAGCAGTTCGACAAAGCGGTCGTCGGGCGCCGTCAGCAGGGTGGTGCTGGTCGCGTGCAGCCACAGCTCGCGCAGCAGGTTGTAGATGAGTTGCCCGCCCAGCCACAGGGACACCACGACCACCACGAACACCACGGTCGAGGCCACGTCGGTGCTGAACACCACCTCGCCGCGCTTGCGCGCATCGCGCAGGCGCTTGGCGGTAGGGTCCTGGTCTTTCTCTGCCATGCTTCGCCCGCTACAGCGTGGACCGCAGGAAATCGAGCACGCCGTTCTCGGGCCGCAGGAAGTCCTGCAGCGACTCGTACACGAAGAACAGGAACAGCAACATCATCAGATGGGCCAGCAGGCTCTTGAGCGGCTGCGCAAACACGAACACGTTGAGCTGCGGCGCCACCCGGCCCACCAGGCCCACGCCCAGTTCCACCAGCAGCAGCACCACGATGACGGGCGAGGCCAGCTTCACGATCCAGAGAAACAACGTGTCGCCCTGCCGGATCGCGAACTGCTCGAGCACCAGGCCCAGGTTGGGAAAGAAGGAGCCGACCGGCCAGATGCGGTAGGAGTCGACGATCACGCCCAGCATTGCGAGCAGCCCGCCGGCCGACACGAAGAGCGTGATGACCATCCAGCCCAGGAACTCGCTGGTCGCGCCGTTCTCGTGCCCCGCCACCGGATCGAAGAAGGAGGCGTTGCTGGAGCCGGTCTGGAAGTCGATCAGGTCGCCCACGCTCTGGATGGCCCAGATGAAGATACCGAAGCCCAGGCCGAGCAATACCCCGATCAGCGCCTCCTTGCCCGCGATGAACACCCAGGTGGCCATCGATGCGGCCGGCACCTCGCCCGCCACCGGCGACATGAAAATCGCAAGCATCAGCAGGATGCCGTTGCGCACGGTGCCGGTGATCATGCCGCCCGACAGGAAAGGCACCACCGCAAAGATCGCGAACAGCCTCGGCAGCGTGAGCACCACCGCCGAGAAAAACTGCTCCATGTGGCCGAGTTCGAAGCTTTCCATCGAATGCTCCGTAGCTAGGCCGGCCGGCGCATGGCCCAGGCCTGCGCGGTGCTCTCTTCGTTCGTGTCTTCGATCCGCAGCTCCTGAAGATGCAGGTGCTCGGCGCGCGCGCGCTGCTGCATCTGACGAGCCTTCTCGACCTCGCCGTGGGCGGCGCGCAGCTGGCGCCGGCTTTGCTCCAGCACCTGTTCGCGCTCGGTGTGTGCCCGCCCGGCCTGGGCCGCGGCCTCTCCGGCCTCTGCGATCTGCGCATCGAGCGCACCGCTCCATGCGCCCGCATGCCGGAACTCAGCCACGCTGAACTGGCCGCCCGAGAGCGCCCCCCGGGTGGCCTCCCAGTGCTGCAGCTTGTTCTGCACCTGCTGCTGCCGCAGAGCCTCGGCTTGCCTCAGTCGGGCCTGGCTCTCCTCGGCGGCCGCGCGGTCGCGCGCAACCACGCCCATGGCGACGGTTTTCTGCCGCTCGCGCACGTCGGCCAGGAGCTTCCAGTCGCTGCTCATCCGGCGTGCTCCGTTCGCGGTGCGCCGCGCAGCAACGCCGCCAGCGATTGCTCGAAAGGAAGGCTGGTCTTCGGCGGCTGCGACAGGAAGTCGAGCATCGCGGGTCGCGCCCGGATCGCCTGGTCGGCCAGCGCATCGGTGCCCGGCCTGTATTCGCCGATCTGAACCAGCAGCTCCATCTCCTGGTACTTGGCCAGCAGGCTGCGAAAGTGCGCGGCCGCCGCGCAATGTTCGCGCGAAGCCACCAGCGGCATCACGCGGCTGATGCTGGCCAGCACGTCGATGGCCGGATAGCGGTTGGCCGCCGCGATCTTGCGCGACAGCACGATGTGGCCGTCGAGAATGGAGCGCACCTCTTCGGCGATCGGGTCGTTCTCTTCGTCGCCTTCGGTGAGCACCGAGTACACCGCGGTGATGGAACCGGTCTTGCCCTGTCCCGCACGCTCCAGCAGCTGCGGCAGCATCGAAAAGATCGACGGCGGGTAGCTGCGGCGCGTCGGCGGCTCTCCGCTCGCGAGGCCGATCTCGCGCTGCGCGCGCGCAAAGCGCGTGAGCGAATCGACCAGCAGCAGCACCTTCTTGCCCTGGTCACGGAAGTGCTCGGCGATGGTGGTTGCCGCATAGGCCGATTTGATGCGCTCCATCGGCGGCCGGTCGGAGGTGGAGACCACCATCACCGTCTTGGCCAGCCCCTCGGGGCCGAGGTTGTGCTCGATGAACTCCTTCACCTCGCGTCCGCGCTCGCCGATCAGCGCGATCACGTTCACCTCGGCCGTCGAGCCGCGCGCCAGCATGCCGAGCAAGGTGCTCTTGCCCACGCCGGGCGGCGCGAATACGCCGATGCGCTGGCCTTCGCCCAGCGTCAGCAGCGTGTCGACGGCGCGGATGCCGGTGGCCAGCGGCGCGTCGATCATGCGCCGCGCCAATGGGCTCACCGGCTCGCGGTGCACCGGCAGGCGCGTGTGCGTGGCAAGCGGGCCGAGGTCGTCGATGGGCTGACCCAGTGCGTCGAGCACGCGGCCCAGCAGGTTCGCGCCAACCGGGCATGCGTGGCCACGGCCGGTGGGCACCACCTCGGTCAGCGCCGAGATGCCGGTGATCGGACCCATCGGCGTGAGGATGGCCGTGTTGCCGCGAAAGCCCACCACTTCGGCCAGCAGCGGCGGCTCGCCGGGCGTGACCAGCTCGCACAACTCACCCACGTGGGCCTGGATGCCGGTGGCGTCGATCAGCATGCCAACCGCCTTGCTGACCCGGCCGCGCATGGCCACCGGCGTGACATGCGCGAAAGCCGCTTCCAGCTCGGCCACGATGTCCAGCGCCGCGCCGGACATGCCGACGCCGCGCGGTGCCGCGGCTGGTCGTGCGCTCATTGAAGCCTCCCCGATGGCGGCATGCCGCCCTGTTCGACCGCGCGGCGAAAGGCCTCCAGCTGGGCGTCGACACCGATCTCCAGCACGCCGGTCGAGGTTTGCACCATGCAGGCACCGGGCGGCAGATCGGGATCTGGCGTGATGGTCATGGCCATGCTCCAGTTGGCATCGCTGCGCAGCCGGTGCAGCGTCTCGCGCATGTTGGCTTCCTGCGCAGGCGCCACGCGCACCGTGATGAACGACTCCGCGCGCAGCAGTGCCTCCACGCGCACCAGGGCCGAGCGGAACAGCACTGCCGGATCGGCCTCGGCCAGGAATTGCCCCACCGCCTTGACGACGATCTGCGCCATTGACGTGCGCAGCGCGTGCAACTGCCGCTCGACGGCCATGCTTTCGGACACGAGCTGCGTGGCGTATTCCGCGCGGGCCTGTGCAAGCCCTTCGTCGTAGCCCTTGCGGCGGCTGGCTTCGGCGCCGTCCTCGGCTTGCTGGCCAATTCGCGCTGCCTCCTTGCGCGCGATGTCCACCACCGCCGCCGCATCGAGCAGCGCCGCGTATTCGTTCTCCTTCAGCACCTTGCGCTCGCTCAGTAGCTGCAGGTTGTCGGTGGTGATCAGAAAAGCCAGTCCCATTGCGGAAGTCTTTCGGGAACGATGCAGGAGAGCATCAGTTCATTGAGTTGCGAGGCCTGGCGCGGCTCCAATGCCGGCACGCTCAGGGCGGAGATGCGGCGCGGCAGCTTGTGCTTCAGGCGACCCTGTACGAGCGCCCCTTCGGATGCGGCGGCGCCCAGCAGCAGGCGATACCCGCGGTCGAGCACCACGCGGCCCGTGGCCAGGGGGCGCTGCTGCAGCACGGTGCCGTCCATGCGCAGTTCGGTGAGCTGGGGCACGCGGTCGAGCACGAAGTCGACGGCGTCGCGGTCGAAACGGCGCGCCTGGCGGCGGATCTCCAGGCCAGCACCGCCGCGCAGCCTGAAAAGCGGCAGGTGCGCGCAGAAGCCCAGGTACGCCGAGAGACGACGCAGCGAGGCGGCGTCGAGCAGCGCCAGCCGCTTGAGCCGCGAGTCGAAGTTGTAGTCGGCCAGGGCGCGTGCTTGCACCGGTTCCGGGGCCTGCCGCCGTCGCAGCAGCTCGGCCAGAACGGCGCGGCCGGCGGGCCCCATGCGCGCCACCGACCGGTGCCGCGCCGGCCAATCAGGCGGCAGCCAGCTCGGATGCAGGTCGGCCTCGGGATGCAGGTTGAAGCGCATCACCAGGCGCACCAGGTCCATCGGGCCGGGCATGGCTGGAACAACGGGTTGCGGCGCTGCGGTCGATCCGGGCATGGGCGTGCGCTCAGCGCTTGTTGAGCACCTGGCGTCGCATCCAGGTGCGCCAGTCCTGGCCTCGGCGCCGCAGCAGCGTGGGCAGCGCCATGAGGCAGACGGCGGCCAGCAGCAGCAGGCCCAGCAGCACCATGGCGGTCTGCGTCGAGAGAATGCCCAGCACCATCGGCGCGCCGGCCGCGTGGCCCGCGGCCGCGGCACTGGTTGTGCGGCGCGCCTCGAACAGCGACAGCGAGACCTGGTCGTGCGTGAGACCTTCGATGCTGTGCGCCACCATGTCCTTCACGGCCGGCGCCAGCAGGCGCAGATCCACGTCGGGACGGTGCTTGATGAACACCGCCGCGGACGAGGGCCGGATCTTCTCGCTGAGCGGATCGTTGGCCGGGATGACCACGTGCACCCGCGCCGACACCACGCCGTCGACGTTGCGTAAGGTCTGCGACAACTCCTGCGAGATGGCATAGATGTAGCGCATGCGCTCCTCCGAAGGCGTGGACACCAGGCCCTGCTTCTGGAACACCTCGCCCATGCTGGCGTAGCGCTCGGCCGGCAGGCCCTGCACCCGCAGCACATCCAGCGCCTGGCTCAGCCGGTCTTCCTCGACCTCGACCTGCCAGTTGCTTCCTTCGAGCTTGGTCTTGGCCGCGCCGATGCCTTCGGCCGACAGGGCCGCGACGATCTCGTTGGCCTCCTGCTCCTTGAGGTTGGAATAGAGCGCGACCTTGCAGCCGGCCAATGCCAGCAACAGCACGAGCGCGGCCAGCCAGCGCGGGCGTGGGAGTGTCTTCATTGCTGGTTCTTCAGCAGGCTGCCGAACAGGCTGGTCGCGGCGCTGGCCAGCCCGGTGGAAATATGCATTCGCGCAAACATCATGTTGGCTTCCATGGCGTGGTCGGTCATCACGAACATGGTCTTGATGGGGTCTGCGAAATCGATCGACTCGAGCATGCTCTTGCGCATGTCCTCGATGGAGCGCACGTTGCCCGACAACTGCGCGGCCAGCGACTTGGCCGCGTCGCCGATCGCGCTGGGCGCGGCCGTTCCGCCCGGTGCCTGCACGCCCTGCATCATGTTGGCGAACATGCGCGTCTCGCCCGGCTCGAAGCGCGACGGGCTGGCGGCGGACTGCTGCGCAGCCTGTGCTGAGGCGGAGGCCGCGGCTTCCGGTGGCGGTGCGCCAACGGCAGCCGACGCAATGGGATCGGTCATGTTTCACTCTCCTCGGAAAAGAAAAAAGGCCGCGCGAAGCCTTACGGCTCCACGCGGGCCTCCCCGTCAGTTCTGCTTGGCGGACTGGCGGATGTCGTTGCCGGTGGACTTCGCCACTTCGGTGCCGGCGGCGTTGGCGCCGTTGACCGTCTGTGCCGTGGCGGCTGCGCCCGAGATGGTGGCGCCCGCAGCCATGCTGACGCTCATCAGGCGAGCCTGGTCGGCCGCGGCTTGCTGCATTTGCTGGATCGAGGTGTCGACTGCGCTCATGGTGAAACTCCTGTCAAAGGTTGAGGTTTTTTTCAGTTGCGGATGAAGGCACTCCGCCATTCGGCGAAGCCATTCCATGCGGCGCACCGCGGTGCATCTGCGCATGAAATCGGGGGCGCGGGATGAAGGAAAACATGTCCTTCACCTCGCGGGTTTCTTGTTGGGCACGCCGCCGCTCAGGACCAGCCCGTCGGCGTCGATGCGCTTCAGTTCGGCGCCGGAGCGCAGCACCGAACCTTCGTAGTAGCGGTTGCCGTTCGAGAGCTGGATGTGGCGCAGGCCCTCGCCGTCTTCGGTGATGCTCACCATGCGGGCCGGCAGCACGCTCTGCCAGCTGTCCCACTGGGCGCGCATATCGTCGTCCTTGCTCTCGGTCTTGGGTTTTTCGCGGTACTGCACCTTGTCGGAAACCAGCACCGAGGGATGCAGGTCTTCGCTGAGGCGGCGGATCTTCTGCCGCACGGCGGCGTCTTCCACCGTGCCGGTCAGCGCCAGCCGGCCCTGGCCGGTATAGGTCACAGCCACGCCGGGATCGTCGACGTAGCGGCGCGCCTGCTCGACCATGTCCTCGGCCGAATGCACGTTGACGCTGACCCTGCTGCCGAAGCGCGCCATGGCGTCTTCCAGCGTCTTGCGGCGCTGCTTCGATTCCACATACCCCTTGACGCCGAACTGTCCGCCCGGCGCTGCGATCACCTCGACCTCGGGGAACGGCACGAGTGCCTTTTCCACCTCTGCCAGGTTCACGCTGCCGCCGTTCATGGCGCCGCCGCCATCGCCGATCAGCGCCGTGGCCGCGAGCCCGAGCACGGCCAGAATCGCCACCACGCCGCCTACCCACAGGCCCAGCCTTTGCGCCCCCGCGCCCTGCTGCTGCGCCAGCGCCTCGCCCTCGGGTAGTGCGCCGTGCACCGGCGCAAACATGCGATCTTCCTGCGCGCTGGCGGGATAGGTGCGGTCGAGCTGAAAGTCAATCTGGCCGACGCTCACGATGTCGCCGGCGACCACGCTCTTGCGCGGCTGCTGCATCTCCTCGCCGTTGAGGTGCGCCGAGGCGGTGCCCAGGCGCTGCATCGACACCACCAGCTCGCCGACGGTGAACGCGAGGTGGCGCGGCAGCACGTCGCCGCCCGGCAGCATCACCTCGCATTCGCCGCCCGAGCCCAGCACGTTGATGCCGGGCTTGAGCACGATGGTGCGGCCCTTCACCGCGCCGCTCAGGAAGCGCAGGCACCAGCCGGCGGCCTGCGCGCCTTGCGGGGCCGCTGGCTCGGCACGGGCGTCGTCGTCGAACGGAACTTCGCCATTCATCGTCAACCTCCGGGCTCGGGCAGGGGCAACATCGGCACCGAGGCCGTGGAACCTGGCGTCACGAGGCGCGGCGTCAGCAGATAGAAGCGCTCCATGTTGGCCTGCTTCTTGTCGGTGTACCTGAAGAGGCCGCCCACGCCGGGGATGTCCTTCAGCAGCGGAACGCCGGTGATCGCATTGCTCTTCTCTTCCGACGAGTAGCCGGCGATCAGCAGGCTCGCGCCTTCGTCGACCAGTGCCTGCGTGTTGACCGTGCGGCGGCGCACGATCGGAATCTTGTCGACGGATTGCGGGCTCAGGTCGCCATCGACGATGTCGATCGACATCATCACGCCGCGCCCGGCCTTCTCGTCGATGATGAGAGGCGTCACGCGCACGGCGGTACCGGCGGTGATGCTGAACAGGCCCGCGTCCTGGAAGCCGTCCACGCGCACGTAGAACTCGCTCAGGTTCTCCAGCACCGCCTCGGTGTTGTCCAGCGTCATGACCTTGGGGCGGGCCACGAAGTTGGCGCTGCCGTTGGTGGCCAGCGCAGTCACGCGGGCGAGCAGGTAGTTGCGTGCGCTGTTGCCGATGGCGGCGGTGAACATGCCGCCCAGCGGCGTGAGCGGATTGCCCGTGGTGTCGAAGCTTCCGATCTGGCCGGCTTCGCTGCCGGTGCCGCCCCAGGTCAGCGGCCCGCGGTCACCGCGTCCGGTCTGGAAGTCGGCGTGCCGCCCGTGCAGACGCCAGTCGACACCCAGGCTGCTGAGCGTGTCGGAACTGATGTCCATGATGGTCACCTCGATCTCCACGAGCCGCGGGCGCGTGTCCATCGATTCGATCAGCCGCGCGTACTGCGCCATCTTGTCGGGCATGTCGCGCACCAGCACGGCGTTCATGCGCGTGTCGGCCTGGAACTGCGGCAGCTCGTTGCCGACGATGCTCGACATGCCGCCCAGCGTGGCCGCATCGCCGCCCGAGCCGGCGCCGGCAATGTCGATCTTGGGTGCGTTGATGGCCTCGCCGCTGCGCAGCTTGATCTGCCGGTTCGGCCCCACCGAGAGGGGCCCGCCGGTTCCGCGCCCGCCGCCGCCGGACGACTGGCTGCCGCTCCGGCCGTACAGGCTGCGCAGCACGTTGGCCACGCCCGGAATCACCGTCTCCTTGCCCGACCGGTTGATGCGGAAGTCGGAGGCCCAGGCGTACTTGAGCGGGAACAGGCGGATTTCGGCACCCTCGGCCATCGCGGTCTTCTGGTCCGCGAGCTTCACCGCCTGGCGCACCATCTCCACATAGCGCCGCGGGCCGGTCACGTAGACGCTGGCGTCGCGCTCGCTGATGCTGAGCGGATAGCGCTCGTCGGAGATGTGCAGCCGCACCAGCGTCTCGGCAATGCGCCCGGCATTCTCCGCCGCGATCGGCAGCACCTCGCTCTTTGCATCGGCGGCCAGGTCGACGAACAGAAAGGCACCGTCGAAATACCAGGTGAGCCCGTTGACCGCGCACACGCTGTTCAGGATGTTCTTCGCGGGCCCGTCGAACTTGCCGCTGATGACGCCGTTGACCTTGGGATCGATCACCGCCGTGATGCCCTGCGAGGAGGCCAGCTCGCGCAGGAAGTCGCCGAGCGGCTTCTCGTTGGCAACGATCTGGAAAGGCCTGTTCTGCCAGCGGAACTCCGCGGCCAGGCTGTGCTGCACGAGCAGCAGCATGAGCACGGCACAACCAAGCATCATGAAGGCCTGCCGGCGGACGAGAACAAGGCGCACAACGATCCGCATCGCGGCAGTCATGAGAGCGTTGTCAGCGACAGGAACGCGCGCTCCGCGAAGCGCATCACGTCGCGCCCCAGCCAGCCGGCCGTGACGATGATCGCCACCATCACCGCGATGAGACGCACCGACTGGCCGATGCTCTGGTCCTGCACCTGCGTCACGGCCTGCAGCACCGCCACGATGAGCGACGACAGCGTGGCCACCACCACCACCGGCAGCGAGATCCACAGCACGAGCAGCAGGCCCTCGCGCGTGATGTCCAGGATGTTCTGCGGTGTCATGGTGGGCTTCGGCTCCCTCGGGAAACAGGTCGTTGTTGTCGTTCATCAATGCGCTTGGGGATTGGTGATCCAGCCCACGGGTTGCAGGGCCACGTCGTCGTCTATTTCCTGGTAGGACAGCACCGCCATGTGCGGTGCCACCGGTTCGATCAGGTTCTTGATGTAGCGGCGCACGTCCGACGACGCGATGGCTACCACGCGGTTGGCGGTGGAACCCAGAATGCGGCGCAGCTGCTCGCGGATGTCCTGCGTGACGGCCGGGCTCAAGAGCAACAGGTTGCCGCGCGGCGAACGCTCGATGGCGTTCTGCACGCGGTCCAGCAGGCTGGACTCGAACAGGATCGCCTCGAGCTGGCGATTCGCGCCGACATAGCGGCTCGTGATGTAGCGCCCGAGATGGATGCGCACCAGCTCGGTCAGCGCAATACCGTCCTGCTCCTTGGCGGCCCACATGGTCAGGCTCTCGAAGATGGCGTGCAGGTTGCGGATCGGAATGCCTTCCTGCAGCAGCCGGCGCAGCACCTCGGCAATGCGCTGCGCCGAGGCCACGCGCAGCACTTCGGCAGCGAGCTCGGGCGCATCGCGCTGCACCGAATGCAAGAGGCGCTGCACTTCCTGCAGGCCGATCAGGTCCTTCACGTGGCGGCGCACGGTGTGGTCGACATGCAGGCTCACCACTTGGGCGCCGGTCCACGCCGTCATGCCGGGCTCCGGGTCCGGTACCCAGACAGCCCGCGCAAAGGGGCCGAAAGGCTCGGCGACTTCCGCACCGGGCGGGGTCGAGACCGCCTGCGCGGGGTCGAGCAGCAACCACCCCGGCTTGAGCATGCCGCGGGCCACCGCCACGTCGTGCACCAGCACCTGATACTCGTTATCGGCCATGCCCTCTGCGTAGTTCAGCTGCAGCCGCGGAAAGATCGGCCCGAGGTCGGATTCGACCGAGTTCTTGACCAGCGACAGGTGCTGGTCGAGTACGAAGCGGTCGACCGCACTGCGCAGGCCCGAAGACAGGCGCACCGCCAGCGGCGCGGCAATGGCATGGTCGGTGTCGGTTTCTTCGGACGCCACGCCGTCGCCGTGGGAGATCCAGCCCGGCGTGTTGCGTTGCTGGCGCAGCATGCGCATTGCAAGACCCAGTCCGATCAGGAGGGCGGCCAGCAGGCCGAACACCCATTTCGGAAAACCGGGAACGATGAGGAAGCTGGCCACCGCGAGGCCCGCGATGATCAGCGCGCGCGGATGCGCCATCATCTGCTCGCCGATCTGCTGCGCGAGCTGCGAGTCGCGGCGGTCGCCGGTGCTCACGCGCGTGATGACGATGCCCGCCGCAATCGACACCAAGAGCGACGGAATCTGCGACACCATGCCGTCGCCCACCGTCAGGATGGCGTAGCGCTGCAGCGCACCGCCCAGCGTCATGTCGTGCATCAGCGTGCCGATGGCGATGCCCGCGAGGATGTTGACCAGCGCGATCACGATGCTGGCAATGGCATCGCCTTTGACGAACTTCATCGCACCGTCCATCGCACCGTGCAGCTGGCACTCCTGCTCCAGCAAGCGGCGCTGCTTCTGCGCCTTGGCGGAAGAAAGCACGCCGGCGCGCACGTCGGCATCGATGCTCATCTGCTTGCCCGGCATGGCATCGAGCGCGAAGCGCGCCGCCACCTCGGCCACGCGCTCCGAACCCTTGGCAATCACGATGAACTGCACGATGGCGATGATGAGGAACACCACGCCGCCCACCACCACGTTGTTGCCGACGATCAGCTTGCCGAAGGTGTCGATGATGTGGCCGGCGTTGGCTTGCAGCAGGATCAGCTTGGTCGACGCGATGTTGAGCGCAAGCCGGAACAAGGTGGTGAAAAGAAGCAGCGACGGAAAGGTCGACAGCGACAGCGCCGAAGGCACGTACATCGCGACGATCAACAGCACCAGGCTGATGGCCAGGTTGCTCGCAATCAGCAGGTCGAGCAGCGGCGTAGGCAGCGGCAGCACGAACAACGCCACCACCACCACGAGCAGGCCTGCGAGCAGCAAGTCGTTGTAGCGGCCGGCATTGCCCAGCAGGTCGCGAAAGCTGCCGCGGTAGGGTTGAAATGATCGCGAGGGACTCGCCATTGCGTCCTTGCTCTATTGAATTTCTTGGAGTTTTTGTTGGATGCGCATCGCCTCGCGACGCACATCGAGCGTGAAGAACCTCACGTCGCGGTGGACTCTAAGCGCCGCCCTCCGTCCGCGGCAACCACGAGTTTTCGTAAGTACGAAGGACCTGTGGCGCGCGCGGCACTACGCTTTTGCGTACTACCTGCGCCCTGCCCCTTTCGCTAAGCTGCGCCGACCCGATGCGAAGGTGTTCGCGTTGCCTGAAAGTACGTAGATAGTGACAAGACGCAGAAGTTGTTCGAACGAAAGCATGCATGCCGGCCGGGCCTGCTGAAGCGGTGACCGAGCTCGGCGAGGCTCGCAGCTTGCCTCGCGCCGATGCAGCGAATGTGCGTGCGCTCAACCGCCTCCATGCGGTGGCGCCTTGGCACGGCCTGGCGGCCAAGGGCACGAGCTACCGCCTCGCGTGGCAGCACGACGAAGCCTTTGCCCACACCACCCGCGAGAGCTACAGCTTCAAGCTTGGCGCGCACATCGGCCATCTCGCCATGGATGCGCCGAGCATGCAGGCGCTGCTCGGCGAGCGCCGCATCGACCTGCTGCCGCGCGACCTGCGCTACATCCTGCTGGCCGACGCGCTTCACCCGGTGATCGACGCGCTCGAGAAGGCGCTGCGCCTGCATTTCGAATGGCAGCCTTCGGCCGCCATCCGTGAATCGCGCGAACAGCCGCTCATGCATTGCGACCCCGAGCGCGCCGCCTTCTTCGTTGCCACGCCATCGGACGGTGGCGCGATGCTGCGCGGCTGCGTGCAGTTCGACGATGCCGCCACGCTCGACGCCCTCGTGCCCCCGGCCACCGGACCTCGCCATGCCGTGCGAACGAGCGAAGCTTTCCGCGCATTGCGCATGCCGGTGAGCTTTCGGCTCGGCAGCACGCCGATCCAGCTTCGCGAGATCAGCAGCATCCGCCCCGGCGACATCGTCGGCATCGAGCAATGGAGTTCTTCGGGTGCCGCGATCGTCGTCACCGCCGAGCTGGGAGGCCCCGGCGGGCTGCACCTCTCGGCCGTTGCGGAGGGCTCGCGCATCACCGTTCAGCAATCGAGAGACAGTGCCATGAAGCCAGATACGCCCGCCGATCCTGCGCCCGCCGCAGACAACGTCAACCTGCCGATCGACCGGCTCGATGCGCTGGAGGTGACGCTGCGCTTCGAGGTGGGCGAACTGTCGCTGTCGCTCGGCGAGCTGAAGAGCATCCGCGCCGGCCACGTGTTCGACTTGGCCGAGCCGCTCAACCGCAGCCCGGTGCGCATCCTGGCGCACGGCAACGTGCTGGGCAAGGGCTACCTTGTCGCCGTGGGCGACCGCCTGGGCGTGCGTGTGTCGGAGTTCGCTCCCGGCGAAGTCTGAGCGGGCTCCCCATGCAAGGCGGAATACCGGAGCCTCTCACACTCGTCGCGGTAATGGTCGCGTTCGGCTTCGCGACCTTCGCGGCGCTGATGGTGACGAGCTACACCAAACTGGTCATCGTGTTCGGCCTGCTGCGCACCGCGCTGGGCCTGCAGCAGACGCCGCCGAACATGGTGCTGAACGGCATCGCGATCATCCTGACGGTCTACATCATGGCGCCGGTCGGCATGGACATCGGCGATACCCTGCGCAACCGCAACTTCGGCATCAAGGGCGAAAGCATGGGCGACATCATGGCGGTGATCGACGCCGCCAAGGTGCCCGTGAAGGAGTTCCTGCAGAAGCACACGCACGAACGCGAGCGCCAGTTCTTCCTCAAGTCGGCCTCCAACATCTGGCCGAAGGCGCGCGCCGAACAATTGAGGGACGACGACTTCATGGTGCTGGTGCCGAGCTTCACGCTCAGCGAGCTGACGCGTGCCTTCCAAATCGGCTTCATCATCTACCTGGTGTTCGTGGTGGTGGACCTGATCGTCGCCACAGTGCTGCTGGCGCTCGGCATGTCGATGATCGCGCCCACCACCATCTCGCTGCCCTTCAAGCTGCTGCTGTTCGTGATGCTGGACGGCTGGACGCGGCTGGTGCACGGGCTGGTGCTGTCGTACCGATGAGCTGACCCACCAGGCGATCGACGGCCTCCTCGGCACGCCGCAGCGACTGCGCCAGCTGCTCGCCGCCGAACTCGTCGCACTCCACCGCCGCCTCGACCACCTCGGTGATGCCGATGTAGCCGAATACCGAGCGCACGCTGCTCTCGGTGTGGTTCAGGTGCGCAATGCGCCCGCCGGGGTCGTAGCCGCGGTCGCCGCGCGCGCCGAGCAGCACCATGCGCTTGCCCGCGTCCGCGAGCATCGGCCAGTAAGGCACCGCGCCGCGCGCACGGTCGAAGCCGAAGGTGCGGCCCACGCGCACGATGTTGTCGATCCAGGCCTTGAACTGCGCGGGCACGCTGAAGTTGTACATCGGCAAGCCCACCACGATCACGTCGGCGGCAACCAGCTGGTCGACGAGCCGGTCGCTTTCGGCCAGTACGTCCGCCATCCAGGGTTCGCGCTCGGCGGGGGGAGTGAAGGCGGCGTGGATCCAGCGCCCGTTCACGTGGGCGGGCGGATGCTGGCCGACGTCGAGATGGTCGATGCGGTCGTTCGGCCGGGCCTTGCGCCAGCGCTCGACGAAGCGCGCAGAGAGCCTGCGCGTGTGCGAGCCGTGGGCGTCGATGTCGGACCGGCCCGGACGGGCGCTGGCGTCGATATGAAGAAGGTTCAGGTTCATGGTCTTCATGGATGAGTTGATTTGTTCTGTCTTGCGCTGCCAGAATGGCTGCACGGATCTCTAATCTAGAGATAAACCCATCCAGCGACAAACGATCATTTCTCCATCGATGAACGAAATTGGCTCATCCATCCGCCGGCCTCGCCGCCTGCCGCCGCTGCTCTCGCTGCGCGCGTTCGAAGCGGCTGCCGCGCACCTGAGCTTTCAGCGCGCCGCGCTCGAACTCTCGGTCACGCCCTCTGCCATCAGCCACCAGGTGCGTTCGCTCGAAGACACGCTGGGCCGGCCGCTGTTTCTCCGGCTCACGCGGCAGCTTGCGTTGATGCCCGCGGGCGAGCGGCTCTTCGACGATCTGCGCGCCGGCTTCGATGCGCTGGAGGCTGGCGTCGAGAGGCTGCGTCAACCTGTCGCATCGCGGGCCGTCACGCTCACCACCAACACCGCCTTTGCCGCACGCTGGGTGCTGCCGCGCATGGCGGCTTTTCGCAAGGCCTGCCCCGGCATCGAACTGCGGCTGCATGCCAGCGACACGCTGGTCGACCTGGCGCGTGGCGACGCCGACATTGCGGTGCGCTCCGGCAGCGGCAACTGGCCGGGCCTGGTGGTGCGCGAGCTGATGTCCGAGCGCTACGCGCCGCTGTGCAGCCCGATGCTGGGCCTGAAGCGCGCGGGCGACCTGCCGAAGCACCAGCTGATCCATTCCGACTGGCAGCCTGGCGCGGTGGCGCCCGCACCGTGGTCGCGGTGGTTCCGCGAAGCGGGCGTTGCGCCGCCCAGGGGCCGTTCGATGAAGGCCGCCGGCCTGTCGTTCTCGGACGAAACCCACGCCATCCTGGCCGCGCTCGCGGGCCACGGCGTGGCACTGCTGAGCCTCACGCTCGCGGCGGAAGAGCTGCGCAGCGGCGCGCTGGTGCAGCCCTTCGGGCCTGCGCTCGATACCGGGAGCTACTTTCTCGCGGTGGCGAATGGGCGGGAAGACGAAGCCGCGATTCGCGCCGTGTGGGAGTGGATTGCGTCGCAGGCCGCGGCGTGACCCGGCCGCCGGGACTTACGCCAGAGGGGTCGTGATTTCCCGCAGCGCCATGCGCTTGAACGCCTCCACCAGGGCAGCGCCTTCCGCGGGATCGACCGCGATGGCCAGGCGGATGGTGGCCTCGCCCATCTCCCAGATCAGAAAGGCGGCCTGCCCGATCCGCTTCGCATTGGCACGGCCGTGCACCTTGTGCATGGCGTCGGCCAGCATCTGTCCGCAGACGCGGCTCTCGGCAATCTGCAGCGTCAGCAGTTGCCTGTCGGCCTGCATGCCGCTCCAGATGTCGCGCATGACAGGCCGCTCGTTGACGATCGCGTAGTACACGTCCACCAGCCCCGCGAACGACGACTGCAGGCTGGCGAGGTCGGTCACGTCCTTCAGGCCGTCCCGGATGCACTCCCGGCTGCGTGCGTTGATGCGCTCCGCCAGCATGCGGATCAGCGCGGATTTTTCAGGGAAGTACTGATAGAGCGATCCGATCGAAATGCCGGCCGAGGTGGCGACCTCGCTCATCTTCAACTGGTCGCTTCCGCCTCGCACGATCAGCTCGGCAGCCGCTTCGAGGATGCGCTCCACGCGCGCCTTGCTCCGCTCCTGGATGGGGCTTTTTCTTGCCGTGGGCGGTTCCGCGACTGCAACCCGAGAGCGCGACGATGCGGCGCGACTCATGGCCGCACCTCGGGGTTGACATTCAAAATGTGAGTAACTATCATTTTTTATGTGAGCATTTCTCACATTATCTCAAGGAGTTCGAAAATGGCAATCAGCAGCACCCGGGATGATGCGCATCCCATTCTGGTACTCGGTGCCAACGGCAAGACCGGAGGCCGCGTTCTGGCCCGCCTCCGCGCCGCCGGGCATGCGGTGCGCGTCGGCTCGCGCTCCACAGAGCCGCGCTTCGATTGGGAGGAGCGCGCGACCTGGAAGTCCGCCCTGCAGGACGTCCGCGCCGTCTACGTGGCCTACCAGCCGGACCTGTGCGTGCCGGGCGCCGTCGAGACGGTGACCGCGTTCTTCGATGCCGCCGCCGAGGCCGGGGTCGAGAAGATCGTGCTCCTCTCGGGCCGGGGCGAACCGGAGGCCCTGGATGCCGAGAAAGCACTGCAAGCCACCTCGCTCGACTGGACCATCGTGCGCGCCAGCTGGTTCTTCCAGAACTTCAGCGAGAACTACTTTCTCGACGAGATCGTCGCGGGCGCCATCACCCTGCCCGAAGGACTGGCACCGGAGCCCTTCGTCGATGCCGACGACATTGCCGACATCGCCGCCGAAGCGCTGGTCGGCGGCCGCCACAGCCGCAAGCTTTATGAAGTGACGGGCCCGCAGGCGCTCACCTTCGCCGACGCCATCGCGCAGATCGGCCAGGCCACGGACCGCGAGATCGCCTGCCAGATCATCTCGAAGGAGGCCTACGCCCTGGCCCTGGCCGAAGCCGGCCTGCCGCCCGACGTTGCCGGGCTCGTGGTCTACCTGTTCAACACCGTTCTGGACGGCCGCAACACGCCCGTCGCGCACGGCGTGGAGCAGGCGCTGGGCCGCCCGCCGCGCAGCTTTGCCGCCTACGTTGCACGCACGGCCCCATCGGGTGTCTGGGGCGCGACGTGAGGTGCGGCCGCGGGCCGTTCAGGCCGCGCGCAACTGCTCGCGCAGCTTCTGCCCGATCTCGGGCCGCTCGAGGAACGGGTCTGCCGGGTTCTTGACCGCGACGATGTTCTCCATGCGGCTGCGCACATTGCCCAGCGCCTTCGGGTGGCTGAAAACGTAGAACTGGTTGTCACTGATGGCGTCGAATACCTTGGCCGCGACTTCGGCCGCGGTGATCTTGCCGCTGCTCACGGCCTTGTTGCTCATGGCCTGGCCGATGAGCTGGCTCTTGGTGAGTTCGGTTTCCTTGGGTGCGTTGGGGCGGTTGCGTTCGCTGCTGGTGATGCCGGTGGGCACGAAGTACGGGCACAAGAGGCTCGCGCCGATCTGGTCGGTGACGAGGTTCAGGTCCTGGTACAGGGTTTCGGTCAGGCTCACCACCGCGGCCTTGGCGGCGTTGTAGATGCCCATGTTGGGCGGCGTGAGCAGCCCGGCCATGCTGGCGGTGTTGGTGATGTGGCCGCGGTAGCCCGGGTCTTTGGCGGCGGCTTCGAGCATCATGGGCGTGAACAGGCGCACGCCGTGGATCACGCCCCACAGGTCGACGCCGAGCACCCACTCCCAGTCGGCCACGGTGTTCTCCCACACCAGGCCGCCAGCGCCCACGCCGGCGTTGTTGAACACGAAATGCGGCGCGCCGAAGCGCTCCTTCACCGCAAGGGCCAGGGCCTCCATCTGCGCGGCGCTCGACACGTCGACCTTGCGGGCGAGCACCTGCGCGCCGGCGGCTTCCATCTCGGCCCGGGCCTTGTCGAGCGCGTCCTGCTGCACGTCGACGAGCACCAAGTTCATGCCGCGCGCGGCTCCGATGCGCGCGCACTCGAGGCCGAAGCCCGAACCCGCGCCGGTGAGTACGGCCGTCTTGCCCTTGAAGTCCTGAATCATTTGCCGGTGTCCTTCTTGCGTTGAATGTCTCTGACGTTGAAGGCCCTATTGAAATACGGAACGCGCGCCGACGCAGTCACGAAGGTTCCCGCCCGGAAGGTCGTCAGGCCTCCGCCTTCTTGAGCACATAGCCGATGCGCGGGAAGTGCACATGCACCGTGCCGACGCGCTCGCTGCTGCGCTCCAGTGTGTAATGCGTGCGCGTCGCGGCTACCAGCGTGCCGGGGGTTTCCTCGAGGCCGAAGCTCTCGGCGCGGACGGTGACCGCGCTGCCCAGCGGAATGCCGTGGTCGTCCTGGAAGGTGCTGTCGGTCAGCAGGGTGTGCGGCGTGGCGGCCTTGGCAACGGCAATGGCCTCCTCCGAGCTGAACTTCTCGGGCGCACCGTGAGTGATGGCTGCCATGCGGTCCATCCAGTCGAGCACCGCGGGCGTCAGGTCGAGGATGGTTCTCACCGATTCGATGCGGCGCGTGTACCAGAGCGGGTGATAGGCCGAGAAATCGGCGATGCACGGCACCTCCCCCAGCAGGTAGGGCTTGTCGTCAAACATGTCGGACAGGCGGCGCAGGTACGACTTGTAGGCGCCGGTGGCGTCGGCCGGGCGCAGCCGCGTCATGTTGCCGGCGCTCATCCTGCCGCGGTCTTCGCCGAAGGCCTTGGCAGCTTCGGGCGGCGCCTTGGCGAACACTTCGGCCGCACCCCGCGGCTGCAGGCTCCAGGCCATGGCGGCCCAGAACAGCGTGGTATCGGCCCACTGCGCAAGGATGCGCGACAGACCCTTCTCGGGTTCGGGGTAGAGCGTGGGTTCGGGTTGCAGGTGCTCGAGCACGTCGGCGATGAGCGCGCTGTCGCAATACATGTCGGCGCCGATCTGTAGGAACGGCGTCTTGCGGTAGCCGCCCGTGAGCTCTTCCACATCGGGCTTGGGCATGATCGGCGGAATGAAGACCGACTTCCACGGCAGCTTCTTGGCACCGAGGATCAGGCGAACTTTCTCCGAGAACGGCGAGGTGGTGTAGTGGTGCAGGATGAGGTCGGCCATGTGCTGTTTCCGGTGGAGTGCTTGACTGTCGTGTTCAGAGCGGTTGCGCGCGCTCGATGATCGAATCGAAATCGGTGCCCGCACCCAGTGTGCCGAAGGCGTTGCCCCAGTCGCCGCCAAGGCGCGATGCGCAGAAGGCGTCGGCAACGGCCGCTGGCGCGGTCTGCGCAAGCAGCGAAGCCTGCACCGCCAGGGCCACGTCCTGCGCCAGCCGGCGCGCCCCGGCCTCGGAGGCCATGGCCTCGATGCGGGCCGGCAGCGCGTCGGCCAGCCGGTCGAACGCCGCATGCTGGCCACGCGCCGGCGACAGTTCCTTGGTGAGCGCGGCCACCGCATCGCCCTTTCGCAGGCCGCGCAGCAGGTCGAGCGCCATGATGTTGCCGGCCCCTTCCCAGATCGAATTGAGTGGCATCTCGCGGTAGATGCGGGCCATGATGCCTTCGCCGCCCTCCTCCACATAGCCGTTGCCGCCGAGGCATTCCATGGCCTCCTGGGCGAAGTGGCTGCCGCGCTTGCAGATCCAGAACTTGGCGACCGGTGTGAGCAGGCGGGCCATCAGCCGCTCGTGCGCGTCGTCCTGGTGGTCGAAGGCGCGCGCGAGGCGGATGGCCAGCGCCGTGGAGGCTTCGCTTTCGAGGGCGAGGTCGGCCAGCACGTTCTTCATGAGCGGCTGGTCGATCAGCGGCTTGCCGAAGGCACTGCGCTGTCTGGCATGGTTGAGCGCGATGGCGAGCGCCTGCCGCATCAGGCCGCTGGTGCCCAGCGCGCAGTCGAGCCGGGTCATCGTGCCCATCTCGAGAATCTGCGGGACACCGCGCCCTTCTTCACCCACGAGCCATGCGCTGGCGCCGTGGAACTCGACCTCGGAACTGGCGTTGGCCTTGTTGCCGAGCTTGTCCTTCAGGCGCTGGATGTGGATGGCGTTGCGGGTACCGTCGGGCAGCACCCGGGGCAGGAAGAAGCAGCTGAGGCCGGCCGGCGCCTGGGCCAGCACCAGGAAGGCATCGCACATGGGCGCCGAGAAGAACCACTTGTGGCCGGTGATCGCATAGCGCTCGCCCCAGTCGTCGCTGCCGTCGCGTGCGGCCTCGGTGGTGTTGGCCCGCACGTCGGAGCCGCCCTGTTTCTCGGTCATGCCCATGCCCATGGTCACGCCGGGCTTGTCCTTGGCGAAGGCAAGCGCCGGGTCGTACCAGAGGCTGCCGAGCTTCGGGCCCCAGTCGGCGTACACGGCGGCATTGCCGCGCAGGGCCGGCGTGGCCGCGTAGGTCATCGAGACGGGGCAAAGGACCGACGGCTCCAGCTCGGTGAAGAGCATGAAGCCGGCGGCACGCTGCACGTGGGGCGATTCCGAGGTGGCCGTCCAAGGTGTGCCGTGCAGGCCCGCGCCCACCGCGGCTGCCATCAGAAGGTGATAGCTCGGATGAAACTCCACCTCATCGATGCGCCGCCCGAAGCGGTCGTGCGTGTGCAGCTCGGGTGCGTGGGTGTTGGCGAGCCGGGCATGGGCCTGCATCTCGGCCGAGCCGAGGGTGACCCCGAGCTCCTGCAGCTGCGCCACGTGCAGCTGCGGCGCGTTGAATTTCAACGCATCGCGAAGGGGCCGGTTGGTTTCGAAGAGGTTGTAGTCCACCAGCGGCTCGGGCTGGTTGAAGACCTCATGCGTCGAATTCATTCGAATACCTCCGTGCTTCGCACTGCGGTGCAGGCTTGCTTGGGGCGGTCCGGCGCGGCACGCATGACCGGCCACCTTGCCGTGCGTTCAACCCATTCAGATCAGTTTGACCAGTTGCTTGCCGAAATTCTTGCCCTTGAGCAAACCCAGGAAGGCCTCAGGGGCGGATTCGATGCCTTGCGCAACCGACTCGCGCGGCTTGAGCTTACCGGTGGCGACCAGCGCGCCGAGTTCGGCCAGCGCCTCGGGCCACACCTCCATGTGCTCGCTGACGATGAAGCCTTCGATCTTCATGCGGTTGATGAGGATCAGGGCCGGGTTCGCCAGCGGCAGTGGCTGGCCGTCGTAGCCCGCGATCATCCCGCACAGCGCCACTCGCGAGAAGGCGTTGGCCCGCAGCAGCACGGCGTCGAAGATGTAGCCGCCCACGTTCTCGAAGTAGCCATCGATGCCGTTCGGGCAGGCTTCCTTGAGCGCGGCGCTCATGCTCTTCACGTCGGGATGCTGGCGGTAGTCGATGCAGGCGTCGAAGCCGAGTTCATCGGTCACGTACTTGCACTTGTCCGGGCCGCCCGCAATGCCCACCACGCGGCAGCCGCGCGCCTTGGCAAGCGCGCCGAAGGCGCTGCCGACCGCGCCGCTGGCGGCCGTGACGACCATCGTCTCGCCGGCCTTGGGCGCAATGATCTTCACCAGGCCGTACCAGGCCGTGACGCCCGGCATGCCCACTGCGCCCAGGTAGTGCGACAGCGGCACGTGCGTGGTGTCGACCTTCTTCAGTGCGCCGGGCTGCGAGGCATCGACCACGCTGTATTCCTGCCAGCCGCCGAAGCCCACCACCTTGTCGCCGGCGGCGAACTTGGGGTGCCTGCTTTCCACCACTTCACCGGCCGTGCCGCCCTGCATCACCTGGCCCAGCGGCTGCGGCTGCGCGTAGCTCTTGGAATCGTTCATGCGGCCGCGCATGTACGGGTCGAGGCTCATGTAGTGGTGACGCACCAGCACCTGGTTGTCCTTGAGCGCGGGCGTTTCGGCGGTCACGAGCTTGAAGTTGCCGGCAACGGCTTCGCCATCGGGGCGGTTGTCGAGGTGGATCTGTTTGTTGGTAGGCATGAGAGTCTCCGGGGGAATGCAATTAATCGGTGGAAGGCGGGCGCATCGCGTTGGCGCTCGCGGGGCCTGTGGGCAGGCGGCGCTTCACGTACTTGAAGGTGCCGGTGGCATGCGCGCACACGCGCTCCAGCTCGTCGTAGATCTTGGCTTCGGTAAAGGCCAGCGTCGCGGTGCGGTGTATGAGCGTGCCGCGTGCGTGCAGCGGGCCGACTGAGGGCTGCATGAAGCTGGTCTTCATCTCGATGGTGACCACGCCCATCTCGGGAGCCACGCTGCGCGCGGCGGCCGCCATGGTGATGTCGAGCAGCGTCATGCAGGCACCGCCGTGCGTCACGTCGAAGGTATTCAGGTGCTCGGGCTTGGCCGTGTAGATGATCTCGGACTCGCCGCCCTCGAACCTCGTGAGCTCGAAGCCGAGATGGCGCGCAAACGGAATCTGGCTCGTGTACGAGCGGATGTTGATGTCGGTGGAATCTTCTTCGGCCATTTCAAGCACCGAGTACCACGCTCACGCCACCATCGACCGCCAGCCACTGGCCGGTGATGTGCTTGCCTGCATCGCTGGCGTACAGCAGCGTGATGCCCTTCAGGTCTTCCTCGTCGCCAAGCCGGCCGAGCGGCGCGTGCGAGGCCATTTTTTCCTCGCCCAGAGACTTGATCAGGCCGGCGGCCATCTTCGTCATGAAGAAGCCCGGGCAGATCGCGTTCACGTTGATGTTGTACCTGCCCCATTCGGCCGCGAGCGTGCGCGTGAAGCCGATCACGGCGGTCTTCGAGGTGTTGTAGGCCAGCGTCTGCATCTCGGGCGGGTTGCCGTTGAGGCCCGCGATCGAGGCGATGTTGATGATGCGGCCGGTCTTTTTCGGAATCATGTAGCCATTGGCGACCTGCTGCGACAGGATGAAGTAGCCGCGCACGTTGAGGTTCATCACCTTGTCCCAGGCCTCGACCGGATGGCTCTCGGCCGGCGCGCCCCAGCTGGCGCCCGCGTTGTTGACGAGGATATCGATCGCGCCCATGCGCTGCAGCGTTTCGTCGGCCAGGCGGCGCGTGTCTTCTTCCTTCGAGCAATCGGCGGCGATCCAGCGCGCGTCGATGCCGGCCGATTGCAGTTCGGCCGCCGCCTGCTCGAGATCTTCAGACTTGCGCGAACTCAACATGATCTTCGCGCCGGCTTCACCCAGCGCATGCGCCATTTGCAGGCCCAGGCCGCGCGAGCCGCCGGTGATGAGGGCGGTCTTGCCGGTGAGGTCGAAGAGTTGCTTGGTTGTGCGGGGTGTCATGGGTGTCTCCGGTGTTCGATGGGGTTCAGGTCTGGTAGTCCATGCATTGGCGCGCTTCGTAAACCGCGCCCATGAACGGTTTCAGCGCGACGTGCTGCGGATGGCCGGCGTAGGCTGCGAGCGCAGCCGCGTCGATGAATTCCGAGTTCAGGATCAGGTCGTAGGTGGCTTCGAGGCCGGGCTGGGCAATGGCCACCTCGAAGCGCCGTATGTCGGTCGAGAGGCCGGCGCAGGCATCGAGCAAGGCCTTGGCCTTGCGGAGATTGGTCGCCTTGTCGGCGCCTTCGGCGTGGTCCTTGAACTTCCACATCACGATGTGCTTGAGCATGGCCTGCCTTTCCCTGTTATTTGTCGCCGAGGCGCGAGCGCACGTAGATGAGCGCAAAGCCGACCAAGGCGATCACGCCGCCCGGCACAGCCATCGACCAGCCGATCGCCGGCTCGGTGCGGCCCGTGGCAATGCCGAGGATCACGAGAAACAGGCCGCCGTAGATCAGGATCCAGATCCATTTCTCGAGCCGGGCGTGCGGCTTCGGGGGCTTGACGGGGTTCGGGGTGTTGTTGGGAGCGGCGTTGGCCATTGTCAAAAAGCGTCCTCGGGCAATGCTGTACAGGTGGGGTCGCGGCTCTCGACCACGTTGAGCCAGGCGCCGATTTTCGGCAGCTCGTAGTGGAAGAAATAGTCCGTGGCGCCAATCTTGCCAGCTGTTACCGCCCTCGCCTTCTCTGCGTCGATTTCCAGCGCTCGCCGCGCCACGTCCAGCCAGATCCAGGCCAGCACGGTGTGGCCGAACGCCTGCATGTAGGGCACGGCGTTGGCCAGCGCATCGGCCGGGTCGCCGGTGGACCAGGCGGCTTCGGTGGCGGTGCCGATGCGCTTCAGCGCGGCGGCCAGCGCCTGGGCGTGCCCCGCGAGCGCGGGCACCGTGGCGGCGCGGCCGATGGTGCCCGTGATGCGGCCGGCCAGCAATTGCAGGCCCCGGCCTTTTTCCATCAGCACCTTGCGGCCCAGCAGGTCGGCGGCCTGGATGCCGTGGGTACCCTCGTGAATCATGTTCAGGCGGTTGTCGCGCCAATACTGCTCCACGGGAAAGTCGCGCGTGTAGCCGTAGCCGCCATGCACCTGAATGGCCAGCGAATTGGCCTCCAGGCACCACTCGCTGGGCCAGCTCTTGGCGATGGGCGTGAGCACCTCCAGCAACAAGCGGGCGTCGTCTGCGGCCTGCGCGCCGCCGGTCTTCTGCTCGTCGACCAGCCGGGCGCAATAGAGCTCCAGCGCCAGCGCGCCCTCGCAGTACGCCTTCTGCGCCAGCAGCATGCGCCGCACGTCGGCATGCTCGATGATGCGCACCTGCGGGCTGGCCGAGTCCTTCACGACCTGGCTGCCGGCGCCCGCCTCGGGCTTCTTCACGAGCCGGCCCTGCGGCCGCGTCTTTGCATAGTCGAGCGAGGCGTAGTAGCCGGCCATGCCAAGCATGGTGGCGGCCGTGCCGACACCGATGCGGGCCTCGTTCATCATGTGGAACATGCAGTGCAGGCCCTTGCCGGGCTCGCCGACGAGGTAGCCCACCGCGCCCGCCCTGCCGCCCACCGGGTACTTGCCCTCGCCGAAATTCAGCAGCGTGTTGGTGGTGCCACGCCAGCCCAGCTTGTGATTCAGGCCCGCCAGCGCCACGTCGTTTCGCTCGCCGGTCAGTTCACCCCCGGTGTTCACCATTCGCTTGGGCACGATGAAGAGCGAGATGCCGCGTGTGCCAGGCACCAGCTTGCCGTTGGCGTCGGGAATCTTGGCGAGCACGATGTGCACGATGTTCTCGGTCAGCTCGTGGTCGCCGGCCGAGATCCACATCTTGTTGCCCGTGAGCCGATAGCGCGGCCCCAACGGATCGTTCTGATAGTCCGCGCCGTCGGGCACGGCGCGCGTGGCCACGTCGCTCAGCGACGAGCCGGCCTGCGGCTCGGACAGGCACATGGTGCCCGCCCAGCGGCCCGAAAATTCGTTCTTGGCGAACACCTCTTTCTGCATCTCGGTGCCATGCACCATCAGCAGGTTGGCGTTGCCGCTGGTGAGCATGTTCGAGCCGATGCTCACCGACGCCATCGCGAAGAAGCCGTTGGCCGCGGCCTGCAGCGTATAGGGCAGCTGCATGCCGCCAATGTCGTAGTCCTGCGCCGCGCTCATCATTCCGGATTCGACAAAAGCCTTGTGCGCATCGTGCGTGGCCTGCGGCAAGACGACCTTCTCGCCGTCGAAATGCGGCTCCTGCGTATCGACGATGCGATTGGCCGGTGCATATTTTTCGCGCGCGATACGTTCGCAGGTGTCGAGCACCGCGTCGAAGGTTTCGCGCGAGTGGTCGGCGAATCGCTCGCGCTGGCTCAGCGCTTCTGCGTCGAGCCAGTCATAAAGAAGGAAGTCGAGGGTGGGACGCAGGCTCATGATCGAATCTTGATGTTGAGGCTATCGACTTCGAGCGGTAGCACTCGTCGGCCGGCGAAGCCCGGCCCGTTCGCGAAACACCGCGGAACCGGCTCAGCCGGGCCGCTGGTGTTGCCCCCGGAAGGGGGTTGGCGGAGGCGACACGCAGCGCGCCGCAGCCTGGGGGAGAGTCAAAGCACCTCGAAGACGCCCGCGGCGCCCATGCCACCACCGATGCACATCGTGACCAGCACCTTCTTCGCGCCGCGGCGCTTGCCCTCGATGAGCGCATGGCCCGTGAGGCGCTGGCCGCTCACGCCGTAGGGGTGGCCCACGGCGATGGCGCCGCCGTCCACGTTCAGGCGGTCGCCCGGGATGCCGAGCTTGTCGCGGCAGTAGATCACCTGCACCGCGAAGGCTTCGTTCAGTTCCCACAGGTCGATGTCGTCGACCGTGAGGCCCAGGCGCTTGAGCACCTTCGGAATCGCGAAGACGGGGCCGATGCCCATTTCGTCGGGCTCGCAGCCGGCCACGGCAAAGCCGAGAAAGCGGCCGAGCGGCTTCAGGCCCTTTTGCTGAGCGTACTTCTCGTCGACCACCACGCAGGCGCCGCCGCCGTCGGAGAACTGGCTGGCATTGCCGGCCGAGATCAGGCCGCCAGGCAGCGCCGGGCGAATGCCGCTGATGCCTTCCTTGGTGGTGCCGGCGCGGATGCCTTCGTCGTTCTCGACCGTGACTTCCTTGGTGCGCAGGCCCATCACGGGGTCGGCCACGCCGGCCAGCACGGTGATGGGAGCGATCTCGTCCTTGAAGCGGCCGGCTTCGAGCGCGGCGGTGGCCTTTTGCTGGCTCGCGGCGCCGTATTCGTCCATGGCGTCGCGGCCGATGTTGTAGCGCTTGGCGACCTGCTCGGCCGTCTGCAGCATGTTCCAGTAGATCTCGGGCTTGTGCTTCACGAGCCAGGGGTCGGCCAGCATGTGCTTGTTGGCTTCGTTCTGCACGCACGAGATGCTCTCGACGCCGCCGGCCACGTAGACCTCGCCCTCGCCCGCGATGATGCGCTGCGCGGCGGTGGCGATGGTCTGCAGGCCCGAGGAGCAGAAGCGGTTGATCGTCATGCCCGAAGTGGTGACGGGACAGCCGGCGCGCAGTGCGACCTGGCGTGCGATGTTGGAGCCGGTGGCGCCCTCGGGCGTGGCGCAACCCATGATCACGTCGTCGACTTCTGCGGCTTCGATGCCGGCGCGCGCGATGGCGTGCTGCACGGCATGGCCGCCGAGCGTGGCGCCGTGCGTCATGTTGAAGGCACCCTTCCAGCTCTTCGCGAGCGGCGTGCGGGCGGTGGAAACAATGACGGCGCTGGTCATGGTGAGGTCCTTTGAAGATGGAAGGGAAAGAGGGTTGTCGTCATTGCGCCGGCGCAACGCTGGTGTTGCGCAGGAGCTGGTGATAGAAGCCGATCATCTCGCCGTAGTTGGAGATGGCCAGGCGTTCGTTGGTGCCATGGAAACGGGCGAGGTCTTCGCTCTTCATGCGGAACGGCGAAAAGCGGTAGACGGCATCGCTCACCAGGCTGAAATGGCGCGAGTCGGTGGCGGCCGTCATGAGGCCGGGGGCCACGACGACATCCGGAAACGACTGGCGCACTGCCTGTTGAATGGCACGGTAGCCGGTGCTGTCTGTCGGCGACACGGGCGACGGCTCGGAGTTGCCGGGGTAGCGCTTGATCTTGATCTCGTCGTTGCCGAGCGCCTTGCGCAAGTGCGCCTCCACGCTGTCGATGGTGTCGCCCGGCAGGATGCGGAAGTTGACGGCGGCCTCGGCGCGGCCGGGCAGCACGTTGTCCTTGTTGCCGGCGCGCACGATGGTCAATGCAGTGGTCGTGCGCAACATGGCGTTGCTGCTCGGGCTCTTCTCCAACTGCCCACGCACCAGCGGTTCGGTGAGCCACAGGTTGGACAGCATCACGCGGTTGACGCCGCCCATCTCGGGTGCGAGCGCACCGAACATCTGGGCGGCCACGCCCTGGATGGCACCGGGCATGGGCGTGGCTTCGAGCCGCGCGAGCGCCGCGCTCATGCTGCCGATGGCGCTGCGCTGCGGCGGCATCGACGAATGGCCAGGGGCGGTGTCGAGCGAAAGAAAGAAGGTGCCGTAGCCCTTCTCCGCAAGACCGATGAGCGCTGCGGGCTTGGAGAGGCCGGGCAGCACGCCGTCGAGGATCAGCAGGCCCTCGTCGAGCACCCAGTCGAGCCGCACGTTGCGCGACTTGAGCAGTTCGGCAATCGGCAGCGCGCCGCGCAGGCCGCTCACCTCTTCGTCGTCGCCCATCACGAGGTAGACGGTCTGCCTCGGCTTGAAGCCGCTCGCGACCAGCAGCTCGATGGCTTCCATCTGCGCGAACAGGTTGCCCTTGTTGTCGAGCGTGCCGCGGCCCCAGACGTAGCCGTCCTTGATCTCGCCCGCGAAGGGATCGACTGACCAGGCTTTCTCGGTGCCCGGTGCGATCGGCACCATGTCCTGGTGCGCCATGAGCGCGATCGGCTTGGCCGCAGGATCGGTGCCGGCCCATGTATAGAGCAACGCCCGCTGGCCGACCACTTCTTTCTTGAGGGTGGCGTGCAGCTTGGGAAACTGCTGTGCGAGGTAGGCATGCAGCTTGTCGAATTCGGCCAGGTTGGCGGCCGGGTCGTCGAGGCTGGACACCGTGCGGATCGCAACTGCCCCCGAGAGCCGCCTGGCGGCTGCCTGCAGGTCGATCTCGAGCTTGGGCGCGGGCGCCACCGCCAGCTGCTGCGACGGCGTGCGCCAAGTCTTGACCGCCACGGCCGCCACCAGTGCGACCAGCACCAGCAGCAGCCCGAGAAAGATTCGTTTCAACATGGGCGGTCAGTTTCCCGATCTGCTGTCAGCTGAACTGCTTGCCTTCTGCGGCCAGCTTCTGGATCAGCGGCGCGGGCTGCCAGAACTCGGCGTCGTCGCGCGGGTTCTTGGCAAAGCGCTTCATGGTTTCGGCCACGTTGTACAGGCCGACTTGCGATGCGTAGTGCATCGGGCCGCCGCGCCAGATCGGGAAGCCGTATCCGGTGAGGTACACCATGTCGATGTCGCCCGACTTCGACGCAATGCCGTCCTCGAGGATGTGCGCGCCTTCGTTCACCAGCGCATACACCAGGCGCTGCACGATCTCTTCATCGGAAATCTTGCGCGGCGTGATGCCGAGCTCCTTGCGGTGGTCTTCGATCATCTTGTTGACGAGCTCGGACGGAATCGCGTCGCGCTTGCCGGCCTGGTAGTCGTACCACCCTGCCCCGGTCTTCTGGCCGAAGCGGCCCAGCTCGCACAGCTTGTCGGCGGTGCGGCTGTACTTCATGTCGGGATACTCCACGGCGCGGCGCTTGCGAATGGCCCAGCCGATGTCGTTGCCGGCCAGGTCGCCCATGCGGAACGGGCCCATGGCAAAGCCGAACTTTTCGACGGCTTTGTCGACCTGCTGCGGCGTGGCGCCTTCGTCCAGCAGGAAGCCCGCCTGGCGCGAGTACTGCTCGATCATGCGGTTGCCGATGAAGCCGTCGCACACGCCCGAGACCACGGCCGTCTTCTTGATCTTCTTGCCAATGTCCATGACGGTGGCGAGAACGTCCTTGGCCGTTTCCTTGCCGCGGACCACTTCGAGCAGCTTCATCACGTTGGCCGGGCTGAAGAAGTGCATGCCGACCACGTCCTGCGGCCGCTGGGTGAAGGCTGCGATCTTGTCGACGTCGAGCGTCGAGGTGTTGGAGGCCAGGATGGCGCCCTTCCTGGCCACGCGATCAAGTTCCTTGAACACCTTTTCCTTCACGCCGAGTTCCTCGAACACGGCTTCGATGATCAGATCAGCGTCCTTCAGGTCGTTGTAGTCGAGCGTGGTGCTCAGAAGCGCCATGCGTTGCTCGTACTTGTCCTGCTTGAGCTTGCCCTTCTTGACCTGCGATTCGTAGTTCTTGCGGATCGTGGCAATGCCGCGGTCGAGCGCGTCCTGCTTCATCTCGAGAATCTTGACGGGGATGCCGGCGTTCAGGAAGTTCATCGAAATGCCGCCACCCATGGTGCCGGCACCGATCACGCCGACCGACTTGATCTCGCGCTTGGGCGTGTCGTCCGCCACGTCGGGGATCTTGGAAGCCGCGCGCTCGGCCATGAACAGGTGGCGCAGCGCCAGCGATTCGGGCGTGAACATCAGCGAGGTGAAGATCCGGCGCTCTTCGGCCATGCCTTCGTCGAACTTCATCTTGGTGGCGGCCTGCACCGCGTCGACGCACTTGAGCGGCGCCGGATAGTTCTTCGACATGCCGCCGACCATGTTCTTGGCGAACTGGAAGTAGGCGTCGCCCTGCGGGTGCTTGCACGGCAGGTTGCGCACCAGCGGCAATGCGTCGCCGGTCTTGCCGGCCACGCTCTTGGCGAAGGCCACGGCCTCCTCGAACACCGACTCGGGAGAGCCCGCGAGCTTGTCGAACAGCTTCTGGCCCGGCAGGCTGGCCAGCAGCTCGCTCTTGACGGGCTCGCCGCTCACGATCATGTTGAGCGCGGTTTCCACGCCAAGCACGCGCGGCAGGCGCTGCGTGCCGCCGGCGCCGGGGATGAGGCCCAGCTTGACTTCCGGCAGCGCGATGCTGGTGCCGGGCGCCGCCACGCGGTAGTGGCAGCCCAGCGCCAGTTCGAGGCCGCCGCCCATGCACACCGAGTGAATGGCCGCGACGATCGGCTTCGGCGAAGCCTCGAGCGCGAGGATGACGCTCAGCAGATTGGGTTCTTGCAGCGCCTTGGGCGTGCCGAATTCCTTGATGTCCGCACCGCCCGAGAAGGCCTTGCCGGCGCCCGTGATGACGATGGCCTTGACGGCGTCATCGGCATTCGCCTTCGACAACCCATCGGTGATGCCGATGCGGGTCGAGAAACCGAGACCGTTGACCGGCGGGTTGGTCAGTGTGATCACGGCGACATCGCCGAGCACTTTGTATTCAGCCGTCATGCTGCATTCCTTGGTGTGTGAAGAAAAAGAAGAAAAAGCACGAGTGTTCTTTTTCGAGGGATTCTAGGCGTTTCGCGTGGCCTCACAATGGCACGCAGTCGCTGTTGGGACAAGGGGATCCAGGGCGCGGCCCGGATCCCTTCAGGGGCTTGTCAGACCTCGAGCCACTCTTTGCGAGTGGTCGCATCGGCACGCAGGCTGTCGGGCGTGCCGTCGAACACGATGCTGCCATGGCCCATCACCAGCGCACGGTCGGAGATCTGCATCGCAATGGTCAGCTTCTGCTCGATCAGCAACACCGAGATGCCCTTGTCCTTGAGCGTCTTCAGGTACTGCCCCACCAGCTCGACGATCTTCGGCGCGAGGCCTTCGGTCGGCTCGTCGATGATGATCAGGTCGGGGTCGCCCATGAGGGTGCGGCACAGCGTGAGCATCTGCTGCTCGCCGCCCGAGAGCACGCCGGCCTCGGTGTGCTGGCGCTCCTTCAGCCGCGGGAACATGCCGTACATGTCGTCGAAGGACCAGCGGCTGCCCTTGCCCGAGCCCTTCTGCCCCAAGAGCAGGTTCTGGTGCACCGTGAGCTTGGGGAAGATGTCTCGGTTCTCGGGCACGTAGCCGATGCCCAGGTGGGCGATTTCGTAGGCCTTCCGGCGCAGGATGTCCTGGTCTTTCCAGCGCAGCGTGCCCTCGGCATGCACCAGGCCCATGATGGCCTTGGCGGTGGTCGAGCGGCCGGAGCCGTTGCGGCCCAGCAGCGCGACGATTTCGCCCGCCCCGACGTTGAAGGAAACGCCATGCAGCACATGGCTCTTGCCGTAGTAGGCGTGGATGTCATGAAGTTTCAGCATTTCAGTGTCCCGCCCCCTGTGCGTCGGCGACGGATGAGCCCAGGTAGGCCTCCTGCACCCGCGCATTGGCGCGTACCGCGGCCGGCGTGTCGAAGGCGATCACCTCGCCATACACCACCACCGCGATCTTGTCGGCCAGTCCGAAGACCACGCCCATGTCGTGCTCGACCGTGAGCAGCGTCTTGCCGACCGTGACGTGCTTGATGAGCGAGATGAAGTGCGAGGTCTCGGTCTTGCTCATGCCGGCCGTGGGCTCGTCCAGGAGAATGACGCCGGCGCCGCCGGCGATGGTCACGCCGATCTCCAGGGCGCGCTGCTCGGCGTAGGTGAGGTTCACCGCGTGCACGTCGCGCTTGCGCTCCAGGCCGATCTGCTTGATGAGCTCCTCGGTGCGCGCGTTGGCGTCGTCGAGGTTCGAGAGAAAGCGCAGGAAGGTGTAGCGGTAGCCCAGGCTCCACAACACCCCGCAGCGCAGGTTCTCGAACACGCTGAGCTTGGGAAAGATGTTGGTGATCTGGAAGCTGCGCGAAAGACCCAACCGGTTGATCTCGAAAGGCTTCTTGCCGTCGATGCGCTGGCCGTTCAGCAGCACCTCGCCGCTGGTGGGTGCCAGCCGTCCGCTGATGAGGTTGAACAGCGTCGACTTGCCCGCCCCGTTCGGGCCGATGATGGCCACGCGCTCGCCGGCATTCACCGCCAGGTCCACGCCGCGGATGATTTCGGTCTTGCCGAAATTCTTGCGCAGCGCCTTCAGTTCCAGTGCGTGTTGCGCGCTCATTACGCCGCCTCCCGACGTTTGATTTCTGCTTCGATCTCTTCCTGCGCCTGGCCCCAGACACGCACGAAGCGGCGGCGCGCCACCTCGAGTGCGCCGAGGCCAGCCGCCAGGATGGCCGCCGCGCCGAGCCAGCTTGCCATGCCCGACGTATCCAGCGTCACGCCGAAGAAGTTCAGGTTCGGGCCCATCGCCGCGTTGAGCTGGATGTGATAGATCATCTCGATGAGCGCAGCGGCGCCGACGATGACCGGCACCAGCGCCACCGCGAGTGCGACGTACAGCAGCCAGAAGCGGTCGAACTTGCCGAACTTGGCGACCCGCAGGTTCATCATCACCAGGCTGGCGATGCCGCCGGGCGCGAACATCACCATGAACACGAACACCAGCCCGAAGTAGAGTTGCCAGGCTTTGGAAAGCTCCGACAGCAGGATCGACGCGAACACCAGCAACACCGCGCCGATGATCGGTCCGAAGAAGAACACCGCGCCACCCAGGAAAGTGAACAGCAGATAGCCGCCCGAGCGGATGGCGCTCAGGCTGTCGGCCGCGTTCACGATCTCGAAGTTGATCGACGCCAGCCCGCCACCGATGCCGGCGAAGAAGCCGGCGATGATGAATGCGAAGTAACGCACGCGCTGCGTGTTGTAGCCGATGAACTCCACGCGCTCCGGGTTGTCGCGCACCGCGTTCAGCATGCGGCCGAGCGGCGTGCCGGTGAAGGCATACATGAGCGCGGTACAGACGAAGCAGTACGCGGCGATCAGGTAGTACACCTGGATCTGCGAGCCGAAATTGAAGCCGAAGAAGGTCGGACCGTAGACCCGGTCGGTGGTGATGCCGCCCTCGCCGCCGAAGAAGCTCGGGAACATCAGCGCCATGGAGGCGACCAGCTCGCCGATGCCCATGGTGATCATCGCGAAGGTGGTGCCCGATTTCTTGGTCGTGACGAAGCCCAGCAGGATGGCAAAGAACATGCCGGCCAGGCCGCCCACCAGCGGAATGGCCACCAGCGGGATCTGCAGCCCGCCCTTGCCGCCCATGTTCATCGCGTGGATGGCAAGGAAGGAACCGAGCCCGACGTAGACGGCATGGCCGAAGCTCAGCATGCCGCCCTGCCCCAGCAGGATGTTGTAGCTCAGGCAGATGATGATCAGGTAGCCCATCTGCGAGAGCATGGTGAGCGCCAGGCTGCTCTTGAACACCAGCGGCGAGATGATCAGCACGATCGCGAACAGCGACCAGATCAGGAAGCGCCCGATGTTCCAGGGCTTGAAGCGGTAGTACTGCGTGGTTGGGACTGCGGTCGTGGATGTCATTTCGGTTCCACCCTTTCGTGCACCCTCTCCCATCGGAAGAGGATTGTGGCGAGGGTCAGCGGCAACGGCGGGGGACTGTGCTGCGTGCGTCATCAGTCCTCCCGCGTGCCCAAGAGGCCCTTGGGCCTGAAGATGAGGATCAGCACCAGGAACAGGTACGGCAGGATCGGCGCGACCTGCGAGATCGTGAGCTTGAGCAGCTCGTAGCCGAAGGTCTGGTCTGTCACAGCGACGCCCAGCATCTGCAGGCCGCCGGCAAACGACTGGTCCATGGCCACCGCGAAGGTCTGGATGATTCCGATCAGCAGCGACGCGAGGAATGCGCCGGCCAGCGAGCCCATGCCGCCGACCACCACCACCACGAAGATGATCGAGCCCACCGACGCGGCCATGGCCGGTTCGGTGACGTAGGTATTGCCGCCCACCACGCCCGCCAGGCCCGCGAGCGCGGCACCGCCGCCGAACACCAGCATGAAGACGCGCGGCACGTTGTGGCCCAGCGCCTCGACCATGTCGGGGTGCTTGAGCGCCGCCTGGATGACCAGGCCGATGCGCGTGCGCGTGAGCAGCAGCCACACCGAGATGAGCATCAGCACCGCCACCAGCATGATGAACGAGCGCGACTTGGGAAACTGCGTGCCGTACAGCGAGAACAGCGGCCCCTGCAGCTGCGGCGGCAGGCCGTAGGGCACCGTCGAGCGGCCCCAGGCAAGCTGCACCAGTTCGAGAATCAGGTACGAAAGGCCGAAGGTCACCAGGAGCTCGGGCACGTGGCCGAACTTGTGGACCCGGCGCAGGCTGTAGCGCTCGAAGGCGGCGCCCAAGAGGCCCACCAGCAGCGGCGCGATGAAAAGCGCCGGCCAGAAGCCGATGATGCCCGACAGCGTGTACGCAATGTACGCACCGAGCATGTAGAAGCTGGCGTGCGCGAAATTGAGCACGCCCATCATGCTGAAGATCAGCGTAAGGCCAGAGCTCAGCATGAACAGCAGCAGCCCGTAGCTGACGCCGTTGAGCAGCGAGATGACGAAGAATTCGACGTTCATCGGTCTTTCGTGTCGGTTGGAAAAGAAAAAGGCCCGAGTGGTGAAGTCGGGCCTCGACCGGGTCGGCGCGCGATCAGGGGGCCGGCCGCTTCATCTGGCACGACGTCGGCGTGCTCGCGACGTAGGCCTCGTAGAACTTGACCGGTGCCAGCGTGTAGCCGGTGTTCTCCGGGCTGTAGGGGTTCTTGGCGTCGGTCTTCTGCCAGCGCGTGATCCACAGGCCCTGCTGCAGCTGGTGGTCGGCCTTGCGCATCTCCACGTCGCCATTGAAGCTCTTGAACTTCATGCCTTCCATGGCGGCTGCCACCTTGACGGGCTCGGTCGACTTGGTGCGCACGAAGGCTTCGCTGAGCATGGCGTACACGGTGTAGATGTCCGTGGTGTACATGTCGTCGTTGAACTTCTTCTTGAACTCGCCCATCAGCGGCTGGACCGGACCCGGCGCGTTGTAGTGGCTGTAGCCCACCTGGTAGACCTTGCCGTCCGAGGCCGCGCCCATGGCGGTGGGCGTGCCGGTCGTCACCGCGTAGTAGGTGTAGAACTTGACGTTCAGCCCCGAGTCGTTGGCCGACTTGATCAGCAGCGCCAGGTCGGAGCCCCAGTTGCCGGTGATGACCGAATCGGCGCCCGAGGCCTTGATCTTGGCAATGTACGGCGAGAAGTCGCGCACCTGGGCCAGGGGATGCAGGTCGTCGCCGACGATCTCGATGTCGGGACGCTTGTCCTTGAGGTTCTGCTTGGCGAACTTCGAGACCTGCTGGCCGTGCGAGTAATTCTGGTTGATCAGGTAGACCTTCTTGATGTCGGTCTGCTCCTTCATGAACGCGGTCAGCGCTTCCATCTTCATGGAGGTGTCCGCGTCGAGGCGGAAGTGCCAGTAGCTGCACTTGCTGTTGGTGAGGTCTGGGTCGACCGCCGCGTAGTTGATGTAGAGCACTTCCTTGCCCGGGTTGCGGGCGTTGTGCTTTTCGAGCGCATCGATGATGGCCAGCGCCGGGCCGGAGCCGTTGCCTTGCACCACGTAGCGTGCACCCTGGTCCATGGCCGAGCGCAGGGCGCTGGTGGTTTCCTGAGGGCTCAGCTTGTTGTCGATGGCGATGACTTCGAACTTCACGCCGGCCGCATTCTTCTTGTTGAATTCTTCGGCCAGGAACTGGAAGGTCTTGAGCTGGTTGGTGCCCACCGCCGCCATCAGGCCGGACAGCGGGTCGAGCCAGGCGATCTTCACGGTTTCACCCTTCTGCGCCAGAGCGCCGGTGGCGGCTGCGGAAAGGATGGCTGCTGTAGCGATTTTCAGAGCGAACTTCACGATCTATATCTCCTGGTCAAACCGTTCAAAAGGCCGCACGAGAGTACAAGCGTTTGCAGCCCCTCCCCTCAGGGAATGCCCGTAAGAGGGCGGCTGCAAAGGCCGTTTCTATCGCGCAGGCGACACTGCGTTTCTCCAAGGTGCTACCGGTGGGTAGGCCGGTGCTACCCATGGGTAGCAAACACGTTTGCAAAATGCCCTACGGGCGCTTCATCTGGCAGGTGGTCGGCGTGCTTGCCACATACGATTCGTAATACTTCACCGGCGCCATCGTGTAACCCGTGTTCTCGGCGTCGTAGGGGAACTTGCCACCCGCTTTTTGCCACTTGGTGATGAACAGGCCCTGCTGCAGCTGGTGGTCGGCCTTGCGCATTTCGACTTCGCCGTTGAAGCTCTTGAACTTCATGCCATCCATGGTTGCCGCCACCTTCACGGGATCGGTGGAGCGGGCCCTGTCGAACGCGGTGTCGAGCATCGCGAAGGCGTGATAGATCGACGTCTGAACCATGTCGTCGTTCATCTTCTTCTTGTACTCGCCCATGATCCGCTGGATGTCGCCGCCCATGTTGTAGTGGCCGTAGCCCACCACGTACACGCGGCCGTCGGCGCCGGCGCCCATGGCCGTCGGCGCCCCGGTGCCGTAGGCATAGTAGGTGTAGAACTTGACGTTCAGTCCCGAGTCGTTGGCCGACTTGATCAGCAGCGCCAGGTCGGAGCCCCAGTTGCCGGTGATGACCGAATCGGCGCCCGAGGCCTTGATCTTGGCGATGTAGGGTGCGAAGTCGCGCACCTGCGCGAGCGGGTGCAGGTCGTCGCCGACGATTTCGATGTCGGGGCGCTTGTCCTTCAGGTTCTGCTTGGCGAACTTCGAGACCTGCTGGCCGTGCGCGTAGTTCTGGCCGAGGATGTAGACCTTCTTGATCGCGGGCTGGTCCTTCATGAAGGTGGTCAGCGCCTCCATCTTCATGGACGTGTCCGCGTCGAGGCGGAAGTGCCAGTAGCTGCACTTGCTGTTGGTGAGGTCTGGGTCGACCGCCGCGTAGTTGATGTAGACCAGTTCCTTGCCCGGGTTGCGGGCATTGTGCTTTTCGAGCGCATCGATGATGGCCAGCGCGGGGCCGGAACCGTTGCCCTGCATCACATAGCGCGCGCCCTGGTCCATGGCCGAACGCAGCGCGCTGGTGGTTTCCTGCGGGCTCAGCTTGTTGTCGATGGCGATGAGCTCGAACTTCACGCCGGAGATGTTCTTCTTGTTGAACTCCTCGACCACGAATTGCGTGGTCTTCAGCTGGTTGGTACCCACCGCCGCCATCAGGCCGGACAGCGGGTCGAGCCAGGCGACCTTGACGGTCTCGCCCTTCTGGGCGAAAGAGGCTGTGGCGCTGAGCAGCATTGCACAGAAAGCTACTGACTTGATAGCACGGGACATGAAGAGTCTCCAGGGATGATGGACCGAGATCGCAGCGTACAAGCCCCCTTTTTTTCGCCGCACAGGGAATGCCCGCAAGCCAGGCCGCCAAGACGGCCTTGCTATCGCCTGCGCGACAGTGCGCGGCTAGGCGGTGGGCAACTTGTAGTCCTTCAGCAGTTCGCGCAACTTTGTCTTGAGAATCTTTCCGGTGGCGCCGAGCGGAATCGCCTCGACAAAGACCACGTCGTCGGGAATCTGCCACTTGGCTGTCTTGCCTTCGTAGAACTTGAGCAGCTCTTCGCGCGTGACCTCTGCATTGGGCTTCTTCACCACCACGACGATGGGCCGCTCGTCCCACTTGGGGTGCGCCACGCCGATGCACGCCGCCATGGCCACGGCCGGATGCGAGACGGCGATGTTTTCGATCTCGATCGAGCTGATCCATTCGCCGCCGGACTTGATCACGTCCTTGCTGCGGTCGGTGATCTGCAGGTAGCCGTCGGGGTCGATGGTGGCGACGTCGCCGGTGGGAAACCAGCCGCGGCCCTGCTCGTCGGGAACGAGCGGATCGCCGCCCTCGCCCTTGAAGTATTCCTTCACGACCCACGGCCCCTTGACCAGCAGGTCGCCGTAGGCCTTGCCGTCCCAGGGCAGTTCCTTGCCGTCGCCGTCGACGATCTTCATGTCGACGCCGAAGATCGCGCGGCCCTGCTTGAGGCGGATCGCAAGCTGGGCATCGGGCGGCATGGCGAGATGCTTGTTCTTGAGCGTGCACAGCGTGCCCAGCGGGCTCATCTCGGTCATGCCCCAGGCATGCAGCACCTCGACCTTGTAGATGTCCTGGAACGCGCGGATCATGGCCGGCGGACAGGCCGAGCCGCCGATGACGGTGCGGTTGAGCGTGGAGAACTTCAGCTCGTTGGCCTGCATGTGGCCCAGCATCATCTGCCACACGGTGGGCACGCCGGCCGCGAAGGTCACGCCTTCGGATTCGATGAGCTCGAACACCGACTTGCCATCGAGCGCCGGGCCCGGGAACACGATCTTCGCGCCCACCAGCGCGGCCGAATACGGGATGCCCCAGGCGTTGACGTGGAACATCGGCACCACCGGCAGCACCGAATCGCGCGCCGAGATGCACATCACGTCGGGCAGCGCCGCGGCATAGGCGTGCAGCAGCGTCGAGCGGTGGCTGTAGAGCGCCGCCTTGGGGTTGCCGGTGGTGCCGCTCGTGTAGCACATGCTCGAGGCGGAGTTCTCGTCGAAGGTGGGCCAGTCGTAGTCCGTCGATTGCCCGCTCATCCAGGCCTCGTAGCTCACGAGGTTGGGAATGCCGCTGTCGGCAGGCAGCTTGTCGGGATCGCACAGGGCGATCCACTTCCTGATGGTGCTGCACCTGGCATGCACCGCCTGCACCAGCGGCAGGAAGCTCAGGTCGAAGCACAGGATCTGGTCTTCGGCGTGGTTGGCGATCCATGCGATCTGGTCGGGATGCAGGCGCGGATTGATGGTGTGGAGCACGCGGCCCGTGCCGCTCACGCCGTAGTACAGCTCCAGGTGGCGGTAGCCGTTCCAGGCCAGGGTGGCGATGCGGTCGCTGAACAGCAGCTGCTCGCCGTCCAGCGCATTGGCCACCTGCCGGGAGCGCGATGCGATCTTGCCCCAGGTGCTTCGGTGGATATCGCCCTCGACACGGCGCGAGACGATCTCGGCGTCGCCATGATGGCGTTCGGCGAATTCGATCAGCGACGAGATCAAAAGCGGTTGGTCTTGCATCAAACCCAGCATCTAAAGGCTCCTGTCATTTGTGAAATGGCTGCTAAAACTTTGCGGACAACGGATTCACTCAATCTTCGGCCATTCGCACAATGACAGAAACCCGCACTGGTAGCTCGAGCGACACGGCGTCTACTGCACGCTGATCTTCGCCGCCGTCGGCGTGGCGTCGAGCAGCAGGCTTGAGGGCCAGGTCGTCCAGTTCGCGCCGAGTTCGGCGGCGTTCGGATCGCCCTTGCGCATGAACGTGCCGACGCTGGCCATGACGGCGTTGGACAAGGCGAGCCGGCCTGGCTGGTTGGCCTTGCTGGCCATCACGCTGCTGAGCAGCGAGGAGCCGAAGTTGCCGAATACGAACGGCAGGTCGAAGGCGTGCGAGGCGCCATAGACGTCGTTCCACGGTGACGGTTCCTGCGCCCAATCGAGGCGGTAGTGCCAGATGTTGGACTGGCGTGTCTTCATCGTGTTGAGGAGGTTGTCGCGATTGGCCTCGAAAAGATGCTTCGTGATGAGCCCGGTCGCCGCGTTGTAGCCCGTGCCTGGGGTGTCTACCGGGAGGTAGAACGGATCGATGATGTCGGCCACCGTGAGCGAGGGCGCCGCGTCGGGATCGAAGCCGGACATCATCGAGAAGCGCTGCGCGTCGTTGACGATCCAGCCGGACTTCGGAAAGCCGATGGCCGGCAGCAGCGATGCGAAGAGCTTGCCCTCGTCGCGCGTGTTGCCCGCGACGAGGGGCACCTTCACGTACTGGTCGGCCGCAATGGCGCCGATCGGGTCGGCCGGGATCACTGTGCCGTCCGGAATGGGCCCGACAGCCCCCAGCCCGGCGGTGACCACCGTGACCAGCATGGCGCCGCCTTCCTGTGCGCGCAGGTAGTCGGCAATCTGCGCCGGAGTGCGTGTGCCGATGTAGGCCTTGGCGGCCGCTGCGTCGGCCGCGGTGCCGTCGGCCACGAGCAGTTTCTCCAGGATGGCCTGGCCCTGCGCGAGCGAAGACGCGGCCGGCTGGAGCGAAGGCAGCGTGCCGGGCGGCAGATTGCTGGCGAGCGAGATGCCGCCACTCATCTCGAAGGCCTTGTGGAACAGGCCCTTGGCCATCGGCGAGGTCATCACCGCCAGCAGGTTGGTCGCGCCCGCCGATTCACCCGACAGCGTGACGTTGTTCGGATCGCCGCCGAAGCTCGCGACGTTGTTCTTGACGAAGCGCAGCGCCGCCATGTTGTCGAGCAGCGCGAAGTTGCCCGAATCGTCGCCCGCGGTGCCGCCCGGCCGCAGTTGCGGCAGGTTCAGGAAGCCCAGGATGCCCAGGCGGTAGCTGGCGGTGATGACCACCGCGTTGGCTTTCTTCGCCAGCGTGGCGCCGTCATACAGCGGGTCGGCCGTGTAGCCCGAGATGTTGCTTCCGCCATGGATGAACAGCAGCACCGGCAGGCTCGCGTCGGTGGTGGCCGGGCGCCAGATGTTGACGAACAGGCAGTCCTCGCTGCCGACCGGCTTGCCCAGGTTCGTGCCGATGGTGGCGTCGTAGGTGTTGTGGGTGCCCGGACTGAAAAGCCGGCCGATCTGCAGGCAGGCGTTGCCGAACTTCGTGGCCGGGCGGATGCCGTTCCAGGCCGCGGGTTCGACCGGTGCGCGCCAGCGCAGCGCGCCGACCGGCGGTTGCGCGAACGGAACACCCTTCCAGAACCAGGTGCCTGTCCTGGCGCTGTCGTCCACGCCCTCGATCTTGCCAACGGTGGTCTGGCGCACCATGGGGCCGTCGGCGGCCGGGGGCGGCGCAGGCGCGGGCGAGGCGATCGGAAGGAACGCAAACGACGAGCCCGAAGAACCGCCTCCCCCGCAGGCCGTGAAAGCCATGCACGCCGCCATGGCGATGGCCCGTGCAACCGCCACCCTCGTTCCTGCCGCCCGCTGGTTTTCTGGCCGTGCCTGTACTGCTGTCAGTGCCGTATCCATTTTTGTCTCCACACCGGGTTAATCGGAATTCCTGCATCGGTGCCCGGTGGCCATACTCCGGCCGGCCGAACCCGCCAGAAAATTCTAGGAACGGACCGCGTTTCCCCCGCTATCGCAAGCGAGCCAATTCAATGACTTCAGAAGCCCCCATGCCACATGCCCAGCGCCGGCCGCAACGCCGGCCGGGCTGCGCGCAGCAGCCCGAGCTGCGGACCAGCTCGGCCGCGTGGCTCGAAGGCGTGCTCTCGATGTTCGAGGCCGAAGGGCTGGACGTGCCCTCGCTGCTTCAGGGCGCCGGCTTCGATCCCGATTCGCTGCGCCGACAGAACGCGCGCATTCCGGTCGACGAAATCACCATGCTCTGGCAACTCGCCGTGGCGCGCGCCGGCAAGCCCTCGCTGGGCCTGCATCGCGACCTGGCCGCCACGCACAGCAAGCTGGGCACGGTCGGCCACGCCATGGCCTGCAGCCCCGATCTCGGCTCGGCCCTCGCGCGGCTGGCGCGCTACATGGCCGTGATCTCGGACGCGACCGCTTTCTCGCTGCAACCCGACCCGCGCGGTTGCTGGATGGTGATGGAGCACAACGGCGGCAGCCTGCCGATACCTCGCCAGCGCGTCGAATACGCCCTCTTGACCACCCTCATGCAATGCCAGTGGCTCACGCGGCGTGAACTGCAGCCACTGGCCATGGAGTTCGTCTACCCCGCGCCGGCCAGCGACCGGCTGCACCGCGAGGCCTTCGGCTGCGACGTGCGCTTCAACGCCGCCGCGAACCGCATGCTGCTGTCGAGCACCGACCTGGCCATGCCGCTGCCCACGCATCACCCCGCCCTGGGCGAGATGCAGGAGCACCTGCTGGACGACCAGCTGAGCCTCCTGGGCCAGACCACCACCAGCAGCCTGGTGTGCGCCGAAATCGCGCGCCGGCTGCCGCAGGGCGAGCCGCGCCGGCAGGACGTGGCCGCCGGCCTCGGTCTGGCGGAGCGCACGCTGCAGCGGCGGCTGCAGGAAGAGTCGGTGTCGTTCCAGTCGCTGCTCGACCGCACCCGCCGCGAGCTCGCGCAGCAGTACCTGGCCGAAGACCGCCATACGCTCACCGACGTGGCGGACATGCTCGGCTTCGTCGACAGCAGCAATTTCTTCCGGGCCTGCAAGCGCTGGTTCGGCCTGCCGCCCGCGCAATACCGGGCGCGGATCTGGGCCGCCCCCGCACTCGCCCACTGACGCCATCGGGCCCCGATGGCCCGCGCCGCAAGGGGTTACGCGCTGTGCCGGACAATCCGGGCATGAGCTTGCTTGCCGAAGACACGGTCGCCGCCGACCTGGGACTGCAATGGAAACCGGGATTTCTGGCGCTGGGGCCCGCGTTTCTCACCGAATTGCGGCCGACGCCGCTACCCGATCCCTACTGGGTGGGCCACAGCGAGGCGATGGCGCGCGAGCTCGGCTTGCCGCCCGGCTGGGGGCGATCGGACAGCACGCTGGCAGCCCTGACCGGCAACCTGTCCGTGGCGGGAACCCGGCCCTTTGCGACGGTCTACAGCGGCCACCAGTTCGGCGTCTGGGCCGGCCAGCTCGGCGATGGCCGCGCGATCATGCTGGGCGAGACAGCGGGCGGCCTCGAAGTGCAGATCAAGGGTGCGGGCCGCACGCCCTACTCGCGCGGCGGCGACGGCCGCGCCGTGCTGCGCTCCAGCATCCGCGAATTCCTCTGCAGCGAGGCCATGTACGGCCTCGGCATACCCACCACCCGCGCGCTCTGCGTCGCAGGCTCGGACGCCCCCGTGTACCGCGAAGAACCGGAAACCGCGGCCGTGGTGACCCGCGTGGCGCCCAGTTTCATCCGCTTCGGCCACTTCGAGCACTTTGCGGCAAACCAGCGCGACGCCGAGCTGCGCGCATTGGCCGACTACGTGATCGACCGCTATTACCCGGCCTGCCGCACCACCGAGCGCTTCAACGGCAACGCCTATGCGGCCTTCCTGGAAGCCGTGAGCGAGCGCACCGCCGCCCTGCTCGCCCAATGGCAGGCCGTGGGCTTTTGCCACGGCGTGATGAACACCGACAACATGAGCATTCTGGGGCTCACCATCGACTACGGGCCATTCCAGTTCCTGGACGGGTTCGATCCGCGCCACATCTGCAACCACAGCGACACCAGCGGCCGCTATGCCTTCAACCAGCAGCCCAACGTGGCCTACTGGAACCTGTTCTGCCTGGCGCAGGCACTGCTGCCGCTGATCGGCGACCAGGAAATTGCGGTGGCGGCGCTGGAGTCTTACAAGACGGTGTTTCCGAGCGAATTCGAGGGCCGGATGGGGGCCAAGCTCGGACTCACCGATTCGGCCGGGGGCGACCGCACGCTCATCGAGGGCCTGCTGAAGCTCCTGGCCGCGGAAAAGGTCGACTACACGATCTTCTGGCGCCGCCTTTCGCAGCACATGGCCGGCGGCAACGCCGAGCCAGTGCGCGACCTGTTCCTGGATCGAGCCGGCTTCGATGCATGGCTGCTATTATTTTCAGAGCGCCACGCGCAGGCATCGCGTCCGCAAGCCGCGGACTTGATGCTCAAATCCAATCCAAAGTACGTGTTGAGGAACCACCTGGGGCAGCAAGCCATCGAAGCGGCAGGCCGAAAAGACTTCTCGGGTGTGGCAACCTTGCTGACACTGCTCCAAACCCCATCTGAAGAACATCCCGGTGCCGATGCCTATGCCGGGTTTCCGCCCGACTGGGCCTCCACGATCGCAATCAGCTGCTCATCATGACCACTCCCGTACAGAAAACCGACGCCGAATGGAAAGCCCTGCTCGCTGAAAAAGGCGCCGAGCCCGCGGCCTTCGAGGTCACGCGCCATGCCGCCACCGAGCGCCCCTTCACCGGCAAGTACGAGGCGCACTGGGAGGACGGCACCTACCATTGCATCTGCTGCGGCGCCAAACTGTTCGAGGCGTCGACCAAATTCGACGCGGGTTGCGGCTGGCCCAGCTTCTCGGAAGAAGCCGTTCCGGGTGCCATCAGGAACATCGTCGACCGTTCGCACGGCATGGTGCGCACCGAGAACGTCTGCGCGAATTGCGGCGCCCACCTGGGCCACGTGTTCCCCGATGGCCCCACCGAAACCGGCCTTCGCTACTGCATGAATTCCGCCTCGCTGGACTTCCAGAAGAAATAACCAACCGACTCCGCCCAGCGCATGAAACTGATCCTCGACTTCTTTCCGATCCTGCTGTTCTTCGGCGCCTACAAGCTGGCCGACATCTACACCGCCACCGGCGTGCTCATGGCCGCCACCGTGCTGCAGATGGGCATCATCTACGCCCTGGACCGCAAGCTGCAGGCCATGCAGAAGGCCACGCTGGTGCTGATCCTCTTGTTCGGCACGCTCACGCTGGTGCTGCACGACGACCGCTTCATCAAGTGGAAGCCCACGGTCCTCTACGGTGCCATGGCCATCGCCCTGGCGGTTGCGCTCTGGGCGCTGAAGAAGAACTTCCTCAAGATGCTGCTGGGCTCGCAGCTGCAATTGCCCGACCGCGTGTGGGGCCGCCTCAACGTGGCCTGGATCGGTTACTGCCTCTTCATGGCCGCCATCAACGGCTACGTGGCGGCGTACTTCACCACCGAGGCCTGGGTCAACTTCAAGCTCTGGGGCTATGCGTTTCCCGTCGTCTTCCTGGTGGCGCAGGGGCTTTACATCTCGCCGCACCTCAAGGGCGACGACAAGCCCGCCGCATGAGCGCAGCAGCGAACCACCCCTTGCCGACGGCGCGCGACCTCGAAGCGGCGCTGCGCCAGGCGCTCCAGCCCACGGTGCTGGAGGTGATCGACGAGAGCAGCGCCCACGCCGGCCATGCCGGCGCCAACGCGGAGGGTCGCGGCACCCATTTCCGGGTTCGCGTTGCTTCCCCACTGTTCGAAGGGAAGCCCCGCGTGGCGCGCCATCGCCTTGTGTATGATGCCCTCCAAGTTTTTATCGCGCAGGGTCTGCACGCCATCGCCATCGAGGTGCTCTGAGTCTTCGGATCAGTTTCACGCCGCCATCCGCCAACATGGCCGCGCCAGCCCGCCCTCCCTTCTTCTTCGTTTCCGTCGTCTCATCCGCTTTCTTCCACGCGCTTTTTCCCATACGCGCATTTCCCTCCAGCCTGATATTCATTCCATGAAAAAACAAATCTTGCAGGCCGTTGCGGCCGCAGCGCTGCTCGGTGCGATTCCCGTGGCGGCCATGGCGCAGAACGCAGCCATCGTCAACGGCAAGCCCGTGCCCAAGGCGCGCATGGACGTGCTGGCCCAGCAGCTGGCGGCAGCCGGCCGGCCGGTCACGCCGGAGATGCAGGGCCAGTTGCGCGAGGAAGTCGTTGCGCGCGAAGTGTTCATGCAGGAAGCTCAGAAGCAGGGCCTCGACGCCACCGAGGACTACAAGAACCAGCTCGAACTTGCCCGCCAGGCGATCCTGATCCGCGCGCTGTTCGAGAACTACCGCAAGACCAGCCCGGTCTCGGACGCCGACGTCAAGGCCGAGTACGACAAGTTCGTGGCGGCCAACGGCGGCAAGGAATACAAGGCCCGCCACATCCTGGTCGAAACGGAAGACCAGGCCAAGAAGATCATGGCCGACCTGAAGAAGGGCGCCAAGTTCGAGGACATCGCCAAGAAGCAGAGCAAGGACCCGGGATCGGGCGCCAACGGCGGCGACCTCGACTGGGCCAACCCGGCGAGCTTCGTGCCCGAGTTCTCGGAAGCGATGATCAAGCTGAAGAAGGGTGAAACCACCCCTGCGCCGATCAAGACGCAGTTCGGCTACCACATCATCCGCGTCGACGACATCCGCCAGGCGCAGCTTCCGAAGATGGAAGAAGTGAAGCCGCAGATCACGCAGCAGCTGCAGCAGCAGCGCCTGCAGAAGTACCAGGAAGAACTGCGCGCGAAGGCAAAAGTGGAATAACGCCCAGACCAGCGGCCCGGCAAAGCCGGTTCCGCGGTGTTCTGGAAATAAAAAAGCGGCCTGTCGGCCGCTTTTTTTCATGGCCCGTGCAGAGCCTTGACCTTGTCAGCCCACCCAGCGGCGCGCATTGCGCCAGATGCGCATCCACGGGCTCAGTTCGTTCCTGTCGCCACCGGTCCAGCTCATCTGGATGTTGCGGAACACGCGCTCCGGGTGCGGCATGACGGCGGTGAAGCGGCCGTCCGGCGTGGTGACCGAGGTCAGGCCGCCCGCGCTGCCGTTCGGGTTGAACGGGTATTGCTCGGTCGGGTTGCCGTGGTTGTCCACGAAGCGCATCGCCGCAATGGCCTTGGCGGCATCGCCGCGGTGCTTGAAGTTGGCATAACCCTCGCCATGCGCCACCGCGATCGGCAGCCGGCTGCCGGCCATGCCCGCAAAGAAGATGCTGGGCGATTCGAGCACCTCGACCATCGACAGGCGCGCCTCGAAACGCTCGCTCTGGTTGGTGGTGAAGCGCGGCCAGGCCTCGGCGCCTGGAATGATGTCCGCCAGTTCGGCGAACATCTGGCAGCCGTTGCACACGCCCAGGCCGAAGGTGTCTTCGCGGCCGAAGAAAGCCTTGAACTGCTCGGCGAGCTTCGGGTTGAAGGTGATGCTGCGCGCCCAGCCGATGCCGGCGCCCAGGGTGTCGCCGTAGCTGAAGCCGCCACAGGCGACCACGCCCTTGAAGTTGGCGAGGTCCGCCCTGCCCGTCTGCAGGTCGGTCATGTGCACGTCGTAGGCTTCGAAGCCGGCTTCGGTGAAGGCGTAGGCCATCTCCACATGCGAGTTGACGCCCTGCTCGCGCAGGATCGCGACCTTGGGGCGCGATTGGAGGATGGCGGGGGCGACGGGTGCAACCGGCGCGTCCGGCAGGAACACGTGCATGCCCGGGTCCGAAGGCACACCCGCCGCGGCGTGCTCGGCATCGGCGCAGGCCGGGTTGTCGCGCTCGCGCGCGATCTTCCAGCTGACCGAATCCCACACCTGGTGCAGGTCGTGCAGCGTCGCGCTGAACACCGACCTGGCATCGCGCCAGACTTCGAGCTTGCCCTTGCCCGCGTCCATGGCCGAGCTGGCCGGCCGGGTCTTGCCGACGAAATGGCTGTGGGCACTGAGTCCGTGGGCGCGCAGCACCTGCATCACGTCGTTGCGCTCGGCGGTGCGCACCTGCAGCACCATGCCGAGTTCTTCGTTGAAGAGCGCCTTGAGCGTGAGCTCCTCGCGCCGCGCGCTGACCTGCTGCGCCCAGTTCTTGGCGTCGCCGGTTTCCATGCGGCTGTCGGAGATGCCGTCGCCTTCGGTGACCAGCATGTCGACGTTGAGGGCCACGCCCACATGGCCCGCAAAGGCCATTTCGCAGGCAGTGGCGAACAGGCCGCCGTCGCTGCGGTCGTGCATGGCCAGGATCTTGCCGTCGGCGCGCAGCGCATTCACGGCATCGACCAGCGCCACGAGCTGCGCCGGGTCGTCGAGGTCGGGCACCACGTCGCCGCTCTGGCCGAGCGTCTGCGCCAGGATGCTGCCGGCCATGCGGTGCCGGCCGCAACCCAGGTCGATGAGCACGAGCGTCGTGTCGGCTTCGCTGGCATCGAGCTGCGGCGTGAGCGTGCCGCGCACGTCGGCCAGCGAGGCAAAAGCGGTGACGATCAGGCTGACGGGCGAAGTGACCTTCTTCGCTTCGTCGCCGTCTTTCCACTGCGTGCGCATCGACAGCGAATCCTTGCCGACCGGAATCGACACGCCCAGCGCCGGGCACAGCTCCAGGCCCACGGCCTTGACGGTTTCGTACAGCGCGGCGTCTTCGCCCGGTTCGCCGCAGGCGGCCATCCAGTTGGCCGAGAGCTTGACGCGCGAGAGTTCGATCGGCGCGGCCAGCAGATTCGTGATGGCCTCGGCCACGGCCATGCGGCCCGAGGCCGGCGCGTCGAGCGCGGCCAGCGGCGTGCGTTCGCCCATGCTCATCGCCTCGCCTGCAAAGCCCTTGTAGTCGGCCAGCGTGACGGCGCAATCGGCCACCGGCACCTGCCATGGGCCGACCATCTGGTCGCGGTGGCTCAGGCCGCCCACGGTGCGGTCGCCGATGGTGATCAGGAAGCGCTTAGAAGCCACGGTCGGGTGCGAGAGCACGTCGATGGCGGCCTTCTGCAGATCGACGCCCGTGAGGTCGAGCGGCTTGAAGCTGCGCGCCACGGTCTTCACGTCGCGGTGCATCTTGGGCGGCTTGCCCAACAGCACGTCCATCGGCATGTCGACCGGCTGCACCGCGGCGCCTTCATCGGCCACCAGCAGCTGGCGCTCCTCGGTCGCCACGCCCACCACCGAGAACGGGCAGCGCTCGCGCTCGCAGAAGGCCTTGAACTGTTCGAGCGATTCCGGCGCAATGGCCAGCACGTAGCGCTCCTGGCTTTCGTTGCACCAGATTTCCTTCGGCGCCATGCCCGATTCTTCGAGCGGCACCGCACGCAGGTCGAAGCGCGCGCCGCGGCCGGCGTCGTTGGTCAGTTCGGGGAAGGCATTGCTCAGGCCGCCCGCGCCCACGTCGTGGATCGCCAGGATCGGGTTGGCCGCGCCCTGCTGCCAGCAGTGGTTGATGACTTCCTGCGCACGGCGCTCGATCTCGGGGTTGCCCCGCTGCACCGAGTCGAAGTCGAGTTCGGCCGCGTTGGCGCCGGTCGCCATCGAGCTGGCGGCGCTGCCGCCCATGCCGATACGCATGCCGGGGCCGCCGAGCTGGATCAGCAGCGAGCCGGCCGGGAACTGGATCTTCTTGGTCTGGGTCGCGTCGATTTGCCCCAAGCCGCCCGCGATCATGATGGGCTTGTGATAGCCGCGCCGCACGGTGTCGAGGTCGCTCGCCACGGTCTGCTCGTATTCGCGGAAGTAGCCCAGCAGGTTGGGCCGGCCGAATTCGTTGTTGAACGCGGCGCCGCCCAGCGGGCCCTCCGTCATGATCTGCAACGGGCTGGCGATGTGCTCGGGCTTGCCGTAGTGGCCTTCTTCCGGCCAGAGCTTGGACACGGTGAAGCCGGTCAGGCCGGCCTTGGGCTTGGAGCCGCGGCCGGTGGCGCCTTCGTCGCGGATCTCGCCGCCCGCACCGGTCGAGGCGCCCGGGAACGGGGAAATGGCGGTCGGGTGGTTGTGCGTCTCCACCTTCATGAGCACATGGCTCAGCGCGCTATCTTTTTGATAGCTTTGCGAGTCCGACCTGGCCACAAAGCGCTCGACGGTCGCGCCTTCCATCACCGAGGCGTTGTCCGCATAGGCAATGACCGTGTGCTGCGGGTTCTGCTTCTCGGTGTGGCGGATCATCGAGAACAGGCTCTGCGGCTGGGCCACGCCGTCGATGGTGAAGGCGGCATTGAAGATCTTGTGGCGGCAGTGCTCGCTGTTGGCCTGCGCGAACATCATCAGTTCGACGTCGCTGGGGTTGCGCCCCAGGCGGGTGAAGGCCTCGACGAGATAGTCGATCTCGTCCTCGGCCAGCGCCAGGCCGAAGCCGGTGTTGGCCGCCACCAGGGCCTCGCGGCCGCCGGTCTGCACGTCGACCTGCGCCATCGGCTGGGCCGGCAGTTCGCTGAACAGGCTGGCGGCCTGCTCCACCGTGGCCAGCACCGATTCGGTCATGCGGTCGTGCAGCGGGCCGGCCGCGGCCGCGAGCATGTCGCCCTCGAGCACGGGCGCCTTGCCGATCAGCGGGGCCTTGAGCTTCAGGTGGTACTGCGTGACCCGCTCGACCCGGCGCAGCGCCAGCCCGCAGTTGTGGGCAATGTCGGTGGCCTTGGAAGCCCAGGGCGACACCGTGCCCAGGCGCGGGGTGACCACCACGGAAGTACCGGCCTTGGCCAGCGCCTCGAAGGGCTCGCCGTAGGTCAGGAGCGCAGCGAAGCGGTCGTGGTCGGCCGCGTCCAGGGCGGCGTCGGTGACCACCAGGTGCACGAAACGCGCGGCAATGCCTTCGATGCGGGGCTCGATGGCCTGCAGCTTGGGCAGCAGCTGCCGCGCGCGGAAATCGCTGAGTGCGCTGCCGCCCTCGAACATGGTTACGACAGGAAGGGCTTGAGGTGCGGGCTGCGTCACGGTCGAAAGGGCCTGGGGGCCGCGTTGGGAATCAAGAAAATCGAGGCGGATGGCCGCTGACTGGGGCCATCCGCGTAAGCCCTGAATTTTAGCCGGGTGAATGGGATAATTCCGGGATGAGCATTACCTACAAGGACGCAGCAGGCATCGAAGCCATGCGCGTCGCCTGCCGCCTGGCTTCCGAGGTGCTGGACTACCTCACGCCTTTCATCAAGCCTGGCATCACGACCAACGACGTGGACCGGCTGGCCGCCGAATACATGGTCAAGCAGGGCACCACCTCGGCCACCGTGGGCTACATGGGCGCCAGCAGCGTGCCCTTTCCGAAGTCGCTCTGCACCTCGGTGAACCATGTGGTGTGCCACGGCATTCCGAATGACAAGCCCTTGAAGAAGGGCGACATCATGAACGTCGACGTGACCGTCATCAAGGACGGCTGGTTCGGCGACAACAGCCGCATGTACATCATCGGCGACGCCTCCATTGCCGCCAAGCGCCTGTGCCACATCACCTTCGAAGCCATGTGGCACGGCATCATGCAGGTGCGCCCGGGCGCGCACCTGGGCGACGTGGGCCATGCCATCCAGAAGTTCGCCGAAGGCCACGGCTATTCGGTGGTGCGCGAGTTTTGCGGCCACGGCGTGGGCCAGCGCTTCCATGAAGAACCGCAGGTGCTGCATTACGGCCGCCCGGGCACGCTCGAAGAACTCAAGCCCGGCATGATCTTCACCATCGAGCCGATGATCAATGCCGGCAAGCGCGAGGTGAAGGAAGATTTCAGGGGCGGCCAGTACGACGGCTGGACCATCGTCACTCGCGACCATTCGCTGTCGGCGCAATGGAACACTCGGTGCTGGTCACCGAAACGGGCTACGAGGTGCTCACGCTGTCCGAAGGCAGCCCGCCGCTGCCCTCGTTCGTCACTTCCACGAAAACGTGAGCCGCGCGCGCGGCGCACGGCCCCGGACAAAGCCGTGATCGAACCAGCCAAGATCGACGTCGCCACGCTTCGCGAAGCCTATCGCGCGAAGAAACTGGCGCTGTTCGACACCCTGCGTTTTGCGCGCGCGCCCACGCGCAGCGTGCACGCCGTGTTGCGCCAGTTGTCGGCCCTGGCCGACCAGACGCTGTGCGCGCTCTGGCACGAAGCGGACTTCGGCGACTCGCTCACGCTGGCGGCCGTGGGCGGCTTCGGCCGCGGGGAGCTGTTTCCGTATTCCGACGTCGACGTGCTGCTGCTGCTGCCGCCCGAGGGCCACGACAGCGAAATCGATCCGGCGCGCATCGAAGCCTTCATCGGCCACTGCTGGGACGCAGGGCTCGAAATCGGCTCCAGCGTGCGCACCGTCGAAGAGTGCCTGGCCGAAGCCGAGAAAGACGTCACGGTCCAGACCTCGCTGCTCGAATCCCGGCTCATCACGGGCAACAAGAAGCTGTTCGTGGCGTTCCGCAGGCGCTTCGCGAGGGCCATCGATCCGCAGGCCTTTTTCGTGGCCAAGTCGCAGGAAATGCGGCATCGCCACCAGAAGTACGACAACACGCCGTATGCGCTCGAGCCCAATTGCAAGGAATCGCCGGGTGGGCTGCGCGACCTGCAGACCATTCTCTGGATGACCAAGGCCGCCGGCTTCGGCAGCCGCTGGGACGACCTGGCCAAGAACGGGCTGGCAACGTCCTTCGAGGCGCAGCAGATCAAGCGCAACGAAGCCCTGCTCTCGCTGATCCGCGCGCGCCTGCACGTGATTGCCAAGCGGCGCGAAGACCGCCTGGTGTTCGACCTGCAGACGGCCGTGGCCGCGAGCTTCGGCTACGAAGGCGAATCGCAGCGCAAGTCGAGCGAGGCGCTGATGCGGCGCTACTACTGGGCGGCCAAGGCGGTTTCGCAGCTCAATCAGATCCTGCTGCTCAACATCGCGGAGCGGCTGCAGCCGGTGGACGAGCAGCACACGCCGATCAACGAGCGCTTCTTCGAGCGCGCCGGCCTGATCGAAATTGCGAGCGACGATCTCTACGAGCGCGAGCCGCACGCCATCCTCGAGACCTTTCTTCTCTACCAGAAGACCATCGGCGTTCAGGGCCTGTCGGCCCGCACGCTGCGCGCGCTCTACAACGCGCGCCACGTGATGGACAGCAAGTTCCGCAACGATCCGGTCAACCACCAGACCTTCATGCGCATCCTGCTGCAGCCCTACGGCATCACGCATGCGTTCAGGCTCATGAACCAGACCTCGGTGCTGGGCCGCTACCTGCGGGTGTTCCGCAGCATCGTGGGACAGATGCAGCATGACCTGTTCCACGTCTACACGGTAGACCAGCACATCCTGATGGTGCTGCGCAACGTGCGGCGCTTCTTCATCGCCGAGCACGCGCACGAATACCCGTTCTGCTCGCAGCTCGCCGCCGGCTGGGACAAGCCGTGGATCCTCTACGTGGCCGCGCTCTTCCACGACATTGCCAAGGGCCGCGGCGGCGACCATTCGACGCTCGGCGCGCGCGACGTGCAGCGCTTCTGCAAGCAGCACGGCATTGCGCGCGAAGATGCCAAGCTGATCGAATTCCTCGTCGCCGAACACCTGGTGATGAGCCAGGTCGCGCAGAAGCAGGACCTGAGCGACCCCGAGGTGATCGGCGCCTTTGCCAAACGCGTGGGCAACGAGCGCTACCTGACAGCCCTTTATCTGCTGACGGTGGCCGATATCCGCGGCACGTCGCCGCGCGTGTGGAATGCCTGGAAGGGCAAGCTGCTCGAAGACCTGTACCGCTACACGCTGCGCGCGCTCGGCGGTCGCATGCCCGACCCCGACGCCGAGGTGGAATCGCGCAAGCGCGAAGCACTGGTGCAGCTGGCGTTGCACGCCCAGCGCTTCGAGGCCCACAAGGCGCTGTGGGACACGCTCGACGTGGGCTACTTCATGCGCCACGACGCCACCGAGATCGCCTGGCACGCCAAGCAGCTCTCGCGCTTCGTGCCGCCGCCGAACGTGCCCGTCGACCCCAAGGCGCCGCCCGTCGTTCGGGCGCATCTTTCGCCGGTGGGCGAAGGCCTGCAGGTGGTGGTCTACACGCCCGACCAGCCCGACCTGTTCGCGCGCATCTGCGGGTATTTCGATCAGTCGTCGTTCAACATTCTTGACGCGAAAGTACACACCGCAAGCAACGGCTATGCGCTCGACACCTTCCAGGTGGTGACCGCTTTCCAGCCCGACCACTACCGCGACCTCATCAGCATGGTCGAGTCGGGCCTCGCGCAGACGCTGACCGAGGCCGGCCCCCTGCCCTCGCCGAGCGTGGGACGGGTGTCGCGCCGCGTGCGCAGTTTCCCGATCAAGCCGCGCATCAGCCTGCTGCCCGACGACAAGGCTCAGCGCTGGCTGCTCAACATCTCGGCCAGCGACCGCGCGGGACTGCTGTATTCGGTGGCGCGCGTGCTCGCACGACATCACCTGAACCTGCAGCTCGCCAAGATCACAACCCTGGGCGAGCGCGTGGAAGACACCTTCCTGATCAGCGGGCCGGAACTGCAGGGCCAGAAGACGCAGCTGGCGATCGAGACCGAGCTGATGGAAGCGTTGGCGTCGCAGTAGCTCGCTTTCCGCTTGTTTCATTCGCAGGCGCATCCTGCGGCATGATGTTGTCGACTTGATTCAACTCGAACGGCAACACCCGCATGAGCCAGAAAACCAATCCCCTCGCAGGCCAGCCCGCTCCGCTGGACCTGCTCGTCAACGTTCCGCGCCTTGTCTCCGCCTATTACACGGGCCGGCCCGATCCTTCGGTCGCCGCGCAGCGCGTGGCCTTTGGAACCTCGGGACATCGCGGCTCCTCCTTCGACAACGCATTCAACGAATGGCATGTGCTGGCCATCAGCCAGGCCATTGCCGACTATCGGCGCCAAAAGGGGATCGACGGTCCGCTGTTCCTCGGCATCGACACGCACGCGCTCTCCACCCCGGCGTTCAGCAGCGCTGTGGAAGTGCTCGCGGCCAACGGCGTCGAACTGATGCTGTCGAAGGACGACGAGTACACACCCACGCCGGCCGTCTCGCACGCCATCCTGGTCTACAACCGCGGACGCACGACAGGGCTGGCCGACGGCATCGTGATCACGCCCTCGCACAATCCGCCCGAAAGCGGCGGCTTCAAGTACAACCCGCCCAACGGCGGCCCGGCGGGCACCGACATCACCTCCGCCGTCGAGGCAGCCGCCAACAAGATGCTGGCGAGCGGACTCGAAGGCGTGAAGCGCATGCCGCTCGCGCAGGCGCTGCGCGCTTCGACCACGCGCCGGCACGACTACCTGAACACCTACGTCGAAGATCTGGCCCAGGTGCTCGACATGGACGCGATTCGCGGCGTGGAGATCGACCTGGGCGTCGATCCGCTCGGCGGCGCCGGCGTGCACTACTGGCCCGCCATTGCCGAGCGCTACAGGCTCAAGCGCCTCGAAGTGCTCAGCCAGGAGGTCGACCCGACCTTCCGCTTCATGTCGCTCGACTGGGACGGCCGCATCCGCATGGACCCGTCCTCGCCCGACGCGATGCACAAGCTGATCGCCCTGAAAGACCGCTTCGGCATCGCCTTTGCCTGCGACACCGACCACGACCGCCACGGCGTGGTGGCGCGCAGCGCGGGCCTGATGCAGCCGAACAGCTATCTCGCGGTGATGATCGACTACCTCTACACGCACCGCCCGCAGTGGCCGGCGCAAGCGGCCGTCGGCAAGACGGTGGTGAGCAGCCAGATGATCGACCGTGTCACGGCCCGGCTCGGCCGCAAGCTCTACGAGGTGCCGGTGGGCTTCAAGTGGTTCGTCGACGGGCTGGTGGACGGCTCGCTGGGCTTCGGCGGCGAGGAAAGCGCGGGCGCGACCTTCCTGCGCTTCGACGGCTCGGCGTGGACCACCGACAAGGACGGCATCGTGCCCGCCCTGCTCTCGGCCGAAATCGCCGCGCGCACCGGGCGCGACCCGGGCGAACGCTACGCCGAGCTGACGCAGGCGCTGGGCCAGCCGGTGTCCGATCGCGTGGATGCGGCGGCCACGGTGGAGCAGAAAAAGAAACTGTCGAGCCTGTCGCCGCAGCAGGTCAGCTCGACCGAGCTCGCGGGCGACAAGATCGAAGCCGTGCTGAGCCATGCGCCGGGCAACGGCGCGGCCATCGGCGGTGTGAAGGTCGTCACCGGCAACGGCTGGTTCGCTGCGCGGCCCTCGGGCACCGAGAACATCTACAAGATCTACGGCGAGAGCTTCAAGGGTGCGGAGCACCTGGGGCGCATCCTCGAAGAGGCACAGCAGCTGGTGGACAAGGCGCTGTCGGCGGGCTGAGGCCAGACAGCACCACCCGCCCGCCATGCAAGCACACGCGCTGCGCCTGAACCCCGGCGACGACCTGCGCGCCGCGCTCGATGCTGCGCTGAAGCACCGCGGCGCCGAAGCCGCCTTCGTGGTCTCCGGCGTCGGCAGTCTCCGCGGCGCGTGCATCCGGTACGCCGGCGCAGAAACCGCTGCAGTGCTCGAAGGCGATCTTGAAATCCTCACGCTGTCCGGCACGCTGTCGCCGGACGGATCTCATCTGCACATCAGCGTGTCGGACGGTGCGGGCCAGGTCCGGGGCGGCCACGTCGCGCCGGGCTGCTCTGTGCGCACCACAGCCGAGATACTGATCGCCTGGCTGCCCGAATGGCACTTCGCCCGTGAGCAGGATCCGGCGACGGGCTATGCCGAACTGATGCCGCGATCCAGAAAGACCTGAGCCCGAGCGAGCTGGCCGCCCGCGGGTTCGGTGCGCGCCTTGTTCGGCCGCAGCAGGCAGCGCGCCTCAGGTCGGCGCGCTCGCCAGCCTTCGCTCCAGCCACACGCTGTAGCGCGAGAGCCCGAAGCACAGCACCCAATACACCGCCGCGATGAAGAGGTAGCCCTCGAGGTAGAACGGCCGCCAGGTCGGGTCGCCGCCGAGTGCCAGGCCCAGTGCGCCGGTGAGCTCGAACAGGCCGACCACCGTGACCAGTGAAGTGTCCTTGAGCGTGCCGACCACGTTGTTGGTCAGCGCGGGCACCACGAGCCGCAGGGCCTGTGGCAGCACGATGTCCCGCTGCACGGGCCAGCGCCCGAAGCCCAGCGCCATGGCCACCTCGGTCTGCCCGCGCGGCACGGCCTGCAGGCCGCCGCGGATGATCTCGGCCAGGTAAGCCGCCACGAACAACGCCAGGCCCGCGAGCACGCGCACGAGTACGTCGGGTTGCCAGCCGGCCGGCCACAGCAGCGGCAGCAGGAACGAGGCCATGAACAGCACCGAGATCAGCGGCACGCCGCGCACCAGCTCGATGTAGCTCGCGCTCAGCGTGCGAACCACCGGCCAGCCCGAGCGCCGCCCGAGCGCCAGCAGCAGCGCCAGCGGAAAGGCCAGTGCCAGGCCGACCACCGCAAGGCCGATGGTGAGCGGCAATCCGCCCCAGCGACTCGTCGGCACAGCGTTCAAGCCAAGCACGCCGCCGCGCATCAGCAGCACGAAGAGCAGCAGCGCCACGGCCCAGAGCGGCAGCAGCCACCAGCGCCAGCTGCGCGGCCAGGCGCTCAGCACCGTGACGGCCGACAACACGACCACCGCGATGGCCGGGCGCCATTGCTCTTCATAGGGAAAGCGGCCGAACAGCATTGGCCGCCATTTCTCGGCCACCACGCCCCAGCAAGCGCCATGCTGCACCGCGCGGCAAGCTTCGGCATCGGGCCGGAACACCGCGCGCACCACGCCCCATTCGACGGCATGGAAGCCGCCCCACGCGAGCAGCGCGATCAACACCACGGTGGCCAATGCGCGCAGCGGCGAACCCCAGAGCTCGCTGCGCCAGGCGATGGGCCCTTGTGCGACGTTTCTCATCGCCAGCCCCTGAGCGCGACGCGCGTGTTGTAGCGGTTCATGCCGAAGGAGATCAACAGCGACAACAGCAGGTAGACCGCCATGATGATCGCGATGCACTCGAAGGCCCGGCCGTTCGAGCCGATGGTGGTGTTGGCCACCGACACGAGTTCCGGATAGCCCACGGCCACCGCGAGCGACGAATTCTTGGTGAGGCTCAGCAACTGGTTGGTGAGCGAAGGCACGATCACCCGCAGCGCCTGCGGCAGGATCACGATGCGCAGTTGCTGCACCGATGTCAGGCCCAGCGCCTGCCCGGCCAGCACCTGTCCCTGCGACACCGACAGGATGCCGGCGCGCACGATCTCCGCCACGAAAGCAGCAGAGTAGAAGGAAAGGCCTGCGACGATGGTCACGTACTCCGGGCTCAGCGCCGCACCGCCGCTCACGCCGAAGTCGCCCTTCTCGGGCCATTCGAAATGCGTGGGCCACCAGCCATCCTCGCCCGACGCAGGCCAGGGCACGCTCAGCCCGCCCTTGCTGAGCCACACACCCGGCAGCAGGCGCAGGGGCTCGGTCGGGTCGGGCAGCAGGTTGGCCATGGCGAAGGCCAGCATCAGCAACTGCACCAGCAGCGGGACGTTGCGCAGCAGTTCGACATACGCAGTGCAGACGCCGCGCAGCAACACATGCGGCGCGAGCCGGCCGATGCCGATCAAGGTGCCGAGCACGACCGAAAAAATAGCGGCAGGCACCGAGGCGCGCACGGTGTTGATCAGGCCCGCCACGAAGGCGCGCCAGAACGGCTGGCTGGCATCGAAGTCGAGCCAGCCTTCGCTGATGGAGAAGCCCGCGGGCTCGGTCAGAAAGTCGAAGCCCGAACGAACACCGCGCGCACGCAGCACGTCGAGCGCATGGTGCACCAGCCAGAAGGCGCCGGCCACGACGGCCAGCACCAGCAGCGCCTGGACGACCCAGGCCAGCCAGGCGCCGCGGCGCGAGGCTCCGCCGCTCATCGAACCGGGGGTGCGTAGATCAGGCCGCCCTTGTTCCAGAGGTTGTTGGAGCCGCGCGGCAGCTTGAGCACCGACTTCGGCCCGACGTTGCGCTCGAACATCTCGCCGTAGTTGCCGACGGCCTTGATGGCACGGAACGACCAGTCCTTGTCGAGGCCCAGCAGCTTGCCCAGGTCTTCACCGGTGCCGACCAGGCGCTGCTGCCCCGGGTCCTTGCTGTTGGCCTTGAGCTCGTCGGCATTGGCCTGCGTGACGCCGAACTCTTCGGCCTCGATGAGCGCGTTGGGCACCCACTTGGCAATGGCAAACCACTCGTCGTCGCCGCGGCGAACCAGCGGCGCGAGCGGCTCCTTGGAAATCAGCTCGGGCAGGATGACGTAGTCGTCGGGGTTCGGCGCTTCCTTGTTGCGCAGGCCGGCCAGCGCCGAGGCGTCGGTGGTGAAGGCCTGGCAGCGGCCCGAGAAGAAGGCCTTGAACGAAGCCTCGAAGCTTTCGAACACGACCGTCTTCACCGGGATGTTCTGCGCACGGAAGTAGTCGGACACGTTCTTCTCGTTGGTGGTGCCCGATTGCGTGCAGATGGTGGCGTTCTTGAGCTGCTTGGCGCTCGTGACCTTGAGCTTCTTCGGCACCAGGAAGCCCTGGCCGTCGTAGTAGGTGATGGTGGTGAAGTTGAAGCCCAGCGATGCGTCGCGCGTGAGCGTCCAGGTGGTGTTGCGCGCGAGGATGTCGATCTCGCCGGCCTGCAGGGCCGAGAAGCGCTGCTGCGAATTGAGCGGCACGAAATCGACCTTCTTCGGGTCGCCCAGCACGGCCGCCGCAATGGCGCGGCAGGTATCGACGTCCAGGCCGGACCAGTTGCCCTGCGTGTCGGGCGCGGAAAAACCGGCCACGCCATTGGTCACGCCGCACTTGACGGTCCCGCGCTGCTTGACGGCGTCGAGGGTCTTGCCGGCAAAGGCGGGAGCGGCCACGGCAAACACGGCGACAGATGCGGCAACGGCCAGCGCGGGACGGAATCGGCTCTTCATTGGTGTGTTCTCCTCAAGAGTAGGCGAAAGGCAGTGTACGGGGCTGCGCGCCACTCTGCCAAAGAACGGACGGTTGGATGCATATGCCGCAAGCCGCTTGCCGCGGGCTTTTCTTGTCCGCCGCATTCACTAACATACGGCCCTCCAATCACTCTCTCACCAGGAATCTGCTCATGAACAAATCCGACGACACCGGCAAGCTCGTTCTGCGCGTTGCACTCGGCATCCTCATCCTGTTGCACGGCATCGCGAAGGTCGGCAAGGGCGTCGACGGCATCGGCGGCATGCTGGCGTCCCATGGCCTGCCGGCGGCGTTTGCATACCTGATCTACATAGGAGAGATCATCGCGCCGGTGTTGCTCATCGTGGGGCTGTTCACGCGGCCGGCGGCGCTGATCGTCGCGATCAACATGGTGGTGGCGATCTGGCTGGTGCACCAGAAGGATCTGGGCGCGCTCAATGGCCAGGGCGGCTGGGCCCTGGAGCTGCAGGGCATGTTCCTGTTCTCCGCACTTGCAATCAGCCTGTTCGGCGGCGGCCGCTTCGGACTGGGCGGCAAGTACAACTGACGTCATGCAGCCGGCCCGCGCGCCGGCTTTTTCGTTTCAGTCGTCGTCGTTGGCGTCGAGTCCCGGAAACAGGACGTCGGTGTAGCCGAAGCGCGAGAAATCGCGCACCCGCATCGGGTAAAGCTTGCCCAGCAGGTGATCGACCTCGTGCTGAACCACGCGCGCATGAAAACCGCTGGCGATGCGGTCGATGGGATCGCCATAGGGGTCGAAGCCGGTGTAGCGGATGTTCGCAAAGCGCGGCACCACGCCGCGCAGGCCCGGCACCGACAGGCACCCTTCCCAGCCCTCTTCTTCCTCTTCGCCGATCGGGGTGATGACCGGGTTCAGCAGCACGGTGCGGGGCACCGTCGGAGCGTCTGGGTAGCGGGGGTTGACGACATCGGTGCCGAAGATCACGAGCTGCTGGTCCACGCCGATCTGCGGCGCGGCCAGGCCGGCGCCATTGACGGACTGCATGGTCTCGAACATGTCGCGCACCAGCAGGTGCAACTCGTCAGTATCGAAGGCGGCCACCGGCTGCGCGATGCGCAGCAGCCGGGAGTCGCCCATTTTCAGGATTTCGCGGATGGCCATGACGGGATTATCGCGAACGCCCGTCGCTTGCCGTTCGCCGTTGCGCCCGATCGATCAGGGCGGGGTTTGTCCCTTGGAGTCCGGCGACGTCCAAAGCTTCTCCGAACCGCGCGGTGGCTGCGACCGATACTGCGGAAGCGGCGAAACGCCGGCCGGCGGCACGGCCGACTGGCGCCCGCCACCCCAGCCGGGACGAGAAGGCACGGGCACCGGCACCGGGACCGGTCGCACCGCGGGGTAGCCCGGCCGTCCGTAATAAGGCCTGTCGTAGTAGGGGCGGTCGTAGTAGCGGCGCCCGCCTTCGTAATAGCCGCCACCCTGGATATAGACCGGCGCCGGATTCACCACCACCGGATCGGCGTAGTAAGGCTGCGAGTAGCCCCCGCTGTAGTAGGGCTCGCCGGGAACGGCCACGCAACCGCCAAGCAGCGCGAAGCCGCCAATGGCGACGCAAGTACCGAGAACACGAATCTTTTGCATAAGGGACTCCTTGTCAGCCTTCTGTTTATTCAACGTCAGCTTGTAGGCCCTGTTGACTGCGCTGGTGTGAAGTCGCGTAACGGGCGGTAAATACACCGCGCCGTCGACCTCTTCACCCCGGAACGCCGTTGGCGAGTATTTCCAGCATACCCGCCTCGTCGATCACGTTCACGCCAATCTCACGAGCCTTGTCGAGCTTGCTGCCGGCCTCCTCTCCAGCCACCAGGTAGCTTGTCTTCTTGCTGACCGAGCCTGCCACCTTGGCACCGGCGGCTTCCAATTTATCCTTCGCCTCGTCCCTGCCGAGCGTAGGAAGGGTGCCGGTGATCACGAAGGTCAAGCCCGCCAACGGCTTGGGCGCGCGGGCGGCAGGCTCGCCCTCTTCCCACGTCAGCCCGCAGGCCCGCAGCTGCTCGACCACTTCGCGGTTGTGCGGCTGGTCGAAGAAGGTGCGCAGGCTCTGCGCGACCACCGGTCCGACGTCGTTGACCTCGAGCAACTGCTCCTCGGTCGCGTCCATGATCGCGTCGAGCTTGCCGAAATGCTTGGCCAGGTCTTTTGCGGTGCTCTCGCCCACATGCCGGATGCCAAGGCCGAACAGGAAGCGCGGCAGCGTGGTCTTCTTGGAGGCTTCGAGCGCATCGACGATGTTCCTGGCCGACTTCTCGGCCATGCGGTCCAGGCCCGCCAGGGTCGTGAAGCCGAGCCTGTAAAGGTCGGGCAAGGTGCGGATCAGATTGGCATCGACCAGTTGCTCGACCAGCTTGTCGCCGAGCCCGTCGATGTCGACCGCGCGCCGCGCCGCAAAGTGCAGGATGGCTTCCTTGCGCTGCGCCCCGCAGAACAGGCCGCCGGTGCAACGGTAGTCGACTTCGCCCTCTTCGCGCAGCGCCTCCGAGCCGCACACCGGGCACTGGTGCGGCATGGTGAACAGCGGACCGCGCTCGGTGTCGGGCCTGGCCAGGCTCTCCGGCACCACGCCGACCACTTCGGGAATCACATCGCCGGCGCGACGCACGATGACCTTGTCCCCCACGCGCACGTCCTTGCGGCGCGCTTCGTCTTCGTTGTGCAGCGTGGCGTTGGTGACGGTCACGCCGCCAACGAACACCGGCGCGAGCTTGGCGACCGGCGTGAGCTTGCCGGTGCGGCCCACCTGCACTTCGATGCCGAGCACGTCGGTGATCTGCTCCTGCGCCGGGTACTTGTGCGCCACGGCCCAGCGCGGCTCGCGCGAGACGAAGCCCAGCCGACGCTGCAGCTCGAGGCTGTCGACCTTGTAGACCACGCCATCGATGTCGTAGGGCAAGGCATCGCGCTGGCGCCCGATGTTTTCGTGAAACGCTATCAATTCAATAGCGCCTCTCGCACGTGCCGTCTGCTTCGCCACAGGGAATCCCCAGGCGTCGAATTGCTGCAGCCAATCGAACTGCGTGGAAAACTCCGGCCCGCCCTCGCTGGCGGGCGTGACTTCGCCGAGGCCATAGGCAAAGAAGCTCAGCGGTCGCGCCGCGGCAATGGCCGGATCGAGCTGGCGCACCGCGCCGGCCGCCGCATTGCGCGGGTTGACGAACACCTTCTCGTTCTTCTGCCCGGCCGCGATCTTTTCGCGCTGGCGTTCGTTGAGTGCCTCGAAGTCGGCGCGCTTCATGTAGATCTCGCCGCGTACTTCGACCACAGGCGGGGCCTTGCCGCTCAGCCGCAGCGGAATCTCGCGCACCGTGCGGATGTTCTGCGTGACCTCTTCGCCGACTTCGCCGTCGCCGCGCGTGGCGGCCTGAACCAGTACGCCGTGCTCGTAGCGCAGGTTCATGGCCAGGCCGTCGAACTTGAGCTCGCAGACGTATTCGATCTGGGGCCCGTCTTCGGCCAGGCCGAGTTCCTTGCGCACGCGGGCATCGAACGCGCTCGCCCCGGCCGGCGTGATGTCGGTTTCGGTACGGATCGACAGCATCGGCACCCGGTGGCGCACTTTCACGAAGCCTTCGAGCACCTTGCCGCCCACGCGCTGCGTCGGCGAATCGGGCGTGCGCAGCTCGGGGTATTCGGCTTCCAATGCCTGCAGCCGCTGGAACAACCTGTCGTATTCGGCGTCGGGCAGTTCGGGCGCATCGAGCACGTAATAGAGGTGGGCGTGCTTGTGGAGCTGTTCGCTCAGTGCGGCGGCTTCGCGTGCCGCTTCGTCGCGCGTTGTCATGGGTGTCTCCCGAACGATCGGATCAGCTGAAGAGGCGGCGAGCCAGCGGCGAGCCGGCGGCCAGGTCGCGCGACTCGAGCGTGTCGTAGAGCTGCTCGAGGTCGGCGCCGATGGCATCCATGGTTTCTTCGCGCAGCAGTTGCCCGTCGCTGTCGGTCACCACGCCGTCCATCTCGCGCGCCAGCGTGGCAGCGGCCTCGCGCATGCGGCGGAACGGCTGCTCGGCGCGATCGACCTGCGGCACGTCCAGGCTCAGGCTGAGCTCGCGAATGGCCGATTGCGCGGGATCGTCGGCCAGCGCGGCCTGGGTGTCGAACGACAGCCCGAGGATCGGCGGCAGTCCGGCTTCGCTGGTCGGCAGCACCATGCGGCCGGGAATGATGCCGGCCACGAAACCCAGCCGGGCCGCGTTCTGCTGCACGTAGCCCGGGCTCCAGGCGGCATGCAGCGCGCGCAGCACGAAACCCAGCTGGGCGTCATGCGCGCTGGCGAACTGGTCGAGCTCGCGGGCGCGGGCCACTTCGTCGAGCATCTCGGGAAACTCGAGCGCGCCGTTCACGGCATCCGCAAAGGCCTGCGCCTTCACGACGAATTCGGAATACTCGATCTCGTTGAGCGCACCGGTGCGATTGGCCAGTTGCACGCCCACCTGGAACGCGCTGTAGCGCTGGCCCGGCACGGGCGGCTCCCACTGGCCCGTGTGCTCGTTCAGGCCTTCGATGGCCACGGGCTTGCTGCCCGCACGGCGCGTGGATGGCATGGCCGCAATCGCCGCGTCGCCCGAGGCAAGCCCGTCCAGCGAGACCGGCGCAATCACGTCGATGAGCGGATCGAGTCCGCCGCGCCGCTCGGCGGTCGGGACCGGGCTGGCGCCCGGCGCGGGCAGATCGGGATCGAACAGGGGCTCGTGGCGCTCCTGGCCCGGCACCTGGTGCGGATCGATGTGCAGCATCGGCTCCACGCCGCCGGACGATGCGGAGGGCCGCTCGGCATCGGTCAGATCAAGGTCCCGCGCGTCGGGCTGCCGAGGCGCATTGCGGCGCGAGGTGACTGTGTTGAAGGCAACGACGGCCGCGAGAACGAGGCCGCCGAGGATGGCCAGGGCGAGTGTGAGATTGCTCATGCGCTGCCCGGCTCAAGCAGCTTCGACCATGGAAGCGGCCGCTTCCATGTCGACCGCGACGATGCGCGAGACACCCTGCTCCTGCATGGTGACGCCGATCAGCTGCTCGGCCATTTCCATGGCGATCTTGTTGTGGCTGATGAAGAGGAACTGGGTTTCGCGGCTCATGGCGGTCACGAGTTTGGCATAGCGTTCGGTGTTCGCGTCGTCCAGCGGCGCGTCCACTTCGTCGAGCAGGCAGAAAGGCGCCGGGTTGAGCTGGAAGATCGCGAACACCAGCGCGATGGCCGTGAGCGCTTTCTCCCCGCCCGAGAGCAGGTGGATGGTCTGGTTCTTCTTGCCGGGAGGCTGCGCCAGCACCTGCACGCCGGCATCGAGGATTTCGTCGCCCGTCATCACCAGCCGCGCATTGCCGCCGCCGAACAGCTCCGGGAACATGCGGCTGAAGTGCTCGTTGACGATCTTGAAGGTACCGCCGAGAAGCTCGCGCGTTTCGCCATCGATCTTGCGGATGGCGTCTTCGAGCGTGCCAATGGCTTCGTTCAGGTCGGCGGACTGCGCATCGAGAAAGGTCTTGCGCTCGCTGGCCACGGCAAGCTCGTCGAGCGCCGCCAGGTTCACCGCGCCCAATGCCACCACTTCGCGGTTCAGGCGGTCGATCTCGCCTTGCAGGCCCACGAGGCGAACCTTGTCGGTCTCGATCGACAGCGCAACGGCTTCGAGGTCGGCGCCGGCATCGCCCAGCAACTGCTGGTACTGCTCGACACCGAGGCGCGCCGCCTGTTCCTTGAGCTGGAATTCGGTGATGCGCTGGCGCAGCGGATCGAGTTCGCGCTCAAGCTGCAGCCGGCGTTCGTCGCTGGCACGCAGCTTCATCGTGAGGTCGTCGTACTGGCTGCGCGCGGCACCCAGGGCGGCTTCGCGCTCGAGCTTCAGGGCCAACGCATCCTGCAGCCCGGCCTGGGCGGCCGCATCGGACAGACGGCCGAGCTCGGCCCTGGCGCGCTCGTCTTCGTCAGTGAGGGCTACCACCTGCTGCGATGCGGTTTCGATCGCGCGGTTCAGCTCGCCGCGGCGCGCTTCCAGCGTGCGCTGCGAGAAGGTGGCTTCCTGCGCCTGCCGTTCGAGGCTGCGGTGCTGCTCGCGGCTGGCGGTCAACGCGCGGCCGGCTTCGATCACGCGCTCGTCGAGTTCCGCATGGCGTTCCTGGCTGTCGGCAAGCTGCATGTCGAGCTCTTCGAAGCGGCCTTCGGCGGCCACGCGCTTTTCCTGCAGCTCTTCCAATTGCGCGTCGACTTCGGCAAGGTCGGTGGCCAGTTGCTCGCTGCGCGCGCGCGTCTGTTCGGCCAGCTGCGTCATGCGCAGCGTTTCCACCTGCAGTTCATGCGCGCGGGATTGCGTTTCTGCCGCTTCACGGCGCGCGGCCACGAGGCGCTGCGCGGACTCGGCATAGGCGGCTTCGGCACGAACCAGGGCCGCGCGCGCTTCTTCGCTGATGAGCGTCTGCGCGCGCAGCTGGCGCTCGAGGTTTTCCATTTCCTGCTGGCGTGCCAGCAGGCCGGCCTGTTCGGAATCGGGGGCATAGAAGTTCACGCTGTGCGAGAACACGGCGTGGCCGCTCTGCACGTAGATGACTTCGCCCGGCTTCAGCGTCGCGCGCTGCGCAAGCGCCTCTTCGAAGCTCTGGGCCGTGTAGCAGCCGTGGAGCCAATCGGTCATCAGGGCCTGCAGGCCCGCGTCGTTCAGGCGCAGCAGGCTCGACAGGCGGGGCAGCGTGCCGCCGTCTTGCGATACGCCAGCCGCCGGCGGGCTGTAGAACGCCAGCTTGGCGGGCGGTGCGTCGTTGCCGAAGGCGCGCACCATGTCCAGCCGGCTGACTTCGAGCGCGCCCAGGCGCTCGCGCAGCGCCGCTTCGAGCGCGTTTTCCCAGCCTTGCTCGATGTGGATGCGGCTCCACAGGCCCTGCATGCCTTCGAGCCCGTGCTTGGCAAGCCAGGGCGCCAGCTTGCCGTCGGTCTTGACCTTTTCCTGCAGCGCACGCAGCGCCTCGAGCCGTGCCGAGAGCTCGGCATGGCGCGCACCTTCGGTGTTGACGGCCTGCTGCTTCGCGCGGCGGTCGTCGTCGAGCTGCGGCACCGATTCCTGCAGTTCGTGCAGGCGGGCGTCGGCCTCGCTCGCGGCTTCCTGTGCGGCCGCGTGCTCCTCCTGCATGGACTGCAGGCGGGCTTCGTCGGGCGCGGCCAGCGCGTTCTGGTCGGCACGCAGGCGTTCGCTGCGCTGCGTGAGCTGCCGGCTCTGGTCTTCGATGTTGCGCTGGTCGGCGGCCAGCACCTGGATCTGCTGCTGGACCTGCCCGACGGCGGCGCGCTGCGTGTTGGCTTCGTTCTGGGCCCGCTGCACGGCTTCCTCGAGCTCGGGCATGCGCGCGTCGTGTTCTTCGAGCTGGGCGGCCAGCAGCACGGCCTGCTCTTCGGCATCGACGCCCTGGCCGGCCAGGGTTTCGATTTCTGCCTCGGCCTCTTCGCGGCGGCGGCCCCACTGGCCCATCTGCTCGCGCAACTGGACGAGCCGCTGCTCCACGCGCTGGCGCCCTTCGACCACGAAGCGGATCTCGCCTTCGAGGCGACCGACTTCGGCGCTGGCCTCGTAGAGCTTGCCTTGGGCCTGATTGACCTGGTCGCCAGCCGCGTAGTGGGCCTGGCGCACGGTTTCGAGCTCGGCCTCGATGCGGCGCAGGTCGGCGGTGCGCGATTCCAGGTCGTTGATCGCCTTTTCCGACTCGGCCTTGATCTTGGCCTGGTCGGCGTCGCTTTCGCTGCGCTTGAGGAACCACAGCTGGTGCTGCTTCTTCGTGGCATCGCCCTGCAGCATGTTGTAGCGCGCGGCCACCTCGGCCTGCTTCTCGAGCTTTTCGAGATTGGCGTTCAGTTCACGAAGAATGTCTTCGACGCGCGTGAGGTTCTCGCGCGTGTCGCCCAGGCGGCTTTCGGTTTCGCGTCGGCGCTCCTTGTACTTGGAGACACCCGCCGCCTCTTCGAGGAACAGGCGCAGTTCCTCGGGCTTGGATTCGATGATCCGGCTGATCGTCCCCTGCCCGATGATGGCGTAGGCACGCGGGCCGAGGCCAGTGCCCAGGAACACGTCCTGCACGTCGCGGCGGCGCACCGGCTGGTTGTTGATGTAGTAGCTGCTGGTACCGTCGCGCGTGAGCACGCGCCGCACCGCAATTTCACCGAACTGGTTCCACTGCCCGCCCGCGCGATGGTCGGCGTTGTCGAACACCAGTTCCACGCTCGAACGGCTGGCCTGCTTGCGCGTGGTCGTGCCGTTGAAGATCACGTCCTGCATTGACTCGCCGCGCAGCTCCGACGCACGCGACTCGCCCAGCACCCAGCGCACCGCATCCATGATGTTCGACTTGCCGCAACCGTTGGGCCCGACAACGCCGACCAATTGGCCTGGCAGCAGGAAGTTGGTGGGTTCGGCGAACGACTTGAAGCCCGAAAGCTTGATGGAATTAAGACGCACGACTTGTCGGCCTGCCTTGACGTAGCGCCAAGGTATTGATTTGTAAGGAAAATTGCACGGGCCTGCCGCTCGAAGCAGGCCGCCGCCCCAGCCGTGGATGATAACGTCAGGGCATGAGCGATTCCCTGGTTTCATCACCCTTCGCCGCGCGTCGCGGCTGCCTGCTGGCTGGCGCAGCCGCCTTGCTGGGTCTTGGCGGCTGTGCGGCCGTACGTTCCACCGAACGCGCCGAACCCTATGCCAATCAGGAATGGCTGCAATCCAGCGCCAACCGCATTGCCAACCTTTCCTTGCGGGACAACCTGCAATCGATCCGGCGTGTGCAAACCACGCTGTACCGGCGCAACCCGCGCGAGTGGCGCAAATCCGCAGCCAGTATCGAGGCCGCCGCCCAGCGCGCCTGGGACGCGGTGCTCACCGGGCCCGCCCTGCCCGAACTGCGCGGCGCCACTGGCATCGATGCGATCCGGCTGGCGTTCGACACCGGGCCCCAGGGTTACCAGGGAGACCGGGTCGCGGCGCTGGTCGTCGGCTGGGCCTCGATGCTCAAGCAGGCCAACGGCGACACCTGGGACCAGACCTTGCTCGACGGTGTCAATGCCGAGAACAGCTACCGTGCGGCGCGCAATTTCGAGATATCGCTCTGGCTGATCTCGTCCAAGACCGGCCCCGACGGCCAGCCCCTGCTGCTGGCCACCGAGATCAGCGAGCGCGGCCGCAACCTCGTGGCCGACCGCGAGTTGTCCAAGGTGGTGGCACGGCTCGACCTGCTGGCCGCCCAGGCGGACGAGAAATACCGACGGGCCGCCCTCGATTTCGGGCAGAACTGGGTCATGGGCGTGGTCATGCCCTTCTTCACGCTCGTGCCCAGGTAGAAGCAAGGCCACTCAAGGAAATATATTTCCTGAAATGAGCTTTACGGTAATATCTTTCCGTGACCAAGCAGGAACTCATCACCGCCCTCGCAGCCCGGCGTGATGCCACGGGCATCACCCATGCTGAAATTGCGCAGCGCTCCGGACTGACCGAGCGCTCGGTGCGCAATGCGCTGAGCCTGAAGGGCAACCCGCAGCTGTCTTCGCTGCTGGCACTGGTCGATGCGCTCGGGCTGGAACTGCAGCTGGCGCCCAAGGGCTTCGGCCAAAGCGCGGGCAGCGATCCCGACTACCGCCCCGTCGCCACCCGCGTGGGCCATGCCGTCGCGCAGGCGCCCTCCCCGCCCTACGTCAACAAGCGCCGCTCGCCATGAACGTCAAGATCCTCGAGGTCTCGCTCGGCACGCGGCGCTTCGGCAAGCTCTTCCAGTACGCCGACCTGTGCCGCTTCGTGGCCGAGCCGGAGCTGGTCGCCGCGCCGCCGGAGGAGGTGCTTTCGCTGTCAATGGTGGCGAGCGACCCGGCCGCGCAGTCGGCGCTCTGGGCCGACGTGAAGAACCCGTTGTTCAATGCGCAGGGCGGCCAGCTGCCGCGCTTCTTTCAGAACCTATTGCCCGAAGGCGTGTTGCGCAGCCACATCGCACAGCTGCGCGGCTGCCGCGAAAACGACCACTTCGAGCTCCTCGCGGCCTGCGGCGGCGACCTGCCCGGCGCGGTGAGTGCCAGGCCGGTGGCGGTAGACCGCCCAACGCTGCAGCGGCTCATCACGCAGGACCAGGACGCGCTCGAGATGTCGGTGGTCGAACTGCCCATGCCGCAAGGCATCTCGGTGTCGGGCGTGCAACCCAAGCTCGGCCTGCGCCGCCAGGGCGGCCGCTACGTGGCGCGCACCCGCGCCGGCGCGAGCACGCGCGTGATCGCCAAGCTGCCCGTGGCCGGACGCCCCCACATGCCGCAACTGGAAATGCTGTCGCTCCGGTTGGCCGGCGCGGCCGGTGTCGAGGTCTGCCATGCGGAGCTGGCACCGCTCTCGGCCATCGCGGCCGAACACAGCTATGCGCTGCCCGACGAGCCCGAGTTTCTGGCCGTCACGCGTTTCGACCGCGAAGGCGCACGCCGCATTCATTTCGAGGATTTTGCGCAGGTGCTCGCGGTCGACCCGATGCACAAGTACAGCGCCAGCTATCTCGACATGGCGCTTGCGATGCAGGCCTTCCCGTCGCTGGGCGAAGAAGCCGTGCTCGAACTCGTGCGGCGCCTTGCGGTGAACGACCTGCTCGGCAATCCCGACGCGCACCTGAAGAATTTCGGCGTGCTCTATCCGGACGGCATCGCACCGCGGCTGGCGCCGGCCTACGACATCGTGGCGTATGCCGCGCTCCAAGGCGTCGACGGCCACGCCCTCCCTCTGCTGCCCGCAGCGCCCGGCATCGCCGCCCCCAGGCGCACGGCCTTCTTCACGCCGGCCAGCGTGCGCGCCCTCTGCTTCTCGGCGGGGCTGCACGAGCCGCTGGTCCGGCGCGTCATTGCCGACACGGCGCGGCTCGCGCGCAGCCAGTGGCCGCCGATGATCGAGGCATCGACACTGCCCGCCGCATGGAAAAAAAGGCTGCAGCAACGCTTGCAGGCACATCCCTTGCTGCAAGGCATGGCGAGGCGCGGCAAATAGAAATCGAAAACGCGGCCCCTAGAATGAATCAGCCCTTCACTCCTCAACCCATTCGAGGCAGCAGCAACTCATGAGCTCCATCAATTTCATCGGCGGCGAAAAAGGCGGGGTCGGCAAGTCGGTCACCGCGCGCGTGCTGGCGCAGTACTTCATCGACCACAGCAAGCCTTTCATCGGCTTCGACACCGACCGTTCGCACAGCTCGTTCACGCGTTTCTACGAAGGCTTTGCGTCGCCCATCGTGGTCGACAGCTTCGAGGGGCTCGACACCGTGGTGAACGGCTTCGAAACCAATCCGCAGCAAAGCGTCATCGTCGACCTCGCCGCCCAGACGCTGGCGCCGCTGTCGCGCTGGATCAAGGAATCCGATCTGTTCGACGTGTTCGGCGAACTGGGCGTGGCCGTCAACTTCTGGCATGTGCTGGACGATGGCAAGGACTCCACCGACCTGCTCGGCGCGTTGATCGACACCTTCGGCAACCGGCCCAACTACATCGTGGTTCAGAACTACGGCCGCGGCAGCGACTTCGGCATGCTGCTGGCGTCGCAGTCGCTCTCCAAGGCGACGGCGAACGGCGCTCGGGTGATCACCCTGCCGCGACTGCACGACGCGAGCATGCGCAAGATCGATGCACAGAACACGAGTTTCTGGAAGGCCGTGAACGACCGTGAAGGGCCCCATGCACTCGGCCTCCTGGAGCGCCAGCGCGTGAAGTCATGGCTGGCGACCGGCTACGCGGCTTTCGACACCCTGCCGCTGTAGCCATTGTTCGGGGCTCTCCATCCGCTGGTGGAGAGCCGCCGCTCGACGTCGCCTGCTCAGCGCACCGGGCGCCGGCGAAGAAGCAGCACCAGCAGCAAGACTGCGAGAACGACGAAGGCAATGAACGACCAGTTCGCCAGCGTCAGGCCGAACAGCGACCAGTCGACCTTCGAACAGTCGCCACCGCCGCGGAAGATCATCGGCAGCGCCCGCTTGAGTGGAAAGGTCTCGATCATCCCGTACAGGTCGCGTCCGCACGAGACGACTTCGGGCGGATTCCACTGGAGCCAGCTTTGCGACGCTGCCGTGTAGGCGCCGCCGATGGCCGCAGCCAGTGCCAGCACACCGCCCGTGGCCTGCAGGCCGCGGCTGCGGAACACGCCGGCCAGGCCGGTGAAGAGCGCCACCAGCACCAGCGCATAGCGCTGCACGATGCACATGGGGCAAGGCTCCAGGCCCACCACATGCTGCAAATAGAGCCCGAAGGCCAGCATGAGAACGCAGGCAAGGCAGATCAGCCCGTAGGCGCGGCGCGGCGCGCCGAAATACCAATCGATCAAGGGGAAACCCAATCTTCTTCTACGAACACCCTGGCCTTGCGCGGTGTGGCGACGACGGTGTCGCCCTCTTGCAAGCCCAGTTCCCGGAACTGTTGCGCAGGGAGTTGCGCCTCGATGATGGTTCCGGAGCCCGGATTATCTGGATTCGTTTCGGTGGGCTCAAGTTCCAGCCGCGCGATCGGGCCGACCACGATGGCCCGCGACAAGGTGGCGACGATGCCGGTTGCGCCGGCGGTGTAGCGCTCGACGGTGAGATCGTGCGGGCGCACATAGGCCATGGCCTTGGCGTCGCGCGCACCGCTGTGTTCCGGCGAATCGAGGCGCATGCCGTCGAGTTGCACCGCGCCGTTGTCGGCCCGGCCATGGAACAGGTTCACGTCGCCCAAAAAGCCATAGACGAAGGGGCTTGCGGGCTGGTCCCACACCTCTTGCGGGGAACCGACCTGCTCGATGCGGCCCTTGTTGATGACCACCACACGGTCGGCCACCTCGAGCGCCTCTTCCTGGTCGTGCGTGACGAAGATGGAGGTGACATGCAGTTCGTCGTGCAGCCGGCGCAGCCAGCGGCGCAACTCCTTGCGCACTTTGGCGTCGAGCGCGCCGAAGGGCTCGTCGAGCAGCAGCACCTTGGGCTCCACCGCCAGCGCGCGCGCCAAAGCGATGCGCTGCCGCTGGCCGCCGGAGAGCTGCGAAGGGTAGCGGTCGGCCAGCCAGTCGAGCTGCACCAGCTTGAGCAGGTCGGTCACCTTCTGCTTGATCTGCGCGTCGCTCGGGCGCTCCTTGCGCGGCTTCACGCGCAGGCCGAAGGCCACGTTCTCGAACACCGTCATGTGGCGGAACAGCGCGTAGTGCTGGAACACGAAGCCCACCTGGCGTTCGCGCACGTGCACGTCGGTGGTGTCCTCGCCCGAGAAAAGAATGCTGCCGGTGTCGGCCGTTTCCAGCCCCGCGATGATGCGCAGCAGCGTGGTCTTGCCGCAGCCCGAAGGGCCGAGCAGCGCGACGAGCTCGCCCGACTCGACGTCGAGGTTCACGTTGTTCAGTGCCCGGAAGTCACCGAACTGCTTGCTGATGTTGCGGATTTCGATACTCATGGTCTTGTTCTTTCTCTCTCAGGCCGCCGTGGGCTCGGGCGGACGTTCCGGCGGCAGATCGGCAATCGCCTTCATTTCGCGTTCGTGGCGCCACTCGATGACCGACTTGATCACCAGCGTGACCAGGGCCAGGATGGCGAGCAGCGAGGCCACGGCAAACGCCGCCACCGACTGGTATTCGTTGTAGAGCACTTCCACGTGCAGCGGCATGGTGTTGGTCTGCCCGCGGATGTGGCCCGACACCACCGACACCGCGCCGAACTCGCCCATGGCGCGTGCGTTGCAAAGAATCACGCCGTACAGCAGCCCCCACTTGATGTTGGGCAGCGTCACGCGCCAGAAGGTCTGCCAGCCGGTCGCGCCCAGCACGATGGCAGCCTGCTCTTCGTCAGTGCCCTGCGCTTGCATCAGCGGCACGAGCTCGCGCGCGATGAACGGAAAGGTGACGAATACGGTCGCGAGCACGATGCCGGGCACGGCGAAGATGATCTTGATGTCGTGCGCGGCAAGCCACGGGCCGAACCAGCCCTGCGCACCGAACACCAGCACGTAGATCAGGCCCGCCACCACTGGCGACACCGCGAACGGCAGGTCGACCAGCGTGGTCAGGAAGGCCTTGCCGCGGAACTCGAACTTGGCGATGGCCCAGGCCGCGGCCACGCCGAACACGAGGTTCAGCGGCACCGCGATGGCAGCCGTGATCAGCGTGAGGCGAATCGCGCTCCAGGCGTCGGGCTCCTTCAGCGCTTCGAGGTAGGCGCCGACGCCCTTGCGCAAGGCCTCGGTCGCCACTGCCGCGAGAGGCAGCACCAGAAACAGGAACATGAACGCGAGCGCAAGGCCGATCAGAAGCCATCGCACCCAGGACGATTCGGTGGTGCCGGCCTGCGCGCGGCGAATGATCTTGGAAGGGGCACTCATGTCAGGCTCCCGCGCGGCGGCGCTGCCAGGCTTGCAGGCCGTTGATGACGAGCAACAGCACAAACGAAATCACCAGCATCACGAGCGCCACCGCCGTTGCGCCGGCGAAGTCGTATTGCTCGAGCTTGCCGATGATGATGAGCGGCGTGATCTCCGAAATCATCGGCATGTTGCCGGCAATGAAGATCACCGAGCCGTACTCGCCGATGGCCCGGGCGAAAGCCATCGCAAAGCCCGTGAGCAGTGCGGGCGCGATCGACGGGAAGATCACTTTCGTGAAGGTCTGAAGGCGCGTTGCACCGAGCGAGGTGGCGGCTTCTTCAAGCTCTTTTTCTGCGTCTTCGAGCACCGGCTGCACCGTGCGCACCACGAAAGGCAGCCCGATGAAGATCAGCGCAATCACGATGCCCGCCGGCGTGAACGCCAGCTTGATGCCGTGCGGCTCGAGCAGCTGCCCAATCCAGCCGTTGCCCGCCAGCAGTGCGGTCAGCGAGATGCCGGCGACCGCGGTGGGCAACGCGAATGGCAAGTCGACCAGCGCATCGACGATGCGCTTGCCCGGAAACTTGTAGCGCACCAGCACCCAGGCCACGAGCAGGCCGAACACCGCGTTCACCAATGCCGCGATCAGCGAGGCGCCGAATGTCAGCCGGTACGAGGCCATCACGCGCGGTGCGGTCACGGCCGCCCAGAACTGCTCCCAGCTCAGCGTGAAGGTCTTGAAGACCAGTGCCGACAGCGGAATCAGCACGATCAGGCAGAGGTAAAAAATCGAAAAGCCGAGCGTGATGTGAAAGCCCGGCAGCACCCGCCTGGAGCCTGCTGCCCGGTTCACATGCGAAAGCGGCGCTCCCGCTGACGGGAGCGCCGAAGAAACAGCGCCGCTCATTTACTTTGCGCCAGGCGTGTAGAGCTTGTCGAACTGGCCGCCGTCGTTGAAGTGCACTTTTTGCGCATCGCCGAGGCTGCCAAAGAGTTCCTGCACCGTGAAGAGCTGCAGCGGCTTGAACGTGGCGGCGTACTTCTTCAGCACGGCCGAAGAGCGCGGGCGCAGCGCATGCTTGGCGGCGATTTCCTGCGCTTCTTCGGAATAGAGCCAGTCGAGATAGGCCTTGGCGAGTTCGCTGGTGCCCTTCTTCTTGGTCGTACGCTCGACCACGGCCACCGGGTTTTCGGCCACGATGCTGATCGACGGATAGACCGAATCCACCTTGCCCGAGCCGAACTCGCGGTCGATCGACACCACTTCGGATTCGAAGGTGATCAGCGCGTCGCCGATGTTGCGTTGCAGGAAGGCGGTGGTCGCGTCGCGGCCGCCGCGCGCCAGCACCGGCACGTTCTTGAACAGCTTGCCGACGAACTCGGCCGCCTGGGCGTCGGTGCCGCCCTTCTTCTTGACGTATCCCCAGGCCGCAAGGTAGGCGTAGCGCCCGTTGCCGCCGGTCTTGGGGTTGACGATCACGACCTGCACGCCGGGCTTGACCAGGTCTTCCCAGTCCTTGATGCCCTTCGGGTTGCCGTTGCGCACCAGGAACAGCATGGTCGAGGTGGTCGGCGATGCGTTCTCGGGGAATTGCTTGTTCCAGTCCTTCGCGACCACGCCGGTGTTGGCCAGAAAGTCGATGTCGGTGGAGGTGTTCATGGTCACCACGTCGGCATCGAGGCCGTCGGCCACCGCGCGCGCCTGGGCGCTGGAGCCGCCATGCGACTGGTCGATCTTCACGTCCTTGCCGGTGGTCTTCTTGTAGTGGGCCACGAACGCCGCGTTGTAGTCCTTGTAGAACTCGCGCGCCACGTCGTACGAGGCGTTCAGCAGCGTGCTGCCCTGTGCGAAGGCGCTGCTGCCTGCGAATGCGGAAGACGCCAACGCGAGCACGGCGACGAAGGTCTTGAGTCTGGAAGTCATGAGGTTGCCAAGGTTGCTGAAAATTCACGGCCCGCCGGCCAGGCGGCGGGCTCGTCGGTCAACGACTGGAGCAGGGCCAGGCCGAGCGGCCAGTCTCCATGTCCCGAATCGATGTTGATATGGCCCGCATTCTGCATGCGGACAAACTCACTGCCCCAGGCGCGGGAATATGCGCCGGCCAGGCGAATCGGGCAATACGGATCGTTGCTGCTCGCCACCACGATGCTGCGGTAGGGCAAGGCCGCATACGGCACCGGCGCGAAATCGGACAGCACGGCGCGGCGCTCGGGGTCGGCCGGCGCCACCAGCAGCGCCCCGCGGATGCGCGCGGCGGCCTCCGCCGGCAGGTGTGCCGTGGCGATGCAGCCCAAGCTGTGCGCGGCAATCACCACGGGGCCGGGGCTCTCGAGCACCAGCCGGGCCAGCGTGGTCACCCAGGCCTCGCGCTTGGGCGAAGCCCAGTCGTCCTGCACCACCCGCGCCGCGCCCGGAATGCGCTGCTCCCACAGGCTCTGCCAGTGGCCGGGCCCAGAGTCGCGCCAGCCGGGCACGATGATCACGGAGGTCTGCATGGCGATGTTGCCCCGCCCGCCTACTTGTTGGGCTGCGGCGTGATGCGCAGATAAGGCTTCACGGCCTTGAAGCCCTTGGGAAAGCGCTCGGCGAGTTCGGCCGGGTCCTGGATGCTCGGGATGATGACCACGTCGTCGCCGTCCTTCCAGTTCACCGGCGTGGCGACCTTGTGGCTGTCGGTGAGCTGCAGCGAATCGATCACGCGCAGGATTTCGTCGAAGTTGCGGCCGGTGGATGCCGGGTAGGTGATGGTCGTGCGGATCACCTTCTTCGGATCGATGATGAACACGCTGCGCACCGTGGCCGTGGCCGAGGCGTTCGGATGGATCAGGTCGTACAGGTCGGCCACCTTGCGGTCGTGGTCCGCGATGATCGGGAAGTTCACGGTGGTGTTCTGGGTCTCGTTGATGTCGCCGATCCATTCCTTGTGCTTGGTGGCCGGGTCGACGCTCAGCGCGATGGGCTTCACGCCGCGCTTGGCGAACTCGCCCGACAGCGCCGCGGTCTTGCCGAGTTCGGTGGTGCACACGGGCGTGAAGTCGGCCGGGTGCGAGAAGAACACCACCCATGAATCGCCGCCCCATTGGTAGAAGTCGAGAGGGCCTTCGCTCGAATCCTGGGTGAAATTGGGGGCAGTGTCGCCGAGTCGCAGGGTCGCCATGGTCGCTCCTTGAATAAGTGGGGACCCGGGATTGTGCGAAGGGCCGCTTCAATGCCAAACGAATATCTACTTGTTTGGTTATGGCGTTTTCCGCATAAGGAGCGCCCCACCCACGCTAGTACATGCCCGACTCGCTCCCCTGCAGGTGTTCAGCCAGGAAATCGATCAGCCGGCGAACCGCGGGCACCAGCGCTCGACGCGCCGGAAACACCATGTGCGCAATGACCGGCGCCGGCCCCCAGCCGGGCAACACCCTCGCGAGCCGGCCGGCTTCCACGTCATCGCGGCACATGTAGCCAGGCAGGAAGGTCGCACCCACGCCCTCGAGCACAGCCAGTTGCAGCGTTGCAAGATCATCCGCCACGTAGCGCGGGGTATGCATGTGCACGTGAATCTCCCCCTTGGGACCTTCCAGCCGCCATTCGCTGCGCCCTTCGCTGTTGGCCGACATGGCCGCAGTCTGGAGCCGCGCGAGATCGGCCGGCGTGTTGACCGGGCCCTGGCGCTCCAGCAAGTCCGGCCTGGCCACCAGCACCGCGTGGCTCGTTCCCAGGACCTTGGCCACGAGCGTCGTGCTGTCCTCGATGGCCGGACGCACGCGCAAGGCGATGTCGATGCCCTCCTCGATCAGGTCGACCGGCCTGTTCATCACCCGCAGGTCGACCCGCACGGCCGGGTAAAGCGCGATGAACCGGGGCAGCAATTGCCCCAGGCCACTGTGGGCGATGGAGATCGGGCAGCTCAAGCGCACCGTGCCGCTGGGTTCGGTCTGCACCTGCGCCACCGCTTCGGCCGCAGCCTGGGCTGCATCGCGCATGGCGGCCGAGTGGCGCAGATAGATCTCGCCCGCCGGCGTGAGAGACAGCCGCCGCGTGCTGCGCTGCATCAGCTGTACGCCCAGCCGCTCCTCGAGGTCCGCCACGCGGCGGGAGAGGCGCGATTTGGGAATGCCGAGCGCGCGGCTGGCCGCGGCAAAGCCGCCGCGCTCTGCCACCTCGGCGAAGAAAACCATGTCGTTGAGGTCTTGCATGAGCTCATTGTCCTGCCAATAGAACAATGAAGTCAAATTTTGCCTACTTATCAATCACTCGCATCAAAAATAGAATTCCCCCAACGCCGGCCACTCTTGAGCGCCGACCTCCACACGAAAGTGATTGACCATGAAGCTGCTCCACATCGACTCCAGCATCCTGAGTGCCAATTCGACCTCCCGCCTCCTTACGGCTGAGATCGTGGCGGCATGGAAAACCGCGCATCCCGACGCCGCGGTCGAGTACCTCGACCTCGCCGCTGACGCCCCGTCGCACTTCGGCCCCGACGCCCTCGGCATCAAGACCGGCGTGCAGGCCCAGCCGACCGAAGCCCAGCAGCGCGAAAACGCGCTCTCGGAAAAGCTCGTGAACCAGTTCCTCGCCGCCGACGTCATCGTCGTGGGCGCGCCGTTGTACAACTTTTCGGTTCCGACCCAGCTCAAGGCCTGGATCGACCGCCTCGCGCAAGTCGGCCGCACCTTCAAGTACACCGACAAGGGCCCGGTGGGCCTGGCCGGCGGCAAGACCGTGATCGTCGCGTCCACCCGCGGCGGCATCTACTCGACCACCGAAGGCGGCCAGGCTGCGGAGCACCAGGAAAGCTACCTGAAAGTGGTCTTCGGTTTCTTCGGCATCACCGACGTGCGCTTCGTCCGCGCCGAAGGCCTGGCCATGGGTGACGCACCCAAGGCCGCTGCGCTGGCTGGGGCACGTGCCGAGATCCTGGCAGCAACGGCCGAAGCCGCCAACCAGAGGGACGTGGCCCAGGCTGCCTGAGCCCGGGTTTGCGTCCAAAAAAGAAAGCCGCCCCTCGGGGCGGCTTTTGCGCGTCATGGCGCACCGATGGCAAGTTGTCCGTCAGGCGGCCGAGTGGCGCTGGATCCAGGTCACGTACTTGTCCATCCAGCCCAGTAGGAATTTCTTCGTACCCTCGTTGCCGATGTGGCCCCGGTCGTCGAACAGGCCATCCTTGAACTGCAGGAAGATCTCCGGTGCACCCATCGTCGGAACGTCCAGGTAGGACAGCACATTGCGCAGATGCTGCTGTGCCAGCGCGGTGCCAGTGGCGCCCACCGAAATGCCCACCACGGCCGCGGGCTTGCCCGCCCAGGCACTCTGCCCATACGGACGCGAAGCGTGGTCGATGGCGTTCTTCAGCAAGCCGGGGAACGAGCGGTTGTATTCGGGCGTCACGAACAACAAACCCTGGGCCGCCGCAATCTCGGTCTTGAGCCGCCTCACCGAAGGCGCCTGGTTGCCGTCGTCGTCCTGGTTGTACAGAGGCAGATCGTCGATGCGCAGATGTTCGAACGTGAAGTTCGAAGGGGCAAGGTGCGCCAGCGCGACGGCCAGCTTCTGGTTGTACGAATCCTTGCGAAGGCTACCGACGATCACGGCAATTCGGGTCTGGCTCATGAATTGAAGCTCCTTGAATTGAGAGAAGGGAATAAGCGTTTGGCGAAAACCATTATGCGAAGCGCCCAAGACCTTTTCTAGAAAAGCTCTTCGCTTCGCCTCCGGCTTTCAGGCAGGCAAAAGCAGGCTCGCGCAATCGCGGGCATCATCGCCCGGGTCCTTTCGACTCAGGAGCGATTCACAATGCGATTTCTGGTGGTGGGTGCCGGCGCACTCGGTGGTTATTTCGGCGGCCGGTTGCTGGAGGCGGGGCGCGACGTGACCTTTCTGCTGCGCCCTCGGCGCGCGGCGCAGATCGCGAAGACCGGGCTGGCGATTCAAAGCCCCTTCGGCAACCTGCAGCTGCCTTCGCCGCCCCACGTGATGGCCGAAGACATCGAGGCGCCATTCGACGTGATCGTTGTCGCAAGCAAGGCCTACGACCTCGATTCGACAATGGATTCCTTCGCGCCAGCGGTGGGGCCGGGCACGGTCATTCTTCCTCTGCTCAACGGCATGAAACACATCGACCGCCTGGTCGAGCGCTTCGGCAACGAGCGCGTGCTGGGCGGCCTTTGCATGATTTCCGCCACGCTGGACGACGAAGGCCGCGTGCTGCACCTCAACGACATGCACGGCCTGAGCTATGGCGAGCGCGCCGGCGGCCGATCGGCACGGGTCGATGCCATCGAGGCGCAATTCGCAGGGGCGAAGTTCGATGCCACCGCGAGCGAGACCATCTCGCAGGACATGTGGGAGAAATGGGTCTTCATCGCCTCGGCGGCGGGCCTCACGAGCCTGATGCGCGCATCCATCGGCGACATCGTGGCGTCAGGGGGACAGGACGTGGCGCTCGCGATCTTCGACGAATGCTGCGCCATTGCCGCGCACAACGGATTCGCGCCGCGCCCCGCTGCCGTCGAGCGCGGCCGCAAGATCGTGACCGCGGCGGGCTCGGCGATGACGGCTTCCATGTACAAGGACATCGTGCGCGGCGCGCCGGTCGAGGCCGACCACATCATCGGCGACCTGTTGAGCCGCGCCGCGCGGGCCGAATCGCCGGTGCCTTCGGTGCTGCGCACGGCCTACGTGCATCTCAAGGCCTACGAGGCGCGGGCCGCACTGGCCAGCCGCGGCGCTACTCCGACTTGAGGATCGTCTCGCCCTTCAGCGCACCCATGTCCCGGATGTTGAAGCGGTGCCGCTTCCACCCCTCCCACGTGCGGCGCATGTGGGTGATCGAGATGAAGTAGTAGAGAAACTTGAACATGCCGAGCGCCCGCCACATCGGCGTACCGCGGTAGATATCACCGGCCAGCAGCGACATCAGCCCCTCCTTCACGCGGAACGGATTGCCGGGATGCATGAACATGTCGCGGATCGTCGGGTTGGTCACGCGGTAGATGAACCATGAGTATTCGCGCGGCCCCTTGCGCATCATGGCTTCGAAGTCCTTCCGCGCGGGCGCCAGCTCGGCGGGCTTGTCGAGGGCCGTGGCCACCAGTTGGGCGCCGTCGAAGGCACTGTGCATGGCGAGGTACACGCCCGACGAGAACATCGGGTCGATGAAGGTAAAGGCGTCGCCCAGCATCAGGTAGCGGTCGCCCGTGGCATGGGTGCTCGAGTACGAGAAATTGCCGGTGGCGTGCACCGCATCGTCGACCAGAGTGGCGTTCTTGAGCCGTTCCACCAGCACCGGGCACAGCGCAATGGTGTCGTAGAAAAAGTCTTTCAGCGGCTTGTCGCGCGTCTTCAGGTAGTAGGGCCAGCAGACCGCGCCCACGCTGGTGGTGCCATCGGCCAGCGGAATGAACCAGAACCAGCCGTGCGGGAACCAGCAGATGCTGATGTTGCCTTCCTTCTTGCCTTCGAGCCGTTCGGCGTTGGTGAAGTGGCCGAACAGCGCAGTGCTGTTGTGGTCGGGGTTCTTTTCCTTGCAGCGGAATTTGTTGGCCAGCAGCGTGTCGCGCCCCGTCGCGTCCACCACGAAGCGGGCGCGCCAGCTGCGCCTGGCACCGTCGTCCATTTCGGCCTGCACCGTGGCGCCGTCGGCATCGAAGGCCACGTCGCGCACCTTGCAGCCTTCGACCGTCTGCGCGCCGCGCGTGGCGGCGTTGCGGAACAGCAGTTCGTCGAGTTCCGAGCGGCGCACCTGCCAGGCAGAGTCGAGCGTCTTGTCCCAGCCTTCGGCAAAGTCCACGTAGCTGCGGTGCTCATGCTCCGGCGAGACGAACTCGATGCCGAATTTGGGCATCCCGATCTTCTCGACCTGGTCGCGCACGCCGAGCTTGTCGAAAAGCTCCACGTTCGCCGGCAGCAGCGATTCGCCGATGTGAAATCGCGGGTGATGCGCCTTTTCGAGCAGCACCACCTCTCGGCCCTGCTGCGCGAGCAGCGCCGAAATCGTGGCACCCGCGGGGCCCCCGCCGATCACGAGCACATCGCAGGACTGGTCGGCGCCCGGGGGCATGGAAGAAGCGGAGGAAGTGGCTTGAGGCAAGGACATGCGGATGCAAGCAACATTGTTAACAATGGTGAAGCATAGCGTGGCCGACGATGCCCCGGCCTTCGACGCCCCTCTATGGCGCGTTTGCCTTTGGCGCGTTCTGCAGGCTGGCCTGCGTCACGCTGGCGCCCGGCTTCACATCCTCAGTGATCCACACGTTGCCGCCGATGACCGCACCCCTCCCCAGCGTCACGCGGCCAAGGATGGTGGCGCCGGCGTAGATCACCACGTCGTCCTCCACCACCGGATGCCGCGGCAGGCCCTTCTGCAGGTTGCCCTCGGCGTCGGTGGGAAAGCGCTTGGCGCCCAGCGTCACGGCCTGGTACAGGCGCACGCGCTTGCCGATGATCGCCGTCTCGCCGATCACCACGCCCGTGCCGTGGTCCATGAAGAAGCCCGCGTCGATCTGCGCGCCGGGGTGGATGTCGATGCCTGTCTGTGCATGCGCGAGTTCGGCCACGATACGCGCCAGCAGCGGCAGGCCGAGTTCGTAGAGCCGGTGCGCAAAGCGGTGGTGGATCATTGCGAGCACGCCGGGGTAGCACAGCAGCACCTCGTCGACGCTGCGCGCGGCCGGATCCCCCTGGTACGCCGCAAGCACGTCGCTGTCGAGCAGTCGGCGCAGGCCCGGCAGCGCACTTGCGAACTGGCGAACCGCCTCGGTCGCCATCTGGTCGATCTCGCTCGCGGGCCGCGGCTGGTGGCGCGCATTGAAGTTCAGCTCCAGCCGCGCCTGCACCACCAGGGATTCCAGGGCCGTGCTCAGCGTATGGCCGACGTAGAAATCTTCACTCTCGTGGCGCAGTTCGGGCGGCCCGAGCCGCATCGGAAACAGCGCGCCCTTGAGCAGCTCCACGATCTGCGCAAGCGCATCGCGCGAGGGAAACTCGCGCGCGCCGGGTTCGCGCGAACGGCGCTGCGAATCGCGCCACTCGTTGCGCGCGTCGTGCAGCGCGCGGACGATATCGCTCACTTCGAAGTTGACCATGGTGTTCTCTCCGGGCGGTGTAACCAACACTGTAGAAGCCCGCGACCCGTGTGCCAAGAACGGAAAACCCGACTGCGAAATCGAAAAAAACCCGGCACCAAGGCGGCGCCGGGTTGTTCGCAAGCCCGAGGGTCCGTCAGAGCTTCGCGATCGAAACCTCCGTCGACTTGACGAGCGCGACCACGTCGGAGCCCACCTTGAGCTGCAGTTCGTCGACCGAGCGCGTGGTGATGACTGAGGTCACGATGCCCCAGGCGGTTTCGACGTCGACTTCGGAGACGACGTCGCCGCGGATGATTTCGCGGACCTTGCCCTTGAACTGGTTGCGGACGTTGATGGCTTGAATGGACATGATGTTTCTCTTTCGGGTTGAAGGAAGGTTCGAATGGGAGTGAAGGGAAGTGGAAGCGGTGCGGATCACCCGGCCGCCGCGGCCAGCGCCTGGTCGAGGTCGGCAATCAGGTCGTCGATGTGCTCGATGCCGACCGACAGCCGCACGGTGTCTTCCGTCACCCCAGCCCTTGCCAGTTCTTCCGGCGAGAGCTGGCGGTGCGTGGTCGAGGCCGGGTGCGTGGCCAGCGAGCGCACGTCGCCGATGTTCACGAGCCGCGTGAAGAGCTTCAGCGCATCGAGGAACTTCGCCCCGCCCTCGCGGCCGCTTCCAATGCCGAAGGTCAGCACGCCGCTGGACTTGCCGCCGAAGTACTTCTTCGCGAGTGCATGGTCGGGATGGTCTTCGAGCGCCGCATAGTTGACCCAATTCACGGCCTTGTGCGTCGCCAGGTGCTGTGCCACCGAAAGCGCGTTGCTGCTGATGCGGTCCATGCGCAGCGCCAGCGTCTCGATGCCCTGCAGGATCAGGAAGGCGTTGAACGGCGAGATGGCCGCACCCGTGTTGCGCAGCGGCACCACGCGCGCACGGCCGATGTAGGCGGCCGGGCCCAGCGCCTCGGTGTAGACCACCCCGTGGTAGCTCACGTCGGGTTCGTTCAGGCGCCTGAAGCGCTCCTTGTGCTGGGCCCAGGGGAACTTGCCCGAATCGACGATGGCGCCGCCAATGCTGGTGCCATGGCCGCCCAGGTACTTGGTGAGCGAGTGCACCACGATGTCGGCGCCATGCTCGATGGGCCGGCTCAGGTAGGGCGAAGGCACGGTGTTGTCCACGATCAGCGGCACGCCGTGGCGGTGCGCGATCTCGGCAATGGCGGCGATGTCGGTCACGTTGCCGGCCGGGTTGCCGAGCGATTCGACGAACACCGCCTTGGTCTTCTCGTCGAAGAGCTTCTCGAAGCTCTTCGGATCCCGGTGGTCCGCGAAGCGCGTGGTGATGCCGAACTGCGGCAGCGTGTGCGCAAACAGGTTGTAGGTGCCGCCATAGAGCGCGGTGCTGCTGACGATGTTGTCGCCCGCCTCCGCAATGGTCTGGATCGCATAGGTCACGGCCGCCTGGCCCGAGGCCAGCGCCAGCGCGGCGATGCCGCCTTCGAGCGCGGCCACGCGCTGCTCGAGCACGTCCTGCGTCGGGTTGTTGATGCGGGTGTAGATGTTGCCCGGCACCTTCAGGTCGAACAGGTCGGCACCGTGCTGGGCGCTGTCGAAGGCATAGGCCACCGTTTGATAGATGGGCGGCGCCACGGCGCGCGTGGTCGGTTCGGGCGAGTAGCCGGCGTGCACCGACAGGGTTTCGAATTTCCAGTCTTGCGACATGCAACTGCCTTTCTGTTTTTGTGGATGAACGAGTTCAGATCGCCCAGCGCAGCGTGTGCGCGGACGGTTGCAGCCAGCTCGCGTCGGTGCCGGCGGGTTCGGCCTCTCCGGCCTTCTGCAGCACGCGGTCGAGAATGCGTTTCTCGATGGCCGCAAAAGCCGGATCGCCCTGCGAGCGAGGCCTGGCGAGCGCAATGTTCTCGTCGAGCGCAATGCGGCCGTCCTCGATCAGGATCACGCGGTCCGCGAGGGCCACGGCCTCCTGGACGTCGTGCGTCACCAGCAGCGCGGTGAAGCGGTGGCGCAGCCAGAGGTTTTCGATGAGGCGGTGCATCTCGATGCGGGTCAGCGCGTCGAGCGCGCCCAGGGGCTCGTCGAGCAGCAGCAGGCGCGGGTGATGCACCAATGCGCGTGCAAGCGACACGCGCTGGCGCTGGCCGCCCGACAGGCGCGCCGGCCATTCGTTCTCGCGGTCGGCCAGGCCCACCTGCGCCAGCACTTCCTTGCCGCGCGCCTTGGCGTCGCCGGGCAGACCCAGCGTCACGTTGTCGAGCACGCGTCGCCAGGGCAGCAGGCGCGCTTCCTGGAACATGATCCGGGTGTCGTCGTGCAGGCCGTCGATCGCCTTGCCGTCGGTATAGAGGCCGCCGGAGGTGGCTTCCTCGAGCCCGGCAATGAGCCGCAGCAGCGTGCTCTTGCCGCAGCCGCTGCGACCGACGATGGCGATGAACTGCCCCGGCTCGATGCCGAGTTGCGTGTTGCGCAGCACCTCGCGTTCGCCGTAGCGCTTGTGCAGTCCGCGCGCCTCAAGGCGCACGCCGCCGGCAATGGCCGGTGGCTGGATGTCTTTCAGAACTGCACTCATGATTTCAGGCTCGGTTGGAAGAGCGCCACGTCCAGCGCGTTGATCTTTCTGGGCAGCAGCTTCTCCGCGAAGAAGGCATCGGCGATGCGCTGCTGTTCGGTCAGCGCCTCGGCCACCACAGGGCGTACCGCGTAGCTGCGGCGTGCATTGGCCTGCTCGATCGTCGCCGCATCGAGGCCCCACACGGGCGACAGCAGCGCCGCCGCTTCCTTGGGGTTCTGCTTGACCCATTTGCCGGTTTTCTCCAGCTCGGCGTACACCACGCGCAGCACATCCGGGCGCGCATTTGCGAACCGGGTACCGGCAAGGTAGTAGCGCTGGTACGACGCGATGCCCGTGCCGTCGGCCAGCACGCGCACCCTGGCCTGGCGCTGTGCCGCGGCAAGGAACGGGTCCCATACCACCCAGGCGTCGATGGCACCGCGCTCGAAGGCGGCACGGCCGTCGGCCGGTGTCAGGTAGGCGGGCTCGACGTCCTTGAAGGACAGGCCAGCCTTCTCCAAGGCCGCGATCAGCAGGTAATGCGCGCCGGCTGCCTTGGCAAAGCCGACCTTCTTTCCCTTCAGGTCGGAAACCGACTTGAGCGGCGAGTCTTCGCGCACGAGGATGGCCTGCGCGGCGGGCGAAGGCGCTTCCTGTGCAACAAAGGTCAGCTCGGCGCCGGCGGCCTGTGCGAATACCGGCACGGTGTCGGCCACGTCGGCGCTGATGTCGAGGTTGCCGAGGTTCAGCGCCTCGAGCAGCGGAAGGCCGCTGGTGAACTCATGCCAGCTCAGCGTGGTATTGAGCGGAGCCAGCTGCTTGTCGAGCGTGCCCTGCGCCTTGAGCACCGCAGTCAGTGTCGAGGACTTCTGGTAGCCGAGCCGCACCGTGGCAGGGCGAGCCGTGGCGCCCTGGGCCAGCACCGCACCGGCACCCAGTGCGCCCAGGGTTGCGATGGCCGTGCGGCGCGAAATTGTGGAATGTGAAGTCATGCGCCCTGCCCTCACTTCGGCTTCTTCTGGTAGCCGGGATGCCAGCGCAGCCACCATTGCTCCAGCCCGCGCGCGAACAGGTCGGCCAGCTTGCCGAGCAGCGCATACAGCAGGATGCCCACCAGCACGATGTCGGTCTGCAGGAACTCGCGGGCATTCATCGTGAGGTAGCCGATGCCGGCCTGCGCCGAGATGGTTTCGGCCACGATCAGGATCACCCACATCAGCCCGAGCGAGAAGCGCAGGCCCACCAGGATGGACGACAGCGCACCCGGCAGGATCACCTCGCGGTACAGCTGCCAGCGCGAGAGGCCATAGGTGCGGCCCATCTCGATCAGCTGCGGATCGACGTTGCGGATGCCGTGAAAGGTGTTGAGGTAGATCGGAAAGAACACCGACACCGAGATGAGAAACAGCTTGGCCGACTCGTCGATGCCGAACCACAGGATCACGAGCGGAATGAGCGCCAGCGCGGGAATGTTGCGCACCATCTGGATGGTCGAGTCGAGCAGCGTCTCGAAGAACTTCACCGACCCTGTCAAGAGGCCCAGCACCAGCCCGGTTCCGCCGCCGATGGCGAGGCCCGCGAGCGCGCGGCCCGCGCTCACCTTGACGTGCGTCCAGAGCTCGCCCGACACCGCCAGCGTCCAGGCGGCCTTGACCACATCCACCGGCGCCGGCAGCACCCGCGTGGAGAGCCAGCCCAGCGATGAAGCGATCTGCCAGAAGACGATCAGCCCCACCGGCACGAGCCACGGCACCAGCCGCCCCGCCACGTTGGCGCCGAAGGCCTTGAGCGCCCGGCCGGCGTTTTCTTCTGAAGGCACGACCGCCGGCAGCTTTTGCACTTGTTCCGTCATGAGGGTCCTTAGCTTTGGGAAGCGAGGCGCGAAGGCGCGTCGAGATTGGCGACCACTTCACCGAATGGCCCGCTCAGCGAACCGCCCGCGAGCCGTGCCTGCGCCTTGCGCGAGAGCAGCGGAAACACCAGCTCGGCGAATCGGTAGGCCTCTTCGAGATGCGGGTAGCCCGAGAGAATGAATTTGTCGAGGCCGAGTGCCGCGTATTCCTCGATGCGCGCCGCCACGGTCCGGGGGTCGCCCACCAGCGCGGTGCCCGCGCCGCCGCGCACCAGGCCCACGCCGGCCCAGAGGTTGGGCGAAATCTCCAACTCTGCGCGCGATCGCTTGGCGCCGCCCGCATGCAGCGCGGCCATGCGGCGCTGGCCTTCGGAATCCATGCGCGCAAAGGCGGCCTGGGCGCGGATCACGGTCTCGTCGTCGACACGGCTGATCAGTTCTTCGGCAGCTTTCCACGCGGCGTCTTCGGTTTCGCGCACGATCACATGCAGCCGGATGCCGAACTCGACGCTGCGGCCCTTGCGCGCAGCGCGGTTGCGCACGTCGGCGATCTTCCTGGCCACCTCGGCGGGCGGCTCGCCCCAGGTGAGGTAGGCATCGACCTGCTCGGCCGCGAGTTCGTGCGCGGCGGCCGACGAACCGCCGAACCACACCGGCGGATAGGGGGTCTGCACCGGCGGATAGAGCAGCTTGGCGCCCTTCACACTCAGGTGGCGGCCCTCGTAGTCGAAGCCCAGGCCGTCGTGGCTGCGCGCAAGAATCTCGCGCCAGATGCGGATGAACTCGGCCGACTGCTCGTAGCGCGCCGCATGATCCAGGTACACGCCGTCGCCTTCGAGTTCGGCCTGGTCGCCGCCGGTCACCAGGTTCACCAGCAGGCGGCCGCCCGAGAGCCGATCGAAGGTCGCGGCCATGCGCGCAGCGAGGCTGGGCTGGTGCAGCCCAGGTCGCACCGCAACCAGGAACTTGAGATTCTTCGTCGCACCGATCAGGCTCGAAGCGATCACCCAGGGGTCTTCGCATGAGCGGCCAGTGGGAATGAGCACGCCTTCGTAGCCGAGGTTGTCGGCGGCACCTGCGATCTGCTGCAGGTAGGCCAGGTCGACGGGCCGTGCGCCTTCGCTCGTGCCGAGATAGCGGCTGTCGCCGTGGGTGGGGAGAAACCAGAATATCTGCATGTCGTCTTCCGTCGGTTCGGGCCGGGCGGCCCCTCAGATGGCAAAGAAAAAGCCGCGCACGCGAGGCAGCGCGAAGCGCAGGCGCGGCAACCCTGCACGGGTGCGCCGTTGCCGTTCGGAAATGCCCCAGGCGCGCGTGGTCGTGGCAACCACGCGTGCGGCGCGGTCCTGCAACGGCTGCGTCACAGCGTGCCCGCCGCGGCGGCCTCGAGCACGCTGATCTTTCGCGGGATCAGCTTCAGTTCGAAGAAGGTGTCGGCGATCTTCTGCTGCTCGGCGAGCACGGCCTTGCTGATCGGGCTGGTGCCATAGGCCGCGCGCGCCACCGTCAGGTCGGCCACGGGCTTGGGCAGGCCCCACAGGGCCGCGAACTCGGCGGCAAGATCGTTCTTGTTGGCGGTGCCCCAGACGTCGACCTTGTTGATCTCCTCGATGGCAATGGCCAGCACGTCGGCGTTCTTCGCCACGTAGCCGAGCGACGAGAAGTAATAGCCGCGGTTGCCCACCACGCCGGTCGCGTCGGCCAGGATGCGGGCGTCGAGCGACTTTTCGGCGGCGGCAAGAAACGGGTCCCAGATCACCCAAGCATCGACCGAGCCCTTCTCGAACGCGGCGCGCGCGTCGGCGGGCGGCAGGTAGACGAGGTTCAGGTCGCTGTACGCGAGGCCATGCTTCTCGAACAGCTTGACGACGAAGTAGTGGACGTTCGAGCCCTTGTTGAGCGCGATCTTCTTTCCCTTCAGGTCGGCCACGGTCCTGGCGGCGGAGCCCCTGGGCACCAGCACCGCTTCCGACTGGGGCCGCGGCAGCGTGGTCGCCACATAGGCCAGCGGCGCGCCTGCGGCCTGCGCGAAGATGGGGGGCGCTTCCCCCACGTCGCCGAAGTCGATGGATCCGACGTTCAGTGCTTCGAGCTGCACCGGACCGGCCGTGAACTCGGTCCACTTCAGCGCCACGCCGAGCGGCGCCAGGCGCTTCTCGAGCGTGCCGCGGCCCTTGAGGATGCTGAGAGCCCCCTTCTGGTGGCCGATGCGCAACTGCCGCGCGGGCGCCTGGGCCAACGCCGCGAACGAAGGCAGCGCCATCGCGGCGGCGGTGCCCTGCAACAGGCGGCGGCGCGGAATGGAAATCGAAGTCATGAAGGCGTGTCCTTTCAGGCCGAGATGAAACCGACGATGAGCGCAATGGCGGTCACCACGATCGTGCTGATGGCAAGGTCTCGCAGCGCGCGCCAGATGGTGCGAGGCGGCGTGTCGAGCGCGGAGTCTTCGGTGGCTACGGGGTTCATGTGTGGATTCCTTTGGGCAAAGCTGTCCCCTCGCCGCGTACAGGCGACTTCAAAAAGGGGGAACGGAAATGAGATTGGCTGAGCGAGGGTTCGACGAAGAACCCGTCAGACACTACATCGCACGCGGGAAAACGGGACCGGCTCGAAGCCGTGGGTAGCGGGCAGCTTGAGCCCTTCGGTCGCGAGCACCTCGACGGCCTCGTTGAGCCGCTCGGCCAGGTCCGCATGCACCTGGTAGGCGTTCTCGGGTGTCAGCGCGATCTGCGAATCGGTCGCGTAGACGCCCGGCAGGATGTGGCGCGCCGAGAGCGCGTGCAGCACCGGCCGCAACGCATAGTCGAGCGCGAGCATGTGGTGCGGGCTGCCGCCGGTGGCCAACGGCAGCACCGTCTTGCCCTTGAGCGCGTTCTGCGCCAGCAGATCGAGGAAGACCTTCAGCACGCCGCTGTAGGCCGCCTTGTAGACCGGCGTGGCCACGACCACCACGCGAGCACGCGCCACCTGCGCAATCGCGCGCTCGATGGCCGGATGGTTCCAGTTGGCCAGCAGCAGCGCCTCTGCCGGCAGATCGCGAATCGCGAGCCGCTCGATCTGCGCATTGCGGCCGGCCAGCCGCTCGGCCACGGCCTCGAGCAAGGCGGTGGAGCGCGACGGTGCCGAAGGGCTGCCAGCAATCAGGAGAACGGACACAGATAGCTTTCGTTGGTTATGGCGCGATCGATGGCCAGGAGGCTTCGATGCGGGAAGCAGCCTCCCCGCCCCCCCTCGGGAGAGAGGCGAAGCGACAACAAAGGAGGTGCAGCCCGCAGCTGCGGGCCCTACTTCGTGTAGATCTGGTCGAACGAGCCGCCGTCCGCGAAGTGCGCCTTGTCGGCCTTCGCCCAGCCACCGAAGGCCTGGTCGATGGTCACCAGCGTCAGCTTGGGAAACTGCTTGTCGTACTTGGCCTTGGCCTTTTCCGAGGTCGGGCGGTAGAAGTTGCGACCCGCAATGTCCTGGCCTTCGTCGGAATACAGGTACTTGAGGTATTCCTCGGCCACGGCACGGGTGCCCTTCTTGTCGACCACCTTGTCGACCACCGCCACCGTGGGCTCGGCCAGGATGGAAATGGACGGCACCACAATCTCGAACTTCTCGGCGCCGAATTCCTTCAGCGCCAGGAAGGCTTCGTTCTCCCAGGCCAGCAGCACGTCGCCAACGCCGCGCTGCACGAAGGTGATGGTCGAGCCGCGCGCGCCGGTGTCCAGCACAGGCACGTTCTTGAACAGGCTGCCGATGTATTCCTTGGCCTTGGCGTCGCTGCCGTACTTGCGCTTGGCGAACTCCCAGGCGGCCAGGTAGTTCCAGCGGGCGCCGCCCGAGGTCTTGGGGTTGGGCGTGATCACCTGCACACCGGGCTTGACCAGGTCGTCCCAGTCCTTCAGGCCCTTGGGGTTGCCCTTCTTCACCAGGAACACGATGGTCGAGGTGTAGGGGGCCGAGTTCTGCGGCAGGCGCTTCTGCCAGTCGGCCTTGACCACGCCGCCGTGCGTGACCAGCGCATCGATGTCGCCGCCCAGCGCCAGCGTGGCCACGTCGGCATCGATGCCGTCGATGATCGAACGGGCCTGCTTGCCCGAGCCGCCGTGCGACTGCTTGATGCTCACGTCCTGGCCGGTCTTGGCCTTCCAGTATTTCGCGAAGGCGCGGTTGTAGTCGACGTAGAGCTCGCGCGTCGGGTCGTAGGACACGTTGAGCAGCGTCACGGGTGCGGCGCCCTGCGCAAACGACGGCAATGCCGTCAGGGCCATGGCACCGGCCACGCCGGCCCCCAGGGAAAGCTTGATAAAGTCGCGGCGAAGGCTCATGGTGTCTGGCTCAAAAGGGCATATCGATGAAGCCACGTATTCTGAATACGACATATAGAAACTGGAACAACCAAGTTCTCAGTTCTAAATAGCAAAATCAACTAAGCAACCGCTTTTCCCACCAGAGGCAATCAAAATGGCACGCATGGTTCAGTGCATCAAGCTCGGCAAAGAGGCCGAGGGGCTCGACTTCCCGCCCTATCCCGGGGAACTGGGCAAGCGCCTGTGGGAGAACGTCAGCAAGGAAGCCTGGGCCGCCTGGCTCAAGCAGCAGACCATGCTGGTGAATGAAAACCGGCTGAATCTGGCCGATCTGCGCGCCCGCCAGTACCTGGCACGGCAAATGGAAAAGCACTTCTTCGGTGAAGGCGCCGACGTCGCCCAGGGCTACGTTCCCCCCTCAAACTGAGCCCGTCTTGGCCGCCGAGCCCGTCGCCTGGCGCGCCGACGGCGTGCCGTACAGCGAGCGCTTCGACGACATCTACCACACCGAAACCGGGGCGCTGGCGCAGTCGCGCCACGTGTTCATGGGTGGCTGCGGCCTGCCCGAAGCCTGGCGCGGACAGCCGCAATGGCGGATTCTCGAAACCGGATTCGGCCTGGGCCTCAATTTCCTGACAACCTGGCAGGCCTGGCGTGCGGACGCCAGCCGGCCAAGGCTGCTGCATTTCGTCTCGGTCGAGGCGCATCCGGTCGGGCCTGAAGACCTGCTGCGGGCCGCCGAGGCGTACCCCGAGCTGGCGTCGTTGGCCAAGAAACTGGCCGCCCAGTGGCAGGGGCTGCTGCCGGGCTTTCACCGATTGGCCTTCGACGAGGGCCGGGTCTTGCTCACGCTGTGCATCGGCGATGTGCAGGCCATGCTGCGCGCGCAGCGCTTCGAGGCCGACAGCATCTTTCTCGACGGTTTCAGCCCGCAGCAGAATCCCGCGATGTGGTCGCCCGATACGCTGAAAGCCGTGTCGCGCTTTGCACGCCAGGGCACCGGCCTCGCCACCTGGACCTATGCCCGTTCCGTGCGGGACGCGCTCTCGCAGAACGGCTTTCAGCTCGAAAGGCGCCCCGGCCTGCCGCCCAAGCGCGACTGCCTCGCCGGCGTGTTCGCGCCTTCGTGGACGGTGCGCCGCCGCGGCCCCGCGCCCGCGCACGTGGAGGTTCCCGGGCGTTGCGCGGTCATCGGCGCCGGGCTGGCCGGCGCGGCCGTAGCCGCCAGCCTGGCACGGCGCGGATGGCAGGTGACGGTGCTCGATGCGGCCGATCGGCCTGCCACCGGCGCTTCGGGCCTGCCGGTCGGCGTGATGGCGCCGCACGTGTCGCCGGACGACGCCCTGCTGTCGCGGCTCACGCGTGCAGGCATCCGCGCGACCTGGCTCGAACTGGAACGCCTGCTGCAGCAAGGCCGTGATTGGCGCGCCAGCGGCGTGCTCGAACGCCGGCCCGAGGGCGACACGCGCGTCCCTGCCGGATGGGGTGACAGCGGCCCCAACGAGTCGTGGCCCGCCAGCACGGCGCGATTGGCGGAGGCAGGGCTGCCAGCCGATACGCCTGCGCTCTGGCACGCAAGGGCCGGATGGGTGCGTCCTTCCCGGTTGATCCAGGCGTGGCTGCGCGAACCCGGCATCGAGTTTCGCGGCACTGCCGCGGTCGAGCGCCTGTCGCGGGGCGCCGCAGGCTGGCAGCTGTTCGATGCCGCTGGCCACTTGCTGGCCGAAGCCGACCGCATCGTTGTTGCCGCGGGCTTCGAATCGGGGCGGTTCGCACCCGGGCTTCCATTGCAGCCGGTGCGCGGACAGGTCGCTTGGGGCCGCGTGCCGGACGATCTCGCGTTGCCAGCCACGCCGCTCAACGGCGACGGCCACCTGATCGCCCATGTGCCCGAAGGCGAAGGCGCCCTGCTCTGGCTCGCCGGCGCCACCTTCGACCGGGACAGCACCGAGCCCGCACCCAACGACGCCGATGCCGCGGCAAACCGCGAGCGCCTGAAGCGGCTGCACCCCGCTGCAGCCGCAGGGTTGGCCGCGAGCTTCGATCGCGGCGAGGTCAACGCCTGGGTCGGCGTGCGCTGCGCCTCGGGCGACCGCCGACCGCTGGTCGGCCCGCTGGACGAGGACGGCCTCTGGGCATGCACCGCCCTGGGCTCGCGCGGCCTCAGCTTCGCGGCCCTGTGCGCAGAGCTGCTGGCCGCGCAATGGCACGGCGAACCGCTGCCGCTGCCGGCCAACCTGGCCAAGGCGCTGGGCACGCAGCGGACGCAAGCGTAGGCGCCAGAGCGCCAAGGCCCGAGAATGCACCGCATGGCCATCCAATACGACATCATCCACACCACCGTCTACCGCTACAGGAAGCCGGTCACCTTCGGTCTGCACCGGGTGATGTTCCGCCCGCGCGACAGCCACGACCTGCGCGTGCTGGCCACCGACCTGCAGGTGAGCCCGCAGTCGTTCACGCGGCTGATCCAGGACCCGCATTCGAATTCGGTTGCGCTGGTGCAGCCCATGGGCGAGGCCATGGAGCTGCGCATCGTGTGCTCCTTCACCATCGAGCATGTGCCGGCGCAGCAGGACCAGCTTGCGCTCGACCCGGCGGCCGAGTTCCTGCCCTTTGCCTATACGGTACAGGAGCGCCTCGACCTGGAGCATTACCTGCGGCCGCATCACGACGACGATGCGGGTGGAACGCTGATCCGCTGGGCCCACCAGTTCCTGCACACCGACCAGCCCAACAGCACGCGCGAGGTGCTCGCGCGCATGAACGCGCACATCGGCCAGAGCCTCGAATACAAGGCGCGCGACGAGGAAGGCACGCAGACGCCGCTGCAGACACTGGCGCTCGGCAGCGGCAGCTGCCGCGACTACGCGCTCTTGATGATGGAAGCCGCGCGGCGCCTGGGCATCGCGACCCGGTTCGTCTCGGGCTACCTCTACGACGCCGCGCTCGACCGCGCGGCCCAGGCGCCCGGCGAATCGATGACCGGCGCCGGCACCACCCATGCCTGGCTGCAGGCCTATCTTCCGGGCATCGGCTGGCTCGCCTTCGACCCCACCAACAACCTCATGGGCAGCGGGCAGCTGATCCGCGTCGGCGTCACGCGCGACCCGGCCCAGGCCGCGCCGATCTCCGGCAGCTGGTATGGCGATGCCGAGGCCTACGACGGCCTCGAGGCCACCGTCGTGGTGACGCGGCGCAAGGAAGGCTGAAGCCCTCCCGCGCGCGGGTGTCGCGCAGGAGATAGCAGCTACGGGAAAGCCCGGACCGGTGCGCCCGGCAACGCCCCTACGCTGCCCCGCCGGTTCAGCGAAATAGCACGGTCGTTCTCTACGGTCGGGTGAGGCTGCGCTGTGCCGGGCTTCTTCCCAACACCAAGAAAACGGAGAGAGACACCCCATGCATTCCGCGCGCCTGACATTTCTTGCCCTTGCAGCCAGCCTTGCCGTCGCATCCTGCGGCGGGGGCGGCGGAGGCAACGGTTTTGCCTTCACGCCACTGCCGCCGGCTCCAGCCCCCGCGCCGCCGGCACCGCCCCCTCCGCCGCCGCCGCCTGAAGAAACGCGGCTGCAGGACAGCCGCAATTCGTTCGCGCCCGCCGATTCGGCCGCCACCACCTTTGCGGCGCTTGCGGCCGATGCCGGCGACACCGTCGACAACGCCACCACCAGCCGTTGGACCGGCATGCTGGGCAGCGCGCAATACCGCGTCGAAGTGCCTGCCAACTGGAACGGCAAGCTCGTGATGTACGCGCACGGCTATGCCGGCGACGTCAACCTGCTGGTGGTGAACAACCCGTCCATCCGCCGCTACCTGATCCAGAACGGCTACGCCTGGGCCGCTTCGAGCTACAGCAAGAATTTCTACGACGTGCGCGCGGGGGTGGAAGACACCAACGCACTGGCCCTGCAGTTCAACGCCATCGCCAAGGCCAATGGCCGCGAGCTCGCGGCGCCGTCCAGGCTCTACATCACCGGCCACTCGATGGGCGGCCACATCACCGCGGCGGCCATCGAGGACGAGGCATACGCCACGGCCAACCACAAGGTGAAGTACAACGGCGCGGTGCCGATGTGCGGCGTGCTCGGCGACACCGAGCTGTTCGACTATTTCTCGGGCGCGCAGGTCGCCGCGCAGGCGCTGGCCGGGCTGCCGAAGTACCCCACCATCAACTGGTCGGACATCAAGGCGCAGGTCACTGGCACGCTGTACACCGCATTCCCGGGCACGCCGACGGCCACCGGCCTGAAGTTCGCCTCGGTGGTGAAGAACCTCACCGGGGGTGAGCGGCCGATGTTCGACCTGGGTTTCACGCAGGGCGGCTCGTTCGCGGCGGTTTGGGGCGTGTTCGGCAGCGACGGCACGGTCAACGGCATCCTGAACAGGAGCACGCTCGACACCAACCGCTTCACCTACACCATCGACGGCGACGTGCCGGGAACCACGGCGCTGAACGCGTCGGTGCTCAAGCTCACCGCGGCGGCCGACGCCAACCGACTGCGCACCGACGGCCTGCGCTGGATTCCCAAGGCCAACGGGGAATTCAAGATTCCGGTGGTCACGCTGCACACGCTGGGCGACCTCTACGTGCCCTTCAGCATGGAGCAGATCTACCACCAGCGCGTGGCGGCCAAGGGCAACAGTGGCTGGTTGGTGCAGCGTGCGGTTCGCGGCATCTCGCATTGCGACTTCACGCTCGCCGAGCAGGTCGAAGCCTTCGACGCGATGGTCAAGTGGGAGCGCGACGGCGTGAAGCCGGCGGGCGACGACGTGGTCACCGCTGCCACGGTGGCAGACCCGGCCTACGGCTGCACGTTCACGCGCCCGCTGGGCACCGTGGACGAAGGTGCCACCAGCAAGGCGACCCGGCCGGGCGCAGCAGCCGCACGCCCCTGCCCGCCCTGATCGGCATGTGACCGGCGTGGCCGGGCCTCGCGTGGCAGGAGGCGGGGAAGCGACATTGACGGCCGTTGGAAACGGCGGCAATGTCGCACTCATCGGCTTGGCACCGAAGACGCCTTGAAGGACGACGCATGAGACTCCTCGCACTCGCCGCCGGCTCGCTGGCGGCCGCAGCCCTGGCTTGGCAGGCAGGGCCTTCGTTCGCCGAGCCGGCCCGGCGCGTGCCACCGCCCAGGTTCGATGTGATGACCCCGCCGACCGCGAAATACGAGACCGCCGTATTCGCCGGCGGCTGCTTCTGGGGCGTCCAAGGCATATTCCAGCGCGTCAAGGGTGTGAACAACGCGGTGTCGGGCTATGCCGGCGGCGAAGCGAAGACCGCACGCTATGAACAGGTGGGCTCCGGCCGAACCGGCCATGCCGAATCGGTGCGCATCGTCTACGACCCGCAGCAGATCAGCTACGGCAAGCTGCTGCAGATCTTTTTTTCGGTGGTGCACGACCCGACCGAGCTGAACCGGCAGGGGCCGGACACAGGCCTTCAATACCGCTCCACCGTGTTTGCCGAGAACATCGAGCAGGCCCGCGTGGCAAAGGACTACATCACGCAGCTGAACCAGGCCAAGACCTTCGGCAAGCCGCTGGCGACCACCATCGAGATGTCGAAGCCCTTTTATGCGGCCGAAGCCTATCACCAGGACTTTCTCACGCGCAATCCGAGGTACGGCTACGTCGTGATCTACGACATGCCGAAGATCGAGAACCTGAAGAAACTGTTTCCGGAGAGCTACCGGGCGACGCCCGTGCTCGTGAACCCGGCAAAGGGCGGCTGATCTTCAGCCCGCTTCTGGCGCGTCCGCCCGCGCGTCGTAGCCGCCGCGGCGCGCCGCCTGGTTGCAGCGTGCGCGATGCACCAGCGCCTTTTGCGCCGCTTCCACGTTGGCAGAGTCGCCCTTCCAGGCATCCAGGGCCGGTTGCTGGACGGCGCGCGAGTATGAAAACGCCAGCGCCCAGGGCAGCCGCGACTTGAATCGTTGGTTCATCGCATTCAGCCGGGCGGACGCGAGCTGCGCCGATTGGCCACCCGAGAGAAAAGCGATCCCCGGCACTGCGGCAGGCACGGTGCGCAGCAGGCACGACACCGTGGCGTCGGCGACTTCTTCCACGCTCTCCTGCTGCGGACAGGCCTGCCCGGGCAGCACCATGTTCGGCTTCAGGAGCATGCCTTCGAGCAGCACGCCCTGCGAACGCAGTTGGGCGAAGACCGCATGCAATGTGTCTTCCGTGATTTCGGCGCAGCGAGCCAGGGAATGGTCGCCTTCCATCAGCACTTCGGGTTCGACGATGGGAACGAGTCCGGCTTCCTGGCACAGGGCTGCGTAGCGGGCCAGCGCATGGGCATTGACCTCGATACATGCGCGGCTGGGCAGGCCGGCGCCCGGCGTGATGACCCCGCGCCATTTGGCAAAGCGCGCGCCCATGCCGGCGTACTCGGCCAACCGTTCGCGCAGACCGTCCAGGCCTTCGGTGACCGTCTCGCCGGGATGGCCCGCCAGCGGCTTCGCGCCGGTGTCGACCTTGATACCGGGAATGATGCCCACCGCGTCGAGTGCCGAGACGAACGATGCGCCGGCACTGGTTCTCTGGCGGATGGTCTCGTCGAAAAGAATCGCGCCGCTGATGCATGCGCCCAGGCCCGGCGCGGTGACGATCAGCTCGCGCCAATCGCGACGCGCGTCTTCGGTCTGGGGAATATTCAGCTTGGCGAAGCGCTTGTGGCAGGTGGCGTTGCTCTCGTCCATGGCGAGCAGGCCCTTGTCTGCGGCGACCAGCGCTTGTGCGGTATCGATCAGTGCCTGTGCAGTCATGATGCTGTGACCCTCGCTTGCAACGATCGTACGCCTGTGCCTGGCCTCGGGCTAGATCACGTTCTTTTCGACGAGCGGCCGGTTCTCGAGAATCCGCGTGAATGAAACCGGCGACAGATCGAGGCTGCGGTACTCGCCGTAGCGGATGAGTTCGGCGATTCCGCGCCCCGTTGCCGGGCAGTGCTGAAGCCCGTGCCCAGAGAAGCCATTCGCAAAGAACAGGTTCTCGCAGGCCGGATGCAGGCCGAGGATCGCGTTGTGATCGAACAGGTTCATCTCGTAGTAGCCGGCCCATGCGCCGGTCATGCGGATGGCCTCGAAGGCGGGCACGCGCTTGGCCAGTGCGGGCCAGATGAAATCGTCGAACACCCGGTAGTCGACTTCGAGCGGCGCATCGTCGCGGTCCCGGTCCTGCGGCGGCGCAAACCCGCAGATGAAGCGGCGGCCCTCGGGGCGAAACCAGATGCCCGAGGTGTCGATCACCAGCGGACAGCCCGGCAGAGTGTCGGGGCACGAGAAGCTGAACACCATGCGGCGCCGGCCGCGCACCGGCAGGTCGATGCCGGCCATGCCCGCCACCTTGGCGGCCCAGGCGCCGGCGGCATTGACCACCACGTCCGCCTGGAGCACGTTGCCGATATCGAGCTCGACGCCCTTCACCCGATGGCCATCGCACTGCAGCCCGGTCGCCTTGGCCTGCACATACAGCGCGCCTTGCGAGACCGCCTTCTTGCGAAAGGCCTGCAACAGGCTGTAGCCGTCATACCAGCCCTCGCCCGAAAGGCCCAGCGACGCGAGCGCGATGTCTTCTTTCGACATCCACGGGAATCGCGCCTCCAGCTGATCGGGTGTCATCAAGAGCACGTCGACGCCATGCGCCTTCTGCAGCGCATGGTTCTCGCGCAGCACTTCGACCCCGTCCGGCGGCGCCAGGTACAGATAGCCGGGCTCGACCAGGCCGATGTCGGGCACGTTGTCGCCCACACGCAGCGTTTCGCCAAGGCCACGGAAGAACTCGATGCCGTAGAGCGACATCTCGATGTTGATGGCGGTGGAAAACTGCTGCCGGATCGAGCTGGCCGACAGGGCCGACGACGCCTGCGTGTACGAAAAGTCACGCTCGACCACGGTGACCTCGAACGGTTCCTCCTGCGGATCCCGGTTCAGGAAATAAGCGATGGCAGAGCCGATGGCGCCGCCACCGATGATCACCACACGACGCATGAAATACCTTCCTTGCTGCTCGCCAATATGCCCATTGTCCCAAGCGCCGCGAAAAAGCGCGAGCCCGGCACGCAGAATAGCAACGATGAGAAAAGACATTCCCAACCTGGGTGCGCTGCAAGCCTTCGAGGCCTCGGCGCGGCTGGGGAGTTTCACCCGCGCGGCGGCCGAACTGGCACTGACGCAAAGCGCCGTCGGCCGGCAGGTGGCCACGCTCGAGCAGCGGCTGGGCGTGCCACTGTTCTCGCGCGTGCGCCGGCGCCTCACTCTCACCGATACGGGGCGCGAATACGCGGCGCGCATCCGCCGCCACCTCGACCAGATCCGGCGCGACACGCTGGAGATCAGCGCCGGCCACGACATGGGTTTCGTGCTCGAAGTGGCCGTGGTGCCCACCTTTGCCACGCAATGGCTGATCCCGCGCCTGCCTGATTTCAGCCGCCGGCATCCGAACATCACCGTCAATCTCTCGGCGCGGTCGCAGCCCTTCTCGTTCCAGGAGAACGCCTACGACGCGGCCATCTATTTCGGCGACCAGTTCTGGCCCGACACCCAGGGCGGGTTGATCTTTTCCGAGGGCGAGATGGTGCCGATCTGCAGCCCCGCGTTTCGCGACGCCAACGGCCCGTGGGACGAATCCACCTTCGAACGGTGCCGCCACGTGCACCTGGGCACGCGCGCGCACGCCTGGCGCGACTGGTATGCGCAGCAAGGCTGGGACTACACGGTGCACGCCTCGCGCGGGCCGCGCTACGAACTCTTCACCATGGTGACGGCCGCGGCAGCCGCCGGCATGGGCGTCGGCCTTGCGCCGCGCATCCTGATCGAGCGCGAATTGCGAACCGGCGAACTCGTGGTTCCGATCGACCGCCACCTGGACGTGCGCCAGGGCTATTACTTCGCCCATCCCGAAGGCCGCCCGGCTTCCGGGGCCCTGGAGCACTTCAAGTGCTGGGTGCTTGGCCTCACGCCCAGTTGAAAAACGAGGGCTTGCGCACGCCTGGCATGAGCCGTGCGCGCGATCGTGGCCTGGCACCGGATCGTTGCGAGGCTTGCTTTCCGACTTCGTCGTTTCTCCCTGTCTGATCCCGGCGTTTTCACCGTGCGCGCGGCCTGGGCCGGGCGCCCTGGGGCTTCACGCTCGCCACCAGCGACGGCGAACACCGGAGCATCCGTACAAACCCTGAATCCTGGCCCGATCTTTGCAATCTCGACCAGAAATGACAGAAAATTTTCTTATTTGACTTATATTTGTAAACTGATTTACATCAACCGCACCCCTCAAGGTGCACCACCCCACGCATGAGCACCAACGTCGACACCCCGAGCACCACCGTGGCGCAGCGCATTGCGCAGGCCCTGCCGCGGCTGACGCGTTCGCACCGCCAGGTCGCCGATTTCGTGCTCGAACACCCGCTGCAGGTTGCGACGCTGCCCATCGACGAACTCGCCGCTGCCGTGGGCGTGTCGGTCGCCACGGCCAACCGCTTTGCGCGCGCGCTGGACTTCGACGGCTACGCCACCTTCCGCGCCGAACTCGTGCGCGGGTTCGAATCGCTGGTGGCGCCGGTGGAGCGCCTGCGCGGCAACCTCGAGCATCCGACCACGGTGGCCGAAGTGTTCGCCACCGCGCTCGACGAGAGCCGCCGCAATATCGAAGCCACGCGCCAGTCGCTCGACTACGCCGCCTGCGAGGCCGCGGTACAGCGCATCGGCAAGGCGCGCTCTGTCTACATTGCCGGCTTCGGCGCCAGCGCGTGGCTGGCGGGGCTGCTGCAGCACGGGCTCGACGGCAGCTGCAATGACGTGCGGATGCTCTCCAGCGTCAGCGGCGTGACGCATGCGGCGCGCTCGCTGATGCATGCCGGGCCGCAGGACCTGTTCATCGGCCTGACTTTTCCGCGCTACCTCACGGACACGGTGGCGCTGGCCCAGATCGCCAAGGGTCAGGGCTGCGCCGTGCTGGCGCTGACCGACCGCCCGAGCTCTCCGCTGGCGCCGCTGGCCGACGTGGTGCTCTATTGCCAGACCGAAACCAGCTACCGGCCGAACTGCGAAACCAGCGTGCTGGCATTGATCGAGGCGCTGACCAGCGCGGTCGCGCTGCGTGCGCCGCGCGCGGTCCAGTCCGCGAGCCGCATCCTGCAGGCCGTGCGGCCCTGGCTGCATGGCGCGCAAGGCCTGCCGCGGGCGGAAGTCTCCGCCGCGCAACCCGCCAGCGCCGCACCGGCCAGCGCCCGCAAGAAAAAGAAGAAAGCCTCCTCCTCGTGAAGAACAGCAACATCATCCCCGTCATCGCCATTCACGGCGGTGCCGGCACCATCAGCGCTGCGACGACCGGTGCAGTCCAGGCGCAGGCCTATCACGATGCCTTGCGAAGCATCGTGCTGGCCGCGCAGGTGCTGCTACGCAAGGGCGCATCGGCGCTCGATGCCACCTGCCTCGCGGTCGAGATGCTCGAAGACTGCCCGCTCTTCAACGCAGGCCATGGCTCGGTTTTCACGCATGAGGAAACCCACGAGCTCGATGCCGCCGTGATGGACGGTGCCACCCTGGCCGCCGGCGCGATTGCCGGCGTGTGCCGCATCCGCCGCCCGGTGCGCGCCGCGCGCGCCGTACTCGAGGACGGCGCCCATGTGCTGCTCGCCGGCCCCGGCGCCGAAGCCTTCGCACGCGATCACGGGCTCGAAATGGTCGACCCTTCTTTCTTTTCCACCGAGGCGCGCCGCCAGCAGCTCTACCGCGTGCGCGGCACCGGCCGCGTCGTGGTGGACCACGAAGGCGCAGCCATGACGACAGGCCCGCTCGATGAAGACAAGAAGCTCGGCACCGTGGGTGCCGTGGCGCTCGACATGCACGGCCACCTCGCTGCCGCTACCTCGACAGGCGGCATGACCAACAAGCGGGTCGGCCGCATCGGCGATTCGCCGCTGATCGGCGCCGGCACCTATGCCGACGACCGCACCGCCGCCGTCTCTTGCACCGGCAGCGGCGAGATGTTCATCCGCGTCGCGGCGGCCTACGACGTTTGCGCCCGCATGGCCTACGGCGGCGCCACGCTCGAAGCGGCCACGCACGCCGTCGTGCAGCAGTCGCTGCCCGCCATCGGCGGCACCGGCGGGCTGATCGCCGTCGACCGCCACGGCAACCTGAGCCTCGCCTTCAACACCGAAGGCATGTACCGCGGCCACGCCCGCGGCGATGAATCGCCGGTCACGGCCATCTTCGCCTGACGCCCTCCTTCCCTCGCACTCCCATGTCTACCCCTGCCCTCGCCCTGCCGGACGGCCGCGTCCTCGCCGTCGACGATCTCACCGTGCGCTTCTCGACTTCCGAGCGCACGGTCGACGCCGTCAAGAATCTCTCGTTCCACGTCGACCATGGCGAAACGCTCGCGGTGGTGGGCGAATCGGGTTCGGGCAAGTCGGTCACTTCGCTCGCCCTGATGCGGCTGGTGGAGCATGGCGGCGGGCGCATCCTCGGCGGGCGCATGGCGTTTCGCCGCCGCAATGGCGAGGTGCTCGACCTCGCGCAGGCGCGCGACACCACGATGCGCGGCATTCGCGGCGCGGACATCGCGATGATCTTCCAGGAGCCGATGACCTCGCTCAACCCGGTGTTCACCGCCGGCGACCAGATTGCCGAGGCCATCCGCATCCACCAGGGCAAGAGCAATGCGGCCGCGCGCGCCGAGGCGCTGCGCATGCTGGAGCTGGTTCGCATTCCCGAAGCGCGCAACGTGCTCGACCGCTTTCCGCACCAGCTCTCGGGCGGCATGCGCCAGCGCGTGATGATTGCGATGGCGCTCTCGTGCAAGCCGCAACTGCTGATCGCCGACGAGCCCACCACCGCGCTGGACGTGACCATCCAGGCGCAGATCCTCCAGCTCATCCGCGAGCTGCAGAAAGAGATGCGCATGGGCGTGCTCTTCATCACGCACGACATGGGCGTGGTCGCCGAAATTGCAGATCGCGTGCTCGTGATGTACCGCGGCGACAAGGTGGAAGCCGGCACCTCCGACACCGTGTTTGCCGCGCCGAAGCACCCCTACACCAAGGCGCTGCTGTCGGCCGTGCCCAAGCTGGGCGCGATGCAGGGCACCGACCTGCCCGCCAAGTTCGAACTGCTGCGCACCGAAGGCAGCCCCGAGACCGTGCCTTGCAGCAACACCACGCCGCAGACCACCGTGCGCGAAGAGGCCGGCCCGATCCTGCGCGTGCGCGACCTCGTCACCCGCTTCGACGTGCGCAGCGGCCTCTTCGGCCGGGTGAAGCGCCGCGTGCATGCGGTGGAGAAGATCAGCTTCGACCTCTACCCTGGCGAAACACTGGCGCTGGTCGGCGAATCGGGCTGCGGCAAGTCGACCACCGGGCGCTCGCTGCTGCGCCTGGTCGAAAGCCAGAGCGGCGCCATCGAGTTCGGTGGCAAGAACATCCGCGAGCTGCCCACGCGCGAACTGCAGGCCCTGCGCCGCAACATCCAGTTCATCTTCCAGGACCCCTTCGCCTCGCTCGATCCGCGCGTCACGGTCGGCTTCTCGATCATGGAGCCGCTGCTGATCCACAACATCGCCAAGGGCGCCGAGGCGCAGCAGCGCGTCGACTGGCTGCTGCAGAAAGTCGGCCTGCCGCCCGAGGTGGCACAGCGCTATCCGCACGAGTTCTCCGGTGGCCAGCGGCAGCGCATCGCGATTGCGCGCGCACTCGCGCTCAACCCCAAGGTGGTGGTGGCGGACGAATCGGTGTCGGCGCTCGACGTGTCGATCCAGGCGCAGATCGTCAACCTCATGCTCGACCTGCAGCGCGAACTCGGCGTGGCCTTTCTCTTCATCTCGCACGACATGGCGGTGGTCGAGCGCATCAGCCACCGCGTGGCCGTGATGTATCTCGGCCAGATCGTCGAGATCGGCCCGCGCCGCGCGGTGTTCGAGGCACCGCAGCATGCCTACACCCGCAAGCTGATGGCCGCCGTGCCGGTGGCCGACCCGTCGCGCCGCCACAAGCCGCGCGCGCTGCTCGAAGGCGAAATCCCGAGCCCGATCCGCGCCGTGGGCGACGAGCCCGACGTGCCACCGCTGGTGCAGGTTGCACCGGGCCACTTCGTTGCACGGCACGCCATCGGCGGGGCCTTCTGATTTTTCAACCCGCAGGCCCTCCTGCTTTTTTCTCGAACCGACTGGAGTTTCTTTCCATGAAGCATTCTTCTTCCTCCCTGCGATGGGCATCGGCACTGCTGGGCCTGGCTGCCCTGGCGATGACCGGCACGGCAATGGCTGCGCGCGACGCCGTGCTGTCGATCGGCTACCAGCCCGAAACACTCGACCCGTACAACACCAACACGACCATCACCACGGCCGTGACCAAGACCTTCTATGAAGGCCTGTTCCAGTTCGACAAGGACCTGAAGGTCCAGAACGTTCTGGCCGAAGGCTACGAGGTGTCGAAGGACGGCCTGGTGTACACGATCAAGTTGCGCCAGGGCGTCAAGTTCCACGACGGCACCGACTTCAACGCGGAAGCCGTGAAGTTCACGCTCGACCGTGTGCTGAACCAGGAAAACAAGCTGCTGCGCTACAACCAGTTCAACCGCGTGGGCAAGGTCGAAGCGCTCAACCCCACCACCGTGCGCATCACGCTCAAGGAGCCCTTCGGCCCCTTCATCAACTCGCTGGCCCATGCATCGGCCGCGATGATTTCGCCCACCGCGCTGAAGAAGTGGGGCAACAAGGACATCGCCTTCCACCCCGTGGGCACCGGCCCCTTCGAATTCGTCGAGTGGAAGCAGACCGAAGCCGTCAAGGCCAAGAAGTTCGACGGCTACTGGAAAAAGGGCTACCCGAAGATCGACAACCTCCAGTGGAAGCCGGTGCTCGAGAACAACACGCGCGCCGCAATGCTGCAGACCGGCGAAGCCGACTTCGCCTTCCCGATTCCCTACGAGCAGGCCGAGCTGCTGAAGAAGAGCGACAAGCTCGAAGTGGTGGCCATTCCTTCGATCATCACGCGCTTCCTGGCCTTCAACATGCTGCAGAAGCCCTACGACAACCCGAAGGTGCGCGAAGCCATCGGCTATGCCATCAACAAGGAGGCACTGGCCAAGGTCGCGTTCGGCGGCTATGCCTTCCCGGCGCAGGGCGTGGTGCCGCAGGGCGTGAAGTACGCCGAGAAGATGGCGCCCATTCCCTACGACCTGAAGAAGGCCAAGGAACTGATGAAGGAAGCCGGCTATCCCGACGGCTTCGAATCGGTGCTGTGGAGCGCCTACAACAACACGACCAGCCAGAAGACGATTCAGTTCGTGCAGCAGCAGCTCGCACAGATCGGCATCAAGCTGCAGGTGCAGGCGCTCGAAGTGGGCCAGCGCACCGAGCAGGTCGATGCTTGGCCCGATCCGAAGACGGCCAAGGTGCGCATGTACTACACGGGATGGTCGTCGTCGACCGGCGAGGCCGACTGGGGCCTGCGCCCGCTGTTCGCCTCCGAAGCCTGGGCGCCGAAGCTGAACAACATGTCGTTCTACAAGAGCGAAGTGGTGGACAACGCGCTGGCCAAGGCGTTGGTCACCGTGGACGACAAGGAAAAGGCCGCGCTCTACAAGACTGCGCAGGAAGAGATCCGCAAGGACCTGCCGCGCGTGCCGCTGGTTACCGAGCAGAACCTGTCGGCGCATTCCAAGCGCCTGTCGGGTGTGTTCGTGATGCCTGACGGCAACATCAACATCGACGCCATCTCGGTCAATTGACCCCCCCGAAGCGGCTCACTTCGTGTAGCCGCCTCCCCCTCAAGGGGACGACACCTGCGGCCCGGCGGAGCCGGTTCCGCGGTGTCTCCCCACTAGGACCCCAAAGGCCCCGAGAGGCCTGATCGCCTGTATGCCATGCTGAACTACTTTCTCAAACGACTGTTGGGCCTGATCCCGACGCTGCTCATCGTGGCGGTGCTGGTGTTCCTGTTCGTCCACATGCTGCCCGGCGATCCGGCGCGCCTTGCCGCGGGCCAGGAGGCCGACGAGCAGACAGTGGCCATGGTTCGCCACGAGCTGGGTCTGGACAAGCCGCTGCCGCAGCAGTTCGTGAGCTTCTTCACCCACATGCTGCAAGGCGATTTCGGCACCTCGATCCGCACCCGGCGGCCGGTGTCGATGGAGATCGGCGAGCGCTTCTTCCCGACGGTGATGCTGACCATCACCAGCATGGTGTGGGCGGTGATCTTCGGCATGGGCATCGGCATCGTCTCCGCGGTGTTCCGCAACCAATGGCCCGACCGGCTGGGCATGACGCTGGCCGTGTCGGGCATCTCCTTTCCCGCATTTGCACTCGGCATGCTGCTGATGCAGATCTTTTCGGTCCAGCTCGGCTGGCTGCCCACCGTAGGCGCCGCCACCTGGAAGCACTACATCCTGCCCTCGATCACGCTGGGCGCCGCAGTGGCGGCCGTGATGGCGCGCTTCACGCGCGCGTCGTTCGTCGAGGTGATCCAGGAAGATTTCGTTCGCACCGCGCGCGCCAAGGGCGTGCGGGAGCGCACCGTCATCATCAAGCACTGCCTGCGCAACGCGCTGATCCCGGTCGTCACGATGATGGGCCTGCAGTTCGGCTTCCTGCTGGGCGGCTCGATCCTGGTCGAGGCGGTCTTCAACTGGCCGGGCCTCGGGCGCCTGCTGGTCGATGCGGTGCAGATGCGCGACTACCCCGTCATCCAGACGCTGGTGCTGCTGTTCTCGCTCGAATTCATCCTGATCAACCTGGTGGTCGATGTGCTGTATGGCTTCATCAACCCCACCATCCGCTACAAGTGAGCAAGCAGCCATGACGCAAGCTTCCGGCCTGTCTGCCGCCGAATCCATCGTTCCGATTTCCCCCGTCGCCGTGGTGCAGACCGCGGGCAAGGTCCGCACGCCCTGGGGCGAATGCTGGCGCCGCTTCAAGAAGCAGCCCGTGGGCATCGTCGCTGCGCTGTTCGTGCTGCTGCTGGTGTTCGTCGCAGTGTTCGCACCGTGGATCGTGCCCTTCGACGCGGAGAACTTCTTCGACTACGACATGCTGAACACCGGGCCCTCCGCCACGCACTGGTTCGGCGTCGACCCGCTGGGCCGGGACATCTTCAGCCGCATCCTGATGGGTGCGCGCATCTCGCTGATGGCCGGCTTCCTGTCGGTGCTGGTGGGCGGCTTCGTCGGCACGACTTTCGGCCTGCTCGCGGGCTACTACGAAGGCTGGTGGGACCGTATCGTGATGCGAATCTCCGACGTGCTGTTTGCCTTCCCCGGCATCCTGTTGGCGCTGGGCGTGGTCGCCATCCTGGGCAGCAGCATGACCAACGTGGTGGTGGCGGTGTCGGTGTTCAGCGTGCCGGCCTTCGCGCGCCTGGTGCGAGGCAACACGCTGGTGCTCAAGCAGCAGACCTACATCGAGGCCGAGCGAAGCATCGGCGCGTCGGACTGGACCATCATCGTGCGGCACATCCTGCCGGGCACCATCTCGTCGATCGTCGTGTACTTTTCGATGCGCGTGGGCACTTCGATCATCACGGCGGCCAGCCTCTCGTTCCTGGGCATGGGCGCGCAGCCGCCAACGCCCGAATGGGGCGCGATGCTCAGCGAAGCCCGCGCCGACATGGTGACCTCGCCGCACGTGGCACTGTTCCCCAGCCTGGCCATCTTCTTCACGGTGCTGGCCTTCAACCTGCTGGGCGATGCGCTGCGCGACGCGCTCGACCCGAAGATCGACCGCGAGTAGCCTGCTCTTCTTTCTTCATGACATCGAATCCCCCCCGCATCGGCGACCTGCTCCAGGGTCCGCGCAACGCGATCACCGACGTGGAAGGCGTGACGGTGGGCCACCGGACGCTCGATGACGGCCCTGTGCAAACCGGCGTGACGGTGATCCGGCCGCATGCCGGCGACCCGTTCCGCGACAAGGTGCCGGCTGCAGCCGTGGTGCTCAACGGCTTCGGCAAGAGCGTGGGGCTGGTACAGATGGCCGAGCTCGGCGTGCTGGAGACGCCGATCGCGCTCACCAACACCTACTCGGTGGGGACCGTGGCGACGGCGCAGATCCGCCACTGCGTGGCCGCCAATCCCGAGAGCGGCCGGTCGCTGTCCACGGTCAATCCGCTGGTGTTCGAGTGCAACGACGGTTTTCTCAACGACATCCAGCGCCTGGCCGTGAGCGAGGCCGACTACCTGCATGCGCTCGAAGACGCCGGCAGCGACTTTGCACAAGGCTCCGTGGGGGCCGGGCGCGGCATGTCGTGCTTCCAGCTCAAGGGCGGCATCGGCAGCGCCTCGCGCCGGGTGTCCGCGCAGGACGGCGGCGTGCACACGGTCGGCACGCTGGTGCTGGCCAACTACGGCCGCCCATCGCAATTGGTGCTGGCCGGCCAGGCGGTCGGCGAGCAACTGGTGTCCAGGCTGGCCGCAGAAGGCAGCCGGACGTCGAGAGAGCCCGAAAAAGGCTCGATCATCATCGTGGTGGCCACCGACGCACCGCTGGACGCGCGCCAGCTGCGCCGGCTGGCCTTGCGCGCGGGCGCCGGCCTGGCGCGCACCGGCTCGGTCTTCGGCCATGGCAGCGGCGACATCGTGCTGGCCTTCTCGACCGCCTGCACGGTCCCCGACCGCGCCGAACGCCCGATGCCGGCCATCGCGATGGTGCACGAGAGCCTGCTCGACGGGCTATTCCAGGCCGCGGCCGACAGCACCGAGCAGGCCATTCTTCATGCGCTGTGGCACGCCACGGCCGTGACCGGGCGCGACGGCAACCACCGGCCGACGCTGGCCGAGCTGCTGCCCTCCTCCGTTCTTCTTTCGTCTTTCGCACCACCACACGCCCCATGAAAGTCCTGATCTCCACCGACATCGAAGGCGTTGCCGGCGTTTACCACTCGGAGCAGGTGCGCCCGGGCAATCCGGAATTCGAGCGCGCCCGCCTGCTGATGGCGCAGGAGGCCAATGCGGCCATTGCCGGCGCCTTCGAGGCCGGCGCCACGGAGGTGCTGGTCAACGATTCGCACGGCGGCTTTCGCAACATGCCGCCCGACGTGCTCGATGCGCGCGCGCGCGTGGTGCAGGGCAAGCCGCGCTACCTGAGCATGGTGGCCGGCGTCGATGAAGGCGTGGACGCGGTCTGCATGGTCGGCTACCACTCGCGTGCGCAGGGGCGCGGCATCCTCGCGCACACCATCAACAGCTTTGCCTTTGCAGGCATCTGGCTCGGCGACCAGGAATTGGGCGAAGCCGGGCTCTATGGCGCGCTGGCCGGCGAATACGGCGCGCCGGTGGTCATGGCCAGCGGGGACGACGTGTTCATCGCCGAGAACCGGCCGCTCTTTCCGCATGCGACCTTCGTGCAGACCAAGCGCGCCACCGGGTTCAACAGCGGCGTGTCGCTGTCGCCTGAGCAGTCGCGCGAGGCGATCCGGGCCGGCGTGGCGGAAGCGCTGGCCGGGCGCGCCAACGCAAGTCCGTTGGTCTTCAAGGGCCCGCAGGCGGTCACGCTGCGCACCCAGTCGCCGGCCATGGCCGATCTGTTCTGCCAGTGGCCGGCCTTCGAGCGCGTCGACGGCGTGACCTTGCGCTTCACCGCGGACACGGTGGAAGCCGCAGTACGCATGCTGAACTGCTGTTCAGCCATGTCGTCAATGTTGCGCTAAGGTATTACTCCCTCTTCCCCAAAGCGAGAGGGGACAAACGCGGAACTCCGGCGGGCTTTATCCTTGTCTGCCGAGAGCACTCTCGCCTTATCCAGAATAAGCATTCAACCGCCCGGAAACCCGCATGGGCATTGGAGAATAAGCTTATCCGCATAAAGCGCGAACCAAAAAATAGTTTGCTTCCATAAGGCCCGCTTTCAGAATCTCGGCTTCTTGCTGGGGCGCCCCGTTGTACGTGCGGCACCGCACTTCTTCAAGACATACGCACGATGTACCAATACACAGAATTCGATCGCCAGTTCGTTCACCAGCGAGCCGCCCAGTTCCGGGACCAGCTCGAGCGCTGGCAAAAGGGCCGTCTCCACGAGGACGAGTTCCGCCCCCTGCGCCTGCAAAACGGCTGGTATGTCCAGCGCTACGCGCCCATGCTGCGCGTGGCCGTGCCCTACGGCGAGCTTTCGAGCCGCCAGCTGCGCGTGCTGGCCCGCATTGCCCGCGAGTACGACGAGCCCGAAGCCGAGGTCTACCGCAAGGCCATCGAAACCCAGGGCCTGCTCGGCACCCACAAGCTGCCGACCCACTACGCCCACTTCTCGACGCGCCAGAACGTCCAGTACAACTGGATTCCGCTCGCCAAGTCGGCCGACGTGATGGACCTGCTGGCTTCGGTCGACATGCACGGCATCCAGACCAGCGGCAACTGCATCCGCAACATCACGAGCGACGAGCGCGCCGGCATCGCTGTCGACGAAATCGCCGATCCGCGCCCATTCGCGGAAATCATGCGCCAGTGGAGCACGCTGCACCCCGAGTTCGCGTTCCTGCCGCGCAAGTTCAAGATCGCCATCACCGGAGCCACCGAAGACCGCGCCGCCACCGGCTGGCACGACGTGGGCCTGCATGTAGTGAAAAACGAGGCCGGTGAAATCGGCTTCCGCGTGCAGGTGGGCGGCGGCATGGGCCGCACGCCCATCATCGGCACCGTGCTGCGCGAGTTCCTGCCCTGGCAGCAGATCATGAATTACCTCGAAGCGGTGATCCGGGTCTACAACCGCTATGGCCGCCGCGACAACATCTACAAGGCGCGCATCAAGATCCTGGTGAAGGCCGAAGGCCAGCGCTACATCGACGACGTCGAGGCCGAGTACAAACAGATCCTCGAGCACGACGGCGCACCGCACACCATCACGCAGGAAGAGTACGACCGCGTGGCCGCCTCCTTCGTGCCGCCGACGCTCGCCACCCGCGTGCTGCAAAGTGCCGAGAAGACCGACGCCGAACTGCGCCACCACGCCGCCGACGACGTGCAGTTCGCGCGCTGGCTGGCGCGCAACGTCGCGCCGCACAAGAACCCCGCGCTGCGCGCCGTGACGCTCTCGTTCAAGCGCCTGAAGCAGGCGCCTGGCGATGCCTCGGCAGACCAGCTCGACACGCTGGCCGAACTGGCCGACCGCTTCTCGGCCGGCGAAGCCCGCGTCACGCACGACCAGAACATCGTGCTGCCCTGGGTGCATGCCGAAGACCTGCATGCGCTGTGGCTCGCCGCCCGCGCGGCCGGCTTTGCCAGCGCCAACGTGCACCTGCTGACCGACATGATCGCCTGCCCCGGCGGCGACTTCTGCGCGCTGGCCAATGCCCGCTCCATCCCCATCGCCGAAGCCATCACCGAGCGCTACCAGGACCTCGACGAACTCGACGACCTGGGCGAGATCGACCTGCACATCAGCGGCTGCATCAACTCCTGCGGCCATCACCACAGCGGCCACATCGGCATCCTGGGCGTCGACAAGGACGGCAAGGAGTGGTACCAGGTCACCCTCGGCGGCTCCGACGGCTCCGCGCTCAGCGGCACGCCGCAGGCCGGCAAGGTGGTCGGCCCCTCGTTCTCGGCGGCCGAAGTGCCGGGCGTGATCGAGGCCGTGCTCACCACCTACCGGGACACCCGCGAAGGTGGCGAAACCTTCATCGACACCCTGCGCCGCGTCGGCCACGACCCGTTCAAGGCCGCCGCCAACGGTGCGCGGTTCAAGGTGGAGGAAGCAGCATGAACAGGCATCTCAACATCCTGGCCGCCGAAGAGCATATCGACGACGGCGACCCGAAGGTCCTGCAACTGCCGAACGATGCCGACCCGCTCGCCATCGAGGTGTGCCTGGAAGACATCGAGCGCATCGACCTGAGCTTTCCGAAGTTCACCGATGGCCGCGCCTACAGCCAGGCATTTTTGCTGCGCCGCCGCCTTGGCTTCAAGGGCGACATCCGCGCCACCGGCGACGTGCTGATCGACCAGCTGGTACAGATGGAACGCACCGGCTTCTCCAGCGCCGTGCTCAAGGAAGGCGTGGACGCCACCGACGCGCAGCGCCAGTTCGATCGTTTTTCCGCCTTTTACCAGGGCGATGCGGTGAAGACCGCGCCGCACTTCGCGACCGGCGCCTGAGCCCGCTTGGAAACCTTAGACATGAGCATCGACCTCGCACGCATCAACGCCGAACTCGGCCGCAACTCGGAGGGCCTGGTGGACTGGGCGATCGGCCTGGGCCAACCCGCGATCATCACCACCAATTTCCGCCCTTTCGAGGCCGTGATCCTGCACATGGTCACGCGCGCAAAGCGGGATGTTCCCGTGGTCTGGATGGACAACGGCTACAACACCGAGGCCACCTACCGTTTTGCCGACGAGGTGACGAAGCTGCTGGGCCTGGATCTGCACATCTATCTGCCGCGCCGTTCGCGTGCGCATCGCGAAGCGGTGGATGGCCCGACACCGGCGCTCGACGATCCGCGCCATGCCGCTTTCACGGAAGAAGTGAAGCTGGAGCCTTTTGCCCGCGCGCTGCGCGAGACGGCACCGAAGGTCTGGTTCACCGCGCTTCGGGCCACCGATACGGCCGTGCGCGCGCAGATGGACCCGGTCAGCGTCAATCCGGATGGCCTGATCAAGGTCGCGCCGCTCCTGCACTGGTCGTCCAAGGAGCTGTACGCCTACTGCGAGGCGCATGGTCTGCCCAACAACTTCGACTACGTGGACCCGACCAAGGGCGAAGACAACCGCGAGTGCGGATTGCATCTTGCGCATTGAGCGCCAACGCCGCACCGAATCCCCGTATTCAGCACCCCATCCGATGAACGCCCGTACCGAAACCGAACTGCTGGTGCCGCCCATGCACTCTCCTGCGCACCTGTCCAACACCCACCTCGACGCGCTCGAGGAAGAAACCATCTTCATCCTGCGCGAAGTGGCAGCCGCCTTCGAGCGCCCCACCCTGCTGTTCTCTGGCGGCAAGGATTCGCTGGTGCTCTTGAAGTGCGCCGAAAAGGCTTTTGGCGCGGGCCGCATTCCGTATCCGCTCTTGATGATCGACACGGGCCACAACTTCCCTGAAGTGACGGCCTACCGCGACCAGCGCGCGACGGAACTCGGCGCCAAGCTCATCGTGCGCAGCGTCGAGGATTCCATGGCGCGCGGCACCGTGCGCCTTGCGCATCCCGGCGAGTCGCGCAACGCGCACCAGTCGGTCACGCTGCTGGAGGCCATCGAAGAATTCCGCTTCGACGCGCTGATTGGCGGCGCCCGCCGCGACGAAGAAAAGGCGCGCGCCAAGGAACGCATCTTTTCGCACCGCGACAGCTTCGGCCAATGGCAGCCCAAGGACCAGCGCCCCGAACTGTGGACGCTGTTCAACACGCGCCTGGCTCCGGGCGAACACTTCCGCGTGTTCCCGATCTCGAACTGGACCGAACTCGACGTGTGGCAATACATCGAGCGCGAGCACGTCGGCCTGCCGTCGATCTACTACACGCACAAGCGCGAGGTGGTCGAACGCCGCGGCCTGCTGGTGCCGGTGACTGAATTGACTCCTGCACGCGATGGCGAAACGGTGCAGGTGCGCGACGTGCGCTTTCGCACCGTGGGCGACATCACGACCACCTGCCCGGTCGAAAGTCTGGCGGCCGATGCGGGCGACGTGGTGCTCGAAACCCTGTCGGTCGACGTGAGCGAACGCGGCGCGACCCGGATGGACGACATGACCTCCGAAGCATCCATGGAAAAACGCAAGAAAGACGGTTACTTCTGATGAGCGCGACGACCACTGCAACCCCCGTTACCGCCGACATTCACGGCGACACCGGCACCGCCCTGCGCTTCATCACCTGCGGCTCGGTGGACGACGGCAAGAGCACGCTGATCGGCCGCCTGCTGGTCGACAGCAAGACCGTGCTGCAGGACCAGCTCGCCGGCGTGCAGCGCGGCGGCGAAACCGACCTCGCCCTGCTGACCGACGGCCTCTCGGCCGAGCGCGAACAGGGCATCACGATCGACGTGGCCTACCGCTACTTCTCGACCGCCAGGCGCAAGTTCATCATCGGCGATGCGCCGGGGCACGAGCAGTACACCCGCAACATGGTCACGGCCGCTTCGGCCGCCGACGCCGCCGTGGTGCTGGTCGACGCGACCAAGCTGGCCTGGGCCGCCGAAGTGGAAGACGGCACCGTGGTCAAGCGCGAGCTGCTGCCGCAGACCCGCCGCCACACGCTGCTCGCTCATCTTCTGCGCGTGCAGTCGATCGTGTTCGCGGTCAACAAGCTCGACGCCATCGACGACGCCGGCCTCGCCTTCGAGCGCATCTCGACCGCGCTGAATGCCTTTGCCGAAGCGGCCGGCGTGCAGGTTGCGGCCATCGTGCCGATCTCCGCCCTCAAGGGCTGGAACGTGGCCACGCGCCACGCCGACTGGGTCGGCTACGAAGGCCCGAGCCTGCTCGAGTTGCTCGAAGACCTGCCGGTCACCGAGCAGGACGAGGCCGTGCCCTTCGCCTTTCCGGTGCAGTGGGTCGAGAAGTTCTCGGCCTCGGCCGACACCTCGCAGGGCCGCCGCGTCTTCTGGGGCCGCGTGGCCTCGGGCCATGTGGAGCCCGGCCAGCGCGTGACCGTGCTGCCGAGCAACCAGACCGCCACCGTCGCGCAGGTGCTGAGCCACACGCGCCAGCCGAATACGGTGCATGCGGGCCACAGCGCGGGCATCGTGCTCGACCGCGAGGTGGACGTGTCCCGCGGCGACTGGCTGCTGGCGCCGGGCTCCTTCGAGCCGGTGCGCGAGATCACCGCCACCGTGGCCTGGCTCGACGACGAGCCGCTGGTGGCGGGCCGCGTCTACTGGGCGCTGCAGGGCCACCGCTGGGTCAAGGCCAAGGTGGCGCGCATCGTCGATCGCGTGAACATCACGACGCTCGAATCGGAGCCCGCGACGCAGCTGGAAGCCAATTCCATCGGCGACGTGGTGCTGGCGCTGCAGCAGCCGCTGGCCGTGCTGCCCTTCACGCAATCGCGTGCATTGGGCTCGCTGGTACTGGTCGATACGGCCACCCACAAGACCGCTGCGGCCGTGCTCGTGCAGCCCGCCGCCACAAAGGCCTAAAATCTGGGGTTTTCCCCGACCTCACACTGACGTTAGAAGACAAATGACCCACGTCGTCTCCGAAGCCTGCATCCGCTGCAAATACACCGACTGCGTGGACGTATGCCCCGTGGATTGCTTCCGCGAAGGCCCCAATATGCTGGTGATCGACCCGGACGAGTGCATCGACTGCGCGGTCTGCATTCCCGAATGCCCGGTCAATGCAATCTACGCTGAAGAAGATCTTCCGGCCAACCAGATCGCCTTCATCAAGCTCAATGCCGAGCTCGCGCTGGCCGATGGCTGGAAGAGCATCACCAAGCGCAAGCCGGCCCTCCCCGACGCCGAAGAGTGGAAAGACAAGACCGACAAGATCGGGGAGTTGGTGCGCTGAGCACGCCAGCCGATCCGATCGAGACCGACGCCCTCATCATCGGCGCCGGACCGGTCGGGCTGTTCCAGGCCTTCCAGCTCGGCCTGCTCGAGATCTCCTGCCACATCGTCGATGCACTGCCCGCCGCGGGCGGCCAGTGCGTGGCGCTCTATGGCGACAAGCCGATCTACGACATTCCCGGCACACCGGTCACCAGCGGACGTGGCCTTGCGCAATCGCTGCTGGAGCAGGTGGCGCCGTTCAAGCCGCAGTTTCATTTTGGCGAGCAGGTGGCCACCCTCGCCCGGCAAGCCGATGACCGCCTGCTGCTGACCACCTCCGCCGGCACGGCCTTCCTGGCCAAGACGGTGTTTATCGCAGCCGGCGTCGGCGCCTTCGTGCCCAAGCGCATCGCGGTCGAGGGCATCGCGCAATTCGAAGGCACTTCGCTTTTCTATCACCCCGATTCGCTGGACCGTTTTGCGGGTCAGACGGTGGTGGTGAACGGGGGCGACGATGTCGCACTCGAAACCGCTGTTGCGCTCACGACCATCGCAAAGCAGGTCACGCTGGTCCACCGGCGCGACGGCTTCCAGGCCGATGAGGCGAATATCGCTGCGATGCGCGCCCTCGCGGCCGCGGGCAAGCTGGCCTTCAAGGTCGGCCAGCCCACCGGTTTCGACGGCAAGCAACTGCAGATCACCACGCCCGACGCAACGACGGTCGACCTGCCGCTCGATGTGCTGATCGCCTGCCTGGGCATTTCCCCGCGCCTCGGCCCGATTGCCGATTGGGGACTGGAACTCGAGCGCAAGCAGGTGCCGGTCGACACCGAGAAGTACGAAACCCGCGAGCGGGGCGTGTTCGCGGTGGGCGACATCAACACCTACCCGGGCAAGAAGAAGCTCATCGTCTGCGGCTTCCACGAGGCCACGCTGGCCGCCTGGGGCGCCACCGCCATCGTGTTCCCCGGCAAGGCCGTGCCGCTGCAGTACACGACCACCAGCACGCGGCTGCACGAGCTGCTGGGTGTGGCTGGCACTACTTCGCGCTAGGCAGCAGAGCCCGGTACTCGCCGATGAAGCTGCCGATGGCGGCGACGAAGCGGTCGATGTCCGCGTCCGACAAGGGCAGCGACAGCACGACGAAACCGCGCGGCGAAGCGTAGATGCCCTGGCCCAGCAGGTGGAAGAACAGCAGTTGCCGCAAGCGCCCGTCGACCACTGCCAGATCGTCCGCGCGCCGCACCTCTCCCCCCACGAAATGCGCATTCATCAGCGAGCCGACACCGGTGAACTGCATGGCCACGCCTTCCTTCGCGCACAGCGCATTGAGCCGCGCCCGCATCGCCTCGCCACGCTCGGCCAGGACGCCCGCCGCCTGGGGCGTGAACAGCTTCGTGAGGCCCGCGTACCCGGCCGCCATGGTCATCACGTTGTTGTTGAAGGTGCCCGAGTGCGAGAGCGCGCCGGTGCGCGGATCGAACTGCGCCATCACGTCCGCCCGCCCGCCGAAGGCGCCGAAGGACATGCCGCCGCCGATGTACTTGCCCAGCGTGGTGAGGTCCGACCGGATGCCGAGCTTGTTGGCGAGGCCCTGCGGCGCAAGGCGCGAGGTCATGACCTCGTCGAAGACCAGCAGTGCGCCGGTCTGCGTGGCACCATCGCGGAGCGACTGCAGGAAGTCCAGGCGCCCCGGAATGCAGCCGCTCGCGCCCTGCATCGGTTCGACGAGGATCGCGGCGATCTCCGGCCCATGCTTGGCGATCTGCTCGCTCGCGGCCTGCGCGTCGTTGTAGGGCAGCACCAGGAAGTCGAAGGGCACAGTCGTCAACAGAGGCTTGGCACCGAAGCCCAGCACGCCGCCGTGATAGCCGCCCGAGAACACCACGATCTTTCGCCTCCCCGTGAAGTGCAGCGCGGCCGTGAGCGCCATCAGGTTGGCCTCGGTGCCCGAGTTGGTGAAGCGCAATTGCTCGATCTGCGGAAAGCGCTCGCAGATCGTCTTCGCGAGCCGTCCTTCGAGCAGGTTGTGGCCCGTGAGGTTGATGCCGCCCTGCATCGCCTCCATGACCGCATCGCGGATCTCGGGCGCCGAGTGGCCGTAGACGCCGGCCGTGTACTCGGCGATGAAGTCCGCATAGCGGCGGCCGTCGGCATCCCAGAGCGCAGCGCCCTCGCCCTTGGCAATGGTGAGCGGAAACGGCGCGTAGAAAAGCACCGAGCGGCTGTTGGCGCCGGGCATGTAGCGCGCCTGCTCCTCGAACTGGCGCCGGCTCGCGGGGTTGCCGTCAGTGAAGCGTTGATACGCCTGGGCGAGGGCTTGGTCGATTGCGGCGTCGGTCATGGACGGGTCCTTGGAAAGGGAGGCGAACCGGCTTTCTGGCTCGATTAATTGATCAGTGATCAATTAATATTATTTATACAATCAATTTCACCGCCGCACAATGGCCGCATCCATGAAGAAAAATGCCTCCGAGCCCAAACCCAGGCCCCCCGGCCGGCCCGTCGGCGGCGGCGCGCTGTCGAAGCGGCGCATCGCCGAAGCCGCCCTGGCGCACATCGACGAGTTCGGCCTCGGCGCATTCAGCATGCGGGAGATTGCGGCACGGCTCGGCGTCTATCCGGCCACGGTGCACTGGCATGTGAGCACGCGCGAGGCGCTACTCGCCGAAGTGGCCGCCATGGTGATGGCCGACGTCACGCCGCCGCCCGGCAAGCAGGCCTGGCAGGATTGGATCGCGCAACTGTTCCGACGCTGCCGCGCTGCGGTGCGCCGCCACCCGAACGTGGCGCAGTTGCTGGGTGCGCAACTGGTGTCGAACGGCAGCCTGCCCATCGAACTGGTCGAAGGCGTGCTCGCGGCGCTGGTCGAGGCCGGGTTCGAGGGACAGCCGCTGCTGGAGGCCTACAACTGCGTGATCGCAGCCATGCTCGGCTTCGTGACGATGGAGTTCTCCCCCCTGCCCTCGGACAACACCCAGGCCTGGGCCGAGGAACTGCGCGAGCGCGTGCACACCATTCGCCCGCTCGATCACCCGGTGCTCGCGCGCAACCTGCCGCTGCTGGCCAACCAGGCCTTCATCGTGCGCTGGGACAACGGCAGCACCATGCCGCTGGACAGCAGCTTCGAGCGCCATGTCCAGGTCGTCATCGATGGTTTGGAAGCTTTTGCGCGCAGGCTCGCAAAGACGTAGGACGCGGACAGGCCCGCGCCGCTCAGCCGGCCCAGCGGACCTTGTGCAGCGTGCCGGAGTCGCCTTCCCAGTCGCGCACATCGGGCTCGGTCCAGCGCGTACCCTTCGCGCTCGCAATCTCCATCGAGGTGCTCTGGAAGGCCCCCTGCGCCGCCGTGCCCTGCACCGTTGCGGTGTTGCCCGCGCCGTCCTTGTAGCGGGTGAGCGTGCCTTTGGCGACGTCGCCCACCGAGAAAGACCGCACGTCGCCGCCTTGAATGTCGATCGGCACGCTCTTTGCGGGCAGCCACTTCGTGACGGCTGGCCCGAGCACGGCACCAAACATGCCGCCCTTCTTGCCCGAAAACACAGCCTCGAGCGCGCTGCGCTGCGCATCGCTGGCGCTGCTGTCCAGGTACAAGCGGGCGGTGCCGTTGCCGGCGAAGAAATTGCCGGGCCACCAGGCCGCGAGCGCGGCACGGCAGCCACCCACGTCCTGGCCATCGATCGCGCCCTTCTCGATGTCGATCAGCAACGCGCCAGCACACCAACCCTCGTCCGGAACGGTATCCGGGCCGAGCCAGCACGGGCACAACGCCTTGCAGCTGCACATCTCGAGCATCGTCGCATCCATCTGCCAAGTCATCGTCGTCTCCTTCGGCCGCCTGAAACAGCCAACGCCCACGCAACCCAGCCCCACATAAAGTATAGGCACCGGCGGGTCGAATTTCCAGGACGCGAGCCTGGCCTCAGCCCAGCACCAGGACCCCCAGGCCCGCCGCGATCATCAACGCGCCGACGACGCGCGCGGCTTGGCGCCCGAAGGGAAGCGCCTTCTCCACCAGCACGGCGGCGGACAGCAGCGCGATCCACAGCAGGTTCATCACACCCGCGACGAAGAGCAGCGCCATCAGCAACCAGCAGCAGCCGACACAGAAAGCGCCATGCCGCAGGCCCATCCTCACCGCGCCGGTCCACCCGTCGCGCCACTCGGTGAGCAGAAAGCCGAGGGGAAGCCGGCACTTCGACAGGCAGACGTTCTTGATGGGGAGAAATTGGTAGACACCCGCCGCAATCAACAGCAGCGCATTCAACGAGGCGCTGGAACTGCGCATCGTGGGTCCGAGCAGCTCGGTCGCGTGCAGCGCCCATTGCGCGGTGGTTGCAACCACGCTGAAGCCGCCCCACACCAGCAGGTAGCCGAGCAGGAAAGCAGCCGTCGCTGCGATCGGCGAAAGCCCCCCAGGCCGCGAGCGGCACACGTTCAGGTAGGCGAACAGCATCGGCGCCGCACTCGGCACCATCATGCCGACCATCATCACCGTCCACATGGCCAAGCCGAGCGCGAACTCCCGCGCACCCCACTCTCCCATCGGCATCAGCCACATCGCGCGCGAGCTGTGCAGCGGGCTCTCCATCGCTGCCGTCGCATCGGCCATGATCGCCAGATACAGCCACGCGAGAGCAACGAGCAGCACCAGGCACGCCCCCACCAGCCGGCGATCGCGCCGTGCGCGAGCGAGTTGCGCGTCGGCAAAGGCATTCAACACTGCCGCTCCCGCTGATTACAGGGAGAAACATTTTAGGCTCGCGGCGGCTTCAGGCGAGCGGCGGCTAGCGGTTGAATCGGCCGCCGAATTCTGCCGTTGGCCGCAACTTTTCGAGTCGCTCGCGGCGTGGGAGCCTAAAATACCCGTTCGCTAGGGGTGCTTGGGCGGCTCGCCGTCCCTGCTGAGAAAGTCCCTTTGAACCTGATTGCGCCTCCTTTGTTTACTTGGGAGGTCCGAGGTAATCCTCGCGCAGGGAAGCTGGTCCGGCGGCCTGTCGCGTTGTCTCGCGCGATGGCTCCGCCGCCGGAGCCTCGCCCACCTGCCAAACCTTTTGCACTGGAGCAACTGGATGGCACATGACGACAACGAATCTTCTTCCGCCAACGAGGCGCTGACGCCGTTGCCCGCGTCCCAGCGCGTGTTCGGCTGGCACGACCATGCCTCGCTCTGGTTCAGCCTGGGCGTGGGGCTGCTGGTGATGCAGATCGGCGCCTACCTGGTGCCGGCCGTGGGCACTCGCGACGCGGCCATCGCCATCGTGCTGGGCTCGCTGCTCGGCGCCGGCCTTCTGGCATGGACCGCGCGGCTGGGCTGCGAAAGCGGCCTGGCCAGCGCCGGGCTGATGCACGCCACCTGCGGCAGCGCCTTCGCGCGGCTGCCGGTGCTGCTCAACATCGTGCAGCTGGTGGGCTGGACCACCTTCGAGCTCGTGATCATGCGCGAGGGTACACAAGCCATCGGCCAGCAGGCGTTCGGCCTGGCGCTCGGCGGGCCGCTGGGCGGCGCCCTCACCACGCTGCTCTGGGGCGCGGTGCTGCTGGCACTGCTGGCGGGCTCCATGGTCAAGCTGGTGCGGCGCTTCGTGAGCCGCTTCGGCCTGCCGCTGGTGGTGCTGTCGCTGCTCTGGCTCACCTGGCAGTTCGCCACGCGGCTCCAGGCCAAGGGACTGGACGCCTTCTGGGCCCGGCCGGGCGATGGCGGCATGGGCATGTTCGGCGCACTCGATCTGGTGATTGCCATGCCGGTGTCCTGGCTGCCGCTGGTGGCCGACTATGCGCGCCACGGCAAACGCAACGCCAACGGACAGCGCGGCCTGGGCAGCGCTTTCAGCGGCACCTGGATCGGCTACGCGCTGGCCAACATCTGGTGCTATGCGCTCGGCGTGATGGTGGTGAGCGTGGCGGAGCCGGGCACGGGCCTGGTCACCGCCCTGCTGCTCGCGCAAGGGGGCCTGGTGGCGCTGGGCCTGATCCTCATCGACGAACTCGACAACGCCTATGGCGACGTGTACTCGGGCTCGGTGTCGACCCACAGCCTGCTGCCACGCTGTAGCGTGCGGCGCTGGGGCCTGCTGCTCGCGGCGCTGTGCACCGCGCTGGCGCTGGTGCTGCCGATGCACACGCTCGAGCCGTTCCTGCTGATGCTGAGCTCGGTGTTCGTGCCCCTCTATGGCGTGATCCTGGGACGGCTGGGCACGGGCCAGGCCCTCTCATCGGTGGGCGCGCGCCGGGTCGACCTGGGCGCGGCGCTGATCTGGATTGCGGGCATTGCGGCCTACCACGCATGCGCCAAGTGGGCCCCGCAATTCGGCTCGGCGCTGCCGACGCTGGCAGCCACCTTCGTGCTGGCCTGGATCAGCCGGCCCAAGCCCACATCTACAACGGCAGGCGGTGCGTCGGCACTGGTGCAAAGCCGTGGTTGAGCGGACCGTGCCCCCCACCGACACGGACATTCGCACCGGCCGCCATGGCGCCGAGCACGAACGCGCGCGCGCGTTCCACGGCCTCGGGCAGCGCCGCGCCCAGCGCCAGGTGCGCGGCAATCGCGGACGACAGCGTGCAGCCGGTGCCGTGCAGGTTGCGGCTCGCAATGCGGGCCGAGGCCAGGCGCTTGCGAGCGCCGCCGCGCGCCAGCAGCACGTCGACCACTTCGTCGCCCGGCAGATGGCCGCCCTTGAGCAGCACGGCCTGCGCGCCGAGCGCCAACAGCTCGTCGGCCGCACCATCGAGCGCATCGATGCCGTCGATGGCATGGCCGACGAGCAACGCCGCTTCGTCGAGATTGGGCGTCACCACCACGGCGCGCGGAAACAGCTCGCGCACCAGCACCTGTACCGTGTCGGCGGCAATCAGGCGGTCGCCGCTGGTGGCGACCATCACCGGGTCGAGCACCACGTTGGGCAGCCGGTAGTGATCGATGGCCCAGGCCACCACCTCGACCACCTCGGGCGCATGCAGCATGCCGAGCTTGACCGCATCGACGCCGATGTCCTCGACCACGGCCTGGATCTGCGCCTTGAGAAATGCCGCCGGCACGCCGTGGATGCCGGATACGCCGAGCGTGTTCTGCGCAGTCAGCGCGGTGATGGCGGTCATGCCGTAGCAGCCGAGCGCCGCGAAGGTCTTCAGGTCGGCCTGGATACCGGCGCCCCCGCCGCTGTCGGAGCCGGCGATCGAGAGCACGCGCGCATAGCGCAGGGGCGCTTGCGGCGCGTCGTCGGAAAGTGCTTGGGTCATGCCGAAAATTATCGGCGACTGGCCTCGCCTTGCTCCCGCCCCTTCCGGGGGAGGGCTGCGGTGGGGGCGAGCGGCGTATCCATCGGGCGCCCTGGCGGCCCCCATCCCAGCCTTCCCCCAGCGGGGGAAGGAGCAAAGCCATGAGCCTCCCATTTCAATGCGCCGCCATTCTCGGCGCGGGCCTCATGGGTCGCCTGCTCGCGGTCACGCTTGCACGGGCAGGTTGCCGAGTCGACCTGTTCGAAGCGGGCAACCCGGAGGCCGAAGGCGCCGCCGCGCGCGTGGCGGCCGCCATGCTCGCGCCGCTGGCCGAATCGGCCGTGGCTCCGGTGTCTGTCGTGCGCATGGGGCAGTACGCACTGTTGCGTTGGCCTGAACTGCTGGCACCACTGGCGCAGCCGGTGTTCTTCCAACGCGAAGGCACGTTGGTGCTGTGGCACCGGCAGGACGCCGCCGAAGCGGCGCGGCTCGCGCGCGTGCTGGCCCGCACCGGTGCAGAGGTGCCCGAACTCGCCGCGATGCAAGCGCTCGACGGCTCCGGCATCACCGCACTGGAACCCTCGCTGGGCCAGCGCTTCGCACAAGGGCTGTTCCTTCCGGGCGAAGGCCAGCTCGACAACCGCGCGCTGCTTTCCGCACTGCTCGCCACGCTGCAAGCCAGCCCCAACGTGCAACTGCATTGGCAGTCGCCGCGCGCGCCAGGCGATTTTTCTCCAGGCACGCCGGGCCAGCCCGACTGGGTGATCGACTGCCGCGGCCTTGGCGCCCGCCCGCAGTGGAATGCGCTGCGCGGCGTGCGCGGCGAAGTCATTCGCGTGCATGCGCCCGAGGTGGCGCTGCAGCGGCCCACGCGGCTGGTGCATCCGCGCTATCCGCTTTACATCGCACCCAAGCCCGGCAGCGTGTTCGTGATCGGCGCGACCGAGATCGAGTCGGACGACATGTCGCCCGCCAGCGTGCGCTCCACGCTCGAATTGCTGAGCGCGGCCTACGCGGTTCACAGCGGCTTCGCCGAGGCTCGCATCCTGGAGATCGCGACGCAGTGCCGGCCCACGCTGCCCGACAACCTGCCCGCCATTCGCCAGCCGCACCCGCGCGTGCTGCAGATCAACGGCCTGTACCGCCACGGTTTCATGATCGCGCCGGCCGTGCTCGATGCCGCCATGGAGCTGCTCGTGCACGGCCGCTCGGCGCTTGCGCAGACCCTTGGCCTGGAGACATCCCAAGCATGACGATGAACGTCCTGATCAACGACAAGCCTTTCACGCTGCCGGACGGCGCCACGGTGGTCGACGCGCTCGCCGCACTGGATGCCGTGCCGCCGTTCGCGGTGGCCGTGAACCGGGAGTTCGTGCCGCGCTCGGCCCACGCGGGGCGCGCGCTGCAGCCCGACGACTGCATCGAAGTGATCCGCCCCGTGACCGGCGGCTGATCCAAACGACCCACAGAGATGGAGACAACACACACCATGACCACCACATCTTCCGCGCTGGACAACGATCCGCTGGTTCTCTATGGACAGACCTTTCACAGCCGCCTGCTGCTGGGCACCGCGCGGTACCCATCGCCGGACCTGCTCGAAGCCGCGGTGAAGCGCGCCAGGCCCGCCATGCTCACGGCCTCGCTGCGCCGCCAAGCGGCAAGCCCCGGCACGAGCGACAGCGGCAACGGCTTCTGGGAACTGCTGCGCCGGCTCGCGGTGCCCGTGCTTCCCAACACGGCCGGCTGCCACAGCGTGCAGGAAGTGATCGCCACGGCGCAGATGGCGCGCGAGCTCTTCGACACGCCCTGGATCAAGCTCGAACTGATCGGCGACGACTACACGCTGCAACCCGATACGCTGAACCTCGTCGATGCCGCGTCGCAGCTGATTCGCGACGGGTTCCAGGTGCTGCCCTACTGCACCGAGGACCTCGTGCTGTGCCAGCGGCTGGTCGATGTCGGTTGCCAGGCCGTGATGCCCTGGGCCGCACCCATCGGCACCGGCCGCGGACCGGTCAACCCCTACGCGCTGCAGTTGCTGCGCGAGCGATTGAGCGTGCCGATGCTGGTCGATGCGGGCCTGGGCTTGCCTTCGCATGCCTGCCAGGTCATGGAGTGGGGCTACGACGGCGTACTGCTCAACACCGCAGTGGCGCTGGCGCAAGACCCGGTGGCGATGGCCGGTGCCTTCGCAGATGCCGTACAGGCCGGTCGCGCCGCCCGCCGCGCCGGCGCCATGGCCGCGCAGGACTCCGCGCAGCCCAGCACACCGGTGCTCGGCACGCCCTTCTGGCATCACGCACCATGAGCGCTTCAACCGACTCCCGTGCCGTGGTGCATGCCATCGTCGCGGCCCACGGGCTGCGCTTCGGCGCCATCACGGCCGCAGCCATTTCGTCGAGCAGCTTTTCCTCGGACGATCCGGTGTATCGCGGCGCGAAGCAGGCCTGCACGGCGCTCGGCTTCATCGAGATCGACGCCGAATGCCTTGCGCGGGCGTGGCAGGCGCAGACATTGCGCACGGGCAGCTTCGATGCCGGCCAATGGCCGGAGACGCCGGCCGATTTCGGCCTGCGCGCGTTCCCCCCCGCGGCGCGCGACGATGCCTTCGCGCCCTGCCCCCAACGGCTCGGCCTCTATGCGGTGCTGCCCGATGCGCAATGGGTCGGCCGCATGGCGCGCGCGGGCGTTCCCACGGTGCAATTGCGCTTCAAGTCGGACGACGCGGCGGCCATCGAGCGCGAAGTGCGTGCAGCTGTCGATACCGTCCGTGGCACGGATGCGCTGCTGTTCATCAACGATCACTGGCAGACGGCCATCGCCGCCGGCGCCTACGGCGTGCACCTGGGCCAGGAAGACCTCGATGCGCTCTCAACGACGCAGGTTCGGCAGATCCGCGATGCGGGCCTGCGCCTCGGCGTCAGCACCCATGGCTATGCCGAGATGGTGCGTGCCGATGCGGTGAGCCCGAGCTACATCGCCATGGGTGCGGTGTACCCGACCACCCTCAAGAAGATGGCGACGGCCCCGCAAGGCGTGGCACGGCTTGCGGCCTATGCGCGGCTGTTGCGCGGCTATCCGCAGGTGGGAATCGGCGGCATCGATGCGGTGCGCCTGCCCGAGGTGCTTGCCACGGGCGTGGGCTCGGTGGCCGTGGTACGCGCGCTCGTCACTGCAGAAGATCCCGAGGCCACGGCCGCGCAATGGATGGCCGCCATGGGCGCAGCCTCCGCCTGACCCAAAGAACAGAATGACAAAACAAATCCCCTTTCCCGCATGGCCGCTGTCACCCGTTTCGCACGCAGTGGCTGCCGCTTTCCTTCTGGCCGCCTGCGGCGCGCATGCCCAGCAGCAAACCGAGTTGCCTGCCGTCACGGTGAACGAAAGCAACGCCGCACCGCAAGCCGACGTGAGCGGCTTCGGCGATGTGCCACTGCGCGAACTGCCGCTCTCGGCCACAGTGGTCGACAGCGCACAGCTTCGCGCGAGCGGCGCGCGCCGGCTTGCAGACCTCACACAGTTCGATTCCTCGGTCACCGATGCCTACAACTCGGCCGGTTACTGGGACTACCTGACGGTGCGCGGCTTTGTGCTGGACAACCGCTTCAACTACCGGCGCGAGGGCTTGCCGATCAGCGCCGAGACATCGATCCCGCTCGACAACAACGAGCGCATCGAGATCCTGCGCGGCACCAGCGGCATCCAGGCCGGCACCAGCGCGCCAGGCGGGCTGGTCAACTACGTCGTGAAGCGGCCGACCGAGCAGGACCTGCGCACGCTGCGCCTCGAAACCACCAGCCGCGGCAGCGTGCTCGGCGCGATCGACCTGGGTGGCCGCTTCGGTGCCAACCGCGAGTTCGGCTATCGCCTCAACGTGGCGAACGAAAACCTCAAGCCGCTGACGCACAACCTCGACGGCAACCGCAACATGTTCTCGCTCGCGGGCGATTGGCGCATCACGCGCGATTCGGTGCTCGAGTTCGAGATCGAGCGCAGCCACAAGACGCAGCCGAGCCAGAACGGCTTCAGCCTGCTGGGCAACACGCTGCCCGCGCCTGTCGATCCAAAAGTCAACTTGAACAACCAGCCGTGGTCGCAGCCCTCGGAGTTCAATGCGCTGACCGGCAGCGTCCGCTTCAGCCAGGCGCTCAATGCCGACTGGCGCTGGAGCGCGCAGATCGGGCAGCAAAGGCTCAAGTCCGATGACCGCCTCGCCTACGCGTTCGGCTGCGGCGCCGAAGGCAACTACGACCGCTATTGCTCCGACGGCACCTTCGACTTCTACGACTTTCGCAGCGAGAACGAGCGGCGCACGCAAACCGCCGGCAGCCTGAACCTCAAGGGCAACGTGATGACGGGAAGCGTCAAGCACGAGCTGGGCTTCGGCCTTCTCGCGAGTCGCGTGCGCAACCGCTTCCAGAACCAGGCCTACAACTACGTCGGCACCGGCAACGTCTGGGCCACGGCCGTGGTGCCGCCAAACCCCGACGCCGTCACACCGCAGACCAATCGCGACGAACGCTCGACCGAGCTCTCGGTGCAGGATGCGATCCGCTGGAACGACCGCCTCACCACTTGGTTCGGCGTGCGTCATACGCGGCTCGACCGGAGCAGCATCGGCAACGACGGCTCGAACCCGACGGGCTACAAGCAAGGCGTGACCACGCCGTGGGTCGCTGTCAGCTACGCGATCCAGCCTGGGCTGCTCGCCTACGGCAGCTGGGGCAAGGGCGTCGAATCACAGGTCGTGCCGAACAGGAGCGATCAGTACAGCAACGCAGGCCAGGCGTTGCCCGCACTGACGTCGCGCCAATGGGAACTGGGACTCAAGGGCGGCGGCGATGCATTCAACTGGCAGCTCGCGTGGTTCGACATCAAGCGGCCGATGACCAACCTCGATGCCTGCAACCGCCTCTTCATCACGCCCTGCGATGGCCGCTACGACGGCAGCGCGGTGCACCGCGGACTCGAGGCGGGCGCGCAATGGAACACGGGGCCCTGGCGTCTAGGCGGCAGCGTCACGCTGATCGATGCCAAGCGCCGCGGCAGCATCGCCGAGCCTGCGACCAACGGCCAGTCGCCCACCAACGTGCCCAAGCAGGTGCTGCGCGTGCAGGCCGGCTACCGCGTGGCCTCGGTGCCCGGTCTCGAGCTGCTGGGACAGCTGTCGCATGAGGGCCGGCGCAACGTGTTGCCCGACGGCTCGATCGCCCTGCCCTCATGGACGCGCGTCGATGCGATGCTGCGCTACGACACCAGGCTGCGCGGCGTTCAGACGAGCTGGAGCCTCGCCATCGACAATCTGTTCGACCGCCGCTACTGGAAGGAATCGCCCTACCAGTTCGGCCACGTGTATCTCTTTCCCGGAGCGCCGCGCACGCTGCGCCTTGGGTTGAGCGTGTCGCTCTGAACACGAGTTCAAAAGATTTTCAGAAATTTATCGCGGCCGGATGGGCGCACTCGAAAGGCCCAAAAAATCACGCTATAATCTGAGGCTTGTTCCTCGATAGCTCAGTCGGTAGAGCGCCGGACTGTTAATCCGTAGGTCCCTGGTTCGAGCCCAGGTCGAGGAGCCACTACAAGCCGCAAGGCCTCTGGATGCCCTGCTACTCAAAAGGTAGCAGGGCATTTCCTTTTTGGGCAGCTTATCTGGCAATCGCCAAATATCCAGTAGTTGAGCGCTCAGCGTTTGAACCACTCCGCGGCGATCGCCCCCCCTTTCCGCTTCACCTTCACTCAGTCGCTCGAGCGGACCCCAGGCTGGTAAACGCCGGCTTTGCCACCAAGCCATCGAGTGTGTGGGTTGCGGGCCGAAGCGCGTCGCTATGGCCGACGGAGAAAGCGGTGGGGCATTTGTCTCCCTGCAGAAGGGTGCATACCGCTCATGCGCGCGTGCGGGGCAGTTTCTACAGTGACTTCACGGCGAAACGCTTTGTCCAAGACGGGCAAACAGGCGGCGCCAGTCGACCACCTCACTGGAGAACGCATATGGAACCGCGCAACCTGCTACCGGGAAACTTCTTCATGAACTTGCTGCGCGAAGATGACGCAGACTTCTCATCCACACAGTTCGCTGCGCTCCTGGTGTCTTCGTATTTGCTTGTGTTGCTCGCTTTGTGGTTCATCCTCTGAACGTCAAGCTGCCGATCCACGGTCCACGACGCATCACCGCCACGGTCCGGAGGCCGCACCCGACAATCGAACCGCGTCACCTCGGAGCAGACGAGCTCTCCCGCGCATCGGGCAACTCGCAACAAGCTCTCCGAGGTTGTTCCCTTCAAGGACTTCGAGCATCGCGCGCATCTCTTCCCGCCTCCGGGTCCGACGCATTCTCCTGCAGCCATTCCACAAAGCTGGCCACTTCCTTGCGCTGCAGGTGACGGGGCGGGCACACCAGGAAATGAGCCCGCACCTTCAAGCACCAACGCGGGTCGAAGACCTTCACCAGGCGGCCCTGATGAAGATGGCCCGCGGCGATCGACGAGCTGTCCAGCGCTACCCCGAGCCCCTGCACCGCGGCATCCAGCGCCATGGACGTGCGATCGAAGCGGTAGGCGAACTGCCCCGCGGAGAATTCGATCTTGCGGCTGCGGAACCAATCCCCCCACTGCACGACGTTGACCACGGACTGGATGAGCGGAACGTGCAGCAAGTCCTCGGGCGTGCGGAGTTGATGCCGCTCGATGAAATCGGGGCTCGCCATCGGCTGGATGCTCTCCTCGAAAACCGGCTGCACATGGAGGTGCGGCCAGTTCGGAATGCCGTAGCGGATGTCGACGTCGACCTGTCCGCTGGAAAAGTCCGAATGCGTCACCGAGGACGACAGCGATAGCGCAATCCCCGGATGGGCCTGCGCGAAGTCCGCGAGCCTGGGCATCAGCCACAGGCTCGCGAAGCTCGGTGCGGCATGCACGTACAGCGCATTGCGCACTCCCTTGCGCACGTTGTCCGTGGCGGCGCTGATCGCATCCAGCGCGACCGACACGCGGGCCATGTACTCGCGGCCGGCGTCCGTCAGCGCAATGCTGCGCACCGAGCGCTCGAAAAGGCGTACGTCCAGGAGTTGCTCGAGCTTGGCGATCTGATGGCTCACGGCCGAGGGCGTCAGGTGCAGTTCGAGGGCAGCCGCACTGAAGCTCAGGCGACGCGCCGCCGCCTCGAACGCGAGAAGGCAGCTCAAAGGGGGAAAGGACGATCTCATCGGGTTAACCCTGCGTGACAGCAATTCACTCATCGCTGAAGAAGTGTCGTTTGTCTTCATGCATGCGGATGTTCATAGTTACCCCCATTCCACTCACCGCACTCAAGGAGACAAACAGTGCTACTCACCGATCGTGTCGCCCTCATCACCGGCGGCGCCGGCCTCAATGGACTGGGATTCGCCACGGCGCGCCTGCTGGCTTCGCAGGGCGCCCGCGTCGTCATCACCGACCTCGAGGCTGCGGCGCCCGCACAGGCCGCCGCGACCCTGGGCGACGGCCATCTGGGCCTGGTCGCCAACGTGGTCGTCAAGACCGAGGTCGACGCCGCCATTGCGCGCGTGCTCGAGCGCTTCGGGCGCATCGACGTCCTGGTCAACAACGCGGGCATCACCCAGCCGCGCAAGACCGTGGACATCACATCGACGGACTACGACGCCGTGCTGGATGTCAGCCTGCGCGGCACGCTGCTGTGCTCGCAGGCGGTCATCCCCGCCATGCAGCGCCAAGGCAACGGCTCCATCATCTGCATCTCTTCGGTCTCTGCGCAGCGAGGCGGCGGCATCCTCGGCGGCCCGCACTATTCAGCGGCCAAGGCCGGCGTGCTCGGCCTGGCGCGCGCGATGGCGCGCGAACTGGGTTCCGACGGCATCCGCGTCAACTCGATCACGCCCGGCCTGATCGGCACCGACATCAGCAAGGGCAAGCTGACCGAGGAACGCAAGGCGCAGATCGCCGGCGAAATCCCGCTCGGCCGGATCGGCGCCGCCGCCGACGTCGCCGGCGCCTGCCTCTTCCTCGCCAGCGACCTGTCGAGCTATTGCACCGGCATCACGCTCGACGTGAACGGCGGCATGTTGATTCACTGATTCATCCCATCACTACAACCGGAGACAAACCATGAAGCGCAGGAACATCGCCGTCCTCGTCGGCACACTGATCACCACGGCAAGCCTTGCCTTCGCACAGGCGCCAGTCAAGCTCACCCTCGGCCACGGCTCGGCGCCGGGCAATCCGCGGCACGAAGCGGCCGTGAAGTTCGCCGAGACCGTGAAGGCGAAGACCAACGGACGCATCGACATCCAGGTAGCGCACTCCGCGCAGCTCGGCGACGACGCCGCCATGATCACCGCGCTGCGCTCGGGCACGCTCGACATGTCCGCCAACAGCCAGGGTGCGATGGCCAACGTCGTGCCTGAATACGCGGCGCTGGGCCTGCCTTTCCTGTTCACAGACATCCAGAAGGCCTGGCAACTGCTCGACGGCCCGATCGGCGAGGAACTGGCCAGGCGCACGGCCGCCAAGGGGATGGTCGTGCTGGGCTACTGGGACAACGGCATCCGCCATGTCAGCAACAGCAAGCGGCCGATCAAGACGCCGGCAGACATCAAGGGCCTGAAGATCCGCACCCCACCCGATTCGATGACCATGGACATCATGCAGGCGCTCGGCGCGGACGCACAGCAGATCAAGTTCTCTGAGCTGTATGTGGCGCTTCAGCAAGGCGTGGTCGACGGCCAGGAGAACCCCCTCACCAACATCGCATCGGCCAAGCTGTACGAAGTGCAGAAGTACCTCTCGCTGACCGGCCACAAGTACGAGGCCAACCCCTTCGTGATGGGCAAGCGCTCGTGGGAGAAGCTCAGCGCCGCGGACCAGAAGATCTTCATGGAAGCCGCGGCCGAGGCCACGCAGGTGCAGCGCAAGCTCTCGAAAGACGCCGACGACAAGCTGGCCACCGAACTGAAGGCCAAGGGCGTGCAGGTCGACACCGTGGACCGCAAGCCCTTCATCGAGGCCACCAAGCCGGTCTACGCCAAATGGGCCGCCAGCCCGGCCGGCGACTTCGTCAAGCGCGTCGTCCAGCAAGCACAGTAATCAACCCCAGGGCAGGCAACGACGCCGCGTTGCAACGCAGCGAACGGCGGTCGTCGTCCCGACTTCACCGACCGCGCCCCGGCGCGCGTCTTCTTCGAGGGTATTGAGATGTCGTTGTTCCTTGATTTTCTTGACCGATGCGTTGGCGCGGCGTGCCGTGGCGTTCTCTACGTCACGCTGACTGTCGTGTTCGTGATCCTGAGCGCCAATGTGGCGCTGCGCTATGTCGCGGGCACCAGCCTCGCCTCGGCCTCCGAGCTGCCAGAGTTGATGTTCCCGTGGATGATCATGGCCGGCGTGGTGTTGGCAGCCCAGCACGGCTCGCACATCGCGGTGGTCATGCTCACGCAAAAGCTCGGCGCCGCGCGGCGCTGGGTGTTGGCGGGCGGCTCGCTGACCGTCGCAGTGCTGTACGCCTCGCTGGCGGTGGCCGCATGGCCCCTGATGGAGATCGCTGCCGACGAACGCAGTCCCATGCTGCAGGTGCCTGGCTCGGCCAGCGTCGGAGCCCTGATGCTGGGCTTTGCGCTGCTGAGCGTGGTGACGCTGTGCAAGCTGCCGCAGCTGTGGGCCGGCGCCACCGCGCAAGGAACCGGGGCCGCGGAAGCCCTCGCTCACGGAGCCCGACCATGACCGCACTCATCATTGCGCTTTTCATCGTCGCCGCGCTGCTGTCGATCCCCATCGCGCACGCGCTGGTCCTGGCCTCCGTCGGCGGGCTCCTCATCATCGACAAGGTGCCCGTGCACCTGGCGGTCGAGCAGATGATCTCCCAGACGCAGAGCTTTCCGCTGATCGCCATTCCCTTCTTCATGATGACGGGCGCGCTGATGGTCAGCGGCCGGCTCGGCCAGAGCCTGGTCAGCCTGCTGTCGATGATGATCGGGCGCGTCCACGGCGGCCCGGCCCAGGTCGGCGTGCTGTCGTCGACGATCTTCGGCGGCGTCTCGGGCTCGGCCGTCGCCGACGCCTCGGCGATCGGCTCGATGCTGATCCCCTGGCTCAAGAAACTGGGCTATCCGGCGCCCTTCGCGGCCGGCACGCTCGCCGCGGCTGCAACCATCGATATCCTCATTCCGCCGTCCATCCCGATGATCGTGTATGCGCTGGTCTCGGGGGCGTCGATCGGCGCACTGTTCGTGGCGGGCATCCTGCCCGGCCTGCTGATGTGCGCGGGCTTCATGGCGGTGTGCTACGTGCAGGGCCGGCGCCGCAACTTCCCGCGCGACACGACGCCGTTCCAGTGGCCGGCGTTCTGGCGCCTGCTCGCCCACGCGGCCCCCGCGCTGGCGATGCCGGTCCTGATCATCGTCTTCCTGCGCTTCGGCATTGCAACGCCGACGGAGGTGAGCGTGATGTCCACGCTGTACGCCCTAGTCGTCTCGGGCCTGGTCTATCGGGATCTCACGCTGGCCAAGATCAAGACGGCCGCGATCGAGGCCGGGGTCTCCACCGGCGTGGTGCTGCTGATCATCATGGCCTCGAGCGTCGTGGGCTGGATCGTGACCTACGAACAACTGCCTGCCGAGTTCACGCGCTTCGCCAAAGAGACGCTGCAGTCGCCCTGGCTGATCATCCTGGCGATGAACCTGATCATGCTGGCCACCGGCATGTTCATCGACCTGCCCGCGGCCGTGCTGCTCCTCACGCCGATGTTCGTTCCGCTCGCCGCCGCAGTCGGCATGGACACGGTGCAGCTGGGAATCATGATGATCGTCAACCTGTCGATCGGCCTCTACCACCCGCCCATCGGTACCACGCTGTTCATCACCAGCACCATCGCGAAGGTGCGTATCGGCGACGTGGTGAAGGAGCTGATCCCCTTCTATGCCGTCGCGATCGCCCTGCTGCTCGGCTTCGCCTATCTGCCCTGGCTCACGATCCGCTGACGCCCCCTCGCTCCCACCCTGACCTCAAAGGACCCTTCATGTCTGATCCATCGACTCTTTCCGAACGCGCCTACCGCATCCGGCGCTACGCCCTGCGGATGGGCGAAGTACAAGGTCAAGGCTACATCGGCCAGGCCCTGGGCTATGCCGACGTGCTGGCCGTGGCCTACGGCCACGCCATGAAGTACCGGCCGGAAGATCCGCAATGGGAATCGCGGGACCGCTTCCTGCTCTCGCACGGCCACTACGCCATCGCCTTCTATGCCGCACTGATCGAAGCCGGGATCATTCCCGAAGACGAACTCGAGACCTATGGCAGCGACGACAGCCGCCTTCCCATGTCGGGCATGGCCACCTACACGCCCGGCATGGAGATGTCCGGCGGATCGCTCGGCCAGGGGCTGCCCATCGCAGTGGGCATGGCGCTCGGCCTGCGGCACAAGCGCAACCCCGCCTTCGTCTACAACTCGATGTCGGACGGCGAACTGGACGAGGGCTCGACCTGGGAGGCAGCGATGGCGGCCGCGCACCACCAGCTGTCCAACCTCATCTGCCTGGTCGACATCAACAACCAGCAAGCCGACGGTCCCTCCGGCAAGGTGCTGGGCTTCGAGCCGCTGGTCGACAAGTGGGCGGCATTCGGCTGGCATGTGCAGCGGGTCGACGGCAACGACCTGTCTGCAGTCGTCGTCGCGTTCGACGCCGCACGCGCGCTGCCCGAAGCCAGGCCGCGCGTCATCCTGGTCGACACGCTGATGGGCAAGGGCGTGCCCTTCCTCGAGCAGCGCGAGAAGAACCATTTCATCCGCGTCGATCCGCCGGAATGGCAGCAGGCGATCGACCATCTGGACCAGGCGCAACACGAAGGAGCCGTTTGATGAACACCACGACCGACAAGAAGCCGCGGCTGACCACCTCGGCGATGATCGCCTCGATCGCCAGCGAGGGCCAGCGCGTCAAGGCCGCCCCCTTCGGCAAGGCCCTGGTAGAGCTCGCGCGCGAACGCCCGGAGATCGTGGGCATGACGGCCGATCTCGCCAAGTACACGGACCTGCACCTCTTCGCGCAGGCCTACCCCGAGCGCTTCTTCCAGATGGGCATGGCGGAGCAGCTGCTGATGGGCGCCGCCGGCGGGTTGGCCAAGGAAGGCTTCATTCCCTTTGCCACCACCTATGCGGTGTTCGGCACGCGTCGTGCCTACGACTTCGTGCACCAGGTGATCGCGGAGGAGAACCTCAACGTCAAGATGTGCTGCGCCTTGCCCGGACTCACCACCGGCTATGGACCCAGCCACCAGGCGACCGAGGATCTCGCAATGATGCGAGGCATTCCGGGCCTGACCATCATCGACCCCTGCGATGCGCTGGACATCGAGCAGGCGGTGCCGCAGATCGCTGCACACCCCGGGCCGGTGTACATGCGGCTGCTGCGCGGCAGCGTGCCGCTGGTGCTTGACGAGTACGACTACAAGTTCGAACTTGGCAAGGCCAAGCTGCTGCGCGACGGCAAGGACGTGCTCATCATCGCCAGCGGCTTCATGACGATGCGTTCCCTGGAGGTGGCCGAGCAACTGCGCGCGGACAACGTGGATGTCGCCGTGCTCCACGTGCCCACGATCAAGCCGCTGGACGAGGCGACGATCCTGTCCGAGGTCCGTCGCCTGGACCGCGTGGTGGTCGCCGCCGAAAACCACTCTGTCATTGGCGGACTCGGCGAGGCGCTGGCGAGCTTGCTGCTTCGCTCGGGCGTCACGCCCACCTTCCGGCACGTCGCCCTGCCCGACGCCTTTCTCGACGCCGGCGCGCTGCCCACCCTGCATGATCGATACGGCATCTCGGCGAGCACCATGACCGAGCGCATACGCGCCTGGATATGACCGCGAGCGGGCGTGCGGCGAGCGCCTCATGCTGGAAGCACGCCGGCTGCTCGCCTGCACACCGATGTCCGTGCTCAGGGGGTAAAGGGCTCGCGCTACTGGATCGCCTGTGTCAGCCTGGTGTTCCACTCCTCCACGAAACGAGCCGCACGAGACTTCATGCATTCGAGTGCCGCTTCACGGGTCGGCTGCTGGGTGACCACCAGCACGCAGCACTGCGTGAATTCGTGCCGCAGTTCGGCCCGTCCGGCATAGACGCCCTCCGTCGTGAGCTCGAGCTCCACCGAACAACTCCAACCTTCCGGCAGATCGAAATCCATCAGGGATGTGGCCATGGTCGCGAAAGCATAGGTCGCAGCCGCCGCCGATGAAATCCCTCATGAGTACCCTCTTTGATCCATCTGCCGCGGCCTCGGCCAAGCCGCGGCCTATGCCGGATGTGGAATCGATAGACTGCGTCGACCAGGGTATCTTCCGGACCGGATCGGGGTGCACCGGATACAGGCTCTCACCGATCCAGGTCGAAGCCCGGGCGGCGGCGTGTCGCCCAATGCCCCCTGATTCGGGAGATGCAACTTGGCGTATACGCTTTTCAACCAGATCCTGGCATCGCGGTTGCCAGTGCAGTTCTCCAGTCCGTCCGAAATAGACCGGCTCAAGGACTTGCGCGACGCCGGGTACATCAAGGTGGCGTTCTCACCGCCACACAGCGCCATGCCGCTCTGCGCGACGGTGAGCGAAGTGACCAACCTGGGCCGCGCTGCCGCGCGCTACTTTGGATCAGCCGGGCATTGAAACGGCCGGGCCGCGGCGGATTGTCCCGCACCTCGCGCCTCTTGAATCCGGGGCACTCGCCCACATCATTGATGCGATCAAAAAAATCGGAGGAAGATGATGCCGAGGTCTTCGGATGCACGTACCGTCGCAAAGCTGGCGTGGGAAGCGGCATGGGAACGTCTCGACAATGCATTGCAGCCGCCGCCGGGCTACCCCGCGCCGACACCGGAGCAGCTCCGGGAATGCTTCCGCGTCGCGCAGGAGCGGTTGGACAATCTTCGCAAAGCCCATGACATCGTCACTGTTCCGGGCGAGTGAGGCGTCGTAGCCACACGCCGCAGCCCTCGGCTGACCTGCGGCGGCACGTAGTGACATCGCGAAAACCCGAAAAGAGGGTATGTCCCAGACCCAAAGTCAGGCATCGGGCAGCCAACGCCGCGTACATTACCGCCAACGTCCTATCAGCGCGGTGCATGCACTTGAACTCTTTACTGTTGGTTGCGCTTCTGCTTCTTGCGAGCGGCTTGTTTTGGTGGTGGACCTTTGGGAGCGGCTTTTTCGCCGTGATCTTCGTCGTCGTGCTTGGCCTGGGTGCCGTGTTGTATCTGGCCATCCGCGGAGACAGGACGATCAAGGATGAACTCGATGCGCAGGTTCCCAACAACAACGACGGCGGCAGCAAAGAGCTGTAAGCGCAGCCAGGCTCCCCTCTCCAATCCAGCCCGCTTCGCGTGCGGGGCAAACTGGTACCTGCTGGCCTGGGACACGGCACGCCAGGACTGGCGCACTTTCCGCCTCGATCGGATCGTCGACCCCATCCCCACCGGCGCCCGATTCACGGCCCGGAGGCTGCCCCATGGCGACATCGAGGCCTACATGCAGCATGCGCTCACGGTGTCGCCCTTCCTGCACCATGCGCGCGTGGTGGTGCATGCGCCCGTCGAGGCGCTCGAACCGCACATGGCCTGGGTCGGAGGAATGCCAGAAGCCGTGGATGAAGGCCGCACGCGCATCGAGACCGGCGCCAATTCGCTCGATGCGCTGGCCGTGTGGCTGGCCTGCCTGGGACACGATTTCGAGATCGAGTCGCCCAGGGAACTTGTCGGGCATCTCGCGCGGCGTTAGCTTCAGCGCAAGGCAAACGCCAGCGTGACGGCCCCCAGCGCCAGCAACGCGAGCCCGGCGATGAAGACCATCTCGCCCCAAGCCTCCAGCCGAACGCCCGATCTGCGCGACCGCATCGAGATGAAGGACAGCAACGCACTGGCCAGGAAGACCAGTGCGTCGATGGCCAGCATGCGGTCGATGAGCAGCCGCAGGTCGTCGCGCGGGCCTAGGTGGCCGATCGACATCACCGTCATGCACACCCCGATCATGGTGGCCGAGGTGGGCAGGATGTGCGCCGAGAGGCCGCCGGTCGATGAGCTCACGTTTCGTCCTGGCGCCTGGGACGGGGCCTCATCCGATCCGCACCGGCACGAAGATCTTGTCTTCCCCGCGCTGGATCAGGAGCGCCACGGACTTGTCGGCCTTGGCTACCACCTCGCGCACCTGCTCCAGGGTCTTGGCGGGCGTGCCGTTGATGGCCAGCAGCACGTCGCCCGCCTGCACCCCGGCCAGGGCCGACGGTCCTGCAACGTCTTCGATCAGCAGGCCGCTCTCGATCGCGGCCTCGCGCTTTTCCTGCGGCTGCAGGGGCCGCAGCGCCAGGCCGAGCTTGCCCTGGCCCGCCGCGCTGTCGTTCTTTGCGACCTGCGCGGGCTTGTCGCTCGCATCGCCCAGCTTGGCGGAAAGCTCCTGGCGCTCACCCTGGCGCCACACTTCGAGCGTCACCTTTTTGCCCGGCGCCTGCTGGCCGATCACCGCGGGCAAATCGCCCGAGGAGACGATGGGCTCGCCGTCGACCTTGCGGATCACGTCGCCCGCCTTCAGGCCGGCCTTGTCGCCGGGGCCGCCCTTCTCGATGTTCGAGACCAGCGCGCCCTCGGGCTTGTCGAGCTTGAACGAGTCGGCGAAGGCCTGGTTCACCTCCTGCACCGCGACGCCAAGGCGCGCATGCGTGGCCTTGCCGGTCGCGACGATCTGGTCCTTCACCTGCACCGCCACGTCGATGGGAATGGCGAACGACACGCCCTGATAGCCGCCGCTGCGGCTGTAGATCTGCGAGTTGATGCCGACCACCTCGCCGCGCGTGTTGAGCAGCGGGCCGCCCGAGTTGCCGGGATTCACCGCCACGTCGGTCTGGATGAACGGCACGTAGCTGTCGTCGGGCAGCGAACGGCCCTTGGCGCTCACCACGCCGGCGGTGACCGTGCTCTCGAATCCGAACGGCGAGCCGATGGCCAGCACCCATTCGCCGACCTTCAGGTCCTTGGTGTTGCCGAGCGCCAGCGTGGGCAGGTTCTTCGCGTCGATCTTGAGCACCGCGATGTCGGTCTTGGCGTCGGCGCCGAGCACCTTGGCGCGGTATTCGCGCCGGTCGGTCAGCTTGACGGTGACCTCCTTGGCGTCTTTCACGACGTGCGCGTTGGTCATGATGATGCCGTCCGGGCTCACGATGAAACCCGAACCCTGCGAACGCACCGGCACTTCGCGCTGCTGGGCGCGCGGGCCCATCTGGCCCTGGAAGCGGCGGAAGAACTGGAACATCGGATCGTCCGGGTCGATGCCCTGCATCTCGGCCGCGGCTTCGGCATCGGACGCCTTCGCGGTGCCCGTCACGCTGATGTTGACCACCGCGGGGCCGTCGCGAGAGGTGATGGTCGAGAAGTCGGGCAGCGTCACCATTGCGGCCGGCGCCGCGCTCGCGGTGTTGGTCGGCGCATTCACGGCGCGGGCACTGGTGTAGGCGCCGGCACCGACGGCACCGATCACCCCGGCGGTGGCCAAGGCAATGACCAAGGCATGGGGAGAAGTGAGGCGGGTGTTCATTTCTGGCTTTCCTTTCAATGCGTCTGTACGCAAATACGATGAAAGGAATGTCGCTGCACTCGCTTAAGCGCGGCTTAAACCGCGGCCCGGGGCCCGGAGGGGCCTCAGGCGCCGGAGGGAAAGCGCACCAGCACCCGCAAACCACCCAGGCTCGGAGAGGCAGTGAGCCCCACCGTGGCTCCGTGCAGGTCGGCAATCGACTTGACGATGGCCAGGCCGAGCCCGCTTCCGGGCGCCTGCGGCTCGCCCGACCGGTAGAAGCGATCGAGCACGCGCGCGCGTTCTTCCTCGGGCAGCCCGGGCCCGCTGTCGTCCACGCTGAGTTCCACCGCCGAACCGTTCATTGCAATACCAACGTCCACGCGCCCTTCTTCAGGCGTGTACTTGACGGCGTTGTCGATCAGGTTGCGCAGCAGCATGCGCAGCGCCTCGGGCTGGCCGCTCACCACGGCGTCGGCGTCGGCATGCGAAACCCCGACGTCGATGCCCCGGGCCTGCGCGGCCGCGACCGCATCCGAGATGGCCAGGCGCGCCACTTCGGCAAGGTCGACCGGCTGGGGCTTGGCACCGGCGGCCATGCTCGCCTCGTGCCGGGCCAGCGCCAGCATCTGCTCGACCAGCCGCGTGGCGCGGTCGATGCCCGCGACCAGCCGGCTCACGGCCAGATCGCGCCCCGCGGCATCGGGCGCGCGCTGCAAGCCCTGCACTTGCAGTTTCAGCGCGGCCAGCGGCGAGCGCAGTTCGTGCGCCGCATCGGCCACGAAGTGCTTCTGCGCATCGAAGGCATGGCGCACCCGGTCGAACAGAAGATTGAGTTCCTGCACCAGCGGGCGCACCTCATCGGGCAGGTCTTCCTCGCTCACGGCAGAAAGATCGTCGGCCTGCCGGGAGGCAACCTGCCTGCGCACGCGTGCCACGGGCGCAAGAGAACGGCTCACCACCCACCAGACGACCAGCATGAGCAGCGGCGCCATCAATGCCACCGGCGCAATGGTGCGCAGGGCCAGCGCCCCGGCCATGTTGCGGCGCGCCGCCATGTCCTGCGCCACCTGGATGACCAGCCCGCTCGTCTGCATCGAGAACACGCGGTAGGTGGTGCCGCGCGCACGCACGTCGGCAAAGCCCAGCACCGCCAGTTGCGGCAGCGCCGCCTGCTCCGCGGATTCGAAGATGCGCACGCCGTCGGCGGTCCACACCTGCACCACGAAATCGAAGTTCTGCTCCCCGCTGCCGATGCCGCCGACCGCCGCGCTCGGCGGCAGCCCGGCACGCAGCGACAGCGCCATCTGCTGCATGTGATAGTCGAAGATGTCGTCGGCCTCTTTCAACACCGTGCGGTAAGCCACCAGCGCCTGCGCCCCGGCAGCGAGCACGATGGCCGCGAGAAGGAACCACAGCAAGCGCGCGCGCAGCGAACCGGTCAGCTTGCGGATCATGCCTTCGGCACCATGTAGCCGACGCCGCGCACGTTGCGGATCAATTCCGCACCGAGCTTCTTGCGCAGGCCGTGCACGTAGACCTCGACCGCGTTGCTGCTGATCTCGTCCTTCCAGCTGTAGAGCTTTTCCTCGAGCTGGGCACGCGACAGCACCATGCCGGGCCGCGCGATCAGCGGCTCGAGCACGGCCCATTCGCGCGCCGACAGTACCACCGGCTGGCCGCCTACCGTGACCTCGCGGGTGGCGGGGTTGATGCTCACGCCCATGTGCTCGTACACCGGCTCGGCGCGCCCCGCGGCGCGGCGCAGCAAGGCGCGGATGCGGGCCAGCAATTCGTCCAGGTCGTAGGGCTTGAGCACGTAGTCGTCGGCGCCCGCATCGAGCCCTTCGATGCGCTGCTGCACCGAGTCGCGCGCGGTGGCAATCAGCACGGGCATGCGCTGCTTGCGGGCGCGCAGGCTCCTCAGCACCTCGAGCCCGTCGCGGCGCGGCACGCCCAGGTCGAGCAGCACCAGGTCGTACTGCTGGGTACGCAATGCGGACTCGGCCGCATCGCCGTCTTTCACCCAGTCCACGGCGTATTGCTCGGCGCGCAGCAGGTCGAGCACGGCTTCGCCGATCATCACATCGTCTTCGAGAAGCAGGAGTCGCATGGTTATCGTGTGCGTTTTGGGATTCGAGGCAGCGGTGGCGCGGAAGTTCAGATCACAGCAGCGACCGGACCTCGCGCGCCGCCTCGAAAAGAAGCGGCAGCATCTCGCGCTGGAGCGTCTCTTCCTGGTAACGCGTGCCCGAGAGCACCACGTTCAGCGCGGCCACCGTGTGGCCCTGCATGTCGCGCAGCGGGACCGCGAGCGCCTGCACGCCGAGCTCGTGCTCTTCGCTGGCAAAGCAGTAGTCGTTCTTGCGCACACGGGAAACCAGCTGGCGCAGGCTGCGCGCCTGGGTGGTGGTGTTGGGCGTGAGCCGCGCAAGATGGCGCCCCTTGAGCCATTGCGTGAGCTGGGCCGGCGCCATGGCCGCGAGCAGCACCCGCCCGGTGGAGGTGGCGTGCGCCGGCAGGCGGGCGCCAAGGTGCAGGCCGTACGCCAGCACACGCGTCGGCGTGCCGTAGCTGCCGCTGCGCGCGATGATGACCACCTCTTCACCGTCGAGCACCACGGCCGAGAAAGACTCCCCCGTCTGGGCCGCAAGCCGGTTGAGCGTGGGCTGCAGCGCACGCGGCAGGCGTGACGACGCCAGGTAGCTGCCCGAAAAGCGCAGCACCTTGGGCGCCATCCAGAAATAGCTGCCGTCGGTCTCCAGGTAGCCCAGGTGGGCCAGCGTGAGCAGGTGCCGGCGGGCGGCGGCGCGCGTGAGACCGGCGCGCTCGGCCGCCAGGGTGGCGTTGAGCCGCTGGCGCTCGGTGTCGAAGCTTTCGAGCACGGCCATTCCCTTGGCAATGCCCTCGATGAAGTCGGCTTTGGCGATGGTCATCCGGTCAGGGTACGAAGTGTTGCGCGATCATCGCGCAGCCACTCGCATGATCGCACAGAGCCTCGCAAAGCGCCGCGCCAGGGTGCCTGGAACGGCCTACGCTTCGGAAAACCTCAACGGAGACACGAACATGCGAACACAGGTCGCGATCATCGGCGCGGGCCCGGCCGGCCTGCTTCTCGGGCAGCTGCTTTTCAAGGCGGGCATCGACAACATCATCGTGGAACGCCAGAGCGGCGACTACGTGCTGGGGCGCATCCGCGCGGGCGTTCTTGAGCAAGTGACCATGGATCTCCTGGCGCGCGCCGGCGTCGATGCGCGCGCCAAGACCGAAGGGCTGCCGCACGAAGGCATCGAACTGCTGTTCAAGGGAGCGCGGCATCGCATCGACCTCCATGGCCTCACAGGCGGGAAGCAGGTCACCGTGTATGGCCAGACCGAGGTGACGCGCGACCTGATGGAGGCGCGTTCGGCCGAAGGCCTGACCACGATCTACAGCGCCGCCAATGTCAGCCTTCACGACTTCGATTCGCAGCGCCCGCGCGTGCGCTACGAGAAAGACGGCCAGGCGCACGAGATCGAATGCGACTTCATCGCCGGCTGCGACGGCTACCACGGCGTGAGCCGCGCCAGCGTGCCCGCCGACGCCATCCAGACCTACGAGAAGATCTACCCCTTCGGCTGGCTCGGCGTGCTGGCCGACGTGCCGCCGGTGTCGCACGAACTCATCTATGCCAACACCGAGCGCGGCTTTGCGCTGTGCAGCATGCGCAGCGCCGCGCGCAGCCGCTACTACGTGCAGGTGCCGACCGAAGAGCGGGTGGAGAACTGGAGCGACGAGGCCTTCTGGAACGAACTGCGCGCGCGGCTCGACCCCGAGGCGCGCCAGCGGCTGGTGACCGGTCCTTCGCTCGAAAAAAGCATCGCACCGCTGCGCAGCTTCGTTGCCGAACCGATGCGCTTCGGCTCGCTGTTCCTGGCCGGCGACGCCGCGCACATCGTGCCGCCAACCGGCGCCAAGGGGCTCAACCTCGCAACGGCCGACGTGGGCTATCTGTCGCGCGCGTTCGAGATCTTCTACGGCGAAAAATCGCCCTCCGCACTCGACCGGTATTCAGACCTCTGCCTGCGCCGGGTCTGGAAGGCCGAGCGCTTCTCGTGGTGGTTTACCTCGCTGATGCACCGCTTCCCGGAGACCGGCGCGTTCGGCCAGAAGATCCAGGAAGCCGAACTCGACTACCTCGTGCATTCGCAGGCCGCCGCCACCGCGCTGGCGGAGAACTACGTGGGCCTGCCGCTCGAAGACTTCTAGCCGGCCGCTTCGAGCGTCTTCTTCATCGCCACGCCCCCCTGCGCCATCATCGGTTCGATGTAGGCGGCCAGCTCGTCGGGCAGCACGTCGGTGACCCAGACGAAGCGCGAGCGCTCTTCGCCCAGCGCGAACACCTGGGCCGAGGCGTGGTGATGGCTGGCCTTGCCGCCGGTCACGGTGTAGGCCAGCCGGCGGTTGGACTCGTCGATGCCCACGAGCAGTTCGCGCGCCACCAGGCCGTTGGCAAAACTCACGATGCGGGCGCCCTGCCCGTCCAGCTTGCAATCGGTCAGAAAGCCGGGCGCGAGGCGCGTGTGCACGGCGCCAAAGTCGCGCAGCGCGTCCCAGACGCGCGAGGCATCGGCTTCGACAATGAATTCCTTGTAGATCGTTGCCATGGTTGTCCGCCTTCAGGGGCAGCCCGCCTCATGGAAGCGCCGGCTCGCGGCAAGGTCTCTGACTTTCAGTCCGATGTGGTCGTACATGGCGATGACTTTCTGCTCGATGAATGAATCAGGCGGTCATCATTGAGCAGGGCTGCCAATCGGTCTTGGAAAATCTTGCGATCGCCCCTGGCGGCCTGGCGAAAGCCGCGCGGCGACACACCGGCCGCGCGGTGAAAGGTGCGGACGAAGTTGCTCAGGTCGGCAAAGCCCACCTCGAACGCCACGTCGGTCACGGGCCGGTCGTCGTCCGCGAGCAGGCGCGCCGCATGGCGCAGCCGGGAGCGAACCAGGTACTGGTGCGGCGTGACGCCAAGCGCCTGCGAAAAGAGGCGCAGGAAATGGAACGGGCTCAGGCCGGCCTCGGACGCCGCCCCTTCAAGGCCGATCTCGTCGCGCGAGTGCGCATCGATCCATAGGGCGGCATCCACCGCGCGGCGCCTGTCGCGCGGTGCGGCGGACTGCGGCGCCGGCTTGGCGCGTCCGCTCACCACCTCGACGAACCGGCTGGCAAACCACATGCCGAGCTCGTCCAGGCCGACGTCGGTCTGGCCCTCGGTCGCGACCTGCGCGAGTTCGCCGAGCACCATGAGTTCGGGCAACGGCGGCAGCCCCCCGGTGCGCCAGGTCCGCTGGTCGCCGCCGATCAGGTCGACGAAGCCGGGCGACAGGTGGAACGCCAGGCATTCGTCGCCGCAAACATGATGGTCATGGGTGCAGATGTATTCGTCGCCCGGGCAACCCACCAGCACCGAGCCGGCCACCAGTTCATAGGCGTTGCCACGCGTCCGATAGCCGAAGCTCCCCTTTCGCACGTACGAAACGGAGTAGTCGACGTGCATCTCGGTGAATGGCTGCGCATCGGGACCCGCGTCGCATCGGTAGCTGGACACGCGGATGGGTTCGGTCCGCAGTTCGGTGGTGACGAGCATTCCAATTCACCTGCTACGAGCGCCCCAAGCCTCAGTCCACAGTGTGCATGGCCTGCCATACCCGCGACGGGCTCAGCGGCATGTGCAGGCGCGGCGTGCCGTTCGCGAGGCCGTTGCGGGCGAAGGCATCGGCCACGGCGTTGACGATGGTCGGCGTGGCTCCGATGGTGCCCAGTTCGCCCACGCCTTTCACGCCCAGCGGATTGTTGGTGCACGGCGTCGACTCGTCCATTTCCATGTGGAACATGGTCTCGACGATGTCCGCGCGCGGCGCGGCGTAGTCCATCAGGCTGCCGGTGAGGGGCTGGCCTGTTTCGTTGTCGTACACCACCTGCTCGTACAGCGCCTGCCCGATGCCCTGCACCGCGCCGCCTTCGAGCTGGCCGCGCACGATCATCGGGTTGACCACGCGGCCCACGTCGTTGACCGAGCTGTAGGCCACCACGCTGATCTCGCCCGTCGGCGGATCGAGTTCGATCTCGCAGATGTGGCAGCCGTTGGGCCAGGTCGGGCCCGCCACGGTGCTGGTGGAGTCGACGAAGATTTCGCGCTCGGGCTGCTTGCCCGCCAGTTCGAACAGGTCGAGCTCCAGGTCGGTGCCGGCCACGGAGAACACGCCGCGGGTGTAGGTCACGTCGTCGGGGGACGCCTCGAACTCCTGGGCCGCGAGTTCGCGTGCCTTGTCGATGGTGCGTTCGGCGCCGATGCGAACCGCCGAGCCGCCGGTGAACAGCGAGCGGGAACCGGCGCTGCCGAAGCCGTCGCCGCGGTCGGTGTCACCGAGCACCACGCGCACCTTCTCGATCGGCACGCCGAAGGCATCGACCGCCAGCTGTGCGAGCGAGGTGGCAATTCCCTGCCCCATCGCGTTGACGGCGGAGAAAACCTCGATCACGCCGTCGGCCTGCACCGAGACCGTGACGCGCTCCTCGAACACATTGCCGCCGGTCCACTCGAGAAAGGTGGCAATGCCCAGGCCGCGGTGCTTGCCCTGCCGGGCGGACTCGGCCGCGCGGCCCTCGAAGCCGTTCCAGTCGGCCAGCGCCAGCGCCTGGTCCATCACCGACTCGAACTTGCCCGTGTCGTAGGTCTGCGCCATCGGGTTGGTGTAGGGCATCTGCTCGGGCCGGATGAAGTTGCGGCGGCGCAGTGCGACACGGTCGATACCGGTCTGGCGCGCGGCCTCGTCCATCAACCGCTCGATGGTGAAGATCGCCTCGGGCCGGCCCGCGCCGCGGTAGGCGCCCGTCGGCGCGGTGTTGGTGAGCACCGCCTTGAAATGGAAGTCGATGGTCTGGATGTCGTAGACGCTGGTCTGCACCCAGGGGCCGATCAAGAGCTGGATCGCGACGCCGGTGCCGGTGGCATAAGCGCCCACATTGGCGAGCGTCTTGATGCGCAGCGCGAGGATCTTTCCGTCGGCATCGAGCGCGAGTTCGGCCTTGGCCTCGATGTCCCGGCCGTGCGCGCTCGAAAGAAACTCCTCGCTGCGGTCGGCCACCCATTTCACGGGCCGCTTGACCTGCAGTGCGGCATAGGCCACTGCGATGTCTTCGGGATAGGCGCCGGTCTTCATGCCGAAACCGCCGCCCACGTCACCCACCACCACGCGCACCTTTTCCTTTGCGAGGCCGATGGCGGCGCAGATCGAATCGCGCACGCCCGAGGGCATCTGGGTGCTCATGCGGATGGTGAGGCGATCGGACTCGGCGTCATGCGCCGCGAGCACCGAGCGCGGCTCGATGGTGAGCGCCACGACGCGCTGGTTGACCACGTCGAGCGCCACCACATGGCGGGCCTTGGCAAAGGCGGCCGTTGCGGCGTCGCTGCTGCCGTGGCGCATTTCGGCCGCGATGTTGCCCGTGGCCTCCCCGCACAGCAACGGCGCGCCGTCGGCGGTTGCGCTTGCGAGATCGACCACCATGGGAAGTTCTTCGTAGTCGACCACCACGGCTTCGGAGGCATCGCGGGCCTGCTGGACCGTTTCGGCCACCACTGCGGCCACCGCTTCGCCCACGAAGCGGGTTCGGTCGTGCGCCATGGCGAATCGCGGGGGGCTCGCGCAATCGCTGCCGTCGGCTCGTTTGAAGCCCACGGCGCCCGGCATCGGCTTGACGCCGGCCTCGGCCAGTTCGGCTCCGGTGATCACGCGCAGCACGCCGGGCATGGCAACCGCGGCAGAGATGTCGATCGAGACGATGCGCGCGTGCGGATAGGGAGACCGGAGGAACACCAGATGTGTCTGGCCGGGAGGCGCGACGTCGTCCGTGTAGCGGCCTTGGCCGGCAAGCAGGCTCTCGTCCTCGAGGCGGCGCACTGCATGGCCGCTGCCGAAACGCGTGGGGTTGGATTCAGTAGTCAACATGGTCCTCTTGGGCTGGCCATCCGCCAGGCAACACTGGCCTTGCGGGTCCGATGGAGAGCAAATGGAAGCAGCACTATATGGGCTCTTGGATATTCCCGTGCGCTTCGCAGGCGGAGCCGGTGGCTTGCAGGCCCCAGTCGTTTGTCATCCCGCCGGAGAACGGCCATTTTCTGCCACGTGGATGAAGCGCGCCGCGAAGCCGTGTATACCTACGGCCATGCAACAACTGCCTTGGCTCGAACCCGGCGACGCGCTGCCCGACCCTGCATCCGCCTGGGGCGACGCCGACCCCGTACCTGGGCTGCTCGCTGCCGGCGGGGCGCTCGATGTGGATACCCTGGTTCAGGCCTACAGCCGATGCGTCTTCCCGTGGTTCAGCGAAGACCAGCCGATTCTCTGGTGGAGCCCGGACCCGCGCATGGTGCTCCAGGTGGCTGAATTCAAGCTCCACAGGTCCCTGCGCAAGACCCTCACCCGCTTCGCACAGACCCCCGGCTGCGAAGTGCGCATCGACCACGATTTTTCGGCGGTCATCAAGGCCTGCTCGCAATCGCCGCGCACCGGCCAGTCGGGCACCTGGATCGTCCCGGACATGGTGAACGCCTACATGGCGCTGCATCGGGCCGGCCACGCGCACAGCGTGGAAACCTGGATCGACGGAGAGCTCGTGGGCGGTCTCTACTGCGTCGGGCTCGGCCGCGCGGTTTTCGGCGAATCGATGTTCACCCGCCGTCCCGACGCCTCGAAGATCGCGCTGGCGGCCCTGGTCTGCCTGTGCCGGCGCTTCCAGGTGCGGATGATCGACTGCCAGCAGAACACCTCCCACCTGGCGAGCCTGGGAGCCCGGGAGATGTCGCGCGCAAGCTTCGTGGCGCACGTGGCCAAGGCACGCGAACAGGAAGGGCCACAGTGGCATTTCGAGCCCGTATACTGGACAGAACTCCTTTCCACGCGGCCTTCTGAATCGACGTGACGCACCTCAAGGATCTCCCGCTTCACACGCTGCAGTTCTACGCGACGGCGCCCTATCCCTGCAGCTACCTGCCCGATCGCCAGGCCCGGTCGCAGGTGGCCACGCCCAGCCACCTGATTCACAACGACGCGTATTCCGACCTCGTGCTCAGCGGATTCCGGCGCAGCGGAATGTTCACCTACAGGCCCTACTGCGACGGGTGCCGGGCCTGCATCCCGCTTCGCGTACTGGTCAACAGCTTCCGTCCCAGCCGCAGCCAGCGCCGCGCCGTGAAGCAGCACAAGGAACTGCAGGCACGCGTGCTCAAGCTGTGCTTCGTGCCCGAGCACTACCAGCTCTATCTCCGCTACCAGAACGGCCGCCACGCCGGCGGCGGCATGGACCACGACAGCATCGACCAATACACCCAGTTCCTGCTGCAGAGCCGGGTCAACTCCAGGCTGGTCGAGTTCCGCGAGACACTGCCCGACGGCAGCGCGGGAGCGCTGCGGATGGTGTCGATACTCGACGTGCTGAACGATGGCATTTCGGCCGTCTACACCTTCTACGAGCCCGATGCCCGCGCGGCGCGGGACCACTCCAAGCAACCGGAAGCCCCCCTCGCAGGGCAGGGAGAGCACGCGGTGCAAAGCGTGGGGGCCTCGTCCACGGGTTACGGCACCTACAGCGTGCTCTGGCAGATCGAGCAGGCCCGCAAGCTGGGCTTGCCGCACGTCTACCTGGGCTACTGGATCGAAGGCAGTGCCAAGATGAATTACAAGGCACGCTTCAGCCCCCATGAACTGCTGATCGACGGACGCTGGCAAGCGCCGACTGATTTCACAAGGTAAAATGGCGCCCGGTCCACACCGCATCGCGCCATGAGAAAAACCCAATCCGACGTTCCTGCCGTTCCGGTCATCCAGGTGATCGAGCGCATGTTCGCACTGATCGACGTGCTCGCCTCGCGCGAGGAGGCCATTTCGCTGAAGGAGATCAGCGAGAAGACCGGCCTGCACCCCTCCACCACGCACCGCATCCTCAACGACCTGGCGGTCGGCCGCTTCGTCGACCGGCCCGAAGCCGGAAGCTACCGGCTCGGCATGCGGTTGCTGGAGCTCGGCAACCTCGTCAAGGGGCGGCTCAACGTGCGCGATGCCGCGCTGGGACCGATGCGCGAACTGCACAAGCTCACGCAGCAGCCGGTCAACCTCAGCATGCGGCAGGGCGACGAAATCGTCTATATCGAGCGCTCGTACAGCGAGCGTTCGGGGATGCAGGTGGTGCGCGCCATCGGCGGCCGCGCGGCCTTGCACCTCACTTCGACCGGCAAGCTGTTCCTGGCGGCGGACGATCCGCAGCGCGTGCGCAGCTATGCCACCCGAACCGGGCTGGCGGGACACACGCGCAACAGCATCACGCAGCTGCCGGCGCTGGAGCGCGAATTGTCGAAGGCACGCCAGTACGGCATTGCACGCGACAACGAAGAGTTGGAACTGGGGGTGCGCTGCATGGCCGCCGGCATCTACGACGACCAGGGCAAGCTGGTGGCGGGATTGTCGATTTCCGCGCCTGCGGACCGGCTGGACGAAGGATGGCTGCCCAAGCTGCAGGCCACGGCCAACGAAATCTCGGGAGCGCTCGGCTACAAGGACGCCGCCGCGGCGGCGTCCAGAGCATCTGCGACGGACGGCGGCGGATCTTCTTCTTCAGCCACGGCCTGACCCAAGGCCTGCGCCGCGTGCGGTCGACCCGCCCTTTTCAGGGCTGGTGTTGTCAGATCAGCCAGCGACCTGGTAGGTGGGAGGGCGCGACGCGGCGGCCGGCGAGCCCGTCGAAGCATGCGTTGCCTCGACCCAGCGGCGCACGCGTTCCGCATCGGCAATACGGCTGAACTTGCCGGCCGAATCCAGGAACACCATGATGAGCTTGCGCCCGGCCACCTTGGCCTGCATCACGAGGCACTGGCCGGCTTCCGAGATGTAGCCCGTCTTCTGCACGCCGATTTCCCAATCCGGGCTCTTCACGAGACGGTTGGTGGTGTTGAACTGCAGCACGCGGTTGCCCACCTCGACCTGGTACTCAGGCGAGGTCGAAAGCGAGCGCACCGTGGCGTCGGCGTAAGCGGCGTTGACCAGCAGCGCCAGGTCTTGCGCGCTCGACTGGTTGCGGCTCGACAGGCCCGTGGGCTCCACGTAGCGCGTATCCTTCATGCCGAGCATCTTGGCCTTGGCGTTCATGATGCTCACGAAGGTTGCAAGGCCACCGGGATAGGTGCGGCCCAGCGCGTGCGCCGCGCGGTTTTCGCTCGACATCAACGCAAGATGCAAGAGCTCGCCGCGGGGAAGCGTGGTGCCGACCGTCAGGCGCGAGCGGCTGCCCTTCTCGGTGTCGACGTCGTCCTGGGTGATGGTGATCAGCTCGTCGTTCGGAAGGCGCGCTTCGCTGATCAAGAGGCCGGTCATCAGCTTGGTGAGCGATGCGATCGGGAGCACCGCATGGTCATTCTTGCTGAACAGCACTTCATGCGTGTCCTGGTCGATTACCAGTGCAACGCTCGACTTCAGGTCGAGCACGTCGTCGGTTCCGTGCAGGCCGGCCAACTGGCCGAAGGACTGGCGCGCGGGCGTTTCGACGCGAACCACCGAACGGCGTTGCACGGCGACCACGGTCCGGCCGTTTTTCTGGCGAATGGAGGCCACCACGTTGCGGCCACCGCGAACGACTTTCTCGCTGCGGTCTACCCCGGCGCCACGCGACGCCTTGGCAGTTTTCTTGACTTCCACCGGCACCGGGCCCGCGGCCTTCTTGGCCAGCGAGGTCTTGGCGACAGCTGTTTTTTCCTTCTTGGCGGCCTGGGCTCCGGACAGCAAAAACGCCGTGGCGCAGAACGCGACGGCGACAAACTTGACTGTATGCAGGAACCGCTGGCTGGAAACTCGGCGGAGACGGGCTTCAGGCATTTTTAAATCTCCAGCGGCGAAAATGAGAACCGCAGTGTATCCAAATCAAAAAAGGCACGCAATATCAGTTACTTGCATCCCTTTCTTAACTTAGGATGGTCAGTAAACCTAACCCTGTGCCGCCACTCTCTCAGCTTGGCTCTGGAGCTTGTTGAGCGCACTCAAATAAGCCTTCGCCGATGCGACCACGATGTCGGGGTCCGCACCTACTCCATTCACCACCCGCCCTGCATTTTGTAACCGAACTGTAACTTCTCCTTGGCTTTCTGTCGAGCCACTGATCGCATTGACCGAGTAAAGCACCATTTCGGCGCCGCTCTTGACAAGCGACTCGATCGCCTTCAGGGAAGCATCAACCGGGCCGTTGCCATCGGATTCGCCGGTGACCTCCTTGCCCTGGACGGTGAAAACGACCTTTGCATGGGGGCGTTCGCCGGTTTCGCTGTGCTGCGAAAGAGAAACAAAAGCAAACTGTTCGTTAACGTGCGAATGCTCTTCCGCGCTGACGAGCGCAAGGATGTCTTCGTCGAAAATTTCGGACTTGCGATCGGCCAGTTCCTTGAAGCGCAGGAAGGCGGCATTGACGTCGCCCTCGCTGTCCATCGTCACGCCAAGCTCCTGCAGGCGCTGCTTGAAGGCGTTGCGACCACTGAGCTTGCCCAGCACGATCTTGTTGGCGCTCCAGCCCACGTCTTCGGCCCGCATGATCTCGTAGGTGTCGCGCGCCTTGAGCACGCCGTCCTGGTGAATGCCGGAGGCGTGCGCGAAGGCGTTGGCGCCCACCACGGCCTTGTTGGGCTGCACCACGAAGCCCGTGGTCTGGCTCACCATGCGGCTGGCGGCCACGATGTGCCGGGTGTCGATGTTGAGGTCGAGGCCGAAGTAGTCCCTGCGGGTCTTCACGGCCATCACGACCTCCTCGAGCGAGCAATTGCCCGCACGCTCGCCCAGGCCGTTGATCGTGCACTCGACCTGGCGCGCGCCGCCGATTTTCACGCCGGCGAGCGAGTTGGCCACTGCCATGCCAAGGTCGTTGTGGCAATGCACCGACCAGATCGCCTTGTCGCTGTTGGGCACGCGCTCGCGCAGCATCTTGATGAAGTTGCCGTAGAGCTCCGGAATGGCGTAGCCCACGGTGTCGGGCACGTTGATGGTGGTGGCGCCCTCGTTGATCACGGTCTCGAGCACGCGGCAGAGAAAATCGGGGTCGCTGCGGTAGCCGTCTTCGGGGCTGAACTCGACGTCGGCCACGAGGTTGCGCGCAAAGCGCACGGCAAGCTTCGCCTGCTCATGCACCTCGTCGGGCGACATGCGCAGCTTCTTTTCCATGTGCAGCGGCGAGGTTGCAATGAACGTATGGATGCGGCCGCGCGCCGCGCCCTTGAGGGCCTCGGCCGCTCGCGAAATATCGCGGTCGTTCGCGCGCGACAGGCCGCACACGGTCGAATCCTTGATGGCCTCGGCAATGGCCTTGACGGCCTCGAAATCGCCGTTCGAGCTGGCCGGAAAGCCGGCCTCGATGACGTCGACCTTGAGCCGTTCGAGCTGCTTGGCGATGCGCATCTTCTCGTCGCGCGTCATCGAAGCGCCGGGCGATTGCTCGCCGTCGCGCAAGGTGGTGTCGAAAATAATGAGTTGGTCGGTCATCGTGAATCTCCTTGGGTTCTATTCAGCCTCGATCAGGCCGACGCCGGGCCGCTCCCAAGGCGGCCTGCGGCCCCCTTGGGGGGGCAGCGACGACACAGTGCGAGAGCGTGGGGGCCATGCCTTCAGGCGAGCTCAACCACCGATTGTGCGCTGCGCGCGCCGCGGGTGCGTGCGCGCTGCACGCCCGAGACGATGGCCTTCAGCGACGCCGAAATCACGTCCGCGTCGATGCCGACGCCGAACAATGTCTGGGCCTCGTCGACGCGCAGTTCGAGGTAGGCCACCGACTTGGCATCGGCACCCGCGCCGATGGCGTGCTGGTGGTAGTCCATCACGCGCACCGTGTGGCCGGTGGCCTGGCTCAACGCATGCGTGAAGGCATCGATCGGCCCGTTGCCTCGGCCCTCGATGGTGTGGATCTCGCCGTCCCAGGGCAGGTCGCCGCGCAGCACCACGGAAGCGTCGGCGCCCTCGCCTTCTTCCTGGAGCACGCGGTGCTGCAACGCGTGCGCGGCTTCGAGGCCGTATTCGCGCACGAACAGCTCCCAGAGGTCGGCGGCGGTGAGTTCTTTGCCGGCCACGTCCATCACGCGCTGCACGGTCTGCATGAACTCCATTTGCAGGCGGCGCGGCATTTCGAGGCCGTACTCGCTCTCGAGCAGGTAGGCCATGCCGCCCTTGCCCGACTGGCTGTTGACGCGGATCACGGCTTCATAGCTGCGGCCCACATCCTTCGGGTCGATGGGCAGGTAAGGCATGTCCCAGATGTCGCCGTCCTTGCGGGCGGCAAAGGCCTTCTTGATCGCGTCCTGGTGCGAACCGGAGAACGAGGTGTAGACCAGGTCGCCGACATACGGGTGGCGCGGATGCACCGGGATCTGGTTGCAGTGCTCGACCGTCGCGCGGATCTCGTCGATGTTCGAGAAGTCGAGTTCCGGCGAAACGCCTTGGGTATAGAGATTGAGCGCGACGTTCACGAGGTCGAGGTTGCCGGTGCGCTCGCCGTTGCCGAAGAGGCAGCCTTCGATGCGCTCGGCGCCGGCCATCAAGGCAAGTTCGCCGGCGGCCGTACCAGTGCCGCGGTCGTTGTGCGGATGCACGCACAGCACGATGGAATCGCGCCGCGCGAGGTTGCGGTGCATCCACTCGATCATGTCGGCAAAGATGTTGGGCGTGGAATGCTCGACCGTGGTGGGCAGGTTGACGATGCACTTGCGCTCGGGCGTCGGCGCCCAGACTTCGGTCACCGCATCGACCACGCGCTTGGAGAACGCGACGTCGGTGCCCGAGAACATTTCGGGCGAGTACTGGAAGGTCCAGTTCGTGCCCGGCTGCTTCGCGGCAAAGTCGTTGAACATGCGCGCATGGCTGCTGGCAAGCTCGACGATCTGGTCTTCGTCCATGCCGAGCACCACGCGGCGCATCACCGGGGCCACCGCGTTGTAGAGGTGAACGATGGCGCGCGGCGCGCCCTGCAGCGATTCGAAGGTACGGGCAATGAGGTGATCGCGCGCCTGCGTCAGCACCTGGATCGTCACGTCGTCGGGAATGCGGTCTTCCTCGATCAGCTTGCGCACGAAGTCGAATTCGATTTGCGAGGCGGAGGGAAATCCGACTTCGATCTCCTTGAAGCCGATGGCCACGAGCGTTTCGAACATCCGCATCTTGCGGGCGATGTCCATCGGCTCGACCAGCGCCTGGTTGCCATCACGCAGGTCGGTCGACAGCCAGATCGGGGCCTTGGTCAGCACGGCATCGGGCCAGGTGCGGTCCTTGAGGCCGATCGGGGCGAATGCGCGGTATTTGGCTTGAGGTTGCTTGAGCATGTCGATTTCTCTGTGATGGTTGGTAATCAACCAGCAACCCCAAAAACAAACGGCCCGTTGCTGGTGCGAACGGGCCGTGGTGAGGGATTTGCGCGTGCGCTACCGTCTCCGCCCGTGAGGGAGGGCTAGTAGGGCCAGCAGCGAAATCTTGGTCATGAGGATTGCGAATGTAGCACAAGCCAGCCTTAGTTATGCAAGCCCCGCTCGTCGGGCTCTTCGGTCGAGGTGCTGATCACGCTCGCCTGCTGGCCCTTGGCCTTGCGCCACGCATAGACCACGTAGCCACTCAGGCCATAGGCCACGAAGAGGCCGAACAGCACCGTGGGCGGATGGATGTTGATGACTGCGATGCCCAGCGCGATCAGCACGATCACCACGAAAGGCACGCTTTTTTTCATCTGCACGTCCTTGAAGCTGTAGAACGGCGCATTGGTGACCATCGAAAGACCGGCATAGAGCGTGAACCCGAAGGTGATCCACGTGATCTGCGTCCACGAGAGATACAGCACCTCGCCGCCCCGCTTGCCCCATTCGGTCATGAGCCAGATGAAGCCGGCCACCAATGCGGCCGCGGCTGGCGAAGGCAGCCCCTGGAACCAGCGCTTGTCGACCACGCCGGTATTGACGTTGAAGCGCGCGAGCCGCAGCGCCGCGCAGGCGCAGTACACGAAAGCCGCGATCCAGCCCCAGCGGCCCAGGCCCTTGAGCGACCACTCATATGCAATAAGCGCCGGGGCGGCGCCGAACGACACCATGTCGGACAGCGAATCCATCTGCTCGCCGAACGCGCTTTGCGTGTTGGTCATGCGGGCCACTCGGCCGTCGAGGCTGTCGAGAATCATGGCGGCGAACACGCCGAGTGCCGCGAGATCGAAGCGCGCGTTCATGGCCATCACGACCGAATAGAAGCCGCCGAACAGCGCAGCGAGCGTGAACAGGTTCGGCAGGATGTAGATGCCCTTGCGGCGCTTGCGCGGCGGTACCTCGTCGGGAACCGTGTCGTCATGCATTGAGTTTGCCTCCGTCCCTCGTGGACACTGCGCGCACGGCTACCCGTTCGATAGCGTCTTGATCTGTAAATCGCATGGGTTCGCAGTGTAGTTCAGGGGATGGTTCGCCCCCCTCATGAAAAAGGCCACCCCAGCGGGTGGCCCTCGGGAAACGGGCGCCGCGGCGCCCGCTTCGTGGTGGATCAGTTGCGGGTCTGGTCGACCAGCTTGTTCTTCTTGATCCAGGGCATCATCGCGCGCAGCTTTTCGCCGACCACTTCGATCTGGTGCTCGGAGTTCAGGCGGCGGCGGCTGATCAGCGTGGGTGCGCCGGCAGCGTTCTCGAGCACGAAGCTCTTGGCGTACTCGCCGGTCTGGATGTCCTTGAGCACTTGCTTCATGACCTTCTTGGTCTCTTCGGTCACGACGCGCGGGCCGGTCACGTACTCGCCGTATTCGGCGTTGTTCGAGATCGAGTAGTTCATGTTGGCGATGCCGCCTTCATAGATCAGGTCGACGATCAGCTTGAGCTCGTGCAGGCACTCGAAGTACGCCATTTCGGGCGCGTAGCCGGCTTCCACCAGCGTTTCGAAACCGGCCTTGATCAGCTCGACCGTGCCGCCGCACAGGACCGCTTGTTCGCCGAACAGGTCGGTCTCGGTTTCTTCGCGGAAATTGGTCTCGATGATGCCGGCCTTGCCGCCGCCGTTGGCGGTTGCGTAGCTCAGCGCGAGGTCACGCGCCTTGCCGGTCTTGTCCTGGTGCACTGCCACGAGGTGGGGCACGCCGCCGCCTTGCGTGTAGGTGCTGCGCACCGTGTGGCCCGGGGCCTTGGGAGCGACCATCCAGACGTCGAGGTCGGCGCGCGGCTGCACGAAACCGTAGTGCACATTGAAGCCGTGCGCGAAGACGAGCGAAGCGCCTTCCTTGATGTTCGGCGCCACGTCGTTCTTGTAGACGTTGGCGATCTGCTCGTCGGGCAGCAGGATCATGACCACGTCGGCGGCCTTCACTGCGTCGGCCACTTCGGCGACCTTGAGGCCGGCCTTCTCGACCTTGGGCCACGAAGCGCCGCCCTTGCGCAGGCCGACCACGACCTTGACGCCGCTGTCGTTCAGGTTCTGCGCGTGTGCGTGACCTTGCGACCCATAACCGATGATTGCGACCGTCTTGCCCTTGATCAGGCTCAGATCCGCGTCCTTGTCGTAATAAACCTTCATGTCGATGCTCCTTCGTTGATTCGGGGGGTGGTGATTGCTGAAAAACTAGACGCGCAGGATGCGCTCGCCGCGGCCGATGCCGCTGGCGCCGGTGCGTACTGTCTCGAGAATTGCGCTGCGCTCGATGGCCTCGAGAAACGCGTCGTTCTTTCCGTGGTCGCCGGTCAGTTCGATGGTGTAGCTCTTGTCCGTGACGTCGATGATGCGGCCGCGGAAGATCTCCGCCATGCGCATCATTTCTTCGCGCTCCTTGCCGACCGCGCGCACCTTCACCATCATGAGTTCGCGCTCGGTGTAGGCGCCTTCGGTCAGGTCGACGACTTTGACCACTTCGATCAGGCGGTTGAGGTGCTTGGTGATCTGTTCGATCACGTCGTCCGAGCCGGCGGTGACGATGGTCATGCGCGAGAGGCTCGAATCCTCGGTCGGCGCGACGGTCAGCGACTCGATGTTGTAGCCGCGGGCCGAAAAAAGGCCCACGACGCGGGAAAGAGCACCCGGCTCGTTTTCCAGCAGCACTGCAATGATGTGTTTCATGTTTGCGTGACTCCTCTTTTCGCCGCCCTCCCCCGCGCACGGTAATGCGCGGGCTTGGCGGGCAATAGATTCGTCAGTGAAGAGTTAAGCGAATACGCCGCGGATCAGAGATCTTCGGCGCCCAGCAGCATTTCAGTGATGCCCATGCCGGCCTTGACCATCGGGAACACGTTCTCGGTGGGGTCGGTACGGAAATCCATGAACACCGTGCGGTCCTTGAGCTTGCGTGCTTCGCGCAGCGCAGGCTCCACGTCTTGCGGACGCTCGATCAGCATGCCCACGTGGCCATAGGCCTCGGCCAGCTTCACGAAATTGGGGAGCGCATCCATGTAGCTGTGGCTGTAGCGGCCGGAGTACTCGATCTCCTGCCACTGGCGCACCATGCCCAGGTAGCGGTTGTTGAGCGAGCAGATCTTGATCGGCGTGTTGTACTGCAGGCAGGTGGAGAGTTCCTGGATGCACATCTGCACCGACCCCTCGCCCGTGATGGTGAACACTTCCGAATCGGGCTTCGCGAGCTTGATGCCCATGGCGTAGGGAATGCCCACGCCCATGGTGCCCAGGCCGCCCGAGTTGATCCAGCGGCGCGGCTCGTCGAAGCGGTAGTACTGCGCCGCCCACATCTGGTGCTGGCCGACGTCCGACGTGATGTATGCGTCGGCGTCCTTGGTCATGTTCCAGAGGGTCTCGACCACGTACTGCGGCTTGATCACGTCCTTGTTGCCGCGGTCGTACTTGAGGCAGTCGCGCGAGCGCCAGGCCTCGATGGTTTTCCACCATTCGGCCAGCGCACCGGCATCGGGCTTGGTGGTGCTCTCGCGGATCATCGAGATCAGCTCGGTCAGCACGTCCTTCACGTCGCCCACGATCGGAATGTCGACCTTCACGCGCTTGGAAATGCTCGACGGGTCGATGTCGACGTGGATGATCTTGCGGTCGTTCAGCGCGAAGTGCTTCGGGTTGCCGATCACGCGGTCGTCGAAGCGCGCGCCCACGGCCAGCAGAACGTCGCAGTTCTGCATCGCGTTGTTGGCCTCGATGGTGCCGTGCATGCCCAGCATGCCCAAAAACTTGCGGTCGCTCGCCGGATAGGCGCCCAGGCCCATCAGCGTGTTGGTGACCGGGTAGCCGAGCATGTCGACCAGCGTGCGCAGTTCGTTGCAGGCGTTGCCGAGCAGCACGCCGCCGCCCGTGTAGATGTAAGGACGCTTGGCATTGAGCAACAGTTGCAACGCCTTGCGAATCTGACCGCCATGGCCTTTGCGCACCGGGTTGTACGAACGCATCTCGACCTTGTCGGGATAGCCGGCGTACGGCGTCTTCTTGAAGGAGACATCCTTGGGCACGTCCACCACCACCGGGCCCGGCCGGCCGCTGCGTGCGATGTGGAAGGCCTTCTTCATCGTCATGGCCAGATCCTTGGGATCCTTGACGAGGAAGTTGTGCTTCACGATAGGACGGGTGATGCCCACCGTGTCGCATTCCTGGAAGGCATCCAGGCCGATGGCCGCAGTGGGTACCTGGCCCGAAATGATCACCATCGGGATCGAATCCATGTACGCCGTGGCGATGCCGGTGACCGCGTTGGTCAGGCCGGGGCCGGAAGTGACCAGCGCCACGCCGACGTCGCCGGTCGCGCGCGCATAGCCGTCGGCCGCGTGGACGGCCGCCTGCTCGTGGCGCACCAGCACGTGCTGGATGGTGTCCTGCTTGTAGAACGCGTCGTAGATGTACAGAACCGCGCCGCCGGGGTAGCCCCAGACGTACTGGACGCCCTCGGCCTGCAGTGCCTTGACCAGCACTTCAGCGCCCATGAGTTCTTGCGTTGGGTTGCCGGCGCCAGAGGACGCGGCTGCTGCGGAAGCGAGTTCCGCCTTAGAGATTTCCATGATCAACCTTTGGAGTTTTTTCGGGAACGAAAAACCTTGGGTGCCCCTTGCCAGCCCTTGTGGGGCCGCGCCAGGACTTGAGGCCAAAGCCATGAGCGGACTGATGTTCCGCCGGACCGTGACCCGTTTGCCTTTTGACTTGCAGCGCGGATTATGACATTGATGAGGGAGCGCCCGGCCGAAAACTCTCGCGAAAAGGCACAGGGGCATAATCCGCGGCAGAAAAACACAAGTGCTCCCCAGACACCCCATTCCCACGCGGCGCCTGCGGCGCCCCCTCTCGCTTGGCCACTGAACAAGAACTTTCCGACTTTCTGAAGAGCGTCGAACGGCGTGCTTTCAAGCGCTCGGTCTATCACGTGCGGGACGAGGAAGCGGCACTCGACATCGTGCAGGACAGCATGATGAAACTGGCGCAGCACTACGGCGACAAACCGCCGGAAGAGCTGCCGATGCTGTTCCAGCGCATTCTTTCGAACTGCACGCTCGACTGGTTTCGGCGGCAGAAAACCCGCCGCGCCCTGTTCTCGAACCTTGGCGACTTCGAGGCCGCCGGCGACGAGGGCGATTTCGATCTTCTGGAGAACTTCGTCTCGCCAACCGACTCTAGGGAAACGGAGAGCGCAGAGGACACGACCCGACGCGCCCAGGTCTTCCACGAGATCGAAGAACAGATCGCGGCTTTGCCGGGACGTCAACGCGAGGCTTTCCTGATGCGTTACTGGGAAGAAATGGATGTGGCGGAGACGGCCGCTGCAATGGGCTGCTCCGAAGGCAGCGTCAAAACCCATTGTTCGCGGGCCGTGCACGCCCTGAGCAAGGCGCTCAAAGCCAAGGGAATTTCGCTATGAACACTAAGGTTCCAACCTCTTCTTTCGCTCTCGAAGATCAATTCGGCCAGCGGGTGGCTGCGCGGCTGTCCGCCGGCACCAAGGAGCTGCCGCATGACATCGGCGAGCGGCTGCGTGTGGCGCGGGCGCAAGCCGTTGCCATGCGAAAGCAGGCCCCTCAGCTGCGGGCGGCCTCGGTGATCATGCAATCCGGGCATGTGGCAACCATGGGCGGCGGCTGGTGGACGCGCATCGGCTCGGTGGTGCCCCTGATCGCGCTGGTCGCGGGCCTCATCACCATCAGCGTGATGCAGGACGAAGACCGTGCCAGCGAGTTGGCGGAAGTCGACTCGGCCCTGCTGACGGGCGACCTCCCGCCCGCCGCCTATACGGACCCGGGGTTCGCGCAGTTCCTCAAGGTCAAGGCCGACGGCGCTTCCGACTGAAATCCCGCCGAACGCATGCGACGCACTTCCGTTTCCCGCACCGACGCGTCCCACCCGCTGCGCCCGCAAACGTCGGGCGCAGTCATTTGGGCGTTCGCGCTCGCTGTCGCGGTGTTCGGCCTCACGCTGGCCAGCGCCCAGACCCACTCCCCGTCAGCCAGGCCGGGCGAGCCCGCCCAGGCTGTACCGGTGGTCGCATCGAGCCCTTCAGCGCCAAAGGCCACCAAACCCTACTGGAGCGAGCTCACCGCTGAGCAGCAGCAGGCGCTGCAGCCGCTCGCGTCGCATTGGCACACCCTGAATGCGGGCCACAAGCGCAAATGGCTGGCACTGTCACGCAACTACGCGAACATGTCGGCCGATGACCGAACCACCCTGCATAGCCGCATGATCGAATGGGCCGCCCTCAGCAACCAGCAGCGCGCCCAGGCCCGCCTCAACTTTGCCGAGGTCAAGCGCGTTCCTGCCGACGAGCGCAAGGCCAAGTGGGAGCAATACCAGGCATTGAGCGAGGAAGAAAAGCGCCGGCTTGCGGAGCGCGCGCCCCCCAAACCGCGCGGCGCGGCCATTCCGGTGCGCCCTGTTCCCGCCCAAAAGCTTGTGACAGTCCCGGCCGTGACGCCTGCGGGGCAACACACGCCCCGCATCATGCTGGCTCCACCCCCTTCGGCTGTGCCCGCAACGGCGCCTGCCGCCGCCGTCATGGTGGCGTCCCCGCCGGAACGTGTTCCGGCCATTGTGTCTGCGCCTCCTTCATCCAGCACGTCCGGCACGGCGTTGCAACCGGTTCCGGCCGAGGCCCAGGTGCTCGTGCCACCGGCTGCCCCGGTGCCTCCATCCTCCAATCCTGCAGGCCGCACTGCCGAGCAGCCTTCGCCCCCCTGATTCCCAAGGTTTCGATGGTTTCAAATGCTTCCGAGAGTTCGGAATCGAATCCTCCTTCATCGTCCGCAGAATCTCCAGGCAACGCTCCTCTTTCGATAGTGCCCGGCCTGTGGCGCCGAATGGCGTGCTGGCTGTATGAAGGCATGCTGCTGTTTGCCGTGGTGTTTGTCGCGGGCTGGCTGTTCAGCACGCTCGGCCAGATGCGCGATGCCATGGACTCCCGCCGGCACCTGCTCCAGGCATTCCTCTTCGTGGTTTTCGGCGTCTATTTCGTCTGGTTCTGGACCCGCGGACAGACGCTGGCCATGAAAACCTGGAACATCCGCATCGTCGACCTGCACGGGCGCCCGCTCACCCAGCGGCGTGCCCTGGTGCGCTACCTGCTGAGCTGGGTCTGGTTCCTGCCGCCGCTGGCGGCCATCGCACCTTTCAAGCTGTCGGGAGGAGAATCGGCGGTGCTGATCTTCGGATGGGTCGCCATCTGGGCATTGCTGGCGCGCTTCCACCCCGAGCGCCAGTTCTGGCACGACGCCTGGGCCGGTACGCGGCTCATCACCTCCAAGCCCATGAGCCGCCAATGAGTGCCTTGCCCAAGCTTCCAGACCCCGCCGTGAACCCGCAGAAGGCCCGCAAGGGCCTGGAGCGTGTGTGGCACGCAACCCTGATCTCGCTGCACGGCCTGCGCGCAGGCTGGAGCGAGCCGGCCTTCCGCCAGGAAGCCATCATGGCCATCGTGATGATTCCGGCAGCCTTCTGGCTCGGCCGCAGCTGGGTCGAAGTGGCCCTGCTCGCGGGCAGCGCCGTCCTGGTGATGATCGTCGAGCTGCTCAATACCGCGGTCGAAGCCGCCATCGACCGCATCGGCCCCGAATGGCACGACCTCTCCAAGCGCGCCAAGGACATGGGCAGCGCCGCCGTGCTGTTGTCGCTCGCCCTGTGCGGCGGCATCTGGCTGGCGGCTTTGTGGCAGCACTTCGCGTCATGAAGATGCCCGCCGCACGAGGCATGATGGCGGCATGAATCCTGAATTTTCGATCTGTGTGTATTGCGGCTCTCGCCCCGGCGAGCGGGCCGAGTTTTCCAAGGCCGCGGAAGCGGTCGGCCAGTGGATCGGCGCGCATCGCGGCCAGCTGGTCTACGGCGGCGGACGCACCGGGCTGATGGGCACCGTGGCCGAGGCCACGCGCAACGCCGGCGGCCGCGTCGTCGGCATCATTCCCAAGGCCCTGGTCGACCGGGAATTGGCCAATCCGCTGTGCGACGAACTCCATGTGGTCGACACCATGCACGAGCGCAAGGCCATGATGGGCGAACGCGCCGATGCCTTCATCGCCCTTGCCGGCGGCATCGGCACCTTCGAGGAACTGTTCGAGATCTGGACCTGGCGCCAACTCGGCTACCACGACAAGCCCACCGGCATCCTGAACACCGCCGGCTACTACGACGGCTTGCTTGGCTTCCTCGCGCACAGCGTGCGCGAAGGCTTCATGGGTGAATGGCAGATGGAACTGGTCCGCACCGGCACCGATGCCACCGAACTGCTCAGCGCTCTGCGCGCCGAAGTGCCGCTCCACCCCCGCGGCGACCGACTGGCCGAAAACCTGTAGCGCGATGCCGGAGAGGCAGGTCCTTAAACGGCGTTTTCGTTTTCCTCGCCGGTGCGGATGCGCACGATGCGGTCCACGCTGGTGACGAAGATCTTTCCGTCGCCGATCTTGCCGGTGCGCGCGGAATTGACGATGGCCTCGATGCAGCGTTCCACGTCGTCCTCGTTGACTACCACTTCGACCTTCATCTTCGGCAGGAAGTCGACCACGTATTCGGCCCCGCGATAGAGCTCCGTGTGGCCTTTCTGGCGGCCAAAACCTTTTACTTCGGTCACCGTGAGACCGGTAACGCCCACTTCGGCCAAGGCTTCGCGCACGTCTTCGAGCTTGAAGGGTTTGACGATGGCGGTGATCTGCTTCATGGTTTTTGCGCTCCGGCGGTTTCGTTGAATTTGCTGGTGATAGGGTAACGCCAATCCTTGCCGAAGCTCCGATGGGTGACCCGGATACCCACTGGCGCCTGGCGCCGTTTGTATTCATTGATCTTCATGAGCCGCGCACCCCGTTCGACCTCGTGGATGCCTTCATCGTCCTGCATGTAGCGTGCCAGGATGTCGTACGGCGGCGGCTGTCTTCGGCCAGCGCAATGGCAATGCCTTTCACGGCATCATCGGAGGCTTCGGTAAATGCGGGACGCAGGAAAAGGTTCTCTACCGCATTGCCAGCGATGTCGCCCACCACAAAATCGAGTTGCGCGGCGGCGAGCGTGAGCGTCATACGGAAGGAAGAAAAAGACTTGAACGATTATGTCATTCGGGTGATGGCGTCGCTGTCGGACCTGAGCCCGAAAGCATGGAACGCGCTGCTCTCGTCCGAAGCGGAGCCGTCGCCTTTCATGCGCTACGAATACCTCGCTGCACTGCACGAGAGCGGCAGCGCCTCGCCCGAGAGCGGATGGACGCCGCAATTCATCACCCTGTGGCGCGGCGACGAGCTGCAGGCCGCCTGCCCCGCGTACATCAAGACCCACTCCTATGGCGAATACGTCTTCGATTGGGCCTGGGCCAATGCCTACGAGCAGCACGGGCTTGCCTACTATCCGAAGGCGGTGGTGGCGGTGCCGTTCACGCCGGTGCCCGGCGCGCGATTGCTGGCGCGCGACGCACAGGCCCGCACACTGCTGGTGCAAGCACTGGTGGCCTGGTGCAAGCAGGAAGAACTTTCGTCGCTGCACCTGCTGTTCGGTGCAGACACCGACATCGCCGCCTGCACCGAAGCGGGCCTGATGCTGCGCAACACGGTGCAGTTTCACTGGATGAACACGGTGCCGGAGGCGCCGGGCGGAGTGGCCGGCTACGCGGACTTCGAATCGTTCCTCGCCAGCCTGTCCCACGACAAGCGCAAGAAGATCCGCCAGGAGCGCCGCAAGGTGGCCGAGGCCGGCGTGACTTTTCGCTGGTCCCGCGGTGCCGAAATCACGCCGTCAGACTGGGATTTTTTCTACCGCTGCTATGCGCGCACCTACCGCGAGCATGGCAACCCGCCCTATCTTTCGCGCGACTTCTTCCAGCGCATGGCCGACACCATGCCGCAGGCCTGGCTGCTGTTCGTCGCCGAACGCAAGGGAAAGCCGATTGCCACGAGCCTGATCGCGCTGTCCACGCACGCGGACGACGCACTGGTCGCCTACGGCCGCTACTGGGGCGCCGTCGAACGCGTCGATTGCCTGCATTTCGAGGCGTGCTACTACCAGCCGCTTGCCTGGTGCATTGCACACGGCGCCAAGCGCTTCGAGGGTGGCGCGCAGGGCGAGCACAAGATGGCCCGCGCCTTGATGCCGGTGAAGACCACCAGTGCCCATTGGCTCGCGCACCCCGCGTTCGCCGACGCGGTCGAGCGCTTTCTGGAGCGCGAGGGCGAAGGCATCGAGAACTACCTGGACCACCTGGGCGAACGCAGCCCCTTCAAGGCCGGTTGAGAGGCGGAGCGCGGTCGGTTTGCCGCCATCAGGGGCTGCTATAAACGCGCCCAACGTCCAACAACAGGAAGAAGTCGATGCCATTCGTCGGATTGGGGCTGCACATCCTCATTGCGCTGTTCTTCGCCGTGCATGCGATGCGCCATGGCAAGCAGATGTACTGGCTCATCATTCTTTTCAGCTTCCCCCTGTTGGGCAGCATCGTGTATTTCGTGGTCGAGTACCTGCCCGCCTCGCGCGTGCAGCGCACCGCGGGCAAGGTGGCGAGTGCGGCCATCGGCTTCATCGACCCCGAGCGGGAATACCGCGCGGCCACCGAGGCCTACGACCTCGCACCGACGGCCCAGAACAAGCTGCGCCTCGCCAAGGCCGCGCTCGACAAGGGCCAGGCCGCCGACGCGGCCGGGCACTACCGCGACGCCCTGAAAGGCCCGCTCGCATCCGATCCTGAATTGCAATTTGGCCTGGCCAGCGCTCTGCTGGCCGCGGGCGGCCCGGCCTCGGGCCGCGAAGCGCTGCAAGCGCTCCAGGCCCTGCGTACCACGCGGGGCGACTACCGCAGGGACGAGGTCGCCGTGCTCACCGCCCGAGCACTCGCCGCCGATGGGCGCCAGGGGGAAGCACGCGAGGCCTTCGAGGCGGCGCTGAGCCAGTACAACACGGTCGAGGCCCGTGCCCGCTACATTGCCTGGCTGGCCCAGCAAGGCGACGCCGCCGGCGCAAAGCGGCAGTGGAGCGAACTCCAGCAGGCCGCACGCCACTGGAACTCGCACGCACGCTCCGTCAATCGCGAATGGATGCGGCTGGCGGGCGATGCAGTCCAGGGCTGAACCGCCGCCGACCCTCGCCCACGTTTCGACCGGAGCTGTTTTTTACTTCTTGTAGGCAGCAATGCCGTCGACGACTTCCTTCTTGGCGGCGTCGATGCCTTCCCAGCCCAGCACCTTGACCCACTTGCCGGCTTCCAGGTCCTTGTAGTGCTCGAAGAAGTGGCTGATGGCCTTCAGGCGCATCGGGTTCACGTCGTCGACCGACTTCCAGTGGCTGTAGATCGGCAGCACCTTGTCGGTGGGCACGGCCAGCACCTTGCCGTCCACGCCGGCTTCGTCTTCCATCATCAGGATGCCGAGCGGGCGGCACGGCACCACGACCCCGGGCAGCAGCGGGTACGGCGCGATCACCAGCACGTCGACCGGGTCGCCGTCGCCCGAAAGCGTCTGCGGCACATAGCCGTAGTTGGCCGGGTAGTACATCGCGGTCGTCATGAAGCGGTCCACGAAGATCGCGCCCGATTCCTTGTCGACTTCGTACTTGATCGGGTCGGCGTTCATCGGGATTTCGATCACGACATTGAAGGCGTCGGGGATGTTTTTGCCGGGGGAGACTTTGTCGAAGGACATGACGTTTTCGGGTAGTTGAAAAGTATGAGGGGAGATGGGGACAAACCCGGAGTTTACTTTCCGTGTCATGGCGCGGTCGCACACGCATGCGTTTTTGCCTGTAAATTGCAACCGTTGGCCAATCGGCTCCGCACCTCGGTGCAGCGAGCTTCGAGGAAGCAACGCGACGGAAAACCTGGGTCCCGTACGCGTTGCGCGCAGGATCCATGCTGTCCGTCTCCACAAGTCACAACGAACGAATGGAGAAGCAAAGCATGATCGGCAACACCCCCCTGATACTCGCCATCGTCTGCGGCCTCATGGCTGTCGGCTACGGTTTCTGGGCACGAAGTTGGATTCTCGCCAAGGACGCCGGCAATCCGCGAATGCAGGAGATCGCGGCGGCCATCCAGGCCGGCGCGTCAGCCTACCTCGCCAAGCAATACACCACCATCGCGGTGGTCGGCGTGGTCCTGGCCATCCTCATCGGCCTGTTCCTCGACGCGACCACGGCCATCGGCTTCGTGGTGGGTGCAGTGCTCTCGGGCGCCTGCGGCTTCATCGGCATGAACGTGTCGGTGCGCGCCAACGTACGCACCGCGCAGGCGGCCACGCAAGGCATCGGCCCGGCGCTCGACGTCGCGTTTCGCGGCGGCGCCATCACCGGCATGCTGGTGGTGGGCCTGGGGCTCCTGGGCGTCTCCGTCTTCTACTGGTTCCTGGCGGGCAACGGCAACCTCACGCCGGACCGCAGCCTTTCGACCATCCTCAATCCGCTGATCGGCTTTGCCTTCGGCTCCTCGCTGATCTCGATCTTCGCGCGGCTCGGCGGCGGCATCTTCACCAAGGGCGCCGACGTCGGCGCCGACCTGGTGGGCAAGGTCGAAGCGGGCATTCCCGAAGACGACCCGCGCAACCCGGCCGTGATTGCGGACAACGTGGGTGACAACGTCGGCGACTGCGCCGGCATGGCGGCCGACCTGTTCGAGACCTATGCCGTCACCCTCATCGCCACCATGGTGCTGGGTGCGCTGATGGTCGCGGCGGCGCCGGTCAACGCGGTGCTCTATCCGCTGGCGCTGGGCGGCGTGTCCATCATCGCCTCGATCATCGGCTGCTTCTTCGTCAAGGCCTCGCCGGGCATGACCAACGTGATGCCGGCGCTCTACAAGGGCCTGGCGGTGGCGGGCATCCTGTCGCTGATCGCGTTCTGGTTCGTCACGAGCTGGCTCATCCCCGACAACGCCATCGCCCCGAGCGGCAGCCAGCTCAAGCTGTTCGGCGCCTGCTTCGTGGGCCTGGCGCTCACGGCCGCGCTGGTGTGGATCACCGAGTACTACACCGGCACGCAGTTCAAGCCGGTGCAGCACATCGCGCAGGCCTCGACCACGGGCCACGGCACCAACATCATCGCGGGCCTCGGCGTCTCGATGCGCTCCACAGCCTGGCCGGTGATCTTCGTCTGCATTGCCATCATGGCCTCGTACACACTCGCAGGCCTGTTCGGCATTGCGGTGGCCGCAACGGCCATGCTCAGCATGGCGGGCATCGTGGTGGCGCTCGACGCATACGGCCCCATCACCGACAACGCCGGCGGCATCGCCGAGATGAGCGAGATGCCTGCCAGCGTGCGCGACATCACCGACCCGCTCGATGCAGTCGGCAACACCACCAAGGCCGTGACCAAGGGCTACGCGATCGGCTCGGCCGGCCTCGCCTCGCTGGTGCTCTTTGCCGACTACACCCACAAGCTGGAGAGCTTCGGCCTGAACATCAGCTTCAACCTGAGCGACCCGATGGTGATCGTCGGCCTCTTCATCGGCGGGCTGATCCCCTACCTGTTCGGCGCCATGGCCATGGAAGCGGTGGGCCGCGCGGCCGGTGCCGTGGTCGAGGAAGTGCGCAGGCAGTTCCGCGAGATCCCCGGCATCATGGAAGGCACAGGCAAGCCGGAGTACGGCAAGGCCGTGAGCATGCTGACAGGCGCGGCCATCAAGGAAATGATGATTCCGTCGCTGCTGCCGGTGGTGGTGCCGATCGTCGTCGGCCTCGTGCTCGGACCCAAGGCGCTGGGCGGGCTGCTGATGGGCACCATCGTGACCGGCCTGTTCGTTGCCATCTCGATGTGCACCGGCGGCGGTGCATGGGACAACGCCAAGAAGTACATCGAGGACGGCCACCACGGCGGCAAGGGCTCCGAGGCGCACAAGGCCGCCGTCACCGGCGACACCGTGGGCGACCCCTACAAGGACACGGCCGGCCCGGCCGTGAACCCGCTCATCAAGATCATCAACATCGTGGCGCTGCTGATCGTGCCGCTGGTGGTCAAGTTCCACGCCGGCGACGCGGCCGCGGCCGTGCCGCACAAGGTCGAGACACCCCCGGCCACGACCGCACCGGCTGCCTCCTCGGCGCCCGCGGCGCCGGCACCGGTACAGGCCCCCGCCCCGGTCGCACCTGCGGCATCGGTGGCTTCAGGCGCCGTGGCGGCCGCCGAAGGCGCGGCCGTGAAGGTCGAGAACGGCGTGGTGAAGTTCTATTTCGAGAGCGGCAAGGCCGAGGTCGCGCCCAATGCCAAGGAGGCACTGGCCGACGTGATCAAGGCAGTTCAGAGCGGCAGCACGGTGCTCGTGAGCGGCTATCACGATGCCAGCGGCGATGCAGCGGCGAACGCCGAACTCGCCAAGCAGCGGGCCGTAGCCGTCGGCGATGCCCTCAAGGCAGCCGGTGCACCTGCGGACAAGGTCGAGCTTGCCAAGCCCGAACAAACCCAGGCCGCAGGGCCCGCTAGCGAAGCCCGCCGGGTCGAAGTGAAGGTCAAGAGCTGATGCCCTCCCCGGAGAGACTCGAGGCCTTCATCGCCGCCGTGGAAAGCGGCGCGCATGCCAAGGCCATCGAGAACTACTACGCCGAAGACGCGACCATGCGCGAAAACCAGGCCGAGCCCCGGCGCGGCCGCGGTACGCTGGTTGCCCACGAGCAGGCGGTGCTCGATCGCACCGAATCTGTCGTCTCGACCTGCGTGCGCCCCGTTTTCGTGAACGGCGACCACGTGGTGATCCGCTGGGTTTTCGATTTCCGGTTCAAGGGCGGCAAGGCCATGCGCATGGAAGAGCTCGCGTGGCAGCGCTGGGAGGGCGACCGCATCGCCCAGGAAGAGTTTTTCTACGATCCCGCGCAAAGCAAACCGGCCTGACCGGCAGCCCCGCACCGAGAGCCTCGCTACCTGAGGCTTTCGGCCGCCACGGCGCGCACCAGGCGCGTGGCCGGCGAAACCAGCTGGTGCAGATTCCCCACGCGGTCCTGCTCGATGGCCTGGAGCACCAGTTCGTTGATGCCGCCGACGACCGTCATGGCCATTTCACTCGTCAGGTGCACGGCGGGCCCCTGCGCACCTGTGCTGCCGTTGATGGCGGCCTGGATGAAGCTGGCGATTTCCGCGTTCACCCGGCGCCGCGCCGCCAACCCGGGCATTCCGAGACCGAGGATCTCGACGAACAGCGTGCGCAGCAGCACGGGATCCTGCGCAAGATAGTCGAGGTACGCCGTCATGGCCCGCTCCACCTGCGCGTGCCAGGGTTGCGCCGGATCGAAGGCCTCGGCAACCGCCCGCAGCGCCAGCTTGCTGGCAGCCTCGTAGAGCGAAACCAGGCATTCGGCCTTGGTCGTGAAATGCTCATAGAAGGTGCGCCGCGAAACGGCTGCTTCGCGCACGATATCGGCAATGGTCGTGTCCGCGTAACCCTTGGCCGCCACCGCGCGCGCCATGCCTTCCAGCAGCCGGGAATAGTGCTCGTGCGCCGGTTCTGCGGAAGGGCTGGCCACGCCGGGATTTTCAGTTGCAGTGCTCATTGAACGGCACATTTTCCTACGCATTGGTACTTGACGGTACCGATTGTTGTGCGCACCATTCGATCATGCGGTACGAATGTGTACCAGCTGAGTTCCTTGAGGACTGTTTTCATGACCGACCTTGTTGTGCGCCGCCTTCTGATCGACCTGCAGACGCCGTTCGTCCGCAACTGGTGCGGCGGCGATGCATTCTCGACCGCTTTCTTCAATGCGCTGTCGATGAGCTTTCCTTTCGGCGAGCAGTTCTTCATCGATGCGGTGCGCGACGTCATGGCCACGCTGCCGCCGGAGGCGCAGGAAAAATACCGGGCCGAAGTACGCGGCTTCATCGGCCAGGAAGCCACGCATCGTCGCATCCATGCGCTCTTCAACGGCCATCTCGAGAGCCAGGGCTTGAAGGACGGCTGGTCGCCACGGGCCGCCAGGCGCATGCAACTCATGGAGGGTGCCGACCCCCGCCATGCACTGGCAGTGACCGCGGCCACGGAACACTTCACGGCCATGTTTGCCGAATGGCTGCTGGCCCATCCCCAAGTGCTCGAAGGCGCCGAACCTCGCCTCCGGACCATGTGGCTCTGGCACAGCGCCGAGGAGCTGGAGCACAAAGCCGTCGCCTTCGACCTCTACAAGGCCGCGGGAGGTTCGGACCCATGGCGCAACCGATGGTTTCGCCGCGTGACGCTCATGTTCCTGGGCGATCTGATGCGTCAGACAGCTGCCAACCTGCGTCATGAAGGACAGTTGTGGAAATGGGCGACCTGGAAGAGCGCCGCGCGCATTCTGCTCGGCCGGGGCGGCCTGCTTCAAGGCAACTGGAGCGCTTGGCGCAGCTATTTCCGCGCCGATTTCCATCCGGCGCAGCAGGACAGCAGCCTTTCGGCCCGCTGGCTCGAGGACAACCGCGCGCAGTACACGCCCGTGGGCTCGGCTTCCGAGGCAGCCGCCGCGCTTCAGTAAAAGGTGGCCCGGTGCGTGGAGGCGCCGGCGCCCGCGCGCTGCTCGGGTCGCAGGGTCAGTTCGTGCAGGGTATCGAAGTCGGACGGCGCGTCCGGCACGCGCATCACCACTTCCTCCTCGGTCAATGAGGCCACCCACAGGCCAGCAGGCGAATCGGCAGGCTCGTCGTTGGCGAAGGTGCCATCGCGGATATAGAGGGTTTCGCCCTCCGGGCGCTCGGTATGAAGTTCGACGAGGCGCGAAATGGAGAAGTTGTAGGTCACGAGCTTTTCGCGCGTGTTGCGGTCTTTGCCGCCGCAATTGAAGGAGCCTTCGGAGGCAATGACGATGCAGGAGCCTTCCACGCCAGTGTCGACCTGGCTCCCGGTGCGCCAGATGGCGTTCGGAAGCCTCACGCGCACCTTGTCGATCACCAGGTCGCGCTGCCTGTTCAGGCTGCCCAGAGGCGGAACCAGCGAGCGCAGTTGGCGCAGGCGCTCGGCAAAGTTGTCGTCCACGAGGAATTCGACGTGGTGCGTTGCGCTGCCGGAGGAGCGCTTGACAACCTGCATCACGACATGACGCGGCTTACTCATTGCAAGTCCTTCCGCAGATCGTCCGGCGCTGGACGTCATTGCCTGTATAGAAAAACATTTGTCGTCGACTACAAATTAGAACTATTTATTTATGCAATAAATGCATCATTTGTTTCTAACTGTATATCGATTCCAGGCGCTTTGGAAAGAAAATCTGCAATGCGCATGCAAGGCCTGTCGCAAAAGCGACGCGGAACCGCCCAGGGCCGAACTTCGACTTATTCGAGCGATTCGTCGAGCGCCTTGCAGGAAGGCGCGCACACCGTTTGCGACTTGCCAAGCACCTGGCGGGTACGCAGTTGCGAGCGCACCCGGTGTTTTCCGCACATGAAGCAGGACATGGTCGCGCCGCTGAACGACGCCGAAGCGCGAAACGGCGAACCCGGTGTTTTTGACTTGTATCGCAGGCCGTCGGCCACAACGGCAGTCTTGACCTCAGCTTTGGCCATCGGCTTTATCCTTTTTGGGTTCGGTATTGCGCATCGCGCGTTCAATGGCTTTCCTGGCGCTGACTTCGGCTGCAAGTGCCGCGTCGAGCGCCGAGCGGCACAGGCCGGCGTGCTGGTAATTGAGATTTTCGTACACCTCGGCAGCGGCCGGGTAGGCGTCGAGCAGGCGCCCCAGGTCGGCGCCCGGCTCGACGTCGCTGAATTCGTGCACCAGATGCTCGACCACCGAGCGGTATTGCTCGGCGCTGACGGGGACGGCGCTGTGCTCGAGCCGTTCCAGCAGTTGAGCCAGCACGTGGGTCACTGCCAGATCGGTCTTGGGAGACGGATGGTCGGTCGTATTCATGGTTTGCATCTGGGGGCAGCATACGCCTATGCAAGTGGCTGCTCCGGCCGTGGGGCCGTCTCCTCCTGGGCAGTCCGCATGCGCTGGAGCAGGCTGTGAAGCATTTCTGTCGACAGCCCGTGGATCACCAGCCGGTGACCGGCGCGCAGTGTCGACAATGGCACCAGCGGATGCTTGTTGTTCACCAGGATCAGGTGTTCGGGCGCCCCCAGCAGCGTGGCCGCGTAGATTCCGATGGTTTCATCCAGTTGCAGGGAATTGGCGGCGCGCCAGAAATCGTTGTCCGTGAGCATCAGCTGGTACAGCGGCGTGAACAGCTCGATGGCGCTCTGCAGATCGAGGAAGTTGAGCCGGCCGCGCGGCATGTCCGAAAGCCGCAACCCAGGGTCCTTGATCATCGAAAAGTCGACATTTGCCGCCTTGGCCAGCGCCAGCCCCTTGTCGCGCAGCGCCTGGTTCAAGCGGATCACGAAGTTGAACAGGTTCAGGTCGTGCTTCAGGAACATCTCGTCCTTGAGCGCATCGATGTCTGCCGGCTCCAGCGGCGAGGTGCCCACCGGCTCGGGCGAATTGCGGCCGATGAAGCCCAGCACCTGCGACCCGAGGTGGAAGTGCCGCAGGATCAGCCAGTTGGCCTCCGGCGAGACAAAGCGTTTCAGGCCCCAGGCCAGCAGCCGGTGCAGCAGCTTCGAATGCGACCAGTTGCGCGGCACGAACACCTTCACCACCTGGATCAGGACGATCGTCAGCCGCGCCACCGGCCGCAGGAACGGCAGCAGGTACTGGCGTGAACCCGAGCTCGAGTCGGCAAGCCATGCCGCCTTGACCTCGTCCGGCAGCGGCGTGCTCTGGTCGAGATAGAGTGCGAGCCAGGGACTGGGATCGCGCTCGTCGTGCCCCTGCGTGAGGAAATCAGGCATTCGGCTCATGTGGCATCCGCTCCGTGATGTGCTGAAACTGCATCAGGTACAGCGCCGCCGTATGGCGCGCCGTATCGATGATCTGGCGGGCCGCCCTGCCCCGCCCGTTGGCTTCTTCGCCGCCTTTGTCGGCCTCCACCGCCATCACCATCTCGACCGCGGCGAGCCAGCGGTTCAGGTGGTTCTCGTCGTTGTGGCCGTGGTACTCGAGAAAGCGGAACGCATCGGGCGGCAGCTTCAGGCCGGCCTTGATGAGCGGCAGCAGCGCGGGCACGATGCGCTGGCCCGTCCCTTCGATGATGTAGATGGCGCCCAGCAGGCCGATGGGGTCGCGCGTGGCGGCCAGGCCGTGCAGGTAGGCATTGAGCGCCTCCCCGCCGGGGTTGCGGCGCAGGTCGTCGATGCGCGGCGCGGTGCCGCCCGCGTTCCTGTAGTCGCTGAAGAGAATGTTGAAGTCGTCCTGTTCCTCGCCCGCATGCACATCGATCAGTGCGGCCAGCGCCTTGTACGGACCGGTCAGCGAAGCGGCGCCTTCGCGCATCCAGCGGCTGCCTTCGCGCACCTGCGGAACCCACTGCTCCATCCAGTTCAGGTAGTCGGGCAAGGCAAAGCGGCGTTCGCGGATCTGGCGGATCAGGGGCGTGCGCCAGGCGCGCGAGCGGTAGTCGTGCCAGATGCCCGCCAGTTCGGTCAGCAGCGTGCCCAATCCTTCGGGGGCAGCGGCCGGATCGTGCGGAGGCGCAATCGCGATCTCGTCGTCGGGAGCCGATTCAGAAGTCATGCGCGGCCCGGCCCCCGCCTGCTGAGACGCCGTGCCGGCCGCCTCGACCTCCAGCAGCATGTAGGCGGCCATGAAACGCCCCGATTCCGGCACGTAGCAGAAGATCTGCTCTCCGGCTTTCAGCGTCTTGGTGTGCAGAAACTCCGACAGCATGATCAGGATCGACGCCGCACCGGTGTTGCCGCGCCAGGCGAGGTTGCTCCACCACCGCTCGCGTGGAATGGCCAGGTCGGCCTTGGCCATCAGGTCTTCGACCACCGGAATGAATTTCTCCGACGAGTAGTGGCACAGGAAGTGGTCGACCCGCTTCGGATCGACCCAACCGTCGCGCACCAGCGTCGCGTATTCGTGGATGCCGATGTCGAACAGGTGCGGCAGCAGGCGGATGTCCTGCCGCAGGGACAGGGCGCCGGCCGCTTCCGCCTCGGCCCAGGAACCGAAATCGAGATGGCCGCGGGCGCGGTCCTCGGTCAGGCCCAGTTGCATGCAGACTGGGTAATCGCCCGAGAACGCGCGCTGGTGCACCCATTTCAACCTCAGGCGCAGCCCCGGGTTGCCGGCCAGCGCAGGCGTGCCGTCGGACAGCAGCAGCGCGCCCGCGCCATCGGAAAGCATCCAGCGAAGAAAGTGCGAATCGAAGTCGGTTTCGTAGCCGCGCGCCGCGAAGCGCGAGCGCTTGAAAAGGCGCGACGGCATTTCGCTGGCCACCGCAAGCGCGGTGCGGTGCGCGCCCAACTCGATACCCTGCGCGGCCGACTGGATGGCCGACACGCCCGCGGCGCAGATGCCGTGCACCGACAGCGTTTCCATCGGCGGCGCCGCCAGTTCGCCCTGGATCATGTTGGCAAAGCCCGGCATCAGCGTGTCGCCGCCCGAAGATCCGCTGGCCAGCAGCGACACGCGCGACAGTTCGGTCCCGCCGCGCTGCAGGCAATCGCGAATCGCACCTGCGGCCAGTTGCGCATTGGTGTGGCGCGTCACGCCCTCTTCGTCTATCGCATAGTGCCGCGTGAGGATGCCGTTCTCGGCCAGGATGCGCCGCTTGATGCGCTCCGACATGCGGTTGAGCGGCGCGATGTAGGCATCCATTCGCTCGTTGGGAATGGGCTCGCCGGGCATGAAATAGCCGGCGCTCTCGATGTAGACGCGTTGAAATGGAACGGGCATGGTTCAGTGGGTTGAAGACTCGGACGGCACGGACGGCACGGACGGCACGGGTGACATCAGCGAGCGGCTGCAAAAACGCGGCCACAGGGCTCCCAGCACGAACACGCGAACCATGTAGGGCACCAGCCCTTGCTCGTTGAGCGCGGGATCGACCCGCGCGCGGTAGCGCGTGCGGTGCAGCTCCGTGAGCTCGGACCAATGGACATGCGGGTTCTCGTGATGTGCGGTGTGCAGGCCGATGTTGAACAGCAACGGGTTCACCAGCCCCTCGAAATTGCGCGCGTAGTTCAGGCGGGTACCTGCGGTATCGCGCGGCGCCTCCGCATCCGCCGCGGGCCGGCGTCCGTCGGCGTGCGCGTGCTGCAGATAATTGGTCGCCAGCAGCCAATGCAGCCCGTGCAACTGCGGCAAGATCACCAACAGCAGGGCCTTGCGCCAGTCGAGCAGCAGCAGTGCGCTCCAGCTGCCGAGCCACAGCGCGTACTGCGCCATGCAGTAGCGCCAAGGCCCTGGCCAGCGCTTGCGAAGCCGCCCCAGCCAGCCGAAGAACACCGGCATCAGCACCCACACGGCCTGGAACGGATGCAGCAGGTAGCCCCGCAAATGATTGGTGTCGCCACCGAAACGGTAGGTGCGCGCCACGTCCCGCGGCCCGTGCCGGTGGCGATGGTGATTGGCCACGTGCGCAGGCCAGAAAACAAAGGTCGGATGCCCCTGCAGCAGCGTGAGCCAGAAGTCGGTGAACCGGTTCATGCGCCGCCCGCGCCACATGCGCAGGTGCACGTGGTTGTGATGGATCACGCCCACGCCAAGCGTCAGGAACAGCATTGGCCCATAAAGCAGTATGGAGAAGCCATGCATCCATTGCCATGCCGCCAGCGCCGGAAGCGCCGCCAGATACGCAAGGCTCTGCCAGTCGCGCCAATGGCGCAGCCGTGCCAGCCGGCGCAGCGCCTCAGGCCGGCGTGGCATGCTGTTGTTTGCGTTGCTGCTTCGAGCGGAATGCCTGGAATTGCGGCTCCGCCGCATCGGCGGCAATGCGCGTGCCGAACAGCCGGTCCATGAATGTGAACTGGAACCCGTAGTTGCCGCCGTGGCAGGCATGGTGCAAATGGTGGCGCCGGCTGGCGGCAAACCAGTGGCCGTAAGACACGCGGGGAAAGAAGTCGTAGTTGGAGTGCCCGATGCTGTTGAAGAACAGGCTGAAAAGCGGCACCGAGGCGAGCGACCAGAAGCTGAAATCGTGCAGCAGCATGGGCAGCAGGATCACGTTGCCGAGCATCGCCGCCTCGATCGGATGAAAGCTGTACGTGGCCCAGGGCGTGGTCACGACCGAGCGGTGATGCGGCCCGTGAAAGCGCCGCAGCCAGCGCGTGTGCAGCAGGCGATGGTTGAGCCAGAAGTGAACGTCGTTCCAGATCGCGAGCACCAGGATTTCGGCCCCGATCTGGCGCCAGCCCGCGTCAGTGTCGAGCCGCGCCCAGCCCAGTTGAAGCAGGCCCCAGGGAAACACCATGCCCAGCCCGAAGATGAGCACCGACACCCCCGACTGCGCCAATTCGCGGCGGACCTGCCCCGTCTGCAACGGCCGCGGGTCGAGCACGCGCCCGATCCCGAGCGCCGGCAGCACGCGATGGGTCAGCAGCCCATTGAGGGCGCCGAACCCCAGATAGATGCCGCCGAAAAAGACCAACCCCCACAACATCACCTGGAGGGCGGACAACGAAGTAAAGGTTTGCGCCATCCCCCGAGGCTACAGCAGCATTTCGGGAACCAGCGGCGCAATGAGCAGGTTGTGGAGGCGCTGGAAGAAGCTCGATTCCGGCTCCGATGTCAGGATGACCTCTTTCTCGCCATCGTTCGTCAGCCACTGCAGCGTGCCGGTTTCCTTGGCGAGGCGCAGGCGGTAGGAGTTCTGCAGCTTGCTGATGTTGATGACGCGCAGCATCTCGCGCGCCAGCTGCGGGCTGTCGGCCACCACGCCCATCTCGGTGTTCTGGCTCGCCGAGCGCGGGTCGAGGTTCATCGAGCCGATGAAGATGCGCGTCTTGTCGATGGCGGCGGTCTTGGAATGCAGCCGCCCCAGCGATTTGCCGAACATGCCGAAGCGCTCGCCGGCGGTGGTGCGCTGCGGGCTCAGCTCGTACAGGTCGGCCCCGGTCCTGAGCAACCGCTCACGGTAGCGCGCATAGCCGGTGTGCACCAACGGCTCGTCGTTGGCCGCCAGCGAATTGGTCAGCAGCGTGAGCTTGACCTTGCGCTTCGCCAGATCTTCGAAGGCCGCCATGCCGCGCTCGCCCGGCACCAGGTAGGGAGAGGTCAGGTCGACTTCGAACTTGGCGTCCATCAGCAGCGTCCAGACCTTCATCGTCACGCTGGTGGCAATGGCCTCGTCCGCCGTCATGGTGGTCGGCTTGGTCGGCGGATCGGCGATGGCGCGGGCCTCACCCCACAAAAGCCCCATGCGGCCCCCATCGAGTTCTTCCGCGATCGGGCCGTAGCCCAGGACGTCGGAAGGCGGAAGCACGATCTTCGGCGGTGCGGCCGCCATGCCTATCGAGGCGTCGAAGTCGGCGGCCGTGGGCGTGCGGCCGCCCTCGCCCCGGACGATGTCGGCAACGGGCCAGACCTGTTCGCTGTTCCAGTAGGCATCGAAGATCGATTCGAGCTGCGGGATCACCTTGCCCACCACCAGCGCGTCCATGTCGATGAAGTTCTGCGCCTCGCTCAGCACGAAATACTCGTCGGCAATGTTGCGCCCGCCCACCACGGCCATCGCTCCGTCGGCGATGAAGAGCTTGTTGTGCATGCGGTGGTTGAGCCGCCCGATCTCGTGCGGCGACGCCGCAAAGCGCGACAGGAAACCGTTGCGCCCGCAACAGAAGGGGTTGAACAGCCGCACGTCCACGTTCGGCGTCTGCGATAGCGCCAACAGCAGCTGCTGACTCTTGACGGTGTAGAGGTCGTCCACCAGCAGCCGCACCTGCACCCCGCGCGCACCCGCCTCGCGCAGCGCGCGCATCAGAAGGCGTCCGGTGGCGTCGTTCTCGAATTGGTAGTACTGGACCACCAGCGAGCGCTGGGCGCGCTGCGCAAGCTGCACGCGCGCGTCGAGCGAATACACGCCGAGCGGCATCAGCCGGAAGCCGGAGTGCTCGCCGGGCGGCGTAGAGGCCGCCGCGATCTTTGCGAGCGTGGTGGTCGGATCGACCGCGGCCGCATGCACCGCCGCCCGCTCGCGCGCCGGCGGCAGCGATCCACAGGCCACCAGCGACGCCAGCATGGCGCCGGCAAGGCAGATTCGCAGCAGTTGGGTCCAGGCATTCATGATGGATCGATCTCAGCGGTGTCGGTTTTTCCGGTCCTTGCCATGGATACGCCCGCCGGCACTTGCCGGTTTCGCTTTCATGCGGGTTGCATCAAAAATTGTTCACCGTCCTAGAATTCGCTCCACACCTGTCGGGAGTTACACCATGGCAAGACCGATCCTCTCACGCCTCGCGCCGATGTTGATCGCAGCCGGGCTGGCATTCCCCGCCTGGGCCGCGCTGGACATCGGCGACCCGGTACCCAAGTTCACCGCCACTGCCGCGCTGGCCGGCAAGACCTTCCGTTATTCGCTGGCCGATGCGCTGGCCAAGGGCCCGGTGGTGTTGTACTTCTTTCCGGCGGCCGACTCCAGCGACTGTTCGATCGAAGCCCATGCCTTCGCCGAAGCCGTCGATCAGTTCGCGGCGCTGGGTGCCACCGTCATCGGCGTGTCGGCCGACGACATCGACACTCTCTCCAAGTTTTCGGTCAAGTCCTGCCAGAACCGGTTTCCCGTGGCGTCGGACGAATCGAAGGCGGTGATCAACGGTTTCGACGCCCTGATGCAGACCCGGCCGGACTTCGCCAACCGCCTCTCGTACGTGATCTCGCCGAACGGCAAAGTGGCCTACTACTATCAGAACCTGAATCCGGACAAGCATGTGGAGCGCATGCTGAATGCGGTGCGGGCGCTGCCGCGGCCCGGTTCGCCCAGGTAGGAGCGCGTGCGGCGCGGTTGCCCCGCTTCGCGCAAAATCCGTTCCATGCAACTCAACTTCATCGCCAACGCCGACGTCCCGTCTTCCTCCGGCCGCACCCTGCAAGTGCTCGATCCGTCCGACGGCCAGCCCTTCGACGACATCCAGCGCAGCAATGCCGCCGACATCGACTCCGCCGTGCGCGCGGCGCGCGATTGTTTCGAGGGCGTCTGGCACAAGGTGAGCGCGGCCGACCGCGGGCGCCTGCTCTACAGGCTCTCGCAGAAGATCGCCGAGCACGTCGACGAGCTGGCGCTGATCGAGCAGCGCGATTGCGGCAAGCCCGTGAAGCAGGCGCGCGCCGATGCGGTGGCGCTGGTGCGCTATTTCGAGTTCTATGCCGGTGCCTGCGACAAGCTGCACGGCGAGACCATTCCCTACCAGGACGGCTACAGCGTGTTCACCTGGCGCGAGCCGCACGGCGTCACGGGACACATCATTCCGTGGAACTACCCGATGCAGATCTTCGGGCGCAGCGTGGGCGGAGCCCTGGCCGCCGGCAACGTGTGCGTGGTGAAGCCGGCAGAAGATGCTTGCCTGTCCCTGATCCGCGTGGCGCAACTGGCGGCCGAAGTCGGCTTTCCGGCCGGCGCGCTCAATATCGTGACGGGCTACGGGCATGAAGTGGGCGATGCGCTTGCTCGGCACGAAGGCATCGACCACATCAGCTTTACCGGCAGTCCCAAGATCGGCACGCTGATCCAGCAGGTGGCGGCCGAACGGCATTGCCCGGTGACGCTCGAACTCGGCGGCAAGAGCCCGCAGATCATCTTTGCCGACGCCGACCTCGACGCGGCCATTCCGGTGATCATCAACGCCATCGTGCAGAACGCCGGACAGACCTGCTCGGCCGGCTCGCGCGTTCTGATCCAGCGCGGCATCTACGAGCCGCTGCTCGAGCGGCTCGGCCACGCCTTCGAGGCGCTGCGCGTCGGTCCCGCGGCCATGGACCTCGACGTCGGCCCGCTGATCCGCCAGACCCAGCAGCAGCGCGTGTGGGATTTCCTGAGCGACGCCCAGGTGGCCGGGATCCCGATGGTGGCCCACGGCGTCGTCGTCGACGAAGCGCCCGAAACCGGCTTCTACCAGGCGCCCACCCTGCTGCGCGACGTGCCTGTCAACCATCGTCTTGCGCAGGAAGAAGTGTTCGGGCCGGTGCTGGCGGCAATGCAGTTCACCGACGAAGACGAAGCGGTGGCGCTCGCCAATGCCACGCAGTTCGGCCTTGTGGCCGGCGTTTGGACGGCCGACGGCGCGCGCCAGTTCCGCATGGCCAAGCGGGTGCGCAGCGGCCAGGTGTTCATCAACAACTACGGCGCGGGCGGCGGCGTGGAACTGCCGTTCGGCGGCGTCAAGTCGTCCGGCTATGGCCGCGAAAAGGGCTTCGAAGCACTTTACGGCTTCACCACCCTCAAGACCGTCGCCATCAAGCACGGCTGACGCCATATCGACAACCGCTTCGGGGGCGTCCGGCGCACGGGGCCCAATACACTGCCCCGCTGCGCCTTTTCAGGAGACAAACCGTGCACGTCAAGAACAAATCCATCATCGTGACCGGTGCCGGTGCCGGCGGCGGCATCGGCGAAGGCATCGCCAAGCGGCTCGCGGCCGAGGCCGCCCAGGTGCTTGTGAACGACATCAACGCGGCGGCGGGCCAGCAGGTGGTGGAAGCGATCCTGCGCGACGCTTTGTACCTGGCGAGCGATGAAGCCGCTTTCATCAGCCGCGTGTGCATCGAGGTCGACGGCGCACGCTGCGTCTAGCCCAGACAAAATGACCGGCCAGGTCGAAAGTGCGTCCCCGGAGTAGCCCTTTCAGGTTCGGCCCTTGCTCCATGGAGTAAATTGGCCGTTGCCCCATGAAAAGCAAAAGCACCACCGTCATCCCGGTCTCCGAAATCGGCCGCGCGCGCCCCGCTGTGTCGGTGCCGGAAATCCCCGTGCCTGCCACGGGGCGCCTGCTCGACCGCCTGGGCCGGCCGCTGACCGACCTGCGCATCAGCGTGACGGACCGCTGCAACTTCCGCTGCAGCTACTGCATGCCGAAGGACGTGTTCGACAAGGACTACCAATACCTGCCGCACAGCGCGCTGCTGAGCTTCGAGGAAATGACGCGGCTCGCGCGCCTGTTCGCGGCCCATGGCGTGCGCAAGATCCGGCTCACCGGTGGTGAACCGCTGCTGCGCAAGAACATCGAGGGGCTGATCGGGCAGCTTTCCGAGCTCCGCACCCCGTCCGGCGAGCCGCTCGCGCTCACGCTCACCACCAACGGCTCGCTGCTGCAGCGCAAGGCAGCGGCGCTGGCGGCCGCCGGCCTGCAGCGCGTGACCGTGAGCCTCGACAGCCTCGACGACGCGGTGTTCCGCCACATGAACGACGTCGATTTTCCGGTGGCGGACGTGCTCGCCGGCATCGACGCGGCGATGACCGCAGGCCTCGGCCCCTTGAAAGTGAACATGGTCGTCAAGCGCGGCACCAACGAGCAGGAAATCCTGCCGATGGCGCGCTACTTTCGCGACAACCACGGCGGCAAGGTGGTGCTGCGCTTCATCGAATACATGGATGTGGGCGCCACCAACGGCTGGCGCATGGACGAGGTGCTGCCCTCGGCTGAGGTCATCGCACGCATCGGCGCCGAGTTTCCGCTCGTGCCGCTGGAGCCCAGCGCGCCGGGCGAAACCGCCCAAAGGTGGGCCTATGCCGACGGCAGCGGCGAAATCGGCGTGATCAGCAGCGTCACGCAGGCCTTCTGCCACGACTGCAGCCGCGCCCGCCTGTCCACCGAGGGCAAGCTCTACCTCTGCCTTTTTGCCAGCGCGGGCCACGACCTGCGGCCCCTGCTGCGCGGCACCGCCACCGACGAAGACATTGGCTCGGCCATCGGCCACATCTGGCAGGGCCGCGCCGACCGCTATTCCGAACTGCGCGCGCTCCGCGGCCCCGACGGCGGCGAGTCCGACAGCAACAACAACAAGGCGCCGCGCCGCGTCGAAATGAGCTATATCGGCGGATGACGTCCACACAAGATTCCATTTCCCCCAGCGAGATCACCGGGCTGCTGCTGGCCGGCGGCCGCGGTTCGCGCATGGGCGGCATCGACAAGGGCCTGCAGAACTTCAATGGCTCGCCGCTGGCCATGCATGCCGTGCTGCGCCTGGGTATGCAGGTGGGCGAGGTCATGATCAATGCCAACCGCAACCTGGCCGCCTACGAATCCTTCGGCGTGCCGGTCTGGCCCGACAGCCTGGCCGACTATGCAGGTCCGCTGGCAGGCTTTCTGACCGGCCTCGAACGCTGCGAAACGCCCTATCTCCTCACCGTGCCCTGCGACACCCCGCTGTTTCCGCTCGATCTGGCCAGCCGTCTGGCTGAAGCCATGGCGGCCGATGACGCGGAGATCGCCATGGTCAGCGCGCCCGAGGCCGCCGAACCGGGCGCGGCGCCGGTGCTGCGGCCGCAGCCGGTGTTCTGCCTGCTGCGCACCGCGCTGCTCGAAAGCCTGGTGAACTTCACCCAGTCCGGCGGCCGCAAGATCGACGCCTGGACAGCGCAGCACCGCACGGTGCTCGTCCCTTTCGACCGGCCCGGCGATGCGCCCGACGCCTTTTTCAACGCCAACACGCTGGCCGAACTGCACGCCCTTGAAAACCGATGAGCCGCATCGCCGACATTGCCGCCGCCCTTGCGGGCTATGACCCCCAGGCCCTGAGCGTCAGCGGCGTCCAGGCTTTTCTGGCGCAGCTGGCGGCCCCGGCCGTCGTCTCGGAACGCGAGGAAGTCGGGGTGCGCGAAGCACTGGGCCGCGTGCTGGCCGAAGACATCATCTCGCCCGTCAGCGTGCCGCCGCACGACAACTCCGCGATGGACGGCTTTGCCTTCGACGGCGCCATCCTGCGGAACGATGCGCGCACCGACGAGTCCATCGACCTCCGCGTGGTGGGCACGGCCCTGGCCGGGGCGGCGTGGCGCGGCACCCTGGCTGGCGGCGAAGCGGTTCGCATCATGACGGGCGCCGTCATGCCCGATGGGCTCGACACCGTGGTTCCGCAAGAGTTCTGCAAGGTCGACGCAGACCGGGTGAGCTTTCCCGCCAAGGTGCTTCGCCGCGGCGACAACCGCCGCTTTGCGGGCGAGGACCTGATGCAGGGGCAGCCGGCCTTGCGGCGCGGCGAGCGCCTGTCGCCCGCCGCGCTCGGCATGGTCGCGAGCCTGGGGCTGCCTTCGGTGTCCGCGCTGCGGCGTCTGCGCGTGGCTTATTTTTCGACCGGCGACGAAATCCTGAGCCTCGGCGAGGCGCCGCGCGAAGGCGCCGTGTACGACAGCAACCGCTATACGGTGTTCGGCCTGCTCACGCGGCTGGGCTGCGAGGTCATCGACCTGGGCCTGGTGCGCGACGACCCGGCCACGCTCGCCGCCACGCTGCAGCGTGCCGCAAGCCAGGCCGACGCCATCATCACCAGCGGCGGCGTGAGTGTCGGCGCCGCCGACCACACGCGCGCCGTGATGCAGCAACTCGGCGACATGGCGTTCTGGCGCATCGCCATGCGTCCGGGGCGGCCGATGGCGGTCGGGCTGGTTCCGCGCGATCCGGCTTCTTCATCGCTGCCGGGCGCTGCGGTGCTCTTCGGCCTCCCGGGCAACCCGGTGGCCGTGATGGTGACTTTTCTGGCCTTCGTGCGACCCGCGTTGCTGCGCATGATGGGATGCCACGACATCGCCGCGACGCCGCCGCCCTTGCTGCGCGCGCGCAGCGTGAGCGCCATCCGCAAGAAAGCCGGCCGTACCGAATACCAGCGCGGCTTCGTGCAGGCCGTGCCCGGCGCGCTGCCCGTAGTCCGCATTGCCGGAAACCAGGGCTCGGGCGTGCTGAGTTCGATGGTCGAAGCCAACGGGCTCGTCGTGCTGCATCACGATCAAGGCAACGTGGCGGCAGGCGGCGAGGTCGACGTGATGATGTTCGAGGGAATTATTTAGCTCGCCCCCGGTCCTCGCGGCCTCAGATTCGGCCGAGGGCCTGGTCCACGCCCTTGTTGGCGAGCATGTCCGCGCGTTCGTTGCCGGGGTCGCCGGAGTGGCCCTTGACCCAGCGCCATTCGATGACGTGGCCGCCCTCCGCCACCAGCCTGTCGAGTTTCTGCCAGAGTTCGACGTTCTTCACGGGCTGCTTGGTCGAGGTACGCCAGCCCTTGGCTTTCCAGCCGCGGATCCACTCGGTGATGCCCATGCGCACGTACTGGCTGTCGAGGTAAAGAATGACCTTGCAGGGTCGCTTGAGAGCTGCCAGCCCCTCGATCACGGCCGTCAGTTCCATGCGGTTGTTGGTGGTGTTGAGCTCGCCACCGAACAGTTCCTTTTCGGTGGCACCCGACTTGAGCCAGGCGCCCCAGCCGCCAGGGCCGGGGTTGCCCTTGCAGGCGCCATCGGTGTAGATCACGACTTCGTTCAAAACTTTCTTTTCCTTCTTCTGTCGATCCATCGATCGTTCATTCAATCAGTCGGTGTGGTCGGCCTTGTGCATCTTGCCGGCAATCGACACAGGAGCGGTGGCGCGCGCCGCGGCGCGACGCCAGTCGGCGCTCAACAGGCGCATGCCGCGCACGCGTTTGACCGCGACCACGAAATACACGGCACCGAAAATCGGCCACCAGCGCTCGCCAGCGGCGTCCATCCAGCGGCAGCGTTCCAGCCAGGCTTCGCTGCGCACCGCGGGCCGGTAGACGCCGAAGCGCCCTGACTCCACCTCGAAGCTCAGGAGCCGCAGCCAGTCCCGCATGCGCCAATAGCCGATGAACTCCCCGCCCTCGGGCAGAAAGAGGTCGCCGAACCCGAGCTTGCGGTACAGGTGCGCGCGGCGCTGCCGCATGCCCCACAGGCTGGCCGGGTTGAGCCCGCAGATCACCACGCGGCCTTCGGGCACCAGCACCCGCTCCACTTCTCGCAGAGTGGCGTGGGGGTCCTGGCTCAGTTCCAGCGCGTGCGGCAGCACCACCAGATCCAGGCTGTTGGCTGCAAAGGGCAGCGCCGCAAAATCGGTGAACAGCGCCGCCCTGCTGGGCTGCACCGGTTCGGGCAGGGCCAGCCAGCGGTGCGGCATGCGGTTGGTGCGCAGCCCATCGACTTCTGCGGCGCCCAGCTGCAGCGCGTGATAGCCGAAGACGTCCGCCACCGCCTGGTCGAACTGGGCCTGTTCCCACGCCAGCAGGTAGCGGCCGGGGGGGGTCGCGAACCAATCCTGCAAACCTATAATTTGATCGCTCATGACCCTTGTTCCGCTGCCCGCCTTCGCTGACAACTACATCTGGATGCTGCAGGACGGCTCCAACGCGATCGTGGTGGACCCGGGCGACGCTCAACCGGTATTCGACGCGTTGACGCGCGACAAGCTGCAGCTCGCCGCGATTCTAGTCACGCACCATCATCCCGATCACACGGGCGGCGTGGCTGCGCTCCATGCTGCCACCGGTGCGCTGGTCTTCGGCCCCGCGCGCGAACGCATTCCCGAGCCCTTCACCCCGCTCTCGCACGGCGACAGCGCCGAGGCGCTCGGACGGCGCTTCATGGTCATCGACGTGCCCGGCCACACCGCCGGCCACATTGCCTACTTTCTTCCCGCCAGCGACGGCCAGGCGCCGCTGCTCTTCTGTGGCGATACGCTGTTCTCCGGCGGCTGCGGCCGCCTGTTCGAAGGCACGCCGGCGCAAATGCTGACCTCGCTCGATGCGCTCGCGGCATTGCCGGGCGATACCCGCGTATGCTGCGCCCACGAATACACACTTGCTAACCTGCGTTTCGCCCATGCGGTGGAACCCGGCAATGCCGATCTGACTCAGTACACCGCGCGTTGCGAAAGCCTGCGCGCGCGGGGACAGCCCACGCTGCCCTCGCAACTGGCAACCGAACGCCGAATCAACCCCTTTCTTCGCAGCCGCGAAGCCACTGTCCTTAGAGCGGTGCGCGAGCACGCCGAGCTTTCCGCCCATCCGGCCGAAGCCGACGTGTTTGCTGCGCTGCGCCAATGGAAAAACGACTTCCGATGAAACTTATCGCTGCTGTCTGCCTTGCTGGCTCACTGTTGCTCGCGGGCTGCGCGGGCACCACGGGCGGCCCCTCTTCGTCCTCCTCCTCTTCGACTCCCGCCTCGCAGCAGCCCACCGCGGGAGGCACCGGCTCCAGGGCCTCGAGCAGCGCTGCACCGGTCTATCCGGGCGGCCCCCTCACCCCCATCACCAGCAGCGAAGCGCGCTCGCAGAGCGTCGTCACGCTGGCGCCGCCCGCGGACATGTGGGACCGCATCCGCCGCGGCTTCAAAATGCCGAACCTCGAGAGCGACCTGGTGCGCGACCGCGAGCAGTGGTACGCCAGCCGTCCCGACTACATCCAGCGCATGACCGAGCGCTCGAACAAATACATCTTCCACATCGTCGAAGAGCTCGAGCGGCGCAACATGCCGACCGAGCTCGCGCTGCTGCCATACATCGAGAGCGCATTCAACCCGCAGGCCATCTCCAGCGCACGTGCCGCGGGCATGTGGCAGTTCATGCCGGCCACCGGCACCGACTTCGACCTGAAGCAGAACATCTTCCGCGACGACAGGCGCGACGTGGTGGCCTCGACCCGCGCCGCGCTCGACTACCTGCAAAAGCTCTACGGCATGTTCGGCGACTGGCAGCTCGCGCTGGCGGCCTACAACTGGGGTGAAGGCAGCGTGAGCCGCGCCATCGCCAAGAACCAGCGCCTGGGCCTGCCCACCACCTACAGCGATCTTTCCATGCCGGCCGAAACGCGGCTGTACGTGCCCAAGCTGCAGGCCGTGAAGAACATCGTCGCGAATCCGCAAGCGTTCAACACCGAACTGCCGCTGATCGCCAACCACCCGTATTTCCAGACCGTGACGCTGACGCGTGACCTCGACGTCGAACTGGCGGCCAAGCTGGCCGACATCCGGCTCGAAGATTTCCGCGCCCTCAACCCGGCCGCGCACAAGCCGGTGCTGCTGGCCGCCGGCACGCCGCAGATCCTGCTGCCCTGGGACAACGCAGCCGTGTTCCAGCGCAACTTCGACGCCTACTCGCAAGGCCAGTACGCGAGCTGGACGGCATGGGTCGTTCCCAACACCATGACGGTGGCCGATGCGGCCCAGCGCTCGGGCATGAGCGAAACCGACCTGCGCGCGCTCAACAGCATTCCGCCGCGCATGCTCATCAAGGCCGGCTCCACGCTCATCGTGCCGCGCGGCGCCCGCGTCAAGGAGGACGTGACGGCCCTGGTGGCCGACAGCGGCCACCTGAGCTTCCAACCCGAGATCGTCAATCGCCGCACCACCGTCAAGGCGGGGCGCAACGACAGCGTGGCCAGCATCGCGCGCCGCTACAAGCTCAAGCCCGACAGCGTGGCCGAGTGGAACGACGTCAAGCTCAACCACGCGTTCAAGCGCGGCTACAGCGTGGTGGTGTACCTGCCGGTTCGTGCGGCACCCGAGGCTCGCGTGGGCTCGGGCGCCGCGCCGGCGCACGGACACGCGGCCGTTGCCGGCAAGCGCGGCGGCGGCACGCCAAAGGCCGTGGCCGCGCGTGGCACCAACATCGTGAAGTCGCCGGCCGGCAAGCAGCAGCAGATCGTGCGCGAAAAGCGCGGCGGCACGCCGTCGAAGAAGAAGCGCTAGAGCTTTTCGGTCTCGCCGCTGCGCGGCTGCCACTTCATCAGGCGTTTCTCGATCAGGCCGACGAGGCCGTCGAGCAGCAGCGCAAAGGCCGTCAGCACCACGATGCCGGCAAACACGGTATTGACGTCGAAGGTGCCTTCGGCCTGGAGAATCAGGTAGCCCACGCCGCGCGCCGAACCCAGATATTCGCCGACCACCGCACCGACGAAAGCCAGCCCGACCGACGTGTGCAGGCTCGAGAACACCCAGCTGGTGGCGCTGGGCAGGTACACGGTGCGCAGCAACTGCCGCTGGTTGGCGCCAAGCATCTTCGCATTGGCCAGCACCACCGGGCTCACCTCGCGCACGCCCTGGTAGACATTGAAGAACACGATGAAGAACACCAGCGTGACGGCCAGTGCCACCTTGCTCCAGATGCCCAGGCCAAACCACAGCGCGAAGATGGGCGCGAGGATCACGCGCGGCATCGAATTGGCGGCCTTGATGTAGGGATCGAGGATCAGGCTCGCCGTGGGCGCCAGCGCCAGCCAGAGCCCGCAGGCCAAGCCGAGCACGGTGCCGATGCCGAAGGCCAGCACCGTTTCGAGCAGCGTGGTGCCCAGGTGCCGGTAGATGTCGGCATTGCCCTTCAGGCCTTCGGGAAACAGCAGGTTCGGCGACACCTCGAACGGCAGGAACCAGCTCCAGATGCGCCCCGCCACCTGGATCGGCTCGCCAAGAAAAAAAGCGATCTGCTGGTTGCGCGACGCCACATGCCAGCCCACCAGGATGACCGCCAGCAGCACCAGCTGCCAGAAGCGCGCGTTGCGTTCGTTGAGGCGGGGCATCATGCGGCCTTCCTCAGCTGCTGCGCGTAGCCCTTGAGCACTTCGTCGCGCAACACCTCCCATATCTGCGTATGCAGCTCGACGAAGCGCGGCTGGGTGCGAACCTCGGCCACGTCGCGCGGGCGCGCGAGGTCGATGGCGAACTCGCCGATCGGATGCGTGGCCGGCCCCGCAGACAGCACCACCACGCGGTCGCTCATTGCAATGGCCTCGTCGAGGTCGTGGGTGATGAAGAGCACTGCCTTTTTCTTCGCACTCCACAGTTCGAGCACTTCGTTCTCCATCAGCTGCCGCGTCTGCACGTCGAGCGCGCTGAAGGGTTCGTCCATGAGGATGATGTCGGGGTCGAGCACCAGCGTCTGCGCCAATGCCACGCGCTTGCGCATGCCGCCGGAGAGCTGGTGCGGATAGCGGTCACCGAAGCCGGAGAGGCCCACGCGCGAAAGCCAGGCCTGCGCCTGCTCTCGCGCCTCGGCGTCAGGCACGCCGCGGTATTGCAGCCCCACCATCACGTTGTGAATGGCGCTGCGCCACGGCATCAATGCCTCGGTCTGGAACATGTAGCCCGCGCGCGCGTTCACCCCTCCCAACGTCTGTCCGAAGACCTTGATGGTGCCCGACGACGGCTCGAGCAATCCGGCCCCGACATTCAGCAAGGTGGACTTGCCGCAGCCCGTGGGCCCCACCACCGATACGAACTCTCCGGCTCGCACGCGCAGCGTGGTGTCGGCCACCGCGGTGTAGCGCTGGCCGGGGTCGTCCTTCGAATGGAAGGTGCAGCTGATGGAGAGAAGTTCGAGTGCGTAGTCGGACATGTCTGGCAGGATTTCTGGCATCGGCCGCCACAAGAAAAAACCCGGCCGAAGCCGGGTCGCGGGGACGTTCGGAGTCAGGCTTTGAACCTGTCTTTCGCGCGCCTAGCAAAATCGTTGGTGTAGGTTTTCGTGAGGTCGATCTTCTCGGGCTTCACGGAGGTGTCGAAGCTCGCGATGGCCGCGAGCGCGGTCTTGGGGCCCTCGGCCGGCACGAGGCCGTCGGTGGCAATCGATTCGCGGACCTTGTCGAAAGACGCAAGGTACAGCGCGCGGTCGCCGAGCAGATAGGTCTCCGGCACCGTCTTGATGATGTCGCCCGGCCCTGCCGTCTGCAGCCACTTGAGGCCGCGGACGATGGCATTGGCTAGCGCCTGGCAGGTGTTGGGATTCTTCTGGATGAAGTCCGTCGGCGCGTAGAGGCAGGCTGCGGGCATCGGCCCGCCGAACACCTGCTGCGTGCCCTTGAGCGTGCGCGTGTCGCTGATGATCTTCACGTCGCCCTTCTGCTCGAGCATGGTCATGACCGGGTCGGTGTTGCTGATGGCGTCGATCTGGCCCGATCGCAGCGCCGTGAGCGCGCCCGCTGCCACGCCCACGCCGATGAAGCTCACGTCGCTGGCCTTGAGGCCTCCGCGCGACAGCACGAGGTTGGCCACCATGTTGGTCGAGGAGCCCGGCGCCGACACACCGATCTTCTTGCCCTTGAGATCCTGGATGCCGGTGTAGCCCGCCATGTTCTTGGTCGACACGCCCACCGCGATCTGCGGCGCACGCCCCTGCAGCACGAAAGCCTGGAAGAACTGGTTCTTGGCCTGCAGGTTGATGGTGTGCTCGTAGGCGCCGGAGCATACGTCCGCCGAACCGCCGACCACGGCCTGCAGTGCGCGGGCGCCGCCGGCAAAATCGGAGATCTCGACATCGAGGCCCTCGGCCTTGAAGTAGCCAAGCTGCTCGGAGATGGTGAGAGGCAGGTAGTAGAACGCGGCTTTACCACCGACCGCAATGGAGATTTTTGTCTTCTCGAGCTTGGCTTGCGCAAAAACCCGCGGCAGCGCTACTGCTGCGGCAGCAACTGCGGAGGCGGTGATGAGGGTTCTGCGATGGAGCATGGAACGGACCTGCGGGCTCTTTGATTCTTTAGACCGAATCGAGCTTAGGGGTGCGCCCCTCTCGGCTGCATCGGGGTCATCCCGTGCGGGTTTCCACGTAAGCACGAAGGCCTCTACGGCCTGTGCCGAACGGCCTATGGCGCGAGAAAAAGAATCGCGATGTTGACCAGGAATCCGAGCGCCCAGACCGCGCTGCGCACGCTGCCGATGCCCTTGATGTAGACCGCGATGTAGATCAGGCGCAGCACGACATAGGCCACCGCCAGCATGTCGAGCCGCGCCTGGTTGGCACCGAGCTGGTGCGCGATGATCACCGCGCCAATGAAGAACGGCAGCCCCTCGAAGCTGTTGGACTGCGCGCTGTTGGCGCGCGCGCGCCAGCCGCTCAGCTTCGCGGTCCAGTCGCGCGGATGCGTGTTGTCGCGCGGACCGAAGCTGCCGGCTTTCGCGATCCATGCCGCGAGATACGGCAGCCCGCAGGCGATGAATACGCACCAGTAGGCAACAGTGAGCAATGAAAAAGTCATTTGGGTTTGTTGTCTGCGTTCGACAGCGGCTGCGACGGCCGCTGCGCGCTAGCGGCGGTCGACCAACGCATGCGCGATGGTGCCGAGGTCCACGTATTCGAGTTCGCTGCCGGCCGGCACGCCGCGCGCAAGGCGCGTCACGTTGAGGCCGCGCTGCCTGAGCGCCTCGCCGATCACGTGCGCGGTGGCCTCGCCCTCCGCCGTGAAGTTGGTGGCCAGGATGACCTCGCTCACCGTGCCGTCGAGCGCGCGGTCGAAGAGCTTCTGCAGGCCGATGTCCTTGGGGCCGATGCCGTCGAGCGGGCTGAGCTTGCCCATCAGCACGAAGTAGTAGCCGCGAAAGGCCCCCGTGCGTTCGAGCGCGGCCTGGTCGGCGGGCGTTTCGACCACGCAGAGCTTGGTCGCATCGCGGCGCGCATCGAGGCACACGCTGCACACGGACGCTTCCGTGAAGGTGTTGCAGCGTTCGCAATGCCGCACGTTGCCGGCCGCCTGCTGCAACGCGCGCGAAAGCAGCTGCGCGCCTTCACGGTCGTGCTGCAGCAAATGAAACGCCATGCGCGAGGCCGACTTGACGCCGACACCAGGCAGGCGGCGCAATGCATCGACCAACGCGTCGAGCGAACTGGCGTCGGCCATCAATGGCTCAGAACGGCAGCTTCATGCCGGGCGGAAGGCCCGGCATGCCAGCCGTGAGCTTGCCCATCTTCTGCTCGCTGGTTTCCTCGGCCTTGCGCACTGCGGCATTGAAAGCAGCAGCCACGAGGTCTTCGAGCATGTCCTTGTCGTCGGCCAAGAGGCTCGGATCGATGGTGATGCGCTTCACGTCGTGCTTGCAGGTCATCACGACCTTGACCAGGCCAGCGCCCGATTCGCCTTCGACCTCGATGGTGGCCAGCTCTTCCTGGGCCTTCTTGAGGTTGTCCTGCATTGCCTGCGCCTGCTTCATGAGGCCGGCCAGTTGTCCTTTGTTGAACATCGTTGGTCCTGATTGGTTGGAAATGGGGAAGGATAAGAGAGATGGCGGTCGAACCGGAATGCCGCAAGGGGCGGCACGAGTTTTCAGTAGCGTTCTGTCAGGCCGGCTTGAGCGTTCCGGGCACGATCTTCGCATCGAATTCACGCATCAGCATCTGCACTTCGGGATCGTTGCGGATGGCGTCCTCGGCCACGCGCTGGCGCTCGTCGGCGGCCTGCTTGTTGCGGCGCGCGGGGCTGTCGACCACGCCGCCGATCTCGATGGCAAGCCTCACACTGTGGCCGAGCCCAGCCAGCGCGTCGGTGAGCTTCTCACGGGCCGAAGGCTGGTTGAGCAACTCGCGCTCCACCCGAAGTATCCACTGATCGACGTCGCGCGCGACCAGCTGCGATTGCAGCGCGAGTTCGCGCGCCAGGGCATTGATGCTCTCGGCCGCGATCATCTGCGTGACCGTCGCGTGCCAGAAATCGCCGTCTTCGCTGGGCGGAATGGGCGGCGCCGGGCCGCGCTGCTCGTCGGGACGCGGCACGTCGCGCTGGCTCGGCGGCGGCTGGACGCGCATCGGCACGGCAAGCACCTTGGCGCCTGCCTCCCACGGCGGAGCTTCTGCCGCGGCGGGTGGCTTGGCCTCGCCCTGCCGAAGGGGCTCGCTGACCACGGCAAGGCGCTGCCCAGCCGGCGCCGAAGAGGCCTGCGAGGCCACCGGCGCGGCGGCCGCCACAGGCGCCGCGGCAGTTTCCACCGCCCGAGCCGGCGCTACGGCCGCAGGGGCCGAAACCGCCTTGCGGGCTTCATTCAGAGTTTTTTTTTCCGTGGAGGCCGAGGAAGCAGCCGCGCTGGAAGGCTTGAAGGCCAAAAGCCGCAACAGCACCATCGTGAGCGCCGCGTACTCGTCGGGCGCCAGGCCCAGCTCGCCGCGGCCGTGCAGGCACAGGCTGTAGAGCAATTGCGTTTCGTCGGCCGGCATCAGCGCGGCAAGGCGTGCCGTGTCGGCCGCATCGGGATCGGTGGCCGAATCGGCCGACTCGGCCCGCGAAGGCACCGCCTGCAGCACCGCCATGGCCTGCAGCACCGCCGTCATTTCTTCCAGCGTGGAAGCGGCGGACATGCCGTCGCGCCGCAGCGCCTCCGAGGTGTCGACCACCGTCTTGCCGTCGCCCTCTGCCAGTGCCTCGATCAGCTTGAACACATGGCCACGGTCCACGCTGCCGAGCATCTGGCGCACACCGGTTTCGAGCAGTTCGCCGTTGCCGAATGCAATCGCCTGGTCGGTGAGCGACAGGGCATCGCGCATCGAGCCACGTGCGGCACGGGCGAGCAGACGCAGCGCTTGCGGCTCGGCCGGCACCTGCTCGGCCTGCAGCACGCCCGTCAGATGCTCCAGCACCGTTTCGGGCGCCATCGGCCGCAGGTTGAACTGCAGGCAGCGCGACAGCACCGTGACCGGCACCTTCTGCGGATCGGTGGTGGCGAGCACGAACTTGAGGTATTCCGGCGGCTCCTCGAGCGTCTTCAGCATCGCGTTGAACGCGGTGTTGGTGAGCATGTGCACTTCGTCGATCATGAAGACCTTGAAGCGCCCCTGCACCGGCTTGTACACCGCCTGCTCGAGCAGCGACTGCACCTCGTCCACGCCGCGGTTCGATGCCGCGTCCAGCTCGGTGTAGTCGACGAAGCGGCCCGAATCGATGTCCTTGCAGGCCTGGCAGACCCCGCAAGGCGTGGCCGTGATGCCGCCCTGCCCGTCCGGGCCCTGGCAATTGAGCGACTTGGCCAGAATGCGCGAAACCGTGGTCTTGCCCACGCCCCGCGTGCCAGTGAAAAGATAGGCGTGATGCAGGCGCTGCGTGGTCAACGCGTTCTCGAGCGCCTGCACCACGTGCCCCTGGCCGACCATCTCACCGAAGGTTTTCGGACGGAACTTGCGAGCGAGCACGAGATAAGACATTGCGGGCATTCTAAAAGGCGCCGCGCCCCTTCCCAGTCCGGTCCCCGGAATCAAAAAAAGAGCCGTCTTTTCGTGGGATACCGCGGAACCGGCTTTGCCGGGCCGCTGGTATCGCCCCCAGCAGGGGGGTGGGCGAAGCGACACGAAGTGCGCGCAGCCTGGGGGGTTACAATAAGTGCTGACGGGCCTCCCTGCATGGTGAAGTGGCCAACCGGGTCAGGTGGGGAACCAAGCAGCCCTAACTGCGTAGTCAGTGCCAGGGGTAAGGCTCGTCAACCTAATATCCAGAAGCCGTGAGTTCTCAAGGACTTGCGCGCTGAAATGGGGGCTGCGAAGCCCCCCACTCCCATCCTCACGTGCTTCCGCCGCCAACGAGCATTTCGCATGGCCCGACGAAGCCTTCGCTGCCTTCGAACTGTCGCAGCGCCTCTTCAATGGCATCCCAGGTGCTCGCGCGCTCGGCCTCGTCGAGCCCGACCATCATCTGGTGCAGCGCTCCGAAGGACTCGCGTTCGAAGCGCACGCATTCGGCCGCGCTCGCCAGCCGCACCGGCGACGGCACCCGGCGCACCTCGATGTCGCGCAAGCCGGCCTTGGCAAACGCAGCCTCGAGCGCGCCCTCGGCACCGAGCGAAAACGGCCCGGGCTGGCCCGGCAGCGGCGCGGGGAGCCGCGCGCGTTCGCGAATGATCTTCACGGGGATCGAGAAAAATGCATTGCGCTCGGGGGTCGAGTAGACGACCGCCGACACCCGCCCGCCCGGACGCAAGGCCCGTCGCATGCCGGCGAGCGCGCGCTGCTGGTCGGGGAAGTAGATCAGGCCCACGCGGCTGATTGCCGCGTCGAAGCTGCCGGCGGGCAGCGTGTCGAGCGCCTCGCCGTCGAGTTCAAGGGTCTCGAGGTTCGACAGTCCCGCGGCCTTGGCATCCGCGGCAGCGCGCTCGAGCAAGGCCGGCGCGATGTCGGTAGCGAGCACGCGGCCACTGGCGCCCGCACGCCGCGCCGCGCCGATCGACTGCTCGCCCGCGCCGGCCGCGACGTCGAGCACCCGGCTGCCGGGCCCGATGCGGGCCAGATCGAACATCGTTTCCGTTGCATCGCCCAGCCAGCGGCCGAGAAACGGCCCCCAGCGATGCCAGGCCTCGGCGGCAGCCTGCCACTGAGCGCGGGTGGTGGTCTTGAAGGCGGCGGCGTTGAATGCCGGCGGGGCTGTGACGGTGGTCATGATGGGTCTCCATCGAGTGAGGGAGTCTCAAGAATGGCAGCGCGGCCCGAGGTTCGCCAGTCCAGAATCTGTACTGGCCTTGGCTCGCCGCAGCGACTAAATTGGCGCCATGATCGACTACGGCCAGTTTTGCACCGTGGCGCGCGGCGCCGAGGTGCTGTGCGAGCGCTGGACGCCGCTGGTGGTGCGCGAGCTGCTGTGCGGCAGCACGCGCTTCAACGACATCCGGCGCGGCGTGCCGCGCATGTCGGGCTCGCTGCTGGCACAGCGCCTGCGCAAGCTGGAGGAAGTGGGTGTCGTCAAGCGGGTTCAGGGCGACGGCAGCATGGCCGAATATCACCTGACCGCAGCGGGCGAGGAACTGCGCCCGATCGTGATGGCTCTGGGCCATTGGGGCGCGCGCTGGATCGGCAGTCGGCTCAAGCGCGACCAGCTGGACGCCGGCTTCCTGATGTGGGACGTCCGCCGCTTCGTGCGGATCGACGAGTGCCCGCGCGCGCGCTGCATCGTGATCCACTTCCGCTTCACCGACGCAGCCGAGGGCGAGCGGCGCTGGTGGCTGGTCGTCGACCAGGGCAGCGCCGACCTCTGCCGCGACAACCCCGGCGACGAACCGACGCTGATTGTCGAATCGACCGTGCGAACCCTGACCGAGATCTGGACCGGCGACCTCGACGCCGAGGCGGCGTTGCGCGAGCGGCGCCTGCGCGTCATCGGCACGGAATCCGATACCCGCGACCTCTGGCGCTGGCTCGGGCGCAGCGTTTTCGCCGACACCCGGACTGCTGCGCGGCTCTGAGGCGTTCCCCGCCGCAGCCGCGCAAAACCGTCAGAGGCCCAGCCGCTTGACCGCGCCACGCGCTGCGGCCGCACCGCTGGCCATGGATGCCGTCAGCAGGTAGCCGCCGGTCGGTGCTTCCCCATCGAGCATCTCTCCCGCAGCGAACACGCCCGGCTCGGGCAATTCAAAGCAGCATGAATGCCGCAGCCGCTGCATCCAACTAACCAATCTGTCGTAGTCCGGCCATGACCTCTTCGGTCGGCGGCAACTCGCTGGTTCGCCAGACCAGCCGGGCGTGACGATCGAACAGATAAACCTGGCCGGTATGGCGGTCGCCCGCTGCGGCGCCTCCCGTGAACAGCGAGAGCATCGGCTCAAGTGCCTCGGGGGCTGGCGCCGCCGCGCTCCACGTTGGCCTTGCGCCGAAGCGCCGCAACCAGGCGCTCAGTGCAACAGGGTCGTCGGACAGCGGGTCGATGCTCAGCGACAGCAGGTGCACCGCCGTGTAGCGCTCCGACAGCAATGCCGCCTGCAGCGTCGAGAACAAGGCCCCCTGGATCGGGCAGACCGTGCTGCACCCGGTAAACATCAATTGAACGGCGGTTGGGGCGCCTCGCAACTGCGCCGCGAGCATCGGTGTGGCGCCGTCGTGGCGCCGCAGCGGCAGGGCCGGAGCCGACACCGCCGGCAGCACCGGGCCGATGCTTGAGTTTGCGCGTGCCGGAGGCACACCCAGCCACGCCAGTGCACCGGCGGCAAGCAGGCGCCGGCGCCCGCGGGATGCAACCCGCGAGGGTATGAAGGGGCCCCTCGCGTTCATTGGGTTCATTGAGAAAGGGCTTGCGTCAGGTAGTCCCACAACGCCGCGCACTGGCCTTCGTCGGCATCGAAGCGCGGCATGGCTCGGGGCAGCGCGACATGGGCCGGGTCGATACCGGTGCGCAGCGTGCGGCAGAAGGATGCGCGCTCGTACGCGACGGGCGGGCCGCCGCGGCGCGGGAGGACTTCGCGCAATTGGCGCCGGTCGAGCGGCGGCGCGAAACCGGAGACAGCGGCAGTGGACTTGCCGGGGCCCGCGTGGCACTGGATGCAGCGCGTCGCTGCGCCCGGCAGCGGCGCGCTGTGGCCGGACAGCGTGCCGGCGAGTGGCTCGGTGCCATCGAACAGGCGCGCGCCGCGCGCCACCGAGGAAGGCACGGCGGCTTCAGGCTTTCCGGACCACGCCGGGCCAAAGGCCAATGCGGTTCCGAGCGCCAGCGCCAGCATCATCATCGAAAGCCTCGGCTTCGCGAAGCGCGCCGGCCGCTACCGGATGTTGATGGTGCGCGCCACGCTCGGCACGCCGCTGCTGTCGAGTGCGAACAGCATGTAGTTGCCCGGCAGCACCGTCCCGCGATCGGTCGGAATGCCCAACTGGTAGTTGCCTGCCGTGCCCGTGAATGACAGCGGGATGCGGCGCTGATCGGTGTTGACCGAGTGCGTGGCCGATGCCATGCGCACCAGCGCAAAGCGGGCCGCCGCGCGGTCGGTCGCCACGGCGATCTGGCTCCCCCATGTGGCGCTGGCCGGCGCAGCGGTGATGGCCGGGCGGGACGCCGGCGAACCGTCGCTCGCCAGCAGGTACGGTGGCGTATAGATCTCCGCATCCGGGTGGTCGCCCGCGCAGTCGCACAGCCCGCCGCCGCCCGCCAGCACGCGTCCGTCCGGCAGCAGCAGGGCCACGCTGTGATAGTTGCGCGGTTTCTGCATCGGCGGCACCGTGATGAAGCTCTCCAGCTCCGGGCTCCACAGCTCGGCCGCCAGCACACTGTAGGAGTCGGAAAACGGAACGGGCTGCGTCTGTCCGCCTATCACGAACACCTCGCCGTTAGGCAGCACCACGCTGTTGACAAAGGTTCGGCCATACGCCATCGGCGAAAGCTTGCGCACCGTGGGCGCCGTCGGCGCGCCCGCGCTGATGTCGATGATGTAGGCGGTCTTGAAGGCGTTGCCGCTGTCGTGGTTGGGCGCGCCGCCGAGCTTGAGGATCTTGCCGATGTCGTACATCACGGCGCTGGCGGTCATGGCATAGGGGTCGTCGCTGCGTAGCCCGGCCTGCAGGATGGCGCCGCTGCCGCGCGTGTCGATCCAATGCATTGCGGCAGCAGGCCCGGCGTGGAATACCCAGCCGTTGGCCGCGCCGAACAGCCACATGTGGTTGTCGCCCCGGTAGACCCCGGCCGCGTCCGGGCCGGCCAGCGGCGGGTTCGAGACATTGCTCGCATCGGGCATGTTGGCCGGTACGCCGGACAGCGTGCGCCAGGTCTTGGTGGCGGCCGACCACACCTCGCCGTACTTGCCGCCCTGCCCGCCGTTCCACGACCCGCCGACTGTGAACACGGAGCCGTCGGACATCGTCGTGCTCGCCTGGTAGGCACGTGCAATGCCGAGTTGCGCACCCGTCACCCAGCCGCCCAGCGCCGGGTCGTAGATCGAGGTCTTCGTCGCATCGCTGCCGCCGCTGACCAGCACGCTGCCATCGGCCAGCATGCTCAGGCCAGGGCAGAACATCTGGTGGCCGGTGGCCGTGACCACCAGCGGGCTGGCTGTTCGCGTGACGGGGTCGAACACCGAGGTGTAGGTGTACGCCTCGCTGCTGCTCGTGCTGAAGCTGGTGGGCGAGCGGGCTGCCCACAGCAGCAGCTTGCCGTCGGGGAGGTTGGCGGCCGATGCGGGCACGAGTGGCAGCGCGATCAGATCGGACCAGGGCTTCACCGCGGCGGTCGATTGCGCCGCGGTGTATCCGGCTGCCGTGAACAGGTACTCGTTGGCCGGCAGCCACTTCCCCTTGAATCGGGAACGCAGCCGGACCACGAGCCCCGCGCCGTCTATGGGAAGGTTTGTCACCGTCAGCGTTGTCGCACTTGTCGATGTGTCCACCACGGGTGTCGCCGAAGAGGCCGACAGGATCGTCAAGCCGTACTGGTTGGCACCCGTGTTATTCCAGACGAAGGTCGCGCTGCGACTTGCGAACTTGGTGCCGGGGGACGGACTGATGAGGGACGCCGGCTGTCCGTCTGGTGGCGCGGGCTTGCTTGCCGACGCGGACGTGCCCGCCAACGTCGGATTAGCGCCCTGCGCGCGGGCGCCGCCTCCTGCGTCACCGCCGGACCAAACCAGGAACACCAGGGATGCATAAGCAAGCCCGCGCGCGGCGCGCGGCGATGGAACGCTGGTCATCGCTGCTCCTCTATTTTTGTCTGATCGCAGCTTATTCCTTGCGCGCGCAATAAACAATACAAAAGTACTCAGTTATACCCTCAAAGGCCCAGCTGCCTGATCGCTCCGAGCGCCGCGGCCGCCCCGCTGGCCATCGATGCCGTCAGCAGGTAGCCGCCGGTCGGCGCCTCCCAGTCGAGCATTTCTCCCGCCACGAACACGCCCGGCACCGCGCTGGCCATGAGCCGTTCGTCGAGCGCCTCGAAGCGCACGCCGCCTGCGGTGCTGATGGCTTCGTCGATGGGCCGGGTTGCGACCAGCCGCAGCGGCACGGCCTTGATCGTCGCTGCCAGTTGCGCGGGGTCTTGCATTGCCTCGCGGCTCAGCGCCTCGTGCAGCACGCCGGCCTTGATGCCCTCCAGCCCCAGCCGGCTCTTCAGATGGCTGCTGAGCGACCGGGCACCGCGCGGATGCTTCACTGCGGCCAGCACCTGCTCGGCGCTGCGGTCGGGCAGCAGATCGAGCAGCAGCGTCGCGCTGCCATGCGCGGCGATCTCGTCGCGCAGCAAGGCCGAGGCCGCATAGATCAGGCTGCCTTCGATGCCGGTCGCGGTTGCAACGAACTCGCCCTTGCGCGCGAAGCGGCGCCCTTGGCTGTCGGTGAACGAAATGGCGACCGACTTGAACGGCTGGCCCGCGAAACGGCTCGCGAAATGTTCGCTCCATCCGGCTCCGTCGAAGCCGCAGTTAGCGGGCTGCAGCGGCGCGATGTCGATACCGCGCGCTTGCAGCCACGGCGCCCACGCGCCATCGGAACCGAGCCGCGCCCAGCTAGAACCGCCCAGTGCAAGCACCACGGCATCGGCCTTCACCGAGGTCTCGCCGGCGGGGGTCGCGAACCGCAACGAGGCTGCGTCGAATGGCGCGCTTTCGCCGCCGAGCCAGCGATGACGCATATGAAACTGCACACCAGCCGCACGCAGCCGGTGCAGCCACGCACGCAGCAATGGCGCAGCCTTCATGTCGGTCGGAAACACGCGCCCCGAGGTACCCACGAAGGTCTCGATGCCAAGGCCGCCCGCCCATTCGCGCACCTGCTGCGGACCGAACTGCGCGAGCATGGGTTCAAGCTGCGCGCGACGCTCGCCGAACCGGCTCATGAACACATCGAAAGGCTCGGAATGCGTGAGATTGAGCCCGCCGCGTCCGGCCAGCAGGAACTTGCGGCCCACCGAGGGCATGGCGTCGTAAACGTGTACCTGCGCGCCGGACGCGCTCAGGACTTCAGCCGCCATCAGGCCGGCGGGTCCGCCGCCGATCACGGCGACGGTATGGGAAAGAGTCATTCGAGATTCACCAGTTCGCCCTGCCCGGTCAGGAACGCGACGCGTACCGAGGCACCGGGATAGGCATGTTGCACTGCCGCGCGGTAGCGCTGCATCTGTGCGATCAACTCCGCGTCCCGTTCAGGGCGCGCGGCAGATTTGTAGTCGAGGATCCACCAGGCACCGCTGGCGCGATCGCGCACCAGCCGGTCTATGCGCAGCGTTTCGCCTTCGTGGACCAGGGTCACTTCGTTGCCGTGCCAGTCGATCATGCGCTCATCCCAGGCCCATGCGCCGGCGCCCGCGCGAATGCGTTCGGCCAGCACGGCGGCGCCGCGCGCCTGTTGCGCGTCGAGCATGAACTCGCGCGCGGCGGCGCGCACGTGCGCGGGTGGCAGCGCCTCGCCCGGCACGGCCCATTCGAGCAGCCGGTGCATCGCCTGGCCGAACGCGGCAGCCCGGGCATCGACAGTTCCGCCAGCAGCTTTCCTGATGGCGAGCGGTTCGGCGGCGGGCGCGACGGGCATCTTCTTCATCGAGAAACTGCCAGTTCCGGTTCCCAGGGGCAAGGCGAGCAGCGGTTCATCGGCTTGCACCGGTTCGCACATCGGCTCGAGCCGCGACCACCAACTGCCCTCGTTGGCGCGGGCCGGCTGCACCGACGACAGCACGAGGCGCTCGCGCGCCCGCGTGGTCGCGACATAGAGCCCGTTGAGCTCTTCGCGATGGCGCGCCCGTTGCTCTTCTTCGAGCAGCGTGGCCGCACAGCCCGGCGGCGTTTTCTCGCTTGCCAGGAACACGAAGCGGGTGGGCGCGCTGTCGCTGCCTTTCCATTCGACCAGCACGCCCATGGTCTGGGCGCGCGGCGGCGGAGCATCGCAATCGAGCATGAGCACGGTGTCGGCCTCGAGGCCCTTGGCGCCATGAACGGTCAGGAGCTGTACCGCATCGGGTACGGCGACCGAGGGCGCTCGTACGCCCCCGGCGCGCAACGCACGCACCAGCGCGTAGGGCGTGGCAAAGCGCGCACCCTCGATGTCGAGCGATGCCGCGACCAGCCCGCGCAGATTGGCCAGCGCGTTCTGCCGCATGGCGGCAGGCACGGCGGCGCCGAATCTGGCCAGCACATCGCCATCGTGAAAAATCGCATCCAGCGCGTCGTGCGGGGGCAGCGCGCAGAGCCAGCGCTGCCATTGCTTGAGCTTGGGGCCGGCTTCGACCAGCTCCGTCGGCAGGCCTTCTCCTTTCTGGATCAGCCCGAACCAGCTCAGGGAGGGCTGCTCGCGCTGGCGCAGCGCCAGTTGCACCAGCGCATCGTCGCCAACGCCGAACAGCGGCGACTTGAGCGCGCGCGCCAGCGAAAGATCGTGCGCGGGCGACACCAGCGCATCGATCAGCGCTACCACGTCCTGCACTTCGGGTGCGTCGTGCAGTTCGTTCTTCTCGGGTTGCTGTACAGGAATGTGGCGCTGGCGCAGCGCGTCCTGCATGGCGGCCAACCGGTTGCGGCGGCGCGCCAGCACCATGATCTGCCGCGGCGGCGTGCCATCGGCAATGCGCTGGGCGACCCAGCGCGCGGCCTGCTCGCATTCTTTTTGCAGCAATTGTTCTTCGGGCAACACGCGCGGGGTCACGAGGCTGTCGCGCCAGTGCAGCATGCCGTCATCGGCCGGTGCGGCCTCCGCGGTCGTATTGAGTGCGTCGCGATCGATGGGCGGGAGCTTGAGCAGTTCGCCCTCGTCGTTGCGCTCGGTCGTGTGGGCGCGGTAGCCGTCGAACTCGCCGGCCTCTTGCGCAGCCAGCATCGCCTGGTTGACCAGCCCGACCACCGCGCGCGCGTTGCGGTGGGTATGGTCGCAGTTGAGCAGTTCGCCACCCAGGCCTTCGCGCACGAACTTCTTCGCTGCAATGAATACCTGCGGCTCGGCGCGGCGGAAGCGGTAGATGCTCTGCTTCGGGTCGCCCACGATGAAGACGCGCGGCGCGCTGCCGCCCGCGCCGGTGTAGGCGCTGAGCCAGCCGTAGAGCGCCTGCCACTGCAACGGGTTGGTGTCCTGGAATTCGTCGATCAGCAGGTGCGCGATGCGCGCATCGAGCCGCTCCTGCACCCATCCGGACAGCGCCGACTGGCCCAGCAGCAGTTGCGCGGCCTGTTCGACGTCGTTCATGTCGACCCAGCCATGCGCGCGCTTGACCTCGGCAAAGGCAGAAATGAGGATGCGCGTGAGACGCGTCATGCGCTGCTGGTAGAGCCAGGCCGCGTGCTGGGCCTGCGCGGCGCACAGGGTCTGAAGCTCAGCCTCCGCCTCTTGCGCGGCGGGATATTTCTGCAGGTTCTTGTTGAGGCGGTCTTCGGTGGCGACGAAGAAATTCTTGCGCAGGTGCGCCAGTGCGGCCGAGCGCGACTCGCGCGGCGGCTCACCGGTGCCGAACACGTCGATGATCGCCTCGGCGGCCTTCTGCGGCGTCTTGTTGGCTTCGCGGCCGAGCGCGGCGGCACGGTCGAGCCAGCGGCGCCTGACCGCTTCTCCCCTCAGGGCATCGGTCGGATCGTCCAGGCCTTGGAGCGCGGGATGCATGGCACTGAAGTGCTGCACGGCGGAGGCCGGATCGGACAGCAAGAACTCGACGCGGCGCGTGAGCGCTTCGCCCAGCGCCTTGGCGGTCTGCGACCGGCCATAGGTGGCGACGACGGCGTAGTAGTCGGCCAGCGCCTCCTTGTCGGACGTCACGGCCTCGAAGAAGGGCCGCCAGGTGCGTGCGCGCGCCTCGGCATCGTCCTCGAGCAGTTCGTAGTTCGCGGGCAGGCCGAGTTCGCGCAGCACTGCCAGCGGTGCGTTGCGCAGCAGGCCCGCAAACCATGCGTGGAAGGTGCGAAACTGCACCGGCCGACCGCCTTCGAGCAAGCGCCGGTAGAGGCCTTGCAAGCGCGGTACCGCGGCAAGTGCGGCATCGGGCTTCACGCCGCGCATCACGAGTTCGCGCACCAGTTCTTCGGGGCTGCGCTCGGCGAACTGTTCGAGCCATTGGTCCAGGCGCTCGCGCATCTCGCCAGCGGCCTTCTTGGTGAAGGTGATGGCCAGGATCTCGTGCGGCTCGCAGGCGGATTCGCCCTCTTCGAGCAGCGCGCGCAAGATGCGCGACACCAGCATCCAGGTCTTGCCCGCGCCGGCACACGCTTCGACCGCGACCGAGCGCCGCGGATCGCATGCGACGGTGTAGAAGGCCTCGCGCGTGACGTGCCGGCCATTGTGTTCGTAGGCGGCACCGTTCATTTCGCAGGCCCTTCCGCCGGAGTCGAAAGCGAAGGCTGTTCGACCTCCCAGAAGTCTTTGCGGCAGAGACCGCGTGCCGCGCAGTAGTCGCAGATCGCGCCTTCGCCCAACGGCGGCAGCGCCGCGCCTTGCGCGATGCGGGCGAAGTCATCGAGGATGCCCGCCACCAGCGCATCGCGCGCTTCCACCACCACGGGCTGCTCGACGGTCTGCGTGCCGGACGACTTCTCGCCGACGTTGACGTAGGCCGCGCGCAGCGTGTCGTCGGCCACCAGCGCGGCATAGAAGGCCAACTGGGTGTCCTCGGTCGGGTCCTTGACGCGCTCCTTGGTCACCGCGGCGGACTCGGTCTTGTAGTCGATCACGAAGGCCTGGCCGTCGGGCATGCGGTCGATGCGGTCCAGCCGGCCGACCAGTTGCAGGCCGCCCAGCGGCTGCTCCTTCCAGGGCTCGGATTCCATGAAGACGGCGCCGCTGGCCTCGTGCCCGGCAAGCCACTGAAGGTAGCCGTCGCGCACGGCCGGCCACGCCGCGGCGAACGGCAGGAACTCGGCATCGGACAGCCCGAATTCGCGCGTGGCGTGCTCGGCCGCCGCGCCGATGAGCGACACGCGCCCGGCAACATCGTTGATCGGCGTCTCTTTCAGCGCATCGTGGAAGTGGCCCAGCACGGCATGCAGCCAGTTGCCGAAGTCGCGCTTGTCGACCTCGGCGTCGAGCTCGTCGGCGCTGCGCAGGCCGAGTTGCCGCAGCGCAAAGAAGCGGTACGGGCAGCGGCGCAGGTCTTCATAGACGCTGGTCGAGATGTTGCGCAGCGGCAGCAGCGCCCCGGACGGCGACGGGTACGGGGTCGGCTGCAGCGCCACTTCGCGCGGCGTGCGCGGGTCTGCCGCCGGCTGCAAGGCGTGGTCGAGCTGCAGCGCCTGCACCAGCGGGCTCGGGCGAACGGGCTCGCCGCTGGCATCGGACTGCCGCCACAGAATTTCGCAGCATGGGTTGCACAGGGCCGCAGCCCAGGCAGAGCGTTGCGCGGCCTCGAGGGTTTCGCGCGCGGGCAGGCCCAGCTCGGCGCGCTGGGCGGCGCTCCAATTGCCTGGCGGCTCGGGAGAGGCCGGCAGGCGCCGGTCGTCGCAGCCCGGAATGACCACTGCGCCGAACGCGCGGCCCAACAACTGGTGCAGCGGCAACACCACCACCTGGGGCGTGTCGCTGCCGGCGGGCGGCACGAAGCTGGCGTCTTCCAGTACGTCGCGCACCCAGGCCGTGAACTCGGCCAGCGTGTGGCGTCCGCCGGGAAAGTCGTCATCACCGCCGTGCGCGTCGGCATCGAGCCACAGCGCACCGATCACCTTGGCGCCGGCCATGTCGGCTGCGAGCGGCTCCCATTGGGCACCGGCCTCCAGCAACTCGCGCAGCGCGCGCAGCCAGTCGGCCAGGGGCCTCGACTTGGCCATGGCCATGCGGCGGCCTTCGATGGCTTCGGTGAACGGCAGCAGCGCGATGTCCTGCGGCTTCTCGCTGCGCGCGACCTGCCCGCACCAGGCGGACCACTCGCGTACGCCTTCACGCCGCAGCCGGGCCTCGAGCGCCTGGACGGCCATGGCATCGCCGTCGGCGCCGCTCTTGAGCCAATCGAGCACCTGGTCGCTGCCCGCGTCGTGCGCGCAGGCGCGCAGCCCGCTCATCAGGGTGGCGGCGGCGCGCGTGGTGGAAAGCTTCCAGCCGGTTTCGTCGTGCGCCGCGATGCCCTCCGCCTGGAGCTGCGCGCCAATGCGCCGGGTGAGCGCGCGGTCGGTGGTGATCAGCGCGACCGGTGCACGGCCTTCGGCCAGGTGCCGCAGCACGCAGGCGGCCGCGAGTTCCGCCTCGTCTTCGGGATCGGCGGCGACATGTGCGCTCGCGGCCGTGGCTGGCCGAGCCGTGGGCACCAGCGAGAGATGAATCGCGCGGTCGCCCCACAAGGTGCAGAGCGTCTGCGTGAGCGGATCGGTCTGGAAGCCCTCGAGCACGATGAGCGCGTCGACCTGCGCGCGCACATTCTCGCGCAGCAGCACGTCGGTGGCGTAGCCGGAGTTGGCGGCCCAGGCCACCGCGACGCGGATCAGCGCGCTCTCGATGCGAAACCACTCCGATTCGCTGCCCGCCTCGGCCACGCGGGCTGCCCGCTGCGCCCATTCGCCGCCCCGCTCTTCGGGCAGCGCCGCTGCCGCCAACGGGGCCAGCTGATAGGCCAGCTCGACCACGCGCCCGGCCAGCGCAAAGCGCTCGGCGGCAAAACCTGCCTGCGAGAGCAGCGCCTGGGCCGTGACCAGGTCGTGCGCCATGTCGAATGCGATGTCGTAGCCCGAGGGCAGGAACCCACCCGCGCTGCGCGCCCAGTTGCGCGTGGTTTCGAAACGCGGCACGAAGCCCGGGGTCCCGCAGCGCGCCCACATGCTGCGCGCCACGCCCATCAATTGCGCATACGGCACCAGCACCACGGTGCGCGCCGCATGCAGCTGGCGCTGCGCAATGGCGCCGGCAATGCGAGCCACCACGCCGTCGGCGGGGTCGCACCACAGGGCCTGGACGGGGTGGCCTTCGTTCATGTTCTATCGAGGGATTTGGGAGCGTGGAGGCGCGACGCGCAAAGGGCTTTTGCTATCGGTGTCATAGCGTTCCCGCATGGCACCCCACCCCTTGGTTTCTGTCACAATGACCAGCACTTTAGCTGCACCGAAACTCTCCGCGCACAAGGACACACCTCATGGCCAGCGACCTGATCAAACACATCTCCGATTCTTCCTTCGAAGCCGACGTGCTCAAGTCCAGCCAGCCCGTGCTGGTCGACTACTGGGCCGAATGGTGCGGTCCCTGCAAGATGATTGCACCCATACTCGACGAAGTGTCGACCGCCTATGAAGGCAAGCTGCAGATCGCCAAGCTCAATGTCGACGAGAACCGCGACATCCCGGCCAAGTTCGGCATCCGCGGCATTCCCACGCTCATGCTGTTCAAGGACGGCCAGCTGGCCGCCACCAAGGTCGGCGCCATGAGCAAGGCGCAACTCACCGCCTTCATCGACCAGCAACTCGCCTGAGACATTTCAACCGGCCAGCGCGCAATGCGTTGGCCGGACGGTTTTTTGCTGTCATAATCTCCCACAGATCACCGGTCCCTTCGAGGTAGCCGGTTCGAGTTCCCCGGTTTGTGAGGCAGCTCTCGCTTCACATCAAACCTCCCCCCGTTTTTCCGATCGATTGCCCCGCAAGGGGTCATTCCATGCACTTAAACGAACTCAAGGCACTCCACGTGTCTGAAGTCCTCAAGCAGGCTGAAGCGCTTGAGATCGAAAACGTCGGCCGCATGCGCAAGCAGGAGCTGATGTTCGCGATCATCAAGAAGCGCGCCAAGGCCGGCGAGCAGGTCTTTGCCGACGGCGTGCTCGAAATCCTGCCCGACGGCTTCGGCTTTCTGCGCAGCCCCGACACCAGCTTCACGGCCAGCACGGACGACATCTACATCTCGCCGAGCCAGGTGCGCCGCTTCAACCTGCACACCGGCGACATGATCGAAGGCGAAGTGCGCACGCCCAAGGACGGCGAGCGCTACTTCGCGCTGACCAAGCTCGACAAGGTCAACGACGGCCCGCCCGAGCAGAACAAGCACAAGGTGATGTTCGAGAACCTGACTCCGCTGTTCCCCAAGGAACAGATGAAGCTGGAACGCGACGGCGTCAAGAGCGACGAGAACATCACAGGCCGGATCATCGACATCATCGCCCCCATCGGCAAGGGCCAGCGCGCCCTGCTGGTGGCGCCGCCCAAGAGCGGCAAGACGGTGATGATGCAGCACATCGCCCACGCCATCAGCGCCAACTACCCCGAAGTGCACATGATGGTGCTGCTGGTGGACGAGCGGCCTGAAGAAGTGACCGAAATGCAGCGCACCGTGAAGGGCGAGGTCATTGCCTCGACCTTCGACGAGCCCGCAGCGCGCCACGTGCACGTGGCCGAAATGGTGATCGAGCGCGCCAAGCGCCTGGTCGAGCTCAAGAAGGACGTGGTGATCCTGCTGGACTCCATCACGCGCCTTGCCCGCGCCTACAACAACGTCGTGCCCTCGTCGGGCAAGGTGCTGACCGGCGGCGTCGACTCCAACGCGCTGCAGCGCCCCAAGCGCTTCCTGGGCGCCGCGCGCAACGTGGAAGAAGGCGGCTCGCTCACCATCATCGGCACCGCGCTGATCGACACCGGCAGCCGCATGGACGAAGTGATCTTCGAAGAGTTCAAGGGCACCGGCAACTCCGAAATCCACCTGGACCGCCGCCTGTACGAAAAGCGCGTGTTCCCGTCGATCCAGCTCAACCGCAGCGGCACCCGGCGCGAAGAACTGCTGCTCGCCCCCGAGATCCTGCAGAAGACCCGCATCCTGCGCCAGCTCATGTACAACATGGACGAGATCGAGTCGATGGAGCTGATGCTCAAGAACATGAAGGCGACCAAGACCAATGTCGAGTTCTTCGACATGATGCGTCGCGGCGGGTAATTGTTGCCCGCCCCCTGGCTGCGCGCACTTCGTGCCGCTACGCCCTCCCCCTATCGGGGGCGGTGCTGACCGACCGGCAAAGCCGGATCGGTGGCACCCCACGAACGAATGCCCGCCTTTGGCGGGCATTTTTCATGTGCGCAGCGCTTTGCCCTCGGCGGCACTGCGTGCGCCAAGATCCAGCAGTTCCATCAGCGCGACGGCCTGTTCGGGCGGGACGGGATTCGGGCCGTTGCCGAGGATCGCGTCGCGAACCGCGGCGTAGTACGCAACGTAGTTGCCGGCCCGCGTAGGCAGGGTACTGCTTTGCGGGACGCCATCGGCGCCGTACACGGTGAGCTGGCCGTCGAGCGGATCGGCGCCCCACCCTGCGGCCGGCGGTCGCTTCCCGGCGCGCAGCGCATCTTCCTGCGGATCGACGCCGTACTTGACGTAGCTGCCGCGCGTGCCGTGCAGGATGTAGCGCGGCGCGGCATGGGCTGCCAGCGTGGTGGCATGCAGCACCACGCGCAGCGGCGCATGGGGACCGCTTTCGTAGCGCAGCACGGCATGAAAATAGTCTTCGACCTGCGCGCCGTCTCGCAGGGCCGCGGTGTCGAGCTGCAGCGTGTCAGGCGCTCCGAACAGCTGGACCGCCTGGTCGACCAGATGGGCACCCAGATCGACCCACAGGCCGGCGCCGGGCACCTTCTGCTCGCGCCAGCGGTCGCGCACCTCGGGGCGGAAGCGGTCGAAATGCGACTCCAGGTACACCGGCCGGCCGAGTTCGCCGGTGGCCAGCAGGTCCTTGAGCGTGAGGTAGTCGGCGTCGAAGCGGCGGTTCTGATAAACAGCCAACACACGATTGTTGCGCCGAGACAACAATTCGAGCTCCCTGGCTTCGGCCACGTCAAGGGTGAAAGGCTTGTCCACCACCACGTGCTTGCCGGCTTCCAGGGCGACCTTGGCAACGGGGTAGTGCTGGGCATTGGGCGTGGCCACCACCACCAGCTCGATATCTTCCCGGGCGACGAGCGCTGCCACATCGGGCACGACCGCCACCCCGGGCCATTCGGCACGCACTTTATGCGGCTGCGAGCTCGCCACCGCCGCCAATTCGAGCCCTGGAACGGCCGAAAGCACCGGTGCATGGAAAGTCTGGCCGGCAAAGCCGTAGCCAACGAGGCCGGCGCGCAACGTTCTGGAGGTCATCTGAAAGGCCGTCTTTCGCTCAAAACGGTCAGTATGCGATAATCGCTGGCTCCGCGAAAAGTGCGGCTGGGCGTTTTGCCCGGCGATTCCCTCCCCGGAATGGCTTGCCCCTCTGTAGGCACGCTTGTGGCTCTCGCATCGACCCCAAAGGAAAGACCATGGCAAAAGAAGGCATCCACCCGAATTACCGCGAAGTTCTGTTCGTCGACATGTCGAACGGCTTCAAGTTCGTGACCCGTTCGTGCGCGAACACCAAGGAAATGGGCAAGACCGACGACGGCCGCGAACTGCCGCTGTTCAAGCTCGACACCACGAGCGAATCGCACCCGTTCTACACCGGCACGCAAAAGTCGGTCGACAACATGGGCGGTCGCGTCGAGAAGTTCCGCAACCGCTTCGGCAAGACCACCGGCGCTGCTTCCAAGTAAAGCACGCGCTTTCGCATCGAGGGCAGCCCGGTTTACCGCGCTGCCCTTTTTCTTTCCCAAGACTGCTGCACGTACTTCCTTGTGAACCAGCCCACTCCAGCGATCGTTGCCCAGAGCGCCGTGCGCCGGTTGCCGCGCATCGCATTGCTGTTGTTATGCGCCGCCTACCTTCTGCCGGGCCTCGTGGGGCGCGGCCCCTGGAAGAGCGCGGACATCACCTCGTTCGGCTATATGGCCGAACTGGCGCGCAACACCGAAGGCATCGCCCGCTGGTTCGACCCCATGCTCCTGGGCCTCAGGCCCGAAACCCCGGCGCTCATTCCGTACTGGATCGGTGCCTGGGCGATCAAGCTCGCGCCCTCGTGGCTGCACCCCGACCTGGCGGTGCGCATCGTCTTTGCCCTGCTTCTCTGGGGCACGTTCACCGCCACCTGGTACGCCGTCTACTACCTCGCCCGCACCTCGCGGGCCCAGCCGGTGGCCTTCGCCTTCGGTGGCGAGGCCCGGCCGACCGACTATGCGCGCGCCATTGCCGACGGCGGGCTGCTGGCGCTGATCGCATGCCTCGGGCTCGCGCAACTCGGCCATGAAACCACACCGGCCCTCGCGCAACTGTATTTCGCCTCTCATCTCTTCTACGGCGTGGCCGCGCTGCCCTACCGCCGGGTCGGGCCTGTCATCGCCCTGATGGTCGGCACCGTCGGCATGACGCTGAGCGGCGGCCCCACGGTCGGGCTGGCGCTGGCGGTGGGCAGTGCGCTCTTCATGGCCTACGAGCGGCGCAGCGCCAACGCCAACGCCGATGCCAACAACACCACGGCCGACGAAAGCCCGGGCTACAGCAAAAGCGCGCTTGCCACGATGGTTGCGGCCGCGCTGGTGGCCGCGGTGCTGGCCGCCGGACTGGGCCTGCTGCAGTGGAAGATCCAGTTGCCGGGCCATCATCCGAACAGCACCTCCGTGCTGAGCGACGTGCGCAGCCAGGCCAAGCTGCTGGTGTGGTTCACCTGGCCGGTCTGGCCCCTGGCCCTCTGGACGCTCTGGCGCTGGCGCCGCCAGCTCACGGCGCGCCATGTGGCGCTGCCGTTCTGGTTCGCGCTGGTGCCGCTGGCGGCAACCTGGACCACCGACTATTCCGACCGTTCGCTGCTGCTGGCGCTGCCCGCCCTCGCCACGCTGGCGGCCTTCGCGTTGCCCACGTTCCGGCGCAGCGTGGCGGCGCTGATCGACTGGTTCAACGTGCTGTTCTTCAGCGGATTGGCCGTGCTGGGCTGGATCTACTGGGTCGCCATGCAGACCGGCGTTCCGCCCAAGCCGGCAGCCAGCGTGGCGCGGCTGGTGCCCGGCTTCGTGCCGGAGTTCTCGGCCATTGCGTTCGTGCTGGCGCTGGCCGCGAGCATCGCGTGGTGCTGGCTGGTGCGCTGGCGCACCGGCCGCCACCGCGCGGCACTCTGGAAAACGCTGGTGCTTCCCGCCGGCGGCACCGCCCTGTGCTGGATGCTGCTGATGACCCTCTGGCTGCCTTCCATCGACTACGCGCGCAGCTACGTTCCGCAGGTGCGCGCGGTGGCCGAGCGGGTCGGCCAGCCGAGCTGCGTCGCCGAACTGGCGCTCAGCCGGGCGCACATTGCGGCCCTGCAGCATCACGGCCATTTCAACCTGCAGCCGCTGCTGCTTGGCACCAACTGCCCCTGGCTGCTGGTCAGCCCTGAAACCATCGAGCGGCTGCACACCATCATTCCGCTGGATCGGTGGCGTTTCAGCGGCACGCTCCGCCGGCCGAGCAGCGCAACCGACGACCTGCTGCTCTACCAGAAGATCGCGCCGTAGCCAGTGATCGGCGAACGAGGTCTGATCGCGCGGCACGCCGGCACGGTGCTGGTCGGCCAACTGGCCGTGATGGCGTTCGGCGTGACCGACACCATCGTGGCCGGGCGCTATGCCGAGAGCGCGCTGGCCGCGCTGTCGGTGGGTGCGGCCATCTTCATCAGCGTATTCGTCTCGCTGATGGGCGTGCTGCAGGCGCTGCTGCCGGTGTGGGCCGAGCTGCACGGCGCCGACCGCAGGAGCGAAGTGGGCCGTTCCGTGCGGCAGTCGCTCTACCTGAGCGCCATCACCATCGCCATCGGCATGGTCGTGCTGCTGTTCCCCGGCGCCGTGTTGCGATGGACCCAGGTGCCTCCCGACATGCGCGCCGGCGTGGAGGCGTATCTCGCGGTACTCGCCTTCGCGCTTCCGCCCGCCCTGCTCTTCCGCTTGTTCAGCACACTGAACCAGAGCCTCGGCAAACCGCAGATCGTGACCTGGCTGCAGCTGGGCTCGCTGTTCGTGAAGCTGCCGCTGTCGATCTGGTTCACCTTCGGCGGCGCCGGCCTGCCGGCCATGGGACTGGTGGGCTGCGCGTGGGCCACGCTCTGCGTGAACTGGACCATGCTGGCCTGCGCGGTCTGGCTCCTGCGCAGCAGTTCCTTCTACAAGGACTACCGCCTCTGGGAGCGCATCGAGGCGCCCGACTGGCGGCAGATTCGCCAGTTTGCGAGCCTGGGCATTCCAGGCGGGCTGGCGGTGCTGGTGGAGGTGACCTCGTTCACGCTGATGGCGCTGTTCATCGCTCGCCAGGGCACGGCAGCGGCGGCCGCGCACCAGATTGCCTCGAACCTGCTGGCGGTGGCCTACATGGTGCCGCTCTCGCTCGGCATTGCCACCAGCGCGCGCGTGAGCTTCTGGCTCGGTGCCGGGCATGCGGCCCGGGCCCGCCGCGCCTGCCGCATGGGCTTCGAGCTCACCGCTCTCTGCGCACTGTTTTTTGCCGGGGCGATGGTGGCGCTGCGCTTCAGGCTGGCCCATGTGTATTCGGACAACCCGGCCGTGATAGCGCTCGCCGCAGCGCTGCTGCTGGTGGTCGCGGTCTACCACTTCGCCGATGCGCTGCAGACGCTGTGCGTGTTCGTGCTGCGCTGCTACCGTGTCACGCTGGTGCCGCTGGTCATCTATTGCACCCTGCTCTGGGGCTTCGGACTCGGCGGGAGCTACCTGCTGGCCTACCGGGGCCTCGGGCCCTGGCCCGCAATGCAGTCGCCTATGGCGTTCTGGCTCATGAGCGCGGGCGCGCTCGCTGTCACAGCCCTGTTGTTCGGCGCGCTGCTGCGGTGGACGATGCGGCGTTCATTTCGCTAGCACCCGCGCTTCGCGCACCCGGGTTGCGGGGAACACCAGTGCAAAGCGCGAGCCCTTGCCCACCGTGCTCTCGATGCGCAACTCGGCGCCATGCCGCTGCGCGATGTGCTTCACGATCGCCAGGCCCAGCCCAGTGCCGCCGGTCTCGCGCGAGCGGCTGCGATCGATGCGATAGAAGCGCTCGGTCAAACGCGGAATGTGCTCGGCGGCAATGCCGGGGCCGGTATCGCGCACCGCGTATTCACCGCGCCCTTCGGGCAGCAGCCGCCAGCTCACCGCCACCTCGCCGCCGCCTGGCGTGTAGCGGATGGCATTGCTCAGCAGGTTCGACATGGCGCTTTGCAATTCGGTCGGTGCGCCCGAGATCTCGGACTCGGCCTCGATGCTGAAGGAAAGGCGATGGCCCTGCGGCGCCAGCCGGCCCGACAACCCGCGGGCCTCGTCCTCGCACTGCGCGAGCAGCGCGCGGATGCGGATCCACTGGTTGCCCGACGGCGCCGCGCTGCCCTCGAGGCGCGAGAGCGTCAGCAGATCGTTCACCAGCGTTTCCATGCGGTGCGACTGCTGGCCCATCAGCGACAGATAGCGGGCGCGCTCGTCCGCGTCGAGGGGCAGGTTCTGCAGGGTTTCGACAAAACCCGCCAGCACGGTGAGTGGCGTGCGGATTTCGTGCGAAACGTTGGCGACGAAGTCGCGCCGCATGGCCTCCGCCTGCTCCAGTGCCGTGATGTCGCGCGTCAGCAGCATGCGGCGATTGCCCGCATACGGATGCACCTGCACCGACAGGCGCACCGGATGGCTGCGCTGCTGTGCCTGGCGCGGGCCGGAGGCATCGATGACGACGTCGCGGCTGTAGTTCCACGACGCAAGATAGGCCACGAACGCCGGGTCGCGCACGAGGTTCGCAAGATGCTGCAGAAGATCTCGCTCGGCATCGATGCCGAACTGGCTGGCCGCCGTCTGGTTGCACCATTCGATGCGGCCCTGCTCGTCCAGCAGGATCACGCCGTTGGGAGACGCCTGGATGGCCGCCAGGAACTCTTGCAGCCGGTCTTCGGCCTGCCGCGTCTGTTGCTCGCGTTCGCGCAGCAGCTTGCGGATGCGTTCCGACAGCTCGCCCCACACGCCGGCGCCACGGGTCGGCAGGCCAGACGCGTCGTTGCGCAGCACACGCAGCAGGCGCTCGGCCCGCCACGCATCAAGCGCGAGCCACAGCGCCGCGCCCAGCCAGGCGCCCAGCCACCCGAACTTCCAGCCAAAAATGGCTGCGGCGCCCGCTCCTATTGCGAGGGACGCTATGAGAAATGTAGCAATGCGAAAAGGCATGGCGGGCGATTATCCGCGCCCGCGGACCATGAAAGCCGGCGCGGTCAAACCGTGACTTGGGCCGTCAGGCGATAACCGGCTCCGCGCACCGTTTCAACCATGGGCGAAGCAGCACCCAGCGATTCGCGCAGGCGCTTGACATGCACGTCGACCGTGCGTTCCTCGATATAAACATGGTCGCCCCAGACCTTGTCGAGCAATTGCGCCCGGCTGTGCACGCGCTCCGCGTGCTGCATCAGGTAGGCCAGCAGCTTGAATTCGGTCGGTCCCACCTTGAGCGCATTGCCCTGCCAGGTGACACGGTGCGTGGCGGTGTCGAGCGCGAGCTCGCCGATTTCCACGCGTTCCGTGACCACTTCGGGCGCGCGCCGGCGCAGCACCGCGCGGATGCGCGCGAGCATTTCTTGCGTGGAGAACGGCTTGGTGATGTAGTCGTCGGCGCCCGCATCGAGGCCGGCCACCTTGTCGGGCTCGTCGCCGCGCGCGGTCAGCATCAGGATGGGAACGGCCTTGGTGCGCGCGTCCTTGCGCCACTGGCGCGCGAGCTGCAGGCCGCTCTGGCCGGGCAGCATCCAGTCGAGCAGGATCAGGTCCGGCAGGAAGGCGTCGATTTCGCGCTGCGCTGCGACGCCATCTTCCGACCAGATCGGCTCGAAGCCGTTGTGGCGCAGATTGACGGCGATCAGCTCGGCGATCGAGGATTCGTCTTCGACGATCAGGACTCGGGGTTTCTTCATGCGTTCTTGGAAGTCGTGCGCCCGCTGTTACTTCAGCGCCGATTCGATCTCTTGCATCGAAGTGTGCCGCACATCGGCGCCCTTGACGATGTAGATGATGAATTCGGCGATGTTCTTGGCGTGGTCTCCAATGCGTTCGATGGCCTTGGCCAGGAACAGCAGGTCGAGGCTGGCCGAGATCGTGCGCGGGTCTTCCATCATGTAGGTGACCAGCTTGCGCACGAAGCCGTCGAATTCCTTGTCGATCAGGTCGTCGTCCTTCAGGATCGACAGCGCGGCGGCCGTGTCGAGGCGCGCGAACGCGTCCAGGGCGGTGCGCAAAAGGCCCGACGCCAGGTCGGCCGCGATACGCAGCTCGTTCGAGGGCAATGCGCGGGCCGAACCGCTTTCGATGATCGACTTGACCATGCGCGCGATCTTGTTGGCTTCGTCGCCCACGCGCTCCAGGTTGGCCGTGGTCTTGGAGATGGCGATCAAGAGGCGCAGGTCGCGCGCCGTCGGCTGGCGCCGCGCAATGATCGACGACAGCTCGCGGTCGATCTCGATCTCCATCGCGTTGACGCGGTTTTCGGTTTCCATCACGCGGTCGGCCGCTTCGGGGTCGAACTGCAGCAGCGCGTACACCGCCTGGTGGATCTGCGCCTCGACCATGCCGCCGAGTTCCATCACGCGCGACGAAACGCCGTTGAGTTCGCTGTCGAACTGGCTGGAGAGATGTTTTTCAGTCATGTGAGCCTCCTTGACATCAGCCGAAACGGCCAGTGATGTAGTCCTCGGTCTCCTTGCGCTGCGGCTTGAAGAACATCTGTTCCGTCGCGCCGAACTCGATCAGGTCGCCCAGGTACATGTACGCGGTGTAGTCGCTGCAACGTGCGGCCTGCTGCATGTTGTGCGTCACGATGACCACGGTGTACTCGTTCTTCAGCTCTGCGATCAACTCCTCGATCTTCGCGGTCGAGATCGGGTCGAGTGCGGAGCAAGGTTCGTCGAGCAGCAGCACTTCGGGCTTGATGGCAATGCCGCGGGCAATGCACAGGCGCTGCTGCTGGCCGCCGGAAAGGCCCGAGCCGCTTTGCTGCAGCTTGTCGCGCACCTCGGTCCAGAGCGCGGCCTTCTTGAGCGCCCACTCGACGCGGTCGTCCATTTCGCTCGCGCTCAGATTCTCGAACAGCTTCACGCCGAAGGCGATGTTGTCGTAGATCGACATCGGGAACGGCGTGGGCTTCTGGAACACCATGCCGACCTTGGCGCGGATCAGCGCCACGTCCTGCTTGGACGTGAGCAGATTCTCGCCGTCCAGCGCAATGGTGCCTTCGGCGCGCTGCTCGGGATAGAGCTCGAACATGCGGTTGAAGGTGCGCAGCAGGGTCGACTTGCCACAGCCCGACGGGCCGATGAAGGCCGTGACCTTGTTCTCGGGGATCTCGAGGTTGATGCCCTTGAGCGCGTGGAACTTGCCGTAGTAGAAGTTCAGGTCCTTGACCGAGATCTTCGAGCGCGACGGTTGTGCGACGGTGTTTGGCATGGTTGCCTTTCTTGAATCAGTGTTTGCTGCGCGTGAGGACCCGCGCCAGGATGTTGAGGGCGAGCACGGCCACGGTGATCAGGAACACACCGGCCCAGGCCAGTTGTTGCCAGTTCTCGTACGGGCTCATCGCGAACTTGAAGATCGTCACCGGCAGGCTGGCCATCGGCTGGCTCAGGTCGGCGGTCCAGAACTGGTTGTTCAGCGCGGTGAAGAGCAGCGGCGCGGTTTCGCCGGCGATGCGGGCCACGGCCAGCAGCACACCCGTAACCACACCGGCACGCGCCGCGCGCAGCGTGATGCTCAAGATCACTTTCCACTTCGGCGTACCGAGCGCATAGGCCGCTTCGCGCAGCCCCGGCGGCACCAGTTGCAGCATGTTCTCGGTGGTGCGAATCACCACCGGAATCACGATCAGCGCGAGCGACAGCGCACCCGCCAGGCCCGAGAAGGTCTTGAAGTACGCCACTACCACGGCATACACGAACAGGCCGATCACGATCGACGGCGCCGAGAGCAGGATGTCGTTGACGAAGCGCGTCACCGATGACAGCCAGCCCTTGGGGTTGTACTCGGCCAGGTAGATGCCGGCCATGATGCCGATCGGGGTGCCCACGAAGGTGGCCAGCGCCACCATCACGAACGAGCCGAAGATCGCGTTCGCGATGCCGCCCGCCTCGTTCGGCGGCGGCGTCATTTCGGTGAACGTGGCAAGCGCCAGGCCGCCGAGGCCGAGGCGCAGTGTCTCCCACAGGATCCAGATGAGCCAGAACACGCCGAACACCATCGCCGCGAGCGACAGCGTGAGCGCGATCTTGTTGACGCGGTTGCGCGCGGCAAACTTGGCCTGGCGGGTTTCGGCGAGCGCTTTCGCGCTCAAGAGGCTTTCAGCAGTGCTCACGACTTCGTCCCTTCGCTCTTCTTCATCTGGGCCAGCAGCACCTTCGAGAGCGTCAGCACGACGAAGGTGATGAAGAACAGCACCAGGCCGAGATACATCAGCGCAGCCTGGTGCAGGCCCGCGCCGGCTTCGGCAAACTCGTTGGCAAGTGCCGAGGTGATGCTGTTGGCAGCCTCGAACACGGAAAGCGAATTGAGCTGGTTCATGTTGCCGATCACGAAGGTGACCGCCATCGTTTCACCCAGCGCCCGGCCGAGACCGAGCATGATGCCGCCGATCACGCCGGCCTTGGTGTAGGGCAACACCACCTTCGAGACCACTTCCCAGGTCGTGGAACCGAGACCGTAGGCCGACTCCTTGAGCAGCGGCGGCGTCACTTCGAACACATCGCGCATCACCGAGGCGATGAACGGGATGATCATGATCGCGAGGATGATGCCGGCCGAAAGAATGCCGATGCCCACGGGCGGACCCGACACCAGGGCGCCGAGGTACGGCACGCCGGCAAGCAGCTTCTGCAGCGGCTGCTGCACCCAGGTCGAAAGAATCGGGCCGAACACCAGGAGGCCCCACATGCCGTACACGATCGAAGGCACGGCGGCGAGCAATTCGATGGCCGTGCCCAGCGGGCGCTTGAGCCAGTTGGGCGACAGCTCGGTGAGGAACAGCGCAATGCCGAAGCTCACCGGCACCGCGATCACCAGCGCGATGATCGAAGTGGCCAGCGTGCCGTAGATCATGACCAGGCCGCCGTACTCGTTCTGCACCGGGTCCCACACGCTGCTGGTGAGAAAGCCGAGGCCGTACTTCGAGATGGCGGGCCAGGCGCCGGCGATCAGCGACAGCAGGATGCCGATCAGCATCGCGAGCGTGAGCAGCGCGGCGCCCTTGGCGGCCCATCCGAAGAGGCGGTCGGCCATGGGGCCCGAGCGCGGCGCCTTGGCGGGCGGTGGGGCGGCGGCGCGGCCGCGTTCGGCCGCGAGGTCGAGCGTGGATGCGGAAGCAGGAAAAGTGGATGACACGGGTCGCTCCGGCAATGACGAATGCGGCGCATCCTGGAGCGGAGTGCTGCTCATGGATGCGCCGTTCTTGACTTGTTGGTTGATGGCTTACTTGAAGGCGACCGGCTTGCCCGATGCGTCCTTCACTTCACCCCATGCCTTGGCGATGGTGGCCTTCACGGCATCGGGCATCGGCACGTAGTCGAGATCGTCAGCCGTCTTGTCGCCACCCTTGTAGGCCCAGTCGAAGAACTTGAGCACGGTGGTCGCGTTGGCGGGCTTGTCCTGCACCTTGTGCATCAGGATGAAGGTGGCGCCAGTGATGGGCCATGCATCCTTGCCGGCCTGGTTGGTCAGCACCTGGTAGAAGCTCTTGTTCCAGTCGGCGCCGGCGGCGGCAGCCTTGAAGGCCGTGTCTTCGGGCGAGACGAAGTTGCCGGCCGCGTTCTGCAACTGGGCAAAGTTAATCTTGTTCTGCTTGACGTACGCGTACTCGACATAGCCGATCGAGTTGGGAAGGCGGTTCACGAAAGCAGCAACGCCTTCATTGCCCTTGCCACCCGCACCGGTCGGCCAGTTCACGGCCGTGCCCTCGCCCACCTTGGTCTTCCACTCGGAGTTGACCTTGCTCAGGTAGTTGGTGAACAGGAAGCTGGTGCCCGAGCCGTCAGCGCGGCGAACCGGCGCAATGGCGGCGTCCGGCAGGGCCAGCGAGCCGTTCAGCGCCTTGATGGCGGGGTCGTTCCACTTGGTGATCTTGCCCAGGTAGATGTCGCCCAGCACCTGGCCGTTGAGCTTCAGTTCACCCGGCTTGATGCCGGGGATGTTGACCACGGGAATCACGCCGCCGATGACGGTGGGGAACTGCATCAGGCCCTTGGCCTGGAGTTCGTCGTCCTTCAGGGGTGCATCGGAAGCGCCGAAATCGACCGTCTTGGCTTCGATCTGCTTCAAGCCCGCGCCCGAACCGACCGACTGGTAATTGATCTTGACGCCGGTGGCCTTGTTGAAATCGGAGGCCCACTTGGCATACAGCGGCGCCGGAAAGCTGGCGCCGGCGCCGGTCACGTCTTGTGCGAAAGCGGGAACATGGGCGAAGACTGCGGCCACGAGGCCGGCGGCTGCAAATTTGAACGTCGTTTTCATAAAGCTTCCGTTAGAAGTAAGAAGTAGTCCCTTTCGGGCTTGGAACGGACTCTAGGAAGCTTGTGTGACATCGGTGTGACACCCCGCCATAGAGGGAAAATGGCGCTGTTTCCCCCGCGGCTTGTGTGACGCTGTCACACAATCGTCATTCGCCGCGCCTAGCCTTCCCAACCTCGCCACCAGCGATTCGGGGGCGGCGCGCCTGTCACGGCGCTACGATCAGAGACACCGCCCTCTTCACCACAACTACATGCAAAACGGCACCCGCCTCGCCGCAGTCGATCTCGGCTCCAACAGCTTCAGGCTCGAGATCGGACAGGTCGACCACGGCCAGATCCACCGCACCGAATACCTCAAGGAAACGGTGCGCCAGGGCAACGGCCTGGACAGCGCCCGAAACCTCACGCCGGAGGCCATGCAGCGCGGCTGGGACGCGCTCGCCCGTTTTGGCGAGCGGCTGGCCGGCTTCAAGCGCTCGCAGGTGCGCGCCGTGGCCACCCAGACCTTGCGCGAGGCCCGCAACCGCGAAGAATTCCTGTTGCGCGCGCGCACCATCCTGGGCTTTGGCATCGACGTGATTCCAGGCCGGGAAGAAGCCCGCCTTATCTACCAGGGCGTGGCGCACATGCTGCCGCACACCGACGCCTCCGATCGGGAACGCCGGCTGGTGGTGGACATCGGCGGGCGTTCCACCGAAATGATCATCGGCCGCGCGCTGGACGCCGAGATGATGGAGTCCTACCGCGTCGGCAGCGTCGCCTGGTCGATGAAGCACTTCGCGGAAGGTCTCTTCACGCCGGCCGCATTCCGGGCCGCCGAGGTGGCCGCCAAGGCGGTGCTCGACGACGCGCTCTCGAGCTACACCCGCGACCAGTGGGACGTGGCCTATGGCGCATCCGGCACCATCGGAGCGGTGGGCGACGTGCTGGCAGCGGCCGGCGGCGAGCCGGGCCTGATCACGCGCGACGGCCTCAACTGGCTGGTCGACCGCCTGCTCAAGGCCGGCAGCACCGACAAGCTGCGCATCGACGGCATGCGCGAAGACCGCAAGCCGGTGATCGGCGGCGGCGTGAGCGTGCTGCGCGCCGTGTTCGAGCTGCTGGACATCGACGAAATGAAGGTCGCCCAGGGTGCGCTGCGCCACGGCGTGCTCTACGAATTGCTGGAGCGCGACGAAAGCGTGGCCGACATGCGCACCGCCACCGTGGCGCGGCTGGCCGCCCGGTTCTCGGTCGATACGGCCCAGGCCAGGCGTGTGGGCGAAACGGCCGCGGCATTGTTCGTGCAGCTCGCACCCGCCGCGCGTGGCGGCAACTCCGGAAGCCGCGCCGGTCGGGCGCTGCGCAAGCTCGGCTGGGCGGCCCAGCTGCACGAGATCGGCACGCTGGTTTCCCACAGCGACTATCACAAGCACGGCGCCTACATCCTCGACAACACCGACGCGCCCGGCTTTGCCGTCAACGAGTTGCATGCGCTCGGCCAGCTGGTGCTGGGACAGCGCGGAAAGCTGCGCAAGCTCGACGTCGCGCTGGAAGACGAGACCTTCGTGATGCAGCTGCTGTCGCTGCGCCTTGCGGTGATCCTGTGCCACGCGCGCCGCGATCCAGACCCGCAGGCGCTGCATCTCGCAGCGCTGGGCGCCAGGGCGTTCACGATCGCTTCCGCGCCCGACTGGGCCGATGCCTATCCGCAGTCCGCGCATCTGCTGCGGGAAGAAGTGCTGGCCTGGCAGAAGACCAGCAGCTGGCGCGTGGAACTCAGCGGCTGCTGAGGCGCTTCACTTCACTTCACTTTGCGCCGAGGCTGCGTCGAGGCCGGCCGTCCGCGTGGGCCCGGCACCGCCGGCCAGGTGCGGCTCGTCCTGGCCGAACATGACGGAATAAGCGGGCTGCACAGCCTGGGCGAAGCCCTGCCGCAGCCCTTCCCGGGCCCCTCTGGCGTCCTGGAGCAGGCCGTCATACATGAAGTAGGCGGGCTCCTCCAGATCGGCGGTGTGGGTCGCCTGGTACACGACGGACTGCTGCTCGTCTCTCAGCAATTGCTCGACCGCGACGAACGGCTTGAAACTCGACGTGGCATCGGGTGCGCCGTATGCCGCAGTGATCCGCATCGTCAACGTGCTGTAGCCGGGCGTGGGCCGATGTCCCAGTGCCTGCATCTCGGCGACTGGCCCGTTGACGCGGAAGGCGGGCGTCAGCTTCACCTCGCGGCCACTCTCCCGCAGGCGCGCTGCGAATTGCTCCGCAAACTGCCGGCTGAGGGACGTGGCCGCCGTGCCGTCGTTCTTCACTGCCGCCATGAACTCCTTGCTGCGCCGCTCCGTGCGGCCGGCCAGGGTCGCCCGGCTGCCGACTTCGAAACCGAGCGCCACCAGCGTGCCAACGGGCCCGAGAAGCCCGGCGAAGCCCGCAATGGCGGAACCGCCCCCGTCCACGACAGTGAATTGGTCTTCCTCGTTGTAGAGGAGTTCGATCTTCGCAAGCGATCGGGTGGTATCGGGACGTGGCTGCAGCGCGGCCTGCGGTGCATTCGTGGCACACCCCGCCAGGAAGGCCACCGCGACGAACAGGGAAACAAGCGTTTTCATGAGTATCTGGAAGGCGCCTGCTGCGCAATCGCCGTGCATTTGTAAGTTATAGATGCAATTTGTGACCAAATGCATCAGACGCCGAGTATGCCACTGGCGCCGCGCTGCAGCGCCTCCAAGGCGGGTGGCATTCAGCGGGCCCGAGACGCTTCAGTTCGCATCCAGGGCAGCGGTTTGGGTGGTGGCCGAGCGGGCCGTGCGCGGCGCGTCGTCTCCGAACATGCCTGCATAGGCTGGCTGCACGACCCGGTCGAGCCCCTGCTTCAGCCCTTCATGGGCACCTGCGGTGTCCTTGAGCAGGCCTTCGTACAGAAAATAGGTCGGCTCGGTCACGTCGGCGAAGCTGGATGTCTGGTGAACGACGGCCTGCTGCTCGTTCCGGAGCAACTGCTCCACCAAGACGAACGGCTTGAAACTCGATGTCGCATCGGAGGCCCCATACGCCGTGGTGATCCGCAGGATCAACGTGCTGTAGCCGGGAGTGGGCCGGAGTTCGGGTACCTGCATCTCGGCCAGCTGTCCGGTCGCGCGCATGAAAGGCGTCACCTTCACCTCGCGGCCGCTTTCCCGCAGGCGCGCCGCCAGCCGCTCCGCGAACTTCCTGTTGAGTGACATGGCCGCTCCGCTGTTCCTTACGGCGGCCGTGAACTCCTTGCTGCGCCGATCGGTCCGGTCGGCCATCGACATCCGGCTGTTGGTATCGACGGTGAGAGCCAATATCGCGCCAATGGGCCCCAGGAGCCCCGCGAAGCCCGTCAGCCCGGAACCGCCGCCGTCCGTGACGATGAGCTGGTCCTCGTCGTTGTAGATGAGTTCGACCTTCTCGATCGCCCGTGTGGCTTCGTGGCGGATCTGCAGCGCGGGCTGGGCGGTGTTCGTTGCGCACCCCGACAGGAGGGCAGCGACAACAAGCAGGGGAGTCAGCGTTTTCAAGGACATGCCGGCGTCTGCGCGCAGCATGTTCATGAAGCTTCTTGGTAGCGGGTGGAGCAGTTTCATGCGTGTTCCCCAGTGAGGTGGCCGACCGGCACCGCTTCTTTCCCGTCATCGGGTCAAGGCGTCTTGCCGTGGAGTCACTGTAGAAATTGCGCCGCATGCGCACATGAGCGGTGCGCACCTTTTCCCGGGAGACAAGCGCCCCGCCACCTCTGCCCACCGCCATGACAAAGCGCCTGTCTTGAAGCGCCGGTACGGGGATCCGCCTGAAGACGGCTCCAGCAGCTAGAGAAGCTCGGGCGACTGCACCGTGACCACCACGGTCTGCACGTCGCCGTCGCGTTCGCGGGTCCGGATCCACCACAGGGAACCCTTGCGAACCGGGCAGCTGTCCTGCTTCAAGCCGAGAAGCAGCGAAATGGCCTGCCCCACCGATGGCTGGTGGCCGACCATCAGCACCACAGACTTGCCATTGGGCCAGCCGGCCGCGCCCAGCATGGCCTCGGGGGTGGTGTCTGGCGCGAGTTCGGAGCGCAGCTTGTATTTGCGGCCGAGCGCGAGCACGGTCTGTTCGCAGCGCCGCGCGGGGCTGCAGATGATGCGTGTGCCGTCGGGCAGTTGCCGGTCGAGCCAGCTGGCCATGCGCTTGGCCTGCTTTTCGCCGCGCGGGGTGAGGGAGCGCTGCAGGTCGTCGCAGCCCTCGGTCCAGTCCTCGGCCTCGGCATGGCGCCAGAAGATCAAGTCCATGCTCGTCGTCTTTCGATCGTCAGTTGCTGGATGCATCGGGGTGATGGCCTCGCGATGCATATCGGTTCATCAGTGCGGCTTGTGCGCCGTGCGCCTCGACGATAGGCGACTCTCCCGCCTCGCCGCGGTGGGTGTCGTGGTCGACGCGCGTGTAGATCCCGTCGCCTCCCAGGTCCCAGGCATCGCGGCCGTCGTGCAGGTACGCCACCAGGCATTCGTCGATCAGGCGTTGGCGAAGGCCGGGGTCGGTCACCGGCCAGGCCAGTTCGACGCGCCGCATCATGTTGCGGTTCATCCAGTCGGCGCTCGAGAGGTAGAGCGACTCCTCCTCCCCGTTGCGAAAATAGAAGACCCGCGAGTGCTCGAGAAAACGCCCGATCACCGAACGCACGCGGATGTTGTCGGTCAGCCCCGGCACCTGCGCCGGCAAGGTGCAGGCACCGCGCACGATGAGGTCGATCTTCACGCCGTTCTGTCCTGCGCGCATGAGTGCGGCGACCAGTTGTTCGTCGGTCAGTGCATTCATCTTGGCCACGATGCGCGTAGGCTCGCCGGTGGAAGCGGCCAGGCCCAGCGCATCGATCTGCGAGACGAGGTTCTTGTGCAAATCGAACGGCGCCAGCCACATGCGGTTGAGCTTGGGCAGCCGGCTCTGGCTGGCAAGGTGCACGAACACCGCTTCCATGTCGGCCGTCAGCAGCGGGTCGGCCGTCAGGTGGCTGATGTCCGTGTAGAGCCTTGCGGTGCGCGGGTTGTAGTTGCCGGTGGAGAGATGGCCGTAGCGGCGCATCTGCTTGCCTTCGCGGCGCGTCACCAGCAGCATCTTGGCGTGCGTCTTCAGGCCGACCACGCCATACACCACCTGAGCGCCGATCGACTCGAGCATTTCGGCCCAGTTGATGTTGGCCTCTTCGTCGAAGCGGGCCTTGAGCTCCACCACCACCGTCACTTCCTTGCCGCGGCGCACGGCTTCGCGCAGCAGGTCCATCAGCTCCGAATCGGTGCCCGTGCGGTAGATGGTCTGCTTGATGGCCAGCACCTGCGGGTCTTGCACCGCTTCGCGCAGGAAAGCGAGCACGCCGTCGAAGCTCTCGAAGGGCTGGTGGATCAGCACGTCGCCGCGCTGCAGCCGCTCGAAGAACGACTGCACCGGAGACAGCGTGACGGGATACGAGGCGGAGTACGGCGGAAAGAGCAGCTGCGGCTCCTCCAGCAGATCGATCAGTTGGGTCAGCCGGGCCAGGTTGACCGGGCCATGCACGCGATAAAGCGCCTGCGCCGGCAGGTTGAACTGCGCCAGCAGAAAGCTCGCGAGCGATTCGGCGCAGCTGGCAGACACCTCGAGCCGAACGGCCTGTCCGTAATGCCGATGCTGCAGCCCTTGGCGCAAGGCCGTGCGCAGGTTCTTGACGTCTTCCTCGTCCACCGCGAGGTCGGAGTGCCGGGTAACGCGGAACTGGGAGAAGTCACCCACCTCGCGTCCCGGGAACATGCTCGAGAGATGCGCGCGCACCACGCTCGAAAGCGCGACGAACAGCGTCTTGCCGTCGGACACCTTGGCCGGCATGCGGATCACGCGCGGCAGCACGCGCGGCACCTTGACGATCTGAATCGGGTTTTCGCGCCCGAAGGCGTCCTTGCCACCGAGCCGCACGATGAAATTGAGCGACTTGTTGGCCACCTGCGGAAACGGGTGCGCCGGATCCAGGCCAACGGGAATCAGCAGCGGGCGCACTTCGCGCTCGAAATATTCGCTGACCCATTTGCGCTGGGCCGCATTGCGTTCGCCGTGCGAAATGATGTGGATGCCGTGCTTTGCGAAGGTCGGCATCAGCTCGTCGTTGTAGAGCGCGTACTGGCGCGCCACCAGCGTGTGGGCCGCCTCGGCCAGGCGCTCGAACGACTCGATCGTGTAGCTGCCCTTCTGGTCGCCGGCGCTGCTGGCAATCAGGTGCGGTGCCGCACGCACTTCGAAGAACTCGTCAAGATTGGAAGAAACGATGCACAGGTACCGAAGACGCTCGATCAGCGGTACCTCGGGCCGGTGGGCCCAGTCGAGCACGCGCTCATTGAAAGACAGGATGCTGTGATCGCGGTCGAGCAGCGGAAGCGCCGATGCCGCGACCGCGAGCGTCCGGTCAGCGGGAGCAGATTGCATGGGCACTGATTCTGGAGCAAGGGGCACGGGAGCACACGTAGGCTGAAATATGACAGTGTCGCCCTCGTTTGTGACGTTTCCGTGACGTTCCTGTGACGCCGGCGGTCCAGCGCTCGGCTCCCCCGTGCCGGGCGACGAGGCGGATGGCCTGGCAGCGGGCCGGGCAACCGCTGGTTTCATGCGCCCAGAAAATGCTTGCGATAGCGCGCCGGCAGGTCGTCGATGCGCATCAGCATCGGCAGGTCCGCGGTATTGAAGTCCGGGTCCCAGGCCGGCGCACCCAGCACCTTGGCGCCCAGGCGCAGGTAACCCTTGATCAGCGCGGGCGGCTCGACATCGAGCGCACCGTCGAGCCTTTCGACCGGCAGCGGCAGGCGCGGCTGCACCTGGTACTGGATCGGCGCCATGTGGCTCGCCGAGAGCTGGCGCCAGATGCTGGCCGCTGCATCGCCGTTGGTCACGCCGTTGTGCGACATCGGGATGCTCGCGCAGCCGATCATGGTGTCGAGCTTGTTGCGATGCATGAACCCGGCCAGGGCACCCCACAGCGCGAGGATCACGCCGCCTTGGCGGTGGTCCGGATGCACGCAGCTGCGACCCAGCTCGACCATGCGCTCGCGCAGGTCGCGCAGGCGGGTCAGGTCGAACTCGGTGTCGCTGTAGGTGCTGCCCACGCGCCGGGCCTGGGCCGGCGTGAGCACGCGGTAGGTACCAATCACTTGCTGCGTCAGTTCTTCGCGCACCAGCAGGTGTTCGCAGAAGTCGTCGAACAGGTCGATGTCGTGGCCTGCCAGCGGCGTGCTCACGCGCGCACCCATTTCGCCGACGAACACCTGGTAGCGCAGGCGCTGCGCGGCGCGCACCTCGTCCAGGTGACGCGCCCAGCTCACGGTGATACCTTGCCTGGCATCGACGACCGGCGGCACCAGCACTGCAGCAGGCGCCTCGGGCAGCGTTGGGCGCGCAGCTGCCGGGGCCGGCCACAGGGCGGCGCGCAGTCCGATCTGCGACAGCGGAAATGTCGGGTTGGGCAGTTCTTTCATGAGGAACCCTTTCTGCCGATGGAGTCTCTGCACCTGCGGTGAAACGGGCATGTCAGTGGCATTGCATTTGCATGACGGGGGTTACGGCGTGTTCGGGTCGCATGGGAGGGCCGCTTGGTTGTCTAATGCGATGGGTCCGCGACAAGGAGCTTCTGCAAATGGCCACCGCTGCAAACAGCAATTTGGACAACCGTCTCCACCAGACTTTTCCCGTTCTCAGCGATACCGAAATCGCGCGCATTGCGCACTTCGGAACCGTGCAGCGCTTTGCACGCGGGGAGCGCCTGTTCACCGCCGGGGAAACGAGCCCGGGCATGTTCGTCCTGCTCAAGGGCGTGGTGGCGGTCACGCAACGCGACGGCCTGGGGCACGTGGTGCCCATCGTGCGCCAGGGTCCGGGCGAATTTCTTGCCGAAGTGGGCCAGTTGAGCGGCCGCCCTGCCCTGGTCGACGGCCATGCCGAAGAAGAAGTCGAAGCGCTGATCGTGCCGCCCGCGCAGTTGCGCGCGCTTCTGGTGGCGGAAGCCGATCTTGGCGAGCGCATCACCCGGGCTCTGATTCTTCGGCGCGTGGCGCTGATCGAATCCGGCGCCAGCGGGCCGGTGCTGATCGGCCAGCCGCAGTCGCCCGACATGGCCCGGCTGGAGAACTTTCTTCGTCGCAACGGGCACCCCTATCACCTGGTCGATGCGGCGGAAGATCCGGATGCCGCGGCGCTGCTGGAACAGTACGGCACCTGCCAGCTGCTGGCCGTGTGCCCCGACGGCTCGGTGCTGGTCAACCCGGCCGAAGATGCACTGGCACGCTGCCTGGGCATGGTCGACACGGCGGAGCACGACGAGCTGTTCGACGTGGCCGTGGTCGGCGCCGGCCCCGCCGGGCTGGCGACCGCGGTGTATGCGGCCTCCGAGGGCCTGCGCGTGATCGTGCTCGACTGCCGCGCCTTCGGCGGCCAGGCCGGCGCGAGCGCGCGCATCGAGAACTACCTGGGCTTTCCCACCGGCATCTCGGGGCAGGCGCTGGCGGGCCGGGCCTTCGTGCAGGCGCAGAAGTTCGGTGTGGAAATGCTGATCCCGGCCAAAGTCAAGTCACTGGACTGCACGCGCAACAACCCCGTCGGCAGCCTGCGCATCGCCCTGGCCGACGGCCGCACCATCAATGCGCGCACGGTGGTGATTGCCAGCGGCGCACGCTACCGCCGGCCCGACGTGCCGAGGCTCTCCGAATTCGAGGGGCGCGGCATCTGGTACTGGGCGTCGGCCATCGAAGCCAAGCTCTGCTCGCAGCAAGAAGTCGCGCTGGTGGGCGGCGGCAACTCGGCGGGCCAGGCGGCAGTGTTCCTGTCGCGCCATGCGGCCAAGGTCAATGTGCTGGTGCGCGGCCCCTCGCTGGCGGCCAGCATGTCGCGCTACCTGATCGATCGCATCGAGGCCACGCCCAACATCGAACTGCATCCGCACACCCAGCTGGTGAAGCTGAACGGCGGCTCCGAGCAAGGCCTCACGGGTGCGACCTGGCGCTGCCAGACCACGGGCAACGAGCACGACTGCGCGGCGCGCAACATCTTTCTTTTCGTCGGGGCAGAGCCCGAGACCAGCTGGCTCGAAGGCTGCGGTGTCTCGGTCGACACGCACGGCTTCGTGCTGACGGGCGGCGCGGCGAGCGGCGGCTTTCCGGCGCGTCCCGCCACGGCGCTCGAATCCAGCGTGCAGGGTGTGTTTGCCGTGGGCGACGTGCGCTCGGGCTCGGTCAAGCGGGTGGGCGGCGCCATCGGTGAAGGCGCTGCCGTGGTGGCGCTCATCCACCAGCATCTTTCATCCAGTTCGGCCGTGGCCTGAGGGAGGCACGCCGCTTGTTGCCTGAGCGGGGAATGCCCGGCGCTGCACGCGTTTGAATGGCCGCGTATATGCTGCCTCCCTCGAATTCCCACCCCTACATCGGAGCCCCGCGACATGCCCGCATCGCCCATCGAGGTCTATTCATGGCCCACGCCCAACGGCCACAAGATTCACATCATGCTGGAAGAGTGCGGCCTGCCGTACACCGCCCGGCCGATCAACATCGGCAAGGGTGACCAGTTCGCTCCCGACTTCCTGCAGCTCAGCCCCAATAACAAGATTCCGGCCATCACCGACCCCGACGGTCCGGACGGCAAGCCGATCTCGCTCTTCGAATCGGGCGCCATCCTGGTCTACCTGGCAGGCAAGACCGGCAAGCTGCTGCCCAAGACCGATCGCGAGCGCTACGACGTCCTGCAATGGCTCATGTTCCAGATGGGCGGCGTCGGGCCCATGCTCGGTCAGGCGCACCACTTCCGCATGTATGCCCCCGAGAAGATCAGCTACGCCATCGAGCGCTACAGCAACGAGGCCAAGCGCCTCTACGGCGTGATCGACAAGCAGTTGTCGAAGAACAAGTTCATCGCCGGCAAGACCTATTCGATTGCCGACATCGCCATCTTCCCGTGGCTGCGCAGCTGGGAAAACCAGGGCATCACCCTCACCGACTACCCGCACCTGAAGGCCTGGTTCGACGCCATTGCCGCGCGCCCCGCCGTGCAGCGCGGCGTGAAAGTGCTGGCCGACCTGCGCCAGCCGATCACCGGCGACAAGGAGCGCGAGATCCTTTTCGGCAAGACTCAATACGAGAAACGCTGAGAGGCCCGATATCCGGGCTAGAATAGAAGGCTTGTCGGGGTGTAGCGCAGCCTGGTAGCGCATCTGGTTTGGGACCAGAGGGTCGAAGGTTCGAATCCTTTCGCCCCGACCAAAAAAAGTGAATGCCTGCAATGACGTAAGTTGTTGCAGGCGTTTTGCTTTTCAGCTCCACCTGCTCACCGTCCGGGCCTCTTCCAATGCATCTCTGCGCCTGAACCTGTTCGCAGGTGTGATGTCGCTCACAGATTCAGCCCTTGGTTGCAGATAAGCCCGGTTGCGACCTATCGCACCCGGGAACACACTTTTCCTCCCAAATCAAGCCGGCACATTGGGCACAGCTAGCGCCGGCAACCCGGAGGATCCAATGCCGCTCTTGTTCCTGATAAGGCTTCTGCGCACACAGCTACCGGTACAGGTCGTCGCGCCAGAGGAAATTCGAGATGTGTCCGTGCTCATGGCCACAGGATTGATCGAGGCCAAAATTACCGCGCTTCAGCCGGCGGGACTCTACGCCAAGGCCTCGATGGCGACGGTGGAGGGCATTACCGACGAGGGCCTCGCCGAGATCGCGAAGATGGGCGACATTCGCAAATTCATGCAGCCCTCGATGCGATTTGCCCGCGGAGCGCGATTGATGTGACCCGGGATCACCGGCATCACTCGGGTCTGGTTCAAGATGCCAACGATGGATTTGATCTTCATCGCAAGCCCGGACCCCGGCTCAATACACTGACTGGAGAGGCACATGGGACATGCGCTGTTCACCCAAGTCCTGGCTGCGCGACTGCCAATGCAGTTCTGGGGCAACTCTGTCGTCGATCAATTGAAGCACCTGGAAGATGCCGGGTACATCAAGGTGGCATTCTCACCACCGCACGGCGCAGCACCGCCCCTTGCGACAGTGAACGAGATCACGCACCTGGGGCGAGCTGTGGCCCGCTACTGCGGAACAGACGACGGCGTTCCCAGTCGGCCACACACAATCGGTAAAGGGCTTCTGCCGCCCCATCACGCCCAGATGTAGGTCGAGGTGCGATCCCAGAGCGCTGCTTGCCAAGGCTCCCTTGACGCAGTGGAGCTCGATCCGATCCCCGACTGGGCCGGGATGATGCAGCGACGTTTGTTCACTGCACGTTGTGCATTGATTCACATCCGAAATTTCGGAGTTCTGGCGTAACTGCCTCGCCCGCCATTGCGGGCATCCCCCGGAAACTGACCCCGCAATTTTTTCCCGCCTCGGCGGGTTTTTTTTGCCCGGCAGATCTGCACCAGATCTTGTCATCGCCACTCGACGTCGAATTTCCTCGAAACGACAACCAAAGGCGTCACCTCGGCCGCGCGCCGCGTACAACAGCGCACTCTCGCTGGCCCGCGCGAACACCGTTCGCGACTATCTGATGCGAGCCGGTGTGTCAGCGCCCAACGTGCAGGTGCAGGCATGGGTGAATCCGAACCGAAAGTGCAGTGCGCGCAGGCCGCGCGAGCGGCGCTCATCGATTGCCTGGCTCCCAACCGACGGGTCGAGATCGAGGTATTCGGGGGAAGTTGATCAAAGGGGGCGGGTTTCGCGAGGCGAGCCCGCTCCCCTTTTCAGATGCACAGAGCTCAGGTTGACGAACAGGAAAGCAGATCTCACGCCCATGGGGGGCCTCCTTCGGAAAGTCGAACACAGCGGAACCCGCCATGCGCGCCAGGCGCACAGCGGCTGCGCTGGTTTTACCTCAGGCCGAGAGCCGCAATAGCCCCTGCTTTCCAGTTACGGCCATGTCCTACAGAGCCAATCAATTGGTCTGTGACAACTGCTCCAGGATGGCCGGATTTTCCAGCGTGGAAGTGTCCTGCGTGATCGCCTCGCCCTTGGCGATGCTGCGCAGGAGCCGGCGCATGATCTTGCCGCTGCGCGTCTTGGGCAGGTTGTCCCCGAAGCGGATGTCCTTGGGCTTGGCGATCGGCCCGATCTCCTTGGCCACCCAGTTGCGCAGCTCGTTGGCGATCTGCCTGGCCTCCTCCCCCGTCGGGCGCGCGCGCTTGAGCACCACGAAGGCGCACACCGCCTCGCCCGTCACGTCGTCGGGCCGGCCCACCACGGCCGCCTCGGCCACCAGGTCGGTCTTGGACACCAGCGCCGATTCGATCTCCATCGTGCCCAGGCGGTGGCCCGACACGTTCAGCACGTCGTCGATGCGCCCCGTGATGCGGAAGTAGCCGCGGTCTTCGCTGCGCACCGCGCCGTCCCCGGCCAGGTAGATGGTGCCGCCCATCTCCTCGGGGAAGTAGCTCTTCCTGAAGCGCTCGGGGTCGTTCCAGATGGTGCGGATCATCGAGGGCCAGGGCCGCTTGATGACCAGCATGCCGCCCGCGCCGTGGGGCAGGTCCTTGCCGGTCTCGTCCACGATGGCGGCCATGATGCCCGGCAGCGGCAAGGTGCACGAGCCGGGCACCAGCGGCGTGGCCCCGGGCAGCGGCGTGATCACGTGGCCGCCGGTTTCGGTCTGCCAGAAGGTGTCGACGATCGGACATTTCTCGTGGCCGATGTTCCGGTGGTACCACATCCACGCCTCGGGGTTGATGGGCTCGCCCACCGAACCGAGGATGCGCAGGCTGGACAGGTCCCAGTTCTTGGGGTGCACCTTCTCGTCGCCCTCGGCCGCCTTGATGAGCGAGCGGATGGCCGTGGGGGCGGTGTAGAACACCGACACCTTGTGCTTCTCGATCATCTGCCAGAAGCGCCCGGCATGCGGGAAGGTGGGGATGCCTTCGAACACCACCTGGGTGGCGCCGGCGGCGAGCGGGCCGTAGGCCACGTAGGTGTGGCCGGTGATCCAGCCGATGTCGGCGGTGCACCAGAACACGTCTTCGGGCCGGATGTCGAAGGTCCAGTCCATGGTGAGCCGGGCCCACAGCAGGTAGCCGCCGGTGGCGTGCTGCACGCCCTTGGGCTTGCCGGTGGAGCCGGAGGTGTAGAGGATGAAGAGCGGGTGCTCGGCGTTCACCGGCACGGGAGCGCATTCGGTGCTCTGCCCTGCCAGTGCTTCGGCGAAGCTCTTGTCGCGGCCTTCGATGCGGCTCCAGGCGGTGGCGGTGCGCTCATACACGAACACGGTCCGGATCGACTCGCAGCCGCCCAGCGCTATGCCGTCGTCCACGATGGCCTTGAGCGGCAGTTCCTTGCCGCCGCGCAGCTGGTAGTTGGCGGTGATGACGGCCACGGCGCCGGCGTCGATGATGCGCTCTTGCAGCGCCTTGGCCGAGAAGCCGCCGAACACGACGCTGTGGGTGGCGCCGATGCGCGCGCACGCCTGCATGGCGACGACGCCTTCCACGGTCATGGGCATGTAGATGATGACGCGGTCGCCCTTGTGGATGCCGGCGGCCTTGAGCGCGTTGGCGAACTGGCTCACGCGGGCGAGCAGTTCCTTGTAGGTGACCTGGGTGACGGTGCCGTCGTCGGCCTCGAAGACGATGGCGGTCTTGTGCTCGACGGGGGTGCCGATGTGCTTGTCGAGGCAATTCGCGCTGGCGTTGAGCTCGCCGTCGCCGAACCATTCGTAGAACGGCGCCTTGGATTCGTCCAGGGTCCGGGTGAAGGGCTTGGTCCATTGCAGGTTGTCCTTCGCCAGGCGGCTCCAGAAGCCCTCGAAGTCCTGCTCGGCTTCCCGGCACAGGGCCTCGTAGGCGGCCATGCCGGAGATGCGCGCGCCAGAGCTGGCGCGGGCGTCGGGCGGGAACACGCGGTTCTCGACGAGGACGGATTCGATGGAATTGGGCATGCTCATGTGGTCTTCGGACACGTCGTCCGTCGTTGGTCGTCAGTTGTTGGTATCCGCTGGAATGCGCAAGATCGTTGCCATTGCTCGTCGACTCACGGCGCCTGCCAGTCGACGTTTCCCCCCTCGAACATCGTGCGCAGCCGCCCGCCCTGAGCGAGGGCATTGACGCTGGCCTGCAGCGCCTGGGCCAGGTCGGTCGCGTCTTTCTTGACCGCCATGCCCACCGCCCAGCCGTTGCCCTGGATGCGCGCAGAGGGCAGCGGCGCGATGGCAAAGCGCGTGTCACCGCGCAACACCGATTCGATCTCGGAGGCGAGCCCCGCGGCGGCGGCCACTTCGCCGCGCTGCAGCGCGCGGGCCGCTTCGGCACCGTCCTTCGGCTGGGTGTCGAGCTGGTCGCGGTAGGCGCCGTTGTCGGCACCGATCATGAGCCAGCCCGCCAGTGTCTTGCCGGATACGGCCACCTTCGCATTGCCCAGCGCCGAGAGCGTTTCCAGCTGCGGCAAGCGGTCGAGCCGCCGCGCCAGCACCACGCGCTCGCGGTAGTACGGCGCGAAGATGAGCGCCTGCGGCGTCTCGTTCATCAGCGGGCGGTCCACCGGAACGTGCAGCATCACATCGGCCGGGCCGAAGCCCAGGTAGTGGCCGCGCCACACCATGTTGCGCAGGTCGTCGCCCATGTTCTCGTCGGCCAGGAACGGCAGCAGCGAGAGCTTCACGTCCAGCGCGCCGGCCAGCGCGCGCGCCAGTTCGATGTCGATGCCCTGGCCACCCACGTGGAAGGGGGGCATGTCCTGGTAGATCGCCACGCTCAGCGTGCCGCGTGCGCGGATCCTGTCGAGCGTGGCCGCGCGCGCCGTGCCAGCGAGCGCGGCCACGCCGGCGGCCGCGGCCCACCGCAGGCACTCGCGGCGCGACAAGAAGGAGGAAAGTGTGTGCATCGCAGTCGCCTCACATCGGCTTGTCGCGCCGCGTCTCCAGGTAGGTCTTGATCGCCCAGATCGCCTCCTGGTTCATCGATCCTTCGAACGGCGGCATGTAGACGGCACCGTTGCGCGTGCGGCCGCGCCGCACGGTGGTGAGAAAGAAGTCGTCGATCTCCTTCACGCAGGCCGCCTTGCGCGCCGCTTCCTTGAGGGAGGCGCAATCGTTGTCGAGCTTGCGCAGGTCGGGTGCGATGCCGCCGGAGATGGCGTCGATGCCGTGGCAGCGCGCGCAGTTCTGGTTATAGGCGGACGTGCCGATCTGGATGGCCCCGCCGTTGCCGCGAAACGGGTTCTCTGCGCGCCACTGATCGCCCAGCTTCGGCAGCGACGAAGTGTCCACGGCCTGTGGCGTGACATCGCCGTGGGCCCAGGCAGCGCCGGAAGCGGCCACGCTCAGCACCGCCGCAAGCAAAGCACCGGCCGCCTTGCGCAGCCTCGGCGGACGGGCCAGGGGCCGCAGGATTCGTGGATCGGGATTCTTCATGTCGGGTCTCCTTTGTGGTGATGGGGATCCCGCACAAATCTGCAATCGCTATGCCAACGGTCCGTTGCTGCAAGCGGGAACACAAATTGCCTTCCCTGTACCGTCCCGACACCGGACAGTGCCCACAAGGGGCGGTTGCTGTGGCATCCTTGCCTCTGCAGCGTCCGCTCGGGACACCCCGCTCCCCGGGGGTGTTCCAAAATGAAGCAAACCAGTGAGAGCATTCTTCGAAACTGGCCAGAGACAAGTTGCCCGCTCAAAAGAAGCAGGACAGGAGACAGCAGATGGTTGACGCCTTTCATGCCCCCGCCGGCCCTCTCCAGGGCTGGACCAAGCCATCGACGCTGGCCGTCACGCCCCCCCGAGCCGGCCGCACCGAACTGATCGAGCAGTGGCATCAGCGCTGCGCTGCGCTGGGCCTGTCGCGCGTCGAGCGGCCGGACTTCGATCCGCTGCGGCGCAGCGACCTCGTGGTGGCGCGCGAGCGCAACCAGCGGCTGTTCACGCACGCGGCACCGGTGATGGAGATGCTGCTGGAGCAGATCGTCGACACCGACAGCATGATCGTGCTGGCCGACACCACCGGCACAATCCTCCACTCCGTCGGCGACGACAAGTTCCTGCAGCGCGCCAACAAGGTGGCGCTCACGCCGGGGGTGAGCTGGGCCGAGCATTCCAAGGGCACGAACGCCATCGGCACCACGCTGGTCGAGGAAACGCCGACGGTCGTGCATGGCGGTGAGCACTTCATCCACGCCAACAACTTCCTTACCTGTTCGGCCGCGCCGATCTTCGATCCCCGCGGCGAGATGCTGGGCGTGCTCGACGTCACCGGCGACCAGCGCTCCTATCACCAGCACACCATGGGCCTGGTGCGCATGTCGGCGCGCATGATCGAGAACCAGTGGCTGTCGGACGACTACGGCAACCGCCTGCGGCTGCACTTCCATGGCCGCGCGGAGTTCATCGGCACGCTGCTCGAGGGGATCATCGTCGTCGGCGTCGACGGCAAGATCCTGGGCGCCAACCGCGGCGCACTGGACCAGCTGGACATGAGCATCGCCGCGCTGCGCATGCAGAGCCTGACGAGCCTGTTCGGCATCACGGCCTCGGCCGTGTTCGACCATTTCCGCGCGCCGCTGCCCACGCCGATGATGCTGCATGCGGCCAATGGGCAGCAGTTCCACGTCAGCGCCCGATTCAACGGGCCGCAGCGCGGGGTGGTGCTGGACATGCCGGTGACCTCGGTGGAGCCGCGCATGCCCGGCGGGGCGGGCGCTCCTCCGGTGCAGGCGGCGGGCGCCGCCGCCGCAGCGACGCAGCACCCCAGCCCTTCCTCCCATCCTCCTTTCTCCGGCCTGCACTACCTCGACACCGGCGACGCCCAGATCGCGGCCGCGCTGCAGAAAGTGCGGCGCGTCATCAACCGCGACATTCCGCTGCTCATCCTCGGCGAAACCGGCACGGGCAAGGAACTGCTCGCGCGCGCCGTGCACCAGGACTCGAATCGCGCCCGACAGCCCTTCGTGGCGGTCAATTGCGCCTCCATTCCCGAGTCGCTGATCGAGGCCGAGCTGTTCGGCTACGAGGACGGCGCCTTCACCGGCGCGCGCCGCAAGGGCTCGGTGGGGCGCATCGTGCAGGCCAACGGCGGCACGCTGTTCCTGGACGAGATCGGCGACATGCCGCTGTCCCTGCAGGCGCGGCTGCTGCGGGTGCTGCAGGAGCGCAACGTCACTCCGCTGGGCAGCCTCAAGTCGATCCCGGTGGACATCGCCGTCATCGGCGCCACGCACCGCAACCTGCGCGAAATGATCGACGCCGGCACCTTCCGGGAAGACCTGTACTACCGCCTCAACGGCCTCGTGGTGCGGCTGCCGGCGCTGCGCGAGCGCAGCGACCTCGACGTGGTGGCGCGGCGCATCCTGCTGGCCGAATGCCCGCAGGACACGCCCGAGATCGACGCCTCGGTGCTGGCGCTCTTCAAGGCCTATGCCTGGCCGGGCAACCTGCGCCAGCTCGCCAACGTGCTTCGCACCGCCGCCGTGATGGGCGCGGGCGAAAGCCACATCTACGAACACCACTTGTCGGACGACTTCCTGGAGGATGCCCGGCGCGTGCGGCCTCACGCCGCGCCCCTCGCGGCAGCGCAGGCACCGGCGCCGCCTCCCCCTGGAGCGCCCGCCCTGCCGGAGGCGGCGCACGCTGCTGCCGTGCCCGAGCACACGATGCGCCCCACGCCCGACGCCGAGCCCCGGCCGGACGCTCCACCAGAGGTTCCGCGCACCCTGGGGGAAGCCGGGATCGACATGATCCGCAGCGCCCTCGCGGCGGCCGACGGCAACATCTCCGTCGCCTCCAAGCGCCTGGGCATCAGCCGCAACACCATCTATCGCAAGCTGCGCTGGAACAATCGCGATTGACGGGGCGCGTGCGAAGCCTCGGGTAAACCCCTGTGCCAGCGCCGCACGGCGCTGTACCAGCCTGGAGCAATTCGCGCGCTCGCCCAAGGGAAGCCAACCGCTTTTCGGCGCACCTTGTGTATCGCGCCCCGTAGGCATGCGATTTGCGCAATGTCGCCGCCCGGCAATTCCGCCCGGCCCGGTACAGCCCATACAAGGAGACTTCATGCAATGGTCGACCCCGGCGTTGGAGGCCTCATGAAAATTCTCGTCCTCGGCTCCGGCGCGGGCGGCGGCTTTCCCCAATGGAACTGCAACTGCCAAATGTGCGCAGGCCAGCGCCAGGGCGTGCTCGATGCCTGCGCGCGCACGCAGAGCTCGGTCGCCGTCTCCGCCGATGGCGAATCGTGGGTGTTGCTCAACGCATCGCCCGACATCGGCCAGCAGATCCGCAGCCACGCCCAGCTGCATCCGCGCCACGGACTGCGCGACACGCCGATCAAGGCGGTGGTGCTGTTGGATGCGCAGATCGACCACGTCGCCGGGCTGCTCGGCCTGCGCGAAGGGCCCTGCATCGATCTCTATGCCACGCCCTGCGTGTTCGAGGACCTGACCACTTCCTTCCCTGTGCTCAGCGTGCTGGAGCACTACTGCGGCACGCGCTGGCACCTGCTGGCCGTGGCCGGCACCCAGACCCTTGTCGACTTCAGCGTCGCGGGCTTTCCGTCGCTGCGCTTCACCGCCGTGGCCATCCCCGGCAAGGCCCCGCCCTATTCGCCGCACCGCCGCGAGCAGACGGTGGGCGACAACATCGCCCTCCTGATCGAGGACCTGCGCGACGGCCGACGCCTCTTCTATGCGCCGGGCCTCGCCGAGGTGGGCCCGCAGGAACTGCGCTGGATGCACGACGCCGACTGCCTGCTGCTCGACGGCACCTTCTGGGCCGAGGACGAGATGCGCCACGCGGGCCTGGGCACCCGAACCGCGAGCGACATGGGGCATCTGCCGCAGACCGGCGCCGGCTCGCGCGCCGGCATGGTGGACGCGATGCTGGCCACGTCGGCGCGGCGCAAGGTGCTGATCCACATCAACAACAGCAACCCGATCCTCGATGCCGCCAGCGCGCAGCGCAAGGTGCTCGAAAGCCATGGCATCGAGGTGGCCTACGACGGCATGGAGATCTCGCTGTGAATGCGGCCGGCCAGTCGCTGCGCCGCACCAGCAGGCAGGGCGCGAAGCCCGCCTGCCACCGCGCGTCCCCGCGCTGAAGGGCGCGGGCCGCGCGCTGCGCCGCTCAGGCGGGCTTGGGCGCCCATGCCATGCACCAGCCCTTGGCCGCGACCTGCTTGCGCCCGAACATCGCGCAGCCCGCCCAGGCATCGGTGGGCGTGCCCTGCCACATGGCGCAGTTCACGCATTCCTGCGTCGCCGCATGGCGGGGGTACTTCTTCTTGTCGACGTTCTTCGTATCGTGCTTGTAGCCGAGCTGCACTGCCGTCTCGTCGTTCTCCTCGACGCGCGGCGGCGCGGCCAGCACGCGCACCGGCACTGCCGCCAGCAGGCAAACACCGCCGACCGCGCGGCCGACGAAATCCCGGCGGGAGGCGTCGCGGCCCCCTTCGCTGTTGCGATCCGTCATGGCGCTCCCCTCAGTTGGATGCGGTGCGGACATCGCCCGCGCGGGCGGTGCGCGTGGTGCCGGCAGAGGGGATCTTGAAGACCCACACCATGCCGCCCTGCTCCAGCAGGTTGACCTTCTTGGCCACCTCGCCGCCCCACAGCGGCACCGCGCCACCCCAGCCGGAGACCACAGACACATACTGCTCGCCGCCCTGCTGCCAGGTGACCGGCGGCGCCACCACGCCCGAGCCGGTCTGGAACTCCCACAGCACCTTGCCGGTCTTGGCGTCGGCCGCCTTCAGGTAGCCCTCGGGCGTTCCCCAGAACACCAGGTTGCCGCCGGTGGTGAGCACACCGCCCCACAGCGGCGCGCCGTTCTTGACCTCCCAGGCGATCTTGCCGGTCTTCGGATCGACCGCGCGCAGCGCGCCGATGTAGTCCTCGTTGAGCGGCTTGATGGTGAAACCCGAGCCGAGGTAGGCGGCGCCCTTCTTGTAGGCCACCGGTTCGTTCCAGATGTCCATGCCCCATTCGTTGGCGGGCACGTAGAACATCTTCGTGTCGGGGCTGTAGGCCATCGGCATCTGGTTCTTGCCGCCCAGGAAACCCGGTGCCGCGAAGACCGAGTTGCCCTTCTTGCCATCGCTGGCGACCGGGTCGCCGGGGCGGTTCTCGGCCACGTAGTTCGGGCGGCCGGTCTTCAGGTCGATGCCGTCGGCCCAGGTCGTCTTCCTGACGAAGGGAAAAGCGTTGAGGAGCTGGCCGGTGGTGGCATCGTTGACGTAGAAGTAGCCGTTGCGGTCGGCCTTGCCGCCCACGCGCCGCCCGTCCATGTCGAAAGTGACGAACTCGTTCACGCCGTCGAAGTCCCAGCTGTCGCTGGGCGTGTTCTGGTAGTGCCACTTGATCTGGCCGGTCTTCACGTCGATGGCCACGGTCGAACAGGAGAACAGGTTGTCGCCCTTGCGCAGGTGGCTGTTCCACGGCGCCGGATTGCCGGTGCCGAAGTAGGCCAGGCCGGTCTTGGCATCGAAGGTGCCGCCCAGCCAGGTGGCAGCGCCCCCTGTCTTCCAGAGGTCCCCCGGCCAGCTGTTGTTGACGGTGCCCGAGATGCCCGCCTCCTGCTTGTTGCCGTCCTTGTCGTAGGTGTAGCCCATGTGGCCTTCCACCGTGGGGCGCGACCACACCATGCGGCCCGTCTTGGCGTCGCGCGCCTCGACGCGGCCGACGATGCCGAACTCGCCACCCGACACCCCGGTGAGGATCAGGCCGTTGGCGATGATCGGCGCGGCGGTGGCCGAGTAGCCGGCCGCGTAGTCGTCGATCTTCTCCTTCCAGGCCACGTCGCCGGTGTTCTGGTCGAGCGCCACCAGCTGGGCGTCGAGCGTGGCGAAGATCACCAGGTTGTCGTACAGCGCCGCACCGCGGTTGACGACGTCGCAGCAGGGCATGATGCCCTCGGGCAAACGGTGCTCATACTTCCACAGCTTCTTGCCGGTGGTGGCGTCGAGGGCGTAGATGCGCGAGTAGGAAGCGGTGACGAACATCTTGCCCTTGTGGATCACGGGCTGCGCCTCCTGACCCCGCTGCTTCTCCCCTCCAAAGGAGAAGGCCCATGCCGGCACCAGCCGGGACACGGTGCCGGTGTTGACCTGCTTCAGCGGCGAGTAGCGCTGGCCCTGGGTGTTCACACCCCAGGTCAGGACGTTGCCGTTGGCGGTGGCTTCGGACTGGATCATCTTGTCCGTGACTTGCGCGCCGGCACTGCCGGCCGCGGCCAGGCCGATGGCCATGAGCGCGTTCAAGAGCTTCAATTGCATGGGGTGTCTCCTCGTGGGTGTGGATAGCGGCTCGGGCGTGCCCGCAGGCATGCCTTCACGAGGATTGGGGGCAATGTCCGTGCCACGCGCCAGGCCGCCTTCCAGGCGCCATCCAGAGCGTCGTAGGGGCTTCCGGTCGCGGGTTTTCCCGCTGCACTGCTACAAGGTCGAACGGTGCCAGGGCTGTGACCGTTGCATCTCGCCACAGTGGCCGTCGATCGCGACTACGCCGCGGTGCCCGTGACAAAACAACCAGGCAGAAATGGCTGAAGCGCCCATGCGCGGCCCGGCGCCGAGGGCTACCGTGGTGCCATGTCAACTTCGACATGAACGCCAAACCCAGGAGCCAGCCAATGAAGGATTGCACGAATCCACATGCCGCCCCGACTGCTCATCTGATTCGCCGCGTTGCGCGCTCCACCGCCGTGTTGGCCATCCTCCTGTCCTCAGCCTTGGCCGGGGCGCAAACAGGCGGCAGCCAGAAGGCGAACAAGGGCGAAATCCAGCGCGGCCGCTACCTGGTGATGATCGCGGGCTGCAACGATTGCCATACGCCCGGCTACGCCACGAAGAACGGCGAGGTGGACGAGAAGCTGTGGCTGACCGGTGACGCCTTGGGCTGGTCCGGTCCGTGGGGCACCACATACGCGGTCAATCTGCGCTTGCTCATGGCTGACATGAGCCAGCAGCAGTGGGTGAAGCATGCGCGCGCCATGACGCCCCGCCCGCCCATGCCATGGTTCAACGTGCGCGCGATGACCGACGCAGACTTGAAGGCCATCCACAGCTACACCCGCTCGCTCGGTCGCGGCGGCGACCCTGCGCCCGCTTTTGTTCCGCCGGGTACCAAGCCTGGCGGCCCGGTGGTGCAGTTTCCCGGATGAACGACTTTCGCCGCGGGCAGGCCTGCGGGAGCGGTAACGCTGGCGTGAAGGTTTGAGATGGCCTGCCCGGAGGGGATCGAACCCCCGACAACCTGCTTAGAAGGCAGGTGCTCTATCCAACTGAGCTACGGGCAGATTCCGGGCCGGACGGAAGAAGAAAGAAGCTTGGCTGGCACACAAGGTTTCGAACCTTCATACCTCGCGTCCCCAAGCAGGGCCACACCAGGCAATTCAACGGCTTGGCCGTTTCTGCTTCTCGCCGGGAAGGCCGAATTCTACCCACACATCCACGTGCCGGCCCGCCGGTCCGCTGCTTGCATCGCAGACGCATGGTTGGCGCCGCTCGCCGCCTGAAGCCCTACACGGCTGCGCGCGAGCGGCTGTCGCGGCATGATGCTGCCATCGGCAATCTTCACCATATGCACACCGCAGACTCGAACTCTCGACCGCTCTTTCCTTCGTGGTGGAGCCTCGGCGCGCTCGCCTATACAGCCGCGGGCGTGGTGTGCGTGGTTTCGTCCGCAGCCTTCCCCGAGAGCGAGACGGCCATGCTGGCGGCCATCGCGGGGGCGCTGCCGTGGTCGCTGGCGTTGTTGACGCTCGATCTGGCGCCAGGCGTAGCGCAAACCGCACTCATCGTCCTTGCGGGAGGGTGGGCCCTCAATGCGGCGCTGCTGTGGTGGCTGGCGCTCAGGCGCACCGCGCGCCGAACACCATCGCGGGGCGACTGACGGGCTTTCCCCTGCGCCGCCCCGGCAGACGCGAGGCGCCATCAGAATGCCTTTCGGTGCGATCATTTCGCCGTTCGATTCCGCATCACGCCGTCCCCCAGGCATTGCCCTCCCGCATTTGAAAGTTCTCTCATGCTTCCCGACACGCAAGTCAATACACCGCTGATCGGCATTGCCGGCGGGCGGCAGTCGCTCGATACGCCGGCACTCCTGCTCGACCTTGGCGCCCTCGCGCGCAACATCGAACGCATGGCCGCGTTTGCCAAGGCACGGGGCGTGGGCCTGCGGCCGCACGTCAAGACGCACAAGTCCGTGGAGATTGCGCGACGCCAGGTGGCCGCGGGCGCCATCGGCGTGAGCTGCGTCACGCTGGGCGAGGCGGAGGTGATGGTCAAGGCCGGCATTCCGGGCGTACTGATCACCTCGCCCGCCGTCACCCCGAGCAAGATCGCACGGGTGGTCAAGCTTGCCAGGCTCGCAGGCCCCGGCGGAATGATGGTGGTGGTGGACGACCCGCGCAACGCGGCCGACCTTGCCGAAGCCACGCTCGGCCTGACGCACCCGCTCGAGGTGCTGGTCGACTACGGCGCCGGCTACAACCGCACCGGCGCCGCCAGCGAGGCGCAGGTGCTCGAGCTCGCAGGCCGCATTGCGGCCGAGCCGCGCCTGAAGCTGCGCGGCCTGCAGGCCTACGCCGGCAATCTGCAACACATACCCGACCGGCAGCAGCGCAGTGCCGCGGCAGCCAGCCTGCGCGAAACCATCGCGCACATCGTGGCCGAAGCCCAACGCAGCGGCATTCATTTCGAGATCGTCACGGGCGCGGGTACCGGCACCCATGACCTCGATGCACAGCGCGATGCATTCACCGAACTGCAGGCCGGCTCCTATGTCTTCATGGACGCGGAATACACGCATGTGCTCGCTGGCCCGGCGCAGCCTTCGCCCTTCGAGGTGTCACTGTTCGTGCAGACGGCGGTGGTGAGCACCCATGCGGCGGACTGGGTCACTGTCGACGGCGGCACCAAGTGCTTTGCCACCGACAGCGGCGTTCCGCTGGTGGCGCGTGGCACCGATCCGGCGAGCCGCTATGCCTTCTTTGGCGACGAGCACGGCAAGCTGCTGTTCGCCGGGACGCGGCCCGCATTGGGCGACCGCGTCGAGTTCGTCACGCCCCACTGCGACCCGACCGTCAATCTGCACGACGCCTACCACGTGGTCGACGGCGATACCCTGGTTGCGATCTGGCCGGTGGACGCCCGCGGCAGGCACTAGGCGCGCGGGGCCGGGTGGTGGGGCCTGCTTGCCCTCAGACGCGGGGCAATGCGGCAAGGAACGTGGACACGACGATGGCAGCGGCACGGTCCAGCTGAAGAATATCTGCCACTTCGAAGGAGTGCGGCACGGTGCGCCCGCTCGTTCCAAGCGGCTTGCGGATCTCGACAAGAACCTCGGCCGCCAACTCGCGATCGCTGCGCGGGCCACCGCCTGGGTGCATCACCCACTCATCGACCTGGTCGAACGGAATGCTGCGGAAGACCCCGATGACGGGGACGTACTTGTAGCGATCCTCGCCCACCAGGATGGGCACACTGAGGTTGCAGGAAAACGTGGTCGACATGCAGGAACGCCGTCGCAGACAAAAGAATTAATTGTTAAGGAATGTGACAGAAGCCACCACCCCTCCCCTACCCTTAATTCAAGGCATACGTGACCTTCATCACACATAGACAACTTTTTTGTCTTGATGGTCAGACGCCCGGAATAAAGATACTTAATTCTTACATATCAAGGGGACTTGGGTCCGATTTGCGTGCTATTTGGCCGCGAGGAGCCAAAAAATGCCGCAAAAGCCCCACTGCGACGCTCCATCCCGGGGCCACTCTCTCAGGCCGGCGCGTCGAAGCGCGGCGGGCGCCGCTCGATGTTGGCCTGCACGGCCTCGACCTGGTTGCGGCTCCCGATCAGCGCCTGCTGCTCCACCGATTCGGCAATCAACAAAGCGCGTGCTTCCTGCGACAGCGACGCATTGAGAAGACGTTTGCCGGCGCGGATGGCGTCGGGGCTCTTGGCGGCGATGTCGTGTGCCATTCGGAGCGCTTCCGCCAGCGGGTCGGCCGCCAGCCGGGTGGCAAAGCCGATCTGCAGTGCCTCCTCGCCCGAGAAGACGCGTCCCGTGAACGTGAGCTCCCGCACCACGTCGCTGCGGGCAAGCTCTCGCATCAGCACCATGCCGCCCATGTCGGGCACCAGGCCCCACTTGATTTCCATCACCGACATCTTGGTGTCGGGCGCGACGATGCGGATGTCGGCACCCAGCGCCACTTGAAGGCCGCCGCCGAAAGCCACGCCATGCACCGCGGCTATGACGGGCACCGGCACCTCGCGCCAGGCCATTGCGACGTACTGGGCCGCGTTCGAAATGCCATGAGTACGGGCGGACAAGTCGGCACCATCCGCGGCCGCGCCCAGCACCGCGCTGGCACCGCCCTGCCCCATGCGCTCGAACGAGGCCATGTCCAGGCCGGCACAAAAGGCCTTGCCCTGGCCCGACATCACCACCGCGCGCACTGTGGCATCGCCGCACAGGGCCTTGCCCGCGTCGATCAGCGCGTCGAACATCGCGGGATCGAGCGCGTTCATCTTGTCGGCGCGTGCGAGCTGCAGTTGCACCACGCCGTCGGGGTGGCGGGTCCATTCGATTCGGTCGAGCATGCGATGTCTCCTTGGGTTTTCTTCGCGCCAGTATCGCCCCGCACGGGCACTCGGCGATGATGGCGGCTGTCGCCTACCCAACACCCTGGACTCATGCCCCTGGACCGTCGCATCTTTCTGCAATCGGGTGCCGCCGCCGTGGTGGCGCTGCTCTATCGCAGCGGCGCCGGCGCAGCATCCTCCGCTCCGGCTGGCCAGGCGGTGCTCGGCTTCACCGGCGTGCCGGCTTCGCTGCGCGATGCCGTCGTGCTTCCGCCGGAATACGAATGGCAGCTGCTCTACCCCTGGGGCACGCCGACCGGCACGGCGGGACAACCGATGCCAGCCTTTGCGCCCGACGGCAGCAACAGCGCGGACGAGCAGGCGCTGCAGGCCGGCATGCATCACGACGGGATGCATTTCTTTCCGCTAGCGACACCCGATCGCGCGCTGCTCGTGATGAACCACGAGTACACCGACGAACAGCTGTTGCACGCGGACGGCATCAAGGAGTGGAACGAGGGCAAGGTGCGCAAGTCGCTGCACGCAATGGGCGTCTCGGTCATCGAGATCCAGTGGACGCGCGAAGGCTGGCGCCAGGTACGGCCTTCGCCCTTTGCCCGGCGCATGCACGGCCGAACGCCGATGCGCATCGCCGGCCCCGCCGCCAGCACGCCGCTGATGCGCACCGCCGCCAATCCAGCCGGCGACGAGGTGCTCGGCACCTTTGCCAATTGCGCCATGGGCGTCACGCCATGGGGCACCTACCTGACCTGCGAAGAGAACTTTCATGGCTACTTCGGTGGCCCGAAGGAAGCGGCGAAAGACATGACGCCCGCGCAGCGCCGCTACGGCACCGTGCCGGGCTCGCAATGGGTGGAGTATTGGCGCTTCGACGAACGCTTCGACCTGAGCCGGCATCCGAACGAGCCGCATCGCTTCGGCTGGGTGGTCGAGATCGACCCCTTCGACCCCTCGGCCAAGCCCGTCAAGCGCACGGCGCTCGGCCGCAAGCGCCAGGAAAGCGCGACCTGCACGCTCGCCAAGGACGGACGCGTCGTGGTCTACATGGGCGACGACGCCAGGTTCGAATACATCTACAAGTTCGTGAGCCAGGGAAAGGTCTCGGCTGGCGGTGGCGGCACGGCCAACAGCCGCCTGCTAGACGAAGGCACGCTCTACGTCGCGCGCTTCGATGCCGACGGCCGCGGCCGATGGCTCGAACTCGCGCACGGCCGCAACGGGCTCGACGCAAGTAACGGCTTTGCCGACCAGGCCGAGGTGCTGATCCACGGCAGGCTGGCCGGCGACGTGGTGGGTGGCACCCGGATGGACCGCCCCGAGTGGATTGCGGTGCATCCGCAGACGGGCGAGGTGTACGTCACGCTCACCTACAACAGCCAGCGCGGTAACCTGGGCAAGCCCGCGCCCGATGCCGCCAACCCGCGCGCCGACAACTTCTTCGGCGGCATCCTGCGCTGGCGCGAGGACGACGCCGATGCCGGCAGCACGAGCTTCGCCTGGGACCACTTCGCGCTCGCCGGCGATCCCGCGCAAGAGGGCAGCGGCGCGCGCTATCCGTCGGGCGATGCCGACATCTTCGGCAGCCCCGACGGCCTGCATTTCGACAGCGGCGGCCTGCTCTGGATTCAGACCGACATGAGCGGCCAGCTGATCGGCAAGCCGCCCTACGCGTCGCTCGGCAACAACCAGATGCTCTGCGCCGATCCGGCCACGGGCCGCATCAAGCGCTTCCTGACGGCACCGAACGGCAGCGAGGTCACGGGCTGCGTGGTGACGCCGGACCGGCGCACGCTGTTCGTCAACATCCAGCATCCGGGCGAGTCGCGCGACGACGGCAATGCAACACCGAACAGCGCATGGCCCGACGGCACGGCACCCGGCAGCGCGCGTCCGCGCTCGGCTACGTTGGCCATTCGCCGGCGCGACGGCGGGATCGTCGGCACCTGAAGTCCATCACGAGAAGAGAAGGAGACTGCACATGAGCATCCGCATCGTTCGCCTGGGCACCCCGCGCGCCACTGGCGAGGGCCTTCGCATCGGCACCGTGCGCCGGCCGCCGCGCGGGGTCCCGAAAACCGAATTCGCCTCGCAGAACTGGTACGACGTGTGGTACCCCAACCTCGCCCCGTCGGCGGAGACCATGAAGCTGGGCCAGGAAGCGGAAACGCCCGCGCAATGGAACACCTTCATGCGCAAGTACAAGGCCGAGATGGCCGAAGCCGACGCGAGCCGCAGCCTCGACCTGCTGGCCGCGCTTTCGCACAGCGCGGCGCTTTCGGTGGGCTGCTATTGCGAGGACGAGTCGCGCTGCCATCGCTCGCTGCTGCGCAGCCTGCTGGCCGAGCGTGGCGCGGAGATCGCGAACTGAATCACACCTGCGGAAGGGCCACGAAGGCCGGCAGCTTTTCCGCATCCGCGGCAAAGGCGGCCAGCGACGGGCAATCGGCCGGCGCAATGACGTCCGGGATCATCAGTTGCGTGAAGCTCCACGCGACGGCACTCGTCAGTGCAGCCTGCCCGATGGTGGTTTCGCTGGCGGCCGAAGGCAGTTTCCGTATCTCGGCCTCGAGCCCGGCATAGGCGGCGGCCAACTGGTTGCGCACCCTGTCGACCCACGGGGCATGCTGCTTTTCGAGCGGGCGCAGTTTGCGCTCGTAGACGATCTGGACCGTCTTCTCGCACGCTGCGAGTGCGAGCCCGAGCACCCGCAGCGCATGCTGCCGTTCAACGCTGGCGGAAGGCATGAGGCTGCGGCCGGCCATCATCTCGGCGTAGTCGATGATCAACGTGGAATCCATCAGCAGCGTGCCGTCGTCGCACACCAGCGTCGGCGCCTTGACCACGGGATTGATCGCCCGGAACTGTTCGAAGGTGCTGAAGACCGAGACCGAGCGGTGTTCGAACGGAAGGCCCAGCAGGCGCAGCGAAATGGCCACGCGGCGCACATAGGGCGAATCGAGCATGCCGACGAGTTGCATCTTCTTTTCTCCTGAAATTTTTACTGAAGCGCAACGATACCCGCGTGGTCGATGCCCTGGCGGCGGCAGACGGCAATCGTCAGCGCTGCGCCTTGTCCTTCTGGTTCTGCGCCTCGATGCGCTCGCGCGCGGCCTGCCAGTCGTCGTCGCTCCATTGGCGCAGCTCATAGAAGTTGCCGCCCGTCGCCAGCGCATTGCCGCCGTCCATCATGATGCTCTGCCCCGTGAGCCAGTCGCACTGGCCCGGCGCCATGAGAAAGGCCGCCAGGTTCTGCAGCTCGCTCATGCGGCCGGTGCGCGCCATCGGGTTGGTCTTCTTGCTGCGCGCGCCGGGCTCCTCGCCGGGATTCAGCCGCTTGCTCATGCCCTCGGTCGGAATCTCGCCCGGCCCGACGGCGTTCAGGCGAATGCCATGGCGCGCCCATTCCACCGCCAGCGACTTGGTCATGACCTCGATGCCGGCCTTGCTCATGGCCGAAGGCACCACGTAAGGGCTGCCGTTGTCGACCCACGTGACGATGATGCTCATCACGCTGCGCAAGGCATCGCCCTCCTTCCATTTGCCGGCCTTGGCCTCGGCCACCCAGCGTTTGCCCACGGCTTGGGTGACGTAGAAACTGCCGTGAAAGACGATGTTCGCAATGGCGTCGAAGGCACGCGGCGACAGGCTCTCGGTCGGCGCCACGAAGTTGCCCGCCGCGTTGTTGACGAGCCCCGTGAGCCCGCCACTCTGGAACAGGCTTTCCACCATGTCGTCGACGTTCTGCGCAATGCGGATGTCGACGCCGAAGGTATCGATCCGGCGCCCCGGAAACTGCTGCCGCCACTCGGCCGCGGTTTCCTCGCAGACCGATTGGCGCCGGCCGCAGATGGCCACGTCGGCACCCAGGCCCAGAAAACGTTCGGCCATGGCGCGGCCCAGGCCGGTGCCGCCGCCGGTCACGAGAATGCGCTGGCCGCTCATGAGGGACGCTTCAAACATGGTGGGTCTCCTTGGTCGTTGCAACAGCGGCAAGATCGGGCGCTGCCAACGCACATGCTACGCGCGCCGGGGTGCCGTGGCTTGCGAAATCTGGCTCCACATCAAGTGAAAATGGCTGTCGACCTGCTCTCTGGATACACGCCCATGCCAAGTCCCACTGCCCCCCTCTTCCGGCCGCTCACGGGTGTCCGCGTCCTGAGCCTCGCGCTCAACCTGCCTGGCCCTGCGGCCTTGCTGCGCTGCCGCGGAATGGGAGCCACCTGCGTGAAGCTCGAACCGCCGGGCGGCGACCCCATGGGTCTCTACAACAAGGCCGCCTACGCCGCGCTGCACAAAGGCGTGGCCATCGAAACCGCCGACCTCAAGACGGAAGCGGGACAGCAGCAGTTGCACGCCGAACTCGCGAAGGCGGATGTGCTGCTCACTTCATTCCGCCCTTCCGCGCTGCGCAAGCTGGGCCTCGACTGGCCCGCGCTGCAGGCGCGCCATCCCTTGCTGTCGCAGGTGGCCATCGTCGGCGCACCGGGCGAGCGCGCCGAGGAACCGGGCCACGATCTGACCTACCTCGCGGAAAGCGGACTCGTGACCGGCACCGAACTGCCGCCCACGCTCTATGCCGACATGGGCGGCGCCCTGCTCGCGAGCGAGGCGGTGCTGAAGGCCATGTTGCTGCGCGCCCAGGGTGGCGACAAGGCCGAAGGCGTCTACGTCGAAGTGGCCCTGAACGCTTCGGCCGATTGGCTGGCGCTGCCGCGCACCTGGGGCCTGACGCAGCCGGCGGGCGCGGTCGGCGGCGCCCATGCGGGCTACCGTGTCTACTCCTGCGCCGATGGCCGCGTGGCAGTCGCGGCACTGGAGCCGCATTTCGCGGCCCGCCTCTGCGAAGCGGCGGGCGTGGCGCCGCCCGACATGATGGCGACGGCCACGCACGAAGCCCTGGCCGCCTGGCTGGCGGCCCGCACGCGCGCCGAACTCGAGGCCATGGGCCGCGAGCGCGACGTGCCGCTGCTCACGCTGGCCGGCTGATCAAAGGCGCAGTTCGCTCAGCTTGCGATCGAGCTTGATGAGCCAGATACGCGTCGGCCGCTCCAGGTCGCTGCCGCGCGCGATGCGCGCGCCCGTCACGCCGGTCGGGCACTTGGCGATGATCGCGCCGGCCGCATCCACCGTGCAGTCCTCGATGCTGCCGGCCACGGTCTTGCCGTCGGCATCGAGCAGGATCGTGCTGACGCCGAAGTCGTTGTCGTTCACCAGCGCCAGCGTCTGGTCATCCACCACGGTCAGGCCCTCGGCCTTCTCGGCCAGCCAGCCCAGTGCATTGAGATCGAGCAGCTCGGTCTTGCGCATCGTCACCACGGTGGAGTAGTCGGCGGCACCCGACGGCGCCTGTGTGATGCTGCTGATCTCCAGGTTGTGATCGAAGGCCGCGATGTCCGTCGCATCGGACGGCAGCTCGACCAGCATCAGCTTGTTGAACACCTTGGCGTCGCTCTTGCGCGCGCCCTGCTCGATCACGATGAAACGGCCGTTGCCCAGGCTCACCACGTCGCCGAGCTTGGCATTGCCGGTGCGGTTCTTGTCGTACTGGCTGCCGTCGATCGGGTAGGCGTAGAGCTTGGAGGTCTCGGTGGCCGGATCGAACGCGAGCCAGCGCGTGAACTTCGCGATGTGGCGCACGTCGGTCTTGCTGCCGCCCGGCGGCGTGGCCTGGATCGACTTGCCCGCACCGTCCTTCGGATCGATCGGGCTCTGCAGGAAGCCATGCAGCTTGCCGTTGGCAGCATCGAGCGTCAGCCCCTCCATGCCGCGGTTGGGGCGGCGCTGCGCGAGCACCAGCGGCAGGTCGGCGGTGCCGCTGCCGGGGGCGTACTTCTTCTCGATCACGCCGGTTGAGATGTTGATGCGTGCGATGAACGGGCCGTACTCGTCGCTGGTCCAGAGCACGTTGCGCGCCTTGTCGAGCACCAGCGTCTCGGGGTCGAGGCCGTTGGCATCGTAGTTCGCCTTGGCGGCATCGAACACGTAGCGATCGGTCAACGGCGTTTCGCCCGTCGAGCCGACGCCGGACTGCGGCGGCAGGCCCGTGATCTTCCTGTTGGCGTCGAGCTTGAGCGGCAGGCTCGATGCGAGCACCGCGCCGGTCTTGCCGATACGCAAGAGGCCGAAGCTCGGCGCGAACGACGGTGCCGGAAACACCTTGCTGATGCTGGTGGCGCCGCCGCCGCTGGGCACAGGCGCGGTCGGGCCGTCGCCGTTCGGGCCGCGATCGGTGATTGCATAGAACTCGAGCGTGCCGTCATCGGCCTTACCCTTGAACGCCAGGCCCGAGCCGTAAGCCGGCAGGAAGCCCGAGGGGAAGTCAGCCCTGGTCTTCTCGTTGTCGCCCTCGTAGGGCACGTTGAAGCTGGCATCGGCCTGCAACTGGTAGCGGGTGACGCCGATGCCGATGGTGCCGAGGGCGTTGGTCTGCGTCGAGGCTTCGACCGCCGGCGCGGCGAGGCGCGAAGCCAGCGTGTTTTCGAAGTGTTCGCGCGCCAGCATGCGGCGGCTCGAATCGACCGTGCGGGCGTTGTAGGGAGCAGGCAGCCCCGCGAGCACCGCATTGAGCGCGGTGTTGAAGCTGTCGGCCGCGGCACTGAAATCGAGCGCACCGGCCGTGAGCGCAGCCTTCAGCGCCGGGGTCAGGCGAATGCCGTTCGACGGGTCGCGGTCCTCGTCGAAGCTCTGCAGCGCGAGCAGCCGATTGACGACTGCGTCGGCCTTCACATCAGCACCGCCGGCCAGGTTCAACGGCGTGATCGCCGTACCGCAGGCAGCGCTGCCCAGCACGAGCGCGCCGGCACTGAAGGCAACGGTCTCGCCGTCGTTGCAGGTGAATTCGCCGTTCGCGTTGGTGCTGGCCTTGGCGCTGCTGCCTGCCGTGTAGTCGAGCCCCTCGACGGCCGCGTCGAGGAAGGCGCCGGTCCTGGACTGGGCCACCGGCGGCGGGCTCGCGCCACCGCTACCGCCACTGCCCACAACGGGAAACACCCATCCCCCTCCACCACCGCTGCCGCCGCCGCAGGCAGTGACCAGAGCGCCGGCACCCACCAGCGCCAGCCACCCCATCCTCGATCCTCTTTTCATTGCTTGTCCTTGTCGTGCGCCTGCACAACAGGTACAGGCCCGGCGATTAGCGCCGCAGCATGTGACAAGCCCGTGAATTCAGCGGCCGGTGCCGTCGCGCTGCCGGTCCTCGCGCTTGAGCGCCAGATAGGTTTCCAGGTCGATTTCGTGCAGTTGCCGGGGATACTGCTCTGCGGCTGCGAACCAGTGGCGCTGCCGGCGCTCGGCCGCGTCCGCGGCGTCGGTCGACAGGTAGGCGTCGAGCGTGAGGAAGTAGCGCATCGCGTTGCGCTCCACCAGCCCCCGCAGGCCGCGGATGTATTCGGGCTTGCCATCGGCCGACTTGCCCACCTCCGTGAAGCCCACCTTGTCGCGGCCGAAGGTGGCCAGATAGGCCTGCGTGGCCATGCGAACCATCATGTTGTGTTCGTAGCTGTAGCTGAAGTGCACGAAGCTCTTGCGCTCGTCGATCGCCACGGCCTCGAGCGTGACGCGGTAGTTGTTCGTGCCCAGCGGCCCGCTCGCGGCCGAAAGCTCCACCGACAAGTATTCGGGCGTCGCGCTCGCCACGCGGTAGGCGAAAGGCAGCTCGAAAGCCTGGTCGACCGGCTTGTCGTAGCGCCGCACGACGTAGAGCGTCAGCGTCTCGCGCCCTTGCGGCGTGGTGCTCACGCGGCAGCGGCGATTGTTGATGTGCAGGGTGAGCAGCTCGCACCAGTGGGCCGGCCCTGTGAATGCGGCCCTGACTTCCGGCAGCGGATGCTCGATCACCGCATAGATGTCACCCTCGAGCCCGTCGGGCGTCTCTCTCGAGTCGAGCTGCACGGGCCGACCGAAACTGCTGCGGCCGAGTTTGTCGCTCAGGCGCTGATGGGTCGCTCTCAGCGCCTGGGCCGGCCCGGCCGGCGCCGGATATTCCGATGCAGCCGCAAATGCCTGGAGCGAGCTTGCAAGCAGGATCGCACCCGCCAGGGTGCGCGTCCACGATGCCGGCCGATGAAGCGAACTGTTCATGGGGTGACACCATACAACGGACCGCCCTCCGCGTGCCTTCAGTCGGTTCCCGCGCCCCCGCTTCGCCGCATGAGCAGCAGCATGGCCAGGGCAAGCAGCACGGCCCCCGACCATTGCTGCAGCGCCATCGGCTGTGCGAGCAGCAAGGCCGCCAGCAACGCAGCCACCAGCGGCTCGATCAGCGTGCCGACCACCGCCGCCGTGGGCGACAACCGCCGTGCTCCCCAGGCGAAGGCCAGGTAAGCCACCGAGGTCGTCACCACACCCGTATAGCCCGCGCCCAGCCACTGGGCCGTGCCGCTGGGCCAGGTGATGCCCTCCGGCCATGCGACCGCGAGCATGCACAGTGCTGCCGCGCTCATCCCCCAGGCGGAGGCCGTGACGGCCGGCACACGCTCAGGCATGCGCGCATTGCCGAGCACCACCAGCGCATAGCAGAAGGCCGAGCCAAACGACCAGGCGAGCCCTGCGGCGTGGCCTGCGGGCAGCAGGCTCCACCCGCGGGCCGGCATTACGAGCAGCGCAACGCCCGCGAGCGCCAGCACGAGCCCGACGAGCAGGCGCAGGCCGAGGCGCTCGTAGCCGCGCAGCACCGACACGAGCGCGACGATCACCGGCGCGCAGCAGATCGAGATCACTGTCGGCAGCGCTGCACCCAGATGCGCGATGCCTGCGAACCAGCAGCTCACGTTCAGCGCCATCGCGGCGCCGGTGCCGGCCACCTGGAACTGCTCCCGCCGTGACAGGTCGCTCCAGCGCGCACCGGCAGGTTGCTGCGCGCGCCAGTGCAGCCACCACAGCAACGGCACACCGAGCGCGAAGCGCGCCAGCGACAGGCTCTGCGGCGCCATGCCGCCATCGATGAGGAATTGCGCCACCAGCGCGCCGCCGCCCCACAGCGCACCGGCCAGCAACACGCCGCCCCAGGCCAGGGCGGCAGTCATTCTTGCGTTCATTGTTGAAAGTTCTCCATGACGCCCGCCGCGCTCTTTCTGTCGAGGGCGGGCATGACCATCCGGCCGTCATCCGGCCTTGGCGAGGAAGGCGGACGGCGGCGACCACTTGCGGGTCTGAGCGCGGCACGAGGCGCGCGTCAGCGGCAGGTCGACGGAGGGGGAGAGTGATGCAGATGCATGAGCGGCCGATGATAGAAGCCGGGTCTCGCGGCGGCAAGAGAGAATCGCGGTCGATGTGCCCTCTTCCAGCCCGCCGCAAATCATGAAACGCCAAGGTCGACTCGTACGCTGGGAAGCCGAGCGCGGCTTCGGGTTCATCCGCAGTCCGGACGTGTCGGCCGATGTGTTCGTGCACCTGCGCGACTTCAGCGACCGGCAGCTGAAGCCGCAGATCGGCATGGAACTGAGCTTCGAAGAGATCCACGTCGGGGGCAAGGGACCACGCGCCGTGGCCGTGCAGGCAGCGTCGGCCGGTGCCTCGCGGGCGTCACCGAACCGTGCGACGGTCAACGGCAACCGCCGACCTGCACCTCGCGCAACTCCAAGTCGGGCGAGCGCGTCCGAATCACCTCCTTCGTGGGGCGTGCTTTTCATCCTGGCCTACGGCGTGTTGCTCGGCGCGGCCGTCTGGTCCGGCCGCCTGCCAGCGCTGGCGCTCGGTGTCGTTGCGGCACTGAGCCTGCTGACCTACGTCACCTATGCGCTCGACAAGAACGCGGCCCAGACGGGCCGCTGGCGCACGAAGGAGAGCACCCTGCACCTGTTCGCGCTGACAGGTGGCTGGCCAGGAGCCTGGGCCGCGCAAAGGCTGCTGCGCCACAAGTCGAGCAAGCGGAGTTTTCTGACCGTGTATCGCGTCACGGTCGCCGTTCACTGCGCCGCAGTGCTGGCCTGGGTTTTCTGGCTGGGGGGCGCTTCGCCTGCGTTCTGGCGTTAGGCTGCGCCCCTGTCCACAAGGAATTTCCATGCCATTCGTTCGAATCGAACTGTCCGATGCTTCACCGGAAACGCTCGGCCCCGCCATCGGCGACCTGATCTACCTGGCCATGACCGAGACCATCAATGTGCCGAAGGACGACAAGTTCCAGGTCATCACGCGGCATGCCGCACAAGACCTGGTCCGCCCGAAGAGCTATCTCGGGATCGAGTATTCACCGGGATTCGTGCTGATTCAGATCACGCTGAACCAGGGTCGCACGATCGAGATGAAAAAGGCCTTCTACAAGCGCGTGGCCGACGACCTGCACGAGAAGCTGGGCATCCGGCGCGAGGACGTCTTCATCAACCTCGTCGAGGTGATGAAGGAGAACTGGTCGTTCGGAAACGGTGAGATGCAGTACGCGTAGCGGTTGCCCGCCGCACGCCCGCTCAGCGCACCTTGCGCGAAGGCTTGCTGATCGGCTTGCTGCCGTTGTCCCGCGGCGGCAGCCCGGTGTGCTGCGTGAGGATGCGGCCCTTCGAGGGCTTCACCGGCGCCAGCCTGACCGGGGCCGATGCCTTGGCGGCGACCGGCGCAGTGGTGGAGTTCTTGCGCCGTGCGCTCGTGTAGCCGCCATCGGTCAGCGGCTGCCAGGTGGGAATGAGGTGATGCTTGCCGTTGCCGATCAGGTCGGCGCGGCCCATTGCCTTGAGCGCCTCGCGCAGCAGCGGCCAGTTGTTGGCGTCGTGGTAGCGCAGGAACGCCTTGTGCAGGCGGCGGCGCTTGTCGCCGCGCACGATGTCCACCGTCTCGCTCTCGCGTGTGATCTTGCGCAGCGGGTTCTTGCTGGTGTGGTACATCGTCGTGGCCGTGGCCATCGGGCTCGGGTAGAACGTTTGCACCTGGTCGGCGCGAAAGCCGTTCTTCTTGAGCCAGATCGCGAGGTTCATCATGTCCTCGTCGCTGGTGCCCGGATGCGCGGCAATGAAGTACGGAATGAGGTACTGCTTCTTGCCCGCCTCGGCCGAGAACTTCTCGAACATCTGCTTGAACTTGTCGTAGCTGCCGATGCCGGGCTTCATCATCTTGGTGAGCGGGCCCTGCTCGGTGTGCTCGGGCGCGATCTTCAGGTAGCCGCCGACGTGGTGCTGCACCAGTTCCTTCACGTACTCGGGCGACTGCACGGCCAGGTCGTAGCGCAGGCCTGAGCCGATCAGGATCTTCTTGATGCCCTTGAGCGCACGTGCGCGGCGGTAGATCTTGATGAGCGGATCGTGGTTGGTGCCCAGGTTCGGACAGATGCCGGGGTACACGCAGCTGGGCTTGCGGCACGCCGACTCGATCTCGGGGCTCTTGCATCCCAGGCGGTACATGTTGGCCGTGGGGCCGCCGAGGTCGGAGATGGTGCCGGTGAAACCGCTCACGCTGTCGCGGATGGCCTCGACCTCCTTGATGATCGATTCTTCCGAGCGGCTCTGGATGATGCGGCCCTCGTGCTCGGTGATCGAGCAGAAGGTGCAGCCGCCGAAGCAGCCGCGCATGATGTTCACGCTGAAGCGGATCATTTCCCAGGCGGGAATCTTGGTGGCGCCGTCGTGGCTGCCGTTCTCGTCGGCATAGCGCGGATGCGGGCTGCGCGCATACGGCAGGTCGAACACGTGGTCCATCTCGGCCGTGGTGAGCGGAATTGGCGGCGGGTTGATCCACACGTCGCGCGCCGTGGCGCCTTCGCCGTGCGCCTGCACCAGCGCACGTGCGTTGCCGGGGTTGGTCTCCAGGTGCAGCACGCGGTTGGCGTGCGCATAGAGCACCGGGTCGGCGCGCACCTGCTCGTACGAAGGCAGGCGGATCACACTGCGGTCGCGCGGAGGCACCGTGATTCTGGTGCGCTGCGCGAGCGCGGGGTTCGGCACGAAGGTCAGCGGCTTGATGGCCGGGTTGACTGCGGCGCCGGCTTCGGCGGCCTGCGCCACGGCCTGGGCCTCGTCTTCCTTCGCACAGGTGGCGCCGTTGGCCTTGGCCTGCTCCGACACCATCAGGTACGGGTTGACGTGGGCCTCGACGCGGCCGGGCTCGTCGACGCTGGTCGAGTTGATCTCGAACCAGTCTTCTGGCGTTTCGCGCCGTACGAAGGCGGTGCCGCGCACGTCGGTGATCTCGTGCACCGGCTCGCGGGCCGCCAGACGGTGCGCGATTTCGACAATGGCGCGCTCGGCGTTGCCGTACAGCAGCAGGTCGCACTTCGAATCGACCACGATCGAGCGGCGGACCTTGTCCTGCCAGTAGTCGTAGTGGGCGATGCGGCGCAGCGACCCTTCGATGCCGCCGAGGATGATCGGCACGTCGTTCCAGGCTTCCTTGCAGCGCTGCGAATAGACGATGGCCGCGCGGTCGGGCCGCGCGCCGCCCACGTCGCCGGGCGTGTAGGCGTCGTCGCTGCGGATCTTCCGGTCCGCCGTGTAGCGGTTGATCATCGAATCCATGTTGCCGGCGGTCACGCCGAAGAACAGGTTCGGCCTGCCCAGCGCCTTGAAGGGCTCGGCGCTCTGCCAGTCCGGCTGGGCGATGATGCCGACGCGAAAGCCCTGCGCCTCGAGCATGCGGCCGATCACCGACATGCCGAAGCTCGGATGGTCGACATAGGCATCGCCCGTGACCACGATGATGTCGCAGCTGTCCCAGCCGAGCGCGTCCATTTCCTTGCGCGTGGTCGGCAGGAATTTGGCCGTGCCGAATCGGGCCGCCCAGTACTTGCGGTAGCTGGTCAGCGGCTTGGCGGCACGCGCAAAAAAGGAGACGTCGACGGGGGCGTTCATCAGTGGGAGTTTGGCGGCGCGGCTTGGCGGGCACGGCGCTGCAGTGGGCAACCCGCGATTTTAGGGTTTTCCATCAGTCTTGTCGCGTCCGGGCCTGTTGACGCGCCGGCGGCAAGGCTTTTAAATGATTGCCTTAGTCAACCATAAATATGACAGAAGCTACTATTTACCGCATGGCGCCCGCGCCCGACGCCGCAGTCGTCAAGGCCATCCGCCACTTCAACCGCTTTTATACGAGCCGCATCGGCGTGCTCGACCCCTATCTCGGCAGCGAGATGTCGCTGACCGATGTCCGCGTGCTGTACGAGCTGGCCCACCGGAAAACACCCGTCGCGAGCGAGATCGGCCGCGACCTGAAGCTCGACGCCGGCTACATGAGCCGCATCCTGCGCCGCTTCGAGGCCGCGGGCTGGCTCACGCGCGAGCCCCATGCCCGCGACGCGCGGCAAAGCGTGCTGCGGCTCACCGAAGCCGGCCACGCCGCATTTGCGCCATTGCAACAAAAGTCGCGCGACGAAGCCGCCGCCCTGCTCTCGCCACTGCCGCCGCACGACCGCCAACAGGTGGTCGATGCCATGGCGCGCATCGAACGGCTGCTCGACCCGGCCACCGCTCCGGCGGCCCGCACCCGCACAGTCGTCTTGCGCGACCCCTTGCCCGGCGACATGGGATGGGTGGTGCAGCAGCACGGTGAGCTGTATGCGCGCGAGTACGGCTGGAACAGCGAGTTCGAAGCACTGGTGGCCGACATCGTGGCCCAGTTCGTCCGCAAGTTTCAGCCCGCGTGGGAGAAATGCTGGGTCGCCGAGCTCGACGGCGAACGGGTGGGCGCGATCTTCGTGGTGCGCAAGTCGGCCACCACGGCCCAGCTGCGCCTGCTGCTGCTCGCGCCGTCGGCACGCGGCCTGGGGCTGGGCGCGCGCCTGACTGACGAGTGCATTGCCTTCGCGCGCGCCAAGGGCTATCGCAAGATGGTGCTCTGGACCAACAGCTGCCTCGAGGCTGCCCGCGCCATCTACGCCAGGCGCGGCTTCAGGCTCGACAAGGCCGAGCCCTACGAGGGCTTCGGAAAACAGCTCGTGGGCGAGACCTGGTCGCTCAAGCTGCGGTAGACACGGCGCGCCGCCCCCTCTGCCACAGCTTCTTGAGCAGGGGCGCGAACCACACCAGCAGCACCACGGCCGCCAGGCCGGCGGCAATCGGCCGCGACACGAAGCCCGCCAGGTTGCCGTCCGACTTGATCATCGAAGTGATGAAGTTCTCTTCGAGCATGCCGCCGAGCACCACGCCGAGGATGGCGGGTGCAATCGGGAAATCGTTCTCCTCGAGCAGGTAGGCCACGATGCCGGCCACCAGCATCACGCCCACGTCGAACAGCGAATTGTTGATGGCGAATGCACCGACCACGCAGAACAGCAGGATCAACGGCATCAGCACGTTGCGCGGCACCTGCAGGATGCGCTTGGCCACCTTGATGCAGAGAATGCCCAGCGGAATCATGATGATGTTGGCGATGATGAACAGCATGAACACCGCATAGATGTTCTGCGGGTTCGTGGTGAACAGCGTCGGCCCCGGATTGAGGTTCTTCATGTAGAGCACGCCGATCACGATGGCGGTGATCGAATCGCCCGGAATGCCGAACACCAGCGCCGGAATCCACGCGCCGGCCAGCGCGCTGTTGTTGGCCGAGCCGGATTCGACGATGCCTTCGACATGGCCTGTGCCGAATTTCTCGGGTTCCTTCGAAAATTTCTTGCTCATGGCGTACGACATCCACGCCGCGATGTCGGCGCCCGCGCCGGGCAGCGCGCCTACCGCTGTGCCCAGCACGCTGCCGCGCAATATCTGCACCGGGTATTTCTTGGCCAGCGCCCATTGCCCCGCAAGCACGCGGCCCACCTTCTCGACCACGATCTCGCCAGGCGGCAGCGTATCGACCGCGAAACGGATCACCTCCGAGATGGCGAACATGCCGATCATCATCGGGATCATGCCGATGCCGCCGGTCATCTCGGCATTGCCGAAAGTGAAGCGCGGAAAGCCCGCCGGGTTGCCGAGCCCCACGCAGGCCACGAGCAGGCCGAGCAGCAGCGTGACGAGGCCCTTGAGCGGCCGGTCGGAGGTGATGAACACCGCGCAGGTCAGGCCCAGCAGCACCAGCCAGAAGTACTCGAAGGAACTGAAGTTGAGCGCAAAGTCCGCCAGCACCGGTGCCGCCACGATCAGCACCACCGTGCCGAAAAGCCCGCCCACGGCCGAGAACACCAGCCCCGCGCCCAGCGCGGTCTCGGCCATGCCCTTGCGCGTCATCGCAAAGGCCTCGTCGGTGTAGGCGGCGGATGCAGGCGTACCCGGAATGCGCAGCAGGCAGCCGGGAATGTCGCCGGAAAAGATGGCCATCGCGGTAGCCGTGACCATGGCCGCGATGGCCGGAATGGGCGGCATGAAGAAGGTCACCGGCACCAGCAGCGCCACCGCCATGGTGGCCGACAACCCCGGGACCGCGCCGACGAACAGGCCATAGAACGAGGCCAGCACCATCACGAGGATGGTGTAGGGCTCGAAGACCATCGAGAAAGCCTGCAAGAGTGCTGCCGACATGAGTGGATGTTTCCGGTTACCAGGCGATGGGTGTCAAAACGCCCCAGGGAAGCGGAACGCGCAACAGCTTGTAGAACGCGGCATGAATGACCAGCGTGGCAATCAACGCGATGAGCACAGCGCGGCCCGGCGGCACGCGCATGGCAAGCATCAGCGCCAGCAGCGAGATCGCGGCGGTCGGCAGGAACCCGAGCCGTTCGGACGCGAAGATGTAGAACAGCACTGCACCGACGACCAGCGCGGCGGACAGCACGTGGCGCGGCGAAGCGGCCCAGTCGCCCAGCCGCACCCACGCCACGGTCCGCCTTTCGCGCCAGCCCTTGACCAGCAGCATGGCGCCACCCACGCACAGGCCCACTGCAATCAGCCCCGGGAACAGCGCCGGCCCCACCTGCTGGCCGGGCATGCCGGGATAGCCGCGCACCACGGCCAGCACGAGGCCGCCGAGCGCCAGCAGAATCAGCCCGAAGACTGCGTCGTTGAACTTCATCGCGCCGCACCTCCTGCGTCGGCGCGCACGCCCCGCGCGGCCCTCACTTGACGATACCCACGGCCTTCATCGTTGCGCCGAGTTCGGCATCGGACTTCGCCATGTACGCAGCAAATTCGTCAGGGCCCGCGTAGATCACGCCGAAGCCGCGCGACGCCATGAAGTCGGTGTACTCCTTGCTTGCCACCACCTTCTTGATCGCGGCTGCGAGCTTGTCGCGCACGTCGGCGGGCAGGCCCTTGGGCGCGACGATGCCGCGCCAGGCCGCCAGGGACCAGTCGCTGCCGATGGCCGCCTTGAGCGTGGGCACGTTGGGATACAGGGCCGAGGGCTTGTCGCTCATGAGCGCCAGGCTCTTGATCTTGCCCGCATCGATCAGCGAGCGCGCCTCGGGCAGCGAGACAGGCGCGATGTCGACACCGCCCGCCACCACGTCCTGCAGACCCGGTGCTGCGCCGTTGCTGGGCACCCAGGGTACTGCCGCGGGGTCGATCTTCTGGTCGCGCAGCAGGCCCGCCAGCGCCAGGTGCCAGATGCCGCCCTGCCCCGTGCCGGACGCCTTCAACTTGCCCGGGCTGGCCTTGATGGCCGCCAGCAACTCGGCGGCAGTCTTGTACGGCGCATCGGCGCGAACCTGGATGGCCGCCGGATCGAGGTTGGTAAGGCCGATCGGGGTGTAGGACGCGCTGGTCAGCGGTGTCAGGCCCTGCCAATGCATCATGCCGATCTCGACCGTGGCCATGCCGAGGGTGTAGCCATCCGGCGGCGCGGCGGCAATGGCCGCGTGGCCCACCACGCCGTTGCCGCCGGTGCGGTTCACCACCGTGACCGGCTGGCCGAGTTCTTTTTCGAGCAGGCTGCCGATGATGCGCGCCGTGGCATCGGTGCCCCCGCCAGCCCCCCAGGGAACGATCAGCGTGACAGGCCGGCTCGGATACGCCTGGGCAGCTGCGGGAGCCGCCGCCGCGAACATGGCGAGCCCTGCGGCGACACCTGCGGCATGGGCCACGAAAGAGCGTCGCGAAAAGAAGCGGGCTGAACGAACACGCATGGTCTTTGTCTCCTGGCGAAAGTCATTGGTATGACGATTGAACGGCAAGCAAGGTTTTCTCACAGTTCGCTCGCCAGAGACATTAGGGTGAACCATCGTGTCCCGCGTGCAGCGGGCGCAATATCGCTACTGCATGGACCAGCCGTGGCTCACCACCAGCGATTGGCCGGTCAGGGCATTGGTCGGGAAGGCCGCGAACAGGAGCGCCACGCGCGCCACGTCGTCGGTGGTGGTGAATTCGCCATCGACTGTCTCCTTGAGCATCACGTTCTTGATGACCTGCTCCTCGGTGATGCCGAGCGTCTTCGCCTGCTCCGGAATCTGCTTTTCGACCAGCGGCGTGCGCACGAAGCCCGGGCAGATCACGTTGGCGCGCACGCCATGCTTCGCGCCTTCCTTGGCAACCGTCTTGGCCAGGCCGATGAGGCCGTGCTTGGCGGTGACGTAGGGCGCCTTCAGCAGCGAAGCCTCCTTCGAGTGCACCGATCCCATGTAGATCACGCTGCCGCCGCGGCCCTGGGCATACATGTGCTTGAGACAGGCCTTGGTGGTGAGAAAGGCGCCATCCAGGTGAATGGCGAGCATCTTCTTCCAGTCGGCAAAGCTGAACTCCTCGACCGGATGGACGATCTGCACGCCGGCATTGCTGATCAGGATGTCGATGCCGCCGAAGGCCTTGGCAGCCTCTTCGACCGAGGCGTTGACCTGGTCTTCGCTGGTCACGTCCACGGCCACGCCCATCGCCTGCGCACCCGCGGCCTGCAGTTCGGCCGCGGTGGCGTCGGCGGCTTGCTTGTTGAGGTCAGCGATGACGACCTTGGCACCCTCGCGCGCAAACAGAATGGCAATTTCCTTGCCGATGCCGCTGGCCGAACCGGTGATGAACGCGACCTTGTCCTTGAGTTGCATGGTGAATGTCCTTGGGGATTGGAAAGTAAGGGAGAAAGAAAACGGGATTGCAGGAATCGGGCGAGCAAGGCTGCCGTTGCAGCCTGCGTTCAGCGCGACAGCCCGGGACGCTTGACGCGCCCCATTCCGGGCTCGCCGAGATCGAAGGTGGTCACGCCGTTCACGGTGGCATCGCTGCGCAGGGTTTCGGGATGCGCCAGTGTCCGGCGCATGTCGCGCGCCCCCGCTTCCCAGTGCTCTTCGACCGCGGCGCGCGAGAACTCGTAGTCCTTCGACTCGAGCTCGTAGGGCTTGTCGCGGTAGATCAGGTGGAAGATGTCGATCGGGTGGTGCGTGAGCTCGGCCTGCACCGCGAGCACCGACGGGTCGTTGCGCAGGTGCGCGGGCAGCTTGGAGATCAGGTCCGCAATGGCTTGCTGAAGGTTCAGGTTCGCGGCCATCGCATCGGTGTTCATCCGGGTGCGGCTCGAATAGGTGATGTCCTTCTGCCGCTCCATCACGCCCGCGAGCGTGCCCGGCATCTCGCCGCGCGCATTGAAAAGATCGACCTGCAGCACCACCAGCGGTTCGGAGCGCGGATGGATGTCGAGCACGTATTGCAGCGGCGTGTTCGAGACGATGCCGCCGTCCCAGTAGTCGTCGCCGTCGATGGTGACCGGCGCAAAGCCCGGCGGCAGCGCGCCGCTGGCCATGATGTGCTCCGGGCCGATGAGTTGGCGCGTGTTGTCGAAGTACACCGAGTTGCCGGTGCGCACATCGACCGCGCCCACGCTGAAGCGCGCCTCGCACGCGTTGATGCGGTCGAAGTCGATCAGGCGCTCGAGCGTGAGCTTGAGCGGCGCGGTGTCGTAGTAGCTCAAGAGCGGCGCCGCGGCACCCAGCAGCAGCGAAGGCGAGTACCGCGGCTCGAAGAAGCCGGGAATGCCCACCAGCGACGCCATGAGGGCGCTCCACTGGTTCTGCGTGGCGCGGTCGCCCAGCCAGGCCGGCAGGCGCTGCGCCGGGCCGGAGGACACCAGGTGCCAGAACTCGCGCAGCCGGTCGACCCGCTTCTCGGGCGCATTGCCCGCGATCAGCGCCGCGTTGATCGCGCCGATCGACACGCCGGCAATCCAGTGCGGCTGCAGTTCGGTTTCGCTGAGCGCGGCATACACGCCGGCCTGGTAGGCGCCAAGAGCGCCTCCTCCCTGCAGCACCAGGGCCTTGCGTGCGGCGCGCATGTCATCGCGGCGCGCCTCCAAAGTGTTGGGGGTCTTCTTGCGTGCGGTCCGGGGCTTCTGGGGCTTCGTCGTCATAGGGTGTCATTTGACACCAGCCCCGCGGCCGCAAGCTGACCAGCGCTCCTACATCTTGGGCAGCATCTGTCCCCGGATTTCACCCGCAGGGTTGGCGGCGGTGTGGATGTTGGCGTACCACTTGCCGGCCATCAGGTCGGCCGCCTGAGCTGGCGTGAGCGTGGCCTGGCCCTCGATCGGGCTGGCCGGATTGGCAAACGGCAGCACCACGCCGGCATTGGCGCCTGCGGCGGCGGGGCCGTGAAAATGCGCCCCCGTGGCCGGGCCGCTCAGGCCGGTGTAGGTGATCTTGTACTTCAGGACGTTGGTGTCCTTGTTGAGCCAGGCTTCCGCCATGCCGCTGCCGCGCGTCATGTTGGGCGGCACTTCGCTGGCGGCATTCATTGCGCCGCTGAAGCTCGCGGTGTTCGACTTCGACATCATCCCGCAACCGGCGAGCGCAGCAGTGGCCAGGCCCGCAATAAGGGTTGCGCGCAAAAAGGTGCCATATCGGTTCATGAGCTTTATCTCCTGAGTTATGAAAACCGCTCCAGCATAGGCAGCCTGGGCGCGGGGCGTTGTCGGCCACCACCGCGACTTTGCGGGCTGAAAGAGAATGCGGCGATGACCTCTCCCGACCTTCCCACCGCCCGCGACGTCGCCAGCTTCTGGCGCGACGCCGGACCCGAACGCTGGTTTGCCAAGAACGATGCTTTCGATGCCGAGTTCGGCACGCGCTTTCTCGCCGCGCACGAGGCGGCAGCCCAAGGCGAACTCGCCCATTGGGCCAAGGAGCCCGAAGGCGCCCTGGCCCTGATGGTGCTGCTCGACCAGTTTCCGCGCAACACCTTTCGCGGCCACGCGCGCGCATTCGCTACCGACCCCAAGGCCCTGGCCGTCGCTCGTGAAGCGATCGACGCCGGCATCGACCTCCAGATCGACGAAGAGCTCCGGCGCTTCTTCTACCTGCCCTTCATGCATTCCGAATCGCTGGCGGACCAGGAGCGTTCCGTCGAGTTGAACGCGGCGCTCGATGCCAACACCCAGCGTTTTGCGGTATTGCACCGCGACATCATTGCGCGCTTTGGCCGTTTTCCCCATCGCAACAGGCTGCTCGGGCGCGCCAGCAGCCCGGAGGAACAGCGCTTCCTGGACGAAGGCGGCTTCGGGGGCTAGCCCTGCCGTGGCAGCGGATCCGAGCGCGTCGGCGAAGGGTTGGCCGCTTCGCCGGTGTCCTTGGCATGCTTGAGCGAGCCGTAGGTCTTGGCATATACCCAGGTGAACTCCGCCCCCAGCAGAAAGATCTGCGCCGAGTAGTACACCCACACCAGCACCACCACCAGCGAGCCCGCGGCCCCGTAGCCCGAGGCCACGCTGCTCTTGCCGATGTAGAGACCGATGAGGTGCTTGCCGACCGTGAAGAGCAGTGCGGTGACCGCGGCGCCCACCCACACGTCGCGCCACTGCACCTTGGCACGCGGCATGATCTTGTAGATCATCGCGAAGATCACCGTCACCATGGCAAAGCTGAAGGCGAAGTTCACCGCCTGCGCCAGCGTGGCCCAGGCGCCGAACACCGGCGACCACCACTTGCCGAGCGCCGCCAGCGCCGCGCTTGCCACCAGCGACACCATGAGCAGGAAGCCGATGCCCATGATCATGGTGAACGACAGCAGCCGCACGCGCAGCAGTGTGAACAGGCCCTTGCTCCTTGCGCGCGCCGGTGCGCGCCAGATGCGGTCGAGCGCGTCCTGCAGTTCGCCGAAGACGGTGGTCGCGCCGATCACCAGCAGCCCGATGCCGACCACCGTGGCCACGATGCCTTCGGCCGGCTTGTTGACCGCCTGCAGCATGCCCTGAACCGCGGCCGCGCCCTGCGCACCCATGAGGTCCGAAAGCTGCAAGAAGATTTCACCGCGCGCGGCCTCTTCGCCAAACACCAGCCCGGCCACAGCGATAACGATCAGCAGCAGCGGCGCAATCGAGAACACGGTGTAGTAGGCCAGCGCGGCGCCCATGCTGGGCGCGTAGTCGTTCGACCACGAAGCGACGGCCTCCTTGCAGAGATCGAAGAGCGCGCGAATTTGCATGACCATGGAGTCTCCCGTCGAGTGATGCAGGGGCATGTCAGCCCGATGCCCGGCACGTTGCAGGCATGGCTACGATAATCGTCCCACATGCATCCGTCCCCTCCAGGCGCGGCAGCGCCGACCGCCCCTTTGCAACCGACGTCGCCACGCGACCTTTTTGTTTCATTCACCTGGCTTGCGCTGCAAGGATTCGGTGGCGTGCTCGCCATCGTCCAGCGCGAGATGGTCGAGAAAAAGCGCTGGCTCACGCCCGAGCAGTTTCTCGAAGACTGGGCCGTGGCCCAGGTGATGCCGGGCCCGAACGTGGTCAACCTGGCCTTGATGATCGGCGACCGCTACTTCGGACTGCGCGGCGCCATTGCCGCGGTGGCCGGCATGCTCGCGATACCGCTGGTCGTCATCCTGGTGCTGGCCGTGCTCTACGCCCACTACGCTGCCAATCCGCAGGTGGCGGCGGCGCTGCGCGGCATGGGCGCCGTGTCGGGCGGGCTGATCGCCGCCACCGGCATCAAGCTGATTCCGCAACTGCGCAGGCACCCGCTGGGCTTCGCCACCTGCCTCGCGTTCATCGCGCTGGTATTCGGCGCCATCGCCGTCTTCAAGATGCCGCTCGGCTGGGTGCTGCTGGCAGTGGGCGGCGTGGCCTGTGCGTGGACCTGGCGGAAGATTGGCGCATGAGCCCCCGCCCGGCCGTTCCGAAGGGGGCTCGCACCGCAGTGCGCAGCACGGGGGTCACCCAATGAGCCACGTGACCATCGCCATGCAATGGCACGACTGGCTTGCGCTCTTCGGCCAATACATGCTGCTGTCGCTGCTGTCGATCAGCGGCGCCATCACCACCGTTCCCGACATGCACCGCTACCTGGTCGCGCAGCATGGCTGGCTGACCGACGCGCAGTTCAGTTCGTCGGTCGCCATCGCCCAGGCTGCGCCGGGCCCGAATGTGCTCTTCGTCGCGCTGATGGGCTGGAACGTCGGGCTCAACGCCGGCGGCGGCATCGGCGCCGGGCCGGGTGCGTGGCTGCTCGGCTTCTTCGGACTCCTGGTCACCATGGTCGGCATCATGCTGCCGAGCACCACCCTCACCTACCTTGCCACGCGCTGGGGACACCGCAACCGCGAGCGGCGCGGCGTGCGCGCCTTCAAGCAGGGCATGGCGCCGGTGGTGGTGGGCCTGCTGATCGCCACCGGCTGGGTGCTGGCGGCGGGTAACCATGCCGGCGACGCGCCCGCATGGCATCTGTGGCTGCTCAGCGCGGTGGCCGCGCTTATCGTCTGGCGCACGCGCCTCCACCTGCTCTGGCTGCTGGGCGCGGGTGCGCTGCTCGGCGCCGTGGGCTTCGTCTGATCCTCGTTCTCTTTTCAGGAAACAACCACATGTCGCAACTCCGCTCGCTCGGCCGCTCCGGCCTCCTGGTTTCGCCGCTCGCTTTCGGCGGCAACGTGTTCGGCTGGACCGTGGACGAAGCCACCTCGTTCCGCCTGCTCGACGCCTGGCTGGATGCCGGATTCAACTTCGTCGACACGGCCGACGTCTATTCGAGCTGGGTGCCCGGCCACAGCGGCGGCGAGTCCGAGACCATCATCGGCAAGTGGCTCAAGCAGAGCGGCAAGCGCAACCGCGTCGTGCTGGCCACCAAGGTGGGCAAGCCGATGGGCGAAGGCAAGTCGGGCCTCTCGCCGGCCTACATCCGCGAAGCGGTGGAAGCCTCGCTCAAGCGCCTGCAGACCGACTTCATCGACCTGTACCAGTCGCACGACGACGATGCCGCCACGCCCCTCGAAGACTCGCTGGGCGCCTTCGACGACCTCGTCAAGGCCGGCAAGGTGCGCGCCATCGGCGCCTCGAACTACAGTGCCCCGCGGCTGGCCGAGGCGCTCGACGTGTCGGAACGGCTCGGCATTGCGCGCTACGAAAGCCTGCAGCCGCTGTACAACCTCTACGACCGCGCGGTGTTCGAAGATGCGCTGGAGCCGCTGTGCGTCAAGCGCGAAGTGGGCGTCATCAATTTCTATGCACTGGCGGCCGGCTTCCTGACCGGCAAATACCGTACCGAAGCCGACGCCTCCAAGAGCGCGCGCGGCGCCAATACCACCAAAAAATACCTGAACCCGCGCGGCCTGCGCATTCTCGAAGCACTCGACAAGGTGGCGCAGCAGTACAACGCCAAGCCGGGCCAGGTGGCCATCGCGTGGCAGATCGCGCGGCCGTCGGTCACTGCGCCGATTGCCAGCGCAACCTCCATCGCCCAACTGGATGAACTGGTGGTTGCCACCCAGCTGAAACTCGATGCCGGCACCATCCAGATGCTGGACCGGGCCAGCGCCGAAGACCCGGCCTGAGACGCGCCGCCTAGCCGTCGACCGGATTCAGCGGCGTCGAGAGAATCCGCTGGTAGAAAGCCACGTCGAGCCAGCGACCGAACTTGAATCCGGCCTGACGCACGGTGCCGGCATGCTCGAACCCCAGCCGTTCGTGAAGCCCGATGCTGCCGGCGTTCGCGGCATCGATGGCACCGACCATCACGTGCACATCGCGCGCAGCGGCCTCGGCAATGATCGCCTCCATGAGCGTGCGGCCCAAGCCGGCGCCGCGGTGACCCGCCTCGACATACACCGAATGCTCCACCGTGTACTTGTAGGCGGGAAAGGCGCGAAACGCGCCGTAGCTCGCAAACCCCAGCAGCTTGCCATCGTCGTCTTCGGCGCCAATCACGGGAAAGCCGTTGGCGCGCTTGGTGGCAAACCACGCCACCATGCTCTCGGGCGTACGCGGCTTGTAGTCGTAGAGGGCCGTCGAGTTGACGATGGCTTCGTTGAGGATGGCGAGGATGGCGCCCGCGTGGGCTTCCTCGGTGCAGGGGACCAGGCGCATGTTTGTTCCTTTCGAATGGGCGGGAGATGGCGGACAGTCGTCCAATATAAGAGAATAATAGTCTTATATGAGAAACAAATCATCTCTGCCCGCTGAGCCTTCCGGGATCGACTTGCTCATCGCCGGCCGGCTCCTTGCGCTGCGCCAGGCCAAGTCGCTGAGCCTGGCGGAGCTGGCCGCGCTTTCGGGTGTCAGCAAGGCAATGATCTCGAAAGTCGAGCGCGCGGAAAGCAGCCCCACGGCCGTCCTGCTGGGCCGGCTGGCCGCCGGCCTCGGCGTGCCGCTCGCGCAATTGCTGACCGAGGACAGGGGCTCGCCCCAGCGGCTGCGCAGCCGGGCCGAACAGGACGTGTGGCGCGATCCGCAGGCCGGCTACCTGCGGCGCCAGGTCGTGGAGCGCGGTGCCACCGGCGGCGTCGAGATGGTCGAGATCGAGTTGCCGCGCTCGGCGCAGGTCGGCTATCCGCGGTGGAGCGGCAAGCCGTATCGGCAATGCCTGTGGCTGCTCGAAGGCGCACTGCGCGTGGACTACGGGGACGAGCGGTTCGAGCTTGCGGCTGGCGATTGCCTGGATTTCGGCGTCGATCGGGCGCTGGTCTTCAAGGCACTGGGCCGCACGGGGTGCCGCTACCTGCTGGTCGCTTCCCCGGCATGAAGGCACACGAGTAGTAGGCAAGTTCCCACAGCGACTGGAGACGAAGGCCTGTGCTGGCCACGGCGTCGCCCGGGATACTGCAAGGCATCCAAAGCTTTTGGGGGAACAAGCATGTCCTTTGCGCTCTACATGATCGGTTTTCTGATCTTTCTGGCCGGCGTCGCCTGGGGCGCCTCGGTGGCCGGCGTGCCCACGCTCTACATCGGCATCGGCGCGCTGATCATCCTGGGCATCGGCATCTTCAGCGCAGTGGCGCGTACGCGCAGCAAGGATCCTTCCTGAACGCGTTGCGCCGGGCTTTCGAACATTTCCAGAGCGACTGGATGTTCTTCAACCGCCTGCTGGGTACGCCGCAGATGCGGCGCAAGCCCCTTGTCCAAGGGCTGGCAGCGCGGCGTCAGGTGCCGCGCTGCCGCATGGCTTCGTAGAGGCACACCCCGCTGGCCACGGAAACGTTCAGGCTCTCGACGGCTCCAGCCATGGGAATGCTCACGAGCTCGTCGCAGGTCTTGCGCGTCAGCTGCCGCATGCCCTCGCCTTCGGCGCCGAGCACCAGGGCCAGGGGCCGCTTGAAGTCGCTTTGGTAGATGGTGCCGGGCGCATCGTCGCTCGTGCCGACGCACCAGATATTGCGTTCCTTGAGCTCGTTCAGCGTACGCGCCAGGTTGGTCACCATGAAGTACGGCACGGTTTCGGCGGCGCCGCTGGCCACCTTGGCCACCGTGGCGTTGATGCCGGCCGCATGGTCCTTGGGGGCAATGACCGCATGCGCTCCGGCGCCGTCGGCCACGCGCAGGCAGGCGCCGAGGTTGTGCGGATCGGTGACGCCGTCGAGCACCAGCAGAAGGGGCACGGTGCCGGCCTCCTCCAGGCCTTCGAGCAACTCGTCCAGCGAGCGGACCTGCGCGATGGGTTCGACCCGTGCCACCACGCCCTGGTGGCCGTGGCTGCCGCTGAGCTTGGCGAGCCGGAGACCGTCGGCCTCGACCAGCCGCACGCCGGCCTCCTGCGCGCGTGCGATGAACTGTTTCATGCGCGCATCGCGCCGGCTGGTGTCGAACATCACTTCGAGCACCGATTTCGGCGCGGTCTTGATGCGCACGCCCACGGCATGGAAGCCGAAGATCACTTTAGGGGAAGACATCCCCTGATTATCGAGGCCTGCGCGCGCCTCCTCCTCAGGCGATGGGGAGACCGCTGTGCGCGCGGGTCTGTTCGTCGTGCAGTTCCTGCACGGCCAGCGCTTTCGGGTGCACCCGGGCGCTGTTGCCGGCGCTTTCCAGGTACCGGCAGGCGGCATGGCCTTCGGCGGCTTTTTCGTAGCGTGCGACCCAGGCATCGCGCATGGGCAGCTTCTCGGGGGACACGGGCCACACGCCCGGCCGGGGCCGGATGTGCTCGCCGATGCCGATGCGCCAGGGCTTGGCGCTCAGGCGGGCGCGAAAGCAGTTCTGGTTGCGGCACATGCGCGCATAGGTCTTGTCCACGCCCAGCGCATGAAAGCAGTCCGCCACCGCCATGTCGGCCGGGCTGAAGACGTCGTGCATTGCCAACACCCGGAAACCGGCCGGCGTGCGGTAGAGGCGCAGGTGCCAATCGGGGTGCTGATGGACGAAGCGCCCGATGCGCTCGGCCGCGCGCTTTTCGGGCGCGGGGTTGTCGCTGGCCTCGCCACGCTTCTTGCCCAGCCCGATGCGCCAGGCGACGATGAAGACCACGATGGCGGCGATCAGCCCGCCCACCCAGGTCTTGGCGGTCCAGCCGCCGACGATGCCCGCGATCAGCGCGGGCGCCAGCGCAAACCCGAACACGCTGCCGCGCAGGGGTTCGTCGAAATCGATGTCGACGAAAAGCACATCGGGCGTGTTGAGGCAGCGCGCGCCGTAGCTGTTGCGCGTGATGACGGTGTCGCCCTGCTGCTCGACGATCTCCTCGCGGATCGGCACGCCTTCGGCCCCGTTGTAGGCCAGCTTGCGCTCGCGGCGGTTCAGCTTCTCGCCGCTGGCGATGCGATCGAAGGCCTCTCGCGTTCGCTGGTCGGCATGCGCCTGGGCGGCCAGGGGGCTGTCGTCCGACCAGCCGTAGCGCCGCACGGTGATCTGCTTGCCCGCCACCTGCTCCTGGATGCGGCCTTCGGCCCAGAACCGGGGGACGATCATGCTTCGAGCGAAGCCACCAGCACGGGCTTCGACTCATTGAGCGCCATGCGCCCGGCCTCGATGGTGATCCGGCGCTCGCACTGCGCCGCGATGCCGCGGTCGTGGGTGACGAGCACGAGCGTGGTGCCGAGCTCGCGGTTGAGGTCGAACATCAGCCGCATGACCTGCTCGCCGGTCGCGAAGTCGAGGCTGCCGGTGGGTTCGTCGGCCAGCAGCAGGGCCGGCTGCACCACGAAGGCCCGGGCAAGCGCCACGCGCTGCTGTTCGCCGCCCGAAAGCACCTTGGGGTAGTGGCCAAGGCGCTGCCCGAGCCCGACGCGCCCGAGCATCTCGGTGGCGGCCTTGCGCGCGTCCTTGCGGTCGGCCAGTTCGAGCGGCAGCATCACGTTTTCGAGCGCGCTCAGGTTGCCCAGCAGCTGGAAGCTCTGGAACACGAAACCCACGCGCTGGGCACGCAATGCGGCGCGCTCGTCCTCGTCGATGGCAAAGATGTCGTCCCCCGCGAGCTTGACGGTGCCGCGGGTGGGCGTGTCGAGACCCGCGATGATCGACAGCAAGGTGCTCTTGCCCGAGCCCGAGGCGCCGACAATGGCGGCAGTTTCCCGCGCGCCCAGGGTGAAATCGATGTTCTGCAGAATGTCGAGCGTGCCGGTCGAATCGGTCACGGACTTGAACACATGCTCGACAGCGACAATGGCATCAGACGAGGGTTGGGACATGAAAAGGCTTTTCGTTTTGAATCGACGTGACTTTATCTTGACCGCCGCCGCATTCGGCAGCGCAGGGACATCGGCGGTGGCGCAAGCCCAGGCTGCGGTGCCCCGCCAGCCGGTGATTCTGGTGCTCGGCGACTCGCTGAGCGCCGAATACGGCCTGAAGCGCGGCGAAGGCTGGGTGCCCCTGCTCGAAAAGCGCCTCGCGGCGCAAAAGATCCCGGCCACGGTGGTCAATGCCAGCATCAGCGGCGACACCAGCTCGGGCGGGCGGGCCCGCTTTGCCTCCCTGCTGGCGCAGCACAAACCCAGCCACGTGGTGGTCGAGCTTGGCGCCAACGACGCACTGCGAGGCCTGCCGCTCCAGAACACCGAGGAAAACCTGCTGCAGATCACCAAGGCCGCGCAGGCCGCGGGCGCCAAGGTGCTGATCGTCGGCATCCAGGTGCCTCCGAACTACGGCGGCGACTACACGCGGCGCTTCGAGGCCGTGTTCGGCAAGGTGGCGGGTGCGACCAAGGCTGCGCTGGTTCCCTTCCTGCTCAAGGGCGTGGCCGACGCGCCCGATGCGCTCGCGCTGTTCCAGGCCGACCGCATCCATCCCACCGCCGCGGCCCAGCCGCAACTGCTCGACAACGTCTGGCCGGAATTGCGCAAGCTGCTCGCCGCCAAATAGGCGGCCGAAAGGCAAGAAGCCGCTGCAAGCCCTAAGGCCTGCAGCGGCTTCGTCGTCGAGAGCCCGGTTTCGGAATCAACCGTTCTTGGTAGGCAGATCGGGGACGGTCGGGGGATCGCGTTCGAGCGAGGCGACGTCGGTTTCCGGGTCGCCGGGCGCAAGGCCATCGCTGCTTGGAGAGAGCTTCCGGTTGGCCTTCTCGCGGAGCTTTTCTTCCTTCTTCTTCTTCTTGGCCAGCTCTTTCTGGCGCTTTTCGTAGCCGTAATTTGGTGTTGCCACTGCTTCTCCTTGAGGCGAGACAGTCACGGTGACTGTGCGTAGCCTACTGTAAGCGATAACGGTGCGGTCTCAAGGCGCCGGGCCGGGCGCCGTTTCGAACTCGAACACACCTTGCAAACCCGGATCGCGCTGGAACATGAAGCAGCCCCCCCGCTTCAGCCATCATGGCAAGGGCCGTCGAAACCACTATCCCGCCGACGTGCACACCCTTCCCATGACGCGCGGCGAACCTTACAGCCGCGCCAGCGCCTGTTGCAGGTCGGCCCGCAGGTCTTCCACGTCCTCCAGGCCAACCGAGAAGCGCACCAGCGTGCCCTTGTAGGGCCACGGCGCGACGCTCGCGTCGCGCATCAGTCCGATGTCATAGGGCACCACGAGGCTCACGGGGCCGCCCCACGAATAGCCGAGGCGAAAGAGGTTCAGGCTGTCGCAGAAACGGTCGACCTGCTCGGTGCTGTAGTGCTCATCGAACACGATCGAAAAGAGCCCGGCGGCCAGGTCGGCCGCGCCGCACAGCGCACGCCAGTTCGCATGGCCGGGCGACTCTTCGAGCGCGGGGTGGAGCACCTGGGCGATCTCTTCGCGGCCGCTGAGCCAGCGCGCCAGTTCGCGCGCCGAACGGTCGTGCGCGGCATAGCGCAACCCGATGCTGGGCAGCGAGCGCAGCAGGGTTTCCACATCCCCCACGCCGACGCCGAAGCCCATGCGCATGTGGGTGAGCTTGAGCGCGCGATGCAGGCGATCGTCGCGGGTGACGACGCTGCCCATCAGCACGTCCCCGCCGCCGCTCGGGTACTTGGTGAGCGCATGCACCGAGATGTCCACGCCCTGCCCGCTACCGTTGAAATCGAAGGGTGCGAAGGCCAGGCCCGCGCCCCAGGTGTTGTCCAGCGCGGTGACCACTCCGCGCGCGCGGCAGACGTCGACGAGCGCCGGCAGATCGGGAAACTCCATGGTCACCGAGCCCGCCGCCTCCACCCACACCAGCCGCGTGCGGTCCGAAAGCTTGGCGGCCAGGTCGGCCGGGTTCATCGCGTCGTACATGCGGTGCGTGATGCCGAAGTTGGCCAGCTCGCCGGTGGCCAGCGCCTTGTTGGGGCCGTAGGCGTTGTCGGGAATCAGCACCTCGTCGCCGCTTTTCAGGAAGGCAAACGACACCAGCGAAATGGCCGCGAGCCCGCTCGGCACCAGCAGGCATTCGGTCCCGCCCTCGAGCGTGGCCAGGCGCTCCTCGAGCGTGAAGGTGGTCGGCGTGCCATGCAGGCCGTAGGTATAGCCGGCCTTGGTCTTCCAGTCGCGCGCGCGCATGGCCGCCACGTCGGCGAAGAACACGGTCGACGCCTTGAAGATGCCAGGCTGAGGCGCCGCAAAGTTGGCGGGCGGGGTGTAGGGGTGGTGGATCAGGGTCGTGGAGGGCTTGCTCATGGCCCCGATGCTAGCGCGACCGTGCCTTCAGTCGAGCAGCCAGCCTGTCACCCCCCTGCCGCCGAGGCTTGAGAAAGTGGCGATGCGGCGTTCAGAATGGCGCCCTGCCCCTGCTTCTTCTTCTCGAAAGGCAACCCCATGGCGATCCACGAACTGTTCCCGTACCTTTGCGTCGACGATGCCGCCGCGGCCATCGAGTTCTACTGCAAGGTCTTCGAGGTGAAGGAGATCTTCCGGCTCACCGAGCCCAGCGGACGCATCGGCCATGCGGAACTCGATTTTCACAACGGCGCCGTCCTGATGCTTTCGGATGAGTTTGCCGAATACGACATCCAGAGCGCCAGGACGCTCGGCGGCACCGCGGTGACGCTGCACCTGCATGTGGACGATGCGGATGCGGTGGTGGCCCGCGCCGTCGCGGCGGGTGCCACGCTCGACATGGCGCCGCAAGACCAGTTCTATGGCGAGCGTTCCGGCGTGTTCCGCGACCCCTTCGGGCACCGCTGGAACGTGGGCCACAGCATCGAGAAGCTGACGCCGGAAGAAATGCAGCGGCGCTACACGGCGATGTTCGATTCGGCCGGTTGAGCGGGCAACCGGCGCCCGCGGATCAGGTCAGACCGACCACTTCGTCAGACTGACCACTTCTCCAGAAGCTTCTCGGGGCCGAGCGCGTCGTAGCCTTCGAACGGCTGGTGGATCCACGGGTTGGTGGCCAGGTACTCGACCGAGTAGTCGGGCGTGAAGGTCGACAGCGCCTTGGTCCAGAGCACCGCGCTGCGCAGCTCGCTGATGGGCTTGTAGTTGTTGCGCAGCATGTCCATGACCGCGTGCAGCGTGTGGCCCGAATCGGCCAGGTCATCCACCAGCAGCACCCTGCCCGCGATCTCGCCCTTGGGCGTGGTGATGAAGCGGGCGATGTCCAGGTGGCCCTGAACCGTGCCGGCATCGGCGCGATAGGAGCTGGTCGACATGATCGCCAGCGGCTTGTCGAAGATGCGCGAAAGCACGTCGCCGGGGCGCATGCCACCGCGTGCCAGGCAAAGAATGGTGTCGAACTGCCAGCCCGACTGGTGAATCTTGATCGCGAGCTTCTCGATGAGGTTGTGGTACTCGTCGTAGCTGACGTAGAGATGCTTGCCGTCTTCGGTCAACATGGTTGGGTTCGTTCCTGTTCAGTCGGCAAGATAAGGGTGGCGCATCATGATCGTATGGTCGCGATCGGGGCTGGTCGACACCATGTGGATCGGCACGCCCGTGATCTGCTCGATGCGCTGCAGGTAGAGCCGCGCATTGACCGGCAGCTTGTCGTACTGCGTGACGCCGACCGTGCTTTCGCTCCAGCCTTCGAGGGTTTCGTAAATGGGCGTGCAGCGTTCGATTTCGTCCGCGCCCATCGGCAGGATGTCGGTGATTTCGCCGTCGAGCTCGTAGCCGGTGCACAGCTCGAGCTTTTCGAGTCCGTCCAGCACGTCGAGCTTGGTGATGCACAGGCCCGACAGGCCGTTGACCTGTGCCGAGCGCTTGAGCAGCGCGGCGTCGAACCAGCCACAACGGCGGCTGCGGCCGGTGGTCACGCCCTTTTCGGCACCCACCGTGCTCATGTGATAGCCGGGAGTGCCCGGCGTCGCCCAATCGAGCTCGGTGGGGAACGGACCGCCGCCCACGCGCGTGCAGTAGGCCTTCGTGATGCCCAGGATGTAGTGCAGCATGCCCGGGCCCACGCCCGAACCGGCGGCGGCGTTGCCGGCCACGCAGTTGCTCGAGGTGACGTACGGGTAGGTGCCATGGTCCACGTCGAGCAGCGTGCCCTGCGCGCCTTCGAACAGCAGGTTGGCTCCGGCCTTGTGCGCATCGTTCAGTTCGCGCGACACGTCGGCCATCATCGGCTTGAGCAGCACCGCGTGGCGCATGGCCTCGTCGAACACCAGGTCGAAGTCGATGGCGGGAGCGCCGAGCACCTGGGTCAGCACGTGGTTGTGCAGGTCGAGCAGCACGCGCAGCTTGGTCGCAAAGCGCTCGGGATGCTTCAGGTCCTGCACGCGCAGCGCGCGGCGCGCGATCTTGTCTTCGTAGGCCGGGCCGATGCCGCGGCCGGTGGTGCCGATCTTCTCGACGCCGCCCTTTTCGCGGTAGGTTTCGCGCGCAATGTCGAGCGCGGCGTGGAACGGCAGGATCAGCGGGCAGGCCTCGCTGATGCGCAGGCGCGAGCGCACTTCGACGCCGGCCTTCTCCAGCCCTTCGATTTCCTCGAACAGCTTGGCCGCCGACAGCACCACGCCGTTGCCGATGTAGCACTTGACGCCCGGGCGCATGATGCCGCTGGGAATCAGGTGCAACGCGGTCTTCACGCCGTTGATGACCAGCGTGTGGCCCGCGTTGTGGCCGCCCTGGAAGCGGACCACGCCCTGGGCGCTCTCGGTCAGCCAGTCGACCAGCTTGCCTTTGCCCTCATCGCCCCACTGGGTGCCGACGACGACCACGTTTCTTCCGGTGGTTACGCTCATGCTCGTTCCATTACTTCAAAAATTCAGATGGCTCGGACTTGCCACTGCCCTGCTTGCTCGACGAGCTCGCGGTCGCAATGGAATTCATCGATTTCGCTGCCGTGGCCAGGCAGCACGCAGACCACGGTCTCGCCGGCCTTGCGCAATGCGGCAATGGCCTGCCGCAGGCCGGCCGCGTCGCTCCAGGGCGCGCGGATGGCTGCGCGCAGCGGCCGTGCCGGCAGCACGCCGACCAGTTCGCGCACGTCGAGGCTGAAGCCCACCGCCGGGCGGTTGCGGCCGAACACGGCACCGACTTCGTCGTAGCGGCCGCCTCGCACCAGCGCATCGGCCGCACCCGGCACGTAGATGCCGAAGCGCATGCCGCTGTAGTAGGCATAGCCGCGCAGGTCGGCCAGGTCGAAGCTGATCTGCCGTGCGGAATCGCCCTGCAGGCTGGCGGCAAGCTGCTTCAGGCCGGCCAGCGCCGCGCCCACGGCGGGCGTGCCCTTGAGGGCCTTGGCCGCCTCGTCGAGCACCGACGCGTCGCCGTACAGCTGGACCAGTGCGCGCAGCCCGTCGCGCGACGGTGCCGGGAAATCGCGCGTCAGCCCATGCAACTCGCTCGCGTCCTTGGCAACCAGTGCCGCATGCACGCGCGCCAGCACCGAGGCATCGACCGGCACGCCGGCGAAAAGCGCCCGCACGATGCGCGCGTCCGCGAGGTCGACGATCAGGCCCTCGCCGATTCCCGACGCATGGAGGCAATCGAGCGCCAGCAGCAGGATTTCGGTGTCGGCTTCGAGGCCGGCATGGCCATAGATTTCGGCCCCGAACTGCAGCGGCTCTCGGGTGGCGTGCGGGCGGTCGGGGCGGGTGTGCAGCACCGGGCCGCAGTAGCACAGGCGCGCCACGCCTTCGCGGTTCAGCAGGTGGGCGTCGATCCGCGCCACCTGGGGGGTGGTGTCGGCTCGCAGGCCCATGCTGCGGCCGGAGAGCTGGTCCACGAGCTTGAAGGTTTGGAGGTCGAGCGCCTCGCCGGTGCCCGACAGCAGCGACTCGAGATGCTCGAGCAGCGGCGGCATTACCAGCTCGTAGCCATAGCCACGGGCGGTATCGAGCAGCTGGCGTCGAAGTTCTTCGATGTGGCGCGCCTCGGAAGGCAGCACATCGGCAATGTGATCCGGGAGGACCCAGGCGGACATGGGGATCGGGGGCGTGGTTAAACCGGGATTCTACCGGGACCGCGTTACCCCAAAACCCAAAGCAGAAACAAACCCAGCAAGATGCTGCAAAGTCCGAAGAAACGCAGCTGGCCGTCGCGCAGCTGCATCAGCTGGCCGAAACCGCGCCGCCAGCCGCCCGGCGACACGAAAGGCAGGATGCCTTCGATCACCAGGACCAGCGCCAGCGCGCTCCAGAATATTTCGGCGCTCACGAGCCCGGTCCGCAGCCTTAGCGGCGTGGCGCGCTGCCCGCTGGCGTGCCGGCGCCCTGCATGGCGCGGAAGAAGTCCGACGAAGGGTCGACCACCATCACGTCGCTCTTCTTGTTGAAGCTCTGCTTGTAGGCCTCGAGGCTGCGGTAGAACTGCGCAAACTGCGGATCGCGGCCAAAGGCCTCGCTGTAGGCCGAAGCGGCCTGGGCATCGCCCTCGCCCTTGATCTTCTGGGCGTCGCGGTAGGCGTTCGCCACGATCACTTCGCGCTGGCGGTCGGCGTCGGCGCGGATCTTTTCGCCTTCGGCATAGCCGGTCGAACGCAATTCGTTGGCAACGCGCTTGCGCTCTGCCTCCATGCGGCGATAGACGGATTCGGTGATGGCCTCCACATAGTCGACACGCGTGATGCGCACGTCGACCACGTCCACGCCCCAGGGCTTGGAGCCCTTCACCACGGCCAGCACTTCGCGCTGCACGTCGGCCATGAGCGCCTCGCGGCGCACCGAGATCAGGTCGCGCACGGTGCGCTTGTTGATGTTTTCCTGGAAGGCGTTGCGCACCACGCGGTTGAGCTGCATGGCGCCGGCGTTCTCGTCGAGCCCGACGTTGCGGATGTAGGCCCGTGGATCGCTGATGCGCCAGCGCACATACCAGTCGATGACCACGCGCTGCTTCTCGGCCGTCAGCATGGGCTCGGTATCGATGCTCGACAGCGTCAGCAGGCGCTTGTCGATGTATGACACATTCTGGAACGGGGGCGGCAGCTTGAAGTTGAGCCCGGGTTCGATGATCACATCCTTGATCTGGCCAAGGGAATAGACCACGCCGAACTGGCGCTGGTCGACCACGAAGAGGGTCGAGCTCAGCAGCACCAGCAAGACAAGGATCGACGAGGCGATGAATCCGATTCTGTTCATGTTCTTCCTGCCCTTAATCAGCGCACGTCACGGTCGCGCGAACGGCCGTCGCGGGCGCGGGTTTCGCCTGCGGCCGGCGCCACCGGAATCACCGACGACTGGGCCGGCGCGGTGCCGGCCACGCTGGGGCTGGCGGCATCGACGGGCGTGGCCGGGGGATTGTTGCCGCTCAGCTGCATGAGCTTGTCGAGCGGCAGGTACAGCAGATTGGAACCTTGCTTGGTGTCGACCAATACCTTGGTGGTACTTGCATAGATCTGCTGCATGGCATCGGTGTACATGCGGTCGCGCGTGACCTGTGGCGCCTTCTGGTATTCGGCCAGCACTGCACTGAAGCGGCCGGCATCGCCTTGGGCCTGCGCAACGATGCGCGCCTTGTAGGCTTCGGACTCTTCCTTGAGGCGCGATGAGGTACCCGTCGCACGCGGCACCACGTCGTTGGCGTAGGCCTGCGCGTCGTTCTTGGCGCGTTCGCGCTCCTGGCCGGCCTTGAGCACGTCGTCGAACGCCGCCTGCACCTGCTCGGGAGGACGCACGCCGCCCTGCTGCAGGTTGATGCCGACGACTTCGACACCGATTTCGTAGCGATCGAGAATGGTCTGCATCAGCTGCCGCACGCGCGGGGCAATCTGATCCCGCTCCTCGGCCAGCGCCGCATCCATCTTCATCTTGCCGACCACTTCGCGCACGGAGCTTTCGGCCACCTGGATGATGGTTTCGGCGGGCGACTTGCTCTGGTAGAGCCAGGCTCGCGCGTTGCTCAGGCGGTACTGCACCGCGAACTTGATTTCGACGATGTTCTCATCCTCGGTCAGCATGGCCGATTCGCGAAGGCCGGTGGATCGCACGATGGCGTCGCGGCCCACATCCGTGGAGCGGATCTGCGAAGTCACCACGACTTCGTGGCGCTGGATGGGATACGGCAGCCGCCAGTTGAAGCCGGCGTTCACGGTCGCCTTGTAGTTGCCGAACTGGGTCACGACGGCTTGCTGGCCTTCGTTCACGATGAAAAAGCCGGTGCCGAGCCAGATGAGAACAGCCACCGCTGCAACCAGCCCCAGGCCGAAGCCTGCGTTTTTCATGTCGGGCCTGTAGCCGTTGCCACCACCGCCGCCGTTGCTGCCGCTGGGTCGGTTGCCGCCGCCCTTGCCGCCGAAAAAGCCGCCAAGCTTGCGATTGAGGTCGCGCCAGAGTTCATCGAGATCCGGCGGCCCCTGATTCGGGCCTTGACCGCGAGGGCGGTTGCCGTTGTTGTTGTTGCCCGAAGGCGGTGGCGTCGGTGTGCCCGGCGGATCTGCATCGGGGGGGCGATTGCCGGTCGGGCGGTCGCCGTTGGATGCGGGCTCGTCGCCGCGGCCCCACCGGCCATCGTTCAGGTTGAACATGCCCAGAAACCCTCTCCACGCTGGCTTTGCATTCATTCGCTTCGTTCTCTTGTCAGTGGCGGGATTGTGCCCAATCAATTGGCGGTATCGTGCAATTCAGTGTCGGCCTCTGGGGTCATCGTATCGCCCACGGAGCCCGACCGACGGGCAAGCTCGGCGCGCAGCAAGGGCACGCCCTCGCCGCTGCGGGCGCTGAGGAAGATACGCGGGACCCGCACGCCGTCGATTTCCATGTCGTCCTGCAGATGCAGCGGATGCTGCCCAGTTTCAAGTGCGTCGAGCTTGTTGAACACCAGAAGCTGCGGAACGGTGTCCGCGCCGATGTCGCGGAGCACGGACTGCACCTCGGCCATCTGCTCGGGGAAATGCGGATTGGAGGCATCCACCACGTGCAGCAGCAGGTCGGCATCGACGGCCTCTTGCAGCGTGGCCTTGAATGCATCGACCAGCCCGTGCGGCAGGTCGCGAATGAAGCCGACGGTGTCGGAGATAGAGACTTGCCGGCGCGCATCGCCCAGGTAGAGGTTGCGCGTGGTGGTGTCGAGCGTGGCAAAGAGCTGGTCGGCCGCATAGGCGCGGGCCTTGACCAGCGCATTGAACAGCGACGACTTGCCCGCATTGGTATAGCCGACGAGCGAGATATTGAAGGTCTCGCGGCGCTCGCGCTGACGGCGCTGCGTGCCGCGCTGCTTCTGCACCTTGGCCAGGCGCTCGCGCGTGCGCTTGATAGATTCGCTGATCATCCGGCGGTCGAGCTCGATCTGCTTTTCACCCGGACCGCCGCGCACGCCCGCACCGCCTGTCTGGCGCTCCAGGTGGGACCAGCGGCGAACCAGGCGCGTGCTCAGGTACTGCAGCCGGGCAAGCTCGACCTGCAGCTTGCCTTCATGGGAGCGCGCACGCTGCGCGAATATTTCGAGAATGAGAAACGTGCGGTCGTACACCGCCACGTCGAGCTGGCGCTCGAGATTGCGCTGCTGCGCCGGGCTCAGCGACTGGTCGAAGATGACTTCGCTGGCTTGGTGCAGCGCGGCCAGCTCCTTGATTTCATCGGCCTTGCCGCTTCCAACGAAGAGCGCCGCATCGGGCGCCTTGCGTTTGCATATGAGGCGCGCGACAGGTTCCAGGCCCGCGGTCTGCGCAAGCAGGCCGAGTTCCTCGAGTTCGCTGTCGAAATGGGGCAGCCCGAAATCGACGCCGACGAGAACGGCGGCGCCTTCCTGGCGGGAGTTCAGTTCAGACAAGCGGGATCAATATGGAAAAAGCGCGGCGGGGTTGCCGCCGCGCTCCGCGCGATCAGGCTGCGGCGTCGTCGTTCTCGGCAGCCGAGAAGTTGACGGCACGGCCCGGCACGATAGTGGAAATGGCGTGCTTGTAGACCATTTGCGTCACCGTATTGCGAAGCAACACGACGTACTGGTCGAAAGACTCGATCTGGCCCTGCAGCTTGATACCGTTCACCAGGTAAATGGAAACCGGCACATGCTCGCGACGCAGGGTGTTCAGAAACGGGTCTTGTAGAAGTTGCCCTTTATTGCTCACGATATTCTCCGTGTTCAAGAGTAGTTGTTGGAGAGATGACCTTAACACAGGGTTTCTGCGTCGCAGCAATCGGGGCCAAAAGCCTTTGAAAAATAACGGTTCTCAAAAGACGGAACTTCCGGCCAAGCCGTAGCTCATTGGCAGCCATCAGCTGCCAAGCCCGTTATTCGTCCTTGTCCGCAAACGGATTTTGCGAGCTTTTGAACTGGATGCGCAAGGGCGTGCCCACCAGATCGAACTCCTTGCGGAAGCGCCCCTCGAGAAAGCGCTTGTAGGCCTCGGTGACATGCTCCAGCGAATTGCCGTGGATGATGATCACGGGCGGATTCATGCCGCCCTGGTGCGCGTAGCGCAGCTTGGGCCGGAACATCCCCGCGCGCTTGGGCGACTGGAACTGCACGGCTTCCAGCAAAAGCCGGGTCAGCACGGGCGTCGACATCTTTCGGGTGGCCGACTTGTGGGCCTGAGCGATGGCCTGCCACACCGGGCCGAGGCCCTGACGCTTGATGGCCGAAATGAAGTGCAGCGACGCGAACTTGAGGAACGGCAGGCGGGTTTCGATCTGGCGCTGGATCTGCTCGCGCTGATAGCTGTCGACCGCGTCCCACTTGTTGATGGCAATCACCACCGCCCGTCCACTCTCGAGGATGTAGCCGGCAATGTGCGCGTCCTGGTCGGTCACGCCCTGCGTGGCATCGAGCAGCAGCAACACGACGTTGGCCGACTCGATGGCCTGCAGCGTCTTGACCACCGAGAACTTCTCGATCGCCTCGAACACCTTGCCCTTGCGGCGCAGGCCGGCCGTGTCGATGAGTTCGAAGCGCTGGCCGTTGCGCTCGAACGGCACCGAGATGGCGTCGCGTGTGGTGCCCGGCAAGTCGAAGGCCACCAGGCGTTCTTCGCCGAGCCAGGTGTTGATCAGGGTGGACTTGCCCACGTTGGGCCGGCCGGCCACCGCCAGCTTGATCGGCTTGTTGACGTCGTCGTCTTCGCCCGTCTCGTCGTCGGGATCGGGCAGGTTCAGCGGAGCGAGCGCCAGTTCGACCAGATCGCGCATGCCCTGCCCGTGCGCCGCGGATACGCCATGCACGTCGCCAAAGCCGAGCTCGTAAAAGTCGACCAGCTTGGTGCCGTCGTGCATGCCTTCGGCCTTGTTGGCCGCCAGCACGCAGGGCTTGCCCAGCCGGCGCAGCTCGTTGGCAATGTCGTGGTCCTGCGCAGAAAGGCCCTCGCGGGCATCGACCACGAAGATCACCACATCGGCCTCGGCCACGGCCTGGCGCGTCTGCTTGGCCATTTCCTTGTAGATGCCGCTGCCGGCATCGGGCTCGAAGCCGCCGGTGTCGATCACGATAAATTCGTGCTTGCCCAGACGGCCGTTGCCGTAATGGCGGTCGCGCGTGAGCCCGGCAAAGTCGGCAACGATGGCGTCGCGCGTCTGCGTCAGGCGGTTGAACAGGGTCGACTTGCCGACGTTCGGACGCCCGACCAGTGCCACGACCGGCTTCATGGCCGGCCTTTCATGGGCGCGGTTTTCATGGTCGGGCCTTGCAAGATAAAGTTATTCAGGGCGATAGCCAAACACACCGCCGTTCGCAGTCACAACGACAACCGTATTGCCGGCCATGACCGGAGTGACGCCGATGGCAGAGCCGTCGGGCGTGACGCGGTTGAGCAGCGCGCCGTCTTCGCGCGAAACGAAGTGCAGCGTACCCGTGTTTTCGCCGATGACCAGCGATCGGCCCACGGCCAGCGGCCCGGTCAGGACGCGGTTCTTGAAGCGGGTCGATTGCCAGACGCGCTCGCCATCGCCACGGCGCCAGGCCGTGACGCTGCCGTCGCTTTCGGTGCCGTAGACAAAGCTTTCATTGCCGCTGACGCCCTCCGCGCCCACGGCAGGCTTGCTCCAGAGCAGCTGGCCGCGCGCGGTGTCGACGCAGCCGACATTGGCGTAGTAGGCCCGTGCGCACACGGTGTCGCCGACACGGCTCACACTGCCCGTCAGATCGACCAGGCGCTCCACGTCGTTGGTGCCGCGCGGTGCCGAAATCGGCGCTTCCCAGCGGGAGGTGCCGTTGGCAGGGTTGAGGCCGACCAGGCGGCCGCCGATGCCCGACACCAGCGTATCGCCCACCGCAATCAGGACACCCGACTTCTTCAGCACCAGGTTCTCGGCGGTGCGCTGCTGCAGCCACAGGCGTCGGCCGCTCTGGCCGTCCCAGGCGCTGATGCTGCGGTCGGCGGTCTGCACGAAGACGCGCCGGCCGGCCACCAGCGGTGCGGTGAAGGCCTGGGCCGAGAGCCGCTGCTTCCACAGGACCTTGCCACCTTCGATGGCCACCAGTTCGTTGTTGGTGGTGACGACCGCGGCCAGCGAGCCGTCGCTGCCGACGCCCGCCGCCAGCGTGGCGCCTGCATTGGCGCGCCAGGTTTCGCGCCCGGCACGGGCGTCGATGGCGACCACGGTGCCGTCGGTACCGGCGACGGTGACGATGTCGCCGCTGACGTCGGCGGCGAGCGGGAAGCTCACGGCCGGAATGCGCACGCTCCACGCCTGGCGCACGCCAAACAACGCAGGGTTGGCAGGCAGTTCGGCCGGCTTGGGCTTGCTGGTGCCGGAGCAGGCGGCCAGCATTGCTGCCAGCAGAATGGCCGAGCCCGCACGCAGGGCGGTCGATTCAGGCATGAGACGCTTGAAATTCATATTGCGATCAGGAAGTTTTGGGGGCTGCTGGCGTGACGGTGATCACGGGCGCCAGGCTCTTCGGGTCGACGCCGGCCGCATTGAGCTTGAATTCCACCAGCCGGCGGTAATCGGACGTCGCGCCAAGGCCAGTCCAGGCCTTGCGGTATTCGGCCTGGGCTTCATCGCGCTTGCCCTGGGCCATCAAGATGTCGCCCTTGCGGTCGGCCACCAGCGGTTCGAATTCCTTGGGCACGTTGCCCGACAGCTGCTTGAGCGCTTCGTCGTAGGACTTGCTGTCCAGCAGCTCGGCCGCGAGCCGCAGCTTGGCAACCGCCTGGTAGCCGGGGTCGACGGCGCTTTGCGCCACCCAGCCGAGGGCTGCGCGCGAGGCTTCGAGATTGCCCTTTTCGTACAGCGTCTTGGCGGCCAGCAAACCGGCTTGCTGCGCATAGGCCGTACCGGCAAAGCGCTCCTTCATGTCGCCCAGCACGCGCTGGATGCGTTCCACGTCGCCGGACTGCGTGCTGCGTTCGACCTCGTCGTAGAGCGCAGCGGCCTGCGCCGCCTTGTTGCGCTGGAAGTACTGCCAGCCGTTCCAGGCCACGAAGGCACCGGCCACGAGCAGCACCACCCAGGTGATCAGGGTGCCGTAGGTGTTCCAGAAATGCTTGAGCTGGTCGAGCTGTTCCTGTTCGTCGAGATCGAGGTTGGTTGCCATGCGTGTCAGATGTTGGGAGCCGGCGATTGTAGGGTGGCAGCCCAGGTGGCCACTTCGGCGAGCGGCCGGGAGGTTTGCGCGCCGCTGCCGTCGCGCAACGACTTGAGAGTCACTTCGCCGCGCGCAAGTTCATCGGCGCCGAAAATCAGCGCGTAGGTGGCGCCGCTGGCGTCGGCTTTCTTGAACTGGGACTTGAAGCTTCCCATGCCGTCGACCGTGGCCGCATGCATCTGCACGCGGACACCGGCATCGCGCAACTGCTGCAAGGCACGCAGCACGACCGGCATGGCCGCCGCATCGGGCACCACGGCATAGACGTCGGGCACTGGCGCTGCAATGGCGGCGCCCTGCTCTTTCATCAGGTCGAGCACGCGCTCGACGCCGATGGCCCAACCCACCGCCGGCGCCGGTTTGCCGCCGATCTGCGCGATGAGGTCGTCGTAGCGTCCGCCGGCGCACACCGTGCCCTGCGAGCCCAGGCGATCGGTGACGAACTCGAACACGCTGAGGTTGTAGTAGTCGAGGCCGCGCACCAGCCGCGGGTTGATGGTGTAGGCCACGCCGTTGGCATCGAGGATGGCCTTGAGGCCATCGAAGTGGGCCAGCGATTCGGCACCCAGAAAGTCGATCAGCCGGGGGGCGGACTCGACCACCTCCTTCATCGCCGGATTCTTGGTGTCGAGAATGCGCAGCGGATTGCTGTGGAGGCGGCGCTTGCCGTCCTCGTCGAGCTTGTCGGCGTGCTTCTCGAAGTGGGCAATGAGCTGGGCGCGGTGCAGCGCGCGCTCGGCGGGTTGCCCCAGGCTGTTGAGTTCCAGGCGAACGTCGGTCAGCCCGATGGCCTTCCAGAGTGCGTTGGCCAGCAGGATCAGTTCGGCGTCGACGTCGGGACCGGCAAAGCCGAGTGCCTCGGCACCGATCTGGTGAAACTGGCGAAAGCGCCCGCGCTGCGGCTTCTCGCGCCGGAACATCGGGCCGGTGTACCAGAGGCGCTTGCCACCGTCGTACAGCATGTTGTGCTCGATCACCGCGCGCACGAGGCCGGCGGTGTTCTCGGGCCGCAGCGTCAGGTGGTCGTTGTCGCCATATTTGTCGGAGCGGTCCTGGAAGGAGTACATCTCCTTCTCGACGATGTCGGTCACCTCGCCGATGCCGCGCACGAACAGCGCCGTGTGCTCCAGGATGGGCGTGCGCACGTTGCGATATGCAAAGCGGCCCATCAGGTCGCGCACCGTGGCCTCGAGCCACTCCCAGCGCGCCGATTCGGGCGGCAATATGTCGTTCATGCCTTTGACGGCATTCAGTTTTTCAGCCATGAGTCTGCGGAGGTTCAGGCCAGGGCAGCGTGTTCGCCGCCAAAGCGCTTTTCGATGTAGTTTTCGACGAGCTGGTGAAACTCGTTGGCGATATTGTCGCCGCGCAGCGTGAGGGCCTTTTCGCCGTCGATGAAGACCGGCGCGGCCGGCGCCTCGCCGGTGCCGGGCAGGCTGATGCCGATGTCGGCATGCTTGCTCTCGCCGGGGCCGTTGACGATGCAGCCCATGACGGCCACCTTCATCGTCTCGACGCCTGGATATTTCTTGCGCCAGACCGGCATCTGCATGCGCAGGTAGTCGTCGATCTGCTTGGCGAGTTCCTGGAAAGTGGTGCTCGTGGTGCGGCCGCAGCCCGGGCAGGCCGTGACGCTCGGCACGAAGACGCGCAGGCCCAGTGCCTGGAGAATCTCGTTGGCGATCAGCACCTCTTGCGTGCGCGACTCGCCCGGCTGCGGGGTGAGCGATACGCGAATCGTGTCGCCGATGCCCTCCTGCAGCAGGATGGAAAGCGCCGTGGCCGACGCCACCGTGCCCTTGGTGCCCATGCCGGCTTCGGTGAGGCCGAGGTGCAGCGGATAGTCGCAGCGCTTGGCGAGCTCGCGATACACCGAGATCAGGTCTTGCACGCCGCTCACCTTGCACGACAGGATGACCTGGTTGCCGGCCATGCCCATCGACTCGGCCAGCTTGGCGGATTCGATGGCCGAGGTGATCAGCGCCTCGTACATCACCTGCTTGGCGTCCCAGGGTTCGGCACGCTGGCTGTTGATGTCCATCAGGCTGGCAAGCAGCTCCTGGTCGAGGCTGCCCCAGTTGACGCCGATACGCACCGGCTTGTTCCAGCGCATGGCCGCATCGATCATCTGGCCGAACTGGCGGTCGCGCTTGTCGCCCTTGCCCACGTTGCCGGGATTGATGCGGTACTTGCTGAGCGCCTCGGCACAGGCCGGATAGTCGGTGAGCAGCCGGTGGCCGTTGTAATGAAAGTCGCCGATCAGCGGCACGTCGATGCCCATGCGGTCGAGCTGCTCGCGGATGTAGGGCACCTGGGCCGCGGCTTCCGGCGTGTTCACGGTGATGCGCACCATCTCCGAACCCGCAGTGGCGAGCTCCTTCACCTGGATGGCCGTGCCGATGGCATCGACGGTGTCGGTGTTGGTCATGGACTGCACGCGCACCGGCGCGTCGCCGCCGACCGTGACGGTGCGCGCGCCCCAGACCACCTGGGCCTGGCGCGAGCGGCGCGCCTTGGGCGCCGCCGATTCGATGGGTTGCGCAGTGCAGTTGGTCACGATGTCACCTCAAAACGCGCCACGCCGCCGCCGCGCGTGACAGGCTTCAGATCGTAGGGCTTTCCGCGCACCTGCACATCGACCGCCGAGGCCCGGCCCACCACCACCGACAGCGGCAGTGCGCCCGACAAACCGAGTGTTTCGCCAGCCTTCAGGCTGCGGCGCAGCAGCTGCTTGCCGCCGGCTTCCGTGACCGTGACCCAGCATTCTTCGCGCGCAACGAAGACAAGCGGCTGGTTGCCGCCCGCAGCGGCAGCGGTGGCCGACGTGGGCGCTGCCGACGCGGCGGCAGCGCTCGTGCCGGCCGCGGGCAAGGCCGCCGAGGGAGCCGTGGTGGCCGCGGGTGCGGCAGCTGTCGCGGACGTCGCGGGCGTTGCAGGGGCCACGGGCGTGACCGGCGCGTTTTCGACGACCACGGCCGACCCGCCTGGCGCCGGCGCGACCGCGGGCGCCGCGGCCACCGAGCTTGTATCGCCCTCGCTGCGCGTGGTCCACCGCGACACGGAGGCGCCGACCTGGTCGAAGACCGATTGAGGCAGCCAGAACAGCACGGCCGCGCCGAGCAGAAGCAGCGCAACCACCATCAACAGCGGACGCGACGGAAGTCCGCTGGAGCGGCCGCCGTTCCAGCTCGGCTTGCCCGAAACGATGTTGCCTTTGAGCGTGCGGTCGGCCGTCGCCAGCGGCGCGCGCTGCGCCCCCGGCAGCTTGGCCAGCACGGGAGCGGGATCGATGCGCAGGGCGCGGCAGACGCTGCTTGCCAGGGCCCGGGCAAAGACCGGGTCGGGCAGCGAGCCGATGTCGTCCGCCTCCAGCGCCATGAGTTTTTGCGGCGGCACCTTCAGGGCCGCGGCCACCATTTCGATGTGCAGCCCGTGGGCCTCGCGTGCCTCGCGAAGTATCTCGCCGGCCGTCTTGTGCGTGATGTCGCCTTCCTCGAGCGGCAGTGCCGCGGAAGTGCCGAACTCCGAAACCCGTTCAGTCATTGAAATTCCCGCGCTCGTACGCTATTGCCTCCCGGGATTGCGGGAAGCGCCGTTGCAGTTGCCCTCCCAGCTGCGCCACAGCTTCGCGGTTGTTGAGCCGTCGTTCGATCTTGACGCCAAGCCAGAGCGTTTCGGCATTGGCCGAAGGACTGTTGTTAACGCGGCGGATGTAGAACTGCGCTCGCTGCCACTCCTCGCGCTGCGCCAGCAACGAAGCCAGGTTGAGTCCGACCACCGGATTGCCGGCATCGATCTCGTAGGCCTGCATGAGGCTGCGCTCAGCCTCCGCCCGCTGCCCAGCCCTGAGCTGGCAGACGCCCTGGGTCATGAGCGTCTTGGAGCGGTCGGTGTAGCTGGGCACGGCGAGCGCTTCGGTGAACTGCTGGGCCGCATCGCCAAAACGGTTCTGCTGGCACAGCAGCCAGCCGTAGTTGTGCCGCACATTGGGATCGCGCGGGCTGATGGCAATGGCGCGGCGGAAGCTGTCTTCGGCCATGCCGGCATCCTCGAGCCGCATGTAGACGAGGCCGCGCAGGTTGTAGGCATCCGCGTTGTTGGGGTCGGCGGCCAACGCCTGCTTGATCTCGTCGAGCGCGACGGTGGTCTGGCCGTGTTCGAAGTAGCCCGAGGCCAGCTCCATGCGCAAGCGCGCACGCCGCTGCCGGCTGCTCTCGTCGGATTCGGTGACGATCTCGGCGCCCTTGCCCGAGCTGGTATCGGCCAGGCTGGTGGTGGTGGTGCGCGTGTTGACGCAGCCTGCGAGCAGAAACGCCACGGCGACACCGGCAACGCTTGCGGCCAGCAGCCGCTGTGCGCTCGCGGTCGCCATCGGAAAGGCCATGCTCATTGGGTCAATGCTCCTGGGGGACGGTCTTGCGAACCGGATGCAAAACAACAGGGCGCTCCGAAACGACACGGCGCTGGGCCATGCGCTCGGCCGCGCGGGTACGGTCCTTGACATCGCCGGCCAGCTGTCCGCAGGCGGCATCGATGTCGTCACCGCGCGTCTTGCGCACGGTGGTCACCAGGCCCGCCTCGCTCAGCGTCTTGGCGAATGCCAGCACGCGCGGCTGCGGCGAACGCAGGAGGCCCGAGGCCGGAAACGGGTTGAATGGGATCAGGTTGAACTTGCACGAGATGCCATGGGCGCGGACGAGTTCCACCAGCTGCCGCGCGTGCTCGGGCTGGTCGTTGACGCCGTCGAGCATGCAGTACTCGAAGGTGATGAAGTCGCGCGGCGCATGCGCCAGGTAGCGCTTGCAGGCCTCGATCAATTCGGCGATCGGATACTTGCGGTTGAGCGGCACGAGGTCGTCGCGCAGCGCATCGTTGGGTGCATGCAGCGACACCGCCAAGGCCACGGGGCAGTCGGTGCCCAGGCGGTCGATCATCGGCACCACGCCGGAGGTCGACACCGTGACGCGGCGGCGCGAGAGGCCGTAGGCGTTGTCGTCGAGCATGGTGCGCAGCGCGGGCACCAGCGCACTGTAGTTCTGCAGCGGCTCGCCCATGCCCATCATCACCACGTTGGAGATGACGCGCCCATCCTTGTCTGGACTGCGCTTCAGGTGCTTGCGCAGGAAGTGCTCGGCAAACCACAGCTGGGCGACGATCTCGCCCGTGCTCAGGTTGCGGCTGAAGCCCTGATGCCCCGTGGAGCAAAAGCGGCAACCGACCGCGCAGCCAGCTTGAGACGACACGCACAGCGTGCCGCGGTCGTCTTCGGGAATGAATACGGCTTCGACGGCATTGCCGTCGCCGACGTCGAACAGCCACTTGATCGTGCCGTCCTTGGATTCGTGCTGCGTGAGGACCGCAAGGGCCTCGACGCGAGCGGTGGTGGCGAGCTTTTCGCGCAGCGACTTGGCCAGATCGGTCATCTGGGCGAAGTCGCTGGCGCCACGCTGGTGGATCCAGCGAAACAGCTGCGTGGCGCGGAACCGCTTCTCGCCGAGCTTTTCGCAGAACGCAGCCAGCCCCTCGAGATCGAATTCGAGCAGGTTGGCCGTGGTCATGAAATCAGCCGGGATGCGGCTTCAGCGCGCGTAGACGTTGAGGCCGGCGAAGAAGAAGGCCACTTCGTTCGCTGCGGTTTCGGCAGCGTCCGAGCCGTGCACGGCGTTGGCGTCGATGCTGTCGGCGAAGTCGGCGCGGATGGTGCCGGGAGCCGCCTTCTTGGGGTCCGTGGCGCCCATCAGGTCGCGGTTCTTGGCGATGGCGTTCTCGCCTTCGAGCACCTGCACGAACACGGGGCCGGAGATCATGAACTCGACCAGGTCCTTGAAGAAGGGACGTTCCTTGTGAACCGAGTAGAACTGCTCGGCTTCGTTGCGCGACAGATGCACCAGCTTGGCGGCGACGATCTTGAGGCCGGCAGCTTCGAAGCGGGAAACGATCTTGCCGATGACGTTCTTGGCGACGGCGTCGGGCTTGATGATGGAGAGGGTACGTTCGATAGCCATTGAAGTGCTTCCTGAGCTTTGATTTTGAAGTGTTTTGTCACAACTGCGACGAATTTGTTGCGTCGTGCGTCGACAAAGCCTCTGATTTTAACCGGCGCAGCCCCCGGGATTGGTGAAAACCCCGCGAAAGGCTGCGCTGGACTGCTGGCTTTCAGCGTCCGCGGCGCCGATTTCCGCCTGGTCCGCCGCCACCGCCGCCGAAGCCGCCGCCCGACGGGCCGCCGCCGCGGCGCCCCGGTCCCTGGCGCTGTTCCTTGCGCTGGCGCGAAAAACTGTCCGCGCCGATGTAACCGAGCGAGGTCTTCATCGGATCGGGTTGGTTCGCGCCGCTTGGCGGACGCTCTTCGCCCTGGCGGTTGCCGCGGTTGTTGTTGTTGCCGCGGCGTCCTTGGGGCGGCAGGCCTGCGTTGCCCCCGCCGCCGCCGCCACCGCCCCGGTTGGCGCGCCCTCCGCGCTCGCCGCGCGGCGGCCGGCCGTCGCCCAGCGGATTTGGTATGGGTGCGTCGCGGCCTTCATCGCGCGGCGGCTGGCCGCCGCCGGCATTGCGATTGCCGCGCCGCTTCTTGTTGCGGCCGTTCCGGCCGCCGCCCGCGCCATCCTGTCCACCCGGGCCGCGTTGCTGCTGCTGGGGACGCGGTGCGCCGCCGCCCGATGCCTGGAACAGCGCGTTGATGTCGCGCTCGTCCAGCTCCATCCAGGCGCCGCGCTTCAGTCCGCGCGGCAGCACCATGGCACCGTAGCGGATGCGGATCAGGCGGCTCACCGCATGGCCTACCGATTCGAACAGGCGCCGCACTTCGCGGTTGCGGCCTTCGGAGATGGTGACGCGGTACCAGTGGTTGGAGCCCTCGCCGCCGCCCTCTTCGATGGTGCCGAACTGGGCCATGCCGTCGTCGAGCCGGACGCCTTCGAGCAAGCGCTTTTTCTCCTCGGCATCGAGCGCGCCCAGCACGCGCACCGCGTATTCGCGCTCCAGGCCGAAGCGGGGGTGCATCAACTGATTGGCCAGGTCGCCGGAGCTGCTGAACAGCAACAGGCCTTCGGTGTTCAGGTCGAGCCGGCCGACCGATTGCCACTTGCCCTGCTGCAGGCGCGGCAGCTTGCGGAACACGGTGGGCCGGTTCTGCGGGTCGTCGTGCGTGACGACTTCGCCGACGGGCTTGTGGTACGCGATGACGCGCGGCGGAGGCGGCGCAATGCGGTAGCGGATCGGCTTGCCGTTGATCTTGACCTGGTCGCCGTACTGGATACGCTGGCCGATGTGGGCCGGTTCGTTGTTGACCGAGATGCGGCCCTGAAGAATCAACTGCTCCATCTCGAGACGCGAGCCCAGGCCCGCTTGCGCCAGCACCTTGTGCAGCTTAGGCGAATCGGCTTCGGGCAGCAGCACCCGCTTGAGCGGCGGGACCTCGGGGCTTTCCTCATCGGCATCGAACTGGCCAGAGATGACGTCCGCGAAGCGGATGGGCTCGGGCGGCGGCGCATTGCGCTGCTCGCGTTCGGCGGCCCGGCGCGCGCGGTCGAGGTCGTCCTCTTCCTCGTCGGGCTCTTCTTCCTCTTCTTCGTCGTCGTCATGGCCGCTGCCGCGGGCAGCCTCTTCCGCACGGGGCTCCTGGCGCTCCTGGCGCTCCTGACGCCCTGCGGCTACAGCGGTGGCGGCAACCTCGATTGGAGCCTCGGAGACCGGAGCAGCAGCCGGGGCTGCCGCCGTCACAGCCTCGACAGCCTCGGCTTCGCCCTCGACGGCCTGCTCTGCAACCTTCTTCCGGCGCGGACGCCGCTTCTTGGGAGCTTCGCCCTCGCCGGCTGCCGCCGATGGGGCATCCCCAGCAGCATCCGAAGACTGGCCGGACGCTTCCCTCGTCCCCGCTTCTTTTTTCTCGGCTTCGGGCGGGACCGGCACGATGGCCGCGTCGTCGATGTCGGAGGAGCTCATTGGTTTTTTCCGGGAGAAACAGCGTGGGGATCGGTCTCGTCGGACGACGGGACTTCGGATTCGAGTTCGGCAGGAAGCTCGACTTCCGGGACGGCCGGGATTTCTGCGGGCTCTTCGATGGAAGCCGCATCCTCGGCGAATTGCGCAGCGGCAGCCTCGACGGCTTCGGCCACTTCAGCGGGCGGCAAGGCAAGTTCGGTGTCTGCATCCAGGCCCGCTTGCGTCATGGCGGAAGCATCGGCATCGGAGTCGCCGGAAACTTCCATCGGCAGCCCCGGCTGATTGCCCGAGGCCTGGTCGAGCGCATCGACGAGCGCTGCCTGCTGCGCCGGTGTCTCGATCAGCGGCAGCTGGTCGAGGGATCCCAGGCCGAGATCGTCCAGAAACTGGCGCGTGGTGGCATAGAGCGCGGGCCGGCCGACGGTTTCGCGGTGGCCGATCACCTCGACCCAGCCGCGGTCTTCGAGCTGCTTCAGGATGAGGGAATTGATGGTGACGCCGCGAATGTCTTCCATGTCGCCGCGCGTGACCGGCTGGCGGTAGGCAATGATGGCCAGCGTTTCGAGGGCGGCACGCGTATAGCGTGGAGGCTTCTCGGGATGCAGGCGATCGAGGTGGTCGCGCATTTCGGGCCGGCTCTGAAAGCGCCAGCCGCTGGCGACGTTCACCAGCTCCAGGCCGCGTTGCGCCCAGTCTTCCTGCAATTCAAGCAACAGCACCTTGATGGTGTCCGCACCCAGCTCGTCGTCAAACAGCACGCGCATGTCGCGCACCGGCAGCGGCTGGCTCGAACAGATCAAGGCGGTTTCGAGAATGCGCTTGGCATCCGCCGTATTCATGGTTCGCGTTATCCGGGAAAAGGCGTCTCAGGGACGCTTGTTCAGAAGGATGAAGGATGGAAGAAGGCGCTGCCGGCACGCGGCGAGTGCAACGCAAGGCCGGCATCGGGGTGGCCGGCGCGGCCCTCGGGCCGTCAGGCGCGATTGTAATCCAGCCCCCAGACCTGCAACGCATGAACGAGATCGGCGGGCGGATGTGAGCGAAACTCCATCGGCGCCTGCGTGACGGGATGCACGAACGCAAGCCTGAACGCATGCAGCGCCTGCCGCTCCAACCCCGCGGCCGGCGCCCCTCCGTAGAGGGCGTCGCCAACCAGCGGATGCCCGATCGACGCCATGTGCACGCGGATCTGGTGGGTTCGGCCGGTTTCGAGGGTGCACCGCACGGCACAGCCCCCGGCATTGCTGTCCAGCCGCTCGATGAGCGTGCGCGCCGTCTTGCCCGCATGGCGCTCCAGATCGACCACGGCCATGCGCAAACGGTTGCGCGGATCCCGGCCGATGGGCGCGTCCACCTGGCGAGCTGCGGCGCCGACCCAGGGTTTGTGCCCGATCGCGAGGTACTGGCGCTTGACCTCGCGCGCCGCGATCAGCGCCACCATGGCATCCATGGCGGCCCGGGTCCGCGCCACGACCATCAGCCCGCTCGTGTCGCGGTCGAGCCGGTGCACGATGCCCGCGCGCGGCAGCAGCGAAGCCTTGGGGTCGAGCGCCAGCAGGCCGTTCAGCAGCGTGCCGCTCCAGTGCCCCGGGGCCGGATGCACCACCAGGCCGGCCGGCTTGTCGACGATGCGCAGGTGCTCGTCCTCGTGCACCGTGACGATGTCCATGGCTTCCGGCCGGAAGGCCTGGCTCTGGGGTGTCGGCCGCAGTTCGATGCGCCCGGCCTGGCCGGCACGCACAGTGGCGGAAGCCTTGAGCACCGTGCGCCCCTGCAGTTCCACGGCGGCGGCTTCGATCAGCTGTTGCAGATAGTTGCGAGAAAATTCCGGCACCAGCGCAGCCAGCGCGCGGTCCAGCCGCAGGCCGTGCTCGGCCTCGCCGATGACGAAGGGCCGCAGTTCGCTGGGCTCGACCGGGTCAGCGCCCTCATCGACCTCGGCCGTGTCAGGGGCAATGTCCAGGGGGTCGGTCGATATAATTGAGGGCAACTGTTTCACGAAAGCCGTATGTGATGTTTCGCGCCAAATTATCGGTCCCCGCCTGGATCGCGCTCAGCGCGGTAGCGCTGCTTGCAGCCGGCTGCTCCTCCACCAGCGTCGACAAGACCGCGAACTGGAGCCCCAACCGCATCTACGCGGAAGCCAAGGACGAAGCCGGTTCCGGCGCCTACGACAAGGCCGTGCCGCTGTACGAAAAGCTCGAAGGCCGCGCCGCAGGCACGCCGCTCGCGCAGCAAGCCCAGCTCGAAAAGGCCTACGCCCAGTACAAGTCGGGCGAAAAGGCCAATGCCATTGCGACCATCGATCGCTTCCTGAAGCTGCACCCGGCCAGTCCGGCGCTCGATTACGCGCTCTACCTCAAGGGCGTGATCAACTTCAACGACGACCTGGGCATGTTCGCATTCCTGACGCGCCAGGATCTGTCCGAGCGCGACCAGAAGGCCGCCAAGGAATCGTTCGAATCGTTCAAGGAGCTGGTAACGCGCTTCCCCGAGTCGCGCTACACGCCCGACGCGCGCCAGCGCATGAACTACATCGTGAACTCGCTCGCCCAGTACGAAGTGCACGTGGCGCGCTACTACTACTCGCGCGGCGCCTACCTCGCGGCCATCAACCGGGCACAGCTTGCGCTGTCCGACTATCGCGAAGTGCCCGCACTCGAAGAGGCCCTGTACATCATCGTCCGCTCCTACGATGCGCTCGGCATGAAGGACCTGCGGGACGACGCCCAGCGCGTGCTGACCACCAACTACCCGCAGAGCGAATACCTGGCGCGCGGCTTCAAGGGCAAGGACGATCCGTGGTGGAAGGTCTGGTAATCCGGTAAAAAGAACAAAGCCCTTCGGGGCTTTTTCTTCGTCTCAATTCAGGCGCGCGGCGCTGACCCCGCGGCCCTGCTTCAGGCCGAGAGCGAATTCTTCAATTCGCCGATGGCCGCCTCGAAATCCGCTTCGCTCTCCAGCCGCCGCATCGGCGGCAGCGCGGCCAGCAGCCGCCGGCCGTAGCCCATGGCAACCAGGCGGGTATCGCAGATCGCAAGCACCCCGCAGTCCGTTTCGCGGCGAATCAGCCGCCCTGCCCCCTGCTTCAGCGCCACGGCCGCCTCGGGCAGCGAATAGTCGCTGAACGAACTGCGCCCCTGGGCTTCGAGGCGCTGCGAGCGCGCCTCGACCAATGGGTCGTTGGGCGGAGGGAACGGCAGCTTGTCGATCACCACCAGCTGCAGCGCATCGCCCGGTGCATCGAAGCCTTCCCAGAACGATGCGGAGGCGACCAGCACGCAGCCGGCACGCCCCGCGTCCGCGCCTTCGCGGAAGCGGTCCATGAGTACGCGCTTGGGCAGTTCGCCCTGGACCAGCACCTCGGGGCGCACCTCCGCCTCGAGCCGCTCGAACTGCTGCTTCATCTCGTCGCCGATGGCGCGCAACGCACGCAGCGTGGTCGTCAGCACCAGCGTGCGGCCACCCAGTTCGGCAGCGCCACGCGCGGCCAGTTGTGCCACGCGCACGCTGTGTGCGGCATCGTTGGGCTTGGGAAAGGCGCGCGGCACGTAGAGCCCGGCCTGCGCGGCATAGTCGAAGGGGCTGTGCACCCGCAACACCTCGGCATCGCCCAGCCCGCACGGCTCGGTGAACCAGCGCAGCGTGGGTTCGTCGCCCAGCGTGGCGGAGGTGAAGACCCAGGCGCGGCCGCTGTCTTCCGGCGCCGCACGGCTGTCTTCCTCTTCGCCGTAGGCATTTTGATCGTCCCGATCGATCTTGAGCACGCGCTTGCGCATGGCCTCGGCGATGTCGAGCGGCGATTCGACGAGGCGCAGCTGCGTCCCCACGTCGACCCAGCGCACGGACTCCACCTCGCAGGGCAGCGCGAAACGCGCCGCACGCTTGGCGAGTTGCTGCGCCCGCTCGTGCAGGCGCACGAAATCCGGCGAGATCTCGCTGACCGTGTCGAGCCCTTCCGCCGCCATCTCGAACGCATGCTGCAGGGCGTCGAGCGCCCCCTGCCAGATGTGCGGGTCGATACCCTCGGGCGCGGGCCCCACCCAGCGCAGCTTGGTCCCGGGCCACTGCTTGCCGACCGCAAGCCGCAGCTCGCGCGCGGCGCGCTCGACGCCCGCCACCAGTTGCTGCCAGTCGACCAGCCCGCGCGCATGCTGCAAGCCCGCGCCGAGCAGGTCGCGCGCGAAATCGAGCGCCTGTCCGCTGCCGAGTTGCGCGCCCAAGAACTGCACGCCGGTTTCGTTGAGCTGATGGGCCTCGTCGAAGACCACCACGTTCACCGTGGGAAGCAGCTCCGCCATGCCCGTTTCGCGTACCGCGAGATCCGCGAAAAACAGGTGGTGGTTGATGACCACCACGTCGGCGGCCAGCGCCTCGCGCCGCGCCAGGTTGACGTGGCAGGGCTTGAACTGCGGGCACTGCGCGCCAAGGCAGTTCTCGCGCGTGGAAGTGATGAGGGGAATGAGCGGCGAGCGCTCATCCAGTCCCGGCAGCTCGGCCAGGTCGCCGGTCCGGGTGGCCTTGGACCATTGCTCGATCTTGGCGAGCGTCCGCAAGCTGCCCCGCTCGGGCAGCGAGGCATCGTGGCGCGCCAGGTCGAGCCGGTGCAGGCACAGATAGCTCGCGCGGCCCTTGAGCAGCGCCGTGCGCACCGGCAGCTCGAGCGCCTCGACCAGGCGCGGCAGGTCGCGGCCGAACAATTGGTCCTGCAGGGTCTTGGTGGCCGTGGACAACAGCACGCGCTCGCCGCTCAGCAAGGCCGGCACGAGGTACGAAAAGGTCTTGCCGACGCCGGTGCCGGCCTCGACCACCAGCACGCCGCCCTCTTCGATGGTGCGGGCAACGGCCAGCGCCATCTCGGTTTGTCCCGCACGCTCGCGGAACTGCTCGGCCGCGCGGGACAGGACGCCTCCCTGCGCGAAGGCGTCGCGCACCTTGTCCTCGAGTGTTTCGGTCACGCGGGCTCTCTTGGATCGAGCACGTTCTCGAGCCGCGCGATCTGGTCGCGCAGCGCAAGGCGGCGTTTTTTCAAGCGCCGCAGCAGCAGTTCGTCTTGCGGCGAAGCCTCGGCCAGGCGGTCGATGGTGGCGTCGAGGTCGGCATGCTCGATGCGCAGCTCGATCAATTGGCGGGAAAGGGAATGGAGATTGGAGTCCAACGTTGGCGATGCGACGTATTCCGCCGCAGCTCGTGTTCACTCGATAATACGTCCTGGTTCGACCTCCCGAGAAGATAGAAAGCGCGCCGCTGGCGCATTTGCGCTCATGACCCAAGGCTTTCGACTTGCCGCCGCCACCGGACTCCACAAGGGAGATCGCCCCTATCAGCAGGACCAGGTCCTGATGATGAGCCATCCGCGCGTGCCCGGCTGCATGCTCTGCGTCGTTGCCGACGGCATGGGCGGCCGCAGCGGCGGGCGCAAGGCCTCCGACCAGGTGCTGATGACGGCGCGCCAGCTGTTCTCCCGCTACAGCCCCGAGCGCGACAGTTCCACGGCGGTGCTGCAGCAGCTGCTGGAAGATGCGCACACGGTCATCAAGCTCACGGCCCTGTCAAGCGAGCAGGAACCGCACAGCACGCTGGCGGCCTTCCTGATGAACCCCAAGGGCGATTGCGCCTGGATTCATGCCGGCGACTCCCGCATCTATCACTTCCACGACGGCCAGCTCGTCACGCGCACGCGCGACCACTCCTATGTGCAGGTGCTGATCGATCGCGGCGAAATCACCGAGGCCGAGGCCAATGTCCATCCCAAGGGCAACATCCTGCTCGGCTGCCTCGGCATGACCACGATGCCGCCCCCCATCGAGCCCCACTACATTCCGATGATGCAGCCGGGCGACCTGCTGATGGCCTGCAGCGACGGGCTCTGGCACTACTTCACCCCTGACGAGCTCGCCAGCGTCCTGTACGCAGAGCCGCCCCGCGACGCGGTGGAAATCCTGGTGGGAGAAGCGCGCCGCCGCGCCCGCGGCACGGGCGACAACATCTCCATTGCGGTAGTGAAGTTCGAGGCGCTGCCGGCACAAGCCTGAACAACGCTGGCGCCCCTCCGCCAGGGGCTCCGTGAGCTTCAGCGGGCGGGTGCCGACGCCGGCGATGCCGGCGGCAAGGGTGCTCCGCGCGGCTTGGTGCGTTCGGCGTTCTGCCGCTCGCGGCTGGCGCGGTGCTCGGCCGCCTTTTGCTGCTTGCTCTGGAAGCGTTCGACGGCCGCAGGCGCTTCGGTGCGCTTCTGCGCGGCCTTGGCCTGGTTGTCGGCGTGCGCTTTCTGCTTTTCCTCCAGCTGGCGCCGGCGTTCGTCCGCCTCGGCCGCGGTGGCGGCGCGGCTCGCCGCATGGTCGGCCGCGCGCTGCTCGCGATCTTTCTGGGCCTGGCGAGACTCGTCCTGCTTCTCGGGCGTATCCTGCGGGCGCCGCGTGGCGGCCTTCTGATCGAGCTTTTCGAGCTCGGCCGCGCCGCGCCGCTGGCGCTCGATGTCATTGATGGCAGTTTCCTGCCGCTTGATGTGATCGGTCTCCGCGCGACGGCGCCTGCGGCTGTCGCGCAGGCAATCTTCGACCGCGAACTTCTGGTAGCAGGCGGCGCGCTCCTTTTCGAAGCGCGTGTCGATGGCTGCGCGTTCGGCCGTCAGCCTGCTGCGTTCGGCGTCGAAGTTGGCATTGCCCGCGGCCGCGGTGGACTGCGCCCATGATGGCAGGCTGCCCAATGTCATCAGCACGGCGAGAACGATATTTTTCATGTCAGTCGAGTGTCGACGATCCGGCGTTCGAGGGAAAGAAACTCGCTCGATTGCATTTCCGTGAGCCTGGACACCGTGCGCGGGAACTCGTGCGCAAGCGGCCCCTCGGTGTACAACGCCTCCGGCGGCACCTCGGCCGACATGATGAGCTTCACGCGCCGGTCGTACAAGACGTCGACCAGCCAGGTGAAGCGGCGTGCTTCAGAAGCCATGCGAACCGGCATGTGCGGCACGTCGGACAACAGCACGGTGTGGAACTGGCTGGCGATCTCCAGATAGTCGTTCTGCGAGCGCGGCCCGCCGCAGAGCGTCTTGAAGTCGAACCAGACCACGCCGCCGGCCTTGCGCCGGGCGCGGATTTCACGCGCCTCGATGTGCAGGATCGGGTTTTCGTCCGCCGTCTCGGCCAACTTGTCGAAGGCCTTGCGCATTTCTTTTTCGGCCGCGGCGTCGTTCGGCGTGAGGTACATGCGCAATTGCTCGAGCGTGCGGCGCCGGTAGTCGGTGCCGTTGTCCACGCTGAGCACTTCGAGCTTCTCGTTGAGGAGCGCGATCGCAGGCAGGATACGGTCTCGATGCAGCCCGCCGGGATACAGGTCGTCGGGCCTGAAATTGGACGTGGTGACAAAGCCCACGCCGTTCTCGAACAGCGCCACCAGCAAGCGATGAAGAATCATCGCGTCGGTGATGTCCGCCACATGGAACTCGTCGAAGCAGATCAGCTTGTAGCGCTTCGAGATCCGCAGCCCCAGCTCGTCGAGCGGATTGACCGTGCCCTGCAGTTCGCGCAGTTCGCGGTGCACCTCGCGCATGAACTCGTGAAAGTGCAGGCGCGTCTTGCGCCGCAGCGGCACCGCGTTGAAGAACAGGTCCATCAGGAAGCTCTTGCCCCGCCCGACGCCACCGTACATGTAGACGCCGCGCGGCAGCTCGGGCCGGTTGATGAATTTCTTCAGCGCGTTGGAGCGCTGGGCCTTGTAGCCGGCCCACTCCCGCGCGCAGCGATCCAGCGCCTCGACGGCACGCAGCTGCGCAGGATCGCTCTGGAACCCGCGCACAGCGAGTTCCGCCTCATAGGCCTCTTTAACGCTGGTCAAAGGATCAGAAGTTCAGCGTGCGCTTGTCCACGGCAAGTGCCGCTTCCTTGGTGGCTTCCGACAGCGACGGGTGCGCATGGCAGATGCGCGCGATGTCTTCGGCACTGGCCTTGAACTCCATCGCCACCACGGCTTCGGAGATCAGCTCGCTGGCCTGCGGGCCCACGATGTGCACGCCGAGGATTTCGTCCGTTGCTGCATCGGCCAGGAACTTGACCATGCCGGTCGTGTCGCCCAGCGCGCGCGCGCGGCCGTTCGCAAGGAACGGGAAGGTGCCGGCCTTGTAGGCACGGCCCGCGGCCTTGAGCTGTTGCTCGGTCTGGCCGACCCATGCGATCTCGGGGCTGGTGTAGATCACCCACGGCACGGTGTTGAAGTTGACGTGGCCGTGCTGGCCCGCAATGCGCTCCGCCACGGCAACACCCTCTTCCTCGGCCTTGTGCGCGAGCATCGGGCCGCGAACCACGTCGCCGATGGCCCAGACGTTGGGCAGGCTGGTCTTGCAGTCGTCGTCCACCGCGATGGCACCGCGTTCGTCGAGCTTGAGGCCCACGGCTTCGGCGTTCAGGCCGATGGTGTTGGGCACGCGGCCGATCGAGACGATCAGCTTGTCGACCTCGAGGGTCTGCGCCTCGCCCTTGGCATTGGTCCACGCCACGCTCACGCCCTTCTTGGACGACTTGATCTCGCCGACCTTGACGCCGAGTTCGATCTTGAGCTTCTGCTTGTCGAAAGCCTTCTTGGCTTCCTTGGCGATCTGCTCGTCGACCGCGCCGAGGAAGGTCGGCAACGCTTCGAGCACCGTGACCTCGGCGCCCAGGCGACGCCACACCGAGCCCATTTCAAGGCCGATGACACCCGAGCCGATCAGGCCCAGCTTCTTCGGCACCGCGCCGATGCGCAGTGCGCCGTCGTTCGAGAGGATGTTTTCTTCGTCGAACGGCGTGCCGGGCAACGCGCGGGCATTGGAGCCCGTGGCCAGGATGATGTGCTTGCCGCTGATCGACTCCTCGGCGGCGCCCGACACCTTGATCTCGTAGCCGGTGGCGTCGGTCTTCACGAACGAACCGCGGCCATGGAAGAAGGCGATCTTGTTCTTCTTGAACAGGTACAGGATGCCGTCGTTGTTCTGCTTCACGACCTGGTCCTTGCGGGCCAGCATCTTGTCGATGTCCAGCCCCAGGCCCTCGACCTTGATGCCGTGGTCGGCAAAGTGGTGGCCGGCCTGCTCGAAATGCTCCGACGATTGCAGCAGCGCCTTCGACGGAATGCAGCCGACGTTGGTGCAGGTGCCGCCCGGTGCCGGGCCGCCCTTGCCGTTCTTCCACTCGTCGATGCAGGCGACGTTGAAGCCGAGTTGCGCGGCGCGGATGGCGGCAATGTAGCCGCCGGGGCCGCCGCCGATGACGATGACGTCGAATTGTTTGTTTGCCATCTGATTCTTTCCCCTCAGATGTCGAACAACAGGCGCGACGGATCTTCCAGCGCTTCCTTCATGGCGACCAGGCCCAGCACGGCTTCGCGGCCGTCGATGATGCGGTGGTCATAGCTCATGGCAAGGTAGTTCATCGGGCGGATGACGATCTGGCCGTTCTCGACCACGGCGCGGTCCTTGGTGGCGTGCACGCCGAGGATGGCCGACTGCGGCGGGTTGATGATCGGGGTCGAGAGCATCGAGCCGAAAGTGCCGCCGTTCGAGATGGAGAACGTGCCGCCGGTCATCTCTTCGATGCCGAGCTTGCCGTCCTGGGCCTTCTTGCCGTATTCGGCGATCTTCTTCTCGATGTCGGCAAAGCTCATCTGGTCGGCATTGCGCAGGATGGGCACCACCAGGCCGCGCGGCGAACCGACGGCGATGCCGATGTCGAAGTAGCCGTGGTACAGGATGTCGTTGCCGTCGACCGAGGCGTTGATCACCGGGTACTTCTTGAGCGCATGCACCGCGGCCTTCACGAAGAAGCTCATGAAGCCGAGCTTCACGCCGTGTTCCTTGGTGAAGCTGTCCTGGAAGCGCTTGCGCAGTTCCATCACGGGCGCCATGTTGACCTCGTTGAAGGTGGTCAGGATGGCGTTGGTCGACTGCGATTGCAGCAGGCGCTCGGCGATGCGGGCGCGCAGGCGGCTCATCGGTACACGCTGCTCCGGACGCTCGCCCAGGTCGGGCGCGCTGGTGGGCGCGGCGACTTGCGGCAGTGCGGGCTTGGCAGCGGGTGCCGGAATGGTGGCCGCGGGCCTGGCGCCCGAAGCCACTGCGCCGAGCACGTCGCCCTTGGTCACGCGGCCGTCCTTGCCGGTACCCGACACGTCGCTGGTCTTGAGGTTGTTGTCGGCCAGCAGCTTGGCGGCTGCGGGCATGGCAACGTCCGACTTCGAACCGCCGGTGGCGGCAGCGGCTGCCGGAGCAGGCGCTGCCGCGGCCGGTGCGGCGGCAGCAGCGGGTGCCGCAGCCGGGGCAGCAGCGCCAGCCTTGCCTTCGGTGTCGATCTTGGCGATCAGCTGATCGGCCACCACGGTGGCGCCATCGGGCTGCACGATTTCGGCCAGCACGCCAGCCGAGGGCGCGGGCACTTCCAGCACGACCTTGTCGGTCTCGATCTCGATCAGGATTTCATCGACGGCGACGGCTTCGCCGGCCTTCTTCTTCCAGGTGAGCATGGTGGCTTCGGCCACGGATTCGGAAAGCTGGGGGACTTTGACTTCTACGATAGACATTTGGAGTGAGCTCCGCTTTTTTCTTCAGGGTGTTCGTGTGAAAAGAGATCGTTTTACTTGGTCAGCACGAAGCCCTTGAGCTTGCCAAATGCGCCATCGACGAGCGCCTTCTGCTGTTCCTGATGCAGGTGCGAGTAGCCGACTGCAGGCGATGCCGAAGCGGCACGGCCGGAGTAGCCGAGCTTCTGGCCTTCCTGCATGTTCTCGTGGATATAGTGCTGCACGAAGAACCAGGCGCCCTGGTTCTGCGGCTCGTCCTGGCACCACACCACGTCGCTGAGATTGGGGTACTTCTTGATCTCGGCGGCAAACGCCTTGTGCGGGAACGGATAGAGCTGCTCGACGCGGATGATCGCCACGTCGTCGTCGCCCTTTTCTTCGCGCTTCTTGGCCAGGTCGTAGTAGACCTTGCCCGAGCAGGCGATCAGGCGCTTGACCTTCTCCGCCTTGAGGCCCTTGCTGTCCGGGATGACCGTCTGGAAGCTGCCCTTCGTGAACTCGGACAACGGCGAGGTCGCGTCCTTGTTACGCAGCAGCGACTTCGGCGTCATGATGATCAGCGGCTTGCGCAGGTTGCGCACCATCTGGCGGCGCAGCACGTGGAAGATCTGGCTCGCCGTGGTCGGCTGCACCACCTGCATGTTGGTGTCGGCGCTCAGCTGCATGAAGCGCTCAAGGCGTGCCGAGCTGTGCTCGGGGCCCTGGCCTTCGTAGCCATGCGGCAGCATCATCGTCAGGCCGTTGACGCGGCCCCACTTCACTTCGCCCGAGGCGATGAACTGGTCGATCACCACCTGCGCGCCGTTCACGAAGTCGCCGAACTGGGCTTCCCAGATCACGAGCGTGTTGGGGTCGTTCGAGGCGTAGCCGTATTCGAACGCGAGCACGGCCTCTTCCGACAGGATCGAGTCGATGACGACGAACGGAGCCTGGTTTTCAGCCACGTTCTGCAGCGGCGTGTAGGTGCCTTCGTCGAACTTCTCGCGGTTCTGGTCGTGCAGCACGGCGTGGCGGTGCGTGAACGTGCCACGGCCGCTGTCCTCGCCCGACAGGCGAACCGGGTAGCCGCTGGCCACGAGCGAGGCAAAAGCCATGTGCTCGCCCATGCCCCAGTCGACGTTCACGTCGCCGCGGCCCATGGCGGCGCGGTCGTCCAGCACCTTCTTCACGAGCGGGTGCACCGTGAAGCCGGCCGGCACCGCGGTGATCTTCTCAGCCAGGCGCTTCCATTCGCTGGTCGGAATGGCGGTATCGCCAGCGTCGGTCCACTTCTTGTTGAGGTACGGGTTCCAGTCGACGGCGTACTTGCTCTTGAAATTCGTGAGCACCGGGTCGACCGTGTTGCGGCCTTCGTCGAAGGCGGCGCGCTGGGCCTTGACCATGTCGTCGCCGAGCGTTTCGCCGAGGCCCTGCGTGGCCAGCTTGTCGGCGTACCGCTTGCGCGTGCCGGGGTGCTGGGCGATCTTCTTGTACATGAGCGGCTGGGTGAGCGAGGGGGTGTCCTGCTCGTTGTGGCCCAGCTTGCGGAAGCAGATGATGTCGACCACCACGTCCTTCTGGAACTCCATGCGGAATTCGAGGGCAAGCTGGGTGGCGAGCACCACGGCCTCGGGATCGTCGCCGTTCACGTGCAGCACCGGCGCCTCGATCATCTTGACGATGTCCGAGCAATACAGCGTCGAGCGGCTGTCGCGCGGGTCGCTGGTGGTGAAGCCGATCTGGTTGTTGATGACGATGTGTACCGTGCCGCCGGTGAAGTAGCCGCGCGTTTCGGCAAGGGCCAGCGTTTCCATCACGACGCCCTGGCCTGCAAAGGCGGCGTCGCCGTGCACGAGCACTGGCAGCACCTGCTTGCCCTGCGGGTCGGCGCGGCGGTCCATGCGGGCGCGCACCGAACCTTCGACCACGGGGTTCACGATCTCGAGGTGCGAGGGGTTGAACGCGAGGCTCAGGTGCACCGGACCGCCGGGCGTGGTCACGTCCGAGCTGAAGCCCTGGTGGTACTTGACGTCGCCGCTGGGCAGGTCTTCGGGTGCGGTGTGGTCGAACTCGGCGAACAGGTCGGCCGGCATCTTGCCAAGCGAGTTGACCAGCACGTTCAGGCGGCCGCGGTGGGCCATGCCGATCACGATTTCCTGCACGCCCTTGATGCCGGCCTGGTTGATCAGTTCGTCCATCGAGACGATGAAGCTTTCGCCGCCTTCGAGCGAGAAGCGCTTCTGGCCGACGTACTTGGTGTGCAGGAAGCGCTCGAGGCCTTCGGCGGCCGTCAGGCGGTTGAGCACATGCTTCTTCTGCTCGACGGTCAACTGCGGGTTGGTGCGTGCGCTTTCGAGCTTCTGCTGCCACCAGCGCTTGTGGTTCTGGTCGGTGGTGTACATGTACTCGGCGCCGATGGTGCCGCAGTACGTTTCCCGCAGGGCATTGAGCAGGTCGCGCAGCGACATGGCCTCTTTGCCGAAGAAGGTGTTGCTGGTGTTGAACACCGTCTCGAGGTCGGCATCGGTAAAGCCGTAGAACGAGGGCTCGAGTTCCGGAATGGCCGGGCGCTCGGCGCGCTTGAGGGGATCGAGATCGGCCCAGCGGACGCCGACATTGCGGTAGGCGGCGATCAGTTGCTGGACGGCGGTGCGCTTGCGGCCGAGTTCGGAATCCGCGCCGCTGGCCTGCACGACCCTGGTCGTGCCCTGCTTGGCGCGTTCGGCGAAGGCGTTGATGACCGGCTGGTGCGGCACATCGCGGGTATTGGAGCCGTCGACCGCGGGCACGTCCTGCAGCGCATCGAAGTACGCGCGCCAGTTGTCAGGCACGCTACCGGGGTTGGCAAGGTAGTTTTCGTACATCTCCTCGACATAGGGCGCGTTGCCGCCGAAGAGGTAGGTGTTGCCTTGATAGGCGGTGTACGCCGATGGCGTAGAAGAATCGCTCATATTCCGCTGACCTTCGCTTCCCTTGAGGAAGCACTAGCTGGTTAAGAAACCTTCCGCGACACGGCTGGACCGATTGGCGGATGCGACTGTGGCTGGGGAAGGGCCTGAGTACCTTCGCATTGTGCCACGTCAGACAGATGACGGCCCGTCGCGCCTTTGCAAGGCGCGCTTTTGCTCATTCAGTCCGAAGAAACCAACTGTCTGATCTGCTGGAGCGTGGCGGGGTCGTCGATGGTGGTCAGGTCGCCGGGATCGCGCTGCTCGCACACGGCCTGGATGGCACGCCGCAGCAGCTTGCCGCTGCGGGTCTTGGGCAGGCCGCCCACGAAGCGCACGCGTGCGGGGCGCGCCAGCGCGCCGAGCTGGTCGGCCACCACTTTCATGATCTCGCCCTCGAGCTTCAAGGCCTCGTCGGCGTCTGTCAGTGCGCGGCCGTTCCGTGGCACGACGAAGGCCATGGCCACCTGGCCCTTGAGCGCGTCGGCCACGCCGACCACAGCCACTTCGGCCACGCTGGCGTGGCCCGAGATGCTTTCCTCGATCTCGCGCGTGCCGAGGCGGTGGCCCGCCACATTGATCACGTCGTCCGTGCGGCCGAGGATGTAGAAGTAGCCGTCCTCGTCGCGAATGCCCCAGTCGAAGGTCGAATAGACCATCTTGCCCGGCACGCTCTTCCAGTAGGTGTTGACGAAGCGCTCGTCGTCCTTCCACACCGTCTGCATGAACCCGGGCGGGGTCGGGCCCTCGACCACGACCACGCCCTTCTCGTTCGGGGCGGTCAATTCCTCACCGGTCGATTCGTGCAGGATCTTGATGCGGTAGCCGTACATCGGGACGCCCGGGCTGCCGAACTTGCTCGGCTTGGCCTCGACGCCGTTGGCGATGGTGATCATCGGCCAGCCCGACTCGGTCTGCCAGTAGTTGTCGATGATCGGCACGCCCAGCCCGTCGCTGATCCAGCGCGCAGTGGGCTCGTCGAGCGGTTCGCCCGCAAGGAACAGGGCACGCAGGCTGGACAGGTCGTACTTTTTCAGCAGCGCCGGGTCCTGCTTCTTGAGCACGCGCACCGCGGTGGGCGCGCTGAACATCACCGTCACCTTGTACTTCTCGACCAGGCGCCACCAGATGCCGCCGTCGGGTTGCTTGTCGATGCCCTGCGTCGGCAGGCCTTCGTACATGAGGGTGGCCATGCCGGCGATCAGCGGGCCATAGACGATGTAGCTGTGGCCCACCACCCAGCCGATGTCGCTGGTCGAGAAATACGTTTCGCCGGCGCGGCCGTCGAAGATGTGCTTCATGCTCGCGGCCAGCGCCACGGCATAACCCCCCACGTCGCGCTGCACGCCCTTGGGTTTGCCGGTGGTGCCGCTGGTGTAGATGGTGTAGCTGATGTCGGTGGCGGCCAGCCAGGTGCAAGGCACTTCGGCATCGCGGTGCTTGCGAGTCAGTTCGGCAGCCAGGTGGTCGCGCCCGGCCGTCAGCTCCATGGGGGCCAGCCCGCGGTCGGCCAGCAGCACCGCCGAGGGCTTGTGCTTGGAAAGCCGGATGGCCTCGTCGAGCAGCGGCTTGTACGCGATGACCTTGCCGCCGCGCGAACCGGCGTCGGCGCTCACCACCACCTTGGGCTCGGCATCCTCGATGCGCGTGGCCAGCGAGCCGCTCGCAAAACCGCCGAACACCACGCAATGGATGGCGCCGATACGGGCGCAGGCCAGCATCGCGAACGCGGCCTCGGGAATCATCGGCATGTAGATGAGCACGCGGTCGCCCTTGCCGACACCCAGCTCGATCAAGCTGGCGGCGGTGCGCTGCACCTCGGTGTGCAGCTCGCGGAAGCTGTAGGTCTTTTCCGTGCCGGTTTCCGTCGAGACGAAGACCAGCGCCGGTTGGTCGGCCCGCTCGGCCAGGTGCCGGTCGACCGCGTTGTGGCACAGATTGGTCGTGCCGCCCACGAACCACCGGGCGAATGGCGGCCGGCTGGCGTCCAGCACCTGGACCGGGGGCGCCTGCCAATCGATCAGCCTGGCCTGCTCGGCCCAAAAGGCCTCGGGCGCATCGACCGACTGGCGATAGAAGTCTTCATAACGGCTCATCTGCGTTGTCTCCTTATGTTGAATCGTCCGGCGGCCATGCCAAAACTGAATTCATAATTATGGAGACCGATCTTGCAGCAAGCTGACGGCCCGAACAATCGGGGCTCGCCCGCGCGGGCCCCGGCGCGGCGTCGCTTGACGGATGCGCTTCAGGTCAGCGGATGAGCTTCAGCAACTCGGGGAATGCCGGATGTTCGGCCGTGCGCAGCCATTCGAAGCCGACCATCTCGGTGGTCACCAGCTCGGCGCCCGCGCCGGCCAGCCGGTCGAAAGCGGCATCGCGGTTGCGCTCGGTACGCGAACTGCACGCGTCGGTCACGACCCAGACCTCGAACTCGTCCTCCAGCAAGTCGAGCGCCGTCTGCAGCAGGCAGACGTGCGCTTCGCAGCCGGCAATCACGATCATGTTGCGCTCCTCGGCCGCGGCGGCGGGTTTCTGCAGGTGCTTGGGCAGGCTGCGGGCATTGCCCTGAGGGGCCTTGGCCGGCACGCGCAGCCATTCGCCGAGGCCCTCCTCCATGCCGCTGAAATGCATCTTGGACAGGGTGCGCTGGCACAGTGCGCGAATGTCGGGCACGTTTTCGCCGAGCTTCGAGGGGTTGTGCTCGGTCCCCCAGACCGGCACCTCGAACAGGCGCGCCATCTTGCCCAGGCGCACCGCGTTCTGCGCCACGGCATCGGCCTCGAAGATCGCAGGCATCAGCTGCGCCTGATAGTCGACCAGCACGAGTTGGGATTGCGAGGCGTCGAGCAGCATGAACCGGTTCTTTCATTCAAATGGAATTGATGGGGCCAGACCGTACCACCGAAAAGGCGCGCATCTAGACTCCGGGCGGATGCAGATCTTCTTTTCGACCCGGCGCCATTTGTCGATTCTGGCCCTTGGCGCGGCGCTCGTGGTGACCGGATGCAGCGGCCTGCGCACCGCCAAGCCGCCGCTGGAGAGCACGCTCGAAAAGAGCAGCTGCGCGCCGAACGCCGACACCCTGCTGGTGATGCTCCCCGGCGCTTATTCGCACCCGGACGAGTTCACGCACGAGGGCTTCGTCAAGGCACTGAACGACAACAGGCTCGCAGTCGACGTGATGCGGGTCGATGCGCATCTTGGCTACTACAACGGCAAGACCATCCTCGATCGCCTGGAACAGGACGTGATGGTGCCGGCCCGCGGCAAAGGCTACAAGTCGATCTGGATCGTCGGCATCTCGGTTGGCGGGTTCGGCGGACTGCTTTATGCGCAAACGCACCCCGGCGAACTTGCCGGCCTCGTGGCCCTAGCGCCCTACCTCGGGGAGCGCACGCTCAGCACCGACATCGCCAACGCTGGCGGCGTAGCGCGCTGGACCGGCCCGCTGGGCGATCCGCCAGGCAGCTACCCGCGAGCCCCGAACGAGACACAGCTCTGGCAATGGCTGCGCGGCTATGTGGGCACCACCGCCACGTTCGGTGCCCGGCCGCCGCTCTACCTGGGCTACGGCACCGAGGACCGCTTTGCTTTCAGCCACCAATTGCTGGCGGCCGCGCTGCCGAAGGAGCGCGTGTTCACGACCGAAGGCGGCCACGACTGGCCCGAATGGAGGCGGCTCTGGCGCCGCATGTTGCCGACGCTTCCGCTGCCGGGCTGCCCCGGCTGAAGGGAAAAAGCTCAGTTCAGACGCAACCGCAGCAGCTTGCCATCCGACTCGTCGGTCAGCACATAGAGCCATCCGTCCGGCCCCTGCTTCACGTCGCGTATGCGGGCTCTGCCATCAGCCAACAGCTTGTGTTCGGCGACCACCCTGCCGTCTTTCAGTTCGATGCGGTCGAGATAGCCGAACTTCAGCGAACCGACGAACAGATTGCCTTTCCATCCCGCGCCATAGCGGTCGCTGGTGAGAAAGGCCATGCCCGATGGCGCGATCGACGGCACCCAGTAGTGCAGCGGCTGCTCCATGCCCTCCTTCGCCGTGATGCCGTCGCCGATCTTGCCACCGCCGTAGTTTTCACCGTAGGTGATCACCGGCCAGCCGTAGTTGCGGCCGGCTTGCGGAACATTGATCTCGTCGCCGCCTTGGGGGCCGTGCTCGGTCATCCACAAGCGGCCGTCGGGAGCGAGCGTCGCGCCCTGCCCGTTGCGGTGGCCGTAGCTCCAGATTTCCGGCAGCGCGCCGGCCTTGTCGATGAACGGGTTGTCCCTGGGCGCGGTGCCGTCCTTGGCAATGCGCACGATCTTCCCCAGATGGTTGTCGAGTTTCTGCGCATCTTCCTTGCGGCTGAACCGATCGCCGAGCGTGAGAAAAAGCGTGCCGTCGCGCGCCTCGACGATGCGGCATCCGAAATGCTGGCGACTGGCCACCTTGGGTTGCTGGCTGAAGACGATCTTGAGGTTCTCGAGCTTCGCACCATCGTCGGAGAGTTGGGCGCGCGCCAGCGCCGTGCTGTTGGCCGACCCGCTGGCCGCCGGCTCGGAAAAGCATAAATACAGGGTGCGATTCTTTTCGAAGCCTGAGTCGACCAGTACGTCGAGCAAGCCGCCCTGGCCTCCCGCTGCGATCGCAGGCAGGCCGGTGATGGGTCCGCCGATCTTTCCGTCCGCGCCGATCAGCCGCAACCGACCCGAACGCTCGGTGACCAGGAAGCGGCCGCTCGGCAGAAAGGCCACGCCCCACGGATTCTCAAGTCCGGAGGAAACAGTCTCCGGCCGTATCTGCGCCAGGGTGGTGCCCCACAAACCCAAACAGGCGACCGGAATACCGTTTCCCAACAGGCGGAGGATCGTGCGAATGCGCAGGTTCATGTCTTTTCCAGAGAATTGAACCGATCTTGACGCGTATTGCGATGCAAATCCACGCTGTTAGCCCATCCAAGCTGAGTACGAAAGTTAACTTGCAGGCAATCGCTTATGGTTCATAAAGGTTGACCGTTACATTTTTTCTTCGGCCGAATCGAAAAATAGTTTGTAAATCAACAGCTTGCGGCTACATTCGTTAATTCGGATGAGGTTGACATAACCGCGCGTCATCAATATCCTACGCGCCATGCGTTTTTTCGTCCTACCCGCGTCCCTCCTGTTTGCCGTTGCCGTCCAGGCCGCCCCCCAACAGGATCGAACCGACGACGAACTGGCCCGATTGCTCGCCGACAAGGGCCTGATCGGACAACTCCAGCAGGTCCGCCAAACCGTCGCCGAGCGAACTTCCGATCTGGTGGTGACCGCCATCGGCTTCCTCGGGGTGCCCTACCGCCGTGGCGGCAATACGGCGGAATCCGGTTTCGATTGCAGCGGCTTCGTGCGCGCCATGTACAACCAGACGGTCGGCCACTTGCTGCCCCGCCGTGCCGAGGAACAAGCGGCCGCCACCGAAAAGATCGACCGCAGCCAGCTCAAGCCCGGTGACCTCGTTTTCTTCAACACCATGCGCCGCGCCTTCAGCCATGTCGGCATTTACGTCGGCGAAGGCAAGTTCATCCACTCGCCGCGTACCGGCGCCCAGGTGCGCGTGGAAGACATGAACGGCAGCTACTGGAGCCGCCGCTTCGATGGCGCCCGCCGCGTGCTCGGTGGCGCTCCGAACGACGAGGTCAAGGCCGCTGCCGCCGCCGCGGCACACACCGGTAACTGAGCCACCTTCTCCCTGCGCGAATCAGAACAAAAAAATCCCGCCGCGGCGGGATTTTTTGTGGCCGCCCCGATTGCCCGGGAGCGGCACGCCCGATCGATCAGGCCTTCTTTGCCGGCGGCAGATCGGTACAGGTACCGTGTGCCACCTCGGCCGCCATGCCGATGCTTTCACCCAGCGTCGGATGCGGATGGATGGTCTTGCCGATGTCGATCTCGTCGGCGCCCATTTCGATGGCCAGCGCGATCTCGCCGATCATGTCGCCGGCATGCGTGCCGACAATGCCGCCGCCCAGGATGCGATGCGTCTCGGCATCGAACAGCAGCTTGGTGAAGCCCTCGTCGCGGCCGTTGGCAATGGCGCGGCCCGAAGCGGTCCACGGGAAGTGGCCCTTCTTGATCTTGATGCCTTCGGCCTTGGCCTGGTCTTCCGTGAGGCCCACCCACGCCACCTCGGGGTCGGTGTAGGCCACGCTGGGGATCACACGGGCATTGAAAGCGGCGCTGGAGAGCTCCTTGTCGCCCTTCTGCTCGCCGGCAATCACCTCGGCCGCCACATGCGCCTCGTGCACCGCCTTGTGCGCCAGCATGGGCTGGCCCACGATGTCGCCGATAGCGAAGATATGGGGCACGTTGGTGCGCATCTGGATGTCGACGGGGATGAAGCCGCGGTCGCTCACGGCCACACCGGCCTTCTCGGCGCCGATCTTCTTGCCGTTCGGGCTGCGGCCCACGGCCTGCAGCACCAGGTCGTACACCTGCGGCTCCTTCGGCGCCTGCTCGCCCTCGAAGGTGACCTTGATGCCCTCCTTCGTGGCTTCAGCACCAACCGTCTTGGTCTTGAGCATGATGTTGTCGAAGCGCGGCGTGTTCATCTTCTGCCAGACCTTCACCAGGTCGCGGTCGGCGCCCTGCATCAGGCCATCGAGCATCTCGACCACGTCCAGGCGCGCGCCGAGCGTGGAATACACCGTGCCCATTTCGAGGCCGATGATGCCGCCGCCCAGGATCAGCATGCGCTTGGGGTCGGTGCCCATCTCGAGCGCGCCGGTGGAATCGACCACGCGCGGGTCCTTGGGCATGAACGGCAGGCTCACCGACTGCGAACCGGCCGCGATGATGGCGTTGCGGAACTTGACGGTCTGCTTCTTGCCGGTGGTGTCCCAGCTGGTGCCCGAGGTTTCCTCCACCTCGAGGTGGTACGGATCGATGAAGTTGCCGACGCCGCGCAGCACCGTCACCTTGCGCATCTTGGCCATGGCCGTGAGGCCGCCGGTGAGCTTGCCCACCACCTTGTTCTTGTGGCCGAGCAGCTTGGCGCGGTCCACCGTGGGCGCCGCAAAGCTCACGCCGAGGTCGGCGAAATGCTTCACTTCATCCATCACGGAGGCAACGTGCAGCAGCGCCTTCGACGGGATGCAGCCGACGTTGAGACACACGCCGCCGAGCGTGGCGTAGCGTTCGATCAGCACCACCTTGAGGCCGAGGTCGGCGGCGCGGAAGGCGGCCGAGTAGCCGCCGGGACCGGCGCCGAGCACGATGACGTCGCACTCGACATCGACCTTGCCGCCATAGGTGGAGGCCACGGGCGCTGCGGCCGGAGCCGATGCGGGCGCCGCCTTGGGCGCGGGCGCAGCGGCTGCTGCTGGCGCAGGTGCGGCGGCTGCCGGCGCGGGCGCCGCGGCGCCGTCGACCTCCAGCGTCAACACCACCGAGCCCTCCTTCACCTTGTCGCCGACCTTGACCGCAAGCGACTTCACCACGCCGGCGGCAGACGACGGAATCTCCATCGAGGCCTTGTCCGATTCGACCGTGATCAGCGACTGCTCGGCCTTGACCGTGTCTCCGACATTGACCAGCACCTCGATCACCGCGACTTCGTCGAAGTCACCGATGTCGGGCACCTTGATTTGTTGTTCGCTCATTTGGACACTTTCAGTTTGAGTGTGAGAACGTCGACCGGCGGGGCCGAATTGCGATCGAATTCGCAGGCGGCGGCGATTCCCGCCTCCGCCACGTCGCGCGAGGTGCGCGACTTGATGTCATAGGCCGCGTGCATGGCGCCCAGTGCAAAGCTGCGTCCCGAGCCGATGGCCCAGAACTGCTTGAACTCGAACACCTCGCGGTAGCTGTAGATGCCGTAGATGCCGCTGGCATTCGCCATCAGCATGGTGAACTGGCTCGACTCGTAGGGCTCGTGCTCGTCTTCCTTGGTCTGCATGAAGAACGAGTCTTTCAGCACCGGGTGCAGCAGCGTGAAGGTGCGGAAGATCTCGTGCTTGCTGCCGAACAGCAGCGCCTCGCGCGGCTGCGCGGCCAGCGCGTGCTGCAGCACCAGGAAATGCGCAGCAGCGCCGGCCACGGCAAACAGGCTTTGCCCCGCCGCATCCTCGACGGTGAAGATCTTCTGGTTTGCCTCGGCGCTGTGCGAAAGCCGCGTGTCACCGAAGGTCACCAGTGAATCCGCGGCCATCGTGACCTGGCCGCCTTTGCGGACGGCCACTACCGTGGTCATAGCAAGATTCGACGGTAGTCCGCGAGCACCTGGCCCAGGTAGGCGTTGAAGCGCGCAGCCAGGGCACCGTCGATCACGCGGTGGTCGTACGACAGCGACAGCGGCAGCGTCAGACGCGGCACGAACTGCTTGCCATCCCACACCGGCTTCATCTGGCCCTTGGAAAGGCCGAGGATGGCCACTTCGGGGGCGTTGATGATCGGCGTGAAATGCGTGCCGCCGATGCCGCCGAGCGAGCTGATCGAGAAGCAGCCGCCCTGCATGTCGGCCGAACCGAGCTTGCCGTCGCGCGCCTTCTTGGCCAGTTCGCCCATCTCCTGGCTGATCTGCAGGATGCCCTTCTTGTCGGCATCTTTCAGCACCGGCACCACGAGCCCGTTGGGCGTGTCGGCCGCAAAGCCGACGTGGAAGTACTGCTTGTAGACCAGCTGGTCGCCGTCGAGGCTGGCGTTGAAATCAGGGAATTTCTTCAGCGCCGCAACCACCGCCTTGATCACGAAGGCCAGCATCGTGACCTTGACGCCCGACTTCTCGTTCTCCTTGTTGGTGGAGACGCGGAAGGCTTCGAGCTCGGTGATGTCGGCTTCGTCGTTGTTGGTGACGTGCGGAATCATCACCCAGTTGCGGTGCAGGTTGGCGCCGCTGAGCTTCTTGATGCGCGACAGGTCCTTGCGCTCGACCGCGCCGAACTTCGCGAAGTCGACCTTGGGCCACGGAATGAGGCCCAGTGCCGCGCCGTCCGCGCCGCCGCCGGCTGGCGCCTTGGCCGCCGAGGCCTTGGTGCTGGCCTGGCCGCTCATCACGGCCTTGGTGAAGCTCTGGACGTCTTCCTGCGTGATGCGGCCCTTCGGTCCGGAACCCTTGACCTCTTCGAGCGGCACGCCGAGTTCGCGAGCGAACTTGCGCACCGAAGGGGACGCATGCGGCAGCTTGCCCGTGGGCGCCACAGTGGGCTCGTGCGGTGCGGCAGCGGCCGGCGTCGGCGAAGCAGCAGCAGCCGGCGCGGGGGCGCTGGCGGTTGCTGCAGCGGCGGGCGCGGCTGCAGCGGCCTGCGCAGGCGCAGGTGCCGCAACGCCCGCGGCGCCTTCCAGCACGGCAATGAGGTCACCGATGTTGACCGTATCGCCGACCTTGACCTTGAGTTCCTTGAGCACGCCGGCAGCCGACGACGGAATTTCCATCGAGGCCTTGTCCGACTCCACCGTGATCAGCGACTGGTCGGCCGCGATCATGTCGCCGGGCTTCACCAGCAACTCGATGACCGCGACATCCTTGAAGTCGCCGATGTCGGGCACCTTGACCTCGACCGGGCCCGAGGCGGCCGGTGCGGCAGCCGGGGCAGGCGCCGCTGCGGCTGGTGCGGGAGCTGACGCAGCCGGGGCCGCTGCAGGCGCGGCGGCCGGGGCTGCCGGGGCTGCCGCAGCCGCCGCTCCCTCGGCCTCGAGCACGAGGACCACGGAGCCTTCTTTCACCTTGCCGCCGACTGCGACCTTGATTTCTTTCACCACACCGGCGGTCGACGACGGGATCTCCATCGACGCCTTGTCCGATTCCACGGTGATGAGCGACTGCTCGGCCTTGACCGTGTCGCCCACCTTCACCAGCACCTCGATCACCGCGACTTCATCGAAATCGCCGATGTCCGGCACCTTGACTTCCACTGCTGCCATATCGTTTGTCTCCCGCCGTGAGGCGCCGTTCGTTCGTTGATTGTTGATGTTCAGGCGTAAAGCGGGTTGACCTTGTCGACATTGATGCCGTACTTCTTGATCGCCTCGACCACCTTGGCCACCGGCACCGCGCCATCTTCGGAAAGCGCCTTGAGCGCGGCCACCACGATGTAGTGGCGATTGACTTCGAAGTGCTCGCGCAGCTTGTTGCGGAAATCGCTGCGGCCGAAGCCATCGGTGCCCAGCACCTTGTAGGTGCGGCCCTTCGGCATGTAGGGGCGGATCTGTTCCGCATAGGCCTTCATGTAGTCGGTCGACGCCACCACCGGGCCGGTCGTGGGCGCGAGCTGCTCGGCCACGAAGGGCACGCGCGGCTCCTGGTCCGGGTGCAGCAGGTTCCAGCGGTCGGCGTCCTGGCCGTCGCGCGTCAGCTCGTTGAAGCTCGGGCAGCTCCACACGGAAGCCGACACGCCCCAGTCCTTCTCGAGCAGCTCTTGCGCGGCAAAGCTCTCGCGCAGGATGGTGCCGCTGCCCAGCAGTTGCACCGTGGGCGCCTTGGCCTTGAGCGCGGGGCCCTGCTTCGACAGGTACATGCCCTTGATGATCTGCTCTTCGGTGCCGGGCTGCAGGCCGGGCATGGGGTAGTTCTCGTTGAGCAGCGTCAGGTAGTAGTAGACGTTGTCCTGCTTCTCGACCATGCGCTTGAGGCCGTGGTGCAGGATCACGCCCACTTCATGCGCGAAGGTCGGGTCGTAGCTCACGCAGTTCGGAATCGTGTTGGCCAGGATGTGGCTGTGGCCGTCTTCGTGCTGCAGGCCTTCGCCGTTCAGCGTGGTGCGCCCGGAAGTACCGCCCAGCAGGAAGCCGCGCGCCTGCATGTCGCCCGCCGCCCAGGCCAGGTCGCCGATGCGCTGGAAGCCGAACATCGAGTAGTACACGTAGAACGGCACCATGATGCGGTTGTTGGTGCTGTACGACGTGGCTGCCGCGATCCAGCTCGACATGCCGCCGGCCTCGTTGATGCCTTCCTGCAGGATCTGGCCGGCCTTGTCTTCCTTGTAGTACATGACCTGATCCTTGTCGACCGGGGTGTACTGCTGGCCTGCGGGGTTGTAGATGCCGATCTGGCGGAACAACCCTTCCATGCCGAAGGTGCGGGCTTCGTCCACCAGGATGGGAACGACGCGCGGGCCCAGCGCCTTGTCGCGCAAAAGCTGCGTGAGGAAGCGCACGTAGGCCTGCGTGGTCGAGATCTCGCGGCCTTCGGCCGTGGGCTCCATCACCGACTTGAAGACGTCGAGCGATGGCACCGTGAAGCTTTCGTCGGCCTTGGTGCGGCGGTGCGGCAGGTAGCCGCCGAGGGCCTTGCGGCGCTCGTGCAGATACTTCATTTCCGGCGTGTCGTCGGCCGGCCTGTAGAACGGCAGGTCGGCAATCTGGCTGTCGGGAATCGGGATGTTGAAGCGGTCGCGGAAGGCCTTGATGTCCTCGTCGCCGAGCTTCTTGGTCTGGTGGACCGTGTTCTTGCCTTCGCCGATCTTGCCCATGCCGAAGCCCTTGACCGTCTTGATCAGGAGCACGGTGGGCTGGCCCTGGTGCTTCACGGCCGCGTCGAACGCCGCATAGACCTTCTGCGAATCATGGCCGCCGCGGCGCAGTTGCCAGATGTCGTCGTCGCTCATCTTGGAGACCATTTCGAGCGTGCGCGGATCGCGGCCGAAGAAATGCTTGCGGACGTAGGCACCGTCGTTGGCCTTGAAGGCCTGGTAGTCGCCGTCGTTGGTCTCCATCATGATCTTGCGCAACGCACCTTCCTTGTCGCGCGCCAGCAGCGGATCCCAGTTGCTGCCCCAGATCAGCTTGAGGACGTTCCAGCCCGAGCCGCGGAACTCGCCCTCCAGCTCCTGGATGATCTTGCCGTTGCCGCGCACCGGGCCGTCGAGGCGCTGCAGGTTGCAGTTGATCACGAAGATAAGGTTGTCGAGCTTCTCGCGAGCCGCCAGGCCGATGGCGCCCATCGACTCGACCTCGTCCATCTCGCCGTCGCCGCAGAACACCCAGACCTTGCGGTTTTCGGTGTTGGCGATGCCGCGGGCGTGCAGGTACTTGAGGAAGCGAGCCTGGTAGATGGCCATCAGCGGGCCCAGGCCCATCGACACCGTGGGGAACTGCCAGAACTCGGGCATCAGCTTCGGATGCGGGTAGCTGGAAAGGCCCTTGCCGTCCACTTCCTGGCGGAAGTTGAGCAGTTGCTCTTCGCTCAGGCGGCCTTCGAGGTAGGCGCGGGCATAGATGCCGGGAGAGACGTGGCCCTGGATGTAGAGGCAGTCGCCACCGTGGTTTTCGCTCTCGGCGTGCCAGAAGTGGTTGAACCCGGCGCCGAACATGTTGGCCAGCGAGGCGAAGGAACCGATATGGCCGCCCAGGTCGCCGCCTTCGGGCGGATGATGGCGGTTGGCCTTGACCACCATGGCCATGGCGTTCCAGCGCATGTAGGCGCGCAGGCGCTCTTCGATCTCGAGGTTGCCGGGGCAACGCTCTTCCTGATCGGGCTCCAGCGTGTTGACGTAGGCGGTGTTGGCGGAGAACGGCTTGTCGATGCTGTGCTGCCGCGCATGTTCGAGCAGCTGCTCCAGAAGGAAGTGAGCCCGCTCAGGCCCCTCGCTTTGGATAACGGAGGACAGTGCATCCATCCATTCACGGGTCTCCTGGGCGTCCGCGTCGTTCGCGGCCGAGCCGAACAGGTTCTCGGGATTTGCCGACATGCTTGTCTCTCCTTTTAGGGCTGTGGCTGTAATTTAGTGCGCTCTGCAATAAACGCGGGCGAGTTTCGCACAGAAATTCCGATATTTCAAATGGCGCATGATGATTTCTTAATGTGATATTTCAGAGTAACCCAGTCTGGCGGCCGACCGTGCCGCAACCAGTGTCACTGCAGCATTTCACCTATCGCGCAAGGGGCATCCCCTAAACTCGGAAGATGCCCTTTCCCTCTCCGCTGGCGGCGGCCCGCAGCGCCGTGAACGTGTCGCTCCTCTCGTGGTGGCGCCGCTGGTGGCGCCGGCAAACACCGGTGCTGCAGGACGCCGTCGCCATGCTCGCGCCCATCGCGGCGGTGCTGCTGTTTCTGGCCGCCATCGTGTCGGCGTTCTGGTATCTGCGCACCGAGGAAGTCGAGCGCGAGCAGGAGTCGGTGCGGCGGGACGTCGAATACGCCCAGCAGCGCATGCGCCTGCGCTTGCTCGAGCGCCAGGAACAGCTGATGCGCATCGCGCGCGACGCCTCGAACCGGGAGATCGATCCGGTCGAGTTCGCGAGCCGGGCCGAATCGCTGGTGAGCCAGTTTCCCGAGCTGCAGACCGTCACCTGGATCGACGACCGGCGCCGCTTCAAGGCCGGCTACTCCGCGCCGAGCGTGCACCCCTCCCAGCAACACCTGATCGGCGACGTGCTCCGCCCAGGCGACATCGAGAGCAATTACGCGCTGGCGCGCGAGCTGCGCCAGCCGGTTTTCTCGCAGCCGACGGCGGGCGGGGACCCCACGGCCATGTTGCAGCTGCACATCCCGCTTTTCGACCAGGGCCTGTTCGCGGGCGTGGTGCTGGGCGAATTCTCGGTCGACGGCCTGCTGCGCTACGGCATGCCCTCGGAAGTGCAGGCGCGCTACGCGGTATCGCTGCTCGACGCCAAGGGCAACGCGATCGCGGGCAACACCACCGCCAGCAACAGGGAAAGCGGCACGCGGCTCTTGCCCTGGTCCGAGAGAACCAACGAATACGAAGTGCCGGTGTCGCCTGTCGGCAACGCCCTGGTGCTGCGGGCCCAGGCCTACCGCACCTCGCAGGGGGTGGTCGGCAACGGCCTCTTCTGGCTGGTCTGCGCACTCAGCGTGTTGACCAGCTGGATGCTGATCGGCACCTGGCGCCACACCCGGCGGCGCCAGCAGGCCCAGCAGCGCCTGGTGGCTGAAACCAATTTCCGGCGCGCCATGGAAAACTCCATGCTCACCGGTATGCGCGTGCTCGACCTGCAGGGCCGCATCACCTATGTGAACGCCGCTTTCTGCGCCATGACAGGCTGGAGCGAGGCCGAACTGGTGGGGCAGTCGCCGCCCTTCCCCTACTGGCTGGAATCGGACCGCGAAGTCATGAACGAGCGGCTCGAGGAAGAACTGCACGGGCGCGCCCTGCCCGGCGGCTTCCAGGTGCGCGTGAAGCGCAAGAACGGGAGCGTGTTCAATGCCCGGCTCTACGTGTCTCCGCTGATCGACGCGCGCGGCCACCAGACCGGATGGATGACGTCGATGACTGACATCACCGAGCCCACGCGCATCCGCGAGCAACTGTCGGCGTCGTACGAGCGCTTCACCACGGTGCTCGAGGCGCTCGATGCCGCGGTGTCGGTGGCGCCCATCGGCAGCGAGGAACTGCTGTTCGCGAACAAGCTGTACCGGCTGTGGTTCGGCTCCGACACCGTGGGCCACCTGGGCATGGTGGCGCAGGCCGGCGTGCCCGCCTCCAATGCGCATGACGAGGGCCTGGACGACGTCGACCCCTACGCCGGCCTGCCGATCGACACCCTGACTGCCGCCCAGACCGCCAACAACGAGATCTTCGTGCCGCACCTGGGCAAGTGGCTCGAGGTGCGTTCGCGCTACCTCACATGGGTGGACGGCCGGCTCGCACAGCTGGTGATCGCCACCGACATCACTCCCCGGCGCGACGCCGAGGAGCAGGCCGCCGCGCAGGCCGACCGCGCGCAGGCGGCAAGCCGCCTGATCACGATGGGCGAAATGGCCTCCAGCGTGGCGCACGAACTCAACCAGCCGTTGACGGCCATCACCAACTACTGCAACGGGATGATGTCGCGCATCAAGGGGCAGGCGATCGACTCCGACGCGCTGCTCGCGGCGCTGGAAAAAACCTCGAAGCAGGCGCAGCGCGCGGGCCAGATCATCCAGCGCATCCGCTCCTTCGTGAAGCGCAGCGAGCCCAACCGCACCGCTGCCGACGTCGCCACCATGGTGAGCGAGGCGGTCGAGCTCGCGGGCATCGAGCTGCGCCGGCGCAACGTGCGGCTCAACCACTATGTGGCGGCCCGTCTGCCGGTAGTGCAGGTGGACCCGATCCTGATCGAGCAGGTGATGGTCAACCTGCTGAAGAACGCAGCCGAGGCGATCGACATTGCCGAGCGCCCCCTGGCGCGCCGGAGCGTCGAGCTGCGCGTGCTGCCCAAGGTGATCGAGGGCCACAACGCCATCGAGTTCTCGGTGCAGGACACCGGCAAGGGCCTGGCGCCCGAGGTGATGGACCGGCTGTATGAGGCATTTTTCTCTACCAAGCCGGAAGGCATGGGCATCGGGCTGAATCTCTGCCGCACCATCGTCGAATCGCATCGCGGGCGGATGCAGGCGGAGAACATCTACAATGGCCCAGATGTGATCGGATGCCGTTTTTCCTTCTGGATTCCGGTGTTGGATGCTCCCAGTTCCGTAGCAAGCGACGAGGCAAAGGTACCTGCATGAGTTTGATTCCGAAGAAGGGCACTGTCTATGTCGTCGACGACGACGAGGCCGTACGAGATTCGCTGCAATGGCTGCTCGAAGGCAAGGACTACAGGGTCCGCTGTTTCGATTCCGCCGAATCCTTTCTTTCCCGCTATGACCCACGCGAAGTCGCCTGTCTGATCGTCGACATCCGCATGGCCGGCATGACGGGCCTCGAATTGCAGGATCGGCTGATCGAGCGGCGCTCTCCGCTTCCTATCGTGGTGATCACCGGCCACGGCGACGTGCCGATGGCGGTCGACAGCATGAAGAAGGGGGCCATGGATTTCATCCAGAAGCCCTTCAACGACGAAGAACTCGTCACGCTGGTCGAGCGCATGCTCGAACACGCGCGCGGCGCCTTCACCCAGCACCAGCAATCGGCCAGCCGCGACGCGCTGCTGTCCAAACTCACCGGCCGCGAAGCCCAGGTGCTCGAACGCATCGTGGCCGGGCGCCTGAACAAGCAGATCGCCGACGACCTGGGCATCAGCATCAAGACGGTCGAGGCGCACCGCGCCAACATCATGGAAAAGCTCAATGCCAACACCGTTGCCGATCTGCTCAAGATCGCCCTCGGGCAGGCGGCGCCCTCCAAAGCCTAGAAGCTATTGTCCCGATAGCAATGCATGTCCACCACGCCTGCGCAAGCGGGCGTTTTTACTTGGAAAATCGAAACCGATGACCGCCCAACTGATCGATGGCAACGCCCTCGCCAAAACCATCCGCGCCGAGGTCGCCGGCCGCACCGCGGCACTGAAGGCCAGCGGCGTGAACCCGGCCCTCTCCATCATCCTTGTCGGCGACGATCCGGCCAGCCAGGTCTACACGAAGCACAAGGTCAACGACAGCACCGAAACCGGCCTCCTGGCTACGCTGGAACGCTATCCCGCCGAGATGAGCGAGGCCGATCTGCTGGCCCGTATTCGCGCCCTGAACGACGACCCGCTGGTGCATGGCATCCTGGTGCAACTGCCGCTGCCCAAGCACATGGACAGCCAGAAAGTCATCGAGACGATCTCGCCGGCCAAGGACGTGGACGGTTTTCACGTGGCCAGCGCCGGCGCGCTGATGACCGGCGCACCCGGCTTCTGGCCTTGCACGCCGTATGGCTGCATGAAGATGCTCGAATCCATCGGTTACGACCTGCGCGGCAAGCATGCGGTGGTCATCGGCCGCAGCAACATCGTCGGCAAGCCCATGGCCATGATGCTGCTGGCCAAGAACGCCACCGTGACCATCTGCCACAGCGCCACCCAGGACCTCGCCGCCATCACGCGCCAGGCCGACGTGGTGGTTGCCGCGGTCGGCAAGCGCAACATTCTCACGGCCGACATGGTGAAGCCCGGCGCGGTCGTGATCGATGTGGGCATGAACCGCAAGGAAGACGGCAAGCTCGCGGGCGACGTCGACTTCGACGGCGTCAAGGAAGTGGCCGGCTGGATCACCCCCGTGCCCGGCGGCGTCGGCCCCATGACGCGCGCGATGCTGCTCGCCAACACCCTTGAAGCTGCGGAACGCGCCGCAAATTGATCTCCATGGCCAAACCCAACCCCCTCCTCGACTTCAACGATCTCCCGCTGTTCGACCGCGTCAGGCCCGAGCACGTTGCGCCCGCGGTCGACATCCTGCTGGCCGATGCCGAGGCGGCGCTGCAGACCGTCACGGCCGCCGACTTTCCGGCCGACTGGAATGCGATTTCCAAGGTGCTCGACGTGGCGTCCGAACGCTTCAGCCGCGCCTGGGGTGCGGTTGGCCATCTCAACGCCGTGGCCGATACGCCGGAACTGCGCGCCGCCTACAACGAGGCCATGCCGCGCGTGACGGCGTTCTGGACCCGCCTGGGTTCGGACGAGCGCCTTTATGCGAAGTACAAGGCCATCGACGTGGCCACACTCAACACCGAGCAGCGCCAGGCGCATCGCAATGCGGTGCGCAACTTCGTCCTCGGCGGCGCGGAACTGCAGGGCGACGCGAAGAAGCGCTTCGCCGACATCCAGGAACGCCAGGCCGAGCTGAGCCAGAAATTCAGCGAGAACGCACTCGACGCCACCGACGCCTTCTCCTATTACGCAGCGCTGGGCGAGCTCGAGGGCGTGCCCGAAGACGTGGTCAGCGCGGCGCGCGCTGCCGCCGAAGCCGAAGGCAAGCAGGGCTACAAGCTCACGCTCAAGATGCCCTGCTATTTGCCCGTGATGCAGTTCGCCAGAAGCAGCGCGCTGCGCGAAACGCTCTACCGCGCGTACGTCACGCGCGCGAGCGAACTCGGCGATCCAGCCTTCGACAACACCGCGCTGATCAACGAAATTCTTGCGCTGCGGGAAGAAGAAGCAAAGCTGCTCGGCTACAGGAATTTCGGCGAACTCTCGGTCGTGCCCAAGATGGCCGAATCGCCCGAGCAGGTGGTCAAGTTCCTGCGTGACCTCGCAGCCAAGGCCCGGCCCTATGGCGAGCGTGATTTGGCCGACCTGCGCGTGTTCGCGTCGGAGCAGCTGGGCATCGCCGATCCGCAAGCCTGGGACTGGAGCTACATCGGCGAGAAGCTGAAGGAGGCGCGCTATGCCTTCAGCGAGCAGGAGGTGAAGCAGTATTTTCCGGCGCCGAAGGTGATGGCCGGCCTGTTCAAGATCGTCGAGACGCTGTTCGAGGTGTCCATTCGCCGCGACAGCGCGCCCACGTGGCATCCGAGCGTCGAGTTCTATCGCATCGAGCGCCAAACGGCGGAAGGCGTGCAGAAAGTCGGCCAGTTCTACCTCGACCCGTCGGCCCGTGCCGCCAAGCGCGGCGGCGCCTGGATGGACGATGTGCGCGCGCGCTGGCTGCGGCCGGACAACGGCGCGCTGCAAACGCCGGTGGCGCAGCTCGTGTGCAACTTTGCGAGCGGCGTCGACGGCAAGCCGCCGCTGCTCACGCACGACGACGTGACCACCCTCTTCCACGAATTCGGCCACGGCCTGCACCACATGCTCACGCAGGTGAACGAGCGCGACGTCTCGGGCATCAGCGGCGTCGAATGGGACGCCGTCGAGCTGCCGAGCCAGTTCATGGAAAACTTCTGCTGGGAGTGGGACGTGCTTACGCACATGACGGCCCACGTCGATACCGGCGAGCCGCTGCCGCGCGCGCTGTTCGACAAGATGACCGCCGCCAAGAACTTCCAGAGCGGCCTTCAAACGCTGCGCCAGATCGAGTTCTCGCTGTTCGACATGCTGCTGCACACCGAATACCAGGCCGCCACCGCGCAGCCGGGCAGTGTGCTCGCACTGCTGGGCAAGGTGCGCGCCGAGGTGGCCGTGATGCCTTCGCCCCCCTTCAGCCGCACGCCCAACACCTTCAGCCACATCTTCTCGGGCGGCTACGCGGCCGGCTACTACAGCTACAAGTGGGCCGAGGTGCTGAGCGCCGACGCCTACGCCGCCTTCGAGGAAACCGTGGGTGCCGACGGCCAGCCGAACATCGAAACCGGCCGCCGGTACCGCCAGGCCATTCTCGAAGCCGGCGGCAGCCGCAGCGCCATGGATTCGTTCAAGGCCTTCCGCGGCCGCGAGCCGCAGCTTGATGCATTGCTGCGACACCAGGGCATGGCCGAGGCCCAGCCCGCTTGATGCGGGCCTGAAGCTTGCGATACTCGGGCGATGCCTTCGATCCACAAGAAATTTCCCTTGCATCGCCTGCCTGCCTCCGCCCTGCTGCTGATTGCCGCGGGTGCCATGGCCCAGCCGATCTATCGCAACGTCGACAAGAACGGCAAGGTCACTTTCTCCGACCGCGCGCCCACCGCCAGCACCGAACCGGCCGCCGCGCCGCAGGCCGCCATCGCCGCACCGGCCAACGCGGGGCTGCCTTACGAGCTGCGGCAGGTGGCGCAGCGCTATCCCGTCACTCTGTACAGCGGCGAGGAATGCGCCCCGTGCAGCACGGCCCGCTCGCTGCTCGTCACGCGCGGCGTTCCCTTCGAGGAGCGCACCGTCAAGAGCAGCCAGGACGTCGAGGCCCTGCAGCGGCTGACCCAGCAGGCTTCGCTGCCGCTGCTGACGATCGGTTCGCAGCAGCTCAAGGGCTTCTCCGACGCCGAATGGTCGCAATACCTCGACGCCGCGGGCTACCCGAAGAGCAACAGCCTGCCCGCCAGCTACCGCAATCCGCCGGCCCGTCCGTTGGTTGCACAGCAGGCGGCACCCGCTGCGCCCGAGGTAGCACCTCCGGCGCCTGCGCCGCAGCAGGCCGCGCCCGCTCCCAGCGGCCCGAGCCCGAGCAATCCGGCGGGCATCAAGTTCTGAGCGGCCACCGGGCCCGCCGGGGCCTGGGCTGATAGGGGCGGCCTCAGTCGAACCGCATCGTTTGCACGCCGGAAGGCGTCCCGAGCAGGCACACATCGGCCTTCTGGTGCGCGAACACGCCGACCGTGACCACGCCGGGCCACTGGCTGACTTCGGATTCGAAGGCAAGTGGATCGCTGATCCGCAGACCGGTCACGTCGAGGATGTGCTGGCCGTTGTCCGTCACGAGGGGCAGGCCGTCTTTTTCCCGCACTTGCGCAATACCGCCCATGGCCTCGAACTGGCGCATCACGCGGCGCGCCGCCATCGGAATCACCTCTACCGGGAGCGGAAAGGCACCGAGCGTGTCGACCAGCTTGGACGCATCGGCAATGCAGACAAAGCGCCGCGACTGCGCCGCGACGATCTTTTCGCGCGTGAGCGCCGCGCCGCCGCCCTTCACCATGAAGCCGTGGTGGTCGATTTCGTCGGCACCGTCGATGTAGACGCCCAGCTCCTCGACCTCATTGCTGTCAAACACCGGAATGCCGAGCGCGCGCAGGCGTTCGGTCGAAGCCACCGAGCTGGACACCGCGCCCTTGATCTGGTCCTTGATCGTGGCCAGCGCGTCGATGAACTTGTTCACGGTCGAGCCGGTGCCCACGCCGACGATTTCACCCTTCACCACGTAGGCCAGCGCGGCGCGGCCGACCTGGGCCTTGAGCTCGTCCTGGGAGATGGCGGCGGCGCCGGGAGCGGAAGAAGGAGAAACGGGTGCAGTCATCGCGGAGAATCCTTGGCTCATTGAAGTCGAGAATTATCCGATGCCCCTGCTCCCCTCCTCGCTCTACGGCCTGGCCCGGCCCTTTCTGTTCGGCTTCGACCCGGAGCACGCCCACGAACTCACGCTCGACGGCCTGGCCCGCACACAGAACACGCCGCTCGCCTGCGCCTACGCCGCGCCGCGCGTCGACGACCCGGTCACGCTCGCCGGGCTGGAATTTCCGAACCGCGTGGGCCTGGCAGCCGGGCTCGACAAGAACGCCCGCTGCATCGACGCTTTTGCCGCCATGGGCTTCGGCTTCGTCGAAGTCGGCACCGTGACGCCCAAGGCGCAGCCGGGCAACCCCAAGCCCCGCATGTTCCGCCTGCCGCAGCGCGATGCGCTCATCAATCGGCTCGGCTTCAACAACGAAGGACTCGATGCCTTCCTGGCCAACGTGCAGAAGGCGCGCTTTCGCAAGAACGGCAGCGGCGCCGGCAAGAAGCCGATGCTGCTCGGACTCAACATCGGGAAGAACGCCACCACGCCCATCGAGCGCGCGGTCGACGACTACCTGGCCTGCCTGGACGGCGTGTATGCGCATGCCGACTACGTGACCATCAATATCTCGAGCCCCAACACGGCCAACCTGCGCACGCTGCAAAGCGACGAGGCGCTCGATGCCCTGCTGGGCGCGATTGCCGAGCGGCGGCATGCCTTGACCGAACGCAGCCGCCGGCGCGTGCCGCTGTTCGTGAAGATCGCTCCCGATCTCGACGAAAACCAGGTCGCCGTGATTGCCGCCACGCTGCAGCGCCACGGCATGGACGGCGTGATTGCCACCAACACCACGCTGGCGCGCGACGCGGTGGCGGGCCTGCCGCATGCCGGCGAAGCCGGCGGGCTCTCGGGCGCGCCGGTGCGCGAAGCCAGCAACCGCGTGATTGCGCAGCTGCGTGCCGCCCTGGGGCCGGGTTTTCCGATCATCGGGGTTGGCGGCATCCTGAGCGCGGCCGATGCCAAGGCCAAGATTGCCGCGGGCGCCGACGTGGTGCAGATCTACACCGGCCTCATCTACCGGGGCCCGGCTCTCGTGCGCGAAGCGGCGCAGGCGCTGCTGCAGCAAAGCCGCAGCGCCGCCTGAGCCTTCGTTCGCTTCTTTTCTTCTGCTCTCTCAGCGCATGCGCCAGAGCGCTGGCGCAATGAACGCCGCCCAGCGCAGCAGCCGCTTGGGACGGATCACCACCACGGCCACCGCGGCCACGACGCCGGTGGCAACCGGGTGCTCCCGCGCGATGCGCAATGCCGCGGCGGCAGCCGACTCGTCGGCCGGAGGCGCTTCGGAAGCAGCACCGCCCGATGCGCCGGCGGGTTGCCGCGCCGCACGGACGCCCTGCATCGTGGCGATGCGTTCGCGCTGGCGCTCCATGCGCGCGAGCAGCTCTTCGCGCGTGGCCGGCCGCGGCGGGCGCGGCGCTTCTTCGTCCTGGTCGGGATCCTTGCCGAGCCCGAAGCTGTCCTGAACCCAGGCCCAGTCGCGTTCGAACTCGCGCCGCGCCGGCATGAAGCTGCTCGAAGCATTGCGAAGGCTCAGGAACAGGCCCCATGCCGCGCCCAGCCAAAGCACGATCCACACGCCAGCGACGGCCCACGCCGCCGCGATGCGGTGAGGCGTTTCCCAGAAATGCACCACCACCGCCATCGACAGCAACGCCACCGCTACAGTGGTCAGGCCGAGCACGGCAACCACCAGGACGAGCACCAGCTTGAGGCGCTGCTTCTCGTCCTCCCAGGCCATGCGCAGCAACTGCACGCGGTCCTCGGCGGCCAGCGCGCCTTCGGCCGCAGCAATCCGCAGCCGTCGCAGACGGGCATCGAGCCCGAACAGGGACAGCAACCTCATGCGCCGGCTCCCGCTCGGCGGTGGACGACGCGGCAGTGTGCGTTCAGGTCAGCGGCGGCCAAGCAGCAAACCCACCAGCACACCGACGGCCAGCGCTGCGCCGGCAATCTGCCACGGTTCGTCGTGGGCGTAGGCGTTGGCACTGTTGGCCGCTTCACGGGCCTTCTGGGCTGCAAGCTTGCTCTTCTCTGCCGCAAGCTCGCGCGCAATGGCGAGCTTGGTGTCGATGCGCTGACGCAGCGCCTTGATGTGGGGAACCGAATCCAGGTCCTTGCTGGCCAGCACGCCGCGCACGTCGCTCGCGATATCTTCGGCTGCCGCTTCAATGTTGTTGGATGCACTCATTGGAATCTTTCCTCCGTGATGACACCGGCACCGCGCCGGCGGCTTCACGCCAGCAAATGGCGTGGTGTCATGTTACAGGCACAAAAGCCCCTCGTGCGCGACAGTTCTGCAGACTTCTGCACTCGGAGCCCGCATTGCTTCCGTCAGCCGCCGTCGAGCAAGCTCGTCACGTAGCGCCCGATCGCAAGGCTGCTCGTGAGCCCGGGCGACTCGATGCCGAAGAGATTGACCAGGCCGTGCACGCCATGCTCCTTGGGGCCGTGGATCATGAAGTCGCGCGCGGGCTCGCCCGGGCCCGCGATCTTGGGCCTCATGCCCGCGTAGCCGGGAATCAGCGCGCCATCGGGCAAGGCCGGCCAATACTTGCGTACCTCGGCGTAGAAGCCCTCGCCGCGCGCCGGGTCCACCACCAGGTCGTCGGCCGATGGCACCCACTGCACATCGGGCCCGAACTTGGCCTGCCCGCCCAGGTCGAGGGTCAGGTGCACGCCCAGTCCGCCCGGCTCGGGCACCGGATAGACGAGCCGGCTGAAGGGCGCGCGGCCCGACAGGGTGAAATAGTTGCCCTTGGCGAAATAGGCGGTCGGTACGGCCTCGGCAGGCAAGCCCTCGAACCGCCTGGCGAGGCCGGGGGCACCAAGGCCCGCCGCATTGACCACGGTGTTGCAGCGCAATGCCGTGCCGTCTTCCGCGACCAGGACGATGGCGTCGGCCCCGCATTCGGCTCGCGCGATGGGTGATTTGAGCGCCAGCATGCCGCCCGCGTTCTCCACGTCGCCCAAGAGGCTCAGCATCAATGCGTGGCTGTCAACGATGCCGGTGCTGGGCGAATGCAGCGCCGCTTCGCAATGCAGTTGCGGCTCCATCGCCATGGCCTGTTGCGCCGTCAGAAGCACGAGGTCGTCGACCCCGTTGGCGGCAGCCTTGGCGCGAATGGCTTCAAGCTCGCCGACCTGCGCCACCGAGGTCGCCACGATGAGCTTGCCGCAGCGCCGGTGCGGCACCCCTCGCTGCGCCGCATAGTCATAGAGCGCCTGCTTGCCTCGACGCAAAGGCGTGCCTTGAGCGAACCCTGCGGGTAGTAGATGCCCGCGTGAATCACCTCGCTGTTGCGCGAACTGGTGCCCGTGCCGATGGCACCTTCGGCTTCCAGCACCACCACTTCACGGCCTGCGAGCGCCAACGCGCGCGCCACGGCCAGGCCCACCACTCCGCCGCCGATGACGGCGCAATCAAGTTCATCCATGGCGCGAGCTTATCGCGGCTCGCGCGCCGGATTCACGACGTGGTGGGAGGAGGCTCGGGATCGGTCGGGTCGTCCGGCGGTGTGCTCGGCCCTTCGTCGGGTTCCACGGGCAGGTCGGGCGGAATGTCGGGATGAGTGGCCATGATCGGTCTCCTTCCCGTCGGGTATAAGCGCTGCGCCAGGAAATTGAGCCGGCGCGAGACGGCAACTGGCGTCAGCACGAGCCGACAGTTGAGCGGAACCGGCGCATGTACCGCCGTGCCGGAGCAAAAAGGCAGCGCACAAAACAAAAAGCGACCTGGGCAATCCAGGTCGCTGTTCATTTCGAGGAAATTGGTGGGCGGTGGAGGTTTCGAACCTCCGACCCCAGCAGTGTGAATGCTGTGCTCTACCCCTGAGCTAACCGCCCTGCAAACCCCTTGGCCCTGCTGCTGCACGGCCTTGGAATTAATCGCGTTGCGCGAAGCCTTCGATTATGCCACAGCATTTCAGCCGTTTTGGCGAAAGAGCGTGCGTCCGTTGCTGGATTTGTCGAGCTGCGACAACAGCGCCTCGTGCGCCGCAAGCTCCTGCTCGCCCGCCAGGATCACCGGCAGGTCGAACTGGCTCAGGTCGATGGTGACGACGGTGGTGCCCTGCGCCGGCTCGCTGGACGACACGTCGATCAGCAGCGCGTCCTGGCCGCGCGTGAGGTTGATGTAGACGTCGGCCAGCAGCTGGGCGTCGAGCTTGGCGCCGTGGAAGGTGCGGTTCGAGCGATCGACGCCGAAGCGGTCGCACAGCGCGTCCAGCGAATTGCGCTTGCCCGGGTAGACCTGCTTCGCCATGGCCAGCGTGTCGGTCACTTCGCCGACGAAGGTGCGCAGCGGCGGCAGGCCAGCCAGCTCGAACTCCTTGTTGAGAAAGCCGACGTCGAAGGCCGCGTTGTGAATGATCAGCTCGGCGCCGCGCAGGTATTCGACGATGTCGTTGGCCAGCGTGGCGAACTTCGGCTTGTCGCGCAGGAAGTCGGTCGTCAGGCCGTGCACCTTGAGCGCGTCTTCATGGCTCTCGCGCTCCGGGTTGAAGTAGATGTGCAGGTCGTTGCCCGTGAGCTTGCGTGCGAACAGCTCCACGCAGCCGAGCTCGATGATGCGGTCGCCGTTCTCGGCGGAAAGGCCGGTGGTTTCAGTATCGAGGACGATCTGGCGCGACATACGGTGGCTCTTTCAATGGTTCTCTTTGGCGTGGTTGATCGAGTACTTGGGAATCTCGATCGTCACGTCTTCCTGCGCCAGGATGGCCTGGCAACTGAGCCGCGATTGTGGCTCCAGGCCCCAGGCGCGGTCGAGCAGGTCTTCCTCGCCCTCCTCCGCTTCATTCAGCGAACTGAATCCCTGGCGCACGATGACGTGGCAGGTGGTGCAGGCGCAGCTCATCTCGCAGGCGTGCTCGATGTTGATGTGGTTGTCGAGCAGCGCCTCGCAGATCGAGGTGCCGGCCGGTGCCGTGATTTCTGCACCGTTCGGGCAGTACTCCGGATGCGGAAATATCTTGATGGTGGGCATGTAGTTCTTAGAGGGATTCGACCTTGCGGCCCGACAACGCGCGTGCAATGCCCGCGTTCATGCGCTGGGCGGCAAACGCCTCGGTGTCGTTGGCCAGGGCCTTGGTGGCCGCCTCGATGGCCGCCGCGTCATTGCTGCCGCTTGCGGTTTCGCGCAGCCTTGCCATCGACGCATCGATGACGGCGCGTTCCTGTTCGCCCAGCAAATCGCCGTCGGCGTCGAGCGCGCTTTTCGTGGCCAGCAGCATGCGCTCGGCATCCACACGCGCTTCGACGAGCGCACGCGCCTGCATGTCCTGCTGCGCGGTCGAAAAACTCTCCTGCAGCATGGTCGCGATCTGGTCGTCCGACAGCCCGTACGAGGGCTTGACCGCGACGCTGGCCTCGACACCGCTGCCCTGCTCCTTGGAGCTGACACTCAGCAATCCATCGGCATCGACGGTGAAGGTCACGCGGATACGCGCCGCACCCGCCGCCATCGGCGGAATGCCGCGCAGCGTGAAGCGCGCAAGGCTGCGGCAGTCGGCCACCAGGTCGCGCTCGCCCTGCACCACGTGCAGCGCAAGGGCTGTCTGGCCGTCCTGGTAGGTGGTGAAGTCCTGCGCCATGGCGGTGGGAATGGTCTGGTTGCGCGGCACGATGCGTTCGACCAGCCCGCCCATGGTCTCGATGCCCAGCGACAGTGGAATCACATCGAGCAGCAGCAGGTCGCCCGCGCCGTTGTTGCCGGCCAGCTGATTGGCCTGGATGGCGGCGCCGAGTGCCACGACTTCGTCGGGGTTGAGGTTGACCAACGGGTCGCGCCCGAAGAACTCGGCCACGGCGCGGCGGATCTGGGGCATGCGCGTGGAGCCGCCCACGAGCACGATGCCCTTCAGGTCATCGGGCCTGAGCTTGGCGTCGCGCAGCGCCTTGCGAACCGCGGCGATCGTGCGGTCGGTGAGCGGCTTGGTGGCAGCGTCGAACTGAGGGCGGGTGAGTTCGAATTGAACCGCCCTGCCTGCAAGCTCCGCTCGGAAGGCGGTCGACCCGGTGTCGGTCAGCGCCTCTTTCGCGGCACGGGCGGCCACGAGCATGGCGGCCTTGTCGCTGTCGCTGCCGACCTGCAGGCCGGTTTGCGCGAGCACGAAGCCGGCCAGCGCGTGGTCATAGTCGTCTCCGCCCAGGGCCGAATCGCCACCGGTGGCAATCACTTCGAACACACCCTGCGTCAGCCGCAGGATCGAGATGTCGAAGGTGCCGCCGCCCAGGTCGTAGACCGCATAGACGCCTTCGCTTGCGTTGTCCAGGCCGTAGGCGATGGCCGCGGCCGTGGGCTCGCTGATCAGCCGCAGCACGTTGAGGCCTGCGAGCTGCGCGGCGTCCTTGGTGGCCTGGCGCTGGCCTTCGTCGAAGTAGGCCGGCACGGTGATGACGGCGCCGTAGAGCTCGTCGTCGAAGGTGTCTTCGGCGCGGAAGCGCAAGGTCGCCAGGATTTCGGCGCTGATCTCGACCGGCGACTTCTCGCCGGCGAGGGTCTGCACCTTCACCATGCCGCCGTCGCTGCCGTCGATGTGGTAGGACATCGACTCGCGGTTCGAAATGTCGGAGAGCCCGCGGCCCATGAGCCGCTTGACCGAGGTGATGGTGTTGGCGGGGTCCTGCCCGCGCGCCGCCACGGCGTCGAAGCCGATCTGCCGGCGGTCGCCCTCGAGGTAGCGCACGGCCGAAGGCAGCAGCACACGGCCCTGGTCGTCGGGCAGGCATTCGGCCACGCCGTTGCGCACCGCGGCCACCAGCGAATGCGTGGTGCCGAGGTCGATGCCCACGGCAATGCGGCGCTGATGGGGATCGGGCGCCTGGCCGGGTTCTGAAATCTGTAGAAGAGCCATATGTAGGGGTCTATTGTCCCAACTGATCGAACTTGGCTTCGACGTCCTGCCCGAAACGCTCAATGAACATGAGGGCTCTCACCTGCTGCGCGGCGGCGGGATAGTCGCCCTTCTCGTCGATCAGCCAGTCGAGCGACGAAAGTGCGCGGGCGCGGCCGGCTTCGACCTCGGCCTGCAGCTTCTCGATCGCTGCGATGTCATCCGCGTCGTCGAGCTCCTCGCGCCATTCCATCTGCTGCATCAGGAAATCAGACGGCATGGCCGTGTTGTTCTCGGTGTTCAACGGTGCACCGTTGAGTTCGCAGATGTAGCTGGCGCGCCGGATCGGGTCCTTGAGCCGCTGGTAGGCCTCGTTGATGCGCACCGACCATTGCATGGCCACGCGCTGCGCCGCGGCGCCTTGCGCGGCAAAGCGATCCGGGTGCGCCTCGCGCTGCAGCTCTTTCCAGCGCGCGTCGAGGGCGGCGCGGTCCTGCGCGAAAGTCGCCGGGACGGCGAACAGTTGAAAGTCGGTGTCGTTCAGGTTCATCAGACTGCCAGCCGGGCCGTCCCAAAGGCGGTCTGCGCCCCCTCGGGGGGCAGTGAGGACACAAAGTGCCGAACGTGGGGGCTCATATGGATCAAGAAAAAACCGCCAGCACATGACATGGTGGCGGCTGTAGTCGCTGCGAGCGACGGCGCATCAGATGCGAAAGCTCTCTCCGCAACCGCAACGGTCGCGTTCGTTCGGGTTGATGAACTTGAATCCCTCGTTCAGCCCTTCGCGCACGAAGTCGAGCTGCGTGCCGTCGATGTAAGCCAGGCTCTTCGGATCGACCAGCACTTTCACGCCATGGTCTTCGAACACCACGTCCTCAGGCGTGAACTCGTCGACGTACTCGAGCTTGTAGGCCAGTCCGGAGCAGCCGGTGGTCTTCACGCCCAGCCGCACGCCCACGCCCTTGCCTCGTTTGCCAAGGTAGCGGGTGACGTGGCGCGCAGCGGCTTCGGTCAGCGTGACAGCCATTTCAGTGAACAGCTTCGGCGGTCTTGACGCCGTGCTTGGCCTTGTAGTCGCTCACGGCCGCCTTGATGGCGTCTTCCGCAAGGATCGAGCAGTGGATCTTGACCGGTGGCAGCGCCAGTTCTTCGGCGATTTGTGCGTTCTTGAGTGCCGCCGCTTCGTCGAGCGTCTTGCCCTTGACCCATTCGGTCACGAGCGAGGACGAGGCGATGGCGGAGCCGCAGCCATAGGTCTTGAAGCGCGCGTCTTCGATCACGCCGGTTTCGGCGTTGACCTTGATCTGCAGCTTCATGACGTCGCCGCAGGCGGGTGCGCCGACCATGCCTGTGCCGACGGAATCGTCGCCCTTTTCGAAGGAGCCGACGTTGCGTGGATTTTCGTAGTGGTCGATGACCTTGGAAGAATATGCCATGGTGTACCTCTCAAACTTTGTTCAATCGTGGAGCGCTGGTGGGCCAGTACGTCAATGCGTCAGTGGGCCGACCACTGGATCGTGCTGATGTCGACGCCGTCCTGGAACATCTCCCACAGGGGGCTCAGCTCGCGCAGCTTGGCAACGTTGTGCTTGATGGTCGAGATGGCGTAGTCGATTTCTTCCTCGGTCGTAAAACGGCCGATGGTCATGCGAAGGCTGCTGTGGGCCAGCTCGTCGCTGCGGCCCAGGGCGCGCAGCACGTAGCTGGGCTCCAGGCTGGCCGACGTGCAGGCCGAACCCGACGACACCGCCAGGCCCTTGATGCCCATGATCAGCGACTCGCCTTCGACATAGTTGAAGCTCATGTTCAGGTTGTGCGGCACACGCTGCTCGAGGTCGCCGTTGATGAACACCTGCTCGACATCCTTCAGGCCGTCGAGCAGACGCTTCTGCAGGCGGGCGGCCTTGGCGATGTCTTCCTTCATTTCGAGCCGGGCGATGCGGAAGGCTTCGCCCATGCCCACGATCTGGTGCGTCGGCAAGGTGCCCGAGCGCATGCCGCGCTCATGGCCGCCACCGTGCATCTGCGCCTCGAGCCGCACGCGGGGCTTGCGGCGCACGTACAGCGCGCCGATGCCCTTGGGGCCGTAGGTCTTGTGCGAAGCCAGGCTCATCAGGTCGATCGGCAGCTTGGCGACGTCGATCTCGACCTTGCCGGTGGCCTGGGCCGCATCGACGTGGAAGATCACGCCCTTTTCGCGGCAGGCATTGCCGAGCGCGACCACGTCCTGGATGACGCCGATCTCGTTGTTGACGTACATGACGCTCGCAAGGATGGTGTCGGGCCGGATCGTGGCCTTGAACTTGTCGAGGTCGAGCAGGCCGTTTTCCTCGACGTCCATGTACGTCACCTCGAAGCCCTGGCGCTCGAGTTCGCGCATGGTGTCGAGCACGGCCTTGTGCTCGGTCTTCACCGTGATGAGGTGCTTGCCCTTGCCCTTGTAGAAATGGGCCGCGCCCTTGATCGCGAGGTTGTTCGACTCGGTGGCGCCGGAGGTCCAGACGATCTCGCGCGGATCGGCACCGATCAGCTCGGCCACCTGAACGCGCGCCTTCTCGACCGCCTCTTCAGCCTCCCATCCCCAGGCGTGGCTGCGCGACGCCGGGTTGCCGAAATGCTCGCGCAACCAGGGAATCATGGCGTCGACCACACGCGGGTCAACCGGCGTGGTGGCGCCGTAATCGAGGTAGATCGGGAAATGAGGAGTGACGTCCATGGCTGGCTCGGGCTGGCGTGGGGGGGTTGTTTCTTTGATCTGGGCGGCTTTTCGCAGCAGCGCCCGAAGGCGCCGCCTGCGACTCAGGGCATCAGGACTTCGCGAACGCGTTGCCCAGGGCAAACACCGAATTCGGCGCGTTCACGCGAATCGGCTTGACCACGGGCTGCGCGGAAATGGCGCGCTTGACGACCGGCTTGTTTTCGATCTGAACGCCCTTGGCGATCTGGTCGTCGACCAGCTTCTGCAGCGTGACGGAATCGAGAAACTCGACCATGCGCTGGTTCAGCGAGGCCCAGAGCTCGTGCGTCATGCAGCGGCCGGCTTCGCCGAGGCAGTTTTCCTTGCCGCCGCACTGCGTGGCATCGATGGGCTCATCGACGGAAACAATGATGTCTGCGACGGTGATATCGGCCGCCTTGCGGCCGAGGCTGTAACCGCCGCCGGGGCCGCGGGTCGACTCGACCAGCTCGTGACGGCGCAGTTTGCCGAACAGCTGTTCGAGATACGACAATGAAATCTGCTGCCGCTGGCTGATCGCAGCCAGCGTGACCGGACCGGTGTTCTGACGCAACGCCAGATCGATCATTGCCGTGACCGCAAAACGGCCTTTGGTAGTGAGACGCATCGCAAGCTCCTTCAAGTGCTTACCGTTGAAATGACACCGTGGCACGGGGGCCGCGGTGACTTCGTCTCCGCCCTGCCCGACCCCTGATGCTGGTGAACCAGTCAGTGGGATCGGTCCTTCATCGCGAAGTTCTTTTTTCTTGTTGTTGAGTGTTTCGGTCAAGTATAGCAGAAGGCCCTGAAGTTCGCTCGGGTAAACCCCAGCGAAAACCGCTTGAAGAAACCGAAACTCCGTCCTAGGAGGGCAACACCGCGATATTGTCCCCGCCGGAGGCGCCAAACGCCTGCTCGCGCAGCAGCGCCAGCTGGTCGCGCACCCGTGCCGCCTTCTCGAATTCGAGGTTGCGGGCGTGCTCGAGCATGAGCTTTTCGAGCCGCTTGATCTCCCGGGCGATGTCCTTTTCGCTCATGTCCTCGACCTTGGCGCGTTCCAGGTCAAGTTTGGCCATTTCCTTGCCGGTTTTTTCGCTGTAGACGCCGTCGATCAGGTCGCGCACCTGCTTGACGATGCTGCGCGGGGTGATGCCATTGGCCTCGTTGTGGGCAATTTGCCGGGCGCGGCGGCGCTCGGTTTCGTCGATGGCCTTCTTCATCGAGTCGGTCATACGGTCGGCATACAGGATGGCCTTGCCGCTCAGGTTCCGCGCCGCCCGGCCGATGGTCTGGATCAGCGAGCGCTCGGCGCGCAGAAAGCCCTCCTTGTCGGCATCGAGAATGGCGACCAGCGACACCTCGGGAATGTCCAGGCCTTCCCGCAGCAGATTGATACCCACCAGCACGTCGAAGGTGCCCAGCCGCAGGTCGCGCAAGATCTCCACCCGCTCGACCGTGTCGACGTCGCTGTGCAGGTAGCGCACCTTCACGCCGTTGTCGCCCAGATAGTCGGTCAGCTGCTCGGCCATGCGTTTGGTCAGCGTGGTGATGAGCACACGCTCGTTCTTTTCGACGCGGATGCGGATCTCGCCCAGCACGTCGTCCACCTGGTGCGTGGCGGGGCGCACCTCGACCTCGGGGTCGATCAACCCGGTCGGCCGCACCAGTTGCTCGACCACGTTGCCGGCATGATCCTTCTCGTACTGCGCCGGGGTGGCCGAAACGAAGATGCACTGGCGCATGCGCGTTTCGAACTCCTCCAGCTTGAGGGGCCGGTTGTCCAGCGCGCTCGGCAGGCGAAAACCGTATTCGACCAGCGTGGTCTTGCGCGCCCGGTCGCCGTTGTACATGGCGCTGAGCTGGCCGACCATCTGGTGGCTCTCGTCGAGGAACATCAGCGCGTCCTTGGGCAGGTAGTCGGTCAGCGTGGCCGGCGGCTCCCCCGGCGCTGCGCCCGAGAGGTGGCGCGTGTAGTTCTCGATGCCCTTGCAGTGGCCGATCTCGGCCAGCATCTCCAGGTCGAACCGGGTGCGCTGCTCCAGGCGCTGCGCTTCCACCAGCTTGCCCTGCGACACGAATTCCTTGAGCCGCCCGGCCAGCTCGATCTTGATCGTTTCCACCGCGCCCAGCACCTTGTCGCGCGGCGTCACGTAGTGGCTCGACGGGTAGACCGTGAAGCGCGGGATCTTCTGGCGGATGCGGCCCGTGAGCGGGTCGAACAGCTGCAGCGTCTCGATCTCGTCGTCGAACAGTTCGATGCGGATCGCCAGTTCGCTGTGCTCGGCCGGAAACACGTCGATGGTGTCGCCGCGCACGCGGAAGGTCCCGCGGGAAAAATCCTGCTCGTTGCGGGTGTACTGCATGCGGATCAGCCGCCCGATCACGTCGCGCTGGCCGATCTTGTCGCCCACCCGCATGATGAAGCGCATCTGCGTGTAGTCCTCGGGCGTGCCGATGCCGTAGATGGCGCTCACCGTGGCCACGATGACCGTGTCGCGCCGCTCCAGCACGCTCTTGGTGGCCGACAGCCGCATCTGCTCGATGTGCTCGTTGATGGACGAGTCCTTCTCGATGAACAGGTCGCGCTGCGGCACATAGGCCTCGGGCTGGTAGTAGTCGTAGTAGCTGACGAAATACTCGACCGCGTTCTTCGGGAAGAACTCGCGAAACTCGCTGTAGAGCTGCGCCGCCAGCGTCTTGTTGGGCGCGAAAACGATGGCCGGGCGGCCCAGCCGGGCAATCACGTTGGCCATGGTGAAGGTCTTGCCGGAGCCGGTGACCCCCAGCAGCGTCTGGAATACCTCGCCATCCAGCACGCCTTCGACCAGACCGTCGATCGCCTTGGGCTGGTCGCCGGCGGGTGGATAGGGCTGGAAAAGTTCGAAAGGCGAACCCGGATATTTGATGAATTCGCCCTGTTTTGCCGGACCGATCGGGTCCAGTTTCTTCAGGTCTGCTATGGCTTCGTTGTTCTCTGGCATGGCTGTTCCCGACAGGTGGCGGTAGCGCCGGTAAAATTCAAGGCAACCGGAAAGGATAAAGCCTCCTCCGGTTGCCAGCGAAGCTTTCATCCAAAGGACCTTTCCATGTCTATGTTCACCGCGGTCGAAATGGCACCGCGCGACCCGATCCTCGGCCTCAACGAGCAATTTGCAGCCGATACCAACCCCAACAAGGTCAACCTCGGCGTCGGCGTCTATTACGACGACAACGGCAAGCTGCCCCTGCTCCAGTGCGTGCAGGCCGCCGAACAGAACATGATGAAAGCCCCCACGGCACGCGGCTACCTGCCGATCGACGGCATCGTGGCGTACGACAACGCGGTCAAGGGCCTGGTCTTCGGCGTCGATAGCGAACCCGTGCAATCGGGCCGCGTGGCAACGATCCAGGCCATTGGCGGCACCGGCGGCCTCAAGGTTGGCGCCGACTTTCTCAAGAAGCTCAACCCCGGCGCCAAGGTGCTGATCAGCGACCCGAGCTGGGAAAACCACCGCGCGCTGTTCACCAACGCCGGCTTCGAAGTCGAAAGCTACCCCTACTACGACGCCGCCAGGCGCGGCATCAACTTCGACGGCATGCTGGCCGCCCTGAACGCGGCGCCGGCCGGCACCATCGTGGTGCTGCATGCCTGCTGCCACAACCCGACCGGCTACGACATCACGTCCGAGCAATGGGACCAGGTCGTTGCCACCGTCAAGGCCAAGAAGCTCGTCCCCTTCCTCGACATGGCCTACCAGGGCTTCGGCTACGGCCTCAAGGAAGACGGCGCCGCGGTTGCCAAGTTCGTCGACGCCGGCCTGACCTTCTTCGTCTCGACCTCGTTCTCCAAGAGCTTCAGCCTGTACGGCGAACGGGTGGGCGCCCTCTCGGTGCTCTGCGAAAGCAAGGAAGAAGCCGGCCGCGTGCTCTCGCAGCTCAAGATCGCGATCCGCACCAACTACAGCAACCCGCCGATCCACGGCGGCGCCGTGGTGGCCGCGGTGCTCGGCAACCCCGAGCTGCGCGCCCTGTGGGAAAAGGAACTCGGCGAAATGCGGGTGCGCATCAAGGCGATGCGCCAGAAGCTCGTCGACGGCCTCAAGGCCGCCGGCGTGAAGGAAGACATGAGCTTCATCACCACGCAGATCGGCATGTTCAGCTACTCGGGCCTCAGCAAGGACCAGATGGTGCGCCTGCGCAACGAATTCGGCGTGTACGGCACCGACACCGGCCGCATGTGCGTGGCCGCGCTCAACAGCAAGAACATCGACTACGTCTGCGCCTCGATTGCCAAGGTCATCTGACCGTCAGGAAAATGTGAGGGAATCCGTTTCGCGACAATTCCCTCACATTTGATGAAAACCGTGAGCCCTGCGGTGGGATCTACGTAGGGGTAAGGCCCCCTGCGCCAAGGCAAAGGCGCTGATATATTGCAGCGCAACATTTCACTCCAACACCAGCGATGCTTTATCAACTCTACGAAGCCCAGCGTTCCTTGATGGAGCCGTTCTCGGACTTCGCGCAAGCGGCGTCCAAACTCTTTGGCCAAGGTGCCGTCTGGGGGCAAGCGCCCATGGCCCAGCGCATGGCGGCGGGTTACGACCTGCTGTATCGGCTGGGCAAGGACTACGAGAAGCCCGAGTTCAACATCAAGTCCGTGAAGGTCGAGGGCGAAGACGTGGTCATCCAGGAGGCCGTCGAGCTCGACAAGCCGTTCTGCGAGCTGCGCCGCTTCAAGCGCTTCACCGACGAGCCGCACATTCTCAAGACGCTCAAGAGCCAGCCCGTGGTGCTGGTCGTGGCGCCGCTGTCGGGCCACTACGCCACGCTGTTGCGCGACACGGTGCGCACCATGCTGCAGGACCACAAGGTCTACATCACCGACTGGAAGAACGCGCGCCTCGTGCCGCTGTCCGAAGGCGAGTTCCACCTGGACGACTATATCAACTACGTGCAGGAGTTCATCCGCCAGCTGCAGGCCGAGTACGGCAACTGCCACGTGGTGAGCGTGTGCCAGCCCACGGTACCGGTGCTGGCAGCCGTGTCGCTGATGGCAAGCCGCGGCGAGCAGCTGCCGCTCACCATGACGATGATGGGTGGCCCGATCGACGCGCGCAAGTCGCCCACCGCGGTGAACAACCTGGCGATGAACAAGAGTTTCGAGTGGTTCGAGAACAATGTGATCTACCGCGTGCCGCAAGGCTTTCCGGGTGAAGGCCGCCGCGTGTACCCGGGCTTCTTGCAGCACACGGGCTTCGTGGCCATGAATCCCGACCGCCACGCCAGCAGCCACTATGACTATTTCAAGGACCTGATCAAGGGCGACGACGCCAGCGCCGAGGCCCATCGCAAGTTCTACGACGAGTACAACGCCGTGCTCGACATGGACGCCAACTATTACCTGGACACGATTCGGGTCGTGTTCCAGCAGTTCGAACTCGTGAACGGCACCTGGGACGTCAAGAACCCCAAGGGCCAGATCGAGCGCGTGCGCCCGCAAGACATCCACTCGACCGCCCTGCTCACCGTCGAGGGCGAGCTCGACGACATTTCGGGTTCGGGCCAGACCGAGGCCGCGCACAGCCTGTGCACCGGCATCGAGGATTCGCAGCGCGAACACTACGAAGTCAAGGGCGCAGGCCACTACGGCATCTTCAGCGGCCGCCGCTGGCGCGACCTGGTCTACCCCAAGATGCAGAAATTCATCGCCGCCCACGACCAGCCGCAGCGGCGCAGCGGTGCGCGCGAGGCACTGCCGGCCGAAGACCGGATCAAGCCAGGGCAAAACACGGCTGCCGTTGCAGCCAGGAAGAATGTCGCAGCCAAGAAAGCGGTGGCGGTTACCGCCGTGAAAAAGCCCGCGGCACGCAGGAAGTGATCGGGCTGGCCGCACGCATCCACAATGCACTGCCGCAAACGCAGTGCACGCGCTGTGGCTACCCTGATTGCGCCGGCTATGCCCAGGCGGTGGCCGACGGCGAGGCCAATCTCAATCAATGCCCTCCCGGCGGTGCGGAAGGCATCGCCAGGCTGGCACGGCTCACGGGCCGCGAGCCACTGCCGCTCGATCCGCAGTTCGGCACCGAAGGCCCGCGCGCCATGGCGGTCATCGACGAAGCCTGGTGCATCGGCTGCACGCTCTGCCTCGACGCCTGCCCCACCGATGCCATCGTCGGCATCAACAAGCGCATGCACACCGTGATCGAAGCGCACTGCACGGGCTGCGAGCTTTGCATCCCGGTCTGCCCCGTCGACTGCATCTCGCTCGAAGTCGAGACGCCGGGCCGCACTGGTTGGCAAGCCTGGTCGAAAGCCCAGGCCGACGCCGCGCTGCAGCGCTACAAGCTGCATGGCGAGCACCGCCGCGCCGACAAGCCGCAAGGCACGTTACCGGCCCCGCCCGCCCAACCGCAAACCGCCGACACGCGCAAGCGATCCATCGTCGAAGCCGCACTGGCGCGCGCCCGCGCCGCTTCGCAACAACGTCCACCCGCCGCCAAGCCATGACCTTCGATACCCTGCTGATCTACGTCGTCGCCTCGATCGCACTGGCCGTGATTCCAGGCCCCACGATGCTGCTGGCGCTGTCCAACGGCATCGACGGCGGCATGCGCCGCGCGAGCTGGGGCATTGCCGGCGCATCGCTGGGCAGCGTCACGCTGATCGCGGTGGTCGCGCTCGGGCTCGGTTCGCTGCTCGCCGCATCGGAGCTGCTCTTCAACGCGATCCGCGTGGCGGGTGTCGCCTACCTGGTCTGGCTCGGCATCAAGCTGTGGCGCAGCGAGGCGACCGACCTGGGGGCGGCGCTGGCCAAGTCGGCCATCGAAGTTCGCCCGCACGGCCGCGTCGCGCTCATGCGCAGCCTCCTCGTGGCGCTGTCGAACCCCAAGACGGTACTGTTCTTCGCGGCCTTTCTGCCGCAGTTCATCGACATTGCCAAGCCACAGGGTACGCAGTACCTGCTGCTGGGCTCGATCTTCGTGGCGCTCGACACCTGCGTGATGCTTGCCTATGCGGCCGCCGGAACGCAGGCCGTGCGCTGGCTCTCGCGCCGCGGCCTCAAGGCGCTGAATCGCGGCTGCGCGGCGGGCATGTGGCTGCTGGCGGCCACGCTTGCCTTCTGGCGCCGTCCGGGCACCTGAACGGCGCGGCGCTCAACCCTTCGGCATCTTCTGCTGGCGCTTGAAGAGCAATAGCAGCACACCGGCCAGCACGACGGCCACGGCGTACCACTCGAAGCGCGTCACGGTCTCGTTGGCAATCCACACGCCCAGCAGCATCGCGATCACCGGGTTGACGAAGGTGTAGCTCGCGGCCAGCGCGGCCGGCGCCTTGGCGAGCAGCACCATGTAGGCGTTGAACGCGATCAGCGAGCCGAACACCACGAGGTACAGCCAGGCCGCAACCGCCTCCGGCTGCGGCGGCCACGCCAACTCTTCACCAGAGATGGCGGAGAGCACCAGCAGCACCACGCCGCCGCAGATCATCTCGCTCGCGAAACCCATGGCGCCGGGCGCGAGCGGGAGGCTGCGCTGGCTCAACACACTGCCCATCGACCAGCAGACGCAGGCGATGGAAATGGCGGCAAGGCCCGCGGGCGACGACTGGAAGCCGCTGCCCTGTGTCAGCATCAGCACGCCGATGAGCCCGAGCGCAATGCCCGCTGCCTCCAGCCGTGTCGGCTTCACGCCCCAGACCAGGTTCAGCAATGCGATCAGCAGCGGCACCACTGCGATGAATGCCACCACCAGCCCCGAGCCGATCGACACTTCGGCATGGGCCGTGCCGCCCATGCCGCCGCCCAGCATCAATGCGCCGACCACGAGCGCGTTGCGCCATTGCTGGCGCGAGGGCCAGGCCGCCCCGCGCCAACGCATCCAGGCGGCGAGCAGCACGCCCGCGAACAGGAAGCGCGAACCCATCTGAAGAAAGGGCGCAAAGCTGATCAGCGCGTACTTGATCGCAAGATAGGTCGAGCCCCAGACCACCCAGGTGGCGGCCAGGCAGAGCCAGAGGATCGGCGGGAGCGCGCTGCGCGCGTATCCGGGCGCGGCTTGGGCGGGAGATGCGAGAGTCGGCATGGCGGGTTTTGTCTTGTTGTCTTGTCGGTGTGGAAACGCCGTCCATGGTATGAAAGCGTTCCTCCGGCAGCCATGCGCATTTCATGGTTCTGCCTGTTTCGTACCGTCGATTTAAAGGAGTTGAATGGACTTCACCTTGAACCCCACGCTGGATGCCCACGACACCCGCATCCTGGCCGAATTGCAAAGCGATGCGCGGCTCACCATGGCCGAACTCGGCCGCCGCGTGCACCTGAGCCAGCCGGCCGTGACCGAGCGCGTGAAAAAACTGGAGGCCGCGGGCGTGATCAGCGGCTACCGCGCCACGGTCAATCTCGGCAAGCTCGGCTATGGCATTCGCGCCATCATCCGTGTCGGCCGCGCCGACTATGCGCGCGTGGTCGAGCTGGTCCAGCAGACGCCCGAATGCGTCAACGCCTACAACGTGACCGGCGACGACAGCTGGATCCTGGAGATCGCGGTCATCGACGTGAGCCATCTCGATGCGGTGGTCACCAGGTTCTGCATCCTCACCGAGACCGCGACCTCGATCATCCTGAACCCGGCGCGCGAGCACCAGCCGATGTTGCCGCCTCAGCGTTCCGACGTGAAGCCGCCGATCAAGAAGGTGCTCAACGCGTAGCGGCGAGCGCGTTGAAGGCGGTCACTACCTCGGGCGGCGCCTGGACCATCTCGATCAGCACGCCCTCGCCCGCGATCGGAAATTCGTCGTTCGCCTTCGGATGCAGAAAGCAGATGTCGAAACCCGCCGCGCCCTGGCGGATGCCGCCGGGCGCAAAGCGCACGCCCTGCGCGGTAAGCCATTCGACGGCCTTGGGAAGGTCGTCGATCCACAGGCCCACATGGTTGAGCGGCGTAGTGTGGACGGCCGGCTTCTTCTCGGGGTCCAACGGCTGCATCAGGTCGACCTCGACCTTGAACGGCCCGCTGCCCATCGAACAGATGTCCTCGTCGACGTTCTCGCGCTCGCTCTTGAAGGTGCCCGTGACCTCGAGACCTAGCATGTCGACCCAGAGCTTCTGCAGCCGCAGCTTGTCCGGCCCGCCGATCGCGATCTGCTGGATGCCCAGCACCTTGAAGGGGCGTGCGGTCCCGGTCACGCGCAGCTCTCCGCTTCTTCCGTGGTGGTGCGGCGCGACTCCAGGCCGAGCTTGCGCAGCAGCTGCACATCGGCTTCCACATCGGGGTTGCCCGTCACCAGCAGCTTGTCGCCGTAGAAGATCGAGTTGGCGCCAGCCATGAAGCACAGCGCCTGCACCGCGTCGCCCATCTGCTGGCGGCCGGCCGAAAGGCGAACGCGCGCGGTGGGCATGGTGATGCGCGCGACCGCAATCATGCGCACGAAGTCGAAAGGATCGACCGGCTCCGAATCGGCCAGCGGCGTGCCGGGCACGCGCACCAGGCTGTTGATCGGCACCGACTCCGGATACGGATTCAGGTTGGCCAGTTGCGCGATCAACCCCGCGCGATGCACCGGCTGCTCGCCCATGCCGACGATGCCGCCGCAGCATACGCTGATGCCGGCGCTGCGCACATGGGCCAGCGTGTCGAGCCGGTCCTGATAGGTGCGCGTGTCGACGATGTCGGTGTAGTACTCGGGAGCGGTGTCGAGGTTGTGGTTGTAGTAGTCGAGGCCCGCGGCCTTGAGCTGGTGCGCATGGTGCGGCTCCAGCATGCCGAGCGTGGCGCAGGTCTGCAGACCCAGCCCCTTCACCGCCTCGACCAGCACCGCCACCTTCTCGACGTCGCGGTCCTTCGGCGCGCGCCATGCGGCGCCCATGCAGAAGCGCGTGGCGCCGGCGTCCTTGGCAGCCTGAGCGGCGCGCACCACCTCGTCGACTTCCATCAGCTTCTGCGCCTTCACGCCGGTATCGAACTCGGCCGACTGCGGGCAATAGCCGCAGTTCTCGGGACAGCCGCCGGTCTTGACCGACAGCAAGGTCGCCAGTTCGATGTCACCTTCGGGAAAGTGCTGGCGATGCACCGTCTGCGCTTCAAACAGCAAATCCATCAGCGGCTTGTCGAGCAGCGCCTGGATCGCCTCGACCGACCAAGGGCCTTGCGGCGTCACCGGCTTTGCAGGCCGGTGCAGCGTGACAGGCGCCGAGATGGGCGCTTCAAAAAAAAGATCGGAGGTCGTCATATCAATGAAATCTTTCGTAAGTGCCCGAAGCGTTGACTGTTCGGGAAACACCGCGGAACCGGCTTCGCCGGGCCGCAGGTGTTGCCCCCGGAAGGGGGTTGGAGAAGCGACACGAAGTGCGCGAAGCCTGGGGGTGAGCTTTATTCAAACTCCAGAATGATTTGATCGACCGCGAGCGACTCGCCCTTGTTGGCCGAAACCTTGCCCACCACGCCGTCTTGCGTGGCGAACAGCACGTTTTCCATTTTCATGGCCTCGATCACGGCCAGCTTCTCGCCGGCACGCACCTGCTGACCCGGCTGCACCGACACCTCCACGAGCAGGCCCGGCATCGGCGACATCAGGAACTTGCTGAGGTCGGGCGGAGCCTTGTAGGGCATCAGCTCGAGCAGCCGCGCGCCGAGCGGCGACAGTACCATGGCCTCGATCTGGGTGCCGTCGTGCGACACGCGCAGCGCCAGCGGGTTCCTGCCCGCGCCGCGCTCCACCTGCGCGGTAAAGGGCCGGTCGTTGACCATGCCCTGCACCCGAACTGCGCCGAGCGCAAAGCCGCTGTCGATCTTGTAGCTCTTGCCGCCCACGGCCACGGCGCTGGCACCGGTCTTGCCGTGGAAGTCGGTCACCGAGACCGGGTGGTGCACGTGCCTGCCTTCCGCGCCCAGTTCCACCACCACGAACTGCTCGCCCACCTTCACGCCATGGCCTTCGAGCTGCCCGCTGATGCCCGAGGCACGCGCGCGATAGCGGCGGTGCACATAGGCCGCGAGCGCGACGAGGAACGACGGATCGGCGTGCGGCACGTCTTCTGCGTGAAAGCCCTTGCCGTAGTGCTCGGCGATAAAGCCGGTGTTGAAATCGCCCGCCACGAACTTCGGATGCGCGAGCAACGCCGCCTGGAACGGAATGTTGCTGCTGATGCCGCGGATCACGAAGCCGTTGAGCGCCTCGCGCATCCGCGCGATCGCATGCTGCCGATCCTTGCCGTGCACGATGAGCTTGGCGATCATCGAGTCGTAGTACATCGGGATCTCGCCGCCGTCGTACACGCCCGTGTCCACGCGCACGCCGTTCAGGCGCCCGGTATCGCTCGCGAACATGGTCTCGGCCGGCGGCTGGAACTTCACCAGACGGCCGGTCGAAGGCAGGAAATTGCGGAACGGGTCTTCGGCATTGATGCGGCATTCGATGGCCCAACCGTTACGCTTGACCTCGGCCTGCGTGAGCGGCAGTTCTTCGCCGGCCGCGACGCGGATCATCAGCTCGACCAGGTCGAGACCGGTGATGCATTCGGTGACCGGGTGCTCCACCTGCAGCCGCGTGTTCATCTCCAGGAAATAGAAGCTCTGGTCCTTGCCGACCACAAACTCCACCGTGCCCGCACTCTGGTACTTCACGGCCTTGGCCAGCTGCACCGCCTGCTCGCCCATTGCCTTGCGCGTGGTGTCGCTGATGAAGGGCGACGGCGCCTCTTCGATCACCTTCTGGTGCCGGCGCTGGATCGAGCATTCGCGCTCGTTCAGGTAGATGACGTTGCCATGCGAATCGCCCAGCACCTGGATCTCGATGTGGCGCGGCTCCTCGACGAACTTCTCGATGAACACGCGGTCGTCGCCGAAGCTGCTCAGCGCCTCGTTGCGGCACGAGGTAAAGCCCTCGAAGGCCTCCTTGTCATTGAAGGCCACGCGCAAGCCCTTGCCGCCGCCGCCGGCCGAGGCCTTGATCATCACGGGGTAGCCGATGTCCTTGGCGATCTCGACCGCGCGCTCGGCCGTCTCGATGGCGTCGTTCCAGCCCGGAATGGTGTTGACCTTGGCTTCGTTCGCGAGCTTCTTCGAGGCGATCTTGTCGCCCATGGCCGCGATCGAGTAATGCTTGGGCCCGATGAAGGCAATCCCCTCTTCCTCGACCTTGCGCGCAAAGGCTTCGTTCTCCGACAGGAAACCGTAGCCCGGGTGCACGGCCTCTGCACCGGTCTGCTTGCAGGCCGCAATGATGCGGTCGGCCTGCAGATAGCTCTCGCGGCTGGGCGCGGCGCCAATGTGCACGGCCTCGTCGGCCAGCTCGACGTGGCGGGCCTCCTTGTCGGCTTCCGAGTAGACGGCGACGGTGAGGATGCCCATCTTCTTCGCGGTCTGTATGACACGGCACGCGATCTCGCCACGGTTGGCGATCAGTATTTTCTTGAACATGCTGAATCCACTTTTTTGCTGACCGCCTCAGCGGTTGATGAACATCGAATACACCGGCTGAGCTTGCGACCGATCGACGAACACATACGCTATGCCGTCGGAACAGAAGTTCGCCACTTCGACAGAGTCGCCACCTGGGAGCTCGATCCAGTTGTCGACCTGCAGGAACAAGCGTCCCGCGGGCATTCCCTGCGCGCCGTTGGCCGTCCAGTACGGCACGCCGCCGCTCTTCGTACACCACGGGCTCGCCCAATCGTGGGGATGTTTGACTTCGTCCGGCAGATCGAAGTGGGCCTGATAGTCATAGAACGCCTCCTCCATTTCCGCGGGGGCGCCATCGTCATCCGCGTGCCATCCGGTGATGGCGATCTCGCGCAGAAGTGCAGGCGGTCCGTCGGCCGGGTCCGAAGGCAGCGCCGTCGGCCCCGCGCCCAGATCGGCGCGCTGCACGACGAATGCGGCGTTCGCACCGGCGCCGTGCTCCCAGAAGCTGCAGATGCTGTCCCACTCGCACTTGAACAGGAACAGCACCTCGTCGCTCGCGAGCGGCAGCGCGTCGCCGTTGGCCGGCAATTGCGCAAGATGGCTCATGGGACGATTGCATTCGCTGCAAACGGGCCAGAGGCGCGGAGGAAGGCCCCAGGGCAGGCCGCCGAGCTTGGGAACAAGGCCAGGTTCCGCTCCCTCGCGGAACTCGGGGTAGTAGCTCTGCATACGAGAATCAGAGCGGAATGTTCCCGTGCTTGCGCCACGGGTTCTCGAGCTTCTTCTCGCGCAGCATCACCAGCGATCGGCAGATGCGCTTGCGCGTTTCGTGCGGCAGGATCACGTCGTCGATGTAGCCGCGCGCACCCGCCACATAGGGGTTGGCAAAACGCGCCTTGTACTCGGCCTCACGGGCGGCCAGCTTCTCGGGGTCGTTCTTGTCCTCGCGGAAGATGATTTCCACTGCGCCCTTCGCGCCCATCACCGCGATCTCGGCGCGCGGCCAGGCCAGGTTGACGTCGCCACGCAGGTGCTTGGAGGCCATCACGTCGTACGCGCCGCCATAGGCCTTGCGCGTGATGACGGTGATCTTGGGCACCGTGCACTCCGCATACGCATAAAGCAGCTTGGCGCCGTGCTTGATGATGCCGCCGTACTCCTGGCCCGTGCCGGGCATGAAGCCGGGCACGTCAACGAAGGTCACCACGGGAATGTTGAAGGCATCGCAAAAGCGCACGAAGCGCGCGGCCTTGATGCTGCTCTTGATGTCCAGGCAGCCTGCCAGCACCAGCGGCTGGTTGGCCACGATGCCGATGGTCTGGCCTTCCATGCGGGCAAAGCCGATCACGATGTTCTTCGCGTAGTCGGGCTGCAGCTCGAAGAAGTCGCCGTCGTCCACCACCTTGAGGATCAGTTCCTTGATGTCGTAGGGCTTGTTCGGGTTGTCCGGCACCAGCGTGTCGAGCGAATAGTCGGGCCGGTCGGCCGGATCGCCCTGGCCGTTGTTGCCCAGACGCACCGGCGGCTTCTCGCGGTTGTTGAGCGGCAGGTAGTTGTAGAGGCGGCGCAGCATCATCAGCGCCTCGACGTCGTTCTCGAACGCCATGTCGGCCACGCCGCTGCGCGTGGTGTGGGTCACGGCGCCGCCGAGCTCTTCGGCCGTCACGCTCTCGTGCGTCACGGTCTTCACCACCTCGGGGCCGGTGACGAACATGTAGCTCGAATCCTTCACCATGAAGATGAAGTCGGTCATGGCGGGCGAATACACCGCGCCGCCCGCGCACGGGCCCATGATCATGCTGATCTGCGGCACCACGCCCGAAGCCATCACGTTGCGCTGGAACACGTCGGCATAGCCGCCGAGCGAGGCCACGCCCTCCTGGATGCGCGCGCCGCCCGAATCGTTGAGGCCGATGACGGGCGCGCCGACCTTCATGGCCTGGTCCATGACCTTGCAGATCTTCTCGGCATGCGCTTCGCTGAGCGCGCCGCCGAAGACGGTGAAGTCCTGGCTGAACACGAAGACGAGGCGGCCATTGATCATGCCGTAGCCGGTGACCACGCCGTCGCCCGGGATCTTCTGCTCGGCCATGCCGAAATCGACCGAGCGGTGCTCGACGAACATGTCCCATTCTTCGAAGGTGTTGTCGTCCAGCAGCAGCTCGATGCGCTCGCGCGCGGTGAGCTTGCCCTTGGCGTGCTGCGCATCGATGCGCTTCTGTCCGCCGCCGAGGCGCGCCTGGGCGCGGCGCTTTTCGAGTTGTTCGATCAGTTCTTGCATGGTGTGCTTCCGAAGCTGTGGTCCTGAATTTTGTCGGCCGTCATGGCCTGGCGGTGATGGCGGCGGCCGCGAGCAGTTGGCGTGCCGCCGTCGATGCGGGCAGCGCGCCCTCTGCCACTTGCTGGGTGAGTTGCGGGAGCAGTTCGCGCACCTGCGCATGCTGCCTGAACGCCTGCTTGAGCCCGGCGTCGATGCGTTCCCACATCCATGCGGTGGCCTGCTTTTCGCGCCGCTTGGCAAGCTTTCCATTCGCGGTCTGCAAGGCCCTGAACTGCGTGACGGCATCCCAGAAGGCATCGATGCCTGTACCGGCCAGCGCGCTGAGCTGCAGCACCTTAGGCAGCCAGAAACGAATCTCCACGCCGCTGTGCGCATCATGCACCGCATGCGCATGGTCCGGGTTGCCCTGGTGCCCGAAGAGGCGCAGCGCCGAGGTGATCTGCGCCTGCGCACGCGTCGCGGCATCCTTGTCGATGTCGGCCTTGTTGATGACGACGAGGTCGGCCAGCTCCATCACGCCTTTCTTGATGGCTTGCAGATCGTCGCCCGCATTGGGCAGCTGCATCAGCACGAACATGTCGGTCATGCCGGCCACGGCGGTTTCGCTCTGGCCCACGCCCACGGTCTCGACGATCACGATGTCGTAGCCGGCGGCCTCGCACACCAGCATCGCCTCGCGCGTCTTCTCGGCCACGCCGCCGAGCGTGCCGCTCGACGGGCTGGGCCGGATGTAGGCGCGCTCGTGCACCGAGAGCCGCTCCATGCGCGTCTTGTCGCCCAGGATGGAGCCACCCGAGACGGTGGACGACGGATCGATGGTGAGCACCGCCACGCGGTGGCCCTTGCCGATCAGCAGCAGGCCCAACGTTTCGATGAAGGTCGATTTGCCGACGCCCGGCACGCCCGAGATACCCAGGCGAAACGAGTTGCCGGTGCGCGGCAGCAGCGCAGTGAGAAGTTCATCGGCCTGGACACGATGGTCGGCGCGGGTGGATTCGAGCAGCGTGATGGCCTTGGCGATGGCGCGGCGCTGCACCATGCCGTCCGGCTGGGTGATGGCGCGCTCGAGTGCTTCGGCCGGCTTCAGCACGCGCCCTCCGAGGCCACGCGCCAGCGGTAGTGCAGATCGACGCCCTCCTCGCCTTCGAGCACGAAACCATGCCGCAGATAGAAGCGGTTGGCGTCGCTCTGCACGAGCGCGGTGAGCTTGATGTCCAGCCGCTCTTCGCGCGCCTGCGACTTGGCCCACTCCAGCACCCATTCGCCGATGCCCAGGCCCTGGAAGCCGGTGCGCAGGTAGAGATGGTCGAGCCGCAGTGCGTCGGCGCCCTCGGGCTTGAGGGTGACGAAACCGATGCGCCCGGCGCCGTCGAGCACGATGTGGTGCATGAAGGGCACGACGAAACCGGCCTGGAGCCGTTCGCGCGAACGTGCGGGGTCGAAGCGCCCGACACGCTCCAGGCTCGGGCGCATCGCATCGACGCGCAAGGCGAGCATGGCCTCGAAATCGCTGGAATCCACCGGCTGCAGCGACAACCGCGACAAGAGATCGCCCACGTCGCTTCTCAGGCCGAGACCGCCGCGCGAATCTGTTCCAGCACGTCCTTGGCGCTGGCGGGGATCGGCGTGCCCGGGCCATAGATGCCCTTGACGCCCGCCTCGTAGAGAAAGTCGTAGTCCTGCCGCGGAATCACGCCGCCGACGAACACGATGATGTCGTCCGCGCCCTGCTTCTTGAGCTCGTTGATGATGGCCGGCACGAGCGTCTTGTGGCCGGCTGCGAGCGTGCTCACGCCGACGGCATGCACGTCGTTCTCGATGGCCTGGCGCGCGCATTCCTCGGGTGTCTGGAACAGCGGCCCCATGTCCACGTCGAAACCCAGGTCGGCGAACGCCGTGGCCACCACCTTGGCGCCGCGGTCGTGGCCGTCCTGCCCCAGCTTGGAGATCATCACGCGCGGGCGGCGGCCCTGCTCTTCGGCGAAGGCGTTGATTTCGGTCTTCAGGGCTTCCCAGCCTTCGGCCGAGTCATAGGCAGCAGCGTACACACCGGTCACCTTTTGCGTGTCGGCCCGATGGCGGCCGAATGATTTTTCGAGCGCGTCAGAAATCTCGCCCACCGTGGCGCGCAGGCGCACCGCGTCGATGCTGAGCGCGAGCAGGTTGCCCGTGTTGCTCTCGGCGGCTTCGGTGAGCGCATCGAGCGCGGCCTGCACCTTGGCGGTGTCGCGCGAGGCGCGGATCTTCTGCAGCCGCGCCACCTGCTGGTCGCGCACCATCACATTGTCGATGGACAGGCTGTCGATCGCGTCCTCGTTCTTGAGCTTGTACTTGTTGACGCCCACGATCACGTCCTTGCCCGAGTCGATGCGCGCCTGCTTCTCGGCGGCGGCCGCTTCGATCTTGAGCTTGGCCCAGCCGCTGTCGACCGCCTTGGTCATGCCGCCCATCGCCTCGACTTCTTCGATGATGGCCCAGGCCGCATCGGCCATGTCCTGTGTGAGCTTCTCCATCATGTAGCTGCCGGCCCACGGGTCGACCACGTTCGTGATGTGCGTCTCCTCCTGGATGATGAGCTGCGTGTTGCGCGCGATGCGCGAGCTGAACTCGGTGGGCAGCGCAATGGCTTCGTCGAGCGCATTGGTGTGCAGGCTCTGCGTGCCGCCGAACACCGCGGCCATGGCCTCGATGGTGGTGCGCACGATGTTGTTGTATGGGTCCTGCTCGGTGAGCGACCAGCCCGAGGTCTGGCAGTGCGTGCGCAGCATCAGGCTCTTGGGGTTCTTCGGGTTGAACTCCTTCATGATGCGGCACCACAGCAGGCGCGCGGCGCGCATCTTGGCCACTTCGAGGTAGAAGTTCATGCCGATGGCCCAGAAGAAGGAGAGGCGCCCCGCGAAGCCGTCGACGTCCAGTCCCTTGGCCAGCGCGGTCTTCACGTATTCCTTGCCGTCCGCCAGCGTGAAGGCCAGTTCCAGCGCCTGGTTGGCGCCGGCTTCCTGCATGTGATAGCCGCTGATCGAGATCGAATTGAACTTGGGCATGTGCTGCGCCGTGTACTCGATGATGTCGCCGATGATCCGCATGCTCGGCCCGGGCGGGAAGATGTAGGTGTTGCGGACCATGAACTCCTTGAGGATGTCGTTCTGGATGGTTCCGCTCAGCTGGTCCTGCGCCACGCCCTGCTCTTCGGCCGCGACCACGTAGCCCGCGAGCACCGGCAGCACGGCGCCGTTCATCGTCATGGACACGCTCACCTTGTCGAGCGGGATCTGGTCGAACAGGATCTTCATGTCCTCGACCGAATCGATTGCCACGCCAGCCTTGCCGACGTCGCCGGTCACGCGCGGATGGTCGCTGTCGTAGCCGCGGTGGGTGGCCAGGTCGAAAGCCACCGACACGCCCTGCCCGCCGGCGGCCAGCGCCTTGCGGTAGAACGCGTTCGATTCCTCGGCGGTCGAAAAGCCGGCGTACTGCCGGATGGTCCACGGCCGCACCGCGTACATGGTGGCCTGCGGCCCTCGCAGATAGGGCTCGAAACCGGGTAGCGTGTCGGTGTACTTGAGCCCCTGCAGATCGGCGGCGGTATAGAGCGGCTTCACGGTGATGCCGTCCGGGGTGATCCAGTTCAGCGCATTCAGGTCACCGCCCGGCGCCGACTTGGCCGCGGACTTGGCCCAGTCAGCGAGGTTGGCAGGCTTGAAGGTGGGTTCGGGTGTGCTGCTCATGAGGGGCCGTCTTGCAGTGTCTTGCAGGGTATTCGCAAATTCGCCTGCAAGGGATTTGCAGGCCGCAGCGAGTCTAACCGATCCATAATTATTAATTCAAACCCAATTTTTGCGGTACAGTCCACCCCATGTCCGCCCTCACCCTTACCCCGCGCGCCCTTTATGAAGAAGTGGCCGAGTTGCTGCGCCAGCGGATTTTCCGCCGCGAACTCGAGCCGGGCAGCTGGATCGACGAACTCAAGCTGGCCGAGGAATACGGCATCAGCCGCACGCCGCTGCGCGAAGCGCTGAAGGTGCTTGCGGCCGAAGGCCTGGTGACCATGAAGGTGCGGCGCGGCGCCTATGTGACCGAAGTATCGGAACAGGACCTGGCGGACGTCTACCACCTGCTCTCGCTGCTCGAGAGCGACGCGGCCGGCGTGGTGGCCGAGCGTGCCACCGACGCCCAGCGCGCGGAACTGAAGGCGCTGCACGCCGAGCTGGAGACCGCCGGCGCACCGGGCAAGGAAGACCGGGAGCACTTCTTTGCGCTGAACGAGCGCTTCCACATGCGCCTCCTGGCCATTGCCAACAACAAGTGGCGCGACCAGATGGTGGCCGACCTGCGCAAGGTGATGAAGCTCAACCGCCACAACTCGCTGCTCAAGGAGGGGCGCATCGCCGAATCGCTGGCGGAGCACCGCTCGATGATGGCGGCCATCGAGGCGCGCGACGCCCAGGCGGCCATGGCGCGCATGCGCGAGCATTTCAGGAACGGCCTGGAAGCCGCGGTATAGGCTCGCCCCCAGGCTTCGCGCACTTCGTGTCGCTTCTCCCTCCCCCTACCGGGGGCAACACCAGAGGACCGGCGGAGCCGGATCCTCAGTGTTCCACGACGGAGCCACGCTGCCGGGTCGCTAATCGGGATTTGCGGTTCCGGCTTCGGCGGAGATGCGCCGCGCCACTTCGAGCAGGCGCGGCGCGACCTGCGTGAGCATCATTTCCTTGGGCAGCAGGTACGCGGGGCCACCGCAGCTCACGCCGTAGTGCTCGCCATGGGGCCCTTTCAGCGCGAAGCCGAGCGCGTGGATGTGCGGATGCCATTCGCCGAATGAGCTGCAATAGCCCAGGCGGGCGTACTCGTCGATTCCGGCCATCAGGCGCGGCTCGATGGAAGGCCAGTCTTCGCCGCTTTCTTCCCGGATCCGCTCCAGCAGCGTGGACTGCTCGGCGGCGGGCAGGGCCGCAAGACAGGCCCGGCCGGCGGCCGAGGTGACGACGGTCAAGCGCGTGCCGATCTCCAGGCGCGAGCTGATCAGCGCCGAGCGTGGACGCAGCGAATCGATGACCAGCATGTCGAGCTCGTCGCGCACCGCGACATGGACGCTGGCGCCCGCAAATTCCGACAACTCGGCCAGGTGGGGCCTCGCCACCGCCCGAAGGTCGAACTGGCGAAGGTAGCGGCTGCTCATGTCGAGCAGCGCCGGGCCCAGGCTGAAGCGCTCGCTGTCCGGCGCCTGCCGCAGATACCCCGCGCTCACCAGCGTGGCGGTCAGCCGCGATACCGTCGCCTTGGGAATGCCGGTGGTGTCCGCCAGTTCGCGGTTGCTCACCGGAGCCGCCGCCATCCCGATGACCTTGAGCAGGGCCAGGCCCCGGCCGAGCGCAGTGACTTCTTCCTTGCCCCCAACCGCTTCAGTCATGAATCGAAACCCCTACTTATTAGTGTTTCTTGATTCTTCAGCAGAAAAATTGAAAAGTTGCAGCCCCTGGCAAATCATTATCATTTTGGAACACTTCGTGTTGCTGAAGTGCGTACGCCTTGCCGCAGTGCGCTCCATTTGCGAAACGGCGGCACAACCGGCTAGGCAGCCTGCGCCACGGGCTCGTGCGCCAGCGCCATCACCTCGTGCGGGGGGCGTGTCTTGAGCCGATGGTCGCTCCAGACCTGGCGCCAGCGGCGCGCGCCCGGCAGCCCGTTGCGCAAGCCCAGCATGTGCCGGGCGATCGACGACCACTGGGTGCCGTGCTCGGCCGCCTCGCGAACCATGTAGTCGCACATCAGCGACTCCACCTCTTCCCGGGTCAGCGGCTGCGGCGCGGCGCCGTAGAACTGCGCGTCCCACTCGGCCAGCCACCAGGGGTTGTGATAGGCCTCCCGCCCGACCATGACGCCGTCCAGCAGCCGCAGGTGTTCGTGCACCTGCGCAGTGGCCGAAATGCCGCCGTTGATCGAAAACCCCAAGGCCGGAAAGTCGTGCTTCAGCCGGTGCACGAGCTCGTAGCGCAGCGGCGGAATCTCCCGGTTCTGCTTCGGGCTCAGGCCCTGCAGCCAGGCATTGCGCGCGTGGACGATGAAAGTGCTGCAGCCGGCCTCGCTCACCGCGCCGACAAAATCGCGCACGAAATCGTAGCTTTCGATCTTGTCGATGCCGATACGGTGCTTCACCGTCACCGGCAGGCTCGTTACGTCGACCATCGCCTTCACGCAGTCGGCCACCAGCGCCGGCTCGGCCATCAGGCAGGCGCCGAAAGCGCCGCGCTGCACGCGCTCGCTCGGGCAGCCGCAATTGAGGTTGATCTCGTCGTAGCCCCACTCTTCGCCGAGCTTCGCGCAGTGCGCCAGGTCGGCCGGCTCGCTGCCGCCCAGCTGCAGGGCCACGGGGTGCTCTTCAGCGTTGAAACGCAGGTGCCGCGGCACGTCCCCATGGATCAGCGCGCCGGTGGTCACCATCTCGGTATAGAGCAGCGCGTGGCGCGACAACAGGCGGTGGAAGTACCGGCAATGGCGGTCCGTCCAATCCATCATCGGGGCGACCGAGACGATTTTCTCTTTTAAATTCAACAACTTAGCGTTATCATTCATACACTTAGAACCCTGCGTGTGCACGCTCGTGTGCACTCCAAAACGCCCGAATACGCCCCATTTCGCCCTGCCAGTGCACACATAGCGCACACGAAATGCCCACCTTCAAGCAGCTTCCGTCCGGCAACTGGCGCGCGCAAGTCCGTCGCAAGGGTGTCTATGCGAGCGAGACCTTTCGGCGGCACAAGGACGCCCAAGAATGGGCTCTCGCAACCGAGCGCCGCATCGATCTGGGCGAGCCCGCCAGCCGCTCAAAGATCAAGGACCCGACCACCTTCGGCGATCTGATCGATCTGCATGTCACCGACATGAAGGAGGTGCTGCGGGCTCCCCGGCGCTCCAAGGCCTTCACCCTCGATGCGCTCAAGACGAAGCTGGGCAAGCTGAAGCTGAAGGACCTCACGCGCGAGCGGCTCATCCAGTTCGGCAAGGACCGCGCCAAAGAAGGTGCCGGCCCAGTCACCATCTGCATGGACATCGGCTACATCAAACTGGTAGTTTCTCACGCGGCGGCCGTCCACGGAGTTCGCGTTCAGGTAGAGCCCATCGATCTGGCCCGCATTGCGCTCAAGCGCCTGGGCCTGGTCGGCAAGGGGCGGGAACGGGACCGCCGGCCTACCCTCGACGAACTGCAAGCGCTTGCGGACTACTTCGCCAGCAATTCACGGCAGATCATCCCCCTGGGGCGCATCATGCGGTTCGCCGTCGCTACTGCGATGCGCCAGGACGAGATCTGCCGCATCCGATGGGAGGACATCGATGCCAAGGCTCGTACCGTGATCGTGCGAGACCGGAAAGATCCGCGGGACAAGAGCGGCAATGACCAGAAGGTGCCATTGCTTGATGTCACGGGATTCGATGCCTGGGCCATTCTCGAGGAGCAGAAACCGTTCTCCGGGAATAGCAGCCTGGTCTTTCCGTATAACGGTCGCTCTGTCGGGACCGCTTTCCGTCGGGCATGCAAGGAATTGAGGATCAAGGACCTCAAGTTCCATGATCTGCGGCACGAAGCTGCCAGTCGTCTCTTCGAGGCGGGGTTCACCATCGAACAGGCTGCGCTTGTGACTGGGCACAAGGACTGGAAGATGCTCAAACGATACACCCATCTGAGGCCAGAGCACCTGCGCGGCGTTAAGCCAAAGCACATTCCACCGTCGCTTGACCTACCCACTGGCCCCACGCCTGCAGACATCGCTTTGGGTGCGTGGACCAACCCGGAGCGCCGTGCCCCACAAGCCAACTCAACCCACGCCTCGCAAGTTGCAAAGCCACATCATGAACATGAAGCCCTCAGCCTGAGCGCTTCAATCTAGTTTGACTTCGGATCGTGCCACTTCAACAGACGCCCTTCTATCGATCACACCTGGCCGACTTGCACCAAGTCCTGCTTGCCCATGAAATCACGCAGACTTACCTGACTGGCACGCGCGTCAGGTTTGATGGCGTTGAGCTGGGGCCAACAAACAGTTTTGACTTCGCTTTCGGAACCTTGTCGACTCTGGAGTTCGTCCACCTCTTTTCCGTTTTCGACGGCAGCCGCGTCCACGAACAGGCCGAGAGACGGCCGGGGCGCGATGATGCGCCACCAGGCATGTACTTCACAGTGATCAACGCCAAGGTCATTCAGGCGGGCCACAAGAACAGACTGGGGATCTTCAGTGAAGAGACTGGCACCGCAGGACTCTTCATCGAGGGAATACACATCGACCACTTTTTCCTCGACAAGCACCAGACGCCCCACGGTCTGGGCGCCATCGCTTTTACCGTGAGTGCCATCACCGCCCATCTGGCAGGTCTGGACGAGATCTCACTGATTGCCGCGGGCGGCAGAGGGTTCCAGGAGCGCCACGTCGGGTTCAAGGTCTGGCCGAAGCTTGGTTTTGACGCCGCGCTCTTGCCCGATGAGCAGCACAGCGCACCGCATCTACAGGGCTGTCAAACCGTCCAGGATGTTCTGGACGTCGATCCGGCATGGTGGGAGGCGGAAGGATCACAGCGCCTGATGACGTTCGATTTGCGGCCCGGCAGCAGATCTTGGCGCAAACTGCTAACCTACGCAGGTGAAAAATTTTCTGTCGGAGGTCCGCATGACTAGCCCCACAGCCATCAGAAAGCCCGCAAAGGCGAAGGCCGCACCTGGCCGCGTTTTCAATGTCTCAAGCAAGGGCATCCCGCGCGTGACTGCTCCAGTCAAGGCGAAAATCGAGGCGGCTGCGAGATCGACAAGCAGCAAGCGCCGTAAATTTCCTGAGCTGATCACGGACTCCTGATCCGCAATCGGGTGTTCGCACTACGCCTGACTGTTACCACCGAGCGCCCAGTTGCCGAGAGCCTGTTTTCGAGCAGATAGCAGGCTTTTTTTGTGGGTGTCCGTAGCCAGATTTTTCCCAGGTATGGCTCGATGTGCAGACGCTAGAGGCGTTCGAGCCTCTCGGCGATCTCGCCCGCCTTCAGCTCCCGTACAGAGGCAAGACTCTCGAGTTGCGCCTTGCGCGGCCGAGCTTTGCCTTGTTCCCAGTGATAGATCGTCTGCCCCGAAACGCCGACCAGCTTTCCGTAAACCGCAGCGGAGAGGCGGAGCTTACTGCGGTGCGCGGCCAAGCGACCAGCGCTGAACCGCCGTGCGGTCGAGGGCGTGAACTGCTCATCCGCTTCATTGCTTGAAGAGCGCGGCGCGGAGCCTTTGACCGCCCGGTGCAATTCCTTCTCCAAAGCGCTTACCTGCCGACGCAACGCTGCGATTGCGGCTCGATAGCTGACCGATGCCTTCTTGAGCGTTTCAATTTCTGCGCGGACTTCTTTTCGGGCGACGCGCGAAATTTCAGCTTTGAGGATGTTCGCGATATTTGGCATAGCTGCATTGTGCATGTCTCAAATGCATCGCTTGGTCCAAACCAATCACTGAGATAGTCAATGTGCCACGTTGCTGGAAGGCAGGGCTAGCGTCTTACCGGTGTGTCCCTTGCACGAAGAACACTGGTTCATGCACGACAGCGAGAACTGCTAGCGCCGCGGCATCACGTTGGCCGCGCAACTACGAGGTCAGCCGTGCCCCCGTTCGCGGGGTTCGCGGCTCCTCCACGGCGCTGGGGACTGGACGCGTCAGCCGATGCCCCGCACCCGCGACCTCAACTGCAAGAACTTGGCGCGACTGCTATGGACACTCCCCTGGTTAATGCCACACCTCGCCTTGCGGCGACGCGAGAGAGAGCTATCGCCGGTCAAGCTTAGATGATCACCGGATCCGACTGCGCGTTGACCTATACCACCGCTGTATAGCTCTGCCATAAATCGCCATTGGCGCTCTCGGAAGCCGGCTTCTAGACTCACTAGGACAGCACATTTCCATTTCCCTTCGCACATGACCACCATCTTCAATTCGCCTTCCTGCAGACGTGTCGGGAGCGATGATCGGCACTACTTCTTCGGGTATTACAACAAGTCCAATTGGGACCACGCTAACCGCTTGGTGCTCGCGCTTCAAGTGCCGTGGGCCGACCGCGAACTCACGCCCGACTTGGTGGCCGGTGTTGGTTATTTCGACACGCAAGACGGGGATCGTTTCGTGCGCGTCGCCGAAACAGGCGCTTGGAACTGGCAGATGGGCGCGCAGCTCCAGTGGCTCGACAATTCTCCTGGGCAGAAAATTATCTACAACGTGCGTACCACCGCGGCGGGGCTGCGCTACCCCGGTTTCGGCAGCGAAATTTGCGACATCCTGACCGGTGAAAAACGCAGCCTGCCCATGCCTGTGTATGTCACCGCACCCAACAGCAAGTGGGCCCTGTGCGTCAACTATAGGCGCCTTTGGGTCACGCACCAGACCATAGGGTATTGCGCAGCCCAAGACATTCCTCCGGAGGGCAATCTCGCGAAGCATCCGGCCGACGACGGTATCTACCGCATGGATTTGGCCAACGGCGCCGCCGAACTCATCGTGAGCTATAAGGCACTCCGTGACTTTCAGCCACGCCAGTCAATGGAGAAAGCACTGCATTGGGTAAGCCATATCGAGATCAATCCAGCGTCGAGCCGCGTCCTGTTTTTACATCGCTGGACCGAACGCGTGGCCGATGAGACCTGCTTCCTGCACCGGCTCATCACCATGAATCCGGACGGCTCCGACATGCGGCTGCTCGAGTGTTCCGACCATCCGCTGCCCCAACTGGCAGACGATTTCGACCCGAGCGCGGTCGGAACCTTCGACTATGAAAAATCGGAGTACCAGATCTCGCATCCACTTTGGCAAGACAACACGCACATCGTCGTGTGGGGACCGCACCTGGGCGAAATTCACTACCACCTGTATACCGACGCACCCGACGGCGACGTGCAGGTGATCGGCAAGGATGTGCTGACCGAGAATGGCCACATGAGCTTCTCGCCGGTTAGTACGCGATGGCTGCTGAGCGACACATACCCGGATGCCCGCACCCACCAGCGCGCCCTGTTTATTTACGATATGCAGACCGGCCAGCGGGTCGATATCGGCCGCTTCTACACCAGCCCCGATCTGAGCAAGGAGAATCGCTGCGATTTGCATCCGCGCTGGAGCCGTGACGGCCGTCAGGTGTGCATCGACTCGATACACGATGGCGAACGCCGGATCTACATCCTCGACCCCGGACTACCCCGCTAAAGCAATCACGAGACGGTCCTTTCATTGTCCTGCTGAGACACGACCTCCGGCGCGCGACGGCGAGCCGGAGCTCTCGTTTCTTACGCTGCTAAAGCAACAACTTCGATCGCACTCTTGCACCCGGCACGGGCAGTGCCGATGCCTTGACTACCGAGCGCGCCAGCGCCGCTTCAAAGTGCGCGCCACGCGTCATCGAGGATGGCAAAGTCGTTGAGGTCCGTGAGGAAGACCTGCGCGTTGAAAACGCGTGCGAGGTCGCTGCCGACCTTGCGCAGCGCGACGTCCAGGCGGGCCAGTACCCATTCGTCCTGCAGGTGGATGTGGATGTCCCTTGCTCCGAGCGCGTTGCCGTGAGGCAGCTTCCATGCATTTGAGACGACGCAACTCGCCCGTCACCTCGTATTTTTGGATCCGGTCGATAGCAATCGGAACAGAACTTCACATATTTCAGCGACTTCGCGACCATAGACTCATAGTGCGGAGGCGCGCAATACCCAAAGTACAGGTGAAAATCTACGCGGATCCCGGCCCCGCCCGGCGGTAGCCAATTGGTAACTCGCCCCACCTCCTTAACCGAAGGAGAGATTCAGGTTCTTCACGATGGGCATCCAGCGCTCATACTCACTTCGGATCAAAGCTCCGAACTCCTGCGGCGTCGACGTCTTCGCCACTGCACCCAGTTCAACGATCCTGCTCGCGACCTCAGGCCGATCCACCGTGGCCCGGATTGCGCTATGGAGCACATCAAGCACATTCTTCGGGGTGCCCTTTGGCGCCAGGTAGCCATACCATCCGCTCACATCAAACGCCCCGAGTCCTAGCTCGGAGATCGTGGGAACGTCCGGCAGGAGCGGACTTCTATTGGCGGAGGCCACCGCCAGTGGCCGCAGCCGCCCGGACTGGATAAATGGCGCAATTCCGGCAGCCGTTTCCATAGTGAGCTGGACCTGGCCCGCGACTAAGTCGCCAAGCGAAGCGCCCGTCCCCTTGTACGGGATATGCAACATCTCCACACCGAACTTCTGCTTGAACAATTCGCAGGACAGATGACTTGGAGTTCCAGCCCCGGCGCTGGAGTAGTTGTATTTGTCGGGGCTGTCCCTGAGCAGGGCCAGCAGTTCTCTTAGGCTCTTGGCCGGAACCGATGGATGGACTACGAGCACCACCGGGGCCATAGCAACCTGAGTGATAGGTACGAGATCTTGGAACGGGTCATAGGCCAAGTCCTTGACGGCAATCTTGGCAATGACCAACGGACTGATGGCGCCCATCAGAATCGTGTGGCCATCGGGTGGCGACTTGGCAACCTGCGCCGTACCGAGGATTCCACCAACCCCTGGACGGTTCTCTACGATCACTTGTGCACCGGGAAGCTCCCGGGGCATTTTTTCTGCAATCAAGCGAGAGAGGATGTCCGTGATCCCGCCGGGGGCATAGGGGACGACCAACTTGATGGGTCTTGTGGGGTAGGCAGCCTGAGCATGAAGCGGTTTAGCAGCCAGACAAGCCCCTCCTGCCACTACCGTCAGCAGCGAGACTCGGCGAGTAAGTTTCATTGTGTGCATCCTTCCATTAACGATCCCTTCTTGGCCTAGCAATCAGTCGATTCGTGCTTCCCGCCACAAGAAAATGCATCCGTTTCTGGATCCAATATGACTTAAGCGCCCTCCGCTTCACCACCGCCCACGATCGCCCTCGACTTGCGCCTTCCGTAATCTGTTTCCTCCTCCGAGCCGCGGCTAGGCATCGCCAGTACGCCACCACCAGAATTCGGATCCATATCGAACCGTGCGTCAGATGATGCCGCGCTCCCGATACGGTTCATTTCGCTCGACCCGGTCATGACCAAAGCGTGCCAGATCGATTGTTTCGTAGCGGCCGTGAACAATCCACTCAGCCACCGCAAGGCCTGTAGCCGGCGCGTGCATGAGTCCATGTCCGGAAAAGCCCGCCGCGACGATGAAGTTGTCGCGCTTTCCTGTCCATGGGCCAATGATGGGATTTCCGTCCAGTTCACATTGCTCGTAGAGCCCGGCCCAAGACTTGGTAAGTTCGAGTTTGCCCATGCCCGGGAACCGCCACTGGACCGCTGGTCGGACGATGCGATCAAACCATGTCACGTCCAGCGCCTGGGCATACCCGCGCGTCATTTTGGTGTCTACCAGTCCACCGGAATACCCGCTGCCGGCCGAGCGTATCGCCAAGCCCTGCACGTCCTTGACATAGGGTATCTGCGCCTGGGGGAACTCGGTTGCGAACGAATGTTCAAAACGCGGCATCGGACTGACCGGCAGCGGCATGCCGATTAGCCGGCTGATCTCCTGGGCCCAAGGCCCCGCTGCATTCACGAAAAAATCCGCCTGCAGGCTTGCGCCAGAGCGAAGCTTGACGGCCCTCACCGACCGCTCGGCCTCCTCAAAGCCCACAACCGCGTCCTGCATGAACTGCACGCCGGCATCGCGGGCCTTCTGAGTCATGACAGCCCAGTACTTCTGCGCGTTGAACCAGCCATCCTCCGGAGACAAGACACCAGCGCCGAGATCATCGACCCGCATCAGCGGGAACCGTTCGCGGATCTCCGAAGGCGTAAGCAACTGAGCACTAACACCCATCTCATGCTGAGTTCGAAGACTGGATTCAAGCATCCCAACACCGTGCGGCGGCACCACGAACAGGTAGCCGCGCGGGCACCAATCGACCTTGGAAAGCGGCGAGGCCGATGCATCCAACGACGCAACGTACTTGATGCTGTAGTCGGACATAGCGATGTTTTCGGGACAGTAGAACAGCCGGCGCGATCCTCCCGAACCAGCATTCGCTGAGGAAGAGCGGTCTCCAAAGAGGTCTCGGTCAATCACAACGACATGCAGAGACGGGTCCGTCTGCATACAAAATTGGGCGATGCTGACACCAATCGCCCCACCGCCGATCACCACCACAGTCGCCATTCCTCTATGCCTAGCAATTGAGCCTCGAAGGAATTAGTATAATCTTTTGGATCCAATCTTGGTTGTAAAAACCCGACTCCTCGGTGGCGCTCAACCGATTGAGCCTCGATAACAGCGCCGAGGCGTGGGCAATGGTGCGGAGTTCCCTATCATTCGGGGCTACTGCACAGGCCATTCATGCGAGGCAAGACAAGACAAACGATGACCGAAACCAGTCCTAGCTCTCAGCCGCTCTCTGCTGAGAGCGTGACGGAAAAATTGCGAGCGCTTATCCTAGATGGAGCGATCGGCGTGGGCGTACAGCTCAAGCAGGAGATCCTCGCCAAGCGATTTGGAGTGAGCCGTATCCCGATTCGGGAAGCACTCAAGCGCCTGGAGGCAGAAGGCCTGGTCACACATGCTCCCCATCAAGGTTCTGTGGTGGCATCACTCTCCATAGATGAATTGCTGGAAACGCTGGATATCCGCATCGGTCTGGAGACACGTGCGCTGGTGCTAGCCATCCCCAACATGACCAACAAGGTCTTTAAACAGGCCGAGATCATCATGAAGCGCTATGACGCCAGCGAAACGCCCCGCGAGTGGGCTGATCTGAATCTTGAGTTCCACCTGTGCCTGTACCAACCTTGCGTTCGGCCTCGCCTCCTCAAAGAGATCGAGCAACTTGTACGGGGTATCGATGTGCATCTGCGCGCGCACCAGTCCTATGCTGCGGGTCGCAAGTCACCTCAGAGCGAGCATCGGGCTATTCTGGACGCGTGCATGAGTCGGGACACCGACTTGGCGCGCGATCTGCTCGAGGCCCACATTGAGCACACTCAGAGCGCGCTGCTCGAGGAACAGCAACGGGGGCGATCGACGCAAGGCCCGTTCCCAAGATGACCGCCGCGACTGAGACTGCCCTAGCCCGGATATGTCAGAGGATTGCTTTTGCCTCTAGTTTCGCGACAGTTCGATCGAGCGCTGGTGCGCTCCCGCAACAGCCTCAGTGACCAACTTGCGAAAGGAGCCATCCTTCTCGAACACTTGAATGGCTGCGTGGGTGGTTCCATTCGGCGAGGTCACTTCTCGCCGCAGTTCGACGAAATCAGTTCCGTCCCGGCATTGCAGACTGGCAGCGCCCAGTGCTGTCTGGGCCACTAAGCGGGTGGCCAACTCACGCGTTAAACCAAGCCGCACACCGGCTTCGGTGAGAGCCTCGCTGAAAAGGTGAAAGTAAGCCGGCCCACTACCACTCAGGGCCGTGACGGCATGCAATTGCTCTTCAGTCTTCACCCAGCAGGCTGCGCCGACGGCACCAAAGAGGTCTGAAACCATCTCGCGCAGGTTCCGCGTCACTTCAGCATTACCGAACAAGCCGGTGCACCCGCATCGAATCATCACAGCTGTATTGGGCATGCTCCGCACGACAGGAGTACGCGGTCAATTAACCACGCCCTTGTTGAGTGAACGATGAGCTGTGAGGCTACGTGCCCATGTAGAGCAACATGGACATGTAGAGATGACAGAGCAGTACGCGGAGTTGAGAAGCCGGCTGGTTGTGGGACGCAAGAGTGACGGTCGCGGCGTCTACGACGAAGCTGCCAAGAAGGAATTGATCGTTGCCTGCCTCAAGCCGGGAGTGTCGGTGGCACGCATGGCGATGGAGCACGGTGTCAACACGAACCTTCTGAGGACGTGGATCACGGCTTACCAGCGGCGAAGTGCCCAGGTGCCGACTGGTGACATCGCGCGAACGCACGATGCGGCATTCGTTGCCGTGCGCGTAGAGGGTGAACAGGATCCGCCGCAGCGCGAGCGTGCGGTGGCTGCGCCCGCGGTAGCCCACACACCTGCTACGGCCGTGGCGGTGATCCCGAATGAGAGCTCCTTGGCGGCATCGACCCCGATGGTCGGTTTGCAGGTGCGGCTGCCCAACGGTGTGCAGCTCGATCTCGGCGAGACGAGCTTGCAGGAATTGCCGACGCTGGTGCAGATGTTGAGCCGATTGCCATGTTCCGCTTCGACGAAGGGCTGAAGGTCTACCTGCACCGCGAGCCGGTGGACTTCCGGTTGAGCATCAACGGCTTGGCCGTGCTGGTGGAGCAGGCGCTGGGCCTGGACCCGTTCGCCTCGTGCGCGTACGTGTTCAGCAACCGCCGGCGCGACCGGGTGAAGATCCTGGGTTGGGAGCGCAACGGCTTCTGGCTGTTGCTCAAGCGCCTGGAGAAGGACAGGTTCATCTGGCCCTCGGCCGATGCGGTTCCCACGCTGACGGCCGAACAGCTGCACTGGTTGCTGGAGGGCATCGATATCGCGGTGGTGCAACGCCACTCTCGTCTGCGCTATTCCAGCGTGGCCTGAAGGAACAATGATGGGGCATGCCGATCCAAGCGGGCGTGTCGTCGCCCGCCACCATCACCGCTGAAGAACTCGTCGCGCTCATCGCCGAGCGCGATGCGCTGGCCGGCGCGCTTCGAGTAGCGACCACCGAGCGGGACTTGGCGCTCGAGCGGTTGAGGTCCTTGCAGCGCCAGCTCTTCGCCGCCAAGAGCGAAGCCCGCGGCACCGATCAGAAGGACCTGTTCCTCAACGAGGCCGAGGCGCTCGCGCCCACAGATCAGACGCCGCAGGCCGAGGTCGAAGACATCGACGAAGAGGAGTCGACACCGGTCGCGGGCCATCAACGTAAGAAACGCGGACGCAAGCCGCTGGACCCTGCGCTGCCGCGCGAGATCGTGCGCCACGAACTGCCCGAGGCCGAGCGTGTGTGCGCGCATGACGGGCACGCGCTGGTGGAGATCGGCGCCGAGGTTAGCGAGCAGATGGATGTCATCCCCGAACAGGTGCGCGTGCTGCAGCACCACCGCATCAAGTACGCCTGTCCCTGCTGCGATCAGAGCCTGAAGGTTGCACCGACGCCGGCGCGCATCATCGCGCGCGGGCTGCTCACCGAGCAGGCCCAGGCCTGGGTCATCACCGGCAAGTACCAGTTCGGCATGCCGCTGTACCGAACGGCCGTATTGCTGCGCCGCTTCGGTGGCGACATCGCGAGCAATACGCTGGCTTCCGGCATCGTGCGCATCGGCCAGGCTGTACAGCCGGTCATCAACCTGCTGCGCGACCACTTGCTGGACTCGGACCTGATCTACGGCGACGAGACCACGGTCCAGGTGCTCAAGGAGCCTGGGCGCAAGGCACAGACGAAGAGCTTCATGTGGGCGCAGATGAATGGCACTGGTCCACCGGTACGGCTGTTCGCCTATGCACCGGGGCGCGGCGCCGTGCACGCCGAGAAGCTGTATGCCGGCATCCGTCCCGGAACGACGCTCATCACCGACGGCTACGAGGTCTACAACGGCATCGCGAAGGCCGGCGGTCTCACGCACCTTGGATGCTGGGTGCACGCGCGCAGGCCGTTCATCAAGGCTGACGAGTCCATCCCGAAGGCAGCCCGCTCGTCCGATCAGATCGCGGCCCGGTTCGTACGGCTGATTGGCAAGCTGTACCGTGCGGAGTCCTTGGCCAGGCACTGGACGCCCGCGCGCCGCCTGCGACTGCGTTCGCGCTACAGCGCCGCCATCGTGCGCGAGATCGAGCGCTTGCTGCTCACGCACCTGCACAGCGTTGCGCCGTCGAGTCTGCTGGGTGAAGCGCTGCACTACCTGCACGGTCAGTGGCCCAAGCTCGTGCGGTTCCTGGACAACGGCTCCTGGCCGTTGGACTCCAACCCGGTGGAGAACGCCATCCGGCCCTTCGTCGTCGGGCGGCGCAGCTGGTTGTTCGCCGACACCGTCGGCGGTGCCAACGCGAGCGCCAATCTCTACTCGCTGATCGAGACCGCCAAGGCCAACAACGTCGAGCCCTACCGCTACCTCGTCGCGCTGTTCAAGAAGCTGCCGCTGGCGCAAACGGTCGACGACTACGAGGCGCTGCTGCCCTGGAACCTTGAACTCGGCGGCGCGTAGGCCGTCCTGCGCGCATCGGCTCTGACACCACGCGCAAGGGCGTGGTTTATTGACTGCTTACCGACAGGACGCTTGAACGGTAGGACCTGCTGAAGGGTGTCGATGGAAACACCTGCCATGACCGAAATGATGGTGGCTTTGGCGAGACGATCATGCGCCAAAGCGGCCAACGCTTCGGAGGCCAACGCCGGCTTGACGGCGACCACGACGACATCATAAGAAGTGTCCGGCAGTTCTTCGGCCGTGCGAAAGACCTTCGCCTTGACATCTCTCGAGCACTGGGGGTCCACGGCGTCGATGCTGTGAACCAGGTTAGCTTCGAACCAAGTCTCGCCAAGGGCCGCTCCCATCCGGCCGTAGCCTAGAAAAAGTGCCTTGAGGCTCATCGTGCCTGCTCTCTGTGGTCCGCTGAACTAAATAGGTGGTTCATCAAAGCGGGCTTACTTCGAGGCAGCACGAATCTCCAAAGTGACGCCAGCCCCACCCTCAGCCGTATGAAAGTACGTGAAGCCACTTCGATCAGGCTTGCGCCCGCGCATCAGCACCTCAAGGCCGACTGCTTCACCTAGTTCTTCCGCAGTATCGCAATCGGCAACCGTGAAGCCGAGGTGGAACACGCCCTCGCCATACTGTTCAAGGAATCTGCGTTGCAATGTATTCCCGTCCGGCGGCTCACACAATTGGATCTGGATATTGTTAAGCAGCGCATAGCGATACTTGAGTTGCATGAAGGCCTCGATATCGGGCACCTGAAGTTCCTCGCGGAACGCTTCGAACGAGGTCATCTGTTGCCATGGACCGACGCCTATCGATTCATAGTAACTGGTTGATGCTTCAATGTCGCGCACGACGATACACACGTGATGCAGATCTTGAAATAACGCGGGAAGTTTCTTCATGCAGATCACTCCTGGGTCAGCTGTAACGAAAGCGGCACATTTCTCGTCATCCCTGCGCGAAGCAAAGATGTGCACCACAGGCATCAGCCGGGTCTACTTTCAGTGTGCCGGCGCCCAGGTGCTGGAACCTAACGTCGTTTGTCTCAAACAGCTTGGCCGTGAGGGCCACATCACGCACCAACAGCGTGGCCGACGCCAGGTAAGAGTCGCCCAAGTTGGACTGCGCGTCGCTGCGAAGACGCGCTTCTCCGGCGTCGATTAGTTCGATGTCGGCGCCCCCTCCGAAATTCAGCCAGATGCGGCCGTCTTCGCGGCGCACGTGCTCTGCCCCCAACAGCCGCGTATAAGCTTGCTCAGCGGCATCGAAGTCGCTGACGACACCAACGAGCCGCCCAAACCCGACGACGCCGTTGGGGTGGTTCAACCAATCGGGCTGGCGCAACGTGTCGGCGGTCAGATGCTCGCAGAGGTTCGCGTGCGTGAGGCCGGGAAATAGGCTGTGGTCGAGCATCACGGTCTTGAAGTGCAAATCCAGCACGCTGTCTTCCAACACCAATTTTCGGTTGAGGTGTCTTGGCGGTTCGATGGCGAGGCCGGAGGCAAGGCCAACCGCGTAACTCTCATCGGCAGATCTGGCATTGAATGCAACGCTGTAGAGACCCTCGCCCTTGTCAAGGAACTTGTCGACGCCGGCAAGAAACTTGGCGGGATCGCCGATGCCGCGGATTTCCAGGTAGTCGGCAGGGAACATGATGCAAAGATTTTCCGTTCCCCACTCTTGGTGCCTGCCGCTGGGCGGCACGATGAAGCCGAGCTTCTGATACTGCTTGCGAGCTGCCGGGAGGTTACGTACTGCGATCACCGGATGATCCACGCGGCCGACTTGGGCGGTCATGCTTGTTCCTTTCAAAATGCCGTGATCAAGTGAAGCACGGGCTCAGGCCATACACGCGGATTTCACTTGGCGCCTACAGTTGACAGATGCGACCGGGTCGGCTCGCCATGAGCTGTGCACTAGATGGAGCTCGGCGTCGGAGCTGCGCAGCAACATGGCGTGTTGACCTCGCGCCATACGGGCGCCCCGACATTCCATACTGCACTGAATCGCCGAATCGATAGTTCGTCCGCATACATGCATCCCGCTTTGGATCCAAAATAGGATAATACCAAAAAGGGGGCTTGCAGCGAAACAAGACCCCCCGGCGCGCAACGGCGAACCGGAGGTCTGTCTCTTACGCTGCCACGGCAATCACCTCGACCGCAATTCTCGCCCCCTGCACGGGCAATGGCGAAGCCTTGACGACCGAGCGCGCCGGCGCCGATTGAAAGTGCGCGCGCCACACGTCATCGAAGATGGCAAAGTCGCTAAGGTCCGTCAGGAAGACCTGCGCCTTCGCAACGTGTGCGAGGTCACTGCTGACCTTGCGCAGCGCTGCGTCCAGACGGGCCAACACCCATTCGGTCTGCAGCTGGATGGACGATGCATAGTGCGGATATGCGGCATGCACCACACACTCCGGTGGCATCTCACCGGTGTCGAAACCCGGGAAGATGCCGGCGGAAAATACCAACTCGCCGCAGCCGATGGCTTCGGGGCCTCGCGAGCCAGTTTCCGTGGGCAGTCGCAGTGCATCGCCGGTGTACGCGGTGAGGTCGATCTCAATGATCGTCCCTGTCACAAGCAGTGAGCCGATCCCCGTCACCGCGAGTGCGGGTTTGCGCGGGAAGGTCTCGCGCCAGGCGCCAAGGAACTCATCTTCGTTGCTGGTGTCGAGCAAGAGCGCCTGGCCCTTGATGACATCCGTGGGCTTGGCCCCGGCGGCAGCCAGCGAACGGGTCATGTTCTGCAGGGTATAGACGGTCTGTTTGGCGAGGTCCACCTGCCCATCCGGGCCTGCAGCTTCGGGCGGCACACCAGCCACGGCATTGTGGGCCAGTTGACCCGAGGTGAACACAAAATCGCCCGCTCGCATCGCTTCGACTTTCTTGGTCAGCGGACGGGGTGCGTCGGAAACTGCGGGCCGCATCGGAATGTCGGCATCAGATGCGACGGCAATCAGCGCGATTTCCAGTCGCGCGCCGGGAATCAGCAGCCCGGCGGCCCCGACGGTAGTGCGTGTCGGCGGATTGGGAAAGTAGCGCTTCCACACGCGATCGAAACCGGGAAAGTCCGTGCTGTCGAGCAGGAATACATGGGCCTTGATCACACGGTCCAGCGAGCTGCCGGCTTGCTGCAGCGTTTGCGAGAGCTTTCGCAAGATGTAGTCGGTCTGGCGTTCGGCCGCCGAATCGAAGTACGGGAACTGCGAATCGATGGTGGCTTCAGGTGCGATTGCATGAACCCAGTCGGTGGCCAGCACGGCGGAGGTAAAGATGAACGCGCCGGCCCGCACGGCTTCGGTTTGCCAGATGGGGGCTGGGGATTGGTGGCTGCGGGTGTGCGCGAAGTTGCGGCTTTGAGGAAAGTTCATTCAAGGTTCCTGGAGTTGATGGAGAGAGGCAATTCGTTCGATCCAGTGCGCAGCTTCAAGCAGCTGCCGGTCGCCATGCCGCGCACCGACGAGTTGGATGGACAGGGGCAGCCCGAGCGGGCCACGGGCCATAGGCAGCGAAATACAAGGCAGTCCGATCAACGACCAACTCAGGTTGAAGGTCGCGTCGCCAGTCGATTCGAGTCCGTAGGGCGCCTCACCCGGAGTGGCGAGCGTCAGCAGCACATCGTGATCGGCCAGCAGTGCCTCGACCGTGACGGCCAGATCGACTCCGCAGGCCTTTGCGAGCAGGTAGCTTTCATCATCGACATGCCGGCCGCGCTCGATTTCCGACAGCAGCGTCGGGCCGAGTTCCTCGGCTTGAGCGCTGCATCTCTCAGGCAGCAGCGATCGGCCCATTTCATAACGGGAGATCGTGCGATGCCAGCCAAGGGACAGCTCAAATCCGGACGGGCACGCAAGGCTGCGAACCGTCGCCCCGGCGCGGCTGCATCGAGCAGCCACCTGGTCCAGCACCTCCACAGCGGCAGGGTCCGCCTGGTCCGCAAACGGACCAGAGAAAAAGCCGATGCGGGGTGCGGGGCCGGCATATGAAAGCGGCGCCGATTCGTCACGGCCTCGCAGCACGTCGAAAAACAGGGCGACATCAGCCACGCAGGTCGCGAAGGCGCCCACCGTGTCGAGTGACCACGAATAGCCTTTGGTGCCCGCGGGTGAGAGGGCACCAAAGGTCGGCTTGAAACCGACCGCGCCACAGAACGCGGCCGGACGGATGATCGACCCGCCTGTCTGCGTGCCAGTGGCCAGCAGAATCTGGCCGTCAGCAACAGCGGCCGCCGAACCGGCTGAAGACCCTCCGGGGGTGTGCAGCTTGTTGTGTGGATTCGTCGTCGCACAGGGGCGTGTCGCGCCGAACTCCACTGTGGCCGTCTTGCCAAGAATCACTGCGCCCGCCGCACGCGCCAGAGCCACGCACGCGGCGTCCATGAAAGGACGATGGCCCGCATAGGCGGGCGACCCGTACGCCGTTGGCATGGCCTGGGTGTCCGACAGATCTTTGATGCCAATAGGTAGACCGTGCAACAGCCCGCGGTTGGGCTGTCGATCACGTTGGCGCGCTTCCTCCATGGCCTCCTCCGCACCCAGGCAGGCCCAAGCATGGAGTTCCTCTTCTCGATCCATTGCTCTTTCGAGGCTTGCCCGCACTACCTGCTCGGAGGTCCATTGGCTGGACCTGATGCCGCGCACACAGTCAATGGCGGTGGAGCCAAAGGCACCAGAGGACGAAGAAGAGGCTGTGAACATGCGAGGAAGTCTAGAAATCTCGGCCTATATCCACAAATGATTTTTCACCACACCTCCATTCGAATTTCACATACATTCGGCGCATCGCCATCTCACCGGAGTTGCCATGGGCCGCCCTTTGAATTCCCGCCACATCGAAGCCTTTCGCGCCGTGATGCTCAGCGGCACCACCACGGCCGCCGCGCAAATCTTGCACACTACACAGCCGGCGATCAGCCGCACCCTGGCTCAATTGCAGTCGGCCAGTGGCATCCGGTTGTTCGAAATCCAGCGCGGACGGCTGCTGCCGACACCAGAAGCGAAGGAGCTGTTCGACGCGGTGCAGCGGCACTTCCTCGGTCTTGAAAAGGTCGAACAGACCATCGCGTCGCTGAAGCACTCCGGCGTCGGGCTGCTGCGAATTGCGTGCACGCCGGTCCTGGGCTTGGCCGTGCTGCCCTCTGTCGTCTACAGTTTCAAACGCGACTACCCGGGCGTGCACGTCACCCTGCACACCATCGGAACGCATCTCATGCGCGACGGCCTGCTCAGTGGCATATACGACATCGCGCTCTCGACCAGCGACATCAGCACGACCGGCCTGGATCCCGTGCTGATGCACCAGGACCGATCGGTGTGCGTCATGCACAAGAAGCACCCGCTGGCGGGCAAGTCGAGTGTCCATGTGCGCGATCTGGGGCACTACCCTCTGCTCGCCCACCACGCGGACGACGCGCAACACCAGATGCTGCAGCAGCTCATGACAAAGCATGGTGTCGTGCCGCCATCGATCATCGAGACCAATTACTCGGCGACGATATGCACGCTCGCGGCCGAAAGCGCCGGCATCGGCTTGGTCAGCACCTACGCAGCTTCGGTGTTCGCGAACCTCGTTCATGCCGCCCCCTTCACGCCGGCCATCGCAGTGCAGACACACATGGCCTACGCGCCCAATGTCGCGCCATCGAAGCTCACCACCGATTTCGTCGAGCGTCTGAAGGCTCACTTCAAGGTAATGAAAGGCTGAAGTACGCGCGGCGATTCCGCGCCGCTGTTCGCGTATACCAACTTCACATGGAAGTGGTGCAATAGATCATTTGTGGACATTCATCCTCACTCCTACACTTTCCCCAGGAACAGGAGTCCACGAAATGATTGTCGATCTCTCCCATGTGTTTCACGACCAGATGCCCGGCGTGCGCTTCAAGAATGAAGCCGGCGAGGCGGTGGAACTCACGGCTCGCATGCGCCCGTTCATGACCCACGCGCAGTCATGCGCGCACTACGAGGGCAAAGCGTCCTTCGAGGTCACCGATGTGGCTTTTCAGACCTCGGTGGGAACCAAGATGGACGCACCACGTCACCGCTTTGAAGGTGCGGCCGACATTGCCTCGATCGAGCTTGACCGCCTCATTCTGGAAGGCGTTGTGATCGATGTGCGCCATGCAGCGCCGGAACAGGCACTGGGTTTTGGAGACCTGCGGATTCCGGACGACATCGCAGGCAAAGCGGTTTTGTTCAATTTCGGCTGGGACCGCCATTGGGGAACCGAGGCCTACCGTGCGCATCCTTTCGTCTCGCGTGAAGTGCTGACACAGCTGTGCGACGCTGGCATTGCACTGTTCGGCGTCGACTGCTCGAACGCCGATTCGACCAAGGACATGGAGCGCCCGGCCCACACATGGTTTCTTGAGAAGAACATCCTGATCGTGGAGAACCTGACCCAGCTTGAAAAGCTGCAAGGCACGTCGTTCGACTTCTTCTCGATTCCGCTGAAGGCGCGCGACGCGGCGGCCTTCCCGGTGCGCGCATTTGCTCAGCTGCGTGGACAGCCGCTACGCGACAAGGCCGCGAGCGCCAGCGCGATGTTGCCATGAGCGCGTATTGGTCCACCGGCGTCGACCTGCCGAACCTGCAGCAACCTGCCCTCGCCCGGTTGACCGACTTTGTCACCCCGCTGGAGCACGTCTTCTTTCTGCGCCACATGGCCATGCCGGAGATCGACAGGGCAAACTGGCGACTTGCCATCTGCGGGCTGGTGGCGCATGAGTTGTCGCTCTCGTTTGCAGACCTCGAAGCCATGCCGCAGACCGAGATCTGTGCGGTTCATGAATGCGCGGGGCATCCGTTGCACCCCACGGTGCCGGTGCGCCGTGTGGCGAACGTTGTCTGGCGCGGCGTGCGGTTGTCCGAGGTGCTGGAACAGGCCTGCGTGTCGCCTGAAGCGCGTTTTGTCTGGTCGTACGGCGCCGACAAGGGTGACTACCACGGCGTCGATATTCCTGCCTATGTCAAGGACATGCCCGTTTCGGAGCTGCATGGCGAGGCGATGCTCGCGACGCACATGAACTCGGAGCCGCTCAGTGACAAGCATGGTGGACCGGTGCGCCTCGTCGTGCCTGGCTTCTACGGAACGAACTCGACCAAATGGTTGACACGACTCGCGCTGAGCGACACGAGATCTCCGGGTTATTTCACGACCGTCATGTACAACGACCGCGTCGTCAAAGAAGGCCTGGAGCAGCTTTCTCCCGTCTGGAGAGTGGCACCTCACGCGGTGATGGTCCAGCCATCTGAGCAGGCACGTCTAACTTCCGGCAAACAGAAGATCGTCGGGTGGGCGTGGGGCGCCGATGCAATCACGCGGGTCGAAGTCAGCACCGACGAAGGCGCAAGCTGGGCAGACGCACAGCTTGATGCGCGCGAAGACCATGCATGGCAGCGATTCGAGTTCGAGTGGGCGCCGCCATCGACAGGTACCCACCAGCTGCGTTGCCGCGCGTTTGACAGTACCGGACTCGGCCAGCCCGAACATGGTGTGCGCAATGCGGTTTTCTCCATCTCCGTCACCGTCGAGTAGTCGACATTCACCACGTTCCACCTCCTAGGATTTCAGAATGAAGAAACAACTATTGGCCGTCGCATTCAGCGCGATGACAGCGGCAGGCGCGCCAGCACAGACGGTCGACACAGTCGCCAAAATCAAGGCTTCGGGCACCATCACCCTGGGCGTGCGCGAGTCGTCGGGCGCCCTTTCGTACATGATTGGCGACGGCAAGTACGCAGGCTTTCAAGTGGACGTTTGCAACCGCGTCATTTCAAACCTGGAACGCACGCTTGGCACCAAGCTCGACGTTCGCTACCAGCCAGTGACCTCGCAAAATCGCATTCCACTCGTGCTGAACGGCACGGTAGACCTTGAGTGCGGCTCGACGACCAACAACCTCACCCGACAAAAGGAAGTTGCCTTTGCGGTCACTACCTACGTCGAGGAAGTGCGCGTTGCAGTCAAGGCCAGCTCCGGCATTGAATCGCTTTCGCAACTGGGGGGCAAGGTGATCGTCACCACGACAGGCACGACGTCCGTTCAACTACTGCGCAAGCACAACCGCACTGCAGAACTCAAGTTCAAGGACGTGTTGTCCGGCAAAGATATGGCGGACAGTTTCCTACTTCTGGAGTCGGGCCGTGCGGACGCCTTCGTGATGGACAGCCAGGTGCTGGCCGGCAATATTGCCACTTCGAGAAGTCCGGCCGACTACCGGATCGTCGGCGAGCCGATCAGCATCGAGCCGATCGCGATCATGCTGCGCAAAGACGATTCAGCATTCAAGAAGCTGGTCGACAACACCATTCGCGAACTGATCAAGACAGGAGAGCTGGCCAAGATGTATGACCGCTGGTTCATGCAGCCCATTCCACCGAAGAACGTCAAGCTGAATGTCCCTGCCAGTGCTGCGACACGGGCGGCGTGGGCCGATCCCAACGACAAGCCGCTGGAATCGTATGTGTGCAGCCCGCCTTCGTGCCTGCCACCAGCGCCGGGCCAGTGACTTTGGAGTCTGCGCTTATGCAGTGAAGCGCTAGGATCGAGAAGTCATCTTCCGGCGAGCGCAGCAGCGGTCTACCCACAGAAATGCCTCGTTCGCCGATGAACAGCCCTCCATGCTCCTTGGCGTCGACGAAGAGATCACCTTCCGCAAGCTCGAGATCCTGCTGGCCTTCATGGAGGCCGGCAATCTGGCCCGCGCGGCGGAAAAGCTCGACATCAGCGCCGTGAGCGTGCACCGCGCGCTGCATTCGCTGGAAACCGGCTTGCGCTGCGCCCTGTTCCGGCACGAAGGCCGCAACCTGCACCCGACCGAAGCCGCCCATGCGCTGGCCGAGGTTGCGCGGGATGTGCTTCGCACCATGTCCGAGGGCGCTCGCGCCACGCGGGAAGTTGCCGGTTATTCGGCCGACCGGATCCGCATCGGTTCGCTCTATTCCCTGACCAGCCGCACGGTGCCGCAGCTGATCATGGGCATGAAGCTGCGTAAGCCCGACCTGCACACCGAACTCGTGCTTGGCTCCAATGCGCACCTGCTGAAAAAGCTGCGCGATGGTGCGATCGACGCCGCGCTCATGGCCATTCCGGAAGATGTTTCCGACGTCGAGTCGGAACCGCTGTTCGAAGACGATATCCAGTTTGCCGCCCCGGTCGGCTCCCCCTACTCCGCGCTGGCCGAGATCGACCTGAGCAGCTGCGCCGGCGAGCGCTTCGTGAGCCTGAGCGAAGGCTTCGTCACCTACCCGGGGGTTTGTCGAAACCTTCCGCATCGCCGGCTTCACGCCCAACGTGGTGATGAAGACCGACGACATCTTCTCGCTGATGAACCTGGTGAGCGGCGGCGTCGGCTACACGCTGCTGCCGGGGCGGGTGCGCGGCGTGATGCCGCAGAAGGTGCAGCTCATTCCGCTGCAACCCCGCTACTTGATGCGCCAGACCATCGCGCTCAATTTCCTGCGCACGCGCGAGCGCGATCCCAACCTGCTCGCGCTGCTGTCGGTGTGCCGCCTGGCCAAAGCCGATCTCGGCTGAGTGCGGGGCACGTGATCGATCAGAGGTGAGCTGGGTCGGAGAACGGCTGCTGTCCACCAAGTCGGTGCCCGACCAGTGTTCGAAGCTTGCGTGACTATGCTGCCAACGCCCCAGCCAAGGCCTGCGCCAGATCCTCCCGCAGATCGTCGACGCTCTCCAGGCCGATCGAAAAACGCAGCAGATGCCCGGCATAGCTCTGCTTGCCGCTGCGGATGCTTCCCATGTCATAGGGCATGACCAGACTCATGGGACCGCCCCAGGACAGACCGATTCCGAACAATTGAAGACGGTCACAGAAGGCATCGACTTGTGCGGGACTGAGGGACTCGTCGATGAGCACCGAAAAGAGGCCCGCAGCGGCACTGCAGTGCGTCGCCCAGTGCTCGTGCCCTGGACAAGATTCCAGCGCCGGGTGCAGGATCCGGCTGATCCCCTTTTGCCCGACCAACCATGAGGCGAGTGCCCGAGCCGTGGCGTCGTGCAGGTCGTAGCGAGCCTTGATGGACGCCAAGCCCCGCAGCACCAGTTCCGCATCGTTGGCGCCCACGCCCATGCCCAGGTCCAAGTAGGCGACGCGGAGCTTGTCGTGCAGCTTGTCGTCATTCGCAATGATCGAGCCCATCAGGACATCGGCCCCGCCCGAAGGGTACTTTGTCAGTGCATGGATGCTGATGTCCACGCCCACCTCGAAGGGCGCGAACGCGATGCCCGCCCCCCAGGTGTTGTCAAGCGCGACGACCGCGCCCGCGTTCTTGGCCGTCGCCACCAGTGCCCGAAGGTCCGGAAACTCCATCGTGATCGATCCCGGCGCCTCGACCCAGACCAGTTTGGTCCGCACGCTGAGCTTGGCCTGCAGATCGGAGACGTCCAGGGGGTCGTAGCACTGATGCGTGATGCCCATCTGTGAAAGGGTCGCGCGCGCATGGCGCAGCGAGGGCCCATAGACATTGGTGGGCAAAAGCACCTCGTCGCCGCTCGACAGCAGGCCGAGATTGACCAGGGCAATGGCCGCCTGCCCGCTCGGGCAGAGCAGGCAGTGCCGGCCTCCTTCCAGCGTGCACAGGCGCTGTTCAAGGGTGTACGTCGTCGGTGTGCCATAGAGGCCGTAGCTGTATCCGTCACGGTGACCGAATGCCTTGGCACGCTCGCGCACCGTTGCCGCGTCGGGAAACAAGACGGTCGACCCCTTGAACACGCCGGGGGGAACTGCCTCGTAGCCAGCCGGTGGGACGTAGCCGTGGTGGATCAGTCGGGTGCTGATGTCTTTAGACATGGGGGGAGTTCTTCTGCAGGATCGGGAGCTTCAATGTATCGGAACATGAGGCGGGCACCTGTGCCGCCGCCCCGGGCAAATCCGCACGCCGGGTTGCGCCGATGCGGCAAGGCGTCCTCACGAACCCATGTCGGCTAGCCGCGCGGCGCCGCGTCCGCAGGGCCGTTGAGCCATGCCTGCTTCGACTCGAAGAGCCGATGAAGATAGTCGGTGACCGCCCGGATGCGGGCCGAGTACTGGAGGTCATGGTGCACGCTCACCCAGAGCGTCCGCGTCACCTTCGCCGCGTCGGCAAGCACCGGCACCAGCGTGTCCTCCTTCACCACGGAGAACTTGGGCAGCAGCACCAGGCCGAGCCCGGACGCCGCGGCGGCCATCTGCGCCAGCATGCTGTTGGATTGGAAGCCCATCGGGGGCCTTGCGACCAGTTCATCGAGCCAGCGGACCGCATCGAGCTGTATCAGATCGTCCAGGTATCCGACGAACTGATGCTTGGGCAGATCGGACAGACTCGCCGGCACCCCGTGGCTCTCGAGATAGCTCCGCGAGGCATACAGATACAGCGCGAACGAACCCGCTGTCTCGCATGCCAGTCCCTGGCCGATCGGTTTGAAAAAACTGACGAAAACATCGGCTTCCCTGCGGCTCACATTGACGATCGAAGAAGACGTCACCAGTTCCACCCGCAGCTTGGGATACGTGCGCAGCAGCGGCTCGAGGTGGCGAGCCACGAAGGTGGTGCCGATCCCCTCCATCATGGCGATACGCACGCTGCCCGACGGCTCCCTGTCAGTTCCGCCGAGCTCCTCCTGCAGCGACAACACTGCCCTCTCCATGTTCTCGGCCTGGAGGGCGAGAACATGCGCCAGCTCAGTGGGTTTGAGCCCGGCGCGGTGACGTTCGAAAAGCGGGCCGCCCAGGCAAAGCTCCAGCTGCGAGAGCCGGCGGCTGACCGTGGAATGATCGATGTGAAGCTGCCGGGCTGCCTGGGAAAGACTCCCCGTACGGTTGATATGCAGGAACAGTCGCACATCGTCCCAATCGAGGTTGGCGAGGGGTACCTTCTTGGTCGTCATGCGGCCTTCTCGTGTGTTGTCGTGTGCAATCCTGCTCCATCGGCCTGACTGGCTTCTGGATTCTGGATAGCATTTCACATCGAGATGCGCAAAACAAGTGAAAGCGCAGCCTCGTACGGCCGCTTCCCCGTCCGGACCACTCAGTGCCCGGAAGATGGAGGATTGCCGAGGCGAACTCAGCCTGTCGACTGCTCGACGTGCGCCTGGCGTCGGTACAGGAAGTCCATCAGCGCGCGCCTGCACTCTGCATAGGTCGAATCGGTGGCCAGGCTGACGCGGTCGCGCGGCCGCCCGATGGGAACGTCCAGGATCTCCCCGATCCGCGCCGCGGGACTGTTCGTCATCATGACGATGCGGTCCGCAAGGAGCACCGCCTCGTCCACGTCGTGCGTGACCATGACGACGGTGCTTTCGGTTTTCTCGACGATGCCGAGCAGCTCGTCCTGCAACCTGGCGCGCGTGAGTGCGTCGAGCGCACCGAAAGGCTCGTCCATCAGCAGGACCTGCGGTTCCATCGACAGCGCCCGGGCGATGCCGACGCGCTGCTTCATGCCGCCGGAGATTTCGCTGGGCTTCTTGTGCGCTGCATGCACCAGGCCGACCATCTCGAGCGCCGCCTCGGTACGGCGATGGACCGCGGAAGCAGATTCGCCGCGAAACACGCTGCGCACGGCCATGCGCACATTGTCGAAGCAGCTGAGCCATGGCAGGAGCGAATGGTTCTGGAACACCATCGCCCGCCGAGGTCCTGGCCCACGGATCACCTCCCCGTCGCACGAGACGGTTCCCGCGGTCGGCGATGCCAGCCCGGCGAGAAGATTGAGCAGCGTGTGTTAGTGCCGATGCAATCTTGACCAGCTAAACCGCAAAGTTGGAGTGAACCCCTGCGGCTGGACCACCCGGAGTCAGATCTAAGCCGCTTGCTGGACCAGTTGATCTTCGAACTCGTTGGGTGACCGATAGCCAAGCGCCGAGTGGACGCGCTTGGCGTTATAGACCTCTTCGATGAACCTCGGCAGCCGGGCCGCGACATCGGCGAAGGTCTCATAGCCGCCGATGTAGATGTCCTCGACCTTGAGCGTCTTCATGAAGCTCTCGGCCTGTGCATTGTGGTACGGATTGCCGGGTGAGCTCATCGAGCCGCGCAGCCCCGCTTCCTGCAAGGCCCTGCGGTAGGTCTCGCTTGCGTACTGCGCCCCGCGGTCCGTATGGAAGATGCAGCCAGGCGCAGGGCATCGGCTTTGCACGGCGGATCGCAGTGCCGCCAAGGCCAGCGTCGTATCGATATTGCGCGAGATCGCGTAGCCCACCACCTTGCGGCTGCAGGCATCCAGAATGGCCGCCAGATAGCAGAACCCCGTGGCAATCCGGATGTAGGTGAAGTCCGCCACCCACACCACGTTGGGCTGGGTCGGGATGACATTGCGGTACAGGTTTGGAAAGATCGGCGAGTCATGCCTGCTGTCGGTGGTGCGCACAAAGCGCCTGCGCGGCTTGATGCCTAAGCCTTGGGCCCTCATCACACGCGCGACACGCTTGTGATTGACCACATGCCCACGTCTGTGCGGTTCGTGCGTCACGCGCCGGTAGCCATAGCCAGGCAACTCGTCCTGAATGCTCTCGATCAGTTCGATGAGGCGCCCATCGTTGAGGTACTCGCTGGTCGCCGTCGACCGATAGTAGAAGGTGCTGCGCGGCAGTTCGATCACTTGGCACCCCCGTCGGATGGAGCAGGCTTCGGGCCGGTGACGATCGACAAGTTCTCGTTGTCGCTCGCGAGGCGCAGGCGTGGCGTTTTTTTGACCAGGTCCAACTCCATCGTGAGCTGGCCGACCTTGCGCTCAAGCGCAGCGATCTTGGCTTCGTACTCCGCGATGACCGATGCTTCGGCCTCTTCGGTGCTGAGCTCACCCCGGTCGTACTGCGTCAGCCACAGCTGAATCAGATTGGTCGACAGGGTGTACTTCCTGGCCGCATCACGGCGCCCGATGGCGCCGCTGCGGATGTCTTGGCACAGCTGGATCTTGAACTCCGGCGCGTGGCGCCGGTACGGACCTCTCGATGACATGACCTTCTCCTGGTTGAAGGCTCAGCCAGCGTATCAGTTCTGATTTGCCCGGTGGTCCAGCCGCAGGGGTTCACTCCAAACGCTGATCTCGATTGCACTGGCGCTAACACAAAGTCATCCGAGAGCCGGTTTGGGCCGTCGAGCCCAATTCGGGGATCATCCAACCTGCCCCCGGCGACACCATCTCCACAGATGATGTGAAAGTCATGGGCTGGGCCTGGAGCAACAACGGCATCGGCGGCGTGGCGCTCAGCACCGATGGCGGCGCGACCTGGCATGAAGCCGAGATCCGGCCCCGCCGGGAATTCGAATGGCAGCAGTTCTCGGCGACGCTTCCGCTGCCGCGAACGCCCGGCCCGATGAGCATCGTCGCGAGAGCCCGTGACGCCGATGGATCGATCCAGCCGTTGAGCGGGACACGAAGCGCGGCCCATTCGGTCCAGATTAACCGGCTGCCACCGGCCTCTAAAGCGGCGGACGCTGGAACCCAAGCTTCAATTCGGCATTTGCGCGATGCGGCTACGTCGGCCCCTTCGTCTCCAAGATCCCATCAAATTCCGGCCATCACGGCCAAGGCCTCACGCGCCACCGAGCCCAAGAGGTGTTCATTCGGCGCGTGCTGCGAGCACGCGGCATAAGAATGGGGAACCCATACCGTAGGCAGGCCAAGGGTTTCAGCGAAGATCGCATTGGGAACGGTGCCGCCAATATTCGGCAGCAGTGCAGGCTTCTTCCCCGTGGACGCCTCGATGGAGCGAAGCGTCCATTCGACCCAGGGATCATTCAGGTCAAGGCGAGTTGCGGTTCCGGCAGGCTGCACCGTTACCTTCACAGACGAGATCCCTGGGCGGCGAAGTGCTCTTCGAGGTACCGGTGCGCGTTCCCAGTCCGTGCCGACGACGTACCTCAATTGGCAGTGCGCCCGTGCAGTGGGTGGGATCGCACCGACGGGTGACTACTTCATGACGATCACTGATGACGATGCGGTCGCTGCGATGCGACTCCTGGCGATCGGCAATGAATTGGACCTCCCTATGGTTTCTGGCGAATCAGGCGCTGCCGGTCTCGCAGGTCTCGTCGAACTCCGAAGCCAGGCGGCACAGGCTGCCACGGTTGGGCTGGGGCCCGATGCGCGCGTGCTGCTGATCAGTACCGAAGGTGCCACTGCCCCTGCCACCTATCAGGCGCAAGTCGGACAGTCTGAAGCGCAGGTGCTGGCACGCCAAAGAAGTAGCGTGATGCTCAGCCGCAGCACCTGATCAAGTACCGAATTCGCCCGGCGGAGGGCGCACTCCAGCACTCGGCCATCACGGCCTCCAACACACGCACCTTGGAGCCGCAGGGCCGCATCGCGGTGGACAGTCGCTGATGCGCTTCGATGAGTATGCCGGGTTTGCTTTCAGCTTTCTCGCAACCCTCCAAGGTGACCGACGAGTTGCCTGCGACTCTCAAGGCCGCTTTGCAGCCGGTCGGTGTCCCGACGCGCGCTGGGGGCTGGGGTTTTATGCAAGCCACCGTGCAAGTTTACGGGTGCCGGCTTGCATGCTTCTCGCATGCAGTGATGGGAATCTCAACCCGTTCTGCTTTAGGAGTTTTCATGTCCATCCCACGAAGAACCGCTCTCAAAACAGCATGCGCATCGGCCGTCGGCTGCATGAGCGCCACACCCTGGATCTTGGCGCGCGCCAACCAAGCGCTCAAGATCGTTTCGCCTTTTAACGCGGGCGGGGTCAATGACGTATTGGCACGAGCATTGGCTAAACCGCTCGGCGACCTGCTGCACCAAAATGCAATTGTGGAGAACCGACCCGGTGCAGGCGGCAGCATCGGTGCCGGCTATGTCGCTCGCTCGGCACCTGATGGCAACACCTTGCTTCTGGGCATCGTCGATACACAGTCGATTATTCAGTTCATTTACCGCAAACTGCCTTACAACCCCGAAACTGATTTTCGCCCGGTGAGTTTGGTCTCCTATATTCCTATCGTGCTGATGGTGGGTCAATCACTGGACCAGATCCGCAATGTCGCGGATTTGACCCGGCTGGCCAAGAGCCGGCCCGGCGGCATCAGCTATGCCAGCTGGGGCGTGGGCAGCATCATCCATCTCGCCATGGAACGGCTGGCAACGGCCTTGGGCCTTGAACTGCTCCACGTGCCTTTTTCGGGCCAAGCACCCGCCGTGCAAGCTGTGCTCAGCAAACAGGTGGACATGATGTTCGTCCCTGCGGGCGCCGCCGACGCCGCATCCAAAGATGGCCGGGCCAGGATTCTGGCGAGTGCAACGACCACCCGCCTGGACTTGTTGCCGCAGGTTCCTACACTCAAGGAGCTGGGCGTCGACCTGTCGATGGCGCTCTGGCAAGCGCTGTATGCGCCGGCCGGCACAACTGCTGCGAAGGTGGACGAACTGACGAGTGCCGTGCACAAGGCCATGCAGGACAAGGCGTTCGTCGACGTGCTGCGTGTGCAGGGCGCCAAGCCTGATCCCACCTCCGCCGACGGATTGCGCAAGCTGCAGAGCGAAGAGCGGCAGGTGTATGGCGCACTGGTCAAGCGACTCGACATCCGGATCGACTAGGAGTGATGTCTCAATAGGTTGTTCACCCGGAACGGTCTGGGGACTGGAGTTACCACGCTTCAGTCACCCAGAGGGAACGACCGCGTGAGCACCCACAAGAATGTCAGATTGACTTTTGAAGGGCGCAAGTTCTTGTCGAACGCATTGCCGCGAAGGCTGATGCCGGCACTTAAAAAACGTCGAGAAGGGCCCGCTCCTACTCTGATCCTGGGCCTGCCGTGAATGCGATTGAATGATGGCCTTTAACCTGCTGGCGTGGTCCCGGTCGGCGCCGCTAGCAGTGGCACGAGGTCCAACACCATCGCATCCGAGCCACCCTCATCGAGCGCTTGAGCAAAGGTTTGATGGATAGCCTCCGCAATTACGCTTACTGCCCCAGTGTCATTGGCCATGGAGTTGTAGTATCCAAGATCCTTCTTGGCGTTTGACATGGCGAAGCGCAACGCTGACGAATCGCCAGAGGCGAGGTATGGCCTCAGGCGTTCCAATGCCGCCCCTCCCCCTCCACCCTTCGCCAAGATGTCCACGAATACTTCGGATGCGATCCCGGAGCGCTGAGCACAAGCAGCGGCTTCGCACAGGAGAGCAACGAAACCGAGAGAAACGTAGTTATGAAGCAGCTTCATGCGATGACCCGCGCCGATCGGCCCTGCATGGTTGATGTTTTCGGCGAACGTCGCCAGCAGTGGACGGCACTGATTGAACAATTCCTCATCTCCGCCGACCAGCAGATTGAGCCGACCCTCGGCAGCCTCCTTCGGTGTTCGGGTCATCGGCGCGTCAAGGAATAGACCTCCCGCGGTCTTCACCGCCTCCGCGATCCGCTCGGTGGACGAGGGCACGGCCGTCGAACAGTCAATGATTACCGTTCCTTGGCGAAGACCCTGCAACACGCCACCTTCGCCGAGCAATACCGCTTCCACCTGTGGCGTACCTGTCACGCAGAGGATGACGACTTCCGAGGCGGCTGCGAGTTCCGCGGCGCTGGTCTGCGTCGTCGCCCCAGCCGCTTTCAGTTGGTCCAAGGGTTGGTTGCCGGAGTGTTCAAGCACGGTCAGTGCATAACCGTGCTTAAGGATGTTCTGGGCGATGCCATGTCCCATCAAACCGATGCCGATCATTCCAATATTCTTCATGCCAGTTCCCTATTGCGAGAAAAAACTATGTGGGGCTATTGCCGCCTTTGTGCGAGGACCTTGTTCGAGATGTGTTGTTGAACACCATCGACCGGCATTGAAGTTCGTGCTACTCCACAGCCTTGCCCATGTCCTCGACCACTTTCTTCGCATCCCCAAAGACCATCATGGTCTTGTCCATGTAGAAGAGTTCGTTGTCCAGGCCGGCATAGCCCGCCGCCATGGAGCGCTTGTTCACGATCACCGTCTTGGCCTTGTAGGCTTCCAGAATCGGCATGCCGTAGATCGGGCTGCCCTTGGTATGGGCGGCCGGGTTCACCACGTCGTTGGCGCCCAGGATGATGGCGACGTCGGCCTGGCCGAATTCGCCGTTGATATCCTCCATCTCGAACACCTGGTCGTAGGGCACCTCGGCCTCGGCCAGCAGCACGTTCATGTGGCCGGGCATGCGGCCCGCCACCGGGTGGATGGCGTACTTCACGGTAATGCCCTTGTCGGTCAGCTTCTGCGCCAACTCCTTCACGGCATGCTGCGCGCGTGCCACCGCCAGGCCGTAGCCCGGCACGATGACCACCGTCTCTGCATTGCCCAGCACAAAGGCCGCGTCGTCGGCGCTGCCGCTCTTGACCGGCCGCTGCTCCTTCGCGCCGCCGGTGGCCGCGGCCGCCTCGCCGCCGAAGCCGCCCAGGATCACGTTGAAGAACGAGCGGTTCATGGCCTTGCACATGATGTAGCTCAGGATCGCGCCCGAAGAGCCCACCAGCGAACCGGCCACGATCAGCATCGCGTTGTTCAGGCTGAAGCCGATGCCCGCCGCCGCCCAGCCCGAGTAGCTGTTGAGCATCGACACCACCACCGGCATGTCGGCGCCGCCGATCGGGATGATGATGAGCACGCCCATCACGAAGGCTAGCGCCAGCATCGCGAAGAACGCGGGCCAGCTTTCGGTGAACATGAACACCAGGCCCAGCCCGACGGTGGCCACGCCGAGCACCAGGTTCAGCATGTGCTGGCCGGCAAACTGCACTGGCGCGCCCTGGAACAGGCGGAACTTGTACTTGCCCGAGAGCTTGCCGAACGCGATGACCGAGCCGCTGAAGGTGATGGCGCCGATGGCCGCGCCCAGGAACAGCTCGAGCCGGTTGCCCGCGGGAATCATCTCGCCCTTGGGCGTGATGTTGAACGCATACGGCTCGGCCACGGCCGCCACCGCGATGAACACCGCCGCCAGGCCGATCATGCTGTGCATGAAAGCGACCAGCTCGGGCATCTTGGTCATCTCGACCTTGTTGGCCATGTAGGCACCCAGGCCGCCGCCCAGCACCAGCGCAACCAGCACGTAGCCCAGGCCGGTGAGATTGCCGCCCGCCAGCTTGTAGATGAGCGCACCGGTCGTCAGCACGGCAATGGCCATGCCGGTCATGCCGAAGATGTTGCCGCGGATGGAGGTGGTGGGGTGGGAGAGGCCCTTCAGGGCCTGGATGAAGCAGATGCTGGCAACGAGGTACAGCAGCGTGACGAGATTCATGCTCACTTGGCGACTCTCTCTTCAGCCTTGGGTGCGGCCTTCTTTTCTTTCTTCTTGAACATCTCGAGCATGCGCCGCGTGACGAGGAAGCCGCCGAAGACGTTCACCGCGGCCAGCGCTACCGCCAGCACGCCCATGGTCTTGCCCAGGCCGGTTTCGGTGAGCGCCGCCGCGAGCATGGCGCCCACGATCACGATGGCCGAGATCGCGTTGGTCACCGCCATGAGCGGCGTGTGCAGCGCGGGCGTCACCGTCCACACCACGTGGTAGCCCACGTAGATGGCCAGCACGAAGATGATCAGGTTGATGACTGTGTGGGAAACGATGTCCATGGGTTCTTCTCCTCGTTCGAACGCTGGGGGGCCGCTTATTTCTTCGTGACCTGGCCGTCGTGCGCAATGCGGCAGGCGGCGACGATGTCGTCCTCGAGGTCGATCTTGAGCGCGCCCTCCTTGGTGACGATGAGCTTGAGGAAGTCCAGCACGTTGCGCGCATAGAGCGCCGACGCATCGGCCGCCACCAACGCAGGAAGATTGGTTTCGCCCACGATGGTCACGCCGTGCTTCACCACCGTGCGGTCGGCCTCCGACAGCGGGCAGTTGCCGCCCACTCCACCATCGGGATTGACTGGCCCCTTGCCGGCGGCAATGTCGACGATCACCGAGCCGGGCTTCATGGACTTGACCATGTCCTCGGTGATGAGCGTGGGTGCCGCGCGGCCGGGAATGAGCGCGGTGCTGATGACGATGTCCGCCAGTGCCACGCGCTTGGCCACCTCGACCTGCTGGCGCGCGAGCCAGCTCGCGGGCATGGGCTTCGCATAGCCGCCGACGCCCACCGCGGCTTCTTTCTCTTCGTCGGTGTCGTAGGACACCTCGATGAACTTGCCGCCGAGCGATTCGATCTGCTCCTTCACGCTCGGGCGCACGTCCGAAGCTTCGATGACCGCGCCCAGGCGCTTGGCGGTGGCAATCGCCTGCAGGCCGGCCACGCCGACGCCCAGGATGACCACGCGCGCCGCCTTCACGGTGCCGGCGGCGGTCATCAGCATGGGGAAGAAGCGCTGGTATTTGTCGGCCGCCATGATCACGGCCTTGTAGCCCGCAATGTTGGCCTGCGAGCTGAGCACGTCCATGCTCTGGGCCCGGGTGGTGCGCGGTGCGGCTTCGAGCGCAAAGGCGGTGAGCCCGGCCGTGGCCAGCCGCTGCAGGCCCGCGGCGTCGAACGGGTTCAGCATGCCGATGACGACGGTGCCCGGCTTCATCAGCGCGGCTTCGGCGTCGTTGGGCGAGCGCACCTTGAGCACCATGTCGGCCCCGAAGGCGTCCGCCACGTCGGTGATTTCAGCGCCGGCCGCAATGTAGGCGGCATCGGTGACGCTGGCTGCAACGCCGGCTCCGGACTGCACGCGAATGGTGTGCCCCGCAGTGACAAGTTTCTTCACCGTCTCGGGTGTAACGGCCACACGGGTTTCGCCGGCGCTGGTCTCTTTGGGTACACCTATCTTCATGATGCGTTCGAACTACTGGTAAAGGCGCGCTGCCGCGCTACATTGCGGACGTTATGCCGCCCATATAAAAGGATGGCCAACACTCACCCTAGCGATTCACCAGCTTGGCCGGCACCGCCGAAACGGCAAGGAGACCTGCCACAAACATACAGCCGGCCAACACATACATGCCGGCGTTCGTACTTTGCGTCCAGTCCTTTATCAAACCGATCATGTAAGGACTAACGAACCCCGCGAGGTTACCCACCGAATTGATCAGGGCGATACCGCCCGCGGCCGCCGCACCGCTTAGGAAAGCGGTCGGGAAACTCCAAAACAGTGGAAAGGCAGTGATGATTCCCGCCGTGGCAAGAGTCAGAAAACCCATGGCCACCAACGTGTTGTCACCGAAGACTGCGCTGAAGACCAGGCCAATGGCACCAAGCACACACGGAATGGCCAAATGCCAGCGCCGTTCACGCTTCTTGTCCGCGCTTCGGCTGAAAAGAACCATCGAGATCGCAGCCGCGGCGTAGGGAATGGCGGTGAGGAGACCGACATCCAGCGCGTTCTTCACGCCAGTGGCTTTGATGAGCGACGGCAACCAGAAGCCGACACCATAAAGCCCCATCACAACGCAGAAGTAAACCAGGCTAAGAAGCCACACCTTCGGGTTGCCGACGGTGGCTTTGAAGGAGTGATCCTGCTTGCCTGCGTTCTCACTGTCGATATTTCTCGACAACAGTCGCTTCTCCGATTCGTTGAGCCACTTGGCGCTGGATATCCCGTCATCCATATAGGCGAAAACCAGCAGTCCGACGAGCACAGAAGGTATGCCTTCGACGAGAAAAAGCCACTGCCACCCGGCCCAGCCATTGACACCATTGAGCGATTGAAGGATCCAGCCGGACAGCGGGCTGCCGATAACGCCCGCAACTGGGATAGCGGTCATGAACAGCGCGGTCATCCGCCCGCGTCGATGCGAGGGGAACCAATAGGTTAGGTAGAGGATCACGCCTGGGAAAAATCCAGCCTCGGCGATGCCGAGCAGGAAACGCATCACGTAGAACATGGTAGGTGTCGTGACGAACATCATCAGCGACGATACGATGCCCCAGGTGATCATGATCCGAGCAATCCACCTTCTGGCGCCGACCTTGTGCAGGATCAAGTTGCTGGGGACTTCAAACAGAAAGTAGCCCAGAAAGAAGATGCCTGCCCCGAGCCCGTAGACCGTTTCGCTGAACTTCAGATCGTTCAGCATTTGCAGTTTGGCGAATCCCACGTTGACGCGGTCAAGGTAGGCGACGATGTAGCTGAGGAAGAGCAGTGGGACGATGCGCCACGCTACTTTGGCGTAAGTTCGTGACTCCAAGTCATCGTCCACGACGAAGTCTGTGGTTGTAGTGAACATCTTTGTCTCTATTTCTGAAGGTGCCGGGCAGCAAAAGATCCAAGCTCGGCGTTCCGAGCTTGTTGAGTCTCGAGTTGGGTTGTGCCCGGCGGGCTATAGCGTCACGACAACCTTGCCGAAGTGCGACCCGTTTTGCATGTGCTTGAACGCCGCGACCGCATCGGAAATGTGTCTAGTGCTGTCGATGACGGGACGGATGTTATTGGCAGCAATGGCCCTGTTCATCGCCTCGAAGCGTGCACGCGAACCGACTGCGATGCCCTGCACCCGAACTACAGGTCCGATGAGTTGTCGCAGCTGGATGGTTGCGTTGTAGCCAGCCACAAAGCCCACCACGGCGACGAAGCCGCCAAACGCGGTGGCGGTGAGCGATTGCGCCAGGGTAGCGCCGCCAGTCTCAACGACGAGATCGACACCTCGACCGCCGGTCACCTCTTTCACCGCATGTTCCCACTCGGGAGTCGTCCTGTAGTTGATCCCGATATCAGCGCCCAGCAGTTTCATTTTCTCAAGCTTTGCGTCGCTGGATGATGTCGCGATGACGGTCGCACCTGCAGCCTTGGCAAACTGAAGCGCGAACAAGGCGACGCCTCCGCTTCCCTGAACGAGAACGGTGTCGCCCGACTTCACATTGCCTTCGGCAAGTGCGGACCATGCGGTCAAGCCGGCTATGGGCAACGTCGACGCCTCTTCGTTGGAAAGCAGATCTGGAGCCCTGACCGCGTCCTCTGCCGGAACCACGATGTAGGTCTGCAGCACACCGTCCAGGGGCGCCCCTAAAGTGCGCGAAGATCGCTGTTGCGGAGTGGGTAGCCCGTCGTGCCATCCCTGGGTGTAGATGGGCGTCACCCGGTCCCCCACCGCGAACCTGTTGACCTCTTCACCAATCGCGACGACTGTGCCGCATGCATCCGAGGCAGGTACGAAAGGCAGCGGAAGATTGGGAATGTAGGTTCCCGTCAGCACCGCCAGATCACGATAATTGAGACTGACGGCGCGAACGCGGATCAGGATCTCGCCGCGCCTCGGTTGGGGCACAGGTCTCTCGGCCAGTTCCAGGGCGTCGAGCGAGAACCCTTTGGCTAGGAGAGCCATCATGGTCGAAGGGATGCTGGTCATTGGATTTTTCAAGGTAATTGCGAAGATGGAGGAATGAGGACGAAGAGCGGGATCGAGCTGATCGGAGCTGCAGAATCGATGCGCCTTGGACCATGAGGCTCGGCTGACGTTGCGCCGGGCGAGACGGATATCACCAGCGGAGGCATCCCCCGCCACATCAATCAGCTCCAGATTTGGTGGTACTCGTGACTGAGAATGGGATAAATGCGCTCTGTGAAATTCGGCAGGTCGGCGAGCAGCGTCTTTCCTTCTGGGCTCGCCAACGAAGCCACGAGCGCCTCTTCGGAGTCGAACCACAGTTCCGAAAAGCCGTCGTAGCCGAATTCCGGAAAGCGTTCACGATCAACGAGATTCACCGAATACCGACGCATGTTGGGTAGCTTCTTGCACAGTTCGGCATGAACATGGAACCAGTGCTGAACAAATTCTTCGTGTGACATGCTTGCCTTCTTGACGACGAGTCCGAGGCGTTTGACACAGTTGGGTTTCATGGATAACTCCAGCGCCTGCCGATGTAGGGCCTGCGAAAAATGGAACTTAGAGGACGCTCTGTAATCAGCGAATTACAAGGCACAGCCCTCCGATTCGCGCCTACTTGCTCGACGCGTCATTCGAGATCGGGATACTAGGCACAGGGGACGAATCCGAACATCAGTTTCTGGACAACAGAGACTTTCGGAATGTCGAACTCAGTAGAAACCCTGCCCCGCTTTGTCGCAAGTTTTGGCGTTCCGATGCGTCCGGAGCCAACTCTCCTCCACACTTTCGCTCACCAAGGCAATCGACAAAGTAGATGAGGTTGTGCATCGAACACAAGACCGTGGCGGCCATCGGAACTAGTGCCCCGCCCTCTCCGCGGCAGAGTCCCAACGGCGTCAGGACTTGCGCCGCCTCGACAGGCACGCTACGAGCTCGTCTCGATAGAAATTAGGCTCCCGCAACTTTCGCAGGCCCACGTTCAGTTCACGATGGGCCCAAGGCTCGGCCAAGGTAATCAACTTCACCCGCTCTCCTGCGTCGCCGGATACCGCAGAGCGCGGCACAAGGCCGATGCCGGCACCACTGCCGACAAGCTTGCAAACGGCTTCGTAGCCTGCCAGCTGAACGCGGAGATCCAATCTGCCACCGATGTCTCCGGCGTGTCGGACGAGAAACGTATGCAGCGCAGCGCCTTGCAAAAGGCTGATGAAGGGAAACTCAAGGCATTCGGAAAAGCGAACGGCGCGTTTCCTGCTTAGCGCGTGGCCGCGCGGAACTGCAAGGACGAGTTCGTCCACTCGATAGGGAAGGTACTCAAGGAGGGGGTGCTTCTCCTCCACGGCCATCACCCCTACGTCAGCCCTTCCCTCAACCAATGCCGCCACGATAGTCCCACTATTTCTCTCTTCCAAGCTCACCCGTACCGAAGGATGCTCGTTGAAAAAATAGGCCAGATCATCTGGTAAGAAGGAGTTGATCGCGTTGGTGTTCGCGAAGAGGATGACACGCCCCGTGACACCCTGCGCAAACGGCGACAGGTCGGCGTGCATTTGCTCCAATTGCGCAAGCAGACGGCGTGCGTGCTCTGCCAGGACTACACCGGCTGGCGTGGAACTAACACCTCTTGCGTTGCGCTGCAGCAGTCGCGTGCCGACCGCCTCCTCAAGCGTCCGGATTCGGGCGCTGACTGAGGACGGGGCCAAGTTGCAGCGTACTGCCCCCCGGGACAAATTCCCCTCATCCAGTACGGCCAGGAACACCCGCAGATCGACGAGGTCGTAGTGCATGCAGGCATTCTGCCATCCAGCGTTCGGCTCTGCCGAATGCTCATTTCGGCAGATGTCGCTTGGGGCGTGAGGAGGTGAGCACTAGAGTGGAACCATGAAGATCAATCGAATCGAAGTGTTTGCACTCCGAGCACCTCCTCAGGAGCGCCCCCATTGGACCAGCCATTTCATCGTGCCTACCGCCAACGAGATTCTGGTACGGCTCTATACCGATGAGGGAATCGATGGTTTCGGCCTCGCCACCAGCTACACCCCAATCGACTATGCGATCAAGGCCTTCAAAACGGGGATCGCCGATCAGATCCTCGGCGAAGACGCGCTGGCCCCGGAACGGCTGTATCAAAAGCTTTTTCGACTGACGACAAGCAAGACCGCCAACGAGAAGGGATGGTCTCGCGAGGCGCTCGTTCGCATCAGCGCGGCCGTGGATATCGCCTGTTGGGACATCGTGGGCAAAGCCGCAAAGATGCCCTTGTTCCGGATTTTTGGCGGATATCGCGATGAAGTTCCCGCGTATGTGACCTGTGGCTACTACCGGGATGGCAAGGATAACCAAGAGCTGCGCGACGAAGTCTTGATGCTCAAGGAGCAGGGCCACACGGGCTTCAAGGTAAAGGCCGGTGGCCTGCCTCTGGGTGAAGACATCGAACGCATGGCTGTGATGCGAGAGGCGATCGGTTCCGAAGCACTTTTCATGGTCGATCCGAATCGTGCCTGGGATCTGGCAACGGCGATCGAAGGCGCCAGGTTGCTGGAGCCCTTGAATCCTCGATGGCTTGAAGAGCCAATTCGATGGGAGGATGACCGCAGAGGCCTCAAGCTGCTGGCTCAGAAGACTCGAATCCCGTTGTCTGGCGGAGAAAGTGAGGTCACCAGCTATGGCTGTCGCGCCATGCTGGAAGAACACGCAATCCAAATTCTGCAGTTCGATTGCACCATGATGGGTGGGTTCACCGAAGGCAGAAAGCTGGCAGGCCTGTGTGAGCTGAATCACGTGCAGGTAGCGCCTCATCATGATTGCTTCATTCACGCGCATATCGTCGCGGCCAGTCCCGCTGGCTACATCGTGGAGGCTTTCACCGATCCCGAGCGCGACCCTCTACAGGCTGAGCTGTTCGAAGACGCGCCGAAGATTGTCAACGGCCGCCTCAAACTCAAAGAGCAGCCTGGGCTGGGCCTCACCTTGTCGGAAAGCGCAATTCGAAAATTCGGCGAGCGAGTGATGTGATGAGCGCCTGCTTCGCAATCCATCCAATGCCGACCGTACTGGATGCTCGGACGGTCGATCAACTAGGTCATTACGAGGCCTCCCAGCTGGCAGATTGCATGGGGAAGCCGCAGGCAGCGGGGTCACATCTGGTTGGGCGGCACGATGGAACACGCCTCGTCGGATGCGCGCTCACGGTCCGAACAAGATCGGGGGACCACCTGATGGTTCAGAAGGCAATCGACCTGGCACGCCCGGGCGATGTCATCGTGGTCGATGGCGGAGGCTTCGCTGAACAAGCCCTCGTTGGCGAGATCATGGTCACACTGGCAGCAAAGAGGGGTATCGCGGGATTTGTGATCGATGGTGCAGTCCGGGATCTGCGGTTCCTGCGAGACCAATCGTTGCCCGTCTACTCAACTGCCGTGTGTCTTCGCGGGCCCAGCCGCGTTGGACCTGGTGAGATCAACGTAGGCATATCTGTCGCCGGTATGCAGGTTCAAGCCGGAGACATCGTCGTCGCAGATGTCGATGGGGTGGTAGCCATACCCCGGAACGACGTCCCCGCCGTTCTGCGGGCAGCCGAGGCGCTGAGCCGCAAGGAATGCGCGACGTTGCTGGCCGTCCAAAGCGGTGATGTTGACCGCGATTGGATCGATGCAGCCTTGCACACAGGGGGCTGCCACTTCATCTCCGGCAGCTGAGTGGATCTGTCCGCAAAGTAAATTGAAGGAGACCAGAATGAAGAGACTGATGCAAGCGATCGCCCTGGTGTGCATTGTGGGCGCCCCCCTCACAGCCCTGGCGCAGTCAGCCCAGCCATACCCAAGCCGGCCGATCAAGATCATCGTTCCGTTCCCACCGGGCGGGACCACAGACATGCTCGCGCGCATTGTTGGACAGCAGATGTCGACTGCGTGGGGCCAACCTGTCCTGATTGAGAACAAGGCCGGGGGAGGCGCGACGATCGGTGCTGACATGGTCGCCAAGTCGCCTGCGGATGGTTATACCCTGCTGATGGGCGCTGCGCATCACACGATCGCACAGAACGTATATACAAAGCTGCCGTATCACTTCGGCAAAGACTTCGCCCCCATCAGCGTCATCGCGATGGTTCCGAATGTGGTCGTCGTGAACGCCAACGTCCCTGCTCAGACAATCCAAGAGTTTGTTGCATTGGCAAAGTCGCAACCGGGCAAGTTGAACTATGGAACAGCCGGTGCCGGGACTGCACATCACATGCTGGGTGAGATGTTCAAACTGAGGACAGATGTTGATCTGGTTCACGTTCCCTACAAGGGAAGTGCGCCGGCAGTGGCTGATCTTGTCGGGGGTCAGATTCAGGTGATGTTCGATACCGTGACATCGGCGCTGCCTCAAATCAAAGCCGGAAAGACCCGTGCGCTGGCGGTAACCACTTCAGAACGATCCACCGCATTGAAAAATGTTCCCGCGCTAGCCGAAACGGTCATTCCGGGCTTCAACGCCGGGACTTGGTTTGGGCTCTTGGCTCCTTCCGGTACTCCGCCTGCAATCATTAAGAAGATCAGCGAAGAGATCCAAAGAACGGTGAGATCTCCCGGTGTGCGTAAACAGTTGCTCGAGATGGGCGCCGAACCGGTTGGCGGCTCGTCGGAGGAGATGAATTCCCAGATCCAATCTGAACTCGCAACCTATGGCGCGGTGGCCAAGCAGATCAAGCTGCATGTTGAATAGCCTGAATCCATCCGCATCGAAGCCTAGCAGGCATCAACCGTGCGAAGCACGCATTCCGCATCGCTGCCTAGAACGGGACATGCGGTAGGACTATCGGCCATGGCACATTCAAGGTCGTCGCCTTTCCAGAACAGCTCACCTTCGCTGCGTAGCTCGAAGCCCTCACGTACAAAAACGCGACCTTAGTTCGACCCGAAATTTATGCTTCCCGACATAGATTCGCTCGCCCTCTTCGTCAAAGCGGCTGAGCTTCGCAGCTTGACGCGAGCGGCGGAGTCCTCGCACATGGGGTTGGCCGCGGCCAGTCGCCGGATCTCTCTGCTGGAGCATCGTCTCAAGTGCTCATTGTTCGAACGCTCACCAAAGGGTGTCGAGCTGACCCCTGCAGGCGCGACTCTGTTGGTTCACGCGAAAGCGATGCTTCTCCAACTGAACCAGATGCAGGCAGATATGGATGACCATGGAGCTGGGCGGCGGGGTCAGCTCCGGGTATGGGCGAACACTTCGACCATGACGGAGTTTGTGCCTGGCGATCTTGCGCGATTCGCGAAGCTCAATCCGGATGTGCTGTTGATCCTGGAAGAGCGCTGGAGCGCTCAAATCGTTGCCGCGCTCTTGGCTGGTGAAGCAGACGTTGGCATCATCGTGGAAGGGGTGGCAACTGACGGTCTCGAAGTCTTCCCCTATCGCACCGATCGGCTAGCGGTGATCGTTCCGCAGGATCACCCGCTTGCCTCGAACGAAGCAGTAGATTTCGTCGACGTGCTCGACTACGACCTGATTGCGCTCGAAAGCGGGTCATCAATGATGCGCTTGCTCGCTGAGCAAGCGGTCCACCTTGAAAAGGGATTGCGACTGCGCGTGCAAGTGCGGGGCTTCGAGGTTGTCTGCCGCGTGGTTCAGTCAGGATTGGGTGTAGGCCTACTTCCGTATCAGGCAGCTAGCGTCATGAGCCAAAGCATGGGTTTGACCGTTCGACCACTCACGGATGAATGGGCGGTCCGGCAAATGCTGACCTGCATCAAAAAGGACCGTCCGCGCTCGATCTCCCTCACGCGGCTGCTGGAGGTGCTTACCAATGCGAAGGCTTCGGCCGACCTAGGGAACGTCTGATCAAGTCGTAAATTGGCTTGTCGGCGAAGGTTCGTGGTTGGGCCGTTGCGCTCGCAGGCTCGTCTCACCGAGGATCCCATGCGTTTGAGAGCCCCCGTGGCCCCTTCACGTTGCCTGCGGGCGCACCTGCACCATCATCGCAATCAGTTTCCTTCTGGCCATCCACAGGTTCGACAGCGCAAACAGCGTGATCACATGCGCCGTGTTCTTGGCCAGCCCCTTGAACCTCACCTTCGCCAGGCCGAACTGCCGCTTGATCACCCGGAACGGGTGCTCCACCTTCGCCCGGATGCTGGCCTTCTGGAACTCCTGCCTGCGCGCTCTGGCCTTGGCTCGGCCCTCTGGCATCTTGGCCATGTCGCTGGGGCGCCCCGCAATGTGCCATCGCACATCCTGCTTCACTCGGCTCTGTGCTCCGCGATAGCCCGAGTCTGCCCACACCGCGTTTTCTTTGCCGTGCAGCAGATCGCTCACCTGCTCCACGTCCGCCTCGTTGGCTGCAGTGGTCGCCACCGTGTGCACCAGCCCCGAATCTGCGTCCACACCGATGTGAGCCTTCATCCCGAAGTGCCACTGGTTACCCTTCTTCGTTTGGTGCATCTCAGGGTCTCGCTCGCCGCTCTCGTTCTTGGTCGAACTGGGCGCCGCGATGATCGTGGCGTCAACGATGGAGCCGCGCTTCAGCAGCAGACCCTTCTTGGCCAGGTGGGCGTTGACCTGCTTGAAGATGTCCTCGGCCAGATCACTGGCCTCCAGCAGGTGACGGAAGTTCAGGATCGTCGTCTCGTCGGGAATCGACTCCAGCCCCAGCCCCGCGAACGTGCGCAGCGAGGCGATCTCGTAAAGTGCCTCCTCCATCGCCGGATCGCTCAGCGCGAACCAGTTCTGCATCAAGTGCACGCGAAGCATCGCTTCGAGCGGATACGGCCGGCGCCCACGTCCTGCCACCGGGTAGTGCGGTTCGATGACTTTGAGCAGTGCCCTCCAGGGCACCACCAGTTCCATCTCGGCAAGGAAAATCTCCCGGCGCGTCTTCTTCCTCTTACCCGCGTGCTCAGCATCCGAAAAACTGATCTGGCTCATCGTTGGCGATCCTTCAGCATCCGTGATCAACGTTCAGATTGGCCATCCGTGGACTTGATCAGACGTTCCCTAGCGAACACGCGACAAGCGCCGAGCACTGCCCAGGATTCGCTCGGCCTTCAGAATGACGGGGCGGTCCACCATTTTTCCGGCGATTGCGATCGCTGCGCCATGTGAGTTTGCGATGGCCTGAACCACCTCTTCAGCCCATTTGATGTCGTCGGGACTGGGCGCGAAACACCGATTCACTTCATCCAGCTGCGAGGGGTGGATACACAGCTTGCCTCCGAAGCCAATCCGTTTTGACCGCGCGGTGTCGGCGCTCAAGACCGCGATGTCACCGATTGCGGGCGTGACCCCATCCACAGGCGCCTGTATGCCCGCCAGACGCGACTCGAGAACCAGCCGTGAACGAAAGTACAGAAGTGCGTCGTCATCCCCGGTGAGACCCATGTCGACCTGAAAGTCCAAGGTACCGAACGCCAGGCGTTCGACACAACGGGTCGTTGCTAGCTCACTCGCTCGCTGAAAACCTACAGCGGTCTCGACGATCGGAAGAAGCCGCTTGCCATGAGTCGCGCAAGCCGAGACGAGTCCCGAATCCAGAACTTCAGCCTTTGGCACCATCAGCCCCAGGACGCCGGGATTCGTCAGAAGTTCCAAATCGTCCTCGTACCAGGCGGTCTCCACAGCGTTGATCCGCACGAAGACAGGTCTCGAAGGATTGAGCCAAGCACTGACGTCAGCGCGCGCGTGAACCTTGCGCTCGACACCGACGGCATCCTCGAGATCGAGGATGACCTCGTCGGCCGCGCTTGCCCAAGCCTTGTCAAAGCGATCAGGACGGTCGCCGGGCACAAAAAGGAAAGAGCGGGCCGCTGCGGCAGATGGTGCGGTGGTTGGCGATAGTCTTGTTGTCATCGCCGGATGATTTCATGACGCGCACTGGCGCGGAATTCCACTTTCGCGAAGACCGGCTTCGAATTCTGCAAGCACGGGTTACTCCGAACGTCGATTCTTGGCAAGTCCCGCTTGCCCAAATCCCGATGGCCGAGCGTCCGCCCCCTTCGCAGAATGCGATCACCAAGCGGTGCACGCTGCGCGCCGCTTGAATCGACGAAAGGCACTTCAGCATGACGCGTCCCCTGGATGGAATAACCGTTATCTCGCTAGAACATGCAATTGCTGCGCCGTACTGCACGCGGCAATTGGCAGACCTCGGCGCCCGTGTGATCAAGATCGAACGCCCTGGTGTCGGCGATTTCGCACGTGCCTATGACCAGCGCGTTGACGGAGAAGCTTCACACTTCGTTTGGGTCAATCGGTCCAAGGAGAGCTTGACACTCGATCTGAAGCAACCGACAGCGCTCGCGATCCTTATGGAGCTCATTGCCGGCGCCGACGTTCTGATTCAGAACCTTGCGCCAGGGGCTGCCGCACGAATGGGACTCGGCGGTGAAGCTCTGCAGGCGCGGCATCCGGCGCTTATCGTCTGCGACATTTCGGGCTATGGCGCGGACGGCCCCTACAGGGACAAGAAGGCATATGACTTGTTGATCCAAAGTGAGGCGGGGTTTCTCTCGGTCACTGGAACGCCGGAAGCACCCTGCAAGTCTGGCAACTCGATCGCGGATATTGCCGCGGGCATGTACGCCTACACCGCGATCCTCGCCGCTCTCCTGCAGCGCGGCAAAACGGGGAAGGGATCGCATATTGACGTATCGATGCTGGAATCCCTGGCCGAATGGATGGGTTTCCCGATGTATTACGCGTACGACGGAGCCACGCCTCCCCCGCGAAGCGCGGCCTCTCACGCCACTATCTATCCATACGGCCCATTTCCCGTCGGGGATGGCGGCACGGTGATGCTTGGCCTCCAGAACGAGCGCGAGTGGCGGGTGTTCTGCGAACGGGTGCTTTTGTCAACCGCGCTCGCGAGCGATGCTCGCTTCGACGCGAATGCAAAGCGAAATAGCAATCGCGAGACGCTCCGATCGATGATCGTAGAGGTCTTTAGCACTTTGAACACTTCGCAGGTCCTTGAGCGTCTCGATGCCGCACAAATTGCCAACGCACGCATGAACGACATGGCCGGCTTGTGGGCTCACCCGCAACTCGCAGCTCGCGATCGTTGGCGTGACGTTGGCTCACCCGCAGGTCCGATACCTGCCTTGCTGCCCCCCGGCAGGCAAAGTGCTTTTGAGTATTGCATGGGCGCGGTGCCCACGATTGGAGAGCACACCGAGGTGATATTGAGGTCGCTTGGTCGAAGCGCCGATGACATAGCAGCGCTGCGTGTCGCTGAAGCAATCTAAGTGGCCCCACGAGTTCCGCCACCGACTGCGTCCTCGGCACCTTCTCCACGCGACCGCGTTCCACTGCGCAAGGCTTCTCAGATGGACCACCCCGGGCGTACCAGCCCCACACAGGGATTCCGATGGACGAACGACAACTAAAATACTTTCTGGTGACCTCGGAGATGGGATCGGTGACCAGTGCGGCGGACAAGCTCGATATTGCTCAGCCCTCTCTAAGCCAGATGCTGCTGCGACTGGAAGAGGAGCTTGGCACAAAGCTGTTCATGCGAACGTCGCGTGGCGTGGTCATGACAGAGACAGGTCAAGTGTTCCGCGAACATGCCTTGAAAATTCTCTCAGACATGCGGCGCGTCCGTGACGAGATCAGGCTCGAGGACACCTTTGAGCGCTGCGAGGTGACGGTTGGGCTTCCGAGTTCATTGGCCACCCTCATCGGATCACGCCTCGTGAGTGAGTTCCAGAGAGTTGCTCCGGGAGCCAAGCTGACACTCGTGGAAGCAATGTCTGGGCACATCCGAGAATGGTTGACTCGGGGCGAGCTCGATGTAGGAGCGCTCTATAGCGCGCAGGATTGCTGTCATCTCTCTTTGCAGCAGATAGCTGTAGAGGAGCTGTTCCTCGTTGGAGAGTCCGGTGCCTTTGGTGATGTTGACAACGACGGTCTGGCAATTGATTCCATCGATATTCTCGAGCTGAATCGCTTTCCTTTGATACTTCCAACAGCCCATCATGGGTTAAGACGGCTCGTGGATCAAAAGATCAAGCGTCTGGAAGGAAAAATCAACGTTCGCTTCGAGATCGACTCCCTGACACTGATTAAATCACTCGTCCGGGATGGACATGGGTATTCCATGTTGGCCCACGCCGCCATTTCTGAAGAGCTCAAGCGAGGGCAAATGTCGGCGGCGCGGATTGTGAAGCCGATTTTTCGGAGGGGGGTGTTTGTGGCAAGAAACCCCTTGCAGGTCGTGACAAGGGCATCTGTGAAGATGGCGGAGGCTATAACCAACGTTTCCTGGAAGCTCATCCAGGACGGTGAATGGCTGGCCACTCGGGTCAAACCCCCAGCATCTGAGCCATTTATCCAGGAGACAGAGCCTGCCCGGCTCTAGTCGGCTGATGCTCAAGCGCTCCGGGGAAGAACCAAAGGCGACACGCTCTGTGGAGGTCCTTGGGGCACTCGCTGCTAACGAGCGCAGTGTCGATCCGTGCTTCGCCCAGGAGCATTGCTGCACATTGCACGACGGTTGGGCGCGTCAATTTGCACAGTAGCCGTGCGGGACGGACCGCGGCGAAAGGCGGAATGTGGTCGAGGTTGTGTCAACCATCGCGAACAAGCCGGTCATCGCGTCCGTGATCCATTGCGGTGAGGCCGCGGACAGGCGGCCTTCAACGGCGTTCTTTGGGTTCCCTCCATCGTTGGTGGAGGGGCCTGTCTCACTTCCGATCAAACCAGACGGTCTGCGCGTTCATGAATTCCTGAACGCCGAAATGCGAAAGCTCTCGACCGTAACCGCTCTTCTTCACGCCGCCGATCGGAACTCGAGGGTCGGAAGCCGAGAAGCCGTTGACGAAGAGTCCGCCAGTCTCGACGCGCCGTGCCAGGTCTCTGGCAAGTCCCTTGTTCCGTGTCCAGATCGCGCCGCTGAGACCAAACTCGCTATTGTTGGCAAGGTCGATTGCTTCGTCGACTCCCTTAGCCACGATCAGCGATGCAGCCGGACCAAACGTCTCTTGGTCGAACGTTGCCATGCCGGGCTTGACGTTTCCGAGCACGGTGGGGGCATAGAAGTTTCCATCGCCTGGGATCTTCGATGCACCGAGGAGAACCCGCGCCCCTGCTTCGACGCTTCGCTGCACCTGGGTATCCAGTTCGTCACGCAGATCGTGGCGCGCCATGGGGCCGATGTAGGTATCCTCGCTCTGCGGATCACCGACGCGAAGCGCCGCCACGGCTTGGACAAAACGCTCGGTGAACTCCTCAGCGATCGGAGCGTCAAGGATGATTCGTTTGGCGGCGATGCAGATCTGACCGCTATTCTGGAAGCGGCCCACTACGGCCGCTTTGACAGCCTCTTCGAGATCGGCATCGGCGAGCACGATAAAGGGATCCGACCCTCCAAGCTCGAGCACTGTCTTCTTCAGCGCCGCTCCGGCCTGTGAAGCGATAGCGGAGCCCGCACGCACGCTGCCCGTCACGGCAACGGCAGCGATGCGATTGTCTACGATCGCCTTGGAGACCAAATCGTTGGTGATATTGACGACGGAGAACGCGCCCTTGGGGAGCCCCGCCTCGAGCCAGGCCGCCTCTGTGAGATAAGCGCAGCCCATCACATTCGGCGCGTGTTTGAGCACGTAGGCGTTGCCGCCAAGCAAGATGGGTACGGCCCCGCGCAGGATCTGCCAGTACGGAAAGTTCCACGGCATGATGGCAAGCACGGGGCCAAGCGGCAAGAACGACACGTAGGCCTGTTCACCGACACTGGTCGGCTTGTCGGCGAGAAGGTCAGCGCCGTTCTCCGCATACCAGTCGCACAGGATCGCGCATTTTTCCACCTCTGCACGCGCCTGCACGATGGGTTTGCCCATCTCTTTCGTCGCCATCATGCCCAAGGCCTCAACATCGCGGCGCAAGATTTCAGCCATGCGCCTCAGTACCCCCAATCGCGCTGAAACGGCCATGCTCGACCACGTTTTGTAGCCCTGAGTCGCTGTGGTCAATGAGCGTTCAAGGCTTGTCGCCGACTCATAAGGGTATTTCGCGAACACCTCGCCATTCGCAGGATTGGTAGACAGCGCGGTGTCGGTTTGCAGGACCACTTGATTCACTTGGCTTCCTTTGAGAGTTTCGAGTTCGCTGCGGTGTCGAGAAGGCTCACCGGAGGGAACGCGCAAAGCCATGAATGCTAGGGATCGTTCGTTCGCCCGAATATCAGTTTCTCGACAACATCGGCTTTCAGATCATCGAAGTCAGGGAAAACCCAGGGGCCTAGGGCACTTGGCCTATCTTCGGTTCAAACAAGGGAGGCTTGACGAACTTCGACTTCCAGCGCTTCCCACCCTGAGGCAGGATGGTGAGAGCAAAGGAGCAAACGCAACCCATGAACCATAGCTCGCCATCGGAGGGACTCGTCCACATAGAAGGCTATGGTGCTGCACGCCCGTTCCGCGGTGCGCACGTAGAGCGTACCGACGTCTCGCGCACTGCTGTTCGGTTTCGAAGAGCCGAAGGAGGGGGAGCGTCGAAGGTCTTGCCAAACTTGCGCGAAGCGATTCGAGCTGCCGGGCTGAAGAGCGGGGATACGATCTCGTTCCATCATCACCTTCGAAACGGCGACGCGGTCCTCAATATCGTGATCGCCGAGGCCGCGGCAATGGGACTGCGCGATCTCACCGTGGCTGCAAGTTCGCTGTTCGCGGTCCATGCGCCACTGGTGGACCACATTCAGCGAGGCATCGTCTCGCGCATCTACACGGCGTACATGACCGGACCGGTGGCTGATGCAATCTCGAGCGGGATTCTTCGCACGCCAGTTGTCATGCAAACCCATGGGGGGCGCGCCCGCGCCATCGAGTCGGGCGAGTTGCACATCGATGTGGCTTTCATCGCGGCCCCAGCAGCCGATGACTACGGCAATCTCAGTGGAACCCAAGGAAGAGCGGCATGTGGTCCATTGGGCTATGCGGTCGTCGACGCGCAATACGCAAGCTGCGTGATTGCGGTGACCGATCAGCTCGTTGCATATCCATGCGGTTCGATTGACATAACCCAGGAGTTCGTCGACTTTGTGGTCGACGTGGACTCCATTGGGGATCCCAACGGAATTCTTTCGGGTACGACGCGTCCGACGACAGACCCGGTCGGCCTGGAGATCGCGAGGCAAGCCTCATCAGTCATCGAAGCATCGGGCTACCTGGTGGACGACTTCTCGTTCCAAACAGGGGCAGGCGGGGTCTCCCTGGCTGTCGCCGCTGAGGTGGGAAAGTCTATGCGCCGGCGTGGTGTGCGAGGAAGCTTCGCTGCGGGCGGAGTAACAGGCTATCTCGTGGACATGCTGGAACAAGGCCTGTTCCGAAACCTTTTCGATGTGCAGTGCTTTGACCTGAAGGCCGTTCAGTCGTACCGGGACGATAGCCGGCACCTGGCGATGTCGGCGTCGATGTATGCGAACCCCAACAATCGAGGCGCCGTTGCCAATCGGCTGGATGCGATGATCCTCGGGGCAGCGGAGATCGACCGGAACTTCAACGTGAACGTGACGACCGGGAGCTCAGGGAATATATTGGGTGGGTCAGGAGGGCATGCGGACACGGCAGCAGGCTCCAAACTGTCGATCGTTACGACCCGCCTGACCGCTCGGGGCGGTCCCAAGGTGGTCCAAAAGGTGCGATGTATTACGACACCCGGAGAGACCGTTGACGTCGTTGTGACCGAATTCGGTATTGCCGTCAACCCACGGCGCGGTGAACTCGAGCATCGCCTCCGCGGTGCGGGGCTCATGCTGAAGTCGATCGATACCTTGTGCGCAGAGGCCGCCCGCTTGGCACCGGTGGTGCCGTCTGCACCTGCAGACGGGCGAATCGTTGGCGTCGTCGAGTATCGCGACGGCACCGTGATAGACGTCTTGCGGATGGTGGCGTGAGACGCTTCATCGAGACAACTACACGGACTGTGCCGGTGCCGCGACATTTCTACAAGGTCAGGATGGTGCAGCCCGTGGTTTTGCGGGCTTCCAGATCGCGGTGCGCCTGCTGCACGTCGGTCAAGGCATAGCGCTGGCCGATCGGGATTTTGACGGCGCCGCTCTGCACCACTTCAAACAAATCATCGGCCATGGCTTGCACGTTCTCACGGCCAGAGGCATGCGAGAACAAGGTCGGCCGGGTCACGTAGTACGAACCTTTTGCCAACATTCCGAGATTGAAGGCCGGCACCGGACCTGAGCCGTTGCCGAAGACGGTGAGCAGACCGAAGGGCTGCAGGCAGGCCAGCGAGCCTTCAAAGGTGTCTTTGCCGACGGAGTCATAGGCCACCTTCACGCCCTTTCCACCGGTGATCTCTTTCACGCGCTCAGCGAAGTTCTCATTGCCGTAGTTGATGGCATGCGCGGCGCCATGCGCAAGAGCTGTCTGGCACTTGGCATCGCTGCCAGCGGTGCCGATGAGCTGGAGACCCATAGCCTTGGCCCATTGGCATGCGATCAGACCCACGCCACCTGCGGCAGCATGGAACAGGACAAAGTCGCCGGGCTGCAGGCCTCCGACGGGTAATGTCTTCTTCAGCAGGTACTGCGCTGTGAGACCCTTAAGCATCATCGCAGCGCCGGTCTCGAACGAGATCGCGTCCGGCAGCTTGCAAACGAGCTTGGCCGGCATCACGCGCGCTTCGCAGTACGCGCCGGGCGGCTGGCTCGCGTACGCGGCGCGGTCGCCGGCCTGGAGGTGAGAGACGCCCTCCCCCACCGCCTCGACGATTCCGGACGCTTCCATGCCGAGTTGCAATGGCATGGGGAATGGGTAGAGCCCACTGCGCTGGTAGGTGTCAAGGAAGTTGAGGCCCACTGCATGGTGGCGGATGCGTATTTCGCCGGGCCCCGGATCGCCGACTTCGACCTCGACGATCTTCAGTTCCTCGGGACCGCCACTGCGGTCGATGCGGACGGCTTTGCTCATGGGTCTTGATTCCTTGTGCTTAGTTGGGGATCGGCCAGACGCAAAGCGTCGAAGCTGTCACGGGCCGAGGTGACCTCATACCCTGCGCGCGAGGATCAGAGTTTGGACTCAAGCTCCGGTATCGCCTCAAACAGGTTGGCCACCAGCCCATAGTCGGCGACCTGGAAGATGGGTGCATCCGGATCACTGTTGATGGCAACAATCACCTTAGAGTCCCTCATTCCTGCTAGATGCTGGATGGCACCGGAGATACCGACAGCAATGTAGAGTTGTGGAGCGACAATCTTGCCGGTTTGGCCCACCTGTAAATCGTTCGGAGCAAAGCCACTGTCCACTGCAGCGCGCGAAGCCCCTACCGCCGCACCCATTTTGTCAGCCAGTGCTTCGACAAGCGCAAAGTTCGCTTCAGACCCAAGGCCGCGCCCGCCAGACACAACGATATTGGCCGAGGTGAGTTCTGGACGATCCGAAGTCGCCACCTTGTCCTCTACCCAAACAGAGAGCGCGTCACCGGTGGCGCCAGATACCGCTTGGAGCGAAGCCGCGCCGCCTGCTTGAACTGGAGCGAATCCGGCGGTGCGTACCGTGAAGACCTTTGGCGCATTGCCAGCGGCAACAACGGTCTGAATGGCATTCCCCGCGTAGATGGGGCGTTCGAAAGTCGAACCATCAATGACACTGATCACATCGGAAATCACCATCACGTCCAAGAGCGCAGCCACCCGCGGCAGCACGCTCTTGCAGAAGGCCGTGGATGCGCCGCAGATGTGCGAATATCCACTGGACAGTGAGACGACCAGCGCCGCAGTCGCTTCCGCCATGCCGTGGGCATAGGCAGGATTGGCCGCGATCAGCACATTGGCAACACCTGTGAGTCCCGATGCTTCGGCCGCGGCAGCCTCGCAGTCATCGCCTGCAATCAGAATATGCACCTCGCCCAACCCCTTGACCGCGGTAATTGTCTTGGCGAGGGAGTCGGTCGCCAGAGAACTGCGATTGACGTCAGCAATAACAAGAACGGTCATCTCAGAGCACGCCTTCTGATTTCAACTTCATGATCAATTCGTCAACGGATGCCACTTTGAGGCCCGGTTTGCGACCTTGCGGCTCGGCCGTCCTCACGACCGCCAAGCGTGGCGTCACATCGACGCCATAGTCGGCCGGCGTCCTGATCGCCAGCTCCTTCGATTTGGCCTTCATCACGTTCGATAGTGAGGCATAACGCGGCTCGTTCAGCCGAAGATCGGCCGTGATGATGGCGGGGAGATTGACGTTGACGATCTGCAGGCCTCCATCCACCTCACGGGTGACCTTGGCGTTGGTCCCTTCGATCGAAATTCTTGATGCGAAGGTTGCTTGCGCCCAACCGAGCAAAGCCGCAAGCATTTGACCGGTGGCGTTCATGTCGTTATCGATTGCCTGCTTACCGGTCAGCACAAGGCCTGGCTGCTCCTCCCGAACTACACATGCGAGAAGCTTGGCGACGGCCAGCGGCTCAATGTCGGTATGCACATCCGAAGCAGCTTCGATCAGGATTGCACGGTCCGCTCCCATAGCGAGTGCCGTTCGCAACGTGTCCTGTGCCTTCTTCACGCCAATGGAGACAACCACGATCTCCGTGGCCCACCCGCTTTCCTTCAGTCGGACTGCTTCTTCCACCGCAATCTCGTCGAAGGGATTCATCGACATCTTCACGTTGGCCAGGTCTACGCCAGAGCCGTCTTGTTTGACGCGGACCTTCACGTTGAAGTCGGCCACCCGCTTCACGGGAACAAGTATCTTCATTTTTCAGGACCTAATTATCTATTCCCCTGCGGGCGCTTTTCTATGAGTAGAAAAACCTCTGATTTGGCAGGACATCCGCTCGGCGTACTAGCGAGAACTTGCGATACGCTTTTGGAGCGCATCGAGCAAAACGGCTGCAAGAATGATTGCACCAGTGGCGAACTCCTGCCAAAAAATGTCGATCCTTGCCAAGTTCAAGAAATTGCGCGTCAAGGCAATCACGATCACCCCGATGATCACCCGCAGGATATTTCCCTGACCGCCGGCCAAGCTAACGCCCCCGATGACCACCGCCGCGATAACCTCGAACTCGAGACCTCGCGCCGTGTCGGCTTGAATAGAGCCAATCCGTGCAAGCAGGACGAGGCTGGCGAAAGACGCGGTCAAGCCACAAATCATCAAACAGAAGATCTTGATCTTGTTGACGTTGATGCCCGAAAGGATCGCAACATTTCGGTTGGAGCCGATCGCATAGACCTTCTTGCCAAATGCTGTATGGTTCAGCAGCACATAACCGGCCAAAATAGTAAGAATCGCGATAATAAAAGGCAACGGAACACCGAGCGGGCGAGCCAAACCAATTACTCGGAAGGCATCGGGAACCCCGGACACTACTTGACCCTCTGTCACCACGAAGGCAAGGCTGCGCGCAATCATCATCGTTCCCAAGGTGGTGATAAACGAAGGGATGCCGAATCGAGTGACCACGAATCCCGCAAACAACCCAAATGCCGGGCCGATCAGAAGAGCGAGGACAACCGTCAGAAAGATGCCGAGTTGTGGCATCAAAGTGCCTGCGATCGATGCGGTGAGTGCGACCACAGCGCCGACGCTGATGTCAAATTCTCCGTTAATCATGCAGATTGCCATGCCGGCCGCGACGATCATCGCGGGAGCCATTTGGGCCATGAGATTCTGAAAATTTACGATCGTTGCAAAGCGCGGTGAAATGAAAGACATCACGGCAACGAGAATAAACAAAACTGCAAGCGACTGGATAAATCCATAAGAGGATCGAAGCCTCTCTTGCAGATTCGACGTCGTATGCAAGGTGGTAACTGTATTGACTGCGCTGGTATTCATGGTACTGCTTTCCCGCTCACCGAGGATTGAAGAATTCTGTTGTGCTCAAGTCTCTCGCCTTTGAATTCGTCGACGATTGAGCCTCGAAACATCACAAATGCTCTGTCGCACAACTGCTCGATATCCTGGATCTCCGTCGTAAAAATGGCGACTCCTACTCCCTCTGCGGCGATCTGCTCAATGATCTTCCGAATTTCATCTTTGGACCCGACATCGATGCCTACGGTCGGGTCGTCCAGCATGAAAACTTTAGGTTTTGTCGCGAGCCATTTCGCAATCAAAACCTTTTGCTGATTTCCGCCGCTAAGTGTCCTGATCGGAACGCCCGCATTGGGTGCCGAGACTCGCAACTTCCTGATAGATTTTTCGCCAAGCGTATTGAGCTTGGATCTCGACAGCAACCCGACACCATTTCCGAAGTCCTTGAGGATCGGAAGTGTGATGTTTTCGGTCAGTGAAAACTCCGGAAGAATGCCCTCCCTGAGACGATCGTTGGTGAGAAGTGCCATCCCTTCTTTCAAGGATATCCCGGGGCTTCTAGACGTATGCTGCTTTCCCTCGATAGTGATCAAACCGCTGCTCGGCTTGAATTTATTGACACCGAACAGAGTTTTCGCAAGTTCGGTCAGACCGGAACCGGTGAGGCCGGTGAAGCCCAGAATCTCCCCCTTGTGGAGATCGAAATTGATGTCATTCAGCAGGCCAGGCACTTGCAGCCCCTTCACCGACATCAAGACTTCTTTCTTCTCCGCAACATGCCGGGCACTGCGGGCTGCCGTCTTGACGAGCTCGTGACCGAGCATCTGAGTTACCACCTCCTCTACGGTGGTCTCATCCTTGTTGAAGAGGGCAACTGTGTGCCCATCGCGCATCACACTGATCTGGTCGCAGATCCTGAAAATCTCCGACAAATAATGAGATACGAAGACGATCGTTACCCCGTGCTGCGCAAGACCCGCAACCAGATTCAAAACGACATCAACTTCCATCGCTGTCAGCGACGACGTCGGTTCATCCAGCAGAAGAATGCTTGGATTCCATGTCATCGCTTTCACGATCTGGATCATCTTCTTTAGGTCATTAGGAAGACGGCCAACCTGCATGCTGGCGTTGACTTCGATCTTGTATTGATCGATTAATTTTTGCGCCTTGCGGTTCATCTCCCTCGCAGTCAGAGTTCCCAACGGGCTGACGGGCTCGTTGTTCAGGAAAATATTCTCCGCAACAGACATGGTTTCCACCAGATTGATGTCTTGGTGGACCGTAACTACGCCTTGATGAAGGGCTTCAAACGCGGTGTTGGGCTCGTAGGGTTTTCCGTTTAAAAGGATGCACCCTGGCTCGTCGGGTTTATGGACGCCGGCAAGAATTTTCAAAATCGTACTCTTGCCCGCGCCATTTTCACCGACGAGCCCCACCACCTGCCCTTTTTGGAGGGATAGATTTCCGGCCTTAAGGGCGCGTATGCTTCCAAATGTTTTCTTTACGTCCTTACAGACAAGTACCGGTTCGCCCATACAGTTCTCCAAAGAATAATGACCTTGTGGACCTATATTGGTCTACGCGTCGATGCTGGTCATTTTTGGACTTGTGGGTCGTTGGAGAATTCGGCGACGTTCTTGGGCGTCATGAGCTTCGGCGCAAGTTCGATGTTCTTTTTGGTCTTGCCGCCAGTCAGATGCGTGAGCATTGAGTTCATGCCAACATAGCCCATCTGATATGGATCCTGAACAATCGTACCGGCAATTTTTCCATCGCGAACCATCTGATAGGCAGTCGGGTCGGTGTCGAAATTAACCAGTTTCACCTTCTTGTTGTTCTCTGCCTGAAGCGTTGCCGCAGCACCAATGGCTGGGGCGTGATTTTGGAAAAACACGCCAGCAATATCGGGGACTTCAGTCAGGGTATCTTCCATGGTTCTGCGACCGTCCTCGAGGGACAGCTTCATGACCTTGCGAGGAAGAACTTTGAGCCCGAGTTCGGCTGCGCGCTTTTCGAAGCCGCGATTGCGATCGATGATCACTTGGACCGCGGGACCATGATCGAAAACAATGACTTTGGAACCCGCTGGCACCAGCGTTGCCATATAGTCTGCCGCCATGCGCCCGCCCAACTCGTTCTCGGTACCCACGTAGGTAATCCAATCGCCCGATTTGAGCCCGATATCGGTCACGACAACGGGAAGCTTGTTGTCGTTGAACAATTTCTTTACCGGGCCGGCCAGAACCACCGAGTCGCCAGGAAAAATGAGCAGGCCGTCAATGTGCTGTGCAGAAAGATCTTCCAGGTCTGCCACTTGCTTGGTCGTGTCTGTGTCGCCACCGTTCGTAACGATCAGTTCGACATTGACTCCCTTTTTCTTCCACTCGGCCATCGCCGCTTGAGCACCTTTGACCTGCGTACGCAGAAATTTGTTTGTGCCCCAGAACTGCGAGTAACCAATACGAAACTTTTGATCGGCTGCGAAAGCAGTGGTCGTGAGCGTTGTCGCGAACATCGCGGCGCTGGCGAACGCTGCCAGTTTCAGAAAATGGCGTTTGTTGTGCTTCATGAATTGTCTCCGTACGCCGGTCAAAAGCCGGCAGAATCTTGTTGATGAAAGAGCCTTCAGCTCCGCGCCTCCGGGGTTGACTCCCGTTGCGCAAGTCGATCTTGGCACTCCGAATAGTCGCGAACAATCCGCAACGGCTTCTGGCGACAATTGGGTTTACCTATTGCTGCTCGCTCGCTGGCCGCGGTTAGCGCGGGCACCGTCCGCCCACGACGGTGGAGCGTTGCGAGATTCCTTAGTCGAGGTCGAGCAAACGCTGGCGCTCGGCCATCTGAGCAAGACGGGCCGGTCGAGACTGCGCGGCGCTTGCAAGTCCGGCTCAGCGCGACAGGCGGCTGCCCTCTGTCAAACAGCCGGATTGCGCGAAATTCGGCGACGGTTTTGTTGGGCAAGATCCGAATACGCCATCAAGCACTGGCACCTCCACTCTGGCCAGCTCCCTTCAGGAGGAACTGCATAACCGTGGATGCGCTTTGAGAAGTTGCCAGGTGCGAGGTGCCAGATGCAAGAGATGTAGGCGGGCGTCGACGGTCTGCACCCTGCCACCGCAGGAAGCGGGCGTCACGGCCCCCTTGTAGCTGACGCAGGAGCAGGAGCAGTTCGATGGGTTCGATGCGTTCGTGGCGCCATGAACCGCAATTGGGAAACGGCCCGCCAATGGCTTGGCAGGGCACTCGGTCTGCCGAGGTGTGGCGTTCAAGACCCAGCTTTGCGGACGCGCTGTTGGCGGCTTCCAGAAAGCGAAAAACAGACCGAAATCGCCCGGGAAACCGGTCCCCAGGGTCAAAGCAGTGGGGGTACCCGCTACACGATCACGTAGCAGGGCCCTCGTTCAATGATTGGTTCGATCGCTTCCATGATCTCGTCGTAGTCGACGTTTTCATAAAGCGCTTGGAAACCGGGGAAACGCAGCGCGGTCGTCACCTCGCTGGCTGTCAAGTAGGCACCGGCAATAAAGCGGCCGACAACTTCCATCTGTGCGACAGGGACTGCGTTGATCACCTTGAGCGGATCGGCGGGGGGTTCGGCGGGGAGCGACGCAACAGTCTCATAGAACTTCGGGGCCAGGTCGGGTCGCGCCTCGAGCGCGCGCGGCAGCAGCTTAGTGATCAATTCAAGTTTGCTCGCCGACGGCATGTCGAGTTCGGCACTGCCTGGGATCATCGCATCGCACATCCAAGACAGTTGCGCTTCAATATCTTTGTAGTTGATCTGCATGATTCTGTGCCCCTGCCTTACTTGCTATGGCCCGACACCACTTGGGTGCGGCGGTTCTTGACGATACCGTCGGCTGCGCGCAAAGCCAAAGCCGCTACGGTGCCAGTTGGATTCACCGGACCTGAAGTCGGCATCACACTGCCATCGACAACGAACAGGTTGGGCACATCGTGTGCACGGTTCCAAGCGTCGACGACTGAGGTCATCGGATCGGTACCCATGCGTGCTGCCCCGAGGATGTGCCAGCCGGTTTCCCGCGAATCGGGAGCCTTGACGACCTCATAGGCTCCGGCTTCCTTGAACGACATTGCCGCGTGTTCTTCGTGCCATGCGACCAGCTTCTTCGAGTTCTCGTCGCAACGGTAGACGACCTTCGGGGCGGGAATGCCATCAGCGTCTTTCAGTGTCGAATCAAGGAGCACACGATTTTCTGGGTTCGGCAGGTCTTCTCCGATGATCGACCACATGCCCGAGTGGCCGAAGCGTTGCGAAACCGTCTTGTGGAACTCTTCGCCCCAGCCGGCCGGCTTGCCCCACGGCCAGACACCAATCTGGCTAAGTGGCCCGCCCGTACCCATGAGCTGCCACTTCGCCCCTCGATAGAAACCGACGTCAGGCTGAGTTTCGGTGAACTGTTGCGAATAGGCGCGCTGACCGGTCGGGCCTTGCCAGCTGTCGAAGAAGTCGTCGAAAAGGCCCATCACCATCCCATGCGGATGCATCATCAGATTGCGGCCCACCATGTCCGAACTGTTTGCTAAACCGGTCTGGAACCGTGCGCTGTGCGAGTTGAGCAAGATGCGCGGTGTTCCGATTCCGTTGGCGGCCAGAATGACAATCCGTGCGGACTGGAAATGTTCTTTGCCACTTTCCCGGTCAATGTAAGTAACGCCAGTGGCCATGCCCTGCGCGTCTGTCTCGACGCGAGAAACGCGAGCTCGCTGGATCAACTTCACGCCAAGCTTGATGTTGGTCGGCCAGTGAGTGCGGTCCGTCGACGCCTTTGCACCATCGAAGCACGCCGGCGCCATGCAGGCGCCGCGGCGCACACAAGGGGTCAACCCGTTGTTCTTTACGGTGGCGATCGCATTGGTACCTGGCCAGATGTGCCAACCCAGTCGCTTGTGCGCTGCAAACATCTTTTTGGTCAAGTCGCTCATCGGCATGGGCGGCAGAGGTGGGTCGAAAGGCGGATACGAAGGATCTCCGCCGACACCGGACACGGAGAACTGAAGCTCGGCTTGGGTGTAATAAGGAGCCAGATCCTCGTAAGTGAGCGGCCAGTCTTCTGCTACGCCGTCCAGAGTCTTGACTCGAAAATTGCTGGGCTGAAAGCGGTGCCACGCGGCTGCATAGATCACTGAACTGCCACCGACACCGTTCCACATAAAGGGGGCCACGTCGGATTCAGTGTCGTTGATCGGATAGTCTGCGCTGTTCATTCGGCGATTTGGATTCCAGTTGAATACTTGGTCACGCTTCAACTCGAAAGTGCTCTCGTCAAAATTAATCGACGTGTAGTTCGGGTATTCGCCTTGTTCCAGGCAAACCACCGACATTCCCGCTTTCGCCAGATGCATTGCAGCGACTGCACCGCTGGGACCAGAGCCTACGATGACCGCATCCACGGTCCCTCGATTATTTGTCGTAATATTCATAGCTAATTCTTGCCAAGTTACTATAACCAGTGCAAAAAAATAGTCCGCCCATCAGCCGGTCAGTTCTAATTCATTGCTTCCTGGCACACAGACAGAAGTGGCGCAATCTTGTTTCCGCCACAGCTTCTCGATCTCTGGTCAGAGGCTGGCGCCGTACTTCCCAGTAACCCGCCCTGTCTCCTGCTGTCATGGTATGGCCACTCACAAATGGGCCGCAATGCGACTTTCCAACTGACACCCATAGGCATTCTGAATTGGCCGAGTGGCATTCCTCCGAGGAGCTGGCACCTCCGTTTGCAGCCCAACCGGTGGTCGGTCCTAATGGTTTACCCTACGTCGTAGTAAATCGCTGACTTTGCAGAACGGCTCCTGCACGGCAGCCTTTTCCGCCGGCCGCTGAGGGGAAATACCACATAGGATCCGCCTATGGCAACCAAATCGAATTGCGTCTAGCTGGTGCTAAAGCCAATCAGTACGATCGGCCTCCTAATTTCACCCTTGGAGACCTAAATTGAACAACGTACTGAAAGATCGCGTCTTTTTGGTGACCGGCGCCGCCGGCGGTGTCGGCCGTGAAATCGTCAAACAACTCACCGAAGAGGGCGCGAAGGTTGTGGCGACCGATATCGCCGACAACGTGCACGAATTGGCTAAGGAATTCCCGAACGCCAAGGTAGTGACTACGGTGGGTGATGTCTCCAAGAGCGCCGACGTTGAGAAAATATTCAGCGCCGGCGAAGCCGAGTTTGGCCCTATTGAGTCGCTGATCAATAACGCCGGCTATATGATCGGCAAGGCTCTGCACGAAACTTCGGAAGAAGAGTGGGACGCAGTGATGACTGGCAACGCCAAGTCATTCTTCCTTTGCGCTAAGCGTGCGCTGCCGAACATGCTCAAGGCAGGCAAGGGCTCCATCACGGCGACAGGTTCGATCTCCAGTGTGGTCGGCTTGCCGTCACAAGCTGCTTACTGCGCTTCCAAGGGAGCCGTCCTCCAATTCGTCCGCCAGTTGGCGGTGGAATACGCCGGTAACGGCATTCGTGTAAATGCCGTGGGCCCGGGCGCGATCAACACGCCTTTCCTCACCCGCTACCTCGCTGGCCTGCCGGATCCGGAAGCCGGCGCGAAGGCCGTGAAGGATGCCCACCCCATGAAGCGTTGGGCTGAGCCGGACGAAGTGGCCAAGGCTTTGATCTTCCTCGCGAGCGACAACGCTGCCTTCATCACAGGGCACATTCTGATGGTCGATGGGGGCTACGTTGCCGGCTGACGATCATTCTCGGCAACCTAGATAAAAGGAGTTGAACGTGGCAACTAAGGCGATCATCGACCCGCATCATCACCTGTGGGACCTGGAGAACTATTCCTATCCTTGGCTCTGTCAACCTGGTGAGCCTGTCGCGCCCATCGCTGGCAGTCTGAGGTCGATCATGAGATCCTATTCGCTTGCAGACTACAAGGAAGACTCCAAGCGTTGGAACGTTGTGAAGGACGTGCATCTCGATGCGCTCTCGTCAGACATCCTGGCCGAGACGCGGTGGCTTCAAAAGATGAAGGACGAAACCGGTTTTCCAACCGCCATCGTCGCGCACGCCAATCTCGAGGACGACAATGTCGATGAGGTTCTGGCAGCTCATGCACGGAGCAAGGCCGTGCGGGGGATTCGCCAAATCCTCAACTGGCATCCGAACTCAAAGTACAGCTTCGTGGAACGAAACGATCTGTTGACAGATCCCAAGTGGCTGCACGGCTTCGATCTCCTGGAGAAGTATTCCTTTTCATTTGATCTTCAGCTCTATCCTCACCAAATGCCAGATGCGGCAAAGGTGGCGCGGGCCCATCAGGGGACGACGATCGTACTGAACCACACCGGCATGCCTTTGGACCGTGATCCCGCTGGCATTCAAGCGTGGCACGACGGGATGCAGGCGCTTGCGGCAAACCCGAATGTCAACGCCAAGATCTCGGGGTTGGGAATGGTCGATCCGGACTGGACGGTTGCCAGCATCCGGCCATTCGTCCTTGCGACCATCGAAATTTTCGGGGTTGACCGCTGCATGTTCGCGTCGAATTTCCCGGTCGACAAGATCTACTCGAGCTTCGATCGCATCTATGAGGCCTTCTTCGAACTGGTTGAAGGCATGTCTGAGACCGATCAGCGGAAGCTGTTTCACGACAACGCCCGGCGCGTGTACCGTCTTTGATCGGACATCACCGTCGCGATAGCCACCCATTTTTCCGGTGGCTATCGCTCTTTTGTTCGAGCCGCTTCGGGGTTAACGCGAATAGCCCGGGTTTCCAGCACCGCTGAGCCTCAAACCTGGTGCCGCGAGGAGATCCGCGGTCTATCAAGTCGTGGCGTCAAGCCGGCGGATGCTGCCCAAGGCCACTGCAGCCGCGCTTCATCTTCAGCGAGCCCAACCAGTCCTGGGCCACGAACATCACTGAGGTCCGCACTCGCGAGGGCTGGTGTTTCTGAGCCGGGCGACTTGTTCTCGCGCCATGTCATGGGCTTGTCCGTGGGCACTGCATCGTTACAGGACTCGGTAGCGGCGCAAGCCGGGCCCATACCAAATTCGCATGGACGTATCGCTACAGATCATTTGTCGACATTCACCCTCACTCCTACACTTTCCCCCAGGGAACAGGAGTCCATGAAATGATTGTCGACCGTTCATGTGTTTCATGACCACATGCCCGACGTTCGCTTCGGGAATGAAGTCGGCAAATCGGGATCGACCTCACGGCTCGCGTGCGGCCATTGATGAACCACGCGCAGTCATGCGCGCTACCCAGGCAAAGCGTCCTTCGAGTTCACCGATGTGGCCGTTCAGACGTCGGTGGGGATCGAGATGGACGTACCCTGCTGCCGCTTCCGGGCCTGGGCGATATTGCCTCTCACGAGATCGACCGCCTCTTTTTCGAACATGCTTCCAGACATTGACTCCATCGCCTTGTTCGTACTCGCTGCTGAACAACGCAGCTTGACGAAGGCTGCCGATGCTTATCACATAGGGTTGGCCGCGGCGAGTCGACGAATTGCATTGTTGGAGCATCGATTCAAGACAGCCTTGCTGGAGCGGTCGCCAAGAGGGGTGGAGCTCACCCCGGCTGGCACATCTTTGCTGGTTCATGCCAAAGTCATGCTGGTTTTAATGAACCAGATGCAAGCAGAAATGAGCGACTTTGCTGCGGGGCGTCGTGGTGCCCTGCGCATACTGGCCAACACGTCTGCGATGACGGAGTCACTGCCGGATGATCTTTCCAACTACGCTCGCGCTCACCCCGATGTTCGTCTGGTGGTCGAGGAGCGATGGAGTGCTGAGATCGTGAAGGCGCTGCTCGCGGCAGATGCTGACATCGGCATCGTTGTGGAAGGAATTCGGGTCGAAGGGCTACATGTTTTTCCCTACCGAACGGATCGACTTGCAGTCGTGATGCCTGCTGGTCACGCGCTGGCCCTGAAGGAGGGTTTGCGTTTCCTGGAGGTTCTCGACCACGACATCATCGCTCTTGAGGGTGGGTCTTCCATGATGCGACTGCTGGCTGAACAAGCGGTCGTGGCGGAAAAGATGCTGCAGCTGCGTATACAGGTTCGTAGCTTTGAGGCGGTATGCAAAATGGTTAAGGCTGGACTTGGCATCGGACTTTTGCCATTTCAAGCAGCAAGGACCATGGGGGAAGGAATGGGGCTGGTCGTACGGCCACTTCCCGAAGATTGGGCGGAGAGAAAAATGCTCGTCTGCGTCCGGCGAGACCGTTCAGTCAACACCTCGGTTACCAGCTTATTGGAGCATCTGACATCCGTCGCTTCAGCAGCCGCTTCTAAAGCATAGGCTTGAGGTCGTGCGGTACGCGCTGAACACAGGCATCGTATTGAGCGAAGCGGTGCCGAAATCGCTGTTCGTCGGTATGGCTTGGTGGACGTAGCGCAGCCCTGCCACGTAGACGTTGCGCGCGCAGGCGGAGATTCACACGGTGCGGGCGCTGCGCGCGGAATTGGCGTTGATCGGATCCAAAGGGCATGGGCCTCTGACACGGTGATCGGTACGCGGTCAATTAACCACGCCCTTGTTGAGTGAACGATGAGCTGTGAGGCTACGTGCCCATGTAGAGCAACATGGACATGTAGAGATGACAGAGCAGTACGCGGAGTTGAGAAGCCGGCTGGTTGTGGGACGCAAGAGTGACGGTCGCGGCGTCTACGACGAAGCTGCCAAGAAGGAATTGATCGTTGCCTGCCTCAAGCCGGGAGTGTCGGTGGCACGCATGGCGATGGAGCACGGTGTCAACACGAACCTTCTGAGGACGTGGATCACGGCTTACCAGCGGCGAAGTGCCCAGGTGCCGACTGGTGACATCGCGCGAACGCACGATGCGGCATTCGTTGCCGTGCGCGTAGAGGGTGAACAGGATCCGCCGCAGCGCGAGCGTGCGGTGGCTGCGCCCGCGGTAGCCCACACACCTGCTACGGCCGTGGCGGTGATCCCGAATGAGAGCTCCTTGGCGGCATCGACCCCGATGGTCGGTTTGCAGGTGCGGCTGCCCAACGGTGTGCAGCTCGATCTCGGCGAGACGAGCTTGCAGGAATTGCCGACGCTGGTGCAGATGTTGAGCCGATTGCCATGTTCCGCTTCGACGAAGGGCTGAAGGTCTACCTGCACCGCGAGCCGGTGGACTTCCGGTTGAGCATCAACGGCTTGGCCGTGCTGGTGGAGCAGGCGCTGGGCCTGGACCCGTTCGCCTCGTGCGCGTACGTGTTCAGCAACCGCCGGCGCGACCGGGTGAAGATCCTGGGTTGGGAGCGCAACGGCTTCTGGCTGTTGCTCAAGCGCCTGGAGAAGGACAGGTTCATCTGGCCCTCGGCCGATGCGGTTCCCACGCTGACGGCCGAACAGCTGCACTGGTTGCTGGAGGGCATCGATATCGCGGTGGTGCAACGCCACTCTCGTCTGCGCTATTCCAGCGTGGCCTGAAGGAACAATGATGGGGCATGCCGATCCAAGCGGGCGTGTCGTCGCCCGCCACCATCACCGCTGAAGAACTCGTCGCGCTCATCGCCGAGCGCGATGCGCTGGCCGGCGCGCTTCGAGTAGCGACCACCGAGCGGGACTTGGCGCTCGAGCGGTTGAGGTCCTTGCAGCGCCAGCTCTTCGCCGCCAAGAGCGAAGCCCGCGGCACCGATCAGAAGGACCTGTTCCTCAACGAGGCCGAGGCGCTCGCGCCCACAGATCAGACGCCGCAGGCCGAGGTCGAAGACATCGACGAAGAGGAGTCGACACCGGTCGCGGGCCATCAACGTAAGAAACGCGGACGCAAGCCGCTGGACCCTGCGCTGCCGCGCGAGATCGTGCGCCACGAACTGCCCGAGGCCGAGCGTGTGTGCGCGCATGACGGGCACGCGCTGGTGGAGATCGGCGCCGAGGTTAGCGAGCAGATGGATGTCATCCCCGAACAGGTGCGCGTGCTGCAGCACCACCGCATCAAGTACGCCTGTCCCTGCTGCGATCAGAGCCTGAAGGTTGCACCGACGCCGGCGCGCATCATCGCGCGCGGGCTGCTCACCGAGCAGGCCCAGGCCTGGGTCATCACCGGCAAGTACCAGTTCGGCATGCCGCTGTACCGAACGGCCGTATTGCTGCGCCGCTTCGGTGGCGACATCGCGAGCAATACGCTGGCTTCCGGCATCGTGCGCATCGGCCAGGCTGTACAGCCGGTCATCAACCTGCTGCGCGACCACTTGCTGGACTCGGACCTGATCTACGGCGACGAGACCACGGTCCAGGTGCTCAAGGAGCCTGGGCGCAAGGCACAGACGAAGAGCTTCATGTGGGCGCAGATGAATGGCACTGGTCCACCGGTACGGCTGTTCGCCTATGCACCGGGGCGCGGCGCCGTGCACGCCGAGAAGCTGTATGCCGGCATCCGTCCCGGAACGACGCTCATCACCGACGGCTACGAGGTCTACAACGGCATCGCGAAGGCCGGCGGTCTCACGCACCTTGGATGCTGGGTGCACGCGCGCAGGCCGTTCATCAAGGCTGACGAGTCCATCCCGAAGGCAGCCCGCTCGTCCGATCAGATCGCGGCCCGGTTCGTACGGCTGATTGGCAAGCTGTACCGTGCGGAGTCCTTGGCCAGGCACTGGACGCCCGCGCGCCGCCTGCGACTGCGTTCGCGCTACAGCGCCGCCATCGTGCGCGAGATCGAGCGCTTGCTGCTCACGCACCTGCACAGCGTTGCGCCGTCGAGTCTGCTGGGTGAAGCGCTGCACTACCTGCACGGTCAGTGGCCCAAGCTCGTGCGGTTCCTGGACAACGGCTCCTGGCCGTTGGACTCCAACCCGGTGGAGAACGCCATCCGGCCCTTCGTCGTCGGGCGGCGCAGCTGGTTGTTCGCCGACACCGTCGGCGGTGCCAACGCGAGCGCCAATCTCTACTCGCTGATCGAGACCGCCAAGGCCAACAACGTCGAGCCCTACCGCTACCTCGTCGCGCTGTTCAAGAAGCTGCCGCTGGCGCAAACGGTCGACGACTACGAGGCGCTGCTGCCCTGGAACCTTGAACTCGGCGGCGCGTAGGCCGTCCTGCGCGCATCGGCTCTGACACCACGCGCAAGGGCGTGGTTTATTGACTGCTTACGGTGATCGAAGCTCTGTACCCCCGGGGGGTCATTTCGTGGCGTCGATGCCGCTGCGCGTTCGCAACTGCGCCGTGCCGTGGAACTCGGCCATCGGCGAGCGCCGTCCATTTTCGGTTTGTAGATACCCCCCTCGTCGAGATCAAGCGGCCGCTCATCGCGCAGCACGGGCGGCCGGAATTAGAAGCCAGGATCACAACCCTCGAGGCGGCGGGGATGGCGGCGGTGGGATGCATCATCGAGGAGCGCCTCGCGGAGATCGCGAGGTAGAGCGATCAGCGCATCCCCACGTTGTGCGCGCTAGGCAAGTCGACCGCTGCTCTGGCCTGACGCGACCGCAGCTCGCCGGCCGCACGAGCCGAATTCCATCGATTGGCTCTTCTTGGGGCATCGCAGCTCAGATGTCTGCGCACTCGCCGTCCGAAAGTTCGGCCGGGTTGCGATAAATGATTCTGAGAATGGCCGTGCGGCCCTGCGCCTACAAGCCGACGCGCTTGAAGCGGATGGGACTTGCCGCACCGACGCGAATTGAACCTTTACTTGTCTGCCTTGCCAACACTTAGCATCCTTCGAATCTCGTCCGCTACAAGGTCTACCAGCGAATGCGCAGCAGCACTCAGAGGTTTGCGCCGGTCGCTGACGCGGACCACATGGCGCACGATCCGCGGCGACAGAATCGGGCAAACCGCCAGTGTGCCCTCATAGGAGCGACTGAGACAATTTTCTCTTTTAAATTCAACGACTTAGCGATATCATTCATACACTTAGAACCCCGCGTGTGCACGCTCGTGTGCACTCCAAAACGCCCGAATACGCCCCATTTCGCCCTGTCAGTGCACACATAGCGCACACGAAATGCCCACCTTCAAGCAGCTTCCGTCCGGCAACTGGCGCGCGTAAGTCCGCCGCAAGGGTGTCTACGCGAGCGAAACCTTTCGACGGCACCCCAGGAGTGGGCTCTCGCGACCGAGCGCCGCATCGATCTAGGCGAGCCCGCCACCCGTTCAAAGGTCAAGGACCCGACCACCTTCGGCGACCTGATCGATCTGCATGGCGCAGCGAGGGCCCATAGACGTTGGTGGGCAGAAGCACCTCGTCGCCACTCGACAGCAAAGCGAGGTTGACCGAGGCGATGGCTGCCTGCCCGCTCGGGCAGAGCAGGCAGTGCCGACCGCCTTCGAGCGTGCAAAGACGCTGTTCAAGGGTATACGTCGTCGGCGTGCCATAGAGGCCGTAGCTGTACCCGTCACGGTGGCCGAACGCCTTGGCTCGTTTGCGCACCGCTGCCACGTTCGGGAACAAGACGGTCGAGCCCTTGAACACGCCCGGCGGAACCGCCTGGTAGCCGGCCGGTGGAACGTAGCCGTGGTGGATCAGTCGGGTGCTGATGTCTTGAGACATGGCGGGAACTCTTCTGCAGGATCAGGAGCTTCAATGTATCGGAACATGAAGCCGCCGCCCCGTCGTCGCACTGGGCAAAATCGCACATCGGGTTGCGGCGATGTGGCAAGGACAATGCAGACCCGCATCACACGCGCAGCTAGGGCGCGGTATCGAACCACTTGGCGTCACCACCAAATAGGTCAGTCAATTTGCGCGCCCCGGCGAAAAGCGCCTGAAGCATCGGCGCCTGATCGACGTTCTCGAAGCGATAACGCGGCCCGGAAATCGTCAGCGCTCCTACCAGCTGCCGATTCACGCTCAGCACCGGCACCGACAAGGCCGCGATCTCCGCGTCGTACTCGCCGAACGAGGCACAAGACATCTCGGCGCGGATACGGTCGAATTTCTTTCCGGTCTTTTTCTCACCAAAAGCCAAAAGCACCTGCGGGGCGGCGCCTTTGTCGATTGGCAAGCGATCGCCTTCGCGGATGGCATCGCGGATCATGCGGGCCGAGTCGACCCGATGAAGACACACCGCGTGCTCACCGTCCCGGATGTAGAACGATGCGCACTCGTAGGTGGCTTCGACCACTTCGCGAAGCACCTCGGGGACGTGTTCCGAAGTGCGACACTGCCGCTGGTAGATCGCACCGAGCCGCAACGGCGCTGCACCCAGCTGAAAAGATCCGTCAGCTAGGCGCTTGAGATAGCCCGTGCGCTGCAGCGACTCCGCCAATCGCAGGATCGTGCTCTTGTAGAGCCCCGTACGGCGCGCAAGATCGGCGAGCGTCAACGCATAGTCCAGCTCGTTGAATGCGTCGAGCAGGCTCAGGGCTCGTTCCACCGCGCTCACACCGGAATCATCAGCCATCGAATGCCACCCAGAAGAAGATCGATCGAGTTTAGCGCGACCCTTCTGGACACCACAGACACGTAGACCACTCTCAATGTGCGTCGACGTCCAGGCCCAGGAACCGTTCGAGCACCGAGGCATCGGCATCAAATTCTTCGGTTCGGCCTTCGTAGACAACAACGCCTTCCTCGAGAATGTAGTGGCGCCGGGCGAGCGCGCGGCAGACTGCAAAGCTCTGCTCCACCAGCACGATCGAGATGCCCGATACGCCGACGCCTCGAATCAGTTCCGTGAGTTCATCCACGATCACGGGCGCAAGGCCTTCCGTCGGCTCGTCGAGCAGCAGCAGCCTGGGCCCCTGTACCAACGCCCGCGCAATGGCGAGCATCTGTTGCTCGCCGCCGGAGAGCGCACCGCCGAGGTTGCGTCGACGCTCGCGCAGGCGCGGAAACTCGTCGTAAACACGCTCCAACGTCCACGCCGCATGCTTTCTCTGTGCGATCTGCAGGTTCTCCTGCACCGACAGCAAGGTGAAGATGCCCCGATGTGCGGGCACCAGCGAGATGCCGCGGCGCGCGATGTCGTCAACCGCCATGCCTGCGAGATCGACGCCTTCGAAGCACACCGACCCGGCATGCGCACGCAGCAGCCCGACGATCGTACGCATCGTCGTCGTCTTGCCCATGCCATTGCGCCCGAGCACGCTCACGATCTCGCCTGCATTCACATGCATCGAAACGCCATGCAGCACATGGCTCTTGCCGTAGGACGCATTCACGTTCTCCAGCACCAGAATGGCCTCACTCATGAATGACTCCCCAGATAGACCCGCCGCACCTGGGCGTTCTCTCGGATGGCCGCAGGTACACCTTCGGCAATCACGTTGCCTTGGAACATGACGGTGATGCGATCGCTGATACCCATGACCACGCGCATGTTGTGCTCGACCAGCAACACCGAGTAGCGCGCCTTGAGCCGCTGCAGCAACTCGGTGATGCGGGGCACGTCCGCAAGGCCGAGTCCAGCCAACGGCTCGTCCAGCAACAGCAGGCGAGGTCGGGCGGCCAGGCACATGCCGATCTCCACCACGCGCTGGACACCGTGTGCGAGTGCAGCGACAGGGGTCGCGGCATGGCGCGTCAGCTCCAGCTCGCGCAGTACGTCCATGGCGATGTCGAGCCTTTGCGTCTCGCGCGTCCAGTTGCTCCAGAACCTGTAGGAGCGCGACGGCTCGACGCCCATCGCCGCCATCTGCAGGTTGTGCAGCACGCTGCTTTCGCCGAACAGGCTCGTCACCTGGAAGCTTCGCGCCATGCCGCACCGGGCTCGCCGATGCGCTCCGGAGCGCGTAATGTCCTGCCCCTCGAAGATCAAGCTGCCACGGCTGGCCGGCAGGCGCCCGCTGACGATGTTGAAGAAGGATGTCTTGCCTGCGCCGTTCGGACCGATCAGCGAGTGCAGGCCGGTCGTGCCCAGTTCGATATCGACCTTGCCGACAGCAGTGAAGCGGCCGTAGTCGAGACCAAGCCCGTGCGCAGCCAGGAAGGGGTTGCTCGCGGTCATGCGTGATCTCCTGCATGCACGCTGCGCCGGGCCCGCCAATGCGCCCAGGCGCCACCGAGTCCGCGGGGCGCAAACAGCACCACGGCAATCAGCACGAAACCGACGATCAACTGCCAGCGGGGCCACAGCTGGGACAGCTGCTCAGCCATCAAGGTCATCGCGAGCGCGCCGAAGGCCGCGCCAAGAAGCGACCGGCGTCCGCCGAGGATTGCCATGATGAGTATGGTCTCGGAGGTCATGAGGTCGATGTTAGACAGCGGCGCCGAGCGCAGTTGCAGCGCGTAGAGCGCGCCGGCCAGTGCGGTGATGCCCCCGGAGAGGCAGAAAGCCAGCAGCTTGAGCTTCTGGACGTCGTAGCCGGCGGTCTGCGCGCGCACTTCGTTCTCGCGCACCGCATCCAGTGCGCGACCGAAGGGCGAGCGCACCACGAGGCGCAAGAACGCGATTGCAAGCACGAAAACCACGGCGATCAACGCATACTGGCCGGCGCCTTCGCCGATGAGGCCCTCAAGGCCGGTCACAGGACGCGGAATGTCGAGCAATCCGTTCTCGCCGCCAGTGAACTGGGGGAAGGAGAGCGCGGCAAAGTAGGCGAGCTGCGCCATCGCAAGCGTGATCATCACGAAATAGATACCTCGCTGGCGAATGCTCAGCATTCCGATTGCCAACGCCACGACCATCCCGGCCGCGATGCACACGAGCAGCGCCGCCACGCCCGCGCCCGGTGCCGCCTTCAGCACCATGCCGACGGCATAGGAGCCCACGCCGAAGAAGCTGCCCTGCGCGAAGCTCAGCAGGCCAGCGTAGCCCAGCAACAGGTTGCAGGCCGCCGCCGCAATCGCAAACACCAGCACCACGCCAGCGGTCGCCGTCGAGCCCATCACCAGCGGCATGGCCAGCGCAAAGGCGGCCAGCGCCAGGCAGAACAGCCCGGAAGAATGTTTGATCTTTTCAAGCACGGCCGAACAACCCCTTGGGCATGACGAGGAGGATGCCCGCCATGACGATGAAGATGGCCAGGCGTGCGCCCTCGGGCCAGATCGCGCTCATCATGCTTTGTGTGACACCGATGATCAGTCCGCCTACCAAGGGCCCACTGAAGCTGCCGATGCCGCCGAGGACAACGACGACGAAAGCGATCACGATCGCTTCCACCCCCATCGAGGGATCGGCGCCGCGCAGCGGTGCGGCGAGGCCGCCCGCCAGCCCCGCCAGTCCGGTTCCCAGCGCAAAGGTCAGGGCATAGACCCTGCTGACCCTGATGCCTAGCAGGTTGAGCATCTCGGACGATTCGTTGCCCGCGCGAACCCGAGCGCCGAACAGCGTGCGCTCGAAGAGAAACCACAGCCCCAGCCCCACCACTGCACAGACCCCGAAGATGAAAACGCGGTAGACCGGGACCGGATAGGCACCGAGCATGAACACGCCGGCGAGCATTTCGGGCATGGGCACCTGCTGCGACTCGGGCCCAAAGATCATCACCACGCCTTCGGTCAGGATGAATGTCAGGCCCACCGTGATGAGGATCTGCGACTCGTGCGGCATGCGGTAGGTGCGCCGCAGCAGCCAGCGCTCCGCCACCACCCCGATGACGGCCACAGCCGCAAACGAGGCGACAAGGCCGAGCAGGAAGCTGCCGGTTTGGGCAGTGACGAACATCGCGGTGTAAGCCCCGATGAGGAACAGTGCGCCATGCGCGAAGTTCACGAAGCCGAGCAGCCCGAAGATGATGCTCAGACCCACGGACAGCAGGAAGTAAACCATGCCGACTCCGAGCCCATTGAGCGCCTGGAACAGGTAGATGTTCATGACCTGCTCACACCAGCTTGCAATCGGATTCGGCCTGGGGAACCAGCGCACGCGACGAGGACAGGATGTCGGCGTAGTCGTCCGCGTCCTTCATCGCCGCTTTCTTCTTGCCGCGCACCAGCAGGTAGTTCTTGGACACCTGGTGATCGAAGGGTCTGATCTGCTCGTCGCCGGTGAGGCCCTGGTAGCTGTGGCCTTCCAGCGCCTTCACGATCGCGGTGGGTTCGTCGCTGCCGGCGCGCTTGGCGGCGTCGAACATCAGCGTGGCGACCTGGTAGTCGGCGGCCGAGTAGAAGCGCGGGTTCTCCTTGAACTCGCCCTTGTAAACGCGCACGAAATCCTTGTTCGCGGGGGTCTCCAGCGTATGCCAGTACTGCAATCCGAAGTACATGCCGTCGGTCACGTCGGCGCCGAGGGCCTGGAATGTGTCGAGTCCCGAGAACCACACGACCACCACAGCCATGCGCTGCTTCAGGCCGAAGGTCGCGGCCTGGCGCAGCAGGTCGAGCGTGTTGGCGCCGAAGTTCAGTACCACCAGCACGTCGGCGCCGGACCCCATGGCGTTGCCGAGGTAGCCCGAGAACTCCTTCTCGGCCAGCGAGTGGTAGCTGTTGCCCACGTGTTCCAGCTTCGTTTCCTGCATCACCGCCTTGGCATTGCGCAGCAGCGCTTCGCCGAACACGTATTGGCCGGTGATGGTGTAGACCTTTTTCCACTTGGGGTTCTGCTGGATCAGAGGCCGCATCACCGTGTTGACCGCGCCGTAGGTCGGCAGGCCCCAGCGGAACGTGGAGCGGTTGCAGTCCTTGCCGGTGACTTCGTCGGCACCCACATAGGTGATGTAGACGCCCTTGTTCTTGTCGATTTCCTTCATGATGGCCAGGGCTTCGTTCGACAGCGCGGCGCTGCCGAAGTGGCGCGCCTTGTCCTGGTCGATGGCCTGCTGCACCTTGCGCACCGCGATGGCGGGGTTGCCTTCGCTGTCGATCTTGCGGTAGTCGATGGGCCGGCCCAGCCCGTTGCCGAAGGCCGTGACAGCCGCGCGCACGCCAAGATCGCTGTACTTGCCGCTCGTGGCGAAGTTGCCCGAGAAGGCGTTGACGCTGTAGTAGCTGAAAGGCCTGGCCTGTGCGATGGCGAAGCGCGGCAGCATCAACGAGCCGGTCGCGGCGCTGCCAGCGACGGTGAGGAAGGAACGACGGTCCATGGTTTGTCTCCGTTAGGGTTTTTTGTAGGGGATGTGCGTGCCGCTTTCGCAGCTCAGGCCAGCTGCGCGGCTGCGGCATGCTGGCCCGCGCGGCGGCCGAAAACCAGGCCCCGCAGCACCGAGGTCGAGCCCGTGTAGACCTGGTGATAGATGCCCATGGTTTCGCCTGCGGCATACAGTCCCGTGATGACCCGGCCGTCCTGGTCGAGCACCTGTGCGTCGCTGTTGACCTTGAGGCCACCGAAGGTGAAGCAGTTGGTGGAAATGATCGGGTAGGCCTGGAACGGGCCCTTGTCGATCGGCCGCGCCCAGTGGCTCTTGCGCACCGCCAGACCGGTGGTGGCGCGGTGGTCGACGTGCAGCGGATCGAAGTCGTCCTGGTCTTTCGGGCAGGCCGCATTGAACTCGTTGACGGTGCGCGCGAGGCTGTCCGCGGGCACGCCGATCTGGGCGGCCAATGCCTCCAACGTGGGCGCGGTGATGGAGGGCTGGTCGGAGCGGATGCTGGTTCGCCAGCGCGGGATGTCCTCGACCTTCGCGTCGAAAATCACGTAGCTGATGCCGTCGGGTTGATCGGCAATGCAGCGTGAGATGTTGTCGTAGTGCGCGTCCACCGTGCCAGGGGCCTCGTCGGTGAAGCGGTGCCCGTCCTTGTCGACCAAGATGCCGTAGGGATAGATGAAGACCACTGCTTCGGCCATCTTCGAGCGTGGGTCCACCGGCTCCGCGTGGTACGAACCGTACTCGCCGGCGGGCGCCGCGCCGGCATCCAGCGCCATGCGAATGCCTTCGCCCTTGTTGTAGTAGCCGCCAATGGCCACAGGGCGGATGTGCTTGCTGCGAAGTCCTACGTAGCGGGTCATCATCTCGGGGTTGCCCTGGAAGCCGCCGCTGGCGAGCAGCACCCTCTTGGCGCGCAGCACCTCGCGCACGCCGTCGGGATGGATCGCGACGACGCCATTCACGGCGCCCTCCTCCCCGCGCACTAAGTCGATCGCAGTGGTCCGATATCGAATCTCGCCACCCAGCGCGAGTGCCTTCGCGCGCAGGGTTTCTATCAGCGCCAATCCTCCGCCCATGGCCGCGATGCGTGTGGTGTTCTGCGTCAACAGATAGATTGGCTGGGGGCCGAACTTCATTCCCAGTTCTTTCAGCCACGCCAGCGTCGATGGCACCGACTGTGCGAAGGCCGAGATCACTTCCGGATCGGGCAGCGAATGCGCCTTTGCGAAAGCCGGCTGAAGCGCCGCGTCGTCCGTCAATGCGTTGAGCACGTTGGGATCGATGTTCCAGCCAGCGTTATGAGCGAAATGCTCTTCGAAGTCGTCCGAGACTTCCGAGTCGTTCTTCATGCGCATGTAGGCTTCGGTCCAGCGCGAGTTGCCGCCGAAGTGCTCTTCCTCCGAGCGCTCGAGGTTGACGACCTTGAGGCCCGCTTCCAAGGCAGTGACCGCGGCCGAGAGGCCCGCGACGCCGCAGCCGACGATCAGCAGGTCGGTTTCCATCTTTGAATTCATGTTGTCTCCGGGGGTGGCGCGCAGGCGCCGGGTTGGGGGTCAGCCGAGCACGAACGCGTTGGTGCGCGACGGTTGTGTGGTGATCCAGACGCTCTTGCTTTGCAGGTATTCCTTGATCGCGTCGACGCCGCCCTCGCGCCCGATGCCGCTGCGCTTGTAGCCTCCGAAGGGCGTGGTGAAACTGGTGGCGCGGTAGTTGTTGACCCACACCGTGCCGGCCTTCAACCGGTCCGACATGTGGAACGCACGATGCAGGTTCTGCGTCCATACGCCGGCTGCGAGACCGAACTGGGTGTCGTTGGCGATGCGCACCGCATCGGCCTCATCGTCGAAAGGAATCACCGAGAGCACGGGTCCGAAGACTTCTTCCTGCGCAATGCGCATGTCGTTGCTGACGCCGGTGAAGATGGTGGGCGCCACGAATTGGCCTTGTCCGTAGCCTTCGCCGGTAAGCGCGTGGCCGCCGAGCACGCACTGGGCGCCGCCGTCCTTGGCGATCTCGATGTAGTCCAGGATTTTCTGGAACTGCGCTTTTGTAGCGATGGGCCCGACCTGGGTTTCCATCTTTGCCGGGTCGCCCACGATGGCTTTGCTTGCCACATCGATCAGCATCGCGACGAAGCGGTCGTAAATGCCGCGCTGTACCAGAAGCCGCGAGCCGGCCATGCAGGTCTGCCCGGCCGCACCGAAGATGCCCGCCACCGCGCCCATCACGGCCTGGTCCAGATCCGCGTCGTCAAACACGATGTTGGCGGACTTGCCTCCGAGTTCGAGCGTGACCTTCTTGAAGTCCCTGGCGGCAATCTCGTTGATCTTCTGGCCGGCGGCGTCGCCGCCAGTGAAGGCCACCTTGGCCACCAGGGGGTGGCTCACGAGCGGCTCCCCGACTTCAGCGCCGAAGCCGGTAATGACGTTGAAGACGCCAGGCGGGAAGCCCGCCAACTTCACCAAGGCAGCCAGTTCCAACAACGAACTCGACGTGTACTCCGAAGGCTTGATCACCATGGTGTTGCCTGCTGCAAGTGCCGGGGCAATCTTCCATACCGTCAGGGCGAGCGGAGAGTTCCACGGTGTGATCGCCGCGACCACACCCAGGGGTTCGTGCTTGACGTAGTTGAAGACGCCGGTCTTGTTGATTGGCACCACCGCGCCCTGGACCTTGTCTGCCAGGCCCGCGTAATAGTGGAACCACTGCGCAACGTTCTGGACTTGCCCGCTGACCTCTGCGATGAGCTTGCCGTTGTCGCGCTGCTCGGTCTGTGCCAGAACCTCGACGTTCTGGCCCACCAGGTCGGCAAGCTTGCGCAGCAAGGCGCCACGCTGCGTTGCCGTCAGATCGCGCCAAGCGGGTACTTCAAGCGCGTCATGCGCAGCGCGTACCGCGAGTTCGACATCTACCACCCCGCCTCTCGGAACCTCGGCCCAAGCTTTTCCAGAGTAGGGCTCGGTCGATTCGAACCAGACACCGGAGGCCGGGTCGATCCATTCGTTGTTGATGAACAGCTGGTATCGCTTCATGCGCATGTCTCTCGTGTGTCGATGTCCGAAAGTCTAGAACAATTCTAAAATAACAACAAGCATTCCGTTCAGCAGAACGCCAAGAACGTGACGGCCGTGGCTGCGCTCAACCTGGCCGTTGTCATCGATGGTCGTGTTCTCGAGGGAAAGCGCTTGGTTCACGCTGACGCAACTTGCCGGGCACGAGGATGAGCCAGATGCTGCAACCGAACCCGTCGCGGGGTTCTGCATTGGCGCCACCGCAGCGTTGCTGAAGACACCGTTGCAAGCGAGGAACGCTTGTCAACAGGCTTCTATCTCGCCACCTTAGCCGCGTGGCTCCGCGTCCGCAGGGCCGTTGAGCCATTCCTGCTTCGACTCGAAAAGCCGCCGAAGATACTCGGTGACGGCCCGGATCCGGGCCGAGTATTGGAGGTCATGGTGCACGCTCACCCAGAGCGTTCGCATTACCTTCGCCGTATCGGCGAGCACCGGCACCAGCGTGTCCTCTTTCACCACGGAGAACTTGGGGAGGAGCACCAGGCCGAGCCCGGATGCTGCGGCTGCCATCTGTGCCAGCATGCTGTTGGACTGAAAGCTCATTTGAGGTCGAGTGATCAGTTCATCGAGCCAGCGTACCGCGTCAAGCTAGATCAGGTCGTCCAGATATCCCACGAACTGATGCGTCGGGAGGTCGGCCAGACTCGCGGGTGTTCCGTGGTTCTCGAGATAGCTCCGCGAGGCATACAGATACAGCGCGAACGAACCCGCTGTCTCGCATGCCAGTCCCTGGCCGATCGGTTTGAAAAAACTGACGAAAACATCGGCTTCCATGCGGCTCACATTGACGATCGAAGAAGACGTCACCAGTTCCACCCGCAGCTTGGGATACGTGCGCAGCAGCGGCTCGAGGTGGCGAGCCACGAAGGTGGTGCCGATCCCCTCCATCATGGCGATACGCACGCTGCCCGACGGCTCCCTGTCAGTTCCGCCGAGCTCCTCCTGCAGCGACAACACTGCCCTCTCCATGTTCTCGGCCTGGAGGGCGAGAACATGCGCCAGCTCAGTGGGTTTGAGCCCGGCGCGGTGACGTTCGAAAAGCGGGCCGCCCAGGCAAAGCTCCAGCTGCGAGAGCCGGCGGCTGACCGTGGAATGATCGATGTGAAGCTGCCGGGCTGCCTGGGAAAGACTCCCCGTACGGTTGATATGCAGGAACAGTCGCACATCGTCCCAATCGAGGTTGGCGAGGGGTACCTTCTTGGTCGTCATGCGGCCTTCTCGTGTGTTGTCGTGTGCAATCCTGCTCCATCGGCCTGACTGGCTTCTGGATTCTGGATAGCATTTCACATCGAGATGCGCAAAACAAGTGAAAGCGCAGCCTCGTACGGCCGCTTCCCCGTCCGGACCACTCAGTGCCCGGAAGATGGAGGATTGCCGAGGCGAACTCAGCCTGTCGACTGCTCGACGTGCGCCTGGCGTCGGTACAGGAAGTCCATCAGCGCGCGCCTGCACTCTGCATAGGTCGAATCGGTGGCCAGGCTGACGCGGTCGCGCGGCCGCCCGATGGGAACGTCCAGGATCTCCCCGATCCGCGCCGCGGGACTGTTCGTCATCATGACGATGCGGTCCGCAAGGAGCACCGCCTCGTCCACGTCGTGCGTGACCATGACGACGGTGCTTTCGGTTTTCTCGACGATGCCGAGCAGCTCGTCCTGCAACCTGGCGCGCGTGAGTGCGTCGAGCGCACCGAAAGGCTCGTCCATCAGCAGGACCTGCGGTTCCATCGACAGCGCCCGGGCGATGCCGACGCGCTGCTTCATGCCGCCGGAGATTTCGCTGGGCTTCTTGTGCGCTGCATGCACCAGGCCGACCATCTCGAGCGCCGCCTCGGTACGGCGATGGACCGCGGAAGCAGATTCGCCGCGAAACACGCTGCGCACGGCCATGCGCACATTGTCGAAGCAGCTGAGCCATGGCAGGAGCGAATGGTTCTGGAACACCATCGCCCGCCGAGGTCCCGGTCCCCGGATGATCTCCCCGTCGCAGGAGACGGTTCCCGCCGTCGGCGATGCCAGCCCGGCGAGAAGATTGAGCAGCGTGGATTTGCCGCATCCGGAGTGGCCGATCAGCGCAACGAACTCGCCTCTGCGAATCTCCAGGTTGATCTCGCTGAGCGCCGGAAAGTCGCCCTTGGGCGTGCTGAAGGTCTGCCGCACACCGCAAACGCGCAGGAACCCGGGCGTGGCCGTGGAGCCAGTAGAAACAGGGGAGAAAGTTGGCCGCAGCATCGTCTGACCTTTCATTCGCGGAAGCTCAGATGCTTCATCAATGCGCCGAGCAACTGGTCCAGCACCAGGCCGACAATGCCGATCATCACGATGGCGACGATGATGCTGGAGATCTGCAGGTTGTTCCATTCGTTCCACACGAAGAAGCCGATCCCGCTCTGGCCCACCACCATCTCCGCCGCCACGATCACCAGCCAGGCGATGCCGATCGAGATACGCATGCCCGTGAGGATCATCGGAACCGCCGCCGGAAAGACGATCTTGCGCGCGCGCTCAAACGGCGTGAGACCGATCACGCGGCCGACATTGGTCCAGTCCTGGCGCACGCTCGCGGTGCTGTAGAGGGTGTTGATCAGGATCGGCCAGATCGAACAGATGAAGATAATGAAGATCGCCGACGTGCCGCTGTCCTTCAGGGTGTAGAGCGCCAGCGGCATCCAGGCCATGGGCGAGACGGGCCGCAGCAGCTGGATGAAAGGATTCAGCGCCTGGCCCAGCCATGGAACCAGTCCCAACAGGAAGCCCAGGGGAACGCCGACCAGCACGGCCAGGGCGTAGCCGCTGAAAACGCGCCTGAGCGAATCGAGCAGGTGCCAGGCAATGCCCAGGTCGTTCTCGCCGTTGCGGCGGAATGGGTCCGCAAACAGTTCGCCGGCGCGCTTGAACACGTCGATGGGGGTCGGAATGGCCGAGCGCTCCACGGAGACACCGGGGCTCTTGCCCATCAGCTTGTCGTAGTCCGAAAGCTCCGCCGGCGCGCTGCCGCCGCCGGTGGAGGCGAGTGCCTGCCAGATCGCCAGCAAGAGCAGGCCGATCGCCAGCGTGGCCAGCCAGGAGCGTGAGGTCGAGATCGCGCCTTGCATGATCACGCCTTGCCCAGCGACTTCAGATAGTCGGCGGGACGGTCGGAGTCGAAGCTCTTGCCCAGGATCGTTTCCTTGCGGAATCCAACCTCGGGTGCCTTGCCGCCGCGCTCCTCGATGAGGCGCTTTGCATCGGTGGCCAGCATGACCTGGCGGGCAAGGCCCTTGTAGTCCAGGTCCTCCTTGATCATGTTCCATCGGCGCATCTGGGTCAGCAGCCAGACGGCGCTCGAGTAATGCGGAAAGGGCTGGAAGTCGATGCGGCGCGGCAGGGTCTTCACGTTGCCGAGGCCATCGGCATACCGGCCGGTCAGGACCTGGTCCACCACCGTCTCGGGCTGATTGAGATACTGCGGCTGGGCAAGGATCTTGGCCATTCCAACGCGATTGGCGGGCTCGGACACATGCAGGCTCGCCGCGATGATCGCGCGGTAGGCGGCCATGAAGCTGTTCGGATGCGCCTTGATCCAGGCCTCGGTCGCTGTGACCGAGCAGCAAGGATGCTCCGGCCAGATCTCGCTCGAGACCAGGTGGATGAAACCCGCCCCTTCGTACACGGCGCGTTGGCCGCCCGGCTCCCCGCCGAAGAAACCATCGATGTTGCCCACGCGGAGGTTGGAGACGTATTCGGACGGAGGAACGACGCGGTAGGACACGTCGCGGTCCGCGTCCAGCCCTGCCGATGCGAGATAGTGACGCAACTGGAGCATTTGATGGGATTGCTCGAACGGCACGGCAAACCTGAAGCCCTTCCAGTTCTTCGGATCGCGGTTGTCCTTGTGCTTCATCGCAAGGACCAGCGAGTTGCCGTTCTGGTTGAGCACCGTCATCACACGGGCCGGAATGGGAGCGCCGCCGATGCCGGCCGACATGGCCAGCGCAACCGGCATCACCTGCTGGGAGATGTCCAGTTCACCGTTGACCATCTTGTCGCGGATCAGCGCGATGCCGGCGATCTTCTGCAGGCTCAGCTCCAGCCCCTCGCGCGGAAAGAGTCCGAGCTGCTCCGCATAGATCAGTGGCGTTGCGCAGGTGATGGGCAGGAAGCCGACGGCGAGCCGCTTCTTCTCCGGCGCGGCCTTACTGCGCTCCTGCGCAACGGCGGCGAGTTGTGTCAGGGGCGTGAGTGCCGTGAGCGCGGCCAGCGCCCCTGCCCTCCCCAGCGTCTTGACGAATGCCCGTCGCAGGCCGCGCTCGGGAAAGAGGCCGTGCAGCATGCCCTGGGCCATGGCACCAGCCAGCGCATCGTCGGCATTCACAGCCGTGTTCTCCGCGAGGCACTCCTCATCGTCACCGTGGGTACCGCCGCATGCGCAGCGGCCGGTGCGGGAAAGGCGAACATACTCGTGCGATGGGTCCATGGGCCCTCCAGGCTGGGTTGAACGGATCAGGTCCGCGACACGGCAATGGTGAGCATGTTCCGAACAAATAGCCGCCGGGAAATTCACAACCCGCTGTGCGCAGATGCTCCATGGACCCGTGGAGCCCGCAAAAATGCACCTCTTGTTGCGCATTTCGAGCATCTGTGCGGCTGTACGGGCAACTATCCTGTGACCCTCAGCAACGCATAGCGAGTACCTGACATGAGTTCTTTGCCCCGGGTGAAGGTTGCCGGCGCCCACGCAGCGCCGGTGCTGCTCGACAAGACCGCCACGGCCGAAAAGGCCGTGTCCATCATCAAGGAAGCCGCCCTTCATGGCGCCCAGGTGATCGCGTTCCCGGAGACGTACATTCCGGCGTTCCCGGTGTGGGCCGCCCTGTGGGCGCCCATCTACAACCACGATCTGTTCGAGGCCATGGTCGAGAACAGCGTCTACGTGCCGGGCCCTGAGGTGGCCTTGATTGCCGCAGCCGCCAAGCGCTTTGGCGTGTGCGTGTCGATGGGCATCAGTGAACGCAGCACCGTGAGCGCCGGCTGCATCTGGAACTCGAACATCCTGATCGGCGAGACGGGCGAGCTGCTCAACCATCATCGCAAGCTGGTGCCGACCTTCTACGAGAAGCTGGTCTGGGCCGCGGGAGACGGACAGGGGCTTCGGGTCGCCGACACGCGTTTCGGGCGCATTGGCGGGCTGATCTGCGGCGAGAACACCAACCCGCTCGCACGCTTCTCGCTCATGGCGCAGGCGGAGCAGATTCATGTCTCCAGCTGGCCGCCGATGTGGCCCACGCGAAAGCCGTCGGGGGGCGGAAACTTCGACAACGTTGCGGCAAACCGCATTCGGGCTTCCGCCCATTCATTCGAAGCCAAGGCGTTCGGAATCATCTGCGCGAGCTTCATGGACAAGGCGATGCGCGATTTCCTGGTGGATCGCGATCCGGCCGTGGCTGAAGTGGTCGACGGCACGCCGCGCGGCGTGTCGATGTTCGTGGATCCGACCGGCACGCAGATCGGCGACACGCTTCAGAACGAGGAGGGAATCGCCTACGCCGAGTTCGACCTGAACAAGTGCATCGAGCCGAAGCAGTTCCATGACGTGGTGGGCTACTACAACCGATTCGACGTCTTCTCTCTGGGTGTCGAACGCCGCCGCCACGAGCCGGTCGCGTGGTCCGGGTCTTCCGATCCGCAGTTTCCGCGGCTGCTCGACGATGAGGTGACTGCCGGGGTGCTGAATGAATAGCTCGACTTTCCTGCCACCGCTGCCTGAAGGAGCAGAGCGTTCGGTTGTCGTTGGTCGGTCTCCGGGGTTCCACCTGAAACCGCCACCCGCCCCTGCGGTGCTGCGCGACTTCATCACCTCCGATGCGCAGCTCTTCGAGACCATCCACATGGGCTCCGTAGAAGTCGACGCCAAGCGGTGGCGGCTGCAAGTCGACGGGCTCGTCCGCAGGCCTTTCTCGATTGGGCTGGACGGTCTCCGGCGCCTGCCTTCAGTCTCCGTCACGGCTTTCCACGAGTGCTTTGGCAGCCCGCTCGCGCCGGCTGACAGCAACCTCTGGCGCGTAGGCAACGTCCGCTGGACTGGCGTGCCACTGGCTGTGCTGCTCGAGCAAGCGCAGCTCGCGGCGGGTGCCACCCATGTCTGGTCGGACGGCCTGGACAGCGGCGAGTTCGGCGGTCGCAAGATGAACCGGTACCGCAAGGACCTGCCGATCTCGAAGGCGCTGTCTCACGAGGTGCTCGTGGCCTACGAGATGAATGGCGCACCGTTGACGCGCGAGCGAGGCGGCCCGGTTCGCCTCGTGGTGCCTGGCTGGTTCGGCACCAACATGACCAAGTGGCTCTGCCGGCTGTCGGTCCAAGGCAGGCGTGCGGACTCCCCCTTCACGACCCTTTGGTACAACCGCGACAGCGAGCATGAAGGCAAAGTCGCTCGAGAGCCGGTGTGGGCTGTCGAGCCCAATTCGATGATCACCCATCCGGCCCCCGGCGACACCGTCTCCACAGATGCTGTGGAAGTCAAGGGCTGGGCCTGGAGCAACAACGGCATCGGCGGCGTGGCGCTCAGCGCCGATGGCGGGGCAACCTGGCAAGAGGCCGAGGTCCGGCCCCGCCGAGAATTCGAATGGCAGCAGTTCGCGGCGACGCTTCCGCTGCCGCGAACGCCCGGCCCGATGAGCATTGTCGCAAGAGCCCGTGACGCCGATGGATCTATTCAGCCATTGAGCGGGACACGAAACACGGCCCATTCGGTCCAGATTAACCGGCTGCTACCGGGCCCTGGAACAGCTGACACTGGAACCTAGGCTCCGGATCGGCATTTGCGCAATGCGGCGACGTCGGCCCCGTCGTCTCCAAGATCCCACCAAATTCCGGCCATCACGGCCAGGGCCTCACGCGCCACCGAGCCCAATAGGTGTTCATTCGGCGCGTGCTGCGAGCACGCGGCATAGGAATGGGGAACCCATACCGTAGGCAGGCCAAGGGTTTCAGCGAAGATCGCATTGGGAACGGTGCCGCCGATATTCGGCAGCAGTGCAGGCTTCTTCCCCGTGGTCGCTTCGATGGAGCGAAGTGTCCAATCGACCCAGGGATCATTCAGATCCAGGCGAGTTGCGGTTCCGGCGGGCTGCACTGTTACTTTCACAAATGAGATCCCGTTGGCGGCAAGGTGCTCTTCGAGGTGCCGGTGCGCGTTCTCCCAGTCCGTGCCGACGACGTACCTCAATTGGCAGTGCGCCCGTGCCGTTGGTGGGATCGCACCGACGGGTGCGTCAGGGTTGCCCGCCTTGAACGCGATCACCTCCAACGCGTTCCATGCCCAGACCCTTTCGGCGGGGGTCAATCCAGGTTCGCCCCAAGATGGGTCCACCGCGGGGGCGTGCTCGTCTCCTCCGAGCACGAGATCCGAAATTGCGGCGCGTACAGCGGGAGAGAGGGGAGGAGGAAGGAGCCCTTTCACCAGAATGCGGCCATCCTTGTCGATCAGCGTTGCAATCGCATGCGACAGAACGACGGCGGGGTTGCGTAGCGCGCCTCCCCAGTTGCCGGAGTGATGCGCGCCGTCCCGCAGATCGACCTCGAGCTGGAAGTTGAGCTCGCCGCGTGAGCCGAGAAAAATGGTCGGCCTGTCCGCGGCAACGCGGGGCCCGTCGGACGCAAGAAAAAGATCCCCCGCCAGAAAGTCCTTCTCGGCTTCGCAAAGGTCACCGAGCCCGGGCGAGTCGATCTCCTCTCCTGTTTCGAACACCAGCTTGATGTTGAAGCCGAGCCTTCCATTTCGGGCCGCGATCACCGAGTCAAGTGCAGCGATGTTGATCGAATGCTGCCCCTTGTTGTCAGCGGTGCCGCGTCCATACCAGCGATCTCCTTCGACAACCACCTTCCATGGCTCGAGACCCTTTCGCCATTGATCGTCATAGCCACGGACAACGTCTCCGTGCGCGTAAGTGACGACTGTCGGCATGCCCTCCTCCTCGATCCGTTCTGCCAGAAGAATTGGAGCGTCGACGCCCGCCGGGTTGGCGACGATCCGGAATGTGAAGCCAAGGCGACCGAGAGTCGGTGCGATCTCGTCCCGCAGGTACGCGTGAAGTTGCGAGGCGCTTCTTTCGACCTGGCTTTCGGTGCGGTATGAGACACGGCGATTCAAGTCGGCAAGGAATCGGCCCGAGTCGAACGTTTCTAGCGCCGCTGAAATCGCCGATTCCCGAGTGGAGTGGTTGGGATAATGCATATCAGTCAGCCCCTATTCGATCGGATAGACCATCGCGTGCGCCGTGTCGAGATCGACTTCAACGCGCTGGCCGGCATGAAACAACTGCCTGTCAGGTGTCATCTGCGAGCGGGAGAGCAGCCGAACGTCACCCACTTCGACGAGCACCACCTGAGTCGTCCCGGCGTACGCGGATTCAACAACGCGAGCAGGACCATCTTCCGACAGTCGCAGCTGCACGTTCTCCGGGCGAATTGCAAGGCGGCCAGAGGTTGAACGGGTGAGGACCCGTTCAACGGGTATCGACCTGCGAATTCGCAGAGAGGCGATTTCTGCGTTGATGTCCGTCCCAGCCGGCGACAGCACCACGGGCAGAAAGCTGGTTTCCCCGATGAAGTCCGCCACGAACGCGCTCGCCGGGCTCTCATAGAGATCGCGGGGAGATCCAAATTGCTGCAAGCGGCCTCCCTCGAGAACGGCGACCCGGTCTGCCATCGACAGCGCTTCTTCCTGGTCATGGGTCACGAAGATGATCGTGCTCCCGATCTGCCGGTGGATCTGCTTGATCTCCAGCTGCAATTGCTGGCGCAGCTTGCGGTCCAGCGCTCCAAGGGGTTCGTCCATGAGCAAGAGCGGCGGCTTGAATACCAAGGCGCGCGCAAGAGCCACCCGCTGCTGCTGTCCGCCGGACAGTTGGGCTGGGAGCCTGTTCCTCAAGGCCCCGAGCGCCACCAGGGCCAATGCCTTGGCCACCTCTGCCTCAACCTCCTTGCCCCTCAATCCGCGACGGAAGAGAGGGTATGCCACATTCTCAGCGACCGTCATGTGTGGGAACAGCGCATAGCGCTGGAACACCACTCCGAAGCCGCGTTTGTATGCAGGCTGGTCGTTGACGCGTACACCTTTCACCAGAAGGTCACCCGAGCTCGGTGTTTCGAAACCCGCGATCATCATGAGCAAGGTCGACTTGCCGGAACCACTGGGGCCCAGAAGCGCGACGAACTCCCCCGGTTCGACCGTGAGCGACACGTCGTCGAGCGCCTTGAACGCTCCATAGGACTTCGAGACATTCGCAACGCTGACCCCAGCGCTTCGCCTCCCCACTTGGGCCTCCGGAATGTCCCGAACCGATTCCATGCGGCCAGTCATCATGCTTTCACCCCAGTTTCAAAGATCTTGCGGGGCGTACGAGTCAATCGCTCGGCGCCGGATTCAGTCACCAGGACAGTCTCGCTGACGGCCAGGCCTCGAGCGGAGGTGTACATGTGGAACACCATGCCCTTCTCGAGCAGCCAAGTGGCGGTCGGTACGAAAGACCTGTAGAGATCGCTCACACGCTGAGACGAGGGTGCCGAAAACCCCAAGGTATAGCCCGTGATGTTTTCATAGTCGGGTCTCAGGCCCGCCGACAGTACGCCCTGCCGCACGATGGCGTCGACATCGGCTGCGATTGCGCCAGGACGCATGGCTCTGAACTGCTCATCCTGAAGCGCACAGAGGCCCGCGAAGGTTGACTTCTGATCTTCGGTCGCCCGCCCCACGGCCACGGTGCGCATGATCCGCACCGAGTAGCCCTTGAGTTTGGGCAGAAGCTCGACGTGGACCAGCGCACCGTCTCCGATCGGCTCGTCACTCATCGAGCTGTGCAGACAATCCCAGTCCGAACCAGCCGTCACGTAGCCAACGAAACCATCGTCGAAACCAAGCCGGTAATACTCGGCGGCGGCAACGGCGGCAACGTCTCGCTGCGAGGCGTCTGGCCGAATGGCATCGGCCACTTTCAAGACTGCGCGATCCAACAAGCTCGCAGCCACACGAAGGTGTTCGACCTCCTCGTTCGACTTGCATCGACGCGCGTCCCAGACTGCTCGTTCCAAGTCGCAAAAAATAGAATCTGGAAGAGCGTGCGCGAGGAGGTCTTGCCGCTGACGGGTGAAGGAGTGGGACTGGAAGTCGACACCGATTCGCGCGTGTGCTCCCCGGGACCTCAGCGCGGCCGCCAAAACCGAGACAGGCTCCTCCCAGTCAGAGAAGGCTACGATGTCTTGCAGCCAGCTCTTCGCACGTGCCGGCGCCATGTCGAGTTTTCGGATCAGGAGAAAGGGGTCACCGACCACCGGAACGAGGCACGCGCGCCACAGGTTCTCTCCGACGGCGTAGCCGGAAAGCCAGCCCATGGTCTCTGGCTCGTCCAGAATCGCCCAGTCGAGATGACGAGCGCGTATCGCGTCTTGCACCATGCAGAGACGTCGGCGGTACTCCTCGACGGAGAAAGCAAGGGGTCCAATGCTGCTCATGTTCAGATGTCCTTCCGGTGCGAACGATGGTGGAGGGCCGCTGACGCAACCGTCTTGACCGCGACGAGTGCCGCCAGGCTCGCGAGAAAGAGCACGGCAACAACGGCGATCTGTGGACTGATTTCTAGGCGGATGTCGTCCCACATGCGGATCGGCAAAGGCGTTGCGGACGGACCGCTCACAAACAGACCGTAGACCACGTCGTCAAATCCAGTGATGAACGCGAATACGAGCGCGCTAGCAAGGGAGGGAAGCAGCAGCGGAAGCGTTACGGTACGCAATGCAGTGAGGGGATGCCCGCCGAGGCTGATCGCGGCCTGTTCCAGGCTCCGATCGAACTTCTTGAGGCCTGCGATCAGGATGACGACCACGTAGGGGGTTGCGATGATGGTGTAGGCGAGCACGAATGCAGTCGCCGTGCCGATAAGCGGGGTCTTTGCAAAACTGAAAAAGAAGGCCACCGCCATGACCACATGGGGAACGATCATCGGAGAAATCAGCAGAAGATAGAGCGGAACCCGGCCAACGAAGCGAAACCGCACGAGCGCAAATGCGATGGGTACGCCGATCGTGATGGCCAGCAGAGAGGCCAGGAGTGCCGTACGGCCGCTGAACGAAAGCGCACTCAGCCATTGCGAGTTGCTGAAGAACTTGGTGAACCATCGCAGCGAGTAACCGGGCGGTGGAAAGCTCAAGTATGCGGCGTCGCTGAACGCAAGTGGGATCACCACCACAAACGGAAGGACGAGCAGGGCCAGCGTGAATGCGGACAGCAGCACGAGCAGCGGTGAGCGAACCGAAGAAATCACTTCCAGCGCGCGCTGAAGCCCCTTTGCAAGAGGTGCAGGTATATGCGCAGTTGCGGAAAGATCTCGAACCTTTCTCGCCGATTGGCTGGACTGCGATTCGTCCTCCAGCTCCGTCGCAACCTTGGTGCGAAAGATCACGAAGACCGTTGCAACCATGGCGAGCAAGACTGTCGCCTGAGCGGCGGCAGCCTCGAACTCACCGAGGGTCAGGACTCGGATGGTGATGCCCTGCGCAATCATGTAATCGTTCGGACCGCCAAGAAGTGCGGGCGTGATGTAAAAGCCCAGGCAGGAGAGAAACACGAGGGTGCAGCCGCTGACAATACCGGGCATCGAACTGGGGAGCGTGATGCGCAGGAAGGCATCTGCCGGCGAACTTCCCAAGCTTTGCGCGGCGATGCTCAGTTTTCGGTCAAAACGAGCGAGTGCGGCATACAGCGGAAACACCATCAGTGGCAGTTGCACCTGGATCATTCCGATATACACGCCGATCTTGTTGAAGACCAGTCGCAGCGGCTCCGAAACGATCCCAAGGTACAACAGCAACTGGTTGATCAGGCCGGCAGGGCTCAGCAGGACGGTCCAGGCGTATGTCCGGATCAAGATACTGGTCAGGTACGGGAGAGTGACCAGTACCAAGAGGAGGCTTGCCAGCCACGGAGGGCACCGAGAGATTGAATATGCGAGCGGATAGGCCAGGATCAGGCAGGCCAGTGTCACCACGACCGCCAGCAGCAGCGTCTGAAACAGGACCCAGGCAAAAACCCCTGAGCTCGCGATCTCCTGGTAGTGCAGCAGCGACCAAGTGCTCTCGTTGCGAAAGCTCTTGAGTACCAGTTGGGCCACCGGAAAGAGATATCCCGCCGCGAAAATCGCCAATGCCGGCACGACCAAGAGCAGGATCATTGGCGCACGGCTATGGCGTGCGCTTTTCCAACCAAGCTTCATGAGAACTTCCGAATGGCTCTAGAGCCGTGTGCAACCGACGATTCGATGCGCCCAGATGGACCGTTCAGCGCGCACCGACCAGCCACCGCTCCCATTCCGCCACCGCGGTAAGGTTGTTGGGGCGACCGTTCTTGCCCAGCGCGTTCCAGAAGGCGTAGTCCTGAACGATCTGCTGCTTTTTGAACTCGGCGTACGTCGGCAGCATCTTTGCGCGTTCCGCAGGGATGTAGTCGTAGGCGCGCGAGTTCGGCGGCGCGTACAAAATGTGCTTGGAGAAGTTCGCCTGCACCTCTGCGCGCGACATGAAAGCGAGCAGCTTGTTCGCGTTGTCAACGTTCTTGGAACCTTTGAGAACCACCCAGCTGTCGTATTGCAGGATGCCTTGGTTCCAGGTGAAGCCAATCTTCTGGCTCTTCTCGTTTGCAGCGTAGATTCGCCCGTTCCATCCGCTGCCGGCGGTCACCTGCTTGTCGATCAGCAGTTGGGGGCCCTCGGCACCGCTGTTCCACCATTTCACGATCTCGGGCTTGATACGGGAAAGGCTCTTGAATGCGCGATCCCAATCGATCGGATAGATCTTGGCGGGGTCGACACCGTCTGCCAGTAGAGCCGCCTCGAAGACAGCACCGTCCGGCCCTCGCGTCCCCGTACACAGGGTGCGGCCGCCCGGAAACTTCTTCGTGTCCCACACGTCGGCCCAGGACGAAATCGAGTTGCTGCCGAACTTCGCGGGATCGTAGGCAATCAGCAGGGAATAGATGATGTGCGGGACGGTGAACTTGCCTGTAGCAACAGGGTTGAAGGCATCCAGATCGGCCTTGTTGAAGTACCCGTAGTCGATCGGAACCAGGAGGTTCTCGCGTTCGAAGGCCGTGGTATTGCCGCCCGTCAAAATGGTTACGTCGTACCGCGGGGAGCCAGCCAACGCGCTGGCGCGAACAGCGCCCAGGTCAGTACGCGGCTGCGCAATGACCTTGATCCCGGTCTCCTTCTCGAAGGGGTCGAAAAGTGCCACTCGCTTTGCCTCTCCCCACGACCCACCGCCGTCGTACACGACGACCTCGCCGGTGCCCTTGAGACTCTGGGCCAGTGCCGGTACTGCGAGGAACGACGGTGCAATGGCTGCACCGCCGGCTCCTGCGACACCCTTCAGAACTTGGCGACGATTGATGCTCATGAGCTTGCTCCTCTAAATGGTCAGTCTGCTGAACTTTGTGGGCCCCGGTGTGATGAAGTAGGTTTTACGCCCATCGCCGCCATCGGTGAGGAGAATTCTGGTGCGCACGGGGCGGAGAAAATCACCGATCCCCCTTGTGGTTGCAGAAGATCGACGCGTTGTGAGACGGTTTTTTGCACGGATGATGCTTGGCACCGTCCCGGAGCGGCATGCCCGATTTGGAGCGGCTCAGTGCCCTATTTCGGTCACTTTTCGGCGAGGGGAACGTTCAGTGTGACCTTGACACGCTGCATGGCGACATAGGTCCTGAACCCCTTGACGTTCCCAGAGCTGAAGAAGAGGTCGCGGGTGAGTTGCTCGTACTCCGTCATGTCCTTGACGACTATCACGAGCACGAAGTCGTACTCCCCCGTGACGTAGTAAACCTGCTGTACCTGCGGACAGTCGGCAAAACGTGTTTTCACCTCGTCGAGTAAGTCAAGCCTCTCGCTCTCGAGCTTGACCTCGACGAGGATCGTGATGAGGTGACCTACTGACGACGGATCGACGATGCACACGGTGGCGGCGATCACCCCCGCAGATTCGAGGGCTGCTATCCGACGATTGACCGCGGATGGAGACAGATTGACGGCCTCCGACAGTTCGCGCTGTGAGATCTTGCTGTCCCTCTGGAGCAAGCCCAAGATCTTGACGTCGTAGTTATCGAGGTGCATGCCATCCATTATCTGCGCCGCAATGGCCAAGGTGAGGAGCGCCCGAGCACGCAACAGCCGTCCATTGTTCTCCCTGAATCTGGTTCGTTGTCCTGTTTTTGCTGTCCAGATCGCGCCAAGCAACACAAGAAGCGGTCCTAGGATTCATGAACTCCTGGCGTTCAAGCTAAGGGGGCGAAAACAACCAACGGAATCCAAGATGCTGATTGCCAATGAGCGCGCCACGCGCAGCGCCTATCCCCGTGAACTCCAGTCGGTGATGTCCATCGCCAAGGCCCAGGAAAGCCGCGACTGGATCTCGTCATGGAACAGTTTGAATCCGGGGCCCACGCCGTTGTACGAACTCGATGGCCTGGCTCGCAGCCTCGGAATCGGAAAGCTTTATCTGAAGGATGAGTCCGTCCGATCCGATCTCGGGAGTTTCAAGGCGCTTGGAGCGCCGATCGCTTTGGCCCGGCTGATCCTTCGCCTTTGGCCGGATCACAACCTTGATCCGAAGCTGCTTTTCAAGGGCGGCTACAGATCGTTGCTAGAAGCCTTTACGGTGATCAGCGCGACAGATGGCAATCACGGCAAAGGCCTTGCGGCGGCAGCGCAGACCATGGGCTGCCATTGTGTGATCGTTCTCCATGCGAATGTCAGCGAAGAACGAGAGCAGGCGATCGCCAGGTTTGGCGCCAGGGTGATGCGCGTCCAGGGGAACTACGACGCCTCTGTCGAGGAAGCTGCTCGTCTCGCCAAGGCCAACGATTGGCATGTTGTTTCAGACACGTCATACGACGGCTACGAAGAGGTCCCGCGGGACGTCATGCAAGGGTACGGGACTGTCGCTGCTGAAATTGTTGAAGCGTCAGGTAGCGACCAGACGGTGCCGTTCACGCATGTCTTTCTTCAGGGCGGCGTTGGCGGCCTCGCGGCAGGAATCCTGAGCTACTTTTGGGAGTGCTATGGGGAGCGTCGCCCCACAGTGGTAATCGTAGAGCCGGCGCAGGCCGACTGTCTTTTTCAAAGTGCGTTGCGCGGCATTGCGTCCAAGGCAACGGGCTCGGTCGACTCGGTCATGGCCGGCCTGGCCTGCGGCGAAGCCTCGCCACTTGCATGGAGATTTCTTGTGTCCGGGGCTGACTATTTCATGACCATCACCGATGACGATGCGGTTGCTGCGATGCGGCTGCTGGCGATCGGCAATGCAGTGGATCTCCCTGTGGTTTCTGGTGAATCAGGCGCAGCCGGCCTCGCAGGCCTCATCGAACTCCTAAGCCACCCGGCACAAGCTGCCACGGTGGGGCTGGGGCCCGATGCGCGCGTGCTGCTAATCAGTACCGAAGGTGCCACTGCCCCTGCCGCCTATCAGGCGCTGGTCGGACAGTCTGAGGCGCAAGTGCTGGCACGCCAAAGAAATCGCGTGAGGCTCAGCCAGAGCACCTGATCGAGTACCGCATCCGGCCCGGCGAAAGGCGCACTTCGGCGCTCGGCCTCGCTCACCGCCCGGCGATCACCGCAGCCAGGACACGCATCCCCTGATCGATCTCTTCCACCGTCAGGCTGGCATACCCCAGGATCAGTCCAGCCGGCCGGGGTTGCATGCGCGACGGCGGCTTGGCGAACAGCGGCGAAACCGGGTAGACACCCACGCCCTTGCTGCGGGCAGCAGCCGCCAGCGCGGGCTCGTCCTGAGGCCGCAGGAATGGCAGCCAGAGCACCACATGCAGACCTGCCGCCGCGCCGATGACCGTGGCGCTGGGAGGCAGGTGGCGGGCAATGGCATCGAGCAGCGCCGCCCGTCGGCGTTCGTGCGCACGGCGCGTGCGCCGCACGTGGCGCTCGTAGGCGCCGCTGTCGATCAGCGACGCCAGCACACGCTGCTCCAGCACGGGTGCGTGGCGGTCGGTCAGCCGCTTGGCCTGCCGAAACACCGGCACCAGTTCAGGCGGCAGCACCAGGTAGCCGAGCCGAAGCTGCGGCGACAGCGCCTTGGAAAAAGTGCCTATGTAGATCACGCGTCCGTCGGTGTCCACCGACTGCAGTGCGTCGATCGGGCGCTGGCCGTAGCGAAACTCCCCGTCGTAGTCGTCCTCGACGACCCAGGCGTGGTGCGTTCGTGCCCAACGGAGCAGTTCCATGCGCCGGCCGATGGGCAGCACACCTCCCAGCGGAAACTGGTGGGATGGCGTCACATAGGCCAGGCGTGCGCGCTCGTCTTTTGGCAGCCTGGCCGTGTCGAGGCCTTGGGCGTCCACCGGTATCGCCAAGGCCTCGGCGCCCGTGGCATCGAAGCACCGGCGCGCCATCAGGTAGCCGGGCTCCTCGAAAACGAAGGCGTCGCCGGGATTGAGCAGAAGCCGCGCACACAAGTCGATGGCCTGCTGCGAGCCGTGCACCACCAGGATCTGCTCGGCATCGCAGGGCAGGCCTCGCGCACGCCGGAGGTACCCCTGCAGGGAGCGGCGCAGCGACGCGTCGCCTTCGGGCGCCACGTAGTAGAGCCTACGTTGATGGCGCAGCAGTTCGGCCTGGTAGGCACGCCGCCAGGCCAGCGCCGGAAAATCGCGAGAAGCGACCGCGCCGTAGAGGAAGTCGATGCGGCAAGGTTCCGCAAAAGCAAGCCCAGGCATGTCGATCGCCGCCACGCGACGGCCGAACGCCGAGAGGGATGGTGCGGTCCCGGGTCGCCGTTGCGGCTTTGCGTTGGACCGTGGAGCCGCAGCCAGCGGACTCGCGACGCGGGCAACCCGCCCGACCGACGTGACAACGAAGCCCTCGGCAGCGAGTTGCTCGTAGGCGGCGGTGACGGTGGTGCGCGACACCCCCAGGTCGGCCGCCAGGGCACGCGTGGACGGCACCTGCGCGCCCGCTGCGAGCGTGCCGTCGGCGATCTGGGAACGCAGCAGGTCGTAGATGCGGCGTCCGGCCCTGTCGGCACCGGTACTTGGGCTTGGCGGCGTATGCAACTGGTCCATGCAAAAGGAATGGAACTGGACCTTCCCATTGTGCCGGTTCCGCGCGACAGTACCAGCTACCCACATCATTCACACCCTGCCCCGATGTACCTCCCCACGCACTTCGCCGAAACAAGACCCGAGGAACTGAACCGCACCATCCGCGAGCATCCGCTGGGTGCGCTGGTCACGCATGGGGCCTCGGGGCTGGATGCCGATCATCTCCCCTTCGAGTTCGATCCCGACGTGGGAACGCATGGCTTGCTGTCGGCACACGTCGCTCGCGCCAATCCGCTGTGGCAGCGCTGCCCCACCGGAACTCCGGTGATGGTCATCTTCGGCGGCGCCCAGGCCTACATCTCTCCCAGCTGGTATCCGTCCAAGCACGAGGCGCACCGCCAGGTGCCGACCTGGAACTACGAGGTGGTGCACGCGCACGGCGTGCTCACCGTGCACGACGACGAGCGCTTTGCACGCGGCATCATCGCGCGCCTGACGCGGCGCCACGAGGCGGCTGAGCCCAGGCCCTGGAAAATGGGCGACTCCGCACCCGAGTACATCGACAGCATGGTGCGCAACATCGTGGGCATCGAAATCGCCGTCACTTCGCTGGTTGGCAAGTCCAAGCTCAGCCAGAACAAGGAAGCGCGCGACCGCCTCAATGCCGCAGAGATGTTGAAGGCGCGCGGACACGAGGAAATGTCGGAATTGATGCGCAACACCAGCGGAGCGAGCTGACGAGGCCAGCAGGAACCATGTACACGTCCACCTTCACTTTCGCTAAGGGCGAGTTCGACGACGAGTTCCATGCCCTGGACAACGTCATTGCCCAGCTTGCCAAGTCCATCCCCGGCTACCTTGGCGAAGAGAGCTGGGAGAACCCTGCATCAAGGCTTGTTTCCAACGTGTACTACTGGAAGACGATGGAGGCGCTCCAGGAGCTTATCGGGCACCCCGCACACATCGCTGCAAAGAAGCGCCAGGCGCTTTGGCTCAAGGGCTACCAGGTGGTCATTGCACAGGTTGTCCGCAGTTACGGCGATGGCGGCATTCCGCACCCGCTCGCTGGCGAAACGCGATCAGTACCTGGTGTCCGCTGAATTTCGGCGGTCTTATGAACAGCGACGGAGTCGATCGGATGCGGCATCTGGATCGCCGAACGGAGAATCGTATGGCCTGGATGCTTCTGCTTGTTGCCGGTCTTCTTGAAGTGGGCTGGGCCATCGGCCTGAAGTACACGGATGGATTCACCAAGCTGTGGCCATGCATCTTCACGATCACTTCCATGGTCATCAGCGTCGTGTTGCTGGGAATCGCCATGAAGTCCCTACCCGTTGGCACCTCATACGCCGTCTGGGTCGGAGTCGGGGCGGTCGGCACCGCAATCCTCGGCATTGTCCTGTTCGGGGAATCTGCAGCACCCGGTCGGTTGGTCAGTCTGGGGCTCATAGTTGCCGGTATCGTCGGCCTCAAACTGGCAAGCTCGGCGTAGTTTGCTCGGCCGCAAGTGCGAGCTTCCGAATACAGCGCGTTGCGTGCCTGCATCCTCAACGCCGTGCACCGCACGGCACGTTGGTAGACAGATTGATGGCAACCAGGCATTGGCCATGGGATTCTCAGAACTCGCATCAATAGTTCCGCACCACAGTTTTTTGGAGGTACTGAGAATGGAAAAGCACACTTCTGCAATCAAGCCGGAATCGTGGCTCGTCACGGCAGGCCGTGCCTCTGAGCCGGGCGCCCCGTTGAACGTGCCGCTGATCCCAGCATCGAACTTCATCATCGGCAGGGGGCGCGAGTACTCGCGTGATGACGGTACCGCGACTTGGGAAGCACTCGAAGATGTCATCGGTGGGCTTGAGTCAGGCAAGGCCGTAGCGTTCGCCTCTGGTATGGCCGCCATTGCCTCGGTGTTCGATCAGCTTGCGGCTGGCGCCAATGTCGTGCTCCCAGATGATTGCTATCAAGGTGTTGCAGGCCTAGCGGCAGCGGGCGCTGAAAGAGGGCGTTGGTCCGTGCAGCGCGTGGCGGTGGACGATACAGCTGGTTGGATTCAAGCCTGCGGTGTCGCTGACCTGATTTGGCTTGAATCACCTTCCAATCCCCTGCTGGCCGTCGCGGATCTGGAGGCCATCTGCGCAGCTCCGCGCAAGCCCGGCGCGATCGTGGCAGTGGACAACACCTTCGCCACGCCCTTGAATCAGCAACCGCTCGACTTCGGCGCGACAGTGTCTCTGCAGTCGGCAACCAAGTTCATTGGCGGCCACTCCGACTTGCTGGCAGGGGTCGCCACGACAAAAGACGATGCGCTGTGGCACGCCCTCAGGAAGTCCCGCGAGTTGACTGGCGCGACACCAGGAACGCTTGAAGCATTCCTTGCGGTCCGCGGCGCCAGAACTCTCGCGCTTCGCTTACAGCGGGCCCAGCAAACAGCCATGCTGCTTTCGGAGCGGCTTGAGGGACATCCGCTGATCACCCGTGTCCGGTATCCAGGCCTGCCTTCACATTCGACGCATGCTGTTGCCAAACGCGTGCTCAAGGGCTTTGGAACGATCATTTCGTTCGATATGCATGGCGGGGCTGACTTTGCTGATAGTGTCTGCCGAAATGTCAGACTCATCCGCCATGCCACCAGTCTTGGCGCAGTGGAATCAACGATGGAAAGAAGAGCTGCGATCCCCGGACAGGGCCACCTTCCACCTTCGCTTCTGCGGCTCAGTGTCGGCATTGAGGATGCCGACGATCTCTGGAGCGACCTCGACTCGGCAATACGTTCCGCTGCACCGTAACAGCCAACTTCGCACGTACTTCGACCACGTACACAGCGACCCAACCAAGAAATACCATGGCGATCGAAACACTTGACCGCCCGCTGCGGTATTTCCTATGCATCGCGGAACTGGGCTCGCTCTCGAAGGCTGCCGACAAGCTCGACCAGACACAGTCCGGATTGAGCAAGCAATTGGGCGCACTCGAATCGAACCTGGGCCAGCCACTGTTTGTCCGGACGGGTCGCGGCGTCGAGTTGACCGAAGCCGGCACAAAACTCCACAGCGCCTTGGCGCCGGCCTTCAGAGAGATCGATCGCGCGGTCGAAAGCGTGCGCCGGCAAGGGGTTACGCATGGCACGGTCCGCCTGGCGACGGTCCATACGCTCAGCTACTACTTTGTCGCTGAAGTGTTCTCGCTCTTTGTCAGCACGCACCCGGATGTGAATCTCTCGCTGCTGAGCCGCAGCTCGCCCGAAGTCGTCGCTCTGGTCGAGAACGGCAAGGCGGACCTGGGTTTCGTCTACGACTCCGCGGTGGATGGCGGAAACTTGGCATCGAAGCCGCTGTTCGAAGACGAAATGGCGCTGGTCGTCCTCGACAGCAGCCCCTTGGAATCGCCACAGGACCTGGCGACCCTCAGCCTACGCCTGGTCGGCTTTCCCGCGCACTACGCTCTGAGGCGGATGATCCACAGCGCCGGGTTGCAGGCTACCTATGTTGCCGAAGCAGAGACCATAGACGCCATGCTCAAGCTCGTTTCCTCCGGGGTCGGCCATTGCATCTTGCCGTCGCGCATCCCCGACAGGCTGCTTGCCGACTACGGGCTTCGCAAGGTCTCCATCGAGCGCCCTGCGCTGCGCCGCCGAGTGGTGGCCATCTCCAACACGGGCAAGACAATGGCACCGTTGACCTCTGATCTCCTCGCTTGCGTCTTGCAGGTCGCCGAGCAACTGCAACGCTCGACCTGATCTTTCAGGTCCGGGCACGGGTGTGAGCGGAGCCAGAATCAGTCTTCCCAGCGCCGCAATGTTCGCCTTGGACGATGCCGCGCCTCTCGCTACTGCAACGCGTCCAGTGCCTGCCGAAGGTCAGCGAGGATGTCATCCACATCTTCCAGCCCGACAGACAACCGGATGAGATCCATCGTCACGCCGACACTGAGACGCGCGGCAGGCTCGACCTTCTGGCGCGCCAGGATCAGGGTGCCAGGATGGGTGATCAGGGTTTCGGTGTCGCCCAGGCTGATGGCCCTGGATATGAGCTTCAACCGATCGATCATGACAATTGCACCATTGCCCCCGGCGTGAAGCTCAAAGGACAACATTCCACCACCCGCACTCATCTGCGAGAGGCCGAGTGGACGATCGGGGCTGCCTTCGAGGTAGGCATATCTCACGAGCTTCACCGCCGGATGGGCGTCCAGCATGCGAGCAACCTTCAACGCGCTCTCGCTGTGCTGCCGCATCCGCAACGTCAACGTCTTCAGTCCGCGCAGGACCAGGAAGCACAGCATGGGCGATAGCGTCGCGCCGGTCATGTACTTGAGGCCCGCCGACCTGATCCGCTTGATCGTGGGCAGATCTCCAAGCACGACCCCCGCGAGCAGATCGCCGTGCCCGTTGATGTATTTCGTCATGGAGTGGACGACGAGGTCGGCACCGTGCTCGATCGGCCGCTGCAGCGCGGGTGAACCGAATGTCGAATCGACAAGCACCCGGACGCCGGGACGGCTGTGCGCCACTTTTGCAAGCTCGCGAATGTTCAACAGCTGAGCCGTGGGGTTCACAGGCGTTTCGAAGTACACGAGCCGCGTGCGATCGGACAATGCTTCTTTCAGCTTCTCGGGCTTGGTGAGGTCGACCTTCGTGACCTTCACCCCGAAGCGCGGCAAGCCCTCGTCGACGAACGAAGTCGCCGTCGAATACATCGTGTGGTGCACGATCAACTCGTCTCCGGCCGACAGGAGCGTGAGCAAGGTGGAGCAGATGGCTCCCATGCCCGAGCCGGTGGCCAGCGCGGCCTCGGCCCCTTCGAGCTCTGCGAGCCTCGTCTCCAGGAGATGCTGCGTCGGATTGTGCTGCCGGCCGTAGACGTACCGGTCGCTTTCTCCAGAGAACACTGCTGCCGCCTCCGCCGTGCTGTCGAAGGCGAAGGTGGACGTCATGTAGATCGGTGGAGAAACGGCTCCATAGGGATCGGATCTGTCGTGGCCATGGTGCAGCGCGCGTGTCTGGAATCCCAGGCCTTGCGAATCCTCTTTCATGCTTGACTCTTTCATTTTTGAATCTGTCGATAAAAACAAGCCGGCGTCCCCGGCGGCGGCAGCGCCTAGTGGACGATCTGGTTCAGGAATTGGCGGGCACGATCAGTCTGCGGGTTGCCGAAGAAAAGCTCTGGAACGTTCTCTTCGACGATCTCCCCTCTGTCCATGAAGATCACCCTGTCTGCCACCTTGCGGGCGAAGCCCATCTCGTGCGTCACGCAGAGCATGGTCATCTTCGTCTCCTCGGCCAGGCTCACCATCACGTCGAGCACTTCCTTGACCATTTCCGGGTCGAGCGCCGAAGTGGGCTCGTCGAACAGCATGACCTTGGGCGACATGCACAGCGACCTCGCGATCGCGACACGCTGCTGCTGTCCTCCGGACAATTGGCCCGGGTACTTGTGCGCCTGGTCGGGTATGCGAACCCGCTCCAGGTATTTCATTGCGATCGCTTGCGCTTCGGCCAGCGGTTTCTTCAGGACCCAGGTCGGTCCCAGCGTGAGGTTCTCCAGCACGGTGAGGTGAGGAAACAGGTTGAAGTGCTGGAACACCATGCCGACTTCCTTCCTGATGGCCTCGATGCGCTTCAGGTCGTGGATCAGTTCAACGCCATCCACCTTGATGAGCCCCGACTGATGCTCCTCGAGCCGGTTGATGCAGCGGATCATCGTGGACTTGCCTGACCCGGACGGCCCGCAGATCACGATCCGCTCCCCCCGCTGCACGTTCAGATCGATGTTTTGCAGGACATGAAAGTCCCCATACCATTTGTTGACCTTCTGCAGACTGACGATGACTTCGCTCATTGATGTTCCCTTTGGACGCTAGCGCTTCAGATCCAACTCGAGAGATCGGCTGTACCTCGATATGGAATAGCAGAAGACGAAGTAGATTAGGCCGATGAACAAGTAGGCCTCCACGCCGAAGCCTGTCCATGCGGGATCCGCAAGAGCCGCCTTCGCTGCTTGCGTGAGGTCGAAGATTCCGATGATGACGACCAGCGATGTGTCTTTGAACAGCGCGATGAAGGTGCTCACCAGCGGCGGAATCACGACCTTGAGGGCCTGGGGCAGGACAATCTTGCGCGTCTGCTGCCAGTAACTCAGTCCGATGGACTCGGCGCCCTCGTATTGGCCCTTGGGGATGGCCTGGAGTCCGCCGCGGACAATTTCCGCAACGTAGGCCGCCGCAAAGAAGATGATCGCCAGCTGTGCCCTCAACAGCTTGTCGATGCTGAAGCCCTCTGGCAAGAACAGGGGCAGCATCACCGACGACATGAACAGCAGACTGATCAAGGGCACGCCGCGTATCAGCTCGATGTATGCAACGCACATTGCCTTGATGGCCGGCATCCGGGAGCGACGCCCCAGGGCGAGCAGGATGCCGATGGGAAAGGCAAACGCGATTCCAAATGTCGACAGGATCAGTGTCAGGGGCAAGCCGCCCCAGCGCGTGTTCTCGACGAAGGCCAGACCGAGGAAGCCGCCCCACATCAAGGTCGCCACGGCTAGGATGGTGAACACCCACAGCCCGACAATCTGGAGTCCGGCCAGCCGGCGCGTGGCCGTCCAGACGATCGACGCGACGAGCAGCACCGTCGCGAGCAATGGCCGCCATTGCTCAGCATGCGGATAGGTGCCGAAGAGAATCAGCCGATATTTCTCCCGGATGAAAGCCCAGCAAGCCCCACCCGCCTCCCTGCAGGCCTGGGCGTCGGGGGCTTGGAAGCTGGCCTTGACCAACAGCCACTGCAACAAAGGGGGTGCCAGCATCAGCAAGAGCCAGATCGTCAGGATGGTCAAGACCGCACTCGCCGGAGACTGGAAAAGGCTTTGGCGCAGCCTGGTCACGAGCTTGGCCCGGACTCTGGATGGCGCCAGCAGGACGGGCCGGTCCGTCTGGGTGGTGGTGATCATGCTTATCTTTCCACCAGCGCAATGCGCTTGTTGTACCAGTTCATCAACAGCGAAACTGTGAGGCTCACAGTCATGAAGGCGGCCATGATGATCAGGACGCCCTCGATCGCCTGGCCGGTCTGGTTCAACACCGTGTTGACGACGGAAACCAGGTCGGGGTAGCCGATTGCGACAGCGAGCGAGCTGTTCTTGACCAGGTTCAGGTACTGACTGGTCGTCGGGGGAACGATCACGCGGAGCGCCTGGGGCAAGATGACGAGCCGGAGCACCCGGGACCTCGGAAGCCCGAGCGTCTGTGCCGCCTCCCATTGGCCGTGGCTAACCGATTGGACGCCGGCGCGGACGATCTCTGCAATGAACCCGGCCGTGTAGGTGACGAGGCCGACCAGCAATGCGAACAGCTCGGGAGAGAGCGCCCAGCCTCCCTCGAAGTTGAATCCGCTCCGGTGAGGAGTGCTGAGATGAAATTCGCGGCCTCCGACCAGCCAGCCGGCCACCGGCATGAACAGCAAGAGCATCAGCGCGAAAGGCCAAAGTCTCGATTGGGCGCCGGTCCGGCGCCGGCTGGAGCGCTGCCATCGGCCAACTGCCACGATGGTGACTACGGCGAGCACCAATCCCCAAAGCATTCCCGCAACGGCCGGTCCATCCACCGATGGCATCAGCATGCCGCGGTTCGACAGGTAGGTGCCCGGAAGCGGATGAAAGGCCGCCTTCGGACCCGGCAGCAGTTCACCGATGACGGCATACCAGATCAACAGTTGCAGCAGAAGCGGCACATTGCGGATCAGTTCCACGTATGCACTTGCCAGCCGCGCGACGAGCCAATTGCTCGACAACCTCGCGATCCCGACAATGACGCCGAGCATCGTAGCCAACACCAATGCGACGGCGGAGACCCGCAGCGTGTTGGCGAGTCCCACGAGAATGGCGCGGGCGTAGGTGTCCGATGGGGAATACTCGATCAGCGACTCGCCGATGGCGAAACCCGCTTCTCTTTCCAGAAATGCGAAACCAGTCGCGATGTTGCGCGTCGCGAGGTTGTGCAAGGTGTTGGAGACGAGGTAGTACGCCAAGAGGGCGGCCAGCCCAACGACGACGAACTGATAGGCAAGTGCCCTGAACTCCGGGTTGTTCCAGCTGAACTTGAGCGGAGCGCGATGGTGTGAACTCATGGGGAGGTCGAGTGCCTGTCGCTCGAGCGTGGGCTAGCGAATGGGCCACCCGTACATCAGCCCGCCCTTCGTGTACAAGGCATTCAGGCCGCGATCGAGCTTCATCGGACTCCCTGCGCCCAGGCTGCGGTCGAACATCTCACCGTAGTTGCCAACCTGCTTGATGATGTTGTAGGCCCACTTGTCGTCAAGCCCGAGCCCCTTGCCCATGCCGGGCGAGGTACCGAGGATCCGCTGGATGTTGGGCGGGATGCTGCCCTTTGCGATCTCGTCGACATTCTTGGACGTCAGGTTGTATTCCTCCGCCTCCAGAAGCGCATTGAGCGACCAGCGCACGACGTTGAACCAAGCTTCGTCGCCTTGGCGCACCATCGGTCCGAGCGGCTCCTTGGACAGGGGCTCCGGCAAGATCACATACTTGTCCGTGTTTCCGAAAGCGATACGCGCCAGCGCCAGCTGCGACTTGTCCATCGTGATGCCATCGCAGCGGCCCGCCGCGAATGCGCGCTTGATCTCGTCGACGGTGTCCAGCAGCACCGGCTTGAAGCTCTGCTTGAGGCCGCGAAACCAGTCGGTGAGGTTCAGTTCGGTGGTGGTTCCCGGCAGGACGCAGATGGTGGCGCCCGCCAGATTCTTCGCACTGCTGACGTTGGCATCCTTGGTCACCATGATGCCCTGGCTGTCATAGAAGTTCACGCCAACGCCAATGAGGCCCAGGGTGGTGTCGCGCGACATCGTCTGGGTGGTGTTGCGCGTCAGGACGTCGACCTCGCCGGACTGCAGCGCAGTGAAGCGTGCTTGCGTGGTGAGCGGGATGACCTTGAACTTCGTCGCATTGCCGAACATCGCGGCGGCAATCGCACGGCAGGTGTCCACGTCGATGCCCTGCCACTCCCCCTTGCTGTCGGTGAATGCGAATCCGGGGAGGTTCGTCGAGACACCGCACTGCACGAAGCCGCGCTTCTTCACCGTGTCGAATGTTTGGCCGGCATGGCCCATGCCGGAGAGACAAAGGCCCATCAAGGCGGCGGCCGCAAGGCGAACGAGTTTCATGGCAATCTTTCTGTGGGAAACGGAGTTTTTCAGCGCCGAGCGCTGGGCATGGAATGCAGGCGGGCGAACGCGGTCCGGGACGTACATGCCGGATGCATGCCCGCCGGATGCGAGACGCAGAAGTCGGGCGGCGCTCTAGGGACGAGGCCGGCCGTCGAGCGGCGGCGCCGCGCCTGCTCCGGCCTGCCGGCACCAATAGTCGAAGGTGCTGTTCACGATCGAAGGCTTCAGCAGATAGTCGTGCGCCTCGCGGGCCAGCGTGTCGTCCACCGGCGTCAACGGGCCGAATGCGGCTTGGGCCCGCAGCTGCATCCGTGCGGCACGCTCGAGATAAACAGACAGATAGGTGGCTTCCTGTGTCGTCCTTCCGGCCGTCAGGTAGCCGTGGTTCGCCAGGATGATGGCTCGCTTCGCTCCGAGCGCCCGCGAGATGATGACGCCTTCATCATCCGCAATGGGCACCCCCGGCCACTCGGCGAGGAATGCGCAATCGTCATGCAGGGGCGTCATGTCCATCTGGGCGATGACCAGCGGTTGCCTGGCTGCAGCGAGCGCGGACGCCCAGGGGGAATGCGTATGGACGATGGACTGCACGTCGGGGCGCGCCTCGTACACCCACAGATGGAAGCGCGTCGCGGGGTTCGGCATGCCGCTGCCCGTGAGCGTGTTCAGGTCGCTGTCGACTTCGATGAAGTCGTCCGGCGTGGCTTCGTCGAAGCCGAGCCCGAACCGGAGCGTCCAGTACGCGCCTGCCCGCTCGGACCTCGCACTGATCTGGCCGGCGAGACCCGCCTCCTGCCCCGTCATGGCAAGAATCCGGCAAGCGGAGGCCAGGGTCTCCTTCATGGTCCGGCGGGGGGACACCAGATGCCTGGCCATGTCCCGGGTGGCACGATCGTCGAAGTAGTCCTTGGACCGCAAGTCTTCAGCCATGTGGTGTGTCTCCATGTCTTGTAATGACACAAAGTATCCTGGGCTTCCGCACAAGAAACCATGCAGCACAGCTCATAGCAGCTATGAGCTGTGCGCGACGGCGTCGCGAATGAATGGACCTGCGCTCACTCCCACTTGAGGGAGCGCTCTACCGACATGTCCGGATCACTGCAGACTTCGATCAGCACCGGTCCCTCGACGCTCATGGCTTGCTCGACAATGCCTGCGGCATCCCTGGCGTGCTCGATCCTGAACCCACGGGCGCCGAATGCCTCTGCAAGTTTTGCGAAGCCGGGATTGACCAGGTCGGTGCCGCTGATGCGATGGGGAAAGTGCCGCTGCTGGTGGGTGCGGATGGTGGCGTATGACCCGTTGTTCGACACCACCACGCGCAGGTTCAACCCTCGGTCGACGGCAGTGATCAGTTCGTTGCCGTTCATGAGAAATCCGCCGTCGCCGACGAAGGCGAGAACTTCTCGCCCCGGATGGCGCAAGGCAGCCGCTATACCGGCCGGGACCCCTGTTCCCATGGCTCCGCAAGCCGAGCCGAGCAGCCGGTTCGCCGGCGTCATCTTGAAGATGCGGTGAACCCAGGCTGCAAAGTTGCCTGAATCGGTCGTCAAGACCGCATCGTTCTGGGCCAGCCGTGCGATCGCCATGATCGTGTGGCCCAGGACGTCGTTCGCCACCACATTCTGTGGTTGCCATCCGTGCGCACGATCGGCCGCCGCGCGCACCCGCTCGAGCCACTGGCTCGACGCCGCGCCGGAGCCGCCATGGCGCAATGCGGCACGCACGAAGCCATGCGCCGTCGAGACGATCGGCAGTTCCGCGGCGAAGTGACGCCCGATCATGTAGGGATCGGGATACACGTGAACGAACTTCTGCGAATTGGTGCCTTGCCGTGGAAAGGCGAACCCCAGGGACGACACGTCGCCCATGCGGCTGCCGATGGCAACGATCAAGTCGGCTTCGCTGAAGAGCGCCGTGTGCGCGGGCGAGGTGAAGAAGCTCAGTTGGCCCACCCAGCGAGGGTCTGTGTTGGAGAACTGGTCCTGGTTCTTGTTTGTGACGGCAACGGGAATGTTCCACCGGTCGACGAGCGCCTGGAGATCCTCGCGGAAATCATCGGTCCGGCACTCACCGCCGACGATCAGGATCGGCCGGCTGGCCTTGGAAAGCAGATCGTGCACGCGCGCCGCATTCTCCAGGGTCGCCTCTGCGAGTGCCACGCCATGAACCCGCGCGGGCTGTCGCTCGACCAGTTCGGTCAGGACGTCTTCGGGCAACTCGACCGCGACCGGTCCTGGCGTTCCCGAGGCAGCTGTGGCAAAGGCGCGGGCCATCACTTCGGCGGCGCATGCCGCCTTGTCGATGCGCCCTGACCATTTCAGCAAGCCGGAGAATGCTTTGGCGGAATCGATCTCCTGAACGGCGCCGCGGCCCAGGTTCTGCGTTTCGACCTGGCCTATCAAGAGGATCAGCGGAACCGCTTCTTCGGCCGCCACGTGGACGCCGATCGCGGCATTGAATGCCCCAGGCCCTCTGCTTGCCATGACGATGCCAGTGCGGCCCGTTAGCTTGGCGTCCGCGATCGCGGCCAAGGCCGCGGAGCCTTCGTGGCGGCATGTCACCAGATCGAAATCGCGCCGCGCGTGAAGCGCATCCAGGAGCGCAAGGAAGCTCTCGCCGGGAACGCTGAATGCGCGGTCCGCGCCGTGCGCGACCATGCTGTCGACGATGGCCTCGGCAACTCTGTATGTCATGAACGTCCTTTTTTCAAGACGCGTTCACGTCGACGACCACGCGACCCCGGATCTCGCCCCGCATGAGCCTCCCGGCTGCATCAATCGCTTGCGGCAGCGCGATCTCGGTCGCAATCTCTTCCAGGAATGGTCCGTGCAGATCGCGCGCCAGCCGCTCCCAGGCCGCGACACGGTCTGCCTTTGGCCGCATCACGCTGTCGATGCCGACGAGGCTCACACCGCGCAGGATGAATGGCGCAACCGACGCAGGCAGGTCGAGCCCCTGGGCCAGGCCGCACGCAGCGACCACGCCGTTGTATCGAAGCTGTGCGCATACGTTGGCCAGCGTGTGGCTGCCAACCGAATCCACGGCGGCGATCCAGCGCTCCTTCTGCAGCGGCTTGCCCGGTTCGCTCAACCCCTTGCGATCGATCACGTCGCTGGCCCCGAGCCGCCGAAGATAGTCAGATTCGCCCGGCCGCCCCGTGGACGCAGTGACCGTGTACCCGAGCTTGGCCAGCAGCGCGATCGCAACGCTTCCCACGCCGCCGTTCGCACCCGTCACGAGCACCGGCCCATCGCTTGCCTTGAGCCCGTGCCGCTCCAAGGCCATCACGCACAGCATGGCGGTGTACCCTGCGGTCCCGATGGCCATGGCATCCCTGGTGCTGAAACGCTTCGGAAGCGGAATCAACCAGTCGCCCTTCACGCGCGCCCGCTGTGCAAGCCCGCCCCAGTGCGCTTCGCCAACGCCCCAGCCGTTGAGCACCACCGTGTCGCCCGGCTTGAATCCGGGATGGTCGCTCTGCTCCACCACGCCCGCAAAGTCGATGCCCGGCACCATGGGAAAGCTCCGGACTACGGGCCCCTTTCCGGTGATGGCCAGGCCGTCCTTGTAGTTCAGCGTGCTGTATTCGACGCGGACCGTGACGTCGCCTGGGGGCAGGCGGTTTTCATCGATCTCGGCCAGCGAGGCGCGGTAGCCTTCCGCGTCTTTTTCCACGACGATGCCTTTGAACATAATTTCGCTCCAATAAAAAATCAGTGATCCGCCGCGTGGCGGGCCGAGGCCTGGGCGCGCGCACCCAGGCTGGACAGATATGCCTCGATGAAGGTGACCAGGGGCCGGTCCGACTGCACCAGCCTGGCTCGGAGCACCGCACCCTCCCAGGCGATCCAGAAGAACTCGGCGAGCTGCTCGACATCCAGCGTCGCCGCGATGGTTCCTGCGGACTGAGCCTCGCGCAGGCAGGAAGCCACCCGCTCCTGCCAGCCGACAAGGATGGCGTCGAGGCGTTCGCGAAAATCCACAGGCAGTGCCCCCAGTTCCTGGCTCAGGTTGCCGACAAGGCATCCCCGGGTGAAGCGGTGCTTGCGCATGCCTCGCGATGCATCGGCAATGAAGTCGGCAAGCCGATCGAGCGGTGCACGTTCCTGGTTCAGCAGCCACCGGTCGAGCTTGCGCTTGAAGTAGTCGTCGTACGCCTCCATCACGGCCGCTCCGAACGCGTCCTTGTTCGCGAAGTAGTGATAGAACGAGCCCTTGGGCACGGTCGCCCGCTTCAGCACGGCATCCAGGCCCGTCGAACTGAAGCCCTGCTCGGTGAGCAACTCCATCCCGCATCGGATCAGTACATCACGCGTTGCCGCATACGCCGGCGAAGGCCGCCCGCCGCGCGCCACGGCCGTTTTGGTTTTTTCTGTCATGCGGCAATTCTAGACCGATCGTTTAGAGATCACACACTGCTTTCTCCGAAACGTGCGCGCATTGACAGAGGTCGCACCAACTTGTGGCCACGCATGCACTTTCATTGAGCAATTCTCCACTTCACTCACCGTCAACAGGTGGAATCGATAGATTTTTCCAGATTTGCTTGCAGGCCTGAGTTTTGCTCTCTTAACCCCGATACGAGTCCTAATTGACACAATGTGTCTTACGATCAATACTTAGACCACCTCCTCACTTCTGCGGAAGGAAGCCTCATGAAGCCCCACTCCCTCAAGAATTGGCTTGCCGCCGCCGCCCTTGCCTGCCTGGCCACCACCCCCGCGCTGGCCGACGAGCCGTATCCGTCAAAGCCGATCAAGCTCGTGGCGGGTTTCCCGCCAGGGGGACCCACGGACATCATTGGCCGCGTGATTGCGCAGGCCCTGGGCAAGGAGCTCAATGGCACGATCATCATTGACAACCGCGCGGGCGCCGGCGGCGTCGTCGGCGCCGACGCCGTGGCCAAGTCGAAGCCGGACGGCTACACCCTGCTCGTCGCTGTGGAGTCGTCGCAGACGCGCGGCCAAGCCCTGAACCCGACGCTTTCCTATGACCAGCTCAAGGACTTCACCTACGTCAGGAACGTCGCCAAGCAGCGCAACCTTGTCGTCGTGAATCCCGAGGTGCCGGTCAACAGCATCAAGGAGCTCATCGCCTATGCCAAGGCGAACCCCGGCAAGCTGAATTTCGGCGGCACCTTCGGCGCGACATCGCACATCGGCGGAACGCTGTTCGATGCACGCAACGGCACGCAACTCACGTTCGTGAACTACAAGGGCGGCGCACAGCCCATCACCGACCTCATGGCCGGCGTGGTGCAGGTCGGCTTTTTCACCGAGGCGACAGTCGCCCAGCACATCCGCGCCGGCAAGATCAAAGCCTTGGCAGTCGCCGCGCCGGAGCGCTCGCCCGCGTTCCCGGACCTCCCGACGCTCCAGGAAGCCGGCAGCAAGCCGATCGATCTTTCGCCCTGGTTCGGCGTTGCAGCGCCTGCCGGCACGCCGGGTCCTGTCGTCCAGAAGATTGCGGCGGCGCTCGACAAGGTGGTGACGAGCCCCGAGTTCCTGGCGCAACTGGAGACGCTCGGCGCGGTTCCGGTGAAGGTGTCGACACCCGATCTGTACACCAAACAGGTGGCCAAGGAGATCGTGTTCTGGAACGATTGGGCGAAAACATTGACGACGCCCCTGGCCCGCTGAACGACTGCCGAGTATTCGAACCGATGAACTTCTACGACCTCTACGACGAGAGACTGTCCGCGGCGGAACGATCGCTGGTCGAGGCCGCCGGCGACTTCTGCCGCGGCGAATTCAGCGCCCACCTGCTGGAGTCGCACACGCAGGGTCGCGCCTACGATGCTTCATGGATCGACAGGTGGGCGAAGGAAGGCTTCCTGGGGCTTCAAGCGCCAAGGGAATTCGGCGGCCACGATGCCTCGTTCCTCTGCAAGATCCGCGTGGCCCAGACGATGGCGGAGCATGGCTTTGCCGCCGCCTTCGCCATCAACAATCTGCAGGGCTCCGTGACTCGCGTGGCGCGCTTCGGCTCCGAGAGGCAGCGTGCCGAGTTCCTCGGCGCCATGCTGGGCGGGCGAACGCTGTGCGCCCCAGCCATGTCGGAGCCCGACGGCGGTAGCGACCTGGCCGCGCTGAAAACAAGGGCTCGGCGTGTGGACGGCGGATGGCTGATCAGCGGCACGAAGTCGTGGATCACCAACGGTTCGATCATCCAGTGCGCCAACCTGCTTGCAAGAGTCGACGACCCCACCGGCGCGGAAGCAGCCGGCGACATCGCGTCTTTTCTGGTGCCTCTGGTCGACGGGCCGACGCTGCGCCGTGAAGAACCCGTCATGCCGGGCGTTCGGTCCTTCCGGCTGGCCTCGCTGATTTTCCAGGAGCATTTCGTGCCCGCCTGGTGTCTCTTCGACCCGCCGGGGCAGGCGTTCAGGTCTTCCATGTCATCGGTCAATGCCGCACGCGTTCATGTCGCGGCAATGTGCATCGCCTCGGCCAGGGCCGCCTTGGCAGAGACGGTCGGCTATGCGGATTCAAGGCAGGCCTTCGGCAAGCCCCTGCTCAGGCATCAGGGACTCGGATGGGAGCTCGCGGAGGTCTCCCTGCGCCTGGAGGCGGCCAATGCACTCGTGCTGCGCGCAGCGATTGCCGTGCAGACAGGAAAGGCCGCACTGACGCTGGCCGCCCAGGCAAAGAAGTTCGCCGTCGACGTGGCCGTCTGGGCACTCGACCAGTGCCAGCGTGCCATGGGCGCCACCGGCGCGAGCGCCGATCACCGCCTTGCCATGCTGTCGAGCGAAACACGGCTGGCGGCGTTCGGCGACGGCACCAGCCAGATGCTGCTCGACCGCATCGCCAAGGGCCTGGCCAAAGACTACGGGCCCTCGCCCGCGCAAAAGGAATCCGATCGATGAGAAATGTGATCGTCAAGGATGCGAACGCCGCAGTCAGCGGATTGCGCGACGGAGACACGGTGATGGTCGGCGGCTTCGGCGGCGCGGGTGTTCCGCGCGGAATGATCGAGGCGGTGCTGGAGCTGGGGGTGCGCGAACTCACCGTCATCTCCAACAACGCAGGCTCCGGCGGCCAGGATCTTTCGATGTGGTTCGGCGCGCGCATCGTCCGGAAGATCATCTGCTCCTACCCGCGAAGCGCGGACGTGTTCGCCGACCAATACCGGGCCGGCGAGGTCGAGCTCGAACTGGTCCCACAGGGCACGCTGGTCGAGCGCATCCGGGCCGGCGGCGCAGGCCTTGGCGGGTTCCTCACTCCCACGGGCGTGGGCACCGTGTTCGAGAACGGCAAGCAGAAGGTAGTGGTCGATGGCCGCGAGTTCCTTCTGGAAAAGCCCTTGCGTGCACAGTTCTCGCTGCTCAAGGGCCGGCAGGCCGACGTGCTCGGCAACCTGAACTACAACAAGACGGCACGAAACCACTCGGTGGTGATGGCCACCGCCGGTGAAGTGGTTGCGGTCGAGGTGGACGAACTCCTGGAGCCCGGCGAGCTCGACCCTGAAGGCATCATCACCCCCTGCATCTTCGTCGACCGCGTCTTTCTCTCGAGGCCCGCATGAACTCTCTCACCAGACTGGAACTCGCGCGCCTAGTCGCCCATCAGCTTCCGAAGCAAGGATTCGTCAACCTCGGCATCGGCGCGCCGACGAGCGTGGCGGACTATCTTCCCTCCGATACCTCGGTCATGCTCCACAGCGAGAACGGCATTCTCAATGTCGGGCCCAAACCGGCCGGGGGAGAGGAAGACCTGGACCTCATCAATGCCGGGAAGATGCCCGTCACGCTCGCGCGCGGCGGCTCCTTCTTCGACTCGAGCCTGTCGTTCTCGATGATGCGCGGAGGCCACCTCGACATTGCCATCCTCGGTGCGTTCCAGGTGTCCCAGCACGGCGACCTGGCCAACTGGAGCACGGGCGACCTGAACGGCGCGCCGCCGGCCATCGGCGGCGCCATCGACCTTGCCGTGGGCGCAAAGCAGATCTGGGTGATGATGGAACACACCACGCGCGACGCCCAGCCGCGCCTGGTCGAGCGTTGCACCTTGCCGCTCACGGCCGTGGGTGTCGTGGCCAAGGTGTTCACGAACCTCGCGATCATCGACGTCACCGCCGATGGATTCGTCGTGCAGGCGCTTTTCGAGGGTGCATCGCTTGAATCCGTGCAGCAGCTCACCGGCGCGCCGCTGACGCCGGCGCCTGCGCTGCGGCGATTCTCTTCGGATGGGATGCTCGCGCCGTCCCGCTGATGCCGGAGGTTCAGGCTGAGGGGCGAGCCGCGCCGCAGGACCTATGCGGTGGCGGCAATCACGACAAGGGCCGAAGCCGGTTCATCGGTGAGCGCCGTGAGCTTGTGCGGAATGGTGGAGTCGAACTGCACACAGTCACCGGGCTCCAGTTGCTCCTTGCGTGCTCCGATCTGCATCTCGATGTGGCCGGTCAGAACAAAGAGGATTTCCTCGCCCTCGTGGTGGCTCATGATCCGGCCGCGCTTCTGGGTTTTTCCCGGCCGCACGATAAATGCCCGCATCACGCGGTCGTCGCGAAGGCCCGCGACCAGCGAGAGATGCGTCGTGGGATCTCCCGCGATGGACCCGTTGCCCCGGACGATCGAAACGACGTCTTCCTCCGGCTGTTGCCCGAAGAGCCTATCCACCGTCACGCCCAGGGCCTTGGCGATATTGAGCGCCGACTCGATCGACGGTGTCGATACGCCCCGCTCGATCTTCGACAGATAGCTGCGCGTGAGCCCCGAGTCTCGCGCCAGGTTCTCCAGCGTCAATCCGCTTTGGACGCGCAGGTACTTGAGGTGTAGTGCCAAGGCTTTGAACGGGTCTGCGGCAGGCGGGTCGGCTGCTTGCAACCCTCTGTAAATTGCTGGGGGGCCCGATTCTGGCACGAGTGTGTCGCCCGACAGCCTAGAGGTCGAGTACCAACCGGGCCCCTGCGCACTCCGCAACGCAGACGATCACTTCATGCGCGCGCTCCTCGGCGCTCAATACCCGGTCGTGATGGATCGGCGGCCCCTCGGTCCAGCGTGTGCGGCATGCGCCGCAGATGCCGCCTGCGCACGACACGGAGATATCGGCGTCCATCGCATCCAATGTGGCGAGAAGTCCCACCTCGGGCCGCACTTCCATCTCCCGACCGCTTTTCGCCAGCACTACGCTGTATGGCTGCGCGTTCAGAGTTGGAACGAGCTTCGGCGCGGTGAACCGCTCCACGTGCTTGCGGCTTTCGGACCACTCGGCGACAGCGGATTCGAATGCATCGAGCATCCCTGTGGGTCCGCAGCAAAACGCCTTCGCATCTTCACCAAGGGGTCCCAAGAGGGATTTGATGTCGGGCGGACTGACTTCGAGCGTGTTGTAGAGGTGGACACGTCCACCCTTGACCGCCGGCTCCAGCATGTCGATCAGGCTTGGGTGACCCATGCTTGCCCAATGGAGTTCGTAGTTCGTCTTGCCTTCACGCTCCAACGCCAGAATCGCCGAAACGAACGGCGTCACGCCTATTCCACCGGCAACGAAGATATTCATTCCCGCCGGCGAAAACTCCAACCCACTGCGAGGCACCGAAACACCGATGACTTCGCCGGCATGAAGCTCGTCGTGTATGTGGCGGGATCCGCCGCGCCCTGCTTCCTCGCGCTTGACCGCAACAACATATCTCCTGCAGTCGGCAGGATCGTTGCAGAGCGAATAGGTGCGTACGAGCCCATTGGCCAGATGGAGATCGATGTGCGCTCCGGGCCTGAAGGCAGGCAGGCGCCAGCCGTCCTGGTCGGCCAACACGAGCCGCTTGACGCCCGGCCGAGGCTCGTCGATTTCCCGGACGACAGCTTGGAGATGCTTAATCGCCTTCGGCATGTCACGCCCCGCGGACAGCGTCGCCCACGCGGATGACGCCGCCTTTCAGAATCCGGCAGTTGAGGCCCGACCTGTTGATCAATGGATCGAACACGGCCTTGCCCAGGATCTCCTCGATGTGGCGGCACGGCGTGGACAGCCGGGTGGCTTCGAGAAGCGTTTCGCCCACCCAGAGCTGGCGGCCGACCAGATGATTGAGCGGCACGCCCTGCACGGTCACGTTTCTTCGGTGCTCCTCAGGCAGCATCTGGATCTTTGCATCGCGCGCCAGGGCTTCCAGCGTCTCGATCTCGAACAGCGTGATCTGTCGCCCCTCCTCCGGCTTGTGGGAGTAGAAGCCCGACTCGCGGCCGATCATGTACCGGTCTCCCTCGATGCCCTTGCCGGGCACGAGCGTCAACTCGTCGAACGATTCCATGGGCAGGAAAGCGCGAGGCGTGATGTGCAGGTGTCGAACGACGCCCGTCCAGGCGGGAACGGTTTCCCGGTCGCCGAACTGCTGCTGGTGAGTTGCTGCGGTAAGCATGTGCCACGCTCCTTGATAACGGCGATCCAGCCGATCTGATGAAGGAATGCCATTGTAGGACACTTTGTGTCCAATGAGACACGTGCCGGAATTTGTGAGATCCCGCTGGAAGAGCGAGTTCGCTGTTCATACCGATGCGGCACAGCCCTCAAGGCAGGCGGAATCGTTCCACCATCAGCGTCCCTGGTCCTTGAAAAGCCCGATGAAGAGATTGCGCATCCAGTGGTGCGCGGGATCCGATTCGAAGCGGCGGCTCCAGTGCAGCGACACGGTGAAGGCGCTGCGGGGAAGCTCCGCCGGAAGCACCGCATAGCGCTTCGGCTCGATGAACCTGCGCGCGATCGCCTGCGGCATCACGACGGCAAAATCGGTGCGCGCGATGATCGCCGGCAGCGCCAGGAAGTGCGCCGAGTTGAGCACCAGCCTGCCGTCGAGGCCGAGTTGCTGCAGGATTCGGAAGGTCTCCGAGTGCGAGCGCACGGCCACGAACTCCAGGCGCCGCAGGTCCTGGATCGTCATGCGCACATCCGCGGCCTTCGAAGCCCTGGCCATCGGATGCCCCGCCCGCACCACCACCGCGTAGCGATCGCGCAGCAGGTCGACGCGCTCCGTGCCGCTGACCGAGGGCAGAAACCCGAGCGCGAAATGAATCGCCCCGGTTTCAAGGGCATCGGTGATCTCCCCGTGCGGCAGCGGAGTCGTATGCACCCGAATGCCGGGTGCCTGGCGGTGCAAGGCTTCCATCAGTTCCGGCAGCAGCCGAGCCTCGCCGATGTCGTTCAGGTGCAGCCGAACGGTCATCCGCGAGCGCGAGGGATCGAAGGTGTCTTCGTCCCGCAGCACATCCTCGATGGCGGCCACGGCCGGCTGCACGACGCTTGCGAGCCGCTCGGCGCGCAGTGTCGGACGCATGCGCCCGTTGGCACGCACGAACAGCGCATCGCCCAAGGCGAGCCGCAGCCGCGTCAGGCCTTGGCTGGCCGCCGGCTGCGACAGCCCCAATGCATCGGCGGCGCGGCTCACGCTGCCGAGGCGGTACACCGCCTCGAACAGCCGCAGCAGGTTCATGTCCAGCTTTTCAGTATGCATACAACTTATTCTGCTCTAGACATTTCATTGCATTGATGAATACCAGATGAAGCGCAAAACTGCGGACCTCATCTAGGAGCATTCATGGATCGACATGTCGAACTTCCCGCGCAAGCGCCCTTCCCGGCCGGCAGCACCCTGACCGTGCGGAATGCGGTCTTCAGGCTGCTGCGCGCATTCGGCATGACCCGCGTGTTCGGCAACCCCGGCTCGACGGAACTGCCGATGTTCATCGACTTTCCGGAAGACTTCCGCTACGTGCTCGGGCTGCAGGAGTCGGTGGTCGTGGGCATGGCGGACGGCTACGCGCAGGCCACGCACAACGCGGCATTCATCAACCTGCATTCCGCGGCAGGCGTCGGCCATGCGATGGGCAATATCTTCACGGCCTTTCGCAACCGCACGCCGCTGGTGATCACGGCCGGCCAGCAGGCGCGCTCGATCCTGCCCTTCGAGCCCTTCCTCGGCTCCACGCAGGCGCCCGAGTTGCCGAGGCCCTACGTGAAGTGGAGCGTCGAGCCGGCGCGGGCCGAGGACGTGCCGCTGGCGATCGCGCGGGCCTACTACATCGCGATGACGCCGCCGCGCGGTCCCGTGCTGGTCTCGATCCCATCGGACGACTGGGACGTGCAGACATTGCCGGTCGATGCACGCGAGGTCAGCCGCCACGTGCGCGCGGACCCCGACCTTCTCGCGCGCATTGCCGCAGCCCTTGATGGCGCCCGCTCCCCGGCGTTCGTGGTCGGTGCCGCCGTCGACCGCGACGAGGCCTGGAAAGAAGCAGTTGAATTGGCCGAGCGGCACAACGCCCGCGTGTACGTCGCGCCCATGTCGGGCCGATGCAGCTTTCCGGAAGACCACCCGCTGTGGCGAGGCTTCCTGCCGCCGATGCGCGAGCGCATCGTCGAGCGGCTCGCCGGCCACGACCTCGTATTTGCGCTTGGTGCGCCGGCGTTCACCTACCATGTGCCGGGCCAAGGACCGCACCTGCCCGAAGGATGCGAGCTGGTGCAGCTGACGGACGATCCCCAGGTCGCGGCCTGGGCGCCGACGGGAAGCTCCGTGGTCGGCAGCATCCGCCTGGGCTTGCTCGATCTGCTCGAGTGCAGCATGCCGCGCGATCGTCCGGCACCACCTGTCCATGTGCGGCCACCGCGTGTTGCAGAGCCCGGGCCCGGCGAACGCCTGCCGGTGGCGTGGGTCCTGCAGACGCTGGCCGACGTGCGTGCGCGCGACAGCATCCTGGTCGAGGAAGCACCCAGCGCACGGCCCGTGATGCACGGCCACCTGCCGGTCTTCGAGTCGGAAACCTTCTACACCATGTGCAGCGGCGGCCTGGGTTTCGGCCTTCCGGCCGCAGTGGGTGTGGCGCTGGGCAAGCCGGGCGCACGGGTCATTGCATTGGTGGGCGATGGCTCGGCAATGTATGCCATCCAGGCGCTGTGGAGTGCAGCGCAGCTGGCGCTGCCGGTCACGGTGCTGATCCTGAAGAACCGCCGCTATGCCGCGTTGTACGAGTTCGCGCGCATCTTCGGCTACCGGCCTGACGAGCATGTGCCGGGCACCGACCTGCCCGATCTCGATTTTGTCGCGCTGGCCGGCGCGCAAGGCATGAAGGGGCTGCGCGTCGACACCGCGGAGCAACTGCGTCCCGCATTGCACCAGGCCCTGCAATCGACCGCACCGATGCTGGTCGAGATCGAAGTGGCCTGACGGTTTTCCGCTTTTCCAAATCTACAAGGAGACAAGACGATGGGCACGATATCGATGTTGATCAATGGCGAGGACCGCCAGGCTGCGGACGGTGCCACCTTCGAGCGTCGCAATCCGCTCGACGGCACGGTGGCGACCATCGCGCCGGCCGCTACGAAGGCCGACGCCGTGGCAGCGGTCGAAGCCGCCGCGGCCGCGTTTCCGGCCTGGGCCCGCACCGGGCCGGGCGCACGCAGGGCGCTGCTGCTGAAGGCCGCAGAGGCCATCGAAGCCAAGGCCCAGGCCCTGACGGATGCCATGGCATCCGAGACGGGCGCCGGCGCCCCATGGGCCGGGTTCAACGTGCACCTGGCCGCCGGCATGCTGCAGGAAGCAGCCGGCATGACGACCCAGATCAGCGGTGAGGTCATCCCCTCCGACGTGCCCGGTAGCCTGGCCTTGGGCCTGCGCCGCCCGGCCGGCGTGGTGCTCGGCATTGCGCCTTGGAATGCACCGGTGATCCTCGGCGTGCGAGCGATCGCCACGCCGCTGGCCTGCGGCAACACGGTGGTGTTCAAGGGCTCGGAACTCAGCCCGGCCACGCACGGGCTGATCGTCGAAGCATTCAAGGATGCCGGCTTCCCGCCGGGCGTCGTCAACTTCGTGACCAATGCGCCGGCGGATGCGGCCGAGGTGGTCGAGGCGATCATTGCCCATCCAGCGTTGCGCCGCGTGAACTTCACCGGCTCCACCCGCGTCGGCAGGCTGATCGCGCAGACTTGTGCGAAGTACCTGAAGCCGGCGGTGCTCGAGTTGGGCGGCAAGGCACCGCTGGTCGTGCTGGACGATGCCGACCTCGACGCCGCGGTCAACGGCGCGACCTTCGGTGCCTTCGCCAACAGCGGCCAGATCTGCATGAGCACCGAGCGCATCATCGTGGACCGCAAGATCGCGGAGGCCTTCGTCGCAAAGCTCGCCGCCAAGGCCGTGCAGCTGCCGCTGGGCGATCCGCGCAAGGGGCCGGTGGTGCTGGGTTCGGTCGTCGATGCGAGCACCGTCGAGCGCTGCAACGCTCTGATCGACGACGCGCTTGCCAAGGGTGCCAAACTCGTGTGCGGCGGCAAGGCCGACAGCACGCTGATGCCCGCGACGCTGCTCGACCACGTCACGCCGCAGATGCGCATCTACCATGAAGAGAGCTTCGGTCCCGTGAAGCCGGTGGTGCGCGTCGACGGCGTCGACGAAGCGGTGCGCGTGGCCAACGACAACCCCTACGGTCTGTCCGCGGCGGTGTTCGGGCGCGACATCGCCCGTGCCTGGGACGTGGCCAACCGCATCGACTCCGGCATCTGCCACGTGAACGGCCCGACCGTGCACGACGAGGCACAGATGCCCTTCGGCGGCGTGAAGGACTCGGGCTACGGCCGCTTCGGCGGCAAGGCCGGGATCGATGCCTTCACCGAACTGCGGTGGCTCACGGTGCAGACCACCGAGCGCCACTATCCGTTCTGATGAAAAGCAGGAGACAGCCCATGAAATCCCTGCTCGCAACCGCGGCGCTGGTGCTCGGCCTCGGCCCGTGCGGCATCGCCCAGGCCCAGGAGTGGCCCCGGCAGCCCATCAAGATCGTCGCCAACTTCGCGCCAGGCGGCGCGGCCGACCAACTGGCCCGCGTGATCGGCGCCCCGCTGCACGAAGCACTCGGGCAACCCGTGCTCGTGGAGAACAAGGGCGGCGCGGGCGGCAACCTCGGCGGCGAGTTCGTCGCCAAGTCGTCACCCGACGGCTATACCTTCCTGATGAGCTCCGGCGGCATGGTGTCGATCAATCCGCACATCTACGCGAAGATGTCGTTCGACCCCGCGAAGGATCTCGTGCCGGTTGCATCTGTCGCACGCGTGCCGTTCTACCTGGTGGTTCGTGCCGACAGCCCGGTCAAGGACTTCAAGGGCCTGGTCGCCGACCTCAAGGCGAACCCCGGCAAGCGTTCGTTCGGATCGCCCGGCAACGGGAGCTCGCCTCACCTCGCGGCGGAGATGATGACCGGCCAGACGGGCACCACGGCCATCCACGTGCCCTACCGCGGCGCGGCGCCCGCGCTGACGGACCTGCTGGGCGGCCAGATCGACTTCCTGTTCGATCCCGGAATCAGCATCCAGCACGTCAAGACCGGCAAGCTGCGCATGCTCGCGGTGGCAAGCCTCAAGCGCGCACCCCAGATGCCCGAGGTGCCTACGCTCGATGAACTCGGCCTCAAGGGTTTCGACGCCGATGCGGTGTTCGGCCTCTACGCGCCGGCCGGCACGCGGCCAGCCGTGATCCAGCGGATCAATGCCGAGGTCAACCGCGCGCTCGCACTGCCAGCTGTCAGGACAACCATCGAAACCCTCGGCAACGTGCCGGAGCCGCTCACGCCTGCAGCCTTTGGCGACAAGGGCGCGGCCGACTTCAAGCGTTTGGGCGCCGTGATCCGGGAGCGCGGCATTCGCGCCGATTGATGCATGAAGAAGAAAGACAGCCGATGACCGCCACGCCCCGGCCTGCAGCCGGCCACCCTCCCCTCATCGCCACGGACGTGCTGATCGCCGGCGGTGGCCCTTGCGGCCTGATGCTCGCCAACGAACTCGGTCGCCGCGGCATCCGCTGCCTGCTGGTCGACGCCAAGCCAGGCACGGCCTTCAACCCGCAGGCCAATGCGACACAGGCCCGCACGATGGAGCATTTCCGCCGGCTCGGCTTCGCGCACGAGATCCGCGCGCTGGGCCTGCCCGCCGACCATCCGACGGACATTGCGTACTTCACGCGCTTCGCCGGCCATGAACTGGCGCGCATCAGCCTGCCCACCGCGGCCGAGGCTGCGGTGAAGGTCAAGACGATGACGGGGTCCTGGAGCGCCGCCGAGCTGCCGCATCGCGTGTCGCAGAAATTCGTCGAACAGGCGCTGCGCCGCCATGCGCAGGCCTGGCCTTCCGCCGATGTGCGCTATGGCTGGCGGCTGGAAAGGTTCAGCGACGAGGGTGGATCGGTGAGCGCCACGGTGCGACCGAGCGAAGGAGGTCCGGCGCAGGACGTGGCCGCGAAGTTCCTGATCGGTGCCGACGGCGCACGCAGTCTGGTCCGGCAACAGCTGGGCATCGAGTGGGGCGGCGTGAGCGGCATCCAGCGCGAGTTCATGGGCGGCAAGATGTTTGCCATCTACCTGCGCGCGCCGCGGTTCCTGGATGCGCTGCAATCGCCCAAGGCCTGGATGTACGTGGCCGTCAACCACCAAAGGCGTGCCTTCATGGCTTCGGTGGATGGCGTGTCCGAGTACGCATTCCATGCGGCGCTGCGCCCCGGCGAGGATGCCGACGGCTGGACCGAGGCCGATGCACGCCGTGTCTTCGCCGAGGCGCTGGGCGCCGAGGTGCCGATCGAGATTCTCTCCATGGGCACCTGGCTCGCCGGACATGCGCTGGTGGCTCAGCGCTTCCAGCAGGGCCGGGTCTTCATCGCGGGGGATGCAGCCCACCTGTTCACGCCCACCGGCGGACTGGGCTACAACACGGCCGTCGAAGACGCGGTCAACCTGGGCTGGAAGCTCGCGAGCGTGATCCGCGGCCAGGCACCGCTGGCGCTGCTCGACAGCTACGAGGCCGAGCGCAAGCCATTGGCCGAGCGCAACACCGGCTACGCGCGCAAGTTCGCCGACTCGGTGGGGCTCTTCGCGGCAAAGCCCGAACTGGAAGAAACCTCCGTGCGGGGCGAAGCCGAGCGCAAGCTCGCGGGCCTGCGCTTCGATGCGCATGCCCGGCTCGAATTCAATATTCCGGGCGTGACCTTCGGCGGCCGGTACGACGGCTCGCCGATCATCGTCGGCGATGGGGCCGTGCTGCCGCCGGACGAACCGAATGCCTACACACCCACCGCCAGTCCGGGCGGCCGGCCGCCACACGCGTGGCTCGACGACGGGCGCTCGCTGTTCGACCTCTTCCACGCCGAGTGGACATTGCTGGCCTTGGGGCCCGATTCCCCCGATACCCAGGCCTTCGAAGCCGCAGCGCGGGATCTGGAAGTGGACCTGCGCGTCGTGCGGCTGGCGCAGCCGTCTCTGCGCGAACTCTATGAAGCGCCGCTTGCACTGATCCGCCCGGACCAGATCGTGGCATGGCGCGGTGCAGTCTCAGACGATGCGGCAAATGTGCTGTCTCGCGTCACTTCAATCCCTTCAACAATCTCCGTCGGTGCGACGGGAGGAGACCCGGCATGAAAGCCCGCATCCCGCTTCTTCGTCTCGCCGCCTTTGTGATGGCCTTGGCGATCGCGCCTTCGGCCTTCGCGCAGGCTTGGCCCACCAAGCCGGTCCGCCTGGTGGCCGCATTTCCGCCGGGCACCCCGGGCGACGTGATCGCGAGGTTGATACAGCCCGCACTGCAGGCCGCCTGGAACCAGCCAGTCGTCATCGAGAACAAGACAGGTGCCGGAGGCAACCTGGCCGCCGGGGAAGTCGCGCAAGCCAAGGACGGCCACACCCTGCTCGTCGGGCCCGACACGATCCTCACCATCAATCCGCATCTGTACAAAAAGCTGGGCTTCGATCCGAGGGCTTCGCTCAAGCCGGTCACCTACTTCGCGAGCTTCAACCAGTTGCTGGTGTGCAATCCAGCCGCCGAGGTCTCGTCGCTCGCAAAGTTTGTCCAGCTGCCTCCCACCCGGCTGTATGCGTCGGGCGGCGCGGGCTCACCCAGCCACATGGCCATGGAGATGCTGCTGGCCACCACCGGAACCAGGCTCACCCATGTGCCCTACAAAGGGCCCGGCCCGGCCGCGCAGGACGTGATGGGCGGCCATGTGGACTGCGGCTTCATCGTCTCCTCCGTCGTCCTGCCGCATGTCCAGAGCGGGCGGCTGCGCGCGATCGCCGTCTCCGGCAAGGAACGATCGGGCCTGCTCACCGAAATTCCGACAATCGCGCAGAGCGGACATCCGGGGTTCGATGCCACCTTCTTCGAGACCCTGATGGCACCCTCCAGCCTGCCGGCTGCCACGGTCGAGAAGATCCAGCGCGACGTGCGTGCCGCGCTCGAGGCTCCGGCCGTGAAAGCACGGCTGGCGGAGATGGACCTGCGTGTCGAGGGCTACAGCACGCCGGAGGCTCAACGGCGCAGCCAGGAGGACTTCGCCAAGTGGGGTACGGTCGCGCAGCGGACCCAACTGCAACTGGACTGAAGGAAAGCCGTCATGCGCAATCTGGACCATCACACCATCACCGACGCCGTGCTTGCGCGGCAGGCGCAGGCGGCGGACCCGCGGCTCAAGCGCATCATGGACAGTCTCGTGCAGCACCTGCATGCCTTTGCACGCGAGGTGGAGCTGACCGAAGAAGAGTGGTTCAAGGGCATCGAGTTCCTGACCCGCTGCGGCCATATCACCGACGACAAGCGCCAGGAGTTCATCCTGCTGTCGGACGTGCTGGGCCTGTCGATGCTGACGGTGGCCCAGAACAACGACAAGCCTGCCGGCTGCACCGAGGCAACTGTCTTCGGCCCGTTCCATGTGGAGGGGGCGCCCCACTACGAACTCGGCGCCGACATCTCCAACGGTGCGCGCGGCATCCCGTGCCTGGTGCGCGGCACCGTGCGCGGCATGGACGGCGAGTCGGTCGCCAATGCCCGCATGGACGTGTGGCAATCGGACGAGGACGGCCTGTACGACGTGCAGCATCCGGAGATCGACCATGCGCAGGCGCGCGGCATCGTGCACGCCGACAGCGAGGGCCGCTACCACTTCCGTTCGATCCTGGCCGTTCCCTACGCCATTCCGCACGATGGCCCGGTGGGCGATCTCCTGAAGGCCACCGGCCGGCATCCGTGGCGTCCCGCGCACCTGCACTTCCTGATCGAGGCCGATGGCTACGAGAAGCTGATCACGCACGTGTTCCGCAGCGACGATCGCTACCTGGATTCGGACGCCGTGTTCGGCGTGCGCCAGTCACTGATTGCCGATTGGAAGCAGCAGCCGGATGGCACTTACGTGGTTGAGTACGACTTCGTGCTGAACCCCGCCAAGCAGGACACTGCGGATGCCTGACATCTCGCCTTTTTCAGCAACTGCAAAGGACACGCAATGATCCGGCACATCGTCATGTGGGACCTGAGCGGCGACACGGCCGAAGAAAAGCAGCGAAACATGGATCGCATTCAAAGCGGCTTCCATGGCCTGCGCGGCTGCATTCCCGGACTGCTTCATCTGGAGATCGGCGTGGATGTCAGCAAGGTCGACTATGCCTGCGACGTCGTGTTGTACAGCGAGTTCGAATCCTGGGAAGCATTAGCCGCCTATGCGGTGCATCCGGAACATCTGCGGGTGCGCGACGAACTCGCCGGCGTCCGCATCGCCCGGCATCAGGTGGACTACGAATTCCGGCCCGGCCAGGCCTGGGCTGAGCACGACACGGCGGGGATCGCATGAAGGATTTCGTCTATAACGGCCGGCCATCGCGGGTGGTGTTCGGTGCCGGGAGCTTGGCGCATCTGGAACGAGAGATCGAGCTTCTCGGGGCGCGCCGTGCGCTGGTGCTGTGCACGCCCGAGCAGCAGCGGCAGGCGCAGATGGTCGCCGAGTGTCTCGGCAGTCGCGCCGTGGGCATATTTGCGCGCGCCGCCATGCATGTACCCATCGAGACGGCACGCGAGGCCCGCGACGAGGCGCGGCGCCTGGGCGCGGACTGCGCCATCGCCATTGGTGGCGGCTCGACCACCGGCCTGGGCAAGGCCATTGCGCTGGAATCCGGCCTGCCGATCCTTGCCATCCCCACGACCTATGCGGGCAGCGAGATGACGCCGATCTACGGCATCACCGAGGGCGGCTTGAAGAAGACCGGCAAGGACGCACGCGTGCTGCCTCGTACCGTGATCTACGACCCGGAGTTGACGCTGACGCTGCCGGTTTCCTTGAGCGTGACGAGCGGCATGAATGCAATTGCACACGCGGCCGAAGGTCTGTATGCGCGCGAGGGCAATCCCGTGATGAGCCTGATGGCCGAGGAAGGCATTCGCGCCCTCGCCAAGTCGTTGCCGGCCATCCGCCAGCGCAGCGACGATGTCGATGCGCGCGCGGACGCGCTGTACGGTGCGTGGCTGTGTGGTACGGTCCTTGGCACCGTGGGCATGGCGCTGCACCACAAGCTGTGCCACACCCTGGGCGGCAGCTTCAACCTGCCCCATGCCGATGTGCACACGGTGGTGCTGCCTCAGGCCATCGCCTTCAACGCGCCGGCAGTGCCTGAGGCCATGTCCCGCATCGAGCGCGCACTCGGGTCGGCAGAGCCGCGCAGTGCCGCGGCCGGTCTTTTCGATCTGGCACGAGACAACGGAGCGCCGGTGGCGCTGCGGGACCTCGGCATGAAAGAGGCCGACCTCGACCGCGCTGCGGATCTCGTGGTGAACAACCCCTACTGGAACCCACGAGAGGTCGGCGTAGCTCAGCGACGCGGAATCAGGGAACTCCTGCAAAGGGCCTTCGAGGGCACCCGGCCTGAGTAAGCCGACTATCTGTGGCTGAGGTCAATTGACTCGCCACACCGGCCACGACGTTGAGGAAAACGGTCTCAATTAACCGGAGCAGGGCACCATCGGAGACTTGACTGTTTTTTTCTTCCGTGGCGGCGGGAAGTTAGGAGAATCCGACAAAGCGGCACCGAAGAGCCGCACCCAAGAGGGTGCATGCCTTTGCAAGGTAACTACTTTATTGGCAGCTGACGATCTCGCAAATTAAGAAATTTCGCTGGAGCGATCAGCCGAATTTTCATTCGCGATGGCGCGAACAAGCCGAAGCAATGAGGGCTGCAGGATACGTGCTTCGAAATCGCGGCGCGGTATTGCGAGCTGCGCCATGATAAGGCCGTTAACACAATTCAACACAAACGCATAGTCCAGATCTGGATCACTGGACCCAAGTTTCAGAAAGCTGTCCCGCATCAGACGGGCATGTATCTTTCCCCATTTCACCAGTACGCTACCTAACTCTAAGTCGCGCGATCCCGCGAGCGTAAGTTCGGTGATCGCCATGCCCATCGCATGATCATTGACCATGTACTTGATGTTGTGTTCCGCAAGGACGGTGGCGAACCTATCAGCGTCGTCCGCGCACTTCCCAAGTTTCGGTGTGACGAGGGTAATGTTGTTTGCAATTCGACGGCAAACATCTTCGGCGAGTGCGCACATCAGGGCGCTTCGGGAGCCGAAGTAATAGTTGATCGCCCCATGACTTGCATTGGCTTCGACTGAAACCGCTCGCAAAGTTACAGCATGATGGCCGTCGCGAACCAGTACGCGAAGCGCCGCTGCGATCAAGTCTTTGTGACGCTGACTTCCACGCGCGCTCAGTGGCAAATCGGGTTCAGCAAAGGCGCTCACGAAAGGCTCTTAAAAGTCGTCTGGATCCTCAGCTTAGCAGAAGAGGACGTTCGATCATCGGGCCTCAAGTGGTAGAACCGCGGACCAGTCTGGCATGTACTCGAGCTTCTCGCCCACGTTTTCGGATGCGGTAGAGGTCAGGCGCGATGAAGCCCTCGCCGTCACGATGAGAGCGTGCAGTTCCGCCTCGCGAGCCACACAGCACCATAAGTTCAACGCTGCACGATGAGATGGAGAGTACGCACGGCTCTCATGAGTCTTGCGCGCTGCAGAGGCCACGGCCCTCCGCACCTAGCGCACTAGGCCGTCGCGTCGGCCCTCGAGCCACCTCGATGCCGGCTACTGAAACTTCGAGATTCGCATCCTCGGCCAGAGCTTTTGAGCTCGAAGGCTGCATCAGGGCATCGCGTTGTGGATCACGTGGAGCCCTGCCTTGATCACCTGCGCGACTGTTCTCGGGTAAGTACTAGTTCCGCCCGCCTCCTCGGCAGCTAGATTAGCCGGACCGAAACTTATCCACTTGGAGTACTTTCCAGATGACACCAACAACCTTCACGCGGAGGCACTTTGCCCGCATCGCGACCTGGGCAGTGGCTGGGTTGGGTCTTTCGGGACAAGCACTCGCGCAAAACCAGAAGCCGGTGCTGAAGGGCCAAGTGGTGAAGATCGCAGTGATTGAACCCTTGTCGGGGCTGATGGGTTCCGTAGGCACAAGCCTGCTGAAGTCCTATCAGTACTTGGCGGAACAATTCAGCGCCTCCAATCCAGCGGGCGTGAAATTCGAAATCGTCGGCTTCGATAACAAATTAAGCCCCACCGAAACCCTTGGAGCGCTTAAGAGTGCAATTGATCAGGGTATTCGATTCATTGCGCAAGGCACTGGTTCTGCGCCGGCGCTGGCGCTTATCAACGCAATCGAAAAGCACAATCAACGCAATCCAGAAAAAGAAGTCCTTTACCTGAATCACGCCGCGACCGATCCGGAACTGACTGGCGCCAACTGCAGCTATTGGCACTTCCGCTTTGAGGCCGACACCGCAATGAAAATGGAGGCGTTGACAAGCTTCATTAAAGACCAGCCCAAGGCCAAAAAAGTTTACCTGATCAACCAGAATTACTCCTCCGGCATACAAATCGCAGAGGCCGCGAAGACCCGATTACGAGAGAAGCGGCCTGATATCGAAATTGTTGGTGATGATCGCCATCCGCTTGCGCAGATACGTGATTTCTCACCTTATATGACAAAAATTCGCGCATCCGGAGCGGACACGATCATTACAGGTAGCTGGGGCACAGACCTTTCGCTGCTTATCAAGGCCGCAGAAGAAAGTGGCTGGAAGGGGACTTTTTACACCTACTACGCCGTCGTCGCAGGTACTCCAACAGCACTGCGCCAAGTTGATGACAATCGCGTGTTCCAGGTGGCCTATAGCCACTACAACATGGGCGGACAAATGAACGTCTGGATGAAAGAATTCCAGAAACGGTTCAACGAGGATTTCTACACGCATGGTGTTGCGCTCGTCTTCGAGCTGTTAAGCAAATCCATCCAGCAGGCCCAATCTGCGGAAGTGATTCGCGTGGCAGAGCAAATGGAAGGAGCCAAATTCAAGGGCTTCAATGGCGTGGTCGAAATGAGAAAATCGGACCACCAACTCCAGCAGCCGTTGTTTGTAACCGTCTGGACGAGCGTCAGCGCTCAAGTTCCCTACAGCGCCGAAGGCACGGGCAAGACATTCGCTCCCGTGCGCGAGTTCACCGCCGAAGAAGTTTCAAGGCCTTCAACCTGTCGAATGTCCCGCCCCTGAGCGACGCTTGGCACCGCCAAGCCAAAAAATTTTACCCCAAACTACTCCACTTGGAGCACTAGCGCCAAACCATGAATCACTATTCGAACACGCTTTTTGATCTTGAAGGTTCCACCGCTCTCATTACGGGCGGGTCACGAGGCATTGGGCTTCAAATTGCCGAAGCGCTCGGCAGTGCCGGTGCGCGGCTCATGCTGACAGCCAGAAAGGAGGCCGAACTCGAGGCTGCAGCTGCCCATCTGCGAAAGCTTGGCATCGAAGCTTCCTGGATCGCGGCCGACTCCAGCGACCCGTCCGAAGTTCAACGCGTTTGCAGCAGGACTTTCGACACGCTCGGTCATCTGGACATCTTGGTCAACAACGCGGGGACTTCCTGGGGTGCCTCGGCTGAGACCCACACGCTTCAGGCATGGGACCGCGTCATGAACCTGAATATCAGAAGTCTTTTTCTTTTCAGCCAGCAGGCTGCCGTAGGAAGCATGATCCCGCGCAAGCGGGGGCGCATCATCAACATCGCCTCAATTGCTGGGCTTGGCGGAAATCCTGCGCCAATGGAATGCGTCGCCTACAACACCAGCAAAGGAGCCGTCATCACGTTCACCCGTGCACTTGCCGCCGAATGGGGCAAGCATGGCATCAATGTCAATGCGATCTCTCCCGGGTTGTTCCCAAGCAAGATGGCCGATGGGGTGATTGCGGCGTTCGGTGAGGAAAGAATCATCAGCACCACGCCTCTTGGTCGACTGGGCGATCCAGACGACCTCAAAGGCGCCGCTCTTTTGCTGGCTTCTGCAGCCGGAAAACACATGACTGGTCACGCCATTGTCATCGATGGCGGCACCAGTGCGGTGATCGGCGCGTGAATGAAGAAATCTCTATTCGCCAATGAACGAAAGATACCTATGACGTTTGGTTACGAACCATCAGAGTTGACGCAGCGTGATGAACTGCTCTACGCATGCCAAGAATTGACCCCCATCTTGCAGGCGGCAAACGACACTGTAGAAAAAGAACGACATCTGTCAAACGAACTTGCCGAAAGACTGGCTCAGGCCGGCCTCTATCGGATGTTCGTTCCACGTGCACTCGGCGGTCTCGAGGCGGATGTGCATACATTCGTGGCCGTCGTAGAAAAGCTGGCGCAAGCCAATGCTGCGGCGGCATGGTGCACGTTTATCTCGAACACATCGACCATCATCGGGGGCTATCTTCCAAATCCCGAAGCAAAATTACTATTCGAAAATCCAAACATCAAAATGGCCGGCGTATTCGCGCCGCGCGGGACTGCGGTCCGCACGGTAGTCGACGGGGTATCCGGCTTCCTGGTGAATGGGAGCTGGATGTGGGGCTCCGCCTCGTACAACGCCGATTTCATCACCGGCGGGTGCGTGATTTTGGGCGAGGACGGAAAACCGGAAAAGTTGACGGACGGAACACTTGAAAATCGTTCCATGGTTTTTCGGGCGGAGCAAGTATCGATAGCCGACACGTGGCACACGCTCGGTTTGCGCGGAACAGGGAGCAATGAATACAGCGTAAAAAATGCATTCGTCCCTGCCGGGCTGTCTGCATCCATCCTTACCGACGTGCCGATCCCAGGTGCGTTGTTCAAGTTTCCGGTGTTTTGCATTCTGGGTGTCGGCATTGCGGCGGTAGCGCTCGGCATTGCACGTCTGGCTATCGATAGCCTGATAGAGCTCGCAACAAAAAAGACGCCCCAAGGCAGCGCCCGTCTTCTGGCAGAGCGCGCCTCAACTCAGCAGCATGTCGCAAGGGCGGAAGCCCAGCTTCGCTCTGCTCGGGCTTTCTTGATTGATGCAGTTGACCGGGCATGGTCGGCGTCCACCGACGCGGGGGAGATTTCTGTAGCACTACGCCGAGACCTTCGGCTGGCGACGACCCACGCAAGCGAAGAGGCGGTCAAAGTCGTCACCCGGGTGTATTCCTGTGCGGGCGGCAGCGCGATCTTTGACGACTCTCCACTACAGCGCTGCCTGCGCGATGTCTTGACTGCGTCCCAACACATGATGGTCAGCGAGTCCACGTACGAACTCACGGGCCGGCTGTATCTCGGCCTCCCGACGAACTCCGCAATGCTTTGAGGACGCCAATGACAATGCCTGAAGACTGGCTTAGACGGCTGAAATTGCCGCTCCTGATCGCACCGATGTTTCTGGTGTCTACCGTCGAGCTGGTAGTGGCTGCATGCCGCAAAGGTGCCATTGGGACCGTCCCGGCGGCGAATGCCAGGACTGTTGAAATCTTGGATGAGTGGTTCCGTCGGATCTCAACTCAGCTGGGACCGGCCGATGCGCCGTGGGGCGTGAACCTGCTGGTACATAAAAGCTATCAGCGGCTCAACCAAGACCTTGAGGTAGTGGCGCGCTATCGGCCACCACTGATTATTACGGCCCTCGGAAGTCCGAAAGAGGTCATCGAATGCGTGCATTCGTATGGCGGACGGGTGTTTGCCGATGTGAACTCTGTTCAACATGCCCGAAAAGCCGTATCGCTCGGAGTCGACGGGCTTGTCCTGGTCGCTGCGGGCGCGGGGGGACACACCGGGATGATGAGCGCCTTTGCAATGGTCCCCGCCATTCGAGAGTTTTTCGGCGGGACGATAGTCTTGGGTGGGGGAATCATCAATGGATCGGGCATTCGAGCTGCGGAAACGTTGGGCGCCGACCTTGCCTCGATGGGTACGGCATTTATCGCCTGCCCGGAGTCGATGGCCAGCGACGCATACCGTCAAATGCTGCTCGATTCGGACATCGACGATCTGATCTTGACCAGAGCCGTTTCCGGAGTGCCTGCGTATTGGCTGCGCAAAAGTCTGGCCGCAGTCGGCATCAATGCTGACGAACTCGAGTCCGCAGAGCCGGTGCGCAACGGAGACATTGAGCGTTGGACGAAGGTGTGGTCAGCGGGCCATGGTGTGGGATCGCTCAATGCGATTGAGCCAACGGCCGCTTTGATGGACCGACTAACCCGCGAGTACTGGTCCGCCGTTGAAAGCGGATCTCGACTGCAGCATTTCGAGGCCGCATGATGACTAACTCCTCGCCACGAATCCTCGGCATCGGGGGTGGGACAAGACCCGGTTCAAGTGCCGAGCGCTATCTGCAGCTTGCGCTCAGCGCCGCTGAAAAGGTAGGGGCAACCACAAGCTTCCTCGGTGCCAGTTCGCTTCGTTTGCCGCTCTATGAACCGAGCGCCGCGGCAGACGTTGCCGCACAGCAGCTTGTTAAAGAACTGCGCAGGGCCGACGGAATCATCATCGCTTCGCCTGGATATCACGGCACCGTGTCCGGGTTCATGAAGAACGCGCTTGACTATGCTGAGGAAACCAGAAGCGACAAGCGCCCCTATTTCAGCGAACGAGCGGTCGGGTGCATGGCCGTAGCTGGTGGATGGCAGGCGGCGGTTGGAACGATGGCGTCCTTGAGGGAGATCGTGCATGCGCTCAGAGGATGGCCTACCCCGATGGGCGTCGCCATCAACATCGCTGAAGCTCCACTCGATTCCGAGGGCATCTGCCAATCGATTTCCGTGGTACAGCAAATTCAACTGATGGCAAGCCAGGTTGTTGAATTCGCGAATCTTTCGACCAATCGACAACTTTAAACAATCCGAACTCTGGAGATATCCCATGTCCAACTTTTCGCACCTTTCCAACAAGCAGTTCGTTCTCAGGCAGCGTCCCAGTGGGTTGCCCAAAGAAAGCGACTGGCAGCAGGTAAGAACGGCAATCAAGGCGCCAGAGAAGGGAAAGGTGCTTGTCGCGGTCACCTTTATTTCCGTGGACCCCGCCATGCGGTCGTGGATGAATGAAGGCAAGTCCTACATGGAGGCCATCGCTATCGGTGATGTCATGCGGGCCGCCGGGGCAGGTCTGGTCCTGCAGTCCGAGGATGCGAGATTCAGTGTCGGCGACGCGGTGCTAGGTGCTTTCGGTGTCCAAGAGTTCGCGACCATGGATGCCAACGATCTCACGAAGATCGATATTTCAAGTGTGCCGGCAACGGCTTACATGGGCGCCCTTGGCACTCCGGGTTTCACGGCGTACTTCGGTCTTCTCGAAATAGGCAAACTCAAATTCGGCGACACGGTCCTGGTGTCTGGCGCCGCAGGGGCCGTGGGTTCGGTGGTCGGCCAGATCGCCAAGATCAAGGGATGTCGCGTCGTCGGTATTGCGGGCGGGGCAGAGAAATGCGCTCACCTTGTCAACAACCTGGGGTTTGATGCTGCCGTTGACTACAAACAGCCTGACGCACGCGCTCAGTTGTCAAAAGCATGCCCGGAAGGTGTCGACGTCTACTTCGACAACGTCGGCGGCGAAGTACTCGATCTGGCTCTCGGTCGCATTCGCCGTGGTGCGCGTATCGTGGTTTGTGGGGCTGTCTCGCAATACAACAACGTGGCCCGTGGCAGCGGGCCCAAAAACTACATGTCTCTGCTAATGAACAGAGCCACGATGGAAGGATTCGTCATTTTCGATTATGAAAAGCGTTATCCCGAGGCATTGCATGCATTGCGAGGTTGGCTGGCCGCCGGCTGGATCAAGTCTTACGAAGATGTGCTCGAGGGTATCGATACCTTCCCCACTGCCCTCCAGCGCATGTTTGAGGGTGGAAACACCGGGAAAATGCTCATCAAGCTCCCGGCAACCGCTGGCCTTCCTGCAACTGCGAAGTAGCGGGGGCAACTCATGAACAACCGCCCATGGCTGGAATGGTATCCGCCTCATGTTCCTCACACCATCGAGCCCTTGAAGGAGTACCAGACCCTTGCCGACTTCTTCAGTGCATTGTTTTATCAGTTCAGCGATCGCATCGCCATTCGCCACGAAAGCAGCGAGCTCAGCTATTCAACTCTGGATTCATTGAGCCTGGGAATCGCAGCGTATCTGCAGACGCTGGGACTCGAGGCGGGGGCAAAAGTAGCTGTCGCTCTTCCCAACTCACCTCAGTACGTGATAACGGCAATCGGTGTGATTCGAGCGGGGATGGTATTGGTCAACGTCAATCCCGCCTACACCGCTCGGGAGTTCCTGCTGCAAGTCTCGGACGCTCAAGCTGAGGCGGCCATATTGCTCGAGAGTCAGTTCGATGCAGTGAAGGACGGTCTCCCCCAGACGAAGATTGACCATTTGATTCTGTGCAATCTGCGCGTTGCCTTGAAACCCGCACGAGAAAGCCTTCGCGCAGACGGTGCCGGCGGCAAATCAGTCATCGATATGCCTCAAGCGCTCTCGCTTGGGATGTCGTCGACCTACTCAACGCCTAGGCTGGACAAGAATGACACCGTGGTTCTGCAATACACCGGCGGGACCACGGGAGTTTCCAAGGGAGCCATGCTCTCACATGAAGGTCTGCTGGCCAACACTGCTCAGAACTCCGCCTGGTTCCAGCCTGCATTGGCGGACATACCAGTCCCCGTGTTCGCATGTGCATTGCCGCTGTATCACATCGTTTCCTTCATAACACTTCTGGCGAGCATCAAGCTCGGGGGAACCATGCTCCTGATTACCGACCCTCGTGATTCGGCAAAGATGCTGGCGAAATTGCGTGAAGCGCCCTTTCACATGCTGCCCGGCATCAACACGCTGTTTAGTAACTTGATGAATGACCCCGAGTTCGACACAGTCGATTGGCGACATCTCAAGGTGACAACAGCTGGCGGAATGGCCACGCAGCGTCCCATCGCCGCCCGGTGGCTCGAAAGAACGGGTTGTGCCATCAGCGAGGGATACGGACTTTCCGAGACATCCGGAACGGTCAGTTGCAACCCGCCTCACGGCGATATCCGCCAAGGAACCGTCGGGCCGCCAGCACCTTCGACGGAAGTACTGATCGTTGACGAGAAATTCCAGGCCCTGCCGCTGGGGGAGATTGGACAAATTGCAGTCCGAGGCCCGCAGCTGTTCAAAGGCTACTGGCAGCGCGACGCAGAAACTGCCCGATTCATGACGAAGGACGGCTTTTTCCTAACAGGGGATCTGGGCTGCATCGATGAACACGGCTATCTGTGCATTTCTGGCCGAGAGAAAGAAATGATGCTCGTGAGCGGTTTCAACGTTTATCCCAGCGAAATTGAAGCTGTGGCCATTGAGATGGACCAGGTGCTCGAGTGCGCGGCGGTCGGCGTTCCCGATGAGCTCACGGGGGAAGCCGTGAAGTTGGTTGTGGTACCTCGCAGTGACGCGCTCACTGAAGAGTCGATAAGACAACACATGAAGGCAAACCTGACTGCGTACAAGCGCCCGAAGATCATCGAATTTCGGTCAAAGCTCCCCCGGTCAGCCGTTGGGAAGTTGCTGCGCGCCTCACTGGGTGCCGCGCTGTGACGTTAAAGATAGGCGTGCCTGCCGAGACGATGGCCGGCGAAACCCGTGTGGCCGTAACGCCCGAGACGGTAAAAAAACTTGTCGCCACGGGGCACGCGGTTCGCGTGCAGTCGGGTGCTGGCGTCGCAGCCAGCGTTACCGATGCCGCCTACCAGGCCGCCGGTGCCGAGATCGTCAACATGAACGCCGCGTTCGCGGCCGACATGGTGCTCAAGGTGCGCACGCCCACCGATGCCGAAGCCGCGCTCATGAAGCCCGGCACCGTGGTCATCGGCATGCTCAACCCGTTCGATGCCGCGGGGCTGCAGCGCCTGGCCAACGCCGGCCTCACGGCCTTCGCGCTCGAAGCCGCCCCGCGCACCACCCGCGCCCAGAGCATGGACGTCCTCTCGTCGCAGGCCAACATCGCCGGCTACAAGGCCGTGATGATCGCGGCCGACAAGTACCAGCGCTTCTTCCCGATGCTCATGACGGCTGCCGGCACCGTGAAGGCCGCGCGCGTCGTCATCCTCGGCGTCGGCGTGGCGGGCCTGCAGGCGATTGCCACCGCCAAGCGCCTGGGTGCCGTCATCGAAGCCTCCGACGTTCGTCCGAGCGTCAAGGAACAGATCGAATCGCTCGGCGGCAAGTTCATCGAGGTGTCCTACGACACCGACGAAGAGAAGGAAGCCGCGGTCGGCGTTGGCGGCTATGCCAAGCCGATGCCCGCGAGCTGGCTCGCGCGCCAGCAGGTCGAGGTCGCCAAGCGCGTGGCGCTCGCCGACATCGTCATCAGTACCGCGCTCATTCCCGGCCGCGCCGCGCCGACGCTCATCACCGAGGACATGGTCAAGGCCATGAAGCCCGGGTCGGTCATCGTCGACATCGCCGCCGGCAAGGGCCCGGACGGCGTGGGCGGCAACTGCCCGTTGTCGGAAGCCGACAGGACGGTGGTGAAGCACGGCGTGACCATCGTCGGCGAAACCAATCTCGCGGCGCTCGTGGCGGCCGATGCCTCGGCGCTCTATGCGCGCAACGTGCTCGACTTCCTCAAGCTCATCGTCACGAAGGAAGGTTCGCTCAAGATCGACCTCGAAGACGACATCGTCGCCGCCTGCCGCGTCACGCAAGACGGCCAGGTCACGAAGAAATAAGCGGTCACGCGAGGAGAAGAAATCATGGATCCCGTTTCCCATACCGTCATCAACCTCATCATCTTCGTGCTGGCCATCTACGTGGGCTACCACGTGGTGTGGACCGTCACGCCCGCGCTGCACACGCCGCTGATGGCCGTGACCAACGCCATCTCGGCCATCGTGATCGTGGGCGCCATGCTGGCGGCCGCGCTCACCGAAACCACGCTGGGCAAGACCATGGGCGTGCTCGCGGTGGCGCTCGCCGCAGTGAACATCTTCGGCGGCTTCCTCGTCACGCGGCGCATGCTCGAGATGTTCAAGAAGAAGGACAAGAAGGCGGCGGCGCCGAAGGCCGAAGCGGGAGCCTCCCAATGAGCATGAACCTCGTCACGCTGCTCTACCTGGTTGCCAGCGTCTGCTTCATCCAGGCCCTCAAGGGCCTCTCCCATCCCACCACCTCGATCCGCGGCAACGTCTTCGGCATGGCCGGCATGGCCATCGCGGTGCTCACCACCGGTGCGCTGATCTACAACATGGCCGGCGGCCACCTCATGGGCCTGGCCTGGGTGCTGCTGGGGCTGGTGGCCGGTGGCGGCTACGGCGCCTACCGCGCCAAGACGGTCGAGATGACCAAGATGCCCGAGCTGGTGGCCTTCTTCCACAGCATGATCGGCCTGGCGGCGGTGTTCATCGCGGTCGCTGCCGTGGTCGAGCCCGCGGCCATGCTCGAAGGCATCGCCAAGGGCGCGGCCATTCCGACCGGCAACCGGCTCGAACTGTTCCTGGGGGCGGCCATCGGCGCCATCACCTTCAGCGGCTCGGTCATCGCCTTCGGCAAGCTCTCGGGCACCTACAAGTTCCGGCTGTTCCAGGGTGCGCCGGTGCAGTTCGCGGGCCAGCACATGCTGAACCTCGTGCTCGGCCTGGCCATGATCGGGCTCGGGCTGGTGTTCATGTTCACCGAAAGCTGGCCGGCCTTCTTCGCGATGCTGGCACTGGCCTTCGTGATGGGTGTGCTCATCATCATCCCGATCGGCGGCGCCGACATGCCGGTGGTGGTGTCGATGCTCAACAGCTACTCGGGCTGGGCGGCCGCGGGCATCGGCTTCAGCCTGAACAACGCGATGCTGATCGTGGCCGGTTCGCTGGTGGGCTCTTCGGGTGCGATCCTGAGCTACATCATGTGCAAGGCCATGAACCGCTCGTTCTTCAACGTGATCCTGGGTGGCTTCGGCGGCGAGGCGGTCAGCGCGGCCAGCGGCGCGAAGGAGCAGCGCCCGGTCAAGAGCGGCAGCGCCGACGACGCGGCCTTCGTGCTCGGCAATGCCGAGACGGTGGTGATCGTGCCGGGCTACGGCCTGGCCGTGGCACGCGCACAGCACGCGGTGAAGGAACTCGCGCAGAAGCTCACCGACAAGGGCATCACCGTCAAGTACGCGATCCACCCGGTGGCGGGCCGCATGCCGGGCCACATGAACGTGCTGCTGGCCGAAGCCGAGGTGCCCTATGACCAGGTGTTCGAGATGGAAGACATCAACGGCGAGTTCGGCCAGGCCGACGTGGCGATCATCCTGGGCGCCAACGACGTGGTGAACCCGGCCGCGCACACCAAGGGCAGCCCGATCTACGGCATGCCCATTCTGGAGGCCTACAAGGCCAAGACGGTGATCGTGAACAAGCGCTCCATGGCGGCGGGTTATGCCGGCCTGGACAACGAACTCTTCTACATGGACAAGACCATGATGGTGTTCGGCGACGCCAAGAAGGTCGTCGAGGACATGGGCAAGGCCATCGAGTAAATCCTTTGCAGATGAACGCATCAACACAGTGCGACGGTGACTCAGATGCGGTGTGTCCGTCACTGTGGCCAGGTCAATGCTTGGACGACCGCGGATTGGATCCCTCTTGCCAACATCTTGCAGGTGAAAGGCCAGTGCGCTACTGACCCCACGGTACGCGAGATGAATGCATCGCGCGGTCGGGTCACCATGGTTGGGGCTTCGTCCGATAGCGGCTGCAGTGCCTGACATCGCGCTTCATCCATCCCGTCCAGCGCATCCCGTGCCGGACCATTTACAAAGGCCCACAAAATGCCCCTCTCCCTTCAAGGCAAGATCGCCGTCGTGACTGGCGCAAGCACCGGCATCGGTTTCGCCATTGCCAAACGGTTTGCAGCCGAAGGCGCAAGCGTCGTAATCACTGGTCGGCGCCAGAAAGAACTTGACGTCGCAGTCGCCGACATTGGGGATCAAGCCTCCGGCGTGCGCGCCGACGCCTCCAGCTTGCAGGATCTCGACACCCTCTTCGATACCGTCAAGCAACGCCATGGACGCATCGACGTTTTGGTCGCCAACGCGGGAGGCGGCAGCATGGCCCCACTTGGCGCGATAACGGAAGAGCTGTTTGACAAGACGTTTAGCACCAATGTGAAAGGGGTGCTGTTCACGGTTCAGAAGGCACTTCCCCTGTTGGCGGATAGCGCGGCGGTCATCCTGGTTGGTTCGACCAGCTCGATACATGGCGTACCTGCATTCAGCGTCTACAGCGCCACTAAGGCGGCAATCCGGAACTTCGCTCGTAGCTGGATTCTGGACCTCAAAGGTCGCAACATTCGCATCAATGTCCTCAGTCCCGGACCGACTAAGACGCCTGGGCTGGTAGGCCTGGTGCCAGTCGAGCACCAGCAGGGATTGCTTGATGGTTTTGCCGGTCAGATCCCAATGGGCCGGGTCGGGGAGCCTGATGAAATCGGCAAGGTCGCGGTCTTCCTGGCCTCGGACGCATCGAGCTTCGTCACCGGCATCGAGCTATTCGTCGACGGCGGCATTGCGCAGATCTAGGACGATGAAGCTGTTGAACCTGCTCAGTGCGCAGGCATTGGCTGCAGCGCCCGTGCTTGGCCAGACTGCATTTTCGGTCGTAGCGGCCGAGCGCGGCGGAGCGATCGAGACCGCTCACTACCACTTCGATCATGTGGGCCAGGCAACCGACTTTCCCCGGGGCCACGCTATTGGTCGGTTGCGGAGCAACCGTTGTCGCCCATCGGATCGGCCTGAACCTCGTGGCCGGAGGACCTTGCGCGCAGCCTCCCCCCCTCCTTCGACCGCGAAATATGACGAATAGCGTATCCATGTCGCGCTCTACCGCTGCACCGCAGCCTCTTCAACTTCCTGCAAGGACCCGACCATGAAACTCGAAAACGCCACTGTCCTCGTCACCGGCGCCAACCGCGGCATCGGTCTCGCATTTGCCCGCGCCGCTCTGGCCCGCGGCGCGCGCAAGGTTTACGCTGGAGCGCGCGACCCGGCCAACGTCACGTTGGCCGGCGTCGAACCGATTCGCCTCGACGTCACCCGACCCGATGAGATTGCCGCAGCGGCACGCCATTGCGGCGACGTCACGCTGCTGATCAACAACGCCGGTATCGCGACGCTCGGGGCATTCATTGCCGAGGACAGCGTCGAGGCCGCCCGCGACCAGTTCGAGACCAATTTTTTTGGGCCGCTGCGCATGGCGCTCGCCTTCGCGCCGGTGCTCGCCAGCCACGGCGGCGGCGCGATCTTGAACGTCCTGTCGCTCGCGAGCTGGATCACAGCACCCCGTCTCGCGACCTATGCCGCCACCAAATCGGCCGCCTGGTCACTGACCAACAGTCTGCGCCACGAGTTGCGGGCCCAAGGCACCCAGGTACTGGGATTGCACATGGGATTCGTTGACACCGACATGGCGCGCGGCAACGATCAGCCGAAGTCCAGCCCGGAAGAAGTGGTGCGCTGCAGCCTCGACGCCCTCGAAGCCGGGGCCGAGGAGGTGCTGGCCGACGAGATCACCCGGCAGGTCAAGCTTGGCTTGTCGGCCGAGCCGGGCGTCTACCTTCGGACGACCTAAGGCTGAACCGCCTTCCGGCAAACCACTACCCCGCACCTACCTGATTGAACGGCAAACACGAGGTCATAGACATGACAGAAGCTCAAACCGGCACCAGGCCTCTCGCCGGGTCTCATGCGTTCGACGTGGCCGCGCTGCTGGCTTATCTCGAGCCGCGGGTCGACGGCTTTCAGGGGCCAGTCACGGTCGAGCAGTTCAAGGGCGGGCAATCGAACCCGACCTACAAGCTCAACACGCCGGAGCGCTCTTACGTGATGCGCTGCAAGCCCGGCCCGGCAGCGAAGCTGCTGACCTCGGCGCATGCGATTGATCGTGAATTCACCGTGATGCGGGCGCTGCGCGCAACCGACGTGCCGGTCCCGGACATGTACCTGCTGTGCGAAGATGAATCCGTGATCGGCTGCGCCTTCTACGTGATGGAGTACATGTCCGGCCGCGTGATGTGGGACCAATCGATCCCTGCTGCCGACGACACACGGCGGAGTCGAATCTACGACGAGATGAACCGCGTGATCGCCGCGCTGCACAACGTCGACGTCAAGGCAGCGGGCCTCGAGAACTACGGTAAGCCTGGCAACTATATCGAGCGCCAGATCGGTCGCTGGACGAAGCAGTATCAGGCTTCGATCACGCAGCCGATCCCAGAAATGGATCGGTTGATGGACTGGCTCCCTGCCCACATACCGGCCAGCGCGCGCGACGAGAGCCAGGTGTCTGTCGTGCACGGCGACTACAGGCTCGACAATCTGATGTTCCACGCCACCAAGCCACGGGCGATCGCAGTGCTCGACTGGGAGCTCTCGACGATCGGCCATCCGCTGGCCGACTTGAGCTACCACTGCATGTCGTGGCACATCCAGCCGAGCCCGACAACCCTTGGCATCTGCGGGCTCGACCTCGCCGCTCTCGGCATACCCGACGAAAAGAGCTATGTGCGCCGCTACTGCGAGCGGACCGGCCGCGCCGACCCCGACGCAGTGATGGCCGATTGGAACTTCTACCTCGCCTACAACATGTTCCGGCTCGCCGGCATTCTGCAAGGAATTGCCAAACGTGTGGAGACGGGAACGGCGTCGAGCGCACAGGCAAAGCAAGCAAGCGCCGGTGCGCGGCCGCTTGCACAGATGGGTTGGGCACTCGCGCAACGCGCTTGAATGAGCGTTCGTCCACTTCAGCGACGCCCTCGGGTCATCGACGCATGAAGAAGCAATGCAGCCGATACAGACGCGATCCACGAGGCAGCGGGTCGGCAAGGCACCCCGGATAGAGCTAGCGCAAAGCCTGCCTGCATCCATCGACGGAGACTCGCTTTGCTCATGTCCGCTTTCGACAATATGCGGGACGACACGTGCGCCAGAAGATATGCATCCGGGAGGTAAGCAGTCAGCCATCCCATCTTGACTCGCGACGAGGGTCAGCCGGGCTGTGGGCTGCCGTTGAAGAGGCCAGCTTTGGTCATAACCTTGGCCATGCACACAGCGCTTCCGAGAACGCCTTATCGAGCGAGAGCGAACAACTATCCCTGTTCGGCCCGTGGGGTGTCGACGTGCTCCGCCTGCGCCGCCGAGCTCAAAGACTTGGCGTCGGCATGAAAATACTATGCCGCAAGGCCAAGATGCATGCACCCAGCCGAAGCAGCTGATCTACATTGCCGTCGCGAAAATCGCTCTCTACATCCTCTCTGCGGATCAACTCCGTGATGAATTCGAGTGCAGCTGGAGGCGAGAATCCGCGGCCTTCGCGCGCCATCTCAAAGGCTGTGGCAAGCACTTCAGTTTTGGTCATATCAACTCGCGACACGTAATGAATCTTGTCGGCAAGGTCGCCCCCTTACTGCCAACCAACCTTGCACATTCGCTGCTTGACCAGACACGGCCACAGCCGGAGTAGCTTTGAGTTAGCCGGATCGAGTCCAAGTTGATGGGTCATTGCCGCCGGTCCGCGGCTGATCTTGCTGGGCTTTTCCGCGTGACGTAGAGCCAGCCGCGAGTCCCAACAAAAGTATTTCCGGTTAGCTTGACGGCTCCCGGCCGCGCGGCTCAGAACCTCTCAGCGACGTGCTTTCCGAGGTCGAGTTCGACTCCGTCAGGCTGCTGCAAGCCGCGTTCGAAGAGGCTGCGCACGTGATCTGCGTTCTCCGGACGCCCCGCCGTACGCCTGAAGGCGGCCATAGCGGCTGCGTAGTCCCCCGCGGGGATTGCAGTGGCCGCGTCGACGAACTCCTTCGTGCCAGAGACCCCGGCCTTGCTAAAGCCGGCGATGCGGCGTGCGAAGGTGTCGACGAAGTCGTCCAGCTCGCCCTCGGGAAGAACGCGGTTGACGTAGCCGTATTCGGCGGCGAGCTTGGCCGGGAAGTCGTCTCCTCCCACCACGATCTCCATCGCGCGACCTCGGCCTACCAACTCGGCCAGTCGCCCCATCGGGTTGCCGCCCGGTACGGCACCAAAGCCCACCTCGGGCTGCCCCAGGATGGCGTTAGGCCCGGCGAAGCGGATGTCCGTGTGCAGGACGAACTCACTTCCCGCTCCACGGACGCGGCCGTTGATGGCCGAGATAGTGAGGGCGGGGACCCTGCTGAGGCGCAAAAGGGTGTCCGGGTGGGGGAGGAGCCCGGTGGGGCCCGGCGCCGTCGTGTACACGCGCTGGATGTCGGACTTGAGGTCAAAGTGCGCCATGAAGAAGTCGGGGTTGGCACTCTGGAACACGACTACGGTCAGATCGGGGTCCTGTTCCATACGGGTCACCAGTTCGCCAAGCTCATCGATGGTGTCCGGATCGATGAGGTTGATCGGGCCGTTCTCGAAGGTCACCTTCCAATAGGATGGCGACACCGTGTGTACTTGAAATTGGGTTTGTTTGCTCATGGACATGATTCCTTAGTTTTAGATCGACACCAGATGTCGAAAAATGCTGACTCGGTCAGCCCAGATCCTTGTTCGGATTGACGAGGTACTTCTCGCCGGTCGACGCCTTGCTGTAGGCCGCGATGGCGCCGAGCTGCAGCGCCTCGAACATCGACACCTCCCGCGTGTAGTGGCTTGCAAAGGTTGTCTTGAGTTCGGATGCCACGCGTTGCTTCAGCCGCGCGACCTCGGCCGCCCCGATCTTCTGCAGAAACGGGAATAGCAACCAGCCGCCCATGCCCCATGCCATGCCGAAGCCGCGGGTGAATTCCGTCGCCGTGCGATCGAGGCTGCCGTAGATGTAAACCTGCTTGTGCACGGTCGATCCATAGCGGTTGTATTCCTTCGCATTGCGGTTCGCGGCGGCTTCCATCGCCATGAGGATCTGGCCGGCCAGCTTGCCGCCGCCGATTGCGTCGAAGGCCAGCGTCGCCCCCGTTACGGCCAGCGCGTTCGTCAGTTCGTTCATGAAGTTCGGCGACGTGCTATTGCAGACGTACTTCGCGCCGAGTTCGCGCAGCAGCGTCTCGTGCTCGGGCTTGCGTACGATGTTGACGAGGTCGATCCCGTCTTTCAGGCAGACCTTGTTGAGCATCTGCCCCAGGTTCGATGCCGCCGCGGAGTGGACCAGCGCGGTGTGGCCTTCTCGCTTCATCGTCTCGGTCATGCCGAGAGAGGTGAGCGGATTGACGAACCACGAGGCGCCCTCGGCGGCCGTCGTGCCCTCGGGCAGCGGTAGGCACTGCGCGACGTTAACCGCGCAGTACTGCGAATACATCGCGCCGCCGATCACGCCCACAATCTTGCCGAGCAGGGCCTGCGCGGCCGGGGAACTTCCCGCGCCGACCACGAGGCCGGCGCCTTCGTAGCCGACCGGCACGGACTCGCCCAGTCGGCCCGCCACAGCCGGCAGCATGCGCGGCGGCACGGTGGCAGTAACGACCGGGCGATCCGCCGTGCCGGAGGCCTTCGCAGTCGACATGTCGGCCATGCCAAATAGCACCATCAGGTCCGACGGGTTCATCGGGGCCGCGCCTATGCGCACGAGCACTTCGTCAACTGTCGGTTCGGGCATCGGCACCTCGGCGAGCGAGAGTTCAAGCTCGCCGTCGGCGCGGACAATGGAGCGGAGTTGCAACGGCATGGGGGGTGTCTTGTAAGTTGGAGAAAGGCGGATTCTTAGAAGCTGAGCGCCTCCGATTACCAGGACTCGCGGAAGGGCCGCAGTTCCGTCAGGAAGGACCAGGCCGAACGTGGCTGGTGGGTGACGTGCCAGACCTCTTCGGCGATGTCGGATGGCTTGATGAAAAAGTCATCCGGCTTGTCCGCCATCCGCGCGCGGGCCCAAGGCACGTCGATGACCGCGTCGATCATCATGAAGGACACGTGCACGCCCCGGGGCCCCATCTCGCGGGCGATGGACTCGGCCAGGATGCGCTGCGCCGCCTTGCTCGGCGCAAAGCCGGCAAAAGCGGCCTTGCCACGAACGGCCGACGTGTTGCCTGTGACCAGCAAGGCGCCGCCCCCTGCTGCCTCCATCCGCGGCGCCGCCCACCGGGCCAGGTGCAGCAGGGCCATGACATTGACCTGGAAATTCTGCTGGAGGACTTGCGGATCGATGTCGAGGAAGTTGCCGAAGGCCCCACCCACGGCGTTGTGGATCACCACCTTGGGGACGCCGGCACGTTGCTCGATGGCATCGAGGGCGGCCGCTAGCGCCGCAGGGTCGGCCACATCGCAGGGGACCGCAAAGGCGTTTGGAAGTTCGCTCTCGAGATCGGTCAAGCGCTCGACCGTGCGCGCGAGCATGGCCACTTGGTAGCCGCCATCGTGGAACCGCCGGACCATTGCCGAGCCGGTCCCAGGCCCTACGCCGGTGATGATGACAAGCGGCCTCATGCAGCCTGCTCCAGGCGAGCTTGCACGAAGTGCAGGCGGTCATTGCCGAAGAACATGTCGTCTCCGACGAACAGGGTCGGCGCGCCAAACACGCCGCGCGATGCCGCCCCGGCGGTTGCCTCGTCCAAGAGGGCCTGCGCGGCCGGCGAGTCCATCTGCGTTTCAAGCGCCTCAGCGTCGAACCCCGCGGCACCCAGCAGGGCTGCGACCTCGGCCGCTGTCGCTAGCGGCGCCGGGGTCGACCAGAACGCGTTGAAGATCGCGTGCACCGCCGCGGGCATCGCGCCCATTTGTCCGGCCACGAGCGTGGCGCGCAACAGCCGGCTGGCGTCGATCTCCGAGCCCTGGGGATGCCGGTTGAGTGGAACCCCATAGTGGGCAGCCCATCGGCCCATGTCGGTCATCACGTAGCGCCCTTTGGGTGCGCAGGTGATACTCGTCGGCACGTTCCCCACCGCTCTCATCAACGCCCCAATTTCGAATGGACGAAAGTCGATCTCGACATCCATCTTTCGAACCTGAGACAGTGCCAGGAAGCTGTAGGGGCTGCGATAGTCGAAGTAGAAGTCGATCGTTTTCATTGGGGGTTCCTTTGAGAGTCCGTTGTTGTGAATGTTGTTGATCGTTCGCGGGCGGCTCCGCGCTCCGTTTTGAACTTTGCGAAATAGGGGCCGAACTCGGGCCCGAAGGCCGGATCATTCGAAGGCGGTCGAAATGCGTCAGGGTGCCGCGAAACCGCTCGCGCGCGTTGTCCAGGAACCGCGCCTTGCCGAACGCAAGCAGCGCTTCGCTTCGACTCAGCATGCAAGGTTCTGAACTCGCAGCGGACGTCCACGCTCGCGCCGATGAGGCATTCACGACCTACACGACTGGGATCGACTGGCCCTGGAGCCTGCCCGCCAGGCGCTGGTCGGCGAGGGGGTGAGCTTGGCCGCCATCTGCTTCGCTTGTGAACTCGCGCCATACGAGGATTGGGCAGGTAGGAAAAGATCCGCACGTCGGCCATTGCGCTGTCTCCAGGGCGCCGCCAAGCCGGTGGCGCAGTTGTTGGTCCAGAGGTCTGTGGGGTCCGCGGTTGCCGACGCCCTCCACTGTTCAGACCCTATTCTGCATGACGATCATCATCCTGTCTGTCGCATTGGTTCGCCAGAGGATGTTTCAACTGCACTGGTTTACCCGGAGACGGGATGCATCCCAGCAGGGATGCGACGCCATGGTCCTTGCTGGTCGCGTTGCTGGTGCTGAGCGCGCGCCAAAGGAAACGCTGCACGCCCAAGGCGCGACTCAGGCTTTGTTCTGACTGCCTGAGAGCGCCCGCTCATTAGGCTCGTTGAACGCCACCAGCTGCTCGCGCACGCTGTGGAGCAGGTCGTCCGAACGAGCTGGGTCTGTCATCACCCGCGACAAGGCCAGAGCACCCACCATGGCGCTGACGGCCAACATTGCTCTGGAATCGTCGCTGTCGCCAAGGTGGCGCCGAGCGGCGGCAATATAGTCCTCGATAGAGCCCGACATGACCGCCCTGGACTGGGCGTCGGCGCGTCCGACATCGGAGACCAGCGCCGAAATTGCGCACCCAGTGCTGCGCGAGTCCCGATGGCTGGGGCTCAGATAGTCGCCAACGAAGCCGGCGAAGCCGAGCGGACGCGCTGATTTCGCCCTCGCCGCTGACCGACGAACACCATCAAGCAGGGCTCGCCTGAGGGCCTGGGCGAGCAAGTCCGCACGAGATGCAAAATGGCCGTAGAAGCCGCCATGCGTGAGGTTCACGCTCTTCATGAGCTTGCCCACGCTCACCGACTCAAGTCCGCCGTCTCGAATCTGGTCGGCGGCCTCCCTGAGGATCCGCTCTCGACTTTGCGCTTTCTCGGCCTGCGAATGTCCCAAGGCAAATGCCCCCATGCGATCCGACCATCTGGATGACGGTCAACATCCCATTGTAGACATTGATGATGCGACGATGCATCCGGCCCTGGAACATCGCTTGCGCCTTCCCTTCAAGCCAGCGAGAGCAGAGCTCGAACCAATTGCTGCGGCATGGACAGGAATGGACTGTGATCCGAGTCCAGTCGCAGCACCTGCGTCTTGTTCGCAGGCGTCGCGGTGTCTGCCTGCGCCACCATCAGGTCCTGAAGTGCTGGAGGGATGGTGTTGTCCGCGCTGGTCCGGATGTAGGTGCGAGGGATGGCTCCCCAGCGCTGCACCGACGTGGCAATTGGCGTGACCATCGCACCTATCGGAATATCCGGCGACAGCAAATTGAGAGCGGCGCGCGCTGTTGCAGCGTCCACCTGCCCATAGAACAGGTTGATGAGCCCCGCGCGATAGCTATCGTCCGTGGATGCCGGGTCGAGTCGCAGAGCGCCAGTAACCCCAGGATCGCTGCGCAGCAGCGGCGTCAAAAGCGATGGGGGCCCCTGTTCATCAGGGGGGAATGCCACCATCGGCTGGCCGTCCTTGGGCATGAATGCCGCGAGGTAGACCAGGCGCGCAATCTTGCCGGGGCCCAGTAGTTCGGCGGCAGCATGGATTGCACCACCGCCCATGCTGTGACCCACGACGATCGGCGCCGGGAAGCCGGCGGCCAGCAGGGATTCGACGGCATTGGACACGGCCCGAGCGTAGTCGGCCAACGTGATGCCCGCGACCGGTGAGGGCTCAGTTGCCAGTGCCGCCGTGCGGGGTTGAATGTCGAACGCCGCCGGAAATGCCGCATTGAGGCCATGCCCTGGCAAGTCGATCGCCAGCACCGGGTGGCCGGCGGCAGCCAGCAATGGGCTGATCTTGCCCCAGCACCAGGTGCCATGCCAGGCGCCGTGAACCAGCAGGAACGGGCTTTTTGGCGCGAGAATTCGCGCCGGTTCTGCCTGCGTTCCGGAGCAGCCGGCCAGGGCCGCGCCGGAGGCTGCAAGGGCAGATGAAATGATGGCGCGTCGAGAAAGAAGCATCGCGATGTCTCCGTGGAATAGGCTCTGGAGCATCGGTGGTATGCGGCATTGGCCCTACTGCCTCAGCGCAATTCAGCGGATTGAGTGCAAGCAAATCATCGAATTGGGATTACCCTCTTGTGAGTCGACTCTTGCCGGACCATCGTCGTTTCCAGTGAGCTCCATAACACCGTTCCCTCCCATCGAGTTCGATCATGGAGGCACAAGCCTGCAGGGCTTCCGTGTGGCGGACAGCCACGATGTCGACGAATCTCCCCTGCAAACCGCGCCCTTCTTTGGCGAAATCCGGCTTCATCGGCTGCGGCGTGACGATGTGTTCCATGGCACGCTCGACTGCGTGCCAATGGGGCCGGTGTCATTCAATCGCACACGCTGGGGAGCGCGGGTTTTGCTTCAGCCTCTATCAGAGGCCTTGCAGGGCTACTACCTGATCAGCCTGCCGACTCGAGGAGCCGCGCAAGTACGCCAGGGTGGCGAAGTACATCAGTTGGCTGCGCAGAGTCCAGGCGTGTTCAGTCCAGTTCGCGCCTTCTCGATGGAAGTGCACGAGGGATATGACCAACTGCTGATCCGCGTGGACAGCTCACTGATTGCAGATGCCTGGCAGGGGCTGACCGGCCGGCCGCTGACGGCACCCTTGGTTTTCGACATTTCCCTGCCTGCGCGACCGCCGCTAATCCAGGCGTGGCACGGTATCGTCGCCCTGGCTGGCATCGCGTCGGCGCTCCCGCTTGCCGGCAAGGCGCGGCAATTCGCGCAAGCATCGTTGGCGGACGCTTTGGCCTCGCTTCTGCTGACCCAGCACGCCCACAACCAGCAGTCCGCGCTTCATGCAGATGCAACCTTTTCAGCTTCGTTGCGGGTTGTCAGGCAGGCCGAGGAGCTGATGATGCGGCGGCTGCAAGCCCACGTTTCGGTGAACGAGCTTTGCATTGAATGCGGCGTGTCTCGCCGCACGCTGTTCGCCGCCTTTCAGTCTTGCCACGGTGTAGGTCCGATGACGTGGCTACGAGAAAGGCGATTGGAAGCGGCTCGGGGCGCGCTGCAAAAGCCGAGCCGCGGCGGAATTCGCGTGGCCGACATCGCTCTCGAGTACGGCTTCACTCATGTTGGCGACTTTGCCGGGGCCTATCGACGGAAATTTGGCGAGGCGCCATCACAGACGTTGAGGCGCGGCTGAGCATACGCCTGAGACTCCGCATGGAGCTTCTGAAGAATGCTCGCTCAGTCGGATGGAAGTACGGCTCATTGACCTTTCTCCCGGCATTGTGATCGTCCACGCCATCAGAGCAGTACGAGCCGGACACGCAAACAATGCAGAACGTGAGCATGTGGAGAAGTCATGCTGCCGCCGCTTTGTTCAAACGCCTGAACCTTAAGTTCGGCAGAACTGCGACTCCGTTGGGCGTGAATCGCGCTGAGGAACCTCGTTGGGCTTAAGGGGGGGGTGCGGACGAAAACTTGGACTACCAGGAGATGTAATGGATGCCTCCCTGCCTACGGGCAGCACAAACGCCGCCAGGAGTACCGAGATGAACAGCGCGACCGTTGTGGGCGTGTGGCTTGCCCGCTAGACAAGCTGGCCCCTCGACTGGATACGGCATCAAAGTGCTCATGGCGTCGTGATAGACCAATGTCTTCACAACCACCAGCGAGGTTCCGTCATGCATCGCCGTATTGCACAAAGCGCGGGGCAAATCATCGGCCAGATGAGCGGCCTGCAGGTCATTGGGCTGGACATCGCCAAGAATGTGTTCCAGCTGCACACCGTGGACATGAGCACAGGCGAGATCGTCAACGTGCAGCTCAAGCGGGCCAAGGTGTTGGGGTACTTCGCCAACCGTGTGCCGTGCCTGATCGGCATCGAAGCCTGCGGCGGAGCGCACCACTGGGCCCGTGAGTTGACGGCGCAGGGTCATACCGTGCGGCTGATCCATGCCAAGGCCGTGCGCCCGTTCGTGAACGGCAACAAGACCGACGCCACGGACGCACGCGCCATATGGCTGGCGATCCAACAGCCGGGCACCAAATTCGTAGGCGTTAAGACGATGATGCAGCAAGCCACGCTCACCTTGCATCGTCAGCGCGAGATGCTGGTGCGGATGAAGATCATGCAGATCAATGCGTTGCGGGGGCTGCTTTACGAGTTTGGAGCCACTTTCGCGCGAGGCAAGAAAGCGCTGTTGGGCGAGTTGGAGCTGGCGCTGGAGGCGCTTGCCAACAGCATTCCACAGTATGTCGCCGACAGCCTGCGCGAGCAGGCCCAGCGCATCAAGCAACTGGCGATGGACATTAAGGCCATCGAGGTGCGGCTTGCTGAGGTCCTGCGCATTGACGTGGACATGAAGCGCGTGGCGGCGATACCCGGAGTCGGCCTGCTCTCGGCTACGGCGGCCATCGCCACGATGGGAGAAGCCAAGGCATTCAAGTCTGGGCGTGAATTCTGTGCCTGGCTGGGTCTGGTGCCCAAGCAACGGGGCACAGGTGGCCGGGTGACTCTGCTGGGGATCTCCAAGCGGGGCGACACCTACCTGCGCACCTTGCTTGTTCACGGCGCTCGTGCGGTACTGAGACATGCAAAAGAGCCCGGCCCATGGCTGGAGAAACTCCAAACCAGGAGGCCGCCGAACGTCGTGATCGTGGCACAGGCGGCCAAGATGGCGCGAACGATCTGGGCCGTCACTGCCCGGCGGCAGGACTACCAACAAGGCCACCAGAGCGCCAGAACGCTTGCGGCCGCGGCTTGAACTGATAGTCAGACATCAACCCGAGAAAGGAGGATGCTAGCCTTTGAAGGCGATGAGGCAGCAACACAGCAGCGTGATGTGAAACAGGTCAGACCAAGACGAGCTAAACCTGGATCAACTACCGGACTTCAAAAGTCCGTCCTAAGAGATGAGGCGTTCGTCAGCGGACTACATCGGGGCCAGTGGACAAGGGGCAACCCAGCATCCACATCACAGGCCGGATACAAGGCAGCAGCCGACTTCTTCACAAAACATTGCGGGTTACTACTCATGGCCGGGAGGCATCCATACAAGGTAGTTCATGTATTCATACGAAGACAGGATTCAAGCGGTCGAGCTGTACGTCAAGCTCGGCAAACGGGTCAAGGCGACGATTCGCCAATTGGGATACCCAACCAAGAATGCGTTGAGAAGTTGGTATCGGGATTACGAGCAGCGGTCCGACTTGCCAAAGGGCTACGCGCGCTCCAAGCCCAAGTATTCTCAGGAGCAGAAAGAGGTGGCTGTCAGGCACTACCTTGATCATGGGAGCTGCATCGCATTCGCCATCAGGTCGTTGGGCTATCCGGGACGCGATTCTCTGCGTTCCTGGATCCACGAATCACACCCGGAACTGCACGTGCGCATCGTCGGTCGATCTAACGCGACAGCGCGGCCGCCAGCGATGAAGCATGCGGCTGTCATCGCGTTGTGCACGCGCCAGGAGAGTGCACAAGCCGTGGCCCAAGAGCTGGGCGTGTGCAGGCCGACGCTGTACATATATGGACTCCCGGTTTGAAACAAGCCGCCAGGCGGCGCTGATCGTGAACTGATCTGCATACGAGTCGATTGCGTACATATATCCGGCGTCACGACGAAGTCGGCGCCTCGATGGAATCCGCGCACCCAGGCCTCAACAACTGGCAGGCCTGAACAGGGCCGGCGTACAACTCAGGTTCCCTGGATGCCGGATCGACCGATATGCCATCAATGAACTGCAGCGCACTTGACAGAACTTGATCAGACTGCGGGGCGATAGTCCTCCTTCTTGGCCAGCAAGACCCAGATCACTCGGGCCATCTTGTTGGCAATCGCGACGATCGCTTTGGGCGCCCCTCGTCGTGCGGCGAGCTCCAACGCCCATGCATGCTTGGCATCGGTCTTCTTGGGAGCGGTTCTGAGAACAGCTCGAGCGCCGTGCACAAGCAAGGTTCGCAGGTACTTGTCTCCGCGTTTGGTGATACCCATGAGTTGTTGCCGGTCGCCGCTGGAATGCTGGCGGGGGACCAAGCCCAGCCAAGCCGCGAAGTGCCTGCCATTCTTGAACTCATGAGGATCCCCAACGGCAGCAACAAACGCGGTGGCGGTCTTGGGGCCGACGCCTTCAATATGGGCAATGCGCTGGCAGGCCTCGTTGCTTTGGAAGACTGCATCGATATGGCGATCAAACGCCTTGATGCGCGCGTCAAGTGCGCTGAGCTCGTCCATGAGCTCAACGAGCATCGTTCGCAGGATAGGCGTCAGCGGGTTGTTCAAGTCCTGCGCGATCCCCGGAACCTCTCTGCGCACTCGGGTCAGGGCTTTGGCGAACACGATGCCGCGCTCGGCCAGGATGCCTCGGATCTGACAGACCAGTGCCGTGCGTTCGCTGACCAGCCGTGATCGAACTCGATGCAGACCCTGTATGTCTTGTTGCTCAATAGTCTTTATCGGAACGAACCGCATGCTGGGGCGCTGCATGGCTTCGCAGATTGCCTCTGCATCATTTCCATCGTTCTTGCTGCCCTTAACGAAGGGGCGAACAAACTGGGGGCTGATCAGGCGAACCTCGTGCCCGAAGCGCATGAATTGGCGTGCCCAATGGTGAGCTGAAGCACATGCCTCCATCGCGATTACACACGGAGCCAGGTTGACAACGAATTCACTGAGTTGGGCCCGCATCAGTCGTCGCCGGAACAACATCGAACCGTCGGAAGCGGCTCCGTGAAGCTGAAAGACGTTCTTGGCTATGTCAATCGCAAGGAAGCGGCAAGCGGTCATGGCGATCTCCTTCGAAGAAGGTTGGGGTTCTCAGTCCAGGGCACATCGTGCGCGCCGGCACGCAGGGAGTCCATCCCATTAACTGGAAAAATCAGCTACTCGGTCGCGAGGCTCCTGCATCCATGAAGCGTCAAAACGATTTACCGCCAGACCCAGAACGGGAGGACCTGGAGCACCAGCTCGAGGCCCTGCGACGCGACATCCGACGATTGAAGCTTGAGCAAGACCTCTTGAAGAAGGCGAATGAAATCTTAAAAAAGACCTGGGCATCAACCGGCAGCTCCTGACCAATCGGGAGAAGACGCTGCTGGTTGATGCCCTGAGGCAGACGTTTTCCCTCGGGGAACTGCTCAACGAAGTGGGCTTGGCCCGCAGTTCCTACTTCTACCATCGAACACGGCTCGATGCTGCGGACAAGTACGCCGAGGTGCGACGAACCCTCACCGACATCTTCGAGCGCAACCACTGCTGCTATGGCTATCGTCGGCTGCAGGCTTCGCTGAACAGGCAGCGCGCGAACATCTCGGAGAAGGTTGTGCAGCGGCTGATGAAGCAAGAGAGCCTGGTCGTTGCCCGACCGAAGCGGCGCAGGTACGGCTCATACCTGGGAGAGATCAGTCCGGCGCCAGACAACCTTCTGAACCGAGACTTCGGGGCTGCAGCGCCCAACGAGAAGTGGCTCACCGACATCACGGAGTTCCAGATCCCGGCCGGCAAGGTGTATCTGTCTCCCATGATCGACTGCTTTGACGGCATGGTCGTCAGCTGGTCGCTCGGTACACGCCCGGACGCTGAACTCGTCAACACGATGCTGGACGCGGCCATCGAGACGGTGATCGATACCGAAGACAGGCCTGTGGTTCACTCCGATCGCGGTGCCCACTATCGCTGGCCTGGGTGGCTCTCGCGCATCGCCGATGCGAAGCTGATTCGCTCGATGTCGCGCAAGGGGTACTCGCCTGACAACGCGGCGTGCGAAGGCTTCTTCGGCAGGCTGAAGACTGAGCTGTTCTATCCTCGCAACTGGCAGTCCACAACCATCGAACAGTTCATACAGGCGGTGGACTCCTACATCCGTTGGTACAACGAACAGCGGATCAAGATCTCACTGGGCTCTCTCAGCCCCATCGAATACAGAGAGAGTCTTGGACTTACGGCATAAACCAGTCCAAGTTTTTATCCGCACCCCCTGCTGATCACGATTGCACTGGCGCTAACACCCTACTGTTCGGCAGCGGGGAAACCCGGCTGCTCCGGAGGCCCTGAGGGAGGTCAGCAGCTCGATCGTGCGCGAAGTTGGCTATCTTGGTCGCCCGCGCGTCCCAGCAATCAGGCGCACATGGTTGTGCAGAACATCGCATCGCTGTCAATCGGAACGCAGGCCGCACGCCCAACAGATCATGCTGGACTCGCGTGCTCTGGGACTGGTGGTCAACACTGTGATGCGCTGGCGACGGCGAGCGCTATGGCACGCCAGATCCAATGTACGACGATCCTGGCTCGATCACCAGCGAGAGCACGCGACTGACCACCGCCCTGAACCGATCGACGCTGAGCTACGTCTATGACTTCGGGGACTACTGGGACCACCGCATCAGGTCGAGAAGAAGATCGCACCGATTCCGGAGTTCGTGCTCCCATTCTGTGCCGGCGGTGCCTGTGCAACTCCGCCCGACTGTGTGGGGGCGCGAACGACTTGGACGCGAATGAACGGGAGCGGATCCGACAAGCACGGGGCCGGCCCATCGCCGAGGCGCTGCATGCCTGAATGATCGCCCAGCGGCTGAAGGTTCCCGACGGTCCAACGATGACGAAGGCGTTGAACTACAGTCTGAAGCGCTGGGCAGCGCCGAACGCACTACCTGGACGATGGCAAATTGCCCGTGGGCAACAACTGGGTGAGGACCAGATCCTGCCGATGGCCGTGGGCAGAGGCAACTGGCTGTTCGCTGGGAGCGTGCGTGCCGGTCAACGCGCCGCTGCCGTCATGAGCTTGATCGAGTCAACGAAGCGCAACTCAAGTCGCGCATGGTACCTAACGCACTTCGTTGATGTAGACGTGGTCCTTGGTTAACGCACGCCGCACGCCGACGATAGTGGGAACGTTGGACTGATCGAAAGCAACTTCCTCGATCATCATGATGGCAGCAGGTGTCTGTATACCAAGAAGCCGAGCATCGTCAGCCGAGGCGAGTTCGGCGCTGAGCTCTTCTCTCACTGCCGAAATTTTGATCCCATACCGCTCGACAAGAAAGGTATAGACGAGTTGAGGAACGTCTTCGTTTTTAAGGGGAAAATCCGGCACGCGTTCAGCCGCCAGAATGAAAGTGTCGAGCATTACCGGTTGCGCGTTCACCAAGCGAAGACGCTCGAGTCGAATAACGTCGGCACCGGCGTCGAGTCCAAGCTTTTCCTGCACCACGGAGTTCGCCTTTTCACGCACTACAGCAAGCACCCGAGCTTCGGAATGGACCAGCGAGCCGTCTCGTCTGTGCAGTCGGAAGTACTTGAAGAAGTACCTCAGTCCTCGATGTGCAGTGCGCCCAGTAACGACCGTTCCCGTCTTGCGTCGACGGCTCAACAGACCCTCTGCTGCGAGATCGAGCAGAGCGCGCCTCACCGTTCCGACTGCGACACCCATGGTGTTGGCCAGCGAGATCTCGCTGGGCAACACATGACCTGGTGGCCAAGCCCCCAGGTCGATGGCCTCGGAAATCTGGCGCTTGACGACTTCGTGCAGCGGCGAACTCGACAGTTCAGTGATGCGCTGCACAGGCGAGTTGTCGCCTGCCGTCTGCGCGGATCGTTCTTCGACTTCGAGCATCTGTTCCCGTCCGGTGGCTTAACTGTAATGTTTATATTTTGCCAGGAATAGGTCGCACGTTTGTGCCCGGTCGATAGCCTAGCCCCTCGGGGGCCGACTCGGGCGTGGGGCCTGTTTGGTGCCTCCGCGGTCAATCCAGAACTGCCATTTTTTGGTCGCGACTCCGCCTTGGAGAGCTTTCTTCCGGTGAAGTCATCGGGATCGATCGGAAATCGTGAATTACTCGGTTCCGCAGATCTCGAGGATTGCGATCATGTAGATTCGGATCATGTCCAGGTAATCGGCGATGTCGACACGTTCGTCAGGCATCGTGTTATAGCGGCCGCCGGGACCGCAGACCACGCCTTCCATTCCGGCCGCCCCATACAAATGCCCCGCGTCAGTCCCGAAGAAGCCAGCGGGCTTGATGGCGCCAGTCGGTTGCTCCATGCCGCGCACTTTCCTGAACGCTTCGTTGACAACCTTGACGATGCGAGAGTTCTTGTCGACCTCGAAGGGCGGCATGGTCGGGCGTCCCGTGTGCTTCTCGGCGAGGACGGTGGCTTTCAGGCCAGGGTGTTCTTTTTCGAGCGTGTCCAGCAATCGCCGCAGGTCACCCAAGGCATCGGCTTCAGTCTGGCCCGGTGCGTAGCGACACACGCCACGCAAGCGAACAAAGTCCGACACCTGCGGCGGACGCCATCCGTGCAGGTCCCTGCCTAGTGCGCCATTGACGATGCCGACGTGGCCGCGGTTGATCGATCGATGCTCCTCGCTCTTTGCGTTGCTGAAGGTCATGGCATTGATTCGCGGGATCAATGCGCACGCTGCCGCAATGGCATCGACTGCTTCTTCACGCTTGGACAGATGGCGAGTGACACCTGTCAACTCGATCGTGTACGACAGCGAGGCTGCGTGCATCGTTACCGCGGACAGGTCGGTCGGCTCGCTGTTGATGAAGTAGTCTGCACGTACGCCCTGCTGAATGGCCGCCAGTGTCCCGACGCCCCCCTGAAGCTCGCCGACCACGAAGGTGAGCACGACGTCGCCCTTGACCCTAACGCCGGCGTCGATCAATGTCTTCACCGCGCAGAAGTACGCAGCATCACCGGCCTTCATGTTCGACACACCGATGCCATAGATGAACTTGTCGTCCACCGTGCCGGCCCATGGGTCAACCGTCCACCCCTCCGAGACGGGGTTCGTGTCGAGATGGCCGTTGAACAGCAGGCTCTTTCCGCCGCCGGTGCCCTTCCAGGTGCCGATTGCGTTCACGCGGGTTTCGTTGACGGGGGTCAGAGCTGCCTCGAGGCCGAGGGAGCGCATCTGCTCGACCATGTATTGCGCCAGCACGCGCTCGTCATCGGTTTCTGGATAGCTCTTGTGCTGCACCATCCTGGCGAGAAACTCGAGGGCAGCGGACTCGTCAACATGGTCCAGCAACTGATCAACATTCATGGGGCAACTTCCAATTCAGGAGCAAGGTTGGCGTAGTCGCCAACCGGAGTGGGTACGGCGTCGAGCAAGGAGCGCGTGTAGGCATGCCGCGATGGAGAATCCACCTCGGCGGTTTCGAGGAGGTCGACCAGGTCGCCGCGGTACATGACGGCGATGCGATGGGCAATCTGGCGCACGAGGTTCAGGTCATGCGTGATGAACAGGTAGGCGGTGCCGAACTGCTTTTGCAGCTCGATGAGAAGCTCAACCACCGACGCCTGCACGGAAACGTCGAGCGCCGAGGTAATCTCGTCGCAAATAACCAGTTTGGGACGTGACGCGAATGCGCGGGCAATTGCGACCCGTTGCTTCTCACCGCCCGAGAGCTGATGCGGGAAGCGGTTCATGTACTCACGCGGCAGGCGTACCTGTTCCAGGAGGTCGCCGATGATCTGTGTGTATTGGCCTGACGGCGTGTCGGTGTACAGCTTCAACGGTCGCGACAGGATGTCTCGCACGCGTTGGCGCGGATTGAGCGAGGCGTCGGGGTGCTGGAAGATCATCTGCACATCCCGCCGGTAGAGCTTCCCCATGTCCTTCGCGCCATTAATCTGTTTGCCTGCGAAGAAGAGCTGGCCCTCGAAAGGATTGAGGCCGGTCAGGGCCTTGGCCAGTGTCGACTTGCCGGAACCGGACTCACCCACCACGCCGAGAATCTCACCGGGCTTGACCGCAATGCTGATGGCACGGTTGCCGACGACGCTGGCTTTGCGCTTGCCGAGCAACCTGGCGAATGCCGAGACGCCGCCATAGGTCACGCTCAGCGCTTTGGCTTCGACCAACGCTTGGCCGCCGGTCTTTGGGGGGGCGCCAACGAGGCGGTGATCGGGCCGAGGCACGGCGCCGATCAGCCGCTTCGTATAGGGATCGGCTGGATGGGTGAACACCTGTTCCACGTCGCCTTGCTCGACGATGACGCCTTTGTGGATCACTGCCACCCGGTCGGCCACCTGGGAGACCAGTGCAAGGTCGTGCGAGATGTACAGTGAGGCAACGTGCGTTTCGGCCTGGAGCTCGGCGAAAAGATCAAGGATCTGCCGTCCAGTGATGACATCCAACGCGGTGGTCGGCTCGTCGAAGATGATGCATTCCGGCCTGCACGCGAAGGCTGTGGCGATCACGACGCGCTGCTTTTCTCCACCGGACGCTTCGTGTGGGTAACGGCGCATCATCCCCGTTGGGTCCTTGAGGCCGACGCGCTCGAGCATGTCAATGCCCTCCATGGCTGCCTGCTTGCGGGTCAGGTTGCGATGCCGGACCAACACTTCCGTCAGCTGCTCCCCGAGCGACAGGGTTGGATTCAGAGAGGTACTCGGATCCTGGAACACCATGCTGATGCGGCGCCCTCGAATGGAATCGATTTGCTTCGGAGTGACCTTCAATAGGTCTTCGCCGACCAGCTTGATGCTCCCGCTTGTCTCGATGGCGTTACCCGCTAGGTAGCGCATGATCGACCAGGCGAGCGAAGTCTTCCCGGAGCCGGACTCGCCAACGAGGCCGAGCACTTCGCCGCGATCGATCGTTAGGTTGAGATTGGCCAGTGCATGGAAGCGACCGTTCGGTGTCGCATAGTCGAGCGAGTAGTCTTTGACTTCAAGGACGTGATCCATGATAGGCCTCAGGTTTTGGGGTTGAGGGCATCACGAAGACCGTCCCCCAGAAGGTTGAAGCCGATGGCGACCATCGCCACGGCGGCGCTCGGCCAGAGGATCATCCAAGGGCTCAAGTGCATGAACTTTCGAGCCTCGGCGGCCATCAGGCCCCACTCGGACGCGGGAGGTTGTGCGCCTAAGCCGAGGAAGCTCAGCGTCGCGAAAAGCATGACTGCGAAGGCCACGCGGATCGTCATCTCGACAACGACGGGCGCCACCACGTTCGGCAGCATCTCACGCAGGACGACGTACAGGCTTGATTCGCCGCGTGCGATTGCGGCACTGACGAAGTCCTGCTTGCGGATCGCCAGCGCCACGGAGCGGGTGATGCGGGTCATGCTCGGCACGAACGCGATGGCAATGGCCAGCACCGCGTTGATCTCGCCCTTGCCCATCAGGTTGACGATGAGCAGCGCGAACAGCAGGCTCGGGATGGCCATGACTGCGTCGATCGTACGCATCACGATCTCGTCGAATCGACCGCCGAGGAAGGCGCACAAGGTTCCGATGAAGGCGCCGATCAAGCTGCCGATGGCAGTGGCCATGAACGCCAGAACGACCGTGGCGCGAGCGCCGTAGAGAATCCGGCTCAGCAAATCCCGTCCGTACTGGTCGGTGCCTAGCCAGTTTGCCGCGCTGGGCCCCTTGTAGCGCGACAGCGGTGCCATGTCGTCGGGACTGTGAGGCGCCAGATAAGGGCCGAACAGCACCATCACCATGACGAGCCCGATGATCAGCATCCCAAGCTTGCCTTGCGGCGAGCGCATGAGGCGCGCGAAGAAATGGGTGGATCCGAGCTTTCCCGCCGAAGAAGACGCGACGCTGAGCTTTTCGCTCTGGAGCGGTGTGGCAATATCACTCATACTGAATCCTCTTGTCGAGCGCCGCGTAGGCCATATCAGCGACGAAGTTCACGACGCAATAGGTCGCGGCCATGATGAGGGCACCGGCCTGGATGGCGGGCAGATCACGGTTCTGGATGGCAACGATCAGTTGGCGTCCGATGCCTGGGAGGGCAAAGATTTCTTCAACGACGATGACCCCACCCAGGAGGTAGCCCACGTCAAGGGCAACGATCGTGATGGTGGGTAGAAGCGAGTTGCGCAAGCCGTGCTTGAAGAGGACCGCATGTTTCGACAGACCCTTGAGACGGGCCGACCGGATGTAGTCCATGTGCAGCACATCAACCAGCTCGGAGCGGACCATCCGCGACACGTGCGCAATCAAGATGACCGAGACCGTGATCACAGGCAGCGCCAGATGCCGAAGTCCGCCGGAAAAGCTCTCCGAAAGCGGGATGTAGCCGGTCGCGGGAAGGATCTGCCAGAAGTCGGCAAAGACCAGCACCAGCAGCGTCGCCGTCACGAACTCTGGAAGCGACACGCCGACGTACGACACGACGCTCACAAGTACGTCGGCAATCTTGCCGCGGCGCACGGCCGCGATGATGCCCAGCGGGACGGCGATCATCAGCATGAAGCTGATCGACAGGAAGGCCAGGGTCAGCGAACGACCCAACGCCTCCATCATCACCGGAGCGACGGCTTGCCCGGTGCGCATCGACTCGCCGAAGTCACCGCGGATCGCTCCGGTGAACCAGTGCAGGTATTGCTGCCAAAGCGGGGCATCGAGACCCAACTGATCTCGCAACGCCTGCAGCGCATCGGGTGTGGCGTTTTCACCCAGCATCATCACCGCAGGATCGGCGGGCAACACCTGGGTGATGACGAAGACAAGGATCGACACGACCAGGAGCGTGTAGACGCTCAGTCCGATCCGTTTGAGGAAGTAGCTTAGCGACATGGTTGCTCCAAGCGAGGGCGTGCTTTAGGCGCGCTTCGGGGCGCCGTCGCCCAGCGAAACGTAGTCGAGACGGTAGACCAGGCCACGCGGGTTGACCTGGTAGCCCTCGACATAGCTGCGCTTGACGCGAAGCAGATCGAAGTACACCGGAATGATGGAAGGCACTTCGTCCGTCATGAGTCTTTGCGCTTCGGCGTACAACTCGGTGCGCTTCTTCGTGTCCGCCGTCGCGCGTGCGTCGGCCACCAGCTTGTCGAAGATCGCGTTGTTCCAGTGCGTCTCGTTCCAGGAAGCGTTCGACGTGTACAACAGAGAGAAGATCGAATCGACGGTCGGCTGCATGTTGTAGAAGCCGACGTAGAAGTTGCCTTTCTTCCAGACCTGTTCCAGATAAGTGGCATGCGGCATCGTCTGCACATTGATGTTGAAGCCAGCAGGCTTGGCCATTTCTCGAAGGGCAACGGCCATTTGCGTGCGGATCGACGGATTGTCGGATGCGATCAGTGTGACGGTGAGGCCTTTGTCGTGGCCCGCTTCGGCCAGCAGCTTCTTCGCCTGCGCAATGTCCCGCTTGCGCGGCGGCAGCTCCTTGTAGAAGGGATAGGACGCGCTGACGGGGTTGTCGTTCGCAACGGTGCCGTAGCCTTCGGCAACGAAGTCCACCATTGCGGGGCGGTCGACGGTCAATGCGAGCGCCTTGCGGACCCGCACGTCGTTGAATGGCTTCTGGTTGCAACCGAGATTGATGTTGCAGAACACGCCCGACGGCAGCTTCAGGGCGTTCACACCGGATGCAGCCTTTAAACGCGCGAACTCAGCGGGCTGCACCAGCGCCATCAGATCGGTATCACCGGCGATCAGCGCGGAACCCTCGGCCGTCGCGTCTGGATATACCCGGACTTCAATGCGATCGAGGTAGGGACGCGCCTTGTCGTAGTAAGCCTCGTTGCGTGCGACAACCACGATACGCTCTGGCTCAAAGGTCACGAGCTTGAAAGGCCCCGTGCCAATGGCTTCGCGATTAAGTCGGTCCAGCCCCTTCTGCAGCACGGAAGCCGGAACGATCTTGGCGCTCGGGAATGCCAGGGAGACAGGCAGATCCGCGTAGGGCGACGACAGGACGAACGCCACGGTGCTCTTGTCAGGAGCGCTGACGCTCGCGATCGGGCCGATGTTCTGGCGGCCCGGCGAGGCGGTCTTTGCATCCAGGATGGCCTGGATGCTCGCGACAACATCAGCAGAAGTGCATGCCGAGCCGTCATGGAAAACTAGTCCTGGGCGCAGCTTGAAGGTCCATTGGGTCAGATCGGGAGAACTGGTCCAGGACTGGGCGAGATCGGCCTCGGGGGCCATGGTCGGGCCAATCCGCGTGAGCCCAGAGTACAAGAGTTCGGCAACCAAGTACTCCGGCGTCACGCGCGCGACCAAGGGGTTCAGCTTGTTGACTGCCTGATTGATGCTGACGCGCAGCGTACCGCCGCGTTTTTGCGGGCCGGCAGCAAAGGCCGATGACATGGGAAAGGACAGCGCAGCCAACGAGGCTGCAGCCCCGAGGAAGTCGCGACGGTTCGCAGCAACAAGGGTGTTCATGCGGAATCTCTCGATGGTGGTTGCCCTCGGGAAGCGGAGTGCAAATGCGCTGGCAAACGGGAGGTATTCGTCTTGCCACGCACATTACTATAAAGTTTATTGTTTTCAACAGCAGGGGGGAAAACAGCGGCTTGACAGATGACTTAATTTTGTGCAAGCAAAGAGATGCGCTCTCTTCCTGGACGGCACGCCGCAACCAAGGGCAACTAGGCGACGGGGTATTGCGGTCTGCCACGCACGGCTGCGTCTCCCACTCAGAAACCACACTGAGGCGTAGCGGCATGATCACAACGCCGCAACCACGGGCACGAGGGTGTTGCTGCGGCGAGGGTCGAAGATTGGCTAGGTCAATCACCGCTGGCGCAATGTGTTCTACCTACTGCTCCGAAGTCGGCCGCCGAGCGGGGCGCAATCCACGTATTGAGCGCGATGTTCACGCGTTATGCGCGGTCACCCCCTGCTACGCCCCTCATTGAGTAGAAGTTGCCTCACTGTCGACAGTCCATGTCACAGCGCCTAGGACCAATGAGCGGCCTGGAGGACCCCAAGCAGTACGCGTCGCACTTCTGCGATGGCTGCATCGCGCAGTGCATCGGTTCGCCACCCGACTTCCACCGCGTAGCGCGGCATAGTCAACGGACAGGCAAACATCTGCAGTCCCGTTCGCGCCGCGATCGCCGAGGCGGCATGTTTGGGGATCGTCGCGATGGCGTCGCTGCCAAACAGAAGGTGAGGAAGCGCGGCGAAGTGCGTCGTCGAGGCGACCACGCGGCGCGGTCGCCCGATGGCCGCAAGCACCTCGTCCACCACGCCGATGAAGCCGCCGGAGGAAATGAGCAAGTGGTCTCTGCGGACGTACTCCGGCAAGGTCAGTCCTCGTGTGGACGGTGCATACGCAGGATCCATGAGGCACGCGTAGCGGCCCTGGCCAATCGCCTCGTGGCCAAGCAGACGCGAGGATAGGCCGCCCGACACCACGGCGACATCGGCGAGCCGCGCTTGCAGCATGTTGCCTACCACCAGGCTGTGCGTCTGGCGGAACGCCAATCGCAATCCGGGTGCCCGGGCCGCCACCGCATCGATGAACAGCCGTCCGAACGCAACCTCGAAGTCGTCTGACAAGCCGACAACGATCGAGCGGCCGTGGAAGTCATTGCCACCGCTGCCGCTCATGGACAAGCTCTGGCGACACTTGTTGAGCCCCTCGCTGATCAGAGGTTTGAGCTCTTGCGCCCTTAGCGTCGGCACCAGCCCGCGGCCGGTGCGAGTAAAGAGTTGATCGCCATAGGTCTTGCGCAGCCGCGCAAGGGCCGCGCTCACAGCCGATTGAGTCAGCCCCAACCTCACCCCCGCTCGCGTAGCGCCGCCCTCTTCGTACAGGGCTTCGAAGACCTTCAGAATGTTCAGATCAACAGCGCCGATATCAATAATGGTCATATCAATCACAAGCAGAACGGTATTGATTGATTTTGCCGTGGATTCAATACTCGCAATATTCCTTCACACCTTCGATCTCCCATGGCCAAAACCAAAGTAGCCGCGCTTCAAGTCGGCGCTCTTCCCACTGGCAAAAAAGCTACCCTGGACCTCGTGCTGGGCTTCGAGGAAAAGATCATTGAATCCGGCGCGTCCGTGGTGGTGATGCCAGAAGCACTGCTGGGGGGCTACCCGAAGGGCGAGATCTTCGGCACGCGCCTAGGCTATCGGCTTCCGGAGGGGCGTGAGGCCTATGGCCGCTACTACTCCAATGCCATCGACGTTCCCGGGCCGGAAACAGATGCGCTCGCGGGCCTCTCGCGCCGGGCAAAGGCGAGTCTGGTGGTCGGCGTGATCGAGCGCGGCGGCAACACCCTCTATTGCTCCGCCCTGTTCTTCGAGCCTGAGAGCGGGCTGATGGCCAAGCATCGCAAGCTGATGCCGACCGGCACCGAACGCCTGATTTGGGGCCAAGGCGACGGCTCAACGCTTCCGATCGTTGATTCAGCCGCAGGTCGCTTGGGTGCAGCCATCTGTTGGGAGAACCACATGCCGCTGCTGCGGACAGCGATGTATGCGAAGGGGGTGCAGATCTGGTGTGCACCGACGGTGGACGAGCGCGATGTCTGGCAATGCTCCATGCGCCACATCGCGCACGAGGGACGCTCCTTCGTGATCAGTGCGTGTCAAGTGCAGCAGTCCCCGTCCCAGCTTGGAATCGAGGTGCCGAATTGGGAGCCATCCCGCCCCCTGATTCGCGGAGGCAGCCTGATCGTCGGACCGTACGGCGATGTGTTGGCTGGTCCCCTCTTCAACGAGGTCGGGCTGGTCGTGGCCGACATCGATACCGAGGAACTAGTGCGCGCGCGCTACGACTTCGACGTGGTGGGGCACTACGCACGGCCGGACGTTTTCACATTGAGCGTGGACACGAGGCAGAAGCGCCCGGTCGAATTCAACTGAGCCTACGGCAATGAGCGCACAGTTGCCGATTTTGATCGTCCAGATGGGACGCCCGCCGCACGACGTGAGTGAAGTGCTGGGCGAACAACCGGACTGGTTTCTCGCCGCGCTAGCTCCCGCGAACCTCGACGTGCTGGTGATGCGCCCGCACATGGGCGAGCCGTTGCCGCAACCAGGCAGCTTTGCTGGCGCGGTAATTACTGGCTCATGGCACATGGTGACCGATCTCCATGACTGGAGTGAACGCACGGCCGAGTGGATCCGCCAGCTGATTGCTGCGGATGTGCCGCTGCTCGGCGTCTGCTACGGACATCAGCTCATGGCCCACGCCCTTGGCGGGCTTGTGGGCTACCACCCGCGAGGTCGGGAACTGGGCCTCCAGACCATCCGACTGTTGCAGGAGAGCATCAACGACCCCCTCCTGGCACACATCCCCGGCGAGTTTCCGGCGCTACTGACGCACGCACAGACGGTGCTGGTCAAACCACCCGGCGCTGTGGTCCTAGGTGCCTCGGAACATGATGAAAATCAGATTCTTCGCTACGGCCCGAATGCCTTTTCCATCCAGTTTCATCCGGAGTTCACGCCGGCGATCATGTCGTTGTGCATCCAGCGACGCAGAACCATCCTCGAACAAGAAGGCGCAGGCGTCGAACGGCTGCTCCTTAACCTTGCGCCTACGCCCGATGCTCACGCGATTCTCATGAAGTTCGCCACCACAGCCGCACAGGTGTCGACTGACTTTCGGTAACCGAGGCGAACTCCAGCGCGCGGGATCCATCAGGTGCGCGATAGCCGTTGTGGACGTCCTTATCCTTATCGATGCAACAACGACTGCCTATGATCCAGCCCCCCTCTTTCATCGGAATCAGCTCTGGGCGCAATTGGAAATACACCCGTCGTAAGACTTCGGAGGGTGGTACCGGAGGGCAGTGCATCTGTATACGTGAAGTTGGAGTACTTCAATTCAACTGGTTCATACAACGATCGCAAGGCGAAGACGATGGCCGCAACGGCGTCAACCTCTTAAGCATCGGGCCGCTGGGCGGCGATCACACGTATCCTTGACGGACGGCAATTCAACTTTTTAGGGCACCACTAGCGCATGCGTCACTTGGACTGCAGTTGTGCTCCGACGTAGGCAACGCACTCCACAAGGTTGAGGGCAGCCAGCAGCAAGAACTTCTCGGCGTCAGTTCGCACGCGCAGCAGGTCGTGCTGGCCAAGGTGGCCATAAACAAACGCCAGCAGGTAGCGCTCGGGTCGGTCAACGCAGAACCTTGTGATCATCTGCTCGACGAGGTCTTGCGGCACGCCCTCGGTGAACTTCATCGTCGCCGTCAGCCGCTGCACGCAGATTTCCTGGACGTCTTCAGAGATCGTTGGCAAGGCGTGCCCGCAGTGCTTCATGGCCTGGAGGGCGACCAGCAGAACGTGGATCGGCACCTCAAGCTGCAGCATGTCGACCCCGTAGCGAGACAACACGAGGATGGAGGCCAGCAGGCTCGGCTGCTGGACGTAGGTTTCGTCAGCCAGCTCAACCTTTTGTTGGGCGCGCATGCGGTCGATGTCGATGTTCGCCCGGACCATCACGGCCTGCGTGAGCAAGGTCATGGTGCCGCGTCGGACGCTGGCTGCCATCGGTGCGGGCAGCAAGTCCTCGATCCGGCTCAATTTTCGGAGGCAATCAACACAGTGATAGTCGGCAGCAGAACTCGCCAGCTTGAGACCTCGGGCTGGCTCAAAAACACCGATAAAACGCCGCTGCCCATCCGCTCCCGAATCGCAGACAAGGGGCCGCGACACACCAAGGTGTGCAGTGCACGAAATGGCATTGAGCAGGGTCATCTCCGACTGCACGTCAGTGGAAGACCGTCCGTACGTCCGATACAGCCGCACGTATGCGTGCGGCTTCTGGGAAGAACCGAGCCGCATCGTCCAATTCACGCCTGGGACTGCACTGCTGAGACTCCCCCTAAACCATAGTTAGCTCGCAGGTAAGAGGCGACGGTTGCTTCATTCTGCTCCCCATGACTGCTTGGACGGCCCATGTGCTTAAGTGGTTTCTGCGGACATGTCGTGAGTGAGCAGGCGTCTGCTTTCAGCGAATTCTGCCCCTGCAACAGTAGTTCCGCGCCCTACCGGATTTTATCCGTCGCGGCTCTAGCCCGGCTGCACAGCTCCGTTTTCAGGAGAATCCGTGATCTCCTCGTGCGGCAGCGGAGTCGTATGCCCCCGTATGGCACTGACAAGGGCCAGAAAAAAGGCTATCTCTCTCAGGAACCGCTTCAATGCTGAATACCGTTCGCCTAACGCTGCCGTAGAACACCCTTACACGTCAAAACAGAGTTACGGTCGTTTTCCACACAGTGAAGTGATCCTTCGTATTCAGCTCAGGTTGCTTCGGCCTCGGCGGGGGGAAGCTGACGCTCGATCGAAGCACGGCGTCGAGGTGCACTGCTGCGGGACAAGACCTTGAACCCCCGATCCCGCGCAATGAACGCGGCGAGCATGTGCGGAACCAGCACTACCGCATCGACCGGCCCATGCAAGCGGCTGTACACCTCGGCATAGGCCTCGAGTTGCACCTTCAGTTCTCCCGACACTGTGATTGTCAGCTTCACGCTCTCAGTTCGTGGCAGCGCGCCCAGGCTCAATCGACTCACACCTTTGCTCATTGCGAACTCCCGCGCTTGAAGAACACCGGCCGGTACGGCCGCAGGACAAGGTCCTTGCTCACCATGACACGCATTGGAAACCCCGGCCGGATCGTCAGCGCCGGCTGAATGCTCGCATTGCGCTTGGTGATCTCCTGCCCCACCTCGTTCACCGTATCCTGCGCCCCTTCGCGCACAGCGATCACGAGGCGACTCCCGTCCTGATCCGTCTTGTTCTGCGGCGCCGCCAGCTCGGCCCCTACACCGAGCAGCGTCGACAGCGCCGCACCGGCGAGGATGCGGTCCCAGTGCCAGTCGACGCCATCCTCCAGCCCCGCATAGCCGGCCGGATCGATCCCCGGCAACCGATCCAGCACCACCGACGACGTGTCCGGCAGGATCAGCCGCGTCCACACCAGCAGCACGCGCCGCTGCCCGAACGCCACCTGGCTGTCATAGCGCCCGATCAGCCGCGAGCCCTGCGGGATCAGCAGATTGCGGCCCGTGGCTGTGTCGTAGACCGCCTCGGTCACCGTGGCGATCACCTGCCCCGGGAGGTCCGAGTTGATGCCCGTCACCAGCGCCGCCGGGATGATGGTCCCCGCCATGACTTGGTAAGGCGAAGCCGGCAGCTGCAGGCTACCGGTATTGCGCGTGGCCGTGTCACCGGCCTTCGCCAGAAACGCTTCCTTGCGGTCCTGGCGGTTCTGCGCCATCACAGGATCAGCCGGCGAATCCACGGCGGGGTTCATCGCGCCCAACGGATTGAACGGCTGCTGACCTGCCGTCAGTGCGGACTCATGGGTAGTAGTTGCGGACATGGCGTTCTCGGCAACAGCCCCTCGCTTCGCAGAGACACCGCCGCTGCGCCGGAAGAACACCGACGACCGCGCCGCCTCCTCGGCCGTCAACCGTTCGGCCTGCGTCGGATCGACGCCCTGCCCCGCCCTCACGTCCATCGGCTGCTGTGCCTTCGCCATGGCCGACCCGAGGTCTCCTGGCAGTGGTGGACCCAGCACCGGTGGCGCCGGCTGCAACGTCGGCGGCATCCCGGCATAGTCCTTCGGCAACTGGTCCAGCCCGTCCGCGCGCGCCACGCGGTCCACGTTGTACAGCTCGGCGGCCGGATTGCGCTCACGTCTCTGCGATTGCAGCGACCACATCGTACCGCCGAGCACGGCCGCGGCCAGGGTGCCGGCGCCGACCGCCAGCATGCGACGGTTGAGCCGCACGACCGACCTGGGCTGCGCGCGCAGGGCCACCGTCTCCGGTGCGACCTTCGGCGCCACCTTGGGCGACGGTGGTGGCACGGTATTCTTCTCACTCATGACCCATCGCTCCGTGCACCCTGAGCGCCGCCGATCGCGCCATCCGTGCGCTCGATGCGCACGACCTCGGCCCTGCCGTCCTTGAAGCCACCCAGCCGCAGCTCCGCCGCGCCGAAGAGGCGATCCACGACGTAGTACGGCGAACGGAAGCGGTAGTTCACGAGCTGCCCATCGCCCTGCGGCCCGATCACGAACAGCGGCGGCAGTTCGCCCTGCGCGATGCCGCCGGGGAACTGGATGTAGACCTTCTGCCCGTCGTCGAAAGCGCGCAGCGGCTTCCAGGACGGCGCATCGCCGCTGATCGCATAGCGGAACCGGATCTGCTCCACCGACAGGCCCGCATCCACCGGCGCCGCGGCCTGCGCCTCCCTCGCCTGCTTCTGCAACGCCAGCATCCGGTCCTTCGGATAGTCCCAGGACACCGATGCCATCCAGGCCTGCGGCGTCGAGGACAGTTCCAGCAGGTAGGTGCGCCGGTTCGTCGTGATGACCAGGTTCGTCTTCAGGCCCACGCGCGTGGGTTTCACGAGCACGTGGACACGCTGGTTCGCACCGCTGCCGCTGACCGTGTCCCCCACGATCCAGCGCACGGTGTCGCCGGCCGAGACCGCGACCAATTCTTCGCTCTCCTGCAGCGCGATGACGGTCACGCGGCCCGGGCTGGTGTAGACCTGATACAGCGCGCCGTCCGCATATGGCCAGACCTGGATCGCGTTGACGTAGCCCTAGCGCGTCGGCGCGACACGGGCCTCCTCATTGGCCCGCGAGACACGGACTTTCTCGTCGGCGGGCTCGGGCGCCGGTTTCGCCTGCGATTCGTTCGGCAGCGCCTTCAGCTGCCCGGGCAGCGGCAACGGCTTCGGCACCTCGACCACTTCGACGGGCTGAGCCGGTTCCGGCACCGGCTGCGCGGCGGCGGCCACGGGCCCGTCCAGCGGGATCGCCGGCGGCGGCTTGCCCTGGGTGGCGCAACCCGCGGCGACCGCCACTACGCTCAGCAGGATCGGCGCAGATACGCCTCTACGGAAATCAGTCTTCATGGCTTGGTTCCTTTCGCTGTGTCCGTCGCGTCGAGCTCGCGGCTCCAGGACAGGCCGTTGACGTAGATGCCCAGCGGGTTCCTGCGCAGCCGCTCCTCGGTGCGCGGCGCCTGCAGCACGATCGCGAGCACCGCGGTCCAGCGCTCCAGCCCAGCCGCTTCGCCATTGACGTAGCGCCGTTCCGTCCAGCGCACCTGGAACGACGAATCGCTCGCGCGCACCACGCTGTTGATCTGCACCGCCACCGAGCTCTCTCCGATGCGCGCGAACGGATCGTTGGCACGTGCGTAGTCGTTCAGCGTCGCGGCGCCGCGGTCCGTCGTGTACTCGTACGCTTCGAGCCAGTTCTGCCGCACCACGATCGGATCGATCGACAGCGAGCGCACGTCGGTGATGAAGCGCGCCAAGTGGTGCGCGATCTGGGCGTCGCTGGGCTTGTAAGGCGTGGCCGCCTCACCGACCGCCCGCACTTGGCCGGCGCTGTCCACCTCGACGACATAAGGCGTCACGATGGATTCCGCCGAGCGCCAGACCAGCCCGCCGGCCATCAGCAGGGCCAGCGAAAGGCAGCCGAAGGCCATGACCCGCCAGTTCTTCGCCTGCACGCGTGCGCTGCCGATGCGTTGGTCCCAGACCTGCGCCGCGGCTTGATAGGGGGTGACGGGCTCGGGCGTGTCCGAGTACCGCACCTGGGGTCGCTTGAATCGCATGGATGGTTCTCCGCAAAAAAAGAAACCGGATCAGGCGTTGGACTCGTCGCGCAGGCTCGGACCCGTGCCGCTGCCGCCGTGGTCGCCCGAGCGCAGCACGTGTGCCGTCGTCGAGGCCGCATGGCTCAGCTGCTGCTTGCGGCGCATCTGCCGGGCCCATGCCGGTTCGGGGGTTGGTCCGCCGGCCTCGCCCGCACCGGGAGAGGCCGCATTCCCCGGGGTCGCAGGCGCCGCGGCATCGGCCACGAAGCTCGCCATGCGGTCCTTGACTGCCCTGGCGCCGGACGCGACACGCTGGCCGACGGCCCCGGCACCGGTTTTCGCGAGATGGGCGAGACCGGCACCGGCCGCGCGCACGCCACCCGCGCCGGATGCCGCGGCGCCCGCCTGGTAGGTTGACTTCGCGCCGCTCGCCAGGCCACTGGCCGAACGTGCGGCCGCCGCGCCGCCACCGATGGCCGCGCGCGCCGCGCCGGCCGCCATGCGCGCCCCCGCGGCCACGGCGGAACCTGCTGTCGCCACGGCCGCGCCGCCGGCGACCGCCAGGCCCGCCGCGCCCAGCGCCGTCCCCGCCGCCGCGCCGGCACCGAGCTGCGGCGCGCCGGACACCAACCCCGTCGCGATCCCCGGCCCGAAGATCCCCAGCCCCAGCATCGCAAGCGCTGCCAGCATGATCGTCAGCGCATGGTGAATCGACGGCTCGGCCCCGGGCGGCGTGCGGAACTCCGCGAAGAGGCCGGTGCCGATCCCCACGATCACGGCCAGCACCAGCACCTTGATGCCCGAGGACACCACGTTGCCCAGCACCTTCTCGGCCAGGAACGCGGTCTTGTTCCACAAGGCGAAGGGCACGAGCACGAAGCCCGCCAGCGTCGTCAGCTTGAACTCGATCAAGATCACGAAAAGCTGCACCGCGAGCACGAAGAAACTCACGATCAGCACCAGCCAAGCCAGGAACAGCACGGCGATGGTGTCCAGATGGGCAAAGGTCTCGGGGAAGCCCGTCATCTCGCCGATCTGCTCCATGATCGGCCGGCCGGCCTCGATGCCGATCTGCGCGAGCCGGCCCGGCTGCAGGAACTGCGCCTGGGTCAGGCTGGAGCCCGAGGCCACCAGGCCGAGCCCCGCGAACGAGCGGAACAGCACCCCGGCCAACTGGTTGAAGTGGCCGATGATGAAAGCGAACGCGCCCACATAGAGCACCTTGCGGATCAGCCGGGCGATCACGTCATCGCCCTGCCCCGCCGCATGGCTCATGGCCCAGAGCAGCCCCGCCAGCGTCATGTCGATCACGACCAGCGTGGCCGTGAGGAACGCCACCTCGCCATGCAGCAGGCCGAAGCCCGAATCGATGTAGCGCGAGAAGACATCGAGGAAGCGATCGATGACCGCGACATCGTCCATCGCGTCAGTCCTTGGCGCCTGTGCCGGCGGGCGGCGAAGGCGGTGTGGCCGGTGGCGGGACCGGGTCGTTCGCGTACGGCGATGGGCCCCCGCTCATGAAGCGCTGGCGCGTGGCCTCGGCCACCGCCTGGCACTGCGCGTCGCCCATCCGGGCATGGTCGGCCTTGCACTGCGCGCGCAGATCCTTCAGCCGCTCGGGATTGGCGACGAGGGATTCGACGGACTCGATCGCGGGCCGGGAAGGCTCGGACTTGCCGCAGCCGGCGAGCGCCAGGGCGGCGACGGCCGTAGTGATGAGGAACAGGTTCTTCATGGACGTGCCCTCAGTGGCCATAGAAATTCACGTTGTAGGGCGTGTACGCTGTGCCGCTGCCCATGAAGCGCCGGCGCACCTCGCGCGCACGCTCCTGCACCGCCACCTGCCGCGCCTGCTCCAGCGCTGCGGCGCGGTCCTGCGTGATCTGCAGCTGCTGCGCCTGGATCGCCTGACGCGACTGCAGCGCCAGCAACTGGTTGGTCGCCTGCATTGCCTGCAAGGCGCCCGTGGCCGACTGGCTGCGGTTCACGAGATCCGTGAGCGCCCGCTCGTCGGAGGCGAAGTTCTGCATCGCCTGCGACTGCACCTGCGTCGCGGTGCGCAGGGCTTCGAGCGAATTGCGCCAGCGCTGCCGCGCATCGCCAGCCATCTGCGCGCCGGACATGCCCGCGGAAAACGACTCCGGATAGAGCCGCTTGAACTCGTCCTCCATGCGCGAGACGTTGAAGGCCAGCCCCTGCGCCTGCTGGATCAGCTGGTTCGTCGCCGCCAGCGTCGACTTGAGCTCGGACAGCGCGCTGAAGTCCAGGCCCTGAAGGTTCCTCGCCTGGTTGCGCAGCATCTGCGCCTCGTTCTGCAGCTGTTCGACCTGGTTGTTGATCTGCTCCAGCGCGCGGGCCGCCGTCAGCATGTTCTGGATGAAATTGGACGCATCGAACACGGTGTCGCCGACGCCGAAGATGGCATGCGCCGGCGGGGCCACACCGAAAGCGATCGCACCGGCCGCGACCAGCGCGGCGATCCGGGGTTTGAAGGAAGACGGGAGGTTCATGGCATTGGCTCCTGCGGGGTTGAGTAAAGGGATTCAAACGAAGGAATGAGGTCGGCCGCCCAGCCGAGCCCGCGGTGGCGCAGCCAGGCGGCCGCGAAAACCGAAGGCATGCGCGCGAACGGCGACGCCTCGACCGAGGCCTGCACGCGGTCGATCTCACGCTGATCCTCGGGCGAGGCCGCGCCGGCAAAGGCGAGCGCCACCGGCCCGAGCCCGAGCTCGAAGACCCGGTTGCCCAGGCGCGACTGGTAGTAGTAGTCGCGTTTGGGCTGCGCCGTGGCGACGATCTCGATCTGCCGGCGGTTGAGCCCGAAGCCCTCGTAGATCATGCGGATCTGCGGCTCGGTGGCCTGCGGGTTCGGCAGGAAGATCCGGCTCGCGCAGCTCTCGACGATCGCAGGCGCGATGCTGGAGTTCTGGATGTCCGCGAGCGACTGCGTCGCGAAGATCACCGAGACGTTCTTCTTGCGCAGCGTCTTGAGCCACTGGCGGATGCGCGCGGCGAACACCGGGTCGTCGAGGAACAGCCAGGCCTCGTCGAGGATCAGCAGGGTCGGCGCGCCGTCGAAGCGTTCGTCGAAGCGCGCGAACAGGTAACCCAGCACGGCCAGCACCGCCGCCTTGCTGTGCATCAGCTCCTCCATCTCAAAACACTGGATGGAGGACGCCCCGAGCCGGTCCCGGTCCGCGTCGAGCAGCCGCCCGTGCGCACCACCGAGCACATAGGGCGCTAGCGCCTGGCGCAGGGCATTCGACTGCAGCAGGACCGCCAGACCGGTCATCGTGCGCTGTTCGGACGGCGCGGTGGCGAGGCTGGCCAGTGCCGACCACACCATCTCCCGCTCGGCCGGCCCGACCTCGATGCCTTCCTGACGAAGCCGGCCCTCCACCCACTCCGCCGCCCAGGTGCGGTACCCGTCCTGGTCGATGCGCGCCAGCGGCTGGAACGCGATCTCGCCATCAGTCCCGAGGTCGTAGTGCTCGCCGCCGAGCCCGAGGATCGTGGCCCGCAACGAGCGCCCCATGTCGAAGGCCAGGAGCCGCGAGCCGGAATAGCGCCGGAACTGCAGCGCGAGCGTGGCGAGCAGCACTGACTTGCCCATGCCCGTCGGCCCGACCACCAGCGTGTGCCCGACGTCACCGATGTGCGTGACCAGCCGGAACGGTGTGGCGCCATCGGTGCGCGTCACGATCAGCGGCGGGCCATCGAGATGCGCATTGCGCTCGGGACCCACCCACACGGCCGACACCGGCATCATGTGCGCGAGGTTCAGGGTCGAGACGATGGGCTGGCGGACGTTGGCGTAGGCGTGGCCCGGGATCGAGGACAGCCAGGCCTCGACCGCATTGAGGGTTTCGGGAATCGTCACGAAGCCGCGGCCCTGGATCGCGCGTTCCACCGCGCGCAGCTTCTCGTCGGCTGCCGCGGCATCGGCGTCGAGCACCGTCACCGTGGCGGTCACATAGCCGAAGGCCACCTGGTCGCTGCCGAGTTCCTGCAGCGCCGCATCGGCATCGGCCGCCTTGTTCGAGGCGTCCGAGTCGACCAGCGCGCTTTCCTGCTGGAAGATGGTCTCGCGCAGCAGGGCTACGATGTTTTTGCGCTTGGCGAACCACTGGCGGCGCAGGCGCACGAGCTCCTTCTCTGCCTCGGCCTTGTCCAGGCACAGGAAGCGCGTGCTCCAGCGGTAGGCGAAGCCCAGGCGATTCAGGTCGTCGAGCAGCCCCGGCCAGGTCGACGTCGGGAAGCCGCGCACCGTCAGCACCCGCAGATGCCGGCTGCCGAGCATCGGCGCCAGTCCGCCCGTCAGCGGCTCGTCGGCCAGCAGTGCATCGAGGTGCATCGGCACCTCGGGCACCGCGACCGCATGCCGGCGCGTGGACACGCAGTCGTGCAGGTGGGTCAGCGTCTGCGCATCGTCGAGCCACTCGACCTCGGGCATCACGCCTTCGAGCAGGCCGAGGAAGCGCTCGGTCTCGGAGACGAAGGTCTCCAGCCGTCCCTTCCAATCCGATCCGTCCGACGCATTCGATCCATCCTGGACGTCGGTCCCAGCGCGCTCATAGAGCAGCCCCGCGGCGCGCGCCTTCGACTCCTCGGGCGGCAGGTACAGCAAGGTCAGGTGATAGCGGCTCTCGAAGTGGCTGGCGTCCTCTTCGAAGGCTGCACGGCGCTCCGCGTCGACCAGCCAGGACAGCGCCTCGGGGAACGACGACTCGGGATAGCCAGCCGCGTCGCGCCGCTCGGCTTCCACAAACAGCGCCCAGCCCGAGCCGAGCCGGCGCAGCGCGTTGTTCAACCGCGCCGACGTGGCGATGAGTTCGCCCTGCGTCGCGCTGTCTAGATCCGGTCCGCGGAACCGCGCGGTGCGTTGGAACGCGCCGTCCTTGTTGAGCACAACCCCGGGCGCGACCAGGCCCGCCCAGGGCAACCAATCGGCCAACAGCGCCGGGCATTTACGGTATTCGGCGAGATTCAACATGGCGTCTCTCCTGCTCGCGTCACGTATCCACTAGACATCGAGAAGGGGCCGCTGCTTGATGTGCCGCGCGAAGACCTGCATGAACTGCGGGTCCAGGCGCGCACCCCAGACCGCCAACGCATGCCCGACGATCCAGAGCGCGACACCCGGGAGCCAGAGCTGCAGCCCGAGTCCGACCGCGGCGGCCAGCGTGCCATTGGCAATCGCCACCTTGCGCGGCGCGCCGCCCAGCAGGATCGGTTCGGTGAGCGACCGGTGCAGTGGAATCTCGAAGCCGGGCGCAACACCCGGCGAGAAAGCAGTCGACTCACTCATGCCAGCACCGCCCCGCCCGAGAAGCTGAAGAAGGTCAGGAAGAAGCTGGAGGCGGCGAACGCGATCGACAGGCCGAACACGATCTGGATCAGCCGGCGGAAGCCCCCCGAGGTGTCGCCGAAGGCCAACGTCAGGCCGGTCACGATGATGATGATGACCGCGACGATCTTGGCCACGGGCCCCTGGATCGAGTCGAGGATCGACTGCAGCGGTGCTTCCCAGGGCATGTTCGAGCCGGCCGCCTTCGCGGGCAGCGCAGCGGCCAGCAAGAGCGCTGCCACAACGGCCGCGTGCAGAAACGGCTTTGCGGAATTGCGTGAAATCGTCATGTCGGTTCTCCAGAAGACGACGGGGTGGAAGGAGCGGAACGGGATGAGGAGAGCAACGGGAAACCAGGCACCGCTGAGGTGTCGAGCTGGTAGCCTTCGCTGTCATGGCCGATGACGCGCGCGATCTCGCGCACCCGCCGGGCGCGGCCGCGCCCGGCGATGAAGACGATGACGTGGACCGCCTCGGCGATCAGCGCGCGCGGCACGGTCACCGAGACTTCCTGCACCAGCTGCTCCAGCCGCGTGAGCGCGCCCAGCGCGGAGCCGGCATGCACGGTGGCAATCCCTCCTGGATGCCCGGTGCCCCAGGCCTTGAGCAGGTCCAATGCCTCGGCACCGCGCACCTCACCGACCACGATGCGGTCGGGCCGCAGCCGCAAGGTGGCACGCACCAGGTCGGCCATGGTGGTCACGCCCGGTTCGGTGCGCATGCTCACGTGGTCGTCGGACCGGCATCGCAGCTCCACCGTGTCCTCGAGGATCAAGACGCGGTCGCGCGTCTCGGCGATCTCATCGAGCAGCGCGTTCGCGAGCGTGGTCTTGCCCGTGCTGGTGCCGCCCGCCACCACGATGTTCAGGCGCCCGCGCACCGCCTGCCGCAGGAATGCGGCCTGGTCCCCCGTCAGGATCCCGTCGGCCACGTATTGCGCCAGACTCATGATGCGCAGCGCCCGCTTGCGGATCGCGAACGAGGGCGCGCGCACCACTGGCGGCAGCACGCCCAGGAAACGCTCGCCGGTCTCGGGCAACTCGGCCGAGAGGATCGGCGTACCGGCATGCACCTCAGCGCGCACGTGCGCAGCCACGAGGCGGATGATGCGTTCGGCCACGGGCGGCGGCAGCGCCGCGCCGGTCGGCGCGCGGCCGGTGCCGAGCCGGTCGACCCAGAGCGAACCATCGGGGTTGAGCAGCACCTCCACAACCTCCGGATCCGCGAGGGCCGCCGCGATCTCCGGCCCCATGGCCGTGCGCAGCATGTGGATGCGCCGGGCCGCCGCGTTGTCCAAGGCGCCTGGCGACGACCCGGAAGAACGATCAGACGGCTGGACCATCAGCGGCCTCCTCCGGCTCGTGCCCTGCGTGCGTCGGCGCCGCTTCAGGCTCGATCTCCTCATGTACCTCGCGTACCAGACTGCGCCCGCGCTGCAAGTGCCGCCCGAGCTGCTCGATGAACTGCACATAGCGCGCCCGCCCCTGCGCCCGTGCGGCGTCCTGCTGGCCCTCGGGCACTGGGATCGAAACCGTGAGGAAATAGCGCACGTACAAGGCGAGCGTTTCGATCAGGATGTTCTGGTCGCGCTCGAGCCGGTCGAATTGGCGCGAAAGCCGGTCCAGGCGCTTGGCGATCGCCGCCTCGCGCTGATCGCCGCCATCCGGCGACAAGAACGACGCGAGCGCAGCCGCGACCACGGCCGATTTCGAGACACCCTTGTGCACCGCGAGCCGATCCAGCCGCTTGGCGTGCTCTGACTCGATGAAGATATTCAGGCGGGCCCGGCTCATAGCGCGATCCCGTCGTCAGGGTCCAGCGCGGCGAGGCGCGCCGTACGCGTGAGCTGACGGTCCACATCGCGCGGCCGCACCGGCACATCGTCCTCGTCATCGAGCACCAGCAGCCCGTCGGCCTCCTGTAGCACCGACGGGTCGTGCACGACCTCCAGCTCGGGCTTGAGCTGGTGGCCGCCCTCGTCGGCGAAACCAGCCGCATCGCCTGACGACAAAGACTCGGACGCGGTCAGCGGCGCCAGTCCGCTCCAATCGTCGGGCCGTGTCGCGGGACGATCCGCGTAATAGCCCGGCGCCGACGCCAGCGCCGGCGGTGCCAGCACACGCCGCGTGAAGTTGCGGTCCTGGTAGTAGCGCAGTTTCCTCGCCTTGATCGGTGGATGGCCCGAGACCATCACCACCGCGTCATCGGGTGGCAGCTGCATCACCTCGCCCGGCGTCAGCAGCGGCCGGGCCGTTTCCTGGCGCGAGACCATCAGATGGCCAAGCCACGGCGCGAGCCGGTGCCCCGCGTAGTTGCGTTGCGCACGCAATTCGGTAGCCGTTCCCAGCGCCTCCGAGATCCGCTTGGCCGTGCGCTCGTCGTTGGTGGCGAACGCGATGCGCACATGGCAGTTGTCGAGGATCGAGTGATTCGGACCATAGGCCTTGTCAACCTGATTGAGAGACTGCGCGATCAGGAAGGCGCGAAGCTCGTAGCCCGCCATGAACGCCAGTGCCGACTCGAAAAAGTCCAGTCGGCCAAGCGCTGGGAACTCGTCGAGCATCAGCAGCAGCTTGTGGATGCGCGCGATGCCGTCGGAGCCGTCGAGCGATTCGGTGAGACGCCGGCCGATCTGGTTGAGGATCAGGCGGATCAGCGGCTTGGTGCGGCTGATGTCCGAGGGCGGAACGACCAGATACAGTGACACCGGGTGTTCCGCCGAGATCAGATCGGCGATGCGCCAGTCGCACCGAGAAGTAACTTCGGCCACGGTGGGATCGCGGTACAGGCCCAGGAAGCTCATCGCAGTGGACAGCACCCCGGAGCGCTCGTTGTCGCTCTTGTTGAGCACCTCGCGGGCGGCCGAGGCAACCACCGGATGGATGTCCTCGCCCAGGTGCCGTGTCGTCATCATTCGGTGCAGCGTTAGCTCGAAGGGACACGCCGGGTCGGACAGGAAGTTGGCGACGCCGCGCAGCGTCTTGTCCTCGCCGGCGTAGAGCACATGCAGGATCGCGCCGACCAGCAGTGCATGGCTGGTCTTCTCCCAGTGGTTGCGCCGCTCGAGCGCACCCTCCGGATCCACAAGGATGTCCGCGATGTTCTGCACGTCGCGCACCTCATGCGCGCCACGGCGGACTTCGAGCAGTGGGTTGTAGGCGGCCGAGCGCGCATCGGTCGGGTTGAACAGCAGACAGTGCGAGAACCGCGAGCGCCAGCCGGCTGTGAGATTCCAGTTCTCTCCCTTGATGTCGTGGATCACGGCCGAGCCGGGCCAAGACAGCAGAGTGGGCACCACGAGCCCGACGCCCTTGCCGGAGCGCGTAGGCGCAAAGGCCATCACATGTTCAGGCCCGTCATGACGCAGATAGAAGCCCCCCTTGTCCAATGCGCTGCCGAGGAACACACCTGCCGGCCTCATCAGGCCGGCTTTGGCAATCTCCTCGCACTCAGCCCAGCGGGCAGAGCCATAGGTCGTGACGCGCTTGGCCATTCGCGCGCGCCATACCGCCATTGCGATGGCCGCGCCCGTGGCCGACAACCCGCTCGATGCGGCAATGGCCCCGGCACGCTCGAACACCTGCGGCGCGTAGGCGTCGTAGAAGTACCACCACTCGAACAGCTTCCAGGGCTCGTAAACCGGGACGCCGGAAATCTCGAACCATCGAACTCCGAGACTTTGCTGGTAACCCAGCGCATCCGCCGTCCACTGCGTGGCGGCCCACATCCCGCCCAGGGTGACGCCAAGCACTACGAGAATCTGTCCGAACAGGATGCCGGTCGCTACTGTCGGCATAGAGCGCCACCTCCCAGGCGTATTTGTTCCAGCACATCCGTGCACCTCGCACACAGGCACGAGTCTGGAATCAAGCCGTCGCGCGGCATACCCGGTGGGGCGTGGCATGGCGTACGCTGGCGAGGGATAGGCTGGGACTCCCTCTTCTGCTGAGTGCACTAGCCTTCAGGCTGTCTCGGCGGGAGCGTTCCAGCGGCAGCACGGCCTGTCAATGGCCGTTGGCGCGAGGCAGGTCAACTTGGCACATCGCACTGCAACTTCCAACACAAATTGTTGCGGCGGTAAGGAATCATTGCTGCAACTCGGAGGCCACTACGCTGGTTCTTGTTCAGGACACAGGTTGTAGAGTGCATCGGCTCGGCGAGTGATACGCGGGAGAGGCATCGGGTAAACGAATGCGCCCCACCGGGATCGACGGAAGCCATGAATGCGGCGAGCATCGCTTCCATCACCCACGGATTTGGATGGTAGGTCGCGTGGCGAACGCAGCCTGGTAGGCACACGCAATGTTCCAGGCCGGCAGCACGTGGCTGACAGGCCGCTGCGCGGGCCTCCGACCATCACCCGCGCGGGTAGCAGTGGCGAAGTTGAGGTGTAGTCCACCGCCGTGCCGCCATCGCCGTTGCCGTTGCCGTTGCCGTTGCCGTTGCCGTTGCCCTAGATGGTGTAGCTGACGGCCGTGAAGCCGGACTCGCCAGCGCGTGCTTTCCGAGCCGCAAGAAGGACCGATCCAGATTCAGTTAGCTTAGGACTGCTTGCACCACTCGAAGAACAGGTCCAGCTCTCTTGACTTGTCAAAGATCGCATCAGCCCCCAGTTCCCGGCTCCGACGCCGCATCTCCTCAGTGAGATAGTTTGTCAAAACTACCACCCGCTGGCGTGCCGAACGCTCCTGGCAAGCGCGCAAAACCGTCAAGCCGGATCCCTCACGCAAGAATAGATCCACTACAGCCAGTTGCCATGTGTTCTTGAGGCTTTCAAGGAGGACAACAGCTTCACTTGCCGTCTCCGCAACGGCCACGACCTCGACATCAGCAAGCTCCGCAAGTGCAGGAACCAGATTCTCTCTGATGGTTTTGCTGTCTTCGATCAGGATGGTTGAGAGTGGCATATCGATCGCGCAGAGGTGTCCAGCCAATGCTTGTTGCGTTGCAGATCAAAAACCGCCATCGCTTTATACGGACAGTTCGCGCCGCGCGTGTAGGCTGAAAGCTGGATTTGGTTGCGTCCTGTTGGCTTGCTCTCGACTGGCGTCAAGGCCGTCAGTACCCCCATTCATACGGCGACGATCCGGCGTGCTCGAACACGGGCGCATTGAGATCAAAGAAGTACAACCGCTCGAACAATTTCCGAACTTCATAGGCTGAGTTAGGGCCTGTGCCGGTGACTTACCCAGTCGCAGGCAGCTCGGCCGAGGTTGACGCCAAGCAGCACGCCGTTCTGCCGGCGATTCCTTCTTTGTCAGCAACACTGCCTTTGGGCTGTCGGGCGAAGGAGCCCCGCACTAGCGACCCGGAATGATCAAGGCGCTGGGGCGGCGCAGCATGCACCAGGGCCGCAACCCCGCAAAGAACGCAGATTGGTTGCATGGGCAAGAAATCGCTGTAGTGATTCTCGAATAGTTGGGAGTTGGGGCTTGTGCAGTACGTAAGTCGTGAAGTACACCGGCTCGACCAGCGGCAAGACCACAACATCTGTTCGTCGAAGTACCTGCATGTGATCCGCATCGGCTACCCCGACGCCAAGTCCCGCTGCGACACGGGTCAAATAGCCGGTCAAGGAGCGGGCCTCACCAGCGGTGGTGGGGGACAGGGAGCGCTCTCGGAATATCGCTTCCATTTGCCTGCACAACCCTGGATGGTAGGCCGGGTCGCAAAAGATGGCGGGGAAAGCTAGCAGCTCGCTCAATGAGACTGTCTCACGCCCGGCGAGCTCGTGAGCCAGGGGAAGGACTGCCACAATAGGGCTAGTCCAGATCGGCTGCTGGGCAATCGCGTCGTCCAACACCCCGAAGGAGATGCCCGCATCCAGCTCCTCGTTGCGCAATGCAGCAAGCAGCTCCGCCGCGCGCATTTCCGTGAGCTTCAGTGGGATATCGGGGGCCATTCTCCGCCAACGGTTGAGGCACTCAGCCACCTTTGGCTGCGCGGTACTGTCGTCCACGCCGATGCGTAGAGGCTCACGATAGCGAGCGTCGGTTTCGCGCACGATACGTTCCGTGCGCTCTAGCCGGATGAAGATAGTGCGTGCGTATTTGAGCAGCTTGGCCCCAGCGGGGGTGAGCTGCAGTTTGCGCGGCGCCCGAACGAAGAGGGTCGCACCCATCCGTTCCTCCAGATCACGGATGGTGCGCGACAACGGTGTCTGGTCAATGGGGATGCGCTCAGCTGCCCTCCGAAAGTTGAGCTCTTCGGCAACGGCAATGAAATAGCGAAGATGTCGCAGTTCGATCAAGGACTACGCTCCAATTGCGGCTAAGCATTGATCGACCCTGGCTGGTTGCTCAAGCTAGATCAAATGCGTCAATGACTGCGTCGGCAACCTAGGGATATCACACCTCCAAACAGGAGGCTTGCGAACATTACGCGCAACTAGTACTCACCCAGAGGCACGCTCAGCGCCCGATGAAAACCGGGACGCGTTTTTCGCGAAACGCTGTCTGCGCTTCCTTCGCATCATCGGTCTTCGCAATGATCGCGGTCATGTCCTGCTCGTAGCGGTAGCCGTCGCGCAGACTCATGTCCTCGATGACATTGAGCGTGTGCTTGCCCATTCGGGTGGACACCGGACTTTTCGACGCGATAGTCGCGGCGAGGTCCAGCGCAGCGGACATCAACCCTTCAGGCGTCGTGCAAGCTTCAACAATTCCCAGCCGATACAGCTCTTCGCCCGAGACGCGGTAACCGGTGAGCATCATGCGCCGCAGGCGCGAGTGGCTAAAGAGGCGCATCGCGTGGCGACACCCGCCCAGGAGGCCGACATCCACCTCGGGCAACCCGAGAACCGCTTTCTCCGATGCAACGAGGATGTCGGAAGATGCGGCCATCGCCAGACCGGAGCCGAGCGCCGCGCCGTTGAGCGCGGCGATCACCGGCTTCGCGCATTCCCTGATCGCATGAAAGCATTCGCGCGTACGCCGCGAATGTGCTGGGAGATCACCAGCAGTCTTGATCACCTCGGCGCGTCCCTTCAGATCGGCCCCTGCACAAAAGCACTTGCCCGCGCCGGTGAGAACGACCACCCGCACTTCGTCCATCTCCGAGATGCGATCCAGCGCAAGCGTGAGTTCGTCGTTCAGGGTGCGTGTCAATGCGTTGACCGGTGGGCTGTCCATCGTGAGGGTCGCCACGTGGTCGGCAATATTCACCCGCAACTGGGTCAGATCGTCCATCTCTGTCTTGTCTCTCTGTGAATTTCGAATCTGATGCAGTCTAGTGAAGCACACGTGTCCTGCGCATTCCTCGTGTGGCACAGCTGTTATGGCAGCGCGCGCATACCTGAACCCAACTAGTCCATCGCAAGCATCCGATGCGTGCGCAGTCATATCTGCATTGCACCGCACGGTGTGGCTCGATGAAGTCTTACTGCCTAACCTGCCCGCCGGCCACCCCGAGGGAGTGGTCGCATCACAACGCATTCTGGAGACAAATCAAATGAGAACTACTTTCACCGCCGCGGCGGCGAGCGCCATGGCGCTCGCCCCGCTTTCATTCAACGCGCAGGCCCAGTCCAGCGTCACGCTCTTCGGCGTCGTGGACCTGGCCATGCGCCAGACCAACGCTTCTGATGGATCACGCGTGCGCACTCTCTCATCGGGAGGATTGACGGGCAGCCGCTTCGGTATTCGCGGCACGGAGGACCTTGGCGGCGGCTTGAGCGCAGGCTTCTGGTTCGAGGCCGACGTCTCTCCAGACACGGGCCTGACGAATGCCACTGCCTACTGGAGCCGGCGCTCCACCCTGTCGCTCACCAGTAGCGATTGGGGCGAACTGCGCATGGGACGCGACTACGTCCCGCTTTTCACGAAGCAGTACGCCTCCTTCTCACCCTTCGGCCCCAACGGCGTTGCCTCCAACGGAAGTCTCTTCTTCGGGACGCCGTCACTGCTGGGCTCCGGATCCGGCGCCGGCGTGCGCGCGGACAACATGATCAAGTACATCTTGCCGCGCGACCTGGGCGGCTTCTACGGCGAGGTGATGGGCAGCTTCGCGGAAGGCCGCGACGCGAACCGCCACCGCGGCGGCGTGTTCGGCTATGCCAGCGGCCCTGTCGACATCAATGTCGGCGTCGGACGAACCAGCGATGCGAAGGGATTGCACTGGATCCGGCTGTCGAGCATTGGCGCTTCCTACAACGCAGGCTGGGCCCGGTTCACCACACTGTTCCAACATGCCAAGTACCTCCAGCGCCGCCAGCAGACGATGGACGTCGGCGTGTCGGTCCCTGTGGGCGCCGGCGTGCTGAAAGCGAACTACATCCGCGCGGATCAAAGCGGCGCCGGCACTGACGCCAACGATGCCAACCAGGTCAGCCTGGGCTACGTGCACTTCCTGTCCAAGCGCACGGCGCTGTACAGCACGTTCTCGCGCGTCAGCAACAAGGGCAAGCAGGTCTTCGGGCTCGGCGGCATCGCGCCGCCCGCCTCCGGAAGCGTGCGCGGCCTTGAGTTTGGGATCAACCATTCGTTCTGATGGTTTCCGGGCCTGATCGAAACGATAAGGGCCTTTGGGGCGACCCTGCCGGCAGCGTCGGCGTGGTCCGACGCCGTTGCGATCACTTCGCAGGGCGTCGGCGCTCACTCTTTCAGACCGGGATGACCAGCCGCTTGCTGGACTGGAAGCCGGTCGGCACGCTCGAGAGCTGCAGCTCGTTCTGCAGCCCACCCATCGCGACGTAATGCCGATCCGTGTTGTTCATCGTGTCGCGCGACACGGTCCGGCCGGTGTACAGCGGATTGCTCAGCACCACGCTGTTGATGGCCTCGGGGAAGTACAGCTGCCCCGTGTAGGACGCCGTGTCGCCCACAGTAGCGCCTGGGTAGACCTTGACGTGTACATGCGGCGTGCGGGTGGCGTACCACGACGGATAGAGGATACGAAACCGTGCGCACCCCAATGCGTCTGTGACCTGGACACCCCGCAGGAAGTGCTGCGTGAGATCCTGCTCGGGATAGTGCGGTGCCTCCGGCGGCACCTGACCGAGGGGAACCTGCGTGTAGCCAGGTACGTCCGGGTTCACGTTCGGGTATTCCGAATACATGCCGCGACTGTCGCAACTCCAGACGGCCACAGCGGCGCCGACGACCGGCGAGCACGCTGAATTGCGGATCGTCAGCTCGAGGTCGAGGATGACGCCGGTCTTATCCTCGCGCAAGTCGCTGCGCACCAGGTTGAGCGCGGTGTAGAAAGGGCCCGTGCGTCCGTCCGGGCTAAGAACGCACGAGTTCGCCAGCGCAGACGACCTCATGACGCTGCCGGCAAGGCCTACTGCACCGGGCACGAACACCCTGCCATGCGACATGAGCGCGGCCGCTAGTGCGGTGATCTTCGTCAACCCAGTGCGACGATTCATGTCGACAACATCGCGGGACTTCTGCTGCTCAAGCTCTTTTTTCATTGGAATGACTCTTTGGATGCCACTGCAGATGACCGCTGCACGGTTGCGGATGCAACCATCGACAGCCGGCTCTCGACGTCCAGTGGGGTGACGCCGGTATCAGGATTTCGTTGTTGTTCGCCATGAGTGGCAATCACAGCCCGATCCGCTGCCAGTCGTGATTGCGTATCGCGACGGTCAGTTCTTCGGTGAGCCACGCGATGTTCTGATTCGGTTCGTTGCCGGTCTCGCCGGCACCGGGACACCGCCCCGTCAGGAGGCAGCGATCGGTGAAGGAGTGCACATCCTCGTTGCAGCCGGGCGTCGTCCTGCAAACGGCGGTGTCGAACGCCTGCACATAATCGTCCTCGGCCATCGCGTCGGTCCAACGGCTGTTCTGGCCGTTCGCCACGGCCATCCCTGCGAGTTCCCGCAGTGTCTGGCGCATCGAGACGAGCACGTGAGGCCCGAGGTCCTTGAGCCATCCGCGCATCTGGGCCTTGGCCTTGTCCAAGTCTGCGGCCGGCAACGCCACACCGTCGGCGTCGTGGAGAGCCGGCGCGCTGAAAGGCGCCCCCTCTTTGGTGAGATCGGCGATCAACGCGGCCTCCGTTGCGGCGACCTCCTCGCTGCGCAACCGCAGAAGGTCGTCGCACTGTGCGGCGCGCGCTCGAATGCCGGCTTCGAGCTCTCGATAGGCATCGGGAAGCAGCGTGTCGCTAAAGCTTGCCGTGGTCAGCACGCGCTGATGCGCAAACCCCCGGCATCGCATCAGCACGTCGACTGCGCGCAGCTTCTGCGCCCATGTGGCCCCGGGAGCCGCCCCGGCGGCGAGCACCGAAGCAAATCCCTGACGCTCTAGTACGCCCGACTGGTCCGGTGCCTCGGGGGCGGACACCGGCCAGACGGCCTCTTCGGTGCTGTAGTAGACGCGAGGGTAGTCAGGTTCCGGGCCCAACAAAGCAATCCGTTCTTCCATGGATAAGCTGTCACGCCACGTTGCCAGAAAGTTGGACGCCGCGAAGGCGACAGTCACGGTGACCACAGCTCCCACTAGCAGTTTGGTTGCGACTTTCAATGCAGCAGACCCTCAAAGTTTTCTTGCTCGGCGCGCTCACCGGCAACGCACTCTAGAACTCGGCCGTCCGACGACCAATGCCTTCCTAACCAAAGCTGCTATGCGGCCGGCGTCAAGACATCGGTGCACGCGATCGCACTACGCCCGGATGAAGTCGAAGGCGCACGCGCACGCACGGCCTCCCGCCACGCAGCTGGCATCGCGGCGTGTAGATGAGCAAAGACAGGAGGATTGGAAGGAGCGCGCCGACGGTGCCGGCACGTCCGGATGCCCCGGGGCTAGTTATCCAGGATGGCGACCGCGCGGGTCCAACCCGCCGACGCACCCTTCACCTTCACGGGGAAACAGGCGATCCGAAAACCCGTCGCGGGCAGCGCCTCCAGATTGCCGAGCTTCTCCAGGTGGCAGTAGCCGATGTGACGTCCGGCCTTGTGGCCTTCCCAGATGAGCCCCGCGTCGCGCGTCTGCTCGAACTTCTCGGCGATGTACACGAACGGCGCATCCCAGCTCCAGGCATCGGTGCCGGTGAGGCGCACGCCGCGCTCGAGCAGGTACATCGTCGCCTCCAGCCCCATGCCACAGCCCGAGGACACGAAGTCATCGTGCCCATAGCGCGCCCCGGCCGCCGTGTTGACCACGACAATGTCCAGCGGGTTCAGCACATGCCCCACGCGCAGCAGCTCGGCTTCGACATCCTTGGCCGTAGCGACGTAGCCGTTCTCGAAATGACGAAAGTCCAGCTTCACGCCGCGCTGGAAGCACCAGTCCAGCGGCACTTCGTCGATGGTGATCGCGCGCTCGCCGCCGTTCATCGTGGGATGGAAGTGGTAAGGCGCGTCCAGGTGCGTGCCGTTGTGGGTGTTGAGCTGGACGCGCTCGAAGGCCCAGGCCGCGCCGTCGGGCAGGTCCTCGGCCTTCGCACCGGGGAAGTACTTGAGCATCGAGTCAACGGACCCGTGGTGCCCGAAGTACGTGATCTTCGGCGCTAGGTGCGGCGGGTCGGAGATGACGTCGTTCTCCAGAAATATCGAGATATCGATGATCTTTCCCATGCTCATTGCTCCTTGGCTGGCAGGACGAGGCCGGTGCATCGGCCCAATCCGATGCGGCGAAAGCCCGGGCGTTCGCACCAGGCAACGAGGGTGACTTCGTCGCCGTCTTCCACGAAGGCGCGCGTCTCTCCGCGCGGCAGGCTGATCGGCTTGGCTCCACCGTACGTCAGCTCCAGGATGCTACCCTGCATGCCGTCGTCGGGGCCGGAAATCGTTCCGCTGCCAATCAGGTCGCCGGGACGAAGGTTGCAGCCGTTGACTGTGTGATGCGCAACCATCTGTGCCGGCGTCCACCAGGCGTCGCGCGCGAAGACGGCCTGGCTGATGCGCGCGGGGGGGTCGCCGGCTTCGCGCATCGCCTGCGTTTGCAGCAGCGTGTCAATGCGGATGTCGAACGCGCCACGCGCGTCGTTGGCCTTCGAATGCAGATAGTCCTGCGGCGCCGGGTCGCCCGCTTCCCGCGCCACCAGAGGCGCGCGAAACGGCGCCAGCGCATCCAGGCCCACGACCCACGGCGACACCGTGCTCGCGAAGTTCTTACTCAGGAAGGGACCGAGCGGTTGCGACTCCCAGGCCTGCAGATCGCGCGCCGACCAGTCGTTGAGCAGCGAGACGCCGGCCAGATGGCGGTCCGCATCATCGAGCGCGATCCGCGTGCCCAGCGCGTTGCCCACGCCGACATAGAAGCCGAGCTCCACCTCGAAGTCGATCTTGCGCGCGGGGCCAAACTGCGGCGGCTCCTCCGGCTGCGGCCGCGCTTGCCCGAGCGGGCGCACGACCGGCGTGCCACTCGGGACGATGGACGACGCGCGGCCGTGATACGCGATGGGTAGGTGCTTGAAATTCGGCAGGAAGACCTGCCCCGGCCGGAACAGCCGGAAGGTGTTCATCGCGTGGTTAAGCGACGAAAAGAAATCCGTGTAGTCACCAACCTCGCACGGCAGGCCGAACTCGACCGAGGCCATCGACGACAGCGGCACCTCGTCCCGGCGCGCGTAGCCCGCTTCGAGCGTCCGCCACGCGGCGTGCCTGAGCGCGGTCATCGCATCCGGTCCCAAAGCGAAGAGCTCGTTCAGTCGCGCGCCTTTCAGCGCGCCCACCATCTCGCCGGACAGCCCTTCGAGCAGCCCCGTGCTCGCGGCAAGGCTGAGATCGAGCACCTGATCGCCAATGCCAATGCCCGCGCGCATCGCCAGCCCCGGTGCGGGCCTGAACATGCACAGTGGCAGGTTCTGCAGCGGAAAGTCGCTGCGCTCGTCATTGGCGGCATCGACCCAGCTGCGGGCGCCGGCATCGTGGGTATGGTCCAGAGAGTTGTTCATCAGGCTATTTGATGGATTGTTCGTGAGATTTTTCAGTTGATCCGCACGCCGCTCGCCTTGGCGATGGGTGCCCACTGCGCGGTCTGCGCGCGCAGGAAGGATTCGAAGGCTTCAGAGCCGCGGTTGTCCGGCTGCAGGCCGAGCTTGGCGAACTGTTCCTTCAGGTCCGGCTGCGCGGTGATGTGAGCCAGCGAGTCCGCGATCTTGCGCAGGATCGGCTTGGGCGTGGCGGCCGGCGCAAACACGCCGTAGACGTTGACCGCGACGACCTTCGGAAAGCCCTGCTCGGACGTCGTAGGCACCTTCGGCAGCAAGGCGGAGCGCTGCGTGTCGGCCACAGCCAGTATCTTGATCCGGCCAGTCTCCTCCATCGCCAGCACTGCCCCCAGATCGGCGGTGAGCACGTCGATCTCGCCAGCCATGAGCGCGGTCACCGCCGGTGAACCACCGCGGTACGGAATGTCTTCCCACTTCACCGCCGCCGCCTCGGACAGCTGAGTTGCCACGAACTGCGTCACGGTTCCGGGTGCGGACAGCCCGTGGTTCACGCGCCCGGGTTTGGCCTTCGCGTAGCTGATGAACTCCGCCAGCGTGTTCTTGCCCAGCGCTGCATTGACCACGAACACATTGGGCGAATTCGCCACGGCCGCTACCGCGACCAGGTCCTTGGCGGGATCGAAGGGGAGCGTGGCGACGCTGGGCAGCGTCGTGCGCCCGCCCGCGCCGGCGAGCAGCACGGTGTAGCCGTCGGGCGCCGACTTCGCTACCGTGTCCCATCCGATGATGGTGGCCGCACCGCCCTTGTTCTCGACGATGACCTGCTTGCCCCATTGCTGAGTCAGCTTCACCGCGATAGCGCGCGCAATCGCATCGACGGGGCCACCGGGGCTGAACGGTACGATGATGCGCACCGGCCGCGTCGGATAATTGTCGGTCTGGGCCGTCGCCGCGACGGCCGCGCCGCTCAGGCACGCCAGCAAAAGAATGCGGCACATGGTTCTTCTCATGGATGTCTCCTTGTATTTCTACGATAACGAAATCAGGGTTGCAGCGTCCGGACCCATCCGACGATCGCTTCGCTCACGGCGGAGGGCTGCTCGGGAATCAGCGCATGGCCGGCCCGGGGAATGACCTGCACGGTCACCTTGTCGCCGAGGATGTCCTTGAGTTCATTGCGCGTGGCCGGCGGCCGCCAGGGGTCCTCGGCGCCCTGCAGGTCCAGGATCGGCGCGTTGCTCACCGGCCACCAGACATCCTTGGACGGTGTGGCGCCGGCCCTGCGGTATGCGTCGCGCAACTCGGGGTGCCAGCCGTCCAGCCATGACGAGGCGTCGTTACCCGGCGCGAACATCGAGAACTGCAATTGCTTCAGTCGCTCTTCGCGCGGCTTGCCGGGGTCTGCCGCGATGGCCAGGGATTCGACCATGCCTTGGGGAAACACCTTGGCTGCAGCGCCAACTACCACGAGGCCGCGCACCCGCGGCGGATGCTCCAAGTCGGCGACCCGCGCGACGAAATGACCGTAGGCGTGGCCCACGATCACCGCACGCCCTCCTCCGAGCCTGTCGATCGCCAGCACCACGTCGCGCGCCAGGACCGAGAGGTTCAACCCCTCCATCGGGCCGCGGCTGCGCCCCATGCCGCGCGGCTGGGGCCGCAGCACCCGGTAGCCCGCGCGGGCAATCTGCCGGGAGACCACATCGAAATCCAGCGAATCGCGTTGGGAAGAAGGCAGGAGCACGATCGCGGGTCCGGTGCCGTCAACCAGCACATCGATGGCGACACCGCCGTCATGCAGCAGCTCACGGCCGCTTACCGGCTCTGCTGGCTGGGCGAGCGCGCCCGTTGCGGCCGCGGCAATCACGGCGGCGGCAACCCATGCTGGGAGAATGCGGCAGTACTGCCGGGGCGAGGGGGCTGAGGGCATCGTCGTTGTCTCCTGTGGCACGCATCCGGTTGGTGCGTCCTATGCCGTCGAATCTAGCCCGCCCGAGCACGGACAGCCAGACGGCCGCCCCTCAAGGCTGAGTTGTCCGCGAAGTCATAGCTGCGGTATGCGCGGGCGCGCATGACAGAGTTGCGCCGCGAGTGCGTTGGCGGCGAGCGACGGCGCACCTAGAGTTCCATGCCTTCGAACCGCCGGAAACCAGATCGATGACACCCCAAAAAGAAGGCCCCCTCTCGCACATCCGCGTGCTTGACCTGAGCCGCATCCTTGCCGCGCCGTGGGCGGGCCAGACGCTGGCCGACCTCGGTGCCGACGTGATCAAGGTCGAACGCCCTGGCGCCGGCGACGACACTCGCAGTTGGGGTCCGCCCTACCTGCGCGATGCGCAGGGACAGGACACACGCGAGTCGGCCTACTACCTGGCCGCGAACCGCGGCAAGCGCTCCATCGCCCTGAGCCTGGACAGGCCCGAAGCGCAGCAGGTGGTTCGCGAACTCGCGATGCGCTCGGACATCGTTCTCGAGAACTACAAGGCCGGCACGCTGGCGCGCTACGGGCTCGATGCACAGTCGCTGCGTGAACTGAATCCCCGCCTCATCTACTGCTCGGTGACTGGTTTCGGACAGACGGGGCCACGGCGCGACCAGCCGGCCTACGACTTCCTGATCCAGGCCATGGGCGGGCTGATGAGCGTCACCGGCGAGCGCGATGACCGCCCCGGCGGCGGGCCGCAGAAGGTGGGCATTCCCATCGTCGACCTGATGACCGGCATGTACACCACGGTCTCGGTGCTGGCCGCGCTGGCTCGCCGCAGCGAGACGGGCCTCGGCGAAACCATCGACATCGGCATGCTCGACGTCCAGGTCGCGACGCTGTCGAACCAGGCCATGAACTACCTGATCTCCGGCCGCGTGCCTGCGCGCAACGGCAATGCGCATCCCAACATCCAGCCTCAGGACGTCTACGCCTGCGCCGACGGCGATGTGATCCTCGTCGTCGGCAACGACGGGCAGTTCGCCAAGCTATGCGAGGTGTTGGCGCTGAACGAAGTGGCGCGGGACGAACGCTTCGCGCTCAATGCGCAACGGGTGCGCAACATCGGGCAGTTGGCCCCGATGCTGCGCGAGTGCTTCGCGCGGTGGCGGCGTGAGGATCTCATCCGCGCGCTGGACGCTGCCGGGGTACCGTGCGGGCCGATCAACTCGATCGCGGACGTCTTCGAGGACCCGCAGGTGCAGGCACGCGAGATGTTGCGCCAGGTGCCGCATCCCTGCGGCGTGGATGTGCCGCAGGTAGCCAGCCCGATGCGCTTCGGCGGTGGCACGCTGCCTATGCGCGCCGCTCCCCCGCAGCTCGGCGCCCACAGCGATGCCATCCTGGAGGAACTCGGCTACGACAGTCCTGGCATCGCATCGCTGCGCGCCGAAGGAGTGATCGCATGAAGCTGCATTGGTCGCCTAAATCACCCTACGTCCGCAAGGTGATGGTGTGTGCTCATGAGCTGGGCCTGGTGCATCGCATCGAGCTCGTGCGCAGCGTGGCCGCGATGCTCACGCCCAACGAGCGCCTGATGCTGGACAACCCACTCTCTAAGATCCCGACGCTGGTGCTGGAAGATGGATCGACCCTGTTTGACTCCGTGGTGATCTGCGAGTACCTGGACACCCTTGCCGGGGGCGGGCGACTTTTTCTGGAACGATCCGAGCTCAAGTGGCAGGCCCTGCGCTGGCACGCCCTGGGCGACGGGCTGATCGATGTCCTCATACTGTGGCGCAATGAGCGTGAGCGCGAGGTCCCCTTGGCGCGACTGCTTTCGGCCTTCGACCTGAAAGCACAGGCAGCGCTGCGCGCGCTCGACCGGGAGGCGGTGCACCTGGAGCTGGCGCCATTCTCGATCGGCCACATCGCGATAGCCTGCGCGTTGGGCTACCTAGACTACCGACTGGACACGGTGGGCTGGCGGCAAATCGCGCCTCGGCTACGCGCCTGGCACGATCAGGTTCGTCATCGCCCTGCCCTTGCCCTCACGGAGCCGCGAGAGGGCTGACTCGGAACCCGAGCGCACGTGATGGCTCGGTCCCTCGGACGTTCATTCGTAGAGAGAGCCCGGGTTGTCCACGAGAATACGTTCGATCGTCCGGGCGTTGCCCACCCAATCCTTGAAGCGTTGCAGCAGCAAGGCGGCATCAGGGCGCGGCGCCACGCGCAGGTGCGGCCAGTCGCTACCCCACAGCAGTCGCTGCGGGTTAGTCTGCACCAGCCGGTCGTGAAATGGGCGGCCGACCTCCAGGTCGGTCATCCCCGGCACGTTCCTGTACACGCACAGCTTCACCCAGACCTGCCCCGCCTCCAGCAATTCGAGCAGGCAGCGAAATCCCAAGTCCTCCGTGCCGGAGGCCGCATCGAAGCCGCCCATGTGGTCGATAACCACCGGTACCGGCAGGCGCGCCAGTTGGGCAGCAATGCCTGGCAAGCTGGCGCAGTCTGTCCACAGCTCGGCATGCAGACCCTCGTCCGCAAGCGTGCTCGCCAACTGACACAGATCAGCGAATGAAGCGCTGCCGCTGAAATTGCCGTCAGCACCGCTGCGATGGCTGAAACGCGCGGCTCGCACGCCCTTGCCGTGCAGCCCGCACAGTGCCTTGGATGCCTCCTGCCTGACGACCGCCACGCCGCGCAGCATCGGGAACGCCGCCAAGGCATCCAGCAGCAGCCCATGATCCTCGCCGTAGGCACTGGGATGGACCAGCACACCGTTCGACAAGCTGAGGTCGCGCAGCAACTCGAGGTACTGCTCGCATCGAGCCTCGTCAGGTGTATAGCTTCGCTCGCTTGCGAGCGGATAGCGGTCGTAGGGTCCGAACAGATGGGCGTGGCAGTCCCAACCTTCACTCATCGGCTCGCCTCCTGCGGCAACGGAAAGGCCGGCACCACGCCTTCCGGCAGCGGGATCTCCTGCGCGTTGAGCATCATCGCGACCATCGTGTAGTAACCCACTAGCGCGGTGAGCTCCACCAGCGTGCGTTCACCCAGGCACTCGAGAGCGCGCGCGTGCGTAACGTCGGACACAGAGTTGGTGGCATTGAGTTCCCGCGCGTAATCCACCACCGCCGCTTCGTGCAAAGGAAGACCCGTCGGTATGGCCTCGGCCAGCAACGCGTCGATGACCTCCTGCGGGATGCCGGCCTTTTGCGCCTCGATGCGGTGGGCGTACCACTCAAAAGGCGAGCGGCAGGCGCGTCCGGTCACGAGGATCGCAAGCTCCGACTGCCGCGGCGTGAGCGTGGTGTCGTAGCGAAGCAGTTCGCCCAGCGCCTGCCAGCGGTCGGCAAGCTCTGCGCTGTGCAAGGCGGCGCGCAGCGGTCCCTGGACTTTGCCCCTGCGGCCCGCCACGACCTTGTCGTAAACACGGCGCTGCGCGGGCAGCATGTTGTCAGGTGAGGGGAGCGAGATTCGTGGCATTGATGGACTCCTGTCGCACGACAGCGTAACGCCCAATCCGTGGCCCCCTCAGCACCACAAACGCAAGACTGCTATGCGTCTCGCGTCATTCGGTCGGACCCAGGCGCCACATGCCCTTGATCGCCATCGCGTCCACCAGATCCGTGATCTGCGCTGTGACGGCAGTCACCGCCCGGCTGGGTCCCTTGGAGCGGGCAAGCGCCATCGAGATGGTCTGCTGCAACGAGGGGGAGACGATCCGGGCCGCCTGGAGGCGCCCCGCTTCGCGCTCGCTCCACACGGCATGCAGCGGAAGCACGGCATATAGCTTTTCGTGCTCGACCAACAGCTTCTGCAACTGCAGCGAGTTGCCGTCAATTGCGGGGTTGAGTGAAATTCCTTCACGTCGGGCCATGGTGTCCAGCACGCCTCGGAGGCCGTGGGGCGGGCTCGGCAGGATCAGGGGCAACTCGTGCAAGGCCGCGAAGATCACCTCGGAGGCCGAGGTGATCTTGTCGCCAGCGCAGCCGATGAGATAGCTGTCAAGCGTCGCTAGCACCTGCTCGTGCTCCGACAGCGAGGTACCATATCGATAAAGAATGCCGATGTCGACCCGCTCTTCGTTTAGCCACTCCTCCAACTGCCCGCTCGAGCCCTCCAGTACTTTCAGTTTGATCGCGGGATAGCGCTCACGGATGACCGTGAACAAGGGACCAATAAGCGAGATACTGATCGATGTCAGTGAACCGATGGTCACCTGTCCTGCAGGTTCGCGTGCATCGCCGATGATTTCCTTTTGCAGTGCTTCTGCGCTGCCCAGCAACTGTTGAACCTGCGGCAAGATTCGTACGCCGACGTCGGACAACTCCACGCCGCGCCCCGTACGGTTGAACAAGCGGGAACCACATTCGCGCTCGAGTGCATTCAGTTGGCGGCTGAGTAGGGACTGGTTGCTGTCTAGGAAATACGCCGCACGGGTCAGACTACCCAGTTCGGCGATGGTCAGAAACGTCCGCCACCGATTCAAGTCGGCAGTCAAAGAAAGGCGGTATTCCGTCGGCTTGGCATGGGACATGTCGAAATTCTTACCGCAGTGGCTCGCTGGCGTTCTGACCAAATGAAAATGGATACTCGACGCGCAAAAGGCGCACGATACCGAGACAATTCAGGCAGCGTGCGAAAGATTCCACCACACTGCCGGCACGCTATAGGCTGCATTCATGCAATTGCCATTCTCTTCTGTCGCGCGATTTCCCACAACAACCCGTCGACGCGACCTGCTGCCCCTAGTCGCTGCTCAATTGCCGGTTTCCATGCTCCAGGGCAGACCCCATGGCATCATCCAGCAAGGCATATTGCTTACTTTTGAGTAGGACGCAGCGCGGGTGGATGAGAGGTGGAACAAGTGAGCGCTCTGCTTCATGACAAAGAGGACGCGCTACGGGCGGACTCGGGTTCCCGGGGGACGCAGAGCGGTCTCAAGCGGAATGTGCATTCGCACATGGCGGGCCGACCGAGCGGCATGGCGAAGATGCAAGAAAGCCGCGCCAAGGCCAAGGCGTGCAAGCTGGCGGAGCATCAGAAGGCAAGCATCCGCGCAAAAGGTGGAGCCCCCGTTTCGGGCAGTCAAACGGCAGTTCGGCCTCACGAAGGTGAGATTAAAGGGACTGAGCACGTGAGCACGAACACGGCGCATGTGATCACGCTACTCGCGCTGTCAAAACCTGTAGATGGCGCGTAAGAGAAGCTGATGGCGATGATGAGACCGGTGCGTCCGCAATCGACCTTAGAGCGCTGAATCAGGGGCAGGTCTTATCAACTCGGGCACCTGGCGACGCGATTTCGCCACAATGCACACCATTGGCCCTCAGCGCACGCCAACTAGTGACCTGTTTAGATCTTCCTTTGGCTCGCTATCGACTGCAGTACGGCCTCACGCCGACTGATACGCTGCCAGCGCCATGTCGCTTCTGGTAGCAGCCATTCGATGCCATAGCGCGCCGCGCTCAGCGCGTCAGCACACCAATCGTCGTCAGTAACCGCTGCGGCCGCGCGAGCGATCCGGCACCAAGCCCAACCGAACAGCGTGAGACCCAGCGCGCGCAGGTAGTCGTCGGCGACGCGCAGCGGCCACTCAGGATCGGCCATCTGTCCGGCGATTAGCGCCTGGGTGGCCTTGCGGGCCGCAACCGTCTGTGCGCGAAGCGCGGCGGCAAGGTCCGCCAGTGCTGCCGGCATGGCGTTGACATCCGTGTCCAGCATGGATAGCAGGGTCTGCAATTGGGCCCCGCCGTCGGCTAGTACCTTGCGCTGCAGCAAATCGATTGCTTGGACCTCGTTCGTGCCCTCATAGATCATCGCGATGCGGCTGTCGCGCACGGTCTGCTCGATCCCGTACTCGTGCACGTAGCCGTAGCCGCCCCAGACCTGAAGCGCGTCGTCCGCGCCTCGGTGTCCCAAGTCAGTGAGGAACGCCTTGACCACTGGCGTCAGCAAGCCGACACGGGCGTCGGCGGCCTGGCGGCATGCTGCGTCCTGATCGTGGTGCGACTCGTCTATGAGAGCTGCACACCAGTAAGCCAACACTCGGCCAGCGTCGACCTGCGCTCGCAGGTGCCAGAGGATGTGTCGAATGGCAGGATGGGCGGCAAGCGGCTGTCCGCGGCCTTGCACCCGCTCGAGTGCGTAGGCGCGCGCATTCTGGTGCGCCGCCTCCAGGTGGCCCAAGCCCTGCAGGCCCACTTGAAGCCGTGCCGAGTTCATCATCACGAACATCGCCGCCAGCCCGCGGTTCGGCTCCCCGAGAAGCCAGCCGGTCGCGCCGTCGAAATTCATTGCGCAAGTGGCGCTTCCCTTGATTCCCATCTTCTTCTCGATCCCGTCACAGCGGATTGCGTTACGCGAGCCATCCGAAAGGACCTTCGGCGCGAGGAAGAGCGAAATTCCCTTCGTACCGGACGGCGCGTCCGGCAAGCGCGCTAGAACGAAGTGCACGATGTTGTCGGTGAGGTCGTGCTCGCCGCCCGAGATGAAAATCTTGCTTCCCGTTAGCCGGTAGCTGCCATCAGGCCGCGGATCGGCCTTGCTGCGCACCAGCGCGAGGTCGCTGCCCGCCTGCGGTTCCGTGAGGTTCATCGTCGCCAGCCATTCGCCGCTCGCAAGCTTGGTGAGGTAGCGCTGCTTCAGTTCGGAGCTGCCGTGCGCACGCAAACACTCGTACGCGCCATGCAGCAGGCCTGGGTACATGGTCCAGCCGTGGTTGGCGGCGGCGATCATCTCGTTGAACGCCGCGTTCAGCATCGCAGGCAGGCCCTGCCCTCCATCCTCGGGGTCGCAGGCGAGTGCAGCCCAGCCTTGCTCGATGAACGCCGCGTAGGCCTCACGGTAGCCCGCAGGCGTGGTGACTCCGCAGTCACGCCAAGTGCAACCGTCGAGGTCGGCTTTGCCGTTGATCGGCGCGAGCACGCCCGCGGCGAATTTTCCTGCTTCTTCCAACACGGCACGCGCAATAGGCGCGTCGATCTCGGCAAAGGCAGGCATCGACCTCCACGCGGGCGGCGCCTGCAGCACGTCCTCGATCACGAACTGCATGGCGCGCAGCGGCGGTGTGTAGCTCCACATATCGGCTTAGCGGCTCAGTGTCGTTCGGTCCGCAGGTGCGGACCAAAGCGTGGAAGCAGCAAACCGGACGGGCCAGCGAGGTTGATGGCAACCCGCGCACGCATGGAAGGGCACGTGTTCACGAGTTCATCCCTGCTGGACGACACCCGACGCAATCAGCGCCGCGATTTCCTGCTGCTCGAAACCAAAGTCACGCAGCACCGAACTGCTGTGCTCTCCCAACTTGGGGGCGGGCATCATTGCCACTTCGGTCTTGCCATCCAACGTAAGCGGCGTGCCGATGCCGCGCGTCATCCCGCCTTCGCCGTCCGGCACGTCAATCACCATCCCCACCGCGCGCGTTTGCGGGTGCTCCAGCGCCTGGCCGGCGCTGTTGACCGGCCCCGCCGGTACGCCAGCCCCATCGAAGCGCGCGCACCATTCAGCAACCGTGCCTCCAGCCAACTCGGCCTCGATCAGCGTCTCCAGCTCAGCCCGGTGCTGCACTCGCCGCTGCGGATGGTCGAAGCGCGGGTCCTCGGTCCATTCCGGGTGCCCGAGCACTTCGCACATTCCCTGCCACGCCTTGGAGTTGCCGGCGCCGATGACCATGCGGCCGTCGCCCGCCTTGAACACCTGGTACGGGGCGATCAAAGAGTGCGCGGTGCCCAGACGCTGCGTCTCGCGCCCGCTGGAGAAGTAGTTCGCGGCCAGCCAGTAGGTCTGCTGCATCGCAGCTTGCAGCAGCGACGTGCTGACATGCTGGCCCTCGCCGGTCTTGAGACGGTGCACGTAGGCGGACACGATCGCCAGCGCAGCCAGGATGCCGGCATTGGTATCGGCGATCGACACACCCGGCTTGACCGGGTCGCGGTCCGCCTCGCCCGTGGCGGCGATGATGCCGCTGAAGGCCTGCAGGATCAGGTCGAAGCCGCCGGTCTTTGCCATTGGACCCGTGCGGCCATAGCCGGTTATCGAACAGTAGATCAATGCCGGGTTCACCGGTTTGAGGTCGGCATACGCCAAGCCCAGACGCTCCATCACGCCGACACGGAAATTCTCGGTCAGCACGTCGGCTTGGCGCACCAAGCGCAGCAGCACCTCCTTGCCCTGGGGCGTGCGCACATCGAGCGCGAGCGAGCGCTTGCCGCGGTTGATCATTCGGAACGACGGTGGCATAGCCGAATCGCCCGGCTTCTGGTATTGCCGCGCATCGTCGCCCGAAGGCCACTTCTCGATCTTGATGACCTCTGCGCCCAGATCGGCCAGCATCATTCCGCAGGTGGGGCCGGCCATGATTTGCGCCATTTCGATGACGCGCACGCCGGCCAGCGGCTTGTGAGGAGCGGTAGACATGTCTTTTCAGTTTCCAGTGAAGCGTGGCGCGCGCTTCGCGGCGAAGGCCGCCCGGCCCTCCGCGAAATCGGCGCTGCGCAGAGTGAGGGTCTCGCGCTCACGCAAGCGGTCCTCGTTGAACTCGCCGCGTCCGATCTCGTCGATCGACCGCTTGGTGGCCTGAACAGAAAGCGGCGCAAGCGAAGCGACTTGCTGCGCGAGCGACTCCACCACGGTCTCAAAACTGTCAGCTGCCACCACCTGTTCGAACAATCCGTAGGCCTGCAGCTGCTCTACTGGCAGGGCCTTCGCCGTGAGAAAGGCGCGCTTGGCGCCACTGATGCCGAGCCGCGAGACATAGCGCCGCAGGCCGCTCGGGTAGTAGTGCAAGCCGAGCGCGTTGGCCGGCATGCGGAACTCGGAACCGGCCAACGCAACGCGCAGATCGCAAGCCAGGACGATGTCAGTCGCGCCACCGTAGACACTGCCATTGAGCGCGCACAGGGTGATGGGCCGCATCGCCTCCAGAGCGTCCGGCACCTTCTCGAACAACCGAGGGTCATGACGGCTGCTGTCGAAACCGCCAACGTCGTAGCCGGCGCAGAAGACGGGCCTCTTTTGACCTTGCGTATCGGCGTTTAACACCACCACACGGATCGACGGATCGGCGTCGAGAGTGGCAAAAGTGTGGAGCAGCCAGTGCAAGTCGGCGTCGCGCAGGCTGTTGCGCTGAGCCGGACGACTCAGGCGGATCGTCGCGATCCCGGCGTCGACCACGAGCGAGGGCAGATTTTCGATGATCATCGCCTTCACTCCGGCTCGATGCCGGCGCCTTTGACGAGCTTTTCACGCTCCGCAAGCTCGCTCTTGACCAGGGCGGCGAGATCCATGGGCTTGCCCCCGGTTGCCGACATGCCGGACCTCTCGAGCATCTCGCGCAATGCAGGCTGCGCAAGTGCCTTGTTGATCTCCGCATTCAGCTTGGTAGCAACGGGTTGTGGCAGGCCGGCTGGACCAAAGATGGCAAACCATGACGAGATCGCATACCCCGGAACCGTCTCGCCGATGGTTGGTACGTTGGGCAGCCCCGGGAACCTTTTGTCTTCTACTACCGCAAGGACACGCACCTTGCCGCTGTCGATGTGCGGCTTTGCCGTCGCCAAGCTAGCGAACAGGACCGGGATCGAATTGCCGATCAGGTCAGTCATCGCGGGCCCGCCGCCCTTGTAGGGCACATGAACCATGCGAATGCCGGTTTTTTCGATGAGCAGTTCACCAGCGAGGTGGTGAGCCGAACCATTGCCCGAACTGCCGAAGCTCAGCGCTTGGGGGTTTGCCTTTGCATACGCGATCAGCTCGGAGACAGTCTTTACTGGCAGGGACGGATGAACCACCAGGACGATGTGATTGACGGCAACCGGCGCGACAGGCGTGAAGTTCTCTACCGGATCGTACGGAAAACGCTTGCTCAAATAGAGGTTCGTGGCGTGGCTGGCATCAGTCCCCAGCACCAGCGAATAGCCGTCCGCGGGCGACTTCGCGACGTTGTCGGCGCCGAGAGTTCCACCTGCTCCACCGCGGTTGTCCACGATCACAGGCTGCCCGAGTGCTTGACCAAGGCGATCGCCAAGCGCGCGGGCCAACTGATCGGCCGCAGCACCGGGTGCATAGGGCACGACCAGGCGGATCGGTTTCTCGGGATACGCCTGTGCCATCGAAACTGCCGGGGTCAATGCGGCAATGATTGCAGTGGCCATCAGCGCACGGCGGATGGGAGATGGGAAGCCTGGGTTCATTGTGTCTCCTTGTTTTCCGCGGCCGTTGGTACTCTGCAGGTTCTGCAGAGACGCCCAAAGTGCTCGTCGGTGTCGGGCGAAGCATGCGTGAAGTCGGAGCCTCGAAGTTCTACAATCACATATGTGATGCAAAATTCCATTCATGGATCGTGACAAACCCCGTCAAGTCCGCACAGCGGGTACTGGAGCTGCTAGAGTTCTTCGCAGAAGAGCGCCGGCCGACGGCGGTCGGCGTGATTGCTCGCGCGCTCGATTGGCCGCAGTCAAGTACCTCTGTGCTCCTGAGAGGGCTCGCCGAAACCGGGTACTTCGACCACGACGCCCGCACCGGCATGTACGTGCCGAATGTGCGCATTTCGCTCGCGGCGGCGTGGATCCAGGAACACCTGTATAGCGAGCACAACTTGCTGCGACTGATGGAGGATGTGCTCGAAACGACTGGCCATACCGTGATGATCGGGTCGCGGCGCGGGGTGCATGTGCGCTATCTGCACGTTTTGCAGGCCACGCGGGAGGGGCGCTTCCTGGCCAAGACGGGGTCCCTGCGGCCGCTATTCCGCAGCGCTGCCGGCAAAATGCTTCTGACGACTTTGCCCGAGCGCGAAATTGCGATGCTGCTGCGCAAGGCCAACGCGCTTGAGACCGATTCGACGAATCGGCTGGAGTTTGCCGCCGTCGTGCGCGAGTTGGAAACCGTGCGGCGTCAAGGCTATGCGGTTTCGATGGGAACGTCGAAGCCGGGCGCTGCGGCTCTGGCCATGCTCATACCAGCGGCACGGGGTCGGGAGCCGATGACGCTCAGCCTTGGCGGTCCCATGAAGGAAGTGCGCCGAGACCGCGAACGGCTCGTCGCAACCCTGCGCGAAGCTCTTGAGTCCATCCGCAGGGTTGCGGTGCGCTAGGCAGAAGACCACGCGCCGGCGATGCGCCGGAGATGCATGGCGACTACGGGTCTGAGCTTGTTCAGGGAATCAGCAAGATTGCGCCTGTAGTGGCGCGGTCCTGTGCGGCTTTGTGCGCCGCCGGCGCTTCGCGCAGTGCGAACCGCGAGCCGATTGACGCGCGCACCGCCCCTGACGCCATGGCATCAAAAACATCGGTCGCATTTGCACGGAATACCTCCGTACTTGCATTGTGGGGAAACACAGAAGGTCGAGTGAGAAAGAGACCCCCTTTCTTGTTAAGAAGCTCCGGATCGATGGCAGGCGCTGGCCCTGAGGCGGCGCCGTACAACACCACGAGTCCGAAAGGCGCTGCGCAGTCAAGCGACCCCAGGAACGTATGCTTACCGACCGAGTCGTATACCACCCGCGCTTTGCGCCCTCCTGTGGCATCGATGACCTGCTGGACCCAATCTGGGTCGCCGTAGTTGATTGCAGCAGCGCAACCTGCAGCGCGGGCGACGGCGCATTTGGCGCAGGAGCCGGCCGTGCCGATCACCGTGGCGCCGAGTGCAGTTGCCCATGCGCTGAGGATCCGCCCCACGCCGCCGGCTGCTGCGTGAACGAGCACGACATCGCCAGCTTTGACTGCGCATGTTTTCTTGACGAGGTACTGAGCGGTCATGGCCTTGAAGAACACAGCCGCCGCGTCTTCGTCCGTGACACCGTCCGGAATGCGGACAAGCTTGGATGCGGGCACGTTGCGCCGCTCCGCGTAGGCACCTACGCCCGCGTTCATGTACACGACGCGGTCACCGACACGCAGGTCCACGACCCCTTGCCCTAGCGCCTCGATGACGCCAGCCGCTTCATGTCCCAGTCCTGTCGGCGCACTCAAGGGATATTTTCCGCTTCGCTGGTAGACGTCGATGTAGTTGAATCCAATGGCCGTCTGACGCAGGCGAACTTCACCGCTGCCCGGCTCCGGCAGATCGATGGTCTCGAATTTCATGACCTCCGGCCCACCGAACTTGGCCAATCGGATCGCGTGCGTCGTTGTTTGAAGTGCAGTCATGAATAGTTCCTCGCTTGATGGTAGACCTTCCGGGACCTGAGGATTAGCCTCGGACGATCAAGCCATATCCAAGCACTGGCTGACTCGTCGCCATCATTGAAATCCTGCTGAAGATTAGCTGCAGAATTCAGCCCGCAAGAGATACATCGCGAAGTAATCGAATATCACCCATATTCACGAGGGCCGCAAGGATGTCGCCACACATTGGAGGCGATCATGCAAGTCATTTATCCGCACTGCACACGCCCGTACGTTCACACGCATACCGTGATGGCGCGCGCTCGCATCGCCGGCGAGAGTCCTCCTTTCGCACGAAGTGCGGTCACACGTTTTTGAAGAAAATCGTTTCGTCTTAGTCCCAGCGCGCTGCGGCTGCTCGATTTAAGACTCTCTCCAATAGGTAGAGATCATTCCAGGCCAGCCCCCTAGGAAGTTGGTGCATGCATCATCACTTGGCGACCCCATCAGATGGCGACGCCTTGACTTCGCCCGAATTGCCAAGTGGCAGACCGGCCGCGCACGATTACCGACACTTGTTGTCCAAGTCTGTGTTCGATCACCGGTCGCCACGGCACCAGACTGAAGCTTGTGCCTTCGTCCAGAAGTGCGTAACGGCCGCTGGCGAGTTCAACATTGCGGCGATAGATCCCGCCGACATGCTCGCCGTCCTGCGCTGGTCTGTAGGGCTGGCCTGTCTGGTGTTGCAAGGCCTTGCCTGCAACTGCGAGCTCGCGGTTCCGCAGTGTTGCCAGCAGGTTGCGGGCGAGGATTACGCGCTGGCCTCGGCGCTGGGCCAGTCCATGCCCAGCCAGGAAGTCCGCCCGCTGCGCTACTGCCTCCCGTACATGCGCACCGAAGCCCTGGGCAACTGGCTGCTGGCCTTTGGCGGCGTCGATCACCAGGCTGCAATCCAGCCAGGTCGCGCCCATTGCTTTGATCTGCTGCTCCAGGGGCATGTGTGAGCGCAGTTCGACGACGTGCCCAGCGGCCTTTTGCGCATCATGCTGCCGGGCCTTCTGCAGCAAATCCGGCGGCACGGCCCAGACGCCATCGGCTACACGTTCCACGACGCCGCTGCGGCGCAACGCTTCAAGCCGGCGAACGTGGACTTTAGCCGTGACCAGCGGATTCCGGTCGCCAGCCTGCTTCAATTGAGCCTCGTGACTGATCGTGGCGTAGATGCCGTCCCTGGTCGCCGCCACGATGTTGCGGTCTACGGTTCTCACCTGTGTCGACGGCTTGGCCTCCACGATGGCACCGACGGGTAGCCCGGCCAGGTCGGTGCCGGCCGGCAACTTCAGGTAGTGCGCCCGGCCATCGATGCCATCGACCACCAGATAGGGGCGATCATGCAGTTCATCGTCCAGGCCCTTGGCCGCGATGCGCCCGATGACAGGTGAATTCGCCCGCGAGTCCGTCACCAACTCCCGCTGCTCGCCCTTCATCGCCCGGTGCATGATGCGCAAGATGTCGCCTCGTTCACCCATGGCGGCCAGGGTCTGCTCCATGCCGGGCGATAGTTGCCAGTGGTTGGCGTCGATACGTTGAGCAAGCGCCAAGGCCTCGAGCCGCTGCAGCCGGGCACGCAGCAAGGTCTGGCGTTGTGTGCCTTCTGTGCAGGGTATTTCGGTGAGATCCACGATGTCCATCGCGGCCTGCCGCAGCAGCTGTTGGTCCAGGCTGGTGAAGCGCTGCAGGCCCACCTCGCGCTGCAGGCTCCGGCGCATCTCGGCTTCGGTGCGCGGCCCCAGCCATTCGGTGGCGATCTCGCTGGCGCGCAGTCGCATGCCGTGGGCCATGTAGTCGGGCGCGATCACCAGGTCGTGCCCATGGCGCTGGCTGCCCACCCAGCCGCGCAGCACGATGTGGGTGTGTGGGTTGTCGGTGTCCCAGTGGTCCACGGCCACCCAATCCAGTGGGGTCTCCAGATCGATCTCCATGCGGCGCATCAATTGCCGGGTGAAGCCCCTGAGGTCTTCCAGTTCAACAGCATCCTCCGGCGAGACGATAAATCGGAACTGGTGCCGATCGCCCTGGCCGCGGTCCTCAAAGCCCTTGAGGTCTGCCGCGTCGGTGTCGGCACTATAGGCTTGGCCCTTCTGGCCGTCACGGGTGACGCCCTCTCGCTCGATATAGCGCAGGTGCGCCACGACTGCCTTGGCACCCGCGCGTTGGAGCACCACAAAGCGAGACTTGATGACCACGCGCCGCGCGTTTGCGCCCAAGCCGCGGCCCGCCATACCGGCGGCCACGCGACCCCGGCCGAAGGTCGATGCCGGCCGCGCTCCGCGCGAGCTGGAGGCCTTGGCACCGGACTTGGAGACGGCCTTGAGCACCTGCGTCACGAAGCCCTTGGACTTCGCCCCGGAACGTGTCTTGGGTGGGCTCGGGCGGACGCGGAAGCGGTCTTCGTCAGCGGATGCCATTGCCCACGCTCCAGCGCATTGGGGCGCAATGTCTCGGGAACGGCACGCGCAGACGGCTCGCAGCGATGGCGAAACGGCTCGCGCGCGGCACACGCGGTCGCAGGTGCGGTGCCGCGCCCAACCCACGTGCAGACTGGACTGGCGGGCGAAGGTGTGCCGGTTCTTTTCTCTTGCCCTCCGTCTCCGCCTCCCGCATCTGCTCCCGGCTCCGACCTAGCGCCAGCCGCGCACCACGTGCGCAACGCTGCCCGAGGGGCAGCGCTAGTGCAGCGGGTGCTGCACGCTGGCGCCGGGCTCTCTGCACGTCGAAGTGCCATCTAGGCGCAGGATCGGCTGCAGTTGAGCTGCATGTCCAGCGCAAAATTGATCGCAACATCCGCGCACGAGCGGTGCATGTTTGTCGCACGAACGGAGGCGTGTCGAAGTGATGTGCCGTGCAAATCCACGCCCGACCGGACTGCAAGAAGAAACTAGACGTCATGGCGTACTCCATGTCAACAACGGCCGCGCAACACCGAGCACTTCGGACGCTGTGATGGGCCCGAAATACCGGCTGTCGAACGACGCCGGATTCGAGTCGCTGAGCAGGAACAACTCGCCTCCGACGAGGGCCCGGCACTGCTGCCAGACAGGCAGCGGCCGATGCATGCCGTCATGCGTCCGGGCGGTTGCCACGGCCGCGCCGTCGATGCGTACGACCTGTCTCCACGCGCACACCGATTGCGGCGCCACGGCCCCAATACGCTTGAGGATCGGCACGCCAGCCGGCAGGTAGCCGCGCCGCGCGGCCAGCGCGGCCGCGTCGGCGGAGATCCGCGCCAGCACGATGCTGCCAACGTGCAGCGAGTCGGTGCACCTGATGCCGCTGACGCGATACCAGCCGCGCGGCACGCTGTCGCTCGGGTTGTAGACGATGGCTACCGGCATCGTCACCACGGCCGGCGCGCACAGCGCCGCCAGGCCGAAGCCCGTGCATGCGAGCAACATGCGGCGCCTCATTGCAACGCTCCGCGTGCGAGTTGCGCGGCATGTCGCTCGGCGGTGTATTCGGGCAACGGCTGGCGCGCGGCCAGCCGGTTGGCGATGGTGCGCCAGTAGGTCACCGCCACTGCGCATGGATCGATCTCCAAAGCCTCGATGGCGTCGATCACTGCGAGCACCGCCTTGACCTGAGGCTCGCCATCGGCACGCAGCAGAATGCGCGTGCCAGGCAGGACACCAGCAACACGCTGTGCGTCGTCGAACGGCATCGGTGCCTGCAGCACCATGAGCTGCCAGAGCGCCGTGCCGTAGTCGTTGCCGATCCACTTCACGCGACAGCAGACCGCACCCGGTTCGAACACGGCAACGCGCCGCCAGCGATCCAGAATGATCTCGCGCACCGGCTTGCCGAAGCGCAACCAGACATTCACGCGATGCTCGACGAAGGCGAGCGACACCTTCATGAACACGGGCATGTGCGCGGGACGAGACCGCTGCGCGTGCTGAGGCGCAGGCTGCGCGACACGGACATTCGGCAGCGTCATGGCGTTCCCCCATCGAACTCCCGTTCCAGCAACTCGCGCAGCATGTCGGCCGCGGTGATACCGCGCTTGAACGCAGTCACCTTGATGCGACCACGCAGCGCGGGTGTCACGTCGATGGTGAGACGCGCGGTGTAGACCGATGCCTTCGCTGGCACATCGGACGCGTCGGCTCGCCGTACCCAGGCTGATGCCGGATCGGTCGCAGGCTTGCGGCCGATCGGCGCACGCCGTAGCGGCGGCGCGGTCGGTGACGCCGTCATTGCAGCAACTCCCGCACCGCCTGCGCGAGCGCCGCGATCTCGCGCGCGGCCGCGCATTGGGGTGCCGCTTCGCACGCGAGCCGGCCCGCAGCCACGCTGTCGGCGAACACGATGCGTTGCGAGATTTCGGCGGGCAACGCTGCGAACGGCTGATCCGCGAGCGCGTTGCGCGCCTCACGTCCGATCACCGTCCCAACAACACGCCGGTTGACAACGAAGGCCGCGCGCAACTGCGGTCGGAACACTCTCGCTTCGATGACAAGCTGCACCATCTCATGACTGGCCCACACGTCGTAGGCGCTCGGCTGCACCGGGATCAGCACCAGGTCCGCGGCCAGCAGCGCGGAACGCGCGAGCGCCGCGACCCGAGGCGGACCGTCAATCACGACATAGTCGGCCTGCAGAGCGATCTGAGGCGCTTCTTGGTGCAGCGAGTCCCTCGCCAGCCCGAAGACGCCATAGAGCCGTCCCTGGCCGTTCTGAAGGCGACGTTGCGCCCAGTCCAAAGCTGACCCTTGCGGATCGGCATCGAGCAGCGTGACGCGGCTTCCTGTCATCGCGAGCTCGCCGGCGAGGTGCGTGGCAAGCGTCGTCTTGCCGGCACCGCCCTTTTGGTTCAGCAGCGCGATCACCTTGCCTGGGCTGTCCTGCCTTTGTGGTCGACGGTTTTCGGGTGCCCCGGCTGAAGCATTGCCTGTTTCTTGGGCAGCGCCGATTTCTCTTTTATCCATAAGTTATGAATTCAGTTAGAGAGTTAAGGAGCCTCGAAACCGTTGCTGGACGTGGCCTGCCGGCCGATCCGTGCGTGTGATTACCCGAGGTCTTTGCGGGCGATTACCCGAACGGCGTACGGGTGATTCCCCGAGTCCGCTCACAGGTTCTCCACAGACTGTTCAACATCTGCTGTGGATAAGTCCGCATCCGCCATGCCTCGGGGCCAGCTCCGGAAGCGCAGCCAATCGGTGCTCCCGACACGGTCGATGGCAAGCCAGTAACCGGGCAAGGACTGGCGCCGGACCAGGCGCCGCAGGTGCAGCGCGAAGTCGCTGTACCGCTGCAGGCTGGCGGATTTCAGGTGCAGGTGCCGCAGGTCGAATTTCCAGCCGTCGTGCTGCTTACCGCCGTGCTTACGAACGAGCCGGTACAGCCAGCGCTCGATGCCGCCTGAAAGCCGGAAATACGCCGGGTCCAGCGTGAGCACAAGCGCGTTGTCCATGACGCCCGAGAAGAACCAGTCGGCCAGGATCAGCTCGATGCCGTCAGAACGGCCGTCCGACCGCACGTGTTCCTTCCACTCGTTGATCCACGAGAAGCGATGCAGGCGCTTGCCGCCGCTGAGGCGATCCTGCTGGCGGATCGACGTGGCCACCGTGGTGGACTGCAGCCGGTCGAGCGCCGCCTTGAGCATCAGGTAGTCGGTCTGGCCGGTGCTGCGCTTTGCGAAACGCAAGATCTCGTAGGGCGTCGCCACCATGAGCCGCGAGGGTGTAATGCCGTCGTCGCGCGCCTGCACGATCTGGCTGGCAGCCCAGATCAGCACGTCGGCATCCCAGATGGTTGCGATTCCGTGCTCGGGCACACCTTCGACCGTGAGCGAGATGCCACCAGCCTCGAAGCGGATCGGCACCGTACGGCGCGACTTCGCCAGCGAGAAGAATGGGTAGGCCATCAGGTCCTGCGCATCGCGCGGGGCCATGTCGCCAGGAAGCGCGCGAAACAGCGCGAGCTGTTCGCGTTCGATACGCAGCTTGGGCATGGTGGCCTCTCCCTGTTCCTGCGGGAGGGGTCAGCGCACCGAGTCGCGCTGCACGTAGCCCGGGTCCGAGGTCATGCCGAAGGTGTTGCGGTCCGCCCAGGCCCGCAGGTCGGCGACCGCGTACACCACGCGGGCGCCGAATTTGCGAAAGCGCGGGCCGCCACCGAGCACGCGCTGCTTCTCGAGCGTGCGCGGCGACAGCCGCAGGAAGGTGGCGGCTTCATCGGTGGTCAGGAATTCAGGATTTGTGGTCGCCACCGCATCAAGCTGGCCATCTACTGGTGAATGCGGCGAAGCGGCGGCTGCCGCGCGGGAGGAAAAAGAACTGCCCAGTGCCATGAAGAACTCCATCGTTGTGGATCGGCCGCGAGCCATTCGCGGTCGGATGGAGACAGTCTGGGGAATGAGGGTGGTGGCCGGCAGGGAGATATTCAGTGAAGGGATTCGTCTCCGGGGCACGTTGCCGCGCTACGGCACACTCCGGCCAGGGTCCGGTATTCGCCGCGCATGTATGCCTCGGCCCGCCGCAGCAGGTGTCGCACCTGCGCGCGCAATTCGCCATCCGCGTGCCAGCGCGCCGCAGCCGCCTCCAGACCGAACAGGGCCTTGGCGATGTCCCGGTGCGACGCGCCAGCCTGCGCGGCGTCGAGCGCCTGCAAGGCGCGGTGATGCAGCAGCGCTGAGCGGCTTGCAGTTCGCGGAGACACCGCGACCGGCATGCGGCCCATCAGCGCTTTCGCCTGCGCGTTGAAGTCATCGAGCTGGCCGTGCTGACTTGGCGTCAGCGGCACGGCACAGACGTAGTCTGCACCGTCGCCGAGGCGAGAGTCCAGCGACATACGGATGCGCCGCGCGTGCAACTCAGTCGTGAGCGTGAAATCGGTGTCACCGAGCGTCAGATGCTTGCGACCGGGCACGCGCCAGAGATCGAAGCAGCGATCTGCCGCATCGCCTTGGTTTGCGCTTCGCGTCGGACCCATGCGCACATGCAGCAGGCCCTCGGCATCGGCCTGCCACTGCGGGCACGCCTCGCGCGCATCCAGGCGTGGATCTTCCGCGACACGCAGCCCCCATCGCGCGGGCCATGCGCAATGCAGCCGCATCGATGTGCCGTACTCGGCGCGATAGCGTGGATGGCGGCGCAGGTATTCCCATGCCAACGCCGGGCCGTCGAGGTCCAATGCGTAGAAGTAGGCGGCCGACACGCACCAGGGTGCGCGCGGCAGATCGTCAATGTCACGCTTCGTCATGGACAGGTTCCTTCTGAGCGAAGGAACCTGCCACAGCTGCGGGTCAATCGGGCCGCCTTTTCGGCGAGGTACCCTCGCGCATAGAGCGAGCGACCGGGTCGAACGTCTTCGGCGATCTGGAGGCAAGATGACACAAGACTCAACACTCGGATCAATCGAATGGTTTTCAGCGACGACAGTCGCGGCTTCGCTTTCTCTTGCGAAGACGCGAAGATGTCCATCTGCGCCAGCACGTGGAATACGCGCCTCTCTCAAATTGCACGCGTCATCGGCCCCATCTTGATAATGACCGGATTGACCTGCCCCCTTCTGCCGTGCCATTCATAACGAGGAAGTCCGGGGTTGCAAGATTAATTAATCTCGGTGGTTGTTGAGGTGGATCGAGCTGCATCGCCAGCGCGCTGGCGATGCAGCTCGGCGAACTTCGACGGAGGCATTCGCTGGCAACTGCTGTGCGGCCTGACCTCGTTGTAGTCCTGGCGCCAGAGCGTGATGGCCGATCGGGCCTGCTGCAGCGTCTCGAACCACTGTTCGTTCAGGCACTCGTCCCTGAACTTGCCGTTGAAGCTCTCGATGTAGCCGTTCTGCATGGGCCGTCCCGGCTCGATCAGGATGTGACGGATGCCATGGGTCTGCGCCCAGCCCATGAAGGCGCGACTGGTGAACTCCGGGCCGTTGTCGGTGCGCACAGCCAGCGGGTAGCCTCTGAACACGGCCGCTTGATCCAGCAGTCGCGTAACGTATTGCCCCGAGATTCCCCAGTCCACCGAGATGCTCACGCATTCGTGGCTGAAGTCATCGGCCACGGTCAAGCACTTGATGCGCCGTCCCGTGCTCAGGCTGTCGCTGACGAAGTCCATGCTCCACACCTCATTGACCGTCGTGGCCAGTTGCAGCGGCACGCGTTCGTTGGCGGGGCGTTTGACCTTCTTGCGCTTGCGCACCGCCAGGTTGGCGGCGCTGTACAGGCGGTAGACGCGCTTGTGGTTCACGCCCGGGAAGTGCGGGCGCAGCATGTCGTGGATGCGCCGATAGCCGAAGCGCCGACGTGCATGCGCGATCTCGACGATCTTGTTGCTGAGCTCTTGCGTCATGGCATCGACCTCGGGTGGGTTGCGGTAGCTGTCGCGGGAGAGCCCCACAAGCCTGCAGGCGCGTCGTTCGCTCAGATCGCATTGCCCGATCATGATGGCGACGGCCGCGCGCTTGGCTTGCGGGGCTATCGCTTTACCCCGAAGGCCGTGTTCAGCGCGTGGATGTCCAGGTGCGCTTCGGCCAGCAGCTTCTTGAGTTTGTTGTTCTCGGCCTCGAGCTCACGCAGGCGCCTGGCATCGGGCACGTCCATCCCGCCGTATTTGGCGCGCCATTTGTAGAAGGTCGCATCACTGAAGCCGCCCTTGCGGCACAGATCTTTGATCGGCAAGCCAGACTCGGCTTGCTTGATGAAACCGATGATCTGCTCCTCGGTGTATCTGCTCTTTCTCATGTCCGTCATTCTCCAAGTTGACGGACTTCACTGCCACTACGCTGGTACGGCCGGGAGGGGGCAGGTCAGGATCGCTTCCAGACCCGGAATACATCTCTCAGACTTTGGGCAAGCGCCCGCGAGACATATTCATCATCGCAAACGCCGACGCACAAAGGGAGGCGAGGATGCTCAAGCTGCGCTTTCCTGAAGTGCGCATAGCGCTGCATCGCAACAACAACGCCAAAGTCGTGCTGGTGGCGCCGGACACGGTCTGGGTTTCCAGTGCTGATTTTGGCAAGACGACACAGATAGAGTCTGCTGTTGGTCTGCACTCAAGCGCGGTGTTCAAAAGGACTCGAGAATCCTTTTTCAACAGAGTATGGGCGGAGGCAACCGAAATCACCTGAAGGTAGTTCGCAGTGTGTATGACGTTGGATAGTTTTTGCGACGACCATTCACTTGTGCATCAACGGGAATGCACATTCCTCTCCCGGTAAGGTGAAATTCTGCTTTGGCTCACAATCGCAATTTCCTTCTTCTGAGGCAATCCAACAATGGCAAAGACGTATCTCCAGGTTCAGCAGCAGATTGCACAACTGCAAGCACAAGCCGATGTGCTGCGCAAGAAAGAAGCTGCCGGCGTGCTTGCGCGCATCAAGGAAGCCATCGCTGTCTACGGCTTCACCGCAGAGGACTTGGGCGTTACCGGACGCAACGCAAGCACCAAGGCAGTCAAACCCGTCGGCCGCGGCAAGGCCACCAAAGCCAAGGCCCACTCCACGGCCTCCACTCCCAAATTCAAGGACGGCAACGGCAATGTCTGGAGTGGCCGGGGTCCACGTCCGACGTGGTTCAAGGCAGCGCTGGAAAGTGGCAAGACGCCTGCCGAACTCGCAGCCTGAACGGCCTGGGTTCAGTCCGAGATCTGCCCATCGCGCAGGGCCTCGGCCGCGTAGGCGGACAGGGTCTGCCGCGGCCTGAAGTGCGGATCGGCCGCGATGGGCTGACCTTGGGGACCGCGTACGGCCTCAAGGGCAGCCAGGCTCACATCGCCTAATTCCGGAAAACCTGTGCCTGCGTCGCACAGGCCATAGGCCCTGTCACCGTCGGCGTCCAACTCGGTGAGCAGCCAGACAAGCCCTGCATCCAGCGTGTAGAGCTTGACAACCGGCAACGGATCGAGAGCTTCGCCGCGAGCGCGAGCCGCCCCATTCGCCAGCATCTGCGTGCGCTGTTGTTCGGTTAGGAAAGTCATGAGCTTCTTCCTCGCAGGGAGTTCTGGATGCTACCGCTGCCGCCTGAGACAGGAAAGCTGGCCCAGTTGCACGCAACGGCAAGATTCGATCCAAAAAGCAACGCGGCAAGCGGTAATTGAGTTAAAGATAACGTGGTTTAAATTGTGCTGAAACTCGACGCTTCTGTCCATGCAGAAGCGAGTCATTCAGCGCGGTCGGCCAGTGGGCGCAACAACCTTTGAGGTTGCGCCTGCCCGTGCCTTCGGTGCTGTGGTGCGGGCAACGAGAACCGAAGATGGCGTCGCGCAGGAAACATTGGCGCACCTGGCCGGCATCGAACGTTCGCACATGGGCAAGATCGAGCGTGGCGAGCACATGCCCACGCTGGCCCTCGTATTCAAGATCGCCCGCGCGCTGGGCCGCAGCGCCGGCGAGCTGATGCTTGAGACAGAGGCCCGGTTGCCGAAGGAATGGCATCAGCCTCCCGCAGAAGGCTGATGCCCACGGCGCTACGCCACGATGCGTCCTGCCAGCCGCGCTTCACGCGCGTAGCCACTCAGCCGCTTGTCGGCAACGAAGTAAAGATCGCGCTCAATGGGCAGCCCCCACCTCCCGCGCAAGCCCTCCAGCTCCGCCAAGCTCACATAGCCGAGTTCTGGAAAACCTTGCCCGAGGTCGCAGAGTCCGAACGCGATGTCCTCGGAGTCGAGTTCGCTCAACAACCACGTCGCGCCCGCGTTGGGCGTGAACAGCTTGACCACCGGCAGCGGGTCGAAGTCGGGGTTCTCGGTTGATTCCCGGCCATTGGCCAGCAGTTGCTTGCGTTGGTCGTCGGTAAGAAGCTTCGTCATGGTCTTTCCTTGAAAGGATGTAGGGCGGGATTGCCCGAGACCGAAGCCGCACGACGCAGCGCAGCCGTCAGGGTTCGCAGACGGCCGCGGGCCGCGAGCGCACGACGTGCGCGCAGACCTTGACGGCGAGAACGCCGTGCAACGATGAAGGGAACAGCAAGCCAGCCCCCTCCCCCACCTTGTGGCAAGCGGAGCGCGCAGGCCGGGAACGCAGTGAAGGCCGCAGGCGTCAGGGATGGAAGCCCGAAGGGGCGAGACGCCACCGGTGGCTCGATGCACAGCACGACGGCCCGGCCCGGCATCGCCGGGAGACGCACGAATGTCCTCGACGCCAAACCGTATGCACGCCGATTGGTAAAACCTGTGATGCGTCTCTGCACAAATCCACGAATCCGCAGAACCGCTTTCGCGCATCCACTGCTACCTGTGCATCCGTAGAACCGCAAAGTCGGAATGACGACGATCCACAGATCAGGAAATCAGGAAACACGGATTGGCGCCATTCCGCACTTGCAGAATTCAGTGCGGCCCCTCAAAAGTGAAACGGCCCGCGACAAGCGCGGGCCGTTGACGGAACCCAGAGATAAAGCGCCCCGCCGGCTGGCGGGGCGCCGGGCGACGATCAGTCGCCCTTGCTGCGCGACCAGATCAGGTTGTGCGCGCCATCGTCGCCCTCGACCAGGCGGGCATAGATGGTCGCCGGGAACGACGGGTCATCCAGCGTCACCGACAGGTAGGGCCGGTCCGCTTTGCTGACCTTCTTCCATGCCGCGCCGATCTCGTAGCCGGTGCCCGCCACGATGCGGTAGTCCGGGGCGTTCTCGCTTTCCTTGTCGCTGGGAGCGATCTTGACCTTGACATTGAGCGTCAGGGTGCGAACCGTGCCGGTGAAGCCGTTGTTCTGTGCGGTGAAGGTGCCGATGTTGGCCATGATGAAGTCCTTTCGAAGTTGACCAGGTCCGCGCCCATCGCGGCCTTGGCGTGATCCAGACGGTGCGGGTCCGGGCGCGTTGCACCGAAGGCCGCAACGCGAGTGGAGGACCGGAAGGCCCGAGAAATTTGCTTCGCGAGGAAGACCGCAGGTCGGGGAAATTTGTCGGGCCGTACGGTTGCGGCGATGAAGCCCGAGGCGAAGCGCAACGAAGAGAAGCGCCGCCGTGCCCGCGCCAGGATTCACGACACATACAAGGCCGTGGGCGTGAACCTGATCCCGAAAGGATGCATGGCCCAGGCACTGATACCGCAGCAACGGCTTTCCGGCATGGGCCCGGACGCAGTCCAGGTCCAAGCCGGCCGACCAGGAAAGCGCCGTCGGAACACCCCACAGCGTCGAGGCGACAGACGTGATCGGCATCGACGGCATGGAAGAAAGTCAGATATCTACGGTAAGAGCCTGAACCGTGACGCGGGATGACCCGTCGTCCCCGGTCGTCAGCCCCGTTGTCCACCGCCGCGGGCCGCCTCAAGCGCATCGACCTTCGTGGCGATACGCGACTCAATGCTGGCCCGATGCGCCGCCACCAGCGTGACGGTCCCGTCGAGTACGAGTTCGTGGTCGTCATATGCCTGGACACGGAATGTCGCACTGCGCTCGCCGAGACCCTCGACCCATCCACGCAGTCGCAGACGTGTCATCGGTGGGATAGGGCCGAGATGCTCGATGTGTACGGTGCGCCCTACGACCACCTCCATCGTCGCGTCGATGTGTATCTGCATTTCGCGGACGCAGATGGACTCGACAACTGCGACCAGGTACCCGGTCGCCAGACATTCGATCAACGTCTGTGCGTATTCGCGGCCATGCGGCAGCCTCGCGAACAAAGACCGTGCCGTCTGATCATGCGACACCGCATAGGTTTCTTCAAAACAGATTTCGCTGACGCCTTGCTGGTTCATGAGAATGTGAGAGGTGACATCGTTGTGTTTTCAGAATCAGAGACAGATGCGTACGCCTCTGAATCGGAACTCTCTCGATGCTCATGCGATGTGCTGGTGCAGCCAACCTAGCGAGGCATGCTGGGGCGTACCACGGCGTAGGGAATTCCGATTGCTTGGAGAATGCTCAGCGCCGTCACGGCGTGTCCATAGCCCTGCCCCCGTCGCAAACGACAACGCGCGCGGCACACTTGCCGCGCGCGTTTTTTTTCTCGCACATCCAAGGCCCCGGCCTCTGGCCGGGGCCTCATGCCTAGGCGACTGCCGCCAGCCCCTCGCGCTCTTCGGCCTCGGCAGCGGCTTCATCCGCTTCCAGCACCGCTTCGATCCCCGACGATGGCGACGTCGCAGGGCTCGGTTTCGCCTCGGCCCTGAACATCACCGGCAGCCACCCGGTCCCAGCCGCGAGCCTTTCAGCCTCGCTCGCAATCTCGGCCTTCTTGAGCTTGGACAGCCGAGTCACGTGATCGGGCGCAAAGGCCAGTACCGCCTCCAATGCCTTGGCCTTGGACACATGCGAGAAATAGCCTTCGGCGGTCGGTGTCCACCAGTCGCGCATGTCGAGCCTCACGGCCTCGGCCAGCCCGGCGGCAGGCACCTCGTCCTCGCGGGATGCCAGCACGCTGACAGTGGAAGCCACGCACACCGCCAACAGCGACAGCAGTTCGCCTTGCGGCAGGGCCAGCAGCTCGACAAAGAGGGCCTTGGGCTCTTTAGGCAAGCGCGCCGCCCACGCCTCGCGGACCTTGCCCATGCCCACCGCCGCAGGAGACTCCCCCACATCCGGGGCATGCTGCGTCAGCCCGTCCTGCGGGGTGGAGATGATGTCGACGGGCGAACCGCCCGAACCGTAGCTATCGAAGACCACGCGCAGCGCAAGCCGATGCACCACGGCCACCAACGCCACCTGCGGATGCCGGGCGACCTCGGCCTGCAAGGCGGCCGTGCGATGCGCGCTCAAGCGCTTCGCCAGCTTCTCCGAGATACCGGACTTGGCCGCTTCATCGGCATCACCATCGTGGCCGTTGCGCTCCCCACCTGCCGCATTGGCCTCCTGCCGCTCCTGCGCCCGCAGTGCCTTGGCCTGCTCCTCGCGCAGCAGCCCACGGTGCACCACCACGCCACCCATGTGATCCACCGATACCACGGCGCCGGCCATTTCCACCGTCCCGGGCGGATAAACCGTCAGGGTCTGCTCTATCGCGTCCAGCTCGGCGCCGAGCTGATCCAGTTCCTCTTGCAGGGCGCGCACGCCGTCCTCGCTAAGTTCCGCATCCTCATCATCAAGCCGGTCCTGCAGCTCATTCTGTTTCCTTTCGAGCTTGGCGATGCGCTTGGCCTCAGTCCTGCTCGGGTCACGGCGCGTGCGCTGCACCCGCTGGAAGGCGTGCAGCTCAGCAGCCGTGGCACGCGGCGCGACCTCCACCCACCCCCAGCCCTCCAGCTGAACCTGTTCGACGACATCGGCGAGCTTGTGGCGCGCGAGCGTGTCCAGCAACCCGACATCGGTGAGATAGCCTCCTTGCTGTTCGTCCGAGAACAGATCGCGGCGCACGCCGCCCCCTGCGACCTCGTAGGCCTCCAGCCCGACGAAGCGCGCCAGCGCATCGCGGCTGGCATCGATCTCTTCATGGGTCAGATGGTCGCGCAGAGACTCGGGGCTGCGCTGCCACGCCGGGCTGTCGTAGAACGCGGCCTCCTGCGCCGCATGGTCATCGGTGATGGCAAGCGCCATCAACTGCTCGAGGGTCACGGCGTCGGCCTGATAGTCCGCCAGCAGGCGCGGCGAGACGTTGGCAAGCCGCAGCCGGCGCTTGACCACGAGCGGCGTCACGCCGAAGTCCGCCGCGATGGCCTCCACCGAACGGCCTTCGGCCACCAGAGCTTTCCATGCGTGCAGTTCCTCGACCGGCCCCATCGCCTCCCTCTGCACGTTCTCGGCAAGGCTCGCCGCGCGCGCCAACGTGTCGGCCACCAGCAGACAAGGTACCGGCCAATCCTCTGGGATATGCCGCTTCTTCGCAAGCAGCTTCAAGGCTGCGAGGCGTCGCCCACCGGCGACGACCTCGAAGTCCCCGTCCTCGCCGGAATGAATCACGGTGAGGTTTTGCAGGAGGCCCAGACGCCGGATGCTTGCAGCCAGCGCAGCAATTGACGTGCGTGCCTTGCGGCGTACGTTGCGCTTGGACGGCCGTGAACGCAGCCGCGAAAGCGGCACGAGCACCATGTTCTGCGCAGGTACGGCTGCCTCGGGGGTGGAAACTTCTGGCGTATCAACAGTATTCATGATCGAACTCCTGTCCCATGTCGGGACGTTGGAAAACAAAACTGGAAAGACAAAAACCGGAACTGGATTCAGGGTGTGGGTCTGTGCATAGGCGCTCTCCTTGGGTGTTGGGCTCCGCAGGGGCCGCGAAGCCCTTTCGCGGCCATAGAGGCCGGCTGGGGCCGGCGCGGGTGCGCCGTCAAGGGAGAACAGCGAAGGCGCTGGCGCGGCCCGCAGGCGAAGCCGAGGACACGGGCGCCGCAGCGGCCCTTGACGGGAGGAGCGCCCGCAGAGGCCAGGCAAGCCGCAGGCAGCGGCGCGCAGGTGGCGGGTGCCGCCACCGGAGAGATGAAATCGAGGAAATCGGCCGGCACCGGCCGCCGGCCAGGTGCACGCGCGCAGCGCGCATGCGAGCGGGAAATACAAAAGGGGCCGAAGCCCCTTGGTTACATCAGCCCATGCTCTGCCATCGAGTAGATGTCGCTGCCACCGACGATCAGGTGATCCAGCACCCGCACGTCCACGAGGGACAGGGCCGACTTGAGAGTCTGCGTGAGCGCTTCGTCGGCCAGCGACGGCTCCGCCAATCCCGAGGGATGCCCATGCACCAGCAGAAGCGCCACGCTGTTGCGCGCCATCGCGTCCTTGACCACCTCACGCGGATGCACCGAGGTCCGTGCCACGGTCCCACGGAACATCTCTACATAGTCCAGCACACGGTTTTGCGAATCCAGGTGCACGACAGCGAATACCTCGTGTTCCAGAGGCCCATGCCGCAGACGCAGGAAGTCCCGCACCAGCGCAGGCGAAGACAGCGCGCCGCTGCCACGCACCCGCCTCGCCAGCAGCCGCTGCGCCGCGAGCAGCACCTCATCGGCCTCGGCCGGACGGTATTCGCCCGCGACATCGCGAACGAGCAGAGGAACAGAAGTGGAGAACTCGAAGGAAACAAGGGAAGAGAAGAGATCGTGCGACATGGTCGGCTCCGTGAATCGGGCGGGATTGCCCGAGACCGAAACCGGCACGCCGCAGCGCAGCAGTCAGGGTTCGAAGACGGCCGCCAGGACGCAAGCGCAATGCCATTGCGCGCAGACCTTGACGGCGAGAACGGCGTGCAACGATGGGAGGGACAGCAAGCCAACCCATCCACCACCCTCCTGTGCCTTTCGGCAAGCGCAGCGCGCAGGCTCGAAGGGCCGGGGGTCGCAAGGATAGGGCCGGCGAGCGCGTGCACCGTCGGCGGCTCGACTATCCTCCGCTCGCCGCGCTTGCTGCATCTCTCGCCCTTATGAGTCCGCCGGCGAAACCAGGCACCACCGATCCGCCTTTTCGCACAGAGAAAGAGTCGCCCATGTTCCGCGCCCTGCTCAAGTCCAAGATCCACCGCGTTGCCGCGACCGACTGCGAACTGCACAACGAGGGCTCCTGCGCCATCGACGCAGACCTGCTCGACGCGGCCGACCTCGCCGAGAACGAGTAGGTCCACATCTGGAACATCAACAACGGCGAGCGCTTCGTCACCTATGCGATCCGCAGCGAGCGGGGACCGGCATCATCTCGGTCAACGGCTCGGCCGCACGCCAGGCCTCGGTGGGCGACCTGATCATCATCGAGGCCTTCGGCCTGGTGCCGGAAAACCAGGTGGCAGGCCACAAGCCCAGGCTGGTGTTCGTGGACGACGCCAACCGCACCAAGGAAGAACGCGCGCACATCCGGTGCAGGCGGCCTTTGGCGAGACCGCAATCTGAGGGTTCACGCGCATGATTGTTTGCGAGCCGCAGCGCTAGCCCTGTATCTTCCTTGCACATCCTTCGAATGGAACCAGCATGATCATCGGATGGTATGCGGTCAATTAATCGCGCCCTTGTTCAGTGAACGATGAACTGTGAGGCTACGTGCCCATGTAGAGCAACATGGACATGTAGACATGACAGAGCAGTACGCACAGTTGAGAGGTCGGTTGGTTGTTGGGCGCAAGAGTGACGGTCGCAGCGTCTACGACGAGGCCGCCAAGAAGGAGTTGATCGTTGCCTGCCTCAAGCAAGGAGTTTCGGTGGCACGCATGGCGATGGAGCACGGTGTCAACACGAACTTGCTGAGGACGTGGATCACGGCCTACCAGCGACGAAGCGCCCAGGTATCGGCGGGCGACATCGCGCGAGCGCAGGATGCGGCATTCGTTGCCGTACACGTAGAGGGCGAGCAAGATCAGAGTGAACGAGTGCCTCAGCGCGGGTGTGCGGTGACGGTGCCCGCGGTCGCCCACACACCAGCGACGGCGGTGGCGGTGATCTCGGATGAAGGCCCCTTGGCAGCACCGCCCCCGATGGTCGCTTTGCAGGTGCGATTGCCCAACGGTGTGCAGCTCGATCTCAGTGAGACGAGCTTGCAGGAATTGCCCACGCTGGTGCAGATGCTGAGCCGACTGTCATGTTCCGCTTCGACGAAGGGCTGAAGGTCTACCTGCACCGCGAGCCCGTGGACTTCCGGCTGAACATCAACGGCCTGGCCGTGCTGGTGGAGCAGGCGCTGGGCCTGGACCCGTTCGCCTCCTGTGCGTATGTATTCAGCCATCGCCGACGCGACCGAGTGAAGATCCTGGGTTGGGAGCGCAACGGCTTCTGGCTGTTGCTCAAACGCCTGGAGAAGGACCGGTTCATCTGGCCCCCGGCCGAGGCGGTTCCTACGCTGACGGCCGAGCAGCTGCACTGGCTGCTGGAGGGCATCGACATCGCGGTGGTGCAACGCCACTCCCATCTGCGCTATTCGAGCGTGGCTTGAAGGAACGATGATGGGGGTATGCCGATCCAAGCTGGCGTGTCGTCGCCTGCCACCATCACCGCTGAAGTACTCGCCGCGCTCATTGCCGAGCGTGACGCACTGGCCGGCGCGCTTCGAGTGGCGACCACCGAGCGGGACCTCGCACTGGAGCGGCTGAAGGCGCTGCAGCGCCAGCTGTTCGCGGCCAAGAGCGAAGCCCGTGGCACGGACCAGAAGGACCTGTTCCTCAACGAGGCCGAGGCACTCGCCCCCACCGATCAGACGCCGCAGGCCGAGGTCGACGAAGAGGAGTCGACGCCAGTCGCCGGACATCAGCGCAAGAAGCGTGGACGCAAGCCACTGGACCCCGCGCTGCCGCGCGAGATCGTGCGCCACGAGCTGCCCGAGGCCGAGCGTGTGTGCGCGCATGACGGGCACGCGCTGGTGGAGATCGGTGCCGAGGTCAGCGAGCAGATGGACGTCATCCCCGAGCAGGTGCGCGTGCTGCAGCACCACCGCATCAAGTACGCCTGTCCCTGCTGCGATCAGAGCCTGAAGGTTGCACCGACGCCGGCGCGCATCATCCCGCGCGGGCTGCTCACCGAGCAGGCGCAGGCCTTGATCATCACCGGCAAGTACCAGTTCGGCATGCCGCTGTATCGCACGGCCGTATTGCTACGCCGCTTCGGGGGCGACATCGCGAGCAACACCCTGGCCTCTGGCATCGTACGCATCGGCCAGGCTGTGCAGCCGGTCATCAACCTGTTGCGCGACCACTTGCTGGACTCGGACCTGATCTACGGCGACGAGACCACGGTTCAGGTGCTCAAGGAGCCCGGGCGCAAGGCCCAGACGAAGAGCTACATGTGGGCGCAGATGAACGGCACCGGTCCACCGGTGCGGCTGTTTGCCTACGCGCCGGGGCGCGGCGCTGTACACGCCGAGAAGCTGTATGCCGGCATCCGTCCCGGCACCACGCTCATCACCGACGGGTATGAGGTCTACAACGGCATCGCGAAGGCCGGCGGCCTCACGCATCTCGGGTGCTGGGTTCACGCACGTCGCCCCTTCATCAAGGCCGAGGAGTCCATCCCGAAGGCAGCTCGTTCACCCGATCAGCTCGCGACCCGGTTCGTACGGCTGATTGCCAAGCTTTACCGTGCGGAGGCGCTGGCCAGGGACTGGACGCCCGCGCGCCGGCTGCGACTGCGTTCGCGCTACAGCGCCGCCGTTGTGCGCGAGATCGAACGGCTGCTGCTCACGCACCTGCACGCCGTTGCACCATCGAGCCTGCTGGGCGAAGCGCTGCACTACCTGCACGGGCAGTGGCCCAAGCTCGTGCGGTTCCTGGACAACGGCACCTGGCCGCTGGACTCCAACCCGGTGGAGAACGCGATCCGCCCCTTCGTTGTTGGAAGGAAGGCATGGTTGTTCGCCGACACCGTCGGCGGTGCCAATGCGAGCGCCAATCTCTACTCGCTGATCGAAACGGCCAAGGCCAACAACGTCGAGCCCTACCGCTACCTCGTCGCCTTGTTCAAGAAACTGCCGCTGGCGCAGACGGTCGACGACTACGAGGCGCTGCTGCCCTGGAACATCGAGCTCGGCGGCGCGTAAGCCTCCCTGCCCGCATCGGCTCCGACACCACGCGCAAGGGCGTGGTTTATTGAGCGCTTACATCGGATGGAGTTTCCGCTCTGCTTCACCTCAGGGAGAGTCCTGGGTGGCACGATGGCGCGGTCCCGACAAAGGTCTCATTTGTTCTTGGCTCAGGGGAGTCGAGAAGGCGAAGGAATCCCCCGAACTGGCTGCACAGGCTTTGCGTGGTGAATTGCCAAGCCTGCCGTGGTACGCCAATCGCGACGAACTGCGGCATGCCGGGCAGCGCGTGTCGCGGCACGTCTACGATGTGTATCGGCTGATGCAGGCAGACGCCGAGAACACTTGACGAGGCGATCTCCCTATCGCCGCCGACCGCACACGCCATGCGCGGATGTTCTTCGGAAGCCCAGACCTCGGCTTGGAGACTGCGGCGCCGGGCACTTTCACGCTGGTTCCGAACGAGGCAATGCACTCGCCCTTGGCTAAGGACTACGAGGCGAAGGCAGGCATGATCTTCGGCAACGTGCCGGCACTGCACGTGGTGCTGGCCGCGATCGAAACGCTAGAAGCCGCTCTTAACACCCAACCCGCATTAGCGGCCAGCGGCTGACGACCGCACGGCTACGAAGTTCGCTTCACCGATCGCGAAATTCGGACGGCCGACGCGTACCAGCAGCATTCCACATCAGCGGGTTTGAACGACTCCCATGGGCGCCGCTGGCATATCTGCGGAGCAGAAGAGGTCAGCGGAAGTTTGCACGCCCCCCAGAACCGACAAGCACCTTCTTGCGCTCGACTGGTAGGCACGATTTCGCGGGCGCCGATATGTCGGGCGGCGAAGTGCAACAGTGATTGCGCAATGGCAAGGTCCTGAACCTGCCCTTGGTCCGGGGGCTGCTCGGAAAGCAGAATCAACTCGAGCTCGTGGCTTAGCGGCCCAGTCTCTTGAATGATTGGGCAAGGCGGGAATGCCTTCAGCATCCCCACCAGGGCGTTTCGATCCGTTGTTGACACCAAGTCCACCTCAAAAAAGGGCGAGGTGGTGCGAAGCTCCAAATACTCCCTAGCCCAGCCCAGCATCGCAGTAAACGCCCGGTGCAGCGGCGGGCGTGACAAGAAGCGATCCGCGTCGAGTTTCCAGGCAGAGAACAAAGACTCCTTCTTAGCTGAGAGAAAGTCGCACACCGTCTTCTGAAGAGCCCCAACTATTTCCGCGTGACTGCGTCCCTCAACGTTGCCTTTAAAAACCTGTGCTAGTTCGATGAAGGCATCGCCAGGGTCGGTGCTTTGAAGTGCGAGCAAGAGCACTTTTGCCATCATCTCGCTCGAGAGTGCGGTTCCCGCCACTTGCTCAAAGATGACCCGTGGGATCTTGTATGGCCACGCCGGTACCGTCAGGTCTAGCTGCGCGGTGCCGCGGCCTTCTGAAATGAAGAGGATTCTCTCGATCTCCCATGCCAGCCCCTCCATGAGAACGTGTGCTCCAAGAGCAACGTCAGCAACGGGCGCGGTATCCGACCGCCCCAATTTCAATGTGACGTTTGCCGACTTCACATCAAGAATCTGGTTCGCAAGCGGAATGTTGTCGCTAACTCGCTTGATTTCGACCACCTGCAAATCGCTCCAGGATGCAGACCCCATGCCCATGGGAGCCAGTTGCGTCCCCGTGATGTGTTTGCGCCATCTCACAACGCCGTCGAACTCTGCGGCGGCTTCCGGCGCTAGTGCGGTGCTTCCGATACTCGCACCATCCTCCCCAACAGTACTCATGAACAACGCGAGTAGCCGAAGTGTTGCAATAAACCCGTAGACACCCGCGCCGGTCGAAAAGTTGTGGAGGTAGTGCGCATACTCGTGAATGAACACTGCGAGGCGATCAAGCGTGGGCTCGTTGTCCTCAACCCAAAATGACGCGTCATGGGAGAGCCTGATGATCGCGTGATCCGTGAAGTAAAGCCCTAGGCTTGAAGCGGTCAGCAGTTCTTCAAGAAATGGCATCTCGTGAGCATTGACTGCGTCGCCTGGTGTGGACATGGGATTCTCCGTTCGGATGTTTTCGAGCTGTCGCTCTTAGCCGATGCGCCTGAGGCTCAGCGCAAACCGCAGGCCCGACGGCAGCGTGGCCGACGCCGATGTCTGAACGTCACTGTCTGCGTCTTGATCGAACGTCCATGCGCTTGGCAGCTCGTTGTCAGCACGAGTTCCAACAGGCTGCGCACTTTTGCGGAGGCGGTTTTCTTCACGCCGCATTTGAAGTTGTTGCTTGATCCAAGCGTCAACTTCGCCCGATGGTAGCCGCCCGTCACTGCTGACCGTGCGCTTGATAAAGTCGGTCAAGCTTCTCGGAACGTCGATCGTCAACTCGGTGATGAACGCCCCGCGCTCTTCAGGGGTGTTGTCGGTCGCGCGGTACTCAACGGATTTTCGCCAGCCAAGATCGCCTTCGACGTAGCCGTTGAAGGCGATCTCGCCGCTCTCGATTTGCAGAACGCGCGCGATCTCCTCCGCGACGAGATCGCCGCCATCTACTGCCGTCGCGCTTCCCCAAAGGCCGCACATCGCCAGCCCCTTCGCGAGCGATTGCCTTCTGACGGCCGAGGCAACGGTTTCCGGCGGCAAGGTCTCAAGCTGTCGAATACGCGGGTCCGGCTCAGGGTCAATAAAGAGAAGTTCCGCCGTTTCCTTGCTGCGCCATTGAGGAACAAAGATGCCCCCAACCATGCATGACTTGAAGAAGCCCGGAATTTTGGGTTTGAGGTTTCGCTTCTGGGCCTGGCCGTCCGCAACCGCGGTGCGAAGATACTTGCGAGTTGATTGCGTGCCTTTGCACTCCAGCACATGCAATTGCCACGCCGAATCGACGGCGATCAAATCGGGGGACTTGGCGGGCCCGCGCTTCGGCTTTTTCTTGTAGGTGACCGAAGTCTTGAATATTGAGTCCAGTAAATAGCCCGTGTCTGCAAAGTCCTCGAACCCGTGCCGCTCGGCGAGAAAGTGGCAGGGAAAGCCGAGGCCGAAGTCATCGGACAGAATGGTTTTTTGATGCGGATCCAAGTCCGTCCAGCCAAGCCGAAGCCGCAGCCCGCGATGGCGGCGCGATATCGCTGCACCGTACCGAAGCCAAGCCCAGTAGGTCGACAGACTGAGGGGGCGATGCCGTGGTGGTGTCGTCAGATAGCCGGTTACGAGCAAGCTATGAAGAACATTGCATTTCCACGAGGGCACCGAAGCCAGCCCTGGCAGGAACTGCTTGGTCCCGTAGCTTCGGTCAACGGTTACCTGAGCGACCTTGATCACGGTTGTTCCTCCTACTGTTTTCTTAATTCGGAATTGTCCGTGAGTATGGGCGACGAGAGCCCGCGGGCCTAGACGGAACAAGCGTGGGCGAGCCCCTGCTGCCCGCTATCTGCTGATGCGATCTGGGTTGAAACCGGAAACCCTGAGGTGGGAGCACATCGGCGCCGGGGCCATCATGCTCGCGGGCGTCGCCAGTGCGTCAGGCTGCCACGTCATTCAGTGGCACAACAGCGTCGGTATTCGGCCGCCCACAGCGAGCGACGAAATTGCCCACGATGGGCTGTTCGGAATACAGCTCGCGCAACCTCCGCAGGCAGGATACGAAGTGAGCTCCGGAGGTGAGCACATCGTCGAACAGATAGATGATGTTGGGCGCGGCTTTCTCGCGCTCGTGGGCATCGAAGGAAAGGGACTCGTAGATTCTCTGCGGGGACGGACGTTGGGCCGACGTGTGACTGGCTGGAATGCTGCCGTCCGACACCAGCAGGTCGCGGATGTCGAGGTCAATCTTCGTGATCGCGCGGATACCCTGCAGCATCCTCGACATTCGATCGTCATGCAGTGGGTCGCCTGCCCGCTTGGAAGGAGGAACCGGGATGAGAACCGCGCCACGCTCATGGAGCAACTGCCACTTCCATAGTCCGGCGAATGCCTGGCTGGTTCGGTCGATCGCCGCCTGTTTGCGCCACCAGTCATCTTTTCCCCGCCTATCCATGGGCTTCTTGAAGTTGGCGATCAGCTGATTCGTCTCGGAAAAATTCCACTTCCGGCCGCCTGTGTGTTCCCAAGGGGTGTACTCACCCCAGAAATAGCAGCGATGGTCCGGTTCCAAAAAATAATGCTGTGGCCGCTCGACGTCACCGACTTGCTGAAGGCGCTTTTGCATTTACTCAAACGCCCCCACAAGGTCGCTGAACTCGCGAACACGGATCGCGCCCTGGCTTTCAAGTCGCGCAGGCCAGCGGATATCAGGATTGCGGAAGTTGTTGTCCAGAATAAACAGCTTGCGTCCTTGTTCGAGCGCCGCTTTGGCTTGAATTAGCGTTCCGGACGTTTCGGCAGCTTCGACGATGACAGTACCCTGTGTGAGCGCCGACATGGTCTTGTTCCGCTCTGGAAAAAACCCCCGGTTCCAGCGATAGTCCTGCCGCGCATATCGCAATACCGGCACTTGGCTCACGAGGAGGAACCTGCGCGCGATTTCCTCCTGCAACTTCTCGTTCTCGCGCGGGTACACCTGCGAAATTGGAGTGCCGATCACCGCGATCGTCTCGCCGCCGCTGTCGATGGCGGTGCGATGCGCAACCGTGTCTACGCCCTTGGCCAAGCCGGACACGATGGTGAATCCGTTTTCGACGAGGAGCTTCACCAAGCGTTTGGTGCGGTTGATTCCCTCCGGAGTGACGGCGCGCGTTCCGACGACGGCGATCCGTTTCGGGGATTCGGCCAGCTCCCAGGCGCCGCGGTAATACAAGACGTCGATTGGGTCGGCGGCATCGCGTAGCGGCTCGGGATACTCGTGAGCCCCGTGGACACGGACGCCGACGTCGCGCAAGCCCTTCTTCTCGAACTCCGCGAGGACTTCGCGGGCCGCGCTCAAAGCCTCGGCCTCGCCCACAAGGTCCGAGGGCAGAGCGTCAGGCTGCCGTTGAAACAGCTCAGCGATCCGCTTCACCGTGGCGTCGGGCTGCAACCATAGGTGCTCGTACGCACCCATCTCCAAGCCGGCGTCCACCGGCTTCCCATGGAGAAAGTTAGCAACATGAATGTTCACGCGGGCCTCGCAGGCGACACGGATTGGCCGGCGAATCCTACAGGGAAGCATGTGGCGCAGTCCGATACTGTACATAATACCAGTTCAATCATGTGATCCATGTCGCTATGCAAACCCCGCGCGTTCTGACACCATGTAACAAGAAGATTACAGGCGGGAAAGTGGCAAAGAAGTTGGCAGTCGGTCTGTTCCGGTGGGGATTGCTCAAGGGCGTGTCGTGACGGGATCGACCCTTGAATCCCTGGACGCACGACTGCACGCGCACTTCGGCGCGCTTGCCTCACTGAAGGGCGAGGCCGGCCATCCGGTTTTCGCACTCGAGCACGGGCTCGAACCGATCGAGCTCGAGAAGCTGCAGTGCGGACTGGAAGAACATGCGCAGGTGCAGCTGACGTCGCGCTTCTGGCTGTCCTGGGTCGTGCACGCCGCGGAACACGGATATACCTTCGAGGGACTTGAATTCTGGCCCTCGTTCGCCGCCAAGACGCCGGCTTGGGACAACTACAACCGGGTGCGCGACCTGCTGCGTTCCTGGTTCGTCAAGTTCAAGGCAACGTTCCGCGGCGCCCGGCCGAATGGACGTTGGGCCGCGAACTACAGGTACATCGCGTGGCCCATCACCCATGCATTGCTTCCCTCGGATCTGCAGTTCCGGTTGGCCGAATCGATGTATCAGATGCGATTCCGCCTCGGCGCCACCCGTGCGCTGACGCCCGCCAATGTGGGAAACCTGGTTGCCGCTCACACGCACCACGGCTCCGACCGGTACTGGAATTTCCTCGCGCAGAAGGAGCTGGTCGGTCGCATCGTGCTTGGATTGCTGCACTCCGATCCGGATGATCAGGATGCCATCTATCCGCCGACGCTTAGACGGATCATCCAGGACTTCAGTCGCACGGTTCTTGCGCGCGAGATGCTCGAAGACACGCGCCGTCATTACGAGTACGCGTGCTACCGTGTTCATGGCTCGTCGGGCTTGTCGGGCCCGTTCAGGTTGGTGCCGCCGGGCGAGGACGATCGCGAGGGAAAGACGCCCGAGACAGAAAAGGTTCTGGTCCGCTCCAATGTGATCCTCGAGCGCGACGGCGCCGGGCGCTGGGCCGCCAGCCTGCAACTGCCGTCGTTTCAGGCGCTCAGCAACCGGCATGGCGATTTCGCGCGACACCTTGCGCAGTGCATGGTCAGCATCCCCTGCCACGGAGAGGCCTGGTTTCCCGCGCGGGTTCTGGTGACGGCGCGGCGCGAGCGCTCGCTGCAGCGGTGGCCTGACGACCGGGAGCCGTTACTGCGTTTTAGTGAAGCGCTTCAGGGTTTCGACAACCTGATTGCCGAGGAGTGCAGGCTGGCATCCGGGCCTTGCTGGGTGTTTCGGATCCTCGCCGATGGCGGCCGGGCGCAGCTGGCGGCTCTACGCGCCGTGCACCCGGGCGAGCGCTACTTGGTGCTCGCGCGCGACCCGGCGTTCCTCGCAGGCGTCGCGACCCCTGTCCAAGTGAATTGCACGCACATCCACGGATTCACCCTCGATGTGCCCATAGCGCCGTCTGACGATTTGCGTGCGGAGCTCGACGAGGCTGGCATTGCCGTCAGCCGCGGCATTCGCGTCGAGCCGCTGGGCATTCTGCCGCGCCAGTGGGACGGCGAAAGCGAGGGGGAGTGGCTAACGTCGGAGACACCCAGCTTCATCGCCAGCGTGAACCATGACTGTACGGCCTTCGAGGTGGCCTTGAACGGCGGCATCGCGGCGACACTTGCGCCCGACCAAGGGCAGCATCGTGTAATGTTCACGCTGCCCAGGCTCGCACCCGGCAGCCACACACTTTCCATCGTCGCGCGACGCAACGGATTCCTCGGCTCGCCTTCCGTAGGAAGGGCAAGGCTGCGTCTCACGGTTCGTGAACCCTCAACATGGATTCCGGGGCAGCTTTGCCACCCGGCGATGGTCGTGAATGTTTCGCCACTCGCGCCAACTTTGGACGATTTGGTCGACGGACTGTTGGAGATTCAAGTCGAGGGCGACCCGGCCCGCACGGCGAGCTTCGCGTTGGTGCTGCTCGACGCCGCGGGAGCGCAGAGTTCGCGTCAGGAGCTGTTCACGCACGCGCTTCCGGTCAGGCACGAGGACTGGAGCCGGGGCTGGGAAGCCGCCGCGCGCAGGGAGCGGGACGACTATTTGTACCTCACCGCTTGCGGCGGCTACATCGAGGTCAGCGGAGAGGATCTTGGCATCTTCCGCATTCCACTGCGGCGCGAGCTCCATCCGCTGCGCTGGGCGATTCGACGCGGCAAGAGCCGGTCCGAATTGCGCCTGATCGATGACGGGGAGGAAGGCGCGACCACCGTCAGCACGTTCCAGTTCGCGACACCGGCCCGCGAGGACGAACAACCCATGGACCGATTCTTGGCCGGTACGGAAGCCAGCGACCTCGGTGGCCTGTATGTGGCTCGGTCGGGCAGCATCGAGCAGGGCGTGGTGGTGGCACCCGCGCAGCTTGGACGCGGTTTCGAAGCGCTGGGTAGCCCTGTCGATATGGCCGCACTGGCCGCGGTGCACAACCTGTCCGCACTGTGCCTGGCCCACCGCCGGTGGTCGAGCGCCGAGCCTGCGGGGTTCGCGGCTCGGCTGCGCCGGGACCACTCACTGCTGGAGTTGCACCACCAGATGCTTGCCGTCGCGTGCGGTGCCGGTTGGATGCGAATCGAGGATCTGTTGACGAGCGTCAATGCACCTGCGCCCGACTGGGATCGTGTCGAAGCCGCCGTGACCATTTGGAACGCACAACTCCTGAATTTCTCCATCAGCCTGGGGCATCGGTGGCGCGCGGCGGGCACGCCGTGGAATGTGGACCAGGCTCGCTTGCTGCACGCGGACGTGGCGGACAGTTTCGGCTGGAGTGACGCCCGCGCGATAAATCAGGCGTGGACCTTGGCGATGGCCCCGCGCGAGCTCGCCGCGTCCGCGCCGATTGCACTGGCAAGCCGGCTGTCCGATCGCGAGGCGATCTTGGTACGGGCCGCGCGCTATCTGCACCTGCGTCTCGTGGACGAAAGCAAAGCATGACCGTCGTTGCGATGCGTGCTGACGCCTCCTCCATCCTGGCCGAATTGGCGTCAGACCTGGGTGTCACCCCCGTTGAGGGATCGGATGGGCGGCTTGAGCTAGTGGCGGCCGTGATGCGCCGCCTGGCGGGCGTACTGTGTCCATGTCCGCGTGCGGCTCTGAAGCTGGCGGTGTTGAAATCACTCGACCGCCTGGTTCAGTGGACGGACGAACTCGAGTGGCGCACCGAGGCCGCTATCGAGGGAGCACTGGTGGGCGGCGACCTCCTCGAGCTAGCCAACGTGGTCATCGCCGAAGAGCACGAGCAACCGACCTGGCTGTATTGCGCACCGCCCGGCTTTGTACGCGGTCCCGGGGCGCGCCTGTACATCCTCGGCATCCCGCCCGATGGCGCGCTGTTCCTTCCCACCGGCGTGCGTGAACGCCTACGCCACCAGGGAAGCGCGCGCTTCGTGGACGAACAACTCAACGAGGGGCTGGCCGAAACGCTCACGTCGCTCGGCCTGCGCGAGATAAAGCCCGACGTGTGGCGCCATGCGCGCCGTCCGGAAATTGCCGCGAATCACATTGCCACGTTGCGACGCAAGCTGGAACGCGAGGGCGCGACCGGAACGATTGCCGAACTGCGCGTGCTGCGCCCAGCCTCCACGCCGGGCACCGCGTACACGAGCCGCTGGATGGCGCCCGACAAGGGCAGCGGGCTGCGCGTCGGCCGCTTCGCGGGTGGCTTCGGCAATCGGATCTGGTGCCTCGTCGAGCTCGAGCAGGGCGAGGTGAAACGGTATTTGCGGCTGCCGTTGCGCGACAGCGCGCTGGCCCCGAGCGACGCGGCTTGGCTCGCCCAACTGGCGCTGGACGCGTTCGCCGGCCAACCTGGCACCTATCGATGCGCGCCGCGCGACGATGGTGTCGTCATCATCTGCTCGTTTCCTCTCCCGCGCTTCGCACGACGCCGCTTCGAATACATCGACGGTGGCACCACCGCTCTCGCGCCGTATGCCTTCTGGGTGCCGGACGCGCAACGCATCGCGGAGGAGGCCTTTCTGCGCGAGCAGTTGTGGCTCATGCCCGCGCAACCATGATCGAAGGAAGAATCCATGCCCGCCCATAGGACCATTCACGCTGCGGCCGACGAACTGCGAGCCGCCCTGACGGAATACATCGAGGCCCAGTACCACATCGCCGACATGGGCCTCATCCGGCAACGACAGGACCTGTTACTGGACGTGGGCGTCGTCCACCAAACGCCCTATCTGGAGTCCACCCCCCGATACGAGACTGGCGAGCGATTCGCGCAGATCGAAGGTCTGCATCCTGCGGCACGAGAGGTGTTCGAGCTACTGGCCCAGCCCAACGCCGAGGGCAAGCCCCTGTTCTACGACCCGCCCTACCTCCACCAGGCAGATGCGGCGCGTCGCGCACTCGCCTCCCCTTGGCGCAACCTCGTCATCACGACCGGCACCGGATCCGGCAAGACAGAGTCTTTCCTAATGCCGGTGATGGGCAAGCTGGCGCGCGAGGCGCAAGGCCGCCCCGAAGCATTCGCGCGGACCAGTGGAATGCGGGCGATGATTCTCTACCCCATGAACGCGCTGGTGAACGACCAGCTCACCCGACTGCGCCACATCGTCGCCGATCCTCGCCTCGTCGCGCTGTTCAAGCAATGGTGCGGCCGGCCGCCGCGCTTTGCGCGCTATACCAGCCGCACGCCGTATGCGGGTCTGCGGGACAAAGGCAAGGACCAGCGTCGGCTGAAGCCGATCCGGGACTTCTACATCGACGCCCTCCAGAATGCGCGAGGCGACGATCCCAAGAAGAGTGCCCAAGCAGCCAAGCTGATCCAGGATCTCAAAAAGCGCGGCAAATGGCCAGCCAAGCCGGATTTGGAAGCCTGGTTCGAAGGCCCCTCTCGATTCTGGCAGAACCGCGACACCGGCGAGTTCCAGCGAGCTGTCACGCTGCCGGACGACTCCGAACTGCTGACGCGACATGAGGCCCAGGCCTGGGCGCCGGACCTCATGGTGACCAACTACTCAATGCTCGAGTACATGATGATGCGGCCGCTCGAACGATCCATTTTCGAGCAGACGAAGGCCTGGCTTGCCGCCAATCCGAGCGAAAGTTTCTTGCTAATCCTGGATGAAGCCCACCTGTATCGCGGAGCTGGCGGGGCCGAAGTCGGCCTGCTGCTGCGCCGGTTGCGCGACCGGTTGGACATCCCGCCGGAGCGCCTGCAGGTGGTCTGCGCCACGGCCAGCTTCGGCGACCTTGACTACGCACCCCAGTTCGCGTCCGAGCTGACCGGCGTGCCCGCGGACACGTTCGACGTCATCAAAGGAAAGTTGAAACTGAAGGACGGTGCCGCGACCGGCGATGCGGCTGCGGCCGAGCTGCTGGCCGGTCTCGCAATGCAGGACTTCCACAGCGAACGTCACGAAGACCGCCAGCGCGCCGTCGCACCTTTGCTGCGACATCTCGGCGTCACACAGGACGCCGATGTCGCGAAGAACCTGCATGCGGCACTCAACCCATACCCGCCGTTGTCGTTGTTGGTGAACGAAACTATGCGCCAGTCGCGTCCGGTCGGGTCGCTGGGCGCGATGGTCTTCCCCGGCGTGGACCGCGATGTTGGCGACATGGCTGTGACGAATCTCGCTTCGCTCGCAACCTTCGCGCGTCTCAAAACGGACGAGCCGAGTTTGCTGCCCTGCCGCGTGCACAACTTCTTCCGTGGATTGCGCGGCCTCTGGGTCTGTATGAATCCCGATTGCACGGAGATCGACGCCACGCAACGCGGCGTGGCGGGGAAGCTGTACAGCCAGCCGATGACCCAGTGCGCCTGCGGCTCACGCGTGCTGGAGTTGTATACCTGCCGACAATGCGGAACTGCGTATGGTCGCGGTTACTGCGAGAACCCCGAATCGCCCACCTTGGTCTGGAACGAACCGGGAGCGAGGTTGCGCGGGCCGATCGGTACCGTCGATGAGCTGCTGGCCCTCGACATGCTGTTAACGCCGCCGGCGCAGTCCGCTGCCGCCGAAGAGGCGATCTACGACCTGCCGACCGGCCGGATCAACGCGCCGCGGCCTGTCGGTCCCACGAGATCCGTGTACCTGCGTCCGAATCGTCGCCCGCAGCCTGTCGCCGCCGGCGCCCCGCCTCCTGCGCAGACGGAACAACCCGGTGCGTTTGATGAGTGTCCGGTCTGTGACCGGGAGAGCTGGCAGGGGCTGTCGCCCGTTCAGGACCACGAAACCAAGGGCGACCAGCCGTTCCAAGTGTTGCTGACGCGGCAACTGCAAATCCAGCCAGAGAACGCGGAGCCCGCCACAGTATTCGCACCGCTGCGAGGTCGCAAGGTGCTCGCGTTTTCCGATTCCCGCCAAGTCGCCGCGCGCCTCGCGCCGAACCTGCAAACATACTCCGCACGAGACTCGTTGCGTCCGCTGATCATGCGCGGCTGGCAAAGGCTGTTGCGCATACCGGGCCTCTCGCTGCGGTTGGACGACCTCTACACCGCCGTGCTGATCGCCGCGGCGGAACTTCGAGTGCGAATTAAGCCGGAACTCGCGTCCGGCGAGTCCTTCGTGCAGTTGGGGCGTATCACGGCGAAGATCGACCGACTGCTCGCGTCGGATGCCGACCTGATGACCGAGTGCTATGAACTGCGGGGCGAGCGCGCGCCTGAAACACTGCTGGCCGATATCCTGAGCACCTTGCGCAACGGCCTGCTCGGGCTGGAGCCGTTGGCGCTGGCCTCGTTGGCCGAGCGCCAGGACCTGACCGCGGCCGTACACGAGCTGCCGGACTTTCCCGGCCTTGCAACCACACCGCAAGAGAAGGTCGAACTGGTGCGCGCCTGGATGCGCGAGTGGACGACCGCGGGCTTCAACATATCGGCGAAGATGAGCCTGACGAAGTGGTACCAGTCGCACCCCGACAAGAACGCGGTGATCGACAGCCGGACCGGCGAGTTCGCCCGCGGATTCGGCAAGCGACTGGGCTCGACGCAAAACAAGAAATTCTTCAAGACCAAGTGGCTACCCACGCTGCTAGAAGTGTTCTGCGACGACATGGGCAGCGGCAAGCACGTGATGAATGGCAGTAAGCTGACCCTGGCCCTCGACGGACGTTGGGTGCGCTGCGGCGATTGCAAGTCGGTGCACCGACCCGTATCGACCATTCGCGAGTGCCTGGACTGCGGCCATTCCGCGACCGCGCCATTGGACCCGACGACGGATCCGGTGTTTCTCGCGCGCAAAGGACATTTCCGCAAGGCAGTGCTCGCGGCCCTCGGAGACAACCCAGAACCGCCGATTTCGATCATCGCCGCCGAGCACACGGCCCAACTGAACACGGCGCAGGCGCAGGACGTTTTCTCAAAAGCGGAGGAGAACGAACTGCTGTTTCAGGACGTCGAGCTGCCGGAGGAAGACAAGCGCATGCCGCGCTCGGCCATCGACGTGTTGTCCAGCACCACGACGATGGAAGTAGGCATCGATATCGGCCAGCTCGCCGGCGTCGCCCTGCGCAACATGCCCCCGGCGCGAGCGAACTACCAGCAGCGCGCCGGGCGTGCCGGTCGCCGTGGCAGCGCGATCGCCACCGTCGTCGCGTACGGCGGATCCGACACCCACGACGAACACTTCTTCTCCAAGCCGGCCGACATGATCACCGGCCAGGTAGTCGATCCCACGCTGAACCTCGAGAACCCGGACATTGCCTGCCGGCACATCCGCGCGTTCCTGCTGCAAAGCTACCACCAGGCCAAACTGCCAGTCGTGTCCGGCACTCACGACCAAGACCTGTTCTCCGTGCTGGGAAAGGTGGAGGAATTCCAGAAGCCGCTGAGCGTGCTGAGCCGCGCGGACCTGGAGCGCTGGCTCAACGCCAACCGCGCGGGCCTGCGCGCGCGCATCGAAAAGTGGATCCCAAAGGAGCTGTCCGACAAGGATCGCAATGAGCTGCTCGATGGCTTCGTGGCGGACTGCCTGAGCGCGATCGACATGGCGCTCTACCAGGTCGGCGACGCCGCGACGCCGCCGCCACCGCTGGATGACGAGACGCAATACCTCGAGGTCCAGGCGGAGGCTGGTGAGTCCCGTCCCGTCCAAGGCGCGCCCCGGGGATCCTTGTTGGACCGTCTGCTCTATTGCGGCGTGCTGCCGCGCTACGCGTTTCCTACCGACGTCGCCACCTTCCACGTCTTCAACCGCGAAGCGTCGACCGATTTCCGGCCCGAGATGGCCTTCACGCCCTCGCAGGGATTGACCGTCGCCCTGAGCCAGTACGCCCCAGGCAAGCAGGTCTGGATCGCGGGCAAGTGCTACACGTCCGGTGCGATCTACTCGCAGTCGTTCAAGGAAATGCGAAAGATGTGGGACACCCGGCGCCTGCATGTGGAATGCCGCGCCTGCGGCTACGCTTTCACAGAGATCCCAGGGCAGAACCTGCGCTATGGCGAGGTGCGACAGTGCCCGGCTTGTACCACACCGGCCTCGCTGGGGCCGGCGCGTTACTGGATCAGACCTGTCGGTTTCGCGCATCCGGTCGACGTGCCGGAAGTCACCTCGCCCGAGGAGTTGCCCGATACCGCCTATGCGACCCGCGCCAAGCTCACCATGGACAGCCCGCCCGGCAACGAGACCACGCACCTGTCGCCTCGCATTCGCTACGTCACCCGGCGTCACCGCCTGCTCGTGTCCAACACGGGACCCAAGCGGGTGGGCTATTCCTACTGCACCAAATGCGGCCGCATCGAGGCCAGTTCCAAGCTGCATGGCACGCTTGGCGGCCGGCACCAGAAACCTTTCCCGGACAAGACGCATCGCTATTGCCCGGGCGGCGCCACCGAAGACGAAGTGATCCTTGGCACCGACTTCATCACCGACGTTGCGCTCTTCACGTTCCGCCTGCCTCCAGAGATCAGGCTGCTGCCCACCGCCTCACTGACGCACATCGTCTTGCGCACGCTGTGTGAAAGCCTGTCCCGTGCTGCCACCGAACTGCTCGGGATCGAGTCGGGTGAAGTCCTGGCGGAATACCGGCCGGCCTTGACGACCGATGGCACCGTGGGGCTGGAGGCGGAGATATTTCTCTACGACACGTTGTCCGGCGGCGCTGGGTACGCCACTGCGGCGGCGGCCAAGGGCATATCGCTGTTCGAGGAGGCGTTGGCGCAAATGCGGGGTTGCAAGGGGAATTGCGACAGCTCGTGCTACCGCTGCCTGCGCGACTTCCGCAACCGCATCGACCATGGCGCGATCGATCGGCATATCGGCATCGCCTTTCTGGAGTACCTGCTGAGCGGTTCCGTGCAGCCGTTCAACGACCGGCGTCTGCAACTGGCGGGAGAACTCCTGCGCGCCGATGTGCAGCGGCATGGGTTGGCGGGTTTCCAGCTCGCGGGGCCCATGCACTTCGCTTGCGAGGACGGACGGGTCGTGTCGGCGCCCCTTGTGGCCACCGACGGTGCCGGTACCGAGTACATCGTCGGCATCCGGAATCCGCTGGTGGAGGAACAAGGCCGCAGCGAGGAAATTACGCTGGCACCCGACGGAAGGCGGGCGATATTGATCGAGCCCAGCGAACTGCTGGTCCAGAAGAACCTGCCGAACGCGACCGCCTACGTGGTCGCCGAGCTTACGCGGGGGCAATCCGCGCCCTAGTGGGCACGTATTTGCATCAGCGTCTGCTCGATCAGCTCCACGGCATTGCCCTGGTTCCAAGCCGGGAAACGTTCCGCGCGGGGTTGCGCCCAGCGCTCGCGCCAATAGCTGCCGAAGTCCTTCGGCGCGAGCCGCAGCGGCTTGCCGAATCCGCCGCCCGCCATGCCGGTTTCCAGATCGTCGACGAGCCGAAAGAGAAAGACCTCGCGCTTGACGCCGTGCTGCAGCAGCGAGCCGGACAGGCCCAGTTTCTGCAAAACATTGGTGATGTTTTGCCAGCGCACCTTCGGCCCAGCGCCGAATCCACCATGGTTGTAGTCACCGGTCATCTCCAGGAAAGCGCGGATCTGGCCATAGAGATGCTCCAGATGCAGCGTACCGTAGCCCAGCGTGTAGCCAATGGGCTCGGCAAGCACACGATCGCCATGGCGCAACCGGTTGTACATCGAGCTGCGGCCGAAGGCGCTTGTGGTCGTCACAGCCGCAAGCGGTTGCCGGATGTCCTGGTCCAGCATCACGGTCCGCTTGGCTGCGTATTGACGCCAATACGCCTGACGCACGGGGTCGGTGGCGATCATGCCGGCGCACAATTTGCCTCCCAGAAGGAATGAGTACGGCGGCACCGCCCCCACCGCATAGGCGTCCATGGTGCAGTTCACCGAGTTGAGCTTGAGCTTCTCCGGGTAAGCAAACAGTTGGTCGCGGCAACTGAGATCGGCCGGCGGCGACTGCAGGCCGATGATGCCGATTACTGCACCGTGGTGGTCATCCCATACGACGAAGCGCAGGCGCCGGCCGTAGCCCTTGTTGTACGGCATTGACCAGAGCGCGCGCACGACCATGAACATTTCAGACCATTCGTTGTCGTCTGTGGCCAGGCGGAGCACGGGTTTGATGTTGGCGGGGTTGATGTCCGTCCCCAGCCTGAAGCTGCGCCGGTGCTTGGCGAACAGCCGTTTCACGCGACGTGCGTCGACGCCCGGCTCCATATGCTTGGCCTGTCCGTGCAGCGCCCTCACATAATCCTTGTCCTGGTTCGCCATCGCCAGTTCAAATGACGAACATGCCTGCTCGATCGAGTCCCGCAAAGCGTCCCCCGCAGCCTTGATCTGGCGAGGCATGTAAATGACCCTGCCATTCGGCTTGGGTTGGGATCTGGATTTCTTATGGGGGGTGGTAGACACGATATTGGGATGCTTTACCCGTATTGTGGCTGTTCATGTGCGAATCCCCCAAGGTAGGGCAGCGAGCCCTGTCGCATCGATGCCCGACCGATCCGAGGACTGCACCTTCGCGTGGGATAGTTCGCCAATGAAGATCCTTCTGGATACCAATGTCTGGCGCTACATCGTCGATACGGGTGCCTTGCCCCGCCTGCAGCAGGCCGCACGTAAATCGCGCCATAAAGTCGTAGTCGCGCCGGCCGTGGTCTACGAAGCCTTGCGAACCGGGGACAGATCTGTGCGAACCGCCCTAGTCCGCGCGCTGGCGCTGCCGGACTGGACGCGCCTCATGCCCGAGGCTTATTCGGAGGCGATGGAGGTCCGGGACGAGGTGTTCCGCGTGCGACCTCAATGGCAGCGGGCGCCCGCCGACACGACACTGCAGCGCCGACTTCAATTCGACTGGAAACGTTCGCGAAACGGTTTCTGGCACCGAGTTGTGCACGCGATGGACCGCGAGGCTTCCAACGTGGCACAGACTAACCTGCTCGACTTGGCGCGGGCGGACACGCGGAAAATCCGGGAGGATGCCAAGCAGCTTCCTCGAAGCATGCAGGACTTCAAACTTACAGAACTTCGTGCCCAACCGCTCGGCCCGATGCAGGGATGGGATGGAGATTGGCTCGACATGTGGCGCATCCAGGCGTTGGCCTGTTGGCTTACTGCCTTAGCGGACGCGCACCATCCTTATGAACAGTGGATTGGCGGCGAGGTCATCATGAACTTTTTGGGCGTTCAGTCGTCGGACCTGGTCAAGTTCTGGTTTTACGACGTGTCCACCGAGCGCATGCCACGGCAATGGTTGCGCACCGCCATCGGGTTCCAGCAACGTTTTCACAAGGTCACCGACGGCACCCCCGCGGACGCACAGCTTGGCACATACTTGGTCGAGGTGGACCTGCTGCTGTCCGCTGACAAGAATTTGGTGCGGATCGCGCAGCGATGCCACCGTGAAGCGCCCTTTCCCGTCGCTGACGCTCAACTGGTTCCAGCGAATGACGCGCTGGAGGCCGTCCTGACTGCGCTGCGAACCGGCACCGTCGCACAGCGCGGCTGACTTGATAGCGATCCGGACGTGATGGCCCTCTGCTCTACGCAAACCGGAGCCGTGCCGGCACCGTCTCAAAAGTCCGGGCTCGGCAACTGCCTCGTAGAAAAAGTCCGACTTCAAACAGACCTTCTCGATGTGCTTCACGAAGGACAAGCGAGGTGCTTCAAGCGGCCGACCATAATCGTCAGCAGCAGTCCGCAGTTTGAACCAGCCGTCGAGGCTAGAACACGCGCAAGAGTTGATGCATGGACATTGAAAAAATACTCCGCCGATCCGACGAACTCGACGACACGATCGTCAAGCTTCTGGACTTGGACCATTACCCCGAGTGCGGAGATGATGCCCTGCGGATGGACCTCAGCGTCACCGCAGCTTCACTTTCAATCGACCACGCCCGGGCGCTGCGGCTTCTGGTCGCTGGCGGCTTCGTGTCGTCAGCCGCCCCACTCATGCGGCTGCAGTTTGAGGCGACAACCCGTTCGGCTTGGGTACTGTTTGCCGCCACCGAAGGACACGTCGCGCTCGCCGCTGCCCCGCTTACCGCTGAAGCGGACGAAGCAGCGCGGAAGTTGCCGGCAGCAAGGGAGATGATCAAGCAACTTCGGAATGCCGCAGCCACCCTGCCACCCGCTGCAGCGCCCGCTGCGATGCTGGGTCGATTCGAGGATATGCAGCGCCACGCTTTGAACTCGTTCGTTCATGGTGGCATTCACGCGCTACGGCGTCACAAGGACGGCTTCCCAGTGCAACTCGTGCACCAGTTGGTCGAATGTTCGAACGGCCTCGTCACGATCAGCGCCATGATCTTGGCCATCCTCACCGGAGATCGCGTCTTGATGGCCCGCATGAACCGGGTGCACCTTGGCTTTGAGGACTGCTTGACGCCGCTGCTGCCGTCCTACTGACGCCGTGAGTTGCGTCGCTTCGAGTGAACGCGCGAAGGCGACGCATTACCCAGCTATGCAGGGATCTCAGATCCGTGAAGCCCAATCAGCGCCAGCTATGATGATCGCAGTCCATGGCCATTGATCTTCGCTTGCTAGGCAGCAAGCTCGCGAAGTACCGCGGGCAGTTGCAAGAGTCCCTCCTTGATGTCGCTGCATCGACAGGAATTGACACGGCCCGGCTCACCCAAATCGAAGGTGGTCAAACCGAACCGACTGGCGATGAGATCTTGATCCTTGCGGACCACTATCGCTGCGACTTCAAGTTCTTCATCTCCAACGAACAAGTCGCGCCTTTCGAACAGACTGAGACGCTCTACCGCGCGCATGGCTCCGACTTCTCCAAGGAGGATCGACGGGCGGTTCAGGACTTCCTCTATCTCTGTGAAACCGAAGACTTCTTGATGCGGGAGATGGGTCGTGCGCCTGGTTCTTTCACTTTTTCACCCACCGGCGGCTACTTCAAAGGACACGCCGAAGACGCGGCAGCTCGGCTGCGATCGGCGATGGGCCATGCGGACAACGCTGTGCCCCGAGACGTGTACGCCGAGTTCCGAAGCGTCGGGGTACATGTGTTCCGGCGAAAACTTGGCAACTCGAACATCTCGGGGCTGTTCATCGCACACCCGGTTGCGGGCAAGTGCGCCCTGGTGAACTACAGCGAAGACATCTACCGGCAGCGATTCAGCGCGGCACACGAAATGGCCCACGCAATCTTCGACGCCGACATAGGAGTCAGCGTTAGCTTCGAGCGGGCTGATGCCTCCGATCTCGTCGAAACTCGTGCAAACCGGTTTGCCTCCTGCTACCTCTTGCCTCCGGCCTTCCTTTCGAAACTTCCCAACCCCAACGGATGGAGCGATTCCGATGCGATCGGCTGGGCCAACAAACTACGGGTGAGTTGCGTGGCGTTGGCCAACGCGTTGCGCGGGGCCAAGCTTGCCGATCAAGCCACCTCTGCTCGGATCTCCCGACTCCGCATCCCTCGGACCATCAAAATGGACCCGGAGCTTCCCGATTCGCTCAATCCTCTGCAGCGGTCACGCAAGGAGCAGTTGCTGGAGCGCGGCCTCTCAGACCACTACGTCGAGCTCTGCTTTGAAGCCCAGAACTCGGGTGTGATCAGCCAGGGGCGGCTTGCCGAGGCACTGCTGTGCAGCCAAGCAGAATTGCTTGAGATGGCTAAGCTCTACAGCCGGACGCTCCATGGCCATTGACCCCTCCAAATTCCATCTGATCAACGTCGCCGACACATGCTCTGTGTGGAACATTTTGTCCTCGCCCCGGTTGAACGCCGCGGCCAGGGAGGCTCGATGCGATTTCTGCGTGACCAGCTTCGTCCAATATGAGTGCCTGATCAAACCGCGCAAGTCGATCCTGCCAAGCGAGCAGACATTGATGGATCGACTGAAGGCCGAGCAGAGGCGCGGTGCTTTCCAGGCCCAGTCGTGCAGCATCGAGGACCTTCAAGCCATCGAGATCTTGGAGAAGCGTAAGAACCTAGGCAAAGGCGAACTGTCCTCAATCGCCTTCGCCATGAAGATTCGCCAAGGGTTCATCACCGACGACCGAAAGGCCTCCCAGTTGGCGAAGGACTCAGGCCACTCACACGCGCAAACGACTCCGCACCTGTTTTCTTGGCTCATTTTCACTGGCAGGCTGGGTGACGGCGATAAGGACACCGTCATCGCTCAGCACGTGGACGCGGGACGACACATCGCTCGGCATCTGCAGTCCGCCTATGAGATGGCTCTGCAATGCAGGCTCAACTCGACAGTTCGGCCTTGACGCACGCATGCCCCAAGCTCGTCGCCCTCGAAGCCCGGAACGCGTCGTCTTGACCTTCGGACCGGACGACGACGATCCAGAACGCATTGAGCGAACCGTCATCCTTTCGCCAGGTTTTCCCTATGTGGAGTTGCGGGCCCTTGGCGAAATGCTGGAAACCGACGGTGTATTTGTCCCAGGCTACCGACCGCCTCCGGTGGGGCTGTGCCACCCCGACGCCTTCATCTTCGAGGCCGAGGTCGAAGAGATTCGGACCATCCTCTTGCCCGATCGGAACATCGCCTCGCGGATGGTCAAGATCGTGGCTGGTGCACCGATGGATGCGATGCTTCGAAAAATTGCCGCTATCAAGGCGTTTTGCCATTTTCTCGACATTCAGATTGAGCCTTCTGTCGCCTTCCATGAACTCGCCCAGACACAAGGAAACGACGCGGCAAACCTGGAATTGGCCCGGTTCCGGGACGCCGACAATGCCGATCCTCACCCATGGCTGGACCTAGCCTTCGGCGATCTGGATGCGCTTGCCCCGTTGGCCCCCCAGCGATCGCTGGAGTCGCACGACCTGGCCTTCCCGCTGCGACGTTGGCGGCGCAATTACATCGTGGCCTTAAAGATTGCCGAACTTGAGCTCTCGGGCCGTGCCAATTTGGATCGGATGTTGGCATTGCTGTCTTGGATGCGCGACGACTTCATCGTCGCTGGGCCCGCCGCTTTGCTCGCCTGCATCTACTTCGCGCCCAACTCTCCGCCCCGCAAGGGACTGTTCAAGCAGCTGCGCTCGCCCAATAGACTACAAGCCATCAAAGGCGTACAAAACGCCGCCTGGGACTTGACGCATCTGAGCGAGATGATCAGGAAGGTGAATGAAGCGAATGGCGACCCGATCCGCCTGCTCTTCGCCAGCTTCGACGAGGGGCTCCGGAACTTGTCCAAGCTTTTGTTCACTTTCTCCGCAGACGAGTGCTCTGAGAAAGTGCTGATTGGAGCGCTCATTCCCTGGTGGAGCCACGCCCACGCTGAACGGATCGCGATGTCTTTGGTCGAGCTCTTGGCTTACATCGATGACGAAGGCCGCAAGCGGCGGCAGGCAAATTCGCCGGTGTCGATTGATGAAATGATTCGACAAGGCGAACAAACTCTCTTATCTGCTCATGGGAGCTACTGATCCAATCTCTTCTCCGCCAAAAGGGCGGACCAATCACATGAAAATTCTTGTGCATGACGACTCGAACCGGCGACAAGTCAACATCGAGCGATGCAACATCGGCACACCGTGGTCTCGACAGCGCATGAGCCCGGGGCTCAAGACGACAGGTGCGCGGCGCTCCTCCCAGCACTTCTTAGAAAGACCGTCCGGTCTAGCCCTGCAATGCGCGAATGACGCAACTCTTTGAAACCGACCCGACGCAGCTCCGCGCCGAAATCCACAAGGCATTGTTTGAACGCCTCGAGTGGTTCAAGCGCCACTACGACATCGTCGGACACCACGCCCTCGGACCTAACAGCCAACGCGTCTATCTTGGCGACAAGACCAAGCGCGTTTGCCGCTACTGTGGATTGGCCGCGCCACAGGTCAAATTCAAGAAGCTGGCCCATGCCATTCCGGACCAAGTCGGCAACGACTGGCTCTTTGACCATGAGGAATGCGACAACTGCAATGAGCATTTCGCCAACCGGGTCGAAGACGACTTCGCCAAATGGACATTGCCATGGCGATCCATGGGGCGAATCAAAGGCAAGAAGGGCATCCCGTCCCTCAAATCGAACGACAAGCAGTTCCGCATCGACGCCGCCAATGAAAAGCAGACCGAGGACGCCATGGGCGCGAACGGCGCACGCCACGGCCTCAAGATCTATATGGGGGTGAACGACGCGCGCCACGAGCTCGACGAGGCGACCAAAACCGTGAAGCTCACGCTCGAGCGCCCATCCTACGTCCCGATGGGTGTCTTCAAATGCTTGGTGAAGATGGCGATTGCGGTGATGCCGCCGGAGGAGGAGCAGCGGTGCACCCACTTGAAGAAGTGGATTCTTCTTCCCGACCACACCGTTGATAGCTACGGCTACAAGCCGCTGGGCATCATCTACCAGTTCGCACCCGGCCCTGTGCCCAATGACCGGGTGAGCTATTGGCTGCTGCGCCGCAAGCCCGAGCGCGCCGACGACTGCCTTTACATGCAATTCATCTTGCAGTTGAGCAATCACGTCTTCCAAATCGCGCTGCCCATGCACATCGAGGATCGGAAGCAGATCGAAGCTGGAGCTTTTCAGACCAGCCTATGGCCGAACACCTGGGCTGGCGTTGATCACCAAATGCAATACGGGCGATCCGCCCCCACGCAATTCGACATGAGCGGCACCGAACAAGTCCGCGGCGAGACCACGTCCATGACCATTCGCTATGACCAGCTCATCGACGGACCTGACATCGCTGCCCCCGCAGTGGGACCGGAGCCGCAAACCAATTGAGGCCCCAGGAGAACCGATGGCATTCGATTGAAGCCGATGCGCGTGTCACCCGTGGCACTTCTTGTACTTTTTGCCTGACCCGCAAGGACATGGTTCGTTGCGGCCGACTTTTCCCGAGGACGGAGCTCGTGACTGTGCCATGACTTGGAGCCGCTGGAAGGCGACGATTTGCTGCCGTGACACTGCCGGCCGAGTACGTTGCTCGGCAATCAGCGCCTTTTGCCCTTCAATCTCAAGCCGCTGCAGTTCGGTGAATCCGCCTGCGTACGGCTCGAGGCGAGCCATTTCCCTCTCGGCAGCGTCCACTTCGCCACAATAGGCAAGCACTACCGCGTACTGGCTGCGAACGCCGACGATTCGGCCAAGCAAGTTGTGTTCGAGCACCACGGGCAAGACGTGCTGCTCGAGAATTTCTCTGGCCCCCTCGTAGTCGCGCTGGAACACGAAGTCATCAGCTGCATCCTGACCGACCCGCACCAACGAATCGACGGCACCGGCCAAACCATAAAACTTCATGGCATGAATTCGCGCCATCGTTGACATGCGGCCCAGCTTTGCTGCGACCATTGCCAAGAGCTCCAGCGCATCTGCCAGGTGCTTGATGTCGGCGCGATCCAGCGATGGCCGGTCGATCAGTTCCCACAGGTCCTTCTGCTTGCGCATCATCACCTGATCAGGTGTGATGCCCATCGCTCCATAGTATTCATGCACCACCTGTGAAGCCATCTCGATGGCCCGCTGGTGTTGGCCCAGTCTGAACAGAGCGGAGGCGGCGTTGTATCGAAACACCCTTTGATGCGCTGGCTTGTCAGGCAGGAGCGCTTGCAGTGCGGCGATGCTCTCGTTGACCGCATCGGCGTCGCCCAGTTCCGCCTGAAAGCCCATGCGCTTCATCGCGAACGACATTCGTTCGTCTGCGCCGAGTTGGTGCTTCGTGATGAGCGCTTCCATCGCATCGAACCGTGCAGGCAGACCTTCAAGGTTGCTGTGCTTCATGTCGGAGAAGACCAGACCGTCCAATGCCCAGTAGCGCTGCTCAGGGTCGACACTTTCCGAGGCGACTGCAGTCTCCAGACTTCGCCAGATGTCAGTCGCGATGCCCATCTCGTGGAACATCTCTTCACCGATCAGCTCGACGAGCGTCTTGATGTCATTGGTCGCAACGAGCATTCGCGTGAACAGTGAAAACCGGGACGTATCCCGATACCCCTCCAGTGACACCAACAAGATGTTTTTCAGCGCGACCTGCGCGCGATTTACAGCGCCGGCACCAAGCGCCAGCAGGTGCCCGTTGCCCAGCACGCGCATTGCGTCGTGGATCTTGAGTTGCCTGCCGCCATACACCTCCGCGGTGCCGGATGCCCGAAGGCTACGAATCACGCCGGCGACAGCTTGGTCATTCAGATCCAAGGCTTTGAGCAACAGCTCGTTCACCTCCGCTGGCTTCAGTCCCAGGTCAGACAGGCTCAGCACAGCAACGGCATCTCGCGCAGAGCCGGGAAGCGCACCGAACACTCGCGCGAGAATGACCTCTTGCGCCGTCTCGGCCGTGTTGGTCTGCACCTCAAGCGAATCGCACAGTTGTTCAACGTCGCCATCGTATTCGCTGACTGCAATCCGCGCGGCACTCTGTACGAACAGTGGCATGCCGCCAGTTAGCGTTTTCAAGCGACTCATGGTCGCCGCGCTGCCCCGCCCACCCGCCCGCGCAACGGCATCTGCCAACTCATCAAGGCTCCACCCGTTGAGGCTCTCCCGGCTCAAACCCAGGATCGCCTCGATCTCTTTGGTTGAACCGGTCGGCTGGCACAACAGGACAAATCGAAGTGTCGTCGTGACGTTCACAATGCGCTGCAAGCTCTCGGCCCCGACGCGATGCACGTTGTCGAGCACGACCACCGGCGTGAGGCGTTCGCGGCTCAGAAAAACGTCGAGTGCCTTCAGCGACTCGAGGCCGGTCGAGCCGGGCAACAGTACCCGCTTGATTGCTTCCGGATTCGTTCCTGCAAGCTTGGCGGCCAGCTCCCGCACCAAGGCCACAGCCAGGGCTTCACCGGGCGTCTCGGCACAGTCGTAGTAGGCGCAGTTGTGGCTTGCGTGCGTTGCTGCCTGCGATGCCCAGGCGGTCTTCCCAGCGCCCGAGAAGCCGGAGATGATCCGCACGCGCGCACCGGAATCAATGCTGGGCTCGTCAATCTGCGGTCGGTAGGGCAGCGGAGGCGCTGGAAAGTCCTGAAGCTGAATCAATAACTGCTCAAACAGCGACGGAAGCTGCTGAACGTCAAAGGCGTGGTTTTCATGCGGAGCATTCCCGGCCGCAGCGGCCAGCACGCGGCCCGCCAACTTCCAGACGAGCGAGTCTGCAGCAAGCATGGCAAACGGCAGCGCCGCAGCCTGCGCGGTGCACCACTGCACGGCATCGTCAATGGTCGCCCAGGCCGGCGGCAAGCTACCGAATTCAGCAGGCAGTGACTGCCCAGGCCAGATGAACTTGACATCACCGGGAAGTGCCCCTGACGCGATCTGTGCGGCAAGGACTGGCCCAGGGTTCTGATTGGCAATCACTGCAAAGTGTGGGGTGCCGCTGCGGCGACCATCGGTGTGCTCCGCCCGCAGTCGCTCAAAACGTTCTAAGGCCGAGCCAATGTCGCTAGGGATGATGGGCTGTGATCTGGTTTTCACCTGCACATAGAGGCGGCGCGATTGCTGGACAATCTCGACATCTTCATCTCGTTCGATGACCACCGAAGTCGCACCGACGACTTCTGCCGCGAGCAAGCAGCCCACCGCGTACAGGTGCTGATAAAGGAAGCCACGGTGGACCGCGGCAATCCGAACCTCCTGCGCTGGATCGAGGGTGGGGATAGGTGAGTCTGTCATGTATGCGCCGTTGGCAATTCGCTGCCGGTCGCCTAGCGGCTCCACTCTCATCGGTGGCTGTCCCTTGCGCTTCAGCCCGCGTCGCGCTCCCAAAGTTGCACGAATGGTATCGCCGAGTCAGGTCCCATTCTGCTTAGGGTCGACAGGTTCGGCTAGGAGCGTCATCCAAGCAATTTCGGCAGTATCGCCGTTACCCGAGCTCCCAGCGTGAAAGTAGATGGTCGCTGACCTAAATCATCTGAGAACGCTTCCAAGTTGCCAAAACCAGTGCACACGCGCTGCACACGGATGCCCCTAAGTGATTGATTTATCTCAGGTTTCCGATTTATCCATCATGGGCGCCACGGAGACGCGCATGGCCTCGGCAGCGCGGGCGCTCCGAGGCAAATCGCCCTCTGGCCCAGTGTTTTTTCGGTTCTCGTTCGGTGTCATTCGATCTCGTCTAGCGCTGTTTTTTCGGCCCCGGTGGTGCATTGCCTGCCACAAAAACGGCATGTACCACCGAAAAGGCACCCCTGGGCCCATCACGACGCAAGCGCGCAGACGGAAGCGTAGCGCACATGGCTCACCTACATCGCGCGGCTCGCGGAGTATCCGCATCCCGCTGCCGATGCCGTCGAGGTGGCAGAGCGTAGAAGGTGCTTTGTCGTGGGCAGCAGCAGTGAGGGAGCGGGGCATTTGTCTCCCCGGAAAAAAGTGCGTACCGCTCATGCGCGCGTGCAGCGCAATTTCTACAGTGACTTCACGGCGAAACGCTTTGTTCCAAGACAGCCAAACAAGCGGCGCCGGTTGTCCACTTCACTGGAGAACGCACATGGAACGCAACCAGCTACCCGGAAATTGCTTTTTGGTGCTTGTGTATTTGCTCGCCCTGCTTGCCTTGTGGCTCAGCAACTGAACGTGAAGCTGCCGACCCGTGCTGAAGGCCTGGCGCTCCACAGGGCCCTCTGGGACGAATCATGCGTTTCGCGCTCTCCACCGCGATGCGAAGCCGCGCAGGTCATCCGAGCCGGCACATCCCTGCAGGGTCAGCTTCCTTCGCTCGTGGTCGACGTCGGTGCCGGCTGATTGTTCGATCCGATCGGCTTCGACGGAGGACGGCTTCTGAGCTTCGGCTGCGAACACCGGTGCACACGCGGTTGCCGACAGGGCTGCCAGGCAAAGCCCTGTAAGCGCCAGGCGCGTTCCATATTGTCGATGCGCCACGACTGTGTCCTGGTGTGGCCGAGAGGGCCGTTACTACTCGCTGCCGGTCGCCGGTGACCATCGCTGGAAAGGGCCCCGGGGCTTGCCCAGGGCCCTTTCGACGCGGCCTCTTGCTCAATTGGGACAAGAGCCAGGGATGCTCAAGAAATTTCTGGAGAAGGTGCCAGTTGGCACAATCGAGACGCCGTTGGTCAGGTCAGAGAGATCTTGACCAGATGGGCACGTAAAGCTGCCCTCGTCCGGGGGGCCGGATCGTATGCGCAATCTCATTGCCTTGCGAGACGGGTGCCGCGTGGCTGTACCGTCCTCCAAGGCATCAACAGGAAGCATTGCAACTCGATACTCGTTGGCGCGAGGAGTCGGAACGCGGTGCTTGTTGGGCCCTCCCAGGGCCAGGCGCACGCGTTGTAGCTGGTTACGACAGTTTCGTCGCGGGAGCCAGTTCTGCCTTTTTCAGGATGCCTGCTGATGGCCGATCATGCGATCCACAGCAAGGCGTGCGGCCTCCGCCGCTTCACTCTCGGCGGCTTCAACCGACTGGGCGCCGGATTCGTGGTTGCAGACTGACTTGCGGCCATCGATCTGGTAGGACCAATCGAAGCGACCGGCTCGCTCGACGATGTCCGTGTCGATCCTGTGCCCCATGTAGAGGAAGCTTTCGCCCATCTCGACCTCCTGCAGTTGAAGGGCCGAGCCTCCGCCGGCGCAGCCCGAATCGGAAGGCCAGTCTTCCAGATCGACCCTGACTCGAAGCTGATGCAGTCGGTCAGTCAGTCAGCACCCGGCACGGCACATCAACGCTCGCGCGCGGCGCGGCGCAGCACCTGGGTGATGGGCTCCAACAGGTACTGGAGCGGGGTGCGCTCGTCCCCCTGCAGGTAGATCTCGGCCGGCATGCCGGCCAGCAGCTTCAGGTCTCCCGCCGTCGCGAGCGAAGCCGCATCGGCCTCGACCAGCACCGAGTAGTAAGGAGCGCTGGTCGCACGATCGACCAGGCGGTCGCCCGACACATAGACCACCTTGCCATGCACCAGCTGCGTGGTGCGGTATTTGAACGCCGTGAAGCGGATCTCGGCCGGCTGCCCGCGCAGGATCCGGCCGACGTCCTCGGGACGGACGCGCGCCTCGGTCACCAGGCGGGTGTCTTCGGGCACGACGTCGGCGATGGTTTCGCGAGGCGGAATGACTGCGCCGGGCGTCGAATACTTCAGATCGATGATCTCGCCGCTGGCCGGCGCCGTGATCACCTGCCGCGCCGAGGCGTCGGCCGACTTGCGCCGCTCCTGCTCGATTTCCGCCAGCCGGGCCGCCGTGACCTTGAGCTGGTCGCTCGCCTGCTGGCGGTAGTCGCTCTCCAGGGAGCGGATGCGCAGATCGGCATCGACCGTGCGCTGCTCGGCGCGAGCGAGCTCCGCGCGCCGCTCCTCGATCTTCACGCCGTAGTCGGCCACGGTGCCCTCGAACTGCGCGATGCGCGCGGCCGAGACGAAGCCGTCCTTGAGCAGCTTGCGGTTGGTTTCCAGGTCGCTCTTCTGGAACGTCATCGACTCGCTCGCCCGCATGATCTGGGCGCGCAGCGCGACGATTTCCTCGGCCACCTTCTCGCGTTGCGAACGCAGCAGGCGCACCTGCCCCACCAGCGCATCGCGCCGCGCCTCGAACAATGCGCGCTCCTTGTCCAGCTGCGCAGCCAGGCGCGGGTCGGCTGCCGCGGTCTCGACCACGTCGGGCGGGAAGGTGATCGCGCGCGCCATGGTCTGCTCCGCGTCGAGCCGCGCGAGGCTGGCGCGCTCGGTCTTGACGCGGTGGTCCAACCGGTTCCTGTCGGCATCGACCGATACGTCGCCCAGCACCAGCAAGGGCTCCCCCTGCCGCACATGCTGGCCGTCGCGCACCAGGACCTCGCGCACGATGCCGCCTTCGGCGTGCTGCACCGGGCGCCGGTTCAGGTCCACCTTCACATGGGCCTGCGCCACCACGGCAGACGACAGCGGGGCAAAGCTCAGCCACGCTGCGCCCGGCATCAGCCCGCAGAGCAGCACGGCCAGGCCCCAGTGCGTCAGGCGACGCGCTTCGCGCACATGGAGCGCCAGCGGGTCGTTGGCCGCGATCGCATGCGCCGAATGATTCATGACACCTTCTCCGAAGCGCGCGGCGGCATCATCACCACCTGGGCACCGCCCGGGTTCTGGCCCGCACGCCTGATCGTCTGCACCACTTCCGCCACCGGCCCGTACTGCTTGACGCGACCGGCCTCCAGCACCATCAGCTTGTCCATGTGCTGCACCAGCGCGCTGCGGTGCGTGACGACGATCACCGTGACCTGGCCGCGCAGCGCCCTCAAGGCCTCGCCCAGCGCCAGTTCGCCCGCCCCGTCCAGGTTGGAGTTGGGCTCGTCCAGCACCAGCAGCTTGGGGTTGCCGTAGAGCGCGCGTGCCAGCGCGATGCGCTGGCGCTGGCCCGGCGACAGCATCACGCCCATGTTGTCGACGACGGTGTCGTAGCCCTCGGGCAGGGTCAGGATCAGCGCATGCACGCCGGCACGCTGTGCCGCTTGCACGACCTTGTCCGGGTCGACCTCGCCCAGCCGCGCGATGTTGTCGGCCACGGTGCCGGCGAACAGCTCGACATCCTGCGGCACATAGCCGAGCCAGGGGCCGAGCTCTTCGCGCGGCCATTGCGCGAGGTCGACGTCGTCCAGCCGCACGACGCCTGCATGGGGCCTCCACAGGCCGGTCAGCAGGCGCACCAGGGTCGACTTGCCGGCACCGCTGGGGCCGGTGATGGCCAGCGACTCGCCGGGCTCCAGGCTCAGCGAGACGCCGGCAAGAATCATCCGCTCGCCCTGCGGAGGCCGGAACACGAGGCCTTCCGCATGCAGGCGGCCGCTCGGCGCCGGCAGTGCCATGCGTTGCGGCTGGCGCTCGGCGACGCGCAGCACCTCGGACAGGCGCGCAAAGGCCAGGCGCCCCTCGGCCAGCACGCGCCAGCTCCCCACCACCTGTTCGACCGGCGCCAGCGCCCGGCCGAGCAGGATGGTGCAGGCCACCAGGATGCCCGGCGTGCCTTCGCCCGTGATGACGAGGTAGGCGCCCAGTGCCTGCAGCAGGACCTGCACCGCCTGGCGCGTGGTGCGCGTGAGCGCAGCCATCGCCACCGACTTGCGCGCGGTCGGCCCCTGCAGCGCGGCGACGCCGGCGTTGAGGTCTCGCCAGCGTCCGATCACCGCCTCCCCCATTCCGAGCGACTGCGCCAGCTCTGCGTTCTGCATCGAGGATTCGAGATAGCGCGTGGCCCTGGCGGCTTCCTTCTGCAGGGCTTCAATATCGCGGCGCGTGATGCGGTCGTTCACCACGGCAAGGATGAGCATCAGCACCGACGCGGCGGCCGCGGCCATGCCCAGCATCGGATGCGCCAGCCAGATGACCGCGACATAGACGAATGTCCATGGCACATCGAACAGGGCCAGCAGCCCCTGGGAAGAAAACAGGTTGCGCAGCGCCGCGACGTCGCGCAAGCCTTCGCAGGGCGCGCGCTCGGCGCGGCGCGCCGTGCGGGCCAGCATGACCTTGGCCACCACTGGAGACAGCTGATCGGCGATCAGATTGCCCGCGACGCCCTGCAGCCGGCTGCGCAGGTAGTCCAGCATCAGCATCAGACCGAGCGCCACGCCGACGCCGAGCAACAGCACCAGCAGCGTCTCCTGGCTCTGGCTCGTCAGCACGCGGTCGAAGACCTGCAGCATGAAGAGCGCGGGGGCGAGCAGCAGCAGGTTCACGAAGAACGAGAAGCCCGCAACAAAAAGAAGCGGTCGCTCGAGAAGCTGGAGAAGAGGCTTCATGTCGATTTCTCTCGTTTGCCGCCGCCCGCACCTGCGGGCGGCAGGTGGGATCTCACAGGCCGGCCTTGATGTCGTTGCTGTCGAAGGTGTCGGCCGGGTTGCTCAGCGTCAAGGTCGCCACCAGCGTGCGGTTGGCGGCGCTCAGGCCGTCGGCGTCGTAGTACAGGTTGCCCGTGGCGCTGTCGTAGATCACATGCACCCCCGCACCCACCATGTCTCCCGCTCCACCGCCGTCCAGGGACGCGAACTCGGCCGCCGACAGCGTGCTTCCGCTCGCGGTCGTGAGGGCCGTGAACGTGCCGCGCGACAGCTCGATCAGGTCGCCGCTCGCCGCCGATCCCGAAGCATCGAAGTCGATGACCGAATCCACCGCGTTGGGTGCCGAGTCGAAGACGAAGGTGTCGTTGTCCGTGCCGCCGGTGAGCATGTCGGCGCCGGCCCCACCGACGATGCGGTCGTCGCCCGCAAGGCCGTTGATCACGTCGTTTCCGCCGCCGCCGCGCAATTGGTCGCTCGACGCCGAACCGGTGAGCGTGTCGCCGAAGGCCGTGCCGATGACGCCCTCGAAGTTCTTGTAGCCGTCGGTGCCGAGCCCGGCGGCGCTGGCATTGAAGCTTGTCGTGCTGCTGCTTTGCGTCAGCGTGAACGTGAGCCCGGCCGTGCCGTCGGAGAAGTCGAGCAGGTCTGCGTTGCCACCGGCGCCGTCGAGGGTGTCATTGCCGATGCCGCCGCGGATGATGTCGTTCGAGGCGCTGCCGGTGAGGGTGTCGGCCAGGCCCGTTCCGATCACGCCTTCGATGTTCTGGTAGCTGTCGTTTTGGCCGAGACCACCCGTGTTGTTGGCGATGCTGGTCGGTGCGGCACTCTGGACCAGCGTGAAATTGACCGCCAGAGTCCCGTCCGAGAAGTCGAGCAAGTCTTCGCTGCCGGCGCCGCCGTCCATCGTGTCACCGTTGCCGATGCCACCACGCAGTACATCGTTGCCGGCGCCGCCCGACAGTGTGTCGTTGCCGTCGCCGCCGATCAGGAGGTCGTTGCCGGAAGAGCCGAGCAGCGTGTCGGCCCCGCTGCCGCTTCCTCCGATGAAGACGTCGCCACCCGCACCGCCGGTCAGGTCGTCGGCGCCGCCGCGGCCATCGATGAAGGAGGCCTGGTAGGTGCCGGTCGCGCTGAGATCGATCGTGTCGGCGCCGTTGCCGCCGGACACGGTCCTGATGTCGATCGTCGCCGTCGCCGTGGTGGTGCCCCCAGCGCCGTCCGACACGGTGTATTGGAAACTGCCGGCCGTGGCTCCCGCCGTGCTGCCGCTGGTGAAGCTGATCGTGCCGTTGGCGGCGTCCAAGGTCAGGCCGGAAATCCCGACCGCGCTGCCGACGCTGGTGATCGTCAAGGCAAGACCGTCGATGTCGGTGTCGTTGCCGAGCAGCGAGCTCGCCGACAGCGTGACGAGCGTGCTGTTCGACACGATGATCCTGTCGGCCACGGCGACCGGGTTGTCGTTCACCGCGCTGACGGTGATGCTCGCCGTGTCGGTGGCGCTCGAGAACGCGGAGCTGTTCCCGTTCGTGACTGTGCTCACCGTGGTGCCCGCCGTGCCGCTCGTCTGATCCCAGGCGCGGAAGGTGATGCCATCGCTGACTGTCCCGCTGAAGTTCGAATCCGCCTGGAAGTACAAACGCGTGTTCGCGTCCACGGCCAGCAGCAATGCGGACGCGTCCGACACCGCAGCCACCACCGCCCAGCTGGTGCCGCCGTTGGTGGAATACCACCAGTCTCCGTGGGCGGCATTCACGCCCGTCAACGCGATGCCGGTGATGGCGCCGTTGTCCGCATCGGCCACGTTGTCGAGGCCGCCAGCCGGCGGATTCAGATTCACCAGGCTCGATACGAGCGTCCCGACGGCCCCGACCGGCACGCCGGCATCCTCGTTGACCGACGCCAGGGCGGGTGTCGCGGCAGCACTCAGGACGGGTGCGTCGTTGGTGCCGGCGATGGTCACGGTCACCACCTGGCTGGCGCTCCCGTCGGACGACATGGCGGTGAAGCTGTCGCTGAGCGATTGACCTGCGGCCAGCTGCTGGATCGCCGCCTGGCTGTTGTCGGCCGTGTAGGTCCAGTTGCCATTGGCCGCCAGCGCGAAGCTGCCGTAGCCGTTGCTGCCTGCGGTGCCGGCCTGGGCTGTGAAGCTGGACTGGCCTGCGTCGACATCGGCGATCGTCAGCGCGCCGCTGGTGCTCAAGTTCGGGGTCGAGGCGTCCTCGCTCACCGCACCGCTGGCCACCCCGCCAATCACCGGCACGTCGTTGGTGCCGGTGATAGTCACCGTCACCAACTGGTTGGCCGTACCGTCGGACGACACAGCGATGAAGCTGTCGCTGATCGACTGACCAGCGCCCAGCTGTTGGATCGCCGCCTGGCCATTGTTGGCCGTATAGGTCCAGGTGCCATTGGCCGCCAGCGTGAAGCTGCCGTAGCCATTGCCGCCGGCGGTGCTTGTTTGAGGCGCGAAGTTCGACTGGCCCGCATCGACATCGGCGATCGTCAGCGCCCCACTGGCCGCGAGGCTGCCACCGAACACCGCAACGTCTTCTTGCGCCGCGCCACTGGCAACGCCACCAATCACCGGCACGTCATTGGTGCCAGTTATCGTTACCGTCACCACTTGGCTGGCCGTTCCATCGGACGAGACTGCAGTAAAGCTGTCGTTGAGCGATTGACCCGCACCAAGCTGCTGGATCGCGCTTTGGCTGTTGTCGGCCGTGTAGGTCCAAGTGCCGTCGGCTGCCAGCGTGAAGCTGCCGTGGCCGTTGCTGCCGTCGGTGCTTGCTTGAGGCTCGAAGTTCGACTGGCCCTGGTCGACATCGGCAATCGTCAGCGCACCGCCCGTGCTCAGGTTCGGCGTCGAGGCGTCCTCACTGACAGCGCCACTGGCCACACCACCAATCACCGGAACGTCGTTGGTGCCGGTAATGGTCACGGTCACCAACTGGTTGGCCGTACCGTCGGACGACACAGCGATGAAGCTATCGCTGATCGACTCGCCGGCGCCCAGCTGCTGGATCGCGCTTTGGCTGTTGTCGGCCGTGTAGCTCCAGCTGCCGTCGGCCAGCAAGTTGAAGCTGCCGTAGCCATTGCTACCGGCAGTGCTCGCCTGCGGCGCGAAGTTCGACTGACCTTGGTCGACATCGGCAATCGTCAACGCACCGCCGGTGCTCAGGTTCGGCGTCGAGGCATCCTCGCTCACCGCGCCGGTGGCGACGCCACCGATCACCGGCACGTCGTTGGTCCCGGTAATGGTCACCGTCACCACCTGGCTGGCTGTCCCATCGGACGAAACTGCCGTGAAGCTGTCGCTGATCGACTCGCCGGCGCCCAGCTGCTGGATCGCGCTTTGGCTGTTGTCGGCCGTGTAGGTCCAGTTGCCATCGGCCGCCAACGTGAAATTGCCGTAGCCGTTGCCGCCGGTGGTGCCGGGCTGGGGCGTAAAGTTGGACTGACCCTGATCGACGTCGGCAATCGTCAACGCACCGCTGGTGCTCAGGCTCGGGGTCGAGGCATCCTCGCTCACCGCGCCACTGGCCACACCACCGATCACCGGCACATCGTTGGTCCCGGTAATCGTCACGGTCACCACCTGGCTGGCGGTGCCATCCAACGACACCGCGGTGAAGCTGTCGCTGAGCGATTGACCCGCGGCCAGCTGCTGGATCGCTGCCTGGCTGTTGTTGGCCGTGTAGCTCCAGTTGCCGTCGGCTGCCAATGTGAAGCTGCCGTAGCCGTTGGTGCCGGTGGTGCCGACCTGGGCTGTGAAGCTGGACTGTCCTGCATCGACATCGGCGATCGTCAGCGCACCATTGGTGCTCAGGTTCGGGGTCGAGGCATCCTCACTCACCGCACCGCTGGCGACGCCACCGATCACGGGCACGTCGTTGGTCCCGGTAATGGTCACGGTCACCACCTGGCTGGCCGTGCCATCGGAGGACATGGCGGTGAAGCTGTCGCTGATCGACTCGCCGGCGCCCAGCTGCTGGATCGCGCTTTGGCTGTTGTCGGCCGTGTAGCTCCAGCTGCCATCAGCCAACAAGTTGAAGCTGCCGTAGCCGTTGCTGCCGGCAGTGCTCGCTTGAGGCGCGAAGTTCGACTGGCCTTGGTCGACATCGGCAATCGTCAGCGCACCGCCGGTGCTCAGGTTCGGGGTCGAGTCATCCTCGCTCACCGCGCCGCTGGCCACACCGCCAATCACCGGCACATCGTTGGTGCCGGTGATGGTCACCGTCACCAACTGGCTGGCCGTGCCGTCGGATGACACCGCGGTGAAACTGTCGCTAAGCGACTCCCCGGCACCCAGCTGCTGGATCGCCGCCTGGCTGTTGTCGGCCGTGTAGCTCCAGCTGCCGTCGGCCGCCAGCACGAAGTTGCCATAGCCGTTGCTGCCGGCGGTGCCGGCCTGGGACGTGAAGTTGGACTGGCCCTGGTCGACATCGGTGATCGTCAACGCACCGCTGGTGCTCAGGTTCGGCGTCGAGGCATCCTCGCTCGTCGCGCCGGTGGCGACGCCACCGATCACCGGCACGTCGTTGGTCCCGGTGATGGTCACCGTCACCACCTGGCTGGCCGTACCGTCGGACGACATGGCGGTGAAGCTGTCGCTGAGCGATTGACCTGCGGCCAGCTGCTGGATCGCTGCCTGGCTGTTGTTGGCCGTGTAGGTCCAGTTGCCATTGGCCGCCAGCGCGAAGCTGCCGTAGCCGTTGCTGCCTGCGGTGCCGGCCTGGGCTGTGAAGCTGGACTGGCCTGCGTCGACATCGGCGATCGTCAGCGCACCACTGGTGCTCAGGTTCGGCGTCGAGGCATCCTCGCTGACCGTGCCGCTGGCCACACCACCAATCACCGGAACGTCGTTGGTCCCGGTAATCGTCACCGTCACCACCTGGCTGGCTGTCCCGTCGGACGAGACCGCAGTAAAGCTGTCGCTGATCGACTGGCCTGCGCCGAGCTGCTGGATCGCCGCTTGGCCGTTGTTGGCCGTATAGGTCCAGTTGCCATTGGCCGCCAGCGTGAAGCTTCCGTGGCCATTGCTGCCGGCAGTGCTCGCTTGGGGCGCGAAGTTCGACTGGCCCTGGTCGACATCGGCAATCGTCAGCGCACCGCTGGTGCTCAGGTTCGGCGTCGAGCCGTCCTCGCTCACCGCCCCGCTGGCCACGCCGCCGATCACCGGCACGTCGTTGGTGCCGGTCACCGTCACAGTGATCTGCTGCGCGACCGTGCCGCCGTGGCCATCGTCGATGCTGACGGTGAAGGTCTCCGTCGCCGTCTGGCCCTGGGCCAGATACTGCGTGGCCGCGTTGGCGACGCTGTAGTTCCAGCTCACCGTGCCGTCGCCCGCGCCCGTGGCCGCATCGCTGACGCCGGCCGTCAAGACACCGCCCAGCGTGTTGCCCGGACTGGCCGCCACGCTGACGCTGTGCGCATCGCTCAGGTCCACGTCGTCGAAGGTGATCGTGCCGCTGTCGCTCAGGGTCGGCGTCGCCGCATCCTCGGTCACCGCCGCAGCGGCATCGGCCGCGCCGATCGTCGGCGCGTCGTTGGTGCCGGTGATGGTCACGTCGATCTGCCGGGTGACGATGCCGCCGTGCTGGTCGTTCACCGTGATGGTGAAGCTCTCGACCCGGGTCTGGCCCGCGGCCAGGTACTCGACGGCGGTGGCGTCCACGGTGTAGGTCCAGGTGAGCTGGCCGCCCGTGCCGGTCCCCGTGGTGTCGGCGTTCTTGATCGCCGTCAGGCTGCCCAGCACGCTGCCGACCGGCGTGCCGATGGCGCTCACCAGGTGCACATCGCTCAGGTCCAGGTCGCTGAAGCCGATGACGCCGCTGTCGCTCAGCGTGCCCGCCGGCGCGGCCTGCTCGCTCACGGCGCCCGCCAGGTCCTGGGCCGTGATCACCGGACCATCGTTGGTGCCGGTGATGGTGACGGTCACCGTGGCCAGTCCCGTTCCACCATCGGCGTCCTTCACCTCGTAGCTGAAGGTGTCGGTTGCGTTCTCGCCCGCTGCCAGGTGCTGGAAATCGGCTGCATGGGGCTGGTACTGAAAATACCAGGTCGACGGATCGCCCATCGCCGGCTGAACGAGCGTCGCCGTCCCGTGGGCCGGCCCCGAAGCCAGCGTCAAGCTCTTGACCAGGTCGGGGACCAGATCGTTCTGCAGCACGTGGATCTGGATGCCCGGGCCGTCTTCGGTCGTCGAGACCGCATCGCCCAGCGCCGTTGCCGCCTCGTTGGCCGGATTCACCTCGACCCCATCCACGAGGATTCTCAGGGTTTCGGTCATCTGGACGGTCAGCGTGGACGACCCGAAGCTGAAAACGAAATCGCTGGCCGAACCATTGGAAACCTCACTGGTCTTCACATTGGTCACTGTCGCAAGATGGGCCAGGTAGGCGGCGATCTGCGTCTGGGTGGCAGAGTCCAGCCACTGTGCCCGCGTGAACTGGAGCAGGAGCGTATCAATGCCCGCCCCACCCGTGTACACGTCCTTGGTGCCCGCCGCGATGTTTTCGCTGACGTTGTAGATCAGGGTGTCGTTCCCCGATCCCCCGTTGAGCTGGTCACTGCCGCTGCCGCCATCGAGCGTGTCGTTTCCCGCCCCGCCATTCAGCGAATCGCTCCCGGCCCCACCGCTCACGGTGTCGTCCCCGTTGCCGCTGTTGATGGTGTCGCTTCCGGCCGTGCCCGTGAGAACGTCGCTGCCGTTGGATCCGGTAATGGTGGTCATGTGCTTCCTTGGTGAACGCCGGACGGCCGGCGCGTGTCATCTCGACGCGATATCCCCTTGTTGGCCATTGGATCGCGCCGGCGACGTGAGCACATGGAAGGAATGTCCTTTCCTTCTCCTTCGATAAGTACTGGACAGCACTGAAAAACCTGGGGCTTTTGTCCTGCCGAAGCATCCGCCCCGCGCTGGACGACCAGGTGCGGCGCGGGCCTGAAACCTGACGCTACAGCGCCACGGGCTTGATCCTCGCCGCCATGCCCGCGGTACCGAAAGCCTGGAACCGATCGATGCAGAGGTCGCGCGCGGCTGCCGTGGCCTCCTTCAGAAACTTGCGCGGGTCGAACTCGCTGCGGTCGCTGCCCATCGCGCGGCGCATGGCGCCAGTCATGGCCAGGCGGATGTCGGTGTCGATGTTGACCTTGCGCACCCCGTGCCGGATGCCTTCCTGGATCTCCTCGACCGGCACGCCGTAGGTTTCCTTGATGTCGCCTCCGTAGTCGCGAATCACCGCCAGCCATTCCTGCGGCACCGACGAAGAGCCGTGCATCACCAGGTGCGTCTTCGGTATGCGCGCGTGGATGTCCTTGATGCGGTCGATCGCGAGGATGTCGCCGGTCGGCTTGCGGCTGAACTTGTAGGCGCCGTGCGAGGTGCCGATGGCAATGGCCAGCGCATCCACGCCGGTGCGCGAGACGAAATCGGCCGCCTGCTGCGGATCGGTCAAGAGCTGGTCGTGCGACAGCACGCCCTCGGCGCCGCTGCCGTCTTCCTCGCCGGCCATGCCCGATTCGAGCGACCCGAGGCAGCCCAGCTCACCCTCGACCGAGACGCCGACCGCGCGCGCCATCTCCACCACGCGGCGGGTCACGTCCACGTTGTAGTCATAGCTGGCCGGGGTCTTGGCGTCTTCCATCAGCGAGCCGTCCATCATCACGCTGGTAAAGCCCGAGCGGATGGCCTGCATGCACATCGACGGGCTGGCGCCGTGGTCCTGGTGCATCACGATCGGGATCTCGGGGTACATCTCGACCGCGGCCTCGACCATCTTGCGCAGGAACGGCTCGCCCGCGTATTTGCGCGCCCCCGCCGAGGCCTGCAGGATGACCGGGCTGTCGGTTTTTTTCGCGGCCTGCATGATGGCCTGGATCTGCTCCAGGTTGTTGACGTTGAATGCCGGCACGCCGTACTGGTGCTCGGCCGCGTGGTCCAGCAACTGACGCAGCGAAATCATGGCCATGGGAAGCTCTCCTGTGAAGTTGGAAATGCGTTGGATCGAATCAGTCTTCCATTGCGCTTTGCGCCACCCGCAGCGCATGAAACCGGCGCGGCCCATTCCAGAGACACCGCGGAACCGGCTTCGCCGGCCCGCCGGTGTCGCCCCCGGGCGAGGGGGTGGCGAAGCGACACGAAGTGGGCGAAGACTGGGGGTGAACTCATTTCAGTGGCAGCGGTCCTGCAGTGCTTTGACGGCTGGCAGGCTCTTGCCTTCGAGGAACTCGAGGAACGCGCCGCCCGCCGTCGAGACGTAGTCGATGCACTCCTCCACCTCGAACTGGTTGATGGCGGCCACGGTGTCGCCGCCGCCCGCCAGCGAAAACGCGTCCATCCGGGCGATCGCATTGGCCAGCGTGCGCGTGCCGTGCGAGAACTGCTCGATCTCGAACACGCCCAGCGGGCCGTTCCAGACGATGGTCTTGCACTGGCCGAGCATGGCAATGAGCTGCGCCACCGACTCGGGACCGAAGTCCAGGATCATGTCCTCGGGCGCCACATCGGCCACGGCCTTCACCGTCGCGCGCGCGTTCGGCGAAAACTCGGTGGCGGTCACCACGTCGGTCGGCATGAACAGCCGCGCACCGCGCGCAGCGAGCGCCGCGGCCACGGCGCGCGCCGTATCGACCATCTCGGGCTCGCACAGCGACCGCCCGATTGGATGGCCCGCCGCGAGCAGAAAAGTGTTGGCCATGCCGCCGCCGACCACCAGCCATTCGACCTGCGCCGCCAGCGACTCGAGGATCGAGAGCTTGGTCGACACCTTGGAACCGCCGACGATGGCGGCCAGCGGCCTTGCCGGGTTCGCGAGCGCGCGCCCGAGTGCATTCAGCTCCGACGCCATCAGCGGTCCCGCGCAGGCAACGGGCGCGAGCCGAGCCAGCGCCTCGGTGGTGGCCTCGGCGCGGTGTGCAGTGCCGAAGGCATCGTTCACGTAAACATCGCAGAGCGCCGCCATACGCAGCGCCAGGGCTTCCGCGTTGGCTTTCTCGCCCACGTTCGCGCGGCAGTTCTCGAGCAGCGCCACGTGGCCCGGCGCCACCTCGAAAGGCCGTTCGATCCAGTCGCCGACCAGCGTTACCGGCGCGCCCAGCAGTTCGCCGAGCCGCTCGGCCACGGGCGCCAGCGACTCCCCGGCGGCGATCCGGCCTTCTCTCGGCCGGCCGAGGTGCGAAGTGACCATCACCCGCGCGCCCTGCGACAGCGCGTGCCGGATGCCCGCCAGGCTGGCACGGATGCGCGTGTCGTCGCTGATCCGGCCGGTGGGGTCGAGCGGTACGTTGAGGTCGCAGCGAATGAACACGCGCTGTCCGCGCAGGTCGATCTGGTCCAGGGTGTTGAACGTCATGCGGCCTCTTTCACATGGGCCTCGGAAGCAGCCGCGAGCAGCCGGCGCGCGCGCTCGGCCACCACCTCGGCGGTCAGGCCGAACAGCTTGAACAGTTCGCCGGCCGGCGCCGATTCGCCGAAGCGGTCGAGCCCGACCACGTCGCCGTACTCGCCGACGAACTTCCACCACAAACCAGTGCTGCCCGCCTCCACCGCCACGCGCGGCAGATGGCGCGGAATCACCGCGCGGCGCCATTCCTTGTCCTGGCGTTCGAACACGTCCATGCACGGCACCGACACCACGCGCGCCTCGATGCCCTCCTCTGCCAGCAGGGCGGCGGCGGCCAATGCGACACCGACTTCGGACCCGCTCGCCAGCAGCGCCACGCGCTCGGCCTCCGGGCGCCGCAGCACATAGGCGCCCCGCGCAATGGACTCGATGCGCTCGTTGCCATCGCCCGCATGCGGCAGCGCCTGGCGCGTCAGCAGCAGGCAGCTCGGCCCGTCCACGCGGCGCAGCGCCTGCCGCCAGGCCACGGCCGTTTCGGTGGCATCGGCCGGGCGCCAGACGTCGACATCGGGAATCAGGCGCAGGCTCGAGGCATGCTCCACCGGCTGGTGCGTCGGACCGTCTTCGCCGAGCCCGATGGAGTCGTGCGTGAAGACGTAGACCACCGGCAGCTTCATCAGCGCCGACATGCGCACGCCGTTGCGTGCGTAGTCGGAGAAGGTCAAAAAGGTGCCGCCGAAAGGACGGAAGCCGCCGTGCAGCGCCAGCCCGTTCATGATGGCCGCCATGCCGAATTCGCGCACGCCGTAGTGCACGTGGTTGCCCGTGCCCGCGCCCTTGAGGGCACGATGGCCCTTCCAGTCCGTGAGGTTCGATCCCGTGAGATCGGCCGAGCCGCCGATCAGTTCCGGCATCGCGGGCCCGACCTCGTCGAGCACCACCTGCGACGCCTTGCGCGTGGCGATGGCGGCCTTGCGCTGCTCCGCCCCCGATGCCGCCGAAGCCAGCGCCGCCTCGACCTGCGCGGTGAGCGGCGCGTCGGTGCGATGGCGCCGCAGCAGCTCGCGCGCAAGCACCGGAAACTCCTCCGCATAAGCGGCAAAGCGTTCTTGCCAGGCCTTGTGCAGCGCGGCGCCCGATTCGCGCGCCGACCAGGCGTTTGCAACGGCGGGCGGCACTTCGAACGGCGCGGCCTTCCAGCCCAGCGCCTGCCGCGTCAGCGCGATCTCCGCATCGCCCAGCGCTTCGCCGTGTGCCTTCGCGGTTCCCGCGCGGTTCGGCGAACCCTGGCCGATGCGCGTCTTGCAGCACACCAGCACGGGCCGGTCCGCGGTGGTGGCCTGCGCAATGGCCGCATCGAGCGCCGCGGCATCGTGGCCGTCGACGTTGCGCAGTACGGTCCAGCCGTAGGCTTCGAAGCGGCCCGGCGTGTCGTCGCTGAACCAGCCGCCGACCTCGCCGTCGATCGAGATGCCGTTGTCGTCGTAGAACGCCACCAGCTTGCGGAGCCGCCAGGTGCCCGCCAGCGAGCATGCCTCGTGGCTGATGCCCTCCATCAGGCAGCCGTCGCCCAGGAACACATAGGTGCGGTGGTCGATCACCTCGTGGCCCGGCCGGTTGAATTCCTCGGCCAGCAGCTTCTCCGCCAGCGCCATGCCCACCGCGTTGCTGATGCCCTGCCCCAGCGGCCCGGTGGTGGTTTCCACGCCCGGCGTGACGCCGACCTCGGGATGCCCCGGCGTGCGCGAATGCAGCTGGCGAAAGCGCCGCAGTTCGTCGATCGGCAGCGCGTAGCCGCTCAGGTGCAGCAGCGCATACAGCAGCATCGAGCCGTGGCCGTTCGAGACGACGAAGCGGTCGCGGTTCATCCAGTGCGGGTCGGCCGGGTCGTGCCGCAGCCGATGCCGCCACAGGGCTTCGGCGATGTCGGCCATGCCCATCGGCATGCCCGGATGGCCGGAGTTGGCGGCTTGCACGGCGTCCATGGCCAGCGCGCGGATGGCGTTGGCGCACTGCGTGCGCAAGGCGAGGTTTTCAATCGTCATGCCGGAGGTCCTGGTTGCTTGTTGGTGTGTGGGGGGCCTGTGGTTACAGAGGTGCGGGCGCTAGATCGCGTACGACTTCTTGCGGCGCTCCATGAGCCGCAGGATCATCGGCGTGAAGATCAGCTGCATGGCGAGCTCCATCTTTCCGCCCGGCACCACCAGCGTGTTGGCGCGCGACATGAAGGAATCGTGCAGCATGCTCAGCAGATAGGGAAAGTCGAAGCCCGTGGGGTTGGAGAAGCGGATCACCACCAGGCTTTCGTCCGGGCTTGGAATGGTGCGCGCAATGAACGGGTCGGAGGTGTCGACCACGGGCACGCGCTGAAAGTTGATGTGCGTGCGCGTGAACTGCGGGCAGATGTAGTGCACGTACTCGTTCATGCGGCGCAGGATCACGTCGGTCACGGCCTCGGTGGAATAGCCGCGCGTGTTCTTGTCGCGGTGCAGCTTCTGGATCCACTCGAGGTTGATCACCGGCACCACGCCGATCAGCAGGTCGACGTGGCGCGCGATATCGACCTTCTCCGTCGTCACGCCGCCATGCAGGCCTTCGTAGAACAGCAGCTCGCTGTCCGGCAGCGTTTCCCATGGCGTGAAGGTGCCGGGCTCCTGCTTGTAGGGCGCCGCCTCCACCGCGTCGTGCAGGTACTTGCGGCTCCGGCCCACGCCCGCTTCGCCGTAGTCGCGAAACAGCGCCTCGAGTTCGGCGAACAGGTTCGCGTCCTCGCCGAAGTGGCTGAAGTTCCGGTTGCCCGCGGCCTCGGCCTCGGCCATGGCTGCCTTCATGGACGTGCGGTCGTAGCGGTGAAAGCTGTCGCCCTCCACGATGGCGGCCTTGACGCTCTCGCGGCGAAAGATGTTCTCGAAGGTTCGCGTGACGGACGTGGTGCCTGCGCCGGACGAGCCGGTGATGGCAACGATGGGATGTTTGGCTGACATGGTGGCCTCGAGGAGATGAAAAAATTCGTCCGGAGCCGCGCAGGCGCGGCCCTGTTGTCTTGCTGCTGCGCTGCTGCCTATCAGGCGGCGGCCGCGAAGAGGCCGCGCTTGCCGAAGAGCGGCGCCTGGTAGGTGTCCTGCGGCGCCTCGTTGTGATACGCCTCCACGCGCGCCACCTCTTCCGATGAGCCGAAGACCAGGCCGATGCGCTGGTGGATCGACTCCGGCTCGACCGACATCAGCCGCCTGCGACCGGTGCTGGCCATGCCGCCGGCCTGCTCGATCAAGAAGGAGATCGGGTTGGCTTCATAGAGCAGCCGCAGCCGGCCGTCCCGGCCCGACTCCTTGCTGTCGCGCGGGTACATGAAAACACCGCCGCGCATCAGGATGCGGTGCGTCTCGGCCACCAGCGAGGCGATCCACCGCATGTTGAAGTCGATGCCGCGCGAGCCCTCCTTGCCGGCCAGGCATTCGTCGACGTAGCGCTTCACGGCCGGTTCCCAGAAGCGGCTGTTCGACGCGTTGATCGCAAACTCGTTGGTCTGCCGCGGGATGCTCAGGTTCGGATGGCTCAGCACCCATTCGCCCAGCTGGGGGTCGAGCGTGAAGGCATGCGTGCCGTTGCCCAGCGTCAGCACCAGCATGGTCGAGGGACCGTAGATCGCGTAGCCCGCGCCGACCTGTTCGGTGCCCGGCTGCAAAAAGTCTTCGGGCTTCGCATCGGCCTCGGGCGTGGGCGCGCGCAAGATCGAGAAGATGCTGCCCACCGCCACGTTCACGTCGATGTTCGAGGAGCCGTCGAGCGGATCGAACAGCAGCAGGTACTTGCCGCGCGGGTATTGCCGCGGCGGCAGGTAGGGCTCTTCCATCTCTTCGGACACCATGCCCGCGACGTGTCCGCCCCACTCGTTGGCGCGCAGGAACATGTCGTTGCTCAGCACGTCGAGCGTCTTCTGTTCCTCGCCCTGCACGTTCTGCGTGCGGGCGCTGCCAAGCACGTCGCCCAGGGCGCCGAGCGCCACCTTGCGCGAGATCGCCTTGCAGGCAAGAGAGACGTCGGTGATGAGCGCATTGAGCGCGCCCGTGGCCCCGGGGTGGCGGCGGCGCTCCTCGATGATGTATTGGGTCAGCGTGGCCTTGCCTGCTATGGGCATGTTCGTCTCCTGGTTGATTTCAGTATCTGGTCGTTGTCGTTTCTTCATCCCGGCGAACGGCGCGCGACTCGCGCACCGTCAACAGCAGCTGCTGCGGCGTCGCGACCCGCCAGGCCGGCGCCACCGCGGCGGCGTCCACGGCCGCGTGGCCGCCATAGCCCCATGCCACCAGCGCCGCCGGCGAGCCGGCCGCTTGCGCGGCGAGCAGGTCGGCGGGGCCGTCGCCCACCATCAGCAGGCGCGCGGGTTCCACACCCAGCTGGCGCGCCGCGGCCTGCAGCAAAAAGGGCGCGGGCTTGCGCTGCGCCGCCGCGTCGGCACCAAAAACCCCGGCCATCGGCTGCAGCAGACCGGCTGCATCCAGCACGGCGCGTGCCAGCGGCGTCGGCTTGTTGGTGACCACCACCATCGGGAGCGCACGGCGCAGGCCGTCGACGAGTTCGGCAATGCCCTCGAACACGCCGCCGTGCTTCAGCGGCGCCGCCAGCGTGGCCGCGTCGAAAGCCTTGCGCAGCCGGCTGCGCAAGGCCTCGCTGCCGCCGAGGTCCTGCCGCCGCAGCGCTTGGAGAATCAGCGCATCCGGGCCATCGCCGATCCACGCGCGCACGGTGTCCAGGTCGAAACAGTCCAGCCCGGCCTCTTCGAGCGCGGCGTTCAGGGCAACGCGAATGTCCGGCGCGCTGTCGACCAGCGTGCCGTCGAGATCGAAGGCGATCGCATCGATATCGCGCAGGTCTTTCGTCATGCGGGAGACCTTTCCATGTCGTGCCTGCCCTGCAGCGCCTGGATGCGAATCGCGTCGATGGCTTCGCGGTAGCGCCCGCCGCTGAAGACCGCCGAGCCCGCCACCAGCGTGTCGGCCCCCGCGGCGCCGATGCGCGCGGCGTTGTCGGGCTTCACGCCACCGTCGACCTCGAGCCAGATATCGCGCCCGCTCGCATCGATGCGGCGCCGCACCGCTTCGATCTTCGGCAGCACGCTCTCGATGAAGCTCTGCCCGCCGAAGCCGGGGTTGACCGACATCAGCAGCACCAGGTCCAGCTGGTCCAGCACGTGGTCCAGCACCTGCAGCGGCGTGGCGGGGTTGAGCACCAGGCCCGCCTTGCACCCGCTCGCCGTGATCAGCCGGATCGTGCGGTCGATGTGCTCGCTGGCCTCGGGGTGGAACGAGATGATCGAGGCGCCCGCCTGCGCGAACATCGGGATCAGCGCATCGACCGGCTTGACCATCAGGTGCACGTCGATCGGCACCGTCGCGTAGGGCTTGATGGCCTCGCACACCAGCGGACCGATTGTCAGATTCGGGACATAGTGGTTGTCCATGACATCGAAATGGATCAGATCGGCCCCCGCCTGGATGACCGCGGTGACCTCTTCGCCGAGCCGCGCGAAGTCGGCCGACAGCAGGCTGGGCGCGATCCGCATGGCCTTTTTCTCGTTCTGCATTTAGCTGTCCTCACGGTAAAGCGCCTGCACGGCATTCAATGGCGGGGCCACGCTGGCCATCCGCAGGAGTTCCTCGATGCCCAGCCACGCAGAAGATGAGAGGCGCCCGCCGGGCTCGCCGGGCAGCGGCTGCGCGGGGTCGCCGAGGCTGGGCAGCACGAGGCCGGCGCCGCCGAAATCGCTCCCCTCGGTCCAGAAGGTGGGCGTGACCACCGTCCAGAGGCCGGCACCGAGCGCCGAGCGCAGCCCGTTGGCCGAGTCCTCGATCGCGATCGCGCGCTCGGGCGGCACGCCGAGCGTGTCGAGCGCCAGCAGGTAGATGTCGGAAGCCGGCTTCTTGGCGCGCACCTGGTCGCCGCAGGCAATCACGTCGAACATCGTGAGCCCGCGTGGACCGAGCGTGGCCTGCAGCAGCGCATCGATGTTGACGGCCGTGGTGGTGCTGGCAATGGCCAGGCGCAGGCCCGCGTCCTGGGCCTCGTCGAGAATACGCAGCACGCCGGGGCGCAGTTCGATACCGCCGCGCCGCGCGATGTCGGTGTAGTGCTGTGTCTTGGCGGCATGGATGGCCGGCACCCGCTCGTGCAGCCGCTTCTTTTCCGATGCGCCCAGGGGCAGCGAATCGATGTAGGTCTTCATGCGCTCCTTGCCGCCCGTGACCGCCAGCAGCGAGCGGTACTCGGCCTGTCCCCAGTGCCAGTCGAGCCCGAGTTGCTCGAACGCGAGGTTGAAGGCCATGCGATGCACTTCCTCGGTATCGGCCAGGGTGCCATCGACGTCGAAAACAAGGGCTTCGATGCTCATACCTATGCTCCTTCCGTCTGCGCGGCGTCCGCCGGCGGATTGAAGACGCGGCTCGCGAGGATGTCCTGTGCCTCGAGCGTGCAGAGCTGCTCGCGGGTCAGCGCCTGCTCGCTGCCGAAGAGGCGCGTGGCGTGGCGCAGCCGGATGCGGTCGAGCGCGTTGCGGATCGATCGCGCATTGGCAAAGTGCGGCTGGCGCCGGCGCAGGCTCACGTAGCGCGAGAAGGTGGAGGCCGCGCCGTCGTCGAAGCTGTAGTTCAGCCGCCCCAGCATGAGCTGCGCGATCTGCATCAGCTCGGCCTCGCTGTAGTCCGGAAAATCGATGTGGTGCGCAATGCGCGAGGCCATGCCCGGGTTGCTGCTGAAGAAGGTTTCCATGCGGTCCTTGTAGCCAGCAAGAATCACCACCAGGTCGTCGCGCTGGTTCTCCATCACCTGCAGCAGGATCTCGATCGACTCCTGCCCGTAGTCGCGCTCGTTCTCCGGCCGGTAGAGGTAGTAGGCCTCGTCGATGAACAGCACGCCGCCCATCGCCTTCTTGATCACTTCCTTGGTCTTGGGCGCCGTGTGGCCTATGAACTGCCCCACCAGGTCGTCGCGCGTCACCGCCACCAGGTGGCCCTTGCGCACGTAGCCCAGTTGCTTGAGCACCTCGGCCATGCGCATGGCCACCGTGGTCTTGCCGGTGCCCGGGTTGCCGGTGAACGACATGTGCAGCGAAGGCGGCTGCGACTGCAGCCCCTGCTCCTGGCGCAGCTTGTCGATCAGGAGCAGCGCCGCGATGTCGCGGATGCGGCCCTTGACCGGCGCCAGCCCGATCAGCTCGGCGTCGAGCTGGTCGAGCAGCGCCTTCACGCCCGAAGACTCGAAGAGCAGCTTCGGCGCGGTGGCAATCGCGGCCGTGGTGGCGGGGGTTTCGGTGGCGTCCATGCGGGCCTCTGGCAAAGTGCGTGCGGCGGGGTTCACTCAGTACCGGCTGCCTTCGGGCCGCGCCTGCACCGCATAGCTTTCGATGCTGTAGCGGATCGTGCGGCCCGGCTCCTCCGTGCGGATGAGGCGGAAGCCCGGCTCGTGGGACGGCCGGTTGACGATGAAGGACATCACCACCGACTCGGTGCCGTGGGTCGAGTCGAACGCCGTCACGCGGATGTATTGCTGGGGAAAGGTCTTGCGGCATGACGCGAGTTCGAGCATCACGCCGGCCGCGTCCTTGATGTCGAACATCGGGTTGCCGAACATCTCCCAGAAGGTGTTGCGCGGATGCGGGTCGTCGGTGTACTCCAGGCCGATGGCCCAGCCCTTGTCGAGGCAATACTCGACCTGGCGGCTGATCTGCTCGTCGCTCAAGTCGGGCAGGAAGGAAAAAGTGCCTTGTGTGATTCGCATGTCTATTGCTCCTGGAGAACTGCGGAACGGGGAACGTGTGTTCAGGCCACCGACGGCGTCGGCACGTAGTCGGAGGTATCGGTGGAGGCGTAGTTGAAGGAGATCTCGCCCCAGGTGTCGAGCGCGGCCGCAAGCGGCGTGCACCACTTGGCCGCGTCGCGCAGGATCTGCGGCCCCTCGTTGGCGATGTCGCGGCCTTCGTTGCGGGCGAGCACCATGGCTTCGAGCGCCACCCGGTTGGCCGTGGCCCCGGCCTGGATGCCCTGCGGATGCCCGATGGTTCCGCCGCCGAACTGCAGCACCACGTCGTCGCCGAACAGGTCGAGCAGCTGGTGCATCTGCCCCGCATGGATGCCGCCCGAAGCCACCGGCATCACCTTGCGCAGCGCGCCCCAGTCCTGATCGAAATAGATGCCGCGCGGCAGGTCGACCTTGGTGTGCGTGTCGCGGCACACGTTGTAATAGCCCTGCACCGTCATCGGGTCGCCCTCGAGCTTGCCGACGGCCGTGCCTGCGTGGATGTGGTCCACGCCGGCCAGGCGCATCCACTTGGCGATCACGCGGAAGCTCACGCCGTGGTTCTTCTGGCGCGTGTAGGTGCCGTGGCCCGCGCGGTGCAGGTGCAGGATCATGTCGTTCTGGCGGCACCAGTGGCTCATCGACTGGATGGCTGTGTAGCCGATGACCAGGTCGACCATCACGATCACCGAGCCGAGCTCTTTGGCGAACTGCGCGCGGCGGTACATCTCTTCCATGGTGCCGGCCGTGACGTTGAGGTAGCTGCCCTTGACCTCGCCGGTGGCGGCGCTGGCCTTGTTGACCGCATCCATCACGAACAGGAAGCGGTCGCGCCAGTGCATGAAGGGCTGAGAGTTGATGTTCTCGTCGTCCTTCATGAAGTCGAGCCCGCCGCGCAGGCCCTCATACACCACGCGGCCGTAGTTGCGGCCCGAAAGGCCGAGCTTCGGCTTGGTGGTTGCGCCCAGCAAGGGCCGGCCGAATTTGTCGAGCCGCTCGCGCTCCACCACGATGCCGGTCGGCGGCCCTGGAAAGGTCTTGACGTAGGCGACCGGAAACTTCATGTCTTCCAGCCGCGCGGCCTTCAGCGGCTTGAAGCTGAAGACGTTGCCGATGATGGAGGCCGTCACGTTGGTGATGGAGCCCTCTTCGAACAACGAGAGGTCGTAAGCCACGTAGCAGAAATACTGCCCCGGGTTGTTGGGCACCGGCTCCACCTTGTAGGCCTTGGCGCGGTACATGTCGCAGGCGGTGAGGCGGTCGGTCCACACCACGGTCCAGGTCGCGGTGGACGATTCGCCGGCCACCGCCGCGGCCGCCTCGACGGCGTCCACGCCGTCTTGCGGCGTGATGCGGAACAGCGCGAGGATGTCGGTGTCCTTGGGCTGGTAGTCGCCGTCCCAATAGCCCATTTGCGCGTACTTCAGCACACCGGCCGAGTAGCGCTTCTTGGCGTCGGTGATCTGGATTGCTTCGTTCATGTTGCCCATGGAGTGCCTCTCGAGTGAAGGGGTTTGGTGCTGTCGGTGAAGTGAATGTAGGCCGCATAAAAGATAAAGAAAAATTAAATCTTTTGACATTAGCATTTGCCAAACCTAATATCACCGCATGCCTCTTTCCAAGCACGCCAGCTTTCGCCAGCTCGCCACCTTCCACGCCGTGGCGCGGCTCGGCAGCGTTTCACTTGCTGCAGACGAAATGCACCTGACGCAACCCGCGGTGTCGATACAGATCGGCACGCTCGAGGAGTCGGCCGGCACGCCGCTCTTGCAGCGCACGGGCCGCGGCATCCGCCTGACCGAGGCGGGCGAACTGCTGGCCGGTTACGCCGGCCGCATCCTCGACCTGTGGCGCGAGGCCGGCGACGAAATGGCCATGCTGCAGGGGGTTTTCTCGGGCACGCTGCGCGTGGGCGCCATCACCACGGCCGAATACCTGCTGCCGCCGATCCTGGTGAACTTCGCCAAGGAACACCCGAAGGTGAAGGTCAAGCTGCAGGTGGGCAACCGCGACGAGATCGTTCGCATGCTCGCGGGCCAGGAGATCGACATCGCCATCATGGGCCGCCCTCCCGCGGAGCTGAAGACCGACTCCAGCGCCTTCGCCAAGCACCCGATGGCTTTTCTCGCGGCGCCCTCGCACCCGCTGATGTCGGCGGCCAAGCCCACGCTCGCCATGCTGTCGGATACGCGCATGCTGGTGCGCGAGCGCGGCTCGGGCACGCGCACCACGGTCGAACGCTTCTTCAAGGACGAGGGGCTGCCGCTGCGCATCGGCTCGGAGCTGTCGAGCAATGAGGCCATCAAGCAGATGTGCGCCGCCGGATTCGGCATCGCCTTCCTGTCCATGCATACCTGCGTGCTCGAGATGAACGCCGGCCTCTTGGGCGTGCTGCCGGTGCCGGGCAATCCCGTGGTGCGCGACTGGTACGTGATGCACCTGGCGTCGCGGCAGCTGCCGCAGGTGGCGCTGGCGTTCGAGGACTACCTGCGCACGCACGGCCAGGCGCAGATCCACCAGCAGCTCGGCACGCTGCCGGCGGTGCGCCCCGCTGCAAAAAAACGCAGTATGCGGCGCCCCGCCTGAAGAACCTTTCGACGCGCGGCTTCAGACGCCGAGCTGCACGCGCACGCCGACCCACACCGCGCGTGGCGCACCCGGCGCCACGAACTGCGCGTTGCGCCATGCATCGGGCGCCAGAACCGCGCCGCTCGCATCGAAGCCGCTGCGGCCCAACTGGCCGGCCGTGGCATAGCGGCGGTTGAACACGTTCGCCACCTTGGCAAAAAGCTCCACGTTGCGGCCCAGCTTCCAGCGCGTCGTGAGGTCGAGCAGCGCATAGCCGCCGATGCGGCCGCTGCCGCTGAAAGCGTCTCCGTCGGGCGTGTGCAGGCCGTTCTCGTTGCCGCGCACCGTCTGCCGCGAGTAGGCGCGGTACTGCGCGCCGAGCGTCCAGCTGGATGTCACGCGCCAGTCGGCATTGAACTTGAGCGAATGCGCCGGCAGACCCGGCAGGCGATCGCCGCGCCGCACCGCGATTTCGCCTTCGCCGGTGCAGGCGGGGCTGGTCTCTGCGCTGCTGTTCGCTTCAGCCACCAGGCAGGCCGGGGAGTCGTATCGCGCCCGCAGGTAGCTGTACGACAGCGACCAGTCGAAGCGGTCGGTCTGCTGCGAGAGGCCGAGTTCCACACCCTGGCGCAGGGTGCGCCCGAAGTTGCTGAAGTAGCCGCGCGAGAGCCCGCTGCTGACAAACAGCAGGTCGTCCTTGTTGACCGTGCGGAACACCGATGCATTCCATCGCAGGCCCGGCGCGAAGGTCCCGCGCAGGCCGGTTTCGAAGGTCTGCGACACCACCTGCTTGAGCGGCGGATCGGACTGCAGCGCGTTGGGCAGCACGCAGGCGTTCTGCGGATCGGAGCAGCCCAGCTCGATGGGGCTCGGCGCGCGGCTGCCCTGGCTCCAGCCCGCATAGGCCGTAAGCTGCGGCGTGGCCTGCCACGTGAGGCCGATGGCGGGGTTGAACTTCTTGTAGCGGCCTTCGCCGTCGAGCTGGGTGGAAAGCCCGAGCAAGGCGCGCCCGTCGTCGCGGGTCGTCACGCGGGTGTCGTTGTAGCGGCCCGAAAGGCTGAGCTGCAGGTCCGGCCGCAGCGTCACCAGGTCGGAAAAATAGACGCTCGCGGTGCGGCTCTTGCCCGCGAGCAGCGCGTCGACTTCGGCCTCTTCCTGCGGCACCACGGCGCGCGTCGCATCGAGAATGCCTTCGGCCTCGGTCTGCAGGAAATGCGTGCGCGCCCGGTCCACCGAGGCGCCGAAGGTGAGCTGATGAATGCCCGCGGTATAGGTCGACTGCAGCGCCACGCCTTCGCCGTGCTGGCGCGTATAGGTGCGGTTCTCCACGCCCGAATTTCCGTTCTCGGTCGGATTGAAGTCGTCGTTCAGGTCGCCGTTGAGCGTGCTGTAGCGCGAGCGCCGCGTGTACGCGGTCATCGAGATCGTCTGCTGGTCGCTCAATCGATAGCTGCCGTTGAGCGTCAGCATCGACATGCGGTTGCCGGTACGGTCGGGCCGCGTATAGACCTGCTTGCGGTCCTGCATCAGCATGGACTCGGGCAGCAGGCCGTTGCCCACCAGCCGGTTGTCGCCATGGGTAAAGCTCAGATCCCACGAGAGCCTGCCGCTGTCTTGCCCCACCTTGGCAAACAGCTGGCGCACGCGCGAAGGCGAGTAGTTGCGCCAGCCGTCTTCGTTGAGCCCGCCGAACGCGAGGAACAGGTGCCCGCCGTCGGCGAGCTTCCGGCCGTGCGAAAGCTCGGTGCTCACGCGGCCGAAGGAGCCGGCCTGCAGCTCCAGCTCGGTGCCCGGATGCGTGTCGCCCCGCTTGGTCTGCAGCGACAGCGCGCCGCCGAGCGTGTTCAGGCCGAACAGGGGGTTGGAGCCCGGCAGCAGCGTGATGCTGGAGATGGCCGCCTTCGGAATCAGGTCCCAGTTCACCACGTCGCCGAAGGGCTCGTTGATGCGCACGCCGTCCTGGTACACCGACAGGCCCTGCGGTGTTCCGAGCACCGGGCTCGCACTGAAGCCGCGGTAGTTCACGTCGACCTGGTACGGGTTGCCCTGGATCTCGTTCACGTTCACGCTCGGCATCTGCGTGGCCAGGAAGTCGGGCAGGTTCAGGCTCTGCGCGCGGCGCAGGTGCAGGTCGTCGGCGGTCTGCACGTTGGACGGAATCTGGTCCTTCGGCACCTCGATGCCCGGCACGGGCGTGGTGCTGACCACCTCCACGGTCGGCAGGCTGCCCGCCTGCGGCGCGGTTTCCTGCGCCTGTCCCGGCGTCGGGCAGGCCGCGGCGGCCACGGCAAGGCCGATCAGGCCGCGCCTCGCTTGCTTGTTCGGTCGGATCACAGTGCTTTCCCCTCCTCAGGTGCCGGTGCGCGCAAGGCCCAGCCTCTCCACGATGGCGCGCTCCTGCGCGAAGATCTCGCGGCACGATTGCGCGTACGCCTCCGGCCCGAGGTAATCGACCTCCTGGTCGTACTTGGCCAGCTCGTCCTTGAAGCGCTGATCGAACATGGCTTTCTTGAATGCGTCGTGCAGCGCCGCCACCACCGCGCGCGACATGCCTCGCGGCCCGGCCAGTCCATACGGCGACTTGGCCACGATGTCGAAACCTAGCTCGCGCAGCACGGGTACCTGCGGCCAGCGCTTCGAACGCTCGCCCGAAAAGATCGCCAAAAGCCGCAGCGTGCCCGAGTCGACCGCGGGTCCGAAGCCGGTGGAATTGACACCGGCCATCACCTGGCCGCCCGCGATCGCATTCAGCTGCTCGGCGGTTCCCTTGTACGGCACGTGGATGTAGCGCAGGCCGCGCGCCGTGAACAGTGCCTCCAGCACCATGTGCGGCGTGGTACCGATGCCGTTGGTGGCAATGGTCAGCTCGCCGGGCCGTGCACGCGCGAACGCGAACATGTCTTCCAGCGAACGAAAGCCGCTGCCCGCCGCCACCAGCACGCCGAAGGTCACGCTGGAGACCTGGATGATCGGCGTCACGTCGCGGATCGGATCCCACAGCACCCTTTGCGTGTGCGGCGCGCGGAACACCGTCTGCGGCATCTGGGCGATGGTGTAGCCGTCGGGCCGCGCCTGCTGCAGCACCGGCATGGCCAGCGTGCCGCCGGCACCGCCGCGGTTCTCGGTGAGCACCGGCTGCCCCAGCGCGACCGAGGCCAGTTCGGCCAGGATCCGCAGAGAGATGTCGGTGGCGCCGCCCGCGGGCCAGGGCACCCAGAGCGTGACCGGACGGGAAGGAAAGGGCTCGGTCGACGCCACGGCGCGCGCCAGCGGCAATGCGCCCAGCGCCAGCGCGCCCGCATTGCGCAGCCAGCGGCGACGGGTGGCAGCGCCCTGCCCGTTCATGGCCCGCCTCCGCCACGCTTGGTCAGGCCGCCGAAGCCGCGCTGCGGGTCGTAGCCCCAGCACGCGAGGCCGAAGAAAACGACCAGGCAGCCGAGCACCACATACGGGGCGAGGCCCGGGTCCTTGCCGTAGAGCGCGAAGCGGACCCACTCCACGGCATAAGTGAAGGGGTTGAAGCGCGCCAGCTGGTACACCCACTCGGCCCCGGACTCCTGCAGCTTCCACAACGGATACAGCGCGGTCGAGAGGAAGTACATCGGAAAGATGACGAAGTTCATCGTGCCCGCGAAGTTCTCCAGCTGCTTGATGTGCACCGACAGCAGCAGGCCGAGCGCGCCCAGCATGAGCGCGCCGGCGGCCAGCGCCACCAGCGCATGCAGGCCGGAGAGCGACAGCAGTGGCAGTTCGGTGCCGATGAGCGCCGCCACGACCACGAAGGCCAGCGCCTGCAGCACCGACAGCAGCGCGGTGGCGCAAAGCTTAGAGAACAGCAGCCACGGCCGCGGCAGCGGCGCGGTGAGCAGGAGGCGCATCAGCCCCATCTCGCGGTCGTACACCATGGCGAGCGACGACTGCATGCCGTTGAACAGCAGCACCATGCCGACCAGCCCCGGCACGATGTAGACGTCGTACGGAATGTAGGTGTCGTAGGGCTCGACGATCGCCACGCCGAACACGTTGCGAAAGCCCGCCGCGAACACGGCCAGCCACAACAGCGGCCGAACCAGCGCCGACACCAGCCGCCCGGTCTGCTGCGAGAACTTGTAGAGCTCGCGCAGCATGATGGCACGCATCGCCTGCAGCGCGTGAGGCACACCCCGTCTCGCCAGCGGCTCGGCGTTTTCTCCCGCGGGGGTCTTTGCTGTCTTCAGCGTGCGGTCGGACATAGCTTCTCCGGTGCGTCGGCGCCCAGCGTGTCGAGCACGTCGCGCGGATGCAGCATGCCCTCGGCCGGGGCCTGCGAGATCACGCCCTGCCCGTCGCTCAACAGCATGGGCTGGCGCAACTGGCCGTCCCAGGCGCGAAAGCTCAGGTTGGTGCCCTTGGAGCCGTCGAGGGTGCCCTTGGCGATGGCCTGGGCCCACGCTGCGTTCGGGCCTTTGGGCGCGCCAATGGCGGCTGCCGCCAGGGTCTTGCCGGCCATCCACGCGGCCCAGTCCTGCGCCGTCATCGGGCGCTTGGCCGCCTTGGCAAAACGGCGCGACACCTGCGGCGCGCCGTAGCGTTCGAACTGCGCATGCCAGGCCAGCGCCACCAGCCCGCCGTCGCCCACCACCGGCCGCGGCAGCACGGTGCGGTACGGCAGCGTGCGGGCAAATTCGCCGTCGCTGTCGACCACCCACACCGCGTCATAGCTGTTGCCGGCCGTGAGCAGCAGCGTGTTGGCAAGGTCGCGCTCGCGCGGATCGGCCGAGAGCTTGAAAGGCTTGCTGGCCACCACCTGCAACCCGTAGCGCTTGATCGAAGCCTGCACGGTGGCCGCGCGCATGGCGTCTTGCGGACTGCCGCCCACCAGCAGGAGCAGCTTGCTCCATTTGCGTGACACCAGCGTCTGCGCCAGCGCATCGCTGCGCATGCGTTCGCTTGGAATCAAATGGAACAGGCGGGCCCGGCAGTCCTGTTGGCGCAGGCGGTCGGATGCCTCGCTGAGATTCAGCACCGGCAGCTTCACGGCATCGGCCACGGCCAGCGTCCAGTCCGCCGGCAGGTCGGTCAGCAGCACCGCCGCGCCGGCTTTCTCGGCCGCCACGGCCGCGGCGCGCGCCGCATCGAGCGAAGCGGCCGCCGCGCTGGCCAGCGCCACCTCGGCACCGGCCGCGTCGAGCTCGAACTTGGCCTCGTCGAGCGCCACCTCGACCCCTTCGGCCAGCGGACCGCCGGGATGTCCGAGGTAGGCCCGCTCGGTGCGCGTGCGCTCCATGCGCGGATCGTCGGCGGGCGTGATCAGCGTCGCCTTGAGTACCGCCGCGCCAACCGGGCCCACCGCAAAGGGCGCGACGAGCGCCGCGGCCAGCCACGGGGTCAAAAGCCGGCAAACCGTTGCGCGCAGCCTCATTCGACGATCACGAGCCCATAGGGCACGCGTCCCACCGGAACGCTCTTGATGGCCTTCGCGCCGGCCACATCGACCACGGTCACGTCGTCGCTCAGTCCGTTGACCACATAGAGCCGCGCCTGCGCCTTGTCGAGCGTGACGTTCCAGGCCCGCTTGCCGACCAGCACCAGCGAACTCACCTTGCGGCCCGGCACGTCCACGAAGGCCACGTGGTTGGCGCGGCCGAGGCCCACGAAGGCGCGCTTGCCGTCGCTCGTCATCTGGATGCCCACCGGCGTGATGTCTTCGGCGCGCGCGCCCTTGACTTCGAACTTCAGCGTGCCGGTCACCTCGTGCGTGGCGGTGGAGACGATGCTGACACTGGCTCCCAGCTCGTTGGTGACCCACAGCTCCTTGCCGTCGGGCGTGATGGCCATGCGCCGCGGGCGTTTGCCGACCCGGATATTCTTCACCACCTTGCCGCTGGCGGTGTCGATCACGTGCACGAGGCTCGCCACCTCCGAGGTCACGTACAGGGTCTTGCCGTCCGCGCTCACCTTGACGCCCTCCGGCTCCGCGCCCACCTTGACCGAGCGCAGCTTCTTGCCGCTGGCCGCATCGATGAAGCTGGCCTCGCCCGCGTCTTCGTTGGAAACGTAGATCACCTTGCCGTCCGGCGACAGGTCGAAGGCCTCGGGTTCGTCGCCGAGCGGAATGCGCCGCACCGACTTGCCGCTCGCGGGGTCGATCAGGTCGGCCTGGTTGGAGTCGGTGCAGGCCACCATGATCTGGCGCTCGGGCGTGAGCTGGATGTGGCGCGCGCGCTTGCAGGTCGGGATCGTGCCTTTCACGGCAAGGGTACCCACGTCGATCATCGTGAGCGCGTTGTCCTTTTCGCTCGACACATAGGCGGTGCCCTGCGACAGCGCAGCACCGCTCGCCGCGGCCAGCACGAGCGCGAGCGCGCTACGGCTGCAAGCCCCGCGAACGAGCGCGCCGGGAAGCGAAAGGAAGGAAGGTTGCGGCATGCGATGTCTCCATTTTTCTGGCTCGGATTTCTTTTTTGTTTCAAGCGGTGCGCGCGATGAAGCCTGCCTCGAGCGTGGCGCCACCGAGCAGCCGGCCCACTTCCGCCGGCGTGCCGTCCGCCAGCAGGGATCCCTTGTGCAGCACGAGCACGCGGTCGGCCTCCTCGGCCTCTTCGACCCGGTGCGTTGCCCACAGCACGCATACGCCGCGCTCGCGCACGTCGGCATGCAATGCGGCCAGCAGATCCTGGCGCGACTTCGGGTCGAGCCCGACCGTGGCTTCGTCCATCAGCAGCACGGCCGGCCGGTGCAGGCCCGCACGCGCGAGTTCGACCTTGCGCCGGTTGCCGCCCGACAGTTCGCGCACCTTGCGGTCCAGATCGGCATCGATGTTCAGGCGCTCGCACGCCGACGCGATGCGCTCTTCGGCCACCCGCCGCGGCAGGCCGTGCAGGTCGGCCTGGAACAGCAGGTTGCGCCGGATGCTGAGGTCCAGATCGAGCGACATCTGCTGGAACACGACGCCGATGTGCCGCAGCGCAGCGGTCGCGGAGCGGCGCAGCGAATGGCCGGCCACTTCGACCTCGCCCTCGTCGGCCGCGAACATCCCGGTCAGCACCTGGAACAGCGTGGACTTGCCCGCGCCGTTGGGTCCGAGCAGCGCCACGAACTGGCCTGCGGGCAAACGCAGCGACAACGATTGCAGCGCCGTGCGCGTGCCATAGCGCTTGGTTAAGTCGATGGTTCGCAGCATGTAGGCCGGTGGGATGTGTCGAGCAGTTCGGGCTCCGATGGTATTTGCCGTTCGCATTCAATCCGCAAATTCTGTGCCTCGGCGCGACGAGGGTTTTCACTGTGCCAAGTCGCCTCCCACCGGCCGCGCAGCTGCCTTTGCGCCTCTCTGCGCCGTACAGCCGTACTTCGCGCGAGACACTTTGCGTCAAATTTGGATGCGCACACGTTGCAAGGCTGCGGCAATGCAAGGCGTCCGGCGCGGGACCGTGCGTCGAACGCTCGGGATTTCCCTAAGTTCGAGTCCCATTGCGGGACACCGCTGCGAACTCCGCGACCCCTGCCTGGTACACACCTCGTCCGAGTGAGGCCGCGGGCCTTCGCATCGAACGCACATCGGTCTCCAAAGCGATCTCGGCTGGAAATGGCAGGCATGGATGTTGCGGACCGCAGCATTCGCCAAAGCGATCGAAAGATCCGCGGGTGCTGCCATGATCGTGTTCGAAACCCACTGAAATGTGAGGAGACATTTATGAAGTTTTCCAGGCAGATCGCCGGCCGTCTTGTACGGCATATCGGCGTCGCGATGTTGGCTCTTCCGGCTTTGGCGCTTGCCAATGCCGACGTGGAGAAAAACATCGCCAACTCCAAGAACTGGGCCACGCAAGCGGGCGATATGTTCAACCAGCGATACAGCAAGTTGAACCAGATCACCAAGAGCAACGTGGGCAAGATGCAGGTCGCGTGGACATTCTCCACCGGCGTGCTGCGCGGTCACGAGGGCTCGCCCCTGGTGGTCGACGGCACGATGTACCTGCACTCGCCGTTCCCGAACAAGGTGTTCGCGATCGATGTCGAGACCCAGAAGATCCTGTGGAAGTACGAACCCAAGCAGGATCAGTCAGTGATCGCGGTCATGTGCTGCGACACGGTGAACCGGGGCCTTGCCTATGCGGAAGGAAAGGTCTTCCTGCAACAGGCCGACACCACGCTCGTCGCGCTCGACGGCAAGACCGGCAAGGTGGTGTGGACGGTGAAGAACGGCGATCCGAAGGTCGGGGCCACCAACACCAACGCCCCCCACGTCTTCAAGGACAAGGTCATCACCGGCATCAGCGGCGGCGAGTTCGGCGTGCGCGGCTACCTGGCTGCCTATAACATCAAGGACGGCAAGCTGGCCTGGAAGGGCTTCAGCACGGGTCCCGACGAAGAGATGCTGATGGACCCGGCCAAGACCATGACCTGGACCGACGGCAAGATGGCGCCGGTCGGCAAGGACTCTTCGCTGAAGACCTGGAAGGGCGACCAGTGGAAGATCGGCGGCGGCACCACCTGGGGCTGGTACAGCTACGACAAGGCAACCAATGCCGTGTACTACGGCACCGGAAACCCGTCGACCTGGAACCCGGCGCAGCGGCCCGGCGACAACAAGTGGTCGATGAGCATCTGGTCGCGCGACGTCGATACCGGCAAGGTCAACTGGGTCTACCAGATGACGCCCTATGACGAGTGGGACTTCGACGGCATCAACGAAATGATCCTGGCGGACATCAACGTCAAGGGCAAGCCGACCAAGGCGCTGGTGCACTTCGACCGCAACGGCTTCGCCTACACGCTGGACCGCGTGACCGGCGCGCTGCTGGTGGCCGAGAAGTACGACCCCAAGGTGAACTGGGCCACGCACGTCGACATGAAGACCGGTCGGCCGCAGGTGGTTGCCAAGTACTCGACCGCACAGAACGGCGCCGACGTCAACACCAAGGGCGTGTGCCCCGCGGCGCTGGGCAGCAAGGACCAGCAACCCGCCTCCTACGACCCCAACACCAAGCTCTTCTACGTGCCGACGAACCACGTCTGCATGGACTATGAGCCGTTCAAGGTCGAATACACGGCAGGCCAGCCGTATGTGGGCGCCACGCTCTCGATGTACCCGACGCCGGGCAGCCATGGCGGCATGGGCAACTTCATTGCATGGGACGCGGGCACCGGCAAGATCGTGCAGACCAAGGCCGAGAAGTTCTCGGTGTGGAGCGGTTCGCTGAACACCGCCGGCGGGATCTCCTGCTACGGCACGCTGGAAGGCTACCTGAAGTGCGTCGATGCCAAGGACATCAACAAGGAGCTGTTCAAGTTCAAGACCCCTTCGGGGATCATCGGCAACGTGTTCACCTATGAACACAAGGGCAAGCAGTACATCGGGGTGTTCTCGGGCATTGGCGGCTGGGCCGGCATCGGCATGGCCGCGGGCATCGACCCCGAGAAGAGCACCGAAGGCCTCGGCGCCGTCGGCGGCTACAAGGAGCTGAGCCAGTACACCGAACTCGGCGGCTCGCTGACTGTCTTCGCATTGCCCAAGTGAGGCGTTATGACCGAGGCGTCATTGCATTGAATAGATAGACGCAACATGCGGACCGGGAGAGCACTCGCTCGAGGGCTCTCCCCCGTGCTTTCAAAGATATCGGAGACCCAGGAGCCATGAAATTTCGTAAGTCAACGTTGCTGCCTTCCCTCGTACTGCTTGCCGGCGTCGCCTGCACACTGGCCGTCGCCGCCGCGCCCGACCCGGCGCCCTACAAAGTCACCGATGGCTACAAGGTGGATCCTGAAACCATGAAGGGTTTCCGCACCTGGCGCTCCGCGGCCTGCGACCGCTGCCACGGCCCGAACCAGGAAGGCATGGTCGGCCCCTCGCTGATCAACAGCCTGAAGACGATGAAGAAGGAAGACTTCATCAAGACCGTTCGCGACGGACGGCTCGACAAGGGCATGCAGAGCTTCGGCAACAATCCCGCGGTGATGGAAAACATCAACCAGCTCTATGCCTACCTGAAGGGCCGGTCCGACGGCGCGATCACGCGCGCCCGCGTGGAAGAAAACAAATGACCGCCCGGCCGCGTGCTGGCTGGCCCGTGTCCTTTGGCGCTCGCCTGCGGGCGGGCCTCCTGGGCGCGGCATGCTGCTGCGCGCTGCTTCCCGCCATGGCCCAGGAGACGCCTCCGCGCAAGGAGTTTCGCGTCTGCCAGGACCCCAACAACATGCCCTTCTCCAACACCAAGGGGGAAGGCATCGAGAACCGCATCGCCGAGCTGTTCGGCAAGACCCTGGGGCTGCCGGTCGTCTATTACTCGTTTCCGCAGCGGCTGGCATTCTTCCGCAACACGCTGCGCTACAAGCTTCCGGGGCAGGACTATCCGTGCGACATCGTGATGGGCGTGCCCGTCGGGCTCGACGAAGTCTCGGTCACCAAGCCCTACTACCGCTCGACCTATGCGCTGGTCTTCCCCAAGGGCAAGGGCATGGACAACGTGGCTTCGGCGGAAGATTTCCTGAAGCTCGATCCGGCCAAGCTCAAGTCGCTGCGCATCGGCATCTACGACCGATCGCCGGCTTCGCAATGGCTCAACAAGCACGGCCTGCTCGAACAGGGCGTGCCCTACAAGCTCATGAGCGCCGACCCCGCGCAGTACCCGGGTGAGATCGTGGAAAAGGACCTGGCCGAAGGCAAGCTCGATATGGTCGTGGTCTGGGGCCCGATCGCCGGCTTCTTTGCCCGGCGCGTCAAGAACCCCGCGCTCGTGGTGGTGCCGCTCAAGTCCGAAAAAGGCTTGCGGCTCGACTACCAGATGGCCATGGGCGTGCGCTACGGCGAACGCGAATGGAAACAGCAGATCGAGGGGCTGATCGAATCCAAGGCGCCCGAGATCCAGGCCATCCTGAAGGAGTACGGCGTTCCGCTGGTCGACGCATCGTTCGGAGCACCCAACAACTGACCAGGTCTTTCATGCGCCTCGCCATCGCCCTTCCGCTTCGCTTCTCGCTCTGCGCCCTGCTCTGTGCTCCCCTGGCCCCGCATGCCGAGGCCGACAAGCGCGACTTCTCGGCCGCGGAGCGCCTCCTGTTCATGACGCCGCAGCTGCAGGGCCTGCAGGCGCCCATGCTGCTGCGCTATACCTTCGGCAAGACCGGCAGCTTTGAAGAAGCCTTCGCCGACAACGTCACCGTGGCGCTGATCGCCAAGCCCGACGGCAGCTGCTGCGATGCCAAGGGCGTCTTCCTGAGCGGCACGCGCAAGCTCGCGGTGCCCGACGTGCCGGCTGCCGAGGGCAACCCCGTCATCCTTTATTTTCTGGAGCATGACGTGCGCGAAATGAAACGTCTCACGCGCGGCTCCGAATATCACTTTCGCAAGCGCATCCGCATGGCGATCTACCAGGACGCCGAGGTGCGCGACGTGTCGCTGCGCTACCAGGGCCGCACGGTCAAGGGCAAGGAGATCGCGTTCAGCCCCTTCCTGGACGACCCGAACCGGCCGAAGTACGAAAAGTTCGCGAGCAAGACCTATCGCTTCACGCTTTCCGACGCGGTTCCGGGCGGCGTCTACGGCATTCGCACCTCCATACCGGGCGAGAGCGCTGCAGCCCAGCCCCTCCTGGTCGAGGAACTCCTCATCGATGGGGCCAAGGCGCCGGCGCGATAGTGCCGCATTTCTCTCTCGAAATTCCAGCGAACGCCATGAAAAATATCTTCCGCCTTCTTTGCCTTCTCGGCCTGCCGATGGCCGTGCATGGCGCCCCGCGCGCGAACGACTTTCCTACCGTGGACCGCGTGCTGTACGTGCAGGAATGCATCGCAGCGCATCCGGACGCCGGTAACTTCGAAATGACGAACAAGTGCTCTTGCGCGCTCGACGCGCTGGCCAAGGAAATCAAGTATTCGGAATACGTGGACCTGAGCACCGCGGCCAAGGCCACCACCATCGGCGGCGAACGCGGCGGCTATATTCGCGACTCGGAAAAACTGCAGGCCGACATCAAGCGCTATAAGGCGCTGCAGGCCAAGGTGAACAAGGGCTGCTTCATCGGCCCTCCCACCGCGCGTTGAGCCGCGGCCTGGGCGCATCGCCATGACGGGCACCGCAACACCTGTGCGCACCGGGATTGCCGCGGTCTTGCTCTTCTGCACGTCGGCCGGGGCTGCACCCTTCGCCTACATCACGAACCAGGGCAGCCACGACGTATCGGTGATCGACCTTGCATCGCAGCAAGTGGTGGCCACTGTGCCGGTGGGCCGGTCGCCGGCGGGCGTGGTGGCGTCCAGCCGCGCCGGCCGGGTCTTCGTGTCCAACCCCGACAGCAAGACGATCTCTGTCATCGACATGCGCCTGCAGAAGGTCGTGAACACGCTGCCAGCCGGGGACGGCCCGGTCGGCATCGACATCTCGGGCGACGGAAAGCGCCTGTACGTGGCCGACTGGTACAGCAGCCGGCTGCTGGCGTTCGATGCGCAGGCTGCCAATGCCGCAAAACCCCTGGCGTCGATCGCGGTCGGCCGCGCACCCGCCGGCGTGGCCGCTCATCCTGACGGCGCCACCGTGTTCGTGGCCGAGCGCGACGACGACAGCGTGGCCGTGGTCGACGCCCATGCGCGGCGCGTGCTGGCACGCGTGCGCGTCGGCAGCCATCCGTTCGCGCTGCTCTACGACGCACCGCGCACCCGGCTCTATGCGCTCAACGTGCAGAGCAACGACGTCTCCGTGGTCGACATGCGCGACATTCAACGCCCAGCGGTCATTGCCACCGTGAAGGTGGGCAAGGCGCCTTACGGCGCGGCGCTGGCGCAGGGCGGCACGCTGCTCTACGTGACCAACCAGCACGAAGACACGGTCAGCGTGATCGACGCCGCTTCGCTGAAGGTGCTGCGCACCCTGCCCGGGTTCGCGTACCCCGAAGGCGTTGCCGCCCACGCCGACCGCGTGTACGTCGTGAACTGGATGGACGACAACGTGCAGGTGCTCGATGCCGCGAGCGGACAGAAGCTCAAGACCATTGCCACGGGACAGAACAGCCGCGGGTTCGGCGCCTTCATCGGCGCGCCGATGGAGCACTGAATTTTTTCTTCTCGACCGCCTTTCTCATTCTTCATCACGGACGTTTCCATGCCGACACATCCTTCCAGCCGACGGGCCCTCTCTGTCCTCCTCGCATCCGTTCTCATTGCCGCATCGGCCCCAAGCTTGGCCCACGGGCCCACGCGCCAGAAGGTGAGCGAGAAAGTCAGCATCGAGGCGCCGGCCGATGTCGTGTGGGCGAAGATAAAGAACTTCAATGCGCTGAAAGACTGGCATCCCGCGGTGGCCGACAGCCCCGCCGACAAGGGCAATGCCGAAGGGTCGGTGCGCACCCTCAAGCTCAAGGATGGCGGCACGCTGGTCGAAACGCTCGAAAGCTACGACGAGGCTCAAAAGAAATACAGCTACCGCGCGAAAGACGGCGGCGCGCTGCCGGTCACCAACTACACCTCCACTCTCACCGTGGTGGCCGATGGCGGCAAGTCCGTCGTCGAATGGCGCGGCGCCTTCTACCGCGGCTATCCCAACAACGATCCGCCGCCCGACAAGAACGACGAAGCCGCCATCAAGGCCGTCACGGGCGTCTACCGCGGCGGGCTCGCCAACCTCAAGAAGATGATGGAGTCGAAGTAGCCCAGGCACCGGACACCACACACCATGGGCAACGAAGAACAACTCGAAGACTGGCGCCGCCTCGCGCTGCGCGTCGAGAGCGAAGTCGCGAAGGCGGTCATCGGGCAGACCGGGACGATCCGCCTCATCAACGTGGCGCTGTTCGCGCGCGGCCACGTATTGCTCGAAGGCGACGTGGGGGTCGGCAAGACCACGGTGCTGCGCGCCTTCTCGCGCGCCATCGGCGGCGACTTCGAGCGCGTGGAGGGCACGGTCGACCTGATGCCCGGCGATCTGGTCTATCACACCTACGTCGACGCGCAAGGCCGGCCGCGCATCGACCCGGGACCGCTGCTGCGCCACGGCGAGCGCCTGGTCACCTTCTTCTTCAACGAGATCAACCGGGCCCGGCCGCAGGTGCAGTCGCTGTTGCTGCGCGCCATGGCCGAGCGCACGGTCTCGGCCTTCGACCGCGAGTACAGCTTTCCGCACATGACGGTGTTCGCCGACCGCAACAAGGTCGAGCGCGAGGAAACCTTCGAGCTGGCTTCCGCAGCGCGCGACCGCTTCATGTTCGAGCTGAACATGCCCAAGCCCAGCGACCGGGGCATTCGCCAGTCGCTGGTGTTCGACACGGCGTACCACGACACCGAAGGCCTGATCGACAAGGTGGCTCCCGCCATCCTGCCCTGGGACCGGCTCAATGCCATCGCCGCACAGGTGCAGCGCTGCGTGCGCGCCAGCGAGACCATCGAGCGCTATGTGCTCGACGTGTGGGAGGCCACCGAGGCGCCGCAGAAGTTCGGCATCCGGCTCGACAACGTGGACATGGACCGCCTGATCCTCGCCGGCGCCAGCCCGCGCGGCATGAGCGCACTGCTGCGCGCGGCGCGCACGGTCGCCTGGCTCGAGGGGCGCTCGCACCTGGAGCCGGCTGATCTTGCAGCGGTGCTGCCCTCGGTGCTCGGACACCGCGTGTTCTTCACGCCGGTGTACGAGTTGCGCCGGGCCGAGCTGTCCGAAGCACTGATTGCCCAGATCATGGACAAGATCGCTGCGCCCTGACTGCGCCTCCACCCCATGGACCGCGTCGACGAATTCCACTACCGGCTGCCGCGCCGCTTCGGCGGCTGGCGGCCCGGCGCGCAGCGCGGGTTGAGCCAGGGCAGCGGACAGGAATTTGCCGCGCACCGGCGCTTGTTCGACCATCCCGATCCGCGGCGCATCGACCTGCGTGCCAGCGTGCGTGATGGCCGTGGCGACTGGCTGGTGCGCATTCACCGGCTGCGCGTGGCCATTCCCGTGCACGTGGTGGTGGACGTGTCGGCCTCGATGCATTTCGGCGCCGAGCGGCGCAAGCTCGACGTGGTGGCCGACCTGGTCGAAGCGCTGGGCTACAGCGCGTTTCGCGCCGGCGATACCGTCGGCCTGCTGGCCTTCGACCAGCGCGAGCGCGAAGACCTCTTCGTGCCCGCGCGGCACAGCCGCGGCAACGGCAGCCTGATGGCGCGCATGCTGCGCGACTGCCGCGCCACACCCGGTGCTCCCCTCACGGACGACAGCGCGCTGGCAGGTTTGCGCCGCGCCACCGAACGCCTGGTCGGCCGCGGCGGACTGGTGTTTCTGGCTTCCGACTTTCACTGGCCGATTGCCGCACTTGGAGAATTGCTCGAACAGTTCGCGCCGGCCTGCGTCGTTCCGCTGGTGGTCTGGGACCCGGCCGAAACCGAGCCGCCGGATGCGCGCGCACTGGTCGCCTTGAGCGATGCCGAAACCGGCGTGCGGCGCAGCCTGTGGATGCGCGAATCGCTGCGCACGCGGTGGCGCGACGCGGTCGCGACGCGGCGCACCGAGCTCACCGCCCTGTTCGAGGCGCACGGCATGCCGCCCTTTCAGCTGCATGGCCGCTTCGACGCCGAGGCGCTCACGCGCTATTTCCTGGAGACGACGGCATGAACCGGCTCCATGCGACCGTGCTGATGCTGGCCATGGCGGCCGGCGCGGCAACCGCAGCCACCGTCGAGCAGCCGCGCGCCTTCGGCCATGTGATCGGCGACGTGCTCACGCAGCGCGTGCTGCTCGAGCAGGCCGGCCAGCCGCTGCAGCCCGCCGCATTGCCCAGCACGGCGCGGATCGATCTCTGGCTGGAACGCAGGCCATCGCGCATCGAGACCGATGCCCAGGGGCGGCGCTGGCTGGCCATCGACTACCAGGTCATCAACGCCCCGCGCGCGCTGACCGCCATCTCGTTGCCGGCGCTCAGCATCGCGACCGCGTCCGGCCCGGCGCTGGCGCTGCCTGCCTGGCCGATCAGCATCGGACCCCTGACACCGCTTGAATTGCTGGCCGAAGGCGACCTGCAGCCGCTGCGGCCGGACCGCCCCGTCGCGGCGCTTCCCACCTTTGCCGTCGAACAGCAACTGAAGTTCTCGCTCCTTGCGCTGCTGGCGGTGCTCGCGGCGTGGCTCGGCTGGTGGGCGTGGCGCAACCGGCGCGAAGCGCAGCAGCTTCCATTCGCGAATGCCTGGCGCGAACTGAACCGGATCGACGATCCGGCGAGCCCCGAAGCCTGGCGCGTGGTGCATCGCGCGTTGAACAGGAGCGCCGGCCGCGTGGTGCACGGCGCGAGCCTGCCGCAACTGCTGGCCGACGCGCCTTACCTGCGCCCGCTGCAGCCGCGCCTGGAGGATTTCTATCGCGAGTCGACGCGGCGCTTCTTCTTTGCCGAGAGCGCTGCCGCGTCGGCCCAGCCACAAGCCGCCTACCCGCTCAAGCCGCTGTGCCGTGCCCTGCGCAATGCGGAAAAGCGCCACAGGCATTGACCGCGCCACCATGCGATTCGACCTCGCCCAGCCCTGGATGCTCATGCTGCTGCCGCTGGCGTTGCTGCCGCTGCTGCGCAGGCGCAGCGACACGCTGGGCTTCTCCTACCTCGCCTGGCTGCCGGCCGATCGGGTCGGCCGCCTGGTGGGTTTTCTGTGGCGCGCCTTTGCGGCGGGCGCCATGGCTTTCACGGTGCTCGGTCTCGCGGGGCCGGGGCAATCGGGCGCCGTGGTCGAGCGCCCCGGCCGCGGCGCGGAGGTGCTGATCCTCATGGACCGCAGCAGCAGCATGGACGCGACGGTCCACACCAACGGCCTGCAGACCGCGGGCCGCATGTCGCAAGAACCCAAGGCCAAGGTGGTGCGCGACCTGCTGGGCGAATTCGTCGCCAAGCGGCCCGACAACCGGTTTGCCTTCATGACCTTCAGCACGGTGCCGATCGCGGCGGTGCCCTTCACGCAGAAGACCGACACCGTGCAGGCCGCGCTCGCCGCCACCGCCATCGGCCGCGGCCTGCCCGAGACCCGCATGGGCGCCGCGCTGCTGGCCGCCATCGAGGAATTCGAGGGCCGCAGCTATTCGGGAAGTCGCGTGATCCTGATCGTCTCGGATGGCGGGGCCCAGCTCGACGAAGCCACGCGCCAGCGCGTCCATGCCGGGCTCGCGCGCGAGAAGATCGGCCTGTACTGGATCTACGTGCGCAGCGGCCCGAACTCGCCCAACCTCAACACCGAGACGGTGTCGGCCTACGGCCTCGGCGAAGAACTCGCGCTGCACCAGTTCTTCAAGACGCTCCGCACCCCCTATCGGCTCTACCAGGTGGACGATTCCAATGCCATGGCGGCGGCCATGGCCGAGATCGACCGGCAGCAGAATTTTCCGCTGACCATTCATGAGCGGGTGCCGCGGCAGGACCACGGCGCCGCGTTCTATCTGGCGGCGATGCTGTGCTGCGCGGGCCTGCTCGCCTGCCGCGCGGTACAGCTGCAGAGCTGGCGGAAAGACGCATGAAACGACGTACGGTTCACCTGGTCTTCGGCGTCATGAGCCTGTGCTGCGCCGGCGTGGCGCTGGAGCGCGGGCTGCGCCTGCGCCATGCAATGGACCTGAACGCCGAGATCGCCCGCATCGCCGCCGCACCGGTAGGCAGGGACGCGGCGCCCGCGCCCGTCTCGGCGCCGCGCCAGCTGCAATTGGCCCAGGCGCTGGCGCTGTCGCAAGCCGGCGCGCACGACGCCGCGCTCAAGGGCTTTGCGCCCCTGATCCAGAGCGGTGAACGCGACCCCGTCGCGCAGCAGGCGCTGTTCAACCTGGGCAACATGTACCTGCGCCAAGGCATGGCGCAAGAGGCCGGCGCGCTGCCCCTGTTCGAACTGGGCAAGCAGCGGCTGCGCGACCTGCTGCGCGCCGCGCCGCAGGACTGGGACGCGCGCTACAACCTGGAGCGCGCGCTGCGGCTCGCGCCCGAGGACCACGAAGCCTTTTCCGCCGAGCAGCAGCCCGCGCACGAGCAGCGCCGCGTCCGGGTTCCGGGCTTCGTCGCCGGAGATCTGCCGTGACACCTGGGTCGCTGCCTCGGCGATGGCTTTCCGCCGCGAGGCGCTTCGGCGGCAGCAGTGGCAATGGGCCGCTGGTGCTCGCCCTGCTGCTGCTGGCGCTCGCCGTCTGGCCGCCGCGCGTGCAGTTGCAGCGCCCGGTATTCAACTGGCAGGTGAGCTTCGACATCACGCAAAGCATGAACGTCAAGGACGTCGAGCTCGACCATGCGGCCGTCAGCCGGCTGGCGCTCGCGCGCGCAGCCATGCGCGACGTGCTGGGCGCGCTGCCCTGCGGCTCCAAGGTGGGCTGGAGTGTTTTTGCCGATTACCGCTCGGTGGTGATCCTCACGCCGGTCGAGGTCTGCAGCCACTACGAAGAGCTGCTGGCCTCCCTCGAGCGCATCGACGGCCGCATGCGCTGGGCCAACGCCAGCAACATCAGCAAGGGCGTGACCTGGGCGGTGCGCGGGGCCCGCAGCGTGGGGCCGGACACCAGCTTCGTCTTCATCAGCGACGGGCAGGAATCGCCGCCGCTGCGCATCAACGAGACACCGCCGATGACGGACATCAAGCCCGGCGAGGTGAAGGGCTGGCTGATCGGCGTGGGTGGCGACGTGCCGGTGCCGATCCCCAAGACCGGCAGCAACGGCGAACCCGCCGGCTACTGGCGGGCCGACGAGGTGGTGCAAGGCTCCGCCATCGGCGGCACGCTGAACCACGAGCATCTTTCGGAGCTGCGGCAAGACCACCTGCGTTCGCTGGCCGAACTGGTCGGCGTGAACTACCGGCGCCTGAACACGCCGGAGGCACTGATGACGGCCATGCTGGACCGCCGCTACGCACAGCACATGCCGGCGGACGCGGACGTGCGGTGGATTCCCGCGCTCCTGGCGCTGCTGCTTCTGGTGTGGCGGTTCGCGCCGGATCTGGGTTGGCTGCGCGAGCGGCGGCCGGTGAAGCGGGACAAGAAGGCGATCGACCGCCTGCCGCCGCGCGGCCTCACGCGTCCGGCGTGACGAGTGCAGCGGAGAGCCGCCGCGAATTGGCCGGATCGCGAAACACCAGCGGATGTTCCGTCGGTGCCGCCGGGTCGCGCGCCGCGGCACGCTCCACCGCCTCCACCACGCGGTAGTGGTCCGGGCTCTTCACGCACACCGGGTCGGCGGCGGCGGCATCCTGCGCCAGCAGGTAGGCCTGGCAGCGGCAGCCGCCCAGGTCCTGCTCGCGCTGATCGCAGCTTGCGCAGGGCTCCTTCATCCAGCCGGTGCCTCGGTAGCGGTTGAAGCCCTCCGAGTCGAACCAGATGTCGCGCAGGCTGTGCGCCTTCACGTTCGGAAACTCGAGGCCCGGCAGCATCCTGGCGGTGTGGCAAGGCAGCGCCGTGCCGTCGGGCGCCACGGTGAGGAACATGCTGCCCCAGCCGTTGACGCATTTCTTGGCCTTGCCCTCGTGGTAGTCGGGCGCCACGAAGAAGATCCGCATGCGCTCGCCCAGCCGCTTGCGCCAGGCATCGGTCACCTCCTCGGCGTGGCGCAGCTGCTCGTGCGTGGGCAGCAGCTGGTCGCGGTTGACGAAGGCCCACGAGTAGTACTGGGTGTTGGCCAGCTCGAGGTACTCGGCCCCCATCTCGTGCGCCATCTCGATGATGCGGTCGATGTGGTCGATGTTCATGCGGTGGATCACCACGTTCAGCACCATCGGCCAGCCCTGGTCCTTGATGATCTTCGCCACCCGGTTCTTCAGCTCGAAGGTCTTGGTGTGCGAGAGAAAGTCGTTCATCTGGCGCGTGGAGTCCTGGAACGACAGCTGCACGTGGTCCAGGCCTGCGGCCTTGAGCGCCGCGGCGCGCTGGGCCGTGAGGCCGACGCCGGAGGTCAGCAGGTTGGTGTAGTAGCCCAGGCGCGCGGCCTCGGCGATGATGATCTCGAGATCGTCGCGCAGCAGCGGCTCGCCGCCCGAGAGGCCGCATTGCACCGCGCCGAGCTCGCGGCCTTCGCGCAGCACGCGCAGCCAGTCCTCGGTGCCCAGCTCGTTCTCCTGCTGCGCGAAGTCGACCGGGTTGAAGCAGAACACGCAATGCAGCGGGCAACGGTAGGTGAGCTCGGCCAGCAGCCAGAGCGGCGGTCCGGGCCGTGGTGCCGCGGTGGTCATGGGGCGTCCCAGCGCAGCCAGTTCTGCTGCGCCGCCATTTCGACGAAGCCGCGCACCTCGGGTTCGAGCCCCGTGGTGTCGAAGGCTTGCTCTAGGTCGGCCACGATTTGCGCAACGCTTCGCTCGCCGTCGCAGCGCTTCATGATCTCGCCCGCGCTGCCGTTGAGCCGCACCATGCCCTCGGGGTAAAGGAGCACATGGCATTCTTGCGCTGGCTCCCATTGCAGGCGAAAGCCGGGGCCGACGCGGGGCTTGCTTTCGGCGGTGAGCATGGTCTGGGTTCCGCTCATGCGCTGTTCACGCCATAGCGCGTTGCCATCGCATCGTTCATGGCCCAGAGGATGTCGAGCTTGAACTGCAGTACCTCGAGCGCGCGCTCCTGCAGCGCGCGGGTGTCGAAGTGGTCGAGCGTGATGGACAGGCCCTGCTCCACGTCGCGCCGGGCCTGGCTCACGCGGTTGCGGAAGTAGGTCAGGCCGGCCGGCTCGATCCAGCCGTAGTGCTCGGGCCACGTAGCGAGGCGCTGCTTGTGGATCTCGGGCGCGAAGAGTTCGGTGAGCGACGAGCACACCGCCTCCTGCCACGGCGCGCGGCGCGCGAAGTTCACGTAGGCGTCGACCGCGAAACGCATGGCCGGCACCACGTGGCGCAGGTCGAGCACTTCCTCGCGCGAGAGGCCCACGGCCTCGGCCAGGCGCAGCCAGGCTTCGATCCCGCCCTCGTCCTTGATCCCGCCGAGCTCGAAGCCGTCATGGTCGAGGATGCGCTGCACCCAGCCGCGCCGCACCGCGGGATCGGGACAGTTCGAGATCACCGCCCCGTCCTTGATCGGAATCGCGATCTGGTAGTAGAAGCGGTTCGCCACCCAGCCGCGGATCTGCTCGGGCGTGGCCCGGCCGCTGTTGAGCATGACGTTGAACGGATGGTGAATGTGATAGCTGCGGCCGCGCTCGCGCAGCTTGGCTTCGAATTCCTCGCGGCTCCATGCCGGCGCGGATTTGTCGTTGCCCGCGGCCGTGCGAAACGGGTCCTGGATTCTGTCGGCGTGCATGGTGTCGCGCTGTGCGCTTTCAGAGTTGAATCGTCATCCCGTCCTCGCAAGGCTCGATGCCTGCGCGCCTGAGCGCCGCATGCTCTTCGGAATCTTCGTCGAGGATGGGGTTGGTGTTGTTGATGTGGATCAACATGCGCCGCTTGGTGGTCGGGGGCAGCCGGGACAGCCATTCGATCATTCCGCCCTCGCCCGACTGAGGCAGGTGGCCGATCTCGCGCGCGCGCTTTGTGCCGACGCCCAGGCGCACCATCTCGTCGTCGGTCCAGAAGGTTCCGTCGACCATGACCGCATCGGCGTTGGACATGGCGTCGAAAACGGGCGGCGTGATGGCGCCCAGGCCCGGCGCGTAGAACAGGCTCTTGCCGCTCTTGCGATCGAGGATGGTCACGCCGATGTTGTCGCCCGCCACCTGATGCTCGCGGTGCGGCGAATACGGCGCGGCCTTGCCGGTCAGCGCCAGCGCGCGAAAGCTCAGGTCGGGCACGCCGGGCACCTCGAAGGCGCGGCCGTCGAGCGCGATCGGGTGGCGGGCCACGCCGCAATAGTGCGAGAGCACGCGCAGCACGGGATTACCCTGACTCAGGTCCTCGGCGACCGGGTCAGTGCACCACAGCGGCAGCGGCGTGCCGCGCTCGCGCAGCATGAAGAGGCCGGTGGCATGGTCGATCTGTCCGTCGATCAGCACCGCGCCGGCAATCGCGGTGTCGCGCATCGCGCGCGCCGGCTGCAGCACCGGGCTGCTGCGGATCTGCTCCAGGATGTCGGGCGATGCGTTGAACAGCACGCCGTCGATGCTGTCGTCGGACCGCACGAAGATGGAGGACTGGGTGCGCGGCTTGGCGCGCACCGTGCCCGCGCGCACGCCGGCGCAATTGGGGCAATTGCAGTTCCACTGCGGAAAGCCGCCGCCAGCGGCCGAGCCCAGAACGGTGATGCGCATGGAAGAGAAAGAAAGAGAAGCGGAGAGAAAGAGAGGGCTCGAAACAACCCGCCCCGGGAGTGCCGGGGCGGGTTGTCAAGAGGCGCGCAATTCAGCGGGCGCTGACGTACATCGTGATCTCGAAGCCGAAGCGAAGATCAGTTGCCGTCGGGGTTTCCCATTTCATAGTGTCTCCTGAAAAGATTGCACAGCGCCACGTGGCGGCTGCGGGAACTTCGTGCTCCGGTACGCATATTGAACCCATGAACCGCTGGGACCTAGCCGTGAAATCATGAATGGGACTTCATGATTTTCATGAATAGCGGCCATGGGGTCACCGCGTACCATGGCCCCCGTGCTTCCTACCGGCCTGTACCCCGAATCTCCGCCCTGGCGAACCCATGCATTGGCGGTCTCGCACGGCCACGTCCTGCATGTAGAAGAAAGTGGTGATCCGGCGGGCATCTGCGCCGTGGTGCTGCACGGCGGGCCCGGATCGGGCAGCTCGCCGCTGCTGCGCCGCTTCTTCGACCCCGCGCGATACCGCGTGATCGCCATCGACCAGCGCGGCGCCGGCCGGAGCCGCCCGCGCGGTGCGACGACGCACAACAGCACGGCCGATCTGCTGGACGATCTGCGGCACGTGCGCGAGCACCTCGAAGTGCCGCGCTGGCTCGTGGTCGGCGGCTCGTGGGGCGCCACGCTGGCACTCGCACACGCGGCATCCGAACCGCAGGCGGTGGCGGCCCTGCTGATGCGCGCGGTGTTCCTGCCGCGGGCCGAAGACATCAAGGCTTTCTTCCAGGACACGGCTGCCCGCGCGCCGGCTGCATGGGCGCATTTCGCGTCCGTGGCGCCGGCCGGCCAGCGCCACGACATGCTGGGCTTCCTGGCTCGCGGCCTTCTGAACGCATCTTCCGGCGATGAGAATCGTCCCCGGCGGCTTGCCCTTGCCTGGTGGCACTGGGAACAGACACTGGCGCGTGGCGCGGAGATGCCGACCGATGGGCCGCCGCCCATTGAAGCCGAACCCGATCGCGACACGCTCGACGCGCTGGTCGACCGCTACCGGGTGCAGAGCCACTATCTGCAGCACCGCTGCTGGCTCGATGCGCCTCCGCTGCTCGAGCGCCTTGGCGCGCTGCCGCAGGTTCCCACCCTGCTCCTTCATTCGCGCGACGATCGCATCTGCGGCCCCGAAGGCGCACAGGCGGTGCACGACCGCATCGCGCACAGCCAGCTGCGGTGGGTCGATGGCGCGGGGCACGACCCCTCGCATCCGGCCATGGCCTCCGCCATGGTTGCCGCGCTCGACAGCTACGCGCGGCACGGCCGCTTCGGCGACGGACCCGCGCCATGACGCTGCGCCTGAAGATCAACCTCATCGTCAGCCTGCTGACGCTGCTGTTCGTCGCAGCAATGCTCGCGCTTCAGCTGCGCGCCATGCGCGAATCGGTGCACGAGGAAGTCGTGGCGGCGAACCGCGTGGCCGCGCAGTTGCTCAACCGCACTGCCTGGCTCTATGCGGCCCAGGGCACGCCGGCGATGCTGTCGTTCCTGCAGGGCGTGGGGCGCGTGCGCTCCAACGACATCACGCTGCTCGACAACGACGACCAGGTGCTGTACAGCTCGCCGGTATCGGTCTACAAGGCCGGCCGGGATGCGCCGGACTGGTTCGCCGGCCTCGTCTCGCCGCCGCCTTCGCAGCTGTCGATCGCCTTTCCCGGCGGCCGGTTGATGGTGCGTTCCAACGCGTCGCGCGCCGTGCTCGATGCCTGGGACGATTTCGTGCTGCTGATGCTCAGCGCGCTCGGCTTGCTGGCGGTGGTCAACGCAGGCGTGTTCTGGCTCGTGGGCCGCGCGACGCGCCCGTTCGCCGACATCGTCGATGCGCTGAACCAGCTCGAGAGCGGGCGCTTCGACGTCGCGCTGCGCGCCCTGCCCGGCACCGAGGCCGCGGCCATCGGCGCCGCCTTCAACCGCATGGTGGGCATGCTGCAGCAGCACATCGAGACCGAGCGGCGTGCGGTGCGGGCCGAAAGCCGCCTGTCCGAAAGCCGCGAACTGGGCCGCTGGGTCGACCAGAAGATCGAGCAGGAACGCCGCCTCATCGCACGCGAGCTGCACGACGAGCTGGGGCAGTCGGTCACCGCGATGCGCAGCATGGCCCTGTCGATCGCGCAGCGCGTGCAGGCGCTCGATCCGCAGGCGGAACAGGCGGCGCGGCTGATTGCTGAGGAATCGGCGCGCCTTTACACCGCCATGCACGGCATGATCCCGCGCCTGACACCGTTGGTGCTCGACAAGTTCGGCCTGGTGGCTGCCCTCGAAGACCTGGTCGAGCGCACGCGCAACAGCCATGGCGGGGTGGAGATCGAGTGGCGCCTGGAGATCGAGCTCGACCGCCTGCGGCTCGATACCGACACGGCGCTGGTCCTGTACCGCGCCGCGCAGGAAGGCATCACCAACGCGCTGCGGCACGGCGAGGCGCACCGGATCGTGCTGGCGCTCGCGGGCGACGAACACACGGTGAATCTCACGCTCACCGACGACGGCCGGGGCCTTCCCGGCCCTGAAGCCGCAAGGGAAACCAGCGTGGGGCACTATGGCCTGCGGTGGCTCGCCGAGCGCATCGACAGCCTGGGCGGCGAACTGCGCCTTGAACCCGCCGTGCCCAGGGGCGCCCAATTGAAGGTGCGCCTGCCCTTGCCGGCGGCCACCACGGAGAACGCATGAACCAAGCGGAGCAGACGATTCGAGTGATGCTGGTCGACGACCATGCGCTGGTGCGCATGGGCTTTCGCATGCTGCTGGCCGACGCGCAGATCGAGGTGGCGGCCGAAGCCGACACCGGCGAGCAAGCCTGCCAGGACTATCCGCAGGTGCGGCCCGACCTGGTGGTGATGGACCTATCGATGCCCGGCATGGGCGGCCTGGAGGCGCTGCGCCGCCTGCTCGCCCATGACCCGAAGGCACGCGTGCTGGCCTTGTCCGCGCACGAGGACACGATCCATCCACGCCGCGTGCTGCGCGCGGGCGCCCTGGGCTACCTGGCCAAGCGCAGCGCACCCGAGGCGCTGATCGCCGCCGTGCGGGCCGTGGCGCGCGGCGAGCGCTACATCGACGCGACCACCGCGCAGGCGCTCGCCACGGCGCAGATCGAAGGCGAAGCCAACCCGGCCGACCTGCTCAGCGAGCGCGAGTTCTCGGTCTTCATCCAGCTCGCGCGCGGCATGACCGTGGCGCAGATCGCGAGCACGCTGAACCTCTCGCTCAGCACGGTGGGCTCGCACCTGTACCGCGTGAAGCAGAAGCTGGGCGCCGTCAACCAGGCCGAGCTGACGTGGGTGGCGCTGCGGTGGGGGCTGATTCAGGTGTAGCGCATCGACGCACGGCCCGTGCGGCTCAGGCGCGCTCGAGAATCGGCCAACCGGCTTCCAGCGCACGGGCGCGCAGGCGCCCGTCCGGGGCCACTGCCACCGGGTCGGACACCGCCTCCAGCAGCGGCAGGTCGCTGGTCGAATCGGAATAGAACCACGACCGCTCGAGCGCCTCGAGGCGCGTGTCGTGCAGTGCCAGCCACTGGTTGACGTGCATCAGCTTGTGCACGCCGAAGCACGGGTCGCCGTCGATGCCGCCGTCGAGCGTGTCGTCGATGACCAGCGAGCGCGTCGCCAGCACGTCGGCCACGCCAAATATGCGGCCGAAGGGCTCGGCGATGAAGCGGGTGGTGGCGGTCACGATGGCGCAGAGGTGGCCTGCATCCTGGTGCTTTTTCACCAGAGCACGCATCGGCTCGGGCACGCGCGGCGCCATCTCGGCCTCGAACTCCGCGGCCCACTGCCGGAGCTGGGCCATGCCAAAGCTTGCAAGCGGCGCGACGCTGGCGCGATGAAGTTCGCGGATGTCCAGCGTGCCGTCCACGTACTGCTGGCAATAGCCCAGGTAGACCGTCTCGGCATCCGCCGGAAGCACGCTGCGCGCCACCAGGAAGCGCGTCCAGGCCATGCCGCTGTCGAACGGGATCAGCGTGTGGTCGAGGTCGAACAGCGCGAGCTTCATCGCGGAAATGGCGTCGAAGCGCGCCCGCCTCAGGCAGCCGAAGCCGCGTGGGCCTGAGGCTGAACCGGCGGCCTCAGCCGGGATGGGACTTGAGGGAGCTGCAGCTGCGCCGGCAGCACGCCGCGCAGCGCATTGCACACCACCAGCTTCTGTGCCGCCTGCAGGTCTTCCAGCGACAGGCTGCGCTCCGTGGCCTCCCATATCGAGTCTTCGATCAGCACGCCGCGCATCACGCCAGGCAGTGCACCGTCGGCAACAGGCGGCGTCCACCAGCGCCCGTCGATGCGCGCGAACACCGTGCTGCGCCCTCCTTCGACGAGCCGGCCGTCCTCGGTGAAGAACAGGCTGTCGAAGGCACCGGCGCGCTCGGCGGCGCGCACGCCGGCATCGTAGTGCTGGCGCACGGTGGTCTTGTGCGCGGCCAGCGGGTTGGCATTGGGCAAGCGCTGGCTTGCGATCAGGAGCTTCACCGCGCCGGGCGGCAAAGGCGGCAGCGCCGAATGCGTGATGCCGATGCGCCCGTCGTGCGCAAGCGCCAGGCGCAGGCGCGACGGCTGGCCGGGGGCGAGCGCGGGCAGCGCACTCCGCAGTGCCTCCATCGCGGCATCGCGGTTGAACTCGAAACCCAGCACACGCGCGCTGCGCGCCAGCCGCGCCAGGTGCCGCTCCAGATAGCGGATGCCATCGCGCGGCGTGGCCAGCATGGTTTCGAACAGTTCGAAGCCGGGATCGAGCGCCGTCAGGAAACGCGCCTTGAGCAGGCATTCCTCGAACTCGTCGGCCGCGTTGCTGTCCTGCACGATGCCGGCGCCAATGCCCAGGCGCAGCGGCCTCGCGCCTTCCGATTCCGCGCCGAGCGTGAGCGTGCGAATGGCCACCGAGAGACAGAAGTCGCCGATGGACGCGCCCTCTGCCGGCGCATCGATCCAGCCAATGGCGCCGCAGTAGAGGTCGCGCGGCGTGCTCTCGAGCTGGGCGATCCACTCCATGGTGCGGTGCTTGGGCGCACCGGTGATCGAGCCGCAGGGGAACACCGCGCGCAACAGCTCGGGCATGCCCACTCCTGGACGCAGCGCCGCCTGCACGGTCGAGGTCATCTGGAACACCGTGGCGTACGGCTCGATGGCAAAGAGCGTGGGCACCTTGACCGAGCCGGTGCACGCCACGCGGCCGATGTCGTTGCGCAGCAGGTCGACGATCATCACGTTCTCCGCCCGGTTCTTGGTGTCGACCGAAAGCAGGCGCGCCATCTCGCTGTCGCCCTCTGGCGCATCGACGCGCGCCGCGGTGCCCTTCATGGGGCGTGCCGTGAGCACGCCGCCGTCGTGGCGCAGGAAGAGCTCGGGCGAGCACGAGAGCACGTGGGTGACGTCGCCTTCGTTGCTTTCGGGCAGCGCGATCAGCGCGCCGTAGGCCACGGGCTGCCGCTCGCGCAGGCGCCGGTACAGCGCCACGGGCGAGCCGTAGCTCCGGCCATTCAGCCGGTAGGTGAAGTTGACCTGATAGGTCTCGCCCGCGGCGATGGCCTCGTGAATGCGCGCGATGGCGTCGGTGAAGGTGGCCTCGTCGATGCTGGGCTCCAGGTCCATCACGCCAGCGGGCCGGGGGTGGCCGCCGTCGAGCAGCTCGCCGGCCTCGCGCTGTTCGAACTCTTCGAGCCAGCTCGCAGCCTCGCCGGCCGAGAGCCTTTCGCAATCGCGGAACATCAGCACGCGCAGTGCCGAAGCGTTGTCGGCCGCAAGCCGCGTCTGCCCCGCGTGCAGCAGCTTGGCGCCCCATTCGTAGTCGGCCAGCAGCACCGCGTGCAGGCCCTGCCGCAGATCGTCATCGACCCGCGCCCACACGCCGTCGAGGCCGGCCGCATCGGTGCACCGGTGCTCGCGGACGAAGCCGGTGTGCAGCCGGCTGGTGGGCCGCTCGGGGGTCGAGCCGCAGTCGTCGAGGAGCGCAAAGGAAGGCACGGTCAGCTCCAGTCGTCCATATCGTGCTTGATGCGGTGCCGGTTGGCAATCAGCTCTTCCACCGACGGCTCGCTGTTCAGCGCGCGGCGGATCGCGAGCTTGGTGGCTTCATAGTTGGTGCGGTACATGTCTTTCTTGTCGAGGTCCTGGTCCTTGGCGCAGCGCGGATCGATCCACACCAGGCTGATGATGCACAGCGTATTGGCGTGTTCCTTGGGAATGATGCCTTCGATCAGGCAATCCACCACCGCATCGGCCGTGGCGCTCTGCACCACGCCACCGAACAGGTCGATATTGGCCACGTCCTTCAGCGTGACCTTGGGCACCATGATGGTCGCCGGCCGCACGAGCTGGTTGCAGGCGCGAATCGCGAACATCGCGGTGTGGCCCTTGCTCTGCGCCATCATGTTGGCAAAGGCCTGGCCCACCGGGCCGTCGGTCGCACCGATCAGGATCTCCGGCATGGCGTCGGTGAACTGGCCTTCCCTGGCGAGCACGGTGGCTTCGCCGGCATGAAAAAGATAAGGATGCGTCATAAACACTCGAGGTTAAAAGCTTGGGAAGGGAGTCATAGGCACACGATCAGCTCGCCCTTGCCATCGGCCGAAAGATCGCCCAGGTGGCGCTCGATGCGGCGTGCCGGCAAGTCGCTGAACAATCCGCCGTGGCGCGCAAGGTCTCGCGCCAGCAGCGCCCAGAACACCGGCGTTGCGGCGCGGTTCGGCACGAAGGTCAGCGCTGTTCCAATGCCTTCCGGCAAGGCCGCTCCGGCCTCGGCGAAGACGATACTGCCGCGGCGCATGCCAAAGCCCGCATGCGCGCCGACGTTGCCACCCACGCCGATCGTACCCGCCACCATGCGCGAGCCCAGGAAAGCGCCCGCGCCGCCATGTACGAGGGCGGTGCCGCGCCGCATGCGGTCGCCGAAGCGCTCGCCCGCATTGCCATGGACGACCAAGGTGCCGCCGCGCATGCCGTCCATGCTGCCGGGCATGGTGCTGGCGGCAAAGTCGCCGACGTTGCCCTTCACATCGATGCTGCCGCCGGCCATTTCGCAGGCGGCCAGGAGGCCCGCATGGCCCTCGATGCGCAGCTCGCCGCCGCGCATGCAGCCGCCCGCGTAGTGGCCTGCGTGGCCCTCGACGCGGATGCTGCCGCCGTCCATCTGCCAGCCGATGCGGTCGAAGCGCTCGAGGTTCCCTTCGAAGCGAAGCACGCCCTCCTCGCCCGGCGCAACGTCGAACAGTTCGGCCAGCGCCAGCATCTCGTTGCCATGGCCCACAGGCAGCTGTTCGACCTGGGCGGACGAGAGTTCCGCGAGCGCCGCCGGCGTGATGCCGCGCAAGTCGACACGCAATGCCGGCGCCTGCCGCAGCCTGAAATGCCATCCGCTCATGAGGCATCTCCCGCTGTGCCGAGCAGCCTGTGCAGATGGAAGTGGAACGGGCCCAGCTTGCCGCCATAGTTACCCGCCGAGATGCGCAGCAGCCCCCCGGCGGGGCCGATGCCGATGGCCGCCTCCATGCCGACGCGCATGGCCGCGGCCACGTCCGCTTCGGCCAGGCCGTCGATCACGATTTCCATCACGCAGCCGATCTCCTGTGCGGAATCGCCGCCACTCGCCAGTTCGCTGTGAGGCACCAGCCCGACGAGGCTGGGGCAGAACGCATCGTTGGTCGAGGCGTTCAGGTTCGCATAACGGCTGCCGACCTTCGAGCCCGAGCGCACCACACCGCCCGGAAAAGGCATGATCACGTTGGACAGCCGCTTCATCGCCGCCACTGCGGCCTCGGCGGCGGCCAGCGCGCCATCGGTGTCGCGCGCCAGCAGCAGCAGGTTGCCGCCACCCACGGCCTTCACCACGGGCGTGTCTTCCTGTGCGACGAACTCGCCGTCCATCACCGGCACGCGCCAGTAGCGCACGCCGTCGATCACTTTCGAGATCTGCCAGCCGTCGCCGAAGAAGCGCAGGTTCTTGCCGAGCGCCGCCACGTCGCTGCCCGCTCCCTTCGGCAGGCCCGCGAACACGGCCGTGGTCGGGCAGGTCAGCACGCACTGGCCGACGCGGCGCTCGAGCTGCTTGCCAAGCTCCTTGCCCGACATGGAGAACATCAGCACGCTCACGCCCGGCCGGCCATCGGGCGTTTCATGCTGGCCGAGTTCGCGTTCGATGCCGGCCTCGCAGCCGCAGGCGATCACCGAGGTTGCGAAGCCGGTGGCCGACACCGCGGCGTGGCGCGCCCACTCGAGCGTGTGGGCCGTGATGAGGATGCGCGTGGCCTTCATCGGAAAGGCTTCGGCAAAGGTCTCGTCGATGACGACGCCGTTGCGCTGCACAGATGATGGCGCCGTCATGCCGCACCCGCCTTCATGACGACGCCTCCTGGAAGCACGCAGCCGGCAGCAGGCGCCCGCCGTTGCAGCATTGGCACAGCTCGTCGTGGCCGATGGCGATGTGGTCGAAGTTGACCGAACCCTGCGCCGCAAGATGCCGGCGCAGGCGCTGCTCGATGCCGCGGTCGTAGTCCGGCGCGACGAAGTGCGTGCCGCCCACCGGCGCCGCCGTGACGCGCCCTGCGCGCGACACCAGCACGCCGTCCTTGAACACGTATTCGGGGGTTGCGAACATGGCTTCGCGGTCGGAATTCTCGCGGTACACCGCAATGTCGGCCGCGGCGCCCGCGCCCAGGTGGCCGCGATCGCGTAGGCCCAGCAGGCGCGCGGGGCCGGCACGGGTCATGATGGCGATCTCGTAGAGCGAGAGCTCGCGCGCGATCGAGCGCAGCGCGGCCTGCGCCGCCACCTCGGGGTGCAGCTTGGCCAATTGCTCCTCGCGAAAGCTGCGGTCCATCAGCAGGCGGATCAGATGCGGATAGCTCGTGAACGGGCCGCCGTTGGGATGATCGGTGGTCAGCACCACGCGCCACGGATCGTCGACCAGCAAGAAGATCTCCAGCCCGATGACCCACTGCAGCGCGTTGACGTAGCTCTGCTCGCGGTAGCGGAACGGCACCACGCCGCAGCCGGCTTCGCATTCGATGTCGGCGCCGATCCACTTGCGCGGATCGGCCAGGCCCGACTGCGCATGCTGGCGCATCGTGTCGCCGGAGGCCGTGACGGTCTGGCCGAACATGATCTGGCCCACGTCGATGCTGACGTTCTTGTTCGCGTTCACCACTTCCGCAAGCTGCAGCGCGGCCGACGAGAACTTCTTCGGCCCTTCGGTGCCGTAGGCGTGGAACTGGATGTGCGTGAGGTGCCCGGGCAGGCCGTCCAATGCGGCGATGGTGTCGAGCGTGGACTGGATGTTGCCGGCCACGCCCAGGTTGCTGCCGTGGATGTGCAGCGGATGCGGCACGCCCAGTTCGCGCAGCGCACGGGCCAGCGTGTGCACCACCTGCCGCGGCGTGACCTGCCAGTGCACGTGGTTCTCGTCGACGTCGAGCCTGCGCTGGTTGAACTTGAAGGCCGAGATCCCGCCGGGGTTCACCACCTTCACGCCCATCGCCTTGCTGGCGTTGATGGTCCAGCCCGCGTAGTCGCGGATGCGCTCGAAATCCCAACGCTCGGCCAGCATGCGCAGAAACAGTTCGTCGTTGCCGAGCATCACGTAGGCGCCATGGTCCAGGATGGGCGTGTCGCCCATCTCCATGTGCGTGTGGCGCGCATTGCACGCCATCATGGCCGGCTCGAAGGCCGCCGTGTAGCCCATCTCCACGTAGCGGTAGCCGGTGGCCAGCGTGCCGGGCGTGCAGGTGCCGCAGGAGGCCAGCTCCAGCACGTTGTCGGGCAGCGCCACGGGGTTTGCATTGGCGCGGTGGTCTTCGGGCAGCAGCATGCGCGCGAGGTTGACCTTGCCGCCGCCGATGTGGGTGTGCATGTCGATGCCGCCCGCCATCACGATACAGCCGCCGATGTCGATCTCCTCGGTGGCGGCTTCGTGCGGCGCCAGCTCGACCATGCGGCCGTCGCGCACGTACAGGTCGCGCACCTCGTCGCAACCGTTCGCAGGGTCGATGACGCGGCCGCCGCGCAGGCGAAGTGTGGCCGTCATTGCACGCGCTCCATCTTCTTTGCCTTGACCGCATGCACCAGGCGCCGGACCACGTCGCCAACGCTGGGCAGCCCGTCCTCGTACAGCGGCCGCAGCGGCATCATCACCGAGCCGTCGGTGCGGAACAGATGGCCACCGGAACCGATGCCCGGCGTCGATACGGGAATGAAAACGCCTTCGGCCGCGCCCTGCGGCAAGCGCATGGCCGGATGGCCGAGCACGATGCGCGGCACGTCGCTGGCTGGCGGCGCGGGCTCGGGGCCGTAGCTCGACACCCACAGCAGCGTGTCGGCTGCGCCATCCGCCAGCAGCCGCTCCGCGTCGAAGCACAGCGGCTCGTGCTCGAGACCCAACGGCCCGGCGCGCGAGCGCAGCGGCAGGCCCGACAGCCAGGCGAACACCTGGTTCACGGTGGAGGCGCCATCGCCGCCGCCCAGCGGCAGCGAGGCAGCGCGCGTGCTGCGGTTGAGCGTGCCGACGATGCGCTGGATGGCCTCGATGATGAGGGCACCCTGGGCAGGCAGGCGGGCCGACTCGTACACCAGCACCGCATAGCGGGCCGCCTTCAGGCGCGCCGACAACGCCGCCAGTTCGGCAGGCACGCGATCGTCGTCCGTCCGGATGCGGCCCGCCACGAGCGCGGCAAGCAGGGACACGGTGTCGAACAGGTCGCCGTGCGGGGGCAATGTCTCGATGGCCAGGTCGTTGCGTTCCCCCGCGCCACAGCGGTGGAAGAATTCAGGGTAATGCGCCGTGGGCTCCTCGGTCATGCAGACGATCAGGTCGGCCCGCGTCCGCACCTCCGCCAGCGTGGTGCTGAAGCCGCCGCGATCCTGCAATGCGCGCAGGCCATGCATCAGCGCCTTTCCCTGCGCGGGGTCGCAGATGGCACCTGTTTCGCAAGCCAGCGCATAGAGGGCCCGCGCACCGGCGACGTCGGTGCCGAGGCCGCCGAACAGGGGCTGGCGGCTGGCGGCCAGCAGCGAGGCGGCGGCGGCCACGGCGGTGTCGTGATCGCAGTCGCGGCCATCGACCCGTGGCTGGTCCGCGCTGGCGTTGGCATCGAAATTGGCCAGGCCATTGCGCGCACGCGGGCAATCGCTGCCCGTGAGCGTCAGCGGCGTGCCGGGCGGCCCGATGTCGACGCCGAAGGTGTCGCACAACAAGGGACAGAACGGACAGGTCCACGGGGCATTGCCGGGCTGCGTGGCAGTGTCGAAATCATTCATGGGCAGGCAACCACGCAAGCCATGTGCCATTCAGCCGCGAGGCCGTGCGCCTAGGGGTAGCGCCCTATGACACACAGTTTGTGAGACATAGTGTTGCGCTTTTGGCGGTCAATGCGTGCCGACGGGGGCCTCCGGCGGGGCATGCGAGCGCCATCGGGGATGGCACGGTTCGTGAGTGCAGCGGGTTGATGGCATGCCTCAACCACCCCCGTTGCGCCACCCCCGGCAGATCAGCGGCGCACGCGCGGCAGTTGCAGGTCGTGCAGCGCGCTGGCCACCAGCCAGGCATCGGCGCCGGCCGCGCTGGCACGCGCCAGATCGTCCTCGCTGCGAATGCCGCCGGCACCGATCACGGTGGCGCCCGGTGCCAGGCGCCTCACCTCCTGCAGGGTTTCCAGGTCGGGCCCCGCGCCGGAACCCACGCGCTCGAGCGTCATGACAATCAGCCGCTCCGGCCACAGGTCGACCGCGTCCCAGCAGCCGGCGTGGTCCAGGCGCTGGCCGTCGCGCCGGTCCAGCGACAGCGCGGCGCCCAGTTGGCCTTCACCAGCGCCGTCTTCGTCCATGGCAAAACAGCGCTCCAGCGCCTCGCGCGAACGCAGCGATTCGCTGCCGAACACCAGCACGATGCGCGAGGCGAATGGCGCCAGCTGGCTGCGCAGCGCCTGGCCGGCGGCGGCATCGGCCAGGCCCGCATCGAGCCACAGCTCGACCTCGGGCAGCGCCCGCAGCAGATCGGCCAGCACCGCGATCTGCACCGGCCCGCCCTGCAGGGCGTCGAGGTCGGCCACATACAGCTGCCGCGCCGCGCAGTGGTCGCACAGGATGCGCGCCACCGTCACCGGGTCGCTGCTGGCGCACAACGCCGACACGATCGGCCGGTACGCCTTGCGGTCGCCGCGCACGGCCCTCACCACCTGGCCCTGCAGCAGGTCGACAACGGGGATCAGGTTCAGTTCGGAAGTCATGGGGAAGAGCCCGGAAAGTGGATGATGAAATGACGACACGCGTTTTTGTTTACGAGTATCTCAGCGGCGGCGGCTGGAGCGACTACGGCGACGATGCGGCCGCCGACGAGCTGTTGCCGTTGGGCCTGTCGATGCGCGATGCCATGGTGGCGGACCTGCGGCGCGCTGCCGATTGTTCGGTCTCGGCGGCGGTCTGCGAACCGGGGAACACCCTGCCCGCCGGCGCGGTGCCGCTGCGGCCGCGCACCAACGAATCGGCCTTCGACTTCGTGGCGCGGCAAAGCGCGCTGCACGACCTGGTGTGGCTGGTGGCACCCGAAACGGACGGCCTGCTGGCGCGCTTTCAGCGCACGGTGGGCAACGCGCGCTGGCTCGGATGCAGCGTCGAAGCCATCGAGCTCACGGCGGGCAAGAAGGCCACGCTCGCGCACCTGGCCGCCCACGGCGTGCAGACGACCCTGGCCTTTGCCGATGCGCCCGATATCACGCGCTGGGTGGTCAAGCCCGACGATGGCGCGGGCGGCGTGGCCACCCACGTGCACACCCGTCATGCGGATGCTCGGGGCGACATGGCACGGCGAACGGAGGCAGGCGCCACCTTGACCCTCGAGCCCTGGATCGAAGGCGAAGCCCTGAGCCTCTCGCTGCTGTGCACGGCGCAGAATGCCGAAATGCTGAGCATCAACCGCCAACGCATCTCGATCGACGCGCATGGACGACTGTCCTTCGATGGCGTGAGCGTCGATGCGGTGGGCCGCGACGATCCGCGCCGGGCTCCCCTGGCGGCGCTGGCCCAGCAGGTGGCGCGCGCCATCCCCGGACTGCGCGGTTTCGCGGGCATCGACCTGGTCTGGCATCCGGAGCGCGGGCCGGTGGTGATCGAGGTCAATCCGCGTGTCACCTGCGCCTATGTCGGGCTCTCCGCGGCGCTGGGGCGCAACCTGGCCGCAGAGTTGCTGGCAGATCGGCTGCACGGGGGCAGCGTTCACGAAAGGGAACTTGCGCGTGCCGACGCCTGAACGCGCCACCATCGGGTGGGACATCGGCGGCGCGCACGTCAAGGCCTGCCTGCTGCAAGGCGGGGAGGTGGTCGACGTCGCGCAATGGGGCTGTCCGCTCTGGCAGGGGCTCGACCATTTGACGCGCGCTCTGCAAGCCGCAGAAGCGCGTTGGCCCGGCCTCGGCGCAGCGAAGCATGCGGTGACCATGACCGGCGAGATGGTCGACCTGTTTCCCGATCGCGAAGCTGGCGTGCGCGGCATTGCTGCAGCGCTGTCGGCAGCGCTTCCCGTGCCGCCGGGCGCCCTGCACTTCTTCGCCGGAGATGCCGGCTGGTGCGCCACCGCCGCCGACGTGGCACGGCTCTGGGAGCACATCGCATCGGCCAATTGGCTCGCCACCGCGCGGCATGCCGCGCTGGTGTTCCCTGAAGGGGTGCTGGTCGACATCGGCAGCACCACCACCGACCTCATCGCCTTCGGCAACGAGGGCGTGCTGACCACCAGCCGCACCGACGCCGAACGCCTCGTGAGCGGCGAGCTCGCCTACCACGGCGTGGTGCGAACCCCGGTGTGCGCGCTGACGCAGCGCATCGAATGGCGCGGCCAGGCACGCCACGTGATGAACGAGTTCTTCGCGACCACGGCCGACGTCTACCGGCTGTGCGGTGAGCTCGACCCGGCGCACGACCTGTACCCGAGCGCCGACAACGCGGACAAGGGCCTGGCCGCCACGCGCCAGCGTCTCGCGCGCATGGTGGGGCTGGACGAGCGCGATGCCTCCGCGGGCGAATGGCTGGACCTTGCGCAGGCCTGGCGCGCCGCACAGGTCGAAGCCATTGCCGCACAGCTGCGCCGCGTGCTGGCCGCGCATGCGCTCTCGCGCGAGGCCGTGATCGTGAGCGCGGGTTGCGGTGCCTTCCTGGTGCCCGACCTGGCCACCGCGGCCGCCGCCGAAACGCCCGGTTCCGTGCCGCGCCGCTTTGCTGCCTATGGCGGCGACGTCGCGAGCGTGGCCCGCCATGCGGCTGCGGGCACCACCACCTGGGCACAGGTGTGCGCACCGAGCGTGGCTGTGGCGGCGCTGTTCGAAAGGGAGCACGACTGATGTGGGTCGTCAAGATCGGCGGCAGCCTTTGTTCCGACCCGGTGCTGCCGCAGTGGCTCGACCTCCTGACGCAGATCGGCGGTGGCCGCGTCACGGTGGTCTGCGGCGGCGGCAGCTTTGCGGACGAAGTGCGGCGCGTGCAGTCGCATTGGCAGTTCAACGACCTGGCTGCCCACAACATGGCCGTGCTGGCCATGGCGCAGACGGCCTACCAGCTGCATGCGCTGAATCCGGGCCTGCAGCTGGCCACGCGCAAGACCGACATCCCCGACCTGCTGCGCCAGGGAAAGACGGCGTTGTGGCTGCCGCTCGAACTGCGCCGCGACCAGCCCGACGAGCGCACCGGCTGGGACGCCACGTCGGACACCATTGCGCTCGATCTGGCGAAACATCTCAATGCCGAGCAGCTGGTGCTGGTCAAATCGTGCGCCATCGATCCGCAGATGACGCTGGCAGAGCTTGGCGATGCCGGCGTGCTCGACCAGCAGTTTGCCGAACAGTCCGATGACGCCGCCTTTCCGATCACCCTGCTTCACAAGAACCAGCTGTCGACCATGCGCGCGCTGTTGCTGGGCGAGGCCACCTTCACGCCCCGCTGACGAACACCGAGGGCGCGGGCGAGACCGCCCCGCGCGAAAAGCTCAGGCCGCCGCCGGTTCCACGACGGCTTCGCCGTGCAGCAGCGCGGCCAGCGCCGCGAGCCGCTCGGGGCAGAGCGCTGTCTTGCGGTCGGCCACGCAAACAGCGCTGCGGAATCCCGCAAAATCGGGCGCCAGCGCCTGCAGCAAGGGAACGTGCGCCACGCGCAGCGCACCGGCCGCGCCGGCCATGCGGCCCGAGGCGCGCACCTCGGCCACAAAGGCGCGCAGGTCCGCCATGGGCACCGCATCGAAGAGGCTTCCGGCCAGCTTGTCGGCGGTGTCCACCATGAGGCCCGGAAAATCGAGTGCGCAGGCGCGCGCGATCAGCGTGGCATCGAGCCCGCGGTCGGCAATGAAGACCGGCACCACGGGCCAAGTGCAAGCCGCGAGCGCGTCGAGTACCACGAAGGCTTCGGGACCTCGCTCGATGCCGACCTTCACGTAGTCGACACCGCAGGCACCCACCGCGTCCACCTGGGCGCGGATGCGGTCCAGCGCATGCATCGGCAGGTCGCCGATGGTTGCGCTCACGGGCAGGCCGATGCCATGCGCGCGCAATGCGCCCACGATGGCGCCGATGGTCGCCACGGGCAAACCGCCCAGCGCGCCGTCGCTGGGCTCCTTCAGGTCGATGAAGTCGGCCCCGCCGCGGGCCGCGAGCAAGGCTTCGTCCACGCTGCGAACGCTCACCAGCATGCGCGTCATGATGTGCGCTCCGGCATGCCCGCGCGGTGCTGCACGACCGCCGCGCAGAGCCACTCCCAGGCTTCGCGCTCCTCGGGCCCGGCTGTCTTGTCGATCGCAATCTGCAGGTAGCTCATTTCGGTTTCCACTTTCTCCGGGGGCAGCATGTGCAAGCGGCTGACCAGCACGGCGCCTTCGATCACCGCAGCCTGCGCGCGGTTGAAGCCGACGAAGGGTGCATGCGTGGCCTCGTGCACGGCCACCATGCGCAGCACCGGGCGCTGCGCATCGTCGCGCTGCTCAGCGAGTTCCAGTTCGACGTGGCGCAGCGCGGCCGCCAGGCGCACGCCCTCGATGCGTTCGGCCGGCAGCGTGGGCCACGCCTTGCGTCCCGTGACGCAGCCGGCGAACACGCGCGTGTCGCAGACGATGTTGAGCACCGCATGGCCTGTGGCCACGATGTTGTCGTGCGTGGTCGAGGGCTTGAACGGCATCAGCAGGATGGCGCCCTCCTGGTAGCGGATACCCATCGGTGCCACGTGCGGTTTGCCGCCGGGCGCGACGGTGGTCACCACGGCTTCGAATATCTGGTCGTTCATGAGGGTGTTGGCGCGGTGGTGCTCACGGCGCCGGGCTCGGCTGCGGCATTGTTCTTCGATGTCTTCATGGTGGTTCCCGGTGCGCACCAGCGCGCGAGGTCTTCGGCGGGCCGCGGCGCGGCGCAGCCCCAGTCGAGCGGCTGGTCCTGCACATAGCGCTTGCCGAGCTGCCAGGCGATTTCGGCGCGCGCGAGTTCCACGCCCATGTAGAACGCATGGTCGGCGTCGTCCTGCAGCTTGAGCTGCGGCCAGAGCTCGAACGCGCCCTGCCCCAGCCGCAGGCCGTCGCGGTTGTACACGTGCAGGCCCAGCGGCGAAATCTGCACGCGAAAGTTCGGGTCGCGCACCTGCGAGGCGATCTCGCCAATCTCTTCGGGCGTGTCGGGAAACGGATGCTTGGCATGCACCGTCATCAGCGCATCGCTCATGCCCTTGGGTAGCGTGGCATTGCGTGCCGCCGCATGCATGATGCGCCGCGCCCAGTCGGCCTCGCTCACCGCGCGGCGTGCATGCTGGCTCACCTGCGTGGTCAGCACGGCCGCCACGTTCAGCTCGGCGGCAATGCCGAACAGCACCGCGTTGATGCCGCTGGTGTCGGCCTCGGTCAGCTCCGTGAGGTTACCCACGCCGAGCATGATCGGCGCATCGGGGAATCGCTCGCGCAGCCGGTGGTAGCGCACGATCGATGCGGTAAGGCCGAACGGAATCGGATCGAGGATCGAATCGGCCAGGAAGGCATGGCCGCGCTGCTGCATCAGCGTCACCGCCTCGTACAGCGATTCTTCATCGGCCGGAACGCGCGGAATCAGCACCGGTGTGGATTCAACTTCGTCGGCGATCCAAAGCGTGTCGAGCGTGAGGCTCAGCAGGTAGTCGGCGCCGGCCTTGCCGCCGGTCAGCAGTTCCTGCGCCTCGCTCGAGTCGACGCTCACCTGGAAGCCTTCGGCCTTCAGCGCCTGCACGCTTTCGGCCAGGTGGTCGAAGCGCGTCTCGGGCAGGCAGCCCAGGTCGATGACATTGGCGCCGTCGGCCGCCAGCTGCCGCGCGCGCTCGATGATCTGCGGCACCGTGAGCCGCGGCGCATCGACGATCTCGGCAAAGATCGCGACCTCGTACTCGTTCAGGTCGACCGCGCGCGCGGTACGGTTGAAGTGGCGCGGCAGGTCTTTCAGCTCTTGCGGGCCTCGCTCCACCGGAACGCCGAAGTGAAGGCTCAGGGCCTCGACGTCGCCCCGGCAGCGGCCCGGCACCATGATGCGGTCGGCGCGCCGCGACGCCGCGCCCTCGCCTTCGCCCTCGGTGAACACCGGGGCCGCGACGCGGCGGCGGATCATGTCGGCCGTCATCAGCGCGGCCACCTGCAATCCGATCTCCCGCACTTCCCATGTGAACGGTGCCGCCTCGATGCCGGCCAGCACCCGCGTGAGGCTGGCTTGGGCGAGGCGCCCGGTCAGGAAGACGATGTGTTCCATGCGAGAGAGAGTTCCTTCAAGCGTGCATCGAGCACGGCTTCGAGTTCGGCCGGCGACGCGACCACCTGGCAGAAGTCGATGCCGCGCAGCCGGTCCACGTTGTCCAGTTCGATGCGCCGCGGACGCAGCGTTACCCAGTCGTGCGGCGACCTAGTCACCACCACCGGTTCCGTATCGCATGCAAACACGATGCCAGGAATTCCGAGCTTGCCGGCCTGGGCGAACATGTTGGTCGGCAAGGTGTCGCTGATCCCGAAAGCGCACTTGGCCACCGTGTTGCTGGTGGCCGGCGCCACCACCACCGTGTGATAGACGTCGTCGTAGAGCATGCCCACCGGCACGCCACTCGCGGTCTTGTCGCGAAAGACGCGAAAGCGCGCCTTCAATGCCTCGATGTGCAGCTTGTAGATGGGCAGAACTTCCTCGGCGGCGGCCGAGAGAAACAGGTCCACCGATGGCAGCCGCGACGCGAGCGCCAGCGACTCCTCCAGGAAGTGGCCGGAGCCCGTGATGCACCAGGCTATCCGAGAGCGCGGCGGCGAGGCCGGCAGCGGCGGTTCTCCGTCTTCGGCAACCAGGGCCGTGCCGCGCGGATCGATTTTCTTGCCCGTGGCCGGTGGCTCCCCGTTCGTCGTCATGTCCAGCGAGCCCGTCGGCTCAATCGGGTGGAGAGATTTCGATGTGAAGCTTGTGGAGTTTTCGGTACAAGGTGTTGCGGCTGACATCGAGCGCCTTGGCGACGTTGCTCACGTTCCAGCGATGCTGCTCGAGCATCTGCAACAGCACTTGCCGCTCGTTGGCCTGGATCGGGTTGAGTTTGACGGCGGGTGCCGCGTCGGAAGGCGCGGCGTCCGCTGAAGCTTCCGCGGGCTCGGATGCGGCGGGCAGCGCGGCATAGGCCGAGACGGGCGAAGGCACCACCCTGGCGGCCAACGACGGCAGATGTTCGCGGGTGATGGTCTTGCCGTCGGCCAGCGCCGCGGCGCTGCGCAGCACGTGGCGCAACTGCCGCAGGTTGCCGGGCCACGCATAGGCCATGAGCACGCGTTCGGCGTCTTCGCCCAGCCGGCTGTCGCTGCCGCCTTCGTCCTTCAGCACGTCGTGAATCAGTTCGCGCTTGTCGGTGCGGTCGCGCAGCGGTGGCAAGTCGAGTTCGATGCCGGCGAGCCGGTAGTAAAGGTCTTCGCGGAAGCGGCCTTCGCGCACCAGGCTCGGCAGGTGTTGATGGCTCGCGCTCACGAGCTGGAAATCCACCGGGTGGGTTTCCTCGGTGCCGAGCGGCGTGACCTGGCGCTCGTCGAGCACGCGCAACAGACGGGCCTGCAGCTCCAGCGGCATGTCGGCGATTTCATCGAGGAACAGCGTGCCGCCGTCGGCCTGCAAAATCTTGCCGCGCCGGCCGCTGCGCTGTGCACCGGTGAAGGCACCGGCCTTGTAGCCGAAGAGTTCGGATTCGATCAGCGTCTCGGGCAGGCTCGCGCAATTGACGGCGACGAAGGCGCCTTCGGCATGCGGGCTGGTCTCGTGGATGGCGCGTGCGAACACTTCCTTGCCCGAGCCTGTTTCGCCGCACAGCAGCACCGGCGTGCGGCGCGCGACCACACGCCGGGCGGTGTCCAGGTGCGCAACGAGGCGTGCGTCCTTGAAGGTGCGAATGCCGGGCGCGCGCGGGGCCGATGGGCGCGACGGTGCGCGGAAGGCTTCGGCACCGGTCTCCGCCACGATGGGACCCGAACCCGCGCCGACTGCACGCGTTGCGCGCGACGGCGTTGCAGCATCGGAGGCGGGCCGACGCGCCACCGCAAAGAAGCGCAGCGCCGCGTTGGCTCGGTAGGCGACCACCGGATGAAATGAAGAAGAAAGACTGCGCTGCACGATGTCTTCGAGCGAGGTCTGGAACAGATCGTCGATGCGCTGCGTGCGGATCTCGTCCATTGTCTGCACGCCGAGCTGGAACAGCGCACTGCGGTTGGCCGCAAGAATGCGCCCGTCGTCGCCGACCGCGAGCTTGCCTTCGTGCAGCGTGTAGACGAACTCCGGCCGGCTGTGGAAGTGCAGCGGATGCGCATTCGAGAAGCGCATGTCGATGAGGCGGTTCTCGATCATGCGCGCCGTCATGCCGAGCAGCACCAGTACGTGCTGCTGCATGAGGCTGGAGCGGCTCGTCACGTCGAGCACGGCGATGATCTCTCCGGACGGATCGAACACCGGCACCGCCGAACAGGTGAGCTGCGTGAAGTGGCTGAAGAAATGCTCTTCGCGCCGCACGGAGATCGGGTGCGCGGCCGCTAGGCAGGTCCCCATGCCGTTGGTCCCGGCCTCGGCCTCGCCCCACATGCCGCCGGCGCGCAGGCCCATGGGTTCCACTTCGGCCGCGAACTCGGGCGAGGACACCATGTGCACGATGACGCCGTCGGTATCGGTCAGCACCACGGCGGACTCCGCATCCGCGAGCTGCTGGTAGAGCGTGGTCATCTCGTAGCGCGCGCACTCGATCACGTCGGCATGCTGGTTGCGCCGGCTCTGCAGGGCCGATGACGCGATGATCACGGGTTCGCGCGGTCGGCCCGGGTCGAGCTGGTATTGATTCAGGCAACGGCTCCACGAGCGCGTGACCAGATCGTTGCCTTCCTCGTGGAAGCCCCGCCTCACCACGTCGAGCACACGGTCAGCGTGCCTGTCGCCTTGTCGCAGCGTCAATGTCATTGGAGTTCTCCGGCGCGTTCCATATGTCTCCTTGGTCGGCCCATTGTTGTGCCTGCCGAGTTACTGCGCACCGGGTGAAACACCAAGCACTCGCAGCCTCGCGGCGGGTCCGATCTCTGGCCTGCATTTTGCGTTGATGAATCCTGTCGTTGGCTGACTATCTGCCGCCAGACACACTTTCAAACACATTCGAATCACTGGAGACACCACTTGAACACCAGCCCGCGTCCTTCCACCGGTCCCTTTGCTTCGAATGTCTCGCATGCCCCCGGCGCGGTGGGCGCGGCCGAGGCGCCCGCGCCCATGGACCTGATCTTCATCGAAGGCTTCAGCGGCCAGACGGTGATCGGCATCCACGATTCGGAACTGCATCATCCGCAACCGCTGGTGATCGACGTGCATGCCGGCGTGCCGCGCGCGCGCGCCTGCGACACCGACCGCATCGGCGACACGATCGACTACGGCGTGGTACGCGAGCGGCTGGTGCGGCTCCTGGCCGAGCACCGGCTGCAACTGCTCGAGGCCTTTGCCGAAGCCATTGCGGACATCCTCATCGACGAGTTCGGTGCCAGCTGGGTCCGCGTGAAGGTGGTGAAGCCGCGCAAGTTCGACGACGTGCAGGCCGTGGGGGTGCAGATCGAACGCCATGCGCCCACGCACCGCGCTTCCAAATCGGCGCCCGGTGCCACCGTGCTGAACTTTCTCGCCAGCGGCATGGTGCCCGCCAAGCACTGAACATTGCACACTGCTGCCGCTAGTAGCGGCATGACAAAGGAAAAAACCGACGCGGTTCACGCGTCGGTTTTTGTTTGTGCGTTTCAGAGGTGGGCAGCGAACGGATGCGCCGTCTTGCCCTTCTTTTCCACCACCTCGGCGGCGGTCGGCAGACCAGCCACTGCGCGCTGGATGGACTCGCGGGTGGCCTGGTAGTTGTAGTCCTGGATCTTCTTGTCGTCGTCGGCAAGCCAGTGTATGAACACGCCGACGCAGATGAACAGGTTGTCCGCCTCCGCCATGGGGATGGTGCCATCCTCCACGCTGTCGGCCACCGCCAGCGCCACGCCGCGCTGCGCCGGACCGAACATCTGCACCGCCTGCTTGGCGCCCTTGATGGTCACTTTGTTGAACATCACGGTGGCCGGTTTGGTCAGCAGGTTGGGCGCCACGACTGCGAGCAGCGAAGTGAAGCCGTCCTTGTTGTTCGTCAACGCGTTGGCGAAGGCCGTCTCGGCAGCGCTGCCGCGCGGCCCGATGATCAGGTCGATATGGGCTACTTCATTGCCGTCGCCAACGAGCGATTCGCCCACCATCAGTCGATCGATTTTTGCCATGGTTTCGAGTCTCCTCTCAGAGGTCCAAGGTGATTAGGGTCATTACGACACCGGTCAGGAAGACCAGCGCAATGCCATGGGTATCACGATCCGTGCCATGCGTTCGCGGCATCGCGCGCGGGTGCCGCGCACGACTGGATCCAGCCCGAAAGCAGCAGCGCCGCCACGGTGAAATCGGCGCTCGTCCCGGGGTTGACGCCCGCAGCCTTGAGAGAAAGGTCCCAGGCGGCAAAGCCGGGGTCGGCATCGAGCACGGCGCCCGCGCCAGCACGCTCGCGCCAGGCCTGCGCCGCCGTCATGACAGTCTGTGCCACGCGCTCGCCGTGTTTTCGAACAATGTGTGAATCGGGAAAGGCGCCGAGGCAAGCCAGGTAAAGCCGTTGGACGGAAGCCACAGTGGCCGCATCCGGTGGCATGTCGGCATCGGCCAGAACCACCCCGCAACCGGGCTGGTAGGCGGGCGCCTGGAACGCCAGCGCGAACAGATCCGCAAAACCGTCGCGGTACTGGCGCGCGATGAGATCGCGGTCCGCGGCCAGGGCCATGGCGGCGCGCAGATCGATGGTGGGGGCATCGTGCACGTCCTGCTCCGCCGCGCTTCCGAGGCCTCCCGGATGCGCGCGTGCGATGGCGCGGTAGGCCGCGCTGGCGTCGTCGATGTCGAGCGTGGCCAGCACGCCCTCGATGGCGGCGCGCAAGGCCGCGGGCGTGGCGGCGCCGGGGTGCCGCTCCACGGCCAGCGCAATGGGCGCGCACAGCAGCAGGATGCCGAGGTTGGTGTTGCACCCGGCGACCGCCCACGTGGCCTCCACCGCGGCCTCGATGCGCTCCCCCACGCGCAAGCCGGGTTCGAACAGCGCGCCGGCCGCGGCGCGCGCGCTGGCGATGAACATCGAAGCCTGCATGCCGTGGCCGGGCGAGGCCTGGCTCACGTTGCCCGGCTTGCGCACGGCCACGTCGAGCCAGCAGGCCCGAAGGAAACAGGCCCGGGCGCGCTCGGTGGACGCTTGGCGCATGGCCATCAGGCGCGGCGCTCCGGAGCCACGCTCTCGTGCACGCGGCGCCGGACCTGCGCCATCTTGCGGTCGAGCAGGTCATCGACGATGGCGCGCGCGATGTTGAAACCCGTGACGCGCTGCAGCCCCTGCCAGGCGGCCACGCCGTTGACCTCCAGCACCTGGATCCTCGGTCCGCTGGCCGCGGCGATGAGGTCCACGCCCGCGTAGTCCATGTCCAGCGCGTGAGCCGCGCCTTCGGCCATGCGCGCGAGCGCCGGCTCCAGTTCGGCCGGCTCGCAGCGCGCGCCCTGCGCCACGTTGTGGACCCAGTGCGTGCTGACGCGCCGCATCGCGGTGATGGCACGCCCGCCCACCACCATCACGCGCCAGTCGAAACCGGGCGAAGCCATCGGCGGGACGAAGCGCTGCAGGTAGGCAAGGCCCGCGTAGCCCGCATCGATGTCGGGCATGGGATGGTGCACGCCGTCGACCTCGCCCACGAGCCGGAGGTTCTTGCCCTGCGATCCGAACAGGGGCTTGAGCACCAGTGCATGCCCCGCGGCCGTCTCGCGCATGGCGATGCGCCGCGCCTGCGCCGCCGATTCGGTGGCCCAGGTGGCGGGTGCCGGGATGCGCGCGGCATGCAGCAGCAGGCTGGTCATCGACTTGTCGACCGTGCGCTCGATGGCGCGGGCATCGTTGTAGACCGGCACCCCCAGTTCGCGCAGCGCGTGCAGCACGCCGAGCCGCTTGGTGACCTGCTCGAAGCTGCCGCCGGCAATACCGCGCACCAGCACCGCATCGGGCAGTTCGCGGCCATAGCCGGGAATGACCAGGCCATGCCAGGCCGCGGTGGTGTCGATGTTGCAATCGGCCAGATCGACGCAGCGCCCCACCGCGCCGCGAGCACGCAGAGCGGCCTGCAGCTGGCGGGTGTGCCAGCCGATCTCGTCGGTCATGATGACGATGCGCATGGCCATGTGATTGCCTTCATGCTTCCTGCAGCCAGAGGCGCTGCAGCAGCTCCATGTCGGGCGCGCCGCCGTGCCAGGTGTTGCCGCTGTCGATGTTGCTGACCCACACCTCGGCCGGTGCGAACAAAGCGCCGTCGATCTTGTAGAAGTCGTATTCGACCTCCTTGAAGATGTGGGCGAAGGAGCGGCCGTGGTCGCGTGAATTGCGCGACGGCAGCGCGCGGGCCAGCCCACGCGCCGCATCGTCGTCGCCGCGGACCGTCAGGTGCACGCGGCCGCCGTACAGAATGGCATCGTTGGTGCGGCCCATGGCCTCGACGCCATCGGCACTTGGCGACGGCAGCGGCGCGGTGCCCGCGCCATCGACGATGTCGGCCAGCGCAAAACCCAGCTCGTGCGCCTTGTGCAGTGCCACCTCGAGCACACGCGCCACCACCTGCGTCGTACCCGCGAGGCTGGTGGTGGGCGTGAGGATCAGGGTCAGCGCCTCGGGGGCCAGGCCGCAATCGCGCAGGAGCTTGTCGATCACGACCTTGGGCGGGGCACGGTCGACCTCCAGCACCAGCGCGCCGCATGGCGCGTGGTCGCGGTAGTCCAGTTCGGCAAAGAGCTTTTCCTTCACCGCCAGTGCACGTGCCGGACCGGAGCCGAGCGAAAAGAATTTCTTTCCGCCGGTTTCTTCCTTGGTTGCCGCGAGGCTCCAGCCCGCGTACTGGCTGCCCAGGCAGGCCAGCACCGGCTGCGAGCTGCGCACGTCGAGCCATGTGGGCCAGCCCTCGGCACTGGCGCCGCTGCGCAGGTTCACACGCCCGAGTCCGCCCATGCAGATCTCGCCCACGCACAGGCCTGCCGCCACGCTGCCGGGTGCCTCGATGCCGGCATCGACGATGTGCACGCCGGTGTCGTCGCGGCGCACCCGCAGCCCGAGCGCATCGGCGTCGGCCAGCAGGCGCTCGACCAGCGGACGCGCCAGCAGGTTGACGCTCAGGCCCGCGGCGGCCCTGGGCGAGGAAGTGTTGCTCATGCGTGGGTCTCCAGTGATTGCAGTAGCCGTTCGCGGCCTTCGTTCAAGCGGGCGCGCACCTGCTGCGCGCTGGTGCCGCTCGCGGTCAGGGTGCACACGGGGTCGTCGATGTCGAAACGCTGGCCCGCAGCCGGCACATCGCGCAGGCCGGGCCAAGCGGCGAGCCGTCGCGCGGCGGCCGCATCGAGTTCGATGGGTTGCCGTGCGAACACGATCTCGATGCCTTCGATGTCTTGCGCCGGCAAAGGCGTCGACGGCGGCAGCTCGCCCTGCAGGCAGGCGCGCACGTGCGCCTGCATCACGCCCGGCGAGCCATCCGGCCGACGGTAGAGGCTCATGCTGGCCGGCGGACGGGGGTTGATCTCGAGCACACCGATGGTGTCGCCGTCGCGCACGAAGTCGAGGCTGCACAGGCCGCGCAGCTCGAACTCGACGGTCAATGCGCGTGCGATCGAAGTCACCCGGTCTGCAACGTCGCCGGGCAAGGGCACCGGTCCGATGGCACCGCAGAACACGTAGGGCCGCGTGCCGAAGCGGCGCACGCTCTGCTCGTTGAAGCCGAGCACACGGACGTCGTGGCCATTGGCGATGAAGGTGGCCGACATCGGCAGCCCCGGCATCTCGCGTTGGAAGTAATGGTGCGATGAAGGTGGCTCGTCCATCGACCAGGGCGCATGGCGCACATGCCAGCCGCCGCAGCCATGCGCGTCTTTCATCAACCATCCCGCGGGATCCTCCGGCGGCCGCAGCAGCACCTGGGGAAAGGGCATGACGCGCGCCGAAAGAAAGCCGAAGAATGCCGCCGGATCGCGCAGGCGGCGTACGGCGGCCGGCGCGGTGCCGATCAGCGGCAGCACGGCCGCGCCCTCTTCGAGCAAGTCGGGCTCGCCTTCGAAGCCGCTGCCCGCGATCCAGCCCAGCACCGGATCGCCGTCCGCGCCCTCTTTGGCCAGCGTATGCAACGCTGCCATCACGCTGGCGGCATCGATCTGCAAGCTGCCCGGCGTACCGATCGGCAGCCAGCGCGATGCGGCGCGGCACGTGTCGATGTCGCCGAACAGATCGAGCGCGACAACCTTGAAGCCGTCGCCGGCCGCTGCCTCGGCCATGGCGCGCGCGGAGATGGCGGCAACGGCAATCGTCGGCATTGGGCAGCGGCGCTTCAAGCCGTCTTGGCGGCCTGCTCGACCAGGAACGCGCGCGCCACGGCAAAGGCTTCGGCAAAGCTCAGCACCTGCGCCTTCTCGGCCTCGCACATCTGCACCAGCAGGCGATGCTGCGTCTGGTACTTGACGTTGCCCACGGCCAGCGCGCCAATGCCCACGGCCTGGGTCCCGGCCAGCGGCTTGGCGTCGTCCATCACGCCCACGCCGGCGATGCCCTCCGGCGGCACGGCGTTCACGTCGGCCGCCACCTTGAGCCGAGTCGCGGCACCGAGCGCTTCGCCGGACACCACCTGCACGCCCGCGGCCGCGCAGGCCAGCAGCACGTCGGCATCGGCGATGGAGCGGCGCACGGCATCGGGGTCGCCGCCCGAGAGGCCGTGCAAGCTCACGCCGAAGCGCTTCCCGGTTTCATCCGCCGCCTCCTGCGCCGCGTCGATGCCGTTGCGGCTCGACAGGTAAACGTCGGCCCCGGCCTGCGCCGCGATCACGCCGGCCACACGGCCCACCGGCCCCGTGCCGCCGAGGATCACCACCCGCTGGCCTTCCAGGCCGTGGCCATGATTGCGCTTCAACGCGGCCTCCACGCACGCGACCATGGCCGCGGCCGTGGTGTAGGCACCGCTGGGGTCGGCCATCAGCGAGACGACGAAGGGCTTGACCATCGAGGTCCTTGCGCGCTCGAGCATGTCGGCCGCCAGCTGCGCATCGCGCCCGCCAATGAAGATGCCGGTGCGCGCAACGCCCTTGGGCCCGCGCGAGAAGATGGTGTCCTGCGTCAGCCCGGTGATGCGGTCGAGCGCCACGCCGCAATACGGCACGATGATCTGGTAGCCCGCGTCCGCCGCCATGTTGATGTCGAACGGACTCATCTGGGGGCCGGGGGTGAACATGTGGAGGATGCGGGGACGTTCCATGAGAGAGAGCCTGCGTTTGGAATGAATGGAAAAGTTGGATGGGCGAGTTCAGCGGTCGCGCGGCGGTGCGCGGCGGTCACGCACCGCGGCACCGCGGTTGCGGCCGGTGACGATGCGAATCTCCAGCTGCGGGTCGACATGCCCGCCGGCCCGCGCGGCGTCGACGAGCAACTGGGCACGGGCTTCCGAAGACACGATCGCAAAGCCGGTGGGGCCCCAGGAGCTTTGCCCGATGGCGGCCCCGTTGGCGCGGCTCGCGTCGGCGAACCACCGCATCAGCCGTGCGACCGCCAGGCTGGTGAAGACGCCGCCCTGCGCCGGCGCAAAGTGCTCGCCGAGCAATTGCTGCATGCGGTTGATGCCGGCGGCGAACGGCGCGAACTCCTCGCTGGCCGCGCCAGGCAGCACGCGCATCAGGACCTGATGGCAGATGTCGGCGGCGACCGCCTGCGGCAACGGCGGCAAGGACGCAATGGCATTTTTTTCGGCACCGCCCGACAGGCCCCGGTGCACAGGGTCCTGGACCACGACGATGCGCCATTCCTCCGGGAACGGAATGCGCGAGAGCAGCGGCGCCGGCAGGCCGTCTGCTCCGGGGCCGCCATCGAGCAGCAGGCCGCCGGTGTCGAAGCCCGCAATGCCGATGCCCGAGCGCAGGCCACGGCCGAGCCAGTGCGCCAGCGTCGCGGTGCCCACGTCGAGGCCGTGCCATTCGGCAAAGGCGCGACCGATGGCGGACGCGAGCTGCGTGCCCGAACCGAAGCCCGCATGCGGCGGCAGCACCTGGCACAGCCGCAAGGACAGCGGCGCATGGCACCCGCTGCGCTGCCGCAGCAGCGAGAGATGCGCGGCGGCGCGGGCCAGTTCGGCTTCGGCGGCCGGCGTGTCGGCCGCCAGGTGGTCCAACGGGGACGCCGACAGCTCGATCTCCGTGGTGAAACCGTCGATCACCACCCCGAGGCTGCCGAAGGCGCGCCCCAGGGAGCCGGAGGGATCGAGAAAACCCAGGTGCAGGCGCCCGGGAGCGCTCACACTCACCGTGCGGATACCCAGGTCGTGCCGGGGGGCGAAGGCGAGATCGGCGGAGGTCATGGGCGGTGGTGGACGGCGAGGCGAAGTCATTGACCCGCTTGTCATAGCAAGGGCCGTTCCGTCCGGGCCTCCACAGGGGCGCACCACGGCTTCGCGCGTGGAGAGGGCGGGCGATGTCCCAGGAGCGGGACACTGTGTCACGCCGCTCGGCAGCGGCAGCGAGGGGGAGGCTGCCGTGCCGCCGTCTCCTCCTCAGTCGCCCAGCACCCCCATCGCGCGGCGCTCGACGAGGTCGCTGGCGCGGCTCAGGTGCGAGTGCATGTGCGCGGCGGCCGCGTCGAGGTCGTTGTCCTCCACCGCCTCGAGAATCTGCAGGTGTTCTCGACATGACTTGTGCAGCAGGTCGATGTTCACCAGCGGGTAGTCCGACAGGTCCGCCATGCGCCGCAGCCGGTTCTGCTGCCGAACGGCATCGAGGATGAAGCGGTTGCCCGAGGCGCTGGCAAGCAGTTCGTGGAACTGCGCGTTGGCCTCGAAGAAATCCATCCACGAATGCCGCGACGCCTGGGCCAGCAGGGCGCGCTGGCGCTCCCGGCAGGCAAGCAGCCTTTCGTGGTCGACCCGGAAGCCCGGCTCGCGCAGCGCCGCGCATTCGACGGTCAGGCGGAACCGGTAGCTCTCGCGCTCGCTTTCCACCGAGTCCAGCGTTTCGGTGAACTCCCAGCGCTGGTAGTGCCGCCCGCGCAGCACGCCGTCCTGCAGCAGCGTGGTGAGCACGGTGCGCAGCAGTGTGCGCGGCACGCCGTAGCTTTGCGCAAGCTCGAGTTCGTTCACGCGGGTGGGAAGCTTGCCCGAGAGGCGATCGCGCAGCAGCCGGTAGTAGAGCGTTTTCTCCTCGTCTTCGGGCAGCTCGCGCCGCACGAGCGCCAGCGCTTCGCGGCCAGCCACCAGCGTGTAGCCGCGGTTGGGCGCATGCGCCAGCACGGCGCGCTCGTGCAGAAAGCGCAGCGCCGCGCGCACCGGCGTGCGCGAAATGCCTAGCCGACTGGCCAGGTCGGCCTCGGTCATGTGGCGGCCGTTTTCGTAGCCCCCCGCCAGCGCCTGGTCGAGGATGTAGCGGCTCACGCGCTGGGTCAGGGGCGGGATAGGTGCGATCGGCTTGTTCATCGTCGAGGGGGCCATGATCATGGCATCTTTGTATTTTTTGGCTCAAAAAACCATGTACATCTTGTGCCAAAAATACAATTTGCATTCCTAAGATCGGCCCCACGGCGACCCAGGCGACGGGTTGCTCCCAACGGAGAAACCAACTCGTGGCCCTTGCCGACACCCTGCCCTCTTCTTCCGCCGCTGCCGCGCGGACCACCGGCCTTGCGCCTTCGCTCGACGCGTTCTGGATGCCCTTCACGCCCAATCGCAAGTTCAAGCAGTCGCCCCGGCTGATCGTAGGCGGCGAAGGCCTTTACTACGACCTGGCCGACGGCCGCCGCGTGCTCGACGCCATTGCCGGCCTGTGGTGCGTGAACGCCGGCCATCGCAACCCGCGGGTCAGTGCGGCGATGAAGGCGCAGATCGACGTGCTCGACTACGCCTCCAACTTCCAGATCGGCCACCCCGCGGCCTTCGAACTGGCGCAGCGGCTCGCGCAGTTCGCGCCCGAGGGCATGAACCACGTCTTCTTCACCAACTCCGGCTCGGAGTCGGTCGACACCGCACTGAAGATCGCGCTGGCCTATCACCGGGCGCGCGGCGACGCGGGCCGCTACCGCCTCATTGGCCGCGAGCGCGCCTACCACGGCGTGGGGTTCGGCGGCATCTCGGTGGGCGGCATCGGCCGCCAGCGCAGCACCTTCGGCCCGCTGCTCAACGGCGTGGACCATCTGCCCCACACGCATGACCTGGCACGCAATGCGTTCTCGCGCGGCGAGCCCGCGCACGGCATCGAAAAAGCCGATGCGCTCGAGGCCCTGCTGGCGCTGCACGACGCCTCGACGGTGGCCGCGGTGATCGTCGAGCCCGTGGCCGGATCGACAGGCGTGCTGCCCCCGCCGCGCGGCTACCTGAAGCGCCTGCGCGAAATCTGCGACCGCCACGGCATCCTGCTGATCTTCGACGAGGTCATCACCGGCTTCGGCCGCCTGGGCGCCAACTTCGCGGCCGACCTGTTCGGCGTGACGCCCGACATCATCACCACCGCCAAGGGCCTCACCAACGGTGCCGTGCCGATGGGCGCGGTGCTGATGCGCGACGGAATCCACGATGCCTTCATGCAGGGCAGCGTCGGCGCCATCGAGCTTTCGCACGGCTACACCTATTCGGGCCATCCGCTGGCTTGCGCGGCCGCCATGGCCACGCTGGACGCCTACACCGAAGACGGCCTCATCGCCCAGGCGGCAGCGCTCTCGCCGTTCTTCGAGGACGCGATCCATGGCTTGCGCGGCCTGCCGGGCGTGATCGACATCCGCAACACGGGCCTGCTCGGCGGCATCGAGCTGCAGGCCTGGGCCGACGGTCCGGGCACGCACGCGCAAGCCGTCGCCCAGCAGTGCGCCGACCTGGGCGTGCTGGTGCGCTCGGTGGGGGACACCATCGCGCTCTCGCCACCGCTCACCATCGGGCGCGAACACATCGGGCAGATCGCGGACGCGCTGCGCACGGCCATCGCGCAGACTGCGCGCTCGACGGACAAGGAAGCATGAACATGGACATCGAATCGTTCCCCCTCTACGACGTCGAAGGCGACGCGCGCCAGTGCGGCCAGCAGTACGGCCGCGCGGCCGGCGACCGCATCGACCTGAGCCTGAAAACTTATCGCCAGGCCTTCGAGCGCGTGGGCCTTGGCTGGGACCGCACCCGTGCGCTCGCGCGCCGCTTCATGCCGCTCATCGAGGCTTTCGACGCCGGCATGATGCGCGAAATAGAGGGCTTGGCCGAAGGCGCCGGCGTGCCTGCCGAGGACATCATCGCGCTCAATGCGCGCAGCGAGATGCTCTACGCCTTTGCGCAGCTCGAAGCAACCGAGCCGCCCGACGGCTGCACCGGCGTGGTGGTAATGCCCTCCGCCGCGCGCGACGGCAAGCTCATCCACGCGCAGAACTGGGACTGGCGCGTCGAGAGCCTGGAGCTCGGCGTGGTGCTGCGCATCCAGCCGGCCAAGGGGCCGGCCATGCTGACTTTCGCGGAAGCGGGCACGCTCGCCCGCGCCGGACTCAACAGCGCCGGCATCGCGGTCACGGGTAACTTCATCAAGGCCGACAACGACGGCAAGCAGCAGGGCGTGCCGCTCGCGCTGATCCGCCGCGGCATCCTGCAGTCGGAGCTTTACGCCAACGCGCTGGGCGTGGTGTGCCGCACGGCGCGCTCGATCTCCAACAACATGATCCTCACGCACGCCGATGGCGAAGCGGTGAGCCTGGAAACCTGCCCGGAGCAGGTCTTCTGGCAGCAGCCGGAGAACGGCGTCCTGGTGCATGCCAACCACTTCAAGACGGCGGCCGCGCTGGCGCGCGTGGTGGACCGCAGCCTGGAAACCACGCCCGACTCGCTCTACCGTGACCGCCGCGTGACCGAAGCGTTGCACAAGCGCGCGGGCGACCTCACCGAACAGGACGTCCTCGACGCGCTGCAAGACCGCTTCGGCGCGCCGCGCGCCGTGTGCCGAAGCCCGAGCGCGGGCCCCGGTGGCGCCTCGTCGGCCACCGTGGCCACCATCGTGATGGACCCGGCGGCACGCAAGATGCGCATCGCACCCGCGCCCTTCAAGGCCCACCGGTTCACCGAATATTCCCTCTGACATGCCCCGCCCAGCCTTCGCCAGGAGTGTTTCCATGAAACTGCCCCGACCCAGCCCGGCCGCCGACGCGGCGCCCCTCGTTCATTCGCGCCCGCGCTGGCCGATGCGCCTCGCCGCCGCCGGGCTGTGCCTTGCAGCCGCCTCGGCCCTGGCGCAGAACGCCGCCGGCCAGACGCTGCGCATACAGATCAATTCCGACATCCGCTCGACCGACCCGGGCGGCAACCGCGACGACAACACCGACAACGTGCTGCTGCACGTGGTCGAAGGCCTGGTCGCGCTGCGCGAAGACACCTCGGTCGGCCCCATGCTGGCGAGCCGCATCGACACTTCCGCCGATGGGCTGACCTACACCTTCACGCTGCGCGACGGCGTCAAGTTCCAGAACGGCGCCACGCTGGTTGCCGACGACGTGGTGTGGAGCTGGCAGCGCTACCTGAAGCCCACCAGCGGCTGGCGCTGCCTGTCCGAGTTCGATGGCAAGGGCATGACCAAGGTGCTGTCGATCGAGGCACCCAACCCGAAGACCGTGGTCTTCAAGCTCGAGCGCGCGAGCAGCCTCTTTCTGCCGATGATGGCGCGGCCCGACTGCGGCGGCGCCGCGGTGCTGCACCGCAGCTCGGTGGGCGCCGACGGCCAGTGGAAGGAACCCATCGGCACCGGCCCCTACAAGATCAAGGAGTGGAAGCGCGGCCAGTATGTGGAGCTCACGCGTTTCGACGGTTACGTTTCGCGCGGGGAGCCGCGCGACGGATTCACCGGCGGCAAGAAGGCCGAGATCGAGAACCTGCGCTTCGCCGTCATTCCCGATTCGGCCGCCGCCAAGGCCGCGCTCTACAGCGGCGGCATCGACGCCTTCCTGAGCCCCAGCCCGTCGGACGTGATCGAGATGCGCGGGCGCAGCGACGTCATCGTCGACACCACGCCCGTGATGAGCATGGTGGCGCTGCTGCTCCAGACCACCGACCCGGTGCTGAAGGACGTGCGCGTGCGCCGCGCGCTCGCCCTGGCACTCGACACGCCCGAGATCGCGCGCACCGTGACCGAAGGCCTCTCGCCCGTCAACAACTCGGTCGTGCCCGCGTCGAGCCCCTACTACAGCAGCGCGCAGGCGAGCGGCTACAAGCGCGACCTGGGCGCGGCGAAGAAGCTGCTGGCCGAAGCGGGCTACCGGGGACAGCCGATCCGCCTGCTCGCCAACAAGCGCTACGAAGCGCTCTACTCCGCCGCCGTGCTGGTGCAGGCCATGGCGGCCGAGGCCGGCATCAACGTCGAGCTCGAAGTGCTCGACTGGGCCACCCAGCTCGACCGCTACACCAAGGGCCAATACCAGGCCATGGCCTTCATCTATTCCGCGCGCATCGATCCCTCGCTCAACTACGAGATGGTGTCGGGCCCCAAGGCAAGCCAGCCGCGCAAGGTGTGGGACAGCGCCTTCGCCCAGACCCGGCTCACCGAATCGATGACCGCGGGCGACAAGGCGCGGCGCCAGGCGCTGTTCGACGAGATGCACCGCCAGATGCTCCAGGACGTGCCGATGGTGGTGCTCTTCAACGCCAGCGATGCCACCGCCATGCGCAAGAACGTGACCGGCTTCAAGGGCTGGGCGCCCGCCAAGCCGCGGTTCTGGAACGTGCGGCTCGACACGCGCACCTGAGGCCTGCCGCCCATGCCTGCCTACATCCTGCGCCGGGTCGCGATGACGGTCCCGACGCTGCTGCTGGTCGCCGTCGCGGTCTTCACGCTGATGCGGCTGATTCCGGGCGACCCGGTCCAGCTCATGCTGGGCGAAGGCGCCGACCCCGCGCAGCTCGAACTCATGCGCCGGCAGATGGGACTCGACCAGCCGCTGCCGGCGCAGTTTCTCGTCTGGCTGCGCCACGCGCTGGCGGGCGACCTCGGCGTTTCGACCACCAACGGCCTGCCGGTGCTGCCGCTGATCCTGGAGCGCTTCCAGGTCAGCGCCGTCATCGTGCTGGCGGCGGTGGCCATTGCCACGCTCATCGCCGTGCCCGCGGGCCTCGTCGCCGCCTGGCGCAAGGACCGCGCGACCGACCTGGCCATCGTCGGCGCATCGACGCTGATGCTCTCGGTGCCCAGCTTCTGGCTCGGCCTGCTGCTGCTCATGTTCTTCGGCCAGTACCTGGGCTGGCTGCCCGTGGTCGGCTACGTGCCCATGGCGGAGAACTTCACGCAGGGCCTGCTCTACGTGATTCTTCCGGTGGTGACGCTCGCGCTGGTCGAAACCGGCGTGCTCACGCGGATGTCGCGCGCCAGCACCATCGAGATCCTGCGGCTGGAATACGTGACGCATGCACGCGCCAAGGGCGTGCCCGAAAGCCAGGTGCTGCGCCGCCACGTGCTGCCCAACGCCTTCAATCCCACGCTCACCATGATCGGGCTGATCCTCGGCCACCTGCTCAGCGGCATCGCCGTGCTCGAGACCGTGTTCACCCTGCCCGGCCTCGGCCGCCTGATGATCGATTCGATCTTCGCGCGCGACTACCCGGTGCTGCAGGGTTGCCTGTTGTTCACGGCCTGCATCTACGTGGTGATCAACCTGATCGTGGACATGTGCTACCCCTTGTTCGATCCGCGAGTGTCCGTGCAGTGATGAAATTCAAGACCCATACCCTCATCGGCGGCGCGCTGGTGGCCGGGCTCCTGGCCATGGCGCTGGTGGCCGCGGTGTGGACACCCTACAACCCGCTGGGCATCGACCTGCGCAGCAAGCTGCAGCCGCCTTCGGCCGCGCATTGGCTGGGCACCGACGAGTTCGGCCGCGACGTGGCCAGCCGCGCCATGCGCGCCGCTTCCACCAGCTGCCTGGTCGCGCTGCTCACGGTGGTGCTGGCCACCTCCATCGGCCTGCTGGCGGGCGTGGTCGCGGGCTTCGTGCGCGGCTGGACCGATCGCATGCTCATGGCGCTCAACGATGCGCTGCTGGCCTTTCCGGGCCTGCTGCTGGCGCTGGGCGTGATGGTGATCGTCGGTGCCAACCAGTGGGGCATCGTGCTGGCGCTGAGTCTGGCCTATGCCCCTTCGGTGGTGCGCGTGGTGCGGGGCACGGTGCTGTCGCTGCGCGAGCGCGAATACGTCGAGGCCTCGCGCATGATCGGCAACTCCGAGGCCTACACCATGTGGCGCCACGTGCTGCCCAACTGCATTGCGCCCGTCGCAGTGCTCGCCACCAGCATGTTCGGCTGGGTGCTGCTGTCGGAAAGCGCGCTGAGCTTTCTCGGCCTCGGCGTGCCGCCGCCCGCGCCCACCTGGGGCAACATGCTCTCGAGCGCGCGGCCGTACATGGCATCGGCCATCTGGCTCTGCGTCGTTCCGGGCCTGTGCATCGCCCTCACGCTGCTGGGCATCAACCTGCTGGGCGAATCGCTGCGCGACCGGCTCGACCCACGGACGGAAAAATCGTCATGAGCTCCGAATCGACAAGCCCACGGCCCGTGCTCTCGGTCGAGCAGCTGACCATCGCACTGCACGGCGGCGCCCAGACACTGGTGCACGGCCTCTCCTTCGACGTGCACCCGGGCGAATTTCTCGCGGTAGTCGGCGAATCCGGCAGCGGCAAGACCATGGCCGCGCGGGCCATCCTGCAGCTGCTGCCGCCCGGCATCGCACAGACCGGGGGCCGCATCGTCTTTGAAGGCGAAGACCTGAGCACGCGCGACGTGAAAGCCATGCGCCCGATCCGCGGGCCGGGCATCGGCATGGTGTTCCAGGAGCCGATGGTGTCGCTCAACCCGGTGCACCGCATCGGCGAGCAGATGGCCGAAGGCCTGCGCATGCACGGCACGCTCCCGGCAGCCGAGATTCGCACGCGCTGCCTCGACATGCTGCGCCGCGTCCAGATCGCCGAGCCCGAGCGCTGCATGGACGCCTATCCGCACGAGTTCTCCGGCGGCATGCGCCAGCGCATCATGCTGGCCAGCGTGATGCTGCTCGCGCCGCGCCTGCTGATCGCCGACGAGCCGACCACCGCGCTCGACACGCTGAGCCAGCGCGAAGTGCTCGACCTGATGGTGGGCCTCGCGAAAGACCAGGGCACGGCCGTGCTGCTGATCACCCACAACCTCGGCCTGGTGGGGCGCTATGCGCAGCGCGCCATCGTGCTGGAGAAGGGCCGGCTGGTCGAGACCGGCGACGTGCCCGGCATCCTGGTTGCGCCGAAGCAGCCCTACACCCGCAAGCTGGTCGACGCATTGCCGCGCCGCCAGGCAGGCAAACCACCCGCCGCCACGCCCCCGCAGCCGCTGGTGCAGGTGCGCGGCCTGAGCGTGAGCTACCCCGGCGCACGCGCGGGCCTGTTCAGGCGCCACCCGCCGCAGCGCGTGATCGATTCGCTCGACCTCGACATCCATGCGGGCGAGATGGTTGCGCTGGTGGGCGGCAGCGGCTCGGGCAAGACCACGCTTGGCCGCGCGATTCTGCGGCTGGCGGCGTCGCAAGACGGCCAGATCCTGTTTCGCGGCGAAGACGTGCGCGGCGCCGGCCGCGCGGCGCTGCACCGCTTCCGCCTGGCGTGCCAGCTCGTGTTCCAGGACCCGTTCTCCTCGCTCGATCCGCGCATGCGCGTTCAGGACATCGTGGCCGAGCCGCTGCGCCACGTGCGCGAACTCGATGCACAGGCGCGTGTGCGCCGCGTGCATGAAACGCTCGACGAAGTGGGCCTGGAGCAGCTCGGCGCGCGGTACCCGCACGAGCTCTCGGGCGGCCAGCGACAGCGGGTGGCGATTGCGCGGGCCCTGGTCAGACGCCCCGCTTTCGTGGTGGCGGACGAACCTGTCTCGGCCCTCGACATGACCATCCAGGCCCAGGTGCTGCGCCTGTTCCAGAGCCTGCAGGCGCACCACGGCTTCGCCTGCCTCTTCATCAGCCACGACCTGGCCGCGGTAGAGCAGATTGCCGACCGCGTCATCGTGATGGAACGCGGCCGCATCGTGGAACAGGGCACGCGCGACGCGGTGTTCGATGCGCCACGCCATGGCTACACACGGGCACTGCTCGAGGCCACGCCGCGGCCGCTCGCCTCGCCCGAAAAGGAGCCCTTCGCCGAGAAAATCTTCGCGTGAGCGGCGCGGCACAATCGCCAGCGTGCCGCTCTTCGAACACAGCCTGCCTGCCGGCCTCGCGTTGGCCCTCGCCTTCGCCGCGCCCATGGCGCGAGCGGCGGACCCCGTGCTGCTCGTCACCGCCCCGGCCGCCCTGCACGTCGCCGAAAAATCCGGCGCCGGCTTCGCCCACTGGTTCGGCAAAGCACCCGCTTCGGCCGACGGCATCACGACCAACCAGGCGCTGATGCGCTCATCAGCCTGGCAATCCATCGCCACGCCGCTCGGCAACAGCATCGCTCGCATCCAGCGCGGCGACCGGCAGGCCGGCGTCGGGATCTCGCGCTATCCGCACCGGCTGTTCGATGCGCGCTGGCTCGCGAGCCCGGATGCCTTCTTCGAGCTCGTGGGCGTTGCCAACCGAATGGACCGCCGGCCGTTCCAGAACGGCGCCTGTGGCGAAACCCGGCTGGTGTACCGGCTCGCCTATCGCACGCCCGCGATGCAGTCGCGTCTGCCGATGACGATCAATGTCGAACTGCGAGGCGACGCACCCGACGTCGATGGCAGCTGCGCCGGCACCGCGCGACGCTGGCAGCCACCGCAGCCTTCGATGACGGACGAAGCGCTCGGCCGCTGGCTGATATCGCCCGAGGGTCCGCTGGCGCCGCAGCGCCTTGCGCCGGCACGCATCGCGCAGATCACGACCAATCTGCAGAGCGTGCGCTGGCCCTCCGCTGTGCGGCCCGACCTCGGCGGCCATGCGGAGTACATGCTGCGTGCTTTCCGCTGGAATGCCGGCGCGCAACGCTTCGATGTGGCAACGCTCGAAAACACGCCCGATGTCGCGCGGCTCAAGACCAACGCCCCGCTGCGCAAGGAACTGCAGCAGTGGCTGCGGCAGCCCGCCAACCTGCGCGCACTGGACCAAGCCACGCTGCTGCTGCCCGATAAGTTCCTGGCGACCGAAGCCATCTCGGTGGCGCCGCACGGACTGGAACGGCTGGCCAATCGGCCGTTCGCCCAGATTTTTTCAGCCCGTGAATGGCAGGCCGTGCCCGACAGCCGCACTTTGCAATCGCCGCAGGCGGTGCTACGCCGCCTCGACGATCTCAGCTGCGTGGGCTGCCACCAGAGCCGCGCGGTCGCGGGCTTTCATTTGCTCGGTGTCGACCGGCGCGGTGCATCGCGCACTTTCACGGCGGGCAACGCACTGGCGCTGCCGCATTCGCCCCACCTGGAAGACGAACTGGCGCGGCGGGGCCGCTATGTGCATGCCGCGCTCTCGACGCCCCAACCCGATCCGTTCCGGCCGCTCGCCGAAGCCGACGACGCGAACGCCGCGCCCGAAAAGGCCACGGTCGGCGCGAGCTGCGAGCCCGCCCGCATCACGCAATCCGCCAACCCGTGGCTGGACCGCGCCGAGAAATTGCCGCGCGTTGCCTGCGAAGGTGCGCTCTCCGTGTGCGAGAAGACCTCGGTCGGCTTTCCCGGCGGCATGTGCTCGGGCCCTTGCGATCCGCTCGACAAGAACGGCACCTGCGGCGGCATCGCCATCCTCAGCGACTTCAACCAGTGTCTGGCGGCGAACAAGCCCTTTGGCGAATGCCTGGGCAAGCACACGCGGCCCGGCAACCTGCGCAGCTGCTCGGCGCAGCAGCCCTGTCGCGACGACTTCATCTGCGCCCAGGCCGAGGGCCAACCCGAAGGTCGCGGGGCCTGCATACCGCCCTACTTTCTCTTCCAGATGCGGGTGGACGGGCACTCCTGACGCGCAATGCTCGTCCGTCGGCCCTGCGCGTCATCCTTTGGGTGACAACTTCCGGCCTATGGACAGGGCACAGGCTGGCGGTTCAGCATCGATCTCTTGCCAATTTGATTGGCGGGCAGCGCCTTCCTCGAAGTTGCACTGCTCCTAACGGCGTAATTTTCCGACCAAGGAGGTTTTTATGCCTGCGTTGAATATGACGGCCGGCTCGACCGTTACTCTTGACGAATCCGCCACTTTGCAGAACCTTGCCGCTACACCCGCTGTTGCGGGGGACAGTAACGACAATGACATTTCCGCAAGCTCGCTGCCGACGGCCTTCAGCAGTCGCCTGACAGCGCAGAGCGTAGGAACCGCCATCAACGCCGCGCTGAGCGGCTATGACGGCACCAATACCGGCACCAACGCATTCACATTCAGCGTGTCCGGCACCGTCACCGATGTTTCATTCACGGACGCGAACGGCGCCCCGCTCAATGGCGTCGACAGCGGCCTCAATACCACCGACGGCGAAGATATCTTCCTGTACACCGACACAACCAACAACAACATCGTCTATGGGAAAACGGCTCTGAATGTCGTCGTGTTCGCGGCTTACCTGGAGGAAACGGGAACCCCGGTGACGGGCGCCAAGCTCTGGACGGTTCAATATGAAGCGATATCGAATCCGGATGCTTCGAACCCGGACGACCCCGTCAATCTCGCGGACAAGATGTTTGTTTCGGTCACCTCGGATGGCGCGTTTTCATTTTCCAATGTGCCCTCAGGCCAGAACCTGTTCGCGATGTTCGGCGATGCGAGCGCCGCCATCGTCGTGACTGGCAAGAATCCGGCGAATGAATCGGCCGGCGTCAATTTCAACAGCGGGGACACGGTCAATTCCAGTCAGGGCGGCGGGCTCACGAGCCTGGGTACCAACAACCAGATGATTGATCCTCCCGGCGGCAAGAATCCTGCCGAAGGGATGTATTTCACTTTCGTCACGGGTGCCAACATCGACAACACGGTTCCCAATCTCGATCAGAACGAGGCCGACGAAGAATCGAACATCGATTTCACCGGGCTTATCGGCACCAGTTCGGCAGCTTTCAAGGTCGCGCAATTGCAGCCCAATAAAGCGGCCACTCTCAAGATCAGTGCCTTTACGACGGTGCTGGCGACTGGCGACAATTATGTGGACAACCTTCAGAATAATACGGCGGTCAATATCAGCTCGGTCGTCGTCCGTGATTCGGCCGGAAACCTGGTGACGGGCCTGTCCATTGATCTCAGCGGCGACACCGCTGTGATCAGCGGAATCAAGGCCGGCTATGTGATCGAATACCAGACGAGTGCCGACCACAATCGCGTATTGATTGAAAACGTCGGCTCGACCGACAACAATTTCAACGCCAGTTTCGACATCGGTGGATTCAGTCTTCCCCAGACCGTGCAGGCGACGGGAGAAGTCGGCTCCATGATGGTCTTCGAGGACGACGGCCCGTCCGTCGTGCTGGCAGCGCCTACCGACACGGCGGTGCTCAACACGCAGGATGCCGACACCGTCGGCGCGGCCACCGACTCCGACACGCAGGACTTCTCGACCGCCTTCGGCGTGACATCGAGCAGCTACGGCGCCGACGGGCCGGGCACCACCACTTCGAGCTTCGCACTCGGCGTGGCCACGCAGGGCGGCGACTCCGGGCTCAAGAGCGATGGCGCCACCATCTACCTGTACGTGGTGAGCGGCAAGGTCATCGGTTCGACGTCCGCCACCGAAGCCGGCATCACGGCGGGCAACACCATCTTCGACGTCGCCGTCAGCGCGGCCGGCTCGGTGACGCTGCAGCAGTTCGCCGAGATCGATCACGCGCTGCCGGGTGATTCGTCCAACTACGCGGCCCAGGAGGCCACGCTGGCCGACACGCTGGTCACCCTGACCAACACGGTGACGGTCACCGACGGGGACGGCGACACCGCGACCGATTCCGAGGTGCTCAACATCGGCGCCAACATCCGGTTCGATGACGATGGCCCGTCCATCGTGCTGGCAGTGCCTACCGACACGGCGGTGCTCAACACGCAGGATGCCGACACCGTCGGCGCGGCCACCGACTCCGACACGCAGGACTTCTCGACCGCCTTCGGCGTGACATCGAGCAGCTACGGCGCCGACGGGCCGGGCACCACCACTTCGAGCTTCGCACTCGGCGTGGCCACGCAGGGCGGCGACTCCGGGCTCAAGAGCGATGGCGCCACCATCTACCTGTACGTGGTGAGCGGCAAGGTCATCGGTTCGACGTCCGCCACCGAAGCCGGCATCACGGCGGGCAACACCATCTTCGACGTCGCCGTCAGTGGCTCAGGCTCGGTGACGCTGCAGCAGTTCGCCGAGATCGATCACGCGCTGCCGGGTGATTCGTCCAACTACGCGGCCCAGGAGGCCACGCTGGCCGACACGCTGGTCACCCTGACCAACACGGTGACGGTCACCGACGGGGACGGCGACACCGCGACCGATTCCGAGGTGCTCAACATCGGCGCCAACATCCGGTTCGATGACGATGGCCCGTCCGTCGTGCTGGCAGCGCCTACCGACACGGCGGTGCTCAACACGCAGGACGCCGACACCATCGGCGCGGCCACCGACTCCGACACGCAGGACTTCTCGACCGCCTTCGGCGTGACATCGAGCAGCTACGGCGCCGACGGGCCGGGCACCACCACTTCGAGCTTCGCACTCGGCGTGGCCACGCAGGGCGGCGACTCCGGGCTCAAGAGCGATGGCGCCACCATCAGGCTGTACCTGGTGGCCGGCAAGGCCATCGGTTCGACGTCCGCCACCGAAGCCGGCATCACGGCGGGCAACACCATCTTCGACGTCGCCGTCAGCGCGGCCGGCTCGGTGACGCTGCAGCAGTTCGCCGAGATCGATCACGCGCTGCCGGGTGATTCGTCCAACTACGCGGCCCAGGAGGCCACGCTGGCCGACACGCTGGTCACCCTGACCAACACGGTGACGGTCACCGACGGGGACGGCGACACCGCGACCGATTCCGAGGTGCTCAACATCGGCGCCAACATCCGGTTCGATGACGATGGCCCGTCCATCGTGCTGGCAGTGCCTACCGACACGGCGGTGCTCAACACGCAGGACGCCGACACCATCGGCGCGGCCACCGACTCCGACACGCAGGACTTCTCGACCGCCTTCGGCGTGACATCGAGCAGCTACGGCGCCGACGGGCCGGGCACCACCACTTCGAGCTTCGCACTCGGCGTGGCCACGCAGGGCGGCGACTCCGGGCTCAAGAGCGATGGCGCCACCATCTACCTGTACGTGGTGAGCGGCAAGGTCATCGGTTCGACGTCCGCCACCGAAGCCGGCATCACGGCGGGCAACACCATCTTCGACGTCGCCGTCAGTGGCTCCGGCTCGGTGACGCTGCAGCAGTTCGCCGAGATCGATCACGCGCTGCCGGGTGATTCGTCCAACTACGCGGCCCAGGAGGCCACGCTGGCCGACACGCTGGTCACCCTGACCAACACGGTGACGATCACCGACGGGGACGGCGACACCGCGACCGATTCCGAGGTGCTCAACATCGGCGCCAACATCCGGTTCGATGACGATGGCCCGTCCGTCGTGCTGGCAGCGCCTACCGACACGGCGGTGCTCAACACGCAGGACGCCGACACCATCGGCGCGGCCACCGACTCCGACACGCAGGACTTCTCGACCGCCTTCGGCGTGACATCGAGCAGCTACGGCGCCGACGGGCCGGGCACCACCACTTCGAGCTTCGCACTCGGCGTGGCCACGCAGGGCGGCGACTCCGGGCTCAAGAGCGATGGCGCCACCATCAGGCTGTACCTGGTGGCCGGCAAGGCCATCGGATCGACTTCGGCCACCGAGGCTGGCATCACCGTGGGCAACACCATCTTCGACCTCGCCGTCAGCGCGGCCGGTTCGGTGACCTTGCAGCAGTTCGCCGAGATCGACCACGCGCTGCCAGGCGTGGGGTCGAACTATGCGGCCCAGGAGGCCACGCTGACCGACACGCTGATCACCCTGACCAACACGGTGACGATCACCGACGGGGATGGCGATACGGCGAGCGATTCCAAGGTGCTCAACATCGGCGCCAACATCCGGTTCGATGACGACGGCCCGACGGTGACCGCCATCTCCGACCTCACCGGAGCAAACGACGGCCTGCCCATTGCCGGAACCTACAACTTCTCCGTGGGCGCCGACGACGTGGACAACGCGTCGACCGATGGCATCGTGCTGACTGGCCTGACCGGGACGACCGGCGGCGGCCGGCCGATCACCGACGCGGCCGTCACGCACTTTGCGGAAGATGCCACCTCGGTCACCTACCATTTCAGTTTCAACTACTACCCGGGGCCCACGTCGACCACGACGCAGGCGGCAACCGGCACGGTCGTCTTCAACAAGACCGACGGTACCTTCGCCTTTGACATGGATCAGCTCATCGGTGGACAAACGACGTTCTCCACGAGCTCGCCGCAGGCCTCCTTCAACTACGACACCGAAGGCAACAACTCACCAGAGATCGTGGTTCAGCAGTACAGCAGCGACTTCTTCGGCGTGCTGTCCGCCAGTTCCGCCAAGCCTCCGAGCGACACCGGCGATCTGATGTCGGGCAACGATCACGCGTTTGCGACGGGCGAAATCTTCACCAGCGAGAGTAAGGCCTTCGTCAACGTCGCAACCAACACCCTCGGGGTCAACTCCGACACCGTCCAGGCTGGCGAGTTGCTGAACTTCGACTTCTACAGGTCGAATCCGGTGAGCGATCCCAACCTGACGAGTCCGCCGCAACGGCCCAACGCGACGATCGTCGGCACGGACAAGGCCTATGCCGACGCGATCAACATCACGATCGATCAGATCACGGACGGTGAAGACGTGGCTATCCTTTTGAAGTTGTTCGATGCATCAACCAACACCACCACGACCCGGCTGCTGATCGCCAACTCCGCGACGGACTATCAATCGGCCGGAGGAGGCACGAAGATCGTCAGCATCGGCGAGGACGACTACGACAGTGCCACCTACCAGATCGCGGGCGTGCAGGTCCTGAGCAGCACCGAAGACCTCACCGGCACGGGCGTCAGCCTGAGTACCCACAACGCGGTGAACCTGACCGCGGCCGGCTCGAACTATGCCGATACGGCGGACAACGATGTGTTCAAGATCATAAAGATCGATGTGATCACACAAACGACCATCAACTCGGACGTGGACCTGAACTTTGCAGGCCAGCTGATCGACGGCGATGCCGACTACGCGAACTTCGACTTCGACGTCCACCTGGAGATCGATGGCATCGCCAACCTGATCGCCACAACCAACCAGCCAGAAGCGATCGCGTAGCGCGCTCCACGGCAAGGGGGGGCGGCAGAAATGCTGCCCCTTCTTATCTGGCCTGCGCCAGGTGTACAAACGCAGGAGTTACCCGGTAGGCACTTGCCGGCCTATCGCTTGCAATTAGATCGCATGCGATATATCATCCGGTCCATGCCTTCCAAGCAGCTCCCCGCCAAGTCCGCCGACGCCCCCCAGGGCGACTCGCTGGCGCTGGACGAGCAGCTCTGCTTCGCGCTCTATTCGACGATGCTGAGCCTCAACAAGGTCTACCGCGGCCTGCTGCGCGACCTGGACCTCACCTACCTGCAATACCTCGTCATGCTGGTGCTGTGGGAGCAGGACGCCATCAACGTGTCCGAGATCTGCGCGCGGCTCGCGCTCGAGACGACCACCCTCACTCCCCTCCTCAAGCGGCTCGAAGCGCGCGGCCTCATCCAGCGCGTGCGCTCGGCAACGGACGAACGGCAGGTGATCGTGTCGCTCACCGCCGAAGGCCGCGCACTTCGCGGCAAGGCCAAGGCTCTTCCTTCATGCCTCGCCCAGGCCATGGAGCTGCCGCCAAAGGACATCGTCAAGCTGCGCACGCAGTTGCGAACGCTGCGTTCCAACCTCGACAGGAACGCGTGATGGCTTGCCGCATCCGCCTTCCTGCTTCTTTTTGCCATTTATATCGTACGCGATATAAATACGAACGATAGTTTTAATCTGCATTAACCACGACGTCAAAAAAGGAACGCACCATGTCCGCAAACAGCAAGAATCTCACCGCCACCCCGACCCGCCGCAGCCTGCTGGCCGGCGGCGCTTCCATTGCAGCCGGAGCCCTCGTGGCGACCGGCTTTTCCAAGGCGGTATCCGCCGCCTCCTCCGCCGCGCCGAAAGCCGGCGCGGTTCACGCCTCTTCGAAAGGAAATCAGACCATGAGCAACATCATCGTTACCAAGGACGGCACCCAGCTCTACTACAAGGACTGGGGTTCAGGCCAGCCCGTCGTGTTCAGCCACGGCTGGCCGCTCAATTCCGACAGCTGGGAATCGCAGATGCTGTTCCTGGCATCGCAGGGCTACCGCGCGGTGGCGCACGACCGCCGCGGCCACGGCCGCTCGAGCCAGCCCTGGAACGGCAACGACATGGACACCTACGCCGACGACCTGGCCACGGTGATCGAAACGCTGGACCTGAAGAACGCCATCCTGGTCGGCTTCTCGACCGGCGGTGGCGAGGTGGCGCGCTACATCGGCCGCCACGGCACCAAGCGCGTGGCCAAGGCCGCGCTGATCTCGGCCGTGCCGCCGCAAATGCTGAAGACCGCCGCCAACCCCGGTGGCCTGCCAATGGAAGTGTTCGACGGCCTGCGCGCAGCGCAGCTCGCGAACCGCTCGCAGTTCTACAAGGACCTGCCCTCGGGTCCCTTCTTCGGCTTCAACCGGCCGGGCGCCAAGGTCTCGCAGGGCCTGATCGACTCGTGGTGGGCGCAAGGCATGCTGGGCGGCCACAAGAACACCTATGACTCGATCAAGGCATTCTCGGAAACCGACTTCACCGAAGACCTGAAGAAATTCGACGTGCCGACGCTGATCATCCACGGCGACGACGACCAGATCGTGCCGATCGGCGCCTCGGGCCTGGCCTCGGCCAAGCTGGTGAAGAACAACAAGCTCATCGTCTACCCCGGCGCGCCGCACGGCCTGACCGACACGCACAAGGAGAAGTTCAACGCCGACCTGCTGGCGTTCATCAAGTCCTGAGCGTTCCGACAGGGCGTGTAGCTGGGGCTTGTTTTCCCCCTCTCCCTCTGGGAGAGGGGGAAAGACCTCAAGCCCCTTCTTCGTACCAGCGATCCTTCGAGAGCATCACCCGGTGGTGCCCACACCCCGCCGGCATCATCGGAAAGCAGTTCTCCTGCGCCGCGACCTGCACATCGAGAAAGAACGGTCCTTCGCTGGCCAGGCATTCGGCAAGCGCCGCCTCGAGCTCGCACGGGTCCGACACGCGCCGCGCTCCCCAGCCGAAGGCCTTGGCCAGTGCCACGAAATCGGGCAGCGCTTCGTTCCAGCTGTGGCTCAACCGGTTGCCATGGTTGAGCTCCTGCCACTGTCGCACCATGCCCATGTAGCCGTTGTTGCACAGCACCAGCTTCACCGGCGTGCGGTGCTGCACGGCCGTCGAGAGCTCCTGGATGTTCATGAGCACCGAGGCATCGCCGCTCACGCACACCGTGAGCGCGCCGGGGTGCGCAACCTGCGCGCCGATCGCGGCCGGCAATCCGTAGCCCATGGTGCCGGCACCACCCGAAGTGAGCCAGCGCCGCGGCCGATCGAAGCGCAGGTATTGCGCGGCCCACATCTGGTGCTGGCCCACGTCGGTCGACACGATGGCGTCGCGACCGGCGATGGCGCGCTGCAGCGACGACATCAGCTGCTGCGGCAGGATGGCGTCAGCGCTCGGCGTGAAGCCGAGGCAATCTTGCGCGCGCCAGCGTTCGATGCGCTGCCACCAGGGTGCAAGGCGCTCTGGCGCAAAGTCGTTCGCGGGCAGCAGCGCGAGCAAGGCTTGGACGATGGCGCCGCAATCGCCGACCATCGGCACGTCGACCTTCACGACCTTGTTGATGCTGCCCGGATCGATGTCGATGTGGATCTTGCGCGCGTGGGGGCAGAACTCGTCGAGCTTGCCGGTCACGCGATCGTCGAAACGCGCACCCACGCACACCACCAGGTCGGCCTCGTGCATAGCCAGGTTGGCTTCGAGCATGCCGTGCATGCCCAGCATGCCGATGAACTCCGGGTTCGACGCCGGAAAGGCGCCGAGCCCCATCAACGTGAGCGTGCACGGCGCATGCAGCCGATGCACCAGCTGTGCGAAGGCCTCGCATGCGGCCGGCCCTGAGTTGATCAGCCCGCCGCCGCCATAAAGCACCGGCCGGCGCGCCGTCGCGATCAAATCGGCGGCGCGCTGAAGCATGGCCCGAGGCGGCAGCGGCGCCCTGCCCGTGCGGACCGCGCGCAGCGGCCTGGCAGTGGCACCATGGCCAAGGCGCATGAGCTGCACATCCTTCGGCACATCGAGCAGCACCGGCCCCGGCCGCCCGGAAGCCGCAATCTCCAGCGCGCGCCGCACCAGCTGCGGCACATCGTCGGCCGCGCGCACCTGCTGGTTCCACTTGGTCACTGGACGAGACATGCCGAGCGCATCGCTCTCCTGGAAGGCCTGCGTGCCGATCACCCCCGTCGCGACCTGCCCGCTGATGCACAAGAGCGGCACCGAATCGCTGATCGCATCGAGCAGGCCGCTGATGGTGTTGCCCACCCCCGGCCCCGAAGTGACGAGCACCACGCCCACGCGCCCCGTGGTGCGCGCATAGCCCTCGGCGGCATGCACCGCGGCCTGCTCGTGCCGCACCAGCACATGGCGCAGCCGCGGTTCGCCATGGAGCGCGTCATAGAGCGGCAGCGCGGCGCCACCCGGGTAGCCAAAAAGCGTGTCGACGCCGCATTCGACCAGTGTGTCGAGCAGGGCCTCGGCCCCGTTGCGCACACGGGCCGTATCCGCGGTGGCCACGGGTTGCAGGGTGGGAGGAGAAGTCGGAGAAAGGTCGAGCAGTCGCATGCCGTCGATTCTTCCGGTTCTGATGCAAAATTTGCTTCTTTCTTTTGGCTCTTTCGACCAATTTCATGAAAACCCTTCGGAAAACACCCGCCAACGAAGAAGGATCTTTCGACAAGATCGATATGGCGATCCTGCGCGTGCTGCTGCTCGACTCGCGCAAGACCCTGCAGGAGATCGGCAACGAGGTCGGCCTGTCGCCCACCAGTTGCTGGACGCGCATCAAGAAGCTCGAAGCCCAGGGCGTGATCAAGCGCTACACCATCGACGTCGATCCGGCCAAGCTCGGCTATCACGATTCGGTCATCGTGCAGGTCACGCTCGAAAGCCACACCGACGAAACGCTGTACGACTTCGGCCGCGTCCTCGCAACCATTCCGGAGATCCAGGAGGCGTACCTCGTGTCGGGCGACTACGACTACTACATCCGCATCGCGGTGCGCGACACGCGCGACTACGAACGGCTGCTGCGCGAAAAGCTCTACAAGATTCCGGGCATCCGCCACAGCAAGTCGCACTTCGTGCTGCGCGTACTGAAGGAAACCAGCGTGCCCGTCATCTGACCGGGCCGAGGCCGCGCACGCGGGTCCGGATTTCTGCAGCCGTCAGTGCACGAGCCAGCCGTTGATCTCGTCGATGACTTCGACTTTGGCGCCGCCCGCGAGAGCCTGCAAGCGTATCCGCGACATCAGGTAAACGAAGCGGGCCTGCGCCAGGTCACGCTGGGCGGAGACCTTCTGTTGTTCCGCGGTCAGCACGTCAGGCAAGGTGCGGCTGCCAGCCTCGAACGAGCGGCGGTTCGAGATGACGACCTGCTCTGAGGAACGCACCGCCTGTTCGAGGGCCCTGACCCGCAAGACGCCTTCCGTCACGCCGCGGAACTCGCGGTGCAGCCGCACCCCCAGGTCGCGGCGCATGGCTTCGAGGGCCTCTTCGGCACGCTGCTGGCCTGCGATCGCCTGCCTCACGGTAGAACTCACATGGCCGCCCGAATAGAGAGGAATGCTGAGCTGCAAGCCGATGGACTTGTTGTTGTAGCGGGTCTTGATGTTGTTGATGGTGTCGCTGTCGTTGCGCGACCACTGCGCGACGGCGTCCAAGGTCGGGTAGTGGCCGGCTTGTGCCTTCTCCACCTCATGTTTGGCCGCTTGCACCTGCGCGACGAGCGACTGGAGTTCCGGGCTGCTGGTCTCGGCCCGTTCGACCCAGTCTTCCAGCCGGTCGGGCGACGGCCGGACGAGCCGCATCCTGGACGAGTCCAGCGGTGCCAGCCGGTCGATCGGGCGATTGACCAGGCTCTGGATCTGCCGGCGTGTGAAGTCCAGGTTCTGGCGCGCCTCGAGTTCCTGCGCCACGTTGAGGTCCAGCGCCGCACGTGCTTCGTCGATGTCGGTGCGCGTGCCGAAGCCTGCGCTGAACCGCTTCTGCGCGGCATCGAACTGGGTCGTGTAGGCCGTCTTTTGCGCCAGCACCAGCGCAAGATGTTCCTCGGCCAGGAGCGCCTCGAAATAGGCGCCGCTCACGCGGACGCCGACGTTCTGCGTCTCGCGTTCAAGGGTTGCCTCGGCATCGTCGACCTGCGCCTGCGCCTGGCGGTAGTCGGCCATCTGGTACATGCGGAAGATGGGTTGCCTCAGGGTCAGCGCCTCGCTGCTGCTGGTATAGCGCAGGTTGGACGTGACCAGTTGCCCGGAGGCATCCGGCGAAGTTCTTTCCAGCCAGTTTCGATAGCGCGAGACGCTCGCCGACAAATTGGGAAGCAGTTGCGCGCGGGCCTGCGGCAGGCGTTCGCGCCGGGCGTCCGTGGCAGCCCGCACCGCCCGGATCGTCGAGTCTTGTTCCAGTGCTTCCCCATAGGCCTGCGACAAGTCGAGCGACCAGGCCGGCCCGGAGAGAAGGACGGCGGCAGCAGCGAATGCCAGCAGGTTTTTCTTCACCTTCATTCTTCCGTCATCGAGGCGGCGATGCGCTTGGTGAGCGGATGCAAAAGGTAGACGAGCAGCGAGCGCTCCCCCGTCTTGAAGACCACCTCGACCGGCATGCCCGGCTGCAGCGAACGTTTGCCGAGCTTCTTCAGACCCTCCTGCGTCACGGCCACCCGCGCAAGGAAATAGCTCACGTTGGTCTGCGGGTCGGTCAACAAGTCGCCGGACACCGAAACCAGCTTGCCCTGCACCACGAGCTGCGGAGAATGGGCAAAGCTCGAGAAGCGCACATCCACCGGTATGCCGGCGCGGACGCGGTCGATCAAGTGAGGTGGCACCCGGGTCTCGAGCAGCAAGGGCTCGTTGGCAGGAACCACGTCCATCAGTTTTTGCCCCGGTGCGATCACACCGCCAACGGTCTGTGCCACCAGCGCCACCACCTGGCCCGAAGCGGGCGAGCGGATCTCGGTCCGGCCCAGCTCATCGCGCAAGGCGACGAACTTCTCGAAATCTCCAAGCACTTCCCGGCTGACATCGGCCTGCTGGGTTTCCACCTCCTTGTGGTACTCCTGCTGCCGGGCAATGGCACGCTGGCGAAGCTCCGCGATCGATCGCCGCGCCCGGCCCATGTTGCCGATGAGTTCGGCAATGGAGGTGTTCGATTCCGCAACCTGGCGCTCCATCTCCAGCTGGCGATTGCGCGGGGCAAACCCTTCGCCGACCATCTTGCGCGTCTGGCCCAGTTCCTCGTTGAGAAGCGACAGCTGGGTTCGGCGGCTGCCCAACATGCTTGAGTAAGCCTGAGACAACTCTTGCTGGCCCTGGATGTTCTCTTCAATCGATTGCAGGTCGGCGCGCAAGGCGGCGCGGCGCGACCTGAGCAGTTGCTCCTGGTTGAACATCTGTTGCCGGATCAGCGGGTCCGAAGCCGCCGCCTGCAAGTCCGGATGAAAGTCGATGGTGTTCTGGCCGGCCTGTTCTGCCAGCAGCCGACTCTGTATGGCACGAAAACCCAGATACCGCTGCCGCACCGTCTCGAAGCTCGCCCGGGCCGCGGCGTCGTCGAGCTTGAACAGCAACTGGCCCTCCTGGACCTGATCGCCCTCGCGCACCCGCACCTCCTTGAGGATGCCGCCGATCTGGTGCTGGACAGCCTTGCGCTTGGTGTCGATGGACACCTGCCCCTGGCTCGGCACGCCCTCGTCCAGCGGAGCAAATGCGGCCCACAGCAGAAAGCCGCCGAATCCGGCAGCCAGTGCCCACGCGCCGATGCGCCCTGCACGGCCGAACTCGTTCCTGAGGCCACTTGCATCGTCCTGCGACGGGTCGTTGTCCTCGACCGGCACGGGGTTGGAAGTGACGTCCCTGAGAAGATTCGGTTTGGCCATTTGAAGCTCCCGGAGATGAATCGATGACTGGAGGAAGGCGCCGGCTCAGGCCGACTGCACCAGGGCCGCCGTTCGCACTGCAGGCTGCGGGCGACGAAAAGACGCAAGCACGGCATCGCGCGGCCCGTCCGCGGCCAGTACGCCATCGCTCAGGACCATGAGGCGGTCGGCCACGGAAACCGCGCCTTGGCGGTGCGTCACGAGGAACACCGTTTTTCCCTTGGCCTTCAACTGCCGTATGGCGCACACCAGTGCGGCCTCCCCGGCGTCGTCGAGGTTGGCATTCGGCTCATCCAGGACAATGAGCGAAGGGTCGCCATAGATTGCACGCGCCAGTCCGATGCGCTGCCTCTGCCCGCCGGAAAGCAGGCTGCCTGCGTCCCCGATGGGGGTGTCGTAGCCTTTGGGGAAACGCAGGATCGTCTCGTGCATGCCGGCGCTGCTTGCGGCCTCGATCACCTTGCGCGAGTCGGTCTCGCCGAGCCGCGCGATGTTTTCGGCAATGGTGCCGCCGAACAACTCCACGTCCTGCGGCAAATAGCCGATATGCGGCCCCAGCTCCAGGCGATTCCAGCCACCGATGGGCACCCCGTCGAGCAGCACCGAGCCGGAAGATGCGCTCCAGATGCCCACCATGACCTTCGCCAGCGTCGACTTGCCCGAGCCTGAAGGGCCCAGCACCGCGACCACGGTTCCTGCGGGAACCGCAAACGAAATATTCTTGAGGATCGGTGCCGCTCGCCCAGGGGCCCCTGCAGAGACACCTTGCAAGCCGATGGTGCCGGTCGGTCCGGCCCGGGAAGGGACATGGTCCTGCTCGGGGAATTCGTCCAACAGTCTTTCGAGGCGCTGGAAAGCGCTGCGGCAAGCCACAAAGCCACGCCACGTGCCGACCAGCTGGTCGATGGGCGCCAGTGCGCGGCTCATCAATACGTTCGCTGCGATCATGGCGCCTGGCGACAACTGGCCATCGATCACCAGCAGCGCGCCTGCCCCCAAAGCGAGCGACTGCTGGCTGTAGCGTATGAACTTGCTCCAGCCGGCAACGCGGTTGATGAAGCCCTGCGCCAAGGCGCCCTTGTCCATGGAGGCTGCATGCTGGCGATTCCAGCGCTTTTGCAGATTGGCGACCATGCCCATCGATTCGAGCACCTCGATGTTCCTCAGCTTGCTCTGCAGGTCGCCCATCGTTTCGCCCGCGGCTTTCAGGACCTCTTCCGATGGCGCGACGGTCTGCCTCTGGCCGAACCACGCCAGTGCCGCCTGGACCAGCGCGAACCCCAGCGAGAGGACCCCGAGCCAGGGATGAAGAAAGAAGATCACCACGATGTAGATCGGCGTCCAAGGTGCATCGAAGAGCGCAAAGACGCCTGGGCCGGTGAGGAACTGGCGGATCTGGTTGAGGTCTGCGAAGGGCCTGGACTTGTTGGACGCCGACTGGCCGAGATAGGCCTGGAAGCTTCCGTTGAACACCCGGGTGCTCAGTTGCCGGTCGAATCGCAGGCTGGCCCGCACCAGCAGGCGCGAGCGCAGCCACTCCGACAAGGCCAGCGCCACGAAGAAGATCAGCGTGATCAAGGACACCGCGAGCAAGGTCAGTTCGCTTTGGCTGGACAGCACGCGATCGAATATCTGCAGCATGTAGAGCGTCGGCGCGAGCATGAGCAGGTTGGACAGGAAGCTCAGCGAGCCGACCAGCAGGAACTCCCTTCGGAACCCCCAAAGAGCGCGCGCCAATTCGCTGCGGCTGAAGAACGATGGTTTGTTCATGGCTGTGGGCTCGCCTCCGGCGCGACGCTCTCGGCGTTTTCGGCATCGCGCCGCCTCGACACCGGCTGGTTTGCCGCCTTGCGCACGCGGTCCATCGCCTGCTCGCCGGCTTTGCGCAGCGCAGCCAATACTTCGTCGCGTGCGCCGAACCCCTGCATCGTGCCGTCGCTCAGCACCAGCATCTTGTCGGCCACCGCCAGCACGCTGGTGCGGTGCGTCATCACGACGAACGTGGTGCCGCGCGCCTTGAGTTTCAGAATGGCGGCCGTCAATGCGGCGTCACCGGCATCGTCGAGACTCGAATTCGGTTCGTCGAGCACCACCAGCGCGGGCTCGCCGTAAAGAGCGCGCGCCAATGCAACCCGCTGCCGCTGACCGCCCGACAGCACCGTGCCTTCGGGCCCCACGGGGCTGTCGTAGCCCAGCGGAAGGCTCGTGATGTAGGCATGCAGGTCGACGGCCAACGCGGCCTCCTTGACCTTCGCAGGCCGCACCTCTCCAAAGCGCGCAATGTTTTCGGCCAGGGTGCCTTCGAGCAACTCCACGTCCTGCGGCAGATAGCCGATGTGCGGGCCGAGCTCGGCCTTGTCCCACGCGAACACGTCCGCGCCGTCCAGCCGCACCTTGCCGCCCGCCGCCGGCCAAAGGCCGACGATGAGGCGTGCCAGGGTCGTCTTTCCCGCGGCAGAGGGTCCCACGACGGCAAGCACCTCGCCAGGCAACAGGCTGAAGGCCACGTTCTTCAAGATGGCCGAGCCTCCGCCTGGAGCGCCTGCCACAAGGCTTTCGACTTGCAGCGCGCCTTTGGGCGGCGGCAAGGGCATCGTCTCCGGCCGCGGCGCGATGGCGCTCAACAGGCTGCCCAGCCGCTGCCATGCATCGCCCGCGTGGACCACCATGCGCCATTGCGCCACCAGCAGCACCAGCGGCGCCAAGGCCCGGCCGCCCAGGATCGAGCCGACCACCATCATTCCGGCATCGCCGTTGAGCTGGTTCTTCAGCAGCAGCCAGGCACCCAGGCCGAGCAACAGCGAACTCATGGTGACCTGCATGAACTTGCTGACGGCCTGGTAGGCCCCGGCGTTGTCCGAAGCCAAGGCCTCGCGCTGCAGGAAATCGCGCCGCTTGCCCATCCAGCGGCGATGGACGTCCCGCAGCATGCCCATCGACTCGATCACCTGCGAGTTTCGCAGCGCAGCATCCGCATACTGCTGCGCTTCGATCGCACATCGATTGGCCGACACCAGCGGCGGCCGCGTGTTCCGGTCGTTGAGCCAGCCCACGAACACCTGCAGCAGCGAGCCCACCACGGCCGACCAGCCCAGCACGGGGCTGATGGCAAACATCAGCCCCATGAAGACCAGCGCAACCGGCGCTTCCATCAGCGCCAGCAACGGCGGTGAATACAGGAACTCCCGCAAGGTGCGAAGGTCGTTGAGCGGCTGCACGGTGCCGCCCGGCAAGCGCTTGAGACCGGCTTCGAAGATGGCGGCGAACACGCGGTTCCGCAGCTTCTGATCGAGCTTCTGCCCGGCCCGGAACATCACCTCCGCGCGTGCCCAGTCGAGCACTTCCATCAGGCAGCAGGCGGCCAGGACCAGCAACGTCAGCATGGCCAGCGTGAGCGTACTGCGGCTGCTCACGACCCGCCCATACACCTCGAGCATGTACGCGCTCGGAGCCAGCAAAAGAAGGCCCGAGCACACACTGAACCAGGCCGCCCGCACGAAGTAGGCGTTGAGCCCTGTCACCGCCTGCCGCAGTTCGCCGGACTTTTCCTGAGCTTTCATGCCACCCCTCAGATTTCGAGTTCAATGCGCCTTGGCAGAGGCGAAGTGGCAAGGGGCGGCACTCCTGCTGCGCCCCTGCCAAGAGCTCGTTACGCGATAGGCTCCGTTTGGTTGGTTGTGGCGATCAGGTTGGCGATGCCATCGATCTCCAGGTGGACGTCGAAGTCGAAGTTCGCGTAGTCGGCATCGCCGTCGATCAGCTGGCCTGCAAAGTTCAGGTCCACGTCCGAATTGATGGTCGTCGATGTGATCACGTCGATCTTGATGATCTTGAACACGTCGTTGTCCGATGTATCGGCGTAATTCATCCCTGTCGCGGTCAGGTCCACCGAGCCATGGGTACTCAGGCTGACGCCCGTGCCGGTGAGGTCTTCGGTGCTGCTCAGGACCTGCACGCCCGCGATCTTGTAGTTGGCGCTGTCGTAGTCGTCCGTCCCGATGCTGACGATCTTCATGCCTCCTCCGGCGGACTGGTAGTCCGTCGCAGCGTTGGCAATCAGGAGCGTGGTCGTCGTGTTGGCGCTGTTCGTCTTGCTGACCAACTTCAGCAGGACGGCCACGTCCTCACCGTCCGTGATCTGGTCGATCGTGATGTTGATCGCGTCGGCATAGGCCTTGTCCGTGCCGACGATCGTCGCGTTGGGCCGTTGCGGCGGACTCGTCAGGTTGGGATCGCTCACCGGATTCGACCTGTAGTAGTCGAAATTCAGCAACTCGCCGGCCTGGACGGTGTCGGAGTTCACGCCGAGGGTGTCGGTCGCGACATTGACAAAACCCGCACTGACGCTGTTGAAGGTTTCGCCCGCCGTAAATGCGTGATCGCCGCCTGATACCAGGTCGCTGGTGTCGCTCGGAGGCGTGGCGGCCCTGGCGGACAGCACGCCGAAGAAGTCGCTGCTGTACTGCTGAACCACGATTTCGGGCGAGTTGTTGCCTTCCGTGTCGTATTTGAAGGAGGCCAGTGGCGAACTCGTGGAGAACGTCGTTTGTCCACCGAAGACCTGGTCCAGATCAAAGCTGAAAGTACCGTCCGTCTTGTTGAAGATGACCGTGCCGGTTGCCGCCTGTGTCGTGGTCGACGTCGGCCCGGGGTAGTAGTTGAAGCTGAAGTGGTAGGTGACCGTGGTGCCGTCTTCGGCAAAGTGCGTGACGGCCGCATCGGTGATGGGCCGCCCGCCGCCGGTCGTGCCGGTCAGGCTGTTGAGCACGATGCCATCGGTCGACGCGTTGTCCACGTCGTCGGCGCCCACGGAGAAGTTGTAGGTTCCGGCAATGGGCTGGGCGTCGTTCGCTCCGGTGAGGTCGGAGATCGCGGTCACCGTCGGGCCGTGGTCGTCAAACTTGACGTTGGCGCCGATGTTGAGCACCTTGGAATCGCTCGCCGTATCGCCATCCCCATCGGTGAGCGTCACGGTATTGGTGAGGGTGATCAAGGTGTCGACCATCGTGGCCTGCTGGGCCGCGTAGTTGGACCCCACGCCCGGTAGCGCGTGATCGATTTCCGCAAACTGCCGCAAGGTCACCGAGCCGGATGCGCTCACTGCCAGGTCGAAGATGGTGTTGCCGGCCGTGATGGCGCCCGCGGTGGCGGCCGTCGAACCGATGACATTCCCGCCCACCAGGTACAGCTTGATCGAGACGCCGTCGCTCGTGAGTCCGGATGCGCCGCCCGGCGTGGACAGGCCGAGCGCGAAGGTCGAGGCGGTGGAGCCCGCTCCATCGGCGCCGTAGCTGCTCGAGCTCACGCCGAAGGCGGTCGAGAAGTCCTGCGTGGCGGAGTCGGTGGCAGCGCCGATGGTGTCGGCGTCCTGCGTGTTGACCAGCGCCGTGTCGGTGGGCGTTGCCAGCACGATGGACGGGCCGTCGTCGTCGAACCTGATGTTGGCGCCGATATTGAGCAGCTTGGAGTCGCTGGCGGTATCGCCGTCCTGGTCGGTGATCGTCACCGTATCGCTGAGCGTGACCAGGTCGTCGGCCATCGTGGCCTCTTGGTCCGCGTAGTTCGACGATGACCCTGGAAGTGCGTGGTCGATCTCGGCGAACTGCTGCAGCGTCACCGAACCGCTTGCGCTCACGGCCAGGTCGAAAATGGTGTTGGTGGCAAGAATTCCGGCTTCCGTCCCGGATGTCGAACCGATGACCTTGCCGCTCACCAGGTACAGGTAGATGGTCGCCCCATCGCTCTTGAGCCCCGAGTCGCCACCTTGCGTTTTCACGCCTAGCGCAAAAAGCGGGCTGGTGGTGCCCGCCCCGTCAGCGCCATAGCTGCTCGAAGTCGTGCCGAAGGCGGTCGCGAAGTTCGTGGTGGCGGAGTCGGTGTTGGCTCCGATAGTGTCCGCGTCCTGCGTGTTGACCACCGCGGTGTCGGTTGGCGTCGCCAGCACGATGGAAGGGCCGTCGTCCTCGAAGTTCATCTGCGAGCCGACCTCTGCCGTTGCGCTGGAAACCTGCAGCAGCCTGAACCCCCCGATGTCGAAGTCCGCGTGGGTGTTGCCCGAGGCATTGAGGGCCGCCCCGTTCTCGACGAGTACCCGATTGTGGTCCGCTGACGTCGTGTATTCGATCGAGTAGCCAGCCTTGACGCCGGTGATCGTCGCGACGCCGTTGGTGATGCTGATGGCGATGGTCGAACTCAGTGCGCCCTCGGCGCCATTAGCGAAGGTTTCGAGAGCCGTCCCGGTGACGGAGTCGAGCACGCGCACGCTCGTGATCGAAACCACCGTGTCGCCTGCATAGCCGTCGATGAAGCTGTTGCCGGACTCGACCGCCGTGCTGTATGCGGTGACCTTGACCTGCGCACTCTTTCCGCTTTGCAACTGCACAATGTCGAAATCGGCAGTCCTCGCGCCGAACATGCCGGTGAAGTCGATGTTCGACTCCAGATCGGCCTCGTTCTGGTCCAGATTCGGAATGGTGACGTCCGCCCTGGCGCCGGTCACGAACGTGAAGCGGATGCCCTCCTGCTCGGTGATCATCTGGCTGTTGGTGCCGAACGTGGTCGGCCCGCCGGCCTGGCTGGTGTTGATCGTGTCACCGGTGTTGATGTTGACTCCGGTCGATTCATTCGCCGGGTCCTTGCCCGTCGCGATGATCGTCACGTCGGAAATCCGGCCGTCGACGATCGTCGGATCGGACTTCGTGAACATCAGGAACAGGTTCTGGCCAGATGGCGCGTTTGCGAGGTTGAACTCCGTATCCTGGCTGACACTGACGTAGACCTTGTTCAACAGGTTGACTGAATCGTCGGGGTTGGCGGCATCGGGATTCGATATCGCTTCGTACTGGACCATCCAGATCTTGGCGCCCGACACCGGGGTTCCCGTTTCCTCCAGGTAGGCGGCGAACACGACGACACCGCCGGCAGTCTTCCCGTAGACGACGTTGTTGTTGGTCGTGTCGGTGAACAGGAAGATGTCTTCGTTATCGGCGGTATTGAGGCCGCTGTCCAAGCCGTTGAGCGGAGCGCCGTTCGCGTCCGTGAATGCCATACCGGTGAAAGTGCCGGTCCCGCTGAGCGTGATTGCGTTGGTGCCGGTGTTGCTCCCGTTATAGCCACTCAAGGCGGCTTTGGTTGGGGCTCCCGCACCCACGGCGGTCAGGCGGTTGGTGAAGGCGGTCGGCAGCGAAGTTGCGAGGATGTCATTGTCGTTGGCGTCTCCCGCAGGTGCGGCGGTAGCGAGAAGGTTCTGCAAACCGGCGGTTTCGTCCAGAGTAACGGTCGAACCGGGTGTCAAAGTCAGCGGCATGTTCGCTCCTTGTTGTTAGGAAAAACCGGCCGACGGAGAACAGCGCAACTCGAGATGAGCTGCGTTCACTGGCAATTGACCAGGTTCACTTATCGGCAAGGGGAGACGATGCTGAACCGCGGGCCCGCGCACTGTCCATAGGTCGAAAGTTGTCACCCAAAGGATGACGCGCCGCGCCGGCCGTCGCGCCTGGACCCGCCATACATCTCGATACCTTGCGACGCCAGGAACCATTCCGGACAACCATGTAACCCTTTATCATTAATTCGAAGGTGCATTCAACAGGCACCCCGGGGGAAACATGCAAGTCCCACGCTCGTCTGCGGGGCTGGTTTCTGCGTGGAACGTAGATTCGCAGCCATCAGTGCAAAACTCTCGCGCGCTGCGCACCTCGCGCTGTTTTCAACCCGTCCCGCTCGAAATCCCGCCTCCTGGGCCCCACCCTGCGTTCGAAACCGGCGTTTCGGTCCTGATCGCAACCTGCCCAGGCCGCTCATCGACACTGTGCGGACTGGGCCTGTTGGCCTCGAGGCACCGGGCCGACCGGATGTACCAGATCAAGCACGTGGAGATGGACTGCCTCTCTGACCTGGATGCCCGCTGCCGGCAGCAGGCACCTCGTTTGCTGGTCGTGGACATCACGTTGATTTCGCCGGAAGGAGTCGGCAGATTGGACGATCTGCGCCGCCACTTTCCCGCCACCGACTGGCTGCTCGGCTGGGAGCAGCCCTCGACCCAGGGCCTGGATGCAGCGATCCGAATCCAGGCCCGCGGCTGCGTCGAATGGGCCGCGAGCCCGGAGCATTTCGCACGATCGCTGGATGCCGTGCTGGCAGGCACCCTGGGTTTTCCGGTTCCGGTATTGCAGGCGCTGTATCTGGCCGTGCTGCGATTGGTGGCAGCCGGCGGGCGGCCGGCACCCAGTGCAACACCGTTTGCAGTCAGGCTCACCGCGCGCGAGGACGAGGTGCTGTCGCTGATGCACCGGGACATGTCCAACAAGCAGATTGCCGAGCGACTCGGCATCAGCGTCAACACAGTCAAGAAGCACCTTGCTCATGTGTCCGCGAAGCAGGGGCAGCACAGCCGGCGCTGGCATCTCGCCCGACCCGGGCTGGTCGGACCGGTTGCGGCGGAAGGATCCATCTCGCATCTCGAGCCGGCACCCTCGCCACTCCCCGCTGGGAAACTCAGGATGGTGGCCGCATCGAATGTCCCGCGCGACGCGGGCTGCTTCAAGAACCTGGCCGGCGGCCAGTTTCCTCGGATCTCCTATCACCTGGGCGGGGCCGCGGACAGCGACCTGTTTGAAACTGCTGCGCCGAAGATCGACCCGCATCTTTCCTGCTACGCCGGATGGCCCAGTCTCTTCTCGACGGTGCCGGCGATGAAGAGCGTCTTCGCGTTTCGGAGCAAGTAGCAATCGGGACCATCGAGGATCCGCAAGCGCCTACACGCTTGCGGCAATCCGCTCCCGCAGCCACCGGTGCGCCGGGTCCCGGTGCCGCCGCTCGTGCCACAGCATGGCCATCTCATAGCCCGGCACTTCCAGCGGCGCCTCCACCACGCGCAGCCCCGGTGCGCCGCGCGCCAGCCGCTCGGGCAGCATCGCGACCATGTCGGTGCCGGCCAGCACCGACATCATGAAAAGGAAATGCGGCACCGACAGCGCCACGCGCCGCGCCAAGCCCTTTTCCGCCAGCGCCTCGTCGGTCGGCCCGACGAAGCCACCGCCGCCGAGCGACACCACCACGTGCTCCAGCGCGCAGAACTGCGCGAGCGTGGGCCGGCGCTTCAGCCGTGGATGGCCGGCCCGCCCGGCCAGCACGTAGCGCTCGTTGAACAGCACCCGCCGGTGCAGCCCGGGCGGCGCGCCCACGCTGGTGTGGAAGAACAGGTCGATCTCCCCCTGCTCCAACTGCCGCGCCATGCGCGATGGCACCGCCTCCACCACGGCCAGCCGGGTGCCCGGCGCGGCCGCGCGCAGCCCGCCGAGCGCGGGCAGCAGGATCGCCGACTCGGCATAGTCGGCCGCGGCCACGTGCCAGGTGACGGTCGCCTCGGCGGGGTCGAAAGGTTTTGTAGGCGCCACCGCGCGGCCCAATGACTCCAGCGCTTCGCGCAGCGGCTCCCGCAGTTCGTCGGCGCGTGCGGTGGGCCGCATGCCGCGCTGCGCGGGCACCAGCAGCGGATCGTCGAACACCTCGCGCAGCTTGGCGAGCTGCACGCTCACCGAAGGCTGCGACAGGTTCAGCCGCCCGGCCGCGCGCGTCACGTTGCGCTCGGCCAGCAGCACGTCGAGCGTGATCAGGAGGTTGAGGTCGAGGCGGCTGAAATTGTTCATGGCAATGGCTGGAATTTGAACTATTCATTTCCAATATATCTCCATCTTCCGTAGCCTGCGTGCATGTTCTTCATTCCACAGGTTCTGCCATCGTGAAAATCCTCCTCGTCCACGCCCACCCCGAAGCCCGATCGCTCAACGGCTCGCTGAAAAACTTCATGCTGGAACGCCTTGCGCAATCCGGGCACGAAGTGCGCGTGTCCGACCTCTACGCCATGCAATGGAAGCCGACACTGGCCGCCGACGACTTTGCGCACCTCGAGCCCGGCGCCCACTTCGATCCCATCGCGGATTCGCTGCGCGCCTTCGAGTCCGGCACCCAGCGCGAAGAAGTCGCCGCCGAGCAGGCCAAGCTGCTGTGGGCCGACGCCGTGATCTTCCAGTTCCCGCTCTGGTGGTACACGATGCCGGCCATCCTCAAGGGTTGGGTCGACCGCGTCTACGCCTATGGCTTTGCCTACGGCGTGGGCGAGCATTCCGACACCCACTGGGGCGACCGCTTCGGCCAGGGCGTGATGGCCGGCAAGCGCGCGATGCTGGTGGTAACCACCGGCGGCTGGGCGCCGCACTACAGCCCACGCGGCATCAACGGGCCGATGGACGACCTGCTGTTTCCCATCCACCACGGCATCCTCTACTACCCGGGCTTCGAGGTGCTGCCGCCTTTCGTGGTGTACCGCACCGGCAAGGTCGATACCGCCGCCTACGCGCGCATCACCGAAGACCTCGGCCACCGGCTCGATGCGCTTTGGACGACGGCCCCGATTCCGTTCCGTGCGCAGAACGCCGGCGACTACGAGATTCCCGCCCTCACCTTGCGGCCCGACATCGCGCCGGGCCGCTCGGGGTTCGCGGCGCACGTCGACGGTTAGGGCAACACGGGGTTGGCGGCCGCGTTCGCGATCGCGGCATCGGCGTCCACGCGCAGCATGAAGCGCTTCGCCACCAGTTCGTTGGCCGCGGCCGTCACGGCTGCGACGTAACCGGCCTGGTCCGTGTAACGCTCCTGCAGCGAGAGCCGCGGATCGCTCGTGCCCGCGCGCTGCGCGGCTGTCTTCACGAACGGAAAGTACGAGCCGAAGAGGCCCGCCAGGTCGATGGTGGCCGGCCTGCTGGTGTAGTTCCAGCCGGTGTTGGTGCCAACGGGCACCGCCACGTCCAGGCTGCGGATGCCCGCGATGTCGTTGCCGTCGGCGTCCACCTGCGGCACGAGAATGGCGTAGTCGCGGCCAAGGTAGGCCGGCGGCACCTGAGTGGCAATGCCGCTCTCGTCCTGCGGCCGGTAGTTCGGACCCCAGTCGAGCAGCGAATAGGTGTTGACCAGGCCGGTGTAGGCGGCGCCCGGAATGGCCGGGAACTTGAGCTGCTGTGGCCGCACCAGCGTGGCGTCGGCCAGCTTGGGCACCTGGCTGTCGGGCGGCGTGGTGCCCTTGACGACCCACTCCTCGAGGTTCTGGTAGAGCGCGCGCACCACCGGCACCACGCCGGCGTTTGCGTTGGTGGCGTAGAGCGCCCCCGCGCTCGCGCCCGGCAGCGAGGGAAGCCCCAGCAGGTGGTGCGTGCTCGCGTAGTAGTAGATGCGCGCGTTGTCGGGCTGCACCAGGTCCGCCGTGCCCCAGGCGTCGGTCAGCAATGGCGAACCCTGCAGCACATAGAACTCGGTGCCGCTGAAGCCGATGAAGAGCTTGGGACAGGTGCCGCTCGCCTCGCAGCGCGACAGGATACCGCCGCGGCGCTGGGCCACGTCGTCCACGTAGTTCTTCGAAAGCCCGCGCGTGCCGGCCTGGCCGAAGGCCGTGTGGTCGGTGCGCACGCCTCCGCCGCCGCCGGGAATCGCAAAGCGCATGTTGATGTTGGTCTGCCGCGCCGCAATCTGCGCGAACACGCCGTCGAACACCTTGCGGCCCGCGCGGTCCTCGTTGAAGCCGAGGTGGACGAAGGTCTTCATGAAGTTGCCGCACTGCGACACGCCGGAAGCAATGGTGTTCTTGATGGCGGCAGCCACCGGGTTGGCGGTGCCTGCAGCGTCGCTCGCTTCATGATGGAAAAAGGCGATCATGTCGCGCACGGCCGCAAGCCCCAGGCCCATGACCTTCGGGTTCTTTGCGACATACACCAGCTCGTACATGTAGGCCGGGTCCCATTTGTCCCTGAGGCACACGCTGGTCTCGTCGGGCGTGCCGGGGAACGGCGCGGCGGTGCTGCACTTGGCAAATTTCCAGTCAGTCGCGGGAATGAGCTGGCGCGCATCGGCTTCGTTGATGCGCCGCGTGAGCACGTAGCCGGGCTGCGTGTTGTCGAGGCTCGCGGTCGCATAGGCCTGCATTGCCGCGTTGTACGGCCCGCCGGGCAGCGCCAGCGAATCGTTGGTGGCCGCCGTGGGCAGCAGCTCCGCGCGGTAGGTGCCGGTGATGGTGCTGCCATCGGTGTTCCTGGCCACGGGTACCTGGAGCGTGAGCTTGCCGGCCGCGGCCGGCACGTCGCCCTGCCACGCAGCCGTGAGGAACACGTAGCCGCGCGACGCAAAGTACGGATCGAGATTGACGATGTTGCCGCGGTTGGGTGCGTCGTAGCGCAGCACGCCGTTGGCCTTGCCCATGTCCTTGGGCTTGAACAGCACGAAGTCGGAGCTGTACTCCACCTTGCCGTTGACGTTGCGAGGCGCGAGCGACAGGTCCTGGATGATGGCGTTGTGCGCGTCCCTGGGGTCGACCTCGCCCGTGAAGGTGCCGGTGATCTTCTCGTAGGCTCCCACGCTGCCGAAGGTGCCGGCAACGTCCTCGGTCTTGGAGATGGCGAGCTTGAACTTCGGCGCTTCGGAGGCTGCCGGCGGTGGTGCCGTTGCGGCCGGCGGCGGCAGCACGAAGCCACCGCCTCCGCCGCCGCTTCCGCCGCAAGCGCTCAAAAAAAGGGCGGCCGAAGCCACCGTGGCAGCCAACAGGCTCCAGCGTTTCATGGTTTGTCTCCTTCGTTGTGGTGTCTCTGCGGTGCCGGTCTCCGCTACGGCCAGAGGCGCGCGCTACTCGGCTTCGATGCCGGCGGCCTTCACGATGCGGCCCCACTTCTGCGACTCGGCCGTCTGGAACTTGGCGAGCTCTTCAGGCGAGGTGGTGAACACCTCGGTGCCCGTGGGTTCGTAGAAAGCGGTCTTCGCGGATTCGCTCTTCGCGGCCTTCACCAGCAGCTCGTTGAGCCGCTTGACCACGGCGGGCGGCGTCTTCGCGGGTGCATAGGCCGCGAACCAGTAGCCCATTTCGTAGCCCTTCACGCCGGCTTCCGAAATGGTCGGCACATCCGGGGCAAGCGGCGAACGCGCGGCGCTCGAAACACCCAGCGCGCGCAACTTGCCGCCTTTCACCTGCGGCAGGCCCGTGGCCGCGTCGGTGATCATCATGTGGATCTGCCCACCGAGCAGGTCGGTGACGGCCAGCGTGTTGCTCTTGTAGGGCACGTGCAGCAGCTTGATGTCGGCCATCTGCTGCAGCAGCTCGCCCGCCATGCGGCTCGACGAACTGCCGCTGCCGAAGCTGTATTTGCCCGGCTCCTTCTTCGCGAGCGCCACGAACTCGGCCACGCTCTTGGCCGGGAACGAAGGGTTCACCACCATGATCTGCCCGCCCTTCCCGAGCGCCGCGACAGGCGCAAAGTCTTTCACCGGGTCATAGGGCAGCTTCTTGAACAGGTGCTCGTTGGCGGCATGCGTGGTGTTGGTGGTGATCAGCACCGTGTAGCCGTCAGCCGCGGCCTTGGCCGCCTGCTGCGAGGCAATGAAGCCGCTGGCCCCGGCCTTGTTGTCGATCACGACGGGCTGCCTGGTCTCCGCGGTAATGCTGTTGCCCAGCGCGCGTGCGATCTGGTCGGTGGCCGTGCCGGCCGCGAAGGGCACAACAAAGGTGATGGGCTTTTCTGGAAAGGCCTGTTGCGCATGGCCCAGCAGCGGCGCCAGGGCCAGCGCGGCGGCCGAAAGGGTCAGGGAACGTCGTTTCATTGTTTTGTCTCCGGATGGATGAGTAAGGGAAAAGAGAGACTGTTGCTACCGTCCCGCCAGCAGCGGCGCGAGTGCGCGTGGCACGCGGATGGGCATGTCGAGCAAGAGGAACGACAGCGCCTTGCCATGCGCATCGAGGTTCAGCGCATCGTTGACGCCGCCGTCGAGCACCGCGTCGAGCACGAAGTTCATCGCATGCAGCCGGGGCAGCAGGAAGCGCTGCACCCGTGCCGGTGCGCGGTGGCGGAATTGCATCGACACACGCTCGGGCGTGAGCTGCTCGGCCAGCATGGGGTAGAGCTCCGGATGCCAGGCGATCACGCTGATGTTGGAGCGGTCGCCCTTGTCGCCGGTGCGGCCATGGGCGGCACGGTAGAGCGGTACTTCGATCATGTCTGCCGTTGTGTTCATGTTCATGCCAGGGCCTGCGCGCCGAGCAGTTCGAAGCGCACCGGCACCGCTTCTCGCGGCAGCAGGCAGGACAAGGTATTGAGCCGTGGCGTGAGCGCGGTGCGCACACCGCCGCCGCCCGCGGGTCCGCAGGTGTAGAGCGCCATGACTTCGCGCGCGAGGCGCTCGGCCTGCCCGCGCTCGGCATGCGTGGCCGCCACGCGCAGGCGCACGTCGCGCAGGCCGGCGTCGGGCGTGTCCGCGAGCATGCGGCCGGCGTCGTCGCCCAGGATGCTCAGTGCGCCGATCAGGTCCACGCGAAGCGTGAGCCCTTCGAGCCGCTTGCGCAGCACCTCGGCCGCGAGCCGCGCACGTGCCTCGGCACGCGGCCCGGCGTAAGAGATTTCGCCCTCGGCCAGCCAGCCGCCTTCATGGCAGACGTTGACCTTGTAGTGGCTCGGCCGCGCGTGGCCGCGCACGCCCGACAGCGCCACGCGATCCGCCACGCCCGGCTGCGGCTTCACCTCGGCATCGGCAATGTCGGCCACCACGTCGGGCGTGAGATAGGCGCTCGGGTCGTGCACTTCGTACAGCAGTTGCTCCTTGACCGTGGCTTCACTCACGAGGCCGCCGGTTCCGTCGGCCTTGCCGATGGTGCAGTTCCCTTCGGCGTCGATCTCGGCGATGGGGAAGCCCACCGCTTCGAGGCCCGGCACGTCCTTGTAGCCGGGGTCGGCAAAGTAGCCGCCGCACACCTGCGCGCCGCATTCGAGCAGATGGCCCACCATGGTGGCGCGGCCCAGCCGGTGCCAGTCGTCCGCGAGCCAGCCGAAATGCGAAATGGCGGGGCCCACCGTGAGCGACGGATCGGCCACGCGGCCGCACACCACGATCTGCGCGCCGGCGTCGAGCGCGGCGGCAATCGGCTCAGCGCCGATGTAGGCATTGGCGCTGACGATGCGCAGGCCCTCCATCTGCGCGCCCAGCGCTTCATTCAACAGCGCGCGGTGTTCGGGGCCGGAGAGGTCGTCGCCCTCCACCACCGCGATGCGGGGCGCACTGGCGCCAAGCTCGCACGCCATGCGGGCGATGTGGCGGGCCGCGGCGCGGGGGTTGGCCGCGCCAAAGTTGCTCACGATGCGGATGCCGTGCGCCAGGCAACGCGCCAGCACGGGCCGCAGCATGGCATCGAGCAAGGGCTCGTAGCCAGCGTCGGGGTTGTCGCGGCGGCGCAGCTGGGCGAGCGCGAGCGTGCGCTCGGCAAGGGTTTCGAAGATCAGGAAAGCGCGCTGCCCGGCCAGGCCGCTGGCGAGCCGCTCGATCAGCGTGTCGACCACCGGCCCGGCCGCATCGGTTCGGTCGCCGGAAAAGCCGGCCGCGCAGCCGATCAGCAGTGGAGGCGGTGCAATGGCGTTCATCGGGGCCGACTTTAGGCAGCCCATCGTCATCCGTAAAATCGAAAATCCGGATCAATTGATCCGGATTTCAGATTACACAAAACGCGCTTCGCTCACTGCTCCAGCCGGATGCCGCGCTTGGCGATGATCGCGCCCCACTTGCGACCTTCGCCGTCGATGAACGACTTGAATTCGTCCGCCGACCCGCCGCCCGCCACAAGGCCCTGATTGGCCAGCAGCTCGCGCACGGCGGGCTCCTGCAGCACGGTGTTCACATCGGCGTTGACGCGGCGAACCACCTCGGGCGGCGTGCCGCTCGCAGTGAACAGGCCGTTCCACGCCAGCGCCTCGAAACCCGGATAGCCAACCTCTGCGACCGTCGGCAGGTCTTTCATGAGCTCGGAGCGCTTCGCGCTCGTGACGGCGAGCAGCTTGATGCGCTTGCCCTGCACAAGGGGCAGCAGCGCGGGCGCCACGGTGAACAACGCCTGCGTGTCGCCCGACGCCACCGACAGCCCCGCAGGCGGCGATCCCGCATACGGCACGTGCACCGCCTCGATGCCGGCAACGCTGCGAAACAGCTCCATCGTGAGATGCGACGAACTTCCCGCGCCTACCGACGCATAGCTGAACTGGTGGCCCTGCTTCCTGGCCCAGGCCACGAACTCCGGCAGCGTGCTTGCCGGGTTGCCGGCCTGCACCGCCAGCACGTTGGGCTGCGAGGTGGTCAGCACGATCGGAATCAGGTCGCGCGCGGGTGCGTACGGCATGCGGCTGTACATGTAGGGGCCGAAGGCGATCGGCCCGTTGAAGCCGATGCCCAGGGTGTAGCCGTCGTTCGGCGCCTTGGCGACGGCGTCCATGCCGATCAGGCCGCCCGCGCCGGGCTTGGCCTCGATGACGATGGGCTGCTTCCACATCGCACGCAGCCGCTCGGCCAGCGTGCGCGCGATCAGGTCGAGCGAACTGCCGGCCGGCGCGGGAACGATCACGCGCACTGGCTTCGCGGGCCACTCCTGTGCCGGGGCGGTGGTGGCCAGTGCGCATGCGAGGAGGAGTACGGCGAGGTTGATCTTGTTGTTCATTTCAGTCCTTGCTTGACCATAAGACACGTTGATGACCACGCTGCGGTAAGCTCGGCCCGAGGGAATGGTGTAACCAAAATGGCATATGGGGTTCGTGTCCGTTTTCCGTAACATTCATGAAGCCAACTGGAGATTTCAGCGCCATTCCTGTTGGCCCCGCCTTGATCCCCATGAATCATCACGGAATGGCCGTCGCGCCAAACGACCGCTGAAGACAACCTAAGCCCATGGCCACCCGTTCTCGCGCGATATTCACCATTTGCTCCAACAACTACGTGCCGATGGCGAGGGTGCTGCTGGAAAGCGCGAAACGCCACCATCCGGAAGCCGACGTTTATCTGTGCCTCGCCGACGAGGCGCTGCCAGAGGCCGCTTTCTATCCGGGGCAATGCGAACTCATTGTCGCCAAGACGCTCGGCATTCCGAACTTCCGAGAGTTCGCATTCCGCTACGACATCATGGAGTTCAACACGGCAATCAAGCCGTTCATGATCCGGCATCTGCTCGCGCGCGGACACGAGTCCGTGGTGTACCTGGACCCTGACATCGAGGTCTTCGCCCCGCTCGAACGGGTGTTCTCGCTGCTCGACGAAGGCGCCTCCTTCGTGCTCACGCCGCACCTCACTCGACCGCTGGAGCAGCCCAACTTTCCAAACGATCTCGGGATCATGCGCGCGGGCGTCTACAACCTGGGTTTTCTCGGAGTGGGCGCTGGTGAGGAAACCGACCGGATCCTTCGCTGGTGGTCGCGGCGCCTGCAATATGAATGCGTCAACGAGCCGGACCGCGGCATCTTCGTGGATCAGAAATTCATGGATCTGGTGCCGGGCTTCGCGGACGGCGCCCGCATCCTGCGCGACACCGCCTACAACGTGGCGTACTGGAACCTGCAGCAGCGCTCGCTCGGCGGGACACCGGGCGACTGGAAGATCGACGGCGCGCCGCTTCGCTTCTTCCACTTCAGCGGTATCGAGCCGTCCAACCTGAGGTACTTGTCCAAGCACACCGAGTCATTCCGTGATGGCAAGCAGTCGCCGTTGCTTGGCGAACTCTTGCGCCGTTATGCCGCACAGGTGCTCGCGAACGGCCATGGCCGGGTGCCGAACGCCATCTACGCTTACGGGCGCTTTGCATCAGGCACGCTGCTGCCCGACGTGGTGCGCCGGATGTTCCGCGACCGCCACATCCACTGGTCCGGGGGCGATCCGTTCCACACCTATGAGGAGTACCTGCACCTGCCGTGCGCGCGAACCGCCGGCACCGCATCCCACGGCATCACGAACCTGATGTCGTACGTGCACGAGCGCGAGCCCTGGCTGCGAGGCATCTACGATCTCGCAACAAGTGACGGTATTGGTCGCTACATCGACTGGTACATCCAGAATGCGCGAACAATTTTGAAAGACAGCCGGCTCGTCGCACCTGTCGCTTTGCGCGTCGGCGCTCAGGCGGCGCCTGGCCGCGGCCGGCGCCCGCCCGCAAGGCGCGGTGCGGAGCCGGACGCGGCGGTTGTCGGCTACCTGCGCCTGGCACTCGGCATTGGCGAGGCGGGTCGCCAGGTGCTCCGCTCGCTGCGGCACGCCGGACTCGAGGCCCGCGGCCTGCCGATCCAATTCAACTCCATGTCCGCCGCCGTGGACAAGTCGCTGGAGCCGCTGTTCGACGATACGGCCACCGCCAGGGTGCAGGTCTTCAACATCAACGCCGACCAATTGCCGGCCGTCATTGCGCACCTGGGGTCAGCCCTGCGGCCGGACGCCTACCGCGTGGTCATGCCTTTCTGGGAGCTCGAGCACTTCCCGGCGCCATGGCTGGGCGCTTTCGATCTGGTGGACGAAATCTGGGCGCCGACCCGTTTCATTCAGACCATGCTCGCCCGCAGGATCGGCAAGCCCGTGCTGCACGTGCCGCTGCCGCTGGACTTCGAGGCCCCACCGGCCTTGGACCGTGCACGCTTCGGACTGCCGGAGCACGCATTCCTGTTCTTCTTCAGCTTCGATTTTCTTTCCTATGCCGAACGCAAGAACCCCATGGCCCTTGTGCGTGCATTCAAGAAGGCATTTCGCGAGGGGGACGCCCATCCCAACGTGTGCCTCGTGCTCAAGACACTCAATGCAGACATCGCGCCCGCGCACAGCCAAGCCCTGCGCGACATCCTGCGTACCGACCTCGACCTGACCCTGATCGAACAGACCCTGACCCGCACCGAGACGCTACAGCTGATCACCGCATGCGACGCCGTCGTATCCCTGCACCGCAGCGAAGGACTGGGCCTGCTGATTGCCGAAGCCATGGCGCTTGGCAAACCGGTGATCGCGACCGACTACTCGGCGACCGCCGAGCTGGTCTCCCCGGATACCGGCTGGCCGGTCGACTTCAAGCTGGTGCCGGTGCCCGAAAACCACTATCCGTTCCACGAAGGCCAGGTCTGGGCCGAACCCGACGAGAACCATGCGGCTTGGCAAATGCGCCAGGTGTTCCACAACCGGGGCGAGGCGCAGCGCCGTGCCGATACCGCGCGCGCAATGCTGAAACAGCAGTTCAGTGCCGAGAAGTGCGGCGCACGCATGCGACGTCGCCTCGAAGAACTGGAATCGGGCGGCCTGCCATTGCCGGCATCGGCAATGACACACGCACCGGTGGAAGACCGTGCCGGATAAAGCGCAATTCGTTGTGGGCAGGCACCCGAGGCGCTGGACCTTGATTGGCGATGTCGGCGGCGCGCACAGCTATCACGTGGGCGACGAGGCAATGCTCGAGAGCAACGTGCACCTGCTGCGCACCATCGACCCGAACGCCACACTGCACGTGGTCTCCGCCGACCCCGACTTCACCGCGACAACGTATGAAGTCGAAGGTCTGCCGCGCCTGGGTTTCGACAACTGCGCATCGGACGAAGCGCGCGAGGCGCTCCTGGCCAGGCTTTCGCACGTGCACTGGACCAGCGAAACGCCCCGTGCCTTCGCGCGCATGGCCGACGAATCGGACGGCCTGCTGATTTCCGGCGGCGGCAACCTGCGAAGCACCTGGCCGAACTGCATCTATGAGCGGGTGGCTCTGTGCCGAAAAGCCGTGGCCAACGGAGCGCCGATCATCATTCTGGGCCAGACCCTCGGACCGGAGCTGAACGCGCGGCATCGCGAACTGGTGTCGGAGATCGTTCAGGCAGCGTGGTGGATCGGCGTCAGAGAAGCGCAGAGCTTCGCGCTCGCGCTGGAGCTCGGTGCGCTGCCCGAGCGGCTGTCCTACCAGATCGACGATGCGGCAGAGCTCTGGAAAGAAGCCGCCGACATCGAGCCCGCATGCCTGCCATTCCCCGTGGATACGCCATGGATCGGGGTCACATTCCATCCATTCGTCGATCCGACGGGCGACGATCCATTGCTCGACCAGTTGGCCGATCATCTGGAGCAGACCTCCGCGCGAACGGGTTGCCAGCTGGTGTTCATTCCGCATGCCAGGGCCGCCGCGACCATGGGCGCTCCCTGGTCCGACGAGGATGTGGGCCGGGCACTGGCACGGCGCATGCGGTCGACGATGCTTCACCTGTTGCCGGTTCTCTCGGCGCGCCAGGTGGCCCGGCTGACCGGACAGGCACAGATGATCGTGAGTTCGCGCTACCACCCGATCGTCTTCGGGCTGGCGCAGGGCGTGCCATGCCTCGGCATCTGGGCCGACCTGTACACCCGCACCAAGTTGCGCGGCGCCCTGCAGCACTTCGACCGTATCGACGATTCATGCAGCCTCGAAGGCATCCGCCAGCAACAGCTCGCGCGGAAGCTGACCGAGCTGTGGGACAGCCGCGCTGCAGCGCGCGAGAAGATTCATGCGCAAGGCTTGCTCAACGACGCGGACGAGCAACGCCGCCGGCGTCAGCTTGCCCTGTTGGTCATGCAGCGAGGGGCAGCCGACACGCCGCAGCCCGATCGGCTGGCCGGCGTTCTGGCCACTGCCGTGCGCGAGCAGCATGCCTTTACGGCATCCTTCGGTTCGGGGGAGCCAGCCAGGAAGGCGCCGATGGCCGAGACGCCGCCGTGCCACGCGACTGCGCGCCGCGCGCAGCCCGCGCCACTCCATCTCAAAAGGGATCCAAAGATGCTGACCGACGCAGACTGGCAGAGTTTTTCCCGCGATGGGTTCCTGCACCTTGGGCAGGTGCTTGATGCGCAACAGGTCCTGGCGCTGCAGCTGCGTGCCGACGCTCTGGCAATGGGGCAGATCTCGAATCCAGCGATCCAGATGCAGCACGACACGGGCGGCGCCTACGAGGCGTTGCCTGAGGCTGTGAGCCAGTTCGAACAGGGCACTCACTTGTACCGGAAGATTCAAGGCCTGGAAACCGACGACCTGTTCGCCGCGCTGATCGACAGGCCGCTCTTTCGCGAGATTTGCGCACGGGTTTACGGCGCCCATGCGGCGGTGTCGATCTTCCGCGCCATGGTCATGAACAAGCCCGCAGGCCAGGGCACCTATCTCCCATGGCACCAGGACGGCGGCACGGTTTGGCAACTCGATCGCGACCCGCTGGTAACCATCTGGGTTGCGCTCGACCCCGCAACCCGGGACAACGGCTGCATGGATGCCATCCGGGGCTCGCATCGTCTGGGCTTGCTGAGCCTGCACGGCAGTACCTTGACCGAAGAGCATGTGCGCCAATACTGCCGAGAAGACCTGAGCGTGCCGCTCGAGGTGCCCGCAGGTCACGCCGTGCTGCTGCACAACTGGCTGATCCATCGCTCCGGCATCAACCCTTCATCCACGCCGCGGCGCGCCTTCACCATGTGCTGCATGGATGCCCGCACGCGCGGCATCCTGACAGGCGATCATTTTCCGATCGTTTTCGGCGAGCAGTCTTCCGAGCCGGATCCGTTTGTTCGCCAGTTGCAGCAGGAGCATGCCGCGCAGACCGACAAGGCAGCCCAGGCCGAGGAATATGCGTTGAGCCTGCGCGACCAGAACACGCAACTGCAAATGTCGATTGCCGAAGCCACGAAGTACGCGCAAAGCCTCGAGGCGCAAGCCGCAACCTTGCAACAGCATGGCCTCGACCTGGAAGACGCACGCGAAGAGAACCGTCGGCTCGCGAATGCGGTGGCGCAAATGCGCCAGGAGATGCTCGCATTGAACCGTGCGCTGGAAGCTGCGGCGCAGCCGTCCCATGCTGCAGCAGCTGCACAAGCTGCACAGCTGCTGCAGGAAGAACTGACCACGCTGAGGGTTCATGCGGAGCGACTGGCAGCCTCCATGCAGGCCATCTACGCCTCGAACTCGTGGCGCGTCACGCGACCGCTTCGCGCAGTGTTCGGGGCGCTGCGCAAGCCGCGATGACGGCAATCGCATCAACCACCGGCCGGGCTTTGCCGCGCACAGGCATGATGGGGGCTACCAGACCGGCCCGGAAAGCCTGAGGGCCTTCCTCTCGACCCGCCCGCTGGAACCGACGGAGCGGTACCCATGAAAGCACCACCACGCCTGCAGGCGCTGGTCAACGAAGGCCTGATCGACACGGTGGTACGCCAGCTGATGAGCGGCAAGGAAGCCATGGTCTACGTGGTGCGCTGCGGTGACGACACGCGCTGCGCCAAGGTCTACAAGGAAGCCGACAAGCGCAGTTTTCGCCAGGCCGTCGACTACACGGAAAACCGCCGCGTGCGCAATTCGCGCGAGACGCGCGCCATGGCCAAGGGCACGCGCTTCGGCCGCCAGGTGACCGAGGCCATCTGGCAGAGCGCCGAGGTCGATGCGCTCTACCGGCTGGCGGCGGCTGGCGTGCGCGTGCCGGTTCCCTACAACTTCCTGGAAGGCGTGCTGCTGATGGAGCTGGTGACCGACGCCAACGGCGATGCGGCCCCGCGACTGAACGACGTGGCCTTCACATCCGAGGAGGCCATGCAGCACCACGCCAGCCTGTTGAAAGAGGTGGTGCGCATGCTGTGCGCGGGCGTCGTGCACGGCGACCTGTCGGAATTCAACGTGCTGCTGGCGGCCGACGGCCCGGTGGTCATCGACCTGCCGCAGGCCGTGGATGCAGCGGGCAACAACCACGCCAGGCGCATGCTGCTGCGCGATGTGGAAAACCTGCGCAACTTCTTCGGCCAGTTTGCGCCCGAGCTCCTGGGCACGCACTACGGCGACGAGATCTGGCATCTGTACGAGCGCGGCCTGCTGCGCGTCGAATCGGTTCTGACCGGCACGCACGTGCGCGACACCGGGCCGGTCGACCTGGGCAACGTGATGCGCGAGGTGGACGACGCGCGCGAGGAAGAAGCGGCGCGGCGACTGCGCATGCAGTTGCCGCGGCTGTGAGGCCGGGCCTCAGGGCCGTTGGTTCTTCAACTCGCGCAGTTGCTCCTCGGCATGCTCGAGTTCTGCCCGAAGCAGCCGGATGTCGTGCTCCAGCTTGCCGATGCGCGCCGCGCGGCTCTGAGGCGTTTCCGCCCCCTGGCAGCGCGTGCGAAGCGCGGCCAGTGTCTCGGCGAGTTGCCGCCGGCGCAGCATCTGCCCCCTGGAGCGCGCCAGGTCCATGTCGCGCTCCAGCGCGGCTTCTTCCGCATGGCAAGAGGTGCCCTCCGCCGATTCCGCGGGTTGCGCAGGCGGCGTGGATTGGGCGAAGGCGGGCATTGCCAGGGCCAGCGCAACGACGAGGAGGCAGCGTTTCACGCACGGCTCCCGTCGCGGTCCTGAGGGCCACCGTGCCGATCGAATTTCATTGCGACTCCCGTTTGTTGGCGGTGCCAGGGCCCGCCGTGCCTGATTCTGTCCCAGGTCAGGACGCAAGAAGGCCCCTCACGCCAGTTCTTCCACCCGCAGCGCGGTGACTTTCCCTGCGACCGAGGGATGTGCCTGCAGCGCTTGCAGCGCCAGGTCGACCGTGCCCTGCCGCACCGGTTGCGTCAGCACCAGCACCTGCGGCCCCATGCCGGGCTGCCCGCTCGCCAGCGACACCTGGCGCACCGGTACCTGCTGGTCGGCGAGCCAGTCCGACACCGCCTCGATCCGGCCGGCCGCATGCACGGGTATGCGCAGGTAGTGCGGTAAACACGCGGCGGCAGGCGGCAGCACTGGCAAGGCGCTCATCGCGTGTGGATGAAACCCGAGGTGAGGCACGCGCTGTGCAGCGTGGGTGCCGTCGAGCCGCGCCACGTCCACCAGATCGGCGATCACCGCCGAGGCGGTCTGCTCGGACCCGGCACCCGCGCCGTAGTACATCGTCACGCCGGCCGCATCCCCCTTGACCATGACGGCGTTCATCGACCCGTTCACGTGCGCCATGAGGTGCGACGCCGGCACCAGCGCGGGCTGCACGCGCAGCTCGATGCCCTCCTCCCTTCGCCGCGCCACGCCCAGCAGCTTGATGCGAAAACCCAGTTGCGCCGCGCAGGCCACGTCCATCCGCTGGAGGGACGTGATGCCTTCCACCTGCACGTCGGCAAGCCGCACGGGGGTGCCGAACGCATTGGCGGCCAGCAGGGTGAGCTTGTGCGCGGCGTCGATGCCCTCGATGTCGAAGGCCGGATCGGCCTCGGCATAGCCCAGCGCCTGGGCCTGTGCGAGCGCGGCGGGGAAGTCCAGGCCATCGTCCTCCATCTTGCTCAGGATGAAATTGGTGGTGCCGTTGATGATGCCCGCCACCCACTCGATGCGGTTGGCCGTAAGGCCTTCGCGCAGCGCCTTGACGATGGGGATGCTCACCGCCACGGCGCCCTCGTAGGCCACGGCCACGCCGTGCTGGCGGGCCGCCGCGAAGATCTCGGCGCCGTGCACCGCCAGCAGGGCCTTGTTGGCCGTGACCACGTGCTTGCCGTGCGCAATGGCGGCCAGCACCCAGTCGCGCGCCGGGCCGGTGCCGCCAGCCACTTCCACCACCACGTCGACGTCCGGATGCGTGGCCACGCGCAGCGGGTCGTCCGTCACCGGAACAGCGTCGCCCACGATGCCGGCGGCGCGTGCCAGGTTGCGTGCCGCCACCATCACCAGTTCGATCGGCCGGCCCGCGCGTCCCGCGATGTCGGCCTGGTTGCGTGCCAGCACCCGGAACGTGCCCGCGCCGACGGTGCCGATGCCGATCATGCCCACGCGCAGTGCGCGAAGGGCCGCAGGAAGGCTGGGCAGGGGTTCGAGTGACTGGACTGGATCGCGGTACATGGAAATCTCCGGATGAAAAACAAAAAACCCAGCTGCCAGAGCTGGGTTCATTCATTCGGAGAAGAGCGATACACCAGGTGGCTGCCGAAACGGCCACCTGCGCGTGCTCAGGGGGCCGCGGTGGTAATGGTGGTAATCATTCGTGCAACCAACGCCCCGCTCGCCCGCGCGAAGGCAGGCGACGTCAGGCAGACCAGCGAGGCTGCGCAGACGGTGGTGGGGAAGAAATGGCACGGCATGAAACAGCAAGTGTACACAAGGCCCGCCTGGCGCAGGGGACTTCCCGCGCAAAACCCGCTCGAATACAGGGAGGAGGCCTACACACCTCCGCCCGCAGCGAGCCTAATGTCGTGGGAAAAGAACGGCATCATCCAGGAGGCAGCATCATGAAGAATTTCGTCCTAGAGCCCCGCATGCGGGCAAGCTTCGGCGGCGCTTTCTACCCCACTGGCTATTCGATGGTGATGTTTCCGAGCGCGGCAGACGCCAGCCGCATCGGCCACAAACTGATCGAAAACGGCGTGAGCGGCGACGAGATCTACCTGATTCCCGCTGCCACGATCCTGGAGGAGATCACACCCACCGTGAGGGAAGCCGACGATCCGCTGCCATCCGCCGGCACCGATGCGGCCACCGTGCGTGCCTACACCCAGCTGGCGCGCGAGGGCCACACCGGCCTGTTGGTCAGGACGAAAAACGAAGAAGCCGCAAATCACCTGATGGAGGTGGTGCGCACCGTCCCCTATTCGATTGCGCAGCGCTATCGCACGCTGGTCATCGAAGATCTTTGAGCCCCTGATGCGGCGGCCGCTCAGGCCGCAGCCACGGTGCGCCGCACCACGTCGCGGGCCATGGCTTGCGCCAGTTCCTGTTCGCCCAGAAAGACGGTTGCGGTGGTCTCCTGCGTGAGCATCCGGGCTTCATCTTCGTTGTGGCTGCGGATCACGGTCTCGATCGCCGGGTTGAGCGTGCGCGCGATTTCCATCATCTGGCGCACGTGGATGGCGTCCGGCGTTGCCACCACCAGCACCCGTGCGCGCGCAATGTGCGCCTGGATCAGCACGGAAGGATCGGCCGCATCGCCCCACACGGCCGCCACACCGGCTTCGCGCAGCTTCTCCACCAGTTCACGGTTCTGCTCCGCCACCACATAGGGAATGTCGTTCGCCTCCAGCTCGGACGCAATGCGGCGCCCGACGCGGCCATAGCCCACCAGCACCACCTGCCTGGACAGGTACCTGGCTTCGGTGGTCGTGGGCAATTCGGCCAGCGGATGGTCGCGCGATTCGAGCCCCCGCGCCAACGGAAGACGGGCATGCAGCCATTTTTGCAATGGCACGATCAGGCTGAACCACAGCGGATTGGTGGCAATGGAAATGAGCGCGCCGGCCAGGATGAGGCTCTGGCCTTCGACCGGCAGCACGCCGAGCGATACGCCGAGCCCCGCAAGGATGAACGAGAACTCCCCGATCTGCGCGAGGCTCGCGCTCACGGTGAGCGCGGTGCGCAGCGGATAGCGAAACGCCAGCACCAGCGCGCAGGCGGCAAGCGACTTGCCCAGCACGATCACGGCCACCACCGCCAGCACCTGCAGCGGGCGTTCCAGGAGCACCGAAGGATCGAAGAGCATGCCCACGGAGACGAAGAACAGCACCGCGAAGGCGTCGCGCAGCGGCAGCGATTCCTGCGCGGCGCGGTGGCTGAATTCCGATTCACGCATCACCATGCCCGCAAAGAACGCACCGAGGGCGAACGACACGCCGAACAACGCCGCCGATGCGAAGGCGATGCTCACGGCCGCCGCTATCACGCACAGCGTGAACAGTTCGCGCGAGCCGGTGCGCGTGACCTGCCAGAGAATCCAGGGGAAGGCCCGCCTTCCGACCACCAGCATCAGCGCCACGAAGCCCCCCACCTGCAGCAGCGTGAGCCCGAGCGTCTGCCACAGAGGGTCCGGCGCGGCGCCCGCCGGAACGCCGGCAGTCCCGCCCAGGGCGCCCGCCAGCGGCGGCATCAGCACCAGGACCAGCACCATGGCCAGGTCCTCGACCACCAGCCACCCCACGGCAATGCGGCCCGTGAACGAATCGAGAATGCCCAGGCTCTCGAGCGCCCGCAGCAGCACGACCGTGCTCGCCACCGACAGCGCCAGGCCGAAGACCAGCGCCTCGCCCCAGGACCAACCCCACCAGAGCGCCAGTGCGCCACCGAGCAGGGTGGCCACCGCGATCTGCGCCAACGCACCCGGCAGAGCGATCTTGCGCACCGCCAGCAGGTCGTCGAGCGAAAAATGCAGGCCTACGCCGAACATCAGCAGCATCACGCCGATTTCGGCCAGCTGCGCCGCAATGCCCGCATCGGCCACGAAGCCCGGCGTGAAGGGCCCGATGATCACCCCCGCCAGCAGGTAGCCCACCAACGCCGGCAGCCGCAGCCGCACGGCCAGGAAACCGAACACGAGCGCCAGCCCCAACCCGGCGGCAATGGTGTTGATCAGGGAAACGCTGTGGGGCATCGTTCCATTTTGCAGGAACGATGCCTTTCCCTTGCCCTACACGGACATCAGTCGGCCATCTTGCTGACGCGGGCGCCTTCGAGCACTTCGGGTTCCTGCGCCTCGACCCAGTTCTCGTTGTTGAGCCCGGCCTTCAACCGCTCGGTGTCGAGCTCGTTCGTCCACTTGGCGACCACGATGGTGGCCACGCCGTTGCCGATCAGGTTGGTCAGCGCGCGGGCCTCCGACATGAAGCGGTCGATGCCGAGGATCAGCGCCAGGCCCGCTACGGGCACATGGCCCACCGCCGACAGCGTGGCGGCCAGCACGATGAAGCCGCTGCCGGTCACGCCTGCGGCGCCCTTCGAGGTCAGGAGCAGCACGGCCAGCAGCGTGATCTCCTGCATCAGCGTCATGGGCGTGTTGGTGGCTTGCGCAATGAACACCGCCGCCATCGTCAGGTAGATGGAAGTGCCGTCGAGGTTGAACGAATAGCCGGTAGGAATCACCAGGCCCACGCAGGCCTTGTTGGCGCCCAGGTTCTCCATCTTCTCCATCATGCGCGGCAGCACCGACTCGGACGATGAAGTGCCCAGCACGATCAGCAGTTCTTCCTTGATGTACTTGATGAACTTCCAGATGCTGAAGCCGTGGAAGCGCGCAATGAGCCCCAGTACCACGAAGATGAACAGCAGGCAGGTCAGGTAGAACGTGCCCATCAGCTTGCCGAGCGAGAACAGGCTGCCCAGCCCGTACTTGCCGATGGTGAAGGCCATCGCGCCAAAGGCGCCGATGGGTGCCAGCTTCATGATGTAGCCGACGATCACGAAGAGCACGTGCGAGCCCTTCTCGATCACGTCGAACACCAGCGTGCCGCGCCCGCCGAAACGGTGCAGCGCAAAGCCGAACAGCACGGCGATCAGCAGCACCTGCAGGATTTCGCCCTTGGCAAAGGCGTCGACCACCGTGCTGGGAATGACGTTCAGGAGAAAGTCGACCGTACCGGTCATCTTTCCGGGGCCGGTGTAGGAGGCAATCGCCTTCGTGTCGAGCGTGGCCGGGTCGATGTTCATGCCTGCGCCGGGCTGCAGCAGATTGACCAGCAAGAGGCCGACCACGAGCGCGATGGTGCTCACGATCTCGAAGTACAGCAGCGCCAGGCCGCCGTCTTGCCGACCTTCTTCATGTCTTCCATGCCTGCGATGCCGACCACCACCGTGCAGAAGATGATCGGCGCGATGATCATCTTGATGAGCTTGATGAAGCCGTCGCCCAGCGGCTTCATCGACTCGCCGATGACGGGGTAGAAGTGGCCGAGCAGCACGCCGATGACCACCGCGGTGATCACCTGGACGTAGAGCGAACGGTAAAGAGGAAGTTTTCTGGGCGATGTGGTTGTTGTGTCTGCCATTTTTGCCTCCGAGTCGGGTTGGAAACTGTAGGTCCCTTTCAGCCGCTTTCCATTCGTGGAAGCCACATCCTTCAAATGAAAAAAACCCGCCGAAGCGGGTCTTTTCGATCAGGTTGCGGTCAGCATGATCAGTGCATGTGCAGGCCGCCGTTGACCGAGAAATCGGCCCCGGTGCTGTAGCCGCCCTCGTCCGTGGCAAGCCACGAGATGATGGAGGCAATTTCGCTCGGCTCGCCCAGGCGCTTGACCGGGATGGTGGCCACGATCTTGTCGAGCACCTCCTGGCGGATGGCCTTGACCATGTCGGTGCCGATGTAGCCCGGGCTCACGGTGTTGACCGTCACGCCCTTGTTCGCCAGCTCCTGTGCCAGCGCCATCGTGAAGCCGTGCATGCCGGCCTTGGCCGCCGAGTAGTTGGTCTGCCCTGCCTGGCCCTTGGCGCCGTTGACCGAGCTGATGTTGATGATGCGGCCCCAGCCTTTTTCGACCATGTCGCCCACCACCTGCTTGGTGACGTTGAACATGCTGTTGAGGTTGGTCTCGATGACCGCGCTCCAGTCTTCGGGCGTCATCTTCAGGAACATGCGGTCCCGCGTGATGCCGGCATTGTTGACCAGCACGTCGATGGGACCGTGCGCAGCCTTGGCGGCCGAAAACGCCTCGACAGTGGATTGCCAGTCGCCGACATTGCCGACCGACGCATGGAACTCGAAGCCCAGGGCCTTCTGCTCGGCCAGCCATTTGGCATGGTCGCGCGTGGGGCCGCAGCCTGCGATGACAGTGAAGCCGTCTTTGTGCAGACGCTGGCAGATGGCAGTTCCGATGCCACCCATGCCTCCGGTGACATATGCAACTTTCTTGCTCATGAAATTTTCCTTGATGTGTACGAAGCAAAAGCCTGAACGGCCGCCTTCACTCTAGCGAATTTCAAGCCACCCATCGCTGAGGAAAACACTGAGCCAAGCTGGCAAGCAGCTGTCAATGCAGGGCCGATGTGCAACCATATACATGAGTCTGTACCTTCTTGCGCATTCCGGGCGCCTTCAAGGAGTTCGAAAGTATGAATTTCGGGATCGTCATATTCCCCGAGGTCGAGGAACTCGATTTCGTCGGCCCCTGGGAAATGCTCACGATGTGGAGCAAGCTCGCCGCAGGTCCGAAAAACTGTGTCGTCGTCGCCGAGAAGCGCGAGCCGGTGAAGTGCGCCAAGGGTCTGTCGGTCAATCCACACGTGTCGTTTGCCGACTGCCCGCCGCTCGACTACCTGCTCGTGCCCGGCGGCATGGGCACGCGCCGCGAGGTCGACAACCCCGCGATGCTGCGCTTCCTCGCTGTGCAGGCACCCGGGTGCGAGGCGCTGCTGTCCGTGTGCACCGGCGCGTTCGTGCTCCACGCGGCCGGGCTGCTCTCCGGCAAGACCGCCACCACGCACTGGGGGTCGCTCGACCGGCTGCGCGCGCTCGGGGATGTGAATGTGGTGGAAGAGCGCTTCGTGCGGGACGGCAACGTGTGGAGCTCGGCCGGCGTTTCGGCCGGCACCGACCTGATGCTCGCCTTCATTGCCCACACCGCCGGCGAGGAAGCCGCGGCCCGGGTGCAGCTGCAGGCCGAGTACTACCCGGCTGGCACGGTCTATGGCAGCACGGCGAGCCATGAGCGGGCGCCAGCGTACGTGCGGCGGCCCAATGCCTGACGTTTCCGGCCTGGAGCCGCTTTCCGTCCTCGCCGCACGCGTCGGTGCCACCCTGCGCGAGCGGCGCCAGACGGTGGCCGTGGCCGAATCTTCGGCCGGCGGCCTCGTGTCGGCCGCCCTGCTTGCCATTCCAGGCGCATCGGCCTTCTTCCTCGGCGGCGCGGTGGTCTATTCGCGGCGCGCTGCAAAGGCGCTGCTGGGACTGACTCCAGAGGACATGGCCGCCGGCATGCGCGCGGAAACCGAACCCTATGCCAGGTTCATCGCGGGCAGGATCCGCGACAGCCACCGCGCCACGTGGGGAATCGCCGAGAGCGGCGCGGCCGGCCCTTCCGGCAGCCCTTACGGCGACGCGCCGGGCCATGTGTGCGTGGCCATCGCCGGTGCGGCCACCGCAAGCAGGACCATCGAGACCGGCGACGCGGACCGCGTGTCGAACATGGACGTGTTCGCGCGGCAGTTGCTCTTGCTGTTCGACGAGACGCTCCGGGCCTAGCCCTTCATCGGACGAGTGCGAACGGCGCCGCTCCAGCCAAGCTTGCCTGCATTTAATTTACATCGTACATTTACGATGTAAATTGATTGAGATACTTCATGCCCAAAGCCCTCTCCGATGCGGAAGTCCAAGACTTTCGTCGACGCCTGCTGTCGGTTGCCGAACGCTCCTTCGCGGAGCATGGAATCGATGGCGTCACGGTGCGCCAGCTGGCGCAGCAGCTTGGCTGCAGTGCCATGACGCCGTATCGGTATTTCCGGGACAAGGACGAAATTCTGGCGGCCGTCACAGCGGCGGCGTTGGACCGCTTCTCGAACGCACTGGAGACGGCGTTCGCCATCGACGGCAGCGGCCTCGAACGATCGGCCGCGGTGCGCATGGCTTATCTGCGCTTCGCTTTCGAGAATCCAAGGGCCTACAAGCTCATGTTCGACCTCCCCCATCCCAGGATGTCGATCTTCCCTGACCTGGCGCGCGCCGCGCTGCGTGCCGAGCAGATCATGACCGCGCCACTGGAACGCCTGGTGCAAGAGGGTTCCATCAAGGGCGATCCACGTCTGCTGGGTCGGATCTTCTGGAGCGCAATTCACGGTGCCGTGTCTTTGCAACTAGCGGGCAAACTGGATTCATCACCGACATTCGACAGCGTGCTCGGGAGCATGCTTCACCTGATCGTCACTGGCGCAAATGCCTCCGCGAAATAGGACTGCCATGCTGAGTTTTCAAGGTCATCAAGTGCACGTGGTCGATCAGGGAAACGGACCGCCGGTCTTGTTCCTGCACGGCAATCCCGATACTTCCGATATCTGGCGCGATCTCATTGCGAAACTGAGCGTGCACCATCGGTGCCTCGCGCCTGATCTGCCAGGGTATGGACATTCCGTCGCAGCCTCGGATTTTGATTGCTCTCTCGAGCACCTGGCCAAGTTTGTCGATGATCTCGTCATTCAGCTCGGGCTGCACGAAAAGATCAGCCTCGTGGTCCATGACATCGGTGGCCAGTTCGGTTTGGCATGGGCCGTCAAGCATCCCGAAAAAGTCAGGCGCATCGTGATCTTCAACACTGCCTTCTCGCCCGAATACCGCTGGACGGCATTACACAGGATCTGGCGCACCCCTATCCTGGGTGAGCTGGCCCAGCGCCTGACAAGCCGGCGAGCGTTCACCAGGGAAATGAAGAAAGGCGCAAGCCGGCTCACGTCCGAACAGATCGATCGAATCTTCGATCGCATCACGCCTGCCATGAAACAAATGGCGCTGCGCATTTTCAGGACAACCGAGTTGGCGCACTTCCACGGTTGGGATACGCAATTGCGAGAGCTTGCATCGCGCATTCCGGTGCAAGTTCTGTGGAGCGATGACGATCCCTACATCGCTCCGGAGTTCGCCGAACGTTTTGGTGCGCAAGCCGTGAGTCGCTATCGGGGCTTCGGCCATTGGTTGCCGCTCGAAGCACCCGAGCTGGTCGGGAGCGAACTGCAAGCGTTTCTTGCGCGGACGGATTGAACACGCCCGCAGGCTCCTGCCTCAATCCGCCTGCACCCCGGCCGCGCGAATCACCTTGCCCCACTTCTCGGTCTCGGCCGCCAGGTGCTTGCGCAGCGCCTCGGGCGTCACCTTGTCCATCGGCACGGCCTCGGTGCTCAGTTCGGCAAAGCGTTGCTTCACCATGTCGTCCTGCAACGCGGCGCGCAAGGCGGTGTTGAGCTTTTCCATCACGGCCGGCGGCGTGCCCTTGGGGGCGTAGATGCCATGCCACACCTTCACGTCGAATCCCTTCAGGCCCTGCTCGTCGAGCGTGGGGATGTTGGGCATGCTGGACAGGCGCTTGGGCGTGGTCACGCCGAACACCTTGACCCGGTTGCCGTCCTTGATGACGGGCGCGGTCTGGGTGGTCTGGTCGCACAGCAGATCGACCTGCCCGCCCATCAGGTCGTTGAGCGCGGGACCGGCGCCCTTGTAGGGCACGGTGGTGAGTTGCACGCCGATCTGGTGCGCGAAGAGCATGCCGCTAGCTGCGACACGGCACCGACGCCGGCGTTGGCGAGCGTCACCTTGTCCTTGTGGGTCTTCACGTAGGCCAGCAGCTCCTGGAAGTTGTTGGCCGGAAAGTCCTTGCGCGAGAGCAGGGTCATGGGTACGTCCATCACCTGGCCGACGTATTCGAAGTCTTTCAGCGGGTCGTAGCTGAGCTTCTTGTAGAGCGCGGGCGCGGTGGCCATGCCCATGTGATGGATGAGGATGGTGTAGCCGTTGGGCGCCGCCTTGGCCACGCGGCCGGGTGCGATGGTGCCGCCCGCGCCCACGGTGTTCTCGACGATCACGGTCTGCCCAAGCGACTTGCCCATGGGAATCGCGAGCATGCGCGCGACCACGTCGGTGGGGCCGCCGGCCGAATACGGCACGACCATGGTGATGGGTTTCTCGGGCCACGGGGCCTGCGCCGCCGCGGGCGATTGGGCCGCCAGCAGGCAGGCGCCCAGCGCAGCCGCATGCATTGCCCGTGTTTTCCAGTTGCTTGTTGCGTTCACTTCGTTGTCTCCTTTGTCTTGATGTCGATCTGCGGCGCTCGTCAGGGCACCGTTTGCGTATCGAGCGCGAGCAGGCGCTCGGCCAGGCGCACCACGGGTGCGTCGACCATGCGCCCGTCGAGGCTCACCACGCCGCCACCGGCGGTGCGGGTCGCATCCATCACGCGGCGCGCCCATGCCAGCTCATCGGTGCTCGGGCCCAGGGCGGCGTGCACGGGCGCCACCTGGTCGGGGTGAATGCAGAGCTTGGCGCCGAAGCCGCCGCGGCGTGCACGAGCCGTGTCGGCCGCGAGCCGCGGCGCATCGCGCCAATCGGGCGTGACGCCATCGATGGGGGCGGCCAGGCCGGCACGGCGCGAGGCCAGCACCAGTGCCAGGCGCACCGGCACCAGCTCGGCCTCGTCCGCATCGCAGGCAAGGCCCAGGTCGGCCTGGAAGTCGAGGTTGCCGAACGCGAGCCGCAGCACCTGCGGCGCGGCCGCGAGTTCGGCGGCGGCTTCGAGGCCCGCGGCGGATTCGATCAAGGGCACGAGCAGGCCCTTGGGGCCGATGTCAGCGGCGAGCTGATGCAAGTCCGCGGCGCGTTCGGCCTTGGGCAGCACCGCGCCGGCAATCAGGCCTTCGGCGGCAAGCTCACCCACCAGCGCACGGTCGTCGTCGTGCCACGGTGTGCCATGGGCATTGATGCGCACCAGCAGGCGCCCTCTTTCCGCGGCGGGCAATGCAGCGAAAGAAGATCTCAGCTGCTCGCGCGCCGCCACCTTGCGATCGGGCGCCACGGCATCTTCGAGATCGACGATGACGCCTCCCGCACCGGTGGCCAGCGCGCGCGCGTGGCGCTCGGGCCGGTCGGCGGGCACGAAGAGAAAGGTGCGCGCCAGGGCCAGCGGCGGATTCGCAGCCGTGCTCACACCGCCCCCGCCTCGCGCAACGCGGCAATCTCGGCGTCGCCGCGCCCCAGGCTGCGCAGGATGGCGTCGGTGTGCTGGCCCACGGCCGGCACGGCGTCCATTCGGTAGTCGAAGGCGCTCTGGCGCCCCGCAGGCAACAGGGCCGGAATGTCGCCTGCCGGCGAGCCCACCTGCCGCCAGCGCTCGCGCGCCTGCAATTGCGGATGTGCCCAGAGGCCCGCCATGTCGTTCATGCGCGCATTGGCAATCTGCGCGGCGTCGAGGCGCTCGACCACCTGCATGGTGCCGAGCGCGGCGAAGGTCTCCACGATGATCGCGCGCAGCGCGTCGCGGTTTTCGTTGCGCCGCGCGTTGCTGTCGAAGCGCGCGTCGGTGGCGAGCCCCGGCTGCAGCAGCACCTTCTCGCAGAACACGCGCCATTCGCGCTCGTTCTGCAGGCCCAGCATCACCGTGCCGCCATCGCCCGCGGGAAACGGGCCGTACGGGTAGATGGTGGCGTGCGAAGCGGCGCTGCGCGGCGGCGGCGGCGCGCCTTCGTAGGCGTAGTACATCGGATAGCCCATCCATTCGGCGAGCGACTCGAGCATCGACACGTCGATGTGCGAGCCCTTGCCGGTCTTGCCGCGCTGGAGCAGCGCCGCGAGGATGCCGGTGTAGGCGTACATGCCCGCCGCAATGTCGGCGATGGAATTGCCCGACTTGCACGGATCGTCCGGCGTGCCCGTGACCGACAGGAAACCCGCCTCGCTCTGGATCAGCAGGTCATAGGCTTTCTTGTCGCGGTACGGGCCGTCTTCGCCGTAGCCCGAGATGTCGCAGACGATGAGCCGCGGGTGCTTCGCCTGCAGCGCTTCGGCGCCCAGGCCCATGCGTGCGGCCGCGCCGGGTGCGAGATTCTGCACCAGCACGTCGGCCTCGGCCACAAGCTCCTGCAGCACCGCGAGCGCGGCGGGCTGCTTGAGGTCGAGCGTGAGGCTTTCCTTCGAGCGGTTGACCCACACGAAGTGCGAGGCCTCGCCACCCACGCGCGCATCGTAGGCGCGTGCAAAGTCGCCGACGCCGGGACGCTCCACCTTGATGACGCGGGCGCCAAGATCGGCCAGCTGGCGGGTACAGAACGGTGCCGCGATCGCGTGTTCGAGCGAAACCACGGTGATGCCGTCAAGAGGTCTTGTCATGGGCTTGCTTTCCTTGTCATGCGAGCACGGCCGTGGCCTGCATCGTGAGCCAGCCATCGGCGTCTTCGCCCCAGAGGCTGAAAGTCTTGCCGTCCGTGCTTCCTTCGGCCGGCTTGCCGTGCACGCGGAACGGCGCGATGTCGAAGGTCGGCCGCACGGCGCGGAATTCGAAACGCGCGAGCTGCGCGCCCGGCACGTTCCGGCGCAGCAGGTCGACCAAGAGCGTGGCGATGAGCGGCCCGTGCACGATCAACCCCGGATAGCCCTCGACCTGCGTCACGTAGCGGCGGTCGTAGTGGATGCGGTGCCCATTGAAGGTAAGCGCCGAATAGCGGAACAGCAGCACGTCGTCGGGCACGATCTCGCGGCTGAAGGCGGCGTCTTTCGGCGCCGGCGTGGGCGGCGGCGCCTTCTCGCCTGGCGCGGCCGCGGCGCGGTAGACGATGTCGTGTTCTTCGGTGAGCGCGAGGCCGCGTTCGTTGCGCACTTCATGGCGCACGAGCACGAACACCAGCTCGCCGCTGCGGCCTGCCTTGTGGGTGACCGAGGCGATGGTCGAGGTGCGCTCCACCGCGTCGCCCACCCGCAGCGGATTGCCCTCGTCCCACGCCAGCCGGCCACCAGCCCACATGCGGCGCGGCAGCGGCACGGGCGGCAGGAAGCCGCCGCGCTTCGCATGTCCGTCGTCGCCGATTTCGGACTGGCGATGGTGCGGCAGGAAATAGAGCCAGTGCCACAGCTCGGGCAGGCGCGTGCCGGCCACGGGCAGCGCGTCGTCGCGATCCAGCGTGGCGGAGAGCGCGCGCACGGGCGCGGCAGTGACCTCGTCGGCCAGCGTTTCGCTGCGGCCCTGCCACGCCTGGAGCCTGGCCAGCGCATCGCCGTCGATCAGCACGGAAGAAGTTTCATGCATGGAATCGCTCATGGTTCTTTCAATCCACTGCAGCGCCGGAGGCCTTGACGATGCGCGCCCACTTGGCGAGATCGTCCTGCAGCAGTTTCGAAAATTGATCGGGCGTGGTGGGCGCCGCGATCTCGACGCCCTGCTGGTCGAGCTTGTCGCGCAGGTCCTTGGCGGCCAGCGCCTTGCGCGTCGCATCCTGCAGCGTGGCCAGCACGTCGGCCGGGACGCCCGCTGGCGCGAACAGGCCGATCCAGAGCGTGCCGTTGTAGCCCGGCACCGCCTCGCCGATGGCGGGCACGTCGGGCAGCACGGGCGAACGCTTGTCGCCGCTCACGGCCAATGCACGCAACTTGCCGGCCTTGATGTGCGAGAGCGCCGAAGGCAGGCTCGCGAACACGATCGGCAACTGCCCGCCCAGCACGTCGTTGAGCGCAGGCGCCACGCCCTTGTACGGCACGTGCTGCAGAGAGATGCCCGCCATGCTGTTGAGCATTTCACCGAGCAGGTGGTTGAGCGTGCCGTTGCCCGCCGAGGCGTACTGGTAGTTGGCGCCCTTCTGCCGCGCAAGCTTCAGGAACTCGTTGAAGTCCTTGGCCGGAAACGAGGGGTTGACCAGCAGCACGTTGGGCACCGCGCCGACCAGGCCCACGGGCTTGAAGTCTTTCACCGGGTCGAAGCCCGGGTTCTTGTAGAGCGCCGGATTGATCGCCTGGCTGCTGCTGATGGTCATGAGCAGCGTGTAGCCGTCCTTCGGGCCCCTGGCGACCAGTTGCGTGCCGATGTTGCCGCCCGCGCCGGGCCGGTTGTCGACCACCACGCTGGCGTTGTTCATCACCTCGCCGAGCTTCTGGCCCACGAGGCGGCCGACGATGTCGTTGGTGCCGCCTGCGGCCTGCGGCACGACCAGCGTGATGGGCCGGGAGGGATAAGGCTCTGCGCTCGCCGGGCTCATCGCAAGCACAAGCGCGGCCGCCAGCGAAAGCAGCGCGCCGACGCGAAATTTGCGGTTCATGTGTGTTGTCTCCATGCCCGCATGGTCGTTGGCCCCCAGCCTTCGCGCAATCTGCGATTTCGGAACCCAGCCTTCTGGAATTCCGAAGGCTTGGGTACGATGGCGCCATGCTTTTCGACCTGACCGACCTGCGCCTTTTCGTTGCCACGGCCGAACTCGGCAATCTCACGCGCGCGGCCGAGCGGCAGCATCTGTCGCTCGCGGCGGCGAGTGCGCGCATCAAGGCGCTCGAGACCCAGGCCGGGTTGCAGCTGCTGCAGCGGGAAGCCCGGGGCGTTCGCCTGCTGCCGCCGGGAGAAGCCTTCCTGCATCATGCGCGCCTGGTGCTGCACCAGACCGAGCAGCTGCGCGCCGACCTGCTCGAATACGGCGGAGGCCTCCGCGGCCATCTGCGCGTGTTCGCCAACACCACTGCGGTGACCGATTTTTTACCCGAGATCCTGCCCGGCTTTCTTGCGCGCAATCCGCGCATCAACGTCGACCTTCAGGAAAAACCGAATGCTCAGATCCCGCGCGGCGTGCTCGACGGCCGCGCCGACATCGGCATCGTGGCGGGCCGTGTCGACACGCTGGGCCTGGAAGCCATCCACTTCAGCACCGACCGGCTGGTGCTCGTCACTTCGCGAAAACACCGCTTCGCGAAGCGCCGCAAGATTTCATTCGCCGAGACGCTCGACGAAGACGCCATCGGCATGCAGCAGGGCAGCACCTTGCAGGCCTTTCTCGCGCAGATCACCGACAACCTCGGCAAGCGGCAGAAGCTGCGCATCCAACTCGGCAGCTTCGACGCCATGTGCCGGATGATCGGCAGCGGTGTCGGCATTGGGGTGGTGCCGGAATCGGCCGCGCGGCGCAACCAGGAAAGCATGCAGCTCGCGCTGATCGACCTCAGCGACGCGTGGTGCGTGCGGGAGCGCTATCTGCTGGTGCGCGACCGGGCCGCCCTGCCCATCTATGCGCAGGCGCTGGTCGATACGCTATGCCGGCACTATGCCGGTGAGCAGGCTGCCATCGCCTGAGAGCTGGCCCGCGCTACTGAAAACAAGGACTTGCAAGCGAATGGTGAGGAAGCGTGTGTGCCGTCCCCAATTTCCGTGGACAACTTTGGGGATAACTGATGTGCTTCCTTGTAAACACGATTTAAGTCGTTGTTTTATATAAGGAATAATCAGTTTGCTCAAAATTTGGGCGGTGCACAAAGTGCGCCGCCCAAAGAACGACCTATCGCTCGATCGTCAGCGCCACGCCCATGCCGCCGCCGATGCACAGCGAGGCAATGCCCTTCTTGGCGTTCTGGCGCTGCATTTCATGCAGCAGCGTCACCAGGATGCGGCAGCCCGACGCGCCGATGGGGTGGCCGATGGCAATGGCGCCGCCGTTCACGTTCACCTTGTTCACGTCCCAGCCCATTTCCTTGTTCACGGCGCAGGCCTGCGCGGCAAAGGCTTCGTTGATCTCGAGCAGGTCGAGGTCGGCGGCCTTCCAGCCGGCGCGCTGCAGCGCCTTGGTCGACGCGGGCACGGGGCCCATGCCCATGATGGCCGGGTCGAGGCCGGCGGTGGCGTAGCTCGCGATGCGGCCCAGCGGCTTGAGGCCGAGCGAGGCGGCCTTCTTCGCGGTCATCACCATCACGGCGGCTGCGCCGTCGTTCAGGCCCGAGGCGTTGCCCGCGGTCACGCCGCCGGCCTTGTCGAAGGCGGGGCGCAGGCCGGCCAGACCATCGGCGCTGGTCTTGCGGTTGATGAACTCGTCCTTGTCGAAGACGATGGGGTCGCCCTTCTTCTGGGCAATGCTCACCGGCACGATCTCGTCCTTGAACTTGCCGGCGTCCTGCGCGGCCGCGGCCTTGGTCTGGCTGCCAAGGGCGAGTTCGTCCTGCGCGGTGCGGTCGATGCCGAACTTCTTGGCCACGTTCTCGGCCGTGATGCCCATGTGGTACTGGTTGTAGACGTCCCACAGGCCGTCCACGATCATGGTGTCGGCCAGCTTCCAGTCGCCCATGCGCTGGCCGTTGCGCGAGTTGGGCAGCACGTGCGGCGCCATGCTCATGTTCTCCTGTCCGCCGGCAATCACGATTTCGCTGTCGCCCGTTGCCACGGCCTGCGCCGCGAGCATCACGGCCTTGAGGCCGGAGCCGCACACCGCATTGATGGTGAGCGCCGGGGTTTCCTTGGCTCCGCCGCTCTTGAGCCATGCCTGGCGTGCGGGGTTCTGGCCAGCGCCAGCGGCCAGCACCTGGCCCATGATCGCTTCGCCGACCTGGTCGGCCGTGAGGTTGGCACGCGCAATCACTTCCTTGATCACGAGGGCGCCCAGCTCGGTGGCCGCAATGCCGGCGAGCGAGCCGCCGAATTTGCCGACCGCCGTGCGTGCAGCCGAAACGATGACGATGTCTTCCATGAGGTTCTCCGTTGAAGTGATTTGAAGTGAGTGAACGAGTGCGTCGGCCGGCCGGTTATGCCCTGGCCTTGACGTACCGGCCCGGGGCCGGCTCGATGGCCTTGTATTTCTTGCCGTCTCCGTACGCCTTGGGCGCCGGAACCTGCTTGCCCGCATGGCCCTTGAGCCATTGTGCCCAGTCGGTCCACCAGCTGCCGGGCTGCTCAGTAGCGCCGGCCAACCATTCGGCCTGCGTCTTGGGGAACTTGCCGTCTTCGCGAATCCAGTGGCTGCGCTTTTTCTTGGCCGGCGGATTGATCACGCCCGCAATGTGGCCCGATGCGCCCATGACGAAGCGCTTCTTGCCGGGCAGCAGTTGCGTGGACGCATAGGCGCCGCCGATGGGCACGATGTGGTCTTCGCGCGAGCCGTAGATGTAGACCGGGATGTCGATCTTGCCCAGGTCGATCTTCTCGCTGCAGACGGTGAGCGCGTTCGGCTTCGCCAGCTTGTTCTCGTGGTACGTGTTGCGCAGGTACCAGGTGTAGAACGGGCCCGGCAGGTTGGTGGCGTCGCTGTTCCAGTAGAGCAGGTCGAAGGGCGGCGGCGTCTCGCCCTTCAGGTAGTTGCCCACCACGTAGTTCCACACCAGGTCGTTCGGGCGCAGGAAACTGAAGGTCGAGGCCAGGTCCATGCCCGGCAGCAGGCCGCCCTTGCCCAGCTGCATTTCGCGGTACGCCACCATTGCCTCGTCGACGAAGATGTCGAGGATGCCGGTGTCGCTGAAATCGAGGAACGTGGTGAGCAGCGTGACCGACGCCGCCGGCTTTTCGCCGCGCGCCGCGAGCACCGCCAGCGCGGTGCTGAGAATGGTGCCGCCCACGCAGAAGCCGAGCGCGTTGATCTGCTTGCTCCCACTGAGCTCCTGCACCGTGTGGATCGCCTTGATGACGGCGTTCTCGATGTAGTCGTCCCAGGTGGCATTGGCCAGCGATTCGTCGGGGTTGCGCCAGCTCACCACGAACACGCGGTGGCCCTGCTCGTTGGCGTAGCGGATCAGCGAATTCTCGGGCTGCAGGTCGAGGATGTAGAACTTGTTGATGCAAGGCGGCACCAGCAGGAAGGGCCGCTCGTACACCTTGGCCGTGAGCGGCTTGTATTCGAGCAGCTGGAACAGCTCGTTCTCGAACACCACCGCGCCTTCGGTGGTCGCCACGTTGCGCCCCACTTCGAAGGCGCTCTCGTCGGTCATGCTGAGGTGGCCCTGCTTCACGTCGTGCAGCAGGTTCTGGATGCCCTTGGCGATGCTCTCACCCTGCGTCTCGATGGCTTTTTTCTGCGCCTCGGCATTGAAGGCGAGCGAGTTGCTCGGCGACGAGGCGGCCATCCATTGCTCGACCGCGAAGCGCAGGCGCGCCTTGGTCTTTTCGTCGCCGTCGATGGCCTCGGCCATGTTCAGCAGCGTGCGGCCGTTGAGCAGGTACACGGCCGCCGAAAAAGCCGCGAGCGGGTTGCTGCCCCAGGCTTCGGAGGCAAAGCGCCTGTCGCCTTCGGGCTTGGCGGCGAAGCCCTGGCGCCAGAGTTCGGTGGCCTCGGCCACGTACTGCTGCTGGATGGATTGGAGCTTTTCGGGGTCGATGGAGATCTTGGGCAACTCGGGCATCCTGGCCGACGACGGAATCTGCCACAGGGGCGTGCCGCCGGTGACATTGAAGGCCGAAGCCCCCTGCGCGGCGGATTGCTGGAACGATTCCAGCGCCTTGTTCCATCCCTCTGAAAGTGCCTGCTGGAAGGGCGCGAACGCGTCGGCCCCCGTCGCTTGTTGCTTCATCATGTCTCCTGGTCCTCGCCTGAGTCTGTACGGATGGCTTCTCGTGTTTTGAGTATGCTGCATTTCACGAGGCGCTCACAACGCCGCCCACTCACTTACCGACTGAAACTTGTTGTGTTCATCCACCTGATCGTGATCGGTTGGCTCTACGTTGCCCTGATGATGGCCGTGGCCGAAGCCACCAACACCACGGGCACCGTGCTGGGCGCCATCTTCACATTTCTTTTGTACGGATTGGCGCCGGTCGCCTTGGTGGTTTACCTGATGGGAACGCCGGGCCGGCGCCGCGCGATCAGGCAGCGGGAGGCCGAAGCGCAGGAAGCGGCACGCCTGGCCGCGGCCGCCGATGCAGCAGCGGCAAGCGAAAAAGACTCAGGCCTTCCAGACCAGGGCGGCGAAGCGCCCGCTGATGCCGTCCCGCCGGTGCGAAAAGAACCGTGACGGGTTGGCGACGGTGCACCAGCCGTCGCTGCCGTCGTTGCCATACACCGCCTCCACGCCGGCCGCGCGCAGGCGCTGCCGCGCGAGCGCGGGCAGGTCGGCAAGCCATTTGCCGGCCGCCGGGGCGGGTTGAAAGCAGCTTGCGGCCTCGGGCGCATGCGCCTCGAACGCTGCCTTGACCTCGGGCCCGACCTCGAAGGCCTTGGGCCCGATGCAGGGGCCGAGCCACGCTATGACTTTGCTAGCACCGTGTCGGGGACCGGCTTCAGGCTCCGGCGTGAAACACCGGGCGGTGGCTTCGAGCACGCCACCGGCCAGGCCGCGCCAGCCGGCGTGCGCGGCCGCCACCCGCTGGCCCGATCCGTCGGTGAAAAGCACGGGCAGGCAGTCGGCGACCATGATCGTGCAGGCCAGCCCGACCGTGGTGGCGGTGCAGGCATCGGCCGCCGTGCCGTCGTGCACGGCGCCCGCCGAGCCGGCCTCATCGAGCGCCGCGACGCCGGTGCCGTGCACCTGCTGCAGGAAGACCGGGCGCGCACCGATGGCTTGCCCCACGCGGTGGCGGTTCTCGGCGACGTCATCAGCCAGGTCGCCCACGTGGTCGCCGAGGTTGAGGCTTTCGTAGCGGCCGCGCGAAACCCCGCCCTGCCGCGTGGTGCACACGGCCCGCACATTCGGTGGCGCCGGCCATTCCGGCACGAGCCAGTGCGCGTCCATGATGGCGGGCCCGGTCACCCGGTCAGGCTTCCGCGTCGGGCGCCTGCGAGGGCTGGGCGCGCTGGAAGGCGTCGAGCTCCATGCAGGCCTCGTAGGCGGCCATGGTGCGCGGCAGGCCGCTGAAGTCGCAGTCGAAGCGCTTGCCGTTGAAGATCTGCGGCACCAGGCAGCAGTCGGCCAGCGTGGGCGTATTGCCGTAGCAGAAGATGCCCCCGGGGTGCTGCGCCAGCTGGCGCTCGAAGGCCAGCATGCCTTCGCGCACCCAGTGGCGATACCAGGCATTCTTGGCGGCGTCGTCGAGCTTGAGCTCTTTCACCAGGTACTTGAGCACCCGCAGGTTGTTCAGCGGATGGATCTCGCAGGCGATCGACTGGGCCAGCGCGCGCACGTGCGCACGGCCGACCGGGTCGCTCGGCAGCAGCGGCGGCTCGGGGTTGGTCTCGTCGAGGTATTCGATGATGGCCATCGACTGCGAAAAGCGCTCGCCCTCGTCTTCGAGCAGCGGCACCAGCATGTCGGCCGAAATGGCCGAGTACGGCCCGGTGCGATGGTCGCCACGGGCAATGTGCACCGGCACGTAGTCGAACTCCAGGCCCTTGAGGTTCAGCGCAATGCGCACCCTGAACGACGCGGAGGAGCGGAAGTAGTTGTGCAGCTTCATGATTCCAGGAGCATAGCGCTCACCGGCAGCCTCGGCCTGCCTCTGGCACACTGCCGTTTTTTCCAGTTTCGCTGAAAAGGACCGTCGCAATGGCTTCCGAGTTTGTTTTTGCCCCGCCCGCCACCGTTTCGGTTCCGGTGGTCGGCCAGCCGGCCCGCTTTCCGGTGCATCGCATCTATTGCGTGGGCCGCAACTACGAAGATCACGCCAAGGAAATGGGCTTCACCGGCCGCGAACCGCCCTTCTTCTTCATGAAGCCGGCCGACGCCGCAGTGGTGGTCGATGCGGGGCAGACCGGCACCATTGCCTACCCCACCCTGACCAAGAACCTGCACCACGAGATCGAGCTCGTGGTGGCCATCGGCACGGGCGGCAAGAACATCCTGGCAGCCGATGCGCACAAGCACATCTTCGGCTATGCCGTGGGCCTGGACATGACGCGCCGCGACTTGCAGAACGACATGAAGAAGCAGGGCCGCCCCTGGGACATCGGCAAGAGCTTCGAGCAGAGCGCGCCCATCGGTCCGATCGTGCCGGTGGCCGCGGCCGGCGACGCCGAAAAAGCCGAGATCTCGCTGCAGGTGAACGGCACCGACCGCCAGCGCAGCACGGTCGCCAAGCTGATCTGGAACGTGGCCGAGACCATCGAGCATCTGTCGGCCGCCTGGGAGCTGCAGCCCGGCGACCTGATCTTCACCGGCACGCCCGAAGGCGTGGCCGCGGTGGTGGCGGGCGACACGCTGGTGGGCGAAGTTGCCGGACTGCCCAAGCTGACCGTCAAGGTCGTCTGACTGATATGCGCCCCCACGCTCATCACTTCGTGTATTCGCTGCCCCCCGAGGGGGCGCAGGCCTCCCTTGGGGCGGCCCGGCGAGAGGCCTGACCCCACACTCCATGATCCTGCGCGTACCCATCAAGCACTGCAAGAACTGCGGCACCGCGGTGGTCTACCGCGTCCCCGACGACGGCGACACCAAGGAGCGCGCGGTCTGCCCGGCCTGCAGCACCATCCACTACGAAAACCCGCTGAACGTGGTGGGCACCATCCCCGTTCTCGGCGACAAGGTGCTGCTGTGCAAGCGCAACATCGAGCCGCGCTGGGGCAAGTGGACGCTGCCCGCGGGATTCATGGAGCTCGGCGAAACCGCGGCCCAGGGTGCAGCCCGCGAGACCGACGAAGAGGCCGGCGCCCACTACGAGATGCAGGGCCTGTTCGCGGTGATCAGCGTGGTGCGCGTGGGCCAGGTGCACATGTTCTACCGCGCCCGCCTGCTGGACGACCGCTTCGACCCGGGCCACGAGACCATCGAGGCCCGGCTTTTCACGGAGCAGGAAATTCCGTGGGAAGAAATCGCCTTTCGCACCGTGCGCGAGGCACTCGAACACTTCTTCGAAGACCGGCGGCGCGGCAGCTTCGACCGGGTGCACGAACTCAGCATCGTTTGAAACGCATGAACAAGGCACTCCGCACCACCACCACCTCGGCCACCTTGCTGCGCCGCGGTGCCCTCGCCTGCGGCCTCGCCCTCGGTGCGGGCCTGGCCGTGGTGGCGCATGCTGAAACCGTGGGCGACGTCGACACCGCGTTCAAGCTCATCGGGCCCGACCACAAGATCGTGGTCGAGGCCTACGACGACCCCAAGGTCAACGGCGTGACCTGCTACGTCTCGCGCGCCAAGACGGGCGGCCTGGCCGGTGCTTTCGGAGTGGCCGAAGACAAGTCGGAGGCCTCCATTGCCTGCCGCCAGGTCGGCCCGGTCAGCGTCACGCAGCCCCTGCCCAAGCGCGAAGAGGTCTACACCGAGCGGCTGTCGATTCTCTTCAAGCGGCTGCGCGTGGTGCGCATGGTCGACGCCAGGCGCAACACGCTGGTCTATCTCACCTATTCCGACCTGCTGATCGACGGCTCGCCCAAGAACAGCGTCACCGCGGTGCCTATCGACCGCGGCACCCCGATCCCGCTCAAGTAGCTTCACATCCGGGCCCGGGCGGTCCGCCCGGTTCGGGCAACCCCTGCGAGTTTGCTAGCATGCCCCGCGGTGGCTCGCCCGGCGCGCCGACCCGAAGGAACCCTCCGCAACGAAATCGTTCCAACAGAGCCATGCACCTTCAAGATCTTGTTTTCCGTACCGGCGCCGCGGTTCTCGTGGCGGCCGGCCTCGCAGCCTGCACCACGCCGCAGCCGCCCGGGCGGCCGGGCCTGAACATACCTCCGCCCGTCCAGCAGCCGCAGGCCATGTTCATCCGGCCAGCCAGCGGCACGACCATTGCCCGCTTCGACGGCGTGCGCAACAAGGGACTCGACATTGCCGGCAACGCCGGCGACCCCATCGTGGCCTCGGCCGACGGCCGCGTCGTTTATGTGGGCGGCGAGCTGCGCAGCTACGGCAACATGGTCATCATCAAGCACAACGAGACCTTCCTCACCGCCTACGCCCATGCGCAAACCATTCTCGTGAAGGAGAACGCGGTGGTGCGGCAGGGCCAGAAGATCGCCGAAATGGGCAAGAGCGACACCGACCGCGTGAAGGTGCACTTCGAGATCCGCAAGAACGGCACCGCCGTCGATCCCGAGCCCTACCTGAGCGGACGCCTGCAGCAATAGCGCAGAACGCGCCTCAAAGCAGGCTCTCGGGCACCAGCGGGGCGAACAGCTCCAGTTTCCAGCGCGACCAGAAATCCGTTTCCGGCTCCACGTGCAGGATGGTGTCGGCCGCGTCGCCCGACCCCGGGTTCACCCACTCGATGCCGCCGCGCGGGCCCAGCTGCAGCTGGTAGGCGCCGTCGAGGCGGATGAAACCGATCAGGCTGGTGAGCTGCTGCGCGATCTGCGGACTGAAGATGAAGATCCCGATCTCGGTGTTGTGCAGCATCGAGCGCGGGTCGAAGTTCATCGAGCCGATGAAAACGATATTGCGGTCGACCACGGCCGACTTTCCGTGCAGCCGGCCGCTGGCCGAACCGTACATGCCGAAGCGCTTGGTTTCTTCGACGCGCTTGGGGCTCAGCTCGTAGAGTTCCACGCCAAGGCGCAGCATCTCGGGCCGGTAGCGGCGATAGCCGATGTGCACCAGCGATTCGTCCGTGGCCGCCAGCGAATTGGTGACGATGGTGTAGCTCACGCCCCGCTGCCGCACGAGGCGGATCGTCTCCATGCCGCCGCGCCCCGGAATCAGGTAAGGCGTGGTCTGCAAGATTTCCTGCTGCGCGCCGCGCAGGTATCGCCGCACGTTGTAGAGCACGCTGTCGGTCGACTCGTCGGCCGGCAGACCGCGAATCTCGTCCGTGGGCCCCAGTGCCTTGGCGGGCGCATCGGCATAGGCTTCGGCGCGCGCCCAGACGAGCGACAGCACGCCCTCGCCCAGGTCCTTGGCGAGCGCGTTGTTGCCCAGCAGATCGGTCGAAACCGGCGGCTCGGGGTGCAGCGTGTCCGGTCCGCCGGTCAGCTGCTCGAAACGCTCGCGCAATTGCTGCGGCGTGGCGCCGCCGTTCGAAACCAGCGACTCGACGGGATACACATAGGGGCTGTTCCAGTACATGTCGAACAGCGACGAAAGCCGCGGCACGACCGTGCCGGCCACCAGCGTATCGATGTCGATGAAGTTGGAGCCGCCATCGCGCAGAAAGTATTCGTTGGCGATGTTGCGCCCGCCCATCACCGCCATCGTGTTGTCCACCACGAACAGCTTGTTGTGCATGCGGCGGTGCACGCGGTCGAAGTCGAGCAGCGACGATGCCCAGCGCGTTCCCAGCCGGTCGCGCCCGGCCGGGAACGGATTGAACATCCGCACCTCGACGTTCGGATGCGCCGCGAAGCCCGCGAACAACGGGTCGGCGCCGGCGGTGTAGAGGTCATCGACCAGCAGGCGCACGCGCACGCCGCGCTCGGCCGCATCGCGCAGCGCGCGCAGCAGGTAACGGCCGGTTTCGTCGTTCTGCACCAGGTAGTACTGCACGTCGATGGAGCGCTGGGCCCGGCGCGCGAGCTCGACGCGCGCATGCAGCGAAAACTGCGGCATCGGCAGCAGGCGAAAGCCGCTCAGCCCCTGTCCCGGCGGCGATGCCGCGGTGACCATCCGGCCAAGCTCCGTGTCCGCGCCGTCCGTGATGGCCACCGACGGCTTGCGTTCCACCCCCGCCGGCAGGCCGGCACAGCCGCCCAGGAACAGCAAGGCAATGCCGAGCAAGAGCCACAGCGGCCACTGCGCCCAGGAGCGGCGCAAGCCGGCGCTGCCGGCCGTCTCTGAAATTCGCGGGGTGAGGTGTTCTGACATCGGTCGATGCGATGCGCAACGCGCGCAGGGTCGCCGGTTTCTACCATGAGCCAGGGAAAAACCGCGCGCATGGAGTCCTCCTACACCATTGGCAAGAGGCAAGCTGACGCACCCGCGCCTGCGGCGGCGCCACATTGGAGCAACGGAGCGAAGCAGGCCAGCATTTCGGATGCGAGGCCGGCGGCATCGGACACAAACTTCGTTCTCGACTATTTCCGCCTGAGTGCGGACCCTGTAGAACGCCCGCTCTTCTCCCCTTAGTCCTCTCCCGCCACCAGCACACCGAGTTCGCGTGCCGGATGCCGATGCTTCGCGAGCGCCGCGACGAAGGCCTCGATGGCAGACTCGAAATTCTCCGGCCCAGCGCGCAGCACGCCCGGGTCCGGATCCCCCGAAGGCAGGGCCTCGGGAATCTTCGCTTCGGCCAAGAGTGCGGCGGACGCGCCGAGCGCAAGAATCGTCTTGCCGTGCTGGAACTGGTCCTTGATGATCGGCTCGGTGTGGAGATTGGCGGAGAGAAGCTCCACGCCTTCGGTTCCGTCGGGCAGCACCAGCGCGTCGAACAAGAAGCCGGGCTCGCTCTCCATCGAGGCGTCGGCGTCCATCGTTCCACCCTCGGCGGTGCGGAACGGCCCGATGCGCGGGCCCACCAACCGGCCTACGGCGCCCGCTGCCAGCAATGCCGCCTGGATGGCCGCGATCTGCTCGCCTTGTATGCCGTCCGCCACCAGCAATGCCACCTTGCGCGTTCGCACCGAGCCGTCGCCGGGCCGAGCCATCAGCGAGAGTGAGGGTGAACGCGTCACCTCCGGCTTCACGGGCTGCTCGAGTGCCTTGGGCAGCGCGGGCGGCAGGGACATGCCCAGCCCATCGGCCACCTGCTGTGCCAACAGCGGCGAAGCATTGACGAGGCTTGCCACCATGCGTTCGCGCACGGCAGGCACGGTGCACTTCGATAGTTCGAAGCGAAACGCGGCCGCGATGTGCGCCTGCTCGGTGGGCGTCTGGCTCTCGAAGAAAAGCGTGGCCTGCGTGTAGTGGTCGGCAAATTTCTCGGGCTTGCCGCGCACCTTGTCCTGCTCCACGCGCTGCGGAAAGGTCATGAAACCCGCCGAAGCGCCGGCCTGGAACGGACAGCCGCCACCCAGCGAGTTGGGCTCGTAGGCCGCGCGCCCGCGGTGGACGGCCTGGCGGTGCATGCCGTCGCGCTGGTTGTTGTGCACCTGCGCCATCGGCGCATTGATCGGCAGCTCATGAAAGTTCGGCCCGCCCAGCCGCGTGATCTGCGTGTCGACATACGAGTGGATGCGCCCGGCCAGCAGCGGGTCGTTGGTGAAATCGATGCCCGGCACCACGTGAGCGGCACAAAACGCCACCTGCTCCGTCTCGGCAAAGAAATTGTCGGGATTGCGGTTGAGCACCAGGCGGCCTACCGGCGTGAGCGGCACCAGTTCTTCCGGCACTATCTTTGTGGCGTCGAGCACGTCGAAACTGAAGGCATTGGCCTCCTCCTCGGTGAAGATCTGCAGGCCGAGTTCCCACTCCGGAAACTCCCCGGCCTCGATGGCCTCCCACAGGTCGCGGCGATGAAAGTCGGGGTCGGCGCCCGAGATCTTCACCGCCTCGTCCCATACCAGCGAATGGGTTCCGAGAACGGGTGTCCAGTGGAACTTGCAGAACACCGAGTCGCCGGCTTCGTTCACAAGCCTGAAGGTGTGCACACCAAAGCCCTGCATCATGCGAAAGCTGCGCGGAATGGCGCGATCGGACATCGCCCACATCAGCATGTGGGTGGACTCTGGCATGAGCCCGACGAAATCCCAGAAGGTGTCGTGCGCGCTCGCGGCCTGCGGCATCTGGTGATGGGGCTCGGGCTTCACGGCGTGGACGAGATCCGGGAATTTCATCGCGTCCTGGATAAAGAACACGGGCATGTTGTTGCCCACCAGGTCCCAGTTGCCTTCCTCCGTGTAGAACTTGACGGCGAAGCCGCGCACGTCGCGCGCGGTGTCCTTGGAGCCGCGCTCTCCAGCCACGGTGGAAAAGCGCACGAAGACCGGTGTGGTTTTTCCCGCTTCGCGCAGCGGCGCCGCTTTGGTGAACTGTGGAATGCCTTCGTAGCATTCGAAAAAGCCGTGGGCGCCAGAGCCGCGCGCGTGCACGATGCGCTCGGGAATGCGCTCGTGGTCGAAGTGAGTGATCTTCTCGCGAAGTATGAAGTCTTCCAGCAACGCGGGGCCACGCAGGCCGGCCTTCAGCGAGTTCTGGTTGTCCGCGATGGGCACACCCTGGTTGGTGGTGAGCCGCTGGCCACCCGAGTCCACGCGCACTCGGTCAAGGGATTCGATGGTGGCATTCAGGCCCGGCATGGCCATGCTGCCAGTCTTCTGCGAGTCGATCTCTTCCGAGAGCGTGCTGGCCGTCGCCGCGGACGACAGCGGCTCGGCTGTCTGGCCGGCCTGGGGGTGAAGCGCGTTGTCGTGTCCATGCTCCAGTGGCTTGTTCGCATTGAAAGGCATCGAAGCCGCAAGCGCCTGCGCGTGCGCGGCCTTTTGCGATGGGGGGTCGGTCGGTATTCCGCCCGGCAGGTTCGCGGCGCCGCTGTCGGTGTTGCGGGCAGCTGCCGCGGCGTTGGTGGTGGCGCGGTCGGAACCGGGAGGCGTCTTGGAGGTTGACATGAAAACTCCGTTCGATGAGTTGCGTCGCAGTCGCGGGGATGGGTCGCGTGTTCAGGCGCGCGCATGCCGGCGCAGGTGGCCGGAACGCCGTGCCAGGAAGAGCCCGGCCGCGGCCAATCCGACCATCGCGATGGCCGCGGTGTTGCCCGAAGCCGCGCGGCCCATGTCGAGCGCGATCTCGCCGGAGCGCGGCCCGGCAAGCTGCAACCGGCGCTTGGTCATCTGCGCGCCAAGGTCGCCGAGCTTGTCGGCCAGCAACTTCTCGGCCGCGGGCAGCAGAATGGTTTCTTCGTCCGCGACGTGATGCATCACGTCCCGCATCAGCGTCGACAGGGTTTCGTCGTAGTCCTGCGCTTCGGGTTCCATGGTGCGGAGCAGGCTGATGAGGCGGCGCATCTCGGAATGCTCGTCAAGCGCCTTCGTGATGCGTTCGTCCTCGCAGACCTTGCGCATCTCGGGATAGAAGATTTCTTCTTCGAGCTGCGCATGAATTTCGAGTGCGGTGCAGATGGTGTTGACCAGGCCCTTCTTCACCCGGGACGGCGCACTTGCCTTGTACTGGTGGAAGGTGGAGAGCACGTGCGTGTGGTCCAGGCGAATCATGTTGGTCGCCGAGGGAAACAGTCGGGAGACGATGTTTGTCATGGTGAACTCCGAGGCGAGGCGAAAAAAAGGGGCGCCCGGCCGATGGCGGCCGGGCGCCGGGATCAATGGCAAGCGATCCGGTCGGGCTGCCCGCTCAGGCGGCCACGCCCGTGAGCTCTTCCATCAACTCTTCCTTGCGCGCTGCAAGCTGCTCGCGCATGGCCACCAGGTCCAACCCCTTTGCAGCCCGGGCCTTGACGAAGATTTCGTTGCGCTCTTCCTTCACGTGGTGGTCGATGTACTCGCCCAGCACGATGACCTTGGCGTCGAATTTTTCGTCGACATCGGTGGCCGATTCGATCTGCGCGATCAGTTCCTTGGCGGTGCCATGCTCGACTTCGGCTTCGTCCAGAAGATCGGTTTCGCTGATCGCCTCGCGCAGTGCCGGGTAGAAAATTTCTTCCTCGATCTGCGCGTGAATGGTCAGCTCGGTACAGATCTGGTTGGCAAGCTCGCGCTTCTTCTGCTGCGCATCGGCAGCTCTCGAATGGGTCAGTTCCTCGTATTCCTTGAACATCTTCTTGACGTTGCGGTGGTCCGTGTCGAGAAGGCTGCAGGCATCGGGTGCTGCACGCTTGGTGGAGGTGGGCATCGTGGGCTCCGGTTGGGTTGATGGAAGCTGAACGATGAAAGGCCCGCAAACCCCGCCACGTAGGAAAGCTCCTTGAGTGCACGTAGCACAGCGCACTACTCTCGCACTGCTCCCGGACTCATTGCCCCCGCGCTGCGCCAATGCCTATTCGCGGCCGCGCTGCGCCAGCAGGCAGCCGGCCGCCAGCCCCACGGCAAACAGGCCGTAGACGATGCCCATCGAGCGTTTTGAAAGGTGATGCTCGAAACCCGGCGTGAGCCGGCGCGGGGTGATCGTGTAGTCGACCGCGCAGGCCAACGCCGTGGCGGCGCCGGCACTGGCGAGCGCCGCGGGCACCGACTGCGCGGGGTGCCGGCTGGCATGCAGCCAGGCATAGAGCAGCGCCCAGAAGATGGCGCTCGCATGGTGCGTGGCGTAGCCGATGCCGGTGTGCTTCAGCGTGGGCCGGCGCACCGCAAAGGCCTGGTCGCCCCACAGCCAGTGGCTGGTGGCGTTGGTGGGTGCCACCATGCTGCCGGCCTCGCGTCGGCCGCACAGCATCAGCGCCCCGGTGGAAGCAAAGCTGGCCAAAGTGCCGGCCAACAGGCCGGTTCGCAACACCTGCAGCTGCCGCTGGTTTGCAGTCTTCATGAGGCCCCCTACGCAGGACTCGCGGCCACGGGCCGCGTCATGGCGCCGGTCGCCCTGGCGCCGATCGTCATCTCGGTCATCCAGGACACGAGCAGTTGCCCGTAGGCCTGGCGGTGCGCCTGTTTCGAAAGCGCATGGTCGGCGCCCGAGAGAACCCGGTACGTCGCCGAGCGCACGCGCTTGAACGAGCCCAGGTAGTTCTCGATCACCGGGTGCGGCACGATCTGGTCATGCTCCGACTCGACGATGAGCACGTCGCCCGTGAACGCCTCGCATGCCGCCAGCGCACGGTTGTCGCGCGGGCCGACCAGCGTGCGCCGGTAGGCCACGAGATCGGGCCTGCTCAGCTGCCCCTTGGGGGCCAGCCATTCGCGATCGCGATAGAGCGCCGGCGCACGCAGCGCGAGCCAGCGCACCGGCCGCATGGCGCTGACCAGCGCCGCAAGGTAGCCGCCGTAGCTGCTGCCGACGATGGCAATGGCGCCAGGGTCGACAGTCGGGTGGCTGATGAGCGTGTCATAGGCCGCGAGCACGTCGCGCAGGTTGTCCTCGCGGGTGACCTCCTGGCGCAGCGAGGCATGGCGCGCATGGCCTCGAAGGTCGAAGGTCAGGCACACGCAGCCGAGCGCCGCGATTTCGTGCGCGCGCGCGATGTACTGCTCCTGGCTGCCATCCCAGCCGTGGACCAGGAGAACGCCGGGCACCATGGTGGAGGCGGCAACCAGCGTTCCGGCAATGTGCTGACCGTCTACGGATATGTCTATGAAGTTATGTCGGGTCGCTGTCATACGGCTTTTGCAATGCGTATTTGGTGAGGTGTCCCGTCTGTTTGTCGATACCGCGGTAGTGCACCTTTGCATCGTCCGGGATCGGCGCTTGCGCACCATACGCCTCGAAACAGGAAACGCGCACCCGGTCGAGCGTCGGGTCGCCCCAGAAGCATTCGAGCGCAACCATTTCGGCTCCGGTCGCGCCGCCGACGCGCCACGACTGCTCCAGCACGCCCGAGCGCCAGGTGCCGCCCGTGCCCACGCCCTGCGCCACGTCGTAGTTCACGCGCGAGGCAAAGAAGCCCGGAAAGCATTCGATCACTGCGTGGTGATAGCGCCGCGCCTGCTCGATGGCCAGGCACAGCGCCGGTGGCGGGCTGGTCATTGCGAGCAGCGCATCGAAGTTGCCGCGCACGAGCGTCAGGTCGGAGCCGCCATAGACGCTCTGCCCGTCGTTGCCACGCGTCATGCGCTGGCGGCCGTAGTAGCTCATGATCAGATGGTCGACCAGCACCTGTCCCACGCTGTAGGTCTCGGGGTTCTCGAGGTTCTCCTCGACCACCACGCCATGCAACGCGATCTCGCTTTCCTCCATGGCGGCAAGGCAACGGTCCAGCGCCTCGGCGTCGGTGACGACCGTCTGGCCCCGGCCACCGGTGGCGCACACGGGCTTGACGCGCACCGGGCCGTTGTCCAGCAGCTGCCGCCCGGCCCATCGGGCGTCCTCGAGCGAGAACGCCGAGAAGCCGTCGAGCACCGCATCCGATACGCCGGTGGCAAAGGCCGGCGTCCATCCCTCGGGACAGGCGGCCGCGCGGCCGGCGAGCGGGTGCGTGATGGCTTTGGTCGCAACGAAGGGGTACGGAACCACGCCCCCGAACAGGTCGTGCAGCGTCGAGATACCGAGCGAGCGCGCCAGTTGCGTGCTGGAGACGGTGTCGCTCGGCACGAAGTACAGCGGCGTGTTCTCGCGGGCGCGCGAGGCGTCGTATTCGCCGGCGAAGCGGAACTGCTTCAGCGCCGCCAGCCGCTGCGCAAAATTGCTGCGCGTGGCGCGTTCATGGTCGCTGGAATAGGCCTCTGGATCCGCGCTCCAGACCACGACGCTGCCACCGGTGCTTTTCCGGACCGTGTCCACGACGGCGGCTCCTGAACCGACAAGGGTGTCCATGGGATCGGCCCCGGTGTCAGCGGTGCTGCGCCGTGCCGGGCCCGGCCAACCAGCGGCGCCCCCGTTCCAGGCCGATGCCGGACAACGCGCCGACGACGATGGCAAAGGGCCGGCTGAGATCGGTCGTGTTCATCGGGGCAGCTCCTTGTGAACGGTGGCTGGGGCGCACGGAGGTGATCCGTGCATGTCGATGGGTCCGGCTCCTACAAGAACTCTTCGCAGGCGGGCCTAGTTTGAATTTACTGCAGCACGCAGCAGCCGTCATCCTCGCCGCCATGGTCGAACAGCTTTCGCCCCCGCAGGGCGGGATAACGCGCGTCGTCGTGAAAGCGGCCTCCTACGCGCCGCCTGCGCCCGCCATCCAGCATTGTCCAGGCGCATACTCCATTGCGTCGCAAACCAAGGACCAACATGCCCGCTCCATCCATCTCGGAGTCCCGCGCGCTCGCCAAGCTGGCATGGGAGGCCTCTTGGGAACGGCTGGGCAATGCGCTGCAGCCGCCGGCCGGCTATCCCGCGGCAACGGCCGAGCAGATTTCCGAGTGCTTCCGGGTCGCGCAGGTGCGGCTCGACGAGATGCGCGCCGCGTTCGGCGTGCCCGACGACTCCGCTCACAGAGACTCCGGTTCATGGCGCTTTCCCAGCCTCCCGTGCTTGCCCCCCTTCCCGCTGCCGGCCATACGGCCCTGCTGATCATCGACATGATCAGCTGCTGGGATTTTCCCGATGCCGAGAAGCTTCTGCCCGGCGCGCACGCCATTGCCGGGCGGATTGCGGCGCTGAAGGCACGCTGCACGCGCGCAGGTGTGCCCACCATCTACGTCAACGACAACCGGGGGCGCTGGCGCTCCGACTTTCCAAGGCTGGTGGAACTGTCGCTGGCCTCGGGAGGTGCCGGCGCCGAGATTACATCCGCGCTCCTGCCCGAAGAGCCGGACTATTTCGTCCTCAAACCCAAGCAGTCGGCCTTCTTCGCCACGCCGCTCGAACTGCTGCTCGCGCATCTGAAGGCGAGCCGGTTGATCGTGACCGGCGTGGCAAGCGACCAATGCATCCTGGCTACCGTGGCCGACGCGGGCATGCGCGACCTGGAAGCCGTGGTTCCGCGCGACTGCGTGGCCTCGCAGACGCCCGCGCGCAACCAGCGCTTTCTGCGCCAGGCGGAGGAAGCACTGCGGGTCTCCACCGCGTCCGGCTCGCGCATCCGCCTGCCTGCGAAGCGCTGAAAAAGCCGCAGTGCCTCTCAGGACGAGCCTCCGCCAGCGGGCCCGCTTGCCGCAGACTGCTTCGAGCGGTCCGGTTCCGACGGCTGCGAAATGATCTTGAGCGCATCGCCCGCCTTGCCGGCGTCGCCCTTCGCCGCGGTGTCGCCGAGCGAGAGCATGCCCACCAGCTTGCGGTCGAGATCGACCACAGGAATGCGGCGAATCTGGTAGCCGGCCATCTGATTCATTGCGGCATCTACGTTGTCGCTGTCGGTGCACCACTTGATGTCCTTCGACATCACATCGGACAACTTGGTCTCCAGCGGAAGCTTCTGCGCCACCACGCGAAGAACGATGTCGCGGTCGGTCAGCATGCCCATCAGCCGCTGGCCGTCGCACACGGGAATGGCGCCGATGTCCAGCTCGTCCATGGCCTGGGCAGCGAGCGCCACCGAGTCCGAGGGCGACAGGGTCCGGACGCCGCGGGTCATCAGTTCGGATACGCGAGTCATGGGAAATCTCCTGGGTTGGTCAACTCAGCCGGCGCGGCGCTCCGCATTGCGCTTGCGCGTGGCGGCGGCCTTCCTGGCCGAGGCGGAGCGCTCGGCGGCGGTGCGCGATGCCGCCGCCGCGCCGCCCTTGTGCCCGCCCTTGCGCGAGGGCCCGTGGTTCTCGGCCTTGCCGCGCCCGCTGCCGCTCTTCTTGCCACCGCCGGTTTCGGCATTGACCGTGGCCCATGCGCGCCTCTCGGATTCGGCCTTGCCCACGCCGCGATGTTCGTAGCCTTCCTCGATGTGCTCGGCCTTGCGTTTCTGCTTGTCCGTATAGGACGACTTGTCACCTCTCGGCATGATTGCTCTCCTGAAGTGTGAAGGGGATTGCATCGTGCACCCCCCACTCGCGACGGAGGTCGGAAGAGACAGGGCCTGTGCGTGGGAGCAGTCTGGCGGGCGGCAAACGCCGCGCGGCCTTGGGCCCCGCTGTGGGATTGCGCCGACGGCCCCTGAAGCCGATTGCACGACACCCAGCACCTTCGCACGCGCGGAGTATCCGACTGCAGGTGGCCGCCCTCGCCGCCGCCGAAGGGCGCATATGAACCTGTCCGATCTGTTCTCCCCCGATCTGCCGCTGCTCGAAATGGTGGTCCGCGGCAGCGTCATCTACTGGTTCCTGCTGATCGTCTTCCGGTTCGTGCTGCGGCGCGACGTGGGCTCGATGAGCATGGCCGACCTGCTGTTCATCGTGCTGGTGGCCGATGCATCGAGCAATGCCATGCAGGGCGAATACAGGTCCGTCACCAACGGCATCGCCCTGCTGGGCACCTTGGTCGGATGGAACTACCTGCTGGACGTGCTCGCGTTCCGCTATGCCAAGGTGGCGGCCTTCCTGGAGCCGCCCGCCGAGCCCCTGGTGCGGCACGGCAGGCTCGTGACGCGCACGCTCCGGAAGGAGCGCATCACCGCCGAAGAGGTGCTGGCAAAGCTGCGCGAAGAAGGCATTGACGACTTGAGCGTGATCAGGATTGCACGGCTCGAAGGCGACGGAAAGGTCAGTGTCATTCGCAACGACTGACTGCGGCGTGAACGGCCGCCCTGACCACTTACTGCCCCGTCCGGATGCCGGCCCGGGCCTTCGACTCTTCCGCGCTGGCGCGTGAAAGGCACTCGGCCTTGTCTGCGCCCTGGCGGTCGTTGCACTTCTCGACGGCAATCTCGTAGTGCACCGCCACCCTGGTTTCCGCGAGCCTGCGGGCATTGGCGTCGCTCGGATTGCGCTGCTGGTCGAGTTCGGCCAGGGCAATTTTTTCGCGGCCCCTGGCTTCCTTGATGCAGACCGGCCGGCCCGGCCCGGCCAGTGCCTCGCACTGGCCCAAGGCTACCTTGGAGGTGGCGCCGATCCGCTCCCGGGCGGCGCTGTATTCGACGAGGGTGGGGTCGATCTCGGCCGGATGCGGCGGCGGCGTTTGCGCTGCCGCTGGAACCACGGCCGCGCACACAAGCCAAATGGCAACAGACAACGCGTGAAGCTTTTGCATGGCGATCTCCTGTATGTAGATCCGCGTTCAGGCAGTGTGCGCCCCGCACCGGCCCGCCCGGTAGGACGTGGCGCATGGCCAGCGGCGGCAGGTGCCGACGACCTGCACGCCACAGCGCGACGCCATGACGAAGCGTCGGCGTGTGCTTACGGCCGCTTCGAGCAGCGTCCTACCGATTCCGGGCCGCCGACTTCTATATTGGCTTCGACGCCGGCGTCTCCGTTGCAATAAAAACCACCGTGCGTCCAGGAGATCACACCATGAAGAAACTGTTACTGATGTGTGCCGCGGCTTCCTGCCTGACTGTCGTTCAGGTGCACGCGCAAGTGACCCCCGCACCTTCGGCCGCCGCCGATCCGGCGATTGCCGAATTCAAGGCTGCCCGCGACAAGATCTCGGCCGACTACAAGGCCGCCAAGGCGGCCTGCGATGCAATGAAGGACAACGCCAAGGACGTCTGCATGGAAGAAGCCAAGGGCAAGGAAAAGATTGCCAAGGCCGAACTCGACCAGAAGCAGAAGCCCAGCGACGGCAACGCCCGCAAAGTCGCCGAAGCCAAGGTGGAGGCCACCTACAACGTCGCCAAGGAAAAGTGCGACGACCTGAAGGGTGATGCCAAGAGCGCCTGCGTGAAGGAAGCCAAGGCCGAAGAGGCAAAGGGCAAGGCCGACATCAAGGCAATGAAGAAATAATGAATGGCGGAAAAAGCCGGCACTCCAAGAATGAGACGGTGAAGCCATTGCAGACGCTCGCCATTTCGGAAGCCCTGCGCGCCCACCTGTCTTCGGAAAACCTCCTGGCCCTCAATTCGCAGGGCCAGGAGGTTCTTCACGGCCTGGACTTCGAAGAATCGCAGCTTCTCGTGGACTGCAGCGAACGGCCTCCGCCGGATGCATCCTTACAGCAGCGATGCGCTGAGCTCATCATCAAGCACGAGCGGGCCCGGCTGCGGATAGCCACCGTCGACGACGAACGCACCGCCGCCAAGTTTTAGCCAGGCGGCGCCGCTACGCGGAAGCTCCCTCGGCGCGGATCATCCAGCACGCGGCCGTGAACCGAACTACACCGCCGCGCACATACGGCTCGAATGCGGCGCGCACCGTGTCGATGACCTGCGCACGCCTGCGCTCGTCCGCCTCATCCTGAAGCATCAGGCCCAATGGGCCGAGCCGGGTGAAATAGCCGCGCAGATCCTTCTCGGGCATCGTGCATTCGACATCGATGGACTGGAGGTCGATGCCGGCCCAGCCGCTCTCCTGGAGGATGGAAGACACCCGATGCGGGTCGGCAAAAGCGAACTGGCCCGGTGCACCCGGCTGGCGGGCCGGCATGTTCGGCAACAGCGGCGCGGCGGCCTGCTCGGCTGTCGTCATGAATGGGTTCTCCGCAGGGCCGCGCCAAGCGAGGGCCCGAAGCGCCGCGCCGCCCCGCGCGGCCTGCCGCAGGTTTGCAAAGGCCTGCACCGGGCTGTCGAAGAACATGACGCCGAAGCGCGAAATGATCATGTCGAAGCTTTCAGGCTCGAAGGCGTGGCGCTGCGCGTCGGCGCAGATGAAGCTTGCCGGCACGTCTTCTCGCTGCGCGCGTTCACGGGCGGCGGCGATCATCGGCTGCGAGATGTCGACGCCGACGCAGCTGCCTTGCGCGCGGGCCAGCAGCCGCGCAACCGCCAGCGCGGTGGCGCCCGTGCCGCAACCCACGTCGAGCACCCGCTGCGCCGACCCGGCGCGCACCTGGTCGACGAGCCGGTCTTCGAACGGCTGCAATATTTCGTCGAGCAACTCTTGCGCATCGACCCAGGCATGACCGGCGGGCCCATTCCAGAGCGCGGTCTGTTCGGTTTCCTTTTGCTGTTGCGTGATGTCCATGATCGTTTCTCCTTGGCTGGCCTCGAGAGGCGGAAGCTAGACTGTGCAACTTCAAGTCGACTTGAGGTCAAGAGGTGACAACGACAACGACACATCTGGACATCGCCCAAGTGGCGCAGCGATCCGGCGTTCCCGCATCGACGTTGCGGTTCTATGAGGAAAAGGGGCTCATCGGCTCCACCGGCCGGCGTGGCCTGCGCCGCCTGTTCGACCCCGGCGTGCTGGAACGGCTGGCGCTGATCGCCGTCGGGCGCGCCGCGGGCTTCTCGCTCGATGAGATTGCACTCATGTTCGCGCCGGAAGGCAAGCCGCGCATCGACCGGCAGATGCTCGCATCCAAGGCGGACGAACTGGACCGGACGATCCGCAAACTCGGCGCCATGCGCGACGGCCTGCGGCATGCCGCCGCCTGCCCTGCTCCCAGCCACATGGAATGCCCGACGTTCCGCCGCATCCTGCGGGCGGCTGCGTCTGGAGCCATCAAGGCCCAAGGGAAGAAAGGCAAGCGACCGGGCGTCCCTTCTTGATTGAACGCCGAGCGGCGACACGGGAGCCGCGCGTCCGGATCAACATTAAGATCCCCCCGCCCTGAACTCCGCCATCGGCCCCTGCATCGCCCATGACGCACCACCTGCGCCGCATCCTCTGTGTCTTGCTCTGCCTGCCAGCCTTGGCCTCTGCGTCGGGGTCCACCGAATTCACCGCCGCCCTGCGCGAAACGACGGTGGGCGGCAATGCAGCCCAGGCCTTCTTCCTCATTCGTATGTTGCGCAGCGCCGACGCGCCTGCTGCCGATGTGGAGGACCTGCGCCGCGAACTCCTGCATGCGTATCTGGCCCAGATCACTGGCCCGGCCGCTACCCCCGCGCCCCGGCCCGGCACCTGGGAGTCCTTGAAGCGCCAGCTGCCCGGCATGGCACCCGCCCCGAAAGACACCGTGGCCGCCGCGATTGCACGCGGCCACGCGCGAAGCGACGTGCTCGATGCGCCCTTTCGCGCCGCCTGGCAAGGCGCGCTCAACCAGGGGCTGGCCCCGCGGTGGGAGACCGGCGCCGCGCGCACGCCCTTCTTCGCGATCGAGAGGCGCGACATGCAGCCCATCGCGCCCGGCCTGTGGGCTGCGCCGGCCGCCGACGGCAGAGTTCGCCTGATGCTGGCGCTGCGTCTGGCCAACACATCCACGCAGCCGCTTCCCGTTTTTCGGCCCGACATCGTTCTGGGCGGTGCGCCCGGCACCGGGCTCGGCGGCCTGGCCTTTGCCTGCGCCTGGGATCGCCCGGAACACAACCTGAGCGTCATGCAGGCCAATGCGGTGACCATGGTGCAGCCCGGCGAGGCATCCGGGCCATTGGCGTGCGAGGCGCAGCCCGCCCCCATGCACTGGCGCGAGCAATTGCCAGCGCTCATGGCGGCCGGCGGCACCGCAAAGCCGCTACTGGTGCCGCACGATCTGGACAACGCACGGCGCCTGTATCACCTGGAACTGGCGCTGACGGAACTCGCGCCGCAGGCCGAAGACTGGGGCCGGCGGCTGTTGACGGCACGCCAGGAGCCTGCGCGGCAATGGGCGCCCGGCGCGCTCCCGCTGGAGCCGCCCGTGTCGAGCCGTTGGGCCGCGCGGCCCCACCAGGGCTGGAAGTCGTCTGCTGCGGCACTGAAGCACTTCCTGGCCGCCACCGTGCTCGCGCTTGCCTTGTTTGCCGGCGGGCGCGGCCTGCTGCGCGCGGGCATGCCGAAGTTCGCCGTGGCGGCGGGCACGCTGCTGGCCGGCACGGGCCTGACGGTGCTGGCCGCCACGAGCCTGGGCACTGGTGGCACCGGCTACGGCCATCCGCTGTACACCGGCATCGGCTTGTGGGGTGTCTATTTCGGGCCCATTCTGCTGTGCGTGCTGGCGCTGCACGGTCTGCAAAAGCTGCTGGACAAAGAGCAGATCGACTGGTGGGACGCCGTGGCCAAAGGCTGGCGCAATGCGCTCGACCTGACTTCCACGACCAGCCGCGCCGAGTTCTGGGTCTTTCTCGCCCACTGCGCCTGGCTGTGGGCACTCGCACGCATCTGCCTCGTGCCGCTGGACCGCTGGATCGGCCTCGCCCTTCTGCTGCCGCTGCTGACGCTGACCGTGCGGCGGCTGCGCAGCATGTCGAGTACGGAAATGTTGGGATTGGGCCTATCGGCAGCATGCCTGGTGTTGCTGGTCCTGGTTTGATCTCAGCCTGCCCAAGGCAGGCACCCAACATCGCGGATAGCTTTGCACCTGGTTGCCAGACAGCCTCCTACAACACGACGGTCGTTCGACCGATGCGACGCAGATTCTGCGGATGGAGAGTTGCATGCCTGGGCACTGCAATCAACGCCGTCATTCCCCAGAAATGCCGGTTGGAGACTTTCATGGCAAGCGCCAATTCAGTTATTTCGTCAGAGCGTGTCGAAGGGACATCCGTCTACAACCCGTCGGGAGACAAGCTTGGCAGCATCGACGATCTGATGATCGACAAGATCTCGGGCCAGGTCCGTTATGCCGTGTTGGAGTTCGGCGGCTTTCTGGGCATGGGCACAGACCGCTATCCGATCCCCTGGGCCATGCTGAAGTACGACACTTCGCAGGATGGGTACGTGGTGCCGCTGGATAAGGCACAGCTCGAAGGTGCGCCGCGCTACGCGAGCGACCGCGTGCCTGATTACGACGATGCATACAGCGGAACGGTGGACAAGTATTACGGGCTCTAGGAGCATGGGGCCGCGGCCTGGGCAGGAGGCTGCGGCCCATTGCAGTCGTTGAAATAGGGAGAGGCAAGAGAGACCGGGTATTCAGCCCTTGAACGCACCCCAAGGCCCCCGACGAAACGCCTCGTCGAGCGCAACGACATTGCCGTCGACACTCAACGGCTCCCCGGTCAGCATGTTCTCCAGTCCCGCGCCTTCGAGACCCTCAGGCAGCACCACTCCGGTCCCCCGCCAGGCGCTCGCATCGGGAAGCATCGGCACGTTGCCATCCGCCCCACTCTGCGCAATGCCCGCAAAGAACCGCCCTGCCATCACCAGCAGCGTCCGCCCTTCGTGCCTTCGCGCAAAGGCCACGACATGCCGCGCCAACGGCCCTTCGACGGCCAGCCCTTCATACCCGCCTTCGCGAAAGAGCTCCGCGTCCTCGCGCCGCATCGACAACATCCGCCAGATGAACCACAGCTTCGCGCCGCCGTCGTGCGGCGCCGCGGCGAGCGCCTGCACACGCGCTGCGAGATCGGGCTCGCCGGCCATCGCTTGAAGTTGGTCGAGACGCCGGCTGCGCAGTTCGTAGTCCACCGGCCGGCGATTGTCGGGGTCGACGAGGCTGAGGTCGACAAGCTCGCTGCCTTGGTAGAGATCGGGCACGCCGGGCGAGGCGTACTTCAGCAGCGTGAGGGTCAAACCGTTCCATGCGCCAAACCACGACAAGCGATCGGCCAGGCGCTGGATGTCCGCAAGGCATGCACCCGCTGAACGGTCCGAGAGAATTCTCTTCACCAAGTCTTCGAGCGCGGCTTCGTAGTGCGGATCGGGCTGGGTCCAGCGCGTCTGGAGCTTGGCTTCGCGCGCGGCTTTCTGCATGTACTGCCAGATGCGCGCGACGTACGCGGGCACTGCGGCCGCATCGAGGCCGCCGAACGGCAAGGTGCCGAGCAGGGTCTGGTACAGCAGGTATTCGTCAGCGCGCGAAGGCGCAGCAGCTTCCCGCCCGTCATGGCGGAGCGGATGCCAGCGCGCCAGCGCATCGCGCCACTCGCCAGGTATTTCGGAGAGCACGTCGATGCGGTTGCGCACGTCTTCCGAGCGCTTGTTGTCGTGCGTCGAGGTCGCGAGCATGGTGTGCGGCCAGTGCAGCGCGCGGTCGGCGCTGAGCACATGAAACTCGGGCACGTCGAAGCCGAAATGGTCGGGCTCGCCGCCCACTTCGTTGAGCGAGCTGAGCGGAAAGTAGCGGTAGAACGAGGTGTCCTCCACGCCTTTGGCCGCCACGGGCGCGCTGAACTGCTGGAAGCGCATCGCGAACCGCCGCACGCGTTCGGCCAGCGCGGGCGTCGCATGCTCGGCAGCCTCGCCGCGCAATGAGCGGCGCACAAAGGCGAAGACGGAGCGGTCGGCGTCGCGGCTCTGATGCTCGGCGGCCTCGGTGGCGGCGTCGATGAAATGCGCGTCCTGCGCGGAGGGCGTGTCGACGATGTAGGTGCGGTACACGGGCATGCATGCCGCCACGCCCGTGAGCGCGCGGCGCAATGCGTTGAGTGTGTAGTCGCGCGTGCTGCGGTCGGCCCGCGCAATCCTGAGCAGCTCGGTGGAGAGCACGTTCAGTTCCGACGACAGCGCATTGCGAATGACCTCGCGCTTGCTCGACCGGGCCACGGCTTCGAAGTCTTGCGTCTCGCCCGTGAACTCATGCCAGGTCTTGCGCAAGGCGCCGGCCGCGGCGGTGTCGACCAGCACGCCGTTGGCCACGTTGGCAAAGCGGTAGCCGGTGGTTCCGTGCACGTGCCACTCCGCCGGCACTTCTTCTTCCGAGGCGGCGATTTTCTCGGCGACCACGTACAGCGGGCGCGGCGGCCGGCCGTCCAGTCCCATGGTGGCCGGCAGCACGATGCCCGCGCGGCGCGCATAGCCTTCCTGCAGTTGCCGGAAGTAGCGCGCGGGGTCGTACAGGCCATCGGGATGGTCGATGCGCAAGCCGTCCACCACGCCGGCCGCCGCCAGGTCGAGCGCGAAGGACTGCGTGGCCTCGAAAACCTCCTCGCGCTCCATGCGCACGGCCGCCAGGTCGTTGATGTCGAAGAAGCGCCGGTAGTTGATTTCGTCGGCGGCCACGCGCCAATAGGCGAGGCGGTAGGCCTGCAGGTCGATGAGCCGATGCAACTCGTCGCGCGCTTCCTCCGATGCCAGGTTGAGCTCGGCCACCGCCGCCAGCACCGCGCGCGCCAGCGACGGATGCGCTGCGGCCAGGTGCGCGAGGCGTGCCTTGAACAGTTCCTTGTCGCGCACGCGCTCGGTGCATTCTGAAGGCGTTTGCGCATGGCGGCCTGGCAAGTGCCCGAAGGCGGTCGAGAGGCTCGCCAGTTGCGCGGTGAGCGCCGGGTCTTTCAGGTGCGCCAGCGCGCGCGCCAGCAGCACGGGATAGGTCTCGGGCGCCAGCGGAAACCGGTGATCGAAATAGCGCAACGCGAAGCTGCCCTGCGCGGCTTCGAAGTGCAGCACCAGCTCTCCGCTGGAAAGCACCTCGCCGTAGTGGCCGCCAAGCACCGGCAGCAGCACCTTGCCGGCCAGCTCCTTGTTGAGCGGCTGCCAGTCGATGTCGAAATGATGCGCGAACAACGAAGCCGGTCCGTTCTCCAGCACGTCCATCCACCATGCGTTGTCGGCGCCGAGCACGCCCATGTGATTGGGCACCATGTCGAGCAGCTGCCCCAGCCCGTTCGCCTGCAGCGCCTCGACGAAGCGCGCAAAGCCTTCGGCGCCACCCAGCTCCGGGTTGATCTCCGCATGGGCCACCACGTCGTAGCCGTGGGTGCTGCCCGCGCGCGCCCGCTGGATCGGCGAGCAATACACGTGGCTCACCCCGAGTTGCGCCAGGTAAGGCAGCACACGAATCGCGTCGTCGAAACCGAAGCCCTTGTGGAACTGAAGGCGGTAGGTGGCCCGCGGCACGCGCGCCTGCAGTAGCACAGGCGCCGGTTCCGCACCCGCGCTGCGGCGCGGCCGAGCGGCGCGCAGGCGTTCCGTGAGGCCCCGCATGGCATCGCCCGCTGCAAGTTCGTGCACGGTCGATACCAGCTTGCGACACCAGTTGGGGTGCGTGTCGGTGGTGCCGGGCATGTTGGCCTGCTCCACTTCGCCGGCCACGTCTTCGAGCTGGAACACCATCAGCGCCGACGGCGCCGCGGCAAGGTAGGCGTGCACGGCCTGCATGGTCCGCGGCGAAGGCGTGGCATGTGCCAGGGCCTGCGCGGCCTCGTCCTGCGACAGCAGGCCCGCCTCGCGCACGGCGAGCAGCAAGCGGATGCGTTCCTGCGCGCGGTTCAGCAGCTGCGCATCGAACAGCCGTGCGTCGGGAAAGAGCCCGAGCGCCAGGCGCAGCCGAAGGTCATGGCCCGACCACCAGCCTGCCAGCGTGGCGAGATCGTGCGTACTGATGGCGACCAGTGCGGCCGCCGGATAGGTCTCGGGCGGCGTGAACCCGCCGTCATGCTGCTTCTCGAAGTACAGCAGGCGATACGACAGCACATCGGCGCGCGCGAGCGCTTCGCGCATCGCGTCTTCCACCGTGCCCAGGTCTTCCCCCACCACCATGCAGCAATGGCGGTGGCTTTCGACCGCCACGATAGCCAGCATTTCCTCCACGGGGTAGCGCACGTACGCACCGTCGTGCGCGGTGCGGCCCGGCGGAATCCAGAACAGGCGCATCAGCCCCATCACGTGGTCGATGCGCAGCGCGCCTGCATGCCGCATGTTGGCGCGAAGCATCTGCACGAAGGGCTCATAGTGATGGGCACGCAGGCGGTCCGGACGCAGCGGCGGCAGGCCCCAGTTCTGCCCGGCGGGGTTGAACTCGTCGGGCGGCGCGCCGATGCTGGCGCCGACCGCAAAGCAATGCTGCGCAGTCCAGGCGTCCGAACCGCCGCGGTCCGCCGAGACGGCCAGGTCCAGGTAGAGCCCGATGCCCATGCCAAGCGCCACGCAGCGCTCGCCGGCCCGTGCCAGCTGGCGGTCAGCGACCCACTGCAGGTACTGGTGGTATTGCAGGCGATCGGCGTGCTGCGCCTCGAAGGCCTGCACTTCGGACGAATCGGCTTCACGGTAGGCTTCGGGCCATGCAAGCCAGCCCCAGCACTGCGGATCGGCGGCGGCAAAGTGGGCCTGCAGCGCTTCGAAAAGCGCGTGCCGGCGAAGCGGCTCGCCTTGCGCCGAGACGAAGGCGAGAAATGCCATGCCTCTTTCGTCGGGCGCACCGGCCGGCGGCAGGTGGTGCGAGCGAAAGTGCTCGAACAGCAACTCCAGCACTTCGAACTTTGCGGCCGCCACGCCGGCGTGGTCGACCAGCGGCGCAGCCCGCAGCGCCGCGAGCCGGCCCTGGAACTCGGGCGACTCCACGCGTCGGCGCGCGGCTTCGCAATGGGCGAAATCGTCGACCGCCTCCACGTCGATGTACAGCACGTTGAGCCACTGCCGCGATGACGGGCTGTAGGGGCTGGCGCGCAGCGGATCGGTCGGGAACAGCGCATGCAGCGGGTTCAGCCCGATCACATCGGCACCCTGCCCGGCCATGCCGTCGATCAGTGCCTCCAGGTCGCCGAAATCGCCCATGCCCCAGTTGCGCTGCGAGCGCAGTGCGTACAGCTGCACCGCCGGCCCCCAGACGCGGCCGCCATCGCGCACCGCGGGCGGCCGGTAGCAGCGGCCGGGCGAAGCGACGACCATGGTCCGGCCCACCAGGCCGTCGATGTGCAGCCAGTGATAGCCCGGCGCGAGCGGTTCCGCCATCTGCAGCGTGCAGCTGCCATGCGGCCACGGCTCTGCGTCGGCTTCGCCCTGGCGCGAACGCCCCTCCTCGTCGCTCAACCGCCAGTGGAGCCTGCCGGAGAGATGCGGCAGCTGCAGCGACCAGTGCGGTGCATGCGCTTGCACCACCAGCACCGGCGGCATGGCGGGCACGGGCGACGAGCCGGCGCCATCCGTTTCGGCAGCACCCGCTTCCACGCCGAACTCGGCCAGCAGCGCGGCCAGGCTCTCGGGCGTGGCGTGGCGCTGCGTTCCAAAGGCATCGACATAGGTCGGCGAAATGCCGTAGTGCCGGCACAGGCGCTCGAGTGCGTCGTGGGACCAATGACCCGGATCAGCCACCAGCGCTGCCCTCCGTCTGCTCCAGCGTCGCATGCACCGCTCCGCGATCGAGCCGAAGGCCCGTCGCGTCGGATGTGGCACCCGCACTGTAGATCACCGCCCCGGGCGGCACCGCAGCTTGCAGGGCCTGCTGCCCGCCGAGGTTGGCGATCAGATGAAGACGCTGGCCCGCCAGCTCCCATTCGACTCGAATGACGCCCTCCTCGCAGCGATGGCTTCCCGCGCGGCGTGCGCCCGCGAAGTGCGGCACCAAGAGGCGATGGCGCAGGTCGAGCAGCTTCTGCACCTCGCACAGGCGCGCGAAATGCGGCTGCGAGCCGCGCTCGCGCCATCGCAGCTTCGAGGCAAGAAAGGTCTCGTTGGCATTGGGATCGGGAATGCGCGCGCGGGCCGCATCATCGGCAAAGGCCGCAAAGCCACCGAACTCCGCACGGCGCCCTTCGGCCACGGCCGACGCAAGCTCAGGACCAAAATCGCAAAAATAAAGGAACGGCGTGGAGGCCGCGAACTCGTCCCCCATGAAGAACATGGGCACGTGCGGCGACAAGAGCAGGCAGGCGAACGCGGCGCGCACCAGCACCGGGTCGCCCAGTGCGTGAATCCGCTCGCCGAAGGCGCGGTTGCCCACCTGGTCGTGGGTCTGCAGGTAAGACACGAAGGCGGCAGGCGGCAACTGCGTGCTGGGTTCGCCCCGCCGCTCTCCGCCGCGAAATGCCGACGGCTGACCCTGGTAGATGAAGCCCTCGGCCAGTGCCCGCGCAAAGCCGGCCGGCGGGTCGTCGGCATAGTCCGCGTAGTAGCCGTCGCGCTCGCCGGTGGCCAGCGTGTGCACGGCATGGTGAAGGTCGTCGTTCCACTGCGCGGTGCCGGCAATGGGCTGGCCGTTGCCGTCGCGCGCGAGCATCGAGGCCTGGTTGGCGTCGTTCTCGAGTACCAGGTGCACGTGCCTTTGGCGCGCCGGACCGGCGTTCAGCGCCTCGCGGATCTCCTGCACGATGTGTTTGGGAGACGTATCGCGAATGGCGTGGATGGCATCCATGCGCAGGCCATCGAGGTGGAACTCTTCCACCCAGTAGAGCGCGTTGTGAATGAAGAAGTCGCGCACCGTGCGCGAGCCGGGGCCGTCGAAGTTGATGGCGGAGCCCCAGGGCGTGCGCTCCGCCGCGTTGAAGAATTCGGGGCAGCACGCATGCAGGTAGTTGCCCTCCGGCCCGAAGTGGTTGTAGACCACGTCGACCAGCACCATGAGTCCCAGCGCATGCGCGGTGCCGACCAGCGCCTTGAGGTCGTCCGGCGTCCCGTAGCTGGCATCGGGGGCGAACTGCAGCACGCCGTCGTAGCCCCAGTTGCGCGCACCCGGAAAATCCGCGAGGGGCATGAGTTCGACGGCGGTGATGCCGAGCTCCGCCAGTTCGCCGAGCCGCTCGCGGGCGGCATGGAAAGTGCCTTCTTCGGTGAAGGTGCCCACGTGCAGCTCGTACACCACGGCCTCGTGCCAGGGGCGGCCGCGCCACGCCGCGTCGGTCCATTCGAAGCGGCCCGGATCGACCACCTGGCCCGGCTTGTGCACATCTTGCGGATTGAAGCGCGAAGCCGGGTCGGGCATGGTGGTGCCGTCGGGCAGCTGGTAGGCATAGCTGTCGCCATGGCGCGCGTCCGCGAGCGTGAGGCGGTGCCAGCCATCGGCGCTGCGCCGCATGGCGTGCGATGCGGCGGGCCCGTCGGCGGGCGTATGCAGCAGCACGACGCTGCCGGCCGAGGGGGCCCAGAGCGCAAAATCGACGCCCCCGCCGTGCACCGTGGCACCGAAGGGCATCTCGTGAATGCGCCTCATGGCCTGACGTCCGGCCGGCTCAGCACCACGAGCGAGCGGCATTGCAGCGGATAGGCCGGCTCCGACCAAGCGGGCGCGAGCGCGGCCACGTCCTCGGTGGCAGGTGGCGGCGTGCCGCTGGCGGTATCGAGCAGCAACCGCCATGCGCCATACCGTGCGGCCGGCAGCGTGAATGAAATCTCGTCGTGGTGCGCGTTGAACAGCACCAGAAAATCGTCGTCGTGCTGCGACTCGCCCCGCGGCCCGCGGTCGGCGATGCCGCCGCCGGACATGTACATCGCGATGCACCGGGCGTTGGTATCGCTCCAGTCCTCGGGGCGCATCTCGGCGCCGTCAGGCTTGAGCCAGACCACGTCGGTCACGCTCTCGGCTTCGGAAGGCTTGCCGGCAAAGAAACTGCGCCGCCGGAAGGAAGGGTGGGCGCGCCGCAGCGCGATGGTGCGCTCCACGAAGGTGATCAGCGCCTGGCGCTCCGGTGTGGGCGTCCAGTCGATCCAGCTGATGTCGTTGTCCTGGCAATAGGCGTTGTTGTTGCCGCCCTGCGTATGGCCGCGTTCGTCGCCCGCCAGCAGCATCGGCACGCCCTGCGACAGCAGCAGCGTGGCCAGCAGGTTGCGCTTCTGGCGTTCGCGCAATCCCGCGATCTCGGGGTCCGATGCCGGCCCTTCCGTGCCGCAGTTCCACGAGATGTTGTGGCTGCTTCCATCGCGGTTGTCTTCGCCGTTGGCTTCGTTGTGCTTCTCGTTGTAGGAGACCAGGTCGTTGAGCGTGAAGCCATCGTGCGCGGTGATGAAATTGATGCTCGCGTTGGGCCGCTTGCCCGACCAGCCGTACAGGTCTTCGGAGCCGGAGATCCGCTTGCCGACCTCGCCGATCACGCCCGCATCGCCCTTCCAGAAGCCGCGCATGCCATCGCGGTAGCGGTCGTTCCACTCGGCCCATCCGAGCGGGAAGTTGCCCACCTGGTAGCCGCCGTGGCCCAGGTCCCAGGGCTCGGCGATGAGCTTGACGCGGTTGAGCGTCGGGTCCTGGCGAATGGCATCGAAGAAGCCGCCCAGGTTCTCGACCTTGCCGGCTTCGCGCGCCAGTGCCGAGGCCAGGTCGAAGCGGAATCCGTCGACGTGCATTTCCTCGGCCCAGTAGCGCAGCGAATCCATCACCAGCTGCAGCGCATGCGGATGCTCGAGATTGACAGTGTTGCCGCAACCCGTGAAGTCGTCGTAGTAGCGGCGGCGCTCGGCATTGACGATGTAGTAGGAGGCGTTGTCCACGCCGCGCATCGACAGCGTGGGCCCGAGCTGGTTGCCTTCGCAGGTGTGGTTGTAGACCACGTCGAGGATCACCTCGATGCCCGCCGAGTGCAGCGTCTTCACCATGGTCTTGAATTCCTTCACCTTGCCCGAGGCGCTGTAGCGCGTCTCGGGGGCGAAGTAGGCCAGCGAGTTGTAGCCCCAGTAGTTCTGCAGGCCCTTCTCGGCCAGGTGCCGGTCGTTCAGGAAGCTGTGCACCGGAAGCAGTTCGATGGTGGTGACGCCCAGGCGCTTCAGGTAGTCGACCACCGGCGCGCAGCACAGGCCGCCGTAGGTGCCGCGCAGCTCGGGCGGCACCTCGGGGTGGCGCATGGTGAAGCCGCGCACGTGCAGCTCGTAGATCACCATGTCCTGCCAGGGCACCGACGGCCGGTGGTCGTCGCCCCAGGTGAAGGCGGGCTCCAGCACGCGGCCCTTGGGCACCAGCGGCGCACTGTCGCGGCGGTCGAACGACAGGTCTTCGCGCTTGCTGCCCACGGTGTAGCCGTAGAGCGCGTCGCCCCAGCGCAGTTCGCCCACCAAGTCTTTGGCGTAAGGGTCGACCAGCAGCTTGTGCGGATTGAAGCGGTGGCCCTCCTCCGGCTTGTAGGGGCCGTGTACGCGGTAGCCGTAGGCCTGCCCGGGCCGTGCCTCGGGCAGGTAGCAGTGCCATACGCCGTCGGTGCGCTCCCGGATCGGGATGCGCTGGAGTTCATGGCGGCCCTTCTCGTCGAAGAGGCACAGGTCCACTCCCTGCGCGTGCTGCGAAAAAAGCGCGAAGTTCACGCCCTCCCCATCCCAGTTTGCGCCGCGCGGATAGGGGCGCCCCGGCCAGACGGCCGTGATCGAGTTGCGTTGGCTGCGTGTCATCAAATTGGATGCGGGAGAAAAGAAATTTCAGCGCGGCGGGCGCTCGTCGGGCGGGTTGCCCTTCGGAGCGCCGCTGCGGGGGCTGCCGTCTTTCGGCAGGCGCGGCCACCAGCGTTCGATCTGCGCCGCGGCCCAGTCCTTGCCCGCAAGGCCGAAAGCCAGGGCCAGTGCAAACACCACGCCGGCCAGCACCACCAGGAAGCTTTCGCGCACGATGTCGCCGCCCACCTTGACCTGGTCGAGCGCAATCAGGATGACGAAGGCCATGACCGCATAGCGCGCGATCTGCCCCAGCAGCACGGCATCGCGCAGCTGCGCGCCGCGAAAATAGCTCGACACCGCCTCTCCCACGAAGCGCGCGAAATACGAACCGAAGGCGAGCACCAGCAAGGCCACGAAGAGATTCGGCACGAACCACACCACGCGCCCGAGCAGGTCGGCGATGTAGCTCAGGCCCAGGCCGTTGAACGCTATCAGCAGCGCTGCCAGGATCACCAGCCAATAGGCCAGCACCCCGAACAGGCTGCTGGTGTCGCCTGGCCATCCGCCCTGGCGCAGGAAGTTGTCCAGCCCCGCGCGTTCGGTCAGCACGTTGAAATTGATGGCGCGCAACGCCTTGGTCACCGCAAAGCGCACCGTCTTGGCGATCAGCCAGCCGGCCAGCACCACGACCAGCGCAATGGCCAGCCGGGGCACGAAGGCTCCAACCTGGTAGAGCATTGCGTTCAACGGCTCCAGGTGAATGCCAAATCTGTCCATGTTTCTCTCCGGTGCGTGATTGCGGTTGCGAGGGCGGTTGCTGTGGCGGACGAAAGCGGCGGATTCGGTGCAAGCATCAACCGGGCCGGTCCCCTTGCAGAATCGCGAGCACGCCGTTCAACGGCACCTGTGCCCAGTCGGCGCGGTTGTTGAGCTCGTAGCGAAGCTCGTACAGCGCCTTCTCGAGCTCGAACAGCGCAAGCAGTTCGGTATCGATGCGCGCCGCGCCGCCCTCCGCGCCAGACGCTTCCGTGTAGCCGTCCATGAAGGCCTGGCGCGCGGCCTGCTCCCAGGCAGCGGCCGGCGGTGCCAGGTGAGCGGCCTCCTCGGCGCTTTGCGCCACGCGCCTGAGGGCCGACCAGCGCGCGTAGTTGAACGAGCGCAGCATGCCGGCCACGTCGCGCAGCGGCGAGCCCTTGGCCCGGCGTTCGTCGAAACCGCGGGCCGGTTCGCCCTCGAAATCGATGATCACAAAATCGTTGTCGCGCAGCAGCACCTGGCCCAGGTGGAAATCGCCGTGGTAACGGCTCTTGATGCTGCCCTGCGCCTGCGGCTTGCGCGCATCGACGCAGGCCTGCAGCGCGTCTTCCATGGCAAGCAGGGCCTCTGCATCGGGTTGCGCCGCCGCGGGCAGCTGGTCCATCCTTTCGCGCAGCAGCGCCAGCGTGGCCGTGGTGTCGGCGCGGGCCTGGGCCGCATAGCGCACGATGTCGTCGGCGTGCAGTGGCTCCGGATCGAACGCCGCCGCACCGGTGCGCATCGCCAGCGCCTGGTGCAGCTCGGCGGTGCGCCGGCCCAGCGTGGCCATGAGCGCCAGGAAGCCGCCGTGCACCGCGATCGGATCCGGCAGCGCGCCGTTGGTGGTGGCGAAGTCGCGCAGGAAGCGTTCCAGGTAGCCCAGCGTGTGGTCCCAGCCGTCGCCCTGGTTCGACACGTACGACTGCACCATCGCCAGCGTCATGGTGCGGCCGTCGTTGCCGGTGTATTCGAGCGCGCCCAGCACCGGCACGCAGTGCGGATACCCTGCCACCTCGGTCAGGAAACGGCCCATCTCCAGTTCGGGGTTGAGGCCTTCGCGCAAGTGCCGGTAGCCCTTGAGGAACAGGGTCTCGTCCACCGTGACCACGGTGTTGCTGCTCACGCCGCTCGGCCGGCCGACCGGCAGGTTGGCGATGTCGGGGTCGATCGCGGCAAAGGCGGCCGTCGCGCGGAAGCGCAGCCGCCCGTTCGCGGTTTCCAGTTCCATGCCGCTGCGGATCGCCTGCAACAGCGCGCGGCAGAAGGCCTCGTCGTAGAACGCGTCGCCCATCAGCCCCACCTGCGCCTGCTGCCGCACCTTGGCGAGCGCCGCCTGCGCAACGCCAGCCATGCGCTCTTCGTCGCGCTCTTCCCAGGCCAGCGCCAGCGGCATGAAATAGGTGGCCCCGCCGGGCGGCCCGTCGAGTTCGAGCAGGGGCAGCATCCAGCTCAGCGGCCCCACTTCCCAGATGACGTGGTCGGCCAGCCGCGCACGTTCGATGGTGGTGCCCTTGGATGCATACCAGCGCTGGATCTCGATGTGGCGCGGCAGCGTCTCCAGCTCGAACTGGTTGCGCATGCGCTCCGACATGCCGATGCGCCACGGCATCACGCGGTCGCGGAAGAAGCTGGTCCAGCCGTCGAACAGCACCAGCGTGGGCCATTCCTGGAGCGCCACGCCCTCCTGGTGCCAGCTGGGCATTTCGGCGTCGGACGTGAGCCGGAACCAGTAGAAGCCGTACGAGGCCAGCGTGAGCAGGTACGGCAGTTCGCCGATGGGCGGAAACGGCGCGCGGCCCAGCATCTCGATGGGCACGCGGCCCTTGAAGGCCGAAAGATCGAGCTCCACCGGCTGCGCGGCGCGCGAGAGGTTGAACACCGTCAGGATGATGTCGTCGCCATATTCGCTCAGGTAGGCCAGAATCTTGCGATTGCCCGGCTTCAGGAAGCGCCGCTTGCCGCGGCCGAAGGCATGGCTGGTCTTGCGCACGGCCAGCATGCGCTTGGTCCAGTTGAGCAGCGAGCTGCTGTCGCGCGCCTGCGCCTCCACATTGAGCGCCTCGTAGCCGAACATCGGGTCCATGATGGGCTGCAGGTACAGGCGCTGTGGGTCGGCGCGCGAGAAGCCGGCGTTGCGGTCGGGGCTCCACTGCATCGGCGTGCGCACGCCGTTGCGGTCGCCCACGAACACGTTGTCGCCCATGCCGATCTCGTCGCCGTAGTAGATGATGGGCGAGCCGGGCATCGACAGCAGCATGCCGTTCATGAGCTTCACGCGGTCGAGGTCGTTTTCCATCAGCGGCGCCAGGCGCCGGCGAATGCCCAGGTTGATGCGCGCGCGCATGTCGGCGGCATACATGGTGTACATGTAGTCGCGCTCCTTGCTGGTCACCATCTCGAGCGTGAGCTCGTCGTGGTTGCGCAGGAAGATCGCCCACTGGCAGCCCTCGGGAATGTCCGGCGTCTGCTGCATGATCTCGACGATGGGGTGCCGGTCTTCCTGCGCAATGGCCATGTACATGCGCGGCATCAACGGAAAGTGATACGCCATGTGGCACTCGTCGCCGTCGCCGAAGTATTCGCGCACGTCCTCCGGCCACATGTTGGCTTCGGCCAGCAGGAAGCGGTTCTTGTACTGCGCGTCGATGGCGGCGCGCACCTTCTTGATCACCGCGTGGGTCTCGGGCAGGTTCTCGTTGCTGGTGCCGTCGCGCTCCACCAGGTAGGGAATGGCGTCCAGGCGGAAGCCGTCCACCCCCATGTCGAGCCAGAAGCGCATCACCTTGAAGATGGCCTCCAGCACGGCGGGGTTGTCGAAGTTCAGGTCCGGCTGGTGGCTGAAGAAGCGGTGCCAGTAGTAGGCCTTGGCCACCGGATCCCAGGCCCAGTTCGAGGTCTCCGTGTCGGTGAAGATGATGCGCGTGCCCTGGTAGATCTGGTCGGTGTCGCTCCACACGTAGAAGTCGCGCTCGGGCGATCCGGGCGGCGCGCGGCGCGCGGCCTGGAACCACGGGTGGTCGCTCGAGGTGTGGTTGATGACCAGCTCGGTGATCACGCGCAGCCCGCGCTCATGCGCGGCGTCGAGCATCTCGCGAAAGTCATCGAGCGTGCCGTACTGCGGGTTCACGTCTTCATAGGCCGCGATGTCGTAGCCGTCGTCGCGCAGCGGCGAGGGATAGAACGGCATCAGCCAGATGGTGTTGACGCCCAGTTCCTTCACGTAGTCGAGCTTGGCCGTCACGCCCTTGAAGTCACCCATGCCGTCGTTGTTCGAATCGAAGAACGCCTTGACGTTGAGCTGGTAGATCACCGCGTCGCGGTACCACAGCGGATCGTCGCTGATGTCGATCTCGACCGTTTCAAGCGCAATGTGGGAAACAGGAGCGTTCATTGGCGCGGCCTCACAGGAAGTAGTCGAAGTCGCGCTCGTCGCCGTGGCGCCGCCTGACGACGAAGATGTGCGCGGGCACGCTGTGCGGGTCGAGCCGGACGAAGTGCCGCCCGCCTTCCCAGTTGAACCTCTGGCCGCTCAGCAGGTCGTGCATCTGGAAGGTTCGCGCAGGTTCCACGCCCAGGCTCTTCGGATCGAGCTCGAGCCAACCCGACTGCACGTTGTACGCATCGAGGTTGACCACCGTCACGATCACGTTGTCGCCGCCCTCCGAGGTCTTGGCATATGCCAGCAGCTGCTCGTTGTCGATGGGCAGGAAGCGCAGGCCGCGGTCCCGTTGCAGTGCCGGGTTCTCGCGGCGGATACGGTTCACGCGGGCGATGAATGGCGCCAGGCTGGCCGGGTCGTCGTGGTTCCAGTGGCGCAGCTGGTATTTTTCGGAGTCGAGGTATTCCTCGCTGCCGGGCGAGCGCGGCAGGTGCTCGCGCAGTTCGTAGGCCGGGCCGTAGATGCCGTAGTTGGCCGACAGCGTGGCGGCAAGCACCAGCCGCGCCATGAACACCGAGGCCTCGCCGCCCTGCAGCTGCTCGTGCAGGATGTCGGGCGTGTTCGGCCACACGTTGGGCCTGAAATAGTCGACGCCGGGCGACGTGGAAAGCTCGGTGAAATATTCGATGAGCTCCTGCTTGGTGTTGCGCCAGGTGAAGTACGTGTACGACTGCGAGAAGCCCAGCTTGGCCAGCCGGTGCATCACCTTGGGCCGCGTGAAGGCCTCGGCGAGAAAGATCACCTCCGGGTGCTCGCGCCGGATTTCGCCGATGGTCCATTCCCAGAACGGAAAGGCCTTGGTGTGCGGGTTGTCGACGCGGAAGATGCGCACACCCTCGCCGATCCAGTGCTCGATGACGCTGCGCAGCTCGGCCCACAGGCCGCGCCAGTCTTCGCTCTCGAAGTTGAAGGGATAGATGTCCTGGTACTTCTTGGGCGGGTTCTCGGCGTACTGCACGCTGCCGTCGGGCCGCCATCGAAACCAGTCGGGATGCGCCTTCACGTAGGGATGGTCGGGCGCGCACTGAAAGGCGATGTCGAGCGCAATTTCGAGCCCGTGCGCCGCGGCCTGCGCATAGAGATGGCGAAAGTCTTCCGCCGTGCCAAGGGCCGGAAGGATCGCCTTGTGCCCCCCTTCGGCCGCGCCGATGGCCCAGGGACTCCCCACGTCCTCGGGCCCGCTGGCCAGCGCGTTGTTGGGCCCCTTGCGCTGCACGCGGCCGACGGGGTGGATCGGCGGAAAGTAGAGCACGTCGAAACCCATGGCCGCGATGGCGGGGAGCCGGGCCTCCACGTCCCTGAACGTGCCGTGCACGCCCGGGGTGGTGCCTGCCGAGCGCGGGAACAGTTCGTACCAGGTGCTGAAGCGCGCGCGCTCGCGCTCTGCCTCCAGCGGCAGTTCTACGGAAAATCGCACCTCGTGCCGCCGGTCGGGGTGGCGGCGCGCGAGCATGGCCAGCTCTTCGTCGAGCGCCAGCGCCTTGAGGGTCGACACCTCCGATGACGGGTGTGCGGCCACCGCATCGAGCTCGGTGGCCCAGCGTGCCAACGCCTGCCGGTCGGCGCCCTCGGCCCGCTCGGCGGCGGCGGCCACCTCGAGCGCACCCACCTGCGAGGCAATGCGCACGTCGTCGGCCTCGACGCGGCGCGTCATCTCGTGGCGCCACGACTCGAAGGGATCGACCCACGCCACCGCCGTGTAGTAGTAGCGCCCGAGCGCGGGCGGCGAGAAGGAGGCCTCCCACACGTCGTTGACGAGCAGCTTCATCGGCACTTCGCGGAACTCGGCCTTGTCGTGCGGACGCCAGCACAGCTGCACGCGCAGCACGTCGTGGCCGTCGGTGAAGCAATGCGCCTTCACGCGCACCAACTCTCCCACCACGCATTTGACCGGGAAACGGCCGTTGTCCACCGATGGCAGGATGGCGTCGATGACCGCGCGCCGGTTGCCGTCGCGCACTTCGGGCATTCTCGAAGCCGTGGGCATCTGCGGGTTTGCGAACATTTTTTTCATGATGGCCGGTGTTCCAGGATCAGCGTGGAAAGCGGCGGCAGGGTCATGGACACCGACTGCATGCGGCCATGCGAGCGCACGGGCGCGGACTCGACGCCGCCCAGGTTGCCCCAGCCCGAACCGCCAAATTCCACGGCGTCGGTGTTGATGAGTTCGTGCCAGAAGCCGCCCTGCGGCACGCCCAGCAGGTAGTTGGTGCGCGGCACCGGCGTCATGTTGCTGACCACCAGCAGCGGCGGATGGCCATCGCGCGCCTTGCGCACGAAGGCGAACACGCTGCGTTCGGCATCGTCCGCCGCAACCCACTCGAAGCCCGAGGCGGTGAAGTCCTGCTGGTAGAGCGCCGGCGCGCCGCGGTATACGCGGTTGAGCTGCGCCACCAGACGCTGCAGGCCCGAATGCCCTTCGAGATCGCACACCCACCACTCGAGCTCGCCGTCGTGCGTCCACTCGCGCCGCTGCCCGAACTCGCCGCCCATGAACAGCAGCTTCTTGCCCGGGTGGGCCCACATGAAGCCGAACAGCGCACGCAGGTTCGCGAACTGCTGCCAGGGGTCGCCGGGCATCTTGCCCAGCAGCGAGCCCTTGCCGTGGACCACTTCGTCGTGCGACAGGGGCAACACGAAGTTCTCGTGGAACGCATAGACCAGCGAGAACGTCATCTTGTGGTGGTGGTACTTGCGATGGATGGGCTCTTCCTTCATGTAGGCGAGCACGTCGTGCATCCAGCCCATGTTCCATTTCTCGCCGAAGCCCAGGCCGTCCATGTCGGTCGGCCGCGAGACGCGCGGCCATGCGGTCGACTCCTCGGCCACGGTGATCGTGTCGGGATGCTCGCGGTACACGGCGCGGTTCAGCGTCCGCAGGAAATCGATCGCATCCAGGTTCTCGCGGCCGCCGTGGCGGTTGGGAATCCATTCGCCGTGGTTGCGCGCATAGTCCAGGTACAGCATCGACGCGACGGCATCGACGCGCAGGCCGTCCAGGTGGTATCGGTCGAGCCAGAACAGTCCCGACGACACGAGGAAGCTGCGCACTTCCGAACGCCCGTAGTTGAAGATGCTCGAATTCCACTCCGGGTGAAAGCCCTGGCGCGGATCGGCATGCTCGTAGAGATGCGTGCCGTCGAAATAGGCGAGGCCGTGCTCGTCGGTCGGAAAGTGCGAAGGCACCCAGTCGAGCAGCACGCCGATGTCGTTCTGGTGCAGGTGGTCGACCAGGTACATGAAGTCCTGCGGCGAGCCGAAGCGTGAGGTGGGCGCAAAGTAGCCGGTGGTCTGGTAGCCCCAGGAGCCGTAGAACGGGTGCTCGGTCACGGGCATGAGTTCGACATGCGTGAAGCCCATCTGCTTCACGTAGGCCGCAAGTTCGTGGGCAATCTCGCGGTAGCCCATGAACTGGCCATCGCGGCGGCGCCACGAACCCAGGTGCACCTCGTAGACCGATGTTGGCGCGTCCAGCGCATTGCGCGCGCCGCGCGTGGCCATCCATTCATGGTCCTGCCATTCGTAGGAAAGTTCGCAGATGCGCGAGGCCGTGGCGGGCGGCAGCTCGCTGCAGAACGCGAAGGGGTCGGCCTTGTCGACGACGTAGCCGCCCAGGCGGGATCGAATGCGGTACTTGTAGGCTTGGCCGAGCGCCGCTTGAGGAACATGGCCTTGCCAGATGCCCGTGCCGTCCGGCGCCGGCGAGAGCGGGTCCGCTTCGCCCGACCAGTAGTTCCAGTCGCCCACCACCGCCACCGACTCGGCATTCGGCGCCCAGACCGCGAACTGCGCGCCGCCTGCCTTTCCCGGGTGGCACCCCAGGAGGTCGTACAGGCGGGAATGGGTTCCCTCGCGGAACAGGTAGGCGTCTTGTGCTTCTGGTCTTATTGGCGGGTTCACTTGCACCGGTGTTCCTTGCTTGCGTGCAGGCCAGCGGACCGGGTGCCCAAAGGAGCACGCTTTCGGCGTTCACAAGACCTGACCGCACAATTTGCAAAAAAACCGGGCTCAGCGGTTAAGGCTGAAACCTCCTTGCCGTGTCGGAGAGTTGCCCATCACGCGGCCTGGCTTTGAAAAACCACCCACGCGAGACGCGGCATTTTTACTTACACGGCAACCGGCGCCCCCGCCGTGGCGTCGTGCTCGCTGTCGTTGGCAGAGCCTGGCGAGACGCACGGCGAGAAGTCGTCGACGGTCAGGTTGATGGGCGCTTTCGGGTTGGCCCGGTGGCACCGGAGCGCGGCAGCGCTCAGGGCGTCGAAGTGCGTCTTGCAGGTATCCAGCAGGCGGTCGCCCAGATTCCTGGTGCCGAACACATCGTGCAGGGTCTCCTCTGAAATCTGCGCGATGATCCGCGCGCCACCGCGGCCATCGGGGTAGATTGCAAAGCGGACGGTCGCCGTGTCAAAGCAGTAAATCCCTTCAAAGTCCATGGCTGTCTCCTGATCTCTTGAGCGCTTGCAGTGCGGCTCGAATTCAGCGCGGACCCATTCAACCGGCGGCATGGCTTTCCGCGCGTATCCAGGAGGATGCGCCCTGCGCGCCTCGAGAGGGGCGCGAATCGTGGGCGCACGCGCGTAAGAATTGCTGCAATCCATGTCGGCGCGCCCGCCCGTGGCGTCGGGCCAAAAAAAACCTCTTGAAAAAGCGCCGGCAGCGCCTATTTCGCTCATCGGAAGCGCTGGAGACGCCTCCGGCGCTTCGTTCAACTTTGTCTTGAATGGAGGTTTTCGCCATGTACCGATCCCTGTTCCCGCGCGACATGTTCGCCGAAATGGATCGCCTGCAACGCGAGATGCAGCAGGCCTTCGATCTGTCTCCGACCATCCGTGGCTTCGGCCGCAATGGCTTTCCGGCCTTGAACATCGGCGGCACGCCGCAAACGGTGGAGATCTATGCGTTCGCACCCGGCGTCGATCCGTCGAGCCTCGAAGTCAACCTGGAGCGCGGCCTCCTCACCATCGCCGGAAAGCGCGAAAACGCGCTTGCGCAAGATGACGAGAAGGCGGCCATCCACATCAACGAACGCTTCGAGGGCACGTTCCGCAGGGTGCTGACCCTGCCCGACGACGCCGACCCCGACGCGGTGACGGCCAAGTACCGCGACGGCGTACTGCACATCTCGGTGCAGCGCCGCGCTTCGTCGCAGCCGCGCCGCATTACCGTCCAGTGAAGCGTGAAGAGCCGTAAGGAAAAGTGAAAGGAGAGACGACCATGAACACCAACACATCGCCTCGCGTTGCCGAACGGGCGCAGCTCGCCCGCAAGGAAGACAGCACGCGCTACAGCGACGCCGCGCTGACGCCCCCGGTGGACGTGATCGAGGACAGCGGCGGCATCACGCTCTACGCCGACCTGCCCGGCGTCTCGCGCGACAAGCTCGGCCTGCACGTGGCTTCCGACACCCTCACCATCGAGGCGGAGTCCGACCTGTCGGTGCCCGAGGGGCTCGAGTCGAGCCACACCGAGGTGGGCCTGGCCCGCTTCCGCCGCGTGTTCACGCTGAGCAAGGAGCTGGACACGGCCGCCATCTCGGCGGAACTCAAGCAGGGTGTGCTGACGCTGCGCATTCCCAAGGCCCAGCATGCCCAGCCGCGGCGCATCGAGATCCAGGCGTCCTGAGGTGCGCATGTGCTCCGGAGGTGAAAGATGAGCGGAACCGAACGCCTGGCGCGCCTGCGCGCCGACGCCGCAGCCTTGAGCCCGCGCGCCGCGCACATCGCGCTGGCGCTCCTGCCCGCCGTGGATCACCTGCCGGATGCCTGGAAGGCCGGCCTGCGCAAGACGCTGACGCACCGCGCCAGCGCCTCGGCGCCGCTTTCGCCCGTTGAATTCGATGCGATACGCGTCACCGCCGCCAGCCTTCCCCATGCGTATCCCGAATGGGTGGTGACCGACCCGGAGCATCCGAAGGCGCGCGCATTGATCGTCAACGCATGGCAGGCCGGGCGGTACGCGCGGTCGGACCCCAGGCGGCCCGGCGCCTGACGTTCCGGCGCGCGCCCTGCCCTCGCGTGGCAGCGCATGCCTACGCAGATGTGCGCATCGCCCCCACAACGTCCGTGCGCCGGCAAAAATAACGTGGGCGGAAGGACATCGACATGGCGTTCGAATCTTTCCGCGATCGCAAGTACGCGGGCCGCGCGCTGGCCAAGCGGCTCGTGAATCTGGCCGGCCGGTCCGACGTGACCGTGCTTGCCTTGCCACGGGGCGGGACACCGGTGGCGTACGAGGTTGCCAAGGCGCTCCGCGCGCCGCTTGGCGTGCTCGTGGTGCGCAAGCTCGGCGTGCCTTGGAACCCTGAATTCGCCATGGGCGCCATTGCCAGCGGCGGCGAGCGGCTGCTCGACGACATGCTGGTGCGCGAACTCGGCATCTCCGCCGAGGCGGTCGAGGAAGTCGTGCGCAGCGAAGAGTACGAGCTCGAACGACGCGAACGCGTCTACCGCGGCGGGCGCCCCGCGCCCGATCTGCGCGGCCGCGTCGTGATTCTCGTGGACGACGGGCTCGCCACCGGCTCGACCATGCGCGTTGCGGTTCGCGCGGCGCGCCGGCAGGCACCGGCCCGCGTCGTGGTGGCCGCGCCTGTTGCGGCGCCCGAAGCCTGCGAGCTCCTGCGCGGCGAGGCCGACGAGGTGGTGTGCGCCGAAATGCCGGATCCCTTTCTGGGGGTGGGCCGCTGGTACCTGGATTTCTCGCAGACCAGCGACGAAGAAGTGTGCCGCCTGCTTGAAAACGCGAGCCGCCACCGCCCGCCCTCTGCCTGAGGACGAAGAACAATGCAGTCATCATCCCCATCCAAGGAAACCGATGCAGTGCGCCTTGCCGCGCGCCCGATGGACGGCTCCGCGGGCGACCACGACGCGCTGCTCGACCTGATCGGCGACGCGCACTATGTGCTGCTCGGCGAAGCCTCGCACGGCACGCACGAGTTCTACGCGGCGCGCGCGGACATCACGCGCCGCCTCCTGGCCGAAAAGGGATTCAACGCCGTGGCGATCGAAGGCGACTGGCCCGACGCCTATCGCGTCAACCGGTACGTCCGCGGCGACGGCGAAGACGCCACGGCGCGCGATGCGCTGGCGGGCTTCCGGCGCTTTCCCACCTGGATGTGGCGGAACGAAGACGTGGCGGGCTTCATCGAATGGCAGCGCGCCTTCAATGAGGCCGGCCCGGCGCAAGGGAAGACCGGCTTCTACGGGCTGGACCTCTACAGCCTGCACGCCTCGATAGAGGCCGTGCTCGCCTACTTCGACAGGACCGATCCGCAGACCGCACGCAGCGCGCGCGAGCGCTACGCCTGCTTCGACCGCTTCGGCGATGGCGCACAGGTGTACGGGCTGATGGCCGGCCTCGGCAACACACCCTCGTGCCGGCAGGAAGTCATCGACATGCTGCTCGAGATGCGCCGCGCTTCGGCCAACGCGTGGCGCAGCGGCAGTGCAGCCAGCGAAGAAGATGCCTTCAATGCCGAGCAGAACGCACGCCTGGTGAGAAACGCCGAGGCCTACTACCGCTCGATGTACCTGAACGACGTGTCTTCGTGGAACCTGCGCGACCGGCACATGGCCGAGACGCTGGGCGAACTCGAGCGCCACCTGTGGCGCAGCAGCGAGCGCCCGAAGATCGTGGTGTGGGCGCACAACTCGCATCTGGGCGATGCGCGCGCCACCGAGATGGGCGAACGGCGCGGCGAACTCAACGTGGGCCAGCTGGTGCGCGAACGGCAGGGCCGCGACGCGGTGCTGGTGGGTTTCACCACCCACGCGGGCAGCGTGATGGCGGCTTCGGACTGGGGTGCGGCCGCCGAATGCAAGCAGGTCCTTCCCTCGCGGCCCGACAGCTACGAAGGCCTCATGCACGAGACCGGCTTCGAGCGTTTCATGCTGCCCCTGCGCGGCGAAGGAAGCCACTTCTTCGCGCTGCGGGCGCCGCGGCTCGAGCGCGCCATCGGCGTCATCTACCGCCCCGGGACCGAACGGCAGAGCCACTATTTCTTCGCCCGCCTGCCGGTGCAGTTCGATGCACTGCTGCACTTCGACCAGACCAGGGCCGTCGAGCCGCTGGAGCGTGACGCGCCTGCACCGGACACCGAGGTTCCGGAAACCTATCCGTCCGGCAAGTAGCAGCTGCCTCCCGCAAAACGGCGCGGACTGTTCCGAAGCGTTTCGATGACGCTCGGCATCACGGCGTTCGCGCACGTCATGGTCAAGGCCAAGACCTCGATGTCGGCCTGCTTCGCAACGGGGCATCTTCCTACGCAAGCGCGACGGGATTCGAGGCTATCCGGCACCGCACCAACTGTGGGGGATTGTGCGAAGTACGGCCCTCACTGCTTCTGACACACTAGCTGCGCAAAGCGGACCACGTCGCGATGCTTTTTCCACGCCCATGAACTCATCAGGTCTCAGGAATTTCCACATCAGCTTGAACACACGTCTCAGCCTCGGCGTGGCCGCGGTGGTGCTGGCGGCCACCTTCGCCATTGCCACCGTGGCATTGCAGCTGGTCAAGACGAGCATGAAGGCCTCGATCGAAAACGAAGCGTTCGCGCGGCTGTCGGCCATTGCGAACACGGTAGACCAAAAGTTCATCAGCCGGCGCACCCTGCTCGAAACCTTTGCCAACAGCGTGGCGACGAACGACTTTCCGGATGCGGCGGCGCTGCAGGGCTTTGTCGAAAGGCACCCATCGCTTCGGAAGGCCTTCAGCAATGTCGCATTCTTTACGGCCGACGGCGACCTGATCGCGAGCCTCAGCGGTGCGCAGCAGCCCGGCAGGGTGAACATCAGGGACCGGCCCTACTTCCAGCAGACCATCGCCTCCAAGGCCAGCGTCATCTCGGAACCGTATCTGAACCGGCTCACCGGCCTGGCACAGATCGCCCTGACCGAGCCGGTACTCGATCCAGCGGGCCATGTGAAGTATGTGATCTCGGGTGCCATCAACCTGAAGGAACGGAACATCCTGGGCGAGCTTGCCGACGTGAAATTCGGCCAGACCGGCTACCTGTTCATCACCAGCACCGAAGGTGCCGTGATCGACCACCCGCGCACGGATCGCATCATCAACCAGACGGGCCTGAAGGGGGTCGGCAACCCCGAGATCGAACGCCCGATGGAAGCCTACGAAGGCGCGACCGAGGGCGTCAACCATGCAGGCGTGCACGGCCTGTATGCCTTCAAGCGGCTGCGCGAGACCAACTGGGTCATCGGGTCCATGTATCCCAGCAAGGAAGCCTTCGCCCGGGTCGACGCCATCGAGCGTTCCGCATGGATCGGGGCGGTGGTGCTCGCAATGGTCGCAGGCGCCGCGGCGCTGGGCATCGTGCGGCGGCAGCTCAGGCCGCTCACGCACCTGCACCGGCACATGCTCGACGTGGACAACCCGGCCCTCGAAACGGCCGTGCCGCGCACCTATCCGCATGACGAGATCGGCGATATTGCGCGCACCTTCGACACGCTGATGTGGCAGCGCAAGTCGAGCGAGAAGTTCCTGCGCGACATTACCGACAACCTGCCCGCGATGGTGTCGCACGTCGATGCGCAAGGCCGCTACACTTTCGTGAACGCGCCGCTGTGCAAGAGGCTCGACCGCGGGGCGGCCCAGCTGATCGGGCGGGAGGCACGCAGCTTCGGCGAAGACGATGCGGCCATGAAGGCCGCCGTCGAGCGGGTGATGGCCGGCGAGGCCGTCAGTTTCGAACGGCGGGGCGATGCGAGCCGCGGCGAGGAAGACCGCTACTTCCAGACCGAACTCATTCCCGACCGCAACAAGGCCGGACAGGTTCGCGGCTACTACGCCATGACCTCCGACGTGACGGAGCGCAAGCGCATCGAATTCAGCCTCGCGCACAGCGAAGCGCAGGTGCGCATCATCGCGGACAACATTCCTGCGCTGGTCTCGCACGTCGATGCCTCGCTCCGGTACACCTTCGTCAATGCACAGGTCATGGCGCTGCACAGAGAGCGCGCGATGGTCGGCCGGTCGATGCCCGAGGTCCGGGGCCCGGCCGATTTCGCGATCGTGGCGCCCGCCTACGAGCGCGCGCTGGCCGGCGAAACGGTGGTCATCGAGAAAGCCGGGGACGCGGCGCTGGGCATCGGCGAGCGGACCTTCAAGGCCCACTACATTCCCGACCAGGACGCGAACGGCGTGGTGCAGGGCGTTTTCGCCATGACCTTCGACATCACCGACGAAGTGAACATACGCAAGGCCCTGACCGCGCAGGAAAAGCGGCTGCGCGACGTGACCGACAGCATTCCGGCGCTGGTGGGCTACTTCGACAGCAACGAGAACTGCCTGTTCGCCAACAGCCGCGCACGGCGCATGGCGGGCCTGGGCGATGGCCCGCTCGACGGCGTGACCCTGCGCTCGGCGGTGGGCAAGGCGGTGTACCGGCAGCAGAGGCCCTACCTTCCGCTGGTGCGCGAGGGCAAGTCGGTGCGCTTCCCGGTCCAGGCGCCGCTGCACGGAAAGAACGGCTACTTCCAGGTCAACCTGATTCCCGACATGGACGCGGAGGGCAGGTTCCTCGGCTTCTATCTCATGACCTTCAACATCACCGCGCTGAAGCAGGCGGAACTGCGCCAGGCCGAAAGCGAGATGCGGCTGCGCACCATCACCGACAACCTGCCGGCGCTCATCACCTATATCGACCGCGACGAAAAGATCACCTTCGCCAACGCCACCTACCGGGAGTGGATGGGCGTGGACCCCGCCCGGCTGCTGGGCTGCCACGTGAGCGAGGTGGCGGGCGAAGAACTGTATCTTTCGCGCAAGCCCATGATCGCGCGTGCGCTCGCCGGCGAGCGCGTCGAGTTCGAGGCCAAGACACGGACGAAGGACTTCGATCGCACGACCCGCGTCAGCTACGTGCCCGACATCGGCCCCGACGGCGTCACGCGCGGAATCTTCTCGCTCAGCCTGGACATCAGCGCCTTGAAGGACGTGGAGCGCCAGCTGATCGACCTGGCCCGGCTCGACCCGCTCACGGGCCTGTCGAACCGGCTCGCCTTCAACGAGTACCTGCCCAGCGCGCTGGCCCGCGCCCAGCGCTCGGGCAACGCACTGGCGGTGCTGTTTCTGGACGTCGACCATTTCAAGACCATCAACGACACCTTCGGCCATGCGACCGGCGACGGTGTGCTGGTGGAATATGCGAAACGCCTGCTGGCCAGCGTGCGAAGCACCGACACGGTCGCGCGCCTGGCCGGCGACGAGTTCGTGGTGGTGCTGGAGAACGTGCACACGCGCGAAGCCGCCGTGGCCGTGGCACGGAAAATCGTCCAACAGATCGGCACCTCGGCCTTCGGGCTCGACGGCCAGAGCCTCAGGGTCACCACCAGCATCGGCATCGCGTTCCACCAGCCCACCGCAGCCGCCATCACCGACGCCGACCTGCTGGCGCGCGCCGACGCGGCGCTTTACCGCGCCAAGTCGGCAGGCCGCAACACCTTCGGGTTTTCGGATTGATACGCCCGCCTCGACCGGGTCATCTTCATTTTGAGAACTTTCGTAGTGTCGAGTTGCGCCCGCGCCGCGCCGGCGCCGCTCCCTTGCTGACAAGCCCCGCCGGCCCCAGCAGAATCACCCCACAGGAGATCCATTCATGTCCCCCACCGAAGTCGTCGCGCCCGAGCAATTGCTGCATGCGCTGGAGGTTCAAAGCCGCATGCCGATCCTGCGCATCGGCCAGGCGCTGATGGCGCTCGGCGTGCTCACCGAAGAGCAGTTGCGCGCGGGCCTGGAGCAGCAGAAGCTCGACCGCAGCGTGCCGCTCGGCGAAACGCTGGTGCGCATGGGCGTGGTCACCCGCGCCCAGCTGCAGGCGGCGCTCGTGCGCAAGATGGGCTACCCGCTCGTGAACCTGCACGTGTTTCCGGTGGCAGTGGACGCCTTGCGAACCATCAGCCACGGCGTGGCGCGGCGCCTGCAGGTCATGCCGCTCTTGATCCACGACGGGCGCCTCATTCTTGCGCTCGACGATCCGGCCAGCCGGCATGCGGCAATCGACGAAGTGGAGTTCATCACGCAGATGAAGGTGGTGCCGGTGATCGGGGAATGCCTGGTGCTGGACACGGTGCTCTACAAGGCCTACGGAAAGCTCGGCAGCGAGAGCACCGACCCCACCATCGTCCACGATCCCTCGCGGCCGCTCGAATTCGACCCGGCAGGCACCAGCAGTGAACTGCTGGTAACCCTCGAGAAGGAAGAGCGCGCTCCCGCGGTCGAAGAGGCGCCCATCGAGCAGTCGGACAACTCGCTGGTGCGGATGATCAACAGCATGATCATCGACGCACACCGCGAAGGCGCGTCGGACATCCATATCGAAAGCTATCCGGGGCAGGAGAAGACCCGTATCCGGTTTCGCCGGGACGGGCGGCTGCACACGCATCTCGAGCTGCCGGCCACCTACCGCAACGTGGTCGTGGCGCGCATCAAGATCATGTGCGACCTGGACATCAGCGAAAGGCGCAAGCCGCAGGACGGCAAGATCAATTTTGCCAAGTATTCGCCGCAGCACCGCATCGAGCTGCGCGTGGCCACCATTCCCACGGCCAACGGCCTCGAAGACGTCGTGATGCGGATCCTGGCCTCGGCCCAGCCCATTGCGCTGGACAAGCTCGGGCTCTCGCAGCGCAACCTCGCGCAGTTCACGAAGGCGGTCGAGCGCCCCTACGGCATGGTGCTTTGCGTGGGCCCCACGGGCTCGGGCAAGACCACCACCCTGCACTCGGCGCTGATGCACATCAACACGCCCGAGCGAAAGATCTGGACGGCCGAGGACCCGATCGAAATCACCCAGCCCGGCCTGCGCCAGGTCCAGGTCAATCCACGCATCGACTGGACCTTTGCCAAGGCGCTGCGGGCTTTCGTGCGCGCCGATCCCGACGTGATCATGGTCGGCGAAATCCGCGACGAGGAAACCGCCAAGACGGCCATCGAGGCCTCGCTCACCGGCCACCTCGTGCTGTCGACGCTGCACACCAACAGCGCGCCCGAAACCGTGACGCGGCTGCTGGACATGGGCATGGACCCGTTCAATTTCGCGGATTCGCTGCTGGCGGTGCTGGCGCAGCGGCTGGTGCGCCGGCTCTGCACCCATTGCATCCAGAGCCGCCCCATGCGCCCCGAAGAGGTCGAGGAACTGCTGGCCGACTACATGCATTCATTCGCCGCGCACGATGCCATGCAGGCCGAGCGCGAAGCGGTACACAAGCACTGGCTCGGCCAGTATGGCCGCGACGGGCAGCTGCAAGCCTTCACGAGCACCGGATGCCCGCACTGCGACAGCACCGGTTTCAACGGGCGCGTCGGCATTCATGAACTGATGGTGATCTCCAGGTCGCTGCGCCGCCTGGTCCAGAACGGCGCCCGCGCCGAGGAACTGCAGGATGCCGCCATGCAGGAGGGCATGCGCACCCTGCGCCAGGACGGAATCGACAAGGTTCTTGCGGGCAAGACCACCATCGAAGAGGTCCGCGCAACCAGCAACGTATGAGTCAGCGCCGGATGGCGCGAGGCGCCGCCTGGAACGCGCCAAGAAAACCCGCTAGGGTGAAATTCGTCCAGGCGGGTAAGGGTAGGCTCACGTCAGAAGATTCACTCCGCGCGCGCTGGTGCCGACCGCACGCGGTACCCGCCTGAGCACGGTCAACACGCGCACCGAGGGCATGGAGAAATCGCCCACCTTCAAGGATGCCTGGGCCCGGGGCAAGCGCTGCATCATCCCGGCCGCCAGCTTCGATGAGCCGAATGGGGAGACAGGCAAGAACGTCTGGTGGCGATTCCAGCGCCGATGGTGCGCCTTGGGGTCTGGCGGGGCTCCGGGACACCTGGACCGACAAGGAAACCGGGGAGGTCTGGGACAACTACACGATGCTGACGATCAACGCCGACGCGCATCCGCTGATGAGCCGCATGCACAAGCCCGATCCGAAGTTACCGCTGAACGAGCAGGACAAGCGCTCGGTGATCCCGCTCGAGGTGCACGAGTTCGACCTCTGGCTGGCCGGCACCATCGAAGAGGCGAAGCAGCTGCTGAAGCTAGCGCCGGTGGAGGTGGTCGACGGCGATATCTGCGCCGAACGTCGCAGAGCTGAAAAAAGGCCTAGCTGTCGTTGCTCCGCAGCTCGCGCTCGAGGGTTCAAACCCTGTGGTTTCGCTATGCGGTCGCGATAGATAGTCGTAGATCCATAGGCGAGCTTGACGGCCAACAAGCCTCTACCTCTGACGGCAAGCGCGTGGCGGCGCGCTTCAAGACGGGCTCGGTAGACGCCTTCGACCTTCTACACGCCATCGGGCGCGACTGCGTGGGCGCCCTTCAGCTCCTCGATGATTCGAACGCTCCACTGTGTTCACTGCGCCGCTTTCGTCCTCACTCGCGCAACGTGAACACCACGGACAGATAAGACACGGGTTGGGTCTGGATCGCCTCGATCCCATGCAGCACGGTGGCATCGAACTGCAGCGAGTCCCCTGCCCTCACTGCAACCGACTTCGCGCCATAGCGGTACGTGGCCTCCCCCGACAGGAAGTAGACGAACTTGAGCCCCGGATGCTGGAACGTCACATAAGGCGCAGCGTCCGGCAGCAGCGTGACCAGATAGGGCTCGACGAACAGGTTGCCCGACAGCGAATGGCCCAGCAGCTCGTAGCGGTAGTCCGCCACCGCACCGACGCGATCGACGACCACGCCCTGCCCGGCACGTACATGGCAGAAGTCCGTGCGGCGGGCCTGGTCGCCGAAGAAGCGCGACATCGGCACATGCAGGCCCTGCGCGATGCGGTCCAGCGTCTCCACCGAAGGCGAGACCAGGCCACGCTCGATGCGCGAGAGCATCGAGGCGGAAATCCCCGACACCTGTGCCAACCCCCTGGCGGATGCGCCAGCAGCCATCCGAAGCGCCCTCACCTGCGCACCGACGAGCGCCGCGGACGCGCTGCGCGAAACAGGTGCTGGCCGCCGCGGCCGGACACGCGTGACCGAGACCGGCAGGCGCAAGGGCCGGGCGGTCGGTAGCGGTGAGGCAATCTGTCGACGAACCATTGTATTTCGTGTCAACGGGACTTATGGGAAAGGCCACAACGGCATCTTTCGCTACGACACATGATATCAAAAATAGGCCGGAATGGCCTTTATGGCGTGGACTCAGACCATTGGGCGATGCCGCACTCCATTCACCATCGCCGATACGAGGTGCTAAGAAAGCATCTGCGTGCACTGCGGCGATCGGCCGGACTGACGCAGGCAGAACTGGGAGTACGCCTCAAGGTGGACCAATCGTATGTGTCTAAAGTTGAGCGCGGCGAGCGGTATATGGACGTCTTGTTTTATTTGGACTGGTGTCGCGGTTGCAAACAGCAGCCCGAGGTGGCAATGTCAGTACTCGTCAAAGCCGGCGCCTAGCTTCAGCTGTCCGGAATCCGCGCGCCTTTGCCGCCACCTTTTCTCCATCACGCAGCAGACGAAGTTCGATGATGTTGCGGATGCCTCGCCCAGATAGAGTGGTTCGTCGTCGAAAGTGGTGGATGTGAAGTCGTGGTCCATAAGCTGAAGAATGCAGATGAGCGCTCAGGGGCGAATGGAGACAGGTGGGGCGAAGCACAAAGCCCAGCGCGGCAGTGACGCCGGGCCGGGCTTTGTTGGACAGGGATGGACGTCTATCGTCTATCCAAGGCAGTCATATGTGGCAGAGATTTTCTGGACTATCGCATCGACCTTACTGTCGAGTTCGATCCAGGACTCGATGGTGGGGCCTCGCCCGCGACTTCGTGAAATAAACCTGGGCTTCCTGGAGACGACCTGCCAAATGCTGAGCCAAGCCACATGCACTTGGCCGAGGTTTCCCAAGGAGTGGCAAAGCGACTCGGGTTTGGGCGAGCCCGAAGATCGCCGGCGCAGACCGGTGCCGTGATGACGGCACTTGCGTCCGCGCCGAGGGCAAGCTCAGTGCCGAGGACGAAGTGGCATTCGGGCATTCCCCCGCTCAGGCGGCGTCCCACGCCACCGGCGGCAGCGTGGCGATGGCGGGGCGGGCGAACAGGAATCCCTGGAACAGTTCCACACCCAGCGACTGGAGCGCGTGCACTTCGTCGGAAGACTCGACGCCTTCCGCCACGGCACGGATGCCGAGTTCCAGGCAGGTGCCGACAAAACCCCGCACGATGCTGAGCCGGACCGGGTCGTTGTGAATGTTGCGCACCAGGCCCATGTCGATCTTCACCACGTCGGGCTGGAACCCCGCAAGCAGTTCGAAGCCCGCATAGGCGGCGCCGAAGTCATCGATGGCCGAGGTGAAGCCGTAGCCCTTGTAGGTGCGAAAGGCGGCCGCCAATGCCGGCAGGTCGGCCACGCGTTCGCCTTCGGTAATCTCGAACATCAGGCGGTGGACCGGAAAGTTGCAGCGCTCGGCAGCCGCTATGGCCGTATGAAAGCACTCTGTCTGCCCGGCCACGTCGTTGGGCATGATGTTGAGGCTGAGCTTCGATTGCATGCCCAGCTCGGATGCGGTTTCAATGGCTTTCACGCGGCAAGCTTCATGAAACGCGAACCGCTGCTGCGGGTTCACGCGCGAGAAGACTTCCAGGGCGCCCTCCCCCGAAGCGCCCCGCACCAGCGCTTCGTGCGCAAAGACTTCCCGCCGCTCGAAATCCACGATGGGCTGGAAAGCCATGACAAACCCGGCGTCGAAACCCCGGTAAAAGCTGGCATCGGCCGTTGCTCCGGTAATCACTGGAATGGATCCTCAGGAATGGGCCAAGTAATTGAATAGTGCACAGTCTTTAAATGTAACCTGTCTGTCACCACTCCGGTTAACCGTCGTTTTTCCGCCGCAGTTGCCGATTTCCGTGCTCAAGCCCAGCGCGCGGGCAGCGCCAGTTCGACCCACGCTGGCGCGTGATCGCTTGCCCCGGGCCGGCCGCGCACCTCGCGATCCACGTTCGCATCGACCAGCAGGGGCGCGAGTTCGTCGTTCAGCAGCAGATGGTCGATGCGCAGCCCCGCGTTGCGCGGCCATCGGTTTCGCCAGTAATCCCAATAGGTGTAGATCGCCTCGCCCGGATGCCGGGTACGGATGGCGTCGGTCCACCCCTGCTCGAGCAGTCGCGCGAAGGCGGCGCGGCTTTCGGGCTGTAGCAGCGCATCGCCCTGCCATGAGGCCGGGTTGTAAATATCGGCGTCCGTGGGCACCACGTTGAAGTCGCCGGCCAGCACCGCCGGCATGCCGCAGTCGAAGAGGCGCGCTGCATGGGCGTTCAGCCGCTCGAACCATTCGAGCTTGTAGTCGAACTTGGGGCCGGGCTGCGGGTTGCCGTTGGGCAGGTAGAGGCAGCCGACGATCACGCCGTTGACCACGGCTTCGATGTACCGGCTCTGGCTGTCTTCGGAGTTCCCGTCGAGGCCGCGGCCGGTCTCGATCGGTTCGCGCCCGCGCGCCAGGATGGCCACGCCGTTCCACGAGCGCTGCCCATGGAACACCACGCCGTAGCCCGCCTCGCGGATCGCGGCCGCGGGAAAGCCCATATCGGGCGCCTTGAGTTCTTGCAGGCAGGCGACGTCGGGGCGGGACTCGGCCAGCCACTCCAGGAGGCGCGGCAGCCGGCTGTTCACGCCGTTGACGTTGAAGGTCGCGATCTTCATGAACCCTGCACCGAAGAAGAACCGGAATCCGGATCATGGCCCTGAAGCCGCGCCGGCCATGTCGGAGAATACGCCCTGCGGGGAGCCCCGGCGCCCCCTGCCGATCGCCTGCTCCCGTCGTCAGGCCGTCTTCGCGCCCTTTTCGTACCAGCCCTGCGACCTGTTGACCACCGCGACCACCAGCAGCATCACCGGCACCTCGATCAGCACCCCCACCACCGTGGCCAGCGCGGCGCCCGACTGGAAGCCGAACAGGCTGATGGCCGTGGCCACCGCGAGCTCGAAGAAGTTGCTGGCGCCGATGAGTGCCGACGGGCCCGCCACGCAATGCGCCACCCCCAGCTTGCGATTGAGCACATAGGCCAGTCCGGAGTTCAGGAACACCTGGATCAGGATGGGAACCGCGAGCAGCGCAATCACCAGCGGCTGCCGCAGGATGGCCTCGCCCTGGAAGGCGAACAGCAGCACCAGCGTGAGCAGCAGCGCCGAGATCGACCACGGCCCCAGCCGCGCCGCAACGGCCTGGAAGTGAGCCGCGCCCTTCCTGAGCAACTGCTTGCGCAACAGCTGCGCAATGATCACCGGCACCACGATGTACAAGCCCACTGAAGTCAGCAGCGTGTCCCACGGCACCGTGATCGACGAGAGTCCGAGCAGCAGCGCGACCACGGGCGCGAAGGCCACCACCATGATCGCGTCGTTGAGCGCGACCTGCGACAGCGTGAAGTACGGATCGCCCTTGCACAGCTGGCTCCACACGAACACCATCGCCGTGCAAGGCGCCGCGGCCAGCAAGATGAGGCCCGCGATGTAGCTGTCGAGCTGCGCCGGCGGCAGCAGCGGCGCGAACACGTGGCGAATGAAGATCCAGCCGAGCAGCGCCATCGAGAAAGGCTTCACCGCCCAGTTGATGAAAAGCGTGACGCCGATGCCGCGCCAATGCGCCTTGACCTGGCCGAGCGCTGCGAAGTCGATCTTCAGCAGCATGGGGATGATCATCACCCAGATGAGCACGCCCACCGGCACGTTGACCTTGGCCACTTCCAGCGATGCGATGCCGCGGAACATGCCCGGCAGCCATTGGCCCAGCGCAATGCCGGCCACGATGCACAGCGCGACCCAGATCGTGAGGTAGCGCTCGAAGAATCCGATGGCGGGTGGGGGTGCGGACGACGCCACGGCGACGGCGGTATTGGAGCTCATGAAAAGGTCAGCTTTCGGAAATGGCGGTCAGCGCCGCCTGTAGTTCGGTGTCCGGCATCGACTCGAGCGGCAGCGCAAGCAATTGCACGAGCCGGTACGCAAGGGCCTGGCGCGTCAGCTCGAAAGCCACCCGCTTGCCTTCGTCGTCGCCCGGTGCGTTCGAAGGATCGGGATAGCCCCAGTGCACCTTCACCGGACTGCCGGGCCAATAGGGGCAGGTCTCCTGCGCCGCACTGTCGCAGACCGTGATGACGATGCGCATCACCGGTTTCTCGTCGCCGACGAACTCGTCCCAGCTCTTGCTGCGGTACGCCGACACGTCCGCTCCCGCATTGACGAGCGCCTCGCACGCGAAAGGGTTCAGCCGCCCGCTCGGCGCGCTGCCGGCGCTGTAGGCCCGCACGTCCCTGCCCGCCTTCTGCGCCAGGTGGTTGAGCATGCCTTCGGCCAGCACGCTGCGCGCCGAGTTGTGCGTGCACAGGATCAACACATTGACCGTCATTGCGCGGCTTTCTGGTTCTTGGTGATGTTGTGGACCTTCAGCATGCACAAGCCTGTGCCGCCTGCGGCAGGCACGCCTCGCCCTGGCAGCAGTTTTCGGTCAGGTAGCCGATGAGCGCGTTCATCTGCCCGAACGCCGCGCGGTAGATCAGATTGCGGCCGCTGCGCTCCTGCGTCACCAGCCCCGAATGAGTCAGCTCTTTCAGGTGAAACGACAGGCTGGTGGCCTGTACGCCGAGCGCATCGACCAGCGCGCCGGGCGTGAGCCCCGCCGGTCCCGCAACCACCAGGGCGCGAAACACCTGAAGGCGCATAGGCTGGGCCAGCGCTGCGAGCGACTTGACGATGTCTTGTTCTTCCATATTTCAATAATAGTTGCATAATTGTAAGAATGCAATCACCGACCTCCTCCATCACCATCTTTCACAACCCGGCGTGCGGCACCTCGCGCAACACGCTGGCGATGATCCGCAACAGCGGCGAAGAGCCGCAGGTCATCGAATACCTGAAGACGCCGCCCAGCAAGGAGACGCTGCGCGAACTGCTCGCCGCGATGAACATGGCGCCGCGCGCTCTGCTGCGCAAGAAGGGCACGCCGTATGAGGAACTCGGCCTGGACGATCCGAAATGGACGGACGAGCAGCTGATCGACTTCATGCTCGCGCACCCGATCCTCATCAACCGCCCCATCGTGGCGACGCCCATTGGCACGCGGCTGTGCCGCCCCTCCGAAGAGGTGCTCGACATCCTGCCGGCGCCGCAAAAAGGCGCGTTCACCAAGGAAGACGGCGAAGTCGTCATCGATGCGGAGGGCCGCCGTGTCGATCGCCCTGCTTGATCTCCCCAACATCGACGCTGAGCTGTTCGACCGGCCCTCGCCCGAGCGCCTTGCCAGTGCGGCGCCTTCGCGCCACGCGCCGCGCTTCCTGCTGCTGTACGGCTCGCTGCGCGAGCGCTCCTACAGCCGCCTGCTGACCGAAGAGGCCGCGCGGCTGCTCGAGGCCATGGGCGGAGAAACGCGGATCTTCGATCCCGCCGGCCTGCCCTTGCCGGACAGCGCACCGGACGATCATCCCAAGGTGCAGGAGCTGCGCACGCTCGCCCAATGGGCCGAGGGCATGGTGTGGTGCTCGCCCGAGCGCCACGGCGCCATGACCGGCATCATGAAGGCGCAGATCGACTGGATTCCGCTGAGCGTGGGCGCCGTGCGGCCGACGCAAGGCAAGACGCTGGCGGTGATGCAGGTGTCGGGTGGGTCGCAGTCGTTCAATGCGGTGAACCAGCTGCGCGTGCTCGGGCGCTGGATGCGCATGCTGACCATTCCCAACCAGTCGTCCGTCGCCAAGGCGTTTCTCGAATTCGACGAAGCCGGCCGGATGAAGCCGTCTTCCTACTACGAGCGGGTGGTCGACGTGATGGAAGAACTCATGAAGTTCACGTTGCTCACGCGCGATGCGGCCGGCTATCTCGTCGACCGCTACAGCGAGCGCAAGGAAAGCGCCGAGCAGCTTTCGAAACGGGTGAACCAGCGCGCCATCTGAGGCTTTCGCCTGGCGGCGCAAGGCGACCGTTGGCCCGACAATCGGCGCCCATGAACGCCAAGCCTCCGACGGCCACGCCGGCCCCGCCATCGTCCGTGCCGCGCCCCATCCGCACTGCAGCCAGTCTGATCCTCCTGCGCGACAGCGCCCGCGGCCTGGAAGTGCTGCTGCTGCGCCGCGCCGAAAAAGCCAACGACCAGAACAGCGGCGCCAGCGTATTTCCGGGCGGCGTGGTCGACACGCATGACCGCAGCCTGCACCTGAGGAGCAAGGGCCTGGACGACCGGGCGGCCAGCACGCGCCTCGGCATGCCCGAGGGCGGCCTCGACTACTACGCCGCCGCGGTGCGCGAATGCTTCGAGGAAGCCGGCATCCTGCTCGCGAGCGACAGTGAAGACCGCCTGGTCGAGCTTGACCAGCTGCCTGCCGGCCGGCTCGAGGCCATGCGCCATGCGGCCGAGCAAGGCACCGATGCGCTGCTTGCCATGTGCGACGCGGAAGGCTGGCATCTCGCGATGGACCGGCTGGCCTACTTCAGCCACTGGCTGACGCCGCCCGGCATGCCGCGCCGGTTCGACACCCGCTTCTTCATCGCGCAGATGCCGCCCGCGCAAAGCGTGAAGCCCGATGGCCGCGAGATCGTCGAACACATGTGGCTGAAGCCGGCCGAAGCGGTGGACCCTCGCCGCGGCCTCAAGCTGATGAACGTGACGCGGCGCACGCTCGAACAACTGGCACGCTTCGACAGCGCCGACCACTGCATGGCCCATGTGCGCGCCCTCACCGGGATTGCGCTCAACATGCCGCGCGTGGCCGATGGGCCCGCAGGGCGCCGCGCCGTGAACATCGAAGAAGCCGCCTATGAGGAGATCGGCCGCCTCGACCCCGATGGCCGGGGCGACGCACGCTATGCGCTCGAGGCCGGCCTGGTCACGCAGCTGTCGGCACGCGTCCGCCGCGTGGCCGGCGAGGCCGGCTCGCCGCACAGCTACTTCGTCGGCGGCGACGGCGGACCATGGGCATTGATCGACCCCACTCCGCGCGCTTCGGGGCAGGGCCAGGCGGCTCCGGGACCTGTGCGCTGGCTGCTCTCGACCGCGGCGCGTACGCAGGAATCGGCCGCAGCGCTTGAAGAACTCCAATCGTCATCATGGCCGGACGCCACGGTGCTGTGGCCGGAAGCTGGCGACACCCTCGAACTGGGTGGCGCCACGTTGCGCGTCCTGCAGCCGGGGCCGGCGGACGATGGCGCAGCCGCGCGACAGTTTCTGCTGGCCGAGGAACACACCCTCTTCACCGGTGCCGCCGAAATGCCGGCCGCGCACGTGGGCGACGAAGTCGAGTGGATCGCGCCGGCAAGCGGCTTCATCTTCCGGCGCATCGGCTGACGGACCGCCGACGCCGGGGCCAGGCCAATGCCAAGCCCACCGTTGGGCGGCGTGACGTCGCCGCCCCGCCTGGTTGAACATGCCGAACACATGAGGAAGAAACTCGGTGCAATGCCCGCAGCCCGTGTCGCTCACCTTGAGCCAGCCGAAACTCCCGGTACCTGCCACGCCACCGGGCGGTGAGCGCAAAGACCGCGTCGCCTGGCGGGCCAAGGTGGCCCGGTTTCTGGCGCTGACGCGGCCGGCGAGCATCCTCCTCACAAGGCGAAACCCGCGGGAAGGCCATTCGCAACACCCGCAGTTCCGATTCACCCGGACCGGAGGAGTACGCACCATGAGCACGCAGGACCAGTCCCCAACGGGGCCCGTCCCCGCTTCGACAGCCGGGGACGAAAAGCAACGCCACCTCTTTGTCTACCGCGGGTGGCGCTTTGCCTACAGCGCCCCCCGCATGAACACGGGCGTGTACCGCCCCGTGGTCATTTGCCTTGGCCAGGGATCGGACGAACAGGAAACGATGTTGCCCAACGACACGGACGAGATCGCCTACGCCACCGAAGCAGAGGCGCTGCGGCACGCGCAGCAGCAAGCCATGCGCTGGGTACACGACCGCACGGGGGACGGCCGGGGCCAGCTCTGAGGAGAACACCGCGCGAGAGCGCTTTTCCTTCGCTTGTAGTCTGTCCAGCCGGTACACACGAGAAAGGTTCCTACGCGTCGTGCCAGGGCCGCACGCGACTCTGATCGAGTGAACACCATTGGCTCCACGAGCTTGTTCCCATAGGTGCGAGTTTGGGCGGCGGCCGGCACGGCCGTCGCTTTTTTTCCGGTGGCGATGATGCTCGATACCGCGTTGGACTGAAGTGTAGGAATCCAGTCGTTCGCAGAACACGAAAGGAACATCCCATGACCACATCGGACCTTTTGACGCTGGATGTTCTGCTTGCGCGCAGCGTGCTGCTGCGCGCCGACTACATGCGGGTGCAGAACCGGATCGACGGATTGCTGACCCGCGGGAGCATCGATGCCGGCAACGGCCCCGCGGACGAGGATTTCGGCCAGCTCATCAGTGCCATGAGGCGTTCGTTTTCAGCGGATGCCCTCTATCTCTCGAACCTTTCGCACACGGTGCATGAAATCATCGAGCGCGCGAAAGCCGCGGCCTGAGCATCTCAGGAGGATTCGTCCCAGCTCATGAGGCCCCACTGCGTGGCCACGCAGACCGCCTGGGTGCGCGACCTGACGTTCAGCTTGCGGTAGATGCTCTTGAGCTGCGCCTCGATGGTGTTGATCGAGCGATGGGCTTCTTCGGCGATCTGCCGGTTGCTCCGGCCCTGCGAGATGAGCCGAAGCACTTTCAGTTCACGGGGCGACAACAGCCCCCTTGGTTCCGCGGGGGCCTGCGGCTCGGCGGGCGCGCAGAGGGAACGGAGGATACGCCGCGCAGTTTGCGATGCTGCGGAAGAGTCGCCCAGTTCGATGGAGCGCATCAGCAAAGCGAGGTCCGTTGCATTCGCCTTCGCGAAGAGATCGCGCACAGCCCTCGCGGCCGCAGCGGAATTCACGCGCCGATCTTCAATCGCGGCTGGAAACCTGCCGATCGTGAACCGGCCCCCCTGCTGCCAGGATGGGTGCCACGTCGCTCGTGTTTCAGTGTTTGCGCTGGACATTTCAAAAGCTCGCTGTCTCTGGCGTCCCGCAAGACAGGCAACTGAAGACGCTGCAAGCCTCGGAGAACATGGATGAAACAGATGCGATGCTACGCGGCAACGGTCGGTGGCATTTGCTTTCGGGCCGCAGATGTGGCGCAGGTCACAAGTGTGAACTGACGCCGGAGAGGAACGAGAACAAAGGTTCTCGCCGTCTCAGGAACACGGCAGCAGCGAAGCCGCTCCCGGCCCGCCCGAACCCGGTTCGGCCAGCGGCAGATCGAAGTCGGTTGCCACGAAATCCGCGCGCACATGCACGCCGTGGTCGTCGCGGCGCACCAGCCCGCGGTTCTCCATGTCGCGCATGGTCTTGTTGACCACCTCGCGCGAGAGGCCCGAATAGGACGCGATGACCGACTGGGTGATGCGCTTGTCGTACCCACCCGTTTTTGCGGGCGCCAGCTGGGTGAGCTGATGAAGCACGCGGCCCACGAGATCTTCGGACGACAGCGCGGAAACCCTGCGCAGCTGCCCCCGCATCACGCCAACCCGCTTCATGGCGATATCGAGCAGCGCCAGGGACAGCTGCGGATGGCGCTCGCACAGCTTGCGCATCGCGGCGATGGGGATGAGGTACACCGACGAAGGCAGCGCGGCAATCAGTGTCTGGGTGGCCTGGTGGCGGTCTTCGGTGAAAGAGGAACCGAGAAAAAAATCGTCCCGCCGGATGAATTCGGTGGTGACGTCGCCGCCGTGGCCGCGTCCGTGTTCCACCACGCGCAGAAGCCCGCTTGCCACGCAGTAGAAGCGATCCGTCCATTCGTCGACGGCAAGAACGGTTTCATTGCGGCGGTAGGAACGCAGTTCGCTGGCCTTGACCAATGCCGCACGGTCTGCGGGCGGCAACACCGAGACCAAGCTATTCAAATACATATCCACATGATGAGGGACGGCACCGCCTGACGCATACCCATGAATTGGGGATGCAGCGCGGATCCAACTCTGGAGCCCACCCGGCGGGTGGCTACGAATTCGCCTGCGTCCTCGCTCCTCCCTGGAACTCGTCGGCTTGCGGCCCGCTCGCCTGCAAGCCGCCGATGTCCGTCGACGCGAAATCGGCCGGCACATGAACAGCGTGTTCGTCGCGCCAGACGAGGCCGCGGCTCTCCATGTCGCGCATGATCTTGTTGACCACTTCGCGCGAGAGCCCCGTGTAAGACGCGATCACCGCCTGGGTGATGCGCTTGTCGAAGCCGCCGGTACTTGCCGGCGCGAGCTGGGTCAGCTGGTGGAGCACCCGGCTCACCAGATCCTCGGACGACAGCGCGGAGATCTTGCGAAGCTGGCTGCGAAGCGAGCGGATGCGCGTTGCCGCGAATTCGAACATTCCCATTGCAACCTCCGGATAGGCTTCGCAGAGCCTGCGAGCCGCCGGAATCGGGACCAGGTATGCCGACGACGGCAGCGCGGCGACCAGTGTCTGCCTGGCCATGTAGCGGTCTTCGCGGAGAGTGGGGCCCAGGAAAAAGTCGTTTCGGCGAATGAAGTCGGTCGTCACGTCCCCGCTGGGGTCGCTGCCATGTTCGACCACGCGCAACAAGCCGCTCGTCACGCAGTAGATCCGGTCCGTCCACTCCTGTGCCGCCATCACCGTCTCGCTGCGCCGATAGGAGCGAAGTTCGCTGCACTTGACCAACGCCGCGCGTTCGGCCGGCGGCACGTTGGCGAAAAGAGGATGCAGGTACATGGCGGCGACGTTTGTCTTCAGGCTTGGCGGCGGCCCCTCCGGGCCACTCGCGCAGGCACAAGATTGCGCGTTATTGGCCCACGGGCTTGACCGTGCGTCTCAATCCCCGACAAAAATCGGCGAGAACAGGAACTTTTTCACGATTTTCCACGATTTTTTCAGCTGAACCCGAGGAGGCCATCGAATGACCCCGCGGCACGCAACCTAGGCGGCCTTTCTCGACAGGGCCCGGAAATCCTGCGGCGCCACGTCAAAGGCGCGTCGAAAGGCCCGCGAGAAGTCCGATGCGCTCCTGAAGCCGGCGCCATAGGCAACGTCCGCCACCATCGCGTTCGGGTGCCCTGCCAGTTCGTCGGCTGCATGGCGCAGCCTCAGGTGCCGAATGTAGGAACCCAGGCCGCCTTCATGCTGGAACAGCCGGTACACGGTCGGGCGCGAAAGCCGCAACGCCGCGATCACGTCGTCGGGCGAAAGGTCCGCGCGATGCAGGTTGGCCTGGATGTAGCGCCGGGCCTGGCCGAACATGGCGGCACGGGCGCCTGCACGCCCACTGTCGCCCAGGCGCGCCTGTTTGCCCAAGGCCGCGACGAGAAGCTGCGCGCCCGCACGCGCATCGGCCTGCACAGCGGCGGCGCTCATGCGCCCAACGCGGCTGGCAAGCGCGGCAATGTGTTCGACCGCCAGCCTGGCGATCGGCGTCGTGGCCTGCTGGATGGCAAGCCCGTGGATGGCTTCCGGATCGGGAAACACTTCTTCCACCATGGCGGCCGGCACGAACAGGGTGAGCACCCGGCAATCGGTGCGCCGCATGCGCACCGGCTGCCCCAAGTCGAGCGCGAGCACCTTGGCGGCAAAAGGCGCGGCGGCACGCGAGAGCGACCGAACCGAGACGTCCCGGACCTCTCCCTCGACGAACACATGCACAGCAAAATTGCGCACGCTGTCGCGCGAGATGCGGGCCAGCGAACGGTCCAGCGACATGGCGTCCGAGCGGCAATCGGTGAAGGTCAGGCCTTCCAGTTCATAGCGGTCGATCGACGCGTTGAACGGCTTCTCGAGGTCGCACCACGAAGGCAGCACGTCAATCACGTGCCCCACGCGCTCCCTCCACGCCGTCAGCCGCCGCTGCGGCGGTTCCGCGGCCACGCTGAAACGGCTGTAGGCAATGCCGTTCTGCAGCGTGGAATGCACACCCGGCAAAGAGATGCCGCGGTTCATCGAGAAAATACCACCAAAGTGTTAACTATTGTTAATTGTCGCGATTCTCCCAGTAAAAGCGGGCAAACGCAACGGTGCCGGCCGGGCATCGCCGGCAGCCCGCTTCGCTTGCCGCATCACTTCATCCTGGCAGCGCGTCGCAAGCATTCGATCAGTTGCTGCGTGCTGGGCGTGCGCCTGCGGCCGCGCATGGTGATGAGGCCGACCGGCGGCAGGTCGATCGGCACCTTGAGGGACAGCACCTTCAGCAGCCCCTGCTGCTGGAAATGCCGCGCGACGGAGCGCGCCATGAAGGCCACGGCATCGCGCTGCTGCAGAAAGCTGATCTGCGCGAGGAAGGACGCCGATTCGATGATGTCGGCCGGCGGATGCACGCCGTCTCGAAAAAACATCTGGTCGAGCTTGACGCGAAGCGACGCCCAGGGGGGCGGCATCACGCAGCGCTCCTTGGCAAGGTCGGCCCAGCCCAGCCGGCGCTTGGCGACGAGCGCGTGCCCGGGCCGCACCACCGCCGTCATGGGCTCAGCGAGCAACGCCTCGGTTTCCAGGTCCGGCGCGGCGTAGCCGGGCTCCAGGCGTCCCACGAACAAGTCGAGTTCACCCAGGCGCAGCTTGGGCAAGAGGCGCGTGAGATCGCCCTCCTCCACCAGCACGGTGGTTTGCGAAGAGTGCGTCTTGAGCATCTCGACCGCGCGAGCCATCAGCACCGGCATGGCCACCACCATCGCGCCCACGCTGGTGCGGCCCGCGGCACCGCTGGCCACCGCGGCAATCTCGTCGCGCGTGCGGTCGTAGTCGGCGAGCACCGAGCGCGCGAAGCGCACCACGCTGTCGCCATACGGTGTGGGCTCGGTGCCGCGCGTGGAGCGCTCGAACAACGCGAGGCCGAACATCCGCTCGATTTCTGCCAGCGACTTGGAAACCGCAGGCTGCGTCACCGACAGGAACTCGGCCGCGCGCCCCAGGTGGCGGAACTGGTCGAGCGCCACCAGCATTTGCAGGTGGCGCAGCTTGAGGTTGGAACGCAGGACGCGGTCGATCTGGCTCATCGTGGTTCTTGCGGTCCGTTCTTGGCTACATAACCTCCAGGCTATGAAGAGAGTCCGCTATTTCATTGGATAGCAATGATTGTCTACTGAAGAATGCGCTCTGCTTTCATCGAACTACAAATCGTCGGAGACAAACTCACATGACCTTCAATCGCTCCCTGCAGCGACGCCAACTGATGCTGGGCGGCCTCGGTGCCGCCGCACTGGCCACCGTACACGGCCGCGCATTGGCCGCCGACTATCCCGACCGCCCCATCACCTTCATCTGCCCCTGGCCCGCCGGTGGCACCGCGGACCGCTCGATGCGCGCCATCTGCCAGATCGCCGCGCGCGAACTCGGCCAGCCCATCGCGCTGGAGAACCGCGCCGGCGCGTCCGGAATGATCGGCACCAAGGCGCTGGCTTCGGCCCGGCCCGACGGCTACACGATCGGACAGATTCCCATCTCCGTGACGCGCTTTGCACAGATCGGCACCGTGCAGATCAATCCGCTCAAGGACCTGAGCTACCTGGCCCGCACCTCGGGCCAGACCTTCGGCATCGCGGTGCCCGCCAGTTCGCCGTTCAAGTCGCTGCGCGACATGGTGGCGCAGGCCAAGGCCAAGCCGGGCGTGATCACCTATGCCCATGCCGGCATCGGCGGCGCCACGCACGTGGGCATGGAGCAGTTCGCACAGGCGGCCGGCGTGAAGTTCAACGCCATCGCCTACAAGGGCGGCTCCGCCGCGCTTCAGGACGTGCTGGGCGAACAGGTCGACATGCTGGCCGACAGCAGCTCCTGGGCACCGCACGTGGAAAGCGGCAAGCTGCGCCTGCTCACCACCTGGGGCGAGGCCCGCACGCCGCGCTTCAAGGACACGCCCACGCTCAAGGAGATGGGCTACGACGTGGTGGTGGAAGCGCCCAACGGCATCGGCGCGCCGCGCGGGCTGCCGCCCGCGGTGGAAAAAAAGCTGCGCGATGCGTTCCGCGTGGCGGTGAACAGCGAAGAATTCAAGAAGGTCGCCGACAGCATCGATGCGCCGGTCATGTACCAGGACGGCCCCGACTACCAGAAGTACGTCGAAGCCGTCTACAAGCAGGAGACCGAGCTGATCCGCAAGCTCAATCTCAAGGAACTGATGGAGAAGGGTTGATGAACGACAGCCCCCTGCTTCGCCTGCACCCGCACGACAACGTGCTGGTTGCCAAGAGCCCGATCGCCCTGGGCGAAACGATTGCCGAATTCGGCGTGCGCGCGCGTGCGCAGATTCCTGCGGGGCACAAGATCGCGTCGCGCGCCATTGCGGCCGGCGAGCAGGTGAAGAAGTACGACACCGTCATTGGCGTGGCCTCGCGCGACCTGGAGGCGGGCGACTACGTGCACAGCCACAACCTCACGCTGGTCGACTCCTACCGCGATCCGGCCTTCTGCCAGGACGTGCGGCCGGTGGCCTACGTGTCCGATGCGGAGCGCGCCACCTTCATGGGCTTCGTGCGCGCCGACGGCCGCGTGGGCACGCGCAACTTCATCGGCATCCTGTCGTCGGTCAACTGCTCGGCCACCGTCATCAAGCGCATCGCGGCGCACTTCACGCCCGAGCGGCTGGCGGCCTTTCCCAACGTGGACGGCGTGGCCGCCTTTGCGCAGACCAGCGGCTGCGGCATGTCTTCGCCGAGCGAGCATTTCGACGTGCTGCGCCGCACGCTGGCGGGCTACGCGCGCCATCCCAACCTGGCCGGCGTGCTGATCGTGGGCCTGGGCTGCGAGCGCAACCAGGTCGATGCACTGGTCGACTCGCAAGGGCTCGAGCGCGGCCGCCTGATGCGCACGATGGTGATGCAGGACGTGGGCGGCACGCGCCACACCATCGAGGCGGGCATTCGCGCCATCGAGGAAATGCTGCCCGAAGCCAACGCCGCGCAGCGCACCCGCGTCGGCGCCAACCACCTGAAGATCGGGCTGGAGTGCGGTGGTTCCGATGGCTTCTCAGGCATCACGGCCAACCCCGCCTTGGGCGCGGCCATGGACGTGCTGGTGCGCCACGGCGGCACGGCCATTCTTTCCGAGACACCCGAAATCCACGGTGTCGAATTCATGCTGACGCGGCGCGCCGTCACGCCCGAGGTCGGCCAGAAACTGCTCGACCGGCTGGCCTGGTGGGAGCGCTATGCGGCGGGCCAGAACGCACAGTTCAACGGCGTCGTCGGGCACGGCAACCAGGCGGGCGGGCTGGCCAACATCTTCGAGAAATCGCTCGGCTCGGCCATGAAGGGCGGAACCACGCCGCTGCAGGCCGTGTACGAGTACGCGGAGCCGATCGACCAGGCCGGCTTCGTCTTCATGGATTCGCCGGGCTACGACCCGGTGGCTGTGACCGGGCAGATCGCCAGCGGCGCGCAGCTGATCTGCTTCACCACGGGTCGCGGCTCGATGTTCGGCAGCAAGCCGGCACCGACCATCAAGCTGGCCAGCAACACGCCGATGTTCAAGCGCCTCGAAGAGGACATGGACATCAATTGCGGCGTGGTGATCGACGGCGAACTCTCGGTGCCCGAACTGGGGCAACAGATCTTCGAGCAGATATTGCGCCACGCCTCCGGCGAGCGGACGCGCAGCGAAACGCTGGGCCTCGGCGACCACGAGTTCGTGCCCTGGCACCTTGGCATCGTGAGCTGAATTGAAACCCACCCCCGTCCCTCGCTCACTTCGTGTAGCTCGACTCCCCCCTCAAGGGGGCAACACCGGCGGCCCGGCAAAGCCGGTTCCGCGGTGTTCCTGGCCTTGGCCGGATAGCGCGTTGGACTTCTGACCCATCCTTGACGCAAACAGACATGCTCACCCTCTCCCGCCCCGAACTGCAGCGCACGGCCAACTTCATTGCCGGCGAATGGTGCGCCGCCACCGACAGCCGCACGCTCGACGTGACCGATCCGGCCACCGGCGGACTCATCGCGCAGGTGCCCGATTCCGGCGCGGACGCCGCCCGGGCCGCGGTCGATGCGGCGCACGCCGCGTTTCCCGCGTGGCGCCGCACGCCGGCCAAGCAGCGCGCACAGATCCTCAAGCGCTGGAACGACCTGGTGCTCGCGCATCAGGACGACCTGGGCCGCATCATCTCGCGCGAACAGGGCAAGCCACTGGCCGAGGGCATCGGCGAGGTCGCCTACGCGGCCAGCTACATCGAGTGGTTTGCCGAAGACGCCACGCGCGCCAACGGCGATGTGATTCCCGCGCCGGTGCCCGGTCGGCGCATGTTTGCCATCAAGGAGCCCGTCGGCGTGGTGGCCGCCATCACGCCATGGAATTTTCCGGCCGCGATGATCGCGCGCAAGATCGCGCCCGCCCTCGCGGCGGGCTGCACCGTGGTCTGCAAGCCGGCCGAAGACACCCCTCTCACCTCGCTGGCGCTGGTGGCACTTGCCGCGGAGGCCGGCGTGCCCCCGGGCGTGCTCAACATCGTCACGGCCTCGCGCGAGCGCACACCCGAGGTGGTCGACGTATGGCTGGACGATGCCCGCGTGCGCAAGATCACCTTCACCGGGTCCACGCCGGTCGGCAAGCACCTGGCGCGCCGCTCGGCCGACACGCTCAAGAAGCTGTCGCTCGAACTGGGCGGCAATGCGCCCTTCATCGTGTTCGAGGATGCCGACCTGCACGCGGCGGTTGACGGCCTCATGGCGGCCAAGTTCCGCAACGGCGGCCAGACCTGCGTGTGCCCTAACCGCGTGTTCGTGCATGAGGCCGTGCACGACAGCTTTGCCGATTTGCTCGCAGCGCGCGTCGCGGCGTTGCGGGTGGGCCCGGCCAGCGACACGGGTTCGCAGATCGGCCCGATGATCAACGCGCGCGCCATCGAAAAGATCGAGCGCCACGTGCAGGACGCCGTGGCCCGCGGCGCGCGCCTGCTCACCGGCGGGGCGCGGCTGGCCGCGCTGGGACCGAACTACTTCGCGCCCACCGTCCTCGTGAACGCCGACGCCACGATGGCCTGCGCATGCGAAGAGACCTTCGGGCCCGTCGTTCCCTTGACGCGCTTTGCCGACGAAGCCGAGGTGATCGCCCAGGCCAACGACACGCCCTTCGGCCTGGCTGCGTACTTCTATTCGCGCGACGTTCGCCGCATCTGGCGCATGGCGGACGCACTGGAAGCCGGCATCGTCGGCATCAACGAAGGCGCGCTGGCCGCGGAGGCCGCGCCTTTCGGCGGCGTGAAGGATTCAGGCTACGGCCGCGAAGGCTCGGTCCACGGCCTCGACGACTACCTGCACACCAAATACGTTTGCCAGGGCCAGCTGGACTGACAACATACGCAACACCACTGAAGAACTCCATGCCCGCCAACAACCCTTTCAAGACGGCCCTGGCCGCACACCGGCCGCAGATCGGCCTCTGGCTCTCGATGGCCGACCCGTACATGGCGGAGGTGAGCGCCACCGCAGGCTTCGACTGGCTGCTGATCGACGGCGAACACGCGCCCAACGACCTGCGCTCAACACTGGCCGCGCTGCAGGCCGTGGCGCCCCACGCCGCCCAGCCGGTGGTGCGCGCGGTGCAGGGCGACACGGCACTCATCAAGCAACTGCTCGACATTGGCGCCAAGAACCTGCTGGTGCCCATGGTCGACACAGCCGAGCAGGCGCGCGCATTGGTCTCGGCGACGCGCTATCCGCCGCTGGGCATTCGCGGCGTCGGCAGCGCGGTGGGCCGCGCGTCGCAGTGGAGCTCGCGCACCGACTACCTGGACATCGCCGACGAGGAGGTCTGCCTGCTGGTGCAGGCAGAAACCGTGGCGGCGCTCTCCAACCTGGCGCAGATATGCGATGTGGACGGGATCGATGGCGTCTTCATCGGCCCGGCCGACCTGGCCGCATCGATGGGCCACCGGGGCCGGCCCGGCCACCCCGAGGTGCAGGCCGCGATCGAAGCCGCGATGCGCACCATCGTGGCCTCCGGCAAGGCCGCGGGCACGCTGACCTCGGACCCGAAGCTGGCCCGGCGCTACCTGGAACTGGGCTGCACCTTTGTCGCGGTGGGCGTCGACGTGCTGCTGTATGCGGGCGCCGCCCGCAAGCTGGCCGCCGACTTCACCGGAGCGCCGCCCGCAGCGGAGCCCGTCTCGCGCGCTGCCTACTGAACGCAGCTCCGGAAAAGAACTAGGGAAGGTTCTCGCGAAAGATCACCTGGCTGCGCGTGGTCTCCACGCCGCTGAGCGCCTCGCGCTTGTCGCGCAGATTGGCGAAGATGCGCACGCAGTTCATCAGCGTCGTGTGCGGGCTCTGCGTGATTACCGCATCCATGCTGCCGTCGATCAGCAGCGTGCGCGTATCGGGCGTGAGGCCATGTCCGATGAAGACCACCTTCTGCTCGCGCCCGGCTTCCTTCAGCGCCCGCGCGACGCCGTCGGACGCGCCGCCGATGTTGTAGATGCCGCCCATGTCGGGGTACTGCTCCAGCAGCGCGCGCGTCTGCCGGTAGTTCTTGCCGGCATCGTCCTGCCCTTCGCGCAGGCCCACCACTTCGAGGCGCGGAAACATCTCGTCGATCACGTGGAGGAAGCCGGCCTCCCGCTCCTCGTGCGCCTTGTAGCTCAGGCTGCCCGCAATGAGCGCGACCTTCGCGGCGCGCGCACCGATGAAGCGGCCGATGAGATAGCCCGCCGTGCGCCCGGCCGCCCGGTTGTCGAGCCCCACGAAGGCGGCGCGCTCCGAGTTCGACAGATCGGAAATCAGCGTGACCACCGGCAGCCCGCGCGCGGCCAGCGCCGCCACGGCCTCGCGCACCGCCGGGTGCTCCAGTGCCATCATCGCGATGCCGTCGCAGCGCTGGCCATGGCGCCGCAGCGCGTTCGCCAGCTCGTGCGGGTTGAAGCTCTCGATGAACACCGTGCGGCACTGCACGTTGAACGGCGCCCAGTGCTCCTGCGAATAGCCCACCATGTCGCCCAGCATGCGGATGAAGCGGTTGGTGCCGGCAGGCAGCAGGAACACCAGCTTGAGCGGCGGCGGCGTGAGCGCTGCGTAGAGCTCGGGGCCGGGAAGGTAGTCGAGCTCGCCCGCGGCCTTGAGCACGCGCTGTACCGTGGCGTCGCGCACGCCAGGGCGCCGGTTGAGCACGCGGTCGACCGTGGCGGTCGACACCTGCGCCGCGCGGGCAATGTCGACCACGCGGGCACGGCGCGCATCCACAGGCGCAGAAGACAGTGAAGGGTTATCCCGCATACATCAAAAACCATCAAGCCGAAGTTTGACCCGGATCATGCAGGCTTTTATCTTCACTGTGCCTCGAATACAAGGATGCATCAGATTGCATCAACCGCATCACGGAGACAAGACATGACATCGCTGACCCGCCGCAGTGCCCTGCGCACGCTTTCCGCCCTCCCCGCCGCCGGCATCGTGGCGGCCCTGCCGCGCATCGCGCGCGCTGCGGAGTTCTCGTACAAGTACGGCAACAACCTGCCGCTGACGCATCCGCTGAACATCCGCGCGCAAGAGGCGGCCGACCGCATCGCCAAGGAAACCAAGGGCCGCGTCGAGATCAAGATATTTCCCAACAACCAGCTCGGCGGCGACACCGACATGCTGGCGCAGGTGCGCTCTGGCGGCATCGAGTTCTTCACGCCCTCGGCGCTTGTCATTGCCACGCTGGTGCCGGTGGCGGCCATCAATGCGGTGGGCTTCGCATTCAGCGACTACAACCAGGTGTGGGGCGCGATGGACGGCAAGCTCGGCGCACACGTGCGCGGCGCCATTGCCAAGTCGCGCCTCTACGCTTTCGAGAAGATGTGGGACAACGGCTTCCGCCAGACCACCAGCAGCAAGGCCCCCGTCACGAATGCAAAGGACATGGACGGCCTGAAGATCCGCGTGCCCGTGAGCCCGCTGTCGATCTCGATGTTCAAGGGCCTGGGGGCCGCACCCGCGAGCCTGCAGTTCAGCGAGGTGTATTCGGCGCTGCAAACCAAGATCGTCGACGCACAGGAGAACCCGCTGCCGATCATCCAGGTGGCCAAGCTGTTCGAGGTGCAGAAGTTCTGCTCGCTCACCAACCACATCTGGGACGGCTACTGGTTCATTGCCAACGGCCGCGCCTGGGAGGCGCTGCCCGATGATCTGAAGACCATCGTCGCACGCGCCATCAACGATGCCGGCATGCAGCAGCGCGACGACATCAGGAAGCTCAACGAATCGGTCGTCGGCGACCTGCAGGCCAAGGGCCTCAGCATCAACCGGCCGGCGGCCGACAGCTTTCGCGCCAAGCTGCGCGACTCGGGCTTCTACGGCGAGTGGAAAGGCCGCTTCGGCCCCGAAGCGTGGGCGCTGCTCGAAGGCGCTGTCGGCAAGCTGGCCTGATCGCCCATGGTGCATGAATCCACTTTCGAAGCGGCCCCGTTCGTGGGCGCAGGGCCGTCGGCCAACGCACTGAGCGGCATGGCCGGGCGCGCCGACCGCGTGCTCGGCGGGCTGGTCGAGGCCGTGGCCGCGCTGCTGGTGCTGGCCGAAATCTGCGTGCTGTTCGCGGGCGTGGTGTCGCGCTACGTGTTCCATGCGCCGCTGGTGTGGTCGGACGAACTCGCGTCCATTCTCTTCCTGTGGTTGTCGATGCTCGGTGCCGTGGTCGCGCTGCGGCGCGGCGAGCACATGCGCATGACAGCGCTGCTGCAGAAGGTGCAGCCGCCCACGCGGGCCATGCTCGATGCCTTTGCCATCGCAGCCTCGGTCGCGTTCCTGGTGCTGATCATCTGGCCGTCGATCGACTATGCGCACGAAGAGTCGTTCATCGTCACGCCCGCGCTCGAGATCAGCAACGCCTGGCGCGCCGCCGCCATTCCAGCCGGCATCGGCATCATGGTGGTGATGGCGCTGCTGCGCCTCTTGCGCGTGTGCACCGGGCGGCAGATTGCGGTCGCGGTGCTCGGCATGGGCGCGCTGGTGGCAGCCTTCTGGCTGGCCGCGCCGCTGTTCGCGACTCTCGGCAAGTTCAACCTGGTGATCTTTTTCGTGGTGGTGGTGGCGGCCACGGTGCTCTCGGGCGTGCCCATCGCGTTCTCGTTCGCGCTCGCCACCTTCGGCTACCTGGCGCTGACCACGCGCACGCCGTTGCTGGTGATGGTCGGCCGGCTCGACGAGGGCATGTCGCACCTCATCCTGCTCGCGGTGCCGCTCTTCATCTTTCTTGGTGCGCTGATCGAGATGACGGGCATGGCGCGCGCCATGATCCAGTTCCTTGCGAGCCTGCTGGGCCACGTGCGCGGCGGCCTCTCGTATGTGCTGATCGGCGCGATGTACCTGGTGTCGGGCATCTCGGGTTCGAAGATCGCCGACATGGCAGCCATTGCGCCCGTGCTGTTTCCGGAGATGGTCAAGCGCGGCGCCAAGCCCGGCGACCTGGTCGCCCTGCTCTCGGCCACGGGGGCGCAGACCGAGACCATTCCGCCGTCGATCGTGCTCATCACCATCGGCTCGGTCACCGGCATTTCGATTGCCGCGCTCTTCACGGGCGGGCTGCTGCCGGCCGTGGTGCTGGGCGCCGCACTGTGCGTGGTGGTGTGGTGGCGCTACCGGCGCGAAGACCTCCGCGGTGTGCAGCGCCACAGCAAGCGCGAGATCGGCAAGCTGCTGCTGGTCGCGCTGCCCGCGGTGCTGCTGCCCTTCGTGATCCGCGCCGCCGTGGTCGAGGGCGTGGCCACGGCCACCGAGGTGTCGACCATCGGCATCGTCTACTCGGCGCTGGTCGGACTCTTCGTGTACCGGCAGTTCGACTGGAAGCGGCTCAAGCCGATGCTGGTCGACACGGCCTCGCTCTCGGGCGCGATCATCTTCATCGTCGGCTGCGCCACGGCCATGGCCTGGGGCCTCACGCAGTCGGGCTTCTCGCAGGACCTGGCGCGCGTGATGGGCGCCCTGCCCGGTGGCGCCTACGGCTTTCTGGCGGTGTCGATCGTCGCCTTCATCGTGCTGGGCAGCGTGCTCGAAGGCATTCCGGCCATCGTGCTGTTCGGGCCGCTGCTGTTTCCCATTGCCAAGGCGGCCGGCGTGCACGAGGTGCACTACGCCATGGTCGTGATCTTTGCGATGGGCATCGGCCTCTTCGCGCCGCCCTTCGGTGTGGGCTACTACGGCGCCTGCGCCGTGAGCAAGGTCAACCCCGACGAAGGCATCAAGCACATCTGGGGCTACATCGGCGCGATGCTGGTGGGCCTGGTGATCGTGGCGGCCTTCCCTTGGTTCTCGACCGGTTTTCTCAAGTTCTGATCACAACAACACACTCACACCAACGGAGCCAACCGCAATGAGTCGATTCCTCGGCGAGATTCGCCAGCTGGGCTATGTCGTGCACGACATCGAGGCCGCCATGGACTACTGGAGCACCACGCTGGGCGTGGGCCCCTGGTTCTACAACCCGAAGGTGCCCATCAAGAACTACCGCTACAAGGGCGAGGCGCACGAGCCGCACAACTCGGTGGCGCTGGCCAACTCGGGCTATGTGCAGGTCGAGCTCATCCAGACGCGCAACGACGTGCCCTCGATGTACCGCGACTTCCTGCAGGCCGGACGCACCGGACTGCAACACGTCGCCTACTGGACGGCCGACTACGACGCCGACCTGGCGCGCCTCACCGCACAGGGCTTCAAGCCCGTGATGAGCGGCGAGGTGGGCGAGCGCGGGCGCTTCATCTACTTCGACACCGAGTACCACCCGGGCACGGTGATCGAACTGTCGGAAGTCGCAGGACCCAAGGGCAAGATGTTCGACCTGATCCGCAGCGCCTCCGAGGGCTGGGACGGCAGCGAGCCGGTGCGGCCATTTCCGGACCTGAGCAAGCTGTGAGCGTGGCGATGCTGTCCGCCGAACGCATCCGCGCGCGCTACCTCATCGAGACGCCGCTGGACCCGGCCGCCGTGGCCGAGGTGATGGCCGGCGAGCAATCGTGCGGCACCTTCACGCGCGTCGAGGGCGAGACCGATGCGCTGCGCGAACGCGCGCGCGCCACGGTCGAGGCCATCACCGAGCTCGCGCCCGCCGAAGCACCCAGCCTGCCGAACGCGCTGCTCGAGCGCAAGGGCACGCGCGGCCCGTGGCGGCGTGCGCATGTCGACATTTCCTTTCCCGTGGCCAACATCGGCGCCAACCTGCCGACGCTCGCGGCCACGGTGTCGGGCAACCTCTACGACCTGGGCGAAGTGACGGGCCTGCGGCTCGAATCGCTGCAGCTTCCTGCCCCCTACCGCGCACGCTTCGAGATGCCGCGCGCCGGCATCGCGGGCACGCGGCGCGCCACCGGCGTGGCAAGCGGCGCGCTGGTCGGCACGATCATCAAGCCGAACGTGGGGCTGTCCGCAGGCGAGACCGCCGAGCTGGTCGCCAGGCTCTGCGCTGCGGGTGTCGATTTCATCAAGGACGACGAGGTCTGCGCCGACCCCGCGCATGCGCCGCTCGCCGAGCGCGTGCCGGCCGTGATGGCCGTGGTGCGCGCGCACCAGGAGCGCACCGGCAAGCATGTGATGGTGGCCTTCAACATCACCGACGAGACCGATGCGATGAAGCGTCATGCCGACCTGGTCGAACGCGAGGGCGGATCGTGCGTGATGGCCAGCCTCAACTGGTGCGGGCACTCTGGCATCCAGACGCTGCGGCGCCACACCGGCCTCGCGCTGCACGGCCATCGCAACGGCTACGGCGCGCTGTCGCGGCATCCGCTGCTGGGAATTTCGTTCCAGGCCTATCAAACGCTCTGGCGACTGGCCGGCGTCGATCACATGCACGTGCACGGCCTGCAAGGCAAGTTCTCGCAGTCCGACAGCGAAGTCGTCGAATCGGCACGCGATTGTTTTACGCCGCTGACCGATGCCGCGGACGACCGGGTGATGCCCGCTTTCTCGTCGGGCCAGTGGGCGGGCACGGTGCCCGCCACCTGGGCGGCCATCGGCAACGACGACCTGCTCTTCATGGCCGGCGGCGGCATCCTCGCGCATCCCGATGGCGCGGCGGCCGGCGTGACCAGCATCTGCCAGGCCTGGTCGGCCGCGCGCGCGGGCACAACGCTGGAAGAAGCCGCCCGCGGCGCGCCCGAACTGGCCCGCGCACTGGCCTTCTTCGGCAAGCCATGAATCCGGCAGTCGTCTACTACGGCGACGATTTCACCGGCGCCACCGACACGCTCGGCACCGCTGCGCGCGCCGGTTTGCGTGCCCTGCTCTTTTTGAAGACGCCCGACGCCGCGCGGCTCGCGCAAGCCGGGCCGCTCGACGTGCTGGGCATTGCAGGCGCGGCGCGCGCCATGACGCCGAACGCCATGCAAGGCGAGCTGGCGCCGGTGGCCGCGCTGTTCCGGTCGCTCGGCGCGCGCGTGCTGCACTACAAGACCTGCTCGACCTTCGACAGCGCGCCGCACATCGGCTCCATTGGCGCGGCCGTGCGCGCGCTGCGCGGCGCCGTCGAACAACCGTGGACCGCGATCGTCGGCGGGCAACCCAACCTCGGGCGGTACTGCCTTTTTGGCAACCTGTTCGCCGCGGCGGGCGCGGGCGGCGAGGTGTTTCGCATCGACCGGCATCCCACGATGAGCCGCCACCCCGTCACGCCGATGCACGAGGCGGACCTGCGGCTGCATCTGGCCAGGCAGGGCCTGGCCGACGTGCGCTCCGTTCCTTTCACGGCCGTTTCGCAGGGCCCGGCCGCGCTCGAGGAGGCGCTGCAGCGCGCACTGCGCCAGCCCTCCCCTGACGCCGACACCCACGCCGAGGCTGTGCTGTTCGACGTGGCCGATGCCCCGCAGCTGGCAACCATCGGCCAAGTGCTGTGGGCACAGGCCCGGCGCGCCACGCTGCTTGCCGTGGGCGCGAGCAGCGTGGTCGATGCGCTGGCGACCGCGCTGGGCGCACGCGGCGATGCGCAGGCCGACCCGCGCCACGTGACGCCAGCCCGCGGCCCCGTGCTGGTGCTCGCAGGGAGCCTGTCACCCGTCACGGCACGACAGGTGGCGGCAGCACGGTCTTTCGATACCGTGTGGCTCGATGCGCCCAGGCTTGCGCGACGAGACCCGGCCGCGCTGGCGCGCCACGCGGACCAGATCGCCCAGGGGCTCGCGCGCGGCCGCAATGTGCTCGCCTGCACGCGGCCCGCCGAACAGGAACTCACGGAAGGCAAGGTCGACGCCCAGGCGCTCGCGCGCGCCGGAGGCGACCTGCTGGCGAAAGTGCTGGCAAAGGTTCCGCTGCAACGCATCGGCATCGCCGGAGGCGACACCTCGAGCCACGCCGTGCAGGCGCTCCATGCCTGGGCACTTTCCTACGTGGCGGACATGGGCGCCGGCGCGTCGCTATGCCGGATTCACAGTGACGATGCCGCGCTGGACGGCATGGAGATCATGCTCAAGGGCGGCCAGATGGGCTCGGAGGATGTGTTCGAGCGCCTCGTGCACGGCGCGCCCGACCGCCCGCTTCAGTGAAAACAAAGCACCCCAGGCCACCTGGGACGCCCAATTCCAGGAAAAGCTTCGTTCATTTATTGAAACCAATAATTTCAACAGAAGGCAATTCTTCCGATTCAACTGCCTGCCATTCTTAAAAATCGACGCTTAAAAGAATTCCGAAGTTCTAATTTTTATTTGAATTGTCAGCCTCAAGATGCAACTTGCCAGCTGCGGCAGAGGTGCCGTTTTGGCGCAACGCCCCCACCCGCTGTTACCTATTTCTGCCTATCCCCTCTCTCACAAAGTGGTAACATTCGCCCTGTTGACGGGTAACAATGCGCATCGCAGGTTACTGGCAGTTGTAGCGCCCCGTTCACTTCCAAGATTCGTCCGAACAGGAACATCCATGAAACATAGTCACCTGATCGCAGCCATGGCCATCGCAGCCTTTGCGGCCGCGCCTGCACTGGCCCAAACACTGCCTACGCCGCCAGTCGACGCTGCTGCTGCCGTGCGCGCAGCAGGCGGTGGCAGCCTCACGGGGCAACAGGTCGGACTCATCGCTGGCGGCGGCGTGCTGCTGGCGGCTGCCGCTGGTGGCGGTGGTGGTAGCGGTGGTGGCGGTTTCATCCTTCCCGGCGGCCCAGGCGGCACCGGGACCGGAACCACCGGCAGTACCGGCACCAGGTAATGACCGGAGCCCTCCGCAAGGGGGGGTTCCCAGCGAGAGTCCAACGCACCGCTGGCGCAGTGCGAAAACTAGGATGCTGCGTACTCGCATCATCCTTTTTTTTGGGCGGATGCTCTTCGGGCTCCTCGGCAATGCTTGCCACGGCTCGGCACCTCTACAACGCCTCGCCCTCGGACTCCCACACATTTCGTCCGGAATTCAGCTATTTGCGCGCCACTTTCGAGGGCCGCACCGTCTTTCTCGTGCTCGGAAACGTCGACCCCCACCCCGAAGGTCCTACAGAGGTCTGGTACAGCGCCTCGGGTGAAGCGGTGCGCTTGCGCCACGGGCGCCTTGTGGGAACGGCCGGCCTCGCGACGGACTGGCGCGCGGTGCGCCTGTTCAACACACCCGCCTGGCCCTCTGCCACCGCTTCCGAGCGTGCGGCAACGCGCTTTCAGCGCGAGCGCGACCTGATGCCCGGCTACCGCTCGGGCATACGCGACGACATCGAACAGCGGCCGATCGAGCCGCCCACCGACAGCATGCTCGCCGGCAGGACGGCAAGCTCGCTGCGCTGGATCGAGGAACGCAGCAGCACGCGCCCGGCTTCGGCCTCGCTGCCGCCAGCCCGCTTTGGCCTTGCCCAGGTGGGCGACAGGCTCGAAGTGGTCTATTCCGAGCAGTGCCTTTCCCGTGATCTGTGCTTGAGCTTCGAACGGTGGAATCCGTCAGTGCCAGCCGACGTTGCTTCGACAAGCGCTGGTTCATGACCCCGCCTCCGCCCGGCACGGTCATCAACCCACTTCACCTCACTCTGCTGGCCGCAGCGAGCGTGCTGATGATGTCCCCCGCCCACGCCGCATCGAGCGCCCCTGCCGACGCCGCGGAAGTGCGCCCGGGCGAGCGGCTCAGCGACTGGCTCCTGCGCCAGCCCGAGCAAGCGGCCGGCCCGGGCCTGGCGTGGCAGGTGCCGCAGGAAGTGCTCCCCCAGCAGTTCCTGAAAGACACGCTGCTGGTCGGCGTCGAAGCAGCCATCCGATCGGCCTCGCCCGAAGAACGCGCGCCGCGCGAGCGGCTCCTGGCCATGCTGAACAGCCTCCCGGCAACCGGCCGCGTGGCACTGGGCATCGTCGATCCGCGCTGGCTGCAGGCGAATCCGAAAGAAGACCCGGTGCTCAGCGAAGGCCAGCGGCTCGCCGTGCCGCCTGCCCCGCTGCGAACGGTGACCGTGGTGCAGCCGGACGGCAGCTTTTGCCGTGTGCCGCACGAAAGCGGACGCTCGGTGCTCGACTACCTCAGCGCCTGCGGGCTCGGCGGCCAGGCCGACTGGGCCTGGATCGCGCAGCCCGACGGCCGCACCGCGCGCGCCGGCATTGGGGCCTGGACCGCCGAGCCCGCCGATGAACCCTCGCCCGGCGCCTGGATCTGGGCCCCGCCGAGCCGCATGCCCGATCTGGCGAACCTGTCGGAAGGCATGATCAAGTTCCTGGCGGTGCAAGGCCCGTCGCCGCAGGAGTTCAATGCGCCCCCGGCCGCCAACGCGGCCGTGTTCGCGGCACCCACCGTCACCGGCACCCTCCCGGAGGCAGTGGCCTCGCAGCCGCTCCCGCTCCAGATCAGCGGCAACGACTGGGGCGAAACCGGCCTGCTGCAAACGCCCACGGCCCGCATGGGGCTGGCCGGCGACATGCGCACCTCGCTCACGTCGATCTGGCCCTACACGCGGCTGAACTTCATGTTCCAGCCGCTGGACTGGCTGGAAGCGGGCTTTCGCTACACGTCGATCTCCAACCGCGCGTACACAGCCAGCACCACCGGCCAGTCGAACAAGGACAAGAGCATCGACATCAAGCTGCGGCTGCTTAAGGAAAGCGCCCACGTGCCCGAGCTTGCGCTGGGCTTTCGCGACCTTGGCGGTACCGGCCTTTTCTCCGGCGAGTACCTGGTGGCCAGCAAGCGCTGGCACGACTTCGATTTCAGCCTTGGCATCGGGTGGGGCTACCTGGGCACGAGCGGCAACATCAGCAACCCCTTCAAGCTGCTGGGCAGCCGCTTCGACACCCGCACCAGCGCGAGCAGCAATCAGGCCCGTTTCGGCTCCTTCTTCCGTGGCCCGGCCGCCCTCTTTGGCGGCGTGCAGTGGCGCACCCCGTGGGAGCCGCTCACGCTCAAGCTCGAGTACGACGGCAACGACTACCAAAGCGAGCCGCAGAACAACAACCAGCGCCAGCGCTCGCCCTTCAACATCGGCCTCGCGTACCGCGTGTCGCCCAAGGTCACGCTGTCCGCCGGCTTCGAGCGTGGCGACAAGTTCATGATTGGCCTTACGCTGGCAAGCAACCTGGCGGCGTCGCAGTCGCCCAAGCCGGCCGACCGGCCGCTGCCGGAATTCAGGCCCCAGGCGGCCGAGCGCTCGCCCGGCTGGGCGGCAACCGCGGCAGAGATCGAGGCACTGACCGAGTGGACCGTCGAGCGCATTGCGCCCAAGGACGACGTGCTGCATGTGTGGGTGAGCGACAGCAACACCGTCTACCGCACCGCGCGCGTGGAAAAAGCCATTGCGGTGCTCCACCACGATGCGCCGGACACCATCAAGAGCTTTGTCTTTCATTACTCCGAGCGCGGCCTCGCAGTGCATGCACAGGCCATCGATCGCGCCGAATGGGTGGCCGTGCGCATCCAGGCCCTGCCGCCGCATGCCGCGCGCGCCGTGTCCAAACGCGACTACGAACCCGAACTGGCCCGGCCCGACGACAAGAGCAACACTGCCGAAAGCGGCGCTGCCACCAAGACTGCCGCCACCGAGACGCAGGCCCCTTGGGTGCGCCCCCGCGACAAGCTCACCTTTGGCATTGCGCCGAGCTATGGCCAGATCGTTGGCGGGCCGGACGCGTTTCTTTTGTACCAGCTCGGCATTCAGGCCACAGCCGAATACCGCTTTACCCCGCGCACGTGGCTCAGCGGCGCGGTGAACCTGCGCCTGGCCGACAACTACGACAAGTTCACCTACACCGCGCCCAGCGACCTGCCGCGCGTGCGCACCTACCAGCGCGAGTACGTCACCTCCAAGCGCTTCACCATTCCCTCGCTGCAGCTCACGCACGTGGGGCAGATGTCGAGCAACCACTACTACAGCATGTATGGCGGCCTGCTCGAATCCATGTTTGCCGGCGTCGGCGCCGAATGGATGTACCGGCCGGCGCGCTCGCCGGTGGCCTTTGGCGTCGACATCAACCGCGTGCGGCAGCGCGACTTCAACCAGGACTTTGGCCTGCGCGACTACAAGGTGACCACCGGCCACGCCACCCTGTATTGGGACACCGGCTGGAACGGCGTCATGGCAAAGATCAGTGCGGGCCAGTACCTTGCGGGCGACCGCGGCGTGACGCTTGAAGTGATTCGCCGCTTTGACAACGGTTTTGTGCTTGGCGCTTATGCAACCAAGACCAACGTCTCTTCCGCGCGGTTTGGCGAAGGCGATTTCGACAAGGGCATTTATCTTTCGATTCCGCTGGATGCGCTGCTGCCCCGGTCGAGCAAGTTTGCTCTGAGCTTTGCATGGTCGCCGCTCACGCGCGATGGCGGCGCCCGCCTGGGCCGCAGCAATACCCTTTATGAACTGACCTCCGTGCGCGACAGGGGCGCCTTCAACTTTGCGCCGCCGGAAGACAAAAAGCCTCGTGCCGGAGACAACATCTTGAATTTCGATCGCAGCCCATGAACTCCGTTCTTGTCGTTTGCATAGGCAACATCTGCCGAAGCCCGATGGCCGAAGCCCTGCTCGCCGAGGCCCTGCCGCAGATCACCGTGTCTTCGGCCGGCACAGGTGCGTTGATTGGCCACCCTGCGGACCCTATTGCCCAGGCGTTGATGGCCGAGCGAGGGCTCGACCTTGGCTACCACCGCGCGCGCCAGATCACCCAATCCATTTGCGTTGAGGCCGACCTGATCCTCACCATGGACGAAGGTCAGCGCCGACACATCGAGAACAACTATCCGCTGACGCGCGGCAGGGTCTTTCGCCTTGCCGAAACCGCCAAGCTCAATATTCCCGACCCCTACCGCATGGGTCAGGAAGCCTTCGAGCACGCACTCCAACTCATCGACTCTGGCGTCAAGACCTGGGCCGAACGCATTCGGCAATTCAAATGAACACTCCTGCTGTCACCACTTCCAACGCCGCGCGCGCCGGCCAGCCTGCCGCGGCCTCGACTGCAGCGACGTACGACGACGACATCAACCTGTCGGAATGGATCGACATCCTGATCGACCGCAAGTGGCTGGTTGCGGCCGTCACTGCGCTAGCGCTAGTGCTCGGTGTGGCCTATGCGCTGGTGTCCACCCCTATCTACCAGTCCAACTTGCTGGTTCAGGTCGAGGACGCTGCACCCGATGCGAAGGGCTTCCTTGGCGAGGCGTCCAGCCTCTTCGATGTAAAGACCCCTGCCAGCGGTGAGATCCAAGTCATCCGCTCGCGCATGGTGCTTGGGGCGGCAGTAGAAAAAACACACTTCTATATCGATGCTAGCCCACGCTACCTGCCGGTGCTCGGCACTTGGCTGGCTCGGCGGGCCGACGGGCTTTCAAATCCTGGCTTTTTTGGCATTGGTGGATATGTGAATGGCAACGAAAGCATCGGCGTTGCCCGCTTCGACGTGCCGCCGGAGCTTGAAGATGACGAGCCCTTCATGATCACCGCGCAAGGCGAAGGCAAATACACGCTGACGCACGAAGCACTGAAACGGCCACTGATCGGCACTGTCGGCCAGCCACTGCACCAGGCGCTTGAAGACGGTGCCATCGACCTGCTCATCGACAAACTCGAAGGCAAGCCCGGCGCGCAATTTGTCGTGTCGCGCGCCTCGCAGCTGCGCACTATCGAGGACCTGCAAAAGCGCCTGCAGCTCGGCGAACAGGGCAAGCAATCGAACGTGATCAGCGTGGTATTGGAAGACAGCGACCGCGACCGACTCTCCCGTATCCTCAATGCCATTGGCGAGCAGTACGTGCAGCAAAACGTCGAGCGCAAGGCGGCCGAAGCGCAGAAGACGCTGGTCTTCCTGGACGAGCAGTTGCCTGAGTTCAAGCGCCAGCTCGAAGCCTCTGAAGACGCCTACACGCACTTTCGCAACAAGAACGGCACCGTGGCCTTCGACGAAGAAGCCAAGGGCGTGCTGGCCCAGACCATCGAGCTGCAGACCAAGCTGCTCGAAGCCCAGCAGAAGCGCCGCGAACTGGTCGCGCACTTTGCCGACGCCAACCTGCGTGTGAAGACCATCGATGGGCAGATTGCCGCCATCGAAAAAGAGATTGGCGGCCTCAACGCACGCGTAAGCCGCATGCCCACGCTGCAGCAAGATGCGCTGCGCCTCGAGCGCGACGTGCGGGTGAACAGCGGCCTTTACCAGTCGCTGCAAAACAATGCACTGCAACTGCGCCTAGTGAAAGAAGGCAAGACCGGCAATGTGCGCCTGCTCGACAAGGCTGTGAAGCCGAAGAAGCCGGTCAAGCCGCAGAAGCTGCTGATCGTGGCGCTGGCGCTGGTGCTGGGCCTCTTGGCCGGCGCGGCACTGGCCCTCATGCGCAGTTGGTTCTTCAGGGGCATTCAGGATCCACAGGAGATCGAGGCGCACACCGGCCTGTCGGTCTATTCAGTAGTGCCCTTCACGCCTGAACAGATGGCCCTCGACCAAAGCATTGCCGCAGGTGCCAAGGGCATTCAGCTGCTGGCGGTGACCCACCCGGACAGCCCATCCATCGAGGCATTGCGTAGCCTGCGCATTGCGCTGCAATTTGCCACACTGGAAGCCGGCAACAACCGCGTGCTCATTACCGGTGCAACGCCGGGCATTGGCAAGAGCTTTGTTTCGGGCAACTTTGCCGCCATCATGGCCCATGCCGGCAAGCGGGTGCTGCTGATCGACGCCGACATGCGCAAAGGCCACTTGAACAAGCAGTTTGGCCTGCCTCGCGAGAACGGCCTCTCGGAACTGTTGGCCGGCGAGCTTTCGGCACAGCAGGCGATCCGCCCGCAGGTGCTGCCCAACCTCGACGTGCTGACCACCGGGAAGCTGCCGACCAATCCGGCTGACATGCTGATGTCGGAAAGCTTCGTGCGCCTGCTCGACGTGCTGTCCGCGCAATATGAATTGGTCGTCATCGACACGCCGCCAGTGCTGGTGGCCGCCGACACGGCCGCGGTGGCGCCGTACATGGGCGCGGTGCTGCTGGTGGCACGCGCGGATCAAACCCAGCTTGGCGAACTCAACGAAAGCGCCAAGCGCCTTTCACACGGTGGCAAGGCAGTCAGTGGCGTGATCTTCAACGGCATTGACCTGACGCGGCGCCACTATGGCAGCCAAGGGTACCGCTACGGCGGCTACAGGTACACGAAGTACAAGTACAACGAGTAAAGCCGCGGGTCAGAAGTCGGGTTGTATGGTGCCGGGGCATCCCCGGCGCTCCAACAAAAGACCGGATTAGACTGGAGCGAGCACCGAAGGCGAGGCTGCAGCAACTGGGGCCGCGGCACCGGGCGTGCTTGCAACCGGTGCCAGCAGCGCCCCACTCTGGCGCTCACGCTCCAGGTGCACCCAGTCGACCACTTCCGCATGCGGCCGGTAGCCGCCCAGAAGCTGCTGCAGCTTGCGCTTGATCGCGGGCACGTCGTTGAGCGCAAGCAGTGTGCGAAGCTCATCGATCTGTGTCGCCAGCTCTGCCCACGGCGGGCAGGCTTCATGCGCCTTCATCACGCGCGGATGCGCGGTGGGCATGGCGTTGTCGCCAATCAGCAGTTCTTCATACAGCTTTTCGCCGGGACGCAGGCCGGTGATCAACAACTCGATGTCACCTTCCGGGTTGCGCGCGTCGCACACTGTGCGCCCCGACAGTTCCACCAACCGGCGCGCCAGGTCGATGATGCGCACCGGCGCGCCCATTTCAAGCACAAACACATCACCGCCCTCGGCCATGGCACCGGCCTGGATCACCAACTGGGCCGCCTCGGGAATGGTCATGAAATAGCGCGTGATGTCTTCGTGCGTGAGCGTGATGGGCCCGCCCGCTTCGATTTGCTGGCGAAACAGCGGCACCACCGAGCCACTGGAGCCCAGCACATTGCCGAAGCGCACCATCGAAAAGCAGGTGCGCGGCTTCTGCTGGGCCAGGCCCTGCAGCGTCATCTCGGCCAGGCGCTTGCTTGCGCCCATGATGTTGGTCGGCCGCACCGCCTTGTCGGTGCTGACCAGCACAAACTGGCTGACGCCGTTGTCCCGCGCCGCCAATGCCGTTGTGAGCGTGCCCAGCGTGTTGTTGATGAGGCCTTCTACGGGGTTGTGCTCCACCAGCGGCACATGCTTGTAGGCCGCGGCGTGGTAGACCGTATTGGGCCGCCACACGCTCATGATCTGGCGCATGCGCACGGCATCGCTCACCGATGCCAGCAGCGGCACCACGCTGAGCGCCGGTGCTTGTTGCTCAAGCTCGCGGTGAATGGCGTAGAGCGCATATTCGCTCCATTCCACCAGCAGCAGCGCCGAGGGCCTCAACTGCGCAATCTGGCGGCACAGTTCGCTGCCAATGGAACCACCTGCGCCGGTGATCAGCACCACCTTGCCACGCACGTGGCGATGCAGCAGATGTTCGACCGGCGCCACCGGGTCGCGGCCCAGCAGGTCTTCGATGTCGACTTCCATCAAATCCTTGACCTGCACCCTGCCCTGCGCCAGATCGGCCATGCCAGGGAGCGTGCGCACGTGCAGGTGCAGCGACAAGAGTTCGTTCAAAATTTGCGCCCTGCGGCCTTGCGAGACCGACGGCAGCGCCAGCAGCACGTCGGTGATGCCCTCGGCGGCAGCGTGGGCCTTGAGCCAGGACGGCGGATCGATGGGCAGCCCATTGAGCGTGCTGCCCTGCAATTGCACCGAATCGTCGACAAATCTCCGCACCACCATCTCCGGGCTGTGCGCGAGCGCCGCGGCCAACTGGCGGCCGGCCTTGCCAGCACCGTAGATCACCACCTGCGGCAGCGCCTTGCCACGCAGCACCTGCGAGTAAAGGCCGCCCAACCAATAGCGCGCCAAGAGGCGCGAAGCGCCCACCGTGAACAGCAGCAGCGCAGGCACCAAGAGGCCCACCGTGCGCGGAACGCCTTCGACGCCGAACGCGGTAAATATGAGGACATAACCCACGCTGAACAGGGAGCAGGCGCGCGCGACAGCCATCAGCGCCGCGCTGCCGGCATAGCGAAAGATTGCACGGTACAGGCCCGAGACCACGAACAGCGGCAGCGCCAGCATGACCGCGCCGGCTACCGCCAGCCAATGCGCACCCGTCAGCTCAATCCACCGCTCGTAGCGCAGGCTGAGGGCCAGCCACACGCACAGTACACACAGGCCGGTGTCCACCAACAAGGCCAACACCCGTTTTACGGGTCGCGGCAGTGCCAACACGGGCTGAGCCATACGATCGATCATGCAGACCCCCTGGAAAAATGGTCGTCAAACCGGCAATGCTGTGAATCCATCATTGCGCCCCCGGCTCCGCGGGGCGCCGGCGCTCCAGCAAAAACGCCAAGCCGGCGCCCAATAGCAGCCCCACCCAATCGGCCAGCAGATCGATAGCCTCGGCAACGCGATCGGGCGTGAACGATTGAAGCAGTTCGATGAGCCCGCCATAGGCCAGCAATGCGGTCAGGACGATGGCCGTGCGCCCCGGCCAAGCCCATTGACCCAGCAGCCCCAACACGGCAAAACCCAAGGCATGGTTGGCTTTGTCCCAGCCGGTGGTAGGCAAGGCTAGTGAGGACGGCGCCAGGCTCAACACCAGCAGCACGAGCATGGCCAGCGCCAGTAGCCACCGCCAGATCGCGGCTCCAGGCTTAGGCAACCAACTGCGCGCAGTGTGCAAGCTCATGCGGCGCTCGCTTCTTTCAATACCCGCTTGATGGCCACACAGCTGGACTCGATCTCAGCGGCCGTCAGCGTGGGATGCACCAGGAACATGATGCTGGTTTCGCCCAGGGCACGTGCTACCGGCAGACGCTCGGCCGGCCGCCAGCCGGTGCCGTCGAAAGCCTTTTCAAGGTACACCTCCGAGCATGAGCCTTGATAGCAAGGCACGCCCTGGGCCTGGATGGCATTCACGATGTGATCACGGTTCCAACCGGGTGCCAGCCGCTCGGGCTGCACATAGACATAGCATTTGTAGTGCGCATGCACGCTGTCTTCAGGCAGCTCTGGCACGCGCACTGTTGCGTAGGGCCGGCAGGCCGCCCACAGCGCTTCTGCATGGCGCGTGCGCTGCACCGTCCACTCGGTCATGCGGCGCAATTGAATACGGCCGATGACGGCCTGCATCTCGAGCATGCGCCAGTTGGTGCCAAAGCTTTCATGCAACCAGCGGAAGCCCAGCGGGTGCTCGCGGTTGAACACCGCGTCGTGGCTCTTGCCGTGGTCCTTGTATTCCCACATGGCGCGCCACAGCGATTCGTCGTTGGTGGTGACCATGCCGCCCTCGCCGCCCGTGGTCATGATCTTGTCCTGGCAAAAAGACCAGGCACCCACATGCCCGATGGAACCGACCGGCCGGCCCTTGTCGTACGCGCCATGCGCCTGAGCGCAGTCTTCAATGACCTTGAGGCCATGCTGTTCGGCCAGCGCCATGATCGGATCCATGTCGCAGGGCCAACCGGCCAGGTGCACGCAGATGACCGCGCGCGTGCGCGGCGTGAGCACCCGCGTAATGGTTGCCGCCGAGAGGTTGCCGCTTTCGGCATCGACATCCGCAAACACCGGCGTGGCCCCCGCATTGACCACGCACGACACGCTTGCCATGAAGGTGCGCGGCGTCACCACCACTTCGTCGCCCGGGCCAATGCCCAGCGCCTTCAGCGCCACATCGAGCGCCAGCGTGCCATTGGCCAGCGCCACCGCATGCGTGGTGCCCGACCACGAGGCGAACTCTTTTTCGAACTCCCGGCACTCTTGCCCGGTCCAGTAGTTGACCTTGTTGGAGAGCAGCACGCGCTGCACGGCTTCGGCCTCTTCGGCGGTGAAGCTGGGCCAGGGAGAGAACGAGGTATTCAGCACAATCAACCTTTGGGAGAAAAGAGACGAGCCGGATTGCCTACCACCGTGGCGCCGGCCGGCACGTCGCGCGTAACCACGGCGCCCATGCCGACCACGGCACCGCGCCCAATGACAAGAGGCTTTCCGGGCTGGCCCTGCTTGATGACGGCGCCCGAGCCGATATAGGCGTGGTCTTCGATGACCACATTGCCGTTGCACTTGGCACTCGGCGCAAACGTGACGAAATCGCCGATCACGCAGTCGTGCTCGACATAGCTGTAAAGGTTGGCGTGAAAGTGCCGACCGATTCGAATGTTGGAAGTGATGGTGACGAACGGGCTGAGAGCCGCGCCTTCGCCCAGTACCACGTCGTCCATGCGCACCACGTTGTCCGCGCTCACCGTCCAGGGGCGCACGCCATCTGCATGGCAACGCACGGCCAACTGCTCGCGCACCTTGCTGTTGGCAATGGCCAGCACGGCGTAACGCTCGCTCGCCTCTTCTTGCAGAAATTCCACGTAGCGCAGCACCCGCTGGCCATTGACCACTGCTGCCGCGGGAGCGTCGTCTATGAAAACAAGCCGCGCCTCGGCGATGCCCTGCCGCGCCAGTTGCGCGCGCGCCAGCGGCATTACGCCCCGGCCGCAGCCGCTGGCACCGTAGACGGCGAACAAGGGCTGTGTCACGACTCACCTCCAGGCGAGGCGGCAGCAGAGCCGGTGAAACGTGGCATGGTCGCCTCGCCTGCCGCAGAGATCCCATCGCGCATCAGCACCTTGCGCACCGTGAGCCACAGTATCTTGATGTCGAGCCACAGCGTGCGGTTGTCGACGTACCAGACGTCGAGCTTGAACTTTTCTTCCCAGCTCAGCGCGTTGCGGCCATTGACCTGCGCCCAACCGGTGATGCCGGGGCGCACGTCATGGCGTCGCGCTTGCTCCGCCGAGTACAGCGGCATGTATTCCGTCAACAAGGGGCGCGGTCCCACCAAGCTCATTTCGCCCTTGAGGACATTCCATAGCTCGGGCAGCTCATCGAGGCTGCTCGAACGCAGGAAGCGGCCGAATGGCGTGAGCCGCTCGACATCAGGCAACAACTGCCCGTTGGCGTCGCGCGCGTTTGTCATGGTGCGGAACTTGACCAGTTCGAAAGACCGCCCTCCTCGCCCCGGCCGTACTTGACGGAAAAAGGCCGGCTTGCCGAGCTTGCGGCTTACTTGCCAGGTCAAGAATGCAAGAGGGATGGCAAGCAGCAGCAATGCCGCCGCGGCCAAGAAGACATCAAACACGCGCTTCACGTCGAACGTCCTTGCGGCACCCAGCCGATTGAAGAGCGCGCCGAAACGCTCGACGCCGATTTGCAGCGACAGATGTTCGCGATAGTGGCGTTGGGCTTTCGCTCCCATTTCAGCCAGGGCCTCCGGGGCCATGGCCGCCAAAGCTTCGGCGGAGGCCGCCAACAACTGCGGATCTTCAGACGCAGCGACTACCCCGCCAGCAGACTCGCGCACCAGACTGGCAGCATCGCCATCTACCGCCATCAACAAAGGCTTGCCGGCCGCCATGTAGGCCTGGGTCTTTGAGGGGATGGTGATTTCGAACAGCGGGTCTTTGCGCAGATGCACCAGCAAGGCATCGGCCGCGTTCAGCAGAGTTCCAACTTCGGCCATTGGCACCGGCGGCAAGAACACCACATTGCCCAGGTGCAGGTCCGCAGCCCGCTCGACAAGACGACTCACCTCCACGCCGCCGCCCAGCAACACAAAGCAAACACGCGACCCGCGTTGCTGCAGCAGCACAGCCGCGTTCAAAACGGCATCGAGCGCCTGTGCCTTGCCCATGTTCCCGGCAAACAGGATGCGGAACTTCTCTTCCGTTGGAAACGCTGCTGGCAATTGACCGCTAGGCGCCTTCAACGAAGCCTCGTCGGCCCAGTTGTAGATCACATCTATCTTTGCTTCAGGCACACCGCGCTGCACCAGCAGCTTCTTGAAGCCGGGCGAAAGCACCGCAATGTGATCTACACGCTTGTAGACCCATTGGCAGACCGATGCCACGATGCCCAGAGCCCGGTTGTTGTTGAGCATGCCGGTTGCGCGCAAGGTGTCCGGCCACATGTCCTGGATGTCATAGACGACAGGAATGCGGCGGAGAAGGCGAATCAACCCAGCCGCCACACCCACCGTCAGCGGCGGGTGGTAGGCATACATCACCGCTGGGCGCTTGGCAAAAAACAAGCCATAGACGAACGCGGAGGCTGCGAAGCTCGCGTAGTTCAACACACGCTTGATGGCGGACTGGCCGTGGTCGGGGTATAGCGGCAAGCGAGTGACCTGCACGCCATCTATCACTTCGCGCTGCAGCCACTTGATGCGGTAGCCGGGGTACACCTTTCCACCCGGGTAGTTTGGAAAGCCTGTCACCACCTCTACCTCGAAGCCCTGCCGCACGAGCTCGCGCGCGAACACAATGCCCTTGAAGGTTGGTTCGGGATCGAACCATTGCGTCAGCAGCAATACACGAGTGGCCATGGGATCAGTACTTCTTCCACACGACCCGGTTCACGTAGTCGGTGTAGCTGTGAATGATGCGCAGCACCTTGTCCGAGACATTCGGCATGCTGTAGTCCGCAACCTGGCGCAAGCCGCGCAGCTCTCCGCGAGGCTGGGTGTTGAGGATGGCCAAGCCTTGGCGCACCCGAGCCACCTCTAGCCCCACCATCATTACCGCGCCCTCTTCCATTCCTTCGGGCCGCTCGTGCGCCTCGCGCAGGTTGAGCGCCGGAAAGTTGAGGATGGACGACTCTTCATTGATGGTGCCGCTGTCTGAAAGAACCGCGCGGGCAGACATCTGCAGCTTGACGTAGTCGTGAAAGCCAAGAGGCTTCAGCAGGCGGACATTGGCATGAAAGCAAGCGCCCGTCGCGTCGATGCGCTTTTGGGTACGCGGGTGCGTTGAGACAATCACCGGCAATCCATGATCTTCAGCCACTGCGTTGAGCACATCGACCAGCTTTGCAAAGGACTGGGGAGACTCGATGTTCTCCTCGCGGTGGGCGCTCACCACAAAGTATTGGCCTGCCTCAAGGCTCAGCCGCGTGAGCACATCGGATGCATCGATGTTCGAACGGTAGTGCGACAACACCTCGAACATCGGACTGCCAGTCTTGATGACCAGGTCTGGCGGCAGCCCCTCACGCAGCAGGTAATCACGGGCGATGGTGCTGTAGGTGAGATTCACATCGGCCGTGTGGTCCACGATGCGCCGGTTGGTTTCTTCCGGCACGCGTTGGTCGAAGCAGCGGTTGCCGGCCTCCATGTGAAAGATCGGAATCTTGCGCCGCTTGGCTGGGATGACTGAGAGGCAGCTGTTGGTGTCGCCCAGCACCAGCATTGCCTCGGGCTGCTCCTGCCCAAGCACCTTGTCGACCGCAATGATGAGATTGCCAATGGTGTGCGCGGCACCCGTCGAATCTGCCGCACTGTTCAAGAAGTGGTCTGGCTTGCGAACGCCGAGGTCGTCGAAGAAGACCTGGTTGAGTTCGTAGTCGTAGTTCTGGCCGGTGTGAACCAACACGTGGTCGCAATGCTCGTCGAGACGCGCCAGCACTCGCGACAGGCGAATGATCTCGGGGCGCGTGCCCACCACTGTCATGACCTTGAGTTTTTTCATGGGAACAATCAGTAATCGAAGGGGCTACAGCGGGCAGGCAAAGGTGTCTGGCCGCGCCCGGTCGAACACCTCGTTGGCCCAAAGCATGACGACCATTTCTTCAGCGCCGATGTTGGTGATGTCGTGCGTCCAGCCTGGCACGGTCTCGACAATTTCAGGCTTCTCGCCCGCGGTGACCAGCTCATGTGCTTCGCCGGTCTGCATGTGCCGGAACTTGAAGCGCGCCTGCCCCTTGATGACCAGGAATTTCTCGGTCTTGCTGTGGTGGTAATGGCCGCCTCGGGTAATGCCCGGGTGCGCGGTGAAGAACGAAAACTGGCCGGCGTCCGGCGTCTTGAGCATCTCGACGAACACGCCGCGCGCGTCTCCGTATTGCGGCACCGGGTAGGCGAACGATTCGGGTGGCAAGTAGCTCACATAGGTTGAATAGAGCGCCCGCACCAGCCCCGTTCCCACGCGATCGGTCATGAGCGTGCTGCGGCTGTCCCTGAACGACTGAATTTGCCGGGCAAGCTCACCCACCGTGGTGGTGTATTGCGGCGCCACGGTGGCAAAACCATCCGCGTTTACCTGCGCATCTGCACCGTCCATTAACTGAACGAATCGTTCGATGACGTCGTCCACGTACACCAGCGTGACGGCCGCGGACGGATCGTTGATCTGGATGGGGAGCCCGCGCGAGATGTTGTGGCAGAACGTGGCGACGGCCGAGTTGTAGTTGGGCCGGCACCATTTGCCAAACACGTTGGGCAGCCGAAAGACGTGCACCGGAATGCCATGGGTGCGGGCGGCGGCCTGCAGCGTCTCTTCCGCTCCGCGCTTGCTGCGGCCATAAGGGTTGTCGAAACCCGCCTGAGTGGACGAGGTGTAGACGACAGGCACCTTCTTGCCGGTGGATTCGGCCGCGGCGCAGACGGCACGGCACAGGCTCTGTGTGAGTTCTGCGTTGCCGGTAGCAAACTCTTGTGGGTCTTGAGGGCGATTGACGCCCGCCAGGTGGAACACGAAGTCCACCCCCTGCAGCAGCGCCGGCAGTTGCTCCACGCTGTCGTCGCGGGTGAAGCAGACCACCTGCACATCTTTGCGCTCGGCCAGGTGCAGGCGCAGATTTTTGCCGATAAAACCGTCAGGCCCGGTGATCAGTATCTTCATACCTATGAGCTCCAGGCCTCCAATTCGGCTCGGATTTCAGGCAGCGTCAGCAACAAATTTTTAATGCCTGTGACATCGAGACGCTCCGCGTTGTGGGAGTGATAGTCCTCCAGCCTTGCCGTTCCCCGGTCGCCTTCGCTGAAATAAGCTTGATAATTCAAGTCACGCGCATCCATTCGAATTCGAAAATAATTCCCCATGTCATCGCTTTGCGCGAGCTCTTGCGCACTAACCAAAGTTTCGTACAATTTTTCTGCATGTCGCCACCCAATAATCTTCACCGGGTGATCGGGCAGCTTAAACAATTCCTTCAATGCAGCAACCAAATCCAAAATCGTGGCCGCAGCGGCTTTTCTTACAAATAAATCACCTTGCCGGGCATTAAGAAAGGCATGGTGCACCAACGAGACGGAATCAAGCAAAGGCATTAAAAATCGCGTCATGGTTGGCTCTGTGATGGTTATTGGCTGCCCTGCCTTTAGCTGCTTGACGAATAGCGGGATAACTGATCCACGCGAATACATAACATTGCCATATCGCACAATAGAGACCGTTGTATCACCAGTGGATCCTATTGAGCGCGCGATAGCCTGCGCCAGTTTTTCCATCATTGCCTTGGAGATACCCATTGCATTAATAGGAAAAACCGCCTTATCCGTAGAAAGACATACCAAGCTTCGAACGCCTGCAGCCACAGCGGATCGGAGCACATTTTCAGAGCCAACTATGTTGGTCCGCACAGCCTCCAGTGGAAAAAACTCACAGGATGGAACTTGCTTAAGTGCAGCCGCATGAAAGACACAGTCGACTCCATTTATGGCTCGATCAACGCTTTCGCGGTCACGGATATCTCCAATGTAAAAGCGAACCCGACCGTCCTTTAATTCATTCCGTAAGGCATCCTGCTTCTCTTCATCTCGGCTCAGCACTCGCACTTCTGAAATATCAGACTTCAATAAATCACGCAGCATCGTCTTACCAAACGAACCGGTTCCGCCGGTAATCAAAACTTTTTCCGGTTTCATATAAATATAATCAAAATCAATGACTAGCTGGACCAGCTAGCGACTGGTGAAATAAATTTCGATGAGATTCAACACTCTCATCACGGTCCTGCAAGCTCCTCGCGTACTTGGACACCCGCGCACGAAGGTTTAGCGCCTCTTGCGGCGACAATTCAACAAGCTCTTCTATTCGCGACGCAAACGCATCGGCGTCCGCGAGAGGAAAATCATTCCCCACACCTTCTACAGCCAGTCCTCGCCAAGGCGTAGTGTCCGAAATTAGTACAGGTGTCCCAGCTCCGAGTGCTTCCGCGATTACATGGCCGAAGTTCTCGCCCTTGGTCGGAAAAAAGAAAAGATCATGCTGAGCCATTACTGTGGACACACATTCAGGCGCAACGGCATCGTGCCATTCAACAGTAATGTGAGCGGCCAATGCTTCCACCAGTACTTTGCATTCATTCAAGTATGCGAGGTCTTCGGGGGGACCATAAATCCGAAAGTTCACAGGCTTTCGCACCCGAGCCAGAACTCTTAAGGCAAAGTCTAGATTTTTCTTCGGTGATATCCGAGATAGAAAAACGAGCCGAAGAGGCTCTCCAAGTGCACGAGGTGAGTGGTCAGGAGGGACCACAGGCAATCGGGTCGCTAAGTTTCGCGCGATCGCAATTTTCTTTGCGGTGGGCCCCACCGCAGCTCTAATGTCTTCAGCTTCATACTCAGTTGATGCCTGCCACATTAGTCCTCGCAAAAGGCCGCTCATCTTTGCAATGGCGGTGTATGGCCTCTTTTTCCACGCCTTGAGCGCCAGCGCACCACGTGAAAACTCCCCACGTGGTGCAATAACGACCGGTACGGAAGAACGCCGAACATGCCGCAAAGCCAACACTGGCAGCATTGAATTTTGAAATGAAAAAAAACTATTTATATACAGCAAATCATGCGGAGTTCGCTTCAATACCTTCGCGATACCAGACAATGTTTTCATCTTTGGGGAAGCGTAGTAAACCTTCGCACCGCCGACTTGCGTCCAACAATCCGCAATCACATCGGGATATGGACGAACATCACCCAAATCCCGATCACTCGTGAAAACAAAGAAATCAAACTCCCCGGAAAGATGATCTATTAGATTTGCGATACTTCTCAGAGGCCCGCCGATCTTAAATCCAGGAAGATAATGCGCAATAAAAATCAAAACAACTGGACGCATATCAATGAGCCAACTTCACTTTTCTTCCACCTGTCGAAATCTTCAAAAACATCACGACAATGAAAATAACAGCAAACAAAAATCCCGTCTGCACAATTCTCAAATTCGAAAAATGGAAGTTCGCAGAGACGTAAATCATCAAAAACAATGGAATAGGAGCAAAGCCACGCCCCCGAGCCCATCGAAGGAGCACTCCGGAAATGAGTCCTTTGAGAGAAAAGAACAACACAACACCAAAGAGTCCGAAGTTGGCATATCCGGAGCCGAAAGTCTCAGGCGGCCAAGAACTAGGATATAGCTCGTTGAAAGGCATGGGTGGCTGAACACTCCACCCTTCCACGAGCGATCTAATATAGACGCCGTCATCAATTGGAGGCAGGAAACTTGGATCTCCGCCACTCGACAATCTAATTGCCAAATCACCAAAGCCAATCCCATACCAAAACGGGCGATCGGAAAAATGATCTATTATGAATAGATAGGTATCAACGTAACTGGCATTTTGAATCGTATCCAAAAGATCCAACGAAACGTTCGACGAATCGGGTTGACTATTCAATCGAAATATCAATATTGCAACGAAAAACACTCCGAGAAAAGCATAGGCAATCACAGCCTTCAAGGACATTAATTTGAATCGCAGATTGAATACACTGGCTGCAAGCAACGAGAAAATCACCAGCATTATTGAGTTCTTGCGCCCGCCGAACAACGATAGCGCAACAAACATGACAACAACCAGAAAAACTATCCAATAGCGACTTGGCCGGCCGTCTATTGACCTTGCATAAAGTGCAAAGAAAATTGCCAAATAACTTGAGGGCAAAATAAACGCATCCAGAATTCCCGTGCCGGATAAGTTTTGGGCTCGCATGCCGATATTGGCCCAAAATTCCAACAACCCTCCTACCTGCTGCAACTTCAATGCAGAAAGCAGGAGAACCAACGCAAGAAAAAAATGCGAAAATCTTCGATAAAACCTCGTTCCCACCGGCTTGTTAAAGGAAAACACATTGAGGGCAGTTAATTTAATTCTTGCGCCGAGATAAATGCCACCAAACAGGCAAAGCATTCCGATGCAATAATAAATAATGAATACCATCAAAAGATATTCAAAGTCACCGCTTTTTAAGATCGGCTTGACGGCTGACTTTTCTCCATCCCATGCAATGACACAGAGATATGGCATTGACATGACTCCACTGATAATGGAAATCAGTTTTGCCGGATTTTTTCCTACTCCATCTCGCCTCGAATTCAGCCAAGGCAGGAGATGAACAAAACCCAGCAACAAGATCAATAGGGCCAGCATGCTAGTCCTCCACCATTCTTATAACCTTTGCTGGATTCCCCGCGACAATAGAACCCGCAGGCACGTCGCGCGTCACCAATGCGCCAGCCCCAATAATTGCGCGGTCTCCAATCTCTTTGCAACCGGGCATCACTATTGCGCGGGCGCCAATCCAAACTTCGCGCCCTATTATTTTTTGAATTGGGATAGGCTTCGAGCGGGGGTTCAAGCCATGATCGTGGCTATAGATTATTACCTGCTCCGAAATGAGTGTTTTATCCCCTATGGTTAATCCACCCGTATGGTCCAACTTCACGTCCGAGTTTATTTGTACTCCATTCCCTATCTTTAGCGTCTTTCCCGCGATTTCGGACGATGCAATCAAACCCTGGCTAATGAAACAATTCTCCCCGAATTCAACAACTCTGGGTTCGGCAACAAATATGCTGCCCTGAATCCGGCTCCCTCTTCCAAAAGACTTGCATGCGATCCGATATAAAACGGTATTTATCACCCCAGCAATATGCAGTGAGATTTTCTTGGCCAATCTAACAGGAAACAGCACTCTCCCACCCGTGTAGCTCATGCCTGGCTCCCGAGTTTGGAATTCAATCCCATCAAATTGCAAACCATCCTTGAGAAAAAACTAGAAGCAAAAAGGATCCCAACGAAAATTAACTCAATTTTTGGCTCGAAACTATAGAACACGGCAGTTAAAGCAAAGAAAGACAGAGAGCCAATCAAAGGCGACAATAGGTAATATCGTTCCTGCCTCATTGCCAGTACAGATTGCGCCAAGTAGCCAGTCACGCCAAAGAACAGCATTGCAATTGACACCATATATAACGCTTCCCGCAGACCGTTCAGATCGACACTCCCAAATGCAACGCGAAGCAAGGACTCAGGGACAATCAAAGAGAGAATCAAAAAGGCGGCCGTGGGAAGCAGCCCTTGCAAACTTCCCTCTCTAACAAGGGAAATTATTTTGTCGCGATCGCCCGCTTTGACGAGCATTCTCATTTTTGGCAAATAAGAATACCCCAGCGCACTAATTAGCAATTGAACCGGCGCAAACAAGGTCTGAGCAATTCCGACCAATCCCAACACAGAACTTGAAAATAAGAAAAACACCACGTAGCGCAGACTGTTGGAGTGCAAGCTATCAAAAAATGGAAATAGCGACGCAGACAAAGAAGGCATAAGTGCTTTGAAAAGAACACCTATTTTTGGATTTCCCTTATCTTTGTTAATTTCTTTTATTTTTCTTATGGATATCAGGTCAAAAACAATAACAGCGGCCAATGTCGTCAAGAAGGAGGCAACCGCGGCCCAACCCAATCCTCCCCCTAGGCTCCAAATGGCGATCAGAGGCAAGAAACTTGCACAGCCTCTGGCAAAAAAAGAGGTGCCTATTTTTCCAAGTCGGTTATTGTTCTGATAAAAGCCCGCGGCGACATCGCTTACATGATCGAGAGCGCGCGTGGCTAGAAGAGCAACGACTATCAGCCACTGGCTGTTTAAATTCCCGGTGCATTGCAAAGCGACGACCGTTATCGCGAGTGCCACAACTACAACAATAGCGCGGAGAATCAAAGCCGCAGCAATATCGATCCTTTTCCCTTCGTCAATCGCGATCAAGTTTCTTAAATTTAAGCCACCCACCAAACACAATGGCGTGAAAATCGCCAAGGCCAAGGTAAATGTTCCAATAAGCTCCACACCACCAGCTTGTCTCGCCAATAGAAGTATGACTAGCGCTTGCGTTAATGCCCATAGCGCCTGTCCTCCTATTATTTGCAAAGAAGTCGATTTCACCTGATTACGACCGGCAAATTATCACCCAACAGAATTCCGCCTCCTATTGACGCTCCCTCACTTTTAGGATCGAGGTGGAGCGGCGCACTTTTATTTTTAATCATTTCCGAAGACATCACGAGTGTAGAGGCGCTCGGAAACATCAGCGAGCTCTGGCACGCGGCGGTTAGCCAAAATTAAATCGGAACGCTCTTTAAAAACTCTTAGGTCGCGAATTACAGGGAAACCCAAATACTCGCCCTGCTGCAACACAGGCTCGTAGATTGATATGGATACACCTTTTTCTTTAAGTCGACCAATTATTCCTTGCACGCTGCTTTCTCTAAAATTATCACTGCCGGACTTCATGATGAGTCGATGAACTCCAACCGACCTCGGGCGCCGGCGAAGAATATCTTCGGCTATGAATTCTTGGCGAACAGTATTGGCAGTGACAATGGCGCTGATTAGAGTTTGAGGAATATCCTGATAATTGGCCAAAAGCTGCTTGGTGTCTTTTGGAAGACAATATCCGCCGTATCCAAAGCTTGGATTGTTATAGTGAAGCCCAATACGGGGATCAAGGCATACGCCGCTAATAATTTCCCGCGAATCTAGCTGGTGAGTGATGGCATAGGTATCGAGCTCATTAAAGTATGCGACCCTCATGGCCAAATACGTATTCGCGAATAACTTGATCGCCTCCGCTTCTGAGCTCTCGGTAAATAGCACCGGCACATCTTCTTTAATCGCGCCTTGCTGCAAAAGCTGAGCAAGCCGCCGCGCGGCCTCGGATTTTCCACCCACTACAATACGACTTGGGTAAAGGTTATCGTGCAGAGCTTTCCCTTCCCGCAAAAATTCCGGGGAAAATATCAGATTGCTGCAGCCAAGTTTTTCCCTTAAGTTGGCTGTGTAGCCAACCGGAACAGTTGACTTGATCACCACAGTCGCGCGCGGATTAATTGCAATCACATCTCGGACGACCGCTTCGACAGATTCCGTGTTAAAAAAATTCGTGGCTGGATCGTAATTCGTTGGCGTCGCGACCAGAACGAACTCAGCACCCAAATACGCCTGCTCCTTATCCAAGGTTGCGCGCAAATTCAGTGACTTGTTTGCGAGATAGTCCTTAACATCTGCGTCATCAATAGGCGAACACCTGTCATTAAGCATGTCGGTCTTCGACCGGATAATGTCAAGCGCTACGACTTCGTTGTGCTGAGCCAGCAAGATAGCGTTAGATATCCCAACGTACCCGGTTCCGACCACTGCTATTTTTGTATTCATTTGGGAACGACCACCATCAAGGTCGATTCAGCATTATTGGAATCGCGAATACAACCGAAGGAATTGCATCGACCGCGCGCAACCTTCCCTCCACGCCGAGAGGAGATGCGAAAATTAATAAGCCGTTGTGCATCGCCGCGACCAACCCGGGCCGCTATCAGCGGAACCGATCCGCCGTTTCGCTTCCCAGATTCACCACTTGGGCAGCCGGCAGAATCAAACTGATCACGCGGTTCCACTTCACAAGCGGCACCGGGTCGATGTAGACCACGTCTTGCGCCTCCAGGCTGAACTGCCTGGCCAGCACCATGGCGGCGGGGTTTTTGGCGTCCAGATGGAAGATCGCGGGCAAGCCGGTGGCACCCTGGCGAATCACGTAGATCTGGCCGGGGTTGGAGGTGGTGAGCACCGGCCCGCCCGCTTCGCCCAGCGCTTCGTTCAGGTTGAGGCGCCCGTTGCCGCGCACCGTCAGGGCCGACGGGCGCAAGATTTCGCCCATCACGTACACCTTGGCGTCTTCGCGGTGGCCCACGCGAACGGTGTCGCCGCTCCTCAGTGGAATGTCGTTGCCATCGCGGCCGGCTTCGCGCAGGCGCGTCAGGTTGATGTCGACGGACTTGCCATCACGAACCAGGGTCACGGCCGCAAAGTTTCCGTTTGCGGTGATGCCGCCGGCCCGGTTAATGGCCTCGGACAGCGTCATGGGCAAGTCGGTGAAGACCTGCGAGCCCGGTGCGCGCACTTCGCCTTCTACGTAGGCGCGGCGGCTTCTGAACGACTGAATGCGCACCGTCACTTGGGGCTCGCGCACCTGGGTGACGATCAACTTGGAGATGAGCTCGCCGGCCTCGGCCTCGGTGAGCCCGGCAACCCTGACGCGGCCCACATACGGAAAGGCGATTTCGCCCGACGAGTCGACGATGAAGCCCGGCGCGACGCTCACGCCCGTGGGGTCAGACTGCTGCGAGATGACTGCACCGGCATTGGGCAGCAGCTCGGGGTGGTCATACACGATGACGCCCACCACGTCTCCAGGGCCGATGGTGTAGCGCTGCGACTTGCCGAAGAGCGCCTGCACTTCCGGCGGCACGCTCTTGGGCGTCATTTTGGCCAGCGTGCGCACAAGGGCCGGCGTGATGGGGGTGATGCGGTCCTCAGGCGCTGCGTCGGGCAGGTACTGGAACTTGGGCGGCAGATCTTCCGCACTCTGGTAAGGCTCCACGGTACCCATGCCGGGCACGATGGTGCAGCCCTGGAGCAACAGGGTACCTAGACCCAGGGTACCCACAAATAGGGCGGCGGACCACGCCGCCGCGTTGACTTGACGTCTCAAAGCAAACCTCTGTGTTGTTTCACTCCGGGTGAAAGCCCGACAGAGGCGACAGAGGACTACCTGTCGCTCGATGCCCCCTCTTGTTCACAGAGTTTAACTTTTGCCGCCAAACGTTGCGATTCGTAAAAAGAGACGGAAATCACCTTTTTAGACATAAATAGCGAAATTTACAGTTTGCTACCCATGAGTTGGCGGAAGTGTGATGGATGTCACGTTTTGGTGCATGAGGTCGACTGCATTTGGTGCCTGCCAGACGAGCCTCCATGCATGCTTTCGGTTGTGCCTTGTTGCGGGCTGGGCCACCGGGCGAAACCGTGTACCAATATCTATCGTTTTCCGGACAACTTATGTTTGGGCAGATGCCTCTAATCCGCTACTCAGCAGCGGGTCAGGTGAACAAGCTTCAATACTTCAAAAGTATCGGAAGGGCACTTGTTTTGAAAACCTATGTACACCCTCGCACTCGACATCGGAATATTTGTGGCCGGCACGTTACTAGGCGTTGTGAGCATGTGCCTGCTCTTCGTCGCGCGGTCTGACGACTGACCCCGTCGCCGGGCAAAAAAAACGGGTCAGAGCTTGTGGCTCTGACCCGTTGATCTATCTGACGATATTGGTCGGTGTGAAAGGATTCGAACCTTCGACCCCTTGCACCCCATGCAAGTGCGCTACCAGGCTGCGCCACACACCGAAGCTCTCAATTATAGCCGGCTGAAATCACCGTCCGATGGTCAGCAGCTCACGAATTTCAAAAAGCTCGCGCCGCAGGTGCATCAGCTGCGACGGATCGACGATGCGGGCCGTGGCTTGCCGGAGTTCGGGGTTGTGGGCGTCTTCGTCCTGGTGCATGGCGGCATCGAACTCTTCCTGGTCGATCTCGACGGCTTCCATGCCCTCGAGCGGCACGATGCCGGCCTTGCGACGCTCGCGCTCGCCTTGCACGAGTTCTTGCAGCTTGTTGCGCGCGCCGCTGATGGTAAAGCCCTGGTCGTAGAGCAGATCGCGGATGCGGCGAATCATGAGCACCTCGTGGTGCTGGTAGTAGCGCCGGTTGCCGCGCCGCTTCATGGGGCGCAGTTGCGTGAACTCCTGCTCCCAATAGCGCAGCACGTGCGGCTTGACGCCACACAGCTCGCCAACCTCACCGATGGTGAAGTAGCGTTTGACGGGAATGGGCGGGAGCGTTTTCTCCATTGAAATCAAGACCGTGCGCGGGAAACCTTAGAGATTACTCTACGCACCCGCGCAGCGCCAAGCACTTATTCGGCGCCCAGGCTCCACTCGACCTCGGAAGTGCCGCTGGGCTCGATGCTCCCGTGGATCTGCTCCTTCAGCTTGGCGCTTGCGTGAAAGGTGGCCACGCGCCGCTCGCCGATGGGAATGGCTTCGCCGGTGCGCGGATTGCGGCCCGGCCGCGGTGCCTTCACGCGGATCTGGAAGTTGCCAAAGCCCGAAATCTTGACGTCGGTGCCTTCGATCAGGCTGTTGGCGATGAGGTCGAAGAAGGCCTCGACCATGTCCTTGGATTCGCGCTTGTTGAGGCCGATCTGCTCGAACAGCAGGTCGGCCAGGTGCGCCTTGGTGAGTGCGGGCGTTTCGAGGGCTTCGAGCGTGAATTCCGCGGCGTTCATTCTCATCACCCCCTCAGGCGCGCGCCGAGTCTGGCGCTCAATTGTTCGACGATGGCGCGCACGGCAGGTTCCACCTGCTCGTCGGTGAGCGTGGCGTTGTCGTCCTGGAAGCTCAGGCGAACCGCCATGCTCTTCTCCCCTTGCGCCAGGCCGCCCGATGCGGGCGCCGCGCCGTCGCGCGCAGGCTGTGGGCGATAGATGTCGAACAGCGTGGCGTCGCGCAGCAGCCCTTGCGCCGCGGCCGCCGATTGAATGGCCTGCATCAACGCATTGTGCGTGACGGATTCGGCCACGACTACGGCAATGTCGCGCTCGACGGCCTGGTGCTTGGGCACCGGCTGGGCCACGGGCACGGGCCGCGCGGTCACTGCGTCGAGGTCGAGTTCAAAAACCACGGGCGCCAGGGCAAAGTCCCACTTCTGGCGCCAGCGCGGATGCAGCTCGCCGACAAAGCCAATGGCCTTGCCGTCGATCAGCACGCGCGCGGAGCGGCCGGGGTGCAGGGCCGGATGCTCGGCCGCCTCGAAGCTGGGCACCAGCGGTGCGAGCAGCGCTTCGACGTCGCCCTTGGCGTCATAAAAATCGACGCGGTGCGGCTTGCCGTCCCAGCGCGCTTCTTCGGCGTCGCCCAGGGCAAGGCCGGCCACGCGCATGGGCTGGTGAACGCCGCGCACGGTGCTGTCGGTGGTGGCCACGCTGTCGTCGCGCAAGAACACGCGGCCCACTTCGAACACGCGCACGCGCGGGGCCTTGCGGTCGAGGTTGAACTTGAGCACCTGCAGCAGCGAGCCGATCAGCGACGAACGCATCACGCTCATCTGGCTGGCGATGGGGTTCAGCAGCTTGACGGGGTTGGCATTGCCGGCCAGGTCTTGCTCCCAGTGCGCTTCGACAAAACTGAAGTTGATGGTTTCCTGGTAGCCGAGCGCCGCAAGGCTGCGGCGCACCGCGAAGCGGCTGCGCTGGGCCTCGGGCCGCACGCGGGCGGTAATGGGCGCCAGCGGCGCGGTGGTCGGCAGGTTGTTGAAGCCGATCAGGCGCGCCACCTCTTCGATGAGGTCTTCTTCGATCAGCAGGTCGAAGCGGTGCGGCGGCGGCGTGACGGTCAATGTGCCCTCGCCTTCGCCAAGGGCAAAACCCAGGCGGCGCAGTGCGTCGGCGCATTGCGCCTGCGAGAGCGGCATGCCGATGACGCGCGCGGCACGCGCCACGCGCAGCGTGACGGGCATGGCCTCGGGCACGTTCAGGATCTTGTCGTCCATGGCGCCGGCCTGGCCGCCGCAGATCTCGATGACGAGTTGCGTGATGCGCTCGATGATTTCGACCGTGCGGCTCGGGTCGACGCCGCGCTCGTAGCGATGCCCGGCATCGGTCGAGAAGTTGAAGCGGCGCGAGCGGCCCTGAACGGCTTCGGGCCACCAGAACGCGGCCTCGACGTAGATGTTGCGCGTGTCGTCGGACACCGAGGTGGCATCGCCGCCCATGATGCCGGCAAGCGATTCGACGGCCTGGTCGTCGGCAATCACGCCCACCTTGTCGTCGACGCTGATGGTGTTGCCGTTCAGCAGCTTGAGCTGCTCGCCCGCCTTGCCCCAGCGCACGGTGAGGCCGCCGTGGATCTTGTCGAGGTCGAAGATGTGGCTGGGCTGGCCGTACTCGAACATGACGTAGTTCGAAATGTCGACCAGCGGCGTCACGCTGCGCTGGCCGCAGCGCGCCAGGCGTTCGACCATCCAGGCCGGCGTGGCGACCTTGGTGTTCACGCCGCGCACAATGCGGCCCGAAAAACGGCCGCAGAGTTCGGGCGCTTCCACCTTCACCGGCAGCACGTCGGCAAACGATGTTGCAACCGGCGCAATGGCGGGCGTCTTGAGCGGTGCCCCGGTGAGGGCCGAGAGTTCGCGTGCAATGCCGTACACGCTCAGGCCATGCGCGAGGTTGGGCGTGAGCTTCAGCGTAAGGAGCGCGTCGTCGAGCTTGAGCACGTCGCGCACGTCGGCGCCAATGGGCGCGTCGGCGTCGAGCTCGAGCAGGCCGCCGTGGTCTTCGCTCAGCTTGAGCTCGCGGGCCGAGCACAGCATGCCCTGGCTTTCGACGCCGCGCAGCTTGCCAAGCTTGATGAGAAAGGGCTTGCCGTCTTCGCCCGGCGGCAGTTCGGCGCCGACCAGCGCGCAGGGCACCTTGATGCCGACGCGCGCATTGGGTGCGCCGCACACGATGTTGAGCAAGGCGCCCTGCCCCGCGTCGACTTGGCACACGCGCAGGCGATCGGCGTTGGGGTGCTGCACGGCTTCCTTGATCTCGCCAACCACGATGCGGCTGAAGGGCGGCGCCACGGGGCGGCGCTCTTCGACCTCGAAGCCGCCCATGGTGAGCGTTTCGGCCAGCTCGGCACTGCCGAGAGGCGGGTTGCAGAACTCGCGCAGCCAGGATTCCGGGAATTGCATCTCTTCGATCTCGTATTCGGTTTTTCTATGGATGGGTGCTTACTGGAACTGCGAGAGAAAGCGCAAGTCGCCGTCGAAGAACAGTCGCAAGTCGTTCACGCCGTAGCGCAGCATCGTGAGGCGGTCGGGCCCCATGCCAAAGGCAAAGCCGATGTAGCGCTCGGGGTCGAGCCCCATGTTGCGCACCACGTTCGGGTGCACCTGGCCCGAACCGGCGACTTCGAGCCAGCGGCCGGCCAGCGGGCCGCTCGCAAACTGGATGTCGATTTCGGCGCTGGGCTCGGTAAAAGGAAAGAAGCTCGGGCGAAAGCGCAACACCAAGTCATCGCTCTCGAAGAAGGTGCGGCAGAAGTCGGTGAAGACGACCTTCAGGTCCTTGAAGCTCACGTTTTCGCCGAGCCACAGGCCTTCGCACTGGTGGAACATGGGCGAGTGCGTGGCGTCGCTGTCGACGCGGTAGGTGCGGCCGGGCGCAATCACGCGGATCTCGGGCGCCTTGACGGCACCGGTGGTGTCGGCTGCCGCGGCGGCAAACTCGGCCGCGTACTTCTTGATGTGCTGATGCGCATAGCGCACCTGCATCGGGCTGGTGTGCGGACGCAGGTTGTACGGAATGCCGTCGTCGCCGTTCAGGTCGACATAGAAGGTGTCCTGCATCGAACGCGCAGGATGGTTCGGCGGGTTGTTGAGCGAGGTGAAGCTGTGCCAGTCGCTCTCGATCTCCGGGCCGTCGGCCACGTCGAAGCCCATGCTGGAGAAGATCTCCTCGATGCGCTCCAGGGTGCGGCTCACCGGGTGCAAGCCACCCGGATTGCGGCGGCTGCCGGGCAGGCTCACGTCGAGGGCCTCGGCGCGCAGCTGCAGCGAAAGCTCTTCGTCGGCCAGTTGCTGGCGGCGTTCGGTCAGCGAGGACTCGATGGCCTGCTTGGCCACGTTGATTGCGGCGCCGCGCGACTTCTTCTCGTCGACGCTGAGCGCGGCCATGCCCTTCATCAGCTCGGTGATGCGGCCCGACTTGCCGAGGAACTGCGCCTTGGCGTTCTCGAGCTCGGCGGGCGTTTTCGCTTCGGCGAAGGCGGCGCGTGCGGTGGCGACCAGGGAGTCCAACTCGTTCATAGCAACAGAAAATAGGCGGGGAAATAAAAAAAGAGCTGGAGCCTTTTCAAGCGCCAGCCCTTGTGTCGTGGGCGCAGGAGGCTGCCACGAAGGCAGCCGCCCTTGCTTTACAGGATCAAGCAGCCAGCTTGGCCTTGACCTGCTCCACGATGCCGGCAAAAGCGGCCTTGTCGTGCACTGCGATGTCCGCAAGCATCTTGCGGTCGATCTCGATTCCGGCCTTGCGGATGCCGTTTGCAAACTGGCTGTAGGTCAGGCCCAGTTCGCGCGAGGCGGCGTTGATACGCGCGATCCACAGTTGACGGAAAACGCGCTTCTTGTTGCGGCGGTCACGGTAGGCATATTGCCCAGCCTTCATCACCGCCTGTTTGGCGATGCGGAAGACATTACCGCGGCGACCGCGGAAACCCTTGGCGAGTGCGAGAACTTTCTTGTGGCGGGCGCGAGCCGTTACACCACGTTTGACGCGAGGCATGTGTGTACTCCTTGTTCGTCTGAGTTAAATGCCACGGCCGGGCAGCATGGCGGCGACAGAAACCATGTTGGTTTCATGCACTGCGACTGCACCACGCAGGTGACGCTTGTTCTTGGTGGTCTTCTTCGTCAAGATGTGACGCTTGAAGGCTTGACCGCGCTTGACGGTGCCACCGGGACGAACGCGGAAACGTTTTTTCGCGCTGCTCTTGGTCTTCATTTTGGGCATGTGAATGCTCCTTTAGTTTGTGCTCGTGAGGCGCCGCGGATACTCCACGGACTTGTTGGCCCCGAGACACTTCTTTATCTCGCCCCTGCCTGCTCTTCTTGCGAAGCGCCGGCAACGGCGAAATTCTTTAAAACCCTGCTATCTATCTCTCTGTCACCCAACCAGCCTTTTCAGGCTGCCGCGGGCGCCGACGTTTCCGACGACACGGGCTTGGCGGTACCACCGCCACCCGGTTTCTTGCGGCCCGGAGCGATCATCATGATCATCTGCCGGCCTTCGAGCTTGGGAAACTGCTCCACGACGATCAGGTCGCCCAGCTCATCGCGAATGCGCTGCAGCAAGGCCAGGCCGAGTTCCTGGTGCGTGATCTCGCGGCCGCGGAAGCGCAGCGTGATCTTGCATTTGTCACCCTCTTCAAGAAAGCGCTTGATGTTGCGCATCTTGATGTTGTAGTCGCCATCGTCGGTACCGGGCCGGAACTTGATTTCCTTGACCTCGATGACCTTCTGCTTCGACTTCGCCTCGGCCGCCTTCTTCTGCTCGTGGTACTTGAACTTGCCGTACTCGATCAGGCGGCACACTGGCGGATTGGCCGCGGCGACGACCTCCACCAGATCCACGTCAGCCTCACCGGCAAGGCGCAAGGCCTCGGAGAGACTCATAACACCCAATGGCTCGTTTTCCGGGCCTACAAGGCGGACTTCCGGGGCCATGATTTCCCGGTTCAGGCGGTGTTGGCGTTCCTCGCGGTGGCGGCGGTCGCGAAATGCAGTAGCGATGGTCAGAATCCTTCAAAAATTGCTACAAAATCTGTAGCGGAAGCCGGGTCAGTCCTCGCGGACAAGCGGCATGATTTGGTCGAGAAACACAAGTTGGGGTGCTTCTGGGACTAATCAACGCTTGTCAGCAATATCCTGGTCGAGCCGCTGCTTGAACGATTCGAGGGACATTGCACCGAGGTCTTGGTTGCCCCGGGCGCGCACTGCGACGGCACCAGCTTCCTTCTCTTTGTCGCCTACGACAATGATGTAAGGGAGCTTTTGCAACGAATGCTTCCGTATTTTATACGTAATCTTCTCGTTGTGCAGATCCAGCTGAACCCTAAGCCCTTGATTCTCCAGCGTTTTCGCCACTGAAGCGGCGTAATCGGCCTGCCCTTCGCTGATATTGAGCACCGCCACCTGCACCGGAGCGAGCCACGCGGGCAGTGCGCCGGCGTGGTGTTCGATCAGCATGCCGATGAAGCGCTCGAGGCTGCCCACGATGGCGCGGTGCAGCATGACGGGGTGCGCGCGGCCGCTCGACTCGGTGACGTATTCGCCGCCCAGCCGTTCGGCCGTGTTGAAGTCGACCTGCATCGTGCCGCACTGCCACTGGCGGCCCAGCGCGTCCTTCAGCGTGTACTCGATCTTGGGGCCATAGAAGGCGCCGTCGCCGGGCGAGATGATGAAGTCGACGCCCGAGCGGCGCAGCGCTTCCATGACCGCATGCTCGGCCTTGTCCCACAGCTCGTCGGAGCCCACGCGGTTGTCGGGCCGCGTGGCCACCTTGTAGAGGATGTCCGTGAAGCCGAAGTCGGCATAGACCTTCTGCAATTGCTCCGTGTAGGCGATGCATTCGTCGAGGATCTGGTCTTCGGTGCAGAAGATGTGCCCGTCGTCCTGCGTGAAGCCGCGCACGCGCATGATGCCGTGCAGCGCGCCGCTGGGTTCGTTGCGGTGGCACTGGCCGAACTCGCCGTAGCGCAGCGGCAGGTCGCGGTAGCTGCGCAGGTCGCTCTTGAAGATGAGCACGTGGCCGGGGCAGTTCATCGGCTTGAGCGCGTATTCGCGCTTTTCCGACTCCGTCGTGAACATGTTGTCGCGGTAGTTCTGCCAGTGGCCCGTTTTCTCCCACAGGCTCTTGTCGAGAATCTGCGGGCCCTTCACTTCCCAGTAGCCCGTGTCGCGGTAGATGCCGCGCATGTACTGTTCCACCGCCTGCCACACGGCCCAGCCCTTGGGGTGCCAGAACACCACGCCCGGCGCCACTTCGTCGATGTGGAACAGGTCGAGCTCCTTGCCGAGCTTGCGGTGGTCGCGCTTCTCGGCCTCTTCGATGCGCTGGATGTACTGGTCGAGCTGCTTCTTGTCGGCCCAGGCCGTGCCGTAGACGCGCTGCAGCTGCTCGTTCTTGGCGTCGCCGCGCCAGTAGGCGCCGGCCAGCTTGGTGAGCTTGAAGACCTTCAGGAAGCGCGTGTTCGGCACGTGCGGGCCGCGGCACATGTCGACGTATTCCTGGTGGTAGTAGAGGCCCATGGCCTGCTCGTCGGGCATGTCTTCGACGAGGCGCAGCTTGTAGTCTTCGCCGCGCGACTTGAAGACCTCGATGACTTCGGCACGCGGCGTCATCTTCTTGACCACGTCGTAGTCCTGCGCAATCAGCTCCTTCATGCGCGCCTCGATGGCGGCCATGTCTTCGGGCGTGAAGGGGCGCTCGTACGAGATGTCGTAATAAAAGCCCTCCTCGATCACCGGCCCGATGACCATCTTGGCCGTCGGGTAGAGCTGCTTCACGGCGTGGCCGACGAGGTGGGCCGTCGAGTGGCGGATGATCTCCAGGCCCTCGTCGTCCTTGGGCGTGATGATCTGCAGCTTGGCGTCGCGGTCGATGACGTCGCTGGCATCGACCAGCTTGCCGTCGACCTTGCCGGCCACCGTCATCTTGGCGAGCCCGGGTCCGATGGACTGGGCAACTTCGGCCACCGAAACCGGGCCGGGGAACTCGCGGCGCGAGTTGTCGGGAAGCGTGATCTGGATCATGAAAAACCTCGGGGCGAAAAAACAAAAAGCGCGGTGACTGGCCGCGCTTTGCTTGGTTTGGGAGCTGGCAGAAACCAGCGAGCGCGGGCTACCGGCTCTTTCCTTCGAAGACGAAGAAAAAGCCGCTCGATCCTTGCGGAGTAGTTCGCGGTGTCATAACCAAGGTGCCTTTCTCGCTCTTGTTGGGTGCAGAGAGCCGCAATTCTATCCGCTGCCCGTGCGAGCCCATTGGCTGCCGGGTTTTGCGGTTTCCCACAAAAAAAGCCCGGCGCTAGGCCGGGCTGGATGGTGACAGCGAATCGTCTTTGTCGGCGATCAGCGGGTCAGTGGAACTGTTCTTCTTCGGTCGAGCCGGTCAGCGCCGTGACGCTGGACTTGCCGCCCTGGATGACCGTGGTCACCTCGTCGAAGTAACCGGTGCCCACTTCCTGCTGGTGCGATACGAAGGTGTAGCCGCGGTCGCGCGCCGCGAACTCGGGCTCTTGCACCTTCTCGACGTAGGCCGACATGCCGCGCTGCACGTAGTCCTGGGCCAGGTCGAACATGTTGAACCACATCGAATGGATGCCGGCCAGCGTGATGAACTGGTACTTGTAGCCCATGGCGCCCAGTTCCTTCTGGAACTTGGCAATGGTGGCGTCGTCGAGGTTCTTCTTCCAGTTGAACGAAGGCGAGCAGTTGTAGGCCAGCATCTTGCCGGGGTGCACCTTGTGCACGGCTTCGGCGAACTTGCGGGCGAACTCGAGGTCGGGCGTGCCGGTTTCGCACCACACCAGGTCGGCGTAGTACGCATAGGCGATAGCGCGGCTGATGGCCTGGTCCATGCCCTTCCTGGTCTTGTAGAAGCCTTCGGCGGTGCGCTCGCCGGTCAGGAACGGCTTGTCGTTCTCGTCGTAGTCGCTGGTGATGAGGTCGGCCGCTTCGGCGTCGGTGCGGGCAATCACGAGCGTTGGCGTACCGCAAACGTCGGCGGCCATGCGCGCGGCGACGAGCTTCTGCACGGCTTCCGTGGTGGGCACCAGCACCTTGCCGCCCATGTGGCCGCACTTCTTGACCGAGGCGAGCTGGTCTTCGAAGTGCACGCCGCCGGCGCCGGCCTTGATCATGGCCTTCATCAGCTCGAAGCCGTTCAGCACGCCGCCAAAGCCGGCTTCAGCGTCCGCAACGATGGGCGCGAAGTAGTCGACATAGCCCTTGTCGCCGGGATTCACGTTCTTGGACCACTGGATTTCGTCCGCGCGGCGAAAGGTGTTGTTGATGCGCTCGACCACGGTCGGCACCGAGTCCACCGGGTACAGCGACTGGTCGGGGTACATGGCCGAGTAGGTGTTGGCGTCCGCGGCAACCTGCCAGCCCGACAGGTAGATGGCCTTCACGCCGGCCTTCACCTGCTGCATGGCCTGGCCGCCCGTGAGCGCGCCGAGGCAATTGACGTAGGGCTCGTTGTTCACCAGCTCCCAGAGCTTCTCGGCGCCGCGGCGTGCCAGCGTGTGCTCGATGGGGAACGAACCGCGAAGGCGCACCACGTCGGCGGCGCTGTAGCCGCGCTTGATGCCCTTCCAGCGGGGATTGGTGGCCCATTCTTTCTCGAGGGCGGCAATTTGCTGTTCGCGGCTCAGTTGTTCGGTGAGGGTCTGGGGCATGGTCACTCCGTGAGGTTGATTGAAAGATGGGCGCTGCGGCCGTGGAGTCACTGTAAACCGATCTCGGACTCTTATGTCTTATAGAAGACATATTTTTATCACAGCAAAATCAATGACTTACGGATAGATTTCTCAATGCAAAATTATTTTTCTCATATCGAGAAAAAATATTGCGGCGCAGCAGTCGCCAATTTCACGATGTGCAACGGGCCTTTCAGGCGTGAAAACGAGGCCCGCGAGACTGGCCTTACCTGGCCGCCGCGTGCGCGATCCAGTCGCCGCTCCTGATCACCGCACGGCCTGCGATGCGCGACGGATGGATCTCGTAGACCAGGCATTCGAACTGCTGCGCGCCCGCTTCCAGCGTCACATGGCGCCTGATGTATTCGCCGGCGTCGTCGTCGGCAACTTCTTCGAGCACGTCGAGCGCCGCTTCCACCTCGGGCTCGATGCGGTAGATCTCGCCCACCACGCGCCCTTTTCCGCCCAGCACCACGCCGGGGTAGGCGCCCAGGTCGTACAGCGTGCCCGCAATGGCGGCATCGGCCACGTGGAATGGTTCGGGCCGGAAGCGCGCGATGTCGTTGCGCCCGCCGCGGCGCAACGTGCCGTAGACAAACACGTGACGCGAAGTGCGTGCACCTGGCAAGCCATCGGATTTCGGCGACTGCGGCATCATTGAATCCATCGTTCCAGCAACAAGCCATCGAGTCTATTGAACACCGCTGTCCCCGCCTCCAGCCGGCTCGTCGCCTATGGCTGCCTGGCCTTGAGCATGTCGCTCGTCGGCAGTTATGCCGCCCTCTCCAAACCATTGGTCGCCGCCTTTCCGGTGTTGCTGCTCGCGTGGCTTCGCTTCGGCATCGCCGCGCTCGCCATGCCGCACTGGCTGCAGCGCCCACCGGGCGAACCGCCCATGAGCGGTCGCACCCGCGGCCTGGTCTTTCTCGAATCGTTTCTCGGCAACTTCCTGTTCTCGATCTGCATGCTGTTCGGCGTGAGCCTCACGAGTGCGGTGTCGGCCGGCGTGATCATGGCGTCCATTCCGGCGGCCGTGGCGGTTGCGAGCTGGCTCTTCCTGCGCGAGCGCATCACGGTGCGCATCGGCCTGGCCATCGGCTGCGCAGCGGTCGGCATCGGGCTGCTCGCGCTCACGCCGGCGCACGCTCCAGCCACCGCAGAGGGCTCTGCGCGCTCGTCCATGCCCTGGCTCGGCAACCTGCTCGTGTTCTGCGCGGTGCTTTGCGAAACGGCCTACGCGGTGATCGGCAAGTCGCTCACCGGCCACCTCGGCCCCAAGCGGATCTCGTCGCTCATCAACCTGTGGGGCTTCGTGCTGTCGATGCCCTTCGGCATCTGGTTCGCACTGCAGTTCGACTTCTCGGCCGTGCGCTTGGGCACCTGGGCCTTGCTCGTGGTCTACGCGCTTGCCGCAAGCATCTGGACCGTGTGGCTGTGGATGACGGGCCTGCGCCACGTGCCTGCCGCGCAAGCGGGTGTTTTCGCGGTGATGCTGCCCGTGAGCGCGGCCCTCGTGGGCGTGCTGGTGCTCGGTGAGAGCCTCTCCTGGGCACAGCTCATTGCGTTCGCGCTTGCGCTCATTGGCGTGGTGCTGGCGACGTGGCCCGAACGCCGAAGCTGAAAACCACGGGTTCTCCCCTCTGAAAAAACAACAGCTCCCAATGAAAAAAGCGCTTTTTCCCTTGGAAACGCGTTTTTTCTCCTTTAGCATCCGCAATGCCACTGGAGACGCAAGTTTTTCATTGGTGAACGTTCAACCAAAAAAGGAAATCAACCATGGCAACTGCAAAGAAGGCTCCGGCCAAGAAAGCTCCGGCAAAGAAGGCCGCTCCCGCAAAGAAGGCTGCGGCTCCTGCGAAGAAGGCCGCACCGGCCAAGAAGGCTGCTCCCGCAAAGAAGGCTGCTGCTCCTGCGAAGAAGGCTGCTCCGGCGAAGAAGGCTGCTCCCGCAAAGAAGGCCGCTCCCGCCAAGAAGCGCACGCCCAACGCCGCGTTCATGAAGGCCCTGACCCCCAGCCCGGCACTCGCCGCTGTGGTCGGTTCGACGCCTCTGCCGCGCACCGCAGTGGTGAGCAAGCTGTGGGACTACATCAAGAAGAACAACCTTCAAGACAAGGCCAACAAGCGCAACATCAACGCCGACGCCAAGCTGAAGGAAATCTTCGGCAAGCCGCAAGTGTCGATGTTCGAACTGGCCGCGCTGATCGGCAAGCACGTCAAGTAAGCGCTCGGGCACTGCGCGTCCATCGCGCTCCCGAATCAAAAAGCCGGCACATGCCGGCTTTTTTTTGTCCGCGGCCGGCGCGCATGCCGGCTTCCTCCGCCGGTCTTCTCACGCCCGGGCCTGGGCCGCACGCGTGATCGACGCGAGCGTGCCGCGGGTGGTGATTACCTCGGGGTCGAGTGGAATCTCGATCAGCGTGCCGGTGTCGGCCGCCAGCGCGCGCAGCAGCGCGGCTTCGAACTGCGAGGTTTCCGTCACGCGCTCGGCAACGTAGCCGTAGGCCCGCGCAAGGCCGCAGAAGTCGGGGTTGCGCAACGCAGTGCCGCTCGCGCGATCCGGATATTCACGCTCCTGGTGCATGCGGATGGTGCCGAACATGCCGTTGTTCAGCAGCACGATGATGCTCTTGCCGCCGTGCTGCGAAGCCGTCGCGAGCTCCTGCCCCGTCATCAGGAAATCGCCGTCGCCCGCAATGGTGAAGGCCACGCGGCCGGTGGCCAGGTTGGCCGCGATGCCCGCAGGCACCCCATAGCCCATGGCGCCGCTGGTGGGCGCGAGCTGCGTCTTGTGGCCCTTCGCGAGCCCGTGATAGCGAAAGTAGCGATGCACCCAGCTCGCAAAATTGCCCGCGCCGTTGGTGATGGCCGCATCCGGCGGCAGGTGCTTCTGCAGCAGCGCGACCACAGCCGCCATGTCGACGAGGCCTCGCGGAGTTTCGGCCGGCATGCCAGCCAGCGCCTGCGGCTCCAGGTTCGCCTCGTAGTCGGCATGGGCCTGTACGGCCCACTCTTCCCACGGCAGGGTGGTGGGCGCGCTCAGCACCTCGAGGCTGCGCGCGGCCGCACTCATGCCGGCGTTGATTGCAAGGTCGGCCTGGTAGACGCGGTTGAGCTCCTCGGCACTGGCGTGGATGTGCACCAGCTTTTGCCGGGCCTTCGGCGCCTCCAGCAGGGTGTAGCCGCCGGTGGTCATCTCGCCCAGCCGCGGACCGATGGCGATGATCAGGTCGCTGTCTTTCACGCGCTGCGCCAGCTTGGGGTTGATGGCAATGCCGACGTCGCCCGCGTACAGCGGATGGTGGTTGTCGAAGGTGTCCTGGAAGCGGAAGGCGTTGGCCACCGGCAGCCGCCAGTTCTCGGCAAAGCGCTGCAGCGCCTGCGCGGCCTGCGCCGTCCAGCCGCCGCCGCCCGCGATCACCAGCGGCCGCTGCGACTTCAGCAGCAGTTCGCGCAGGGTGCGCAGTGCGCCGGGGTCGCTCCAGGGCTGAACGGCTTCGACGCGCGGCAGCGGCCGCGATGCGGTCTGCGCGCGCAGCATGTCTTCGGGCAGCACCAGCACCACCGGCCCCGGCCGCCCGTTCATCGCCGTGGCAAAAGCGCGCGCCACGTACTCGGGGATGCGGTTCGCGTCGTCGATGCGCTCCACACGCTTGGCAAAGCCCTTGGTGCTCGGCCCGAAGAAGCTGCCGTAGTCCACCTCCTGGAAGGCCTCGCGGTCGCGGAAGTCGCTGCCCACGTCGCCCACGAACAGCACCATCGGCGTCGAATCCTGGAAGGCGTTGTGCACGCCGATCGATGCGTTGGTGGCGCCCGGCCCGCGGGTGACGAAGCACACGCCCGGCCGGCCGGTGAGTTTGCCGTGCGCCTCCGCCATGAAGGCTGCGCCGCCCTCCTGCCGGTTGACGATGAAGCGGGCGCGGTCGCGGTAGGCATGAAAGCCGTCGAGCACCGCCAGAAAGCTTTCGCCCGGAACACCGAACGCGATCTCCATGCCCTGCTCGATCAGGCATTCGACGATCAGGTGGCCGGCGGGTTGTGATGTACTCATGAGAAGTCGAACCTCAGCTGCAAATGTCTCCGGCAATTATGTGCGTCCGCTCCCAACGCCTTGTGTTAATTCACCAATTGGTTAAATTCGCGCCATGAAGGCCTCCAAGGATTTCCCGCCCGAAACGGTCGAGCCGCGCTCGCGCGACGCCGACCGCTCGCAACTCGCGATTCTTGCTTCGGCGCGCGACGAGTTCGCCGAACGGGGCCTGGCCGGCGCGCGCATGGACAGCATCGCGGCGCGCGCAGGCCTGAACAAGCGCCTCATCTACTACTACTTCGGCAGCAAGGACGACCTGTTCCTGGCAGTGCTCGAACGCACCTACGCCGACATCCGCGAGGCCGAGCAACAGCTGCACCTGGACGAGATTGACCCGGTCGAGGCCATTCGCCAGCTGGTCTCGTTCACCTGGCACTACTACCTCGAGCATCCCGAGTTCATCACGCTGCTGAACAGCGAGAACCTGCATTGCGCCGAACACCTCAAGCGCTCCGAGCGCATCCAGGAAATGAACTCGCCGCTGGTGCAGCTGCTCGACACGGTGCTCGAACGCGGCAAGCGCGACAAGCTGTTCCGCGCCGGCGTCGACCCGGTGCAGCTGTACATCTCGATCGCCTCGCTGTGCTACTTCTACCTCTCGAACAACCACACGCTCTCGGCCGTCTTCGGCCGTGACCTGCGCGCGCCCAAAGCGATGGCCCAGCGCCTCTCGCACATGACCGACCTCGTGCTGGGCTACGTCCTGCACTGAGCCTGCGGGCGCCTTCCTGCATCTCCGGGTATTTACCGATCAGCAGCGGTTGCGCTGCGGCGGCAGCCTTTCTAGAATCCACAATTCACTCACTGGTGAATTAATCGGCAAGACAAGGCGGCCCGACCGCACGGAGACAACCCATGAAGCAACTTGTACGCACCACTGCACTCGCCACGCTCACCTGCCTCGCCGCCTTGATGCCGGGCCTGGCGCCGGCACAGAGCGGGTATCCCAACAAGCCCATCCGCGTCATCGTGCCGTTCGCGGCCGGCAGCACCACCGACATCATTGCCCGCGCCATCGCCGACAAGATGGGCCAGAGCATGGGCCAGACGCTGGTGGTGGACAACCGCGGCGGCGCCAGCGGCACCATCGGCCAGCAGGCCGTGGCCACGGCGGCGCCGGACGGCTACACGATCATGATTCACTCGTCGTCGCACACGGTGAGCCCTTCCACCTTCGCGAAGCTGCCGTTCGACACGGTGAACGACTTCGCCGGTGTCACGCCCATTTCGTCGCTGCCCAATGCGCTGGTGATCTCGCCCTCGAAGAACATCAAGACGCTGCAGGAGCTGGTTGCGGCGGCCAAGGCCAAGCCCGGCACCATCAACTTCGCCTCGGCGGGCCAGGGCAGCGCCACCCACCTCAACGCCGAGAAGTTCAAGCTGGCCGCGAAGATCGACGCCACCAACATCCCGTTCAAGGGCTCGGCCGAGGCCGTGACGGAAGTGCTGTCGGGCCGGGTCGACTATTACTTCTCGCCCATCGCGCCGGTCATCGGCCAGATCAAGGAAGGCCAGTTGATCGCACTGGCAGTGGGTTCGCCCAAGCGCGCGGCCGCCCTGCCCGACGTGCCCACTACCACCGAGGCCGGTGTGCCCGGCTCCGAGTTCAACTTCTGGATCGGCATGATGGCACCGGCCAAGACGCCGCGCGACATCGTCAACCGGCTGCACGACGAAGTGGCAAAGGCGCTGGCTTCGCCCGAGGTCAAGGAGCGCTTCCTGAAGCTCGGCGCCGACGCCTGGACGCTCAAGCCCGAGCAGTTCGACGCCTACATCAAGGACGAGATCAAGACCAACGCAACGCTGGTCAAGGCTGCCGGCCTGACGCCGACGCAGTAATCCGCCCCCTTCCTTTCTCCTCCTCTTTCCCCAACTCTTTTCGGCTGAAGACATGGCTACACAACGACTCGGAATCATCATGCACGGCGTCACCGGCCGCATGGGCATGAACCAGCACCTGATCCGCTCGATCTGCGCGATCCGCGCGCAAGGCGGTGTCACGCTGTCGAATGGCGACAAGGTCATGCCCGACCCGATCCTCATCGGCCGCAACGCCGAGAAGATGGAAACGCTCGCCAAGACGCACAACATCGCGCGCTGGGGCACCGACCTCGACAAGGCGCTCGAGAACAAGGACGACACGATTTTCTTCGACGCGGGCACCACGCAGATGCGCCCCACGCTGCTGGCCAAGGCCATCCGCGCCGGCAAGCACGTGTATTGCGAGAAGCCGATCGCCACCAACCTGAACGAGGCCGTCGAAATTGCCCGCCTGGCGGAAGGCTCGGGCCTGAAGCACGGCGCCGTGCAGGACAAGCTCTTCTTGCCGGGCCTGCGCAAGCTCGACATGCTGCGCCGCGCCGGTTTCTTCGGCCGCATGCTCAGTGTGCGACTGGAGTTCGGCTACTGGGTGTTCGAGGGCGACCTGCAGCCCATCCAGCGCCCGAGCTGGAACTACCGCAAGGAAGACGGCGGCGGCATGATCCTGGACATGATGTGCCACTGGCGCTACGTGCTTGACAACCTGTTCGGCGAGGTGAAGTCGGTCTCGTGCCTGGGTGCCACCCACATTCCCAAGCGCTGGGACGAAGCCGGCAAGCCCTATGAAGCCACCGCCGACGACGCGGCCTATGCCACCTGCGAACTCACGGGCCACAACGGCGAGCCGGTGATCGCGCAGATCAACATGAGCTGGGTCACGCGCGTGCGGCGCGACGACCTCGTGACCTTCCACGTCGATGGCACCCACGGCTCGGCCGTGGCGGGCCTGTCGAGCTGCCGCGCCCAGTCGCGCGTGGCCACGCCGCGCCCGGTGTGGAACCCCGACGAGAAGCAGATGATGAATTTCTTCGACCAGTGGCAGGAGATTCCGGATTCTCAGGTGTACGACAACGGCTTCAAGATCCAGTGGGAGCACTTCATTCGCCACGTGGTCGAGAACGAGCCCTACAAGTGGACGCTGCCCGAGGGCGCCAAGGGCGTGCAGCTGGTCGAGGCCGCGCTGGAGTCGTGGAAGGACCGCCGCTGGATCGATGTGCCGCAGCTGAAGATCTGAGGCGGCGGGCATGGCACTCACCCTGAACCTCCCCACCGCGAGCGGCTCGCTCGCGCCCTACGCCCTGCGCGGCACCGCGCCGGTGAAGCCCGATGCGGGCGTCAAGTTCAACCGCATCGCCTACTCGGCGGCGCACGTGGTGGCCGACCCGCTGGCCGCGATCGACCCGTGGCTGCAATGCGCGGTCGACTGGGACGCGACCATCGCCTACCGCCGCCACCTGTTCTCGCTGGGCCTGGGCGTGGCCGAGGCCATGGATACCGCGCAGCGCGGCATGGGCCTGGACTGGCCGACCTCGCTCGAACTGATCCGCCGCTCGCTCGATGCGGCCAAGGACGTGCCGGGCGCGCTGGTCGCCTCCGGCTGCGGCACCGACCACCTGAACATCGACGATGTGAAGAGCGTCGATGACGTGATCCGCGGCTACGAAGAGCAGATGGCCGCCATCGAGGCGCTGGGCGGCAAGCTGATCGTGATGGCGAGCCGTGCATTGGCCCGCGTGGCAAGGAGCCCGGCCGACTACGAGCGCGTGTACGACCGCATCCTGCGCCAGGCGAAGCAGCCCGTGGTGCTGCACTGGCTGGGCGACATGTTCGACCCGGCCCTCGCGGGCTACTGGGGCAGCAAGGACGCCGATGCGGCAATGGACACGGCGCTCGCGGTCATTGCCGCGCATCCGCACAAGGTGGACGGCATCAAGATTTCGCTGCTCGACAAGGACAAGGAAATCGCGATGCGGCGCCGCCTGCCGCCAGGCGTTCGCATGTACACCGGCGACGACTTCAACTACGCCGAGCTGATTGCCGGCGACGGCAACGGCCGCGAGCCGACGCACGGCAAGAGCGATGCGCTGCTTGGCATCTTCGACGCCATTGCCCCGGCGGCGAGCGCCGCACTGGGCGCGCTGGCGCAGGGCAACACCGAGAAGTTCCACGCGATCCTCGGCCCGACGGTGCCGCTGTCGCGCCACATCTTTGCGGCGCCGACGCGCTTCTACAAGACCGGTGTGGTGTTCATGGCGTGGCTCAACGGCCACCAGAAGCATTTCACGATGGTCGGCGGGCAGCAGAGCACGCGCTCGCTGCAGCACTTTGCCGAGTTGTTCCGCCTGGCCGACGCGGCCAACCTGCTGGAACATCCGGAACTGGCGGTGCTGCGCATGAAGACGCTGCTGGCCCTGCACGGCGTGGAAGGCTAGTCATGCGCGACTTCTCGCAGAACCACGACTGGCTGTCGATCAACACCGCGACCATTCGCAAACAGCTGGGCGCAGAGGTGCCGCTGGACCGCATCATCGACCAGTGCGCCGAGCACGGCATTCGCGCGATCAGCCCCTGGCGCGACCAGGTGGCCGCGGTCGGGCTCGACAAGGTCGCGAAGCAGTTGAAGGCGCATGGCATCGGCCTCTCGGGCTACTGCCGCGGCGGCTTCTTCCCTGCGGCCGATGCAACAGGCCTCAAGGCTGCGCTGGACGACAACCGCCGCGCCATCGACGAGGCGAAGACGCTCGATGCGCCCTGCCTCGTGCTGGTGGTCGGCGCCCTGCCCGGCGCGCTCGAAGGCAAGGCGGCGTACAAGGACATTGCCCGCGCCCGCAACGAGGTGCGCGACGGCATCGCCGCCTCGCTCGAATATGCCCGCGAGGTCGGCATGCCGCTGGCCATCGAGCCGCTGCATCCGATGCAAGCCGCCGACCGGGCCTGCATCAACACGCTCGAACACGCGCTCGACATTTGCGACGAACTCGACGCAGGCAGGAGCGGCATGCTCGGCGTGGCGCTCGACATCTACCACGTGTGGTGGGACCCGAAGCTGCAGCGGCAGATCGCCCGCGCCGGCAAAGAGCGCCTGCTGGCGTACCACGTCTGCGACTGGCTCACCCCCACGCGCGACCTGCTCTCCGACCGCGGGATGATGGGCGACGGCGTGGTCGAACTCAAGAAGATCCGCGGCTGGGTGGAGGATGCGGGCTTTGCGGGGTTCAGCGAGGTCGAGATCTTCTCGAATCTGAACTGGTGGCAGCGGCCCGGGAGCGAAACGCTGCACGTCTGCATCGAGCGGCACAGGCAAGCCGTCTGAATCCGGTTGCGGCGCCATCTGTGCTGCAATTCGCTTCATGGCGACCCCGACCCTCGACGACCTGCGCCGCTATGCAGTAGCGCGCACCTTGTTCAAGCCGACCACGCTGCCGAGCGCGATCCGCCAACTCGGCTTCGTCCAGGCCGACCCGATCCGCGCCCCGGCGCGCGCGCAAGACCTGACCTTGCGCCATCGCGTGAAGGACTACCACGCGGGCGATCTCGAAAACCGCTACACGCGGCTTGCCGTCGAAGAAGACTGCCTCGTGAACTACGGCTTCTTGCCGCGCGAGCACCTGGCGCTGATGCATCCGCGCGAAGCCAGGCAGCCCTGGGATGCGGACACCCGCCGCAAGGCTGCCGATGTGTTGGCCTTCGTGCGCGAACGCGGACCGGTGCATCCGCGCGAAGTTGAACAGCACTTCGCGCACGGCCGCGTCACGAACTACTGGGGCGGGTCGAGCAACGCCACCACGCGCCTGCTCGACGGCTTGCACTACCGCGGCATGCTGCGCGTAGTGCGGCGCGACAGCGGCACGCGCGTCTACGAGGCCGTGACCCATCTGCCCGCCGACGAGAGTCCTGCCGGCCGCGCGCAACGCGCCGCCGCGCTCATCGACCTGGTGGTGCGCAAATACGCACCGCTGCCCGCGGCAAGCCTGACCTACCTCGTGCGGCTGCTCGCTACGGCGCCCCGCATCTCTCGGCGCAGACGCAGGCCGCGCTGCGCCTGGCGCGCGAAGAACAACTCGCCAGTTGCAAGATCGACGGCACCGCCTGGTACTGGCCTGCCGGCGAGAACCCGGCCTCGAAGCGCCACGCACCCGACGACGCAGTGCGCCTGCTCGCCCCCTTCGATCCCGTGGTGTGGGACCGCCGCCGCTTCGAACTGCTGTGGGGCTGGACGTACAAGTTCGAGGCCTACACGCCGGCGCCGAAGCGGCAGTTCGGCTATTACGCGCTGCCGGTGCTCTGGCACGACCACGTGATCGGCTGGGCCAACGTGAGCGCACCGGAGGGCCGGCTGCAGCCGGCCTTTGGCTACGTCGACAAGAAGCCGCGCGACGCGGCGTTTCGCGAAGCGCTCGATGAGGAGCTGCACCGCATGACGCAGTTCCTCGCCGGCCGCTGAGCCGCCCCGGCAGAACCCCCGCGCCGCTGAAGGTCTGGCGCACGGGCGACAACCCGCGCCGCCGCTCGCTTCTAGAATCGCCCCGTCGTCCGGCATGCCGGATGGCAAGCGTTCTCAGGGCGGGGTGAAATTCCCCACCGGCGGTAATGGCGGCTTCTTCGAGAGAGGGACCGCACGAGCCCGCGAGCGCCCGTGGCCTGCAATGGGCTGCGGGGTCAGCAGATTTCGGTGCAATTCCGAAGCCGACGGTCACAGTCCGGATGAAAGAGAGCGCGAAATGCGGGCCGGCCCGCGCGCTTTGCAGTCTCTTGCAATGGCGCGCGGTCTGGCTTGCGGTTTCGTGCGCCCTGATTCAGGAAACCTGCTTTCAAGAGGCACACCATGAGTCAGATCAACGACCTTCCCCTTTCCGCCATCAACGCGTCGGGCAATCCGCGCGGCGAGCGCATCGCCTTTGTCGAGGCACAGTGGCACTCCGACATCGTCCACCAGGCGCGCGACGCCTTCCTTGCCGAAATGGAACGGCTCGGCGTGGCGCGCGACCTCATCGACGTGTTCGACGTGCCGGGCGCTTTCGAGATCCCGCTGCATGCCAAGCGGCTCGCCAATTCGGGCAAGTACGCGGCCATCGTCGGCTGCGCGCTGGTGGTGGATGGCGGCATCTACCGGCACGAGTTCGTGGCCAGCACCGTGGTCAGCACGCTGATGTCGCTGCAGCTCGAAACGGACGTGCCGATTTTCTCGGCCGTGCTCACGCCGCACCATTTCCATGAGCACGTGGAGCACCGCAAATACTTCCACCGGCACTTCGCCGTCAAGGGCACCGAAGTGGCCGAAGCCTGCGTGAAGACGCTCGAAGGCCTGAAGAAGGTCGACGCTCTGCTGGCTGCGTGACAACCGGCACGCAGCTGCAGTAATCTGGGCGGATGGCTTCTGCATCCGCTTCGAACGACCACTACACCCTCTACGGCGCTCCAGGTTCGGGCGCCACGCCCGTCCATGCAGCGCTGACGCTGATCGGCGCGCAGGTCGAGACCGTCGACATGGCCCCCTGGGAGGGCGAGTCCGAGCGCGAACGCGTGGCGGGCGTCAACCCGATGCGCCAGGTGCCCGCGCTCGTGCTGCCGTCCGGCGAAGTGATGACAGAGAGCGCGGCCATCCTGATCTGGCTAGGCGACCGCTATCCGGAAGCGGGGCTTTGCCCGGCGCCGGACGATCCGCTGCGCGCGCGCTACCTGCGATGGATGGTCTACTTGCCGGCGGCGATCTATTCGATGTACTGGGTGCGCGACGAACCCACGCGCCTCACGCCCGACCCGGCAGCGCAGGCCGTGATGCTCGAACGCACGGCCGAGCGCATTGCGCACTGCTGGCACCTGATGGACACGCAGATCGACGAACCCGCGCCCTACCTGCTCGGCAAGAAGCTGAGCATGCTCGACCTGTACGTCACGGTGCTCTCGCGCTGGACCCCGCATCGCAAACGCTTCTATCGCGAAGCACCCCGCATGGCCGGCGTGGTGCGGCGCGTCGATGCCGATCCGCGCCTGGCCGAGTTCTGGGCGGCCCGCTTTCCTTTTTCGATGGACCCGGAAACATGACCGCACGCACCCCGACCGCCGCCTACCCGATGACCATCTTCCACAAGCCCAACTGCAGCACCTCGCGCAATGTGCTGGGCTTGATTCGCGAGAGCGGCGTGGAACCCGAGATCGTTCTTTACCTGGAGACGCCGCCCACGAAGAAGAAGCTGCGCGAGTTGGCAAAGGCCATGGGCATGGGCGCGCGCGACCTGCTGCGCGCGAAGGAAGCGCCCTATGAAGCGCTGGGGCTGTCCGATCCGAAATGGACCGACGACCAGTTGTTCGACTTCATCGTCGAGAACCCGATCCTGCTGCAGCGGCCCATCGTCGTCTCTCCGCGCGGCACGCTGATGTGCCGGCCCTGGGCGCGCGTGCGCGAGATCCTGCCCACGGCGTAGGCCGAGCCGGCGCTTCAGCCGCGCTGCAGCAGCGCCGGCACGCCCGAGGCCAGCATCGCCACGCCCGAGGCGGTCAGCAGGCCCAGCACCACCTTGCGGAATGCGGTCTCGCTGATGCCGATATAGAGCCGCGCCCCCAGCAGCACCGGCACGGCGACGGCCAGCGCCACCAGCCCCAGCAGCGGCACCATCGAGCGGCCGATGCTGCCGCTTGCGAGGTGGATCGCGAACGCCACCATCAGCATCGAGAGATTGAAGTTCTGGATCACCGCGCGCTGTGTGTCGCGCTGAAAGCCGCGCAGCGTGCACCACAGTGTGGGAATGGTGCCCGAGAAGCCCCCGATGCCTGCCATGGCACCGCCGATGCTCCCCGCGATGCCGTCGGCGATTCGTCCGCCGAAGGTGACTTTCGGCAGGTGCTGCGACATCAGCATGGCAGGACACCACAGCACCAGCAGCACACCGAGGCAGACCTTGAAGACCACGAGGTCCAGGTGCGGCAACAGCCACACGCCGAAAGGGACGCCAACCAGCCCGCCGAGCAGGAAGGGCCACAGCACATGCCTGTCGAACGTGCGGCGCACCGTGACGGCGGCAATCACCTGGCCGGTGAGCGCGCCGAACAGGGCGAGGACCGCCGCCAGTTGCGGCTCCAGGGTCCAGGCCCAGACCGACATGGCGACCATTCCGAAGGCAAAGCCCGACAGGCCCTGCACAAAACCCGCCAGCACGGCGCCGGCGATCACATACACATACAAGGCCTGCATGCGGCCGATGATATCGGCCGCATCCCGTGCACCGCCCGTCGAGCCGGGGTCAGGCCGAGGCCGGCACCAGCGCCGTGCGGCGCACCCGCGTCACGTTGAAGGCGCTGGCAATCAGCACGGCCTGCACCAGTGCAAGGCCGACGATCACGCTCGTGTACTGCGCGTGGTCCATGAGGCGGCCGAACACCAGCGGGGCCAGGGCCTGTCCGATGTCGAGGCCCGCGTACACCACGCCGTAGACGCGGCCGGTGGCGTTGGGCGGCGTCGAGCGCTTGACCAGCAAGTCGCGCGAAGGCCCGGCCACGCCGGAGACGAAGCCCATGGCGCCGAACAGCACCGGCACCATCACGGGCGGAAACTGCGCAAAGGCGAGCACCAGCGCCAACGCGGCCGCAATGCCGAAGCCGGTGCCCACGATGCGTTCGCAGCGCGACGGGTCGGAGGCGAGAAAGCCGCCCACCACCATGCCAGCCGCGCTTGCCACCATGTACACCGTGAGACAGACCGCCACCAGCGCCACCGGCACCGCATGCAGGTGGCCTGCCGCCACCGGCGCGAAGGTCTGCACCACGCTGATCACGACGGCATAGAAGAAAAAGAAGCCGAAGCACATCCATACGGCGGGAATGCGCAGGAAGTCGAACTCCCCGCCGATGGGCGCCGGCTCGCCGTGTCCGGTGGCCTTCTGCACCGTCTTCACGTCGAGCGCGAGCACGCTGCGGTATGCCCAGAGCACCAGCAGCACCACGATGGCCAGCACCCCCGCCGACGCCAGCGCCACGCGCCAGGAGAAGGCGATGGCAATCGGCACCACGAAGGCCGGCGCCAGCGCCCAGCCCAGGCTGCCGGTGATGCCGTGCACGCTGTACGCGTGGCCGAGCCGCGTCGGCGCGACCTTGCGGTTGAAGAGCGTGTAGTCGACCGGGTGGAACACGCCGTTGCCGATGCCGCCCACGATGGCGCACAGCAGCAGCATCCAGTAGCTCTGGGCCAGGGCGTAGCCGAAAGCCGCCAGCGCCAGCGCACCGAGCCCCACGAAGAGCACCGGCCGCGGCCCCAGCTTGTCGACGATGAAGCCCGAGGCCGCCTGCACGATGCAGGAGACCACGAAGAACACCGTCAGCACTGCACCAAGCTCGGTGTAGCTGGCATTGAACGCGTCCTTCAGCCAGGGAAACAGCGGCGCGAGGATCAGCTGGCTGAAGTGGCTGATGGCATGGGCCAGGCCGACCAGTCCGATCAGCTGCGCGTCGCCGCGCAAGTTGGTGGAAGAAGCGGCTGTCGGAGAAGAAGTTGAAGACATGGATTGCTACAAAAAACCGGGGCAGGCACCGATGCTATGCGCGCTCGGCGCGGCAGAATGGCGATACAGCGACAACATTTGTCGAAACCATGCCAAGCGCCGTTTCCACCCCTTCCCCGGTCACCAGCGTGGCCTCGCTCACGCCGCATCTCTACGCACCCGATGCCGTGCGGCCGCTGCGCGCGAAGGAACACTTCCTGAGCGCCGACACTTTCGTCGAGTTGCACCAGCATCCGTGGCCGCAGCTCACCTTCTCGACCCGCGGCGTGATCCGGCTCAGCACGCAGGACGGCAGCTACATCGTGCCGCCGTCGCGCGCGGTCTGGGTGCCGGCCAACATGCCGCACAGCATCATGCTGATAGAAGACGCGGAGCTGCGTACCGTGTACCTGCATGCCTGGCTCGGACCGCCGTGGGAAAAGTGCGAGGTGCTCGAAATCAGCCCCCTGCTGCGCGCGCTGATGCTCGCGCTCGACACCACGCCCGATGGACTGCCACCGGCCGACCCGCATGCGCCGCAGCGCGAACGCATGATCGCCCCGCTGCTGGTGGACGAGCTGGAGCGCGCCACGCAGATCCGCATCGACGTGCCGCTGCCCACCGACAAGCGGCTGCGCCAGCTGTGCGAAACGCTGCTGCGCAATCCGGCCGACCGGGCCACGCTGGCCGAGCGTGCCGCGGCCATCGGCGCCAGCGAGCGCACCGTGGCGCGGCTGTTCCGCGACCAGCTCGGCATGAGCTGGCAGCAATGGCGGCAACAGGCCGTGATGGCGCACGCGCTGCCGCTGCTGGCGCGCGGCATGGCCGTGAGCCAGGTGGCGGCGGCCAGCGGCTATGCCACCGACAGCGCGTTCTGCGCCATGTTCAAGGCGGCCACGGGGCGCTCGCCCACTTCGTTCCAGCACCGGAAGCGATCCGCCGCCCTCTCCTGAATGGCGCCAAGCCGTCACGGCGCTCTGGCAAGATCGAAGGGCTGAAGAATCACGGACCATCCGACCGACTTGCCCATGGCGCCCCTTCCCCGATCGCATCGCCCCCAGGCCTGGACCACCGACGTCGGCGAGCGGATTCGCCGCCTCTTCTGGCTCAAGGCGATCGGGACCACGGTCTTCACCTGGCTTTTCTTCATCGGCTACTTTCACCTGCTGCGCAACCCGGCCTATCCGGTCGCGGTGATGCCGCTCACGGCCCTCGACCGCCTGATTCCGTTCCAGCCCTATGCGCTGGGCGCCTACCTTTCGCTCTGGTTCTACGTGGGCATCGCGCCGGGGCTGCAGCTGAGCTTTCGCGAACTGGTGGTCTATGGGCTGTGGATCGGCGCACTGTGCCTCACCGGCCTCGGCCTCTTCTACTTCTGGCCCACGCAGATACCGCCGCTTGCCATCGACGTGTCGGGCTTTCCCGGCTTTGCCATGCTGCAGGGCGTGGATGCCGCGGGCAACGCCTGCCCCTCGATGCACGTGGCCGTGGCCATCTTCACCGCCATCCGCCTGGACCACGTGCTGCGCGAGGCGCGCACGCCGTTGTTTCTGCGCCTGGCCAACTGGGCCTGGTTTGCCGCCATTGCCTGGTCGACGCTGGCCGTCAAGCAGCACGTGGTGCTCGACGCGCTGGCCGGCGCCCTGCTGGGAATGGCCTTTGCACTCCCTTCGCTGCGCTGGCGTCCGGAGGCCAGGAGCCGGGGCAATACATTGGTTGGAGCGGATATCATTGGCCATCACTGACCCACAAGCCGAGCGAGGAAGGGGTCGATCCCATGGAGCGCCCCCAGGGCGGCGATCGATCAGCGGCTAGTACTAGACGACAGGCATCGCACGATGAGTTCGCTGAAGGAATTGCAGGACCTGATCCACGAGAAGTACGGTATCGAACCGTCGAAGCTCGACCCCAACGCATCGATGCGCGAAACCGGCGGGCTCGACTCGCTGGCATTGGCCGAGTTCCTGTTTGCCATCGAAGACCACTTCGGCATCACCATGCCCGACGACGACGCGAACATCGACACCCTGGGCGAACTGGCCTTGCTGGTCGACAAGGTCAGGTCCGCGAAGACAGCGTGAACCACGAGGTCTGCGTCACCGGACTGGGCGTCGTGGCGCCGCATGGCGGCGATCCCGGCACGCTGTTCCAGTCCCTGCTGGACGGCCAATCGGCCATCCAGCCCGTCTTTCCCGACCTGCCCAAGCCCGCCGCCGCGGCCACGGTCGCTTTCGACGAAACACGCTGGTTCACCAAACTGCAGCTTGCGGGTGTCGACCGCGTGAGCCAGCTTGCCGTGGCGGCGGCCGACCTTGCGATGCACGACGCGGGCCTTGCCACGAGCGACGCCGATCCCGAGCGCGTGGGCGTCTATGCCGGCTGCGGCATGGGCGGTGCCGCGGCACTCGAGGCGGCCTACCGCGGCAATGGGCGCGTGTCGCCGCTCACCATTCCCGCCTTCATGCCCAATGCGCCCGCCGGCCATGTGGCCATGCGCCAGCGCGTGCAAGGCCCGGTGCTCACCTATTCCGTCGCCTGCGCCTCGTCGTCGGTGGCCATTGCCGAGGCCGCCAAGGCCATCCAGCGCGGCGAAGTCGACGTGGCCATTGCCGGCGGGAGCGAGGCGCTCATCGTGCCGGGCGTGGTGCTGGCCTGGCAGGCAATGCAGACATTGGCCGCCTTCCAGCCCGGCGAAGCGGCCGGCGCGGTGCGGCCCTTCGCGAGCGACCGCAGCGGGTTCGCGCTGGGCGAAGGCGCGGCCTTCCTGGTGCTCGAATCTGCCGAACGCGCGCGCAACCGCGGCGCCCGCAGCTACGCCACCCTGGCCGGCTGGGGCCTCAGCAGCGACGCCACCCACCTCACCAAGCCCGACGCTCCCGGCCAGGCCCGCGCATTGCGCGCCGCCTTGCGCCAGGCCAGGCTGCAGCCGCGCGATGTGGGCTATTGCAATGCGCACGGCACGGCCACGCGCATCGGCGACGTGGTCGAACGCAACGCGCTGGCAGAGGTCTGGGGCAACGACCTCGACCAATTGCGCGTCAGCTCCACCAAGGCACTGCACGGCCACATGCTCGGCGCCGCGGGCGCCATCGAGGCGCTGATCACAGTGCTTGCGCTGCACCGCCGGCAACTGCCGCCCAATGCCAACTGCAGCGAGATCGATCCGGCCTGCAGCCTGAACCTGGTGACGCAGAACGACACGAACGCGCCTGCGCTCGAAGCGGCCATGAGCAACTCCTTCGCTTTCGGCGGCACGAATTCGGTGCTGCTCTTTCGCCGCGCCTAAGCCGGCGATCGCTGCGACGACGCCCCGGCCTCGCAGAGCCACGCCAGGAACGCCTCTGCCAGCGGATCCGCCGTCCTGTTCGGCGCCATGAAGACGCTGTAGCCCCGGCTCGACGGCGCCCGGTGGGCGCAGGCCAGCACCAGCTCTCCCGAACGCAGTTCGCGCTCGACGAAATAGTGCGGCACCAGCCCCACGCCGAGATCGGCGCGCACCGCGGCCACCAGCGATGAGAAGAGATCGAAGCGATGCCCCGTCACCAGATTCTCGGGCGGCCGTGCATGCGCCGTCTGCCCGAACCATTCTTCCCACGCCCCCATGCGGGTGCGCAGCTGGAGCAGCGGCGCGGCGCGAAAGTCGCCACGCGCCATCGCGGCCCGGCCCTTCGCGCGGGGCGAACACACCGCGACGCAGAACTCGTCCATGAGAGGCCGCGCATTGGCACCGGGCCACACCGCGTCGTCGTACTGCACGCCCACGTCGAAAGGCATGTCCTCCATGTAGAGATCGGTGGGAAAGACCTGCAGGTGCAGGCTGCAGCCTGGATGCCGTGCGATGAACTGCGGCAGCAGCGGCGTCAGCCAACCCTCCGCCAGCACCGGCACCGCACCCACGATCAGGCGCAGGCCGTCGACGCGCTGCGCCATGGCTTCGAGCGTGTGGTTCTGCAGCCGCAGCAGATCGCCGGCGATCTGGCCGTGGTAGCGCCGTCCGGCATCGGTGAGCTCGGTGCCGCGCGCCGTGCGCTGCACCAGCCGCACGCCGATCTGCGATTCGAGAAGCCGCAACTGCTGGCTCACCGCGCTGTGGGTGAGGCACAACTCCTCCGCCGCCTTGCCCACGCCGTGGTGGCGGGCCACCGCATCGAAGATCAGCAGCGCACGGGTGCTGGGGATGTGGCGGCGCATGGCTGGCTCGTTAGAAAAACTGACATGAGTAAAGATTAAACCAGAGCAGGCGCGCACGATGACCGGAAGAATTGCTGACGGCGCCGCGCCGGCGCGCCTCGTTCACCGCTCCTTCCCCAGCTTCAAGAAAAGTCCTCCGCCATGCCTCACCGCGCATCGTTTCGCCTTGCCCCGATCGTCCTCGCCCTGGCTTGCGCCGCTGGCGTCGCCCACGCCCAGACGGGCGCCGTCGCAGCCACGCCCACACAGGTCCGGCCCGAAGTCGACAAGGCCTACACCCAGCTGATGGCGGCGCCCGCGATCCAGAAGCTGCTCGACGCGGTCAAGGCCGACCATGACCGCGCGGTCGAAGACCTGAAGATGCTGACCGAGATCGAGGCACCGCCATTCAAGGAGCAGAAGCGCGCCGAAGCCTTCCTCGCGCGCATGAAGGCGCTGGGCCTCGCCGACGCGAAGATCGATGCCGAAGGCAACGTGGTCGGCCTGCGCAAGGGCACGGGCAACGGGCCCAAGCTGCTGATCTCGGCCCACCTCGACACCGTGTTTCCCGCCGGCACCGACGTGAAGGTGAAGGAGCGCGACGGCAAGCTCTACGCACCCGGCATCTCGGACGACACGCGCGGCCTCTCGGTGCTGCTGTCGTGGCTCAAGGTGCTCAACGACAACAAGGTGCAGACGGTGGGCGACCTGCTGTTCGTCGGCAATGTCGGCGAGGAAGAACTGGGCAACCTGCGCGGCATGAAGGCGATCTTCCGCAACCACCTGGACATCGACGGCATGGTCGGACTCGAACCCGCAGCCGACGGCACGGTCCTGATGCTCGGCACGGGCAGCCACCGCTACGAAGTCACGTTCAAGGGCCCGGGCGGCCACAGCTTCGGCGCCTTCGGCCAGGTGCCCAGCGCAATCCACGGCATGGGCCGCGCCATTGCCAAGATCGCCGAGGTGCGCACGCCGAGCTTCCCGAAGACCACCTTCACGGTCGGCACCGTGGGCGGCGGCACCTCGGTCAACACCATTGCGCCCGATGCGCGCATGGCCATCGACATCCGCTCCGACGAAATGGCGCCGCTGCTCGAGACCGAGAAGAAGATCCTCGCGGCCATCGACGAAGCGGTGGCCGAAGAGAACAAGCGCTGGAACGTGACGACGCTCAGCGCAAGCAACAAGCTGATCGGCGACCGGCCAGGCGGCCGGACGCCCTCCGACTCGGTCATGGTGGAAGCGGCCATCCGCTCGAACACGGCTTTCGGCCACAAGACGCTGCTGTCGGGTGCGAGCACCGACGCCAACGTGCCGATGTCGCTCGGCATCCCGGCCATCATCATCGGGGCCGGCGGCAAGACCGGCGGCTTCCATGCGCTGTCGGAGTGGATCGACGTGACCGACGGCTGGAAGGGCGCGCAGAACTCGCTCGTCACGGTGCTGGGCCTGGTCGGCGTGCAGGGAACGAGCGCGCCGCTGCTGGAAAAGCGCGCCCCCCGCAGGGACTAGGCTCGGGAGGCAACTGGCGGCACCGTGGAGCCGGTTCCGCGGTGTTTCGCGCAGAGCAAGGCCTGGACTCTCCGGTATGCTGGTGGGCGCTTCTCCACCCTCGCCTGCCACGGGAGACCACCATGCACGCTCGCTCCACATTCATCGCCCTCGCCCTGCTCGCCGCGGGCGCCTCGGCAGCGGCCAACAACCTGCTCGACGAGCTGAAGGACCGGGCCGGTCCCGCTGCCGGCGCGCAAGGCAGCGGCTCCGCGCTCGGCAACCTCGGCTTCAAGATGCCCGCCATCGGCTCGAGCACCATCGGCAGCGCGGCCGGCGTGCTGCAGTACTGCGTCAAGAACAACTACCTGGGCGGCGATGCGGCCTCGGTGAAGGACAAGCTCCTGGCCAAGATCACCGGCCAGAAGCAGCAGGAAAAGAACTTCGAGAGCGGCGCGAAGGGTCTGCTGAAAGGCGGCGACGGCCAGACGCTCAACCTCAAGATGCTCTCGTCGAAGCTGAAGGTGAAGGCCTGCGACTATGTGCTGAAAAACGCCACGTCGCTGATCTGACCACGCGCCTGCGTGCCACGCGCGCGGCGCACCGCGCACGTGCTCTCCCGTTCTCTTCCGTGCGCTCGTAACGCTTCATGAATCCGGCAGCCCCCTCCTCCTCTTCTTCTTTGCGCCGCCGCCTCGCGCGCTGGATTCCCTGCCTCGCATGGCCCCGCCCGTCCGGCGCGCTGCTGCGCAACGAGGCGATGGCGGGCATCACGGTGGCGCTGATGGTCATTCCGCAGGGCGTGGCCTACGCAGCGCTGGCCGGCATGCCGCTGGTCACCGGCGTCTACGCGGCGCTGTTCCCGGCGCTGGTTGCGGTGATCTTCAGTTCCTCGCAGCGGCTGTCGGTCGGGCCCACCGCGCTCACGAGCCTGCTGGTGGGCGCCTCGCTCGCGCCCCTGGCGGTGCCCGGCAGCACCGAATGGGTGGCCATGGCGGTGTGGCTCACGCTGATGTCGGGTGCCATACAGATGGTGCTGGGCGCGGGACGTTTCGGCTGGCTGCTGCGGCTGGTGAATTCGCCGGTGCTGATCGGTTTCACGCAGGGCGCGGCGGTGCTGATCGCCATTTCGCAGTTGCCGGCTTTGCTCGGCTTCACGGGACGCACCATTGTGCAGGTGCTTCAGGGCGGGCCGCTGCCCGACCTTGTCGCCATTGCCTTCGGGCTGGGCAGCATCGCGGTGCTGTGGCTGGGCAAGCGGCTGGCGCCGCGTTTTCCGACCACGATGGCGCTGGTGGCGGGCGCCGCGGCCATCAGCTGGACGGCCAACTACGCGTTGCGCGGCGGGGCTGTGGTGGGCAGCCTGCCTTCGGGCCTGCCCTCTTTCTACTGGCCGGGCCTGCTGCCTTTGCACACGTTCAGCGCGCTGGTGCTGCCCGCGCTGATGATCACGCTGGTGAGCTTTCTCGAAACCGCCTCGAGCGCCAAGGTCGACAACGCGCGCGCCGGCACACTCTGGAACGAGAACCAGGACCTGATCGGCCAGGGCCTCGCCAAGCTGGCCTCGGGCTTCTCGGGCGCCTTTCCCACCAGTTCGTCTTTCTCGCGCTCGGCCATTACCCTCTACGCGGGCGCGCAGACCGGGTGGGCCACTCTGTTCAGCGTGATGGTGGTGGCCGGTGCGCTGCTGTGGCTGATGCCACTGCTCTATCACGTGCCGCAGGCGGTGCTGGCGGCGGTGGTGGTCACGGCCATCCTCGGGCTGGTCAAGCCCGCGAGCTTCGCTGCGCTGTGGCGCGTGTCGCGCATCGAGGCCGGCATCGCATTCAGCACCTTCGCGCTGACCATTGCCACCGCGCCGAGCATCTACTGGGGCGTGCTGGGCGGGCTGCTCGCGAGCATGGCGCACTACATGTACCGCCACCTGCATCCGCGCATCATCGAAGTGGGCCTGCATCCCGACGGCAGCCTGCGCGACCGCCACCTCTGGAAGTTGCCGCCGCTGGCACCGCATCTCTACGCGCTGCGCATGGATGCCGAACTCGACTTCGCATCGGCTTCCACACTCGAGCGCGCGCTCACGGTTGCGCTGGCCGAGCGCCCCGACCTGACGGACGTGTGCCTCTTTGCACAGCCCATCAACCGCATCGACATCACGGGCGCCGAAGTGTTCGGCTCGATCCGCCGGATGGTGGAGGCCAAGGGAGTGCGCCTGCACCTGAGCGGCCTGAAGCTGCCGGCCATGCAGGTGCTGGAGCGTGCCGGCCTGCTCGGGCCGGGACCGATGCTTTTCAGCTACCGCACCGACGCCGAGGCGCTGGCGGCGCTGGCACAGCGGCAAGAGGATCAGCGCGCCGCGACAAAAGGCTCCACAGAAGCCGACTTGATCTCGTAGCCGCTCACGCCCATGTCCACCGAGGAATAGCGCGCCGCCTTCAGCAGCCCGCTGACGCGCACCGTGTCCATCGCATGCAGGCCCTTCACGGTGTCGGCCGCAACCACATGCACGATCTGGTTGGCGGGCGGCGGCGGGGTGTGGATGCAGGCACCGAAATACGGCACCAGCAAAAATTCGCGAATGCCGCCCTGCGTGTTGTCGAGCGGAACGACGAAGCCCGACAGGCGCGCCGCCGTGCCGTCGAGCGCCACGTTGACCGGCGCGTTGTCCCAGACGGCGCGCATCTCGTCGAGCATCTGGATCGCGCGCGGGTCGTTGTCGCGCAGCGCCTCCAGGCTGAGGTTGCGGTAGCGCTTGGTCGGGTCCCAGTTCTTGGGGACGAGCTCTTCCCACTTGAGTTCCTGCACCGCGCCCATGGCAGCCGGGCTGGTGTCGGCAGCCGGGCCGCAGCCCACCAGGGCAGCCGCGCCCAGTGCCAGCAGAAAGGCCGGCAAAGCGCGGCGGAAGAAGGCTCTCATGGCTCCCATTGTGCTTGCGCCCCATGTCCCCCAGCTTAGTGGAGCCTTAACGATGGAGACAAATTGCCCACGCGCGGCCAGAATCGCGCCACCACGACTCTGAGGAGATCCGCATGGCAGCAACAGGATGGCTGGGACTTACGTCCCTTGGCATTGTTCACACCGCGATCAGCCTGATCGCCGTCATTGCGGGGCTGGTCGCCCTGTTCCGCTACAAGGAAATCACGCTGCGCACCGGCCTGGGCCAGGTCTTCGTGTGGACCACCGTGCTCACCTGCCTGACCGGCTTCGGCATCTTCCAGCACGGCGGCTTCGGCAAGGCGCATGCGCTGGGCATCCTGACGCTCGCGGCGCTGGCCGTGGGTGCAGCAGCCGGCCGCGGCGCCTTCTTCGGCCAGGCCTCGCGCTACGTCGAAGCCGTGGCGTTCTCGGCCAGCTTCCTGTTCCACTGGATTCCGGCCTTCACCGAAACCCTGACCCGCCTGCCCCTGGGCGCGCCCCTGCTGCCGAACGCCGACGCGCCTGAACTCAAGGCGATCACCGCGGTGCTTGGCGTGCTGTATCTGGTCGGCGTGACGCTGCAGATCAGGCGGCTGCGCGGCGGCAAGCCGGTCAGTCCCGCACCGGTCCGCGCAGGTTCTTGATCTGCGAACGCTGGCTCTTGCCCTCGAGCCGGCGCTGCTTCGAGCCGTAGGTCGGCTTGGTGGCGCGCCGCACGCGCGGCGGCGTGGCCACGCTGTCGACCACCGCCTGCAGGCGTGCGAACGCGTCGGCCCGGTTCATCTCCTGCGTGCGGTGCTGCTGCGCCTTCAGCACGAAGACGCCTTCCTGCGTGATGCGGCTGTCGCGCAGCGCGAGCAGCCGCTCCTTCACGTCGGCGGGCAGTGAGCTCGCGTGGATGTCGTAGCGCAGATGCACCGCGCTCGACACCTTGTTGACGTTCTGCCCGCCCGCGCCCTGCGCCCGGATGGCGCTGATCTCGACCTCGTCGGGGTCGATCAGGAGGGGTGGGCGGAGCATGAAGGCAAGTGTGCCTTCAAACGCGCTCGAAGACCGCCGCGTGCTTACTCGCCGCGCGCAGGCCGCGCCCGCACGTCGGTCACGTCGCCCGCGGGTCGCAGTGCCAGCGGGCTGCGCACCGATTCGCCGCGCGCACGCGCATTGGCCATGTCCGCGGCAGTGGGTTCGGCCGGTTGTGCCGCATTGCGAAAACGCTCGAAGCCCGAGCGCGGGTTGAAGCGCCCGCCCATCGAAGCCACCCAGGGCGTCACAGGCTTGCCCGTGATGCGCCCCCAGGCGTAGCGCACGCCCCACACGGCCGCCAGCAGCATGACCGCCACCGCCAGGCTGGCCGCGAAAACCAGCCCCAGGAGCAGAAGAATGACGCGAAAAATAAAATTCATCATCCGACTTTAGGCCGCAATGGCCTCCGATGGTTCCCCGGCCTTGGTGAACGAGAACTGGCCAGGGGTGCGGATCGGGTCGGTATTCACCTCGATCGTGTCCTTCGGCCCGAAGCTGCCGTCGAGCAGCAGCTTCGAGAGTGGATTCTCGATGCGCTGCTGGATGGCGCGCTTCAGCGGCCGTGCGCCAAACACCGGGTCGAAGCCGACCTTGGCAATCTCGGCCAGCGCCGCGGGCGACACCTCGAGCCCCAGGTCCATCTTCGCGAGACGCGCCTGCAGCACCTTGAGCTGGATCGCGGCAATCGATTCGATGTTCTTCGCGTCGAGCGCATGGAACACCACCGTCTCGTCGATGCGGTTCAGGAACTCGGGGCGGAAGTAGTTCTTCAGCTCGTCCCACACCGCTTCCTTGATCTCTTCCGCCGGCCGGCCCACCATGGCCTGGATGATGGGCGAACCGATGTTGCTGGTCATCACGATCACGGTGTTCTTGAAGTCCACGGTGCGGCCCTGGCCGTCGGTCAGGCGGCCGTCGTCGAGCACCTGCAGCAGCACGTTGAACACGTCATGGTGGGCCTTCTCGACCTCGTCGAGCAGCACCACGCTGTAGGGCTTGCGGCGCACGGCTTCCGTGAGGTAGCCACCTTCTTCGTAGCCCACGTAGCCCGGCGGCGCGCCGATCAGGCGGGCGACCGAATGCTTCTCCATGAACTCGCTCATGTCGATACGGATGAGGTGGTCTTCGCTGTCGAACATGAAGCCTGCAAGCGCCTTGCACAGCTCGGTCTTGCCCACGCCCGTGGGGCCGAGGAACAGGAAGGAGCCGGTCGGGCGGTTCGGATCGGACAGGCCCGAGCGCGAGCGGCGGATCGCGTTGGCGACGGCACCGATGGCCTCGTCCTGCCCCACCACGCGCTCATGCAGCTTGTCTTCCATGACGAGCAGCTTGTCGCGTTCGCCCTGCATCAGCTTGGCGACCGGAATGCCGGTGGCGCGCGCCACGACCTCGGCGATTTCTTCGGCACCCACCTGCGTGCGCAGCAGCGTGGGCGCGCTCGACTTGCCCTTGCTCGCCTCGCTTTCCTCGGCCTCGCGCAGGCGCTTTTCCAGCGCCGGCAGCTGGCCGTATTGCAGTTCGGCGAGCTTGTTGAAGTCGCCCTTGCGCTTCCATTCCTCGATCTCGAACTTGATCTTGTCGATGTCCTCGCGGATCTTCGCGCTGCCCTGCGCCTGCGCCTTCTCGGCCTGCCAGATCTCGTCGTAGTCGGCAATCTCCTTTTGCAGGCGCGCAACCTCGTCCTCGATGAGGCCGAAGCGCTTCTGCGAGGCTTCGTCCTTTTCGCGGCGCACGGCTTCGCGCTCGATCTGCAGCTGAATGAGACGGCGGTCGAGCCGGTCCATGACCTCGGGCTTGGAGTCCATCTCGATCTTGATCTTGGCCGCGGCCTCGTCGATCAGGTCGATGGCCTTGTCGGGCAGGAAGCGGTCGGTGATGTAGCGGTCGCTCAGCTCGGCCGCGGCCACGATGGCCGGGTCGGTGATCTGCACGCCATGGTGCACCTCGTACTTTTCCTGCAGGCCGCGCAGGATGGCGATGGTGGCTTCGACCGAAGGCTCGCCCACGATGATTTTCTGGAAGCGGCGCTCCAGCGCGGCGTCCTTCTCGATGTACTTGCGGTATTCGTCGAGCGTGGTGGCACCCACGCAGTGCAGCTCGCCGCGCGCAAGTGCCGGCTTGAGCATGTTGCCCGCGTCCATCGCGCCCTCGGCCTTGCCGGCGCCGACCATGGTGTGCAGCTCGTCGATGAAGACGATGGTCTGGCCTTCGTCCTTGGCCAGTTCGTTCAGCACGGTCTTCAGGCGCTCCTCGAATTCGCCGCGGAACTTGGCGCCGGCCAGCAGCGCGGCCATGTCGAGCGACAGCACGCGCTTGCCCTTGAGCGACTCGGGCACCTCGCCGGCGACGATGCGCTGCGCCAGGCCTTCGACGATGGCGGTCTTGCCCACGCCGGGTTCGCCGATGAGCACCGGGTTGTTCTTGGTGCGGCGCTGCAGCACCTGGATGGCGCGGCGGATTTCCTCGTCGCGGCCGATGACCGGGTCGAGCTTGCCCAGCCGGGCGCGCTCGGTCAGGTCGAGGCAGTATTTCTTGAGGGCTTCGCGCTGGCCTTCGGCGTCGGCGCTGTTCACGCCCTGCCCGCCGCGCACGGCATCGATGGCGGACTCGAGCGACTTGCGGGTCAGGCCGTTTTCCCTCGCGATGCGCCCGATGTCCGACTTGCTGTCGGCCACGGCCAGGAGGAAGAGCTCGCCCGCAATGAACTGGTCGTTGCGCTTGATGGCCTCTTTCTCGGTAGCCTGCAGCAGCTTGCCGAGCTCGGGACCGACCTGCACGATGTCGTGGCCCTGCACCTGCGGCAGCTTCTTGATGGCGGCTTCGGCCGCGTTCGCAAGACCGTGGACGTTGACGCCGGCGCGTTCCAGCAAGGCGCGCGGGCCGTCTTCCTGGCGCAGCATCGCAACCAGCAGGTGGGCCGGTTCGATGTAGGCGTTGTCGTTGCCGAGCGCGAGCGTCTGTGCATCGCCCAGCGCTTCCTGGAATTTGGTGGTGAGTTTGTCTTGTCGCATGGTGGTGTTCCTGCACTCAAAATAGGACTGTTCGGGCGCGATTCAAGGTGTCCGGCGCTTCGGGCACGGCTATTGCACTGTGCCTGCTCAAATTTCGAATGGAGTCGATCATGGTTTTTTCAATGCAGCGCGCCCATCCGGTTCGCCGGGCGCTCGGCGTCGGCCTCTTTGTAGCGGCCATGGGCCTTGCGGGTCTTGCGCAAGCGCAAGGCACGCCCATCCGCCTGCTGGTCGGGTTCCCGGCCGGTGCTGGCTCGGACGCCATTGCACGCACACTCGGCGAAAAACTCAAGGACGTGCTGGGCGTGCCGGTGGTGGTCGAGAACCGCGCCGGCGCGGGCGGACAGATCGCGGCGCAGGCGCTCAAGGCGGCGCCGGCCGACGGCCATACGCTGTTCCTCTCCCACGACCACTCCATTTCCATCCTGCCGCAGGTGGTGAAGAACCCAGGCTTCAACCCCGCGACCGACTTCGTGCCCGTGGCCGGATTCGCCACTTTCGCCAACGTGCTGGCCGTCTCGGGCGGCACGCCGGCCAAGAGCATCGACGAGTACGTGAAATGGGTTCGCACCCAGCGCGGCGGCAAGGAAACCATCGGCATCCCGGCGCCGGCCTCGATTCCCGAGTTCCTGGTGAAGATGATCTCGGAAAAATACAAGATCGACGTTCAGCCCGCGCCCTACCGCGGCAGCGCGCCGATGACGGCGGACATGCTGGGCAACCAGATCACCGCGGGCATCGCCTCGGTGCCCGACTTCATCGAGAACCACAAGGCCGGCAAGGTCCGCATCGTGGCCTCGATCGGCGCCAAGCGCCAGGCCGTGCTGCCGAACGTGCCGACCTTCACCGAGCTCGGCTTCTCCAATCTTGAAGACCTGCCCTACTACGGCATCTTCGCGCCCGTGGGCACGCCACAGCCGATCATCGACAAGTACGGCGAGGCGCTGCAGAAAGTGCTGGCGATGCCCGACGTGAAGCAGAAGCTGACCACGATGGGCCTCACCGTGGCGTACGAGCCGCAAGGGCAGTTCGCGGGCCGCGTGCGCAGTTACACGCAGACCTGGGAGCGGATCATCCAGTCGAGCGGGTTCAAGCCCCTCTGACCTTTCTTGCCCCCTCTCCTCTGGGAGAGGGTTGGGGTGAGGGCACTGTGCCGCCGATGAAGCGCAGTGCTTAACCAGGGCCGCTGCCCTCACCCTGCCCTCTCCCAGAGGGAGAGGAAAAAGATCAGGTGTTGCTTGCCGTAATGCCCCAGCGCGCCAGCGCCGCGTCATCGCTGACGCGTGCATCCACCCAGCGGGCGCCTTCGGGCGTCTGTTCCTTTTTCCAGAACGGGGCCTGGGTCTTCAGGTAGTCCATCAGGAATTCGCAGGCCTCGAAGCTCTGGCCGCGGTGGGCCGAGACCACCGCCACCATCATGATCTGGTCGAGCGGCTGCAGCAGGCCGACACGGTGGATCACGCGTGCGCCCAGGATGTCGAAGCGCCTCTGTGCCTCGTCGATCATCGCCTCGATGGCCTTCTCGGTCATGCCCGGGTAGTGCTCGAGTTCCATCGAGGCAATGGTGCTGCCGTCATTGCGATCCCTTACGGTGCCGACAAAGCTGCAGACCGCGCCCACGCGTTTGTCGCCGGCACGCAACGCGGCGACCTCCTGTCCCAGGTCGAAATCGGCTGTCTGGATCGAAACGCGTGCACCACTCATGCCGGGATTGTGGCACCGCGCTAGACTTCGGCAATGCCTTGCCTCGCCACGCTCTCCACGGTGCTTTCGCGCCTTGAAAGCAGCGGTGCGCGCCAGGGCAGCAAAGCCAAAAAACCCAAGCTCGTCTGACCGGAGCTGCGGTTCCGTCGTCGGATGAGCGACGGAACCTGCAAAGGCCTTGGCCCCCGATTGGGTTGCGCGCGCATCGAACGACGGTTCTTTTCCATCGGTCGATTCCCCTAAGGAAGCCTCGCGTGCCGCAACCATCTCACCCCTCCTCCCGCCCTGATTTCTCGGGCCTCTGGATTCCTCTCGTCACGCCGTTTCGCGGCGGCGCCATCGACCATGCCGCACTCTCGGCGCTGACCCACCGGCTCGCGGGCGACGGCGTGGCCGGCTTCGTCGTCTGCGGTTCGACCGGCGAAGCCGCTGCACTCGACGAGGCGGAACAGCTCGCCGCGCTCGACACGGTGCAGGCCGCCGCCGGGGGGCTGCCGATCGTCATGGGCCTGTCGGGCTACCACCTGGGCAAGACGACGGCCTGGGTGCGCCGGCTGGCCGAACGCCCACTGGCGGGGCTGCTGGTGCCCGCGCCGCATTACATCCGACCCTCGCAGGCCGGCCTGCTCGAATGGTTCTGCGCCATCGCCGATGCCAGCGCCGCGCCGGTTCTGGTCTACGACATTCCCTACCGCACCGGCGCAACCCTCGCGCGCGAAACGCTGCTGGCCCTGGCCGAGCACCCGCGCATCCGCGGCATCAAGGACTGCGGCGGCGACATGGCCAAGACACGCGCCGTGATCGCCGACGGCAGGCTTCAGGTCCTCTCCGGTGAAGACCACCAGATCTTCGGCACGGTGGCCGAGGGCGGCGTGGGTGCCATCGCGGCGAGCGGGCATGTGCAGACGCGCCGCTTCGTGAAGGTGCTGCGCCTCCTGGCCGAGAACCGGCTCGCGGAAGCGCGCGCCGAATGGCAGCCGCTGCAGCCGCTGATCGAGATGCTGTTTGCCGAACCGAACCCCGGGCCGCTCAAGGCACTGCTGGCACATGGCGGGTCGATGCGCGACGAGCTGCGCTCGCCGATGACCCGCGCATCCGACGCGTTGGGCGAGCGCCTGGTGGCGCTGGACGCCCGGCTCAGCCGCCCGTGACGGGCGGGAAGAAGGCGACCTCGCAGCCTTCGCGCAGCGCGGCCGACTCGTCGCTCATGGCCTGGTCGAGCGCCATGCGCACGGCCTTGCCGCGCGCAAGCGCCGTGGCGTAGGCCCCGCCGCGGGCAATGAGTTCGTCGCGCAGCGCGGCCAGCGTGCCGGCGCCGGTGTCGACGGTTTCGCCGCTGGTGTCGAGCGCCTCGCGCACGGAAGCGAAGTAACGGATCTGGACCTTCATGGGTGGGCTTCAGGCCAGCAGCGAGGCCAAGGGGATGAATTTCACCGTGTCGCCAGCCTGGATGGCCTGGCCCGGCGGGTTGTCGACAACGCCATCGCCCCAGACCATCGACGTCAGCACGCCCGAGCTCTGGTTGGTGAACAGGTCGAGCCCGCCTGCGGCGTTGCGCCGCGCGCGCAGGAACTCGCGGCGCTTGTCGGCGCGCGGCCAGTCGAAATCGGCGCGCATCTGCACGGGCTCGGGCGCCACGCGCGTGGCGCCCTGCAGCGTCAGCAGGAAGGGACGCACGAGCAGCAGAAAGGTCAGAAAGCTGGACACGGGGTTGCCGGGCAGCCCCGTGACGTGGCAGCGGCCTTGCGCGCCGCCCGCGCCCCTCGGGATCGAGCCGTAGGCAAAGGGCTTGCCCGGCTTCATGGAGAGCGACCACAGCTGCAGTTCGCCGAGCGTCTGCACCGCGGCCTTGATGTGATCTTCCTCGCCCACGGACACGCCGCCGGTGGTGATGATCAGGTCGCTGCTTTCGGCAGCGCCGCGCAGTGCCTCGATGGTGGCTTCGCGCTTGTCGGGCACGATGCCGAGGTCGTTCACCTCGCAACCCAGCCGGTGCAGCAAGGCGCGCATGAAGAAGCGGTTGGAGTTGTAGATCGCGCTCGGCTTCATGGCCTCGGGCGCGACTTCGCCGGGCATGACCAGTTCGTCGCCGGTAGACAGCAGGGCCACGCGCGGCCGCCGTGCCACCTGGAGCCGGTCGAAACCCACGCTGGCGGCAAGCCCGAGCGCGGCGGGCGTCAGGCGCTCGCCCTTGCGCAGCACCACGTCGCCGGACGCCACGTCTTCGCCCGCGCGGCGAATCCACTGGCCGGCGGCGGGAACGGTCTGGATGCGCACCGTGCCCAGGGTGCCTTCCTGCGGCAACGCCTGCGTGTCTTCCTGCATGACGATGGCATCCGCGCCTTCGGGAATCTGCGCGCCGGTGAAGATACGTGCCGCGGTGCCGGCCGCCAGTGGCGTGCCCACGGTACCGGCGGGAATGCGCTGCGCAACCTGCAACAGGGCGCCAGGCGCGGTGCAGTCGGCCACGCGCACCGCATAGCCGTCCATAGAGCTGTTGTCGCGGGGCGGCACGGTGAGCGCGGACACCAGGTCTTGCGCGAGCACGCGGCCGTCCGCTTCGAAGGTGGCGACGCTTTCGGCCGGCAACCTTGGCTGCGCCTTCTCGAGCAGGCTTGCCAGCGCTTCGTCGAGCGCCATCAGCGGCGGGCGCGCAGGGGTCACGGAATCAGCCATGGTGTTCGGGGTTGTATTCGAAGCGGCTGCCGCTGTCGATCAACCACTGCGCGATGCCCTCGATGTCGTCGAGGTCGAACAGGGGCAGATTGGTGGGCGCCGGCAGGTTCGCGGGCGCGTTGGTGGCAATGGCGGTCACGAAGGCGTCGTCGATGTACTTCGACGGCCAGGGCGGCTGGCCTGCCTCGGGGGCGCGCCAGACTTCGATCTTGAGCAGGTCGCTGTGCTTGAAGCCTTCGACCAGCACCCAGTCGACGCCGTCATGGAGCTCGGCAATGAGGTCGTGCACGGTGAGCTGCGCGGGTTGCTCGAATTCTCGGATCAGCGCGAGCCGCTTGTCGGACGCCACGACCACCTCGAAAGCGCCCGCCTCGCGATGGCGGTAGGTGTCCTTTCCGGGATGGTCGATGTCGAACTTGTGATGCGCATGCTTGACCACCGACACGCGCTGGCCATGGAGCTTGAGCACCGGAATCAGGCGCTCGACCAGCGTGGTCTTGCCTGAACCCGAATACCCGGAAAAGCCGATCACCTTCATGTCGAGTTCCTGTGGCTGCCGTCTACGCGGCAGCCGAATGCAAACGCAAATGCGAGGCAGCCACTGCAATGCGCGGTGCCTGCGTGCGGCAAAGGTCAATCACAGTTCTGGGCGATATAGGCCTTCACGGCTTCCACATCGGCCGGAAGCTTGACGACCCGCTTGGGCAGTGCCTCGATGCCTTCGAACCTGGCCGGCCGCGCGGGCTCGTGGCCGAGCGCCTCCACCAGTGTGGCTGCAAACTTGATCGGCAGCGCGGTTTCGAGCACCACCATCGGCACGCCGGGGGCCAGGTGTTCGCGCGCGGCCTTGAGGCCGTCGGCCGTGTGCGGATCGACCAAGGTGGCAAAGCGCTTGTCGGTGTCGCGGATGATGGCCAGGCGGTCGGCGTGCGTGCTGCGGCTGCTCTTGAAGCCGAAGCGCTCGGCGGCCTGCCTGAAGGCAGGATCGCCGCTCAGGTCGAAACGACCCTGGCCACCCAGTTCGTCCACGAACAGCGAGCGCAGCTTGGTGGCGTCACGGCCCACCAGGTCGAACACGAAGCGCTCGAAGTTGCTGGCCTTGCTGATGTCCATCGACGGGCTCGACGTTTCGTGCGTATCGGCCGCGGCGCGAACGCGGTAGATGCCGGTACGGAAGAACTCGTCGAGCACGTCGTTCTCGTTGGTGGCCACCACCAGCGTCTGGATGGGAAGGCCCATCATGCGCGCCACGTGGCCGGCGCAGACATTGCCGAAATTGCCCGATGGCACGGTGAAGCTCACCGGCTTGTCGTTGCTTGCCGTCGCCTGGAAGTAGCCGGCGAAATAGTAGACCACCTGCGCCAGCAGGCGCGCCCAGTTGATCGAGTTGACCGTGCCTATGCGGTACTTGCGCTTGAAGCCCAGGTCGTTCGACACCGCCTTGACGATGTCCTGGCAGTCGTCGAACACGCCGGTGATCGCGATGTTGTGGATGTTCTCGTCCTGCAGGCTGAACATCTGCGCCTGCTGGAACGGGCTCATGCGGCCGTCGGGCGAGGTCATGAAGACGCGCACGCCCTTCTTGCCGCGCATGGCGTACTCGGCCGCGCTGCCGGTGTCGCCGCTGGTGGCGCCGAGGATGTTGAGTTCGGCGCCGCGGCGGGCCAGTTCGTACTCGAACAGGTTGCCCAGCAGCTGCATTGCCATGTCCTTGAAGGCCAGCGTGGGGCCGTTGGACAGGGCTTCGAGGTACACGCCGTCTTCGAGCTCGCGCAGCGGCACGATTTCTTCGGTGCCGAACACCTCGGGCGTGTAGGTCTTGGCGCAGATCGCCTTCAGGTCGGCCGGTGGAATGTCGTCGATGTAGAGCGACAGAATCTGGAACGCCAGTTCGGCATACGGAAGGTTGCGCCATTTCGCGAGCGTGGCACTGTCGACCTGCGGATAGTGATCGGGCAGGTAGAGCCCGCCGTCGGGTGCAAGGCCTTCAAGCAGGATTTCGCAGAAACGCTTGCGGTCGGGGTGGCCGCGGGTGCTCAGGTAGTTCACGGTATTTCTCTTGCGCCGCCCTCAGGACAGCTCTTCCTTGCGGATGCGCACGATCGGCTGCAGCACGGTGGGCAATGCCTGCAGTTCGGCGAGCACGTCATTCACCGTGCCTTCGCGCGCGTCGTGCGTGAGGATGATCAGGTCGGTCTGGGTGGAGCCTTCGCCGCCCACTTCGTCGGCTTCGCGCTGCAGCACCGCGTCGATGCTGATGCCGGCAGTGGCCAGCAGGCCCGTCACCTTGGCGAGCACGCCGGCCTGGTCGGCCACGCGCAGGCGCAGGTAGTAGCTGGTGACGACCTCGGCCATCGGCAGCACCTTGAGGTCGCTCATGGCGTCGGGGTGGAAAGCCAGGTGCGGTACGCGGTGCGCGGCGTCGGCCGTGTGCAGGCGCGTGATGTCGACGAGGTCGGCGATCACCGCGCTGGCGGTCGGCTCGCTGCCCGCGCCCTTGCCGTAGTAGAGCGTGGTGCCCACGGCATCGCCATGCACCACCACGGCGTTCATGGCGCCTTCGACATTCGCAAGCAGCCGCTTCGACGGCACGAGCGACGGGTGCACGCGCAGCTCGATGCCCTGCGCGGTGCGCTTGGTGATGCCGAGCAGCTTGATGCGGTAGCCGAGCTGTTCGGCGTACTTGATGTCCTGCGCGGCCAGCTTGGTGATGCCTTCGATGTGGGCCTTGTCGAACTGCACCGGAATACCGAAGGCGATGGCGCTCATCAGCGTGACCTTGTGGCCGGCGTCGACGCCTTCGATGTCGAAGGTCGGGTCGGCTTCGGCGTAGCCCAGGCGCTGCGCTTCCTTGAGCACGGTCGCGAAGTCCAGCCCCTTGTCGCGCATCTCGGAGAGGATGAAATTGGTGGTGCCGTTGATGATGCCGGCCAGCCACTGGATGCTGTTGGCCGTGAGGCCCTCGCGCAGCGCCTTGATGATCGGGATGCCGCCGGCCACCGCGGCTTCGAAGGCCACCATCACGCCCTTGGCATGGGCGGCCGCGAAGATCTCGGTGCCATGCACGGCGAGCAGGGCCTTGTTGGCCGTGACCACGTGCTTGCCCGCCGCGATCGCCTCGAGCACCAGTTGCCGCGCAATGCCGTAGCCACCGATGAGTTCGATGACGATGTCGATATCCGGATTGGCAATGACGTCGCGCGCGTCGCTGACCACCTTCACGCCCTCGCCCGCCACCTCGCGTGCGCGCGCCGTGTCGAGGTCGGCCACCATCGTGATCTCGATGCCGCGGCCTGCACGGCGCTTGATTTCTTCCTGATTGCGCAGCAGAACCTTGAAGGTGCCGCTGCCGACCGTGCCTGCGCCGAGCAGGCCTACTTGGATGGGTTTCATTGGGAGATTCGCGTTCATGGTTTGAATGGGGTGGCAGGCGACGCGCTCGCGGCGCGGCTCACGCAGCGCGGCAGGCTCCAGGCGCCGCCGGCAAAGCCGCGGCACATGCGGATTTCATGGCTCTGCCTGGCTGCGCAAGCGGTACAGCTCCAGGAACTTGGCAATGCGGTGGATCGCCTCGCGCAGGTCTTCCTCGTGCGGCAGGAACACGATCCGGAAATGGTCGGGTGTGGCCCAGTTGAAGCCGGTGCCCTGCACCAGCATCACCTTGGTTTCCTTCAGCAGATCGAGAAAGAACTGCCGGTCGTCCGCGATCGGATAGACCTTCGGGTCGAGCTTGGGGAACATGTAGAGCGCGGCAGTCGGCTTGACGCAGCTCACGCCCGGAATGGCCGTGATCAGCTCGTAGGCCAGGTCCCGCTGGCGCCGCAGGCGGCCGCCGTCGCCCACCAGGTCGTTGATGCTCTGGTAGCCGCCAAGGGCGGTCTGGATGGCCCATTGCCCGGGCACATTGGCGCACAGGCGCATGTTCGAGAGCATGTTCAGGCCCTCGATGTAGTCCTCCGCGCGCTTCTTGTCGCCCGACACCACGAGCCAGCCCGCGCGATAGCCGCACGAACGGTAGCTCTTGGAAAGCGAATTGAAGGTGAGCGTGAGCACATCGGTCGAAAGGCTCGCGATGGCGGTGTGCTTCGCGTGGTCGTACAGCACCTTGTCGTAGACCTCGTCGGCGAAGATCACCAGCTGGTGTTCCCGCGCGATGGCCACGATGCTCTTGAGCAGCTCATCGGAATAGAGCGCCCCGGTCGGGTTGTTGGGGTTGATGACCACGATGCCCTTGGTGCGCGGCGTGATCTTGGCGCGGATGTCGTCGAGGTGGGGCATCCAGCCGTTGTCCTCGTCGCAGAGGTAGTGCACCGGCTTGCCGCCCGACAGGCTGGTCACCGCGGTCCACAGCGGGTAATCGGGCGCCGGCAGCAGCATTTCGTCGCCGTCGTTCAAGAGCGCGTTGGTGGCCATGGCGATCAGTTCGCTGGCGCCGTTGCCAAGGTAGATGTCGTCCAGCGTGACGCCGGCAATGCCCTGCTTCTGCGTCTCGTGCATCACGGCCTTGCGCGCCGCGAAGATGCCCTTGCTGTCCGAATAACCCGCCGAGCCCGGCAGGTTGCGGATCATGTCCTGCTGGACTTCCTCGGGCGCATCGAAGCCGAACACGGCGAGGTTGCCGATGTTGAGCTTGATGATCTTCTGGCCCTCTTCCTCCATCCGCTGGGCGGCCTCCATGATGGGGCCGCGGATGTCGTAGAGCACGTTGGCCAGCTTGGCCGATTTCTTGAACTGCTTCAAAGGGCCCTCCCGGGCGCGGGTTACTCGATGTCGAAAGGCCCTTGCAGGGCTCGTGTCACTGGGGAAAACCTATAATTTGACCACAGTTCCCAGTGCCCCGATGAAGCTCCAGCCCGACAAATCCGACGCCCAGTCCCTCACCGCACACGGCCCCGGGTGGGTCGCGATCAACAACGAAAAAGTCGAGGGCAGCGTGGTGGTCGGCTCGCGCGGCGAGCGCTTCGAGTGGAATTGCACCCGCTTCGACCAGTTGGGGCCCGAACATTTCGCCCAGCTCGCGTCGCTGGGCGCCGAATTGGTCATCTTCGGGAGCGGATCCCGCATCCGGTTTCCACAGCCGGCCTGGCTGCAGCCCCTCATGGCCAGACGCACCGGCGTGGAGACCATGGACACCCCGGCGGCCTGCCGCACCTACAACATCCTGGCCGGCGAAGGCCGCCACGTGATCGCCGCCCTGCTGGTCGAACCGCCCCACGATGGCTGAGGGGGAGGTTTTCGGGGTAAAATACCGGGTTGCGAACAGGCCAGCTGCCCTCAGTTAGCAACGACCAATCCTCCATTTCGTCGAGTGTGCCTCAAAGCGCTCGATCCAATGGAAACCAACGGAGAAAACAAGTTTCATGGCGATCGTTGTCAACAAACCCATTCCTGAATTCGACGCCAACGCCACGGGTGGCCTGAAAGTCTCGAATACCTCGCATCTCGGCCACGTGCTGGTCATGTATTTTTACCCGAAAGATAACACTCCGGGTTGCACGACCGAAGCCATGCAGTTTCGCGATCGTTACAAAGACTTCGAAAAGGCCGGCGCCACGGTGTTCGGCGTATCCCGCGACAACATGAAGTCGCACGACGAATTCAAGGCCAAGCTCGAACTCCCGTTCGAACTCATCGCCGATACCGAAGAAAAGATGTGCCACATGTTCGGCGTGGTCAAGAACAAGATCATGTACGGTAAGAAGGTCAAGGGCATCGAGCGCAGCACCTTCCTCATCGGCGCCGACGGCATCCTGAAGGCCGAATGGCGCGGCCTCAAGGTCCCCGGCCATGTGGACGACGTGCTCAAGGCCGTCAAGGCGCTCAAGAAGGCCGCCTGACCGTTGCAAGAAGCGCGGCCTGTGCGCTTTTGCCTCAACCCGTGGGGAATGCCCAACGGACTGTGCAAAGAGCGCGAGACGTGTCGCCGCGGGTGTGCATAATGGCCTCATGCCGTTGAGCTCCACGACCGCATCCCCCGAACAAAGCCGCCTTGGTCTACAGGCGGCTTTTTCGTTTTCTGGTTTCCACTTCCTGCGAGCGATCTGACACATGCCATTGCCTCCCGCCCCCACGAAACGCGCCGCATTGCTCTCGCCGGATGCGCACGATGCACCCGCCCGCTCCTCCCACAGGAGCTCGCGCCGCTCGGGCGAATCGCGCGCCGATTCGGCTTCATCGAGCGGCTCCCAGCCGCTTGAACTGTTCGACCGCAACGCCGCAGAGGCGGTAGGCGGCAGTACCGAGGCTGCGCCCGCGGCCCGCGGCAGGTCGAAAACTGCGCCCTCCCGCAATCAGGAACGCAGCCAGGACCGCAACCAGGATCACAGGCCCGCCGCCCGCGGCGAACCCGAGGCGCCGCCCGCCGTCTATGTGCCGGCTCCCGCGCAAGTTGCGGCGCCGCAGGCTCCGGCCCGTGCCAAGCGCGCCAAATCGAACGGTCCGGCCAAGCTGTTCGTGCTCGACACGAACGTGCTGCTGCACGACCCGATGTGCCTGTTCCGCTTCGAGGAACACGACATCTTCCTGCCGATGATCGTGCTGGAGGAACTGGACGGCCACAAGAAGGGCACCACCGAAGTGGCGCGCAACGGCCGCCAGACCAGCCGCACGCTGGACGCCCTGGCCGCAGCGCAGGACGCCGACATCGCCAAGGGCCTGAAGCTCGACACCACGGGCCACCGCGAGGCCGGCGGCAAGCTGTTCTTCCAGACCGCGCCGCTCGACTACTCGCTGCCGATCAGCCTGCCCCAAGGCAAAGCCGACAACCAGATCCTGGGCGTGGTGCAGGCCCTGCGCGACGTCTACGCCAAGGACCAGCCCGGCCGTCCCAAGCAGGAAGTGGTGCTGGTGTCGAAAGACATCAACATGCGCGTCAAGGCGCGCGCCCTCGGCCTGGCCGCCGACGACTACCAGAACGACAAGACGCTGGAAGACGGCGACCTGCTCTACGCAGGCTCGCTCGCGCTGCCGCCCGATTTCTGGACGCGCCAGAGCAAGACGGTGGAGAGCTGGCAAAGCGGCAGCAACACCTTCTATCGCGTCAGCGGGCCGCTGGTGCCCAACCTGTACATCAACCAGTTCGTCTACTTCGAGGCCCCGGGCGAGCCGAGCATGTACGCACGCGTCACCGAGATCCGCGACAAGACCGCGGTCTTCAAGACCCTGAAGGACTACAGCTCGGGCAAGAACGCCGTGTGGGGCGTGAACACGCGCAACCGCGAGCAGAACTTCGCGATGAACCTGCTCATGGACCCCGAAGTCGACTTCGTCACACTCACAGGCACCGCCGGCACCGGCAAGACGCTGATGGCGCTGGCCTCGGGCCTGACGCAGGTGCTCGACGACCGCCGCTACACCGAGATCATCATGACCCGTGCCACGGTGAGCGTGGGCGAGGACATCGGCTTCCTGCCGGGCACCGAGGAAGAAAAAATGGGCCCCTGGATGGGCGCGCTGGACGACAACCTCGAGTTCCTGGCCAAGGGCGACGGCGGCGGCGCCGGCGAATGGGGCCGCGCGGCCACCAACGAGCTGATCCGCAGCCGCATCAAGGTCAAGAGCATGAACTTCATGCGCGGCCGCACCTTCCTGAACAAGTACGTGATCATCGACGAAGCGCAGAACCTGACGCCCAAGCAGATGAAGACGCTGATCACCCGGGCCGGCCCGGGTACCAAGATCATCTGCATGGGCAACCTCGCACAGATCGACACGCCCTACCTGACCGAAGGCTCCTCGGGCCTCACCTTCGCGGTCGACAAGTTCAAGGGCTGGCCGCACGGCGGGCACATCACGCTGGCGCGCGGTGAGCGCTCGCGCTTGGCCGACTTCGCAAGCGACGTGCTCTAACCGCCCTCTTCGCGGCCTGCGGCCGATCGAGCCCGCGCATGCTCCCCGGAGCATCGCGGGCTTTTTCTTTGGCCGCGGTGACAGGCTCCTGACAAGACGGTGTCAGGAGTTGGTCCGCACCATCGAGGCTCCTTCCAACGCAAAAACGAAAGAGAGTCCCTCATGCAAAACGCCATCAGCTGGTTCGAAATCCCCGTCGCCGACATCGACCGCGCCCAGGCCTTCTACGAAACGGTGCTCGGCCGCAAGCTTCGCCGCGAAAACTTCGGCGGCGAGACGCTGGCTGTGTTCCCCTACGACGATCCCGCCACGGGCGGCGCGCTGCAGGCCGGTGCGAACGCCAGCGCACGCGCGGGCAGCGGCATTCGCATCTATCTCGACTGCATGCCGAGCATCGACGCCGTGCTCGCGCGCGTCGAGGCGGCCGGCGGGCAGATCGTGGCGCCCAAGTCAGCGCTGCCGCCGGGCATGGGTTTCATCGCCCATCTGCGCGACACCGAAGGCAACGAAGTCGGCCTTCACGCCCTGGACTGAACCGCAATGGCACAGCGCAACTGGATCGCCGTTGCCAGCGCCGAGCACGCCCGGCGCGGGCGCGACCACAAGCCGGTCGGGTTCATGCAGGTCGGCCATGGCAAGCCGGGGCCGCTCAAGCGCGTTTCGGCGGGCGACCGCGTGGCCTACTATGCGCCGGCCACTGCGTTCGGCGGCACGGACAAGCTGCAGAGCTTCGTGTCGATCGGCATCGTGCAGCCTGGCGAACCCTACGAATTCGACATGGGCGGCGGCTTCGTCCCCTGGCGCCGCGACGTGGCCTATGCGGCTTCGCACGAGGCGCCCATCGCGCCTTTGATCGGACGCCTTGCCTTCGTAGAGAACCCGAGCCAGTGGGGCTACAAGTTTCGCTTCGGCATGTTCGACGTCAGCGATGCCGACATGATGCTGATCGCCCAAACCATGAAAGCCGACCTGAAGGCGCTCGCACTTTGAGCACCACAATCCCGACATCACCCATGCAGAAGACAAACCCGATGAACCCCGTCCGCCAGCATCATGGCGCTTTCCACGTTGCGGGCCTCGCGGCCCGCACGACCAACCGCGAGGAGAACGATCCCGCGAGCGCCCGCATCGGCGCGCTGTGGAACCGCTTCTTCGGCGAAGAGACGTACCGCTCGACGCCCGGCCGCACGAGCGACGCCCGCATCTTCGGCGTCTATTCCAACTACGAATCCGACGCTCATGGCGCCTTCGACGTGACGGTAGGCGTGGCCGTCTCGGACGCAACGGGCAGCGTGGCCATCGAGCCCGGCAACTACCTCGTCTTTGAGGGCCAGGGTGAAATGCCGCGGATGGTGATCGCCACCTGGGAGCGCATCTGGCAGTATTTCGAGGCGCACCCGGAAATCACGCGCCGCTACCGCAGCGATTTCGAGGCCTACGAGGGGCCTGACAAGGTGGCGATCCACATCGGAGTTTCATGAGTACACCCCAGGGCTGGCCCGGCGAGGTCGCCCCCAAATTCGAAGGAGCGCGCTGATGCGCCGCGCCGACCGCCTCTTCCAGCTCGTGCAGCTCATCCGTGGCCGCCGGCTCACCACGGCCGCCTTCCTCGCGCAGCGCCTGGAGGTGTCGGAGCGCACGGTGTACCGCGACGTGGCCGATCTGCAGCACCAGGGTGTGCCGATCGAAGGCGAAGCTGGCGTGGGCTACCGGCTCGGCGCAGGCTTCGAGCTGCCGCCGCTGATGTTCACCCAGGAGGAAGCTTCAGCGCTCGTGGCCGCGGCGCGGCTCGCGCAGAGCTGGGTCGATCCGGCGCTGGCGCGCAACATCGAGACGGGGCTGGGCAAGATCCTCTCGGTGCTGCCCCCGGCGGCGCGGGTCTCGGCGGAAGCGCTGGCGCTCTACGCGCCCGCATTGGGCCTGGACGACGCCATGCGCAACCGGCTGCAGACCTTGCGCGAAGCGGTGGAGGCGCGCCACAAGCTGCGCCTCCACTACCGCGACGTGTCAGGCGATGCGAGCGAACGCACCGTGCGCCCGCTCGGCTGTTTCTACTGGGGCAAGGTCTGGACGCTTTCGACCTGGTGCGAACTGCGCAATGACTTCCGGGGCTTTCGCATCGACCGCATGGAGGCCGTCGACGTGCTGCCCGAGCGCTTTCGCGACGAAGCGGGGAAGACGCTGGCCGACATGCTGCGCCAGGTGAAGGCCCGCTCGGCGGAAGCGAAGCTGCTCGAACAGCAGCAGCAATAGACCAGGCAGCGTCAGTAGTCGTCGCCGCTGCCGTAGCCGGCCAGGTTCTCGAACTTGGTGAGCGGCTTCAGGAAGGCCAGCTTGACCGTGCCCGTGGGCCCGTTCCGGTGCTTGCTGATGATCACCTCGGCCACGCCCGGCTCCTTGCTGTTCTTGTCGTAGTAGTCGTCGCGGTAGATGAACATGATGATGTCCGCATCCTGCTCGATGGCGCCGGATTCGCGCAAGTCGCTCATCATGGGGCGCTTGTCGGTGCGGCTTTCGACGCCGCGGCTGAGCTGCGACAGCGCGATCACCGGGCACTTGAGCTCCTTGGCGAGCATCTTCAGGCCGCGCGAGATTTCGCCCACGGCCGTGGCCCGGTTCTCGTCGCTCATGCTGCTGGACACGCTCATGAGCTGGAGGTAGTCGACCACGATCAGGCCGAGCCGGCCATACTGGCGCGCCAGGCGGCGCGCATTGGCGCGCAGTTCGCTGGTGGTGAGGCCCGGCGTCTCGTCGATGTGCAGCGACACGTTGCGCAGCTTCTCGATGGCCTCGGTCAGGCGCGGCCACTCTTCGTCGCTGAGCTTGCCGGTGCGCAGGTGTCCCTGGTCGATGCGGCCGATCGAGCCGACGATACGCACCGCCAGCTGCGAAGCGCCCATTTCCATCGAGAAGACCGCCACCGGCAGCCCTTCGTTGAGGGCCACGTGCTCGGCGATGTTGATGGCCAGCGAGGTCTTGCCCATGGAAGGACGCGCGGCCAGCACGATCATGTCGCCCGGCTGCAGGCCCGAGGTCATCTTGTCGAACTCGTAGAAGCCGGTGCGCACGCCGGTGATGTCGTTCGGGTTCTCCGCCATCTCGGTCACGCGGTCGAGCAGCTCGACCACCAGGGCATCCATGCTCTGGAAGCCCTGCTTCATCCGCGTGCCTTCTTCGCCGATGTTGAAGATCTTCTGCTCGGCCTCGTCCAGGATCTTGTCGACCGACTTGCCTTGCGTGTTGAAGGCGTTGGTCGCGATCTCGTCGCTCGCGGAGACGAGCTTGCGCAAGATGGAGCGCTCGCGCACGATCTCCGCATAGCGGCGGATGTTGCTCGCGCTCGGCACGTATTGCGCGAGCGAGTTCAAGTACACCAGTCCGCCGATTTCCTCGGCCTTGCCAAGGCCCTGCAGCTGCTCGTAGACGGTGATGACGTCGGCCGGCTTGCTGGCATTGATCAACCCGCCGATGGCGGCGTAGATCAGCTTGTGCTCATGGCGGTAGAAGTCGCCGTCCACCAGCAGGTCGCCCATGCGGTCCCACGCGCCGTTGTCGAGCAGCAGGCCGCCGAGCACGCTCGACTCGGCCTCGATCGAGTGAGGCGGAATTCGAAGTTGGGCGACTTGGCGATCGGCCGACGGGTCATTGTCGGCATAGGAGAAAACGGCGGACATGGACTTCCCTTGCAACCCTGCATGCTAAGCCGCACACGCGCTGGCGTGTGTGGACAAGGTTGTGAATAAGCGGTGATCTTTCAGTGCACCGGCCGGGAGAACCGGTGCGCAAAAAGACAAAAGCCGCCCGAGGGCGGCTTTTGCGGCAGCGCGCAAGGCGCTGTGGACGATCAGGCGGTTTCGCCGTAGACCGTGACGGTGATGTCGACCACCACGTCGGTGTGCAGCGCAACGCTCACGGTGCTGTCGCCGACGACCTTGATCGGGCCGTTGGGCAGGCGCACCTGCGACTTCGCAACCTTGTAGCCTTGCTTGCCGAGCTCTTCGGCGATGTCGCCGTTGGTGACCGAGCCGAACAGACGGCCGTCAACGCCGGCCTTTTGGGTCAGCTTGACGGTCGTGCCGCCGAGCTTCTCGCCCTGGGCTTGCATTTCGGCCAGCTTGGCGGCCGCAGCCTTTTCGAGTTCGGCGCGCTTGGCTTCGAATTCGGCCTTGTTGGCAGCGGTGGCGCGGCGGGCGCGGCCCGTCGGGATCAGGAAGTTGCGGGCGTAGCCGTCCTTGACCTTGACGATATCGCCCAGGCCGCCAACGTTCAGAACCTTGTCCAGAAGAATGATTTGCATGGTACGGCTCCTTAGACGCGGTGCTGGTCGCTGTACGGCACCATCGCGAGGAAGCGCGCGCGCTTGATCGCGGTGTTGAGCTGGCGCTGGTAGATCGCTCGCGTGCCGGTCAGGCGTGCGGGGATGATCTTGCCGTTTTCGCTGATGAAGTCACGCAGCGTGTCGATGTCCTTGTAGTCGATTTCCTCGACGCCAGCGACGGTGAAACGGCAGAAGCGCTTGCGCTTGAACAGCAGCGACTGGGTGTTGCGCTTCGGGCGCTTGTCTTTGTTGAATTTCTTGAACGTGGCCATTTGGGGACCTCTTGTCGAAAATTAATCTTGCTGAAAATCCTGGATGTGCAGGACCGGATGCTTGCCGTTGCCCGGTGTCGCGAGAAAACCCTGAAAACGCCAGAGGCTTCCCATCGACTGCGTTGCGAGCCGTTCGGCGATGGCGCCGAAGGCAACGGCCTTGAGGGCCGTTTTCACCTGCCTGGCTTTTCCTGCCTCCTGGAGCGTCGACTCGTGTTCGAGCTTCAGGTCGATGGCGGGAAGGCCGGCGGGCGTGTATCGCAAGGCTCCGAGTTCGGCAACAGAGGCTGTCAGCAGAAGCTGGTTGACCCCGGTTGCCGCAGCAGCGGCAGCGGTCACGCCATCAGCTGTTGTTGGCGGCGTATTCGGCCTGCTGGGCCTTGCGGGCTTCTTCGCGCTCGACCGTCTTCATCATCGACGAAGGACCGGTTTCGGCCTTCTTCTTCTGAACGGTCAGGTGGCGCAGCACCGCGTCGTTGAACTTGAACGCGTGTTCGAGTTCACCCATCACGGTTTGCTCGGCTTCAATGTTGACGCACAGGTAGTGCGCCTTGTTGAGCTTGTTGATCTGGTAAGCCAGCTGGCGGCGGCCCCAGTCTTCAACGCGGTGGATCTTGCCACCGCCGGCCGTGATGAGGCCCTTGTAACGCTCCAGCATGGCCGGAACTTGTTCGCTCTGATCCGGGTGGATCAGCAAAATGATTTCGTAGTGACGCATGGCACTCCTTGTGGATTCTTCCGTGGAAGAGGAAAAGCCACCTGCAGCGTCGGGCGCAGTGTGGCAAGGCAAAGCCGGCTATTGTAGCACTGCTGGCGCGGCGCCTGTCCAGCGTCAGTCGTTCAAGGCCTTGTCGAGCGCGGCGGCCTTCTCGGGGCCGACGGCGGCACGTATCTTGGGTGCCAGCGCCGCCAGATCTTCGTAGCTGGCGGTCCCCTCGACCTGCAGGTTGAGGCGGAACCCTTTCAGCCCGAGAGCGCCCGTCAATTGGGTGGCGATCGGGTAGGCGTCCTTGTAGCGCTGCTGCCTGCTGCGCCCCGAAGACGGCGCGGGTTCGGCTGGCCTTGGTTTAGGCGTTGGCGAGACAGGTGCTGCCTGGTTTGCGGCCGGCGCTTCAGGAGCCTTGGCGGGAACGGCCGCCTTGCTGCCCGCCGCCGGGCCGAGCAGCCCCAGCGTGACGAGCTGATCGATTTCCTCCCGCGCGATGCCTGTTCCGGCAAGCACCTCGTCGACCGAGCGCTTGCCGTCGAACAGGATGAACGCGGTACGCTGACGGGGCGAAAGGGGCACCGAACGATCTTTGAGAACCTGCTGCCCAGCTTCTGTCTTGACAAGAATCATGATGGTTTCTTCCGCAAAATGCCGGCGGGTGCGGCGACGAGCGGTTTCGCCATGCGCAGTCCGCAAGCGACCGGCCAGCCCATGAATTCACAGGCCTGGCACTAGTAACACATTCTGATTCAATTCTTGCAGGCACCGGCGCGGGAATTCCCGGTGGGGGCGCCGGTAGTGGCTGCCGCGCGACAGGGGCGCGATGGCCCCCATCCCGTCAACGCTTGGCGAGTTGCTGCCAGGTGTCGATCACGCTGTCCGGATTGAGGGAAATCGACTCGATTCCCTGTTCCGCCAGCCACAGCGCGAAGTCCGGATGGTCGCTGGGGCCCTGGCCGCAGATGCCCACGTACTTGCCCTCGGCCTTGCAGGCCTTGATGACGCGGCTCAGCAGCGCCTTGATGGCCGGGTCGCGCTCGTCGAAATCAGCAGCCAGAAGCTCGAGCCCCGAGTCGCGGTCGAGGCCGAGCGTGAGCTGGGTCAGGTCGTTCGAGCCGATCGAGAAACCGTCGAAGAACTTCAGGAACTCCTCGGGCAGGATGGCATTGCTCGGCACCTCGCACATCATGATCAGCTTGAGTTCGTTCTCGCCGCGCTTCAGGCCGTGCTCGCCAAGGAGCGTGGTCACGCGTTCGGCCTGGCCGAGCGTGCGCACGAAAGGCACCATGATCTGCACATTGGTCAGGCCCATGTCGTTGCGCACGCGCTTGAGCGCCTCGCATTCCATGGCAAAGGCCTCGCCGAAATCCTTGCTCAGGTAGCGTGCGGCACCGCGGAAGCCGAGCATCGGGTTTTCTTCTTCCGGCTCGTAGCGGCTGCCGCCGATCAGCTTGCGGTACTCGTTCGACTTGAAGTCGGACAGGCGAACGATGACCTTCTTGGGCCAGAAGGCCGCCGCGATGGTCGCGATGCCTTCGGCCACCTTGTCGACATAGAAGGCGCGCGGCGAAGCATGGCCGCGGGCCACCGACTCGACGGCTTTCTTCAGGTCGTTGTCGACGTTCGGATAGTCGAGGATCGCCTTCGGGTGCACGCCGATGTTGTTGTTGATGATGAACTCGAGCCGCGCCAGGCCGACGCCGTGGTTAGGCAGTTGCGCGAAGTCGAAGGCAAGCTGCGGGTTGCCCACGTTCATCATCAGCTGGATGTCGATCTCCGGCATCACGCCGCGCTGCACCTCGGTCACCTCGGTCTCGAGCAGGCCGTCGTAGATGAAGCCGGTGTCGCCTTCGGCGCAACTCACGGTCACCAGGGTGCCTTCCTTCAGAAGGTCGGTGGCATCGCCGCAGCCCACCACGGCCGGAATGCCGAGTTCGCGCGCAATGATGGCTGCATGGCAGGTCCGCCCGCCGCGGTTGGTGACAATGGCAGCGGCGCGCTTCATCACCGGTTCCCAGTTGGGGTCGGTCATGTCGGTGACGAGCACGTCGCCGGCCTGCACCTTGTCCATCTCGCTGATGTTGTGCACGATGCGAACCGGGCCGGTGCCGATCTTCTGGCCGATGGCACGGCCTTCGGCGAGCACGGTCCCCTTGCCCAGCAGCTTGTAGCGTTGCTCGGCCTTGCCCTGCTGCTGGCTCTTCACGGTTTCGGGCCGCGCCTGCAGGATGTAGAGCTGGCCGTCGGTGCCGTCCTTGCCCCACTCGATGTCCATCGGGCGGCCATAGTGTTCTTCAATGACCAGCGCGTATTTGGCAAGCAGCTCGACATCGGCGTCGCTGAGCGAATAGCGGTTGCGCTGCTCGGCCTTGACGTCGGTCGTCTTGACCAGCTTGCCGGTCGCCTTTTTCTCTTCGGGCGTCGCGAATTCCATCTGGATCAGCTTGGAGCCGAGGTTGCGGCGGATCACCGCCCGCTTGCCGGCGCGCAGCGTGGGCTTGTGCACGTAGAACTCGTCGGGGTTCACGGCGCCCTGCACCACCGTCTCGCCGAGCCCGTAGCTGGAGGTGATGAACACCACGTCTTCAAAGCCCGATTCGGTGTCGATGGTGAACATCACGCCGGCGGCGCCGAGGTCGGAACGGACCATGCGCTGCACGCCGGCCGAGAGCGCGACCACGTCGTGCGCAAAGCCTTTGTGCACGCGATAGCTGATGGCGCGGTCGTTGTAGAGGGAGGCGAAGACCTCCTTCATCTTGTGCAGCACGTCGTCGATGCCGACCACGTTGAGAAAGGTCTCCTGCTGGCCGGCAAAAGAAGCGTCCGGCAGGTCTTCGGCCGTGGCCGAGGAACGCACGGCGAACGAAGCCGCCGGGTTGCCGGCGCTCAGCTTCGCAAAAGCCTCGGCAATGGCTTTTTGCAAGTCGGCCGGAAAAGGCTGGGCCTCGACCATGGCGCGGATTTCGGCGCCGGCCGCGGCCAGCGCCCGCACGTCCTCCGTGTCCAGCGCGGCCAGCCGCTTGCTGATCTTGTCGGCCAGCCCGTCGTGGGCCAGGAACTGGCGGAACGCGTGTGCCGTGGTCGCGAAACCCGTGGGCACCCGCACGCCCTGCGGCAGCTGGGAGATCATTTCGCCGAGGCTGGCGTTCTTGCCGCCGACCGACTCGACGTCGGTCATTCTCAGGTTTTCAAACGGTACGACCAGGGCGGTCGCGTCGAAAAGTGCAGACATGGGAAAGCTCCAGAAGTTGAAACCGGTGCTGCATGCAGGCGGCGCGGCACGATCGTTCTCGTTGCTTTGGGTGCGGGCGCGGTGTGCATGGAAAGAATTGGGGGCAAGGGAAAGCGGATTCCCGATAATGGCCCGGATTGTAGGCGCGGCGAGGTTGCATGCGCCGCAGGACAAGGCCGCAAGAGCAACACCATGCATACACGCACTGTTTTCTTCATATCCGACGGTACCGGCATCACCGCCGAAACTTTCGGTAACGCCGTGCTGGCCCAGTTCGAGATGAAGCCGCGCCACGTCCGGCTGCCTTTCACCGATACGGTCGACAAGGCGCATCAGGCGGTGCGGCAGATCAACCACACGGCCGAACTGGAAGGCGTGCGCCCCATCGTCTTCACGACTCTGGCGAACATGGAGGTGCTCGAAGTCATCGAAACCGGCTGCAAAGGCATGCTGCTCGACATGTTCGGCACCTTCGTGCGGCCGCTCGAGATCGAGCTGGCGGTCAAGTCGAATCACCGCATCGGTCGCTTCAGCGACGCCAGCAAGAGCAAGGAATACGACGCCCGCATTGCAGCCATCGATTTCAGCCTGGCGCACGACGACGGCCAGAGCAACCGCGACCTCGAGGGTGCCGACGTGATCCTGGTGGGCGTGAGCCGCAGCGGCAAGACGCCCACGTCTCTCTATCTGGCAATGCAGCATGGCCTGAAGGCGGCCAACTACCCGCTGATTCCGGAAGATTTCGAGCGCCGCCAGCTGCCGCCGGCCTTGATGCCCTATCGCAAGAAGATCTTCGGGCTCACGATCCAGCCCGAGCGGCTGAGCCAGATCCGCAACGAGCGCCGGCCCGATTCGCGCTACGCCAGCCTCGAAAACTGCCGCCACGAGGTGGCCGAGGCCGAGGCCATGATGCGACGGGCGGGCATCCGGTGGCTTTCGACGACGACCAAGTCGATCGAGGAAATTGCCACCACCATCCTGCAGGAACTAAAGCCGGAGCGGCTGGTTTACTGAACCTGCCGTCCGGTCTGCCCGCCCCTGCCGCGTTTCAGGCGGCAGCCTGCTCGGCCGGGGCCGAGGTGCGGATCAGGTGATCGAACGCGCCCAGCGCCGCCTTCGCGCCGTCGCCGGCCGCGATGATGATCTGCTTGAACGGCACGGTGGTCGCGTCGCCGGCCGCAAACACGCCCGGAACCGAGGTCTGTCCCCTGGCGTCGACAACGATCTCGCCGTGCTTCGTCAGTTCGACCACGCCCTTGAGCCAGTCGGTGTTGGGCACCAGGCCGATCTGGATGAACACGCCTTCCAGTTCGACCTTCTTCAGTTCACCCGTTGCGCGGTCCTTGTAGACCAGGCCATTGACCTTCTGGTCGCCGGTGATCTCGGTGGTCTGCGCGTTGGTGAACACGTCGACGTTCTGGAGGCTCTTGAGCTTGCGCTGCAAAACGGCATCGGCGCGCAGCGCGGTGTCGAATTCGATCAGCGTGACGTGGCCCACGATGCCGGCAAGGTCGATCGCTGCCTCGACGCCCGAATTGCCTCCGCCGATCACGGCCACGCGCTTGCCCTTGAACAGCGGGCCGTCGCAGTGCGGGCAGTAGGCCACGCCCTTGTTCTTGAACTCGTGCTCGCCGGGCACGTTGATGTTGCGCCAGCGCGCGCCGGTCGAAATGATGATCGACTTGCTCTTCAGCGAAGCGCCGCTTTCGAGCTGCACTTCGATCAGGTCCTTGCCCGGAACCAGTGCCTTGGCACGCTGCAGGTTCATGATGTCGACGTCGTAGTCGCGCACGTGCTCTTCGAGCGCATGGGCGAACTTCGGTCCTTCGGTTTCCTTGATCGAGATGAAGTTCTCGATACCGAGCGTGTCGAGTACCTGGCCGCCGAAACGCTCGGATGCCACGCCGGTGCGAATGCCCTTGCGGGCCGCATACACGGCAGCCGCGGCGCCAGCAGGGCCGCCGCCGACGATCAGGACGTCGAACGGGTCCTTGCCGGCAATCTTCCTGGCTTCGCGCTCGACGCCGCCGGTGTCGATCTTCGCAAGGATTTCTTCCAGGCTCATGCGGCCCTGGCCGAACTCGGTGCCGTTCAGAAAGACGGTCGGCACGGCCATCACCTGGCGTTCCTTGACCTCGTCCTGGAAGGTGCCGCCCTCGATCATCGTGGTGCGGATGCGCGGGTTCTGCACCGCCATCAGGTTCAGCGCCTGGACCACGTCCGGGCAGTTGTGGCAGGTGAGCGAGACGTAGATCTCGAATTCAAAGTCGCCGTCGAGCGCCTTGATCTGGTCGAGCACTGCCTGCTCGACCTTCGGGGGGTAGCCGCCGATCTGCAGCAGCGCAAGGATCAGCGACGTGAATTCATGGCCCATCGGCAGGCCGGCAAAGCGCGGGCCGTGGTTCTCGCTCGGGCGATTGACCGAGAAAGAAGGCTTGCGATGGTTGTCGCCGCGGCTTTCGGTCAGCTTGACCAGAGGAGACGATTCTGCGACGTCCTTCAGCAGCGACAGCATCTCGCCCGAGGCCTTGCTGTCGTCGAGCGAGGCGACGATCTCGATCGGCTGCGTGGCGCGTTCGAGATAACTCTTCAATTGGGCTTTGGTGCTGGCGTCGAGCATGGCGGAATCACTTTCGATATCTTAAAACTATCAACGGGGAACAAAAAAGCCCGGGGCCTCGTGAGCGCCGGGCTTTCGCGCGGAACGCTTAGATCTTGCCGACGAGGTCGAACGATGGCTTCAGCGTTTCGGCGCCTTCGGTCCACTTGGCGGGGCAGACTTCACCGGGGTGGGCGGCCACGTACTGGGCAGCCTTCACGCGGCGCAGCAGTTCGGCGGCGTCGCGGCCGATGCCGTTGTCGTGCACTTCGATGGTCTTGATCTTGCCTTCGGGGTCGATCACGAAGGTGCCGCGGTATGCGAGGCCGGCGTCTTCGCCTTCTTCGATCAGCACCTGGAAGGCGCGGGCCAGTTGCTGGCTCGGGTCGCCGATCAGCGGGTACTTGACCTTGCCGATGGTGTCCGAGGTGTCGTGCCATGCCTTGTGGGTGAAGTGGGTGTCGGTCGACACGCCATAGATCTCGACGCCGAGCTTCTGGAATTCAGCATAGTGGTCGGCCAGGTCGCCGAGTTCGGTCGGACACACGAACGTAAAGTCAGCCGGGTAGAACACCACGACCGACCATTTACCCTTGAAGTTGTCGTTGCTGACGGGCACGAACTTGCCGTTGTGATACGCGGTGGCCTTGAAGGGAATGATTTCGGTGTTGATCAGGGACATTGCTGTTTCCTTGGTGGTGGCTAATGAAAAGAACGAGCCATGAGTATAACTACCAATCTCCATATTTTAATAGTCATCAACTATTAAAAGCATTGCGGCTTGCTATGTTTGCGATGACGCCAGCGAAGGCCGAATACGAACGTGTATCACCATCAAACGCATGCAGACCGGCACCGCATGGGATTGCTTGCAAGTGCTCGCCCGCCCCTCTCACAATCGGTGCTTTCAGAACAAGGAAAAACCATGAAGGGCGACCCCAAGGTCATCGAACATCTGCAGGCGCAGCTCAAGAACGAGCTCACCGCGATCAACCAGTACTTCCTGCACTACCGCATGCTCAAGCATTGGGGTCTGGACAAGCTGGCCAAGAAGGAATACGAGGAATCGATCGGCGAAATGAAGCACGCCGACAAGCTGATGGACCGCATCTTCATGCTCGACGGCCTGCCGAACCTGCAGGACCTGGGCAAGCTGAACATCGGCGAAGACGTGCCCGAGCTGCTGGGCTGCGACCTGGGCGCCGAAACCGGCGCGCAAGCCACCATCAAGGACGGCATTGCCTACTGCGAAACGGTGCGCGACTACGTTTCACGCGACCTGCTGCAGGAAATCCTGGACGACACCGAAGAGCACATCGACTTCCTCGAGACCCAGATCGAGCTGATCGACAAGGTCGGCCTGCAGAACTACCTGCAATCGCAGATGGGCGAGCTCAGCTGATCGGCGAGGCCGGGCGTATCCGTCAATCGACGTCGCCCGGCGCCTGCGGTCGCTTGCGCCCGCTGAGCATGGCGGCGACCAGGTTCTCCCTGTGCCGCCAGCTCGTGAAAACGACACCGGCCAGGTGCAGGGCAATCAGCGCCACCAGAGTCCAGGCCAATGTGCGGTGGAGCCATTCCACCCACGCCAGTCCCCAGAACATGTCGAGCGAGTACATCCAGCCCGTGACGCCGACGGCGGCCACCGCGGCCAGCAAGGCAACGACCATCCAGCCACCCAGCGGGTTGTGGCCCACATAGCGCTTTTCTCGCCGGGCAAGCACCTCGCCCGCATATCGCCGCACCTCCAAGGGAGACCGAACGAACTGGCGGAACCTGGCGTAGCGCCCGCCGAGCCCACCGCCGACGCAGCGGCCCGCAACCAGGGCGAGTGCGGCGTAGCCCGCCCATTCATGCTGCCGCAGCAGCGCCTCGCCGCTGAACCATGCCACCCCAATGGCGATGACCAGCGCCCAGTGCGTTGCACGCAGCCAAAGCGCCCAGACCCGCGTCGACGGACGCCCGGAAACCGCACGCACCGCGCGGTGCCTCAGGAAGGCTGCTTGACTTGTCCGACCTTCTCGAAGGTCTTGGGATCGAAGAACGCCTCGGCGCGCTGGCCTTTCTCGTCGAAGCCGTAGACCTCGTAGCAGCCATTGAAGTTCTTGATCTGGCGCACCTTCCAGCCTTCGCCGGTCAGCTTGCGCTGCAGTTCCATCTGCGGACGCATTTCTTCCTTGGGAACCGGCGCGCACTTGACCGCGTCATGCTCGACGAACTGGGCGGATACGGACGCGGACCAGAGGACGGCGGTTGCAGCCGCAACACAAAGAAGTGACTTGTTCATGAATGGTCTCCCGGCATTGCAGGCGCCGCGCTGAGGCTCAGATGTCGAGCCACATGCGCAGCAGGTTGTGATAAGTACTGGTGAGTCCGATCACGCCCGGATCGGTCTCGCCATATTGGCTGCGGAGATGGCGCAGGTGGTTGTCCATCTCGAACAGCAGCCGGCGCTGCTCGTCGCTGCGCACCATGCTCTGGATCCAGAAATAGCTCGCCAGGCGATATCCACGAGTGACAGGAAGCACCCGGTGAACGCTGGTGCCTGGATAGAGCACCATGTCGCCCGCTGCGAGCTTGACGCGCTGCGTGCCGAAGGTGTCCTCGATCACGAGTTCGCCGCCGTCGTATTCGTCGGGCCCGGCCAGGAACAGGGTGCAGGAAATGTCGGTGCGCACCCGGCCCGTGCCGTCGCGCAGAAAACGGACCGCGCTGTCCACGTGATTGCCGAAGCTGTTCGACGCGCCGCCGTAGCGGTTGAACAGCGGCGGCGAAATCTGCTTTGGAAGCGCGGCCGAGAAGAAAACCTGGTGCCGCTCCAGCCCGCGCAGCAGCAACTGCTGGACCGCGCGGGTTTCTTCGCAGTCTTCCCTCAACTGCTCGTTGTTCTTCGCCTTGGCCGACTGCTCGCCTGCGGTCAGGCGGCCGTCCTCCCAGGGCGCGTGGCCCAGGATTTGCCTCGCCTGACGAACTTCGTCAGGCGAAAGCACTTCGCGAATGTGCAAGAGCATGAAGAGCGGAAGATCGGTTGTGGCTGACTATTCTAGAAACGTGCCCCGACCGTGAAGAGCACCGTGCGCTTGGCACCGGCGATCACGAAGCCCGGATAAAGCTGATCGCCGTAGAGCTTGTTCGTCACGTTGTTGACGTTGAGCTGCGCGTACAGATCAGGCGTGAACTTGTACTCGAGCATCATGTCGCCCACCACGTAGCCCGGGGTGCTGTTGGCCAGGCTGGCAGCGCCGCTGCCGCCCTGCAGCGGCCGGTTCTCGGACGCACCGCGCACGCCGCCCGCAATGCGGAACTTGGGCGTGGCCTGGTAGCTGATCCATGCGGCGCCGCTGTGCTTGGGCGTCAGGCCGACGCGCGAGCCGACGGTGCCGGGCGTTGCGGTGCTGCCGACCTGGTCGATCGTTGCCTTCGGGATGTAGGAGTACGAGAAGTAGACCTCCCACTGCGAAGTCAGGCGTCCGACCACGTCGAGTTCGAGACCCTGGGAATGGCGCTTGCCCGACAACAGGTAAGAAGTGTTGGCGAAGTCCGAATCGGTGGTGCGCTCGTTGGTCTTCTCGGTGCGGAAGATGGCAGCGCGCGTCGAGAGCTTGCCGTCGAGCCAGTCGAGCTTGGTGCCGAGTTCGATGTTGCGGCTCTTCTCCGGCGGCGTGCCCGCGGTCTGGGGGGTCACATACTGGTAAGTGTCTGCCGACGAATTGAACGAGGTGCTGTACGACAGGTGGTACGACTGCGTGGTCGAAGGCTGATAGAGCACGCCGGCGCGGTAGCTCCAGGCGCCCTGCGACAGATGGGTGGTCGCCACCGTCGGCAGCGGGCTGCCGGCGGAGTAGCGTTCGCGCGGATCGGTGCAGTTCGCCGTTTGCGTATAGCCGCGCGGCGCCGGGCTGGGCCTCACACACGCGGGGTTCGTGTAGTTGTACTGGTTGAAATCCCCGCTGAGCCGGTCGTAGCGCAGGCCGCCCAGAATCTTCCAGTCGGGCGCGACCTGAACCAGATCCTGCAGGTAGAGGCCGATCGACTTCGCGGAATAGGAGCTCGAGTCGCGGTACACCGGCTCGACGAACGTGCCGCTCAGGCCGGCACCGTCATTCGGCGTGCCGACGAAGGTGTTGGCCCGCGAGCCCAGCGCGCGGCCGCGGAAGCTGTTGTTGAAGAAGGCATCGTTCTGGTAGCGGCTCGCTTCCTCTTTCGAGGCATCGACGCCGGCCAGCAACTGGTGCTTCATGCCGCCCCAGTTCAGCTCCTTGCTGTAGTCGCTCTGCAGGTACGTGCCCTTGTACTCGTCCTTGCGCGGCGTGAGGCCGCTGCGCGTGAGCACCGTGTAGTCGCCGAAGTTCGCGAGCGTGGTGGCCGCACCGAAGGTGGTGCTGGCACCGGCGGCGGTGGACCACTGGTTGCGGTCGAAGGTGCCGGAGCGCACCTGCGTGCGCAGTTCGCCGCCGTCGTCGAAACGGTGGAGCCAGGAAGCCGTGCCGTACGTGGCCTGGCCAAGAAGCTTGTCGGCCGTGGTGCCGTAGAAGCTGCCGGGCTTGATCGGTGCGATCGTGCCGAGGCTGCCGATGGTGGGCACGCCGCTCGCGTTGTAGCCGGTGATGCCTTGGCGGCCGGTCGCCACCCAACGAACGGCCGACAGCGGGACGTTGTCCACGTTCAGGTGGAACAGCCCGACGGTGAATTCGTTGGCCGTGCCCACACCCCAGCTGTACGAAGGCGCAATGCCGTACTTGTCGATCTTGGCGCCGCCGTTGTCGGCCTTGTTCCACATGCCGTTGATGCGCAGCGCCGAAGTTTCGCCGGTGCGCACATTGAAGTCGGCCGTCGTGCGGTAGTAGCCACGCGAGCCGACGGTGGCTTCCACGTCGGTCTGGTCGGCAAGCAACGGCTTCTTGGTCACCTGGTTGATCACACCACCGGTGGAGCCGCGTCCGAAGATCATCGATGCCGAACCGCGCAGCACCTCGACGCGCTCGAGGTTGAAGGTGTCACGGTCGTATTGCGAGGGATCCCGCATGCCGTCGATGAGCAAGTCGCCGACGGTTGCCACGGGAAAACCGCGCAGCCGGATGTCCTGGTCGGTGCCGTTCTCGGTCGCGGCGAAGGTGATGCCGGCCGAATAGTGCAAGGCGTCGCGAAGCGTGTCGAGCTTGACGTCGTCGATCAGCTTTTCGGTGATGACGTTGATCGACTGGGGAATGTCGCGAATCTCTTGCGTGCCCTTGCCGATGTTGGTCTTCTTGGTCTGAACCTGGTCCTTGCCCTGCGTCTCGGCCTGCTCCGTCACCGTGATGGTCCCCAGCGTTCCGCCCTGCACCGTCGTCGGCGGGGTCTGCGCCCAGCTGCTGACCGAGGCCGCAAGCATCAGGGCCCCGAAAGGCAGCATTGCCGCTTCTCGCGGCATTCCGGCTGTTGCGGCGCTCACGGCTGGAGCAGAAGAAGACACGGGGCGCGGCGCACGAGCGCGCCGGCGGACGACATTGGCCAAGATAACCTCCCAGAAAGCCCAAACGGCTGGTTTGAATGGATGGGCTGGCTGGTACCGGTGGCTTGCACCGGCAGTGGCTTGCCGAAATCGGGCTGAAGTGTAGTGCGAACGTAGTTCTTAATCATTCGCATTGAGATTCGTCCGCGGCAAAAAAACAACGCTTTTCGAATGGATACGGAAGATCTACGCCGGGGATAGTTATTGAAAATGCGAGAGATTCGTATTTATAATCGGCTCGAACTTCAACCAGCCAGCCAACTGCCGCTTTCACCGCCATGATCGTTTGCGTCTGCCGCCGAGTCTCCGACCGTGAAATCGCACGTCATGTGCGAGCGGGCATGACTTTCGACGAAGTCCAGTTCGAGCTTGGCGTGGCCACCCAATGTGGCCAATGTGAGGGTTGTGCGCGCGATATCGTTGCGCAGTGCAGCGCCTCGCATCCGGTCGCCGCGCTGAACCGCGAATCGGGAACGAGTGCGATCCAGCTTGCCACCTCCATCTCGGAAAGCAAGGCATGGAACTCTTCTCGGCACTCGGCGGCAGCCTGATCTTCGTTGCAGGTTCGGTCTGGTGGATCTTTCGTAAGTAAACAGTAGTCGTAGCGGTTTTGCTGCAATCGGGGCACGTTTCGTGCGCGCCCGCATTCGAATTGGTTGATCGTGTCTGACCGCTTTGCCCCTCCCCCCTCCGTTCTGGGCCTCTCGCGCAATGCACTCATTGCCGGGGGCGTGATCCTGTTTCATGCGGCTGCGCTGTGGGCGCTGCAAAGCGGCTTGCTGCGCCGCGCCGCCGAAGTGGTGATCCCCGTCGAGATACTGAGCCAGTTCGTCGAGCCGCCCAAGCCAGCCGAGCCGCCCCCCCCTCCTCCCCCGCCGCCTCCGCAGCGCAAGCCCGAGGCCGTCAAGCCCCCGCCGCGCCCGGTGGCCGTGCGCGAACCCAAGCCGACACCCGCACCCGCCGCTCCAGTGGGCGTGCCCGAGCCTCCTGCGCCCGCACCGGCGCCTGTTGCAGAAGCCCCGGCGCCGCCCGCTCCACCGGCGCCGCCGCCAGCCCCTCCGGCACCGCCCGCACCGCGGACGATCGAGATCTCGGAAGGCCAGACGCGCTACATCAGGGAGCCCAAGCTCGTCTATCCCAGTATGAGCAAGCGGCTGGGCGAAGCCGGAACCACCGTCGTCTCGATCTATTTCGACAGCGAAGGCTTCGCAAAGCGAGTCGAACTCTTCAAGTCCAGCGGGTTCGAACGGCTCGACGAAGCGGCACTGAGCGCCGCCCGGACCGCCCAGGTCACCCCATTCAGGCAAACGGGAGGCAACGCGCAGACCACCTACCTTCTGCGGGCGCCCTTCTCATTCAAACTGAACTAATTTTTCTCTGGAGCAACTTCGTATGGATTCCCAATTCGGCTTGATGAACGTCTGGAACCAGGGCGATTTCGTCACCAAGGCCGTCGCGGTGCTGTTGATCGGCATGTCGCTTGTGTCGTGGATCGTGATCATCATCAAGGCCCTCGACGTCATCAAATACAAGCGCCTTGCCAAGCACTCGCAGGATTTCTGGCACAGCGAAGACTTCGCAACCGCGCTGAACAAGCTCGGCAAGGACGACGGCAACCCGTTTCGCGCGCTCGCACTCGAAGGCCGCGAAGCGGCTGCGCACCACCGCAACACCAAGGCTCACCTGCATGACGCGCTGGATGTGAGCGACTGGATCACGCGCGCACTGCGCAACGGCATCGACGCATTCACCGCCCGCCTCCAAACCGGTCTGGCGATCCTGGCGTCGGTGGGTTCGACGGCCCCTTTCATCGGCCTGTTCGGCACCGTCTGGGGTATCTATCACGCACTCATGAGCATCAGCACGGCCGGCCAGGCCACCATCGACAAGGTGGCGGGCCCGATCGGCGAAGCGCTGATCATGACGGCCCTGGGCCTCGCGGTGGCCATTCCGGCGGTGCTGGGCTACAACGCGCTGGTACGCGGCAACAAGTTCGTGCTGACCAAGCTCAACAGCTTTGCGCATGACCTGCACGCCTACTTCGTCACCGGAGCACGCGTGCAAAGCGGCGCCGGCGACGCCATCGTGGTTCCGCTCAAGAAGGGCTGAGCATCATGGCTTTTGGCACCCAGGACGAACCCGATGAGGTGATGAACGAGATCAACATGACGCCGCTGGTCGACGTCATGCTGGTGCTCCTGATCATCTTCATCATCACCGTGCCGGTGATGAAGCACGCAGTCAACATCGACCTGCCCCGCGCCACCAGCGAACCCGAGCAGCCCAAGCCGCAGAACATCCTGTTCAGCATCACGGCCGACGGCAGCTACTACTGGAACGAACAGAAGATCGAAGACGGCGAACTGCCAACCCGGCTGGCCGCCGAGGCCGCCAAGGACCCGCAGCCCGAGCTGCACATCCGCGGCGACAAGGCCGTTCGCTACGAGCGCGTGGCCAAGGCCATGTCGCAGGCGCGGGAAGCCGGTGTGCGCAAGATCGGCTTCATTACAGAGCCCGACGTGAAGTAAATCGCTGAGCGCACGAAAAAAAGTTGATCGCCGCGATTGACTTTTTATTGCGAATCATTATCATTCACTCATCGCTTCGATAAGGGAATTTCAAATGCAAGCCAAGCCCAACGCCTTTTCTGTTCTGAGCCATCCTTCGCTCGATCAATCGGGTGGCGGTCATGCATCCATCCAGGCCGCCCGTCCGGCGCCCATGGTCGAAAGCACGGAGCTCCTCAAGGGCAGCAAGACCGTGAGCATCATGCACAATGGTTCCCTCTATCGGCTCCAGGCCACCAAACTCGGCAAGCTGATCCTTACGAAGTAAAAAATCAGCCGCCCTTCGCGCAAGTTTCATCGTGGGGCGACTTGAGGAGATTTCATCTCCGAGGGTCGTTTTTTGCTAGCCAACGGTTCGCCGACTAGCCAAGCTTTTTTTCCACGCTGAGCGCTTCAACAAAAACGCCGACCCTTGGTCGGCGTCTTGCTTTGGGGCGTCAGGTTCTCAAAGGCCGAGCGCTGCGATGCCGGCCTTGGCAATCTGGGCGTCCTCGTTCGACTTGACGCCGCTCACGCCGACGGCGCCAATCACCTGGCCGTCCTTGACGATGGGCACGCCGCCCTCGAGCAGGCCCTGCACCGCAGGCGCCGTGAGAAACGCCGTGCGGCCGCCATTGATGATGTCTTCGTAGACCTTGCTCTCGCGGCGTCCCATGGCCGCCGTGTGCGCCTTGGCAGGTGCAATGTGCGACGACAGGGCCGCGGCACCGTCCAGGCGCTGGAGCCAGAGCAGGTTGCCGGCATCGTCGGAAATGGCAATGGTCACGGCCCAATTGTTCTTGAGGGCTTCGGCTTCGGCTGCGGCGGCAATGGCCTTGACGTCGGCCAGTTCGAGGAAAAACTTGGTCTTCATATTAGGAGCAGGTTCGTAAAACCCGACAGCATAACGGCCAACGCGCCCGAAATCCCGGCGAGGCTTAGGGCCATCACCCATACGGTCTTTTCGCTACCCCTCTTGCAGACCCCTAGAATGCGCCCAACTGCATCACTGCAGCAATCAAAGGAGCTACGGCCATGAACGACCGCGTTACCACCCTCGACACTTCCACCGGCTACGGCCAGGTGCTGCCGCAGGCTGAGCGCCAACGCGTGCTGCGCAACACCTATTGGCTGCTGGCACTGAGCCTGCTGCCCACCGTGCTGGGCGCCTGGGTCGGCGTCAGCACCGGCATCACCCGTTCGCTCACGGGCGGACTGGGCCTCATGGTTTTCCTCGGCGGCGCCTTCGGCTTCATGTTCGCCATCGAGAAGACCAAGAACTCCGCCACCGGCGTGCCGGTGCTGCTGGCCTTCACCTTCTTCATGGGCCTCATGTTGTCGCGCCTGATCGCGATGGTGCTGGGCTTCAAGAACGGCCCCGAGCTCGTCATGACCGCGTTCGGCGGTACCGCTGGCGTGTTCTTCGTGATGGCTTCGCTGGCCACCGTCATCAAGCGCGACCTGTCCGGTATGGGCAAGTGGCTCTTCGTCGGCGCCATGGTGCTGATGGTGGGCGCCATCATCAACGTCTTCGTGGGCTCCAGCGCGGGCATGATGGCCATCTCGGTGGCGGCCATCGGCATCTTCTCGGCCTTCATGCTCTATGACCTGAAGCAGATCATGGACGGCGGCGAGACCAACTACATCAGCGCCACGCTCGCGCTCTACCTGGACCTGTTCAACGTGTTCCAGAGCCTGCTGGCCCTGCTGGGCATTGCCGGCGGCGAACGCGACTGAACGAACGAGCAAGGTGTCGCGTGCGCCAATGAAAAAAGGGCCCTCCGGGCCCTTTTTTCATGCCAGGTCGAACACCGCCATCGATTCGACGTGGGCCGTGTGCGGGAACATGTTGATCACTCCTGCGAACGTGCAGCGGTATCCGGCCTGGTGCACCAGCAAGCCTGCATCGCGCGCCAGGGTGGACGGATTGCAGCTGACATACACGATGCGCTTCGGCGGCGCCCAGCCATCGGTTCGCAGCTCGGGCTGCAGGTGCAGGTCGGCCATGGCCTTGGCCAGCGCGAAGGCGCCTTCGCGCGGCGGGTCGACCAGCCACTTGTCGGCGCTGCCGTCGGCCACCAGCATGGCGGGAGTCATCTCGAAGAGGTTGCGGGCCACGAACCGGGTCGGGGAAAGCGCCCGCCTGGCGGAGGTGGCAGGCTGGTTCTTCCTGAAGTTGTCGCCGGCGCGCCCCACCAGGGTGTCGCTGCCCTCGATGCCCAGCACCTCGCGCGCCCGGCTGGCCAGCGGCAAGGTGAAATTGCCCAGCCCGCAGAACCAGTCGATCACGCGCTCTTCCGGGCCCACATCGAGCAGGCGCAGCGCCTTGCCCACCAGCGCACGGTTGATGTGCGGATTGACCTGCGTGAAGTCGGTGGGCTTGAACGGCATGGTCACGCCGAACTCGGGCAGCTCGTACGACAGCGGCGTTCCACCCTCTTCCAGCAGCTTCACGGTTTCGGGGCCCTTGGCCTGCAGCCACCACTGGACGCCCGCGTTCTGCGCTGCAAAGGCCTTCAGGCGGCCGATGTCCGCATTGGAGAGCGGCTGCAGATGCCTGAGCACCAGCGCAATGGTGCCGAGCGCGGTCGTACCGGGCGCATCGCCGCAGGCGAGCTCGATCTGCGGACAAGTTTCGCGCGCATCCATAGAGCCGATCAGCGCACGCAGCGGCATCAGCATGTCGCTGACCTGCTTCGGCAGCACCGGGCATACCTGCATGTCGGCGAGATAGCGGCTCTTGCGCTCGTGAAAACCGATCAGCACCGTGCCTTTCTTGACCACGTGGCGCACCGAGAGCCGTGCACGGTAGCGGTAGTGCCAGGCCGGCCCTTCCAGCGGCCGCAGCACGTTCTCCGGCCGGACCTTGCCGAGGTGCCACAGGTTGTCTTCAAGGGCTCGCTGCTTCACCGCCACCTGCGCCGCCGCATCCAGATGCTGCATCTTGCAGCCGCCGCACGCCCCGGTGTGCAAGCCGAAATGCGGGCAGCCGGGGCGCACCCGCTGCGACGATTCGCGCCGGATGGCCGTGACCGTGCCCTGCTCCCAGTTGTTCTTGCGGCGATGCACATTGAACTGCACCTCTTCGAAAGGCAGGGCGCCTTCGATGAACACGACCATGCCCTCGGCGTTGTGCGCCACGCCTTGCGCGTCGAGGTCGAGCGACTCGACCTTGAGCCATTCGTCAGGCGCGGTCGCCGGGGTTTTCGCGGGGACTTTCTTTTCTTCGATGGATTCCGTCATCCCCCGATTGTCTCAGCGCTAGAACAAGGCGTCGCGCCCCACACCGGAACGGATCAGCTGGCGCCGCATCTTGGCCAGCGCCTCGTTCTGGATCTGCCGTACGCGCTCGCGCGTCAGGCCGAGACGAACGCTCAGCACCTCGAGCGTTTCGGGTTCGCGGTCGTGCAGGCCGTAGCGGCCCTCCAGCACCTCGCGCTCGCGCGCATCCAGGGCATGGACCCACTGATCCAGCAGGCGTGCGACTTCGTGGGTCTGCGTGACGTCTGTCGGATCGCCCTGCTCGTCGTCGGAAGCCACGGTGTCGGCCAGCGTAAAGCCCTCGTCGCCGCGTGCGTCGCCCGCATCGAGTGAGCGCGGCGCCTCCGAAAGGGCCAGCAGTTCCGCGACCGCCTGCACGTCACGGCCCAGGAGCGCCGCGATGTCTTCCACGCGCACGCCGTCGGGCCGATGCACCAAGAATTCCGCGTCGCCTTCCAGCGTTCGGCGCGCCCGCAGCACCTGCTGCAGTTCGCGCACCACATGCACCGGCAGGCGGATGGCACGGGCCTGGGTCATCACCGCGCGCTCCACCGACTGACGAATCCACCAGGTGGCGTAAGTGGAAAAGCGGAAACCGCGCTCGGGCTCGAACTTGGTGATGGCGTGCATCAGGCCGAGATTGCCTTCCTCGATGAGATCGGAGAGCGGAACGCCACGGCCGAGATAGGCCTTGGCGATGTTCACAACCAGCCTCAGGTTGTGTTCGATCATCGATTGCCGCGCTTCAAAACTACCGGCGTGCGCAGCGCATGCGGCCTGGTATTCCTCTTCCGGCGTGAAGAGTTCGGTTCGCCGCACCTGTCGCAGGTAGATCGTCAGGGCATCTGCGCCCTCGCCGCCAATTGACGGCTCTGCTGCCGGTTCGAAGTCTGAGGCGAGAGCGGGCCTTGCCGGCGCCGCGCCTTCGCTGTTGTTCTCTACTGCCCCGCCGCGGCCCGCCCGCCGCCGCACAGCAAGCGTGCGACGGAGGCGAGGAGCGGCCATGGCATCACCGGCTCGGCAGGTAGCGCGCCGGATCGACAGGCTTGCCCTGGCGGCGGATCTCGAAATGCAGCTTCACGCGGTCCGCGTCGCTGTTGCCCATTTCGGCGATCTTCTGGCCCTTTTGCACCGACTGGTCTTCCTTCACGAGCAGCGTCTGGTTGTGCGCATACGCCGTGAGGTAGGTGTTGTTGTGCTTCAGGATGATCAGGTTGCCATAGCCGCGCAGGCCAGCACCCGCATAGACCACGCGTCCGTCGGCCGCAGCCAGCACCGCATCGCCCGCCTTGCCGCCGATATCGAAACCCTTGTTCTTGGCATCGTCGAAGCCCGCGATGAGCGTGCCATGCGCCGGCCAGATCCAGCCGAGGTCTTCGTCACCCGAGTTCGAGGCAGGTGCGGATGGCGACGCGGTGACCGGCGGCTTGCCGGTTGCTGCGCTCGCGGGCGCCGTGGGCACCACCGCAGATGGCGGCACCACGGGCTTGGTGACGACCCCTTCTGCGGGCGCAGGCGCGGTCGCGAGAGAGGTGGCCCCGCTCGCCGGCCCCACCGGCGGAATTACGCGCAACACCTGGCCGACTTCGATCAGGTCGGGATTCTCGAGATTGTTCCAGCGAACGATGTTCTGCCAGCTTTGGCCCGTTTCGTTTCCGATGCGGCGAATCGTGTCGCCGGGGCGCACGGTGTAGTAGCCCGGCTTGCCATAGTTTTCGATGCCCGGAAGCGGCTTGCCCGAGGCATCGGTGGTGATGAGCGGGCCACCGGGTGCCGCACCGGGCGCACGCGTCATGGTGCCGCGGTCTTCGACCGGTGCCGGCCCTCGCGGTGCGGCGCAGCCTGCGATCACGAGCACAACGGCCAACGTGATACCAGCGCACCAACTCCGATTGCCAAAACCCTGCATTTGTTGTTCCTTCAAGCGATGCCCGATTTTAGGGGGACAAAGTGAACCGCCTCAAGAATGCGGCGCTCGAGTCCGCGGGCGGTTTTATCGATGACGACGAGGGCCTGTCCGCCCCCCGCCGATTGCGTGGGCGCGACGATGCGTCCGCCCACGGCGAGTTGTTCGGTCCAGGCTTCCGGAACCGCTTCGCCGCCCGCCGCGGCGATGATGCCCGCGTACGGAGCGCCCTTGGCATAGCCGACCATGCCGTCACCCAGCATCAGGTGCACCGTTGCCAACCGGAAGTGCCGCAGATTGGCGCGTGCGCGCTCGTGCAGGCCGCGCAGGCGCTCGATGCTGTAGACCTCCGTGGCCACATGGTTCAGCACCGCCGCCTGGTAACCGCAGCCGGTGCCGATTTCCAGCACGCGCCCCAGGCGCTCCTGCGGCTTGCCGGCCAGCGCGGGCGCGCCCAGCAGGAGCTCGATCATTCGAGCCACCACGCTCGGTTTGGAGATGGTCTGACCCAGGCCGATGGGCAGGCTCGTGTCCTCGTACGCCTGGTTGACCAGTGCACTGTCGACGAAGCGATGCCGCTCTACCGCGCCCAATGCGCGCAGCACGCGCGGATCGGTGATGCCCTGGGCGGCAAGTTTCTGCACCATGCGCGCGCGCACGGCGTCGGAAGCCATCGATGGCGTGGTCGGCACCATCGGCTTCGCCGGCACAGCGGGCAACCGCCCGCGCGTGGCGGCTGAAGCAGTGGGTGTCAGGCGAACCGGGAATCCAGGCCGTTGCGTGGCCATGTCAATTGCCGAGACGGGCAACCGTCTCGCGCCATTGCCCCAGGTTGGCATGGTCTGTCAGGTCGATCTGCAGCGGCGTCAATGCAATGTGGCCGGCCGCGGTGGCATGAAAGTCGGTGCCCTCGCCGCTGTCCTTGGCGCCACCGGCGCCTGCGATCCAGTACATGGTCTCGCCGCGCGGGCTTTCCTGCGTGATCACTTTTTCCGCCGCATGGCGGCGGCCCAGCCGGCACACCGTCATCGGCTTGAGCTCGTCGAAGGGCCGGTTCGGCACATTCACGTTGAGCAGGAACGCTCCGCCATCGAGCATGCGCTCTCGCTCGATCTGCTGCACCAGCCGCCGCGCCACCTGGGCGGCCGCATCGACATGCGCCCAGCCTTTTTCGATCTGGGAGAACGCGATGGCCGGAATGCCGAACAGATACGCCTCCATTGCCGCGCCCACGGTGCCCGAATAAATGGTGTCGTCGCCCATGTTGGCGCCGTTGTTGATGCCGGAAACCACCAGGTCGGGCCGGTAGTCGAGCAACCCCTTGAGCGCGATGTGCACGCAGTCGGCCGGCGTGCCTGTCACATAGCGAAAACCGTTGTGTGCCTTGTGCACGTAGAGAGGTGCCGCCAGGGTGAGCGCATTCGATTTGGCGCTGTTGTTGTGCTCGGGTGCAACCACCTCGACATCGGCGATGTCTTTCAGAGCGTCGTGCAATGCGACGATGCCCGGTGCCTGAAAGCCATCGTCATTGGAAATAAGTATCTTCATGGTGCTTTTCGGTGCCCCGGATTGTAGGCGCCGGGTGCGTCGCAGCAGGGACAAGGGCGCCCTGCCGTGCCCCCTATCATCGCCTCGCATTCATTGCCCACACACGACTGATTCAAAGGAGACCCGAGCATGCACGCATGGCTTTGCGAAAACCCCACCGGCGTCGATGCGCTGACCTGGAAAGAACTGCCCACACCGGTGCCGGGTCCGGGCCAGGTGCTGATCGAGATCAGGGCGGCGAGCCTGAACTTTCCCGACCTGCTGATCGTCCAGAACAAATACCAGATCAAGCCGCCGCTGCCCTTCGTGCCAGGCTCGGAATATGCAGGCGTGGTCCAGGCAGTGGGCGAAGGCGTCACGCATCTGAAGGTAGGACAGAACGTGGCGTGCCTCTCGGGCACGGGCGGGTTTGCAACCCACACGCTGGCCCCGGCCGCGCTTTGCATGCCGCTGCCGGAAGGCTTCGGCCACGTCGATGCGGCGGCGTTCATCATGATCTATGCCACCTCATGGCATGCATTGATGGACCGCGCGCAATTGAAGGCCGGAGAAACCGTGCTCGTGCTCGGCGCTGCTGGCGGCGTGGGCACCGCGGCGATCCAGATCGCAAAGGCGGCGGGCGCCAAAGTAATAGCAGCGGCTTCGACCGACGAGAAATGCGAACTCTGCCGCTCCATTGGCGCCGACGCCACAATCAACTACACGACGCACGCGCTTCCAGGCGGCTTTCGCGACGCCATCAAGGCCGCGACCGACGGCAAGGGGCCCGATGTCATTTACGACCCGGTGGGCGGCGATTTCGCAGAGCCGGCATTTCGTTCGATTGCCTGGCGCGGGCGCTATTTGGTCGTTGGCTTTGCCTCGGGCCCGATTCCATCGCTGCCATTGAATCTGACGCTGTTGAAAGGCGCCTCGCTGGTCGGCGTGTTCTGGGGCGATTTCGCCAAGCGCGAGCCCAAGGCCAATGCGCAAATGATGGCCGAATTGGCCCACTGGTACGGCCAGGGAAAGATCAAGCCGGTGATCGACAGCACCGTGCCGATGGCGCAATTGAAGGCCGCCTATGCCCACATGGGCTCGCGCGGCGTCAAAGGTAAACTCGTGATGGTGAACTGAACGCGCCGCGCGGCATCGGTTCCTTACCCAATAAAAAAGCCCGCGCATGCGGGCTTTTTTTATCGGGGCCAGAGGCCTCGCCAGAGGCTTACTTGATCTCGAATTCGGTCAGCGACTTGCCGGCGGCCAATGCTTCGGTGACCCAACGCGGCTTGCGGCCACGGCCGCCGGACCAGGTTTCGCCAGTCGGGCCGCGGTATTTGGCGGCTGCCTTGGCGGCGGGAACCCCGGCGCTGCGCTTGACCGAGGCGCCGCGTGCGCTGAGTTTCAGGTCAGAAGCCGTCAAACCGTATTCGGCGATCTTTCTGCGCACATCGTCAATGACGCCAGCGCGCTCTTCGTTGCGAAGGTCTTCGGCCTGCTTGCGCAATTGCGCAATCTGCTCGTCGTACTTCTTGATCTGAGAATTGATATCGGCAAGGGTCGAAGCCATATTGGACTCCTGAAAATTGGAAACGGGGCGGATTTTAATTCAATTCCAATTTAAAACAAGCAGGCCGTGGCGAGAAAAAGGCACCCGCGCCCACGGATTGCGGCAGTGCACGATCGAAAGCTTGCCGGCATGGACGTTTATCGAACAAAAAGGAAGGGGGGGAAACTCCAAGCACCGGCTGAAGCGGTAGTCGGAAATGACAACGCCGGGGCGGGCCCGGCGTAGTGGTTTCCATGGACGCTATTGCGCAATAGCAGTCAGGAAGATATTTTGGGGTGGCTGATGGGACTCGAACCCACGACGACCAGAATCACAATCTGGGACTCTACCAGCTGAGCTACAGCCACCGCAGAGCCCGCAATTGTAGCGGTAAAAATGGCTGTTTTCGCCGTCCCTGCAGGTGCAGGCCCCTGAAAAATCTTCTCACCCCGTCGCCAAGGGGCCGGCTGGCGCCGCCTCCTTGATCTTGATCGAGCCGTCCGGCCGTTCGAAAGTACCGATCAGCAGGCCGCTGGCAAGCGCATGTTCGCGCAGCGCATTGAAGATTTCATCACGCCCGGGCGCAGCGGAAAACAAAGGCGCGCCACCGAGCGCAAATAGCTGGAAGGCGTAGCGGTGCGTGCCGTGCCCCGGCGGCGGATCGGGCGGCAGCCAGGCCGCCTGCAACCCGGAATTGCGTCCGACGTGCAATCCGGCGGCGCCCTCGTTGTCGCGGCTTGGAATGGCCGCCTCGTCGAGCTTGCCTTCGCTCGGCCGCAGCCCCACCACGATCGCGTGCACCAGCGGATTCGGTGTCGGGGAGTCGGCATCCTCGACCACCAGCACCAACGAAGTCGTTTCAGCCGGAAGATTGTCCCATTGCAGCGGCGGCGAGACGCCTTCGCCGTCCGCCGTATAGCGCGGCGGAAGAGGTGCATGGTCCACAAAGGCCACGCTGGTCAATACGATCGACGCCATGCCCCGGCGCATGCCCAGCGCATTGAAAATGATCTTGTCCAGTCCCGCGCGCATGCCGTGCAGCGCGTGGCCGATGACTTCAGGCAATTTTTCGAGCATGGCCTCGGTATAGCGCTGCGCGGCGCGGTGGCCTGTAGGACGCTACAGCATGCGCGGCATGGCGGCCTGCACCAAAATTCCCGAGCTGCGGCTCGTTGGCTTCACCGCGCCCGCCTCGTGTATTGCTCCGCTATCATGAATGCCGCCTGCACCGACGGCGCAGGCGTTCCCAGAGCATCCATTTCACCGCCAAAGGATTTTTCATGAGCATCGTCTGGACTATTCTGATCGGGTTCATCGTGGGTCTCGTGGCACGCGCCGTCAAGCCGGGCGACGATTCCGCGGGCTTCATCGTGACCACCCTGATCGGGGTTGCGGGATCGTTGATCGTGACCTATGTCGGCCAGGCCCTCGGCTGGTACACGGCGGGACAAGGTGCGGGCTTCATCGCGTCCGTGCTCGGTGCGATCGTGCTGCTGGTTCTCTACGGCCTGATCAAGCGCAAGAGCTAGCAGTACGAGAGGTAGTGCGGGCCGTGCCGCGCAAACCAAGGGCTAGGCATCACGTCTACGTGGTGGAACTCGACGACCGCGTATGGAATCACGGCCGCTTCAGGCGCGCCAACCCCGACTACCAGCTCGGCAAGCCTTTTGTGTATGTGGGAATGACCGGGCTCGACCCGGACATCCGCTTCGACAAGCACAAGGCCGGCATCCAGGCCAACAGCTTCGTCCAGGCCTTCGGCCAGAGGCTGCTGCCTGCCCTGTACGAACGCTACAACCCGATGAGCTACGAGGACGCGCGATCGATGGAGGTCGAACTCGGCATCGCGCTGCGCAAGAACGGCTACGGCGTCTGGCAGGCCTGAGGCTTGTGCTTCCTCAGGCGTAGGTCACCCAGCCCTCGTAAGCCGGGCCGTCCAGATGCGGCAGCGTGTTGTACGTCACCAGCATGTGGCGCTTGGGCGTGAAGGCAAACTCGGTCACCGACGTATTGCGGATGCGGAGATTGAGTTCGATCGTGGTTTCAGGGCTCGTGCCAAGCACGTGGCCGACGGCCGTGCTGATCGGTCCACCGCTCGACACCACCAGCACCTTGGCGCCATGGTGCCGATCGCGCACATGGTCCAGCGCCGTCGTCACGCCGGCCAGAAAGTCGACGTAGCTCGGCATGCCGGCAGGTTCCGTCTTGCCTTGCATCCATGCGCCCAGGCCATCGCGCAGGAGTCGAAAGTGGTGCCGGTACATCTCGGGCGAATCGGGCTTCTCGAGCTTGCCCTCGTGAATGGTGGCAATGAGCGCTTCGCTGTCGTACTCGTTGAGCCCCGGCCAAGGGAGCACGTCATCGCGCTGGAGGCCGAGCCCTTCGGCAATGCCCTCCCAGGTCTGGCGATGGCGCTTCAGCGTACCGGTGATCACCGCATCGAAATGCATACCGCGCTCGCGCCAGTATTCGCCGAGGCGCACCGACTGCCTGCGCCCGAGCTCGCTCAGGTTGTCATAGTCGGCGGCGCCGAAGCTGGCCTGGCCGTGGCGCACGAGATAGAGGGTTCCCATGCAACGGATTCTGGCAACAAGCGCATGGCGCGCTTGTCCCACGTGCGACGACGCGCCGGGTCAGCGACCCGAACGCGACACCACGTGCATCACCGGGCCGCCGCGGGCAACGTATCCGCCGGCTTCGGCACCAGGATCTCGGCCTTGAAACGTTCCTTGAGCAGGTTGTAGTACGCGAGCTCTTCCGCCGCGGTCACCGATTGGCCGACCTGCGCGTTTTCCTGCTGCGCCTGCTCCGGCGCCGACGGCGTGCGCGGAACGACCTTGGTCACCCGCACCACCGCATAGCCCTGGGTGCCCAGGTCCACACCCACCAGTGCGGGCAGCTTGGCTGCGTCGGCGCGCAGCGCGGCGTCGATGACCGAAATGGGTTGATTCTGTGCTTCGCGGCGCGACACCGTGACCGGCGCGCCGAACGTTGCACCGTCGGCCTTCGCGGTCCAGGCGGCGAGCTTGGCTTCACCCTCGGCCTTGGCCATGACCGCGGCGCGCTCGGTGACGAGTTGCGCACGGATCTTGTCCTTGACTTCGGCCAGGGGCATGGGTCGCGCGGGCGTGTATTGGGTCACGCGGCCGGCTGCGAGCTGGTTGGAGCCGACCTCGATCGCCTCGGTGTTCTGCTTGCGCTCCAGCGAGTCGGCGGCGAACAGTGCGCTCAGGAAATTGCGGTTTGCCAGCACGCCGGCAACACCGGGTGCGGGCGTGCGTGCGACATTGCTTGCGGTCTGGATCGTGAGCTTCAGCTTTTCGGCCGCCGGCTTGAGACTGTCCGGCTGCTGATAGACCGCATCGGTGAAGGCTTCCGCGGCCTTGGCAAATTCCTGTGTGGCCTGCTGCGCGCGGACCTCGTTCTCGATGGTGGCACGCACCTGTTCGAACGGCGGCACCACGGCCGGCTTGATGTCGGCAAGGCGGATGATGTGATAGCCGAACTCGGTTTCGATCACGTCGCTGATGTCACCCTTCTTGAGCGCGAACATCGCGTCTTCGAAAGGCTTGACCATCGCACCGCGCGTCACGAAGTCGAGGTCGCCGCCCTTCTCCGCCGACCCGGGGTCTTGCGAATTCTTGCGCGCAACGTCGGCAAAGGTGGCGGGCGCCTTCTTCACTTCAGCCAGCAGCTGCTCGGCCTTGGCCTTCGCCTTGGCGCGATCGGCCGCCGATGCGCTGGCCGGCGCGGTGATCAGGATGTGGCTGGCGCGGCGCTCTTCCTTGGTGCCGAAGCGCGCCGTGTTCTGTTCGTAGTAGGTCTTGAGATCGGCCTCGTTGACCGAGACGTTCTTCTTGGCCGCCTCGATGTCGAGCACCAGGTATTCGATGCTGGCCTGCTCGGGCGACTGGAACTGCGCCGTATGGGCCTTGTAGTAGGCCTCCACATCGGCGTCGCTGACCGTCACCTTCGACGCGAAGCTTTCGGGGGTGAAGCGTGCGACCTGGATCTCGCGCCTGTCATAGAAGGCGTTGATCGTGGCCGCGGCCAGCGCGGGCGGCGTGAACGCCGTGCCGGAGATGCCCAGCAGCACCTGCTGCGTGGCCAGGTCGGCGCGCATCGCGGCTTCGTATTGCTCGGGGGTGCGGCCCGTCACGCGCTGGAAGGTCTCGCGGTCGAACTTGCCGTCCGGCGTACGGAATGCGGCAAGCCCTGCATCCTGTGCGAAGAGTCGCGTCAAGCGCTCTTCGGAAACCGTCACGTTCGACTTGGCCGCCGCCGCGGCCAGCACGCGATCGCGCACCATGCGCTCCAGCGTGCCGTAGCGCATCACGTCGGATTCGAGCAGCGCCGCATCGACATTCGGCGACTGCTGGCGGATGCGGTCGCTTTCGATGCGATGCTGCGCATCCCACTCGGGCCGGGTGATGTTGTTGCCGTCGACGCGCGCAACCTTCTCGTCGCCGGAGCCTTGGTAGCGCTCCACGCCAAAAAGGACGAACGAGGGAATGATCAGCAAGAACAAGAAAATCAGGACGATCTTGTTGTACCTGCGGAAGAAATCAAACATGCTTGAACACTCTTTTGCGACGGATGTCGGGCGGCAATAAAAAAGGCGAACCAGTGTTCGCCTTTGCATCGGGTGGTGGTGGGTGCTGAGGGGCTCGAACCCCCGACCTACGCCTTGTAAGGGCGCCGCTCTACCAGCTGAGCTAAGCACCCCACCGGGAATACTCTCCGAGTCTACGTCTTAGTTCAGTGCGTCTTTCAACGCCTTGCCCGGACGGAACTTCGGAATCTTGGCGGCCTTGATTTTAATCGCGTCGCCGGTGCGTGGATTGCGGCCGGTGCGGGCGGCGCGTTTACCGACTGCGAAAGTGCCGAAACCGACGAGCGACACCGAGCCGCCTTTTTTGAGCGTGGTGCGAATGGCGCCGATGGTGGATTCAAGCGCGCGGGTAGCGGCTGCCTTGGAAATATCGGCGTTTTTTGCGATGTGCTCAATCAGTTCGGTCTTGTTCACAAGGGCCCCTTGTCGAAGAAATAAAGTTTGTCGGCTTTCGTCAGCTGCGAGCTGGCCGCGAAACGACGCGACGCACGAAGCCTGGCAGGACTGACGCCTCGGCAGCGCGCTGCCAGCGAGGATTACAACCACTGGTCTGCAGGGTGTCAATACGACACGAGGCCATGCAGAACAGCGGAGCGCGCGATTTTAGGGGCGTTTCGTGAAGTCGAATTTCAAAGGGCGTCGGCAATGGCCTTGCCGAGGTCGCTGGTGCTCGCGTTACCCCCGATGTCGGGGGTTCGCGGTGCTCCGCTTTGGGGCGCAAGCACCTTTTCGATGGTGGAGAGAACCGCGTCATGCGCCTTCTTGTGGCCCAGGAACTCGAGCATCATCGCGCCGCACCAGATCTGTCCGATGGGATTGGCGATACCCTTGCCGGCGATGTCGGGTGCCGAGCCGTGCACGGGCTCGAACAGCGACGGCGTGGTGCGCTCGGGGTTGAGGTTGGCGCTGGGCGCAATGCCGATGGTGCCGGTGCACGCCGGGCCCAGGTCGGACAGGATGTCGCCGAACAGGTTGCTCGCCACCACCACGTCGAAGAAATCGGGCCGCTGCACGAAGTGCGCGGTGAGGATGTCGATGTGGAACTTGTCCAGCTTCACGCCCGGGTAGTTCTTCGCCATCTCGGCCACGCGCTCATCCCAATACGGCATGGTGATCGAGATGCCGTTCGACTTGGTGGCACTGGTCAGGTGCTTCTTGGGGCGCGACTGTGCAAGCTCGAAAGCGAACTTGAGCACGCGGTCGACGCCCACGCGCGACATGACCGTCTCTTGCACCACGATCTCGCGCGGCGTGCCTTCATACATGCGCCCGCCAATGCTCGAATATTCGCCTTCGGTGTTTTCGCGCACGATGTACATGTCGATCTCGCCGGGCTCGCGCGGCGTGCCGTCGCGCCGCACCACGGGGGCCGTGATGCCGGGCATCAGCCGCGCGGGACGCAGGTTGATGTACTGGTCGAACTCGCGGCGGAACAGGAGCAGCGAGCCCCAGAGCGACACGTGGTCGGCAATTTTCTCGGGCCAGCCGACCGCGCCGAAGTAGATTGCGTCGTGCCCGCCGATCTGGTCCTTCCAGTTGTCGGGCAGCATCTTGCCGTGCTTCTCGCAGTAGTCCCAGCTCGAAAAGTCGAAGTGGTCGAACTTCAGGTCGATGCCGAACTTGCGTGCCGCGGCATCCATCACGCGCAGCCCTTCGGGCATGGTTTCCTTGCCGATGCCGTCGCCGGCGATGACTGCGATTCTGTGGGTGGTCATGATCTGGTTCCTTCTTGGCGGAGAGGGGAGAAAAACTGGAGGGCCTCGGCGAGCAGCTCGCCGGGGGCTTCTTCCGGAACGTAATGGCCGCACGGCAATGCGCGGCCCGAGACTTGAAGTGCGCGCTCGCGCCAGAGCGCCAGCACGTCGAAGCAGCGGCCCACCGCGCCGTGCTCGCCCCAAAGCACGCGCAGCGGCTGCGCGAGCCGCTGGCCGGCGGCCATGTCGGCGCGGTCGTGCGCCAGGTCGATGGTGGCGCAGGCGCGGTAGTCGCCGCAGATGGATTCGGCCGTGCCGGGAATGCCGGCGCAGCGCTCGTACTCGGCCAGCACTTCGGGCGCGAAGGGAGCGAGGCCCGCATGGCGTCCACCCATCACGCTGCGCACGTAGCGCACCGGATCGGAGGCGATCAGCGACTCCGGAAGCGGCGGCGGCTGGATCAGGAAAAACCAGTGCCAGTAGGCGCGGGCAAACGCCTCGGTGGTGTTCTCGTACATCGAGAGCGTGGGCGCGATGTCCAGAAGCATCATCCGGTCAACGGCCGCCGCATGGTCGGCGGCCAGCCGGTGCGCAACCCGTGCCCCGCGGTCGTGGGCCAGCACGCCGAAGCGCTCGAAGCCGTGGTGGCGCATGGCGGCGAGCGCATCGAGCGCCATCTCGCGCTTGCTGTAGGCCACGTGATCGTCATCGTCCGCAGGGCGGCCGGAGTCGCCATAGCCCCGGAGGTCGAGCGCCACCACCGTGAATTGCTCGGCCAGCGCCGGTGCCACGCGATGCCAGATCAGGTGCGTCTGCGGATGGCCGTGCAAGAGCAGCAACGGCGCGCCGCGCCCGCCGATTCGGCCATGCACGCGCACGCCGTTGCGCTCGATGTCGAATTCCGGAAAGTCGAAAAATGAAACAGTCACGCGGCCATTGTGCGTTGCGCCCTTGCCGCCATCAAGCAACAATCAGCCAATTCATACTTTCCAATCTGGCATGAATCCATTGTCGATGGACCGAGGCGATCTCGAGTTGGTGCTGGCCATCCGCGACCAGGGAAGCCTCGCGGGCGCGTCCGCCACGCTCGATGTCGTGCCCTCCGTGGTCACCAAGCGGCTCGGCGCGCTCGAGGCCAGGCTGGGCCAGCGGTTGTTCGAACGCACCACGCGCCGGCTCAGCGCAACGGCCGAGGGCGAGGCCGTCTGCCTGCACGCCAAGGCCTTGCTCGAGGGTTTCGCGGCGCTTGAAAGCGAACTGGGCGAGCGGCAGAACGAACTGGTCGGCACCATCCGGCTGGCGGCCACCTTCGGTTTCGGGCGGCGCTGGCTCGGCCCCGCCCTGGCCACGTTCCAGGCCCGCCACCCCGCGCTGCAGATCGAGTTGCTCCTGACCGAGCGGCTCCCGGACCTTGGCGCCGAAGGCTACGACGGCGCGCTCTGGCTCTGGGCCGTGCAGCAGCGGCGAGCGGCCGACTGGGTCACGCGCCGCATCGCACGCAACCAGCGCGTGCTCGCCGCTTCGCCTGCATATATAGAGCGGCGCGGCATGCCCGCCACGGTCGACGCGCTGGGCGCGCACGACTGCCTGGTGGCGCGTGAAAACGGCGAGGTCAACCAGCGCCAGTTCGCGCTATGGACGCTGCGCCATGCGCGCGACGGCAGCACGGCGCGCGTGCGCGTGCAGGGCCCTCTGACAAGCAATTCGGGCGAGATGGTCCGCGACTGGTGCCTTGCCGGCCACGGTATCATGCTGCGCAGCCTCTGGGACATCGCGCCGCAACTGGCTTCCGGCGAACTGGTGCGCGTACTGCCCCATTACGCCATGCCCGATGCAGACATCCACTGGATTGCGCCCTGGCGGCCCAAGACGCCGCGCCGCGTGCGGCTGCTGCTCGACCACCTGGCGGAACAGTTTCGCGGCGAGCCGTGGAAGCCGGGCAAGGCCGGTTCTTCACGCTGAAAAAACGCAGGCTCAGCGCCCGCTGCGCACCACCAGGCTCACGCCGACTGCGGTGAGCCCGATGCCGAGCAGCGTCACCCATGTGATCGGTTCGCCGAAAAGCAGCCAGGCCATCACCGCCGTGCATGGGGGCACCAGGTAGAGCAGGCTCGTCACGGCCGTGGCGGTGCCGCGCTGGATCAGCATGTAGAGCAGCGAACTGCCGCCGAGCGACAGCACCAGCACCGACCACGCCATCGCGCCGGCCGAGTGCGCGTTCCATTCGATGCCCTGCGACTCCATCGCCGCAAAGGGCAAGGACACGAGCAACGCCGCCGCCATCTGCACGGCGCTCGCGCTGCGCACATCGCAGGGCGCGACGAAGCGCTTCTGATACAGCGTGCCCGCCGTGATCGAAAGGAGCGCCATGACCGCAAGCCCCATGGTCAGGGCGCTGACCTCGGTGCCCTGGCCGAACTTGCGCGACACCACGAGCACCAGGCCCGCGAAGCCGAGAACCAGCCCCGTCCATTGGCGCTGCGTTATCCGCCCGCCATTGAACGACAGCCAGATGGCGGTCAGCACCGGCTGGATGCCGACCAGCAGCGCCACCAGCCCCGCGCCCATGCCCGCATGCACGGCCGCCCAGACGCCACCCAGGTAGCCGGCTTGCATCAGCACGCCCGTGACCGCAAGATGTCCCCATTGCGCGCGCTCCTTCGGCCAGGCGACCCGCGCGAGCGCGACCCAGATGCCAAAGCACACGAGTGAAAGCGCATAGCGCACGGCCAGGAACTTGAGCGGCGGCGCGTAGGGCATGCCATAGCGCGCAACGATGAAGCCCGTGCTCCATATCAGCACGAAGACCACCGGCATTGCCCGCAGCCAGCCCGCGTTGCGGGCCACGGCCACGCTCATTTCGCGCGAGCCCGGATTTCGGGGATGGCCTTCTGCAGGTAATAGACCATCGACCAGATGGTGAGCACGGCCGAGATCCAGATCAGCCACTGGCCCCACAGCCCGGTGTCGATGACCCTGAAGAGGTGTCCGTCATAGAGCAGGAACGGAATCGCGACCATCTGCACCGTGGTCTTGACCTTGCCGATCATGTGAACCGCCACGCTCTTGCTGGCCCCGATCTGCGCCATCCATTCGCGCAGGGCCGAGATGGCGATCTCGCGGCCGATGATGATCAACGCCACGAACACATCGGCCCGGTTCAGGTGCACCAGCACCAGCAGCGAGGCACAAACCAGGAACTTGTCGGCCACCGGATCGAGAAAGGCGCCGAAGGCCGAGGTCTGGTTGAGCTTGCGCGCCAGGAAGCCGTCGAGCCAGTCGGTCGCGGCAAAGACGATGAACAGCACCGTGGCAATCAGATTGCGCATCGGCTCGGCCATTGGCAGGTAGAACACACCAACGATCAATGGAATCGCGACGATGCGCGTCCAGGTCATGATGGTCGGGAGGGTCCAGAACATGCGGGCGATTGTGTCATGCACGCGCGGCGGGCCGAAAGCCAGGGGCAATCGGCCTCAATGCAGCGCGCGATAAATTTCCTCGGCCAGGTCGGTGGCAATGCCTTCGACCGATGCGATGTCCTCGACGCTGGCCGCCGCCACGCCGCGGATTCCGCCAAAACGCTGCAGCAGGCGCGCGCGGCGTTTCGGCCCGATGCCCGGGATGTCTTCGAGCTGGCTGCCGCCCACGCGCACCTTCGCACGCTTGGCTCGCATGCCGGTGATGGCGAAGCGGTGCGCCTCGTCGCGAATCTGCGCCACCAGCATCAGCGCCGCGGAATCCTTGCCCAGGTAGACCTTTTCGCGGCCGTCCGCGAACACCAGTTCCTCGAGCCCGACCTTGCGGCCCTCGCCCTTCTCGACGCCGACGATCAGCGACAGCGGCAGGCCCAGTTCGCTGAACACCTCGCGCGCCATCGACACCTGCCCCTTGCCGCCATCGACCAGCACCAGTTCCGGCATGCGCGCGGTCCGGGTCTTGGGCGATGCGTCGCTGCCATCGCTTTCGGCGTCGCCCGGCGGCAGCGCCTCGGTCTCGGCCGCCATCGCCTCGGCCAGCTTGCCGTAGCGGCGGTGCAGCACCTGGCGCATCGCGGCGTAATCGTCGCCGGGCGTGATGCCCTCGATGTTGTAGCGGCGGTATTCGCGGTTTTGCATCGTGTGGCGCTCGAACACCACGCAGGAAGCCTGCGTGGCCTCGCCCGCGGTGTGCGAGATGTCGAAGCATTCGACGCGGAAGTTGTCGAGGTCGTCCGGCGCGAGCTCGAGTGCATCGGCCAGTGCGCGGGTGCGCGCCTGCTGCGAGCCCTCTTCGGCCAAGAGCCGCGCCAACTGCAGGCCGGCGTTGGTTTCGGCCATCTCGAGCCAGTGCCGGCGCTGCTCGCGTGGCTGGAACACGGCCGTCACGCGCGCGCCGGCCTGCTGCGAAATCGCCTCGATCAACTCGCGGCTCACGAGATGGCTCAGCACCAGCGTGGCGGGCACCGGCACGTCGATGTAATGCTGGGCAATGAAGGCTTCGAGCACCTGCACCTCGACCGAGTCGGCAGGGATGGGTGCAGCGCCCTCCTCCGCATCGAGTTCGCCATGGTGGATTTGCGCGGCGTCTTCCACGTGCACGGGAAAATAGGCGCGATCGCCCAGGTGCCGGCCGCCGCGCACCATCGCCAGGTTGACGCAGGCCTTGCCGCCCTGCACCTTGACGGCGAGGATGTCCACGTCCTTGTCGGAAGCGATTTCGATCGACTGCTGGTGCAGCACGCGCGAGATGGCCGACATCTGGTTGCGCAGCTCGGCGGCCTGCTCGAATTCGAGTTTCTCGGCATGCTGAGTCATGCGCGCCTCGAGCTTCGACAGCACGAGCTGGGTGTCCCCCATCAAGAAGGCTTCGGCGCTGGCCACGTCTTGCGCATAGGCCTCGGGCGTGATGTAGCCCACGCAGGGCCCGGTGCAGCGCTTGATCTGGTACAGCAGGCAGGGCCGCGTGCGGTTGGCGTACACCGTGTCTTCGCAGGTGCGCAGCTTGAAGACTTTCTGCAGCAGCTGGATCGATTCCTTCACCGCCCAGGCGCTCGGGTACGGCCCGAAGTAGCGGTGCTTCTTGTCGACCGCGCCGCGGTAGTAGGCCAGGCGGGGAAACTCGTGCGAGGCGATCTTCAGGTAGGGGTAGCTCTTGTCGTCGCGGAACAGGATGTTGTAGCGCGGCTTGAGCGTCTTGATGAGATTGTTTTCGAGCAGCAGCGCCTCGGCCTCGGAGCGCACCACCGTGGTCTCCATCCGCACGATCTTCGAGATCATGTGCCCGATGCGCGTGCCGCCATGGCTCTTCTGGAAATAGTTGGCAACCCGCTTCTTGAGGTTGCGCGCCTTGCCCACGTAGAGCACCGCGCCGGCCGCGTCGAAATAGCGGTAGACGCCCGGCAGCTGCGGCAGGGCCGCGACTTCGCTGAGCAATTGATCGGAATGCACGTCTGACATGGCGGCTATTGTGGCGCGCGGGCGAGGCGGCGGCCGGCACGGCCACCACCCCCCTTCCACTAGGACTCGAAGTTATTTCGCGAGTTCGCTCACCAGGCGGTACAGGAACTCGCGGCCATCGTAGAGCCGCTGGATTTCGATGCGCTCGTCCAGCCCGTGGGCGCGCGCGTCCGCCGGGTCGAGGAACATGCCCGTCACGCCATACATCGGAATGCCGGCGTTGCGCAAGAAGCGGCTGTCGGTGGCGCCGGTGCTCATCGCGGGCACCACCGGCACGCCCGGCCACATGGCCTGGGTCACCGACTCCACGGTCTTCACCAGGTCGCCGTTCAGCGGCGAGGCGGGGCTGCGCAAGGGCTTGCCGAGGTTGCGCACCACGATCTTGTCGTTGCCGACGGCCTGGGCCAGCAGTCGCTCGACTTCTTCCGGATCGTCGTGCGGCAGGATGCGGCAGTTGACCGTGGCCTTGGCCGATTGCGGCAGCGCATTCTCGGCATGACCGGCCTGCACCATCGTCGCCACGCAGGTGGTGCGCAGCTGCGCGTTGTAGGCCGGGTTGGCCGACAGCCGCTCGATCACCGCGGCGTCGGGGTTGCCTGCGCCGATGGCGCGCATGTCGTCGGCCAGCTGGCCGGTGGCAAACGGCGCGCTGCGCGCGAAATAGGTCTTGGTGACGTCCGCCAGCTTGACCGGGAAGGCATAGTTGCCCAGCCGCTCCAGCCCCGCGGACAGCGCGTAGATCGGGTTGCTCCTGGTCGGCACGGAGCTGTGGCCGCCCACGTCGCGCGCCTCGAGCATGTAGGTGGTGTACATCTTCTCGGCCACCTGCATGCGGTGCAGGTTGGGCTTGCCGCCGCGCAGTTCGCCGCCGCCGCCTTCGTTGATGCCGAACTCCGCCTGCAGCAACTCGGGCTTGTTGTTGATGAGCCAGAAGGCGCCGTTGCTGAGCGCATCGCCGCGCTCCTCGTCGGCCGTCAGGGCCAGGATGATGTCGCGGCTCGGCTTGAAGCCTTCCTGCCTGAGCTGCCCCATCACCGACACCAGGGCCGAGGCCATGGCCTTGTCGTCGATGGCCCCGCGCGCCGTGAAATAGCCGCCGGTTTCCTGCAGCTTGAACGGGTCGGTCTTCCAGTCTTCGCGCCTGGCCTCGACCACGTCGATGTGGGCCAGCAACAAGAGCGGCTTCTTGCTGCCATTGCCCTTGAAGCGCAGCACCAGGTTGCCCTTCTTCGGGAACGGCTCGAAGACCTGGATGTCGCCGGGCGCAAAGCCCGATTCGATCAGGCGCTTTTCCATGGCGCGCGCCGCCAGCGTGTTGTCCCCCACCGAATGGCTGGTGTTGATCTCGATCAACTCCTTGTAGATGTCGTGAAAGCGCTGCTGCTGGGGGGTCAGCGACGGCGTCGTCTGCGCCGATGCGGCCAGGCCGCACAGGGCCAGAGAAAGCGCGAGCACGGTTCTGGCCAAACCAGGGGAACCAAGGAAAAGCGGCGAACGACGGGTCTTCATGCGCATGGTTTCTCGCTCCGGGATGTTGTGGTGCCGGCCAGCATACCAAGCAGCCACACTGCCCCGACCCGCCGAAGGCGGGCACACTTGCCCCATGCAATGGGATATTTTCTGCAGGGTCATCGACAACCATGGCGACCTGGGCGTGTGCTGGCGGCTGGCCAGCCAGCTGGCGGCGCTCGGCGGGCGCGTGCGCTTGTGGATCGACGACGCCACGGCGCTGCACTGGATGGCGCCGGAGGGCTGCGACGGCGTGAGCGTGATCGACTGGCTCGATCCGGCCGCCATCCGGAAGGCCGTGGCGGCCCCGCCGCCCGACGTGCTGATCGAAGCCTTCGGCTGCGACCCGGCGCCCGAACTGATTGCGCGATTCGCCGAGCCGCCGGCCGCGGGCGCGCCCGCCCGGGCCTGGATCAACCTCGAATACCTGTCGGCGGAACCCTATGTCGAGCGGCTGCACGGCCTGCCCTCGCCGGTGTTCAAGGGGCCGGGCGAGGGGCTGGCGAAACGCTTTTTCTATCCGGGCTTCACGCCCGCCACGGGAGGGCTGCTGCGGGAGCCCGGCCTCTTGGAGCGGCAAGCGCGTTTCGACCGCGTGCAATGGCTGGCGGCGCACGAAATTCCCTGGCAGGACGGCGAGCGCCTCGTTTCCCTCTTCTGCTACGAGCCCCCCGCGCTGGCCCAACTGCTCGAGCAGTTGGCAGCCGGTACGGAACCTGCGCGGCTCCTCGTGACGTCCGGCCGCGCGGCGCACGCGGTGGGAGCTTATTTTTCAAGCCAGAAACAGCCTGCCGGCCGCTCGCCGCAAGGGTTCGGTGCGCTGTCGATTTCGTACCTTCCGTACCTGACGCAGCCGGATTTCGACCAACTTCTGTGGGCCTGCGACCTCAATTTCGTGCGCGGCGAAGATTCGCTCGTGCGCGCCCTCTGGGCCGGCGCCCCGCTGGTCTGGCAGATCTACCCGCAGGACGACGACGCGCACCACGTCAAGCTCGGCGCCTGGTTGGACTGGCTCGGGGCCCCGCCATCCCTGCGGCGGTTTCACCACGCCTGGAACGGCTTTGGCGACGCCCCCCTGCCCGCTCTCGAAACCGGGGGCCCGTGGCGTGAAACCGTGCGGGCCGCCCGCGAAAAGCTGTACCTTCAGGAGGACTTGGTCACGCAATTGCGGCATCTGGTCGCCGGAAAAAGCTAAAATAGCGGGCTTTGCGGATTTCGGCCCGGATTTATACAGATCCGAGATGCTGTCCGCCAAACCTGCCGCGGGACATGTACCGCGGGGCCAATAACGCCGGCAAGCCGTTGCACCGCAACATTGCAAACGTCGCCGATGGCCCCGTGCACCGAGCGGCCAACATCCAGAGAACCTGATATGAAAATCGCTCAAGAAATCCGCGCCGGCAACGTCATCATGCACGGCAAGGACCCGATGGTCGTCCTCAAGACCGAATACAGCCGCGGCGGCCGCAATTCCGCCACCGTGCGCATGAAGCTCAAGAGCCTGATCGCCAACTTCAACACCGAAGTGGTCTTCAAGGCCGACGACAAGATCGACCAGATCGTGCTGGACAAGAAGGAGTGCACCTATTCCTACTTTGCCGACCCGATGTACGTCTGCATGGACACCGAGTACAACCAGTACGAAGTCGAAGCCGAGAACATGGGCGACGCCCTGAACTACCTCGAAGACGGCATGGCCGTCGAAGTGGTGTTCTATGACGGCAAGGCCATCTCGGTCGAACTGCCGACCAGCGTCGAGCGCGAAATCACCTGGACCGAGCCGGCCGTCAAGGGCGACACCTCGGGCAAGGTCATGAAGCCCGCCAAGATCGCCACCGGCTTCGAAGTGCCGGTGCCGCTCTTCGTCGCGCAAGGCGACAAGATCGAAATCGACACCCGCACCGGCGAATACCGCAAGCGCGTCTAAGTACCTCCCGGCGGGCTGACTGCCACCAGACAAAAGGCTCCTCAAGGAGCCTTTTTTCGTTGATGGGCTTACCCTTCCGGCCATGAACACATCCGCCAGCGTCCGCACCGAGATCGATGGGCCGGTCAGCACCATCGTCATGAGCCGCCCCAGGCAGCGCAACGCCGTCGACCGCCCCATGTCCGATGCGCTGCGCGACGCCTTCGAACGCTTCGAGGCCGACGAAAGCCAGCGCGTCGCGGTGCTGTGGGGCGAACACGGCACCTTCTGCGCGGGCGCCGACCTCGGCGCGGTCGGCGATCCGGCGCGGCGCAATGAGCTCGACCCCGAAGGCGGCGGCTCGGGGCCGATGGGCCCGACCCGCATGGCGCTCGCCAAGCCGCTGATCGCCGCGATCAGCGGCCATGCGGTGGCCGGCGGGCTGGAACTCGCGCTGCTGGCCGATCTGCGCGTGGCCGAGGAAGACGCCGTGCTTGGCGTGTTCTGCCGGCGCTGGGGCGTGCCGCTGATCGACGGCGGGACGGTGCGGCTGCCGCGCATCGTCGGCATGGGCCGCGCGCTCGACCTCATCCTGACCGGCCGGCCCGTCGACGCCCGGGAGGCGAACGCCATGGGCCTGGTCAACCGCGTGGTGCCTCACGGCCACGCCCGCCAGGCGGCCGAAGCGCTCGCGCGCGAGATCGCGTCGTTCCCCCAGCAGTGCATGCTGGCGGACCGCCATTCCGCCTACGCCCAATGGGACCTGCCGCTGGCCGATGCACTGCGGCAGGAGGGCCGGCTCGGCGTCCCCATCGTTGCGGCCGAAGGCGCGGCGGGCGCCGAGCGCTTCGTTCGCGGTGCAGGCCGGCATGGCGCTTTCTGAGCCGCCGGGCATGGCGGCCGCAACGCTGCACAATGCAGCGAGTCTTTCTGTCTGATTCCCCATGAACAACACGCACAACCTTCACGACAAACGCCTGGCGGATGCCTGGGCCACCCTCAAGGCGCACTCCGAAAAAGGCCTCCCGCTCGATCTCGATCCTTCGCGCCTGGCCTTTGCCGACCCGGAATTCCTGCTGCGCCGCGAAACCCGCGGCATCCGCATGCAACTGGAGCTGATGAAGCCCGACCTGGAGCAGCGCGCCCACGGCATCGAGAACACCGTGGTGGTTTTCGGCAGCGCGCGCTTTCGCAGCGAGGAAGAAGCCGCCGCGCTGGTCGCGCAGGCCGACGCCGCCGGCGACGCCGTGGCGGCCGAGCGCTGGAGGCGCCTGGCGCGCAGCTCGCACTACTACGAGAAGGCACGCGCCTTCGGCAAGCTGGTTGCGCAGTACAGCAACGACAAGGAACCCGAGGACAAGCTTTTCGTCTGCACCGGCGGCGGCCCCGGCATCATGCAGGCGGCCAACCGCGGCGCGCACGAAGGCGGCGGAATCTCGGTCGGCCTGGCCATCGCGCTGCCCATGGAGGAGGAAGCCAACCCGTACGTCACGCCGGCGCTAAGCTTCAAGTTCCACTACTTCGCCATCCGCAAGATGCATTTCATGATGCGTGCGAAGGCGCTGGTGGCGTTTCCGGGCGGCTTTGGCACGCTCGACGAGCTGTTCGAGGTGATCACGCTGGTGCAGACCAAGAAGTCCAAGCCGGTGCCGATCGTGCTGTTCGGCTCGGCCTACTGGAAGAAGCTGATCGACTTCGACTTCCTGGTCGAAGAAGGCGTGATCTCGCCGGCCGACGTGAAGCTGTTCGAGTACGTCGACGCGGCGGAAGACGCCTGGGACGCGATCAAGCGCTTCTACAAGCTATAAGGGCGCCTTCAAGCCCCAGGTGGCCCGGGCTCCCAGCGCAACAACACCGCCCACCACCCAGAAAACGCCCGCGATGCCGATCAGCGCACCGATCGATCCGAACAGCATCGGCATCGCCACGCTCGAGGCATTGATGGTCATGAGCCGCAAGCCCAGCGCCTCGCCGTGCCGCGCGTGCGGCGTGATCTGGTGCAGCATGCTCATCACCATCGGCTGAACCGCTCCGAGGGAAAAACCCAGGACCACCGAGCACAGGCCCATGGCCCACGCCGAATCGAGCACCGGGTACACCGCGAAGACTGCGGCCGTGACGATGGTCGAGCTGAGGATCACGCTGCGCTCCGAAGCGCGCGAGGCGATCAGGGGCAGCACCACCCGGATGGCGGCTGCGGCGATGGCAAACGCGCCGAGGATGGAGCCGATCACCGAAGCGCCGATGCCGCGCTCGTGCCCCAGCACCGGCAGCACGAAGGCATGCACGTCCCAGCTCGACGATTGCAGCCAGTTCACGAACAGCAGGCGGCGGAACATCGGCTCGCGCAGCAGGTCCCAGGCCCGTGTCGGCACCGCCCCGGGCGTGGGCGCGGTCCCCGGGGGCTCATGCGCGCCGCGCGCGAGCATCCAGCAGAGGATCGGCAGGAAGGCCATCACCGCAAAGCAGACGCGGAAAGCCAGCATGTCGGCGGGCGCGCGCCCGGCATGGTCGATCAGCAGTCCGGCCACGAAAGGACCGACAAAATTCGCCACCGCAGGCGCAATGGCCAGCCAGCTGAACACGCGCTTGAGCTGCGTGGCGTTGGTGGCGGAGCGGCCCACGTGGCGCTGCAGCGCGATCACGGTCGCGCCGGTGGCACCGCCCGTGAGGAGCGCCGCAATGCACATGACCGGGAAGGTCGGGAAGACGAGCGCGAGGCCCGCACCGGCCGAAGCGGCAATGACCGAAAGCCACAGCGGCCGCTTGAAGCCGTAGCGGTCGGCAAAGCGTCCTGCCGGCAGGGCCAGGAACACCTGCGTGAGCGCAAAGAGCGCAATCAACACGCCCACGGCCGCCGCGCTGTATCCCTGTTGCAGCGCCAACAGCGGTGTTGCGAGCCGCATGCCGGCCATGGTGGCGTGCAGGCAGACCTGGGCGCCGATGACGCGCAGCAGTTCGGAGCCTTTCACGGGGTATCGTCGCCCTCGCTGTCCGTGGTGTCGGCCGTGGAGGGCAACAGCACCTGCGACTGCGCCTCGGGCAGCGCCTCGACCTTGCGCAGCGCCAGGCGCATCTGCTTGGCGCGCGTGTCGGCCTTGTCGAGCGTGTCGGAGGCCTTGGCCACCTGCTCCTTGATGCGCGAAACCCATTCGCCATAGCGCTCGAACTCGGTCTTGACCGCGCCCAGCACCTTCCACACCTCGGACGCCTGGTGCTCCAGTGCCAGCGTGCGAAAGCCCATGTGCAGGCTGTTGAGCATGGCAAGCAAGGTGGTCGGCCCGGCCAGCGTGACGCGGTGCTGGCGCTGGATGGCGTCCATCAGGCCCGGCCGCCGCAGCACTTCGGCGTAGAGGCTTTCGACCGGCAGGAACAGGATGGCGAAATCCGTGGTGTGCGGCGCGGCCAGGTAGTTTTCGGCAATCGACCTGGCCTCGCTGCGTACGCGCGCTTCGAGCGCCTTGGCCGCAAGCTCGGCGCCGACAGCGTCGGCGCGCTCGTGCGCATCGATCAGGCGTTCATAGTCGTCGCGCGGGAACTTGGCGTCGATGGGCAGCCAGACGGGCGCACCGTCTCCGCCGCGGCCCGGGAAGCGAATGGCAAAGTCGACCCTCTGGCCGCTGCGCGGCTTGGTCTCGACCTGCTTGGCGTACTGCTCAGGCGTGAGCACCTGTTCGAGCAGCGCCTCGAGCTGTACTTCGCCGAACACGCCGCGCGTCTTCACGTTGGTCAGCACCCTTTGCAGGCTGCCGACTCCCACGGCCAGCGTCTGCATTTCGCCCAGGCCCTTGTGCACCTGCTCGAGCCGGTCGGCCACCTGCTTGAAGCTTTCGCCAAGGCGGGCTTCGAGCGTGCTCTGGAGCTTCTCGTCGACCGTCCTGCGCATTTCGTCGAGCTTGGCGGTGTTGGTCTGCTGCAGCTGCGCGAGCTGCGTTTCCATGGTCGTTCGCACTTCGGCCAGGCGGCGCGCATTCGACTCGCTCAGCCCCTGCAGCTGGGTGTTGAGCGTGTCGGCGAGGGTCTTCTGCAAGGAGGCGAGCTGCAGCGAGAAAGCGTCGAGCTGGGCATTCTGCGTGCGCGTGGCCTCCGCGCCCTGCTGCACCAGCGCCTGCTGGAAAGTGGCGAAGGCCTGGGCGGTTTCCTGCCGCGCGCCGCGCGAGCTCTCGCCCATTTCATGGCGCAGTTCGCGCTCGGTGCGTTCGTTGGCGGCACCCATGGCGGCCAGCACCGCCAGCACCTCGCCGTGGTCGGGCCCGGGTTGCCGTCGCGCGAGCAGCCAGATCAGCAGAGCAAGCTGGACGACGGCGAGCGCCGCCAGCAAAAGAAGAATCAAGTCGGGAAGTTCCAAGGTCGGATCGCCGCGTCGCTGCTCGCCGGCTCGTTACTTGGCGGCCGGCGGAACGGGCGTGACGGGCGTCAGCGGCCCCTTGCCGCCGAACCAGGCAATGAGGTTGTCGGCTGCGAGCTCGGCCATGGCGCGGCGCGTGGGCACGGTCGCGCTCGCGATGTGCGGCGTCAGGACCACGTTGGGCACGGTCAGCAGATCGGGGTGGACCTTGGGCTCGCCTTCGAACACGTCGAGCCCCGCTGCTGCAATGCGCTTCTCGCGCAGCGCCACGGCCAGCGCCGCATCGTCGACGATGCCGCCGCGCGCGATGTTCACGAGCGTGGCGGTCGGCTTCATCAGCGCGATTTCGGCCGCGCCGATGGTGTGGTGAGAAGCCGGCGAATACGGCACCACCAGCACCACGTGGTCGGCCGTCTTGAGCAGCTCTTCCTTGCTGACGTAGCTGGCCTTGCATTCGGCCTCGAGCGCGGCGTCGAGCCGCGAGCGGTTGTGATAGACCACCTTCATGCCGAAGCCGTGCGCGCCGCGCTTGGCAATGCCCTGCCCGATGCGGCCCATGCCGATGATGCCGAGCGTCGAGCCGTGGATGTCGGAGCCCGCGAACATGTCGAAGCTCCATTTCTGCCACTTGCCCGCGCGCAGGAAATGTTCGCTTTCGGTGATGCGCCGGGCGGTGGCCATCAGCAATGCAAAGCCGAAGTCGGCCGTGGTTTCGGTGAGCACGTCGGGCGCGTTGGTGCCGAGCACGCCGCGCGCGGCCATCGCATCGACATCGAAGTTGTTGAAGCCCACGGCCATGTTGGCGCAGATCTTCAGGTCGGGACAGGCGTCGAGCACCGCGGCGTCGATGCGCTCGCTGCCGGTGGTGAAGGCGCCCTGCTTGCCCTTGAGCCTGGCGATCAACTGCTCCTTGCTCCAGCTCTCATCGGCCTGGTTCGACTCGACCTCGAAGTGCTGCGAGAGGCGTTCGATGGTTTCGGGAAAGATCGCGCGTGCGACCAGGATCTTGGGCTTGTTCATGATGTTTGCACTCAGCGGAAGAAGATGAAGGTGGAAAGAACGAACAGCGGAATCAGGACGGCCACGGACCAGCCCATGTAGCCGAAGAAGCTCGGCATGCGCACGCCGCGGCTCTCGGCGATGGCCTTGACCATGAGGTTGGGCGCGTTGCCGATGTAGCTGTTGGCGCCCATGAACACGGAGCCGGCCGAGATGGCGGCCAGCGTGGTGGCGTAGGTGGTCATGAGCGTGGCCGGATCGCCGCCCGCCGTGTTGAAGAACACCAGGTAGGTGGGTGCATTGTCGAGAAAAGAGCTCAGGATGCCGGAGGCCCAGAAGTACATGGCCGGATCGGGCTGGCCGTCCGCACGTGTCACGGCCGCGATCACCGCGCCGAACGGACCGTGAACGCCGGCTCTCAGCATCGCGATCACCGGGATGATGGTCAGGAAGATGCCCGCGAAGAGCTTGGCCACCTCGGCCATCGGACCCCATTCGAACTGGTTGTCGGCATGCACCTTGGCCGATGTCATTTTGAACGAGAGCAGCGTGATGGCGATAAGGCCGATGTCGCGCACCAGACCGGGCAGGCCCACGTGCGTGCCGAACACGTCGAAGCTCACGGGCGATTTCCAGATGCCGGAGAGCAGCACGAGAAAAACCACGCCGCCCAGCAGCCAGAAATTGGCGGCACCGTCGAAGCCGATGCGGCGGGTGTCCGGCGTCGGGTCGATCGGCAGCACGCCCTCCTTGCGGTAGTGGTAACTATCGATGACGTAGAACAACGCGAGCAGCATGCCGACCAGGAACAGCGTGTTCGGCAGGATGTTGCGCGCCGTCCAGAAGAAGTCGACGCCCTTCAGGAAACCGAGAAACAGCGGCGGATCGCCCAGCGGCGTGAGCGAGCCTCCCGCATTCGAAACGATGAAGATGAAGAACACCACCACGTGCGCCTTGCTCACGCGGTTGTCGTTGGCGCGGATCAGCGGCCGGATCAGCAGCATCGAGGCGCCCGTGGTTCCCATGAGGCTCGCAAGCACCGCGCCGACGGCCAGGATGGCCGTGTTGAGGCCGGGGGCGCCATGCAGGTTGCCGCGAATGTGGATACCGCCCGCCACCGTGAACAGGGCGGTGAGCAGGATGATGAAGGGGATGTATTCCTCGACCAGCGCATGCACCAGCCGGGATCCGGCCAGCGGCGCCCCATGGATCGCGGCAAAGGGAAGCAGGAACGCCAGCGCCCAGGCGGCGGAGATCTTGCCGTAATGGTGATGCCAGAATGACGGCGCGAGCAGCGGCATGAGCGCGATCGACAGCAGGATGCCCGCGAACGGAACGCCCCAGAGCGCCGACAGCTTGCTGCCGTCGAGGTCGGCGGCCATGGCCAGCGCGGGAAACATCATCGGCAGCACTGCGGCTGCCGCGAGGCGAACTGTTTTTTTCATGGGGCCGTACCGTACCAGACAGGCGTCAGGCCGGCGGCTGTTCGATCTCGAACACCTGGCGCAGATAGGCCAGGTATTTTTCGTCCTCGCACATGTTCTTGGACGGGGTGTCCGACAGCTTGGCCACCGGTTGGCCGTTGCAGGTGATCATCTTGATGACGATCTGCAGCGGCTCGTAGCCGAGGTCGTTGGTGAGGTTGGTGCCGATGCCGAAAGCCAGCTGGCAACGGCCGCGGAACTGCTGGTAGAGCTCGACGGTGCGCGGCACCGTGAGGCTGTCGCTGAAGATCAGCGTCTTGGTGCGCGGATCGACCCGGTTGGCAATGTAGTGCGCCAGCATGCGCTCGCCCCACTGGAACGGATCGCCGCTGTCATGCCGCGCGCCGTCGAACAGCTTGCAGAAGTAAAGGTCGAAGTCGCGCAGGAAGGCGCTCATGCCATAGACATCGGACAGCGCAATGCCGAGGTCGCCGCGGTATTCGCGGGCCCAGCTCTCGAAGCCGAAGATCTGGCTGTCGCGCAGCCGGGGGCCGAGCCCCTGGCAGGCCTGGAGGTATTCGTGCGCCATGGTGCCGAGCGGAATGAGGCCGAGCTTCATGGCATAGAGTACGTTGCTGGTACCCGCGAGCTGGGGCAGCCGCGCGCCGGGCTGGGCCTGCACCGGCGGCGAGGTGACGGCGCCGAGCCTTGCGTTCAGGGTACGAAGAACCTCTTCGTGCCAGTCCTTGGAGAAGCGGCGGCGGGTGCCGTAGTCGGCAATCTTGAGATCGGCCAGGCCGGCATCCTGCAGCTGCCCGATCTTGGTTTCCAGGCGCCGCCGGCCTTCTTCGATATCGGGTTTTTTCTGCGTGTTGCGAAAGTAGACCTCGTTCACGATCGCCAGCACCGGGATCTCGAACAGGATGGTGTGCAGCCACGGCCCCTTGATGCGGATCTCGAGTTCGCCCGAGGGCTGGGGCGTGATGCTGATGTACTTCTCGTTGAGCCGGAACAGGCCCAGGAAGTCGACGAAGTCGCTCTTGATGAAGCGCATCGAACGCAGGTAAGTCAGCTCGGCGTCCCGGAACTGGAGCGAACAGAGGCTTCGCACCTCCTCGCGGATCTGTCCGGCGAACTGCGCCAGGTCGATGCCCGGGTTGCGGCACTTGAACCGGTACTCGACCTGGGCTCCCGGGAAGTGATGCAGTACGACCTGCATCATGGTGAACTTGTAGAGGTCTGTGTCGAGCAGGCTGTGAATGATCATGGTGCTGGTACGGCGCGCGTTTGTCCCGGGCTTTTTCGGCGTGCGACCGATTATCACGGGCAGCGTCGGCTTGTGCCTACGGCGCCAGCACTGGGCGTCCTACCGTCAGGGTGAATAGGCCCCGCGACAGTGTGTTCACGGCGGCCATGGGCTCGCCGAATCAACCTTTCAAGGAGATTCGCATGAACAAGGACACCATCGAAGGCAACTGGAAACAGCTCAAGGGCAAGGTCAAGGAGCAATGGGGCAAGTTGACGGACGATGACTTCGACGTGATCGCGGGCAAGCGCGACCAGCTGCTCGGCCGCATCCAGGAGCGCCACGGCATCAGCCGCGACGAGGCCGAAAAACAGGTCAAGGAATGGGAATCGCGTGACGGCCGCACGCCGGACGCCCTCTGGTACGAAAAGTACTGAGCACGCGGGCGGCCGAAAGGCGGCCCCTGCCCTCCCAATCCTTATTCAATTCTCCTCAACCGCAAAGAAGGAACTCCAATGAAAAAACATCTGCTCATGCTCGCTCTGGCCTCCACGTGCTTCATGGCCACCCAGGCCGGCGCGATGACCAAGGACGAGTACAAGGTCGCCAAGGAAAAGATCGAAGCCGACTACAAGGTCGCCAAGGCCAAGTGCGACGCGATGAAGGACAACGCGAAGGATGTCTGCCAGAAGGAAGCCAAGGGCACGGAAGACGTGGCGAAGGCCGAACTCGAACAGCAGTACAAGCCGAGCGACGCGCATGCCCGCAAGGTGGCCGAAGAGAAGGCGAAGGCTACATACGAGGTTGCCAAGGAAAAGTGCGACGACCAGGCCGGCGATGCCAAGGCCGCCTGCGTGAAGCAGGCCAAGGCCGACGAAGCCCAGGCCAAGGCTGAGATCAAGGCCAAGAAGAAGGCCATGTAAGGCCGCGGCGGCCCGAGCGGCCGCGCCACAGGAGAAACGGCGCCCTCGGGCGCCGTTTGCGTTGGGATCAGGCTTTCAGCGCGTCGACCACGCGCTGCAGCGCCTCGGACAATGGCACCGGCCGCTGCGTGGCCCGGTCCACGTACACGTGCACGAAGTGGCCTTGCGCGGCCGCGGTTTCCGCCCCCTCCGCAAAAAGCGCAATCTCGTAGCGCACGCTCGAGCGCCCGGCCTGGGCCACCCGGATGCCCGCTTCCACCGTCTGGGGAAAGGCGATCGGGGCGAAATAGTTGCATTGCGTCTCGACCACGAAGCCGATCGTCTGCCCCTGGTGGATGTCGAGCGCGCCGCGCTCGATCAGCAGCGCATTCACGGCCGTATCGAACCAGCTGTAGTAGACGACGTTGTTGACGTGGCCGTACATGTCGTTGTCGGCCCAGCGCGTGGGGATGCTGCGGAACGCGCGGTAGCCGCCTCGGGCATGCGGCGTGGGTTTGTTGGCGGAGCTCATCGCGCGGCATTTTGCCAGCGGCGCCAGTAGTCGAAGGCCACCCTGAAGGTGCCGACTTGCACCTGCACCGTCTCGGCAATGTCGCTGGCATAGCCCCCGGCCATGGCGAAGGCCAGTGGAATGCGGCGCTGCCAGGCCCAGTCGAACACCCGCCGGTCGCGCGCCTCCAGGCCGTCGAAGCTCAGCTTGAGCCGGCCGAGCCGGTCGCGCTCGAAGGGGTCGGCGCCCGCCAGGTAGATCACCAGCCCGGGCAAGAAGCGCCGGTCGAGTTCGTCGAGGGCGTGTTCGAGCGCAGTGAGGTACTCGGCATCGCCGCAGCCATCGGGCAGCTCGACGTCGAGGTCGCTCGCCTCCTTGCGGAAAGGAAAGTTCTTCTGCCCATGCAACGAAAGCGTGAAAACGCTGGGGTCGTTGCGGAAGATGCTGGCCGTGCCGTTGCCTTGGTGCACGTCGAGGTCGACCACGGCCACCCGCAACTGCCGCCCGCTGCGGCCATGCTCCGCCTGCATCAGCCGCGCGGCCACCGCGGCGTCGTTGAAGACGCAGAATCCTCCGCCCTTGTCGGCATGGGCGTGGTGGGTACCGCCCGCCATGTTGGCCGCCACCCCGCCGGCAAACGCCGCGCGGCAGGCGGCAATGGTCGCGCCGGTGGAACGGCGCGAACGCTCGACCATCGCCTCGCTCCAGGGAAAGCCGATCTCCCGCATGGCCTGCGTGCTCACGCTGCCATCGCTGATGGCGGCGATCCACTGCGGGGTGTGCGCCAGCGCCAGCTCGCCATCGGTGGCGCGGGGCGCCTGCGCCATTTCCACCGACGGCAGGTGCTCCAGCAGGCGGTCGCGCAGCAGGGCATAGCGGGACATGGGAAAGCGGTGGCCCGGGGGCAAGGGCAACACGAACTGGCCGGAATAGAAGGCGCGCATGCCTGCATTCTGGAGCGCGGGGCGAATTTAGAAAGTGTGTTCTAAATTGCTGCAAAGCAGCAAAACCCCCTTGATCGCAAAGCTGTGCTGCCTATACTTGAGGCCATGCTGCACCGCAACATAGAGACGAGGGGCAGCGCAACGTGAACCACCACCCATCCTTTCTGGAGATTCCCAAATGGCCCTGACCGCTGACCAAATCCTCGCCGCCCAAAAAGCAAACCTCGAAACCCTGTTCGGCCTGACCACCAAGGCTTTCGAAGGCGTGGAGAAGCTCGTCGAGCTCAACGTGACCGCCTCCAAGGCTGCCCTGGCCGAAGCCGCCGGCACCGCCCAAGCCGCCCTGAACGTCAAGGACGCACAAGAACTGCTGACGCTGCAAGCCAGCCTGTTCCAGCCCCTGGCCGAAAAGACCGCCGCCTACAGCCGTCACCTGTATGACATCGCCCAAGGCACCGGCGCCGAATTCACCAAGGCTTTCGAAACCAAGGCTGCTGAAGCCCAGCAAACCTTCGTCGGCCTGGTCGATAGCGCTTCCAAGAATGCACCCGCCGGTTCGGAAACCGCCGTTGCCGTGCTGAAGAGCGCCGTGGCTGCTGCCAACAACGCTTTCGAATCGGTCCAGAAGGCTGTCAAGCAGGCTTCCGACGTCGCCGAAGCCAATTTCAACGCCGTGTCGACGCAAGCCGTTGCCGCCGCGAAGACCGCGACCGCTCCGCGCAAGCGCTAAGCCGCCGGCCATACCAGTTGTCTCCTTGGGTCCTCACGGATCCAATTCAGGGCCTCATCTTCGGATGAGGCCTTTTTTTTCGGGCATTTCTTGCTCGCCCCCAGGCTGCGCGCACCTCGTGTCGCTTGGTTCTCCCTGTCTTCGATAATGCGTGCCTTATCCCAGGAGACTCTCAATGCAGATCGACGGCAAGGTTTTTATCGTGACCGGTGGCGCTTCGGGCCTCGGCGAAGGCACGGCGCGCATGCTGGCGGCGAACGGCGGCAAGGTGGTCATCGCCGACATGCAGGCTGACAAGGGCGAAACCGTCGCGCGCGACATCGGCGGCGTGTTCGTGAAATGCGACGTGAGCCAGGAGGCCGACGGCCAAGCGGCGGTTGCCGCGGCACAGAAGCTCGGCAAGCTGGTGGGCCTGGTCAACTGCGCGGGCATCGCACCGGCCGAGAAGACCGTGGGCAAGAATGGCGCGCATGCGCTGGCGGTGTTCAGCAAGACCGTCACGGTCAACCTGATCGGCAGCTTCAACATGATCCGCCTCGCAGCCGAGGCCATGTGCAAGAACGAGCCCGAAGCCACCGGCGAGCGCGGCGTGTTGATTTCCACCGCCTCGGTGGCCGCATATGACGGGCAGATCGGCCAGGCGGCGTACAGCGCCTCGAAGGGCGGCGTGGTCGGCATGACGCTGCCGATCGCGCGCGACCTGGCGCGCAACGGCATCCGCAACATGACCATCGCCCCCGGCATCTTCGGCACGCCCATGCTGTTCGGCATGCCGCAGGAGGTGCAGGACGCATTGGCCGCCAGCGTGCCCTTCCCCTCCCGCCTGGGCACGCCCGAGGACTATGCCAAGCTCGCCAAGCACATCATCGAGAACGACATGCTCAACGGGGAGGTGATTCGTCTCGACGGAGCGATTAGATTGCCCCCTCGTTGAAACGCGCGTGAATAGGGAGCTTCGCGCTCCCATTTTTTGCAGCGAATCGATTTAGAGTGACTATCGAGGTTGGCTACTCAATCGAAGCCCCAAATTTAGCGGGGTAGGCGGGAGCCGAAAATGTGATCACGCCCAAGGCGCCGCGAGCTTCCGATCAAGCTATCCTTTCAATAGCAATGTCCGCTCCGTTCGGGTTCCATAATCACTCCACCAACAAACGAGGAGCGAAGATTGACAAGCAAGTATGTCGAGCTATCCGACCTGGCTGTCGCGCATACCAAGGCTCGATTTGATTCGAGCAAACGCGCTCAGCTTCGCGTCAAACAACTTGTGGATGGCTACGCTCTCTACTTGGGCGCTCCAACGGCTGACATGAAGTTCTGCCGCATGGATGGCAATCTTGAACGTTCAGGTGAAGTCGCCCCCCTCGATACGCTCCCCCATCTGGTGCTGGGCATGCAGGGCTTTTGGCACTTTTGCTTCAGCATCGACTTCAAACGCGGGCAGTTCGGTCACTTCGTCAATGAATTCAACAAGCTGGCCATCAGGGAGAACGGTGACGGCTCGATCACTGCTCGCATGGACGGGAAGGAATTCAAGGTCGATTCGATGGAGCCCAAGACGACTTTGCCGCTCTATGATCATCTCTACCAGTTGTCGAAGGAAGGGTTGGCCAAACCATTTGAAGAGCCGAGCAAGCGGATTGGCTTTGTCGAAACCGACGACTAGACCCTCGCCACTACGATCAACGCCTCACAGAACTATTCGTGCAGTTAGATGATTTAGTAAAGATTGTGGGCATCGCCGCCTCGGTGGGCGCGCTCGTCGGCGGGTTGATCAGTTGGCTGTGGAAGTACGTGCAGCAATCCGATCGCATCACCGTTCGGTTTGGAACCGCCCACTATGAGGAGACGCCGGCCTACGGGATGCACGTCATCAGCAGGCGTGATCACAAAATGGAAATCACAGATTTCGGATTTGTGCTGATGAACGGCAAGCTGGTTTCTGCTCCGGTTGTATGGGAGCAAGTGTTCGATGACGGTAATCCGTACGACGGTGTTAGCGGCTCGAAAATCCTTACGGAGCGCAACGCGCGGTTCGAGGCAACGATGCAGCTGTACAACATGGAAGTTGTCGGGGCGTATGCTGAAACTTCAACACAAAACCACTCAACGCTCGGCTTCTCAAGCCGCCATGCGCTTCACTGGTGGGATCGTATTCGCATTCGGCTCAAGCAATACATCAAGCCCGAATTCAATTGAGGAAGCACTGCGCCACCCCAAACGGCCAATCTGCGCCGTCGTCAGCTTCACTAAGCGCCCTCGTTCTCTTGGACAGACGGGCCAGCTAGCGTAGTGGTGGTGCGTAGCCGGGGTACCGCACCGAGACTGTTGCCGGTACGAATCAAGTCTTCGTGAGCCGCTGACCTGCCCCCTTCTGCCGTGCCATTCATAACGAGGAAGTCCGGGGTTGCAAGATTAATTAATCTCGGTGGTTGTTGAGGTGGATCGAGCTGCATCGCCAGCGCGCTGGCGATGCAGCTCGGCGAACTTCGACGGAGGCATTCGCTGGCAACTGCTGTGCGGCCTGACCTCGTTGTAGTCCTGGCGCCAGAGCGTGATGGCCGATCGGGCCTGCTGCAGCGTCTCGAACCACTGTTCGTTCAGGCACTCGTCCCTGAACTTGCCGTTGAAGCTCTCGATGTAGCCGTTCTGCATGGGCCGTCCCGGCTCGATCAGGATGTGACGGATGCCATGGGTCTGCGCCCAGCCCATGAAGGCGCGACTGGTGAACTCCGGGCCGTTGTCGGTGCGCACAGCCAGCGGGTAGCCTCTGAACACGGCCGCTTGATCCAGCAGTCGCGTAACGTATTGCCCCGAGATTCCCCAGTCCACCGAGATGCTCACGCATTCGTGGCTGAAGTCATCGGCCACGGTCAAGCACTTGATGCGCCGTCCCGTGCTCAGGCTGTCGCTGACGAAGTCCATGCTCCACACCTCATTGACCGTCGTGGCCAGTTGCAGCGGCACGCGTTCGTTGGCGGGGCGTTTGACCTTCTTGCGCTTGCGCACCGCCAGGTTGGCGGCGCTGTACAGGCGGTAGACGCGCTTGTGGTTCACGCCCGGGAAGTGCGGGCGCAGCATGTCGTGGATGCGCCGATAGCCGAAGCGCCGACGTGCATGCGCGATCTCGACGATCTTGTTGCTGAGCTCTTGCGTCATGGCATCGACCTCGGGTGGGTTGCGGTAGCTGTCGCGGGAGAGCCCCACAAGCCTGCAGGCGCGTCGTTCGCTCAGATCGCATTGCCCGATCATGATGGCGACGGCCGCGCGCTTGGCTTGCGGGGCTATCGCTTTACCCCGAAGGCCGTGTTCAGCGCGTGGATGTCCAGGTGCGCTTCGGCCAGCAGCTTCTTGAGTTTGTTGTTCTCGGCCTCGAGCTCACGCAGGCGCCTGGCATCGGGCACGTCCATCCCGCCGTATTTGGCGCGCCATTTGTAGAAGGTCGCATCACTGAAGCCGCCCTTGCGGCACAGATCTTTGATCGGCAAGCCAGACTCGGCTTGCTTGATGAAACCGATGATCTGCTCCTCGGTGTATCTGCTCTTTCTCATGTCCGTCATTCTCCAAGTTGACGGACTTCACTGCCACTACGCTGGTACGGCCGGGAGGGGGCAGGTCAGGAAGAAAAAGTAAATCTCTCGCAGTTCACGCCAGCCGTGGAAGCGATGGAGACAACGATCTTGGATCGTGCGAAGACGAAGGCCGAGAAGGCGGCGAAAGAGATTGAAGAGAAGGCAGCACTGGCGCTGAAGAACCGACGCCGCAGCCAAGAGAACGCGAACGCTGCAGCCCAGCGCACTCGCATGAAGAAGATGTACGAAGAGAAGAAGGAGATGCACGCTCAACTGGGCGTGGCGATCAACGAGATGCTTCGTCAGTTCTGCCAGGAGCTACAGGGTCTGTTGCTCGTCAAGGTCGATCAGTTGTTCGACCGTGATGCCGTTGAGCGGCGCAAGAGCCAGATGTCGATCCTGAAGGAAACGATGGCGACCGTGACCATGCTTCAGAAGATGCAGGAGTCCTTGGAAGACAAGTACAACATCAAGAAGGAAGACGCCAAGGAGAACAACGGCGACAACGTGCTGCTGTTCAAGAACGCTCAGAAGCTCATGGCGAAGGCAACAAAGTAGTAATTTGATACTCGAACCAGCGCCGCTCGCGGCGATGTACGAAAAACTTGCTCTGTCTACCCTCCTCGTGCCTATAATTCGTAACGGCATTCGTCATTCTCATTCGTGTCTCTAATTTGCAACGAATTAGAATGTAACGAATAACGTGTTACCATTCGTCCATGACTTTCGAAACTGACGCGATGAACCCGTCACTGACGGCGAAAAGGCGCACGAACGTTATTGCCGAGGCGCTGAGAGAGAAATACCAGAAGGTCAGATTTCTTCGAGCGGAGCTGGATAGAGAGCAACACTCATTGATGAGTGCGCTTGAAAAGCTCGCTGCTCGGGTAAAGGAAGCCGACTGGGAGCTTGAGGAGTTGAAGCAGGCTCTGGCGGAGTACGAGGTGACGGTCGAGCCAGAGTTGGTCGTGGAGAGCGAGGAAGCTAGCTGGAGAAGGGAACAGCATCGCTACGTGCAGGCGCAAGGGCAGCCGCCGTTGGTTGAGTTGTATCCGGTATCACGACAGCAGAAGAACGCTGTGAGCCTGGAGGTCAGGTCGCTGCTGGAAACGTTTGGTCCGTTGCCGCTTCGTGACATTCACAAGCTGCTACGCACGAAAGGTGTGGAGACTCCGAATTTGGGACGGTTGTCGCAAATCTTGTCGGAGTCGTCGATGTTTGAAGCGGACCGCGCGAAAGGGTGGTCACTAAGAGAGTGAAAGGCCCGGGTTTGGACGACCCGGCCTTTCGGTATCCAAAACAACCCCGTCTGGAGACGGATCTTGAGAAGAAAGGAGGAAGTAGTGGATAGCAACCAGCAAAAGTTAATAACGTAATCGCTGTCGCCGGATCAATCGTAACTTGGCTGAACCACTCAGTCCAGCTGATTCGGTAGTACCCGACGACGGCGTAGTTATTTATGCGACGGACTTGCGAGTCCGTAAACAGGCTTCGGCCACGTGGCCGAAGCCCTCACGAACAGCATTTGCTGTTGGTATCCATAAATTCAACCGTTGAAAGGGCCCAATCATGGCCGCAAACGAAAAGTCGTCTCCCTCCCTTGGCAGCTTGGCTGGCAAGGTCCTGCGTCAACCTTCCGCAACCAAGGCCGCGCGGCAGTTGGCTGGCTCTGTGCTGACGCAGATGCCGGACCGCAAGCCCTCGCCGCCCCCGGCGCGCAAGGGCAAGTAAAGCAGCAAGGGCACCTTCGGGTGCCCTTTTTCTTCGGAAGGACTTTCATGACCACCTACGTACTCGACACCAACGTATTCAACAAAGTTGTCGAAGGTGTTTTCGACCGTAGTTCGCTACCTGCAGATTCCTCGTTCGTCGTTTCGCACGTCCAGATCGAGGAACTGAACAACACTTCTGATAAAGAACGCCGACTTCAACTCCTGCTTACGCTCGCGCAGCTTCGCCCGACCCTTGTTCCAGCCGAATCGATGATCTGGGACGTCTCCCGCTGGGATCATGCCAAATGGGGTGATGGAGCGATCTACACGCAGGTCAAGACTGGCCTCGACGCTTTGAACAAGGGCAAGGCAAAAAACATTCAGGATGCGCTGATCGGTGAGATCGGAATCGTCAACGGACACACGTTGCTGACCGCTGACAAGGATCTCGCCGCTGTGGTCCAGAGTCTCAATGGCTTGGTTGAGTTTGTGTCGCCCAAAGCACTCACTGCGACCGTCCGCTAAGGCCTTCCCTGCGAATGGAGGTCACGCGCCCTGGGCTCAATTTCGGGATCATTTTTTATCCGGACGAAATCCTCGCTGGGGAACCCCGAGTTTTTTCAGCTCATCGAGAACGACAAGCTCAACGGGGAGGTGATTCGTCTCGACGGAGCGATTCGACTTCCGCCCCGGTGATCGGCGGCACCGCCGTGCTGCCGGTGCGGTCCAGCCGCTCGTACTGGGCGATGACCTGGGCCCCCAGCAGCACGAGCGTGGCGGCAATCTCCAGGCTCAGCAGCACCACGATGGCCGTGGTGAGCGAGCCGTAGACCACGTTGACCTGCGAAAGCGTCGAGAAGTACCAGATCAGCACATGCCGCGTGCCCTCCCATAGGAGCGCGGCCGTCGCGCCGCCGAGCAGCGCGTGGCGCAGCGACATGCGGCCCGCCGGCATCACGAGGTAGAGCGAGGTCAGCATGAAAATCTCGCCGCCGAGCCCCAGCAGGTAGAGCAGCATCCCCGACACACCCGACAGCGACCAGTCGCGCCCGAACAAGTCGACGCTTTCCTGCCCGACCAACTGCAGCGCGCCCGACACCAGCGTCATCAGCACCAGGCCCACGCACAGGAACAGGATGTACAGGTACGGCATGACGGCGGAAACCAGGAAATGCCGCCGGTGGTCGGCCTTGCGGTGGTGAAAGATCACCGCCATGGCGCTTTCGAGCACGCTGAAGGCCAGCGAGCTGAAGAAAATCATTGTCACCAGCAGTACGGGGCCCATCACGTCGCGATGGTCGAGAAAGTTCGACAGCTCCGTGACAATCGCCTTCGACTGGCCCGGCAGCAGCCATTCCAGATACCTGCCGATGGTGCGCAGCAGTTCGGCCTGCTCGATCAGGTGAGACATCGCAATGACGCTCACGATCAAGAGCGGCACGATGGAGAGCAAGGCGTAGTAGGCCACCGCGCCCGCGAGCAGCAGGCCCTGGTTGGCGCGGAAGGCCTTGAGCGCATCCCAGACAAAATTCAAGGGATGGCGCAGCAACAGCGGCGCGGCGTGGTGCAATGGTTTGGGCGTCGTCATCCGTGGACTCCGGGTCACTCCGAGTATGGCGCCCGCGCGCGGGCGTTCGGCCGCTTGCGTATGATTTGCCGCTCTTCGCCTACATGACCATCCCCGCCTCTTTCATCCAGGAACTCATCGCGCGTGCCGACGTGGTGGAAATCGTCGGGCGCTATGTGCAGCTCAAGAAGGCCGGCGCCAATTTCATGGGGCTGTGTCCGTTCCATGGCGAAAAATCGCCCTCTTTCTCGGTCAGCCCGACCAAGCAGTTCTATCACTGCTTCGGCTGCGGGGTGCACGGCAACGCCATCGGCTTTCTCATGGAGCACGCCGGCATGGGTTTTGTCGAGGCGGTGCACGACCTCGCCGGCCAATACGGCCTGCAGGTCCCCGAGGACGATGCTTCCCCCGCCGAACGCGCGCGCGCCGCGAACCAGCGCCAGAAGCAGGCCACGCTGACCGACGTGCTCGAAAAAGCCGGCGAGGCCTACCGCAAGGCGTTGCGGCAGGCGCCGGGCGCCATCGAATACCTGAAGGGCCGGGGCGTCTCCGGCGAAGTGGCCAAGCAGTTCGGCATCGGCTACGCGCCCGCGGGCTGGCGCACCCTGGCCAGCGTGTTTCCCGACTACGACGACCCCCTGCTCGCCGAGAGCGGGCTGGTGATCGTCAACACCGAAGACGGCGCCGAAGACGCCAAGCGCTACGACCGCTTCCGCGACCGCGTGATGTTTCCCATCCGCAACGTGAAGGGCGAATGCATCGGCTTCGGCGGCCGGGTGCTCGGCGACGAAAAGCCCAAATACCTGAACTCGCCCGAAACGCCGGTGTTCAGCAAGGGCCGGGAGCTCTACGGCCTGTACGAGGCGCGCGCCGCCTTCCGAGAGCGCGGCTATGCACTGGTGACCGAGGGCTACATGGACGTGGTGGCGCTGGCCCAGCTCGGATTTCCGAACGCGGTGGCCACCCTGGGCACGGCCTGCACCACCGAACATGTGCAAAAGCTCTTCCGCTTCACCGAGTCGGTGGTGTTCAGCTTCGACGGCGATGCGGCCGGCCGCCGCGCCGCGCGCAAGGCGCTCGACGGCGCCCTGCCCTATGCCACCGACGTGCGCAGCATCAAGTTCCTGTTCTTGCCGGCCGAGCACGACCCCGACAGCTTCATTCGCGAATTCGGCGCCGACGCCTTCGCCCGCTTCGTGCAGGAAGCCACGCCACTCTCGCGCTTCATGATCGAGGCCGCACGCGAAGGCTGCGACCTCACCACCGCCGAGGGCCGCGCCCACATGAGCAGCAATGCCCGGCCGCTCTGGAGCGCCATGCCCGACGGCGCGCTCAAGCGACAGCTGCTGAGCGAGATCGCCACGCTGGTGCAGCTCGACGCAGCCGCCCTGTCGGAGCTCTGGGCCGCCACGCCCGGCCCGCGCAAGGCCGCGGCGGCGCCCGCGCCACGCCATGGCGGCGAGCCGGGAGACCCATTCGACTACTCCGACATGCCGCCGCCGTCGGAATACGAACCGCCGCGCTACGAAAACGATAGCAAACCGCGTGGCAAATTCACCAAGGGCAAGCGCTGGGGCGGCAAGTTCGAGGCGCCCATCGAGCCGCTGCGCGGCCGCGGCAAGCCGCCGAGCCGGCCCGACGTGGCGGTGCGCCTCCTGCTGTCGAACATGGCGCAGTGGGAAGCGTTGTCGCACGAATTGCACCTCATGCTGTGCGACCTGCCCGGCCCGCACGGAGCGCTTTTCACCTGGCTCGACAGCCAGCTGCACGAGCATGGCGTGCAGCCCTGGGCGGCGCTGCGCGAAGGCATGCGCGGGCTCGATTTCGAACCGCTGGCGGAGCGGCTCATGGCCGTTTCGGAGAGCGCCCCGCCCGCCGAAGGCGAGGAAGAGCAGCACCTGGCGGACGCCGCCAAGGAGCTTTCGAGCGTGCTCGACTTCATGCTCGACGACCGCCTGAAGGCCCAGCAGAGCGAGGCCATCGCCGCCGTGGGCTCGGACCCGAAGGCCCTGGAACGCTACAAGGCGCTGGAGGCCCGAAGACTCGAATTGCGCGCCCGCCTCAAGCCCTCAGGGGCATAAAACTGCTTGAAATTTGCGCAGTAGGCTATAATGTAAGGCTTCGCAACTGGCGAAATTAGGCAAGAGCGACAGCAGCACCTCCGGGCCGACCCCTAGCGCAACGCACTCCAACGGAAAAAATCCGACGGAAAGGGTCACTTACCGCAAGGACTGCACACCAAATGTTCGCCCGACATCTTGCCTGACGAGGAATTTCTTCCTCTTTCCCAATTGTTCCTGTCCGTGCCTGTGCGCGGGCTTGGTGGCGCCGCCCGCGTGGCGGTGCGCCTGTGATTCGCTTGGTCCATCTTGCTGTAACGAGGTCGTATGCCCAGTTCAAAGAAGCCTGCTCCTTCACTCGCCAAAGGCGCCACCGCAAAGCCTGTCGCAGAAAAACCGTTGAAAGCCGGCGTTATGCCGGCAACTAAGTCGGGTGCCGCCGCGTCCAAATCGGCAGCCGCAACGAAAGTGAAAACCGTGCCCACGAAATCGACCTCCATCGACGATCCGAAAAAAGCCACCGCCAAGACGGCCGCCCCTGCTGCCAAGAAAGTAGGCCGCCCGCCCAAGGCGGCCGGCGCCGCCGCGCCCGCCACCGGCGCCAAGCGCGGCCGCAAGCCCAAGGCCGGCAACGAAGCGCCCGAAAGCGACGTCGACCTGTCGGACATCGAGGACGACCTGGCCGGCGACGAACCGGCAGTTGCCTCGACCACCGAAGAAAAGGTCAAGCCGCTGCGCATGAAGATCAGCAAGGCGAAGGAACGCGCCTTGATGAAGGAATTCGGCCTCGACGAGACCGTGCTCTCCGAGGAAGACCTGGCCAAGCGCCGCTCGCGCCTGAAGACCCTGATCACGCTCGGCAAGACCCGCGGCTACCTCACGCACGGCGAAATCTCCGACCACCTGCCCGACAAGCTGGTCGACGCCGAGACCATGGAAGTCGTGGTCACCATGCTCAACGACATGGGTGTGGCGGTGTACGAGCAGACGCCCGACGCCGAAACCTTGCTGCTGAACAACACTGCGCCCACCGCCACCACGGTCGAAGAAGCCGAGGAAGAAGCCGAAGCCGCTCTGTCCACCGTGGACAGCGAATTCGGCCGCACCACCGACCCGGTGCGCATGTACATGCGCGAAATGGGCACGGTCGAGCTCTTGACGCGCGAAGGCGAAATCGAAATCGCCAAGCGCATCGAAGGCGGCCTGATGGCCATGATGGAAGCCATTTCGGCCTCCCCCGCCACCATCGCCGAAATCCTGCGCCTGGCCGCCGACATCCGTGAAGGCAAGGTCGTCATCTCCACCGTGGTGGACGGCTTCTCGAACCCCAACGAGGCCGACGACTACGTGGCCGAGGAGGACTTCGACGAGTTCGACGAGGAAGACGACGACGACGGCAAGGGCGGTTCCAAGGCCCTCACCAAGAAGCTCGAGGAACTCAAGCGCGACGCGCTCGAGCGTTTCGACCGCATCGCGGCGATGTTCGAGAAGGTCCACAAGATCTACGACAAGGAAGGCTACGGCACGCCGGCCTACCAGAAGGCCCAGCAGGCCCTGTCGGACGAGCTCATGACCATCCGCTTCACGGCCAAGACCATCGAGAAGCTGTGCGACCTGGTTCGCACGCAGGTCGACGACGTGCGCAAGAAGGAGCGCGAGCTGCGCCGCATCATCGTGGACAAGTGCGGCTTCCCGCAGGACGAGTTCATTCGCGACTTCTCGGGCTACGACAAGAACGGCAACCGCATCGCGTCGAACCTGCTGAACCTGAAGTGGGTCGAGAAGCAGGCCGCCGCCGGCAAGCCCTGGAGCGCCGTGCTCGCGCGCAACATTCCGCCGGTGCAGGAACTGCAGCAGAAACTCACCGACATCCAGTCGCGCGTGGTGGTGCCGCTCACGCAGCTGAAGGAAATCAACAAGCGCATGAACGAGGGCGAGTCGTCCTCGCGCGACGCCAAGAAGGAAATGATCGAGGCCAACCTGCGCCTCGTGATCTCCATCGCCAAGAAGTACACCAACCGCGGCCTGCAGTTCCTGGACCTGATCCAGGAAGGCAACATCGGCCTCATGAAGGCGGTCGACAAGTTCGAATACCGCCGCGGCTACAAGTTCTCGACCTACGCCACGTGGTGGATCCGCCAGGCCATCACCCGGTCCATCGCCGACCAGGCCCGCACGATCCGCATCCCGGTGCACATGATCGAGACGATCAACAAGATGAACCGCATCTCGCGCCAGCATCTGCAGGAGTTCGGCTTCGAGCCCGACGCCGGCATCCTGGCCGCCAAGATGGAGATCCCGGAAGACAAGATCCGCAAGATCATGAAGATCGCGAAGGAGCCGATCTCGATGGAAACCCCCATCGGTGACGACGACGATTCGCACCTGGGCGACTTCATCGAGGACAGTAGCAACACGGCGCCCATCGAAGCTGCGATGCAGGCGGGCCTGCGCGACGTGGTCAAGGACATTCTCGACAGCCTTACGCCGCGCGAAGCCAAGGTGCTGCGCATGCGCTTCGGCATCGAGATGAGCACGGACCACACGCTGGAAGAAGTCGGCAAGCAGTTCGACGTGACCCGCGAGCGCATCCGCCAGATCGAGGCAAAGGCACTGCGCAAGCTCAAGCACCCGAGCCGTTCCGACAAACTGCGCAGCTTTATTGATACGCTCTGAGCCGGTCTCCGGTATTTCTCTCTGACGAGGAGGCGCCCGCAAGGGCGCTTTCTTTTTTGGCCTCTACCGACAAGAAAAATGGAGCAAATCCCATGAATCCCGATGCAGACAAGCTCTGGCAAGCCCCGCGCTGGGCGCTTGCCGTGCTGCTCGCCGTGCTGGGCATGCTCGGTCCCTTTTCCATCGACACCTACATTCCGGCCTTCTCGGGCATCGCGCGCTCCATAGGCGCCACGCCGGCCGAAATGCAGCAGACACTTTCGGCCTACCTGTTCGGCTTTGCGTTCATGAACCTGTTCCACGGCGCGCTGTCGGACAGCTTCGGCCGCCGGCCCGTGGTGCTGTGGGGTCTCGCGGTGTTCACGCTGGCCTCGCTGGGTTGCGCGCTGTCGCAGAACATTGCGCAGCTGGTGCTGTTCCGCGGGCTGCAGGGCCTCTCGACCGGCGCGGGCATCGTGGTTTCGCGCGCCGTGATCCGCGACATGTTCCCGCCCGCCGACGCACAGCGCGTGATGAGCCAGGTGACCATCTACTTCGGCGTGGCGCCGGCCATTGCGCCGATCGTCGGCGGCTTTCTTTTCGTCCATGCCGGATGGCACGCCATCTTCTGGTTCCTGGTCGCGGTCGGCGTGATCCTGTTCGTGGCCAATTTCAAGCTGCTGCCTGAAACCTTGCACCAGAGCCAGCGCCAGCCGTTCCAGGTGCGGCACCTGATGCGCGGCTACTGGGACCTGTGCTCGGACCCGCGCTTTCTGCTGCTTGCATTCGCGAGCGGCGTTCCGTTCAACGGCATGTTCCTCTACGTGCTCGCCGCACCCGCCTTCCTCGGCGACCACCTCGCGCTGGCGCCGACCCAGTTCTTCTGGTTCTTCCTGCTGACCATCGGCGGCATCATGTCGGGCGCGTGGGCCAGCGGCCGCATGGCGGGCAAGGTGGCGCCCAAGCGGCAGATCCGCGACGGCTTCCTGATCATGCTGGTGACCTCGCTCGTCAACGTGGTGGCCAATTCGCTCTTCACCGCGCACGCCGCCTGGGCACTGTGGCCGCTGGCGGTGTTCGCTTTCGGCTGGGCGCTGATGGTGCCCGTGGTGACCCTGCTGGTGCTCGACCTTCATCCCGAGCGGCGCGGCATGGCCTCGTCGCTGCAGGCCGTGATCGGCTCCACCGCCAACGGCATCGTGGCCGGCGTGGTGGCACCGCTGGTCATGCATTCCACACTTGCATTGGCGCTCACCTCCACGCTGATGCTGGGCATCGGCCTCGTCGCGTGGGTCTGGTTGCATGGGCGGTGGCCCGAGATCGGCCGCCGGGTGGCCGCGGAGGCCTGACGCCATGACACAGTTTTCCGCCCTGTTGACGCATGCGCGTGCCTGGCTGCCGGGCCGCACCACCGTCGATGCGCGCGAACGCATGCGTGCCGTGGCCGGCGCGGCCATCGGGCTGCTGATCACCGCGCTGCTGTGCCGCTGGATGGCCGAAGCGGTGGGCGTCAGCATCTGGCTGATCGCGCCGATGGGCGCAAGCGCGGTGCTGGTGTTTGCCGTGCCCGCAAGCCCGTTGGCGCAGCCCTGGCCGGTCATCGTCGGCAACACGCTGTCCACGCTCGTGGGCATTGCCTGCGTGCGCTGGATACCCGATCCGGCCTGGGCCGCGGCAATTGCCGTAGGTGCGGCCATCGGGCTGATGTTCGCCACGCGCAGCCTGCATCCACCGGGCGGGGCCGCGGCACTGCTCGCCGTGCTCACGCACACCGACCATTTCTCGGCGGCCCTGTTTCCCACCTTCACCAATTCGCTCTTGCTGGTGCTGGCGGGTGTGGCCTACAACACCTTCACGGGCAGGCGCTATCCGCACGTGCAGGTGGTGCGGCCACCATCGGCCGACGCCCGCTTCAGCCAGTCCGACATCGACGCGGTGCTGGCGCGCTACAACCAGGTGCTGGACATCAGCCGCGACGATCTCGAGTCGCTGATCCAGCAGACCGAACTCGAGTCTTACAAGCGGCGACTCGGCACGCTGCATTGCGGCGACATCATGTCGCGTGACCCGGTGTCGGTGGAGTTCGGCACGCCGCTGCAGGAGGCCTGGATGCTGATGGCCCAGCGCCGCATCAAGGCACTGCCCGTCACCGACCGCACGCGCCGCGTGGTCGGCATCGTGACGCAGGCCGACTTCTTCCGCCTGCTCGACCTGGAGCACCACGAAGGCATCGCCGGCAAACTGCGCGACCTGATCCGCGCCACGCGCACCGTGGTCTCGAACAAGCCCGAGGTGGTGGGCCAGATCATGACGCGCCAGGTGCGCGTGGCCAGCGCAGACCGCCCCGTGGTCGACCTGGTGCCGCTTTTTTCGGAAGGCGGGCACCACCACATTCCGATCATCGACGGCGAGCGGCGCCTCGCCGGGATGATCACGCAGTCGGATTTCGTACGCGCGCTCTACCGCGCGGTGGGGCCGGCGGCGTAGCGCCGAGGACGGCCCAAGGCCCTACTCCAGCACCACATTGGCCTTCTTCACCAGCGCCGCATAGCGCGCCGCTTCGGTGCGGAAGTAGCTCGCGGCCTGCTCGGGCGAGGTGAGCTTGATGATGTTGCCCTGCTTGTCCATGGCCTCGCGCACCTCGGCGCTCGTGAAGGCAGCAGCCACGGCGGCGTGCACGCGCTGGATGTCGGCGGCCTGCATCTTCGGCGGGCCGATCACCGCGAACCAGCCTTCGACCGCATAGTTGGGCAGCCCCTGCTCCGCAATGGTCGGAATATCGGGCGCAGCCGGCGAGCGGACCGGTCCGCACAGGCCAATGGCGCGCAGCGCGCCGCTCTTGATGTGCGGCTGCACCGCGGGCAGCGCCACCACCCCCATCTCGACCTGGCCCGCGATCATGTCGGTGACCATCGGGCCCGTACCCTTGTAGGGAATGTGCCGTGCTTTCACGCCGGCCTCGTCCATGAACATTTCGCCGGCCAGGTGAATGATCGTGCCGTTGCCCGACGATGCGTAGTTGTAGCCCTCGGGCTTGGCGCGCAGCAGCGCCACCAGTTCCTTCACGTTCCTGGCGGGCAGCTTCGGATTGACCACCAGCACCAGCGGCGTCGCGCCCACCACGCTGATCGGCGTCACGTCGGCGATGGCGTCGAACGGCATCTTCTTGTACACCGCCGGGTTGATGACGTGGTTGTTCGACACCATGCCCAGCGTGAGCCCGTCGGGCGCCGCCTTGACGAGCGCCGAGGTACCGGTGATGCCGCCCGCGCCGGGCAGGTTCTCGACCACCACCGGCTGGCCGAAGGCCTTGCCGAGCGCAACCGAGGCCGCGCGCACGATGGCGTCCACGCCCGAGCCGGCGCTGATCGGCAGGATGAAGCGGATAGGCTTGTCGGAGCCCTGCGCGAGCACCGGGCAAGCCGCCAGCGCCGCAGCGGAGGCACCGAAGCCCAGTACAGCGCGGCGGGTCATCGGGGGAAGAATCTTGTGCATGGCTTTGTCTCTCTTTATGGTTCTGGAAAAAACACTCAGGCAACGGCCGATTCGGCCTGCATGGCCGCCATCTGCGACTCCGCATAGCCGAGTTCGGCCAGCAGTTCGCGCGTGTGCTCGCCGAGCGTGGGCGGGTCCAGGCGCACGCCCAGCCGCTGGCCGCCCAACGTGATCGGGAACAGTGTCGTCTGCGCCGTCTGCCCCGCGCGTTCGCCGTCGGGCAGGCGGATGTCGGCGAGCCCGCCGGTCGCTTTCAGGTGCGGATCCTCGTAGAGGTCTTCGGGCCGCACGATGGGCGCGAAAGGCAGCCCGCGCGCCTCGAAGATCGCCGACAACTCGGCGGCCGGGCGGTCGGCCAGCCGCTTGCGCAGGTCCGCCAGCAGCGTAGGCCGCAGGCGCACCCTGTCGTTGTTGGTGCGCAAGGCAGGGTCGGCCTTCAGGTCGTCGAAGCCCAGGGCGTCGCAGAACACCGTCCATTGCGCATCGCTCACCGCGGCCAGGAAGATCTGCTCGCCATCCTTCACCGTGAACACGTCGTACAGCGCCCAGGCCGAGATGCGCTCGGGCATCGGCGCCGCTGCCTGGCCGGTGATGGCGTATTGCAGCATGTGCTGGCCGACCAGGAACACGTTGTTCTCGAACAGCGCGGACTGCACCTCCTGCCCCTTGCCGGTCTGGGCGCGCTGCATCAGTGCGGCCATGGCGCCGATGGCACCGAACATGCCGCCCATGATGTCGTTCACGCTGGTGCCCGCGCGCAGCGGATCGCCGGGCCGGCCCGTCATGTAGGCCAGGCCTCCCATCATCTGCACCACCTCGTCGAGCGCGGTGCGATGCTCGTAGGGGCCGGGCAGGAAGCCGGTGTGGTTCACATACACCAGGCGCGGATTGAGCTTGCTGAGCGCGGCATGGCCGAGCCCGTATTTCTCCATGGTGCCGGGCCTGAAATTCTGCGCCACCACGTCGGCCGTGGCGCACAGGCGCAACGCCGCTTCGAGCCCCTGCGGGTGGCGCAGGTCGAGCGCGATGCTCTTCTTGTTGCGGTTGAACATCGGGAAGAAACCGGCACCCGCGCCCAGCAGGTGCCGCGTGCGGTCGCCGTCGATCGGCTCGACCTTGATGACCTCCGCGCCCAGGTCGGCCAGCACCATGCCGCAGGTCGGCCCCATCACCATGTGCGTGAACTCGACCACGCGGATGCCGGTGAGCGGCAGGCGTTTTTCCTGGGTGTTCACGCTCATGCCGATGCTCCTGCCGTCGCCGCGAAGGTCTTCGGAAAACCCGCGCGCCACACGGTGCCCTGCAGCGTCTCGCCTTCCAGCCACCCAGCCACGCGCCGGCGCAGGTCGAGCAGCTTCGGCAGGTCGACGCCTGTGCCGACACCCATGCTCTCGAGCATGAACACGAGGTCTTCGGTGTCGACGTTGCCGCTGGCGCCGGGCGCATGCGGACAGCCGCCGATGCCGGCCAGGCAGGCATCGAAGCGCGCGATGCCGACTTCCAGCGCGGCATACACATTCGCGAGCCCGAGGCCGCGCGTGTCGTGGAAATGGCCGCACCACAGGCGGTCGCCGGCGATGCGCCTTGCGCGCTCGAACAGGCTGCGAACCATCGCGGGATCGGCATAGCCGACGGTATCGGCGAGGCTCACGCGGTCGGCACCGGCGTCGAGCAGCGCCTGCATCAAGCGCAGCACCTCGCTGATCTCTACGTGACCCTGGATGGTGCAACCGAACGCCGTGCCCACGCCGCCCTCGATCAGCGTCTTGGAGCCCGCGGCATCGCGCGCGGCGCGGATGCGCGCGACCTCCGCCACCACTTCGTCGGGTGTCTTGCGCAGGTTGGCAAGGCTGTGCGCATGGCTGGCCGACAGCGGCACCATCATGAGATCGGCCTCGCCGGCAATGGCAAGTTCCGCACCCCGAAGGTTGGGCACCAGCACCGAGGCAAAAAGCCCCGGCAGCGTCTTCGCGTACGCCAGCAGCTCGGCCGTGTCGGCCAGCTGCGGCAGCAGGCGCGCGGGCACGAAGGAGCCGACTTCGACCTCACGCTGGCCGGCGGCATGCGCGCCTCGAATCCATTCGAGCTTTTGCGCGGTGGGCAAGGTTCTCGCGATGCTCTGCAGGCCGTCGCGCAGCCCCACTTCGCGGACCACCGCGCGGGGCGGCAGAAAGGCGTGCGCTGCGGGCGCAACCGTGGCTTCGTTCAAGGTGTCTCCTTTGAAGGTTTGACGCCGATGCTAGAAGTTCCGGTTCGATTCAGAAAATAGATTTTGGAATCAGATTCGTTCCAAAATGGAATATCACATCGTTCGACCGGAAACCCCATGCGCGACCTCGACCTGACCACCCTTCGCCTCTTCGTCTCCGTCTGCGAAACGCGCAGCATCGCGCGCGCGGGCGAGCAGGCCAGCATCGTCGGATCGGCCATCAGCAAGCGCCTGGCGCAGCTTGAGGACACGGTGGGCACGCCGCTGCTGCTGCGCAAGCGGCGCGGCGTGGTGCCGACCCCCGCCGGAGAAACGCTGCTGGAGCATGCGCGCGCGATGCTCGGCAGCGCCCAGCGCATCGAGCGCGACATGGCGGCCTATGCCGGCGGCGCGCGAGGTCATGTGCGCATCCTCGCCTCGGCGTCGGTGCTGGCCGAATCGCTGGCCGAGGACGTCGCCAACTTTCTGCAGAACCCTGCGCACCGAGACATCCGGATCGACATGGAAGAGCGCGTCAGCCCGGAGATCGTGCGCGGCATCCGCGAGGGCAGCGCATCGATCGGCCTGTGCTGGGACGCCGCCGACCTCGAGGGCCTGCAGCGGCGCAGCTACCGAACGGACCATCTGGCCATCGTTGCCCACCCGTCGCACCCGGCGGCGCGCCGCGGCAAGGTGCGGTTCGAGGACGTGCTCGATCACGAGTTCGTCGGCATGCCCGCCCTGAGCGCCGTGCAGCTGATGCTCGCCCGCGAGGCCGCCGTGGCGGGCAAGCCGCTGGTATACCGCGTGCTGGTGACCAACTTCGACGCCGCCCTGCGCGTGGTGCGCGCCGGGCTCGCGATCAGCGTGGTGCCGGCGGAAGTGGCGCAGCCCTTTGCCGACACCTACCGCCTGCGGCTGATGCCGCTCACCAATGCCTGGGCACGCCGCCGCTTCGCGATCTGCTTTCGCGACGAAGCGACGCTGTCGCTGTCGGCGCAACTGCTGGTGGCGCATCTGGAGCAGTGCGCAACAGATCGCTCTGCGGCCTCCTGACTCGAACGAAATCGGAAACTGTTCGTTGGCGAAAGCAGGGTTTTTGTTTCTGTTCCCGGAACCTAACATTCGGAGAAATGGAAATGGACGCAATGAACGACAACACCCTATCGGCGCAAGGCGCCACCCTGCACTACATCTTCGATCCGATGTGCGGCTGGTGCTATGCGGCGGCACCGCTGGTCGACGCCGCGCGCAACGTGCCGGGCCTCGAGGTCGCGTTCCATGGCGGCGGCATGATGACCGGTGGCAACCGGCGCGCCATCACGCCGCAGTGGCGCGACTACGTCATGCCGCACGACCGGCGGATCGCCGAGCTCTCGGGCCAGCCCTTTGGCGAGGCGTACTTCGAGGGTCTGCTGCGCGACACCGGCGCGGTAATGGATTCCGAACCGCCGACCACGGCCGTTCTCGCGGCCGAAGCGCTGCGAACGGGCGGCGGGCTGGACATGGTCCATCGGCTGCAACGTGCGCACTATGTCGAGGGCCGCCGCATCGCCGATGCGCAGGTGCTTGGCGCACTGGCGGCCGAGCTCGGCTTCGATGCGGATGCTTTTGCCTCGGCCTTCGCGCGCCTGTCGGGCGAAGCGACGTCCAAGCACATGGCCGAAAGCCGTCAGTGGCTGCAACGCGCGGGCGGCCAGGGCTTTCCGACTTTCGTGCTGGCACAGGCCGACGGCACCGCGAGCCGCATCGACATCGGTCCCTGGCTTGGCCGCCCCGGGGAATGGAAGGCGCAGCTGGCCAAGCTCGTGCCGCCCTCGCCCACGGCGGCGGACGCCGGTACCGGCCCGGCGTCGTGCGGTCCGGACAGCTGCGCGATCTAGGCCGTCCAGGCGCGTCGCGCTACCTGCTGCACTGGAAGCTCGCGGCCTGCGACACATCGCCGCCGGTATAGCGCGGCCACAGCGGCCACTCGCACAGCGGCCGGGCGCGAACGATCCTGAACGGCGGCAGCACCTCCTGCTCGGCCAGCTGCAGGCCGGCCGGCGCACGGCCGCGCTCGACCCAGTCGGCCAGCGCGCCGAGCATGTCGACGTTGGCCGGGGCGCCGCTGCCCACGTGGTCCACGCCGGGCGCGGTGTAAAGGCGCATGAAGCGGTCCGTGTTGTCGCGACCCATGCGCGCCACCACCGATTCGTAATAGCGAATGCCCGCGAACGGGCTCTGCGCATAGTCGGCCATGTGTTCGAGCATCAGCAGCTTGCCCCCGCGCGCATTGAAGGCGCTGAGGTCGGGGTTGGTCGAATCCATCAACTGAGACACAGTGGCGATCCGCGCGGCGAAGTCTTCCGCGCGGTAGTTGCGCACGTCGATCGACGGATTGCGCGCATAGAAATACTGCAGCGCACCGCTGCCGTAGAACCACGCAATGCCGTTGCTCGGTTGCGGCGGCACCGTCGGCGCCGCGGTGCCCGTCCACCAGGCGTTCCAGCCGCCCGTCGATGCAAAGGCCGGCGTGCCCTCGCCGCCGATGCCCCAGCCCGGGTAGTCCGTGACGCCGTTGGCCAGCGGCACGGGCGAACGCCAGGGCGAGCGCAGCGTGCGCACCGCCTGCACCTGCGCATCGTTGAGGCAGTTGTCGCCGCTGGTGCCGGCAGCGCAGCGCAGGCTCGCGGGATCGAAGCGCTGCAGGCAGGCCACGGGGTTCGACACGATGCGGTCCGCCGCGCCATCCGCGGCATCGCACAATGCCAGCACCGCGTCGTGCACCAGTTGCACCTGCGCCGGCCGCAACCAGCCTTCGCCGAAGGTGGCAATGCCGTTGCGCGTGCCTGCGTGCTGCAGCCCCGTCCAGTGGATGACCGGCACGCGGCTGAAGATGCCGTCGAAGTCCTGCGGATAGCGCTGCGCCATGGTGAGCGCTTCGCGCCCGCCTTCGGAGCTGCCCACGAAGTACAGCTTCTGCGGCGCTTGCCCGTAGGCGCGCTGCATCAGCGCCACCGCCACGTCGCGCACCTTCTTGTACGAGGCATGCGCAAAGTTCACCAATGCCTCGTCATTGAGCGCGAAGGCCTGCGGCGGCTGGCCGGCCACATTCTGGTGGCCGGAGTCGGTGCCGTAGGTCACGTAGCCCTGTGCCAATGGCGTGGGCTGATCGAAGCGGCCGGCCGGCACCAGCGAAAGGCCGGTGATCAGCACGCCGTTGAACCCGCCGCCGCCGTACTGCACGCTGCGGCCGTTCCACGCGAGCGGCAGGTTCACCTGAAACTGGATCGGCGGCGCGCTCGCATCGAGCGGCGCGATGCGGCCCAGCACCCTGCAGTGCGCGGGCGTCGTCGGCGTGATGCGCGACGCGGGGCTGGGGCCACGCTCTGCGACGGCAAGCGCCACGGCGGGCATGAGGACGGCGGAATCTACCGTCGCCGCGCCGCTCGGCAGGCCGATGGCAGCCGGAGCGACCGGTGCAACGAGCGCCGCGCAGGCCGCGGCCGGGTTGGCGCCGAGCGCGAGGCTCTGCGGGCCGGTGGTGCTGCAGGCCGCAAGCAGCATGGCGGAGGCCCACATGGCGCCCCCGCATGACAGTGTTTTCGGGATCGCCATTTGTCTGTCTCCTTCTTGTTCGTCGGAATCGCTACCGGGCCACGCCCAGCAACCGTTCGAGCACCTGCGGCTGGCTGCGCAATGCCGCTGCGCTGTCGGTGTGGACGATGGTGCCGTGATCGAGCACCACCGCGTGGTCGGAAATCGCGAGGATCGCCTGCGGATGCTGCTCCACGATGATGGCGGCCAGCCCCTCGTCCTGGGTGATGCGGCGAATGGCGCGCAACAGCTCCTCGACGATGATCGGCGCCAGCCCTTCGAGCGGTTCGTCGAGCAGCAGCAGCTTCGGATTCAGTACCAGCGCGCGGCCCACGGCCAGCATCTGCTGCTCGCCGCCCGAGAGCTGCGTGCCCAGGTTGGTCTTGCGCTCGGCGAGGCGCGGAAACATCTCGTAGACGCGCTGCGCGTTCCATTTGCCGGGCCGTTCCACCGCGGTGAGGTTCTCGTGCACCGTGAGCGACTTGAAGATGTTCCGCTCCTGCGGTACCCAGCCGATGCCGGCCGCCGCGCGCTGGTGCGGCGCCAGCTTGTGCAGAGCCTGGCCGCCCAGCGCGATGGTTCCGCCGTGCTGCCGCGTGGCACCTGCCAGCGTGTTGATCAGCGTCGTCTTGCCCGTGCCGTTGCGGCCCAGGAGCGCCAGCGTCTGCCCTTCGCCGAGCGCGAACGCCACGTCGTGCAGCACCACGGCTTCGCCGTAGCCCGCGCTCAGGTTTTCGATACGGAGCAGTTCAGACATGGGCGATTTCTCCATGGCCGAGGTAGACCTCTTTGACCTTCGGATCGTTGGCGATGGTTTCGGGGTCGCCTTCGGTCAACAGCGTGCCGTTGACCAGCACCGTCATGCGGTCTGCAAAACTGAACACCAGGTCCATGTCGTGCTCGATCAGCAGCACCGACACATCGGCCGGCAATGCGGCCACGGTCTCCAGCAGCTCCTCGCGCTCGCCGGCGGGCACGCCCGCCACGGGCTCGTCGAGCAGCAGCACGCGCGGCTCGCAGGCCAGTGCGATTGCAATCTCCAGCAGGCGGCGCTTGCCGTAGGCCATGAACTTCGTCTGCTGCTGCGCCACGTCGCCCAGATGAAACTGCTCCAGCAATTGCGCCGCGCGTTCCGTCACGGCCTTGGTGGCACCCAGCGGGCGCCACCATTGCGAGGCGATGCCCTGGTGCTGCGACACAACGAGTGCCAGCGTTTCGAGCGGCGTCATCGAGTCGAAGAGCTGGTTGATCTGGAAAGTGCGCACCAGCCCGCGCGCCACGCGCTTGTGCGGCGCCAGGGTCGTGATGTCTTCGCCGAGCAGCGAGATGCGGCCTTCGGTCGGCGTGAGCACGCCGGTCAGCAGGTTGATGAGCGTGGTCTTGCCGGCGCCATTGGGGCCGATCAACGCATGGCGCGCGCCGCGCCTGAGTTCCATCGTGACGTTGTTGGTGGCCGTGATTCCGCCGAAGCGCATCACCAGGCCTTGGGTGGAAAGCACGGTTTCGGTCACGATGCACCGCCCTTCTTGCCGGCGCCCAGCCACGTCCATGGCTTGAGCACGCGGTCGCGCCCCACGAGCACCAGCAGCACCAGCAGCAGGCCGATCCAGAACATCCAGTACTGCGGCGTCACGGCCGAGAGCCAGTTCTGCAGCAGCTTGAAGACGATGGCACCCGCCACGCCGCCATAGAGCCAGCCCACGCCGCCGATCACCAGCATCAGCAGCACGTCGGCCGAGCGGTCGAAGGCCAGCACGTCGAGCGAGGCGAAACCGGTGGTCTGCGCCAGCAGCGCACCGGCGGCGCCGGCAATGCCGGCGGCCACGGTGTAGATGACCACGAGCCGCGACACCACCGGAATGCCGATGGCCATGGCGCGCAGCCGGTTGTCGCGAATCGCTTTCAGCGTGGCGCCGAAGGGCGAGTGCACGAGCCGGCGCATCACGAGGAACAGCACGAGCATCACGCTCAATGAATACCAGGCGGCCGTGCGGCCGAAGAGGTCGAACTCGAACAGGCCGAGCACCGGCCCCATCACCACGCCCTGCAGCCCGTCGGCGCCGCCGGTGAGCCAGTCGAGCTTGTTGGCGAGTTCGAGCAACAGCAGCGCGGTGCCGAGCGTGACCATCAGCCGCGTCAGGTCGCTGCCGCGCAGGATCGTGACGCTGGCCACGAGGCCCAGCAGCGCCGACAGCACGGTGGCCAGCACCAGCCCCACGGTCGGGTCCGGCATCACGAGCTTGGCGAACAGTGCCGCGGCGTAGGCGCCGAAGCCGAAGAAAGCCGCATGGCCGAGCGACACGATGCCGGTGTAGCCGAGGATCAGGTCGAGCGACATCGCGAACAGCGCGACGATGGCGATCTCGTTGACCAGCAGCGAATGCGAGGGCATGACGAAAGGCAGCGCGAAGGCGACGGCCCACACCACGAACTCGAGCGGGCGCCAGTGCGCCTTGCGCAACAGGGCCGATTCGTAAGGCGAAGGTGCGCTCATTCAGCGGCCTCCCTTGCGCGTGAACAGGCCCTGGGGTCGCCACATCAATATCAGGATCATCAGCAGGTAGACGGTGAATGCACCCATCTTGGGAATGAAGTACTTGCCGGCCACGTCGGCAATGCCGAGCAGCAGCGCGGCCGCGAGCGGCCCGGTGATCGACGAGGTGCCGCCGACCGACACCACGATCAGGAAATAGATCATGTACTTGAGCGGAAAGGTCGGATCGAGCCCGAGGATCTCGGCGCCCAATGCACCGCCCAGCCCTGCGAGCCCGGAGCCCACCGCGAAGGTCAGCAGGAAGACGATGTTGACGTTGATGCCCAGCCCCGCCGCCACGCGCGGGTCATCCACCGCGGCGCGCAGACGGCTGCCGAAGCGCGTCTTCGAGAGAATGAGCTGAAGCACCACCGTGAGCACGGCGCACACCGCGATGATGAAGAGCCGGTAGTGCCCCATGCCGAGCAGCAGCGCGCCATCGCCAACCTCGGTGCGGCCGCGCAGCCATTCGGGCAACTGGATGTTCTGCTGCGACGAACCGACGAAGTAGTCGACGGCCGCCACCGCCATGAAGGCGAGGCCGATGGAGAACAGCACCTGGTCGAGGTGCGGCTTGCCGTACATCGGCCGGTAGAGCGTGCGCTCGAGCAGTGCCCCGGCCAGTGCGACGACGATGAACGCGAGCGGCAGGCAGGCCAGGAACGGCACGCCCAGCTTCTGCATCGCAAACACCGTGAGGTAGCCGCCCGCCATGGCGAAGGCACCGTGCGCGAGGTTGATGAAGTTCATCAGCCCGAGCGTCACGGCCAAGCCCACTGCGAGCACGAAGAGCAGCATGCCGTAGGCGATGCCGTCGAAAAGAATGGTCAACATGTCAAATTTCTTGCCGCGTGATGGCGTGGTTCTCGTTTCGGATGTTTTTGTTCAGGGCGCGTGCACAGGCCACCGGGTACTCCCCTCCGCGAATGTCCCCCGGCTTCGCCTCCTCCTTTATTTCGCTGCGGGGAGCACCCGGCGCCCTGCGCACACCGGGCGCCGCGGTTGTTCCGCTCGATCAACAACCGCTCTGACCGACGATCACGTCGATGGGGTGCCTTGCACCCAATTACTTCGCCTTGCCCGGATCCTTCACACCCTTGATCACGTCGAACTCGACGTTGTAGAGCTGGCCGTCCTTCTTCTCGACCTTGCGCAGATACACGTCCTGCACAATGTCGCGCGTCTGCGCATCGATGTACACCGGCCCGCGCGGGCTCTCGAAGATCTGGCCCTTCATGGCGGCCAGCAGCGCATCGCCGCCGCCCTGCCCCTTGGTGGCCTTGAGCGCTTCATAGATCACGCGCATGCCGTCATAGCCGCCCACGGCCATGAAGTTGGGGCGCATCTTCGGGTTGGCCTTCTGGAAGGCCTCGACGAACTTCTTGTTGGCGGGCGACGGATGCGCGGCCGAGTAGTGGTGCGAGGTGACCACGCCGAGCGCGCCTTCGCCCATGTCGTTGAGCTGGTCGTCATCGGTCACGTCGCCGGTGGCGATCATGCGGATGCCGGCCTTGTCCATGCCGCGCTCGAGAAACTGCTTCATCACGGCCGCGCCCGCGCCCGAGGGCACGAAGACGAACAGCGCATCGGGCTTGGCGTCGCGCACCTTCTGCAGGAACGGCGCGAAGTCGGGGTTGCGCAGCGGCACGCGCAGCTTCTCGATCACCTTGCCGCCGTTGAGCTGGAAGCGCTCGCTGAAGAACTTCTCGGCGTCGTTTCCGGGGCCGTAGTCGGCCACCAGCGTGACCACCGTCTTCACGCCGTTCTTCGGTGCCCAGTCGCCCATGGCCACCGACACCTGCGGCAGCGTGAAGCTCGAACGCACGATGTAGGGCGAGGCTTCGGTGATGCTCGACGTGGCCGCGGCCATCACCACCTGCGGCGTCTTCGACTGCGTGGCCAGCGGCGCGGCGGCCAGCGCGGCCGGCGTGACGCCGAAGCCGGCGATCACGTTCACCTTGTCGTTGACGATGAGTTCCTGCGCCAGGCGCTTGGTCACGTCGGGCGTGGCCACGTCGTCCTTGATGATCAGCTCGATCTTCTTGCCCGCCACGGTGTCGCCGTTCTGCGCCATGTACAGCCGCGCTGCCGCTTCGATTTGCCGGCCGGTGGACGCCTGCTGGCCGGTCATGGGCAGGATCAGGCCGATCTTGAACTTGTTGCTGTCCTGCGCACTGGCAAGCGACATGGAAAGCGCAAGCGCCGTGAGGCCTGCGGTCTGGATGAGTTGGCGTCTTTGCATGAGTTTTTCCTTGGAGGACGAAAGCGGATACCGGGCTATTTTTCAACACTTTGCAACATCCGGCGGAGCAGGCAATCACCTACTCCGCCCCCGAGGCGAATCTTTGTTGCGCGATGAACAAATGAACTGCGCGATGATCGCGCAGGGTGTTTTCAGCTGTCGGGCCGGTACGCGGAATCGAGCGTGAGGGTACCCACGGCCCGCGACACGCAGGCGCAGATGCGGGTGGTCGCCTGCTTTTCGTGCTCGCTCAGGAACACGTCGCGGTGGTCGATTTCGCCATCGACCGCGAGCACGTCCATGGCACAGAGGCCGCACTCGCCGCGCTTGCAGTCCGAGAGCGTTTCCACGCCGGCGGCGTCGAGCGCTTCGAGCAAGGTGCAATCGGCCGGCACGGTGATGGACAGGTCGTGCCGCGGAATGCGCACCGTGAAGGCCTGCGTCGCGAGCCGGCCGCTGCTGCCGAAGGTTTCGAAGCGCAGGTCCGCCGGGGCGCGTTGCGCCGCCTGCCAGGCGCGCTTGACGGCTTCGAGCATCGGCACGGGGCCGCAGGTGTAGAGCTGGCCGCCCGGCGGCAGCGCCGCGATGGCGGCCGCGAAGTCGATGGGCGCCGCGCCTTCGTGCGACACGACCTCATCGCCCAGCGCTTCGCGGAGCCGGTCGAGGTAGGCGAATTCGCCCGCATGGCGCGCACCGTAGAGCATCTTCACCGGCACGCCGCTGCGCCGCGCGTGGTCGCCCAGACGCTGCGCCATCATCACCAGCGGCGTGATGCCGATGCCGCCCGCCACCAGCAGGTAGCCGGGCGCCGAAAGGTCGAGCGCAAAGTGGTTCTGCGGCGCGCTCACCTGCAGCCGGTCGCCGACGGCCAGGCGCCACATCGCGAGCGAACCACCGCGGCCGTCGTCGAGCCGCTTGACGGCAATGCGCCAGCACTGGCCGTCGCCCTCGCCCACCAGCGAGTACGAGCGTGTCTGCAGCTTGCCATGGGCCGCCATCACCTGCACCTGCAGATGCGATCCGGGCTCGTAGGTGGCGGCAAAGCCCGGCTCGGGCCGCAGTTCGAATTCGCGCACGGTGGGCGTGACGTCGCGCAGCGCAACGACTTGCGCCTGCATCCATTGAAGGTCGTTTTTCATCGGGAAGAAAACCAGCGGAAAAAGGAAATCGGCCGCTCAGCCGCGGCGGCGGATCAGCTGCACGCCGGGCAAGGGACGCTGCTCGGCGGTGGGCGTGCCGTGCAGCGCCTCGCGCAGGTTGCGCCGCGCGATGCGGCTGTGCTCGCGCATCAGAGCCTCGGCACGCGAACCTTCCCCGGCCTCGATGGCGTCGAGCACCTGGAGATGCTGGTCTTGCGCGATCACGAGCATGTCGCGCGCGGCGGGCGAGTTGGCCTGCACGATGACGAAACCCGAGGGCGACGCGAACGGCAGGTTGATCACGCGCTCGAGCTGCTGCGCGATGACCGGGCTCGCGGCCATTTCGCACAGCAGCGAATGGAACTTCTCGTTGTGCGTCACGTAGCGCGAAAACGCCGCATCGTCCAGCGCGGATTCGCGCAGCAGTTCGTCGATGCGTGTCAGGCAGGCGCGCGCCTCGCGCAGCACCACCGGCGCCGCGCCGCGCTCGGCCGCGAGCCGCGCCACCAGGCCTTCGAGCGTGCCGCGCAGCTCGATGGCATCGGCCACGTCGCGCTCGGAAAAGGTACGCACCGCGTAGCCGCCGTTGGGCAAGGCTTCGAGCAAGCCTTCCTGTTCCAGCCGCATGAGCGCGCTGCGCACCGGCGTGCGCGAGACGCCGAGCTGCTCGGAGATGGCTACTTCGGCAATGCGCGCGCCGCCCGGCAGTTCGCCGGCCAGGATCATTTCGCGCAACCGCAGCTGCGCCTTCACGGCTTGCGAGCTGCCGCCGTCGCCGGGTTCGATGGGGGATACGGCCGCGACTTTCATGCGGTTTGCGTCTCGGCGGGATGGATCGGAATCGCGGCGCGCGCGGGCTTCTCCTTCTCGACCATGCGGTCGATCAGCCGGCGCGCCCACATCGAACCCGCGTCGATGTTGAGGTTGTAGAACTGGTGGTCGGGCCGCTCGTCCATGGCCTTTTGCTGCGCCTCGAGCACGAGTTCGTCCTCGCGGAAGATGCCGGCCACGCCCTCGCGCAGCTCATGCGTCAGGCGCTGCTCGCCCAGGCAGTAGTTGCGCGCAAAGGCCCAGAAGTAGAGGCAGGTCTTGTCGGTCTCGGGCGTGATGGTGTTGAGCACGTAGCCGTTCACGCCCTTGCTGCGGTCGCCGGGATTGCCGTCCTTCGGCACCGCGCCGCTGCCCGCCTCGGCCACGCCGACGTCGATGTTCACCGTGCACGGCCCCTCGAAGCGGATGATCTGCCAGCGGTCGACCTTGCCGGCGTAGCCGCGCGCATGGCGGATCTGGCCGCCCCAGAACGGCGGCGGGTCGATGTTCTCCATCCAGCGGGTGACGGTGGCCGAGCGGTCGCCGTGCGTGGCGACGAAAGGCGCCTCGGCCACTTCGCGATTGCCGATGGACGAGCCGTGCACGAAAGTCTCGTGCGTCAGGTCCATGAGGTTGTCGACCACCAGGCGGTAGTCGCAGTTCACGCGAATCATCTTGCCGTCGCCGGCCCAGGCCGCGTCGTCGTTCCAGTGCATGTCGGGCACCAGCGCCGGGTCGGCCTTGGCCGGGTCGCCGGGCCAGATCCAGACGAAACGGTGCTTCTCCACCACCGGGAAGCTGCGCACGCAGGCCGAGGGGTTCAGCGTCTCCTGGCTCGGCATGTGGGTACAGCGGCCCTGGCTGTTGTAGACGAGGCCGTGGTAGCCGCACACCACTTCGTCGCCTTCGAGCTTGCCCAGCGACAACGGCATGAGCCGATGCCAGCAGGCGTCTTCGAGCGCGGCAACCTGGCCGTCGGTACGGCGGAACAGCACCAGTTTTTCGTTGCAGATCGTGCGCGGCAGCAGCGCATGACGCACTTCGACGTCATAGGCGGCGGCATACCAGGCGTTGAGCGGAAAGGTGGTCGCGGGCGTTTTCATGAATACCCAATGTATACATAAACACGAGAATATCCAGCAAAATTCAACCAAATGAGGGTAAACACCAACCACAATGTATACACATAGGCGTGTTTCCAAGGCGATACGATGTCCGATTCGTTTTCAGCCACGACGGAGATAAACATGTCCCAGCACGCCGCCCTGCCCGCCCGATACGACCACGTCGGCAGCTTCCTGCGCCCCAAATACCTGCTCGAGGCGCGCGAGCAGAAGGCCAAGGGCGAGATCACGCCCGAGCAACTGCGCAAGGTCGAAGACAAGGCCATCACCGAGATCGTGCGGTTCCAGGAAGACATCGGCCTGAAGAGCATCACCGACGGCGAGTTCCGCCGCACGTATTTCCACATCGACTTTCTCGACCAGCTCGGCGGCGTGAAGACCGACATTCCGGTCACCATCCGCAAGCCCGACGGCACCGAGGAACTCGCGCCGCCCGCCATGCGCGTGATCGACAAGGTGCGCCACGTGAAGGACATCCAGCTGGCCGACTTCCAGTACCTGAAGAGCCAGGTCTCGGCCGGCCGCACGCCCAAGGTGACCATCCCTTCGCCGACCATGCTGCACTTCCGCGGTGGCCGCGCCGGCATCAGCAAGGAGGCCTACCCCGAGCTCGACCCGGTGTTCTACGACGACGTGGCCAAGGCCTACGGCGACGAACTGCGCTCGCTGGCCGCAGCGGGCTGCACCTACGTGCAGATGGACGACACCAACCTGGCCTACCTGTGCGACGAGCACATGCGCGAAGCCGCCCGCAAGCGCGGCGACGACCCGAACGAACTGCCGCACCGCTATGCCGCTTTCATCAACAAGGTGGTGGCGCAGAAGCCGCCGGGCATGCTGCTGGCCATGCACCTGTGCCGCGGCAACTTCAAGAGCACCCACGCGGCGGCCGGCAACTACGAGCCGGTGGCCGAGGCGCTGCTGAAGGAGATGGACCTGGACGCCTACTTCATGGAATACGACGATGCCCGCTCGGGCGACTTCAAGCCCCTGCGCTACCTGCCCAAGGGCAAGACCGTGGTGCTGGGCCTCGTGACCACCAAGTTCGGCGAGATGGAAGACAAGGACGAACTCAAGCGCCGCATCGAAGATGCCGCCAAGTACGCCCCGCTCGAACAGCTCGCGCTCTCGCCGCAATGCGGCTTCTCGAGCACGGTGCACGGCAACAACATCGCGGTGGAAGCGCAGCGCAGCAAGCTGCGCCTGGTGGTCGAAACAGCGCAGGAGGTCTGGGGCTCGACCTGAATAGTTGGGGCGGCCCGGCGGAAGGCCCGGGCGCCCTCTTCTGGTCAAATTGGCAACATGACGACCATCTACTCAGGCCCCCTCAGCATGTTCGGCGCGAAGGTGCAGATCGCCGCGCTCGAAAAAGGCATTCCCTTCGAACTGGTCATGGTGCCGTTCACCAAGGACGACGCCTACGAGCCCAAACACCCCGAGGTGCTGCGCGTCAACCCGGTGAAGCAGCAGGTGCCGGTGCTGATCGACGGCGAGGTCGGGCTCTTCGACTCGACGCAGATCTTCGAGTACCTTGAAGACCGGTACCCCACGCCCGCGCTGTGGCCCGAAGGCATCGCGGAACGGGCTCGCGCGCGGCAGCTCGAACAGAAGTCGGACGAAGTTTTCTTCCCGAACGTGATCAGGCTCTTCGGCCTGCAGCACGACATGCAGAGCGCGCCCGCCGTGGCGGCCTGCGCCGCGTGCGCCCGCTACTACGAGGAAATGGAAGGCCTGCTGGCCACGCGCGAGTACCTGGCGGGGCCCTACTCCTTCGCCGACATCGCCTTCTACATGGCCTGTGTGTTCGCCGACCGCAAGGGCGCCGGCATGACCGATGCCACGCCGCGGCTCCTGGCCTGGCGCACCCGCGTGGGCGAACGGCCCGCGGTGCGCGCGGTGGTGGACCCGATGATGCGGTTTCTCGCCTCCGAGGGGCGCGGCGTGCCCGCCTTCCTGCAACGCTGATCGGGCGAGCGGCCACCCTCAGGCATCATTGCCCCATGCCGAATACAAGGTTCGACTGGCTCCCCTCACCGTCCCAGCATTTTCTTGTCGTCACCTTTGCGCTGCTGGTCTATGTGCTGACCACGCGCGCGCGCCGCGAGCAGCGCGCGCCCACCACGGCCATTGCATGGGTCATGGGGCTGGTGCTCGTGCCCTACTTCATCCTGCCGATCTATCTGCTGTTCGGCCAGCGCAAGCTGCGCCCGGCGGGCTCGCCGCGGCCGCCGCGCTCGGTGCCGCCGGGGCACTGGGCGGCGGATCTGATCGAGAGCTTCGGCCTTGCGCCGCCGGGGCGCTGCGCGATCCGCCTGCATGCCGACGGCGAGGCCGCGCGCGAGGCGCTGTGGCAGGTGATCGACGGCGCGCGCGAGCGCATCGACGTGTGCACCTTCATCATCGGCGACGACGCGCTGGGCCGCGCCGTCATCGAGCGGCTGGCGCAGCGCGCGCGCGAAGGCATCAAGGTGCGCGTGCTGCTCGACGGCTTCGGTGCGCTGACCCTGCCGCGCCATCACGTCGAACTGCTGCGTTCGGCGGGCGGAGAGGTCGCCGTGTTCCGCCCTTTCTTCAGCCTGCGCCGCATCGGGCCGCGCAACCTGCGCAACCACCGCAAGTTCACCATTGCCGACGACGGCTGGCTGTGGTCGGGCGGGCGCAATCTGGCGGGCGAATACTTCACCGGCAACGACAAGCATCCCGAAGCCTGGCGTGATCTTTCGTTCGACCTGCGCGGCAGCGTGGCCGCCGCGGCGGCCCGCCAGTTCGACCACGACTGGAGCTCGGTGCGCGGCCGCAAGGCGCGCGCCATCACGGCCGACGACGTGGACGAAAGCGCGGGCGGCGCCATGGCGCAGTTCCTGCCGAGCGGCCCGGACCAGACCGAGGACACGGCCCATGCGCTGCTCATCGACGCCTGCTTTCGGGCCGAGCACCGCGTGCTGGCGATCACGCCCTACTTCGTGCCCGGCGACGGCCTGCGCGATGCGCTGCGGCTGGCCGCGCGGCGCGGCGTGGAAGTGACCATCGCGATCCCCGCGCGGTCGAACCACCGCCTGGCCGATTTCGTGCGCGCACGCGCCATGCGCGACCTGGCCCGCGCGGGCGTGAGCTTTCGCATGCTGCCTTTCATGGCGCACGCCAAGGCCGTGGTGGTCGACAACGAGCTGGCCATGTGCGGCTCGATCAACCTCGACCTGCGCAGCCTGCTGCTCAACCACGAGGCGGCCGTGGTGTTCTACGGCCCGCACGAGATCGACTGGCTGGCCGAATGGGTCGCCACCACAGCTTCCGCCGGCGAGCCCTACCGCGCGCGGCGGCCGGGCCTGTTGCGCGACGTGGCCGAGGGGCTGCTGCTCACCGTCGCTTTCCAGCTGTAGCGGGCGCCGAGGCCCTGGCCTCCGCCGCAAGGGCATCGAGCCCTGCGAAGACGTAGCGCATCAGGTCGTCCGCCAGGCCTTCGGCATCCTTCAGGGCCGGCAGCACCTTGCGGCCCAGGTCCCTGGGCGCCACCGTCATCACGATGCAGGGCAGCACCGTGAACAGCAGCGCGCGCTGCACCGAGGGATGATCGTCGGGCAGGCCCATGATGCCGCCGATCAGGCCGCGGATCAGCTTGGCCTTGGGCAGCACCGCCCGCCGGATCAGCACCGGCATGGCCGGCGACGGCGACAGCGCCTCGCGCAGCACCACGCGAAATCCCCAGGGTGCCTTGGGCTGGCTGCCCATCTCGATCAGGTGCGTGAGAAAGGCCCGCAGCTTGAGCCGCGGATCGGCCGCCGCGCTGGCCAGGCTGACCAGCTCGTCGATGCTCACGAGCTGGCGGTGCGCCTCGATCAGCACCGCCTCGTAGAGCCCGTCCCTGCTGCCGAAGTGGTAGTTGACCGCGGCCATGTTGGTGCCGGCGCGCGTGCAGATTTCCTTGCTGGTGCTCTCGGCGAAGCCGCGTTCGGCAAACAGCTGGCCCGCGGTTTCGAGGATGTGCAGGCGCGTGGTGCTGCCGTCGGTGCGAGAGGCGCGCGGGATGCGCGCCGCAGCCTGGCGCGGGGAAGGAAGACGGGCACCGGAAGAACGGGTGCTGGAAGAGCGGGAAGCCATGGCCCAAGGTTAATCGAATTGAAAAAATACTTCAAATTCAAATTTCAATTTGATAACATCCAGCCGTGTTCCGATCTGGAAACCGGCAGGAGCCCGTCCTCATGAACAAGAAACCCCTCATCGCCGCTGCCGTCGTGGTGCTGGCCGCTGCGGCGGGTGGCTGGTGGTACCTCCATCGTTCGGCCGCGCCGTCCGACCAGCTCGTGCTGTACGGCAACGTCGACGTGCGCCAGGTCTCGCTGGCCTTCAACGCCAATGAGCGCGTGGCCGAACTCGCGGTGCGCGAAGGCGACCACGTGCGCGCAGGGCAGTTGCTGGGCAGGCTCGACACCCGCTCGCTCGTGCTGCGCGTGGCGCAGTCTCAGGCGCGCATCGGGGTGCAGGAGCAGGCGCTGCTGCGCCTGAAGACCGGCAGCCGCCCCGAAGAACTGGCGCAGGCCGGCGCCCAGGTGGCCGCGGCGCAGGCCGATGCCGACCTTGCGCAGCAGCAGCTCGCGCGCCTGCAGGCGATCGGCCAGACCACCGCCGGTCGCGCGGTGAGCCAGCAGGACCTCGACAGCGCCCAGGCCCGCCGCAAGGTGGCGCTGGCGCAACTGGACAACGTGCGCAGGGCGCAGCAGCTCGCCGTTGCCGGTCCGCGCAAGGAAGACATCGCGCAGGCGCAGGCCCAGCTCGAATCCGCGCGCGCCGATCTCGCGCTCATGAACCACCAGCTCCAGGAGGCCGAGCTCAAGTCGCCCATCGACGCCGTGGTGCGCGCGCGCCTGCTCGAGCCCGGCGACATGGCCTCGCCGCAGCGCCCAGCCTTCACGCTGGCGATCACCGATCCCAAGTGGGTGCGCGCTTACGTGGCCGAACCCGACCTCGGCCGCGTGCGGCCGGGCCAGGAAGCCAGCGTGATCACCGACAGCCAGCCCGGCCAGCCGATCGCCGGCAAGGTGGGCTACATCTCGTCGGTGGCCGAGTTCACGCCCAAGACGGTGCAGACCGAGGAACTGCGCAGCAGCCTGGTCTACGAAATTCGCGTGATGGTCGAAGACAAGGAAGACCGGCTGCGGCTCGGCATGCCGGCGACCGTGCGGCTGCAGCTCGCCTCCCCCACCGCCAGCGGCAAACACTGATGCGCGACAACGGGCCCGCCGTGGCAGCACGCTCCCTGCACAAGCGCTTCATGGTCAAGGCCTCGAAGCAGACGGTGCGCGCGCTCGACGACGTGTCGCTCGAAGTGCCGGCCGGCACGCTCACCGCACTGGTCGGGCCCGACGGCGCGGGCAAGACCACGCTGCTGAGGCTCATGGCCGGCCTGATGCGCGCCGACGAAGGCGAACTGCGCGTGCTCGGCATCGACGTGTCGGCCGACCCGCAGGCAGTGCAGGACCGCATCAGCTACATGCCCCAGCGCTTCGGCCTCTACGACGACCTGAGCGTGCAGGAAAATCTGGATCTCTACGCCGACCTGCACGGCGTGACTGCCGGCCAGCGCCGCGAGCGCTATGGGCGGTTGATGGAAATGACCGACCTCGGCCGTTTCACCAATCGACCCGCGGGTAAGCTCTCGGGCGGCATGAAGCAGAAGCTCGGCCTGGCCTGCACGCTGGTGCGCTCGCCCGACCTGCTGCTGCTCGACGAGCCCACCGTCGGCGTCGATCCGCTTTCGCGGCGCGAACTCTGGCAGATCGTGCAGCAGCTGGTCGATGACGAGAAGCTCTCGGTCATCGTGAGCACCGCGTACCTCGACGAGGCCGAGCGCTGCAGCTACGTGTTCGTTCTGCGCGAGGGCCGGCTGCTCGCGCAGGGCACGCCCGCCGAGATTCGCGGCCATGCGCAGGGCATGTGTTTCGTCGCCGCGCCGCCCGAGGGCGAGCCGCCGCGCCTGATGCAGGCCCGCCTGCTCGATGCGAAACAGGACATCGTCGATGCCGTGCCGCAAGGCGGTGATGTGCACTTCATCCGCCGCCAGGGCGCGGACGACGCAGCGCTCGAGAAGCTGCTGGACGGCGCGCGCGCCGAGCCCGTGCCGCCGCGGCTCGAAGACGGCTTCATGGCGCTGCTGCGTACCCACCAGGCCACTGCGGCGAACATCGCGCCGCCCGCGGCCGAGGGCCTTGCGCCGGCCGAGGGCGAACCCGGCGAAGTGGTCATCGAGGTGAAAGACCTGGTGCGCCGCTTCGGCGATTTCGTGGCCGTGGCGAGCACCAGCTTCTCGGTTCGGCGCGGCGAGATCTTCGGCCTGCTCGGACCCAACGGCGCGGGTAAGACCACCACGTTCCGCATGCTCTGTGGCCTGCTTCCCGCGAGCGGCGGGCAGCTGCGCGTGGCCGGTGTCGACCTGCGCCATGCGCGCGCGCAGGCCCGCCAGCGCATCGGCTACGTGTCGCAGAAGTTCGCGCTCTACGGCAACCTCACGGTGCGCGAGAACCTCTCGTTCTTCGGCGGCGCCTACGGCCTGCGCGGGCAAATGCTGCAGCGGCGCATGGACACGGTACTGCGGCAGTTCGACCTCGAGCGCGAACTCGATGCGCCCAGCGGCCAGCTGCCCGGCGGCTACCGCCAGCGCCTGGCCATGGCCACAGGCCTGCTGCACGAGCCCGAGATCCTGTTTCTCGACGAGCCCACCAGCGGCGCCGATCCGCTGGCCCGCCGCGAATTCTGGCGCCGCATCACGGCGCTGGCCGAAGGCGGCACCACCGTCGTCATCACGACCCACTTCATGGAAGAGGCCGAGTACTGCGACCGCATCGTGATCCAGGACGCCGGCAAGGTGCTGGCGATCGGCACGCCGCGTGAGGTGCGCACGCAGGCGCTCGACGGCGAGAGTCATGAAAAGCGCATCGACATGGAGCAGGCGTTCATCGGCATCGTCGAGAAGGCGCGGCACGAAGAGCGCGAAAAGAAAAGCGAGAAGGTGGCGGCATGAGCGGCTTCCGGACCCGGCTGATCTCGCTCACGCGCAAGGAGTTTCGCCAGCTGCTGCGCGACCGCAGCAACCTGGCCATCGGCATCCTGCTGCCGATGGTGCTGATCCTGATCTTCGGCTACGGCATGTCGCTCGACGTGAAGAACGCACCGGTGGGCGTGGTGCTCGAAGACCCGTCGCCCACGGCGCACGAAGCCATTGCCGGCCTGCAGCTTTCACCGACCATCGCGCCCGTGCTGCTGGGCTCCATGCACGATGCCGAGGCCTTGATGCGCGAGCGCAAGATCGACGGCATCGTGCGCGTGCCCTCCGACTTCTCGCGCACGCTGGCCGCGGGCCACGCGCGCGTGCAGCTCATCGTGCATGGCGCCGACGCGGGGCGCGCGACCATCATCCAGGCCTACGTGAGCGGCGCCCTGGCGCAAGCGGCCGTGCGGCAGGCCGACCGCGGCGGCGGCGGCACCGGTGCGGACGCCCCCCCAGCGGGCCGTGTGACCGTGGAGCAGCGCATGTGGTTCAACGCCGCGAACACCAGCACCTGGTACCTGGTGCCGGGGCTCATCGTGCTGATCATGACCTTGGTCGGCGCGTTTCTCACCGCGCTGGTGATGGCCCGCGAATGGGAGCGCGGCACGCTCGAGGCGCTGTTCGTCACTCCGGTGCGGCCGGTGGAAATACTGCTGGCCAAGATCATCCCGTACTTCGCGGTCGGCATGCTCGGGCTCACGCTGTGCCTGCTGGCCGCACGCTTCCTGTTCGCGGTGCCGATGTACGGCTCGCTGGTCGTGGTGGTGCTCAGCTCCATGCTCTACCTGATCGTGGCGGTGAGCCTCGGCCTCGTGATCTCATCGGTCACGCGCAACCAGTTTCTCGCGAGCCAGGTGGCGCTCATCGCGACCTTCATGCCTTCGATGATGCTGTCGGGCTTCCTGTTCGACCTGCGCAACGTGCCCATTGCCGTGCGCGTGATCGGCCATGTGCTGCCGGCCACCTACTTCATGGACCTGATCAAGACGCTGTTTCTCGCGGGCGACGTCTGGCCGCTGATCTGGAGAAACTGCGCGATCCTGCTCGCTTATGCGCTGGGCCTGCTGCTTCTCGCCCGCGCCGTCACGCGCAAGAGCCTCGACTGAAGGACGGCACCCCATGACCGATTTTCTGCTGCGCATCGCCAACCTCTGCAGGAAAGAGCTGCTCGCCATCTTCAAGGACCCGGCGAGCCGCGTGATTCTGTTCGTTCCCGCCATCATGCAAAGCCTGGTCTTCGGCTACGCCGCCACCTACGACCTCACGAATGTGCCCTATGCGCTGCTCGACCAGAGCCGCACGGGCGCATCGACCGAACTGATTGCGCATCTCGACAGCACCGGCGTCTTCCACCGCGTGGCCACGCTGCGGACGCAGGCGGACATCCGCGAGGTGATCGACACGGAGAAGGCGCTGCTGGTGATCCAGATCGCGCCCAACTTCGAGCAGCAGCTCAGCGCGGGCCAGCCCGCGGCCATCCAGTTGATTCTGGATGCGCGCAATTCCAACACGGCGGGGTCCGCAGCCGGCTACGTGAGCGCGGTGGTCGAGCGCTACAACGCCGAGCTGCGCACACGCGCCGGCGCGCCGCCCACACCGCTCATCATCGAAACGCGGGCCTGGTTCAACCCGAACCTCCAGACGCGCTGGAACCTGCTGCCGGGCCTGATCGCCGCGCTCAGCATGCTGCAGACGCTGCTGCTCACCGCCCTCTCGGTGGCAAGGGAGCGCGAGCAGGGCACCTTCGACCAGCTGCTGGTCACGCCGATGTCGCCGCTCGAAATCATGATCGGCAAGGCGCTGCCGCCAATATTGGTCGGCCTTGCGCAGTCGACGCTGATCCTGCTGGTGGCCCTGTTCTGGTTCGGCATTCCGATGGCGGGCTCGCTGGCCACGCTCTATACCGGGCTGGTTTTCTTCACCGTGGCCAGCGTGGGCATCGGCCTCTCGATCTCGGCGGTGTCGGCCAACATGCAGCAGGCCATGCTCTACACCTTCGTGCTGCTGATGCCGATGATGCTGTTGTCGGGCCTGACCACCCCGGTGCGCAACATGCCGCACGTCCTGCAGGTGATCACCATGGCCAACCCACTGCGCTTTGCGATCGACCTGGTGCAGCGCGTGTACCTCGAGGGCGTGGGCCTGGCCACGGTGTGGCACAACCTGATTCCGCTGTCGATCATCGCCATCGTCACGCTGCCGCTGGCGGCCTGGCTGTTTCGCCATCGTCTGGTCTGAATCCGGGAGCACCGCATGTCTGCACCGCGCACCCTCTTCTCCTGTTCCGCGCTCGCGCTTCTTCTGGCAGGCTGCGCAGTGGGTCCCGACCACCGGCCCGCGGAGCCGCAGGCACCCGCCGATTGGGCCGCATGGCACGGCGGCTCGGCGGCGCTGCTCGGCACCGAGCGGACAGCGGCGCCCACGGCCGTCGCATCGGGCGACTGGAAAGCCTTCGACGATCCGCTGCTCGATCGCCTGCAGGCACTCGCGCTAACGGCCAATCACGATCTGCAGACCGCCGCCCTGCGTTTTGCGCAAAGCCGCGTCCAGCGGACCGCGGCGGCGGCGCAGCAGGTGCCGCAGCTCAACGCCAGCGGCAGCGTCAACCGGCAGCGCCAGAGCGAGACCGGCGCCGCTACGCGGATGATCGATGCGCTCGGTTCGTCGGTGTCCAACCGCGACCAGCTGATCCGCACGCTCAGCGAGCCCTACAACCTCTACCAGGCCGGCTTCGATGCGTCGTGGGAAATCGACCTGTGGGGCCGCGTGCGGCGCAGCATCGAGGCCGCCGATGCGGATACCGGCGCATCGGCCGCGCTGCTGCGGCAGGCGCAGCTCAGCGTGCAGGCCGAGGTGGCGCGCAACTACTTCGAGTTGCGCGGTGCGCAGCGCGAACTGCGGCTCGCGCGCGCCGACATCGCGGCGGCGGCCGAGTCGCTCGAGCTGGTGCAGGCGCGCGCCGACGGCGGCTTGGTCACCGACCTGGATCCGACGCGCCAGCGCACGCAACTGGCCGAGCTGCGGGCGCGCATTCCGATGCTGCTGCAGCAGGAGACCCAGGCCATGAACCAGATCACGCTGCTGACCGGTGCGCCGCCCGGTACGCTGAACACCGAGCTCGCACCACCTGCCGACCGTGCGGGCGACACGCTCGAAGCGCTGCAGGCGCCATCGTTGCCCGACCTCGCACTGGGCCTGCCTTCCGACCTGGCGCGCCGGCGCCCCGACATCGCGGCGGCGGAAGCGCAGCTGCATGCCGCCACGGCACGCATCGGTGTGGCCATGGCGGACCTCTATCCGCGCGTGACGCTGGGCGCGGGCTTCGGCTACGAATCGGCGGGCAGCGAGCGCTTTGGCGAATGGGGCAGCCGGCAATGGCATGTCGGCCCTTCCATCAGCCTGCCCATCTTCGACAACGGCCGGCGCCGGAGCACGGTGAACCTGCGCGAGCTTCAGCAGCAGGAAGCGGCGGTGGCCTTCCAGCAGGCCGTGCTCAAGGCATGGCACGAGATCGATTCGGCGCTGGGCGCCTACACCGCCGAGCGCCAGCGCCACCGGGAACTGGTCGAGCGCGAGCGCAACAGCCGCGACGCGCTCACGCTCGCGCATGCGCGCTATGCCAACGGCCTCACGGACTTCGGCGTCGAACTCGACGCCCGCCGCACGCTGCTGCAGGCCCGGCGCGACCAGGTTCAGAGCACGAGCCGCATGGCGGTCGCCATGGTGGCGGTCTACAAGGCGCTCGGCGGCACCATGCCGCCCGCCGCCGCAGCGGCTCCGGGCTAGGTATTGGTGAAGCTCGCGTTGCCAAGGCCGGTGCCGATGGTCAGCACGCCCCAATGGCAGACGTCGCGCATCAAGGGCAGCTCGCTCAGCCCCTGCACCACCGCGTCGTTGTGCATCAGGATCAGCGTGGGGCCGGAGCCGATCATCGGCATGCGGCGCCACAGTGCGCTGGGCAGGTGGAACGCGCGGCTTTCCCAATCGCCCGGCAGGTTTTGCGTGCCGCGCTCGATCGAGCCGTCCTTGCGAATCAACCCCGGGCAGGCAATGCCGATGAAAGGCGCAAGCCTGATTTTCCTGCGCTCGCAATAGCGAACCATGTCCTCGAGCATGGCCGCGATGCGCTCGACCATGTCGGTGCGGTTCGGGTCGTCGTCCGCATGGCGCCACTTCTCCAGCCGCACCACCTTGGCACGCGACAGGTCGGGCGCCTTGCGCCGGCGCGTCTTCACGATGCCGCAGCGCACGTTGGTGCCGCCGATGTCCACGGCCAGGATGGCGTCGTGCTTCTTCAGCATGGCCGGCGGGGTCAGGTGCACCCAGCCTATCAGGCCGCCGTCGTCGACCTCGTGCGACAGCCGCCCGAGCTGTACGTGCACGCCCATGTCTTCCAGGATGGCCGCGGTCTGCAGGATGGCGCGCTCGCCCACGTCGCTTTCGGTGAAGCCGCCGCCCACCACGATGCGCTCCACCTTCTTCCATGAAGGCTGGCGCGTGAAGCGCTGGATCACGAAGGCCAATTCTTTGGCGAATTCCTCGATGGCGCCATGCATCAGATCGCCGGCGGCCGAGGTCTTGTGGAGCACGCGGTCGAGCTGCTCCTTGCTGAGGTCGCGCGAGTGCTCCCGCCCCAAGGGATCGCTGCCGGTCTTGCGGCGGCGCTTGCGCCAGCGTTCGAGCAACTCCCTGAAGGCGGTCTGGCTGGCCTGGTCGCCGACGAAGCCGTCCTTGTCGCGCAGCTGCAGGCTGTAGCCCTCCACCCTGAGGCCCGGGAGCTCGCGCAGGCCGTGCACGTCGGGGCCGGGCAGGAGGTGGGTTTTCTTCTTCATGGCGGCCATGATGGATGCGATTGCATCTGGCCAGCATCGGTAGCCCGCACCAGGATTTGTAGGAGATTGGCGGGTGCGCCGATCGGGGCGATGTCTATACACTGGCCCCCGATGTGCCTGCCCCACCGCCGCATCCTGCGCGCCGCCTTGTTGTTGTTCGCCATTGCCTGGCTCGGTGCCGCTGCGTCGGCGCAACCCGGCGAGGGCACGCTGCGTGTCGGGTCCAAGCGGTTCACCGAGTCGTACATCCTGGCCGAGCTGCTGGCACAGACAGCGGCACCGCACACCGCATCGCCCCCGGTGGTGCGGCAGGGCCTGGGCAACACGGCGATCGTGTATGAAGCGCTGCGTTCGGGCGCCATCGACCTGTATGCCGAATACACCGGCACCATCGCGCTCGAAATCCTCAAGGGCTCGCCGGCCGAAACGCGCGAGGCCATGAATGCGGCGCTGGCGCCGCTGGGCCTGGGCGTGGCCATTCCGTTGGGCTTCAACGACGGCTATGCGCTGGCCGTGCGGGCGGCCGATGCCGAACGGCTCGGCCTGCGCACGCTGAGCGACCTGGCACGCCACCCCGAACTCAGGCTGGGCCTCTCGAACGAGTTCATCGGCCGCGTCGATGGTTGGAAGGGTCTTGCCGCGCGCTACGGCTTCACGCAGACGCCGACCGGCCTGGACCACGGCCTGGCCTACGAAGCGGTGGCCGCGAAGCAGATCGACGCGATCGACATCTACACCACCGACGCCAAGATCGACCATCTGGGCCTGCGCGTGCTGGAAGACGACAAGAAATACTTTCCACGCTACGACGCCGTGGTGCTGTACCGGCTCGACCTGTCGGCGCGGCTGCCGAAGGCCTGGGCCGCACTGCAAACACTTGAAGGCCGCATCGACGAGCGCGCGATGATCGCGATGAATGCGCGCGCCGAGCTGCAGAGCGTACCCTTCGACGCGATTGCACGCGACTTCCTGGCCAGCTCGGGCAAGAACGGCAAGGCCCAATCCCAGGAAGCCAGGCGCGGCTTCATCGCCAAGCTGTTCGGCCCCGACCTCTGGCAGCTCACGCGGCAGCACCTGGTGTTGGTGGCGGTGTCCGTGGGCGTTGCGATCCTGATCGGCGTGCCGCTTGCCATCCTGGTGTTTCCGCATCTGCGGCTGCGCGCGGTGGTGCTCGGCGCCGCGAGCATCCTGCAGACCGTGCCGTCGCTGGCCCTGCTCGCGGTGCTCATCTCCCTGCTGGGCGCCATCGGCGCGCTGCCTGCGCTGATTGCGCTCACGCTCTATTCACTGCTGCCCATCATGCGCAACACGGTGACCGGCCTGGCCGAAGTGCCGAACGGCCTGCGCATGGCGGGCACCGCCCTCGGCATGACGCCGCCGCAGAGCCTTCGGCTGGTGCTGCTGCCGCTTGCGCTGCCCACGCTGCTGGCGGGCGTTCGAACGGCCACGGCCATTGCCATCGGCACCGCGACCATTGCCGCCTTCATCGGCGCGGGCGGATTCGGCGAACGCATCGTCACGGGGCTGGCACTCAACGACCGCGAGCTGCTCGTGGCGGGCGCGCTGCCGGCCGCGGCGCTGGCGCTGCTGAGCGAGGGGATCTTCGAACTCGTGGAGATGCTGATGCGCCGCCGGCGCCGGACGCCGCCGTCTTCGCTTCCTCCATGAGGCAGTCGCGCAGCAGCGTGGCACCCGCGCCCAGTGTCTTGTCGGCACGGTGGCAAAAGTACGAGTGCTGCTCCGTTCCACCACCTGGGCCGATGCGGCTCACCGGCAATTGCACCAGCGCTCCGGCCGCCAGGTCGTTCGCCACCAGCCACGCCGGCATCTTTCCCCATCCGAGGCCGGCGCGCAGCAATTCGAGCTTGATGTACATGTCGGTCACGCGCCAGGTCGAAGGCGAGAGCACGTCGATGTCGTAGCCCTGGCTGAGCGTGCTGGGGTCTTCCACCACGATCTGCACGTGCTCTGCCGCGGCGGCATCCAGGCCCTTGGCGCCGCGCTGCCCTGCGTGGACCGCCAGCGCATGCGAAGGCGCGGCGACGGCCACCGTATGAAGCTGCATCAGGAATTCGCGGCTGATTTTTTCGTCGGCATGGCCGAAGGCCGCGATGGCGAGATTGCACCGCCCTGAATTCAGGGCATCGATGGTGCCGCCCATGGAGCTGTACTCCACGCGGATGGCGATGCTCGGATACACCGCGTGCATGCCGCGCAAGGCACTGGCCACGAGCGCCGGAGGAAAGAGCGTGTCCACCGCCAGCGCCAGGCCGAGCTCGATGCCCTGTCCGATCCCCTGCGCGCGCGAGCGCAAGGCCTCGACCTTCGACAGGATGACCCGGACGTCGCCCAGCAACGCCTTGCCCGTGGGCGTGAGCACCGGCTTGTGGCCGGAACGATCGAAGAGCCGCACCTGAAGCTGCTCTTCCAGATTGGCGATGGCGTGGCTCACGGCCGACTGCACCCGGTGCAGCCGGTCAGCGCCGGCACGAAAGCTCCCGGCATCCGCCACGGCGACGAACATCTGCATCTGGCTCAGTGTGAGGATGTCCAACATGATCTTAATAATCGATTGAGTTGGTCGATATTATTCGCTTTCATAGATACAGTATTCGCTTCAGAGTGGCGGCATGCACAAGCAATTCGAAATGCCCGGCTCCCCGCCCGCCACCGTACCCCGCTCGCCTTCTTCAACCCACTGGCCCGGCGTCGCCCTGGTCGTGGCCGCCGGTGTGGTGGCGTCCCTCCAGGTCGGCAAGGTCGCCATCGCGGTGCCGCAGTTGCGCACCGACTTCGGCCTCGATCTCTCGATGGTCGGATGGCTCATGGCAGTGTTTTCGCTGCTGGGCGTGCTGGGCGCCGTGCCCGTCGGCGCGTGGGTCGCGCGTGCCGGCGACAGGCGTCTGGTACTCGTCGGCCTGCTGGCCATTGCCGTGGGCAGCACGGCGGGCGCGCTGGCAGGCAGCGTTGCAGCGCTGCTGGCGGGCCGCGTCGTCGAAGGCCTGGGTTTCGTGCTGATCACCATCGCGGGCCCCTCGGTGCTGCAGCGCTTGGTCGCGCCCGGCGGCAAGGACCTTGCGTTCGCGATCTGGAGCTGCTTCATGCCGACCGGGATTGCGATTGCGCTCTTCAGCGGCTCGCTGCAGGGTGGCTGGCGCGGCTTCTGGCTGGGCAATGCCGCGCTTGCGACCGTGCTCGCAGTGCTGTTGCTGCTGGGTGTTTCGCGCGGTTCGAGCGGCCACGAGGCACCGGTGTCATGGCGCGGCATGGCGCGCGATGCGGCTCTCGCCCTCCGAGCCGGCACGCCGGCGCTGATTGCAGCGTCTTTCGTGATCTACAGCCTGCAGTTCTTCGCGCTCTTCAGTTTCCTGCCGGTGCTGCTGATCGAGCGCATGGGCGTGGGCACGGCCACGGCCGGATCGCTGAGCGCCCTGGCCTGCTGTGTCAACGTGGCGGGCAATCTGGTGGCCGGCGTCCTGTTGAAGCGCGGCGCCGCTCGCTGGCTGCTGGCAGCATCGGCCAGCGCCTTGATGGGCCTCTCGGCCATCGGCATCTTCCTGCCGGTGCTCGGCGCGGCGCCAGCCTTTGCGCTGTGCCTGGCCTTCTCCGCCGCGGGCGGCCTGCTTCCCGCCACGCTGATCGGCACCTCGGCCCTCGTGGCGCCGAGCGCGCGGCTGGCGCCAATGTCGATGGGCCTGCTCATGCTCGGGAGCAACCTGGGCCAGATGATCGGCCCCGTGGTCGTGGGCGGCGCGGTGGATTCGCTCGGCTGGCCCGCGGCGGCCGCCATCGTTGCGGTGGCGGGCGTGATCGGCGTGCTGCTTGCGCTCGGGCTGCGGCGCTCTCTGACACGCAGCGGCCACGCCCGATAAGACAGATGGCCGGGCGCACCGCGCCCGGCCTGGAAAGCATCAAGCCAGCGTGTACGCCGTCTTCACCGTGGTGAAGAACTCCTGCGCATACTTGCCCTGCTCGCGCGGACCGTAGCTGGAACCCTTGCGCCCGCCGAACGGCACGTGGTAGTCCACCCCCGCCGTCGGCAGGTTCACCATCACCATGCCGGCCTGGCTGTGGCGCTTGAAGTGCGTGGCGTACTTCAGGCTCGTGGTCGCAATGCCCGCCGAGAGCCCGAACTCCGTGTCGTTGGCCGTGGCCAGCGCCTCCTCGTAGTTCTTCACCCGGATCACACTGGCCACCGGCCCGAAGATCTCTTCCTTGTTGATGCGCATGGCCGCCGCCGATTCGCTGAAGAGGGCCGGCGACATGTAGTAGCCGTCGGTCTCCAGCTTCAGAAGCTCGCCGCCCGCGGCCAGCGTGGCGCCCTCGCCCTTGCCGATGGCGATGTATTCCATGTCCTGGTCGAGCTGCGACTTCGACGAGACCGGGCCCACGTCGGTGCCCTGGGCCAGCGCATCGCCCACCTTGATCCTGGCCATGCGCGCCTTCATCGCCTCGATGAACTGGGGGTAGATGCCCTCGGTCACGATCAGGCGGCTGGAAGCCGTGCAGCGCTGGCCGGTGGAGTAGAAGGCGCTTTGCACGCTCAGCTCCACAGCCTGGGCCAGGTCGGCGTCGTCCAGGATCACCTGCGGGTTCTTGCCGCCCATCTCCAGCTGCACCTTCTTGTGGTTCGTCACGCACTGGATGGCGATGTTGCGGCCCACGCCCACCGAACCGGTGAAGCTGATGGCATGGATGCCGGGGTGGCCGACCAGAGCCTCGCCGATGACGCTGCCGCGGCCCATCACGAGGTTGAACACGCCCGCCGGGATGCCCGAGCGGTGGATGATGTCGGACAGCGCCCAGGCACAGCCGGGCACCAGGTCGGCCGGCTTGAGGACCACGCAGTTGCCGAAAGCCAGGGCCGGGGCGATCTTCCAGGCCGGAATGGCGATGGGGAAGTTCCAGGGGGTGATGAGGCCGACCACGCCGACCGGCTCGCGGGTGATCTCGACACCGATGTTCGGGCGCACGGAGGGCAGCACCTCGCCCGACAGGCGCAGGCATTCGCCGGCGAAGAACTTGAAGATCTGGCCGGCGCGGGTGGCTTCGCCGATGCCTTCGGCGCGGGTCTTGCCTTCTTCGCGCGCCAGCAGGGTGCCGAGCTCTTCCTTGCGCGCGAGGATCTCGGTGCCGATCTTGTCCAGCGCGTCGCTGCGTGCCTGGATGCTGCCGGTGGCCCAGGCGGGGAAGGCGGCGGTGGCGGCGGCCACGGCGGCCTCGACGTCCGCGGCCGTGCCCTGGGCGTACTGGCCCAGCACGTCCGAGAGGTTGCTGGGGTTGAGGTTGGGGCTGTAGCTGGCGCCGGCTCGCCATTCGCCGCCGATCAGGTTGTCGAAGTTTTGCATGTAGGGTTCCTTGCTGCTGCGAAATGGAAAGAAAGAAGCCGGAGCGATGAGGCCGCCCCGGCTGCGGAAAGGGATTCCGAGATTAAACCTTCATCGGACCATGCATGGACGCTTGTTGTCAAAGCTCCAATTGGGGATCAGGTATTGCATGGCCTGCGCATCGTTGCGCGCACCGAGGCCGTGTTTCAGATAGAGCTGATGCGCCTTCTCGACCTCGTCCATGTCGAGCTCCACGCCCAGCCCGCCGCGGGTGGGCACCTTCACGAAGCCGCCTTCGATCTGCAGCGGCGCCTTCGTCAGGCGCTGGCCGTCCTGCCAGATCCAATGGGTATCGATGGCGGTGACCTTGCCCGGTGCCGCGGCCGCCACATGCGTGAACATGGCGAGCGACACATCGAAGTGGTTGTTCGAATGCGAACCCCAGGTCAGGCCCCAGGCCTGGCACAGCTGCGCCACGCGCACCGAGCCCTGCAGGGTCCAGAAGTGCGGGTCGGCCAGCGGAATGTCGACCGACTGCAGCGAGAGGCTGTGCACCATCTCGCGCCAATCGGTGGCGACCATGTTGGTGGCGGTAGGCAGGCCCGTGGCGCGGCGGAACTCGGCCATCACCTCGCGTCCGGAGAACACGCCTTCGGCACCGCACGGGTCTTCGGCATAGGCCATGACGCCGTGCAGGTCGCGGCACAGGCGAATCGCGTCCTGCAGCAGCCAGCCGCCGTTCGGGTCGAGCGTGACGCGCGCCTTCGGAAAGCGCTCGTGCAGCGCACGGATGGCCTCGACTTCTTCTTCGCCGCGCAGCACGCCGCCCTTGAGCTTGAAATCGGTGAAGCCGTAGCGCGCATGCGTGGCCTCGGCCAGGCGCACGATGGCTTCGGGCGTCATCGCTTCTTCATGGCGCAGGCGGAACCAGTCGTTGCCGGCGCCGGGGTCGCTCTCGTACGGCAGATCGGTCTTGGTGCGATCGCCCACGTAGAACAGGTAGCCGAGCATCTGCACCGCATCGCGCTGCTGGCCTTCGCCGAGCAGTGCCGCCACCGGCACTTCGAGATGCTGGCCCAGCAGATCGAGCAGCGCGGCTTCGACGGCCGTCACCGCATGAATGGTCACGCGCAGGTCGAAGGTCTGCTGGCCGCGGCCGCCGCTGTCGCGGTTGGCAAACGCGCCGCGCATGCTGTTGAGCACCGCGTTGTGCTTGCCCAGGGGCTGGCCCACGATGAGGTCGCGCGCATCCTCGAGCGTCTGGCGGATCTTCTCGCCGCCCGGCACTTCGCCGACGCCGGTGTGGCCCGCACTGTCGGTCAGGATCAGCAGGTTGCGGGTGAAGAACGGGCCGTGCGCGCCGCTCAGGTTCATCAGCATGCTGTCGTGGCCCGCGACGGGCACGACGCGCATGCCGGTGACCACGGGCGCGCCGGAGATGGGGGAAGTGGAGGCTGAAAGTGTCATTTGCGCGAACCCTGGGGAAATGCAGTGCTTAGATTCTCACGGCCTGGCGTGCCAGCAGCTTCCAGTCGCCGCCCTGCTTCTGCCAGACGCCGAGGATCTTCAGCGCCACCTTGCCGGGCTTGCCCGAATCGTTGGTATCGGCCGCGAGCGTGTGGCGCACGATGGCCGTCTGGCCGTCGACCACCTTGACGGTCTGGTCGCTGATCGTGATGGCCACGAAGTCCGACTTGCCGGCGACGAGGTCGCCGATGAAGCTGGCCTTGGTGTCGACCCTGCCGCTCGAATGACCGTAGCTCAGGTCGTCGGCCACCAGCGCACCGAGGGCGGCGGGCGTCGGGTCGATCATCGCAATGCGCAGCCGCTCCGCGGCCGCGGCCACTGCCGGTTCGGCCGGGGCGCCGCCGCCGGCCGGAACCATGGCGCAGCCCGTGAAAAGAACGGCCGACGCCGCGATGAGAAGAAGCTTCTTCATGAGCATGTCTTGTTGTCTCCGTTGTTGGTTTTCTCGACCCGGCCGCTTACTGCGGACCGAGCGCGTCGATCAGCGCCTTGAGCTGTTCCATCTCGTCGGGCTTCAGGTCGGTGAGCGGCGCGCGCACCGGGCCGGCGTCGTGGCCGACGATCTTGGCTCCGGCCTTGACGATGCTCACTGCATAGCCCGGCGTGCGGTTGCGCAACTCAAGATAGGGCATGAAGAAGTTCTTCAGCAGGCGATGCTGGGTGGCCATGTCGTCATCGCGCACGGCTTCATAGAACTGCACCGCAGTCTTCGGAATGAAGTTGAACACGGCCGACGAATACACCGGTGTGCCCATGGCCTTGTAGGCCGCGGCATAGACCTCGGCCGTGGGCAGGCCGCCCAGGTAGGCGAAGCGGTCGCCCATCTTCTGGTAGATGGCAACCATGGCTTCGATGTCGCCGATGCCGTCCTTGAAACCGACCAGGTTCGGATTGCGCTCGGCCAGGCCGGCGAGCGTGTCGGGCTTGAGGCGGCTGGTGGCGCGGTTGTAGACGATGACGCCGAACTTCACGCTCTTGCACACCGCTTCGACGTGCGCGGCCAGGCCTTCCTGGCCGGCTTCAGTCAGGTAGTGCGGCAGCAGCAGGATGCCGTGTGCGCCGGCCTTCTCGGCCGCTTGCGCGCACTGGATCGCAAAGCGCGTCGGGCCGCCGGCGCCGGCAATGATCGGCACCACGCCGCGGCAGGTGTCGACCGCGCTCTGGATGATGCCGGGGTACTCGTCGCCGGTCAGCGAGAAGAATTCGCCCGTGCCGCCGGCCGCGAACAGCGCGCTCGCGCCGTAGGGGGCGAGCCATTCGAGACGCTTCTCGTAGCCCTTCCGGTTGAAGTCGCCGTTCGCGTCGAAGTCGGTCAGCGGGAACGAGAGCAGGCCGGAGCCCATGATGGATTTAAGTTCTTGAGGGTTCATCGAGACACCAATGAGAGTGGGTTAAAAAATGGATCCGTTCTTTTCGTGGACTGCCGCGGAACCGGCTCCGCCGGGCCGCTGGCAGTGCCCCCGGAAGGGGGTTGGCGAAGCGACACGAAGTGCGCGCAGACTGGGGGAGAACCTATTAATCCAGCTTGATGCCGGCGTCGGCAACCACCTTGGCCCAGCGCGTGCGTTCCTTGCCGAAGAACTGCTCTTCCTCGGCCGGCGCCATGGTCACGACCTCGGCGCCCTGCCCTGCAAGGCGCGAGCGGATGTCGGCCGCGCGAATGACCGTGATGAGTTCCTTGTTGAGGCGCTGCACGATGGCGTCGGGCGTGCCCTTGGCAACCCGCACGCCTTGCCAGGTGCCCGATTCGAAGCCGGCCACGCCCTGCTCCGCGATGGTAGGCACGTCGCCGATCAGCGGCATGCGCGTCGATTTCGAAACGCCGAGCACCTTGAGCTTGCCGCTTTGCACATGCGGCAAGGTGGCCAGCATGCCGTTCATCAGAATCTGGGTCTGGCCGGCGACCGTGTCCTGCACCGCCTGCACGCCGCCCTTGTAGGGCACGTACTGCCAGCGCGCACCGCTGGCACGCTCGAGCGCCACGCCGGCAAGATGCGGCGCGCTGCCGGTGGCGGTCACGGCAAAATTGATTTCCGACTTCTTCGACAGTGCGATCAGGTCCTTCAGGTTGTTGGCCTGGACCGACGGATGCACCACCAGCAAGTGCGGCGAATAGGCCAGCATGGTCACGCCGCGCAGATCCTTGGAGGGGTCGAAAGGCAGCCGCGTGTAGACCGACGGGCTGATAGCGAGCGCGCCGACGTCGCACAGGAGCAGCGTGTAGCCATCGGGTTTCGACTTGGCGACGAAATCGGCGCCCAGGTTGCCGTTGGCACCCGGCTTGTTCTCGACGATGACCGGTTGGCCGAGCGCCTCCGACAGCGGCTGGCTGATGGAGCGGGCAATGATGTCGGACGAACCGCCCGGCGGGTACGGCACCACGATGCGCACAGGTTTGGAGGGCCAGGTGTCGGCGGCATGCACGCCACCGGCCGCAAGCACGCCGCCCCCAAGGGCGCCGAGCATCAGGTCACGTCTTTTCAAGCTCATTCAGGTCTCCTGTCGGATTGTGTTGTCAGTCATCGTACAACCACAAATGACGCTTGTCCAGCTTTGGCAATGAATTTTGCTCAGGAAGCGGCCGGCGGCGTGTTGGCCGTGGCTTGTTGCGCCGCTTCTTGTGCCACGCGCAGCCGCTCGCGGCTGTTGGTCAGGTGGATGCGCATGGCCGCGCGAGCCGACTCCGGATCGCGGCGCGCAATGGCCGCATAGATCTCTTCGTGCTCGCGGTTGACGCGGCTCAGGTACTCGCCGCGCCGGTCGTAGTTGCGAATGGCTGTGATGCGCGTGCGCGGGATGATCGTGGTGCCCAGGTGGCTCATGATGTCCGCGAAATACGGGTTGCCGGTGGCTTGGGCGATCTGCAGGTGAAAGCGGAAATCGGGCGCCACGGTGTCCCCGGCCACCGCCACGTTGCGCTCGAAATCGTCGAGCGCCTGGCGCATGGCGAGCAGGTGCTCCTCGGTGCGGCGCGAGGCGGCCAGGCCCGCGGATTCGGTCTCCAGGCTGATGCGAAGCTCGAGCACCGCCAGCACGTCCACCGAGGTGGCGATGTCGGCGGAATCGAGCCGGAACATGCCCGCTGCGCGCGGCTGCAGCACGAAGGTGCCGACGCCATGGTGCGTTTCGACCAGCCCGGCGGCCTGCAGCTTCGACAGCGCCTCGCGCACCACCGTTCGGCTCACGCCGAAGGACTTCATGATGGCTGATTCGGTGGGCAGCTTGTCGCCGGGGCGCAGCGACTGGTTGCGGATTTTCTCGCCCAGGTCTTCCACCAACCCGTGGGCCAGGCCGCGCGGGCGCGGGCGCCCCACAAAGGAGGCACCGGCAGCAGCGTCTGCCGCCGCATCCGAAATTGAGGGATTACCCGTAGCCGTTTGGACCATGGTCAAGATAATAATCCCCTATTAGTTGTACGACAACAGATAACTTATCACTAGTTCGCCGTAAGTGCCCGTCCACCCATCGGCCGTTATTTGAACTGGCGCGGCATGGGAGATGAAGCCGCGTGCTGGCCAGCTTTCGTGACTGCCCTATCGCCCTGGACCCAACCCATTCACACGCCACCACACATGTCGACGTCCTCACAAACTTCCAACAACAAGCTGCACCGGATCCTGCTGACCGGCGCGGCCGGCGGCCTGGGCAAGGTACTGCGCGAACGCCTGCGCCCCTTTGCCGGGATCCTGCGTCTTTCGGACATCGCCGCGATCGCGCCTTCCGAGGGTGCGCACGAAGAAGTGGTGGCCTGCGACCTGTCGGACAAGGCGGCAGTCCATGCGCTGGTCGAGGGCTGCGACGCCATCGTGCACCTTGGCGGCGTCTCGGTCGAGCGCCCGTTCGAGGAAATTCTCGAGGCCAACATCAAGGGCGTGTTCAACGTCTACGAAGCCGCCCGCCGTCACGGTGTGAAGCGCGTGGTGTTCGCAAGCTCCAACCATGTGATCGGCTTTCACAAGCAGACCGATCGGCTCGATGCCAGCGCCCAGCGCCGGCCCGACGGCTACTACGGCCTGTCGAAATCGTTCGGCGAGGACGTCGCGCAGTTCTACTTCGACCGCTACGGCATCGAGACGGTGAGCATCCGCATCGGCTCCTCGTTCCCCGAGCCGCTCAACCGCCGGATGATGAGCACCTGGCTCAGCTACCGCGACCTCACTTCGCTGATCGAGAAATCGATCTTCACGCCCGGCGTGAAGCACACGATCGTCTACGGCATGTCGGCCAACCGCGACGTCTGGTGGGACAACAGCGCGGCGGCGCACCTGGGCTTCGTGCCGCAGGACACCTCCGAAGTATTCCGCGACAAGGTCGAGGCCCAGCCTCCCGTGGCGCCGACCGACCCCAACGCCATCTACCAAGGCGGCGCCTTCACGGCGCAGGGCCCGTTCGGCGACCAATGACAGCCGGCATGCAGGCCGAACTCGTTCTCGATGCGAGGTGCGCGACCGGCGAAAGCCCGGTCTGGCGCGCCGATGAGCAGGCGCTCTACTGGGTCGACATTCCGGCGCGGCAACTGCACCGCTGGCACGCCGCGACCGGCCATCACAGTTGCTGGACCGGCGACGAAATGCTGGCCTGCATCGCGCCGCGTGCCGGCCATCCGGGCCAATGGATCGCCGGCATGGAAAGCGGACTGTTCGCCATCGCCACGCGCGCCGACGGCACGCTGGCCGCGAGCCCCATTGCGAGCGCCGTCCACGCGGAACGCGGCATGCGCTTCAACGATGGCCGCTGCGACCGCCAGGGCCGCTTCTGGGCCGGCACCATGCAGATGGACATGGCGGCAGCCCACGAGGTCGGCCGCGTGTACCGCTACCAGGGCGATGTGAATGCGGAGGTCGCCCTGCGCGCGCAGTTCGAACACATGATCGTTCCCAACGGCCTCGCCTTCAGCCCCGACGGCAAGACCATGTACCTCTCCGATTCGCATCCGGCGGTGCAGACCATCTGGGCTTTCGACTACGACACCGACAGCGGCACGCCGCATGGCCGACGCGTGTTCGTCGACATGAAGCCGTTGCCGGGACGCCCCGACGGAGCGGCCGTGGACGCCGATGGCTGCTACTGGATCTGCGGCAACGACGCCGGGCTCGTTCACCGCTTCACGCCCGAGGGACGGCTCGACCGCTCCCTTGCCGTGCCGGTGAAGAAGCCCGCGATGTGCGCCTTTGGCGGCCCGCAACTCGACACGCTCTACGTGACATCGATCCGCCCCGGAGGCGACCTGTCCGATCAACCGCTGGCGGGCGGCGTATTCGCGCTGCACCCGGGCATCAAGGGGCTTGCGGAACCCGAATGCCGTTTCTGACTGCTTTTCAACCACCAACCCCAAGAGGAAGACAAATGAAATACACCCGCCACCTCATCGCGCTGGCCGTCGCCGCCTGCGCCATGGCAGCCAACGCGGTCGAGTTCCGCTCGGCCGACGTGCACAACAGCGACGACTACCCCACCGTCGCGGCGGTCAAGTACATGAGCGAACTGCTCGACAAGCGCAGCAACGGCAAGTACAAGATCAAGGTATTCAACAAGAGCGCACTCGGCAGCGAAAAGGAAACGCTCGACCAGGTCAAGATCGGCGCGCTCGAAATGAACCGCGTCAACATCAGTGCGCTGAATTCGATCTGCCCCAAGACGCTGGTGCCGACGATGCCTTTCCTGTTCGACTCGATCGCGCACATGCGCAAGTCGCTCGACGGACCCATCGGCGAAGAGATCCTGAAGGGCTGCGAACATGAAGGCCTGGTCGGCCTGGCCTTCTACGACAGCGGCGCGCGCTCGATCTACGCCAAGAAGCCGGTGAAGACGCTGGCCGACGCGAAGGGACTCAAGATCCGAGTGCAGCAGTCCGACCTGTGGGTCGCGCTGGTGAGCGCCATGGGCGCCAATGCCACGCCAATGCCCGCCGGCGAAGTGTTCACCGCCCTCAAGACCGGGCTCATCGATGCCGCGGAAAACAACATTCCCTCTTACGACGGCTTCAAGCACTACGAAGCGGTGAAGTTCTATTCGCGCACCGAACACTCGATGGCGCCTGAAATGCTCGTGATGTCGAAGGCCGTCTACGACAAGCTGCCCAAGGCCGACCAGGACCTGTTCCGCGCCACGGCCAAGGAATCGGTCGCCTTCCAGCGCAAGAAGTGGGACGAGCAGGAAGCCAAGTCGCTCGAGGTCGTGACCAAGGGCGGCGCCCAGATCATTGCCGATGTGGACAAGGCATCGTTCCGCGCAGCCATGACCCCGGTCTACACGAAGTTCATCTCGACGCCCGATCTGCAGCGCCTCGTCAAGGCCGTTCAAGACAACAAGTAGCGTGTCCCGGCCCTCCCGCTTTCCGGGGAGGGCCCCTCACCCATATTCAGGGAAATTCCCATGACACTTACCGTCCCCGCGGTAGACACGATGGCGACCGGCGCGCCCATCGAGCTCGAAGACCTGGTCGACCCGAATGGGCGCCCTCCGTCCAACCACGCCTATTCGCGCTTCTGCGCGTTCCTCTCCAAGGCCAGCCTGATGCTCGCCGTGGCGATGCTCATCACCATTATCGTGTGCGTTCAGTACCAGGTCGTCGGCCGCTATGTGTTCAACGACACGCCGACCTGGGCCGAAGGGCTCGCGCTGCAACTGGTGCTGTATGTCACGGCGCTGGGCGTTGCCGTCGGTGTGCGCGATGCGGGCCACATCGGGCTCGACTCGCTGGTGGTGCTGCTTCCCGAGGCGCTGCGCCTGAAGGTCGAAATACTGATCCATGCGCTGGTCGCGCTCTTCGGCGCAATCATGACCTGGAGCGGCTGGGTCTGGACCACGCTCAAGTGGACCGACATCAAGCCCATGATGGGCATTCCGGTGGGTCTCGACTATCTCGCGCTCGTGATCGCGGGTCTCCTGATCGTCCTCTTTTCGATTGAACATATCGTCGCCCTGCTGCGCGATGAAGAAGTGGTGCCCGCGTGGAACTGACTGTCCTATCCCTCGTTTTCCTGGTGCTGCTGGTGCTGGGCGTGCCGGTCGCATTCTCGATCGGCCTGGCTTCCGTCGCCACCGTGCTCTATGCGGGCCTGCCCGTTGCCGTGGTGTTCCAGAAGATGGTCGGCGGCATGCAGGTCTTCTCGTTCCTGGCGATTCCGTTCTTCGTCTTCGCCGGTGAACTGATGCTCTATGGCGGCATCGCGCAGCGCATCGTCCGCTTTGCCAACAGCCTGGTGGGCCACGTGCGCGGCGGCCTGGGCATGAGCAACGTGATCGGCTGCACGCTGTTCGGCGGCGTGGCCGGCTCGCCGGTGGCCGACGTCTCGGCCATGGGCTCGGTGATGATCCCGCTGATGAAGAAGGAAGGCTACGACGCCGACTACGCGGTCAACGTCACGACGCACGCGGCCCTGGTGGGCGCCCTGATGCCCACGTCGCACAACCTCATCATCTTCACGCTCGCGACCACCGGCATCGCCTCGGTCAGCGTGCTGAGCCTGATTCTCGCGGGCCTGATCCCCGCGCTGATACTCACGCTGTGCAACCTGGGCGCCGCCTACTACGTGGCCATCCGCCGCGGCTACCCGATTCGCGGCGCGTTTCCGGGCTGGGGCGAAGTGCTGTCGGCTTTCATCGGCGCGCTGCCGGGCCTCATGATCGTGGCGATCATCCTGGTCGGCATCCTGTCGGGCGTGTTCACCGCCACCGAGTCGGCCGCAACGGCGGTGCTCTGGGCATTGGGCGTGACCGTGTTCGTGTACCGCTCGCTCAGCCGCAAGGACTTCTTCAAGGCCTGCGCCAAGGCCTGCAAGACGACCGGCGTCGTGCTGCTGCTGATCGGTATCTCTTCCGCCTTCGGCTACTTCATGGCCCTGTACGAAGTGCCGCAGAAGACCGGCGAGCTCATGACCAGCGTCTCGAGCGATCCGTGGGTCATCTTCCTGATGATCAACGTGCTGCTGTTCGTGCTCGGCACCTTCCTGGACATGGCCGCGACCATCCTGATCTGCACACCGATCTTCCTGCCCATTGCCATGCAGTTCGGCATGAGCCCGGTGCAGTTCGGCATCGTCATGCTGATCAATTGCGCACTGGGCCTCAACACGCCGCCGGTAGGCACCACGCAGTTCATAGGCTGTGCGATCGGAGGGGTATCCGTCGGGCAGGTGATGCGGTCGATCTGGCCGTTCTACGGCGCCCTCTTGATCTGCCTGATGCTCGTGACCTATGTTCCGGCGTTCTCGATGTGGCTGCCGGACCTCGTCAACGCGGTCAAGTGACACAAAAGACAAGCAACGCGGAGTTCGTTCCGATGGCCGACTCATCACTGCCCTCTTCTCCGGCGGCGCGCCCGCCGCACCGCATCCACATGCACGCGGCGGACAACGTCGCCATCGTGGCCAATGACGGCGGCCTGAAGGCCGGCGCCACCTTTGCCGACGGCCTCGTGCTGGTCGACAACGTGCCGCAGGGCCACAAGGTCTCGCTGACCGACCTGGCCGAAGGCGACGCCGTCATCCGCTACAACGTGCCGATCGGCTACGCGCTGAAGGCCATCCCGCGCGGCAGCTGGGTGCACGAGCGCCTGCTGCAGATGCCCGCCGCGCGCGAGCTCGAAGGCCTGCCGATCGCCACCGTCAAGCCCCCCGCCCAGCCGCCTCTGGAGGGCTACACCTTCGAGGGCTACCGCAACCTCGACGGATCGGTCGGCACGCGCAACATCCTCGCGATCACCCAGACCGTGCAGTGCGTGGCGGGCGTGGTCGATTTCGCGGTCCAGCGCATCAAGGCCGAGCTGCTGCCCAAGTACCCCCATGTCGACGACGTGGTGGGCCTCTCCCACAGCTACGGCTGCGGCGTGGCCATCGACGCGCCCGACGCGGTCATCCCGATCCGCACCCTGCGCAACATCAGCCTCAACCCGAACTTCGGCGGCGAGGTGATGGTCATCAGCCTGGGCTGCGAGAAGCTGCAGCCCGAACGCCTGCTGCCCCCGGGCAGCATCCCACTGGTGGACGAGCGCAGCGTGGCCGACGTCGGCACCAGCGCTGACAGCAAGCTCGACGTGGTGTGCCTGCAGGACGACGCGCACGTCGGCTTCATGTCGATGATCGACTCGATCCTGCGCCAGGCCGAAGAGCACCTGGAGCGGCTCAACGCCCGCCGGCGCGAGACCGTGCCCGCCAGCGAACTGGTGGTGGGCGTGCAGTGCGGCGGCAGCGACGCCTTCTCGGGCGTCACCGCCAATCCGGCCGTGGGCTTCTGCACCGACCTGCTGGTGCGCGCCGGCGCCACCGTGATGTTCTCGGAGGTGACCGAGGTGCGCGACGGCATCGACCAGCTCACCTCGCGCGCGACCACGCCCGAAGTGGCCGAGGCCATGATCCGCGAGATGGCCTGGTACGACGCCTACCTGGACCGCGGCCGCGTCGACCGCAGCGCCAACACCACGCCGGGCAACAAGAAGGGCGGGCTCTCGAACATCGTCGAAAAGGCCATGGGCTCGATCGTCAAGAGCGGCAGCGCGCCGATCTCCGGCGTGGTCCCGCCCGGCGAGAAGGCCAGGCAGAAGGGCCTGCTCTATGCCGCCACGCCCGCCAGCGACTTCATCTGCGGCACGCTGCAGCTGGCCGCCGGCATGAACCTGCATGTGTTCACCACCGGCCGCGGCACGCCCTACGGCCTGGCCGAGGTGCCGGTGATCAAGGTGGCCACGCGCAGCGACCTGGCGCGCCGCTGGCACGACCTGATGGACGTGAACGCGGGCCGCATTGCCGACGGCGACGCCACCATCGAGGACGTGGGCTGGGAGATGTTCCGCCTGATGCTCGAGGTGGCCAGCGGCAGGAAGAAGACCTGGGCCGAACAGTGGAAGCTGCACAACGCGCTGGTGCTGTTCAACCCGGCACCCGTGACCTGACTTCACCCGACCTCGAAAGGAAGATCCATGGAAGACCTCAAAGGCAAGACCGCACTCGTCACCGGCGCCAGCACCGGCATCGGTGCCGCGGTGGCCATTGCATTCGCCGCCCGCGGCATGCGCGTGGCGGTGCACTACAACAGCTCGGCCGATGCCGCCGACCAGGTGGTCGAGACCATTCGCGCGGCCGGGGGCGATGCTTTCGCCCTCAAGGCCGACGTGCGCGACACGGCCGCGATCCGCGAATGCGCCAAGCAGACGGCATCGCGGTTCGGCCGCATCGACGTGCTGGTGAACAACGCGGGCAGCCTGGTGAAGCGCGTGCCCATTGCCGAGTTGGACGATGCGCTGTTCGACGAAGTGATGCACATCAATGCACGTTCGGTGCTCGCGTTCTGCCGCGAGGTGGTTCCGATGATGCGCACCCACGGGGGCGGCAACATCATCAACGTGACCTCGGTCGCGGCACGCACCGGCGGCGGGCCCGGCGCCTACCTGTATGCGGGCTCCAAGGGCTTCGTGAGCACGGCCACGCACGGGCTCGCCAGGGAACTCGTCGGCGACAAGATCCGCGTCAACGCCGTGGCGCCCGGCGTGATCCAGACGCCGTTCCAGGACCGCTTCTCGACGCCCGCGATGCTCGAATCCTTCCGCGCCGGCATTCCGATGGGACGCATCGGCACGCCCGACGAATGCGTGGGCGCTTTTCTCTACCTAGCTTCGGAGCAGCTCTCTGGCTATGTGACGGGGCAGGTGATCGAGGTGAACGGCGGGCAGTACATGCCCTGACACGGGAACGCCCTCTTTTCGAGCCTTGCGGCATCTGATCGACAACGACAACGGAGACAACACCTTCATGAAAAGAAAAATCCTTCGCATGCCCCGAGCGGCCGGGTTCGCCGTCGCACTGGTGTCGCTCGTTGCAGGCCACGCGTCCGCGGCCACCTGGGTCTATGTGTCCAACGCGGACAGCCAGGAAATCTCGGTGCTCGAGCTGGACCGCGGCCAGGGCGTGCTCAAGCCGGTGCAGACGCTCAACGTCGGCGGCACGGTGATGCCCATGGCGGTGAGCCACGACAAGCGCGTGCTCTATGCGGCGCTTCGCTCGCAGCCGTTCCGCGTGGTGTCGCTTTCGATCGACGCCACCACCGGCAAGCTGCAGAAGCTCGGCGAGGCGCCGCTGGCCGACAGCATGGCCAACATCGATCTCGATGCGAGCGGCAAGTGGCTCTTTGCGGCCTCCTACCAGGGCGGCAAGATCTCGGTCAACGCCATCGGCAAGGATGGTGCGGCGGGTCCGATCCAGCAGCTGGTCCAGACCGCGCCGAATGCGCATGCGATCCACCCGGATGCGAGCAACCGCTTCGTGCTTGCCACCAGCCTGGGCGGCGACAACGTGTCGAGCTGGCGCTTCGATGCGGAGAAGGGGCTGCTGTCGGCCAACGATCCGCCACTGACCCAGGGCGCCGCCAAATCGGGGCCGCGCCACTTCGTCTGGGACAAGGCGCAGCGGCGCGTCTATCTGCTCGACGAGCTCGACGCCGCCGTGCATGTCTTCGCCTGGGACGCCGCCCGCGGCACGCTCAAGCTCGAACAAAGCACCACCGCGCTGCCGCCGGGATTCACGGGCAAGCCCTGGGCGGCCGACCTGCACCTGACACCCGACGGGCGCTTCCTGTATGCCTCGGAGCGCACGTCGAGCACGCTCGCCGCCTTCAGGGTGGATGCCGCCACGGGGCAGCTGCAGCCGATCGGCCATACGCCGACCGAGAAAACGCCGCGCGGCTTCGCGATCGACCCGAGCGGCCGCTACCTGATTGCCGCCGGCCAGGAGTCGCACGGCATTTCGCTGTACGCCATCGATTCCGCGACCGGCGCGCTGGGCAGGCCCTCGCGCATGGACGTGGGCAAGAACCCGAACTGGATCGAGATCGTCGACACACCGTGACGACGACAACGACACACAACATCATCAAAGGAGATTTCGCAATGCAACGCCGCACACTGATTCGCACGGCCCTCGCCTCTTCCCTCGCCGCAAGCCTGCCCGCTTTCGCGCAGGGCCCCAACACCTGGCCCACGGGCAAGGCCATCACCTACCTCGTGCCCTTTCCCGCGGGCGGCACGACCGACGTGCTGGCCCGCCTGATCGGCCAGAAGCTCGGAACGGTGCTGGGCACCAGCGTGATCGTCGACAACAAGGGCGGCGCCGGCGGCAGCGTGGGCTCCGAGATCGGCGCGCGCGCCGCGCCCGATGGCTTCACGCTCGTCGGCGGCACCATCAGCTCGCACGCCATCAACGTGAGCCTGTACCCGAAGCTCGGCTACGACCCGCAGAAGTCGTTTGCGCCAGTGACGCTGATCGGCACCAACCCCCTGGTGCTGGTGGTGAACCAGGCCAGCCCCTACAAGACACTGAAGGACGTGCTGGAAGCCAGCAAGACCAAGTCGGGCGGGCTGTCGTCGGCATCGGCCGGCACGGGCACGTCGCAGCACCTGTCGCTCGAACTGCTGGCGTTCAAGTCGGGCGTGAAGTTCACGCACATTCCCTACAAGGGCAGCGGTCCGGCCATCCAGGACGTGATCGGCGGCCAGGTCGACATGATGTTCGACACCACCGTGGTGGCGGGCCCGCACGTGCAGAGCGGCAAGCTGCGCGCCATTGCAGTGACCTCGGCCAAGCGCCTGGCTTCGATGCCCGACGTGCCGACCGTTGCGGAGTCCGGCTTGCCGGGGCTGCAGGACTTCGAAGTGCTGTCGTGGCAGGCGATCTTCGTGCCCGCCGGCACGCCGGCGCCCGTCGTCGACCGGCTGCATGCCGAGATTCGCAAGATTCTTGCAACGCCCGAGATGCAGGACAAGCTCAAGGGCTTCGGCATGGAGCCCGCCGACCTGACCACGGCCAGGATCGCGGCCTTCCAGAAGTCCGAAGTCGAGAAGTGGGCCCAGGTGATCAAGGCGGCCGGCATCAAGGCGGACTGACGCCGGGCGACGTGCCTGCAAGGGGCGCCGCGTACGAACGAGGGGCCCCCGCATACAAGGGAAGCTTCCTAGGCCCGGCGCGCGGAGCCCTTTATAGAATGCCCCTCCGATTCGCATTCCAGGCACTCCACGCCTTTCACACGTGTCCGACCGCTCAGCCGTACTGCACCAATACCTGTTCCCGAAGCAGGCCCTGACGAACTTCGCCGGCTGGGTCGCAGGCAAGGAGCGCGGCGCCGTCACCACGTGGATCATCCGGCGCTTCGTGGCCAAGTACGGCGTCGACATGGGCGAAGCGCTCGAATCCGACATCAACTACTACAAGAGCTTCAACCAGTTCTTCACGCGTGCGCTCAAGCCCGGTGCCCGGCCTCTCGCAAAGGCCGATCTCGTGTGTCCGGTGGATGGCGCGATCAGCCAGTTCGGCGCCATCGAAGGCCACCAGATCTTCCAGGCCAAGGGCCACAACTACACGACCACCGCGCTGGTCGGGGGCGATGCGGCGCTTGCGAGCCAGTTCGCCCACGGCAGCTTCGCAACGCTGTACCTGAGCCCGAGGGACTACCACCGCATTCACATGCCCTGCGACGGGCGGCTGCTGCGCATGATCTACGTGCCCGGCGACCTGTTCTCGGTCAATCCGGCCACTGCGCGCGGCGTGCCAGGCCTGTTCGCGCGCAACGAGCGCGTGGTCTGCGTCTTCGAATCGGCGCGCGGGCCTTTCGTGCTCGTGCTGGTGGGCGCCACCATCGTCGGCAGCATGGAAACCGTGTGGCACGGCGTGGTCAATCCACCTCGCGGCGGCGAGCTGCGCGAGTGGCATTACGGCGACCAGCAGATCGTGCTCAAGCAGGGCGAGGAGATGGGCCGTTTCCTGCTCGGGTCCACCGTGGTCATGCTGTTCCCGCCGCCCGCGCTGGCTTTCAATCCGGAATGGTCGCCCACCCGTGCGGTCCGGCTGGGTGAAGCCATGGCAAATTTCGCAAATTTGTGAAGCTTTGTCTCAGGGGCCGCGTGCAGCATGCACCCGTAGCTATAAAACTAGTAGCATCATGATCCTTGCGCTATAGTCGCCGGCCAACGAGCGCCATAGCAGGCTACAAGCCACAAGAACGAGGCAACGGTCCTGCCCCCCAGGACCGATGTCCGACCAGCCCCGAGGAGATGATGTCGATGAGTACCAAGGAAAACGCAGCCGTCAGCCAGCTGCTCGCACTTCTCGAGGCCCGCTACGCCATGAGAGTGCTCTGGGCCTTGCGCGACGGCCACGCCCAGACCTTTCGCCTGTTGCAGGACAGCGTCGGCGGCATCACCCCCAACACGCTCAACACCCGCATCAAGGAATTGCGCGAGGCGGGCCTCGTCAGCCATGGCGGCGACGGCTACAGCCTGACCGTGAGCGGGCAAGACCTGCTCAAGCGGCTGTCGGACCTGCAGGCCTTCGCGGGCAAGTGGCAGCTGGGGCAGATCAAGAAGGCCGCGGCGCCCGCGACTGCCGCGACTGCGCCCCCTTCTTCTTCGCCGCCACCGTCTCTCTCGTCGTCTTCCGCCCCCTCGGCACCGTCCTCTTCGCCGACGGCGCCGCCTTCTTCCTCTCCTTCGGTGCCGCCCTCCAGCCCGCCTCCTGACACTGGCAATTGAGCGGGCTGGCCGGCGAGCTCCGGGGCGTCGGTAAACTTCGCGCCTTCGGTCTCTGCTTATCCATTCACATTCATTCCATTGACGCAAGGAGCGTTCGACATGCCTACCACCCCCTCCGGACTGCAATACGAAGACACCACCGTGGGCGACGGCGCTGAAGCCAAAGCCGGCCAGCACGTGCACGTGCACTACACCGGCTGGCTCTACAACGACGGCGTGCAAGGCGCCAAGTTCGATTCGAGCCGCGACCGCAACGACCCGTTCGCTTTCTCGCTGGGCGCGGGCCAGGTCATCAAGGGCTGGGATGAAGGCGTTGCCGGCATGAAGATCGGCGGCAAGCGCACGCTGATCATTCCCGCATCGCTCGGCTATGGCGCACGCGGCGCCGGCGGTGTGATCCCCCCGAACGCCACCCTGAAGTTCGACGTCGAGCTGCTCGACGCGCATTGAAGGCTCGCCCCCCAGGGCTGCGCCGCTAGCCTCCCCCTGACCGGGGGCCACACCTGCGGCCCGGCAAAGCCGGTTCCGCGGTGTTCCTGGAAGAAATCCAGCGCTTTTGTTCCCGTTGCGGCTCTTGGAGCCGCATTTTTTCGCTTGAAAAGCCCCTGACCAGCCCCAAGTGGCTGGCTATCGTTTGTTTCCCGGCACACGCCGGTTCTTTGAAAAATGTCTGACCCGCAACAATCCGCTCAGAATTCGCAAATGCTGCAAGGCGAGCCAAGCCCCGAAGAACTGGAGGCCGCGCAGGCTGCCAACGAAGCCGAGGCGCAAGACGCCCTGGCCGTGGCCCAAGGCGAGCTTGCCGCCCTGCAGACCAAGAACGCCGAACTGGCCGATCAATACCTGCGCGCCCAGGCCGACGTCCAGAACGCCCGCCGCCGCGCCGACGACGAGATCACCAAGGCCCGCAAGTTCGCGGTCGAGGCCTTTGCCGAGAGCCTGCTGCCCGTGACGGACAGCCTCGAAGCCGGCCTGGCCATCAAGGACGCCACCCCGGAGCAGATCCGCGAAGGCGCCGAGGCCACGCTGCGCCAGCTGAAGAGCGCACTCGAGCGCAACAAGGTGATCGAGGTGGCGCCCGCCCCCGGCAGCAAGTTCGACCCGCACCAGCACCAGGCCATCTCGGTGGTGCCCGCTCCCGAGCAGGAACCCAACACCGTGGTGAGCGTGCTCCAGAAGGGCTACACCATCAACGACCGCGTGCTGCGCCCGGCGCTGGTCACGGTCAGCGCGCCGAAGTAATCGGCCCCTGCCGGGCCACACACACGATTCCCACAGGAAATCCCCGCTTCATACCTTGAATCGCACCGGGTTATCCACAAGTTCATAACAACACATTTTTCAGGCTTTCAGGAGTAAAGAACATGGCAAAGATCATCGGCATCGACCTCGGCACCACCAACTCGTGCGTGTCGATCATGGAAGGCAACACCACGCGTGTGATCGAGAACTCGGAAGGTGCGCGCACCACGCCATCGATCGTGGCTTACCAGGAAGACGGCGAAGTGCTGGTCGGTGCCTCGGCCAAGCGCCAGGCGGTCACCAACCCGAAGAACACGCTGTACGCGATCAAGCGCCTGATCGGCCGCAAGTTCGAAGAAAAAGAAGTCCAGAAGGACATCGACCTGATGCCCTACACCATCGCGAAGGCCGACAACGGCGACGCATGGGTGGAAGTGCGCGGCAAGAAGATCGCTCCGCAGCAGGTCAGCGCTGACATCCTGCGCAAGATGAAGAAGACCGCCGAAGACTATCTCGGCGAGCCCGTGACCGAAGCCGTGATCACGGTGCCGGCCTACTTCAACGACGCCCAGCGCCAGGCCACCAAGGACGCCGGCCGTATCGCGGGCCTGGACGTCAAGCGCATCATCAACGAGCCCACCGCTGCAGCCCTGGCCTTCGGCCTCGACAAACAGGACAAGGCCGACCGCAAGATTGCCGTGTATGACCTCGGCGGCGGTACCTTCGACATCTCGATCATCGAAATTGCAGACGTCGACGGCGAGAAGCAGTTCGAAGTGCTGTCGACCAACGGCGACACCTTCCTGGGCGGCGAAGACTTCGACCAGCGCATCATCGACTACATCATTGCCGAGTTCAAGAAAGAGCAAGGCGTCGACCTGAGCAAGGACGTGCTCGCGCTGCAGCGCCTGAAGGAAGCCGCCGAAAAGGCCAAGATCGAGCTGTCGAACAGCGCCCAGACCGACATCAACCTGCCCTACATCACGGCCGATGCCTCGGGTCCGAAGCACCTGAACATCAAGCTCACGCGCGCCAAGCTCGAAAGCCTGGTCGACGAGCTGGTCGAGCGCACCATTGCGCCCTGCCGCCTGGCCATCAAGGACGCCGGCATCAGCGTGTCCGACATCAACGACGTGATCCTGGTCGGCGGCATGACCCGCATGCCCAAGGTGCAGGAAAAGGTGAAGGCCTTCTTCGGCAAGGAGCCGCGCAAGGACGTGAACCCGGACGAAGCCGTGGCCGTCGGCGCCGCCATCCAGGGCCAGGTGCTCTCGGGCGACCGCAAGGACGTGCTGCTGCTCGACGTAACCCCGCTGTCGCTGGGCATCGAGACCATGGGCGGCGTGATGACCAAGATGATCACGAAGAACACCACGATCCCGACGAAGTTCGCGCAGACCTTCTCCACGGCCGAAGACAACCAGCCGGCCGTGACCATCAAGGTGTTCCAGGGCGAACGCGACATTGCCTCGGGCAACAAGCTGCTCGGCGAGTTCAACCTCGAGGGCATTCCGCCGGCATCGCGCGGCACGCCTCAGATCGAGGTGAGCTTCGACATCGACGCCAACGGCATCCTGCACGTGGGCGCCAAGGACAAGGGCACCGGCAAGGAAAACAAGATCACCATCAAGGCCAACTCGGGCCTCTCGGAGGACGAGATCCAGAAGATGGTGAAGGACGCCGAACTCAACGCGGCCGACGACAAGAAGAAGCTCGAGATCGTGCAGGCCCGCAACCAGGGCGAAGCCATGGTGCACAGCGTGAAGAAGTCGCTCGGCGAGCACGGCGCGAGCCTGGACGCCGGCGAGAAGGAAAAGATCGAAGCCGCGATCAAGGACCTGGAAGAAGCCCTCAAAGGCGAGGACAAGGCCTCGATTGAGGAAAAGACCAACACGCTGATGACCGCGAGCCAGAAGCTCGGCGAAAAGATGTATGCGGATGCGCAGGCCGCGGCAGGCGCCGCTGGCGGCCCGGGCGCCACTGCTGGCCCGGAAGCTGCAAGCGCCCCGGCCGATGACAACGTGGTCGACGCCGAAGTCAAGGAAGTCAAGAAAGGCTGAGCTTCAGCCCTTTGAACAAGGCTGGATCACCTGATCGGGTGGTCCAGCCTTTCTCGCTTCAAGTTACGGCTTCCCGCCCGCCCCGACCGAATCAGCCATGGCCACAAAACGCGACTACTACGAGACCCTCGGCGTTCCCAAGAACGCGAGCGAGGAGGAAATCAAGAAGGCTTATCGCAAGCTTGCGATGAAGCACCACCCGGACCGCAACCACGGCGACACCAGCAAGGACGCCGAGGCCAAGTTCAAGGAGGTCAAGGAAGCCTACGAAATGCTGTCCGACGGACAGAAGCGCGCAGCCTACGACCAGTACGGCCACGCCGGTGTCGACCCGAACATGCGCGGCGGCCCCGGCGCCGACGGCTTCGGCGGCTTTGCCGAGGCCTTTGGCGACATCTTCGGCGACGTGTTCGGCGGCGGACGCGGCCGCACCAGCGGTGGCCGCCAGGTGTTCCGCGGCAGCGACCTGAGCTATGCCATGGAAGTCACGCTGGAAGAAGCGGCCGACGGCAAGGAAGCGCAGATCCGCATCCCGAGCTGGGACGACTGCGGCACCTGCCACGGCTCCGGCGCCAAGCCGGGCACCAAGCCCATTACCTGCACAACCTGTCACGGTGCTGGCGCAGTGCAGATGCGCCAGGGGTTTTTCAGCGTGCAACAAACCTGCCCTACCTGCCACGGCAGCGGCAAGATCATTCCCGAGCCCTGCGCGGTGTGCCATGGCCAGGGAAAGATCAAGAACAACAAGACGCTCGAAGTCAAGATCCCGGCCGGCATCGACGACGGTATGCGCATTCGCAGCACCGGCAACGGCGAACCGGGCACCAATGGCGGGCCGCCCGGCGACCTGTACATCGAGATCCGCCTCAAGAAGCACGAGCTGTTCGAGCGCGACGGCGACGACCTGCATTGCGTGGTGCCCGTGAGCATGACCACGGCAGCGCTGGGCGGCGAGATCAGCGTGCCCACGCTCAAGGGTGCCGCGGCCATCGACATTCCCGACGGCACCCAGAGCGGCAAACAGTTCCGCCTGCGCGGCAAGGGCATCAAGGGCGTGCGCTCGAGCTATCCGGGCGACCTGTACTGCCATGTGCGCGTCGAAACGCCGGTCAAGCTCACCGAGCACCAGCGCAAGCTGCTGAAGGAGCTCGACGACTCCCTCAAGAAGGGCGGCGACAAGCACAGCCCGACCGACAAGGGATGGTTCGACAAGGCCAAGGAATTCTTCAGCTGAGAAGACGCACCCGAATGCGGCAGGCGCACTTCGCTGCGCCCTGCTGCTTCGCTCCACCCGGCGCCCATCAGCGGCCGGGCTCCGATTCCCCAGGTTTTTCAAGCAGTTAGGAGCGGCCTCAGGGCGCGGCTTCGGCGCTGCACGCCTTCGCGCACGCGAACGGTGCCTGCCGACCTTGTTCGGTGCTGCGCACCATGACGCATCCTCCTCAGAATCACGCTGACCGCGCCTTGGCGCGCTTTCCCACGCTCACATGCGCGACATGCCCATCAAAAGATGGCGCGGGGATTGCTTTTATATTTTTTTCGATTGAGCAATAAACCCAAACAGCATGCGGCGCGTTATTGGTGTGTAACAGCTTTGAGCCGCTCGATGCTCTTTAGGAGGTGCTTTCGCCGGAAAAGATGCAATGACTGCATATGCCGATCGCCATAGGTATTTTCACTGGGCGGAGGGGTCGCGCGAAGTTCGATTGCCGAACCCTGAAATTTAGCTGGAATTGCCAAATGGTGCGGGTTTTTCTCAGGAACTTTACTCGGCACTGTGGTTCTGATTTAACAAAGAATTTTCCGGGTGCACTCTTTGCTTTATGCTGTTTGTGAAGATGTGATTAAGGGAGTTTTCCACGGCTTGCAGCCATGGGCGGGCACACCTTTAAAAAGTTGCGACGCGTTGGGCTGCAGGCCTTCGGGGCCGATAAACCCGCAGACCTGATGGAGGCGTGACCATGGATGTGATCAGCAACTTTGCCGCCCGTTACGAGCGCACCCGCGAGGAGGTCCTGTCGCTGCAGGACTACCTGGATATTTGCAAACGCGATCCCACAGCGTATGCCACTGCTTCCGAGCGGATGCTCAAGGCCATCGGCGAACCCGAGCTGGTCGACACGCGCAACGACTCCCGGCTTTCGCGAATCTTCGCGAACAAGGTCATCAAGATCTATCCGGCGTTCAAGGAGTTCTACGGCATGGAGGACGCCATCGAGCAGGTGGTGTCGTACTTCAGGCATGCCGCCCAGGGGCTCGAGGAGAAGAAGCAGATCCTCTACCTGCTCGGTCCCGTAGGCGGCGGCAAGAGTTCGATCGCCGAGCGCCTGAAGCAGCTCATGGAGCACGTGCCGTTCTATGCGATCCAGGGTTCGCCGGTCAACGAAACGCCGCTGGGCCTGTTCGACGCCGCCGAGGATGGCGAGATCCTCGAGAAGGAGTACGGCATCCCCCGTCGCTACCTCAACCGCATTCTTTCGCCCTGGGCCGTCAAGCGGCTCGAGGAGTACGGCGGCGACATCCGCCAGTTCAAGGTCGTCAAGCGCTATCCGTCCGTGCTGCGGCAGATCGCGGTCGCCAAGACCGAACCGGGCGACGAGAACAACCAGGACATTTCTTCGCTGGTCGGCAAGATCGACATCCGCAAGCTCGAAACCTATGCCCAGGACGATCCCGACGCCTACGCCTATTCGGGTGGCCTGTGCCTGGCCAACCAGGGCCTGCTGGAGTTCGTGGAAATGTTCAAGGCACCCATCAAGGTGCTGCACCCCCTGCTCACGGCCACGCAGGAAGGCAACTTCAAGGGCACCGAGGGCTTCGGTGCCATTCCGTTCGACGGCATCGTGCTGGCACACAGCAACGAGAGCGAATGGAAGGCCTTCCGCAACAACAAGAACAACGAGGCTTTCCTCGACCGGATCTACATCGTCAAGGTGCCCTACTGCCTGCGCGCCTCGGAAGAAATCAAGATCTACGAGAAGCTGGTGCGCAACTCTTCGCTCTCCAAGGCGCCATGCGCGCCCGGAACGATGCGCATGATGGCCCAGCTCTCGGTGCTCACGCGCCTGAAGGAGCCGGAGAACTCCAGCATCTACAGCAAGATGCAGGTGTACGACGGCGAGAACCTGAAGGACACCGACCCGAAGGCCAAGTCGATCCAGGAATACCGCGACTACGCCGGGGTGGACGAAGGCATGAGCGGCGTGTCCACGCGCTTTGCCTTCAAGATCATCTCGAAGGTGTTCAACTTCGACAGCTCCGAGGTGGCGGCCAACCCGGTGCACCTGATGTATGTGCTCGAGCAACAGATCGAGCGCGAGCAGTTCCCGCCGGAAACCGAGCAGAAGTACATCAGCTACATCAAGGAGCTGCTGGCGCCGCGCTATGCCGAGTTCATCGGCAAGGAGATCCAGACCGCCTACCTCGAGAGCTACAGCGAATACGGCCAGAACATCTTCGATCGCTACGTGACCTACGCCGACTACTGGATCCAGGACCAGGAGTTCCGCGACGTGGACACAGGCGAAGTGTTCGACCGCGCCTCGCTCAACGCCGAACTCGAGAAGATCGAGCGGCCTGCAGGCATCGGCAATCCAAAGGACTTCCGCAACGAGATCGTCAACTTCGTGCTGCGCGCGCGCGCCGGCAACGCCGGCCGCAACCCCGCCTGGACCAGCTACGAGAAGCTGCGCGCGGTGATCGAGAAGAAGATGTTCTCCAACACCGAGGAACTCCTTCCGGTGATCAGCTTCAACACCAAGAGCAGCGCCGACGAGCAGAAGAAGCACGAGGACTTCGTGACCCGCATGGTCGAGAAAGGCTATACGGCCAAGCAGGTTCGCCTGCTCTGCGAGTGGTACCTGCGGGTGCGCAAGAGTTCATAACGACGACGCCTCAATCGTCCTCTTTTTGCAAGGAGCTTAGACACCATCGTGGCCATCCTGCAGCAGATCATCGACCGCCGGCTATCGGGCAAGAACAAGTCCATTGGCAACCGTGAGCGCTTTCTCCGGCGCTACAAGGGACAGATCCAGGAAGCGGTGCGGCGCGCCGTCAGCGGCCGCAACATCCGCGAACTGGAGCAAGGCGAAGACGTGACCCTGCCCCGCCACGATGTGTCCGAACCGGTGTTCGGGCATGCGCGCGGGGGCGATCGGGAGTACGTGCATCCGGGCAACCAGGAGTACCTGAAAGGCGATCGCATCGCGCGGCCCGAAGGCCAGGCCGGCGGCGGCTCGGGCAGCGGCGAGGCCGGGGATGGCGGCGAAGGCGAAGACGACTTCGTGTTCCGCCTCACGCGCGAAGAATTCATGCGCGTCTTCTTCGATGACCTCGCACTGCCGCACCTCATTCGCACGCAAATCGCCGAGGTGCCCGAATGGAAGAGCCATCGGGCGGGCTTCACGAGCGACGGTTCGCCCAACAACCTGCATGTGGTGCGCTCGATGCGCGGCGCCCTGGCACGGCGCATTGCACTCGGCGGCGAGCCGCGCAAGGAACTGAAGCGCCTCGAAGCCCATCTGCTGCACCTGAGGGCGCACCCGCAGGCCACCCAGGCCCTGGTCGCGAACGAAATCCGGGAAACCGAAGAGCAGATCGAAGAGTTGCGCCGCACCATGCGGCATGTGCCCTATATCGACCCCATCGACCTGCGCTACCGCAACCGCGTGAAGACACCCGTGCCCAGCGCCAAGGCCGTGATGTTCTGTCTCATGGACGTGTCGGGATCGATGGACGAGGCGCGCAAGGACATGGCCAAGCGCTTCTTCATGCTGCTGTACATGTTCCTCACGCGGCACTACGAGAGGATCGACCTCGTGTTCCTGCGACACCACACGCAGGCGCAGGAAGTGACCGAGGAAGAGTTCTTCCACGCCACGGAAACCGGCGGCACCGTGGTGTCGAGCGCGCTGGTGCTCATGGACGAGATCATCAAGGCGCGCTACCCGAGCGGCGAATGGAACGTCTACGGCGCGCAAGCCAGCGACGGCGACAACTGGCACCAGGACAGCGGCCGATGCCGCGAACTGCTGGTGGACAGCATCCTGCCCGTGGTGCGCTACTACGCCTACGTGCAGGTCGCGGAAACCGAGCAGAACCTGTGGCAGGAGTACGCGCAGCTCGAAGGCACACAGCCCAACTTCGCGATGCGCAAGGTGTCGGACGCACGGGATATCTACCCCGTGTTCCGCGACCTCTTCAAGAAGGAAGGAGTGCCCGCATGACTTCCGAGCACCCTCCCCTGGAACGCCTGGAGCGCCTGCCCAGCCCTTCCGACTGGACTTTCGACCTCATCGAGACCTACCACACCGAGATCGCGAAAACGGCCAGGGGCTTCGGTCTCGATGTGTATCCGAACCAGCTCGAGGTGATTACCGCCGAGCAGATGATGGACGCCTATGCCAGCGTTGGCATGCCCATGATCTACCGCCACTGGTCGTACGGCAAGCAGTTCATCACCACCGAGAAGAACTATCGCCGCGGCCACATGGGGCTGGCCTACGAGATCGTCATCAACTCCGACCCGTGCATTGCCTACCTGATGGAAGAAAACACCATGGCCATGCAGGCCCTGGTGATCGCGCATGCGGCCTACGGCCACAACAGCTTCTTCAAGGGCAACTACCTGTTCCGGATGTGGACCGACGCATCCTCGATCATCGACTACCTCGTCTATGCGCGGCACTACATTGCCGAGTGCGAGGAGCGCCACGGACTCGACGCGGTGGAGCAGTTGCTCGACTCCTGCCATGCGCTCATGAACTACGGCGTCGACCGCTATCGCCGTCCGCAGAAGCGCTCGCTGGCGCGAGAAGGCGCGCAGCGCGCGGAGCGCGAGCGCTACATGCAGCAGCAGGTCAACGATCTCTGGCGCACGCTGCCGCGCAAGAGCGAGCAGGCCGCGGAGTCAGACCCGTCCCGCCGCTTTCCGTCGGAACCGCAGGAGAACCTGCTCTATTTCATCGAGAAGAATGCCGCGCTGCTGGAGCCGTGGCAGCGCGAGGTGGTGCGCATCGTGCGCAAGATCGCGCAGTATTTCTATCCGCAGCGCCAGACGCAGGTCATGAACGAGGGCTGGGCCACCTTCTGGCACTACACCCTGCTGAACACCATGTACGACCGCGGCCAGCTTGCCGACGGCTTCATGATGGAATGGCTCAGCTCGCACACCGGAGTGATCTTTCAGCCGCCCGTCGGGCATCGCGCCTACAGCGGCATCAACCCCTATGCGCTGGGCTTCTCGATGTTCACCGAGCTGCGGCGCATCTGCCAGAACCCGACTGAGGAAGACCGCCGCTGGTTTCCCGATTTCGCGGGCACCGACTGGGTCAAGACGCTCGACTATGCCATGCGCAACTTCAAGGACGAGAGTTTTGTGGGCCAGTTCCTGAGCCCGAAGACCATGCGTGATTTCAGGCTGTTCGCGATCCGCGACCACCAGAGCGAACCCGAGCTCGAGGTGTCCGCCATTCACGACGACAGCGGCTATCACGTGCTGCGCGAATCGCTGTCACGCCAATACGATATCGGCAGCAGGGAGCCCGACATCCAGGTGTGGAACGTCAACATGCGCGGCGACCGCGCCCTGACGCTGCGCCACACCCAGCGCAACAACCTGCCGTTGCACGACGATGCGGAAGAAGTGCTCAAGCACGTCGCGCGGCTGTGGGGCTTCGACGTGCATCTGGAGAGCGTCGACGCCCAGGGACATATCAGCCGCAGTTGGAAGGCCGCGGCTCCAAAGCAGTTTGACTGACCCGCAGGCTCAGGGCACCAGGGCCGCAATGGCCAGTGCGTAGCCCTTCACGCCCAGGCCCACGATGATGCCGCGCGCCGCCGGCGAAATGTACGAGCGGTGGCGAAACTCCTCGCGCGCGTGCACGTTCGAGATGTGCAGCTCGATCAACGGCACGCTCGCGCCCTTGATGGCGTCGTGCAGCGCAATCGAGGTGTGGGTGTAGGCACCCGGGTTCATCACCACCCCGAGCATGTTGCCTGCGGCCACCTCGCGTCCGGCTTCATGGATCCAGTCGATCAGGATGCCTTCGTGGTTCGACTGGCGGCATTCGATCTCGACACCGTGCTTTGCACCCGCCTCCGCGCACAGGCGCTCGACGTCGGCCAGCGTGTCGCGTCCGTATTGCTCTGGCTCGCGCGTGCCGAGCAGGTTGAGATTGGGGCCGTTGAGGACGAGTATTTTCTTCATGATGATGGCGGTCGGAGCGAGCCGCCATTATCGGCGAGCGCCATCGCAATGACTTGCGATAAGGTAACGCGATCATGAGCGCAGACAGCAGCATTTCAACCTGGCACCCGGTGGCTCGCTCGGCCGAGCTGCGCCCCGGCGCCAACATCGTCGCCGGCTTTGCAAAGGGCCAGGAGCTCGCGCTCTGGCGGTCAGCCGACGGCGCACCGCAGGCATGGGAAAACCGCTGCCCGCACCGCAGCGTGCGCTTCACGCTGGGGCACGTGATGAAAGACCGCCTCTCCTGCGCCTACCACGGCTGGCAGTACGCCGCGGGCAGCGGCCAGTGCACCCGCATTCCTGCGCACCCCGACATGCAACCGCCGCGCAATGTCTGCGCGAAGGTGTTCAGCGCGGTCGATGCGGCCGGCATGCTGTGGGTCCATCTCGCAGCCGAGGAGCCGCCGCCTCCGCCGCGGGACGATGCCGTTCCCCCGGGTTGGTCGTTCTGTCGCACGCTCAGCGTGCGCGCCGATTCGGCCAGTGTGCGCAATGCGCTCGACGCGCGGGGTTTCATGCCGGATGCGGCATCGCCCGCCTTGCACGGCGCGCTCGGCCATATCGCGACCGCGGCGCTGGTGCTCGATGCCCAAGCGGGGTTGGCCTTCATCCACCTCTGGACCGATGCAGCGCCCGGCACCGAAGCAATGAAGGCGCTGCACGTCGCCGCACGCGGCCTGCGCGGTGAGATCGAGGCACGGCAGCCGGCCGCCTGAGCGAAAGAAAAAGTCCCATGTCCTTCATCACCGACGACCCCAACATGCTCGATGACTGGCTGGTCGCCGGCCCCGCCACCGCGCTGGCCGGCACCTCTGAAGCAAGGCCCCGCGCAGCACGCCTGCTCGGCGAAACGCTGCAGCTCTGGGGTGATGCGGCCGGCACGCCGCAATGCCGGCTGGGCTCGCAGGCGCTGGCCGTCCAGTCGCGCCATGGTTATCTTTGGGTCTGCCCCGGCGGCACGCCCGCGCGGCCGTTGTTCGACTTTCCGGAATACGGCGAAGCCGGGCGCCGCATCGTCGATTGCGGCGCCATCGGCGTGGCCGTGTCGGGGCTGCGCGTGATCGAGAACTTTCTGGACATGGCGCACTTTCCCTTCGTGCACGCCGACGTGCTGGGCAAGGTGCCGCACACCGAGGTGGCCACGTACCAGGTGCGCATCGAACCCGGCACTGGAGAAATCTGGGCCACCGATTGCCGCTTCTGGCAGCCGCGCGCCTCGGCGGCCCACGACAGTGGCAGCGAGGTGCTCTACAAGTACCGGGTGATGCAGCCGCTCACCGCCATGCTCTACAAGTCGAGCCACCGCGCCGGCAAGCTCGATGCCATCGGCCTGTTCCTGCAACCGCTGGACGATGAGCACGTGATCGCCCACACGCTTCTTGCCTGCTACGACGACACGTCGACAGATGCCGAACTCATCGCGTTCCAGCACACGATCTTCGGGCAGGACAAGCCGATCCTCGAGAACCACGCCTTCAAGCGCATGCCGCTCGAAGGCCGCGCCGAAACGCCGACACGCGGCGACACATCGTCCGTCACCTACCGGCGCTGGCTGCGCGAGCGCGGGATGCGCTTCGGCGTGAGGCAGGCCGCATGATCCGGCTCTACGACTACGCGCTGTCGGGCAACTGCTTCAAGGTGCGGCAGATGCTCGCCTGGCTCGGCGTGGACTACCAGAGCGTGCCGGTCGACTTCCATCCCGGCCGCGAGCACAAGTCGGCCGCCTTCCTGGCGCAGGTCAACCCGCTCGGGCAGCTTCCGGTGATCGACGACGATGGTTTCGTGCTGCGCGACGCGCAGGCCATCCTCGTCTATCTCGCGAGCCAGCACGACACCCATGGCCACTGGTACCCGGGCGACCCGCAGTTGCGCGGCCAGATCGCGATGTGGTTCGCCACCGCCGACGAAATCACCCGCACCGCGTCGGCGGCGCGGCTGCACGATGTTTTCGGCTACGAGCATTTCGACATCGAGGCCTGCCGGCGCGGCGCGCATGTGGTCTTTCGCATGCTCGACGACCACCTGGCCGAGCGCGCGAGCGACAGGCTCCAGTGGCTGGCCGGGCCGCACGCCACCGTGGCCGACCTGGCCTGCTTCCCGTACGTGGCGCTGGCCGGCGAAGGTGGAATATCCCTGGACGAATATCCGGCGTTGCGAAGCTGGGTCTGGGACTTTCGCCACCTGCCCGGGTTCATCGGAATGTCGGGTATCTTTGCTGCGGGTCCAGCCTGAACGCGGTCTGGGTATCCTTGCCTGTCTCATCCCCTCTTTGCCCTGAAGCCCCATGAAAACCAAAGCTGCCGTCGCCTGGAAATCCGGAGACCCCCTCACCATCGAAACCGTCGACCTCGAGGGCCCGAAGTTCGGCGAGGTGCTGGTCGAGATCAAGGCCACCGGCATCTGCCACACCGACTACTACACGCTCTCGGGCGCCGACCCCGAAGGCATCTTTCCCGCCATCCTCGGCCATGAAGGCGCGGGCATCGTCGTCGACGTGGGCCCCGGCGTCACCACGCTCAAGAAGGGCGACCACGTCATTCCGCTCTATACGCCCGAATGCCGCCAGTGCAAGTTCTGCCTGTCGCGCAAGACCAACCTGTGCCAGCTGATCCGCGGCACGCAGGGCAAGGGCCTGATGCCCGATGCCACCAGCCGCTTCAGCCTGGACGGCAAGCCGATCTTTCACTACATGGGGACGTCGACCTTCAGCAATTACACGGTCGCCCCTGAAATTTCGCTGGCCAAGATCCGCGAGGACGCGCCGTTCGACAAGGTCTGCTACATCGGCTGCGGCGTCACCACGGGCATCGGCGCCGTGATCTTCACCGCCAAGGTGGAAGCCGGCGCCAACGTGGTGGTGTTCGGCCTCGGCGGCATCGGCCTGAACGTGATCCAGGGCGCCAGGATGGTGGGCGCCGACAAGATCATCGGCGTCGACCTGAACCCCGAGCGCGAGGCCATGGCGCGCAAGTTCGGCATGACGCACTTCATCAACCCGAAGGACACCGAGAACGTGGTCGATGCCATCGTGCAGCTGACCGACGGCGGCGCCGACTACAGCTTCGAGTGCATCGGCAACACCAAGGTGATGCGCCAGGCGCTCGAATGCACGCACAAGGGCTGGGGCCGCAGCATCATCATCGGCGTGGCCGAGGCGGGTGCCGAGATCAGCACGCGTCCGTTCCAGCTGGTCACCGGCCGCAAGTGGGAAGGCTCGGCCTTCGGCGGCGCGCGCGGCCGCACCGACGTGCCCAAGATCGTCGACTGGTACATGGAAGGCAAGATCAACATCGACGACCTGATCACGCACACCATGCCGCTCGAAGACATCAACAAGGGCTTCGACCTCATGAAGCGCGGCGAATCCATCCGCGGCGTGGTTCTGTACTGACCCCCTGAAGAGAACGCCCGCCATGAACCGCATGGAACCCTTGCGCAAGATCGAAGCGGGCGTTCTGGAAGTTGCGTACTTCGAAGCCGGCCCGGCGGACGGCCCGCCCGTGCTGCTGATGCACGGCTTTCCCTACGACATCCACACCTACGCCGAAGTGGCGCCAATGCTCGCCGGCCAGGGCTGCCGCGTCATCGTGCCCTACCTGCGGGGCTACGGCGCCACGCGCTTCCTGAGCGACGCCACGCCGCGCTCCGGCGAACAGGCGGCCCTCGGCGCCGACCTGCTCGCGCTGCTCGATGCCCTCGCCATTCCGCGCGCGGTGCTCGCGGGCTACGACTGGGGCGGGCGCGCCGCCTGCGTGGTGGCGGCACTGTGGCCCGAGCGCTGCGCGGGACTGGTCTCGTTCAACAGCTACAACATCCAGGACATCGCGAAGGCGATGGCGCCCGACACGCCCGCGAACGAGCACAGCCTCTGGTACCAGTATTACTTTCACAGCGAGCGCGGCCGCGCCGGGCTGGCGAAGGACCGCAAGGCGCTCACCCGTCTGCTGTGGCAGCTCTGGTCGCCCACGTGGAAGTTCGACGACGCCACGTTCGAGCGCAGCGCCGCCGCCTTCGACAATCCCGACTTCGTCGACGTGGTGATCCACTCGTACCGGCATCGCTTCGGGCTCGTTGCGGGCGACCCGGCCTACGCCTACATCGAGCGCCGCCTGGCCGCGCAACCGGCGATCGCCGTGCCCAGCATCACCTTCGACGGCATTGACGACGGGGTGCGCCCGCCCGCCGACGCCTCGGCCCATGCACACCGCTTCAGCGGGCCGCGCTCGCACCGCCTGGTGCCCGGCGTCGGCCACAACATGCCCCAGGAGGCGCCGCGCATCTTTGCCGACGCCGTGCTCGAACTCGTGCCCGCACGCCACAACAACACTGCCCGATGACCGACTTTCTCAAGACCCTTTCCGAGCACCATGCCTTCGGCGGCGTGCAGAGCTTCCACGAGCACGCCTCGCACGAAATCGGCCTGCCGATGCGCTTCTCGGTCTACCTGCCGCCGCAAGCCGCGAACGAGCGCGTACCGGCCCTGCTCTACCTGGCGGGGCTGACCTGCAATGAGGAAACCTTCGCAGTGAAAGCCGGCGCGCAGCGCATGGCCGCCAGCCTGGGCCTGGCGCTGATCGCACCCGACACCAGCCCGCGCGGGAGCGCCGTCGAAAGCCTGCCTGGCGCCACCGCCAACTGGGATTTCGGCATTGGCGCAGGTTTCTACCTGGACGCTACCGAGGCGCCCTGGTCCGCCCACTGGCGCATGGAAAGCTGGATCGTGCACGAGCTGCTGCCCTTCGTTGCGCGGCACTTCGCCATCGACGACCAGCGCCTGGGCATCTGCGGCCATTCGATGGGCGGCCACGGCGCGCTCACGCTCGCGCTGCGGCACCCCGGGCGCTTCAAGTCGCTGTCGGCGTTTGCCCCCATCTGCGCGCCCACGCAATGCCCCTGGGGCGAAAAGGCGTTCAGCGGCTACCTGGGCGGGCCGGGCGGCGACCGGGCGCAGTGGCTTGCGCACGACGCCAGCGCACTGATGAAATCGCAGATCGCCGCGCCCTACCCCCAGGGCATCCTGATCGACCAGGGCCTCTCCGACAAATTCCTTGCCGAGCAGCTCTACCCGGAGGCCTTCGAGGCCGCCTGCTTTGCCGCCAGCCAGCCAGTCACGCTGCGCCGGCATGCGGGCTACGACCACGGCTACTACTTCATCCAGACTTTCATGGCGGACCACGTCGCGCACCACGCACAGACGCTGAACGGCTGATCGACCTCGGGGTACGGGCGCCGTATCATGGAGCGCATGTCCGCAGCACAGATTCCTGCCTTCCATTTGCGCTCCCGCGACGGCGCCGCCGAAGAGAACCTGGTGCTCGCCGGCATCTGGCGCCGGGCCTGGATCGCGGCCAACCGCCGGGCCACCGTCATCGAGCCCATCACACACTGGCTGCGGCGCGTGCAAACCGAATTCGTGCCGCCGGCCGACGTGGTGCTGGCCGAGCGCGAGGGCCAGGTCCTCGCTTTCATGGTGCTGCTGGCGCGCCGCGAATACGTGGCACAGCTCTTTGTCGAACCCCATCTGCGCAACCAGGGTCTCGGGCAGGCGCTGCTCGACGAAGCCGGCGTGCGCATGCCGTTCGGCTGGAAACTGCACGTGGCCACCAGCAACACCGCGGCGCAGCGCTTCTACGAACGCTACGGCCTGGTGCGCGGCGCTGTCGACCGGCACCCCTCCAGCGGACGCGAACGGGTCGCCTACCATTGGTATCCATCGAGCCCGACACGACAGTCGCGGCGTATCGGCTGAGCGCTCTTGCCTTCTGTTTCCCCATGCGCATCGATCACATCGCTCTCTGGACCACCGACCTCGAACGCTGCAAGCGCTTCTACATCGACTACTTCGGCGCCACGGCCGGCGCGGGCTATGTCAATCCGGCCAAGGGCTTTGCCTCCTGCTTCCTCAGCCTGGGCGACGGTGCCCGGATCGAAGCCATGACCACCCGCACGCTCTCCCCCGTGCCCGCCGAACCCGGCGCGCAGCGCATGGGCTGGACACACCTGGCCATCAGCGTGGGTTCCGATGCGGCGGTGGACGCGCTCACGCAGCGCCTGAAGGCCGACGGCTACCCGCTGCTCGACGGGCCTCGCCGCACCGGCGACGGCTACTACGAAAGCGTGGTGCTCGACCCGGACGGCAACCGCATCGAGATCACCGCATGAGCCGGGTCCGCGATGAGTGAATTCGTCGAAAGCCTGCACGAGATTTTCGAGCGCTTCGGCCGCATCGAGGCGCGCCGCATGTTCGGAGGCCACGGCATCTTTCACGAGGGACGGATGATCGCGATCGTCCTCAAGGACACGCTCTACCTCAAGTCGGACGCCACCAGCGCCGAGCATTTCGACAAGCAGAACCTGCCGCCCTTCACCTACGAGCGCAACGGCAAGGCGATGCCGATGTCGTACCGGCAAGCGCCCGCCGATCTTTTCGAAGACCGCGAAGAAGCCGCGCTCTGGGGCCGCCGCGCCTACGAGGCGGCCCTGCGTTCGGGCCAGCCGCCCAAAAAGAAAACCGCAAAGAAAGCCCCAGTGAAGACAAAGAAAGCAGCCTCCCCTTGAGCGACGACACACTCGCTTTGCCGCCCCTTCCCGAGCGCGAGCAGATCGCGCTGCTCGAAGCCTTCGAAGGCCTGGGACTGAAAGACATCGTGGTCGTTTCCACGCTGGCCGAGGCCGAGCGCGCCGCCGCTGCGCTGCTGGCCGCCGGTGTTGCCGGCTTCGACACCGAATCGAAGCCCACCTTCGCAAAGAACGAAGTGTCCGGCGGCCCGCACGTGGTGCAGTTCTCCACGCGCGAAACCGCCTGGCTCTTTCAGTTGCACCGCACCGAATGCAATCCGGTGGTGGCCATGCTGATTGCTTCCACCGAGCTCAGGAAGGTCGGCTTCGGCCTTTCGACCGACCTCACGCTGATCCGCAACCGCCTCAACATCGAACCCAAGGCGGTGTTCGACATCGACAGCGAGTTCCGCCGCCGCGGCTACCGCAAGTCGGTGGGCGTGAAGGCGGCCGTGGCGCTGGTGTTCAACCGGCGCTTCGTCAAGTCGCGCAAGGCCACCACCTCGAACTGGGCCAACAGGCAACTGACGGAAGCGCAGATCCGCTATGCGGCCAACGACGCCTATGCGTCGATCCGCGTTTTCGATGCGCTCTTCGCCGGCTGAGCCAGCTCCTAATCCCGCCCCGCCTCCAGGATCGCCTGCGCGAGCCGCTTCGGGTTCGAGAAGAACATCTCGTGGCTGCCGGGGCACTCCACCAGTCTGAAGAGCCCGAGCCGCTCCGACAGGCGCGGATGCCACGGCAGGCTGTGCGGCATGGCCGTGTCCTGCTGGCAGTTGACATAAGACTTGCCGAGCTGCAATGCCGCCAGCGGCTCACGCAGCCGGATCGTGTCGGTGAAGGTGCGGTAGGGATGCGGGTTCAGCCGCTCGTAGCTGGCCTGCGCCAGCGGCAGGTCGGCGTCGTTGATGAAAGCCTCGCGCCAGACTTCGAACGGCAGGCTCACCGCATTGCCGTTGGCCGCGGCCACGGCGTCGAACATCGCGACGTAGTGCGGCGGCGCCATGTCGTTGAGCGATTCGCCATCGAGCGGTACGAAGGCGTTGACGTAGACCAGGCGCCTGAGCCGCTGCGCGATGCGGTCCGCCACGCCCGAAATCACCATGCCGCCGTAGCTGTGGCCCACCAGGCGAACCTCGGCCAGTTCGTTCTCTTCGATGAAGCGGACGGCCGAGTCGATCGCTTCATCGAGGCCGATGCGCGACCGATCGTCGCCCGCCCGGTTGCCCGCGAGCGTGGGGCAATGCACCACGTGGCCGGTCGCGCGCAGGCCGGCTGCCACGGCCTCCATCTCGCCGCCGGTGTGCCAGGCGCCATGGATCAGAACATAGGTGTCGGACATGCGTATCTCCTTCTTCGTCGTCGTTGAATAAAGACGACTTTAGGAAACACGATGCGGCGCGAATGGCCGCTGTCTGCCAGCCTCGTGGCCGATTGACGCCCGCCGTGCGCCCCGCCTTTCTCAGCGCTGGCGGCGTAAGGTGCCAGGAGTCAGCCCGAGATGCCGGCGGCATTGGCGAACGAAATGCGATGCGTCGGTAAACCCGACACGAAAACCGATTTCCGCGATGCCCAGCCGATCGAAGCGAGGGTCGCCGAGCATGCGCCGCGCCACCTGCATGCGAAAGCCGGTCAGCGCGGCCGCGAAGGTGGTCGCCCCGTCGCCCAGGCTGCGGTGCAGGCTGCGCTCCGAGATGCCCAGTCCGCGCGCCACGCTGGCAGCCGTCAGGCCTGGTTCGGCATGCCGTTCGCGCGTGGCGTCGAGCACGCGGCGGCGCAGCGCCGCACGGGCGCCTTCGCTCGCGGCCGGCCCACCCGCATCGGCCGCGGTGCCAGCGGCGAGCGCGAGCAGCCCCCCGAGATGGTCGGTCAGCAATGCCGCAGGCAGCGGCGGCTTCAACGCGCCCTGCGGCGAAAGCTGCTGGGCAAAGCCGCTCAGCACACAGCCCCAGCCCGATTGCCCGTCGATGCGCCGCGCCACCTGGTCGCCTGCATCCGGAAGCCACGACTCGACCCATGCGGTGGGCAGTTCGAGCGACAGCGTGTCGGCGGACTGGAGCAGATGCAATTCGTAGCAGCGCCGGGAGTCGACCAACACCAGGTCGCCCGGCAGCATGCGCGCCGAGCGGTTGTCCTGCACGGCGACCCAGGGCGAATCGGTCTTGCACAGCAGGTAGTAGTAGTTGCTCCGGCTGTGGGCAATGGCCCTGGGCGTGCGGTACACATCCTGCGCACTGCCGCGCACCCGGTTCACCCCAATGGCGCCGAGCGGCGCGGATTCGAGCGTGGCGCCGAAGCTGCCGGCAAGGGGACTGGTCACGTCCATTTCGAGAAAGCCTTCGCAGACGGCGCCGATCCAGTAGTCCAGCCGCTGCGGCGGCGGCACGGCGTCGGTGGACCAGGTGTGGATCACGGGAGCGGCGATCGCGGGCGAGGCATTTCCGTTCATCGCGCCAACATACCCAAGCCGCGCGCGCTTGCCAAGCGGGTATAGACGCCCTTCGATGGCAGCCCCGGGGCACCCCCGGCACAATCCCCATCACATTTACCGCAGACGAAAGAAGGGCCATGAGCAACGACAAAAGCGATTTCGGATTGATCGGCCTGGCCGTGATGGGCCAGAACCTGGTGCTGAACGTGGAAAGCCGCGGCTTCCAGGTCAGCGTGTACAACCGCACCGAAGCCACCACCGAAGCCTTCGTGGCCGCCAACCCCGGCAAGAAGCTGGTGGGCGCCAGGACGCTCGAGGAGTTTGTGCAGAGCCTCGCCAGGCCGCGCAAGATCCAGATCATGGTGAAGGCCGGCGCACCGGTCGACCAGGTCATCGAGCAGCTGATTCCCCTGCTCGACAAGGACGACATCGTCATCGACGGCGGCAACAGCCTCTACACCGACACCGAACGCCGCGACGCCTACCTCCAAGCCAAGGGCCTGCGCTTCATCGGCGCGGGCGTCTCGGGCGGCGAAGAAGGCGCGCGCAAGGGTCCATCGATCATGCCGGGCGGACCGCTTTCCACCTGGGAAGTGATGAAGCCGATTTTCGAGAGCATTGCGGCCAAGGTGGACGGCGAGCCCTGCGTGATCCACATCGGCCCCGGCGGCGCAGGCCACTACGTGAAGATGGTGCACAACGGCATCGAGTACGGCGACATGCAGCTGATCTGCGAGGCCTACAGCCTGTTCAAGGCGGCCGGCTTCACCACCGACGAGATGGCCGCCATCTTCAACGAATGGAACGAGGGCGAGCTGCAGAGCTACCTGATCCAGATCACCGCCAAGGCGCTGGAGCAGAAAGACCCGGAAACGGGCCGGCCGATCGTCGACCTCATCCTCGACAAGGCTGGCCAGAAGGGCACGGGACAGTGGACGCTCCTCAATGCGGCCGAGAACGCGGTGGTCATCAGCACCATCAACGCCGCGGTCGAGGCGCGCGTGCTGTCGTCGCAGAAAAAAGCGCGCGTGGCGGCAAGCAAGGTGCTGCAGGGGCCGAAGATCGAACTGTCGCTCGACAAGAAGGCGCTGGTGGCCAAGGTGCACGACGCGCTCTATGCGTCGAAGGTCATCAGCTACACGCAGGGCTTCGACCTCATCCAGACCATGGGCGAGAAGAAGGAGTGGAAGCTCGATCTCGGCCGCATCGCGGCCATCTGGCGCGGCGGCTGCATCATCCGCGCGCGCTTCCTGAACCGCATCACCGACGCCTACCGCACCGATCCGGCCCTCGGCAACCTCATGCTCGACCCCTTCTTCAAGGACCTGCTCAACCGCACGCAGCAGAACTGGCGCGAAGTGGTGGCGCTGGCGGTCGGCAACGGCATTCCGGTGCCGGCGTTCAGCGCCTCGCTCGCCTACTACGACAGCTACCGCACCGAGCGCCTGCCGGCGAACCTGCTGCAAGCGCAGCGCGACTTCTTCGGTGCCCACACGTACGAGCGCACCGACAAGCCCGAAGGCCAGTTCTTCCACACCGATTGGCCTGAAGTCATTGGCTGACGCCGGGCCGCATTGCAGATCAGCCCGGCGGCAGCCACGCCTTCACCTGCGCGACCAACTGGCCCAACGGCGCGGTCGCATCGACCGCGAGCACGCCCGGCTCGCCGACGGGTGATTCGAGCGTCGCGAACTGGTTGGCGACCAGGCTCGCCGGAAACATGTGCTCGCCCGCGCCGGCCCGCGCGGCCACGCGGCGCTCGGCCTCGGCGCGCTCGATCTCCATGAACACGAAGCGCAGTCCCGGCACGCCCGCGCGCAGCTGGTCCCGGTAGCTGCGCTTGAGCGCCGAACAGGTCAGCACCGCGCCCTGCGACGCATCGGCCAACGTATGCCCCAGCGTCGCGAGCCAGCCGGCGCGGTCCGCATCGGTCAGCGCGATGCCCCGGCTCATCTTCTCGACGTTGGCCGGCGGGTGGTAGTCGTCGCCCTCGATCAGCGGCAGCCCGAATCCGACCGCCAGCGCAGCCCCCAGGCTCGATTTGCCGCAGCCCGAAACCCCCATCACGACCAGCCATACCCCGTTCATAGATACCTTTTTTGGCGCAACCACGGGGCATTCCCCGTGCATCGGCCGAACTTGAATCTACTTCCAAATCGACTTCTTCATGATGCAAAACTTTATCCGCCGGAAGCAGGGAGTTCCGGTGGCGAACGGCATCGGCATCGACCGGCCCTAGAACAGGTTGCCCTGCCCCGCTGCGCCAGGTGGCCGGAACGCGCTGAGGTCGAGCGCAATGCGCTCGCGGTTGAAGCCGATGCGGTTCGCCGCCTTCTCGAAGCGCTGGCGGATCAGGTCGGCCCAGAGCCCGGAGCCCTTCATGCGCGTGGCAAAGTCGGCGTCGTAGTCCTTGCCGCCGCGCATCTCGTGGATGCGCGCCATGATGCGGTCCGCGCGCTGCGGATAGTGCAGCTCGAGCCATTCCTTGAAGAGCGGCGCCACCTCCCAGGGCAGGCGGATGACGGTGTAGAAGGCACTGCGCGCACCGGCCTCCCATGCGGCTTCGAGCACCTGCTCCATGTCTTCGTTGACGAAGGGAATCTGCGGCGCCACGCTCACGCCCACCGGCACGCCTGCCTCTGCCAGGGTGCGTATGGTGCGCAGCCGCCGATGCGGCGCCGCGGCGCGCGGCTCCAGCTTGCGGGCCAGCTCGCCGTCGAGCGTGGTCACGGTGATGTACACGGCGGCCAGGTGCTCGGCGGCCATGGGCGCGATCAGGTCGAGGTCGCGCTCCACCGCGCTCGATTTGGTGACCAGCGCAAATGGATGGCGCGTTTCCTTCAGCAGCTCGATCACCGAACGGGTGAGCCGCAGCTCGCGTTCGATCGGTTGGTAGCAGTCGGTGGCCGTGCCGATGGCGACGTGGCTGGGCCTGTAGCTCCTGCGGCCGAGTTCGGTGCGCAGCACCTCCACGATGTTGCGCTTGGCGATGAGCTTGGTTTCGAAGTCAAGCCCCGGCGAGAGATTCAGATAGCTGTGCGTGGGCCGGGCAAAGCAATAAATGCAGCCGTGCTCGCAGCCGCGGTACGGGTTCAGCGACCGGTCGAACGAAATGTCGGGCGAGTCGTTTTCATTGAGCACCGACTTCACGTCCTCGAACCGCACTTCGGTCGCGAGCGGCGGCAGCTCTTCGGCTTCGGCCGCGCCTTCTTCGAGCGTGCCCCAGCCGTCGTCGAAGGCATTGCGCTCGTCGCGCGAGAAACGGTGCGCCAGCCGCGTGGCCGCGCCGCGGCCCTTGATGGCGTGGAGGGGGATGTGAGCAGTGGGCATGGCAGATCCTTTTTTCGCTCCAATACTGATTATTTGTACAGTACTCTTGGACGGCCCGCCAAGCAAACGGAATTTTCATTTCTCTCTTGACAGAAATTTCTAAAATCCTAGACTTCAAGGCATGGAACTCACCGACATCCAACGCAAGTTCGTTCTCCACTGGGGAGAAATGGGCTCGATGTGGGGCGTCAACCGCACGGTCTCGCAAATCCATGCGCTGCTTTTCGCACGCGGCAAGCCCATGCATGCGGAAGAACTCTCCGAGACGCTCGGCGTGGCCCGCTCCAACGTGAGCAACAGCCTGAAGGAACTGCAGGCGTGGAACCTGGTGCGCGTCACCCACATCCTGGGCGACCGGCGCGACTATTTCGAAACCAGCGTCGACGTGTGGGAGCTGTTCCGCACCGTGGTGCGGGAGCGCAAGGAGCGCGAGTTCGACCCCACCATCCGCGTGCTGCGCGAGATCGTCTCCAGCCCCGATTTCCTGAAGGAGCCCGCCGACGCGCAAGACCGCATCCGCTCCACCATGGACCTGATGAGCAAGCTCGCCACCTGGGCCGACGAGATGCTGCGGCTCTCGCCGGGCACCCTCGACAAGGTGCTGACACTCGGCGCCAGCGTGCAGAAGTTCGTTCGCGGGGATGCCCCGGCGCCCACGACTCCGGCCGCGAAGAAGGACGACGACGACCCCGACGCTCATCACGCCAGCCTGCCCATGATCTGAGTTCTCTTTTTTTTGCCTGATTATTTCTGTTTTGACAGAAACAACGAAAACCAACATGCACAGCACCGCCGCCTACCCGCTCACCGTGTACTTCGACGCCACTTGCATCCTCTGCACGGCGGAAATGAGCGCAATGAAGGCGCGGGATTCAGCGGCCCGGCTGGAACTCGTCGACTGCTCGCCCGCCGGGTTCGATGCGGGACCGGCGCCGCGCGAGGCGTTGATGACGGCCATCCACGTGGTCGACGCGGCAGGCCAGGTGTTCGTCGGCGTTCCAGCCATCCGGGCTTGCCGCGACGCCGTCGGGTTGCCGAGTGGCAGCTTCCTGCTCGACCTGCCGTGGGTCGCGCCGCTCGCCGACCGCGCCTATGCCGTGCTGGCGCGCAACCGCTACCGGCTGCCGCGCTGGCTGGTGGCCGTGCTCGCCGGCAAGGCGGCGCGGTCGTCCCGCACCTGCGCGGGCGGCAACTGCCGGATCTGAAAAAGGAGTTCTCATGCCGAATGTCTTCCAGCCCGATTTCCGCATGCCTCGAACGGCCGGTGCGTCCGAAGCGCCCTCGCCCGAAGCCGCGCTGCCCATCACCAAGGCCGACACGCAGAACTATTTCACCGAGGTGGCGGACGACTACCGCGCATGGAGCCCCAGCTACAACATGCACTTCGGCTTCTGGCGGCTCGGGCTGAACCCGCTGCGGCGCGAAGGCATGCTGGTGGAAATGAACCGCGCGGTCGGCCGCGCGCTGAAGCTCGACGAGTCCCCGGCCACCCAGGAGGCGCCGCGGCGCCGATGCGTGATCGACCTCGGCTGCGGCGCCGGCGCTACCGCGCGCACGCTGGTGGGAGACGACCCTTTGCTATATGCCGTCACCGTCACCAACGTGCCGGTGCAGAACAGCATTTCCGTGCGGCTCGACGCGGGTGCCGGCGTGGCCGACCGCATGGCGCACATCGAAGCCGACTACACGCGCACCGGCCTGCCCACCGCAAAGGCCGATGGCGCCTGGGCCGTGGAAAGCGCCTGCTACGCCAGCGGCACGGCCAAGGCCGATTTCGTACGCGAGGCGGCCCGCCTGCTGAAGCCGGGTGCGCGGCTGGCGGTGGTCGACGGCTTCCTGCTGCGGCACCGGCCGGGCCGGCTTGCCGGTTGGCTGCACCGCCTGTGGGCCGACAGCTGGGCCGTGCCCACGCTTGCCGTGCGCGGCGATTTCGTCGAGGCGCTGCGTCATAACGGATTCGAAGAAATCGAGGTTCGGTCGCTGCGCTGGCGCGTGGCGCCCAGTGCGCTGCACATTCCGGCGCTTGCCACGCGCTTTGCGCTGGCCGAACTCTGGAAGGCGCGCGGCAGGCTGAGCCCCTGGCGCCGCAAGCACATCGTGGCCAGTTATTGCGCGCTGGCGCTGGGCCTTTTCTGGCGCGACTTCGACTACTGCATGGTGACTGCGAAGCGCAGCGGCTGAACGCCTGTCGAATCCGACACAAAACACAACACACGAGGAGAAGAACTTCCATGAGCACCGAACCCGCCGAAGCCGGCCCTCTGAAACTGGCACCCATCGAGGCCGATGCCGCGCAGGTACGCGACATGCCCGCACGCCCAATGCCCTTCGCATGGTTCTGGCCGCTGCTCGTCGGCGCCGCGGCAGCCCTGGTGCTGCGCATCGCCTTCAGCGGCCTGCCGGGCCAGCGCTTCTCGGCCATGCTCGGCTCCTTCATCTATCTTGCGCCCGCGGTGTGCGGCGCCGTCACGGTCTACATGGCCGAGCGCATCGAGCGGCGCAGCTGGGGCTACTACATCTGGGCGCCGTGGGTCTCGACCGCGCTGTTCGTCGTCGGCACGCTGCTGGTGTTCATCGAGGGGATGGTCTGCGCCGTCGTCATCGTGCCTTTGTTCGGCGTGATGGGCAGCCTAGGCGGCCTCGCAATGGGCATTGTCTGCCGCATCACCAACTGGCCGAGGCCTGCGCTCTACGGCTTCGCGGTGCTGCCGCTGGCACTGGGTGCGGTCGAGCCGCACTGGCCCAACCCGGAACAGATCTCGAACACCTCGCGCACGCTCTTCATCGCCGCGCCTGCCGAGCGCGTGTGGCATGAACTCAACGAAGTGCGTGACATCCGGCCGAGCGAAGTCGGCGATGCCTGGGCCTATCGCATCGGCGTGCCGATGCCGGTGGGCGCCCTGACCGAAGACACCGCCGAAGGCCGCGTGCGCAAGGTGCAGTGGCAGAAGGACGTGCACTTCGAGGAGGTCATCACCGAGTGGCAGCCGCTGCAGCGCGTGAGCTGGCGCTACCGCTTTTCGCCGGACTCTTTCCCCGCCGGCGCGCTGGACGACCACGTGGTCATCGGCGGCCACTATTTCGACCTGCGCGATTCGGCCTACACACTCACGCCGCGCGACGGCGGCACGGAGCTTCGCATCGACGTCTCCTGGCGCGTGAGCACGCGCTTCAACTGGTATGCCGACCGCGTGGCGCAGTTTCTGCTGGGCGACTTCTCCGAGCACATCCTGCGCTTCTACAAGGCGCGCAGCGAGACCGCCGCGGCGGCCGCATGAAAGACATGCGCCCCGTCTTCCAGCAGGCGCTCGGCCCGGGCTGGGAACAGCTGGGCGACGTGATCCGACGGCACTACACGATGGCGCCGTTCTCGAATGCCCACGTCTGCGTGCGCGGCACGATGGACGAGGTGCACCATGCGCCCTGGGCGCGGGTGCTGATGCCCTTCGGCCGCCTGTTCGGTGCGCTCGTTCCCTACACCGGCACCGGCGTGCCCATCGAAGTGCACTACCGCTGCCGGCCCGGCAACGCGCTCCTGTACTGGGACCGCGTCTTCAGCTTCGAGGGCCGCGCGCCCTTCCACTTTCGCTCGCACATGGCACAGGCGCCCGCGGGCGGGGGCGAGGTGATCGAATACGTGCGCTTCGGCCTCGGCATGCGCCTGGCGGTGAGCGCGGAAGAAGGCGCGCTGGTGTTTCGCGACCTGGGCTACGTCTGGCGCCTTGGCCGGCTGCACCTGCCGCTGCCGCTCGGCCTGTTGATGGGAACCGCCTACGTCGAGGAGCGGCCCGACCCGGACGATGCCGACCGCTTCACCATGAAGATGGTGTTGCGCCATCGCTGGTTCGGCGACGTGTTCCGCTACAGCGGCCGCTTCCGGTTGGGTTCACAATGACCGCATCATGCCGCGCCGCCCCGAGAACCTCTATCCGCAATACCACGCCCACGTCTACTTCGGCCCCGCCACGGTGGCGCAGGCAAGGCAGCTGTGCGAGCAGGCAGGCCGGGAGCTGATGGTGGTGGTCGGCCGGGTGCACGAGCGGCTGGTCGGCCCGCACACGCACTGGAGCTGCCAGCTGGCCTTCGACGCCGCCGAGTTCGACCAGGTGATCGAATGGCTCGAGGCCCATCGCGACGGCCTCGACATCTTCGTGCACGGCGTCACGGGCGACGACTTTGCCGACCACACGGCGCATGCCATGTGGCTTGGCGAAGAAAGCCCGCTCGACCTGCGGATGTTCCGGCGCTGACCGGCACTCCACGAGAGTCAGAACTCCGCATCGAGCTCGTCGATTTCCTCGGGCTCTTCCTTCGCGGCGGCCACCCACTCCTGCATGGCGGGCAAGTCCATCACGCGCTTGCAGTACGCGGCGCAGACGCTGTCCAGCGGCACGTCGTAGCTCAGGAAGCGCGTGACCACCGGCGCATACATGGCATCGGCCATGCCCGGCTGCTTGCCGAAGAGAAAGGGGCCGCCGTAGGTCTTCAGGCATTCGCGCCAGATGGCGACGATGCGGTCGATGTCGGCCTGCGCGCGCGACCAGATCTTGAAGCCGCGGAACCGGGCCTTGATGTTCATCGGCAATGCGCCGCGCATCGAAGCGAAGCCCGAATGCATCTCGCCGCAGATGGCGCGGCAGTGCGCGCGGGCCTGGATGTCGGCCGGCAGCAGCGCGCCCTTGGGCTTGATCTCGTTCAGGTATTCGCCGATGGCCAGCGTGTCCCACACCTTGACGTTGCCGTGCTGCAGCGAGGGCACCAGCATCGACGAGGAGAGCAGCAGCATCTCGGCCTTCATGGCCGGGTCGTCGGGCGGAATGATCTTCTCGCTGAAGTCGAGCCCGGCCAGCCTGCACATCAGCCAGCCCCGCAATGCCCAGGCGCCGTAGTTCCTGCTGCTGATCGTGAGAACGGGTTTGGCCATCGTGGATCTCCTGGACGGACTGCTTGCTGCCGGTTGGCTCCCATGGCCGTGCAAGGCCTGTGCCACCGCTTGGCCCGCAACTTGCCTGTACTACTTTCATGTTGTATCGGGCCTACCAGAACCAAGCCGACCTGCTCTCGCCCTCCCGGCTCGCAGCCCAGTACCTCGGCCAGGCGCTCTGGAAAGAGGGCACCGAACGCACCATGTTGCGGCGCATGGCCGCGCAGCTCGACGTGTTTTCGCGCATGCGGCTGACCCATTCGCGCCCCGACTACGCCATCGCCAGCGTGCCGGTCGACGGCGTGGAAACCGCGGTGCACGAAGAGAAGGCGCTGGTCTCGCCCTTCGGAACGCTGTTGCATTTCCGCAAGGACACGCAGGCCGTGCATCCGCCCGTGCTGCTGGTCGCACCACTGTCGGGCCATTTCGCGACGCTGCTGCGCGAAACCGTGCGTACCCTGCTGCGCGACCACGACGTGTACCTGACCGACTGGCACAACGCGCGCGACGTGCCGCTGTGGCATGGCGGCTTCAGCCTCGACGACTACACGCTGCAGGTCATCCGGTTCCTCGAAGCCATCGGCCCGGGCGTGCACATGGTCGCGGTCTGCCAGCCCTGCGTGGCCGCGCTGGCCGCCACGGCGCTGATGGCCGAAGACGACAACCCCGCCACGCCGCGCAGCCTCACGCTGATGGCCGGCCCGGTCGATTGCCGCATCAACCCCACCGGCGTCAACGTGCTCGCGACCAGCAAGCCCATCGAATGGTTTCGCCGCAACCTCATCAGCCACGTGCCGTGGCCGCATGCCGGCATGATGCGGCGCGTGTACCCCGGCTTCCTGCAGCTCTCGGCCTTCATGAGCATGAACCCCGAGCGCCACAAGAAGCAGTTCCAGGACATGGTCCATTACCTGGTCGAAGGCGACGTCGAGAAGGCCCGCACCATCGGCGCCTTCTATGACGAATACCTGGCGGTGAACGACCTGCCGGCCGAGTTCTACCTGGAAACCGTGGAGCGCGTGTTCCAGACCTACGACCTGCCGCGCGGCGTGCTCACCGTGGGCGACCGCACGGTAAACCCCGCTGCCATCCGCCGCACCGCGCTGCTCACGGTGGAAGGCGAGCGCGACGACATCTGCTCGGTCGGCCAGACGGTGGCGGCGCAAGACCTCTGCACCGGCATCCGGCCGTACCTCAAGGTTCATCACCTGCAGGCCGGCGTGGGGCACTACGGCGTTTTCAGCGGCAGCAAGTGGAACGCACAGATCTATCCGCGCGTGCGCGAAACCATCCACGCCGCCGCCGAGCTGTACTGAACCGGCCGGCCGGCTTCAGCGCCGGCTGCGCTTTCCCTTGGCCGCCACACGCCGCACCGCGGCCTCGCCGGCCTGCGGAAGCCGCTCGCGCAGGAACGCAATGAGCTCCTGCGCCACCACGTTGCGCATCGGCCCCGGCAGGTAGGCCAGTACCACGCGCCGCTCGACGCGCGGCTTCAGCAGCGGCAGCACCACCAGCTCGGGGTCGCGCAGCGACGAGGTGTAGAGCCGCGGCATCAACCCCAGCGCCTGCCCGCTGCGCACCAGCGCATAAAGCGTTTCGGAATAGCTCACGCGGTAGGGCTCGGCCCCCTGTTCGAATTGCGCGCGCGCCGGGTTGCCGAGTGCCGGCATGCTGCCGCTCTCGAACAGCACCAGCCGCTCCTTGCCGATGGCCTCCCAGCTCGCGTCTCCGGCCGCGGCCAGCGCATGGTCGCGGCGCACCACCAGCACCAGCGGATCGCGGAACAGGTCGATGCAGTCCAGCCCACCCGGCGGCTCGGTGATCGCAGCCACCGCCATGTCGAGCTGGCCGCTGCGCAGCTCGGCCAGCAAGATGGTGGAGGGCGCGTCGCGCCAGGCGATCTCGACCTCGCGATCGTCGGCCTCCAGAAACTCGCTGGCCGCGGCCGTCACGCGCGCGCTGGCCGACGGGATCACGCCCACGCGCACGAAAGCCCGCCCGCGTTGCACGGTGCTTTCGATGTCGCGCAAGGCCACCTCGAAGGTGTTGACCAGGAAATCGGTGCGCGCAAGCACCTCGGCACCCACGGACGTGAGCTGCAGGCGATGGGTGGAGCGGGTCAGCAGCTCGGCGCCGAGCAGTTTCTCCATCTGCTTGATGGCATTGCTCAGCGCCGGCTGGGTGATGGCCAGCCGGCGTGCCGCGCGGCCGAAGTGCCCTTCTTCCACCAGCACCGAGAAGAACTGAAGCTGGCGCAAGGTGAGCGCCCGAAGCGGCAAGGAGGCCATGGCGATCCCGTTATCGATTCAGTGAATCAAATTATAGAAATTCAAAATTTTTCTTATGGTGCTCCGAACCCTAGACTGACCGGCATGACCAGCCCTGCCTTGCCGCCCCTCACGCTGGAATCCATGCTGCATGGGATTCCGAAGGTGGAGCTGCACTGCCACCTGTTCGGCACGGTGCGCCACGAAACCTTCAAGCAACTCAACTGTCGCGCCGGTTCGCCGCTCGCGGCCGAGGAAATCGAGGGCTTCTATACGCGCGGGGAAAAACCGGTCGGCGTGCTGCGTGTGCTGCGCGCGCTCGACGCGCAGCTGGTGCGCAACCCCGGCGACCTGTACCAGCTGACCCGCGAATACCTGGAAGACGCGGCGGCCCACAACGTGCGCTACGCCGAGTTCTTCTGGAACCCGACCGGCACCGTGCACGGCTCCGGCATTTCCTATCCGATGGCGCAAAGCGCGATCGTCCGCGCGATCCATGACGCGCAGCAGGAGTTCGGCATCGCGGGCCGGCTCATTGCCGCCATCGACCGCGAGGCGAGCCCCGGGGCCGCCGTGGAGATGGTGGAGTGGGTCAAGGCCCACCGCTGCGACGAGGTGATCGGCATCGGCATCGACTATCGCGAGGTCGACCGGCCGCCCGAACTGTTCGCAGAGGCCTACGCCGAGGCGCGGCGCGCGGGGCTCAAGGCCACCGCGCACGCGGGCGAGTTCGGCATGCCATGGACCAACGTGCGCACCGCGCTCGACATGCTGCAGGTTGACCGCATCGACCACGGCTACACGGTGGTCGACCAGCCCGACTTCGCGCGCCAGTGCGCCGAGCGCGGCGTGATCTTTACCGTGGTGCCCACCAACTCGTACTACCTGCGAACGCTGCCGCCCGAGCGCTGGGCGCTCGACCACCCCATTCGCCGCATGCCCGGCCTGGGCCTGCGCATCCACCCCAACACCGACGATCCGACGCTGCACAAGGTCACGCCCACGCAGGCATGGCTGATGATGGCGCGCGACTTCGGCTTCGGGCTGGACGACCTGCGCGGCTTCATGCACAACGGGCTCGATGGCGCGTGGATCGACGATACGCAGCGCCGCGCGTGGCGCACGCAGTGGAGCCGCGAGTTCGACGCGCTGCGTGCGCGCCTTGCGCAAGAACCGCATCCCGCCCACCAGGAACGACCCACGCCATGAACAAATCCCGCCGCCTTCTTCTTGCCGCAACCCTCTGTTCGGCCTTGCCCGCCATCGTGCTCGCGCAGGGCGCATGGCCCACCGCGAGGCCGATCACGCTGATCGTTCCCTACACTGCGGGCGGCAGCGTGGACGTCAACGCCCGCCTCGTCGCCACCCGGCTGGGCGAACGGCTGAAGCAGTCGGTCGTCATCGAGAACGTGAGCGGCGCGGGCGGCGCCATCGGCGTGGCCAAGGCCGTGAACGCGGCGCCGGACGGCTACACGCTGGTGGTGGGGCCCGACAGCGCCATCGCCATCGGGCGGCTGGTCAACCCCTCGGCCTTCAAGTTCGATCCGCTCAGGGACCTGGCCCCGGTCGGCATGCTCAACACCGCGCCGATGGTGCTGGTGGCACGGCCCGGCCTCGAGGCCCAGACCTATGCCGACTTCGTGAAGCTCGCCAAGGCCAAGCCCGGCGCCTACAACTACGCCACCTCGGGCGTGGGCACGGTGTTGCAGCTGGCCATGGAGCTTCTCAAGCAGCGCAGCGGCATCTTCGTGACCCACGTGCCCTACCGCGGCGGTGCCCAGATTGCCACCGACGTGATCGGCAACCAGGTCGACCTGGCGATGCTGGTCAGCACCAGCGCCATTCCGCACGTGAACGGCAACCGCCTGAAGGCGCTCGGCATCACCGGCAGCCAGCGCCTCGCCGCCCTGCCCAACGTGCCCGCGTTCAACGAAATGCCCGGCCTCAAGGGCTACGACATGGTGAGCTGGACCGGCATCTTCGCCCCTGCCAAGACTCCGCCCGCCATCGTCGCCCGCCTCAACCAGGAGCTGAACGCCGTGCTCGCTGAAGAGCAGGTGCGCAGCAAGCTCAACGAGCAAGGCGCCCTGCCAGGCAGTGGCACGCCAGAGCAATTCGGCCAGTTCGTCCAAGCCGAATACGCCCGGAATCAGAAGATCGTCCAGTCGGCCAATATCAAGGAATAAACCGCCCGAACCGAGCGGCCGGCGCAGCCAGGCTCCTTCGTGAAACACCGAGGAACCGGCTTTGCCGGGCCTCTGGTGTTGCCCCCGGTAGGGGCTGGCGCAGCGACACGAAGTGCGCGAAGACTGGGGGCGAGCTTATTGCTCTTCTGGCCAATCGCGGATGTAGGCTTTCAGCATCTTGTTCTCGAAGTTCTGGCTGTCGACCACCGCCTTGGCCACGTCGTAGAAGCTGATCACGCCCATCAGCATGCGCTTGTCCATCACGGGCATGTAGCGCGCGTGGCGCTCCAGCATGATGCGGCGGATCTCGTCGAGGTCGGTTTCGAGCGTGCAGGTCACGGGCGCGTCGTCCATGGCCTTGCGCACCAGCGTGCCGCCTACCTGGCCGCCGTTGTCGACGATGGCCAGGATCACTTCCCGGAAGGTGAGCATGCCGACCAGGTCGCCGTGTTCCATGACCACCAGGGAGCCAATGTCCTTTTCCGCCATGGTGTTGACGGCTTCGGCCAGCAGGTCGTCGGGCGTGATAGTGAAGAGCGTGTTGCCCTTGACGCGAAGGATGTCGCTGACTTTCATCTGGTGCTCCTCTCGGAAATCGTTCTCGGCGGCGTGCCGATTTGAATATAGCCCACAATCGGCGCCGACTCCCACGCCCATGATGCGCGCGCATGATTAGCAGACGTAACGGGGCATTGCGAACGAACCCAGAAAGGTCCTCATGCCCGGCTATTCCGACCCCGGATTCGACACCCTTGCGCTGCACGCCGGCGCCGCGCCCGACCCCGCTACCGGCGCGCGGGCGGTGCCGATCCATCTCACCACCTCTTTCGTCTTCGAGTCGAGCGACCACGCGGCGGCGCTCTTCAACCTCGAGCGCGCGGGCCATGTCTACTCGCGCATCAGCAACCCGACCAACGCGGTGCTCGAACAGCGCGTTTCGGCGCTCGAAGGCGGCATCGGCGCCATTGCCACCGCCAGCGGCCAGGCCGCGCTGCACCTGTCGATCGCCACGCTCATGGGCGCCGGCTCCCACATCGTGGCGAGCACCGCGCTCTACGGCGGCTCGCAGAACCTGCTGCACTACACGATGCGGCGCTTCGGCATCGAAACCACGTTCGTGAAGCCCGGCGACCTCGATGGCTGGCGCGCCGCGATCCGGCCCGAAACCAAGCTGCTGTTCGGCGAAACCGTGGGCAACCCCGGGCTCGACGTGCTCGACATTCCGGCGGTGAGCGATATCGCGCACGCGGCGGGCGTGCCGCTGCTGGTCGATTCCACGCTCACCTCGCCCTACCTGATCAAGCCGTTCGACCACGGCGCCGACCTGGTCTACCACTCGGCGACCAAGTTCCTCTCGGGCCATGGCACCGTGATTGGCGGCGTGGTGGTCGACGGCGGCAGCTTCGACTGGGAGAGATCGGGCAAGTTCGCCGAGCTCACGCAGGCCTATGACGGCTTCCACAACATGGTCTTCAGCGAGGAAAGCACGGTCGGTGCATTCTTGCTGCGCGCCCGGCGCGAGGGGCTGCGCGACTTTGGCGCGTCGATGAGCCCGCACACGGCCTGGCTGATCTTGCAGGGGATCGAGACGCTGCCGCTGCGCATGGAACGGCACATCGACAACACCCAGAAGGTGGTCGAGTTTCTTGTGAGCCACCCCTTCGTGTCGCGCGTGGGCCACCCGCTGATCGAATCGCATCCGAGCCATGCATTGGCGCAGAAGCTGTTGCGCCACGGCGCGCGCGGCGCCGGCGCGGTGTTCAGCTTCGACATCAAGGGCAGCCGCGCGCAAGGCAAGGCTTTCATCGAGGCGCTGAAGCTCTTCAGCCACCTGGCCAATGTGGGCGATTGCCGCAGCCTGGTGATCCACCCGGCCAGCACCACGCACTTTCGCATGACCGACGAGGCGCTCGCGGGTGCGGGCATTTCGCAGGGGACGATCCGGCTTTCGATCGGGCTGGAAGACCCGGCCGACCTGATCGACGATCTGAAGCGTGCGCTGAAGGCTGCGGAAAAGGCGGGGGCCTGACATGAACTACACCGTCAACGGCCACACCACCTATTGCTATGCAGGCGGCAAGTCCTTCGATTCGGCCAAGCCCACGGTCGTCTTCATCCACGGCGTGCTCAACGACCACAGCGTGTGGATCCTGCAAAGCCGCTGGTTCGCCAACCACGGCTGGAACGTGCTCGCGGTCGACCTGCCCGGCCACTGCAAGAGCGAAGGCCCGCCACCCGCCAGCGTGGAAGACGCGGCGCAGTTCGTCATCGCGCTGCTCGACGCGGCCGGTGTGCAGAAGGCTGCGCTCGTGGGCCACAGCTTCGGCTCCCTGATTGCGCTCGAAGCCGCTTCACGCGCGCCCGAACGGGTGACCCACCTCGCATTGGTGGGCACGGCCTACCCGATGACCGTGTCGCCCGCGCTGCTCGATGGTGCGCTCAACGATCCGCAACGCGCCATCGCGATGGTCAACACCTTCTCGCATTCGCTGCTCGCGCCGCCGCCCTCCTCGCTCGGCCCCGGCACCTGGCTCTACGGCAGCTCGCGCGCGCTGATGCGCCGTGTGCTCGCGAGCAACCGCGACGCCAACGTGTTCCACATCGGCTTCAAGGCCTGCAACGACTACGCCAACGGCGAGAAGGCGATCGAGGCCGTGCAATGCCCTGTGCTGTTCCTGCTCGGCGATGCCGACCAGATGACGCCGCCGCGCGCGACCAAGGCGCTGGTGGGCAAGGCCCGCAACGCCAAGGTGGTGACGGTGCACGCCGGCCATGCACTGATGAGCGAGGCACCCGACGAAGTGCTGTTCGCGCTGCGCGACTTCATGACGGCCTGAACTACTCCGCCACGATCCCCGCGCGGTGCGCGAGCGCACGGTAGCGCGAGATCTCGCCCTCCATCTGCTTGCGGAATGCCGCCGCGCCGATAGCCACCGGCTCCATGCCCTGCGCGCGCAGTTGCGCCTGCAGCGCCGGGTTGCCCATGGCCACGACGACCGTGCGGGCGAGCTTGTCGATCACCGGCGCCGGGGTGCGGGCCGGCGCGGCGAAGCCGTACCACCCATCGAAGGTGGCATCGGGCAGCCCCTGTTCGGCCAGCGTGCGCACCTCGGGCAGCATGCCGGAACGCGTCACGCCCACGATGCCGAGCGCGCGCAGCTTGCCCGAGCGCACATGCGGCGCCACGGAAGCCACGGTGTCGATGACGACCTCGATCTCGCCGCCGATCACCGCCATCGAACTCTGGCTGCTGCCCTTGTACGGGATGTCCTGGAGCTGGACGCCCGCGGCCAGCGCGAACAGTTCGCCAGCCAGGTGAGGGGCCGAGCCCGAGCCGAAGGTGGCATAGCGGATGCTCTTCGGCCTGGCCTTGGCCGCCGCGACGAGCTCCGGCACCGAGTGCCACGGCGTGCCCTTGCCCACCACCAGCACCAGCGGCGTGCGCGCCACGATGGCGATGGGCGCGAGGTCGCGCAGCATGTCGTACGGCAGCTTCGCGCGCAGGGCCGGGTTCACGCTGAAGCTCGTCGAGCCCGACAGCAGCAGCGTGTAGCCGTCCGGCGCAGCCTTGGCGACAGCGTCGGTGCCGATGATGGTGGAGGCGCCGGGCTTGTTGTCGATCACGATGGGCTGGCCCAGATGCTCGGACAGCGTCTGCCCCATTGCCCGTGCCACGAGATCGGTGCCGCCGCCCGGTGGAAAGGGCACGACCAGCCTGATGGGTCGATCGGGCCAGGCGCCTTGGGCAAACGCGGGCGCCTGCGCAGCCAGGGCAGCGGAAGCGGAAAGCAACAGGCCGAAGCGGCGACGGGAGATGGCGAGGTTCATGGTGCGAGTCAGGAGAAGGAAGATGAAACGGATGCCGGAAGCCGCCCGGCAGCCCACGGTGCGAGCCCCGGCTCGCCCAGGTCCCAATAAAGGCCCGCCATGATCTGCAGGCCTTCGCGCGCCAGCGGCGCCAGCAGGTGTTCGTTCGGCGCGTGCTGCGCGCACGCCGGGTATGAATGCGGCACCCACAGCGTGGGCAGGCCCAGCACGTCGGCGAAGACGTCGTTGGGCAGCGAGCCCGCGAGGTTGGGCAGCAGGTCGACGCGCTGGCTGCTGCTCTTTTCGATGGAGCGCCGGGCCCAGTCGACCCACGGGTTCTCCACGTCGAGCCGCGTCGCGGCGCCCTCCAGAGTCACCTGCACTTCGACGTGGCCGAAGCCGTGCGCGTCGAGATGCGCGCGCACGATCTTCGCCAGGCCGCGCCACGGCGTTCCGACCACGAAGCGCAGTTGGCAATGCGCCACCGCCTCGGACGGGATCGCATTGACCGGACGCTGCGGCGAACCCGCGCCGAGCGCGAGCACCTCGATGGTGTTCCACGCCACCAGCCGCTCGGCCGGAGTCAGGCCCGGCTCGCCCCAGCCTTCGTCGAGCGCGGGATCGTCGGCGCCGCCGCCGATGGCGATATCGGCCAGCGCGTCGCGCACGCCCTCGGGAATCGGCGGCGGCCGCAAGGCCTCGACCAGGACGCGCCCGCGCGCATCCACCAGCGACGCCACGGCATGGCTCAGCACCGTGGCCGGATTGGCAAGCACGCCGCCCCAGTTGCCCGAGTGGTAGCCCCGCGCCCGGGCGCGCAGCCGCAGGCTGAAATTGACGGCGCCGCGCGAGCCGAGGAACAGCGTGGGCCGCGCGGCGCTCACGCGCGGTCCGTCGCTGGCGATGAACAGGTCGGCGCGCAGCCGGTCGCGCTGCTGCTCGCACACCGCGTGAAGGCCCGGCGACGCGGCCTCTTCGCCGGTCTCGATGAGCCAGGTGATGTTGTAGCCCAGGCGCCCGCCCCGCGCGCGCAGCGTGGCCGCCAGCCCGCCGAGCGCAATGGTGTGCTGGCCCTTGTTGTCGGCCGTGCCGCGCCCGTACCAGCGGTCGCCGCGCACGGTGAGGACCCAGGGCCCGAGGCCTTCCTCCCACTGCGCGTCCTGCCCGCTCACCACGTCGCCGTGGCCATAGCTCAGCACGGTGGGCAGTGCAGGATCTTCGATGCGGCGCGCAATCAGGAAGGGGCCGCCGCCGGCCACGGGGTTTTCGACGATTTCGCATGCGAAACCCAGTGCGGCCAGCGGCGGCACCAGCTCGTCGCGCAGGTAGGCGCCGAGCGCGGGCGTGGCGGCGCCGGTATCGCTCTCGGTGCGAAAGGCGACGCGCCGCTGCAGGTCGGCAAAGAAGCCGCCGTCGTCGAAATAGGCGGCGGCAGCGGCAAGGCTTTCGGTACGTTGCATGAGGGGATTTCCTGTTTCCATCGGGTGCAGCAAGTAAAAGGCCTGAAGGGCGATGCTTCCAGCATCATTTTCGCAAGCTACCATTGCCTTCTAGGCAAGGCTCGACTCCCATGACACCACCGCTCCTCAGCATTCCGATGCGCCATTTCCTGGAGGTGGCGCGCAGCGGCTCGGTCAGCCAGGCGGCCGCGCGGCTGTTCGTGGCCTCATCGGCGGTCAGTCGCCAGATCGCCAAGCTCGAAGACAGCCTGGGCACGCCCCTGTTCGAGCGCCACGCCAGGGGCATGGCGCTCACCGCGGCCGGCGAGCGGCTCGCGGCGCATTTGCGCAATGCGCAGCTCGACATCGAGCAGGTCATCGAGCAGGTGCGCGACCTCGGCGGCCGCAGCGCGCACCGCATCCGCATGGCGTGCACCGAAGGGTTTGCGGCGCACTTCATGCCGCAGGTCATGCGCAGCTTCGAGTCGGCGCACCCGGGCACGCAGCTCGAACTCCACGTGGGCTCGCCCGACGGCGCAAGCGCGCTGCTCGCGCGCGGCGAGGCCGACATCGCCCTGAAATACGTTGTGGCCCCGGAGCCCGGGCTGAAGATCGAGCACTCGGCCAATGCGCCGGTATTCGCGGTGCTGCGCCCCGACCATCCGCTGGCGCGGCAACGCGTGGTGTCGGTGGCGGACGCGGTGCGCTATCCGCTCGCCGTGGGCGACAAGGGCGTGACGGCGCGGCAGCTGTTCGACCAGGCGTGCAGCCTGCAGGGCCTGCAGTACCGCGCGATCTTCGTCAGCAACTTTTCATCGGTGCTGCTGCCGCTCCTGCGTACGCCGGACGTGATGCTTTCGGGACATCTCACGGTCACGCACCTCATCGATGCGGGCACGGTGGTGGCACGCCCGTTTGCCGAGGCGCCGCTGCAGCAGCGGCAGCTGCAGGTGCTGGCGCTCGAAGGCCGCACGCTCACGCCGCTGGCACAAGAGTTCGTACAACACCTGGTGCATGCCATTGCCAGCGCGGGCCGGCGCAAGCTGGGCCACGCGCGCTCCAGTGCACCCGCGGCGTGAGCTTCAGCGGCCCAGGGCGTTGATGTCCGCCGGGTCGAGCAGCACCTTCGGCGCACCGTGCCGCGCCACGGCCAACATCGCCCGGCCCACCTTCTCGGTCGTCGTCACCTTGTCGGGCCACAGCCGGTACGCGAGTCCCAGCACCGGCTTGAGCACCATGATCGCGGCCTGGTAGAGCGGCGTCTTCGAACGCACGCCGTGCATCGGCTGGATCATGCCGGGACGGAACATGTAGGCGGCCTTGAACGGCAGCTTCAGCAAGGCGTTTTCGGTGGCGCCCTTCACGCGCGCCCACATGCTGCTGCCGCGCTCGCTGCTGTCGGTGCCGGCTCCCGTCACATAGGTGAAGGTCATTTCCGGATTGAGCCGCGCGAGCACCGTGGCCGCGGCCATCGTGAGTTCGTAGGTGATGCGCTTGTAGTCGGCCTCTTTCATGCCGACCGACGACACGCCGAGGCAGAAGAAGCAGGCATCGAAGCCCTGCAATTGAGGCTCGAAGGCGCTGTAGTCGTACATGTCTTTGATCACCACCTCCTGCAGCTTCGGGTGCTGCTGCCCGGTGGCATTGCGGCCGACCGCGACGACGCGGTCCACGTCGGGCGCGAGCAGGCATTCGCGCAGCACGCCCTGCCCCACCATGCCGGTGGCGCCAAAGATCAGGATGTTCATGGGCAGGGCGCGGTCAGACCGCGAATTCGGCGGGACGCTTCTCGAGCACCGCCAGCAGCAGGTCGACGTCGAGGCTGGAAGGCTGTGGCGGCTGCAGCGCGCCGAGCATGCGCGACAGCGTCTCGGCATGCGGCAGCAGCGGGCCCAGAAAGCGGGTGCCGTCGGCGCCGGCAATCAACAGCGTCGGAAAGGTCTCGACGTCGAAGGCATCGGCAATCTCGGCGTGGTCTTCGATATCGACCCAGGCAAAGCGGAATTGCGGATGCGCCCGCGCCACCTGCTCGAGCAGCGGCCGGTAGTCGCGGCAGGTGCCACACCATTCGGCGCACAGGCACACGACCCACGGCGCATCGCGGGCCGGCTCGGCAGATTCGGGGGCGGCGGGAAGAGCGCTCAAAGCTGATGCGGTGAAGGTGTGAATACGGAGCCGGGATGGTCCGGCGGGAAGGTCGTGGCTATTATGGACAAAGCGCTCCCGGCGCTCAGGAGGCTCGCACGATGAACACCACGACTGCCCCGGAATCTGCCGTCGATCCGCGCCGTTTCAAGAGCTTCGCGGAGTTCTATCCGTTCTACCTGACCGAGCACGCCAACCGCACCTGCCGGCGCCTGCACTTCGTCGGATCGACGATTTCGCTGCTGTGCCTGGTGGCGCTGATCGTCACGCTCAACCCGCTCTGGCTCCTGGCCGGGCTGGTCGCGGGTTACGGCTTTGCCTGGATCGGACACTTCGGCTTCGAGAAGAACAGGCCCGCGTCGTTCAAGCGGCCGCTCTACAGTTTCATGGGCGACTGGGCGATGTACCGCGACATCTGGTTGGGCAGAGTGAAGATCTGACCGCTATTAGATCAATAGCACGTCACCCAGACGCAGCGAATGCAGCGGGCCTTTTTGCCACAGGTCTTCGAGCGGCTCGGCGCGCGGCATCAACAGCTCCCTGAGAAGCGGCTCGATGGGCGTGGAGGGGTCCGCCAGCAGCACGTAGCGCGGGTCCTCGTCGGCGGTCTCTTCGGCAAGCGGCGCGATCCAGTCGAGCGCCACCAGTGTTTCGAGCACCGGCACCAGCTGCAGGGTGTCGATCCGCATGCGCGTGACGAGTTCGGCGGCGCCCATGCCCTTGGCCGGCGTGGCGCGCGCCCGCGCCAGGTGCTGCAGCACTTCCATGGCCAGCTGCAGCGGCCATCCGGCCCGGCCGCCGCGGCGCGCAACGCCGGTCAAGAGGCTCGGCAGGTAGGCCGCGATGACTGCGCCGAGCAGCACGATGACCCAGGCCACGTAGATCCACACGAGCAGGATCGGCACCGTGGCAAAGGCGCCGTAGAGCACCGAATAGGTCGGCACCAGGCTCAGGTAGTAACCCAGCACGCGCTTGGCAATTTCGATGGCGGCCGCCACGAAGATGCCGCCGGCCCAGGCGTGCGACCAGCGCACGTTGGTGTTCGGCACGTAGTGGTAGAGCGAGGCCATGCCGCCCGCGAGCAGCACGATCTCGAAGGTGTCGAAGAACAGCTTGAGGATGCTTCCGCCCACCACGTCGCGCGACGCGGCGAACACGTATGAGGTGGTCGAGAGGCTCACCGCCAGGATCAGCGGGCCGAGCGTGATGGCGGCCCAGTAGATCAGCACGCGCTGCGCAAAAGGCCGGGGCGAACGCACGCGCCAGATGTTGTTGAGGGTCTTGTCGATGGTGAGGATCAGCGCAATGGCGGTGATCAGGAGCACCACCAGGCCCGCGATGCCCAGGCCGCCGGCCTTGCTCGAGAACTGGTTCAGGTAGCCCAGCACCTGGCGTGCGATGTTGTCGGGAATCAGGCTCTCGATGAGCCAGCGCTGCAGCCGCCCCTGCAGCTTGGCGAACATCGGGAACACGGTAAAAAGCGCCAGCGCCACCGTGAAGAACGGCACCATGGCGATGGTGGTGGTGAAGGTGAGGCTGCTGGCCGTCAGGCCGAGCCGGTCTTCCCGGAAACGCTCGCCCAGCACCGCGGCGGTGTTGCCCCACGGAAAGCGCGAAAGATCCCTCCAGAGCTGACGACGATTCATGGCCGGTATCATAAGAACCCGAACCCTCTTCTCGTCTTCGCACGCTTCGTGTCGCCAGTTCCGCGGTGTTCAATCCATGCAAACCTTCACACCGCACGCCTCTTCTTCCGTCAGCGCCACCCGATGGCTTGCCGTGGGCAGCCTCGCCGGACTCATCGTGCTGGGCCTGGCCTGGGAGCTGTGGCTGGCGCCGCTGCGGCCGGGCGGCTCGCTGCTGGCGCTCAAGGTGCTGCCGCTTGTCATTCCGCTTGCGGGGCTCTACAAGAACCGCATGTACACCTACCGCTGGGTCAGCCTGATGATCTGGCTCTATTTCACCGAGGGCGTGGTGCGCGCCTGGAGCGACACCAACGGCGTGGGCCAGGTGCTCGCGCTCATCGAGGTGCTGCTGTGCCTCGCGCTCTTCACGGCCTGCGCATTGCACGTCCGGCTGCGCCTGCGCAATGCCAAGGCGGCCCGCCAACTGGAGGCTTCCACCCAATGACGACTTCTTCTCCCCTGATCGACCAGCTGCGCGCCATCGTGGGTGCACAGCACGTGCTGAACGAAGGCGATCTCACCGCCTACGAACAAGACTGGCGCAAGCGCGCGCGCGGCAAATCGCTGGCCGTGGTGCGGCCCGCCAATGCGCGCCAGGTGGCCGACGTGGTCAAGGCCTGCGCCGCGGCCGGCACGGCCATCGTGCCGCAAGGCGGCAACACCGGCCTGGCCGTGGGCTCCATTCCCGACGACAGCGGCACGCAGGTGGTGCTGAGCCTGCAGCGGCTGAACGCGATTCGAAGCGTCGATGCCGCCAACCTCACGATGACCGTGGAGGCCGGCTGCATCCTGCAGACCCTGCAGGAGACGGCCGAGAAGCAGGGCTACCTGTTTCCGCTGAGCCTTGCGGCCGAAGGCAGCTGCACCATCGGCGGCAACCTGGCCACCAACGCCGGCGGCACGCAGGTGGTCCGCTACGGCAATACGCGCGAGCTGTGCCTGGGCCTCGAAGTGGTCACGCCGCAGGGCGAGATCTGGGAAGGCACCAGCGGCCTGCGCAAGGACAACACCGGCTACGACCTGCGCGACCTGATGATCGGCAGCGAAGGCACGCTGGGCATCATCACCGCGGCGACGATGAAGCTCTACCCGCTGCCCGCGGCGCAGCTCACGGCCTGGGCCGCGGTGCCCTCGCTCGATCACGCGGTGACGCTGCTGGGCCTCGCCCACAAGCAGCTGGGCTCGGGCCTCACCGGCTTCGAGGTGATGGGCAGGTTTGCGCTGAGCCTGGTCGACAAGCACATGCCGCAACTGCGCGTGCCCTTCATCGGCGATGAAGCCGTGCCGTACTGCGTGCTGCTCGAGAACTCCGACAGCGAATCCGAAGACCATGCGCGCGCACGCTTCGAGGCGCTGCTCGAAACCGCCTTCGAAGACGGCTGCGTAACCGATGCGGTGGTGGCCGAGAACCTCGCGCAGGCGCACCAGCTCTGGCATATCCGCGAGAGCATTCCGCTCGCACAGGCCGAAGAGGGCCTGAACATCAAGCACGACATCTCGATTCCCGTGTCGCGCATTCCGGCCTTCGTGGCGGAAACCGATGCCCTGCTGGCGCGCGAGATCGCCGGTGTGCGGCTGGTGAACTTCGGCCACCTGGGCGACGGCAACCTGCACTACAACGTGCAGGCGCCCGAGAACATCGACACCAAGGCCTTCCTGAAGAACGAGGAAGAGCGCATCAACACGCTGGTGTACGACGCGGTCGAGAAGTTCGGCGGCTCGTTCTCGGCCGAGCACGGCGTGGGGTCGCTCAAGGTCGACAAGCTCGAGAAGCACAAGTCGCCGGTGGCGCTGGAAATGATGCGCGCGATCAAGCGCGGGCTCGATCCCAAGAACATCCTCAACCCGGGCCGTGTGATCCGGGTCTAGGAACTTAAAATTCGAATCACCCCCACCGAGCCAGACGCGAACCCTTCCATGACATCCACGCCCGTGCGCCCCATCCGCTCCCAGTACGAAGACTTCATGCGCCATGTGGACACCCATGGCGTCCACAAGAGCGACCGCACGGGCACGGGCACCAAGAGCGTGTTCGGCCACCAGATGCGTTTCGACCTGAACGAAGGCTTTCCGCTGGTGACCACGAAGAAGGTGCACCTGCGGTCCATCATCCAGGAGCTGCTGTGGTTCTTGACCGGCTCCAGCAACAACAACTGGCTCAAGGAGCGCGGCGTCACCATCTGGGACGAATGGGCGCGCGAGGACGGCGACCTGGGCCCCGTGTACGGCGTGCAATGGCGCAGCTGGCCCACGCCCGACGGCGGCCACGTCGACCAGATCTCCGAAGTCATCAAGACCCTGAAGACCAACCCCGATTCGCGCCGCATCATCGTCAGTGCATGGAACGTGGCTGAGCTCTCGAAGATGGCGCTCATGCCCTGCCATGCGTTCTTCCAGTTCTACGTGGCGCCGCCGCAGGCGCCGGGCGAGCGCGGCAAGCTCAGCTGCCAGCTCTACCAGCGCAGCGCCGACATCTTCCTTGGCGTGCCCTTCAACATCGCGAGCTATGCGCTGCTCACGCACATGATGGCGCAGCAGTGCGATCTCGACGTCGGCGACTTCATCTGGACTGGCGGCGACTGCCACATCTACAGCAACCACGCCGAACAGGTGGCGCTGCAACTGAGCCGTGCGCCCTACCCGTATCCCACGCTCCACATCAAGCGCAAGCCGGCCTCGATCTTCGACTACCAGTACGAAGACTTCGAAGTGCTCGACTACAAGCACCACGAGGCCATCAAGGCGCCCGTGGCGGTGTGAGCAGACCATTCGGCCTCATGACGACACCGCGCATCAACCTCATCTTTGCCCGCGCCGCCAACGGCGTGATCGGGGCCAACGGCACCATGCCCTGGCACCTGCCCGAAGACCTGGCGCACTTCAAGCAAACGACCGGCGGCGCACCGGTCATCATGGGCCGCAAGACCTGGGACTCGCTGCCGCCGCGGTTCCGGCCGCTGCCGGGCCGGCGGAACATCGTCGTCACGCGACAGGACGATTGGAATGCCGACGGCGCGCAGCGCGCGGGCAGCCTGCAGGAGGCGCTCTCGCTGTGCGAAGAATCGCAAGTGCCCGATGTATGGATCATCGGCGGCGCGCAGATCTATGCCGAAGCCGAGCCGCTGGCACAGCAGGCCGTCGTCACCGAGATCGCGCGCGACTACGAAGGCGATGCGCATGCGCCCCAACTCCACCCCTCCGCGTGGCGTGAAACGGATCGTGAATCGCACGTCTCGGCCAGGGAAGGCTTGAATTACAGCTTCGTGACCTACGAACGCATCGGGTCATCGAATGCATGAGCGGTAACGCGGCGTAGCGCCCACTATCGCACCAACGGCATGCCGATACCGGTAACCAGCGGAGACACCGCAACCGGCCTGATCTGAAAACCGGCACCTTCGTTTCCGGCGGCCTCGATCGAGGAACACTTCGGTACACATGCAAAAGTAATGCGGGCTGAAGGGACTAGGCAGAACCGCGGATTTTTCCGCAAAATGCTCGTCCATATCTAGACAAGGAGACGGCTCATGTCCATGGAGTTTCTTCGGGTCCTCGCCGAGCAGAGATTGCCATACGTCGTCCACACGCCAGCCGACATCGACAGGCTGCGCGTGCTGCGGGCCGCCGAGCTGGTGACCGCGTTCATTCCCCCCTCCACCAGCCACGCGCCCGACGATCGTGCGATCCGTCATCTCGCCCAGGTGGAATCGATCACCGCCAAGGGCAAGCTGGCGCTGAACAAAGCCACCTCGGCCTTCATCGAACTCTGAGCTTCGGCACATCGCCAAGCCCTTCGATCAGGGCGCGGCGTCAGCGTTTGCGTGTACGCGCACTGGCTGCTTCGAACCCCAGCATCTTCATTGCGGCGCCCGGACTCTTCGCCGCCTTCGCATAGCCGGCCCACGGCTCGTTGCCCCGATCGAGTCGGGCATGGATGTTTCGAAGGGTCCACTGCGCGCCGCTCGCGAGCGTGGGAACCTCCTGCCACTCCACCGGGACCGACACGCCCATTCCAGGCCGAGCCCGCACCGACCACGCGCAGACGGTGGTCGCGCCGAAACCATTGCGCAGGTAGTCGATGAAGATGCGGCCGACGCGGTTGCTCGGCCCGCTCTTGGCCACGAACATCTGCGGCAAGGTGCGGGCCATGTGCCGCACGATGGCCTGCGAAAAATCCTTCACGGTGTCCCAGTCGTACTGCCGCTTCAGCGGCACCACCACATGAAGGCCCTTGCCCCCGCTGGTCTTGCAGAAAGAAGTCAGGCCGAGTTCATCGAGCACCACGCGCATCAGCTCGGCCGCTTGTTGCACGATGGGCCAGCCGACGCCCTCGCCCGGATCGAGGTCGAAGGTCATGCGGTCGGGTTTTCCGATGAGCGTCTTCACGCCGTTCCAGGTATGGAACTCGATGACGTTCATCTGCGCCGCGCTCAAGAGGCCGAGCGGGCCTGCCACTTCGATCAGTTCGGGGTGCTCCGGCCACAGCGCCGGATCGAGTTGACGCACGCCCGCCATCTGCCCCTCGTCGAGATGCTTCTGGAAGAAGAGCTGCCCCTTGATGCCCTGCGGCGCGCGCACGAACGACACGGGCCGCCCCTTCAGGTGCTCCATCATCAGCGGCGCGACCAGTCCGTAGAAACGCACCACCTCCACCTTCGTGATGCCGGTGGACGGATCGACGACGCGATCGGCGTGCGAGACCTTGAAGTTGGCGGGCATCGTGGCGGCGACTGCGGGCTCGGCCTCGGCTTCGGGTTCGGGTTCGGGTTCGCGGTCCGCACCCTTCTGGTGAACCGGCTTCTCGCGGACGATGGCCTTGGCCGGCTTGTCGGTGCGCACGCTGTGAAACACCGGGTGGCGCACATGGCCATCCTTGGTCCATTCGGAAAAAGTGACCTCGGCCAGCAGCACCGGCTTGACCCAGTGCGCGCGGCGGTCGTTCTCGGTGGGGTTCTTGAATGGCCGCTTCTCGATGCCGAGCGGCTTCAGCCTCTCGAGCATGTCGACCAGCGCGCGACCACTGAAGCCAGCGCCCACCGCACCGGCGTAGATGAGGTCCCCCTTCCCGTCGTGCACGCCGATCAGCAGGGCCCCGATGCCCACCCGCGAGCCCTTGGGATCGGTATAGCCGCCGATGACGAACTCCTGTCGCAAAGAACACTTGAGCTTGATCCAGTCGGGCGAGCGCCGCGACGCATAGCTGCTGTTCTTTCGCTTGCCGATGACGCCCTCGAGCCCGATCTTGCATGCCGAGGCGACGATGTCCTCTGGCGGCGCGTCGAAGACGTCGCTGAAGCGGATTTCCGGCGGCGCCTTGGCAAGCAGCGTCTCGAGCAGCGCGCGGCGCCCGACCAGCGGCACGCGGGTGAGATCGAAGCCGCCGTAGTACGGCAGGTCGAAAAGAAAATAGACGATGCTGCGCGTCCTGTCGGTGTCGAACGCGTTCTGCAGCGCCTGGAAGTCGGTGCCGCCGGATTCGTTGAGCACCACCACCTCGCCATCCAGCCAGCCCGGCTTGAGCTTCATGCGTTCGATGGCGTGCACCAGGTGCGGCATGCGGCCGCTCCAGTCGTGGCCGTTGCGCGTGAAGAGCTGCACGCCTTTGGCATCGACGCGGGCGAGCAGCCTGTAGCCGTCGAACTTGATTTCGTAGATCCAGTTCTGCGGATCGGGCGGCGGGCCATCGACCAGCGTGGCGAGCAGCGGCGAGAGCCTGGCCGGCATGGCGGCCTTCACCGCACCGGCGGGCATGCCCCGGCCGGCTGCCTTGCCGCGCTTTGCCGATGAGGCCGCAGCAGCAGGCGCCGCGGCAACCGGCTCGGGCATCGGCAGCTTGGCCACGCTGTCCGGGAACTGGTCGATCACGCTGAACTCGGACGCGGAGCGGGCGTAGCCGTCGTGCTCCTTGATCAGGAGCCATGCATCCTGCTTGTCTTCCTTCTTGTTGCCGTGCATGCGAACCAGCGCCCATTTGCCGCGCAGCTTGTAGCCGTGCAGTTCGAACTTCAGGTGCCCTTCCTTGTAGCCCTTGCGCGCATCGCCGATCGGGGTCCAGGTGCCCTTGTCCCAGATGATCACCTTGCCGGCGCCATACTGTTTGGGCGGTATCTCGCCCTCGAACTGGTTGTAGGAGATGGGATGGTCCTCGACGTGCACGGCCATTCGCTTGTCGTGCGTGTCGTAGCTCGGCCCCTTGGGCACTGCCCAGCTTTTCATGGCGCCGTCGAGCTCGATGCGAAAGTCGTAGTGCAGGCGGGTCGCCCAGTGTTTCTGCACCACGAACTGCAGCGCGCCCGGCGCCGATGCGCCTCCTTCCTCCGGCTCGGGCGTGACGCCGAAGTTGCGCTTCTCCTTGTAGCGCTTCAGCGGGTTTGCGCGCGCCACGGTGTGTCGGCCTCCGCGCCGCCCTGCGGATGGCTTGCCGCATGGCGTTCGAGAAGCAGGTAGAGCACGATGCCCCCGCCCAGCGGCAGCAGGTAGTAAAGCGCGCGGTAGGCCAGCACGGCGCCCATCAGCGCCCCCTGGCGCACGCTGCCCGAGAGCAGCGCCAGGTACACGGCCTCCAAAACGCCGAGCCCGGCCGGAATCGGCGTGATGACGCCGACGATGGCCGCGGCCAGCAGGACGCTGAGCGTGGTTGCATACGGCACCTGGCGGCCGAGCAGCAGGTACATGGCGCAGCCCATCAGCGCCCAGTTGGCGGTGGAGAGCGTGAGCTGCACGAGCGCGAGCTTCGCGGAAGGCAGCCTCAGCCGTCGCCCTCGAATCTGCCATTGCCGCCCGCGTGAAAAAGCGCAGGCCATCACGTAGGCCGCCGCGAAAAAGATCATCACCACGCCCAGGGCGCGCAGTGCGTCTGCCCCTATGCTCGCCTGGCGCGGCGGCGTGATGACGCCGGCCGCGAACAGGCCGCCGGCCAGGAGCCCGTAGCCGAGCCAGTTGGTCGCGAGGCTGACACCCACGATCTGCGCCACCACTGTTTCATCGAGGCCGGCACGCGCGTAGAGCCGCGCGCGCAGCGCGATGCCGCCGACCAGCGAACCCAGGTTGAGATTGACGGCATAGCTCGTGACGGCAATGGCCCAGGTGCGCCAGCGCGGCACCCGATGGCGCGTGTGCCGCCGGCCGATCAGGTCGTAGCAGCCGTAGAGCGCATGGCTCGCGGTTGCAATCCCCAGCACCCCCAGCAGCAGCGTTGCGGGATAGCGCTGGAGCGCCTCCCATGCGCCCGCCCAGTCGACCTTGTGCGCATGCGACAGCAGCAGGCCGAGCACCGCGAGCCCCACCAGCGGAAGCACCCATCGGCGGCAGCGCCGCCAGAGCGAAGGCCTGTGGGCCGAGCGGGCGGCCGCCGAGAGCGTGGACGCATCGTGGTTCATGAATGGTCCCGCAGAATCGAGATCAGCGCCGCCAGGTCGAGCGGCTTGAGCAGGTGATGGTCGAAGCCCGCCCTTGCGATGCGCTCCCTGTCGCCGCGCTGTCCCCAGCCGGTCAATGCGACGAGGATCAGTCCGGAAAGATCGGGGTTGGCGCGCAGCCTGACCGCCAGTTCGCAGCCATCCATGCCCGGCATGCCGATGTCCAGAATCGCAAGCCCGGGCGGCGGGCCGTCGGCGATCATGCGCAGTGCGGCATCGCCGCCGTAAGCCACGCGGGTCGATGCGCCGAGCGAGCGCAGCAGATCGCCGAGCGCATCGGCCGCATCCCGGTTGTCGTCGACGATCAGCACCGTGCCCGGCAACGAAGCCGGCCAGCCGCGAATGGCCGGCAATGATGCCTGCGGCAGGCCCGCCTCGAGCCGCGTGAGCGGCAGGCGCACGCAGAACATCGCGCCCCGGCCGAGCCCATCGCTCTTTGCCTCGACGCTGCCGCCATGGAGTTCGACCAGGCTCTTGACCAGGGTCAGCCCGATGCCCAGCCCTCCTTGCGCTGCCTTGGAGGTGCCGCTGACCTGGACGAACATTTCGAAGATCGACTTCAGCATCTCGGGTGCGATGCCCGTGCCGTTGTCCCACACTTCGACCGCGGCGCTGCGCCCTTCTTCGCGAAGAACGATGCGGATCTTTCCACCGGGGGCCGTGTACTTTGCGGCGTTGTTGAGCAGATTCGAAAAGACCTGCGTCAGGCGAACACCATCGCCCCGCACCACCAGCGGCTGGCTGCACAGGTCCACGCTCAATGTGTGGTGTCCGCCTTCGAGCAACGGCCGGCTCAGCTCGATGGCGTCCTTGATCACCGCCTCGAGCGCGACGGCTTCCATGCGCAGTTCGATCTTTCCGCGCGTGATGCGCGAGACCTCCATCAGGTCGTTCACGAGCCGCACCATGTGCTCGATCTGCCGGCCCATGAGCTCGTAGTAGCGCTGGGCCTCCGCGGGCTCGTGCGGCTTTCGCATCAAAAGGGTCAGCGCGGTGCTCATCGGGGCGAGCGGGTTGCGAAGTTCGTGCGCCAGTGTGGCAAGGAACTCGGTCTTGCGCTGGTCCGACTCGCGCAGACCATCGAGCAGGTCGCGCAGCTCATACTGCCGGTTGCGCGCCCGCAGCGCCGTGCGAACCGTGCTGATGAGCGACGCCACGCGCATCGGGCGTTCGATCACCGTGACGTTCGCGAGCCGGTCCATGGCCGTGGCGATGACGGGCGAGTCGGCCCCCTGGCGGGCCAGAATGAGCACCGGCAGGTCGGACCAGGGGGGCTGCTTTCCCAGTGCCTCGGTCAACGCGGCCGCGGCCGGATCGGCCAGCACCTCTTCCGCCAGCATGATGGCGCCCGCGCCTTCCTGAAGCCCACGCACCAGTTCGCACAGGTTGGCGCAGGTATGCGCGGTGACTTGCGCGCGTGCCAGTACGGCGCTCGCCATGAAAGCATCCCTGGAGGTCGCGGTGCGCAACAGGATGCGCTGCTCGACGGATGCGGGTAGCGAACTCACGATGCGGGCTGCACTCCGTCGATGGGAATTGGGATGCCCGTCAGGATGCCTCTGAAATTGCGCAGCGGCTCGCCCACGTGCAGGCCCGTGGAGGTCATGGAAAAATCGCGGATGGTCCGCTCGTGCGCGCCGCCGCGTTTCTTCAGCACCGAGATCGCCTGGCGTACTTCGCCCTCGAGCTCGAAGTAGCGCAGCAGCACCACGGCGTCCGCCAGGTAGCTCGCGTCCACGGGCGTCTGCATCTGCATGCCGATGAGGCCATGCTGCGCACCCACCAGCAGCGTGGCGACTCCGGCTTGCCCCAGATAGGAAAGCAGCTCGTGGAGCTGCGCAATCAGGAAGCGCTCGTCGGGCATGGCGTTGAGATAGCCATTGAGGCTGTCGATCACCACCACCGCCGCACCGGATTCGACCACCGCCAGCCGGATCAGGTGCACGAACTCGCCCGGAGACAGTTCGGCAGGGTCGACCTGCCGCACCCTGATGCGGCCGGCTTCGATGTGCGGCGCCAGATCCATGCCCATGCTTTCGCAACGCGTGCGCAGCGTATGAATGCTCTCATCGAAGATGAAGAGGGCCGCGCATTCGCCGCGCTGCGCCGCGGCCAGCGCGAATTGGACCGCGACTGTCGATTTGCCGGTGCCCGGCGCACCGACGAACAGCGTGCTCGTGCCCCTCTCGATGCCGCCGCCCAACAAGGCATCGAGTGAATCGAGGCCGCTCGGAATTCGCGCTTGCGACAACTCCGACGCATGTTCGGCCGCTACCAGCCGGGGGAACACGCGCAGCCCGCCACGCTCGATGCGATAGTCGTGATAGCCACCCCGAAACTGCTGGCCCCGGTATTTGGTGACGACCAGCCGGCGCCGCGCGGCGCCGTAGTCGGAACTGATCTGTTCCAGGCGCAGGACGGCGTGGGCAATGCTCTGCACCTGCAGGTCGTGCTTCATGGCGGTCATGTCGTCGAGCAGCAGCACCGTGCATTGGCGGCCCGCAAAGAATTGCTTGAGCGCCAGGATCTGGCGCCTGTAGCGCAGGGAACTCCCCGCCAGGAGGCGCAGTTCGGAGAGCGAATCGAACACCACCCGCGAAGGCTTGAGCACGTCGACGTCCGAGAGGATCTTCAGCGTCGTCTCGCTGAGTTCGACTTCGGAAGGATGGAACATCGTGTACTGCTCGTCGGGTTCGAGCGCGGCTTCCGTCGGAAGCATCTCGCGCACTTCGATGCCGCTCAAGTCCCACCCATGGGAATGCGCCACGCCCCGCAGTTCACGTGCCGTTTCCGAGAGGGTGACATACAGCACCGATTCGCCCCGCTTCGCCCCTTCGATCAGGAATTGAAGCGCGATGGTGGTCTTGCCGGCGCCGGGCGTACCTTCGATGAGGTAGAGGCGGTTGGACGTGAGGCCGCCGCCAAGAACATCGTCGAGCCCCGGCACGCCCACCTGCATCAAGCTTTCCTGCTTGGCCGATCCGGCCGCGCCGTCGAGTTTCATTTCTTCCTCCGTACGTACGGACAGACGATTTTTCCGCGCCGTTCTGCTTGCACACTGCGGCGAAAGCGCTCCGCAGGCTGGGCAGCCACTGCCACCCGAGGGTTCTATCAAGGCGTCGCGCCGGCGGTTGTAGGGAATCGCCGTTCTTCGCGAGAAGACAAAGCCACCGCGCCGAGTTGCGGATCAGGACTTGTCGGACGTCTTGCGCTCGGCATCGCCGCGATCCTCGAGCTTCTTGTTCTCGACCTTCTTCATCATTTCCTCGCCCTCGGGGTCGGTTCCGTCCGTGGGCACGGATTCTTCCTGGGTGATTTCCGGTTCGTCGGGAGAACGCTTCGGGCGCGGCGAGGGTGAGGGTGTGTTCATGGGGCAATCTCCTGAAGGAGCCCCGATGGTGGTGCGAGCGCCGCGGCGCCGCGCTCAGGCAAAGGCGGGTGTCATGGTCAGCGAAGGCCGACGGTCGCTAAATGGCCTGCACCGCCGCGTCGACCGGCGCCTCGCTCGCCTCGATGAAGAGCCGCCTGATTTTCGGAAACCGCGCGCGCACCTGCTGTTCGATCGCGGAGATGGCATCGGCCGCATCGCCGGTGGCCGTGCCCTCCTTGAAATTCACGTCGACGATGGCCAGCACCTCGTCGGGGCCGATGTACATCGACAGCACGCGGCCGACATCGCGGACGCTGGGCTGCTCCATGGCCAGATTCCGGATCGCCCGCGCGGTCTCGGGCCGGATGCCTTCGCCGATGAGCAGCCCGCGCGCCTGGCTGATCAGCAGCACCGCCACGCCGGCCAGCAGAAGCCCGATTGCCACCGAAGCAGCGCCGTCGAGCGCCGGCAGGTCGAACCGGTGGCTGAAGTAGATGCCCAACGCGGCCACGGCCAGCCCCAGCAACGCGGCCGAGTCCTCGGCAAGCACGGTGTAGGTGGTAGGGTCCTTGCTCTGCTCGAGCGCGCGCCAGAAAGGCGCGCCGCGCGACTGGGCACGGAATTGCCGCAGCGCAACCAGAAAACTCGCGCCCTCGAACAGCGCGGCCAGGCCCAGCACCACGTAGTTCCAGGTCGGGTCCCGCATCGGCTCCGGATGGCGGATGTGCTGGATGCCTTCGTAGAAAGATACTCCCCCGCCGAGGCCGAAGATGAGCACCGCGACGATCAGGCTCCAGAAGTACAACTCCTTGCCGTGGCCGAAAGGATGTTCGACGGTCGGAGGCCGGTGGCTCAGCCGGATGCCCACCAGCAGCAGGACACCGTTGAAGGTGTCGACCGCCGAATGAATGCCTTCCGACAGCATGGCCGAACTGCCGGTGATGCCGGCCACCACGAACTTGGTCGCGGCAATGGCCACATTGGCCCCAATGGCACCGTAGATTGGAAGCTTCGATTCGGCCATCAGCGAGTGCGGCCGGCGGCCACTCCCCGCTTGCCTTGAGCTTCAGGGAAGGCCAAGGTAGGTCCGCAGATCGTCCTTGATGGTGCCGGCGGACGCGACGGCCATGCGCAGCCGCGCCTCGCTGACGCCGAACCACTTCGTCCAGTAGTCGACCTCTTTCAGGTCGGTGATGTCGACTCGCTCATCGTTTTGCGGAATGCGGATCTCCATGTCTTCCGGCATCGGGGTCTCCAAGTGGTGGGGAGACGGCAGTTTGGCCGGCGGAAAGCGTCGCCAGGCCGGACGGATGCGATGGTCGATGCAGGACAATTTCTACACGCGCTCCCAACCTGCGGCTACTCCGCGCGGGCCGCCTTCGGCCTGGCGTGCACCAGTTCGAGAAAATGCTCCGCGGGTTTGGTCAGAGGGCGGTCCTTGCGCACCAGGCTGCCATAGGCTTCGAGCTTCTGGCGGATGCGGTAGCGCACGATGTGAAGCAGCCCGTGCTCGGCGTCCCGGCGCGCCATCGCCTCGGGGACCACCGCGATCATTTGCGAACGGCGGATCAGATTGATGGTGGTGAGAATGGAGCCCGTCTCGATCAGCCCCTTGGGCAGCGACGCATGATGATCGCGAAACTCGTGCTCGATCACGTCGCGCATCGGGCTGCCGGCCGGCTGCAGTATCCACGGGTAGTCCAGCAGCATCTCGAACTCCACCTTGCGCTTGCGCGCCAGCGGATGGTCGTTGCCGACCACCACGGCGAGCCCCTCGTCCTCGATCGCCCGGAACACACAGTCGAAGCCCGGCTGGCTGACCAGCCGGCCGATGACCACTTCGAGCACGCCCTCGCGCAATTGCGCCAGCAGGCGGTCGCTGGTGTCGACCGCGATCTCCACCGACAGCAACGGGAACAGCGCCTTCAGGCCGAGCAGCGCTTCGGTCAGGTGTCCGGGTGAGGCCGCCATGATGCTGCCGACGGAGAACTTGCCGGCGCTGCCGAGCCGCAGTTCGCCGAGCTCGCGGTTCAGTGCCTCCATGCTGCCGCGGATGCTGCGGAAGTAGCCGGTCACGCGCTCGCCGGCCGGGTTGAGCTGCAGGCCGCGGCCGACGCGGTCGAACAGGGACTGGCCGAGTGCGCTTTCGAGTTCATGGAGCATCTTGGTGGCCGCCGGCTGGGTCAAGCCCAGCTGCCCCGCCGCCGCGCGCAGGGTGCGGCGGTCCTCGATCGCCAGGATGAGGGCGATCTGCCGCATGCGCAGCCGGTTCAGCAGTTGGGGCGTGGTGTCCTGCTTGTCGATGGAGCCCATGTTTGATCACCTCCGGTTATCGATCGATCAAGAGCTTTCAGTTTACGGGGATCAATCGCCTGCCTACGATTGGCGCCAACGATTCCCGAAAAACCGCTGGAGACAAGCAGATGAAAAGAACGCTCACGGCCGCCATGGCCGCAGGACTGCTGGCGCTTGGCGCCGGTGCCGCACAGGCCCAGGATTGGCCCACACGCCCAATCAAGATCCTTGTCGGTTCGGCGCCGGGCGGCGGCACCGATGCCATGGCCCGCGCGGTGGCCGACCGGCTCGGGCCCTTGCTCAAGCAGCCCGTCGTGGTCGACAACCGGCCCGGCGCGTCGAACACGCTCGCGGCCGACGCCGCGGCCAAGTCCACCGACGGCCACACGATGGTGATGGGCGTGGTCACGGCCCATGCGATTGCGCCGCACCTGCTCAAGCTCAACTACGACAGCAACCGCGACCTCGTGCCGGTGGCTTTCGTCGGCGCAGTGCCCAATGTGCTGGTGGTGAGCAACAGCGTGCCGGCCGATTCCGTGCAGGGGCTGGTCAAACTGGCGAAGCAGGAGCCGGGCAAACTCAACTACGCCACCAGCGGCGCGGGCAGCACGCAGCACATCGCGGCCGAGATGTTCAAGGACGCGGCCGGCGTTGAACTCGTCCACGTGCCGTACAAGGGCAGCGGTCCGGCGTTGATCGACCTCGTCGGCGGCCAGGTGCAGCTGAGTTTCGACACCATGCCTTCGGTGATCGGGCAGATCCGGAACAACAAGGTCCGCGCGCTCGCCGTGACCACGCAAAAGCGCAATCCGCAACTACCCAATGTGCCGACACTGGCCGAGGCCGGCGTGCCGAACATCGAGATGAGCGCCTGGTACGGCATCTACATGCCCGCAGCAACACCCAAGGCCGTGCAGGACACGGTGCACGATGCCGTGAACCAGGTGCTTGCGATGCCCGAAACCAAGACCCGCCTCGACGCCATCGGCGCCGAGATCACGCCGATGACCCAGGCGCAGTTCGCGCAATTCCATGCCGCCGAATACAGGCGCTTTGGAGAGGTCATCAAGAAGAACCACATCAAGCTGGACTAGGCATATCTCGATGAACATGCAATCCCTTCCCGTCGTCGCCCTCACCCTGGGCGATCCCGCCGGCATCGGCGCCGAACTGATCGCGCGGCTGCTGGCCCGGCCCAAGGCCACCGCGGACGCGAACGTCGTGCTGATCGGCGACCGCTGGTTATGGGAAGACGGCCAGCGCATCGCAGGCGTCTCGGTGGGCACCGACGAGGTGAAAGCGTTGGCCGAAGTGCGGGGCCGCGCAAGCACTGCTCGCCCGGCCTTCCTGGCGGTGCAGAGCATCGATCCGGCGCTGGTGCAGCGCGGCCAGGCCGCGGCGCCGGGCGGGCGCGCGGTGCTGCAGGTGCTCGACCAGTGCATGGACGCGACGCTCGCCGGCGAGGTCGATGCGATCTGCTTCGCGCCACTCAACAAGCAGGCCATGAAGATCGGCGGCATGCAGCACGAAGACGAGCTGCACCACTTTGCGGAGCACCTGGGCGTGACCGGCTATTTCTGCGAGTTCAACACGCTCGGCGAACTCTGGACCTCGCGCATCTCGTCGCACGTGCCGCTGAAGGACGTGGCCGGCTACCTGAGCGTGGATCGCATCGAGCAGGCGGCCGAGCTGATCTACCGCTCGCTGCTCGCCAACGGCGTGGCGCAGCCCAAGGTCGCGATCGCGGCCTTCAATCCGCACGGCGGCGACGGTGGCGTGTGCGGGCGCGAAGAGATCGACATCATCGAGCCGGCCGTCAAGGGCCTGCAGGCGCGCAGCTGGCCCACCGACGCGCCCTTCCATGGCCCGTTCCCGGCCGACACCATCTTTCTCAAGGCCCAGGCCGGCGAGTACCAGGCAATCGTGACCATGTATCACGACCAGGGCCAGATCGCGATCAAGCTCCTGGGTTTCAGCCACGGAGTCACGGTGCAGGGCGGACTGCCGATTCCGATCACCACGCCTGCGCACGGCACCGCCTACGACATCGCGGGCAAGGGCAAGGCCAACGCCGAGGCCATGTGGCAGGCCTTCCGGATCGCCAGCCGCATGGGCGCCGCGCGCCTCCTCGGCAAGGCCGCGGTCGCGGCCTGAGCTGCACATTCAACACCTACCTCTTAGCTTAGAAAGACCGAGAAGATGAAGATCAAATCCGTTCGCGCCCGAGTCTTCGAATGGAAGGGCAAGACCGTTCCGCCGCAGGGCAACTTCTGCTCCAACGCGATGGACCTGCTGTATGCGCCGCAGGAAACCATGAGCACCTTCCGCTTCCATTCGTGGACCGTGGTCGAGATCGAGACCGACGACGGCATCGTGGGCCTGGGCAACGTGGCGCTCGCACCGGCCATCGCCAAGGCCATCATCGACCAGTACCTGGCGCCGCTGGTCATCGGGCAGGACCCGTGGGACTACGAGTACCTGTGGCAGCGCATGTACCGCGCCACGCACGCCTGGGGCCGCAAGGGCGTGACGATGGCCGCCATCTCGGCGGTCGATCTCGCGATCTGGGACATCCTGGGCAAGTCGGTCAACAAGCCGGTGTTCAAGCTGCTCGGCGGCCGCACCAAGGAAAAGATTCCCTGCTACTACTCGAAGCTGTATCGCACCGACCTCGCGGAAATGCAGGCCGAGGCGCAGAAGTTCCTCGACCAGGGCTTCACCGCGTTCAAGATGCGCTTCGGCTACGGTCCGGCGCACCTGCAGAAGGGCGTGGCGGAAAACCTCAAGTCGGTGGAGGCGGTGCGCGAAGTCATCGGCTACGACAACGACCTGATGCTCGAGTGCTACATGGGCTGGAACCTCGAGTACGCCAAGCGCATGCTGCCCAAGCTCGAGAAGTTCCAGCCGCGCTGGCTCGAAGAGCCGGTGATCGCCGACGACATCGACGGCTATGCCGAGCTGAACCAGCTGAGCAGCATTCCGATCTCGGGCGGCGAGCACGAGTTCTCGCTCTACGGATTCAAGCAGCTGCTGGACCGCAAGGCGGTGTCGGTGGTGCAGTACGACACCAACCGCGTCGGCGGCATCACCGCGGCGCACAAGATCAACGCGCTGTGCGAGGCCTACAGCGTGCCGGTCATTCCGCATGCGGGCCAGATGCACAACTACCACCTGACGATGAGCACGCTGGCCTCGCCGATGAGCGAGTACTTTCCGATGCACGACGTGGAAGTGGGCAACGAGCTGTTCTATTACATCTTCGACGGCGAGCCGGTGGCCGAGAACGGCTTCCTGCAGCTGGACGACCACAAGCCGGGCCTGGGTCTCACGCTGAAGACCGAGCACCTCAAGGACTTCAACATCGTCGAGTGACGGTGCATCCCGCCATGCCATCGCCACCGCCCCGCCCCAACGCGCGCGTGATCCGACTCCATGCCGACGACGATGTCGTGATCTCGCTCGGCCAGCTGGTCGCGGGCACGCGCATCGAAAGCGAAAACGTGGCCGTGGCCGGGCTGATTCCGCCGGGCCACAAGATGGCCACGCGCGACGTCGAGCCAGGAGCCGCGGTGCGCCGCTACGGGCAGATCATCGGCTTCGCGAGCCGGCCCATTCGCGCGGGGCAGCATGTGCACACCCACAACCTTGCGATGGGCGACTTCACGCGCGACCATGCGCATGCAGTCGATGCGCGCCCGACGGTGCACACCGGCGAGCCCGCAAGCTTCGAAGGCATCGTGCGGGAAGACGGCCGCGTCGCCACGCGCAACTACATCGGCATCCTGACCTCGGTGAACTGCTCGGCCACGGTGGCGCGCGCCATCGCGGACCGCTTCAGGCGCGACATCCATCCCGAGATGCTGGCGCCGTTCCCGAACATCGACGGCGTGGTGGCGCTCACGCACGGCGCCGGCTGCGCGGTCGACCCGGAGGGCGAAGGCCTCGCGATCCTGCAGCGCACACTGGGCGGCTACGCATGCCATCCCAACTTTGCGAGCGTGCTGGTCATCGGCCTGGGCTGCGAGACCAACCAGGTTGCGACGCTGCTCGCCACGCAGGGCCTGGCCGACAGCGACCGGCTGCACAGCTTCACGATCCAGGACACCGGCGGCACCACGCGCACCATTGCGCGGGGCATCGAGCTGATCCAGGAGATGCTGCCGCAGGCCAACGCGGTGCGGCGGCAGACCGTGCCCGCAAGCCACCTGGTCGTCGGCCTGCAGTGCGGCGGCTCCGACGGCTACTCGGGCATCTCGGCCAACCCGGTGCTCGGCGCGGCGGTCGACCTGCTGGTTGCGCACGGCGGCACGGCCATCCTGTCGGAAACGCCGGAGATCTACGGCGCCGAACACTTGTTGACGCGCCGCGCGCAGACGCCCGAGGTCGGCCGCAAGCTGGTCGACCGCATCCGCTGGTGGGAAGCCTACTGCGCACGCAACGGCGCGGCGATGGACAACAACCCCTCCGCCGGCAACAAAGCCGGCGGCCTGACCACCGTGCTCGAGAAGTCGCTGGGCGGCATCGCAAAGGCTGGGGCGACCAACCTGGTCGACGTGTACGAGTACGCGCAACCGGTGCGGGCCCGCGGCCTGGTGTTCATGGACACGCCGGGCTACGACCCGATCTCGGCCACCGGCCAGGTGGCGGGCGGCGCCAACCTCATTTGCTTCACCACGGGACGCGGCTCCGCCTACGGCTGCGCGCCCTCGCCCTCCTTCAAGCTCGCGACGAACACCGCGCTGTGGGAGCGGCAATCGGACGACATGGACCTCAACTGCGGCGAGGTGCTCGACGGCACGCGCAGCATCAAGGAACTGGGTGCCCGCCTGTTCCAGATGCTGCTCGACACCGCCTCGGGCCAGCCCTCGCGCAGCGAACGCCACGGCTACGGCCAGCAGGAGTTCGTGCCCTGGCAAATCAGCGTGGTCACCTGACGCGCAACTTCTTTCATCACACCATGACACCCACTCGCCCTGCCCGCTTTCGCGGCATCTTCCCCGTCGTGCCGACGCCGTTCACCGAAAGCGGCGAGCTCGATCTCGAAAGCCAGAAGCGCTGTGTCGATTTCATGATCGACGCCGGCTCCGATGGCCTGTGCATCCTGGCCAATTTCTCGGAGCAGTTCCTGCTGTCGGACGACGAGCGCGAGGTGCTCACGCGCACCGTGCTCGAGCACGTCGCGGGCCGCGTGCCGGTGATCGTGACCACCACGCACTTCAGCACCAAGGTGTGCGCCGAGCGCAGCCGACGCGCACAGGCCATGGGAGCCGCCATGCTCATGGTGATGCCGCCCTACCATGGCGCCACTTTCCGCGTGCCGGAGCCGCAGATCTTCGATTTCTATGCGCGCCTGTCGGAGACGGTGGACATTCCCATCATGGTCCAGGATGCGCCGGCTGCGGGCACCCCGCTGTCGGCCGCGTTCCTAGCGAAGATGGCGCGCGAGATCGAGCATGTCGCGTACTTCAAGATCGAAACGGCCGGTGCGGCATCGAAGCTGCGCGAGCTGATCCGGCTCGGCGGCGATGCGGTCGAAGGCCCGTGGGACGGCGAAGAAGCCATCACGCTGCTGCCCGACCTCGACGCCGGCGCCACCGGCTCGATGACCGGCGGCGGCTACCCCGACGGCATCCGCCCGATCATCGAGGCGCACCGCGCCGGCGACCGCGACCAGGCCTTTGCGCTCTACCAGCGCTGGCTGCCGCTGATCAACCACGAGAACCGCCAGTCGGGCTTCCTCGCGGCCAAGGCGCTGATGAAGGAAGGCGGCGTGATCGCCTGCGAAGCGCCGCGACACCCCTGGCCCGAGATGCACCCGGAAACCCGCAAGGGCCTGATCGAAACCGCGCGGCGGCTCGACCCGCTGGTGCTGCGCTGGGCGCGATGAACAAAGGTGAAGCGGACCGAGTGCACGCTTCGTCTGGCTGTCTGGCGCTGATGTAACCAGGTTTTTCGACTGCTTTTGCTAAGCTGGCGTCCCTCCTCGGCCGATCGCCATCACTTCGCATCTTCATGAAAATAGCCACCTGGAACGTCAACTCCCTCACTGCCCGCCTGCAGCATGTGCTCGACTGGCTGATTGCCAATCCCGTGGACGTGCTCTGCCTGCAGGAGCTCAAGATGAGCGATGACAAGTTTCCTCTCGACGTGCTCAAGTCGGCCGGCTACGAGGCGGCCGTGTTCGGCCAGAAAACCTACAACGGCGTGGCCATCCTGAGCCTGGCGCCGATGCGCGACGTGGCCAGGAACATCGGCGGCTTTACCGACGACCAGTCGCGCGTGATTGCCGCCACGATCGAAACACCGGCGGGTCCGCTGCGCGTGGTGAACGGCTACTTCGTCAACGGCCAGGCGCCCGGCACCGAGAAGTTCGAATACAAGATGGGCTGGCTGCGCGCCTTGCGCGAATGGCTTGGCGCCGAAATGGCGGCACATCCGAACCTGGTCCTGCTGGGCGACTTCAACATCACGCCGGAGGACCGCGACAGCTTCGATCCGGTGGGCCTGAAGGAGACGATTCATCACACGACCGAGGAGCGCGAGCATTTCAAGGCGCTGCTCCAGCTGGGCCTGGCCGACAGCTTTCGCCTCTTCGAACAGCCCGAGAAAAGCTACTCGTGGTGGGACTACCGGATGCTCGGCTACCAGAAGAATCGCGGCTTGCGGATCGATCACATCCTGGTGAGCGAGCCGCTGGTGCCGCGCGCAAAGGCCTGCATCATCGATCGCGTGCCACGCAAGTGGGAAAAACCAAGCGACCATGCACCCGTGGTGCTCGAACTCGACCAAGGCACCTTATGACCACGAACATACGCACTCTTGCAACCCTTGCAGCCGCACTGGCGCTCGCCGCCTGCTCCGCGCTCAAGCCGGCAGACAAGGCCGACGTCGGCAAGCCGGCTACTTCCGCACCGGACGAAGTGGCAAGCACGAGAAGCGAAGCACCGACCGCACGCTCGATCACCGCGCAAACACCCGCCGTGCGGGCGTATCGCAAGACCGGGGCGCGGCAGATCTACAACGCCTATCCGCAGCGCATCTACAAGGGGAAGATTCCCCCGCTGGTTTATGCGGTGGTGGTGGTCGAGACTGACCTGGACGCCAGCGGCAACGTGAAGAACGTGACGTTCAGCCGCGTTCCGAGCCACGCACCCGAGGTGCCGGGCAAGATCGCGGAGCTCATCAAGGCGGCCTCGCCGCTGCCGAGCCCGGGACGCCTTGGCGGCCATACGTACGTCGATACGTGGCTCTGGGACAAGAGCGGAAACTTCCAGCTCGACTCGCTGACGCTGGGCCAACGAAGCCGGTAGATAGGCTCGCCCCCAGTCTTCGCGCACTTCGTGTCGCTACGCCAACCCCCTACCGGGGGCAACACCAGCGGCCCGGCAAAGCCGGTTCCGCGGTGTTTCTGGAAGGGGGCGTCCGCGCTCTCTCGTCGAGGCGGCTTTACTCGATCCCCAGTTCCTGGATCTTCCGGGTGATGGTGTTGCGGCCGATGCCCAGCTTCTGGGCGGCTTCGATGCGGCGGCCGCGGGTGTTGGCCAGCGCGGTGAGGATGAGGCGCGACTCGAAGCGGCGCGAGAGCACGTCCCAGACGTCGGTGCGCCCGGCCGCGAGCAGCGCCTGGGCTTCGATCTCGAGGCCGCTTTCCCAGCTGCTTGCGCCCACCAGGCCTTCGGCGGCCTCGGGCGCGGTGCTCGCCGGTGCCGTTTCGCGTTCAGGGCTCGGTGACAACTGCGGCGCGGCGGCTTGAGCCGGCGCTGCGGCAGGGGCTGCGTCGGCGGCCTGCACCTGCGGGCCGGCGGCCGCGGCCATGACCTCGGGCGGCAGATCCTTGGCTTCGATGAGCTGAGCCGGGGCCATCACGGTCAGCCAATGGCAGATGTTTTCCAGCTGGCGCACGTTGCCCGGGAAGCTGAAGGCGGCGAGCTTGGCCAATGCAGCGTCAGAGATGCGCTTGGGCTCGACGCCGAGCTGGCGCGCGCTCACCTGCAGGAAGTGGCGCGTGAGCGCGGGCACGTCTTCGCCGCGCTCGCGCAGGGCCGGCAGCCGCAGGCGGATCACGTTGAGGCGGTGGAACAGGTCTTCGCGGAAGCCGCCGAGCTTGACGCGCTGCTCCAGGTCCTGGTGGGTGGCCGCGATGACGCGCACGTTGGCCTTGACCGAGTTGTGGCCACCGACGCGGTAGAAATGCCCGTCGCTCAGCACGCGCAGCAGGCGCGTCTGCAGGTCGAACGGCATGTCGCCGATTTCGTCGAGAAAGAGCGTGCCGCCCTCGGCTTGTTCGAAACGGCCGCGCCGCATGGTCTGCGCGCCGGTGAAGGCGCCACGCTCGTGGCCGAAGAGTTCGCTCTCGAGCAGGTCCTTGGGGATGGCTGCGGTGTTGATGGCCACGAAGGGGCCGTTGGCGCGCGGCGAATGCTTGTGCAGCGCGCGTGCCACCAGCTCCTTGCCCGAGCCCGATTCGCCGGTGATGAGCACCGTGACGTTGCTTTGCGAGAGCCGGCCGATGGCGCGGAACACGTCCTGCATGGCGGGCGCCTGGCCCAGCATTTCGGGCGCGGCCACCATGCGCTCCTCGGCCACTTCCTCGCGCTGGCTTTCGTCGACGGCGCGGCGGATGAGCTCGACAGCGCGCGGCAGGTCGAAGGGCTTGGGCAGGTATTCGAAGGCCCCGCCCTGGAACGCCGACACGGCGCTGTCGAGGTCGGAGAACGCCGTCATGATGATGACTGGCAGGCCGGGGTGCTTGGCCTTGATCTTGTCGAGCAGGTCGAGCCCGGAGCCGCCGGGCATGCGGATGTCGCTCACCAGGACCTGGGGGCCCTGCTGCTCGTCGTCTTCGGCGAGTTCGAGGGCGGCGAGCACCTCGCGCGTGTTGGTGAAACTGCGCGTGGGCAAGTCTTCGCGCAGCAAGGCCTTCTCGAGCACGAAGCGGATCGATTGGTCGTCATCAACTATCCAGATCGGCTTCATGCATCTCCTTGTTGCCGTGGCTGCTAGGGCAGCGGTATCAGTATCTTGAAATCGGTTCGGCCCGGGACGCTGTCGCACTCGATCACGCCGTGATGCTGTTGCACAAAGGTTTGTGCGAGCGTCAATCCGAGCCCTGTCCCGCCTTCCCGGCCCGATACGAGCGGATAGAAGATGCGGTCCTTGATCGTGTCCGGCACACCCGGTCCATTGTCGATGACATGCAATTCCAGTGCCAATCGATACCACTGCTTGTTGAATATCACCTGCCGGGCGATTCGCGTCCTGAAAGTGATCTGCGCATCGCCGGCGGCGCGGCGCTCGGCCAGGGCCTGGGCGGCGTTGTGCACGATGTTGAGCGTGGCCTGGATCAGCTGCTCGCGGTCGCCGCGGAATTCGGGAATCGAGGGATCGAAATCGCGCTCGATGTGTAGGTCGCGCGGAAACTCCGCCAGGATGACGGAGCGCACGCGCTCGCACACCTCATGGATGTTCACGTCGCCCACCACGTGCGGGCGCCGGTGCGGTGCCAGCAGGCGGTCGACCAGCGTCTGCAGCCGATCGGCTTCGTGGATGATGACCTGCGTGTACTCGATGAGGTCGCGTGACTCGACCTCCATCTGGAGCAATTGCGCCGCGCCGCGAATGCCGCCCAGCGGATTCTTGATCTCGTGCGCAAGGTTGCGGATGAGTTCCTTGTTGGCCTGCGCCTGGTCGAGCAGGCGTTCCTCGCGGTCCTGGCGCACCTGCTGCTCGAGCGGCGACATCTCGATGATGAGTTCGCCTGTCTTGTCGCCTTGTGCCAGCGTGACCTGCACCGGCATCAGTTCGTGGTTGACCCGGCGCAAGAACGCCTCGTAGCGCAGCGTGGCGAAGTCGTTGCTGCGCGCACCGTCGATGGCGGTGCGAAGAACGTGCGGCTCGTGAAAGCAGGCACCGAACTGAGAACCCTCGAGCGTGCGGCGCGATGTGCCCAGCGCGTCTTCGAGCGCCGCGTTGGCGAACAGCACCGAGCCGTTGGTGCTGACCACCGCAATCAGCGTGGACAGCAGGTCGAAGGACTGAAAGCGCAGGCCGGCGCCAGTCGCCTTCTTCCCGAACACCATGACTTACTGCTTGGCCGGCAGACGGCCGAGTTCGCGGCGGATGCCCGCGATGTCGCTCTCGTTGCGCGCCAGCTCGGCTTTCATTTCAGCCACGCGATCGAGGTATTTCTGATAGTTGCGGCCTTCGCTGCCCTGCTTCTCGGGCTCGCCGTTGTTGTATTCCTTTTGCAGCTCGGCCTGGCGGGCCTCGGCCTTCTTGAGTTCGGCCTCGAGGACCGAGCGTGCTTCGCCGTCGCGGGCGCGCTGGTCCACGCCCTCGACACGCGGGCTGCCGGCCGGCGCACGCGTGGCGGCCGACCCGGAACCGCTGCTTGCGGAACCACCGCCCGACGGCTTGGTGCCCTGCACGACGGTGACGTTGCCGCCTTCCAGGACCTTGCAGCCTTTTTGCTGCGCCACGGTCGCATTGTTGGTGTATTCATTGCCGCAACGCCACACGCGCTCCTGGGAGAGCGCGGGCAAGGCAGCGAGCGAGGCGGCCAGAAAAAACAGTGAGGCAATCTTCATGAATGTCAGTGGTGGCGCGAGAAAGCGCCATTTTCCTGCAATTCGACTCTGTCGGTGACAAGATGTTCCACCCCAAGAAAAAAGGACGGCCGCAGCCGTCCTTTTTGTCTTGTTTCCCCCTCAGGGGCTCGCCTTACAGCGAGTAGTACATGTCGAATTCGACCGGGTGGGTCGCCATGCGGAAGCGCGTGACTTCCTGCATCTTGAGCTCGATGTACGCGTCGATGTACGCGTCGGTGAACACGCCACCCTTGGTCAGGAACGCACGGTCCTTGTCGAGGTATTCCAGAGCCTGGTCGAGGCTGTGGCAGACGGTCGGGATCAGCGCGTCTTCTTCCGGCGGCAGGTGGTACAGGTCCTTGCTGGCGGCTTCGCCCGGATGGATCTTGTTTTCCACGCCGTCGAGGCCGGCCATCAGGAGCGCCGCGAAGCCGAGGTACGGGTTCATCAGCGGATCGGGGAAGCGCGCTTCGACGCGGCGGCCCTTCGGGTTGGCCACGAACGGGATGCGGATCGAGGCCGAGCGGTTCTTGGCCGAATAGGCCAGCTTCACCGGGGCTTCGAAGCCGGGCACCAGGCGCTTGTAGCTGTTGGTGCCGGGGTTCGTGATGGCGTTCAGGGCACGGGCGTGCTTGATGATGCCGCCGATGTAGTGCAGAGCGAAGTCCGACAGGCCCGCATAGCCGTCGCCTGCGAACAGGTTCTTGCCGTCCTTCCAGACCGACTGGTGCACGTGCATGCCGGAACCGTTGTCGCCGACGATGGGCTTGGGCATGAAGGTGGCGGTCTTGCCGTAGGCGTGGGCCACGTTGTGGATCACGTACTTCTGCAGCTGGACCCAGTCGGCGCGCTGCACGAGCGTGCTGAACTTGGTGCCGAGTTCCATCTGGCCGGCGTTGGCCACTTCATGGTGATGCACTTCGACCGGGATGCCGAGCGATTCGAGCACCAGGCACATTTCCGAGCGCATGTCCTGGAAGCTGTCGACCGGGGGAACCGGGAAGTAGCCGCCCTTGACCGCGGGACGGTGACCCGTGTTGCCGTGCTCGTATTCCTTGTCGGTGTTCCACGAGGCTTCTTCGGAGTCGATCTTGACGAAGCAGCCCGACATGTCGTTCTTCCAGCGAACGCCGTCGAACACGAAGAATTCGGGTTCCGGACCGAAGTAGGCGGTGTCGCCCAGGCCCGAAGCCTTCATGTAGGCCTCTGCGCGCTTGGCAAGCGAACGCGGATCGCGCTCGTAGCCTTGCCGTCGGCGGGGTCGATCACGTCGCAGGTCAGGATCAGCGTCGTTTCTTCGAAGAAGGGATCGATGTTGGCGGTGTTGGGGTCGGGCATGAGCTGCATGTCCGAGGCTTCGATTCCCTTCCAGCCAGCGATGGACGAGCCGTCGAAAGCGTGGCCCGAGGTGAATTTGTCTTCATCGAAAGCCGAGACGGGCACGGTCACGTGCTGCTCTTTGCCGCGGGTGTCGGTGAAGCGGAAGTCGATGAACTTGACCTCGTTTTCCTTGACGAGCTTGAGTACATCGGCGACGGTCTTTGCCATCAGTTTCTCCTGAGTTGGATGGTGGTTAGGAATACAGGGACGAAGGATGCAGTTTCTGTGCCATTGTCGCCTCTCTGCAAGAGGCTCCGGCAAGGGCCGCAAACCCCAAAAAAAGGCGAAAAATCACTAATTTGGTGCATTCAAAACTAGCGCACCAATTCAGGGCCAAGCTTCGCATCATAGGCGTGCAGGCCCTCGATCAACTGCGCGTAGGCGGCTTCCAGGCGAACGGGATCACCCTTGACCCCGAGTTCGATGTGGCGGCCGTATTCGGGATGATCGACGCTGGGCAGGCTGAACACCTTGATGCCGGCGTGGGCCGCCTCGATGGCCTGCATGAGCGGCGTGAGCGTTGCTTCCATGGCGCCGAACACGATGACCGACTTTTCGGCCGCCTGGCCGCTGGTGAACATGTGCGAATAGCAGCTGTCCAGCACCGATTCGATCATGGGCCACGCCATGACGGGAAAGCCCGGCACGAAGTGGACGTGATCGACGCTGAAGCCCGGAATCTTGTTGTACGGGTTGCGGATGATCGTGGCGCCCTTCGGAAACACGCCCATGTTGAGGCGGTGGATGTTGTCCGGGCGGTCCGGCTCGTAGGCAATGCCCTGCTCGCGCGCGGTGTCCTGCATGCGCTCGCGGATCAGCAGTTCGGCCTCCGGATGCAGTTCGAGCGGCAACCGCAGGGCCTGGGCGGCGCATTGCCGCGTGTGGTCGTCCGGGGTGGCGCCGATGCCGCCAGTCGAAAAGACGATGTCGCCCGAGGCAAAGGCCCGGCCGAGCGCCGCCGTGATGCGCGCCGGCACGTCGCCCACGTATTCGGCCCAGCCAAGCTGCAGGCCGCGCGCGGCGAGCAGCTCGATGACCTTGGGCATGTGCTTGTCGGCACGCTTGCCCGAAAGAATTTCGTCGCCGACAACGATCAGTCCGAATGCGCGGGTCATGGGGATTTCCACTGAGAAAGAACGGCCTGGTCGGCTTCGAGGGCTGGGGTGCTTTCGGTCGAAGCGGCGGCGGCTCCGCGCTGTGCGCGCAACTGCGCCAGGGCATCGAGGCAATAGTGGCCGAACCAGAGCGCCGAAAACGCAAATACCAGCGTGTAGATCCAGATGGCGAGCGGCACCAGCACGAAGAAGGCGGCCGCAAACAGCAGGCCCGAAGCCCAGACGATGCTGGGTGCGGCCCCCAGGTACCCGCACAGCACGCCGACGCACAAAAGCGGCAGCCGGTGCGCGCGCAGGATGGTGGCCCGCTCTTCGGGGCTCGCGTGTTCGGCCAGCGCATCGAAGCTCATCACGCGGTAGGTGAGCCAGCCCCAGATCAGCGGCGGCAGGACGAGCACCAGCGGAGGAATGAGCCAAAGCGGCATGGAAACCACGAGCGCCACCAGCGCCAGCACGGTCACGCCGAGCGAGCGCGCCACGCTGCCGAAGAAAGAGGCGCCCTTCTTGCGCTCCAGCGCGGGAAAGCGGCGCAGCGCCACCAGTGCCGTGAGCGGCGGCGCCATGAGGCCGGCCACGATCAGGAGCGAGACCACCACGATCAACGGCGTGGCGGCCACCACGACCACCAGCGGCGCGAGCACGGCCGTGACATCGCCCGAAAAAAGCCGCCCGATCCAGCCCCAGAAGCTCGACAGCAGGGGCCAGGCATCGAGCGCCTCGCGGGTCCATGCCACGGTGGCGTCCCAGAAGAAATAGCCGAACCCTGCGGCCAGCAGCACCATGAGGCCCAGGGGCAGCAGCGACAGCACGATCACGCGCGGCAGCATGCAATAGGCGACCGCGCGCCAGAAAGAGTCGAGGAGCAGGCGCATTGGGTGCGAAGGATAACCGGCTCGGTTCAGGCCGGCGCTCAGCCGCGGCCGACCATCCGCTTCAGGCCGAGCCATTGCTGCGCCCAGAAGCCGCTCCCGTAGTCGCGCAGCCGTCCGTCGGCGCCGGGCTCGACCTGGTCGCGGATGCCGGTCGGGTCGAAGCGCTGCTCGAAGTTGGCGGTCCGAAAGAGCATGTCCCACCAGGGCAGCAGCACGCCGAAGTTGTGCCCGCCGAGCGTGTGGGCACCGTGCGATTCGTGGCCCAGCCCGATGCTGTGATGCAGCCTGTGAAAGCGCGGGCTGATCCACAGCCGCTCGCCGATGGCACCGAAACCGAGCTTCAGGTTGGCATGCTGCAGGCTTTCGCTGAGCTGCGTGAAGGCCACGAAGGCAATGAACTGGCCGGGCGCGACGCCGATCAGCTGCGCCACGATGACGATCAGAGTGTCGTGCACGATGTCGTCAAGCAGATGGTTGCGGTCGTCGCTCCACATGGTCATCTGGCGCTGCGAATGGTGCAGCGAATGCAGGCCCCACCACCAGTTGAACTGGTGCTGGCCGCGGTGGATCCAGTAGCCGACGAAATCGAGCACCACGAGGTAGATCGCAAACGCCACCCACGGCACGTCGGTGACACCGGGCCAGACCTCGTCGAGGTGGAAGGTGCCCCAGCCCGCGGTGCGCAGGCTCCCGATGGCCTCGTCGAAGAACGGCTCGAGCGTGAAGAACATGGCCAGGCGGAACACGCCGAGACGATGGATCAGGGTGTAGAGAACGTCGATGCGAATGGCGTGGCGGTCGGTGACCGGCTCGACGGCCCGCCAGCGCTGCAGCGGACCGATGACCGCGAGCAGCAACAGGATCTGGATCAGGCCGACCAGCAGCCAGCCGGTGGCGTCGAAGGCGTCTTCGGTCCAGCCGCCGAGGCCGACGGCATAGACCAGGGGCTGGACCACGGTCTCGAAAAACCAGCCCTGCAGTGCGGAAAAGGCGTCCGTCAACCAATCGATCACGGCAAGGGCCTCAGGGGTGGGATGCGATCCAGGCGCGGTAGTCGGGGTGCTGGCGCAGGGTCTCGAAGCAGAAGCCCTTGGCCTTGAGCCCGACGATCAGCGGCTCGAGGTTGGCCGGCGCCCACGGGTCCTTGCGCGACCAGATGCCCAGGTGCGCGAGCAGGATGTCGCCGGGGCGGATGGTTTCCAGCGCCTGCGCGAGGAGCTTTTCGTTGCTGAATTTCTCGCTCGGCAGCTCGTCGCCCAGGAACCCGGCGGGCGACCAGCCCACGTGCTCGAAGCCGCAGGCCTTGGCTGCCGCGAGCAGCCGGGGCGAGGTCTTGCCGCCCGGTGCCCGGTACAGCGGCAGCGGCTTCTTGCCGGTGATGAGGGCCAGCCGCTCGGACGCCTTGCCGATGTTCGCGCAGTACTCGGCCGCGGTCCAGGTGAACTCACGGCCCGCGAACGCGCCCGCCGAGGGCTTGATGCGAAAGCTTGGCTCCACCCCCTTGAGGTCGCCGCGCCAGTACGCATGGTCGTAGGTGTGGGAGGCGAACTCGTGGCCTTCGGCCGCCCTCGCCTTCCACCACGGGGCCCAGTGGCTGTCGAGGCTGTCGCCGTCGGTCTGGGTGCGCTCGGCGGCGGCAAAGAAGGTGACGCGGACGTTCTGGCGCTTGAGCACGTCGGCCACCAGCGGAGCAACGCCCATGTGGCCGGTGTCGAAGGTCAGGTAGACCGGCTTGTCGCAGGAAGCGCCTTGCGCCCAGGCGGCCGGCATGGCAGCAGCGCAGGCGATGGCGACGGCGATGCCGGAAGCACCGTGAAGCCGGTCTTGCCGGACTGCCGATGCGACCCGCTCAGATTCTTTTCGCATGGTCCAGGGTCCAGACGCCGTGCGGCGACCGGCCGACATTGATCTGGCGCACGACCTTCTGGCTCGCGAGGTCGACCACGCTGAGCTTCTTGGCCCAGCGCGAAGTGACGTACAAGGTCTTGCCATCGGTGGACAGGTCCATGCAGTCGGGGCCGCCCGGCACGGGGTATGTTGCGCTCACTTTCAGCGTCGCCAGGTCGATCCGGCTGATGGTGTTGGCCACGCGGTTGCTCACGAAGACGCTCTTGCCGTCACCGGCCGAACGGAAGGCGTGCGCGCCCTTGCCGGTCGGGATCTTGCCGACCAGCTTGGGCTCGGCGCCCGCCACGTCGAACACCTGCACGCCGTCGCTGCCGGTCAGGCCCACCAGCAGGGTCTTGTCGCCGTGCACGCCGAAAATGTCGGCCGGCATGGGGCCGGTGGCCATGCGCCAGCGGATGGTCTGCGTGGGCAGGTCGACGGCAATGAGTTCGTCGCTGTCCTGCATGGTCACGTAGGCGATGGTGCTGGTGGCGTCGATCCAGATGTGGCTGGGCGTCTTGCCGGTGGCAATGCGCTTGGCGAGCTTCAGGTCCTTGCCGTCCCAGCGATAGACGTCGACGTGGTTGAGCCGGTTTCCGGCCGTGACGAACCACTTCATGTCGCGCGAGAACTGCAGCTGGTACGGATCGATGATGCCGTAGACGACGCGCTGCACTTCGGCGGTCTTGGGGTTGAGAAAGGTCAGCGAATCACCCGCCGAATTGGCCACGATGACCGACTTTTCGTCCGGCGTCATGTAGATGTGGTGCGGCTCCTTGCCGGTGGCGATGCGCTGCTTTTCGGTCCAGTCGGCGGGGTTGATCACGCTGACGCTGGCATCCAGCGAATTGAGCACGAAGATCGGCGGGGCTTCGGGCGGTGCAGCGGTGGCGGCTTGTGCCACCCAGACCGTCAGGCAGGAAAGCAGGAAGGCCGGAAAGCGGCCGTTCGGTCGGGCAAGGAATCGCAAGGGAGAAGTTCCGGAAGAGTGCTGTCGATTATCAACGTCCGGACCCTACGGCTGGCTGACCGCCGGGTTCCCGGTGGTCTTATCCCGGTGTTTTTTCACGCAGCGCCACCACTTGTTCGGCGTCGAGCCAGCGCCATTGGCCGGGCGCAAGGTATGTGGGCAGGGCCAGCTGGCCGATGCGCGAGCGGTGCAACCCCTCGACCCGGTTGCCGACCGCGGCCAGCATGCGCTTGACCTGGTGGTATTTGCCCTCGGTGAGGGTCAGCCGCAGGTGCAGCGGGCTGTCCGATTCGCAGGCGGCCGCGCGCACCGGCTTCGGATCGTCGTCGAGCACCACGCCGGCCAGCAGCTTGGCGATCTGCGCATCGTCCACCGGATGCTTGGCCGTGACCTCGTAGACCTTGGGCACGTGGTGCTTGGGGGAACCCATCCGGTGGATGAACTGGCCGTCGTCGGTCAGCAACAGCAGCCCGGTCGTGTCCTGGTCGAGCCGACCGATGGCCTGCACGCCCTGCACCGCACCCTTGTTGGGCCGCAGCCGCAGCGGGGACGGCAGCAGGGTGTAGATGCTCGGATAGGTCGAGGGCTTTTGGGAGCACTCGGTACCCGCGGGCTTGTGCAGCATCAGGTAGGCCTTCTCGTGGTACGCCCACTCGGTGCCCTGGACCGTGAAAAAGAGGCCTTCGGGATCGAGGTCGGCAAAGGGGTCGTTCACGACCTTGCCCGCGATGGTCACGAGGCCCTGCTGGATCAGCCCCGCGCACACGCGCCGCGTGCCGAAGCCCTGGGAATAAAGAATGTCTTGCAGATGCATGGAAATGAAAAAGGCGGCCGCGCCCAAGTGGCACGACCGCCCGAGTTTGAAGGATCAGTATCCGGCGGCCAGGCCGGTGTTGCGGCGGGGGTCGTTCGCGCCGTAGAAGCGGTTGGCGCCGACCGGCTTGCCGCCCAAGGACGGCGCGCCGACGATGATTGCCGCAAGGTGGTTGGCCGGCTGCGGCACACCCAGGTTGTGGCCCATGTCGGTCAGGATCTTGCGGGTGTCGGGGCTCAGCGCAAAGGTCTCGACGTTGGTGACATCAGGCAGCCATTGCTGGTGGAAGCGCGGCGCATCGACGGCTTCCTGCACGTTCATGCCGTAGTCGACCACGTTCAGGATGGTGTGCAGCACCGCCGTGATGATGCGGCTGCCGCCGGGCGTGCCGACCACGAACACCGGCTTGCCGTCCTTCGACACGATGGTCGGGCTCATTGAGCTCAGCGGGCGCTTGCCCGGGGCGATGGCGTTGGCCTCGCCCTGCACCAGGCCGTACATGTTGGGCACGCCGATCTTGGCGGTGAAGTCGTCCATCTCGTTGTTCAGCAGCACGCCGGTCTTGTCGGCCGTGACTTTGGCGCCGAACCAGTCGTTGAGCGTGTAGGTGACCGAGACCGCATTGCCTTGTTGGTCGGTGATCGAGTAGTGGGTGGTGTTGCTGCCTTCGTGCGGCGCGACGCCGGGCTTGATGTCCTTGGAGACGCCGGCTTTCTTGGGATCGATCGCGGCGCGGATCTTTTCGGCATAGCCCTTGTCGAGGAGGCGGTCGAGCGGGTTCTTCACGAAGTCCGGGTCGCCCAGGTAGCTGTTGCGGTCTACGTAAGCGTGGCGCATGGCCTCGATCTGGTAGTGCACGGACTCGGCCGAGCGGAAGCCCAGGTCCTTGAGCGGATAGCCCTCGAGGATGTTGAGCATCTCGCAGATGATCACGCCGCCCGAACTCGGCGGCGGCGCCGACACCACGCGATAGCCGCGGTAGTCGCATTCGACCGGCGCCAGTTCGCGCGTCTTGTATTGGTCGAGATCGGCCTGGGTGATGATGCCCTTGCCGGCCTGGCTCGACGCGACGATGGCCTGCCCGACCCAGCCCTTGTAGAAGCCGTCGACACCCTTGGCGCTGACGGCGCGCAGCGTCTTGGCGAGATCTTTCTGCACCAGCTTCTGGCCGACCGCGAACGGCTCTCCCTTGTTCAGGAAGATCGCGCCGGAGACCGGATCCTTCTTGAAATCGTTGGTGGAGGTGCGCAGCATGTCGATGTCGCCCTGCTCCAGCGTAAAGCCCTTCTCGGCCAGCTGGATCGAGGGAGCGATGAGGTCGGCGCGCTTCATGGTGCCGTACTTCTCGCGCGCGTATTCCATGCCCGACACGGAGCCGGGCACCCCCACGGCCAGGTGTCCGTTGGTGCTCAGGCCCTTGATGACGTTGCCGTCTTTGTCGAGGTACATGTTGGCCGTCGCGGCCAGGGGGGCCTTCTCGCGGAAGTCGAGAAAAGTCTTGCGGCCATCGGCCAGTTGCACGGTCATGAAGCCGCCGCCGCCGAGGTTGCCCGCCGCCGGGTACACCACTGCCAGCGCATAGCCCACGGCCACCGCCGCATCGACCGCGTTGCCGCCGCGCTTGAGCACGTCGACACCGACCTTGGTGGCCAGGTGCTGCGCACTCACGACCATGCCGTGCTCGGCCGCAACCGGTGCCTGCGAGGCGGCGTTGGAAGCGCTTGCGCCCGCCAGTACGAGTGCCGCCGCCACCGCGGCGCGCAATGTTGGAGTCCAGTGGAGTTGCTGCATGGAGAAAGTCCCTCGTTGAGTTGGATGGTGGGAGGCGATGGATCGGGTCATGCGACCAGCAATGCCCGGCGCCGCAAGTCGTTCAAGCCAATCGCCACTTGTTTCAGCGCGAATTCCTTCAACGCTGAAGTTTCGGCGAGCGGCTTGTCCTCGTGGACGAAGCGCAAGCGATCGGCACGCACCTCGTCCACCAGATGGTCGGCCAGCATCTCGTGCGAATGCGCGCCATCGAGCAGCGGCAACAGGCAACGCTCGAGCGCGGTGAGCCCCACGGAATCGTGCCATTGGTTGCAGACACTGGCCGAGTTTCCGGCCGACAACGCAAGGCCGGATGCCGTTCGCACCGACGGCAGGGCGCGCGGCCGCGCCGATATCTCGGCGGCGACCTGCACCGGCGCGCGCCGGATGCGCACGGCGCCGAGGATGAGCAGCTCTTCGAGCATCGACAGCACGAGCGGCTCGACCGAAGTGCGCGGCTCACCCGTGGCAGCCACCACCGCCGCGACCAGCGCCGCGACCGACGTGCTGGCCGGATAGCGGGAGTCGAGCACCTGTGCCAAGGCCTTGTGCACCGGCAGGCGCAGCGTCACCGTGAGATTGCGCAGCGCCTTGCACGGCTGCTCGCGCGCATCGAGCGTCAACGCGCCACCGTCCGCCGCAGTGAACACACCGGCGAATTCAAGGCCGTGAATGCGGGCATGGTCGAGCCGGTAGCGGATGTCGCCGCCGCGGCCCTGCTTCACCAGCAGCGTCTGCCGAAAGGTGCGATTGACCAGAAAGTCGAGATACTGCTCCATCAGGACCTGGCTGCCGCCGCACTCCCGCAGCAGCGGTTCGCGGACCTTTTCGCCGTAGTTCTGCACGAACATGGTCGAGGGCTCCGCATCTGCCAGGTAGGCCAGGCCCTTGGCCTCGGCGCGCGCCGCAAACTCCTTGAAATAGCAAGGTGCGTTGCAGGGCTCGAGGAATTCGTGCAGCAGGTAATAACTGCTGGCACCGCGCACGATCGGCATCGTTTCTTCGAGCGTTTTCTTGAGAACGCTGTCGGAACGCGCCGACTGCTCCAGAAATTCGAGCATGCCGCGCGCATAGGACAGCTGTTCTTCCGGCGTGTCGCGCGGACCGCCGCGCAGGATCATTGCGTCGCGCACGATCTCCCTCGCCTTCCAGCCCGGGTACACGTTGTAGCTGACATAGGCGACGCCGTCGGGCGCAAGGTTCTCGGAGCAGATGCGGAGAATCGCATCCTGCACCGGGCCGGGCACCCAGCTGTAGACCCCGTGGCAGACGATGTAGTCGAACCGGCCGAACGATGCATCGACCTCCGCGAGGTCGAATACCCGCAGTTCCACGTTCGGCAGCTCCGCGCGGGAGATGGCTCCAACGCCCTGTTCCACCTGCACCTTCGACAAGTCGAGGCCCAAAGCGCTGGCCCCCGGGTGGCGCGCGGCAAACGGGATCAAGTTGCCGCCAGCCGCACAGCCAAGCTCCAGCACCCTCGCCCGAGCCGGCGCCGGGGTCTGGAGACCGAACAGGAACGCAGTGGCTTCCAGATGCTCGACAGCCGTTTGCGGGAACGGGTGCGATTCATAGGGCACCGCGTCGTAGTAGCTCGTGAGCGTCGAAGTCAGTGAATCGGGCACGGCGTCCTTTTTTTTGGCGGATCGAAGCGGCCCGCCAAGCGCCTTGCGAGGAGGCGCAACGGTTGTGGCGTGACAGCGCCCGCTGACTATAGCCGTGCGTCCGGGCAAAAAAAAGCCAACCTGCCACAGGTTGGCTTTTTTGTGATGAATGGTGGAGCTGGGGGGATTTGAACCCCCGTCCGCAAGCCTTCTTCGCGCAGTTCTACATGTTTAGTGATCTGATTTGAGTCTCGCTTCCGGAGTCGCGCAGTCACACGCTAAACCGGACGCCAGCACCCTATTTTCTCGCCCCGACCCAAGGTACCCGGATCGGAGCCAGCCCATGTAATTATCCTTGCAGCCGGGAGGTCGGGATTGCTCCAGACCCCCTTGCCCAGCCCATCGGCCAACTGTTGCAAGGCTCACTGGCAATTAAGCAGCGAGTGCGAAACGTTCGTCGTTTGCAGTTAGTTTGTTTGAATCTGTTTTACGAGCGCATTCAGCTCGACATGCCCCGCTGCGATTCCGAACCCACGTCGAAACCAGTGCAGCCCCAAGCCAACCATTTTAGGCCTTATTTAGCAATTGCAAGAGCTCCAGGGGCGTAGCGATCGAGGCATCTGCGTTCCAGAGCGTCACATCGGCCTGCGGACCCATGTAGCCATAGGTAGCCGCGATGGTTCGCATGCCCGCGGCACGGCCGGCGATGATGTCGCGTTCGTCGTCTCCCACGTAGATGCACGCGCTGGACGGCACCCCCATCCGCCGCGCCGCTTCGTGCAAGGGCTCGGGGTGCGGCTTGGAATACGGCGTCGTATCGCCGCTCACGATAGCCTGCGCGCTGCTGAAAAGCGGAATGGCACGTGTCAACGGATCGGTGAAGCGCGCCGACTTGTTGGTGACCACACCCCAGGCCAGCCCACGTGCGCAGATGGCGTCGATCAGCGCCTGTACCCCGTCGAACACGTGCGTATTGAGCAGCATGCGGTTTTCATAGGCCACGAAGAATTCTTCGCGCAGTACGGGGAACTCCGGTGCATCGGGCGTGATGCCGAACGCCACGCCGAGCATGCCCCGTGCGCCAGCCCCGGCCATGAACCGATAGCGCTCCAGCGGATACGACTCGAGACCGCGATCGGTACGCATCTTGTCGGCTGCGGCGCCGAGATCGGGTGCGCTGTCGATCAGCGTGCCGTCCAGATCGAACAGCACGGCTTTTACTGCTTCGGCCGTCACGCTTGCGAACCCGTCGTCAAGGCCGGCTTCTGCGTGGCGAACATGTAGTTGACGCTGGTGTCGGCGCTGAGCCAGTAGCGGCGAGTCAACGGGTTGTGCTCCATCCCCCGCGTGTGCCGCAAGTCGAGGCCCGCTGCGCGGCAGTGGGCCGCCAGCTCGCTGGGTCGGATCAGTTTTGCGTATTCGTGGGTGCCGCGGGGAAGCATGCCCAAAACGTATTCGGCACCGACGATGGCCAGCATGAACGACTTGAGGCTGCGGTTGATGGTGGAGAAGAAGACCCAGCCCCCCGGCTTCACCAGCGTTGCACAAGCCTGGACGATGGAAGCGGGCTCGGGCACGTGCTCGAGCATTTCCATGCAGGTCACGACGTCGAAACTGCGAGGCTGCTCCGCGGCGAGTGCCTCGGCACTGATTTCGCGGTATTTGACGCCGCTGGTGCCGGCTTCGAGCGCGTGCAACCGCGCCACCTTGAGCGCCTTGCTCGCCAGATCGATGCCGAGCACCTCGGCGCCTTTTCGGGCCATCGAATCGGCGAGGATGCCTCCGCCGCAGCCGATATCGAGCACCTTGCGCTCCGATAAGGGCGCAATACCGTCAATCCATTCCAGCCGGAGCGGATTGATTTCATGGAGCGGACGGAATTCACTGTCCAAATCCCACCAGCGATGGGCGAGTTCCGAAAACTTGGCCAGTTCCGCCGGATCGGCATTCACGTTATCTGTCATGCCACGATTATGAAACGGAGAATACGCTGATGAACGGCCTCGGGCATTCGTCTCGCCCCTGGAAGCAATTCGACAGGCATAAAAAAACCCCGCCGAAGCGGGGTTTTTTTTAGCGATTCAATCGAATCACTTGTTGGCGCGGGTGCCGACCACTTCGATTTCCACGCGGCGGTTCTTGGCGCGGCCTTCCTTGGTCTTGTTGTCAGCCACAGGCTGCTTCTCGCCCTTGCCTTCGGTGTAGACGCGGTTGCGTTCGATGCCCTTCGAGACCAAGAAGGCCTTGACGGCTTCGGCGCGGCGCACCGACAGACGCTGGTTGTAGGCGTCCGAACCGATCGAGTCGGTGTGGCCCACGGCGATGATCACTTCGAGGTTGACGTCACGGATCTTCGAGACCAGGTCGGTCAGCTTTGCGCGACCTTCGGGCTTCAGAACCGACTTGTCGAAGTCGAAGAATGCATCAGCAGCGAAGGTCACCTTCGAAGCGGCGACTTGCGGTGCAGGCGCGGGAGCGGCCGGTGCGCCCGGAGCGGGAATCACTGCAGGCGGAGCTGCTGCAACCAGAGCGCCGTCGCAACCGGCGGCGGCAGTAGCCGGCGTCCAGTTGGCATCGCGCCAGCACAGTTCGTTCGTGCCATTCTTCCAAACCAGTTCGCCGGTGCCGTTTTGCCAGTTGTCGATCGTAGGACCGCCATTCGCAGCGGTGACACGGGTCTGCGCGCCGGCGGCAGTGGCGAGCGCAGCGACTGCAAACATCATCGCCACTTTATTCAGTTTCTTCATGGTTCTCCTCTTGGGGAAAAAGCCGCAGCCGCGCTGCGAATCAAGGACGCTTTAAGTGACCACCACCCAAAACGTTGAGGCGATTGTGCCATAGGGTCTTTGGCAAACAGGCCGCTGGACGGCCCGGAAGCGTAGGACGGAGGCGGAATAGCCGCCTTGTGTTGCGGCGGTGCGACACCCCTCACAGCGTAAAATTTCGCCTTCCTGCCGCCAGCCTCTCGCTCAATGACCTCCTTCGCCAAAGAAACCCTGCCCATCAGTCTCGAAGAGGAAATGCGCAGCAGCTATCTCGATTACGCCATGAGCGTGATCGTTGGCCGGGCGCTTCCCGATGCGCGCGATGGCCTCAAGCCCGTGCACCGGCGCGTGCTGTACGCCATGCACGAGCTCAACAACGACTGGAACCGGGCGTACAAGAAGTCCGCCCGTATCGTGGGCGACGTGATCGGTAAGTACCACCCGCACGGCGACCAATCCGTGTACGACACCATCGTGCGGCTCGCGCAGGACTTTTCCATGCGCCATATGCTGGTCGACGGCCAGGGCAACTTCGGGTCGGTCGACGGGGACAACGCGGCCGCAATGCGGTATACGGAAATCCGGCTCGCCAAAATTGCGCACGAAATGCTGGGCGATATCGACAAGGAAACTGTCGATTTCCAAGACAATTACGACGGCTCGGAAAAAGAACCCAAGGTTTTGCCGAGCAAACTGCCCAATTTGCTGGTGAATGGCTCCGGCGGTATTGCGGTTGGCATGGCGACCAATATTCCACCGCACAATCTCAATGAGGTGGTGGACGCCTGCCTGCACTTGCTGCGCAATCCACAGGCTTCCATCGACGAACTGATGGAAATCGTGCCGGCGCCCGACTTCCCCACCGCCGGCATCATTTACGGCATCAATGGCGTGAGGGACGGCTACCGCACCGGCCGCGGCAAGGTCGTGATGCGAGCCAAGTGCCACTTCGAGGACATCGACCGCGGCCAGCGCCAGGCGATCATCGTCGACGAGCTCCCCTACCAGGTCAACAAGAAGACGCTGCAGGAGCGCATGGCCGAGCTGGTGCACGAGAAGAAGATCGAAGGCATCAGCCACATCCAGGACGAATCCGACAAGTCGGGCATGCGCCTGGTGATCGAGCTCAAGCGCGGCGAAGTGCCCGAGGTGGTGCTCAACAACCTCTACAAGCAGACGCAGCTGCAAGACACCTTCGGCATCAACATGGTGGCGCTGGTCGACGGCCAGCCCAAGCTGTGCAACCTGAAGGACCTGATCGAGGTCTTCCTGCAGCACCGCCGCGAAGTGGTCACGCGCCGCACCGTCTTCACCCTGCGCAAGGCCCGCGAACGCGGCCACGTGCTCGAAGGCCTGGCAGTGGCGCTGGCCAACATCGACGAATTCATCTCCATCATCCGCAACGCCCCGACGCCGCCGGTCGCCAAGGCCGAACTGATGACCCGCAGCTGGGACAGCAAGCTGGTGCGCGAAATGCTCACGCGTTCACGCGCCGACGGCGGCGTGGTCAACGCCGACGACTACCGCCCCGAGGGCCTGGAACGCGAGTTCGGCATGGGTTCGGACGGCCTCTATCGCCTGTCGGAAACCCAGGCGCAGGAAATCCTGCAGATGCGCCTGCAGCGCCTGACCGGCCTCGAGCAGGACAAGATCGTTGCCGAGTACAAGGAAGTCATGGCAGAGATCGACGACCTGCTCGACATCCTCGCCAAGCCCGAACGGGTCTCGGTCATCATCGGCGACGAACTCGGCACCATCAAGCAGGAATTCGGCCAGAGCAAGCTCGGCGCACGCCGCAGCCTGGTCGAGCACAGCGCCTACGATCTCTCCACCGAAGACCTGATCACCCCGACCGACATGGTGGTCACGCTCTCGCACAGCGGCTACATCAAGAGCCAGCCGCTCCACGAATACCGGGCGCAAAAACGCGGCGGGCGCGGCAAGCAGGCCACGGTCACCAAGGAAGACGACTGGATCGACCAGCTCTTCATTGCCAACACGCACGACTACATCCTGTGCTTCTCCAACCGCGGCCGGCTCTACTGGCTCAAGGTGTGGGAAGTGCCGGCGGGTTCGCGCGGATCGCGCGGCCGTCCGATCGTCAACATGTTCCCGCTGCAGGAAGGCGAGAAGATCAACGTCGCGCTCGCCCTGACCGGCGAGAAGCGCAACTTTCCGGCCGACCAGTATGTGTTCATGGCAACCTCCATGGGCACGGTCAAGAAGACCACGCTCGACGAATTCAACAATCCGCGCAAGGGCGGCATCATCGCGGTGAACCTCGATGAGGGCGACTACCTCATCGGCGCCGCCCTCACCGACGGCAAGCACGATGTGATGCTGTTCAGCGACGGCGGCAAGGCGGTGCGTTTCGACGAAGAAGACGTGCGTCCACTGGGCCGCAACGCGCGCGGCGTGCGCGGCATGTCGCTCGACCCGGGGCAAGGCGTGATCGCCATGCTGGTGGCCGAGGACGAGCAGCAAAGCGTGCTCACCGCCACCGAAAATGGTTACGGAAAGCGCACAAGCATTACCGAGTACACCCGTCATGGCCGCGGAACCAAAGGCATGATTGCGATTCAACAGAGCGAGCGCAACGGCAAAGTCGTTGCCGCCACCCTCGTGCATGCGGACGATGAGATCATGCTCATCACCGACAAGGGCGTGCTTGTGCGCACCCGGGTTGCCGAGATTCGCGAACTGGGTCGCGCGACGCAAGGCGTCACGCTGATCGGGCTCGACGAAGGCGCCAAACTCAGCGGGCTACAACGAATCGTCGAAAACGACGCCAACGGCGAGACCGAGCCGGGCGCAGACGATACTTCCACATCTTCAACGGAGAACCCTCAGTGAAAAAATTCAAGCTCGCACTTCTGACTGTCGCCCTGGCTGGCAGCTCGATGGCCGCCATGGCGCAGGACAAAGCCGCGCTTATCAAGCAGTTCGTGGACGTGCAACGCCCCGGCATCGAATCCCTGGCTCGCGGCCTGGTCGAGCAATCGAGCGCGCCCATCGCGCAGGCCGGTTCGCAGTACCTGCAAACGCAAGTGCCCGAAGCCAAGCGCGAGTCAGCTGCCAAGGCCGCCGACGCCGAACTGAAGAAGTACTTCGACGAGGCCTACCCGATCGTGCGCGACAAGGCCGTGCAGCTGGCACCGGGCGCCCTCACCCCGCTGCTCGAGCAGAACTTCAGCGAAGAAGAGCTCAAGCAACTGCTGGCCTGGATCAACTCGCCGCTCAGCAAGAAGTATCAGGACCTCAATCCGAAGATGCAGACCGCGCTGACCGAAAAGCTCGTGACCGAAACGCGCGGAACCATCGAACCCAAGATGCGCGCGCTGGACGAAAACGTGGCCAAGGCGCTGGGCGCTCCGACCGGCGGCTCGCAGCAAGGCGCCGCTCCCGCCAAGGCCCCGGCCAAGGCTCCCGCCAAGAAGTGACGTGACACAGCAGCAGCCCAAGCCCGCCGGCACGCGACCGTACAACTTTTCCGCTGGTCCGGCCGCCATGCCGGAGGCGGTGCTGCAACGCGCCGCCTCCGAAATGCTCGACTGGCAAGGCAGCGGAATGAGCGTGATGGAAATGAGCCATCGCGGCAAGGAATTCGGCGCCATCTGTACCCAGGCCGAAGCCGATATCCGCACGCTGCTGGCTGTGCCCGAGAATTTCCACATCCTCTTCATGCAGGGTGGCGGGCTCGGCGAGAACGCCATCGTGCCGATGAACCTGTCGCGCGGCAAATCCGCCGACTTCGTCATCACCGGCAGCTGGAGCATCAAGTCGCAAAAGGAAGCGCAGCGCTACTGCACGGCGAACATCGCCGCCAGCAACGCCGGCGACCATCACACCCGGCTTCCCGACCCGTCGACCTGGCAACTGACCGAGGATGCCTCGTACGTGCACCTGTGCACCAACGAGACCATCAATGGCATCGAGTTTCATCAACTGCCCGACCTGGCGGCTCTCGGCAGCAATGCGCCGCTGGTCATCGACTTTTCGTCGCACGTGGCCTCGCGCACCATCGATTGGCGCCGCGTCGGCCTGGCATTCGGCGGGGCGCAGAAGAACCTCGGACCGGCCGGTCTCACGCTCGTGATCGTGCGCGACGACCTGCTCGGCCATGCGCTCGAGATCTGCCCCAGCGCTTTCAACTACAAGATCGTTGCCGACAACAAGTCCATGTACAACACCCCGCCGACCTGGGGCATCTACATGGCGGGGCTCACGTTCCAATGGCTGCTGCAGCAGAGCGAAGGCACGCTCACGGGCGTGGCCGCGATGGAACAGCGCAACATCGCCAAGGCGAAGCTGCTGTACGACTTCATTGATGGCTCTTCGTTCTACGTCAACAAGATCGACCCGGGCTGCCGCTCGCGCATGAACGTGCCGTTCTTCCTCTGCGACGAGAGCCGGAACGACGCCTTCCTGGCCGGCGCACGAGAGGCCGGGCTGCTGCAGCTCAAGGGCCACAAGTCGGTCGGAGGCATGCGCGCGAGCATCTACAACGCCATGCCGATGGAAGGCGTACGGGCACTTGTGAGCTACATGCGAGAATTCGAGCGATCGCATGCCTAGGCGCATGCCCTGTTGCTCGCACCGATGACCGCCTCCGCTCCAACTCCGCCCTCCTCCCCCGACAACTCCGAGAGCCTTGCCGGTCTGCGCGTGCAGATCGATTCGCTCGACCAGCAACTGCTCAGCCTGCTCAATGAGCGGGCCCACGTGGCGGAGCTGGTCGGCGAGGTCAAGAAGCGCGAAGGTACGCCGTATTTCCGCCCCGACCGCGTGGCCCAAGTCATCGAGAAGATGCAAAAGAGCAATGCAGGCCCGCTCAAGGACCTGCACGTGGCGGCCATCTGGCGCGAGATCATGTCCGCCTGCCTGGCGCTCGAATCGCCCCAGCGCGTCGCCGTGCTGGGCCCCGAGGGCACCTTCTGCGAACAGGCCGCCATCGAATACTTCGGCGGCGCCGCCGACCTGATCTACTGCGCCAGCTTCGACGAGGTGTTTCACGCCACGGCCGCCGGCAGCGCCCAGTACGGCGTGGTCGGCGTCGAAAACTCGACCGAAGGCGTGGTCACGCGTTCGCTCGACCTGTTCCTGCATTCGCCCACTCACGTGGTCGGCGAAGTCAGCCTGCTGGTGCGCCACCATCTGCTGCGCAGCAGCAACACGCTCGAGGGGATCGAGGCGGTGCTGGCCCACCCCCAGGCGCTGGCCCAGTGCCAGACCTGGCTTTCGAAGCACCTGCCCAACGCCGAGCGGCGCGCCGTTTCCAGCAACGCCGAAGGCGCACGGCTCGCGGCCACCAACCCGGCATGGGCCGCGCTGGCCGGCGAACGCGCCGCCACCCGATTCGGCCTGCACATCGTTGCGCACGCCATCCAGGACGACTCCTACAACCGCACCCGCTTCTCGGTCATCTGCCTGCCCCAGACGCTGGCCATGCCGCCGGCATCCGGGCGCGATTGCACGAGCCTGATCGTCTCCGTGCCCAATCGCCCCGGCGCCGTGCACGACCTGCTGGTGCCCCTGAAGGTCAACAACGTATCCATGACCCGCTTCGAGTCGCGGCCCGCGCGCACCGGCCAGTGGGAGTACTACTTCTACATCGACCTGGACGGCCATCCCTCGCAGCCCAACGTGGCTGCGGCCCTGGCCGAGCTCCGCGGCCTCTGCGCGTTCTACAAGGTGCTTGGCGCCTACCCCGTCAAAGCCTGAGCCGGACAACCACCATGTTCGAGCAATTGGGATTGATCGGCTGCGGCCTCATGGGCGGCTCCTTTGCGCTTGCGCTCAAGCGCGCAAAACTCGTGAAGCGCGTGGTCGGCTACAGCAAGTCGCCCTCCACCACGGAGCGGGCGCGCCAGCTCGGCGTGATCGATGTGGTGGCGCCTTCCGCGCTGCTGGCGGTCTCGGGCTCCGATCTGGTGCTGCTGGCGGTTCCGGTGGCGGCCTCGGAAGCCACCTTCAAGGCCATTCGCCACGGCATTTCGAACGACACGCTGGTGATGGACGTGGGTTCGACAAAGGGCGACGTGATCGAAGCCGCACGCCACGGCCTGCAGAACCAGTTCGCCAGCTTCGTTCCGGCCCATCCGATCGCAGGCAAGGAGGTGTCGGGCATCGAGCACGCCGAGGCGTCGCTCTACGCCGGCCGCAAGGTCGTGCTGACGCCCGTCAAGGCCACGCTGCGCTCCAACGTGCAGCGGGCCTCGCAAGTGTGGAGCGGCATTGGCGCCCACGTGGTCACCATGACGCACGAGGAGCACGACAGCGCCTTCGCGGCCGTGAGCCACCTGCCGCACCTGCTGGCCTTCGCCTACATCAACGCCCTTGTCGCGCAGCCGCAGGGCGACCGCTTCCTGGGCCTCGCAGGGCCAGGCTTTCGCGATTTTTCCCGCATTGCAGCCAGCGACCCGGTGATGTGGCGCGACGTGCTGCTTGCCAATCGCGAGCAGGTGCTGCTGCAATCGCAGGCCTTTCGCAAGGCGCTGCTGGAACTCGAGGCCCTGATGGCCGCCACCGACGCGCAGGCGCTGGAGCATGCGATTGCGGCCGCCAGCAAGGTCCGCGCCGCGTGGCAGCCCAACACCGACGCCTCGCAGGACGCCTGACATGTTCTCGACAGCCTTCCTGGACCTTCCCCCTCTCGCGGCGGCTTCGGGCACCGTGCGGCTGCCCGGCTCCAAGAGCATCTCGAACCGCGTGCTGCTGCTGGCGGCGCTGGCGAGCGGCACCACCACCATTCACGATCTGCTCGATTCGGACGACACCCGCGTGATGCTCGACGCGCTGCGCGCGCTCGGCTGCGGCATCGAACCGGCGGGCAATACCCTGCGCATCACTGGCATCTGTGGCCAACTGAAGTCCAACGCGCCGTTGCTGCCGCTGTTTCTCGGCAATGCCGGCACCGCGATGCGTCCGTTGACCGCCGCCCTGTCGCTGCTCGGCGGCGAATTCGAGCTGAGCGGCGTGCCGCGCATGCACGAGCGGCCGATCGGCGATCTGGTCGACGCGCTGACCCAGCTCGGCTGCCACATCGACTATCTGGGCAATCCCGGCTACCCCCCGCTGCGCATCCGCCCGGCCGATCACGGCACGCTGGCGTTCGATGCACCCATCCGCGTGCGCGGCGACGTGTCGAGCCAGTTCTTGACGGCCTTGCTGCTGGCGCTGCCGCTCGCCGCGAGGAGTGCGGCCCCCACGCTCGGCACTGGCGTGTCCTGGCTGCCCCCCGAGGGGGCCGCCCCGCCCCAGGGCGGCCTCGCGGCGGGGCGCGACATCGTGATCGAGGTGGTCGGCGAGCTCATCTCCAAGCCCTACATCGAGATCACGCTGAACCTGCTGGCACGCTTCGGCATCACCGTGCGGCGCGATGGCTGGGAGCGCTTCACCATTCCAGCCGGCAGCAGCTACAGCACGCCAGGCGACATCCATGTCGAGGCCGACGCCTCCTCTGCGAGTTATTTCATCGCGCTGGGCGCCATCGCAACGGGTATCGCCGGCCAGGACGGCGTTCGCATCGAGGGCGTCGGCGCGGATTCGATCCAGGGCGACATCCGCTTCATCGACGCGGCGCAGCAAATGGGCGCGCGGGTCGACAGCGGGCCGAACTGGCTCGAAGTGCGTCGCGGCGCCTGGCCGCTCAAGGCCATCGACCTCGACGCCAACCACATCCCCGATGCCGCGATGACGCTGGCCGTCATGGCGCTGTATGCCGACGGCGCGAGCACACTGCGCAACATCGCCAGCTGGCGCGTCAAGGAAACCGACCGCATCGACGCCATGGCCAACGAGTTGCGAAAACTCGGCGCCACCGTCGAGTCCGGCCCCGATTTCATCCGGGTGCATCCGCTCGCGGTGGCCGACTGGCGGCCGGCCAGCATCCGCACCTACGACGACCACCGCGTGGCGATGTGTTTTTCGCTCGCGGCATTCAATCCGGCCCGGGTGCCGGTGCGCATTCTCGAGCCCCACTGCGTCGCCAAGACCTTTCCGGACTACTTCGAAACCCTGTTCTCGGTGGCCGAGGCTGTCGAAGTCCCGGTGATCTGCATCGACGGCCCCACCGCTTCGGGCAAGGGCACGCTCGCAGCCGAAGTGGCCCGCCTGCTCGGTTACCACTACCTCGATTCGGGGTCGCTCTACCGCGTGACCGGCTTGGCCATGAGGCGCGCCGGGCTCAGCGCCGACCCGCAGCACGAGGCGCAGATTGCCACCCTGGCAGCGTCCCTGCCCCTGCACTTCACCGAGGGCAAGGTTCTGCTGGCCGGTGAAGACGTGAGCGACGATATCCGCACCGAAGCCGCCGGCATGGACGCCTCCCGCGTCTCCACGCTGCCCGCGGTGCGCGCGGCGCTGCTGGCGCTGCAGCAGCGCTTTCGGCAGCTTCCGGGACTGGTGGCCGACGGCCGCGACATGGGCACCGTGATCTTCCCCGATGCGGCGCTCAAGGTCTTCCTCACGGCCAGCGCTGCCCAGAGGGCAGAACGCCGGCATAAGCAGTTGATTTCAAAGGGTATTTCGACTACACTTGACAGTCTTCGCTCCGACTTGGAAGCGCGCGACGCCAGGGACTCGTCCCGCAGCGTCGCTCCCCTCAAGCCGGCGCAGGATGCCCGCCACCTCGACAACTCCCAGCTGTCCATCGAGCAATCGATCGACCAGGTGTTGAGCTGGTGGCAGGAAGTGCAGCCGTTCAAGTCCGCTTGAACGGCTCGCGCCCACCGGATTCCGGGGTGGCGCATACCGCTCCAGCAGGCTCCTCTCGCGCGACAGCGCACTGGCTTGCTGGTTGTTCAACCAACCGGGCATCAGCCCACAAAACCGCCGTCTCCAGACCCACAGCAGCCGCACGCAATTTCGCAAGAGCGCCTGCCAACCCTGCCTGACGGAAGGAACCATAAATGTCTGAATCTTTTGCCGACCTATTCGAAGAGTCCCTGAAGCGTTCCGAAATGCGCACCGGCGAGGTCATCACGGCCGAAGTCGTGCGTGTCGAACACAACCACGTCGTCGTCAACGCCGGCCTCAAGTCCGAAGCGTACGTGCCGATCGAGGAGTTCAAGAACGACAAGGGCGAACTCGAAGTCCAGGCCGGCGACTTCGTTTCCGTTGCCATCGGCAGCGTTGAAAACGGCTACGGCGACACCATCCTCTCGCGCGACACCGCCAAGCGTCTGGCTTCGTGGCTCGCGCTCGAGAAGGCACTGGAATCCGGCGACTTCGTCACCGGCACCACCAGCGGCAAGGTCAAGGGCGGCCTCACCGTGCTCGTCAACGGCATCCGCGCGTTCCTGCCGGGTTCGCTGATCGATACGCGTCCGATCAAGGATCTGACGCCGTACGAAAACAAGACCATGGAATTCAAGGTCATCAAGCTCGACCGCAAGCGCAACAACGTCGTGTTGTCGCGCCGTGCCGTGGTCGAAGCCAGCATGGGCGAAGAGCGCGCCAAGCTGATGGAGACCCTGAAGGAAGGCGCAGTCGTGCGCGGCGTCGTCAAGAACATCACCGAATACGGTGCGTTCGTCGACCTCGGCGGCATCGATGGCCTGCTGCACATCACCGACATGGCATGGCGCCGTGTCCGCCACCCGAGCGAAGTCGTTCAGGCCGGCCAGGAAATCACCGCCAAGATCCTCAAGTTCGACACCGAAAAGAACCGTGTTTCGCTGGGTCTCAAGCAAATGGGCGACGACCCGTGGATGGGCGTTTCGCGCCGCTACCCGCAATCGACCCGCCTGTTCGGCAAGGTCACGAACATTGCCGACTACGGCGCGTTCGTCGAACTCGAACCCGGCATCGAAGGCCTGGTGCACGTCTCCGAAATGGACTGGACCAACAAGAACATCGCTCCGAACAAGATCGTCTCGCTAGGCGATGAAGTCGAAGTCATGGTCCTCGAAATCGACGAAGACAAGCGCCGCATCAGCCTGGGCATGAAGCAGTGCAAGGCCAACCCGTGGCAAGAGTTCGCGCAAAACACCAAGCGCGGCGACCGCGTCAAGGGCCCGATCAAGTCGATCACCGACTTCGGCGTGTTCGTGGGCCTGGCTGCCGGAATCGACGGCCTGGTGCACCTCTCGGACCTCTCGTGGAACGAAGCCGGCGAAACCGCCGTTCGCAACTACAAGAAGGGCCAGGAAGTCGAAGCGATCGTGCTGGCCGTGGACGTCGACCGCGAGCGCATCAGCCTCGGCATCAAGCAGCTCGACAGCGACCCGTTCACCACCTTCACCACGGTGAACGACAAGGGCCAGATCGTGACCGGCAAGGTCAAGACCGTGGACGCCCGCGGCGCTGAAATCGACCTCGGCGAAGACATCATCGGCTACCTGCGCGCCAGCGAAATCTCCCGCGACCGCGTGGAAGATGCACGCAACGTGCTGAAGGAAGGCGACGAAGTCACCGCCATCGTCGTGAACGTGGATCGCAAGACCCGCAACATCCAGCTGTCGATCAAGCAGAAGGACATGGTCGACGAACAAGGCGCCATGGCCAACCTGAGCCAGCAGTCGGCACGCGAAAACGCGGGCACGACCAGCCTGGGCGCCCTGCTGCGCGCCAAGCTGGACAACAACGACAGCAAGTAAGCTGCGTCCGAAGACAGAGCAGGCCCTGGGGCCGCTCTGTCTTTTTTTTTCGTCCACGTTTTTGTTTGGCCTATGACCCGCTCTGACCTCGTCGAAGAACTTGCAGCGCGCTTTGCGCAGTTGACGCACCGCGATGCCGAATACGCCGTCAAGACCATCCTCGACGCGATGAGCGACGCGCTGGTGCGCGGGCACCGCATCGAGATCCGCGGTTTCGGCAGCTTCTCGGTCAACCGGCGTCCGCCGCGCATCGGCCGCAATCCGCGTTCGGGCGAAAGCGTTCAGATTCCCGAAAAACGGGTGCCGCACTTCAAGCCGGGCAAGGCGCTGCGCGAAGCCGTCGACGCCAAGACCGCCGAGCTGGACGCAGGCAAGGAAGCCAAGGGCCGCAAGGCCTGATCCGCATGGATGATGCAAACGTAGAATGCTCCCGGCAACGGGAACGGCTATGAAATACCTCCTGTGGCTGCTCAAGGCAGCCATTTTTTTTACGCTTTTTGCTTTCGCGCTGAACAACCAGCACGACGCGACCGTCTATTTCTTCTTTGGCACCCACTGGCGCGCGCCGCTGGTGCTGGTGGTGCTCGCAGCCTTTGCGGGCGGCCTCGTCGTGGGTGCGCTCGGCATGCTGCCGGGATGGTGGAAGCACCGCGCCGCCGCGGCGGCCCAAGCGCCTTCCGCACCCCACCAACAAGTCCCGGCCACGACCGGATCACCGGCCTCATCGGCGCCCGCACCGGCACCGTCCATCTCCGCCACCGACCTACCCGCCGTACGCCAACATGGACTTTGATCCCAGCTGGCTGCTGATCAGCCTGCCCGTCGCCTTTGTCCTGGGCTGGCTCGCCTCGCGCTTCGACATCCGCCAGCTCAAGCTCGAAAACAGGCAAGCCCCCAAGGCCTATTTCCGCGGCCTCAACTTCTTGCTCAACGAGCAGCAGGACCAGGCCATCGATGCCTTCATCGAGGCCGTGCAGAACGATCCCGACACGCAGGAACTGCACTTCGCCCTCGGCAACCTGTTTCGCCGGCGCGGCGAATACCAGCGTGCAGTGCGCGTGCACGAACATCTGCTGGGCCGCGGCGATCTGAGCCGCAGCGACCGGGAGCGCGCCCAGCACGCGCTGGCGCAGGATTTCCTGCGCGCCGGTCTGCTCGACCGAGCCGAAGCCGCCCTGCAAAAGCTCGAGGGCACGCGCTACGAAAACGAGGCGCGGCTTTCGCTGCTGGCCATCTACGAGCGTTCGCGCGAATGGACCCAGGCCGCCGACGTGGCGCAGAAACTCGATGAGTCCGACCAGGCGAGCTACAGCACGCGCCGGGCCCATCACCTGTGCGAACAGGCGGCCGAACAGGTGGCAGCCGGCGACCTGGCCGCGGCCAACCGGCTGCTCTCGGAAGCCGTGGCACTGGCCCCGCAGGCGCCGCGCCCTGCCATCGACTCGGCCACGCTGCAGTTGCGCAATGGCGAGCCCGCCACGGCCTTCGAAACCCTCGTCGCGTTGAGCAATACCGCTCCCCTCGCGTTGCCGCTGTATGCGGCAGCGCTGCAGCAGGCCGCGGTCGCTGCGCACCGCGAAGGCGAGGCGCTGCAGCTGCTGCAGCGCCGCTATGCCGAATCGCCGTCCATCGACGTGCTCGAGGCGCTGATGGCGCTCGGAGGCTCGCCCGCCCATGCAACGGCCGCCGCAGAGGGCCTGCCGCTCGCCCCGCGCGACGGCTACATCGCGCATCTTGCGCAACAGCCTTCGCTGGTGGCCGCTTCGCGCTGGCTGGCCAGCGAGCGCTTCGAACACGAGCAGTTCCATCCGCAAGTGCAGCGCGCGCTCGACCAGGCCACGCGGCCGCTGATGCGCTACCGCTGTGCGGCCTGCGGCTTCGAGGCGCACCAGTACTTCTGGCACTGCCCCGGATGCCAGGCCTGGGACAGCTACCCGCCGCGCCGCGTCGAAGAACTCTGAGCAACGTTCCGAACATGTTTCGGAACAATAGTGATCGGAGTCGTTCCGAGGCGCGATGCCGTCAACGCCTCTTTCCCTGAACTCGTTGAACGCGAGCCGGCGGCTGCGCCGGCAGACAGAAATCAACAAACTAGGGAGTTTGAAATCATGCTGAAGAAAATCCTGGCCACGCTGGCCATGCTGTTTGCGGCTGCTTCGTTCGCCGCCGTCGACGTCAACAAGGGCACCGCAGCCGATCTCGATGGCGTCAAGGGCATCGGCCCGGCCATGTCCAAGCGCATCCTCGATGCGCGCAAGTCGGGCGAGTTCAAGGACTGGCCCGACTTCATGCAACGCATCAAGGGCGTGAAAGAGAAGAAGGCCCAAAAGCTGTCGGCCGAAGGGCTCACGGTCAACGGCCAGGCCTTCAGTGGCCAAACCAGCGCACCGGCAGCAGCCAAGGCAGACAAGACCGCAAAGCCCGTCAAGGCAGCCGCCGCTGCTGCCGATACGAAGCCAGCCAAGCCCTGATCGAAAACTCACACACCAGGTGCCCAGTCCCGCATGCGCGGGGACTGACGGCTGCCCAAAGCAAAGCCGCCCTCTCTCGGGGCGGTTTTTTTTGCGTGCGCCGCATTGGAAGACCAGCCCGCAACGCAAGGCCGCGTGGCAGGGAAATGCCTCAGGAGTGGCCCGGAATTTGCACGTATGCTCGCATTCGCTTTCACTTTCATACGTTCCGGAGCGCTCATGAATCACAAGTTCGGCATTGCCCTCGCTGGCCTCACCCTCGGCGCCGCAGCCTTCGCGCAAACCAAGTGGGATCTGCCCACGGCCTACCCGGCTGGCAATTACCACACCGAGAACATCATGCAGTTCGCCAACGACGTGGAAAAGGCGTCTGCCGGCAAGCTCAAGATCACCGTTCATGCGAACGCCGCCCTGTTCAAGGCGCCCGAGATCAAGCGCGCCGTGCAGGGCGGCCAGGCCCAGATGGGCGAAATCCTGCTGGTCAACTACCAGAACGAATGGCAATTGTTCGGCGCGGACGGCATCCCTTTTCTGGCTGACAGCTACGACGCCGGATGGAAGCTCTACCAGGCGCAGAAACCGGCGCTCGAAAAGAAGCTGGCCGAGCAGGGCCTCGCGCTGCTGTACACCGTGCCTTGGCCGCCCCAGGGCATCTACGTGAAAAAGCCGATCTCTTCGGCGGCCGACCTGAAGGGCGTCAAGTGGCGCGCCTACAGCCCCGCCACCGCGCGCGTCGCCGAGCTCGTCGGCGCCCAGCCGGTCACGGTACAGCAGGCCGAGCTCTCGCAGGCCATGGCCACGGGCGTGATCGAGTCGTACATGTCGTCGGGCTCCACCGGCTACGACACCAAGACCTACGAATACATCAAGAACTTCTACGACACCCAGGCCTGGCTGCCCAAGAACGCGGTGCTCATGAACAAGAAGGCCTTCGACGCGCTCGACAAGCCCACGCAGGACGCCGTGCTCAAGGCCGGCGCCGAGGCCGAGAAGCGCGGCTGGGATCTGTCCAAGAAGAAGACCCTCGAATACCTCGACCTGCTGAAGAAGAACGGGATGACCATCCACGTGCCTTCGGACCAGCTCAAGGCCGACATGAAGAAGGTGGGGGACACCATGCTCAAGGAATGGCTTGAGAAGTCCGGCCCCGAAGGCCAGGCCGTGGTCGACGCGTACAAGAAGATGTGACGCGGCGCTGCCCACCGATGCGCAAGACACTGGATTTCCTCTACAACAGCGCCGCCGCCCTGGCGGCGCTTTTCATGGTCGGCCTGCTGGTGATGGTGCTGCTCTCCATCGTCGGGCGGCAGCTCCACTTCAACCTTCCGGGCATCGACGCCTATGCGGGCTACCTGATGGCCGGCGCCGGTTTTCTCGCGCTCGCGCACACGCTCAAGCGCGGCGAGCACATCCGCGTGACCCTGGTGCTGCAGAACCTCCCGCCCGCGGCGCAACGCTGGCTCGAACGCTGGGCCATGGGCGCGGGCGCCCTGCTCGCGTTGCTGTTCGCCTGGTACAGCGCGCGGCTGGTGTTCCAGTCCTACGACTTCCACGACATTTCCACCGGCAACGACGCCACCCCGCTTTGGCTACCGCAGCTCTCGATGGCCGTCGGTGCGCTGGTGTTCGCCATCGCGGCCTTCGACGAATTCGTGATCGAGTGGCGAGGAAGGCCGGCCAAGCCGGTCGAGACGGAGGCATTGCGCCATGAATGACATTGCCGTTGCGGGCCTGCTGATTGCCGCGCTCTTCCTGATCCTGGGCAGTGGCGTATGGATCGGCCTGACGCTCTCCGGCGTGGCATGGATCGCCATGCAGATTTTTTCGTCCCGCCCCGCGGGCGATGCCATGGCCGTGACCATCTGGGGCTCGGCCTCGGGCTGGACGCTCACCGCGCTGCCGCTGTTCATCTGGATGGGCGAGATCCTGTTCCGCACGCGACTCTCGCAGGACATGTTCAAGGGGCTCGCCCCCTGGATGCAAAGCCTGCCCGGCCGGCTGCTGCACACCAACGTGGTGGGCTGCGCGGTGTTCGCGGCGGTGTCGGGTTCGAGCGCGGCCACCTGCGCCACCATCGGCAAGATGAGCCTGCCCGAGCTCAAGCGCCGCGGCTACCCCGACGACATGGTGATCGGCACGCTGGCCGGCGCCGGCACGCTGGGTCTCCTGATCCCACCGTCGATCATCATGATCGTCTACGGAGTGAGCGCCGACGTGTCCATCGCGCGGCTGTTCATCGCGGGCGTGATCCCGGGCATCATGCTCGCGCTGCTGTTCTCGGGCTACATCGTGTTCTGGGCGCTGCGCCACCCCGACCGCATTCCGCCGGCCGATGCCAGGCTGCCCTTCGTCGAAAAACTGCGGGCCTCGCTGTCGCTGATTCCGGTCGCGGTGCTGATCCTGTCGGTGCTCGGCTCCATCTACGCGGGCATTGCCACCGCCACCGAGGCGGCCGCCGTGGGCGTGGTGGGCGCCATGATCATCTCGGCCGCGCAGGGCTCGCTCAGCTGGCACAGCTTCAAGGAAGCGCTGCTCGGCGCCACGCGGCTCTACTGCATGATGGCGCTGATCCTCGCGGGTGCGGCCTTCCTCACGCTTGCCATGGGCTACATCGGCCTGCCGCGCCACCTGGCCGAATGGATCGGTTCGCTCGGGCTCTCGAAGTTCCAGCTGATCATCATGCTCGCGGCGTTCTACATCGTGCTGGGCTGCTTCCTCGACGGCATCTCGATGGTCGTGCTCACGATGGGCGTCATCATGCCGACGGTCATCGCCGCCGGCATCGACCCGATCTGGTTCGGCATCTTCATCGTGCTGGTGGTCGAGATGGCGCAGATCACGCCGCCGGTGGGCTTCAACCTGTTCGTGCTGCAGGGCATGACCGGGAAGGATCTGCTCTACATCGCGCGTGTCACGTTGCCGATGTTCTTCCTGATGGTGGCGGCCGTGCTCATCATCTACTTCGTGCCGCAGCTGGTCACCTGGCTGCCGCAGCAGATGGCGCCTTAAACGGTACCGCGCGTGCCCCGACAATAGGCTCATGCTGCTTCCGATTCTTGCCGTCTGCATGGGCGCCTCTGTCGGCGCGCTGGCCCGCTGGGGCCTCGCGCTCTGGTTCGGCGCCGACGGCCTCATGCCCTGGGGCACGCTGGCCGCCAACCTGATCGGGGGCTACCTGATCGGCGTGGCCATTGCCGTTTTCCATCTGCTGCCCGACCTCGATCCGGTCTGGCGGCTCGCGCTGGTCACCGGCTTCCTGGGCGGGCTCACGACCTTCTCGAGTTTTTCGGCCGAGGTCGTGACCATGTTGCTCCAAGGCCGGCCGGGGGTGGCCCTGCTCACGGCAACGGCGCATCTCGGCGGTTCGCTGTTCTTCACTTGGATGGGCATACGCAGCGTGCAGGCCCTGGCCGCGTGATCGTCTGACCGCCACCAGCAGACCCGGGCTTTGAGAGGCCTCTTTCAGGGGGCCGATCGATAGAATCGACCGCAATGCCCCTGGTCTTTCTCGTCGCTCTTCCCTTCATTGCCAGCGTGCTGGCCGCGTTGATGCCGTCGAACGCGCGCAATCGGGAATCGACGCTGGCGGGACTCGTCGCGCTGGGCTGCGCGGTGCAGGCCACGTGGCTCTTTCCGCAGATCGCGCACGGCAATGTGTTGCGCCAGGAAATCGAGTGGCTGCCGGAGCTCGGCCTCAACCTCGTGTTCCGCATGGACGGCTTTGCCTGGCTGTTCTGCATGCTGGTGCTCGGCATCGGCGCGCTGGTGGTGCTGTATGCGCGCTACTACATGTCGGCCTCCGACCCGGTGCCGCGCTTCTTCTCGTTCTTTCTCGCGTTCATGGGCGCGATGGTGGGCGTGGTGCTCTCGGGCAACCTGATCCAGATGGTGCTGTTCTGGGAGTTGACCAGCCTGTTCTCGTTTCTGCTGATCGGCTACTGGCATCACCGGCGCGACGCGCGGCGCGGCGCGCGCATGGCGCTCACCGTCACCGGTGCCGGCGGGCTCTGCCTGCTGGCGGGCGTGCTGGTGCTGGGCCGCATCGCCGGCAGCTACGATCTCGACGTGGTGCTGGCTTCGGGCGACGCGATTCGCGCGCATGCGCTCTATCCCGCCGCGCTGGTGCTGATACTGCTGGGCGCCTTCACCAAGAGTGCGCAGTTCCCGTTCCACTTCTGGCTGCCGCGCGCCATGGCGGCACCGACCCCCGTCTCGGCCTACTTGCATTCGGCCACCATGGTGAAGCTCGGCGTGTTCCTGATGGCACGGCTGTGGCCGGTACTCTCGGGCACCGAGCAGTGGTTCTGGCTGGTCGGCGGCGCGGGCGCGATCACGCTGCTGCTTGGCGGCTTCGTGGCCATGTTCCAACGCGACCTCAAGGCGCTGCTGGCGTACTCGACGATCTCCCACCTCGGGCTCATCACCTTGCTGCTCGGCCTCAACAGCCCGCTGGCCGCGGTGGCGGCCGTGTTCCACATCATGAACCACGCGACCTTCAAGGCATCGCTCTTCATGGCCGCCGGCATCATCGACCACGAGAGCGGTACGCGCGACATCCGAAAGCTCAGCGGGCTGCTCCGGCTGATGCCGATCACCGGCACGCTGGCCATCATCGCCAGCGCCTCGATGGCCGGCGTGCCGCTGCTCAACGGCTTTCTTTCGAAGGAAATGTTCTTTGCCGAGACGGTGTTCATCCAGGCGACGCCCTGGGTCAACGTGAGCCTGCCGGTCATCGCCACCGTCGCGGGCATCTTCAGCGTGGCGTATTCGGCGCGTTTCGTGTTCGACGTGTTCTTCGGTCCGCCGTGCGGGCCCGACGTGCCGAGGCAGCCGCACGAGCCGCCGCACTGGATGCGCGTGCCGGTCGAACTGCTGGTGCTGGTCTGCCTGGTGGTGGGCGTGGCGCCGGCCTGGTCCATCGGCACACTGCTGGCGACGGCCGCCATGCCCGTGGTGGGCGGTGTACTGCCTGAATACAGCCTGGCCGTATGGCACGGCTTCAACCTGCCGCTGGCGATGAGCTTCGTGGCGCTGGCAGGCGGCGTGGTGCTGTACCTGTCGCAGCGCCGCCGCCGCGCGCGCGGCGGGCTCGAACGCACGCCGCTGCTGCACCGCATCGACGGCCAGGCCATCTTCGAGCACCTGCTTGCGCAACTCAGCGAAGCCGGCCGGCGCAGCCGCCGCGTGCTGGGCACCCGGCGCATGCAGGTGCAGTTGCTGCTGCTGATCGCCGTGGCGGGCTTGGGCGCCGCAGTTTCGCTCTGGACCGCACCCGCCGCGCGCGGCACCCGCGAACTGTTGCCGTTCTCGACGATGTTTGCAATGACCTGGCTCATCGGCGCCGTGTGCGCACTGGCCGCGGCGTGGCAGGCCAAGTTCCACCGGCTTGCCGCGCTGATGCTCGCTGCGGGCGCGGGGCTGGTGTGCTGCGTGACCTACATCTGGTTCTCGGCGCCCGACCTCGCGCTGACGCAGCTCGTGGTCGAGGCCGTGACCACGGTGCTGATCCTGCTGGGCCTGCGCTGGCTGCCGATGCGCAGCAAGGACGCCGTGCAGTCCGCGCGCACCCGGCTGCGCCCCTGGGGCCGGCGCGGGCGCGACCTGCTGGTGGCAGCGGCCGCCGGCAGCGGCATGGCGGCGCTGGCCTGGATGATGATGACGCGCCCGTTCCCGCAAAGCATCTCGCCGTTCTTTCTAGAGCGCGCGCTCACCGAGGGTGGCGGCACCAACGTGGTCAACGTGATGCTGGTCGACTTCCGCGCTTTCGACACCTTCGGTGAAATCACCGTGCTCGGCGTGGTGGCGCTCACGGTCTATGCGCTGCTGCGCCGCTTCCGGCCGGCCCGCGAATCGATGGCGCTGCCGGTGCAGCAACGCGCACAGGCCGACGATGGAAGCAGCGACCTGCTGAACCCGCGCCTCGCCAAGGACACGGCCGTGGGCTACCTGATGGTGCCGGCCGTGCTGGTGCGGCTGCTGCTGCCGCTCGCGGTGCTGGTGTCGGTCTACTTCTTCATGCGCGGGCACAACGCGCCGGGCGGCGGCTTCGTCGCGGGGCTGGTGATGTCGGTGGCGCTGCTGCTGCAGTTCATCGTCTCGGGCACCGAGTGGGTGGAGGAGCATCTGCGCATCTACCCGCGCCGCTGGATCGCCGTCGGCCTGCTGCTTGCGCTGGCCACCGGAAGCGGCGCGGTGGTGTTCGGCTATCCGTTCATGACCACGCACACCTTGCACCTGCACCTTCCGATCCTGGGCGAGCTGCACGTGCCGAGCGCGCTTTTCTTCGACATCGGCGTGTTCGCGCTGGTGCTCGGCGCCACCATGCTGATCCTCACCGCGCTGGCCCACCAATCCATTCGCAGCCACCGCTGGGCCGACGAGCAGCGTGAAAAGGAAGCACAGGCCCAGGCCGAGGCCGTGGAGGGAGTGCACTGATGGAAATCGTGCTCGCGCTCGCTATCGGCGTGCTCGCCGGCTCGGGTGTGTACCTGCTGCTGCGTCCCCGCACCTTCCAGGTGATCATGGGCCTCACGCTCATCTCTTACGCCGTCAACCTGTTCATCTTCAGCATGGGCCGGCTGAAACTCGACAGCGAACCCGTGCTGGTCAAGGGCTTCACCGCCACGCTGGCAAACACCGCCGACCCGATGCCGCAAGCCCTGGTGCTGACGGCCATCGTCATCGGCTTTGCGATGACCGCGCTGTTCCTCGTCGTGCTGCTGGCCTCGCGCGGCCTTGCCGGCACCGACCACGTGGACGGCGAAGAGCGGCAGGAGGCGGAGTGACTGCATTGGTCCAACTCCTCGACCGGCTGCTCGACTTCAGCATGCCGCATCTCGTGGCGGTGCCGATCCTCGTCCCGCTGCTCACGGCCGCACTGATGCTCCTGCTCGGCGAAAGGCGCCGCCGCACCAAGTCGGCCCTGAGCGTGGTCTCGGGGCTGGTGGGCCTGCTGGCGGCGCTGGCGCTGCTGCGCTGGGTCAATGCGCCCCACACCGGCGACGGACCCGGGTCGATCGGCGTCTACCTGCCCGGCAACTGGCGCGCACCCTTCGGCATCGTACTGGTGGCCGACCGCCTGTCGACCATGATGGTGGCGCTCACCGGCGTCGTCGCCTTCGCGGCCTCGATCTATTCCACCTCGCGATGGGACCGTGCCGGCGTGCATTTCCATCCGCTGCTGCAGCTGCAACTCATGGGCCTCAACGGCGCCTTCCTGACAGGCGACCTGTTCAACCTGTTCGTCTTCTTCGAGGTGATGCTCGCCGCATCCTATGGCCTGCTGCTGCACGGTTCGGGACGGCTGCGCGTGCAGGCCGGGCTGCACTACATCGCCATCAACCTGGCCGCCTCGTCTCTCTTCCTGATTGGTGCGGCCCTGCTCTATGGCGTGACCGGCACCCTCAACATGGCCGACCTTGGCATGCGCATCGCCGAGCTCGCGCCGGCCGACCGCGGCCTGGTGCATGCGGCCGCCGCCATTCTCGCGACCGCCTTCTTCGCCAAGGCCGGCGCCTGGCCGCTCAACTTCTGGCTGGTGCCGGCGTACAGCGCGGCGGTGTCGCCCGTGGGCGCCGTCTTCGCGCTGCTGACCAAGCTCGGCATCTATACGCTGCTGCGCCTGTGGACCCTGCTCTTCGCGCCCGATGCCGGCGCCTCGGCCGCCTTCGGGCAATCGGCACTCATCGCGATCGGACTGGCCACGCTGTTCGCGGGAGCCCTCGGCATCGTAGGCACGCAGCGGCTCTCCAACCTTGCCGGCTTCAGCGTGCTGGTGTCGGCCGGCACGCTGATCGCGGCCATCGGCCTCGGGGAACCGGCCGTGTGGGCGGGCGCGCTCTACTACCTGCTGAGTTCCACGCTCGCAGTCAGCGCCTTCTTCCTCCTGATCGACATGATCGAGCGCTGGCGCAACGCCGGCCTGAGCGTCGCGCCACATGAGCAGGCGGGCAACGCGCCCTTCCTGGCGGAAGACCTGCGCGTGCTCGACGACGTGAATCTCGACGACGAGGCGCAGGCGCTCTACGGCCGCGCCATTCCGGCCGGCGTGGCGTTCCTGGGCCTGAGCTTCATCGGCTGCACCTTGCTGCTCGCGGGCCTGCCACCGCTCTCGGGCTTCGTCGGCAAGTTCGCGATGCTGTCGGGTGCCTTCGTGACCAGCGGCACCTCCACGGCCGCATGGATCTTCCTGGCGTTGCTGATCGCCTCGGGCTTCCTGGCGCTGATTGCGCTGAGCCGCACCGGCATGCGCCATTTCTGGACCCAGCCGCATCCCACCATGCCCGCCCTGCCCGCGCTCGAGGTGCTGCCCGTGGCCGGGCTGCTCGCGGCCTGCGTGGCGCTGACGGTGTGTGCCGGCCCCGTCATGCGCCACGCGCTCATCACCGCCGAGGGGCTGCACACGCCCGCGGCCTATCGCAATGCCGTCATGAATGCGCGGCAGGTGCCCAATCCGGTGGCTTCGGCGAAAGGCGCAGTTCCATGAAGCGCTGGATTCCTTCGCTGCCGCTGTCGATCGCGCTGTTCGCCGTGTGGCTCCTGCTCAACCAGTCGCTGGAGGCTGCCACGCTGGCATCCGCGCTGGTACTGGCCATTGCCGTTCCGCTGCTCACCAAGGGCCTGCGGCCCGCCACCGTTCGCATGCGCAAGCCATGGGTTGCGCTGCGGCTCGCGGGCCGGGCCTTGGCCGACATGCTGCATTCCGCGCTCTTCGTGGCGCGCCGGCTGCTCACGCGCCGCACGTCGCGCATCGCATCGAAGTTCGTGAACGTGCCGCTCGAGTTGCGCGACCCGAACGGGCTCGCGGTGCTGGCCATGATCATGTGCCTCACGCCCGGCACCGCCTGGGGCGAAATCTCGTTCGACAGCAGTGCGCTGCTGATCCATGTGTTCGACGTCGAAGACGAAGCCGCTTTCATCGCCATGATCAAGCAGCGCTACGAGCACCCCTTGATGGAGATCTTCGAATCATGACGCCTGTGCTTTTCTGGGCCTTGAAACTCGCGCTGCTGCTGCTGGCCGTGGCCATGCTCTGCGCACTCGCCCGCCTGCTCGTGGGCCCGAGCGCGCAAGACCGCGTGATGGCGCTGGACTGCCTTTACATCAACGGCATGCTGATGATGCTCGTGCTCGGCATCGTCTATGCAAGCAACGTGTACTTCGAGGCCGCCATGCTCACGGCGCTGTTCGGCTTCGTCGGATCGACGGCCATGGCGAAGTTTCTCTTGCGCGGGGAGGTGATCGAATGAATGACTTCATTGTCGGGCCGCTGCCGCTGTGGGCGGAAATCGTCACCGCCGCATTCGCCGTTCTGGGCGCGGCCTTTGCGGCCATCGGCTCCTTCGGCCTCGTGCGCCTGCCCACCTTCTTCCGCCGCATCCATGCGCCGACGCTCGGTGCCACGGTGGGCGTGTGGTGCATGACGATCGCCACCATCGTCTATTTCTCGGTGCAGGGCTTCAGCCTGTTCCTGCACGCCGTGCTGATCGTTCTCTTCATCGCGCTCACGGCGCCCATCACCACCATTTTCCTGATGCGCGCCGCGCTTTTTCGCGAACGGCAAAAAGGCGGCGACGTGCCGCCGGCGGCGAAGTCGGCCGACTGAGGCGGCAGTGCCGGGCGACTCAGCTCATTGCGAGCTGCTGAATGCCCTTGGCGCGCGCCACTTCCATTTCGCGCGGCAGCGTCACCGCGTTCTTCACCGCAAGAATCTCGGCCATCACGCTCACCGCGATCTCCGGCGGCGTCTTGCTGCCGATATAGATGCCGATGGGACCGCGCAGGCGCACAAGCGATTCGGCCGTCTGATCGAAGTGCTCGATCATGCGGCCGCGCCGCGCCTCGGCATTGCGGCGCGAGCCGATGGCGCCCACGTAGAAGGCCTCGCTCTGCAAGGCTTCGAGCAGCGCCAGGTCGTCGAGCTTGGGGTCGTGCGTGAGTGCGACCACGCAGCTGCGCCGGTCGGGCTTGAAGGCCAGCACCGCATCGTCGGGCATCTCGGTGGAGATTTCCACGCCCGGCAGGGACCACGCGGTGCGGTACTCGGCGCGCGGATCGCACAGCGTCACGGCAAAGCCGCTGAACTTGGCCATCGTCGCGAGGTATTCGGCCAACTGCCCCGCGCCGATCAGCAGCATGCGGTACTCGGGACCGAAGGTGTTGGTGAGTTCGGTATCGTTGACCTTGAGTTCGTCGGGCGCGGTGGCCTCGGCCAGCCGCACGGCGCCCGTCGCGAGCGTGACGGTGCGCTGCATGAGCTTGCCTTGCTCGAGCTCGGCCACCAGCGTATCGAGCGAGGCTGCATCGGGGTCGTATTCGAGCAGCAGCTCCAGCGTGCCGCCGCAGGGCAGCCCGAAGCGATGCGCCTCGTCGGCCGTGATGCCGTATTTCACGAGTGCGGGCGGTGTGCCCAGCGGCACCTCTTCGCCGTTGCCGTGCGCGTGGCTGTAGCGGGCGATCAGGTCGTCCTCGATGCAGCCTCCGGAGACCGAGCCCACCACCGCGCCGTCGTCCGCCAGCGCCATGATCGAGCCGACCGGCCGCGGCGACGAGCCCCAGGTGCGCACCACCGTGGTCAGCAATGCGCGTTTGCCGGCACGCCGCCAGTCGCGCAGCGTGCGCAAGACCATGACGTCGAGATTTTCCATGGCGTGTCCCGTCTCTAGCTGGCGTCGCCCGATGCGCCGGACGCGTCCTTGTCGTCCTTCTTGCCGAGACCGATCTTCTTCATGAGTCCGGACATGACACCCGCCTTCTCCACGGGCGCTGCGGCTGCTTCTTCGGCGGCAGCCGGCGGCGGCCCGTAGCGGCTTTGCATTTCAGCCTCGAAGCGCTTGAAGAAATCGTCCGCGGTCGACTTGGCGGCGCCGTCGATGAGGCGCTGGCCCAGCTGGGCGATCTTGCCGCCGACCTGCGCCTGCACCGTGTAGTCGAGTTCGCAGCCGGCCGGGGAAGGCGCGGCCTCGGCGGAAGCGGCTTCGGCACCGTCGACGGCCGGCGGTGCGGCTGCAGCGCCGTCCAGCGGCCTGAGCGTCACGCTGGACGAACCCTTGGCAAACCCCGCCACACCGCCCTGCCCCTCGAAGGTGAGCTTGTAGCCGTCGGGCGCGACGATGTCCGACAGCGCCACCTTGCCGTTGAACTTGGCCGACACCGGGCCGATCTTGACCGCGAGCGCCACGCTGTACTGGTTGTCGCCCGTGAGCTCGAACTTGTCGCAGCCGGGAATGCACTTCTTGAGCGTCTCGGGATCGTTGAGCGCTTCCCAGGCTTGTTGTTGCGTGATGCCGAGGCGGCGGTTACCGAGCATTTCCATGGTGGAGTTTCCTTTTCTTTCCTGTAGGCGCTAGCGGCCGGACCGCATCAAGGCGGCAAGGCTGGTGGCCAACTGTTCGAGAGCACCGAGATTGTGGACCGCCAGCATCGCGTCTGCATGGCGGTGCAGCACGCTGGCCCCACGCGCCAAAGGGGCGTAGCCCTCGAAGCGCAGCAGCGGGTTGAGCCACAGCAGGCGGCGCGAATGGCGCTTGAGCCAGAGCAGCTCGTTTTCGAGCAGCGCGGGTTCACCGGTGTCGAGCCCGTCGCTGATCACCAACACCAGCGTGCGGCGGCCCGTCAGACGGCGGGCATGGGTGCGGCGGAGTTCGGCCAGCGAGCTGCCGAGCCGCGTGCCGCCCGCAAAATCGTCGATGGCCAGGCTGGCCGCGCCCAGCATGGCATCGGTGTCGGCCAGCCGGAATGCGGGCGTCAGGTCGGTGAGCCGGGTGCCGAACGCGAACACGTCGCGCCGCCCTGCCCGCCGGGTGGACGCATGCAGAAATGCGAGCAGCAGCCGCGCATAGCGTTCCATCGAGCCCGACACGTCGACCAGCACCAGCAGCGGCAATGGCTGCTCGCGCCGGGCCAGCCGCGGCAGGCGCAGTATTTCTCCGCCCGTGCGCGCGGCTTCGTGCAGCACGCCGGGCCAATGCATGCGCGCATGCTGCTGGCCCGCATCGCCCGCCACGCGCAGCCGGCGCGACGGCAGCGAAGGGATGGGCAAGGTCACGTCGCGCGCCAGCCGTTCGACCAGGCGGTACTCGGACGCGCCGAGCGCGTTGAAGTCCGCATGCTGCAGGCGATGGCGGTCGCTCGACGTCATCGCGGCGTCGAACTCGACCTCCTTGTCGGGCTTGGCGGCCACGGCGGGCTTGGACGGATCGCGCGGCGCAGTGAGAGCTTCCCGCACGCGAGGGCGCCGCTTCGAAGGCTCGGCCTTGCCCTCGGCGCTCGGCAGCATCTGCGCTAGCAGCTTGTTGGCCAGTTCGGGGTCGCGGAACCAGGCATCGAAGAGTTCGCGAAACACCATGCGGTCCTGCTCGCGGCTCACCATGACGGCTTCCATCGCGGCGCCCAGGTCGAGCCTGTTCTCCACGCCCACCAGCGTGGCCGCTTCGGCGGCGAGCGAGATCCGCATGGCATCGGTGCGCACGCCCGCGCGGCGCAGCGCGCGGCCAAAGGCCGTGATATTGCCGGCCAGCTTGCCGCTGCGTACGTCGCCGAGTTGCTGGATGCCGGTCATGCGGGCCGTCTCGACCTTCGGCCGCGCTCAGGGCGCAACCGGCTCCTCGGGCTTCAGCAGATCGGACGCCAGTTCGTGCGTCAGCGCCGCCACATCGTCACGCTGCTTGAACAGGATGCCCGCGGTGTCGACCACCACTTCGGGATCGAGTTCGACGGTGTCGAGCGCAATCAGCGCCCTCGCCCATTCGACGCTCTCGGCGATGCCGGGTGCGCGCTGGAAGGCGTTGACGAAAGGCGCATCGCGCAGCCGCGCGACGAAAGCGGCCACCTGGGCCGAGAGCTTCTCGCCGGCCTGCGGCACCTGCGCGCGAACGATCGCCAGTTCGCGTTCGCGCTCGGGGTAGTCGAGCCAGTGATAGAGGCACCGCCGCTTGACCGCATCGTTGAGTTCGCGCGTGCGGTTGCTGGTGAGGATGGTGACCGGCGGCACCACGGCACGCACCGTGCCGAGCTCGGGAATGCTGACCTGGTATTCACCGAGATATTCGAGCAGGAAGGCCTCGAAGGGTTCGTCGGCGCGATCCACTTCGTCGATCAGCAGCACGGCGCCGGGCGCGGGCGTCTGCAGGGCCTGCAGCAACGGGCGGCGGATCAGGTAGTGCGGCTGGTAGACCTCGGCCTCCACATCGCGCGCCGCGCCGGTGGCCTCGGCCGCGCGCATGTGCAAGAGTTGCGCGGCGTAGTTCCATTCATAGAGCGCTTCGCGCTGCTCCAGCCCGTCGTAGCACTGCAGGCGCAGCAGCTCGCGGTTCAGCGCGGCCGACAGCGCCTTGGCCAATTCGGTCTTGCCGACGCCGGGCTCGCCCTCAAGCAGCAGCGGGCGCTGCAGCTTGAGCGCGAGGAACACGGCCGTGGCCAGGCGGCGGTCGGCGAAGTAGCCAGCCTGCATCAAGCCTTCGGAGAGGGAATCGATGGTCGGAAAGATCATGGCAAAGCGTAACGGAAGACGCGAGGATGTCGCGCCTTCCGGTCGGCGTCCGGCTGCTTCAGCCCAGCGCCTTGGTCACTGCGCGCTGCGTCAGCACGCTGATCAGGTTGGCGCGGTAGGCGGCCGTGGCATGCAGGTCGCTGTTGAGGTCGCTCGCATCGATCTTCACGGCCGCCGCGGCTGCCGCCGTGAAGCTCTTGTTGAGCGCGTCTTCCAGCCCGGCGTGGCGGAACACACCGTTGCCGGCGCCGGTGATGGCTACCCGCACGCCACTGTCGTACTGCGCGAGGAACACGCCGACGAGCGGAAAGTTCGACGCTTTCTGGCGCAGCTTTTCATACACGGCGCGCTTGGGAATCGGAAAGCGGATCGCGGTGATCAGCTCGTCTTCTTCCAGCGCCGTGGTGAAAAGGCCCAGGAAGAAATCATCGGCCGCGATCTCGCGCTTCGAGGTGATGACGGTGGCACCGGAACCCAGCACCGCGCTGGGATAGCACGCGGCCGGGTCGTTGTTGGCCACGGAGCCGCCGATGGTGCCCATCGCACGCACCTGCCGGTCGCCGATGCGCGAGGCCAGGTCGGCCAGCGCGGGGAAGGCGGCTTTCACGTCGGGGTTGTTGGCCACGTCCAGGTGGCTCGACATGGCGCCGATGGTGATCGTGCTGCCGTCTTTCTTGATGCCGGTGAGTTCCTTGACGCCGCCAAGGTCCACCAGCCGCTCGGGCGCAGACAGCCTGAGCTTCATGGAGGCGAGCAGAGTCTGGCCGCCGGCCAGCGGCTTGGCGCCGGCTGTGACGAGCTTGGCGGCGTCGGCCACGGTGGAGGGCCGTTCGAGTGTGAAGGCGTACATGGTGTGTGGTTCCTTCTATGTTCAGGGAGCGGGACGGCCTTGGGTGCTGGCTGCGAGCGAGGGCGCTTGCGGTGTTGCGGCTTGCGCCGCGCTTCCGCTGCCTTTTTGCATTGCTTCCCAGACGCGGCTGGCCGATGCGGGCATGTCGAGGTCCTTGACGCCGAGCGGCGCGAGCGCGTCGAGCACGGCGTTGATCACGGCCGGCGGCGAACCGATGGCGCCCGCCTCGCCGCAGCCCTTGGTGCCGAGCGGGTTGTGCGTGCACGGCGTGCACACGGTGTCGAGATTGAACTGCGGAAAGTCGGCGGCCCTGGGCATGGCGTAGTCCATGAAGCTGCCGGTGAGCAGCTGGCCGGTCTCGTTGTCGTACACGCAGTTTTCGAGCAGCGCCTGGCCGATGCCTTGCACCAGCCCGCCGTGCACCTGGCCTTCGACGATCATCGGGTTGATGATGGTGCCGAAGTCGTCCACCGCGGTGAAGCGGTCGACCCGGACCTCGCCGGTCTGCTTGTCGACCTCGACCTCGCAGATGTAGGTGCCGCCCGGGAAGGTGAAGTTCGTCGGGTCGTAGAAGGCGGTTTCGTTCAGGCCGGGCTCGAGCTTGTCGAGCGGATAGTTGTGCGGCACGTAGGCCGTGAGCGCCACCTGGCCGAACGGGATCTTCTTGTCGGTGCCCTTGACCGTGAACTCGCCGTTCGCAAACTCGATGTCGGCGTCGCTCGCCTCCATCAGGTGCGCGGCAATCTTCTTGGCCTTGGTCTCGATCTTGTCGAGCGCCTTCATGATGGCCGCGCCGCCGACCGAGATCGAACGCGAGCCGTAGGTGCCCATGCCGAAGGGCACGCGGCCCGTGTCGCCATGGACCACGTCGACGTTATCGACCGGAATGCCCAGGCGCGCCGCCACCACCTGCGCAAAAGTGGTCTCGTGCCCCTGGCCGTGGCTGTGCGAACCGGTGAACACCGTCACGCTGCCGGTCGGGTGCACGCGGATTTCGCCGCATTCGAACAAGCCCGCGCGCGCGCCCAGCGCCCCCGCGATGTTCGAAGGCGCGATGCCGCAGGCCTCGATGTAGCTCGAGTAGCCGATGCCGCGCAGCTTGCCCTGGGCCTCGGTGGCGGCCTTGCGCTGCGCATAGCCCCCGACATCGGCCAGCACCCGGGCCTTGTCCATGCAGGCATGGAAGTCGCCCGTGTCGTACTGCAGCGCCACCGGCGTCTGGTAGGGAAAGGTGGTGATGAAGTTGCGCTTGCGGATCTCGTCCTGGCCCAGGTTCATCTCCCAGGCGCAACGCGAGACCAGGCGCTCCAGCAGGTAGGTGGCCTCGGGCCGCCCCGCGCCGCGATACGCGTCGACCGGCGCGGTGTTGGTGAACCAGGCATCGACCTCGACGTAGATCTGCGGCGTGGTGTACTGGCCCGCGAGCAGCGTGGCGTAGAGGATGGTGGGCACCGCGGTCGCAAAGGTCGACAGGTAGGCGCCGAGGTTGGCGTCGGTGTGCACCCGCATGGCGAGGAACTTGCCATCCTTGTCCAGCGCCATCTCGGCATGGCTCACATGGTCGCGGCCATGCGCATCGGACAGGAAGCACTCCGAGCGCTCCGCCGTCCACTTGATGTTGCGGTTGAGCTGCTTGGCGGCCCAGGTCAGGCACACGTCTTCGGCATACAGGAAGATCTTGGAGCCGAAGCCGCCGCCCACGTCGGGCGCGATCACGCGCACCTTGTGCTCGGGCAGGCCGAGCACGAAGGCCGTCATCAGCAGCCGCTCAACGTGCGGATTCTGGTTGGACACATAAAGCGTGTAGTCGTCGGTCCCCCGGCTGTAGCTGCCGATGGCCACGCGCGGCTCGATCGGGTTGGGAATCAGCCGGTTGTTGACCAGGTCGAGCCTGGTCACGTGCGCGGCATTGGCAAACACCGCATCGACCGCCGCCTTGTCGCCCAGCGCCCACTTGTAGCACTGGTTGTCGGGCGCTTCGTCGTGCAGCGTGACGCCGCTCGCCTTCCTGGCCGCGTCGGCCACGCTCACCAGGGCAGGCAGCACGTCGTAATCGACCACCACAGCCTCGGCCGCGTTCTTGGCCTGCTCGACCGTTTCGGCCACCACCATGGCCACGTGGTCGCCCACGTAGCGCACCTTGTTGATCGCGAGGATCGGGTGCATCGGCTCCTTCATGGGGGTGCCGTCGGGGTTGTTGATGAGCCAGCCGCAAGGCAGCCCGCCCATCTTTCCCTCGATGTCCTTGCCGCTGAAGATGCCGACCACGCCGGGCATTTTCAGCGCCTCGGCAATGTCGACCGACTTGATGACCGCGTGGGCGTGCGGCGAGCGCACGAAGACCGCATGGCTCTGGTTGGCCAGCGTGATGTCGTCGGTGTAGTTGCCCGCGCCGGTCAGGAAACGGTAGTCTTCCTTGCGCCGCAGCGCTTCGCCGATGTGGGGCAGGTTCGAGAAGTCGGAAGCACCCATGATGTGGCTCCCTTAGACGGTGGCCGTGGTCTTGACCGGGGTGCCCGAGGCCATGGCCTCGCCGCCCATCTTCACGGCCTTGACGATGTTCTGGTAGCCCGTGCAGCGGCACAGGTTGCCGTCGAGCAGCTCGCGAATCTCGGCTTCGCTCGACTTGGGATGGTGGGTGCACAGGTCGATGGCGCTCATGACCATGCCGGGGGTGCAGAAACCGCACTGCAGGCCGTGGCACTCCTTGAAGGCGGCCTGCATGGGGTGCATGGTGCCGTCGGGCTGGGCGACGCCCTCGATGGTGGTGATTTGCGCACCGGCCACCTGCCCCACCAGTATGTTGCACGACTTGACCGCGCGGCCGTTCAGATGAACGGTGCATGCGCCGCACTGGGCGGTGTCGCAGCCCACGTGGGTGCCTGTGAGATGAAGATGCTCGCGGATGGCGTGCACCAGGAAAGTATTGGGGGGTGCGTCGACCGTGGCCGGTCGGCCGTTGACCGTGAAAGCTACCTGCATTTGGCTGTCTCCGTTGAAGGTGATGGCTGGTTCAGCGAATGGCATCTTGGATGCCGGTCCCGTGCACTATCCTAGGCAAAACCCTCGCCGCTTGCGCAGCCGTCGCGAAATTCTCAAAATGAAACAACTTGCCGACCCGCAAGTTTCAATAAAAAGACCTCCAGTCCGAGCCACCCGACCCGATGCCTGCCTCCCCCGTTCTGCCCCCGCCCGAGCGCTCGCTCGCCATTGCGCAGGCCCGCCGGGAACTGATCCACGGTGAAGGCTCGCGCTCCCGAGGCAGCATGCGCATCGAGCCATGGATCGCCCGTTCCTGGGAGCGTTGCCTCGAAGCCGGACGGCAGCCGCAGCAGAGGGTGGCCTTCGAACCCGTGGCGAGGTCGGCCGTTCGCGACGTGGCCGAGCGCAATCGGGCGCTGGTGGCGGCGGCCCGGCCGGTGATCGAGCGGCTGTCCCGCGCCATTGCCGACACGCAGTATTTCGCCGTACTGACCGACGCCGCCGGCATCGTGGTCGACGTGGGCCCGCTCCCCGACGGCACCGACGCCGCCAGCCGCTATGCGCGCAACATCGCCCGGGTCGGCGTCGACCTGTCGGAGCGCGCAATCGGCACCAGCGCCATCAGCACCGCGTTGACCGAGCAGGAATCGGTGTGGCTGCACCGCGGCGAGCATTTCTTCGAGGACACCAGCGTCTACAGCTGCGCCGGGGCGCCGCTCTTCGGTCCTCAGGGCGACTGCATCGGCATGCTCGACCTGACCGGCGTCCAGGTGGTCGAACGGCCTGAGCTGCGGCACCTGGCCACGCTGTCGGCGCGCAGCATCGAGAACATGCTGGTGCTGAACACGCCATGCGAACTGCGGCTGCATCTCTCGTGGCCCGGCTGCCCCCCGGGCAACGACGCCACCGAGGGCCTGCTGTGCATCGACGCGGGCGGCAAGGTCACGGGTGCCAATGCTGCAGCGCGGCAAATGCTGCACCAGCCCCTGGCAACGCGCAGCCCGCATGCCCTGCACTGCAACGACCTGTTTGCGCTGCCGCTGAACATGCTGTTCGATGCCGCCCGGCGCGGCGATGCCGTGCTCGAGGCGCCACTCTGGTCGGGCTTGCGCATCGAGATGCGGCCACGGCGCGGCGGCAAGGGTTCGCCGGGCGCGGCGCCCGAAGCCCAACAGCCACGGTTGCGCGACGTCGAGACCGCGCTCATCCGCAAGGCCGTGACCGACGCCCGCGGCAACGTGGCCGAAGCCGCGCGCACCCTCGGCATCAGCCGCGCCACGGTTTACCGCAAGCTCTGGCGCGGCCGCGCGGCCGGATCGGCGGATTGAAGCCGGAACGTCAGGCGCCCACCGGCACCTTGTCGAGAAAGCCGGTCACCGAGCGCAGCTTGCCCGCATCGAGCCGGGCGAAGTCGGTGCCCTGGATCAGGTCTTCGGCGCCGCTCGGCCCCAGGGTCCACGAAAAGCGCAGGTTGTCGCCATGCGCCTCGGCCTTGCCGAGCAGGCTGAAGCGAAAACCCGGGTAGCGCTGATGCACGGCGCCGACCAGCGCGCTGATCTGCTCGCGGCCGCTGGCTTGCGCCATGGGATCGGCGTAGTGCGCGTCGGCCGTCCAGTGGGCTTCGATCAGTTCGGCGCGGCGCGCGGCATCGGTTTCGTTCCAGACGGCGATGTAGCGTTGGGCAATGGCGGCGGCGTCGTGTGCGGCGATGTTCATGATGACGATTCCTTTCGAAGATCTCGACCCGCAACATTGCGGGGTGAAGGAATGGTCGCGCCGGGCGCGCGCGGCGTCGATGACCTCGCAGGTCATGGAGCGCGGCCGCTGCTGCTGCGGCGGCCCAATCAGTTCGCCTGCGCGTTGGGAAAGAACAGCTGCTCGCCGCCGATCTTGTAGTCTGCGATGGTTTGCTGACCGGCCGGCGAAATCACCCAGTCGACGAACTTCTGCGCGCCCTTGCTGTTGAGCGAGGGGAATTTCGACGGGCTCACGACCATCACGCCGTACTGGTTGAAGAGCCTCTTGTCGCCCTCGACCAGCACCGCCAGGTCGGCGCGGTTCTTGAAGCTGAGCCAGGTGCCGCGGTCTGCCAGCACGTACGCACCGGACGAAGCCGCGATGTTCAGCGCCGGCCCCATGCCGCAGCCGCATTCCTTGTAGCCCGTGCCCTTGCGGTCGTTGGGCACCGGCTGCCCCGCCTCGCCCACGCCGGTCTGCGTCCAGAGGCGGCGCTCGGCCGCGTCGGTGCCGCTCTTGTCGCCGCGCGACACGAAAGGCGCGTTGGCGGTTGCGATCTTCTTCAGCGCGGCAGCGATGTCCTTGCCCTTCGCCGCCACCGGGTCGGCCTTCGGCCCCACCAGCACGAAGTCGTTGTACATCACCGGATAGCGCCTGGCGCTGAAGCCTTCAGCCACGAACTTCTCCTCGGCCGCGGTGTCGTGCACGAACAGCACGTCGGCATCGCCGCGCTTGGCCATGTCGATGGCCTGGCCGGTGCCCACCGCCACCACCTTGACGTCGATGTCGCTGGCCTTCTTGAAGGCCGGCAGCAGGTGCGAGAACAGGCCCGATTGCTCGGTGGAGGTGGTCGAGGCCATGGTGATGGTCTCGGCCCGCACGATGCCCGCAGCCAGGAAGAAAACCGCTACCGCCAGCGAGGCGCGGATGCCCGCATTGCCGCGGTGCTTGAAAGACGGATTCATGCCAACTCTCCTTTGACGAACAGGCGGGCCTCTTCGGGCAGCGGCCCATGAAAGAAATCGTGCACGGGCAGGTCGGCAAGCACGCGGCCGTGCTCGAGGTAGACCACGCGGCTGGCCAGCCGCTTCACCTGTCCGAGGTTGTGGCTCGCGAACACCAGCGTGCGGCCCGCGGCGGCTTCGGCGATGAGCGTCTCGACCTCGCGCTTGGCGGTCGGGTCGAGGCTGGCCGTGGGCTCGTCGAGCAGCAGCACCGCCGGATGCAGCGCCCAGGCGCGCGCCAGCGCCACCCGCTGCTGCTGGCCGCCCGACAAGGCACGGGCGTTGCGGTCAGCCAGGTCTTCCAGGCCCACCCGTGCCAGCGCCGGAATGGCGGCGCGGCGGGCATCGCGCCAGCGCATGCCGCGCAGCCACAGCGCCATCGCCACGTTGACCGCCACCGACGCGCGCAGCATGTGCGGACGCTGGAACAGCATGGCCTGGTGGCGGCCCGGCGCGGCGCTGGTGAAACTCCCCGCCGCATGCGGCACCAGGCCATGCAGCAGCCGCAGCAGCGTGGTCTTGCCGCTGCCATTGGCGCCGATCAGCGCCACGCGCTCGCCGGCCGAGATGGTCAGGGTCGCACCCTGCAGGGCCGCCACGCGTCCCAGCCGGACGTCCACGCCGTACAGCGCAAAGACGGTGGTGTCGGCGCTCGCCAGTTGCACGTGTTCGTTCATGGACGCGCCTCGGGCCGCCACCAGGCCGCCATGCCGCCGCCTTCGCCGCCCCCGCCATCGACCCGCTCGCGCCAGCCGCGGACCGCGGCAATGGCAAGGTTGAGCACCAGCACCACGCCCAGCAATACGATGCCCAGGGCCAGCGCCAGCGGCAGGTCGCCCTTGCTGGTTTCGAGCGCAATGGCCGTGGTCATCACGCGCGTGAAGCCGTCGATGTTGCCGCCCACCACCATCACCGCGCCCACTTCCGACACCGCGCGGCCGAAGGCGGCGATGAGCACCGTGAGCAGCGCATAGCGCTCGTCCCACACCAGGAGCAGCGCCCGCACCAGCGGCCCGGCGCCGAGCGAGCGCAGTTGCTCGCCGTGCGCACGCTCGGCATCCTCGATGGCCTGGCGCGTGAGCGCCGTCACCACCGGCAGCACCAGCACCGTCTGCGCCAGCACCATGGCCTTGAAAGAAAAAAGCCAGCCCAGGAAACCGAGCGGGCCGGAGCGCGACAGCAGGAGGTAGACCACCAGTCCGACCACCACCGACGGCAGGGCCAACAGGGTGTTCAGCAGCGTGAGCAAGCCAGCCCGGCCGCGAAAGCGTGCCACGCCCAGCCACGCCCCCAGCAGCAGGCCCAGCCCGCAGGCCAGCGCGCAGGCGCTGGCGCTGACCGCGAGCGAACGCCCGACGATGGCCAGCAGCACCGGATCACCGGACACGAGCAATCCCCAGGCCGCGACGGCGCTCTGTGCAAAGGTATTCACGCGGTGGGCTTCATGGGTAGAAGCGCCGCAGTATCGGGGGGTACCTCGAATTACCTATGCAATTCTTTGCATAGGCCGCCATACCCTTGCGTCGATCAATCCATGTCGAGTGGAAATACCGGCCGGCGCACCTTGGAAAACGGGAACAGGCCGTAGTCCGAACTGGTCACGCCCGGGCTGTCGCACTCCACCAGGGCGGCCGAGATCGGCTCGAACACCGGCCGGCAATACATGCGCGACTTGAGCAGCAGGAAGCGTTCCTTGCGCGGGTCGAGTCCCGCGCATTCGAAGACGCCGATGTCCCACGGCTCCTGCGTGCGCTCGGTCACCACGATCCGCGCCGCGCCGATGTCGAACAGCACCGTGCGGCCCATGCTGCTGCGCTGCCCGGTGTAGGTGGGGCCGGTGATCACGTACTCGCCGCTGCCGACGGTGCGCACCGTCCCGGTCAGCATGACGGGCCTCTTCGACAAGCCGATGCCTTCGAGCGACACCTTGTTGCCCAGCGCCACCGTGACCGTGGCGCCCTCGCCCGCCGCAATGAGTTCGCCCACAGCCTCGGGGTCGCACAGCGGGCCCACGCCGATGCCGTCGAGCCCCTGCGCCAGGGCTTCCTGCAGCACGTCCATGGTGTCGCAGCTGCCGCCAGACATGCAGTTGTCGCCATGGTCGAGCAGCAGCACCGGACGCGTCGCGCCCTGAGCGATGGCCTTGGCGCGCGCCACCGATTCGGCCAGGGGCTCGCTGCGGTAGACGAAAGCCTCGCGCTCGTCCCACATCTGCTTCGCGATGCGGTCGGCGATGGCCTGCGCGCGCTCGGGCGCCTCTGCATCGACGACCACCACGCTCATGCAGGGCGCCTCGATGTCGGACAGCGAGAAGCCGGCAAAGATGGACACCGCGAGCGATTCCGAGGCTTCGGCTTGCCGCGCAGCCTCGATGGCCCGCCGCATCGCGCCGGTGAAAGACGCGCTGCGCAGGGTGTGCGCCATCAACGGCAGCTGGTGCCAGCGCATCGCGGGCTTGCTGCGTCCCGCGAGCAGTTCGAACAGCAGGCGGCCGGCATGCTCGCCGGTTTCGTACATGTCGATGTGCGGATAGGTCTTGAAGCCGACGATCACGTCCGCGTTGCCGACCATCGCGGGCGTGACGTTGGCGTGCAGGTCGAGCGCCACGCCAATGGGCACGCCCGGCGCCGCCGCACGCAGCCGCACCAGCAGGTCGCCCTCGCCGTCCGCGCTGTTCTGCGCCACCATGGCGCCGTGCAGGTCGAGCAGGATGGCGTCGCAGCCCGGCGCCGCATCGACGATGCATCGGGTGAGCGTGGTGTACGCCGCTGCGTCGACCGGCCCGCTCGGATTGGCCGAGGCCGACACCGGCGTGACCAGTGTCGCGCCCGCCTGCTCGGCCAGGTCGATGAAGGCCGACATGGCAGTGCGCATGCCCTTGTTGTCGCGATAGGCCTCTTCTCCGAAGGTCGGGCCGTCGGGCCCGAAGGCCGCGAGCGGCGTGGGCACGGGAGAGAAGGTATTGGTCTCGTGGTTGAGACGCGCAATCAGCACCTTCATGACGACGCGACTCCCGCGCTTTGCAGCATCGCCTGCAGCAGCACATTGCAGCCTGCCTCCAGGTGGCCGGGCTGCGCGTCCTCGATCTCGTTGTGGCTGATGCCGTCAAGGCAGGGCACGAAGATCATCGCCGCGGGGCACACGCGCGCTAGGTAAACGGCGTCGTGCCCCGCGCCGCTGATCACGTTCATCCAGGTCATGCCCTGCGCCTTCGCGGCCTCGCGCACGGCCGACACCAGCGTGGGCGTGAAGGGCTGCGGCGGAAAGTAGACGACCTGCTCCACCGTGGCCTCGACCTTGCCCTTGATGGCGATGCGCTGCACCAGCGCTTTCAGCTCGGCGTCCATGGCCGACAGCACCACGTCGTCCGCCGCGCGCAAGTCGACACTGAGCTTGACGCGGCCCGGAATCACGTTGCGCGAGTTGGGATAGTTCTCGATCCATCCGACCGTGCCGCGTGCATGCGGCGCATGAGCCAGCGCGATGCGGTTCACCTCGATCACGAGTTCGGAGGCCGCGAGCAGCGCATCCTTGCGCAGCTCCATCGGCGTCGGGCCGGCATGGGCTTCCATGCCCTGCAGCACCACGTCGTACCAGCGCTGGCCGAGCGCGCCCTCGACCACGCCGATCACGCGTTCGTTCGCCTCGAGCACTGGACCCTGTTCGATGTGCGCCTCGAAATATGCGCCCACGGGCGACGCCGTGGCCGAGGCCGGCGCGGCGCCCGCATAGCCGATGGAAGCGAGCGCCTCGGCCACGCTGATGCCGTCGTTGTCGCACTGCGCCAGCGCATGCTCGAGCGTGAAGGCGTCGGCGAACACGCCCGATCCCATCATCACGGGCACGAAGCGCGAGCCCTCCTCGTTGGTCCACACGGCGATTTCCAGCGGCGCCTGGGTGACGACGTTGGCGTCGTTCAGGCTGCGGATCACCTCGAGCCCGGCCAGCACGCCGTAGTTGCCGTCGAACTTGCCGCCCGTGGGCTGGGTGTCGATGTGGCTGCCCGTGACGACCGGGGGCAACGCGTTGTCGCGGCCGGCGCGGCGCGCAAAGATGTTGCCGATCTGGTCGACGCGCACTTCGCAGCCGGCTTCGCGCGCCCAGCGGGTGAAGAGGTCGCGGCCCTGGCGGTCGAGGTCGGTCAGCGCGATGCGGCAGACGCCGCCCTTCTCGGTGGCGCCGAGTTTCGCCAGTTCCATCAGCGAGTTCCAGAGGCGCTCGCCGTTGATGCGGAGTGGGGTCTGTGAGTTCATGGCTTTGCTGGAGAAGAAGGAATACGGGGCCTCAAGCAAGGCCCACGCCCAAATAGCGGTCTTTCACTTCATGGTCGGCCATGAAGGCGGCATTGCCGGCCTCGTGCACGATCACACCCTGCTCCAGGATGTAGTGGCGGTCGGCCAGCTGCACGCAGACTTCGAGGTTCTGCTCGACCAGCAGGATGGCCACGCCCGCCGCCTTGATGAGCTTCAGCTGCGCGACGATTTCTTCCACGATGACTGGCGCGAGGCCTTCCACCGGCTCATCGAGAATCAGCAGCCGCGGATGGTTCATCAGCGCGCGGCCGATGGCCAGCATCTGCTGCTCGCCGCCCGAGAGCTGGCCGCCGCCATTGCGGCGCCGCTCCTTCAGCCGCGGAAAGATGCGGTAGATGTCGTCGAGCTGCCAGGGCGAATCGCGCCGCTGGCCGAGCAGCAGGTTCTCTTCCACCGTCAGCAGCTTGAAGACGCCGCGATGCTCGGGCACCAGGCACACGCCGCGCGTCGCAATGCGGTGCGGCGGCAGGCCCGCGATGTCCGCGCCCTGGAAGCGCACGCGGCCGCCGCTGGGCGTGACCGCGCCGGCAATGCTCTTGAGCGTGGTCGACTTGCCCGCGCCGTTGCGGCCCAGCAGCGTGACGAGTTCGGCCTCGCCAACGGTCATCGACACGCCCTGCAGCACATGGCTCTTGCCATAGTGGGCGTGGAGGCCTTCAACTTCCAGAACAGGGCCGCTCATGCCTTCCCCCCGGTGATCATGTTGCCAAGATAAGCCGTGCGCACTCGGGCATCGGAACGGATGTCGCCCGGCAGCCCCTCGGCCAGCACGCGGCCCAGCTGCATCACCGTCACAGTGTCGGAAATGTCCATCACGATGTTCATGTTGTGCTCGATCAGCACCACGGTGTGCGCATCGCGCAGGCCGCGGATCAGCCGCTTCATGTCGTCCAGGTCGTCGATGCCCATGCCCGAGGTCGGCTCATCCAGGAAGATGGCCTTGGGCTTTGCCGCCAGCGCCATGCCCACTTCGAGGCGGCGTTGCTGGCCATGCGAGAGCTCGCTGGCGGGCACGTCGGCCAGCCGCTGGAGGCCCACGCGCTCCAGCACCTCGGCGACCGTTTCGGCGCACGCGCGTTCGCCGACCGGCGCGCGCCAGCAGTTCATCGCCTGGCGCGGTGCGACGCCTTGCGCCGCCACGCGCAGGTTCTCGCGCACCGAGAGGCTCGCGAACAGGCTGGTCACCTGAAAGGAACGCGCCATGCCGCGCTGCACGCGCTTGTGATCGGGCTCATGCGTCACGTCGTGGCCGTCGAACATGATGCGGCCACCGGTGGTGGTGCCGGTGCCTGTGAGCATGTGGAACAGCGTGGTCTTGCCGGCGCCGTTCGGGCCGATCACCGAGTGCACGGTGTTGCGCCTGATCTTCAGGTCGACCCCGCCGAGCGCGGCGAACTTGCCATAGTGCTTGGTGACACCGATGGCTTCGATCAATACGGGTTGCGTCATGCTTTTTCTCCCTGCACCTCAGGCACGGCCGGCGCCGCAGGCGGCGCCTTGCGGAACATGCGGCGCCATGCGCTTTCGCCCAAACCCCAGAGGCCGCGCTGCATGCCGATGCTCACGCCGATCAGCAACAACCCCAGCAGCAGCAGCCAGCGCGGCCACAGCGTGGAAAGCCAGTCGGCCAGGAGCACGTAGAAGGCCGAGCCCAGCACCGAGGCGAACAGGTTGCCGGTGCCGCCGATCACCGTGATGACCAGGATCATCTCGCTCGTGTGGTATTCGGCATTCGACAGCGGCGCGATGCCGGTCATCATCGCGTGCAGGCCGCCGGCAAGGCCGGTGACGGCGCCGGAGATCACGAAGGCCAGCAGCTTGAAGCGCTTGAGGTTGTAGCCCACCGCAGCGGCGCGGTCCTCGTTGTCGCGAATGGCCAGCAGCGTGCGGCCGAACACCGAATCGGTCACGCGCAGCAACAGGCCGAAGGCGATGAGGAACATCACGGCCACGAAGGCGTAGTACTTCCAGGGCGTGTCCATGAACGCGGGGCGTGGCACGTCGAGCAGCCCGTTGTCGCCGCCGGTGAGCCCGGAAGCGGTGTACGCCACGAAGTAGAACATCTGCGCGAACGCCAGCGTGAGCATCACGAAGTAGGTGCCGCGCTGGCGGATGGCGACCCAGCCCACCACCGCCGCGCCCAATGCGCCCATGGCAATGGCAGCGAGCAGGGCGAGCGGCATCGGCAGTTGCAAACGCGTGAGCAGGATCGCGATGGTGTAGCTGCCCAGCCCGAAGAAGATGCCCTGCCCGAACGAGAGCAGGCCCGTGTAGCCCAGCAGCAGGTTGCAGCCCAGCGCGGCAAGCGCATAGATCAGCACTTCGCTCGCGAGCGAACCCGAGCGCAGCACCAGCGGCAGGCCCAGCGCGACGATCAGCGCCAGGAGGAAAGTGATTTTTCTTGGCATGGGGTGTTTCATGTGCTCCGGCCAAGCAGGCCATGCGGGCGCAGCAGCAGCACGGCCGCCATTGCGATGTAGATCATCAAGCTCGCCCCCGGCGGCCAGATGGTGCTCATGAGGCTTTGCACGATGCCGATCAGCAAGCCGCCGACCAGCGCGCCGCCGAAGCTGCCGAGCCCGCCGATCACCACCACCACGAAGGCCACGCCGAGTGCCTCGACGCCCATGAACGGCTCCGCGCCCCGGATCGGCGCCGCCAGCACACCGGCCAGCGCCGCCGTGGCCGCGCCCAGCGCGAACACCAGGCTGAACACGCGGAACACGTTGATGCCGAGCAGCGACACCATCTCGGTCGACTCGCTGCCCGCGCGCACCGCGCTGCCCAGGCGCGTGCCTTCGAGCACCCACCACAGCAGCACCGCCAGCACGGCAGTGAAGCCGATCACGAACAGCCGGTACTTGGGATAGATGAAGCTGCCCCACATCACCACGCCCTGCAGCAGGTCGGGCGTCGCCACGCTGTTGCCCAGAGGCCCCCAGAACACGATGACGATCTCCTGCACCGCCAGCGCGAGCCCCACGGTCACGAGGATGTGGAACTCGTGCGCCTTGGCGTACACGCGGCGCAGCAGCAGCTTCTCCGCGAGCCAGCCCAGCCCGCCCACGAACAGCGGCACCAGCACCAGTGCGGCCCAGAAGTCGAGCCCCCACTGCATGGCCTGGAAGCACAGGTACGCACCCAGCAGATAGAAAGCCCCGTGCGCGAAATTCACGAAGCGCAGCAGGCCGAACACGATGGACAAGCCAACGGCCAGCAGGAAATACAGCATGCCGATGCCGATTCCGTTGATGGTCTGGAGCAGGTAGACGGTCATGGGCGCGCCAGTGTCCTTGGCGGCCTCAGGCCAGCTTGCAGCCAGTCTTGTCGAGGGACAAGAAGGACTTGCCCGAGCTGACCACGTCGACGAAGTCGGCCGGGTTCTTCATCTTCGACTTGGCCTTGCCCTTGAGCAGGTAGTAGTCCTTGATGACCTGGTGGTCGGCCTTGCGGATTTCCTCGGTGCCCGTGAGCCCTTCGTACTTCATGCCTTCGAGCGCCGCGATCACGGCCTTTTGGTCGACGGTGCCGGCCTTTACGATGCCGTCGATGAGGATCTTGGTGCAGACATATGAGCCCGCGAGGCTGTAGTTGGGCACGATCTTGAGCTTGTCGGCCGTGAGCTTCGCCAGTTCCTTGTTGAGCGGGGTGTCGGCCGTGTGCCAGTACTGCGCGCCGAAGTAGACGCCGTCGCACAGGTCGGCGCCCAGTTCGTCGAACTGCTCCAGCCCGGAGGCCCAGGCAATGAGGATCGTCATGTTCTTGTGCATGCCGAAGCTCACCGCCTGGCGCAGCGCGGCCGACGACTGCGCGCCGAAGTTCAAGAGCAGCAGCACGTCGGGCTTGGCGGCCATGGCGTTGGTGAGGTAGCCGCTGAACTCTTTCTCGTTGAGCGAGTGGTAGCTGTTGCCCACGTGCTCGATGCCCTTCTCCTGGAAGATGTTCTTGGCCGCCCCCAGCAGGCCTTCGCCGAAAACGTACTGCGGCGTGATGGTGTACCAGCGCTTGGCCTTCGGCATGGTGGCGATCAGCGGGCGCACCGTCTGCTCGATGGCGCCGAAGGTGGGCACCGACCAGCGGAAAGTGGCGGGGTTGCAGTCCTTGCCCGTGATCTCGTCGGCACCCGCGGTGGTGATGAAGATGCCGCCGGCCTTCTCGGCCTCCTTGCCCATGGCCAGTGCTTCCGACGACAGGATGCCGCCCGCGAAAAACTTCGCGCCCTGCTGCTGCGAGGCTTCCTGCACCTTGCGCACGGCGGTGGCCGGCTTGCCTTCGGTGTCGAGCACCGTGTAGGCCAGCGGGCGCTTGAGCACGCTGCCGTATTGCTCGATAGCCAGCTTCATGCCCAGGTCGGCGAACTTGCCGTTGGCCGCGAAGGCGCCCGACATCGGGACAGGGCAGCCGAAGCGGATGGCGTCGGCCGACTGGGCGAAGGCTGCGCGCCCGGCCAGGAGCGAGGCGGGAGCAGCCGACAGGGCGGCCAGCTGAAGAAGGTGTCTGCGTTGCATGGAATTCTCCGGACGAGGTTGGGAGTAAGAGAAAAGGTGCGGCCTGAGTCGGCAGCGAATTTAAGCGGATAAATAGGATTAATATGCTGGTAAAAACCCGCTAGCAATGGCCGTGCCAAAATCCCGTGAAGGCCCGGGCCCGATACCTGCTCCTGGGCGCCTCATCACTCCTGAAATGACCCTTTACGCATGAAATCGACGCAGGACGCCATGACCATCGGGCACAACCGTGCCAAGCGGCAGAAGCTTTCCGATGTCATCGTCGAGGACGTCAAGCGCTGGATCGTTGCCGAGCGCAAGCAGCCGGGCGACCGGCTGCCGAACGAGAAGGAACTGATCGAGCTCTTCGGCTACTCGAAGAGCACGGTGCGCGAGGCGTTGAAGGCGCTCGAGGTGCGCGGACTGATCTCCATCCGCACCGGCCCCGGCGGCGGCGCCTATCTACAGCAGGTGTCGGTCGACCATGCGTCGGAGCCGCTGCGCAACTTCCTGCACTTTCATCACCTGGACGGGCACCACATCTACCAGCTGCGCAAGGTGCTGGAGCCCGAATTGGCCGTGAGCGTGGTCGGCAAGCTGACGCCCGAACATTTCGAACGGCTCGAAGCCAACGTGCGCCTTTGCACCATAGAGCCCACCAACGAAGACGAGCTGCGCAGCCAGCGCGAGGCCGAGCTCGCGTTCCACACCATGCTGGCCGAGGCATGCCCCAACCCGGTGCTGTCCTTCATGTGCCGCTTTCTCAACGACCTGCTGCGCGACCTGGTCGTCTACAAGAAGGCGCTGGACCATCACCACTTCGGCGAGGCCAATGTCGACTACCACACCCAGCTGCTCGACGCCTACCGCCGCGAAGACGCCGACACCGTGCGCCGCCTGATGGCCGAGCACATGGTCGACGCCGAGGCGCACATGCACGAGATGGAGGCGCATATTGGGGCCAAGCATTTGTTGCTGCCTAGCGGGCAGCGGTGACCGGCCGAGTTGAGAGCAGTCCCGCTTTTTCCAGTCCCCGAGGGAGAAAGACCGAGAGGTCGCGCACAAGCTTTACTGGTGCGCCTTCTCCAGACACTCCTGAAACGCCAGCACCGCGCGTGACGGCTTTGGCGACCGCCGCAGCAGGCTGACGAACCGGCAAACATAGTTGAATCGCGCCGGCAGCACCGCCTTCATGAGCCCGCGCTCCTCGAAGGTCTGGGCGTAGTGGTCCGGCAAAAATCCCAGGAACCGCCCCGAAAGAATCAGCGTCGCGATCGCCTCCTGGTCGAAACCAGTGGCCTTGCGCGACAGCTTCGCGCGGTGGCTCAGTTCCATATTGGGCGAGTGATAGCCCAGGCCTGCGAAGTGATGCTCCCGCAGCCTGGCCCACGTGAGCTTCGCGTTGTTGCTGTCGAACAGCGGATGCCCCGCACCGCAATACAGCAGCATCGTCTCGTCGAACAGGTCGGCGTACACCAGGCTCTTCGAGGCACGGTGCGCCGGGATGATGCCGATCTGGAAATTGCCCTCCAGCACGCCCTGTTCGATCGCGTTGATCGAACCCACATGCACCGCCAGGTTCACCTCGGGCGCAATCTCGGTGAAGCGCGCAATGGCATCGCCGATGCGTGCCTTCGGATTCGTCGCCGTCTTGTCGAACAGCGCCACCTCCAGCTGCCCGCCCATGCGGTTGTGGATGTCGTCGATGCTGCCGCGAAACGCATCCACCGACGCCAGCAGCCGCAGCGTCTCGTCATACACGCGCTGGCCTTCGGCCGTGAGCGCGAAGCCCGCCCGGCCGCGCCGGCACAGCACCAGGCCGAGCCGCGTTTCCAGGTCTTTCATGTGCCGGCTCACGGTGGAAGTGCCGATGTTCAGCTCCAGCTCGGCCGCCGCCATGCCGCCGCAGTCGACCACGCTCTTGAACACCTTGAGCAGGCGCAGGTCCATGTCGCTGAGCTGCCCCAACACGGCGCGGTTCCGGGTGCCCGGGGCACCGTTCTGGGCATGGATTCGGGTCTTGGCCTTTACTTGCATGAAGTGTCAAGTGAACATTGATATTGCGCCATTCTCCACACTGATGGCTGTGCCAACAATCTGCCTACCTCATTACCCCTTTGGAGCCCGCCCCGAGCGGGAAGCGCCATGACCCTCGCCACACCCGCCATCGAACCGACGCCCGCCCTGCGCACCGACGCCGCCTGGCTCGACGCGCACTGGATGCCCTACACCGGCAACCGCAACTTCAAGGCCGATCCGCGCATGATCGTGGAGGCCAAGGGCGCCTACTTCACCGATGGCGACGGCCGCAAGATCTTCGACGGCCTCTCGGGCCTCTGGTGCTCGGGCCTCGGCCACGGCCGCCCCGAAATCACCGAGGCGGTGAGCCGCCAGATCGCCAAGCTCGACTACTCGCCCGCCTTCCAGTTCGGCCACCCGCTCTCGTTCGAGCTGGCCAACAAGGTCAAGGACCTGACGCCCGCGGGCCTGGACTACGTCTTCTTCACCGGCTCGGGCTCCGAGGCCGCCGACACCTCGCTCAAGATGGCGCGCGCCTACTGGCGTACCAAGGGCCTTGCCAGCAAGACGCGCCTGATCGGCCGCGAGAAGGGCTACCACGGCGTGAACTTCGGTGGCATTTCGGTGGGCGGCATTGCGGCCAACCGAAAGCTCTTCGGCCAAGGCGTGGAAGCCGACCACCTGCCGCACACGCAGATTGCAAGCAACGCCTTCACGCGCGGCATGTCGGAGAACGGCGCCGAGCTGGCCGACCGCCTGCTCGACCTGATCGCGCTGCACGATGCATCGAACATCGCGGCCGTGATCGTGGAGCCCTTCGCTGGCTCGGCCGGCGTGGTGATTCCGCCCAAGGGGTACCTCAAGCGCCTGCGCGACATCTGCACCGCGAACAACATCCTGCTGATCTTCGACGAAGTCATTACCGGTTTCGGCCGCTGCGGCGCGCTCACGGGCGCGGAAGCCTTCGGCGTGACGCCCGACATCATGAACATCGCCAAGCAGGTGACCAACGGCGCGCAGCCGCTGGGCGCGGTGATTGCCAGCAAGGATATCTACGAGACCTTCATGGCGGCCGGCGGTCCCGACTACATGCTCGAGTTTCCGCACGGCTACACCTACGGCGCGCACCCGGTGGCCTGCGCCGCCGGCATCGCCGCGCTCGACGTGCTTCAGAAGGAAGACATGATCGGCCGCGTGAAAACGCTCGCTCCGCATTTCGAGAACGCGGTGCACAGCCTCAAGGGCAGCAAGCACGTGGCGGACATCCGCAACTACGGCCTGGCCGCGGGCCTGACCATCGCCGCGCTGCCGGGCGAACCGGCGCGCCGCCCGTACGAGATCGCGATGAACTGCTGGAAGAAGGGCTTCTACGTGCGCTACGGCGGCGACACGATCCAGCTCGCGCCGCCCTTCATCGCCGAGAAGGCCGAGATCGACCGCCTCGTCAACGCGCTGGGCGACGCGCTCGCAGAGACGGCCTGACGCACGGCGGGCGGGCAACGGACGGCTCTGCATAATGAGCCGGCCTCCATTTCCCCGCCAGCCCTCGTGCAACAGATCGACCTTTCCTACGCGATCCGGCCCCGCCGCAGCGGATCGCGGCAGATCCGCAATCCGCTGATGCAGATACTGCAGGCGGTGCGCGAGCACGGTTCCATCTCGGCCGCCGCGCGTGCGCTCGGCCTTTCCTATCGCCATGTGTGGGGCGAGCTCAAGCACTGGGAACAAGCGCTCGGCCATCCCCTGATTCAGGGCGAACAGGGACAGCGCGCACAGCTATCCGAATTCGGCGACAAGCTGCTGTGGGCCGAGCGCCAGGCCCAGGCCCGGCTGGCGCCGCAGATCGAGGCGCTGCATGCCGAACTGGAGCGCGCCTTCGCCCTCGCCTTCGATGACCGCACCCACGTACTGAGCCTGCAGGCGAGCCACGACGACGCGCTGGCGCTGCTGCGCACCCATGCGGCGGGCACCGCGCAACTGCACCTTGACATTCATTTCACCGGCAGCGTCGATGCGATCCGCGCACTCAATCAGGGCCGCTGCGTGATGGCGGGCTTTCATACGCTGGAACATCCGCAGCGCGGCTCGCTGGCCCAGCGCACCTACCAGCCGCTGCTCAAGCCCGGGCAGCACAAGCTGATCGGCTTTGCGCGGCGAACGCAGGGCCTCATCGTGGCGCCGGGCAACCCGCTGCGCCTGCACTCGCTGCCAGACGTGGCACGGCTGCGGGCGCGCTACGTCAACCGGGCGATCGGCACCGGCACGCGCGTGCTGCTCGACGAACTGCTGGCGCAGGCCGGGCTCGATGGCAGCGCGCTTGCGGGCTACGAACGCTCTGAAACCTCGCATGCCGCGGTGGCGCAGGCCGTGGCGTCGGGCCAGGCCGATGCCGGGCTCGGGCTCGAATCGGCGGCCCACGCCGTGGGGTTGGGCTTCGTGCCCCTGGTGCACGAGCGCTACCACCTCGCCTGCCTCAAGTCGGCGCTCGAGCAGCCCGCGATGCAGGCGCTGTTGGCCGTGCTGCGCAGTGAGAACTGGCAGCACCTGCTGGGCACGCTGCCCGGCTACGAAACCGCGGCCAGCGGCGAGGTGCAGTCGCTGCGCGCGCTGCTGCCCTGGTGGACCTTCCCGCGCGAGAAGAAGCACAGCCGCTGAAAGGGCCGTCCAGGCACTTGGGTTAAGGTTGGGCCCATGACGACAGCTGCGGTGCACAGCGACATTCCCGCCCGTCTCGACCGCCTGCCCTGGTCGCGCTGGCACTGGCGCGTGGTGATCGCACTCGGCGTGGCCTGGGTGCTCGACGGACTCGAGGTGACGCTGGTGGGCTCGATCGGCGCCGTGCTCGAACGGCCCGACACGCTGGGGCTCAGCGCCGGCCAGATCGGCTGGTCGGGTTCGATCTACATCGCGGGCGCGGTCATCGGCGCCCTGGTCTTCGGACGCCTGACCGACCGGCTCGGCCGAAAGAAACTGTTCCTCGTCACGCTGGTGGTCTACACCTTGGGCACGCTGGCCACCGCGTTCTCGCCGAACTTCGCCTTCTTCGCGTTCTGCCGCTTCGTCACGGGCCTGGGCATCGGCGGCGAATACGCAGCCATCAACTCGGCCATCGACGAACTCATTCCCGCGCGCGTGCGCGGCCGCGTCAACCTGGCGATCAACGGCAGCTTCTGGGTGGGCGCAGCGCTGGGCGCGGGGCTCAGCCTGGTGCTGCTCGATGCGCGCGTGATCGGACCCGTGTGGGGCTGGCGCGCAGGCTTCGCATTGGGTGCGGTGCTGGCCGTGGCGATCCTGCTGGTGCGGCGCGACGTGCCCGAGAGCCCGCGCTGGCTGATGGCGCACGGCCGCGCCGACGAGGCGCTGCGCATCGTCGAGAACATCGAGGCCCAGGTTCGTGCACAGCACGGCCCGCTGGCGGTGGCGCAAGGCCGCGTCGCGTACGCCGCAGAGCGCCGCCGCAGCCCGTCGATGCGCGAAGTGGCGCACGTGCTGCTGCGCCGCTACCGCGAGCGCAGCGTGGTGGCCGTGGCGTTGATGGTCTCGCAGGCTTTTTTCTACAACGCGATCTTCTTCACCTACGCGCTGGTGCTCACGCGCTTCTACGGCGTGGCTGAAGACAACGTGGCGCTCTACATCTTTCCGTTCGCGCTCGGCAATGTGCTCGGCCCGCTGCTGCTGGGCCCGCTGTTCGACAGCGTGGGCCGGCGCAAGATGATCGCGCTCACCTATGTGCTCGCCGGCGTCGGGCTCGCGCTCACCGGCTGGGCCTTCATGATGGGCTGGCTGGACGCGCGCAGCCAGGCGCTGTGCTGGTCGGCGGTGTTCTTTTTGGCCTCGGCCGCTGCGAGTTCGGCCTATCTCACGGTCAGCGAAGTCTTTCCGCTCGAGATGCGGGCCATGGCCATCGCGATCTTCTACGCCATCGGCATGGGCGCGGGCGGCTTCGCGGCCCCGGTATTGTTCGGCATCCTGATCGAAACCGGCAGCCGCGGCGCGGTGATGGTGGGCTACGCGATCGGCGCCACGCTGGTCATCGTCGCGGGATTGCTGGCCCTGCGCTATGCGGCCGATGCGGAGTGCAAGCCGCTGGAGGAAGTGGCGCCGCCGCTCTCATCAGGCGGCATTCCCTAGCGGGCGCCGAGGGTGAGTCACGGACTGCAGGTTCGAAAGCCGAAGAAGCCGTCGTCGCGGCCCGGCAGTGCAAAGCCGCGGCGCCGCGGCGAGCGCAGGCGCGCGCGGGTTGCGAACGAGGCGCCGCGCAGCACGCGCGCCCGGCCGAATGCGGGGATGGGATCGAACTCGCTGCCCGCACTCCACGGATCGGGCCGAAAACCGGGCCAAGGCCGCAGCGTGTTGGCCGTCCACTCGTGCACGTCGGCCCAGCGAAAGCCGCGGCGTGCCGCCGTCAGCGCCGCAATCTCCCATTCGACCTCGGTCGCGATGCGCCGGCCGGCCCACCGCGCCCAGGCATCGGCCTCCCACCAGCTCAGGTGCACCGCGCTGTGGTGGCCGGCCGCGCGCACGGTGGAGCCGAAACGGTGCTGCAGCACCGAGCCGCCCGTGCCGTGGCGCGCCGCCCCGATCTGCTCGACATGGCGCGGCCCGCGCCGCCCCTCGATCTGCGAAGCCAGCCAGCGCCATCCTTCGGGGTGCCAGAGTTCCTCGCGGTCGTAGCCCCCTTCGTCGACGAACTCGATGTACTGGTTCCACGTGACGGGCTGGGCGTCGATCTCGAACTCGGGCACGTCGACACGGTGCACGCCGCGCTCCTGCGCAAATGCGAAGCCGCAGCCCTCGGGCAGGCCGAGCTCCCAGCGCGTGGCGGGCAGCAGCAATGGCTCGCGCGTGACGGAGGTGGGCGTCGGCTCGATGCCCAGCGGCAGCCCCAGGGTCTGCGCCATGACGATGAGCTGCTCTCCGCGCAGGTCTTCATGGAACAGCGCCAGGCGGTAGAAGTACAGCCCCGGATCGGTCTCGGCCGCATGCTCGAGCAGTTCGAGCGTGCTCTCCAGCGTCTCGAGCAGGTAGGCCTTGGTCTGGCCGAGGTCCGGCATGCCGGGTGACCACAGCTGTGCCCGCGACGCGTGGGCCGGATTCCACCAGTCGTCGGCGTTGGGATCGATGGCGGCCAGCCGGGTCGGCCGCACCGGGCAATCGGCGCCGAAGGCCCGCTGCGTATTGCGCCCTATCCACCATTCGGCGAACCAGCCGATGTGCCCGGCAAGCCAGACGGGCGGAACGACGCTGGCGTCGTCGGTGCGCGCCACTGCCAGCGCGGGCGAGCCCAGCGCCTGCTCGTAGAGCGACAAGAGGTGGAGCGTGTGGTTGCGCGCATCGATCAGGGCCAGCGACAGCAGTTCGCGGCCCGCCCGCTGCATGTCGGGCGAATCGATGGAGTGCGGCAAGCCCGCGGGCAGCAGGGGCGGCGACGACGAGGGCATGTTTCATTATCGCGAGCCGCGGCGTTGCCGCGGCACATCGCCCCTGCGCCTACGGGAATACACCGCCCGGCCCTGGACGAAAACAGCTTGTTGCACCGATAAAATCGCGCGTCCGCCAAAGCCCCGACCGCCGCCCGCCGGTGGAGTCCGGGCGCTTTTGCATCCAACGCATCCATTTCCCTCTGGAGAAGAGCATGAATTTCCTGCTCAGATTTTCGCGCGCGGTCGATTGGCTGAACGGCCAGATCGGCAAGTACGTGATCTGGCTCATCCTTGCGTCCACCCTCATCAGCGGCGTCAATGCCGTGGTCCGGAAGGTCTTCAACGTCAGTTCCAACGCCTATCTCGAGGTTCAGTGGTACCTGTTCGCCGCGTCTTTCCTGATCGCCGCGGGCTATACCCTCCTGAACCAGGAACACGTGAAGATCGACGTGATCCTCAGCCGCCTCTCCAAGCGCGGCCAGATCTGGGTCGACATCATCGGCTTCACCTTCTTTCTCACGCCGGTCTGCCTGGCCATCCTCTGGTATGGCATTCCATTCTTCTTGCAGGGCTTGCGCTCGGGCGAAATGTCGAACAACGCCGGCGGGCTGATCCGCTGGCCCGTCTACGCCATGATCCCGCTGGGCTTCGGGCTGCTGATGTTGCAGGGGTGGTCCGAACTCATCAAGCGCATCGCCTTCCTGCAGGGCCGCATCGACGACCCCACGCACAAGCGCGAAGAGAAAACCGCCGAAGAAGAACTGGCCGAGTCGATCCGCCGGCTTGCTGAATCCAACGCCAAAGGCTGAGCGGTAGAACCCCATGGAATTCATTGCACAAAACTTCGCCCCGATCATGTTCGCGGGGCTGATCGTCTTCCTGCTGTTCGGCTTCCCGGTGGCGTTCAGCCTCGGTGCCTGCGGCCTGTTCTTCGGCTTCGTCGGCGTGGAGCTCGGCCTGCTGCCCGAAGCGCTGCTGCAGGCGCTGCCGCTGCGGGTGTTCGGCATCATGCAGAACGACACGCTGCTGGCCATTCCGTTCTTCACGCTCATGGGGCTGATCCTCGAGCGAAGCGGCATGGCCGAAGACCTGCTCGACTCGATCGGCCAGCTCTTCGGCCCCGTGCGCGGCGGCCTGGCGCTGGCCGTGATCTTCGTGGGTGCGCTGCTCGCGGCCACCACCGGCGTGGTCGCGGCCTCGGTCATCTCGATGGGGCTGATCTCGCTGCCGATCATGCTGCGCTACGGCTATGACCGGCGGCTTGCCTCAGGGGTGATTGCGGCATCGGGCACGCTGGCGCAGATCATTCCGCCTTCGCTGGTGCTGATCATCATGGCCGACCAGCTCGGCCGCAGCGTCGGCGACATGTACAAGGGCGCATTCGTGCCGGGCTTCATGCTGACCGCCATGTACGCGGGCTACGTGATCCTGCTGGCCATCTTCAAGCCCAAGTGGGTTCCGGCCCTGCCGCTCGAAGCACGCACTTTTCGCGAACCGAACGGCAGCAGCGGCCTGCCGTCGCTGCTGGTGCTGACCACCATCGCCACGGCGGCAGCCGTGTTCTTCGCCAAGCACATCGCCGACGTCCACACCTGGTGGACCGGTCAGCCTGTGGCCACCGTTGCCACCGACGAAACGATCGTGGTGTCGATGTGCGTCGGCGTGCTGCTGGCCTTCCTGATTGCGGTGGCCAATCGCCTGCTGCGGCTGCGCCTCCTGTCGCGCATCGCCGAGCGCGTGACCTTCGTGCTGATCCCGCCATTGCTGCTGATCTTCCTGGTGCTGGGCACCATTTTCCTCGGCGTGGCGACCCCCACCGAAGGCGGCGCAATGGGTGCACTCGGGGCCTTCATCATGGCCATGGTGCGCGGCCGCCTCAGCATGCGGCTGCTCAAGCAGGCGCTCAATACCACCACCAAGCTGTCTTGCTTCGTGGTGTTCATCCTGATCGGCTCGACCATCTTCAGCCTGGTTTTCCAGGGCGTGGACGGACCACGCTGGGTCGAGCACCTGCTGACCGGCATGCCCGGCGGCCAGCTCGGCTTCCTGATCCTGGTGAACGTGCTGATCTTCTTCCTGGCGTTCTTCCTCGACTTCTTCGAGCTCTCGTTCATCGTCGTGCCGCTGTTGGCACCGGTCGCGCACAAGCTCGGCATCGACCTGATCTGGTTCGGCGTGCTGCTGGCGGTGAACATGCAGACTTCGTTCATGCATCCGCCCTTCGGCTTTGCACTGTTCTACCTGCGCAGCGTGGCACCGACCAAGGCCTACAACGACAAGGTCACGAACGAACGGATCGAACCCGTCACCACCATGCAGATCTACTGGGGCGCGGTGCCGTTCGTGCTGATCCAGATCATCATGGTCGGCTTGATCATCGCGTTCCCGGCCATCGTCTCGAGCGGACTCGACAAGGAGGTTGCGATCGACCTCGACAAGATCGGTGCCGAGATGCAGGCCAACATGCCGAAGGACGATTCGCAGCCCGCCCCCGAGCCGGAACCCGGTGCGTCGGCACCGGCCGGTGGCGAAGCGCCTGCGCCCTCGGCCGCGGAAGAAGATCCGATGAAGGCGATGCAGGAACAGCTCGACCGGGACGCCGGCAAGAAGTAGCCCGAAAGCTGCAGCGAGCCCTCAGGGGCTCGCGCCGCTCTTCCTTCTCTCTCCTTCTCTCCTTGGCTAGCCCCCAACAAAAAGCCCCGCGATGCGGGGCTTTTTGTTGACCGGAATATGACCGCCTATCAGAGCTTGAGCGTGGACATGAACGAGTCGAAACGCGATTCCGCAAAACGGAACCAGAGCACCTGGTCGCGCTGGAAGTTGCGGAAGTCGGCGTAGATCTTCTTCCACTCGGGGCTCTTGGCGTCGTTCTCGGCGTACACCTCGAGCGAAGCCTTGTAGGCGGCGTCCATCATGGCTTGCGAGAACGGCAGCACCTTGGTCTTGGCTGCCACGAGCTGCTTGAGCGCGACGGGGTTCAGCGCATCGTACTTGGCGAGCATATCGGACGAAGCCACGGCCGCAGCTGCTTCCACGATGGCCTTGTTCTCGGCCGAGAGGCCGTCGAATGCTTTCTGGTTAATGAAGAAGTCCACTTCCGGACCACCTTCCCACCAGCCGGGGTAGTAGTAGAACGGCGCCACCTTGTTGAAGCCGAGCTTCTGGTCGTCGTACGGTCCCACCCATTCGGCGGCATCGATGGTGCCCTTTTCGAGCGCCTGGTAGATCTCGCCGCCCGGCAGGCTTTGCGGCACGGCGCCCAGCTTCTGCATGACTTCACCGATCAGGCCGCCCCCCAGGCGCATCTTCATGCCCTTGAAATCGGCAACGGACTTGATCTCCTTGCGGAACCAGCCGCCCATCTGGCAGCCCGTGTTGCCGCCGCCGAAGCTCAGCATGTTGTACTTGGCGTAGAACTCGTTCATGAGCTTGCGGCCGTTGCCGTGCATCATCCACGCGTTCATCTGACGCGAGTTCAGGCCGAACGGAATGGCCGAGCCGAGCGCAAACGCGGGGTTCTTTCCATAGAAGTAGTAAGGCACGGTGTGGCACATCTCGACCGAACCGTTCTGCACGCCGTCCACCACGCCGAAGGGAGGCATCAGCTCGCCACCGGCATGAACCGAGATTTCGAACTTGCCGCCCGACATGGCCTTGACCGCCTTGGCGAACACTTCCGCACCGCCGTAGATGGTGTCGAGCGACTTGGGAAAGCTCGACGCCAGGCGCCAGCGGACGGCGGCTTGCGCATGTACTGCGGGCGCAATGCCGGCGGCCAGAACGCCAGCGATGCCGGCGTTTTTGATGAGGGAACGACGATCCATTGAATTCACTCCGAGTGCATTGGAAAAAACGAAACGCGGCTTGTGGCCGCGTCGACGACTTTTGTAAGTCGTCGTGATTGTAAAAACGCGCTTACACGCGGCCGGCCCGGGTTTACCCTGCGACGGAGCCGAAGCGCTGCGTGATCGAGGCTTCGATGCCCGCTGCATCGAGGCCGATCGATGCGAGCAGCTTGCCCGGATCGCCATGCTCGATGAATCGGTCGGGCAAGCCCAGTTGCAGCACCGGCTTCTGCACGTTGGCAGCCTGCAACGCCTCGAGCACCGCGCTGCCCGCGCCGCCCATGACGGCGCCCTCTTCGAGCGTGACGATGGCGTCGTGCGTGCCTGCCACCTGCAGCAGCAGGTCGACGTCGAGCGGCTTGGCCCAGCGCATGTTGACCACCGTGGCATCGAGCGATTCGGCCGCGGTGAGCGCCGGGTACAGCAGGCTGCCGAACGCGAGGATGGCAATGCGCTTGCCTTCGCGGCGCACCTCGCCCTTGCCGAAAGGCAGCGCGTCGAGCGCGAGGTGCGGCGTCACGCCGGCACCCGCTCCGCGCGGATAGCGCACGGCCACCGGGTGGTTCTGCTCGTAGGCGCTCGACAGCAACTGGCGGCACTCGCGCTCATCGGCCGGGCAGGCAATGCTCATGTTGGGAATGCAGCGCAAGAACGAGATGTCGTAGGCACCCGCGTGCGTGGCGCCGTCGGCACCCACGAGGCCTGCGCGGTCGAGTGCGAACACCACCGGCAGGTTCTGTATCGCGACGTCGTGGATGAGCTGGTCGTACGCGCGTTGCAGAAAGGTCGAGTAGATGGCGACCACCGGCTTCAGGCCCTCGCAGGCCAGGCCGGCCGCAAACGTCACCGCATGCTGCTCGGCAATGCCGACATCGTAGTAGCGGTCCGGAAAGCGCTGCTCGAACTCGACCATCCCCGAGCCCTCGCGCATCGCGGGCGTGATGCCCACGAGCCGGCCGTCGTGCGCCGCCGTGTCGCACAGCCACTGGCCGAAGACCTGCGTGAAGGTCTGCTTGGCCACCGCGGTGGGCTTGACCAGCCCGACCTGAGGATCGAACTTGCCGGGGCCGTGGTAGGCCACCGGGTCGGCCTCGGCGAGCTTGTAGCCCTGCCCTTTCTTGGTGACCACGTGCAGGAACTGCGGGCCGTCGAGATGCTTGAGATTCTCGAGCGTGGGCACCAGGGAATCGATGTCGTGGCCGTCGATCGGGCCCACGTAGTTGAAGCCGAACTGTTCGAACAGCGTGGCCGGGACCACCATGCCCTTGGCATGCTGCTCGAGGCGCTTGGCCAGTTCGAACAACGGCGGCGCGGCGCGCAGCACGCTCTTGCCGACGTTCTTGGCGGCGGCGTAGAAATTGCCGCTCATCAATTGCGCGAGGTAGCGGTTGAGTGCGCCCACCGGCGGACTGATCGACATGTCGTTGTCGTTCAGGATCACCAGCAGCTTGCAGTCGCATACGCCGGCGTTGTTGAGCGCCTCGAAAGCCATGCCGGCCGTGAGCGCGCCGTCGCCGATGATGGCCACGGTGTGGCGGTCCTCGCCCTTCTGCTTGGCCGCCATGGCCATGCCGAGCGCGGCCGAAATGCTGGTGGACGAGTGCGCGGTGCCAAAGGTGTCGTATTCGCTCTCGCTGCGCTGCGGAAAGCCCGAGATGCCGCCGATCTGCCGCAGCGTGGGCATGCGCTCGCGCCGCCCCGTGAGAATCTTGTGCGGATAGGTCTGGTGGCCCACGTCCCACACCAGCCGGTCGTGCGGCGTGTTGAACACATGATGCAGCGCGACCGTGAGCTCGACCGTGCCGAGATTGGAGCTCAGGTGGCCGCCGGTACGTGAGACGTTGTCGAGCACGCAGGCGCGCACCTCGTCGGACAGCTGCTTGAGCTGGGCGCGGTCGTAGTGGCGGATCGGCGACGGATCGTGAAGCGTGGGAAGCAGCGGAGCCATGGGATCGTCGTGGTTCTTCTTATCCATCAGTGAACTGTTCATCGGTCGCGGTCGACGACCATGTGGGCCAGTGCGCGCAGTGCCGCGGTGTCGGCAAGGCCGCTGCGGTCCAGCGCTGCAAGCGCTTCGGCAAGCAGCTGCCGTGCCTGTGCCCGCGCACCGTCGAGGCCCCACAGCGAAACGTAGGTGGGCTTGTCGGCGGCCGCGTCCTTGCCGGCCGTCTTGCCGAGGGTTTGCGAATCGGCGGTGACGTCGAGGATGTCGTCGACCACCTGGAACGCCAGGCCGATGGCCGCGCCGTAGTCACGCAATGCATTCAGCGCGGCAGGCGCCACGGCACCGGCACAGGCGGCGCCCATCTCGACGCTGCCCTGCAGCAGCGCGCCGGTTTTCAGGCGATGCATTTCGCGCAGCTGCGCTTCGTTCAGCGCCATGCCGACGCTGGCAAGGTCGATGGCTTGGCCGCCCGCCATGCCCTGGCTGCCTGCGGCGCGCGCCAGCAGGCGGCACAGCATGGCCTGGGTCGAAGCCGGAATTTCGTCGCCGTCGGGCGTCAGCAGTTCGAAGGCCAGCGCCTGCAATGCATCGCCGGCGAGTAGCGCATCGGCCTCGCCGAACTTGACATGCACCGTGGGCTTGCCACGCCGCAGCACGTCGTTGTCCATGCTCGGCAGGTCGTCGTGCACCAGCGAGTAGGCGTGAATCAGTTCCGTTGCGCAAGCCGCGCGCAGCGCCGCGGCCGCATTGCCGCCCACCGCTTCGCTCGCGGCCAGCACCAGGAGCGGACGCAGCCGCTTGCCACCGTCGAGCACGGCGTAGCGCATCGCTTCACCGAGCAGCACCGGCGCATCGACCCCGACCCAGCGCGAAAGCGCCGCTTCGACGCGCACCAGATGCGGTTCGCTCCAGCCGGCCAGCCGGCCAGCATCCCAATTGACCACAGCCCCGCTCATTCGGCCGCCCAGGGCTTGAGGCTCCCCGCGTCGAGCACCTTGATCTGGTCTTCGACCGCCTGCAGCTTCTCGCGGCAGAAAGCGAGCAATGTGGCGCCGCGCTGATAGCTGCCAAGCAACTGATCGAGCGGCAGCTGGCCGGACTCGAGTTCTGCAACCAATTGTTCCAACTCCTGGAGCCCGGCTTCGTAGCTGGCCGGCAGCGGCCCCGTGTCGGGCGTGGCTGCCGGGCTGGACGTGGCGGAAGAAGGGACCTTGGGCATGCGAGCGAACGAGTGTGAAATCAAGCATTTTAGGTCGGGGAACCAAAGGGCCGCCGGCCGCCCCGAAGCATGCGGCAGATGGCGGCCGAATGGCCCATGAGTGTCGGCCACGGCCCGTCCGGCGCGGGCATATGCAAAGCCATGGGCGCTGCGGTGCCCCCTTGGGTACAATCCCAGCTTCACTTGCCGGCTAACCCGGCACAACTCTTCGGGCCGTCGCCCTTTCGGACTCCAGTCGGCGCCTTCCGTTTTTTCTCCTTTTTCTCCCTGTGGGGAGCTTGGTCAGGTCCTCCATGTCTGATTTAAGTCTTCAACTGCAGCAGGCCGCGAGCCAACTTCCAGTTTCCGCGTACTTCGACGAGTCGCTTTACGCGCGCGAAATGCAAACGCTGTTCGCGCAAGGGCCGCGCTACGTCGGCCACCGGCTCGCGGTGCCCGAGCTGGGCAACTACCACACCCTGCCGCAGGAGCACCAGGGCCGTGCGCTGGTGCACACGCCCAAGGGTGTCGAACTCATTTCGAACGTGTGCCGCCACCGGCAGGCTCTTATCCTGCAAGGCCGCGGACAGCTCGACAGCCAGACCGGCGGCAACATCGTCTGCCCGCTGCACCGCTGGACCTACGCGGCCGCCGACCCGCGCGCCACGGGCACGCTCATTGGTGCGCCGCATTTCGACCAGGACCCCTGCCTGAACCTGCACAACTATCCGCTCACCGAGTGGAACGGCCTGCTGTTCGAGGGCGGCCCGAACGGCGTGGGCCGCGACGTGGCGGCCGACATGGCCGAACTCGGCCCGCGCGCCGACCTGGACTTCACGGGCTACGCGCTCGACCGGGTCGAGCTGCACGAGTGCAACTACAACTGGAAGACCTTCATCGAGGTCTATCTCGAGGACTACCACGTCGGCCCTTTCCACCCGGGCCTGGGCAGCTTCGTCACCTGCGACGACCTGCGCTGGGAGTTCAACCGCAACTTCTCGGTGCAGACCGTGGGTGTGGCGAACCGGCTCGGCCGCGCGGGCAGCCCCATCTACCAGAAGTGGCAGGAGCAGCTGCTCAAGTACCGAGAGGGCAAGCCGCCCAAGTACGGTGCCATCTGGCTCACCTACTATCCGCACGTGATGGTCGAGTGGTATCCGCACGTGCTCACGGTGTCGACGCTGCATCCGGTAAGCCCCACCAAGACCCTCAACATGGTCGAGTTCTTCTACCCCGAGGAAATCGTGGCCTTCGAGCGCGAATTCGTCGAGGCCCAGCAGGCCGCCTACATGGAAACCTGCGTCGAAGACGACGAGATCGCCGAGCGCATGGACGCCGGGCGCCGCGCCCTCATGCTGCGCGGCGACGACGAGAGCGGCCCCTACCAGAGCCCGATGGAAGACGGCATGCAGCAGTTCCACGAGTGGTACAGAGCCGCAATGCAGACTACTGCCTGAATCGATGAGCGCCTCTTCGCACGGTGTGCCGGGAACACCGCGGAACCGGCTTTGCCGGGCCGCTGGCGTTGCCCCCGGCGAGGGGGGTCGAAAAGCGACGCGAAGTGCGCGAAGCCTGGGGGAGAGCCGATAGTGCAAGCACTCTGGATGGTGCTCGGCGCCTTCTTGTTCGCCACCATGAGCGTGGTCGTCAAGGTTGCCTCGGCCTGGTTCAACAGTGGCGAGATGGTGCTCGGACGCGGCCTGATCGGCATCGTGCTCCTGTGGCTTTTGGCGCGCAGCCGCGGTGTCTCGATGGCCACCCGCTACCCCGGCATGCACGCCTGGCGCAGCACCATCGGCGTGGTGTCGCTGGGTGCATGGTTCTATGCCATCGCCCACATGCCGCTGGCCACGGCCGTCACGCTCAACTACATGAGCAGCGTCTGGATCGCGGCCTTCCTGGTCGGCGGCGCGCTGCTCGCGTGGGTGCCGGTGCCCGGCCGCGACGGCCGCGTGCAGCGCCCGCCGCTGCAGGGGCCGCTGGTGCTGACGGTGCTCGCGGGCTTCGCGGGCGTGGTGCTGATGCTCAAGCCCTCGGTCAATGGCAACGAAGGTTTCGCGGGCCTGCTGGGGCTGCTTTCGGGCCTCACGGCGGCGTTCGCATACATGCAGGTGGTGGCACTCTCGCGCATCGGCGAACCCGAATTGCGTACCGTCTTCTATTTCGCGGTGGGCTCGGCAGTGGCGGGTGCCATTGCCACAGCCGCCACCGGGTTTTCGGGCGGGGGTGCGTGGACGTGGCAGCATGCGCTGTGGCTGCTTCCGATCGGCCTCTTGGCCGCCCTCGGGCAGCTTTGCATGACGCGCGCCTACGCCACGGCCAAGACCCAGGCCGGCACGCTCGTGGTGGCCAATCTGCAGTATTCCGGTATTGTCTTTGCGGCGTTCTACAGTGTGGTGCTGTTCGACGACCGCATCGACGCCGCCGGCTGGGCCGGCATGGCGCTCATCATCGTGAGCGGCATCGCAGCCACCGTGTTGCGCCAGCGCGCTGTGCCCAAGGCGCCGGCCGAAGAACACTGAACCGCATCGAACCGAATCGACAACGAAGGAACCCCGCCATGTACACCACCCTCGTCAGCGTCGAACAACTCCAGCAACTGCAGGCTGGCGACGTACCTCTCATGGTTTTCGACTGCAGCTTCGACCTCATGAAGCCCGAGGCGGGCGCACAGCAATATGCCGCCGCGCACATCCCCGGCGCCGTGTATGCGAACCTCGACACCGACCTCAGCGCGAAACACGGCGTACCGGGCGCACTGGGGGACGTGGTCATTGCGCAGGAAGACGGCGTGCCGGCCTCGGGCGGACGCCATCCGCTGCCGAGCCGCGAGAAGTTCGCAGCCTGGTTGTCGAGCATCGGTTTTTCCAACGACATGCAGGCCGTGGTCTATGACCGCAACGGCGCCAACTATTGCGGCCGGCTCTGGTGGATGCTCAAGTGGATGGGCCACGACGCGGTGGCCGTGCTCGACGGCGGCCTGCAGGCATGGCAGGCCGCGGGCGGCGAAGTCACGAACCGCGAAGAGCCGGCGCACTTCCAGTCGAATTTCGTGCCGGGCGAGCCGCTCGCGAAGCTCGTGACCACCGACGCCGTGGTGCGCCGGCTCGGCCAGCCTGACCAGAACCTGATCGACGCGCGCGCCGCCGCACGATTTCGCGGCGAGGTGGAACCTCTGGACCCGATCGCGGGTCACATCCCCGGGGCTTTCAATCGGCCCTTCGCCGAAAACCTCGGCCCCGACGGCAAGTTCAAGTCGGCATCGCAATTGCGTGCCGAGTTCGAAGCGCTGCTCGCGGGACGCGATCCGGCGACGGTCGTCCACCACTGCGGCAGCGGCGTGAGCGCTGTGCCCAACCTGCTTGCAATGCAGATCGCGGGGCTGGGGACCACCGCGCTCTATGCCGGCAGCTGGAGCGAGTGGAGCAACACGCCGGGGCTGCCGACCCGGCAAGGCGCAGAACCATGAAACAGATCCGACTTCGACGACGCATTTCATCCGGCTTCGCATTCGCCGCGGCATTGTTCGCAGCGGCCCCTTTTCTTTCAGCGCAGGCCCAGCAGCAGCACGCACACGTGCACGGCCAGCTCAAGCTTGACGTGGCCATCGACGGTCCCACCGTCGTGATCAACATGGAGTCGCCGCTCGACAACATCGTCGGCTTCGAGCGCGCGCCCAAGACCGATGCCGAGAAAAAGACCGTCGAAGATGCCGTCGCCCAGCTGCGCGCGGCGGACAAGCTCTTTGCCATCGACCCCGCCGCCAACTGCAAGCTCGGCCCGGTCGACCTGCGCTCCGGCGCGCTCGGCCTCGGCAACCCCGACCCGAGCGAGCCCCCGGGCCATGCAGACCTCGACGCCACCTTCTCCTTCAACTGCACCAACGCGGCCGCGGCAAAGTTCATCGACGTGAATCTTTTCGCCGCCTTCAAGGGCACGCGCCAGATCGATTCGCAGATCGCTTCGGCGCAAGGCCAGTTCAAGCGCCAGCTCAAGCGCCCTGCGGTTGCGCAAGCGAACCAGCCCGTACGCCTGAGCTGGGGCAAGTGACGCTGTGAGCACCGTCTCCCAGGGCGAGGCGTCGCCGCTGCGCGTGGTGCTCGCCATCGAAGCGCTGCGCTTCGCGTGGCCCGGCATGAAGGCGCCGTGCATCGACATCGAGGCCTTTCGCATCACGGCCGGCGAGTCGGTCTTTCTGCACGGCCCGAGCGGTTGCGGCAAGAGCACGCTGCTGTCCCTGCTGGCCGGCGTGCTGGTGGCCGACGAAGGCCGCGTCACGCTGCTGGGGCACGACTGGTCCCAGCTCTCGGGTGCCGCGCGCGACCGCTGCCGCGTGGCGCACGTGGGCTATATCTTCCAGCAGTTCAACCTGCTGCCGTATCTGAGCGTGCTCGACAACGTGCTGCTGCCCTGCCGCTTCTCGCAGCGGCGCGAATCGCAGGCCGCGCGCGGCGGCAGCTCGCGCGAAGAGGCGGAGCACCTGCTCGACCAGATGGGACTCGACCGCCACCTGTGGAAGCGCCAGGCCGTGCAGCTGTCGGTCGGCCAGCAGCAGCGCGTGGCCGCGGCCCGCGCGCTCATCGGCCAGCCCGAAGTGGTGATTGCCGACGAGCCCACGTCCGCGCTCGACGAAGACCGGCGCGAAGCCTTTCTCGACGTGCTGCTGACGGCCTGCGCGGTGAACCACAGCGCGCTCGTGTTCGTGAGCCACGACCAGCGCATCGCGCAGCGCTTTGCCCGGCATGTGCTGCTGCCCGAGATCAACCGTGCGGCTTCGGCTGCGATAGCGGTGGACGCATGAAGGCCTGCCGATGAGGGCACTTTTTTCGATCGCCTGGCACAGCGCCTGGAACCGGCGCTTCACGCTCGCGCTCACGGTGTTCTCGATTGCGCTGTCGACCTTTCTGCTGCTCGGCGTCGAACGCATCCGCACCGAGTTGCGCGAGAATTTCGCGTCGTCCGTGTCTGGCACCGACCTGATCGTGGGGGCGCGCGCAGGCTCCACGCAGCTGCTGCTGTACTCGGTGTTCCGCATCGGCGCGGCCACCAACAACATCTCCTGGAAGAGTGTGCAGGCGCTGGCCGCGCACCAGGGCGTCGACTGGGTGGTGCCGCTTTCGCTGGGGGACTCGCACCGCGGCTTCGCGGTGCTGGCCACCTCGCCCGAGTACTTCACACGCTTTCGCTATGGCGACCGCCAGCTGCTGAAGCTGCGCGAAGGCAAGCCCTTCAGCGAGCTGTTCGATGCGGTGGTGGGCGCCGAAGTGGCCGACAAGCTGGGCTACCACGTCGGCCGGAAGATCACGCTCGCGCACGGCAGCGGCGAGCTCAACACGGCCGAACATGCCGACAAGCCATTCACGGTGGTCGGCGTGCTCGCGCGCACCGGCACGCCGGTCGACCGCACGGTGCACATCGGCCTCGAAGCCATGGAAGCGATCCACCTCGAATGGGTGGGCGGCGCGCCGATGCCGGGCGTGAAGATCCCGGCCGAGCAGGTGCGCAAGTTCGACCTCACGCCAAAGAACGTGACGGCCGCGCTCGTGGGCCTGAAGAACCGCTCCGCCGTCTTCGGCGTGCAGCGCTGGATTTCGACCTACAACGGCGAACCGCTGATGGCCATCCTGCCGGGCGTGGCGCTCGACGAACTGTGGAGCGTGATCGGCATCGGCGAGAACGCGCTGCTGTTGATGTCCGCGCTGGTCGCGCTGGTGAGCCTTGCAGGCCTTGTCTCCGTGGTGATGGCGGGCTTGAACGAAAGGCGGCGCGAGCTGGCCGTGCTGCGTGCTGTCGGCGCCAGCCTGCGCCATGTGCTGGCGCTGCTCGCGCTCGAGGGCGCCATGGTCACCGTGCTGGGCGTGGCCTTTGGCGTGGTCATGGCCGTGCTCGGCATCGCCCTGCTCGCGCCATGGCTGCAGTCGCAGTTCGGGCTGACATTGAGTCTTTCAGAACCTACACTGAACGAATGGCTGCTGATGGGAAGCCTGCTGGTGGCGGGTTGGCTCGCAAGCCTGCTGCCCGGCATCCGTGCCTACCGGCTCTCGTTGGCCGACGGCCTCTCACCGAGGATTTAGACATGTACACCCCCAGTCTTCGCGCACTTCGTGTCGCTACGCCCACCCCCTTGCAGGGGGCAATACCAGCGGTCCGGCAAAGCCGGTTCCGCGGTATTCCTGGAACGGTTGCCCTGGCACTTGGAGCATCGATGCTTTCGTTGGCTGCATGGGCCGCCGAGCCCGCGCCCAAGGACACGACCGCATCGAACCCGCTCGGCGGCAAGGCTGCACCAGCCGCGACCGCCAAGGCCACGCCGGGCCAGCCGCGCCAGATCACCTGGGAAGAACTGGTGCCCAAGGACTGGGACCCGGCCAAGGAATTCAAGGGCATGGACCTCGCCGCGCTCAACGACGGCGACCCGCGCGCCAACGAGCTGCTCATGAAGATGCAGGAAGTGTCGAACAATGCGCCGACCAATCCGGCCATGAACGGCGCGGACATCAAGATCCCGGGCTTCATCGTGCCGCTCGAAGAAGCCAAGGGCGAGGTCACCGAGTTCCTGCTGGTGCCTTATTTCGGCGCCTGCATCCACACGCCGCCGCCGCCGGCCAACCAGATCCTGCACGTGGTCACGCCAAAGGGCGCCAAGTTCCGCGCCATGGACACCGTGTGGGTCACCGGCAAGCTGCAGACGCTGCGCAACGACTCGATGATGGGCGTGAGCGGTTATCACGTGAACGCAACCAGCGTCACCAAGTACGCGGGCGGCGCAAAGTAGGCCTCCCGAGCGGGTCTGTGGTTCTGCGCCGACAGCGCGGGCGGCGCAGCACCGACACAGACCGTTGCATCGGCGATGCAAGCTGGCGTCGTCGCCACAGGTGGCACGCCGTTGAAAGAGTTCAGGGCGTGACAAGGTCGGCGCCCACAGGAACTCCAGATGACAACACCATTTCGCCGCACGCCGGCCGCGCAGCTATTGACGATTTCGCTGTGCATCGGCGCGCTCGCCGTCGCCGGCTGCAGCAAGAACGACAACGCCCCTGGCGCCCAGGTGCCTGCACCTCCAGCGGTTGGCGCGCCCGCACCCGCACCGGCCGCTCCAGCGCCCGCAGCCTACACGCCGCCCTCGGCCGAGCAGCTCTACCAGCTCGTGGCACCCATCGCGCTGTATCCCGACAAGCTGGTGGCACAGGTGCTGGCCGGCTCCACCTATCCCGACCAGATCACCGCGGCGCATGGCTGGCTCCTGCAGAACGCCGCACTCAAGGGTGGTCCGCTCGCTGACGCAGCCAACCGGCAGCCCTGGGATCCGAGCGTCAAGTCGCTCACCGCATTCCGACCGGTGCTGGGCCAGATGGCCGGCAACATCGCGTGGACCGAGGCGCTCGGCCAGGCCTACTACAACGATCCGGCCGACGTGATGAACGCCATCCAGGTCATGCGCCAGCGCGCATCGGCGGCGGGCCGGCTCAAGAACAACGACAAGCTGCGCATCGCGAGCGCCGCGACACCGCAGAACTACAGCCCGGCGCCCGACATGCAACCCGTCTACGCCGGCCCCGCCGTGATCGAGCCACCACCGCAGTTCATCACCATCGAGCCGGCGCAGCCCGACGTGGTGTACGTGCCCAGCTACGACCCGCAGCGCATCTACGGCGAGCCGGTGCCCGTGTACCCCGGCTATGCGTATGCCCCGCCCGTCGAGGCCGCGCCCGGCTACAGCCGCGGCCAGATGGCGGCGGCCGGCGCATTCACCTTCGGGCTCGGCGTGGTCGTGGGCGCCGCACTTGAACGCCACGACTGGGGCTGGCGCTCATGGGACATGAACTGGGGCGCCCCGCGCTACCGGGATCGCGACCGCGACCGCGCGGCGCAGCCGGCCTACGCCCGGCCCGCGGTGGTCTACAACAACAGCACCTACATCTCGCGTTCGACGACGGTGGTCAACAACGTGCGCAACGTCTACAACAACAACGCGCCGCGCGGCGTGCCGACTGGCGCTCCCGCGGCCAATTTCGCGGGCGGCCCCGGACCGGGCATGGCTCAGCAACAGAACGCCCAGTTGGCGCAGCAACAGCAACAGCAACAGCAACAGCAACAACAACGAGAACAGCAAGCACGGCAACAGCAAGCCTTCATGCGCCAGCAGCAGGAGCAGCAACAAGCGGGGCAACAGGCCCAGCAATTGCAGGCACGCCAGCGCCAGCAAGAACAGCAGGAGCGGCAGGGGCGCCTTCAGCAGCAGCAGGATCGGTTGCAGCGCCAACAAGCCCAACAGGCGCAGCGACAGCAGCGGCAACAACCACGGCAACAGCTACAGGCGCCTGACACCCATCAGCCGCCGCCGCAGGCCCTGCTTCAACAACAGCAAGAACAAGCGCGGCGACAACAGGCCCAGCAACAGCAGCAACAGCAGCAACAGGCACGTGCGGCCAGCCGTCAGGCTCAACAACAACAGCACGCAACGCAGGACCCCCAGCAACATAGGCCATCGGCACAGCAGGAGCAATCACGGCGCCAGCAGATGCAACAGCAACAGCAACAGCAAGCCCAGCAGCAGGCCCGCGTGCTCCAGCAGCAGGCTCAACAGCAACAGGTGCAACGGCAGCAGGCGCAGCAACAGGCCCGACAACAGCAGCATCAAGAACAATTGCAACGGCAGCAGCAACAGGCGCAGGCCGCGCAACAGCAACAGCAACAGCAACAGCAACAGCAACGGCAACGGCAGCAGGCAATGCAGCAACAGCAGCAACAGCAGCAGCAACGCCAACAGCAACAGGCGCAGCAGGCTCAGCAAGTCCGCCAGCAGCAGCAACAGGCGCAGCAGGCTCAGCAAATCCGCCAGCAGCAGCAACAGGCCCAGCAGCACGCGGCTGCCGCGGCCGCAGCAGCCCATCGCCGCCCGCCCGGCCGCCCCGGCGAACCTCCCAAGGAGCAGCCCTGAAAGCGGCTGCCGCGAGGCCTGTTACTGCTTGCCGATTTCCGTCAGCAGCCGAGTGACAAGATAGAGGCGCGGCACGATCGAATCGACCTCGATGTATTCGTCGCGTGCGTGATAGCCGAAGCCCGCCAGGCCAAAGCTCTCGACCACGGTCGCCTTCCCCGAGCGGCCCGCATAGCCCGCATCAGTGCCGCCACCGGTCATTGGCGTGAGCGCGAGTTCGCGGTCGATTTCCTTGTAGATGGCCTGGGCCTTCTCGGCCAGCGCGCGGCCCTTCTCGCCTGCCACAAAGGCCGGGCGACCCACTTCGACCTTGACCGTGGTCTCGGTATCGGGCACCAGCTTGCCGCTCGCGAGCTTCGCTTGCAATGCCGCCTCCAGCTTCTTCTCGGCGCCGGGCTGCGTGATGCGGATGTCGCCGAGTGCCTGGGCCTTTTCGGTGATCTGGTTGATCGGGCCGGTCGCGCGCGCCACGGTCCAGTTGAGCGCGACGCCGGGGATGTCTTTCGCGACGTCCCTGGTCTGCAGCATCTGGTACGACAGCTCGTACAGGGCATTGCGCCCCAGCTCGGGTGCCGCACCCGCATGCGACGCACGGCCCTTCACGTCGAGCGTGGCCTGCGCGATGCCGGCCGCGCCCAGCAGCAGCGATTCACCCTTGGCCACCGACTTGGCGGCCGTCGGCTCGAACGACAGCACCGTGTCGTGCTGATCGGCTATGGCCGCGATGAGCTCGCCGGAGCCGACCGAGCCCACCTCTTCGTCGGGGTTCATGAGCACCGTGAGCGTGTCGTAGTCGCGCCAGCCCGCGTCGGCCAGGATCTTCAGCGAAGCCATCATGACCGCGAGCCCGCCCTTGTCGTCCGCAATCCCCGGTCCGTAGATGCGGTTGCCATCGACCTTGTAGGGCTGGCTGTTCAGGATGCCTGCGGCGTACACCGTGTCCATGTGGCCCTGCAGCATGATCCTGCGCTTGCCCGTGCCCTTGATGGTGCCGATGACGATGTCGGCGCCCGCGCCGGCCGTGGCCTTGCGCCGCTCGGTCTTGAAGCCAGCAGACCTGAGCCGCGTCTCCACCGCATCGGCCATCTTGAGCAGGCCATCGACATTCAGGCTGCCCGATTCGATCAGCACCATCTCCTTGAGGCTCTCGATCACCGCGGGCTGCGCCTTCTCGGCGGCGGCGAGCAGCTTGGCATCGGGCGCGGCGTGCACGGCGGCGGCAGCGCCAAGGGCGAGGCTGCAGGCCAGCGACACGGACCGCAGGGCAAGGAAGGACGAATGCAGGGTCATGATGATTTCTTGTCGGAGTGATCGGCGGGCGCCAGCATAGCGATCCTCGCCAGGATTCACGCGCAAATCGGCGACAGCAGGACGGTGCGGAGAAGCGTCAGGCCCCGCGGCCTCGCGTGGCTTTCTTTGTGGCGACTGCGGGCTTGGATTTGGGCGTAGGTTTGGATGACACCTTTTCCACCGGCCTGGCCGCGGGCGCCTCCCGCGCCGACCTCATGTGCCCGCTCTCCGCCGTGGTCATGCCCACGATCTTCGCGAGCTGCCGGCTCACGCTCACATAGGCGTGGCCGATGCGGCTGTCGAAATACAGAGAGTCGCCGCGCCCGAGGCGCACCATTTCGCCGTTGTCGAAGTGCACCTCGATCTCGCCCGACAGCACATAGGCGAATTCCTCGCCGGAGTGCCGCACGAAATCTTCCGGCCCATGGATGCGGCGCGCATGCACGGTGCCCACGATGGGGCTCATCTGCTTGCCGGCCGCCGAGGTGCCGAGGAATTCATATGCAATCGACAGGCCGCGGTACACGACGCCCTTCCCGGCCCGCGTGACGACCGGTCCGTCCAGTTGCGCGGGCTTGACGCCGGCGCCCGCGAACATGGCGTTCATGTCCATCTCCAGCGCGCGGCCCAGCGCGGTGAAGTTCTCGTAGCCGAGCGCCAGCTGCCCGCGCTCGGCGCGGGAAATGGTGGTGATCGACACGCCCGAGCGCTCGGCCAACTGCGCCAGCGTCCAGCCGAAGCGCTTGCGCGCCGCGCGCAGGCGATGGCCGAAAGTGGTGCGGTCCAGCGTGGGTGCCTCGTCCTTCGGCTTTGTCCCCGGCTTGGTCCCTGTGTGTGGATTCACGCTTGGCTTTCTCTTGTAATGCACCGCAATTCTGCCAGCCCGGTGCCGCGCCCTTCCATGCCGGCCCGCTCGCCGCAGGCCCGCAATTTGCGTATACGAGAATTGCGTTGACGCAAATTCCCCGATGCAGTGCACCATGGTTTCCCCTTGGTAGCTCGTATTTTATTTGCGTATCCGCAAATTTCTACCTACACTTTTCGCCGATGACCTCCAACTCTCCAGCGCCCACGGTGGCCGATTACCTCGTGATCGGCGGCGGCATTGCCGGGGCTTCCGTGGCCTATTGGCTCGCGCCCCATGCCCGCGTGATCCTGCTCGAACGCGAAGCCCAGCCGGGCTATCACTCCACCGGCCGCTCGGCCGCGCTCTTCATGGAAAGCTATGGCACGGCGCAGGTGCGCGCCCTCACCATGGCGAGCCGCGCCTTTCTCGAGCATCCACCCGAAGGCTTTTCCGAACACCCGCTGCTCACGCCGCGCGGCGCGATGATGGTCGCGAGCAAGGCGCACCTGCCGGAGCTCGAGGCGCACTGGGACGTGCTGCGTGCCATGAACACGGGCGCCAAGCGCCTCAGCGGCGAAGAAGCGCTCGCGATGGTCCCCGTGCTGCGGCCCGACCAGGTGGCCGGCGCCGTCTACGAACCCGATGCCGCGGACATGGACGTGCATGCCATTCACCAAGGCTATCTGCGCGGCATGCGGCAGGCCGGCGGCAAGCTGGTGTGCGATGCGGGCGTGACGGCCATCGAACGCATCGGCGACCACTGGCGCGTGACGGCTGGCGGCGCCGTCTACGAAGCGCCGGTGGTGCTCGATGCCGCGGGGGCCTGGGTCGACACCATCGCGCAGATGGCGGGCGTGCAGCCCATCGGCATCGAGCCGCGCCGACGCTCCGCCTTCATCTTCGCGCCGCCCGAAGGCAGCAGCGTCGCGCACTGGCCCATGGTGTTCGGCGCCGACGAAGGCTGGTACATCAAGCCCGATGCCGGCATGCTGCTCGGCTCGCCGGCCAACGCCGATCCGGTGGAGCCGCAGGACGTGCAGCCCGAGGAGCTGGACATCGCCTTCGCGATCCATCGCATCGAGGAAGCGACCACGCTCGCCATCCGCCGCCCCACCCGCACCTGGGCGGGCCTGCGTACCTTCGTGGCCGACGGCGACCTGGTGGGCGGCTTCGATCCGGATGCGCCGGGCTTCTTCTGGGTTGCGGCGCAGGGCGGCTACGGCATCCAGACTTCCGCGGCCATGGGCGAGGCGTGTGCCGCACTGGCACGCGGGCTGCCGCTGCCCGAACGCATCGCGGGCTTCGGCCTCACGGCCGGGATGCTCGGGCCGCAGCGGCTGCGCGCGGCGGCCGCCGCGGGCTGATCGAAACCAACACCAACCATCAGGATCTCGACCATGCGTGTCTTCAGTGCCTCCCTTGCCACCGAAACCAACACCTTCGGCCCCATGCCGACCGGCCTCGCGTCGTTCAGGGACCGGGGCTACTTTCCGGCCGGCCAGCACCCGGACGCGATGACGCTGTTCTCGGGCCCGCTGTGGGCCGCGCGCATGCGCGGCGCCGACAAGGGCTGGGAGCTGTTCGAGGGCATGGTGGCCGGCGCGCAGCCCAGCGGCACCACCACACGCCACGCCTACGAAACGCTGCGCGACGAGCTGCTGGCCGACCTGCGCGCGGCACTGCCGGTCGACATGGTGCTGCTGGGCCTGCACGGCGCCATGGTGGCCGACGGCTACGACGACTGCGAAGGCGACCTGCTTGCGCACGTCCGGCGGATCGTCGGACCCGGCGTGGTGGTTGGCGCCGAGCTCGATCCGCACAACCACCTGACGCCCGAGATGGTCGCCAACGCCGACGTGATGATCTCGTTCAAGGAATATCCGCACACCGACGTGCTCGAACGCGGCCTGGAACTGGTGGACATCTGCGCCGCCACGGTCGAAGGCAAGGTGAAGCCGGTGGCCGCGGTGGTCGACTGCGACATGATCGTGACCGTCCACACCTCGCGCCAGCCGGCGCGCGGTTTCGTCGAGCGCATGCAGTCGCTCGAAGGCAAGGACGGCGTGCTGTCGATCTCGCTCACGCACGGCTTCTCCTGGGGCGACGTTCCCGAGATGGGCACCAAGGTGCTGGTCTACACCGACGGCGACAAGGCCAAGGCGGATGCGCTGGCCCGCCAGCTCGCCGATGAAGTCATCGCCATGCGCGACGGGCTCGCGATCGACTACCCGGACATCGATGCCTCGCTCGACCAGGCACTGGCCTTCGACGGCGGCCCCGTGGTGCTGGCCGACGGCGCCGACAACCCCGGCGGCGGCGCCGCCAGCGACTCCACCTTCATCCTGCGCCGCATGGTCGAGCGCGGCATCGCCAACGCGGCCATCGGCCCGATGTGGGACCCGATCGCGGTGCGCATCGCTTTCGATGCCGGCGTGGGCGCCAAGCTCGCGATGCGCATCGGGGGCAAGATCAGCCCGCTCTCGGGCGACCCGATCGACCTCGACTGCACCGTGAAAGCGCTGCGGCACGACCTGGTGATGACGGGGCTCGCGGGCACGCCCACGCTCATGGGCGACAGCGCGCTGGTCGAGGCCAACGGCATCGAGATCGTGCTGATCACGCTGCGCAACCAGGCCATGGGCACCGACCTGTTCACGCAGCTGGGCTGCGATCTCGCGGCCAAGAAGATCGTCGTCGTGAAGTCGTCGCAGCACTTCTACGCCTCCTACTCGAAGGTCGCCAGGCACGTGATCTATGCGGGCGCTCCCGGTGCGGTGACGCTCGACCTGAACACGCTGCCCTACCGGAAGGCCCGCCTGCCCAAGTGGCCCATCGGCGCTGCCGCCTGACCCGCGCGCTCCTTCTTTCTCTCTCTCTGCTTATTGCCCCACCGGAGAACCGACGATGAAACGACGAACGCTCGCAGCCCTTGCCACCCTGGCGCTTTCAGCCGCGTGCCTGCCGGCGCTCGCCCAGACGCCGCCCAAGACACTCAAGGTGGTGGCGCATGCCGACCTGAAGATCCTCGACCCGACCTTCACCACCGCCTACATCTCGCGCAACTTCGGCTACATGGTGTACGACACGCTCTTCGCGCAGGACGCGAACGGCAAGCCGCAGCCGCAGATGGCCGAAAAATACACCACCTCCAAGGACGGCAGGCAGTGGAGTTTCACGCTGCGCCCGGGCCTGAAGTTCTCGGACGGCAGCGCCGTGACTTCAGCCGACGCCATTGCCTCGCTGCAGCGCTGGGCCGCGCGCGACAGCATCGGCCGCGCCATGGTGGCCGGCGGCGCCGAATGGAAGACGGTGGACGCGCGCACCTTCACGCTCACGCTCACCGAGCCCTTCGGCCTGGTGCTCGAAGGGCTGGCCAAGCCGTCGAGCTTTCCGCCGGTGATCCTGCCGGAACGGCTCGCAAAGATGCCCGCGACCGCGCCGCTGCCCGAAGTGATCGGCTCCGGCCCCTTCATCTTCAAGCGCGACGAATGGGTGCCGGGCAACAAGACCGTGTTCGTGCGCAACCCCGGCTACGTGCCGCGCAGCGAACCGCCCAGTGGCCTGGCCGGCAGCAAGAAGACCACCTTCGACCGCGTCGAATGGCTCTATCTGCCCGATGCCAACAGCGCCATTGCCGCACTCAAGCGCGGCGAGGTCGACCTGGTGGAACAGGTGCCGCCGGACTACATCGCGCCGCTGCGCACCGATTCGAGCGTGAAGATCGGCTCGGGCGGCACCTACCAGGGCTTCCTGGTCATGAACCACCTGTTGCCGCCTTTCAACAACCCGAAAGTGCGCCAGGCGTTGCTGCAGGCCGTGAGCCAGGAACGCATCGTCGCGGCCATGGGCTATCCGCTGGACATGCGCATGGCCTACTGCCAGACCTTCTTCATCTGCGGCAGCCCCAACGACACCGCCGCGGGCGCCGAGCCCTACCGCAAGGCCGACGTGGCCAAGGCCAAGAAGATGCTCGCGGACGCCGGCTACAAGGGCGAGAAGGTCACCATCCTGGTGCCGAGCGACGTCACCTACCTCAATGCCGAAGCGCTGATGGCCGCGCAGACCATGCGCAGCATCGGCATGAACGTCGACGCACAGACCATGGACTGGGCCTCCATCGGCGCGCGCCGCGCCAAGCGCGACGCACCGGAGGCCGGCGGATGGAACATGTACGTCACCGTGGCCGGTGAGTTCGACGTCAACTCCCCCATCACCAATGCCTACCTGAGCGCGGCCTGCGGCAACACGCTGCCCGGCTGGCCCTGCGACAAGCCGCTCGACGACCTGCGCAACGCCTGGCTCAAGGAAACCGCACCGGCCAAGCGGCGCGAAATACTCGACGCCTTCCAGGCCCGCGCCTACGAAGTAGTGCCGTACATCAACGCAGGCCAGTACTCGGCGGCATTTGCCGCCCGCGCCAGCCTCAAGGGCACGGACAAGCTCTGGGCCGGCATGCCGACGGTCTGGATGCTCGACAAGTAACGGCACCCTCCCGGCAGCACCATGGGCTACATCCTCAGGCGATTTCTCTCGACGCTGCCGGTGATGGCCGTCGTGGCGGTGGTGGTCTTCCTGCTGATCCACCTTTCGCCGGGCGACCCCGCGGCGCTGATCGCGGGCGACCTGGCCTCGGTCGAAGACATCGAGAAGCTGCGCGCCGCCCTGGGCCTGAACCTGCCGCTGTGGCAGCAGTTCGCCATCTGGGTCGGCAGGCTCTTCACCGGCGATCTCGGCACGTCGATCTTCACTCAGGTGCCGGTGGCGCAATTGCTCTCGCAGCGGCTGGAGCCCACGGTGTCGATCGCCGTGCTGACCATGGCGCTCACGCTGGTGCTGGCGGTGCCGCTGGGCACGCTCGCGGCCTACCGCGCGGGCAGCTGGATCGACCGGCTCGTGATGCTGTTCGCGGTGCTCGCGTTCTCGGTGCCCGTGTTCCTGGTCGGCTACCTGCTGATCTATGCCTTCGCGATCCAGCTGCCGTGGTTCCCGGTGCAGGGCTACGTGCGCTTCTCCGACAGCCCGGCCCAATGGCTGCGCGGCCTGGTGCTGCCCTGTGTGAACCTGGCGCTGGTGTACATCGCGCTGGTCACCCGTATGACACGCGCCACCGTGCTGGAGGTGCTGCACGAAGACTACATCCGCACCGCGCGCGCCAAGGGCCTCGGCGTGCTGCCGGTGCTGGGCCATGCGCTGCGCAACGCGGCCATTCCCATCGCCACCACGGTGGGTGTGGGCATCGCGCTGCTGATCGGTGGCGTGGTGGTGACGGAGACCGTGTTCGCCATCCCGGGCGTGGGCCGGCTCGTGATCGATTCGGTGCAGCGCCACGACTACCCGGTGATCCAGAGCGTACTGCTGCTGTCGGCCGGCGTGTACGTGCTCATCAACCTGCTGATCGATCTGAGCTACCGCCTCTTCGATCCGCGCATCACGTACTGACGACCTCATGTCCAGCGTACTTCCGACAAGCGAACTCCCGATGCCCATCGCACCCGCCGCCACGGCCGACGACGCGCCCTTCGCGCCGCCGCGCTGGCGCTGGGTGCGCAAGCATCCGACCCTGATCGTCGGCGGGTTGCTGCTGGCCGCGGTGGCTGCCGTCTCCATCGCCGCGCCATGGATCGCCACCTTCGATCCGCAGGACATCGACCCGCTCGCGCGCATGCAGCCGCCCTCGGCCGAGCACCTGTTCGGCACCGACGCGCTGGGCCGCGACGTGTTCAGCCGCGCGGTATGGGGCGGGCAGGTGTCGATGATCGTGGGTGCATCTGTGGCGCTGCTCGCCACTTTCTTCGGGGTGCTGATCGGCCTCGTCGCGGGCTTCGTGCGCTGGGCCGACGGGCCGGTGATGCGGGTGATGGACGGGCTCATGGCCATTCCCGGCATCCTGCTGGCCATTGCGCTCATGGCGGTGACGCGCGCCAGCCTCACGACGGTGATCGTCGCCATCACCGTGCCCGAGATTCCGCGCGTGGTGCGGCTGGTGCGCTCGCTCGCGCTCACCTTGCGCGAGCAGCTGTATGTGGAAGCCGCGCACGCGGTCGGCACGCGGCTGCCGGTGATCCTGCTGCGCCATGTGCTGCCCAACATGGTGGCGCCTTTGATCGTGCAATCGACCTTCGTGGCCGCCGCCGCGGTGCTGACGGAAGCGGCGCTCTCCTTCCTCGGCGTGGGCGTGCCTGCGCAGACGCCGAGCTGGGGCAACATGATGGCCGAGGGCCGCAACTTCGTGGCGGTGGCGTTCCACATCATCCTGTACCCGGGGCTGCTGCTGGCGGCCACGGTGCTGGCGATCAACCTGCTGGGCGACGGCCTGCGCGATGCGCTCGACCCGCGCCTGGCGCGGCAACTGTGAGGCCTCCCATGGCACCCATGTCCCACCTCGCGCTCGCGCCCGGCGAGCCCCTGCTCGAAGTCGACAACCTGCGCACCCATTTCCACACGCTGGCCGGCGTGGTGCGCTCGGTCGATGGCGTTTCGTACACGGTGCGCGCCGGCCGCACGCTCGGCGTGGTCGGTGAATCGGGCTGCGGCAAGAGCGTGACCGCGCTCTCGATCCTGCGGCTGGTGCCCACGCCGCCCGGCCGCCACATGGGCGCGGTGCGCCTGCGCGGCACCGACCTGATGCAGCTTGGCGAGCGCGAGATGCGGCAGATCCGCGGCAACCGCATCTCGATGATCTTCCAGGAGCCGATGACCTCGCTGAACCCGGTGCTCACCGTGGGCCGGCAGATCGCCGAGACGGTGCAGCTGCACCAGAAGGCCAGCCGCGCCGAGGCGCTGCAGCGCGCGGTCGAGATGCTGCGCGTGGTGCAGATCCCCGAACCCGAGCGGCGCGTGAACGAGTATCCGCACCAGCTCTCCGGCGGCATGCGCCAGCGCGTGATGATCGCGCTGGCGCTGGCCTGCAACCCCGAGGTGCTGATCGCCGACGAGCCGACCACGGCGCTGGACGTGACCATCCAGGCGCAGATCCTCGACCTCATCAAGCGGCTTCAGAAGGAACTGGGCATGGGCGTGGTGATGATCACGCACGACCTCGGCGTGGTGGCCGAGAGCTGCGACCGCGTGGTCGTGATGTATGCGGGACGCAAGGTGGAGGAAGCCGACGTGGTCGACCTGTTCGACCGGCCGCTGCATCCCTACACCCGCGCGCTGATGGCCTCGATGCCGTCGATGAACACGGCGAGCACGCGGCTGGCCGAGATTCCGGGGCTGGTGCCGGCTGCGCACGAACTGGGCCGAGGCTGCGCCTTTGCGGCGCGCTGCAGCCACGCACGCGAACGCTGCCGCACCGAGACGCCGCAGCTCACGCTGCAGGGCGGCGACCACGTGGTGGCCTGCTTTGCTGTCGAGGAAAACCGGGCCGATGCGGAGGTGACCGCATGACCGCAACCGCCGCTCCGCTGCTCCAGGTGCGCGACCTGCGCAAGCACTACATCTCGCCCCAACGCTGGCTGCGGCCGGCAAGGCCCGCGATCCAGGCGGTCGACGGGGTCTCGTTCTCGGTGGCGCGCGGCGAAACGCTGTCTCTGGTGGGCGAATCGGGCTGCGGCAAGACGACCACCGCCAAGTCGGTGATGCGGCTGATCGAGCCCACCTCGGGCTCGGTGGCGCTCGATGGCGAGGAGCTGCTGACGCTCTCCGCCAACGAGATGCGGCTGCGGCGGCGCGAGCTGCAGATCATTTTCCAGGACCCGTATGCCTCGCTCAACCCGCGCCTCACGGCCGGCGAGATCGTGGCCGAGCCGATGCGCAACTTCAGCGACTTCGGCATGGGTGCGGCGGCCGAGCGGCGCGAACGCGTGCAGTGGCTGTTCTCGCGCGTCGGCCTGCGGCCCGAGGCGGCGAAGAAGTTCCCGCACGAATTCTCGGGCGGACAGCGGCAGCGGCTGGGCATTGCGCGCGCGCTGGCGCTCAACCCCAAGCTGATCGTCTGCGACGAGCCAGTGTCCGCACTCGACGTGTCGGTGCAGGCGCAAGTGGTGAACCTGCTGATGGACCTGCAGGCGGAGCTGGGCATCGCCTACCTCTTCGTGGCGCACGATCTTGCCGTGGTGCGCCACATCAGCCACCGCGTGGCCGTGATGTACCTCGGCCACATCGTCGAGATCGCCGATCGCGACACGCTGTTCTCGGCCCCGCGCCATCCGTACACGGAGATCCTTCTCTCGGCAGTGCCCGTGCCGAACCCGCGCACTCCGGCGCGCCGCATGCTGCTGCAGGGCGATCCGCCGAGCCCCGCGAATCCGCCATCGGGCTGCCGCTTCCACACGCGCTGCCCGATGGCGCAGGCGGTGTGCAAGGAAAAACTGCCCGAGTTGAGCGAGCGCGCTTCGTCTTCGAACGGCGGCCACTGGGTCGCCTGCCACTTCCGCTGAAAGGCTTCATACATGACCGACAAGACACCCCACTACGACCTGCTGATCCGCGGCGGCACCGTGATCGACGGCACCAAGGCGCCACGCTTCGAAGCCGACGTGGGCATCGTCGCGGGCCGCATTGCCGCCATCGGCCGGCTCGCGGGCCACACGGCGGACCAGACGCTCGACGCCACCGGCCGCATCGTCGCGCCGGGTTTCATCGACTCGCACACGCACGATGACCAGGCCGTGCTTTCGCAAGCGCAGATGCCGTTCAAGGTGTCGCAGGGCGTGACCACCGTGATTGCGGGAAACTGCGGCATCAGCGCCGCGCCGCTGCGGCAGGACATGGAACTGCCCATGCCGCTCAGCCTGCTCGACACGCCGGCAGAGGGCCGCTTCACGACCTTCGCGGCGTACCTCGATGCGCTGCGCGCCAGCCCGTCGTCGGTGAACGTGGCCGCGATGGTGGGCCATTCGACCTTGCGCGCCGTCGTCATGTCCGACCTCGACCGGCCTGCGAACGGCACCGAGATTGCCGCGATGCAGGCGCTGGTCGAGGAAGCCATGCAGGCCGGCGCGATCGGCCTTTCGACCGGTACCTTCTACCCGCCGGCCGTGAAGGCGACGACCGAGGAGATCATCGAGGTCGGCCGTCCGCTCACGCCGCGCAAGGCGCTCTACGTGACCCACATGCGCGACGAGGCGGACCGGGTGATGGAGTCGCTCGAGGAAACCTTCCACATAGGCCGGGCGCTCGACGTTCCCGTGGTGGTGTCGCACCACAAGGTGCAGAACGCACGGAACTTCGGCAAGAGCACGGTCACGCTGCCCTTCATCGAGGAGGCCATGCGGCACCAGTGCATCGGACTCGACTGCTACCCGTACACGGCGGGCTCCACCATGATCCGCACCGACCGCGGCATGATGGAAGGCCGCGTGCTGATCGCGTCGAGCGTGCCACACCCCGAGTGCGCGGGCCGCGACCTGAAGGACATTGCCGCCGGATGGGGCATCTCCGGCGAAGAAGCCGCGAAGCGGCTTTCACCCGGCAGCGCGATCTATTTCATGATGGACGAGGACGACGTGCAGCGCATCCTCGCCTTCGAAGACACCATGATCGGCTCCGACGGCATTCCGCACGGCGAGAAGCCGCATCCGCGGCTGTGGGGCACCTTTCCGCGCGTGCTGGGCCACTACAGCCGCGACATCGGGCTCTTTCCGCTGGAGACGGCGGTATGGAAGATGACCGGGCTGACCGCGCGCAATTTCGGGCTGCACGAGCGCGGCGCGCTGAAGCCGGGCCATCATGCCGACGTGGTCATCTTCAATGCCGCGACGGTGCGTGACACTGCCAACTACGCGACTCCGACCTTGCCGGCCGAAGGCATCGATGCGGTGATCGTGAACGGTGCCGTCACCTGGCGGCACGGCGCGCACAGCGGCGCGCGCAACGGGCAGGTGATCACGAGGCGCGAAGCGGGCTGACGGGGATGATCAATCGGGTGCGTTCATCACCCGGTCGAACTCTTCGTCCGCGGGAACGTTGTCCGCGTCGAGTTCACTGGCATCCGTCAGGTCGATGCCGGTTTCGTCCGACAGCTCGTCGGTGGCTTCGGATTCCGATTCTTCGAAATCTTCGACAGGCGAGTCGTCGTCGTCATCCTCTGTCGATGGCGGAGCAGAACGCTTCTGGGCGTCGACGTTGTTCATGATCGGTTCCTCGGCGATGGCATGGGCGAGACATTCGTCATACCCCCAATGGTGCACCTCTTTCGGGTGCTTTGCGTCATTCCCCTGATCGGCGTCGGTTTCGGAAAGTATCCATTCGCTGCCGGTCAGTCCTTGTGCGCCGGGTTGCCCTCGCCTTCGTGCGCTTGGCCATGCTCCGCGTGGCCGTGTTCCGCATGGCCATGGTCGTGCTCGCCGTGGGCGAGCCGGCTCACCAGCGTGACGAGTGCAATGCCGACGATCAGCCATGCGATCTGCGCGGCGGTCTGCCGCGCGGGCAGTCGTTTCTGCAACTGGGGAATCAGGTCGGCCAGCGCCACATAGACGAAGCTGCTGGAGGCCAGCACCAGAAAGTACGGCAACAGCCCGTGCAGCCGATCGACCAGCCACCACCCCACGATGCCGCCGAGCATGGTCATGGTGCCGGCCAGCGATACCTTGACCAGCGCCGCACGCTGGTTGGCCGAACTCTGGCGCAGCACCACCAGATCGCCGATGTGATGAGGGATTTCGTGCGCAAGCACGGCCACGGCCGCAACCAGCCCGAGGCGGATGTCCGCGATGAAGGCCGACGCGATGAGGATGCCATCGCCGAAGCAATGCACGCTGTCGCCGGTGAGCACCGCCCAGCCGCCGCCCGCGCGGGGCGCATGGCCGTGGCCGTGATCGCCGTGGTCGTGGTGCGCATGGCCATGACCGTGGTCATGCGCATGCGCGGCCGCCTGCTGCCCGATCGGTCCCGGCAGCGCGTCGCCGTGGTGATGCTCGTGTCCGTGGTGCCACAGCTCGGCCTTGTCGAGCAGGAAGAAGAACACCAGTCCGAACAGCAGCACGCCGAACAGCATCGCGGGCTCGATGCGGCTCTCGAAGGCTTCGGGCAGCAGGTGCATGAAGGCCGTGGCGAGCAGCGCGCCCGCGGCCAGGCTGAGCAGGTGCTGCGAATTCACGCCGCCCGATCCGCTGCGCACGCCCACGCGCAGGAGCAAGGCGGCCAGCCACACGCTTCCGATGCCGGCGACCAGGGTGGCCAGGATGATCACTATCAAATTCATAGCTGCAATATCGATGGGCATCGATGCCCGATACCGTTCATAAAAAGAGAAAGGCCGTCACTGGGACGGCCTTCGGCGGTGGGTGGCTACAGGCTGTCGTCAGACGACGCCATTGGCTTTGAACCAGGCGGTGGCGCGCTGCCATCCGTCTTCGGCCGCGCTCTTTACATAGCTCGGGCGGTAGTCGGCATGGAACGCGTGGCCTGCTTCGGGATACACGACGAAGCTCGAAGCCTTGGCAGCCGGGGTTCCATTTGCCAACGCTGCTTTCATCTTATCAACCGTGTCAAGGGGGATGCCCTGGTCCTTGCCGCCGTAGAGGCCGAGCACCGGGGCCTGCAGGTTGGCCGCAACGTCGATGGGGTGCCGGGGCGTCAGTTCGCTGGGCTGGCCGACCAGCCGCCCGTACCAGGCCACGCCCGCCTTCACCTTGCCGGTGGCGGCATAGAGCCACACGAAGCGACCGCCCCAGCAGAAGCCGGTGATGCCGGCCTTGGCCACGTTGCCGCCATTGGCCGATGCATACGAAAGTGCGCCATCGAGGTCTGCCAGCACCTGGGCATCGGGCACCTTGCTCACGATGTCGGCCTGCAGCTTCGGGATGTCTGTGTAGCTGCGCGGATCGCCCTGCCGCGCATAGAGTTCGGGGGCGATGGCCAGGTAGCCCAGTTGCGCGAAGCGGCGGCAGGTGTCGGCGATGTACTCGTGCACGCCGAAGATTTCCTGGATCACCAGGATCACGGGCAGCCCGGTCTTGCCGGCCGGCGCGGCCGCATAGGCCGGCACCTCGAAGCCGTTGACGGTGTACTTGATCGGCCCGGCCTTCAGGCCTTCGGCCGAGGTGCTGATCGCGGTCTGCGCCATGACCGGCATGACGGCGGCCGCATAGCCCACACCGATGGCGGCCTTGAGTGCGGTGCGGCGCGTGGCGCCCTGCTCTGTGCTCTCGCCGGGGCGAAGCGAATCGAAATCGGAACGGCTGTCGTCGCGAAGGGACATGGGTGGAGCTCCAGTTGAATCGTCGAACAAAGGGGCATGCGCCAAAACGCACGCCGCAATGTAGGCGAAATCAGCCCGGCCCGTACGTCGGCAGGGCTTGATGCCCGCCGAGCCGCGCTAGCTGCGCTAGCCGCGATACGCGCGCCGGGCCAGCGCGGAAGCCAGCACCTGCGCCGGGTCGACCAGGCTCAGCCCGGCCGCGGCGGCCGAACCCTGCAGCCCGAGCGGCACCTCGGTACAGCCCATGATGATGGTGACCGGCCCGTGGCGTTCCGCGAGCCGCAGCGCCACGTGCGAAAAGCATTCTTCGGCAAGCCGCATGTTGCCCGCCTTCACGCCGTCGAAGATGCCGCGCGTGATGATGCGGCGTTCTTCCGCCAGCGGCACATGGCAATCGAGCCCCGCCTCGGCCAGCGCCTGTTCGTAGAGCCGCACGCGGTAGGTGCCCTCGGTGGCCATCAGCGCCACGTTGCCCGCACCCTGCGCGGCAAGATGCTGCGCCACCTCGCGCGCCATGTGCAGCAGCTCGACCTGCGGAAAGCGCTGCTGCAACCGGTCATGCCAGGCATGCGCGGTGTTGCAGGCAATGGCCACCGCCTGGCTGCCCAGCGCGGCAAGGCGCCCCAACGCCTGCAGCATCGGTTCGAGCGGCTGGTGCGCGCCGTTCTCGGCCGAGCTCAGCGCATCCGTGCGGTCGGGCACCGGCACCTGCGCCAGCCAGTGCTCCGGAAAAGACTGGTCCCGCACCGGCTCCCCCCGCGCGCGCATCTGCTGGGCGCAGGCCTGCACGAACAGCCGCACGAAGTCGGCCCCCGCCGCAGGTCCCATGCCGCCCAGAATGCCAACTACGTTTGTCGAAACCATGGTCTTTCTCTGTTTCAGGAATACCGCGGAACCGGCTTTGCCGGGCCGCTGGTATTGCCCCCGGTAGGGGGTGGGCGAAGCGATACGAAGTGCGCGCAGCCTGGGGCGAGCTTAGATGGCCGGTTTGTCCGAAGGGGCCTTGATGTTGTCCTTGAGCTGTTGGCTCATGGGCAGGTTCAGCGGCGCGTTCTTCGGCGGGATCGGCGACATGAACCACTTGGTGTAGAGCTTCTCGAACTCGCCGCTCTTCATCATGCCGATGAAGGTGTCGTCCACCAGCTTCTTGAAAGCCGGGTCGTCCTTGGGCAGCATGCAGGCATAGGGCTCGACCTGGAGTGCCTCGCCCACCACCTCGTAGTCGGCCGGGTTCTTGGCGTTGGCAATGAGGCCATACAGCAGGATGTCGTCCATCGCAAACGCCAGGGCACGGTCGCTTTCCACCAGCAGGAATGCGTCGGCGTGGTCCTTGCCGAGTACGATGTCCATGTCGAGATTCTTCTCGGTGTTGTACTTGCGCATGACCAGCGCATTGGTGGTGCCGGTGGTGCTGGCCACCGTCTTCTTGGCCAGGTCGGCGTAGTTCTTGATCTTGGAAGACTTCTTCACCAGCAGCCGCGTGCCGGTGTAGAAATGGTTGACGGCAAAGGCCACGTCCTTGCCGCGTGCACTGTTGTTGGTGGTGGAGCCGCACTCCAGATCCACGGTGCCGTTGGTGATCAGCGGAATGCGGTTCTGCGAGGTGACGGGCATCAGCTGCACCTGCAGGCTGGGCTTGTTGAGCTTCTTCTTCACTGCCTCGACCACGGCGTTGGAGAGTTCGACCGAGAAGCCGATCGGCTTGTTGGGGCCGTCCAGGTAGCTGAAGGGCACCGACGACTCGCGGTAGGCGAGCGTGATCTTGCCGGACTCGGCAATCTTGGCCAGCGTGTCGGCGGCCTGGACGCCGGTGGCGGAAAACAGCACCACGGCAGCGGCGGCCATCAATGCGGAGAGTTTCATGCGAGCCTTCTTCAGATGGGTTGAACGGAACGGCCAGTGTAAGAAGGAGTGACGCACTCCGACAATTCCAATTGAACCCTGGGCCATACCCAAAGGTTATGGGCTGCAGGGCATGCGGTTTGGCTATGGGCCACGGCGCTTTTGGCATTTCCGGCCGGCGTGGCGGGCCCCTACAGTCGAAACTGTCTCTCTTCCTCACTTCCGGAAAGTTGCCTTCATGCATGTGTGTGTGCTCGGTGCCGGTATCGTGGGCCTGGCCACCGCCTGGCAACTCGAACGCCAGGGCCATCAAGTCACGGTGATCGACCGCGCAGCCCCCGGTGCGGGCGCAAGCGGCGGTAACGGCGCACAGCTCAGCTACTCGTACGTGCAGCCGCTGGCCGACCCGTCGATCTGGCGCCAGTTGCCCAAGCTGCTGCTCTCGCCCTCTTCTCCGCTCAAGCTGCGGCCTCAACTCGATCCGCTGCAGTGGCGCTGGGGGCTGGCCTTTCTCGCGGCCTGCAATGCACAAACCTCGCACGACACCACGGCGCAGCTGCTCGCACTGGCCGCGTTGAGCCGGACCGAATTCGAGGCGATGCAGGCGGACATCGCGCCGGACTGCGATTTTTCGGCCACCGGCAAGCTGGTGCTCTACGCCACCCCCGCATCGCTCGAAGGCGCGCGCGCGCAGCTCGAACTCCAGCGCACCATGGGCAGCGAGCAGCGCATCGTGTCGTCCGACGAGTGCGTCGCCATCGAGCCCGCGCTCGCGGGCTATCGCAGCCAGATGGCCGGTGGGGTCTACACGCCGAGCGAATGCGCGGCCGACTGCCTCAAGGTCTGCGCCGAACTCATGCGCGTGCTCAGCGGGCGCGGCGTGCGCTTTCTGCTCGGCGCCGACGTGCACCGCTTCGCCCGCAGCGAAGGCCGCGTGGCGGCGGTAACGACGAGCGCGGGCGACATCGAGGCCGATGCCTTCGTGATGGCGCTGGGCTCGGCCTCGCACAAGCTGGGGCGCGCCATTGGCGCCTACCTGCCGGTGTATCCGCTCAAGGGCTACAGCATCACGGTGGAGGTCGATCCTTCTCCGGGCGCCGCACCCCGCGTGAACGTGACCGACAGCGCCCGCAAAGTGGTGTTCGCACGCATCGGCTCGAGGCTGCGCGTGGCCGGCATGGCGGAACTGGTGGGGCACGATGCGAGCATTCCGGCCACCCGCATCGAGACGCTGGCGGCGGCCACGCGTGCCCTCTTTCCGCATGCAAGCCGGCTCCAAGAACTGCACCCATGGACAGGCATGCGCCCAGCCACGCCCAAGGGGCTGCCGATCATCGGACGGCTGCCAGGCGCCCCGGCGAACATGCTGTTCAACACCGGCCACGGCGCCCTGGGTTTCACGCTGGCCTTCGGCTCGGCGCGGCGGATTGCACAAGCCCTGGAGCCCGCGGCCTCCTGAACGGCCGGCACACAGATCGCGTCAGACCGCCTGCTCTATGGCCTCGCGCATGCAGCGCGTGATGCCGCGCACCGCCACCGAATCGGGCTTTCCCGCAAAACGCAGCGCGCGCACCGGCACCGGAATGTGCGGCTCCAGCGCCAGCACGTCGACCTTGGTGCTGTCGGCCGAACGGGCCGTGCATCCATCGACCAGCGCCACGCCCAGCCCGTGGTGCGCCATCGACAGCGCGGCGTGATAGGTCTGCACCGTGACCACCGCCTGCTGGAAGCCCACGCCCGCCTGGCGGCAGGCCTGGCTCAGGCTGGTACCCACCGGGTCGCGGCTGTCGAGCCCGATGACGGGCCGGTCGACCAGGTCGTGCAGCGCCACCGACCCGTTGCGCACCAGCGCGCGCGAAAGCATTCCCTTGGGCGCGACGCACACCATGCGCGTATCGGCCAGCGTTTCCTGCGTGAGCGAGGGATGCACCGCGGGGCTGAAGACAAAACCCACGTCGGCCTCCTGCAGCAGCAGCGCCGACATGATCTGCGGAGAGTGCAGCGACTCCACGGTGATCGAATAGCCCGGGTGCTTTTCGCGGAAGGCCTTGAGCGCACGCGGCAGCACCTCGTAGCTCAGCGCGAGCACGCTCAGGATGCGCAGTTCGCCGGTGTCGCTGCCCGCGCGCAGGTTGGCGGCAAGGCGCTGCACCTCGTCGAGCTGCGCAAACAGCCGCTCGATGTGCGGATACAGCGTGAGTGCCTCGGTGGTCGGCGTGAGCCGGCCCTTGGCACGCTGGAACAGCGGAAAGCCCAACTGCAGCTCGGCATGCTGCAAGGTACGGCTCACCGCCGGCTGCGTGATGTTGATGAGCCGCGCCGCCGCGCTCACGCTGCCCGTGAGCATGATGGCGTTGAAGACCTCGATGTGGCGCAGGCGCATGGCCGGGTCAGTTGCCAGGGAGCTTGTTGCGGGAGAGATCCATCACCATGCGGGTTGCAAGATAGAGCCTCGGCTCGATGGAATCGACCAGCACGTATTCGGCATCGGCCGAGTGCGCGCCGAAGCCTTGCAGCCCGAAGCGCTCGACCACCGGCGCCTTGGTCTTGAGCGCGGCAAAGGCGGCATCGGTGCCGCCGCCGGCCACCGCGTCGTCGGCGCCCAGCGGCCTGCCGAGCTCGTCCCTGTAGATCTGCTGCGCATGCTTTGCGAGTGCGCGCGAGGCATCGGTGGCCTCGAGCGGCGGGCGGCGCCTTTCGAACTTCATCTCGACCTTGGCCTCGGGAACGAGCTGCTTCTTCACGCGCTCCTGCACCTGCTGCTCGATGCGGTCGTAGTCGCTCACCTTGAGCACGCGCACGTCGGCGCCCGCGGTGGCGCTGGCCGGAATCACGTTGCGGTTGCTGCCCGAGCGCGAGATGGTCCAGTTCATCTTGAGACCGGTCGCGGGGTCGGACAGGTCGCGCATCTGCAGGATCTGGTGCGAGAGCTCGTAGAGCGCGTTCACGCCCTGCTCCGGCGCCGACCCTGCATGCGAGGCCTTGCCCGTGACGTTCAGCGTGACCGAGGCAATGCCCGCGGTGGCGAGCGAGAGCTTGTCTTCCTTGACCGAAGCGCCCTCGAACGACAGCACCGCGTCGTGCTCTCCGCCAAGCCGCGTGATGAGCGTGCGCGAACCCGGCGAACTGATTTCCTCGTCACCATTGATCAGCACCGTGAGCGTGCCGTAGTCCTTGAACTTCAGCGCCTGCAGCATCGCGACCGTGTGCGTGATGACCGCGACGCCCTGCTTGTCGTCGGCAATGCCCAGGCCATAGGCCTTGTCGCCTTCGACGCGGAACGGCTGCTTGTTGAGCATGCCCACGGTGTAGACCGTGTCCATGTGCGCGATGAGCATGATCTTCTTCTTGCCCGTGCCCTTGAAGGTGGCGCGCACAACGCGGCCGATCTTCTCGGGCGTGTCTTCCATGCGGTAGGCGTCGGCGCTCGGGTCGATCAGCTCGACCTCGCCGCCCATGGCCTTGAACTTGGCGGCGATGAGGTCGGAGATTTTTTCGAGCCCTTCGAGATCGCGGCTGCCCGATTCGATGGAGACCAGTTCTTTCAGCGTCTCGAGCAGGGCGGGCTTTTCCTTGGCGGCGAGCGCGGCGATGCGGGCATCGGGCGCGGCAAAGGCGGTGCCGAGCCATGCGGCGCAGACGGCGGCGAGGAGGAATTTGCGGGGCTGGATTTTCATGGGCGTGCTTCTTCTTTCTTGGTCGGGATTCTGGTCAATGCGCCTTGTCCCAATTGGGACCGATGCCGATCTCGGCCAGCAGCGGCACCTTGAGTTCCGCCACGCCGGCCATCAGGCGCGGAATCTCGGTGCGCACCCATTCGACCTCGGCCTCGGGCACTTCGAACACCAGTTCGTCGTGCACCTGCATGATCATGCGGGTGGCGCGCTTCTCTTCGTCAAGCACGTTCTGTACCTTGATCATGCTGAGCTTGATCAGGTCGGCCGCGGTGCCCTGCATCGGCGCGTTGATGGCCGCGCGCTCGGCGCCGCCGCGGCGCGGGCCGTTGGGCGAATTGATCTCGGGCAGGTACAGGCGCCGTCCGAACACGGTCTCGACATAGCCCTTTTCCTTTGCGAGCGCCTTGGTCTCGTCCATGTACGCCTTCACGCCCGGGTAGCGCGCGAAGTAGCGTTCGATGTAGGACGCCGCGGCCTTGGTTTCGATGCCCAGGTTGCGCGCGAGCCCGAAGCTGCTCATGCCGTAGATGAGCCCGAAGTTGATCACCTTCGCGTAGCGGCGCTGCTCGCTCGACACCTGGTCGGGCGTGGAGCCGAACACTTCCGCCGCGGTGGCGCGGTGCACGTCGATGCCTTCGCGGAAGGCGCGCAGCAGCGACTCGTCGCCGCTGATGTGCGCCATGATGCGCAGCTCGATCTGCGAGTAGTCGGCGCTGGCAATCACGCTGCCGGCCGGCGCAATGAAGGCTTCACGCACGCGGCGGCCTTCGGGCGTGCGGATCGGAATGTTCTGCAGGTTGGGATCGTTGCTCGACAGGCGCCCCGTGACCGCCACCGCCTGCGCATAGTGCGTGTGGACGCGGCCGCTGCGCGGGTTGGCCAACTGGCCCAGCTTGTCGGTGTACGTGCCCTTGAGCTTGGACAAGCCCCGGTGCTCGAGGATCTTGGCCGGCAGCGGATAGTCCTCGGCCAGTTTCTCGAGCACTTCCTCGTCCGTGCTCGGTGCGCCGCTCGGCGTCTTCTTGACGACCGGCAGGCCCAGCTTGGTGAAGAAGATCTCGCCGATCTGCTTGGGCGAACCCAGGTTGAAGGGCTGGCCCGCGATCTCGTAAGCCTCCTGCTCGAGCGCCATGATGCGCGTGCCGAGTTCATGGCTTTGCGCCGCGAGCGTGGGCGCGTCGATCAGCACGCCGTTGCGCTCGACGCGGTAGAGCGCCTCGCTCGAATCCATCTCGAGCTGGTAGATGAAGCGCAGCTTTTCGTCGCGCTCGATCTGGGGCCACAGTGCCAGGTGAACGTCGAGCGTCTGGTCGCTGTCCTCACACGAATACTCGGCGGCCTTGGCGATGTCGACCTGGCTGAACGGAATCTGGTGTGCACCCTTGCCGCACAGGTCTTCGTACGAAATGCCGCTGCGGCCCAGGTGGCGTTCGGCCAGGCTTGCGAGGCCATGCGGCCGGTGCGCCTCGAGCACGTAGCTCTGCAGCATGGTGTCGTGCGCATAGCCCTGCACCTCGATGCCGTGGTTGGCGAGCACGTGGCGGTCGTACTTGATGTGCTGGCCGAGCTTTTTCTTCGCAGGGTTTTCGAGCCAGGGTTTGAGCCTGGCGAGCACTTCGTCGATGGGCAACTGCGCAGGCGCGTCGGGATAGTTGTGCGTGAGCGGAATGTAGGCCGCCTCGCCGGGCTCGACGCTGAAGCTCACGCCGACGATGCGCGCGACCATCTCGTCGAGCGAGGTGGTCTCGGTGTCGATGGCGGCCAGCTCGGCGGCCTCGAGCTTCGCGAGCCAGGCGTCCAACTGCTCCCAGCTCGTGATGGTCTCGTACTTCAGGTTGCTCGCGGGCGCTGCCGCCTCCATCGCGCCGAGGTCAGCCGATTCGTCGAACAACCCGCCCTGATCGCTGCTTGCCGCGCCGCCGCGGGCCGTCTGCTTCTTGATGTTTTCCTCGATCAGCTCCGGCGGCACTTCCAGTGCCTCGAGCGACTTGACCAGGCTCTTGAAGCCGAACCTCTCGTAGAAAGGCTTGAGCTCGGCGGTTTGCGGCGCGCCCACCGGCAAGCCTTCGAGCGACGGGAGGCCGGTGACGTGGCCGGCCAGGTCGCAATCGGTGCGGATGGTGACGAGGTTCTTGCTCAACGGCAGCTTGTCGAGTGCCTTGCGCAGGTTCTCGCCGGCCTGGCCTTTCACCTCGGCGGCGCGTTCGATCAGCGCGTCGAGCGAGCCGTATTCGAGCAGCCACTTGGCAGCGGTCTTCGGGCCGACCTTCTCGACACCGGGCACGTTGTCGACCGCATCGCCGACCAGCGTCTGGTAGTCGATCATCAGGTTGGGCGGCACGCCGAATTCCGCCGTGACCCCGGCCACATCGCGCCTCTTGCCATTCATCGTGTCGATGATGGTGATGTGCTCGTCCACCAGCTGGCTCAGGTCCTTGTCGCCGCTGGACACGATGACCTCGACGCCCTGCAGCGCCGCCGTCCTGGCGAGCGTGCCGATCACGTCGTCGGCTTCGATGTCGGGCACGCAGAGCACCGGCCAGCCCATGAGCTTCACCACCTCGTGGATGGGTTCGATCTGGCTGCGCAGATCGTCGGGCATGGGGGAACGGTTGGCCTTGTATTCGGGGTACAGGTCGTCGCGGAACGTCTTGCCGGGCGCGTCGAAGATGCATGCCGCGTAGTCGGCGCGGACCTCGCGGCGCAGCGCGGTCATCATGTTGATCATGCCGCGGATGGCGCCGGTCGCGGGGCTTTTCGGATCGCCGGGCACGGCCCGCAGGTCGGGCATGGCATGGAAGGCGCGGTAAAGATAGCTCGAGCCATCGACGAGCAGCAGCGTTTTCTTGTCGGTCATCGGGCCATTTTGCCGTGCCCGGACCGGGCTCCCGAACCACGGCGGCAAGCGCCGCCCGCCGACACGCTGGAAGCGGCCCCGAGCCTACAATCCTCGCATGCCTAGCCCCACACTCCTGGTCGCCCGCCGCATCCTGCTGGCGCTGGCCTTTGCCGTCCCTTTTGCCGCCGTCCAGGCGCAGCCCGCACCTGCCGGCGCCTCCGCGCCGCCCGAGTCGCTACAAAATCAGGAGCAGGCCGACGGCCGGCGCAACCAGAAGGTCGAGCACATCCACACGGAAGACAGCGGCGCCTCGGTCGACGAGGTGCGCTACGGCGGCCGTACGCAAAGCATCAACGTGAAGCCCAAGGCCAACGTGCCGGGCTACGAGGTGCGGCCGAACGATCCAGGCGCGCGGACGGGTTCGGGCGACGCAAACTCGAACGGCAACGGCGCCCGGGTCTGGAACGTGATGAAGTTCTGACCGTGCCGCGCTTTCAATCTGCAGCGACACGCTGAGCACCGCCATGGCAGTTTTTACCGAAGTCGAATTCGGCGAGGCCGACGCGCTCGTGCAGCGCCTGGGCCTGGGTCCCCTGCGCGAGCTTCGCGGCATCGAGGGTGGCATCGAGAACACCAACTACTTCGCGACCACCGAGACCGGCGAGTTCGTGCTGACGCTGTTCGAACGCCTGGGCGCCGAGCAGCTTCCGTACTACCTTTGTCTCATGAAGCACCTGGCGGGCCGCGGCCTGCCGGTGCCCGAGCCCGTGGCCGATCCGGCCATCCAGCCGCCGTCGGGACACGCACTGACAATCCCCGCGAACGCCCCGTGCGAACTGCTGCTCAAGGTGGCAGGCAAGCCGGCCGCGCTGGTGCAGCGGCTCTCGGGCCGGAGCGAACTCGCACCGCGCGCCGCCCATTGCACCGAACTGGGCGCCCTGTTGGCGCGCATGCACCTGGCGGCGCGCGACTTTCCGCGCATCCAGGCGAACCTGCGCGGCCTGGCCTGGTGGAACGACACCGTGCCGGTGGTGCTGCCCTACGTCGATGAATCGCAGGCCGGGCTGTTGCGCGCCGAACTCGCCTACCAGAACCACGTGGCCGAGTCGTCGGCCTATGCGGCGCTGCCTCGCGGACCGGTGCACGCCGACATGTTCCGCGACAACGTGATGTTCGCCACCGGCGAAGACGCCGGCGTGGCACCGCGCCTCACCGGCGTGTTCGACTTCTACTTTGCGGGCACCGACACCTGGCTGTTCGACCTGGCCGTGTGCCTGAACGACTGGGCCATCGACCTCCCGACCGGCCAGCACGACGCCGAACGCGCCGACGCGCTGCTGTCGGCCTATGAAAACGTGCGCCCGCTGAACGCGGCCGAGCGCGCCCTGCTGCCCGCCATGCTGCGCGCCGCGGCGCTGCGCTTCTGGATCTCGCGGCTCTGGGACTTTCACCTGCCGCGCGAAGCCAGCATGCTGAAGCCGCACGACCCGGCGCACTTCGAGCGCGTGCTGCGCGAGCGCGCTGCCCATCCGCACGCCATGGCGCAGTCGCTCGAACCGCTGGCCGCCTGATTCTCAAAAAATGAAACTCCACCTCGTGCCGGCGCGAACCGGCGCCGAATGGGTCCGCCTCGGGCTCAAGACTTTCTGGCGGCAGCCGCTCGCCTTCATCTCGCTGTTCTTCCTGCTGATGGCGCTGATCTCGACGGTGTCGCTGCTGCCGCTCGTCGGCAGCGTGCTGGCGCCGGTGCTGCTGCCCTTCATGACGCTGGGCCTGATGGTGGCCACCTCGGTGGCGTACACCGACAACGCCGAGGGCATTGGCACCGACGGGCACGCGCAGCGCCCCACCGGCTCCGCCATGTTCGTTGCCGTGGCCGGCGCCATGCGCGCCGAGTGGCGTTCGCTGGTCAAGCTCGGCGTGATCTCCGCGCTCTATTTCGTGGTGGCCGTGCTGCTGACGACATTCGTCGACGGCGGCCAGCTGGCACGCGCCTACCTGCTCGACGAAGTGCTGACGCCCGAGGTGATGGCGAGCAGCGACTTCCAGGTGGCGCGCATGCTCCTGATGTGCCTGAACCTGCCGCTCTCGCTCGCGATGTGGCACGCCCCCGCGCTGGTGCACTGGCACCGCGTGGAACCGGTGAAGAGCGTGTTCTTCAGCGTGGTCGCGCTGTTTCGCAACTTCGGCGCCTATGCGCTGTTCGGCCTGGCGTGGCTCGGCGTGTTCTTGCTCGCCGGCATCGGCATCGGCCTGATCGCCACCGTGCTGATCGGCGTCGGTGCGGTGGGCGGAGGCGCAGCCGCCGCGGCCATCGGCAACGTGCTGATCGTCGGCACAGCGCTGGTGCTCGCGGCCATGTCGATGAGCTCCACCTGGTTCACCTTCCGCGACAGCTTCGACCCGAACTGACTCGCGGCCGAAGGGCGCTCAGTCTGCCAGCGCCCTGTCCCTGCGCAGGCTCGCAAAAAGCGACCATGCCATGCCGGCCAGCAACAGCAGGCCGATGCCCAGCGCCCCCCACAACCACCATTTGCGCGACGCATCGGGCTGCGTCGGAACGGGCAATTGCGCGGCCGCGGCGACCACGGCTTCCACAGCGGCCACCGGCGCTGGCGGCAGCGTGACGGAGGCTTCGCCCGCCGCAACGGGCTTGTTCGCGGAATAGCCCGGCACCAGCGTGGCCAATGCCAAGGCCGCTCCCGGCGAACCGCCCTGCACCGCGTTCTTTTCGGGCGCCACATTCCAGGCCAGAGAAAACGGTGCAGCACCTTGCGCCAGGAACACCAGCGTGCGCGGCGTGGCGCCCACCGCAATCGTCGGAGGCGTTGCGCCCAGCACGCTCACCGGCCCGGCCGTGCGCAGCCGCAGGTGCGAGTAGCTCCTGCCGTCGAGCGCCAGCAACGGTGAATGCGCCTCGCCGCCCGGTTGCGCAAGGCGGTACACCACACTGTCGAGCAACGGCACTTCGCCCGGGCTGCCCGTGGACGGTGCCGGCCGGCGTTGCTGATGCCGCAACGCATACAGCGGATTGCGCGGCACGGGCGTCGGCTCGGCCGCTGCCGGGGTGGCCGCGAGAAGGCCTGAAATACCGACCTGCGCCAGCGTGTTGACGTCGGCCAGGTCGATGCGCAAGCTCTCCACCGGAAGGCCGCGCGGCAGCGCGTAGTCGCAATGGTCGGTGCCGCAACGCTCCGGCTTGAGCGCGCCTGTCCATTCGAGCGGCGCCACGGGTTCGATCTCCTGCACGCTGTCGATCGCGACGCCGGTCAGCGGCACGCCGTTCTGCGGATCGCTCCAGCGCAGGCGCAGGAAATGCGCGTGCACGCTGCCCAGGTCGACCGCCAGGCGTTCGATGGTCTGGCCGCCGTGCGCCAGCCGCACCAGTTGCTCTTCGCCTCCCACCGGCCGCCAATGCCGCAGGTCGTCGCTGGCTTCGAGCCTGAAGGCGAACAGGCCGCGCGCTTCCGGCGCCACTTCGAAGCGCGCCTGCAGCAGGCCGCCCTTGAGCTGGCTCGCATCGATCAGCCATTGCGCCGCTTCAGCTGGCTTGCGCGCCGGCTTGCGGGCCAGCGCCAGCGAGCCGTCGGGCCGCACCTTGAAGCGGAACGATGCGTCGTCGTCCGATGCGTCCGCAGCGCCTCCCGCACTCGCGGGCAGCGCGAAGATCGGCACCTCCTTCGACGTGAAGTGCGGCGCGGCGGCTTCGTTGCGCAGCCACGCATAGGGCACGGCGTTGCCGGCGGCATTGCGCACGCGCAGGTCTCTCAGATCGCCGTATGCGGCATGGGCGTAGATGCCGAGTGGCAGCGCGAGCCGGTGGTAGGGACCGTTGCCCTGCAGGGCGATGGAGGCAGTTGCCGTGATCGGAGGCTGCGCCCCGGCCACACCGAACCAGGCCGCAGCCAAACCCGCGGCCAGACGAATACGCACCCTGGGGCGCAACGGCCTTGCATGGTGCTTCATGCGACACCTCCTTCGGGCAACACATCCTTCTCCATATCTTTTCTGGTTGGTGGCACGGGCGCGAAATAGCCCACCAGCAGCAGCAATGCACCGACCGCGATGAACGACACGATGCGGAACAGCCCGCCCCGGTCCGCGAGTTCCACGAAGAACAGTTTCAGCACCACGACGCCGAGCAGCGCAGCGCCGGCCACCCACAGGGTGCGCACCCCGCGTGCATGTCCGAGGACCATCGCGACCACGCCGCAGATCGCCCAGGTGATGGAAAGCGCCGCCTGCGTGAGCCACGAGGCGTAGAGCGCGTCGAACCGCCATTCGACGCCCGCATAGTGATGGCAGCTGCGCAGCACCAGGCCGGTCAGCAGCGCCAGGCCGGTGAGGCCGAGTACACCCTTCGCAACCATCGGCTGGACGCGCGCGAACGAGCCCTGCGGCAAGGCTCGCCACCAGAGCACCAGCGCGAAGAGCACCAGCCATTGCGCCAGCTCCAACGGGTTCAGCAGCGGCACGTAAGGCAGCGGCGCCGCGTTGCCCGGGCTGGTGGCATTGGTGACCCAGACCCACGCCAGCAGGTAGGCCGCCACGGGCATGGCCGCGATCTCGAGGTACGCGGCCCGGTACTCGGACACCGGCCAACGCTGCAGCAACGCGCGCGAACGCAGCATCCACAGCGCGAGCGCGGGCACGATGGCCCAGCCCAGCAGTTGCCAGCTCGACCATTCCGCGCCCACGCGCCCTAGCTGCCATTGGCATTCGCGCGCCGCAAGCAGCACGAAGAACCAGAAGCCCACCACGTGCAAGGGCGCCAGTGCCGAGGGGGCCAGCCAGCGCTTTTGCGCGTGCAAAAGCCGCAGGTGCCAGAGCAGCGCGAGCGGCCAGGCGATCCAGCCCAGCGCGCTCGACGGCACATACACCGCGGGCGCCGCCAACGCAGCGCCATGGGCGGCAATCAGCACCAGTCCCGGCAAGGTGGCCAGGGTGGCCCGGCCCAGCTGCGGCCAGCCGCGCCGGTGCGCCACGACCGCCGACAGGACGGAGGTCACGAGCACGATCGCCATGGCGGCCGCGGCCAGATGGCCGGCCAGCCCGTTGCGGCGCAGCACCTCGCTGGATTCGTCCAGCCAGCCGAAGAGCCACCAGGCCAGGCCCCAGACGACCGGCGCCCACAGCACGACCGGATGGGCGCACCAGTCGTTGATCCAGCGCGTGCGCTTGGCCGTGGTTGTGGTGCCTTCGGTGGCACGCCGCCAGGCCTCGCCGCTCATCCAGCTGCCGGCCAGCAGGGCCGCGAGCCCCAGCACCACCGGCGTCCAGAACCCCAGGTGCGCGAAAGCCGGCGGCGGGCTGTTGCCGTAGAAGATCCAGATCCGGCCAAAGACGTGCAGCAGCGCCGAAATGACCTGCAGCACCCCCGCCAGCGCCGCGAGCGGCTTGTGCGCCATGCGCAACGCCACCCAGAGCACGACCGTGGCCGTGAGTGGCCACAGCAAAGCAGCCTGAGCAAGGCTCACCTGGAACAGCATCGCGAGATGCAGCAGGCTCACGCCCGCAATCACCGCGACCGCATTGCCCAACGACCACACCGGCTGGATGCCGCGCGCCAATGCGGCGCGGTGCGCCTGCAGCATCGACCATGCGGCGCTGCCGAGCAGGCTGAGCGCGATCAGGCTCGCCGCCACGGCGCCCTCCCAGCCGGTTGCAAGCACCTGCTCGCCGGCACGGGCATCGGCCACGCGATGCAGCGTGGCAATGAAGCCGGCCACTGCCAGCGCCTGCATTCCGTACGTCACGAAGGCCAGCGGCCGCAGCTTGAAGCGCACCGCCACGGCAAAGGTGGCAGAAGCCAGTACGGCCGTTGCAGCCGCCGCCCATGCGGGCGTGAAACACTGCCACAACAGCAGCGTGAGCGCGCCCATGCCGAGCCACGGCAAGGCAGTGCCCGTCAGCGCTTCCCAGCCATTGCTTTCGTCGAGCTTGGCGCGGCGGTGAATGGTCCACATCGCGAAGGCGCTCACCGCCACCAGCAGCGGGCCGATCACCGAGCCCTGCAACAGCGGATGTCCCGCCGCTGCATCGAGCTGCGTGGCTTCGAGCAGCTTCCACACCGCGCCCCCAAACACCAGGAAAGAGAAGGCACGCGCATACACGCGCCCCTGCCGGGCACCCAGCCAGTACATGCCGGCAGCTTCCACGGCCCACGCCGCGCCTGTCCACCGGCCCTCGAGGCCGAGCGGGATGGCAAGCGTGCCGAAGATCACGCCGACGATCGCGTAGGCCTCCGCGAGCAGCGCCAGGCCCTTGGGTTGCGTGGCGAACACCAGGCGGCCCAGCACCAGGTAGAAGGCCGCGAGCGCCATCGCCGAGAACGCGGCGCCGTATTCCCACGGCTGCATCAGCAGCGCCTGCAGGCCGAACGCGACCATGGGCGTGCCGAACACGAGCGAACTGTCGACCCGGCCCGCGCGGCGCAAGGTATCGAGCGCGCGCGCGGCCAGCGGCTGTGCGGGCTGCACGGGCGCATCGAACAGCGTGCGGCGCGCAAACAGCAGGCCGATGGCCACGAACAGCAGGAAGAAGACCACGAGGAAGGGCTGCACGATGCCGTACTGGTCATCGGTGTAGTACTTGTGCGCCCAGCCCGCGGCCAGCGTGAAGGTGCCGATGAAGCCGATCAGGTTCAACACGCGCCAGGCCTTGAACCAGGCGATCAGCACGATGCCGACATCGAGCACCAGCAGGTAGGTGAAGAGCCCCACCGGCCGATTCTGCCCGGTGGAGGCAAGCACCGGCGCAGCAAAGCCTTCGAGCGCCGCAACGATGGCCAGCATTGGCGCGTTCTGCAGCACCGCCAGCACCGCACTCAGCGCAGCCACGCCAAACAGGAAAACGAAGCCCGCGGTCGGCGGCAGCAACTCATGCACCTTCATGGCCGCCAGCGTCGTCAGGTAGAAGACGCCGATGCCGGCGCCCTGCAGGATGAGCGCGTAGCCGGTGCGCTTGCGGCGCAGGAACCAGCCCAGCGCCAGCAGCCCCGCGCCCACGAGGGCGACCGCCGCGTAACGCAGTTCGACCGGCACGGTGACCCGCTCGGCCGTGTAGCGCAGCAGGAAGGCAAGCCCCAGGAAGAGGATCAGCACGCCGAGCTTCACCAGCATGTTGCCGCCGAAGATCAGGTTGGCGATGGGCGCCGGCAGGCGATCGCGCAGCGGCACCGGTGGTGGCGGCGGTGGCGGCACACGCCGGGGCGGCACGGGCATGGCCGTGGGTGGCAGCTTGGCGGCCACGGGTGCGGCAGGCTCGGGAGCCGTCCTGGCCGCCGCGGGCTGGATGACCGGCACCGGAACGTGCGCCGCGGCGACGCCCGCAGCGGCCGCTGCCGCCGGCCGCGCGATCGGCAACGGCTGCGCGATGGGGGTGTCTTGCCTGGCAGGCGCGGGCACAAACACAGGCGAAGGCATGGGCTCGACTGCAGCGCCTGCTGCGCCCTGCCCCAGCCGCTGTTCGAGCAAGCTCACGCGCTGTTCGAGTTCGGCCACGCGCTGCTGCAGCTTCAACACACCGCCCCCCGGGGCCGCCGGCGCACTGGTGGAAAGCTGTGCACTCTCAGCCTCGGTTCGTGCGGGCTCGGCGGCGGTTTTCTTGCCGACGATCTTCGGCAATGCAAACGCGCCCACCACCGCCAGGATCAGCGCCGCCGGAACCGACTCGGCCAGGGCCCCTATGAAGAGTCCGGCAATCATTCCAAGGAACCACATCCCTAACTCCCCCTGTTTTGGCGAGCATGGAGTGTAAGGCGATTGCTTCTTCAAGAATCGCTTGGAACGCCCGTGGCTATTACGGCCTAAGCTATTTGTTTAATAGCAAATGTGCGCCGGGCATGGCAGCGCTCACACCGGCGTGAGCTTGGCCACCGACAGCGCGAGCCACTTGACGCCGTGCCGCGTGAATTTGACCTGCGCGCGCGCATCGTCGCCCGTTCCCTCCAGCGACAGCACCGTGCCCTCGCCGAACTTGTTGTGGAACACCTGCATGCCCGAGCGCAGGCCATGCGAGGGCGCAGTTTTCTGCGGCGGCACCGGCGGGCTTGCATAGGTGTCCTTGTTGCCGCCATAGCCGCTGCCGCTGCTGTAACTGCCACCACCGCCACGCGTACTCGCATAGCCACCGCCATAGCCGAAGGCCGACGGCGTGAAGGCCTGGTTTTTCGGCGTGAGCCACTTGAGCGCGCTTTCGGGCAGCTCTTCGAAGAAACGGCTCTTGACGTTGTAGCGCGTCTGGCCGTGCAGCATGCGCGTTTGCGAATGGCTCAGGTACAGGCGCTTGCGCGCCCGCGTGATCGCCACGTACATCAAGCGGCGCTCTTCCTCGAGGCTTTCGAAATCGCTCATCGAGTTTTCGTGCGGGAACAGGCCCTCTTCCATGCCGGTGATGAACACGCAGTCGAACTCCAGTCCCTTGGCGGCGTGAACGGTCATGAGCTGGACGGCGTCCTGTCCGGCCTGCGCCTGGTTGTCGCCCGACTCGAGCGCCGCATGCGTGAGGAACGCAGCCAGCGGGCTCAGCGTTTCGCCGGTTTCGGCGTCGGGCGCGAGCGGCTCGTCGATGAGCGGCCGGCTCGCATCGATGCCCTGGCTCGCGGGCGACTGGCGCAGTTCGTCAATGGGCAGCGCCACCGCGTCGCGGCCGAAGCCTTCCTGCGTGACGAAGCTCTCGGCCGCGTTCACCAGTTCTTCCAGATTCTCGATCCGGTCGGCGCCTTCGCGGTCGGCCTTGTAGTGTTCGACGAGCCCGCTGTGATCGAGCACCAGCTCGATGATCTCGCGCAGGCTCACGCCCTGTGTCTGCTCGCGCAGCACGTCGATCTTGGCAACGAAGCCCGTGAGGTTGGCACCGGCCTTGCCGCCGACGACGCTCACCGCATCGTGCAGCGAGCGCCCGGCCGCGCGCGCCGCGTCCTGCAGTTGCTCCAGCGTGCGCGCGCCGATGCCGCGCGGCGGAAAGTTGACCACGCGCAGAAAGCTGGTGTCGTCGTCCTTGTTCTCGAGCAGGCGCAGATAAGCCAGCGCATGCTTGATTTCGGCGCGCTCGAAGAAGCGCAGCCCCCCGTACACGCGGTACGGCACCGAGGCATTGAAGAGCGCCGTCTCGATCACCCGGCTCTGCGCATTGCTGCGGTAGAGCACGGCCATTTCCTTGCGGTCGAAGCCGTCGCGCACGAGCTGGCGCATTTCCTCGACCATCCATTGCGCTTCGGCCAGGTCGGTGGGCGACTCGTACACGCGCACGGGTTCGCCCGGGCCCTGGTCGGTGCGCAGGTTCTTGCCGAGCCGCTTCTTGTTGTGGCTGATGAGCTCGTTGGCCGAATCGAGGATGTTGCTGTAGCTGCGGTAGTTCTGTTCCAGCTTGATCTGGTGCTGCACGTCGAACTCGCGCACGAAATCGGCCATGTTGCCCACCCGGGCGCCGCGAAAGGCGTAGATGCTCTGGTCGTCGTCGCCCACGGCAATCACGCTGTTCTGGCCGGGCGCGAACTGGCCTGCCGCGGTGGTGCCCGAGAGCATCTTGATCCAGGCGTATTGCAGGCGGTTGGTGTCCTGGAACTCGTCGATCAGGATGTGGCGGAAGCGCCGCTGGTAGTGCTCGCGCACCGGGTCGTTGTCGCGCAGCAGTTCGTAGCTGCGCAGCATGAGTTCGCCGAAGTCGACCACGCCTTCGCGCTGGCACTGCTCTTCGTAGAGCTGGTACAGCTCGACCTTTTTCCGGTCGTCCTCGGTTCGGATCTCGACGTCCTTGGGGCGCAGGCCGTCTTCCTTGGCCCCTGCAATGAACCACTGCGTCTGCTTGGCCGGAAACCGCTCGTCGTCGACGTTGAACTGCTTCATGAGCCGCTTGATGGCCGAAAGCTGGTCTTGCGTGTCGAGGATCTGGAAGGTGGAAGGCAGGTTGGCCAGCTTCCAGTGCGCGCGCAAAAGGCGGTTGCACAAGCCGTGGAAGGTGCCGATCCACATGCCGCGCACGTTGACGGGCAGCATCGCCGTCAGCCGCGTCATCATTTCCTTGGCGGCCTTGTTGGTGAAGGTCACAGCCAGGATGCCGCCGGCCGAGACCTGGCCGGTCTGCAGCAGCCAGGCGATGCGGGTGGTCAGCACCCGCGTCTTGCCGGAGCCGGCACCGGCGAGGATGAGGGCATTGCCCGCAGGCAGGGTGACCGCGGCGCGCTGCTCCGGGTTCAGGTTCTGCAGCAACGGCAGTTCCGAGGGGGTGGCATCAGCCGCAGGTTCGTTAAACAACATCCGTCGATTGTAGAAACCAACCCGTATGCGGGTTATACGAAGAACCGGAAGACCCGCCGCCGGCAGACTGCGTAAAATCAATCACCGGGCCCAAGTTTCTTGCGTCCGGTTTTTTGTGCCCGTTTCATTTCTGAAAACGGCGCGGGAACCGGCCGGACCAAGCGCTCATTCGTTCTTCTCAACGATTCCTTTCCAGGAGCCTGGTCATGCAAATTTTCGATTACGACAACATCCTTCTGCTGCCGCGCAAGTGCCGCGTGGAAAGCCGCTCGGAGTGCGACGCCAGCGTGGCGCTGGGCGCGCGCAGCTTCCGCCTGCCGGTGGTGCCGGCCAACATGAAAACTGTGGTCGACGAGCCGATCTGCCTCTGGCTGGCGCAGAACGGCTACTTCTACGTGATGCACCGCTTCGACCTGGACAACGTGAAGTTCGTCAGGGAGATGCACGGCAAGGGCGTGTTCGCCTCGATTTCGCTCGGCGTGAAGAAGCCCGACTACGACACCGTCGACCAGCTGGCTGCCGAGGGCCTGGTGCCCGAATACATCACCATCGACATCGCGCACGGCCACGCCGACAGCGTGAAGAACATGATCGGCTACCTGAAGCAGAAGTTGCCGGCGTCCTTCGTGATTGCCGGCAACGTCGGCACGCCCGAAGCCGTGATCGACCTGGAGAACTGGGGCGCCGACGCCACCAAGGTCGGCATCGGCCCGGGCAAGGTCTGCATCACCAAGCTCAAGACCGGCTTCGGCACGGGCGGCTGGCAGTTGTCGGCGCTCAAGTGGTGCGCACGCGTGGCCACCAAGCCGATCATTGCCGACGGCGGTATCCGCGACCATGGCGACATTGCCAAGAGCGTGCGCTTCGGCGCGTCGATGGTGATGATCGGCTCGCTCTTCGCGGGGCACGAAGAATCGCCGGGCCGGACGGTCGAGGTCGACGGTACGCTCTTCAAGGAGTATTACGGCTCGGCCAGCGACTTCAACAAGGGCGAGTACAAGCACGTCGAGGGCAAGCGCATCCTCGAGCCCATCAAGGGCAAGCTGGCCGACACGCTGGTCGAGATGGAGCAGGACGTGCAAAGCTCCATCAGCTACGCGGGCGGCCGTACGCTGATGGACATTCGCAAGGTCAACTACGTCACGCTGGGCGGCGACAACGCGGGCGAACACCTGCTGATGTAGGCGTCCTCCCGGTCGCCGGGCCGCATCAGGCTTCCAGGAGCTGCACCGCGTGCCGGTGCAGCCTGTGGCCCGGATCGGCCAGTGCATCGACGATGCTGAAGTGGTTCAAGCCTGCCAGCGTTTCGCACACCGGCACGGTGTTGCGGCCCCAGGCTTCGCGAATCAATGCGTTGTGGCGAATGAATTCCTCGCTTTCGTCGCCTCCCACCACTGCATGGAGCTGGCCGCGCGCGGGTGCCGGCCACAGCGCCGGGCTCGCGCGCAGCGCGTCCGCATCGCTGAGCTTCAGCGTGTGCTCGAGAAACGGCGTGCGCTGCAATGGCCGAAGGTCGTAAAGGCCGGAAATCGACAGCGCATTGCGCACCAGCTGCGCCGGCAGCTCGGGCGACACAGCCTTCCAGGCGCAGGCGAGCAGCGCGGCCGCCATGTGGCCGCCGGCCGAATGGCCCGCGACGGTGATGCGCGTGCGGTCCGCACCGAAGCTCGCGGCATTGCGCCAGGTCCATTCGAGCGCGCGCACCATCTGCATGAGGATGTCCGGCACGGTCACTGGCTGCTGCGCCGTTCCGGGACACAACGCGTAATTGGGCACCACCACGCACACGCCGCGATCATTGAACGCGGGCGCAATGAAGGAATGATCCCGCTTGTCCATGGCGCGCCAGTAGCCGCCATGAATGAACACCAGCACCGGCGCATCGGCCACGGGTGCGGGAAAGATGTCGAGCGTTTCGTTCACCCCCAGGCCGTAGGGCACATCGATCCGGCTGGGCAGCGTCTCGCGCGCAGCCGCTGAATCGCGGCCCCAGCGCGTGAAGTACGCAGGGTGATCTTTCACCCGAGCGAGATTGTTGTACATGCCTTCCAGCCAAGCGGGTTCGTACGAGGCCATGCGGTTCGTTCTCCTTCTTTTGCGAGGCGCGAATCTTGGCATGGCCCTGCGCCAGGAGACAGGTTCTGGTTAAAATCCGGCCTGTGTCGGGGGGGTAGCTCAGCTGGGAGAGCGCCGCGTTCGCAATGCGGAGGTCGTGAGTTCGATCCTCATCCTCTCCACCACCCACCATTCAGGGGCTCGGATTCTTCCGAGCCCTTTTTCTTGCCCGCGTCTGCCGCTTCCAGAGCCGGACACACGCGCTGGCCGGCCCTCGCGCTTCGCATCAGAATGTAACAAAAGTACACACTGACCTAGGGCATTAACAAAAAGTATTGCTTTCGACTACAAAAGTAGTAATGTGAAATCCTCACAATATTAATTTTGGCGCAAAAGTGAACCAAGGTGTAACGCCCCGCAACCCCCCTTCCGGGGACATGGGCGTCTCGTCGCTGTTGACAGCCGGCGAGATATGAGCCGCTCTATGCACTGGAAAACCAGCGATGCCTGCCACCTCCATCGACCCGGATTCCGGGACGGACTCTCTGACTGCCGACGCGCTCATGGTGGCACGTATGCGGTTGGTGCTGTCGGTTTCGGCGCTGCTGGCGGTCGGGGTTGACGCTGGCGAGATAGAACAGGAGAGCATCGGCAGCACCGTCTGGCTCGTCTTCTCGGGCTTTGTGGTTTACAGCCTCGGCGTTCACGTCTGCACGCGAAGTGGCCAGCCGTATTTCCAGGGCAAGGCCATCCACTGGCTGGACATCTTGTGGTTCACGTTGATGGTCCTCGTGACGGGCGGCGGCGGCAGCCTCTACTTTCTCTTCTACTTCTTCGTCATCCTCACGTCGTCTTTCCGGTGGGGCTACGAAGAAGGTGCCCGCATGACCATGGCCGCGGTGGTGTCGTTCGCCGCCTGCGGGCTCGGAACAGGCACGGGAAGCGACACGCCGCAACTGCTCATGCGCACCACGTTCCTCCTGGCGCTGGGGCACATGATCGGCCATTGGGGCGGATCGAAGGTCGAGTTGCGCCAGCGCCTTGCGCTGCTGAGCCAGGTGAGCCGGCTGTCCAATCCGCGGTTCGGCGTCAACCGCACGATCGCCAGCACGATGGAGAAGACCCTGGCCTTCTTCGAGGCAAGCCACTGCATCCTGCTGATGCGCGACACGGATACCAGTGGCTGGGTGCTGCGCTCGGTCGGAAAGAGCGATACGGGCGAATCCGTCAGTGTCGAGACGATCGACCGCGTCGCGGAATCGCCGCTGATGGCGCTGGATGCCGAGCAGATCGTGCTGAGCAGCCGCCTGCCCTGGCCGATGAGCATGGTGCGTGCCCACGGACATGCCTACGACCCTCGCACGCATCTCTGGAATCCCCAGGACGAACAGGGCCTGCGGCGCAGCGCTGCGGTCGCCGCGATGCTGGAGGCGCGCAGCTTCATGACTGCACCGCTGCCAATGCGCCAGGGCGAGGGACGGATCTACGTGTCTTCTCATGAAGGACTGTTCCGCAAATCGGACGCGCTGTTTCTGGCGCACCTCGTGAACCAGGTCTTTCCGGTCATCGAGACCATCCGGGTGCTCGATGGCATGGCCTCGGAGGCGGCCTCGAAAGAGCGCCTGAAGCTCTCGCTGGACCTGCACGACACCGCGATCCAGCCCTATATCGGACTCAAGCTGGGACTGAGCGCGCTTCGAAAGAAGGCCGGCGCCGACAATCCGCTGATCGACGACCTGGACAAGCTGGCCGCCATGGCCGAGAGCGTGGTTGCCGATCTGCGCCACTTTGCCGGCACCGTCAAGCACGGCGCCGACAGCCACTGCGAATTCATCCTTCCGCATCTACACCGCCAGGCGGCGCGCATCAAGACGCTTTACGGAATCGATATCCAGATCGTCGTTGACGGCGACGTCCATCTGGACGACCGGATGACGGCCGAAGTTCTCCAGTTGGTGCGCGAAGGGCTCAACAACATCTGCAAGCACACCCATGCCCATCATGGCCGCATCCGCATCGGCTGCACAGACGGCAAGCTGCAGATCCGGATCGAGAACGAAGCATGCGGCACGAATTTCTCGAACTTCCGCCCTCGCTCCATCAGCGAACGCGCGGCAGCCCTCGGGGGAAGCGCGGAGGTTACCCAGGGCATGGGCGGCGCAACGGCGGTCCTGGTCGAAATACCCATCTGAACAAGACAAAAGGGGAAAAAACATGCAACCCATCACAACGGATCATCCCATCGGTGTCATGCTGGTCGACGACCACCAGACCATGCTATGGGGGCTGTCGAGGCTGATCGACGGAGAACAGCCGCGCATGAAGGTCGTCGCCACTGCAAACTGCTTCGAACAGGCGCTGGAGCACACCGTGCACTACGTGCCCGACGTCATCGTGCTGGATCTCGACCTGGCCGGCCAATGCTCGCTCGACATTCTTCCGAAGCTGCTGTCGAACGACGTTTCGCGCGCGCTCGTCCTCACGGCAGAGCGCCGGCAGCAAACGCTGGACCTCGCCGTGCTGCGCGGTGCCAGGGGCGTGCTGGGCAAGGACGCTTCCGCGGAGCAGGTGCTCGACGCGATCCAACGCGTCCACAAGGGCGAGTTGTGCATCGACGCGCAGGCCATGGGCCGCGTGTTCTCCGAACTGACCTCTCCCAAGAAGCCGGCGAAGGTGAATCCCGAAGAAGCCAAACTGGCCAGCCTGACGCAGAAGGAACGGCACGTCATTCGTGCCGTGGTCGAGGGCAGCGGCGCTCCGAACAAGACGCTTGCGTCACGGCTGTTCGTGACCGAGCACACGTTCCGCAATCACCTCACGGCGATCTACCAGAAGCTGGACGTAGCGAACCGGCTCGAGCTGTATATCTACGCCATCAAGCACCAGCTGGACGTGGTGCCCCACTGAACGCGAGGCGGGCGACGGCGCCGGGTTGACTGCCCGGCTCAGCGGCCGGTGAGCATCGACAAGATGGTGTGAAGCTGACCTCACCCAAGAAGCCGTGAAGGTGAATCCGGAAGAAGCCAAGCTGGCCAGCCTGAGGCAGAAGGAACGGCAGGTCATTCGTGCCGTGGTCGAGGGTAGCGGCGCTCCGAACAAGACGCTTGCGCACGGCTGTTCGTGACCGAGCACACGTTTCGCATTCACCTCACGGCGATCTACCAGAAGCTTGGTGTGGCGAACCGGCTGGAGCTGTATATCTACGTTATCAAGCACCAGCTGGACGCCGCGCCTCATTGAGCGCGGGTGCCGGGCTCAGTGCCCGCCCACGAGCATTGGCGCGATGACGCGGACCATGCGGATGATCGCCGGCGTCAGGATGACCATCGATATGCACGGAAAGATGCACAGCACCAGCGGCAGCAGCATCTTGGTCGGCACCTTGGCGGCAAGCTCTTCCGCGCGAACCTGGCGCTTGTGGCGCAGGTCGTCCGAAAACACGCGCAGCGATTCGCCGATGCTGGTGCCGAACCGGTCTGCCTGGGTCAGCATGGTGGCGAAGGTTCCGATTTCTTCCACGCCGGTGCGAAGCGCGAGGTTGCGCAGCGACTTCTCGCGTGTGCCGCCCGCGCGCATCTCGAGATTGGTCCAGTGCAGCTCCTGCGCCAGGGCTTCGCTCTTGACGCGGATCTCCTCGGTGACCTTGACCAAGGCGGCATCGAGCCCGAGGCCCGCCTCGACGCACACCAGCATCAGGTCCGCAGCGTCGGGGAAGTTCTCGAAGATCTCGCGTTGGCGCCCCTTGATCATCACGTGCAGCACGATGTTGGGCAGATAGCAGCCGAGGAGCGCAGCCATTGCCAGCCACAGCAGGGTGGTGAGCCCGTTGTCCGCCCCTGCCGCGCGCATCGCCACAAAGGCCAGGCCGGCAAGACCGAGCGGCAGCAGCGATTTCAAGCCGAAATAGAAAAGGCTTGCATCCGGGTGACGAATGCCTGCGCTCAGGAATTTCAATCGCAGCGGCGAGGTCTCGCCTTCGCCCGTGGGCGAAGACAGCTGGGCGAAGGGGCCGACGATCTTGACGGCGGTCTCGGTCCAGGCCGACTTGCTCGCGGGCGCCACCGCCCGCAGGCGCTGCTCGGTGCGCGTAGGCAGCATCCAGACCGCGAATCCGCCGATGGCGAGCGATACGGTAACGAATACGAGGATGGGAAACAACATGGCAATTCTCCTTCAGACACGGATCTTCACGATCTTGCGCAGGATCACCGCGCCGATGGCCATCAGGCCGAGCATGTACTTGACGACGGTGATGCCGATCGGATCGGTCCACAGCGGCGACATGAACCCTGGGTTGAATGCGTTCATGAGCGCCACCAGCGCAAAGGGCATCAGCCCGAGGATCCAGGCCGACAGGCGCCCTTCCGCAGACAGCACCCGCACCCGGGCCAGCAGCTTGAGCCGGTCGCGGATAAGGCGGCTCAGATTGCTCAGCACCTCGGTCAGGTTGCCGCCGGAGTCGCGCTGGATCAGCACAGACACCACGAAGTAGCGCATATCGGTGAGCGGCACACGTTCGCTCATGTTCGTGAGCGCCTGCTGCAGCGAGACGCCGAAGCCGACCTCGTCGGCCACCATCCGGAACTCGCCCGCAATGGGCTCGGACATTTCCTCGCCGATCATCTGCACGCTGCTCGCGAACGAATGGCCCGCGCGCAGTGCGCGTGTCACCAGGTCAAGCGCATCCGGCAGCTGCTTTTCAAGCCGCGTCAGGCGGCGGCCGCGCAGATAACTCAGGTAGAGCAATGGCACCGCCGCGCCGGCGGCGCCCACAAGCATGGCAATCCAAGCGGGCTGGTTCGCGAGCGACGCCACCGCAAAGAAAACAAGCATGCCGGACAGCGCGCAGGCCAGCAGCACGTGGGACACGGTCCACTCCAGCCCGGCCTGGAGAATGAAGCGGTCCAGGCGGTGGGCTCGCGGAAGCTTCAACAGAACGCGCTGCATCCATGGCGCCTCGCTGAGCACGCGGTCCTTCACGAGCCGCGCCTGCGCGACGCGGTCGGTGGCCGCCGACAGAGCCTGCAGCCGCTTGCCGATCTTCTGCACCCCGGGGCCCCTGTAAGAGCGCCACAGCATGTACAGGCCTTCGATCACCATCAGCACCGTCACGAAGACCAGCACCGACAGCGTGATGAGCGTGTCTCCAACCAGGTTCTGGAACATGGGGGCCTCCTATTCGTAGTGCTTGTCGGGATCGAACATGGTGTCGGGCAGCACCACGCCGAAGGAGTGCAAGCGCTCGACGAATTTCGGCCGCACGCCGGTGGCATGGAAGTAGCCGCGCACGCGGCCGTCGGGGCCCATGCCGGTCTGGCGGAACGCGAAAATCTCCTGCATCGTGACCACCTCGCCTTCCATGCCGGTGATCTCCTGGATGCTGGTGACCTTGCGCCGGCCGTCGACCATGCGCAGGACCTGGATCACAACAGTGATGGCCGACGCGATCTGCTGGCGCACGGAGTGATGCGGAAGATTCAGGTTGGCCATGCTGATCATGTTCTCCAGCCGAGCCAGCGCATCTCTGGGCGTATTGGCGTGAATGGTCGTGAGCGATCCTTCGTGGCCGGTGTTCATGGCCTGCAGCATGTCGACCGCCTCGGCGCCGCGCACCTCGCCAATGACGATGCGGTCGGGCCGCATGCGCAGTGCGTTGCGCACCAGTGCACGCTGCGTGATCTCGCCCTTGCCCTCGATGTTCATCGGCCGGGTTTCCATGCGGGCGACGTGCGGCTGCTGGAGCTGGAGTTCGGCGGCGTCCTCGATGGTGATGATGCGTTCGGTGGCGGGAATGAAGCCGGAGAGGATGTTCAGCAGCGTCGTCTTGCCGGCTCCGGTGCCGCCGGAGATAAGCATGTTGATCTTCGAGCTGGCCAGTCCTTCGAGCATCAGCCCCATCTGCGGCGTCAGCGTCTTCAGGTCGTTCACCAGATTTTCCATCTTCAGCGGGATCTTCGCGAACCGCCGAATCGACATCATCGGGCCGTCCAGCGCGACCGGCGCAATCACGGCATTGACGCGCGATCCGTCGGGCAGTCGGGCATCGACCATGGGGCTCGATTCGTCGATGCGGCGCCCCACCAGAGAGACGATCTTGTCGATGATGCGTAACAGGTGCTTCTCGTCCGTGAAACTCACGTCCGTCAGCTCCAGGCGGCCCTTGCGCTCGATGTAGATCTGGTCGTGCGAGTTGATCAAGATGTCCGAGACCGTCGGGTCTGCCATCAACAGTTCGATGGGCCCGAAGCCGAGCATCTCGTGTTGGATGTCGCGTATGAGCGTGCGCCGTTCGATGTCGTTCAGCGCTTCGGGCTCTTCCTGCAGCAGCCGCGTGACCATCGTGGAGATCTCGTGGCGCAGCACCTCTGGCTTCAGCGTTTCGAGCACCGCCAGGTCGAACCGGTCCAGCAGTTTCAGGTGCATTCGCTCCTTCAGTAGCTTATAGGAATCCGAAGCGAAGGACGAAAGCGCCCCCTCGGCCACGGGCAGCACCGGCGCGCGCGCGACCGGCGCGGCTTCGATCGAATTGAGCTGTTCTCTGAATGACATGTGGACCTGCCTTGCTGTTGGAGGAAGAAGATGCGTCGGGGGCAATGTGGGTGTCAGGCTCGGCGGAAGAGCCGGCCGATGAAGCCTGGCGCTTCCTTTTGACGCGGACTGAGCGTGTGGGCGATTTCCACGAGCCGCTTGCAGAGCGCGCTGCCGCGCGACATATCCGCCAGCGGCACGCCGCGGTTGATCGAGGCATCCACGTCCTTGCCGCCGTCGGGCACGCTGACCAGCGTGGCCCCGCCCAGCGAGCGGCGCATGTCGGACAAGCCGATCTCCGTGCCGCCGGCGCTGCGATTGACCAGCAGCTCGACCTTGCCGGCCGGATAGCCGAGCGACTTGAACACCTGCATCAGGCGCGTCACGTTGCGGATGTGCGGCAGGCTGGGCTGGAGCACCGGAAAGATCCGGTCCGCGCGGTCCAGCACGCGAATGGCGAGCGGATCGATGCGCAGGCCCAGGTCGAACAGCACGAAGTCATACTGCGCCGCGGCCACCTGCAGGATCGCATCGACGTGCTCGGCCTTGATCTCCAGGGCACGCGAAAGATCCTCTGGTGCGGCAAGAATGCTGAAGCCCGGCGCGACCTTCACCGTGCTTGCCGCAAGCAGCGAAGAATCGAGCCGGCCGATGTCGCGGGCCACATCGGCCAGCGTGGAGGTGGGCCGCAAGTCGCTCACATAGGAAAGCGCATCGCCGAATTGCAAGTTCAGGTCGATCAGCAGCACCGAACGGCGCATCGAGAGCTGATGCCCGATGTTGGTCGCTAGAAAGGTGGCGCCGCTGCCGCCCTTGCACGGCATGAACGCCACCACCTGGCCTGCCTCGCGCGACTGCGTGCCGGCCATCTTGAGCGCAATGCGCTCCACCGCCGCCTCAAGCGCCGCGGGCTCGGGCGGTGAAGGCAGCACTTCGCGCACGCCCGAACGCATGGCAAGAATCAGGAACTCGGGCGTCTGCATGGCGCACAGCAGCACCACCGCAATGGCGGGGTGGCGCATCGTGAGCTGCTCGACCATTTCCAGCTCCTGGGGATCGCAGCACATGCCGTCCACCAGCATCAGGTCGGGTGCTGATCGCTCGACGACCCATTGCATGCGGCTCTTGCCGCCTTCGAACACCGATACGGCGTGCGAGCGTGCCTCGAGCACCTTGCGCATGTCCTGCAGATGGGCGGGATTGGGGGAGATGATGGAGATTTTCATGATGACGTAGCTCGGAGTTGAGTGAAGATTAGGAGCAGACGGCGTTGCTGTTGGGGTCTTGGCCCATGATTTCGCGCGGTAGGTAGGTGGAAAAACTCGGCATCGGGATCGGGGCATGGGTTCCGAATCCAATGGGCGAGATCCACTGGTAGTCGAGATCGACGATGCTGACATTCACGGCGCTGCAGTTGGCGGAGGTACAGGTCGCGCTGACGCTGCCTGCGGCGTCGTACCAGTCGATGCTGACGTTGGCTGCCGTCAATTGAGGCAGGAACTTCTGCATGTTGGAAAGCACGACGGCGGCGTCCCGGTCGCACACGACGGCCACGCGAGCGCCCCAGCGCGTCGCTTCGGCGGCCGCATTCCACGTCCACAACATGCGCGCGAAATCCAGAATGCCCAGCATGAAGGTCAGGAAGAGCATCAGGACCAACGCGAACTCCACCGCGGTCGCACCGGCCTGCTTTGTTCGATTCATGATTGACCTCGCATGGTGGCGCTGATGTCCCCGAACGGGATGTCTCCGTTCGCATCGCCGAACGTGAGCCCGAAAAACCCCGTGAGGAGCGGGCGGAACTTGTATCCCGTCACCTTGATGGTGACGGTATTGATTGCCGGGCCGCTGCCCTTGAATTGCCAGGTCGGGGTCGGGACGTGGGAAGTGCTGAGGCCCAGCACCAACGGCGAGACGCCGCCGGCCGGGTTGCCAAAGACCACCAGGTTCTTGGCAATCGTGATCTTGGTGGGATCCGTGGTCGCGATCGACGGGTCCTGCGTGGAAAGATAACGGGAGGCGTCGCGCAGCGATTTCGCGATGGTGTTGTACTGGTACAGCGCCCGCCCGAATTCGGTGGTGATGAACGTCAGGATGAGCAGCAATGGAAGGATGAGGGCAAACTCGACCAGCGCCACCCCGTTCTGCTTCTTCTTCATGGCATCTCTCCTACTGAACGAGCGTCGGGACCCTGGGGCCGCTTGTGCCGCCAGCCAGACCTGCGGTGGCGCACGGACTGCCGGCAGACTCCGCATCGCCGATGAACTCGAGCCACATCTTCGAATTCTTCCCGCTCGCGTTCTTCTCCAGCGGATGCAACATCAGCATGCAGGCAAATCCCTTGAGCGTGATCGGGGCATTCGACCACCGCGGTCGTGACCACGCGTCGATTGGCGCCCTTCGTGTAGTCGGTGGAACTGAAATTTCCTTGGGTCTTGAGATTCGTGGTATCGGGATTCTTGTTATCCCCTTCGTAAGGCGCGAATGAATTGCGCTTGGCGGCAAATCCGTTTGGGCCGGGGTCGTCATACCTGCCTGGCTTCGTGACGGCAGCGCTGTCGGCATACCAGGCGTATCCGGTCTGATCGGGAACAGCAGTCGCGGCGTTGAGGCTGCCCTGATAGATACCGAAGCGGGTATTCCAGGCGGCGACCGCTCCATTGGTCTTGCCCGCCTTGCCAACGTCGGTCTCCATGCCGGGGAGACCGCATTGCCCACTGCTCGTCAGGAGGTCCTTGATCTCGCGTGCCCCGCCGCCGCTTCCAGAAAAATCCACCCAGCGGAACTGGCCGGACTCCACATCGTCGTTGCTATTGGTCACGCCTTCAATCCATTCACCCCGCGTGAACCCCCAGCCGGGCGTGGTGGATTTTTGGCAGACGCCGACGGGAACCAGGCAATTGGTCTGTGACGGCGCCCTGGTGGCAACGGCGACAGCGGCCACGCTCTGCGATGCCCCGTACGTGGCGTCTCCACTGAACGCGCTCAGGGCATGGAGGATCCATGGCGCAATGCCCGACTTCGTGTGCAGGCACTTGGCGTACCTGGCATTCGCGACGGGCGTAAAAGTATGGCTGTAGGTGCCGATCAGCGAGTCGCTGAACACGACGTCGGCCTGGGCGATGCCGGTCGCCTCGCCTTGAAAATTGATCTTGTTGAGATCGGCCGCGGTCTTGCCTGCGCTGGTGGCACGCGTCAACGCATCGCCGGCGCCGTCGAGTTCCTGCGCGGCAGACAGGGCACAACTGTCCAGGGCGGTCTGCAACTCCGTTTTCACGATGAAGAGGCGGCCAAAGTCCAGCGCAATGCCCATAAATCCAAGGAGGAACAGCAGGACCAGCGCGACGGTGATGATCACCGCGCCGCTTTGGCGGTGGCCGGAGGTGTGGACTTTCATGATCGGCTTCCTGTGCTGTGATGTCGGTTCGAAAAAGCCCCGCGCTTCAGCCGCAGTTCACGCCGCCGAGGCAGGTGCGGACAAGATCGACAAGATCGCTAATGCCGGTGTCCGTTACCAATGGCCGCAAAGCGACAATTAGCAGGATCGAGATCACGGCAATGACCAGCGCGTACTCCACCACCTGGGCACCGCTTTCATCCCTCAGGAGCAACTTGAACATGATGAGTACCTCGCTTTGTGCAGGACCGTCATATGGACGACGGGCGGCGGGCAACGGACAAACCGGCTCCGCCACCGCCATCGTTCCAGTAAATGCGTGTGCGATTACCGGGCTTACGGGTTGCAGACGGCCATGTTGCCCGAGAGGCAGGCGGCCACGCGTTGAATGAAGGTTGTGAAGTAACCTCCGGTGGTCAGGCCCTGCAGTGCAATGACGAGGGCAATCGACACGACTGCGATGATGAGCGCGTACTCGATAACTTGCGCGCCGTCCTCTTCCTTGGCGAACGAGGACATGAAGTTGCCGGCACGGACAAAAAGTTGGTTCATTTGTTTCACCTTTGAAAATTGCAGTAAGAAAACTAAAAATCTTGCGTTGGTTTTTGGGTTGATTGACGTCTGTCTTTGTGAGGCAACTCCTTTCTGTTCGAATTCAAGAATCGGTCGGAGGCCGCCTAACGACCCTCACCGCCACTACCAATTCCGCCGCCGATGTTGATGACGTTCACTGCCGGCGGCGGCGCCTTGTAGGACTTCTGGTACTGCACCATCGACTCGCGCGCCGCGCGGCCGTCAATGCCGACAACCGGGTTCCCGTCCTTGCCGGCATCGGGATTGATCGTCATCTTCCTTTTCGCGTCGCGCACCGCATCGCCAAAGCGCGCGTCGTAGTTGGGCGTGACGTGGGAGCATCCGGTGCCCAGAAGCAGCGTCAGCGCGAGAGTGGTCGACTTAATGAACATGGTGATGCTCCTCAGGGGTGTCATTGGGCTTGGCCGGCCGGTGCAACCGGTGCCGGGGTGGCGCTTTCGAGGCTGCCGTTCAGGTAGATCTCGGCGCGACTGGGAACCACGTGGTTGTCGTTCGGAACGCGGGGGGTCTCGGCCAGCGGACGGACCAGGCGCGGCGTGATCACGAACATCAGCTCGGTCTGGTCGTTCTGGAACTCGGTGCTGCGGAACAACGCCCCCATCACCGGAACTTCGCCGAGGCCGGGATAGCGCTTCACGGTTTCGGTCGAGTTGCTCTTGATTAGCCCAGCAATGACAAAGCTCTGGCCATCGTTGAGCTGCACGGTGGTGTCCGCGCGGCGTACGGTCAGCGAGGGCAGCACGGCTGTCACACCGCCCACTGTGGTGAACGGCGATCCGGTCTGCGACAGGTCCGACACTTCCGAGATCATCTTGAGATTGATCCGCCCGCCGTTGAGCACGGTAGGGGTGAACTTCACGCCGATGCCGAACTCTTTTTCTTCCAGCGTGATGGTCGAACCAGCGCGGCCGTTGGAGTTCTGCGAAACCGGGATGAATATCTTTCCGCCCGACAGGAAGCTGGCCTGCTGCCCGCTGATGGACATGATGTTGGGCTCGGCCAGGATGCGCACCAGGCCGTCGTCTTTCTGGCCGTCGATGGCAATGGATGCACGGCCGATGCGCAGCGCCTCGACAAGGCCGGCACCGCCGCTCAAGAAGTTGGAGATCAGCGAATAGGTGTTGAGCCCGCCGCTGGCCGTGCGTTGCAGGCCGACGCGTGCCCCCAGGCGATCCAGCAGCGTCTTGCTGACCTCTGCGATCTTCACTTCGAGCATCACTTGCTGCGGCGCCGTCACGCGCAGCAGGTTCACCACCTTCTTGCCGTCCGCGCCATAGGCCATGGCCAGGCTCATCACGTCGTCGAGCTTGAGCGCGTCGCTGATCTCGCCGGTGAGCACGATCGATTTTTCGGCGCTGCGCACACGGATGCGGCTTTCTTCCGGCATCAGCTCGGCGAGCTTGGACTGCAGCGCGCCCGGATCGATGGTGACGATGACGTCCTTGATGTAGCAGGTGCCGTCGACGCTTTGCAGCACGACGTTCATCGAGCCCGCCTGGCGGCCGCGAAAGAACAGATCGGTCGGGCTCAGCAGCGTGACGTCGACATCGGCGATGCCGTCGCCCGCGTTTGCGGCCGTGGCGGGGGACGGCGCCGGTTGCCCCGCGGCTGCTGGCGCGGCTGCGCGGCTCGACGGCTGGCCGCTGACCACGATGCGCGCAACGCGCGCCTTCAGCGGGATGACCACCGACTTGCCGAGCACGGCGTAGGTCGGCTGGTCGTCCGGGATGATCGCGGTGCAGCGCCGAGGGGCAGGCGCGGCCGGTGCTGCAGCCGCTGCTGCAGCCGGGGTTGCAGCAGCAGCGGCAGCCGGCGCAGCAGCCACCACGTCCGCGGCCATGGCGGGTGCCGCCAGCGTCATGAGTGCCGCCAGCAGCCAGGCGGGTGAAGAAGAAGAGAGATGTTGCACTTGTGGTTCCTCCTGCGGGGGTGATCAGAAGCAGTTGAGCGTGCGGGCGGCGTGCTGGATCACTTCCACGCACTCGGATTGCCGCATCGCCACTGGAGCGGACCGTGGCACTCGCGCGGGGACCTGCCGCGCAGCCACGGTGGTGGAGATCGGCAGGATTTCCTTCTCGCCGAACAACTGGCCCTTGGTGATACCTGCGGTGGCTACCGTGGTCTTGTCCATCTGGTTGCGCAGCACCAGCGAGAGGGTTCCCACGCTGCGTGCCAGGTCGAGCTTTTCGGAGTCTTCGAGCGAGAGCTCCAGCGTCACGGCGCTGACCACCTTCGGCTTTGTCTCGTCGCGATTGGCCTCTTGCGCTACGGCCAGCACCAGCACTTTTTCAAGCACTGTCTTACTGATCTGGCGGTTCTCTTCGCCATGGTTCTTGTCTTGCTGGGCGTTGACCATCACATCGACGTAGTTGCCTGGTAGGGCAAAGCCCGCCACGCCCACCACGTCGTTCACCCGCACAGTCATGGCGCGCTTGCCGCTGGCAATGACAGCGGAGAGGCCGCCCGTGGTGCCGACAGGCGCGAGCTTGCCCTCCAGAATGGCTTCGCCGCGCAGCACGCCAACCTTGACCACCCGGTCTTCGAGCGACTTGGCGTCCTTGAACGAGCCTGGCGGCAGCGAGCCGCTCGGCCAGTCGACCAGCGACAGCATCTGCGGGTTGACCCGGCTGCCCAGCTCGATGTCGACCGCGGCCACAACCACTTTGTTGGAAGCGATTCCGCCCTGTCGCGAAACCCATCCCGCCGCGTAGACCGCGGCGGCCAGACCAGTGAGGAGGGCCAGCAGCAGCAGCCCGAGTGCCTTGACGTTTTTCATGCGAATCTCCGAGTGCGGTGGGATGAAAGTGGCGGGCTATACGTAGCCCAGTTGATGCGCCAGGACCTGTGCGACCGTCCCCACGCAAATGCAGATTCCGTAAGGCAGCTTTCCGATGGATTGCTGCATGTCGATGGTTCCGTTGGGCCGCAGGCCCGCAATGCCTGACATCGCCATGCCGTTCACGGTGTCCTTCACGTTGGCCAGCATGTGGCCGAGGCGACGCCGGTGCATGGCAACGATCAACGCCGCTGCACCACCTGCAATGCACGTGAAGAGAATGGCCCACAGCGTTTGAGAGGGGCCGACGAAGGCGCCGACCATCGCCATCAGCTTGACGTCGCCCGCGCCCATGATTCCGAGCGCATAGAACGGCAGCATGATCAAAAGGCCTGTTCCCAGCCCCCCCAGCGCCTGCGTCGCGCCCACGAGCGGCGTGCGCGCCGTGAAGGTTCCGTAGATCACCGCGAAAACCATGCCGCCGAACGTCAGCCAGTTGGGAATGCGATATGTGCGCAAGTCGCTGACCGCGGCCGTCACCAGCAGGGCAAGGAGCGCAATCATGCGGAAATCCGTTGCCAGCATCGCCAGCAGCTCGAGGAAGGCATCGAATTCACGCATGGACAGCTCCGTATGGCGTTGTTGTTGATCTGCTGCTGCGCATTCAGGACCCGCGCCGTGCCGCAAGCAACAGCAACAAACTCACGAACACCACGAGGGAACCGAGCAACGCGAATTCCATGAACGACATGCCCGCGTCTTCCCGCAGCAGGTTCATGAAATTTCTTGGCGGCAAGTTGAGCGGTTCCATGCGTGTCCCCAGTGAAGTGGTCGGCCGGCGCTGCTTGTTGCCCTCATCGGGCTCAAACGTTTCGCCGTGGGGTCACTGTAAAAATTGCGCTGCCTAGACACATGAGCGATGCGCCCCTTCTGAAGCGAGACAAGCGCCCCGCCCGCTCCGTCCGCACCCATGACAAAGCGCCTGCCCCCAGGGGGGGCGCCATGGCCGCCCGCTGGGGACAAAAAAAAGGCCCTGGCGTTGCGCCAGGGCCCTGTATAGCTACTGATCTATCTGCTATTTCAGGTGTCGAGCGTCAGATGCTGGCCATGCAGCGCCGCGGCCGCGGGCGATGCAAGAAAGCCGATGGTCTGCGCCGCGACCGCGGTCGACACCCATTCCGCGGGATTGGCGTCGGGCATGGCCTGCCGGTTGGCCGGCGTGTCGAGCACGCTGGGGGCCACGCTGTTGACGGCCACGCCATGCGGCGCCGCCTCGACCGCCATCGCTTCCACCAGCCGCTGCAGCGCGCTCTTCGATGCGATATAGGCTGCCATGGCCGGCAAGCCGCGCGCGGCCACCTTGGCCGTGACCGCCACGATGCGGCCGGCGCCGTGCTCGATCATCGAAGGCAGCACCGCTTGTGTAACCGCCACGAAAGACCAGGCGTTGAGATTCATCATGCGGTCCCAGCTGGCCCGCGTGAGCGCATGGGTTGCCTCGCCCATCTCGAAGCCGCCCGCAATGTGAACCAGCGCGTCGATGCGGCCGAAAGCCTTGAGGGCCTGGCCCGCGAGCTCCGACATGTCAGACGCCGAGGTCACGTCCCCTGCCAGCAGCAGGTGCTGCGAATTGTCCAGGCCCGGAAAGACCTCGGCCAGGCGGTCCGCATGGTGGTCGACCAGCGCAAGGCGTGCGCCCTGCTCCAGAAAATGCTGCGCCACTGCGCGCCCCAGCGCGCCCGCGGCCCCCGTGATCACAACATGCGGCATGGTGGTTGTATCTGTCATGGAAGATTTCTCCTGGTGGAGGGCCCCGGGGCCCGGCGGATGATGGCCAATGCTAACGCCGCCTCGCACAAAATCGTTGAACCCCAGAATTTTTACGCTATACTTGCGGTCTTGCCAAAAAACGCAAAACGTTTTGCAGCAAGGGCTCTTAGCTCAGTTGGTAGAGCAGCGGACTCTTAATCCGTAGGTCGAGTGTTCGAGTCACTCAGGGCCCACCAACCAACATCGCGGAAACGCTGAAAAGCCTGCTACCTCATCGGTAGCGGGCTTTTTTATTGGCTCAACGGCTACGACTCACCGGTCAACCAGCCCTCGACAAACATCGACAGGACGTCCCGCTTTTCTTTCACCTCCGCCAGCAGGTATTGCCGCGCGTGCTCTTGGGCGAGTTCGCTCGACATGAACCATGCCTCGCGCGCCTCGTCTCCCTGTGGAGGCGGGGTGCCCCAAGATGCGACGCCGCGGCCGAGAAAGGCCTCCGTTACGGGCAAGCGTCCATCGGTTCGACCCAACTCCGACAGCGGGTTGCGTGGACCGCCGAGTTCGACGCGGACGCGCACGAGGTCTTCCTCCACCACGATGGACGCACCCAAACCACCTTGCTGCTGAACCTGCCACAGTTGGGCCGCGACAGCATGGCGGATCCAGCTTTCCAATGCCCGCTCCAGGCTTTCGATGATTGTTTGCTTGTCCATCCGGGACTCTTTCATATCTGGATCAATGGTTGAAGCACTACCTGCCCCGCGCAGGATAGCCGCGCGCATGTCCTGCGGAATTTCGACAGCGCGATGGCTCTGGAGCGAGGTGGTCACAAGCACCTGCTTCACCTGCATGCGCAGTTCGCCGCTGGCGGGGTCGAAGCAGCGCAACACGAGCGTCATGGAGCGCGAGCCCAGCCGCTCAACCGAAAGGCCGAGCGTGACCTTGTCGCCCATGCGGCTCACAGCGCGAAAGTCGGCTTCGAGCCGCACCGTTGGCAAGCCGATGCGCCGTTCGCCGATGAGCGCGTGGTAGTCGACACCCAGCCCGTCGCTCACCCAGTCTTCCACCAGCCCATTGAGCATGACGAAGTACTGCGGATAGAAGACGATGCCCGCGGGGTCGCAATCGGAAAAGCGGATCATCCGCGGGCGCTGGAATTCGGCCAAGGGGGCTTGCGCTTCGCCTGCTTCGCTCATCGTCAGCCCTCCTCGCCCGACGGCTCGCTGCGCATCACGTGCACGCGCAACTGGCCGAGCTGCGTGTGCATCTGCTTGACAGTCTTCATGTCGAGGCCCGAGAACATTTCGAGAATCCACTGCTCGTGTTCCTTGGCCATGGTCTCGAAGGTCGTGCGGCCCTTGGGCGTCAGGCTCACGATCCACGAGCGGCGGTCGTCGGGGCTGTGTGCGCGCGCCACCAAGCCGTCGCGCTCGAGCTCGTCGGTCAGGCCCGTGACGTTGCCGCCGGTCACCATCAGGTAGCGCGACAGCACGCGCATCTTGAGGCCTTGTTCATAGCGGTAGAGCTGGGCCATGTAGTCGAAGCGCGCCAGCGAGATGCCGAAGCGCTCGCGCAGCCGGCGCCGTATTTCGGCCTCGATCTGCGTGGTGCTGGCCAGCATGCGCAGCCACAGCCTGAGCATGGCGTGGTCTTCGCGGCCCGCCCGGGCCTCGTGGCCGAGTTCTTCGGCATCGCTGAGTGCGGCGTGCGAGGCATCGTTGCGCATCACATCACCTCCCCGCCCGACACCGAGACCGACTGTCCGGTGACGGAAGCGGCGCCGTCGCCGCAGAGCCAGCGCACCGCATCGGCCACCTCGGCCGGCTGCACGATGCGCCGCTGCGGATTGACGCTGGAGAACTCGGCCAGCGCGTCAGCCTCGCTGCGCCCGGTCTTGCCCACCACGTTGGCGACGCTCGCGCGCAGGATGTCGGTGTCGGTGTAGCCGGGGCACACCGCGTTCACCGTAACGCCCTTGCGCGCCACTTCGAGCGCGAGCGAACGCGTGAGCCCGACCACCCCATGCTTGGCCGCTGAATAGGCCGCAACATAGGCATAGCCCTTCTGGCCCGCAGTGCTGGCAATGTTGACGATGCGGCCCCAGCCGGCTTCGAGCATGTCGGGCAGCGCCGCCTGCGCGCACAGGAAACTGCCGGTCAGGTTCACCGACAGCATGCGCTGCCAGAGTTCGACCGAGGTCTTGAGAAACGGTGCGCTCTCGGCCGCGCCGGCGTTGTTGACGAGGATGGCAACGGGGCCGCGCTCGGCACGCGCCAGCGCAAAGGCCGACTGCACCGCTTGCGCGTCGGCCACGTCGGCAGCGGCAATGCCGTGGCCTTGCCCGGCGAGTGTGGCGGCCACGCGTTGGAGCGCGTCGAGGTCGCGCCCCAGCAACGTCAGTGTCGCGCCCTCGGCGGCAAGGGTGCGGGCGATTTCGGCGCCGATGCCACGCGCGGCGCCGGTGACGAGGGCGTGGCGGCCAATCAATGAATTTGCTTGCATACCTGAATTATTTAGTTCTGAACGATTTTAGCGCGTATGGCCGGCTCATCGCCTGTTCAGCGCATGAAGCGGCCGCCGTTGAGATCCAGCGTTGCACCGGTCATGAAGGCCGCTGCGGGTGATGCCAGGTAGACCACGGCGGCTGCCACTTCTTCCGGGCGGCCGAAACGGCCCAGCGGAATGCCTGCTTTCAGCGCCTGCTGCCGTGAGAGGGCCAGCGCGTCGAGGGCTGGGCCTTCAACCGCCGCCGGGGCCAACGCATTCACCGTGACGCCATGCGGCGCGAGTTCTTGCGCAAAGCTGCGCGTCAGGGCAAGCAGCGCCGCCTTGCTGGCCGCATAGTGCGCGCCGGTGGCGGCACTGGCCTGCTGGCCGGCCATCGACGACAGATTGACGATGCGTCCGGATCCGCGCTGGCGCATGTGCCGGCCGGCAATGCGGCAGCCGAAGAAGCTGCCGCGCAGGTTGACGGCCAGCACGTCGTCCCACTCGTCGGGCGTGATGTCCCAGATGGAGCTGAAGGGCGTGCGCGCTGCGTTGTTGACCAGCAGATCGATGGGGCCATAACGTGCCGTCGCCGCATCGAAGCAGCGAGAAAAATCGGCTTCGCTACGCACGTCGAGCCTCATGGCGATGCAGTCGGCACCCGCGTTGCACAAGCTCGCGGCGGCCGACTCGGCGTTGTTCGCGTCGATGTCCGCAAGCACCACGCGCGCCCCCGCTTCGGCAAGGCCGCGCGCAATGGCCGCCCCCAGGCCCTGCCCCGCTCCGGTAACGAACGCAGCCTGGCCTAGAAGCGGTGGCGGCGCGGAATTCATGCCGCCTTGGCGGGGGCGCGCGCGGAAGGCCGCCCGTCCCAGGTCTGTGCACTGACCCCGCGCTCGCGCAGCTTGAACTTCTGCACCTTGCCGTTCTCGGTGCGCGGCAGGTCTTGCAGCACGTCGATGTAGCGGGGCACCGCAAAGTAAGGCAGCCGGCTCTCGCAGAAGCGAACCAGCTCGGCGGGGTCGATGCGCTCGCCGTCGCGCGGCACCAGCGCGGCCATCACCTCGTCTTCGGCCAGTTCGGATTGCACCGGATACACGGCGCAGGAGGCCACGCAGGTGTGGCTCAGCAGCACCTGCTCGACCTCGAACGACGAAATGTTTTCGCCGCGCCTGCGGATCGCATCCTTGATGCGGTCGACAAAGCGAAAGGCGCCGTCGGCATCGCGCACCACGCGGTCGCCGGTGTGGAACCAGAGGTTGCGCCAGGCCTCGACCGTTTTCTCGGGCATGTTGAAGTAGCCGCTCGCGAAGGCGTGCGGCTCGTCGGCGCGCAGCAGCAGTTCGCCGGCCTCTCCGGCGGGCAGCTCCACATCGCTTTCGTCGGCCACGCGCGCCTGAAAGCCGGGCCGAAGCCAGCCCATGACGCCGCCGCGCGGCGAGTCGGGCGTCGTGGCAATGGCAAAGTTGGTTTCGGTGGAACCGTAGCCTTCGAGCAGGCGCACGCCGGTGCGCTCGAAAAAGGTCTTGCCCGCGGCGTCGGGCACGCCGGGGCCAAGGCCGGTGCGCACACGGTGGTTGCGCTCTGCCTCGCCCGCGGGTTGCGCAAGCAGTATCGGAACCATGGCGCCCAGCAGGTAGACCACGGTGGCGCCGTTCGCACGCATCGAAGGCCAGAAGCCCGACGCCGAGAAGCGCGTTTCGAAGACGACCTCTGAACCGGTGAGCGCGGCCTGCGCAAAGGTATTGAGCGCATTGATGTGAAAGAGCGGCAAGGTCGTGCACAGCACGTCGTCCGCGCCCACGCCAAGCACCTCCGCGCTGTTCACGCCCCACCAGAAATACTGCGCGTGCGGGCAGACCACGCCCTTGGCCGGCCCGGTGGTGCCCGAGGTATACAGAATGGCCAGCGGATCGCCGGGCTGCACCTCGGCGGGCGGAACGGCTGGCCCGCCCGGGGGATAGGCCCGCATGCGCACACTGGGCGGCGGGTGCCATGCGGCATCGTCGCCCGCAGGCGCGTCGCCGATCACCCAGATTTCTTCGAGCTTCGTCTGCGCCAGGTCCGACGTTTGCAGGCGGTCCAGAAAGCCGGCCTCGATGACCAGCAGCTTGGCTTCGCTGTGCGCCAGGAAGTACCCGATCTGAGGCCCCATGGAGGCGGTGTTGACCGGCACCGTGGAAGCGCCGAGCCAGCCTGCACCGAGAAAGGTCTCGAGAAACTCGATGCGATTGCCGCACATCACGGCGATGCGGTCGCCCCGCGCGACGCCGGCTTGCGCCAGCACGCCCGCTCGAATGCCCGCCGCTTCGGCCGCATCGGAATGCGACCACTGGCGGCCCGCGATGCGCAGCAGCGGACGCGAGCCGTAGAGCGCCGCCTGCCGGCGCAGCATGCCGGGCAAGGTGCGCTCACTGGCCGGCACAGCGCGCGGGTCATTCGTCATCGTGCGTGCCTCCGCCCAGGTAGGTGGCCTGCACCCGCGGATCGCTCGCCAGTTGGGCCGAAGCGCCCGAGAGCGCAATCTCGCCGGTTTCCAGCACGTAGCCGTGGTCCGAAGTTTCGAGCGCGGCACGCGCGTTCTGCTCCACCAGCAGGATCGACACCCCGTCGTCGCGCAGCTTGCGAACGATGGAAAGAATGTCGCGCACGATGAGCGGCGCCAGGCCCAGGCTCGGCTCGTCGAGCATCAGCAGGCGCGGCGCGGACATGAGTGCACGGCCCACAGCGAGCATCTGCCGCTCGCCGCCAGAGAGCGTGTCGGCGCGCTGCGAGCGGCGTTCGGCCAGACGCGGAAAGCGGTCGTACACCGACTGCAGCTGCCGCTTCATCGCATCGCTGCGCAGCCGCTTGGCATAGGCGCCGAGCTGCAGGTTGTCGAGCACCGTGAGCTCGCCGAACAGCTCGCGCTTTTCGGGCACGAGGCACAGGCCTCGCTCCACGCGCGCTTCCACATCGAGCCCTTGCAGGTCTTCGCCCTCGAAGCGGAGCTGGCCCTTGCACGGCAGCAGGCCCATTGCGGCCGCAAGCAGCGTGGTCTTGCCAGCGCCGTTGGGGCCGATCACCGAGATGATCTGGCCCGGCTGCAGCTCGAGCGAGACCCCGCGCACCGCCTCGACCTGCCCATAGGACACGTGCAGGTCGCCGATCTCCAGCATTGCGCTCATACGACGCTCCCGAGGTAAGCCGCCTGCACGCGCTCGTCGGCACGCACGGCCGAGGGCACGCCCTCCACGAGCTTGGAGCCGAAGTTCATCACCACCAGACGGTCCACCAGTTTCATCACGAAGTCCATGTCATGTTCGACGATGAGGATGGTCACGCCCTCCTCGCGCAGCTTGCGCAGCAGGTCGCCGAGCGCCATTTTTTCCTTGCGGCGGAGGCCCGCCGCGGGCTCGTCGAGCACCAGCAGCACCGGGTCGGCGGCCAGCGCGCGCGCAATCTCGAGAATGCGCTGCGTGCCCAGCGGCAGGCTGCCCGCGAGTTCGTGCGCGCGGTCGCCCAGGCCGATGCGGTCGAGCTGGCGCTGCGCTTCCTGCAAGATCTGCTTTTCTTCGGTGCGGTCGAGCCGCAAGCCCGCCTTGAGGATGCCCGAGCGCGTGCGCGAATGCGCGCCCAGCGCCACGTTGTCGAGCAGGCTCATGTGCGGCCTGAGCTTCACGTGCTGAAAAGTGCGCGCCAGGCCCAGCCGCGCCACCTGCCGCTGCGGCATGCCGGCAATGTCGTGCGCCAGAAATCGCACCTGGCCGGCGCTCATTGGCAGCGTGCAGGTCAGCAGGTTGAACATGGTCGACTTGCCCGCGCCGTTGGGCCCGATCAGCCCGACGATCTCGCCCGCGCTCACTTCAAAGCTCACGTCGTTCACCGCCACCAGCCCGCCGAAGCGCTTGACCGCGCCCTTCACCGACAGCACCTGTGTGCCGCGCTGTGGCAGCTGGCGGTGCGGCAGGGGATCGACCGTGGGCGCCTGGTAGCGCGAAGCACCTGGCGCACCGGCGCGCCGGCGCGTCCAGCGCCGCAACAGGCCCATGAGTCCACCACGCGCAAAGTGCAGCAGCAGGATGAAGAGCGTTGCGAACGCCACGGCCTCCAGTTGTCCCGCACGCTGCGTGAGCATCGGCAGCACGTCTTGCAGGCCGTTCTTGAGCACCAGCACCAGGGCCGCCCCCACCAGCGCGCCCGCCAGCTGCCCGAGCCCGCCGGCCACGGCCATCAGCAGGTATTCGATGCTTGCACGCACATCGAAGGGCGAAGGACTCACGAAGCGGTTCATGTGGGCATAGAGCCAGCCCGCCAGCCCCGCGAAGAGCGCGGCCGTGACAAACAGCGTGAGCCGCACGCGGTACGCATCGGCCCCCACGCTCGCCAGCAGCGTGGCGCCGCCGCGCAAGCTGCGGATCGCGCGGCCCGGCCGCGACTGCAGCAGGTTGTGGCTGAACAGACAGGCCAGCCCGACCACCGCCCAGATCAGGTAGTACATGGCGCGCGGATCGGCCAGCGACCAGCCTGCGATGCGCAGCGCCGGAATGTTCGACAGGCCAGTGTGCCGCCCGAGCGCATCGACATTGCCGAACAGCATGGCGATCGACAGCCCCCACGCGATGGTACTGAGCGGCAGGAAGTGGCCGCCCAGCCGCAGCGTGAGCATGCCGATGGCGAGCGCCGACAAGCCCGTGAGCAGCAGCGCGAACAGCAGCCCGATCCATGGCGACATGCCTTGCGTGGTGGTGAGCCATGCCGTGGCATAGGCGGCGATGCCCACGAAGGCGGCCTGGCCGAACGACGTGGCGCCGCCCACGCCGGTGAGCAGCACCAGCCCGAGCGCGACCAGCGCGCCGATGCCGATGTCGTTGAGCAGCGAGACGGTGAAGCTGCCCGCCACCGCCGGCACCAGCGCCAGCACGGCGACCACCGCGGCAATCCAGGCCATGCGCTTGCGGTTTCTGTTGTTGTTGTCGTTCATTGGTCCACCTCGTCTTCTTCCTCTTCGGCATGGGCCGCAAGAAAGGAGCGCAGCATGAGCACCGGTATCAGCAGGCTGAACACGATCACGTCTTTCAGCGCGCCGCTCCAGAACGAAGCAAAGCTCTCGACCACGCCGACCGCGAGCGCACCCAGGGCCGTCATCGGGTAGCTCACGAGCCCGCCGATGATCGCGGCCACGAAAGCCTTCAGTCCGATGATGAAACCCGAGTCGTAGTACATGGTGGTCACCGGCGCAATCAGCACGCCGATGAGCCCGGCCAGCAGCGAGGCGCAGCCATAGGCCAGCAGCGCCGTGCGCACCGGCCGGATACCGACCAGCCGCGCGCCGATGCGGTTCACCGCCGTGGCGCGCAGCGCCTTGCCCGCCACCGTGCGCTCGAACACCAGGAAGAAGAGCCCGCTCAGCACAATGGCCGCGCCCACCATCAGCACCACCTGGCCACTGACCGTGAAGCCGTCGCCCAGCGTGAACACGGCACTCGTGAGCGGCGTGGTGCGCGATCCCTCGGGTCCGAAGAACAGCAAGCCGAGGCCCGACAGCAGAAAGTGCAGCGCCAGCGACACGATCAAAAGCACCAGCACCGAGGCATCGGCGATCGGCTGGAACACCACCCGCGCGAGCAGCGGCGCGATGGGCACCACCAGCAGCACTGCCACCGCGATGTGCACTGCCACCGGCACACCGGGCCGCGCCGCCAGCCATGCCAGCAGGCAGGGGATGGCGGGCAGCACGCCCCACATCAGCACCGCCTTGGGAATGCGGGCGGCCTCCCCGCGCCGCAACAGGCTGCCGATTTCCGTGGCCAGGGCCAGCGCGGCGAGCACGGCCACCATGCCGATGGTCGACGGGACGCGCCCGGTTTCGAAGGCCGCGAGCGACAGGGCCGCGAAGGCCGCGATGTCGCCGAACGGCACGAACACCACCCGCGTGACGGAAAAGATCAAGACCAGCCCGAGCCCGGCCAGCAGATAGACGGCACCATTGGCGAGGCCATCGGTGACGAGAATCAGCGCCACGTCCCATGTCATAGAAAAGCCCCTCGGGGAATCGTCGTCATTGGCATCAAGCGGTTCAAGGTGCGAGCTTCCATTGGCCGTTGTCGAGCTTGACGATCACGCGGGCGCGTTCGTCCACGCCATAGAGGCTGCCGGGCTTGAAGCTGTAGACACCATGGGTGCCCACCACTTCCTTGGTGCTGAAGATGGCATCGCGCAGCGCGACGCGGAACTCCGCCGTGCCCGGCTCCGCCTTCTTCATGGCCCGCGAGGCGGCGTCCGCAAACACCAGCCAGCCGTCGAAGGAATAAGCCGAGAAGGCATCGCTGGTAGGCGCGTTGTTGACCTTCTGGAACGCGGCACGGAAATCGGTCGCGATCTTCTTGGTCGGGTAGCCGTCGGGCAGTTGCTCGGCCACGATCACCGGTCCAGTGGGCATCAGCGCGTTCTGCCCGGATGCGCTGACCACGCGTACGAAGTCGGGGTTGATCAGGCCGTGCTGGCCGTACACCCCGCCCTTGTAGCCGCGCTCCTGCAGCGCCAGGAACGGCAACGCCCCCGGCGTACCGGCGCCGCCGGTCATCACCGCGTCGGGCCGCAGCGCCACGATCTTCAGCACCTGCCCGGTCACCGAGGCATCCGCGCGCGCATAGCGCTCGTTGCTCACCACCTTGATGCCGGCCTCGGGCGCGGCCTTCATGAGCGCGTTGTAGACCAGGTCGCCCCACGCATCGGTAAAGCCGATGTAGCCGACGGTCTTCACGTTGTTGCGCTTCATGCGCTCGACCACCGCATCGATCATCAGCTGCGTGGGCTGCGCCACCGTCACGACCCAGGGGTTCTCATTGGGGTCGAGAAGGATGGGCGTGAGGCCGATCATCGGCACCTTGGCCTCCTTGCCGACCTGCGCCATGGCAATGGCGGCGGGCACGCCCGATGTACCCATGAGCACGTCGACCTTGTCTTCCTCGATGAGCTTGCGCGCATTGCGACCGGCCGTGGTCGGGTCGGAGCCGTCGTCCAGCACGATGAGCTGCACCTTGCGCCCATTGATTTCCGGCTTGTAGGCCAGCGCGGCCTGCATGCCCTTGGCATAGGGCACGCCCAGCGAGGAGTTGGGCCCCGACAGCGACACGCTCAGGCCGACCTTGAGGTCGGCCGCGAACGCGCTCGCAACACCACAGGCGGTCAGCGCCGCGGCGAGGGCACCGCGCGTCAAGGTCTGCATCAGGCTCTTCATGTCGTAGCTCCAGTGAGGAAGGATGGAATGAACGGGAAAACTCAGATGAACAACTGGATCGCCGGCAACGCGCGGGCGGCGTCGAGCAGGTCGATGCGCTTCTCGCGGATGGACCAGCCCCTGGACGCGCGCACGAGGTGGTGGCGTGCGGTCCCGGCCAGCAGGACCTGGCTTTCGCCGCGCGCCTCGATGTAGATGAAGGGTGTGCGCAACCGCACTTCGCCGGCCGACTCGTGCTCGATGCGCGAAGGCTGCAGCACATGCTGGCTGTGGCTCGCCGGGTGCTGCGAATGCGCGCGCGGATTCTTGAGGCGATCGACCCGCAGCTGCAGCAGCAACCGGTCTTCGTAAGCCAGCGAGTTGTGCGAGAACGGATCGGCCTGCGCCGCACCGAGCAGCGGCACCCAGTAGTGGCCGTCTTCAGCGAACAGCGCCAGCCAGTCGTCGAGGCGGCGCTCGTCGAGCAGGGCTGCCTCGTGGGCGGCGAAGTCGCGCGGGTCGCCGTTCATGCCGCGGCCTCCATGCCCGCCGCCATCGATTTCGCCCAGGCGCGGAACTGGTTGCGCATGAGCAGCTCGTTGGTTCCGTTGGTGGTGATCGTCTCTTGCGCGAGTTCGGCCGGATCGTAGTTGCGGTGCAGGCTCACCCATTCGTTGCCACCGGCGCGAAGGCCCTGCTGGATGCTCTCGAACAGGTGCACGTCGTCGTGCGCGACCACCGACATCGGCGAGAACACCAACCGGTTGTAGCTCATCACGCGCTCGAACAGCAGCGCGGGCGCACCCGTCGCGCGAAAGCTCCAGGCCTCGATGAGCGTACGGTTCGCGGCCAGCGGCCGGATCACCCGAATGGCCTGCGGCGAGCCCTTGACCGACAGGCTCGGATAGAAGACCGAGTTCTGCGGCGAGCGCTGCAGGATCTCGGCCGCGCGCTCTTCGCCGTGCGCGGCGCGCATCGCGGCCTCGTACTCGGGCAGCTGCGCGTAGTTGGAATGGATGCTGAAGTTCACGCCCAGCACGCTGTGCCCGTTGGCGAACACACGGCCGCCCATCTTGTCGAAGAATTCATAGCCCGAACCGAAGGGCAGCATCTGCTCCATCGCCATCGGCTTGGGATCGGTGGGCGCACGGCCCTCCCACAGCGCTTCGGCCGCCTTGGTGGCCGATTCGTGCGTCGACATCGGATGCACCGTGTCGTTGATGTTCTCGAGGTACATCTTCCAGTTGCAGTGGACGATGTTGCGCAGCACGCCGCCACCGACGGTGAGCTTGCCCTCGGGCGAGCGGTCGACCATGTTGTCGATGGCGCCCAGCACCTCGCCGAAGTAGTCCTCGAAGGAAGGACCCGAATCGGACAGCCGCACGAACACGAAGTCGCGGTACACCTTCACGTGCTTGACCACCGAGAGCCCCTGCCCCGACTCGCAGGCCTTGAGCTGCGTGCCCTCGTACCCGTTCTTCAGCGGCAGGCCGAGCGGCGCGCCGTCGAGCTTGTAGGTCCAGGCGTGGTACGGACAGCGAAAGAAGCGGCCGGTGTTGCCGCACTCGTCCGTCACCAGCTGCGTGCCCTTGTGGGCGCAGCGGTTGTACATCACGTGCACCGCGCCATCGGGCTGCCGCACCATCAGGAGCGGCCGGCCGGCGACGTCCTGCGTCACGAAGTCGCCGGGCTCCGACACCTGGCTCGCATGGCCGAGGTAGACCCAGGTGTTCGCGAACAGATGTTCCTGTTCGAGCGCGAAGATCTCATCGCTCAAGTACAGGTCGCGGTGCACGCGGTCATCCTGCACCAATGCGGCGATGCGTTCGGGATGATGGCGGTAGCTGGTCATCGGCGTGCTCGGGCTGTCTTCAGGGCACCAGCTTCCACTGGCCCTTGTTCATCTGCACGATCACCACCCCGCGCTGGTCGGAGCCGTAGCGGTCGTCGGGCTTGAAGGTGTAGATGCCGTGCGTGCCCACCAGCTCGCGGGTAGCCACGATGGCGTCGCGCAGCGCGGTGCGGTATTGCGGGGTGCCCGGTTCGCCCTTAGTGCGCGAAGCGGCATCAGCCAGCAGCAGGTAGGCGTCGTAGGTGTACGACGAGAAAGCATCGGTCGGCACCGCGCCGTTCACCTTCTGGTAGGCGTTGCGAAAGCCCATCGACACCTTCTTGATCGGGTTGCTGTCGGGCAGCTGATCGGCCACCAGCACGGGACCGCTGGGCACTTGAAGCCCTTCGATCGAGTTGCCGCCCACGCGCACGAAGTCGGCATTGATGAGCCCGTGGGTGCCGTAGATCTTGCCCTTGTAGCCGCGCTCGGCCAGCGCGATGTAGGGCAGCGCGCCGGGCGTGCCCGAGTTGCCCGCGAATACCGCGTCGGGCCGGGTGGCGACGATCTTCAGCACCTGCCCGGCCACCGACGAATCGCTGCGCGCATAGCGCTCGTTCGCCACCACCTTGATGCCGGCCTTTTCGGCGCTCTTCATCAGCGAGTCATAGGCCAGGTCGCCCAGCGCGTCGGAAAAGCCGATGAAGGCCACCGTCTTCACGCCCGATTTCTGCATGCGGTCGACCACGCCCGCGACCATGAGCTGAAACGGCTGCGACACCGTCACGGTCCACGCGCCTTCGGGGCCGGGGATGGTGACCGGCGTCGGCGAGATCAGCGGCGTATTGAGCTCGCGCGCCACCGAGGCAATGGCCATCGCCCCGGGCACGCCCGAGGTACCGATGAGCACGTCGACCTTGTCCTCCACCACCAGCTTGCGCGCATTGCGCCCGGCCGTGGTGGGGTCGGAAGCATCGTCGAGCACGATCAGCTGGACCTTGCGCCCACCGATCTCGGGATGTTCCGCAATCGCCGCGCGAATGCCCTTTTCATATGGCACGCCCAGTGCGGCCACGGGGCCCGAGAGCGAGCTGATGAAGCCGATCTTGAGATCGGCCGCCATGGCCTGTGCGGCCGCCAGCGCGACGGCCGTGGCGCCGAGGATGCGAGTGAGTTTTTTCATTTCAGGGAACCAGCTTCCACTGGCCCTTTTCAAGCTTCACGACCACGCGCGAACGCTCGTCCGACCCATAGCGATCGTTCGGCTTGAAGTTGTAGACGCTGTGCGTTCCCACCAGCTCGCGGGTAGCCACGATGGCGTCGCGGAGAGCGAGGCGGAACTGCGGCGTGCCGGGCTCGGCCTTGGTGGCGAGCGCGCGCTGCGCCGCGTCGAGGTACAGCAGCCAGGCATCGAAGCTGTAGGCCGAGAAGGCATCGGTCGGCGGCGCGCCGTTGGCCTTCTGGTAGGCGGCGCGGAAGTCCATGGACACCTTGCGGATCGGGTTCTCGCTCGGCAGCTGCTCGGCCACGATCACCGGGCCGGTGGGTGCGAGCAGGCCTTCGACCGAAGCACCGCCCACGCGCACGAAATCGGGGTTGATCAGCGCATGCATGCCGTAGATCTGGCCCTTGTAGCCGCGCTCCGCGAGCGCCAGGTAAGGCAGCGCGCCGGGCGTGCCCGAGGTGCCGGTGATCACCGCGTCGGGGCGCAACGCGACGATCTTCAGCACCTGCCCCGTCACGGACGAATCGGCGCGCGCATAGCGCTCGTTCGACACGATCTTGATGCCGGCCGGCTCCGCGCTCTTCTGCAGCGCGTCGTACACCAGGTCACCCCAGGCGTCGGAGAAGCCGATATAGCCGACCGTCTTCACGCCCGACTTCTTCATGCGCTCGACCACCGCGCTCACCATCAATGGCGCAGGCTGCGGCAACGTGACCATCCATGCGCCCTCCTCGCCCGGCAGGTTGGCGTTGGCGATCGAGATCAGCGGCGTCTTGGTTTCGCGCGCCACGCCGGCAATGGCCAGCGCACCGGGCGAGCCTGCGGTGCCAATGATGACGTCGACCTTGTCCTCGTCGATCATCTTGCGGGCGTTGCGCGCGGCCGTGGACGGGTCGGACGCATCGTCGAGCTGCACCAGCTGGATCTTGCGGCCGCCCACCTCCGACTTGTAGGCGAGCGCCGCCTTCATGCCCTTCTCATAGGGGATGCCGAGCGACGACACCGGCCCCGACAGCGAGGTGATGAAACCGACCTTGAGATCGGCCGCCCACGCACCCGCGGCGCTCAGGGCGCCGAGGCCCATGGCAATGCCCGCGAGGGCACGGAATCGGTTCAGGACTTTCATGGCGATGCTCCAGAAGTGTTGGATGAACGAGAAGAACGCTGAAAAAACTAGAGGGCGAGACTGCCGACACTGGTGCCGCCGCAGACGTAGAGAACCTGCCCGGTGATGAAGCTGCTGTCCGGGTCGGCAAAGAAGCGCACGGCGCGTGCCACGTCGGCCGATTCGCCAAGGCGCTTGACGGGCACGGAGGCCGCGAGCGAGCGCTCCTTCTCGCTGCCTGCCTCGACCACGTCGTAGAACATGTCGGTGCGAATCGGACCGGGCGCCACCACGTTCACCGTGATGCCGTCCGCGGCGAGTTCGAGCGCCCAGGTGCGCGCCATGCCCAGCATGCCGGCCTTGGTGGCGGAATAGCTGGTGCGCGTGGCAAGGCCCAGCGCCGCGCGCGACGACAGCAGCACCACGCGGCCGAAGCGCTGTGCGCGCATCGCAGGCAAAGCGCCTTGCACCAGCTGGATCGCGCAGCCCAAGTGCAGGTCGACCAGCGCGTCGAGATCATCGAGCTTCACTTCGGGCAGCAGCGCGGCGCGGATCACGCCCGCGTTGTGGACGATGGTGGTCGGCGCAAAGCGGTCGACCAGTTCGCGCACCGCCTCGCCGGTCGCTGCCCGGTCGCTCAGGTCGACCTCGATGCTGTGCAGCTTCGGATGGTCGATCTCGGCCTTGCGGCGTGCGAGCGAGATCACTTCGTAGCCCTGCGCGAGCAGGTCTTCGCAGATCGCCTTGCCGATGCCGGCGCTGCCGCCGGTGACGGCTGCGACCTTGAGCGCCGCGCTCATGCGGAAGCCCCGACCAGGGCCAGCACACGCAGCGGACTGCCGCTGCCCTTCTCGATCTTCAGCGGCGGGCAGATCAGCACCGCGCCGGAAGGCGGCAGCAGGTCGAGGTTGCTCAGGCACTGCAACCCGTACCGCCCTGCACCATGCATGTAGTAGTGGCACGGATACGGCGGCCGCAGGTGGTAGCCCTGCCCCGCATCGGTGCCGATGGCTTCCGAGCCGAAGCCCAGCACGTCGCGCTGCTCCACCAGGAAGCGCACGGCCTCGGTGCTCGGGCCGGGCGTGTGCTGGCCGGTCTCGTCGAAATTCTGGTACGCCTCGGGGTCGCTGCGCTTGGACCAGTCGGTGCGCATCAGCACCCACGCGCCTTTGGGGATGCGGCCATGCGCCGCTTCGTAGCGCTCGATGTCGGCCACGCTCAGCAGGTAGTCATCGTTTGCCTGCACGTCGGCCGAGCAGTCGATCACGCAGGCCGGCGCCACGAAATGCTGCACGGGAATCGTGTCGACCGAGTTGTTCGGCAGGTCGCGGCCCGAGATCCAGTGGATCGGTGCATCGAAGTGCGTGCCCGTGTGCTCGCCGCAGGAAAAATTGTTCCAGTACCAGCCCGGGCCGCGCTCGTCGTACTTCGACACTTCCTCGATGCGGAAGGGCCAGCACTGGCCCATCTCGGGCGGCAGGGCGATCTGCGGGAACTCGGGCGTGAGTGTCTGCGTGAGGTCGATCACGCGGATGCGGCCGCTCGCCATCGCGGTCACCAGGCCGCCGAGAATTTCGGCGGCGGACATCGGTTCGGTGGTTGTCGTCATCGTGTGCTCCTGTCTCAGCCGCCGGCCGCCAACTCGCGCTCCAGAACCTTGGGGTTCTCGCGCCAGCGCTCCAGCCATTCCTGCGCCACGTCGCCCGGATAGACGTCTTCCACGCCATCGCGCAGCGCCTTCACCATGGCATTGGCGAGCGCGGTTGGCGCCAGCTTGGGCGGCGGCGTGTGCTGGTTCCACTCGTCGTCGATAGGCCCCGGGAACACGTTGATCACGCGGATACCGGCGGGCCGCATCTCGGCGCGCAGGCACTGCGCGAGCGAATGCGCCGCCGCCTTCGAGGCGCTGAAGGTGCCGTGCGGCGGAAAGTTGCTGAGCGCGTAGATCGACAGCAGGTTGACCCAGGCCGTGGCGCCCGTCGCGCCATCGGCCGAGCGGCCCTTGAGCGCGGGGCCGAACTCCTGTGCCAGGCGAAGCAGGCCGAAGTAGTTGATGTCCATCTCGGCCTTGGCCACGTCGGTGCCACGGCGCGCGCCGATGCCGAAGGTGCGGTGCACCTCGGCGTTGTTGATCACGATATCGACCTTGCCGCCGATCGAGCCCGCGAGCTCTGTCACCTGACGGCCGTTGGTCAGGTCGAGTGGCACCAGCGTCACCTGCGGCAGTGCCGAGATGTCGTCCAGGCCGCCGCCCATCTTCTTCCAGTGCTCGGCATGGCCGACCCAGACGATGTCGGCGCCGGCCTTGACCAGCGCGCGCACGATGGCCTGGCCCACCTCGGTCTTGCCGTCGGTCACCAGCGCCTTGCGGAACTTGGGGTCGCTGGTCATTTCACGGAGCATCTTGTCGTCGGCCATATGGGCACTCCCTTCGTTCGGAAAACCAATGAGGACGGCCTGGCCCGCGCGGTCGAGCCGGGCGCCGACGCGCACGCGCGTGGGCGCATCGCCGACCTCGCCATGCAGATGGACCATGAGCGTGGGCCCGGCATCCAGATGCACCAGGCCCAGCCGCCAGGGCAGCCGCTCGCGGAAGAACAGGTCGTTGCTGTGATGCAGCGTGGTGCTGCCGAGCAGCTCGCCCTCGCCGCTCTGCTGGCGCCAGCGCAAGGCGGCGGAGAGGCACTTGTGGCAGACCTCGCGCGGCGGGTACTGCACGGTGCCGCAGTTGTTGCAGGTCTGAAGTTCGAAGCGGCCTTCGGCAGCGGCGGCCGTGAGGCCAAGCGCCACGCGGCCGCGCGCGCCGGGTGGCAGGTTCATCTGCCGGGTGCGCAGCACCGGGTTCTTGCGCGGGGGGCGCATCAGAGGCATCGTCATGCCGGTCTCCCCAAGATGACGGCGCCCGTACACAGGCAACGGTCGTAATTGACCATGCCGAAACCGGCGACAAGGCCCAGCTGCGCATCGGGCACGGCGCGTTGTCCGGCCTGGCCGGTCAGCTGGCGGATCGCCTCGACCATGCCGAGGAAGCCGCCGGCCGCGCCGGCCTGCCCCGCCGAGAGCTGTCCACCGCCCGTGTTGTTCGGAAAGCTGCCATCGAAGGTCATGGTGTGCGACTGCACGAAGGCCGAGCCCTCGCCCTTCTCACAGAAGCCCAGGTCTTCGAATTGCATCATCACGATCACCGGGTAGTCGTCGTAGGTTTGCACGAAGTCGAGCGCGGCGGGCTGTACGCCGGCCTGCGCGTACAGGTCGTCGCGGTCCTTGCGCCAACCGCCCTGCACCATCACCGGGTCGTCGGCATAGGCGTTGTGGCGCTCGATGGCACCGCGGATCACGACGTGCGCCAGGCCCAGGTCGCGCGCACGCTCCTCGCTCATCACGAGGAAGGCGTCGGCGCCCGCGCAGGGCATCACGCAGTCGAACAGGTGGATCGGGTCGGAGATCGGCCGCGCGGCCATGTATTCCTCGAGCGTCAGCGCCTTCTTGAACATCGCATCCGGGTTGCCCAGCGCGTTGGTGCGCTGATCCACGCAGATGCGGCCGAAGTCCTCGCGTTTCGCGCCGTAGGTGCGCATGTAATTGGCAGTGATGAAGGCGAAGATCGAGTTCGGCCCACCGGATCCGTAGGGATAACTCGCATCGCGCGCAAAGTTGCTGAAGCTGCCGAGCGTCTGGCGAAAAGAGTCGACATGGTTGGTGTCGGCGCCCACGCAGGCCACGATGTCGGCATCGCCCGCCTGCACCGCCCGCGCGGCGCGGCGCAGGCACATCACGCCCGAGGCGCCGCCGGTGGGCACGTGGTCGAGCCAGCGCGGCGACAGGCCCAGGTGCTGCGTGACGCCTACGGCCGTGTCGGGAGCGAGCGAGAAACTGCTGAGACAGAGGCCGTCGATCTGCTCCTTGGCCACGCCGCTGGCATCGACCAGCGCCTCGATGGCCTGCCCGATGAACCAGTGCGCGGTGCGCGTGGAGTAGCGCACATAGGGCACGGTGACCGGCACGGCCACCGCGACGCCTTCGTAGGAGAGTCGTCGTCTTGTCATGCCTGCCTCTTTTTCATCGAACGGGTGTCGATGCAGTGGCTCTGCCCCGGCAGGGACAGGGCCAATTCGCGCAACCGACCGCGCTGGATTTTTTGCGAGGACGTGAGCGGCAGCGCATCGACGAAAGCCACGTAGCCCGGCGCCTTGTAATAGGCCAGTTGCGACAGTGCGTGCTCGACGATGCTGGCGGCGAGGGCTGCCCGCTGCGATGCGTTCGTGCCTTCGCGCATCACGATGCAAGCCAGCACCTCGTCGCCGCGCACCGCATCGGGTGTGGCAGCCACGGCCGAGGTTTTCACGGCGGGATGCTGGTTGAGCACGCTTTCGACCTCGACGGCCGAGATGTTCTCGCCGCTGCGGCGGATCACGTTCTTCTTGCGATCGACGAAGAAGAAGTTGCCTTCGGCATCGCGGCGCACCAGGTCACCGGTGTGGAACCAGCCGTCGGCCCAGGCCTCGCGCGTGGCTTCCTCGTCCTTCAGATAGCCGGAGAAGAAGTAGCGCCTCGGATCGTCGCCAGCCGAGCGCACGAGCAGTTCGCCCGGTGCGTCGATGCCAACGTCGTTGCCATCCTCGCCCACGAGGCGGATCTGAACAAAATCTTCCTGCCGCCCGAAGCAGCTCGTGCCCACGAGGCGCGGTTCGCGGTTGGCCATGATGCAGGCGGCCGCACCGGTCTCGGTCATGGCCCAGGCCTCGACCAGCGGGAAGCCGAAGCGCTCTTCGAACGGCGCGTGGTTCTTGCGGTCCACACCGGCGCCGAAGCCCCAGCGGATCGCGTGGTCGCGGTCGGCCCCCGACGCGGGCGCCGAAAGCAGCATCGCCGGCATCACGCCGAGGTAGTGCGCGATGGTCGCTCCGCTCTCACGCGCGCTTGCCAGCCAGGTCTTCGGATGGAAGCGGTCGAGCTGCACCAGGCAGCCGCCCGCGACCAGCACCACCATGGTGGAGAAGGCCATTGCGTTCATGTGGTTGAGCGGCAGTGGCGTGATGACGCGCTCGGTATCGCGGCGGATGCTGCACACGCCGTCGAGCGCGGCATACCACTCGCCGGCGCGCAGGAAGTAGGCATTTCCGAGGATGCAGCCCTTGGGGCGTCCGGTGGTGCCGGAGGTGTAAAGCAGGCCGCATTCGGTGTCGGCGCCGATGGGCTCATGAGCGCGCGGCGCGGTGGTCCTTGCGCTCGGCACCGCGTCGTCAGGCCCCATCGTCTCGAAGGCCACGCCGGCCTGTGCGGCCGCGGCGCGCAGGTCGGCACTGCGCTCGGGCAGCGTCACGGCCAGGCCGATCTCGCTGTGGCCGATCAGGTAGACCAGTTCGGCCGAGCGCATCTCTGCATTGATCGGCACCACGCTCACGCCCAGGGCATTGAGTGCGAACCAGTGGAACAGGAAGGCCGGCCGGTTCTCGAGCAGCAGGCCGACGCGGTGGCCGTGCCCATAGCCGGCCTGCGCATAGGCCGCGCGCAGCCGCTCGACCTCGGCCGCAGCCTCGCCCCAGCGAACGGCGCCAGCCGCGATGCCGTAGGCCACCGCGGTCACCGATTCGGTGAACAAAAACTCGGCCGCTGGCGTGCGCGCCGCAGTGGCCGTGAAGACTTGATGTACGGTGGCCTGGACGGTGGAGTCTTGCATCGCGTCCCTAGATGAAGAGCTGCACGGCCGGCAGGGCAGCGTCGCAGTTGAGCAGGTTGACGCGCTTGAGCGTCATGCGCAGCGCGCCGCCATGCACCGTGAGGTGATGGAAAAAGGTGCCGACATAGAACTGCAGTTCGTCGCCCTGCGATTCTGTGTAGTGGAATTCGGTGCGCACCACATAACGGTTGCTCCCGGCGTCGAACTGCTCGACCACCGGCACCTGCAGCAGGTGATGGCAGCGGCTCGCCGGCTGCTGGGAGAAGGCACGCGGACTCTTGAGGCGCTCGATGCGCAGGTCGCGCAGCAGCTTGTCCTCGTAGAGATGCGAGGTGTGGTTGATGCCGTCTTCCTGGTCGGGCACGAGCGGCACCCAGTAGAAGGCGTCGTCGGTGAAGAGCGCGTTCCACTCCTCGTAGCGGCGTGTGTCGAGCAGGCGCGCCTCGTTCACGACGAAGTCGATCAGGTCCTGGCGGGTGACTTCGGTGCCGGCCATCACATCGTCTCCGTCATGCGCTGGACCCAGCTGCGGTACTGGTTGCGCATCGGCAGCTCGTTGGTGCCGCCGGTCGTGATCTCGCCGCCCTTCAGCTCCGACGGGTCGTAGTCGCGGTGCAGGCTCACCCACTCGTTGCCGCTCGCGTGCAGGCCGGCCTGCATGCCGCGATACGCCTGCAGGTCGTCATGCCCCACCACCGAAAACGGCGAGTTGATGAGCCGGTTGTACATGGTGGTGCGCTGCAGCAGTTCGGGCGGCGCGCCCTTGAGGCGGAAGGTCCAGCTCTCGATCAGCGTCTTGTCGGCCGAGATCGGCTTCACCACGCGGATCGCCTGGATCGCGCCCTTGATCGTGAGGTTCGGGTAGTACACCGTGTTGTGCCGCGCCATGCCAAGGATCTGCGCGGTCTTTTCCTCGCCGTAGCGCGCCTTCATGGCGTCGTCGTACGCGGGGATCGCCTTGTACTTGCTGTGGATGCTGAAGTGCACGCCCGTGAAGCTGTGACCGTGGTCGTAGGTGCGAATGCCCATGTCCTCGAAGAACTTGTAGTCGGACATGAAAGGCACGAACTGCTCCACCGCCATGGGCTTGGGCTCGTCCTCGGGCTTGTCGGCCCACATGCGCTTGGCGGTGCCGGCCGACGATTCGTGCGCCACCATCGGGTGCATGGTGTCGTTGAGGTTCTCCACGAACATCTTCCAATTGCACTGGTGCATGAAACGGAGACACCCGCCCGCAATTTCGAGTTCGCCTTCGGGCGAACGGTCGGCCATGTTGTCGATGGAGCTCAGCGAATCTCCGAAGTATTCGTCGAAGTCGGGCCCCGCGTCATTGATCTTCACGAAGATGAAGCCGCGGTAGCTGCGCACATGCTTCAGCGTGACGAGCCCCTTGGCCGATTCGCATTCGTGCAGCGCGGTGTTCTCGTAGCCGGTCTTGAGCGGAATCGCGAGCAGCGAGCCGTCGGTCTTGAAGGTCCAGGCGTGGTAGGGACAGCGAAAGAACTTGCCTGTGTTGCCGCAGGGCGCGCTCACCAGCCGCGAGCCCTTGTGGGCACAGCGGTTCATCATGGCGCGCACGCTGCCGTCGGTGTGGCGCACCACGATCAGCGGGCGGCCGGCAATCTCGTTGCTGATCCAGTCGCCCGACTTCGGCAGTTGGCTCTCGTGGCCCACGTAGTTCCAGGTGTTGGCGAAGAAGTGCTCTTGCTCGAGCTCGAACAGCTGCTGGCTGATGTACAGATCGCGATGAACGCGGTCGTTCTGTACCAGCGCGCGGACGGCTTCGGGGTTGTTTCGGTACGAGGTCATGGTGCTCGTGGCTCCTTGCTTCAGATGTCGAGCACCAGGCGTGCGCCCTTCGCGCGCGAGATGCAGATCTGCATGACGTTGCCCTCCGCCTTCTCTCGTGCGGTCAGCACGTAGTCGCGGTGGTCGATCTCGCCTTCGAGCACGGGCGTGGCGCACACGCCGCACTCGCCGCGCTTGCAGTCGAACATCGGGTCGCAGCCGTTGTCGATCAGGCAATCGAGGATGCTCTGGTCGGCCGCGACAGTGAAGCACTGGCCCGATTGCGCCAGTTCCACCTCGAAGGGCTGGTCGCCCTCTTCCGCGACGGGTTCGGTAAAGAGTTCGAAGTGCACGCGATCGTGTTCCCAGCCGCGCGCCTGGGTGCGGGCAAGCACGGCGTCGAGCATGACCTTGGGGCCGCAAACATAGAGGCGGTCGCCGGCGGGCACGCCGTCGAGCAGCGCGTCGATGTCGAGCGGCGCACCGGCCTCCGCATCCGCGTGCACGCGCAGGTCGCCGTCCAGCAATGCCTGCAGCTCGGGCAGGAAGGCCATCAGGTCGCGGCTTCGGCCGGCGTAGTGCATGCGCACGGGTGCACCTTCCGCGCGGCGCCGCGCCGCCATGCTCGCGAGCGGTGTGACCCCGATGCCGCCCGCGACGAGCACCGAGCCGCCGGGGCCCGTGTGCAGCGGGAAGTCGTTTTTCGGCGCCTGGATGGTGAGCATGTCGCCCTGTTTCAGCTGCTCGTGCATGAAGCGCGAGCCGCCGCGGCCTTCGGCTTCCTTGCGCACGGCGATCACGTATTCGGCCGGCGCGTTGGTGGCGTTGCGCTCGGTCGCAAAGTTGACGAGCGAGTAGTGGCGCCAGTCGGTCTTTCCGCCCGGCAGCGACACCTGCACGCGGATGTGGGCCCCGGCCGCGAAGCCGGGCAATGCGCGGCCGTCTTCGGCGCGCAGCCGCAGCATGCGGATCAGCGGATTCAGTTCGCGCACCTCGGCGATGCGCAGGTGAAGGGTGGCGGGTTGGGCGGTCATCTGTGCCTCTTCGTCAGGCCAGCGCGTGCAGCGTCAACGCAGCCTGCAACTTGTGGCCGTGCTCGTCGGCCAGCGCGGCGTCGCGCAATTCGCGCAAGGTGGCGGGTGCGAGCGCCGTGCCCGCACGCTCGACAGCGCGCATCACGGTGTCGTAGTTGCGGATGCCGCGCTCGTGCGTGTCGCTGTAGCCCTTGACGAGGCGCTGGCACTGCGCGAGTTCGACTGCAAGCTCGGGGTTGCGCTTCGCGGTGTCGGCAATGCGCTGCAGCCATTCCTCGATGCGGCGGTTTTCCTCCGCATAGCGCATCGTCGATCGGCGCCAGCCCTTGCATGCCGCCACGGTGCGCAGCATCAGGTAGCCGTGCAGCGAACTGGTCTGGATCACGCGGCCATGCTGCGTAAAACGTTCGACGAGCTTCTTCGGCAGCGTGGAATTCATCAGCCAGCGGCCGATGCCGCCCGGCAGCGTCTCGCAGATTTCCTGCAGGCGCGGGTGCATGTACTCGTTGATGGCAAGCACCTGGCCCGGTTGCACCCGGGCTTCGCCGCGCACGCGCTCGAAGCGGGTGGCGCGGGTCTTGAGCGCAGCGACGCGGGCGGTGTCTTCGTAGGACATCCACAGTGCAAGGTGGCGCGCGGTTTCGCGCAGCAGGCGGTGATCGTCGCTGCCGGGCAACGCGGCAACGGCGGCCATGCGGTCGAGGTACAGGCCCGCATAGGCCGGATCCTGGTAGTCGATGAGGCGACGCACGCCTTCGAGCAGGAAGTCCTGTGCTGCGGCGGGAAACTCGCTCTGCACACGCTGGACCAGCGCGCGCACGGCCGGATGGCGCGGCTGAGGCGCCGGCGTGGCAATAACCGCTTCCGGCGGCGTCTCGCCATCGTCGCCGCCCTGGGCGCGCGCAAACGCCGCACCGAAGGCCTTGAGGCTGGGCTTGACGCCCACGCCGCCGCGCTCCACGGTTGCCTCGAACTGCGCGCGGCTGAACGGCAGCACGCCCGAGCCCGCCAGCGCGCCGAAGAGCACCGCACTGATCACGCTGCCCGATGCTTCGGCCGCCTGTGCCATGTCGAAACGGATGAAGCGCTTGGCCGCCTTGGCCGTGTGCGCGAGCAGTTGCGCGCTGTCGACGCGCCCGTCACCCAGCGCGCTCTTCTCCGCGATGGAGAACACGCGGTGCGTCGATGCGATGAGCGTGGTGCGGTCGGCCGTGACCAGTCCGCGCTGCACGGCGCGGCCGGCTTCCATGAGTTCCGATGCGAGCACCACATCGACATCGCCCGGCAACGGCATCAACGCCAGCACCGGCGAGCCGCCATCCGTTTCGGCCTGCGCAGTCGGATAGAGCTCGACGTAGTAGATGGTGGCGCCGGTGCGCTGCGCCACGCCCGGCACCGACGTGGTCTGGGCGACGTAGCCGTTGGCCTCGCCCATGTCGACGATCCAGTCGGCCAGCACGCCGCCGCCCTCTCCGCCCATGGCGAGGATCGCGATCTTGATAGGTTGTGGCTTGTTCATCGTTCAGAACGCATAGGCTTCGCGGCGGCGTGCTTCGCCGCGTTGCAGCCAGCCGATGACGGCGGCGCGCACGCGGTCGCGCAGGCGATCCCAGCGGCTCGGGTTGCTGACGATCTGCGCCTTGTAGAACGAGGGGCACAGCACCGCGGCATGCGAGACCTCGCCGCACACGCCGCAGCCCACGCAGCTGTCCAGCACTGTGGCGACCGGGTCGGTGCGCAGCGGATCGGGGTTGGGTTTGATCGAGAGCGAGGGGCAGCCCGAGAGGCGGATGCACGAGTGGTCGCCGGTGCAGGTGTCAGAATCGACGCCGAACTTTTCGCGCACCATGCGCTTGCCGTCGGCAATCGCCTTGCGCACCAGCGGCTTCTCGCGGCGCTGCCTGTTGAGCATGCATTCCGACTGCGCGATCAGGACCTTGGGGCCTTTCTTCGTCGTGGTGAGCGCGTCCTTCAGCGCATCGCGCATGCCCGCGACGTCGTAGGTGCGGCGCAGGGTCTTCACCCACTCCACGCCCACGCCGCGCACCGCGCGCTCGATCTCGTGGCCGGTGCTGCGTGTCTTGTTGACGGCATTCGACGAAAGGATGTCCTGCCCACCCGTGGCCGAGGTGTAGTTGTTGTCGACGACGATGGTGAGGTTGTCGCTCTTGTTGAAGACCGCGTTGGCCACGCCGCTGGTGAGGCCGTTGTGCCAGAAGCCGCCGTCGCCCATCACCGAGATCGCGCGCTTGCCGGCCGTCGCATTCAGCGCCGAGGCACCGGCACCGCCGAGACCGTAGCCCATGGTGGTGTTGCCGATGTTGAAGGGCGGCAGGATGGAGAACAGGTGGCAGCCGATGTCGGCGCTCACGTGGTGCGCGCCGAGTTCGCGCTCGACCAGCTTCATGGCGCTGAAGATGGGGCGCTCGGGGCACCCGGTGCAGAACCCCGGCGGACGCGCATGCACCACTTCGCCGAGCGACGTGGATGGCAGCGCGGGCTCGGGCGCGCCGTCGACGCCGATGGCGGCCACTTCCTTGAGCGGGATCACCTTGCGCTGCGCGATGGGCGTTGGCAGCGGCGCCAGGCGCTCATAGCGCTCGCAGAAGGTGCGCGCGCCCTTCAGCAGTTCCGACGCGGTGTACTCGCCAGCCACCGGCAGCATGTCCTTGCCGTGCAGCGCGGTGGCCGAACCGGCCTGGCGCAGGATGGTCGCGAGGTTCTGCTCGACGAAGTTGGGCTGCCCTTCTTCCACGATCAGCACCGCGCGCTTGCCTTCGCAGAAGCGGATCACCTCGCTCTCGATGACGGGGTAAGCCACGTTCATCACGTAGAGCGGCACCTTGGTGTTGCCATACACATCGGCCAGATCGAGCCGCTCCAGCGCGCGCAGCAGCGTGTTGTAGCTGCCGCCCTGCACGATGATCCCGATGTCGTCGGCGTCTTCCGAGAAGAACTCGTTGAGCTTGCGCTCCTCGATGAAGCGCACCGCGGCGGGCCAGCGGTCTTTCACCTTTTCCTGCTCGTGCACGAAGCTCGCGGGCGGCAGCACGATGCGGCCGACGTCGCGCTGCGGGTTCTCGAGCGCGTCTTTCAGTGTGAACTTGGCGCGCTTGTTGTCGCCGGCGATGAAGTGGCCGTGCACGTGGCAGGCACGGATGCGCAGCTGCAACATCACGGGCGTATTGCTGGCCTCGGACAGATCGAAGCCTTGCTTCACCGCGTCGACGATGCTCGGCAGGTTGGGGCGCGGATCGAGCAGCCAGATCTGCGACTTCATCGCGAAGGCATGGCTGCGCTCCTGCATGATCGACGAGCCCTCGCCGTAGTCCTCGCCCACGATGATCAGCGCACCGCCGGTCACGCCGCCCGAGGCGAGGTTGGCCAGTGCATCGGACGCCACGTTGGTGCCCACGGTGGCCTTGAAGGTGACGGCGCCGCGCAGCGGGTAATTGACCGATGCGGCCAGCGTGGCGGCCGCGGTGGCTTCGCTCGCACTGTTCTCGAAGCGAATGCCCTGCTCTGCAAGGATGTCCTGCGCATCGGCCAGCACATCCATCAGATGCGAGATGGGTGCGCCCTGGTAGCCGGCGACATAGGAAACCCCCGATTCAAGCAGGGCCTTGGTGACCGCCAGAATGCCTTCACCGCGAAATACCTCGCCACCGGAAAGCCGCAGCTTCTTGACTTCTTCGACGAACGAACGCTCAGCCATGTGGGTCCTTGTTCTCTCTCGTGGGACGATGCGCGCAAGCTGCTGCACCGTGGTTTCTATAATGTTGACAAATGAATGTATCCACAATCATGAATTACCCTAGACATGCAAGCAGCGTGCCCGCGGCTGGTGTGAGGCGCGTGGCCATGAGGTGCCTTCATGGCTGAGCAGCCGCCCGAAACGCATCGCTTCGTCGATGACTACCTGCCCGCACTGCTGGCGCAGGCCAGCCAGCTGATCTCCTCGGAGTTCCACGAGGTGGCGCGGCAGCAGGGTTTCTCTGTGTCGGAGTGGCGCGTGATGGCGTCGCTCGCCGGCAGCGAGCCGATCAGCATCGGGCAGCTCGCGCAGGTGACCGTGACCAAGCAGCCGACCGTGACCCGCCTGCTGGACCGCATGGAAGCACGCGGACAGGTCGAGCGGCTGCCCCATGAGAGTGATCGCCGCATCACGCTGGTGCGCATCACGCGCAAGGGGCTGAAGGCGGTGGAGCACCTGATGGAACTGGCGCGCGACCACGAGCGGCGCGTGCTCGAACCCTTTGGCCTCAGGCGCGCCGAAGAGCTGAAGCAGACCTTGCGGCAGATGATCGACCTGCACGTGCATGTGCCGGTGGAGGAGCCGGAGGAAGACTAAGGCACCAGCACCGCGCGGCCGCGGTGGCCGCGCTGCGCGATCCATTCGAGCGCCATGGCGGCATCACCGAGCGCGAAGCTCCGCACATCGAGGTGCAGGCGGCCATCGGCCAATCGCGCGAGCAACTCCGGCGCTGCGGCGCGGCCAGCGGCTTCGCGCCTGAACATGTTGAGCGGCAGCAGCGCCACGTCGCGCTGCAGAAAATGCGCGATGTCGAGCTGCAGCGAGGGCCCCGCGGTGTAGCCGATCAGCACGACGCGCCCACCCGGACGCACAGAAGGCAAGACCGCCGAGAGAACGCTTCCCCCGACGGTGTCGATCAACAGGTCCGCACTCGCGATTGCCGGGGCGTCGGCCTCCGGATCGACCGCCGCCACGGTGCAGCCAAGCTCGCGCGCCATTTGCACGGCGAGCGAGCCCACGGCGCCGCTCGCGCCTGTCACCAGCACCTGCTCTCCGGCCTGCAGCCTGGCGACCTCATGCAGTGCCACCCACGCCGACGTGGTGGGCGAGAAGAATGCGGCACCGAGCGTCATGGGCAAAGCGTCGGGCAAGAGGCCGAGCGCTTCATCGGGTGCATCGATCTGCTCGCACCAGGTGCCGTCGAACAACGTGCCCAGGCCGCTGCCACGCAGCCACACGCGCTCCCCGGCAGCATGGCGGCCGCTCGCGACGACGATGCCTGCGGCTTCCACACCCGGCGTGTAGGGCAGCGGCGGATGGCGCAGGAAACTGCCGCGCCACACGGTGCGGTCGATGTGGCCGACGGTGGCGGCCTGCATGCGAACGATGGTGCGGCCCGGACGTTGCACCGGGTCGGGCACTTCTTCGAGCACGGGCACCGCATCGAAGCCGTGGATGCGGATGGCTTTCATGGCAGCGTCGAGAGAAAGTCGAGCACCGTCTGCACGAAGGCTTCGGGCATCTGGTCGGGCAAGGGGACCATGCCGCCTTCGATGTCGACGATGCGCGCATTTGGCAGATGGTGCTGCAGCTCCTCGGCGTGCGGTGCAGCGAACGGATCGCCGGTGGCGCGGATGATGAGCGCGGGCTGCGTCACGCGGCCGATGCGATCCTCCATGCGGTAGGACGCGACCGCGCGGTGGCCCTCTTCCACGCGATGGCCGACCTTCAACGCATCGAGCACGAAGGCCTCGAGCAGATCGGGGCGGCCCGGCGGATAGAAGCCCTGGCGCTTTTGCCAGAGTGCGGCCAGATGGCTTCCGTCTTCACTTGGCGCGACCTCGTCGATGGGCGGCCGCTGAGCCCTGGCAAAGCGAAAGGCTTCGCCGGTGTACGGCGTGGACGACAACACGAGGCCGCGCACGCGATCAGGAAAAGCCGCAGCCAATTCAATCGCCACGACGCCGCCGGTGTGATGGCCCACCACATCGGCCCGCCGGATGTCCAGCGCATCGAGTAGCTCGCATGCCACGCGTGCCCATTGCGCGATGCTCGCCGGCATGCCGCCGTCCGACGAATCGCCGAAGCCCGCGGTGTCCATGGCAGTGGCCCGGTACCGCGCGCCGAGCAGCGGCAGCACCCCGCGGTACTCGGCCCAGCTGCGCGGCGACTGATGCAGCAGCAGCACGGCCGGCGCGCCCACATCGCCGCACGCCGCGTAGTGCACCTGCCCCACCGACAGGTCGGCAAAGGCGCGGCGGATCGTCATGAGCGTGTCTCGTCGGCCGGCGCGCGCCACAGCCCGGCGTGCCGCAGCTCGCCGAGCGTGCGCGACAGCACGTCGCGCCGGTAGGCTGCGATGTCGCGGCCTTGGTAGTCGTAGAAGCCGCTGCCGGTCTTCAGGCCGAGCCGCCCTTCCTCGACCATGCGATCGACGATGGCCGGCGCGGTGTAGCGCCCCTTGTCGATCGAGGCCGACATCTCGCGGCTCGCGTGGTGCAGGATGTCGCAGCCGCCGAAGTCGATGAACTCGACCACGCCGAGCGCGGCAAAGCGCAGGCCGAGGCCGTAGCGTGTGGCCTTGTCGATTTCCTCAGCGGTGGCGGCGCCCTCCTCGATCATGCGGGCCGCCTCGTTCATCACCAGCGCCTGCAGCCGCGGCACGATGTAGCCCGGCGATGCACCGCAGACCACGGGCAGCTTGCCGATGGCTTCCATCAACGCCTTGGTGCGCGCGAGCACGGCGGCGTCGGTGCCCGGATGGCAGCTGAGCTCGACCACCGGAATCACGTAGGCCGGGTTGAGCCAATGCATGTTGAGAAAGCGCTCCGGCAGTCGCACCAGCGCCGCGAGCTGCGTCACGAGGATGCTGCTGGTGGTCGAGGTCAGGATGGCGTCGTCGCGGCAATGGCGGTTGAGCTGCTCGAAGGCCTCGCGCTTGGCCTCCATGGTCTCGGGCACGCCTTCGAACACCAGCTCGGCGGCGGCCAGCGCTTGCGGCGCCGACGCGGCATTGACCAAGTCCACCCGTTGCGCGATGCGCTGGATCTGCGCCGCGTCTATCACGCCGAGCTGCGCCAGGCTCGCGAGACTGGCTTCGATCTCGGACTTGGCTTCGTCCTGCAGGCGTTCCCAGGCTTCGTCGCTGCGCTGGCGCAGGTCGACAAGGGAAATGCGGTGGCCGGCATAGGCGAACGCGATCGCGATGCCGCGCCCCATGCGGCCGGCACCGACGGCGGCGAAGCGAGGCAGCGGCTCATTCGCCATCGTGCAGCCTTTGCTTGAGCTGCGCCGCGCTCAACGCGGCAAGGCCCAGGCTTTCGAAGGTGCGCGGGCCGTAGCGCAGGTCGCGGCCGAGAAAGCCGCCCACGATGGCGAGCAGGCCGTGCGCGATGGGTGCATCCACCCCGGCATGGCGCGCGGCCGAGGCCAGGAACGCGAGCCCGAGTTCGGTGTCTTCGGTGATGTAGCGGTGCGTGTGCAGGTCGATGTTCTCGCGCCAGTCGCCCGACTTGACGAGCTGCTTGTGCGCATCGCCGTACATCCACCGGTCGTTGTTGTAGTGGTCGGCCAGCGGATAGTGCGGCGCGCCCTGCCCGAAGGCGTCGCGCACCGCGATGCGCTCGCGGTCGAGCCGGTCGGTCACGTCGCGCACGGCCCGCTGGGTGCCTTCGTTGTGGATATCCCAGCGCTCGAAGTGCTGCAGCGGTGCGGCGTTCATCACCATCAGCGGCGGGTGGATGACGGGGCCGGCGTTCATGAGCGCGCCGGAGAGCGCATCGCCGCAGGCATGCACGGCCGGGTAGGCCCTGCGGATCACCTCGATGGCCTCGGCCTCCTTGCGGGCCGGGTACACGCCGGTGGGCAGGCGAATGGCGCGGATCGTGACGTTCACTTCGCGCTCGCCATGCTTGCGCGCGAGGTACGGCAAGGTGCCGGTCTCGGCCCAGGCCACGTCGGCGAGGTTGCCGGCCTGCCTCACCGTTCTTGCCATCACGTAGCTGCCGAAGGTGCCCGGCGGCAGGAAGACGACCTGGCCGTCGGCCAGGTGCGGCGCCATGGCGAGAGCGATGTCGTGCTGGGCGATGGCGGGCGTGGGAACGACGATGAGTTCTGCACCCTCGAGCGCCGCGGCAATGTCGGCGGTGGCGAGCGCGAGCGGCACCTCGCGCGCGCCATCGGCATCCTTCAGCGTGATGGCGCCGGCTTGCACGACCGGCGCGAGCGCGGCCGCGTCGCGGCGCCACAGGCGCACCTCGTGGCCGGCTTCGGACAGGTCGGCGGCCGCCGCATAGGCGCCGTGGCCACCCCCAAGAATCGCAATTTTCATGTTCGAGATTTGAAAAGCAGATGTCGATGAACCGGCGGCCGCGGTGCGGACCGGGGAAGCAATGCGCCATTACATTACTTTTCATCGATTCATGTGTCAATCAAATTCCGTTGCGGAGAGCCTCTCGGAAACCCGCAATGAAAAAGCCCGCGCTTCTTGCGAAGCGCGGGCTTTCTTTTGGGGCGAGGCGGCCGGCCGGCCGCTTCGGAATGGATCAGCGCGTGGGCTTGAACGCACGTTTTTGTGCGTCGCGGGGCACGAACACCTTGCCCGGGCCGCCATGGCCTGCGCCATTGCCGCGCGGTGCGAAACCTTCGCGGGGTGCAAAGCCTTCACGGGGCGCGAAGCCGCCGTCGCCACGGCCGCCACCATGGCCATGGCCGCCGCGCGGGGCGCTGTCGCCCCAGCCCGGCTTGCGGCCGTAGCCGCCGCCATTGCCACCGTCGTCGCGGCCACCGCCGAAGCCGGCATTGTTGCCGCCCTGGAAGCCGCGCGGGCCCTGACCCTGGCTCGGGGCCGGACCACGTGCGTTGCGGTCGTTGAAGCCGCTGGCACCGGCGTAGCCGCCGCTGTTGCCGCCGCGGTAGCCACCGCCGCCGCCCGCGCCGCCATTGCCGAACTTGCGATCGCGCGATTGGTTGTCACCGCGGCCACCGCGGTACTCGCCCATCGGCGGACGCGATTGCGGCATGCGCTGCTGCGGCTCGAGACCGGCGACCACTTCAGCCTTGAATTGCTGGCGGCTGTACTGCTCGATGTCCATGATCTTGCGGCGATCGCGGAACTCGGCAAAGGTGATGGCCAGGCCGTCGCGGCCTGCGCGGCCGGTGCGGCCGATGCGGTGGGTGTAGTCCTCGGCCTTCATCGGCAGGCCGAAGTTGAAGACGTGGGTGATCGTCGGCACGTCGATGCCGCGGGCGGCAACGTCGGTGGCCACCAGGATCTGCACCTGGCCCTGGCGCAGCGCCATCAGGCGGCGGTTGCGCAGGCCCTGGCTCAGGGCACCGTGCAGCGCCACGGCGCTGAAGCCTTCTTGCTGCAGGTCGCCGGCGAGGCCGTCGCATTCGACTTGCGTGCTGGCGAACACGATCGCCTGGTTGATGCTGGTGTCGCGCAGCCAGTGGTCGAGCAGCTTGCGCTTGTGCTGGCTGTTGTCGGCCCAGTACAGCGATTGCTTGATGTTGGCGTGCTTCTCTTGCGGGCTGTCGATGGTGATGCGCTGCGGCTCGCGCATGACGCGCTGGGCCAGCTGCTGGATGCGCGGCGCGAAGGTGGCGCTGAACATCATGGTTTGCTGGCGCTCGATGGTGAGCTGGTTCACTTCGGCCAGGTCGTCGGAGAAGCCGAGGTCGAGCATGCGGTCGGCTTCGTCGACCACCAGGAACTTGACCTGGTCGAGCTTGAGCTGCGACGAGCGCTGCAGGTCGAGCAGGCGGCCCGGCGTGGCCACCACGAGGTCGGCGTTCTGCAGCTTGGCGATCTGCAACTGGTAGGGCATGCCGCCCACCACGTTGGCAACGCGCAGGCCCCGGCAATGGCGAACCAGTTCGATGGCGTCGTGCGCAACTTGCTGCGCGAGTTCACGCGTCGGGCACAGGATCAGGGCGCCGGGGGTGGCGGCCTTGAAATGGCGTGCGTTGGTCGGGTCCTTGCGCTTCGGCTTCTTGGGCACGGCTTCGCCGCGGGCAGCGGCTTCGGCGGCCAGGCGCTGGAATTCGGCCTTGGCTTCGGCTTCGGCCTCGGCCTGGCGCTTGAGCAGCGTGTGCAGCACGGGCAGCAGGAAGGCAGCGGTCTTGCCGGAGCCGGTCTGGCTGGAGACCATCAGGTCGACGAAGCGGGCCTTGCCGTCCTGGCCGGCTTCACCGCCCATGGCGAGCGGGATCACCTTGTCTTGTACGGTGGTCGGCTGGGTAAAGCCCAGGTCGGCCACGGCGGCGATCAGTTCCGGCGCGAGGCCGAGCTTGATGAAGCCGTTGGGCAGGCGGGGTTCTTCGGCCACGGCCGCTTCGGGGGCTGCTGCTTCGAGCGCCTCGAGAATCGGCGCTTCGGACACGGTGTCCGCGGCGGCGATGAATTCGTTGTTGTTGGTGGATTGCACAGGCGCGAACTCGCCCTGCGCTTCAAAAGCGTCGGTCATGTGAATATCAATCTCAAACGCGAGCGCTGCCGCAGGCGGCGCCCCGTTGGTGGTTAAAAACATCAACCATCCAACGACATTCAACTTCTGGCTTACGCCGGAGGCTGCGGCCCTTTTTGATCAGCGGATGCGATCGGGCGCGGTGTGCAAGATAGGGAGATGCAAGAGACGCTGACCAGAAAACCCAAAATACCGGAGCCCGGATCAGCGAAGCCTTCGATTATGGCACGAGTCGGGGTTTTTACCTAATCCGTCAGTTTAAGAAAGGTTTCCCGGTAGTGCGCGAGCTCCTCGATGGATTCGTGCACGTCGGCCAGCGCCGTGTGCGCCTGCTGTTTCTTGAAGGAGCTGTAGGCGGCGGGCTTCCAGCGCTTGGCCAGCTCCTTGAGGGTGCTGACGTCGAGGTTGCGGTAGTGGAAGTACGCCTCGAGCTTGGGCATGAACTTGACCAGGAAGCGCCGGTCCTGGCCGATGGTGTTGCCGCACATGGGCGAGCCGCTGCGCGGAATGTACTTGGCAATGAATTCCAGCAGCTGCTGCTCGGCCGCGGCTTCGTCCAGCGTGGAGGCCTTCACCTTGTCGATCAGGCCGCTGCGGCCGTGCGTGCCCTTGTTCCAGGCATCCATGGCGTCGAGCACCGCGTCGCTCTGGTGGATGACCAGCACGGGGCCGTCGATGCGAGGCGTGAGGTCGGGGCCGGTAACGACCACGGCAATCTCGAGCAGGCGTTCTTTCTCCGGGTCGAGGCCGCTCATTTCGCAGTCGAGCCAGACCAGGTTCTGGTCGCTTTTCTTCAGGACGGGCGTGGCTGTGGCGGTCGTGGGGTCGAGGGATTCGGGCATCGCTGGATTGTCGTCGAAGGTCTGCACCGGCCGGACCCGAGGGCTAAACTCGACGCTCATATGTCCTATTCGCTCATCTTCACCATTGCCTTCGCCTCTGCACTGGTCGCGGGCCTGCTCGTGAAGTTCTGGCTCGCCTCGCGGCAGGTGCGCCACGTGGCGCGGCACCGCGGCGCCGTGCCGGCCGCTTTCGAACACACCATCAGCCTCGCCGCACACCAGAAGGCGGCCGACTACACCATCGCCAAGGCGCGCTTCGGCCTGGTCGAGATGGCCTGGAGTACCGCATTGCTGCTGGGCTGGACGCTTCTGGGCGGGCTCGACGTGCTCAACAGGCTGTTGCTGGCGTGGCTCGGCGGCGGCATGGTGCAGCAGTTGGCCCTGCTGGCCGCGTTCGCGGTCATCGGCGGCCTGCTCGAGCTGCCTTTCACGCTCTGGCAGACCTTCAGGCTCGAAGAGCGTTTCGGCTTCAACAAGATGACCCTTCGCCTCTGGCTTGCAGACACGCTCAAGTCGACGCTGCTCGGTGCGGCGATCGGGCTGCCGATCGCCGCGCTGATCCTCTGGCTCATGGGCACCGCGGGCACCACGTGGTGGCTCTGGGCCTGGGCCGTGTGGATGGGATTCAACCTGCTGGGGATGCTGATCTACCCCACGTTCATTGCACCGCTGTTCAACAAGTTCAAGCCGCTCGACGACCCCGACCTCAAGGACCGCGTCACGGCCTTGATGAAGCGCTGCGGCTTTGCCGCCAAGGGCCTGTTCGTGATGGACGGCAGCACGCGCAGCGCCCACGCCAATGCGTACTTCACGGGCTTTGGTGCGAGCAAGCGCGTGGTGTTCTACGACACGCTGCTGCGCCAGCTCAACGCAAGCGAAGTGGAAGCCGTGCTCGCGCACGAGCTCGGCCACTTCAAGCACCGCCACATCGTGAAGCGGCTCGCGGCGATGTTCGCACTGAGCCTGGTGGGCTTCGCGCTGCTGGGCTGGGTGTCGACCCAGGTCTGGTTCTACACGGGGCTGGGCGTGCAGCCCAGCATGACGGCCACGGCGCCGAACAATGCGCTCGCGCTGCTGCTGTTCATGCTGGCGGTTCCGGTGTTCGGCTTCTTCGTCGCACCCCTGCCCGCCCGGCTGTCGCGCAAGCACGAGTTCGAGGCCGATGCGTATGCCATTGCGCAGACCAGCGGCGCCGACCTGTCGGCAGCGCTGCTCAAGCTCTACCAGGACAACGCGTCGACGCTCACGCCCGACCCGGTGTTCGTCAAGTTCTACTATTCCCACCCTCCGGCCTCCGAGCGCCTCGCGCGCATGGTGGCGGCCTGAAAAAATACTTGCCCCGGAAGCCAAGACCATGAGCAGCATGTTCAAGCCCAAAGACTGGAAGAGCATTCCTCCCCGCCACGCGCTGAGCGCCACCGAGATCGTGTCCGGTCTCGCCAAGCTCGACGGGTGGAAGCTCAGTGGCGACGGTGCCAACGTTGCCATCGAGAAGACCTTCACCTTCGCCAACTACTTCGAGACCATCGCTTTCGTGAATGCGCTGGCCTTCATTGCCCACACGCAAGACCATCACCCGGACCTGTCGGTGCACTACAACCGCTGCGCCGTGCGCTTCAACACGCACGACGTGGGCGGACTGTCGGTCACCGACTTCGAGTGCGCGCGCCAGGCGGACGCGCTGGTTGCGGGCCCCACCGCATGACGGAACACGCCCGTGGCTAAACCGGGCCGCGCCACTGCCTTTGCAGCCACAGCTGCGAAGACACTCCACGATGGTCTCGTTGTTGCCAGCCATGGGCGTCATTGCCTTGTCGAAACACCGACTGGCGAGCGGCTGATCTGCCACCCGCGCGGCAAGAAGAGCCAGGCCGTGGTCGGTGACCGCGTGCGCTGGCAGGCCACGGAGGACGAAGGCACCATCGAAGAGGTCGTGCCGCGGCGCAACCTCTTCTACCGGCAGGACGAGATCCGCACCAAGTCGTTTGCCGCCAACCTCGACCATGTGCTGATCCTGATCGCGGCCGAGCCGGAGTTTTCCGAGCACCAGCTGGCGCGCGCATTGATTGCGGCGGAGGCCGAGCGCATCACTCCGATCATCGCGCTCAACAAGAGCGACCTGGTCGAGCCCTTCGCGCGCGCATGGAACAAGCTGGCGCCCTATCGCCGCATGCATCACGGCGTGCTGCCGCTGTCGCTGAAGGCGTCGGGCGAAGCAGACTATGCCTCGCTGATGAAATTGCTTGCCGGCAAGTCGACCCTCGTGCTCGGACCCTCCGGCTCGGGCAAGAGCACCCTGACCAACCTGCTGGTGCCGGGCGCGACCGTGCTGACGCAAGAGATTTCGCAGGCGTTGAACTCAGGCAAGCACACGACCACCAGCACCACCTGGTACTGGATCGACGAAGCGCGCACCACCGGCCTGATCGACTCGCCCGGCTTCCAGGAATTCGGCTTGAACCACATCGCGCCGATGCAGCTTGCGAGCCTGATGCCAGACATTGCCGAGCACGCCAACGACTGCAAGTTCTACAACTGCACCCACCTGCACGAGCCGGGCTGCGGCGTGATCGCGAATGTGGATTCGCCCGCCAGGCCGGGGCCGATCAGCGCAACGCGCTACAAGATTTATGGCGAGCTCTTCGCCGAATTGAGCCAGTCGCGCTACTGAACGCCCAGGATCGATTCGAGTGCCTGCACCAGCGCCCCGCACTGCTCCCGCGTGCCGATGCTGATGCGCAGGTACTGCGCAATGCGCGGCTGCCTGAAATGCCGCACCAGCACTGCGCGCTCGCGCAGCTGCGCCGCGAGTTCGGCCGCGTCGCGCTTCGGATGGCGCGCAAATACGAAGTTGGCCTGGGAAGGCAGCACTTCGAAGCCCAGGTCTTCGAGCTGCAGGCTGAGCCCTTCGCGGGTGTCGACGACCTTGTCGCGCGTGGTCTTGAACCAGTCTTCGTCCTCGAGCGCTGCCACCGTGCCCGCCGTGGCGAGCCGGTCGAGCGGATAGGAATTGAAGCTGTCCTTGACGCGCACCAGCGCATCGATCAGATGCGCCTGGCCGCAGGCAAAGCCGACGCGCAAACCCGCCAGCGAGCGCGACTTGGACAAGGTCTGCACCACCAGCAGGTTCGGATACTTGCCGACCAGCGGCAGCGCACTCTCGCCGCCGAAATCGACATACGCCTCGTCCACCAGCACCACGCGCCCGGGGCATGCCGCGAGCAGCTGCTCGATGCGCGCGAGCGGCAGCCCAATGCCCGTGGGTGCATTCGGATTGGCGATCACGAGGCCGGCACAGCCGCCGCTGACACGGGCTGCCATGGCATCGACATCGATGCGCAGGCCCTCATCGACGGGCAGCAGTTCGCATGCAATGCCATAGAGCTGCGCATAGACCCGGTAGAAGCTGTAGCTCACATCGGGCATCAGCAACGGCTCGGCCTGCTGGAAGAAAGCGAAGAAGGCGTGCGCCAGCACCTCGTCCGAACCGTTGCCCGCAAACACCTGGTCGGCTTGCAGCCCGTGGCGCCGCGCCACCGCCTCTCGCACGGCGAGCGAGGTCGGGTCGGGGTAGCGCTCCAGGCCGCTCGCTGCCGCTTGCTGGATGGCGTCGATGGCGCGCGGCGACGCCGGGTACGGGTTCTCGTTGGTGTTGAGCTTGACGAGGTTGGCGATGCGCGGCTGCTCGCCGGGCACATAGGGTTCGAGCGCGCCGATGCGCGGGCTCCAGAAAGCCGGTACGGAGGTGGCCATGGCGTTTCGGGGCTTTCTCAGCCGAGCAGCCGGGCCAACGTGAGCAGGGCCAGCAGCACCATCCACATCACCACCGAGCGCCAGACCAGGCCGACCACGCTGCGCAGGTGGCCGGGCTCGGGCTCGCGGCCCGGCGTGCTGCCGCTGTCGGGCCGGCGGCCGTCGTCCATCGAATCGCCGGCCTGCGCGCGCGGCAGCGGATCGGTGATCGGAATGGGGCTCAATGCACCGCCCCCCAGGCGCACGTTGACCGCGCCCGAGGTCGCCGCAAGGATCACGCCGTCGTTCTCGCTCGGGAAGCGCCGCGCGTCGTTGCGCCAGCAATCGATGGCCTCTTCGAAGCTCCCGACAACGGCGAAGCCCAGTGCGGTGATGCGCGCGGGCAGCCAGTCGATCGCGTGCCAGGCGCGCTCCGCGGCCCGCTGCACCGAGACGCTCGAAGGCTGTATGGCGGCGCCGTTCTTGTGCATCCAGTAGCGCGACACGAATTCGCTCATGCGATAGAACGCCGCACCGGCCGGCCCCAGGCCCAGGGCGGCGAGTATCGAGAACCACGCCAGCACGCCGAACACGTGGCGATGCGCCGCGATCACCGAATGCTCGATCACGTGGCGGACGATTTCGCTGCGCGGCAGGTCGGCCGCATCGACACCCTGCCAGTGCGCCAGCAGCGAACGCGCGAGCGGCTCGTCGCCTTCGTCGAGCGCGTCGCGAATGTCCGTGAAGTGGTGGCTGAACTGGCGAAACCCGAGCGTGACGTAGAGCACCGCAATGCTCCAGAGCACGGCGAACGGCAGCCCGAGCGTGAACACCAGCAGCCAGTGGATGCCCAGCGTCAACAAGGTGGGCACGAACACCGCAAGGGCCCACGCGACCCATCCGTGATGCGGCTTGCCGGCATCGAAGTTGCGGCTGGTCCAGCGCGTCCACGCCAGCACGCCGCCGTACACCGGGTTGCGAGAGGCGAGCGGGCGCACCTGCTCGATCAGCAACGCACACAGGATGGCAAAGAAGCTCATCCTTCGATGATAGCGAGAGAGCTTGCGAGGGCCCCGGCCCGGGCCGAGGTCAGGCGCTGAGGAAGCGATAGAGGTTGCGCAGCATGCCTGCGGTGGCGCCCCAGACGAAGCGCTCTTCGGCGCCGTCCTGGTAGGGCATCGAGTACCACTCGCGGTGGGTGCCGTCGGGCGCGGGCACCGTATGGCGGCGGTGGTTGGCCGGATCCATGAGCCAGGCCAGCGGCACCTCGAAGGCCAGCGCCACTTCGTGGGGATTGATGGTGAGCTCGAAGTCGGGCTCCACCAGCGCGACGACGGGCGTCACGATGAACGACGTGACGGTCGTGTAGGTCGGAAGGCTTCCAAGCACTTCGATGAACCGGGCCGACAGGCCCACTTCTTCCCAGGCTTCGCGCAATGCTGCCGCCGCGGTGTTCGCGTCCTCGGGATCGACACGGCCGCCCGGGAACGCGACCTGCCCCGAATGATTGGACAGGTGCGCGGTACGTTCGGTCAGCAGCACGGTTGCGCCTTGCGGCCGCTGCACGATGGGCACCAGCACGGCTGCCTGCGCCGGCGCACGGTCGATCAGGCGCGGTTCGCGGCGCAACTCGGGCGCCCACTCCGGCGGCGTGGCAAAGCGCCTGCGCAGGGCTTCGGTCGTCAGCTGCGCGGGTGCGACGGCGGGCAGGCCATCGGGGCCGCCGACCACCGGCGCCTTGCGCGGGTCGATCGACAGCAGCGTGGGGGGCACCACGGCATTGACGGGTTCGACGGGAGCAAATGGCATGGGGGCGGCGGAATCGGTCAAGTGAGAGAGTTTCAGTGAAGGAGTAGAGCGTAAAAAAGCCGTGCTGTCTTTTCGCAAGAAACGTGCACGGTGCACAACGCAAAAAGCCGCCAGAGCGGCGGCTTTTTTGCACGGCAGGAAGCGGCTTACTTGGCAGCCTGCGACTTGCCCGGCAGCTTTTCCTTGATACGTGCCGAACGGCCGCTGCGGTCGCGCAGGTAGTACAGCTTGGCGCGGCGGACATCGCCGCGGCGCTTGATTTCGATGCCGGCGATCAGCGGGCTGTAGGTCTGGAACGTACGCTCCACGCCTTCGCCGCTGGAGATCTTGCGCACCGTGAAGCCGCTGTTGAGGCCGCGATTGCGCTTGGCGATCACGACGCCTTCGTAGGCCTGCACGCGCTTGCGGGTGCCTTCGACGACGCTCACGCTGACGATGACCGTGTCACCGGGCATGAAATCGGGGATCTTCTTGCCGAGGCGGGCGATTTCTTCCTGCTCGAGGGTTTCGATGAGGTTCATGATTTCCTGATATTCGATCGTGCTCGCGCTACACAAAAGGCGCCTTTGGTTTCATTGCTCCTTGATCGCCGAGGGCAACAAAGGATCACAACAAGGCCAGGCGCGGCCGGGCAGAGGATCGGGGAACCGAAGATTATAGCTTTTTTTTCAGCGCCGTCTCATCGGCCTTGCTCAAGCGGCCGGCAGCGCGCGCGGCGGCAATCAGGTCGGGACGCCGCGCGGCGGTAATGGCGAGCCGCTGGTCGCGCCGCCAGCGCTCGATCTGCACGTGGTGCCCGGACAACAGCGGCGCCGGCACGCCCTGCCCGTTCCATTGCTCGGGCCGCGTGTAGTGCGGGCAATCGAGCAAGCCGTCGAGCGAAGGATTGAAGCTGTCCTGCACGTGGCTGGCTTCGTCGCCCAGCACACCGGGCTGCAGCCGTGCCACCGCATCGAGCAGCGCCATCGCCGGGATCTCGCCGCCGGAGAGAACAAAGTCGCCGAGGCTGATCTGGTGCGTCACGCGCGTATCGATGAAGCGCTGGTCGATACCTTCATAGCGGCCGCAGACCAGCACCGCACCTTCGCTGGCAGACCAGCGCTCGACCGCTTCGTGACGCAATGCCTCGCCGATGGGAGAAAACAGCACGACCGGCGCCGGAGAGCCGCGCGCGGCCAGCGCCGCATCGAGGCAGGCCGAGAGTGGCTCGGCCATCATCACCATGCCGGGACCGCCGCCGAAGGGCCGGTCGTCCACGCGCTTGTAATTGCCCTGCGCGAAATCGCGCGGATTCCAGAGCACGACCTCGACCTGCTTCGACTCGTAGGCACGGCGCGTCACGCCGCTGGCCATGAAGGGCGCGAACAGTTCGGGAAAGAGCGTGAGGACGTCGAAGCGCATGCGCGCGAGGCCTGGTCAGTAGCCTAGTCAGTATTCAGGCTGCCAGTCGACCGTGATGAGGCGGCCTGCGAGGTCGACCTTGTCGATGAAGACCGAGACGAAGGGCACCATGCGTTCGATGGCCTTGCCGTCTTCTTCGGCCGCGAGCACCAGCGTGGTCTGCGGGCCCGTGGCGAGCAGCTCGCGCACCGTGCCGAGCGCCACGCCTTCGCGGTTGACCACCGAAAGGCCGATCAGATCGACCCAGTAGTACTCGTCGTCGCCGGCCGTCGGAAAGCTCGAGCGCGGCACGAAAACGCGCGCGCCGCGCAGTGCCTCGGCGGCATTGCGGTCGGGCACATCTTCGGACGAGGCGACGATGCAGTCGGAATGTTCTTTGGCTTCGCGGATCGCGAGCCGGAAAGCTGCGGTTGCCGAGGCTCCGGGAGCCTGCAGGAACCAGCGCTTGGAAGAAAAAAGCGCCTCTGGCTGGGCGCTGTGGGGCAGGACCTTGAACCAGCCCTTGATGCCCCATGCATCGGCGATGCGTCCTACCTCGATCGCATCCGCCGGCAATTCGGCGGCTTCGAGTGCGGGCAACATCGCCGTGCCGGACAGCTTAGGCAGCTGCCTTGGGAGCCGCGGCAGCGGCTTGCTTGATCAGGCGCAGGACCGTGGGCGAAGCTTGTGCGCCCACGCTCTTCCAGTAGGCCAGGCGGTCCTGGGCAATGCGGATGCTTTCTTCGTTTTCCTTGGCGATCGGGTTGTAGAAACCCAGGCGCTCGATGAAGCGGCCATCGCGGCGAACGCGCTTGTCCGACACGACGATGTTGAAGAACGGACGGCCTTTGGAGCCGCCGCGGGAGAGTCGAATGACGACCATGATTTATCCTTGGGTGGTGCAGCAAGCCCGTTTTCTAAACAAGAAGCCCGCTCACAGTGTTCTTTCAACGTCGAGACACGCGACATGGCCACCCGGCCAGCGACACGCTGAAAAGCCTGCGATTATAGCCCGACCCGCGTTTTCTCCGAATTTCCGCGCTTGCGCCATCCGTTTTCCCTCTGCATGACCCTCACCATCCGCCCCAGCCGCGACGAAGATGTCGCGGCCCTCACGGCCATCTACGCCCATCACGTGCTGAACGGCACCGGCACTTTCGAAACCGAGCCTCCCTCGGCCGCCGACATGGCCGCGCGGCGCGCCGACGTGCTCGGCAAGAACCTGCCCTACCTCGTTGCCGAAGAAAATGGCGAGGTGTTGGGTTTTGCCTACTGCAACTGGTTCAAGCCGCGCCCGGCCTACCGCTTTTCGGCCGAAGACTCGATCTACATCTCCGAAGCCGCACGCGGCCGGGGCCTGGGCGGCCAGCTGCTGGCGGCCCTCTCGCAGGCCGCCGAGGCGGTGGGCGTGCGCAAGCTCATCGCCGTGATCGGCGACTCGGCCAACGCGGGCTCGGTGGGCGTTCATCGCAGCCAGGGCTTCACGCAGGTGGGCGTGCTCAAGGACTGCGGCTGGAAGTTCGGCGAATGGCGCGACGTGGTCCTGATGGAAAAGGTGCTCGGCGAAGGCAGCACCACCAAACCCGAATGAAAAACAAGACCATTGCCGCCTGGCTCTCCTTCCTGGGCGGCCCCTTGGGCCTGCACCGCTTCTACCTTCGCGGCATGGGCGACTGGCTCGGCTGGCTGCTGCCCATTCCCACGGCGCTCGGCCTCTACGGTATCGAGCGCGCGCGCATGTACGGCCTGGACGACGGCTGGAGCTGGGTGCTGATTCCGCTGCTGGGCTTCACCATCGCCGGATGCGCGCTGATGGCCATCATCTACGGCCTCATGACGCCCGAGAAGTGGAACGCCCGCTTCAACGCAGGTGCGCCGCCGGACGCCGCCCCGGGCCGCACGAACTGGGCCACCATTGGCGCCGTGGTGCTGGCGCTCCTCTTCGGCACCACGGTGCTGATGGCCAGCATCGTGTTCAGCTTCCAGCGCTACTTCGAACACCAGGTCGAGGAAGGCCGGAAGATCTCCCAGTAGCTGCTGCGCGCCCTCAGGCTGGGCAGATCAGAAAATCTGCAGGCTGAGCCAATACGCAATGGCGGCGACAAAGGCCGATGCCGGGATCGTGAAGATCCAGGCCCAGACGATGTTGCCCGCCACGCCCCAGCGCACGGCGCTGGCACGCTGCGCGGAGCCGACGCCCACGATGGCGCCGGTGATGGTGTGGGTGGTCGAGACAGGGATGCCCAGCGCGGTGGCCAGGAACAGCGTGAGCGCGCCGCCGGTCTCCGCGCAGAAGCCGCCCACGGGCTTGAGCTTGGTGATCTTCTGGCCCATGGTCTTCACGATGCGCCAGCCGCCGAACATGGTGCCCAGCGCGATCGCGGCATAGCAGCTCACGATGGTCCAGGTGGGCGGGCTCGCATCGGCGGCCGAGGCATAGCCGGTGGCGATCAGCAGCATCCAGATGATGCCGATGGTCTTCTGCGCATCGTTGCCGCCGTGGCCCAGGCTGTACGCCCCGGCCGAAACCAGCTGCAGCCGCCGGAACCAGCGGTCGACGCGGGATGGCGTGGCGCGCCGGAAGCCCCAGGCCACCAGCACCATCATCATCGAGCCCAGCACGAATCCGAGAAACGGCGAAACGAAGATGAAAGCCACGGTCTTCCAGATGCCGGTGGCCACGAGGCCGCCGGTACCAGTCTTCGCGATCACGGCCCCCACGATGCCGCCGATCAGCGCGTGCGACGAACTGCTCGGGATGCCGTAGTACCAGGTCACGAGGTTCCAGCTGATGGCGCCCACGAGCGCGCCAAAGACCACATGCACATCGACCACACCGGGCTGGGCAATGCCCTTGCCGACCGTGGCCGCCACGCTCAGGTGGAAGATGAAGATCGCGATCAGGTTGAAGAAGGCTGCGAACAGCACGGCGTGTCCTGGTTTGAGCACGCCGGTCGACACCACGGTGGCGATCGAGTTCGCCGCGTCGTGGAAGCCATTCATGAAGTCGAACAGGATCGCGAGCGCGACCAGCACCATCACCACCCAGAGGGCGACCTGAACCGTTGCCATCGATTGCTACCGCTCAGGAATTCTCGAGGACGATGCCCTCGATGACATTGGCCACGTCCTCGCATTTGTCGGTGATCGTCTCGAGCAACTCGTAGATTGCCTTGAGCTTGATCACCTCGCGCACGTCGGGCTCCTCGCGGAACAGCTTGCTCATGGCGCTGCGCATCACGCGGTCGGCGTCCGACTCGAGACGGTCGATTTCCTCGCAGGTCTTGAGCGTGGCCTCGGCCACGGCCGGGTCGGCGATCTTGCCGAGGAACTTGACGGCGTCCTTGAGGCGGTCGCAGCACTTCACGCTCAGGGCAGTGAGGCGCACGATCTCGTCGGTCATGTGCCGCACGTCGTACAGCGCCATGGTCTCGGCCGAGTCCTGGATCAGGTCGGCCACGTCGTCCATCGTGTTGATGAGCTTGTGGATCTGCTCGCGGTCGATGGGCGTGATGAAGGTCTTGTGGATCAGCCGGTTGACGTCATGCGTCACGCGGTCGGCCGCACGCTCGGCGTTGTCGACGTCGCGGTTGTATTGCTCCCGCAGATGCACGTCGTTGTAATTGGCCACGAGTTGCTCGAACGCCCGCGCCGCTTCGACGATGCGCTCGGCGTGCTGGTTGAACATCTCGAAAAAATTCCCCTCGCGGGGCAGCAGCTTGCCGAACATGGCGCTCTCTCCTGGGTTCGCGGCTGCCACAAATGTGTGACAACGTCATGAAAAACCGCGCAAGTGTAATGGGCGGAGCGAAGCCGGCCGGTCCGGCAGGGTTCCGGACCCTGCCCGGCTCAGTCGCGGATTCGCTCGATGACCTGCGAGGAAACGCGGGCGAGTGCCGCGCGCGGCACCTTGTCGGGGGCGATCTCGGCCAGCGGCTTGAGCACGAAGGCGCGGTCGCGCATGCGGGGGTGCGGCAAGCTCAGCGCGGGCGTGTCCTTGATCGCGTTGCCGTGCATCAGCAGGTCGAGATCGAGCGTGCGCGGCGCGTTGGGAAACGGCCGTTCGCGGCCGGCCTGCTCTTCGAGCAGGTGCAGCTCGGCCAGGAATGCCTCGGCCGTGAGCCCGGTCCGCACGGCCACCACCGCATTGATGAAATCGGGCCCGGCCGCATCGACCGGTGCGCTGCGGTAGAGCGACGAGCGCGCCGTGACCACGGTGCGTTCGATGGTGCCGATGGCGTCCATGGCCGCTTTCACCGCCGCCTGTGCGTCGCCCAGGTTGGCGCCGATGGCGACGAAGGCCTGCACGGTCGGGTAGTCCTCGCGCGTGCGGCGTGCGGGCGCACCCGCAGCCCCCGCCTTGCCCGCAGGCCGGCTGGGCGCGCGCCGCGCGGGCGCAGGTCCGCCGCTCTTCGGCTTCGATGATGGACCGCCACGCGATGGCGGCCGGCTCTGACCGCCGCCGCTCTTGCCGTCCTTCGGCCGGTTCGGTGCGCTCATTCGGCTGCGGCGCTCCCGCCGCCCTCGCCGCCACTGCCACCGCCGCCACCTCCGGTGCGCGGCTTGCGGCGACGGCGGCGCTTGCGCGGCGCGGCCGCTTCGCCATCGGGCGGCACGGCGCCGGCATCGACTTCGACCTCGGCCTCGTCGTCCTGCCGCAGTTCGGCGTCGGCCTGGTGCTGGCGCGCCACCGGCTCGCCGCGCGGCTTCGGCGCCACCGGGTCGCGTGTGCGCACGCGCTGGCGGGTCTTCTGCTCGTCGCGCACCTGTTCCAGCAGGTCTTGCTGGCGCACTTCGTCGGCCGTGCTGAACTCTTGCCACCACTCGGCAATGGCCTCGCTGACCTCGCCCACGTCGGCGCGCAGGCGCATGAAGTCGAAGGCGGCGCGGAAACGCGCCTGATCGACCAGGCTGTAGGGCGTGGAGCCGGTGCGCTTGTCGAAGCGCGGCTGCATCATCCAGATCTCGCGCATGTCGGCGGCCAGCTTGCCGCGCCCCGACACGTCGCCGATGCGGGCGTTGAACACATCATCGATGGCATCTTGCAGCGCCGGGAACGGGGGCTGCGGGCGCTGGCCGTGCCGGCCCTCGATGCGCTGGGCCCAGCCGTCGCGCACATCGGCCCACAGCACGCAGGCCAGGAGGAAGCTGGGCGCCACGGGCTTGCCTTCGCCCACGCGGCGGTCGGTGTCCTGCAGGGCCGCCTTCACGAACGGCGAGTCGGCGCGCTCCACCACCACGTCGAGCAGCGGATAGATGCCCGTGACCAGGCCCAGCTTGCGCAGCTGCTCGACCGTGGCTATGGCGTGGCCGGTCTGCAGCAGCTTGAGCATCTCGTCGAACAGGCGGCTCTGCGGCACGTCGGCCAGCAGCTTGCTTGACTCGACCAGCGGGGCGGCGGTCTTGGCTTCCATCTTGAAACCGAGCGCCGCGAGCTTGGCCGAGAAACGGATCGCGCGGATGATGCGCACCGGGTCTTCGCGGTAGCGCGTGGCCGGGTCGCCGATCATGCGCAGCGTGAGCTTCTGCGCGTCCTTGATGCCGTTGTGATAGTCGACCACGATCTGGTTGGCCGGGTCGTAGTACATGGCGTTCACGGTGAAGTCGCGGCGCGCCGCGTCTTCTTCCTGCGGACCCCAGACGTTGTCGCGCAGCACGCGGCCGCTGGCATCCACCGCGTGCTTCATGCTTGCGAGCTCGCCCTTGCTGGTGCGCTCGTTGCCGGCAACCTGCTCGGCGGCGGCGTTGTCCATGTAGGCGCGGAAGGTCGAGACTTCGATCACCTCGTGCTCGCGGCCGCGCCCATACACCACGTGCACGATGCGAAAGCGCCGCCCGATGATGAAGGCGCGCCTGAACAGCGACTTGACCTGCTCGGGCGTGGCGTTGGTGGCCACGTCGAAGTCCTTCGGACGCAGGCCCAGCAGCAGGTCGCGCACCGCGCCGCCCACCACGTAGGCCTCGTAGCCGGCTTGCTGGAGCGTGGTGACGACGTTCTTCGCGCGTTCGTCGACCAGGGCTGGATCGATCTTGTGAACCTCGGCCGGCACCTCCTGGCGCTTGCCGAAACGGCTCTTGCCCTGCGTGCCGCCGGCGGATTTGCCCAGCAGCTTGTCGATGAATTTCTTGATCATTGTTGGTTGAAGCTCTTCTTATTCGTTTTCGAGCATGGATCGGATCAGCGGGATCGTGATCGCGCGCTGTGTCTGCAGGGCATAGCCATCGAGCTGCGTGAGCAGCTCCATGAGGCTGCCCAGGTCGCGGCTGAAGCGGTGCAGCATGTAGTCGAGCACGTCGTCCGACAGCATGACGCCGCGCGCGTCGGCCGCCTGCCGCAGCACCGCGCGGCGTTCGCTTTCGCTCAGCACCTGCAGGTGGAACACATGGCCCCAGCCCAGCCGGGTGCGAAGGTCTTCGCGCAGCGGCAGGTCGGCCGGCGGCAGGGCGCCCGCGGCCACCACGCCGCGCTGTAGGGTCTGCGCGTTGACGAACCAGTTGAAGGCCGCGTGCTGCTGCACCGCGGTGTAGAGGTGTACATCGTCGAGCAGCACGGCGCCCCAGCGCTCGTCGAACTCGGGCGGCTCCAGCAGGCCGGCATGCAGCCAGCCCACGCTCGCGCCCTGCTCGCGCAGTGCGACACGCACCGATTCGAGCAGATGGCTCTTGCCGCTGCCGCTTTCGCCCCACAGATAGGTCGGCACGGGAGAGTGAGGCACCGATGGGCCGGCGCCGCCCACCCACAGTTGCAGGTGCCGCAGCGCCGCCTCGTTCGGGCCGGCAAAAAAAGCGTCGAAGCTGGGGCCCGTCGCAATGCCGATATCGAGCGCGAGCTGTTTCATCCCGGGAAGGTTCATGGAGGGGGCCCGGAGGGCCCTTAAAATCGTGAGGAATTCTATCGGCCCGGCCGCTTCGGTTACCGGCGCCCCTACCTCTTCGTCTCCTTCCCGCCCCTTTCTCGACACCGTCCGACCATGACTTCCACCACGCCCACCCCGCTCAGCTACAAGGATGCCGGTGTCGATATCGATGCCGGCGACGCCCTGGTAGACCGTATCAAGCCCCTCGCCAAGAAGACCCTTCGCGAAGGAGTGCTGGCCGGCATCGGCGGCTTCGGCGCGCTGTTCGAGGTGCCCAAGCGCTACAAGGAGCCGGTGCTGGTGAGCGGCACCGACGGCGTGGGCACCAAGCTCAAGCTGGCCTTTGAATGGAACATGCACGACACGGTCGGCATCGACCTGGTGGCCATGAGCGTCAACGACGTGCTGGTGCAGGGCGCCGAGCCCCTCTTCTTTCTCGACTACTTCGCCTGCGGCAAGCTCGACGTGGACACGGCCGCGGCCGTGATCGGCGGCATCGCACGCGGCTGCGAAATCTCCGGTTGCGCGCTGATCGGCGGCGAAACCGCCGAAATGCCTGGCATGTACCCGGCCGGCGAGTACGACCTGGCGGGATTTGCGGTCGGCGCGGTCGAAAAGTCGAAGATCCTCACCGGCCAGAACGTGAAGCCCGGCGACGTGGTGCTGGGCCTGGCTTCGGCCGGCGTGCATTCCAACGGCTTCAGCCTGGTGCGCAAGGTGATCGAGCGCGCGGGTGCAGACCTGCCCGCCACGCTCGACGGCAAGCCTTTCCGCGAAGCCGTGATGGAACCCACCCACCTCTACGTGAAGCCGGTGCTCGAAGCGCTGGCCAGGCACCCGATCAAGGCGCTGGCCCACATCACCGGCGGCGGCCTGCTCGAGAACATTCCGCGCGTGCTGCCCGAAGGCACGGCGGCCCGCCTCAAGAAGGGCAGCTGGCCGCAGACCGAGCTCTTCGCCTGGCTGCAGAAGGTGGCGGGCATCGACGACATCGAGATGAACCGCACCTTCAACAACGGCATCGGCATGGTGGTGGTGATCGACGCGGCCGAAGCCGCCGCCTGTGCCGCCACGCTGCGCGCGGCGGGCGAGTCGGTGTATGAAATCGGCACCATCGCCGAGCGCGGCGCGGGTGCCGCCGTGGTGGTCGGCTGATCTTTCCCTCCGAGGCTCGCGCGCGCAGCACCCGGACCCTGATGTCCAAACCAACCCTCGTAACCATCGACACCAAGCCCCAGCCTGCCTCGCGCAACGTGGTGCTGGCCAGCTACCTCCTGATGCCGGCTGCCCTGCTGCTGGTGATGTGGGAGCACCTGCTGCCCGGCCTTTTGTGCGTGTGCATCGGTTTTCTGGCCACGCGCTGGTTCACACGCCTGATCGGCAATGGCCTGGCGCGGCTGAGACTGCCGCCAGGCCGTGTCAGCGTGCCGGCCCGGGTCCTGGCGGTCACGCTGGTGCTGCTGGCCCCCCTTGCGCTGATTTCGCTGGGCCTGTCGCAGGCACGCGAGTACATCCTCGATGCGCCCGACCAGTACCGCGACCTGCTCGACTACACGGCGCGCACCGTGCTCGAGCTGCGGCTCAAGCTGCCCCCGGAAATCGCGGTCTACCTGCCCGAAGGCGCGGCCGAAGTGCAACGCGTGGTGGCCAACTACCTGCGGGCGCAGGCCGGTTCGCTGGCCCTGGCAGGCCGGGCGTGGCTGGGCGGGCTGCTGTTCGCCTACGTCGGACTCATCGTGGGCGGGCTGGCCGCCATTGCGCCGCCGCCATTGCGGCACCGGCCATTGGCTGCGCAGCTGTATCGGCGCATCAGCATCTTCGGCGAGGCCTTTCGCCAGATCGTTGCCGCGCAGTTCTGGATCGCGGCTTTCAACACCCTGCTGACCGCCATCTTCCTGCTGTTCCTGATGCCGCTCTGGGGCCCCCACCTGCCCTACACGCCGGCGCTGATCACGCTGACCTTCGTGGCGGGCCTGGTGCCCATCGTGGGCAACCTGGTCTGCAATTCGGTCATCACGCTGGTGGCGCTCTCGGTGTCGCCGATCACGGCACTCGCCTGCCTTGTTTTTCTTATCGTCATTCACAAGGCCGAGTACGTGATCAACGCCAAGGTGGTCGGCAGCCGCACGCAGATGCGGGTGTGGGAACTGCTGGCCGTCATGTTCGTGGCCGAAGCGGTGTTCGGCCCGGCCGGGCTGGTGGCGGCGCCGCTTTTCTACGCGTACCTCAAGAAAGAGCTGCAGGCCGCCGAGCTCGTCTAGCACTCATGTCCTGATTTGATCGATTCTGGTCTGCTTTGGCGCGGACCGCGGGCTGGCGGCACTGAAGAATAGGCGGCATCATTCACTCCGCCCTTCGAGCCAACCCCATGAAATCCTGTCTGATAGTGATCGATGCGCAGGAATCGTTTCGCCAGCGCCCGTACTGGTCCGAAGATGTTGCGCAACCCTACTTTGCCGCGCAGAACGCGCTGATCGAAGGCTGCTCGGCCGCCGGTCTCCCGATCGTGCGCGTCTTCCATGTCGACAACCCCGCAACGGCGGTCAACCCGTTCGCCATCGAATCGGGCTTCGTGCGCCCGATCGAGGGCCTGGCACCGTTCGAGGCCGCGGCCACCTTCACCAAGCACCGCCACAGCGCACTGGTCAACAGCGGCCTCGACGTCTGGCTCACGCAGCAGGGCATCGGCCGGCTGATCGTGAGCGGCATCCGCACCGAGCAATGCTGCGAAACCACCACGCGCCACGCCTCCGACCTGGGCTGGGAGGTCGACTACGTGACCGACGCCACGCTGACCTTCGACATGGTGCAGCCCGACAGCCGGCCGCTGGCCGCAGCCGACATCAAGGCACGCACCGCGGCCGTGCTGGACGGCCGCTTTGCCACCGTCTGCAGCGTGGCGCGGGCGCTGCAGCGTGCCGGCGCCAGGACCCACGAAAGCGTGGCGGCATGACCTTGCGCGTAAGGATCCTCGCCTACGACGGCGTCGAGGCACTCGATTTCGCGGGGCCCTTCGAGGTGTTCACCACCGCGAGCCGCGTCAGCCAGCGGATGGATGCCGGCACACAAGCCCCGTTCGAGGTCGCGTCCGTGGCGCTGTCGAGCAACGGCCGCCAGCCCGTGCAGGCCCGCGCCGGCCTGCGGCTGCTGGCCGACCATGACCTGGCCACGAACCCGGGTGCCGACGTGCTGATCGTGCCCGGCGGCGTGGTCGATGCCCCGATGGCGAGCCCCGCCACGCTGCGCTGGATCGCCGACTGCGCGGCCGGTGCACAAGTGGTTGCCTCGGTCTGCACCGGCGTCTTCCTGCTCGGCAAAAGCGGCGTGGTCACGCACGAGGCCGTCACCACCCATTGGGAAGACATTGCTGACCTGCGCGAGCAGTTCCCCTCGCTCGATGTGCGCGAAGGCGAGCGCTGGATCGACAGCGGCCGCGTGGTCAGCTCCGCAGGCATCAGCGCCGGCATCGACATGAGCCTGTACCTGGTCGAAAGGCTGTCCGGCCGCGCGCTGGCCGAACGCACCGCGCGCCAGATGGATTACGCATGGACCTCCGGCAGCAGCCCATCCGCGTAGTGTTCGTGCTCCTGCCGGGCAGCCTGGTGCTCGACTGGGCCGGCCCCGCGGAGGCGCTGCGCATCGCGAACCAGCGGCTGCGCGCAGCAGGCCAGCCCGAGCGCTTCGAGATCGAATTCGCAAGCCCGCGCCCCACGTCGATCGGTTCCGTGGGCGTGGCGCTCGCCAATCTCGCGCCGTTGCCGGCGCAATGGAGCGGTCCGGCCTGGATCGTGCTGGTCGGGCTGCCCGGCGACTCCATCTCTGTCGACAATGCCGAAACCCAGGACCTTCTGCACTGGCTGCGCAGGCAGCGCTTCGAGCGCGGCCGTCTCGAGCTGGTCACGGTCTGCGCGGGCGCCCTGCTCGCCGCGCATGCCGGTGCGCTCGCGGGCCGGCGCGTCACCACGCACCACCACCACCTGGACGAGCTGCGCGCAGTAGAGCCGCGCTGCGACGTGGTGGCCAACCGCGTGTTCGTCATCGATCCGCCGGTCTACAGCAGCGCGGGCGTCACGACCGGCATCGACCTGGTGCTGCACCGCATCGCGGATGTATGCGGCGAGCCCCTGGCCGCCCAGGTGGCGCAGACCATGGTGGTGGCGCAGCGGCGCGGCCCGCACGACCCGGAGCTTTCGCCCTTCCTGGCCTACCGCAACCATTTGCATGCCGCGCTGCACCGGGTGCAGGACGCCGTCAGCGAGCAACCGCAGGCCGACTGGAGCGTGCCCCGGATGGCCGAAGTGGCCCACACCTCGGCGCGCCACCTCACGCGGCTGTTCGTCGAGCATGCGGGCGTGGCGCCGCTGGCCTACCTGCGCCGGCTGCGGCTGGCGGCGGCCCAGCTCGCGCTGGCCTCGGGCGCGAGCGTGACGCGGGCGGCGGAAATCTCGGGCTTCGGATCGGACACGCAGCTGCGGCGCGCATGGCATCAGTTCGGGCTGCCCGGCTCGCCATCCGCTTCCACATCGCTGTCGAAAGCCTAGCGCCGCAGAGGCTCCGAGAATCAGCTTTCCGGCACGGTGCACGCCCGGGCGCGCGCCAGCAGCAACGTCTTCTCGCGGGTGTTGCGCGTGAGCGAGGCGGCGCGATCGAATTCCCTGCGGGCCTCGTCGCGGCGGCCGAGCTTGAAGAGCAGGTCGCCGCGCACCGCCGGGAGCAGGTGATAGTTTTGCAATGCCGGCTCGCCCACGAGCGCATCCACCACTTCGAGCCCAGCGGCCGGGCCGAAGGCCATCGAGAGCGCGACGGCGCGGTTCAGTTCGACGATGGGTGAAGGCGACAGCTGCGCCAACGCGTCGTACAGCGCGGCGATGCGAGGCCAGTCGGTTTCTTCCGCGGTGCGCGCTCGGCCATGGCAGGCGGCAATGGCGGCCTGCAGCGCATAGGGGCCAAGAGCGCCGACCAGCGCTTCCGCGCGCGCCAGTCCGGCCAGGCCGCGGCGAAGCAGCATCTGGTCCCAGCGCGCGCGGTTCTGCTCGAGCAGCAGCACCGGCTCGCCCGAAGGGCCCACGCGCGCGGCCGTTCGGGAGGCCTGGATTTCCATCAGCGCCACGAGGCCGTGCACCTCCGAGGCGTCGGGCATCAGCTCGGCCACGATGCGGCCCAGGCGCATTGCTTCGTCGCACAGCGCGGGGCGCATCCAGTCGTCGCCGGCGGTGGCCGAGTAGCCTTCGTTGAAGATCAGGTAGAGCACCTCGAGCACCGACGCGAGCCGCGCCTCGAGCTCATGCCGGCGCGGTACCTCGAAGGGCACGCGGGCTTCGAGCAGCGTGCGTTTGGCCCGCACGATGCGCTGCGCCACGGTGGCTTCGGGCACCAGGAATGCCCGCGCAATTTCATCGGTCGTGAGGCCGCCCATCAGCCGCAGCGTGAGCGCCACGCGCGCCTCGGTCGAAAGCACCGGGTGGCAGGCGGTGAACACCAGCCGCAGCAGGTCGTCGCCGATGTCGTCGTCGATGGCCGCATCCGCCGCTTCGGCGAAATCGGATTGCGCCATTTCGTGCTGCGCATCGAGCTCGCGGCCGATCTCGGGTGCCTTGCGCTCCGCCAGCTGGCCATGTCGCAGACGGTCGAGGGCGCGGCGCTTGGCAACCGCGGTGAGCCAGGCCGCGGGGTTGTCGGGCACACCCGATTCGGGCCATTGCTCGAGGGCGGAAACCAGCGCGTCCTGGGCCAGTTCCTCCGCCAGGCCCACGTCGCGCACCATCCGCGCCACCGCGGCGATGATCTTCGCGGATTCGATGCGCCACACCGCCTCGATGCTGCGGTGGACCGCGGCCTCGTCGGCGCGGGCCTTCGCCTCGGCCACGCGGGGACTCATCGGATGGCCCTCATGTCTACGTTTTCTTGACCGTCTGCATCGACGCGAATTCGGTGCTCAGGGCCTGCACATCGGGCGGGTAGTCGGCAATCTCCTGGATCTGGCGGACCTCGATGACCTCGTTCTCGCTGCCGGGGCACCGCGTGGCCCATTCGATGGCGTCGGCGCGCGAAGGCACGTCGATGATCCAGAAGCCGCCGAGCACTTCCTTGGCTTCGGCAAAAGGGCCATCGATCACCTTGGGCTTGCGGCCCGGAAAGCTCACGCGCGCGCCCATCGAGGGCGGATGCAGGCCGTCGCAACTGATCAGCACGCCGGCTTTCTGCATCGACTCGTTGTAGGCCATCATGGCCGCCACCGCATCGACGTCGTCGGGAATGGTGCCGGGCGCGGCCGTTTCATAGCCGTGGGGAATCATCAGCAGCATGAATCGCATGGTGGGTCTCCTTGGATGCGGCCGGCTCATCAGTTGCCGGCCTTGGCGCGGCCCTCGGCCTCCGCGCGCAGGCGCTCTTCCTGCGCCAGCAGTTCGGGCGTCATCGAGTCGCCGAAGTCGGAGGCTTCGAAGACCTGGCGGATCTCGATCTCGCCCTCCTGGAACGGGCTGCGCTTGATCCATTCGATGGCTTCTTCCTTCGACTTGACCTGCAGCAGCCAAAAGCCCGCGAGCAGTTCCTTCGTCTCGGCGAAGGGGCCGTCGATCACGGTGCGCTTCAGCCCTTCGCAGCGCACGCGGGCGCCCCTGGAGGACGGATGCAGCCCTTCGCCCGCCAGCAGCACGCCGGCCTTGACCAGTTCCTCGTTGAACTTGCCCATGGCGGTGAGCACTTCGGTGCTGGGCATCACGCCGGCTTCGGAATCCTTGTTGGCCTTGACCAGAACCATGAATCGCATGTCGTTTCTCCTGAAGGTCGATGGGGTTGGGGAGCCGCAAAAACCACGTGCTCCTGTTCACACGTCGGACGAGCGAAAGACGGATCGACACGTGCGCGCCGATCTATTTGTAATTTTTTGTATCAGAAACTCAGGGCAAATAGCCGCAGAAACGCAGGATGTGTCCATCCGGTTCGCGGATCGCGAATTCGCGCAGGCCCCACGGTTGGGAGGCCGGGGGCTCGACCACCGTCACTCCGCGCTTGACGTAGGCGGCGTGCAGGCCATCGACGTCCTTGCCCACGTGGATCACGATTTCGCCGCGCCAGGGCGGCGTGCCGCGCGTGTTGCACTGCCACAGCCGCAGATAGACCGGATCGCCGTAGCTGCGGTCGCCCTTCTTGACCCGCGCATAGCTGGGCGGCTCGCCGGCGATGAAATCGAGTTCGAAGCCCAGCACGTCCCGGAACCAGCGCGCGGCGCGCGTGACGTCGGACACCGGCAGCACCGGCTGCACACCGTGGAATTCGTGCAGCGTGCCGAGATCGGGTGCAGCGGCCACGCCGTCTCTGGCGTTCATCAGTTGGCTGCCCGCCGCAACGCGGCCACCCGCTCGGCAATGGCGTCGACGTCGAGCGCGTCTTCCACGTGCGCCAGGTAGGTTTCGAGGTCGCGCACCGCGGCTGCGGTGTTGCCCTGCTCGGCATGCGCGATGCCGCGGTCGCGGTATTCGCCCCAGGCGTTGGGCAGCAGCGCAATCAGGCGGTCTTGCACCGCGATGGCGCGCTGCCAGTCCTCCTGGGCCCGGTGCACTTCCTTCAGGTTGCGCAGCATGCGCGCGATGATTTCACGCGAACTGGCCGGCTGCAGGTACAGGCCCAGCGGCACGTCGAAATCGCCGACCAGCCCGTTGCTGCGCTTGTACGGCTCGAGCCGCTCGCCCAGTTCTTCGCGCGAGAGCGATTTGCCGGTGAAGGGGTCGATGACCACCTGCCCCTTGGGCAACGTGACCTTGAGCATGAAGTGGCCCGGGAAGCCGACGCCCCGCGCCTGCAGCCCCAGGCCCTGCGCCAGTTCCATCCACAGCACCGCCAGCGAGATCGGAATGCCGCGGCGCGTGCGCAAGACGGCGTTCAGGTAGCTGTTGTCGGGGTCGTAGTAGTCGTTGACGTTGCCGCCGAAGTTCAGGTCGTTGAAGAAGAACTGGTTGAGCGCACGCAGCCGGGCCAGCGGTGCGGCATCGGCCGGCAGCCGACGCTTCAGGCGCGCAAGCAACTGGTCGACGTCGCCGAGCACCTGCTGCACGTCGAGGTCGGGGTATTCGTCCTGCGCAAGGCTGGCGGCCGCCTCGAGCAGCGGAAAGTGGTCGTCGCTCTGCACCAGCGACTCGAAATAAGCCAGTGCGGTGGGAACCTGGAAGCTGAACGTCATGTGTCTTTGTAGAGGAGCATTCGGGGAGCGTCAAGGCGGTGTTTTCAGCTTGCACAATTTGCAAACAACCCTGTTGCGCAAGCTCCCACCGGGCTGCGTCTCGGGCCCCTCACCGGCGCATGAAACTGCGCAGCCGCACGCCCACGGCCGCCAGCACGGCGAAATACAGCAGCCCGGCGCCCGCGATCAGCGCGGCCAGCAGCCCGATGCGGTGCAGCCGCTGGGCGCGCAGGCCGATCCAGTCGAAATAGTGCGAGCCCCAGGCCAGCAAGGCGGCCAATACCAGCGTGCCCGCCGCCACCTGCAGGATGAACTTGCCCCAGCCCGGCTCGGGTTTGTAGTTGCCGCGGCGGATCAGCCCCACCAGGAGCCAGATCGCATTGACCACCGCGCCGATGCCGATGGTCAGCGTGAGCGCGGCGTGCTGCAGCACCGGCACCAGGAAGACATTGAGCACCTGGATCAGCACGAGCACCGATACGGCAATGATCACCGGCGTGCGCATGTCGTGCTTGGCGTAATACCCCGGCGCCAGCACCTTGATGGCCACGATGCCCACCAGCCCGACGCCGTAGCCCATGAGTGCGAGCGTGGTGCGCTTCACGTCCTCGTCGCCGTAGGCACCGTTGTGGAACAGCACCGACACCAGCGGCTGCGAGAAAAGCAAAAGGGCGATGGCACAAGGCGCCGAGAGCAGCACCACCAGCCGGAGCCCCCAGTCGAGCATGGCCGAGTACCGCTCGTCATCCTTGGCGGCGCGCGCCCCGGCCAGCTGCGGCATCAGCACGACGCCGAGCGCAACGCCCAGCATGGCGGTGGGAAACTCCATCAGGCGGTCGGCGTTGACCACCCAGGTGACGCTGCCCGTGGCAAGGTGCGACGCGATCTGGGTGTTGATGAGCAGAGAGATCTGCGCCACGCTCACCCCCAGCAGGGCGGGCAGCATCAGCCTCATGACCTTGCGCGTGGTGGGATCGGTCCAGGCGGTGCGCAGCGCCGTCCAGCTGGCGCCGATGCGCGGCATGAGGCCCAGGGCGCGAAGGGCCGGCACTTGCAGCGCCAGTTGCAGCACCCCGCCGACCAGCACGCCGGCGCACTGCGCATAGATGGGCTCGATGCCGTAGCGCCTGAACAGCGGCGCGCCCGCCACGATGGCAAGAATGAGCGAAAGGTTCAGCAAGACCGGCGAAGCGGCCGGCACCGCGAACTTGCGCCAGGTATTGAGCACGCCGCCCGCCAGCGCCACGAGCGACATGAAGCCGATGTAAGGGAACATCCACCGCGTCATGACCACGGCCGCATCGAACCCCGCCAGCCCGCTGGCCATTGCCCACACCATCCAGGGGGCGCCGACCACCCCGGCCACGCACAGGACCACCAGCGCCCACGTGAGCAGCGTGGCGACGTGGTCGATCAGCGCCTTGGCGCCCTCTTCGCCGGCTTCGGTCTTGCGCGCTGCGAGCACCGGCACGAAAGCCTGGCTGAAGGCGCCTTCGCCGAAAACCCGCCGAAACAGGTTGGGAATGCGGAACGCGACGTTGAAGGCATCGGTCAGGGCGCTGACGCCGAATACCGAGGCGAAGAGCACGTCGCGCACGAGGCCCGTGATCCGCGATGCGAGCGTCAGCAGGGAAACGGTGGAAGCGGATTTGAGCAGGGACACGGGGCGAGTGTAGGGCCCGCCAAGCCCCCGATTCGGCGAAAAAGGCAACCCGGCCTATAATGGAGGGCTTTGCTGCATCATCCTCAGACACCTAAGGAACTAAATCATGGCATCCGCCAAGCCCAAGAAAAAGAACCCGCGCCTCGCCTCCGGCCGTAAGCGCGTCCGCCAGGACACCAAGCTCAACGCTGCGAACACCTCGCTGCGCTCCAAATACCGCACCGCCGTGAAGAATGTCGAAAAGGCCGTCCTGGCCGGCGACAAGACCAAGGCAAGCGAACTCTTCGCGAAGGCCCAGAGCATCGTCGACACCGTCGCCGACAAGGGCATCTTCCACAAGAACAAGGCAGCTCGCGACAAGAGCCGCCTGTCGGCGAAGGTCAAGGCCCTTGCCCTCGCGCCTGAAAAGGCCGCCGCCTGACACCTGTCAGGCAAGCCCGGATCGGAATTCTCCGGTCCGCCGTTTGATCGGGGTGCGCTGCAGCAAAGTGTAAAAAACCGCCTTCGGGCGGTTTTTTCATGTCCGATCGCTTCCTGGAACCGGAAGCGCTGGCTCAGGTTTTGAGTGGCGCGGCCGGCGCGTCGGGCACCAGGCAGGCTTCGGCCACCTGCAAATCGTTGTCCCGCGCAAAATTGACGCAGAAGTCCCAGGCCATGGGCTCGGCATCGCGCAAGGCGCGGTTCACGACCACGCACTTGACCCCGTTGATGGTGGTTGGAATGCACCAGGGCGAATAGCTCAAATGGCTTCCCGGATACGCGCCGCCGGGCCGGAAAGAGCACATCACGCCGGCCAGCCGCTCGGCCCAGTCGCTGGGTCGAAAAGTCCGGCCATCACGGGTGATGCCCTGGATGAAGATTTCTTTGGCAGTGGGGGAAATCATCGTTGAATGAGGCGCCCGGAGCGGGTGCTGCGGTGCAACAAGCGATTCTATCCGCCCCACTTTTGCCTTCCGGGCAGGGGGCATTGCTGTGATGCGGAATCCTCAATGAAGCCGCCTTGGCGCACGCCTAGAATCCGCGGTTCCCTTTCTGGAGAACCCGAATGAGCGCTACCGCCCAGCCCACCTCGCCCCACGTCATGAACACCTACGGTCGCCTGCCGATCGCGCTGTCGCACGGCCAGGGCTGCCGAGTCTGGGACACCACGGGCAAGGCCTACCTCGACGGCCTCGGGGGCATTGCCGTGAACACGCTGGGCCACAACCACCCCGAGCTGGTGCCCGCGCTGCAGGACCAGATCAGCAAGCTGATCCACAGCTCCAACTACTACCACGTGCCGGGCCAGGAGCAGCTGGCCGCCAAGCTGACCGAGCTCTCGGGGCTGACCAACGTCTTCTTTTGCTGTACCGGCCTGGAGGCCAATGAGGCTGCCCTGAAGCTCGCGCGCAAGTTCGGCCACGACAAGGGCATCGAGCGGCCCGAGATCGTGGTGTACGAAGCCGCCTTCCACGGCCGCAGCATCGCCACCCTGTCGGCCACCGGCAACCCGAAGGTGCAGGCCGGCTTCGGCCCGCTGGTCGAGGGCTTCATCCGCGTACCGCTGAACGACATCGAGGCGCTCAAGAAAGCCACCGAAGGCAACCCCAACGTGGTCGCCGTGTTCTTCGAAACGATCCAGGGCGAAGGCGGCATCAACCCGATGCGCTGGGAATACCTGAAGCAGGTGCGCGCCCTGTGCGACGAGCGCGACTGGCTCATGATGATCGACGAAGTGCAATGCGGCATGGGCCGCACCGGCAAGTGGTTCGCGCACCAGTGGGCCGGTATCAAGCCCGACGTGATGCCCTTGGCCAAGGGCCTGGGCTCGGGCGTGCCGGTCGGCGCCGTGGTGGCCGGCCCCAAGGCCGCCAACATCTTCGGCCCGGGCAACCATGGCACCACCTTCGGCGGCAATCCGCTCGCGATGCGTGCCGGCATCGAGACCATCCGCATCATGGAAGAGCACAAGCTGCTCGAGAACGCGGCCGTGGTGGGCGAGCACCTCAAGAGCGCGCTGGAGCGCGAAATCGGCGGCCTCGCGGGCGTGAAGGAAATCCGCGGCCAGGGCCTGATGCTGGGCATCGAGCTCGACCGCCCCTGCGGCGTGATCCTGAACCGCGCCTGCGACGCCGGCCTGCTGCTGAGCGTCACGGCCGACAAGGTGATCCGCCTCGTGCCGCCGCTCATCCTGAGCATTGCCGAGGCTGACGAAATCGTCGCCATTCTCGCGCCCCTGGTGAAAACCTTTCTGTCGGAGCCCACAGCGCAATGACGACCGCCGCCACGCCCAACGCCATCCGCCACTACCTGCAGTTCTCGGACTTCACGGCCGACGAATACGCCTACCTCTTCGATCGCATGGCGATCATCAAGAAGAAGTTCAAGACCTACGAGAAGCACCAGCCGCTGACCGACCGCACGCTGGCCATGATCTTCGAGAAAGCCAGCACGCGCACCCGCGTGAGCTTCGAGGCCGGCATGTACCAGCTCGGCGGCAGCGTGGTGCACCTGACCACCGGCGACAGCCAGCTCGGCCGTGCCGAGCCCATCGAGGACAGCGCCAAGGTCATCAGCCGCATGGTCGACATCGTGATGATCCGCACCTACGAGCAGACCAAGATCGACACCTTCGCCGCGCATTCGCGCGTGCCGGTGATCAACGGCCTGACTAACGAGTTCCACCCCTGCCAGATCCTCGCGGACATCTTTACCTACATCGAGCATCGCGGCTCGATCCAGGGCAAGACCGTGGCCTGGGTGGGCGACGGCAACAACATGGCCAACACCTGGCTGCAGGCGAGCGAAATCCTGGGCTTCAAGGTGCACGTGAGCACGCCCAGCGGCTACGAGGTCGACCAGTCGGTGGCGGGCCTGCGCTCGGCCGACAGCTACCAGGTCTTCAAGGACCCGATGGAAGCCTGCCGCGGCGCCGACCTGGTGACCACCGACGTCTGGACCAGCATGGGCTACGAGTCCGAGAACGAGGCGCGCCGCAAGGCTTTCGCCGACTGGTGCGTCGATGAAGACATGATGCGCATCGCCCAGCCCGACGCCCTCTTCATGCACTGCCTGCCCGCGCACCGCGGCGAGGAAGTGCAGGCCGAAGTCATCGACGGCCCGCAGTCGGTGGTGTGGGACGAGGCCGAGAACCGGCTCCATGCGCAAAAGGCACTGATGGAGTTTTTGCTCCTGGGCAAGCTCTGAGCAGTTGAAGGCGCGGCCGCGTGTCCCATTGCCAGCAATGCGGCGCCTGCTGCGCCAGCTACCGCGTCGACTTCAGCGTGCATGAACTCGACGACAACGGCGGGCGCGTGCCCTCGGGCCTCGCGGTCGAGGTGAACGATGCGCTTTGCCGCATGCGCGGCACCGACCACACGCCGATGCGCTGCGCGGCGCTGACCGGCAAGATCGGCCACACCGTGGCCTGCGGCATCTACGAATGGCGCCCCAACCCGTGCCACGAGCTGCAGGCCGGCAGCGACGCCTGCGAACGGGCGCGCTCGCGGCACGGGCTGCCGCCGCTCGATCACTGAGCCGGTTCATCTCGTCACGCATGGTGTTGGAAATAACCGACACCACGACCCCTCGTCGGGCGCTAACTTCGCGCCATGGCTTCATCACATCCGCAACGCATCTGGGACATTTCACCGCCCGTGCATGCAGGCACGCCGGTGTTTCCCGGAGATACGCCCTACCAGCAGCGGTGGGCAGCGACCATTTCACCGGGTTGCCCGGTCAACGTCAGCGAGATCAAGCTCTCTCCGCATGTCGGCGCGCATGCCGATGCGCCCCTGCACTACGACCCCGAAGGCCAGACCATCGGCCTGGTGGACCTGGCGCCCTTCATCGGCCCTTGCCGCGTGATCCATGCGATTGCCAAGGGCCCGCTGATCGAGTGGGAGCACATCGCGCACGCCATCACCAGCCAACTGCCGCCGCGCGTGCTGGTGCGCACCTACAGCGCCATGCCCGTCGACCGCTGGGACCCGCAACTCGCGGCCTACGCGCCGGCCACCATCGAGCGCCTGGCGGCCATGGGCGTGAAGCTCATCGGCATCGACACCGCCAGCATCGACCCGGCCGACAGCAAGACGCTGGAAAGCCACCAGCGCATCCGCCGCCTCGACCTGCGCGTGCTCGAGAACCTCGTGCTCGACGACGTGCCCGAGGGCGATTACGAACTCATCGCGCTGCCGCTCAAGCTGGTCAGCGCCGATGCCTCCCCGGTTCGCGCCGTGCTGCGCGAACTTTCACGCTGAAACCCGCCCCCATGACGACTCTTGACGACTGCCGCGCGCTCGACGCGCAAGACCCGCTGCGCTCGCTGCGCGACCAATTCACACTGCCGGAAGGCGTGATCTACCTCGACGGCAATTCACTCGGCGTGCTTCCCACGGCCGCACCGGCGCGCATCGCCGAAGTGGTGACCCAGGAATGGGGCGAAGGCCTGATCCGCTCGTGGAACACCGCGAGCTGGTTCGACCTGCCGCAGCGCCTGGGCGACAAGGTGGCCCGGCTGATCGGCGCCGCGCCCGGCGAAGTGGTGTGCACCGACAGCACCTCGGTGAATCTCTACAAGGTGCTGTTCGCGGCGCTCTCGCAGCAAAAAGACAGTGGCCGCAAGCTGGTGGTCAGCGAGCGCAGCAACTTCCCGACCGACCTCTACATCGCCGAATCGCTTTGCCGGCAGCGCGGCTTCACGCTCAAGCTGATCGATGCGGGCGAACTGCAAGGCCCGGATTCGGTGCTGACCGACGAAGTGGCCGTGCTGATGCTCACGCACGTCAACTACCGCACCGGCGCCATGCACGACATGAAGGCCATCACCGCCGCGGCGCATGCCGCTGGCGCGCTGACCGTATGGGACCTGGCGCACAGCGCCGGCGCCGTGCCGGTCGCGCTCAACGACAGCAATGCCGACTACGCCATCGGCTGCGGCTACAAATACCTGAATGGCGGGCCGGGCGCGCCCGCCTTCGCATGGGTCCATACGCGGCATGCGGGCCAATTCGAGCAGCCGCTGTCGGGCTGGTGGGGCCATGCGGCACCCTTCGAGTTCACGCCGCACTACCGGCCCGCACCGGGCGTGGGCCGCTACCTTTGCGGCACGCAACCGATCATCGCGCTGGCGGGGCTGGAATGCGGCCTGGACACCGTGCTTGCCGCCGAAGCATTCGACAAGGATCAAGGCGCCATGGCCGCGCTGCGCGCCAAGTCGCTCGCACTCACCGACCTCTTCATCAAGCTCGTTGAAGAGCGCTGCGCGGGCCAGGGGCTCTCGCTGGTCACGCCGCGCGAACACGCACAGCGCGGCTCGCAGGTGTGCCTGAGCCGCAATGAAGGCGCCTACGCCATCGTGCAGGCGCTGATCGCGCGCGGCGTGATCGGCGACTACCGCGCCGGCGATTCTCAGATGCCCGACATCCTGCGCTTCGGCTTCACGCCGCTTTACATCGGCTTCGAGGACGTGTGGAACTCCGTCGAGCACCTGGTGCAGGTGCTCGAATCGGGCGAGTGGAAGCGCGAAGAATTCAACCGCAAGAACGCAGTGACCTGAGCCGCATCTCCCCATGAAACACCGATTGATCGCCATCTTTGCATCGCTCCTGATGCTGGCCGCACCGGCCTTCGCGCAGCAGCCGAACTTCACGCTGGACCAGCTCAAGGCTTTGGCCGCGCTCACGCCCGACGCCTTCCGGCAACAGGTCAAGGCCCAGGGCTTCTCCTACGCCGACAGGACGGTGACCGACGAGGTCAGCATGATCGAGTACGAAAAGATGGTCGACGACCAGAACATCCGCCTCATGAAGTCCACCTATGTCGAAAGCCGCGCCAGCGAAAACAGCGTCGAGCTCTCGCTGACCGACAAGGCCGCCTTCGACCGGCTGGTCAAGGAGGTTCGCGCCGCGGGCTATGCCCCTGCCGAAAAGGGTCGCATTCCCGGCGGCGAGACCTACCAGGACTTCAAACGCAAGACCGATGTCGTGCGCTTCGTCTACCCCCGGAAAGACTCGATCCCGGGTCGCCCCTCTTACACCGCCGTGGTCTCGCGATGACCGGCCAGCAAACATCATGAGCACCGAAAAAATCGTTCACGAAGAGAAGGCGCAGCTGGACTTCAGCAAGTCGATGAGCTACGGCGACTACCTGCACCTGGACGAGATCCTCAACGCGCAGCATCCGCTCTCGCCCGCGCACGACGAGATGCTGTTCATCGTGCAGCACCAGACCAGCGAACTCTGGATGAAGCTCATGCTGCACGAGCTGCGCGCCGCCACCACCTGCATCGCGCAAGAGAAGCTGTCCGACGCCTTCAAGATGCTCGCGCGCGTGAGCCGCATCATGGAACAGCTGGTAAGCGCATGGACCGTGCTCTCGACCATGACGCCGCCCGAATACACGGCAATGCGCCCCTACCTGGCCAACTCCAGCGGCTTCCAGAGCGCGCAATACCGCTGCATCGAGTTCGCGCTCGGCAACAAGAATGCCGCGATGCTCAAGCCGCACGCGCACCGGGTCGATCTGCTGGCACAGGTCGACGCGGCCTACCGGTCGCCTTCGCTGTATGACGAGTCGCTGAAGCTGCTCGCGCGCCACGGCCTTCCGGTGCCCGCCGATCATCTGGAGCGCGACTGGACCCAGCCCTATGAGGCCAGCGACGGCGTCGAGGCGGCTTGGCTCATCGTGTACCGCAACCCGCACGACCACTGGGACCTGTACCAGCTCGGCGAAAAACTTACCGACCTCGAAGACGCCTTTCGCCTCTGGCGTTTTCGCCATGTGACCACAGTCGAGCGTGTGATCGGCTTCAAGCGCGGCACCGGCGGCACGGGCGGCGTGAGCTACCTGCGCAAGATGCTCGACGTGGTGCTGTTCCCCGAAATCTGGAAGCTGCGCACCGATCTTTGATGCGGTTGTTGCCTCGTTTGCACAAACCGCTACATTGGCAACAACGGAGGCACTGCCATGAACGAAGTCCAGTTCTCGCTCGAAGAGCTTGCAACCCTGCGCGAACACGGCGTGGTCCTGTTCGCGGACCGCGTGATCTTCGATGCGCAACCGCCCATGGCCGAGCCGCGCATCGCCGCGATCGAAGCGCAATGCGCGGGGCCTCTTCCCGAGGCCCTGGCCACGCTGTGGCGGCAAACGGCCGGCGGCCGGCTCGACTACGACCTGTCGCTGCTGATGAACGGCAACGTGGAATCCGTCAGCTGGTCGGAGCTGTTCTGGGACGGCAGCGACGGCTATCGCGATCTGCAGGGCTGGATCGGGCATGAACAGGAGTTGGCCGCAGAGGCCGCCGAAGAAGAAGGCCGCCCCTGGAGCGGCAAGCTCACGCACCTGCCCTTCGGCGGCTTCGAGTACCTCGACCGCGTCTACGCGGTGGTCGAGCCCGGCCCCCAGCACGGGCACATCACCGCATGGAAACAAGGACTGCCGCCGGCCTGGACGCATGCGCTGCACGAAGACAGCGTGAGCACCATCGCACCCGATCTTCGCGGCGCCTTCGCGGCCCTGCACCTCGACGAAAACCCGTTGGCGCCCACGAGCGACTATTTCTCGGGCCAGGCCCTGCTCCAGTACCTCGACGACCGGCACCAGGACCACGGCCTGGGCCTCGACCTGATGGACAAGCTGGTGGCCTTCTATTGCCGCGCCGTGCTCGACTGGCGCATGCCGCTGGCGGATGGAACGCTGCGCCGGTTGCCGGTCACGGCACGCGCGGCGCTGCACCATGCACTGGCCACCGACGACGCGGAGCTGGTGGCCGAGCTCGCGGCCGCGGGTGTGAGCTTCGACGGCCCGCAGCAAGGCAGCGCGCTGGCCACCGACGTGGCCATCGGCAAGGATGCCTTCGCCGCGGCCATGGCGCTGGTGCGCGCGGGTGCACCGGTGGCGGCCGACGCCCTGCGCAACATCGACGGCCAGATTTCGCCCGAACTCACGAGCGCACTGCTCGCCAACGGGGCGGAGCCCAGCGTCACCGCCATCGTCAATTGCGCGGCCTGCGGTGCGCCGGCGAGCGCGCACCTGATCGCCGATGCCTGCGCGCAAGCCGGCATCGACGTGCAGTCCGCATTCCTTGCCGAACGCGATGCGATGCTGGCCGAACTCGAGGCCACGCTGCTCGAGGTTCGCGACGGCTCCCATGGCCACTACCTCGGTGCCGAGGGCCTGGCCGAGCGCATCGAGCACCTGCAGACATTCAAGCTCTGAGGGCTGGGCGAAGGCGTCCGTCAGCCCCCGTACAGCCAGGGTTGGTCCAGCAGCCGCGCGCCCAGCGCGCGCATCGCAAGGTCGCGGCCCCAACGCATGGGGCCGGTGGCATGAAAGACCTGCCCGTTGCGGCGAGCCCTTGCCTGCACCATGGCGTTGCGCTGCCAGCGTGCCTCGGCATAGCGGGCAAAGGCGGCCGGCACCTCGGCCGCCCCGCCTTCGCCGAGTGCTTCGGCCAAGGCCACCGCGTCCTCGATGGCCATGCCCGCGCCCTGCGCAAGGTAGGGCACCATCGGATGCGCGGCATCGCCTACCAACGCGATGCGCTCGTGCGCCATGTCGGCTGCAGAGGCCACCGGAGGACGGTCGCTGAGGGTCCAGGCGCGCCAGCCGGGCATGGCTTCGAGCAGGGCTTGCAGGCCGCTGCCGCTGCGGCCCGTGGCCTGCTGCAGCGCGGCAAGGCTGCTGGCCTGGTCCCAGTCGCGCGCATCGCCGGCCGGTGCGGCTTCGGCAATGACGACCACGTTGAGCCACGCGCCACCGCGCACCGGGTAGGCCACGGCGTGCAGGCGCGGACCGAGCCACACGTCGATCCGTTGGCGCCGGAGCGCCTGCGGCAAGTCGGCCTGGGCGACGATCCCGCGCCAGGCCGTGTGGCCCGTGACGCGGGGCGGCTCAGCCGCCGATGGCGATTCGAGCCGCTGGCGCGCCACGCTCCAGAGTCCGTCGGCACCGACCAGCGCCTCGCCCTCCCAGGCCCGTGCGCCACTGCTCGAGACGCACACGAGATCGTCGCCGACCTCGACCTGCGCGATGTGCGCATCGGTCACCAGGGTGCCTGTGCCGCGCGCGCGCACGGCTTCGAGCAGCAGCGAATGCAGATCGGCGCGGTGCACGCAAAGATAAGGGGCGCCGTAGCGGCGGCGCATGGCGTCGCCCAGTGGCAGGCGGGCCAGTTCGGCGCCGCTGCCGGCGCTCTGGACCACCAATGCATCGGGGCACACGGCCATGGTCGCAAGGCCATCGGCCAGGCCCAGCTGGTGGAGGCGCCGCGTGACGTTGGGGCCGATCTGGATGCCGGCGCCGATCTCACCGAACGCGGCCGCCTGCTCGAAGACATCGACACGGTGGCGGCTCCTGGAGATCGCCAGCGCGCTGGCAAGCCCCCCGATGCCGCCCCCGACGACGAGGATGTGTGCGGGCATCGGCCTCAGCGGCTGTGCGTGGACAGCGCGCCGCGGCCGGCTTCGTCGGATTCCTTCTTGTCGGCTGCCTTGGGGCCGCAGCTGCCACAGCTGTCGCAGGAGCCGCAGCCCGAGGTCTTGGCCAGCGAGGCCGCCAGCTGGTCGGCGCGCTCTTGGTCGACCAGCCCGGCACGGTGCGTGCCCGTCGCGAGCTTGCGTGCCGCGCTGCGCCGCCAGCCCGCAGGCATCCAGCGCCAGACCGCGTAGAACGCGGCGGCCGCGACAATCAATCCGACGATCAGTTGCTGTGTCATTTCCGTTTACTCCGACGCGCGTTCGAGACTAACCTAGAAACATCGTGCAAGACTTGCGGCAGATCATCCGGCGCCCAGGGCCACCGCCACGCGGTAGGTAATGAAGCACGCCAGATAGGCCAGCGCGAACAGGTAGCCGGCCATGATCCAGACGTACTTCCATGATCCGGTTTCGCGCTTGACCGCCGCCAGCGTCGAGATGCACTGCGGGGCGAACACGTACCAGACCAGCAGCGAGAGCGCGGTGGCGAGCGACCAGCTGCCCGCGATCAGCGGCTCGAGCTGGCCCGCCACGTCGTCGCCGGTGGCCGAGAGCGCATACACCGTGCCGAGCGCGCCCACCGCCACTTCGCGCGCCGCCATGCCCGGCACCAGCGCGATTGAAATCTGCCAGTTGAAGCCGATGGGCGCAAAGATGTGTTCGAGCCCGCGGCCGATCATGCCGGCCAGGCTGTACTGGATGGCGGGCCCCGTGGCGCCCTCGGGCGGCGACGGAAAAGTCGACAGGAACCACAGCAGGATGGTGAGCGTGAGGATGATCGTGCCCACGCGCTGGATGAAGATCCAGGCCCGCTCGTAGAGCCCCAGCGCCAGGTTGCGCACGTTGGGCCAGCGGTACGCGGGCAGCTCCATCATCAGCGGCGAATGCTGCTGGTTGTCGCGGAAGCGCTTCATCACCCAGGCCACCGCCATCGCCGAGACGATGCCGAAAACGTACAGCGCGAACAGCACCACGCCCTGCAGGTTGAACACGCCGCCCACGGTGCGCGCCGGAATGAAGGCCGCGATCAGCAACGCATAGACCGGCAGGCGCGCCGAGCAGGTCATGAGCGGCGCAATCATGATGGTGGTGATGCGGTCGCGCCAGTTGCTGATGGTGCGCGTGGCCATCACGCCGGGAATGGCGCAGGCAAAGCTCGACAGCAGCGGGATGAAGGAGCGGCCCGAAAGCCCCACGGTGCCCATCACGCGGTCGAGCAGGAATGCGGCCCGCGGCAGGTAGCCCGAATCTTCGAGCGCCAGGATGAACAGGAACAGGATCAGGATCTGCGGCAGGAACACGATCACGCCGCCCACGCCGGCAATGACGCCATCGACCAGCAGACTCTGCAGCATGCCTTCGGGCATGTGGGCCTTGAGCAGAGTGCCGAGGCCCTCGGTGCCCGCCTTGATGGCGTCCATCGGCACATTGGCCCAGCTGAACACCGCCTGGAACATCAGGAACATCGTGGCCGCAAGCACCAGCATGCCCCACACCGGGTGCATCACCACGCGGTCGATGCGGTCGCTGGTGGCCAGGCTGCCGACCGGCTCGCGCACCGCGATGCCGAGGATGCGGCGCACTTCGCGCTGCGTGGCCAGCACATCGTCGAGCCCCGGCGCCTGCCAGGGCTGCGGTGCGGCGGCGGCCACGGGCGAATCGAGCGCCTCGAGCAGCCCCTGCGCGCCGCCCGAATGCACGCCGACGGTCTCGACGACCGGCACGCCCAATTCGCGCGAGAGCACGGCCGTGTCGACGGCAATGCCCTGCTTCTTCGCCATGTCGGTCATGTTGAGCGCCACCACCATCGGCAGCCCGAGGCGCTTGGCCTCGAGCACGAGCCGCAGGTTGAGCCGCAGATTGGTGGCGTCGGTCACGCACACCAGCAGGTCGGGCAACGGCTCGCTGCTCTTGCCGGTGACCACGTCGCGCGTCACGGCTTCGTCCGCGCTCAACGCGTTGAGGCTGTAGGCGCCCGGCAGGTCGAGCACGAACACGCGGCGGCCCGATGCGGTGCGCAGCAAGCCTTCCTTGCGCTCGACCGTCACGCCGGCGTAGTTGGCCACCTTCTGGCGGCTGCCGGTGAGCAGGTTGAAGAGCGCCGTCTTGCCGCAGTTGGGATTGCCCAGCAGCGCAATGCGCCCCGGCTGTGCGGTGGCCGCGAGGCGCCCCGGCCCCTGGATGACGGCTTCAACCATGGCGTGCGCCTTCCGGCACGCCCGGCGCCACGTGAATCAGCGCGGCCTCGTGGCGGCGCAATGCAAAAGTGGTGTGGCCCAGCCGCACCGCCAGGGGCTCGCGCCCCGGAAGGCCGCTGGCCACGATGCGCACGGCTTCGCCGGGCACGAAGCCGATCTCGGTCAGGCGCAGGACGAGGTCGCGGTCGTCCGCGCCGTCCGGGCGGGCCACGTCGAGCACGGTGGCCCACTGGTTGTCGGGAAGCTGGTCGAGCCGCAGGCCGGAAGATGCCGGCGCGGCGCCGAATTTGTTGGTTTGCACGGTAAGAAAGTGCGTCGGGATCCGAACGCGCCAATTGAGCAAAAGCTAGATGCTATCAATTCTCAATCGCAGAAACCTGACCATATCCCTTTGACCACGCGGGCTCTGCCCTTTTCCCGCGCGAATTCAGGCCTCCTGGTGCCGCGCTACTCAATGCTCAAGCCAGTTCGACGATTCGCGCCGTGACCGCGTTGTCCGTGACGATGAGTTCGGCGACGGCAATCGGCAATTTGAAGCGGCGCGGCCCGGCGCTGCCCGGATTGACGTAGAGCAGGCCGCCGCGCTCCTCGACTTTCGGCTTGTGGGAATGGCCGGACACCACCACCTGGACGCCCGCAGCCGCAGGGTCTATGTCGATCTGCGACAGGTCGTGTATTACATAGACCAGCACCCCGGCAACCTGCAGGAATTCCGTTTCCGGAATCCCGGCTGCCCACGGCTCACGGTCATTGTTGCCCCGCACCACCGTCAGCGGCGCGATGGCCTTCAGCACGTTGAGGATGCCCGCATCGCCGATGTCCCCGCCATGCACGATGAAGTCGCTGCCCTGCAGCATTGCCACGGCCTGCGGGCGCAGCAGGCCGTGCGTGTCGGAAATGAGGCCGACGCGAATCAAGCCGCGAGCAGTTGCCTGAGCACGAACGGCAGGATGCCGCCGTGCTTGTAGTAGTCAACCTCGATCGGCGTGTCGATGCGCAGGCGCACCGTCACCTCCTGGTGCGAGCCGTCGGCGCGGTGCACGACCAGCTTGACGTCCATCTGCGGCTTGAGCTGGCCGCCGATCACCACGTCGATTTTTTCGTCGCCCTTGAGGCCCAGTGTCTGCCACGAGTCGGCGCCCCGGAACTGCAGCGGCAGCACGCCCATGCCGACCAGGTTGGCGCGGTGGATGCGCTCGAAGCTGCGCGCCACCACGGCCTTGATGCCCAGCAGCTGCGTGCCCTTGGCGGCCCAGTCGCGCGACGAACCGGTGCCGTATTCCTCGCCGCCGAAGACCACCGTCGGCACGCCCTGTTCCATGTATTTCATGGCGGCGTCGTAGATGAACATCTTCTGGTTGCCCGGCTGGAACAGCGTGACGCCGCCCTCTTCCTGCGTGCCGTTGGCGTCCGGCGGAATCATCAGGTTCTTGATGCGCACGTTGGCAAAGGTGCCGCGCATCATCACGTCGTGGTTGCCGCGCCGCGAGCCATAGCTGTTGAAGTCGGCCTTGGCCACGCCATGCGCCTTGAGCCAGATGCCCGCTGGCGAGCTTTCCTTGATGGAGCCGGCCGGCGAGATGTGGTCGGTGGTGATCGAGTCGCCGAAGAGCGCCATGACGCGCGCCCCCTTGAAGCCCGCGTCCGACGCATGCGGCGCCATCTTGAAGTCGGCGAAGAACGGCGGCTCGGCGATGTAGGTCGACTTGGGCCAGTCGTAGACCTGGCCCGCCGTGCCCTCGATGCTGCTCCAGAACTTGCCGGGGTCGCTCTTGACCTTGTCGTAGTTCTCGCGGAACGACTTGGCATTCATCGCGTAGCGCAGGTTCTGGTCGATCTCCTTCGGTGTCGGCCAGATGTCGCCCAGGTAGACGTTCTTGCCGTTCTTGCCCTTGCCCACGGGCTCGGTCATGAGGTCGACCATCACGTTGCCGGCAATGGCAAAAGCCACCACCAGCGGAGGCGAGGCCAGGAAATTGGCCTTCAGGTTCGGGTGGATGCGCGCCTCGAAATTGCGGTTGCCCGAGAGCACGGCCGCGCCGACGAGGTCGTTCTTGGTGATGGCGTCGTTGATCTCGGGCGTCAGGTCGCCGGCATTGCCGATGCAGGTGGTGCAGCCGTAGCCTGCGAGGTAGAAGCCGAGCTTTTCGAGGTACGGCAGCAGGCCCGCCTTCTCGAGGTATTCGGTGACGATGCGGGAACCGGGCGCGAGCGAGGTCTTGACGTGCGGCTTGACCGTGAGGCCAGCCTCCACCGCTTTCTTGGCCAGCAGGCCGGCCGCGAGCATCACGCTCGGGTTGGAGGTGTTGGTGCACGAGGTGATGGCCGCGATCAGCACGTCGCCGTTGCCGATGGTCACCCCGTCCTTGGGCGACGAGGGCGCGGTGGCGCTCACGTGGGCGGCCGCCTTGGTCGACCGGTTGGCCACCATCTCGACCACGTCGCGCGGTGCGCCCGGCGGCGGGGGGGCGGTTTCCTCGTCGTCGCCGGGGCCGTTCGTGGTCAGTGGATAGCGCAGCTTCAGCCGCTCGGGCGGCTGGTTGAAGCCGTTGGCGTCGTTGGGCTTGCTGAAGAGTTCGGAGAACTTAGTCGACAAGTGGCCCAGGTCGATGCGGTCCTGCGGCCGCTTCGGGCCCGCGAGGCTCGGCGACACGGTGCCGAGGTCGAGCTTGACGATCTTGGTGTAGTCGATGTCGCCCGGAGCGGGCATGCCGAACAGGCCTTGCGCCTTGTAGTAGGCCTCGAAGAGCTCCACCTCCTCCTTGGTGCGGCCCGTGCCTTCGAAATACGCCACGGTCATTTCATCGACCGGGAAGAAGCCCATGGTGGCGCCGTATTCTGGCGCCATGTTGCCGATGGTGGCGCGGTCGGGCACGGCGATAGAGGCGGCGCCGGGGCCGAAGAATTCGACGAACTTGCCCACCACTTTTTCGGCCCGCAGGATCGCGGTGACAAACAGCACCAGGTCAGTGGCCGTGACGCCTTCGCGCAGTTTGCCGGTGAGCTCGAAGCCCACCACGTCGGGCGTCAGCATGTACACCGGCTGGCCCAGCATGGCGGCCTCGGCTTCGATGCCGCCCACGCCCCAGCCGACCACGCCCACGCCGTTGATCATGGTGGTGTGGCTGTCGGTGCCCACCAGCGAGTCGGGGTAGTAGGTGGGAACTTCGGCGTTGTCGCTCGCGCTCTTGTAGACGCCGCGCGCAAAGTATTCGAGGTTGACCTGGTGCACGATGCCGAAGCCCGGCGGCACGACACGGAAGGTGTCGAAGGCCTGCATGCCCCACTTCATGAACTGGTAGCGCTCGTTGTTGCGCTGGAACTCCAGCTTCATGTTCAGGTCGAGCGCCTTGGGCGTGCCGTAGTAGTCGACCATCACCGAGTGGTCGACCACCAGGTCGACCGGCACCAGCGGCTCGATGGTCTTGGGCGACTTGCCGAGCTTGGCGGCCACGCTGCGCATTGCGGCCAGGTCGGCCAACAGCGGTACGCCGGTGAAGTCCTGCAGCACCACGCGGGTCACGACGAAAGGAATTTCATCCGTGCGCTCTGCGTTGGGCGACCAATGGGCCAGCTCTTCCACGTGCTTGGGCGAGACCTTCTGCCCATCGCAGTTGCGCAGCACCGACTCGAGCACGACCCGGATGGAAACAGGCAGGCGGTCGATGGTGGGATATTGCTTGGCCAGTTCCTTGAGCGACCAGTATTTGCCGGATTTTCCCGATGCGGTCTTGAAGGTCTTGAGGGTGGACGCAAAGGCGTGTGCCGGTGCTTTGGCCATTGAGGAACTCCTGTTAGTTCGTGGAAGCACCTCAAGGATAGCGGGGATCAATGTCAATTGTTGTAGTCGGGGACTATGGTCGCGCCCAGGCTTCGGGCATTTCGTGTCGCTTCGCCCACCCCTATCGGGAGCAACACCGTGGGCCGGCAAGGCCGGCTGCACGGTGTTTCCCGAACAAGCGCAAGGTCTTTCATGCCAGCGCCATGTCCGCACCGCCGCGGGTGCGGCGCAGGCCGGTCCATTGCAGTTCGGCCAGCACGACCACGCAGAGGGCCTGCGCCAGCACCCACGCCATGCCCAGCGCGGTGACTGCGAACATGCCGCTCATCAGAAGCGCGACGCACCCCACGGCCCAGCCGAAGTTGCCGACCACCACGAGGCCGATCAGCGTGCGAGGCGGCGTGCGGCGGTTGGCCATGAAGACTGCGGCGGCTGCATAGGCCAGCAGGAACGCGCCCGTTCCCAGAAGCAGCGGTGCCGGCAATCCGGTCAGCCTTGCGAGCGCGCCGGTGAACGCGACCTGCAGCGCACCGGTCGCGGCACAGGAGGCCGCGTCGGCCCACATCACGTTGGGCAGGAAGCGGGAGGATGCAAAGACGGACATGAGAATCTCCTTCGGTGGTTACGCCGCAAGCCTGTCCTGCCGCGTTGGGGCCAATGATTCCGAAGGGTGCGCACACGGTCGATAACCTGGGAGGTCATGGCGCGGCCCCGGCGCCACGCCAGAATCGGGCCCATGAACACTTCCCGCACCCACTCGTCCAAGGCCAGCCAGCCCGGCGCACGCGACCCGTTCGGCGTGCACCTGCGGCACTGGCGCACCCGCCGCCGGTTGAGCCAGCTCGACCTGGCGCAGGAAGCCGAGGTCTCGACCCGTCACCTGAGCTACGTGGAAACCGGCCGCGCCGCGCCCAGCCGCGAAATGGTGCTGCGCCTGGCCGAACGGCTCGACGTGCCGCTGCGCGAGCGCAATGCGCTGCTGGTGGCGGCGGGCTTCGCGCCGATGTACAGGCAGCGCTCGCTCGACGACCCTGCCATGGCGTCGGCACGCCGGGCAGTGGACCTGGTGCTGAAGGGCCATGAGCCGTTTCCCGCATTGGCGGTCGACCGGCACTGGAACCTGGTGGCGCACAACGCACTGGTGCCGATGCTGATGGCCGGCGCCGCGCCCGAACTGGTGAAGCCGCCCATCAACGTGCTTCGCCTGAGCCTGCACCCCGACGGACTGGCCTCGCGCATTGCCAATCTGGCGCAGTGGCGCGCCCATCTGCTCGAACGATTGCAGCAGCAGATTGCCGCCACCGGCGACACGGTGCTGCAGGCCTTGCACGATGAACTCGAGGCCTACCCCACGCCCCAGGTGAGCCATGACACACCCGCCGCGGACACCGACCTCTCGGGTGTCGTGGTGCCCTTTCAACTGGCCACGCCGAACGGTGTGCTGAGCTTCATCAGCACCACGACCATCTTCGGCACGCCGGTGGACGTCACGCTGCAGGAGCTGGCGGTAGAGTCGTTCTTTCCGGCGGATGCGCAGACGGCCGCGGCGCTCGCTGCACTCGCCGCACCGCCGGCCGGCTGAGCGCCGCACATGAAAAAGCCCCGCCGAAGCGGGGCTCTTCTTCTGATTGCGAAAGCTGCGCGCGGATCAGGCCACGGCCGCGGCGTTCGCTTCGGTCTTGTAGTCGTCGATCTTGTCGAAGTTCAGGTACTGGTAGATCTGGGCGCTCGACGCATCGAGCACGCCCGTCGCGGCCATGTACTCTTCCCGCGTGGGGATGCGGCCGAGGCGCGAGCAGATCGCGGCCAGTTCGGCCGAGCCCAGGTACACGTTGGTGTTCTTGCCCAGTCGGTTGGGGAAGTTGCGGGTGCTGGTCGACATCACCGTGGCGCCTTCGCGCACCTGTGCCTGGTTGCCCATGCACAGCGAGCAGCCCGGCATTTCGGTGCGCGCACCGGCATTGCCGAACACGCCGTAGTGGCCTTCTTCGGTGAGTTGCTGCGCGTCCATCTTGGTGGGCGGCGCAATCCACAGCTTGACCGGGATGTCGCGCTTGCCTTCGAGCAGCTTCGACGCTGCGCGGAAGTGGCCGATGTTGGTCATGCACGAACCGATGAACACTTCGTCGATGGCCGCACCGGCCACGTCGCTCAGCGTCTTCACGTCGTCAGGGTCGTTCGGGCAGGCCACGATGGGTTCGTGGATCTCGGCCAGGTCGATCTCGATGACGGCGGCGTAGTCGGCGTCGGCATCGCCCTTGAGCAGCTGCGGGTCCGCAAGCCAGGCTTCCTGCGCGGCGATCCGGCGGGCCAGCGTGCGGGCGTCGGCGTAGCCCTCGGCAATCATCCACTTCATCAGCGTGATGTTGCTGTTGATGTACTCGATGATCGGCTCCTTGTTCAGGTGCACCGTGCAGCCGGCGGCCGAGCGTTCGGCGGAGGCGTCGCTCAGTTCGAAGGCTTGCTCGACCTTCAGGTCGGGCAGGCCTTCGATTTCGAGGATGCGGCCCGAGAAGATGTTCTTCTTGCCCTTCTTCTCGACCGTGAGCAGGCCGCTCTTGATGGCGTACAGCGGAATGGCATTGACCAGGTCGCGCAGCGTGACGCCGGGCTGCATCTTGCCCTTGAAGCGCACGAGCACCGATTCGGGCATGTCCAGCGGCATCACGCCGGTGGCGGCCGCGAAGGCCACCAGGCCGGAGCCCGCGGGGAAGCTGATGCCGATGGGGAAACGGGTGTGGCTGTCGCCGCCGGTGCCGACGGTGTCGGGCGTGAGCAGGCGGTTGAGCCAGCTGTGGATCACGCCGTCGCCGGGGCGCAGCGAAACGCCGCCGCGGTTGGCCATGAACTCGGGGAGTTCGTGGTGCATCTTGACGTCGACCTTCTTCGGGTACGCCGCCGTGTGGCAGAACGACTGCATCACGAGGTCGGCCGAGAAACCCAGGCAGGCCAGGTCCTTCAGCTCGTCGCGCGTCATCGGGCCGGTGGTGTCCTGCGAGCCGACCGAGGTCATCTTGGGTTCGCAATACGTGCCCGGGCGAACGCCCTGACCTTCGGGCAGGCCGCAGGCGCGGCCGACCATCTTCTGCGCGAGCGAGAAGCCCTTCTTGGTGTCGACCGGGCTTTGCGGCAGGCGGAACAGCGTCGAAGCCGGCAGGCCCAGCGCTTCGCGCGCCTTGGCCGTGAGGCCGCGGCCGATGATCAGCGGAATGCGGCCGCCGGCGCGCACTTCGTCGAACAGCACGTCGCTCTTGACCTTGAACTCGGCGATGACCTTGCCGTCCTTGAAAGCCTTGCCGTCGTAGGGACGCAGTTCGACCACGTCGCCCATGTTCATCTGGCTCACGTCGAGCTCGATGGGCAGCGCGCCCGAGTCTTCCATGGTGTTGTAGAAGATGGGAGCGATCTTGCCGCCGAGGCAGACGCCGCCGAAGCGCTTGTTGGGCACGAAGGGAATGTCTTCGCCGGTGAACCAGAGCACCGAGTTGGTGGCGCTCTTGCGCGAAGAGCCGGTGCCGACCACGTCGCCGGCATAGGCCACGAGGTGGCCGCGCGCGCGCAGGTCTTCGATGAACTTCACCGGGCCGCGCTTGCCGTCTTCTTCGGGCACGATGCCGGGGCGGGCGTTCTTGTGCATCGCCAGGGCGTGCATCGGAATGTCGGGACGCGTGGTGGCGTCGGGTGCGGGAGAGAGGTCGTCGGTGTTGATTTCACCGGCCACCTTGAAGATGCTGACCGTGATGCTCTCGGGCACTTCGGGACGGCTGGTGAACCATTCGGCGTCGGCCCAGCTCTGCAGCACGCCCTTGGCGTTGGCGTTGCCCTTGTCGGCCTTTTCCTTGACGTCATGGAACTGGTCGAACATCAACAGGGTTTTCTTCAGGCCTTCGGCCGCCACGGCGCCGACTTCGGCGTCGTCGAGCAGGTCGATCATCGGGCTGATGTTGTAGCCGCCGAGCATGGTGCCGAGCAATTCGGTGGCACGGGCGCGCGAGATGAACGCGTTCTTCTCGGTACCGTGAGCCACGGCTGCCAAATAGCTCGCCTTGACCTTGGCCGCGTCATCGACGCCGGCGGGCACGCGATAGGTGAGCAGATCGAGCAGGAAAGCACCGTCCTTGGCATTCGCGCTCTTGAGGAGCTCGATGGCTTCGGCGGTTTGCTTCGCGCTCAATGGCAGCGGCGGAATACCGAGCGCGGCGCGTTCGGCAACATGGTCAACGTAGGCTTGCAACATCTTCTTTTCTCCGGAAACTGGGCTGGCGGGCGTGCGGTACGGCAAGCAAGAGCCGCGCCGCACCCCTTTGCGGGACTCTTACTTCTTGGCTGCGTCAGCGCCTTCGAACAGGCTCTTCGGCGGGTTCTTCTTCATTTCTTCGGCAAACGCGACCTGCTCGGCCGTCTGGCATTCGTCGGCAATGCGCAGACCGGCCTTCTGGTTCATCAGCATCGACTTGTTGCCCAGCTGCAGCCACATGGCGCCAGCGCGGGGGTCTTCGAGGCGGATGGCGCCGGTGCGGCTTTCGACCGGGTGCATGCGGTACTTGAGGCCCTTGGTCGTCACGTTGAAGAAGCCGGGCTTCTTCTCGTCGGCCGCCACGGTCACGTCGGCGCCGAGTTCGCACTGGGCCTTGCCGAGCGAAACGCGCTTGGCGACTTCGAGGTCGGCGTCGGTCAGCACGATATTGGTTTCATCGGCGATGGGCGTGACTTCCTCGACGGCCTTGGCGGCCTTGCGGGTGACCTGCTTCTTGGGCGGCGCCTTCTTGGCTTCGGCCTTGGCGGGCGTGGTCTGCGCCGAGGCGGCAAACGGGAGCGCCAGGGCCAGGGCTGCGATCAGAACAATTTTCTTCATGGGTGTTTCCTTGAGGCTGGATTCAGGAGTTTCAGGAGGCCGCGAGTGCAAACCAGGCTTTTGCCTCTGGAGGCAACACGCGCCCTGTTGCGTGGGCACGCGTCAGCACTTGCCAGAAATGGCGATAGCTCGCGCGGTCGTGCAATGTGCCATCGATTTGGGTCGGCGCCCAATTTGCGAGGGCCGCATTTGTAATGATTTTTGTGGCAATTTGAATCTGCGCCTCGTCCGGCGCAAAAGCCTCGAGGATGGGCCGGATCTGGTTCGGATGAATGCTCCACATGCGTGTGTAGCCGAATTCGGTGGCCGCCTTGCGGGCTGCCATGCGCATGGCGTCGGTGTCCTTGAACTCGGTAACCACGCAATGCGACGGCACCTTGCCGTACGCATGCGCCGCGGATGCGATGGCCAGCTTGGCGCGCACCACCAGCGGGTGCGTGAACTGGCCGACGGCCCCCATGCCATCGGCGGGAATGGCGCCCGCATGGGCGGAAACGAAATCCATCAGGCCGAAACTCAGCGATTGCACGCGCGGATGCGCCGCAATCTCGAACGCGTTGTGCACGGCCAGCGGCGATTCGATGAGCACGTGCAGCGGCAGCGCGTCGGCATCCGCGGCCTCGAGTGCCGCCACCGCCTGCACCACGTCGGCCACGGACTCGACCTTGGGCACCATCAGGTGGCTGAGCCTGTGGCCGGCGCCGCCCGCAATGGTGATCACGTCGCCCGCGAACGCCGGGTGATCGACCGGATGGACGCGCACGCCCACGCGCATGCCGGGCCTGGCCGCCAGCGCGAGTTCGGTCACGAGCGCGGCATGTTCCGCCTCGCCGCCCACGGGAGCGCCGTCTTCGCAATCGAGGGTGACGTCGAACACGCAGGCGCCGAATTCGTCGGCCATCTCGGCCTGCAGCGCCAGGCTCTTCTTCATGCGCGCTTCGACGCCGCTGTAATGGTCGCACACCGGCAGCGTCACGGCCCCGGCCTGCGCGCCGAGCAACACTTCGCCGGGATGAACGGACTTCGTCATGCTTTTCTCTGCGCCACGATGAACATGCGCGGAAAGGCCAGCAATCGCTTGCCGTCGGTACGGGCCGGATAGGCCTCGTCCACGCGGCGCTCGTACTCGGCCAGATAGCTGGCCCGCAGGTCGGCCGGCAGCCGGTCGACGAAAGGCTTCAGGCCCGTGCCGCGCACCCATTCGACGATGGCCGCGGCATCGGCCATGGGGTGCTGGTAGATGGTGTGCCACACATCGACCTTGGCCGCATCGGGCGCCAGCAGGTCGTAGTAGCCGCCGAGCGGAAGCAGCAGCGTGCGCAGCCGGTCGGCATCGCCGATGGGCTCGGCCCATGGGGCCTCGGCCGCCACGGCGCGCATCAGGCGGTGCGTGGGCTCTTCGCGGTTGTCGGGCATCTGGATGGCAAGCACGCCACCCGGGGCCAGCGCAGCGAACAGGCGCGGGATCAGCTTTTGGTGGTCCGGCACCCATTGCAGGGCCGCGTTGGCATAAATGAGGTCGGGCGCTTCTTGCGGCGCCCAGGTCGCGATGTCGCTCAACTCGAAGCGCGCCTGCGGCAGGCGCTCGCGCGCACTGGCCAGCATGGCTTCGGAGTTGTCGGTCCCGACGACGTGCGCCTTCGGGAACCGATGGACCAGCAGCTCGGTGGAATTGCCCGGCCCGCAGCCGAGGTCGGCCACGCGGACGGCCTCCGGCAACGGCACCCGCGCCAGGAGTTCCTGTGCGGGTCGGGTGCGCTCGTTCTCGTAGCGACGGTAGAGCGCGGGGTTCCAGTCGAGCATGCCGGCCAATCTGCTTAGATCAGGTGCGCAACGCCGGCTTGTTCGCCTTGCAGCTCTTCCAGGGTCTTGTTGATGCGTTCCTGGCTGAAGGCGTCGATCTCGAGACCTTCGACCAGCTTGTACTCGCCGTTCTCGCAGGTGACCGGGAAGCCGAACATCGTGTCCTTCGGAATGCCGTACTGGCCGTCCGACGGAATGCCCATGGTGACCCACTTGCCGTTGGTGCCCAGGGCCCAGTCGCGCATGTGGTCGATGGCGGCGTTGGCGGCCGAGGCAGCCGACGACAGGCCGCGTGCTTCGATGATGGCCGCGCCGCGCTTGCCGACGGTCGGCAGGAAGGTGTTGGCGTTCCATTCCTGGTCGTTGATCATCTTGGCGACGCTGTCACCGTTGATGGTGGCAAAGCGGTAGTCGGCGTACATCGTGGGCGAGTGGTTGCCCCACACGACGAGCTTCTCGATGTCGGCCACGGGCTTGCCGGTCTTGGCAGCGATCTGGCTGGCGGCGCGGTTGTGGTCCAGGCGCAGCATGGCGGTGAAGTTCTTGCGCGGCAGGTCAGGGGCGCTCTTCATCGCGATGTAGGCGTTGGTGTTGGCCGGGTTGCCGACCACCAGCACCTTGACGTTGCGGCTGGCAACGGCGTTCAGCGCCTTGCCCTGCGCGGTGAAGATCGCGCCGTTGACCGCCAGCAGCTCGGCACGCTCCATGCCCGGACCGCGCGGACGCGAACCGACCAGGAGGGCGTAGTCGGCGTCCTTGAAGGCGGTCATCGGGTCGCCGTGGGCTTCCATGCCGGCCAGCAGCGGGAAGGCGCAATCGTCGAGCTCCATCATCACGCCCTTGAGGGCCTTCTGGGCCTTCTCGTCGGGGATTTCGAGCAGCTGAAGGATGACCGGCTGGTCTTTGCCGAGCATTTCGCCGGACGCGATACGGAACAACAGGGCGTAACCGATTTGACCGGCGGCACCGGTGACGGCAACGCGGACGGGCTTTTTGCTCATGGGAAGACTCCAGAAGGTAGTGAAACGGTATCGGCGGGCGCGCGGGGCGCCGATGGTCCTGCAGGGCGGGAATCCTTCCCGCGGCGCAGGCCGGCCCGCATTTTAAGCCGATTCGATGAGCGTCGTCTTATGTCTTATATAAGATATGCTCGGAGGGTCCGCCACGGCGCACCCCACCGCTGCCATGAATGCCCCCTCCGTCCTCGAAGAATCTGCGACGCCCTCCTTCAGTCCGCTCTACCAGCAGATCAAGACACTGATCCTGCAGAGCCTGCAGGCCGGCGAGTGGAAGCCGGGCGAGCCCATTCCGAGCGAGATGGACCTGGCGGTGCGCTATCGCGTGAGCCAGGGCACGGTGCGCAAGGCCATCGACGAACTCGCGGCCGAAAACCTCGTGGTACGCCGCCAGGGCAAGGGCACCTTCGTCGCCACGCATGCCGAGCAGCACGTGCAATACCGCTTCCTCAAGCTCGTGCCCGATGTCGGCACCCCGAGCACCGAGGGCCCTGCCGAACGCACCATCGTCGATTGCCGCCGCCAGCGCGCCTCGGCCGACGTGGCGCGCGCGCTGGGCCTGCGCACCGGCGATGCGGTGCTGCAGGTGCGGCGCGTGCTCGCCTATGGCGGCGTGCCCACCATCCTCGAGGATCTCTGGCTGCCCGGCGCGCCCTTCAAGGGCCTGACCGCCGAGCGGCTGAGGGCTTGGCCGGGCCCGATGTACGCGATGTTCGAAACCGAATTCGGCGTGCGCATGGTGCGCGCGGAAGAAAAGATCCGCGCCGTGCTGCCCGATGCGGAGCAGGCGGCACTGCTCGACGTGTCGTTGCAGATGCCCTTGCTCAGCGTGGAGCGCCTGGCGCATACGTACCACGACATGCCGATGGAATTGCGCCGCGGCCTCTATCGCACCGATACGCACCACTACCGCAACCAGCTCGGCTGAGATCGCATCCAGATGGCCTCACGACCGACCCGCATCGAAGCGCCCGCGAGCCGTGCGCAGCACGCTACGAACTCAATAGCATCCGACTGCAGCGCTGCCCCGACACGGGCTCCTCCGCCGGGCAATGGTGCATTGCAATAGAATTTTGCGTTGTTTGCATTCCGCAGAAGAAACAAAAGCGTTCGCTCTCAGAACATCAGAACAAGCCACCAAGCCACGAAAGCCTTCCCCCAATGTCAGAGCTTGCAACCCCTCCCCGGCCACCGCGCCGCGAATTCCGAAACATCAACGCCTTCACCGATCTCACGACCTACCGGTTGCCGCCGGCCGGCATCGTGTCGATCCTGCATCGCGTCGCCGGCGTGATCATGTTCCTGCTGCTGCCGTTCATCATCTGGATGTTCGACACCTCGCTCTCGTCCGATTATTCGTTCGCCAGGTTCAAGGCCGCCTTCAGCAGCGGCCTTGGTTTCGTTCCGGGGTGGTTCCTGAAGCTGGTGGTCCTCGCGCTGATCTGGGCCTACCTGCACCATTTCATCGCCGGCCTGCGCCACATCTGGATGGACGTGAGCCACGCCGCCGTCACCAAGGAGTTCGGACACAGCTCCGCCCTGGTCACGCTGGTCCTGAGCGTTTTGCTCACCGTGGTGCTCGGCGCCAAGCTGTTCGGCCTGTACTGAGAAGGAGCCACCCATGTCTGTGAATTACGGCTCCAAGCGCATCGTCGTCGGTGCACATTACGGTTTGCGCGACTGGCTCAGCCAGCGCATCACGGGCGGCCTGATGGCGCTCTTCACGATCATCCTGCTCGCGCAGCTGATCTTCACGCGTGGCCCCATCGGCTACGACCTCTGGGCCGGCATCTTCGCCGCGCAGTGGATGAAGGTACTGACCTTCTCCGTGATCGCTTCCCTGCTTTATCACGTGTGGGTTGGCATGCGCGACGTGTGGATGGACTATGTCCAGCCCGTCGGCATTCGCCTCGCCCTGCAAATTTTCACCATCGTCTGGCTTGTCGGTTGTGCGGGTTGGGCCATTCAAGTGCTTTGGAAGATCTGACCCCACCATGACCTACACAAAAGAACAAATCACCAAGCGCAAGTTCGACGTCGTGATCGTCGGCGCCGGCGGCTCCGGCATGCGCGCCTCGCTGCAACTGGCCCGCGCGGGCCTGAACGTGGCGGTGCTCTCCAAGGTGTTCCCGACCCGTTCGCACACGGTGGCTGCCCAGGGCGGCGTGGGCGCATCGCTCGGCAACATGAGCGAGGACAACTGGCACTACCACTTCTACGACACGATCAAGGGTTCCGACTGGCTCGGCGACCAGGACGCGATCGAGTTCATGTGCCGCGAAGCCCCGAAGGTCGTGTACGAGCTCGAACACTTCGGCATGCCCTTCGACCGCAACCCCGACGGCACGATCTACCAGCGTCCGTTCGGCGGCCACACGGCCAACTACGGCGAAAAGCCCGTGCAGCGCGCCTGCGCCGCGGCCGACCGCACCGGCCACGCCATGCTGCACACGCTCTACCAGAAGAACGTGGAAGCCCGCACCCAGTTCTTCGTCGAGTGGATGGCCCTCGACCTGATCCGCGACGCCGAAGGCGACGTGGTCGGCGTCACGGCGCTCGAAATGGAAACCGGCGACCTGCACATCCTGCAGGCCAAGACCGTGCTGCTGGCCACCGGCGGCGCAGGCCGGATCTTCCAGGCCTCGACCAACGCCTTCATCAACACCGGCGACGGCCTGGGCATGGCCGCGCGTTCGGGCATTCCGCTGCAGGACATGGAGTTCTGGCAGTTCCACCCGACCGGCGTGGCCGGAGCCGGCGTGCTGCTGACCGAAGGCTGCCGCGGCGAAGGCGCCATCCTGCTCAACAGCAACGGCGAACGCTTCATGGAGCGCTATGCGCCCACGCTGAAGGACCTGGCACCGCGCGACTTCGTCTCGCGCTCGATGGACCAGGAAATCAAGGAAGGCCGCGGCTGCGGTCCCAACAAGGACTACGTGCTGCTCAAGCTCGACCACCTCGGTGCCGAGACCATCCACAAGCGCCTGCCCTCGGTGTACGAAATCGGCGTCAACTTCGCCAACGTCGACATCACCAAGGAGCCGATCCCTGTCGTGCCGACCATCCACTACCAGATGGGCGGCATCCCCACCAACATCAACGGCCAGGTCGTGGTCCAGCAGGGCGAACAGAACAGCGCCGTGGTGAACGGCCTCTATGCGGTGGGCGAATGCTCCTGCGTGAGCGTGCACGGCGCCAACCGCCTGGGCACCAATTCGCTGCTCGACCTGCTGGTGTTCGGCCGCGCGGCCGGCAACCACATCGTCGAGTTCAACGACAAGCTGAAAGAGCACAAGCCGCTGCCGGCCGATGCCGCCGACCGCACGCTGGAGCGCCTGAACCGGCTCGAGGCAGCCACCGGCGGCGAGTACGCGCAGGACGTGGCGGGCGAAATCCGCGCCGTCATGCAGCAGCACGCCGCCGTGTTCCGCAAGCAAGCCTCGATGGACGAAGGCGTGGTCAAGATCGCCGCCGTGCGCGAGCGTGTCAACGCCATCGGCCTGAAGGACAAGTCCAAGGTGTTCAACACCGCGCGCATCGAAGCGCTCGAAGTCGACAACCTGATCGAAGTGGCGCAAGCCACGATGGTCTCGGCAGCCGCCCGCAAGGAATGCCGCGGCGCGCACACGGTCGAAGACTACGAACGCCCGGCCGACGACCCGGTCGCACCGCTCGGCCGCGACGACGCCAACTGGATGAAGCACACGCTCTGGTACAGCCAGGACAACCGCCTCTCCTACAAGCCCGTCAACCTCAAGCCGCTGACGGTCGACTCCGTTCCTCCCAAGGTCCGTACGTTCTAAACAAGAACAACATCACAAGGTTTCACGATGAAGCGCACATTCCAGATCTACCGCTACGACCCGGACAAGGACGCCAAGCCCTACATGCAGACGGTCGAGATCGAGCTCGACGGCCATGAGCGCATGCTGCTCGACGCCCTGATGAAGCTCAAGGCGCAAGATCCCACGCTGTCGTTCCGCCGCTCGTGCCGCGAAGGCGTCTGCGGTTCCGACGCGATGAACATCAACGGCAAGAACGGCCTCGCCTGCCTGACCAACATGCTCACGCTCAAGGGCACGATCGTGTTGAAGCCGCTGCCGGGCCTGCCGGTGATCCGCGACCTGATCGTGGACATGACGCAGTTCTTCAAGCAGTACAACTCGATCAAGCCGTACCTGCAGAACGACAACGTGCCGCCCGAGAAGGAGCGCCTGCAGTCGCCCGAAGAGCGCGACGAGCTCAACGGCCTGTACGAGTGCATCCTGTGCGCAAGCTGCTCCACCAGCTGCCCGAGCTTCTGGTGGAACCCCGACAAGTTCGTGGGCCCAGCCGGTCTGCTGCAGGCCTACCGCTTCATCGCCGACAGCCGCGACGAAGCCACCGCCGAGCGCCTGGACAACCTCGAAGACCCGTACCGCCTGTTCCGCTGCCACACGATCATGAACTGCGTCGACGTGTGCCCCAAGAACCTGAATCCGACCAAGGCGATCGGCAAGATCAAGGAATTGATGGTGCGCCGCGCCATCTGAACTTTTGCTAGAGAAACCATGCAAACCGCCGCCGAACTCGCACAGCCGATCAGCGAACGAGCGCTGAGCAAGCTGAAATGGCGCTGCCGGCGCGGCCTGCTAGAGAACGACCTGTTCATCGCCCGCTTCTTCGAGCGGCACGAATCCCACATGACCAACGGTCAGGCGGGAGCGATGGAGACACTGATGGACCTGTCGGACAACGACCTCCTCGATCTTCTGCTGCGAAGAAAGGAGCCCGAGCCCGCATGGGCCGGGGCCGAGGTGGTCGAACTGCTGCAGTTGATGCGCACCGACGGCGCACAGCGTCCCGCAACCTCCGTTTCCTCTTCGCCCTCCTGAATACTCCTCTGAAAGAAACCCGAAATGAAAGCTTCCGATATCAAGGCCACGCTGTCGTTCAGCAACGGTGGTGACAGCGTCGAACTGCCGATCTACAAGGGCACGGTCGGCCCCGACGTGATCGACATCCGCAAGCTGTACGCGCAGACCGGCATGTTCACCTACGACCCGGGTTTCATGTCGACCGCTGCGTGCCAGTCGGCCATCACGTACATCGACGGCGACAAGGGCGAACTGCTGTATCGCGGCTATCCCATCGAGCAGCTCGCCACCAACTGCGACTTCCTCGAAACCTGCCACCTGCTGCTGTACGGCGAGCTGCCGGACCAGGCCAAGAAGACCAACTTCACCAAGCTCGTGACCAACCACACGATGGTCAACGAGCAGATGCAGTTCTTCCTGCGCGGCTTCCGCCGCGACGCGCATCCGATGGCCATCATGACCGGCCTCGTGGGTGCCCTGTCGGCCTTCTATCACGACAGCACGGACATCAACAATCCCGAGCACCGCGAGATCGCCGCGATCCGCCTGATCGCGAAGATGCCCACGCTCGTGGCCATGGCCTACAAGTACACGATCGGCCAGCCGTACATGTACCCGAAGAACGACCTGAGCTATGCAGGCAACTTCCTGCACATGATGTTTGCCACGCCGTGCGAGGAGTACAAGGTGAACCCGGTGCTCGAGCGCGCGCTCGACCGCATCTTCATCCTGCACGCCGACCACGAGCAGAACGCATCGACCTCGACCGTGCGCCTGTGCGGCTCGTCGGGCACCAACCCCTTCGCGGCCATTGCGGCCGGCGTGGCCTGCCTCTGGGGCCCGGCCCACGGCGGCGCCAACGAAGCGGCGCTCAACATGCTCTACGACATCCAGAAGGAAGGCGGCGTGGAGAAGATCGGCGAGTTCATCAAGAAGGTCAAGGACAAGAACTCGAACGTCAAGCTCATGGGCTTCGGCCACCGCGTGTACAAGAACTACGACCCGCGCGCCAAGCTGATGCAGGAAACCTGCAACGAAGTGCTGACCGAGCTGGGCCTGGAACAGGATCCGCTCTTCAAGCTGGCCAAGGAACTGGAAAAGATCGCCCTGGAAGACGAGTACTTCGTGTCGCGCAAGCTCTACCCGAACGTCGACTTCTATTCGGGCATCGTGCAGCGCGCCATCGGCATCCCGGTGCCGCTGTTCACCGCGATCTTCGCGCTGGCCCGCACGGTCGGCTGGATTGCCCAGCTGAACGAGATGATCGGCGACCCCGAGTACAAGATCGGCCGCCCGCGCCAGCTGTTCGAAGGCTCGCCCAAGCGCGACGTGAAGCCCATCGGCCAACGCTGAAGGCGCCCCGCCGCTCAACCTGGAAAGCTGCCCTCGGGCAGCTTTTTTGCGTCTTGGCTGACAGGGCCCGCGGCGCGGCATCGGTACGTTGTGCATTGGAGGCCCGGCTTCGGGTCGCCTTTTTCAACGCCTTCAGGAGACCCGTCATGAAGCAAATTGCCGCGCTGATCGCCGTCGCTTTCGCACTCGCCGTCCCGCTGGGTGGCTGCAACACCTTCAGGGGTGCCGGCCAGGACATCCAGAAGGGTGGCGAAAAGGTCGAGGACGCCGCCAAGAAGCGCCAGTAGGCACCGGGCCTTCGGCGCACACCAACGCACGCCCCGCCCCTCGCTGCCAAGCGAGGCGCGGGGCGTGTTGTCGTGCGGGGCGGCCGGGACTCGTCGCCCCAGGGCAACGAACCCATCGCACATGACGATGGCAGATGCATCAAAACCCAGGGAAAATGCAGAACTCATCGCCAGACGCGATGTCCAAAGCCCCATGAGCACTTCCGAACGCAATTTCGCCCGGCGCATCGACCTCACGTCGCTGCAGCTGTTCGTGGCCGTTTGCGAGCTCGGCAGTATCGGTCGGGCGGCGGAACGCGAATTCATCGCGGCCTCGGCCGTCAGCAAGCGGCTGTCGGACCTGGAAGCGACCCTGGGCACCACCCTCCTCTACCGCCATGCACGCGGAGTCGATCTGTCGCCCGCAGGCGAAAGCCTGCTGCACCATGCGCGCTCGGTGCTCTACAGCCTCGAGAAGATGCAGGGCGAACTCAGCGAATACGCCGAGGGCGTGCGCGGCCATGTGCGGGTGCATGCCAACATCTCGGCCATCGTGCAGTTTCTCCCCGAGGATCTCGGTGCCTTCACGCGCGAGCACGACGCGATCAAGATCGACCTGGAAGAGCACCTCAGCAACGAGGTGGTGCGCGCGGTGCAGGAAGGCGCCGCCGACCTCGGCATCTGCCACGTTCCGGGCGGCACCAACGAGTTGCAGACGCTGCCCTACCGCCACGACCGGCTGACGCTGATCGTGCCCGCCGGGCACCCGCTGACCGCAAAGGGGCCGCTCGATTTCGCCGCCTCGCTGGATTTCGACCATGTCGGGCTGCACACCAACAGCTCGATCTACGTGGCCATGCACCAGGCCGCCCTGGAAGCGGGCCGCAGCGTCAAGCTGCGCATCCACGTGACCGGGCTCGACGCCATGTGCCGCATGATCGACAACGGGCTGGGCATCGGCGTGATGCCGCAGCGCGCCTTTGAACTGCTGCAGGCGGGCATCGGCAGCCGCCTTCGCAGCGTGGCGCTGAACGACGCCTGGGCCGCACGCGAGATCCGCCTGGTGGCGCGCGACTTCTCGACCCTGCCGGTGGCCGCGCGCACGCTGGTCAACCATCTGCACACGGCAACGGCCGCTCGCGATGCCGCCGAGCCGCTCGCCGCATAGCGCCCGGAAAACAAGACAATTCACCTCCCCACGAAAGCAAGAGACCGACATGGCACGCACGCTCTACGACAAGATCTGGGACGAACACGTCGTCCACACCGAGGAAGACGGCACCGCGATCCTCTACATCGACCGCCACCTGGTGCACGAAGTCACCAGCCCGCAGGCCTTCGAAGGCCTGCGCGTGGCCGGCCGCAAGCTGTGGCGCATCAGCTCGGTGGTGGCCACGGCCGACCACAACACGCCCACCACCGGCTGGGAACGCGGCTATGAAGGCATTGCCGACCCCACCAGCAAGGAGCAGGTCACCACGCTGGACAAGAACATCGCGGAATTCGGCGCCGCCGCATTCTTTCCGTTCCTGAGCAAGCGCCAGGGCATCGTGCACGTGATCGGGCCCGAGTCGGGCGCCACGCTGCCCGGCATGACGGTGGTCTGCGGCGACTCGCACACCTCCACGCACGGCGCTTTCGGCGCGCTGGCGCACGGCATCGGCACCAGCGAGGTCGAGCACGTGATGGCCACGCAAACGCTGCTCGGCAAGAAGGCGAAGAACATGCTCGTGAAGGTCGAGGGCAAGCTGCCGCTGGGCTGCACGGCCAAGGACATCGTGCTGGCGATCATCGGCAAGATCGGCACCGCCGGCGGCACGGGCTACACCATCGAATTCGCGGGCTCGGCCATTCGCGATCTCAGCATGGAAGGCCGCATGACGGTCTGCAACATGGCCATCGAGGCCGGCGCACGCGCCGGCCTCGTGGCAGTGGACGAAAAAACCATCAGCTACGTCAAGGGCCGCCCGCTCGCGCCCACTGGTGTGGAATGGGACCAGGCCGTGAGCTACTGGCGCACGCTTCAGTCGGACCCCGGCGCAAAGTTCGACGCCGTGGTCGAACTCGACGCGACGCAGATCCAGCCGCAGGTGACCTGGGGCACCTCGCCTGAAATGGTGGTCGACATCAACGGCCGCGTGCCCGATCCCGAGAAGGAAAAGGACGCCAACAAGCGCGGCGCCATCGAGCGCGCGCTGGTCTACATGGGCCTCGAACCCAACAAGGCGATGAACGACATCTTCGTCGACAAGGTGTTCATCGGTTCGTGCACCAACAGCCGCATCGAGGACATGCGCGAAGCCGCCGCCGTGGTGAAGAAGCTCGGCCAGAAGGTGGCAAAGAACGTGAAGCTCGCACTGGTGGTGCCGGGCTCGGGCGTGGTGAAGGAACAGGCCGAGCGCGAAGGCCTCGACGTGATCTTCAAGGCCGCGGGCTTCGAATGGCGCGAGCCCGGCTGCTCGATGTGCCTGGCGATGAATGCCGACCGCCTGGAACCCGGCGAGCGCTGCGCATCGACCAGCAACCGCAACTTCGAAGGCCGCCAAGGCGCCGGTGGCCGCACCCACCTCGTGAGCCCGGCCATGGCCGCGGCCGCCGCCGTGCACGGCCACTTCGTCGACGTGCGCACCTTCGCCTGATCTGGAGACACACATGCAGAAATTCACCGTGCACAAGGGCCTCGTGGCTCCGATGGACCGCGAGAACGTCGATACGGACGCGATCATTCCGAAGCAGTTCCTGAAGTCGATCCGCAAGACGGGCTTCGGCCAGAACCTGTTCGACGAGTGGCGCTACCTGGACGCCGGCTTTCCGGGCCAGGACCCTGCCAGCCGCAAGCCGAACCCCGACTTCGTGCTGAACCAGCCGCGCTACGCGGGCGCCTCGATCCTCCTGGCGCGCAAGAACTTCGGCTGCGGTTCGTCGCGCGAACATGCGCCGTGGGCGCTCGACCAGTACGGCTTTCGCGCGATCATCGCGCCGAGCTACGCCGACATCTTCTTCAACAACAGCTTCAAGAACGGCCTCCTGCCCATCGTGCTGAGCGAGGCGCAAGTGGCGCAGCTGTTCGACGAAACCCTTGCCTTCCCCGGCTACGCGCTGACCATCGACCTGGAACGCCAGGTGGTGGTGAAGCCCGACGGCAGCGAGTTCGCGTTCGACGTGCAGGCCTTCCGCAAGTATTGCCTCATCAACGGGCTGGACGACATCGGCCTGACGCTGCGCCACCAGGACAAGATCAAGGCTTTCGAGGCCGAGCGCCTGGCACAGAAGCCCTGGCTCGCGCACACGATGATCGCCTGATCGCCCTCCGCCGCATTTCCGTTTTCAAACTTCAGACCAAATCATGAAAATCGCAGTTCTCCCGGGTGACGGCATCGGCACCGAAATCGTGGCCGAGGCCATCAGGGTGCTCGACGCGCTCGACCTCTCGTTCGAAATGGAATCTGCGCTGGTCGGCGGCGCGGCCTACGAGGCGCACGGCCATCCGCTGCCCGAATCGACGCTCAAGCTCGCGAAGGAAGCCGATGCGGTGCTGTTCGGCGCCGTCGGCGACTGGAAATACGACAAGCTCGACCGCCCGCTGCGCCCGGAGCAGGCGATCCTCGGGCTGCGCAAGAACCTCGGCCTGTTCGCGAACTTCCGTCCCGCCATCTGCTACGAGCAGCTGGTGGGTGCATCGAGCCTCAAGCCCGAGCTGATTTCGGGCCTGGACATCCTCATCATCCGCGAGCTGACCGGCGACATCTACTTCGGCCAGCCGCGCGGACGCCGCACGGCCGTCGACGGCCACTTTCCGGGCGCCGAGGAGGCTTTCGACACCATGCGCTATTCGCGCCCGGAGATCGAGCGCATCGCCCGCGTGGCCTTCGAGGCGGCCCGCAAGCGCAACAAGCGCGTGACCAGCGTCGACAAGGCCAACGTGCTGGAGACCTTCCAGTTCTGGAAGGACGTGGTCACCGAGGTGCACAAGGACTATCCGGACATCGAACTCGACCACATGTACGTCGACAACGCGGCCATGCAGCTCGTGAAGGCGCCCAAGAAGTTCGACGTGATCGTCACCGGCAACATGTTCGGCGACATTCTTTCGGACGAGGCCGCCATGCTTACCGGTTCGATCGGCATGCTGCCCTCGGCGTCGCTCAATTCGAGCAACCAGGGCCTGTACGAGCCCAGCCATGGCAGTGCCCCCGACATTGCCGGAAAAGGGGTTGCCAATCCTTTGGCTACAATACTGTCCGCTGCCATGATGCTCCGCTTTTCACTCAACCAAGCCGAAGCTGCCGACCGTATCGAGTCGGCGGTCAGGCACGTGCTCGCCTCCGGGCTGCGCACGGGTGACATCTGGTCAGAAGGTACGAAGCGCGTCGGCACCCGTGAGATGGGCGACGCGGTCGTTGCAGCAATCACCAAAAGGACGATTACCGGCTAACCGCAGCCCGCTTCGTCACGCCCCTCCCCGGCTCGACGAGTCGGGGGCAAGAAAAGACAACTTTTTTCTTTCTTTTAATAGGGCAAACTGAAATGGCGAACGCATCTCAACCTCTGGTCGGTCTCGTGGGCTGGCGTGGCATGGTCGGCTCGGTCCTGATGGACCGCATGCAGGCCGAAGGCGACTTCGGGCTCATCGAGCCGCTGTTCTTCTCGACCTCCAATGCCGGCGGCAAGGCCCCGGCCATGGCGAAGAACGAAACAGCGCTCAGGGATGCGAACGACATCGAAGCCCTGAAGAAGTGCGACATCGTCATCACCTGCCAGGGCGGCGACTACACCAGCGAGGTGTTCCCCAAGCTGCGCGCCGCCGGCTGGACCGGCCACTGGATCGATGCCGCCTCCACCTTGCGCATGCAGGACGACGCGATCATCGTGCTCGACCCCGTCAACCTGCCGGTGATCCAGAACGCGCTCCCCAATGGCGGCAAGAACTGGATCGGCGGCAACTGCACCGTGAGCTGCATGCTCATGGGCGTGGGCGCCCTCTACAAGGCCGGCCTGGTCGAGTGGATGACCAGCATGACCTACCAGGCGGCTTCGGGCGGCGGTGCGCAGCACATGCGCGAGTTGCTGACGCAGTTCGGCACGCTCAACGCCGAAGTGCGCGCCCTGCTGGACGACCCGAAGTCGGCCATTCTCGAAATCGATCGCAAGGTGCTGCACAAGCAGCAAAACCTGAGTGCGGCTGAAACGGCCAACTTCGGCGCCCCGCTCGGCGGCTCGCTGATCCCCTGGATCGACAAGGACCTGGGCGACGGCATGTCCAAGGAAGAATGGAAGGCCGGGGCGGAAACCAACAAGATCCTTGGCCAGGGCGCGGGCTTCGGCAGCGCCGCGGTGCCGGTCGACGGCTTCTGCGTGCGCGTTGGCGCCATGCGCTGCCACAGCCAGGCCCTGACCTTCAAGCTCAAGAAGGACGTGCCGCTGGCCGACATCGAAGCCATGATCGCGGCCGACAACCCATGGGCGAAGGTGGTGCCGAACACCCGCGAAGCCACCCTCAAGGACCTGACGCCGGTGGCCGTGACGGGTACCATGAACATCCCCGTGGGCCGCATTCGCAAGCTGGCGATGGGCCCTGAATACGTCGGTGCATTCACCATCGGCGACCAACTGCTGTGGGGCGCGGCGGAACCGCTGCGCCGCATGCTGCGCATCCTGCTCGAGGCCTGATGGGGCGCCAAGGCTCTTCCCAGACCGAAAGTGTTGCCTTATGGCAACATTAAATGTGTGCGTAAGTATGCGCGCACTGGGTAGAACGGGCGCGCCGCCTTGTCAGTACCCGGTGATGATGCTAACGTCCTCTTACAATTTCTGGGCCTGAGCCGCCCCTATCAGCATGACAAGACATCTGTTGCCCGCGGCCCGCCCATCGGCCGCTCGCCCTTCCCTACCCTTGAACGGTCTTCGCCTTTCCGTTCTGGGCGCAGCCGTTGCGGTGGTTCTGGGCATTGCAAGCACCGACGCCAGCGCTTTTGCGCTGGGGCAGTTGAAGGTGCAATCGGCGCTGGGCGAACCGCTTCGCGCCGAGATCGACGTGACCGAGATGGCTGCCGCCGACGCGGATAGCCTGAAGATCAACGTCGCCAACGCGGACGCCTTCAAGAAAGCAGGCGTTCCGTACAACGCCGCCTTGAGCGACGTCAAGGCAACGCTGCAACGCCGCGCCGGCGGCCAGTACGTCGTCCGATTGACCGGCACCCGTCCGCTCAACGACCCCTTCATCGATCTGTTGCTCGAAGCCAACGGATCGACGGGCCGCATGGTGCGCGACTACACCGTGCTGCTCGATCCGCCCGCGACCCGCCAGGCAGCGCCGAGCGCACCGATCGCGCCCGCCACGCCCCAGGTCAGCACCCCGGTGGAACGTCCCGCCGCGGCCGCAGCCCGTGCACGCCGCGAGCGTGCGCCCGTAGCACCGGTCACCGCTCCCGCGGCAGCGCCGGCGCCCGCATCGGCGGCACCGCAAGCGCCCAGTGCCGCGGCAACGGCTCGTCCCGCGAGCAGCGGCGAGCAGGTCACGGTGCAGCGCGGCGATACCGCCAGCAAGATCGCCGGTGCCTACAAGCCCGCCGATATCTCGCTCGACCAGATGCTGGTGGCGCTGTTGCTCGCCAATCCCGACGCCTTCGTTGGCGGCAACATCAATCGCATGAAAGCAGGTGCCGTGCTCGACCTGCCGAGCGCGGCCGAAGCCGGCGCGATCCTGCCGTCGGAAGCGCGGCGCACCATCACTGCGCAAAGCCGCGATTTCGGCGCCTACCGCCAGCGCCTGGCCGAGAATGCGCCCACCTCGAACGTGGCCGCCGCCAGTCGCAAGGCCACGGGCAAGCTTCAAGCCAACGTCGAGGACCGCAATGCCGCGGCAAGCGCGCCCGACAAGCTGACGATCTCGCAAGGCAGCGCGGCTGCCCGCGCCGCCGAGGAAAAGGTCGCGCAGACCCGCCAGGCTCAGGACAGCACCAACCGCGTGGCGGAGCTTTCCAAGAACATCAACGAACTCGCCAAGCTCAAGGCAGCCACCGGTACGGCGGCACCGGCCGCGGGTTCGACGCCCGCAACGCCGGGCATTTCGGTTCCCAATCCGGGTGTGGCTGCAACCACGTCGCCACCGGCAGCGGCGCCTGCACCGGCTGCCCCCGCGCCTGTTGCACCAGCTGCAACCCCGGCTGCCACGTCGACACCCGCAGCACCGGCACCAGCCGCAGCACCCGCGCCCGTGGCCGCCGCGCCGGGGGCAGCCACTGCTCCCGCTGCCGCGGCACCTGACGCCGCAGCACCATCCGAAGCCGCACCTGCCGCTCCCGCTCCCGCAGCGAGCGCCGCCGCAGCAGCCCCCGCACCGGCACCCAAGCCGGTGGTCAAGGCAGCTCCGCCGCCGCCTCCGGTGGAACGCAGCTTCTTCGAAGAATTGCTCGACAACCCGCTGATGCTTGCCGGCGCGGCGCTGATCGCCTTGCTGGTCGGCTTCCTGCTGTACCGCGTGCTGGGCCGCCGGCGCGAGGAAATGAGCGAAAGCGTGTTTCTCGAAAGCCGCATCCCGAAGGATTCCTTCTTCGGTGCCAGCGGCGGCGAATCGGTCGACACCAAGCACCGCGGAGACTCCAGCGTCTCGTCGTTGTCGTACTCGCCGAGCCAGCTCGACGCGGGCGATGTGGACCCCGTGGCCGAAGCGGACGTGTACCTGGCCTATGGCCGCGACCTGCAGGCCGAGGAGATCCTTCGCGAAGCCCTGCGCGTGAGCCCCGACCGCACGGCCATCCACCTCAAGCTGCTCGAGATCCATGCCAAGCGCCGCGACGTGCGGGCCTTCGAGGGCTTGGCAACCGAGGTGCACAAGCTGACCAACGGCACCGGTTCCGACTGGAACCGCGTGGCCGAAATGGGCAAGGACCTCGATCCGGGCAATCCGCTGTACGAATCGGGCGCGCCCCGCGGCGTGAGCCAGGCCGAAAGCGCTGCCTTTGCAGGCGCTCTTGCCTCGGCAGCCAGGCCCGCTGCCGCGGTTCCGCCCGCGCCCGCACCTGTCGCGCCTCCCGTCGCAGTGGCGCCCACTCCGGCCTTCGTGCCCTCGGTCGCACCGCTGGACTTCGACCTGGACCTGAGCCAGCCGCCTGCGCCCAGCCCGGCCCCGGTGAGCGCCAGCCTGCCGAAGGCAGCGTATGCAGCACCTGCAGCAGCCACGCCCTTGTCCAACGGCAACGGCTATGCGCATGCGCCCGCCGCACCAGTCGATCTCGAGAACGATTTCGACACGGCGCCCGGTGCCCTGGCACCGGTCTCGCGCCCCGCGGCACTCAGCGAAGCCGATGAAAACACCCGTCCGGCAGCGCTGCGCGGCGGCCTTCCCGCGGATTCGGGCTTTATCGAATTCGACATGAGCGCGCTGGCCGGCCTTCCCGCCCGTCCGGCGGCCGGCACCGCCGAAGCGACAAGGCCCGCTGCCACCATGTCCGAGGACGACGATGGCGACGACAGCCCCCATGCGGTCAAGCTGTCGCTGGCGCGCGAACTGCAGGCCATCGGCGACGTCGAAGGCGCCCGCTCGCTGGTGGAAGAAGTCGAGGCTGAAAGCGGTGGCGACCTCAAGTCGCAGGCGAGGCAGTTGCTCGCCGAGCTGCGCTGAGCGGCCTTTTCCCCGTCTTCTGAATTCGTGAGGCTGGCGCTAGGCATCCGCTACAACGGCCAGGCGTACGAGGGCTGGCAAAGCCAGCGCTCGGGCCGCACGGTGCAGGACAAGCTGGAAGCCGCGCTGGCCAAGTTCGCCGCACAGCCGATCGGCACGCTGTGCGCAGGCCGCACCGACGCGGGCGTGCACGCGCTGATGCAGGTGGTGCACTTCGACACCACCGTCGAGCGCGAACCCTTCTCCTGGATGCGCGGCACCAACCGTTTCCTGCCCGACGACATCGCGGTGCAGTGGGCGCAGCCGGTGCCGGATGAATTCCATTGCCGCGCCAGTGCATTGGCGCGCCGCTACCTCTACGTGCTGTCGCAGTCTCCCGTGCGGCCCAGCCTCGAATCGGGACGGGTCGGATGGTCGATGCATGCGCTGGACGGCGACGCGATGCGCGCCGCAGCCGCCTTGCTGGTGGGCAAGCACGACTTCAGCTCCTTTCGCGCCTCCGCGTGCCAGGCCCGTTCGCCAGTCAAGGATCTGCGCCGTATCGAGATCACGCGTGTCGGCACGGGCGAGCGCTGCCGCTGGCATTTCGAGTTCGAGGCCGATGCCTTCCTGCACCACATGATCCGCAACCTAATGGGCTGCCTCGTGCGCATCGGCCGCGGCGACGAGCGGCCCGAGTGGATCGCCGAAGTGCTCGAAGCCCGCAGCCGCAAGGTGGCGGCGCCCACCTTCTCCGCCAGCGGGCTGTATTTTCTCGGGCCGTTGTACGACGCCAAGTGGGGTCTGCCGGCCGAGGCCACGCTGCAGGCCGGCGGCGCTCCTTATGATGGACCGCCATGACGCTTCCCCGCACCCGCATCAAGATCTGTGGCCTCACGCGCGAGGCCGACGTCGATGCCGCGGTCGAGGCGGGTGCCGATGCCGTGGGCTTCGTGCTCTACCCGGCGAGCCCCCGCGCCGTCACGGCCGAACGTGCCGCCAAGCTGGCCTCCCGCCTGCCTCCTTTCATCACCCCCGTGCTGCTGTTCGTCAACGAGGATGCTCCGAAAGTCATAGCATCGCTCGCCGGCGTGAAAGGTGCCATCGCGCAATTCCACGGCGAGGAAACGCCCGGGCAGTGCGAGGAATCGACGGGCCCGGGCCGCTTTCGCTACATGCGCGCCGCACGCATTCCGCTGGGGGCTGCCGGAGCGGGCTTTGACCTCGTAAAATACGCTTCCGATTACTCCCACGCCCAGGCCATCCTGCTCGACGCCCATGTCGAAGGTTATGGCGGTGGCGGCAAGGCATTCGATTGGTCACTTCTTCCACCCGCCGTCGACGCTCACCTCGTCTTGAGTGGTGGGCTCACACCTGCAAACGTGAGCGATGGCATTCGCATCCTGCGGACGCGCTGCAAGACGCTGTCCGTTGATGTGAGCTCGGGCGTCGAAATCGACGGACCCGGGAACAAGGGCCTGAAGGACGCCGGAAAGATCCGGCAATTCGTCGCCGCGGTCAGAGCCGCAGACGCGTCCTTCTCCAGTTAGCCGCCGCACCCCGATCGTGATTTCGGGCTGCGGCCCACCGATCGAGAACCATGCAAAGCAACTACCAGCAACCCGACGCCACCGGCCATTTCGGCAACTACGGCGGCACCTTCGCGAGCGAAACGCTCACCCACGCCATCAACGAGCTGCGGGACGCCTACGCCAGGTTCAAGGACGATCCGGCGTTTCTCGCCGAATTCCACTACGAGCTGAAGCACTTCGTCGGCCGGCCCTCCCCGGTCTACCACGCGGCGCGTACCAGCCGAGAGATGGGCGGCGCGCAGATCTACCTGAAGCGCGAAGACCTCAACCACACAGGCGCGCACAAGATCAACAACGTGATCGGCCAGGCGATGCTCGCGCGCCGCATGGGCAAGCCCCGCGTGATCGCCGAAACCGGCGCCGGCCAGCATGGCGTGGCCACCGCCACCATCTGCGCGCGCTACGGCCTCGAATGCGTGGTCTACATGGGCAGCCAGGACGTGAAACGCCAGAGCCCCAACGTCTATCGCATGAACCTGCTGGGCGCGACCGTGGTGCCCGTCGAATCGGGCAGCAAGACGCTGAAGGACGCGCTCAACGAGGCGATGCGCGACTGGGTGACGAACGTGGAAAACACCTTCTACATCATCGGAACCGTGGCCGGCCCGCACCCCTATCCGACGATGGTGCGCGACTTCCAGAGCGTGATCGGCACCGAGTGCATCGACCAGATGCCCGCCATGCTCGCCGCCCAAGGCATCACCGGCGAGGCCGAAGGCCGGCAGCCGGACGTGGTGGTCGCATGCGTGGGCGGCGGCAGCAATGCCATGGGCATCTTCCACCCCTACATTCCGTTCGCAGGCACCCGCCTGGTGGGCGTTGAAGCGGCAGGCGAAGGGCTCGACAGCGGCAAGCATTCGGCCTCGATCCTGCGCGGCAGCCCGGGCGTGCTGCATGGCAACCGCACCTACCTGCTGCAGAGCGAAGACGGCCAGATCACCGAGACCCACAGCATCAGCGCGGGGCTCGACTACCCGGGCGTGGGCCCCGAGCATGCCTACCTGGCCGACATCGGCCGGGCCGAGTATGTCGGCATCACCGATACCGAGGCGCTCGAAGCCTTTCACTACCTGTGCCGCACCGAAGGCATCATTCCGGCCCTCGAATCGAGCCACGCCGTGGCCTATGCCATGAAACTCGCAAAGACCATGCGACCGGACCAGTCGATTCTGGTGAACCTCTCGGGCCGCGGCGACAAGGACATCGGCACCGTGGCCGACCTGTCGGGCGTCGACTTCTACGACCGGCCCTCGATGCGCGGCCTGAGCGTGAAGGGAGGCAAGTGATGAGCCGCATCGCCGCCACCTTCGACGCGCTGAAAAAAGACGGCCGCCGCGCCCTCATTCCGTACGTGACAGCCGGCTTCCCCTTCGCCGACATCACGCCCGAGCTGATGCACGGCATGGTTGCGGCGGGTGCCGACGTGATCGAGCTCGGCGTGCCGTTTTCCGACCCGATGGCCGACGGCCCGGTGATCCAGAAGGCCGGCGAAGACGCGCTGGCCATGGGCATCGGCATGAAGCAGGTGCTCGCCATGGTGGCCGCGTTCCGTCAGCAGGACGCGACCACGCCCGTGGTGCTGATGGGCTACGCGAATCCGGTCGAGCGCTACGACCTCGTGCACGGCAAGAAGGCCTTCATTCGCGACGCGTCGGCGGCGGGTGTGGACGGCCTCCTGGTGGTCGACTACCCGCCCGAGGAATGCGAAGGCTTCGCCGCCGACCTCAAGGCCGCGAACATCGACCTGATCTTCCTCCTGGCGCCCACCAGCACCAGCGAGCGCATGGCACAGGTCGCGCGCATCGCGAGCGGTTATGTGTATTACGTTTCGCTCAAGGGCGTGACGGGCGCCGGCCACCTCGACACGGAGGCGGTCGGCCAGATGATCCCGCGCATCCGCGAGCACGTGAACATCCCCGTGGGCGTGGGCTTCGGCATTCGCGACGCACGCACGGCGCAGGCCGTGGGATCGGCCGCCGATGCGGTCGTGATCGGGACGAAGATCATCCAGCTGATCGACGGACAGCCGCGCGAAAAGGTCGTGCCGGTCGTGCGCGAATTCCTTGCCGGCATCCGCGAGGCGTTGGACGCGCTGCCGGCGGCTACCCCCAAGAACGCGGCTGGCCGATAATCGCGGGTGCCCTCACCCCTCAGCCCCTCTCCCGCACTGCGGGGGAGGGGAGCTAAATCCGGAGTCCTATGAGCTGGCTTGAAAAACTGCTACCCGCCAAGATCGCACAAACCGACCCGTCGGAGCGCCGCCAGGTGCCCGAGGGCCTGTGGATCAAATGCCCCGCCTGCGAGACCGTTCTCTACAAGACCGATCTCGAGCACAACCAGAACGTCTGCCCGAGCTGCAATCACCATCACCGCATCGGCGCGCGTGCACGGCTCGATGCCTTCCTCGATGCCGAAGGCCGCTACGAGGTCGGGCAGGAAGTGCTTCCCGTCGACGCCCTCAAGTTCAAGGACAGCCGCAAGTACCCCGAACGGCTCAAGGAGGCCCTCGAGAACACCGGCGAGACCGATGCGCTGATCGTCATGGGCGGCTCGGTCCACAGCATCAGCGTGGTCGTGGCCTGCTTCGAATTCGAGTTCATGGGCGGCAGCATGGGCAGCGTGGTCGGCGAGCGCTTCGTGCGCGGCGTCGAGACGGCCATCGAGCAGAAGGTGCCGTTCATCTGCTTCACCGCCACCGGCGGTGCGCGCATGCAGGAGGGCCTGCTCTCGCTGATGCAGATGGCCAAGACCAATGCCGCGCTCACGCGCCTCGCGAAAAAGGGCCTGCCCTACATCAGCGTGCTGACCGACCCGACCATGGGCGGCGTCTCGGCCGGCTTCGCCTTCGTGGGCGACGTGGTCATTGCAGAGCCCAAGGCGCTGATCGGCTTTGCCGGCCCGCGCGTGATCGAATCGACCGTGCGCGTGACTCTCCCTGAGGGCTTCCAGCGCGCCGAGTTCCTGCAGACCAAGGGCGCGATCGACTTCATCAGCGACCGCCGCGAGCTGCGCAAGGCCATTGCGAGCACGCTGGCGATGCTGCTGCGCCAGCCCGCCGACGCGGTGAGCTAGGCTCGCCCCCAGGCTGCGCGGCACTTCGTGTCCGCTTCGCCCTCCCCCTACCCGGGGGCAACACCTGCGGCCCGGCGAAGCCGGTTCCGCGCTGTTTCTCGAATCAGAGCGCACTTGCGCGAACAAGCCCCAGTCGGCGCCTGGTTTTCTCAAGCGCCGAGTCGATAAGCCCAGACCAGCAGGTTGCCCAGCACGATGGCAATCACCTGCAGCACCACGATGGCGGCCAGGGGCGACAGGTCCACGCCGCCAATCAGCGGAATGAAACGGCGAAACGGCCGGACCAGCGGTTCGGCCAGCCGTGAGATCAGGTCGAGCAGCATCGGCGACGCACCTGGTATCCACGACAGCACAGCATAGACCACCAGCAGTGCGGTCAGGCCTGAAACCGCCAGCTGCAGCAGCCCCACCAGCGAAACCAGCGGCAAGGCGGCGATCCGCCCCAGATTGCCCATCAGCAGCCACAGCAACAGGAACTTCGCGAGCACCAGCAGCCATGCGGCAATCAGGCTTGCCAGGTCCCAGCGCCTGACCGCAGGCACGATGCGGCGCAGCGGCAGCACGATCCAGTCGGTAATTGCGAACACGAAGCGGCCAAGCGGATTGCCGAACGGCACCCGGTGGTACTGCATGTAGAGGCGCAGCAGGCAAGCGCCGCCGAGCAGGCCGACGATCACGTCGAGAAGGAACGAGGGGATCTGATAGAGCATGGGGCGCGGTCGTGAGCGGAATGCGATGATAGCCATGCAAGGTTCTTCGATGACGACACAACCCCTTCTTCATTCACTGCCATTGTTTCCGCTCGGCACGGTTCTGTTCCCCGGCGGCGTGCTTCCGCTGCGTATTTTCGAGGTACGTTATCTCGACATGATCGGCAAATGCCGCAAGGCCGATGCGCCTTTCGGCGTCGTCAGCCTCACGAGCGGCAGCGAGGTGCGCAAGCCAGGTGCCGATGCGGAAAGCTTCGCGGCCGTCGGCACGCTGGCGGTCATCCGCGAATTCGATTCGCCGCAAAGCGGCCTGCTGCAGATCGAATGCGCCGGCACGCAGCGTTTCAGGGTTCGCAGCGCCGAGTTGCAAAAACACGGTTTGTGGGTGGCCGAGGTGGAGGCCGTGCTCGAGGATGCGGCCATCGAGATCCCGGGCGACCTCCAGCACACCGCCACGGCACTGCGGCGCCTGGTCGATACCCTCGAAGAGCGCCGCCGCGCGCAGGGTGCCGAAAGCGTGCGCCTGCCCGTCGGCGAGCCCTTTCGGTTCGACGATTGCGGCTGGGTGGCCAACCGCTGGTGCGAACTGGTACCCATGCAGCTCGAACTCCGGCAACGGCTCATGGAGCTCGACAGCCCCCTGATGCGGCTCGAATTGGTCAGCGATCTGCTCGCACGCGTGGGCATCACTGAATAGGCTGCTATTTTTTCAATAGCATTTCATACAGGATTGGCGGGCACTGGAGGCCGGTTTCATTCGAACCCGATCGGCTAAAATGGCGGGTTGCGCACGCTCCCGATGCGCCCATCCGCTCTCCATGTCCGACCACCTGATCCCCTCCATTCCCACGCCCGCTGCGGCTCCAGCCGCGGCGCCCGCCGTCGACGACAACCAGCTCATCGCGGAACGCCGCGAAAAGCTCAAGCTGATGCGCACCGCGCAGACCGAGGGCAAGGGCGTCGCGTTTCCGAACGACTTCAAACCGGGCCACCGCGCCGCCTCGCTGATCGAGGCGCACGGCGCCACCGAAGCCGAAGCGCTCGAAGCACAGGCCATTTCCGTGAGCGTGGCGGGCCGCATGATGCTCAAGCGCGTGATGGGCAAGGCCAGCTTCGCGACGGTGCAGGACGCCACCAGCCGGATCCAGCTCTACGTGACACGCGACGCCATCGGCGAAGAGGCCTACGCCGAGTTCAAGCGATGGGACCTGGGCGATATCGTCGGGGCCGAGGGCACGCTGATGAAGACCAAGACCGGCGAGCTCTCGGTCAAGGTCACGAAGCTGCGCCTGCTCACCAAGAGCCTGCGTCCGCTGCCCGACAAGTTCCACGGCATGGCCGACCAGGAGCAGAAGTACCGCCAGCGCTACGTCGACCTGATTACCGACGAGTCGGCGCGCGTGCGCTTCACCGCGCGCAGCAAGGCCGTGAGCGCCCTGCGCGAATTCATGGTGGCCAACGACTTCCTCGAAGTCGAGACGCCGATGCTGCACCCCATTCCGGGTGGCGCGAACGCCAAGCCCTTCAAGACGCACCACAACGCGCTCGACCAGGAGATGTTCCTGCGCATCGCGCCCGAGCTCTACCTCAAGCGGCTGATCGTCGGCGGCTTCGAGCGGGTGTTCGAGATCAACCGGAGCTACCGCAACGAGGGCATCTCGGTGCGGCACAACCCCGAGTTCACGATGATGGAGTTCTACGCGGCCTACTGGAACTACCGCGACCTGATGGACTTCACCGAGACGCTGATCCGCACCATTGCCGACAAGGCCGTGGGCACCCAACAGCTCACCTACCAGGGCAAGCCGGTCGACCTGACCCAGCCCTTCGAGCGCCTGACGATCCGCGAAGCCATTCTCAAGCACACCGAGGCTGGTGATGGCGTCGACGACAGCGCCTGGCTCATCAACGCACTGCGCAAGATCGGCCTGAGCGAAGAAAAGGACAAGCTCTCGCAGCGCAGCCTCGCCAGCCTGCAGGTGATGTACTTCGAAGAGACCGTGGAAGAGAAGCTCTGGCAGCCGACCTTCATCATGGAGCACCCGACCGAAATCTCGCCGCTGGCGCGCGCCAACGACGAACGCCCCGAAGTGACCGAGCGCTTCGAGCTCTACATCACGGGCCGCGAATTCGGCAACGGCTTCAGCGAGCTCAACGACGCCGAGGACCAGGCCGCGCGCTTCAACGCGCAGGTGGCCGCCAAGGACAGCGGCGACGACGAAGCCATGTACTACGACCACGACTTCGTGCGTGCGCTCGAATACGGCATGCCGCCCACCGGCGGCTGCGGCATCGGCATCGACCGGCTGATGATGCTGCTGACCGATTCGCCAAGCATTCGCGACGTGATCCTGTTCCCCGCGCTTCGCAGGGAATCTTGAGCGTGCATCCACCGTCGTCGCTGCCGACGATCGGCATCGACTTCGGCACCTCCAATTCCGCCGTGGCCTGCCGGGTCGACGGCGCGGCCCGCCTGCTGCCCGTGGAGGGCTCGGCGACCACCCTGCCCACCGCGATCTTCTTCAACGCCGAAGACCGCAGCACGCATTTCGGCCGCGAGGCCGTCGCGCTCTATCTTGCGGGCACCGAGGGCCGCCTGATGCGCTCGCTGAAGAGCCTGCTCGGCAGCGCGCTGATGCAGGAGAAAACGGCCGTCTACGACGGGCTTGTGAGCTTCGAGGACATCATCGCGCGCTTTCTGCGCGAACTCGCCGCGCGGGCGGGCCGCGAACTGGGCCGGGTGCCGGAGCGCGTGGTCATCGGCCGGCCGGTTCATTTCGTGGACGACGATTCCAGGCGGGACGAACGCGCGGAAGAAAGCCTGCGCCACGCGGCGCGCGCGGCCGGATTCCGCGAGATCGCGTTCCAGCTCGAACCGATTGCCGCAGCCTTCGACTATGAGCAGCGCATCACGAAGGAGTCACTGGTGCTGATCGTCGACGTCGGGGGCGGCACCTCCGACTTCACCGTGGTGCGCGTCGGCCCGGACCGCGCCGCGCGCGAAGACCGCAGCGACGACGTGCTGGCCACCAGCGGCGTGCACATCGGCGGAACCGATTTCGACCAGCGCCTGAACCTCGATCGCGTCATGCCGGAATTCGGCTTTCGCCACACGGGCGCGCAGGGACGCGAAGTGCCGAGCAAGGTGTTCTTCGAGCTCTCGTCCTGGCACCTGATCAACTGGCTTTATGCCGCCAAGGCGGTGCGGCAGGCAAAGGATTTGCGCACCAGCTACAGCGACACGCGGCTGCACGACCGTCTGATGACGGTGCTCGAAGAGCGGCACGGCCATCGCATCGCCAGCGAGGTCGAGCAGGCGAAGATCGATGCCTCGGTGAACGATGCGCCCACCGCCATCGACCTTTCGTGCGCCGAACCGGGCTTGGCCGCATCGCTCTCGCCCGCCGACATGGCACAGCAGCTTTCTCCGCTGCTCGAGAGCGTGATTGCCTGTGCGCACGCCTGCGTCAAGCGGGCCGGGCTGCGCAGCGGCGACCTCGACGCCATCTACCTGACGGGAGGCTCGTCGGCGCTGCGGCCGTTCCAGCAGGCCTTGCGCAGGAGCTTCGCCGGGGTCAACCTCGTCGAAGGCGACCTGTTCGGCGGCGTGGCCACCGGGCTGGCCTGCGCGAGGCCGGTTGCATGAAATATCTTGCGGGCTATCCACCCGCCTTGCTGGCGCAGGTTCAGCAGCTGGTCGCGACCGAAGGGCTCGCGCCCTTGCTGCGCAGCCGCTATCCCGGCGCCATGCACGAGGTGCAGACGGACCGTGCGCTCTACGACTACGTGAGCGAACTCAAGAGCGATTTCATGCGCAAGGCGCCGCCGCTCTCCAAGGTGGCGTTCGACAGCAAGCTGCACGTGATCCGCAATGCGCTCGGTACGCACACCACCGTTTCGCGCGTTCAAGGCAGCAAGCTCAAGGCCAAGCGGGAAATCCGGGTGGCGAGCCTGTTCAGGGAAGTGCCGCTGGAGTGGCTGCGCATGATCGTGGTCCATGAGCTCGCGCACATGAAGGAGCGGGACCATGACAAGAGCTTTTATGCGCTGTGCGAACACATGGAGCCAAGCTACCACCGGCTGGAGTTCGACGTGCGGCTGTACCTGACGCACCTGGATTCGGGCGGCGAGCGCCTGTGGGCGAACCCGCTGCCGAACCCGCTGCCGAACCCGCTGCCAAATGCGGCGGCCCCGGTCAGCGCACCGTAGCGATTCGTCAGGCGCTGCCGTGCAGCGGCGCGAGTTTGGCCTTCGCCAGCACTTGCCGTGCGCCTTGGTACCCTGCGGACTCCGCGAGCGCGCTCCAGCCCGCCGAAGGCGACTCCGGCGGCAGCAGCGCCCGCCGCCGAACCTCGCTCCTTGCCTCGGGCAACCAGCGCCCGGCCCTGGCTGCCGCGGCGACGCCATCGAGCAACTCGTCCAGCGGCCGGCCATCGCCGACGCTCTGGTTGCACAGCATCGCCAGGTCGCAGCCCGCATCGAGCGCGGCCAGTGCGGCATCGGCATAGCTCAGGAGCTCGCCGTCGATGTAGCGCCCCGCTTCCATGCTCAGGTCGTCGCTGAAGACGGCACCATCGAATGAAAGCCGGCTGCGCAGGATCTCGTTCAGCCACCTGGAAGAAAAACCCGCGGGGCGCTTGTCGACTTTCGGATAGATCACGTGCGCCGGCATCACCGCCGTGAGCGTGCCGGCGAGCCAGTCATAGGGCCGTGCATCGTCGGCCAGGATGGCCTTGAGGCTGCGCCGGTCGACGGGAATTTCCACATGCGAATCGGCCTTGACGAACCCATGCCCCGGGAAGTGCTTGCCGCAATGGCGCATGCCCATCTGCAGCATGCCGTGCATCACGCTCTTGGCCAGCAGCGCCACCACGCGCGGGTCGCGGTGGAAGCTGCGGTCTCCGATCACGCTGCTGCCGCCGTAGTCGAGGTCGAGCACCGGTGCAAAACTGAAGTCGATGCCGCAGGCGCGCAGCTCGGCGGCAAGCACCTGGCCAGTTGCCGTTGCGGCCTGGGTGGCGCGCATGGCGTCGCGCATCCACAATTCGCCCAGTGCGCGCATCGAGGGCAGGCGCGTGAACCCGTCGGTGCGAAACCGCTGCACGCGGCCGCCTTCGTGGTCGACACAGATCAGCAGGTCGGGACGGATGGCCTTCAGTTCGGCATTGAGCGCCGCCATCTGGGCGCGGTCCTGCCAGTTGCGGGCGAAGTGGATCACCCCCCCGACCAGGGGGTTGGTGATGCGGCGGCGATCCGCATCGCCGAGTTCCGTACCCGCCACATCGATGATCAAGGGCGCGTGAATGCTTGTCGTTGCCAGGGTCATGCCTCGTTCTTGTATTCGACCACCACGAAACTCGCGGCATATTCGGTTTCGTCGGTCACCGTGACATGGGCCGTGAGGCCCTTGGCCTCGAACCACTCCTTGAGCTCCCCGTGCAGCACGATGACCGGCTTGCCGCTGCGCAGGTTCGCGATCTCGCACAGCCGCCAGCTCATCGGCATGTGCATGCCGAGGCCGATGGCCTTGCTGAACGCCTCCTTGGCGGAAAAACGGGTGGCGAGATAGCTCAGGCCTCGCTTGGGCCAGCGCTCGCTGCGGGCCTTCCAGACCGCGAGCTCGGCGTCGCTCAGCACCCGTTGGGCAAAGCGCTCGCCCTGCCGCTCGAACGTTGCGGCGATGCGCCGGAGGTCGCAGATGTCGGTACCGATGCCGTAGATCATTCCACTCCCGCGTTCACTGCGCCTCTTCGATGCAGTGCAGATACTCCCGTGTCGTGGCGGCATAGCCGAGCTCGAGCGCATCGGCAATGAAGGCGTGGCCGATCGAGACTTCCTGGACGCCACGCACGGCGCGCAGGAACGCGGTGAGGTTCTCGCGGCTCAGGTCGTGGCCCGCATTGACGCCAAGGCCCGCCGCCTGCGCCGCGCGCGCCGCTTCGACATAACGCGCGAGCACGGCCTGCTCGTTCGGCGTGCCGCGCGATGCGGCATAGCCCTCGGTGTACAGCTCGACGCGGTCCGCGCCCACTTCCTTGGCCGCAGCCATCATTTCCGGAATGGGGTCCATGAACAGGCTCACGCGCACGCCCAGCGCCCTGGCCTCGGCAATCAAGGGGCGCAGGCGCTCGGCGTCTTCGGGGAAGCTCCAGCCATGGTCGCTGGTCGACTGGGTTTCGCTGTCGGGCACGAAGGTGGCCTGATGCGGCTTCAGCTCGCGCACGAAGTCCATCAGGTTGTGGAACGGGTTGCCTTCGATGTTGAATTCGATCGCCGGCCAGTCTTTGGCCAGCAGCGCGGCAAGGTCGCTCACGTCGTGCGCACGGATATGACGCGCATCGGGCCGCGGATGCACCGTGATGCCCTGCGCCCCGGCCGCGAGGCAGGCGTTGGCGGCGACAAGCACGCTCGGAATGCCGAGGGCGCGCGTGTTGCGCACCAGGGCCACCTTGTTCAGGTTGACGGACAGCGAGGTGGTGGCGGAATGGCCGGACGTTGTGCTCATAGGGCTTGCAAATCTCTCATCATCTGCCGCGTGCGCAGCGTGGACACACCGCAATGGTAGTTGAGCAAGGTGCGCAGCTGGTTCCTGAGGGCACTGTTGCTGCCGGCGTTCATGGTCGCGATCTCGCGCAGCGTGGCGGTGAACGGCGCGCGGTCGTCCAGCACGCCCTGCAACGACTGCCAGTCGGCGCCCGCCAGCGCGGCCTCGTCCTCGCCCGCCAGCCGCAAGCCGGCTTCCGGCACCAGGCTGTAGCGGGCGTCGGCGGCCAGCGGCTCGAGCGTGAGGGTCTGCACGTCGAGCGAGGGCAGGAGACCCACTTCGCGCAGCAGCAGCAATTCGAAGGCGCGCAGCGCGGCGGCGTGGGTGGCTGCCTGCGCGCCAGCGTGCTCGCTGGCCAGCACCTGCACTACGCCCGCATAGGCATCGAACAGGGCTTCATGCGCATCGTCCCGTGCCAGGAGGCGCAGCAGCAGTTCGTTGACGTAGTAGCCCGAAAGCAGCGCCTCACCGGTCGGCATGACATGGCCGCCCATCCACTCGGCGCCCTTGAGCGTGCGGATCTCGGCGTCGCCGCCATAGTTGAGCTGCAGCGGCTGCAGCGGCAGCAGCACCGGCCTGAAATTGGAACTCGGCCGCTTCGCCCCCTTGGCCACCAGCGCAATGCGCCCGCGGTGCCGGGTGAAGACCTCCAGGATCAGGCTCGATTCGCTCCAGTCGTAGCGATGGAGCACATACGCCGGTTCGTGCGAAACGCGGTGGGCAGTCGCCACTTCATTCGTAACCGAACGAGCGCACGCGGGCCTCGTCGTCGGCCCAGCCGGAGCGCACCTTCACCCACAGCTCGAGAAAAACCTTGGCGTCGGCCAGCTTTTCGAGTTCGACGCGGGTTTCCATGCCGATGCGCTTGATGCGCTCGCCCTTGTCGCCGATCACCATGGCCTTGTGGCCGTCGCGCTCCACCACGATGGTGGCGGCAATGCGCAGCAGGCGCTTCTGGCCCTTCTTCTGCGGCGGCTCTTCCTCGAACTTGTCGATGATCACGGTCGAGGTATAGGGCAGTTCGTCGCCGGTCAGGCGGAACAGCTTTTCGCGCACCAGCTCGCCCGCGAGGAATTTCTCGCTGCGGTCGGTGAGCTCGTCCTCGGCGTAGAACCAGGGCTGCTCGGGCAGGTATTTTTCGCAGATGCCGAACAGGCGCTCGACGTCCTTGGGATTCTTGGCCGACATCGGCACGAACTCGGCGAAGGGGTGCTTCGCCTGCATGGTCTGCAGCCAGGGCGCGATATCGCCGCGGCGGTGCACGTTGTCGAGCTTGTTGGCCAGGAGCACGGTCGGAATGCCCTTGCCGAGCAGCTTGAGCACCCGCTCGTCCGCGGGCGTGAAGCTGCCCGCCTCGACCACGAAAAGAATCAGGTCCACGTCGCCGACCGCGCCCTGCACGGTCTTGTTGAGCGACTTGTTCAGCGCGTTGGCGTGCAAGGTCTGGAAACCCGGCGTATCGACAAACACGAACTGTGTCGCGCCGATGGTGCGCATGCCCGTGATCCGGTGCCGCGTGGTCTGCGCCTTGCGCGAGGTGATGCTGATCTTCTGGCCCACCAGCGCGTTGAGCAGCGTCGACTTGCCCACGTTGGGCTTGCCGACAATGGCCACCAGACCGCAGTGCTGGGGCCCGGTCGTAGCCGTATCGCCCGCTGCGTCTTCGGGGTTTGCTGCTGAATTTATAGCGTCGTTCATTCTGGTTTCACGCGGCTCCGCGTGCCTTGAGCCGGATCAACATGGCTGCCGCGGCAGCCTGCTCGCCGGCGCGTCGCGAGCCACCGATGCCGCGTTCGCGCAGGCCCAGCTCGGGCACCTCGCACTCGACATCGAAAGTCTGTTTGTGCGCGGCGCCGAGCGTCGCCGCCACGCGGTACACCGGCAACTTCATTTTGTGGCCCTGGAGCCATTCCTGCAATTCGGTCTTCGGATCCTTGGCGACCGCATCCATGCGCGGATTGATCTCGACCGACTCGTAGAGCCGGCGCACCAGCGCCTCCGCGGCCGCAAAGCCCGCGTCGAGGTAGACCGCGCCGATCAGCGCTTCGAGCGCATCGGCCAGGATCGAAGGCCGGTTGGGCCCGCCCGAGCGCGCCTCGCCCTCCCCGAGCCGAAGCAAGGGCGACAGCTGCAGCTCCAGCGCCAGGCGATGCAGGGTGTCCTGCTTGACCAGGTTGGCCCGCACGCGCGAGAGGTCGCCTTCGGGCAGGGCCGAGAGGCGCGTGTAAAGCAGGTGCGAGACCGCGAGATTGAGCACCGAGTCGCCGAGGAACTCGAGGCGCTCGTTGTGGTCAGCCGAAAAACTGCGGTGCGTGAGCGCGAGCTGGAGCAGCCGCGGGTCGGAGAACGAATGCTTGAGGCGCTCCTGCAGCGCTGCGAGGCTGCCGTCCACCTTGCGTGTCGCCGCGTTCAGCGGGTCTCGCCTTTGTACTTGAGCACCAGGTAGGCCGGCCCGAACAAGGGAATTTCCCGCTCGTACGCATACGACACGACGACCTTGTCGCCGACCTTCTTGATGTCCAGGTCCTTGCCGGAGACCGACTTGAAGTCGTCGATGGCCTGCGCCCGGTCGAAGATGGCGCGCACTTCGGGCACGGTGGTGCCTTCCTTGGCCTTGTTGGCGGCCTTGTCGATGGCCTGGTATTCGATCAGTGTCGGGATGACCTGCGCGACGACGACGCCCAGGCAACCCAGCACCACGGCGACAAACACCAGGCCGATGAACGAGATGCCGCGCTGGTGCGCGGCCCTGCTGCGGATGGACCGATTAGCTCTCATGCCCTCTTACCCCTCGAACAATGCTGACTGCTTATTGGAATGGACCGATGCGACCCAGGTCGCCGAAGTTCATCCAGACGAAGAATGCCCTGCCTACGATGTTCTTGTCCGGCACGAAACCCCAGAAACGCGAGTCCGCCGAATTATCGCGGTTGTCGCCCATCATGAAGTAGTTGCCGGCGGGCACCTTGCAAACCACGCCTTCAACGGAGTAGCGGCAGTTTTCGCGGAACGGAAAGTCGGAGGCGCCCTGGACGAAGGCCGGGCCGGCATCGTCGTTGAGCAGCCTGTGCTGCTTGCCGCCGAGGTCTTCGTTGAACTGCTTGAGCAGGCGCATCGAATCGCTGTCGAGGTAGTCCGGCATCGAGGACTTGGAGACCGGCTGCCCGTTGATGGTGAGCTTCTTGTTCAGATAGGCCACCTCGTCGCCGGGAATGCCGACCACGCGCTTGATGTAGTCCATGCTCGGCTTGGGCGGATAGCGGAACACCACCACGTCGCCGCGCGCCAGCGGCGTGCCGTCGGTGATCTTGGTGTTGATGACCGGCAGGCGCAGGCCGTAGGTGAACTTGTTGACCAGGATCAGGTCGCCGGTCAGCAGCGTCGGCATCATCGAACCCGATGGAATCTTGAAGGGCTCGTAGAGGAACGAGCGAAGCAGGAACACCACCAGGATGACCGGGAACAGCCCCGCCGTCCAGTCGAGCCACCACGGCTGCATCAGCAGGCGCTCGCTGGCCTTGGCATCGACCGTGTCGACTTGCGTAATGCCCTGGCCGGCCAGGCGCGCGTTGCGCTCGCTCAGCGAGGATTCGAGCGCGGCGGCGGCGCGCTCCCGCCGGGGCAGGAAAAAGAAACGCTCGGCCAGCCAGTAGAGCCCGGTGACCACCGTGGCCAGAAACAGCAGCAGCGCGAAGTTGCCTTCGATGGCGCCAGAGTACCAGGCACCGACGTAGCCGGCAAAGGCCGCGAGGACCAAAGTAGTGATGAATGCCATTTTTTGAGATCAGTCTTCGACCTGCAGAATCGCGAGGAAGGCCTCTTGCGGGACCTCGACCGAGCCGATCTGCTTCATTCTTTTCTTGCCCGCTTTCTGCTTCTCGAGCAGCTTCTTCTTGCGGGTGATGTCGCCGCCGTAGCACTTGGCAAGAACGTTCTTGCGCAGCGCCTTGATTGTCTCACGCGCAATGATGTTGACCCCGATGGCCGCCTGGATGGCGACGTCGAACATCTGGCGCGAAATGATCTCGCGCATCTTCGACACCACCGCCCGGCCGCGGTACTGCGACTGGCTGCGGTGCACGATGATGGAGAGCGCATCGACCTTCTCGCCGTTCAGCAGGATGTCGACCTTGACCACGTCGGACGCGCGGTACTCCTTGAACTCGTAGTCCATGGAGGCATAGCCCCGGCTGACCGATTTCAGCTTGTCGAAGAAGTCAAGCACGATCTCGCCGAGCGGCATTTCGTAGGTCAGCATGACCTGGCGGCCGTGGTAGGCCATGTTCATTTGCACGCCGCGCTTCTGGTTGGCCAGCGTCATGACGGCGCCGACGTATTCCTGCGGCATGTAGAGGTGCACGGTGACGATCGGCTCGCGAATCTCGCTCATCTTGCCGACGTCGGGCATCTTGGACGGATTTTCGACCATGATGACTTCGCCGTCGCTGCGCACCACTTGATAGACCACGCTCGGCGCGGTCGTGATCAGGTCCTGGTCGAACTCGCGTTCCAGGCGCTCCTGCACGATCTCCATGTGCAGCAGGCCGAGAAAGCCGCAGCGGAAGCCGAAGCCGAGCGCCTGGCTCACCTCGGGCTCGTAGCGCAGCGACGAATCGTTGAGCTTGAGCTTTTCGAGCGCGTCGCGCAGCGAGTCGTACTCGCTGGCTTCGGTCGGGTAGAGGCCGGCAAACACCTGCGGCTGGATTTCCTTGAAGCCCGGCAGCGCTTCCGTCGCCGTGGCGGCCGCACCGCCCGTACCCGGCTTGATCAGCGTCACGGTGTCGCCGACCTTGGCGGCCTGCAGCTCCTTGATGCCCGCGATGATGTAGCCCACCTCGCCCGCCTCGAGCGACGCGCGCGGTTCGTTGGCGGGCGTGAAGACGCCGACGTTGTCGGCGTTGTACATGGCGCCGGACGCCATCATCTTGATGCGCTCGCCCTTCACCAGCCGCCCGTCGACCACGCGCACCAGCATGACCACGCCGACGTAGGGATCGAACCAGCTGTCGACGATCATCGCGCGCAGCGGACCATCGGGATTGCCGCGCGGCGCGGGCATCTTGTGCACGATGGCCTCGAGAATCTCGTCGATGCCGAGGCCGGTCTTCGCGGAACACGGAATCGCGTCGGTTGCGTCGATGCCGATCACGTCTTCGATTTCGGTGCGCGCGTTGTCGGGATCCGCATTCGGCAAATCCATCTTGTTGAGCACGGGCACCACTTCAACGCCGAGGTCGAGTGCGGTGTAGCAGTTGGCCACTGTCTGCGCTTCGACGCCTTGCGATGCATCGACGACGAGCAACGCACCTTCGCATGCCGACAACGAACGGCTCACTTCATAAGAGAAGTCGACGTGGCCCGGCGTGTCGATCAGATTGAGGTTGTAGACCTGTCCATCGAGTGCCTTGTAGTGCAGCGCAGCGGTCTGCGCCTTGATGGTTATCCCACGCTCTTTTTCGATGTCCATCGAGTCGAGCACCTGCGCTTCCATCTCGCGTTCAGCGAGACCGCCGCAACGCTGGATCAAACGGTCTGCGAGCGTCGACTTGCCGTGATCGATGTGCGCAATGATCGAAAAATTTCTGATGTGATTCATCAACGGGAACGCTTAAGTACTTGAATTGGCTCGTGCGCAGAGTGCGACAGGCAAGAAAAAAGGGCGCGTCTTCTGGAGACGCGCCCTGAACCAACAAGCAATGGCAACTGCAGTAGTTGGAACTTCATTGTAGGCAAAAAGGGAGGCACGTACATCCGGGGACAGGGTCAAAACGGGTCGTTGCAGGTCCACAACATCAAAGATATAAACAACTTATCCACAGGATCGGTGGAGCACTCTATGAACAACTTGTGGGCGATCTGTGGAGCATCGGTGGACTGCTGTCTGACATCTCGCATGGTGGAGGAAACCCCACTCCTTATGCACGGACTCAGCGCCCAATGAACCCTATTCTACCGAAAACCGTCCTAAGCCTTTCTTGAAGTTAGTGAACACCAACAAAACTGTGGCACTTTTCGTTCAGAATTTTTTTTGAAACCGGGCGCTCCAGCGTCGCAAACACCTCAAAAAAAGGCCCCAAACCCGACTGACGGGTGGGGCCACTTGACGGCAGCGCCAGATCAGCGTGCGGGTCGGATCAGGGCATATTGCGCCCACTCCCCGCGTCGGAACAGCACGCTGAGCGGCTTGTTCTTGTCGGCCTTGGCAATCGCGGACTCGAACTCCTTGACGCTCGAGACTTCGATGTTGCCGACCGAGAGAATCACGTCGCCCTCGCGCAGCCCGGCCTTGGCGGCCGCATCGGTCGCTGCCTCGATGCGCACGCCACGCACCTTGAGTTCCTTCTTCTGGGCGTCGGTGAGGTCGCCGACCACCAGGCCGAGCGACTTGCTGGCCGCGGACGACGGCTTGGCCTGAGGCTCTTCACGATCCTGCTGGCGCTTGCCGGCCGGCTTGGCTTCGGGGTCGCCTTCGGCCACGGTGATGGCGAGTTCGCGCGAAGCGCCGTTGCGGAACAGGGTCAGCGTGCTCTTGACGCCGGGCTTGGTGCTGGCCACCGAGCGCGACAGGTCGCTCGGCGTCTCGATGACCTTGTCGCCGTACTTGGTGATGATGTCGCCTTCGCGCACGCCGGCCTTGTCGGCCGCAGAACCCGGCACCACGCTGTTCACGAGCGCGCCGCGGGCCTTGCCCAGGCCGATCGATTCGGCCACGTCCTTGGAAACTGTGCCGATGGTCACGCCGATCAGGCCGCGCGACACACGCCCGGTGGCGCGCAGCTGGTCGCTCACGCGGATGGCTTCATCGATCGGGATCGAGAAAGAGATGCCCATGTAGCCGCCCGAGCGCGAATAGATCTGGCTGTTGATGCCGACCACTTCTCCGCGCAGGTTGATCAGCGGCCCGCCCGAGTTGCCGGGGTTGATGGCAACGTCGGTCTGGATCAACGGCACCAGGTCGCCAGTGTCGCGCTGCTTCGCGCTCACGATGCCCGCGGTCACGGTGTTCTCGAGGCCGAAGGGCGAGCCGATTGCCATGACCCATTCGCCGACGCGCAGCTTCGAGATGTCCCCGACCTTCACCACCGGCAGGCTGGTCGCCTCGATCTTCACCACGGCGACGTCGCTGCGCTTGTCGGCGCCGATCAGCTTGGCCTTGAACTCGCGCTTGTCAGTCAGCGTGACGAGGATCTCGGAAGCGTCCTCGATCACGTGGGCATTGGTCATGACATAGCCGTCGGCGGACAGGATGAAGCCCGAGCCCACGCCGCGCGGACGCTCTTCCTCCTGGGGCTGCTGCGGCCGGTTCGGACGCGGGCCCGGACGCGGGTTGCCGGGCAACGGCTGGCCGAAGAAGCGCCTGAAGAACTCCTGCATCTCCTCGTCCATTTCCCCGCCGCTTCCGCTGCGCGTGGAAACCTTTTCGACGGTCCGAATCCCGACCACCGCGGGCCCCACCTGCTCGACCAGATCGGCGAAATCGGGCAATCCGCGCGCCTGCGGCGTCTGTGCCATGGCAGGCGTTGCCGGCAGGAAGCCCGTGGCAGCCGCGCAGGCCACGCCGAATGCGAAGAGATAGGAACGAAGCTTGTGTCCCTCGACTTTGAACATCATCGGTTTTCTTTCAAAAGAACAGAGCGGCCAAAAGAAGAGCTATGAGTCGGTGGTGCGGACTTGGTTCAGCGCCTGCTGCGCCGATCCTGGGCGATCAGCGTGTGCGCGCGAGGCTTTGCGCAAACGCGTTGAGCGTCTGCTGCGGCACTTCGCCCACTGCGGTCAGCCACCAATCGTTCGCCGGCTCGGGCAATCGCCGGCGAATGGCGTTGGTTGCACCGATTGTGAGCACGCCGTCCCGGGGCGCGCGTTTCTCATCGTATCGCTCGATGAAAAGCGACACCGAGGCAAGGCCATCGGAGAAGGTCCACTGAACGGTCCGATCCTGCCCGCTCTTGTCGCTGCCAACCGGCCGGCGGTAGAAGCTGCGCGGCTTGAAACCGGCCACGGGCGACTTGAGCACCCAGCCCTCGTCCTGCGCATTGGTGCGCTCCAGCTCCAGCTTCTCGATGCGATAGCCGCCGGTATTGGCCATCATCTGGGCGAGTGCCTGCGCCTTGACCGGTGCATCCAGCTGCAACTCGGAAAACGCCGACTGCTCGACCACGCGGGAGTCGCTGTCGATGGTCTGCAGCTTCATCACCAGGCCGGAGCGGCGCTCGCTCCAGATGCGATATCCGAAGCGAAGCCCGTCATGCGGCACCAGCTGCACCACGTCGGCATCGAAACCGGCCACACGGTCCTTGCCAATGGCACGGACATCGTAAAAGTCGCCGATTGACGAATCGGGCTTATCGGGGAGATTGGGAAAGAGATCGAGGTTCTCGCGCTTCTCGACCTTCACGACCTTCGCCTCGGGCAGGAAGGTCATCACGTGGTGGTTACGCCTGAATGTGGAGCGTGGCGGGCCCGACAGGGCTTCGATGCGTTCGATCTGCATATCGCCGTCGCGCACATGCCAGATGCGTGCGCTCGACAGATCGCCGCCCGCCGCCGATACCACGAAGGTGCCGACGTAATTTCGCTGCCGCGCCCCCGTGTGCATGCGCTGCAGCCACTCCACGACGCCCATCGCGGGTGGCGCATCGCCGCCCTGTACCGAGACCGGACTCCTGGCATTGGCCGACCCCGGCCGGGTCTGCCCCGCCGCGATCTGCACCAGACAAAAAGCAGCGAACACCAGCGCGAGCGCGCGTGCAGGAATCGGCATCTGAACGGTCATTGGAAGGGCGGCAGGCGCGCGTCAGCGCGTCGGGCCTTCGAAGGTCGCGTTGCGCAGGAAACCTGAGGGCATTTGCGAAGCGCCGCCCGCTTGCTGGTGCGCTTCGAGCAACTGATCGAGCCGCGGATCGCGCAGCATGATCTGCGGGCTCCCGCTCCCGACCACCACGCGGGTCGGCGTCAGCGGCGCAGCAGCGGGCGACTGGTTGCCAGTGGCAGCGGCCGCGAGCACCGAGTTGGCTGCCGGTTGCTGCTGGACTGCCATCTGGGCACCCTGCGACGGAACGGCGGCACCGTTCCCGACCAGCGTCCAGCTGATCGCGGCGACGGCCACCAGCGAAGCGGCGCCGGCCACAAGCTTCCAGCGAAAGACCGGCTCATTGGCCGCGTCGGCTTTGTGCCGCACCGCGTGAACCGACACCTGGGCGGGCGCCACAACCGGGGCTGCCGCGGCGACGGGCTCCGCCGCCAGGCGTTGTTGAAGGCGGACAAGGAACGCATTGCCATCGCTGCACGGCGAATGCGCGCCCGCGCGCAACACATCGCCCACCACGTGATAGGCACGCCAAGCCCGATGGGCCTCGTCGTCCGCGCAGACAGCCTCGATGGCCCGCGCGAAGTCCTCGCCCTGCAAATGACCATCCGCCAGTGCGGACACCTGCTCACGAACCGTCATTGTCTGATTCATTTCATTCACCTGCTTACCTACCAACGCTTGCCGGACTGGTTGTCCAGCAGCGGTTTGACCCTGGCCGAAATGGCCTCGCGCGCCCGGAAAATACGCGAGCGCACGGTGCCGATCGGGCAATCCATGACCTCGGCAATCTCTTCGTAACTCATGCCCTCGATCTCGCGCAGGGTGACAGCCTGGCGCAACTCGGACGGCAGCGCTTCCATGGCCGCCTCGACCACGCGGGCAATTTCATTTGCCGCCAGGACCGATTCGGGGGTTTCGTCGCTGATTGGTTCGTTTCCGGGCCGGTAAGTTTCATCGTCCTCTTCAGAAGACGGCCGCATGGCGCTTTCGGAAATGGTCGGGTCGCGCTTCATGTCGACCAGCGCCTTCTTGGCGGTATTCACCGCGATCCGGTAAAGCCAGGTGTAGAACTGCGCGTCACCGCGGAACTGGTGGAGCGCGCGGTAGGCGCGAATGAAGGTTTCCTGCGCGATGTCCTCGACCAGGTCGACGTCGCGCACCATGCGCCCGATCAGGCGCTCGATCCGGCGCTGGTATTTGATGACCAGCAGTTCGAATGCCTTCTGGTCACCCGCGACCGTGCGCTGGACCAGCTGCAGGTCGACTTCACCGGGGCGCGGCGCTTCGGCGGACACATCGGTCAAGCCGGAGTCCGGTGGCACTGGCGGCGGAGAAGTGGTCATCGAGGAGGTTCAGGGCGCATCGGCGGGAGCGGTTGCTCGCCAAGGCTCGCCGGCGGGCGACGCGGACGGGGCGCGCGAATATACCGCACGGCGCAGGTCGCGCCAGCGTTCCGGCATGGCGCGCTGCTCGACCCAGATCCATCGGCTCGCGCGGCCCGGCTGGGTCAGCCGGACCAGCAGCAGCGACTGGAGATCGAGCGCGACGGCGGCGCGGGCCGCATGAACGGCTCGGCCCGGATGGGCGCCCGTGAGCGTCCAGCCCAGTCCGTCGAAGTGCAGCACCCCCGCACCGTCGCTTCGCAGCCCGAGCCCGGCTGCGAGGCCCGACAACAGCACACTCAGGACCAGCAGCAGCTGGCGCCAACCGGCACTATCGAACAGATAGCACGACAGTCCCGCGCACGCTGCGCCCAAGGCCCATGTGGCGATCAGAATCCGGGTGGCACCGCGCGAGCGCCCCACCGGGTATGTCACCGACGGTGCGCTGTGCATGAAAGAGCAATGCTCAAGCGCGCTTGAACACCAGCGTGCCGTTGGTGCCGCCGAAGCCGAAGTTGTTCTTGACCGCGACATCGATCTTGAGATCGCGCGCCACGTTGGCGCAGTAGTCGAGGTCGCACTCCGGATCCTGGTTGAAGATGTTGATGGTCGGCGGGCTCTTCTGGTGATGCAGTGCGAGCACCGTGAACACCGACTCGATGCCGCCGGCGCCGCCCAGCAAGTGGCCGGTCATCGACTTGGTCGAATTGACGACCATTTTCTTCGCATGGTCGCCGAAGGTGTTCTTGATCGCATTGGTTTCGTTCAGGTCACCCAGGGGCGTCGAAGTGCCGTGCGCGTTGAGATACTGCACCTCGTCGGCGTTGACGCCCGCGTTGGCGAGCGCCATCGACATCGAACGGCGCGGGCCGTCGACGTTGGGTGCCGTCATGTGGTACGCGTCGGCGCTCATGCCGAAGCCCGAGACCTCGGCGTAGATCTTGGCGCCGCGCGCCTTGGCGTGCTCGTATTCCTCGAGCACGACCACCCCGGCGCCTTCACCGAGCACGAAGCCGTCGCGGTCCTTGTCCCACGGACGGGACGCGGTGCGGGGATCGTCGTTGCGCGTCGAGAGCGCCCGCGCGGCCGCGAAGCCGCCGATGCCCAGCGGCGAGACGGTCGACTCGGCACCGCCCGCGACCATCACGTCAGCATCGCCGTACTCGATCATGCGGGCCGACAGGCCGATCGCATGCAAGCCGGTGGTGCAGGCCGTGACGACCGCGATGTTCGGGCCCTGGAAGCCGTACTTGATGGAGACGTGGCCCGAGATCATGTTGATGATCGAGGCGGGCACGAAGAACGGCGAGACGCGGCGTGGGCCGCGATTCACGAGTTCCGCGTGCGTTTCCTCGATCATCGGCAGTCCGCCGATGCCCGAGCCGATGTTGCAGCCGATGCGAGTCGCCTCTTCAGGCGACAGCGCATCACCGGTCTTGAGACCGCTGTCCTGCACCGCCTGGATGGCGGCGGCCATTCCGAGATGAATGAAGCGGTCCATGTGGCGCGCCTCCTTCTCGGAGATGTACTGCGTGATGTCGAAACCCTTCACCTCGCCCGCAAACTTGCAAGCGAAGGCGCTGGCATCGAACGAGGTGATGGTGTCGATGCCCGACTTCCCGGCCAACAGGTTGGCCCAGGATTCGGTCACCGTGTTTCCGACAGGAGCGATGCAACCGAGTCCGGTCACGACGACGCGGCGTTTGGTCATGCCGGCAAACCTTTCTGGATGCGCTGAACAACTGCGGGCGGCGCGTACGGGCTCGATGAAAAGCGCCGCCGGCCGTGGCAGTTCCAGCTGGCCCGATCAGGCCTTTTGATTCTTGGTGGCGTAGTCGACGGCGTTTTGCACCGTGGTGATCTTCTCGGCGTCTTCATCGGGAATCTCGATGCCGAACTCGTCTTCGAGTGCCATCACCAGTTCGACCGTGTCGAGCGAGTCCGCACCGAGGTCGGCCACGAAAGCCTTTTCGTTCGTTACTTGGGACTCTTCCACGCCGAGTTGCTCGGCGATGATTTTCTTGACACGTGCTTCGATATCGCTCATTTGGTTCCCTCTGAGGGTTGTAGGTAATCGGTGGATTTTAGCCGGGCGCATTGTGGCATTTGCCGTGCACCCGGTACGGGAAAAGTTTGCGCCTTGCGGCTACATGTGCATGCCGCCGTTGACGTGCAGCTCCTGCCCCGTCACGTAAGACGCCTGGGGCGATGCAAGATAGGACACTGCATGCGCGATGTCTGCCGGCTTGCCCAGGTGGCCCAGCGGGATCTGCTGGAGCAGCGCCTGTTGCTGGGCTTCCGGCAGGCTGGCGGTCATGTCGGTCTCGATGAAGCCCGGCGCGACGCAGTTGACCGTGATGTTGCGGCTGCCGAGTTCGCGGGCCAGCGCGCGGGTCATGCCCGCGACCCCGGCCTTGGCGGCCGCGTAGTTGGCCTGGCCGGCATTGCCGGAGGCGCCGACCACGCTCGTGATGCTGATGATGCGGCCGTAACGCTGCTTCATCATCGGGCGAATGACCGCACGCGACAGGCGGAACACGGCCTTGAGATTGGTGTCGAGCACCGCATCCCAATCGTCGTCCTTCATGCGCATGGCGAGCGTGTCGCGCGTGATGCCGGCATTGTTGACCAGCACGTGGATGGCGCCGTAGGCCTGCACGATTTCGTCGATCAGCGCTTCGACGGCTGCGGCGTCGTTCACGTTGAGCGCACGGCCGCGGCCGTCGAAGGCACTCAGGGCAGAGGTGATCTTTGCTGCGCTGTCTTCGGTGGTGCCGGTGCCGACCACCTTGAGGCCGCGGTGCGCCAGTTCGAGCGCAATTGCTGCGCCGATGCCGCGCGACGCGCCGGTGACCAGGGCGACTTGCCCTTCGAATTTGGGAATGCTCATAAAAGTATCGGGGGCCTTGCGCCGTTCAGCCGGCGAGCAGTTGTCGGGTGTCCGCGAGAGTCGCCGGGTCGTACACCGACGCGGCTTCGAGTTCGGGGGCGATGCGCTTGACCATGCCGGCCAGCACCTTGCCCGGCCCGCACTCGATGATGGCGGCTACACCGCGCAGTTTCAAGGCCTGCACGCTTTCAACCCAGCGAACCGGCCCGGCCGCCTGGCGCACCAGGGCGTCGCGGATGCGTTCGGGATCGGTTTCAACGGCCACGTCGATGTTGTTCAGCACCGGAATCTGCGGCGCGGCGAGCGAGATCGTGGTCAGCTTTTCGCGCAGCGCCTCGGCGGCGGGCTTCATCAGGCTCGAATGGAAGGGTGCCGACACGGGCAGCAGCAGTGCGCGCTTGGCGCCGTTGGCCTTGAGCAGCTCGCAGGCCTTGTCGACGGCCGCCTTGCTGCCCGCGATCACGGTCTGCATCGGGTCGTTGAAATTCACTGCCTCGACGATCTCGGCGCTTCCGGTGCCGAAGGTCGCGGTCGCTTCCGCGCAGCCCGCCACCACCTTGGCCGCTTCCATGCCGAGGACGGCGGCCATGGCCCCCACTCCGACCGGCACGGCCTGCTGCATGGCCCGCGCCCGAAAACGCACCAGCGGCGCGGCTTGCGCCAGAGTGAGGACGCCAGACGCGACCAGCGCGGAGTACTCGCCCAGCGAATGTCCGGCGACGACGGAAGGGGCCGCGCCACCTTCGGCCAGCCATGCGCGCCAGGCGGCGACGCCGGCCACCAGCATCACCGGCTGGGTGTTGGTGGTGAGCGCCAGTTCTTCCTTGGGGCCGTTCTTGATCAGCGCCGCGACGTCTTCGCCCAGCGCCTCGGAGGCTTCGCGCAGGGTTTCGGCCACGGCCGGGTGGTCGCCCCAGGCGTCGAGCATGCCGACCGCCTGCGAGCCCTGGCCCGGAAAGACAAAAGCAAAGGATTTCATTGTTTCAAGCGTCATGTCGCACTGCCGCGCCCTGCGAGGGCATTGCAATGACTACAGATTCAATAGCACCGCGCCCCAGGTGAAGCCGCCACCCACGCCTTCGAGCATGACGGTTTCACCCTTCTTCACCTTGCCGGACCGCACGGCCTCGTCGAGTGCCAGCGGAATCGAGGCAGCCGAGGTGTTGCCATGCTCATTGACCGTGACGATGAGCTTCTCGCGCGGAAGCTTCAGCTTCTTGGCCGTGCCTTCCATGATGCGGATGTTGGCCTGGTGCGGAATCAGCCAGTCGATGTCGGCTTCGGTCTTGCCTGCCTTTGCAAGCGTGGCACGGGCCGCATCTTCGAGCACGCGCACCGCCAGCTTGAACACGGCCTGCCCGTCCATGTGCAGCAGCGGCGTACCCAGCACATTGCCGCCCGAGACGTGGCCCGGCACGCAAAGAATGCCGACGTGCTTGCCATCCGCATGCAGGTCGCTTGCGAGGATGCCAGGCTCGTCGCTGGCTTCGAGCACCACTGCGCCGGCACCGTCGCCGAACAGCACGCAGGTGGTGCGATCGTTGAAATCGAGGATGCGCGAGAACACTTCGGCGCCCACCACCAGCGCGCAGCGCGCGCTGCCGGTGCGAATCATCGCGTCGGCCACGGTCAGCGCATAGACGAAGCCGCTGCAGACCGCCTGGACATCGAATGCCGGGCAGCCGGCAATGCCGAGCTTGTTCTGGAGAATGGCCGCCGACGAAGGAAACACCATGTCGGGCGTCGAGGTCGCGACGATGATCAGGTCGATGTCTTCAGCCTTGCGGCCCGCGGCTTCGAGTGCGTGCCTGGCAGCCTCGAGGCCGAGATCGCTGCTCGTGACCTCGGGCGCCGCGAAGTGCCGCGCATGGATGCCGGTACGCTCGACGATCCATTGGTTCGAGGTTTCGATGCCGCGCGCTGCCAATTCCTTGGCAAGGTCGTCATTGGTCACCCGGCGCGGCGGCAGATAGCTGCCGGTGCCGGTGATGCGTGAATAAGGGCTCATCAAACGTGAAGGGCCGTCGCGTCGGCTGGCACCGCGGGCTCCTGCCGCGCAAGCAATGGCGCGGCGTGAGCGATGCGGGCCCGCACGCGATCGAGCAGGTTGTTGCGAGCGGCATCATAAGCGCGATCCAGCGCATGTCCGAAAGCCACTTCGTCGGCCGAGCCATGGCTCTTGAAAACCAGGCCGCGCAGGCCTAACAGGGCGGCGCCGTTGTATCGACGATGGTCCAATCGATTTTTAAATGCTTTTAGCACCGGGTAAGCAACAATTGCCGCCACTTTGGTCAAGATGTTCCGCGAAAACTCGATGCGAATGAATTCACCGATCATCGAGGCCACGCCTTCGCTGGCCTTCAGCGCGACGTTTCCTACGAAACCGTCACAGACGACGATATCTGTCGTGCCCTTGAAAATGTCGTTACCTTCCACGTTGCCGTAGAAGTTCAGATCCTTCGAGTTGGCAGCCGTACGCAGCAGTTGACTCGCTTTTTTGATCGTTTCGCTGCCCTTGATGGCTTCCTCGCCAATGTTGAGCAACCCGACCGACGGGGCTTCGTTGCCGGTGAGCGCGGAGACCAGGGCTGAGCCGAGCACGGCGAACTGGAGCAGGTCTTCGGCATCGCAATCGACATTGGCGCCCAGGTCCAGCACCGTGGTGGCGCCGCCCTTGGCGTTCGGAAGCTGTGGCGCAATGGCAGGGCGGTCGATGCCGTCGAGCGTCTTCAGAAGGTAGCGCGCAATGGCCATCAGGGCGCCGGTATTGCCGGCCGAAATGGCCGCTTGGGCCGCACCGTCCTTGACCTGCTGGATCGCGACACGCATCGAAGAGTCCTTCTTCTTGCGCAGGGCAATTTCAACGGGATCGTCCATGCCCACCACTTCGCTGGCGGCAACGATGCGGGCACGCGGATGCGCAGCAAACCCGGCCAATGCGGCAGGCGCACCGACCAGCAACAACGAGGCTTCGCTGTGCCGTTCGAGGAACGCGCGGCAGGCCGCGAGCGTGACGCGCGGCCCATGATCGCCTCCCATGCAATCGACGGCGAGCGTGATTGCGGAAGGCGCAGCAGTGGATTCGGGGGAAGAAGGCGTAGCCATCAAAACAAAGGCCCGACGCTACGGCAAAAGTAGCTTCGGGCCTTGGCCTTGGGATGCGAGATCAGGCTTCGGACTTGTTCTTGAGCACCTGGCGGCCACGGTAGAAACCGTTGGGGCTGATGTGGTGGCGCAGGTGCGTTTCGCCGGTGGTCGGTTCCACGGCGATGCCGGGCACGACCAGCGCATTGTGGGAACGGTGCATGCCGCGCTTGGAAGGCGACTTCTTGTTTTGCTGGACGGCCATGATGGCTCCTGGACTGTTAGGTGAGTGATTGGATGCGCTCTCTTGCGGTGGCAATACAGGGGCATGTATGGAATGCCTTGGTCTGTCTTGCTGCTCACGGCGGCGCGCGCGAAGCCCATGATTATAGCCCAGCCTGGAGAAAAGGGCTACTTGCCCTCTTCCGGCTTGCGCGAACGCAACGCGCCGAGCACCGCAAAGGGGTTGGGCTTGGCTTCTTCGGCGGCCTTGAAGTCTTCGTCGCTGGACGACAGCTGGATCGGCGTGGGGCAGACCTCGTGTACCGGCATGACGGGAATTTCCATCAGGAGCTCGTCCTCGATCAAGGCGTGAAGGTCGAAATCGCGGCTCACGACGAGCAGGTCTTCTTCCGATTCGTCGTCCTCGGCGTCGGCCGTGGCCTCGTCGGCCACGAAACGGAACCAGCGGTCCGATTCAACAAGCGTGTCCACCGGCGCCAGGCAGCGCTGGCAAACGAGCGGCACGGTCGTCTCGGCCACCAGGTGCAGCCAGGGCTCGGCCTTGCCCAAGGCCCCGGTGCGCTGCTCGCCAACGGCTTCCCAGCTGATCACGGCTTCAGGCGCCGGCGAGGCCAGTTCCTGCGCCAGGCGGGGATAGTTGGGAACGGGATCGTCGGCTGAAAGCGCAGCGGCTTCGGCGGCAAAGGCGGCCACGTCGAGCCGTTCGGGAACAAATTCTCTCTTCATCCACACCAGTCTAGCGCGCCGGCCGCGGGAATTGGCGCGGCGCCGCCAAAGGCTTTCTCGCAGCTCACGCACAATCGTCGCCATGCAACGCCCCTTGATCCTTGCCTCGACCTCGCGCTACCGCCGCGAACTGCTGGCCCGACTCCACCTGCCCTTCGACGTGCATGCCCCGGAAGTCGACGAAACCGCCCGGAGCGGAGAGACCCCCCGCGAACTGGCCGAGCGCCTGGCGCTGGAAAAAGCCCAGGCCGTCGCCGCGCGATTTCCAGAGGCCGTGGTGATCGGCTCGGACCAGGTGGCCGACCTCGCCGGCGAGGCGCTCGGCAAGCCGGGCGACCACGCACGCGCCACGGCCCAGCTGCGCCGGATGCGCGGCCAGACGCTGGTGTTCCAGACCGCCGTGGCCGTCGTCTGCCAGGCCACGGGCTTCGTCCAGCGCGACCTGGCGCCGGTTCGGGTGGTATTCCGCGAACTCAGCGATGCGGCCATCGAGCAGTACCTGCAGGCCGAGCAACCCTACGACTGCGCGGGCAGCGCCAAGAGCGAAGGCCTGGGGATCGCCTTGCTGAGTGCGATCGACAGCGACGACCCGACCGCCCTGGTCGGCCTGCCGCTGATCCGCACCTGCCGGATGCTGCGCTCCGCCGGGGTCGATCTGCTGTGACCCGGGGCAAGCTCTACCTGGTGCCCGCGCCGCTGGACTTCGGCTGCGACGCGCAGGCGCCCCTGCAGGACGCCCTGCCACTCGGTACGCTGCAGGCTGCCGCCGGCATCACCCACTGGATCTGCGAGAACGCCAAGTCGGCGCGCGCCTATCTGAAGCGCATCGATGCCGTCGTCCCGCTGGCCGCGCCCCTGCAGGCACAAGACATCCGGGAACTCCCGCGCGAGGTGCACAAGAAGGGCGACCATGCCGGCCAGTTCGATGCCAAGCCATTGCTGGCCGCCGCACTCGAAGGCCACGACATCGGCCTGCTCAGCGAAGCCGGCATGCCGGCGGTGGCCGACCCCGGCTCCTCGGTGGCGCGCGCCGCGCACGACCTTGGCATTGCCGTGGTCCCGCTCACCGGCCCCGTGTCGCTGCTGCTCGCGTTGGCGGCCAGCGGCCTCAACGGACAGAACTTTGCCTTCGTCGGCTACCTGCCGCAGGATTCGGGCGAGCGCCAGATTCGAATCCGGGAACTCGAGGCACTGGCCCTCAAGACCGGCCAGACGCAGTTGTTCATCGAGACCCCTTACCGCAATGCGGCGCTGCTTCAAGCGCTGGTGCAAACGCTGCAGCACAACACCCGGCTCGCCGTGGCGCGCGGGCTGACGCTCGCCTCAGCCCAGGTGCGCAGCGAAACGGTAAAGGCCTGGCGCTCCAAGGCGCAAGGCCCGGCGGACGAACGCCTGCCTGCGGTATTCGCGATCGGGCGCTGACGATGGTGGTGACTGCCGGCACCCGCTGGGCCGCGCGCGCGCAGTTCTTTTCTTCCGGCTTCATCTTTGCGACCTGGGGCGTGCACGTTCCAACGGTCAAGACGCACTACGGCATCGATGAAGCCGAGCTGGGACTGGCCATGCTCGCGGCCGGTGCCGGTGCGATGTTCGGCCTGACCAGCGCCGGACGCTGGATCGGCCGCCACGGCCCGCGGCGCATGGCCGCCCTGTGCGGCTGCGTCTACGCAATGCTGCTGGCGGGGCTGATCGCGATGCCCGGCTACCTCTTCCTGCTGGTGCTGCTGGGGGCTTTCGGCCTTGTCACCAGCGTGTTCGACGTGGCCATCAACGCCGAGGCGGCGCAGCTCGAGCTGCATGGCGCCAAACCGCTGATGAGCGGCATGCACGGCATGTTCAGCCTGGGCGGCATGGCCGGCGCCGCGAGCGGCAGTGCGGCACTGGCCGCCGGGCTCGGGGCCCAGGCCCATCTGCTGTGGGTTGCGGCGGCCATGGTGCTGGTGGTGGCCGTGTCTTCGTGGCACATGCTCCCCAGGCCGCCTGCCGCAAGCGATGCATCCCCGGCCGACCACGCATTTCGGCTGCCTCGCGGCGTACTCGCGGTGCTGGGCGTGCTTGCCGCGCTGGGCCTGATCGCCGAAGGCGCGATCTACGACTGGAGCGTGCTCTACATGCAGCAGGAACTCGGCAGCCCGCAGAAACAGGCCGCGCTGGCCTATGCGAGCTTCTCGGCCGCCATGGCAGCCGCGCGTTTCGCTGGCGATGCGATGCGTGCCCGCTTCTCGCCCGCTGCACTGCTGCTCGGCAGCGGCGTGCTCGCGGCGGCGGCCATGACCCTGGTTCTGCTGACCGACCTGCCCTGGCTCGCGCTGGTCGGCTTCGCGGGGGTGGGCGTGGGCTTCGCGAACGTGGTGCCGATCCTGTTCGGCGCATCGGCCCGCGTGCCCGGCGTCGAAGCCGCAACGGGCATTGCGGCCGTCTCGGCCATCGCCTACCTGGGCTTCATGGCCGGACCGGCCGTGATCGGCCTGCTGGCACGGGCCAGTTCGCTGACAGCCGCGCTCTACGTGGTCGTGGTTTTCGCGGTGGCGCTGGCCGCCTCGGCCCGTTTCACGGACAGCGGCGACCCAAGCTGAGCCGGCCTCAGCGCAGCGCCGGCGTGGCGAACTGCAGCGAACGCACGGTGGCGTCGCCCATCGCGGCGCCGAATTTCTTGGCGAGCTTTTCGGCCACGTTGTCGCGCCGCGTGTAGTCGGTCACCTCTTCGGCCTTGATCACTTCACGCGCCACGTAGTCCACGTTGCCGAGCTGGTCGGCCAGGCCGAACGCGACGGCTTGCTCGCCGCTCCAGAACAAGCCGCTGAAGAGCCCCGGGGTGTCGAGCTTGAGCCGGTCGCCACGCCCGGCCTTCACCACGTTGATGAACTGGGTGTGGATCTGGTTCAGCATGGCCTGGGCATGGGCGCGCTGTGCGTCGCTCATCGGGCTGAACGGGTCGAGGAAGCCCTTGTTCTCGCCGGCCGTCAGCAAACGGCGCTCGACGCCGACCTTGTCCATGACGCCGGTGAAGCCGAACCCGTCCATCAGCACGCCGATGCTGCCGACGATGCTGGCCTTGTCGACGAAGATCTTGTCGGTGGCGGCAGCGATGTAATAGGCGGCCGAGGCGCAGGTTTCTTCGACCACCGCGTAGACCGGCTTCTTGTGCTTGGCCTTCAGGCGCTTGATCTCGTCGCTGATGATGCCGGCCTGCACGGGGCTCCCGCCGGGCGAGTTGATCAGCAGCACGATGCCCTTGGCGCCCTCGTCCTCGAAAGCGGTCTTCATTGCGGCCACCACGAATTCCGCGCTGGCGTCGCCGCCGTTGGCGATCTCGCCCTTGATTTCGACAACCGCGGTGTGGGCCGTGGTCTTGGCGGCGCTCGGCGCGTTGCGCGACATCGCGAGCCAGACCAGGAAGATGAAGAAGGCGAGCCACGAAAGACGCGTGAAGGTCTTCCAGCGGCGCGCGGCCCTCTGCTCGTTCAGGGAAGCGAAGGCGAGTTTCTCGAGCGTTGCGCGCTCCCACCCTGGGCGCTGCGTCGGGTCTTTGGCCATGTTTCTTGGCGCGCCCTGCGAGGACGCGATGGGAGTGGCCGGCTCAAAAGGATCAAAACCTTCGGGTTCCGTGCGGTTCGGGTCGGTCATTGTCAAAAAGTCAGGGGGTGGAGGTTCCAGGCAGTATGCCAGTGCACCACGCCGTCGCGTTCGCTGAGGGCGATCTTCACGAGGCCGCCGCGGCACGGGCCGCCGGCGCATTCGCCGGTGTCCGGCTTGTAGACCGCGCCGTGCGTGGCGCAGAGCAGCCACTGGCCGCTGTCGTCGAAGAAGCGGTCAGGCTGGAAATCGAGTTCCATGGCCACGTGGCTGCATCGATTCAGATAGGCATGCGGCTGCCCTTCGAAGCGCACCGCGAAGGCGCGGCAGGTTTCGCCGCCGTAGACCACATCGAAAGGCACGGCCCGGCCGCCTTCGACGAGGTCCGATGCATTGCAGAAGGGAACAGGCTCTTCTTCGCTCATGGCGAGATTTTCAGGCGTTGTCCAGAAGCCATGCTTCCAGGCTGGCCACGGAGTGGGCCACGAACAACGGCTTCAGCTCGTCGAAGCTCTCGGGCTCGTGCGCGCCGTAGCTCACGCCCACGCTGGCGCAGCCGGCATTGAGCGCCAGCTGCAGGTCGTGCGTGGTGTCGCCGATCATCAGCGTGCGCTTGGCCGGAACCTCGAGTTCTTCCATCAGTTCCAGCAGCATGCGCGGATGCGGCTTGCCGAAAGTCTCGTCGGCCGTGCGCGAAGCATCGAAGCGGTCACGCAGCGCGACCGACTTCAGCGCCTCGTTCAGTCCGCGGCGCGACTTGCCCGTGGCTACCGCCAGCTTGTGGCCGCGTGCGCGCAGGGAGTCGATCATCTGCAGCACGCCGTCGAACAGCACGAGGTCGTCCTGGTGCTGCAGATAGTGATAGCGGTAGCGCGCGCCGAGTTCGGCGTATTTTTCCTTCGGCACATCGGGGGCCGCGCGCGCCAGGGCTTCCGCCAGGCCCAGGCCGATGACCCACGCGGCATCGTTCTCGCTCGGCTTGGCGCCGCCGACGTCGATCACGGCGGCCTGGATGCAGCGCACGATGAGCCGCGTGGAGTCATAAAGAGTGCCGTCCCAATCGAAGGCGATCAGGTCGAAACGCAAGGGTCTGGAAGATTCAGTCATTGGCCGTAGGAGTCGGGTGTTGGGCAAGCGCCTCGAGCGCCTGGGGCGGCATCAATGCGTGCAGTTCGGGTGGCAGGCCGGCTTGCAGCGCCACGCGCTCGCCGGTCGCGGGATGGTTGAACTGCAATCGCCAGGCATGCAGAAACATGCGCCGGAGGCCGAGTTTTTGCAACGCGCGCTGGCGTTCGAAGTCGCCGTACTTGTCGTCGCCCGCAATCGCATGGCCGGCCGATGCAAGATGCACGCGGATCTGGTGCGTGCGGCCGGTCTTGATGGTGACCGCCAGCAGTGACAGCGGCGCGGCATCGCCCGGCAGCGTGAGCCGCGCCAGCACGCGCACCAGCGTCACCGCGCGCATGGCATCGGGATGGTCCTTGGCGACCACGCGCACCCGGCGCTCGCCAGCGCCTGCGCCATCGCCCGGCAGCAGGTATTTGGCAAGTGGCGCGTCGAGCACCTTCTTGTTGGCGGGCCAGGCACCTTCGACCAGCGCGAGGTAGGTCTTGCCCGTCTCGCGCTCGCGGAACTGGTCCTGCAGCGCCACCAGCGCGCTGCGCTTCTTTGCCACCAGCAGGATGCCTGAGGTCTCGCGGTCGAGCCGGTGCACCAGTTCCAGGAATTTCGCGGCCGGCCGTGCCGTGCGCAGCTGCTCGATCACGCCAAAGCTCACCCCGCTGCCGCCATGCACCGCCACGCCGGCGGGCTTGTCGATGGCAATCAGCGCGTCGTCTTCCAGCAGCACCGGAAATTCGCGCGCCGGCGCAGGCGGCGCGGCGCCCTCCTCGGCACGCGGCGATATCCGCACCGGCGGCAGCCGCAGCACGTCGCCGGCCTCGATGCGGGAGTCGGCCTGCGCCCGCCCCTTGTTGATGCGCACCTCCCCCGACCGGATGATCCGGTAGACATGCGTCTTGGGCACGCCCTTCAGATGGCGGAACAGGAAGTTGTCCAGCCGTTGCCCGGCGGACTCCGCATCCACAGTAATGAATTTGATGGACGCGTGCGGCGCTCCGGCATCGGCCGCGGCTTTTTGATCTGCGGGATTTGGAGTGGCCGCAGGGCTTTGCTTCGCACCTATAATGTTTTTCACCAGCGCGGTCGTGTAAGTGCTTGATTAGACAGAAGTTTAGATCACTGCAGTCAAACACCCAGGACAACGCTGCGAGGTCGATGCCGCTTTGGCGCCGAGACTGCAAACCCCGCGCAATTGCGCAAAGTGGCAGCCCCTGCACCCAAGTCAAGCCGACACCCACGAAACACCGATACGGAATACCCAGCCTGCAGCTTCCAAGCTGCCGGCGGATCGAAGCGAGTCCCTTGTGTTGATGCTGCTGATTCAAATGTGCCTGCGCTGGCCCACCTGGCTTCTGCCAGCGGCCTCAGGCATCGAATCATCCGCACCGCGCGCCACCATTGCGCAACCAGCTATCAATAAGATAGCTGCTCAACACCGAATCTGGCTCGCGCCCATCCACGCGCCCCCACCCCGGCTGTCTTCTTGAGCTGACGCTCAAGAGGCCTGTTCGCGCTTGTCGCGGCAGTGACAGCAACCGGGGCCAAGCGGCAATTCCCCTCGTTTCGCGGGCGTCGTCCGTGCATCGTTGGCCCGTCATGGGCCGGTAGAACGATACATATAAGGACAACGCATCATGAAGCGGATGCTGATCAATGCCACGCAGGCCGAAGAACGCCGCCTGGCCATCGTCGACGGGCAAAAGCTCCTCGACTACGAAATCGAGATCGAAGGGCGCGAACAGCGCAAGGGCAACATCTACAAAGCCGTCGTGACGCGCGTCGAGCCCTCGCTCGAAGCCTGTTTCGTCGACTACGGCGAAGACCGCCACGGCTTCCTGCCGTTCAAGGAAATCTCCAAGCAATACTTTGCCGAAGGCGTTTCCGCCAACCAGGCACGCATCCAGGACGTCATCAAGGAAGGCCAGGAGCTGGTCGTCCAGGTCGAAAAGGAAGAACGTGGCAACAAGGGCGCGGCCCTCACCACCTTCATCTCGCTGGCCGGCCGCTATGTCGTGCTGATGCCCAACAACCCGCGCGGCGGCGGCGTGAGCCGGCGCATCGAGGGCGACGACCGCGCCGAACTCAAGGAGGCGATGGACCAGCTCGAGTACCCCAAGGGCATGAGCATCATCGCGCGCACCGCCGGCATCGGCCGCTCGGCGCCCGAACTCCAGTGGGACCTGAACTACCTGCTCAAGCTCTGGAGTGCCATCGACGGCGCCGCCAAGGGCGGCAAGGGCGCCTTCCTGATCTACCAGGAATCGTCGCTCGTCATCCGCGCCATCCGTGACTATTTCAATCACGACATCGGCGACATCCTGATCGACACCGACGACATCTACGACCAGGCGCAGCAGTTCATGGCCCACGTCATGCCCGAGCATGCCGCCCGCGTGAAGCGCTACCGCGACGACGCCGCGCTGTTCAGCCGCTTCCAGATCGAGCACCAGATCGAATCGGCCTATGCGCGCACCGTGCAGCTGCCCTCGGGCGGCGCCATCGTGATCGACCACACCGAAGCACTCGTGTCGGTCGACGTGAACTCGGCCCGCGCCATCAAGGGCGGCGACATCGAAGAGACCGCCACCCGCACCAACCTCGAAGCCGCCGACGAAGTGGCCCGCCAGATGCGCCTGCGCGACCTGGGCGGCCTGATCGTCATCGACTTCATCGACATGGACGAGTCGAAAAACCGCCGCGAAGTCGAAAGCCGCCTGCGCGACGCGCTGCGCCAGGACCGCGCCCGCGTGCAGTTCGGCTCGATCAGCAAGTTCGGCCTGATGGAAATGAGCCGCCAGCGCCTGAAGCCGGCTCTCTCGGAAGGCTCGTCGATCCCCTGCCCCCGCTGCGGCGGCTCGGGCCACATCCGCGACACCGAATCGAGCGCGCTGCAGATCCTGCGCATCATTCAGGAAGAGTGCCTGAAGGACAACACGGCCGCCGTGCACGTCCAGGTGCCGGTCGAAGTGGCGTCGTTCCTGCTGAACGAAAAGCGCCCCGAAATCGCCAAGATCGAGCTCAAGCAGCGCGTCACCGTGCTGATGGTGCCCAACAAGACGCTCGAAACGCCGAACTACAAGCTCGAACGCCTGAAGCACGACGATCCGCGCCTCGACCACATCGAAGCCAGCTACAAGATGGCCGACGAGATCGAGGACCCGACCGCCGTCACGCGCCGTTCGCAGGAACCCACCAACAAGCAGACGCCGGTCATCAAGGGCGTGCTGCCCGACGCACCGGCGCCCGTGGTGCCGCCCAAGCCCGAGGCCGTGCGCGCGCCCGCCGTGGCCCCGGCACCCGTCGCGCCGCCCGTGGCGAGCGCACCGGCTCCGGCCGAAATGGGCTTCTTCGCCCGACTCAAGAGCTGGTTCGGCGGCACGCCGGCACCGGCCCCCGCACCGGCCGTGATTCCCATCGAGGCTCCGAAGCCCGCGCGCCGTGACGGCGGCCGCTCCGGCCGCGACGGTGAGGCGCGCGGCGCCCGCGATGGCGAGCAGCGCCGCGGTGGCCGCGGCGGCGAAGGCCGCAGCGAAAACGGTGGCCGCTCCGGTGGCCGCGACGGCGAACGCCGTGGCGGACGTGGTGGCGAGCGCCGCGGCGAAGGCCGTGAAGGCCGCAGCAGCGAACTGCGCAACGAGGCCGCCCAGCAGCCTCGCGAACCCCGCGAGCAGCGCGAACCCCGCGAAGCACGTGGTCCGCGTGAAGGCGAACAACGCCGCGGCGGACGTGGCGAACGCCGCGAGGCGAAGGCCGCGAGGCTCGGCCGGTGGCTGCCGAACTCGACGGCAACCTCGACGCACAGCAACTGGCGTCCAACGCACCGGCCGGCGACGAAGGCAATGCACCCGCGGAACGCGCGCCCCGCGCCCGCGGCGAACGCCGGGAACGTGGCGAGCGCGGTGAACGTGCTGACCGCGGCGAACGCGGCGACCAACGCAATGCCGCCGAGGCACCGCGTGAAGCGGCCGGTGGCGACAATGCCGCCGCCCAGGACGGCACCCAAGCCGAACGCGCACCGCGCGGCGGCCGTGAAGAGCAGCGCGGCCCGCGTGGTGAGCGCAACGACGGCCGCCGCGAGCGCCGCGGCGAAGGCCAGCCACGTTTCGCCAACGGCGAAGCACCGGCATCTGCCGACGAAGCGGGTCTGCGCGGCGCCGAGCCGGCTGATGTCGCGTCCGGCAACGAAGGCGAGACCGGTGGCAACGAGCCGCAAGCGCCGCGCCGCGAAGGCGACGAGCAGCGCCGCGGTCGTTCGCGCGACCGTTATGGCCGCGACCGCCGCGAACGCGGTCCGCGCGACGAGAGCGAAGCCAATGTGGCTGGCGCATCGGCAGAGGCGAACGAAGCGCCCGTGCGGCAGCAGCCGGAACACGCCGAAGCCCGCACCGCAGTGCCCGAAGAAGCATACGCACCGGCACCGCGAAGCTACTTCGACCGTCCTGCACCGGCACCGGCACCGGTGCCGGTGCTGGTGCCGGTGCCGGCGCCGGCGCCCGCAGCAGCCGCTGTCGTTGCCGTTGCCGCAACGCCCGCCGTCGCTCCCATCGTGGTCGAAAGCAGCATCAGCAGCAAGCCTGCCGCCAATGGCCGCGCACTGCCGAAGGTTCAGCCTTTCGAACTGCCGCTGGGCGAACTGGCGCAGATCGCCGAGAGTTCGGGCCTGCAGTGGGTGAACTCCGACGCCGAGCGCATTGCGCAGGCCCGTGCAGCCATCGCGGCCGAGCCGAAGCCGGTGCATGTGCCGCGCGAGCGCCCGCCCGCCATCGTGCTCGACGCCGGTCCGCTGGTGCTGGTCGAAACCCGCCGCGAACTCGGTTCGATGACGCTGCCTTTCGAAAAGGCGCCGTCCGACGCGCAAGGCGTGAACTGAAGAAGCTCAGGCCCCAGGGCCTGAGCGCAATAGAAAACGGCGCCATCGTTGGCGCCGTTTTTTTATGGGGAATGCAAAAACGCAGGGACGGCCAATGCCTGCCGCAACGCAGGCGGGGCCGAAGCCCCTTCCTTCAGACCTTCTCGATTTGCGCCGCGCGCTTCCAGGCCTCGGCCGCATGCTCGGCATCGCCGCGCGCTTCGGCCAGCTCGGCCAACGCAAGCCATGCACGGCGATAGAGGTCCGTGTCCTGCAGGCCCAGGCCGGCCTGGGTGAGCAACTGCTGGGCCTTGCCCCAGAGCTGGCGCTTCATGCACGCCATGCCCGCGAGGTATTGCAGGTTGGGGTCGCGCGGATTGTTTCGCTGGGCCGATTCGATGCGGGCGAGCCACTCGGCGTCCACTGAATCGAGCCCCGCTTCGAGCGCCCGCGCCAGCTTGACGCGCAGGGCGTCGCCCAGCCCCCGGGGCTGCGACACCATGCGTTCCCAGGCAGGCAGCAGCCATTCGCGCGCCAGTGCCAGGTCGCCGCGCAAAGCCACCATGCGCTGGGCGGCATGAACCGCCACCTCGGGCATTTCACGTTCGACCACGTCGAGTTCGGTCCAGGCACGAAGCAGTTGCGCCGGGTCGTGTGCACCGGACAACAGCTCGGTCGCCAGGCCGCGCACGATGCTCTGCGCCGCAGCGTCGGAAAACGCGCGGTGCTTGGCGAGCAGGCGTGCGGTTTCCAGCGCTTCGAGCGTGCGCCGATCCTGGCGCGCGGCCTTCAAGCGAATACGCAGGGCAAGGGTTCGCCGTTGCACACCCTGGGGAAGCTCTTCGAGCCGGGCCAGCGCCGCCGCAGGATCGCGGTCTTCGAGCGCCCAGCGCGCGGCGCGCAACTGCACGCCTTCGCGCGTCTCCGGGGTGGCCAGCATGGTTCGGTCAGCGCTTTCGTTCAGGGCTTGCTGCAGGTGGGCATCGCGCGCCGGCCGGTCCTGCAAGGCCTGCGCACTCTCGGCAGCCAGCAGGTGCGACAGCACGCGAACCTGCTGCGCTTGGGGCAGCTTGGCATCGAGGGCCGCGAGCGTTTTTTCCTGGACCAGCGCAGCCTGCGCGGCCTTGCGCGCGCGCGAGAAGCGCCCCGACAGCAGTTGCACCATCGAATCGAGCAGGGCCGAATGCAGCGTGCGTTCCTTCTGCTGCAGCCGCCATTGGCGGGCCTGGGTCGGCAGCGAGAACAGCGCCGCCAGGCCACGCAGCGCAAGATGCAGCAGGACGAAAGCAGCCAGCAGGATCACCAGCACCAGGTTGAGCGAAAGATCGACCCGCCACGGCGGCCAGAACACGGTGATCGTGCCCTGGTTGTTGCCGGCGAACAGGGCCACCGCCGCCGCAATGGCGAACAGCGCCAGGAGCCAGAGTGCTGCCCTCATATCAACGTCCGGCAGCCGCGGTTGCCAGCGCGGCCAGCGTGTCGTCGATGCGCGGAGTTTCGGAAGTCTTCACCTGGGCCTGGAGTTGCTGCAGCAGCGTGGCGGCGGCCTGCGTGCGCCGTGACGCCGGATCGAAATAACGGTTCAGCGTTGCGGAAACCGTGGCGAGCTCGCTGCGCGCGACGTCCACCTGCCGCGACAGCAGAGAGAGGCGCGCATTGAGCAGCTTGAGCTTGAGGTTCTCGCGCAGGAAAAAAGTCTGGTCGGGCGCCAGCAGCACGGCCTCCGGGCGATCGATGCGCCCGACCCGCACCAGCGACCGCGCTTCGGCGCGCACCGTGAGAAGCGCCCGCTCCCACCATGGCGCGTCGGCCGGAATGGGTTCGGGCTGCCAGGCATTGAGACCGTTGCCGCGCGTGGCCACCGCATTGAGCGGCGGCAGGTCGTCCACGCTGCGCGTCAACTCGTCGATTTTTTGCAGGGCTTCGCCGCTGTCGGCACTGGCGCTGCTGCGCAGGCGGTCGGCATCGCGCTGCATGGCACGCTGCAGCGGCGCAAGCCGGGGTTGCGCGGCGCGCGCAATGCGCTGGTCGCCGGCCTTGAGGGCCGCAAGCAAGGGCTCCACGCTGCCCGTGACCTGGGCCTGCTGCAGCGCAAGGCGCACGGCCGACTCGATGTCGACCACCAGGTTCTCGTCGCGCGAACGCGAGAGGCTTTGCATCAGTTCTTCGAGCTGCGAGCGCTGCAGCGCGACCTCCGCGACGCGGGTTTCGGTGAGGGCGGCACGCGCCGCGGTGTCGCGCACGGTCTCGATGGCCTGCCGCGCGAGCGTGCGCGCCTCGAGCGACTGGGCTTGCGCATCCGCGCTCTGGCGCGCCAGCTGCTCCTGCATGCCGCTGACCTTCTGCCAGAGAGAAATGGCAATCACCAGGGCCGCCAGGGACACGATGGCCAAGAGGCCGAGCCCGATGCGGGAGAGTGTGGTTGCGGCGGCCGCCAGCGACTCCGGCGACTGCGGTGCCGCCAGCGTGGCAGGCACCGGCGCGGTGGCGGATGGGGGGGAGAAGTCGTCGGACGGGGACGCGGCACTCATGTGAAGGATTCTATCGACGCGATCATTGCCTCACGCAGCGGCTTGCACACCCGCACCGCGCCGAATCCCGCGGCCCGCGCGGCCTCGGCGATGCGGGCATGGGTTGCCACGGCGCCGGCCGCATGCCACTGGGTGCCGGGCAAGGCATCGCACAGGTTCGCGATGGCTTCGGAGCTGCTGAACAGCCAGATCGCACGGCCCGCGGCGCCCTCGCGCGCCAGCGCGCGCGCCGCTTCGTCGAAGGACGGCGGCAGGCGCCGATAGGCGACCACGGTGTCGCGGCAACCTTGCGCGGCTTCGATTTCGTTGGCGAGCCAGTCGCGCCCGCTGGGGTTGCCGGCCGCGTCGCCGCCACGAACGATCAGCACGCGCACGCCCGCCGAGACCTGGGTTCGCACCCGGTCCCACAGCGCTTCGGAGTCGAAGCGGACGGCATCGGGCGCAGGCGCATCGATGGCCTCTTCCGGCACGCCGGCACGCAGCAGAGCGCGCGCGGTGCCCGGACCGGTGGCCCAGAAACGCAGGCCTGCCGCGATCGCGTCCTTTGCTTCTGCGCCTTCCGCGTGAAGAAAGAAATGCTCGACCGCGGTGGCGCTCACGAACATCAGCGCCGCGTAGTCCGACAGGCGCTTCCAGGCTGCCCGGAGCGGCTGGGCGTCGACGGCGGGCTCGATGGCGATCAGAGGCAGTGCGGCCGCCTCGAGCCCCGCGGCGCGAAATTCGTCCACCCACTGCACGGCCTCGCGCGCCGGCCGCGTCACGATCACGGGCTTGGCGGCAGCCATGTCTCTCGGGTCGCCTGCTTCAATGAGCGCCGGCGGCGCGCAGCAGCGTGGCAGCCTGCTCTCCGAGCACGCCGGCCTGTGCAAAATCGGCCGCTTCAGCCTCTGCATGAACCCGCACCAGCGGTACGTTGCCCTCGGGATCGCCCCACGCAGCATCGATGCGCAATGCGCCGTCGGCCTGCCAGCGCGCATGAGCCGCCAGCGGCATGGAGCAGCTTCCGCCCATCGACCGGCTGACCGCGCGTTCGGCGGCAGTGGCCAGCCAATCGCCCCGGTGCGAAAGAGACGCGAGCAGCGCAATCAGATCGGCGCGGTCGGCCCGTACCTCGATGCCGAGTGCGCCCTGCCCCGCCGCCGGGAGCATGGTGTCGGGCTCGAACGCGACGCGGATGCGCTCTTCGAGGCCGAGCCGCTTGAGCCCGGCCGCCGCGAGCACGATGGCGTCGTACTGGCCTTCGTCGAGCTTGCGCAGGCGGGTGTCGAGATTGCCGCGCAGCGGGCCGATGCGCAGGTCGGGCCGCAGGGCGCGCAACAGCACCACGCGCCGCAGGCTGGAGGTGCCGACGACAGCCCCCTGGGGTAGCTCGTCCAGTGAGGCATAACGCGGCGACACCAATGCGTCGCGCGGATCTTCGCGCTCCAGCACGCAGGCCAGCACAAAGCCCTCGGGCAGATCCATTGGCACGTCCTTGAGCGAATGCACCGCGATGTCGGCACGGCCTTCCTCGAGCGCGAGCTCGAGCTCCTTCACGAAGAGGCCCTTGCCGCCCACCTTGCTGAGCGATTTGTCGAGGATCTGGTCGCCACGCGTGGTCATGCCCAGCAGGCTGACCGCGTGGCCTTTTTCTTGCAGCAGCGCTTGCACGTGTTCGGCTTGCCACAGGGCCAGCCGGCTTTCGCGCGTGGCGATCACGATATTGCTCAAGACCGCTCCCAAAAAGTACAAGTTTCAGACCTCCGGAATGCTAGCATGTTGCGCCGCAGCAACGCAGGCGGCGCACCCATTCAAGTCCCCAGGAACAACATCGAATGAAAGCCAGCAAGACCCCTGCCCCGCCCAAGCGCCGCCAAGCCGAGGACCAGCCGCTGATCGACGACATCCGGCTGTTGGGCCGGATCCTCGGCGACGTGATCCGCGAACAGGAGGGCGAGGAGAGCTATGCACTGGTCGAGAAGATTCGCACGCTGTCGGTGTCCTTCCGCCGCGATGCCGACCATGCCGCCGACCGCGCGCTGAAGAACCTGCTCAAGGGTCTCAGCGCAGCCGAGACAGTGCGCGTGATTCGCGCCTTCACCTATTTCAGCCACCTGGCCAACCTGGCGGAAGACCGTCACCAGATCCGCCGCCGCACCGAGGCCGAGCGTGCCGGCGAAAGCGCCGACGGCGATCTGCAGACGGCCCTCGCGCGCATCCGCAAGGCCGGCATCAAGCCCGACGAGGTGGTGGCTTCGCTGGCGCGCAGTTATGTGTCGCCGGTGCTGACCGCGCACCCGACCGAAGTGCAGCGCAAGAGCATCCTCGATGCCGAGCGCGCCATTGCGCAGCTGCTCACCGCGCGCGACGAAATCAAGCTGCGCCAGAGCGCCTACGCTGCGGCCAAGGACGCGCTCTCGCCGCTCGAATTCGCCGAGAACGAAACGCAGATGCGCATCCGCGTCACGCAGATCTGGCAGACGCGCCTGTTGCGCTTCTCCAAGCTCACCGTGGCCGACGAGATCGAGAACGCGCTGAGCTACTACGAAGCCACGTTCCTGCGCGAAATTCCGCGCGTCTACGCCGATCTCGAAAAGGCGCTCGGCCAGGGCGGTACCGTGCCTTCGGTGGCACCCTTCCTGCGCATGGGCCAGTGGATCGGCGGTGACCGCGACGGCAATCCCAACGTCACGGCCGAAACGCTCGAATACGCTCTGCGCCGCCAGGCCGAACTGGCACTGCGCCATTACCTCACCGAAGTGCATTACCTCGGCAGCGAACTCTCGCTTTCCGCCACGCTGGTGGACGTGTCGGTCGAGATGCAGGCGCTGGCCGAACGCTCGCCGGACACCAGCGAACACCGCAAGGACGAGCCCTACCGCCGCGCACTCACCGGGGTGTATGCGCGCCTCGCGGCCACGCTGCGCGACTTGGCTGGCGGCGAGGCCGCGCGCCATGCCGTGCCGCCGCAAAACCCCTACACCCGGGCCGAGGAGTTTCTGGCCGATCTTCACACCGTGGAACAGTCGCTCGCCGAGAAGCACGGCACCGTGCTGGCCGCACCGCGCCTGCGGCCGCTGATTCGCGCGGTGGAGGTGTTCGGTTTCCACCTGGCCACGGTCGACCTGCGCCAGAGTTCGGACAAGCACGAGGCCGTGATCGCCGAGCTGCTGGCCACCGCGCGCATCGAGCCCGCGTACGCCTCGCTGGCCGAAGAGGCCAAGCAGACGCTGCTGCTCAAGCTGCTCGACGATGCGCGTCCGCTGCGCGTGCCCGATGCCGAATACTCGCCGCTCGCGAAGAGCGAACTCGCGATCTTCGCGGCCGCGCGCATCGCGCGTGCGCGATACGGTGCGGCGGCCATCCGCCACTACATCATCAGCCACACCGAAACGGTGAGCGACCTGCTCGAAGCGCTGCTGCTGCAAAAGGAAGTGGGCCTGTTGCGCGGCAAGATGGACAGCAACGCGACCTGCGACCTGATCGTGGTGCCGCTGTTCGAAACCATCGAAGACCTGCGCAACGCCGCGCCCATCGTGCGCGCCTTCTATGCGCTGCCGAACATCCAGGCGCTGATCGAGCGCTCGGGCGCCGAACAGGACGTGATGCTCGGCTACAGCGACAGCAACAAGGACGGCGGCATCTTCACCAGCAACTGGGAGCTCTACCGCGCCGGCATCGCGCTGGTGGCGCTGTTCGACGAGCTCAACAAGAAGAAGAAAACCAATCCGATCCGCTTGCGCATGTTCCACGGCCGCGGCGGCACGGTGGGGCGCGGCGGCGGCCCGAGCTACCAGGCGATCCTCGCGCAGCCCCCCGGCACGGTGCGCGGCCAGATCCGCCTCACCGAGCAGGGCGAAGTCATCGGCTCGAAGTACGCGAATCGCGAGATCGGCCGGCGCAACCTCGAGACGCTGGTCGCCGCCACGCTCGAAGCCACGCTGCTGCCGCAGGCCAAGTCGGCGCCTGCCACATTCCTTTCGGCAGCCGGGGAGCTTTCGACCGCAAGCATGGCGGCCTACCGCAGGCTGGTCTACGAAACCCCGGGCTTCGGCGATTACTTCTTCGGCTCCACGCCGATCCGCGAGATTGCCGAACTCAACATCGGCTCACGTCCCGCTTCGCGCAACCCGAGCCACAAGATCGACGACCTGCGCGCCGTGCCGTGGAGCTTCAGCTGGGGCCAATGCCGGCTCACCATTCCCGGCTGGTTCGGCTTCGGCTCGGGCGTGGAACAGTTCCTGGCGTCGGCCGAAACGCCGGCTGCGCGCAAGGAACGCCTCGCGCTGCTGCGCCGCATGTATGCGCAGTGGCCGTTCTTTCGCACCCTGCTCTCCAACATGGACATGGTGCTTGCCAAGAGCGACCTCGCGCTGGCCTCGCGCTACGCCGAACTCGTGACCGATCGCAAGCTGCGTCAGAAGGTGTTCTCGATGATCGACACCGAATGGCACCGCACCTCCGACGCGCTCACCCTCATCACCGGCGCCAAGCAAAGGCTCGAGGGCAATGCCGAGATGCAGCGCTCCGTGCGCCACCGCTTTCCGTACATCGACCCGCTGCATCACCTGCAGGTCGAGCTGATGCGGCGCTATCGCGCGGGCGAAGGCGGCGAGCGGCTGCAACGGGGCATCCACATCTCCATCAACGGGGTCGCGGCCGGCTTGCGCAACACCGGCTGACGGCGTCCGGATCGATCGAGGAACAGACCAGGAAAGGGCGTCTTGTACGCCTTTTCCTACGCAAACAATTGCTGAATAGCAATCCGTAAGGTCAATTAAGAGAGTAGGGTCGGGAACGTTCAAAGTTTCTCGCTATCTCTCGCAATCGCGCGGCAGCTCGAGTCGTATTCAGGAGCCCGTTGCAATGTCCACCCCGCAGTCCCTCACCCATTCGCAGATCGATTTCGTCACTAACGATTTCGAGGCGCTGGCCTCCCACATGCGCCACTGCGCACGTGCCCACGGGCGATGGTTCTCGATGCGAAGCCACATGCAGCGGGTGCGTGCACTCGCTGCGGGCCGGATCGTCACGATGGCCTGCGTTGCGGCAGCTTTCGGCATCGGGCTCTTCGCCATCGCCTGAGGGTGGCCGTCCCTGACCCGATCCGGGCTGCAACTCCCCCCGCGAGGGGACAAGCAGGCAGCATGCCATTCGAATTCCACACAAAGGCGGCGCAATGAGCGCCGCCTTTGTCGTTGATCGACTCGCAGATCTCAGCCCGTACGCGCGCGCGCTGCTCCTCGCGCCGCATGATCCGGTGGCGCAGCCGATCCGCGCCGAACTCTTCGGCGCCCAGCGCTTCGAACAGCACGGCCATAGCCTGGCCCGGGCCCAGGTCGTCGAAGTCGACCCCCGCCGCGCGCGCGAAGGCGCGCCCTTTTTTCCACGCGTCGACGAGAACCTCGAATCGCTGCGCAATGCTTTCGACTACATCGCGCTCATTTCGCAGAGCGGGCGGTATGTGTCGCCCGCGGCCGAATGGCTGCTCGACAACTTCCACCTGGTGGAAGCCCAGCTCCAGCAGATCCACGACGGCGTGCCGCGCAGCTATTACGCGCGCCTGCCGAAGCTCGCCACGCCGCCGCTCGCGGGGCTGCCGCGCGTCTACGGCATCGCGTGGGCCTATGTGGCCCACACCGACAGCGTGCTCAACGAGACGCTGTTCACTGCCTTTCTCAATGCCTACCAGGACATCGACGAGCTCACGCTCGGCGAGCTCTGGGCGCTGCCCACCACTTTGCGCGTGGTGCTGCTCGAAAACCTGCGCCGCGTGGCCGAGAGCATTGCGGAGAACAAGGTTGCGCGCGAGATAGCCCATGCGGTCTGGGATGCGGCGCCGCATCTGTCGACGCAAGACCTGGACGCGCTGTATCGCGCATTGCAAAGCCACAACCTGCAGGATGCCTACATCACGCAGCTCTGGCAGCGCCTGCCGGTGGAGCATGGCGAGAACATGACTGCGCTGGTGCAATGGACCGAGCAGCACTGCCCCAACGGGCCGGCACTGATTGGCGAAGCGCAGAACGCAGAAGCCGCGGCCAACCTCACCGTCGGCAACATCATTACCACGCTGCGCATGATCGGCCAGGTCGAGTGGAGCGACCTGATCGAACCCGTCAGCCGCTCGCTGCGCGTGCTGCGCGAGCTGCCGAGCTTCGCGGCCGAAAGCGAGCTCACGCGCCAGCAGATCACGCACGCGATGGAGCGGGTTGCGCGCGACAGCGGCCGCTCCGAGCGCGAGGTAGCGCAGGCCGTGGTGCGGCTCGCGGCCGCCGCGCCGGCCGAGGATGCACACGCGGATACCGACCGCGCCGACGGCACCACCGGCTACTACATGTTCGGCCAGGGGCGCGCCGCGCTGATCGCGGTGCTGCAATCCGACGCCGCGACGGGCCACGCCCGCCGGCCTGCAGGAATCTGGCCGCTGCCCAGCCTCCGCAGCTGGCGCCTGCCTGCCTATGTGCTCTCCATCGTGCTGGGCACCGTGTGGCTGCTGGCGGCGGTGGCGAACGGCCTGCCGCCCCCTCGTGGCTGGAGCACCGTTGCAGCAATAGCGCTGCTCGCATGGCCGCTCTCGGAGGCGTTGATCGCCCTGGCGCAGCGCATCATGGCCGAGTCGGTGCGGGTGCAGGCCTTGCCGCGGCTCGACTTCCCGGCCGGCATTCCCGAACGGCACCGAGTGCTCGTCGTCATTCCCACGCTGCTGAGTTCGCCCGCGAACACCGCGCAGCTCGCCCATCGGCTCGAACTGCACTGGCTTGCCAACCGCGAGGAGCACGCACAGTTCGCGCTGCTGACCGACTGGGCCGACGCTGTGCAGGCCTCGCTGCCGGACGACGCACCACTGCTCGACGATGCCATTGCGCGCATCGCAGCCCTCAACGCGAAATATCCGGCGGCCGCAGGCGCGGCCTCACGCTTCTTGCTGCTGCACCGCCCACGCAGCTGGAGCGGCACCGAAGAACGCTGGATGGGCTGGGAGCGCAAGCGCGGCAAGATCGAAATGCTGATGCGCCTCCTGGCAACGGGCGATGCCAGCGGCTTTCTGCCACTCGCGCCGGGCCAACGGCTGGCGCCGGGACGAACGCCCTATGTGCTGACACTCGACAGCGACACCGGCCTGCCGCCCGGCGCGCTGCGCGATCTGGTGTCGATTGCCGCCCACCCGCTCAACGCGCCCGAGATCGACGCGCAAAGCCGGCGCGTGGTCGCGGGCTTCGGCATCCTCCAGCCGCGCATCGTGACGCCGTTTCCGATGCGCAACGAGCGCTCGCTCTTCCACTGGATGTTTGCCGGACAGTGCGGGCTCGACCCCTACGGCAGCGGCGCGTCCGACATCTACCAGGACGTGTTCGGCAGCGGCTCCTTCACCGGCAAGGGCCTGCTGAATGTGCGCGCTGTGCACACCACGCTCGATCGCCGCCTGCCCGAAGGCGCGGTGCTGAGCCACGACCTGCTCGAAGGCACGGTCGCGCGCTGCGCGATGGTGAGCGACGTGGTGCTGATCGAGGACCACCCTCACCACGCGGGCGTGGCCGCATCGCGCGTGCACCGCTGGGTGCGCGGCGACTGGCAGCTGCTGCCGCTGATATGGCGCGCCAGGCGCTTCGGCATCGACGCACTCGGACTCTGGAAGATGGGTGACAACCTGCGCCGCTCGCTGGTGGTGCCCACCTCTTTCGCGCTGCTGGTGCTGGTGATCTTCACGCAGGCCATGCCGCTCGGATGGGCGCTTGCCGCGGTCGCTTCGGCGCTCACACTGGGGCCGCTGCTCGGCGCATTGGCCGGACTGGTGCCGACGCGCCGCGCCATCGAGCTGCGCCACTTCTTCGACGTCGGTGCCGTCGAGCTGCTGCGCGCCATGGCGGGCGCGGCCTGGCAGTTCGTTCAACTGGCGGCGCACACGCGCCTGCTGCTCGATGCGATGTTCCTGGCGACATGGCGGCTGACTGTCAGCCGCAAGCATTTGCTCCAATGGACCACGACCGCGCAGGCGCAGGCCCAGTCGAGCCAGCGGCTGCCGCCCTTCCTGCGCAGCGCGGCGCTCGGCAGCGTGCTCTGCCTGGCACTGGCGGTGGTGGCGGCGCGCTGGAGCGCCTACCCGGTGGCCGGGCCTCTTCTGTTCGTGGCCTGGGCGCTGGCGCCGTTCGCGGCCTGGTGGAGCAGCCGCGTCGATCCGGACGTGCCCGATCCGTTGAGCGCCGAACAACGCGGCTACCTCGAAAAACTGGCACAGGACACCTGGCGGTTCTTCGAGCACGTGGTCGGTCCGGACGACAACCACCTGCCGCCCGACAACCTGCAGCTCGAGCCGCAGCCGACCATCGCCCACCGCACCTCGCCGACCAACATCGGCATGTACCTGCTGGCGACGTGCTGCGCGCGCGAGTTCGGCTGGCTCGACACCGCGGCGCTGCTGGCGCGAATCACCGCCACGCTCGACACCATCGATCGCATGCAGAAGCACGAGGGCCATCTCTTCAACTGGTACGACACGCAGACCCTGCGCCTGCTGCCGCCGGCCTATGTGTCCAGCGTGGATAGCGGCAACTTCGCGGGCCATCTGGTGGCCGTGGCCCAGGCCTGCCGCGCCTTCGCCGCGGAAGGCTGCCAGAGCCACGAAGAACCCGCACTGGAAGCGCTGGCACGGCGCTGCGACGCGCTGCACGCCGGCATGGATTTCAGCGGCCTCTACGACCCCAAGCGGCACCTGTTCCACATCGGCCTGCGCGTCGAGGAGAACGTGCTCGACGCGAGCTACTACGACCTGCTGGCCTCCGAAGCGCGCTTGCTGAGCTTCCTGGCCATTGCCAAGGGCGACGTGCCCCGGCGCCACTGGATGGCGCTGGGCCGGCCGTTCCTGCTGGTGGGTTACCAGCCCGGCCTCAAGTCGTGGTCCGGCTCGATGTTCGAATACCTGATGCCCGCGCTCGTGATGTCCGAGCCCGCCGACGGCCTGCTGCAGGTGGCCAACACCGCGGCCATTGCCGAGCAGCAGGCTTTCGGCCGTTCGCAGAGCCTGCCGTGGGGCATTTCGGAGTCGGCCTACTTCGCGCAGGACCATTCGCTGGCCTTCCAGTACTCGCCCTTCGGCGTGCCGCGCCTCGCACTGCGCCGCACGCCCCCCACCGACCGCGTGGTGGCGCCCTATGCGAGCGCCATGGCCGCCGTGCTTGCACCGGCCGCGGCGGTGGTCAACCTGGAACTGCTCGAATCACTTGGCGCGCGGGGCGAATTCGGCTTCCATGATGCGCTGGACTTCACCACCTCGCGCCAGGCCGAAGGCCAGGACTTCACCGTGGTGCGCAACTTCATGGCGCACCACCAGGGCATGTCGCTCGTGGCGCTGTGCCACGTGCTGCGCGCCGAGGCGCCGCGGCGCTGGTTCGGCAGTGCCGCGCTGGTGCAGGCGCACGAATCTCTGCTGCACGAACGCACGCCGCGGCAGATCATCGGCAGTGCCGATCCACGCACACCGCCCGAGCCCGGCCCGGCCGAACTGGCGCCGCTGTTCCAGCCCCGCGCGGTGGACCCGACGGCGTCCGGCTTCCAGCCCACGCACCTGCTGTCGAACGGGCGCTACACGGTGGCCCTGCGTGCCAACGGCGCAGGTGTCAGCCGCTGGCACGCGTTCAACGTGACCCGCTGGCGCGACGATCCCCTGCGCGACAGCCATGGCACCTTCTTCTTCCTGCGCGACGAAGGGCAGCAGGAGCTCGTCTCGCTCACCGCCCTGCCCGCGCCCGGCGCCGGCTGGAGCTACCGCACCCGCTTTCTTGCCGAGCAGGTGCAGTTCGATGCGGCCGGCGACGGCTTGCACGTGCGCACCACGGTGCTGATCAGCCCCGAAGACGACACCGAGCTGCGCAACATCACGCTGCACAACGCCGGCGAGGAGACCCGCACGCTGGAGCTCCTCTCCTACTTCGAGCCGGTGCTGTCGTATCCCAAGGCCGACGAGGCGCATCCGGCCTTCGCCAACCTGTTCGTCGAATCGCGCTGGGAACCCGCGTGGCGCGCGCTGCTGATGACGCGCAAGCCGCGCCTGCATGGCGACCCGGTGGTGGCCGCCGCGCACTTCCTCGCCTCGGTCGATGCCCATGTGCTTTCGATCGACTGCATGACCGACCGGCGCGCGTTCATCGGCCGCAACCGTTCGCTCGCGAGCCCCGCGCTCGATCCGCAGCCGCTGGCGGCAGACGGAACACCGGTGAACGGCCTCGATCCCATCGCGTGCCTTCGCGTGCGCCTGTCGATCGCACCGGGGGCCACCGCGCACCTGAGCTTTGCGACCGCCGCGGACGAAAGCATCGAGGCACTGATGCCCAGCATCGACCGCTACCTGGAGCCGATGCACGTCGAGCGCGCGATGCGCATGGCCGCCACGCTGGCGCAGGTGCGGTTGCGCGACCTGAGCATCGCGCCCGCGCAGACCTTCGCGCTGCAAGACCTGACGACCATCCTCACCTACACCACGCCGCGCGTGATGAAGGACCGCGGGCTGATCGACCTGCGCCAGATCTGGCGCTTCGGCATCTCGGGCGACAAGCCGATCGTGCTGGTCGCCATCCATTCGATGAACGGCATGGGGCTCATCAACGCGCTGCTGCGCGCGCAGCCGTGGTGGGGCTTTGGCGGCGTGGCCTGCGACCTGGTGGTGCTCAACAGCGAGCCAAGCTCCTACCTGATGCCGTTGCAGCGCGAGATCGAAGCCCTGCGCCTGCGCGTCGCGCACCAGACCCAGAACAGTTTTCCGCGCAACGACACGGCGGGCTTCTACCTGCTGCGCGACCACGAGGTGGCGCCTTCCGAGAAGGCTGCGCTGTCCAAGCTGGCGCGCGTGGTGTTCACTGCCGATGGGCGCTCGCTCGAAATGCAGGTGGCGGCGCTCCACGAAGCGCGGGTCGACGCCGGAACGGGCGCCGAGTTTCCTGCGGCATCATCGCGCGTTGCCTTGCTCGCACGGCCGACGGGAGTTCCTTCGGCGGAAGTGCCCACCGGGGGCTTCGATACCGAAAGCGGCGAGTTCCGCTTCGAGATCGATGCCGGCCACCGCACACCGCGCCCCTGGATCAATGTGATCGCCAACGCCGGTTTCGGCTTCCAGGTGTCCGAATGGGGCACCGGCTTCACCTGGGCCGGCAACAGCCGCATGCACCAGGTCACGCCATGGTCGAACGATCCGGTGCAAGACCCGGCCTTCGAGCACTACCTCTTGCAAGACCTCGCCTCGCGCGCCCTGCTGCCGCTCACGCCGGCCGGCCAGGGTGCGAGGCATGGGGATGAGGTGCGCCACCGCGTGCGGCATGGCCAGGGCTACACGGTCTTCGAATGCCGTCAACAGAACCTGGCCCTCGAAACCACCTTCTTCGCGGACCGCGACGACGCCGTCAAGGTGGTGCACGTGCGCGTGCGCAACGAGGGCTCCGGCCAACGGCGCCTGCGCGCCCTCGGCATGGTCGAGTGGCAACTCGGCGCCGCGCGCGGCGACCGGCGGACCATTCATTGCTGGAAGCCCGAAGACCTGCCAGTGGTGTTCGGCCAGCAGCGTGAATCGAGCACGGGCTTTGGGGGCAGCACGGCCTTCCTGCTGCTGGCCGGGTCGCCGGGCGCCATGCAATGGACCTGCGAGCGCAGCGAGTTCTTTGCCGGACACGGCATCGTCGAAGTGCCCGACACGCTGGCGCGGCGCGCTGGCGGCGGGCTCGATGCCTGCGCGGCCATCGACGGCGAATTCGTCGTCGGTGCGGGCGACACCGCCGATTTCAGCTTCGTGCTCGGCCACGCCGACAATGCCGATGCGGCGCTGGCGCTCGCCCGCCAATGGGGTCAGCGCGATGTGCCCCAAGCCCTGGCTGCGGCGGCCGGGTTCTGGGACGAGTTGCTGGGCCGCCTGCAGGTGCGCACGCCCGATCCGCTGTTCGACGCCATGGTCAACCGCTGGCTCGTCTACCAGACGCTGGCCTGCCGGCTGTGGTCGAAAGCCGGTTTCTACCAGGCCGGGGGCGCTTTCGGCTTTCGCGACCAGCTTCAGGACGCGATGGCCTTTGCGCTCACCGACCCATCGCGGTTGCGCGCGCAGATCCTGGTCAATGCGGCGCGCCAGTTTCCCGAAGGCGACGTGCAGCACTGGTGGCACATGCCTGGCGGTGCCGGCGTGCGCACGCATTTTTCGGACGACCTGCTGTGGCTTCCCTTTGCGACCGCGCACTACGTCGAGGTGACCGGCGATGCAGCGCTGCTCGACCACGCGGCCCCGTTCATCGAAGGCCCCGCGATTCCCGAGGGCGCCGAAGACGCCTACTACGTGCCACAGCACAGCGGCCGCACGGCCAGCGTGTTCGAGCACGGCGCGCTGGCCATCGACCGCAGCCTGGCAACCGGCGTGCACGGCCTGCCGCTGATGGGCACCGGCGACTGGAACGACGGCATGAACCGGGTCGGCCACGAAGGCCGCGGCGAATCGGTCTGGCTCGCATGGTTCCTGTGCAGCGTGGTCGAGCAGTTCGCGCCGATTGCGCAGGCACGCGGCGAGCACGGTCGGGCCGCGCGCTGGAACGAGGCGCGGCGCGGCTGGATCGCGGCGCTGCACGACGCTGGCTGGGACGGCGCCTGGTTCCGCCGCGCCTTCTTCGACAACGGTGCGCCGCTCGGTTCGTCGGCCAACGACGAGTGCCGCATCGACCTGATCGCGCAGGCCTGGTCGGTGCTCTCGGGCGCATCGGACGACGCCCACACCGGCCCGGCGATGGCCGCCATCAGGAAGCATCTGCACGACGAGCCGGCCGGCCTGCTCCGCCTGCTGGCACCGCCCTTCGCCCACTCCGCCAACAACCCGGGCTACATCCAGGCCTACCCGCCCGGCGTACGCGAGAACGGCGGGCAGTATTCGCACGGCGCCGTGTGGGCGCTGATGGCGCAGGCGCTCCAGGGCGACCACGAAGCGGCATGGCAAAGCTTCGAAGGCCTGAGCCCCGCCCATCGCGCCGCGCATCCGGAGCGCGGGCCCGCCTACGAGCTGGAGCCCTACGTGATGGCCGGCGACATCTACAGTGCCGCGCCGTATGTCGGCCGCGGTGGCTGGAGCTGGTACACCGGCTCGGCCGCATGGCTGCACCGCGCCGCGGTCGAAACCCTGCTGGGCCTGTGCGTGAAGGGCCGCGAGCTCTCGCTGACGCCGCGCGTGCCCGCGCACTGGCCGGGGTTCGAGATGGCGCTGCGGCTCGGACCACGGCGCTTGACGCTGCAATGGGGAGTGCCGGATGCAGCTGCGACGCCGACGCACCACGCCGCCATCGGTGAATGGATCGACTGGCAGGCGCTGCCGGCGGATGCCGTGCTGCGGGTGGGTTAAGGTCCGCGGGCCGATTCCAGCTGCATGTCCATGACCACCATCCAGTCCCGCCGCAAACTCATCGTCATCATCCTGCTGTGCGTGGCGATCGCGGGCGCGCTCGTGCGCCACTACGCGCAGCGCGGGTCGACCACGCGCGACATCGGCACGCTGCTGATGGTGTTGTGGGTGCCCATCATCGGCAACGTCATTGGCTGGCTCATCGGCAAGCTGCCGCGGCGCACGCCGCCGGCGGAGCCCGTGAGCTTCGATGCGGCGGGCGCGTTCACGCCGCATCTTCGAATCGAGCTCACGCTGCGTCCGACGGCACTGCTTTCGCACAACGTGCCGCTTTCCGCGGGGGAATACCGCTGTGCGCTGGTGGTGGGCAACCAGGGCTTCTCCGCGCGATGGTTCGTGCCGCAGGGCGAAGTGCTCGAGCGGGGAACGCCACATGCGCTCGACGTCGAATTGCTGACGCCGGACACGGCAAAAGCGCACTTCTCCGAAGGTGAGGCCTTTCGTGTGCTGGTGGGCGACTCTTTCATTGCCGACGGCCGCGTGCTGCAGCTCCGCGCACCCCCTGTCTAGCGGATCGAGACGAGCGGGGACAGGCAAAAGGGTCGATTGTTCGCCCTGGGGAAACTGACAACTGCTGGCGAGCCCCTTTGTGACGGGCCCATCCGCTTGGACACTGGATGGCCTTTCGCAACACCGTGTCGGCATGCACTTCGCCGACGCGATCCCAGGACCTCCTTCCCATGATGAATTCACCCAGCAGCAACCCCTGCGTCGACGATCTCGTGCACGAGCCGGCCGAGGTCACCCGCTCAACCCGTTCCGCCTGGCTGGCCGTCGGCTCGATTGCCGTGGGCACCTTCGCGATGGTGTCGACCGAGTTCATGCCCATCGGCCTCTTGACCGACATCGCGCGCGGCCTCCACGTGTCCGACGGCACCGCCGGCCTGATGATCACCATGCCCGGCGTGCTGGCCGCCTTCGCGGGGCCGGCGCTGATCGTCGCCTCGGGCCGCCTCGACCGCCGCACCGTGCTGATCGCGCTCACCACGCTTCTGATCGCCTCGAATCTGCTCGCCGCCTTTGCGCCCAACTTTGCCACCATGCTGGTCGCGCGCCTGATGCTCGGCCTGTGCGTCGGCGGCTTCTGGACCTTTGCGCCGGCCGCGGCCACGCAGCTGGTGCCAGACGCCTCGAAGGCGCGGGCCATGTCGCTGGTGCTGGCGGGCGTCTCCGCCGCCACGGTGCTCGGCGTGCCCGCGGGCTCGTTCCTCGGCACGCTGTTCGGCTGGCGCGCTTCCTTCGCGGTGACGGGCGCGCTAGCGGCCCTGGTGCTGGTGGTGCAGCTGTGGCTGCTGCCTGCGATACCGCCGGTGCGCGCCATCGGCGCGCGCGACCTGCTCACGCCGTTGACGCGGCGCATGGCCCAGGTCGGCCTGCTCGCGGTGCTGTTCTTCATTGCCGGCCACTTCGCGGCCTACACCTACCTGAAGCCGCTGCTGCAGCAGGTGTTCGGGCTGGCGCCGAACTCGGTCTCCACGCTGCTGCTGATGTACGGCGCGGTGGGCTTCATCGGCACCTTCATCGGCGGCAGCCTGATGGCCCGCAGCGTGCGCGGCACCACCCTGCTGGCGGCGCTGATGCTTGCGACGGCGCTGCTGCTGTCCACGGTGATCGGCAGCGGCTTCGCGGCCGGCGCGGTCGTGGTCTTCATCTGGGGCGTGGCCTTCGGCCTGATCCCGGTAGCGCTCACGGGCTGGATGATGGAGGCGGTGCCCGATGCACCCGAAGCCGGCCAGGCCCTGCTCGTGAGCGGCTTCCAGGTGGCGATTGCATCCGGCGCGCTGATCGGCGGCATCACGGTCGACAACTACGGCATCTCGAGCGCGATGGTGCTCAGCGGTGTGCTGGTGCTGATTGCCGCACTCATCGTCGCCACGCTGGGCCGCGCTCGCGGCGGTGCGGCGCTGGCTACTTCTTCGGCCCGGTAACCGGACCGGCCTTGGCCTTCCTGCCGGCAGCGACGATCGCGTCGAGCACCACGCGCAGGGCCTTGTTGACCGGCTTGTCGCGCCGGATGACCACGGCCAGCGTGCGGTGCATGCGCGGGTTCAGCTGGCTGATCTTCAAGCCAGGGTGGGCCCCGCGGCCCGCCATGGCCATGCGCGGCACGATGCCGTAGCCCAGCCCCGCGGCCACCATCTCCTTCATGGCCTCGACGCTGCCCAGCTCCATGACGGGCTGCGGCTGCAAGCCTTCGGCCGCGAACCAGCGGTCGACCAGCTTGCGCGTATTGGCCGCGGGCTCGAACAGCACCAGCGACAAGGCGGCCAGTTCGGCGGGCGCCACGCGCGCCTTCAGCGGCGCGAGATCGCTGCGGCCGATGGCGACGAATTCGTCGTCGAGCACCGGCACCACGCTCAGCGAGCGCCCCGCGGCCGGCAGCGTGACCAGTGCAAGGTCGATGCTGTTTTCTTCCACCCTGCGCACGTGGTCGTCGGTGTTGCCGGTGCTCACCACGATGCCGAGCGCCGGAAACTGCTCGCGCAGGCCGCGCAGCAGGGCCGGCAAGAAATAAAGGCAGGCCGTTGCGCCGGTGCCAAGCCGGACCCGGCCCGTCACGCCGCTGGCGTGGTCGGCCAGTGCGTCGATGGCGTTCTCCACCGCCGTCTCGATGTGGTGGATGTGCCGCAGCAGTTCGGCACCGGCCGGCGTGGCTTTGGCGCGCTTGCCGACCCGTTCGACCAGGCGCACCGCCAGCTTGCGCTCCAGCTGGCGGATCTGCAGGCTCACCGCGGGCTGCGTGAGGCCGAGCCGCTCGGCCGCGGCCGAGAAGCTGCCGGTTTCGATCACCAGCCCGAACGATTTCAGCTGGTCGAGGTTGAGTGTCTTTTCCAAAGTATTTCTTATGCTTTGCATAGTTCAACGAAGCTTCACTTATCGATGCCGCAGCGTCAAGATCGGCGCATGCTCTCACCCACTCTTGCTTCCGCCACCCTTGAAATCCTCGATGCCGGACCGCACCACATGCCGGCCGTGCAGGCCATCTACAGCCACTACGTGCTGCACGACCTGTGCTCCTTCGAGGAAGAGGTGCCCACCGCCCCGCAGATGCAATCACGGCGCGCCGGCGTGCTTGCGCACGGCCTTCCCTATCTGGTGGCCATCAAGGATGGCGAGGTGGTCGGCTATGCCTATGCGAGCCCCTACCGCAGCCGCTCGGCCTATCGCCACACGGTGGAAGATTCGATCTACGTCGCAAGAGACATGCAGGGCCACGGCATCGGCAAGGCGTTGCTCCAGGAGGTAATCCGCCGCTGCACCGACGGCGGCTTCACGCAGATGGTGGCGGTGGTCGGAAACAGCGCCAACGCCGGTTCGCAGCGTGTGCACCAGCGCCTCGGCTTCGAGACGGTGGGCGTGCTGCGCAACGTCGGCTTCAAGTTCGGGCAGTGGGTCGATACCGTGCTCATGCAACGTGCGCTGCGCTGAGCCGCCGCCCGGGCGCGGCTGGCTGACGCGCCGGGACCGGCCTACTCCCCCAGCAACTCGCCAATCGGCTGCAGGTCTTCGACCCGGTCGCAGATCGACTTGATCACCATGGTGATGGGAATGCCCAGCAGCAGCCCCCAGACTCCCCACAGCCAGCCCCAGAAGATCACGCCGACGAACACGGCCACCGGGTTCATCCGGCTGGTGCGGCTGGTGAGCCAGGGCAACAGCAGGTTGCCGATCAGCGTGTGGATGGCGAGCGACACGCCGCCCACCAAAATGCCCATCTCCAGGCTGTTGAACTGCAGGAAGGCCACCAGCCCCGCAGCCACCAGCACGATCACCGAGCCGATGTAGGGGATGAGGTTGGTCACGCCCGCGATGATTCCCCACACGGCGGCGTTCTCGACTCCGATGGCCCAGAAGGCGACGCCCGTCGTCACGCCCACCAGCGCGCTGATCAGGATTTGCACCAGCAGGTAGCGCTCGATGTTGCGGGTGATGTCGTCGAGCACATGCACGGTGACCTTTTTCTTCTGCAGGCTCGGCCCGGTGATCTTGATCAGCTTGCGCCGGAAGGTGTCGCCGGAACACAGCGCGAAGTAGGTCAGGAAGGCGACCAGCGTGAGCTGCCCCATCGCCGCCACCAGGCCGACGGTGCCGCTCAGAAGATAGTCGCGCACATTGAAGGACGGCCGCTCGATGACGACGCGCGCCACGCCCTTGCGGGCCGCGACGCGCGCGGAGTTTTCCTCGGCCGCCTTTTCAAGTTGCGCTGCCGCCTGCTGCACGCTTTCGAGCGGCGTGGCGCTGGCGCCCTTGCTCCTGCGCATGGCCTGCCCCAGTTTCTGGGCCGCGATGGGCAGCGAGTCGACCAGTTGCGCGGCGCTGCCCGAGAGCGAGTAGCCGGTCCAGCCCAGGCCGCCGAACAGCCCGGCAAGGATCACCGCTGCGCCGATCCAGCGCGGCAGCCTCCAGCGGTGCAGCCGCTCGACCAGCGGCGACAGCGCGTAGGTCAGCAACAGGCTCAGCATCAGCGGGATGAACACGGCCTGGCCCCATTGCAGCGCGAAGACGCTGGCCAGCACGGCGAGCACCGCCAGCGATGCGCTGCGCACGTCCACCGGCATGTGCAGCAGCACGCGTTCGGGCTCTGGCTCGGGCTCCGCTTCCGCTTCCGGGGCGCTGGCTTCCCGCGGCGGCTCCGGCACGGGCTGGAGGGGCTGCTCCGGCGGAGGCTCCACGGCCTGTGGAGGTTCCTGCGCCGCCGGGGCCTCGTCGGCCGTTTTCTTTTCGTCGCTCATCGCGGCTCCTTCAGCACTTCGCGCACTGCAGCCAGTTGCCGCCGCGACACCGCGACGGGTTCGGGGATCGCGTCGAGCCGCAGCGCCCAGCCTTCGGCGTCTTCCCCGTCGTCGTATTTCTCGAGCGCGCGGATGGCCGAGCGTGCCACCAGGGCATTGCGGTGCACCCGCAGGAAGCGTCCCGGATACCGCTCCTCGAATTCATTCAGCGAACCGTCCAGGATGTGGCTGCGCGAGGCGGTGCGTACCGTGAGGTACTTGTACTCCGATTTCAGGTAGAGCACCTCGGACAGCGGCACCCGCTCGGCGCGGCCGCGGTCCTGGATGAGCACGCTTTCCTGCAGGGCGTTGGCCTGCAGCGCGCGCCGCTCCTTGAGAAAGCGCTCGGCCTTCTGCAGCGCCTGCTGCAGGCGCTCGGCCCGCACCGGCTTGGTGAGGTAGTCGACCGCGTCGAGGTCGAAAGCCGTCACCGCATGGGTCGCATGGGCGGTCACGAACACCACGGCCGGCGCATCGGCCTGGCTGCGCAGGGCGCGCGCCACTTCGATGCCGTCGACGCCGGGCATGTGCACGTCGAGCAGCACCAGGTCGAGCGCCATGCTCTCCAGGTGCTGCAGCGCCTCGGCGCCCTGCGCGGCCTCGGCCACCACCTCGGCACCGGGCGACCGGCAGTCGCGCAGCAGGGTTCGCAGGCGCGAGCGGGCCAGGGCTTCGTCGTCGACGATCAGGGTCTTGAGAGTCATGGTTCGGCGGGAATGGCAATACGTACGCGGTAGTTCTTCTGGTCCATGCCGGCGCTGAACTGCATCTGCATGTCGTGCAGCAGCCGCAACCGGTCGCGCACGTTGGCCAGCGCAATGCCGTGGCCGCGCGGCAGGGGCTCGTCGGCCCAGCGCAGGGGCGGCAGGCTGTTGACCACTTCGATCACCACCACGCTGCCGCGGCGCTCGGTGCGGATGCGCAGCTTGGCGCCTTCGGGGCTGGGCTCCACGCCGTGCTTGATGGCGTTTTCCACCAGCGGCTGCAGCAGCAGCGGCGGCAGCCGGGCGTTGCTGGCGGCGGCATCGAGGTCCCAGCGGATGCGCAGGCGGTCGCCGAAACGCACCTGCTCGATGGCCAGGTAGCGCTCGGCCAGCGCGATTTCGTCGGCCAGCGTGCCGGATTCGCCCGGGTCGGCCAGCGCCTGGCGAAACAGCTCGGCCAGGTCTTCCAGCATGGTCTCGGCCTTGGCCGGCTCCTCGCGCACCAGGGCAATGGCGCTGTTGAGCGTGTTGAACAGAAAGTGCGGCTGGATGCGCGACTGCAACTCCTCCAGCCGGGCCGTCATGGCGGCCGGCGTCTGGCCGCGCGCCCGCAGCACCATCGCGGCCATGACCAGGCCCGCAATGAAGGCGCCCGCCACGGCGCTGGCGAGCCACGGCGCCGTGCCAAGAACGCCGGTGAGCCGCAGCAGCCCGCAGCCGTAAAGCGAGGACACGGCACCGAGCGCGGCACCGGCCGCGTACTGCGCCTGCCGGGGCAGGCGCCCGAGCGGCTTCTTGAGCCCGCAGGCGGCCACCAGCCACAGCAAGGTGGCAGGCAAGGCGCCGCCCGTGACGGTGGCGGTCTGCACCAGCCATCCCGCGGGGGAGGAAGACACGAACAGCGTGGCGGTCGCGACCAGCGCTTCCACGAAGAGCACCGTGCGCAAAACCACCCCGATCTGGCAGGCGTCGAACAGCCCGGGGCTGCCGCGCGCGGGCAAACGCCCTCTTTCCGGCGGGGCCGGAGGCGGGGAGGTGGAGGTGGCCGATAAAATCGCCGGGTTGCGCATCACAGATACATTGGGTAACCAACCCATTATTGCCTCTCGAACGGCTCCCATGACTCAAAACCAACTCGACAAGAAATCCGAAGCCTGGTCGGCCCTGTTCTCCGAACCCATGAGCGACCTCGTGAAGCGCTACACCGCGAGCGTGTTCTTCGACAAGCGTCTGTGGCAGGCCGACATCGAGGGTTCTCTGGCGCATGCCGGCATGCTGGCCGCCCAGGGCATCATCGCCAAGCAGGACCACGCCGAGATCGAGCGTGGGATGGCGCAGATTCGCAGCGAAATCGAATCGGGTGCCTTCGAGTGGAAACTCGACCTGGAGGACGTGCACCTGAACATCGAGGCCCGGCTGACCCAGCTCGTGGGCGACGCCGGCAAGCGCCTGCACACCGGCCGCAGCCGCAACGACCAGGTCGCCACCGACGTGCGCCTGTGGCTGCGGGGCGAAATCGACCTGATTGCCGAACTGCTGGTCGCGCTGCAGGTGTCGCTGGTGGACATTGCCGAGAAGAACGTCGAGGTCATATTGCCCGGCTTCACGCACCTGCAGGTGGCGCAGCCGGTGAGCTTTGGCCACCATATGCTGGCCTACGTCGAAATGTTCAGCCGCGACGCCGAGCGCCTGCAGGACGTGCGCAAGCGCGTCAACCGCCTGCCGCTGGGCGCCGCCGCGTTGGCCGGCACCAGCTATCCGCTGGACCGCGAACTGGTCGCCAAGACCCTGAAGATGGACGGCGTGTGCCAGAACAGCCTGGACGCCGTGAGCGACCGCGACTTTGCCATCGAGTTCACCGCCGCCGCCAGCCTGTGCATGGTGCACATCAGCCGCATGAGCGAAGAACTCATTCTGTGGATGAGCCAGAACTTCGGCTTCATCCAGATCGCCGACCGCTTCACGACCGGCTCTTCGATCATGCCGCAGAAGAAGAACCCCGACGTGCCCGAACTCGCGCGCGGCAAGACCGGCCGCGTGGTCGGCCACCTGATGGCGCTCATCACGCTGATGAAGGGCCAGCCGCTGGCCTACAACAAGGACAACCAGGAAGACAAGGAGCCGCTGTTCGACACCGTCGACACGCTCAAGGACACCCTGCGCATCTTCGCCGAGATGATCGGCGGCATCACCGTGAAGCCCGAGGCCATGGAAGCCGCCGCCCTGCGCGGCTACGCCACCGCCACCGACCTGGCCGACTACCTCGTGAAGAAGGGCCTGCCCTTCCGCGACGCGCACGAAACCGTGGCCCATGCGGTGAAGGCCGCCACCTCGCACAAGGTCGACCTCGCCGAGCTGCCGCTGGCCGTGCTGCAGCAGTTCAACCCGAAGATCGAGAAGGACGTGTACGACGTGCTGAGCCTGCGCGGCTCGCTCAATGCGCGCAACGTTCTCGGCGGCACCGCGCCGGCGCAGGTAAAAGCGCAAATCGCGCGCCACCGCGCAAGATTGGCATGACCCCCCGAAGCGCGTGCGGCGCCTCCCCCCACTGGGGCGCGCACCCTGCGGCCCGGCAAAGCCGGTTCCGCGGGTGCATTGGCATGGCCTGCTCCGCGGCCGTTCGAACTAACTGATATTCGAGGCCCCGCTTGTTCTACGCCATCCCGCTCGAAAACAAACCGAGCTGGCGCAATCCACCGTGGATGACGGTGCTGCTGATCCTCGTGAACATGATCGTGTTCTGGGGCCCGCAGCGCAGCGAAGAAAAGGCCGACGAACGCGCGGCCCACTACTACGCGCACAGCGTGCTGCCCGAACTGGAGCTGCCGCCCTTCGTGGCCTGGCTCGAGGAAACGCGCTCGCCCCGCGCCAAGACCGCCCGGCGGCTGCTGGCGCATGAGGAAACAGGGCTGCTGCTCGACGACATGCAGCATGAGAAGGCGTTCCTGCAGAAACTGCGGGCCGACGCCGTCGTCACGCCCGCCCATCCGCGCTACGCCGAGTGGAAGCGCGACCGCCAGCAGTACGAATCGATGCGGCCCGCGCCGTTTACCGAACGCTGGGCGCAGGACTACACAAAGGACGCCGAATTCAAGCCCTGGACCTGGGTCACCGCGGCCTTCCTGCATGGCAGCACCGGGCACCTGCTGGGCAACATGCTGTTCCTCTTCCTGTTCGGGTTCTCGGTCGAGCTGGCGCTGGGCCGCGGCACCTACCTGAGCTTCTACATCCTGGGCGCGGTGGGCGCGTCGATGCTGGCCGACTGGGCCTATGCGGGCAAGGGCAGCTACGGCCTCGGCGCTTCGGGTGCGGTGTCGGCGCTGATGGGCATGTACGCCGTGATGTACCGGCTGCGGCGCATCCGGTTCTTCTACCAGCTCTTCTTCTATTTCAACTACGTCACCGCGCCGGCCCTGCTGTTGCTGCCGGCATGGATTGCCAACGAACTGCTCCAGCATCTGGTGGGCGGCCAGGGCATTGCCTACATGGCGCACCTGGGTGGTCTTCTGGCGGGCGCCACGCTCATGGCCTGCGCCATGGCCCTGGGCCGGGTGAAGACGCCGGAGACGGTGGCCTCCGAACAATCGGCCGACAACGGCGACTTCGACCGGCACGTGGCCGCGGCGCGCCGGCTGGGCGCTGCCATGAAGTTCGAGGCCGCCACGGCCGAATGGCGTGCCGCCGCCGCACTGCGACCCGGCGACACCGACACGCTGCGCGCCTGGTTCAACACCGCGCGGCTGCAGCCCGCGGGCGAAGACTTCCACCAGGCCGCGCGCCGCATCTTCCGCCTGCCGGCCACCGATCCGGACACGCTGGCCCTGCAACACGCCAGCTACACCACCTACCTCGACCAGGCCAAGCCGGGCGCCCGGCTCAAGCCCGACGACATGGCCCGCCTGGCGCGCCGCTTCACGCGCGTGCGCCAGTTCCAGGATGCCGACAAGCTGTGCCGCGTGCTGCTGAAGACCGCGCCCGACCATCCCGAGCTGGCCGACACGCTGTCGGTCTGCGCCAACGGCCTGCTGCATGCCGGCGAGCGCGACATGGCCGTCGGATGGCTGCCGCACCTGCTGCGGATCGCGCCCAACGACATGGTGACGCGCGCCCTCGAGCGCGCCTAGCCTGGCCGCAACTCAGGAGGTCGTGGGCCGCAGCAGCCAGCGTACTTCCTGCGTCTGCTCGCTGTCGGGAAAGCGCGATTCGAGCGTCGTCAGGATCGGCTGCGCCATGTCGGTGCGGCCCAGCCCCTGCACCAGCACCCGGGCCGCCAGTTCATAGGCTTGCGGAATGGCCGCATGCCCGCGAAACCGCCGGTCGAAGCCCGACAGCAGCGCCAGCGCGGCATGCGCATCGCCGTTGCGCCATTCGGCTTTTGCCAGCGCCATGACCGTGGGCGCGTCGTCGACCGCAAAAGCCTTGTCCTTCTCGCGGCAGGCCCTGAAGACCTTGAGCGCCTCGGACGCCAGGTCGCGCCGCAGCAGCAGCGGAATGTAGCGGTGCGCATGGTCGAGCAAGGTGGCCGCCTTGTCGGGCGCGAGCAGCAGCACGCGGTGGTAGCGGCGCTGCGCCGCCAGGTCGTCGGCCGGTGCCACGCGCTGCGCCTCGTAGGCCACGCCCAGCGCGCCGGCCAGGTCGCCTTCGGTGACCAGTTGCGCCACTTCGGCATCGGTGCGCTGCGCGGCAATCTGCTCGGGCGTGCGGCGGTCCACCGGCGCGCCGTCGTCCACGCCGCCGCCGGGCAAGAGGTCGATGCCGAAGGCGTCGTGGTGCTGGTACATCACGTAGCCCAGCAGGCTCGCCATCACCCAGCCGAAGTAGATGAACGCGAAATTGGCGATCGGCAGCACGATGACGCCGTCGATCATCGGCAGCAGCACGCCGATGGCGATCTGCGCCCCGGTGCTCAGCAAGAACAGGAAGAAGCACAGCAGTGCATAAGGCCAGCCAATGATGCGCATCGCATCCATCACGTGGCCCGGGTTCATGGCCTGGAAGAAGCTGCCCGACTGCACCAGCACGATCACCGCCGCCGGAAAGGTGAACGACACGACGAACAGCGCCACGGTGCCGAGCACCGGCTCGAACCATGCCAGCCAGCCGATCAGCGCGCCCTGCACCACCGAGATGGCGAACAGCTTCCACGGCAGGTTGACCCAGTCCTCGTTGAGCTCGCGCGGAAAATCGGCCGAGCGCCAGATGCCGCGCGAACCGAGCGCGGTCACTTTGAAGCCATAGCGGCTGGCCGCGAGCACGATGCCCAGCTCGATCAGCAGCAGCGACAACCCGGGATGCACAAAGGGAAGAACCTCGAACAGCAGGCTGCAGAACGCAAGCACCAGGCCATACATCAACGGCCGCAGCTGGAACGGAAACGCGAAGAAGCTGTTGAGGCGGTGCCAAAAAGGCGGCGGAGGCGGCAGCGGGTCGTTGGCGAGCATGATGGCGGCGCCTGCAGTTACTTGAAGAAGTCGCTCTGGCTCATGGCGCCGCGCCCGCCCAGGCGCACCACCGTGACGTCGTCGCCGCGCACGAGCCGCATCTGGCCCAGTTCGCGCTCCAGCCGCTGCGTGAAGCTGCTCTTGAACTGCATCGCGGCCTCGCCCATCTTCAGCACGCTGGTGCCTTCGACGGTGGCGCTCTTGCGGTCGCCCGCAATCTGGACGCTGTCGATGTGGTATTCGTACTCGATGGTGAGAATGCCGCCCATCCCCTCGCCCACCATCTCGAACATCTTGAAAGTCTTGCGCAAGGACTCGCAGGCCTGTTCGCGGTCGCTGGTGGTCTCCTGCGTGCGGCCCATCATGACCGTCTTGCTCTGGATGACGACCTTCTTGCTGAGCTGCTTGCACAGCTTCTCGGCGTCGCGCGAATAGATGGCGTGCGCCTCTTTCTCGTAGTACTGGCGCACCATGGCCTCGTCGAGCTTGCGCCCGCCGATGAAAAAGTACCACGCGCCCACGCAGAGCGCGACGACGATCGCTATTTGTTTCATTCCCCGCCCCCGCACCTTGGTGCGTCCCGCTCCGATATTTTGCGGGGCAGTATACGTTGCCGAATGTTTTCCGGGGGGCGGAAAACGGGGGCCGGGGCTCTCAGATGGCGCGGTAGAAGATGTAGTCGGCCTGGTACTTCACCACCCGCTTGCGGCCCATGGCCGAGGCGTCGCAGGCCGCGGCCGGCGCCACGCCGCCCTGCGTGGACACGCGCTGGATGTAGCTCACGCCCTGCATGGCACCCGTGCCCATGGCCGGGTTCGCCTTTACCAGCTGGTGCGGGATGTTGCCGCTGCCGTTGGGCGCGACCGCCACCTGCGTGGCCGTGACCTTGGAGCCATCCATGCTCTCCCAGGTGGCGGGCGGTCCGTAGTACCTGCCCACCTGCTTGCCGCTGCGGTCCATCAGCCTGGCGTCGGGGCCGATGAAGACCCATTCGTGCTGGCCGGGCATGCCGGCCTTGGCCTGGCATTCGTAAGTGATGTCGCCGGCGCCCACGGTCTCCATGGCCACGGCGTGGCCGGCCGGCACTTTCACCGAGTCGGGCAGGGCGGCCTGGGAATACACCGGGGGCTTCGCCCCCATGCCGGAACAGGCGGCAAGGCCAGCGGCGGCGGCGAGCGCGGTCAGGATGCGGATGGTCATGGTCGGTTCCTTTTTCCCGAATTTCTTCGGATCGATGACGAGTGAATGGAGCGCGAGTCCGTGCCTGGTGTCGTGCGTTTTCGACGGTCTCGCAGGCCTGTACGGGGGCCATGGCCGGATGGATTCACGGCGGCCGAAGTGAATCCGTCCGCGCCGCGCCGGCGTACCTTTTCCATGCAGGCCGATGCCCCACAATCCGCGCATGACAGCACCCAGCCCCGACGCCGAACTGATCTCGCTGATCGATCGCATCGGCCGCCGCGACGAGGCCGCGCTGCGTCTGCTCTACGACCGGACGGCGCCCAAGCTCATGGGCCTGGCGATGCGGGTCGTGCGGCAGCGCGAGTGGGCCGAGGACGTGCTGCAGGAATCGTTCATGACGGTCTGGCGCGTGGCCGGCGACTACCGCGGCACGCTGAGCCCGCCGCTCGCCTGGCTGGGGCTGATCGTGCGCAGCCGCTCGCTCGACCTGCTGCGCCGCCGCACCGCCGACCGCGCCCAGCTCACGCAGGAGTTCGACGAGCTGATGGCCGAGACGATGGAATCCGATGCGCCCAATCCGGCCGACACGGCCGACGCCAGCGAGCAGGCCTGGGCGCTGCACCAGTGCCTGAGCCAGCTCGAGGCCCGCCAGCGCGAGGTCGTGAGCCTGGCCTACCTGCGCGAACTGAGCCACGGCGAGCTGGCCGAGCAGCTCAAGCTGCCGCTCGGCACGGTCAAGACCTGGATCCGGCGCGGGCTCGAAAAACTGCGCCTGTGCATGGGGCGCTTCGCCTAGCCGCGACGACAAAGACAAGCTATCCATGAACCTCATCGCCCACCCCGAACTGCTCGAGCTGCTGGCCGCGAGCCATGCGCTCGGCACGCTGCGCGGCGGCGCCCGCAGGCGTTTCGAGACCCTGGCGCGCGAGCAGGCGCCCGTGCGCGCCGCGGCACTGGTGTGGCAGAGCCGGCTCGCGAGCATGACCGAGCTGCAAAGCCCGGTCGTCCCCGACGCCGCGGTGTGGACCCGCATCCGCAACATGATCGACGCCGAGCAGGCACAGCACGCCATCGAGCGACAACGCGGTGCGGCCCCCGACGCCTCGGCGGCGCAGGGCGGCTGGCTGCGCAGCCTGGCGCTCTGGCGCGGCGCCGCCGCGGCTGGTGCGCTTGCCACGGTCATGGCGGTGGTGGTCGGGCTGAACCTGCGCGACCAGCTGCAGAACGCGCCGGCGATCCAGTACGTGGCAGTGCTGTCCGACGACAAGGCCACCGCCTCGATGCTCGTGACCTTCGATCCCAGGAAGCGGCAACTGGTGCTGCAGCGCGTGGGCAGCTACAGCGAAGGCGCCGACAAGTCGCTGCAGCTCTGGGCCCTGCCGCCGGGCGGCGCTCCGCGCTCGCTCGGCGTGCTCGACAATGCACCGGCGCTGCGGCTGGCTGCGTCAGAATCCGATGTCCACGCCGTGCCGACCCTGGCCGTTACGTTGGAAGCCAAGGGCGGCGTGCCACCCGGCAGCGGACCGAAGGGCCCCATCGTGTTCAAGGGCGCCCTGATTGAGAAAACCATCTGATCTGCTTCGTGTCTTCCCGATGTCTTCAATGAAATCCGCGCTGCTCGCGGCCGCACTATTGACGGCCGCGCTTGCCTCGCATGCCCAGACCGCTTCGGCCGCCTTCCCCTACGAGGCCGACGGCTCCACCGCCGCGGACGCATCCTCCGAATACCTCGCCGCCAAGGCGCGCTGGCACAACGAACTCGCCGCCTTCGCCCGGGCCGACCAACAGCAGTTTCCGCCCCCTGGCGGCGTGGTGTTCGTTGGCAGCTCCACGGTGCGCATGTGGACCCGCCTCGCGCAGGATTTCGCCCACGTACCCGGCGGCGTGGTCAACCGCGGCTTCGGCGGCTCGACGCTGGCCGACTGCAGCCTGTTTGCCCGCGAGCTGGTGGTGCGCTACAAGCCCCGGCAGGTGATGGTGTACGCCGGCGACAACGACCTGGCCGAAGGCCGAACGCCACTGCAGGTGCTCGAGAGCTTCGCGCGCTTTGCCAACACGGTGCGTGCCGAACTGCCGAACACGCGCATCAGCTTCATCTCGGTCAAGCCCAGCCCCTCGCGCGAACACCTGATGCCGCAGATCCGCGAGACCAACCATGTGGTTTCGGCGTACCTCAATCTGCTGCCCAACAGCGAATACATCGACATCCACACGCCGATGCTCGGCGCCGATGGACGGCCGCGGCCGGAACTGTTTCGCGGGGACAAGCTGCACATGACGGACGAGGGCTACCGGCTGTGGCAATCGGTCATCGCTGCGCACTTGCCGGGAGCGGTGCCGGCGCCAATTGCCCCACCGGCGCCAGCGCCGGGGGCGTCGCTGCCCTGAACGGCCTCAAGCCCGCTGCGGCTCGGTAGGCATATCGTCCGCCGGCGGCGGCACGTCGGCCCCGCGCGTGAAACGCGCCACCGCGTACATGCCCGCGAACACCGCGAGCAGCAGCAGGCCGTCGCCCCACCAGGGGCGCGCAGTCTGGCTGTCGCCATAGAACGCCAGCACCAGCAGTACCGCCACCAGGTGCGCGCAGAACACCGGCAGCGAGGCCGAGCCCATGGCCTCGAGCCAGTGCAGGCGCGGTATCTTGCGCATGAACCATGGCCCGAAGCGCACCGCCAGGATGCCCAGCGCCACCAGGTTGACGATGCGCAGCGGCCCCAGCTGCCACTTGTCGAACAGCAGGTTCAGTTCGACGTCGCCGCCGAACGGCGCCTGGCCGTTGATGCCGTGGTGGCGCCACCAGAAGCCATAGAGCGCAATGCCCAGCGCCGGCATCCACAGCCAGGCCGGAAAACGCAGCGGCCGCGCGTCGGGCATGTTGCGGCTGGCGCCGAGGCACAGGCCCGAAAACCACAGGAACTGCCAGGCGTAGGTGTTGAAGGCGCCCATTTCGTGGAACGGAACCGGCAGCCCCAGGTGGCGCTGCGCCAGCTCGTAGATCCATTCGCTCAGGCCGAACTGCGCCAGTGCCCACAGCAGGGCGCTGGCGCCCATCACCAGCGTCCAGCCGTGCCGCATGGCAAAGGCCAGCACCCAAGGGCTCATCAGCATGAAGAAGATATACATCGGCAGGATGTCGAGCAGCGCGGGCTCGTAGATGAGCAGCAAGCCGAACAGGAAGCCGTCGCGCGGCTCCGCGAGGTAGTACGACACCAGGTTCTTCACGGCCGGCTGGTCGATGTGCAGCCCCAGCGCCGCGATCACGGTGAAGAGAAACAGCAGGATCGCTGCCTGGCAGAGATACACCTTGACCACGCGCCGCCAGAAGGCCTGGCGCATCGAGTCGACGCCGCGCAGGTAGCCGATGCGGCTGTAGACCAGCCCGGCCACGAAGGCCGACAACAGCACGAAGCCTTCCGCAGCCGAGACGAAACCGAAGGGCTGGCCCAGCGGGTCCGTGAGGCGCGTCGGCAGGTGGGTGACGGTCATCAGCACGAGCATCAGCCCGCGCAAGGCGTCTATTTCCCAGTAGCGTTTCATCGGTCGGCGGCGAGGTCTTGGTGGCGGTCCGCGCGGCGCACGCACGACAGTACCGATTGTATGAAGGAGCGCCGAGGCATATGACGCCTGGCACAGCCGAACCGTCGTGCAAATCGGCTACGCTGCGCGTGCTTCAAGGTGGAGAAAAAAATTGAAAAAAACCATTCCAGCATTGCTCCTGGCCGGCAGTGCCTTTTTTGCCGGCCCAGGCCATGCCATCCAGATCACCAGCCTGACGCCGCAAGGCGAGGTGGCGCGCGTGCGCCAGATCGTCGCCAAGTTCGACCAGCCCGCCGTCAATTTCGGCGACCCGAAGGCGCCAGCGCCGCTCACCGTGAGCTGCACCGACGCGCAAGCCGGCAAAGGCACGGGCCGCTGGACCGATGCGAAAGCCTGGGTCTACGACTTCGAGAACGACCTGCCGCCCGGCGTGCGCTGCACCGTCACGCGCATCTCCACCTTCAAGCCCAGTTCGGGCGGTGAGCTGACCGGACCGGATCGCTATCAATTCAATAGCGGCGGCCCGTTCGTGCGCAACTTCATGCCGGACAGCTATGGCCGGATCGACGAGCAGCAGATGTTCGTGCTCGAACTCAACGGTGCGGCCACGGTCGAGAGCGTTCGCCAGAACGTCTGGTGTGCGGCCGACGGCATCGGTGAGCGCATTCCGGTCAAGCTGCTCGACGGCGAGCAGCGCGCGGGTCTCCTCAAGGCCTTCGGCCGCGAAAAGGAAACCGCCAAGGACCCGCTGCGCTTCATTGCGCTGCAGTGCAATCGCACGCTGACGCCGGGCAGCAAGGTGCAGATCGTCTACGGCAAGGGCGTGGCCACGCCCTCGGGTGTGGCCAACAATGTGGAGCGCCGCCTGAGCTTCCAGGTGCGCGAGCCGTTCGCGGTGTCTTTCACCTGCGAGCGCGAGAACGCTCAGGCCGCCTGCCTTCCGCTGCGGCCGATGCAGCTGCAGTTCAATGCGCCGGTCACGCGCAAGCTGGCCTCGCAGATCCAGCTCAAGGGCGGCGGCAAGACGATTGCCGCCACGCTCGAGAACGACGGCGGCGCGGCCAGCGAAGACGACGTGGTCAGCTCCGCGAGCTTCGGTCCGCCGCTCGCGGAAGACACCAAGTTCACCATCGAACTGCCCGCCAAGTTCGAGGACGCCTCGGGCCGGCCGCTGGCCTCGCCCGGCACTTTTCCGCTGAAGGTGGCCACTGGCGCGATGCCGCCGCTGGCCAAGTTCGCGGCCTCGCCTTTCGGCGTGGTTGAGCGCCTGGCCGAACCCGGCACGCCGGCCATGATGCCGGTGACCGTGCGGCGCGTGGAACCCGCGCTCATGGTGCAGGCGCTCACGCCCGGCAAGGTCAGCGACATGAACCCGAAGACCGACGCCGAAATCATCGCGTGGTTCCGCAAGGTGCGCCGCTACGAGGAATACACCGTGACCCGCGAACAGGCGCGCAAGGACGTCAAGGGCGCGCTCCCGCCTGTGATCGAGAACAACGATCGCACCAACGTGCAGAGCCGCATGCTGTCGCTGCTGGCGGGCCAGCCGGGCGTGAAGGCGCTCGACATGCCCAAGGCCCAGAGCGGCGACCCGCGCCCGTTCGAAGTCATCGGCATCCCGCTGACGCCGGGCTTCCACGTGCTCGAGATCGCTTCGCAAAAGCTGGGCGACGCGCTGCTCGACGAGCGCTACGGCGCCAGCCGCACGATGTACGTGCGCACCACCGCGCTGGCCACGAACCTCGCGGTGCACTTCAAGCTCGGCCGCGAGAATTCGATGGCCTGGGTCACCACGCTCGACAAGGGCAAGGTGGTGCCGAATGCCGAGGTGCGCGTGTCCGACTGCCACGGCGTCGCCGTTGCATCGGGCACCACCGACGCCAGCGGCATCGTCAGGCTTGCCGGCATCGCACCCGATGCGCCCAGCTGCTATAGCCCGGGCGAATACAGCAACAACGCATGGTTCGTCAGCGCGCGCGCCAAGGATGACAAGGGCGTCGAGGACCTGGCCTTCACCTGGAGCGACTGGCAGCGCGGCATCGAGCCCTGGCGTTTCAACGTGCCCACCAGCCTGCAGGCCGAGCCCGACCGCGTGGCCCACACCATCTTCGACCGCACGCTGCTGCGCGCCGGCGAAACGGTGTCGATGAAGCACCTGATCCGCACCCAGACCAGCAAGGGCTTCGGCCTGCCAGAGGCCCGGCCCGATACGCTGGTGGTGACCCACACCGGCAGCGGCCAGCGCTTCACGCAGCCGCTGGCCTGGCGCAAGACGCCCACCGGCGGCCTGAGCGCGGAAAACACCTTTGCCATCCCGCCGGCCGCCAAGCTCGGCGTGTACGAGGTCATGCTGCGCACCGGCAAGGGCAAGGACGCCAACAGCGGCGACTCCGAAGACGAAGGCGATGGCGACGACAGCGGCCGCAACCGCAGCTTCTCCACCGGCCAGTTCCGCGTCGAGGAATTCCGCCTGCCCGTACTCGAAGGCCGCATCGCCCCCACCGACAAGAAGCCGCTGGTGAACGCGCTCTCGGTGCCGGCCGACGTGCAGATCAACTACGTGGCCGGGGGCGGGGCCGCCAACCTGCCGGTGCGCGTCTCGGCGATGGTGCGCGGCAAGAGCCTGAGCTTTGCCGACCACGACGCCTTCAGCTTCAACCCGCCGCGCGTGCAGGCCGACAGTTCGCAGGCGGCCGCGCCCGCAGCCGACACCGCAGGCGGCGAGGAAGACATCAACAGCGCCAGCGACACCCGCGTGATCGCCGACAAGCTGCCCCTCACGCTCAACAAGGACGGCGCCGGCAAGGTCACGATCGACAAGGTGCCCAAGGTCAAGGCCGCGCGCGAGCTGCTGCTCGAGGCCACCTATGCCGACCCGAACGGCGAAGTGCAGACCATCCGCAGCACGCAGACGCTGTGGCCGGCATCGGTCATCGCCGGCATCAAGACCGAGGGCTGGGTGTCCACGAGCCAGAAGCTCAAGTACCAGGCGCTCGCGCTGGACCTTTCGGGCAAGCCGCAGGCCGGCGTCACGCTCAACGTGCGCGCCGTGGCGCGCATCACCACCACCAGCCGCAAACGCATGGTGGGCGGCTTCTACACCTACGACAACAAGACCGAGACCAAGGACATCGGCACCGTCTGCAGCGGCAAGAGCGACGCGCGCGGCCTGCTGCTGTGCGAGTCGGTGCTCAAGGAGGCCGGCGAGGTCGAGCTGGTGGCCAGCGCCACTGACAGCGAAGGCCGCGACAGCCGCGCTGCCAGCTCGGTGTACGTGACCAGGCAGGGCGAACTCTGGTTCGGCGGCGAGGACAACGACCGCATCGACGTGCTGCCCGAGAAGAAGAGCTACCAGCCCGGCGAGACCGCCAAGTTCCAGGTGCGCAGCCCGTTCCGCTTTGCCACCGCGCTGGTGTCGGTGGAACGCGAAGGCATCATCGAGACCCGCGTGGTGCAGCTCGACGGAAAAGACCCGACCGTGAGCCTGGAGGTCAAGCCCGAATGGGGGCCGAACGCCTACGTGAGCGTGCTCGCGCTGCGCGGGCGCCTGCGCGAAGTGCCGTGGTACAGCTTCTTCACCTGGGGCTTCAAGGCACCGCGCGAGTGGTGGACCGCCTTCTGGTACGAAGGCAAGGAATACGTCGCCCCCACCGCGATGGTCGACCTGAGCAAGCCCGCCTACCGCCTCGGCATGGCCGAGATCCGCGTCGGCACGCGCGCGCACCAGATCGACGTGACCGTGACCAGCGACAAGCCCAGCTACCCGGTGCGCAGCAAGGCGCAGATCACCATCTCCGCCAAGCTGCCCGACGGCAAGCCCGCGGCCGGCGCCGAAGTGGCCTTGGCCGCGGTCGACCAGGCGCTCCTGGAGTTGATGCCCAACGACAGCTGGAACCTGCTCAACGCCATGCTGCAGCGGCGCAGCTGGGGCGTCGCCACCTCCACCGCACAGATGGAAATCGTCGGCCGGCGCCACTACGGGCGCAAGGCCGTGCCCGCGGGCGGCGGCGGCGGCAAGGGGCAGACGCGCGAACTGCTCGACACCCTCCTCTTGTGGAACCCGAAGGTGGTGCTCGACGCCAACGGCCAGGCCGTGGTGACGGTGCCGCTCAACGACGCGCTCACCACCTTCAGGATCGTGGCCGTGGCCGATTCGGGCACCAGCCTCTTCGGAACCGGCCAGGCCAGCATTCAGGCCACGCAAGACCTGCAGATCATCAGCGGCCTGCCGCCGCTGGTGCGCGAGGACGACCAGTTCCGCGCCCAGATCACGCTGCGCAACACCACGCAAAAACCGATGAAGGTCGAAGCCACGCCGCGCGCCACGCTGCTCACGCTCGAGACGCAGACGGTCGACATTCCGGCCGGCGAAGCGCGCGAGGTGGCCTGGACCGTGACCGCACCCGCACAGCTCGCGCAGACGCGCGCCGAAGCAATCCTGTGGGAGATCGAGGCGAAAGACACGCTCGGCGGCGCGCGCGACGCGCTCAAGGTGCGCCAGCGCATCGTGCCCTCGGTGCCGCTCACGGTGCAGCAGGCCACGCTGGTGCAGGTCGATGGCCCCTTCACACTCGACGTGGCACCGCCCGCCGACGCCCTGCCCGGCCGCGGCGGCCTGAAGCTTTCTCTGCAGCCCAGGCTCGCCGAAGGCCTGCCGGGCGTGCGCGACTGGTTTGCCAACTACCCTTTCATCTGCCTCGAACAGAAGACCAGCAAGTCGGTTGGCCTGCGCGACGCGAAGATGTGGCAGGGCGTGCTGGCCCAGCTGCCGACGTACCTGGACAGCGACGGCCTGGCCAGCTACTTTCCGCCGCGCGACGGCGAGTCCAACCGCGGCAGCGACATCCTCACCTCCTATCTGCTGGCGGCAACGCACGAGGCGGCGGCGCTGAACCCGGCCTTTGCGCTGCCGGACGAAGCGCGCGCGCCGATGGAATCGGGCCTCATCGCCTTTGTCGAAGGCCGCATCCAGCGCGAGTTCTGGAGCCCGCGCAAGGACCTGGACGTGCGCAAGCTCGCCGCGCTCGAGGCCCTCTCACGCTACGGCACGGCCAAGGGCAGCATGCTCGGCAGCATCACCATCGCGCCGAACCAGTGGCCCACCAGCGCGGTGATCGACTGGCTCAACATCCTGAAGCGCGTGCAGGACGTGCCGCAGCGCCAGCAGCGCCTGGACGAAGCCAACAACGTGCTGAAGGCGCGCCTGTCGTACCAGGGCACCAAGCTCGTCTTCAGCACCGAGCAGGACGACTACTGGTGGTGGCTCATGACCAACGGCGACGTCAACACCGCGCGCCTCCTGCTCAGCGTGATGGACGACGCGGCGTGGAAGGACGACATCGGCAAGCTCGCCAACGGCTTCATCGGCCGCCAGCAGAACGGCGCCTGGCACACCACCACTGCCAACCTGTGGGGCGGGCTCGCGCTCGAGAAGTTCTCCAAGGTGTTCGAAAGCACGCCGGTGGCCGGCGTCACCGCCGCCACGCTGGGTGCCGTGAAGGCCCAGGTCGACTGGCGCAACGTCACGCGCGCGAAGACCACCGACCCTGCCGGCGCGCCGAACCAGAGCACCTTCTTCGGCGCACCCGCCTCGCCGGGCAATCTGAAGAACAACACCATGTTCCTGCCCTGGTCCGCATCACCCGCGGGCGCACCGGTGCGCGACACGCTGCTGGTCACGCAGCAAGGCACCGGCAAGCCGTGGCTCACGATGCAGTCGATTGCCGCGGTGCAGTTGAAGGCGCCGTTTGCCGCCGGCTATGCCGTCAAGAAGACCATCACGCCGGTCGAGCAGGCCATTGCGGGCAAGTACACCCGCGGCGACGTGCTGCGCGTGACGGTCGAGGTGAACGCCAGCACCGACATGACCTGGGTCGTGGTGAGCGACCCGATCCCGGGCGGCGCAACCATCCTCGGCACCGGCCTGGGCCGCGACTCGCAGATCGCCACGCAGGGCGAGAGAAAGTCGGGCGCCGGCTGGCTGGCGTTCGAAGAGCGCAGCTTCGAGGCCTTCCGCAGCTACTACGAGTACCTGCCCAAGGGCGTGGTGAAGGTCGAATACACCGTGCGCCTCAACAACGTGGGCGACTTCGCGCTGCCGCCGAGCCGCGTCGAAGCGATGTACGCGCCGGAAATGTTCGGCGAGACGCCGAATGCGCGGGTGAAGGTGGAGGCGGCGAAGTGAGCCGCGCCGCAACCGACTGACCAGGCAAAAGAGAGAAGGAACACCATGGGTTTGGCCATCAGCGTTGGCGCACTTGCCGACTTGCTGGAGAACGACACCGAAGGAGCCGAGTGGCTCCAGGAAGACCTGGTGGTAGTGAACAAGGTGCTGGCAGCGGCGGGACTTCCGCCGCATGCCGAGCCCCGTGAGCTGCCATCACTGGATTCCCGTGCGTCGCTCGACAGCTTTCCGTACTCGTTCATCCACCACCTGCGCCGGGCTTATGCGCACCGGCTGATGTCGCCAGACTGGGTGGCAACGCCAGTGGAAGATGGTGTCGATCCCGCGGACGATCCGGCCATTCAGGCCGCGCTCGACCAATCAGACAGCCACCTCATCTGCCACTCGGACGCGGAAGGGTTCTATGTGCCGGTCGAATTCGACGAGGTGCTGTTCTCCGATTCCGACGACGAAGAACTGAGCGGCGGCATGCTCGGCTCATCCTACCGTCTGCGCGACGAGCTGGTGCTGGTGGCGCCCGCGCTCGGCATCGCCCTCACCGACGGCCAGCTGTCGGACGAGGAAGCCGCGCGCATCGAAGGCCTGATCGATGCCGACGAAGGCCTCTACCGCGAATATGCGTCGTGGCTGCTGCTCTACGAATCGGCACGGCTGAGCATCGCGCACAGAACGGCAATCGTTTTTTGCTGAGCCACTTTGCCGCCGTGATGGCTGCATCCTTGATTCACGCAGGCCCCGCCGCCGCAAGCACCGCCTCGTACACGGCAAGGTCCGCGTCCGAGAAGCAGCAGAACGTGACCTCCTCCACGCTGGAGCCTGCAGCCAGCGCCGATTGAACCGTGGCCACCGCGACGGGGGCCGCGAGTTCGATCGGGTAGCCGTAGATGCCCGTGCTGATCGATGGAAACGCAACCGTCCGTGCGCCGCATTGCTCGGCAATTTCCATCGACTTCCGATAACACGACGCCAGCAGCTGCGGCTCGCCGTTCGAGCCACCGCGCCAGACCGGCCCGACGGTGTGGATGATGAACGGGGCCGGCAGCCGATAGCCCTTGGTCAGCTTGGCGTCGCCCGTCTTGCAGCCCGCCAGCAGGCGGCACTCGTTGAGCAGCTCGGGCCCGGCGGCGCGATGGATGGCGCCATCGACGCCGCCTCCGCCCAGCAGCGATGAATTTGCCGCATTGACGATGGCATCGACCTGCAGCCTGGTGATGTCACCGCGCACAGCGCGAAGAGCTTTCTGCATGGCTTTGATCTGCGTCGAGGGGAATGGTTGGCAGATTACTCCCGGCGCCAGACCCACGTCGGCTGCTCGGCTACTCACGCAGCGGATTCTCCTAGCGGTAGAACGCCTCGACCCTGCCCTTCAGCTTGATCAGCAGCGGCTTGCCCTTGCGGTCCACCGTCTTGCCCGCGGGCACCTTGATCCAGCCTTCGCTGATGCAGTATTCCTCCACGTCGAGGCGTTCCTTGTCGTTGAAGCGGATGCCGATGTCGTGCTCGAAGACGGCCGCCACGTGGTGCGGGCTGCGCGGATCGGACGACAGATGATCGGGAAGAGGCGGAAGGGGATTGGCTTCGGTCATGGAATAGAAAAACGTTTCCTGAAAACGGTGCCGCCCCGCCCTCGCGCTCTGCGGGCCGGTGCGGCAATCAAGACGCGGATGATATGGCTTCTCCCACCGGCCACCGCCGCAGCCTCTGCTAGCGCCGCTTCTTCGTCGCCTTGGCAGCAGGCTTGGGCGCAAAGCCCAGCGAGGCGCGCGCGAGCGCATCGGCCTCGTGGTTGCGGTGCCTGGGCACCCATCGCAGGCTCGCCTCTTCGAACGAGCCAAGCAAGGCGCGGGCATCCTCGAACAGGCCGGCCATGCGCACGATCGGCCTGGCGCCGGGCGCGCCGAGCTGTTCGACGAGGATGCTGTTGTCGGTGTAGGCAAGCACCGAGGTCGCGCCCCTCGCCTTCAGTTCCTCGAGGGCGAGAGTCAGCGCCCTCAGCTCGGCTTCGTTGTTGCAGCCGATGGCATGGCTGGCCAGCGACAGGGTGTGGCGGGTGCCATCGGGCTCGGTGATGACCGCGCCGGCCCCCATGCGGCCGGGGTTCGGCATGGCGCTGCCGTCGCAGTACACGGTCCAGGGGCGAAGTTGCATCGGCTCCGGCGGCTCAGCAGTTGTTGCGCTTGATGCCCGCGAGGTTCTGGCAAGGCCGCTGGCCCGGCGGCGGGCCCGGGTCCTCCTGCGGGCGGGGGTGCCGTGGACGAACGATCGGGCGGCCGCCGTCGTAGTACGGCTCCGGCCCCCAGGTATAGACCGGTGCCGGCTCGGACACCGGGCGCTCGTCGACGCTGCGCGGGATGATGGCCGGGCCCTGTGGCGCATTGCCGGCCGGCGGCTGTGGCAGCGCCGCGCGCGGTGACGCCGTGGACGACGGCCTGCGCGCTTCGTCGGACCCAACCGGCGGGACCACGGTCAGCGGCTCGGTGAGGGGTACCTGGCGCGAGAGGCGGCTGCCGGCGGGGCAAGGACCGTCGGTGTAGACGATGCGTCCGTTCGCATCGGTGCAGCGAACCACGTCGGCAGCCTGCACGCCCATGGCGGCGACAGCGGCCATGGCGCCGAATACCGGAATGAAGAGAACCGATGTGCGCATCATGCGACCTCCGTTGTGGGCTGCCGAAGACGTCCGCGTCTCCCCTGCACCGCATTCTGGCCCCAAGTCGCGCCGCGCGCCGGCCCGCGGAGTCTTCGCGGTCTTCACGCCGAGACGCGCAGCCGCGCGGGGCCCTGCTCCATCCGGCCGATGACCGCGGCATGCGCAAAGCCCTCACCCTGAAACACCTGCAGCACCGCATCGGCCGATTCGGCCGCGCAGCTCACGAGCAGCCCGCCCGAGGTCTGCGGATCGCTCAGCAGCGCCTGCGCCGTGGCAGGCAGGCCGTCTGCCAGCTCTATCTCTTTGCCATAGCCGGCCCAGTTGCGTCCCGACGCCCCGGTGACAAAACCGTCCGCCACCATCTCGGCCACACCGTCCAGCAGCGGCACGCGCGGCCAGTCGATGGTGACCGTGAGCCCGGCGCCGCGCGCAAGCTCCAGCGCATGGCCGGCCAGTCCGAAGCCGGTAACGTCGGTCAGCGCGTGCACGCCCGGCATGGTGGCCAGCGCAATGCCCGGCGTGTTGAGCCGCGTGGTGTTCTCGATGAGCTGCCGATAACCGGCAAGCGACAGCTTCTCTTTCTTGAGCGCGGCCGAGAGCACGCCCACCCCCAGCGGCTTGCCCAGCACCAGCACGTCGCCCGCGCGCGCCTCGGCGTTGCGCTTGACGTGGGCCGGATCGACCAGGCCCATCACCACCAGCCCGTAGATCGGCTCGACCGAATCGATGGTGTGGCCGCCCGCAATCGGAATGCCGGCCGCGCGGCACACGTCCTGCCCGCCGCGCACGATGTCGCCGATGACTTCCACCGGCAGCTGGTTGACGGGCATGGCAACCAGCGCCAGCGCCATGATCGGCTTGCCGCCCATCGCATAGACGTCACTGATGGCATTGGTGGCGGCAATACGGCCGAACTCGTAGGGGTCGTCGACGATGGGCATGAAGAAGTCGGTCGTCGCGATCAGCGCCTGCTTGTCGTTCAGGCGGTACACGGCCGCGTCGTCGGCGGTTTCGATACCCACCATCAGCTCCGGCGGAATCAGGCCACCGCCGCTGTTCTTCAGTATTTCCGACAGCACGCCGGGCGCGATCTTGCAGCCACATCCGCCGCCGTGCGAGAAGCTGGTGAGCCGCAGCGGTGCCAGCGGATTGAGGGGGGAAATCGTCGGGGTGTCGGTCATGGCGCAATTCGGATCGGGGCGGTCGTCCATTATCGAAGGCGGCCGCAAACGGCGCCCGCGCGCGGGTTTCTACAATCGAGGGTTGTCCGTCCTCCCCTGCGCCATGCCGCGCCACCCCATGAAACCCCTCCTTCGCATCGCCCTTGCACTTTCGCTGTCCGTCCTCGCCCTGGGTGCCTCCGCACAGGGCAAGGTGCTGCGCGTGTCCGCCATTCCCGACGAGGCGCCCACCGAACTGCAGCGCAAGTTCACGCCGCTCGGCGACTACCTGAAGAAGGAAACCGGCATGGACGTGCAGTTCACGCCGGTGACCGACTACGCCGCGGTGGTCGAAGGCCTCGCCACGAACAAGATCGACCTGGCCTGGCTCGGCGGCTTCACCTTCGTGCAGGCCCGCATCCGTACCAACGGCGGCGTGGTGCCGATCGTGCAGCGTGCCGAAGACGAGGTGTTCACCAGCAAGTTCATCGTGCCGGTCGATAGCACTGCCAAGACGCTGGCCGACCTGAAGGGGAAGACCTTCGCGTTCGGTGCGCCTTCGTCCACCTCGGGCAGCCTGATGCCGCGCTACTTCCTGATGCAGGCGGGCATCGATCCCGAGAAGGACTTCAAGACGGTGGCTTTCTCGGGTGCACACGACGCCACCGTGGCCTTCGTGGCCGCCTCGCGGGCCGAAGCCGGCGTGCTGAATGCGTCGGTGTGGGAGAAGCTGGTCGAGAGCAAGAACCCGAACGCCGCCAAGGTGCGCGTGCTGGCCACCACCCCCACCTACTACGACTACAACTGGACAGTGCGCCCCGGCCTCGACCCGGCACTGACGAAGAAGCTCACCGAAGCCTTCCTGAAGCTCGATCCGGCGGACCCGGCCATGAAGGACATCATGAACCTGCAGCGCGCGAGCAAGTTCATAGCCACCAAGTCGTCGAACTACGACGGCATCGAAGCCGCCGCCAAGTCGGCCGGTCTGGTCAAGTGACACGGCCTGGGCGCGCCGCCGGAGCCGTCGCGTGAGCTTTTCGCTCGACGACGCCGGGCTGGTGCACCCGAACGGCCATCGCGCGCTGCAGGGTGTGTCGCTCGCCGCGCGCAACGGCGAACGGCTGGCGGTCATCGGCCCCTCGGGCGCGGGCAAGACCACGCTGCTGCGCGTGCTCGGCGCCGCGCTGCGGCCCGGCGAAGGCACGGTGCAGCTGCTCGGCGAAGCACCATGGCGCCTGTCCACGCCGGCGCTACGCAAGCTGCGGTCGCGCATCGGCACCGTGCACCAGAGCCCGCCGATCGCGCCGCGCCTGCGCGTGGTCACCGCCGTGCTTTCGGGCCGGCTCGGGCAGTGGTCCGCCGCGCGCGCGCTCGGCTCGCTGCTGCGGCCCTCGGACCTCGAAGGCGCGCACGAGGTGCTGTCGCGGCTCTCGCTCGAAGACCGCTTGTTCGACCGCTGCGACCGGCTCTCGGGCGGCCAGCTGCAGCGCGTGGGCATTGCGCGCGTGCTCTACCAGCGGCCCGCGCTGATGCTGGCCGACGAGCCGGTATCCGCGCTCGACCCGACGCTGGCCGACGCCACGCTGCAGCAGCTGGTGGCGCAAAGCGAATCAACCGGCGCCACCCTCGTGGCCTCCTTGCATGCGGTCGACCTGGCGCTGCGCTGGTTTCCGCGCATCGTGGGCATGCGCAGCGGGCAGGTGGTGTTCGACGAACCTGTCGGCAACGTGACGGAGCCGATGCTCGTGGCGCTTTATGCGAGCGAAGGCGGGCTGCCGACGCAGGCACGTGAACTGCCTCTCGACCTCGCATCCGGCGCATTCAAGGCGGGCGCGGCGAATTCCGCCCCGCGCCCGGACTGCCTGTGACCGCCGCGCAACCGCTGCCGCCACGCACGCCGCCAGCGTTGCGCGATCCCCTGTCGTGGCGCCGCCTGGCATGGCTCCTGGCTGCACTCGTCATTGCGTGGCCGATGCTGCAGCTGTCGGGCTTTGCGCCCTCGGTCCTGTTCGCGCCGGGCAACCTGCAGGTGATCGGCGGTTTCCTCGCCGGCTTCCTGCCGCCCGAAACCGCGCCGGACTTTCTCGCGATGCTGGGCAAGGCCACGCTCGAGACGCTGGCCATGGCCACGGCGGGCACGGCGCTGGCATTCGTCATCGGTGCGCCGCTGGCCTTCGTGACCACGCGCGCGCTCTCGGTCTCGCGCATCGGTCCCGGCCCGGGGCGTGCGCAGGCCGCCGCGGTGCGGCAGGCCGGGCGTTCCGTGCTGATGGTGCTGCGCGCGGTTCCCGAAATCGTCTGGGCGCTGGTCTTCGTGCGCGCGCTGGGCCTCGGCCCCGCTGCGGGCGTGCTGGCGCTCGCCATCACCTACGGCGGCATGCTCGGCAAGGTGTACGCCGAGGTGCTCGAATCGACCGACACGCGGCCCGCCCGCGCGTTGATGGAAAGCGGCAGCAGCCGCCTGGCTGCGCTTGCGTATGGCCTGTTGCCCAATTGTGCGCAGGAGCTCATCTCCTACTCCGTGTACCGGTGGGAATGCGCCGTCAGGGCCTCGGTCGTGATGGGCTTCGTGGGCGCGGGCGGCCTGGGCCAGCTCATGGACCAGTCGATGAAGATGCTCAACGGCGGCGAAGCCAGCAGCATCCTGCTGGTGTTCCTGGTGCTGGTGCTGCTCGCGGATGCGCTGAGCAATGCGTTGCGGCGGTTGCTCGCATGAAGGCCAACAACGCGCAACTTGCCCGGCCGCCGCGCTGCATCCGCTGCTGGATCGCATCGGCGCTGGTGCTCGCGGCCGTGGCGGCCAGCTTTGCCTACCTGGCGATCGACTATCGCGCCCTCTTCACGGCGGAATCGATCGGCCTGATGTGCAAGTTCATCGCCGAATTCTTTCCGCCCGATCTTTCGAGCGCCTTTCTTGCCAAGACGGTGTGGGGTGCGCTGCAGACGCTGGCCGTGTCGGCACTCGGCACGCTGCTGGCGGCCGCGGGCGCCGCCGCGCTCGCGCTGCCGGCCTCGGGGCGGTCGGGCCTGCTGGCGCGGCAAGGCTGCCGTTTTGTCCTCAACTTCCTGCGCAGCGTGCCCGAGCTGGTGTGGGCCGCGCTCATGGTGCTGGCCGCGGGCATCGGCCCGTTTGCCGGCGCGCTGGCGCTCGCGCTGCACACCACCGGCGTGCTAGGCCGCCTGTTTGCCGAAAGCCTGGAAAACGCGCCGCGCGAACCCGAACAGGCGCTGGCGCTGGGCGGTGCCGGCGCGGCGGCGGCCTTCGGCTACGGCAGCCTTCCGCTCGTGCTGCCGCAATGGCTGGCCTATGCGCTGTATCGTTGGGAAATGAACATCCGGATGGCCGCAGTGCTGGGCTTCGTCGGCGGCGGCGGCCTGGGGCAGCTCCTTTACTTTCACTTGTCGATCTTTCAACAGCAGCAGGCCATGACCGTACTGATTGCAATGTTCGGGCTGGTGGCCCTCGTCGACCTGGCGAGCGGCCGGCTGCGGCGCAACCTGGGGCACGCCCATGCGTGAGCACGACAACCCACGCCACCAGCCCACGCGCGTGGCCGACATGCACCGGTTCGACACCATCATCGACGCGCGCTCGCCCTCCGAGTTCGCGCTCGACCACATTCCCGGGGCCATCAACTGCCCGGTGCTCGACGACGAAGAGCGCCGCATCGTCGGCACCATCTACAAGCAGACAGGCGCCTTCGAGGCGCGGCGTGTCGGCGGCGCCATGGTGGCCGCCAACCTCGCGCGGCACCTGCGCGAGCGCTTCGCCGACCAGCCCTCGAACTGGCGGCCGCTCGTTTACTGCTGGCGCGGAGGGCTGCGCAGCGGCTCGATGGTGACCTGGCTGCGCCTGGTCGGCTGGGATGCGCAGCAGCTCGCCGGCGGCTACAAGAGCTTTCGCCATCACGTGCTCGCGCAGATCGAGGCCACGGTGCCGAAGCTTCGGCTCAAGGTGATCTGCGGCGCCACCGGCAGCGCCAAGACGCGGATCCTGCAGGCGCTGGCCGCGCGCGGCGAACAGGTGCTCGACCTGGAACACTGCGCCAGCCACAAGGGTTCGCTGCTGGGCGCCCTGCCCGGCGTGCCGCAGCCGTCTCAAAAGCAGTTCGAGACCCGCATTGCCACCTGCTTCGATGCGCTCGACCTGTCGCGCATGCTCTACGTGGAAGGCGAGAGCGCGCGCATCGGCCGGCTCTCGGTGCCCATTCCGCTGGTCGCGCACATGCGCGCCGCCGCCTGCATCGAAGTCCAGGCGGACGCGGCCGCGCGGCTCGACTATCTGCTGCGCGACTACGCCTACCTGGGCGACGACCGCGCCGCGCTCGCGGCCCAGCTCGACAGGTTGAAGGAAATGCAGGGCAAGGCGGTGGTGCAGCGCTGGCAGGAATGGGCACTCCAGGGCAACCTGCCGCCGCTCTTTGCCGAACTGATGGCGCTTCACTACGATCCGCACTACGAACGCTCGCAGGCGCGCCATTTCGAGAAGTGGCCGCTGCGCCAGCAGGTGGCGGCGCCGGAACTGACGGACCAGGGCATCGAAGCCGTGGCGGACGCCATCCTTCGGCTGAACGCCGCCGGCTGACCGGCCGGAAACAAGAGGCACGCAGCATGACACTCGAATGGCGCCATTCGCTCGAAGACATCGACTGGGAAGAACTCTCGCGTCTCTACCAGGCCGCACCGCTCGGCAACAAGCAGCCGGACGGTTTGAAGCTCGTGTTCTCCAACAGCATGTTCAAGTGCTTCGTGCATGACGGCGGCCGCCTGGTCGGCGCCGGGCGCGCAATGGCCGACGGGCTCGACTGCTCCTACATCTGCGACGTGGCCGTGCATCCGAGCCACCAGGGTACCGGCCTCGGCAAGGCGATCGTCTCGCGGCTCGTGGCGCTCTCGAGCGGGCACCGCAAAATCATTCTCTATGCCGTGGCCGGCAAGGAGCCTTTCTACGAGAAGCTGGGCTTCAGGCGCATGAAGACCGCGATGGCGATCTTCGAGAACCAGGCGCAGGCCGTCGAGCGCGGGCTGACCGAATGAACACGCGCTTCGTCGAGGCCTTTCTCTGGGCCGCGCGGCTCGGCAGCTTTCGCGCCGCGAGCGACCGGCTGCACATCACGCAGGCGGCCGTGTCCAACCGCGTGGCTTCGCTCGAGGAAGACATCGGCGCGCGGCTGTTCGAGCGCGATGCGCGCGAACTGCGGCTCACGCCCGTGGGCGTGCGGCTGCTGGACTATGGCGAGCGGCTGCTCGAACTGCGCCGCGAGATCGTTTCGCTGGGCCGCCCGCGCGGCGACATCCTGGGGCTGGTGCGAATCGGCGCCATCGAAACCGTGGTGCACACCTGGCTGCTCGGCTTCCTGACGAATCTGCGCTCCACCTACCCGGGCATCGAAGTGCAGCTCACCTCGGAGACCACGCGCGCGCTGCACCGCGGACTGCGCGAAGGCGCGCTCGACATCGCGCTGCAGACCGACCACATCGCGGGAGCGGGCATCGTGAGCACGCCCTGCCTACCCATGCCCATGGGCTGGGTCGGCCCGCAGGGCGCCGAGGCCGAGCAGACGGTCGAACAGCTGCTGCGCCAGCCCGTGCTCACCATGAGCCCCGGGTCCCAGCCGCACGAGGCACTGAAGTACCTGTACCGCGAAGCCGGCATTCCCATCGGCAAGGTGCACTGCGTGAGCTCGATCTCCGCGCTGGCGCGGCTGGTCAAGGCGGGCTTCGGCAACGCGCTGGTGCCGCTGCCGCCGGTCTACGAATACGTGGCGAGCGGCGACGTGCGCATCATCCAGTGCGACGCGCTCATTTCACCGCAGCGCATCGTGGTGAGCCACCTGGAAGCCGCCGACTCCGACGCCATCCGTCTCGTGGCCGAACTGGCCTGCCGCGCGTCGGACCAGTTCACGACATCGGCCTCCGCACCAGTTTGGAGCTCTTCTACAGAGGGTTAACCCTCAAATTGGCGCATGCAGGCCCCGCAAAGGGGCCACTAATTCTTTTGGCTGTGGGCCAAAAAAACTCGTTTGTGGCAGCAGGACCCTGCGGCGGAAGATCGCGCCTTCATTTCCGAAGGCCCGACCTCTTTCCTCTTTGCCGCCATGAGCACATCAGCCCCCCACCCTGCCCCCGCGCCCTCCACCGCAGTCAACGGCCTGCTGTTCGTCGCCTCGGATGTCGACGCGGCCGACGAGGCCGACTTCAACCGCTGGTACGACAAGGAGCATGTCGAAGAGCGCGTGCGCATTCCCGGCTTTCTGTCGGGTGCGCGCTACCTGTCGCTCGAAGGCGGGCGCAAGTATCTGGGCCTCTACCGCACCGAATCGCTCGAGGTGTTCGGCTCCGCCGGCTATCGCGCCGCCTTCGAGCGGCAAACGCCCTGGTCCGTCGCCAACCTCGACCGCATGCGCCAGCCGATGCGCCGCGTGTGCGCGGTGCGCGCGGTGACGGGCTTCGGCAGCGGCAGCCACCTGGCCGTGCTGCCGCTGCCCGCGACCTCGCAAGACGCCGGCGCTGAAGCACTGGCCGCGCGCGCCGCCGAAGCGGGCCGCGGCCTGGCCCAGCAGCCGGGCTTCGTGCAGTCGTACCTGTTGGTGCCCGACACCGCGCTGAGCACACCGCTGCCGCGCGAATCGGCCGTGCAGCGCGAACTGCTGCCCATGCTGGTGGTGGAGGCCAGCAGCGCCGCTGCGGCCCGTGCCGCGCGCACGCAAGCCGCCGCCGCGCTCGACACCGATCCCTCCGCGGCCTGGCTGCTGGCACTCGGCTGGAAGCTCACCGCGGCCGAGCTGAACTGAGCCTCATCGAATCCCGACGCATTCCACAAGGACATCTCCATGACTGAACACGTTCTCGACGCCCCGGTGTCCACCGCGGCACCCGCCCGCATGGGGCGCCTGGCCATGGCCAGCTCCATCGGCACCACGCTGGAGTGGTACGACTTCACCGTCTACAACATCATGGCGGCGCTGGTCTTCAACGCCATCTTCTTTCCCTCGTTCGATCCGCTGACCGGCACCATCCTGGCTTTCTCGACCTATGCGGTCGGCTACATCTCGCGGCCCCTGGGCGGCGTGGTGTTCGGCCATCTCGGCGACCGGCTCGGCCGGCGTTTCGTGCTGGTGGCCACGCTGGTCATCATGGGCGTGTCGACCGGCCTCATGGGCCTGCTGCCCACCTATGCGGCATGGGGCATCTGGGCACCCATCGCGCTGGTGGCGCTGCGCTTCGTGCAGGGCGTTGCACTGGGCGGCGAATGGGCCGGCGCGGTGCTGCTGTCGATGGAGCACGGCAAGCCCGACGAACGCGGCCGCAATGCCTCGTTCACGCAGGTCGGCCCGTCGTGCGGCACGCTGATCGGCACCGGCTTCATCGCGCTGGTGTCGGCCTGGCTCAGCCCGGAAGACTTCCAGTCCTGGGGCTGGCGCATTCCGTTCATCTCGAGCGTAGCGCTGGTGCTGTTCGGTCTGTGGCTGCGCAGCGGCGTGGACGAAACACCCGTGTTCCGCGAAATGGAACAGAAGAAGGCCACGGCCAAGACCCCCATCAAGGAAGTGATGACGCAGCACTGGCGCCGCCTGCTGGTGGCCGGTGGCTCGCGCATCGGCTCCGACGTGCTGTACGCGCTGGTGGTGGTCTTCACCCTGACCTACGTGACCACGGTGCTGCACCTGTCGCGCCCGCTCGCGCTCACGGCCACGATGATCGGCGCTGCGTGCAACGCCGTGGCCGTGCCCTGGTTCGGCAGCCTGTCGGACCGGATCGGCCGCAGGCCGGTCTACATTGCCGGCGCGCTACTCGGCATGGTCTGGGCCTTTGTGTTCTTCGTGCTGATGGACCAGGCCCGGCCGCTGACCATCTGCGCGGCCGTGGTGGGCGGGCTGATCATCCACGCCATGATGTACGGCCCGCAGGCCGCCTTCGTGACCGAGCAGTTCCCAAGCCGCGTGCGCTATGCGGGCGCCTCGCTGGCCTACACGCTGGCCGGCATCCTGGGCGGCGGCTTCGCGCCGCTCATCATCGCAAGCCTGTTCAAGTCTTGGGGCACCACGGCGGCTGTCTCCCTGTACGTGGTGGGCGCGCTGAGCCTGACGCTGATCGCGCTCATCGTGGCGCGCGAGACCGCCAACAAGCCGCTGGAGAGCTGACGTGGGCACACCCTTGCATTTCGCCTGCGAAAGCATCGGCGATGACGGCGCACGGTCGGTCGCACTCCATGCCGTGGAACCCCGCGCGCTGGTGGTGGCCGGCTGGACCGGACGCGATCTTTCGGCCATCGAACATCACATCGAGGAGCTTGCGGTGCTCGGCGTGCCGCGTCCGTCGGGCGTGCCGCTCTACTACCGCGTGGCAACCCAGTTGCTGACGCAGGCACCGTCCATCGAGGCACTGGGCGAGCAGAGCTCCGGCGAGGCCGAACCGGTGCTGTTCTTCTCGCGCGGCGAGTGGTGGCTGAGCGTCGCGTCCGACCACACCGACCGGCAGGTCGAAAGCTATTCGGTGGCTGTCTCCAAGCAGATGTGCGCCAAGCCCATGGCCGCCTCGGCCTGGCGCTGGAGCGACGTGCAGGCGCACCAGGACACGGTGGAGCTGCGTTCGCGCATCTTCGAGGACGGCCGCTGGATCGACTACCAGCGCGGCACGCTGGCAGCGATTCGCCCGCTGGCGGATTTGCGCAACGGCCTGGCCGAGGCAGCGAAGAATCCCGAAGGCCTGTTCATGACCTGCGGCACGCTGGGCGCCCTGCCCAATGCGCGCGGCCAAGGTATCCGCCCGGCCGCGCAAATGGAAATCGAGCTGCACGACCCTCGCCTGCAACGGCGCATCGTGCATCGCTATGCGGTCCAGCCGCTGCCGGTGGTGGCGTGATGCAACAAGACGACCTCACCATTGGCGCGCTGCGCGGGCGCATCGCCCTCGGCAAGCTGTCGCACGAAGCGCTGGTCGAGCAGGTGCTCGAGCGCGCGGCGCTTCCTGCCGCGCAGCACGTGTTCACACGGGTCTACGCCGACGCCGCACGCGCCGCCGCCCGGCATGCCGATGCGGCGCGCAAGGCAGGCGTGGCGCTGGGCCCTCTCGCGGGCCTGCCGGTGTCCATCAAGGACTTGTACGACGTGGCTGGCGAAACCACCATGGCCGGCTCCGCCGTGTGCGAAGGCGAGCCACCAGCGGCGAGCGACGCCGTCGCCGTTGGGCGGCTGCGCGCGCAAGGCGCGGCCATCGTCGGCAAGACCAACATGACCGAGTTCGCATTCTCCGGCGTGGGCATCAACCCGCACCACGGAACGCCGCGCAACCCGGCCGATGCCGACACGGCGCGCATCCCGGGCGGCTCGTCGTCGGGCGCGGCCGTGTCGGTGGCGCTCGGTCTTGCCGTTGCTGGATTGGGCTCGGACACGGGCGGCTCGATCCGCATCCCGGCCGCCCTCTGCGGCCTGGTCGGCTTCAAGAGCACGCAGTCGCGCGTTCCGCGCACCGGGGCCTTCGAGCTCGCGCGTTCGCTCGACACCGTCTGCGCCATGGCGCGCAGCGTCAAAGACTGCCTGATCGCCGATGCAGCCATTGCCGATGCGCCGCTGGTGGTGCGCAGGCGTCCCCTGGAAGGCCTGCGCCTTGCCGCGCCTCGAACGCTGATGTTCGACGGCATCGAACCGGCCGTCGCCCGCGCCTTCGATCGCGCCGTGCAGGCCCTGTCGGCAGCGGGCGCGCACGTGGTCGACATCACACTGGCCGAACTCGGCGAGATCGCGGCCGTCAACGCGCCCGGCGGCTTCTCTCCGGTCGAGGCGTCGGCGGTGCACCGCGAGCGATTCGCCGCCCGGCGCGAAGGCTTCGATGCCCGCGTCGCTGCACGCATCGCGCTCGGCACCGAAGTTCGCGCTGCCGACTACATCGCCATGCAGGACCGCCGGCGCGACTGGATCGTCCGCGTCGAACGCGCGCTCGAGGGCTTCGATGCGCTGATCTGCCCGACCGTGCCGATCGTTGCGCCGCCCATCGCAGCGCTGGCCGAAGACGCCGCCTTCTTCCAGGCCAACGGCCTGCTGCTGCGCAACACCTTCGCGATCAACCTGCTCGACGGGTGTTCATTCAGCCTGCCGTGCCATGCGCCCGGCGAGCTGCCTGCGGGCCTGATGCTTTCGTCGGTGCGCGGCGACGACGCGCGGCTGGCCGCGGTGGCGCTGGCAGTGGAGCCCGCGCTGCGCTTCGACTGAAAGAACGGCGGCGCGCACCCTCGAGAAACGCCGCCTCGATTCGGCTATCGGCTAGGGCCTGTCAACAGGCCCTAAACTGGCGCATCCCCTGCCGGATGGAGTTCCCATGTGCAGAAGCATCAAGACCCTCTACAACTTCGAGCCTCCCGCCACCGAGCAGGAGATCCGCGCCGCGGCGCTGCAGTTCGTGCGCAAGCTCAGCGGCTTCAGCGTGCCATCGAAGGCGAACCAGGAAGCCTTCGAGCGCGCGGTCGATGAAATGGCCGCCAGCGCCACGCGGCTCATCGATTCGCTGGTCACCACGGCCGAACCGCGCGACCGCGCAATCGAAGCCGAACGCGCACGGGCCAGGTCGGCCGTGCGCTTCGGCACCTGAACACCACAACAACTTTGGAGACTCTTCATGCCCGTTGAACTTTGGCTCGCCTTCGTTGCCGCGTCCGCCGTGCTCTTGATCATTCCCGGCCCGACCATCCTCACGGTGATCAGCTATTCCATGTCGCACGGGCGCCGCGCCAACGTGCCGCTGGTGGCCGCGGTGGCTCTCGGCGATTCGACCGCGCTGGTGGTTTCGCTGCTGGGCCTCGGGGCGCTGCTCGCCACCTCGGCGTTCTGGTTCACGGTGGTCAAGTGGGCGGGCGGCCTGTACCTGCTTTACCTGGGCATCAAGCTGCTGCGCGCGGGCATTGCATCGGCCGACATCGCGGCGCCGGCCGCGCCCGCTTCGCGCTGGAGGCTGTTCGCCAACACCTACCTGGTGACGGCGCTGAACCCCAAGGGCATCGTGTTCTTCGTGGCGTTTCTGCCGCAGTTCCTGAGCCCCGCGGCCGACATGACCCGCCAGCTGTGGGTGCTGGCGGTCACCTTCGTGGCCATGGCCGCGCTCAATGCCACGCTCTACGCCGTGTTCGCGGGGTCGGCCCGCAGGCTGCTTTCCTCGCCGCGTGCGCAGCGGCGCTTCAACCTTGCGGGCGGTTCGCTGCTGAGCGCGGCGGGCGTGTGGGCGCTGCTCGCGCGCCGGCCCGCCTGAGGTGCGCTCCCGCTGGCGTCAGCGGTAGTACGGGTTGTTCGGGTTGCGGTCGTAGCGGTTGGGCACGCCGTCCCCATCGCGGTCGCGGTCGTAGCGGTTGGGCACACCGTCGCGGTCGCGGTCTCCGTAGCCATAGTGCGGGCGCGGCGCCGGGCGGTCATAAGGCGCGACGACGCAGCCCGCCAGGGTGGCCGATGCGGCCAGCAGAACGGCCAATGTCTTGATCATCATTTGATTTCTCCTTGGAGTTCTAGAAAGACGGCTTGCCTCCGCAAGCCGGCCTCTGCATTGAAGGCCACCTCCGTCTCGGCTCCGTATCTGCCATGAGCCCGGAGCGTGAAGTTCGTTACCGGATGTGGAACGTGCTGCAAACTTTGGCGCTAGGTTCCTGCAGCCGCAGGAGGCGGCGCGCCCGTCTGCAAGTAGGTGCAGTTCCCGTGGCCGCATGGCCGAGAATGGCGCCCCCACGCAACCGATTTCCGCCCCTGCCCTCACGCCGCTTTTCATGCACCGCCCGCCCTTCGCCGCCAGCCGCCGTTGCCTTGCCGCAACGCTGACGGCCATCCTCTGCGCGCAGCCGGGGCTGGCGTCGGCTGGCATCGTGAGCTTCGACGAGGTGAAGCGCGAGTTCCGTTCTTCCGACACCGCGGTGCTCGACCGCAACGGCGAGCTGCTGCAGCGCGTGCGCACCGACGCCAGCGTGCGGCGCGGCCAATGGATTGCGCTGGCCGACGTTTCGCCCGCGCTGCGCATGGCCATGGTGCTGAGCGAAGACCGGCGCTTCTACGAGCACAGCGGCATCGACTGGCGCGCGGTGTCGGCCGCCGCCTGGGGCAACCTGTGGAACACCCGCACCCGCGGCGCATCGACCATCACGATGCAGCTCTCCGGCCTGCTCGACGAAGACCTGCGCCGCGCCAACAGCGGACGCACCTTCACGCAGAAGATCGGCCAGACCGTGGCGGCCACGCAGCTGGAACGCAGCTGGCGCAAGGACCAGATCCTGGAGGCCTACCTCAACACCGTGCCCTTCCGCGGCGAGATCGTGGGCATCGACGCGCTCTCGCGCACGCTGTTCGGCAAGGCGCCGAACGGCCTCGACGCGCGCGAGGCCAGCGTGGCCGCCGCGCTGGTGCGCGCACCCAACGCCAAGCCCACGCTGGTGGCGCAGCGTGCCTGCGAACTCATGCGCGCGATGGAGCCGGGGCAGAAGATCGATTGCGATGCGATCGACATGTTCACCAGTGCGGCAGTGCAGCGGCGCGCCTTCGATGCGAACGAAGGCATTGCGCCGCATGCGGCGCGGCGTGCGCTGCGAGAGTTGCGTGAAACCGGCGAAACGGCTGCGGCCGCGTCTTCCACGGCACCCGTGCGGCCAGCAGCAAACAAGGAAACGGCCCTCAGGACCACGCTGCGCGCACCGCTGCAGCGCTTTGCGCTCGGCACGCTGCAACGCCACCTGAAGGAACTGCGCGGCCGGCACGTGGAAGACGGCGCGCTGGTGGTGCTCGACAACGCGAGCGGCGAAGTGCTCGCATGGGTCGGCTCGTCGGGCCCGCTGAGCCAGGCGGCCGAGGTCGATGCCGTTGTCGCGCTGCGCCAGTCCGGCTCCACGCTCAAGCCGCTGCTCTACGCGCAGGCCATTGCCGAGCGGCGGCTCACCGCGGCCTCGCTGATCGACGATTCGTCGGCGCAGATCAGCACCGCGAGCGGGCTCTACATTCCGCAGAACTACGACCGCCAGTTCAAGGGGCCGGTGTCGGTGCGCACCGCGCTCGCCGCCTCACTCAACGTGCCGGCCGTGCGCACGCTGGTGATGGTGTCGCCCGAATCGTTTGCGCGGCAGCTGCGCGCGGTGGGCCTGCCGCTGCGCGAAAGCGGCGACTATTACGGCTACAGCCTCGCGCTCGGCAGCGCCGAGGTGTCGCTGCTGTCGCTCACCAACGCCTATCGCATGCTGGCCAATGGCGGGCGCCACGGACCGACGATGCTGACCGCGCGTACTCCGGGGCCGGTACCGGCTTCAGCCGCTAAAGCCAAGGCCGGCGACGACTCCGCCGTGCCGATCCTCGACCCGCGCGCAGCCTTCATCGTCGGCGACATTCTCTCCGACGCGAACGCACGCACGCGCACCTTCGGGCTCGACAGCATTCTTTCCACGCGCTTCTGGACCGCGGTGAAAACCGGCACCAGCAAGGACATGCGCGATAACTGGGCCGTGGGCTGGTCGCAGCGCTACACGGTCGGCGTGTGGGTCGGCAACGCGAGCGGCGCCTCGATGTGGGACGTAAGCGGTACCAGCGGCGCGGCGCCGGTATGGGCCGAGGTGATGCGCTTCCTGCACGCGCGTGAGCCCAGCCGCGCGCCCAGGCCGCCCGCCGGGCTTGTCGAAGCGCGCGTGGCGTTCGGGCCCGGCGCCGACGGCAACCCGCTCGAGGCGGCGCGCAGCGAATGGTTCCTGCAGGGCACGGAGCAAGGGCTCTTCGCACTCGACAACGGCGGCGCCGGCACCTCGTCTGACGGGGCAGCCGCGCGCATCACCGCGCCGGCCGACGGCACCATCATCGCGCTCGACCCGGACATTCCGCCCTTGCACCAGCGCGTGCGTTTCGAGTCCGAGGGGCGCGGCGTGCAATGGCGCATCGACGGCAAGCACTTTGCGCGCGGCAACAGCGCGCAATGGCTGCCGTGGCCGGGACGCCATGTGATCGAACTGGTCGATGCCACGGGCAAGGTGGTGGACCAGCGCAAGCTCGAAGTGCGCGGCGCGGGCGTGGTCGCGAAAAGCGCGCGCCGATAGCAAGTGATCGCGACCGCTCAATCCACCTTCACGCTGAAGAGCACCGACCCCGACCCGCCCGGCGCGAGCGAGCCGGAAAACTCCCAGCTCAGCATGCCGGTACCGCCGGCGGTCTGCGCCACCGCGCAGGCCACCGAAGGCGCGGGGGCGGCGTTGGCGGGCGTGTTCTTGCGGCAGCCAGTCAGCGACGCAGGCGTGGTGCCGGCCTGCGCGGCGCCGAAGCTGGTGTACTGCGGCGTCGCGTCGTTGATCTTCATGTCGGAAATCGGCGTCGTTCCGTTGTTGGTGTAGGTGACGCGGTACTCCAGCGTTTCGCCCGATTTGGCCTGGTTGTTCACACCGAAGCTGCCGCCCTGCGTGACGTTGCGCACTTCCTTCTTGAGTTCGAGTGCGCTGTTCGACACCGTCGTGGTGTCGAGCACCGTGTAGCTCGCGCTCAGGGCCGGACCGGCGTTGGTGAAGCTGAAGCTGGCCTGCACCGTGGTCTGGTTGTTGTTGCCGTTGGCCGCGTTGGCGGGAATGAACTCCTGCATCAAGATGCACACGTTCTGCCCCGCTGCCACCGTGACCGGCGCCGCGGGCGGATACAGCAGCGCAGCGCCGGCCTGCTGCGCGCCGGTGCAGCCGGTGTCGGCAAAGATTTTTCCGCTCCAGCCGCTGACGGCCGGCGTGTCGACCGAGTTCGAGATGCTGAAGCTCACCGTGCCGCCGGTCCGCGCAATGAAGGTGTGCGCATAGCTGACGGTGCTGCCCGGCATGCCGCTCTTGGTGCCGTCGGCCGCGAAGGTGTTGCGGTCCACGTCGCCGAAATTGAGGCCGGTGTGGCCTGTGCCGTTCCAGGTGAAGGCAATGCGGTCGGGCGTGCCGGTACGCGTGTAGGTGTAGCTGGTGCCGCCGCTCGCCACCGCCGAGCCCGAAGGCAGCGGCACGGCACCGAACGAGGCGCCGGTCGAGAGGCGCAATGCGGTGTTGGTTTCTTCCACGCACAGCGGCGCGCTCGCGGCGGTGGCAAAGGGCACGTCGAGCGCGTAGTTGCCAGCGCCGTCGGTGGTGGCCGTCGACAGCACCGTGGCGCTGCAGTTGGTGAGCTGCACGCTCACGCCGGCAATGCCGCCCTCGCTGCCGTTGATCAACCCGTCGTTCGCGACGCCCGAGCCCGTGCCGTTGTCCAGAAACACGCGGCCCGTCACGGCGTAGCCGAAGCCGTTGACGAAGGTGCAGGTGATGTTGGCGCCGGCCACCATGTTGGCTGCGGGAATGGTGAGCTCATTGCCGGCCAGCGTGCCGAAGGGCACGGTGGGCGTGGCACTGGCCGCATCCAGGCAGCTCGCGCTGATCGGGTTGGCGGGCCAGCCGGTGGGCACGCTTTCCCTGATCGTCGCCAGTACGCCGGCCGTGCCGCTCAGGTTGGCGGCGCCGCTCGCGGTGCCGGCACCGTTGACGGTGATGCTGTCGGTGGCGGCCGAGAGCCCGCTGAGCGCAAAGCCGAACAGATTGGCGCCGCTGCCGCCGGTGGTGGTCTTCACGATCTGCACCCGGGGGAACGGCGGCGTGAAGGTGTTGGTGAAGGTGCAGGCGATGTTGCTGCCCGCCGCGGTGGCGGCCGCATCGAGCGTCACCTTGCGGTTGGGCAGGTCGGGCGTGGCGGTGCCGCCCGCGCCCAGGCCGGTACAGCTCACGCCGGTCAGCGCGTAGTTGGCGGGCAGCGGATCTTCGGTGATGGTGGTGGCGACGCCGGGCGCGGTCAGCGTCTGGATCGCACCCGCGACAGCGGTGCCGGCGGTGACGGTGGTGATCGTCTGCACCGCCAGGCCGTTGCTGCCGGTGAAGCCGAAGGGGCCGACGCCGCCGTTGCTCACCTTGCTGATCGTCACCGTGGCCGAGGCCGCATTGGTGAAGGTGCACGAAAGCGGCCTGCCGTACTGCACGCTGGCCGCGGGGATCGTGTAGGTGCGCGCATCGGCGCCGGTGCCCAGGCTGCCGACGGGCGTGCCGGCATCGGTACAGACCGCGCCCGCCAGGTTCCAGCCCGGCACCGCCGGCTCGGCGATGGTGATCGCGGTGCCCTGCGCCGTGGCCGAGAAGGGCTGCGTGCCGGCCGTCGCCGTGTTGCCATCGACCTGCACCGCCGTGCCCGCCGCCACCGTGCTGACCACGCCGTTGGTCTGGGTGGTGTTGCTCAGCGTGAAGTTGAAGGGGCCGCCCGCGCCGCCGGTGGTGGTCTTCGACAGCACCACGGTCGGCGGCGTGCAGACCGCGGTGGTGGTGGCCTGCGCCAGGAAGCCTTCGGCATTCGCACCGCTCTTGATGTGCACCACCACGGTGTTGCTGCCGGTGCGCCAGTTGCTCGACAGCGTGGCGCTGGCCTGCTGGCCCGCCTGGTAGCCGCGGAAATTGTAGGGATCGCTGCCGCCCTGCGGCACGCCGGGCACGCTCTGCAGCACGCCGTTGACGAACACTTCGGCCACCGAGTTGTCGGAATAGAAGTCCAGCTTCAGCGAGAAGGTCGCCGGATTCACCGAGGCCGCCATGTTGAAGGTGAAGCGGTGGTAGACGTCGACGTTGCCCGTGTGGTTCGGGTTGTAGTTCGAGTTCCAGTTGGCGTTGCCGAATGGGGAGTTGACCCAGGCACCGGGGGCCTTGTTGCCCACGTAGGCACGCTGCCACGAAGCCACGGTGCCGGGGCCGCCGCTGGCGGCGCCTTCGCCCGACTCCCACACCGTGTCGCGCCCTGTGCTCAGCGGCGGGCCGTTGACGCCGTTGTAGGCGGTGTTGAAGATCGCGGCGTTAGAGAGGCAGCTGATCGTCGGCGGAATGGGCGGCGACGTGGTGCCGGTGTCGCCCGTGTTGGTGAAGGTGCAGACCAGGTTGGCACCCGGCGCCGTGGCCGCGGCATTGAGCGTGAGCGTGCGGCCGGAGAGCGTGGCGGTGCCGCCCGAAGGCAGGCCGGTGCAGGAGGCGGCCGTCAGCGTGTAGCCCGCCGGCGGCACGCCCTCGGTGATGGTGGTGGCCGTGCTCGCGGCCGTGAGTGTCTGCACCGGCGCGCTCTCGGGCGTGCCGGCCGCGGTGGTAGTGATGCTCTGCGCGGCGAGCCCGTTGCTGCCGGTGAAGTCGAAGGTGCCGACGCCGTTGAGCGAGGTCTTGCGGATGGTCACCGTCGGCAGCGACAGGAACCTGTAGGCCTGCGGGCTCGGCAGGTAGCTGTTGCCGCTGGCCGTGAAGCTGCCGCCCAGTGCCACGCCGCCCAGCGTGACCGCGGTGGCGCTGTAGGTCGCGGCCACGATGCTCGTTGCCGTCACCTGGCAGAGGCTCGCGGCGGTGGTGGTGCAGCTGCCCGCCGCGCCCACCGTGCCGCCGTTGAAGGCCACGTTGGGCGTGGCGCCGAAGCTCACGACCACGCCGGCGCCGACCGGGTTGCCGCTCGCATCCCGCACGAAGGCCTGCAGCACGTCCTGCGCGCTGCCGTTGGCCAGTTGGCCGTCGGTGGCGATGCGCAGGCCCGACTGCGCGGCGCTCGGCGCGCCGGCCACGAAGCTGTAGGCCGCGGGGCTCGCACCGTAGCTTTGCCCACCCGCGGTGAAGACACCGGTCAGCGCGCCGGCCGGGATGCTGACGGCAGTGCTCTTGGTTCCTGCCACGGTGCTGGTCGCCGTCACCTGGCAGAGGCCGCTGGCACTGGTGGTGCAAGTGCCGGCCGCACCGACCGTGCCGCCGTTGAAGGCCACGCCGGCGGTGGCGGCAAAGGTCACCACCGTGCCCGCCACCGGGTTGTCGGCGGCATCGCGCACGATGGCTTCGAGCACGTCCTGCGCGCTGCCGTTGGCCACCTGGTTGTCGGTGACGGTGCGCTCGCCCGAGCGAGCCAGGGCGGCCGCGCCGGTCACCACGGTGGTGGCGGCGCTGCTGCAGCTCACGGTGGTGTTGGACACGCAGGCCGCGCCCGGCGCCGTGGCCGGCGTTCCGCTGCCGGCCACGTTGCTGTTCGCATAGTTGGTGAGCACCGTGCCCGCCGCCACCAGCGGCGCCGTGGCATTGAGCGTGAAGCTGCGAACCCCGCCGCTGGCGGGAATGCCGCCGGTCGGCAGCGTCATCGTGCATGTCAGCGCAGCGCCGGCTGCGCTCGGCAGCGTACCGCAGCTCACGGAGGTGACGCCGCTGCCGACAGCCACCGAAGTGGCGATCACACCCGGCGGAAGCTGCTCGCGCACCACCACGGAAGTGCCGGTGGCGGCAGGGCCGCTGTTGGTCAGGCTCAGCACGTAGGCGATGGCCGCGCCCGGCGCCACCGTGGCCGGCGCGGTCTTGCTCAGGGTGATCGACGGCGGCGCGTTGAACTGGATCACCACGAGGCCGTTGCCGCCGCTGGCATCGCCGCCACCGCCCGTGCCGATGCCCGTCGTGTAGTGGGTGTCGCCGGTGGTGGCCGCCGCGCCGCCAACATTGTCGGACGTCGAATTCAATCCCACGGCCGTGGTTGGACTGGTGACGCCACCGGTGTAGCCGGATCCCCCGCCGCCCATGCCGTTGGGTGAAGTCCCCTGGCACAGGCCGCCGCCGCCGCCGAAGTAGCCGCCCCCACCGCCGCCGCCGCCTTCGTTCTGGTTCTCGTTGGTGGAGCCGCCATTGCCGCCCTGGAGCGCCGTGCCGCCCGTCGGCGCGCCGAGGTTGCAGGTGCCGCCCGTTCCTGCCGCGCCCCCCGCTGCCTGGGTGCCGGGCCGCCCGCTGGCAGCCACGTTGTCGTCGCGTCCGCTCGCACCTCCGCCGCCGCCAGCGGCGGGCGTACCCACGTCCGCCCCCGGCGACGAGCCGCCGCCGCCGCCGGCGATGAGCCGCGCGTTGCCCTGTGTGTAGGTCGTCGTGGCAAAGACGCCCGACAGGCCGCCGCCGCTCGCGCCGATGGCCGTGGCCTGCGCGTTGCCGCCCGCACCGCCGCCGCCGTAGGTCGTGGAAGCGTCGTTGACGCCACCGCCTTCGCCGACGCGAACGCCCAGCGCCGTACCCGCCGTCACCGCCAGCGTGCCGGAGGAGAAGCCGCCGCCGCCGCCGCCCCTTTGCGCGGTGTAGTAGCTGGTGTTGGGTCCGCCGCCGCCCGCGCCCCATGCCTTGATGAACACCGAGGTCACGCCGGTCGGCACGGTGAAGGTCTGGTCGCCGCCGGAGTAAGTCACCCGCACGCAGGAGTTGAAGCCCGACTGCGGTGTGCAGGCGACTTGCGCGGCAAGGGCCGGCGCCGACACGAACGACGCCAGCAACACCAGCAGAACGCGCAAGCGCCCGGCGATCGAAGATGGAAATTGAGTCATCTGTTCTGCCATGGCGGCCGAATCATTTCTTGTCGTTGGCATTGGCGCCGGCCGAGGAGAAGCCCAGCCCCGTCTCGTCGAACTTGAAGCGCAGGCGAATGTATGCGCCCTTGCTGGTGTACTCGTTGGCCGTGAGGTCGCGGTCCTTGAGTCCGACGAAGTTATAGCCGGCCGACACCCACAGGTCCTTCATGACCTGGTAGCCTACCTCGGCGCCCAGCGTCTTCTGCAACGCGCCGCCCTTGCCGTGGAGCAGGCCGGCCTGGATGCCGAAGTCCCAGTTCTTGTCGATGTCCTGCGTGTAGCGCGCCTGCAGCAGGTGGGCCCGGTAGGTGCTCTTGAGCCAGCCGTCGTCGGCGCGCGACCACTTGGCCGCATAGCGCCCGTTGATCACGGTGCCGGGCCGCGGGTTGTAGTTGAGGTGGGCCGAGACGATGTCGGCGCTCGTCGTGCCGGGCAGGCTGGCGTTGCCGGAGCCCGCGCCGAAGACGCTCGAACCGTCGAGCGCGCCGGTCGAGCTGCCCGTGCCCACCACGCGCTCCGAACGGCGCTCGTAACGCATCAGCGCGTTCCAGGTGTCGGTATCGACCGGGCGGTACGCCAGGCCGACCTGGTGGCGCGCGAGGTGATGCTCGTTGCCGGCATTGGTGCCCTGCCCTTCGCTGCCGCTCATCACGCTGCGCGCGAGCAGGCTCCACGAACGGTCGATCTTGTAGCCGAAGCCGGCGCTGAAGAGCCGCGTGTTCGCATCGTCGCCGCGGCGGCCTTCGAGCACGCCGCTCGCCTTGATGCGCTCGCCGATGTATTCGACGCCGCCGGTGATGGCCGTCGACTGCCCCAGCCCGCCCGAATAGCCCGTGCCGGTGTTGCCGCTGTTGCGCAGGCCGCCGAGCTGGCGCGTGTGCTCGATGCCGCCGGTCAGGCGCCACTGGTCGTTGAGCTTGAAGGTGTTGCGCACGCCGGTGGCCGCCTGCGCGGCACGGCCGTCGATGCTGTCGGCCAGGCGGTACTCGCTGTACACGCGCCCGCCTTCCATGTAGCTGCTCTCGACGCCGAGGATGCCGACGTTGTTCGACCCGGTCGTCCCGAGTTCGTCCTGGCTGTAGAGGCTGGAGACCAGTTCGTAGCGGCCGTAGATGCGCGTCTTGTCGGTCACGGCATAGTTGCCGCCGACAGCCAGCACATGGCGGTCGGACCTGCGGATGTCCTGCTCGCCTTCGACGAACACATTGGCCTGCGGCAGGCCCGGCACCTGGGCCGACAGGCGCGCGCGCACGGTCGTCAGGTCTTCGGCGTTCGCACTGGCGTTCGCGCTCGCCGCGCCGCCCAGCGCAGTGACGTTGCTGGCGCCGACGCCGCTGCCCAGGTTGCCGCTGTAGGTCGAGATCTGGCCGTAGTCGAAGCCCGAGCTGGTGCCCATCCCCGCACCGCTCTGGCCGTGGCGCAGGCCCACTTCGGCGGTCATCTGCTCGCCGAATTTCTTCTGCACGCTGGCGGTGAAGCCGCGGCGGCTGCCGCTTTGCAATGCGTCCTGGCTGAAGAGCGCTTCGCCGCGCACCGCAGTGGCGGCGTCGAGGCGGTACTCGGCGCGCGCGGAGGCCTCGGTGCGGCCGGCCGAGAAGCTCGCGCCGGGGTTGTCGAAGCCGGTGCTGGTCTTGCTCGCCAGCGCGACCACGGCGAGGTCTTCGGTCTGGTGGCGCAGCTCGACGCGGCCGCCGCTGCCCTTGCCGTTCTTGTCGGATTCGGTGCGCACCCACTCGCCGGCCATGGTGGTGTTGTCGCCCAGGCGCGCCACCGCGGTGAGCGCGCCGAGCTTGCGGCGGTTCTCGGGGTTCTCGTCGGTGCTGGCGACGACGCCGAGCTGCAGGTTGTCGCCGACCTTCACCTGCACGTCGGTGCCGGCCACCTTGAACTTCGGTCCGCCGGCGTCGACCTCGTAGGTCACGCGGATGGACTGCGGATTGAGGTTCGCATCGACCGACGAGATCGCATGCGTGAACAGGATGCGGCGCGTGAGCGGTTCGATGGTGTAGTCCACGAAGCGCGCCACCGTCGTGCGCTGCAGCACCAGGTTGGGCTGGTTGCGGTCGCGCACCACGACCTCGACCTGCTCGCTGTTGTCGACGAACTCGCCGCTCGTGGCGCTCAGGTAGTACGGGCCCGAGGTGCCGACCGCGCGGAACTCTTCCACCTGCTGCGTCTGCGCGGTGCGCGAGAAGAAGCTGGTGGCACGCACGTTGCCGTCGTCGTACACATGCTTGAGGCCGGTGAGCGCACGGTTGCTCTGGCTCAGGTTGCGCACCTCGGTGCTGCTGGCGGTCGTGAAGTCGCCGTACAGCAGGTAGGAGCGGTTCTTGTCGATGCGCACGTAGAGCTTCTGCGTGCTCTGCGCGTCAAAGCCCTTGACCGACGAATCGCCGTACACCGGGTAGAACTCGTCGGGGCGGATGTCGCGGAACAGGCGGTCGTCGCGCGTCTTGTTCGAGTCGTAGGCGGCCGTGAGCAGGTACTCGCCCTTGACGGTGCCCTTGAAGAAGAACGCGGTGCGGGCGGCGGCCCGGCGGTTCTTGCTCTCGTCGGCCAGGCCGGTGAGTTCCGCCTCGAAGGCGGCGCCGGCGGGCATCGCACCGAGCGGAACGCCGCCGCGCCTGGTGAGATCGAGCACGCCTTCGACGATGCCCACGCCGATCATCGGCCGCATCTCGGGCAAGAGCGCGAGGCGCACTTCCTTCACGAAGCTGCCCGCCGTCACGCGCAGGCGCGCATCGCCGGGCTCGCCGGGCGGCAGCAGGCGAAACTCGGCCACGCCGCCTTCCATGAACACCTGCGTGCCGGGTTCGGCGGGGTTCAGGTCTTCATCGAGCCAGCGGCCGCGGTCGGCCTCCAGCGTGAGTTGCGTGCGCGCGGTCACGGGCACGCCGGCTGCATCGGTCAGGCGCACCTTCACGATCACCGGTGTGCGCAGGTCGGCCTTCGCCGATTCGGGCACGTCGACGCGGATCGCGCCTAGCTTGTCGGGCGCGGTCACGCTGATCTGCTGCGTGGTGCCGCGCGCGTTGCCGAAGGGGTCCACGCCCTCGAGCTGCAGGCGGTTGGCGCCGGGCTGCAGCACCACGCCGATATATTCCCAGGCGCCGAGCTTCTTGCCGGCCAGCTCGGTCTTCTTGCCGACGCGGCGCTCCTCGATGGCCTTGCCGTTGACCGTGAGGCGCAGCGCCAGTCCGGCTGGGCCCTTGACGCGCACGTTGACCGACTGGCCCGGCAGCGTGTCGCCTTCCTTCAGGTCGATGAAGCCGAGCGCGTTGTCTTCGATCTGCGGCAACAGGGCTTCGAGCTCGACCGGGCTGGGCACGGCCTGCGGCAGCAGCGGTGCCACCGCGTTCTGGCGCGGCTCGAGCATGGCGGTGTTCGTATTGATCGGGCGGCTCGCGAATGCGCCTACGCCGGTGGCGCCGCCGCCCGTGGCCGATGCGCCCTGCGCATTGGTGGGCAGGCCGCTCAGCGCCGCGAACAGGCTGCCTGCGGGCGTGGGCGCCGGTGCCGCACTGGCGCCGAGCGTGCCGCTCAGGGTGCCCGACGCACCGCTGACAAAGCTGCTGGCGTTGGCGGGCGCCACGGGCATCGCGATCAACGGGGCCGAGTTGGCGAGCGTGGAGCCGGCGCTGCCCGTGCTGCCCGTCACCAGCGCCTGGCCGCTGGCGGGCAGCGAGCGCGCGTCGCCCACGGGCACGGTCTTGCCCTCGGGGTCGAGCCGCATGCGCACCTGCGCCTCGGCTTCGGTGTCGGGAATGGCGGCGATGGCTGCACGGCGTGCCACCACCTCGGCCATCACTCCCGGCGTGTCGCAATTGGCGACGATGAAGTTGGCCTTGTGGAACTCGCCCTTCTTCAAGTCGACGAAGCGGCTCTCGGGACGGCCGGCATTGCGGTTGTCGAGCGCCCCGAGCCGCGCGCCGGCCGGCAGCGTGGTCTGGTCGACGCGCAGCACGTGGGTGATCGGCTTCAGGCCGTAGAGGCTCCACTTGCCTTCCACGTCGGTGATGACGTGGGTGCCATCTTCCATGTAGAGGCGCACGCCGGGCACGCCGATTTCGTCGTCGCCTTCTTGCCGGCCGTCGCGCTTGCAGTCCATGTAGACCTTGCCGAACAGGAAGGCGTCGTCGGAGAACACGCCGCCGGTCACGCGCACGGTCCAGTTGGCCAGGTTCGACTGCATCGGGCCCGAACTCGCACGGGCGCGGTTGACGGCATCGCCATTGGTGGGCGCGCCCACGCCGATGCGCACGCGATAGCGCACCGTTGCCGATTGGTCCACGCCCAGCGCCAGCGCCGGGTAGTCGAAGACTAGCTGCGGACCCGCGCCGCCGGCCGGGTTGACCGCGGCCGAACCGTTCAGGCGCGCGCTGTTCGCGACATAGGCAAATCCCGGCGGCAGGGTGTCGGCCAGGCGCACGCCGGTGACCGGGAAGCCGGTCTTGTTGGTGACGACCAGCGCATAGTCCATGAAGTCGCCGAACTCGACCTGCCGCTTGCTGCCTTCCTTGCGCAGCACCAGCCCGAGCACGTTGCCCGGGTCGAGCGGGATGTGGTTGTGCACCACGTCGCAGGCGGCGCCGGATGCGTTGAAGCCCGCGTTGACCGAGAAGTAGTAGGTGGTCGGGTCCGCGCCCTGCGGCGGGCCGGCATTCGGCACGATGGCGCCGCAGCTGTTGAAGGTACCCGCCGTGACCGGAATGAGCTGCGATGGCGTCACATAGCCGCTGGCTGCGGGCGGCACCACGCCGAGCGCGTAGGTGCACGAGCCGGTGACCGGCGGCGACTGCAGGAAGAACTGGTAGCCGCCGTCGGCGCCGGTGACCATGGAGACGCTGCCGTTGGCATTGACTGTGTAGATGCCCGACGAGCCGCCATACAGCTCTTGCGCCGTGATCGGCGTGACCGGCCCGCTGCTGCACGACTGGCGCGTGAAGGTGACGACCGCACCGGCCACGGGCTGGCGCGTGACGGCGTTGTAGACCGTGCCCTGCGGGTCGGCGAGCAGCGACTGCGCCGAGCTGGCGCTGGCCGCCACCAGCATGGCCGGCGTGACGTTGACGGTGTTCTGGTCGAAGGCCGCAGCCCAGGCCTTGTTGGTGAGCGCCATGCGGCCGCCGACGATGCCGGGCTTCTGCGTGATGCGCACGGTGAAGGAGAGTTCTTCGCTCTGGCCCGGCGCGAGCGCGCGGCTGCCGTCGGTGACGCTCAACACGGCTTCGGTCGGCAGCCTGAAAGGATCGCTGCTGGCGAGCGCTTCGCGGTCGCAGGTGGCACGGCCGGTGAAGCCGCCCGCGGCATGGAGGATGCCGTTGCGCGCCTTCGGCGGACCGGCCAGTTCCCAGGCGGCAACGAGGCCGTCGGGTTTGTCCATGTCGAAGGTGCAATTGAGGTTGTCGATGAGGCGCACGTTCGGCGCCGACGCCACGCCGGTGTTGCTCACCCTGAGACGGTAGTCGAGCTCGTACACGCCCTGCGACACGCGCCGCGGCGCCGAAGCGGTCTTGGCCAGCGTGAGCGCGGGCAGCTGCGTGGAAACCGGCGTCGGCGAGCTGTCGTTGTTCGGATTGCCGTCTCCGTCGGCGTCGGGGTTGCTGCCGTTGACCGAGTCGTCGAAGGCCACGGGCGGACCGCCGGCCGCGAGCGCGCCCTGGGCGCGCGCGGTGTTGTAGAGCGTGCCGGCGCGGCCACCGACGTTGAAGCGCACATCGAAGCGCACGGTGAACTGCGCGCCCACCGGCAGCACGGCACCGGGCGCCAGCAGGTTCTGCGCAGCGGCGGTGCCGTTGAATGCGCTGTCGGCCGCAGCCACGGTGCCGCCCACGCCGTTGCCCTGGTTGCCCGCGATGGCCAGCGTGCCGGGCACGATGGTGTACTGGTTGGCGGCGGGCACCGCCGCCGACGTGAAGCTGCCGAACTGCGTGGCGCCGCTGCCTTCGAGCAGGTCGGTCGCCTGCACGCCGTAGAGCCACACGGTGCCGTAGTTGCGCACGTTGACGCTGAAACTCACGGTGGCGGTGCCGTCGAGCTGGCCGTCGGTGCCGCGGTTCAGGCGCGGCGTCGAGGCCGCCTTGGCCACGCCGATGCGGCCCTGGCTTGAGGTGATGACCACCGTGTTCGACGGCGACACCGCGGGCGCGGCACCGTCGTTGTAGTAGCCCTGCGCGGTGTTGCGGATGTCGCCGCTCTGGTCGGCCTTGACCTGCACCGCGAACCGCATGGCGATCGACGCGTTGCGCGACAGCGCGGTCGGCACGCCGATGGCCACTTCGACGGCCGAGGCGTCTTCGGCGGTGCGGTAGCTGAAGTCCGGATCGCCCGGCAGGCGGAACAGGCGCACCGCGCCGGCCGCCGTGCTTTGCAGGCTGCCCGCGATGTAGCGCGTGCCAGCGGGCACGAGGTCGCGCACCAGCAGCAGGCTGGTGGGCGTGCCGTTCACCAGCACCGGCGTTCCGGCGGGTGCGGCGGTGTTGCCGGGGCGTGCGTCGCGCGCGCCGATGTTGGTGCCCGTCACGGTGAAGTCGATGCGCGTGGCGCCCGGAACCACGAAGCCAGGATAGCTCGCGGACTTGGTGAGGGCCAGCACCGCCGCATCGCCCACGGTCACGGTGTCGCGGTTGACGGCACTGAGGTGCTGCAGCGCGGTGGTGGCGGTGAGCGCCACGCAGGCATTGCCGCTGGCCGTGGCAGGGACGGTGCCCTGCACCAGCAGCGCGGCGGTTTCGCCGGAGCGCAGCGCGATGGCGCCGCCTGTGCCGAGCGGCAGCACCGGGTCGGCCGCATCGACCACGCCGTTGTTGTTGGTGTCGCGCACCACGCGCAGGGCCGACAGGTCGAGCGCGCTGGCCGCGCAACCTGCGCCGTTGTTGACGAGCCCGATGGTGTAGCTCGACGGCACATTGCCGGTGTTGGCGAGCAGGTGGCTCAGCGTGACGACGGCGGACGGCGGACGGCTGACCGACTGGTCCTGCGTGAGCACCAGCGCCTCGACCGGCAACACGTTGGCGCTGACGCCGTTGGAGCTCGACGTCTCGGTCTGTGAAAGGCCGGCCGGCACATAGGTGGCGGTGGCGACGTTGCGGATCACGGTGCCGCCGGGCGGGGGCGCGGCGTGGGCGGCAGTTCCGGCGAGCATGCAGCCGAGGACCGCCATCGCCACGACGGCTGCGGCCATGCCACCTCGCCATCGCTGCGAGCGGGTGCTCAGATACGCCAGAAGAAATTGCACGCCACGAACCTTCCGTCGGCCCGCGCGCGGCGCGAGCCGTCAAAACTCAAAGAACTTTTTTCCTCTGCCGCCTGCAGGACAGGCGCGATCGCGTGCTGGGTGAAAGCGGCAAGGGAAAAAAGCGAGGCATGCCGATGGGCAGCGCCTCGCGAAAGCCGGCGGACCCGGAGGCCCGCCGGCGACTCAAACCCTTGTCGTCACTCGTTGATCTTCACGGCGAAGGTCAACGTGGCCGTGCCGCTCGGGGCCACGGAGTTGGTGGCACTGCCGCAGCTCACCGCGGTGGCGGTCTGTGCGTAGACGAGCGCCGTGCCGGTCACGCCGGTCGAGGTGCACTGCGTTGCCGCCGTGGGTTGCGTGGCGCTCAGCGAGGTGTACGCAGGCACCGCATCGTTGATCGCGATGTTGGTGACCGGCGCGGTGCCCTCATTGGTGGCGACGACCTTGTAGACGATGCACTGGCCGGGCTTCAGCGACAGCGGAGTTGCCGCGAATGCGCCGTCTGCCACGCCATCGCAGGTGACGTCGGCTGCCTGCGTCTTGAGGACGCGGATCTGGCCGGTGATCACGGTGCTGATGTCGGTGGCCGACGGTGCGCCGCAGCTGGACGGGCCGGTGAAGGTCGCGGTCACGGTCGTGGTGTCGGTTGCGCCGGCGCTGGCGCCGCCCGGTGCGAACACGCGCACCAGCAGCTTCTGCGATGCGCCCACGGCCAGCGGGCCGGCTTGCGGGCCGGTCACCAGCGTGTCGCCCGCGTCGATCTGGCCATCACCGTTGACGTCCAGGTAGATCGCGGTGGTCCAGCCGAGTGCGGCGTCGGCCGCCGGCACGGTGGCCGTCAGCGTGTACGCACCGCAGCTCTGGTTGCCGGTGTTGGTCAGCGTGTGCGGATACACCACGGTGCCGCCCGGTGCGAGCTGGCCGCTGTTGTTCGGCGTGAGCGTGGCGCTCAGCGTCTGTGCAGCGGTGACGGTCACGGCGTCGGTCTTCGTGTCGGACACGATCACACCGGTCGAAGCGACGGCGGTGGACTGCACCTGGAAGTAGACCTTCTGTGCGGTGACGGGCGACTGCGTGGCAGGCGGCGTCACGCAGGCAGCGACCTGCCCTTGTGCGCCGGCATTGACGGCCACGCTGGTGATCGCTGCCGATGCGCAAGTGCCGCCCGAGGCCACGAACTTCACCGTCCAGCCGGTCGGCAGGGTGCCGGGGAAGCTGGTCGACTGGCTGGCCGCCAGGTTGTAGGTATTGTTGACCGAGTCGTTGTTCTTGACGAACAGCGCGAACACGGTGCCGGTGCCGGCGGCCGTCGAGTTGGTCGTGGTGGGCTGCGGGCTCGGGCCGGGGCCCAGGTCGCCGTCAGCCACCGAGCCGGTGCCCGTGCCTGCCGCGGTGTTGGTCAGGTCGACCAGCGAACCGACAACGATGGTCACCGTGTCGCGCGTGGCGTCGATCTTGGTCGTGTCGCCCGCAGAGCGACCCGTCACCGTGGCCGAGAACGGACCGGCGCCCACCGCCGTGGCGGATGGGACGTTGGCCTGCACCACGATGTTGACGCTGCCGCCAGCTGCGATCGGGCCGGTGTCGGGCACGCCGTCGCCGGTGGTGTCCAGCAGCGGCGTGACGCCATCGGCCGCGAACAGCACGAAGGTCGTGCCTGCAGGGAAGGTGCCTGCCGCGATCGTGAGGTTCACGGTGTCGGTGCCGGTGCCCGCGTTGAACACGGACTGCGCGAACTTGACGCTGCCGCCGGCCACGACGGAAGGACGCGTGGTCAGGTCGGCTGCGGTGCCGTTGGGCGTGCCGGGCGTGGTGTCGACAGCGGTGGCAGCGGTCGACGGGTTGGTACCCACCGCGATGCTGTAACTCGCCACGACCGTATAGGCCGACGGGTTGGTGCTCGAGCCGAGCGTGCCGATGGCCGCTGCAGTGGCCGTGGGCGAATCCGCGGGGTTGAACTGGCCCACGTTGGTGGTGGTGGACGTGCCGATCGCGGCGGTGCTGTTCACCAGCACCACGAAGCTCACGGTCTGCGTCACGTTCTGGCCCAGCGAGGCGACCACGGTGTTCAGCGTGTTGCCGGTCACCTGGAAGTCGATGCCAGCCGGATCGCCGGCTGCGCCGTCGCCCAGTGCCGTGCCGGGGGCGCTGCTCCACACCGCGGAACCCGCGACGTAGGTCATGCCGCTGGGCAGCGTGTCGGACATCGCAAACTTGCCTGCGGCGCCGCCCGTGTTGTTGAAGGTGAGCGTGTAGACCGTGTATTGGCAGGTCGCGCTGGAAGCGAGGCCGGCCGACCAGGTCGTAGCGCAGCTTGCCGAAGTCGAGCGCGGACCGCCGTTGGTCGCGGTCGGCCAGGCGGCATTGCCCGGACCGGCCACGGACGGAACGCCGATCGACTTGCTGACGTTGAACGCCGCCGCCGTCGTCAGCTTGATCTCGTCCTTGTCGGCCGCCGAGGTGTTCGGTGCCGTGTACAGCGCCGGGGTGCCCGGGGTGGCGGTGATGGTCGCCGTGTCGAAAGCGCCGGTGGCGCTGCTGGCCGTGCCGGGGATCGTGTAGGCCACGACGAAGCGGAACACGCCGTTGTTGCCGGCCACGCTCTGCGCGGGCACGCTGCAAACGCCCGCGGCTGCAGCCGTGCACAGCGGGGTGGTGCCGTCGGGCACGCCGTCGCCGTTGGCGTCGGGATAGACCTCGACCTTGGAGAACTTGTCGGTGTCGGCGTCGACCGTCAGCGTGAAGGTGTCGGTGCCGTTGCCGGTGTTGGTCAGCGTGTGCGGTGCGTAGACGATGGAGCCCGCCGCGCCGATCTTGGTGTTGACGACGGTCGTCGTGACCTGGTTGACCGAGTCGAGCGTGAACGACCCAACCTGCTGAACCGTGGTCTGGACCAGGTTGGACGTGGCCAGCTGGGTAGTGCCGGCAGCGTCGGAGTAAGTGGCTGAAGCCTGGTTACCGATGACGGTATTGGCTGGTGGTGCAGCGGCCAGTGCGGTCGAACTTCCGAACAGGAAGCCCAGCGTCAAGGCTGCGGCGCCGGCCCACGACGCAGACGGCCTGAAGCCGATGCTGCGCCGGGTTGGCAGGGTGGAAATCACGTGGTTTCTCCTCGGTTGTCAAAAAAGGTCAGGAACAGAAAAAAACCGGCAGCCGTGATTCGTTGCTCGAAAACGCGGCGGCCGGGTTGCACTCGAAAGAAATCGGATGGCACGGGTGGACGGGGCGAAGCGCCGGATCAGCGCGCAGCGCCGGACGCGGCCTGCACCGCCACAGCGGGCGGCGGCACGACCACCTCGACCTTGGCGCGCGCGCTCACGGCGGTGCTGCCGTTGGCGGGCAGCTGGCCCAGCGTCCAGCGCAGCGACCGGTAGTCGGCATAGGGCACCGGCTCCGTCTTGTTGCCAGCGGCTTTGCGCATCAGCGGCTCGGGGCCGAACACGGCCTCCTTGGTCGCCGCCTGCACCAGGCCCGCGCCCGGCTTGGCGCTGCGCGGCTGGTATTCCAGGCCTTCGGGAATCGGAAGATCCGCCACCAGGCCGGTGACCGGCTTGCCGGTGTTGTTGGTGTAGGTGGCCCTGTACTCGACGATGTCGCCGGGCTTGACCGAGCTGGCGTCCACCAGCTGTTCCTTGCCCTGCGCGTCCTTCACTACCTTGGACTGGGTGAGGACGACGGCAACGGCCTTCTTCTGGGCGGCCTCGGCGGCGGCGGGTGCGGACTGGGCCGCGGCAGCGCCGGCGAAACCGGTCAGCCCGGCCAGCAGGAACGCGCTGGCGCCCAGGCCGGAAAGGCGGCAATTCAGGATTTGAGTCAGTTTTTTAATAAACATGGTTGCTCCAGATTCAAGACACACAGGAGTTCACCCCGGCTCATGCCGACATGAAATAAGCGGCTCGGGCCGCGGGGAGGAATTGCCGGCATTGCAAGCGCCGGCATTTGGATGAGCGATCAGCGCCTTTTCGATTTGCATCGCTGAGGCACTGCCCGCTGGACTGCTGCGATTTCTCTGTCGCGGTCAGTCGGATCAACTATTAACAATTATCTGTTTTTGGTTACGAAGTGTAGACCAAAACTGATACTTTGGTATCAATCGAAACCGACAACTGTCCATTCGAAACAACAGTTCCGTTTTCGACAACCGGAGGCCGCGGGATCATGCTTTTCCCTTCGGCAACACATGCGAGCGGACACGAAGCCCTCACACGGCGTTCGATGGAACGCAAAAGAAAAATGGGAAAAACGCCCATTTTTTGGCTCGGCGGTTGCGAGCCGATCGTCCTTGCCGTATCAAGAAAACTTGAAAATATTCAAGACGTAATCGACAAAAACCTTGATCTTTGGAGAGTTGCGGCGCGACGGCAAATAGACAAGATTGATTTCCTGCGGCTTCAATTTGATCGCCGGCAGCACGGGAACCAGAAGTCCGCTGTCGATGTGCGATTGGGCGATCGCCAGAGGGACCAGCCCGATACCTTTGGCGGCTATTGTCAATTTCACGATCAATTCCAGATCGTCCGATCGGAATACGCTGCCCGCACGCACCCGGTGGATCTTGCCCGCGGTCGAAAGACTGATTTCCTTTTTGCGTCCCTCGCCCTCGGTGACCAGGAAGGCATGCGACGCCAAATCGGGCACGCCCTCGAGGGCGGGGTGCGCTGCAAGGTAATCGGGGGCGGCGCACAGCACCATCGGTTCGTTCTTCAGATGGCGCGCCACCATCTCGTCGCAGCCTTCCCGTCCGCGCCGGATGGCCACATCGGCTTCGTCGCGAAACAGGTCGGCCCTGTCATTGCCCGTTTCGACCACGACTTCGAGCTGCGGATGGGCGGCCATGAAATCGGGCAGATGCGCCCCAAGCAGCTCCCTGCCGTAGTAGTGAGGGACCGCCACGCGCAGCCGCCCGCCCACCGTACCGCTACCGGAGGACAGGTTCAGCATGACGTCATCGAGGATCGTCAGCACATGCTGGGCCGCGACCAGAAACTCCCGGCCCTCCTCCGTGAGCGCGAAACGCGTGGAGCCGCGATGCAGCAGCATGTGTCCGACCGTCGCTTCCAGCCGCTGGAGCTGGCGCGACGCGGACGCCTTGGGCACGTTCAGCACATCGGCTGCCGGAGTCAGTCCTCCGAGCTGGGCGGCTTTGGTGAAAAGCCGGACATCCGACAAAGAAAAATCCTTCATTTCGACTTCCGGGAACCCTGTTTGTTTTCTTAATGAACGCTCGCATCGGCGTTTTGGGCGGCCGCGCCGCTGCGCAAATGAAGCCCTCACGCAATAAGCGCAGCGGCCTTTAGTATCATTTTCGAACGATAAATCAACATTTGTTAACCTTTGCAAACAAGGCTTTGCCGATCCGGGAATAGTTCACTGTTTGGCGGCAATTGTGTAAATCGCACTTGCACAAGCCTCGGTGTCTGCGGCTGAAAAGCGACCGCACCAGCTGGACCTCCCATCCCTGCGCCCGGGCCCAAGCCCCTGCCACCGACTGCGACAATCCATCTGCGCGAAAATTCATCAAATGATTCAATGAATTAGGCCTTTCTTATTCATATGCTCCTCCAAGCTCCCCGCACCTCCCTGGCCGACAGCGCCGCCAACAGCATCCGCGCCGAGATCGCGGCCGGCCGGTGGACGGTCGGGTCGCGCATTCCCATCGAACCGCAGCTGGCCCAGTTGCTCGGCGTGAGCCGCGGCACCGTGCGGGAAGCGGTCAAGACGCTGGTCTCGCGCGGCCTGCTGGAGGTGCGGCAGGGCTCCGGCACCTACGTGCGCTCCGGCTTCGACCCGTCGCTCAGCTTGCAGAAGATGCGGCGCGCGAGCCTGCGGGACCAGTTCGAGGTTCGGCGCGCGCTCGAGGTCGAGGCCGCGCGGCTGGCCGCGCTGCGCCACACCGCCAAGGATCTGCGCAACCTGAGAACCCTGCTCGAAAGGCGCGGCGTGCCCGACGCAAAGGACGGCGGCGCGAGCTTCATCCAGCGCGACCTGGCCTTTCACCTGGCCATCGTCGACATCTCCGGCAACCTCGCGCTGGCCGAGACCTGCCGCTTCATCGCCGGCTACATCAAGGAAACCATTGCGAGCACGATGGACACCGGCCTGCCGGAACCCGACACGGCCGTGCACATCGCCATCGTCGAAGCCATTGCGAGCCGCGACCCCGACCGCGCCGCGGAGGCGGTGCGTGCTTTCATGTCGCCCATGATCGACGCGCTGGCGCAGGATGCGGAGCCCGTCCGATGAGCGCAGTGCCGTTCGGGGCGGGCCGCGCGGCCGACGAACTGTTGATCGATGCCGAGGCCGACAGCGTGCCCGCGCCGCGCGCCACGCCCGCGGGCAGCCTGGCCCGGCGCATCCTGCTGGGCGCGAGCGTGGTGCTGATCGCCTTCAACCTGCGGCCGGTGTTCGCGAGCCTGTCGGTGGTGCTGCCCGAGATCATTGCGGCCACCGGCCTCTCCGCCACGGCCGCAAGCCTGCTGACCACGCTGCCCATCGTCTGCCTGGGTGTGTTCGCGCCGCTGGCGCCGGGCCTTGGCCGGCGCTTCGGCACCGAGCGCACGCTGCTCGCCTGCATGGTGCTCATCCTGGTGGGCACAATGTTGCGGGGCACGGGCAACATCCCGCTGCTGTTCCTGGCCTCGGCCATCGCGGGCAGCGGCATCGCGGTGTCGAACGTGCTGCTCTCCGGCCTCGTGAAGCGCGACTTCGCCAGACAGGCGGCGCTGATGATGGGCCTCTACACCATGGCGGTATGCGGCGGTGCGGCCAGTGCCGCGGGCCTCACGGTGCCGCTCGAACATGCGCTCGGCGGGAGCTGGACCTATGCGCTTGCGATGTGGGCGGCGCCGGCCTTGCTCGTCACGCTGATCTGGGCGCCGCAGGCCCTGCCCCTCAGGCCGGTGGCCAGCGAATCGGGCTTCACCGTGCGCGGGCTGTGGCGCGATCGGCTGGCATGGCAGGTCACGTTCTTCATGGGGCTGCAATCGGCCCTGGCGTACATCGTGATGGGCTGGCTCGCGCCCATCCTGCGCGAACGCGGGCTCGGCGGCGAGACCGCCGGCTACGTGGTGTCGCTGTCGGTCATGACGCAGGTGGTGACCTGCCTCGTGGTTCCGGCCGTGGCGGTGAAGCTGCGCAACCAGCGCGGCCTGGCGGTGGTGCTGGCCGCGCTCACCGTGGCCGCCATGCTGGCCATGCTGTTCGCGCCGCTCGGCGGCGTGTGGTTGTGGGCCGTGCTGCTGGGCATTTCGCAGGGCGGCACCTTTGCGCTGGCGCTCACGCTGATCGTGCTGCGCTCGCCCGATTCGCACGTGGCGGCGCACCTCTCGGGCATGGCGCAGGGTGTGGGTTATGTCGTGGCGGCCTGCGGCCCGTTGATGGCCGGCCTGCTGCACGGCTGGACCGGCAGCTTCCGCGCGTCGTCATGGCTCTTCATCGGGCTGGGCATCGCGCTGGTGCTGGCGGGCATCGGCGCGGGACGCACCATGCACGTGGGCGCGGTCACGGTTGCGCGGCACTGAAGAAGATACTGAAGCGCGCCGCGCCAGGCAAAGCGGCCCGGCCGCTACTGCGGACCGCCGCAGAACCCCGCACGCTCGGTGGTCCTGGCGGCGAAGTGCAGCCGTGTGGTGGTCGCGGCGGTCGCGGGCGCGTGCGCCGGCCATTCGCTTTGCAGCCACGTGAATTGCCAGTTGTAGGGCTCGTCTGGCCTGGCAGGTTCGCCATAGGCAATGCGCAGGCTGCCGCTGCTCTCGTCGTGGCAATGCTTCGACTGCTTGTATTCCTTTTCGCTGAAGCAGGCACGGACCATCTTCGAGCAGGAAAAAGGAATGTCTTCGTACGCGGCCTTGCTCTCGTCGAGCGGAACAAAGGCGGCCTTGGTGAACGAGGCGCCGCCGCCCGAGTACATCTCCGACACCGTCTGGAGCACGGCCACGGCCCATTGCCCTTCTCCCAGTGGATAGAGGGCCGGTGCAAGCGAAACGCGCGCCTCGGGCATGCCGGTGCCGTCTTTCTTCAACGCGGCGGCATGGCTGCTGAAGTCATGCAGGCGGGCCAGCTGCCAGCTTCTCGAATCTGCGCTGCGCTTGAAGCGCACCATCGCCACGGCCAGCGGTTCGTCCGACAACACCGCATAGTCGCCCACCGCGGCGCCACGCGGCCGGTACAAGCCCAGCGACTGCGGATCGCAAGGCTGCGGCAGCAGCGCACACAGGCGGGCGCGCCATTCGGGGTCCACGGACTCCGGCTTCCTGACCACGTCCAACGGCTGTGCGGCGGGTGCAGCAAAGACCTGGCCGGCCAGCAGCAGGGCGAGCATCGGGGCAACGGTGCAAAGGGCTGGAGGCGGCTTTTTCATGGTCGGGAATGGTAGCCAGCCTGCCTGGAAGAAGCTGCTACCAAATGCCGCCGAGGGATGGCCTCGATGTTGTAGCCTTCGCTGAGTGGCCGCCCCGGCCTCTCGAACGGAGCGAAGATGGCTGACAAGATCCTGGTGTTCTATGGCTCGTACCGATCGGACCGCATGGGCATTCGCCTGGCGGACTACGTGGTGGCAGGCCTCAACGCGCGCGGCGCCGAGGCCGAGCTGATCGACGCCCAGGCTGTCGGCCTGCCGATGCTCGACCGCATGTACAAGGAGTACCCCCAGGGTGCCGCACCCGCGGCAATGGAAATGCTGGCGCAGAAGATACGCGGCGCCGACGCCTTCGTCTTCGTGATCGGCGAATACAACTGGGGCCCGCAGCCCGGCTTGAAGAACCTGACCGACCACTTCCTCGAGGAATGGTTCTGGCGTCCCGCCGCTGTGGCCAGCTATTCGGCAGGGCGTTTTTCCGGCGTGCGCTCGGGTACCTTGTGGCATTCGATCCTGTCCGAGATGGGAATGGTCGTCATATCGAGCACGCTGGCCGTCGGCCCCATTTCGCAGACGCTGGATACGGACGGCAAGCCCACGGGCGGCGCTGGTGAATCGCTCGAGCGCTCGTTCGGGCGCTTCGCCGATGACCTGGCCTGGTGGACCGAGGCCGCGCGCACGCAGCGGGCGCGCAAGGCACCGCCCTACTGACCGGCGGCAGCGGATTTCCGGTTGCGGCTACGCGGCGTGCAGCCGTGCACGCGTCCTCGATCTGGGCGTGACCTTCGGTGGATCGCGCAGGATCATTTCATCTCTGCAGTTCTTCAGCCTCGGCCCCGCGACCGCGGTCTTCTTCGTCCTGTGGTCGTATTTGAGGAACAGGCCCGACACGCTGCCGACGTAGGCGTCGATTCCGAAATCGTCCGCCACGCCCCGGTCTTCCGGTGAAAACTTGTTGGGCTCCATCTTGAAGCCGGCGCCTTTGACCGCGGGGTGCGTGTGGTAGTAAGCCACGGCGCTGGTGCCTTCGGGGCACCCCTTGTTGCCGCCGCGGTGGCCCACGTCGACAGTGTTGGTGTCTCCCTCGCGTGCGGGCATGGCGAAGTATTTGCTGCCCCACTGGCAGATCATGCCGCCGAACTCCTTGCGCCGTTCGATGGACTCGATGAGCACGGCTTCCAGCGCCGCGCGCGCGGCTTCGGTCGGCGTGTCGAAGGGTTGGATTTCGAAGGGGAATGGGGGCGGTGCGGTATCCATGCCCGGAGTGTCGCGGCTGCGCCTGCGCGCGGCCATCTGCCAGAAAGCGTATGACACCCGGCCGGCCGCCGGGGGCCCACGTCTGCAGGATCAGGCAAGAACCTTGTTCGATCCGGATAACGCCCGAAGCCCCTTCCGCGCGAGACTTCTCTCCATGCCCGGCGCAGCGTTGCGCCATGGTTCACACCAACCCGCACGAGGAGTTTCTCATGAGCGCAATCCAGGAAAAAGTCGTCCTCATCACGGGCGCAAGCGGTGGCATCGGCGAGGCGGCCGCGCGGCTTTTGGCGCGGCGCGGCGCCAAGGTGGTGCTCGGCGCGCGCCGCACCGAACGGCTCGAGGCACTGGCCAACGACATCACGGCCGCCGGCGGAACGGCGAGCTTCCAGCGGCTCGACGTCACCTGCCGGCCCGACGTGGAGGCGTTTGCCGAGTTCGCACTCGAGGCGCACGACCGCATCGACGTGCTGGTGAACGCCGCGGGCGTGATGCCGCTCTCGCCGCTGTGGACGCGCAAGGTCGACGAGTGGGAACTGATGATCGACGTGAACCTGCGCGGCGTGTTGCTGGGCATTGCGGCGGTGCTGCCGACGATGCAGGAGCAGGGCTGGGGCCATATCGTCAACGTGGCGCCGGTGCCTGCCCACGGCGTGTCGCCAAATTCGGCGGTGTATTGCGGCACGCAGTACGCGGTCGACGCCATTTCGGAGGGGCTGCGGCAAGAGCATGCGGGCCGCGTGCGCGTGACGGTGGTGCGCCCCGACGTGAGCGAGGTCGACCGCACGCTGGCCGATCGCATCGCGGCCTGCAGCTCGTTCGAGCGCATGGTCACGCGGCGGCGCATCGCGGTGCCGGTGGAGGCCGTGGCCCGCTCGATTGCCGGCGCCATCGAGGGCGGCAGCATCTCGGCGCCGCGGCGCGCGGCATGGCGCCCGCGGCCGGCCGAGCACGCGTTCTGAGGGGCTGCGTCAGTAGGTCTTGTAAGGCAGGAATTTGCCCGAGAGCACCACGTTGACGCGGTCGCCCTTGGGGTCGGCCTGGCGCTGGATGTCCATGCTGAAATCGATGGCACTCATGATGCCGTCGCCGAATTCTTCGTGGATCAGTTCCTTGATGGTGGTGCCATACACGCTCACCACCTCGTACCAGCGGTAGATGAGCGGATCGGTCGGCACGGGCGTGGGCAGCGAACCCTTGTAGGGCACCACCTGGAGCCACTTCTGCTCCTCCACGGTCAGGCCGAAGATCTTGCCGATGATCTTCGCCTGCTTGTCGTCGAGCGTCATCTGGCCGAGGCATGCGGCGGTGGTCCACTCTTTCGAGAGGCCCACTTTCCTGGCCACGTCGGCCCACTGGATGCCCTTGGACACCTTCACGGTAATGATCTTCTCGGTAACGTCGTTGCGGTTCATGCGGTTTGCTCCTGATTGAGTTGGACGAGTGAAGTAAGTAAGAGTCACGACGCCTTGGCGCGCGTGACGAGAAAATCGACGATGTGGTTGCGCAGCGCGTAGTAGCCGTCCAGGTGGTGCAGCGAAGCGCGCGTGCGCTCGCGCGGCAGCGGGTTGACCACGGTCTCGGCGATGTTGCCGGGCCGCCAGCCGCCGCCGGACAGGTCGGCGCCGTTGGTCATCAGCAGGATGCGGTCGGCCAGAAGAATGGCTTCGTCCACGTCGTGCGTGATCATGAAAACGGTCTGCTGCGTCCGGCGCACGATGGCCATGAGCTCGTCCTGGATGGTGCCGCGCGTCAGCGCATCGAGCGCACCAAAGGGCTCGTCGAGCAGCAGCATCTTGGGCTGGATGGCAAAGGCGCGCGCTATGCCCACGCGCTGCTTCATGCCACCCGAAAGCTGCGAAGGCTTCTTGTCGATGGCCGCCTGCAGGCCCACCATGGCCACGAAGCGTTCCACCTGCGTGTTGACCTGCGCGGCCGACCAGTCGGGCCAGCGCGAGACCACCGCGAACGCGATGTTCCTGCGCACCGTGAGCCAGGGCATCAGCGCATGGCTCTGGAACACCACCCCGCGTTCCAGGCTCGGGCCGGCCACCTCGCGGCCGTCCATGAACACATGGCCCGCGCTCGCCTGGTCGAGGCCGGCCAGCACGTTGAGGATGGTGGTCTTGCCGCAGCCCGAGTGGCCGATGATGCAGACGAACTCGCCGCGGTCGAGCGTGAACGACACGTCCGCGAACACCGGCCGCGCGGGCGCGAAGGCCTTGGCCAGCCGCTCGATGCGCAGGAAGCCGCCGGCGGCGGGCAGAGGGGCGGGAACAGATGTCATGAGGGCGCCTTGTGCCGATCGATCACTCCACATAGGTGACCCTTCTCTGCAGCCCGGCAAAGGCCTGGTCGAGCAGCATGCCGACGACGCCGATCACCAGGATCGCGAAGATCACGTTGGTGAGCGAGAGGTTGTTCCATTCGTTCCACACGAAGTAGCCGATGCCGGTGCCGCCCACCAGCATCTCGGCCGCCACGATGACGAGCCACGCGATGCTCATGCTGATGCGCATGCCCGTGAGGATGGTAGGCGCGGCCGCCGGCAATATCACGCGGAACGCGCGGCGCAGCGGCTTCACTTCGAGCGTGCTGGCCACGTTGAGCCATTCGCGCTTGACCGAGGCCACGCCGAAGGCGGTGTTGAGCAGCATCGGCCACACCGAGCAGATGAAGATCACGAAGATGCCGCTGACCGAAGAATCCTTGATGGTGTAGAGCGCGAGCGGCATCCACGCCAGCGGCGAGATCGGCTTGAGCACCTGGATGAAGGGATCGAAGGCCTTGTGCAGCAACGGCGACATGCCGATGACGAAGCCCAGCGGCACCGCGACCGCGCAGGCCAGCAGGAAGCCCAGCGCCACGCGGCCGAGCGAATGGGCGAGCTGGATCGCGATGCCCTTGTCGTTCGGCCCGTTGTCGTAGAACGGATCGGACAGGTGCCGCCAGGCCGTCCGGCCCATCTCGCCCGGCGATGGAAAGCCCGAGCTCTTCACCTGGCCCGGGTCCTTGCCGAGCATCTTCTGGTATTCGATCTGCTCGGCGGTCATGCCGGCAGCGGCCGCGGTGCCAGCGGCCGGCAGGGTTGCGAGCTGCCACACGGCGAGCACCAGGCCGAGCAGCAGCACCGACAGCAGCGCCGCCTTGAGCGTGAGGTTCTTTCGCATGGCGTATCAGGCCGCCAGCTTGCTGATCGCGAAGCTCTTGACGTAGTCGTCCGGCTTCGCGGGATCGAACACCTTGCCCATGATCGTGAACTTGGGGTACGCACCCTCGGGCACCGGCTGGCCCAGCGCCTTCATCTGCTTCCTGGCATCGGTCAGCAGGAACACCTTCTCCGCGATCTGCTTGTAGTCGACGTCGCCCTTCACGTAGCCCCAGCGCTTCATCTGCGTGAGCATCCACACCGCCATCGACTGCCAGGGAATCGGATCGAAGTCGGCGCGGTTGGGCACCGTCCGGATGTTGCCGAGCCCGTCGGCGAACTTGCCGGTCAGCACCTGGCTGATCACGGTCTCGGGCTGGTTCAGGTACTGCGCCGGTGCGATCACCTTCGCGATCAGTTCGCGGTTCTTCGGGTCGCGCGCCATCGCCGAGGCGGTGAGCACCGAGCGCACCAGCGCCGCGAAGGTGTTGGGGTTCTTCTGGATGAATTCGGTCGAGCTGCCGAAGGCGCAGCACGGGTGGCCATCCCAGAGGTCGCGGGTGAGCAGGTGCAGGAAGCCGATCTCCTCGAACACGGCGCGCTGGTTGAACGGGTCGGGGCCGAGGTAGCCGTCGATGTTGCCGGCACGCAGGTTGGCCACCATCTCGGGCGGCGGCACCACGCGAATCTGGATGTCGGTGTCGGGGTTCAGGCCCGCCTCGGCCACGTAGTAGCGCAGCAGGAAGTTGTGCATGCTGTACTCGAAAGGCACGGCAAACTTCATGCCCTTCCACATCTTCGGGTCGCGCTTGTCCTTGTGCTTGTTGGCCAGCGTGATCGCCTGGCCGTTGGTGTTCTGGATGGTGGCGACATTCATCGGCACCTGGTTGGAGCCGGCCCCCATCGAAATGGCCAACGGCATGGGCGACAGGAAATGCGTGGCGTCGTATTCCTTGTTGAGCATCTTGTCGCGGATGAGTGCCCACCCCGCGGTCTTGACCACTTCGACGTTGAGCCCCTGCTTCTGATAGAAGCCCAGCGGGTGCGCCATGATCAGCGGCGTGGCGCAGGTGATCGGAATGAAACCGATCTTGAGGTTGGTCTTTTCGAGCGGCGCCTTGTCTTGCGCCATGGCCTGCAGCGCACCCAGCGGCAGCACGGAAGCAATGGCGGCGCGCGCGGTGTTGGCACCCACGGCGCGCAGGAAGTTGCGGCGCACGCTGTCGATCGGAAACAGCGCCTTCATCAGGCTGGCCTCGAGCTTGTCGTCGGGGCTGACGTCGATGTCAACGCCGCGGCCGTGGTTGCGGCCGCAGGCGCATCGCATGTTCAGTGGCCGGTCGGCATCGTAGAGATCGCAGGCGGTCGAATCGGATGGGCTGGACATGATGGTGCACCTCGGTGAAAAGATGCTTGCACGATGCAAGGCCCGGGCCGAAAGCGAGGCCCAAAGGCTTGCCGACCGCAGATCGTGCCGCGCTTGTCGAGGCCTTGTAGGGCTGGCACTACAAGGCGGTGCCCGCCGGCTTCGTTTTCAGGCCGCGGGGGCCGCTTTGCCGTGGCGCTCGGCATACAGCGCGAGCTCCACGTCGTTCTTGGTGCCGGTCTTTTCGAGGATGCGGGCGCGGTAAGTGCTGACCGTGTTGGGCGCCAGGCCCAGCTGCGCACCAATTTCGCTCACGCTGTGCCCGGCGCTGAGCAGCCGGTACACCTGGTGCTCGCGATGCGAGAGCTGTTCGGGGCCCTGCCCCACGTTGCGGCCCACCGCGGCCGCCAGCGCTTCCGCCGTGGCCGCCGATACATAAAGACCGCCCGCCGCCACCTTGCGCACGGCACTCACCATGTCGTCGGCATCGGCGCTCTTGTTCAGGTAGCCCGAGGCGCCAAGCTTGATGCAGCGCACCGCGTACTGCTTCTCGGGGTAGGTGCTGAGCATCAGCACCGGCAGCGTGGGCCAGTCTTTGCGCAGGGCCTGCAATACGTCGAGGCCGTCGCGCCCCGGCAGCGCGATGTCGAGCAGCACCACGTCCAGGCCTTCGGGCCCGCCGAGTTCCTGCACGGCCGCCAGCACCTCGGGGCCGGTCTGCGCTTCCGCGCGAACGGCCATCGAGGGCAGTCCGTTGGAAAGATCGCCCAGCATCTGCTTCAGGCCCTCGCGCACGATGCGGTGGTCGTCGCCGATGAGCACGCGGATCTCGTTCATGCCGCCAAGCCTACACCGGCAGCGGCAGTTGCAGGCGGAAGGTGCTGCCCTCGCCCACCTGGCTGTGGATGTCGATGCGCCCGCCGAAGTGACGCGCACGCTCCCGCATGCCGAGCACGCCGTAGGAGGTGGCCGCTTCGAAGGCCCCTGCCGGTGCCCCAACGCCGTCGTCGCGCACGCTGATGTTCAGTTGCCCTTGTTCCACGCCGATGCGGATTTCGAGGCTGCGCGCCTTCGCATGGCGCCCGACGTTGCTGAGCATTTCCTGGAAGATCCGAAACACCGCAATGGCCGCGGGCTCGGGGAGTTCCACGCCGGCCGGCACGTCGAAGTGCCATTGCAGCGCCAGTTCGGCCGACTGCACGAACTCGTGCGCCTGCCATTCGAGTGCGGCCCACAGGCCCTGGTGGTCGAGGATGCTGGGACGCAGGTCGGTGATGATGCGACCCACGTTGTCGACCGCGCGCTCGATCAGCTGGCTCATGTTGCCGCACTTGCCGCGCATCTGGTCGCGCATGGCCTGCGCGGCATCGGGTGCGCGCTCCTGCTGCTCGCCCAGGCGCTTGCCGATCCAGTTGACGTCCATCTTGAGCGCCACCAGCAAGCTGCCGAGCTCGTCGTGCACCTCGCGTGCGATGCGCGTGCGCTCGTCTTCGCGCACCTTGTCGAGCCAGGCCGAGAGCTCGCGCAACTGCACCAGCGCATCGCTGAGTTCGCGTGTGCGCTCCTGCACGCGCAGGCCGAGCTCGTCCTTGGCCTGCTGCAGCGCCTCGGCCTGGCGGCGGCGTTCGGTGATGTCGACGAAGGTGATGACGCCGCCGCGCACCTGCGCGCCGTCCATGATGGGGTGGCTCGAATACTCCACCGCGAAGGCGCTGCCGTCGCGGCGCCAGAACACCTCGGTGTCGATGCGGCACGGCAGGCCGCGGCGAAAGGCATTGAAGATGGGACAGTCCGTGTCGGCGTAGTGCGAGCCATCCGGGTGCGAGTGGTGCGTGAGCTCGTGCATGTTGCTGCCGATCACGTTGCGCGCCTCGTGGCCCAGCATCTCTGCCCCGGCCCGGTTGATGAACATGCAGTGCCCGTCGAGGTCGACGCCGAAGATGCCCTCGCCGGTGGACTCCAGCAGCAGCCCCAATTGGTGCTGCCACAGCGGGTGGCTGGCGGTAGGGTTCAGTACGGGCGTTTCCATGCACCAAAAGCAAGCAACAAACGTTCCTGAAGAAGGACAGGCCGGTCAGCGCTCCCAGCGGAACTTGCGGTCGGATTCGGCAATGGGCTGGTCGTTGATGCTCGCAAAGCGCTTTTGCATCAACCCGTTCTCGGCGAACTCCCAGTTCTCGTTGCCGTGGCTTCGAAACCACTGTCCCGCCGCATCATGCCATTCGTATTCGAAGCGCACCGCAATGCGGTTGTCCATGAAGGCCCAGAGCTGCTTCTTCAGGCGGTAGTCGTGCTCGCGCTCCCACTTGCGGGTGAGAAATTCGACCACCTGCTCGCGGCCGTTGACAAAGTCGGCGCGGTTGCGCCACTCGGTATCGGGCGTGTAGGCCAGGCTCACGCGAACCGGGTCGCGCGTGTTCCAGGCGTCTTCGGCGGCCTGGACTTTCTTCGTGGCGCTTTCAAGCGTAAAGGGAGGCAGTGGCGGACGGGATTCCATGAGCGTCTTTCGTTGAAGTGAAGTGGATGAAAGGGCTGGTACAGGCCCGCAGTGTGCCACATGTAGACAGACCTGTCTACATGCATACAATAGCGCCATGGACATCTCTGCACTGCCCGCACGCGAGCGCATCCTGCACACGGCGCACGACCTCTTCTATGCCGACGGCATCCGTGCCACAGGCATCGACCGCGTCATCGCCGAATCGGGCGTGACCAAGGTCACCTTCTACCGGCACTTCCCGTCGAAGGACGACCTGGTGCGCGAATTCCTCGACCACCGCCACGCGCGGTGGATGGCCTGGTTCGTCGATGCACTGGGACGCCGCGGCGCGCACGAGCGCATCGGCGATGCCGGTGCCTTGCTTCTGCTCGCCGACGTGATGGCCGAATGGTTCGCCGACCCGGTGTTTCGCGGCTGCGCCTTCATCAACTCGGTGGCCGAAGTGGGCAGCAGCGTGGAAGGCGCGGCGCAGCGCGCGCGCGAACACAAGCGCGAAATGGTGGAAGTCATCGCAGGACTGCTGCCCGCGGATTCACCCTCGCGCATGGCGCTTGCGCAGGCCGCTGCGCTGGGTGTGGACGGCGCCATCGTCAAGGCGCAGATGGGCGACGCGGCCCTGGCTCGCGAAGCCATCGACGACTTGCGACGCCTTCTCCAGGCACTGGCGGTCGCGTCGCACCCCGCAGCGCCCCGATAAGATCCAGCCCGGAACGACACATGGCTTCAACGCGACTCCCCTCGACCCAGGGCCTGCAGGCCTTCGAGGCCGTGGCACGGCTGCGCAGCGTGAACCTCGCGGCAGAGGAACTCAGCGTGACGCCCAGTGCCGTGAGCCACCGCATCCGCCAGCTCGAAACGCTGCTCGAACTCAAGTTCTTCGTGGGCAACGACTTCAGCCTGAGCGCCGATGGCGTGGCCTACCTTGCCCGCGTGCGCGAAGCCATTGCGGCGTTGCAGCAGGTGCCTGGGCGAGAGCCCGCATCGCAGGTGCGGCGGCTGCGCGTGGCCGTGACGCCCACCTTCTCGCGCCAGATGCTGCTGCCCCGGCTGGCCGTGTTTCGCGATGCCTATCCGAACATCGAACTGATGCTGCAGGTGACCACGCCGGTGCGCAACATGACGGCCGAAGAGGCCGACATCGAGCTGCGCTTCGGCACCGGGCCCTTTCACGACCGGGAGTTCTTCCAGTTGCTGGCCGACGAGGTCTCGCCGGTGTGCAGCCCGGCCTACCTGGAGCGCCACGGCCCGTTCGGCGGCTTTTCCACGGATGCGGAAATCTCGCGCGCCCAGTTGCTGCGCACGCCGCTGGAAGCCTGGCGCACCTGGTTCAAGGCCTCTGGCATCGGCCTGCCCGAGCCGGCCACGGGCCACCAGTTCAACGACCTGGGCCTGGCCCTCGATGCGGCCGCCGAAGACTTCGGCGTGGTGCTCATGCACCTGAAGCTGGGGAGCGCATGGCTCGACAGCGGCCGCCTTGTGCGGCTTTCGCCGCGCAGTGTGCCCTCGCCCAACGCCTACTTCATCTGCTGGCGGCCGGGTGCCATGGAGCGCTGGGAATGCGCGACCTTCGCCGAATGGCTGCGCCAGGCACTGCGCGACTGAACTGAATTCTTTTCAGTTGCGGACCGGGTAATTTTCAGCTCGCCCGCGGCCGCGCGCATCACACTCGGGCCGCCGCGGGGCCTGCCCATAATGGCGGGCCTTCGCAAAAAGCGAACGACCGAAGACCCCACAGGAGACCGCCTCGTGCCAGACCTTTCCAAGATCACCTGCATCGAAGACCTGCGGGTGGTCGCCAAGCGGCGCGTGCCGAAGATGTTCTACGACTACGCCGACTCCGGCGCGTGGACCGAGAGCACCTACCGCGCCAACGAGAGCGACTTCCAGAAGATCAAGCTGCGCCAGCGCGTGGCCGTGAACATGGAGGGCCGCACCACGCGCTCCACCATGATCGGCCAGGACGTGGCCATGCCGGTGGCCATTGCGCCCACCGGTCTCACCGGCATGCAGCACGCAGACGGCGAAATCCTGGGCGCGCGCGCGGCCAAGGCCTTCGGCATTCCGTTCACCCTGTCGACCATGAGCATCTGCTCGCTCGAGGACATTGCCGAGCACACCGGCCGGCATCCGTTCTGGTTTCAGCTCTATGTGATGAAGGACCGCGACTTCATCGAGCGGCTGATCGAGCGCGCGCGCGCCGCGAACGTGTCGGCGCTGCAGCTCACGCTCGACCTGCAGATCCTCGGGCAGCGCCACAAGGACATCAAGAACGGCCTCTCGACGCCGCCCAAGCCAACCATTGCCAACATGATCAACCTGGCGACCAAGCCGCACTGGTGCATGGGCATGCTGGGCACCAAGCGCCGCACCTTCGGCAACATCGCGGGCCATGCCAAGGGTGTGAAAGACCTGTCGTCGCTGTCGTCGTGGACGGCCGAGCAGTTCGACCCGGCACTGAGCTGGGCCGACGTGGAATGGATCAAGAAGCGCTGGGGCGGCAAGCTGATCCTCAAGGGCATCATGGACGTGGAAGATGCGCGCCTTGCAGTGTCCAGCGGCGCCGACGCGCTCATCGTCTCCAACCATGGCGGCCGCCAGCTCGACGGTGCGCCCTCTTCCATCGCGGCGCTGCCCGCCATCGTCGATGCCGTGGGCCGCGAGATCGAGGTGTGGATGGACGGCGGCATCCGCAGCGGGCAGGACGTGCTCAAGGCCCGCGCGCTCGGCGCCCGCGGCACGCTCATCGGCCGCAGCTTTCTGTACGGCCTGGGTGCCTACGGCCAGGCCGGGGTGACGCGCGCGCTGCAGATCATCCACAAGGAACTCGACATCACCATGGCCTTCTGCGGCCGCACCGACATCGAGAACGTGGATTCGAGCATCCTGCTGCCGGGCACCTTCTAGGCCCCTCAGACGCACATATCGTCAGTCCGCGTAGACGCCCGCGGCCTTGATGATCGGGCTCCACTTGGCGATCTCGGCGGCCACGAACCTTTTGTGGCCCTCGGGTTCGATGCGGCCATCGGTGGCCACCACGGCGCCCAGCGCTTCCTCGCGCTTGATGAAATCGGGGTCCTTGAGCGCCGTCTTCAGCGCATCGCTGAGCTTCTTCAGCACCACTGCCGGCGTGCCCCTGGGCGCGTACAGGCCGTGCCAGATGGTGACCTGGAAGTTCTTCAGGCCGGCTTCGTCCAGCGTGGGCAGGTCTTTCAGCAGCGGCATGGCGAGACGCCTGGGCGTGGTGACCGCATAGGCCTTGACCTTCTTCGCCTCGATCTGCGGTGAGGTGTTGGTGGTCTGGTCGCACAGGAGGTCGATCTGCCCGCCGATGAGGTCGGTGATGGCCGGCGCCGTGCCCTTGTAGGGAACGGGCGTCATCTCGGTCCTGGTGGCGCTCTGGTAGAGCAGCCCGCACAGGTGCGAGGCCGAGCCGATGCCCGCGTTGCCGATGTTGATCCTGCCCTTGTTGGCGGCAATCCAGCCGGCAAGCTCCGCGTAGTTGTTGGCCGGAATGCTCGGCTTGGCGATCAGCGTCATGGGCACGTCGTTGACGATGCCGAGGTATTCGAAGTCGCTCTCGACCTTGAAGGGCACGTTGCGCACCAGCGTCGGCACGGTGGCCATTGCGATGTGGTTCAGCAGCAGCGTGTAGCCGTCGGGCGTGGCGCGCGCCACCTTGGCCGCACCGATGGAACTGCCGGCGCCGGGCACGTTGTCGATGATCACGCTCGCGCCGCCCAGGGGCTTGCGCAATGCTTCGGCGAGGTCCCGCGCCACGCGGTCGGTGGGGCCACCGGCGGCAAAGGGCACGACGATGGTCACGGGCTTGCCGACGGGAAAGTCCTGCGCATGCGCACCGGCGGCCAGGACGATCGCCGCAAGGGCGAACATTTTTTTCATGGGGTCTCCATCGAGTGAAAGAAAAAATCAGGGGACCCGCGCGGGCACGCGGGTTTCGAGCGCGGGAGGCTGCCACTCGGGCTTGATGTGGCAGCCGTTCTTGCCGTCGGTGTCGTAGCGCGGCACCAGCGCCGCGCAGCGTTGCGCAAGGCTCGCGGGCGTGGGCTTCTCGCCCTTGTCGATCCAGTCCATCAAGGCGTCGAAGAGCGCAGGGTATTCCGTGTCGCTCAGGTAGCTGTGCTCGCGCTCGGCGCTGAAGCTCTGCACCAGCGTGCCGCCCGTGCCCGCGGCATCGCGAATGCGCCGGTAGGCGTTCTCGAGTTCGACGAAAGCCGTGGGGTCGTCGATGGCGTGCAGGGCCACGGTGGGCAGCGCGGTGCGGCCGGTGGGCTGGCTGTCGGCGGCGAGTGCGCCCTTGGCCTGCGGATCGGCCGCATAGCGTGCAACGCCGGCGTTGAGCGCCGCATCGTCCGCCGAGCCCTGATAGAACACGCCGATGTTGCCGAAGGGATTGCGTCCGCCCAGGCGCTTCTGCACCAGGTCCTGGAACAGCCAGGTGGCCCAGTTCAGGTGGCCCTGCAGCGAGCGCTCCTGGATCTTGACCACCGACAGGATGGTCTTGAGGCGCGCGGCCTGCTCGGGCGTGCGCTGCGCCGCGGGCACACCGACACCGGCGCACTCCTTGACGCGTGCAGCCAGCTCAGCGCGCGTGAGCTTCGAATCCATGGGCAGGCCTTGCCACAACGGGTATTGCGGCTCGTCGGGCTTCGGATGGTTGCGGCATACGTACTGGTAGACCACGCGCAAGTCGAGCCGGAAATCGTAGGCACTGTTGCCGCCGCCGAGCACGCCGCTGGTGAGCAGCAGGCCGTCGTACGGGCTCTTCGCATCGCCCGCCGGCGCATAGAGTTCGGCGGCCTTTGCGGCCACGCCCGCGCCGTAGCTCTGGCCATGCAGCAGCGTGCGGCGCGGTGGACCGAAGCGCTGCACGAAGATGCGGCGCAGGCGCTCGGTGTCCTCGGCGGCCATGGTCACGCCATAGCCACCGCGCCGGTAGGTGGAGCCGGCCCATGCGTAGCCGGCCTTCACGGTGACGGCCCAGCGCTTCAGGTCTTCCTCGCCGCGCGCCAGCTTGGGCGGACCGGTCTCGGGGCCGCCATGGGCGTGCATCACGAGCACGCGGTTCCAATCCTTCGGAATCGCGATCCAGTAGAAGGCGCCCGTGCCGTCTTCGCCGGTGTAGCAGCGCGCGGCCTCGGGCACGGGCGCCGGGCAGGCCGCGGGCTTGGGTGCTGCAGGCGCCGCGTGCGCGAACGGCATCGGCGCCATGCCGAGCAGTGCGAATGCGGCCAGAGTGGACAGTGGTTTTTTCAATGGCGTACCCCGAGTTCCAGCGCCGCGTTCGCTCCTGCCGTGGAAATGAAACCGAGGACGCCGCTGTTGAAGATGAAATTGCCCGGCCGGCCCGCATCGGCCTGTGCCACGCCGAGCACCGGTGTGTCGTAGCTGAGGGCTGCGGCCGCGCCGCCGAGGTTGAAGCTGCCTCCCGAGACTGTCGCCTCGCGGCTCTCGCCCTTCACGCTGGCCATGGCATAGCTGCCGTCGGCCGCGCCCGGCGCCAGGCTCTGCTGCATCGCGAGCATGCGCAGGCCCGCACTGGCCGCCGACTCGCGCACCAGGTGCAGCGGCACTGCCGCACCATTGACCAGCCCGATCACCATCGAGCCGGTGAGCGTGCCGCCGGTGGTGACGGCGCCGCCCGTAGGCAGAGTGGTGCGCAGGTCGAAGGCGCCGCGGGTCGTGTTGTAGCTGATGTAGCCCTTCTCGGTCTGCGTGCACGCGGCGTCGTAGGTCATGAAGCTGCCCGTGACCGGATCGCGGCAGTACTGGAAAGTGCCGGCATTGCGCAGCCGCACCGACGACGCATGCGCCACCGTGCCAATCGTGCCCTGCTGCACACCCACGGCATTGAAGATGTTCGCCACCGGATTGAACACCGTGGGCGTCGCCGAGTTGTCGAAGGTGTTCTGGAATGCGAGCAGTGGCGCGAAACCGCCGCCGCTCGGCGCGTTCACCCCGCCCAGCAGCACGCCGCCCGGCGCGAAGCTGAAGACCGCCCCGCTCTCCGCACTCGCGTAACTGCAGCTGCCCTGCGCCACCAGCGAGCCGGTGCGCTGCGTGCCGGCCGTGCGCTGCAGGCTGGCGTCGATGGTCACGGTGTAGGCCATGGTGGCCGGATCGATCTGCACGCGGAGCTCCTCGCCGAAGCTGTTGCCGCCCTTGTAGCTGGTGACGGCAACCGGCAGGTTCGGGCAGGCAAGCGGGTCGCCGACCTCGGTCACGCAACTGTAGTTGACCGCCGCGTCCAGGCTGCCGCTGCCGCGGTACTTGGGCCACGCAGGGAACCGGCACAGCGGGCGCGTGCGGCCATAGGTGCCGGCCACGGCATCCACCGCCACGCCGGTGGCGGGCGCCAGGCCGCCTTCCACCCAGCCTTCGAGCGCCGCGAGCGAATCCCAGTTGGGAATGAACACACCGGTGCCATGGCCCATGCCGGGCACGGTGTAGAAGCGCACGCTCTCGTCCACCGCGGCCTGGCCCAGCGTGGCGACGAGCTGCCGGTAATAGTCGATGGTGGAGTTGGGGCTGATCACCTCGTCGGCCAGGCCGTGCAGCATGATGATGCGGCCGCCATGCGCGAAGAACGGTGCGAGGTTCGGGTTGGTCGCATCGGTGAGCATCGACACCTCCGTGACGCGGGCCGCGTAGCCGGCCGGGTCCAGCGGATCGAAGCCGAGCGTGTCGAAGCTGTCGATGCGCGTGACGAAGTGCTTCACCCACTGGTCGCCCGTGACGTACATGTTGGCATCGGCCGAGGTGGCCGGATTGGCCGGCACCTTGCGCGTGCCGAGGTCACGGGTGGTGTACGGCCCGGCCACGAGCGCCCCTTCGAGCAGGTTGTAGCCGCCCGCGCGGCGCACGCCATTGGCGAGCGCATAGCTCGTGAACTCGAGCGGCGACTCGATGGTGCGCACGGTGGCAATCTGCGCGTCGGACAGGCAGGTGTCGCCCGCATCCACGCCGCCGCTGCAGCGCAGCGATGCGAGGATGGGCGCATTGAGCTGCCGGCAGCTTTCCACGTTGCTCACGATGTTGTCGGCCGCGCCGTCGAGCTTGTCGCAGGCCTGCATGGCGGCCTTCTGCACCAGCAGCGTCTTGGCCACGTTCATCCAGCCCGCGCCGCCGTTGTTGTAGAGCGCGCGGCCCACCGCCACGTTCGACAGCCGCGTGCCGGTGTAGTTGAGCGCGGGCTCGTTGGCAACGATGCCGTCGTAGTCGAGCGGCCAGCGCTGCACGTAACCGAGCGCGTCGCGCCCGCCGGTGGAGGTGCCCAGGAAGTAGGCCTTCTTCGGCTTGATGCCGTAGCGTGCGAGCACCAGCGCCTGCGCCACGTCGCGGGTTTTCTTGAGCGACAGGCCGCCGTAGTTGGCCAGCTGCTCGTCGTTGGCCGCAAACCGGCCGTCGGTGATGCTGCTCGCCTGGTGGCCCGAATCGTCGCCATAGGTGGCGTAGCCGAGCGCCAGCGGCGCGGGCTTGCCGGCCGGGCCGAAGCGGATGCTCTCGGTGCCGTCGATGAGCACGCCGTCGAAGCCGCCGCCGCCGAAGTGGATGGTCTTCTGGTTCCACTTCTCGGGCAGGTTGAGCGCGAAGTTGATCGACTGCGAATTGGGATCGACCGGCTGGATGGTGCCGCGCACGCGGCAGTAGTCGCCCATCAGGTTGCCGGCGTCGCCCGCGGCCACGGGCGTGGCGCTGGTGACGGTGGCGCCCTGCGTGGGAAGGCCGATCTGCGAGGCAGGCAGGCTCTTGCCGGCCAGTTCCGCGCACGAGAGCACGGGTGCCACAGGCGGTGGCGGTGGGTTGTCCGGTGGATCGGCGTCGGGCGGATTGGCGGCGGCGGGCGGTGTCGTGGTCTGGGTCGGGAAGAAGAAGCTGGCGCCAGTGCCTGCTCCTCCTCCCCCGCCGCACGCGGCCAGGACGAGGGAAATGCCGATCGCGGGGCCGAGCGAGCGGCAGGAGCGAAAGGCAGCTTGAATCATCGATGAGGGGCGCGGTACGCGCATGAATGTGTCTCCGGCGTGCGACCTCGGTGGGCCGCTTTTCTTGAACAGGCGGCCGGACGATAGGCGCACGGGTGACTTAAGGTCAAATAAAATAACAAGGCACTTTCAATACGAAAAAAATATGGATATCAGAGCGCTCCGCTACTTCGCGGCCGTGGCCGAGACCGGCCACATGACGCGCGCCGCAGAGCAGCTGGGCATCCAGCAGCCGCCGCTGAGCCAGCAGATCAAGGCCCTCGAACGCGAGCTGGGCGTGCTGCTGTTCAGGCGGCATCCGCGCGGCGTGGCGCTCACCGACGCGGGCCGGCTGTTCCAGGTGGAGGCGCTGCGCATGCTGCACGACATGGAGGCCATGAAGCAGCGCATGGCGCGCGTGGCCGAGGGGCAGGCCGGCACCCTGGCGGTGGGCTTCACGAGTTCGGCGGCGGCGCATCGATTCATGCCCGAGGCCCTGCGCGCCTTTCGCCGCGCGCACCCGGGCGTGGAGCTGCAGCTGCGCGAAGACAACGCCGCCGAACTCACCGAGGCGCTGGCCGCCGGCCGCCTGCACTGCGGGCTGCTGCGGGTGCCGGTGGCGCGGCCCGAAGGCCTGGTGTTCGAAACGCTGCTGCGCGAACCGGTGCTGGTGGCCATGCCCAGCGACCATCGGTTTGCCCTCGCGCGCGGCAAGGGCTCGCGACCGCTGCCTCTGTCCAAGCTATGCGAGGAAGGCATCATCCTCGTGCGGCGTCCCGGTGCGCCCGGCCTCTATGCCGAGCTGCTCGCGCTGTGCCACGCCAAGGGCCTGCGCCCGCGCGTGGTGGCCGAAGTCGATCGCATGATGACCAACCTGAACCTCGTGGCCGCGGGTGTCGGCCTCTCGGTGGTGCCGGCCTCGATGACCGGCGTGCACGCACATGCCATCGCCTATGCGCGACTGGCCGATGGCGGCCAGCTCGATGCGCCGCTCACTCTGGTGTCGCGCGCCGAGGAAGACAACCTGCCCGCCCGGCACTTTGCCGCGCTGCTGCGCCGGCTCGCGAGCGAGAACCCGCGGTCATGAGCACAGCGCCAAGGGTGCACCAGTGAGCCCGTTGCTCCAGCGCCGCAGCTTCGTGCGCCACCTGGGCGCGGTGCTCGCCGCCTCGTGCGCGGCGGCTCCGTGCCTGCTGCGCGCCGCCGCGCCGCCCTGGCCGAATCGCCCGGTCCGCTTGATCGTCGTGTATCCGCCCGGCGGCGTGAGCGACGGCATGGCGCGCGCGCTGGCAGAGCCGCTTTCGCAGGCGCTGGGCGTGCCGGTGCTGATCGAAAACCGCGCCGGCGCGGGCGGCAGCGTCGGCATGGATGCGCTCGCGCGTTCGGCGCCCGACGGCTGCACCCTCGCCTTCTCGGCCATCAGCCCGCTCACGCTGCATCCGCTGCTCGCGCGCGTGCCCTACGACGCGTTGCGCGGCTTCGCGCCCGTGGCCAGCGTCATGCGAACGCCGGTGCTGGTGGTCGGCACGCCCGCCTTCACGGGCCGCAGCTTCGACGACCTCGTCGCCATGGCGCGCAGCCAGCCGGGCGCCATGCGCTGGGCCACCTCGGGCGTGGCCACCGTCGGCCACATGGTGCTTGCGCAGGTGCGCATGCAAAGCCGCACCGACATCACGCACATTCCGTATCAGGGCGGCGGCCCCCAGCTCAACGATGCGCTGAGCGGGCAGTTCGAGCTGCTGTCGACCAACGTTGCGGCGCAGCAGCTGCAGTACATCGAAAGCGGCCGCTTGCGCGCGCTGGCCGTGGGCGCGCCCGCCCGCATCGAGGCGCTGCCCTGGGTGCCCACGCTCGCGGAACTGGGCTTCGAGAAGGCCAACCGCGATTCGCTCTTCGGCATCTTCGCGCCGGCGCGCACGCCCGCCGCCGTGGTGCAGCGCCTCAATGCGGAGATCAACCGCCTGCTGCGCAGCGAACCGCTGCGCACTCGCCTGCGCGATGCCCACAACATCCCGGCCGGCGGCAGCAGCGAAGACTTCGCACGGGAGATTGCCATCGACCGGCGACGCAACCGCGAACTGGTGGCGGGGGATCGATCGCAGTTCGACTGAGGCGCTACGCCTCGGCGATCCAAAGGCCCCGATAGTCGCGCACGAAGCCGTCCTCCGTCACGCGCAGCGTCGCCGCATAGTCGAAGCGCCTGGCCTCGTAGGCGTACGCGTCGTCCGCGGTCCGTTCGTAGTGCTGCTTCAATTCGCTGAGCACGTCCCCGCCGTCCAGGTCGACCCAGGCGGCCGGCGCATCGGCGCCCTCGCCCTTCGCGAGGTTGAGCCGGCGCAGCTGCAGCAGGTTGGTGGCGGGCGTGAAGCCCAGGTCGAGGTCCACGCAGTGCGACAGGTCGGGCACCACCTCGTCGTTGAGCTTCCAGTGGCCGCGTGCATCGCGGGCAATGGACAGGTCGATGGCGCTGCCACCGAGCCACCCGCGCACGGTGCCCCACTGCGTGTGCCAGTGCAGGTCGCAGCGCACGCGGTAGTGCAGCTGCGCGATGCGGTGGTCTTCGAGCCGGAACACGGCCGCGCCGTCGAGCTGCCACGCGGTCGCGTTGCGCTCGAGCCGGCAGGCGTCGTGGCCCGGTGCATCGAGCCTGCGCCACAGGATGGAAGCGACGGTTTGCATGGTTCGGATGATGGCCCGAGCCAGAGCAACAGGCAAGCCTTGTCACAATGCACCGCATCGTGAAGAAGATTCGCCTCCGCCGTAGAGGCCATTCAGAGGAGTGTGCAAGTGGAACCGTGGTTCGCCGCCGTTGCGCTGCCCCGGGCCGGTCTGCAGGCCCACATTGCCCCGCTGCGCGAGCGCACCGCGAAGCTCGTGACCTATCTGGCGAAAGAACTTGGATCGGATGTGTGGCCTGGCGGCGAGGTGCAACCGGCCAGGGCACTCGATCAGCGCTGAAAATTGCCAGCGCCGCGCACCGAGGTAGTCGGATGGAGCGCCCTTGCTATTTCAATGCGGCAAGCACGTTTTCCAGGAATTCGCGTTCGGTGGATCCGAAGTCTTCCGGCCGGGCTTCGCGCCCGAAGCAGCGCGGGAAGTCCGTTTCCAGGTCCGGGTGCGAGCGCATGAAATCGACGATCTCGGCGCGCAATGCCTCGAGTTCGGCAGGAGTGCACGCCTTCCGGTATTCCGCCATGATTTCAGCGCCGGTCTCGCCGAAATACTCGTAATCCTGGCTGAAGTAGACCTCGGTGAGGTTCTGGATGAGTTCGTAGCGCTTCATGGCGGTTCGACAGCTGGTTTCAGATGGGGTGCGCCGTCAGTATGTAGTACGGCATTCCGTTGTAGCTCTTCATGTTCAGAACCACACGCACGTTGCTCAGCTGGCTGACGGTGGTACTGCCCCGCTGCACGCCAATGCCCACCACGCTGCCTACGTCGTGATAGAACGCCTTGGGCTTGGAGCCCACAGCCGCCGAGCGCGACCAAGCTTTGATGGCTCTGGCGTTGGCACGCACCGTGGCACTGATTGCGGCCTCGGCCGTCTGCAGGTCCGTAAAGGAAGAGGACGCCTGAAGGGTCTTCTTCAAAGGAAAGCGCGCGAAGAGTTGGGCCTCGGTCTTGCCGACATGCTCGCGGATCGTGTGGCCGCCGATCTTGGTGTTCAGCGGCCCTTCATGCCGCAGCAGGTCGACCGGCTCCAGGCGAAACCTGCTGGCGCGCACCGCGATCACACGTGCGGCGACCAGCCCGGAGGCCACTGCCAATGGAACCGCCACATCCACCGCAAGCCCGATGCCGTCGGCCGTTTCGCGCGAGGCGCCCAGCGCCTCGGCCGCCGAGCTGGCAGTGACCGCGGTCGCCGTGCGCTGCGGGGTGCCGGTCCAGACCTGGCGGCTCGAGGTTGCCAAGGTATCGTAGCCGTGCACGCCCAGCACCACGCAGCCGGCCTTGGTCACCATGGTGGGCTCGGGCGCCAGGCAGAGCACGCCGGCGCCGACCAGTTCGACCACCCCGCCCACCAGCCCGACGGTCCCCCAGAGCCGGTTGCTCAGGCTCGCGGATTCGGGCACGTCCTGCCCGCCCAGCACAGCGGCCATCTGTACCGGCGTCAGTGCGACGCTCAAACCTTCGATTTCGTCATCCATGCCATTTCCCTTTCCCATGTCATCGGAGGGCCAGCCTGCAATCGGCCGCATTCTTGCACGCGGCCGTCCGGCGGGCGGACACGGCCCGGCCGCGAGACAATCGGGGCCGTGAGTTCCCAGCCCGTGACCAAGCCTCCGATCCGCCGCATCGCCCACCTCGACATGGACGCCTTCTTCGCGTCGGTCGAGCTGCTTCGCTACCCGCAGCTCAAGGGCTTGCCGGTGGTGATCGGCGGCGGGCGGCGCAGCGTGGACGAGGCGATCCGCCATGTGCCCGAAGGCGGCACGCTGGCCGACATTCCGCTCGACACCTTTCCGCGCCTGAGAGACTACGTGGGCCGCGGCGTGATCACCACCGCCACCTACCCGGCGCGGCAGTTCGGCGTGGGCTCGGCCATGGGGCTCATGAAGGCCGCCAAGCTCTGCCCGCAGGCCATCATCCTGCCGGTGGATTTCGACGAGATCCGCAAATATTCGCGCGCCTTCAAGCAGATGATCAGGGAGATCGCACCGCTGATGGAAGACCGCGGCGTGGACGAGGTGTACATCGACTTCACCGACGTGCCGGGCGGCCAGCGCGAAGGCGGGCGCTCGCTGGCGCGGCTGATCCAGAAGGCCATCTTCGACGCCACCGGCCTCACCTGCTCGATCGGTGTGGCGCCCAACAAGCTCATCGCCAAGATGGCGAGCGAGTTCAACAAGCCCAACGGCATCTCGGTGGTCTACGAGGACGACCTGCAGACGCGCATCTGGCCGCTGCCCTGCCGCAAGGTGAACGGCATCGGGCCCAAGGCCGACGAGAAGCTCAAGCGCTTCGGCATCCAGACCGTGGGCGAGCTCGCGGCGCGCGACCGCGGCTGGTTGATCCAGAATTTCGGCAAGTCCACGGGCGCGTGGATGCACGAGGTGGCCTGGGGCCGCGACGACCGGCCGGTGGTGACCGAAAGCGAGCCCGTGTCGATGAGCCGCGAAACCACCTTCGACCGCGACCTGCATGCGGTGCGCGACCGCGCCGAGCTCGGCGCCATCTTCACCCACCTGTGCGAGAAGCTGGCCGAAGACCTGCAGCGCAAGGGCTATGTGGGCAAGACCATCGGCATCAAGCTGCGCTATGACGATTTCAAGATCGCGACGCGCGACCAGACCATCGACCGCCACACTGCCGACGGCAAGACGATCCGCCAGATCGGCGGACTGTGCCTGAAGCGCGTGCCGCTCGAGCGGCCGCTGCGGCTCCTGGGCGTGCGCGTGGGTGCGCTCGCAAAGGCGGGAAGCCCCGAGGCGCTGGCACATTCAGCTAGCGGCCCGGCCTCCCGCGCACCAGTGGAGTCGGCTTCGACCACGGCGTCGCTCTTCTGAAGCCGTGATGAAGCGCTGGCTCCGGCGTCTGGCATTCACGCTGCTGGGGTTCACGGTGGCGGTAGGCCTGTATGTGGCCGTGGCTTGCGTGATGGTCTTCTGGCCGGCCAGTGCAAAGCCCTCGGCGAAAGCATCCGCGGAGGCAGCCGCCGTGGAGGCCTGGGTGCTGAGCAACGGCCTGCACACCGATCTGGTGTTCCCGATCCGCTCGGAGGCCATCGACTGGCGGCAGCTCTTTCCGTTCGCGCATTTCAAGGCCGTGCCGTCCGATGCGGAATTCATCGCCATCGGCTGGGGCGACCGCGAGTTCTACCTGCACACGCCCACCTGGGCCGACCTGACGGCCGCGCGCGCCTTGGGTGCGCTGTCGGGCGGCAACCGGGCGCTGCTGCACGTGACCTACCTGCGTCGCGCGCAGCTGCGGCACGGCGCCTACCAGCTGCCGCTCTCGCAGGCGCAATACACGCAGCTCGTGGACTACGTGCGCGCCACGCTGCCCTCGGGCCGCGCGATGCCCATTGCGGGCGCGCACTACGGCAACGACGACGCCTTCTATGAAGCCGAAGGCGGCTACCACCTCTTCGAGACCTGCAACACCTGGACCGGCCGCGGGCTGCGGCGCGCGGGCGTCACGGTGAGCCGCTGGACGCCGTTCGACTTCAACGTGACCTGGCACCTGCAGCCGGTGCGGCCCTGAACTCTCTCAGGGCTTGGGCACGCCCGCCTGCCACAGGGGCCAGTTGGCCACGATGTGGTCGACCACGCGCGTGCCCACCAGCGCGATGTTCTCCACCGTCTCGGCAAAGCCGCCGGCGGTCTCGCCCGGAGCCGGATCCAGGTGCTGCAGCGTACTTTCCTTCGGGTTGCCCTGGTCGAAGTTGACGGCGCCGCGCAGGCTCATCACGCGGTCGGTGCCGTGGGTGCGCTTGATCACGAGGGTGATGGCGGCGGCTTCCATTTCGGTGATCACGTAGTCGTCGGCACCATAGAGCTTTGCGATGTACTGCGCCTGCTTCGACATGCCGGGGCCGTGGAAGAAGGTGTCGCCGGTCATGTGAGTGCCGGTGCCCACGAAGGGCGCGCGCCGCGCGGCGGCATCGGGGTAGCGCAGGCGGTATTTGCGCGCGCCGTCCGAATCTTTCAGCGGCGTGTCGGCCGAGAGCTTCGTGGCCCAGCCCACGAGGTCGGGGTTGAGCTTGAAGCGGCGGTATTCCTCGTAGCCCTTGCGCGGCATGAAGGTGGGTTCGCCGGGCTTGTTTTCCTCGGGTGCCCAGCGGTGGCCGAGGTCGTAGTCGACGAGCCAGGTGGCCCAGCTCACTTCGCCGATGGTGCCGCGCGCGGGCGGCGTGCCGGCCACGCCGGAGATCACGTAGTAGGCCTGCGAGAAGTCGAACTGCGGATTCAGCAGGATGGCCTGCATCGACGACGACGAGTTGACCTTGCCCATGCCGAGCACCGCGCCGCACACGCCGTCGGTGTTGCAGTACACCGGCTGCAGCGCGCCGGGCACGGCCATTGGCGCTGCGCCCTTCCAGTAGCGCTCGTACCAGTGCTGGAACTCGCCGGCCCGGTCGCCGGTGTTCTGGCCGATTTCGAACATGGCCGCAACGAAGACCTTCACCTTGACTGGCGCGGCGGCGGCGGTGCGCGCAGCCGGCGCCGGCGGAGGCGTCGAAGCGCAGGCCGTGGCAAGCAGCGCAATGCCGCAAGCCGCGAGCCAGCGCGCGCAGAAGGACGGGAACCGCCCATGGGAAAACATCATTTCTCTTGACTCCAGGAAGAACAAAGAGCCTCCATCGCACCAGCGGCGATTGCGGCGTCCTACAGGCGGCGATTGTCGGTGCAGGCACAAGCTCTGAGTACCGTCACCACGCAAACCCCATGCCGGCTCGCTCCACCCCGCCTTCACCGAACTCGCCGCCTTCGAAGCCGACCCCGATCGCCAATGGCCTGGTCTATGTGAATCCGGACATGCCGGGCATCCGGCGCCTGAAGCAGGGCGACCGCTTTCGCTACCGCGACGCGGAGGGCCGCTGGGTGCGCGACACGGACGAGCTCTCGCGCATCCGCATGCTGGCGATTCCGCCGGCCTACACCCAGGTCTGGATCTGCCCGCTGCCCAACGGCCACCTCCAGGCCACCGGTATCGATGCCCGGGGGCGCAAGCAATACCGCTACCACGCCGACTGGCGGCTTTTCAAGGACGAGACCAAGTTCGAGCGACTCGAAGCCTTCGGGCTCGCGCTGCCGCGCATCCGTGCCCGCGTGGCGCGCGACCTGCAGGAAGGCGCGGCCACGGCGGTGCCGGGGCGCCAGCAAGTGCTGGCAGCGCTGGTGCGGCTGCTCGACACCACGCTGCTGCGCGTGGGAAACGAGGAGTATGCGAGCAGCAACGGCTCCTACGGCCTGACCACGCTGCGCAACCGGCACGCGGCGGTGCGCGGGGCGGCGCTGCGGCTGCGCTTTCGGGGCAAGAGCGGCGTGATGCACGAGGCCCTGCTCGACGATCCGCGCGTCGCGAAGGTGGTGCGCCAGTGCCAGCAACTGCCCGGCCAGGCGCTGTTCCAGTACCAGGAAGAAGACGGGCAGCTCCGCGGCGTGTCGTCCACCGACGTGAATGACTACATCGCCGAAGCCTCGCCCGGCGAGCGCTTCACCGCGAAGGACTTCCGGACCTGGCATGGCACGGTGCAGGCATTGGAGCTCACGCGGCTGGCCTGCGAGCCGGACCGTGCCGCCGCCGACAGCAGCTGCTACAGCGCCAAGGAGATCCTGTCCGCGGTGGCCAGGCAGCTCGGCAACACCCCCGCCGTGTGCAAGAAGGCCTATGTACACCCGGCCGTGCTGGCCCTGGGCAGCGCGCTCGCGGGCGATGGCGAAGACGCCTCGTCGGAGGTGCTGCGAAAGATGACGGCCCGCACCGCAGCCCGCAAGACGCGCGGGCTCCACGCCGCGGAACAGCGGCTGCTCGCCTTCTTGCGGATGCACAGGCAAACCCAGGCGCGTGAACTTCGTGAACTTGGCAAGACGCGCAGGGCCGGCGCCAAGGCCGCGCCGCCCGGGAGGCGAAACGGAGCGCCGAGTCTTCAGCCCGTTGCGAGCGGGAACCGCACGCTGTCGCGCTCCAGCGCCACGGCGTAACCCAGGTCTTCGGCCAGGCTTTGCAGCGCGATCGCATCGATGGCCAGCGCGCGCGGTGCGCGGTGCGCGTCGAGCACCGGGCTGACGCCGCTGGACTCGCGCGGCAAGGCGCTCAACCGGAGCGCATCGTCACCGTCGGCCTCGATGCGGATCGCACCGGCATCGGACGCGCCATCGTGCAGATAGCCGAGCCCGCCCAGGAACAGATAGCGCAGCGCGGCCCCCTGCGGCCGGCGAGGTTCGTGCACCTGCGGTTCGAGCGCGGGGTCGACATCGAGCGCCACCCCGTGCATGTCGAAGGCGGCCCGCATCAGGCTCACGCACTGCGCCACCAGCGCGCTGCGCGTGATGCCGTCGTCCACCGTGGCCAACTCCCAGTCGCGCAGCGAGCGAATGCCTTCCACCAACTCGGACACCTGGTTGTCGATGAGCGCGACGCGTTCCTCGCAGGCGGTCGCATCAATGGATGGCGCGCTCACCTGGCGCTTGAGCATGAGCAGTGCCATGCGTATCACCGATACCGGCGCGGCCATGTCATGCCGCAAGGCCGGCAAGGCGCGGGTCAGCAGTTCGTGGCGCACGCCAGCGGCAATCCAGCTGCGGGCTCCGGGTGAGGCTTTCATTGCGCGGCGGGAGACGAAGGGTTCGCCTTGCTGGATGGGCAGGCCTGCAGAAGGTCGCGGCCTGCGGGTCGGGGGTCGGCAATGGGCACGTTCACTTTTCGCGTCCTGAAGCGGGGAGATGCAAGAAGTATCGGCCCCCCCTCCGCGGCCGGGTGTAGGAGCGTGCCTACGTATTGGAATGCCGGGATCGCCCAGGGCTGCAGATTCGCGAAATAGCCGCGATCCTGGTCAGGGTTTGCCGAGATAGATCCGCACGTCTTTCACTTCGACACCCGCGGCCGCGACGGCCGAGCGCAGCTGCGCCTCGGTCACGCCCAGCGTCTGGGTCCAGTAGCGCACCTCGTGCGGCTCGTTGACATTGATGCGGGTCCGGTCCTGCGGGCCGCGCTTGCTCGGATCGTCTGCCATGGCGTGCTTCCTGTGTCTCCTGTATCGATGCACGAAGGATGCGCGCTCCTCCCGCGCGGCACTGGCGGACGGCGGCGCGGCTCCTTGCAGGAAATGTCCGAAACCAGCGCGAGCTAGCGGCAGCGTGCCTGCAGTTCCCGCTTGAGCACCTTGCCGTTGGCCGTGGTGGGCATGGCGACGACGGTCTCGACGCGCGTGGGCCGCTTGTACGGCGACAGATGCTCCGCCAGGTAGGCGCGCAACGCCGGCTCGTCCAGCACCGCGCCGGGCTTCATCTCGAGGAACGCGACGATCTGCTCGTTGCCGTCGGCCTCGGGCACACCCACCACCGCGCAAAGATGCACGCCGCCAAAGCGTCCGATCACCGTCTCTATCTCCGCAGGGTACACGTTGAAGCCCGACCGGATGATCATCTCCTTGAGCCGCCCGACCACGAACAGCGCACCGTCTGCATCGAAGCGCCCGAGGTCACCGCTCGCATACCAGCCGCCCGGACGCATGACCTGCGCGGTGACCGCGGCATCGCGGAAGTAGCCCAGCATGAGGCCAGGTCCGCGCAGCCAGATCTCGCCCGTTTCGCCCTGTGCGAGATCGTTGCCGCCGGGGCCCACGATGCGGGCTTCTCCGCCCTCGACGACGTAGCCCGCCGCCGTGTCCGCGCGCGGTGCTTCCACGCGTGTGAGGAACACCGAACCCGCGTACTCCGACAGGCCGTAGCCATAGTGCAGCGGCTGGCCGAACAGCGCCTCCACGCGTTGCTTGAGCCCCAGGTCGAGCGGCGCCGACCCGGTGTACACATAGCGAAGCGCCGGAAAGCGCGGCACGATGTGCTCCGCCTCGACATGGGCCAAAAGGCGCGCATACATCGTGGGCGGCCCGAGCAGGTTCGACACCTCTTCGTGCGCCAGCGCGTGCAGCGTGTCGGCCGGCGAGAAGCTCGCGCGCAGCACCAGCGCGGCGCCTCCGGTGAGCGCGGCCATGAGCACCGTGCCAATGCCGAAGATGTGCGTCATCGGCAGGAAGGCGTAGACCCGGTCGCGTTCGCCCAGCGAGCGAGTGCGAGCCGACACGCGCCCGAAATGCAGCAGGCCGCAGTGCGACACCATCACGCCCTTCGGCGTGCCCGAAGTGCCCGACGTGAAGATGATCGCGGCCGTGTCCGCCAGCGCGGGGTCGGTCTCCGCCCGGGCCTCGGCGCGCACGGCCGAGCGCATCGCCCCGGGCAGCGCCGACGGCACCGCGCCGGCGCTGCGGGCATGCTGGCACGCCGCGTCGGAGGCGGCGGTGGTGAAGTAGCACAGCCGCGCGTCGGCGCGCTCGGCGATGGCGGCGATCTCGCCGGGCGACATGCGCGCGTTGACGCCGCAGGACCATGCGCCGACGCGGCTGCAGGCCATGAGCAGCGCGATGTGCGCGGCACAGTTCTCGGCCACCAGCAGCACGCGGTCGGTCGGCCGCACACCGGCGGCCAGCAGGTCTTGCGTGGCCGCTTCGGCCATGGCCTGCAGCTGTGCGTACGACACGGCGCCCGCCGGCTCGAACAGAAAGGCCGCTTCGGGCGCGCGTGACGCACGCGCCTCGAGCAGTTCGTGGATTCGCGGGGTGGCCATCGGCTATTCCGCCTCGATGCCCTTGGACGCCGTGGCCCAGAGCTTCCGATCGGCCTGGCCCTTGGCCGCAAGCAGGTCCGCGCCGCCGCTCCAGACCTCGTAGCCCTGCTCGCGCAGGCGATTGGCAATGTCCTCGCGCGCCAGCGCCTTGTGCGCGGCGGCGTTGATGCGCGCGACCAGCGCCGGGTCCATGCGCGCTGGGCCGTAGAGGCCGAACCAGCCGCCCACGTCGTAGCCGGCCACGCCCGACTCGATCATGGTCGGCACCTCCGGCAGCATGCGGTTGCGCTGGCGCGAGGTGACGGCCAGTGCGCGCAGCTTGCCCGACTGGATGAACGGGCGCGAGGTGGCGATGATGTCGAACATCATGGTCACGGTGCCGCCCATCACATCGGCCAATGCGGGGGCGCTGCCCTTGTACGGCACGTGCGTCAGCTGCACGCCGGTCATCTTCTCGAGCAGCGCGCCACTCAGGTGGTTCGACGCGCCGATGCCGGCCGAGCCATAGAACACCTTGCCTGGCCGCGCCTTCGCATAGGCCAGCAGTTCGGCCACGCTGTGGACGGGCAGCTCCTTGTTGACCACGAGCACGTTGGTGTAGTCGACCAGCGGTGCGATGGGCACCAGGTCCTTCATCGGATCGAAGGGCATCTTGCGCTGGACGTTCGGATTGATGGTGATCGTCGGGCTCGCGCCGAAGAAAAGCAGCGCGCCGTCGGGCGCGGCCTTGGCGACCGCATCGCCGCCCACCGAGCCGCTGGCGCCGGGGCGGTTGTCCACGATGACCTGCGTGCCGAGCTCCTGGCCGAGAGCCGGCGCGAGCAGCCGTGCGGCGCCGTCCACCGGGCCGCCCGCGGAATAGCCGACCACGAGCTTGATGAGAAGTGGCAGCTGCTGTTGCTGGGCCACGGCGCGCGATGGCAGCGCCGCCACCAGTGCGCTGCCTGCCAGCGCGGCCAGGGCATGGCGGCGCGTGAAGTCGATCGATTGCATGAACGTTGTCTCCTGTTGTGTATTTCTTCGGCAGCGCGCATCGTTCAGGCGGGCAGGTCCAGGACCTGCCGCGCGAGGATGTTGCGCTGGATCTCGTTGGTGCCGCCGTAGATCATTGCGGCCGTCGAGCCGATGAGCGGGGACAGCAGGTTGAAGCTCTGCCCGTCGAGCACCTGGTCGCCCGCCACCGCGCCCTGCTCTTCGCCCGCTTCGACCAGCAGTGCGCCAATGCGGTGGTAGGTTTCGCTGGCCCAGATCTTCAGCAGCGACACCGAAGCCGGCAGCGGCTTGCCCGCGCGCACGATGTCCGCAAAGCCCGTGTACGCCGCCGACAGGTCGAGCACGTCGAGCCGCAGTGCGGCAAAGCGCTGTGCGAACACCGGGTCGGCAAAGAGGCGCCGCGCCTGTGCCAGCCGCGCAAGCTGGCCCAGCGCGTACTGCGACTGCTTGGGACTGCCGAGAAAGATGCGCTCGAAACCCAGCAGCGCCTTGGCGATCGTCCATCCGCCGTGCAGCTTGCCCACCAGGTTCTCGGCCGGGACGCGCACGTTGTCGAAGAACACCTCGCAGAACTCGGGCTCGCCCGCGAGCGTGTGGATAGGCCGCACCGTGATGCCCGATGTGCGCAGGTCGCACAGCAGGAAGCTGATGCCCTCCTGCTTGCGCGCGGCCTTGTCGGTGCGCACGAGCATGAAGATGTGGTTGGCGTCCTGCGCGAGCGTGGTCCAGATCTTCTGGCCGTTGACGATGAAGTGATCGCCCTCGGCATCGCGCCCGGCCACGGCCTCGGTTCGCAGCCCGGCCAGGTCGGAGCCCGCGTTGGGCTCCGAATAGCCCTGGCACCACACATGCTCGCCGCTCAGGATGCGCGGCAAGAAGCGGTGCTGCTGCTCGGGCGTGCCGTGCTGGATCAAGAGCGGCCCGATCATCACGATGCCCTGGTCCGGCGCGCGCGCAACACCGTACTGCTCGAGCTCCTCGATCCATGCGATGAGCTTGTCGGCCGGCAGCCCCATGCCGCCATGCGCCTGGGGCCAGGCCGGCGCGATCCAGCCTTGCCCCGACAGCGTGAGATACCACTCGCGGATCTCGCTCCAGCGCGCGCGGTGCGAGAGGTAGCGCAGCTGCTGCGGATAGCGCTGCTGCACAAAGGCGCGCACCATGCGCCGGAACTCGGCTTCGGGCATCGCGGCCCAGTCGGCGCTGCGCGGAAACTCGCCCTCCCACGCGCAGGTGGTCGGCCGCGCTTGCGCGCCATCAGCCAGCGCGGCATGGCGGCGCTGGTGCGCTGCGACATTGCCAAGCCACGCCGCAAGGCACAGCGTGCGCTTGTAGTACAGGCTCAGGTCGCACTCCTGCGTGTAGCCGATGGCGCCATGCAATTGCACCGCCGTGCGCGAGGCCTGCAGCGCCGCGGCGGTGCAGCGGGCATTGACGCGGCTGGCTTCGGCTTCGAGCCGCTCGGCGGATAGCGCCTGGCTCGACAGTGCCAACACCTCGTCGAGCGCGGCCTGCGCCACTTCGAGATGTATGAACATGTCCACGCAGCGGTGCTGCAGCGCCTGGAAGCTGCCGATGGGCTTGCCGAACTGCGAACGGGTGCGCAGGTAGGCCAGCGTCTGGGCGAGCATGGCCTGCCCCACGCCCAGCAGCTCGGCCGCTTGCAGTATCTGGCCGGCCGCGAGCGCATGGCGCAATGCGTCCTGCGCAGCCGGGCCCTCGGCCAGCACAGAATCCGCCGGCAGCGCCACCTGCTCGAAGCGCAGGTTCGCGGCCTGGCCGCCATCCACCAGCGGCACCAGCGTTTCGCTCACGCCTTCTGTGCAGCGCGGAACCCACAGCAGCACGGCGTCGTCGCTGCCACGCGCCGAGACCAGCCAGCCGCTGGCCGCCGCGCCGGGCAGCACCATGAGCTTTTCGCCCTGCAGCAGCACGCCGCCAGCGTGCCCCGCGCGCGGCTCGCAGCCGCAGGCCAGGGGCACCGCGCTCAGGTCGCCCGCGCTCTCCTGCCAGGCCAGTGCCGGCAGGCTGCGGCCCGCCACGAGTTCCACCAGCAGCGCGTGCGCGCCCGGTGTGCCGAGCCGCGCTAGCAGCAGCGCGCTGAGGCCGGCCACCGCCAGCAGCGGCTCGGGCGCGACGTGCTCGCCCGCGGCCCGGAGGATGTGCGCGGCACCCGCCAGCTCCAGGCCAAGGCCGCCCGCGGATTCGGGTGCCAGCATGCCGGTCCACCCCAACTCGGCGATGGCGCTCCAGCCCTGCGTCTCGTCGGCGTCGGGCCGCTCCGTGCGCTCGCGCCGCCGCTGGATCGAACGGCTGCGAACAAAGTAGTCGAGCGCGGCTTCGCGCATTGCCAAGAGTGAATCGATGTCCATCGCCGCAGCGTGACAGAACACACCACGGCGCGGCATTTGCATTTGCCGAAGGGAGGGTTTCGCAATCACAGACCCGGCTCGCGCGAGAGCGGCATAGATTCGGCGCATGACCACAAAGATCAAGAAATCCCTTCACACGGAACTCGGCCACAGCACGCCCGACAGGATCACAGTGCGCGGGCGCGACCTGCCCTCCGAAATCCTCGGCCACCTGAACCTCGGCGACATGGCCTTCCTGGAGCTCACCGGCCGCATCCCGACGCCGCAGGAATCGGTCACCTTCAACGCCATCGTCGTCACGCTGGTCGAGCACGGCATCACGCCGAGCGCGCTGGCCGCGCGCCTGACCTATGCGGGCGCGCCCGAGGCGCTGCAGGCCGCGGTGGCCGCCGGCCTGTGCGGGCTGGGCACGGTGTTCGTGGGCAGCACCGAAGGCGCGGCGAAGATGCTCTACGAGGCCATTCCCTTTGGCGAGAAACCGTCGCGGCCGCTCGCCGACATGGCGCAGGAGATCGTCGCCGGCCACCGCGCGCGCAAGCAGATCGTGCCGGGCCTCGGTCATCCGCTGCACAAACCCATCGACCCGCGCACGCCGCGCCTGTTCCAGATCGCCGAGGAGAACGGCCTCTCGGGGCACTACGTGGCGCTGATGCAGGCGGTGCAGCAGGAGGCCGAACGCGTGTCGGGCAAGTCGCTGCCCATCAATGCGACGGGCGCCATCGGCGCGATTGCCGCGGAGTTCGGCTTTCCCTGGAAGATCATTCGCGGCTTCGGCGTGATGGCGCGCGCCATCGCGCTCGTGGGCCACATCCTCGAGGAGATCGACGACCCGATGGCCATCGAGATCTGGCAACGTGCAGAGAAAGAAGCCGGTGGTCCGCGCCAGGATTGAGCACTCATGAACAGCCACAACGACACCCGCTTTCCCGACATTCGCGACGCCGTGCGCGACCTGTGCGCGCAGTTCCCGAACGAATACTTCCGCAAGATCGACGAGGCCCGCGGCTACCCCGCCGAGTTCGTCGATGCACTCACCCAGGCCGGCTGGATGGCCGCGCTCATTCCGCAGGAATACGGCGGCTCCGGCCTCGGGCTCACCGAGGCCTCGGTGATCATGGAAGAGATCAACCGCTCTGGCGGCAACTCCGGCGCCTGCCACGGCCAGATGTACAACATGGGCACGCTGCTGCGCCACGGCAGCGAGGCGCAGAAGCGCAACTACCTGCCGCGCATCGCCACCGGCGAACTGCGCCTGCAGTCGATGGGCGTGACCGAGCCCAGCACCGGCACCGACACCACCAAGATCAAGACCACGGCCGTGAAGAAGGGCGACCGCTATGTCATCAACGGGCAGAAGGTGTGGATCTCGCGCATCCAGCATTCGGACCTGATGATCCTGCTGGCGCGCACCACGCCGCTCGCGGACGTCAAGAAGAAGTCCGAGGGCATGTCGATCTTCATCGTCGACCTGCGGGAAGCCATCGGCAAGGGAATGGCGGTGCGGCCCATTCTCAACATGGTGAACCACGAGACCAACGAGCTGTTCTTCGAGGATCTCGAGATTCCCGCGGAGAACCTGATCGGCGTGGAAGGCCAGGGCTTCAAGTACATCCTCGACGGACTGAACGCCGAGCGCACGCTGATCGCGGCGGAGTGCATCGGCGATGGCTACTGGTTCATCGACAAGGTGACGGCCTACACCAAGGAGCGCGTGGTGTTCGGCCGGCCCATCGGGCAGAACCAGGGCGTGCAGTTTCCGATTGCCGAGGCCTTCATCGAGATCGAGGCCGCCAACCTCATGCGCTATGAGGCCTGCCGCCTGTTCGATGCGCGCGAGCCCTGCGGCGCGCAGGCCAACATGGCGAAATACCTCGCGGCCAAGGCGAGCTGGGAGGCGGCCAATGCGTGCCTGCAGTTCCATGGCGGCTTCGGCTTTGCGTGCGAATACGACATCGAGCGCAAGTTCCGCGAGACGCGTCTCTACCAGGTGGCACCGATCTCGACCAATCTCATCCTGAGCTACGTCGCCGAACACATGCTCGGCCTACCGCGTTCGTTCTGAAGGGGCCGCACCTCATGACCGTTTCGAACCATCCGAGCCAGGTGCTGGCCACCTTCGCTGCCGAACTGAAGTTCGCGGACATTCCCGCCCCCGTGCTGCGCCGCACCGAAGACCTGATGCTCGACTGGCTGGGCTCGGTGCTCGCCGCGCGCACGGCGCGGCCGGTGCGCAGCATCGAGCGCTTCGCGCAGATGATGGGGCCCGCCGATGGGCCGAGTGAAATACTCGTTTCGCGCCGCACCAGTTCGCCGGTGTTCGCCGCACTGGTCAATGCGGCGGCCTCGCACTACGTGGAGCAGGACGACGTGCACAACGGCTCGGTGTTCCACCCCGCGGCCGTGGTCATCGCGCCCGCACTGGCCGTGGCGCAGAGCATCGGGGCCAGCGGAGCGCAGCTGCTGACGGCGGTGGTGGCGGGCTACGAGGTCGGTATCCGCGTGGGCGAGTTCCTCGGACGCTCGCACTACAAGACCTTCCACACCACCGCAACGGCGGGCACGCTGGCCGCCGCCGCTGCCGTGGGCTGCCTGTTGAAGCTCACGCCGCAACAGATGCTGCACGCCTTCGGTTCGGCCGGCACGCAGTCGGCCGGTGTGTGGGAGTTCCTGCGCGACGCGGCCGATTCCAAGCAGTTGCACTGCGCGCATGCGGCCGCGAGCGGACTGATGTCGGCCTACCTGGCGCAGGACGGCTTCACGGGCGCGGCGAAAGTGCTCGAAGGCGCGCAGGGGCTCGGCGTGGGCATGTCGAGCGATGCCGATCCGGCACGGCTCACCGACCGCCTCGGCACGCGCTGGGCACTGGCCGAAACCTCGTTCAAGTACCACGCCTCCTGCCGCCACACGCATCCCGCGGCCGACGCGCTGCTGCAGGTGATGAGCGAGCACCAGCTCGCGCAAGGCGACGTGGCCCGCGTGACCGCGCACGTGCACCAGGGCGCCATCGACGTGCTGGGCCGCGTCACGGTGCCGGCCACCGTGCACCAGGGCAAGTTCTCGATGGGCACGGTGCTGGGCCTGATCGCGGTGCACGGGCGCGCCGGGTTGGGCGAGTTCGACCGCGACTTTCTCGCGCCCGAGGTGGCCGCGTTCCGCGACAGGGTGAGGATGGAACTGGACACCGAGGTCGACGCGGCCTATCCCGCGCGCTGGATCGGCAAGGTGAGCGTGCAGACGCGCGATGGCCGCACGCTGCAAGGCCGCGTCGACGAACCCAAGGGCGACCCGGGCAACACCCTGAGCCGCGCCGAGATCGAGGACAAGATGCAGCGCCTGGCGCACTACGGCGAAGGCGCCACGGCCGAGGAGGCCAAGGCGTTGTGCCAGCGCATCTGGCAACTGGCCGACGCACCGCGCCTCGAGCGCTGGCTGCCCTGAAGACCGCGCAGCAAGCGCCAGCTAAGGCGCGATGAGGTGGTCGAACAGCTCGCGCGCCGAGGCCGGCAGCTGCTCGCGGCTGCGCGCGATGAGCTTGAGTTCGCGCTCGGCCCATGCATCGCTGAGTGCGACGGTCGAGATGCGCATCGCCATCGACAGCCGCTGCGCCGATGAGGCCGGCAGCACGCCCACGCCCACGCCCGCCTCGATCATCAGGCAGATCGCCTCGAAGCTGCTGACCTGGATGCGCGGGTTGAAGCCGCGGCCGGCCAGTTCGGCACGGCGCTGCAGAAAGCGGTGGATGGCGCTGCCGTGGTGCAGGCCCACGTGCTGCTCGTCGAGCGTGTCGGCAAAGGCCACCGAGGGCGCGCCCGCAAGGTGGTGGGTGACGGGCACCACCAGCACGAGCTGGTTGCGGCCGAAGGGGCGCGCATCGAACTCGCCGGTGTGAACGTCGCCGGCCAGGATGCCGATGTCGGCCTCGCCATCGGCCACGGCGCGCACGATTTCCTCGCTCAGGTATTCACGCAGGTCCACCTGCACGGCCGGATGCTGGGTGAGAAAGCCGGCCAGCTTCTGCGGCAGGTATTCGGTGATCGAGGTGGTGTTGGCGAACACGCGCACATGGCCCTTGATGCCCTTGCCGAAGTCCTGCATGTCGCAGCGCAGGTGCTCCATCTGCTGCATCACGCGCTTGGCGTGGTAGAGCACCGCCTGCCCCGCCGCCGTGAGGCTCACGCCCTGCGCGCTGCGGTGCAAGAGCTTGCCGCCCACTGCCTCTTCCATCTGCTTGATGCGGGTGGACGCGGCCGCCAGCGAGATGCAGGCTTTTTCGGCGCCGCGCGTGAGGCTGCGCGCCTCCGCCACGTAGACGAACAGTTTCAGGTCGAACAGATCGAAGTGCAGGTTCACCGGACAAGCGCGCCAGAAAGAAAGGGAGCGTGCATTGTCCGGCGAATGGCGTTGTCTGCGCCTTTCTCAGGGTTTGACCTCAGCTGCCTGGCCTCAGACGGGATCCCAGCTGAACACGTCCGCCGAACGGTCCAGCGGATAGAAGCTCGCGCGCATGGCGGGCATGGCGTGCTCGGCAATGCTCTGCGGGGTCCAGCCTTCGGAGCGGTGGATGGAGCGCACCGGCCGCGGCTGGCTGAGGAGCGAGATCTCGTTGTTGCGCACCGAGAAGACCTGGCCGTTGACCGCGCTGGCCGCATCGCTCGCAAGGTACACGGCGAGCGGCGCGACCTTGGCAGGCGTCATCTGCTTGATCTTGTCGACACGGGCGCGCTGCTCGTCGGTGTCGGTGGGAATGGCGCCGATCATGCGGCTCCACGCGAAGGGCGCGATGCAGTTGGAGCGCACGTTGAACTTGAGCATGTCCAGCGCAATCGACTTCGAGAGCGCCACGATGCCGAGCTTGGCCGCCGCATAGTTGGCCTGGCCGTAGTTGCCGATGAGGCCCGAGGTCGAGGTCATGTGCACCAGAGCGCCCGAGTTCTGCTCCTTGAAGTGCGTCGCGGCCGCGCGGCTCACGTAGTAGGCGCCGTAGAGATGCACCTTGAGCACGGCGTCCCACTCGTCGACCGACATCTTGTGGAAGAAGCGGTCGCGCAGGATGCCGGCGTTGTTGACCACGGCATCGATGCGGCCGAAGCTCTCGACCGCGCATTCGATGATGCGCGCCGCACTGGCTGCATCGGCCACGCTGTCGGTGTTGGGCACGGCCTGGCCGCCCGCGGCGCGGATCTCGTCGGCCACCTGCTGCGCCGGGCCGGCGCAGCCGCCCGCGCCGTCGAGCGCGGCGCCGATGTCGTTCACCACCACCCGGGCGCCGTGGCTGGCCATGGCCAGCGCGATGTCGCGCCCGATGCCGCCGCCCGCGCCGGTAACGACGACCGCTTTTCCTTCAACCATGTGTGCCTGCTCCGGAAATCCGCCCGCGATTCACGGGCAGATCCAGAATGCCACAGGGCCGGGACTGCGAGTTTCTGATTTCCGAAGAGGGGCTTCGGCAGCGCCCGCCGTCTTTATTGCCGCGCGGTGCGGATGTTTGGCGGCAGCGCCTGCGGCCAGCTGGTGCGGAACGGGTTGATGTCGAGCCCGCCTCGCCGTGTGTAGCGTGCATACACGGCGAGCTTGTTGGGCTGGCACTGGCGCCAGATGTCGGTGAACATGCGCTCGACGCAGGGCTCGTGAAACTCGTTGTGGTTGCGAAAGCTCACGATGTACGCCAGGAGGCCGGCCTGCTCGATGGCCGGGCCGCTATAGCGGATCTGCACGCTGCCCCAGTCGGGTTGGCCGGTGACCAGGCAATTGCTCTTGAGCAGGCGGCTGGTGAGCGTTTCGTTCACCGGCGGCTGGGTGGTGTCGCTCGACAGCAGCTCGGGCGCGGGCTGGTAGTGGGTGCACTCGATGTCGAGCCGGTCGAGGTCGAGGCCGTCGAGTTCGTGCACCGGCTCGCGGTCGAACATGTCGGGCGCCAGCAGCTTCACGCCGATGCCGGCAGACTGGTCGCTGCCGCGCCAGAGCGCTTCGGACAGGTCGGCGCGCAGGCGCTCGCGCACGGCATCGAGGCTCGCGAAAGCAGTGCTGTTGAAGCTGTTGAGGTACAGCTTGAACGACTTGCTCTCGATGATGTTGGGCGTTTCGCAGGGAATGGTGAAGTGCGCGATGGCCAGCTGCGGCTTGCCGCGCAGGTTGAGCCAGCTCACCTCGAAGGCGGTCCAGAGATCGGCACCAAAGAAAGGCAATGCACCGCCGGTGATGCCCATGGCCTCACGCTGGGTGGCGCGCGAAATCGGAAACAGCAGCGAGGCGTCGTACTTGTCGGCGTAGGCCGAGGCACGGCCCAGCTGCGACTGCTCGGGGGTGTTCGGGTTGTCGGGGTGATTGTCGAGGCTCATGGCTTGTCCTTGGCGTCCGCGGCGTGCGCGAACGGAGCGATGTGGTTGGCGAGGATGGTGCAGACCTGGGGCGGCAGGTCGTGGCCCATGCCGGGAATGCCGATGAACGTCGCGCCCGGAATGCGCTCCGCCGAATCCTTGCCGCAGGCAATGGGCACGAGGGCGTCGGCTTCGCCGTGCAGCACCAGCGTCGGGCTCTGGATGCGCGGCAGGATCTGCGGGCGATCGTCATCGGCGCCGATGGCCAGCATCTGCCGCATCAGGCCGGCGGGACGGTACGAACGGCGCATGCTGAAGGTGAGGCGTTCGGCCAGTTCTTCGTCGGTCTGTGGATACGCCGGGCTCTGGATCAGGCGCAGGAGCCTGATGCTGTGCGCAACGAGCTCGGCCTCGCTGCGGCCCAGGGGCCTGCGCATGAGCATGGCCGTCACCTCGCGGCGCGGACCGGGCAGGCCGCGCGCGCCGCTCGAACTCATGATGCTCACGAGGCTGGCAACGCGCTGCGGCGCACTGGCGGCAAGGCGCTGGGCGATCATGCCGCCCATGGAGGCCCCGACGATATGGGCCCTGGCGATGCCCAGCGCGTCGAGCACGCCGATCGAGTCCTGCGTCATGTCCTGCAGGGTGTAGGCCGAGCGCACCTTCAGCCCGAGGCGGTGGCGAACGGTTTCCCAGACGATGTTGCCGGTACCGGCATGGTCGAAGCCCTGGCTCAGGCCGATGTCGCGGTTGTCGTGGCGCACCACGCGAAAGCCCGCGTCGACCAGTTGCCGCACGAAGCCGTTCGGCCATGCGACCAGCTGCATGCCCAAGCCCATGATGAGCAGGACGACGGGCCGTCCCTCGCCGCCGGTGTCGTCGACTTCGATCTGCAGCCCGTTGGCGGTGACTTTCATCGGTTCCTTGCGGCTATTTGAATTCGCGCTCGCGCAGCCACTTGGTGGCAACCCACTTCTCGCCCGCCAGCACGGGCGCGCCGCCATGCAGCGTGCGGGTGGCGGGGTCGGGCTCGTCGTAACTGAAGAACACGCCGGTGCCGCGCACGGGCGCGACTTCCAGGCCTACGTCGGGGAAGGTGGTGGCACCGCCCTGCTCGGGCTCCTGCAGGTACATCACGAGCGTGGCCACGCGCTGGCCGCCGCGCTTGAGGATGGTGGGCGTGCCGGGCTCGCCCGGATCGAAATAGTCGTAGTGCGGACGGTACTGCGCGCCGGGCGCATAGCGCAGGATCTGCAGGCCTTCGCCGAATTCCACCGGCCAGCGCAGCAATGCGGCAATGCGCTGCTCCAGGCGCGCGACGATGTCGTTCTCGCCGCGCTCGAAGAACATGCCTTCGCTGGTGCGGTCGACGTTCAGCACTTCGCCGCCGGTGCGGGTTTCGACCGTGAGCGAACGCGCCAGCCGCACCCGCGCCGCGGCAATCAGGCCTTCGCATTCCTCGGGCGACAGCAGGTTGCCGAACACCACCACGCGCGGATGCCGCATGGTGTGCAGCACCTGCACGCGGCGGTCGCCCGCATCGATGTACAGCGGCGCGCCTTCGAGGTCGGGGCCGGGCATGTGGGTGCGCGGCGGCTTGGCCACTTCCACATGGGGAAATCCGGCCTCGAGCTGAGCCAGCGCGAGATCGGTAGCGGAGTCCTGCCAGCCGGCTGCGCGCATCGACGCGCGCAGCGCGGGCACCGAATGCCCCGCCGCGAGCTGCGACACCAGCCATTCCCTCAGCTCGGGACTGATCGCCTGTGACATATCAAGTCTTCCTTCTGAACACCAGCCTTTCGGCGCTAGACACCTTGGCGTCGAAACCATAACCCTCGAGATCGAATTTTTCCAGCGCCTTGGGCGTGGCCGCCTTGTGCAGCACCGCCCAGCGCGCGAGCAGGCCGCGGGCGCGCTTGGCGTAGAAGCTCACGATCTTGTACTTGTCGCCCTTCCACTCCTCGAACACGCATTCGACCACGCGGGCCTTGAGCGTCTTCAGGTCCACCGACTTGAAATATTCCTGCGAGGCGACATTGACCACGACAGGCGTGCGGTCTGCCGCCAGGCGCTCGTTGAGGTGTTCCGCAATGCGCGGGCCCCAGAAGGCATACAGGTCCTTGCCATGGCGATTGGCAAGCGGCGTGCCCATCTCGAGCCGGTAGGGCTGCAGCAGGTCCAGCGGACGCAGCAGGCCGTAGAGCCCGCTCAGGATGCACAGGTGCTCCTGCGCCCAGGCCAGTTGGGTGGGCGTGAGCGAGCGGGCATCGAGGCCGCCGTACACGTCGCCGTCGAATGCAAAGGCCGCCTGGCGGGCATTTTTCGGCGTGCTCTTGCCGGCCCAGGCCTGGTAGCGCGCCACGTTGAGGGCGGAGAGCTTGTCCGACAGGTGCATCAGCTCCGAAATCTGCTGCGGCGACTTCTCGCGCAGCAGCTTGATCAGTTCGACCGAAGGGCCGCGCGGGGATTCGAAATGGGGTTGGGTGGCGGGGATTTCGGCGGGAACGGGGGTGTCGTAGTCGAGCGACTTCGCAGGGGAAAGCAAGAAGAGCATCCCGGAATTATGTGGGGTGGGGCTGCCCCGGGGCCGCCCCGGTAAAATCGCTGGCTATCCCACCCTTGTCTCCACGGCTCCCCCGAAGGCGCCGTTCTGCATCTCCTTGCATCTTCCATGAGCGAATCCACCACCCCTTCCGCCCAACCTGGTCTGGACAGCCTGTCCAAATCGTTCGAACCCGCCGCCATCGAGGCGCACTGGGGCCCGGAGTGGGAAAAGCGCGGCTACGCCAAGGCCGGCTTCCGCGGCACCCAGCAGCCCAGGGAAGGTGCCGACTCGTTCGCGATCCAGCTGCCGCCGCCCAACGTGACGGGCACGCTGCACATGGGCCATGCATTCAACCAGACCATCATGGACAGCCTCGCGCGCTACCACCGCATGAAGGGCGACAACACGCTGTGGGTGCCGGGCACCGACCATGCGGGCATCGCCACCCAGATCGTCGTGGAGCGCCAGCTGCAGGAACAGAAGATCAGCCGCCACGACATGGGCCCGACGCCGGCCGAGGCACGCAAGAACTTCGTCGCCAAGGTGTGGGAATGGAAGGAAAAGAGCGGCAACACCATCACCGGCCAGATGCGCCGCATGGGTGACACGGTCGACTGGAGCCGCGAATACTTCACGATGGACGACGACCTGTCGAAGGTCGTGACGCAAACCTTTGTCGCGCTCTACGAGGAAGGCCTGATCTACCGCGGCAAGCGCCTGGGCAACTGGGACCCAGTGCTCAAGACCTCGGTGAGCGACCTCGAAGTGGAAAGCGAAGAGGAAGACGGCTCGCTCTGGCACATCGCCTATCCGCTTGAAGACGGCAGCGGCACGCTGACCGTGGCCACCACGCGGCCCGAAACCATGCTCGGCGACACGGCCGTGATGGTTCACCCCGAAGACGAGCGCTACAGGCACCTGATCGGCCAGCGCGTGAAGCTGCCGCTGGTGGACCGGTTGATCCCCATCATTGCGGACGACTACGTCGACAAGGAGTTCGGCACCGGCGTGGTCAAGGTGACGCCTGCGCACGACTACAACGACTACGCCGTCGGCCAGCGCCACAAGCTCGAGGTGATCGGCATCCTCACGCTCGACGCCACCATCGACGACAACGCGCCCGAGAAATACCGCGGGCTGGACCGCTTCGTGGCGCGCAAGGCCATCGTGGCCGACCTCGAAGCGCTCGGCCTGCTCGTCGAGGTGAAGAAGCACAAGCTGATGGTGCCGCGCTGCGCGCGCTCGGGCGCCATCGTCGAGCCGATGCTTACCGACCAGTGGTACGTGGCCATGACGCGGCCGGGTGCCGACGGCCAATCGATCGCGCAGAAGGCCATCGACGTGGTGAAGACCGGCGAGGTGCGCTTCGTGCCCGAGAACTGGGTCAACACCTACAACCACTGGATGGAGAACATCCAGGACTGGACCATCTCGCGCCAGCTCTGGTGGGGCCACCAGATCCCGGCCTGGTACGACGACGAAGGCAACGTGTATGTGGCGCACGACGAGGCCGAGGCGAAGGCCAAGGCGCCGGGCAAGAAGCTGCGCCGCGACGAAGACGTGCTCGACACCTGGTATTCGTCGGCGCTGGTGCCCTTCTCCTCGCTCGGCTGGCCCGAGAAGACGCAGGACCTCGCGCTGTACCTGCCCTCCACGGTCCTCGTGACGGGCTACGACATCATCTTCTTCTGGGTCGCCCGGATGATCATGATGACCAAGCACTTCACCGGCAAGGTGCCGTTCAAGGACGTGTACATCCACGGCCTGGTGCGCGATGCGCAGGGCAAGAAGATGAGCAAGTCGGAAGGCAACGTGCTGGACCCGGTCGACCTGATCGACGGCATCGCATTGCCCGAGCTGCTCGACAAGCGCACGCAGGGCCTGCGCAAGCCCGAAACCGCACCCGCGGTGCGCAAGAACACGCAGAAGGAATTTCCCGAAGGCATTCCGGCCTTTGGTGCCGATGCGCTGCGTTTCACGTTCGCGTCGCTGGCCTCGCTCGGCCGCAGCATCAACTTCGACAGCAAGCGCTGCGAGGGTTACCGCAACTTCTGCAACAAGCTCTGGAACGCCACGCGCTTCGTGCTGATGAATTGCGAAGGGCAGGACTGCGGCCTGCGCGAGCACACCAAGGAAGAGTGCGCGGTCGGCGGACCAGCCCATGGCTACCTGAAGTTCAGCCGTGCCGACTTCTGGATCGCCTCCCAGCTGCAGCGCGTCGAGGCCGAAGTGGCCAAGGGCTTCGAGGAATACCGGCTCGACAACGTGGCCAACGCCATCTACCAGTTTGCCTGGGACGAGTTCTGCGACTGGTACCTCGAGATCGCGAAGGTGCAGATCCAGACCGGTGACGATTCGCAAAAGCGCGCCACGCGCCGCACGCTGATCCGCACGCTCGAGGCACTGCTGCGTCTTGCGCATCCGGTGATTCCGTTCATCACGGAAGAACTCTGGCAGAAGGTGGCGCCCGTCGCGGGACGCGAGGGCGAATCGATCATGGTGGCGGCCTATCCGAAGAGCCAGCCCGAAAAGATCGACGAAGCAGCCGAAGCGCATGTGGCGCGCCTGAAGGCGCTGGTCGATGCCTGCCGCACGCTGCGCGGCGAAATGAACGTGTCGCCTGCGGTGCGCCTGCCGCTCTATGCGGTGGCCGACGATGCCGAGGGCGCGGCGTTCCTGCGCGATGCGGCACCGGTGCTGCAGGCGCTGGCCAAGCTCAAGGAAGTGAAGGTCTTCGACGACGAGGCCTCATGGTCGGCAGCGGCCGAAGCGGCGCCCGTGGCCGTGGTGGGCACGGCACGGCTGTGCCTGCACATGGAAATCGACAAGGCGGCCGAGCGTGCGCGCATAGGCAAGGAAATTGCTCGCATCGAAGGCGAGATCCTCAAAGTGAACGGCAAGCTCGGCAATGAAGCCTTTGTAGCTAAGGCACCACCGGCTGTCATCGAACAGGAGCGCAAACGCCTGAGCGATTTCAGTGCAACGCTGGAACGTCTTCGCGATCAGCTTGTGCGCCTTGGCTGACACACATGGATCGGGGCAGGGTTTAGCATGGCAAAAGACGGTATTTCGGTACCGTTTCTCGACTTGTAAAACCTTCTTCTTCAACTGAACGAACAGACGCCCAAATTGTCCATGCCCATTCCCTCGACACGCATCCGCAAGGCCGTATTTCCTGTTGCAGGTTTCGGCACCCGCTTTCTGCCCGCCACCAAGGCGCAGCCAAAGGAAATGCTGCCGGTTGTCGACAAGCCACTCATCCAGTACGCGGTTGAGGAAGCCTACGCGGCAGGCATTCGCGACATGATTTTCGTAACGGGCCGAAACAAACGTGCCATCGAAGATCACTACGACACCGCCTACGAACTCGAGAGCCAGCTCGAGGCCAGCGGCAAGCTCGAACTGCTCAACATCGCGCGCTCGGTCATGCCCGACGACATGACCTGCTCCTACGTGCGCCAGCCGCGCATGCTGGGGCTGGGCCATGCGGTGCTGTGCGCCGAACACCTGGTGGGCAACGAGCCTTTCGCCGTGCTGCTGGCCGACGACCTGATGGTCGGCCCCGTGGGCGGTGAACCTGTGCTCGCGCAGATGGCAGCCGCCTTCGGCAAGCTCGGTGCTTCAGTGCTCGCGGTGCAGGAAGTGCCGCTCGAGCATGTGAAGCGCTACGGCATCGTGGCAGGCGAATCCATTGGCGACGATCTCGTGAAGGTCGATCGCATGGTCGAGAAGCCTTCGCCAGACAAAGCGCCCTCCCGGCTCGGCGTGGCGGGCCGCTACATCCTCACGCCCGGCGTGTTCGATGAGATCCGCAACCAGCCCAAGGGCGCAGGCGGCGAGATCCAGCTCACCGACGGCATCGCGGCGCTGATGAAGAAGGAATCCGTCTACGCCTATGCCTACAAGGGCATTCGCTACGACTGCGGCAGCAAGGAAGGCTTTCTGCAAGCCACAGTGGAGCTTGCACTGGCGCATCCCGAAGTGGGCGCGCAGTTCCGCGAATACCTCAAGAGCCTGGAACTCTGAAAAAAGGGCCCCGCCGGGGCCCTTTTCTTTTCTGGTCAGCGCCTCTTCAAGACATGGATGAAGTCGCTGCCGATCGTCTGCTGTTCGACCAGCTCGTTGCCGGTCTGGCGCGCAAAGGCCTGGAAATCGCGCACCGAGCCCGGGTCGGTCGACACTACCTTGAGCAGTTGTCCGCTCGCCATGTCGTTGAGCGACTTCTTCGCCTTGAGAATGGGCAGCGGGCAATTCAACCCGCGCGTGTCGATTTCGCGATCAACTTCCATGCTTGGGCTCCTCGGGCGGCAGATTGAGCCCGCGGCGGCGGTCTTCGTTCTCGGCTGCGGTGAAGAACACGGGCTCATGGCCCCGGGTGCGCAGCCAGTCGGCCAATGCATAGCCGGTGCCTGCGGGCCAGCACTTGAGGTCGGGCAGGTCGTACAGGCGATAGTCCACCAGCTCGGGCGAAAGCTTGACCTCGCCATCGGCCACCACGTGGTACGCGATGATGATCTGGTTCATGCGCTGGAAGTCGTACGCGCCGACGATCTTGGCCGCGCTCACGTCGAGGTTGGTTTCTTCCTTGACCTCACGCGCAATGCCTTCCTCGGGCGTTTCGCCGGCCTCCATGAAGCCGGTGATCAGCGCATACATCTTGGCGGGCCAGGCCGCATTGCGTGCCAGCAGCACCTGGCCGCGGTACTCGACGATGGCCGCGAGCACGGGCGTGGGGTTGTTCCAGTGCGTGTGGCCGCAGGACGGGCAGCGCAGGCGCTCCTTGGGACCGCCGTCTTCCATCAGCGCGATCCATTCGAGGGGCGTGGCGCAGGCCTGGCAGAACTTGGGATGGGGCATGGGGTTGTGGCTCTATCAGGCGGGGAACACGCCGGTCGACAGATAGCGGTCGCCGCGGTCGCACACGACGAACACGATGGTGGCGTTCTCCACCGTCTTCGCAACCTCGAGCGCCACCCAGAGCGCGCCGGCCGCGGAGATGCCGCCGAAGATGCCCTCTTCGCGCGCGAGGCGCCGGCACATTTCTTCGGCGTTGTCCTGGCTCACGCTGATTTCTTCATCGACGCGGCTCGCATCGTAGATCTTGGGCAGGTATTCGGCCGGCCATTTGCGAATGCCCGGAATGCGCGAGCCCTCGGCCGGCTGCGCGCCGATGATGCGCACCGCGGGGTTCTTTTCCTTCAGGAAGCGCGAAACGCCGGTGATGGTGCCGGTGGTGCCCATGGCGCTCACGAAATGCGTGATCTTGCCCTTGGTGTCGGTCCAGATCTCGGGGCCAGTGGTTTCGTAGTGGATGCGCGGGTTGTCGGGGTTGGCGAACTGGTCGAGCACGCGGCCCTTGCCCTGCGCCACCATCTGTTCGGCGAGGTCGCGCGCGTATTCCATGCCGCCGCTCTTGGGCGTGAGCACCAGCTCGGCGCCGAAGGCCTTCATGGTCTGGGCGCGCTCGACGGACAGGTCCTCCGGCATGATCAGCACCATGCGGTATCCCTTGATGGCCGCGGCCATTGCAAGCGCGATGCCGGTGTTGCCCGAGGTGGCTTCGATCAGCGTGTCGCCGGGCTTGATTTCGCCGCGCTCCTCGGCGCGCTTGATCATCGAGAGCGCGGGACGGTCTTTCACCGAACCCGCGGGATTGTTGCCTTCCAGCTTGCCGAGGATCACGTTACCGCGCCTGGCATTTTCGGCCGCATCGATGCGTTGCAGTGCCACCAGGGGGGTCTTGCCGATGGCATCTTCGATCGTCGGATAATTCATGGCGACGTCCGCATGGCCGCCCAAAGGACGTTGAGCGCCCCCTCGGGGGGCAGCGAATACACGAAGTGATGAGCGTGGGGGCAATTCATGTTGCCACTGTGCCATAATTTTGGGCTTCGTTCAGAACCCTGCCCGGGTGGTGAAATTGGTAGACGCAGGGGACTCAAAATCCCCCACCGAAAGGTGTGCCGGTTCGATTCCGGCCCCGGGCACCACTCCTCCCCCTCTTTTTGCCTCGAGCACCCGCAGCTGCGCGGCGTGCCCTCAGCCTTCTTCGCGCAGCCCCGTGTGGACCGTCGGGTGCGCGAGCCGCACGCGCAACTCGCGCTTGAGCCGCGTGTTGTCGAGCCGGCGCGATTCACCCATGAAACTCAGCAGCTGCAGCGGCAGTTGGCGCTGGGCTTCGTCGCGCGCCACGCGCGGCGGGCGCGGCATGCCGTAGAGGTCGGCCGCCAGGTCGATGTAGTCGCCCATGCGCAGCTCGGTGTCGTCCGAGGCATGCACGATGCGCTGCGGCCGCCCGCGGAACAGCGCCGCCACGCAGGCGCGCGCAAGGTCGTCGGCATGGATGTGGCTGGTGAACACGTCGTCCTCGCGCCGCAGCACGGGCGTGCCGCGCGCAAGCCGCTGGCGCGGCGTGCCGCCTTCCCGGTCTGGCGCATAAATGCCCGGAATGCGCAGGATGCTCGCGCGCACGCCCGCGCTGCGGCCGAACCAGCGCACCGCGCGCTCGGCATCCACGCGGCGATGGGCGCGGGGCGTGTCGGGCCGCACGGCCCGCGTCTCGCTCACCCGCGCGCCGCCGCAGTCGCCGTAGACGCCGCTGGTGGAGCCATAGACGAGCGCCAGCGGCGTGGAGCGCAGCCGCAGCGCGCGTGCCAATGCGGTGGTGCGCTGGTCGCGCCACCACGAGGCGCCGCCGTCGCGTGCCGGCGGGGCGAGGTGCAGCACGCGGTTGGCCACGCCGGCCAGCCGCCGCAGCGTGGCCGGATCGTCGAGGTTGCCCACGAGCGGGCGGATGCCGGCTTCCCGCAGGACCGGCACCCGGTCGCTCGACGAAGTGAGTGCTACCAGTTGCATGCGGCCCCGCAGGTCGCGCGCCACACGCTGGCCGACGTCGCCGCAGCCGACGATCAGCAGGCGTTCGCGGCGGAAGCGGGCCGGCAGCGCGCCGGAAGGGCTATTGATTGAAGGCAAAATCCGGGTTCCTTTCCCTTTTTTTCTCTTTTCTGCTCCAGGCTGAAAGAAGCCGAAGAATACCGATGACTGTTGCAGCGCCGCATGACGCGGGCTTTTCCATCACCGTCGAGCCCAGCGGGCGTCACTTCGTGGTGCATGGCGACGAAACCATTCTCGCGGCCGGCATCCGGCAGGGCATTGGCCTTCCCTATGGCTGCAAGGACGGCGCCTGCGGCTCCTGCAAATGCAAGAAGCTCTCTGGCGAGGTCGAGCTCGGCCCGCACCAGAGCAAGGCACTGAGCGCCGAAGAGCAGATGGCGGGCTTCGTGCTGACCTGCTGCGCCCACGCAAAGAGCGACGTGGTGCTCGAGTCGCGCCAGGTGACCGAGGCCGGCGCCTTGCCGATCCGAAAGATGCCGGTGCGGGTGCTGGCGCTCACGCGGCTGTCGCACGACGTGATGAAGCTGCGCCTTCAGTTGCCGGCCGGCGAGCCGCTGCAGTTCCACGCGGGCCAGTACGTGGAATTCATCCTGCGCGACGGCGCGCGTCGCAGCTACTCGATGGCGAATGCGCCGCACACGCTGGGCGAGCCGGGCACAGGTATCGAACTGCACCTGCGGCACCTGCCGGGCGGCAAGTTCACCGACCATGTGTTCGGCGTGATGAAGGAAAAGGAAATCCTACGCATCGAGGGCCCCTACGGCAGCTTCTTCCTGCGCGAGGACTCCGCCAAGCCGATGATCTTCCTGGCCTCCGGCACCGGCTTTGCACCGATCAAGGCGCTGCTCGAGCACATGAAGTTCAAGCGCATCGACCGGCCCGCCACAGTCTACTGGGGCGGTCGCCGGCCCGAAGACCTGTATATGGACGGCTGGATGCGCGAGCAGCTGAAGGAGATGCCGAACCTGCGCTATGTGCCGGTCGTTTCCAATGCCACGCCCGAAGACAACTGGACCGGCCGCACGGGCTTCGTGCACCGCGCGGTGCTGGAAGACTTTGCCGACCTTTCCGGCCACCAGGTGTACGCCTGCGGCGCGCCGATCGTGGTCGACTCGGCCAAGCACGACTACGTGGCGCTGGCCGGCCTGCCCGAAGACGAGTTCTTTGCCGACGCATTCACCACCGAGGCCGACAAAGCGCTTCCCTGATCTCCGATCCGATTCCCGCGGGACACAGAACGAAAAAATGAAAACGAGACACTTCCTTCTTGCACTGCTCGCCAGTGCCACGCTCATTGCCACCGGCCAGGCCGCGGCCCAGCAGCAACGCCCGATCCGCCTCGTGGTGCCCTACGCCGCGGGCGGCCCCATCGACGTTACCGCCCGCATGCTGGCCGAACGCGTGAAGGACACCCTGGGCCCGGTCATCATCGACAACAAGCCCGGCGCGGGCGGCAATATCGGCGCGGACATCGTCGCCAAGGCCGCGCCCGACGGCCTCACCATCGGCATCGCGGCCACCGCCACCCATGCGGTGAACCCGTGGCTCTACAGCAAGATGCCGTTCAACGCGGCAAGCGACTTCGCGCCCATCACGCAGATGGTGCGCGTGCCGAACGTGCTGGTGATGAATGCCGAGACGGCGCAGCGCCTGAAGATCGACACCGTGGCCGACCTGGTCCGCTACGCCAAGGCCAACCCGGCCAAGCTCAACTACGGAAGCGGCGGCAACGGCAGCGCCGGGCACCTTGCGGGCGAGCTGTTCAAGAAGCAGGCCGGCATCTTCGCGCTGCACATTCCGTACAACGGCGGCAATCCGGCGCAACTGGCCCTGCTCTCGGGCCAGGTCGATTTCAACTTCGACAACCTTGCCACCGCGGCGCCCAACATCCGCTCGGGCAAGCTCAAGGCCATTGCCGTCACGACCTTGCAGCGCAGCAGCGCCATGCCCGAAGTGCCGCCGGTGGCAGACACGCTCAAGGGTTTTTCGATCGACACCTGGTGGGGACTGGTGGCACCTGCCGGCACGCCGCACGACGTGGTCGTGAAGCTGAACCAGGCCTTCGTCGCGGCACTGAATGCCCCGGAAACGAAGACCCGTTTTGCCACGCTGCTGGCCGAGCCCGTGGCCAGTTCGCCCGAACAGTTCGGCGCGTTCATGAAGAGCGAGCTCTCCAAGTACGAAGCCGTCGTGAAGGCGACCGGCGCCAGGGTCGACTAACCCTCGAGGATCACTCGCCGAGGTACGCGGCCCGCACGCGCGGGTCGCGCAGCAGTTCCTTGGCGTCGCCGGTCATCGTGATGAGCCCGGACTCCATCACGTAGCCGCGGTCGGCCAGCTGCAGTGCGCGGTTGGCGTTCTGCTCCACCAGCAGGATGGTCACGCCTTGCGAGGCGACGGTCTGCACCACCTCGAAGATCTTGTCGCACATGATGGGCGAAAGGCCCATGGTGGGCTCGTCCAGCAGCAGCACCTTGGGGCGTGCCATGAGCGCACGGCCCATGGCCAGCATCTGCTGTTCGCCGCCCGACATGGTGCCCGCAAGCTGGTCCTTGCGCTCGCGCAGGCGAGGGAAGGTCACGAACACGCGCTCCATGTCGCTTGCGATCTCGGCCTTGTCCTTACGGATGTAGGCGCCGATCTGCAGGTTCTCGGTGATGGTCATGCGCGTGAAGACGCCGCGCCCTTCGGGCACCATCACGAGGCCCTCGCCCACCAGGTCCCATGCACCGCGGCCCTTGATGTTGCGGCCCAGGAATTCGATGCTGCCCGCGCCGGCCGGCAGCGTGCCGGTGATCGCCTTCATGGTGGTGGTCTTGCCGGCGCCGTTGGAGCCGATGAGCGACACCAGTTCGCCTTCGTGAACCTCGAAGTCCACGCCCTTCACGGCCTGGATGCCGCCGTAGCCGACCTTCAGTCCGCTCACCTTGAGCAGCATCTTGCCGGTCGCATTGGCCGCGGTCTTCGGCGGGGTTGCAGTTGCCGTTGCTGTTGTTTCTTCTGCGCTCGTCATCGTCGTCGTGGTCATTTCAGTGTCCTCCGGTGCCGAGGTAGGCCTCGATCACCTTCTCGTTCTTCTGCACGTCGTACGGCGTGCCTTCGGCAATCTGCTTGCCGTAGTCGAGCACGGTGACGCGATCGCACAGGCCCATGATGAGCTTGACGTCGTGTTCGATGATGAGAATGGTCCGGTCGTCCTTGCGGATGCGGTCGATCAGCTCGCGCAGCAGCACCTTCTCGGTCGTGTTCATGCCGGCCGCGGGCTCGTCGAGCGCAATGAGTTGCGGGTCGGTGGCCAGTGCGCGCGCAATTTCGAGCCGGCGCTGGTCGCCGTACGACAGCGTGCGCGCCTTGTAGTCGGCGAACTTGCCGATGCCCACGTAGTCGAGCAGTTCCTGCGCGCGCTCGGCAATGGCCTTTTCCTCGGCCTTGAACGAACTGGTGCGCAGCATGGCGCCGAACACGCCCGAATGGGTGCGGATGTGGCGCCCCACCATGACGTTCTCGAGCGCCGTCATTTCGGAGAACAGGCGGATGTTCTGGAAGGTGCGCGCGATGCCGGCCTTGGCCACTTCATGCACGGCCGTCGGCTGGTAGGGCTTGCCGGCGAGCTCGAAGCTACCGCTGTCGGGCGTGTAGAGCCCGGTGATCACGTTGAAGAAGGTGGTCTTGCCGGCGCCGTTGGGGCCGATCAGGCCATAGACCTGGCCGCGCTTGATGGTGATGCCGACGTCGGAAAGGGCTTGCAGGCCGCCGAAGCGCTTGGAAATTCCGCGGACGTCGAGGATGGTGTCTGTCGTCATGTTGATGGCTTCCTTCGGCTCACGGATTGATCGACATGGGACGCGACGCTGCACCCGGCAGTTCGTCGGCCGGCGTCTCGATGCCCGGCGCATGGGTCTGGAGCGAACCGGGTGCAACCGGTGCGCCGGTGGCGGCCCCCTTGCGCTGCAATGTCTTGCCGTGCTCCGGCGAAGGCCAGAGGCCACGCGGACGCACCAGCATGATGACGATCATGGCCAGCGCGATGAAGAGCTGGCGCAGGATGGACGCATCGAGGCGGCCGTCGGTCATGGCCTGCAGCGGACCGGCCACGTAGCGCAGCACCTCCGGCAATGCCGCCAGCAGCACGGCGCCCAGGATCACGCCCGGCAGGTGGCCGATGCCGCCCAGCACCACCATGGCGACGATCATCACCGACTCCATGAGGCTGAACGACTCGGGCGAGACGAAGCCCTGGAAGGCCGCAAACATCGCGCCCGACACGCCGCCGAAACTGGCACCCATGCCGAAGGCCAGGAGCTTCATGTTGCGGGTGTTGATGCCCATGGCCTTGGCCGCGATCTCGTCTTCGCGGATGGCCATCCAGGCGCGCCCGATGCGCGACATCTGCAGGCGGTGCGAGATGATGATGGTCGCGACCACCAGCGCAAGGAACAGGTAGTAGTAGAGCGTGACCGACGAGATCGTGAAGCCGTCGAACTTCCATGCCTTGCCGAGGTCGAGCCCCCAGAACTTGATGGAGTCGATGGCAGTGATGCCCTTGGGCCCGTTGGTGATGTTGATCGGCTGGTCGAGGTTGTTCAGGAACACCCGGATGATTTCGCCGAAGCCGAGCGTCACGATGGCCAGGTAGTCGCCGCGCAGCTTGAGCGTGGGCGCACCGAGCAGCACGCCGAGGCAGCCGGCCACCACCAGCGCCAGCGGCACCACGATCAGCAGCGAGGTGTGCAGCCCGTTCGGGAACATGGCCTTGAACCACGGAAAGGTTTCGGACAGGTGCGACGAGCCCATCAGCGCGAACAGGTAGGCCCCGATCGCGAAGAAGGCCACATAGCCCAGGTCGAGCAGGCCGGCGTAGCCGACGACGATGTTCAGGCCGAGCGAGAGCATCACGTAGAGCAATGCGATGTCGGCGATGCGCACCCAGGCGTTGCCCTGGCTCTGCAGGAAGATCGGCAGGGCGAGCACGGCGACGACGCCGAGAACGTAGAGAGCGAGGTTCTTGCTGTTCTTCATGGTGTTCTGCTCCTCAGGCCCGATCCGCCACGCGCTCGCCGAGCAGGCCCGAGGGCCGCAGCGTGAGCATGACGATCAACACGATGAACGCGAAGATGTCGCTGTAGTTGCTGCCGAGCACGCCGCCGGTCAGCGAACCGATGTAGCCGGAGCCGATGGCTTCGATCAGCCCGAGCAGGATGCCGCCGACCACAGCGCCGGCCAGGTTGCCGATGCCGCCGAACACCGCCGCGGTGAAGGCCTTGAGGCCGGGCAGGAAGCCCATCGCGTGCTGTGCGATGCCGTAGTTGGAGGCGTACATGACGCCTGCGATGGCCGCGAGCACGGCACCGATGATGAAGGTGGCCGAGATGACCATGTCGGGCCGGATGCCCATGAGCGCCGCGACCCGCGGGTTCTCGGCGGTCGCGCGCATCGCGCGGCCGAGCTTGGTGTAATTGACCAGCCACATCAGCACCACGAGCGAAAAGGCCGTGACGCTCAGGATCATGACCTGCGTGGGCGAGATCACCGCGCCGCCCACCTCGATGGGCGTGGTCGACAGCAGGTTGGGATAGGCCTTGTTGGTCGGCTTCCAGATGATCATGGCCAGCGTCTGCAGCAGGATCGACATGCCGATGGCCGTGATGAGCGGCGCGAGCTTGGGGCTGTTGCGAAGCGGCCGGTAGGCGACTTTCTCGATCACGAAGTTGAGCGTGGCGGCCACCACGCAGGCAATGATCAACGCGATGATGAGGATCAACCAGCCGGGCGTGCCGGGCATCGATTCCTTCATGAGGCCGATGATGGTCCAGCTCGTGAGTGCCCCCACCATCAGTACCTCGCCGTGCGCAAAGTTGATCAGGTTGATGATGCCGTACACCATGGTGTAGCCCAAGGCTATCAAGGCATACATGCTGCCCAGGACCAGACCGTTGATGATCTGCTGCAGCAAAATTTCCATAACGCGTTCCTATTTATTGCACCGTTGCGGGGTGCCATTCACCCACCGTGGCACCGGTTTGGCACCTTGGCTTGATAAGCAAAAAACCAGCCAACATGTGTCGCTGGCTGATTTGTGGGCGGGATTGTAAGCACCCACCAGCGCCGATTTGGTGCGCCTTCACCGGGGTTTACCCGCTCACGCCATGCTGTATGCGAGTGAAGTCATGCAGGGCGTGCCCGCACTGTGAAAAGACGTATCACCCTTCGCGTTGGGTGTTGAGCCGGCGGAGTTCGCGCAGCTTTTCTGCGATGCGGATTTCGAGTCCGCGTTCGACGGGCTGGTAGAAGACCTGCCCTTCGAGACCCTCCGGCAGGTAGCGCTCTCCGGCCGCAAAGCCGCCTTCCTCGTCGTGCGCATACCGGTAGCCCTTGCCGTAGTCGAGGTCCTTCATGAGCTTGGTCGGTGCATTGCGCAGGTGCATCGGCACGGGGCGCGTGCTGTCCTTCTTGATGAGGGCACGCACTGCGTTGTAGGCGGTGTAGACGGCGTTCGACTTGGGAGCAATGGCCAGGTAGACGACGCACTCGGCCAGCGCGAGTTCGCCCTCTGGCGTGCCGAGCCGTTCATAGACCTCGGCCGCGTCGAGCGCCAGCCGAAGCGCGCGCGGATCGGCCAGACCGATGTCTTCGCTGGCCATGCGCACCAGCCGGCGTGCCATGTAGCGCGGATCGGCGCCGCCATCGAGCATGCGCACGAACCAGTAGAGCGCGGCGTCGGGGTCGCTGCCGCGCACGGATTTGTGCAAGGCGCTGATAGTGTCGTAGAACTGCTCGCCGCCCTTGTCGTAGCGCCGCATGCGCTCGCCGAGCACGCGCAGCAGCCATTCGTCGGCGATGTTGTCGAGCTTCTCGGCACGGGCCGCCACGGCCAGTGTCTCGAGCGTGTTGAGCAGGCGCCGCGCGTCGCCGTCGGCGTAGGCGACGAGCCGGTCGATGGCCGTGCCTTCGATGGCGGGAACCGCCTGGATGGCCTGAGCCTTGGCGACGATCTGCTTCAGATCGCCCTCCGTGAGCGGCTGCAGCACGTACACCGCCGCGCGCGAAAGCAAGGCCGAGTTGACCTCGAACGAAGGGTTCTCGGTGGTGGCGCCGATGAAGGTGAACAGACCCGATTCGACGTGCGGCAGGAATGCATCCTGCTGGCTCTTGTTGAACCGGTGCACCTCGTCGACGAAGACGATGGTGCGCTGCTGTTCCAGGCCGTCCCGTGCGGCCGTGGCGCGCTCCACGGCCTCGCGGATGTCCTTCACGCCGCCGAGCACGGCGCTGATGCTGAGAAACTGCGCGTCGAAGGCATCGGCCATCAGCCGCGCGATGGTCGTCTTGCCAGTGCCCGGCGGCCCCCAGAGAATGCACGAGTGCGGCTGGCCCGACTCGAAGGCGATGCGCAGCGGCATGCCCGGCCCCAGCAGGTGCTGCTGGCCAATGACCTCGCCGAGCGTCTTCGGACGCAGGCGTTCGGCAAGGGGTTGATGCGAACTGTTGGCCAAGCCTGCCTGTCGAGTTGCTGCTATTGCTTGATGACGTCGGCGCCGGCGGGCGCCTTGAACTCGAACACGTTGGCAGGGAGCGCCGGATTCACTTCGACCTTGCTGAACTTGAGCATCGAGCGCTGGCCGAAGCTGTCGAGAATCTCGAGCGCGGCCAGCGCATCGCCCTGGAAGCCGACCTGCACATTCTGCAATTGGCCGTCCTTGTTCTTGGGTGTGGCCTTGACCCACTGGAGCCCGTCGCGCTCGGGCGCGGCTTCGAGCGTGAAGTCGGCCTGCAGCGCGCGCAGGTCGGGTGCCGCGGCAATCAGCGCGGCAGGCGTCGAGCCCAATGCCTGCGACTGGGCACGCTGCGTGACCTGGTTCAGGTCGGCGTCGTACAGCCAGAGCGTCTTGCCGTCGGCCACGATGCTCTGGGCAAACGGCTTCTGGTAGTCGAACTTGAATTTGCCCGGACGCTGGAATTCGAAGGTGCCGGTCGATGTCTTGGTGCGGCCCGGCTGCCCTTCACGCGGCGGTGCGGTCACGGTCTGGGTGAATTCCGCGCGGCCCGATTTGACCGTCTTCACGAAGGTCTCGAGGCTTTCGAGGCCGCCGGCCCAGGCGTTGGCGGAACAGAGAAGGCCGATCAACAGCCAATGGCGCATTTTCATTTTGATTCCTCAGCAAGCGATGCCGTTGACGTGACCATACCCCGCGGCGCGTTGCGCCATGTGCGGGGCTTGATGAAGTTTTGCAACGCTAGCGCAGCTTTTGCAACGAGCTTGTCAGCGCGTAACGTCCGGGACGGTGGGTTCTCGCCGCTTATTCGGCGCGCGCCGGCACCAGGATCTCGCGCTGGCCGCTGCCGCTCATGGCACTCACGAGGCCTGCCTTCTCCATGTCTTCGACCAGCCGCGCCGCGCGGTTGTAGCCGATCTTGAGGTGGCGCTGCACGAGCGAAATACTGGCCTTGCGGTTCTTGAGCACCACCTCGACCGCCTGGTCGTACATCGGGTCTTTCTCGGCGTCGCCGCCCTCGCCCAGCATGTCGCCGTCGCCGTCGACCGTGCCGCCTTCGAGCACGCCTTCGATGTAGTCGGGCTCGCCCTGGCTCTTGAGGTACGCCACCACGCGGTGCACTTCCTCGTCGCTCACGAACGCGCCGTGCACGCGAATCGGCAAGCCGGTGCCGCTCGGCATGTAGAGCATGTCGCCCATGCCGAGCAGCGCTTCGGCGCCCATCTGGTCGAGGATGGTGCGGCTGTCGATCTTGCTCGACACCTGGAACGCAATACGCGTGGGAATGTTGGCCTTGATGAGGCCCGTGATCACGTCGACGCTGGGCCGCTGCGTGGCAAGGATCAGGTGGATGCCGGCGGCGCGCGCCTTCTGCGCGAGACGGGCAATGAGTTCTTCGATCTTTTTGCCGACCACCATCATCAGGTCGGCCAGCTCGTCGATCACCACCACGATGTGCGGCTCGCGCTTGAGCGGCTCGGGATCGTCGGGCGTGAGGCTGAAGGGGTTGTAGATGAACTCCTCGCGCGCCTTGGCTTCGTCGATCTTGGTGTTGTAGCCGGCCAGGTTGCGCACGCCCAGCTTGCTCATGAGCTTGTAGCGGCGCTCCATCTCGGCCACGCACCAGTTGAGGCCGTGCGCGGCCTGGCGCATGTCGGTGACCACGGGCGCCAGCAGGTGCGGAATGCCTTCGTAGACCGACATTTCGAGCATCTTCGGGTCGATCATGAGCAGGCGAACGTCGCGTGCCTCGGCCTTGTAGAGCAGCGAAAGAATCATTGCGTTGATGCCGACCGACTTGCCTGAACCGGTGGTACCGGCCACCAGCACGTGCGGCATCTTCGCGAGGTCGGCCACCACAGGGTTGCCGATGATGTCCTTGCCGAGGCCCATCGTCAGGAACGACTTGCCCTCGTTGTAGACCTGCGAACCGAGAATTTCGCTGAGCTTGATGGATTGGCGCTTGGCGTTCGGCAACTCGAGCGCCATGTAGTTCTTGCCCGGAATGGTTTCCACCACGCGGATCGACACCAGCGAGAGCGAGCGTGCAAGGTCTTTGGCCAGTCCGACGATCTGCGAGCCCTTGACGCCGGTGGCCGGCTCGATTTCGTAGCGCGTGATCACCGGGCCCGGCGAGGCCAGCACCACGCGCACCTCGACACCGAAGTCCTTGAGCTTTTTCTCGATCATGCGCGAGGTCATCTCGAGCGTGTCGGCCGACACCGTTTCCTGTCGCACCTGTGCGGCGTCGAGCAGGTCGACTTGCGGCAGCTTGCTGTCCGGCAGTTCCTTGAAGAGTGGCTTCTGGCGCTCCTTGACGACGCGATCGCTCCTGGGCACCTCGGTCATCGCGGGCTCGATCTGCACCGGCGGCGACGGCGCCCGGCGCCTGGGTCGTGGCTCGATGCGCAACTCTTCATCGCCGTCGAGGCCCGTCGGCTCGGTGCCGCCAGCGGCATCATGCGAGAACGGCGGTTCCTCGGCCTCGGCGCGTTCGCGTGCGGCTTGCTTGCCCAAGGCGATGTCGGCGGCCATCTCGCGCTTTTCGCGGCGCGACTCGAACAGCGAATAGGCCCGCGCGCCGATGCGCTCGGCAATCTGGGTCCACGAGAAACGGAACACCAGCGCCGAGCCGATCACCCCGGCGGCAATAGCGAACAGTGCCGAGCCGGTAAAGCCCATCCAGCGCACGCTTGCGGGGCCGACCAGGTAGCCCAGCGCGCCGCCGCCAGAGCCCGGCAGATGGGATTCGAGCCGGTACAGCCGCGACCACTCGAGCACGGCGCTCGCGCACAACAGCAGGACGAGGCCGAACCAGAACGCCAGTCGACTGCGGTTGAAACGGCCGCGCACCGGTTGCTCGGCAGGCGCAGGCTCGCCGCCGCGCAGCCAGTTGGCGAGCGAGGAGAGCCACGCACGCAGGCCCGCCGCAAGGCACCACCACACCGAATAACCGGCCAGGAAGTAGCTGCCGTCGGCCAGCCAGGCGCCGATGCGACCGCCCCAGTTCTTGATTTCGCCCCCGGTACCGGAGGTGGACCACGCTGCGTCCGAAGGCGTGAAGCTCAGCATGGCCAGCAACCAGAACAGCAGCCCCGCAAATCCCGCGATCAGCGTGATTTCGTGGGCAAAGCGCATGGCGCGCATACGCACCGGTTGCCCCTCGGCGGCGGAAGAAGATTGAAGCGTATTGAGCGAATAGGTCATGAAAAACACGGCATCCAGCCTTCGAAGTGGCGGCTGGAGGCCTGAACACTACAACAAAAGGCGGCCACTGGAAGCGCCCGCCCCGACGGCTCAAGTCAAAGACAGGAGCCGTTCCTTGACGATCATGGAGCCGTCGTCCTGGGACTGGACGAATCCGCGCTCCTCGAGATCCTTCATCACGCGGCTCACCATCTCGCGCGAAGCACCCACCATTTTCGCGAGATCCTGGCGCGATATCTTGTCGCGCACCTTGAAATTGCCCGCACCATCGTCGATGGCGAACTCGAGCAGCGAACGCGCCACGCGCCCATAGACGTCCATCAGCGCCAGCGACTCGATCTTGCGGTCGGCATGGCGCAGGCGCTGCACGAGCCCGCGCATGATGTTGTAGGCCATCGAGGAGTTTTCGGGGAGGCAGCGTGCGAACGCGTCGCGCCCCAGCATGAGCACGTCGCACTGGATCTCGGTGCGCACCGTGGCCGAATGCGGCTCGTCGTCGATCAGGCTCATCTCGCCGATGTAGTCGCCAGTGTGCAGCGTGGCAAGGATCACTTCGCGGCCGCGGGTGTCGGCGCTCGTGACGCGCGCCCGCCCGGTCAGGATGATGTAGAGGGCGTTGGATTTCTTGCCTTGCTCGACAATGACTTCCGCTCGCTTGAAGCGCTTTTTGATGATCGCATCCGCAATGCTTGCTGATTGCGAGGATGTCAGCGAAGCGAACAACGGAACGCGCCGCAACAGCTCAAGATTGGAAAGCATCGACATTTATCAATCCCTGATACCGCACGTGCAAGCCCTCCCCACCTTCGGTTTTCGATGGATTACTACAATCGCGCGCATTGAAAACACCGTGCACCCGGCGTTGAACCGGGCGGTGATACTCCATATATAACGGCTACCACCCTGAAAATGTACACGCTGACGCAGCGCAAATACTAGGCTTTCCAATCATGTCCGCTCCCCAACACGCCAAGGTTTTGATCCTCGGCTCCGGCCCGGCCGGCTATACCGCTGCTGTTTATGCGGCGCGCGCAAATCTGCAACCCTTGCTCATCACCGGCATTGCTCAAGGCGGCCAATTGATGACGACAACAGAAGTTGACAATTGGCCGGCCGATGTTCACGGCGTCCAGGGCCCGGAGCTGATGCAGCGCTTTCTCGAACACGCCGAGCGCTTCAAGACACAGATCGTTTTCGACCATATCAACAAGGTCGACCTTGGCAAGCGCCCCTTCACGCTGACCGGCGACAGCGGTACCTACACCTGCGATTCGCTCATCATTGCCACGGGCGCTTCCGCCAAATACCTGGGCCTCGATTCCGAACAGAAGTTCATGGGCCGCGGCGTTTCGGCCTGCGCAACCTGCGATGGCTTCTTCTACCGCGAGCAAGAGGTGTGCGTGATCGGCGGCGGCAACACGGCCGTCGAGGAAGCACTGTATCTCGCCAACATCGCGAACAAGGTCACGCTGGTCCATCGCCGGGACAAGTTCCGCGCCGAGCCCATCCTGATCGACAAGCTCCACGAAAAGGTCGCCGAAGGCAAGATCGTGCTGAAGCTCCACAGGGAACTCGACCAGGTGCTGGGCGACGACACGGGCGTGACGGGCATCCGGATCAAGAGCACGCAGAACGGCGAGACCGAGCAGATCGACCTCAAGGGCTGCTTCATCGCCATCGGCCACCACCCCAACACCGACATCTTCCAGGGCCAGCTTGAGATGAAGGACAACTACATCCTCACTCGCTCCGGCCTGCAGGGCTTCGCCACGATGACCAGCATTCCGGGCGTGTTCGCCGCCGGCGACGTGCAGGACAACGTGTACCGCCAGGCCATCACGAGCGCGGGCACCGGCTGCATGGCCGCGCTGGACGCCCAGCGCTTCCTCGAGCAGGACGGCACGCTCTAGAACCAGGCTGCGGCCAAAAGGGCTATAATCCGAGGCTTTGCCGAAATAGCGCCACTCTCGTGGCTTCGGCAAGCCGGGGTACCGCCACCCGTTTCTGGCGAGGTCAAGCTGCAAAACACCTGCAATCTTCACGGTTGCGCCGGTGCCAGCTGTTCAAGAAAGAGTGTCCTCATGGCACGCGTATGCGACGTAACGGGCAAAGGCCCGATGGTCGGAAACAACGTTTCCCACGCCAACAACAAAACCAAGCGCCGGTTCCTGCCGAACCTGCAATATCGCCGTTTCTGGGTCGAGACCGAAAACCGCTGGGTTCGCCTGCGTGTTTCGAGCGCTGCACTGCGCCTGATCGACAAGAACGGCATCGACGCCGTGCTCGCAGACCTGCGCGCACGCGGCCAAGCTTAAGGAGCTGAATCATGGCAACGAGCAAAGGCGGACGCGAAAAGATCAAGCTGGAATCCACCGCGGGTACCGGCCACTTCTACACGACCAGCAAGAACAAGAAGACGATGCCTGAAAAGATGTCGATCATGAAGTTCGACCCCAAGGCGCGCAAGCACGTCGAATACAAGGAAATCAAGCTGAAGTAATTCAGCGCTGGTTTCCCAAAACAAAAACCCCCCGCCAGGCTTGCCCGGCGGGGGTTTTTTGTTGCCTGCCAATCCTCTTCTCCTCCATCCTGCTGATCCTTCTATTTCCCAGCCTCGGAACAGGAAAAGCACGGGCATAAAAAAACCGGCCCGCAGGCCGGCTTTTCAGGGGAGCCCCGAGGCTCGATTCTTGAAAGTCTCTCAGGCCCGTGCTGCGCGCAGGCGGGTCGAGAATTCGCGCAGGCCGGCAATGCCGCTGGCTTCCGCACGATGGCACCAGGCCGCCAGATCGGCCGCCAGTTGCTCGCGCGACTGCGAAGTGTTGAGCCACAGCTGGCGCAGTTCTTCGCGCATCGTCACCATCTTGTCGATGACCGGATGGGCGGCGCGCGCCTGCACGAGGTGCGTGCGGGCCGATGCCGGCACCTTGTCGTCGTCGCGGTGCAGCCAGTTCTTGGCTGCCTTGAGCACCGAGATGTCGCCGCCCTTGGTCTTGAGCGCAACCAGCTCCGCCTTGGTGACACGGCGCATTTCGCGCGCATAGCCGGCCATGACTTCATAGCGGTTGGCAATGACGGCCTCGAGCGTCTTCTCGTTGGCCACGGGCTGGATGTCGCCCATCTGCATCTTCGGCGGCACCTTCTTGACCTTGGCCCAGCCAATCTTCTGCATCATCTGGATATAGACCCAGCCGATGTCGAATTCGTATTTCTTGACCGAGAACTTGGCCGAGGTGGGATACGTGTGGTGGTTGTTGTGCAGCTCTTCGCCACCGATGATCAGGCCCCAGGGCGAGACATTGCGGCTGGCGTCCGGCGCCTCGAAGTTGCGATAGCCCCAGTAGTGGCCGATGCCATTGATGATGCCGGCCGCCGTGATGGGAATCCAGAGCATCTGCACGGCCCAGACCGTCAGGCCAAGCCCGCCGAACAGCGCCAGGTTGATGACCAGCATCAGGCCGACGCCTTGCCAGCTGTAGCGCGTGTACAGGTTGCGTTCGAGCCAGTCATCGGGCGTGCCGTGGCCGTAGCGATCCATCGTTTCCTTGTTCTTCGACTCGGCGCGATACAGCTCGGCGCCGCGCCACAGGACCTCGTCGATGCCTTTGACCTGCGGGCTGTGCGGGTCGTCTTCGGTTTCGCACTTGGCGTGGTGCTTGCGGTGAATGGCCACCCATTCCTTGGTCACCATGCCGGTGCCGAGCCACAGCCAGAAACGGAAGAAGTGCGAAGGGATCGGGCCCAGATCCATGGCCCGGTGCGTCTGCGTGCGGTGCAGGAAAATCGTGACCGCGGCGATCGTGATGTGCGTGGTGACGAGCGTGTACAGCACGACTTGCCACCATGTGAGGTCCCACAAGCCGTGTCCGAGCCAGTCGATGGCCGCGCTCAAAACGGCAGAGTCAGGAATCAACATTGAATTAAGTGCTCCATGGCCACACGAAGGTGCAACCTTTCAGTTAACCTGCGATTTTAAGGGGGCAAGGCCAAAATGAGGCCTTTTGTCCTTCCATAAAAGCGCAGATTTACCCTAGTTTGGAGTGCCGCGCCTATTTGCGGTTCCACACCGCCGCAAAGAAGCCGTCCGTCGCGTGGCGGTGGGGCCAGAGCCGCAGATAACGGCGACCGTCCGGCCCGCCGGCGCAGAGCTTCTCGAACCCCTCCACCTTGAGGCCCTGCAGCAGTTCCGCCGCGTCCTGCGGCACGAAATCCGGGTTGGCGGCGCTGAAAGCCTCGGCAATGGCCTCGTTTTCTTCCGGCAGCACACTGCACGTGGCATAAATCAGACGACCGCCGGATTTCAGCAAGCGCGCCGCGCTTTGCAGGATGGCGGCTTGCTTGACCGTCAGCTCCTCGACCGATTTGGGCGACTGGCGCCATTTGAGGTCCGGATTGCGGCGCAGCGTCCCCAGGCCCGAGCAGGGCGCGTCGACCAGCACCCGATCGATCTTGCCGGCGAGGCGCTTGATGCGATCGTCGCGCTCGTGCGCGATGGCAGCCGGATGGACGTTGGAGAGCTTGCTGCGCGCGAGCCGCGGCTTGAGCGCATCGAGCCGGTGCGCCGAGGTGTCGAAGGCATAGAGCCGGCCGGTATTGCGCATGGTGGCGCCAATCGCCAGCGTCTTGCCGCCCGCGCCGGCGCAAAAATCGACCACCATTTCGCCACGCTTGGCGTCCAGCAGCAGCGCGAGCAGCTGGGAGCCCTCGTCCTGTACCTCGACTGCGCCGCGCGCAAATGCATCCAGCTTGGTCAGCGCCGGCTTGCCCTCGATGCGCAAGCCCCAGGGCGAAAACGGGGTTGCTTCAGATTTGATAGCGGCCTTGGCAAGCTCCGCCTTCACTTCTGCCCGCTTGTCGGTCAGTGCATTGACCCGGAGGTCGAGCGGAGCGGGCTGCTGCAGACTCTCGACCAACGGCCAGAAACCGTCGCCCAGTTGGGCCTTGAGCGGCGTGACCAGCCATTCGGGCAGGTTGTGGCGGTGGCGCTCCAGCAGATCTTCCGGCTTGACGGCATCGCAGTTGTCGAGCCAGCGCTTTTCGGTGTCGTTGAGAGCGCTCTTCAAAAAATCGCGCGGGCCGTAAAAGCCCAGGATCGCCATGCGGCGCTCTTTCGAACCGGTGCCCGAAGGCGAGAGATGGTCGAACAGGAGCTTCTTGCGCAGCACGGTATAGACGGTCTCGGCAAGCGTGGCTCGCTCGCGCGGGCCGAACTCGCGGTGATCGCGGAAAAAGCGCGAAACGACCTGGTCGGCCGGGTGATCGAATTTCAGGACAAGGCCGACCAGATCGGCGGTGGCCTCCAACAGGGCTTTGGGGTGCATGCCCCGATTGTCTCAGCCGGGCGGCTCCCTACGCCGTGCGCGTCCAGATCGTCCCGAAAGCCTGCCGTTCAATCTCCTCCAGCGTCGGCGAATAACCGGCCCAGAGAACCAGCGCCGCCCCCGGCAGGCTCAGGGTCTGCTCGAGGTGCCGGCAAAGCTGCCAGCGCTCGTCATCGTCCATGCCGGGCAGGTCTACGAACACGATGTAGGCCCGGCGCCACGGAAACTCGCGCAAGGTCTTGCGCACCAGCCAGGCCCTCGAGATCGGGAGGCACCGCGACAGGTCGGCCCGCAGTTCGCCCAACTCATGGTCGCTCAGGTCATGCCGGACGATCTGGCTGAAGAACGGCGTTTCGGTGATCTCCTCCCAGGCACGCGCCTCGGCTTCTTCCGCCTCCTTGAGCCGGCCGCGCCACAGCTTCAGGGCTTCCTCGTCGTGCGCCCCTGCATCGGGATCCTCGAGCGCCGCCACGGCGTTTTTCGCAGCCCACCAGCGGCTGGCCGCGCTGGAGCCGTGCAGGCGGTCGAGCACCGCCAGGCGTGCGTCGCGGTCTCGCGTGGGCAGCATCTGGGCCACCCCCCGCAAGGCACCGGGATGTTCGGGGGCAACCCGCAGCACGCGTTCATAGCGCTCGCGCACTGGCGCCGCCGGATCGAGCCGGCGTTCGGAATCGGCCCACTCGACCATTTCGTCGGGCGTGTTGCGCTCGCCCCGCGCGGCAAGAAGTTCGATGCGTTCGCGAATACGCGCCCTGTGCGCATGGTGCTGCTTCCAGTCGCTGGCATGGGCGCGGCGCCATTGATTGTCGAAATGCTGGATCCACTTCGCGCTGTCGGCCAGCATGCTCAGCGCCGGCTCGGTGGACCATGGCGGCACCACAGCCTTCTGGCCAAGCGCCTCGAGCCGGTCACGCAAGACAGGGTGCGTGTCGTCGAGGTCGCTGACGCGCCGCATGGCCTCGCGCAGGGCCTGGCGCGCGAATTCGTTGCTGGGTGGCGTACCGGCAAGCTCCCGCAGTGCCTTGAAGGGACCGGGCGGCTGGGGCTCGCGTTCGGCACGTGCCCAGTGCGATGCCCAGAATTCATTGGCGTACCAGTTGCCCTTGATGGCTATTTCCGTCAGCGCGGCCGCGGCCACGGGCGTGCCCAGCAGCCGACCGGAAATGCGGTCGGCTTCGTACTCGTCTTGCCGGGCAAGCGCGAAGGTCCGGGCCGCAAAGCGCGGAAAGTACCAGCGGAAAAAGGCCTGCGACACCAGCGCCATCACGCCTTCGTCGCGTTGCAGGCTGGCGTCCAGCTTGAGCCACGACAGCCGCGTGCGGTAGATCCAGGCACTGAGCTTGCCGTGGTTGCCGCGCAAGTGTCCGTACTCGTGCGCGAGCACCGACAGCAGCCGCCGCCGGTCCAGCATCATCAAGAGCGGCAAGCCGATGGAGAGGGAATTGACCGCTCCGCCAAACAGGCCGAAGCGCGGCACCTGCCGGATGCTGGCGTTGAACTCGTCGTCCAGGTAGACGCGATGGACCGGCGGCCCCTTGATCTTCTTGCGGATGCGGTCGAGTGCCTCGAACAGCGCCGGCGCATCCTCGCGGGAAAGCTCGCGGCCATCGGGTTCGTCCAATCGCACCCACAAGGCGCGCAGCGTGGCCCAGAGAAGGCCCAAGGCAAACAGCAGCAGCCAGCCGCGCGAGAAACCGAATCGCCCGCGCCCGGCGGCCAGTGCCACCCAGGCGATGATGCCGATCGACAGCGCCAGGCAGGCCATCACCCAGGCATAGCCGAGCGCGGCAAACGCCGCGACGCTGCGCCGGTAGCGCGCACTGTCGTCGGCGCTGGCATGCTCGCTCAGTCGGACGAGGTGAACAAAATCAGCGCGATCCATCCGTCTTTCCTCCAACCGGACACCACAGTTTGAAAGAAGCAACGCCGTGAATGACAACGACCTGCCACCCCTGACAGAGACGCCTCCCGGCCGCTATCGCCACTACAAGGGCGGCGAATACGAGGTGCTGGGCACCGTGCGCCATAGCGAGACGCTCGAACCGATGACCCTCTACCGTGCCCTTTATGGCGCCCAGGGGCTCTGGGTTCGCCCTGCCGCGATGTTCAACGAAACCGTGGAGATCGAGGGAATTCGCCAATTGCGCTTTGCCCCGGTTTAGACGGCCGCGTGTTCGAACAGCAAGAGCTGCGGCAGGTTTCAGCCGCAGCGAACGTCCGTCACCCGGCCGCGCGCATCCACGTCGAGGTTGAGGCGCCCGCCGTTGAGTTCCATCGTGACCGCTTCGCCGGGCTTCAGGGCGCGCACCGTGCCCGCGCCGGCGCGCACGCGGGCGGCGGCTTCGAGCTGCGGCGACAACGGCTGTCCGACAGCGAACCGTGCGCCATCCGCATTGCACTGGTAAACCGGCTCGGCTGCCGCGGCGGATGCGGAAGCAGGTGCAGAGGTGGGTGTGGAGGCTGGCGCGGCGCAAGCCGCCAGCAGAACGGCGCTGGCGACCGCGCACAGTAGCGATTGGGTTTTCAATGAGTGCTCCCGAAAACCCGCGAATATAAACAAATTTAACGTATGTGACTTGATGTATCGGCAAGCCATTCCGCAATGGCGCGCGGATACAACTGATGCTCCTGCGCGAGCACCCGGCCGGCCAGTGTGGCCGCGGTGTCGTCCGGCAGCACCGGCACCACCGCCTGCGCCAGGATGGGGCCGTGGTCGAGTTCGGTGGTCACCTGGTGCACCGTGACGCCCGCCACCTTGCAGCCGGCGTCGATGGCCCGCTGGTGCGTGTTCAGCCCCGGAAAGGCGGGCAGCAGCGAAGGATGGATATTGACCAGCCGGCCTGAATAACGGCCGACGAAGGCGGGCGTCAGGATGCGCATGAAGCCCGCCAGTACCACCAGGGCGGGCGAATGCGCATCGACGACCTTCGCCAGCGCCTCGTCGAAGGCCTCGCGGCTCGGATAGTCCCTGTGCGGGACCACGGCGGTTTCGATGCCGTGCGTTTTGGCGAGCGCAAGCCCTCCCGCTTCGGCCTTGTTGCTGACGACGGCGGCAATGCGCGCGCCGAAGCGCTCGGACCAGCGGTCGCGCTCGGCGGCGCGCACGATGGCCGCCATGTTGGAGCCGCCGCCGGAGATCAGGATCACGATGTTCTTCATGGGAGGCCGGGATTATCTGTGCTCCGCCTCGCGCGCCGGAAAACGGCCCGGCCGGCAAGCTTGTCGCCGCGCGGACACCGTTTCACAGCACGACCGTGCTAAAACTCGGAGTCCCGGAGACAAGCCGCTTTTCGCCGCGATGGCGGTGGACCGATCAACACAGCGAGGCACGCATGGATTTGAGCTTCACGCCCGAAGAACAGAAGTTCCGCGAAGAAATTCGCGCATGGGTCAAGGACAACCTTCCCAAGGAGATTTCGCACAAGGTGCACAACGCGCTCGAACTGACGCGCGACGATCTGCAAGGCTGGGCCAAGATCCTCGGCAAGAAGGGCTGGCTGGGCTACGGCTGGCCGACGGAATTCGGCGGCCCCGGCTGGACCGCCATCCAGCGCCACCTGTTCGAGGAAGAAACCGCCCTTGCCGGCGCGCCGCGCATCATTCCGTTCGGCCCGGTGATGGTCGCGCCGGTGATCATGGCTTTCGGCAATGCCGAGCAGCAGAAGCGTTTTCTTCCCGGCATCGCCAGCGGCGAAGTCTGGTGGAGCCAGGGCTACAGCGAACCGGGCTCCGGCTCCGACCTCGCCTCGGTCAAGACCAAGGCCGAGCGCAAGGGCGACAAGTACATCGTCAACGGCCAGAAGACCTGGACCACGCTCGGCCAGTACGGCGACTGGATGTTCAACCTCGTGCGCACCAGCAACGAGGGCAAGCCCCAGACCGGCATCAGCTTTCTGCTGCTCGACATGAAGTCGCCCGGCGTCACGGTGCGGCCCATCAAGCTGCTGGACGGCGGTCATGAAGTGAACGAGGTGTTCTTCGACAACGTCGAAGTGCCGGCCGAGAACCTGATCGGCGAAGAGAACAAGGGCTGGACCTACGCCAAGCACCTGCTCTCGCATGAGCGCACCAACATCGCCGACGTGAACCGCGCCAAGCGCGAGCTGGAACGCCTGAAGCGCATCGCGAAGAGCGAAGGCGTTTACGACGACTCGCGCTTCCGGGACGAGATCGCCAAGCTCGAGGTCGACATCGTGGCGCTCGAGATGATGGTGCTGCGCGTGCTCTCGGCCGCCACCTCGGGCAAGAACTCGCTCGACGTCGCGGGCCTGCTCAAGATCCGCGGCAGCGAGATCCAGCAGCGCTACAGCGAACTGATGATGCTGGCCGGCGGCGCGTATTCCCTGCCTCTCATCCGCGAAGCGATGGAAGCCGGCTGGCAAGGCGACTTCCCCGGCGGCAATCCGGCCCTTGCGCCGCTCGCGTCGACCTTCTTCAACATGCGCAAGACCACCATCTACGGCGGCTCGAACGAAGTGCAACGCAACATCGTTGCGCAGACCGTTCTCGGCTGAGGAGACAAGAACATGGATTTCAATTTCTCGGACGATCAGGAACAACTGCGCGACGCCGTTCGCAAGTGGGTAGACAAGGGCTATGACTTCGAACGCCGCCGCGGCATCGAGGCCAATGGCGGGTTCTCGCGCGAGGCCTGGGACGATCTGGCCGAACTCGGCCTGGGCGGCCTCTACATCGGCGAGGACGATGGCGGCCTGGGCATGGGCCCCGTGGCGGGCATGGTCGTGATGGAAGAACTGGGCCGCGGCATCGTGCTGGAACCCTTCGCGCAGACGCTGATCGCCGGCGCGGTGCTCAGCGGCTATGCCGGCGAAGACATCAAGGACAACTGGCTGCCGCGCATCGCCGGCGGCCAGGCGATCGTGGCGCTGGCCTACCAGGAGCGCAAGGCGCGCTACCGGCTCGACGTGTGCGAAGCCAGGGCCGTGAAGGCCGGCGATGGCTGGTCGCTGAGCGGCACCAAGAGCGTGGTGCCCGTGGGCGACGAAGCCGATGCCTACATCGTGCCCGCGCAGGCCGACGGCAAGATCGCCCTCTTCCTGGTCGAGCGCAGCGCCAGCGGTGTCGAGGCTCGCGGCTACGGCACGCAGGACGGCAGCCGTGCGGCCGAGGTGGTGTTCGACAAGGCAGACGCCGCGCTGATCACCACCGACGGGCTGGCGGCACTCGAGTACGCGGTCGACGTCGGCATTGCGGCCACCTGCGCCGAAGCGGTCGGCGTGATGGACAAGACGCTCGCCCTGACGGTCGACTACATGAACCAGCGCAAGCAGTTCGGCGTGACCATCTCCACCTTCCAGGCACTGCGCCATCGCGTGGCGGACATGAAGATGCAGCTCGAGCTCGCACGCTCGATGAGCTACTACGCCACGCTCAAGCTCAATGCGCCGGCCGAGGAGCGGCGCCAGGCCCTGTCGCGCGCCAAGTACCAGCTGGGCGTGTCGATGCGCTATGTCGCCGCAAATTCGGTGCAGCTGCACGGCGGCATCGGTGTGACGGACGAATACATCGGCAGCCACTACTTCCGCAAGCTCACGCAGCTCGAAATGACCTTCGGAGACACCCTGCACCACCTGGGCGAAGTGTCGGCCCGCATGCAGGACACCGCCGGCGTCTTCGCCTGACGATGCTTTTCCCATAGCATCCAACGCCCGCCCGCTTTGCGCCGGCGGGCGTTTTACTTGGAACCCCAGCCAGGAACAAAACATGACATCACGCCGCACCCTTCTTGCCCTCGGGCTCGCATCGACCGCCATGCTGACCGCCTGCGCCACAACTCCCTCGCCCTCGTACACCGAACGCCCGCCGATCGTCTTCATGCACGGCAACGGCGATTCGGCGGCGCTCTGGCAGACGACGATCTGGCGCTTCGAGTCGAACGGCTGGCCGCGCGACCGGCTCTTTGCGGTCGACCAGCCCTACCCGCTGGCGCGCGACGACGATGCCGTGGCACAGCCGGGCCGCAGCTCGACGACCGATTCGGCCGTCTTCCTGAAGGCCGAGGTCGACAAGGTGCTGAAGGCCACGGGCGCCAGCAAGGTGGTGCTGATCGGCAACTCGCGCGGCGGCAACACCATCCGCAACTACGTGCAGAACGGCGGCGGCGCGGATGCGGTGAGCCACGTGGTGCTGGGCGGCAATCCGGCGCATGGCATCTGGCTCGTGAAGGGCTTTCGCGAAAACAACGAGTTCTCGGGGCTCTCTGGTTTCATGCAGCAGCTCAATGCGCCAAAGGGGCCGAACGGCGACGAGGTCACACCGGGTGTGAAATGGCTCACGCTGCGCTCCGACAACAACGACAAGTACGCGCAGCCCGACGGACTGTGGATCGGCGTACCCGGCCAGCCGACGAACATCGGCTTCGACGGGCCTGCGCTCAAAGGCGCAACCAATGTCGTGCTGCCGCGCGTCGATCACCGCGAGACCTCGTTCTCCCCTGCCGCCTTCGCGGCGACATGGCAATTCCTGACGGGCGAGCCGCCGCGCAGCACGGTGATCGCGGCCGAAACGAACGTCGTGCTCGATGGCCGCGCGATCGGTGCCGAAAACCTGTCGCTGAACGGCGGCCAGGTCTCTGTCTATGCCGTCGACCCCGCCACGGGTGCACGTCGCGGCAATGCCGTGCACAGCAAGAGCATCGGCGCGGACGGCCGATGGGGGCCTTTCAGCGCGCGCGGGGACACGTCCTACGAGTTCGTTCTCAACGCGCCGGGCTATGGCATTACCCACATCTACCGCAGCGCGTTTCCGCGCAGCAGCGGTGCGGTGAACCTGCGCCCCGAGCGCCTCGCGCCTGCCGATGCCAATGCCCAGGCGGTCGTCGTCTTCACGCGCCCTCGCGGATATTTCGACGCGCAGCGCGACACCATGCGTTTCGACGGCCAGAGCCCGCCGACCGGCGTGCCGCCCAAGGGTTCAGGCGTGTCGAGCTCCAGGTTGCGCATTGCCGCCGCGGAGCCCCAGCGCGCGGTGACCGGTGAATTCAACGGCGAGCGCATCACGGGCCTGACCTGGCCTGCCGCGCAGCAGCACCTGACGGTGCTGGAGCTGACTTACTGAGGGCAACGGCCATGAACGATGCGGCCTCCCCTTTTGTGCTGAAGGCGCGCGATGCGCGCGGCGTGGTCATGCTGACGCTGAACCGCGCGGCCTCGTTCAACGCGCTCTCGGAGGGCATGCTCGCCGCGCTCGAGCAAGCGATCGCAGACATCGCGGCGGACGAGAGCGTGCGCGCGGTCGTCATCGCAGCAGCGGGAAAGGCCTTCTGCGCGGGCCACGACCTGAAGGAAATGCGGGCGGATCCTTCGCTCGGCTACTACCAGAGGCTCTTCGAACGCTGCGGCGCCATGATGCTGTCGATCCAGCGCCTTCCCGTGCCCGTGATTGCGCGCGTGCACGGCATCGCGACGGCCGCGGGATGCCAGCTGGTTGCGGTGTGCGACCTGGCGGTGGCCTCGAGCGAGGCGCGCTTTGCGGTCAGCGGCGTGAATGTGGGGCTGTTCTGCGCCACGCCGAGCGTCACGCTGTCGCGCAACCTCGGCCGCAAGGAGGCTTTCGAGATGCTCGTGACGGGTGAGTTCATCAGCGCGCAGGAAGCCCGCGAGAAGGGTTTGATCAACCGGGTGGCACCGTCCGGCGAACTCGACGCCGCCGTCGAAGCGCTGGTCGCCAGCATCGTTGCCAAGCCGCGCAAGGCGCTCGCGCTCGGCAAGGCCCTCTTCTACCGCCAACTCGAAACAGGGATCGAAGCCGCGCTGGCCGACGCCAGCCAGACCATGGCCTGCAACATGATGGACGAGAGCGCACTCGAAGGCGTTCAGGCTTTCATCGAGAAGCGCCCCCCAGCCTGGAACCGCTGACGCCGAAAGTCGGCCCCTCGCCAGTGCACCCGCGGAACGGGCTCCGCCCGGCCGCCGGGTGCGCCCCCCAGTGGGGGGAGGCGGCTACACGAAGTGAGCCGCTTCGGGGGGCGTCACGTGTCGTGCAGCCGCGAGCTCTGCGGCAGGTGCGCCATCAGGAATTCCATCTGGTCCGCCAGGATGCGGCGGTTTCGCAAAATGAAATCTTCCCAGAGGCTGGGCACATAGGGCGCGTACAGGAGCGGCATGTTCGCCTGCTCGGGCGTGCGGCTGCTCTTGCGGTGGTTGCAAGGCTTGCAGGCCGTGACCACGTTCATCCAGGTGTCGATGCCCTTCTGGGCGAACGGAATGATGTGCTCGCGAGTGAGCTCGTCTTCGTGGAAATGCCCGCCGCAGTAGGCGCAGACATTGCGGTCGCGCGCAAAGAGCTTGCTGTTGGTGAGCCCAGGACGCTGGGTGAAGGGATTGATGCGCGGCACGCCCTTGGTGCCGATGATGCTGTTGATCGCAATCTGCGATTGTTCGCCCGTGATGGCGTTGTGGCCGCCACGGAACACAGCCACCTGCGCGCCCACCTCCCAGCGGACTTCGTCCGCTGCATAGTGGATGACCGCCTGTTCGAGCGATATCCATGACTGGGGCAGCCCTTGGGCCGACAGCTTCAAGACCTTCACCACACGCCTCCTCAAAAAGGGAAGAATCACGGAAAGACCAGGGACACGGAGCGCGCCGGAGACCACTTAAAGCGACGCACTGAGTCACAATATACCGGCTTTGTGACAAAACGGCCTGATTCGCCCAATCGACGGGCGAGAGGCGCTATCAAAAAGATATTCAGCGATGCAGGTTTTCCGCGGCTTCCGGCACCCGGGCGTGGCTCCGGCCTGCGCCCTCACCATTGGCAATTTCGACGGCGTGCACCGTGGCCACCAGGCCATGCTCGCGCTGCTGCAGACCGAGGCGCGCCATCGTGGGCTGCCGAGCAGCGTGCTCACGTTCGAGCCGCACCCGCGCGATTATTTCGCCGCCGTCACCAAGAAACCCGACCTGGCGCCGGCGCGCATCGGCACGCTGCGCGACAAGCTGACCGAGCTCGCGGCCTGCGGCGTGGCACAGACCATCGTGCTGCCCTTCGACGGCCGGCTGGCCTCCCAGTCGCCCGAGCAATTCATCCAGAACGTGCTGATCGACGGGCTGGGCGCGCGCTACGTGCTGGTGGGCGACGACTTCCGTTTTGGCGCCAAGCGCGCCGGCGACTACGCCATGCTCGACGCGGCCGGCGACATGCACGGCTTCGACGTGGCGCGCATGAACAGCTACGAGGTCCACGGCCTGCGCGTTTCCAGCTCGGCCGTGCGCGATGCGCTGGCCGAGGGCCGCATGGCCGACGCCCAGCATCTGCTCGGCCGGCCCTACACGATCTCGGGCCACGTGGTCCATGGCCGCAAGCTCGGCCGCGCGCTGGGCGCCTCGGCCCCCGGCAAGGACGACGGGTTTCGCACCCTCAACATGCGCTTCAAGCACTGGAAGCCGGCCGCCAGCGGCATCTTCGCGGTGCTGGTGCACGGCCTGGCCGAGCAGCCGCTGCCCGGCGTGGCCAACCTCGGCGTGCGCCCCTCGCTGGACGCCAACGACGTCAACGCGGGCCGGGTGTTGCTGGAGACGCATTGCCTGGAGTGGCCCTCGCATCTGGGAGCCGAAGGGGCCTACGGTAAAATCGTCCGCGTGGAACTCCTGCACAAACTGCACGACGAATTGCGCTACACCAGCCTCGAGGCCCTGACTGCGGGCATCGCGAAGGATGGGCGCGACGCGCGCGCGTTCTTTGCATCGACCCACGCCGAAACCCATCGCCAGACCACGCGCGACCGAATTTAGCCCTGCACGCACCGTGCTGCCGCCCTTCGACAAGCTCAGGGCGAACGGCTTTTCTTCCGCACCGACCGCTCAATGCAGTTCGGGCTGAGCCTGTCGAAGCCCCTCTGTTTCGCACCCCAACATGTCTGACGCTGCTTCCACCACCGACTACCGTTCCACGCTGAACCTGCCCGACACCCCCTTCCCGATGCGCGGCGACCTGCCCAAGCGCGAACCGGGCTGGGTGAAGGAATGGAACGACGAAGGCCGCTACCACCGCCTGCGCGACGCCCGCCACGGCGCGCCCAAGTTCATCCTGCACGACGGCCCGCCCTACGCCAACGGCCAGATCCACATGGGCCACGCGGTGAACAAGATCCTGAAGGACATGATCGCCAAGGCGCGCCAGCTCGAAGGCTATGACGCGCTCTACGTGCCCGGCTGGGATTGCCACGGCCTGCCGATCGAGAACGCCATCGAAAAGCAGTACGGCCGCAACCTGAGCCGCGACGAGATGCAGGCCAAGAGCCGCGCCTACGCCACGGAACAGATCGCGCAGCAGATGCTCGACTTCCAGCGCCTGGGTGTGCTGGGCGAATGGGACCATCCCTACAAGACGATGGATTTTGCGAACGAAGCCGGCGAACTGCGTGCGTTCAAGCGCGTGATCGAGCGCGGCTTCGTCTATCGCGGCCTGAAGCCGGTGTACTGGTGCTTCGACTGCGGCTCCTCACTGGCCGAGTTCGAAATCGAATACGCCGACAAGAAGAGCCAGACCCTCGACGTGGCCTTCAAGGCCCACGAGCGCGAGAAGGTGCTCAAGGCCTTCGAGACCGACCACACGATCCTCGGCGACATCTTCGCCGTGATCTGGACCACCACCGCGTGGACCATCCCGGCCAACCAGGCGATCAACCTGAATCCGGAGATCGAGTACTCGCTGGTCGACACCGAGCGTGGCCTCTTGATCCTCGCCAACTCGCTGGTCGAGATGTGCATGACGCGCTATGCGCTCGACGGCAAGGTGCTGGCCACGGTCAAGGGCGAGAAGCTCGGCGGCCTGGAGTTCGAGCATCCGCTGTACGACGTCGACGCCGGCTACAAGCGCCTGTCCCCGGTGTACCTGGCCGACTACGCCACCGCCACCGACGGCACCGGCCTGGTCCACTCCTCGCCCGCCTACGGCGTGGACGACTTCAACTCCTGCATCGCCCATGGCGTGGCCTACGACGACATCCTGAATCCGGTGCAGGGCAACGGCAGCTACGCGCTCGACTTCCCGCTTTTCGGCGGGCAGAACATCTGGAAGGCGGTGCCGGTCATCATCTCGGCGCTGCGCGATGCCAATCGGCTGCTCACCACCGAGACCATCACCCACAGCTACCCGCACTGCTGGCGCCACAAGACGCCGGTGATCTACCGCGCCGCGGCGCAGTGGTTCATCCGCATGGACGAAGGCGAAGGCGTGTTCACCAAGGACAAGGCGCCCAAGTCGCTGCGCCAGACCGCGCTCGAAGCCATCGAAGAAACCAGCTTCTATCCAGAGAACGGCAAGGCACGGCTGCACGACATGATCGCCAACCGGCCCGACTGGTGCATCTCGCGCCAGCGCAGCTGGGGCGTGCCGATCCCGTTCTTCCTGCACAAGGACTCGGGCGAGCTGCATCCGCGCACGATGGAAATCCTCGACCAGGCCGCCGACATCGTCGAGAAGGGCGGCATCGAGGCCTGGAGCCGCGTCACGGCCGAAGAAATTCTGGGTGCCGAAGACGCGCCGCACTACACCAAGAGCACCGACATCCTCGAGGTGTGGTTCGACTCGGGCTCGACCTTCTATCACGTGCTGCGCGGCACGCACCCCAACGGGCATCACGAGACGGGCCCTGAAGCCGACCTGTACCTCGAAGGCCACGACCAGCATCGCGGCTGGTTCCACTCGTCGCTCTTGATCGCCTGCGCGCTGGAAGACCGCGCGCCGTACCGGGGCCTGCTCACGCACGGCTTCACGGTGGATGCCAAGGGCATCAAGATGAGCAAGTCGCTCAAGAACGGCATCGACCCGCAGGAGATCAGCAGCAAGCTGGGCGCGGAAATCATCCGCCTCTGGGTGGCTGCGAGCGACTATTCGGGCGACATCGCGGGCGACGACAAGATCCTGGCGCGCGTGGTCGACTCGTACCGCCGCATCCGCAACACGCTGCGCTTCCTGCTCGCGAACACCAGCGACTTCGACATCGCGAAGGATGCGGTGCCGCTCGATGAGCTGTTCGAGATCGACCGCTATGCACTCGCGCGCGCGTCGCAGTTCCAGGCCGAGATCCTCGCGCACTACAAGGTGTACGAGTTCCATCCGGTGGTGGCCAAGCTGCAGATCTACTGCTCGGAAGACCTGGGCGGTTTCTACCTGGACATCCTGAAGGACCGCCTCTACACGACGGCGCCGGGCTCGCCCGCGCGCCGCAGCGCGCAGACGGCGCTCTGGCACATCTCGCAAGCCATGCTGCGCTGGATGGCGCCGTTCCTGAGCTTCACGGCCGAAGAGGCGTGGAAGTTCGTGAGCACGGCCAAGCCAGGCGAGTCGATCTTCGCGCAGACGTACAGCGAATTCGCGGCGCCCGATGAAGCGCTGCTCGCCAAGTGGAGCCGCCTGCGCGAGATCCGCGACGTGGTGAACAAGGACATCGAGGCGGTGCGCGCCGAAGGCAAGGTCGGCTCGTCGCTGCAGGCCAACCTGCAACTCAGCGCACCGGCGGACGACCTTGCGCTGCTGGGCACGCTCGGCGACGACCTGAAGTTCGTCTTCATCGCCTCGGCCATCGAACTGGCGGCGGGCGAGGCCCTGTCTACCGTGGTGACGCCGAGCACGGCGCAGAAGTGCGACCGCTGCTGGCACTACCGCGAGGACGTGGGCCACGACCCCGCGCATCCGACGATCTGCGGGCGTTGCACCAGCAATCTGTTCGGCGCCGGCGAGCCGCGGAGCTTTGCCTGATGGCGGCCGCACGCACCATGTCGGCATCGCGTTCCCGCAGCGGCAGCATCTGGCCATGGCTCGGGCTGGCGGCGATCGTCCTGATCATCGACCAGTTCACCAAGACGCTGATCCTGGGCTACTACAAGCTCGGTGACGCGACCTACGTGACGAGCTTCTTCAACGTGGTCCGCGCGCACAACACGGGCGCCGCGTTCTCGTTCCTCGCCGACCATTCGGGATGGCAGCGCTGGTTCTTCACGGCCATCGGCGTGGCGGCTGCGGTGTTCATCGTCTGGATGCTGAAGTCGCACGCGGGGCAGAAGCTGTTTTCGTTCTCGATGGCCTGCATCCTGGGCGGTGCGATCGGCAACGTGATCGACCGGATGATGCACGGCTACGTGGTGGACTTCCTCAGCTTCCACGCCGGCAACTGGTACTTCCCGGCGTTCAATGCGGCCGATAGCGCGATCACGCTCGGGGCCATTTGCTTGATCCTGGACGAGATCCGGCGGGTTCGCCGCGGGAAGTAGGTTCGTCGTCCGTTAGAGGCCGTCGGCCCTCACCCCAGCCCTCTCCCGGAGGGAGAGGGAGCAAGACGTGCCTCCAACACGCGCGAGGGTTTCTCCCCACTTTCATAGGCTGTCATAGCGGGGTCATACTGCCGCGGTGAAATGTAATCGATTACATGACACCGCACGATGAGCATCCAAGCCGTTGCAGCCAAAGCCGGAGTTTCCGTGGCCACCGTGTCGCGGGCCTTCAATTTCCCGGACAAGGTGACTCGCGCCACGCGTGAGCTGGTGGAGCGCGTGGCACGCGAACTCGACTACGTGCCGAATGCCAGCGCGCGCACCTTGCGCACCCAGCGCAGCCGCGCATTGGGCGTCGTGCTTCCTACGCTGCTGAATCCGACCTTTGCCGAGTGCCTTCAGGGCATCGCGGGCGCAGCCATCGCCGGCGGCTACGCGATCATTCCCATCACCACTGGCTACCAGCTCGCCGAAGAGGAACGCGCGGTCCACCTGCTTCTGGCCGGCAATGTCGACGGGCTGATCCTCGTGGTGTCCAACCCTTCCACTTCGGCCGCGCTCGCCCGGCTGCGCAGCGCCGGCACGCCTTATGTGTTGGCCTACAACCGGCATCCCGATCATCCTTGCGTGACCGTCGATGGCGAGGCGGCCGTGGCCGATGCGGTGGCGCGGCTGGTGCTGCTCGGCCATCGCCGCATCGCGATGGTCAGCGGCACGCTCGCGGCATCCGACCGAGCGCAGCAACGCTATCGCGGCTATCAAAAAGGCATGGCCGACGCAGGGCTCGACGCGCCTCTGCTCATCGAAGTGCCGTTTGTCGAAAGCGCAGGCCACATGCTCGCGCAGTTGCTGCAAGCCGGGGACCGGCCGACCGCGCTGGTCTGCTCGAACGACCTGCTCGCCATCCGCAGCATCCGGGCCGCGCACTTGAGCGGCCTCGACGTACCGGGCGATCTCAGCGTGGTCGGCTTCGACGGCATTGCGCTCGGCGAAGACCTCACGCCGGCGCTCACCACCATCGCGCAGCCCAACAGCGACATCGGCCGCCGCAGCGTCGAGCTGCTGGTCCAGGCGATGGCCGGCGGTGCCGCGCTGCAGGCCGACTCGAGCCTGCTGCTGCCCTGTTTCTTCCGCGACGGCGAATCGTGCGCGGCCGCCGCAACCTGACCCTTTCGTTTTCCGCCACATCAAACCAAGGAGTTCTTCCATGATGTTGTCCTTCCAGTCCTTCCGCTTTTCCCGCATGGCCCGCCTGGGCCTCCTCGCAGCCACGCTCGCCGCCGGCAGCACGGCCATGGCCCAGACCGCCATCTGCTACAACTGCCCCACCGAGTGGGCCGACTGGGGCACGCAGCTCAAGGCCATCAAGGCCAGGACCGGCGTCACCGTGCCGGCCGACAACAAGAACTCGGGCCAGTCGCTCGCGCAGCTCGTGGCCGAAAAAGCCAGCCCCGTGGCCGACGTCACCTACCTGGGCGTGACCTTCGCGGTGCAGGCGCAGAAAGAAGGCGTGGTCGAGCCCTACAAGCCGGCCGCGTGGAAAGACATTCCCGACGGCATGAAGGACCCGGCCGGCAACTGGTTCACCATCCACTCCGGCACGCTCGGCTTCATGGTCAATGTCGATGCGCTCAAGGGCAAGCCGATTCCGAAGTCGTGGGCCGACCTGCTCAAGCCCGAGTACAAGGGCCTCATCGGCTATCTCGACCCCGCCTCGGCCTTTGTCGGCTATGTCGGCGCGGTGGCAGTGAACGAGGCGCGCGGCGGCACGCTCGACAACTTCGGCCCGGCCATCGACTACTTCAAGGCACTGCAGAAGAACGAGCCCATCGTGCCCAAGCAGACCTCCTACGCGCGCGTGCTGTCGGGCGAGATCGCGATCCTGCTCGACTACGACTTCAACGCCTACCGTGCCAAGTACAAGGACAAGGCCAACGTCGCTTTCGTCATTCCGAGCGAAGGCACGCTGGCGGTGCCCTACGTGATGAGCCTCGTCGCCAAGGCGCCGCATGCAGCCGAAGGCAAGAAGGTGCTCGACTTCGTGCTGTCCGACGAAGGCCAGGCGATCTGGGCCAAGGCCTACCTGCGGCCGGTGCGCGCGGGCGCAATGCCGAAGGACATCGAGGCGCAGTTCCTGCCGGCCAGCGAATACGCGCGCGCCAAGAGCGTCGACTACGCCCGCATGGCCGAGGCGCAGCGCGCGTTCTCCGACCGCTATCTGAAGGAAGTGCGCTGAAGCGCGTGCGATGAAACCGTCGTCAGCCAATGCCTGGAACCCACGCTGGCGACTGCTCGCCTGCGCGGCACCCGCAGCCGCTTTCTTCGCGGCCTTCTGGCTGCTGCCCGTGGTGCGCCTGCTCACGCTTCCGGCGACCAAGGGCTGGGGCACCTACTTCGCGGTGCTGACCGACTCTAGCTACCTGCAGAGCATGGCCAACACCGTGGCGCTGTCGGTGGGCGTGACGCTCGCCACGCTGGTGCTCGGTGCCGCCGTGGGCATCTATCTTGCGCGCCATGCCTTCACGGGCAGGCGCATGCTGCTGTCGCTGCTCACGCTGCCGCTGTCCTTTCCGGGCGTGATCATCGGCTTCTTCGTGATCCTGCTCGGTGGACGGCAAGGGCTGGTGGCCGACATCGGCGACAGCCTGTTCGGCGAGCGCATCACCTTTGCGTATGGCCTGCTCGGACTGTTCCTGGCCTACCTGTACTTCTCGCTGCCGCGCGCCATCGCCACCTACGCGGCAGCGGCCGAGGCCATGAACGTGCAGCTCGAAGAAGCCGCGCGCTCGCTCGGCGCCTCGCGCCTGCGCGTGGCGCGCGACGTGTGGATGCCAGAGCTCGCGCCCACCACGCTCGCCTGCGGCGCGATCCTGTTCGCCACCTCGATGGGGGCGTTCGGCACCGCCTTTACGCTGGCCAGCAAGTTCGAGGTGATCCCGATCACCATCTACAACGAGTTCACCAACTACGCCAACTTCGCGCTCGCCGCGTCGCTGTCGATTGCGCTGGGCCTCGTGACCTGGCTGGTGCTGTTCGCGGCGCGACGCTTCGGGGCCAACCCGGTCGCCCGCTGAAGGAAACGCTTCATGCGAAAGAACGTGCAACCCAAGGCGCCCTTCCTGCTGGCCGTGACCGTGCTGGTGAGCCTCTTCATGATCGCGCCGATGCTGCTGTCGGTGATGGCGGGCCTGGTCAACAACTACAGCGCAGGCCTGAAGAGCGGACTCACGCTGCGCTGGCTCGGCGAGGTGTGGGAGAACTACGGCGGCACCGTCGGCTGGTCGCTCGCACTGGCGCTCGCCTGCGTGATCGGCACCGTGCTGCTGGGCGTGCCCTGCGCCTACGCGCTGGCGCGCAGCCGCACGCGGGCCGCGCACATCTTCGAAGAGTTGTTGACGCTGCCGGTTGCGGTGCCGGGCCTCGCGACCGCGCTGGCGCTGATCCTCGCCTACGGCCAGCTCACGGCTTTCCGCCAGAGCTTCGCCTTCATTCTCGTGGGCCACATGGTGTTCACGCTGCCGTTCATGGTTCGCACGGTGAGTTCGGCGCTCCAGCGCGACGATCTGCTCGCGCTCGAGGAGGCTGCCCGCTCGCTGGGCGCGAACTTCCGCCAACGCTTCATGGGCATCCTGGTGCCCGCGGTTTTCCCGGCCATCGTGGCCGGCAGCCTGATGGTGTTCACGCTTTCGGTGGGCGAGTTCAACCTCACCTGGATGCTGCACACGCCGCTCACGCGCACCTTGCCCGTGGGCCTGGCCGATAGCTACGCTTCGATGCGCATCGAGATCGGTTCGGCCTACACGCTGGTCTTTTTCGCGGTCATTCTTCCGGTGCTGTGGGGCCTGCAGTACCTTGCCAACCTGATGCAAAAACGCCATGGAACTTGAACGCATTCCCATCGACATCTCGCGCTGCGCCAAGACCTACGCCGACGGCACGCGCGGCCTGCAGCCGACCGACCTGCACGTGGAGGCCGGCGAGGTGCTTGCACTGCTCGGCCCATCGGGCTGCGGCAAGACGACGCTGCTGCGGCTGATCGCGGGGCTCGAAGCACCCGACGAAGGCAGCCGCATCGTGTTCGGCGGCCAGGACGTGACCGAGCGGCCGGTGGAGCACCGCGGCGTGGGCATGGTGTTCCAGAGCTACGCGCTTTTTCCGCAGATGACGGTGGCGGCCAACATCGGCTATGGCCTGCGCATCCGCGGCGTGGCGCCGGAAGAAGAAAAACGCGCCGTGGGCGAGCTGGTCGACCTCACGCGCCTGGGTGGCCTCGAAAACAAGCGCCCTGCCGAGCTTTCGGGCGGCCAGCGGCAGCGCGTGGCGCTGGCGCGCGCCGTGGCGGTGCGCCCACGCGTGCTGCTGCTCGACGAGCCGCTGGCCGCGCTCGATGCCAAGCTCAAGGAATCGCTGCGCGACGAGCTTGCCGAGCTGCTGCGCCGGCTGCACATCACGGCCATCCACGTCACGCACGACCAGCAGGAGGCACTGGCCATTGCCGACCGCCTGGCGGTGATGAGCGCCGGGCGCATCGTGCAGATCGGCCGCGGCGAAGAGCTGTACCGTGCGCCGGCGCATCCCTTCGTGGCGGAGTTCCTGGGCCGGGTCAACCGGCTGGAACGCGAGGCCGATGCCATCGCGCAAGGCGTTGTCCGACTCGGCGGTAGCTCCCTGCCTTGCCCACCTGCCTGGCAGAGCCATGCCATGCTCCTGGTCCGACCCGAAGACGTCGAAGTGAGCGCGCCGCGGCCGGACTGGGGCGCGGCCACGGTCGAACGCCGCACCTTCCTCGGCGACCGCGTGCAGCTGCAACTGCGCCTGCGGGACCAGCCCCTGCTGGTGGCCGATGTGGGGCGCGACACGCCTTTCGGCCCCGGCGATCCTGTGGGACTGCGCATCCAGCCCGATCGCCTGATGACGTCGCAGGAGACCAGCGTATGACGACGACAGAAGACACCACTTTCCTGGTCCAGCTGACCGACCTGCACATCCGCGAGCCGGGCCGCCTGGCCTATGGCCGCATCGACACGGCGCCCTACCTGGAGCGCGCGGTGCAATCGGTGCTCCGGCTGCCGCAGCACCCCGACGCCGTCGTCATCACGGGCGACCTGAGCGACTTCGGCCGCGCCGCCGAATACGAGCACCTGGCGCGCCTCTTGGCACCGCTGACCATGCCGGTCTACCTGATGCCCGGGAACCATGACGACCGCGACCAGTTGCGCCGCAGCTTTCCCGGCCACACCTACCTGGCGCCGGGCGTGGGCACGGCCGGCTTCGTGCAGTATTCGGTGCGCGTGGGTGCGCTGCGCCTGCTCACGCTGGACACCTGCGTGACGGGCGAGAGCCACGGCACCCTGTGCGACGAGCGCCTGGGCTGGCTCGAACAACAGCTCGACGCCTGCCGCGGCGAGCCCGTCGTCATCGCCATGCACCACCCGCCTTTCCAGACGCTGATCGGCCACATGGACGAGATCGGCCTGCTGCAGGGCGCCGAGGCATTGGAAGCGCTGGTCGCGCGGCACGGCAACGTCGAACGCGTGATCTGCGGGCACCTGCACCGCGCCATCGACGTGCGCTTCGGCGGCACCATCGCATCGACCTCGCCCGCGCCGGCGCACCAGGTCTGCCTGGACCTGTCGCCTGACGCACCCTCGGCGTGGGCGCTGGAACCGCCCGGCTTCAGGGTCCACGCCTGGTCTGCCCGCAGCGGGCGGCTGGTGACCCATTTAGCGGCTTCCGGCACATTCGAAGGCCCTTTTCCATTCCATGACAACGGCACATTGATCGACTGAGCCCCTACATGTGGAAAATGGGGCCGGAAACGAACCGAAACGAAAAGGACAGAAAACATTCCCCATGAAGCACCTCCTGAACCTGCTGGCCGCCGTTGCATTGCTGGTGTGGGGCACGCACCTCGTGCGCACGGGCGTGCTGCGCGTGTTCGGGGCCAACCTGCGCAAGATCCTGGTGCAGAGCATGCGCAACCGCTTCACGGCCGCGCTTTCGGGCATCGGCGTCACGGCCCTGGTGCAGTCGAGCACCGCCACCTCGCTCATGACCTCGTCCTTCGTGGGGCAGGGGCTGGTCACGCTCCCGGCGGCGCTGGCGGTGATGCGGGGGGCCGATGTGGGCACGGCCCTCATTGCGGTGCTGTTCTCGGCCGACCTGTCCTGGCTTTCGCCGATGTTCATCTTCGTGGGCGTGGTGCTGTTCATTTCGCGCTCGGCCAGCATGGCGGGCCGGGTGGGACGGGTGCTCATCGGCCTGGGGCTGATGCTGCTGGCGCTGCAGCTGGTGGTGGAAGCCACCGAACCCCTGTTCTCCGCGCCGGCCATGCGTGCCTTGCTGGCCTCGCTCACCAGCGACGTGCTGCTCGAAATCACCATCGGCGCCGCGCTGGCGATCGTGGCGTACTCGAGCCTGGCCGTCGTGCTGCTGGTGGCGGCCATGGCCAGTTCCAACGTGGTGCCGCTGGACGTCGCGCTCGGGCTCGTGCTCGGCGCCAACCTCGGCAGCGGCCTGCTGGCGGTGCTGACCACGGCCAAGTCGGCCGTGTCGGTGCGGCAGGTCACGGTGGGCAACCTGCTTTTCAAGGCGCTGGGGGTCGCCATCGTCACGCCGTTCGTCGGGCTCTGGCTGCGCTATGTGCAGCCGCACGTGCCGAATGCGACCCACGGCGTGGTGCTGTTCCACCTGGCGTTCAACGTGGTCATCAGCGTGGGTTTCATCGGCCTCACGCAGTGGGTGGCCAAGCTGGTCACGAAGATGCTGCCGGTGCCGCAGCAGCCGGCCACTTCCATGCGGCCGCACCACCTCGATCCGTCGGCGCTCTCGACGCCTTCGCTCGCCATCTCGAACGCGGCGCGCGAGGCGCTGCACCAGGCCGACGTGGTGGAGACCATGCTCATCGGCACGCTCGACGTGATCCGCCACAACGACCTGCGCCTGGCGCAGGAGCTGCGGCAGCTCGACGACACGGTGGACGAGCTCTACTCGGCCATCAAGTACTACATGACGCGCATCTCTCGCGAGGCGCTGGGCGAGGAAGAAAGCCGGCGCTGGACCGACATCATCAGCTTCACCATCAACATGGAGCAGATCGGCGACATCATCGAGCGCGTGATCATCGACATCGAGGACAAGAAGATCAAGCCGCAGCGCAATTTCTCCGAAGCCGGCATGGCCGAAATCGTCGAACTGCACGGGCGGCTGGTGGCCAACCTGCGGCTGAGCATGAGTGTCTTTCTGAACGGCAATGTGCGCGATGCGCAGAAGCTGCTGCAGGAAAAGGCGCGCTTCCGCGACCTCGAGCGGGCCTATGCCACCACCCACCTCGACCGGCTCTCCGACCGCACCACGCTGAGCATCGAGACCAGCTCGCTGCACATCGACCTGATCAGCGACCTGAAGAGGATCAATTCACACATCTGCTCCATTGCCTATCCCATCCTGGAGACGGCGGGTGCGCTGGCGCCGAGCCGGCTGCGTGAATCGCGGCTGGGCAAGATCGAGGGCTGATTCGCTCCCATGGCCACGGGCAGCCCGCGCCGTGCGCTCCCCATCAGTGCGTCGAAGGCGACGAAGCCGTGAACTGCTCTTGCCGGCGGCGCAGGCAGAAGTCGATCAGGTCGTCGATCTCGGTGGCCTTGTCGAACACCGCATCGGCGCCCAGCCGCGCGCATTTGCGGCGAGTCTCGGGCGTCAGGTGGTTGCTGAGCACCACCATCTTCTGCGTCGGCTCGCGGTTGCGGCAGGCTTCGAGCACGCTGAAGCCCGTGCCGTCCTTCAGGAACAGGTCCACGATGGCCAAATCCCATTGTGACGGGTTGCCGGTCAGCCAGCGTATGCCCTCGAGTTCCGATTCCGCCTGGCCCACGGGATCGACACGGGCCACTTCGCGCAACGTGCCGGCCAGGGCCTCGCGGATGGCGGGGTTGTCCTCGACGATGAAGGTTCTGACGGTGTCCATGGCGCTGGCCTTCCCAACTTTTTTGAAGGCTACAAAGTGCGCTCTTCGCAAGACGAAGGCATGACACCCCACCACGGGTAGGACACGGCTGGCCCGCCGCCGGCGCGCCAGCCGTGCTCTGCCTCAGAGCGTGAGGATGGTGCAGCCGGTGGTCTTGCGCGCTTCCAGGTCGCGGTGCGCCTGCTGCACGTCGGCCAATGCATAGCGTTGGTCGATCGGGATCTTCACCGCGCCGCTCTGCACCACCGCGAACAGGTCGTCAGCCATCGCCTGCGTGCTTTCGCGCGTGGCAATGTGCGTGAACAGCGTCGGCCGCGTCACATAGAGGGAACCCTTCGAAGCCAGCGTTCCCAGGCTGATCGGCGGCACCGGGCCCGAGCCGTTGCCGAACACCGCCAAGAGGCCGAACGGGCGCAGGCAGTCGATGGAGCCTTCCCAGGTGTCCTTGCCCACCGAGTCGTACGCCACCTTCACGCCCTTGCCGCCGGTGATCTCTTTCACGCGGGCCGCGAAGTTCTCGGTGCTGTAGTTGATGGCATGCGCCGCGCCGTATTCGAGTGCGAGCCTGCACTTGGCATCGCTGCCCGCGGTGCCGATCAGCTGCAGGCCGAGCGCCTTGGCCCACTGGCACGCAATCAGGCCGACGCCGCCGGCCGCCGCATGGAACAGGATGAAGTCGCCGGGCTGCAAGCCTTCCACCGGCAGCGTCTTCTTCAGCAGATATTGCGTCGTCAGGCCCTTGAGCATCATGGCCGCGCCGGTCTCGAAGGAGATGGCGTCGGGCAGCTTGCACACGGTCTTGGCCGGCATCACGCGCAGCTCGCTGTAGGCGCCGGGCGGCTGGCTCGCATAGGCGGCGCGGTCGCCGGCCTTGAGGTGCGCCACGCCTTCGCCCACGGCCTCGACCACGCCCGAGGCTTCCATGCCCAGCTGCAGCGGCAGCTGGAAGGGGTAGAGCCCGCTGCGCTGGTAGGTGTCGATGAAATTCAGGCCCACGGCCTTGTGGCGGATGCGTATTTCGCCCGGGCCGGGCTCGCCGACTTCCACGTCGACGATCTTCAGTTCTTCGGGACCGCCATGGCGGTCGATACGGACGGCTTTGCTCATCATCTTTGCAGTCTCCAGGCACGCGGAAAAAAGAAGAAGCGCATCGTGCCACGTTTGGCCTTGCCGCGGCGGCAGAGGGCAATGCCCGGTAGAGTCGGCGCCCATGCAGCAGCGCCTCACGCCTTCCACCGTCTTCCTGCTCACCGTGCCGCCGCTGCTGTGGGCCGGCAATGCCGTGGTCGGCCGGCTGGTGCGCGACCTGGTCTCGCCGCTCACGCTGAATTTCGTGCGCTGGGTCATTGCGTTCGCGCTGCTGCTGCCGCTCGCATGGCCGGTGGTGCGGCCGACCAGCCCCTTGTGGGCGCACTGGAAGCGCTACGCCGTCCTGGGGCTGCTAGGCATCGGCTGCTACAACGCGTTTCAATACCTGGCACTGCAGACCTCCACGCCGATCAACGTCACGCTGGTGGGCTCCAGCCTGCCGCTGTGGATGCTCGCAACGGGTGCCATCTTCTTCGGTGCCCGCGTCAGCGCACGCGAGATCGGCGGCTCGCTGCTCTCGATGCTGGGCGTGCTGCTGGTGCTGAGCCGCGGCGATTGGCGGCAGCTGCTTGCGCTGCGGCTGGTGCCGGGCGACCTCTACATGATCCTGGGCACCATCGCCTGGGCGTTCTACAGCTGGATGCTGGCGCGCACGCGCGAGCCGCAGGCCGTGCGGCAGGACTGGGCCGCATTCCTGATGGCACAGCTGGTGTTCGGCCTCGCGTGGTCGGGCGTGTTCGCAGCCGGCGAATGGACGCTGGCCGACGCCCGCATCGTGCCCGGCTGGCCGTTGTTCGCGGCGCTGGCGTTCATCGGCATCGGCCCCGCGGTGCTGGCCTACCGCTGCTGGGGCAGCGGCGTGCAGCATGCCGGGCCGCAGGCCGCGAGCTTCTTCATGAACCTCACGCCGCTGTTCGCCGCGCTGTTGTCCGCGGCCTTCCTGCGCGAGCCGCCGCACTGGTACCACGGCGCGGCATTCGCGCTGATCGTGGGCGGGATCGTGGTGTCGTCACGGCGCTGATTGAACAACGCCCCCTTCAAGCGGACACCGCGGAACCGGCTTTGCCGGGCCGCTGGCGTTGCCCCCGGCAGGGGGTGGGAGAAGCGACACGAAGTGCGCGAAGCCTGAGGGCGAGCTCAATACGTGCCCGGGTAGGCGCCGCCGTCGGCCAAAATGTTCTGCCCGGTCATGTAGCCGGCCTGCATGCTGCAGAGAAAGGCGCAGATGGCGCCGAACTCGGCCGGCGTGCCGAAGCGCCTGGCGGGAATGTTCTTCTTGCGGGCTTCCCACACGGTGTCGAAATCCTGGCCCGACTTCTGCGCCGTACCGGCCATCGTGCCCTTGAGGCGGTCGGTGTCGAAGGAGCCGGGCAGCAGGTTGTTGATGGTCACGCCCTGCGCCGCAATGGGCGTGCGCGCCACGCCGGCCACGAAGCCGGTCAGGCCGCTGCGCGCGCCGTTCGAGAGCCCAAGAATGTCGATCGGCGACTTCACCGAGCTGGACGTGATGTTGACGATGCGCCCGAAGCCGCGCTTGGCCATGCCGTCGACCGTGGCCTTGATGAGTTCGATGGGGGTCAGCATGTTGGCGTCGACGGCCTTGATCCAGGCCTCGCGGTCCCAGTTGCGGAAATCGCCCGGTGGCGGGCCGCCGGCGTTGGTGACGACGATGTCGAAGTCATGGCCCAGTGCGAACACCGCGGCGCGGCCGGCTTCGGTGGTGATGTCGGCGGCCACGTGCTTGACGAACGGCGTTGGCGAACCGGCGGCCGCAGCAGCCAGCTTCTTCGCCGCCGCCTCGAGTGCCTCGGCGCCTCGCGCCACGATGACCACGTTGACGCCTTCGCGCACCAGCGCTTCGGCGCAGCCGTAGCCGAGTCCCTTGCTCGCGCCGCACACCAGCGCGGTCTTGCCTGCAATGCCCAGATCCATGTTTGTTGCTCCTGATCTGCAGGGACGCTAGCGCCCCGTGCGTGTGAAAACGAAGATGCCCGCGATCACGAGCACCGTGCCGGCCGCGATCCACCCGGTGAACGGCTCGCCGAGTATGACCACGCCCATGAGGATGGTCGACAAGGGCCCGATCATGCCGGTTTGCGCGGCCATGGCGGGGCCGATGCGCTCGATGGCCATCATGACCATCAGGACAGGCACTGCCGTGCACAGCGTGGCGTTGAGCACCGAGAGCCAGATGACCTCGGGCGCCACCTGCATGGCAACGCTCATCGGCCGCGCGAGCACGAACTGCAGGATGCACAGCACGCAGGCCACGGTGGTGGCCAGGCCCACGAGCCGCAGCGACCCCAGGCGCTTGACGAACTCGCCGCTGTAGACGAGGTAGCCCGCATAGCTCACGGCGCTCAGGAACACCAGGAACGCACCCCAGGCTGCGGCCCCGCCGCCCTTGCCGCCGCTGCCGATCCAGAGCTCGTGCCCGAACACCAGCAGCACGCCGGCATAGCTCACGATCATGCCCAGCACCTGCGGCCGCGTGGCGCGGCGCCGGTACAGGAGCCAGCCGAACAGAAGCACCAGCGTGGGGTTGAGATAAAGGATCAGCCGCTCGAAGCTGGCCGAGATGTAGGCGAGCCCCGCAAAGTCGAGAAAGCTCGCAAGGTAATAGCCCGAGAAGCCGAGCCCGACGACGCCGAGCCAGTCACGGAAGGTGAGCGCAGGCTTGCCGCGGCCGGCCCACCACGCCATGAGCGCGAACAGGGGCAGCGCGAACAGCATGCGCAGCATGATCAGCGTGATCGCATCCACGCCGTACCGGTAGGCCAGCTTGACGATGATGGCCTTGCCGCTGAATGCGACCGCACCCAGCGAGGCAAGGACGAGGCCGGGCGCAATGCTCCTTGCGCCGCTTGCAGAAGAGGGAAAGCCGGTCTGTACGGCGGACTTGGTCATCCCTCGATCATCGCGTAGCCTTCAAAAGCCTGCAGCCACGCCATCGCGGCGCGGATCGCTGGCGGCAACGTAGCCTTCCACCGACGGATCGCCCGCGCGCCAGATGAACTGGCCGGCGCCGAAGTCCTGGTAGGAGTCGTCGATCACATCGAGATGGTGGCCGAGCTCGCGCAGGCCTTGCACGGTGTTCGGGTTCATCGCAGCCTCGACGTTGATCTCGAGCCCCGCGTTGAAGCGCCAGCGCGGCGCATCGCAGGCGGCCTGCGGGTTCTGCTTGTAGTCGAGCATGCGCACCAGCGTCTGCATGTGCCCTTGCGGCTGCATGTTGCCGCCCATCACGCCGAAGCTCATCACGGGCTGGCCGTCCTTCGTGAGGAAGGCCGGAATGATGGTGTGGAAGGGCCGCTTGCCTGGTGCCACCACGTTCGGGCTCTCGGCCTTGAGGCTGAAGCCGTGACCGCGGTTCTGCAGGCTGATGCCGAACTCGGGTTCCACGCAGCCCGAGCCGAAACCCATGTAGTTGCTCTGGATGAAGCTCACCATCATGCCGCTCTCGTCGGCGGCCGTGAGGTAGATGGTGCCGCCCTTCACGGGGTTTCCGGCCTTGAAGTCCTGTGCCTTTTTCACGTCGATGAGTTTCGCACGCGATGCGAGGTAAGCGTCATCGAGCATTTGCGCCGGGGTCACCGTCATCGACGATGGCTCCGAGACGTAGCGGTACACGTCGGCGAAGGCGAGCTTCATCGCCTCGATCTGCAAATGCTGCGAGGCGACGGAGTCGACCGGCAGCGACGCGATGTCGAATTTCTCGAGAATGCCGAGCGCGATCAGCGCCGCAATGCCCTGCCCGTTGGGCGGAATCTCGTGCAGCGTGTGGCCGCGGTAGTCGCGCGAGATCGGCTTGACCCATTCGGGCTGGTAGGCCGAGAGGTCGGCCACCGTGAGCGAGCCGCCCTGCTCCGTCGAAAACCTGGCCAGCGCTTCGGCAATCTCGCCGCTGTAGTAGGCCTCGCCCTTGGTGCGGGCAATGGCCTTGAGCGCGCGCGCCGCGGCCGTGAAGCGGAACAGCTCGCCGACCTCGGGCGCACGGCCCCAGGGCATGAACGTCCGCGCGAAGCCCGCCACCGATTCGAGCACCGGCGTGGCCGCCGCCCATTTCTGCTGCACCACCGGCGGTACCAGGTAACCGCGCTCGGCGATGTCGATGGCCGGCGCCAGCAGGTCGGCGAAAGGCAGCTTGCCGAAGCGATCGGAGAGCGCCACCCAGCCGCGCACCGCGCCTGGCACGGTCACCGAATCGATGCCGCGCATGGGCGGCGTGGCGGTATCGGCGCCGTACTTGGCCCTGAAGTATTCGGGCGTCCAGGCCTTGGGTGCAGGACCCGAGGCGTTGAGGCCATGCAGTTCCTTGCCATCCCACAGGATGCAGAAGGCATCGCTGCCAAGGCCGTTGCTCACGGGCTCGACCAGCGTCATGACGGCCGCCGTGGCAATGGCCGCATCGACGGCGTTGCCGCCTTGCTGCAGCATGCGCAGCCCCGCCTGCGAGGCGAGCGGGTGCGAGGTCGACACCACGTTGCGCGCAAAGATCGGAATGCGGGTGGAAAGGTAGGGATTGTTGAAGTCGAAGTTCATTGGGGTGGCTCGCTATTCGTTGCTGATCTTGCGCTCGACGATGATTTTTTTCCATTTGGCGGCGTCCGCGGCCACCATCTTCGCGAACTGCTCGGGCGTGCCGGCGGCCGCGGGTTCGATGCCCAGGCGCGAGAGCTTTTCTCTCACTTCGGGATCGGCCAGCGCCTCGTTGGCGGCCTTGTTGACGCGCGCCACGATGTCCGGCGGCAATCCCTTCGGGCCATAGAAGCCGAACCAGGTGTTGGACTCGAAACCGGGCAGCGTATCGGCGATCGGAGGCAGTTCGGGCGCGAGCGGGCTGCGCTTCAGCGTGGTCACGCCAAGCGCGCGCAGCCGCCCATCGCGCACGTGCGGCATGCCGGTGGGCAGCGAATCGAAGAGCACATCGACCTTGCCACTGATCAGGTCGGGAATGGCAAGCGCCGTGCCCTTGTAGGGAATGTGCGTCACGAACACGCCGGCCTGCGCCTTGAAGAGCTCGGCGGTGAGCTGCACGATGGTGCCGTTGCCGCTCGACGCGTAGTTGAGCTTGCCGGGGTTCTTCTGTGCGTAGGCGATCCATTCGCGCACGGTCTTGGCGGGCGAGTCGACCGGCACCAGCATGATGCTCGGCGCGTCGCCCACGTGCGCAATGGGCGAGAAGTCGCGCACCGTGTCGTAAGGCAGCTTGCTGGTGATGGCGGGGCCGATCGAATGCGTGCTGGTGGTGGCCAGCAGCAGCGTGTAGCCGTCGGGCGGCGCCTTGGCGGCCATGTCGGACCCGATCGCACCGCCCGCGCCCGGCTTGTTGTCGACGATCAGCGTGGTGCCCAGCTTTTCGCTCATCTTCTGCCCGAGGGTGCGCGCAAAAAGATCCGTGGCGCCGGCAGCCGGGAACGGCACGATGAGCCGCACCGGCTTGTTCGGGTAGCCCTGGGCCAGGCTGGCCGTCGATGCGGCCACGCAGAGAGCAACGGCAACCCCTTGAAGGAACTGGATTCGTTTCATGGTCTGAATTCTGGCCCGATGGAAAGCTTGCATGCTATGCAGCCGCCGGGCATCAAGCCAGATAATTCCGCTTATTCAACTATGAGCGCTGTTTATGACAAGAAACGCCTCGGAAGAGATCTCGCTGCAGCAACTGCGGGCGCTGGCGGCCGTTGCCGAATCGGGCAGCTTCACGCTCGCGGCGGAAACCCTGCAGCTGACCCAGCCCGCCATCAGCCACCTCGTCAAGCGCATGGAAGAAGAGCTCGGGCAGCCGCTGGTGGTGCGGGGCCGCCGCATCCGCTTGACGAGCGCGGGCCAGGTGATGGTCGAGACGGCTGTGCGTGCGCTGCGGCTCATCGATGAATCCGTGGACGCCTGCCGTTCGCAGTCGCAGTTGCGCGAAGGGCGGGTGGTGCTGGCGGTGGGCCACCTCACGGCGGGCGCCCTGCTGCCGCCGGTGCTCGGCCGCTTTTCGCAGAAGCACCCGACGCTCGCCACCACGCTGCTCGACAGCACCGCGGAGCAGATGATCTCGCGCATCCTCTCGCAGGAAGCCGACCTGGGCTTTGGTTCCGACATCGGGCAGAAGCACTCGGAATTGGCAACCGAGCCTCTCTTTTCCGAACGCATGGCCCTGTTCGTGCGCGACGACCATCCGCTGGCGCAGCGCGTGGTGGTCGATGCGAAGCACCTGGAGGCGCTGCCCTTCATCCACGTCAACCCCGACGCCAATGTGTGGCGCGCCGTCAGCCGCCAGCTCTCCAGCATGGCCAACGTCTATCCACGCGTGGTGCACCACGTGTCGATGCTGTCGACGGCGTTCGGGCTCATCCAGGCGGGTGCAGGCGTGGCGCTCTTGCCGCGCTACGTGGAGGTGTTGATGCCGGGCAACCTGCGCGCCGTGGCCGTGACGCGTCCGATCCTCGAGTACCCGGTGGTCGCCATCCGCCTGGCCAAGCATCCCCTCAGCCCGGCGGCGATGGCTTTCCTCGCGATGGCAAGGCAGCACATGAAACCGCCAAGAGCCGCCAGGCCCTGAAAAAAGAAACGGCGCCCGAAGGCGCCGTTTTGTTCACTATTGCTTGGCGCGCCTAGTCAACCTCGACGAAGGCTTCTTCGCGCTTCGATTTCACGGCAGGCAGCAGCACGATCACCAGCAGCAGCAGTGCGGCAGCCAGCAGGCTGGCGGAGATCGGGCGCGTGACGAACACGCTCCAGTCGCCACGCGACAGCAGCAGCGAGCGGCGCAGGTTCTCTTCCATCATCGGCCCGAGGATGAAGCCCAGCAGCAGCGGCGCGGGCTCGCAACCCAGCTTGAAGAAGGTGTAGCCCACCAGGCCGAAGATGCCCACCATCCAGATGTCGAAGGTGTTGTTGTTGGTCGAGTACACACCGATGGCGCAGAACAGCACGATGGCCGGGAACAGGAACTTGTAGGGCACCGACAAGAGCTTGATCCACATGCCGATCAGCGGCAGGTTCAGGATGATCAGCATCGCATTGCCCAGCCACATCGAGGCGATCAGGCCCCAGAACAGCTCGGGGTTGCTGGTCATCACCTGCGGGCCCGGCTGGATGTTGTGGATGGTCATCGCGCCCACCATCAGCGCCATCACGGCGTTGGGCGGAATGCCCAGCGTCAGCAACGGGATGAAGGAGGTCTGCGCGCCGGCGTTGTTGGCCGACTCGGGAGCCGCCACGCCGCGGATGTTGCCCTTGCCGAAGGGCACTTCGCCCGGCTGCAGCTTGGTCTTCTTCTCGATCGTGTAGGCCGCAAAAGCCGCCAGCAGCGCGCCGCCACCGGGCAGGATGCCGAGCGCCGAACCCAGCGCCGTGCCACGCAGCACGGCGGGGATCATGCGCTTGAAGTCTTCCTTGGTCGGAAACAGGCCCGAAACCTTGGCAGTGAACACTTCGCGCTCGTCATCGGGGCGCGAGAGGTTGGCAATGATTTCGCCGTAGCCGAACACGCCCATGGCAATGGCCACGAAGCCGATGCCGTCGGTCAGTTCCGGAATGTCGAAGCTGTAGCGCGCCACGCCGGAGTTCACGTCGGTGCCGACCAGGCCCATCAGGAGGCCCAGCACGATCATTCCGATGGCCTTGAGCAGCGAGCCCGAGGCCAGCACCACGGCACCGATCAGGCCCAGGATCATCAGCGAGAAATACTCGGCCGGGCCGAACTTGAAGGCCAGCTCGGTCAGCGGCGGTGCAAAGGCCGCCAGGATCAGCGTGCCCACGCAGCCCGCGAAGAACGAGCCCAGGCCCGCCGCGGCCAGCGCGGGGCCTGCGCGGCCCTTGCGCGCCATCTGGTAGCCGTCGATCACGGTCACCACCGAGGACGATTCGCCCGGCAGGTTCACCAGGATCGCGGTGGTCGAGCCGCCGTACTGCGCGCCGTAGTAGATGCCGGCCAGCATGATCAGCGCCGACACGGGCGGCAGCGCATACGTGGCCGGCAGCAGCATCGCGATGGTCGCGACCGGGCCGATGCCCGGCAGCACGCCGATCAGTGTGCCCAAAATGCAGCCGACCAGGCAGTACAGCAGGTTGGTGAAGGTAAAGGCAACGCCAAAACCCATCGAGAGGTGTTCAAACAATTCCATTTGCGCGCTTTCTCAACCGGTGATGAAGGTCGGCCAGACCTGGATCTGCAGCTTGAGCGCCCAGATGAAGGCCACATAGCTGCCGATGGCCAGCACGGTGGCCAGGATCAGCACGCTTGGCAGCTTGAACTCGTGGCCCGCGAGGCTCGAGATGATCACGAGCGCGTAGATCGCGATGATCATTCCCATGGCTGGCACGCCGATGCTTGGCAGGCCGCCCAGCAAGATGCCGAATGCGAGGTTGGCACCCAGGATGAACACCACCTGCTTCCAGGCCCACTTGCCGATCTTTTCGCCGTCGGCGGTTTCAACGGTCAGGCCGCTGAACATGATCCCCAGGCCGATGACGGCCATCAGGATGCCCAGCATCAACGGGAAATAACCCGGCCCCATGCGGGCGCCGCTGCCTACGCTGTAGGTGGTGGCGCCCCATGCGAACGCCGTTCCTACGACCGTAAACATCAGGCCCGAGAAAAAGTCTTTCTGACTCTTGATTTTCACGAACAGTCTCCTCGAACAAATTTCGATGCGAGATTGTCGAGTCAGCTGGTGGTCAGCCCGATGTGGATTCCACTAACCGAAAGGCTAGGGATAACCCCCAGGGCTCGGGCCAGGGGCCCTCACTCGAGCGGGGGGGTCGCGCTCAGCACTTCCTCGATGGTGGTGACGCCTTCGGCCACGCGCAACGCGCCCGCCAGGCGCAGCGGCCGCATGCCGTCGATCACGGCTTGCCGGCGCAGCCCTGCGAGGTTCGGCTCCTTGGTGACCTGGGCCTTGAAGTCTTCGCTGATGCTCAGCAGTTCGTACAGGCCCATGCGCCCCATGTAGCCGGTCATGCGGCAATCGACGCAGCCCACGGGCTTGTAGGCGCGCACCGAGCCGGTGATCTGCCATGGCTTGACGATGGTCTCGAGCTTCTCGCGCGTGACCGTGTCATCGGGCTGCTTGCAGTTGGGGCACAGCGTGCGCACCAGCCGCTGGGCCAGCACGCCGAGCATCACGGCATTGATGAGGTACGAGGGCACGCCCAGTTCCATCATGCGCGTGATGGCGCTGGGCGCGTCGTTGGTGTGCAGCGTGCTGAACACCAGGTGGCCGGTGAGCGCGGCCTGCACCGCCATCTCGGCCGTGGCCAGGTCGCGGATTTCGCCGACCATGATGATGTCGGGGTCCTGCCGCATCAGCGCGCGCAGGCCTTCGGTAAAGCCGAAGTCGAGCTGCGGCTGCACCTGCGTCTGGTTGAACGAGGGCTCGATCATTTCGATCGGGTCTTCGACCGTGCTCACGTTGACTTCTTCGGTCGCCACGCGCTTGAGCGTGGAGTACAGCGTGGTGGTCTTGCCCGAACCCGTGGGGCCCGTCACCAGGATGATGCCATTCGGTCGCGTGACGAGCTGCTCCCAACGATGCGCGTCGTGCTGCGCGAAACCGAGCGCGTCGAGGTCCTTCACGGCCGTGTCGGGATCGAAGATCCGCATCACCATCTTCTCGCCGAATGCGGTGGGCAAGGTGGACAGGCGCATCTCGACCTCGTCGCCGCGCATGTTGCGGGTCTTGATGCGGCCGTCGAGCGGGCGGCGCTTCTCGACCACGTCCATGCGGCCCAGCAGCTTGATGCGCGACACCATCGCGTTCATCACGCCCATCGGCATCTGGTAGGCCGGGTGCAGGATGCCGTCGATACGGAAGCGGATCACGCCCTGCTCGCGGCGCGGCTCCAGGTGGATGTCGCTCGCGCGCTGGTCGAAGGCGTATTGCCAGAGCCAGTCGACCACCTGCACCACGCTCTGGTCGTTGGCGTCCAGCTGCTTGGTGCTCTTGCCCAGTTCCACCAGCTGTTCGAAGCTCGCGCCGCCGGTGTTGCCGCCGGCTTTCTGCGCGGCACGCACCGACTTGGCGAGCGCAAAGAACTCGGCCGTATAGCGCTGGATGTCGGTCGGGTTGGCCACCACGCGGCGCACCGTGCGGCGCGACTGGCGCTCCACTTCGGCGATCCAGTCGGTCAGGAAGGGTTCGGCCGTGGCCACTACGACCTCATTGGGCAGCACCTGCACCGGCAGCACCTTGTGGCGCTCGGCATAGGCCGCGCTCATGGTGTCGGCCACCTTGCCCACGTCGACCTTCAGCGGGTCGATGCGCAGGTAGGCCAACCCCGCGCGACCGGAAAGCCACTGCGTGAGCATTTCGAGATCGAGCGGCTTGCCGTCGCTTTCGCGCGTCATGGCCACGTTGGCCAGCCGCACCAGGGGCGCCTGCCGGCTCTCGGCCTGGGCGCAGCGCGCGATGGTGCGCTTGGCTTCCACTGGCGAGATCACGCCGTCGGTGGCGAGCCATTCGATCAGGCGGCGCAGGTCGAGCGGGCCTTCGTGTCGGGCAGCCTTCGAGGCGGGGGCGGGAACAGCGGGAACAGCGCTCATGGGCCGGACGGTCGGGTGAGAGTGGGATTCAGCGGTTTGAAGACACGCAGCCATTTCGGCGCGGGCAAGGCCCATCGAGTCTGGATCGTTTGGGCACGCTCGGCAAGGGCTTCGCGCTTCGGGCGGCTCGGCGTGCGCTGTGCCAGCACCACCGTGTTGCCTTCGCGCGTCGGCTTGAAGGCCCAGACCGCATCGGCCCCGAATGCGCCGGCGATTTTCTCCAGGCTGCGCTCGTAGCTCGACGAGCGGCCGAAAAGATTGACCGTCATGCAGCCGTCTTCAGTGAGCAACGCACGGCAATCGGCGTAGAAATCTTCGCTGTCGAGCACCGGCGCGGCCGCTTCGTGGTCGTACAGGTCGACCTGCAGGGCGTCGACCGTGCCATGCCATTCGGGTTTGCGGATCTCGAGCGCCGCATCGGCAATGACCACGCGCAGCTTCGGGTCGTCGGCCGGCAATTTGAACCAGCCGCGGCAGGCCGACACCACCTGCGGATTCAGTTCCACCGCGGTGGTGCGCATGCGCAGGGTCTTGCGGCAGAACTTGGTGAGCGTGGCGGCGCCGAGGCCGAGCTGCATCGCATGGCGGTTTGCCACGCTCTTGGGGTCGCCGAACAGCAGCCAGGCCATCATGCGCTGGACGTATTCGAGCTCGATTTCGAAAGGCGCATCGAGCTTCATGGAGCCCTGGACCCATTCGGTGCCGAGATGCAGGTAGCGGATGTCGCCCCAGTCGGAAAAATTGACTTCGGGGAGAACGGGAGTTTTGCTCGTGGCCATCAAAGAAGGTGGTGGGCGACAAAGACCTCGCGCCAGGCTGCGAGCTTGCGCTCGAAGCTCCACGACGCGTTGGCGGGGCTGGTGGAAGGCAGCTGGTAGACCGGCACGCCCAGGGTGCGCGTGTGGCGCGCATGCTTGAAGCTCTCGCCGCCGTTGTGCGCAATGGCAGCCAGCCGGGGCAGGTGCAGCCCCGCGATGTCGTTGGCCACGGGCGCGCGAATGGCGGAGTCGAGGCTGCCCTCGCGCTCGCAGGCGGCGTACACGTCCCACACGCCCAGGCCGCGGTCGAGCAGCCATTTTTTCTTTTGGGGGTAGCTGTCCGCGCCCATCGGGAGCGGGTGGTGGGGCCAAACGGCTTGCAAGATTTTCCAGAACTGATTTTGCGGATGCGCATAGTACTGCTGCTGCTCGAGCGACCGGACGCCCGGGAAGCTGCCGAGGATCAGCACGACGGTCGCGGGCGAGACGACGGGTGCGAGGCCCGTGAGCACCGCGCTGGCGGTGTCGGGTGCGACAGGTGAATTCATGGGGCGGTATCTTGGCACTGTCGCCGCCCATGAAAAAACCCGCCGAAGCGGGTTCTTTCGTCGAGGCCGAAGCCAACTTACTTCTTGGCGGCTTCGTTCTCTGCGGTGCCGGGGATCTTCTCGCCGATGGCCTTGCCGGTGCTGCGCATGCCGTCGGCCGTCTTGTGGCCAGCGGTTTCAACGGCGTCGCCGGTCTTCACGGCCACCTTCTTGGTGGCGGTGGTGGCCTTCTTGGTGGTGCGCTTGGTCGCGTTCCAGGCCTTCTTGGTGCCGCGCTCGGTGGCGTTCACGGCCTTCTTGGTCGTGCTCTTGGTCGCATCGACCGCGTCCTTGCCGGCTTCCTTCACCTTTTCAGTCGTGGTGGGTTCGGCAGTTGCGGGCGCCGCGGTTTGCGCCACGGCGGAAACGCCGATGGAGGCAAGCGCGAGGGCGAGGACAACAGGCACGGTGCGAATGAAAGATCTGCTCATGTGAAGACTCCTTTTGGATGAAGTGTTGGAGTGACGGAGTTGCCACTGAACAAGCAACGCCACTTCGAACATCAAGGATGACAGCAAAAATGCGGGCCTCGCTTGCGCAAGCGCAAGACGGGACATCGGCCTACGCGCGGTGCGGCCTGGCTTCCGACAATGCGAGAAGACTTTCGAGCCGAGGCAGGGCTTCGACGGCGTTCTGGGTGGTGGCCCGGGCCAATTCGTCGACTCCGATGCCGCGCAATGTCGCCACCACTTCGGCGATCCGCGGCAGTTCGCCGGGTTCGTTGCGGCCCTGCGGTTCGCCGGCTGCGCGTTGTGCCTGCGTGCGGTAGATCCAGTGGGGCTGGATGTCGGGCGCATCGGTTTCCATCACGATCGATTCGAGCGGCAACGTGGCGGCCAGCCGCTGCAGCTGCAACGCGCGCTCGAAGGTCACGGCGCCGCCGAAGCCCAGCTTCAGGCCGATGTCGATGCAGGCCTTGGCCTGCTGTTCGCTACCGTTGAATGCATGGGCAATGCCCCGCCAGGGCCGTCCTGCCGAGGTCTGCCGCAGATGCTTGAGCACCTTGTCGACCGAGCGACGCACGTGGATGAGCACCGGCAAATCGTATTTGCGCGCGAGTTGCAACTGAGTGTGAAAAAAGTGCTCTTGCTTGTCGCTGTCCAGCCCCTCCACGAAGTAGTCCAGCCCGATCTCGCCGACCGCGACCAGCCGGGGATCGCCCCGGCGCGCGGCGAGTTCGGCGTCCAGTGTTTCCAGGTCGGACTCTTGCGCATTGCCGGTGCACAGCGGGTGGATGCCGAGTGCGTACGCATCGCCCTGCATCCGCGCGAGTTCGCGCACCGTGGCAAAGTTGAAGACGGCCACGGCAGGAATGACACACAGTGCCACGCCCCGTCCGGCGGCCCGTGCGCGGATGACCGGCATCTCTGCACCGAATTCGGGCGCATCGAGGTGGCAGTGGGTATCGACGAATGCAGCCATGGCGAGATGATGCCCGAAGGGATGCAAGGCAGAAGAAAGCGTGCTACTGTGACTCCCTGATCACCCGTCATCCCTTGCCGGAGGTGTCCCGATGCGCAGGCCCGCTTTGTACAGCCGTTCGCCCGGCACGCAGCCGCAAGCGGCCGACTCCACGGCCGGCCAGGTTGCCGTGCCATCGCCCGAGGCCGCAGGCAACGGCGCGCCGCCCGGTTCTCCCGACTCCCCCCCTTCTGCAAAACCCGCCAAGGCCGGCTGGCAGCCGGGCCGTCGCAGTTTTGCGTTCGTGGTGGTCCTCAGCGCCGCGCTCGCTGCCGGCGGCGCCACCTGGTGGCCCCGGCACGGCGCCAAGGCGCTGACGCAAAAGGACATCGATGCGGCCGTGCTGCGCACGCTGCAGACCCACACGCTGCCCTCCCCGGCCGCGAAGGCTGCCGAAATCGTGCGGCCCTCCGTCGTACGCGTGGTCGGCTACGGCACAGAGAAAGCCACGCCCGAGGCCAAGATCCAGAAGCGCGGCCGCAATCTGGCCAAGGGCAAGCTGCCCGAAGCGGACGCGCCGCCGGGTGAAGTCGAGCGCGGCGTGGGCACCGGGGTGGTCATCGTCGACAAGGGCGTGATCCTCACCAACCTGCATGTGGTGGCAGGCGCCGAGACCATCAAGGTGACGTTCGCCGACGGGCTCGAAGCGGTGGCCACCATCACCGGCGTGCAGCCCGAGAACGACCTCGCGGTGCTGCAGGCCCAGAAGATTCCAGATGACCTCATTCCCGCGGTGATGCGCTCGACCGCCGATCTGCAACCCGGCGACCAGGTGGCCGCCGTCGGCTTTCCGTTCGGCATCGGGCCGTCGGTATCGGCCGGCGTGGTCTCGGGCCTGAAGCGCTCGTTCCGCTCGCCCGAGGGCAAGCAGGAGCTTGGCAACCTGATCCAGTTCGATGCGGCGGCCAACCCCGGCAATTCGGGCGGACCGCTGATCAACATGGACGGCGAGGTGCTCGGCATCGTCACCGCCATCCTCAATCCGACACAGCAGCGCACCTTCATTGGCATCGGATTTGCAGTGCCGATTGAAAACGCGGCCTCGGCCGCCGGGTCGCCGCCGTTCTAGACCCACAGGCCCCGCACCACGCCCCAGCTTTCGATCGTTCATTCATCCAGAGAGACCATCGCATGAGCACCGAGACCCCCTTTTCCACGTCTTCCGCCACGGCCGAGCTGATGGAGCAGATCCTCTACGAGGTCAAGCGGGTGGTGGTGGGCCAGGACCGCTTCCTTGAGCGCGTGATGGTCGCCATGCTCGCGGGCGGCCACCTGCTGGTCGAAGGCGTGCCGGGCCTCGCGAAAACGCTCACCGTCAAGACGCTGGCCGACACCGTTCGCGGCCAGTTCAAGCGCATCCAGTTCACGCCCGACCTGGTGCCGGCCGACCTGGTCGGTACGCGCATCTACAACCAGAAGACCGGCGAGTTCAGCACCTCGCTCGGCCCGGTGTTCGCCAACCTGCTGCTGGCCGACGAAATCAACCGCGCACCGGCCAAGGTGCAGAGCGCGCTGCTCGAGGTGATGCAGGAGCGCCAGGTCACCATTGCCGGCGAGACGCACCGGGTGCCGCGGCCCTTTCTGGTCATGGCCACGCAGAACCCCATCGAGACCGAGGGTACCTATCCCCTGCCCGAGGCACAGGTCGACCGCTTCATGATGAAGGTGCTGGTCGACTACCCGAGCGACGAGGAAGAGTTCGTCATCGTCCAGCGCGTGATCGGCCCGCAAGTGGGCGCCAGCCCGGTCGCAACCACCGAACAGCTCGCAGAGCTGCAGGCCGAGGCGCGGCGCGTGTACGTCGACCCTTCGCTCATCCAGTACGCCGTGAAGCTGGTCTCCGCCACGCGCACGCCCGACAAGCACGGCCTGAAGGACATGCGCCGCTTCATCACCTTCGGCGCCAGCCCGCGCGCGAGCATCAGCCTCACCGAAGGCGCACGCGCGCTCGCACTGCTGCGCGGCCGCAGCTATGCCCTGCCCGAAGACATGACGGCGCTGGTGCCCGACGTGCTGCGCCATCGCGTGACGCTTTCCTACGAAGGCTTGTCCGAAGGGCTCACGCCCGACAGCCTGATCGAGAAGATCATGAAAGCCGTCCCCGCTCCTCCCAAACCGCTCGAACATGAAAAGCTGGTGGCGTAAGGCCCCCGCGGCCGCGAACGACGAACGGCTCGTTGCTGAAGCCGGCGGGGCGGACCGCGCGCTGCGCCGGCTCGAATGGACGGTGATCCGCCGCCTGGACGGCCTGCTGCAGGGCGACTACCGCACGCTGATGCGCGGCACCGGGCTCGATCTGGCCGACCTGCGCGAATACCAGCACAACGACGACGTGCGCCACATCGACTGGAACGTGACCGCGCGGCTGCAGACGCCCCACGTGCGTGTCTTCACCGAAGACCGCGAGATGTCCGCGTGGTTCGTGCTCGACCTGAGCCGGTCGGTCGATTTCGGATCCGGCCAGAGGGCCAAGCGCGAAATCTCGGCCGGATTCGTCGGCGTGCTCGCGCGCCTGCTCACGCGCCATGGCAACCGGGTCGGTGCGCTGGTGTACGGCACCGACCTTGAAGCCGTGATCCCGCCACGCAGCGGCCGCCGGCATGTGCTGCACCTGCTGCATGCCATGGAGCGCCGCGCCGACAGGTTCGAGGCCGCGCCCACGCAAAAAGGCATGACGCGGCTGGCCGACCTGCTGAAGTCCGCCGGCATGCTGATGCCGCGCCGCTCCACCGTCTTCGTGGTGTCCGATTTTCTGAGCGAGCCCGGCTGGGAACGCCCACTCGGCCAGCTGGTGCAGCGGCATGAGGTCATTGCCGTGCGCCTGTTCGATCCGCTCGAACTCGATCTGCCCGACCTCGGCCTGGTGCCGCTGCGCGATGCCGAAACCGGCGAGCAGCTCTGGGTCGACACCCATGATGCGGGCTTTCGCAAGCGCTTTGCGCGCCTGGCGGCCGAGCGCGAAGCAACGCTGCGCGCTTCACTCGCAAGGGCGGGCGTCGACGCGCTCGAGCTTTCGACCAGCGACGACCTGGTGGAAGCCATCGTTCGTTTTGCCGACATGCGCAAGCGCCGCACGCGCATCGGCATCAGCGGAGTGAAGGCGGTGGCAGCATGACTTTTCTCTGGCCTCAATTCCTTTGGTTGCTGGCGGCGTTGCCGCTCCTGGTGTTGCTCTACATCTGGCTGATCCGCCGCAAGAAAAAGCTGGCGGTGCGCTATGCGAGCTTGTCGATCGTGCGCGAGGCCATGGGCGCCGGCCAGAGCATACGGCGGCACATCCCGCCCTTCCTGTTCCTGCTGGCCATGGCCGCCATGCTGGTGGCGGCCGCGCGGCCGATGGCCGTGGTGATGCTGCCTTCGAACCAGCAGACCATCATCCTCGCGATGGACGTTTCCGGAAGCATGCGCGCGGCCGACGTGCTGCCCAACCGCCTGGTCGCGGCCCAGGAAGCGGCCAAGACCTTCATCAAGGACCTGCCGCGACACGTGAAAGTGGGCATCGTCGCCTTCGCGGGCAGCGCGCAGGTGGCGCAGTTGCCCACCACCAACCACGACGACCTGATCACCGCCATCGACAGCTTCCAGCTGCAGCGCGCCACGGCCACGGGCAATGCGATCGTGGTGTCGCTCGCCACCCTGTTCCCCGACGCGGGCATCGACGTCTCGCAGTTCAGCGCACCCAGCCGCCAGCGCGGCACGCCCATCGACCAGACCGAGAAGCAGGCCAAGGAATTCACCCCCGTGGCGCCGGGCTCCTACACCTCGGCCGCCATCATCATGCTGACCGACGGCCAGCGCACCACCGGCGTCGATCCGCTCGACGCGGCCAAGGCCGCGGCGGACCGCGGCGTGCGCATCTACACGGTGGGCGTGGGCACGGTCGACGGCGAGACCATCGGTTTCGAAGGCTGGTCGATGCGCGTGCGGCTCGACGAGGAAACGCTCAAGGCCGTGGCCAACAAGACGCAGGCCGAATACTTCTACGCCGGCACCGCCGCCGACCTGAAGAAGGTGTACGAAACGCTGAGCTCGCGGCTCACGGTGGAAAAGAAGGAAACCGAGATCTCTGCGCTCTTCGCGCTCGGCGCGGCCATTCTTACGCTGCTGTCGGCGGGGCTGTCGCTGCTCTGGTTCAACCGGATTCTTTGACCGCGTCCGGCCGGTTGGCCGTCGGCGCAGAATCGGCGCGGGGCGCAGGCGACTTGACGGCGCCGATGCCGCCCAGGAACAGGTCGGCCACGATCGGCGCAATCGACGCATGGTCGAGCCGGCCCCCGGGCTTCATCCACGTGAACATCCAGTTGATCATGCCGAACAGCAGCATGGTCAGCGGCTTCGCGAGGTCGTCGCTCGGAGCGCCGGGGCGCAAGGCGGACACCGCGCGCGCAAAGCCCGCCACCACCTGCCGTTCCTGGTCGAGCACGCGCTCGCGGTCGGCTTCTTCCAGAAAACGCACGTCGTCGGTCAGCACGCGGTGCGCGTCCTGCGCGCCCGCATATTCCTCGACGATGCGGTAGATGAAGCGGCGCAGCCGCTCTTCGTCGGTGTGCGTCGAGGCCTCTTCCTCGGCCACCAGCGCGGCCAGCCGCGAGACGTGGGTCTCGGCAATGCTGATCAGAAGGCTGCTCTTGTCCCTGTAGTAGTGGTAGAGCGTGGCCTTCGAGAGATTGCAGGCCTCGGCCACCTGGTTCATGGAGGTGGCCGGATAGCCGCGGCGCGCGAACAGCTGGGCCGCCTGCGAGAGGATCAGTTCACGCTGGTCGTCGTAGGTGGCGGATCTTCCACGCGGCATCGGGTCCTCTTTCTTCCTTGATAGGCGGTTGCGGGCAACCCTCGATCTTGCATGAAGCGCGCCGGCTAACCGCGCCGGGTCGCAATCAGCGAGCGCACGTCCGTGGCGGGCAGGCGCGGACGGCCCGGCTCCATCTGCGCCAGCGGCGCCACCTCGTGCAGGCTCGCCAGGCTGCGCACGGTCAGCGCCTGGTAGGTCTGCGTGCCTTCGAGCTTCCAGGCAATTTCCTCGTCGCTCAGCATCTTCTTCACCTTGGCCGGAATGCCGGCCACCAATGAGCGCGCCGGCACCTTCATGCCGGCCGGCACGAAGGCGCAGGCCGCGACGATGGCCTGCTCGCCGATCTCGGCCTCGTCCATCACCACTGCGTTCATGCCCACCAGCGCGTCGCGCCGCACGATGCAGCTGTGCAGGATCGCGCCGTGACCGATGTGGCCATTGACCTCGACCACTGTGTCCTGGTCGGGAAAGCCGTGGATGCAGCAATGGTCCTGCACGTTGGAGCCCTCTTCCAGCACGATGCGGCCGAAGTCGCCGCGCAGGCTGGCGCAGGGGCCCACATAACAGCCGGGGCCGACGATCACGTCGCCTATCAGGACAGCGCTCGGGTGCACGTAGGCCGTCGGGTCGACGACGGGAATCACGCCGTCGATGGAGTAGCTGGGCATTGTGTCGGTCTCCTTGGATGCGGGCTCAGGGTTTGCCCTGACGCAACCCGCTTGTGCTGCCATGGAGGACGATCTTAAAATCTACCGTCCGGTCGGTCAATAGTGTTTGCGGGCCGATTCACCCCATTTCAAGGATGAGAGACAAGCCCATGCCAGAACCTTTAGTTCTCGCCAGCGATACCGGCCCTGTCCGCACGTTGAGCCTCAACCGCCCTTCTGCGCTCAACAGCTTCACGACCGAACTGCATGCCGAGTTGATGGCTGCGCTGAACCTCGCCGCGCAGGACGCGAGCGTGCGCTGCCTCGTGCTCACGGGCTCCGGCCGTGGCTTCTGCGCCGGGCAGGACCTGGCCGACTCATCGGTCGCGCCCGACCCCACGCCTGGTGCCGCGCCCAAGGACCTGGGCCACGTCATTTCCACTTACTACGCCCCGCTGGTGGCGCGCCTGCGCTCGATGCCGGCGCCCGTGATCGCAGCCGTCAATGGTGTCGCCGCAGGAGCGGGCGCCAACATCGCGCTGTGTTGCGACCTGGTGGTGGCCGCGCGTTCGGCCAGCTTCATCCAGGCCTTCACCAAGATCGGGCTCGTGCCCGACACCGGCGGCACCTGGCTGCTGCCGCGTCTCGTGGGCTCGGCGCGCGCGCTGGGCATCGCGATGCTGGGCGACAAGCTGCCGGCCGAGGAAGCCGCGCGCATCGGCCTGATCTGGCAATGCGTGGACGACGCGGCACTGGCCGAGACGGCCGCCGCGCTCGCGCTGAAGCTGGCCGGCATGCCGACGCGCGCCCTTGTCGCCACGCGCCAGGCCATGGCCGCCGCCCAGGACATGAACCTCGATGCCGCGCTCGCCGAAGAAGCCCGCATCCAGCGCGAGATGGGCAACGCCAACGACTACCGCGAAGGCGTCGAGGCCTTCCGCGCCAAGCGCGCGCCGATGTTCAAGGACCGCTAGGCCATGACGGACACGACCCGCTCACCCCAGCAAACCGCGGAGTACGTCCGCGACGGCATGTTCGCGAACGACAACGCGAGCAAGGGCCTCGGCATGCGCATCGTCGAGGTCGGACCCGGCCAGGCCACGCTCGAGATGCGCGTGCGCACCGACATGCTCAACGGCCACGCCATCTGCCACGGCGGCTTCATGGCCACGCTGGCCGATTCCACCTTTGCCTTCGCCTGCAATTCGTACGACGAGCTCACGGTGGCCTCGGGCTTCTCGATCGACTTCATTGCACCGGCGCGCGAAGGCGACGTGCTCACCGCGCGCTGCTTCGAGGTTTCGAAAGCCGGCCGCACCGGCGTGTACGACGCCGAAATAACCAACCAGCGCGGCGAACGCATCGCGATGTTTCGCGGCCGCTCCTACACCGCCAAGGGCCGCCCCGCCGTTGCCGCCTGAGGAGACAAGACCATGACAGCCAGACACCCCGCGCCCGGCGAGCTCGAGCCCATCGAAACCGCGAGCCGCGACGAAATCACCGCGCTGCAGATCCGGCGCCTGCGCGCCACGCTGCAGCGCGCCTACGACAACGTGCCGCACTACCGCAAGGCCTTCGATGCCAAGGGCGTGCATCCGGAAGACCTGAAGTCGCTTGCCGACCTGTCGAAGTTTCCGTTCACGGTGAAGAGCGATCTGCGCGACAACTATCCCTTCGGCATGTTCGCCGTGCCGCGCACGCAGGTGGCGCGCATCCATGCGTCGTCGGGCACCACCGGCAAGCCGACCGTGGTCGGCTACACGCTGAAGGACATCGACACCTGGGCCGACCTCGTCGCGCGCTCCATCCGCGCCGCGGGCGGCCGCGCGGGCGACATGATCCACGTGGCCTATGGCTACGGCCTTTTCACCGGCGGCCTCGGCGCGCATTACGGCGCCGAGCGCGCGGGCTGCACGGTCGTTCCGATGTCGGGTGGCCAGACCGAGAAGCAGGTCCAGCTGATACAAGACTTCAAGCCCGACATCATCATGGTCACGCCCAGCTACATGCAGGTGATCATCGAGCAGTTCGAGCGCCAGGGCCTCGATGCGAAAGACAGTTCGCTCAAGATCGGCATCTTCGGCGCCGAGCCGTGGACCGAAGCCATGCGCCGCGACATCGAAGGCAAGGCCGGCATCGATGCGGTCGACATCTACGGCCTCTCCGAAGTGATGGGCCCGGGCGTGGCCAGCGAATGCGTCGAGAGCAAGGACGGCCCGGTGATCTGGGAAGACCATTTCTACCCCGAGATCATCGACCCCGACACCGGCGAGCCGAAGGCCGACGGCGAAGAAGGCGAACTGGTCTTCACCTCGCTCAGCAAGGAGGCCATGCCCATCGTGCGCTATCGCACGCGCGACCTCACGCGCCTCTTGCCGCCCACCTCGCGCGCCTTCAGGCGCATGGGCAAGATCGTCGGGCGCAGCGACGACATGATGATCATCCGCGGCGTCAATGTCTTTCCCACGCAGGTGGAAGAAATCGTGCTCGCGCACGAGCGCCTGTCGGGCATCTACCAGGTGCATGTGCGCCGCGACGGCCTGCTCGACGAGGTCGAGGTGCACTGCGAGCTCGACCACCGCAACGCCGCCATCGACGAAGCCGAACGCAAGGCCATCGCCGCATGGGTGCAGGAACGCGTGAAGACGCTGGTCGGCATCTCGACCAGGGTGCACGTGTTCGACCCCGATTCCATCGAACGCACACAGACCGGCAAGGCCCGCCGCGTGATCGACACGCGTCCGCGCTGAGCGGGCGCGGTTTCAAACCCTCTTTGCAAAGGACACGCACATGTACACCCAGGCCATGGACACCACGGGCAAGGACGCAGGCGACGACGGCAAGAAGAAAGCCGTGCGCTCGGCCGAGGAAATGCGGCTCGAGGAGCGTTTCGACGCCCACATCGACGCCGGCGATTTCATCGAAGCGAAAGACTGGATGCCCGAGCACTACCGCAAGACGCTGGTGCGGCAGATCAGCCAGCACGCGCATTCCGAGATCGTCGGCATGCTGCCCGAAGGCAACTGGATCGGCCGCGCGCCCACGCTCAAGCGCAAGGCCATCCTGCTGGCGAAGGTGCAGGACGAAGGCGGCCACGGGCTCTACCTGTATGCCGCCGCCGAGACGCTCGGCACTTCGCGCGACCAGATGTTCGACGCGCTGCACACCGGCAAGGCCAAGTACAGCTCGATCTTCAACTACCCCACGCTGACCTGGGCCGACATGGGCACCATCGGCTGGCTGGTGGACGGCGCGGCCATCATGAACCAGGTGCCGATCTGCCGCTGCTCGTATGCGCCGTATGCGCGCGCCATGATCCGCATCTGCCGCGAGGAGAGCTTTCACCAGCGCCAGGGTTATGAAGCGCTGCTGACCATGATGACCCACGGCACCGAGGCGCAGAAGGCAATGGTGCAGGACGCAGTCAACCGCTGGTGGTGGCCCTCGATCATGATGTTCGGCCCGCCCGACGACCAGTCGCCCAACTCGGCGCAGTCGATGCGCTGGGGCATCAAGCGCTTCAGCAACGACGAGCTGCGCCAGAAATTCATCGACGCCGCCGTCGAGCAGGCGCGCATCCTCGGCGTGACCTTGCCCGACCCCGACCTGAAATGGAATGAAGAGCGCCAGGCGCACGACTTCGGCGCGATCGACTGGAGCGAGTTCTGGCGCGTGATCGGTGGCGACGGCCCCTGCAACCGCGAGCGCCTGCAAGCCCGCGTCGACGCATGGGAAGAAGGCGCGTGGGTACGCGAGGCCGCCATGGCCCACGCGAACAAGCAACAGACGAAGGAAGCCGCATGACCACCGATACGAAACAGGAATGGCCGCTCTGGGAAGTGTTCGTCCGCAGCAAGGCCGGGCTCGACCACAAGCATTGCGGCAGCCTGCATGCGGCCGATCCGAAGATGGCGATCCAGATGGCGCGCGACGTGTACACGCGCCGCCAGGAAGGCAGCAGCATCTGGGTGGTGCGCTCGGACCAGATCGTGGCCAGCGACCCGCGCGACAAGGACATGTTCTTCGATCCTGCGGAGGACAAGGTGTATCGCCATCCGACGTTCTATTCGTTGCCCAAGTCCGTGGATCACATGTGAGCGGCACGCCATGCAACAAGCATCCATCGAACTGAACCGCACGCCCGCCGTGCAATACCTGCTGCGCATAGGCGACACCTGCCTGGTGCTCGCGCAGCGCCTCGGCGAATGGTGCGGCCACGCACCCGTGCTGGAAGAAGACATTGCGATGACCAACATCGCGCTCGACCTCGTCGGACAGGCGCGCGCACTGCTCACGCACGCCGGCAAGCTCGAAGGCGCTGGCCGCGAGCACGACGAAGACCAGCTCGCCTACCTGCGCGACGAGCGCGACTACTTCAACCTCACGCTGGTCGAGCTGCCGCGCGGCGACTTCGCCTTTGCCGTGGTGCGCAACACCATGGTCGCCACGCTGCTCAAGCTGCTGTGGCAACGCCTCGCAGCATCGAGCGATGCCGAGGTGGCCGCCATCGCCGGCAAGGCCTTGAAGGAAGCGCGCTACCACCAGCAGCACTCGGGCGACTGGGTGGCGCGGCTCGGCGACGGCACCGACGAATCGCGCCGCCGCACCGAGCGTGCGCTGAAACAGCTCTGGCTCTACGTGCCCGAACTGTTCGAAGGCGATGCAGTCGATGCAGAAGCCAGCGCAACAGGCCTCGGCCCCGCGTGGAGCGAGCTGCGCGAGCCCTGGTTCGCCGAGATGCAACTGGTGCTCGACGCCGCCGAGCTCGAGATGCCGAAGGAAACCGCCTTCCGCAGCACCGGCAAGCAGGGCGTTCACACCGAACACATGGGCTACATCCTGGCCGAGATGCAGCACCTGCAGCGCTCTTACCCCGGGGGTGTGTGGTGAACGCGGTCGCATCACGCGTCGACGCGGCGTGGGCCGTGCTGCACACCGTGCTCGATCCGGAGGTGCCGGCCGTGTCGGTCTGCGACTTGGGCATCGTGCGCGAGGTGATCGAACATGACGACGGGCTGGAGATCGTGCTCACGCCCACCTACTCGGGCTGCCCCGCGACGGAAGCCATCGAGCACGACGTGCTCGCCGCCATCGGGAGCGCCGGCCTTGGCCGCGCACGCGCCACCTTGCGCCGCGCGCCGGCCTGGAGCAGCGACTGGATCAGCGAAGAAGGCCGCGCCAAGCTCAAGGCCTACGGCATCGCGCCGCCCGCCCACCTCACCCCCGAAGCGGCCGCCGGCACCGCGATGCCCATCCGCCTCTTCGGCCGCATCGCCGGCGGCGAACGCATTGCCTGCCCGCGCTGCGCGAGCGAACGCACAGAGCGCCTGTCCGCCTTCGGCTCCACCGCATGCAAGGCGCTCTACCGCTGCATGGCCTGCCGCGAACCCTTCGAACATTTCAAACCGATCTAGGCGATGAGCACCCTCTTCCACCCACTGCGCGTGAAGGCTGTCGAGCCCGACACCCCGGAGGCCGTCGTCGTCTCGTTCGAGGTGCCGCCCGAGCTTCGTGAAGTCTTCGGCTTCACGCAGGGCCAGTACCTCACATTGCGCCGCGACATCGACGGGCAGGATCTGCGCCGCTCGTACTCGATCTGCGCCGGCCTGGACGACGGGGAGCTGCGCGTGGGCGTGCGCAAGGTGCGGGACGGCGTGTTCTCCAACTGGATCAACGCGCACCTTCGGCCCGGCGACACGGTGCAGGTGATGGCGCCCCAAGGCCGCTTCTTCGTGCCGATCGAGCCGGCTGCCGCACGCCATCACGTCGGCATCGCGGGCGGCAGCGGCATCACGCCGATCCTGTCGATCATGAAGACCGTGCTGGCGCGCGAACCCAGGAGCCGCTTCACGCTGATCTACGGCAACCGCCAGTTGCAGTCCACGATGTTCAAGGAAGAGATCGAGGACCTGAAGAACCGCTACATGACGCGCCTCGAGCTGCAGCACGTGTTCTCCGACGAGCACACCGATTCGCCGCTGGGCTTCGGCGTGATGAACCGCGAGAAGATCGGCGAGTTCCTCAACACGCTGGTGCCGGCCGCAAGCATCGACCATGTCTACATCTGCGGCCCGTTTCAGATGAACGACGAAGCCGAGGCGGCGCTGCTCGCCGCGGGCGTGCCCGAAGAGCGCATTCACATCGAGCGCTTCGGCGTTGCCTTGCCTTCTGCCGCATTGACCGGCGAGGTCGGCGCGGTGGTGCACGAGGCCCTGCCCGGCGACGCCAAGCAGGCGCGCATCACCATCGTGCGCGATGGCCTGCAGCGCGAGATCACTTTCACCGAAGGGCAGCCGAGCATCCTCGATGCGGCTTCCGCGGCCGGGCTCGAAGTGCCCTTCTCTTGCACCTCCGGCGTGTGCGGCACCTGCCGCGCCAAGCTCGTGGAGGGGGAAGTCCGCATGGAAAGAAACTTTGCGCTCGACAAGAATGAAGTAGCCGCAGGCTTCGTGCTGACCTGCCAGGCGCACCCCCTCACCGAACGCGTGATCCTGTCCTTCGACGAGCGCTGACCCCCATAACGATTTTTCAACCGGAGACAAACCAAAATGAAATTCTTCAAGCCCTTGCTGATCGCGGCGCTGTGCGCCACCGCCGTTGCCGCATGGGCCGACATCAATGTCGGCGTGACGCTCTCGGCCACCGGTCCGGCCGCCTCGCTCGGCATTCCCGAGAAGAACACCATCGCGCTGATGCCCAAGACCATCGCCGGACAGAAGATCAACTACATCGTGCTCGACGACGCCTCCGACACCACGGCAGCCGTGGCCAACACGCGCAAGCTCATCGCCGAGAACAAGGTCGACATCGTGCTGGGCTCGACCACCACGCCCAACTCGCTCGCGATGATCGACGTGGCGAGCGAAGCCAAGACGCCGATGATTTCGATCGCCGCCTCGGCCCGCATCGTCGAGCCGATGGACGCCAAGAAGCAATGGGTCTTCAAGACGCCGCAGAACGACATCATGATGTCTCTCGCCATTGCCGAGCACATGGCCGCGAACGGCGTGAAGACGGTGGCCTTCATCGGCTTCTCCGATGCGTATGGCGAAGGCTGGTCGCAGGAATTCGCCAAGGCGGCGGAACTGAAGAAGCTCAAGATCGTCGCCAACGAACGCTATGCGCGCACCGACACCTCGGTGACCGGCCAGGCCCTGAAGATCATGGCCGCCAAGGCCGATGCGGTGCTGGTCGCGGGTTCGGGCACCCCGGCCGCACTGCCGCAGAAGACGCTGAAGGAGCGCGGCTACGCCGGCAAGATGTACCAGACCCACGGCGTGGCCAATGCCGACTTCCTTCGCGTTGGCGGCAAGGACGTGGACGGCACCTTCCTGCCGGCCGGGCCCGTGCTGGTGGCCGAGCAGCTGCCGGCCAGCCATCCGGTGAAGAAATCGGCCCTGGCCTACGTCACCGCCTACGAGGGCGCGAACGGCAAGAACACGGTGTCGACCTTTGGCGCACACGCCTGGGACGCGGGCCTCTTGATGACGTCGGCCGTGCCGGTCGCGCTCAAGAAGGCGCAGCCCGGCACGCCCGAATTCCGCGCCGCGCTGCGCGATGCGCTGGAGCAGGTCAAGGATGTGTCAGGCGCTCACGGCGTGTTCAACATGACGGCCAACGACCATCTGGGCTTGGACCAGCGTGCCCGTGTCATGGTGAAGATCGAGAACGGCGCCTGGAAATACCAGCCCTGAACGGTCCCGCGCCCTCCCCTTCCGGGGGGAAGGAGCAACACAACGCCCGGCTGAAAACACAGGCGCCGGACACGGATTCGACACACGGGCAAGGCCCGAAGGTTTTTCTATGGATCTGCAGATCGCCCTGCTTCTGGGGCAGGACGGCATCGTGAACGGTGCCGTCTATGGATTGATGGCGCTCGCCTTGGTGCTGGTGTTCTCCGTCACGCGCGTCATCTTCATTCCCCAGGGCGAGTTCGTCGCCTTCGGCGCGCTGTCGATGGCCATGCTGCAGACCGGCCGCGTGCCGGCCACGCTGTGGCTGCTGGTCGCGCTCGCGGCCATGGTGCTGGTGGTGGAAGCCTGGCGCTGGAAGCGCGGCGCGGTGGTGGACTGGGGCTCTGCGCTCACCTGGTGCGTGGCGCTGCCGGCGCTGGCCTGCGCGCTCGTGCTCGGGCTCAAGCCGACCTCGATGGCGACCCAGGCAGTCACCACGCTGGTGCTGATCGCGCCGCTCGGCCCGTTGCTCTATCGCCTCGCCTACCGGCCGCTGGCCGATGCCAGCGTGCTGATGCTGCTGATCGTCTCGGTGGCGCTGCACGGCGTGCTGGTGGGGCTGGGCCTGCTCTTCTTCGGCGCCGAGGGCTACCGCACCACCGCATTCTCGGAAGAGCGTTTCGACATCAGCGGCATTCCGGTCGGCGGGCAGTCGCTGGTGGTCGTCGGCATCACGCTGCTGCTGGTGATTGCGATGTTCCTTTTCTTCGGCCGCTCGATGGTCGGCAAGGCGCTGCGCGCCACGGCCATCAACCGCGTGGGCGCGCGGCTGTCGGGCATTCCCACCGAACTCTCGGGCGACCTGAGCTTCGCGCTCGCGGCGCTCATCGGCGCGGTCTCGGGCCTGTTGATCGCGCCGCTCACCACGGTGTATTACGACACCGGCTTCCTGATCGGCCTGAAAGGTTTCGTCGCCGCCATCGTGGGCGGGCTCGCGAGCTATCCGCTGGCGCTGGCGGGCGCACTGCTGGTCGGGCAGCTCGAGGCCTTTGCTTCGTTCTGGGCCAGTCCGTTCAAGGAGGTGCTGGTCTTCACGCTGATCATCCCGGTGCTGTGGTGGCGCTCGCTGCACAGCCGCCATGTGGAGGACGAGGAATGAGCGCGCCGTCGAATCCCATCGCCGCCCACCTGCCTCCTGCGGGCAAGCCGCTGGCCACGCCGCGCCAGCTCACGCTGGTGCTCGTCGCCCTGATGGCGCTGGCCTGGGGCTTCCTGCCCGAGTTCACGGTGTCGGTGCTCAGCAACATCGGGCTCTACGCGCTGGTCGCGGCCGGCCTGGTCATGCTGACCGGCGTCGGCGGCATGACCTCCTTCGGCCAGGCCGCTTTCGTCGGCATGGGCTCCTACGCCACCGCATGGATCTGCACGTCGCCTACCGCGGCGGCGTGGATGGGCGGCTTCGTCGGGCCCGGGCTTCTGCCGTGGGCCGGGCTGCTGCTCGGCCTGGTGCTGACCTTCGCGCTCGCATGGGCGCTGGGCGCAGTCACGCTCAAGCTGCAGGGCCACTACCTGCCGCTGTGCACGATCGCCTGGGGCCTGAGCCTGTATTACCTGTTCGGCAACATGGATTTCCTCGGCGGGCAGACCGGCATCACCGGCGTGCCACCGCTCGTGATCGCAGGCTTTTCGCTGGCCACGCCGCGCGCGCTCGGTGTCGTGATCTGGGCCGTGCTGCTGCTCGCGCTCTGGGCCCTGCACAACCTGCTCGACTCGCGCGAGGGCCGCGCCATTCGCGCGCTGAAGGGCGGCCGGCTGATGGCCGAATCGATGGGCGTGGATACAGCCCGGCACCGAGTGAAGCTCTTCGTGCTCGCGGCCCTGCTGGCGGCCGTGTCGGGCTGGCTCTACGCGCACCTGCAGCGCTTCGTGAACCCCACGCCCTTCAACCTGAACATCGGCATCGAGCTGCTGTTCATGGCGGTGGTCGGCGGTGCGGGTCATCTGTGGGGCGCGGTATTGGGCGCCGCGCTCATCACGCTGCTGAAGGAGAAGCTGCAGGACGTGCTGCCTTCGCTGCTCGGCAGCAGCGGAAACTTCGAAGTGATCGTGTTCGGCCTGCTCATGCTGTTCGTGCTGCAGCGTTTTGCGGACGGCCTGTGGCCCACGCTGGCGCGCATCGCGGGCCGCTGGGTGCGCCCGCATGCCGTTGCCGCCACCGATGCCGCGCGGCCTGCCGCCTCCACCGCGCAGCTCGCACAGCGCAACCTGCCCGCCAAGGGCGAGGTCTTGCTGCAGGCCACCAGCGTCAGCAAGCGCTTCGGCGGGCTGGTGGCCAACAACGACATCTCGATGACGCTGAAGGCCGGCGAGATCCACGCGCTGATCGGGCCGAACGGCGCGGGCAAGAGCACCTTCTTCAACATGATCTCCGGAGTGGACGACCCGAGCGCCGGCGAAGTGCGGCTTGCGGGCCAGGCAATGAAAGCAAAGCCTTCGCGCGTCTTCGCCGCGCTCGGCCTCGGGCGCACCTTCCAGCACGTGCGCCTGCTCGGCCAGCGCAGCGTGGTCGAGAACGTGGCGCTGGGCGCTCACCTGCGCGCGAAGCGTGGCTGGCTTGCCGCGATGCTTCGGCTGGACCGTGCCGAGGAAGCCGCACTGATGGCCGAAGCCCGCCGCCAGATCGAACGCTGCGGCCTCGGCGCGCATGCCGGCACGCCGGCCGCATCGCTCTCGCTGGGCCAGCAGCGCGTGGTCGAGATTGCGCGCGCCCTTGCCGGCCAGCCCTCGGTGCTGCTGCTCGACGAGCCCGCCGCGGGCCTCCGGCATCTGGAGAAGCGTGCGCTCTCCGTGCTGCTGAGTCAGCTGCGTGCCGAAGGCCTCGGCATCCTGGTGGTGGAACACGACATGGAATTTGTGATGAACCTTGCCGACCGCATCACGGTGCTCGAATTCGGCACCGTCATCGCGACCGGAACGCCGGCCGAAGTGCAGGCCAACCCGCGCGTGCTCGAGGCCTACCTGGGCGGCGCGGACGACGAACTGCTGGAAGACGCAAGATGAGCATGCCCATTCTCCAGCTCGACGGCTTCTGCGTCGCCTACCGCACCGTCGAGGCGGTGCACAGCGTGCGGCTGCATGTGAACGAAGGCGAGATCGTCACCGTCATCGGCCCCAACGGCGCCGGCAAGACCACGCTGCTGTGCGCGGCGATGGGCCTGCTGCCCTCCACCGGCAGCCTCGCGCTGCATGGCGAGCGCATCGCACGCCCGGGCGTCGAAACCATGGTGGCGCGCGGCGTGGCGCTGGTGCCCGAGCGGCGCGAGCTGTTCGGCGACATGTCGGTCGAAGACAACCTGCTGCTCGGCGGCTTCTACCAGTGGCGCAAGGGCCATCGCGACCAGCGCGCGCGCATGGACGAAGTGTTCGAGATCTTTCCGCGTTTGCGCGAACGGCGCCCGCAGCTGGCCTCGACGCTTTCGGGCGGCGAGCGCCAGATGCTCGCCATCGGACGCGCGCTGATGGCGCGTCCGCGGCTCTTGATGCTCGACGAACCTTCGCTCGGCCTGGCACCGCTGGTGGTGCGCGAAGTGCTGCGCGTGGTCTCGCAGTTGCGCAGCCATGGCGTGTCGGTGCTGCTCGTGGAGCAGAACGCGCGCGCCGCGCTGCAGGTGGCAGACCGCGCCTACGTGCTCGAAATGGGCGCCGTGGCGCTCGATGGCAACGCGCGCGAACTGATGCACGACCAGCGGATCATCGATACCTACCTGGGCATCGGAAAGAAGGAATGACCCGGATTTTCTCCCTCCCCTTCCGGGGGAGGGTCGGGGTGGGGGACCCCATCCCAGCCTTCCCCCGAAAGGGGAAGAAGCCATACCAAGACAGCGAAAGGACACCCTCATGACCACCCTTCAAAGCTACATCGCCGGCCGCTGGATCGGCAAGGAAAGCGCGCAGCAACTGCGCAGCGCCATCAACGGGCAAGCCGTGGCCAGCACGCATGCCGAAGCCATCGACTTCGCCGAGGCGCTCGACCATGCGCGCCGTGTCGGCCTGCCCGCGCTGATGGCGCTCGACTTCCAGCAACGATCGGAGCGCCTGAAGGCGCTGGCCAAGTACCTCGCCGCCAACAAGGAAACGCTCTACACCATCTCTGCCCACACGGGCGCGACCCGCGCCGACAGCTGGATCGACATCGAGGGCGGTGCCGGCACGCTGAGCGCCTACGCCGGCATCGGCACCAACGAGCTGCCTTCGGGCAACCTGGTGCACGAGGGCCCGGCCTTCCCGCTGGGCAAGAAGGGCGGCTTCGCGGGCACGCACATCCTGGTGCCGCGCGGCGGCGTGGCGGTGCACATCAACGCATTCAACTTCCCGGTGTGGGGCCTGCTCGAGAAGTTCGCGCCCAGTTTTCTCGCCGGCATGCCCTGCATCGGCAAGCCGGCCACGGCCACCAGCTACCTCACCGAAGCGCTGGTGCGGCTCATCGTGCAGTCGGGCATCCTTCCCGAAGGCAGCCTGCAGCTCGTCGTCGGCAGCACCGGCGACCTGCTCGACCGGCTCGAAGGCACCGACATGGTCACCTTCACCGGCTCGGCCGACACCGCGGCCAGGCTGCGCGTGCATCCGAACCTGGTGCGCAAGTCGATCCCGTTCAATGCCGAGGCCGACTCGCTCAACTGCGCGATCCTGGCGCCCGACGTGACGCCCGACGACGAGGAGTTCGATCTCTTCGTGAAGGAGGTGGCACGCGAGATGACCGTCAAGGCGGGCCAGAAGTGCACCGCCATCCGCCGCGCCATCGTGCCGCGCCACCACCTCGACGCGGTGGCCGAGCGCCTGCGGGCGCGGCTCGCCAAGACCGTCATCGGCGACCCGTCGCGCGAAGAAGTGCGCATGGGCGCCCTCGCCTCGCACGCGCAGAAGGCCGACGTGGCCGAGCGCGTGGCCACACTGCTGCAGGGGGCCGAGCTGGTCCACGGCGAACGCGACGGCTTCTCGCCGGTGGGCGACGGTGTCGCCGAAGGTGCTTTCTTCGCGCCCACGCTGCTGCTGAGCCGCAAGCCGCTCGAGCACGATGCCGCGCACGACGTCGAAGCCTTCGGCCCGGTCAGCACGCTCATGCCTTATGACGGCATCGACGAAGCGCTCGCACTCGCGGCACGCGGCCGCGGCAGCCTGGTCGGCACGCTGGTCACGCGCGACCCGGCCATTGCAGCCCGGGCCATTCCCGTGGCCGCCGCATGGCATGGCCGCCTGCTGGTGCTCGACCGCGAGGCCGCCGCCGAATCGACCGGCCACGGCTCGCCGCTGCCGCAACTCAAGCACGGCGGCCCGGGCCGTGCGGGCGGCGGCGAAGAGCTTGGCGGCCTGCGTGCCGTGAAGCACTATTTGCAGCGCGCCGCGGTGCAGGGCTCGCCCACCATGCTGGCCGCCATTACCGGGGAGCACGTGCGCGGCGCGGCCGTGCGCGAGAGCGAGGTGCATCCGTTCCGCCGTTACTTCGAAGACTTGCGGATCGGCGACTCGCTGCTCACGCACCGCCGCACCGTCGGCGAGGCCGACATCGTGGCCTTCGGCGGCATCTCGGGCGATTATTTCTACATGCATTTCGACGAGGTGGCGGCGAAGGAGTCGCCTTTCGGCAAGCGCATCGCGCATGGCTACTTCGTGCTGTCGGCCGCGGCCGGCCTGTTCGTCTCGCCCGCCCCGGGCCCGGTGCTGGCCAACTACGGCCTCGATACGCTGCGCTTCGTCAAGCCCGTGGGCATCGGCGATACCATCCGGGCGCGGCTGACCTGCAAGCGCAAGACGGACCGCAACAAGAAGGACCCGAGCGGCCACGGCCAGGGCGTGGTGGCATGGGACGTGGAGGTGACCAACCAGGACGGCGAGCTCGTCGCGAGCTACGATATCCTGACCCTTGTTTCCAAGAAGCCATCCATCCCTGGCTGAAGCCGGGCGGCCCGTGTAAATTCGGCCGCCATGCTTCTCTGGTTCCAGATCTTCCTTTTTGTGGCGGGCACCGCGGCGCTTTTGTACGTCTCGCGCGGCCCGCTCCGCCGGCCGGGCTCGCACGGCTTCTACCGGTTCTTCGCGTGGGAATGCATGCTGGTGCTGATCATCGTGAACCTGCCGGTGTGGCATCTGGATCCGCTGTCGTTCACCCAGCTGCTTTCCTGCGTGTTCCTCGCGCTGTCGATCTGGCTGCCGATCCACGCGGTGAAGCTGCTCAAGGCGCAGGGCAAACCGACCGAGGCGCGCAACGACGACCCGGCGCTCTACGGTTTCGAAAAAACCTCGTCCATCGTCAGCACCGGTGCCTTCCGCTACATCCGACACCCCATGTACACGGCGCTGATGCTGCTGGCCTGGGGCGCCTTCCTGAAGCAATTCACCTGGCTCACGCTGGCCCTGGTGCTGGCCGCCACGGTGCTGCTGTTCCTGACGGCGCTGCGCGACGAGCAGGAGTGCATCGCCCATTTTGGCGACGCCTACCGCGAGTACATGCGCGGTACCCGGCGCTTCATTCCGTTCGTGCTGTAGCGAGCGCTCGTGCGGTGGCGAAGTGCCGCCGCGAGCCGACCGGGGGCGCTCAACGGTAATATGCGCTTCTCCCCTCGGCGCCCGAAGACCCCCATGCCTTCCCCGAAAAGCACGGCTTTTCCCTCTGCCACGCAGGCCGCGCTGCTGTTCCTGGCGGTGTTTCTCTGCGAATTCGTCATTGGCATTGCGCTGCGCGACGCCAACCGTTGGCTGGGCCTGAACGGCATGCAGCTCGGCGTGCTGTCCGCGGTGCTGGGCAACGGCTGCGTATTCGCCGTGGTCATGCACTACCAGAAGCTCACCTACGGCGAGCTCTTTCACGAGTCGCCCGCCTCGGCGCGGGCCACCCTGATGCTGGTGGTGCCGCCGGTGCTGCTGCTCGTGCCGGGGCTGATGGTGGTGATGACGGCCGTGCTCAACCTGCTGGTGTTCATCGCGCCGCTCTCGGCCTGGGAGGAGTCGATGTTCAGCCGCATGGCCGACGGCAGCGTCGCTGCCACGCTGGCAGTGTGCCTCATGGCCCCGCTGCTGGAAGAAATGCTGTTCCGCGGCATCGTGCTGCGGGGCTTTCTGCAGCGCTACTCGCGGTGGCAGGCCGTCCTGGGCTCGGCGCTGCTCTTCGGCGCCGCGCACCTGAACATCTACCAGTTCGTCGTGGGCCTGGTGATGGGCACGGTGCTTGGCTGGCTCTATGAGCGCACCCGTTCGCTCATTCCGTGCATCGCGCTGCATGCGGCCTACAACAGCGGCACGATCTTCATCGGCGACTGGCCGGAATCCGCCTCGACCGCGGACGCGGCGTGGGCCTTGCTGCTGGTCTTGCTGGCCGGTGCGTGCGGCGTGCTGGCATTGCGCCGCATGCTCGTGGTACCGGTGGCACGCAGGCCTGTCCCCTGACCGGCCCGGGACCGGCCCCCGAAAGAAACCTAGGGTTGCACGGGCGGCAGCGGCCGCGCATCGACGGCCTCGCCATCGACGATGAAATGCCCGCCCGCCACATGGTGCAGCGTGCGCAGATCGTCGTGGCCCTGGAAGTGCCAGCGGCCCTCGGAGAACACCCGCGAATCGGCCTGCGCCGCGATCACTTCGCCGAGAAACAGGTCGTAGCGCTGCTGGATCGGCGGCTCGGGCAAGAGGCGGCATTCGAGCCAGGCCGCGCAATCTTCCAGCAGCGGCGCATCGGTCGCCACGCCCGCGAAGGTCTGCAGGCCGTAGGCCGCGAACTTGTCGTGCCCTTCTTTCTCGACGATCTCGCGGCCCGAGCTGTTGCCCAGCGCCTCGGTCAGGTCGAGCTGCGCGCGCGTGGGCACCTGCAGTGCGAAGGTGCCCGCGCCTTCCAGCAGCGTGCGCGTCCAGGTGCTTTTGTCGAGCACCACCGCCACCTTGGGCGGATCGAAGTCCAGCGGCATGGCCCAGGCTGCGGCCATGATGTTGCGCTGGCCGCCGTGCGCGGCGCTCACGAGAACGGTGGGGCCGTGATTGAGCAGGCGGTAGGCCTTGGCGAGCGGAACGGGCTTTCGGTGAATGGCGTTCATGCACCGCATCGTACCGGCGCGCGCCGGCACTGCGCCGGCTACGCGCCGGCGCGCGTCAGCATGCGGCCAGCTCGCGCGAGCACGCTGGCTCCCTCGCCTTGCCCGCCGCGATAGGCCAGCACGCCGTTCACGAACACCCGCTCCACGCCCAGGCTCACGCCGTGCGGCTTGTCGTAGGTGGCGGTGTCGGCAATGGTCTCGGGGTCGAACACCACCACGTCGGCCATGGCGCCCGCGCGCAGCAGGCCGCGGTCGGAAATGCGCAGGTTCCGCGCGGTCATGCCGGTCATCTTGTGCACAGCCTGCTCGAGCGTGAACAGACGGCGCTGGCGCCAGTAGCGCGCGAACACGCGCGGGAAAGCCCCCCACAGGCGCGGGTGCGGATGGCGGTCGTGCGGCAGGCCGTCGCTGCCGATCATGGTGAGCGGGTGCGCGATGACGCGCTCCACGTCTTCTTCCTGCATCTGGAAGTAGCAAGCGCCACCGGGCTTCAGGCGCAGGCAGGCCTCCTGCTCGGTGGTGCACCACTCGCGGGCGATGTCGGAGATCAGGCGTCCTGTCATTTCCGGGTGCGGATCGGACCAGGTCAGCAGCACGTCGATGACGCCGTCGACCAGGTCTTCGCGCAGCACCGTGGAACCGGCCACGTAGGGGTACACGTCCATCGAGATCTTCTGCCGCTCGGCAAGCGCCTCGATCAGCGGCAGCGTTTCCTTCGTGCGGCCCCAGTTGGCGGGGCCGGCGCACTTGTGGTGCGAGATGACGAGCGGCACGCCGGCGCTGAAGGCCGTATCGCCCGCTTCGTGCAGCGCCTCGATGATCTGCTGCATTTCGCTGCGCAGGTGCGTGGCGTAGATGCCGCCATGCTTCGCCACGATGCGCGCGAGCGCGGTCACTTCTTCGGCCGGGGCTGCAAATGCTTCTTCATAGAACAGCCCCGACGACAGGCCATGCGCGCCTTCGGCCATGCAGCTGTCCAGCAGCGCCGCCATGCGCGCGAGCTCGTCGCCGCTCGCGGGCCGGTCGAGCGCCTCCATGGCCGCGAAGCGCAAGGTGGTGTGGCCCACCAGCGCCGCCACGTTGAGCGCGGGCTGCGCCGCATCGACGGCCGCGCGGTACTCGGCCATGGTGGCGTGCCTGAACGACTCCACGCCCAGCAGCGTGAGCGGCGGCCTGGACTGCGGCGTGCGGTAAGGCGCGAGCGAAATGCCGCAGTTGCCCGTCACTACCGTGGTGATGCCTTGCGACACCTTGGGCAGGCACAGCGGGTCGCGCAGCACGATGGCGTCGTCGTGCGTGTGCGCGTCGATGAAGCCGGGGGCAATCACCTTGGTGCGGCAATCGACGATGTCGATATCGGCCAGCACGAGCCCTTGGGGCAACCGCTCGCGCAGCCCTTCGCCGAGGGCCAGGATGCGGTCGCCCTGCAGCAGCACGTCGCCGGGCCATGAGGGTCCGCCCGAACCATCGACCACGAGGCCGGCTTCGAGCAAGATGGCTTTGGCGTCGCTCACGATGCACGGCCTCCGGTGTTGATGCCGCCGCCGTCCCAGCTTTGCAGCGGGTGCGTGGAGGCGTCGATGCCATGGCGCTGAAAGGCCTCGCGTGCGCGCTGCAGGCGCTGCACCGCGGGTTCGCCGCGGCGCTGGGCCACCAGCACCGTCAGAATTTCGATGGCGGTGAGGTGCGTCAGGTAGGCGTCGATGCCCACGTGCATCACGGCATCGTCGGGCACCGAAAGACCCAGCAGGAAGTCGGCCTTGGCTGCCAGCGCGGTGCCTGGCCGCGTGAGCGCGACGACCTTGGCACCCTGTCCGCGCGCGATGTCCACGGCATCGAGCAGCGAGGGCATGCCGCCCACGTGCGAGATGGCAATGACCACGCCACCCGGACGTTGCGCCGCGCCCGCCACCTGCTGCAGGTGATAGTCGGCCCAGGCATTGGCCGAGAGGCCCAGCCTGAAGAGCCGCGCCTGCAGGTCGTTGGCCATGAACCAGGACGTGGCGCCCGCGCCATACAGGTCCACGTGAGGCGCGGCCGCGATGGCGGCCACTGCCCCTTCGAGCACCTGCATGTCGAGCTGTCCGCGCACGCCCGAAACCGAGGCCGCGGCGCTGCGCGCGATCTTGCCGACGACCTCGTCGGCCGCGTCCTCGATGTTCACGCGCCGGTGCAAGGGCGAGCCGCCGAGCGCCAGCTCCTGCGCAAGCGCGAGCTTGAATTCGCGCAGCCCCGCAAAGCCCAGGTCGCGGCAGGTGCGCATGATGGTGGGCACCGAGCTGCGCGAGCGCTCGGCCAGTTGCTCGAAACTCTCTTCGAGCGCGCGGTCGGGGTCTTCGAGGATCAGGTCGAGAATCGCGCGCCGCGTGGCGGGCGCGCTGCTGCGGAGTTCTGCGATCTTCTGAAGCAGGGAGGGGGTCATCGGTGCGGGTTCAGAAATGCATGGCGACGGCGTCGCTCACGCGGTAGTTCTCTTCGACCACCGGCATCCAGTGCCATTTGTCGAAGGTGGTGCAGGGGTGCGAAATGCCGAGGCCGACGCGGTCGCCGACCACCGGGGCCTGCGCCTCTTCGTCGGCATCCCAGCGCAGGTAGGCGTGCTGGTCGTTGAGGGCGGTGATCTTCCAGCCGTCGGGCACGGCCTCTGCTTCGAGCATGCCGCGTGCGGCGCGCGCGATGGGCACCGGCATCGAAAGGTCGAATGAGATGTCGCGCTTGCCCACGGCCAGGATGGCCAGGCCGGGCTCGGGCCGCGACTGCACCGTGGCCCACACTTCCATCGCGGGGCGCAGGCTCTCGCCGCAAGCGCAGCCCAGGCGCTCGTGCACCGCGCTCACCATGCGCTTGTAGAAGCCATGGTCGTGCGTGACATAGCATCCCGAGCGCAGCAGGCCGCGCACCGGCGAGCCCAGGGCAGGCTTCAGGCGGCCGGCCACCAGGTCGAAGATAGCCGAACCGCCTGCCGAGACCAGCACCTCGTCGGTCTCGAACAGCTGCCGCACGTCGCAGTGGCGCGCGATGGCTTCCACGCGGTCCATCAGCGTGTTGGCGTAGGCGGTGTCGGGTTCGCTGGCGCCGGTAGCGCCCTGCCCTTCATACGTCTCGATGCCAACCAGCTTGACCGCGTCGCTGGCGCGCAAGCACGTGGCGAGCGCCACCGCCTCTTCATGCGTGCGGCAGCCGGTGCGCGCGCCCTCGACGCCGATTTCGAGCATCACCTCGAAGGGCACGCTCTCGGGATGGCGCTTCGACCAGTCTTCGATCAGCGCGAGCTGCGCGAGCGAGTCGACCAGGAACACCACGCGCAGATCGGCATGCGCCTGCAGCAGCAGCTGGATGCCCGCCAGGTCTTCGTCGCTGACGACCTGGTTGGCGATGAGCGTGCGGCGCGCGCCGGCCGCCACGCCCACGGCGAGCTGCGTCACCGTGGCGAAGGTCAGGCCCCAGGCGCCGGCATCGAGCTGGCGCTGGAAGAGCTGCGGCGACATGGTGGTCTTGCCGTGCGGCGCGAGGTCGATGCCCCATTCGCGCACGCGCGACTGCATCCAGGCCAGATTGTGCTCGAGCGCCTCGCGCTTGAGCACGGCCAGCGGCAGCGGCAGGTCGCCGGCCAGCACGTTCCACCCCGCGGCGCCCACCTCGCTGCGGCGGCGCGGCGGCTGGGTGCGCGGGTAACCCTTGAAGTTGCTGCCCAGCAGCGGGTCGTTGAATTCCTTGTCGGCGGCGGCAGCGGTGGTGTCGGTCATGGTCATGCGGCAATTTGAGAGAGCAGTTCCTTGCGGATACAAGCGCTGTAGTGTCCGGGAGAAATCTCGTCGAGCGTCGGCACCGTCTGCGCGCAGGCCTCGATGGCGTGCGGGCAGCGGGTGCGGAACACGCAACCCGAGGGCGGCGAGATCGGGCTGGGAATGTCGCCCTTGAGCGCAATGCGCTCGGTGGCAAGCGTCGGATCGGGCTTCGGGCTCGCGGCCAGCAGCGCCTGGGTGTAGGGGTGAGAAGGCCGCGCGAACAGCGCGTCGGTCTCGGCCACCTCCATCACCTTGCCGAGGTACAGCACCACCACGCGGTCGCACAGATACTCGACCACGTCGAGGTCGTGCGAGATGAAGAGCATGGTGAGGCCGAGCCGCTCGCGCAGGTCGGCCAGGAGGTTGATGACCTGCGACTGGATCGACACGTCGAGCGCCGACAGCGGTTCGTCGGCCACGATGAACTCGGGCTCGACCGCGAGCGCACGCGCCACCCCGATGCGCTGGCGCTGGCCGCCCGAGAACTCGTGCGGAAAGCGGCTTGCATGCTCGGCACGCAGGCCCACGGTTTCGAGCAGCTCGGCAATGCGTTTGTCCCGTGCCGCGGCACCTTTGTGCAGGCCGTGCGTGGAGAGCGCCTCGCCGAGGATCGCGCTGATGCGCATCTTCGGGTTCAGGCTCGCATACGGGTCCTGGAAAATGATCTGCAGCTTGCTGCGCAGCTTGCGCATGCGCTCGCCCGAGAGCGCGCCGATGTCGTCGCCGCGGTAGAGCACCTGGCCCTCGGTGCGTTCGACCAGGCGCAGCACGGTGCGGCCGATGGTGCTCTTGCCGGAACCCGATTCGCCCACGAGGCCCAGTGTTTCGCCGGGCTGGATGGCGAACGACACATCGTCGACCGCGCGCACCGGGCGGTCGCTGCTGCCGAAGTATTTTTTCAGTCCGCGGACTTCGATGAGAGGAGCAGCGGTGGTCATGGGGATGTTGTATTGGCTCCTTCTCCCGCGAGCGGGAGAAGGCGGGGGATGAGGGTTCGCGCGAGGGCCCCGGGAGGCACCCTCACCCCAGCCCTCTCCCGCATGCGGGAGAGGGGGCAAGACAGAGGCACTTCGCCAGTCATGCCACCCTCGCGAATGTTGCGTCCGGTTGCACGCGAATGCAGCGTGCCTGGCGGTCCTCCCGGATATCGATCAGCGGCGGGATCGCCGCGCTGCAACCCGCAATGGCGAGGTCACAGCGCGGCTCGAAGGCGCAGCCGGGCGGCGGTGCGAGCGGGCTCGACACCTGGCCGCGAATCGCGAACAGCCGCTTGGGCTTGGGCTGCCCCGGCAGGCGCGCCTTGCCCGGCAGGCAGGCCAGCAGGCCCTGCGTGTATGGATGCTCGGGCTGCGCGAACAGCGGCCGTACGGGCGCGCTCTCGACCACGCGGCCCGCATAGAGCACCACCACGTCGTCCGCATGGTGCGCGACCACGCCCAGGTTGTGGGTGATGAAGAGAATACTCATGCCGGTCTCGGACTGCAGCCGGCGCATGAGTTCGAGAATCTGCGCCTGGATGGTCACGTCGAGCGCGGTGGTGGGCTCGTCGGCAATCAAGAGTGTCGGGTCGCAGGCCATGGCCAGCGCAATCATCACGCGCTGGCGCATGCCGCCCGAAAGCTGGTGCGGATACTCATGGATGCGCTGCGCCGCGGCCGGAATCTCGACCAGCTCCAGCATGCGCAGCGCATGGGCCATGGCGGCCTTGCGGTCCAGCCCCTTGTGCAGCCGCACGCTCTCGGCAATCTGCTCGCCGATGGTGAAGACCGGGTTCAGGCTGGTCATCGGTTCCTGGAAGATCATCGACAGCTGGTTGCCGCGCAGGCTGCGCATCTCGCGCTCGCCGATCTGCAACAGGTCGAGCGGCTTGCCTTCGCGGGTCACGAAAGAGGCCTGGCCGCTGACCTGTGCATTCGCGGTCTTGGGCAAGAGGCGCATCAGCGTGAGGCTGGTGACCGACTTGCCCGAGCCCGACTCGCCGACCAGCGCGGTGGTCTTGCCGGGTTGGATCGAAAAGCTCACGTCGGCCACCGAACGGATCAGCCCGTCCTCGGTGGGGAAGCTGGTGCTCAGGTTGCTGACCTGAAGACGCGGTGTGTTCGTGGCATTTGTCATCACAGCGTCTTCTTCAGTTTGGGGTCGAGCAGGTCGCGCACGCCGTCGCCCAGCAGCTGCAGCGACAGCGCGGTGAAGATGATCGCGAGCCCCGGGAACAGCACTACCCAGAAGGCCTGGTGCGCGTACTGCTGGCTGCCCGCGACCATGGTGCCCCAGGTCGGGATCTCGGGCGGGACGCCGACACCGAGGAACGAGAGCCCCGCTTCGGCCAGGATCGCGTAGGCGAAGATGAAGGAAACCTGCACGAGGATGGGCGACATCAGGTTTGGCAATATGTGGCGCCACAGGATGCGCGAAGTACGCACGCCCAGCGCGCGCACGGCTTCCACGAACAGCAGCTCGCGCACCACCAGCGTCGAGGCCCGCACCACTCGTGCCACGCGCGGCGTGTACACCAGCACCAGCGCCAGCACGGTGTTGATGAGCGAGGGCCCGAGGATCGCCACCAGCGCAATGGCCAGGAGGATGTCGGGGAAGGACATCATCGCGTCGACCACGCGCATCAGCGGCGCGTCGAGCCGGCGGAAGAAGCCCGCCATCAGGCCCAGCACCGTGCCCGCGACCACCGCGCCGAGGGCGGTGAGCGCGGCAATGGCCAGCGAATAGCGCGCACCGTGCACGATGCGCGAATACATGTCGCGGCCGAGCTCGTCGGTGCCCAGCAGGTGTTCGGCGCTCGGCCCTTTGAGGCGTTGCAGCACGGCCGTGTCGTTGGGGTCGATGGAGGCGAACAGCGGCGCGCCGATGGCGAGCACTGCAATGACCAGCAGCACCAGCGCGGAGACCATCACGATGCGGCGGTGCATCAGCTGGCGGAGCATTCGGGGCATCTGCATTTTTTCTCAAACCTTCACGCGCGGATCGACGACGGCGTACAGCAGGTCGATCGAAAAATTGATGAGAACGTAGATCGCCGCAATCACGAGCAGTGCGCCCTGAATGACTGGGTAGTCGCGCCGCAGCACCGCGCTCACGACAAGATTGCCGACACCCGGCAGGCCGAACACGGTCTCGGTGATGACGGCGCCGCCGATCATCAGCGCGACCGTGAGGCCGATCACCGTGACGATGGGCACCAGCGCATTGCGCAGCGCGTGCTTGAGCACCACCTTGCTTTCGCTCAGGCCCTTGGAGCGCGCGGTGCGCACGTAGTCTTCGCCGAGCACGTCGAGCATCGAGGCGCGCGTGAAGCGGATGATGAGCGCGGAGTTCAAGAGGCCCAGCACCGTGGCCGGCAGCACCAGCGAATGCAGACGCTCGGTCAACGGTGCATCGGGCGCGCCATAGCCCGAGACCGGGAACCACCCGAACGACACCGCGAAGATCTGGATCAGCACGATGCCGAGCCAGAAGCTCGGGATGCTGGCGCCGAGCATCGCGATGCCGGTGAAGAGCTGGTCGACCAGGCGACCGCGGAACACCGCCGAGACGATGCCGCAGGGCACGCCGATCAGCGCTGCGATGGCCACGGCCATCAGCGCGAGCAGCGTGGTGGGTTCCGCGCGCTCCCACAGCGCCTGGGTGACCGGCCGCTGCAGGAAGATCGAGGTGCCGAGGTTGCCCTGCAGCACTTCGCGCAGCCAGTAGCCGAACTGCACGGGCAGCGGCTTGTCCAGGCCGTATTCCTTCTGCACACGGGCGATGTCGGCCGCGGTGGCCTGGTCGCCCAGCAGCACCGAGACCGGATCGCCCGATGCGGCGCGCGTGAGCACGAAGACCAGCACGGCCACGATGGCGAGCACGACGAGCATGCCGGCGGCGCGGGAAGCGAGATAGCGAAACATGTGTGGTTGGCTCCGTGGCGCCCGCGGGATTTACTTGATCCTTGCGTTCCAGAAGAACGGCCAGGTCGCGGGCTGGTAGTTGTCCAGCGCCGGGCTCTTGGCCGAGAGGCCGTTGAACTTGCCGACGTTGATGTACGGCACTTCTTCGTAGACCACCTGCTGCACCTTGCCCCACAGCGCGCCGCGCTTGGCCGGATCGCTCTCGACATTGAAGGCCTGCAGCGCCGACTTCTTGGCGGGCGAATCCCACCAGCCGGGCGCGCCGTCGCCCAGCTGCGGCGGCGAGAGCATCGGCTCGGGGAACTGGCCCGAGTGGGTGACGTAGATGTCCCAGAGCTTGGGGTCGTTGCGGCGCTGCACCAGCGTGGCCCAGTCGACCACGTTCAGGTCGACCTTGAAGCCGGCGCGCTTGAGCTGCTCGGCCATCAGGAGCGACATGTTGTAGTGGAAGTCGTACTGGCGGCTGGTGAGCACGCGGATCGGCTCGCCCTTGTAGCCGGCCTTGGCCGCGGCCTCCCTGGCCTTGGACGCGTTGCGCTCGTTGTAGAGCGTGGCGCCGGCGGTCGAATAGAACGGCGAGCCCTTGGGAAAGTGGTTGCCTTCGGCCACGAAGAAGCGCGTGTCGCCGAAACCGGCAGCGAGCATCTCGCCTTCGCCGAGCGCGGACTGGATGGCCTGGCGCAGGGCCTGGTTGGCGGCCACGCCTTCCTTGGTGTTGAGCACGAGGTACGGGAAACCGAACGACGGCGTCATGATCGGCACCGTCTTGCCGCCGGACTTCTCGAGCCGCGGCAGGGCCTCGACCGGCAGCAGGTCGGCAAAGTCGTACTGGCCGGCCAGGGCGCCTTCGACGCGCGTGCTGGCATTGGGCACCGGCACGAAGCGCAGCTCCTCGATGGCCGCTTCACGCTTTCCGCCATAGCCGCTTGCCGGTTCCTTGCGCGCTGCGTACTTGTCGAAGCGCGTGAGCAGCACGAACTGGTCGGGGCGGCGCTCCTTGAACTTGTAGGGGCCGGTGCCGACGAACTCCTTCAGCGGCGAAGCGATGGAATCCTTGGCCATGATGGCGGCCATGCCGCTGGGCAGCGCCAACTGGGAAAGCAGCGGCGCATACGGCGCCTTGAGCACGATCTCCACGCCCAGCGGGCCCTTGGCCTTGAGGCTCTCGATTTCCTTGCCGACGGCCTTGCCGCGCGGCGACTGGTCCATCCAGCGCTGCAGGCTGGCCACCACGTCGTCGGCATTGAGTTCGCGCCCGTTGTGCAGCATCACGCCCTTGCGCAGGGTGATGGCGTAGCTCTTGCCGTCGGCGGAGATCTTGGGGCTGCTCTCGGCCAGCATCGGCACCACGTTCCACTTGGCGTCGAAAGTGTAGAGCGTCTCGTACACGTGCTGCATGATGGTTCCGACGAGGTCGGCCGTGGAGGCCATCGGGTCCAGCGTCTGCGGTTCGGCCACCATCGCCAGCGTGGCGAAGTTGCGCGGCCCCTGGGCATGCGCTTGCTGTTGAGGCAGCGCGGCACACAGCATTGCGAGCAGGGAAGCGCCCAGCAGGCTGCGCTTCGACAGCTTCGGCAGGCGCTGGACAAGACCGGCGTGGAACATGGGGAACTCCTTCATGGGGCAGGCGGTTTGTGAAAGAAATTTTCTCTTCGGCCCGCACTTTGAAGCACTATCCATGCCAAATCATCCGTGTTAACCCTTGTTTTAGGGTTTTTATGAAATTGAATTTCAGATTGGATCGATACTTGCAGTTCGCTTTTCTTCTTTGTTCTTCACTTCAGGAGTTCTCCAATGCCTCTCGAATACCTCGGCGCCCCGCCCGTTGCCTCTGACCGCCAGGCCCGCCCCTTCTCCCCGGCCGTGCGCGCCGGCGATTTCATCTACGTGTCGGGCCAGGTGCCCGCCAATTCCGAGGGCGAGATCGTGGTGGGCGGCATCGAGGCGCAGACGCGCCAGGTGATGGAGAACCTGAAAAAGGTGCTGGCGCTGGCCGGCGCCACGCTCGACGACGTCTGCAAGAGCACCGTCTGGCTGCAGGACGCGCGCGACTTTGGTGCCTTCAACCGCATCTACATGAGCTACTTCGGTGAAAACAAGCCGGCGCGCTCGACCACCGAGGCGCGGCTCATGGTCGATGCGAAGGTCGAGATCGACGTGGTGGCCTACAAGCCCAAATAGACTACAGCAGCTCGGTCTTGCGCTGGATGATGCGCGAGACCAGGCCGTACTCGACCGCCTCCGCGGCCGAGAGCCAGCGGTCGCGCTCGATGTCGGCCAGCACCACGTCGATCGGCTTGCCGGTTTCGCGCGCGATCTCGTGCGCGATGCGCTGACGGGCCTTGATGATTTCCTGCGCCTGGATCGCGATGTCGGTCGCCTGCCCGCCCGCGCCGCCGCTGGGCTGGTGAATCAGGAAGCGCGTGTTGGGCAGGCACACGCGCCGCTCGCGGGGTGCCGCCAGGTAGAGGTGCGTGGCGGCGCTGCCCACCCAGCCGGTGCCGATCATGTTCACCGGTGCGCTGATGAAACGCACGATGTCGTGGATGGCATCGCCCGACTCCAGGTGGCCGCCGGGCGAGCTCACGAGAATGTCGATCGGTTTTTCGGGGCTGTCGGCATCCAGCGCGATGAGCCGGCGCGTCACGTCGGCGGCCACTGCGTCGGTGATGCTGCCGAAAATCAGCAGCGTGCGCGACTTGAAGGCCTTCTCTTCCAGGTAGGAATTGCGCGGCTCGGCAGTGGCCGCGGGTAGGGTGTCGTCGTCGGTTTCCATGATGAAGAAGCGCTCCTGTGATTGAACGGCATCTTGCCGGACAGGCGGACAGTTTCGCGACATTGCATGCACCGTGGCAAGCGGCATCGGCAACTCAGCCAGCGAGCCGCCCCGCCACCAGCTGGAGCACGCGGTCGCAGCGCTTGGCGAGCTCCTGGTCGTGCGTGACCATCACGAAGGCCGTGCGATGCTTGTGCGCGAGTTCGATCATCAGCGCAAACACGGTGTCGGCCGTGTTGCGGTCGAGGTTGCCCGTGGGCTCGTCGGCCAGCACACAGGCCGGCTGCGTGACCAGCGCACGCGCAATGGCCACGCGCTGGCGCTCGCCGCCCGAGAGCTCGGCGGGACGGTGGTGCAGGCGCTCGCCCAGGCCCACGCTCTCGAGGATCTTCGTGGCCGCGGCCGCCGCCTGCGCGGGTTCCATGCGCCGGATCTTGAGCGGCATCGCCACGTTGTCGAGCGCGCTGAATTCGGGCAGCAGGTGGTGAAACTGGTAGACGAAGCCCAGGTGCTGGTTGCGCAGCCGGCCCTGCTCGGCCGCGTCGGCATGCGCGATGTCCTTGCCGAGCAGCTCGACCCTGCCGGCGGTGGGCCCGTCGAGCCCGCCCATCAGGTGCAGCAGCGTGCTCTTGCCGGAGCCCGAGGCGCCGACGATGGCCAGCGTTTCGCCAGCGCGCACATCCAGGTCGACACCGTGCAGCACGGTGAGGTCGATGCGCCCTTCGTGAAAACGCTTGGTGAGGCCGCGCGCCTTCAGCACCACGCCATTGCCCGGCGTGGCGGTAGTTTGTTGTTCACTCATAGCGCAGGGCCTCGGCGGGGTTGACGCGGCTGGCGCGCCAGCTGGGGTACAGCGTGGCAAGGAAAGCAAGGACCAGGGAAATGATGGCAATCGGCATGATGTCGCTGCGCTGCGGATCGCTCGGCATCTTGCTGATCAGGTAGATGTCCTTGGGCAGAAAGCTGGCGTGAAAGAGCCGCTCGAGCGCGGGCACGATCACGTCGATGTTGTAGGCAATGCCCAGCCCCAGCAGCAGCCCGGCCACGGTGCCGATCACGCCGACCATCGCCCCCTGCACCACGAAGATGCCCATGATGCTGCGGGGCGAACTGCCCAGCGTGCGCAGGATGGCGATGTCCGCGCGCTTGTCGGTCACGGTCATGACCAGCGTGGACACCAGGTTGAAGGCGGCCACCGCCACGATGAGCGTGAGGATGATGAACATCATGCGTTTTTCGACCTGCACGGCCGCGAACCAGGTCTTGTTCTGGCGCGTCCAGTCGCGAATCAGGAACTGGCCCGGCAGCGTGACGGCCATCTGGTCGGCCACCTCGCGCGCCTCGTTCAGGTCCTTGAGCTTGATGCGGATGCCGGAGGGCCCGTCGAGCCGGAACACGCGCTGGGCATCTTCCTCGTGGATCATGGCCAGCGCGGAATCGTATTCGTAGTGGCCCGAATCGAAGGTGCCCACCACAGTGAATTGCTTGAGCCGCGGTACCACGCCGGCGGGCGTGACCTGCCCACCCGGCGCCACCAGCGTGACCTGGTCGCCCGGCTGCACGAACAGCGAGCGCGCCAGCTCGCCGCCGAGCACGATGCCGAACTGGCCCGGCACCAGCTTGTCGAGCGTGCCCTTTTGCGCCGTGGTGTCGATGTCGGTCACCTCGGGTTCGAGCTTGGGCACGATGCCGCGCACCAACGTGCCTTTCATGTCCTCGCCGCGCGCGATGAGCGCCTGGGTGGCAATGAAGGGCGCCGCGCCGATCACCTCGGGGTTCTTGCGTGCGGCCGCCGTGATGGCGTCGATGTCGGGCAGTGCTTGCCCGTCGCGCGAAATGATCTCGATGTGCGACACCACGCCGAGCATGCGGTCGCGCACCTCTTTCTGGAAGCCGTTCATCACGCTGAGCACGATGATCAGCGCCGCCACTCCCAATGCGATGCCGAGCATCGACACGCCGGAGATGAAGGAGATGAAGCCATTGCGCCGCGTCGCCCGGCCTGCGCGGGTATAGCGCCAGCCGAGCTGCAGTTCATAAGGAAGTCGCATATTTTCAGTTTGAGCCCAGCCAGGTGCACCCACGGATCCGGCTTTGCCGGGCCGCCGGGTGCGCCCCCCAGTGGGGGGAGGCGCCGAAGGCGCTTCGGGGGGCGTTTCATCCTAGCATCCCGGACAATAGGGAAATGGCCGAGCCTCTCCCACGTCATCTGTTGATCCCCTTTGCCGGCCGCGGTTCCCCGGCATGCCGCGCGGCATTGCCTTCGCTCCGGCTGCCCAATCTCGAGGCCCTGCTCTCGCGGCTCTCGCTCGTGGAGACCGATACGCAGGACGAAAGCACGCGCTCACCGCCCCACGAACGGGCGCTCGCCAGGGCGCTGGGCATCTCGGCGCCCGACGGCTGCATTCCCTGGGCCGCGCTGGAAGCCATGCAGTCCACCATCGCCGAACCCGGCGACAAGGAAGGCTGGGGCCTGGTCTCGCTGTGCAACTGGCAGGTGGGCATCGACGACGTGGTGCTGGGCGATCCGGCCGCGATCGAGATCGACGCGGCCGAATCCGCCGCACTGCTGGCCGCCGCCCACCCCTTCTTCGAGGAAGACGGCATTGCCCTGCACCCCTCCGCCACGCCCGGCCGCTGGCTGGCGCGCGCGCGCATCTTCGACGGCCTGGCCACGGCTTCCATCGACCGCGCGGTGGGCCACCCGATTTCGCAATGGTCGCCCCTGGCCGAAGCGGCGCGGCCGCTGCGCCGGCTCCAGAACGAAATGCAGATGCTGCTCTATACCCAGCGCGTGAACGACGACCGCGCCGCCCGCGGCGTGCCGCCGATCAATTCTTTCTGGCTCAGCGGCACCGGCGCGCTGCAGGCAGGCATTCCTCCGGCCGATACCGCGCCGCCCACCGTGAGCGAAGCGCTGCGCGTGGCCGCGCTGCGCGACGACGGCCCGGGCTGGGCCGAAGCCTGGCAGGCGCTCGATGCAGGCACCATCGCCAGCCTGCTGGCCGACTACACCGCCGGTGCCGACGTCACGCTCACGCTGTGCGGCGACCGCGCGGCGCAGCGCTACGCGGTGCAGCAGCGCGGACTGGTGGGCTGGGCTCGAAGCCTGTTCGACCGGCCGCGCGCCCCCAGCGTGCTGGAGGCGCTATGAAGATCATCGCCAGGGAGATTCCGCCCCGCACCGTCTGGGCGCTCGAGCAGGCCGGCGTGCATCCCCTGTTGGCGCGCCTCTTCGCAGCGCGCGGCGTGCTTGCCAAGGACGAGCTCGACGACGGCCTGGCGCGCCTGCTGCCGCCCGACACGCTGCACGGCGCGCGCGAAGCGGCGGTGCTGCTGGCCGATGCAATGGCAATCGACAAGCGCCTGTGCATCGTGGCCGACTACGACTGCGACGGTGCCACCGCCTGCGCCGTCGCCGTGCGCGGCCTGCGCCTGCTCGGCGCAAAAAACGTGGGCTACCTGGTGCCCGACCGCGTGGTCGACGGCTACGGCCTCACGCCGCCCATCGCCGAGCGCGTGGCGGACAGCGGCGCCAGCATGCTGATCACCGTCGACAACGGCATTGCCAGCGTCGAGGGCGTGGCCGCCGCCAAGGCGCGCGGCCTGCAGGTGCTGGTGACCGATCATCACCTGCCCGGCCCCGAACTGCCGGCCGCCGACGTGCTGGTGAATCCCAACCAGCCCGGCTGCGGCTTCGAGAGCAAGAGCATTGCCGGCGTGGGCGTGATGTTCTACGTACTGCTGGCGCTGCGCTCCGAACTGCGCGCGCGCGGCCTCTTCACCGCGGCCACGCAGCCCAAGCTGGACGTGCTCCTCCCGCTGGTGGCGCTGGGCACCGTGGCCGACGTGGTGAAGCTCGACGCCAACAACCGCCGGCTCGTTGCGCAGGGCCTGCGCCGCATTCGCGCCGGCGCGCTGCCGGCGGGCATTGCGGCGCTGTTCAAGGCCGCGGGACGCAATGCCGCGGTGGCCACCACCTTCGACTTCGGCTTTGCGCTGGGCCCGCGCATCAACGCGGCCGGACGGCTGGCCGACATGACGCTGGGCATCGAATGCCTGCTGACCGACGATGCCGGACGCGCCGACGAACTGGCGCGCATGCTCGACGGCATCAACCGCGAGCGGCGCGACATCGAGGGCGGCATGCGCGACCAGGCGCTGCTGCTGGCCGAATCGCTGTTCGGCCCCACCGCCGATGGTGGCGAGGCGCCGCCGGCCGCCATCAGCGTGTTCGATGCCGACTTTCACGAGGGCGTGGTCGGCATCGTGGCCTCGCGCATCAAGGACCGCTTTCATCGCCCGGCCTTCGTGTTCGCCGCAAGCGGTGCGCCAGGCAAGGCGCACGAACTCAAGGGTTCCGGCCGCTCGATTCCGGGCTTTCACCTGCGCGACGCGCTCGACCTGGTGGCCAAGCGCCACCCGGGCGTGCTGCTGCGCTTCGGCGGCCACGCGATGGCAGCCGGCTGCACCGTCGCGCGCGAGAAGTTCGAGGTGTTCGAGCAGGCGCTGGCCCAAGTGGCACACGAGTGGCTCGACGCGGCCACCCTGACGCGCCGCCTCGACACCGACGGACCGCTGGCCCGCGAGTACATGCGCATCGACCTGGTGGACACGCTGCACCGCGAGGTGTGGGGCCAGGGTTTCGCCCCGCCCACCTTCAGCGAGGAAGTGGAGGTGGTGTCGCAGCGCCTGGTGGGCGAGAAGCACCTGGCGCTCAAGCTGCGGCACCAGGGGCAGCCGGTCGACGGCATCTGGTTCGGCCATACCGATCCGCTGCCCGCGCGCGTGAAGCTGGCCTTCCGGCTCGATGCCGACGAATGGCAGGGCGTGCGGCGCGTGCGCTTCCTGGTCGAAGGCGCCGAGCTGCCCTAGCGGCGCGGGTATTTCAGCGGCGCTCCTCGTGCGAGGCCTCGGCCTCCACGATCTGGTGCAGCACCTTGCCGGGGTCGGTGCGCTCGGCCAGCGCCTTGACCTCGCTATGCGACTCCGGCGGCACTTCCATCTTTTCCGCCATGCGGGTGGCGAGGCGCAGCAATGCGGTCATCTCGCGCTCGTTCAGCAGGTTGATCTGCAGGTCCAGGTGGTGCCGGCGCTCGCTTTCTTCGGCTGACATGTTCTGGCTGATCAGGATCATGATCGCCAGCGCGATGGCCTCGATGGAGACCAGAAAGAGCAGGAAGGTGAAGGGATAGGGATCGATGCGCCAGACAAACTGGTTGAGCAGGATCCATGCGGCAAAGAAGGCGAGGTTCCACCACAGGAAGGCCACGGTTCCGCAGTAGCGCGATATGCGGGACACCAGCCTGTAGAGCAGCGGCTTGGCGCGCCGGTTTTCTTCTTCCAACTCCAGAATCGACTCGATGTTCCGGTGCGTCAATGCCTGGAGCGAGGGGTGCTTGTGGCGGCCCGGCCGGTGTGCCTTGCCGTTGCTGCCGCGGTTGTTGCCGGATTCCTTCGTTTCCTTTTCAGGCTGCATCGCCCGTGCTCCAGAGTCGGGAAGCCATAACCATGCGCAAGCCGCAATGGCCGGTGCGTAGGCGTGCGTCGTCACCCTTTGCAAGCGAAGCGGAAATCGCGCGACACGGCGGGCGCGCAATCGGGACGGATTCCTACGCAGGCCGAGCGCCGGAGTTTTACGGTGGTCGCTCACATGCAGGAGTCCACGCACCATGAAATCGACCACCGCTTCACCCGCGAAATCTGCCAAGTCCCGAGGAGCAGCCCACACGGCCTCCCGGCAGCGAGCTGTTCAGAAGGCACAGGACGCGAAGGACCGCGCGAAGCCCGCCGCCAAGAAGCCCAGCCAGCCGGCACAGGCGGCGCCGCGGTCCCAGCCGGTCAATCCCATGCCGGCGCAGCACCTGAGCAAGCCGGGCCTGGAAGCGGAGATGGCGCTGCGCCCCCGGTTCGAGGCGCCGGACTACAAGGGCAGCGGTAAGCTCGAAGGCATGACGGCGCTGGTGACGGGCGGTGATTCCGGCATCGGCCGTGCCGTGGCGGTTCTCTACGCACGTGAAGGCGCCGACGTGGCCATCGTCTACCTGGAAGAAGACGAGGACGCGGAGGAAACGCGGCGCCATGTCGAGCACGAGGGCGCGCGCTGCCTCATGATCAAGGGCGATGTCGGCGACCCGGCGTTCTGCCGCGAGTCGATCGACAAGACGCTCGAGGCCTTCGGTAAGCTCGACATCCTGGTGAACAACGCGGCGTTCCAGCTGCACGCGGCATCGATCGAGGACATCACGGACGAGCGCTTCGAACTCACGCTCAGGACCAATGTCTTCGGCTACTTCCAGATGGCGCGCGCCGCGGTGCCGCACCTGCGCCAGGGTGCGTCGATCATCAATACCGGATCGGTCACGGGCCTGGAAGGAAGCGGCCACCTGCTCGACTACTCGACCACCAAGGGCGCCATCCACGCGTTCACCAAGTCGCTGGCGAGCAACCTGCTGCCCAAGGGAATCCGCGTGAACGCGGTGGCGCCGGGGCCGGTGTGGACCCCCTTGAATCCTGCGGACAGCCCACCCGAAAAAGTGAAGGACTTCGGAAAGAAGACCGACCTGCAGCGGCCGGCGCAACCGGAGGAGCTGTCCCCCGCCTATGTGTTCCTTGCCGCACCGAGCTGCGCCAGCTACATCACCGGCATCGTTCTGCCGATCACGGGCACCGTGGGCGCGATCTGAGGCCGCAAGTGGCCGGGGAAGCCTTCAGCTTTCGGGTGACGAATCTGCATGCGCGGGCGGGTGCCTGGCAGGCATCTTCACACCGACGATGACAAGAAGCTTCTGCAGCGTCCTGGAGCGCGGCAGGTCCCGCATGAGCGGCGGTATCGAAATGGCGAGCAGCAACGCCGCGAGCGGCACCACGCACACGAAGCCGATATAGCTGAAGCCGAGCGCGCCGACGATGCCGCCCAGCACGAACATGCCGATCAAGCCTCCCGCCATCCGCATCCTGCGACGGTCGTGCCGAACCATGGCATGCGCCGGCGTGGCATGCCTGTTCCAGTAGATCAGCTTGCCCAGTTCCATGCCCACGTCGGTGATGTTGCCCGTCATGTGCGTGGTGCGGACACTGCCTCCGGAGGTCTTGGAGCCGACCGCGTTCTGCAGGCCCATGATGAACGAGAGCAGCAGCACGGTCAGCGGCACGGCGAATGGCGTCGACCAGGTCAGCGTGATGGCGCCCATGAGGCCGAACGGAAACATGAGTGCCGCCTCGAGCAGCAGCGGCACCGCGTAGACGCTGCGCAAGCGATGCTGGCGGCCCCAGTTCACCAGGATTGCGCAGACGGCCGCGCCCGACACGAATGCGATGATGGCGCCCAGCGCGTTCAGCAGAAGCTTCGCGTTGCCAAGCACCAGCCCGTCCGCAAACTGCGACGCGAAGCCCGTCATGTGCGAGGTGTACATGTGCAGCACCAGGAAGCCCCCCGCGTTCACCGCGCCGGCATTGAAGGCCAGCAGCAGGCCGAGCACCCGGTTCGTGGAGGGGGCGCGGTGGCGGTGGGTCAGGAAGCGTAGTCGGCGCATCGGCGTGCAGCGTGCGTTCGGACTCTAGCACCTGATGAAGCGGCCGCGGCCGCGACCAACCACGGTTTGGCTTCCCAAGGCCCTGAGGAATGTTCTGATTACACTTTCCGCCGGCCCGCGTTGTACATGCGTGTTCTCATCTTCAAGGGTTTCAAATGAAAGTCTCAGCTCTCCTGATAGCCACCGCGCTCGCCGCGTGTGCCCTGCCCGCTGCGGCACAGGTCTCGGTCAATATCAATGTGCCCGGCCTGATCCAGGTCGCACCTCCCGCGCCCCGCTATGAGCCCATGCCGGGGCCGCGGTCGGGCCAGGTCTGGGTGCCGGGCCACTGGCAATGGAACGAACGCGCCTACGTCTGGCGCTCCGGCTACTGGCAGGCGGCACGGCCCGACTACGCGTACGCACCAGGCCGCTGGGTCCAGGCAGACGGTGGCTGGCGATGGATGGAAGGCAACTGGCGGCGCGCGGAGCAACCGCACCACGCCGAGCGCGAAGGCCATGGCGGCGGCGGATACCACTGCCCACCGGGACAGGCCAAGAAAGGCCGTTGCTGATCCCCAGTGGGGAGATGGTGCCGCTTGTCGGAATCGAACTGACGACCTTCCGCTTACAAGGCGGGTGCTCTACCAACTGAGCTAAAGCGGCACGAATTGTCTTGTCGGATTTTAGCGGTGCGGCAGAGGCCGCCCCCCCCGGTCCGTCCTGCTGTTGCCCTATTTCACGCGCTTGAGCGACGGCCGGCTGCCGCCTCCGGCCGGTGGACGGGGCGGCTCATCGTCGGGATCGATGGGCGAGCCGATGTCGTTGCCGCCATCGGCCGCATCGTCCGTCACGAGGTGAACGATCTTGCCGGCATCGCCCTCGCTGCCGCGCGACGCGTCGCGCAGCGGCATGCGGGCAGGCCCCTGGGCTGCCGGCGCACCGCCAGCCGGGGATGCGGCGCCAGCGCTGCCATCGGCATTGCTGCCGGTGGGTACGGGCGCCGGAAACGCCATGCCCTGGCCGTTCTCGCGCGCGTAGATGGCAATCACCCGGCCCACGGGCACGACGATTTCGCGCGCACTGCCCGCAAAGCGGGCCTTGAACTCGATGAAATCGTTGCCGAGCTTGAGCGAACTGGTCGCGTCGAAGCTGATGTTCAGCACGATCTCGCCGTTTTTCACGTACTCGCGCGGCACCTGGACGGTGTCGTCGACCTGCACCGCGACATAGGGCGTGAACCCGTTGTCGGTGCACCATTCGTACAGCGCCCGGATGAGGTACGGGCGGGTGGAGGACGACTCGAGCGCGTTGATCATGAATTTTCTACCGTGCAATCGCCAGCTTCGGACTCTTCGCAGAACACCGCGGAACCGGCTTTGCCGGGCCGCTGGTGTTGCCCCCGGCGAGGGGGTTGGAGAAGCGACACGAAGTGCGCGAAGCCTGGGGGAGAGCCTATTTACTTGCGCATGACCTTTTCAGAGGGGGTGAGCGCTTCGATGTACGCGGGGCGCGAGAAGATGCGCTCGGCGTACTTCAGCAGCGGTGCCGCATTCTTGCTGAGGTCGATGCCGTAGTAGTCCAGGCGCCAGAGCAGCGGCGCAATGGCCACGTCGAGCATCGAGAAGTTGTCGCCCAGCATGTACTTGTTCTTGAGGAACACAGGAGCGAGCTGCGTCAGGCGGTCACGGATGTGCGCGCGGGCCTTTTCGAGCGCCTTCTCGTTGCCCTTGGCCGTGCGGTTCTCCAGCGTGGCCACGTGCACGAACAGTTCCTTCTCGAAATTGAGCAGGAACAGGCGTACGCGCGCGCGATCGACCGGGTCGCCGGGCATCAGCTGCGGATGCGGGAAGCGCTCGTCGATGTACTCGTTGATGATGTTCGATTCGTACAGGATCAGGTCGCGCTCGACCAGGATCGGCACCTGGCCGTACGGGTTCATCACGCCGATGTCTTCGGGCTTGTTGTAGAGATCGACGTCGCGGATTTCGAAGTCCATGCCCTTCTCGAACAACACGAAGCGGCAGCGGTGGGAAAAGGGGCAGGTCGTTCCTGAATACAAGACCATCATGGCGAGAGACTCCTAAAAATCAAAAAGAGTGGGTCGCGTTGGCAACCCACTCTGTGGGACCGGGCGCGCACAGCGCCCGGTCGGCGTGGACGGAACTACTTGACGTCTTTCCAGTACGAGGCGTTCAGTCGCCACACGAAAACCAACGACATGAGCAGGAACAGCAGCACCCACACGCCGATGCGGATGCGCGTGTTCTGCGCCGGTTCGGCCATCCATTGCAGGTAGCTCACCAGGTCGCCGACCGCCGTGTCGAACTGCAGCGGCGTCATGGTGCCGGGGGTGACTTGCTCCCAACCCTTGAACACTTCGGTCTCGTGGCCATGCTGAACGATCTTGGTGTAGACCGGACGGCGTTCGCCTTGCAGTTCCCACAGCGGATTGGGCATGGCGACGCTCGGGAACACGAGGTTGTTCCAGCCGGTGGCCTTGGTGTCGTCGCGGTAGTAGGTGCGCAGGTAGGTGTACAGGTAGTCGGCACCGGTACCGCCGTGGCCGGCGCGCGAACGTGCCACCAGCGTCAGGTCGGGCGGGGTCGTGCCGAACCATTCCTTGGCCTGGCGCGCGTCGATGTTGGCCTTCATGGTCTCGCCAACCTTGTCGGTCGCGAACAGAAGGTTGTCCTTGATCTGCTGCTCGGTGATGCCGATGTCCTGCAGGCGGTTGTAGCGCATGAAGGCTGCCGAATGGCAGTTCAGGCAGTAGTTGACGAACAGCTTGGCGCCGTTCTGCAGCGAGGCCACGTCGGTGGTCTTGTTGGGCGCCTTGTCCCACGCCAGGCCGCCGGACTCGGCCGATGCGGCTGCGGAGAAGGTCAGGCCCAATGCCAGGCCCACAACCGCGAGCCAGCCAGAAATGCTTTTCTTCATCGTGTTTCTCTCAAGCTCTCTTGGGCTTTTCAGTGGGCGGCGAAGGTCACGCGGTCGGGCACGGTCTTGAACTCGCCCTTGCTGCTCCACCACGGCATGAGCAGGAAGAAACCGAAGTAGAAAAGCGTGCCGATCTGCGAAATGGTCTGCGCGATGTCCAGCACGAACGAACCGATGACCAGGTTGCCCCAGACGCCAGGCGCCTGGATACCCAGGTAGCCCAGGATCAGGAAGAAGAACACGAAGACGCCGTAGACATACTTGTGCCAGCTCGGCCGGTAGCGGATCGACTTGACCTCGCTCTTGTCCAGCCATGGAAGGAAGAACAGGATGATGACCGAGCCGCCCATCACGAGCACGCCCCAGAACTTGGCGTCGAAGGCCTTGAGCAGGAAGATCGCCACGGCCGCCACCACGACGAGCGCAATCTTCAGTGCCGTGCTCGACTTGCCCTTGACGAAGTTCAGCACGGCGGCCAGGGCGATGATCAGTGCGAACACGTTGACCATGTCGTCGGTGGTTGCACGCAGCATCGAATAGAACGGCGTGAAGTACCAGACCGGCGCGATGTGGTTCGGCGTCTTGAGCGAATCGGCCGGAATGAAGTTGTTGTACTCGAGGAAGTACCCGCCCGCTTCCGGCGCGAAGAAGATCACGGCCGAGAAGATGGTGAGGAACACCACCACGCCGAAGATGTCGTGCACCGTGTAATACGGGTGCGAAGGAATGCCGTCGAGCGGATGGCCGTCGGGGCCGCGCTTGGCCTTGATCTCGATGCCGTCGGGGTTGTTGGAGCCCACTTCGTGCAACGCGATCAGGTGGGCCACCACCAAGCCGAGCAGCACCAGCGGCACGGCAATGACGTGGAAGCTGAAGAAGCGGTTCAGCGTGGCGTCGCTCACCACGTAGTCGCCGCGGATCAGCAGCGCAAGGTCAGGGCCCACGAAGGGAATGGCGGCGAACAGGTTCACGATCACCTGGGCGCCCCAGTAGCTCATCTGGCCCCAGGGCAGCAGGTAACCCATGAAGGCCTCGGCCATCAGGCACAGGAAGATCGCGCAGCCGAAGACCCAGATCAGCTCGCGGGGCTTGCGGTAGCTGCCGTACATGAGGCCGCGGAACATGTGCAGGTACACCACGATGAAGAACGCCGAGGCGCCCGTCGAGTGGATGTAGCGGATGAGCCATCCCCACGGCACGTCGCGCATGATGTACTCGACCGAAGCGAACGCCTGGTTGGCATCGGGCTTGTAGTGCATCACGAGGAAGATGCCGGTCACGATCTGGATCACCAGGACCAGCATCGCGAGCGAGCCGAAGATGTACCAGAAGTTGAAGTTCTTCGGCGCGTAGTACTTGCCCCACTGGTCGTTCCAGAGCTTGGTCAGCGGGAAGCGGTTGTCGACCCAGTTGAGCAGCTTTTCGCCCGTGGGCGCATTGGGGGAAATTTCGTGGAATTCAGCCATGTTCTTCTTCTGCCTCAGGCCTTCTTGGAGTCTTCACCGATCAGGAGCTTGGTGTCCGACAGGTACATGTGCGGGGGCACAGGCAGGTTGTCGGGCGCGGGCTTGTTCTTGAAGACACGGCCGGCCAGATCGAACGTGGAACCGTGGCAAGGGCACAGGAAGCCGCCTTCCCAGTCGTTCGGCAGCGAGGGCTGCGGGCCGGCCTGGAAGCGGTCGATCGGCGAGCAGCCGAGGTGGGTGCAGATGCCGACCACGACCAGCACGTCGGGCTTGATCGAGCGGTGCCCGTTCTGCGCGTACTTGGGCGTGAATTCGTCGGGGTGACGCTTGGAGAGCGGATCCGCGAGCTGGCCGTCCAGCTTGGCGAGTTCGGTAACCTGCTCGGGCGTGCGCTTGAGGATCCACACCGGCTTGCCGCGCCATTCGACGGTGATCTTCTCGCCGACCTTGAGGCCTGCGATGTCCACCTCGACCGCAGCGCCTGCGGCTTTGGCCTTCTCGGAAGGCTGGAACGTACTCACAAAGGGAATCGCGGTGGCCACGCCTCCCGCTACGCCGGCACAGCTGGATGCGATCAACCACGTCCGCTTGCTTGTGTCGATCCGGGGGGAGCCGGAGGTCATGTCACTCATGGGGATCCTCTAAGTCTTCTTCGCTGGAGCAGGGTCAACCGGCGATTGTAGCGGGCTGTTGCGCGCATATTCAACGGCGCCGGTCCGAGCGTGTGCGAATGCCCGTCTCGGCCCCCTGCAAACACCAATTAAGAACAATGAATTAATTCGGATTTGCAAGACATTTGGACACAAGGAATTGCACGCACATCGATTGTAAAAAAGGCTAACTTAGTTGCGGCACACTTCGCCAGCTGCTAATCTTGACCCAACTGTCAATTGCTAATTACGAGGATATCCGCCATGAAAATTAAGTCATTGGTTTCCGCTGCCTTTATTGCCGCCTTGGGTATTTCTTCGGCGCTGGCTCAAAACCCACCCCAAAATCCACCGCCCGTTCAAACGCCCGGCCCGCAGCCCGCCAGCGCCACGGGTGCAGCCAATTCCGCGTCCGGCCGCATCACGGCCGGGCAGGCCGGCGGCATCGCAGCCAGCGTCGGGTTGGCAGCTGCCATCGGCAGTGGCAATGGCGGCAACAGCGGCGGCGGTAGCGGTACGGGCGGCACGAGCGGTACCGGCGGCACGGGCACGACCGGCACGAATTAATCGTGCGGGCCCTCCTGCCGGGAGGGCATTCGCTGAACGCTCCGCGCGTTGGTCTCGCCACGCGACTTATTGAATGCTGTCTTTTGTCAGCATTTCTTTTGGGCGTTGGCGGCTGTTCTTCCGGATCTTCGGCCATGCTGGCCACGGCGCGGCATATTTATGGCTCGGGCGCCGCGGCGCCCGAGCCCACTTTCAATCCGAATTACCGTTACCTGCGCGTAGTCGTCGGCAGCCAGACGGTCTATATGGTTCTCGGCTACATCGACAAGCGCCCTGAAGGCGCCGTCGAGGTCTGGTACAGCAATGCCGGCGAAGTCGTCAGGCTGCTCGACGGACGCCTCGTGGGAACGACCGGCCTCACCACCGACTGGCGCGAGGTGCGCTTTTCCAGGCTGCCGGCGTGGGCCGACGCTGCGAACGCATCGCAGCCCCAGACCTATCAGCGCGAGCGCGACGTGATGCCGGGCTACCGTTTCGGCATTCGCGACGACATCGTGCAGACGCCCATTGCCGCACCGCAGCAAGCCGCCGTGGCCGGTACGGCCGCTGCGTCCCTGCGCTGGTACGAGGAGCGCAGCGTTTCGCGCCCTTCGAGCGCCTCTTTGCCTCCCGCGCGCTTTGGCGTTTCGCAGGCGGGCGGCACGCCCCGGGTCGTTTATTCCGAGCAATGTATTTCCAATGACCTGTGTATGAGCTTCGAGCAGTGGACGCCTTCCCCCCCAGCACCCGTCGCAGCGGCGAGCGCTGGTACATGAGCAGTTTGCTTCCCCGTGGCTTTGGCAGACACCCCTGGCCCCTTCGCGCTGCGGTGGCCTGCGCACTGGCGGCGAGCTGCGCGGCCGGGGCCCAGCCTCTCGGCAGCAGCCCCGGCGACAACAAGACCCCGGCCAACGACGCCGACATCCGTCCCGGCGAGCGGCTGAGCGCCTGGCTGCTGCGCCAGCCAGCCGAAACCGCGGCTCCCGGGCTGGCGTGGCGCATCCCTCAGGAGCGCCTGGCGCAGCAGTTTCTGAAGAACCAGCTGCTGCTGCGGCTCGACGCCGCCACCCGGCGCGCGCGCCCGGAACTACGGGGCCAGCGCCAGCAGCTGATCAAATGGCTGCAGGGCCTGCCCGTGACCGGCCGCGTCGCGCTCGGCATCGTCGACCCGCGCTGGCTCGAGGCGCATCCGGAAGAAGACCCGGTGCTGAAGGCCGGCCAGCAACTCGTCGCGCCAGCGCCCGTCCTGAAGACGATTTCGGTCGTGCAGCCCGACGGGCAGCTCTGCCAGGTCGTCCACGAACCGGGGCGCGCGGCATGGGACTACGTGGCGGCCTGCGATCCCGGGGGCAAGCATGACTGGGCCTGGGTCGCGCAGCCCGACGGCCGCATCGCCCGTGTGGGCGTGGCGGGATGGAACGCACATCCCTCCGACGAGCCGGCACCCGGTGCATGGGTCTGGGCAGCGCCTCGCGGCATGGATGACCTGAACGCGATTTCCGAGGGCTTGATCAAGTTCCTGGCCACGCAAGGGCCGTCGCCGCAAGGCGGCAACACGATTTCGGCAACGCCCGTGGCGGCAGCACCCGTTGCCGCTTCGGCAGAAGCCGCAGCCGCACCCTCGGCCGAGGTCCCGCCCGCCCCTGTGGCACCGGCACCGGGCGGTGCCTTCGCGCCAACCGCCATATCGGTCCGCCCCGAGGCGGCGCCGCAGTACCGCGCGCTGCAGTCCAGCGGCAATGACTGGGGCGAAACCGGCTTGCTGCAGACACCCACGGCCCGCATGGGCCAGGCGGGGGACATGCGCACATCCCTCACGCACGTTTCGCCCTACACGCGGCTGAACGTGATGTTCCAACCGCTGGACTGGCTGGAAGCGGGTTTCCGCTACACGTCCATCAGCAACCGGATCTACGGCATCGGCCTCAGCAACCAGGGCTACAAGGACAAGAGCATCGACCTCAAGGCGCGGCTGTGGAAAGAGTCGGCCTACCTTCCCGAAGTGGCCCTCGGCTTTCGGGACATCGGTGGCACCGGTCTCTTTTCATCCGAGTACCTGGTGGCGAGCAAGCGCCACGGCGACCTGGATTTCAGCCTCGGCATCGGCTGGGGCTACATGGGAAGCAGCGGAAACATCGGCAATCCGTTCAACGCGCTGAGCAGCCGTTTCAAGACCCGCGTCAGCGAGACCACATGGGGCGGCGCCAACTTCGGCCGGCTCTTTCGCGGACCCGCCGCGCTCTTTGGCGGCGTGCAATGGCGCACGCCCTGGGACCCGTTGACGCTCAAGCTCGAGTACGAAGGCAACGACTACAAGAACGAGCCACTCAACAACAACCAGCCGCAGCGCTCGCCCTTCAATATCGGCCTGGAGTACCGCTATGCCCCCGGCGTGACGTTCTCGGCCGGCTTCGAGCGCGGAAACAAGGTGATGGTCGGCCTCACGCTGCAGACCAACCTCGCGACGATGCAGATGCCCAAGACGGCGGATCCCCCGGCGCCGCGCTTTTCGCCGACGCCCCCCGCCACGTCGCCGGGTTGGGCGGCGACCGCGGCCGATATCGAAAGCCGCACCGATTGGACCGTTCAGCGCATTGCGCCGCAAGGCCCGATGCTGCACGTGTGGATCACCGAAAGCGCCACGGTCTATCGGAGTGCCCGCGTCGAACAGATCATTGCCGTGCTGCATCGCGATGCGCCCGCTTCGATCAGGAATTTTGTTCTGCACTACTCGGAACGAGGCCTGGCGTTGCACGCGCAAGTGGTCGACCGGAACGAATGGGTGACAGCGCACTACCAGGCGCAGGCGCCCAGTGAAGTTCGGGCAGCGACCCAGCGCGACTATGCGCCCCCGCCGCTCGGCGCCGACGCGCCGGCCCTCAACGTTGTGAAGGGCGGCGGCGCCGGCGCTTCGGTTGCAGCCAAGGATGCCGCGTCCGTGGACGACAAGGCGCTGGCGCCATGGGAGCGGCCGGTGCAGAAGTTCAGCATCGGCCTCACGCCGAGCCTCGGCCAGATTCTCGGCGGCCCCAACTCCTTCGTGCTTTTCCAGGTCGGCGTGCAGGCGGTTGCGGAATACCGCTTCACACCCAGCACCTGGGTCAACGGCGCGCTGAACCTGCGCCTCGTCGACAACTTCGACAAATTCACGTACACGGCGCCCAGCAACCTGCCCCGCGTGCGAACCTATCAGCGCGAGTTCGTCACCTCGAAGCGGCTGACCATGCCAGTGCTTCAGCTGACCCACGTCGGCCGGTTGACGGACAACCAGTACTACAGCGTCTACGGCGGCGCGCTCGAAAGCATGTATGCGGGCGTCGGCGGGGAATGGCTCTATCGCCCGTGGCGCAGCCGGATGGCGATTGGCGTCGACTTCAACCATGTGCGGCAACGCGACTTCGAACAGGACTTCGGCCTGCGCGACTACAAGGTCAACACCGGCCACGCGACCCTCTACTGGGACACCGGCTGGAACGGCGTCCTGGCCAAGGTCAGCGCGGGCCAGTACCTGGCAGGCGATCGGGGAGTCACCATCGACATCAGCCGCCGTTTCGACAACGGCGTGGTGCTGGGCGCTTACGTCACCAAGACCAATGTGTCGGCCAGGCAGTTCGGCGAAGGCAGCTTCGACAAGGGCATCTATCTTTCCATCCCCTTCGACGCACTGCTGCCGCGCTCGAACAAGTTCACCGCCAACTTCGCGTGGGCGCCGCTGGTGCGCGATGGCGGTGCGCGACTGGCACGGATCCACCCGCTCTACGAAATGACTTCCGCGCGCGACCCGAGCGCCTACAAGTTCGAGCCGCCCGACAGCGGCAGCCCGAAGGCGGGTGACAACATCCTGAACTTCGAACGCCCACGGTGATCGGTGGGCGTTGGCGCCCGGTTGCCCGGGCGCAATGCTCACCCGATCGCAAGCCCTGGAAGAACGGTCAGCGAGCCTGCGCGGCGACACCGGGGCCGCGCATGATGACGAACAGCCAGCCGATCATCATGGCCGCCATGCAGGCAAAGCCAAGCGTCATGGCGTTGATGGTCTGGATGTAAGAGATGGGCGGCTTGGCCAAGAGCATGCACGCCGCGAAGACCAACGCGCCGAAAATCGAGCACCACAGCAGAGCCCCGGGCCGCGCAGCCGCCCTGAAACCCGTCCGGAGGCACATCGTGAGGCCGAAGATCGCGGGCGCGTAGAAGAACGGCGAAAAATCCATGCCGCCGTAGTTCTTGCCGAACGCCAGAACCACCAGGTAGGGCCCGAGCAGGCCCAGCAGCACGCCACCGATCTCGGCCACCATGAAGCCGAATATCACGAACTTGATGAAGAGACGGAAAGCGTCCCTTCGGCCCTCGGAGTTCCAGCTGGCCGCCAGCTTCGGCAAGATGTAGTAGCCCAGCGCGAGCAGCACGTACTGCATGGGCAGCAAGAACGTGATGTAGATCTTCAGCAGGCCGCCTTGTACAGAATCTGCCGAGGACCCCAGCAGCAAGATCGCACCTCCCGTCATGATCCAGCTCATGAGCTGCGAAAGGCTGGCCTTCCAACCATAGCTGGCGGCTTCCTTCACACTGAGCGCCTCGGCATCGGCGGGTGCGGGCAGCGGCGCGATCACGCTTTTCAGGGTTCTCGCAATCAAGATGGCAAAAGGCAGCTGGATCACGGCGATCCACAGCAGCGCCTGCGTCCACGTGGCAGGCTTCAACCCGATCAGGACCGCCACGTATCCGATGCTGATCAAGACACCTGAGATGCAGAGAACCAGGTATCGACGCCCCACCAGCAAGACGCTGCGGGAGATCCAGAATATTTCGTAGCCCACGATGAGCGCCACGCCCGCCCAGCGCAGCGGCCCCGGGAAGCTCGTGAACTGCCAGACCAGGAAACCGGCCAACGAGACGGCAAGCACGAGCGCCCAACTCCACCAGGCGGCGGACCGATTGGCGTAATGGCGCTTGATCAGCAGCGGCTCGTGAACCACCGCGGTATGCAGGATGTACTGGAAACTGACGATCGCCAGGAACGCCGACGCAATACCGAAATCCGAGGGCGACAACGCCCGTGCGAGCGCAAAGCTCAGCAGCAGCTGGCTCGCGCTATAGATGCATTGGTCTGCAACGGCATAGATCGGACCTCCGAGGCGTTTTCGAATCCCGGACGCCATCCCCTAGTCCGCAACGGAGAACAGGACCGGATAGCTCGAGGCCTTGGCGGCAACGCCGCCCTCCACCGGATTGCCGCAGCTCCCGTGGCGCACCTGCGGGAAGAAATCGACCCGCGTGCACTTCTTTCCCTTGGCTGCGGGAATCAGGACGTTCTGCTCGGAGTTTTGCGTCCACACCACGTGCAGCAAGGTCGTTCCGCGGCTCAGCACCAGCTTGTTCAGGCTCCCGTTGCTGTCGTACGAAACCTTCCTCGAAGTCCGGGCGATCTTGAGGAATTCGGTCAGGCTCGAAAACGCCTCCTTCTTCTCGCCGGCCTTCGACTTGAGTCCGAAGTTGTCTTCTCTCGAAATGACGGACGTTCCCCGGTCCCGCCAGGCGTAGAGGTTCAGCAGCTTGATGCCGGCGGCCACGTTGGTAAGGTATTCACGCAGGATCAGCGAAGCCTGGGTGTTGCGGTCCCGCACCGGCAGGTACGACGCGTAGCCCCATTCGGAGGCAACGATGCCGACCTTGCCGAGCTGCAGCTGGTCCAGCTGGGCGCGCAGCTTTCCGTAGTCGGCAATGGCCGTTTCCGGAATCGAACGGTAAGGGTGGATCGATATGTCCGTCAGGCAATTGGCCTTGGCCCCCGACACAAAGGCATTTTCGAGCTGCGGCGGAACTTGCCCCTGGTTGAAAGGAAGCTTCGCAAAGCCGAACCCCATGACGATCTTCGGCGGGTTCTTCAGTTGCGCGATGCTGCTGCAAAACTCCGCGGTCGCGGTTTCGAAGCTCGAGAAAAGCGCCGGGTTCAGAAAGGTCTTGTAGTCGGGCTCGTTCCACAGTTCCCACACCGCCACATCAGCGGTGTGCGCGTTCATGAATTCAGCGGCGAAGTTCGCGAACAGCTTTTCCCTTTGGCCGCCGCCGAGGTCCGCTGGTTCGTGGCCCCAGATCTCCCTGCCTCCGAACAGCGTCACGATGGCGTCGAGCCTCGCATTGCGCACGCGTCGGATCAGTTTCGAGTAGTCGATCTGAGCGGGGTTGACGCTCTTCAGCGGCGGCCGCACGCCGAATCGGACGAACTCGAATCCCGCCGCCCTGATTTCGTTCAGGTCTTCGTCCGAAATGTCGCTCGGGTCGATCTGCACGCTCAGCGCCGTCGGGTAATCGGTGCTCAGCTCGCTGATCCCCCGGGCCTGGGCCGCGCACGAAAAGGCAGCAACGGCCGCCGAAGCGCAGAACAGCCTGAAGAGGCCGAAGAGGCGCTCCGGGACGGGAACAAGGGAAGAAAACTTCATCAGAGTACCGACTCCTTGTACAAATCGACGATGGCGGAGTTCATCCGGTCGGCGGTGTATTTCTTTTCGAAAATCTCCCGCCCGGCCCGCCCCATCCGCACCATGTCTTGGTCGGAAATCTGGTCGATTTCGCGCAGCATTTCGTCCAGCCGAGCGAGCGGAAACAGCCGCCCGCTCCGGGTGTCTTCGACGATATCGACGAGGCCGCCCACCGCCGATGCAAACACCGGCTTGCTCCGCGCCATGGCTTCGACCGCGACAAGGCCGAAGCCCTCCCATCTCGAGGGAACGATGATCGCGTCGCAAGACCTGTAGGCGGCGTCGAGCTCGTCCTTTTCGAGCCATCCCTTGAACTCTATGTCTTCGGAATGGGCGAGAGAAAGATCGTTTCGAACGGCGCCACCCACGACGATCAGCTTGAAGTCGGGCCGCACCCGCGCATAGGACTCGAGCAGTGCATCGATGCCTTTTTGCCGGTCCAGCCGGCCCACGAACAAGATTCTTCTGGGGTGCGGCGACGCCTTGGGAAGGGCAGCCTGTTCCTGGGTGGCCGCCGCTGGGGTGATGCCGTTCGGAATGCACGTGCAGCGCTTGATGCCAAACTTTTCCGCAATCCGCAACTCATGGTGGCTGATGCAGATGATGGCGTCGCTCCAGTACGAAAGCAGCCATTCGATCCACCGATAGATCGACTTCTTGTACGAAGGCCCGATCTGGTCGAACGCCCATCCATGAGAGCAATAGACGATTTTTGTCTCTTGCGGCACCTGGCCGAGCAGCGCCATGGCCCGAACGACTCCGCCCGCGATCGAGCTGTGCAGATGAAGCACCGCGGGGCGTTCCCTGCGGATGATCTTGCGGACTTCGGCGGCGTACGTCGCAAGGGCCAACGGACTGCGCGCCGTGGGAACCACGTGGGTATCCTGCGAGTTCAGCCAGTCCACGGGCCCGGGAAGAATGAACTTCGCCTGGCTGATCACCGGAGAGTTTTGCTGGAAACCGGAGACCATCCGAAGATAGGTTTCCAGCCCGCCCTTGAGTGTTTCGGCAATGTGCAATATTTTCATGGCCCGCTCCATCAGATCAAGGCATGAACTCCGGCAACCACTTCGCCTCTCAGCAAATCCAGTGTTTGCCGGTCCGGGGTCTTTTCGCTCAACACGCTCAGCACCGAAGCCTCGAGTTTTTCGACGCGGGGCGACAAATCGAAGAGGTAGCGCTTCCGCTTCGTCAATTCGAAGAACGATTCAACCTTTTTGTCCCAGTTCATTCCTATGGATGGAATGTTCAAGCTGTAGGCAACGATGTTTGCATGGAGCCGATGGGCAACAATGCAGGAACAGGCGCTGATCAGTGAAACGAGTTCATCGGGATGCCGGGGAACGAAAAAGCCCGATTTCACGGCCCCCGCTCCCGAAGAAATCTCGCTCAATACCTTGTTGTCTTCGGACGCGCCATTGGTGAAATAAAGCACCCGCTTTCCTTGGGCCTGCAATGATTCGGCAAGCGTCGAAAAAAACCTCGCGGACTCCGTGGAATTGGAATTCGAGTATTCGGAGTTCATGACCAGGGCATCGAGGCTGCTGACGCAAATTCCGATATCCCAGTTCTTTTCAGGCGAGAGCTCTTCCGAGAACGCGTCGGCGCAAACAAGCGCGGGATCGGGAACGACCCGTATGCTGCCTCTTGGAATTCGGAAGTGAGTGTGCAGGTTGTGCGCCGATTCCTTGTCGCGCGTCGCGTAGAAAACCGGTCTTGCATTCTTGATGAAGCGCTTGACGAGGTAGCGGCCCCAGAATGACCATTTGGCCGTGACGCCCACCGACACGACCACCACGCGCTTGCCGCGCAGCAGCCTGCTCAAAAGAAACAGCTTGGCCGGAAAATTGAGCGCCACATCGCAGAAGAGTTGCCCGCCGCCGATGACCACCAGTTCGGCGTCGCTGACCGCGGCCTTCCAGTTTTTTCGCCAAACAAGAAAATAGCCCTTGAGGCAATACAAGAAAACAATCAGCGACCGCAGCAGCGACGGCAGCCTTGCAAAAACCTCGAATGCGCCGCCGCCCCGCAGGTTTTCTTCCTGGAAGCCGACCCGGCCGGCAATGTCCAGAAATTCGACGCTGGCTTTCGGATACTTCAGGCCGGCAATATGGGCCAGGGATGCGGCAATGACCCCGTCACCGAGGTTGTCGCTGAAGGGCACCGCGCAGATCAGGATCTTTTTCATCGTTGACCCGGTTTCACCGTGAACCGTGGCCGACGGCCACCACCCAGATGGTTCTGATGAAGATGCCGATGTCCCCGCCGACGGAGAGCGTCTCCACGTAAGTGACATCCAGTGCCACGCGCTTCTTGTAGCTGAGCTGGTTGCGGCCGCTGACCTGCCACAGGCCGGTGATTCCGGGGCGCACCGCGCAATAGAACGACCAGTCCGCGCCATACAGGCTCTTCTGGTCGAGCATGCAGGGCCGTGGCCCGACCAGGCTCATGTCGCCCACGAGCACATTCCAGAACTGCGGCAGTTCGTCCAGGCTGGTCTTGCGGATGAACTTGCCGAAGCGGGTGATGCGCGGGTCGTTCTCGAGCTTCTGATAGTCGTCCCACTGCTGGCGTGCCACGGGATCGTTCCTGAGGTGCTCCTCGAGGATCTGGGCCGAGTTCGGCAGCATGGAGCGGAACTTGTAGAACTTGAACACCCTCCCGCCTCGCCCGAAGCGCGGCTGCGAATACAAGACCGGTGCGCCGGAACTGATGAATACACCGATGGCGATCAGCACGTAGAGCCAACCGAAGGCGCAGAAGAAGAACAGGGACGCGGTGATATCGACTGCCCTTTTTCCGGCACGCAGCATGGCCGGATGACGAACCTTGATCCATGCCAGTTCATCCGCAATTCCGCCGCCCGCCTCTTCGCCCAGAGGCGCCATCGACTCCTCGCGAGAGAAATTGGTCATACGTACGCCCCGTTTCCACATTTGTAACGAAAGCGGATTTGTAGTTTGAGAACTCTCATTGCAGGAGCACCTTTCGTCTTACAAGCAAGCGCTTGCCCCTTTCGGGTTCAGTGACACGTGTCGGCTCTATGCCAAGCCCAAAATGGCTTTGCAATATGGAGCCTTGAAGGTTGCAGCGCGGAAATCAGCGCGCTGGCCGAGCGATTGAAATATCTAATACAAAAGAATGACGCATTTGGTCGTAGGCCTTTTTTATTAGCATTTAATCGGCAGCACCGAATTAGTGCATCACGAGATAATTATCACGATTTCACTGAATTTTCTCAGAAACCGCCTATGGACTAGGTGGTATCCCTGTTGTTTTTATATTTATAATGTGTGTAACGGTAACCGCCGTATTTATAGCTGCTGCTTCCGGCGTGTCTGCGGGATAAGTCCATAGCATTCAAAATTACGCCATTGGCGGTGCAGCCTGCGTGCGCCAACCTCCTGACGCTCTCGTTCAATTCGCCGAGTTGGGTCTTTTCCGCCCGCGCGACGAGGAGAAGAGAACCCGCCAGCGGCGCCACCGAAGCGGTATCGGCAGCCACGAGCACCGGCGCGGTGTCGATAATCACAAGGTCGTAATCCGGCGACAGTTTTTCCAGGATCTGGGTGAAGGAATCGCTCAGCAGCAATTCCGCGGGATTGGGCGGAAGCATCCCGGTCGTGATGACGTCCAGATTGGGCAGGACCGAGGGGCGAACGGCTTTTTCGTAGCTCAGCGTGCCGGCAATCAATTCCGACAGACCGGACGATCGCGACATGGAGAAAAATTGATTAACCCGGCCCTTGCGCAAATCGGCGTCGATCAAAAGAACCTTTTTTCCTGACGCGGCGGTGATCGCCGCGAAATTCACGGAAACAAAAGTTTTCCCGACCCCCGGTGTCGCACCCGAAATGAGCAGGCGATTGTTGGCAGCTTCCAGCATGGCGAACTGCAGCGCGGTCCGCAGGCTGCGCAAGCTTTCCACCGCGGGGTCCTCGGAATGCTGGAGCGCGAGGATGTGCGTGCCTGGCGCCCTGCTTTCGATGTTCTTGTCGATGGTCCGCTGGGCGGAGCTCAGTGGAATGCTGCTGTAGACGTTGAGTCCCGTGTGCATTTCGATCTCGCTCGGATTGCGGATGCCGCCGAAGAGCGCGTTCCTGGCAATCGCCGCAGCGGCACCGGCCATCAGCCCCAGGAGCAGCGCCACGGCGATGATCAGCGGCCGCTTCGGCCACACGGGTTCTTCGGGAACGATGGCTTCGTCGAGCAGGCGCACGTTGCCGACCTTGCCTTCCTTGGCCAGCCGCATCTGCAGCGAGCTGTTGAGGAGCGACACGTAGAGGTCGGTGTTGACCTTGATGTCGCGCTGCATCTGCACGGTGTTCTGCTGCAGCAGCGGCATTTTCCGGATGCGCGAGTCGACCGAGGCGATTTCGCCCTTCCAGGCCGAGATCTGCGTATCCAGCGTCTGGATGGCGGGATGCAGGTCGGTGAAGCGTGCAGAGAGTTCGCGACGCTTCTGCTGCGCCTCGAGCAACTTGGACTGCAGGTCGACCGTCTGGGTCAAGGCGTTCTTGGCCTCGTCGTCCAGGCTGACCGTGCCGTTCTCGTTTCTGTAGCGGTTGTAGAGGTCCTCGGACTGTTCGAGCTGCTTCTTGAACTGGGGCAGAGCCGTGTCGAGGAAGCCCAGTGTCTTTTCGGCCTCGGCCGCCTTGCGCTCGATGTTCTGGCGCACATAGAGGCGCCCGATTTCGTTGAGTAGCTGCGTCAGCTTTTCAGGACTCGGGCTCTTCCAGCCCACGTCGAGCACGCCCGACTGCTTGCCTTTCTCGACGACCTTGAGGTTGTCCTGCAGCGTCAGGAGCGTCAGTTGCTTCGAATAGCGGGCGAGCTGGAACTGCGCGCCGGGCTTGGCACTGATCGAACTCACCAGCAGCCGCAGATTGCCGCTCGGCAGGTTGGCGAGCAACGGAGTTCCCACCGTGCCCTTGAGCGGGGCCTTGAGCTCGGGGTTGGCAAGCTCGTAGCGGCTGTCCGGCCCCAGGGTCAGCGTGAATGGCTTCGCCTCGAAATCCGCCGGCACGTCGAACTGGGGAACCATGATCTTCTCGGCCCCGGTGACGTAGCCCGAAAGGCCCATGAAGCCGGGATCCGACAGATCGGTGGCACGCCGTGCAAGCCAGCTGCCCACGACGGGCGCATAGCGGGGCACGGCGCTGATGTACAGCTTGGTGTTCTCCACCGCCTGGCCGAGGATGGCGCGCGACTTGATGATTTCGATTTCACCCGCGGCCGGCGTCTTCACGCTCAGCAGCGACGATGCGGCATCGCCCAGGAAGCTGCCTGCCGAATTGCCCGAGTCCTCGACCTGCACGGCCACGTTGGTTTCGTACATGGGCTTGCCGAAGAAGGCGTAGGCCACGCCCAGCAAAAGCATCACGCCAACCACGACGGCAATGAGCCAGCGGTTGTCGATCAGGATGTCCAGGTACTCGACGAGGCTGAACTTGTCGCCCTCCTCTTCCAGCGCTGGCATCGGCAGGGCGGCTTGCTGGGTTGCGTTCATGTCGGTTGCTGCTCAGGTTTCGTAATTTTCAGAATGCGGTCGATCCACGTTCCGGCGCCCACATCGATGAGCGACAGGGCATGCGCGAAGGCCGCCTCGTCCTCCTGGTAGGGATCGGGCACGTCCTGCTTGGCGGCCTCGGCAATGCGAAAGACCTTGCCGCGCACGAAGGGGTAGGTCGACTCGAGGTAGCGGCGCTGGGCCATGTCCATGACCAGGATCAGGTCGGCCTGCCGGCACAGCATCTGGCTGACCTGCTGCGCGACGTGGCCCGAGATGTCGATGCCGCGCGCCTGCATGAGCTTCTGCGCCGTGGCATCGGCGGGCTTGCCCACGAGGGCGCCGGTTCCGGCGGACGCCACCCGGAGGTGCGGCAGGCCCGCGGCCAGGATGCCTTCGGCCATCGGGCTTCGGCAGATGTTGCCGATGCAGACTGTCAGGATCGATTTCATCTGTGGCGGCTCCAGACTTCGTCGCCGGCATTGATGACCTGGGCGGCCGGCAGGATCAGGCTGGCCAGGCGGTTCCAGGTGACGAGCGGCACGGAATCGATGTAGACCACGTCTCGCGGCTGCAGCGGAAAGCGCTCGGCCAGGGCGAGTGCCGCCGGATTCTTGGCGTTCAGGTGAAAGATGGCCGGCAAGCCCCTGCCGTTGTTGCGGATGACGTAGATCTGGCCCGTATGGGCCGAATTCAGGTTGGGGCCGCCTGCCTCGCCAAGCGCCTCGTTGAGGGTGAGCCGTCCGTTGTGCATGAGCAGCGCCGAGGGCCGCGCGATTTCGCCCATCACGAACACTTTGCTCTCGTCGCGGTGCCGCACCTGGATCATGTCGCCATTGCGCAGCGGAATGCGGCTGGCGTCGGCCCCCAATTCCTGGAGGTTGGGCAGGTTGATGAGCGTGGTCTTGTCGCCGCGCGTGAGCGTCACGAACGAGCGGTCCCCGTTGGCGGTGATGCCGCCGGCGCGGCTGATGGCCTCTGCGAGCGTCATCGGCACGTCGGTGAAGATCTGCAGCCCGGGCGTGCGCACTTCGCCTTCGACGAAAGCGCGCCGGCTTCTGAAGGACTGGATGCGCACCGTCACCTGCGGATCCTTGATGTACGCGGCAATGCGGCGCGCGATCAGGTCGGAGGCCTCGATTTCGGTCAGGCCCTGGAGCTTGACGCGGCCGATATAGGGAAAGGTGATCTGCCCGTCCGCACCGACGATGAAGCCGGGTGCCACGCTGATGCCGGTCGGGTCGGCCTGCTGCGTGATCACCGCGCCCGCGTTGGGCAGCAGCTCCGGATGGTCGTAGACGATCACGCCCACCACGTCGCTGGGTCCGATGGTGTAGACCGGCGCCTCGCCGAAGAGTGACTTCACTTCCGGCGAAACGGAGGCCGGCTGCGCCTCTGCCATTGCACGGATGAGCGCGGGCGAAATGGAGGTGATGACTCCGTCCGGCGCGCCATCGGCCGGCAGGTACTGGAACTCCGGCGGCAGGCTCTGGTCTGCCTCATAGGCAGCCACAGAACTGAAGCCCGGTGCGCAGCCCTGCAGCAATAACGCGCCCATTAGGGCAAAACCCCACCCCATCGGGTACACGAAGCGTGTCAAATTGATCCCCATTGCACAAATTGGTTTTCGGCAACCGCGATTTCATATGCAAGGCCCGAGCCCAGTCGGTATTTGGGCCGAGCCTTTTTGTCACGGTTCGTCAAAGCAAGCCTGCGCATGAACGGCAGACGGGCTGAGCCGAATTGTCGCTGCGGCCGCGGCGCCCACTTTCCGTGCAATAGGTGCAAAAAATGTGTCTATTTGCGGATAAACCCCGAAGTCTTTAGGGTTATCTTAAAAATCAATATCCGAACCCCCTCTTTCATTGGGAGCGAAGGCTTTGATTGCGCAGACGAGGCGATGCCGTGCGATTTGAAGATGTGAACTATTAATTGACAGCTCAAATCGGGGAATTGTGGCGCTGAAACTACAAAAGCCGCGCCCGATCGGCTTTGCGAAAAGCTTTGCTCTTTTGTAAACAGTTGTGTGCTCAGACCGGGCCGCGGGCCGGCTCGCGGGCCTGCAGCAGGTCGGCGCGCGTGAACGGACGCTCGATGCCCGCCATCCAGACCGCCAGCCTCTCCAGCACGTACTGTGTCGGTGCAGGCCGCCCCACTATCAAAAACAATAGCGGCAATGCCAAGCCCAGCGCGAGCCATCGAGGTGTTCGCACCCGCAGGTGCCGATGCCACTGCAGTCTCAGAAAGCTTGCGCTCACCAGGGTCCCGAGGGCGGCGCCCGCGACGACTTCGGCCGTCGAGTGAACTTCGAGCGCCAGTCTCGACACGCCGATGAAGACGGCGCATACCCATCCCGATATTGCGGCAGCCATGCGCACGAATGGTGCGCCGCGCAGCGCCACGAGCCAGAAAATGACCGGCCAGAGGCTGGTCGCCAATGCGGTATGCCCGCTGAAACCAGTGAAATCAAAGCGGGTGCTGCCAATTCCCCAGCCCATGAAAGCGAGCTTGGAAAGCATCACGACAAGGCCACAACCGCCAAATAGCAGCACCCAATGCACCGCAGCCGGGCGTGTGCCCCGGACGATTGCGAGCCAGATTGCAACGCCAAATGCGGCAGGCAACAGGAAACCGCTGTCACCGAATCCGGTGGCAATTAACCAGAAACTATTCATCTATTTGAAAAGGGTTGCGCGCCTTTATTGGTGCGCCGGCGTCGATTGATCAGGCTCCATTAAAGCAGATCATCGAAGAAAAGAAATCTTTTGCATTACCCGTCAAGGGCATTACGGTTCAAAGTGGCGGATTCCGCAGGCATACTGGCGGCACTTCAACACCAAGGCCCCGGAGCATATTGATCATGAGCATCTTCAGCGAGTTCAAGGAATTTGCCGTCAAGGGCAACGTGGTCGATCTCGCAGTAGGCGTGATCATTGGTGCGGCCTTCGGGAAGATCGTCGACTCCCTGGTGACTGACATCATCATGCCGATCGTCGGCCTGGTGTTCGGCAAGCTCGATTTCTCGAATCTCTACCTGGTGCTGGGCAGCGTGCCGGCCGGCGTGCCGAGCAATCTGGCCGATCTCAAGAAGGCTGGCGTTGCGGTACTCGCCTATGGCAACTTCATCACCATCGCGGTCAACTTCTTCATCCTGGCCTTCATCATCTTCATGATGGTCAAGCAGATCAACAAGCTGCGCAAACACCAGGCGGACGCTCCCGCGGCACCGGTGGCGCCGCCTGAGGACATCGCCCTGCTGCGCGAGATCCGCGACAGCCTGAAGCGGCCCTGAACGCCTCTTCTCAGCCGCCCGCCAGCTTTCTGGCCATGCGCAGGGCCTCGACGAGGCTCGACGCATCGGCGCGGCCGGTGCCTGCAATGTCGAACGCGGTGCCGTGATCGGGGCTGGTGCGCACCAGCGGCAGGCCCAGCGTCACGTTCACCCCCTTTTCCACGCCGAGGTACTTGACCGGGATCAGGCCCTGGTCGTGATACATCGCGATCACCACGTCGAATTCGCCGCTGCCCGGCACCCCGGCCTTGTCTCGCGCGCGCATGAAGACGGTGTCTGGTGCGTGGGGTCCATCGGCGTCGATGCCCTCGGCGCGCGCAGCCTCGATGGCCGGCGCAATGATGTCGCGCTCTTCGGAACCGAACAGCCCGCCCTCGCCCGCATGCGGATTGAGGCCGGCCACGCCGATGCGCGGCGCCCGTCCGAGCACGCGGAGCAAGGCACGGTGGCTGATGCGCAGCGTCTCCAGCACGCTGTCGAAGCTCACCGCGGTGATTGCGTCGCGCAGCGACATATGGATGCTCACCAGCACGGTGCGCAATTCGTCGTTGGCCAGCATCATGCGCACCGGCATGCCGTCCACCGCGAGGCCCGCATGCGCGGCGGCCTCGGCCTGCAGCAGTTCGGTATGGCCGGGATACGGAAAACCCGCCGCAGCCAGCGCCTCCTTGTGAAGCGGCGCGGTCACGATGGCGGCGATCTCGCCCTTCAAGGCGGCCCGCGCGGCCCAGACCACGCAATGGCCAGCCACGCGGCCGGCTTCGTCGCTGATCCGGCCGGGCACGATGTTTCCGGGTGGCGCCACCACCTGCAGCACGGGGACGCAGCCCGGCGGCACGGCGGCCGCTTCGGCGATCTGCTCGATTTCGGCCACCGGCCAAGCGGGTCGTCCGGGCAGCGCCAAGGCTTGCGATGCACGGCGCATCGTGGCCACGTCGCCCGCCACGAAAGCGCCGCGGGTTGCGTCGGGCGCCTGATGGAAGGCCTTGGCAATGATTTCCGGCCCGATGCCTGCGGGATCGCCGAGCGTGATGGCGATGGGGGCGATCGGAGCGTTGAGAGCCTGGCCAGTCATGCAGGATTGTCGATGTCGATGAACTCGTGCTTCAGCCCGAGTTGCGCCGCCACGTGCCCGGCCACCGCCTGCGCACCATAGCGCTCGGTGGCATGGTGCCCGCAGGCCAAGAAGGCGACCCCCATCTCGCGGGCGTAGTGCACCTGCGGCTCTGAGATCTCCCCGGTGATGAAGGCATCGGCACCGGCGGCAATGGCGGCCTCGAAGTAGCCTTGGGCACCGCCGGTGCACCACGCTATGTTCCTGATGGGACGATGCGCCGTGTCCACGAGGGTGACGGGCCGCTTCAGAACCTTTTCCGCGTGGGCGGCCAGCTCCTTGGCACTGGCAAAGCTTTCTCCGTTGTCGCGCGCGCCAAGAAAGCCGAGTTCCTGGTCGCCGAAGCGCCCGGTCGACCCGGCATGCGCCAGCAACCCGAGTTGGAGCCCGAGCTGCGCGTTGTTGCCCAGTTCGGGGTGCGCATCGAGCGGCAGGTGATACGCGAACAGGTTGACGTCGTCGCCCAGCAGCAAGCCCAGGCGCTGCTTCATCCAGCCGGTGACGCAGCCGTCCTGGCCGCGCCAGAACAGGCCATGGTGGACAAAGATGGCGTCGGCCTCGGCATGAATGGCGGCTTCGATCAGCGCGCGGCTCGCGGTAACGCCGGAGACGATCTTCCGCACCACGGTGCGGCCCTCGACCTGCAGGCCGTTCGGTCCGTAATCCTTGAAGCGCGAGGGCGCAAGAAGCAGGTCGAAGGCATGCAGCAATTCATGGCGGGTGGTGCTCATCGCGACATTGTCGCGCTCCCATCTGCGTTGCGCATGGCATGGCCGCGTGCCGCGAGTGGCCACAGCGCCAGCAGGAATCCCAGCCCCGCCAGCACGGCGACGTAATGCGCCGGCGCCATCGTGTCGTGCTGCAGCCAGACCGTGAGGATCACCGGCGTCAGGCCGCCGAACACGGCATACGACATGTTGTAGGCGAACGAGAGCCCGGTGAAGCGCACCGGCGCCGGGAACGCGCGCACGCCGGCGATAGGCACCGTGGCGATGGTGCCCACGAACAAGCCCACCAGGCCGTAGTGCCAGAACAGCGTGGCCGGCGTGCCGGGCAGGCCCGTGTAGAAGAGGTAGGCCGTCGCGAACAGCCCGCCCCAGCCGATGAGCATCACCGCGCGCGTGCCGATGCGGTCGCTGGCCCAGCCGACCAGCACGCAGCCGATGGTCAGGGTCAGCGTGGCGAGGGCATTGGCTTCCAGCGCCAGCGCCGCCGGAATGTGGTGCACCTTCTGCAGGTAGGTGGGCGTGTACAGCACCACCACCACGATGGCGGCCGACAGCACCCAGGTCAGCAGCGCCACGTAGACGCTGGCCGCGCGGTGCTCGCGCAGCACGGTGCGCAGCGGCAGCTCGCGCGCCACGGCCTTGCGGCCCGCCAGCTCCCTGAAGACCGGGGTCTCGTGCAGGAACCGGCGCAGGTACACCGAGACGAGGCCGAACACGCCGCCCAGCACGAAGGGAATGCGCCAGGCAAAACCGCTCACCTCCGCCGGCGAATAGTGGCGGTTGATGGCCACGGCCACGAGCGATCCCAGCAGGATGCCGCCGGTGATGCCCGAGGTCAGCGCCCCGATGCCGAAACCATAGCGCTGCGCCGGCACGTGCTCGCCGACGAACACCCACGCACCGGGCATTTCGCCGCCGATGGCCGCGCCCTGCAGCACGCGCATGGCCAGCAGCAACAGCGGCGCCGCAATGCCGATGCTGGCGTAGGTGGGCAAGAGGCCGATGACCAGCGTGGGTGCCGCCATCAGGAAGATCGACAGCGTGAACATGCGCTTGCGCCCGAGCAGGTCGCCGAAATGCGCGATGACGATGCCACCCACCGGCCGGGCCAGGTAGCCGGCGGCAAAGATGCCGAAAGTCTGGAGCTGCCGCAGCCAGTCGGGCATGTCGGCGGGAAAGAAAAGCGCGCCCAGCACCGTGGCGAAGAACACATAGATGACGAAGTCGTAGAACTCCAGCGTTCCGCCGAGCGCGGAGAGGCCCAGTGTCTTGTAGTCGCGCGCGTCGAGCGTGCGGGCCGGCGCCGGCTGGTCGCCGTCCGGGGAGATTGCGTGAGAAGTCATGGCTGGCAGGAAGGTCGTTGCCGCACGCCGGCCGCAGAAGGATCGATGCGGAAGGCAGCGCGCCGGCGAAACACCTGGCCGCGTGAGCCGGATAGGCAATGCGGAAGGCCGGAGCTCGGAGCCGTGTGGGCTCGCCCGGCAATACTAAGGGTTATCCCTTATTGGCGCTGGCATCCTTCGCCAATCTCGACCGCGTCGCGCGGTTTATGGAATTTGGGGTTGAGGGACAATGGGCCGTGGCGCCGCGTGGGCGGCGCGTCCTTCCCGTTCACTCAAAGTTTCATGAAACGCACCTGGCTGCTCTTTGCCCAAGCCGTGACCGTCCTCCTGGCGGCCTACTTCGTCGTCGCGACTCTCAAGCCCGAATGGATCAACCGGCGCGCCACCTCGTTGGGCGGCGTGGTGTCGATCGTCGAGGCACCGGCCGGCGCCTCGTCCGTGCCGGTCGCCGGCAGCCTGAGCGCGGCGGCCAAGAAAGCGTCGCCGGCGGTGGTGAGCATCAACACCAGCAAGGCCGCACAGCGTCATCCGCGCAGCAACGACCCGTGGTTCCGGTTCTTCTTCGGCGACCAGGGCGACCAGCCCCAGGTCGGCCTGGGCAGCGGCGTGATCGTGAGCGCCGAAGGCTACGTGCTCACCAACAACCACGTGGTCGAAGGCGCGGACGAAATCGAGGTGACGCTCAACGACAGCCGCCACACGCGCGGCAAGGTGATCGGGACCGATCCGGACACCGACCTGGCCGTGCTCAAGATCGAAATGGACAAGCTGCCCGCGATCGTGCTGGGCAACTCGGACGAGCTCCAGGTGGGCGACCAGGTGCTGGCCATCGGCAACCCCTTCGGCGTGGGCCAGACGGTCACCAGCGGCATCGTCTCGGCGCTGGGGCGCAACCAGCTCGGCATCAACAATTTCGAGAACTTCATCCAGACCGACGCGGCCATCAACCCCGGCAATTCGGGCGGCGCGCTGATCGACGTCAATGGCAACCTGCAAGGCATCAATACGGCCATTTACTCCCGCTCGGGCGGCAGCATGGGCATCGGCTTCGCGATTCCGGTTTCCATGGCCAAGATCGTGCTCGAAAGCATCGTGAAAGAGGGCCAGGTGCGCCGCGGATGGATCGGCGTAGAGCCGAATGAACTCTCGCCGGAACTGGCCGAGACCTTCGGCGTGAAGGCGAATGCCGGCGTCATCATCACCGGCGTGCTGCAGAACGGCCCCGCAGCCAAGGCCGGCATCCGACCGGGCGACGTGATCACCTCGGTGGGCGACAAGAAGACCGACAACGTGCAGGCCCTGCTGACCGCCGTGGCCGGCCTGAAGCCGGGCAGCACTGCGCGTTTCGCGCTGCAGCGCGGCACCGACAAGATGGAGCTGGACGTGACGCCGGGCCTGAGGCCCAAGAGCCCGGCGCGGCAGATCCCCAGCCAGCAGGAATGACCGGTCAGGAAGACGCGGAGGAATCGGCGCCTTCTTCTTCCGGCTTCTTGCCGCCCTGCGCGAAATAGCGGGCGCCGATGATGCCCACCTCGTAGAGCAGGCACATCGGCACTGCCAGCGCGAGCTGCGACACCACGTCGGGCGGCGTGAGCACCGCGGCCACCACGAAAGCCACCACGATGAAATACCCGCGGAAGGACTTCAGCTTCTCGATGGTCACCATTTCGAAGCGCACCAGCAGCATCACGACGATGGGCACCTGGAAGGCGACGCCGAACGCGATGTAGAGCGAGAGAATGGCCTCGACGTACGAGGAGATGTCGGGCGTGGCCGCCACCGCGGCCGGCGTGAACTTCTGGATGAAGCTGAACATCTTGTCCAGCACGAAGAACTGCACGAAGGCGATGCCTGCGTAGGCCAGCAGGCTGCCGAAGAAGATCAGCGGCAGCGCAAAGCGCTTTTCGTGGCTGTAGAGCCCCGGCGCAATGAACATCCAGGCCTGGTACATCAGCCAGGGCAGCGCCAGCAGCACGGCCGTCATCATGAGCACCTTGAGCGGCACGAAGAACGGCGAGAACACGCCAATGGCGATGAGCTTGGCGTCCGGTGGCATGTGCGCGCGGATGGGCATTGCGATCAGGTCGATCAAGCCCCCCGGGCCGGGCCAGATGGCCAGCAGCACGCCCGCGATCACCAGGCCATAGACACAGTAGAGCAACCGGTCGCGCAGTTCGACCAGATGCTGCACGAACGGTTGTTCGGTGCCCGCCAACTCGTCTTCTGCGTCTTTGTTCTTGTTGTCGGAATCGGCCATTGGGAGGGAAAAGGAGCAGGAGAAAGCGTGGCTTCGGCCGGCGTGCGGCGCACGAGGAACGCGAGGAGTGGGAAAGCCGCTAGTTGATCTTGTGGGGGCGGAAACGCGCAACCCGCGCGGCACCCGACAATGCCTTGGTGCGCACGCCGTTGCGCGCCTTGTACCACTGCGGGGTGGCGCCCTGCTTCAGGCGCCAGTTCTTGCGGGGATGCCGGTACTCCGGCACCGAGGGCTCGGGTTCGGCCAGGGCCGAAAGCGTTTCGCCCGAGCCGGAAAACTGTTTCTCGAGATCGCTCGCGCCGGTCTGGATGCTGTGCTCGACGTCGCGCGCCGCATCCTCCACGGTGCTCTTCATCTTGCGCAGTTCGTCCAGCTCCATCGAGCGATTGACTTCGGCCTTGACGTCGTTCACGTAGCGCTGCGCCTTGCCCAGCAGGGTACCGACCGTGCGTGCCACGCGGGGCAGCTTTTCCGGTCCGATCACGATCAACGCCACGACGCCGATCAGCGCCAGCTTCTCAATGCCAAGGTCGAGCACTTATGACCCGCGCTCAGGACTTCTGACGCGCTTCGACGTCGATCGCCGACTTGTCGCTGTTGGCCGGTTGGCCGGTCACCTGGGCGGCAGGGGCCGACGAAGCGGCGGGCGCATCGGTGGTGCTGCCGTCCTTCATGCCGTCCTTGAAGCCCTTCACGGCGCCACCAAGGTCGGAACCCATGTTCCGCAGCTTCTTGGTGCCGAAGATCATGACCACGACGAGCAGCACGATCAGCCAGTGCCAGATTGAAAATGAACCCATGGAAGACTCCTAAGAATGTGTCCGATTTTAGTCGGGCGGAATGTGACAGTTTGGCCTAATGTTCAGCCACGAAGCCAGGGCCGGGGACCGCCCATGACATGGACATGGAGATGGTGAACTTCCTGTCCGCCTTCGGCGCCGGTGTTGACCAGCACACGGTATCCGCCTTCAGGATAGGGCCTGCAGCCCTGCTCCAGCGCGAGCTTGGGAGCCAGCGTCATGATCTTGCCCATCAGCGCGGCGTCCTCGGGGGTGAGCTGCGCCATGGAGGCGATGTGCCGCTTGGGCACCAGCATGAAATGCACCGGGGCCCAGGGTGCGATGTCGTGAAAACCGAACAGTTCGTCGTCTTCGTAGACCTTGCGCGAGGGGATCTTGCCTTCGATGATTTTGCAGAAGACGCAGTTCGGATCAGATGACATCTTTGGGTTCCATGGGGCGGTGGTCATTCATGCGGATCATGCCCTTCACGATCCGATAGAGAAACCACAGCGAGATCAGGCTCCAGGCAATCCAGCCCGGCACGAAAAACAGCAGCCAGAGCCACGAGGTGACTATGTACAGCAGGCCGGCCCACAGCACCGACCGGATGCGCCAGCTGAAGTGCGTGGCCTGCCAGGTCCCGGCGGCGTCGTCGCGCTTGACGAAGTCGATCACCAGGGCGACCAGCAAAAGGACCACCGAGGCCTGTGCTCCGGGCAGGACGGCGCCGATGGCAACGATCAGGTGCAGGATGTAGCTGACCCAGCCCCAGGTCTTGAGGGAGTCGTCGGGTTCCACGTTCACGATGTCGTTGGCCATTGGACGTCCTTTCAATCGTTGGATGCCTCGCGGGCCTGCGCCTTGCGCAGGGCTTTTTCCTCGATGCCGCTGGTGCCCTCGCGGCGCTCGAGCTCCGCGATCACCTCGCCGGGCGAGAAGCCGTAGTGGGCGAGCGCCACCATGGTGTGGAACCACAGATCGGCCACTTCGTTCACTATTTTCGTGCGGTCGCCGCCATGGTCGGCGTCCTTGGCGGCCATCACCACCTCGGTGGCTTCCTCGCCGATTTTCTTGAGGAAGGCATCGGGACCCTTTTGCAGCAGGCGTGCCACATAGCTTTTTTCGGGGTCGCCGCCGCGCGCGGGCAGGCGGCTTTCGATGACCGCGGCAAGGCGTGCAAGGGCATCCGAGGTGTTCACTGTGGCCGTCATTTGTAGATCGACTCCGGGTCTTTCAAGACCGGCTCGACGGCGGTCCATTGGCCGTTCTCGTATTTGCTGAAAAAGCAGCTGTGGCGGCCGGTGTGGCACGCAATGCCGGGCTCGTGGCCGAGCTGGGTGACCTTGAGCAGCACGACGTCGTTGTCGCAGTCGAGGCGGATCTCGTGCACCGTCTGCACGTGGCCCGATTCCTCGCCCTTGAACCAGAGCTTGCTGCGCGAGCGGCTGAAATACACGGCGCGGCCCAGCTCGGCGGTCTTTTCGAGCGCCTCGCGGTTCATCCAGGCAAACATCAGGACGTCGTTGCTGCCCTGCTCCTGCGCGATCACGGGCACCAGGCCGTTCGCGTCCCACTTCACTTCATCGAGCCAATTCATCGCGATATTGTCGGGGATAGCCAAAGACCCCTCAGGAGTCGATTCGCACCGGAATTCCCCGCGCGGCCATGCGGGCTTTCGCCTCGCCGACCGTGTGTTCGCCGTAGTGGAAGATGCTGGCGGCCAGCACCGCATCGGCGCCGCCCATCTGGATGCCGTCGGCCAGGTCGTCGAGGCAGCCGACGCCGCCCGAGGCGATCACCGGCACGTTGACGGCATCGCTTACCGCGCGGGTGAGCTCCAGGTCGAAGCCGCTCTTGGTGCCGTCGCGGTCCATGCTCGTGAGCAGGATTTCACCGGCGCCGCGGCGCACCATCTCGGTCGCCCATTCGACGGCGTCCAGGCCGGTGTTCTTGCGGCCGCCATGGCTGTACACGTCCCACCCTGCGCCGCGCGTGGCGGCTTCTTCGGGGCTGCGACGCTTGGCGTCGATGGCCACCACGATGCATTGCGAACCGTATTTCTGCGATGCGTCGTTGATCACCTGCGGATCGGCGATGGCCGCGGAGTTGAAGCTGGTCTTGTCGGCGCCGGCATTGAGCAGCCGGCGCACGTCGGCCACGGTGCGCACGCCCCCGCCCACCGTCAACGGAATGAAGACCTGCGACGCCACCGCCTCGATGATCGGCAGGATCAGGTCGCGTCCGTCGCTGGTGGCCGTGATGTCGAGAAAAGTGAGCTCGTCGGCGCCCTGCGCGTTGTAACGGGCCGCAATTTCGACCGGGTCGCCGGCATCTCTCAGCTCGAGAAAATTGACGCCCTTGACGACGCGGCCGCCGGTGACGTCGAGACAGGGAATGATGCGTTTTGCGAGCATGGTCGTCGGTCGTAAGGAAAAGTTCATTCAGAGAACGCGCAGCTGCTGCCAGCCCTGCCATTGCGCCCCGGGCAGGAGCAGCACCTGCTCGTCGATGCGCGCGGCCTCGACGCACAGCATGTGCCGATACCCATCTTCGGGCATGTCGGCGAGTTTCGCACCGAGCACCGCGCCGGGGTTCCACACCACGGTTTCGCTGCAGCTCGCACTTTGCGCGATCTCGAGCGTGCCGCTCGGCTGCACCAGGCGCATCGGCTTGGCGGGAGCGGCATAGACGCTGTCGAACTCGGCATCGAAGCGCAGCGCCGGCGCCGTCTCCACGTGGCGGTCGTCGCGCAGAGAATCCCAGCGGTTGGCCCCCTGGAGGCCTTCCAGCCGCACCTGGGCAATATCGTCGACGCGCAGATAGGTGTGCAGCGCCGCGGCAAAGCTGAAGGGCGCATGGTCGATATTGAGCAGCGCCAGCGTGGTGCGCAGCCGCCCCGGGCCCATGCCGATCTGAAGGCGCGCCTCGAAAGAGTGCGGCCAGAGCTTGCGGGTGGCCGGGTTGTCGCGCAGCCGCAAGACCAGTTCGCCCGAAGCGGCGTCGACGCCCCGGTTTTCCCAAGGCAGATTGCGCATGAATCCATGCTTGGGCAGCATGCCGCGCTGGTTGAACTGGGGGCAGCAAATCGGCACGCCGCCGCGGATTGCGGCCTGCCCGTCGAACACCGCGCGCGGGCTCAGATAGAGGCGTTCCACCCTGTCGGCCGTGGTCCATGAAAGCAGCTGCGCCCCGTGCAGCGACACGATGAACGCACTGCCGTCGGCCCCGGTGGCACGAAGCGCGGGCTGCCCGCAAAACTCGATCGAGCTGATATCCATCGGAGAATTGTAGGCAGCGAAATCCCGTGGCACGGAATTGGCATTGGACACTTAAGGTTTCATCGCCGATGCGCCCGGGCCGGTTGCACGCAAGGGACCTTCTTGGATACCCTTCGCCTGCCGCACAAGAAGAGGCTGCCGGCCGATGCGCCCGCGCCCCGGAACCACACATACGTCAAAGGGACAAACATGAGAAAGAAACTGCCCGCCGCGGCCTGGATCCTGATTGCCATGGTGCTCGGCATTCTTGTCGGCTACATGATCTTCACGAGCTTTCCCGACAAGAAGGCCGCGGCGCAGATCGCGGGCTACGTGTCGATCATTTCGGACGTGTTCCTGCGTCTCATCAAGATGCTGATCGGCCCGCTGGTGTTCTCCACCCTGGTGGTGGGCATCGCGCACATGGGCGATGCCAAATCGGTGGGCCGCGTGTTCGGCAAGTCGCTCGGCTGGTTCTTTACCGCTTCGCTGATTTCGCTGGTCATCGGCCTCGTGATGGCCAACCTCCTGAAGCCCGGCGAGAACCTCGGGCTTCCGCTGCCGGACATCGGCTCTTCGGCCAACCTGGCCACCGCGAAGTTCACGCTCAAGGACTTCGTGAGCCACATGGTGCCCAAGTCTTTTGCCGAGGCCATGGCCAACAACGAGATCCTGCAGATCGTGGTGTTCTCGATGTTCTTCGGCGTGGCGCTCGCCTCGCTCGGCGACAAGGCCAAGACGCTGGTGGCCGCCATCGACGAGCTCTCGCACGCCATGCTCAAGATCACCGGCTACGTGATGAAGCTGGCGCCGCTTGCGGTGATGGCCGCCATGGCTGCCACGGTCGCAGTGAACGGCCTGGGCATCCTGCTCAAGTTCGCCGTTTTCATGGGCGACTTCTACCTGGGCCTCTTCGTGCTGTGGGGCGTACTGATCTTCGCGGGCTTTTCGTTTTTGGGACCGCGGGTGTTCAAGCTGCTGGTGCTCATCAAGGAAGCCTTCCTGCTTTCGTTTGCCACCGCCAGCTCCGAAGCGGCGTACCCGAAGATCCTGCAGGCGCTCGACCGCTTCGGCGTGAAGCGCAAGATCTCGAGCTTCGTGATGCCGATGGGCTACTCGTTCAACCTCGACGGCTCGATGATGTACTGCACCTTTGCCGTGCTGTTCATCGCGCAGGCCTACAACATCCACATGCCGCTCAGCACGCAGATCACGATGCTGCTGATCCTGATGCTCACCTCCAAGGGCATGGCCGGCGTGCCGAGGGCGTCGCTGGTGGTGATTGCCGCCACGCTCAACCACTTCGACATTCCCGAGGCCGGCCTGCTGCTGATCCTGGGCGTCGACACCTTCCTGGACATGGGCCGCTCGGCCACCAATGCGGTGGGCAACTCCATCGCCACGGCCGTGGTTGCCAAGTGGGAGGGTGAGCTGCTCTCCGAAGGCGACGCGGCGGTCAATGCCAAGGCGCTGGACGCCGAGGCCGCGGCCACCCTCGCCCATCCGGCGCACGCGTGAGGCCCTGCATGACGCCCAAGGCCACGCTGTCGGTTTTCCTGGCCGGCCTGCTGGCAGCCGCCGCGCTTGTTTCCGCCGTGCCTGCGCGGGCACAGCCGCAGGCCCCCGAGACATTGACCGGCACCCTCGCCAAGGTACGGGAAACCGGCGCCATCACCATCGGCTACCGCGAATCGTCGGTGCCGTTTTCCTTTCTCAACGCGCGCAAGGAACCCATCGGCTATTCGATCGAACTCTGCCGCGCGCTGGTCACGGCCATCGAAGACGCGGTGAACAAGAGCCTCGCGATCAAGTGGTCGCCCGTGACTTCCGATTCGCGCATCGATGCGGTCGAGAGCGGCGCGGTCGATCTCGAATGCGGCTCGACCACCAACAATCTCGAGCGGCAGAAGCGCGTGAGTTTTTCGCCCACGATCTTCGTCTCGGGCACCAAGGTGCTGGTGAAAAAAGGGTCGCCGATCAAGTCATTTCGCGACCTGGCCGGCAAGCGGGTGGCGGTGACCGCCGGCACGACCAACGAGAAGACGCTGCGCGAGCTTTCGCAGAAGTTCAAGCTCGGCATCAACCTGCTGGTGTCGCGCGACCACGCCGATTCCTTCGGGCTCGTGAAGAGCGGCCAGGCCGACGCCTTCGCCACCGACGACGTGCTGCTCTACGGCCTGATCGCGCGGGACGCCGCCAAGGCCGAGTACGAAGTGGTCGGCGACTATCTCTCCTACGACCCCTACGGGATCATGTACCGCAAGGGGGATGCACAGCTTCGCAAGGTGATCAACGACACCTTCCAGGTGCTGGCCGAGGACGGCGAGATCGAGCGCCAGTACAAGCGCTGGTTCCTGCGCAAGCTGCCCACGGGAGAGAGCATCAACCTGCCGATGAGCGCGCAGCTGGAAGCGATCATCCAGACGATGGCGGTGAAGGCGGCCGAATAGGCCTTTTCCCCCGAGGAAAGCCTCAGACGCCGGCGAGTTCGTCCGCGCGGGCCTGCGCGGCGGCGAAATCGAGGTCGCCCGAATAGATGGCGCGGCCGCAGATCACGCCTTCGACGCCTTCGGGCTCGACGGCGCAAAGCTGGTCGATATCGGCCATGTTCGACAGGCCGCCCGAGGCGATGACCGGAATGGTCAGCGCCTGCGCGAGCTTGACGGTGGCATCGATGTTGATGCCCGACAGCATGCCGTCGCGGCCGATGTCGGTGTAGATGATCGATTCGACGCCGTAGTCCTCGAACTTCTTGCCCAGGTCGGCCACTTCGTGGCCCGTGAGCTTGCTCCAGCCATCGGTGGCCACCTTGCCGTCCCTGGCGTCGAGGCCCACGATGATGTGGCCGCCGAAGGCGACGCAGGCGTCCTTCAGGAAGCCGGGGTTCTTGACCGCGGCGGTGCCGATGATCACGTAGCGCAGGCCGTCGTCGATGTAGCGCTCGATGGTGTCGAGGTCGCGGATGCCGCCGCCCAGCTGCACGGGAATGTCGTCCCCGACCTCGCGCAGGATCGCCTTGATGGCCGCGTGGTTTTGCGGCTTGCCGGCGAATGCGCCATTCAGATCGACCAGATGCAGCCGCCGCGCGCCCGCCTCGACCCACTTGCGGGCCATGGCGGCGGGGTCTTCGCTGAAGATGGTGGACTGGTCCATGTCGCCCTGTTTGAGGCGAACGCAGTGGCCGTCTTTGAGATCAATGGCGGGAATGAGGAGCATGGAAGTGACGCGAGAGTGCGGGAACCGGGCTGAGGAGGGTTCGGCCCGGGCGAAAAAATAAGGTCAGGGATTCCAGTGGAGGAAATTTCGGTAGAGCTGCAACCCATGGTCCGCACTCTTCTCCGGGTGGAACTGGGTGGCAAAAATGTTATCGCGTGCGATGGCTGCGGTAAAGCTCGCGCCGTAATCTGCTTCGCCCACGCTGTGCCGGGCGTCGGCCGGCCGCGCATAGAAGCTGTGAACGAAATAGAAATAGCTCATGTCCGGCACGCCCGCCCACACGGCATGCGGCTGGGCCTGGCGCACCTGGTTCCAACCCATCTGGGGCACCTTGAAGCGGCTGCCATCGGGCTGCAGCCGGCCGGCCAGTTCGAACTTGACGACTTCACCCGGGATGAGGCCCAGGCCGTCGGTCGGCCCTTCGTCGCTGCGCGACAGCAGCATCTGCATGCCCACGCACACGCCGAAGAGCGGCTTGTTCGCCGCGGCTTCGAGCACCGATTCCTGCAAGCCGGAGTCGCGCAGTTCGCGCATGCAGTCGGGCATGGCGCCCTGCCCCGGCAGCACCACGCGCGTGGCCTTGCGGACCACCTCGGGGTCGGAGGTGACGAAGACCTGCACGCCCACCTGGTCGGCCGCGTGCTGCACGGCCTGCGAGACGGAGCGGAGATTGCCCATGCCGTAGTCGACGACCGCGACGGTATTTGCTACAGATTTCATAGCTGTTCGCTGGAGGAATTCAGAGCGAACCCTTGGTCGAGGGAATGACGCCGACGGAGCGTGGGTCGAGTTCGAGCGCGCCGCGCAGCGCGCGCGCAAAAGCCTTGAACACCGTTTCGCACTGGTGGTGCGCATTGACGCCCTTGAGGTTGTCGATGTGCAGCGTGACGAACGCGTGGTTGGCGAAGCCCTGGAAGAATTCGTAGGTGAGCTGGCTGTCGAAGGTGCCGATCATGCCGCTCGTGAACGGCACGTGCATCTCCAGGCCCGGTCGGCCCGAGAAATCGATGACGACGCGGCTCAGCGCCTCGTCGAGCGGCACGTAGGCATGCCCATAGCGGCGGATGCCCTTCTTGTCGCCCACAGCCTTGGCAACCGCCTGGCCGAGCGTGATGCCCACGTCTTCCACGGTGTGGTGGCCGTCGATGTGCAGGTCACCCTTGCAATCGATCTCCAGATCGATCAGCCCGTGGCGGGCGATCTGGTCGAGCATGTGGTCGAAAAAGCCGATGCCGGTGGAGAGCTTGGCCTTGCCCGTGCCGTCGAGGTTGACGCTGACGGTGATCTTCGTTTCGGCGGTGTTGCGAGTGACCGATGCGGTGCGCGCGGTGGTGCCCGTGTCGGCTGTTTGGGGGGTGGTCATAGTGAGGCTTCGAGTGCCGCGAGCATCCGCGCATTCTCGTCGGCCGTTCCGACGGTGAGGCGCAGGCAATTTGCCAGCAGTTCGTGCATTTTAGAAACGTTCTTCACCAGTATGCCGCGGGTCTTCATACCCTCGAAGGTCTTGGCGGCATCGGGCACGCGCACGAGGATCATGTTGGCGTCGCTCGGCCACACCTTGACGCCCGAAAGGCGCCCCAGGCCCATCATGAGGCGATGCCGCTCCTCGCGGATCTGCCTTGCCTGGGCCTCGAACACCTCGGCGTGCTCGAGCGCGAAGAGCGCGCACTCGCAGTTGAGCGCGCTGACGTTGTAGGGCGGGCGCACCTTGTCGATCTCGGCGATCAGCGCGGCCGGGCCCATGAGATAGCCAAGGCGGATGCCGGCCAGGCCGAGCTTGCTGAGCGTGCGCATCAGGAGTACATGCCCGTGCCGCGCGATGCGGTCGATATAGCTCTTGGCGGCGAAGGGCTGGTAGGCCTCGTCGATCACCACCAGGCCGCCCTGCTCGCCCTGGGCCCGCACGATCTTCTCGATGGCGGCGTCGTCCCAGAGGTTGGCGGTGGGATTGTTCGGATAGGCGAGGTACACGATGGCCGGTTTCTCGCGCGCGATGGCGGCGAGCATGGCGGCTTCGTCGAGTTCGAAATCAGCCGTAAGCGGCACGCCAACAAAACGCAGGCCCTGCAGCCGTGCGCTCATGGCGTACATCACGAAACCGGGCACGGGCGCGAGCACCGTGGCGCCAGGCACGTCGCAGGCAATGGCCAGCAGCGAGATCAGCTCGTCGGAGCCGTTGCCCAGCATCAGCCCAAAGCCTTCGGGCATGTGCGCGTGCGCCGCCAGCGCGCGCTGCAGATCGCCGCCGCGCTCGCCCGGATAGCGGTTGAGCGCCAGCGCGCCGAGCCGGGCGCCAAGCTCGACCTGCAACGCGGGCGGCAGGCCGAACGGGTTCTCCATGGCGTCGAGCTTGACGAAGCCGCGTGCGTCCTGCACCGCATAGGCATGCATGGACTGCACGTCGGAGCGGATGCGATCGATCGGGCGGACGGTGGAGGAAGTAGTCATCGGGTGCAGCGGAAGCTGTTTTTAAGGGCGCCGGACATGACCAGTTGCACCGGCATGTCGGCTTCATAGGTGTCGGCGTTGCGCGTCAGCTCGGCTTGATAGAGGGAGCGAGCCATCGATGGCTCGAGACGTCGGCCTTCGATGCAGAAGACCGGCTTCTGGCCGTTGCGCTGCGAGGCTTCCACGCCTTCGCGCAAGCCCTCGAGCACGCCGACGAGATAGTAGCTCGCGTACGCCTTGCCATCCTTTTCGTTGGCTTCGAGCATGCGCAGTTCGCGGATGCTCATGGCCTGCGCACCGGCACCGGCCGCCAGTGCGAGCAACAGCACCGGCAGGCGCGGTAGCAGCAGCAGGAGGGCAGCACGGCTCATGGCGTCACTTGCGATAGCGCGGCGGCGGCGCGTACGAGCCGTCGGCCGGGAAAGCATTGGGCTGCGGGGACGCGGCGTCGCGGCGCGGGCGGCGCGGCGCCTCGGGCTGCTCGAGCTCGAACAATGCGGCGCCGATCACGCCGATGTTGCGCACGTCGCCGGCTTCGGTGTTCGCCGCATAGGCACGGCCCGGTGCGGCGAAGCGGAAGGCCGCGACCTCGTTCTGGCTCTTGCGGAAGCCTTCGATGTCGAGCACCTGCTGGGGACGCAGCACATAGCCTCCATTGCGCAGGCTGCCGGGCTTGCCACTCAGCACGTCGAGGCCGTCGACGGTGGCAATCACCTCGTAGCCGCGGTCGCTGAGATTGCGAAAGCGCAGCGTGTAGCGCGAACCTTCGATGCCGGCGAGGCGGAAGATGTCCGAGCTGCGGCGCGCGCGCTGCATCGGCAGCGGGCGGTCGTTCTCGTCGAGCACCGACCATTCGACGTCGCCCTGGGCCAGCAGCAGGTTGAGCCGGCGCTCGGGGTTGTGGCCCGCGTCGCGGCGCACGCTGGCCGCGTCGTTATAGCCCAGCAAGGCCACTTCGTCAGGCTGCGCGGACAGCCGCCTGGCGACGACCGTGCGGGTCTTCGACTCGATGCCCTCGCCCCACTGGGTGCCGAGCTGTGCCGGTGCGGGCGCGGCGGCGGCGCTGGGCGTTGCGGACAAGGCGGCCGACTCGTTGCGCGGCGCCTGCGGCATCTGGCTGCAGGCCGCGAGCAAGGCTGCGCCTGCAACGAGGCCTGCGGCGAATCTGAAAAAACGCGACCTGTACCGATGTTGAATCATCTGGCTGGCTCCTCCCCGAAGCGGTTTTTGTAGAGTCTCAGATCTTATGCAGTCGCATTCGTGCCGCTTCGGCATGCGCCTGCAAGCCTTCGCCTTCGGCCAGCGTCACCGCGATGGGGCCCAGCACCTGCGCGCCGGCTTCGCTCACTTCGATCAGGCTCGAACGCTTCTGGAAGTCATAGACACCCAGCGGGCTCGAGAAGCGCGCCGTGCCGCTGGTCGGCAGCACGTGGTTCGGGCCCGCGCAGTAGTCGCCCAGGCTCTCGCTGGTGAAGGCGCCAAGAAAGATTGCGCCGGCATGCCGCAGCAGCGGCTCCCATCGCTGCGGCTCGCTGCTGCTGACCTCGAGGTGCTCGGGCGCGATGCGGTTGCTGATCTCACAGGCCTCTTCCATGCTCCCGGTGTGGATCAACGCGCCGCGGCCATTGAGCGAGGCCGCGATGATTTCGGCGCGCGGCATGGTGGGAAGCAGGCGGTCGATTTCGGCCTGCACGCGATCGATATAGGCCGCGTCGGGGCACAGCAGAATGCTCTGCGCAAGCTCGTCGTGCTCGGCCTGGCTGAACAGGTCCATCGCCACCCAATCGGGCGGCGTGGTGCCGTCGGCCAGGACGAGGATTTCGCTCGGGCCCGCGATCATGTCGATGCCGACGGTGCCGAACACGCGGCGCTTGGCGGCCGCGACATAGGCGTTACCGGGGCCGGTGATCTTGTCCACCGCGGGGATGGTGGCGGTGCCGTAGGCCAGCGCGGCCACGGCCTGCGCGCCGCCGATGGTGAAGCCGCGCGTCACGCCGGCCACGTAGGCGGCAGCGAGCACGAGCGGGTTCTTCTCGCCTTTCGGCGTGGGCACGACCATGATGATTTCGCCGACGCCCGCAACGTGTGCCGGAATCGCGTTCATCAGCACGCTCGACGGATAGGCCGCCTTGCCGCCCGGCACATAGATGCCGACACGGTCGAGCGGCGTGACTTTCTGGCCGAGCAGCGTGCCGTCGGCATCGCGGTAGCTCCAGCTCTCGCCGCTCGCCTTCTTCTGGGCCTCGTGGTAGCTGCGCACGCGGCGGGCCGCAGATTCGAGCGCATCGCGCTGCGCGGCGGGCAGCGAATCGAACGCGGCCTTCAGCTCGGCCTGCGTGAGTTCGAGCTCGGGCAAGGTGGCGGCGCCCAACTGATCGAAGCGATGGGTGTATTCCAGCACCGCCGCGTCACCGCGCTTCTGCACATCGGCCAGGATGTCGGCCACCACCTTCTCGATCGCCGCGTCCGCGTCGGCGGACCAATGCAGCCGCGCCTTGAAATCAGCGTCGAAGCCGGCGGAAGCCGTGGAGAGACGGACGGGTGCTGCTTTCAGGGTCATGGCGCTGCGGTGAAAAACTCAGGGCGTGGCTGCCGCGGGAATGGCGGAGGCGAAGGCATCGATGATGTGGCGGATCGGCTCGCGCTTGAGCTTGAGCGCGGCCTGGTTGACCACGAGGCGTGCGCTGATGTCCATGATCCGCTCCACCTCGACCAGGTGATTGGCCCTGAGCGTGTTGCCGGTCGAGACCAGATCGACGATGGCGTCGGCCAGGCCTGTGAGCGGTGCGAGCTCCATGCTGCCGTAGAGCTTGATCAGGTCGACGTGCACGCCCTTGCTCGCGAAGAACTCGCGCGCCAGGCCCACGTACTTGGTCGCGACCCTGAGGCGCGAACCCTGCTTCACGGCCGAGGCGTAGTCGTAATCTGCGCGCACCGCCACGCTGAGGCGGCAGGCCGCAATGCGCAGATCGAGCGGCTGGTACAGGCCCTGGTTGCCGTGCTCGAGCAGCACGTCGAAGCCGGTCACGCCGAGATCGGCTCCGCCATATTGCACATAGGTGGGCACGTCGGAGGCGCGCACCAGCACCACGCGCACATCGGGGCGTGTGGTCGCGAGAATCAGCTTGCGCGATTTTTCGGGGTCTTCGGTGACCTCGATGCCGGCGGCGGCCAGCAGGGGCATCGTCTCTTCGAAGATGCGGCCTTTGGACAGAGCAAGCGTGATCATGCGGCGGCTCCGGCCACGCGCTCGATGTCGGCCCCGAGGCCGCGCAGCTTGGCTTCCATGCGGTCGTAGCCGCGGTCCAGGTGGTAGATGCGGTCGACCAGCGTCTCGCCTTCGGCCACGAGCCCGGCGATGACGAGGCTGGCCGAGGCGCGCAGGTCGGTGGCCATCACGGTGGCGCCGGACAACTGCTGCACGCCCTCGACCATCGCCACCTTGCCTTCGACGTGGATCGTGGCACCCAGGCGCACCATCTCGTTCACGTGCATGAAGCGGTTCTCGAAGATGGTTTCGGTCACCATCGAGGCGCCGCGCGCGATCACGTTCAGGGCCATGAACTGGGCCTGCATGTCGGTCGGGAAGCCGGGGTATTCGGTGGTGCTGAAGCTCTGCGCCTTCAGGTGTTCGCAAGCCGGGGCCTTGGAGGTGATGCGCACGCCGCCTGCTTCAGGGGCGACCGTGCAGCCGGCGTCGCGCAGCTTGTCGATCACCGCGTCCATGTGGTCGGCGCGGGCGTGGCGCAGGAACACGTCGCCGCCCGTGGCCGCAACAGCGCAGAGGAAGGTGCCGGCCTCGATGCGGTCGGCCACCACGGCGTGCTCGCAGCCGTGCAATTTCTCGACGCCCTGCACGCGGATGTGGCTGGTGCCGTGGCCTTCGATCTTCGCGCCCATGCGGATCAGCATTTCGGCCAGGTCGACGATCTCGGGCTCCTGCGCGGCGTTTTCGAGCAGCGTCTCGCCCTCGGCCAGCGTGGCGGCCATCAAGAAGTTCTCGGTGCCCGTGACGGTGACCATGTCGGTCAGGATGCGCGCGCCCTTCAGCCGGGTGCGGCCCGCCGGCAAGCTGGCGATCATGTAGCCGTGCTCCACCACGATCTCGGCCCCCATGGCCTGCAGGCCCTTGATGTGCTGGTCGACCGGCCGCGAGCCGATGGCGCAGCCGCCCGGCAGCGACACCTTGGCGTGGCCGAAGCGCGCCAGCAGCGGGCCCAGCGCCAGCACCGAGGCGCGCATGGTCTTCACCAGTTCGTAGGGCGCCTCGGGGTTGTTGAGGTCGCCGGCGTTGAGTTGCACCGTGCCGTTGTGGTCGCGCTCGGCGGTCACGCCCATGTTGCGCACCAGCTTGAGCATGGTCGACACGTCCTGCAGGCGGGGGACGTTGTGCAGCGTCACGGGCTGGTCGGTGAGCAGCGCGGCGCACAGCTCCGGCAGGGCTGCGTTCTTGGCGCCGGAAATGAGTACCTCGCCGCGAAGCTGGCGCCCGCCGCGAATCAGAAGTTTGTCCATCAGGAATCCAGCGAATTTAGGGCCGCTCCGGCCGCCAGTTACTTACTTGTCGTCGATCGCCGCCCATTCGGCCGGCGTGTAGGTTTTCATCGAGAGCGCATGCACCTCGTCGGTATGCATTTTCGCACCCAGGGTGGCGTAGACCCGCTGGTGGCGCTGAATGGCGCGTTTGCCCTCGAATTCGGCCGAGACGATGGTGGCGTACCAGTGTCGGCCGTCGCCCTCCAGCGAGATGTGCTCGCATGGGAGGTGGGACTGGATCAAGGCCTGGAGTTCTTCGGCGGTCATGGGAATTGAAAGGGCCTTTCAGCCTCTGATTTTGTAGCCGATTCTCAGCAAGTGGACGGCGATGGCGCTCACGGCCAGCCAGGCGGCGCCGACGATGCCCAGGCTGAGCCAGGGCGAGGCGTCGCTCACGCCGAAGAAGCCGTAGCGGAAGCCGTCGATCATGTAGAAGAAGGGGTTCAGGTGGCTCACGCCCTGCCAGAACGGGGGCAGCGAACCGATCGAATAGAAAACGCCCGAGAGAAAGGTCATGGGCATGATCAGGAAGTTCTGGAACACCGCCATCTGGTCGAATTTCTCGGCCCAGAGGCCCGCGATGAGCCCCAGCGTGCCCAGCATTGCGGAGCCCAGCAGCGCGAACACGAGAATCCAGAGCGGCGCAACGAAGCTCGGCATCGCAAAGAACATGGTGACCAGGAACACGCCGAGCCCCACGACCAGCCCGCGAATGACCGACGAGCCGACATAGGCGAAGAACCAGCCCCAGTGCGACAGCGGCGTCAGCAGCACGAACACCAGGTTGCCCATGATCTTGCTCTGGATGATCGACGAAGAGCTGTTGGCAAAGGCGTTCTGCAGCACGCTCATCATCACCAGGCCCGGCACCAGAAAGGCGGTGTAGCCAACCGTGCCGTACACCTTCACGTGGTCTTCGAGCACGTGGCCGAACACCATCAGGTAGAGCAGCGCGGTGAGCACCGGCGCGCCGACGGTCTGGAAACCGACCTTCCAGAAGCGCAGCGTTTCCTTGTAGAGCAGCGCGCGCCACCCAGTAACGGCCATCATCGCGCCACCTCCAAAGGAGTCTGCTCACCCGCCATCAGGTCGATGAACACGTCTTCCAGATCGGCCTTGCGCATTTCCACGTCTTCCACGGCGACGCCGGCTTCGCGGATCGCGGCCAGCAATTGTTCGACTTCATGGGCGTTCTGCGCCGGCAACTGCACGATGCGCCCGGTGATGCGCGCATGCTGGGCAATGGCCCACGGCAGCATGGCGTCGGTCTTGAAGCGCAACACGTTGCTGGTGGCCGATTTCAGCAGTTCGCTGGTGCGGTCCAGCGCGATCACGCGGCCCTGCTTGAGCATTGCGATGCGGCTGCACAGCGCCTCGGCCTCTTCGAGGTAGTGGGTGGTGAGCAGCACGGTGCTGCCCTGCTTGTTGAGCCTGGCGACGAACTGCCAGAGCGTCTGGCGCAGTTCGACGTCGACCCCGGCGGTCGGCTCGTCGAGCACGATGACCGGCGGCTTGTGGACCAGCGCCTGCGCCACGAGCACGCGGCGCTTCATGCCGCCCGACAACTGGCGCATGTTGGCCGTGGCCTTGTCGGCCAGGCCGAGGCTTTGCAGCAGCTCGTCGATCCAGGCCTCGTTGTTCTTGATGCCGAAGTAGCCCGACTGGATGCGCAGCGATTCGCGCACATTGAAGAAGGGGTCGAACACCAGCTCCTGCGGCACGATGCCGAGCTGGCGCCGGGCCTCGGCATAGTCGCGCTGCACGTCGAAGCCGTGGACGCTGATCGCGCCGGCCGTGGGACGGGACAGGCCTGCCAGCATGCTGATGAGCGTGGTCTTGCCCGCGCCATTGGGACCCAGCAAGCCGAAGAACTCGCCCGGCTCGATCTGGAAGCTGACCTCGTCGACGGCGCGCAGGCCCTGCTTGCCTTGGGCCCGCTGCTGTCTGGAGGGAGGGTAGGTCTTGGAGACCGATTGGAATGAGATCGCGGGCATGGGAGCCGGCGATTTTACGGGCCAGCGTTACAAGCCGCTGGGCGGCGCCGGGATGCCCTGACGCGGCGCCCGCCGGGGCCGCCCGCTCAGGGTGCGGCCGGCAAGAGGCCAGCGATGCCGTACAGGGCGGCAAGCTCGCGCAGCCGAGGGGAAAGCCCCTTCACGGCAAAGCCGCGGCCGAGCGCGCTCGATTCGCGCCGGCACTCCAGCAGCACCGCCAGCGCCGAGGAGTCGAACTGCGTCAGGGCGCTGGCGTCCACCACGGTGGAGGTGTCGGTCTGCCCCTTCAGCCCCTGCTGCAGCATGCGCATGCAGGCCGGGGCATCGTCGTGGGTGAGTTTCGTCGGCAGCACCAGCATGGCATCAGCTCTTGCCGTTGTTGCCCTTGTTGCGCGCGGCCAGCGCGGCAATCAGGCCGTCGATGCCGCGGGCGTTGATTTCCTGCGCGAACTGCGTGCGGTAGGTATCGACCAGCCAGACGCCCAGCACATTGAGGTTGTAGACCTTCCAGCCGCCGCCCTGGCCGGGCGTCTTCTCGAGGCGGTAATCGAGTTGGACCGGATCGCCGCGGCCCTTGACCTCCGTGCGCACCAGCACTTCGGTGTCCTCGGGCGAACCGCGGAACGGACGGACCGAGACGGTCTGGTCGCTCACCTGGTCGAGCGCGCCGGCATAGGTGCGCACCAGCAGGGTCTTGAATTCTTCCTGCAGCCTCTTTTGCTGCTCGGGCGTGGCCTGGCGCCATGCCGGGCCCACGGCGGAAGCCGTCATGCGCTGGAAGTTGACGTTGGGCATGATCTTGCTGTCGACCAGCACCATGATCTTGCTGACGTCGCCTGACTTGATGGTGGTGTCGGCCTTGATGGTTTCGAGCACATCGGTCGACAGGCGCTTCACCAGCGCGTCAGGCGCTTCGTCGGCCGCGAGGGCCGGGCGCACGAAAGCGGTGGCAGCGCCGAAAAGGAGTGCGCTGGCCAGTACCAGGCGGCCAAAGCTGCGTCGTTGCAAGATATTGTTGTTCATGGCAATTCCCTTAAATTTTTGAAATCGGCAGAGACACGCGATGGATCGACGCGGCTCCTGGAAAGAACGTGTTCGACGGGCTCCACGCCGACCGGGTTCCTGAAGCGCAGGTGAAGCCTTGAAACGGGATGCAAGCAAAAGCCTTTCGTCCGGCCGCCACCACCCGCTCTTTCGCCCTTTACTTGCCGCCTTCGTCGTCAGGCGGATTGCCGTCGTAGACGTCGTTGCGGCGGTGCTGCAAGAAGGCATCGCGCGTGAAGGTGTATTTGTCGAGCGCCGCGTCGTCGAGCAGGCGGCCGGCGCGCAGGTACTTCGCGCGTGTATCGACAGCTTCCAGGAACGACAGCGAATTGCGCCAGGCCACGTCGTTCATGTTCGAGACCACGCCGCCGGCACGGTCGACCGGCAATGCAGCGGTGTCGCGCAGGGTCGACGGCCCAAAAATGGGCAGCACGACGTACGGGCCGGCGCCCACGCCCCAGCGGCCCAGGGTCTGGCCGAAATCTTCTTCGTGGCGATCGATGCCGGCCTCGGTGGCCACGTCGAGCAGGCCGCCCAGCCCGAAGAAGGTGTTCACGTTGACCCGCATGAAGGTCTCGGCACTGTTCTGCAGCTTGAGCTGGGCCACGCTGTTGGCAAAGCTCCAGACGTCGCCCAGGTTGCCGAAGAAATTGCTTACGCCGGTGCGCACCATGGAGGGCAGCACGCGCACGTACGCGGTGGCCACGGGCACCAGCACCGCTTCGTCGACCGTGTCGTTGAAGCGCGTGACGCCGCGGTTGAAGGGCTCGAACGGGTCGGCCGGATTGGCGTGGGGGCCGCTCGCGCAACCTGCAAGCAGCGCAAAAGTGGCTGCAGCACCCACTATGCGGGCGGAGTTTGCTACTTTCTTGATAGCAATGGACGAAAAAAGGCTTGTTTTCATTTCTTGTTGGCTGTTCCTGGCGTCGAAGGCGTACTGCTTCCTTCGGCTGCCTTGCTGTAGAGGAACTGGCTGATCAGGTTTTCCAGCACCACGGCCGATTGGGTCGCGGTGACGGTGTCGCCGGCTTGCAAATTCTTCTCCTCGGCGCCCGGCTCGATCCCGATGTACTGCTCGCCGAGCAAGCCACTGGTCAAGATCTTGAGCGAGCTGTCCTTGGGAAAACTGTAACGGTTTTGCAATGCAAGCGTGACGCGGGCCTGAAATGACTTGTCGTCAAACGAGATGGATTCCACACGTCCGACCACTACGCCGGCGCTTTTGACCGCGGTTTGCGGCTTGAGTCCGCCGATATTGTCGAAGCGCGCGGTGACGTTGTAGGTCTTCTGGAAGTTCAGGCTCAGCAGGTTGGCCGACTGCAGCGCGAGGAACAGCAGCGCCGCGCCGCCGATCAGGACGAACAGGCCGACCCAGATGTCGCTATTGGAACGTTGCATGGTTTGCACTCTCTAGAACGATTGGAGCGGAGCTCCTTCAAATACTGAACATCATGGCGGTCAACAGGAAGTCGAGCCCGAGCACCGAGAGCGACGCCATCACCACGGTGCGCGTGGTGGCACGCGACACTCCCTCGGGCGTCGGCTGGGCCTCGTAGCCCTGCAGCAGCGCGATGAAGCTCACGGTGAAACCGAACACGATGCTCTTGACCACGCCGTTGCCGACATCGCGCCACACGTCGACACCGCCCTGCATCTGGCCCCAGAACGCACCCGGGTCCACACCCAGCATCAGCACCCCGACCACGTAGCCGCCCATGATGCCGATGGCGCTGAACACCGCCGCCAGCAGCGGCATGGTGATCACGCCGGCCCAGAAGCGCGGCGCAAGAATGCGCTGCACCGGGTCGACCGCCATCATCTCCATGGCACTGAGCTGCTCGCCGGCCTTCATGAGTCCGATTTCCGCCGTCAGGGACGTGCCAGCGCGCCCCGTGAAGAGCAAGGCGGCCACGACCGGCCCGAGCTCACGCACCAGACTCAAGGCGACCAGCAGGCCCAACGCCTCGGACGAACCGTAGCGCTGCAGCGCGTAGTACATCTGCAGGCCCAGCACGAAACCGACGAAAAGCCCCGACACCGCGATGATGGCGAGCGAGTAGTTGCCCAGGAAATGGATCTGATCGCGTACCAGTCCAAAGCGACGCAAGCTTTGTGCCCCCTGTATCAGCAGGCGCAGGAACAGCCTGGCGCCAGAGCCCAGGTCGGCGAGCTTGCTGCGCACGGCAAAACCGGCATCGGCGGGCTTCCACCAGCTCATGCCTGCCCCCACGCTTGGCACTCGATGTCCTCGCCGCCCCCCGAGGGGGCCTTCGCTTGCTCGGGGCGGACCAGCGCTGCGCTCATGACCGCCCTCCTTCATTGCCGAAATCTTCTTCGATGCCGGCGACGGGGTAGTGAAAGTGCACCGGCCCGTCGGGCAGGGCATTGACGAACTGGTGGACCAGCGGATCGGCGCTTTCGCGCACTTCATCGGGCGTGCCCTGCGCGGCAATGCCGCCGTTGGCCAGGATGATGACGTGGTCGGCGATGTGGAAGGTTTCTTCCAGGTCGTGCGACACCACGATGCTGGTCAGCCCGAGCGTGTCGTTCAGCTGGCGAATCAGCCGTGCCGCCGTGCCCAGGGAAATCGGGTCCAGGCCGGCAAACGGCTCGTCGTACATGACGAGGTCGGGGTCCAGTGCAATGGCGCGTGCCAAGGCCACGCGCCGCGCCATGCCGCCCGAGACTTCGCTGGGCATCAGGCCGCGCGCGCCGCGCAAACCTACGGCGTCGAGCTTCATGAGTACGATGTCCCGCACCAGCGCTTCCGAGAGCTGCGTGTGCTCGCGCAGCGGAAAGGCGACGTTGTCGAACACGCTCATGTCGGTGAACAAGGCACCGAACTGGAACAGCATGCCCATGCGGCGCCGCGCCAGATACAGGCCGGCGGCGTCGAGTTTGCCGACATCCCGGCCGTCGAAAAGAACCTCGCCGCGCTGCGCCCGCTGCTGCCCGCCGACAAGCCGCAGCACGGTGGTCTTGCCGCCGCCCGAGGCGCCCATCAACGCAGTGACCTTGCCGCGCGGGACGGCAAACGACACCCGGTCGAGGATCGCGCGCGCGCCGTAGCCGAACGAGACGTCGCGGAACTCTACAAAAGGGTGTGGCAGTGCGGCTGGGTCCATCTCAATAAAAAAGCCGGGCGCCCTCTCAGGCATCCCGGCATGCGGTTTCCGCGAATGATAGCGGGGCCGTGGGGGGCCTCCGCCAAACTGAAACAAAATTCAGCGAGGTAAGTCGCGAAAACCCATCAAGAATTCATCCACCGAGCGCGCAGCCTGGCGGCCCTCGCGCCGTGCAGCCGGCCGGCTGCACGCCATGGAAACGCCCGAAGGGCGATTCGCGTGCATCAACGAGGCAGGTCGCTGAACCCCATCAGGAACTCGTCCACCGAGCGCGCAGCCTGGCGCCCCTCGCGAATCGCCCAGACCACCAGCGACTGACCGCGACGAATGTCACCCGCTGCAAACACCTTGGGCACATTGGTAACGTAGCCGCCGATGAAGTCGACCGTGGCCTTGGCGTTGCCGCGTGCGTCCTTCTCGACACCGAAAGCCTCGAGCACGGAAGCCACGGGGCTCACGAAGCCCATGGCCAGCAGCACGAGGTCGGCCTTGAGGATCTGCTCGCTGCCGGCCACTTCCTGCATCTTGCCGTCCTTCCACTCCACGCGGACGGTCTTGAGGCCCGTGACCTTGCCCTTTTCGCCGATGAACTCCTTGGTGGAGATGGCGAACTCGCGCTCGCAGCCTTCCTCATGGCTGGAGCTGGTGCGCAGCTTGATCGGCCAGTAGGGCCAGGTCAGCGGACGGTTTTCTTCTTCGGGTGGCTGCGGCATCAGTTCGAACTGCGTGACGCTGACCGCGCCATGGCGGTTGCTGGTGCCCACGCAGTCGGAGCCCGTGTCGCCGCCGCCGATCACGATGACGTGCTTGCCGTCCGCGCGCAGTTGGCCCTTGACCTTGTCGCCCGCATTGACGCGGTTCTGCTGCGGCAGGAACTCCATGGCGAAGTGGATGCCGTCGAGGTCGCGCCCCGGCACCGGCAGGTCGCGCGACTGCTCGGCGCCGCCCGTGAGCAGCACGGCATCGAACTCCTTGTCCAATTGCTCGGGCGTGACGGTTTCCTTGGCGAGATTGGTCACCTTGGAGCCCTTGCCCAGCGGGTCTTTCGCGGCACCGACGATCACGCCAGTGCGGAAGGTGACGCCCTCGGCCTTCATCTGTTCGACGCGGCGGTCGATGTGCGTCTTCTCCATCTTGAAGTCGGGGATGCCGTAGCGCAGCAGGCCGCCGATGCGGTCGTTCTTCTCGAACAGCGTCACGTCGTGGCCGGCACGCGCGAGTTGCTGTGCCGCGGCCATGCCGGCCGGGCCCGAACCCACCACGGCCACCTTCTTGCCGGTCTTGTGCTTGGCAACGCGCGGCGCCACCCAGCCTTCGTCCCAGGCGCGGTCGATGATCGCGTGTTCCAGCGACTTGATGCCGACCGGGTCGTCGTTCACGTTGAGCACGCAGGCCGCTTCGCAGGGCGCGGGGCAGATGCGGCCGGTGAATTCCGGGAAGTTGTTGGTCGAGTCGAGCACCGCGAAGGCGTTCTGCCAGTCGTTGCGGTACACGAGGTCGTTGAAGTCCGGAATGATGTTGTTGACCGGGCAGCCGCTGTTGCAGAACGGCGTGCCGCAATCCATGCAGCGTGCGCCCTGCACCTTGGCCTGCTCGACCGTCAGGCCGACAACGAATTCCTTGTAGTGCTTGACGCGCTCGCCGACGGGCTTGTAGCCCTCTTCGATACGCTCATGCTCCATGAAGCCGGTGATCTTTCCCATCGCGTGCTTTCCTTTGTTCTCTGTGTCGTCGTCGGCTTCAGGCCGCGGCCGGCGTGGCTTGCGGTGCCGCAGCCAGCGCGTGCGGCTCCAGGCCGACGTGCGCGTTGTTGCCGCTGCTCGTGAGTTCGACCTTGCGGTCGTGCAGTTCCGCGAGCGCCCGCTTGTATTCGTTCGGGAACACCTTGACGAACTTGGTGCGCGACACGGCCCAGTTGTCGAGCAGCTCGCGCGCGCGCTTGCTGCCGGTCCAGCGGTGGTGCTCTTCGAGCAGCTTCTTGAGCTGGGCCTCGTCGGTTTCGCCGCCGTGCCAGATCTTGCGATGCATGCTGGCCAGCTGCTCGGCGGAGGTCAGCACCTTGTCGAGCGACACCATCGAGAGATTGCAGCGCGTGGCGAACTGGCCGTCTTCGTCGTAGACGAAAGCCACGCCGCCACTCATGCCGGCCGCAAAGTTGCGGCCCGTCTTGCCTAGCACCGCGACCGTGCCGCCGGTCATGTATTCGCAGCCGTGGTCGCCGGTGCCTTCGATGACGGCCGTGGCACCCGACAGGCGCACCGCGAAGCGTTCGCCGGCCACGCCGCAGAGATACGCCTCACCAGTGGTCGCACCGTACAGCGCCGTATTGCCGACGATGGTGTTGCGCGCGGCTTCTCCGCGGAAGTCGAGGCTCGGGCGCACCACCACACGACCGCCCGAAAGGCCCTTGCCGGTGTAGTCGTTGGCATCGCCGATCAGGTAGAGCGTGATGCCGCGCGCCAGGAAGGCGCCGAACGACTGGCCGCCCGTGCCTTCGAGCTGGATGCGGATCGAATCGTCGGGCAGGCCCTGCGGATGCGCCTTGGTCAGCGCACCCGAGAGCATGGCACCCACCGAACGATTGACGTTGCGTGCCACTTCGATGAACTGCACCTTCTCGCCTCGCTCGATGGCCGGACGCGACTTCTCGATGAGCTTGACGTCGAGCGCACGCTCGAGCCCATGGTCCTGGTTCTCGACGTGGTAGCGCGGCACGTCGGCCGGCACGATGGGCAGCGCGAACAGGCGGCTGAAGTCCAGGCCCGAAGCCTTCCAGTGCTCGATGCCCTTGCGCATGTCGAGCAGGTCGGCGCGGCCGATGAGGTCGTCGAACTTGCGGATGCCGAGCTGGGCCATGATCTGGCGCACTTCTTCTGCCACGAAGAAGAAGTAGTTGACGACGTGCTCGGGCTTGCCTGAGAACTTCTTGCGCAGGATCGGGTCTTGCGTCGCCACGCCCACCGGGCAGGTATTGAGGTGGCACTTGCGCATCATGATGCAGCCTTCGACCACCAGCGGCGCGGTGGCAAAGCCGAATTCGTCGGCGCCCAGCAGCGCGCCGATGGCGACGTCGCGGCCGGTCTTCATCTGGCCGTCGGCCTGCACGCGGATGCGGCTGCGCAGGCGGTTGAGCACCAGCGTCTGCTGCGTTTCGGCCAGGCCGATCTCCCACGGGCTGCCCGCATGCTTGATGGACGACCAGGGCGATGCGCCCGTGCCGCCGTCATGGCCCGCGATCACCACGTGGTCGCTCTTGCACTTGGCCACGCCGGCCGCGATGGTGCCCACGCCGATTTCGCTCACCAGCTTGACGCTGATGCTGGCGTGCGGCGCGGCGTTCTTCAGGTCGTGAATCAGCTGCGCCAGGTCTTCGATGGAATAGATGTCGTGGTGCGGCGGCGGCGAGATCAGGCCCACGCCCGGCACCGCATAGCGCTGCTTGCCGATGTACTCGGTGACCTTGCCGCCGGGCAGCTGGCCGCCCTCGCCCGGCTTGGCGCCCTGGGCCATCTTGATCTGGATCTGGTCGGCCGAATGCAGGTATTCGGCCGTGACGCCGAAGCGGCCCGAAGCCACCTGCTTGATGCGCGAACGCAGCGAGTCGCCGTCCTTGAGCGGCAGGTCGACTTCGACGTTGGCCGCACCGATCACGCTCTTGAGCGTGTCGCCCTGCTTGATCGGAATGCCCTTGAGCTCGTTGCGGTAGCGCGCGGGGTCTTCGCCGCCCTCGCCCGTGTTGCTCTTGCCGCCGATGCGGTTCATGGCAATGGCGAGCGTGGAGTGCGCCTCGGTGCTGATCGAGCCGAGCGACATCGCGCCGGTGGCGAAGCGCTTGACGATCTCGGCCGCGGGCTCGACCTCGTCGACCGGGATGGCCTTCGCGGGATCGATCTTGAACTCGAACAGGCCGCGCAGCGTGAGGTGGCGGCGGTTCTGGTCGTTGATGAGCTGCGCGTATTCCTTGTACGTGTTCCAGTTGTTGGAACGCGTGCTGTGCTGCAGCTTGGCGATGGCGTCGGGCGTCCACATGTGCTCTTCGCCACGCGTGCGCCATGCGTATTCACCGCCGGCGTCGAGCATGTTGGAGAGGATCGGGTCGTCGCCGAAGGCCGCCTTGTGCATGCGGATGGCTTCCTCGGCAATCTCGAACACGCCGATGCCCTCGACGCGGCTGGCGGTGCCGGTGAAGTACTTGTTCACCGTCTCGGTGTTGAGGCCGATGGCTTCGAACAGCTGGGCGCCGCAATAGCTCATGTAGGTGCTGACACCCATCTTCGACATGATCTTCGACAGGCCCTTGCCGATGGCCTTGACGTAGTTGTAGACCGCCTTCTCCGCGCTCATGTCGCCCGGCAGGTCGGCATGCATGGCCGCCAGCGTTTCCATCGCGAGGTAGGGGTGCACGGCTTCGGCGCCGTAGCCGGCCAGCACGCCGAAGTGATGCACCTCGCGCGCCGAGCCGGTTTCCACCACCAGGCCGGCCGTGGTGCGCAGGCCTTCACGCACCAGGTACTGGTGCACGGCCGAGAGCGCCAGCACGGCGGGAATCGCGACCTGCGTGGGGCTCACGCCGCGGTCGCTCACGATCAGGATGTTGTGGCCGCCCTTGATCGCGTCCACGGCTTCGGCGCACAGCGAGGCGAGCTTGGCCTCGACGCCTTCGTCGCCCCAGGCGAGCGGGTAGGTGATGTCGAGCGCGTAGCTCTTGAACTTGCCCTGCGTGTACTTGCCGATGTCGCGCAGCTTCGCCATGTCGGCAAAGTCGAGGATCGGCTGGCTCACTTCGAGCCGCATCGGCGGGTTGACCTGGTTGATGTCGAGCAGGTTGGGCTTGGGGCCGATGAAGGACACCAGCGACATCACGATCGCCTCGCGGATCGGGTCGATCGGCGGGTTGGTCACTTGCGCGAACAGCTGCTTGAAGTAGTTGTAGAGCGGCTTGTTCTTGTTCGAGAGCACGGCCAGCGGGCTGTCGTTGCCCATGGAGCCGATGCCCTCTTCGCCGGCCTGCGCCATCGGGCTCATCAGGAACTTGATGTCTTCCTGCGTGTAGCCGAAAGCCTGCTGGCGGTCGAGCAGCGCCACCTGGCTCACGGGCGCCTTGATCGTCGATGCGGCCGGCTCAGCCTTGACGCTGTCGAGCTTGATGCGCAGGTTCTCGATCCACTGCTTGTAGGGCTTGCTGTTGGCGAGGGTGGCCTTGACCTCCTCGTCGTCGATCATGCGGCCCTGCTCCAGGTCGATCAGGAACATCTTGCCGGGCTGCAGGCGCCACTTGCGAACGATCTTCTGCTCGGGCACGGGCAGCACGCCCGATTCCGACGCCATGATGACCAGGTCGTCGTCGGTGACGCAGTAGCGCGATGGGCGCAGGCCGTTGCGGTCGAGCGTGGCGCCGATCTGGCGGCCGTCGGTGAACACGATGGAGGCCGGGCCGTCCCACGGCTCGAGCATGGCGGCATGGTATTCATAGAACGCGCGGCGGCGCGGATCCATGGTGGCGTGCTGTTCCCAGGGCTCGGGAATCATCATCATCACGGCCTGGCTGATGGGATAGCCGGCCATCGTCAGCAGCTCCAGGCAGTTGTCGAAGGTGGCGGTGTCGGACTGGCCAGCAAAGCTGATCGGATACAGCTTCTGCAGGTCGGCGCCCAGCACGGGCGAGGACATCACGCCCTCGCGCGCCTTCATCCAGTTGTAGTTGCCCTTGACCGTGTTGATTTCGCCGTTGTGGGCGACATAGCGGTACGGGTGGGCCAGCGGCCACTCGGGAAAAGTGTTGGTCGAGAAGCGCTGGTGCACAAGGCCGAGGGCCGAGATGCAGCGCTTGTCTTGCAGGTCGAGGTAGTAGGTGCCGACCTGGTCGGCGAGCAGCAGGCCCTTGTAGACCACGGTGCGGCTCGACATGCTCGGAACGTAGTATTCCTTGCTGTGCTTGAGCTTCAGGCGCTGGATGTTGGCGCTGGCGGTCTTGCGGATCACGTAGAGCTTGCGCTCCAGCGCGTCCTGCACGATGACGTCGTTGCCGCGGCCGATGAACACCTGGCGCAGCAGCGGCTCCTTGGCGCGCACGGTGGGCGACATCGGCATGTCGCGGTTCACCGGCACGTCGCGCCAGCCCAGCAGCACCTGGCCTTCGGCCTTGATGGCGCGTTCCATCTCCTGCTCGCAGGCTTCGCGCGAGGCGTGCTCCTTGGGCAGGAAGATCATGCCCACGCCGTATTCGCCGGGCGGCGGCAGCGTGACGCCCTGCTTGGCCATTTCTTCGCGGTACAAGTGGTCGGGCAGCTGGATCAGGATGCCCGCGCCGTCGCCCATCAGCTTGTCAGCGCCCACTGCGCCGCGGTGGTCCAGGTTTTCGAGGATCTTGAGGCCCTGCAGCACGATGGCATGGCTCTTCTCGCCCTTGATGTGCGCCACGAAGCCGACGCCGCAGGCATCGTGCTCGTCGGCACCGGAATACAGACCGTGTTGTTGGAGATGTTCGATCTCGGCAGCCGTCGTCATGGCGCACTCCTTCAGTTTTTCGCAGGGATGAGAAGGATATTGCGATGCACAAAGAATGCCAAACACTTTATTTGGGGTCAGATTCTGATTAAATCCCGAGTTTTCTAGTCAGAATTAAATTAGGGACATATCAAAAAAAGTAGCGAAACCCCGAGCACCAACCCGAGAAAGGGACGAATCAGATCAGGAACGGGGAGCCGACGGCGGACGCCCGGCCTTGGTCTTGGCCACGCGGCGTTCGGTGGATTTTTGAAGCGACGCGAGAAAATTTGCATCGCCAGCCGCCCATCCCCGCAAAGTAGCCTCGGTCAGGGTGCCCTGGTCGGCGGGCCGCACGCCAGCGCGCACCAGCTCCGCATACGCCGCTTCGCGGGCGAAGGGCGTATTGCCGAGCTCCCAGTACAGCGGATGCGGTGTCAGCAGCTTGTCGTGCCGCAGCCCCGCGTAGTGCCCGTGGCTGGACCACGGAAAGTCGCGCGCGTCGGATACCAGGCCGGCCCGCACGGGGTTGAGATCGATGTACGCCATGCAGGTCAGCAGATAGCGGTCGGTCTGGATCAGCGTCGATCTGTAGCGCCCCTCCCACAGGGTGCCGCTGCGGCCGTGGCGGTCGTTGAAGTAGCGCACATAGCTGCGCCCCACCGACTGCATGAACTGCGGCAGCCCGGTGGTGGTGCTGGGCGTTGCCAGCAAATGGAAGTGGTTGTCCATCAGCACGTAAGCATGCACAGCCACGCCGAAGCGCGTCGCCGCGTCCGCCAGCAGGCTGAGCAGCCGCTCGTGGTCCGCGCGATCGACAAAGATCACCTGGCGGTTGTTGCCGCGCTGGATCACGTGGTGCGGCATGTCGGCGAGCGTGAGGCGGGGCAGGCGGGCCATGGCGTCAATCGAACGAGCGCGCTCTTGCAGTTTTCAGGACAGGCGAAACCGCGTATCGCCCAAGGCATCGAGTCCGAATTGCGACAGGAGCTCGCCGAGCCGTGTCGCGGCGGCGGCTTTGCGCTGCCCGGTGTGGCGCGCCAGGATCAGCTCGTTCTTCATGCTGTGCTCCCAGCCCACCAGTTCGGTGACGGTGACGCTGTAGCCATTGGCTTCGAGATAGAGGCAGCGCAGCACGTTGGTAAGCTGGCTGCCGATCTCGCGGGTGTGCAGCGGATGGCGCCAAAGCTCGGCCAACGGCGTTCGCGAAAGGGCCAACGCCTTGGTTTCGCGCAGGCACGCCGCCACCTCGGCCTGGCAGCAGGGCACCAGCACCATGCAGCGCGCCTTCTTCGCGAGCCCGAAGGCAATGGCGTCGTCGGTTGCGGTGTCGCAGGCATGCAGCGCGGTGACCACGTCGATCCGCTCCGGCAGCTCGCTCGCCTGAGCCGATTCGGCCACCGTGAGGTTCAGGAACGACATGCGCTCGAAGCCGAGCTGCCGTGCCAATGCCCGCGACTTCTCGACCAGTTCGCTTCGCGTTTCGATGCCGTAGACGTGGCCGCCCTGGCGAGCCCGGAAGAACAGGTCGTAGATGATGAAGCCGAGGTACGACTTGCCCGCGCCATGGTCGGCCAGCGTGGCGTCCGCGCCGCCACCGGGCAGCTCGCGCAGCAATTGCTCGATGAACTGGAACAGGTGGTAGACCTGCTTGAGCTTGCGCCGCGAGTCCTGGTTGAGACGGCCCTCGCGCGTGAGGATGTGCAGTTCCTTGAGCAACTCGACGGACTGCCCCGGACGCAGGACCTCCGCCAGCTCGGCCTCGGCCTTGGAGGCCTTGGCGGTCTTCACGGCCTTGGTCGCTTGTGCATTCATGACCGGGCACTCCCGGGGCCGACGTCGAGTGCGGCCCAGCCAGCGGGGCCCAGCGCTTCAAGCGTTTCGATGTTGCGTTCGAAGATGGCTTCGGCCTCGGGAAACGCCTCGACCGCGCGGCTCACGCTGTCTTCGCGCAGCAGGTGCAGCGTGGGGTACGGCGCGCGGTTGGTCGCGTTCGTGATGTCGTCGCTCGCCGTTCCCGCAAACTGAAAGTGCGGATGAAAGCTCGCGAGCTGGAACACGCCGTCGAAGCCCGCGCGGGCGAGCTTGCGTTCGGCGCGCGCCGTGAAATCGTTGAAGTCCAGAAAATCCGCCAAGGTGTTGGGTGCTATCAGCAAGGTGGTGTCGCGCACGGAGGCATCGAGCGCGGCGAGTTCATCGGCCTGCGCCAGCAGCGCGTCGATCAGCGCGGCGTCGTCGGCAGGCAGGTACACGGCATAGTGAATCTGCGCCTTCACATGCACCGCCTTCGCGAACGGGCACAGGTTGAGTCCGATCACCGCGCGCTCGAGCCAGCGCCGCGTATCGGCTTCGGCCTGAATGGCGTCGATTGTCGCCGCGCCGGTCATGCCACCTCCGCCGCCAGGCGTATTCGCCCGAGGCGCCGCGCAATGGCCATTCCGGCCAGTGAGCATGCCAGCGTGGCCGCCCACGTCCAGTGCCAACCGCCGACACGGTGAGCCACCCACGCGACCGCGGGCGGCGCCAGGAATTGCCCCAGCGAAGAGGCCTGCTGCATGAGCCCGACCGTCGTGGAAACGGTGGTGGGCCCCGGCGCCAGGCGAACCCCGAGCAGGAACAGGGTGGCGGGCACCATGCCCCCGCCCAGCGAAAAGGCACAGACCGCGGCATAGCGCAGCGCCGGTGACAGGCCGATTGCGTCGGCCCCCTGCCCTACCTGCGCGAAGGCGGCCACGCCGCCCATCGCCATCGCCAGGAAGCCCCATTGCAGCAGGCGCTCCGGCGCAACGCCGCGCTGCAGCCAGCGGCCGCCCGCGAGGTTGCCGACAATGTTCATCGCGGCCGCGATGGCGGTGAGCACCGCGTTCCAGCCGGCCGGCACGCCCGCGCCGGCATAGATGGCTGGCAGGAAACCGATCACGGCCATCCACTGCGCCGAATACACCGCAAAGCTCGACGCCACCATCCAGGGTGCGCGCGCGCCGACGGTGGCGCGCAGGCGCGACGACCATCCGCTCGGCACGCCCCTGCTTGCCGCATGCGAACGAAGCCCGTCTGCGGGCACAGCCAGCCACAGCCAAAGCGCCGCGGCCGCCGAAACGGCGGACAGCGCCCACCACCAGTCGCCCCATCCGCCCCAGGCGATCAAGGCCGGCCCCAGCAGCAGCGCAAGCGCCACACCCAGCGGCATGTACGCGCCCCACACGCCCAGCGCCGCCTTGTCGGCGCCCGACGGAGTCAATGCGCGGATCAGCCCCGGTCCCGGCATGACCGCCAGGAGAAAGCCGATGCCTTCGACGGCACGCAAGATGAGCAGCCACTGCACCGCATGCGCACTGCCGAAAAGGCCGGCGCCTACGCCGCCGCCGAGCAGGCTGGCCACCGTCAACACCAGGAGCCCCGCCAGCATGCTGCGGCGCAAGCCGATGGTGTCGGCTGCCAGCCCGGCCGCGAGCCCCAGCGTCATGCTCGCCACCTGCACCAGCGAGAGCAGAAAACCCGCCTCGACAAGACCGATGCCGAGCGAAGCCTGCAGCGCCGGCACGGCCGGCGGCAGCTTGCCCAGGTGCAGCGCCGCGCTGACGCCGCCCAGCACCACCGCGAAAGCAGCAGCGGGAACGCGCGCCGAAACCACGGCCGTCGCGCTCATTGGAGTACCTCCTGATGGGCTGCGGTGGGAGCCCTCTTCGGAACGGCCGGACGGGTGCTCATGCAATGCCCCGGCGGCCTGTCAGCCTTTCGTGCTCGCGCATGGCAAAACGGTCGGTCATGCCGGCGATGTAGTCGGCCACGGCACGGTGCCGGTCGCGGCGCTCGGCATAGGAGCCGGGCATCTCGGCGGGGCGTTCGAGGTAGGCCTCGAACAGCTCCCGTACCACTTGCTGCGCCTGCTCGGTGGTCTGCCTCACCTGCGGATGCCGATAGAGGTTGCGGAACAAAAAGCCCTTGAGCGCGTTGGACTGCGCCTGCATGGTGTCGCTGAACGCGACGAGCGGCGGCGAGTTCCGCACGCCGTCCGCATCGGCCGGCTTCGCCGTTTCGATCGCCGCGCGGGTGGCGTCGATCACGTCGTAGACCTGGGCGCTCAGCATGCGGCGGATCGTCTCGTAGAGCACGCGCCGCCCTTCCAGATGCGGATATTCGGCCAGCGCCTCGCGGCGGTAGCGCTCGAACAGCTCCACCTCGCCGAGTTGCTCCACGCTGATGAGCCCCGAGCGCACGCCATCGTCGATGTCGTGCGCGTTGTAGGCGATGGCGTCGGCCAGGTTGCAAAGCTGCGCTTCGAGCCCCGGCTGCGTGCGGTCCAGAAAGCGCCGGGCCACACCGTCGGGTTCGGCGGCTTCCAGGCGTTCCGCATTCGCGCGCGAGCAATGCTTGAGGATGCCCTCGCGGGTCTCGAAGCTCAGATTCAGCCCGTCGAATTGCGGGTAGCGCAGCTCCAGGGCGTCGACCACGCGCAGGCTCTGCAGGTTGTGCTCGAAGCCGCCCTGGCCTTCCATGCAGGCGTTGAGCGTGTCTTGTCCGGCGTGGCCGAACGGCGTATGGCCGAGATCGTGCGCGAGGGCAATGGCCTCGACCAGGTCTTCGTTGATCCGCAAGGCCCGCGCGATGGAGCGCCCCAGCTGCGCCACCTCGAGCGAATGCGTGAGCCGCGTACGGAACAGGTCGCCCTCGTGGTTCAGGAAAACCTGGGTCTTGTAGACCAGCCGCCGGAACGCCGTGGAATGCACGATGCGGTCGCGGTCGCGCTGGAAGGCATCGCGCGTGGGCGCCGGCGGCTCGGCATGCCGCCTCCCGCGCGACCGCGCAGGGTGGCAGGCATAGGCCGCGAGGTTCATTGCTGCACCCTTGGCGCTGCGCTCATTCCGCGCGGCAGCACTGCGCGAGCACTTCGCGCACGAGCGCATCGGGCGCGCTGCTGACCGCGGCCGAGCCCGGCTTGTCGATCACCACGAAGCGGATCTCGCCGGCTTCGGATTTCTTGTCGACCCGCATCAATTCGAGATACCGGTCGGCGCCCAGCGCCGGGCCAACGATCGGCAGGCCGGCCCGCTCGATCAGCCGCGTGAGCCGCTGGACAAACGCCGCGTCGACGCCGCCGAGCCGCTGCGACAGATGCGCCGCCATCACCATGCCGCAGCCGACCGCTTCGCCGTGCAGCCATTCGCCGTAGCCGAGGCCCGATTCGATCGCGTGGCCGAAGGTATGGCCGAAATTGAGGATGGCGCGCAGTCCGGTCTCGCGCTCGTCCTGCCCCACGACCAGCGCCTTGATCTCGCAGCTGCGCTTGACCGCGTAGGCCAGCGCGGCCGGGTCGCGGGCCACCAGCGCATCGACATTCGCCTCGATCCAGTCGAAGAACGCCATGTCGTGGATCGGGCCGTACTTGATGACTTCGGCCAGGCCCGCGCTCAATTCCCGCGGCGGCAGGGTCTGCAGCGTGCCCAGGTCGCACACCACGAGCTGCGGCTGGTAGAACGCGCCGATCATGTTCTTGCCGAGCGGGTGATTGATGGCCGTCTTGCCGCCCACCGACGAATCGACCTGCGCCAGCAGCGTGGTCGGCACCTGCACGAAAGGCACGCCGCGCATGTAGCTGGCGGCTGCAAAGCCGGTCATGTCGCCCACCACGCCTCCGCCCAGCGCGAAAAGCACCGTCTTGCGGTCGCTGCCGTGGCCCAGCAGGGCATCGAAGATCAGGTTGAGGGTCTGCAGGTTCTTGTGCACTTCGCCGTCGGGCAACTCGAGCATGTGCACCGTACGGAAGCGCCCGGCCAGCGCGGTGCGCAAGGCCCTCGCGTAGAGCGGCGCCACCGTGGTGTTGCTGACGATCAGCGCGCTGGCGGCCGCGGGCACCGCGGCAAAGCTTTGGGGATCGTCCAGCAGGCCGGCGCCGATGAGGATGGGATAGCTGCGCTCGCCGAGCTGGATGTCGACGCGTTCGGGCGGTGCGGAGGGTGCGGGCAATGACATGGCAGCGAGTTTAGGCGCTGCGGCCGGGCCAGCTCAGCCCGTGGGCTCTTCCGGCCGGGATCCCGGCGCGACGATGCCGGCAAGCTCGAGCTGCATCACGATGATGTTCACCAGCATGGCGATCGTCGGGCGCCCGGTGTCGACCACATCGTGCGCGGTCTCGCGATAGAGCGGATCGCGCGCGTCGTGCAACTCGCGCAACCGCCCGAGCGGATCGGCCACCTGCAGAAGGGGCCGCTTGACGTCGTGGCGCAGGCGCCGGAACAGGTCTTCGGGGGAGGATCGCAGGTAGATCACGTGGAAGTGATCCCGCAGCTGCTTGCGATTGGCCTCCCGCAGGACCGCGCCGCCGCCCGTGGCCAGCACGCCGTTGGCGTGGGCGGCCAGGTCGGCGATGACGGTCTCTTCGAGGTCACGGAAGGCCGTTTCGCCTTCGCGGTCGAAGTAATCGCGGATCGAGCAGCCAATGCGCTGCTCGATGACATGGTCGGTATCGACGAACGGAAGGTCCAGGCGCACGCCCAGGCGCCGGCCCACTGCGGATTTTCCGGCGCCGGGCAACCCGACGAGTGCGATCGCCACGCGGTGGCTGCTACGCCCGCGCGTCAGCGCGCGGCGTTGCGGTCGGTAATCATCTTCGGAGTGATAAAGACGAGCATTTCGGTCTTGTTGGCAACGCGTTCGCGCTTGCGGAACAGTGCACCCAGGTAGGGCACTTCACCCAGCACCGGCACGCGCGATTCGTCATTGGTTTCGGTGAGTTCGAAGATACCACCGATGACGACCGTGCCGCCGTTCTCGACCAGCACTTCTGTCTGCACGTGCTTGGTGTTGATGGCCGGACCTGCCGAAGTATTGACGCCGCGGGCATCCTTGCTCACGTCCAGCGTGAGGATGATGTTGCCTTCGGGCGTGATTTGCGGCGTGACTTCGAGCTTCAGGACCGCCTTGCGGAAGGAAATCGACGTGGCACCGCTCGACGTGGCCTGCTGGTAGGGAATTTCTTCGCCCTGCTCGATCAGCGCCTTCGTCTGGTCGGCCGTGATGACGCGCGGGCTGGACACCAGCTTGCCCTTGCCGTCGGCTTCCAGCGCCGAGATTTCGAGGTTCAGCATGCGCGAGAAGCTCGAATTGAAGAGCGAGATCGCGAACGTGCCTGGAGAGTTACCAGTACCACCGGCATCGCCCGACGGCAGGTTAATGAAGTTGGAGTTGGTCCAGGTGGTGGTGGCGGTGTTGCCGTTGGTACCCGAGGTCACCGTGGGCATCATGCCCAGGTTGGCAAAGGCCCGGTTCCCCGAGGACGAGGCGAAGCGCTCGCCGGCAATGCCGCCGCCCAGCCGCACGCCGAGCGACTTGCCGAAGGTGTCGGAGGCTTCCACGATCCGGGCTTCGATCAGCACCTGGCGAACCGGAATGTCGAGCTTCTGGATCAATTCGGCCACTTGTGCCAGGCGCGACGGGATATCCGACACGAACAGCTGGTTGGTGCGCGACTCCGCAATCACGCTGCCGCGCGGGCTCAGGATGCGCGTGGTGGTGCCGGAGCCGCCACCGCCGCCCGACGAGGCGCCGGTTCCGGTCAGGCCTTGTGCAATCGCAATCGCCTTGGTGTAGTTGAGCTGGAACGACTGGGTGCGCACCGGCTCCAGGTTCTCGATCGCGGCCTTGGCCTCGAAATCGAGCTTTTCCTTGGCGTTGATTTCATCCTTGGGCGCAATCCACAGCACGCTGCCGTTCTTGCGCATGCCCAGGTTCTTCGCCTGCATGATGATGTCGAGCGCCTGATCCCAGGGCACGTCCTTCAGCCGCAGCGTCAGCGAGCCGGTGACCGAGTCGGAGGTCACGATGTTGAAGTTCGTGAAGTCGGCGATCACCTGGAGCAGCGAACGGATCTCGATGTTCTGGAAGTTCAGCGAGAGCTTCTCGCCGTTGTATCCAACGCCTTGGGTCAGCTTGGACGGGTCCACCTTGCGGGCGCGGACTTCGACCACGAACTGGTTCTCGCTCTGGTAGGCGCTGTGCTCCCAGTCGCCCTTGGCCTCGATCGTCATGCGCACGCGGTCGCCCGACTGCTGCGAGGTGATCAGCTGCACCGGCGTATTGAAATCGGCCACGTCGAGGCGGCGGCGAAGCCCTTCCGGCAGGGTCGACTTGGTGAACTCCACGACGAGGTTCTTGCCCTGCTGGCGCACATCGACGCCCACCTGGTTGTTCGGCAGATCGACGATCACGCGGCCGGTGTTGTCCGTGCCCAGGCGGAAGTCGACATCGCGCAGCGGCAGGGTGTCGCGGTTGCGGTTTTCCGCAAACACGGTGGGCGTGGACGACGCCAGCGCCGTGCCGGCCACGGGCTCGAGAATCACCAGCAGCGACTTGCCCTGGATCTCGGCCTTGTAAGCGGTTGCCTGCTTGAGGTTCAGCACCACGCGGCTGCGCTCGCCGGCCTGGACCACGTTGACGGAACGCAGGTTGCCCTGGTTCACCTCGATGGCGGAGCGGCCGATGGCGTTCGTCACGCCGGGGAAATCAAGCGCGATGCGCGCCGGCGTCTGAACGGCAAAACCGGTCGGCACGGCCGTGAGCGGCTGTGCGAGGTCGATGCGGATCACCTCGGCGCCGGATTGCGTCGAACTGGTCACCGCTTCGATGGCGTTTTGCGCATGGGCAATCGCGAACGCGCCAAATGCCAAGAGACCCAGCCCGGCGGCTCGCAGCCGCTGTGCCATCGTTGATTTTTTGTGATTCATTTCTTCGCACTCTCTTGCAGCTGCAATGTCGCCACGCGTTCGATCCATTCACCGGCGGCGTCTTGCACGATTTCACGCAAGGCGACTTCGGTTTCGTTGATACGGGTGATGCGCCCGTAGTTGAGCCCCAGGTACTCGCCGACCCGCACCTTGTAGAGCAGCTTGTCGACCCGAACCAGCGCCACCGGCTGGCCGTTTCGGTTCATGCTGCCCACCATGGCCATCGAGTCGAGCGGGAAAGCTTCGAGCGCCTCCTTGCGGCGCACCAGTTCAGGGGCGATCAGTTCGGACGTGCTGGGCTGGTTCGAATCCCGGCGCAGCGCCTGGGTCAGCTTCAGCAGGTTGAACGGCTCGAACGCCGCCCCTTCGGTGTAGGCCTGGGGCGTGAATTTCTTGGGCTCGGTGATGGGCGGCACGTTGGGCTTCACCTGGGCGCGCTGCTCCACCATCCAGCGGCGCAGGTCTTCCTGCTCCGAATCGGCGCAGGCGCTCAGGCCCAGGGCTGCCATGACCAGCCACAGGAGTTTGGCGGTCGTCCTCATTTCTTAGCCTTTGGCGCCGCGGCGCGTTTCTGGGCCGCCCGCTCCTCGTCATCGAGATAGCGGTAGGTACGGGCCGTGGCATCCATCGTCAGGGTGCCTTCCTTGTCTTTTTGCGGAGCGATCGTGAGGTTGTTCAGCGTCACGATGCGCGACAGGCTCGCAATGTCGGCTGCAAAGGAGCCGATGTCGTGGTACCGGCCGGTCACGCGCACGGCAATCGGCAGTTCGGCGTAGTAGTCCTTCACCGAAACCTGTCCCGGGCGGAACAGTTCGAACTGCAGGCTGCGCCCGAGGCCCGCCTGGTTGATGTCGGACAGCAAGGCATCCATTTCCGCCTTGCTGGGGAGCTGCTTTTCGAGCAGCGTCACGTACTGCTGCACCTGTTCGCGCTGCTTCTTCAACAGGTCGAGATTGGCGGCCAAGGCCACCTTCTTCTGGTAGTCGGCCCGGAGCGTGACTTCCTTGCCGCGCTCGCTCTCGAGCTCGTCGTTCGAATTGGTCAGCCACACGAACCACAGTGCGACCAGCACCAGCGCAGTCACCGCCAGGCACAGGACATAGCGTGGCACCGGCGGCCAACTGGCCGGGTCGTTCGCGTTCAGGTTGCGAAACTGGTCGCCGAAGCCGCGCAGTGCCGCGGCGACGTCGATTTTTTGGGAGGGGCGATTGCTTGCCATGATCCGTCTACCCCTTGACTTGCGCCGCTGCGGCCAGCGCCTTGTCGGCCGCGGCCTTCTGCGCGTCGGTCGGCCGCTTCAGGCCGATGCGCATCGTGAAGTTCGCCACCCGGCGCTGATCGCGCTGGCTCAGGCTCACCGTCGCAGAAGTAATTTCGACCAGCTCGGGCTTGACCAGCCAGGGGCTGTTGTTGCCCAGGTTGCGCAGCAGCTCCGACACGCGCTCGTTCGACTGCGCCATGCCCTGCAGCGTGACGGTCTGGTTGTCCTGCTTCATGCTGGTGAGATAGACACCGTCGGGCAGCTGGCGGACCAGCTCGTTGAGCAGATGCACCGGCAGGTTGCGGTCGCCCTGAAGATCTTCGACCGCCTGCTGGCGTGCGCGCAATGCTGCAATTTCCTGCTGCAGCGTCGAGATCTCCTTGATTTCGGCGTCGAGCTTGGTGATCTCGGTCTTCAGGAAAGTGTTCTTGGCTTGCTGGGCCGAGATTTGCGCCTCGAACCAGAGAAAGGCCAGGCCGGCGACCAGGACACCCAGGACCGCGGCTGCGCCGAGCGTGCCGTAGAAGGCCTCGCGACGCCGCTTTCGCGCGGCCTCGCGGTGCGGAAGCAGATTGATGAGAATCACTGCACGAACCTCCGCATGGCCAGACCGCAGGAAGTCAGATAGGAAGGCGCCTCGCGCCGGACCTTCTTCTCGCGGATGTTGGAGCTCAGTTCCATGCCATCGAACGGGTTCACGAGCGAACAGGCGAACGAGGTCTGGCGCGTGACGGCGCTGGTCAGGCTGGGCAGCGAAGCCGATCCGCCGGCAAGCAGCACGTAGTCCACGCGGTTGTGAGGCGTGCTGGTGAAGAAGAACTGCAGCGCGCGGGCGATTTCCTGCGCGATGCTTTCCACGAAAGGCTTCAAAACGCCCGAACCGTAGTCGTCGGGCAAATCACCGCTGCGCTTCTTGGCTTCGGCCTCTTCGGCGGAAAAACCATACTGGCGCACGATCAGCTGGGTCAACTGGGCGCCGCCGAAGGCCTGGTCGCGGTCGTACAGCACCTCCTGGTTGCGCAGCACCTGCATGCTGGTGGTGAAGGCGCCCACTTCGAAAAGCGCCACGACGGCATCGACGCCCTTGCCCGGCAGTTGCTCGATCAGGCGAGCGGTCGCGAGGCGGGAGGCATAGGACTCGACGTCGAGGATCACCGCCTTCAAGCCGGCCGCTTCGGCCAGGCCTTCGCGATCCTGGACCTTTTCCTTGCGCGACGCGGCAATCAGCACTTCGACATCGCCGGCGGAGGCCGTGCTCTGTCCGGTCACGCAAAAGTCGAGGCTGACTTCGTCGAGCGAAAAGGGAATGTATTGATTGGCTTCGGACTCGACCTGGATTTCGAGTTCCTGCTCGCTCATGCCACCAGGAAGAATGATCTTCTTGGTAATGACAGCCGAAGGGGGCAGCGCGAGCGCGACGTTGCGCGTGCGGGTGCCGCTCTTGCGCACCACCCGGCGAACGGCTTCGGCCACTTCGTCGAACTTCTCGACGTTGCCGTCAGTGATCCAGCCCCGTTCCAGGGGTTCGATCGCGCAGCGCTCCAGAACCAGCTTGCCGCTGGCTTCTCGGCCGAGCTCGACCAGCTTGACGCTGGACGAGCTGACGTCCAAGCCGAGCATGGGAGCGTTCTGACGGCGAAACAATGATCCGAAAGCAGCCAAGTTAGGTCCCTTTACCCCTGCATTTGTAACTATTGGAAAAAAGTGCGTTCGGTTGCATGCTAGCAGCACGCGTAGCGGCAACCAAGCAACCCGAGCCGGCAAACCTGGGGAACGTTGTCAAAAGCTGACGTTGAAGCCACATTCAGTAACTTTTGGTTTAGCGCGCAACGATGCACCTAAGTTCGGCTCCCGGCAAGAGGGCGGCTTTTTATAATGTGCGGTGACTCTCCGGGCCCACATGCAAGAAACTTCACGCCCCAAAGGGCCAGCCAAGACCCCTCCACCCGCACGACCAGCCTGGCTGAAATGGCTGCTGCGTTTCACAGTGTGGGGATTCGGCATCGTCGCAGCCAGCGTTTTGGCGGTCCTGTGCGTCATCGCGGTTGCCCTCGCCGTTGCCTACCCCAATCTTCCTGACATCTCGGAACTGTCGGACTATCGTCCGAAGCTGCCGCTGCGGGTGTTCTCCGCCGAGGGCATCCTGATTGGAGAATTCGGCGAAGAGCGCCGCAATCTAACCCCGATCGCGGCAATCCCCAAGCTCGTGAAGGAAGCGGTGTTGGCCGCTGAAGACACCCGCTTCTATGACCATGGTGGTGTCGACTACAAGGGCATGGTGCGCGCGGGCCTGGCCAACATGAACCGCGTGAAGAGCCAGGGCGCGTCGACCATCACCATGCAGGTGGCGCGCAACGTGTACCTGAGCTCCGAGAAAACACTGACCCGCAAGATCTACGAGGTGCTGCTCACCTTCAAGCTGGAGCACCTGCTCACCAAGGACCAGATCTTCGAGATCTACCTGAACCAGATCTACCTGGGCAATCGCGCCTATGGCTTTGCCGCCGCCTCCGAGGCGTATTTCGGCAAGCCGCTGCAAGAACTTTCCATTGCGCAGGCAGCGATGCTGGCGGGCCTCCCGAAGGCACCGGGTGCAAACAACCCGGTCAACAATCCGCAGCGCGCGCGCGGACGCCAGTTCTACGTGATCGACCGCATGCAGGACGCGGGCTTCATCACCGCCGAGCAGGCTGCCGAGGCCAAGAAGGAAGAATTGCATCTGCGCGACGCAGCCGACCCGAACCGGTTGCACGCCGAGTACGTGGCCGAAACCGTGCGCCAGCTGATGTACGCGCAATACGGCGACAGCACCTACACCCGCGGGCTCAAGGTCTACACCTCGCTGGTGGCCGCCGACCAGGCCGCCGCGTACAAGGCGCTGCGCAGGGGCATCATGGATTACGAGCGGCGCCAGATCTACCGTGGTCCCGAGAAGTTCGTCGACCTGCCCAACGATCCCAAGGAACTCGACGAAGCGGTGGACGACGCACTGACCGACCATCCCGACAACGGCGACGTGATGGCCGCCGTGGTGCTCAAGGCCAACGCCAAGGAAATCACGGCCGTGCGCGGCAATGGCGACCCGGTGCAGATCACGGGCGACGGCCTCAAGCCCGCCCAGTCCGGCCTGTCCGACAAGGCGCCGCCCAACATCAAGATCCGCCGCGGTGCGGTGATCCGCGTGGTCAAGACTCCCAAGAACACCTGGGAAATCACCCAGCTGCCCGAGGTGGAAGGCGCGTTTGTCGCCATGGACCCGCGCGATGGCGCCATCAAGGCCCTGGTGGGCGGCTTCGATTTCGGCAAGAACAAGTTCAACCACGTCACGCAGGCCTGGCGCCAGCCGGGGTCGAGCTTCAAGCCCTTCATCTACTCGGCGGCGCTCGAAAAGGGCTTCACGCCGTCCACGGTCATCAACGACGGCCCCCTCTTCTTCGATGCCGGCACCACCGGCGGCCAGCCCTGGGAGCCCAAGAACTATGGCGGTGGCTACGACGGCCCGATGTCGATGCGCACCGCGCTGATGAAATCGAAGAACCTGGTGTCGATCCGCATCCTGCAATCGATCGGCACGCGTTACGCGCAAGACTGGATCACCAACTTCGGCTTCGACAAGGACAAGCACCCCGCCTACCTGCCGATGGCGCTGGGTGCCGGCTCGGTCACGCCGATGCAGATGGCCGTGGGCTATTCGGTGTTCGCCAACGGCGGCTATCGCGTCAATCCGTACCTCGTGACCCGCATCACCGACCACAAGGACAAGGTCTTGGTCGACAAGCAGCCGCCGCTGCTCAACGAGACGATCCGCGCCATTCCCCAGCGCAATGCATTCATCATGGACACGCTGCTGCAATCCGTGACGCGCGCCGGCACCGCGGCCAAGGCGCAGGCCATGCTGAAGCGAACCGACCTCTACGGCAAGACCGGCACCACCAACGACTCGCTGGACGCCTGGTTCGCCGGCTTCCAGCCCACCATGACGGCCATCTCGTGGATCGGCTACGACACGCCGCGCAACCTGGGTGACCGCGAGACCGGCGGCGGCCTGAGCTTGCCGATCTGGATCAACTACATGGAGACGGCGATCAAGGGCGTGCCCGTGACCGAGCTGTCGGCCACGCCTCCGCCGGGCATCGTGAGCGTGGGTGGCGAGTGGTACTACGACGACTACGCGCCGGGCCGCGGTGTTGCCAGCCTGGGCGTGGACAGCGCCGCCACGCCGCCTGCGGAGTCTCTGAGCGGGGTTCCGGTGAGTCCGCCCCCGCCGCCGGAAGAACGCAATCGCATCCTCGACCTGTTCAGGAATTGAAGCCCGCGGTTCAGGCGGCCGCAAATTCCAGCGACTGCCCGGCCTGCAAGCTCGCTTCGCGCGACAGGTTGCCAAAGAATTCTTCACCCGTCTTGGTGTCGACCCAGGCCTTGCCGTCGTACCGGTAGTGATACCCACCGGAGCGCGCGGCAAGCCATATCTCCTGCAGGGGCTTCTGCAGATTCACGATCAGCTGGCTGCCGTTCTTGAATGAAATCGTGATCATCCCGCCCACGCGCTGGTTGTCGATATCGGCGTCGGTCGCGTCGTTGATGCGGTCGCAGCCACGCTCGATGGCGGCGAGTGCGGCTTCGGCACGGTCCATGTATTCGGAGTCGGTCATTACAATTTCGCTATGTTGAATGTTCGTCAAATTCTAGTGAGCGCTCCCCGCCGCGCTGCGCTCATGGTCTGCCTCGCTGCCGCAGCGGGCGGTTTGGCTGCTTGCGGTCAGCGCGGGCCGCTTTTTCTTCCAACCGATCCGGCAGCCGCCCAGCGCGCCACCCTGCCGCAGCTGCTCACGCCGGGCGGGCCACGCGCCACCTCCGACGCCGACGCAGCGCCCAAGCCAGCTGCGGCCAGCAGCGCACCGGCGCCGGCCGCCGGCGGCGCCACCGGCAGCGGAGCGCCCAAGCAATGACGAACGCTTCTCTCCCCGGACATCCGCATGTCGCGCACCGCGACGACTCGCTCCACGTCGAGGGCCTCCGCCTGGATGCGCTGGCGCGCGAACACGGCACACCCCTGTTCGTTTATTCGAAGCAATGGATGCTGGACGCGCTGGCCGCCTATCAGCGCGGATTCGAGGGCCGCGACGCCCTCATCTGCTACGCGATGAAGGCAAATTCATCACTGGGCGTGCTGCGCGTGTTTGCCGAGGCCGGCTGCGGCTTCGACATCGTGTCGGGCGGCGAACTGGCACGCGTGCTGGCGGTGGGCGCCGATCCGGCGAAGATCATCTTCTCGGGCGTGGGCAAGACCCGCGCCGAAATGCGGCAGGCGCTGTCGGCCGGCATCGCCTGCTTCAACGTCGAGAGCGAAGCCGAACTCGACGTGCTCAACGAGGTGGCGCTGGCCGAAGGGCGCCGCGCGCCCATCAGCATCCGCATCAATCCGAACGTCGATCCCAAGACGCACCCCTACATCTCGACCGGCCTCAAGGGCAACAAGTTCGGCATTGCCCACGACCGCGCGGTCGAGGCCTATCGCCACGCTGCGAAGCTGCCGGGACTCGAGGTGGTCGGCATCGATTGCCACATCGGCTCGCAGATCACCGAGGCCTCGCCGTACCTGGACGCCTGCGACCGCGTGCTCGACCTGGTCGAGGCCATCGAAGCGGCCGGTGTGCCCATTCACCATCTGGACTTCGGCGGCGGCCTGGGCATCGACTACAACGGCGAAGCGCCGCCCAAGGCCGATGCGCTCTGGCATCAGCTGCTCGCACGGCTCGATGCGCGCGGCTTCGGGCAGCGCAAGCTCGTCATCGAGCCCGGCCGTTCGCTGGTCGGCAACGCGGGCGTGTGCGTGACCGAGGTGCTCTACACCAAGCCCGGCGAAGACAAGAATTTCTGCATCGTCGACGCGGCAATGAACGACCTGCCCCGGCCCGCGATGTACCAGGCGTTCCAGAAGATCGTGCCGCTGCGAATCCGTGCCGGCAATGCCACGACCTACGACGTGGTCGGCCCGGTCTGCGAAAGCGGCGACTGGATCGGCCGCGACCGTGCGCTCAATGTGGTCGCCGGCGACCTGCTGGCCGTGTTGTCGGCGGGCGCCTATTGCATGAGCATGGCCAGCAACTACAACACGCGCGGCCGGGCCGCCGAAGTGCTGGTGAGCGGCCAGCGCGCCACGCTGATCCGTCGCCGCGAGACGATGGAAGACCAGTTGCGCAGCGAGCGGATCGAGGGCTGATCCGCGCCGGTCAGCCGGTGCTGCGCAGCGACTTCTCGTTGCCGCGCACACCAGCGGACGGCTTCGGCTTGCGCTTGCTCGCGTAGTTCCACACCCGCCACCCGAGCAGCACCGCGACGATCGCGGCGTAGACGAACACCTCGGCGAAGTTGTTCTTGCCGGCGCGCATCCAGAAGAAGTGCAGCAGCCCAAGGCCGGAAATCAGGTAGACCAGCTTGTGCAGCATCTGCCATCGCCTGGCACCCAGTGCCTTGATGGCGCGATTGAACGAGGTGGCGGCCAGCGGCGTCAGCAGCACGAAGGCCGAGAACCCCACCAGGATGAACGGCCGCTTGGCGATGTCCTTGGCAATGTCGCCCCATTCGAAGCCCATGTCGAACCAGCTGTAGCACAGCAGGTGCACCACCACGTAGAAATACGCGAACAGTCCCAGCATGCGGCGAAGGCGCGCGAGCGCATTGGCCTTGGCCATCACGCGCAGCGGCGTCACGGCCAGCACGATGCAGATGAAGCGCAGGGTCCAGTCGCCGGTGGCGCGAATCAGGAACTCGGCCGGATTCGCGCCCAGCCCGTCCGTGAACGCACCGTAGGTGAGCCGGGCAAACGGCAGCAGGCACAGCATAAAGATCACCGGCTTGGCCGCCGGGTGCATGAGCAGCTTGTTCATGGGGCAAAGGCCGGACGGCGGGGCCGGCTCAGTAGTTCTTCTTCAGGTCCATGCCCGCATAGAGCTGGCCGACCTGGGCTTCGTAGCCGTTGAACATCAGCGTCTTGTTGCGCTTGGCGAAAAGTCCGCCGCCATCGCCGATGCGGCGCTCGGTCGCCTGGCTCCAGCGCGGATGGTCGACGTTCGGATTGACGTTCGAATAGAAGCCGTATTCCTGGGCCGCGGCCTTGTTCCAGGCCGTGCCCGGTTCCTTTTCGACGAAGCGGATCTTCACGATCGACTTGGCCGACTTGAAACCGTATTTCCAGGGCACCACGATGCGCACCGGCGCGCCGTTCTGGTTGGGCAGCACTTCGCCATACATGCCGAAAGCCAGCAGCGTGAGCGGATGCATGGCCTCGTCCATGCGCAGGCCTTCGGTGTACGGCCAATCGAGCACGCGCGAGCCCACGAAGGGCATGGTCTTGGGATCGGCCAGGGTCACGAATTCCACGTACTTGGCGTTGCCCTGCGGCTCGACCTTCTTGATGAGCTCGGCCAGCGAGTAACCCACCCACGGAATGACCATGGACCAGCCCTCGACGCAGCGCAGGCGGTAGATGCGCTCTTCCTGCGCACTGAGCTTCAGCAGGTCTTCGATGCCGTACTTGCCGGGCTTCTTGACCAGGCCTTCGACTTCGACGGTCCACGGGCGGGTCTTGAGCGTGCCGGCGTTCTTGACCGGATCGCCCTTGTCGGTGCCGAATTCGTAGAAGTTGTTGTAGCTCGTCGCATCCTTGTACTCGGTGAGCTTTTCCATGGTTTGCGCGCCCGGCACGGCGGACTTGGCGCCCGGAAGCAGCGCCAGCTTGTGCGGGCCCGTCGCCTGGGCGAAGGCCTCGCGCCCGGCAAAGCTCGCGAGCGCGGCGCCCGCCGCACCGCCGGCCATCAGCTTCAGCAGGTCTCGCCGGCCTTCGTAGACGGCGCGCGGCGTGATCTCGCTCGAGAGCGGATGAATGAAACCGCTGTTGCGACCCTGCGGGCGGGATTGGAACGACATGGTGGTGGCCTTTCGCGTGAATCGTTGTGCTCAGGGTAGTTCGTGGAATCCCCTGATTCGGTTACGCGCATTCGCGGCGCGTGGTTTCAATTCTTCGCGGAAAACCGGCCGCCCACGCTACAACGTGCCGTAGCTGTGCAGCCCGCTCAGGAACATGTTCACGCCCAGGAACGCAAAGGTGGTCACGGCCAGGCCGCCCAGCGCCCACCATGCGGCCACCGTGCCGCGCAGGCCCTTGACCAGCCGCATGTGCAGCCAGGCCGCGTAGTTGAGCCAGACGATCAGGGCCCAGGTTTCCTTCGGGTCCCAGCTCCAGTAGCCGCCCCAGGCATCGGCCGCCCACAGGGCGCCGAGCACGGTGGCAATGGTGAAGAACGCGAAACCGACGGTGATCGACTTGTACATCACGTCGTCGAGCACGTCGTTGGCGGGCAGCCTTGCGGCAATGCGTTTGCGGCCGAGCAGGATGCCCGCGGCGATGAGCGCGGAAATACCCGCATAGATCACCCAGTAGCTGCCGCCGGCCTCCTGCACGCGCTGGCGGAACGCCACGGGCACGAAGCACAGCGCCACGCCCAGGAGCCAGATCGGCGTGAGCTTGTACCAGCGCGTCTCTTGCGCCTGCTCCTTGATGAGGTAGGCAAAGGCCACCATGGCCGCGAGCGCGAAGGTGCCGTAGCCGATGAAGTTGGCGGGCACGTGAAGCTTCATCCACCAGCTCTGCAGCGCGGGCACCAGTGGCTGGATCTCGTGCGCGTTGCGCACCAGCGTGTACCAGAGCAGGAAGCCGACCGCCGCGCTCACCACCAGCATGACGAATGCGCCGAGCGTGCGCGTGCCGTAGCGCGATTCGAAGTACAGGTAGAAGGCCGTCGTGAGCCAGCAGAACAGCACGAACACTTCGTACAGGTTGCTGACCGGGATGTGGCCGATGTCCGGCCCCAGCAGATGGCTCTCGTACCAGCGCACCATGGTGCCGGTCAGCGCCATGGCGATGGCGGCCCAGGCCAGGCGGGAGCCGATCAGGTCGAAGGCGTCGCCCTGCTTGCCGCCGAAGAAACCGAACCAGTAGAACAGCGTGCTCATGAAGAACAGCACGCTCATCCAGAGGATGGCCGACTGGCTCGACAGGAAATACTTGAGCCAGAACACCGTGTCGGCGCGCGCCAGGTCGCCCTGGTAGGAACTGATGGCCAGCAGCGAGGCCACGGCCACCACGATGGCCAGCACCCGCAGCGGACGCCAGAACCAGCCGATGGCAATGACCGAGATCATGGCGGCGGCAAGGATGGGCTTCTCGTAGTAGTCCATCGAGCCCGCATACCGTGCAAAGGCAAAAAGGCCGCCTGCCAGCACCAGTGCCGCAAACACCCAGTCGAAAAGGTTGCGGCGCGAAAACCAGCTTTCGTGGAGCGTGAGGGTGGTGGTGTTCATGGTGACGCCTGTCCTTCTTTCTTCAAGGCAAGCAGCTTGTGCTTGAGGTGCTCGAACTCGCGATCGCTGTCCATGGTCTTGCGGTTGACCGAGAAAGCCATCGTGGCGGCAGTGGTGTTGTCTCCGGAGCCCGCGCCATGGGGTGTGAGCCACACCCAGAGCCGGCGTTCGCGCACGTACAGCATGGCAAAAATACCGACGATCAGCAACAGGCAGCCCAGATAGACCACATTCTTGCCGGGCGCGCGCGCCACCTGGAACACGCTGGCCTGCACCTGGGTGAAATCGGTCATCATCATGGCGACCGGCGCGGGGTAGAAGTACGCGTCGCTGATGGCCAGCACCGCCTGGGTCAGGAAAGCCTGCGATTTCTGGTCGCTCGGCAATGCCGCCAGGCCGGCACCCTCGCGGCTCAGGTTGAGCACTTCGAACAGCACGTCGTTCAGGATGCGCACCAGCACTGCGCCGGCACGTTCGCGCTCGGTTTCGGGCACGTTGGCTTCCATGAACTCCGCAATGGCCTGCCAGCCGCCCTTGGTGGTGGCATCGACCTTGGCGCGCTCGCTGCCGGCAAACAAGGCCAGTGCACGCGCTGCCGACACGCGCAATTGCTCGGCCATTTCGGGCCGCTTCGGGTCCACGGCCTTGGCGATGTAGCGTTCGACGGCCCGGGTGCGCGTATCGGCATCGGCCAGCGCGGTGCGCATGCGCACGAAGCTGTCCATGGAGCCCTGGTCGTCGGCCGGCACGCGCAGGTAGCGGAACGGCTCCTCGGGCTTCTCGCGCATGCCGAGCAGGAAGACCGGCTGGCCGTCGCCGGTGTCGACCGGCACCATGTAGTTTTGATACTCGCGCGCCTGGCCCGCCGCATCGCGCAGCTTGTAGCCGATGCTCGGGCCGATGTTGCGCAGCACCTTCGGCTTGCTGGTCTTGTTGGCGGCGCCCAGGCGCGATTCGATGTCGTGGCGCAGGTCGACCTTGCGCACGTCGGCGCCGCTGCCCATGGCGCCGCCGTCGGCAAAATTCTCGACGTTGATCACCCGCAGCGCGGCATATTCGAGCGTGAGCTTTTCCGAGCCGTTGGTAATTTCAGTGCTCGGCCCGCCGATGACGCCCTCGACCTCGAAGGGCTTGGCAGCGGCCGCCATCGGCACCGCCTTGAGCTTCACCTTGGAGCCGCCGTCGTCGAAGCTCGATTGGTAGATTTCCACGCCCTTGTAGCTGGCCGGGTGATTGACCTCGATGCGCGCCGGCACCTGGGCGCCGGTCTCGCGGTCATGCAGCACCACCTCGCTCGCAAAGAGCTTGGGCATGCCGGTCGAGTAGTAGTCGACGATGAACTTCTTGAGCTCGATCGAGAACGGCAGTTCCTGCAGCAGCACGCCGTCGGATTGCTGCAGGATGGCCACGCTGCCCTGTGCGCCCTCGGGCACCAGGATGTTGCCGCGGAAGGTCGGGTTTCGGGGCGACAGCCGGTGCTGGGGCGGCACGTCGGCAATCATGCCGCCGCCCGTGAACACGCTCTTGCCGTTGAACCAGGTCTGGGCGCGCACCACCAGGTCGCCGTCGAGCAGGCCGCCGATGCACACGAGCACGATCGCGCTGTGGGCGGCGATGTAGCCGAGCTTGTGGGCGCCGCCCGCGCGCGCGGCAACCATCCAGCCGGCGTCGGCCTGCCCGTCCGCGGCTTCGCGTTGCTGGAGCTTGACCTTCCAGCCGCCGCTGACCAGCAGCTGGCCGATGCGGTTGGCCGCAGCGGCGGGCGCCTCGTCGAGACGGTTTTCGGCGCGCTGGCCAAAGGCCTTGAGGCTCTGCGCGCGAATCCCTTCCTTGAAGGTCTTCAGGTCCACGAAGATGCGCGGCGTGTTGCGCGCAATGCACAGCGAGGTGCTGATCACCAGGAACAGCAGGATCAGCAGGAACCACCATGCGCTGTAGACCGAATCGAGCTTGGCCGCGCGGAACAGCTCGGCCCAGAATGGACCGAACTGGTTGATGTAGTTGTTGATCGACTCGTGCTGCTTGAGCACGGTGCCGATGATGGATGCGATGCAGATGACGGTGAGCAGCGCAATCGCGAACCGCATCGACGAAAACAGCTCCACCGCGGCGCGAAGCGCTTGCGGGCCGCGATGGACGCGAAGGCCATGGGTGGAGACGGACATCGGGCGGTGAATAAAGGGAACAGGTGAAAAGCAAAAGGGCGGGCCATCCAGCTGGATCGGCCCGCCCTTTGTTTGGGTTTTTTATCGGCGGTTAGTTCACGCCGAAGGGCGTGCGCGGCAGTGTCAGCGCAGGCCGGCGATGTAGTCTGCGACAGCCTTGATTTCGCGGTCGTTGAGCTTGGCCGCAACGCCGGTCATGGGCGCGCTGTTCAGCCGAACATTGTCTCGGAAAGCCGTGAGCTGCGCCACCGTGTACTCGGCGTGCTGGCCGCCCAGGCGCGGGTATTGCGCGGGCATGCCGGCGCCGTTGGGGCTGTGGCAGCCGGCGCAGGCCGGGATCTGGCGATCGGCAATGCCGCCGCGGTAGATCTTTTCGCCCAGCACCACCAGGTCCTTCTCCTTGGAGAAGCCGGTCTTGACCTTCTTGGAGCCCACGAACCAGGCGATGTTGCGCATGTCCTCGTCGGACAGCTTGGCGGCCATGGGCTGCATGATGGGGCTCTTGCGCTTGCCGGACTTGAAGTCTTGAAGCTGCTTGAGGATGTATTCGGGGTGTTGCTGCGCCAGCTTGGGGTTTGCCGCAATGGCCGAGTTGCCGTCTGCGTTGTGGCAGGAAGCGCAGGCCTGGGCGGCCGAATTGAACACCGCGTCGCCCTTGGCGGGATCGGGCTTGGCCGGCTTGGCCGCCGCGGGTGCAGCAGCCGGTGCGGCGGCATGATCGTCAGCCGCAAGGCTCGCGCTGGCTGCGACACCCATGAGGGCTGCAAGCAGAAAATTGGCAAACAACTTCATATCGGGGGCTCGATTTATTGGCGCAAAACCCCGCGATTCTACAATGGCAGCCCGTTCCGAAAGCTCATTGATGACCTCCCCGTCGCGCAAGCACGCTGCTCCCCCTTCCCGCGCGACCCCTGCCGTGGACCCTCTTGTCGCCGAGCGCGAGCGCGCGGCGCTCGGCTGGATGCACACCGCACACTTCCTGACCAGTGCCCCGCAACTGGAACATCTGCCCCCGCTCGATTTGCCCGAGATCGCCTTCGTCGGCCGTTCGAACGCAGGCAAGTCGACCGCAATCAACACGCTCACCCAGCAGACACGCCTGGCCTTCGCCTCCAAGACGCCCGGCCGCACCCAGCACATCAACCTGTTCGGCGTCGGCAAGCAGAAGGCCGACGACGCCGTGCTGGCCGACCTGCCCGGCTACGGCTATGCCGCAGTTCCCAGGGAAGCCAAGCTGCGCTGGCAGCGGGTCATGGGCAACTACCTGATGACGCGCGAAAACCTCCGGGGCGTGGTGCTGATGTGCGACCCCCGCCACGGCCTCACCGAGCTAGACGAGATCCTGCTCGACGTGATCCGCCCGCGCGTGGAGCAGGGGCTCAAGTTCCTCGTGCTCCTGACCAAGTCCGACAAGCTCACCCGCAGCGAAGGCGCCAAGGTGCTGTCCATTACGCGACTGCAGGCCGGCGGCGGCGAGGTCAAACTGTTTTCCGCCCTCAAGAAGCAGGGCGTGGGGGAAGCCGCCGAGTTGCTGTGGCGCTGGGCGCATCCACCCGGAGACACGAAAGCAGAAGCAGAGGCGGCGGAACCGGCGGCTCCGGAAGACACCTAGGGAAAACCGGCTCGCCGCCGTTTCATCTGCGTGATCCACTATCAAAACAATAGCAACGGAAGTTGAAGGAGACAAAAGCATGATCGAGACGTTCCAGCGCAGCCTGCCCAACGGAACCACACTGAGCTGCCGCGCAACCGGCACGCCCGGCCGGCAGCTGATGGTGTTCCTGCATGGCTTCCCGGAGGCCGCTTTCATCTGGGACGAGCTGCTCGAATACTTTGCCGACCCCGAGCACGGCGGCTACCGCTGCGTCGCGCCCAACCTGCGCGGCTTCGAGAAATCGAGCGCGCCGACCGAAGTGGCCGCGTACAAGGCGCACCTGCTGATCCAGGACATCCAGCAGCTGGCGGCCACCGAAAACGAAAGCGGCACCATGGCCGCGCTGGTGGCACACGACTGGGGCGGCGCCTTTGCCTGGGGCTATGCCAACGCCTTTCCGGAGCAGGTCGGCCGGCTGGTGATCATCAATTCGCCGCACCCCGGCACCTTCACGCGCGAACTGCGCAACAGCCCGGCGCAGCAGCAAGCCAGCGCCTACATGAACTTTCTCGCCAGGCCCGATGCCGAGGCCCTGCTCTCGGCCGACGACTTCAAGCGCATGTGGCCCTTCTTCACCTTGATGAAGGCCGGGCCCGACGGTTTCGGCTGGCTCACGGAAGACGTGAAGCAGCAGTACCGCGAAGTCTGGAGTGCGGGCCTCACGGGCGCCTGCAATCTCTATCGCGTCACGCCGATGAAGCCGCCGTTGCCGGGCCAGGGCATCGAGGGCATTCCGGTGCTGCCGCACGAACGGCTCACCGTGAACGTTCCCACCTTCGTCTTCTGGGCGCTCGACGATGCCGCGCTGCTGCCCGGCCTGCTCGAAGGCCTGGAAGAGTACGTACCCCGGCTCGAGGTCAAGAAGGTGCCCAACGCCACCCACTGGATCGTGCACGAGCAGCCGCAGCTCGTCGCGCGCGAAATCGAAGGCTTCCTGCAGCGGAACTGAGACGCCCTCCCCGGCCGCCTCAGTAGATGGGCGGCTCGCCTTCGGGACGCGTCTTGAAGCGGCGATGCACCCAGTAGTACTGGGAGGGCATGGTGTCGATGTAGCCCTGCAGCCGCTGGTTCATGAGCGCCGTGTCGGCCTCGACGTCGTCCGTCGGAAAGTTCCGCCAGGCCGGCAGCACTTCGATCTGGTAGCCCTCCGGGGTGAGCTTGGAGACCACCGGCACCACCTTGGCCTTGCCCAGCCGCGCAAAGCGCGACAGCGAGGGCACGGTCGCGGCCTGCACGCCATAGAACGGCACGAAGATGGTCTGGTCGCGGCCAAAGTCCATGTCCGGCAGCAGGTACAGGAGGCCACCCTTGCGCAGGCCTCCGAGCACCGGCTTGATGCCGTCGACGCGATTGAGCGCCGCCACGTTGCCGAAGCGCGTGCGGCCTTCGCGAATCCACTCGTCGACCATCGGATCGCGCTGGGTCGTGTAGATGGTGGCCGAGGGCCGCGGGGTGTGCATGGTCAATGCCGTGGCCGCGGCATCGAGGCCATAGAAATGCGGCGCGAACAGGATCATCGGCTCGTCGCCATTGGCGATCTCGTCGATCTCCTGGGCCGCGCCCACCACCTTGAGCCGGCTGGCCACCACCTTTTCGGGCGCATGCCAGAGCCAGCTGCGGTCCAGCCACGACTGCGCCACATAGACAAAGGTCTCGCGCGCGATGCGTCGGCGCTCGGCTTCGGATTTGCCGGGAAAGCACACCGCGAGGTTGGTGTCGACCACGCGGCGCCGTGGTACGGCGATGGTGTGGAGCACGCGCCCCAGCAGCGCACCGAAACCGCGGATCAATGGCAGGGGCAACGGGGCGATCGCGCGCATGAAGCCGATGCCAAGGCGGGAACCCAAACTCATCGTGCCTGCTCCCCGCTCGGGGCGGCAACCGCGGTTTCGCCGCGCGGCTCCTTGTAGCGCGCGTAGTCCCACACGTACTGTCCCGGCAGGCTGCGAATCAGGCGCCCGATGGCGTCGTTCATGGCGGCAGCTGCGGCTTCGATGGGCGCGGCCGGATCGGTGAGCGGCGTGCCCGCGATGGGCTCGAATCGAATCACATAGCCCGCACCGCGCGGCAGTCTTTCGCACACGCTCAGAAAACAGGCGGCGCCGGTCTGCTGGGCGAGGCGCGGCAGCAACGTCATGGTGTAGGCCGGCCGGCCGAGGAAAGGGGCCCAGACGCCCTGCCCCAGCGGCGGCACCTGGTCGGGCAGGATGCCGGTGTAGCCGCCGCCCCGCAGCGTGCGGATCAGGCCGCGCACGCCGGTGTTGTTGGTCGGCAGGGTTTGCAGGCCGGGCCGGTCGCGCGAGCCCGCGGCGATCAGCTCGGCCATCCATTTCTTGCGGGCGGGACGGAACAGCGCCGTGATCGGGCCATAGGTTTCGAGAAAGCGCTCGCCGATGGCCTGGCCGCACATCTCCCAGCTGCCCAGGTGCGGCGCCACCAGGATCACGCCTTTCTTCGCCTGCATGGCGGCCTCGAAGGCCTCCACGCCCTCCCACCGCACGACGCGGCGCAGCACGCTTTCGCCTTGTGGACGCAGCCAGAGCCAGGGCAGCTCGGCGGCCATCTGGCCGGCGGCGGCGATGGCGGGGCGGTACTGTTCGGCAGTGACGCCCGCGCTCTCGGCATTGGCCTTGAAGCGGCGGCGGTAGTGCGGTGCGCACCACCAGACGATCCACCCCAGCAACGCGCCGAGCCGATGCATCAACGGCATCGGTACGCGGGCAAGCAGGCGGAACAAGGTGACCATGGGCTGACAGGGAGTGTGAATACCAGGACGCGCGCGCACGGGTTTGGCGCGGCTCGAATAGAATGCAAATTGTCGCCGAGTTACGGAACAACTTGCAGGGCGACAAACACAAGCGCAAAAGCGATTGTGCCCCGTCGATTCATCGGCATCTGCTAAAGCGTTCGCCAGGGCTCCGCAGAGTTGGCAACGCGCCAAGTCACTTCAAGGAGCTTTGAACAAAATGGCGAACGACTTCCTCTTCACTTCCGAATCCGTTTCCGAAGGCCACCCCGACAAGGTCGCCGACCAGATCTCGGACGCCATCCTGGACGCGATCTTCGAGCAGGACCCGCGCAGCCGCGTGGCTGCCGAGACGCTCACCAACACCGGCCTGGTGGTGCTCGCCGGCGAGATCACCACCAATGCGCACGTCGACTACATCCAGGTGGCGCGCGACACCATCAAGCGCATCGGCTACGACAACACCGAGTACGGCATCGACTACAAGGGCTGCGCGGTGATGGTCTGCTACGACAAGCAGTCCAACGACATCGCGCAGGGTGTGGACCACGCGAGCGACGACCACCTGAACACGGGCGCCGGCGACCAGGGCCTGATGTTCGGCTACGCCTGCGACGAGACGCCCGAGCTGATGCCCGCGCCCATCTACTACGCGCACCGCCTCGTCGAGCGCCAGGCCCAGCTGCGCAAGGACGGCCGCCTGCCCTTCCTGCGGCCGGACGCCAAGAGCCAGGTCACGATGCGCTATGTCGACGGCAAGCCGCACAGCATCGACACGGTGGTGCTCTCCACCCAGCACAGCCCCGATCAGAGCGAAACGCCCACCAAGATGAAGGCCTCGTTCAACGAAGCCATCATCGAGGAGATCATCAAGCCCGTGCTGCCCAAGGAATGGCTCAAGGACACGCGCTACCTGATCAACCCGACCGGCCGCTTCGTCATCGGCGGTCCGCAGGGCGATTGCGGCCTCACGGGCCGCAAGATCATCGTCGACACCTACGGCGGCGCCTGCCCGCATGGCGGCGGCGCGTTCTCGGGCAAGGACCCGTCGAAGGTCGACCGCTCGGCTGCCTACGCCGCGCGCTACGTGGCCAAGAACATCGTGGCCGCCGGCCTGGCGCGGCAGTGCCAGATCCAGGTCGCCTACGCGATCGGCGTGGCCCAGCCGATGAACATCACGGTCTACACCGAAGGCACCGGCGTCATCCCCGACAGCAAGATCGCAGAGCTCGTGCGCGAGTTCTTCGACCTGCGTCCGAAGGGCATCATCCAGATGCTCGATTTGCTGCGCCCCATCTACCAGAAGACCGCAGCCTACGGCCATTTCGGCCGCGAAGAGCCCGAGTTCACCTGGGAAGCGACCACGCAAGCGGCCGCGCTGCGCGCTGCGGCAGGCCTGTAAAGCCCGGGGCTCTCCGCCTTTCTCCAAAGCAAATGCCGGCCTCGAGCCGGCATTTTTGCTTCTGGGCGCGGCTCAGTTCCTGCGCCAGCCGTACCAGGCGCACACGACGACGGGTATGCCCAGCGCGAACCAGGCCAGCACGTCGCCCAACCCGCCGTCGCTGAACAGCGCGGAAACCAGGCCGACGGCGGTCAGCACGCCCAGCACGATCGGCCAGCCCCACATGCGCCGGAACGCGTGCCGTTGCTTCATGCCTGCACCTTCATGGCAGGGGCCGGATCGGGCTGCTGCCCGCCATGCTGTTGCGGCGCGCGCCCGGCGGCCGTCGGCGCCGGCACGGTGTTGCCGCGCTTGAGCCACAGGTACAGCCCGCTGCCCAGCACGATGATGGTCGCGATGTCGAGCAGCGCCCAGATGATCTGCATCGGCATGCCGCCGTAGTCGCCGAAGTGCAACGGCTGCGACACGAGCAGCGCCGTCAGGTACCAGGGCATCTTCGGCGAAGCGGTCACCTGCGCAGTCTTGGCATCGACCAGCACCGGTTGCAGCAGCTTCGAAGTGAAGGGCTCATTGCCGCGCATGAAGAAGGTGGTGTGGTGCGGGCTCGAGAACGAAGTGCCTGGGAACGCGATGAAGGACAGCTTCATGTCGGGCGCCTGCTGGAGGGCGACTTCCATGGAGCGCTGCACCGATGCGCGCTGGACCACGGGCACGGTCGGTTCGTTCTTGTAGGGAGCCAGCAGCGTGCTGAGCTGGTCGTACTGCCAGTACTTGATGATCAGGTCGGCCCAGGTGTTGATCATGCCGGTGGAGCCCACCACGAACAGCCACACCAGCGTGACGATGCCCAGCAGGTTGTGCAGGTCGAGCCACTTGAGGCGCGGCCGCTTCTCGCGCCGCACGGTGCCGAAGTCCAGCTTGCGCATGAACGGCGTATAGAGCACGACGCCGGAGACGATGGCCACCAGCAGCAGCAAGCCCATGAAGCCCAGGAAGAGCTTGCCTGCGAGCCCGGCGAACAGGTCGATGTGCAGCTTGAACATCACATACATGAAGCCCTCGTCGAATTTCGGCTGCGCAAGCACGGCGCCGGTGCGCGCGTCGACGGCCACCGTCTTGAAGTCTTCGGTGGGCTCAGGCGTGGGCGTGAGCGTGACGAGCCATAGGCCGTCGTCGTCCTCAGGCTGGGAGACGAACTGCACCACGCGGTCGGGGTGCTTGGAGCGCGCGGTTTCGAGCACGCGGTCCAGGCTCACGCGCGGCGTGCTCGCGGGCATCTTGGGCGCCTCGACCTCGGTGCCCAGCAGGTGCCCGATCTCGTGATGAAAGATCAGCGGCAAACCCGTGATGCACAGCAGCAGCATGAACACGGTGCACACGAGGCTGCTCCACTTGTGCACCCAGGCCCAGGTCTTGATCTTTCGGCTGTTCATGTCGTCGCTGCCCCCGTCGAAAGTGAAAAATTAAAAGCGATAGGTTGCGCTGGCCACAACGTTGCGGCGCGCGCCGTACCAGCAGTCACCGCGCGAAAGACAGGTGCTCACGTACACCTTGTCCGTCACGTTGTTGATGTTGAGCGCATAGCGCCAGCGCTCGGTTTCATAGGCAAACACGAGGTCGGCCAGTGCAACGCCCGGCACGCGCGGGCCGACACCAAATTGCAGGTCGCGGAACGAACTCATCAGGCGCACACCGGCGCCCGCCGAGAAGCCGCTGACGCCGCCGATCGAGAAGCGGTACTTGGCCCAGACGCTGGCCTGGTGCTTGGGCAGGCCTTCGATCTGTTCGTCGGCGTCCGTGTAGTTGTAGTGCGCGACCAGATCGAGGTTCGGTCCGATCGAGCCCTTGGCTTCGAGTTCGACGCCCTGCGTCCTGGTCTTGCCGGCCTGCGCGTACACGTTCGGCGACGGCGAGGTGATCTGGTTCTTCTCGCGCAGGTCGTACACGGCCGCGCTGAACGCCAGTGCACGTTCCTTCGGCTCGTACTTGATGCCGGCTTCCCATTGCTCGCCGCGCAGGGGCGTGAAGATCCGTCCGTTGATCGGCGACTGCGGCGTGAACGATTCGCTGTAGCTCAGGTACGGCGACCAGCCCGAGGGCGATGCGTACATCACGCCGAAGCGCTTGGTCGTTGCGCTGCTTTCCTCGGCGTCGCTGCCCGCGGCACTCGACACGGCCTTGTCGTGGCGCAGGCCCGCCACGAAGATCCAGTTGTCGAGCTTGATCTGGTCCTGCAGGTAGAAGCCGTTCTGGCGCTGGCGGGTGCGCGGCATGGCCGTGCGCTCGGGCACATCGACGTGGCCGTAGACAGGCGCGTACACATCGATGGTGTCGAACGTCGTTCCGCCCCAGACGTTCTCGCGCTGGCGCGCAAAGTCTGCGCCCACGAGCAGCGTGTGCTTGAGCGCACCGGTCTGGAAATGCCCTTCGACGTGGTTGTCGAGCGTCTGCGTGCGGTTGCGCGTCAGGTAGCTGTCGTAGTAGCGGCCGAGCACGCGCTTGAAGATCGGATCGGTTGCATCCCAGCTCTCGGCCCCGCTGAACGCCGCGCCATAGTGGTAGCGGTTGTCGTTTTCGTTCTGCGCATAGCGGAAGTTCTGGCGCAGGGTCCAGCTGTCGTTGAACTTGTGCTCGAACTGCCAGCCGAAGGTCTTGCGCTCGCTGTCGTAGTAGTCGAAGCCCGGCTCGCCGATGAAGCGGCTGGTGGGCACGCGACCGTTCGGGTTCGGCAACAACGTGCCCTCCCACGGCAGGAACTGCGAACTGCTGCCGCTCCTGTCCTTTTGCCACAGACCCTGCAAGGTGAGCGAGGTGGCCGCATTCGGCCGCCACGTCAGCGACGGCGCGATGACGCTGCGGTCGTCGGGCACGTGGTCGACCTGGGTGTCCGACTTGCGTTGCAAGGCGATCAGCCGGTACGACAGGGAGCCGTCGGCGTTCAGCGGACCCGTCAGGTCAGCCTGGATCTGCTTGCGCCCGAAGCTGCCGAACTGCACGCCCACTTCGCGCTGCGTTTCCTGCAGCGGCCGCTTGCTCACCATGTTGACCACGCCCGCGGCCGTGCCCGCCCCGAAGAGCATGCCCGAGGGGCCGCGCAGCACTTCGAGCCGCTCCAGCGTGTAGGGCTCGGTGCGCGTGGTGCTGGTGTAGTAGCCGTAAGCTTGGCGCAGTCCGTCGAGGTAGACGTCGGGCGAGGCGCCCCGCACGCGCACGGAGTCGGTCCGCGAATCGAGGCCATAGGCATCGGAGCGCACGCCAGCGGCGTAGTTGAGCGCGTCCTGCAGGTTGTAGGCGCCCTGGTCGACCATCTGGTCACGCGTGACCACGGTGACCGATTGGGGGGTTTCAGCCAGCGGCGTGTCCGTCTTGGTCGCGGTCGCGGCATTCCGGGCGCGGTAGCCGATCACCGGCGACGTCGCGGTTTCGGCCTCGGCATTCGCATCGACCTTCACTTCCGGCAAGGCGCCGGGCGCCGTGGTCTGGGCCAGAACCTGGTGATGCACATGGATTGCCATGCAACCTGCCAGCACCGTTGCGACCCTGCGCCCCGCCACGAATCCCTTCATTCCTTCTCCACTCCGAAATATTATTAAGAACGATTCGCATTCTAATAGTTATAAAGTCTCATTTGTTTCGATTTCCCCGGATCGGCGAGGGGCGTTCGGGCCTTGGCGGGCGCCGGAGTACAACCCAAAGCGGCTACGATCCGGCCGCACGTTTTGTGCGTCGGCAGGCCCCATGCTCAAGCTCATTGCCTCTTCGTTTCCCGCGTTGCGCGGCCTGGCGCTTCGGCTGGTGGTTCCTGGACTTGCGCTGGTTCTCGCAGGTTGTGCCGGCCTTCCTCCGCGCGCGGCCGAGCCGCCGACGCTATCGATTGCAGCCTCGCCCACCACCATGCTTGGCCGCGCGGCGGCCAGCCTTGATGCCGCGAGCGACGGGTTGTCCAGCATCCGGCCACTGGTCGAGGCATCTTTTGCGCTCGATGCCCGCATCGAGCTGATGCGGCGGGCACAGACCTCGCTCGACGTTCAGACCTACCAGCTCGGCAACGACAAGACCGGCCGGCTGCTGCTGCGCGAACTGCGCGACGCCGCCCGGCGCGGCGTGCGGGTGCGGCTGCTGCTCGACGATTTCTATACCGCCGGCATGGACCGCCTGCTGCTCGGCCTTGCCGCGGAGCCCAATGCCGAGGTCCGGCTGTTCAACCCTTTCGTGAACGCCCGCGACCACTCGGTCACGCGGTGGCTGGAGTTCTTCGGCGATTTCCGCCGCCTCAACCATCGCATGCACAACAAGCTCTTCGTGGCCGACGGTGCCATGGCGATTGCCGGCGGCCGCAACCTGGCCGACGAGTATTTCTTGCGCAGCGAGGGCGCGAACTTCATCGATTTCGAACTGCTCATGGCCGGGCCCGTGGTGCCGGAAGCGGCTCGCATCTTCGACACCTACTGGAACAGCGACGTGGTCTACCCGCTGCAGCGGATCGCCGGCGCCAGCGGCGGTGCGGAAGCGCTGAAGTCCGAATTCGAAGCCGCCACCTCGCCGGCCCACGCCCCGCCGCCCGCCCCTCCCTCCAGCACCGACCTGATGGGTGACCCGCCACTCGGCGCGCAGCTGGCCGACTTCGGCCGGGTGAAATGGATGCGTGCCGACGCCCATGCCGCGGCCGACAGCCCCTACAAGGCACTGGGCACCCTCGCGTCCCCGGCCGAATCCCTTGCGGCGCGCTTTCATGAAATGACGGCCACCGCGCGCTCGGACGTGGTGGTGGTCTCGCCCTATTTCATTCCGGGCGAAGAGGGCATGGCGCGCATCCGGGAGGGCCGCGCGCGCGGCGTGCGCATCAGCGTCATCACCAATTCGCTGGCCGACAGCGACGAGCCGCTGGTCAACATCAACTACAACCGCTATCGCGTCGACATGCTGAAGCTGGGCGTGAACCTGTACGAGGTCAGCACCGAGCAGCTCAAGCGCAATCGCCAGATCCGAACCCTGCTCAAGAAAGCCCGCGGCCGCCTGCATGCCAAGCTGGCGCTGGTCGACCGCGAATGGGTGCTGCTCGGCTCCATGAACCTGGATCCCCGCTCTGCCCGGCTGAACACCGAGTTCGGGGTTCGCGTGCGCAGCTTCGAGCTGGCCCAGGCGCTGCTGTACGCCTACCAACTGGACAACATCGAGGGCGTCTACCGCGTGGTGCTCATGCCCGACGGCAAGAACGTGCAATGGATCGGCACCGGCGACGTGGACAACGAGGTGCTGGACAGCGAACCCGACTCCAGCCTGCTCACGCGGCTGCAGCTGCTGCTGTTCTCCTGGTTCGTGCCGACGGACCAGTTGTGACTGTCGATTGTCACAAGGCGGTCACCGCGACGTAACCTGACACAAGCGTAATCAGCATCCCGATCCGGAACCTGCTCTTTCACGCCACAGTGTCAACGTCCTCTTCCGTCTCCCTGTCGCACTCGCCGTTCCCTCTTCTCACACATGCCCGGTTCCTGACCTGCCGCGACCTGCCGGCCCTGCTCGCGCTCGAAGGCGAAAAGTGGGACGCCATCCAGGCAGCATCGTCGGAGGATCTCTTGCAGCGCCTCGAGGACTATCCGAACCTTTCGGTAGGCGCGTTCTGCACGAACTCGGGCACGCTGCTCGCATCGCTGTTCATGCGTCCTGTCCACGCGGATTTCTGGTGTCATGCCGCGTCGTGGGTCGACTGTGTCGACTCGCCCCGGCCCGGGCGCAGCCATTCGCTGTTCGGCATCAGCCTCAGCAGCAGCCACCCAAGCGGCGTCGAGGCACTGCTCGAGTTCTTCTGGCCCCACGCGCTCAAGAGCGGCTGGCGCCACATCTACCTCGGCTCGCCGATCCCCGGCTTCGAAGGCTGGCTCCAACGCCATCGCGATCGGTCGGTGCAAGACTACATCGCGCTGCAACGCGCCGGCATACCGGTTGATCCGCAACTGCGTTACTACCATGGCCGCGGCTTCAAGGACATCGTCTGCGTGAAGCGCGATTACTTCCCTCACGCACGCTCGCTCGACCACGGCGTGATCCTGCGCGGCACCGTGCCGCTGTCGCTGTTCAAGCCCGTCTGGAAGATGATGCCGCTGACGTCTGCGCAGCGCGTCACCCGCCATCTGGTGACGATGCTGTGAGCTCGAGCCGCACGACAGTGATGGCCCCGGCGACGGGCCTGCGACTCGCCTGCGACCTGGCTGGCGGGCTGTTCCTGCTCGCCGTCGTCGTCAACACCACCTTGCTGGCGACGATCCGATCGGTGTGGATCGACGTGCCACTGGCCATCATGCAGGCCTTGCTTCTGCTTGGCTGCCAGGAGGTCAAGCACCTTGCAGCGCATCGAAGCTTCCTGAGCCACCGGGGCTTGAACGACCTGGCCGGCCATGCCTGTGCGTCCTTGATCGGCGAGAACTTCACCGCATTCCGCTACTTCCACTTCAAGCACCACCTCGCGACCTGCAACGACGACGACCCGGAAGGCAGCTTGTACGCGCTGAGCTGGCGCACGCGCTGGATCTGGGCGCTGGCTCCGCTGGAGGTATTCTGGGTCGCGTTCCATCTCAACCGCGTGGGCGGCGGCCTTGTGCCGGCGGACCGTCGAGCGGCGCATCGCCTGTCGACGGTCTCGTGGCTGCTGTGCGCGACCGCGCTCGCGCTGGCCTGCTGGCTCGCGCCGCACGCGTTCTTCTGGGCCTATGCGGTCCCGCTGTGCATCTCGGGATGGATCGACTTTCCGCTGACCCAGGCCGAGCATTACGGCACCGCAGTGGCGCCGGCCGGCACGCGGCGCGCTGCGGGCGAACTGGCTCATGACGTCACGCTCCCGTTCGGACTGGGATGGATCATGCTGCATCGGTCGCTGCACCGCATGCATCATCGCCAGCCGAGCGCGGCGTGGATCGCCGCCCCGGACCGCCTGCGTGAAGACCCATCCGCCGTGCCAGTCGCCTATGCAGATTTCGCCCGGCGCTGGCTGCGCGAAGGGCCACGCCTGTGGTTGCCCCCCAGCGGCGAAAAGGCCGACTCATGACCGCGCCCCTCTCCGGCGAGGCAGTCGTCTGGAACCGCACGATCCCGCGCAGTCGCCTGTTCGATGCGCTGTCGCTGATCTTGCCAACCGGTGAATCCTTCGTCATCGCGACGATCGAGGAATGGCAGCGCGTCGCTGGCAGCTCCGCCAGCAGCGCGTTACGTGCCGAGGTCAGCCGGTTGATCCGGGAAGAGCGTGCGCATCAGCGCGCGCATGATCGCTACAACGCTGCGCTGATCAAAGCCACGCCTGGTGCGGCGCCCGCAGCCGAGCGCGCGAGGCGCGTCACCGACGAGATTGCAAAGTGCAGCTTGACGATGCGATTGGCGCTGGTCGTGGCCTTCGAGCACCTGACGATCGTGCTGTCGCGCGAAATCCTGGCGCATCCCGACCTGCTGCCGGACGATGACTCCGCTCACTCCCGCATGTGGCGTTGGCACGCGCGCGAGGAAATCGCGCACGGCCACGTCGCGGCCGACGTGGCGGCGCACCATGGGATCGGACGCGCGCGCACCGTACTCGCACTCGCCTTGGCTGCGACCTTTCTCTCGCTCGACGTGCTGCGCTGCTGGTGGGCGCTGTGCCGCTGCGACTTGAACTCAGGCTTTCCCGGCTGGCGCCTCGCGCGCGACACTGGCGCCTTCCTCGTGCAGGGCCTGCCGTCGTTCGGGCGAATGACGGCGGGTGTGCTTGGCTTTCTCGCGTGGCGACCGAAAGCTTTTCGCTGAATAGGCGCGGTATCGTACAGACATCGACGGCGGCCACCGCTACTGTGGCGTCATGTCCGATAGGTCCGAACCATGTCACTTTCCTTGTTTGCTGCCGAGGCTCTCGTCCTTGACTATCTGAATGGACGCGTCCTGCCAAGCGCACTGCACCGCGCTGTCGTGCTTGCAGCCGAGACAAGGCTGATGAACGGCCTGATGCCGGTACTGGACGAAACTCTCTGCACCGAGATGGAAGACCATGCCACTGCACCGCCGCCCTGGTCTTCCGAATCCGTCCTGAGAGCCACTCAGGAACGCCTGAGAATGCTCCGCTCGCTATCGGGAACCACGGGGACGCTTCCCTCAGCGTGAGCGTCCGTCCGGGGGGTGTTCAAAGCGGACCCGCCGACGGAGGCCGGCCCCCGCCACCATGCGCGCAATTCATGTCCCGATGCGGCTTCCCGGCAAGCGCTTGGCGGTCGACCCGCCGAACACCTGCGGCTACGCAGCGTGATGCCTTCTTTCAAAAACAAGGGAGTGCAATGGCTGATCGGACTGCCTTACCAACGCTTCCACCAGGGCCGAGCAGAGTCCCAAATAGCGAGAGGGCGAGTGTCCAGTTCGTGACTCATGGCAGGAGTACTGCCGCGAAGCCGCCGGACTTCCACTTCGAGCGCGTGGGCGATGCCTCGGGCATCTCGATCGCCACGGAGTGCTCGTCGGCGCCATTCGGCAGCCTGGGCCGCCAATCCATGTTGATCTGAGTCTTCCAGTTCCATGATGGAGGGGATTTTTCATTGCCTACGGCAGCTGGCTGTAGGCGGACGGAGTGCGACCTTGTACGAAGGGATACAAATAACCATCCGCGCCTGGGGCACTACGCCCATGGGAATGCCCCTCTCACCTTGGGATGGCATGTGGGGGTCTATCGTCCTCCAGCAAAAGTTGTCGCGCGGGATCCGGGTGGCGTCCACGCGCCAGTCAATGCTGGGCAGCACAATAGGCGAGGAACTCGTTGACCTCTGCTGCCTTGTCGAAGACCGCATCGGCACCCAGACGAATGCACTCCGCACGGTTGTCTGGAGAAGCCGCATTGGTCAGCGCCACCACGATCCCTCTCTTCCTGCCGAGCGCTGAAAGGGCGGCCAACACGCCGAGTCCTGTTCCCTGTTTCAGCAACAGATCCACGACGAGGAGCTGCCATGCCTCTTCATTCGCCTGGAGCCAGGCCACAGCTTCGGCCTCGGAGAGCGCAGTCCCTACGACCTCTGCCTGCAAGTAGCCCTCGAGCACAACCTTGAGGCTGTCTTGGATCAGTGGCTCGTCTTCCACAATAAAAACGGCAAGCGTCATTCTGGGGAGCCTCCTGCGGATATCGGCATCGAATGCGGGGCGCATTGCCAACGCTTTGTAGAAGGTCGTGCTTTGGAGACAGCCCTGTTGTAGGTGGACAGCGCGTCAGCTTGTTGGCGCAGCAGCCAAGCCCGTCCCGTATCGTGCGTCCGACGCCGCCAGATCCGCAGAGCATGGCATCGAGTTCAACAGGGAACAAGCACGCATCTTCAAGGCCGCTTCACCCCTGGCCGTCACCCGCATCACCGTGGCGTGACCGGAGTAGGTTGTTCGCCCCAGGTAGTGCATGAACGGCGGAAGATCTGCCTCTATCAGCCTTGCAGCGCGCAGCAAGTCACACTTCTCGATGTCCTCATGCGCGTCAACCGTCATGGGCATCTCTGCGGTGCAAAGCCGCTCGAGCAATTGCATGGGCATTGCAGATCCTCGCGTCGATACAGGCGGACATCGCCGGTTGATGAACTCGCTTGCACCGCAGTGCCTAGAGGCGTCCCGTCAACAACAAGACGATCAGTACGAGCACGACGACGCCGAGAACTCCGCTCGGGCCGTATCCCCAGCTGCGGCTGTGCGGCCATGACGGAAATGCCCCGATCAGAACGAGGATCAGGATGATCAGAAGAATGGTGCCAATGCTCATGATTCACTCCTAGGTGCTTGCTTGATATCAAGTTACCAAGGCAGCGCATCCCAGTCTGTTCGCTATCGAACAAACCGGGAATGCGCTTGCCTGGTTGCCGCTTCCAGGCCGCTGCGATCGAGCACCGTGAGATCGCCAGGGTGGCAAGCAATCAGCCCGCTGTGCGTCCCGCCAGGCGGCCACGAACTCGGTCCGTGGCGACGAGGATTTCTTATTTTTATCCGGGTAAAATCATTCTGACGAGGAAAGCCCAATGGCGCGTGCAGTTCCGAGTCAGCTGAGAAGAACCGACAGCACCCGCCCCCCGGACCTTGAAAGTCCGCCGATTGCCCTTATGATTAGCACTCGCTGCTGATGAGTGCTAACAAGGCCTCGCTTCCAGTCGATGGGCCGCCGGCCTCAGGTCCGGCGCCCGACAACAACCCCGTTTCTTATCCAGGAGATGCAATGAAACTTCGTCCTTTGGCCGATCGCGTGATCGTCAAGCGTATTGACAGCGAAACCAAGACTGCCTCCGGCATCGTCATTCCCGACGCAGCCGCCGAAAAGCCCGATCAGGGTGAAGTCCTGGCCGTGGGCCCGGGCAAGCGCACCGACAAGGGCGACCTGACCGCACTGACCGTCAAGGTCGGCGACCGTGTCCTGTTCGGCAAGTACAGCGGCCAGACCGTCAAGGTCGACGGTGACGAATTGCTCGTCATGAAGGAAGACGACCTGTTCGCGGTCGTCGAGAAGTAATCAATCCATCCCATTCGGAGTAAATCAACATGGCAGCAAAAGACGTCGTCTTCGGCGGAGAAGCCCGCGCACGCATGGTCGAGGGTGTCAACATCCTGGCCAACGCGGTCAAGGTAACCCTGGGCCCCAAGGGCCGCAACGTGGTGCTCGAGCGCTCGTTCGGCGCCCCCACCGTCACCAAGGACGGTGTGTCGGTCGCCAAGGAAATCGAACTCAAGGACAAGCTCCAGAACATGGGCGCCCAGCTCGTGAAGGAAGTGGCCTCCAAGACTTCGGACAACGCCGGTGACGGCACCACCACCGCGACCGTGCTGGCACAAGCCATCGTTCGCGAAGGTTTCAAGCTGGTCGCGGCCGGCATGAACCCGATGGACCTGAAGCGCGGCATCGACAAGGCTGTCACGGCCCTGGTCGCCGAGCTGAAGAAGGCTTCGAAGCCCACCACCACGTCGAAGGAAATCGCTCAAGTCGGCTCGATCTCGGCCAACAGCGACGAAACCATCGGCCAGCTCATCGCTGACGCAATGGACAAGGTCGGCAAGGAAGGCGTGATCACCGTCGAAGACGGCAAGTCGCTGGACAGCGAACTCGACGTCGTCGAAGGCATGCAGTTCGACCGCGGCTACCTGTCGCCCTACTTCATCAACAACCCCGAGAAGCAATCGGCGTTGCTCGACAACCCCTTCGTGCTGCTGTTCGACAAGAAGATCAGCAACATCCGCGACCTGCTCCCCACGCTGGAACAAGTCGCCAAGGCTGGCCGTCCGCTCCTGATCATTGCCGAAGAAGTCGAAGGCGAAGCCCTGGCTACCCTGGTCGTGAACACGATCCGCGGCATCCTGAAGGTCGTGGCTGTCAAGGCACCTGGCTTCGGCGACCGCCGCAAGGCCATGCTCGAAGACATCGCCATCCTGACGGGCGGCAAGGTCATCGCTGAAGAAGTGGGCCTGACGCTCGAAAAGGTGACGCTGGCCGACCTCGGCCAAGCCAAGCGCATCGAAGTGGGCAAGGAAAACACCATCATCATCGACGGTTCGGGCGCTGCGGCCGACATCGAAGCCCGCGTGAAGCAAGTGCGCGTGCAGATCGAAGAAGCCACGAGCGACTACGACCGTGAAAAGCTGCAAGAGCGCGTGGCCAAGCTGGCCGGCGGCGTTGCAGTGATCAAGGTCGGCGCTGCCACCGAAGTCGAAATGAAGGAAAAGAAGGCTCGCGTCGAAGACGCCCTGCACGCCACCCGCGCTGCAGTGGAAGAAGGCGTGGTTGCTGGTGGCGGCGTGGCTCTGCTGCGTGCCAAGCAAGCCGTGGGCGACTCGATCAAGGGCGAAAACGCCGACCAGGACGCCGGCATCAAGCTGGTGCTCAAGGCGATCGAAGCCCCCCTGCGCGAAATCGTGAACAACGCCGGCGGCGAAGCCTCGGTGGTCGTGAACGCTGTGCTGGCCGGCAAGGGCAACTACGGCTTCAACGCTGCCAACGACACGTACGGCGACATGCTCGAACTGGGCATCCTGGACCCGACGAAGGTCACCCGTACCGCGCTGCAGAACGCAGCATCGGTGTCCTCGCTGCTGCTGACGACCGAAGCCATGGTCGCAGACGCACCGAAGGATGAAGCCGGTGCCGGCGGCGGCATGCCCGACATGGGTGGCATGGGCGGCATGGGCGGCATGGGCATGTAATGCCCGGCTGAGCTCTACTGCTCACCAAAACGAAAGGGGCCGCGCAAGCGGCCCTTTTTCATTGCGCGCTACGTTGATCGAAACTGGTCGCGCAGCGCCATGTAGAGCACCTGGAACCGCGCATGGCGCGCCTTGTGACCCTCGCCTCCTTCGGACGAAGGCGTCAACTGCTGCTTGACCGGTGGCAGCGTACATACCTCGGCCACGGTGCCACCGTCGGCCAGCCACGCAAGGCGCGCTGCGCCGAGTGCCCCACCCATCTCGCTGCCCGCGTACAGCGTGAGCGGCACCTGGAAGATGTCGGCCAGCAATTGGCCCCACCACACACTGCGCGCACCGCCGCCAACCAGCGCGACTTCGCGCAGCGGCATGTCAGCGGGCAGGCGCAAGGTGTCGAAGCCGTCGCGCAGTCCGAAGCTCACGCCTTCGACCACGGCATAGGCGATTTCCGCCGGTCCCTGCGCATGCGTCAATCCGAACAGCACGCCCTGCGCATTGGGGTTGTTGTGCGGCGAGCGCTCACCCGACAGGTACGGCAGGAACAACGGGCACAGCTCGCGTTGCGCGGGCTCGACCGACGCCGCCGCTTCGAGCAGCGCGGCCTCGTCGGTGAACTTGAACGCCTTGGCGGCCCAGCTCACCGCGCTTGCGGCCGAGAGCATCACCGACATCTGGTGCCAGCGCTTCGGCAGCGCGTGGCAAAACGCATGCATCGCCTGCGCGGGGTTCGGCAGAAAGCGGTCGGTCGAGACGAACACCACGCCCGAGGTGCCGAGCGAGACGAAGCCCTGCCCGGGTTCCACCAAGCCCATGCCGACGGCGCTGGCGGCGTTGTCGCCCGCGCCGCCCGCAATCAGCACAGTCCCGCTTCCGACGCCCCAGCGCGCAGCCAACTCGGGTTTGAGCTGCGCCGACACCTCGCTGCCCTCCACCAGCCGCGGCATGTGGTCGCGCGTGAGCCCCGTGGCCGCGAGCAGCTCGTCGGACCAGTCGCGCGCGCCGACGTCGAGCCACAGCGTGCCGGCCGCATCGGACATCTCGCTGACGGCCTCACCGCTGAGCATGAAGCGCAGCCAGTCTTTCGGCAGCAGCACGCGCGCCGTGCGGTTGAAGATTTCAGGCTCGTGCTCGCGCACCCACAGCAGCTTGGGCGCGGTGAAGCCAGGCATCGCGATGTTGCCCGCGATCTCGCCCAGGCGTGGCACGGCGCGCGTGAGCGCCTCGCACTGCGCGCCGCTGCGCCCGTCGTTCCAGAGGATGGCGGGCCGCAGCACCTCGCCCGCCGCATCGAGCAGCGTGGCGCCGTGCATCTGGCCCGACAGGCCGATGGCACGCACGGCCGACAGCGCGTGGGAGTGCGTCTCCCGCAGCTGCGCCATGACCTGCTCCAAAGCCTGCCACCACTGGCTCGGCGCCTGCTCCGACCAGAGCGGTTGCGGCCGATCGACCGTGAGCGGTGCGCGTGCCACGCCGACGATGCGGTGGTCGTCGGCGAGCAGCAGCGCCTTGAGCTCGGACGTGCCGAGGTCGAGTCCCAGGTACAAGATGGTGCTCCCTGATTGCGCCTTGAAAGCGGGGCGTCTCGACCTCAGCCGAAGCGCGTGTCGGCCTGGCGCCGGAACTCGCTCGGGGTCATGCCCTTGATTTCGAGGAAACGCCGATTGAAGTTGGCGACGTTGTTGAAGCCGACCTGATAGCAGATGTCGGTCACGTAGTGGTCGGTCTGCATCAGCAGATGACAGGCGCTGTTGATGCGCACGCGGTTGACGAAGTCGGTAAAGCTGTTGCCCGTGGAGCGCCGGAAGAAGCGGCTGAAGCGGCTCTCGCTCATGCCGAGCTCGGCCGCCACGTCGGACATCGAGATGGACTCTGCCAGGTTGGCGGTGATGCGGTTGACGATGCCGTTGATCTGGTCGACCTGCGCATCGCCATCGGCGCCGTGTGCCCCCTGCATCTGCACACTCGACAGCAGCCGGTAGTCGGTGCATTGCGCCAGGTCGGCCATGAACTCGAGGAACAGGCCGAGCCGGCGCGTGCCGCGCGCGGCCTTGATGTTGTCCCAGTGCGTTTGCGCCTGCTGCGACATGCCGAAGAACTCGATGCCGTGCCGCGCCCGTTCGAACAGCTGCATCACCTCGCGCAACTCAGGAATCTCGGCCGCCGCGCGTTCGATGGGCTCGTGGCGAAACTGGATCACCCGGTCGCGCCCCGCGGCGCCGCCTTCGGGCACATCGAGCGAGATCCAGTTGTGCGGCAGCCGTGGCCCGCAGAGCACCAGGTGCCCGGGCTGGAACGGCCCGATCCAGTCGCCGATGAAGGCCTTGCCCGAGGTCTCGGTGATCAGGTGCAGCTCGTAGTCTTCATGAAAGTGCCAGCGCACCAGCGGGCTCGGGAAGCCGTGCGCCAGACAGCGCACCAGGCCGGTTTCAGGGGCCTCGTAGCCCAGCGACGGCGAGCGCGCAATGTCGCGTTCGAGCTCAGGTTGGCGCTGACGTGGAATCGAGCGTTTGCGTGTGGACGTGGTCATGGCAGCACGGGGTCAGGACCGGGAAGCGACGGCTCCATTGTCTTCCTGCGCCAGCGCGGCGCGAACCGCTTCGAGCGTGGGTGGATCGGCCCCTTCGCGGGTGCAGTTCAGGGCGGCCGCCGTGGCGGCGAAGCGCATCACCTGGCGCCAGGCTTCATCCGCCAGCTGGCCGAGCTGGGCCGGGTGCTCGACACCGTGCGCGAGCAGCGCCACCGAAAGGCCCGCCGTGAAGGTGTCGCCCGCACCGATGGTGTCGACCACCTCGACGCGCGGCGCCGCCACGGTGAGCGGGTCGTGCCCCGTCCTCCAGAGCGTGGCGCCCGCGCCGCCGCGCGTGACGATCACCGCATGCGCGCCGGCTCGCAGGCACTGCGCCGCCAGTTCGTCGACCGGCTGGCCCGGTGCCAGCAGTTCGGCATCCTCGTCGCTGAGCTTGACCAGGTCGGCCATTGCAAACCAGTCCATGATGCGCACGCGGTACTCCGCCATGTAGGAAATCAGGCTCGGCCGCACGTTGGGGTCGAACACGATCACGCGCCGCCCCGCGTTGGCCGTGACCAGTTCGGCGATGCGCGTGGCCGCCGGCTCCTGCAGCAGCGAGATGGAACCGAAATGAAGGAAGCGGCAGTCCGCCGGCAACTGGGGCAGCGGCTCGGGCGCCCAGGTCGCGTCGGCGCTGCCGCGCGTGTAGAACGCATAGCGGTTGGTCTGCGGCGTCCGCTCGACAAAGGCCAGGGTCGAGGGCGCGTTGCTGCGCAGGATGAAGCTGGTGTCCACGCCGTTGCGCTCGAGAAAACGCATCAGCCGCTCGCCGAACAGGTCGGTCGACAGCTGGGTGAGAAAACCGGTGGGCTGGCCGAGGCGCGCGCAGGCAACGGCGGTATTGAGCGGCGAGCCGCCCTCGTGGCCCAGGAAGGCCAGCGTGCCAGCCTCGCTGGCGGTGAAATCGATCAGGGCTTCGCCCGTGAGTGCAATGCGCATGGTTCTCGGATTCTCTTCTTTCAGGACAAGGCGCGCGCGTCGGCCAGGAAACCGCGCTCGGCGGCCAGCGTGGCGGGATGATCGAGCAGTTCGGCAAACAGGCGCGGCGGAATCGTGATTGCCCCCACGCCCAACCCCAGCAACGAAAGATAGGCCTCGCGCGAGCGGATGCTCGCCACCAGGAGGCGCGTGCCGGACGAAGGCCGCTGCGCCACCAGGCCCTGCATCTGCGCGATCAGCGCCAGCCCGTCGATGCCGGCATCTTCGAGCCGTCCCAGGTAAGGCGCCGCATACGCCGCGCCCAGCTGTGCTGCAAAGTGCGCCTGCTCGGGGGCATAGACGGCAGTCCACGTGACGGGTACGCCCTGCGCAATGAGCCGCGCGCCGGCATCGAGGCCCTGGCGCGTGGCGGGAATCTTCACGACCAGCTGGCCCGGGTCGAAGTGCGACAGCAAAGCCTGCGCGTCTTCGAGCATGCCGCCGACCTCGCTCGAATACACCTGCGCCTGCACCTGCCGTGCGCCCAGATCGATGCAGCGTTTCAGCAAGCCGGGCACTTCACCGCGGCCGATGCCCGCGCGCTGCAGCAACGTCGGGTTGGTTGTCACGCCGTGCACCACCGGATGCGGCAGGCAGGCCTGCAATTCAGCCAGATCGGCGCTGTCGAGGTACAGATGGAAATCTTCGTTCATGGATTGCGCGCCGGAAAGAAGCAGGCCTTCATTTCAACTCATGACATTGCCGCCATCGACATTCAAGGTCTGCGCCGTGATGTAGCGCGCCTCGTCGCTGGCAAGAAAGACCGCCGCGCCTGCGACATCCGCCGGCACGCCCATTCGGCCGAGCGGTACCTCCAGGCCCACGCGGCGCTTCTTCTCTCCGGGCGCCAGCCCTTCGGCCTTGGCGAACAGGCTGTCGACATGGTCCCACATCGGCGTGTCGACCACACCAGGTGCAATGCCGTTGACGCGAATGCCGTGCGGCGCCATGGCCAGCGCCGCACTCTGGGTATAGCTGATGACCGCGGCCTTGGTCGCGCAGTAGTGCGACACCAGCGCCTCGCCGCGCCGGCCCGCCTGCGAAGCCATGTTGATGACCGACGCGCCCTGCGTGCCGGCCTCGACCATGTGGCGCAGCACGGCCTGCATCACGAAGAACATGCCCTTCACGTTGACGGCAAAGAGCCTGTCGAACGAGGCCTCGTCGCTGTCGAGCAGCGGCGCGAGGTCGAACACGGCGGCGTTGTTGAACAGCGTATGGATGGGGCCGAAAGCGACCTGCGCCTCGGCCAGCATGTGCGCAATGGCCTGCGTGTCGGTCACGTCGGCCGCGATGTAGGCGAGCTTGTCGGGGTGTTGCTGCTGCAGCGCCCGCACCGCCTCGGGTGCCGCCACCGCGCGGTCGACCACGCTGCAGCGCGCACCCTCCGCAATACAGGCCTCGGCCACGGCCAGACCGATGCCGCCACCGGCGCCGGTCAGCAGCACGTGGCGGTTCTTCAGACGTTCGCTCATATCGTTGCTCCTGGATTCACAAAATTTGCCACACGCCCGCTCGCGCCGCGCACGGCGTCGATCAGTCGCGCATCGCCCGCGATGGGCCCCCACAGTCCGGCGTCCGAACACAGCGCGAGCACCGGATCGGCGGCGTCGCAGATGGCGTGCGCCACGGCCTCGTCCACACCCTGGTCCTGGTAGGCATAGGGCAATGCCCCGCGATGCCAGAGTTGCAGGAAGGCCAGGAAAAGCGCTGGCAGCATCGCGACGCTGTCGATCGGCTGCCCCGCGGCGAGCCGCTCGCGCACCGTGGGCGCAATGAAACCCGGAATCTTCGAAAAGCCATCCGCCGCCACGCGCTGGTTGGTGTCGCGGATCGCGGGGTTGCCGAAGCGGTCGAGCACCACGTCCCGATAGGCCGCAAGGTCGATCGGGCTTGGGCTGAGGCACGGGATCACGTCGTCGGTCACGTAGTCGTAGGCCATCTTGCGGATCGCCGCGTGGTGCGTGCCTTCGTGGATGAAGCCCAGCCCGGCCAGCGTGCCGGCCCAGGCAATGCAGCTGTGCGTGGCGTTGAGGATGCGGATCTTGGCTTCCTCATAGGGCTGCACCGAATCGACCAGTTCCACGCCCACGCGGCCCCAGTCGGGGCGCCCGGCCGCGAAGTTGTCCTCGATCACCCATTGGATGAAGCTCTCGCCCGTGATCGCGGCCGCATCGTCGCGCCCGGTGGCAGCCTGTACCCGAGCACGCAGCTCCGGTGGCGGTCGCGGCGTGATGCGGTCGACCATCGCATTCGGGCAGGCGGTGTTCGCCTGCACCCAGGCGAGCAGCTCGGCATCGTCGGCGCGCTCGATGAACTCGAGCAGCCCGGCACTGAAGCGGTCGCCGTTGTGGCGCAGGTTGTCGCAGTTCAGCAGCGTCACGGCGCCGGCCCGCGCGGACTTGCGTGCACGCAGGATCGCGCAGACGGCGCCGTAGATGGTCACGCCTTCGCCGCCGGCCTCGCCGCGGCGCGCACGCTCGATGTCGGCCGCAAGATCGCCGAAAGACAGGTCCAGCTTGCCCTTGGTGTCGAGGTAGTAGCCCGCCTCGGTCACGGTGAAAGACACGATGCGCGTGGACGGCGCCGCGCCGCGCGCGATCACCGCGGCCAGCGAGCGCTCCCAAGGCAGCACTTCGCGAATGGCTTCGATCTGCTCGTAGCGGTACTCGCCCGCGGGCGACACGGTTTCGAGGGTGTAGCGTCCGCCCTGCGCCTGAAGAGCCGCAACTACCTCCGCCATGTCGGGCCGGATGTTGGCGCCCGAGAGCGACCAGCGGGTGTCGCCCGCGTCGATCAGCCGCTGAAGGTAGACGGCCTGGTGGGCCCGGTGGAACGAGCCGAGTCCAAGGTGAAGCACCGTGAACTCCGAAAGAACCGGTGGAGTGGGCGCAAGAGGCGCTGCTGCAAGGGTCACGGTAAATGTCCGGAAGAGAAAAGAGAAATCAGGCGGAGACCGCGCGGCCTTCGCGGTTGAACAGATGCAGCACCGAGGGATCGAGCTCCACCGCCACGTCATCGCCCGCATGCAGCGGCGTGCGCTCGTTCTGGCGCGCGATCAGCGGCACGCCGCCCACGTCGACGTGGATCAGCGTGTCGGCGCCGAGCGCCTCGATCAGCTCGACGCGCCCGGGTACGCCCGCAACAGCGGCCTGGTTCGGATGCACGCGCAGGCCTTCGGGCCGAACGCCCAGGAAACCGTCGTTCGGCAGGCGTCCGCCGGTGGCGGCGGAAAAACTCGGAATCGCGCTCGCCGCCACCATGTTCATCGACGGCATGCCGATGAACTGCGCGACGAACTGGTTGGCCGGATGGTCATAGAGTTCAAGCGGCGTGCCGACCTGTTCGATGAGACCGTCCCTGAGCACCACCACGCGATCGGCCAGCGTCATGGCCTCGACCTGGTCGTGCGTCACGTAGATGGTGGTGGCGCCGAGCGAGCGGTGCAGCTTGTGGATCTCGACGCGCGTGTTGCCGCGCAGCGCTGCATCGAGGTTGGACAGCGGCTCGTCGAACAGGAACACCTTGGGCGCGCGCACGATGGCGCGGCCGATGGCCACGCGCTGGCGCTGTCCGCCCGACAGGTCCTTGGGCGTGCGGTCGAGGTACTGCGTGAGATTGAGAGTCTTGGCCGCGTACTCGACCTTGGTCTTGATCTCGCTCTTGGGCACGCCCGCGAGCTTGAGCGCGAAGGACATGTTGTCGTACACGCTCATGTGCGGATAGAGCGCGTAGCTCTGGAACACCATCGCCAGGTCGCGCTTGCCCGAAGGCGCCCAGGTGATGTCCTTGCCGTCGAGCAGCAGGTTGCCGCTGGTGATGGGCTCGAGCCCGGCAATGAGGCGCAGCAGCGTCGACTTGCCGCAGCCCGAAGGCCCGACGAAGACGATGAACTCGCCCTTTTGAATCTCGAGGTCCACACCCTTGATGATGTTGACGTCGCCGAAGCTCTTCTTGATGTCTTTGAGTTGCAGGTAGGCCATGAGGTGTCTCCCTTTCTTTACTTGACGGCGCCGAAGGTCAGGCCCTGGACGAGTTGTTTCTGGCTGAACCAGCCGAACACCACGATGGGCGCAATGGCCATCAGCGAGGCGGCCGACAGCTTGGCCCAGAACAGGCCCTCGGGGCTGGAGTACGAGGCGATCAGCGTGGCCAGCGTGCCGGCCTTGGCCGAGCTGAGGTTGAGCGCCCAGAAGGCCTCGTTCCAGCTCAGCACCAGGCACAGCAAGCCGGTCGATGCGAGGCCGCCCACCGAGAGCGGCAGCACGACGTGGCGGAACTCGGTCCACAGGTTCGCGCCGTCCATGCGCGCGGCTTCGAGGATCTCGTTCGGAATGTCCTTGTAGGCGCTGTAGAGCATCCACACCATGATCGGCAGGTTCGACAGCGTGAACACGACCGTGAGTGCGGTGAGCGAGTCCAGCAGGCCCGCGGTCTGCGCGAGCACGTAGATGGGCACCAGCGCGCCGACGGCCGGCATCATCTTGGTGGAGAGCATCCACATCAGGATGTCGCGCGTCTTCTTCGTGCGGAAGAAGGCCATCGAGTACGCGGCGGGCGCCGCGATCAACAGCCCGATGATCGTCGAGCCCAGGCTGGTGACGAGCGAATTGCGCGCATACAGCAGGTAGTCGCTGCGGCGCTGCACTTCGCTGAAGTTGTCGAGCGTGGGCTCGAAGATGAAGAGCGGCGGCACATGGATCGCCTGCAGCTCGGTCTTGAAGGCCGTGAGGAACAGCCAGCCGAGCGGAAAGAACAGCAGCAGCGCCGCGGCCCACGCGCCCGCGGTGCGCAGCAGTTGCGGGAGGAAATTGCTGGGTTGCATGGTCGTTCCTTCAATCGAGGTTCTTGCCGATGATGCGGATCAGGAACACGGCCACGATGTTGGCCAGCACCACCGCGAACAGCGCACCGGCCGAAGCCACGCCCACGTCGAAATTCATCAGCGACTGCTTGAAGATCAGGTAGGTCATGTTGGTGCTCTCGTTGCCCGGACCGCCGTTGGTGGTGATGGCGATCTCGGCGAACACGCTGAGCAGGAAGATCATCTCGATCATGATCACCACCGCCATCGGCCGGCCGAGGTGCGGAATGGTCAGGTAGAAGAAGCGCTGGAATGCGCTCGCGCCGTCCATGCGCGCGGCCTCCATCTGCTCGCGGTCGAGCGACTGCAGCGAGGTGATGAAGATCAGGCAGGCGAAGGGCAGCCACTGCCAGGCCACCATGACGATCACGGAGAACAGCGGCACGTCAGTGAGCCAGTCGACGGGCTGCGCGCCGAAGAAGCGCCACACGTCGGCCAGGACGCCGTAGATGGGGTTCATCATCATGTGCTTCCACAGCAGCGCGTTGACCGCGGGCATGACGAAGAAGGGCGAGATGAGCAGCACGCGCACGATGCCGCGGCCCGGAAAGGGCTCATTCACCATCAGTGCGAGCAGCACGCCGAACACCACCGTGATGACGATCACGCTGCCGATCAGCATCAGCGTGTTCCAGGTTGCGGGCCAGAAGTCCGGATCGGTGACGAAGTAGTGAAAATTCTCGATGCCCGCGAACGTGCGTTCGCCGGGTTGCATGAGGTTGTAGTTCACGAACGAGAAGTACAACGTCATCGCAAGCGGCACGATCATCCAGAGGAAGAGCGTGAGCACGGCGGGCGCCATCAGGGCCCGGGGCAGGAGTCGATTCATCTTGTGTTCCTCTCTGGCTGTGGCCCCCTCTCCCGCAGCGGGAGAGGGTTGGGGTGAGGGCACGCGGCGGCGGTCGTGGGCACGCCGCCCCCTCACCCTGCCCTCTCCCCGCAGGGAGAGGGAAAGACGGCTTATCGGCTTACTTGTAGTACCCGGCCTTCTTCATCTCGCGCTCGGCCGCCGTCTGCGAAGTCTTCAATGCCTGGTCGACGGTGACCTTGCCCGACAGCGCAGCGCTCATCTGCTGGCCCACCGCCACGCCGATGGCCTGGAACTCGGGAATGGCCGCGTACTGCACGCCCACGTACGGCGACTTGGGCAGCGTGCTGTCGCTGAGGTTGGCGGTGTCGATGGCCTTCTTCTCGGCCGCGGCGAACTTGGCGACCTTCTGGAACTCGGGGTTCGCATAGGTCGACTTGCGCGTGCCGGTAGGCACCGTGGCCCAGCCATGCTCCTTGGCGACCAGGTTGACGTACTCCCTGGAGGTCGCCCACTTCACGAAGGTCTGCGCGGCCGCGCCCTTGGTCGAACTGGCGGGAATGGCCAGGTTCCAGGTCCACAGCCAGTTGGCGCCCTTCGGCGTGACCGCCACGGGGGCTTGTGCGAAGGCCACCTTGTCGGCCACCTTCGACTGCTTCGGATCGCTGATGAACGAGGCGGCGATGGTCGCGTCCACCCACATACCGCACTTGCCCTCGTTGAAGAGTGCGAGGTTCTCGTTGAAGCTGTTGGCCGACGCGCCGGGTGGACCGTAGGCCTTCATCAGGTCGACGTAGAAGTTGATCGCGTCCTTCCAGGGCTTGGTGTCGATCTGCGGCTTCCACTGCATGTCGAACCACTGGCCGCCGTTGGTGTTGACCAGCGTGGTCAGGAAGGCCATGTTGTCGCCCCAGCCCGGCTTGCCGCGCAGGCACATGCCGTACACGCCGGCCTTCGGATCGTGGATCTTGCCGGCCAGTTCCTTCACCTGCGCCCAGGTGGGCTGCTCGGGCATCTGGAAGCCGACCTTGTCGGCCAGGTCCTTGCGGTACATGAGCATCGAGCTCTCGCCGTAGAACGGCGCGGCGTAGAGCTTGCCCTCGTACGACAGGCCGGCGCGGATGGCGGGCAGCAGGTCGTCGGCGTCATAGGCGGCATCGGTGGCAATGGGCTGGAGCCAGCCCTTCTTCGACCAGATCGGCGTCTCGTACAGGCCGATGGTCATCACGTCGAACTGGCCGCCCTTGGTGGCGATGTCGGTCGTGACGCGCTGGCGCAGCGTGCCTTCTTCGAGCGTCACCCACTTGAGCTTGATGTCGGGGTTGGCTTTTTCGAAGAAGGGGGTGAGCTTCTGCATCTCGATCATGTGGCCGTTGTTGACGGTCGCGATCACGAGTTCGGTGGCAGCCTGGGACACGAGCCCCGTGCCGGCGAGTGCGAGGACGAGGCCCGCTTTCAGAAAACGCTTCATGTTGTCTCCTAGAGGTGAGCGACGCCCTCTTGTCGGGTCGCCGTGGCCTGAATTCTGGAGAAACACGCTTGCGGTTTTGGTACTGCGCCGGGCCACGATAGTACTTTCATGCACCGATTGGCTAGGATATTCCCTAGTTAACGCAATACAGCATGGAAGAAGCCATGCGAAAGGGCCGCTTGCGCGGCCCTTGATGGTTGTTCTCTCGCGCGTAGCAGGCGCTGCCGCCAAGCTTTCAGCTTCAGGTCGCGGGCACCCCGTGCGGGTTGGTCTCGGGCTGCGATGGCTGCACGTAGAAATAGATCAGCACCAGGTTGACGAGCGGAACGATCATCAGCAGCTGGAGCCAGCCGCTCTTGCCGATGTCGTGCAGGCGGCGCGCGCCCACGGCCAGTGCGGGCAGCAAAAAGCCCAGTGCCGCGATGACGTACACGTACTGGTGGATCAGGCTCGCCACAATCAGAACGATGAGCTCGGCCAGCACGAACCACCAGTACTCCGAACGCGACGCACGCCCATTGAAATCGGCGTATTTGCTGAAACAGGTCTTGACCGCTGTTTGAAAGTCCATTGATCGACTCCTCTTGATTGTTCCCAGGGAAACTTCCCCGGGCCGATCATATCGGCGGGTCTTTCAACTGCAAATTCGGCCATTGGTTCTCAAACCAACGGCCTATTGCCTCGCCCTTCAGCGAATCAGGCCCGGGTACCCAGCCGTTTCAACAGGCCTGCCGTGGAGGCGTCGAGTCCCGTGATGTCGCCGGACGCCAGGCGCGGTTCGATGTCTTTCGCGAGCACCTTGCCCAGTTCCACGCCCCACTGGTCGAAGCTGTTGATGCCCCACAGCGCGCCGCTGGTGAACACGCGGTGCTCGTACAGCGCGAGAAAGGCGCCGAGCGATTCGGGCGTGAGCTTCTCGAACACGAAGAAAGTGCTCGGCCGGTTGCCAGGAAAATTCTTGTGGCCGCCGGCGTCGAGCTTGCCGACCATCAGCGCCTGCGCCTGCGCGAGCGCATTGGCCAGCAGCTTGGGGTGGTGGCCGTCCAGGTCGTGGGCCGCATCGCGCACCGCCACGAATTCGAGCGGGATCACGTCGGTGCCCTGGTGCAGCATCTGGAAGTAGGCGTGCTGGCCGTTGGTGCCGGGTTCGCCCCAGAGCACGGGCGAGGTGCCCAGGCTGGCGGGCAGCGGCGCGCCGCTTGCATCGACCTGCTTGCCGTTGCTCTCCATTTCGAGCTGCTGCATATAGGCCGGCAGGCGCTTCAAGGCGCTGTGGTACGGCGCGATGCCGCGGCTCGTGAAGCCGTGGAAATTGCGGTACCAGACGTCGAGCAGGCCGAGCCGCACCGGAAGGTTCTGCGACAGCGGCGCGGTGCGGAAGTGTTCGTCCATGGCGTGCGCGCCCGCCAGCAACCGGCGAAAGCCCTCGGCGCCGATGGCCAGCGCAATCGGCAGGCCGATGGCCGACCAGAGCGAATAACGGCCGCCCACCCAGTCCCAGAAACCGAAGGTGGTGTCGATGCCGAACTGCTTCGCGGCCTCGACGTTGGTGGTAAGCGCGGCGAAGTGGCCGGCGATGTCGGTACCGCCCGACTGCCCGTACCAGCGCCTGGCCGAGAGCGCATTGGCCATGGTCTCGGCCGTGGTGAAGGTCTTGGACGCGATCAGGAACAGCGTGTGCTCGGGCGCCAGGTCGCGCAGCACGCCGGCCAGTTCATGGCCGTCGACGTTCGAGACGAAGTGAAAGCGCTTGCCCGGCGCCGCGAACTCGGCCAGCGCGAGCACTGCCATCTGCGGACCGAGGTCGGAGCCGCCGATGCCGATATTGACCACGTCGGTGATGGTGTGGTCGCTGCGCACCGCCTCTGCGTACGCCAGCATCGCGTCGAGCGTGGCGTGCACTTCGCGCAGTTCGGCCGCGGTGCTGCCCACTGCGGCGCCGGCCGGTGCGCGAAGCAGCGTGTGCAGCACGGCGCGGTCTTCGGTGTTGTTGATGTGCTCGCCGGCAAACATGGCGTCGCGGTGCGCTTCGAGCCCGCACTCGGTCGCCAGCGCGAGCAGCAGTTCTTCGGCGCGCGCGTCGATCAGGTTCTTCGACAGGTCGGCAAAGACATGCGGCGCCTCCTGGCTGAAGCGCTCGAAGCGCCCGGCGTCGTCGACGAAGGCGTGGCGCACGTCGAACTGCCGGCCCGCCGTTTCGAAGTAACTCTGCAGTTGCGCCCAGGCGGGCGCGCGGTCGCAGCGAAGAGTCATGGCCATGTTTACTTGCCGCTTTCCTGCATGATTCTTTCGAGCTTCACGGCGTCGGCCGCGAAGGCGCGGATGCCTTCGGCGAGCTTCTCGGTGGCCATGGCGTCTTCGTTCAGCGCAAAGCGGAAGCTTGCCTCGTCGTAGCTCAGCTTCTGCACATCCGCCGCGGCGGCGGCCTTGGCGGCGTCGAGCGCGTGTTCGAGCGGGTCGCTGTTCGCGGCCAGTTCGGCCAGCAATTCGGGGCTGATGGTCAGCAGGTCGCAGCCAGCCAGGGCCTGGATCTGTCCCACATTGCGGAAGCTCGCGCCCATCACCTCGGTCTTGATGCCGTGCTGCTTGTAGTAGTTGAAGATTTCTCGCACCGACTTGACGCCCGGATCGTTTGCGCCCGCGCTGGCGGCCTCGTCCCATTTGGCGCCGGCCGACTTCTTGTACCAGTCGTAGATGCGCCCCACGAAAGGCGAAATGAGCTGCACGCCGGCGTCTGCGCAGGCAACCGCCTGCGCGAACGAGAACAGCAGCGTCAAATTGGTGCGGATGCCCTTTTGCTCGAGTGCACGCGCCGCCTGGATGCCTTCCCAGGTCGAGGCCACCTTGATCAGCAGGCGCCTCTCGGTGTCGATGCCTTCGGCCTTGTAGAGCGCCACGATGCGCTCGCCGCGCGCAATGGTGGCGGCGGTGTCGAACGAGAGGCGGGCATCGACCTCGGTCGACACGCGGCCTGGAATGATCGAGAGGATTTCGGCGCCGAAACGCACCAGCAGGCGGTCGATGACCTCGTCCAGCGGCTTGCCCGCATGGTTCTTGACGGCTTCGTCGAGCAGCGGCCGGTACTCGGGCTTCTGCACTGCCTTCAGGATGAGCGACGGATTGGTGGTCGCGTCCTGCGGCTTGGAAATGCTGAGTTGCTTGAAGTCACCGGTATCGGCGACCACGGTGGTCCATTGGCGGAGAGCATCGAGTTGATTCATGTCGAAGATTATCCTGCGCGGGTGATGACAAGTCCTGCACGCTGTTGCGCTCGGGCCGATGTTTTCATGCACACCGTAGCACGGGTTTTCACCGCGCTGCATCGGCCTGTAACCGACAGTGTCGTACGCCGGCCGCCCTGCCCTACAAATGCTGTGGTCCGCCGCTGACGACAGCGTTCCGGTCGGCGGGCTAGCCTGCGGCTTCCCGCCTTGATGCTTTCGACCACAGGAGTGCCTTTCATGCCTTGCCGACATCGCACCGCAGTGCCCGCCGCTGCAAACCGCGCTCCTTTCAACGACCGCCACACCAGCGCCGCCATCGGTACGCTGGCCACCGCCTTCGTCGTCGGCGGCGTGGCCACCTGGATCGCCCTGGGTGCGGGGCGCACCGCGCGTGCGCAGCTGGCCGGCCCCGCCGACGGCGCTCCCCTGATGCGCGCGCCGCTGCAGGTGGTGGCGCCGGTCGATATCCAGCGCTATGCCGGCATCTGGCACGAACAGGCCCGCTTGCCAAACCGCTTCCAGAAGCAGTGCGCCGGCCCGGTCACCGCCGAGTACATACCCCAGCCCGACGGCACGGTGCAGGTGCGGAACCGCTGCGTGCGGCCCGATGGGAACTTCGACGAGGCCGTGGGCACGGCCCGCGTGGTGCCGGTCGCGGGTCAGCCCGGGGCGGGCCGGCTCGAAGTGCGCTTTGCGCCGTCATGGCTCGGCTGGCTGCCGCTGGTGTGGGGCGACTACTGGATCCTGAAGCTCGACCGCGATTACCAGGTGGCGCTGGTCGGCACGCCCGATCGCGAATACCTGTGGGTTCTTTCGCGTGCGCCCCGGCTGGAAGACGCCGCGCTGCAGGCCGAGCTGGATTACGCCGCCAGCCTGGGGTTCGACACCGCCAAGGTCGTGCTCACCGGCCGATAGACGAAGCAGCCGGCAAGTAGCGCGCCAGCTGCGCCGCCAGCGCGGCAGGGTGGGTGCAATGGATGGCATGCCAGCCGAAAGCGCGCGCGGCCTCCACGTTGGCCGCCGAATCGTCGATGAACACCGTTTGCTGCGGGTCCAACGCATGGCGCACCGCCAGCAGTTCGTAGATTTCGCGCTCCGGCTTGATGAACTTCACGTCGCCCGAGAAAACGCCGCCATCGAAACGCTGCATGAAGCCGTGCCGGCGTTCGAGGGCGCGTGCATAGGGTGCAGGCATGTTCGAGAGGTAGTAGAGCCGCAGCGCCTCGCCGGCATCGCGCCGCGCGAACAGCCCTTCGAGCAGCTCGACAGTGACGGGAATCGGCTCCAGGCGCTCGCCCAGCGTGCCGAGCATGGCGTCGAGCCGCGCCGCCGGAAGCGACAGGCGCTGGGCCATGCGCGCAATGGCGTCTTCGAGCGAGCGCGTGCCGCAGTCGAAGCACATCCAGTCGTCATGGTGGAAAAGCGCCCGGCCCAGCGCCGCCGCAGCAAGCTCAGTCGGGGCGTGCTCGGGAAGATGGGTCTGCACCAGACGGGTGGGCTCCCATGCCAGCAGCACGGCGCCAAGATCGAAAACCACGTTCATGGCGCCATTGTTTCATGCGCCGGGCACCACGCTGACGCCATGCGCCGCCAGCGACAGCGTGACCTGCGCGCCCGCCGCAAGGGGCCGCGAAAGATCGGTCGACACCACGAAGACCGGCCCGAGCGACGTGTCGAAGCCGTATTCGTAGAAGCTGCCGAGGTAGGCCGCCTTGCGCAGCGTGGCGGATAGCCCGCCTGAGGCCTCTGCGGCGCCGATTTCCCAGGCCTCGGGCCGCACCGCCACCTTCACCGTGCCTGGTGCCACCGCATAGCGCGGCTGCAGGCGCAGCGGGCCCAGCACCACGCTGCCATCGGCCTGCGCCACGGCCGGAAAAACCATCGCCTCGCCCATGAAGCCGGCAACGAATTCACTCTCGGGCCGGCCGTAGAGTTGCTCGGGCGTGCCGCGCTGGGCGATCACACCGTGGTCCATGACGATGATCTGGTCGCTCACGGCGAGGGCCTCGCTCTGGTCGTGCGTGACGTAGGCCACCGTGAGCTTCAGGCGCTGCTGAAGCGCGCGGATCTCCTCGCGCATTTCGCGCCGCAGGCGGGCGTCGAGGTTGGACAGCGGTTCGTCGAACAGCAGCACCGCCGGCTCCAGCACCAGCGCGCGCGCCAGTGCCACGCGCTGCTGCTGGCCGCCCGAGAGTTCGCTGGGCAGGCGATCGTCGAAGCCGACCAGCCCCACGCCCTTGAGCGCATCGCGCGCCCGCGAGGTGGCCTGGTCCTTCTTCACGCCGCTCATGCGCAGGCCGTAGCCCACGTTCTCGATCACGTTCATATGCGGGAACAGCGCATAGCTCTGGAACATCATGCTCACGTTGCGCTCGGCCGGGCCCAGCGTGGTGACATCGCGCTCCCCCATGAGGATCGAACCCGAAGTGGGCGATTCGAGCCCCGCGATCATGCGCAGCGTGGTCGTCTTGCCGCATCCCGAGGGGCCGAGGATGGTGGTGAGCGTGCCGACCGGCACCTCGAAGCTGATGCCCTTGACGGCCATCGGCCCGTTCTTGTCGGTGCCGTAGCGCTTGGTGACGTTGCGAAACTCGATGCCGTTGCTCATGTGTTCTTTTCCCGATCAATGCACCACAGGCGCGGCCACCATCGGCACACCCGCCTTGCGCCGCCCCAGCTTGCGCTCCCCGACCACCCACTGCACCAGCGCGATTGCCAGCGACATCAGGATCATGAGCACCGTGCAGTAGGCCAGCGCAATGCCGTAGTCGCCGTTGCCCACGCGGCCGATGATGTAGGTGGTGGCCAGTTCGTTCTCGGCCGTGACCAGGAAGATCACCGCGCTCACCGTCGTCATGGCCCGCACGAAGCTGTAGACCAGCGCAGCCACCAGCGCCGGCTTGAGCAGCGGCAGCACCACCTTGAAAAGCGTCTGCGAGGTGGAGGCCCGCAGCATCAGCGAGGCTTCGTCCAGCGAGCGGTCGAGCTGCTTGAAAGCCGCCGTGCCGGCCCGCACGCCCACCGGCAGGTTCCGGAACATGAAGCACAGCACGATGATGAGCCCGGTGCCCGTAAGCTCGAACGGTGGCACATTGAAGGCCAGGATGTAGCTCACGCCGAGCACCGTGCCCGGAATGGCAAAGGCCAGCAATGCGCCAAATTCGAAAACGCCCTGCCCCTTGAATTCGTTGCGCGCCAGCAGCCAGGCAATGAGCAACCCCAGCGCCGCGGTGATCGGCGCCGAGATGCCCGCGAGCTTGAGCGTGGTGATCAGCGAGTTCCACGCCGTGCCTGCCCAGACCAGGCCGAACTGCCCCCATTCGAGCGCAAAGGCGTTCTTGAAGTGGTTGAGCGTGAAGCTGTAGTCGCGGCCCCAGGTCTGCACGAAGCCGCCCGCGAAGGCGAACATGTAGACCACGGCGGTGAACGCGATCCACGGCAATGCGATGCACTGGATGGTGCGGCGTACGCCGTCGGGCAGCGCCATCGCAATACCCGCGTCGCCCTTGCCGCTCACGGTGGTGTAGTTCTGCCTGCCGAGCACGCCGCGCTGCAGCGCGAACACGCCGAGCGCGAAGATCGTCAGCACCCACGCCAGCGAAGCGGCGCGGCCCTGGTCGTACTGCGCGCCGACAATGGCAAAGAAGATATCGGTCGACAGCACAGAGAACTGGCCCCCCACCACCACTGGGTTGCCGAAGTCCGCAATGCTCTCGATGAAGCCCACCAGGAAGGCATTGGCCAGCCCGGGCTTCAGCAGCGGCAGCGTGATGGTGAAGAAGGTGCGGCGCCGGTCGGCGCGCAACATCTGCGCGGCCTCTTCGAGGCTGGGCGCAATGCCCTGCACCACCCCGCGCATGATCATGAAGGCAATAGGCGTGAACGCAAAGAGCTGTGCCACCAGCACGCCCGGCATGCCGTAGAACCAGCGCGTCGGCTCGATGCCGAACACGTTCTCAAGCAGCTGGTTGACGATGCCCGCGCGGCCGAACAGCAGGATGAGCCCCAGGCCCACCACGAAAGGCGGCGTGATGATCGGCAGCAGCGCCAGCACCCGCAGCGCGCCCTGCCCGCGCTTGCTGCCGCGCTCGGCCATCAACGCCATCAGCGTACCCAGGAAGGTGGTGCCGGCGGCGGTGAGCAAGGCCAGCACGAGCGTGTTCCAGGCAACGCCGCAGCGCACCCCGCCCGCCACGCAGCCCAGCCCCCAGATGCGCTCGGTGAACACGCGCGCGATGAACGCGGTGACCGACCACCGCCCGTCTTCGTCAAAGAACGCACCGGCCAGCGCCTTGCTCACCGGATAGGCGATGAACAGCGCCATCAGCACGCCGCAGCCGATGACCGCCGCAGCCACGAACAGGTCGCCCTTGAACAGCCCGAGCCGCGCGATGCCGAAGGCGGCCAGCAGCGTGAGCGCGGTGAGCGCCACGAAGCCCCCCGCACCGATGCCGAACTGGTTGACGGCCAGCTCGCCGAACTGCGTGTTGAGCGCCGTGAAGCTCCAGCCGCGTGCGCCGATGGTGAAGCCTGCCACGGCAAGGCCAATGGCGCCGATGGCGCCGCCCGCAAGCAGCCAGCGCCCTTGAGCCCGGCCGGCCGGCAGCCAGGCACCGATGGCGCACATCGCCAGACCGAGAAGCCCGATGAAGAGCCAGCTGCGTCCTTGCGTGGCCGCCTGCATCAGTCCGTTGGCGCCCTCCGCCTGGCCGAACACCTGTGGAACGGCCTCGTACCAGGTCGAATCCTGGATGGCATACCAGGGCAGCACCACATAGGCCGCAAAGCCGAGCGCCACCCAGGCCCAGATCCAGCGCTGCGACCGCCGGGCCGAGGCCACGGCGGCCGGATTGGCCGGCGCGGCGCCGGCAGCGACGGTGCCCACTTAGCGCGGCAGCGAGTTGACGTCTTTTTCCCAGCGCGCAATCAGGCGCCGGCGCTCGGCGCTGGCGCCGTACTTGGCGTAGTCGTAGTTGATGAACTTGATCTTCTTGAAGTCCGGAATGCGCGGATCGAGCTTGGCGGTCGTGTTGCTCGGCAGCTGGAACTGCTTGTTGGCGGCGCCGAGCTCCTGCGCACTGGGCGTCAGTGCCCATTCGTAGAACTTCTTCGCGGCTTCGAGGTTGCGGGCGCCCTTGATGATGCTCATGGAGCCGATTTCCGCGCCGGTGCCGTCGCTGGGCGTGATGGTTTCGACCGGAAAGCCCTGCATCCTCTCGCCCGGGCCGTCATGCACGAAGCTGATCGACACGGCCGTTTCGCCGCGCGCCACCGCCTTGATGGGGCCTGTGCCCGAACGGGTGTACTGGCCCACGTTCTTGTGCAGCGCCTTCAGGTAGTCGAAGGCCTTGTCCTCGCCCATGAGCTGCACCAGCGTGGCGATCATGGTGTAGGCAGTGCCGCTCGAAGCGGGGTTGGCCACCTGGATGTCGCCCTTGTATTCGGGCTTGAGCAGATCGGCCCAACTCTTGGGCACGGGCAGCTTCTTCTTGGCGAGCAGCTCCGGGTTGTAGCCGAAACCCAGCGGCCCGGAGTAGATGCCCACGGTCTTGTAGCCGGACTGCTTGGCCTGCTGCTGGGCCCAGGGGTGGAGCTGCGCCAGCGTGGGCGACTTGTATTCGAGCGTGAGGCCCTGTTCGGCCGCCTGAAGGTGCGGATCGCCGGTGCCGCCGAACCAGACGTCGGTCTTGGGGTTGTCCTTCTCGGCGATAAGCTGGGCCAGCGCCTCGCCCGAGCCCTTGAGCGACATGTTGATGCGGGTGCCGGTGGTGCGCGCATACACGGTGGCGATCACGTTGCACCATTCGGCCTGGACCGAGCAGATGACATTGACGGTGCCCTGGGCCGACGCGGCGGCCGACAAACCCAGCAAGGCCGCTGCGGTAAATAGCTTCTTCATGTGAAAACCTCGCCTCCAAAACAAAAATAGGCCTCCCGGCCGGGGTGCAGCGTAGCTTTCGTACAGGTTTCATGAATCGGTACAAGTACCATTCGGTTGAAACAGAGCCCTCTTCGGCACCTAGACAAAAGGAAATTCGACACATGAGCTTCGATCTCGTTCTGTTCGGCGGTACGGGCGATCTTGCATGGCGCAAGCTGATGCCCGCGCTGTTCCAGGCCTTCAGGCACGGCAGCCTGCCGAAAGACGGACGCATCGTCGGCGTGGCGCGGGACGACCTCTCGGACGACCAGTACCGCGAACTGATCCAGTCGCGCTTCAATGCCGTCGAAGGCGCCAAGCGCCCTTCGGCAGAAGAGTTCGAGAAGTTCGCCTCGCTGCTGTACTACCTGCGCATGGACTTGTCCAAGCCGGCCGACTACACGCGGCTTGCCGACCTGCTGAAGCAGCGCAACGCCGACACGGTGGTGATGTACGTGGCCACGGCGCCGGCGCTTTTCACGCAGGTGGTGGAGCAGATTGCCGCGGCGGGGCTCAACGGCCCGTCGACGCGGGTGGTGCTCGAGAAGCCGCTGGGCCATGACCTGGCGTCCAACCGCGCCATCAATGCCGCAGTGTGCAAGGTGCTCGAGGAGAAGCAGGTCTTCCGCATCGACCACTACCTGGGCAAGCCTTCGGTGCAGAACCTGTTTGCCATGCGCTTCGGCAATGCGCTGTTCGAGCCGATCTGGCGCCGGGAGCACATTGCCAACATCCAGATCACCATTGCGGAAGACCTGGGCGTCGAGAAGCGCGGCGCCTTCTACGACCAGACCGGCGCGCTGCGCGACATGGTGCAGAACCATGCGCTGCAACTGGTCTGCGCCATCGGCATGGAGCCGCCGATCAACTCGCATGCCGATGCCATCCGCGACGAGAAGCTGAAGGTGCTGCGCGCGCTCAAGCCCTGGACGCCCGAAACGCTGGGCCTGCATGCCATTCGCGGCCAGTACACGACCGGCACGGCCTACGGCGAACGCGTGCAGGGCTACAGGGATGAGCCGGGCGTCGACCCCGAGAGCCGCACCGAGACCTTCGTGGCGCTGCGCACCGAAATCGCCAACTGGCGGTGGGCCGGCGTGCCGCTCTACATTCGAACCGGCAAGCGGCTCGCGTCGCGCGATGCGCGCATCGAGGTCAACTTCAGGCCCACGCCGCACGCGATCTACCGCGCGCCTTCCGGGGCGGTCAACAAGCTGGTGATCAATCTCCAGCCCAAGGACGGCCTGGAGCTTCACATGCTCGCGCAGGCGCAGGACAACCGCCAGCGCAGCAATGGCCACCACAGCGCCGCGCAGCTCGCGCCGGTGCAGCTCGACCTTGATTTCGACAAGCGCTTCGGCGCCGAACGCGTGGGCGCCTACGAGCGGCTGCTGCTCGATGTGATCGATGGCCGCCTGAACCTGTTCGTGCGCAGCGACGAGCAGGAAGAAGCCTGGCGCTGGGTCGAGCCGCTGATCGACAGCTGGGCATCGGACGGCGGACCGCGGCCGTACGCCGCCGGCACCTGGGGCCCGAGCGCATCGAGCGCAATGATTGCGCGCGACGGCTTCTCCTGGGGCGAGGAGCAGTAGGCCGGCGCGCTCAGCCGAACTGGACGCAGCGCATGCTGAGCGTGCCCGACTGGAACCCTTCATAGACCGTTTTCGCGCGTTCGCCCGTCCCCGCGGCACCGAGCGCGTAGAGAAACGGAAAGTAGTGGTCCGGCATCGCGACCGCGGTGGCGGCACCCTCGAGTTTTTCGTAGCCGACCAGCGCACGGTCGTCCCGGGCCGCGAGCGCGGCCTTCACCGCATCGTCGAACGATTGCGCCCACGGCCGGCTTGCCGTGAGCCCATCGGCCGTGCCGCGGTCGGTGGCGCGCAGGTTGTGCACCACGTTGCCGCTACCCATCACGAGCACACCCTTGTCGCGCAGTGCCGCGAGATCGCGGCCGACGGCATAGTGAAAAGCTGCCGGCTTGTCGTAGTCGATGCTGAGCTGGAAAACGGGGATGTCGGCCTTCGGGTAGAGGTGCTTGAGCACCGTCCACGTTCCGTGGTCCAGGCCCCACTGCTGGGTGCCCACCACCGAAGCCTGCTTCACCGCGCCAACGGTTTCGCGTGCGAGCGCTGGATGGCCCGGCGCCGGGTACTCGATGTCGAAAAGCGCCTGCGGGAAACCACCGAAATCATGGATCGTCTTCGGCCGCTCCTGCATTCCAACGCCGGTGGCGCCGCGGCTCAGCCAGTGGGCTGAAACGCTCAGGATGGCCGAGGGCCTTGGGAGCTCCCTGCCCCAGGTGGACAGCCGGCGCGTGAAGGCGTTGTCGGCCAGCGCGTTCATGGGCGAGCCGTGGCCGATGAAGATGACCGGCATCCGCTGCGAGGAGGCACCGGCGGCGGCGTGCGACAACGAACACAGCGAGGCCAGCGTTGCGGTCGCCCCGAGCGCGGAACCCATGAGAAAGCCGCGGCGGCCGAACGCCGGCCGAATCGTGTGGCTGCTGTCTGCACTATCTGCGGGTGGGGGCTTCTTCATCGTCATCACCGCACTCTGCACGGGTCTCCCGGGCGCCTCAGTGCGTTTACGCACGCTTTTCAGCCGATGCGCCCTTCTTCCACCGCATGGCAGGCGACCTGCACACCCTTGATGCTCAACAGATTCGGCCGCTCGGCCGAGCACCGCGCATTCGCATGCGGGCAGCGCGGATGAAATGCGCAGCCCGCGGGCGGGTTCAGCGGGTTCGGCACTTCGCCCTGCACCGGCGTGCGCGAGCGGCCGGTGTGCTTCATCTGCGGAATCGCGTCGAGCAGCATGCGCGTGTACGGATGCTGCGGCTCGGCGAAGAGCTTCTGCTTGTCGGCCACCTCGACCAGCCGGCCGAGGTACATCACGCCGACCTGGTCGGCCACGTGCCGCACCACCGCGAGGTTGTGCGAGATGAAGAGATAGGTCAGTCCCTGCTGGCGCTGCAGGTCCTTCATGATGTTGAGCACCTGCGCCTGCACGCTGACGTCGAGCGCGGAGGTGGGTTCGTCGCACACCAGGAACTCGGGCTGCGTGGCGAGCGCACGCGCAATCGAAATGCGCTGGCGCTGGCCGCCGGAGAACTGGTGCGGGTACTTGCTCATGTCCAGCGGCGAAAGGCCGACGGACTTGAGCAGCTCGCCCACGCGCTCGCGCAGCTCGGCCTTGCCGCTGAGGATGCCGTGCTCGCGCAGCGGTTCGCCGACGATGTCCTCGACGATCCAGCGCGGGTTGAGGCTCGCGTAAGGGTCCTGGAAGATCATCTGGATGCGGCGGCGCAGCTTGCGGCCTTCGGGGGTCTTGAACGCAGCATGCGCGTCCTGTCCGTCGAACTGCAGGCCGCCGCGGGTCGGCGCATAGAGACCGACCAGCAGGCGGGCCACCGTGCTCTTGCCGCAGCCCGATTCGCCGACCAGCGCCAGTGTCTTGCCGCGCTCGATGGAAAAGCTCACGCCATCCACCGCATGCAGCAGCACGCGCGGCTTGCGTTCGAGCACGCGGTTGAGCCAGGGCGGCGACACGTCGAAGGTCCGGGCCAGGTCGTGCGCCACCACGAGCGGCTCGCCCTCCGGGGCCTTGCGGGGTTCGATCACTGTGCTCATCGTGTCACCTCGGCGAGCGGTGCGGTGGCGTCGGGCGTAGCGCGTTCGCCGGCACGCTGCGCCTCGTGGTGCCGGGCGGCGAGTTCGGCCTGGCCCCGGTGCGGATCGGCGGCATCGTGCAGCCAGCAGGCGGCGCGCGTGGCGCCCGCGTGCATGAGCTCGGGCCGTTCCTCCAAGCAGCGTGCAAAGGTGCGCGGGCAGCGCGGGTTGTAGGCGCAGCCCTTCGGAATGGCATTGAGCCGCGGCATCGCACCGTCGATCTGGTTGAGCCGTTCGCGGTCGCTCGTCATGTCGGGAATCGACGCCATCAGGCCGGAGGTGTAGGGATGCGCCGGCTGGTGGATCACTTCGTGCACCGGGCCGATCTCGGCGATGCGGCCCGCGTACATCACGGCCACGCGGTCGCAGGTTTCGGCAATCACGCCCATGTCGTGCGTGATCAGCATCACCGCCGCGCCGCGCTCCTTGCAGATGCGCTTGAGCAGCTGGATGATCTGCGCCTGTATCGAGACGTCGAGCGCGGTGGTCGGCTCGTCGGCCACGATGAGCTTGGGCTCGGCCGCAAGCGCCAGCGCAATCACCACGCGCTGGCGCATGCCACCCGAGAATTGGTGCGGAAAATGGTCGATGCGCTGCTCGGCGGCGGGAATGCCAGTGTCCTGCAGCAGGCTGATGGCGCGGCGCCGTGCCTCCGCTTCCGTCACCGGCAGGTGGGCGCGGATGGTCTCCACCAGCTGGCGGCCGACGGTGTAGAGCGGGTTCAGCGAAGTCAGCGGGTCTTGAAAGATCGCGCCGATCTTGCGGCCCCGGATGGGCCGCATCGCATCGAAACCGAGGTTGTCGATGCGCTGGCCTTCGAGCACGATTTCGCCGCTGGCCACGCGGCCCGGCGGCTCGAGCAAGCCGATGATGGCCGCGCCCGTGAGCGACTTGCCGGCACCCGACTCGCCGACCACGCCCAGGATTTCGCCCGGTGCGATGTCGAAGGAAATCCCGTCGAGCGCGCGCAGCGTGCCGCGGCGGTGCGGAAACTCGACGACGAGGTTGTTGACCTGGAGCAGCGTCATGGTGGCGTTGTCCTTTTTGTTTCAGCGCAGGCGCGGGTTCAGCGCGTCACGCAGCCAGTCGCCGAGCAGGTTCACGCTGAGCGCAATCAGCACCAGCATCAGGCCCGGGAACACGGTGATCCACCATTCGCCCGAGAACAGGTACTGGTTGCCGATGCTGATCAGCGTGCCCAGCGAAGGCGAGGTCGGCGGCACGCCGACGCCGAGGAACGACAAGGTCGCCTCGGTGATGATGGCGGTGGCCACCTGGATGGTGGCGAGCACCATCACCGGCCCCATCACGTTGGGCAGCACGTGGCGCAGCATGATGCGCAGCGGCGCCACGCCGGTCACACGGGCGGCCTGCACGTATTCCTTGTTGCGCTCCACCAGCGTGGAGCCGCGCACCGTGCGCGCGTACTGCACCCAGCCGGTCAGCGAGATGGAGATGATGAGCACGCCGAAGGCCAGCGACTCGTGCGCGTTGGGGAACAGCGCACGGCCGACACCAGCGATCAGCAGCGCCACCAGGATGGGCGGAAACGACAACATCACGTCGCACAGGCGCATGAGGAACGAGTCGAGCCAGCCACCAAGAAAACCGGCGAGAAGGCCGAGCACCACGCCCACCGTGATCGAGAGCATCACCGACACGATGCCGACGATCAGCGAGATGCGCGCGCCATAGATCACGGCCGAGAGAATGTCGCGGCCCTGGTCGTCGGTGCCGAGCAGGTATTTGGAAGAGCCTTCGGCGCTCCACGCAGGTGGCAGGCGCGCGTCGCCCAGTTCGAGCGTCGCGAGGTCGAATGGATTGTGCGGCGAGACCCATCCTGCAAAGACCGCACAGAACAGGCAGACCAGCGCGATGAGCGCCGCCGCCATCGCCACGGGCGAAGTGCGGAAGCTGTAGCCGACATCGCTGTCGAGCCAGCGGGCAAGTGTTTTTTTCATCGTGAGAAAAAAGGATGGGCCCGCAAGAAGCGGGCCCAGGATCGAGCCACTCAGGCCGCCCATTGGCGAGCGGCCAGCGGGATCACGGCTTGATGCTCATCCACTTGAAGGGCATGTAGTTGTCGGCCATCTGCGTGAGCGCCACCTTCTTGCTCACACCCCAGGCAAGCGCCTGCTGATGCAGCGGCAGGTGGCCGACGTCGGCGGCGTGCAGGTCGAAGGCTTCCTTGATCATTGCGTCGCGCTTGGGCTTGTCGGTTTCCGACTGGATCTTCTTGGTCAGCTCGTCCACCTTGGGATTGCAGTAGGCACCCAGGTTGAACTGGCCGGCACCGGTCTTGTCGTCGGGGCACGCCGTCAATGCGGTCAGCGCGTTGTGCGAGTCATAGGTGGTCGGGGTCCAGCCCAGCAGGTAGAAGCTGGTGTCGCGGCGCAGGATCTTGGGGAAGTAGGTGCCCTTGGTTTCCGCGGCGAGGTTGATCTTGACGCCGATCTTCGCGAGGTTGGAGGCCACGCTCTGGCAGATCTGCCCGTCGTTCACGTAGCGGTCGTTCGGGCAGTTCATCGTCACTTCAAAGCCGTTGGGATAACCGGCTTCGGTCAGCAGCTTCTTGGCCGCCTCGACGTCGTAGGGCAGGCGCTTGTCCTGCGCTTCGGTCCAGCCATTGATGCCGGGGCCGACCATCAGGGCGGTGGGGCGCGAAGCGCCGCGCATCACGGTGCGCTGGATGCCGACGATGTCGATGGCCTGGTAGAAGGCCTGTCGCACGCGCTTGTCCTTGAACGGGTTCTTGCCCTTGACGCTCGAGTACAGCAGCTCGTCGCGTTTCTGGTCCATGCCCAGGAAGATGGTGCGCAGCTCGGGGCCGGAGATGACGCGTGCATTGGGGCTGGCGTTGATGCGCGCCACGTCCTGCACCGGCACCGGCTCCATCACGTCGATCTCGCCGGACACGAGGGCCGCGACACGGGTGGCCGGGTTGGCAATGGGCGTGAAGATGATCTCTTGCGCGTTGCCTTCGATCTTGCCCCAGTAGGTGGGATTGCGCACGAACACCGTGCGCACGTTGGGCTGGCGTTCGCGCACGCGGAACGGGCCCGTGCCGTTGGCCTTGAACGAGGCGGTGTTCTCGATGCCCTTGCGGCGGTCGACCGGCGTGACGGCCTTGTTCTCCTCGCACCACTTCTTGCTCATGATCATGAGCTGGGTGATGACGTCGGGAAGAATGGGGAACGGACCCTTGGTCTCGATCTCGATGGTGTGGGCATCGACCTTGCGGACTTCCTTGATGTCCGTGGTGTTGGACTTCATGTCGGAGCCTTCGCCGGCGGCGCGGGCAAAGCTGAAGAGCACGTCGTCGGCGGTGAATGGCGTGCCGTCGTGGAACTGGACGTTCTTGCGCAGTTCGAAGCGCCACACGGTGGGCGAGGTCTGCTTCCAGCTGGTAGCCAGCAGCGGCGCAACGCTCAGGTCCTTGTTGCGGCCGACCAGCGTTTCATAGACGTTGGCGGTGGTGCTTAGCTGCAACGATTCATTGAGCGAATGCGGGTCGAGCGACAGCGCATCTCCCTGGTTCGCGATGCGGATGGTCTGCGCACCGGCCAAGAGGCTGGTGGCGCCCAGCACGCACAAAACTGCGACCGCGGCCGCCTTCTTCTGGAAACTCATTGGGAACACTCCTCGGGTTGGAATCGGAAATACATCAAGGCGCCGCGGTAGCGGCGTCTTTCCTTGGCTGCTCGCTGCGGGTAGCAGCCAGCGGCATGCCCTGCTCGATCAACCCCGCATGCAATGCGGCGCCAAGCGGCAGAATCTCGTCGTTGAAGTCGTAGCGGCTGTTGTGCAGGAAGGCACCGTTCCTCGCATCCTGGCCGATGCGCAGGTAGGCACCGGCCTTTTTCTGCAGCATGAATGAAAAGTCTTCCGCGCCCATGCTGGGCTCCATGCTGCGGTCGACGTTGGAAGCGCCCACCAGAGACTCGGCCACGTCGGCCGCGAACATCGCCTCGGGGGCGGTGTTGATGGTGGCCGGATAGATGCGCTCGTACTTGATGGTGGCGGTGGCGCCGAAGCCCGCGGCGATGGCCGTGCAAAGTTCGGTCAGGCGCTGTTCGACCTGCGCCTGCACGCGGGCGCTGAAGGTGCGTACGGTACCGACGAGCGTGGCCTCGCCCGGAATCACGCTCATCGCGCCCAGGTCGCCGGCCTGCACGGCGCAGATGCTGACGACCGCCGCGTCGATGGGCCGCACGCTGCGCGACACGATGGTTTGCGCGGCCGTGATGATGTGCGCGGCCACCACCACGGGATCGATGGTCTGGTAAGCATGGGCGCCATGCCCGCCCTTGCCCTTGATCTCGATGGTGACGCGGTCGGCCGCGGCCATCATGGCGCCGCGGTTGATGCCTACGGTGCCGGCCGGCATGCCGGGCCAGTTGTGCATCGCATAGACCGACTGCACCGGAAAGCGGTCGAACAGGCCGTCTTCGATCATCACGCGCGCGCCGGCAAAGCCTTCTTCGCCGGGTTGGAAGATCAGCACCGCGGTGCCGTCGAAGTTGCGCGTTTCGGCAAGATAGCGTGCGGCACCGACCAGCATGGCCGTGTGCCCGTCGTGCCCGCAGCCGTGCATCAGGCCGTCGTTGGCGGAGCGCCAGCCGAAGTCGTTGTCCTCGCGCATGGGCAGCGCGTCCATGTCGGCGCGCAGGCCGATCATCCGCCCGCTTGCCATCGACCTGCCGCGGATGACGCCCACCACGCCGGTCTTGCCGATGCCGTCGTGGATCTCGTCCACGCCGCAGGCACGCAGCGCTTCGCGCACCCGGCCGGCCGTGTAGACCTCTTCGAAACCGAGCTCCGGGTGGGCGTGCAGATCGCGGCGAAACGCCGTGATCTCCGGGTAGAAGCTCGCGATGTGCGCAAATGCCCGCCCGGAGGCTTGCAGCCGGGGCGCTGCTGCGGCAACCGTCATCTCAATGTCCTCCCGCCTTGCCGACGCGCAGCCGCGGATCGACCACGAAATACAGCAGATCGACCACGAGATTGATCACCACGAAGATCAAGGCGATGAGGCACAGGTAGGCCGCCATCACGGGAACGTCGGCAAAGGTCACGGCCTGGATGAACAGCAGCCCCATGCCGGGCCACTGGAACACCGATTCGGTGATGATGGCAAAGGCGATGAGGCCGCCAAGCTGCAGGCCGGTGATGGTCATCACGGGCACCAGCGTGTTCTTGAGTGCATGGCCGAAATGAATGGCACGGTTCGTCAGGCCGCGGGCACGCGCAAACTTGATGTAGTCGGTGCGCAAGACCTCGAGCATCTCGGCGCGCACCAGCCGCATGATCAAGGTCAGCTGGAAGATCGCGAGCGTCACGGCCGGCAGGATGATGTGATGCCACCCGTCAGCCCGGAAAAGACCGCTGCTCCACCAGCCGAACTGCACGGTTTCTCCGCGCCCGAAACTCGGGAACCAGCCCAGCAGCACGGCAAAGACGAGGATCAGCAGGATGCCGATCAAAAACGTGGGAAGAGACACGCCGAGCAGCGACACGGTCATGAACACCTGGCTCAGGAAGGTGCCGCGGCGCAATGCGGTGTAGACGCCCATCGGAATGCCGATGAACAGGGCCAGCACGGCGGCTACGAGTGCGAGTTCGAGCGTGGCCGGAAAGCGCTCGCCAATGAGGCGCGACACTTTCGCGCCCTGGCGCAGGCTCAGCCCGAATTCGCCTTGTGCGGCGTTGACGAGAAAGTGCCAGAACTGCACGAAGAAGGGCTGGTCGAGCCCCAATGCGGCGCGCAGATCACGAATCTGCTCGGGCTTGGCGTCTTGGCCGAGCAGAAAGACGACGGGATCGCCTACATATTGAAAAAGGAGAAAGGCGATGAACGCGACCGCGATCATGACGATCACGGCTTGGATCAAGCGGCGCAGGACGAAGGCAATCATTCAACAAGCAGAGTGAACCGGCATGCTAGCAGTGCAAGGTGCGTGCCCGCACGGGGGTTCCCCGGGGGTGCACGCCGATGGTGCGTATTACCAGGGTCGATGCACCAGCGGCGCACCAAATAAAAAAGCCACTCGACTTTCGTCGAGTGGCTTTTTAGTCTTTCGATTCAAAGCTGGCTTACACCAGCCTCAAATTAGAAAGCGTGACGGATACCGAAGTCGTAGCCGGTCGAGGTCTTCGGGGTGAAGACGCCGGTGCTGATGAAAGCCGGGCCGCCAACGGTCAGGGCTGCACCGTTCTTGTTGCTCACGCGAGCGATCGTTGCGTACAGAGCCGTGCGCTTCGACAGGTTGTGCACGTAGCCGAGAGCCAGCTTGTTAGCCTTCGGGTCAGCAACTGCAGGAGCGAACAACACGACAGGCGCGTTGGCGTCGTACTTGACGTGCGAGTACGAAGCGCGGATCAGGCCAGCACCGACGGGCACGGTCACACCGAGGAGGTAGCCGGTCAGGTCGACGTCAGGACGGCCGCCCAGGAACGGTTCGACTTCGTAGTCGATCTTGTTCTTGGCCTTCGACAGTTCACCGAAGAGCTTCACGGGACCGAAGTCATACGAAGCGCCGAGGTTCAGCGTGTTGACCTTGGTGGTCGTGCCGACGTAGTACTGGTCGCCAATCGTGCTGCTGCCGTAAGCGACTGCAACGTCCAGAGGACCGTTTGCATAGCCGAAGCGGCCACCAACGTAACGGCCAGCGCGCGAGTTGTTCGCGACGTTAGGCGTAGCGGTGCCCGGATCGTACTTGGTCTTCTCGCTGAAGGCGTACTGGAGTTGGCCGTAGAAACCACCCAGGTTCGGCGGCAGGAAGTAGCCGATGCTGTTGCTGGAGCGCACGTAGTTGCTGTTGCCAACGTTCGTGAACGGAGCGGTCGAAGCAGCGGGGGTCAGGAAGTTGCCGAAGGCGGTGTTGGCCGTCGAAACCAGGTTGGTGCCCACGCCGTTGGTGCCGAACGGATCGAACACGGTGTCGTTCCAGAAGGTCGGGGTGTAGTCACGGCCGAGGCGGACTTCACCGAAACCACCCGACAGGCTCACGGTCGAACGACGAGCGAACGTCGCGATACCTTGCTGGCCGTCGTCGTTGGAGATCGGAGCTTCGAGCCAGAAGCTGGCTGCCAGGCCACCACCGAGGTCTTCCGTACCACGGAAGCCGATACGGCTGGAGTTGTAGCCCGAGTTCGCCAGTTCACGACGGCTCGTCTTGACGCTGCCCTGGTTCAGGTAGAACGGGTTCAGGAACGTGGCACCGTTCAGGTCACGCGAGGTGTTCGAGTAGCCGCTGATCGACGCGTCGACCACACCGAAGAGCGTGACGGACGACTGAGCCGAGGCAACACCGGCAACAGCCAGGGCAGCCAGAGCAACTAGAGATTTTTTCATTGCAAGTTTCTCCAAGGTTAAACATAGGGCTCCGGTGCGAAGGGCTCACTGTGACTGGCACTTAGTGCTCCCACCGGACCCCGGGCCAACCTCCTTTTGGGAAGTTGATGCTATTGCACCAGAGCCGCTGCGGCAGGGCAAAACAAATCGCCCGAAATCTCCGGTGGCCCGCGCGTTTCGTTGCACTCCTGCAACAAAGGACTTGGGCGTCTCCACAAACCACGATGTGAAATGAAGCAAGTGTTTCGCCTGGTCTTTTCCTCATACGTTCAAATAGAGGCATGACTTCTTCGCTCGATCCCGTCTTGACCGCGGCGGATGCGGCATTGCGTACCCTTTTTGCCCGGCCGCATGCCACGCGGGCCATGCCTACTCCGCTCCAGGCGCCCGGTGAGATGACCGACTCGGAGCGGCGCGAGGCCGGCGCACTGATGCGGGTGAACCATGTGGGCGAGGTCTGCGCCCAGGCGCTTTACACCGCGCAGGCGGCGGTGGCGCGCGATCCCGTCCTCCGGGACCGCCTGCTCCAAGCCTCACATGAAGAAACAGACCATCTGGCCTGGACGCGCCAGCGGCTGGACGATCTCGGCGCCCGTCCCTCGGTCTTGAATCCGCTCTGGTATGCGGGCGCTTTCGGGCTGGGCCTAGTGGCTGGACGCCTGGGAGATCCGCTCAGCCTGGGCTTTGTCGCCGAAACCGAGCGTCAGGTGGAGGCCCACCTGGACAGCCATCTGGGCCGTCTGCCGCCTGCCGACAGCGCATCGAAGGCGGTGGTCGAACAGATGAAGGTCGATGAAGCACGGCATGCCGCGCAGGCTATCGACGCCGGTGCTGCGGAGTTGCCGGCGCCCGCGAAGGCCCTGATGCGGTTCGCCTCCCGCGTGATGACTACGCTGGCGCACCGGATCTGAAGCTTTCGCGGCTCAGGTTTCGATCAGATCGAAGCTGGTGGTGATCTCGGCCGTCTTCGCGAGCATGATGCTCGCTGAACAATAGGTTTCGTGGCTCAGCGCGATGGCACGCTCGACGGCAGAGGACGGAATGCCCTTGCCGGCCACGGTGAAGTGCATGTGGATCTTCGTGAAGACCTTGGGGTCCTTCTCGGCGCGTTCGCTGGTCAGCTTGACGCTGCAGCGCTCTACGCGGTGGCGGCCGCGCTTCAGTATCAGGACCACGTCGTAGGCCGTACAGCCACCGGTTCCGGCAAGCACGGTCTCCATGGGACGGGCAGCCAGGTTCTGCCCCCCATTCTCGGGTTTTGCCGCATCGGCAGCGCCGTCCATCGTCAAGACATGGCCGCTGCCTGTTTCGGCCACAAAGCCCATGGCTGATCGGGTCCCGGCGTCGCCGGTCCAAGTAACTGTGCATTCCATTTTCGTCAGGTCCAATCACGATGTTCAGCAAAAAAAGCCGCTGAAATCAACTTGTGTGTGGGAAAAGTGTCACTTGCTTGTTGCAACGCAACAAACAGTCGATATACTTTATTTCATCGCGCACGAACATGTGCGCACCGGTTGTCTCCTCCACCCTTCCAATTGGTGGATTTAGCCCCGAGCTGCAAGGCTCGGGGCTTTTTTCTTGGTCGGCGTCGCCGCTCCCGGCGCGGGGCCAGGCCCACTCTAGGTTTTCGCGCCCGAAGGGCAGTTGCTCTGGCTGCCCTGGCTGTTGCCGGTGTTGCCTCGGCTCAGTCGTCCGTCACGCTCTTCGGTGTGGTCGACGCTTCGATCAGCCACTATTCGGCAACTTCGCGTGACCTGTACAACGGCGTGTCGTACAACGCTTTCGGTTTCCCCGTCTATAACCCGCTGTACGTCAACAAAGGCAGCGTCAAGACCAGCAAGACCGTTCTGGCCAATTCGGGCTACAACTCCAGCCGTCTCGGCTTCCGTGGCACCGAAGACCTCGGCGGCGGCCTGGCAGCCAGCTTCTGGCTCGAAGCGCCGATCACCAATGACGACGGTGCCACCGGTGTTGCGACCTTCGCTCGCCGTTCGACCGTGAGCCTGTCGGGTGGTTTCGGTGAAGTCCGCCTTGGCCGCGACTACACCCCCAGCTTCTGGAACGACACCGTGTTCGATCCGTTCGGCACCAATGGCGTGGGCACCAACCTGATCTCCACGGCCAATGGCTTCAACCCCACGGGCGGCGCGGGCGGTTTCGGTGGCAACCTCAACTCCACGCGCTCCAGCAATTCGATTGGCTACTTCCTGCCGCCGAACCTCGGCGGTTTCTACGGCCAGCTGATGTACGCGTTCCATGAGAAGACCAAGTACAGCCCCGGCCTGGCTACGCCTGATGTCGACAACAACTCGCGCGCCGGCCGCTACGTCGGTGGCCGCTTCGGCTACGCCAACGGACCGCTCGACATTGCACTCGCCTACGGTCGAAGCACCGTTGCCGACGACTTCTACGCTGGCACGACCGGCAAGGTCAACACGCTGAATTTTGGCGTTTCATATGACTTCGGTCCCGTCAAACTCTTCAGCGAACTGTCGCAGGCCAAGCTGAAGACCGACGTCGATGGCAACTTTGTCGTCCAACCGGCTTCCGTGCCATCCACGAAGCTCAACGGCTGGTTGCTGGGCGTGACGGTCCCCGTGGGTGCCGGCTTGATCCGCGCGTCCTATTCGGCCGTGAAGTACAAGACGGGCAACGCCACCAACGACCTGTTCTTCAACGACCAGAACAACAACCCGAAGGCCAACAAGCTGGCTCTTGGCTATGTTCACAACCTGTCGAAGCGCACGGCTCTGTACGCAACGATCGCTCGCGTGAGCAACAAGAACGGTGCAGCGCTGTCGGTGGGCGGTCAACCCTTCTACAACAACGCCGCAAACGTCTTCACCCCGAAGAACTCGGCCGGCTACGACTTCGGTATCCGCCACGCCTTCTGATCGATCACGGGTCTGATCCGATGCTGGCTCCAGCCAGTTCGAGTCGATTCAGTGTCAAGCCGCCCAGCGCAAGCCGGGCGGCTTTTTGGCTTTGTTCAGCTTGCACGGCCACGCCTGCTTTGCAGCAGGCCCACATTCATTTCACCGTTCAGAACCGACGCGTAGAAGCGTTCGACCATGTTCACGCTCGTGCGCGCATTGCGCGCCAAGGTCAGCATGTCGATGCCCTGCCCGTACAACAACCGCAATGTGATCGCGGTGTGGCGCAGGCAATAGAGCGTCCTCGATTGACCGAGCGGCCCCTTCTCGAGCGCAGTCACTTCGAGTGCCCAATGGAAAAGAAAATTGAGCACTGCAAGGGCGTGTTCCCGGTTCTTCAATTGCGGCATGAAGATGTAGTCTTCCGCGCCGCCGGAGCCTTGCTCGCGGCGGTGCTCGAGCAAGCATTCATAAACCCGAACAGCCGGACGCAAGCTTACGATGGGCTGGCTGTGTCGCTTGGTTTCGGGCAAGTTCATTCGCAAATAGACGTGCTTGCCGCGCACGATTTCTATGTGCTTGTGCTTCATGAGCTTGATATCGCTCGGACGAACGAAGGTGTTCACCATCCAGCGAATCAACCAGGGCAGCTCTTCCGGCATGACGAGCAACTCGCGCGCAATCCAGAAGCGCTCGCCGGAAATCAGCTCGTCAAGCACCGGGTGCGGCTGCCCGCGCAATCTGCGTGCAGCCGCCACGAGCGCCCGGTACTCCGCAACGCTGAAGCTGCCGCGCGGTTGGCTGCGCACCTTGACCTTCGGAAAGGCCGGCGCATCGCGAAGCACACCGATGTTCACGCCATGCATCACCACCTTTCGCAGCAATACAAGGTATTGCGCAATCGTCGTGCTGGTGAAGCCCTGCTCTCCAAGATGGTCGATCAGGCGTTGCGCATCGGCGGTGGCGAATGCTTGCGCTGGGACAGCCCCCAGCAAAGGGACGATATGGGCCTGCAATCTGTTGCCCATCACCTGCCAGGTGGGTCGTCCGATTTCGCCGCGCTGTACACGCGCCGCTTCTGCCTGCATCAATCCTTTGGAAAGGTCGCTGACAGAAACTGATAACAAATTTTGCTCATTTGTTAACTGACTGGCGGACGGATGGATCGCGGGATAGGCGCGCTCAAAAAAACCGGAATCGTTCGCCGCTGGGGCTCTCAGGATGAGGTTTATGACATTTGTGTCCATGTCATAGCCCGTATGCAATCCCGATGCCTCTTATCATCGTCATTTATCAATTGAAACTCCCCTTGGAAAAAACCGTGCGCGATGTCCCTGTTCCGGCACTAACGCCCGCCGACTATCTCAGAAAAATTCTGAACGCCCGCGTTTACGACGTGGCGGTCGAATCCGCGCTGGAGAAAGCCAACGCGCTCAGCGAGAGGCTTGGAAGTACCGTGCTGCTCAAGCGCGAAGACCAGCAGCCGGTGTTCAGCTTCAAGCTGCGCGGCGCCTACAACAAGATGGCGCATCTCACGCCCGAGCAGCTCGCGAGTGGGGTCATCTGCGCATCGGCCGGCAACCATGCCCAAGGCGTGGCGCTGGGCGCACGCAAGCTGGGTACGCGCGCCGTGGTGGTCATGCCCGTGACCACGCCGCGCCTCAAGATCGATGCGGTGCGCGGTTTCGGCGGCGAGGTGGTGCTGCATGGCGACAGCTATTCGGATGCTTATCTGCATGCGCTGGAACTGCAGGCCCAGCAAGGCCTGACATTCGTGCACCCGTTCGACGATCCCGACGTGATCGCCGGCCAGGGCACCATCGCAATGGAAATACTGCGCCAGCACCAGGGTCGGCTCGACGCGGTCTTCGTAGCGATCGGAGGCGGCGGGCTCATCTCGGGCGTGGCCAACTACATCAAGGCGGTGCGTCCGGAGATCAAGGTGATCGGCGTCCAGATGAACGACTCCGACGCGATGATGCAATCGGTGGCGGCGCGCCAGCGCGTGAGCCTGCCCGACGTCGGGCTGTTTTCAGACGGCACAGCCGTCAAGCTCGTGGGCGAAGAGACATTCCGCATTGCCAGCAACCTGGTCGACGAATACATCGCGGTCGACACCGATGCCGTCTGCGCGGCCATCAAGGACGTCTTCGTCGACACACGCAGCATCGTCGAGCCGGCCGGCGCGCTCGCGGTGGCCGCCATCAAGCAGTACGTGGCCGGGCACGGCCGCCATGGCGAGACCTACGCAGCCATCCTGTGCGGGGCCAACATGAATTTCGATCGGCTGCGCTTCGTGGCCGAACGCGCGGAGGTCGGCGAGGAGCGCGAGGCGCTGTTCGCGGTGACCATTCCTGAAGAGCGCGGCAGCTTTCGCCGCTTTTGCGAACTGGTCGGCGAGATGCCGGCCATCGAATCGAAGGAAACCGGCTCCTCCGGCGGCGCGCTGCGCAACGTGACGGAGTTCAACTACCGTATCAGCGATGCGGCCAAGGCCCATGTGTTCGTGGGCTTGACCACGTCCACACGCGGTGAATCGACCACCATCGCGCAAACCTTCATTGCCCACGGCTTCGATGCGCTCGATCTCACGCACGACGAGCTCGCCAAGGAGCATCTGCGGCATCTGGTGGGCGGACGCACGAGCCTCGCGCATGACGAGCGGCTGCTGCGCTTCGTGTTTCCGGAGCGCCCGGGCGCCCTGCTCAAGTTCCTGAGCCTGATGCGGCCGAACTGGAACATCAGCCTCTTCCACTACCGCAACCAGGGCGCCGACTACGGCCGGATCCTGGTGGGGCTGCAGGTTCCCGCCAGCGATGCCGCGGCCTTCGACGCGTTCCTCGAAACGCTGGGCTACCCCTACGTCGAGGAAACGGCGAACCCTGCGTATCGCCTGTTCCTGCAGGCCTGACCGAGCGCCGGCCTGCGCCCCCTCTTCCTACTGCGCGAGTTGGGCAGGGGGCTGCGGCGCGGGCGCCGGTGGAGACATCTGCTGCGGTGCAGCCGCATCGGCAGGCGGCGCCACCACGGGGGGAACCGTGGCGGGGAACAGCCCGCTGGGCCGTGGCGAAGGCGTCATCCCCGGGGGAGCCGCGCTCCCGACGCTGATCGGCGCCCGCACGGGCAACTGCAGCGTGAAAGCCGCCGGCCCCGCTGCGCTGGCGCCGAGCGTCGCCGTACGCACCCCGACCGACTGCAGCACATAGTTGTCGCCGACACGCGAACCGACGCGAAACGGTCGCGGAGGCTTGCCGTCGATGGAGATCAGGGCGGCTCCCTGGTTGAACGGATCCGCCACCACGCCCGACAACGCAAAGCGGCTCGCAGCCTCCGGCGCAGCGGGTGCCGCTTCCGACGCCGAAACCGCGCCGAGGAGGCGTGCCACCGCATCCGCATCGGCCGAAACCGACGCCCGGGGCATCGTGGCCGCCGGGGCCACAGGCTCGGTCGGGCTGGCGAGCCGCAGACCCCAGAACACCGCCGCACCGGCGGCCAGCGCCCAGAGTCCCGTGGTTGCAACGGGGGCGTGCCAGCGCGCGGCGGAATAGGGACTTGTCATGGGCGCGGATTATCATGCAGCGCGCCTTCCGAACCATGTCATCCAAGCTATGAAAAAAATCCTTCGCGCCGCCACCCGCACCGCCCAGCGCGGCTTCACGCTGATCGAATTGATGGTGGTTCTGGTCATCATCGGCGTGCTTGCCGCGCTGATCGTGCCGAACGTGATCGAGCGCGCGGACGACGCCCGCGTGACTGCCGCAAGGACCGACATCAACAACCTGATGCAGGCGCTCAAGCTCTATCGCCTGGACAACCAGCGCTATCCCACCGCCGAGCAAGGCCTGCAGGCGCTGCTCGTGCGCCCCACCGCCGGCCCGGCCGCGCCCAACTGGAAGCCGTACGTCGAAAAGCTGCCCAATGATCCGTGGGGCCATCCGTACCAATACATGAACCCGGGCATCAAGGGCGAAATCGACGTGCTCTCGCTCGGCGCCGACGGCCAGGCCGGTGGCGAGGGCAAGAATGCCGACATCGGCAGCTGGCAGTAGGCGCACCGGCGGCTTCACGCTGCTCGAGCTGATCGTGGTGATCGCGATCATCGCGATGGCCACCGCCAGCGTCACCTTCGCGATGCGCGACAGCAGCGCGGCCCGGCTCGACCGCGAGGCCGACCGGCTGGCGGCGCTGCTCGAATCGGCGCGCGCCCAGTCGCGCGCAAGCGGCGTCGCGGTGCGATGGCGCCTGGTGGAAGGCGGCAGCTTCGTGTTCGAGGGCCTGCCGCCCGACGCCCTCCCCAACGGCTGGGCCACCAGCGGCATCAGCGCCCAGGCCGCACTGGCCAACGGTGCGCCGGTTCCCGCCGTGCTGCTCGGGCCCGATCCGATCATTGCCGCGCAGCAGATCGTCCTTTATTCCGAAGGCCCGCCCGCACGTTCGCTGCGCGTTGCCACCGACGGCCTGCGGCCGTTCACCGTGAGCACGCCATGACAGCCGGACGCCGGTCGGCATGCGGCGGATTCACGCTGATCGAAGTGCTGATTGCGCTCGGCATCGTCGCGCTGGCGCTCGCGGCGGGGTCGCAGGCCACCATGTCGCTGACCCGCAATGCGCAGCGCCAGTCCGACCTGCTGCTGGCCGACCTGTGCGCAGAAAACGAACTCGCCAAGGCGCGGCTCGCGCGGCAAATGCCGGCCGTGGGCGATTCGGGCTCCATCTGCGTGCAGGCCGGCGTTTCTTTCAACGTCACGACCTCCACCATCGCCACGCTCAATCCGAACTTCCGGCGCGTCGACGTGCAGGTGCGCGACGAGGCCAACGCGCCGGTGCTGCGCATCTCGACCGTGGTGGGCCGCTTCTGATGCCCCGCGTCGCAAGCCGGCAAGCCCGCGGGGGCTTCACCTTGATCGAGCTGCTGGTGGCCATTGCCGTCATGGCGCTGCTTGCCATCGTGAGCTGGCGCGGGCTCGACAGCATGTCGCGCGCCACCATGCAAAACCAGCAGCGCGCCGACGCGGTGCTGACGCTGCAGACCACGCTCGCGCAATGGAGCGCCGACCTCGACGCCGTGACTTCGCTCGCGCAAACCCGCCCCATCGACTGGAACGGCCGCGTGCTGCGGCTCACGCGCCGCAGCAGCGATGCGGCCGCACCGGCCATGCTGGTGGTGGCGTGGACGCTGCGCTCGGGCGTCGACGGCACCCGTTGGCGGCGCTGGCAGTCGCAGCCCTTCACCACGCGCGGCGAATGGCAGCAGGCCTGGAACATGGCCGCCTCTTGGGCGCAGGAAGGCGGCAGCGGAGAAACCGCCCTGATGCCGGTCGATGGCTGGCAGCTCTTCTATTTCCGCGAAAACATCTGGACTCCTGCGGGCGAATTGCCGAGCGGCACGTCCAACCCTGCGAACCCGGCCAACCCCACCGGCGCCATCGTGAACATGCCCGACGGGGTTCGCCTGGTGCTGAGCCTGTCTCCCGGCGACGGGCTGGCGGGCGCCATCACGCGCGACTGGGTCAAGCCCACGGTGGGAGCGCCGCGATCGTGACGACACCCCTCCCTTTCTCTGCGAGCCCCCCGCGCGCAAGTACCGGCCGCCAGTCGGGCGCCGCGCTGCTCGCGGCCATGCTGACCGTCATGCTGGTCGCCACTTTTTCGGCCGCGGCGCTGTGGCAGCAATGGCGCTCGTCCGAGGTCGAGGCCGCCGAGCGCGGACGCGTGCAGGCGGCGTGGGTGCTGGTCGGCGCGCTCGACTGGTCCCGCCTGATCCTGCGCGAAGACGCCCTCACCGGCGGGCCCGATCACTTGGCTGAACCCTGGGCCGTGCCGCTTGCCGAAGCGAGGCTCGCCAGCTTTTTGTCGGCCGAAAAGAACGTGGCCAGCGACAACCTCGAAGGGCTGCCCGACGCATTCCTCTCGGGCCGCATCGTCGATGCGCAATCCAAGCTCAACGTGCTGTCGCTGGTCGACGGCAACAAGCCGGTGCCGGCGAGCGTCGCCACCTTCACCAAGCTGTTCAACATCCTTGGCCTCCCCGCTTCGGAGCTCAGCGTGATGACCGCTTCCCTCGTGCGCGCGCTCGCCACCGGAACCGATGCCGCGGGCGGCGGCGATGCCGGCGCGGCGCCACTGATGCCTCAGGAGGTTTCGCAACTGGTGTGGCTCGGCCTTTCGCCATCGACCGCGGCCGCTCTCGAACCCTACGTCACGATTCTTCCGGTGCGCACGCCGCTCAACATCAACACCGCGAGCGCCGAAGCCATCAGCGCCAGCCTGCCGTCGCTGAGCATCAGCGATGCGCGCCAGGTGGTGGAAAAACGCACACGTTCGTTCTTCAAGCAGATTGCCGACGCCAACACCGCCCTTCCCAACGGCGGCGCCCAGTTCAACGCCAACCAGCACAGCGTGAGCACCCAATTCTTCGAGGTCTACGGCAAGCTACGGCTTGACCGCACCTGGGTCGAAGAACGCTCGCTGCTGCAGCGCGATGGCACTACCGTGAAGACGATCTGGCGCAATCGCGGGGCCGGAATGACTGGCCCTCAGGCTAAACCCTGAGTCGCGACAGCCTTACCAATTTTTTGCGCCAAAAAATCCTCCGACCCGCGTCGCATCTACGTCACACGCTACAAATAAAGTAGCATTTATCCAGCAGGCGCAACCCTACAATCACCCGCCCTTTCCCAAATAGAAATGACACCGCTGCTGCTCATTGCCCCCCTCCCCCCGGCCGACACCGCCGGCGAGTACGACTGGGCCCAGGCAGGCGACGACGGCATCGCATTGCGCAGCCACGGCCGCGCGCTGCTCACGCTGCTGCCGGCCAGCACGGAAGTCATGCTTGGCATTCCAACCGCGGCGCTTTCCTGGCACCGGGTCACCCTGCCCAAGGGCAGCATGGGCAGCACCTCGAAATTGCGCGCCGTGCTCGACGGCCTGCTCGAAGAGCAACTGCTCGACGAGCCCGAAGCCTTGCACTTCGCACTCGAACCCGAGGCCAAGGCCGGCGTGCCGGTCTGGGTGGCGGCCTGTAACCGCATCTGGCTGCGCAGCCTCGTGCAGGGCCTCGAATCGACGGGGCGGCGTGTCGTGCGCATCGTTCCCGAATTTGCGCCGCAGCCCGCCGACGGCCCGCCGCTGCTGCAGATCACAGGCGTCGCAGAGGCGCCGCAGCTCACCGTGTGCGATGCCGACGGCGTGGTCTCGCTGCCACTCGCCGGAGCCGGTCTGGCGCTCGCCGGCAGCCTGCCGCTCGACACCGCCGTCATTTCCGCCGAGCCCGCCGTCGCCGAAGCCGCCGAGCATCTACTCGAACGCCGCCTGCCCATCGTGCAGGCGCCGCAGCGCTGGCTCCAGGCTGCGCGCTCGCCCTGGGAGCTCGCGCAGTTCGACCTTGCCGTGACGGGCCGCGCTCGCGCCGGCAAGAAATTCGCATACGTGTTCCAGACGCTGCGCTACGCACCCGAGTGGCGCGCCGCACGCTGGGGCGTCGTCGCCCTGTTGCTCACGCAGCTGATCGGCCTCAACGCCTGGGCCTGGAAAGAGCGCAACGCACTCGAGGCCAAGCGCCAGGCTGTCAAAACCATGCTGACCCAGACCTTCCCTGCCGTGAAACTCGTGGTCGATGCGCCGGTGCAAATGGCGCGCGAGGTTGCCGCGCTACAGCAGGCCGTGGGAGACGTCGCGGGCAGCGACTTCGAACCGATGATCGGCGCGCTCGCCACCAACCTTCCGCCGGGCCGCACGCCCAGCGCCATCGACTACAGCGCCGGCCAGCTGCGCCTGCGCGGCCTGGGCCTGCAGCCTTCCGAGCTCACGCGGCTTTCGGGCGCAATGGGCCCGCGCGGCTACAGCGTGCGCGCCGAGGGCGATCTGCTGCTGGTGCAGGCCGAGGCTTCGCGATGAACTTCGGCGAACAACTCCGCGCCCGCTGGGCTTCCCTCGATCTGCGCGAGCGGCGCATGGTCGCCATCGCGGCCACGCTCGTCGTGCTCGCGCTGCTGTGGTGGATTGCGCTCGCCCCCGCGCTGCGCACCCTGGCGGCGGCACGGGCCGAGCACGCACGGCTCGATGCACAGCTGCAGCAGATGGCACCTTGCAGAACCGCGCCAAGGCGCTGCAAGCCCAGCCGCGCCTGAACCGCGACGACGCGCTGCGCGCCCTCGACACCTCGGTGCGCCAGAGCCTGGGGAGCAATGGCCAGCTCATGACGGCCAGCGGCGACGGCGCCGCCACCGTCACGCTGCGCGCCGTGCCCGCCGATGCCTTGGCCCAGTGGTTGGCGCAGGCGCGCGGCAATGCCCACGCCGTGCCGCGCGAGGCGCACCTGACCCGCGCAGCCGCCGCGCCGCCGGCTGCGGGCAACAAGGACCCGGAACCCGCCAAGGTGCGCTGGGAAGGCACGATGGTGATGGCGCTGCCCGCGGCCCGTTGAGCACACCCGCCATGGTGACGCGCCCTTCCCTTTCCGAACCGGCGCCGCGCCGCGGCTGGCGCTGGGCCCTGCTCGGCATCGTGATTGGCGCACTGCTCGCGCTCGTGCTGTTTGCGCCGGCCCGGTGGCTGGCCGCGGCGCTGTCGAGCTGGAGCCAGGGCCGGCTGCTGCTCGTCAACCCGCGCGGCACGGTCTGGAACGGCGCGGCGGCCGTGGTGCTGGCCAGCGGTACCGGCGGCGCCGAAGCGGTGTCGCTGCCCGGGTCGCTCAGCTGGCGGATGCGGCCCACCTGGAGCGGCATGTTCGCCGTGCTCGACCTGCCCTGCTGCACGGCCCGGCCGCTCGAACTCAAGGCCAGCCCGCGCGCGGACGGCATGCAGCTGCAATGGGGCGACGGCAGTTCGCGCTGGCCCGCCACCTTGCTGGCCGGGCTGGGCGCGCCCTGGAACACGCTCAAGCTGGAAGGCACGCTCGACCTTTCCACCAAGGCCCTGTCGCTGCAATGGGACGGCCCCGTGCTGCGCCTCGCGGGCCAGGCGACGCTCGACGCCACCGACGTGTCGTCGAGCCTTTCGACCCTGAAGCCGATGGGCAGCTACCGCCTCACACTCGAGGGCGGCAGCCGGCCGAGCCTGCTGCTGAGCACGCGCGAAGGCAGCCTGCAGCTGAACGGCAGCGGCAGCTGGAACGGCACCACCTTTCGCTTCAATGGCGAAGCCAGTGCCGCAGCCGGCCGCGAAGACGCACTTTCCAATTTGTTGAACATCATCGGACGGCGCGAGAACGCGCGTTCGATCATCACCCTGGGTTGATCATGAAGAAGCCACTGACTTCGCACGGCAGCCGCCTCGGCATCGTTGCACTCGCAGCGCAGATGCTGATTGCCGCCACCTTCATGCAGGCCGTGCCGCCGGCGTTCGCACAGGCCGGCAGTCCCGATGCGCCCCGCCGGGGCGAGCCCATCACGCTCAACTTCGCCAACGCCGACATCGAGGCCGTGGCCCGCACCATGGCCGTGGTCACCGGCCGCGACGTGGTGGTCGATCCGCGCGTCAAGGGCACGATGAACCTCGTCACCGACCGCGCCATCGCGCCGGCCGCCGCGTTCAACCAGTTCGCCTCCGCACTTCGGCTGCAGGGCTTTGCGGTGGTGGAGGCCGAAGGGCTCTACAAGGTGGTTCCCGAAGCGGACGCCAAGCTCCAGACCCAGACCGTCAACACCGCCACGCCCAGCGCGGGCTCCGTGGGTGGCAACCAGATCGTCACGCAGATCTTCAGGCTCAACTACGAATCGCCGAACAGCCTGCTGCCGGTGCTGCGCCCGCTCATTCCGCCCAACAACACTATCAACGTGAACCCGGGCAACAACTCGCTCGTGATCACCGACTACGCGGACAACATGCGCCGGCTGGCACGCATCATCGCGGCGCTCGACGTGCCCAATGCGTCGGACATCGAGGTCATCCCGCTCAAGCATTCGGTCGCCACCGACATGCTGCCCCTGATCACGCGGCTGGTCGATGGCAGCGGTTCGGGCGCAACGCCGGGCGCTGCTGCGCCGGGCGCGGCGGACGCGTCGTTCCGTACCACCCTGCTGGCCGATCCGCGCAGCAACGCGCTCATCCTGCGCGCCGCCAATCCGGCGCGGGCCGCGCTGGTGCGCACGCTGGTCGAGAAGCTCGACCGCGCCCCGGCCGAGAGCAGCAACGGCGCGGCCGGCAACATCTACGTGGTCTATCTGAAGAACGCCGACGCAGTTCGCCTCGCGGCCACGCTGCGCGCCGCCATGGCCGCGAACCAGCTTCCGGGCACCACTGGCACGCCAGGGGCCGCGGGTGGCGGCCAGGCGCAGCCGCAGGCCAGCGCACCGCAGGCCATGCAGCAGGCCAGCCTCAGCGGGCAAAGCGGCTCGGCGGCCGCCAATGCGCCGCTGAACAATGCCAACCAGCCTTCGACGGGTGGACAGATCCAGGCCGACCCTTCGACCAATTCGCTCATCATCACGGCACCCGAGCCGCAGTACCGGCAGATGCGCGCGGTGATCGACAAGCTCGACGGACGGCGCGCCCAGGTCATGATCGAGGCGCTGATCGTCGAGGTGAGCGCCAAGAAGGCCGCCAACTTCGGCGTCCAATGGCAGAGCGCCCTCGGCAACAACGCGGTCATCGGCACCAACTCGAGCCTGGCCAGCGCCAACATCCTGACGCTGACCCAGGCCCTGGCCACGCGCGACGTGGCCAACGTCCGGCCATCGACCGGCCTGAACCTCGGCATCGCCGGCAAGATCGGCGGCCAGTACATCCTGGGCGCGATTGCGAACTTCTTCAACAGCGACGGGGACGCCAATGTGCTCTCGACCCCCAACCTGCTGACGCTGGACAACGAAGAAGCCAAGATCGTCATCGGCCAGAACGTGCCTTTCGTCACCGGCCAGTACGCGAGCACCTCGGGCTCGGTGGGCATCAATCCGTTCACCACGGTGGAGCGCAAGGACGTGGGCCTCACGCTGCGCGTGCGCCCGACCATCAACGAGAACGGCACCGTGAAGATGACCATCTTCCAGGAAACCTCGACCGTCGACCAGAACACGGTCAACAACGCCAACGGGCCCACCACCAACAAGCGCTCGATCGAGTCCAGCGTGCTGGTGGAAGACGGCGGCCTCGTCATGCTCGGCGGCCTGCTCTCGGACGACTACAACAACACCATCGAAAAGGTGCCCGTGGCCGGCGACATCCCGGTGTTCGGCAACCTGTTCAAGAACGAAATCCGCTCGCGCACCAAGAGCAACCTGATGATGTTCCTGCGCCCTGCCGTCATGCGCGACGGCGCCTCCACCGAAGCGTTTTCCTACGACCGCTACGACGAGATCCGCGGCATGCAGCAGCGCACGCAGCCGAACACCGACAACATCATGCTGCGCGGCGTGGACTCCGCCCCCGTGCTGCCGGAAGCGCCTCCGCGCTCGGCCGATCGCACGAGCAGCAGCAGCGAGCGCATCCAGGGCACGCAGCTCATTCCGCCGCCCCGCCCTCCGGCCGACCCGCGCAGCCTGCGCCCGAGCCCGCTGCGCGGCGCCCTGCCGCCCACGGCCGACCCGACCACCTCGCGCGAACTGCCCTGACCCGCCCATGCGCCACCCCCTGCCCTACGCGTTCGCACGCAGCCAGCAACTGCTGCTCGAGGAAACCGACGACGGCCGCTACACGCTGTGGATGTCGAGCCATCCCTCGCGCAGCGCACTCGGCGAGGTCACGCGCAAGTACGGCGTACAGGCCTTCGAGGTGCTGGCCGACGGCCCGCTGGCGCAGCGCATCAGCGCAGCCTATGCACAGGGCGAATCGAGCGCAGCCGCGGTGGTGAGCGAGGTGCAGAGCGACGCCGACCTCTCGCGCATGATGCAGGAGCTGCCGGCGGTCGAAGACCTGCTGGAGAGCGCAGGCGACGCGCCCATCATCCGCATGCTCAACGCGCTGCTCACTCAGGCCGCGCGCGACGGCGCGAGCGACATCCACATCGAGCCCTACGAGCGCACCTCGTCCGTGCGATTTCGCATCGACGGCACGCTGCGCGAAGTGGTGCAGCCCAACCGCGCGCTGCACGCCGCGCTGATCTCGCGCCTCAAGATCATGGCCGACCTCGACATCTCCGAGAAGCGGCTGCCGCAGGACGGGCGCATCTCGCTGCGCATCGGCACGCGCGCGGTGGACGTGCGCGTCTCCACGCTGCCAAGCGCCCACGGCGAGCGCGCGGTGCTGCGCCTGCTGGACAAGACCGAATCGAAGCTCACGCTCGAATCGGTCGGCATGCAGGGCGATACGCTGGAGCGCTTCGAGCGCCTCATTGCGCAGCCGCACGGCATCATCCTGGTGACCGGGCCCACCGGCTCGGGCAAGACCACCACGCTGTATGCCGCGCTGGCCCGGCTGGACGCGGGCCGCAGCAACATCATGACGGTGGAAGACCCCATCGAATACGAGCTGCCGGGCGTGGGCCAGACGCAGATCAACGCCAAGATCGAGCTCACCTTCGCGAAGGCCTTGCGCGCCATCCTGCGGCAGGACCCGGACGTGATCATGATCGGCGAAATCCGCGACTTCGAAACCGCGCAGATCGCCATCCAGGCCTCGCTCACCGGCCACCTCGTGCTGGCGACGCTGCACACCAACGACTCGGTCAGCGCCGTCACGCGACTGACCGACATGGGCGTCGAACCTTTCCTGCTGAGCTCCTCGCTCCTGGGCGTGCTCGCGCAGCGCCTGGTGCGCAAGGTCTGCACCAGCTGCGGCGGCGCCGGCTGCGAGGCCTGCGGCCAAACCGGCTACCAGGGCCGCACCGGCATTTTCGAGCTCCTGGTGGCCAACGACGAAGTGCAGGCGCTCATTCATGGCAAGGCGGCCGAAAGCCAGCTCTTCGAAGCCGGCGCGCGCGGCGGCCTGCGTTCGATGCGCGAGGACGGCGAGCGGCTGGTGCAGTCCGGCGTCACCTCGCGCGCCGAGCTGGTGCGGGTCACGCGCGAATAATCCTTTCGCTCTGCCATGCCCGCCTATTCCTTCGAAGCCATCGATGCCAGCGGCCAGTCGCGAGAAGGCGTGCTCGAGGCCGACACCGCGCGCAGCGCGCGCAGCCTGCTGCGCGCGCAGGCGCTCATTCCGCTGTCGGTCACACCGGTCGGCAGCAGCCACGTCAACGGCACCGGCAACGGTGGCCTGCGCCGATGGCTCGGGGGCGGCGCCAGGATTTTCAGCTCGACCGGCCTCGCGGTGTGGACGCGCCAGCTCGCGGGGCTCGTGTCCTCCGGCCTGCCGCTCGAACGCGCATTGACCGCGCTCACCGACGAAGCCGAGACCGAGCCACAGCGCAACCTGGTCGCATCGCTGCGCGCCGAAGTCAACGCGGGTTCGCCCTTTGCACGCGCGCTGGCGGCCCACCCCCGCGAGTTCTCGCCCATCTACACCGCAGTGATCGGCGCTGGCGAACAAAGCGGCAACCTCGGCCTCGTGCTGGACCGGCTCGCCGACGATCTCGAAGAGCGGCAGGCGCTGCAGCAGAAGCTCGTCGGCGCGGCGCTCTACCCGGCCATCGTCACCCTGGTGGCGATCGTGATCGTGATCTTCCTCGTGAGCTATGTGGTGCCGCAGGTGGCACAAGTGTTCGCGGGCACCAAGCGCTCGCTGCCCTTTCTCACCACGGTGATGCTTTCGTTGAGCGCGGCGGTGCGCGATTACGGGTGGTGGATGCTGGGTGGCGTGGTGTGCGCTGCCATTGCCGTGCGACTCGCGTTGGCGCAAGAGGCCTTCCGGCTGAAGTTCGATGCCGCCTGGCTCAGGCTGCCGCTGGTCGGCAAGCTCGCGCGCGGCTACAACGCGGCGCGGTTTGCCAGCACGCTGGCCATGCTCGCCACGGCCGGCGTGCCGATCCTGCGCGCGCTGCAGGCGGCCTCCGAAACCCTGGGCAACCGCGCCATGCGCGCGGATGCGCTCGATGCGCTCGTGCTGGTGCGCGAAGGCGCGCCGCTGGCCTCGGCGCTGGCGCAGAAAAAGCGCTTTCCGGGCCTGGTGTCGATGTTCGCGCGGCTGGGCGAGCAGACCGGCACGCTGCCGCTGATGCTGCAGCGCGCCGCAAACCAGCTCGGCGCCGAAGTGCAGCGCCGGGCGATGCACCTGGCGACCATTCTCGAACCCTTGTTGATCGTGGCCATGGGCGGCGTGGTGATGCTCATCGTGCTGGCGGTGATGCTGCCTATCATCCAGCTGAATCAGTTCGTCAAGTAACGCCGCCAGGAAGTACTGCACCTCATGCCCGTCACGCTCGAAGACAAACTCGTGGTCGCGATCTCGTCGCGCGCGCTGTTCAACCTCGAAGAAGAAAACAGGATCTTCGAGGCCGGCGACAACGAGGGCTACATGAAACTGCAGCTCGACCGCATCGACGTGCCGGCCGCGCCGGGCATCGCGTACTCGCTGATCCGCAAGCTGCTGCGTTTCAACGACGACGGCATGCAGCGCGTCGAGGTGGTGATCCTCTCGCGCAACGACCCGGTTTCGGGCATGCGCATCTTCCGCTCCAGCGCGGCGGCCGACATCAAGCTGCAGCGCGGCGTGTTCACGCAGGGCCGTCCGCCTTTCGGATACCTGCGGCCGCTGCGCGCGCACCTGTTCCTGTCGGTCAACGCAGAGGACGTGCGCGAGGCCCTGGTCGCGGGCTTCCCGGCCGCGCGGGTGCTGGTCGAGTCGGTGAAGGCCAGCGATGCGTGGCCCAACGAAGTGCGCATTGCCTTCGACGGCGACGCGGTGCTGTTCTCCGACGAAGCCGAGCGCGTGTTCCAGGCGGAAGGCCTCGACGCCTTCCAGGCCCACGAACTCAGCAAGGCCGACCTGCCCTTGCCCGAAGGTCCCTTCAAGCCCTTGCTGGCCGCGCTGCATCGCCTGCAGATGGCCGGCAATGCGCAGATGCGCATCCGCACCGCGCTGGTCACCGCGCGCAGCGCGCCCGCGCACGAGCGCGCGATCCGCACGCTCATGAAGTGGAACATCCGCGTGGACGAGGCCATGTTCCTCGGCGGACTGCCCAAGGGTGAGTTCCTGCGCGAGTTCGAACCCGATTTCTTCTTCGACGACCAGACCGGCCACGTCGATGCCGCGGCACGCCACGTGCCTGCCGGCCACGTCTCCAGCGGCATCAGCAACGAGCATTGAACCTCGTCCGGGGGCGAGCACCTTCGCTGTGCTTCGCCCTCCTGGCGCCTTTGGCGCCTTTGCCTTGTCATCGCTCGTTCACGGCGATGTAACGGGTTCTCCCTAGTCTTGTGCCTGTCCGGTGCGCGGTGCCTTCGAGGCGCCATTTTTGCCGCATCCGAGTGCCCACACGCGACAACTCCAAGGAACCCACCATGCGATTTTCATCCCTGCCCGTGCGGCTCGTTCCCGCACTGATCCTGGCTTGCGCTCTTTCCGCCTGCGGCGGCGGCGATGGCGGCGGCTTCTCGGGCTTCCTGCCCGGCTCGGGAACGCCGACTGCCGGCACACCGGCAACGCCCGGCAACCCGCCCGACACCGGCACCAAGCCCGACATGCGTTGCGCACCTTGAGCGTCCATCGAAGCGCCCATCGTCCTACCTCATGACCAAACACCACAAGACCATGAACTCACGCCGCAGATTCCTGCAGGGCACGGCCACCACCGGTGCCGCCGCGCTCGCAATCGCCGCCTTTCCGCCGAGCATTCGCCGCGCGCTCGCCATTCCGGCCAACAACAAGACCGGCACGATCCAGGACGTCGAGCACATCGTCATCCTGATGCAGGAAAACCGCTCGTTCGACCATTACTTCGGCACGCTCATGGGCGTGCGCGGCTTCGGCGACCGCTTCACCATTCCGCTGCCCAAGGGCCGGAGCGTGTGGCAGCAGAGCGATGCCACGGGCAACCCGGTTCTGCCCTACCACCTGGACAGCCGCAAGGGCAACGCACAGCGCGTGAGCGGCACGCCGCATTCGTGGATCGACGGACAGAACGCCTGGGACGGCGGGCGCACGTACCAGTGGCCGCGCTACAAGACCAATGCGGCCATGGGCTACTACAAGGAGGCCGAGCTGCCCTTCCAGTTCGCGCTCGCCAACGCGTTCACCTTGTGCGACGGCTATCACTGCAGCATGCACACCGGCACCAATTCGAACCGCATGTTCCTCTGGACCGGCACCAACGGCCCCACCGGCGCGAACGTGGCCTCGGTCAACAACGAGTGGGACTCGATCGACAGCTCGGCCAAGGGCTTCGAGTGGAAGACCTACCCCGAGCGGCTGCAGGAAGCCAAGGTGAGCTGGATCGTCTACCAGAACATGCCCGAGAACTTCGGCGACAACCCGCTGGCCGGCTTCAAGCAGTACCGGCTCGCCAACGAGGCCTCGGGCAAGCCCGTGAGCAACGACGTGGCCTCGCCGGCCTACGACCCGGCGAGCGACGACGCCGGCAATCCGCTCTACAAGGGCATTGCCAACACCATGCCCGACGGCGGTTTTCTCGAGCAGTTCCGCCAGGACATCAAGAACGGCAAGCTGCCGCAGGTGTCGTGGATCATCGCGCCCGCGACCTATTCCGAGCACCCCGGCCCCTCGAGCCCCGTGCAGGGCGGCTGGTACGTCCAGCAAACGCTGGACGCGCTCACCACCGTGCCCGACGTGTGGAGCAAGACCGTGCTGTTCATCAACTTCGATGAGAACGACGGCTACTTCGACCACTACCCTTCGCCCGCGGCACCATCGCTCAACGCCGACGGCACGGCCGCCGGCAAGACCACGCTGCCCGAATCGGACATTGCCTTCGAGCGCTTCAACCATCCGAATCCGCCCGGCACCACCGACCAGCCCGCGCCCGACGGCCGCGTCTATGGCCCGGGCGTGCGCGTGCCGATGTACGTGGTTTCACCCTGGAGCCGCGGCGGCTGGGTCAACTCGCAGGCCTTCGACCACACCTCGGTCATCCGCTTCATCGAATCGCGCTTCGGCGTGAAAGAGCCCAACATCGGCGCCTTCCGCCGCGCGGTGTGCGGTGACCTCACGAGCGCCTTCAACTTTGCCAATCCCAACAGCGAGGCGCTGCCCACGCTGGCCGGCCGCAAGAGCAAGGCCGAGGCCGACCAGCTGCGCGCGTCCCAGGAAGCCCTGGCCCAGATTGCGCTGCCGCTCGATCCGCAGCTGCCGCGCCAGGCCACCGGCACGCGTCCCTCGCGCGCGCTGCCTTACGAGCTGCACACCAGCGCGCGCGCCGATACCGTCGGCGGCAAGGTGCAATTGCTGTTCGCCAACACCGGCAAGGCGGCGGCAGTCTTCCACGTGTACGACAAACTCAACCTCGACCGCCTGCCGCGCCGCTACATGGTCGAACCCGGCAAGACGCTCGACGACACGTGGAATGCAGCCACCGACAACAGCGGCTTTTACGACCTGTGGGTGCTCGGGCCCAACGGCTATCACCGCCATTTCAAGGGCGACCTCAACCGCCTGCGCGCAGGCGATGCCGCCGCTCCAGAAGTACGCGTGTGCTACGACATCGCCAACGGCAATGTGTACCTGGAGATGCTCAACGGCGGCAAGAGCGCCTGCAAGTTCACGGTGCGTGCCAAGGCCTACCGAAACGACGGCCCGTGGACCGCGACCGTGCAGGGCGGCGCCAAGGCCGAGCTGCACTGGGACCTGGCGACAAGCGGCGCGTGGTACGACTTCGAAGTGACCTGCGACGCCGACGCGGGCTATGCGCGCCGCTTTGCCGGACGCGTCGAAACCGGCAGGCACACGGTGAGCGACCCGGCCATGGGCCTGGCCGATCTGTGATGGCTGCACCGCAATGACCTCCCGCCGCCAATTCCTCGCGGGCACCGCCACCACCGGCGTTGCCGCGCTCGCACTCTCGGCCTTTCCCCCGAGCATTCGCCGCGCGCTCGCCATTCCTGCCAACAGCAAGACCGGCACCATCCAGGACGTCGAGCATGTCGTCATCCTGATGCAGGAGAACCGTTCGTTCGACCACTACTTCGGCACGCTGATGGGCGTGCGCGGCTTTGGCGACCGCTTCACCATCCCGCTGCCCAAGGGATTGAACGTGTGGCAGCAGACCGATGCCAGCGGCAAGCTGGTGCTGCCCTACCACCTGGACAGCAGCAAGGGCAACGCGCAGCGCGACGGCGGCACGCCCCACGACTGGGCGGACAGCCAGAACGCCTGGGACAGCGGCCGCATGTACCAGTGGCCGCGCTACAAGACCGTCAAGGCCATGGGCTACCACAAGGAAGCGGAAATCCCGTTCCAGTTCGCGCTGGCCAACGCCTTCACGCTTTGCGACGCGTACCACTGCAGCATGCACACCGGCACCGACGCCAATCGCTCCTTCCATCTCACCGGCACCAACGGCGCGAGCGCGACCGGCACCGCCTTCGTGCGCAACGAGTGGGACTGGATCGACGGCCGCCCCGGATCGGTGAACACCGGCTACACCTGGAAGACCTATGCCGAGCGTCTCGAGGCAGCAGGCGTGCGCTGGATCAGCTACCAGAACATGCCCGACGAATGGGGCGACAACATGCTCGGCGCCTTCCGGCAGTTCCGCCAGGCGAACCTCGATTCGGGCTTTCCGGTGTCCAGCGGCGGAGAGCCGAACACACCGTATGCCGATACCGGCCAGCCGCTGCCCTACCACGCCTACGACGCGGCGACGGACAACACGAAGAACCCGCTGTACAAGGGCGTGGCCAATACGCTGCCGGGCACCCGTCCCGAGAACTACCTCGACGCCTTCAAGCGCGACATTCGCGAAGGCAAGCTGCCCCAGGTCTGCTGGATGAACGCACCGTCCATCTACTGCGAGCACCCGGGCCCTTCCAGCCCGGTGCAAGGCGCGTGGTTCCTGCAAGAGGTGCTGGATGCGCTCACCGCCGTGCCCGAGGTGTGGAGCAAGACCGTGCTCTTCGTCAACTTCGACGAGAACGACGGCTACTTCGATCACCTGCCCTCGCCCTCGGCCCCTTCACCGGTCAGCGATGGCAGCTTTGCCGGCAGGACCACGCTGCCCGATGCGGACCTCGGGCCCGAATACTTCACCCATGCGGCGCCGCCCGGCAGCACCGGCCAGCCCGCGCCCGACGGCCGTGTGTACGGCCCGGGCCCGCGCGTGCCGATGTATGTGGTGTCGCCCTGGAGCCGCGGCGGCTGGGTCAACTCGCAGGCCTTCGACCATACTTCGGTGCTGCGTTTCCTGGAGACGCGCTTCGGCGTGAAGGAACCCAACATCAGTGCCTTCCGCCGCGCGGTGTGCGGCGACCTCACGAGCGCCTTCAATTTCGCCAATCCCAACGACGAGCCGCTGCCCACGCTCGCTGGCCGCAGCACCCGTGACCAGGCCGACCAGCTGCGGCTCAGCCAGGAGGCGTTGGGCCAGGTCCCGCTGCCGCTCGATCCGCAGTTGCCGCGCCAGGCCACCGGCACGCGGCCCTCGCGTGCGCTGCCCTATGAACTGCACACCAGCGCACGCGCCGACACCGCGGCAGGTACCGTTCGATTGCTGTTCGCCAACACGGGCAAGGCAGGCGCGGTGTTCCATGTGTACGACAAGCTCAACCTCGGCCGCCTGCCGCGCCGCTACATGGTCGAGCCCGGCAAGACGCTCGACGGCACATGGAACGCAGCGACCGACAACAGCGGCTTCTACGACCTCTGGGTGCTTGGTCCCAATGGCTTTCACCGCCACTTCAAGGGCGATCTCAATGCGCTGCGCACGAACGGCGCCAACCCTGAAGTGCGCGTGTGCTACGACATTGCCAACGGCAACGTCTACCTGGAGATGCGCAGTGGCGGCACCAAGGCCTGCAGGTTCACGGTGCGTGCGAAGGCCTATCGCGATGACGGCCCATGGATCGCGACAGTCGAAGGCGGCGCCACCACCGAACAGCACTGGGAGCTCGCCGCCAGCGGCCGTTGGTACGACTTCGCAGTCACCTGCGATGCCGACCCCAGCTACTCGCGCCGCTTCGCCGGCCGGGTGGAAACCGGCAAGCACACGGTGAGCGATCCTGCGATGGGCCTAGCCGACCTCTGACGGCGCTACGCCGCGGCGGGGCGAAGCCGAAGATGCCGAACCCTGAACAGCAGCATCGCCGCGATGCTCACGTTCAGCAGGTTCCATCCGATGCCGTTCAGGAACGCCGCGTGGTAGCTGCCGGTGAGGTCGAACACCTTGCCCGACATCCAGCCGCCCAGCGCCATGCCGAAGAGCGTGAACATCAGCACCGTGCCCACGCGCGCGCCGGCTTCGGCGGGCGGAAAGTGCTCGCGCACGATGATCGCGTAAGACGGCACGATGCCGCCCTGGAACAGCCCGAACAGCGCCGAGATCACATAGAGCGGCACGAGTCCGTCGAAGGGAAGGAACAGCAGCAGCGCCACGCACTGCAGCACGCCGCCCAAGAGCAGCGTGCGCAGGCCGCCGATGCGGTCGCAGATGGCGCCCGACACCAGCCGGCTCACCACGCCGAAAGCCAGCATCAGCGACAGCATCTGCGCGCCGCGCGCGGCACCGTAGCCCAGGTCGCTGCAATAGGCCACGATGTGCACCTGCGGCATCGACATGGCCACACAGCAGGCAACGCCGGCCACGCACAGCAGGCCTTGCGCCGTGCCCATGCCGAGGCCGAATGGCCGCGTCATGTCGCGCTTGCGCACCGCGCCCGGCCCCATGGCAAGCGCCGAACCGGAAGGCTCGACAGCAATGCACGGCGGCCGGGCTCGCATGAAGAGCGCAAGCGCCGCCATCGCCAAGCCGCAGAACACACCCATGCCGATGTAGGTCTGCCGCCATCCCACGGTCTCGATGAAATGCTGCGCGACAGGCGGCCAGATGGCACCGGCGACATAGTTGCCGCTCGCGCATACCGCCACCGCAATGCCGCGCCGCTTCACGAACCAGAGCGAGGTGTCGGCCACCAGCGGCGCAAAGGCCGCGGCACTGCCGAGCAGGCCGACCAGCACCGCCTGCGCCAGGGTGAAGGCCACGATGCCGTCGGCCATGCCGCAGGCGACATACCCAAGGCCCAGGCTGACGGCACCGCCCAGCAGGGGCCACATCACGCCGAAGCGATCGGCCAGCCGCCCCATCAGCACGCCGCCGAGGCCGAAGCCCAGCATCAGCAGGGTGTACGGCAGCGATGCATCGGCGCGGGCGACGCCGAACTCGGCCTGCACGGCAGGCAGCATCACGGACACCACGTACATGCCGCTGCTGCCGACCGTCATGATCAGCAGCGTGAGGGCGAGCCGCAGCATGGCATAGCGCGAATCCGCCAGATAGGCGGTTGTCTCGGATGTTTTCATTGTTTGCTTCGCACCGAGGATACCCTCGGACACGAAAACAGGAGCGCACAATGGCCGGCGGCACGCGGCCGCCTTCGCGTCCAGGGGCGGATCAGGCCGCGGGCAGCGCCGGCACCACGACACTCGCCGAAGCCTTGGGCACCGGCCCGCCCGGCTTGGGCTTGTCGTTGCAGCCGGCCGTCACCAGGCCGATGCAGAACAGAAGAACAAAGGCTGTGCTTCTCATGCGGCGGATGCTATGCCCGCCGCCCTGCAAGTCAAGTCGGACGCCGTGCCGAATCGGAACGGCCGGGCGCCGTCAGGCGGCTGCCGGCCGCTCGCCGCCCTGCAGCCGGCGCTCGATGTCTTCGAGGACGTTCGGCAGGTTGGCAACGCTATCGATGACGTAGTGAGCGCCTGCAGCCTGGAGCTGGGCGGTGGCGCGCTCGCGGTGCTCCTGCTGCTGTGCAGCATCGAGCGCCTGCCATTCGGCGAACGTGAGGCCGACCGCGTTGCCGCTCACCGCAAGGCCCACGGTCCAGGTGCCGGCATTGAGGCCTTCCTGCAGGCCCACGCCGGTGTCGTCGACCTTGACCACGGTGTGCGGCGGCCATACGCCGAGGTCGGCGAAGCAGCGGTACATCATGAGCGGCGACGGACGGCCTTGCGCGAGGTCGCCGGCGCACACGAGGTTGTCGGGCGCGTAGCCGCCGGCCGCCGCGATGGGCGCGACCACTTCCATGATCGGGCGGTTGTAGCCGGTGGTCGAGCCGATCTTGAGGCCGCGCTCGCGCGCGGCATTCACCGCGTCGAGCGCGCCGGGAACGAAGTCGGCATGGTCGCGCACGCTGGCGGCGTTCATCGGCGTGAACACTTCATGGAGGCGGTCCACGTCCGCATCGTTGAAGGCATGGCCCTGCTTCGCCTCCCACTGCGCCGCAATGCGCGGCAGCGTGCCCAGCGCCTTGATATGGTCCCACTTGGCCATGCCCATGGGGCCGCGCGCTTCGGCAATGCTTATGTCCACGCCGAACTGCCCGAACAGCTTCACGAAGGCGCCCATGGGCGCGCACGAGCCGAAGTCGATGATGGTGCCGGCCCAGTCGAAGACGACGGCCTGGAGCTTGGAGTGATTGTGGGCGTTCATATGAAGGTACTCACCATGTCATGAATACGTCGTGCGCAATGCCGAAACCCGTGCTCGCGCCGGTGCCGCTGGTGACCAGCACCACGCGCGTTGCCTCGTCGGGCGCATCGATCACGCAGGGGGTGGTCTTCGACGAGGGGTACACGCCGGTCCAGCGTTCGGTGATCTGCGCTGTTTCGAGATTCAGTGTGCCGCGCAGGTGGCGCAGGATGAGCCGGTCGACTTCTTCCATTGCAAACGGCTCGGGCGCGTCGCCATAGTGGTGCGAGTCGCCGACCACCAGCGAGCCGTCGGCGCTCTGCACCACGATCAGGTGAATGCCGTGCGCGAGGGAAGCGGCCTCCTCCTCCTGCAGCCGCTCGCGCAGTGCGGTCGCCTCGGGCAGGGTGCTATAGCCCTCGTAGCGCACCAGGCTCAGGTCCATCATCACCGAGCCCGGCAGGCGGAAGCCCGCTTCGGGTTTCACGCGCAGCATCTGCAGGCGGCACAGAGTGAGGTCGTGCGCGGCAATGCGGTCGGCAAAGAGGCCGTGCAGATCGGTGTTGGTGCAGACCACCACGCGCTCGCCGCGAAGCAGGCCGCGCGAGGTTCGCACGCGCGGCGTCTCCACCTCGTGTACGGTCTCCCCGAAGCGGAACACCACGCCGTGCACTTCGGCCAGCCATTTCGCGAGCAGGCCGATGGCGGTGCGCGATTCGACGCGCAGCTCGTGCGGGCTGAACAGCACCGAGCTCGCATCGGCCAGGCTCAGCGCCGGCGCCCTGGCCTGGGCGTGGGCCGCATCGAGCAGCTGGCAGGCTTCGCCCATCGGCGTTCGCATGAAGGCTTCGAGCACGTCGTGTGCCTCGCTGCGGTAGGCCGCAAGCCACAGATTGCGGTGCACGATGCCGATGCCAGCCTGCGGTGCGATGTCTTGCCAGACCTCGCGGGAATGCATGGCGCGGCGCCAAGTGTCGCCCGGCGCCTGGCCGGTGATGGTGATGAAGCCGAAGTTGCGGATCGATGCGCCGATGCAGGCCGCATCGCGCTCGACCACGCAGACCTTGAGGCCGCGCTGCGCGGCGGTGTAGGCATGGGCCAGGCCGACGATGCCGGCGCCGACGACGATGAGGTCGAAACTGTCTTTGTTGTCGGGTGTTCCGGGCATTACCGGTTTCTCCAGGCTTGGGTGCGTTCGAGCGTCCAACGTCCAGCCAGCGCGAACACGCCGCGGCCGACGGCGGCCGTGAGCATGATCAGCGAGGCCATGGCGGCAGCGGGTGCCACGTCGCCGGCATCGTCCATGTTGAGCACGGCGATGGCGGCCAGCGTGGTCTGCGGCGAGTAGAGGAACACGACGGCTGACACGGTGGTCATCGCGTTGACGAAGAAGTAGCCGCCGACGTTGAGCACCGTGGGCAGCGCCACCGGCAGGTGCACGCGCCAGAGCGTGCGCCAGAAGGGCACGCCCATCGACTCCGACACCAGCTCGTACTCGCGATCGAGCTGGCGCAGCGCGGCGAGCGAGGTGAGGTGCGCCACCGAGAAGAAGTGCGCGACGGTGCAGATGACGAGGATCGCCATGCCGCCATAGAGCCCGCGCAGTGGATTCGACGGCGAGATGAAGAAGAAGATGTAGCCCACGCCCAGTACCAGCCCCGGCACCGCGAGCGGCAGGTTGGCGAGCAGGTTGAGCAACTCGCGCAGCAGGCCGAAGTGCCGCGGCTTCTCCACCAGATAGGCCGAGACGAAGGTGGCGAGCGCGCCCGCGACCGCGGCACACGACGCGAGCCGCAGGGAGTTGAGGTAGCTGCCCCAGCCGCCGCCGTCCATGTTGCTAAAGTCGTAGTTCTTCAGCGACGGTGCGAGCTGGTAGGGCCAGTAGGTGGCGAGCGACGCGAACACCGCCATGCCGATCATCACGAGGATGGCGCAAGCAGTGAGCCCGCAGAACACGAGCAGCGCGCGGTCGCGCGATGCCACGGGCTCCGGCTGGTAGGGCGTGGCACGTGCCGAAAGCGCCGCGGCCTGCCTGCTGCGCACGCGGCGTTCGACCAGAAACGAAAGCACCGCCGGAATCAGCAGCACCAGACCGACCACGGCGCCCATCTGGAAGTTCTGCTGGCCGACCACCTGCTTGTAGATGTCGGTGGCGAGCACGCCGGTCTGGCCGCCGACGACCTTGGGCACGCCGAAGTCGGTGATGACCAGCACGAACACCACCATCGCGGCAACGATGAGCCCGTAGCGAGAGGAAGGCAGCGTCACGGTGCGGAAGATGCGCCAGCGCGAGGCGCCGAGCGTCTGCGCCGCTTCGTAGAGACGGCCATCGGAAGTGGCCATGGCGGTGGTGAGGATCAGCAGCGCATGCGGCAATGTCCAGAACACCGAGCCGAGCACCATGCCGAGCGGGCCATAGATCGACACGTCGCCCAGCAATCCCTTGAAGAGCCCCTGGTTGCCGAACAGATAGACCAGGCTGATGGCCGGCAGCAGCGAAGGCGCAAGCAGCGGAATGAGCGCCACGGCACGCAGCATGCCCCTGGCCGGCATGCACGACAGTGTGAGCGCATAGGCGTACACATAGGCGATGGCTGTGCAGATCACGGCGCTCACCGCCGCGAGCCACAGGCTGTTGAAGGCCGACTGCACAAGTGCGGGATTGTCGAGGTAGCGCGCGAAGTTCGCGAGGCCGACGAAGGCGCCCGCGCGGTCGAAGAAGCTCTGGCCGACCAGTGCGCCGACGGGCAGCGCCACGATCACGACCAGCAGCAGCACGAGCAGCGAGACGGCCGCGCCCGTCAGCCAGCGCTCACGGTCGAAAGCGCTGCTGCGCGCCATCGCCATCGGCCGGGCGGCGATGGCTTCGGGGGGGCTGCTCATGGCTCAGTGCGCCAGGACCGAGAGTGCATTCAGGGGCAGTTGGATGTGCACCATGCTGCTGGGCACCAGCGGCTCGTCTCCACCGTTGCGCGCATCGGCGGGCAGTTCGGCCTCGATCTCGATGCCCAGCGGTTCGCAGGCCAGCCGCGCCGAAGTGCGGTTGCCGAAGAATTCCGTATCGAGCAGGCGCGCCGCGAAGCTGTTGGCGCCGAGCTCGGTGCCGAAGCGCCTGACCACCACGTGCTCGGGGCGGATGCCTACGGTGGCCTGCGAACCGACGCTCAGGTTGCCCGGTGCGCAGAACAGTTCGCTGTCGCGCACCCGCACCTTGCCATCGGCCAGCACGGTCGCGGGCAGCATGTTCATGCGGCCGACGAAGCCCGCCACGAAGCGGGTGCGCGGTTCGCGGTACAGCTCGTCGGGCGTGCCTGCTTGCTCGATGCGGCCGTTGTGCATCAGCACCACGCGGTCGGCCATCGAAAGGGCTTCTTCCTGGTCGTGCGTGACCATGATGGTGACGATGCCCAGGCGTTTTTGCAGCGAACGGATCTCGCTGCGCAGGCTGGCGCGCACCTGCGCGTCGAGCGCGGAGAGCGGCTCATCGAGCAGCAGCAGGCGCGGGTTGGGCGCGAGCGCGCGCGCCAGTGCGACGCGTTGCTGCTGGCCGCCCGAAAGCTGCACCGGGTACTTGTCGGCGTGCGCGGCGAGGCCGACCAGGTCGAGCATCTCGCGCGAGCGCTTGGCCATCTCGCGCGCGAGTGCGCCGGTGGGGTGCAGGCCGTAGGCGATGTTCTGCGCCGCCGTGAGGTTGGGGAACAGCGCATACGACTGGAACACCACGCCGAAGCCGCGCGCCGCGGGCGGCAGGCCCGCGATGTCCTGCCCGTCGAGCAGGATCTGCCCGCCGTCGGCACGCTCGATGCCGCACACGATGCGCAGCAGCGTGGTCTTGCCGCAACCCGAGGGACCGAGCAGGCACACGAATTCGCCGGGCTCGATGTCGAGATCGATGCCATCGAGCACGCGGGTGGCGCCAAAGGACTTGCCGATGCCGCGAAGGGAAAGGAAGCTTGTCATGTGCTGTCGCCGGGATGCACGATCACATCGGCTTCTTTTCCGACTTCGATTCGTAGCGCTTGGACCATTCCGTCAGGATGCGGTCGCGGTTCGCGGCAGCCCAGGTGAAGTCGTTCTTGGCGAGCAGCTTCTCGACGTCGCCCGGCACGAATTCGAGTTTCTCCTGGATGCCCGGCAGCGCGAGCACGGCGAAGTTCTTTGCGTAGAGCTCGTTGGCCTGCTTCGTCACGGCCCAATCAGCGAGCGCCTTGGCGGCGTCCTGCTTCTTGCTGGTCTTCATGATGCCGGTGGCTTCCATGTCCCATCCGAGGCCTTCCTTCGGCAGCACGATGTCGATGGGCGCGCCGTCGCGCTTGGTCTTGTTGGCGCGGTACTCGAAGGACATGCCGAGCGCGAACTCGCCGGCGCCGGCCTGGCGGCAGGGCTTGCTGCCCGACTGGCTGTAGATGCCGATGTTCTGGTGCAGCGCGTCCATGTACTTCCACGCCTTTTCTTCACCCATCATCTGGATCCAGCCCGACACCATCAGGTAGCCGGTGCCCGAGGCCGCGGGGTTGGGCATGGTGATCTGGCCCTTGTAGACAGGGTTGGTCAGGTCGGCCCAGCTGGTGGGCTTGGGCAGGCTCTTCTTCTGCGCTTCGGCGGTGTTGAAGCAGATGGCCGACGACCACACGTCCATGCCGACCCACTTGGGCGGGTTGGCCGCATCGCGCATGGTGGGCTTGATGGCCTCGAGGCCCTTGGGCGCGTAGGGCTGGAGCATGCCTTCCTTGTCGAGCAGCATCAGCGAGGTGGCGGCCAGGCCCCACACCACGTCGGCTTGCGGGTTGGCTTTTTCGGCCAGCAGCTTGGCGGTGACGATGCCGGTGGAGTCGCGCACGAACTTCAATTCAATGGCCGGGTTTTCTTTTTCGAACGCAGACTTGTACGCCTGCACCTGGTCGGCTTCGAGCGCGGTGTAGACCAGCAGCTCGGTGCGGCCCTGGGCCGAAGCGGCAAAGGCCAGCGAGAGCAGAGCGGCCGGCACGGCAGACCAGCGGATAGAACGACGCAGCATGGGGAAACCCTCGGAAATGAAGACGGAGCGGGACGTACGCGGAAGAAAGTACCCACGGCAAGCGCCATGAACGCGGCGATGCTGGCAGCGGCGTGTGACAGGCATTTGTCAGAAGGCACGCGCCTGCGTGGCGCTTGTGGGGGCTTCGTCATGTCCTTGTCACTGCGATGCTCGAAGCTGGGGTGCCGCCGCCTCGCGCGGACCGCCTTCGTTTCGGATCCATGACACTCGACCTCGCCGAGATCGCCCGCCTGTTCGCCGAACGCGGCGGAGTCGCTTATGCGGGCGAGCCGGTATCGCAGCTCGAACACGCGCTGCAGTGCGCATGGCTTGCCGAGCAGGCCGGCGCGGGCGACGCGCTGGTCACCGCATCGCTGCTGCATGACCTCGGGCACCTGCTGATCGCCGAGCACCAGACGCTGTCGCGCTCGCCCACCGAACTGGGCATCGACGACCGCCACCAGCACATCGCCATGCCCCTGCTGCGCGGAGCCTTCGGCGCCGAGGTGCGCGAGCCGATCCGCCTGCACGTGGATGCCAAGCGTTACCTTTGCGCGACGCGGCCCGACTACTTCTCGCAACTCTCGCCAGATTCGGTGCGCAGCCTGGCGCTGCAAGGCGGTGTGATGGATGCCCAGACGGCGCAGCGCTTTGCCGATCAGCGCTGGGCCGGCGACGCGGTGCGGCTGCGCCTTTGGGATGACGAGGCGAAAGTGGCCGGGCTCGAGACGCCGACGCTCAGGCATTTCCTGGAGACCGCGGCACGGGTCATGCTGCGCTGAGCACTTTTCGAGGTTCCGGGCGGGGCTTCAGGCCCGTTTAAGGAACATTTGACTACCATGGTTCCTCACGATGTCCGGCGCACCCGCGCCCACCGAGGAAATCTGCATGTCTTTATCCGTCCCGGCGCGTGCCGCCACGTTCGCCCAGGTCCTGCGGCGCGTTTTCGCGCTTGCGGCGCCCTACTTCCGTTCCGAGGAGAAATGGCGCGCACGCGCCATGCTGCTGGGCATCGTCGCGCTGAACCTGTTCTATGTGTACGTGGCCGTGCTGGGCAACCAGTGGTACGGGCGCTTCTACGATGCGCTGCAGAACAAGGACTCGGCTGTCTTCTGGCGCGAGGTCGGCGTCTTCGGCTGGATCGCCTTCGCCAACATCGCGGTCCAGGTGCTCAAGTTCTATGTGACGCAACTGCTGCAGCTGCGCTGGCGCACCTGGATGACGCGCGATTACCTGTCGCGCTGGATGTCCGACCGGACCTTCTATCACCTCGAACTCGCGCGCTACGCCCAGAACGACGGCCATACGCCGGACAATCCCGACCAGCGGATCCAGGAGGACATGCAGATGTTCACCGACTACACGATGTCGCTGTCCATGGGCCTCCTGAACGCGGTGGTCACGCTCGTGAGCTTCGTGGGCATTCTCTGGGGGCTGTCGGGCAACTTCGATCTCACGTTGAGCGGAACCACCTACCAGATCGCGGGTGCGATGGTCTGGCTGGCGGTGGTGTACTGCGTGGTCGGCACGGTCATCACGCACTACATCGGCCGCCCGCTGATCGGCACCAACTTCCGGCAACAGCGCTTCGAGGCCGACTTCCGGCACCACCTGGTCCGGGTACGCGAGTACAGCGAGGCCATTGCGCTGGACAAGGGCGAGAAGGTCGAGCACGGCCAACTCGACCTGCGCTTCGGCAGCGTGCTGCGCAACTATCTGGTGCTCATCAAGCAGCAGAAGAACCTGATCACTTTCACCGCCTTCTTCGGGCAGGCCGCCGTGATCTTTCCATTCATCGTGGCCGCACCGAGGTTCTTCAGCGGCGCGATCCAGCTCGGCCAGCTGATGCAGATCTCGTCGGCCTTCGGCAAGGTGCAGGATTCGCTCAGTTGGTTCGTCGACAACTACGACCGCGTGGCCGTCTGGCGCGCCACCACCGACCGGCTCACCAGCTTCGACGATGCCATGCGCGCCCATGCGGCCCAGAGTCAGGCGCTCGACCGCGACGGCACCGCGCCCGCGCTGCAAACCGGCGATCTCGGCGTGGCGCTGCCCAACGGCACCTCGCTCCTCTCGGGCGCGGCGCTGGCCGTGAAGCCGGGCGACAGCGTGCTGTTGCAAGGCCCATCGGGCAGCGGCAAGTCGACCCTGTTTCGCACCTTTGCCGGCATCTGGCCGTTTGCGCGCGGCCACGTGAAGGTGCCTGAAGGCGCGGTGTTCATGCCGCAGCGGCCCTACGTGCCGGACGGCACCCTGCGCAACGCGCTGGCCTACCCCAATCCGGCCGAGAACTACAGCGACGCCGAGCTGCGCCAGGCTCTCGTCGACGCGCTGCTGCCCGACCTGGTGAACCGGCTCGACGACAGCGATGTCTGGAGCCAGAAGCTCTCGGGTGGCGAGCAGCAGCGCCTGTCCATCGCGCGCGTGCTGCTGAAGAAACCGTCATGGCTTTTTGCCGACGAGATCACCAGCGCGCTCGATGCCGAGGCCGAGGGCGTGCTCTACAAGCGGCTCTCCGACCGGGTGAAGGCCGCGGGCGGCGCCATGGTGTCGATTGCGCACCGCGCGGCGGTGGGCGACTTCCACAACCAGCGTTGGACACTGGTGCCTCAGGCCGACGGCGCACCGGCCGGCAGCGCACGCTACCGGCTCGAAACCTCGGCCTCCCCAGCTTCTTAAGCGCGGGAGGCGTAGCGCTCCCAGCCCTTCTTGCGCAGGTCGCAGGCGGGGCATTCGCCGCAGCCGTAGCCCCAGGCCTGGCGATGCTCGCGGTCGCCGAGATAGCAGGTGTGGGTTTCTTCCACGATGAGTTCGACCAGCGCCTCGCCGCCCAGGCGCTCGGCCATCTGCCAGGTCTCGGCCTTGTCGATCCACATCAGCGGCGTCTCGATGACCAGGCGGCGCTCCAGGCCGAGCGACAGCGCGAGCTGCATCGCCTTCATGGTGTCGTCGCGGCAGTCGGGGTAGCCGGAAAAGTCGGTCTCGCAGACGCCGGTGACGATCACCTGCAGGCCGCGCCGGTAGGCCAGCGCACCGGCCAGGGTCAGGAACAGCAGGTTGCGTCCGGGCACGAACGTGTTGGGCAGGCCGTCGGCCTGCATTTCGAAGGCCACCTCTTCCGTCAGCGAGGAGCCGCCGAGCTGGGCAAGTGCCGCCAGCGTGAGCACGTGGTCTTCGCCCAGGCGCGGGGCCCAGTCGGGAAAGCGCTGGCGCATCTTCGTGAGGATGGTGCCGCGCACGTCGAGTTCGACGCGGTGCCGCTGGCCGTAGTCGAAACCCAGCGTCTCGACGCGCTGGTACTTCGAAAGCGCATCCGCGAGGCAGGTGGTCGAGTCCTGGCCACCGGAAAACAGGACGAGGGCGGTGGTGTGCAAGGGCATTTCGCTTCAACGGGGGGCCGTTGCCGGTTCAAAGCGTCGATTTTCGCAGCCCGTGGGACGCAGCGTCGCGCGGGGGCAACAAGAGAGACCGCCGGGACACGTTCAGTGCACCACAAAAGTACTCTGCCGGGGCAAAATCCGCTCCCTCGGAGGAGGCCGCCAAAATGCGCGAACAAGGGTCGATCCACGACCTTGACGACTATCTGCAAACACGGAATTTCGCAGCGCTGGACGGCCTGCGAGCCGTTGCCGTCTTCCTCGTTTTCGGATTTCACTTCGGCGGCCCCAGCTGGGACAAGTTCTCCGGCTGGCTGGGCGTGCATGCCTTTTTCGTGCTCTCCGGCTTCCTGATCACCACCTTGCTGCTGCGCGAGCGCGATGCCACCGGCACGGTGTCGCTGAGGGCGTTCTACATCCGGCGCGCGGCCCGCATCCTGCCGCTCTACTTTCTCGTCTATCTGCTGGTGCTGGGCCTGAGCTTCGTCGCCCAGGGCGCGGCGTGGCAACAGATGAAGGCGGCCACGCCCTACTACCTCACGCTGCTGAACGAGCTCGCCGACTTCGCGCCGCTCCAGATGACCTGGACCCTGGGCGTCGAGTGGAAGTACTACCTCCTGTGGCCGGCCGTGTTCGCGCTGTTCGGCTCGACCTGCGCCTCGCGCTTCGGAACCGCGGCATGCGGCCTTGCGCTGCTGGCCGCGGTCTGGATGACGGGCGCTCACCCGTCCTGGTTTTCGCCCTGGCACTACCTCGGAATGCTGGTCGGCTCGATGGTGGCCATCGCGATGCATTCGCGCAGGACCTTTGGCTGGATGCGCATTTTCATGACGCAGGCGGCAGCCCTTGCGGTTGGGCTTGCGCTCGTCGCCGTGCACCGCAAATCGCTGGCCATCTCCGCTTGGATCGGCCAGCCGCAGCTGATCGCGATCTACGTGCTGCTGGTGGGCATGCTGCTGCCTGCGCTGGTTGCGAACACCTGGTTGCGCCGCGTTCTCTCGTCGCGTTTTCTTCTGTTCGTGGGACGCCGTTCGTACGCGATGTACCTGGTGCAGTACCTGGCCGCCCAAGCCGTGATCGGCATGTCGCCCGCCACGGTCGCAGGGCCCTTGCTGCTGTTCGCGTCCTTCGGCGTTGCACTCGTCGCATCCGATTTTCTGTACCGCCGGTTCGAGAAGCCCATCACCGACTGGGGCCAGCAGCGCGCCAGGGCCACAGGGCAGCAGGCGCGTGCACTGCCCGCCGCGCCGGGCGGCGCCGCGTCGGCCTGAATCCGTTCGCGCTGGCCGTGCGCTTTTAAAGAAAGCGCTCGAGCAGCTTGCGCGAGGCGCGGTCGAGCACCTTCACATCGGGAATGCGGAACTGCACGCCATGCGCGCTGGCGATCAGCAACGCGCCGCCCTCGAGCCGGCGGATGTCTTCCTCGGCCTTGAGCACGAAGCTGGTGTCGCCGCGGTCGGTGCTCACCGTCCAGGTGCTGGGCACGCCGAAGCTCGACACACCGTGCAGCTTCAGCAGCGTGGGCGCGAAATCACGTACCGCCAGTTCCTGTTCGAGCAGTGCGCGGGTCGGCGGCGGCAGCGCTTCGACGCGGTCGATCCAGACCAGCTCGCGACCCTCGCTGCCGACCAGCGACACGCCTTCGCCGGGCGCACTGAGCGGAAAGGCCCGCACGGGCGTGACGCCGACGTGGCGCTCGCCCTGCGCATCGGTCAGCACCAGCCGGCCGAAGGAGTCGCGCTCGAGATCGAAAACGGGAAGAGGGGTGGTGTTGTCGTTGGGGGTGCTCATCACGCGTCTCCCGCCGGGTGGGCTGCATGGCTGACCAGCGGCAGCTGGGCGCCGGCGCGTTCGTCGATTGCGCCTTCGCTCGCATCTTCGTCGGCCTGGCGCAACTGTGCCTGATAGAGCCGCCAATAGGCGCCCTGCTTCGCCATCAAGGCGTCGTGCGGCCCCACCTCGACCACCTCGCCTCGGTCCATCACCACCAGCCGGTCGGCCTTGCGCAGCGTCGACAGGCGGTGCGCGATGGCGATGGTGGTGCGGCCCTGCACGAGGTTGTCGAGGGCCTTCTGGATCTCTTTTTCCGTCTCGGTGTCCACGGCCGAAGTCGCTTCGTCGAGGATCAGGATGCGCGGGTCGATCAAGAGCGCACGCGCGATGCTGATGCGCTGGCGCTCGCCACCCGAAAGGCCCTGGCCCCGCTCGCCCACGAGCGAGTCGTAGCCGTGCGGCAGGCGCAGGATGAAGTCGTGCGCATGCGCGGCGCGCGCGGCGGCCACCACTTCCTGGCGTGTGGCGTCGGGCTTGCCGTAGGCGATGTTCTGCGCAATGGTGCCGAAGAAGAGAAATGGCTCCTGCAGCACCAGCCCGACATGGCGCCGGTAGTCGGCCACCGCAAAGCGGCGGATGTCGGTGCCGTCGACCTTGATGGCGCCGTCCGTCACGTCGTAGAAGCGGCAGATCAGGTTGACCAGCGTGCTCTTGCCCGAGCCGCTGTGGCCCACCAGGCCGATCATCTCGCCGGGCTCGATGGTCAGGTCGAGGTCGCGGATCACGGCGCGCGACCCGTATCGGAAGCCCAGGCCGCTCATTTCGATGCGCCCCTGCACGCGCTCGATCTTCACGGGGTTGGCCGGCTCGGGCACGTTGCTCACGTGGTCGAGGATGTCGAAAATGCGCTTGGCGCCGGCCGCCGCCTTCTGCGTGACCGACACGATGCGGCTCATCGAATCGAGCCGCGTGTAGAAGCGGCCGATGTACGCGATGAACGCGGTGAGCACACCCACGGTGATGCTGCCGCGCGCCACCTGCCAGATGCCGAAGCCCCAGACCACGAGCAGACCGATTTCAGTCAACAGCGACACGGTGGGCGTGAACAGCGACCAGGTGCGGTTGAGCTTGTCGTTCACCTGCAGGTTGTAGGCGTTGGCGATGCGAAAGCGCTCGGCCTCGCGGCGCTCCTGTGCGAAGGCCTTGACCACGCGGATGCCGGGGATGGTGTCGGCCAGCACGTTGGTGACCTCCGACCAGACACGGTCGATCTTCTCGAACCCGGTGCGCAGGCGGTCGCGCACCACGTGGATCATCCAGGCGATGAAGGGCAGCGGCACCAGGGTGACCACCGCAAGCAGCGGATTGATGGACACGAGGATGACCGCGGTCATCACGATCATCAGCACGTCGTTCGCAAAATCGAGTGCATGCAGCGAAAGAAACACGTTGATGCGGTCGGTTTCGGAGCCGATGCGTGCCATCAGGTCGCCGGTACGCTTGCCGCCGAAATAGTCGAGCGGCAGCGTCAGCAGGTGCTCGTAGGTGGTGGTGCGCAGGTCGGCGCCGATGCGCTCCGACACCAGCGCCAGCAGATAAGTGCGGGCCCAGCCAAGGCCCCAGCCGACCAGCGCTGCGCCGAGCAGGCCGCTCAGATACAAGCCCACCCGCGCCGGATCGATCTTCTGACCGTTCTGGAATGGAATCAGGATGTCGTCCATCAACGGGATGGTCAGGTAAGGCGGCACCAGCGTTGCGGCGGTGGAAATCAGCGTCAGCAGAAACCCCGCGATCAGCTGCTTGCGATAGGGCTTGGCAAAGCGGCCCAGCCGCAGCAGCACCCAGGTCGAGGGGGGCGTCTGCAGTTCGGTGTCGGTGCCGGCCAGTTCGTCGCCGTCGGGTTCGACTGTCACCTCAGCGACAGTGCCGTTTTCGCGCTGGCCGAAAAGCTTGAGCAGCCGCAGCGCAGCCGGCTGGTTGGCCAGCGTGTAACGCCAGCGCGCCAAAAGCCCTTCAGCACCCATCAATTCGAGCGTTCCGACACCCGAATGGTCGCTCAATTGCAAACCGAGCGAGGAATCTGATAGTGTCCACTCACACCACTGGCCGCCCGGTTGCAGCGCCAGCAGGCGCCGATCGGTGAGGGCGACGAGACCAAAGGTAAACAGAAGTTCGTCGTCGAGGTCAACCGGTAATGTGACCAGAACGTTTTCCGCGACTGCGAGCCGGCTTTTCAGCGCGTCTGAGGCCGCCTCGGTTTCGCCCTCCCGGGCGCCGACTGGATCGTGATGTTGCATTGTGTTTCTTTGACTCTTTCCCGTCGCGGGCCGCATGGACCGCTTCATGGCGTCCTTTGTCGGGCGCCGATTCTGACCGATTGCCATGGGCGCGCTTGAAGGCGCCGTGGTGCTCGGCCAAAGCACATCGAACGTTTGCATGACCCGTTTCGACGACATCCGCCTGCTGCGCATCAATTATTTGCGTGGTCCCAACCTCTGGACCTACCGGCCCGTGCTGGAAGTCTGGCTCGATCTGGGGCAGTTGGAAGACTACCCGTCCAACAAGATCGACGGCTTCACCGACCGCCTCACGGCCCTGCTGCCGGCGCTCATCGAGCACCACTGCGGCGTGGGCGAGCGCGGCGGCTTCATCCAGCGGCTGACCGAAGGCACCTGGTCGGGCCATGTGCTCGAGCACGTGGTGATCGAGCTCTTGAACCTGGCCGGCATGCCGACCGGTTTCGGCCAGACCCGCAGTACCTCGGAGCACGGCGTCTACCGCATGGTGTTTCGCGCGCGCGACGAGCAGGTGGCCCGGGTGGCACTGGCCGAAGGCCACCGCCTGCTGATGGCCGCCATCAACAACGACCCGTTCACCGCCCATGACGTGCAAAAAGCCGTCGATGCGGTCAAGGCCAAGGTCGAAGACTGCTATCTCGGCCCGAGCACCGCGGCCATCGTGTCCGCCGCCACCGACCGCGGCATTCCGCACATGCGGCTCAACAGCGGCAACCTGGTGCAGCTGGGCTACGGCGCCAACCAGCAGCGCATCTGGACCGCGGAGACCGACTACACCAGCGCCATCGGCGAATCGATTGCCAGCGACAAGGAGCTGACCAAGTCGCTGCTCGCGAGCTGCGGCGTGCCGGTGCCCGAGGGCCAGGTGGTGGCCAACGCCGAAGAAGCCTGGGAAGCCGCCGAAGATATCGGCCTGCCGGTGGTCGTGAAACCGTCGGACGCCAACCACGGCCGCGGCGTGTCGCTCGAACTCACCACGCGCGAAGAAGTCATGGCCGCCTTCGCGGTCGCCGAGCCCGAGGGCAGCGACGTGATGGTCGAGCGCTTCATCCGCGGCCACGAACACCGCCTGCTGGTGGTGGGCGGCGAAGTGGTGGCCGCCGCGCGCGGCGAGATCATCACCGTCACGGGCGACGGCAAGAGCACGGTCGCCGAGCTGATCGAGAAGCAGCTCAACAGCGATCCGCGCCGCGGCGCCGAAGAGGAATACCCGCTCGACCTGATCGTGCTGGACACCGACGCCAAGCTGCAGCTCGAACTCAAGCGCCAGGAACTCGACGGTGCTTCCGTGCCGGCCGCCGGCCGCGTGGTCACGATCCAGCGCAACGGCAACATGGCCAACGACTGCACCGACCAGGTCCACCCCGAAGTGGCACACGCCGCCGTGCTGGCCGCGCGGGTGGTGGGCCTCGACATCGCGGGCATCGACCTCGTGGCGCAGGACATCGGCAAGCCGCTCGGCCCGCAGCGCGGCGCCATCGTCGAAGTCAATGCCGGCCCCGGCCTCTTGATGCACCTGAAGCCGGCCGTAGGCTCGCCGCGCCCGGTGGGCCGCGCGATCTGCGACCACCTGTTTCCCAATGATGCGCCGGGCCGCATTCCGGTCGTTGGCGTGGCCGGCTCCAAGGACACCGCCGTGCTCGCGCGCCTGGTCGCCTGGCTCATCAACCTGGGCGGGCGCCACACGGGCCTGGCCTGCCGCGACGGCCTGTTCCTCGAGCGCCGCCGCGTCGATGCGCGCGACAGCGCCAACTGGGACGCCGGCCACCGCCTGCTCGTGAACCGTGCCGTGCAGGCCGTGGTGATCGAGAACGGTGCCGGGACCATCCTGCGCGACGGCCTCGCCTACGACCGCTGCGAAGTCGGCATCGTGACCGACCTCGAAGGCGCCGAAGCGCTGGCCGACTACGACATCACCGAGAGCGACCAGATGGTCAAGGTGCTGCGCACGCAGGTCGACGTGGTGCTCGGCGAAGGCACGGCCGTACTGAACGCGGGCGATCCGCGCGTGGCCGGCCTGGCGCCGCTGTGCGATGGCGCCGTCATTCTCTACGCCGCCGATCCGCAAGCCGCCGCGCTCACCGCGCACCAGACCGCCGGCGGCAAGGCCGTGCTGGTGCGGCAGGACCGCGTGGTGCTCGCCAATGGCAGCAGCGAATCCTTCCTGCCGGGCCTCGGCCGGCTGACCATCTGGCGGGCCACCCACGCGGGCGTCAGCCTCGAGAGCCTGCTGGCCGCGGTGGCCGCCGCCTGGGCACTGGGCATTCCGCTGAACCTCATCGGCGCCGGCGTCGAAGCCTTCGAGGCCGACCTGCAGGCGGCGCTGGCCTCGCTGCAGCTTTCGCAGACCCAGCCGCTTTCGTCCCAACCACAATTTGCCTGATGCGCCACGCCGCCCCGACTCCACCAAGCGAGGCGGCCCCCATCGTCCAACCGAACCGCGTCGCCCCATGAAAGTCACCCGTATCCGCGCCCTGCGCGGTCCCAATCTCTGGAGCCGCCACACCGCCATCGAGGCCGTGGTGGCCTGCGAAGGCGACGAGAACGCCATCAGCAGGCTGCCGGGCTTCGAAGCCCGCCTGCGTGCGCGCTTTCCCACCATCGGCGAACTGCATCCGATGGTGCTAGGCCAGCCGCTGGCATTGGCACACGTGCTCGAGAACGCCGCCGTGGCGCTCCAGTCGCAAGCCGGCTGCGCCGTCAACTTCGGCCATACCGCGCCTACGGTCGAAGAAGGCGTCTACCAGGTCACCTTCCAGTACAGCGAAGAAGAGGTCGGGCGCCGCGCGCTCGCACTGGCCGAAGAGCTGATCGCGGCCGCATTGGCCGACACGGCCTTCGACGCCACCGCTGCCATCACCGAGCTGCGCGACCTCGACGAATCCGAGCGCCTCGGCCCGAGCACCGGCTCCATCGTCGACGCCGCCGTGGCGCGCGGCATTCCTTACCGCCGCCTCACCAGCGGCAGCCTCGTGCAGTTCGGCTGGGGTTCCAAGCAGCGCCGCATCCAGGCCGCCGAGATCGACAGCACCAGCGGCGTGGCCGAATCGATCGCGCAGGACAAGGAACTCACCAAGCAATTGCTCAATGCCGCGGGCGTGCCCGTGCCGCTGGGCCGTCCCGTCTCCGATGCCGAGGACGGTTGGGCCGCAGCCATGGAAATCGGCCTGCCCGTGGTCGTGAAGCCGCAGGACGGCAACCAGGGCAAGGGCGTCACGGTCAACATCACGACGCGCGAGCAACTCACGGCCGCCTACGACTCGGCCGCCGTGTACGGTGAAGTCATGGTCGAGAAATTCCTGCCGGGCTTCGACTTCCGCCTGCTGGTGGTGGGCGACCGCCTCGTGGCCGCCGCGCGGCGCGACCCGCCGCACGTGATCGGCGACGGCAGCTCCACCGTGCGCCAGCTGGTGGACACCGTCAACCTCGACCCGCGCCGCGGCGAAGGGCATGCCACGTCGCTCACCAAGATCCGGCTCGACGACATCGCCATCGGCCGCCTGGAGGCGCAGGGCCTCACGCCCGGTAGCGTGCCCGATCGCGGCCAGCGCGTGGTGCTGCGCAACAACGCCAACCTGTCCACCGGCGGTACGGCCACCGACGTGACCGACACCGTGCACCCCGAAGTGGCTGCGCGCGCCGTCGATGCGGCACAGATGGTCGGGCTGCACATCTGCGGCGTCGACATGGTGTGCGAGAACGTTCTGCGTCCGCTCGAAGAACAGCATGGCGGCGTGGTCGAAGTGAATGCCGCGCCGGGCCTGCGCATGCACATCTCGCCTTCGTTCGGCCGCGGCCGCGCGGTCGGCGAGGCCATCATGGACACGCTCTTCGCACCCGGCGACGATGGCCGCATTCCGGTGGTGGCCGTGACCGGCACCAACGGCAAGACCACCACGGCGCGCCTCATCAACCACCTGCTCGCATCGAGCGGGCTGCGCACCGGCATGACCAACACCGACGGCGTGTATGTCGACGGGCGCCAGACCGACAGTGGCGACTGCAGCGGCCCCAAGAGCGCGCGCAACGTTCTCATGCACCCCGACGTCGATGCGGCCGTGTTCGAAGTGGCGCGCGGCGGCGTGCTGCGCGAAGGCCTCGGCTTCGACCGCTGCCAGGTGGCGGTGGTCACCAACATCGGCAGCGGCGACCACCTGGGCCTGAACTACATCACCACGGTCGAAGACCTCGCGGTGCTCAAGCGCGTGGTGGTTCGCAACGTCGCGCCCGATGGCTATGCGGTGCTCAACGCCGCCGACGTCAACGTGGCCGCCATGGCCGCGGGCTGCCCCGGCCATGTGATCTTCTTCACCGCCGACCGCCAGCATCCGGTGATGGCCACGCACCGCGCGCAGGGCAAGCGCACCGTCTATGTCGACCAGGACACGCTGGTGGCGGCCGAAGGCTCGTGGCGCGAGCGCATCGCGCTGCGCGACGTGCCCATCACGCGCAACGGCACCATCGGCTTCCAGGTCGACAACGTGATGGCCTCGGTGGCGGCAGCATGGGCCGTGGGGCTCGACTGGGACACCATCCGCAGCGGCCTCGCGAGCTTCATGAACGACGCGGCCGGCGTGCCGGGACGCTTCAACGTGATGGACTACCGCGGCGCCACCGTGATCGCCGACTACGGCCACAACACCGACGCCATGCGCGCGCTGGTGTCGGCCGTGGACACGATGCCGGCCAACAAGCGCTCGGTGGTGATCAGCGGCGCGGGCGACCGGCGCGATTCCGACATCCGCGACCAGACCGCCATCCTGGGCCAGGCCTTCGACGACGTCATCCTGTACCAGGACGCAGCCCAGCGCGGCCGCGCCGACGGCGAGGTGATGGCGCTGCTGCGCCAGGGCTTGCAAGACGCGGCGCGCACGCGCTACATCGACGAGATCCGCGGCGAGTTCGTTGCCATCGACACCGCGCTCGCCAGGCTGCAGCCTGGCGACCTGTCGCTGATCCTGGTCGACCAGGTCGAGGAAGCGCTCGCGCACCTCGCGCAGCGCATCGCGGCGGGCTGACCCGCCACGGGCCGGCCACCGCCGGCCCCATGCCGGACACGTCCCACACACATGGGCGAGTCTGGCCGGGCCTGCTGTCTGCGCAGTCCCACACCCTGCAAGGGGTGCACCGGACCACACTGCGGGTCCGGTCGCGCTTTCGGAGGGCGCGCCTCAATCAGGAGCACCCGATGACAACAACAGTTCGTTCCACCCTTTCTGCTGCCGCGCTTCTTGCAGCAGTGTTCAGCGCGTCGATCGCGCAGGCACAGGCGCCCGGCTCCGCCGAGCGCGCGCAGCAGGAGCGCGCCACCTGCGATGGCGTTCAGCAGGACCGCGCCGCGTGCCTTCGCGAAGCCGGTGCCGCGCGGCAGGAAGCAGGCCGCAACGGGCTGACCAGTGTCGGCCCCGGCCGCGCCGACGCCAATGCCATGGCGCGTTGCCGCGAACAGCCCTCGGCCGACCGCGCCGATTGCGAAGCGCGCCTGCAGGGCGGCGCACGCACCAGCACCGAGGGCAGCGTGATGGGGGGCGGCATCATCCGCGAAACGGTCACGCCGCTGCCGCCGCAACCCGCCTCACCCACGCGTTGAGCATCGCCGCGCGGAACCTGGCGCGGCCCGTCCTTTCCAACTAATTCACCTCATGTTTCAGGTCACTCCAAGGAGCACACCATGAACAGCACCACCCGTTCGATGATTGCCGCCCTCATTGCCGTGGGCGGTATTGCCGCGGTCACGTCGGCCTCGGCCCAGCCGCGCCGCGGCGACTCCACTTACCGGCAGGAGCTCTCGGTCTGCGGCAACAACCAGCAAGACCGCGCGGCCTGTATCCGCGAAGCCGGCGCCGCACGCCAGGAGGCTGCGCGCGGCGGGCTGACCAGCGCACCCGACTACCAGCGCAATGCCCTCGCGCGCTGCGGGCTCCAACCGCCAGCCGACCGCGCAGACTGCGAGGCACGCGTGCTTGGCGGCAGCGGCAATAGCCGCGGCACTGTCGACGGCAGCGTGATGGGCGGCGGCGTGATTCGCGAGTCGGTCACTACCGTCGTGATGCCCGCGCCTGCGGTGATGCCAGCGCCGATGCCCGCGCCTTCCCGCGTCCCGTCACCGGCCATTGCACCGGTGGAACCGATGGCACCTGCGCCCATGGAGCCGATGCCGGCCCCGATGCCTATGCCGATGCCGACACCTGTTCGCTGAAGCGCAGGACACCCATGCCGCACGCGCCGCCCATTCGGTGCGGCGGCCGGGCGCCTCCACCACGCGCAAGCGCCGCGATGACCCCGCTTGTCACGAGACTGTCATAAAGCACGGGCGCGTGCTAGCTATAGTTCTCGGTCTCTGCCTACCGAGGAACTCTTTCCCATGAATGCCATCAAGGTCGCTCGCCGATTCATCGAAACGGACCCGGCCAACGAATCGGCCAAGATCCTGGCGCAGCTCGTGTTGGCGCTCGAATCCGAACGCAGCTTCGAGTTGGTCACGCTCTACAGCTTGGACTACAAGAGCTTCGAACTCGCCATGGACATCCTGAAGGAATGGCGGCTCGACCGCTATTACGCGAGCAAGTCGAAGCTGTTCGATTTGTCGCTGCAGGTCAGCGAACTCGAGAAGAGCTGAGCGCCCTTCTCTCTTTCCTTCTCTACGCTCTTCAACGCCCCCAGCGCAGCACCAGCGGATCGAGCCGTTTCGCGGTTTCGATCAGGCCGGCGCGCGTGTCGGGGTGCATCGTCGGCAGCGGGTGGCGCGGCGCCTCGCAGGCGATCACGCCGCCTTCTTTCATCAGCGCCTTGCAGGCGAGCAAGCCGGCCTGGCGGTTCTCGTAGTTGATGAGCGGCAGCCATTGCTGGTAAAGCGCAAAGGCCTTCTCTCGGTCGCCCGCGCGGTGCGCCTCGATGATCGGGCGGATGCCATCGGGATAGCCACCGCCCGTCATGGAGCCGGTCGCACCCGCATCCAGATCGGGCATCAGCGTGATGGCTTCCTCGCCGTCCCACGGGCCCTCGACCGCATCGCCGCCCAGGCGAATCAACTCGCGCAGCTTGGACGCCGCACCCGGGGTCTCGATCTTGAAATACGCCACCTGCTCGATCTCGCGTGCCATGCGCGCCAGAAAAGGCGCCGACAGCAAGGTGCCGCTCGCGGGCGCGTCCTGGATCATGATCGGAATGCCCACCGCATCCGAGAGACCGGCGTAGAACTCGAAGATCTGCGGCTCCGGCACTCGGAAGGTGGCGCCGTGATAGGGCGGCATCACCATCAGCATGGCGGCGCCCATGTCTTGCGCGCGGCGGCTGCGTTCGGCGCAGATGCGGGTGCTGTAGTGGGTGGTGGTGACGATCACCGGCACGCGGCCGGCCACGTGCTCGAGCACTGTGCGCGTGAGCACCTCGCGCTCTTCGTCGGAGAGAACGAACTGCTCCGAGAAGTTGGCAAGGATGCACAGCCCGTCGGAGCCCGCATCGATCATGAAATCGACGCAGCGCTTCTGGCTTTCGAGATCGAGGGCGCCCTGTTCGGTGAAGGTGGTGGGCACCACCGGGAAGATGCCGCGGTATCTGGGAGTCATGATGGATCAGTGTGAATGGCGGGGAACGGCGGAGCCTCTGCAGCCCACCAGAAAGTCAAAGTCGCAGCCCTCGTCGGCCTGCAGCACGTGGTTGACGTAGAGCTTCTGGTAGCCGCCGCCGCGCGTGCTCATGGGCTGCGCATCGGCGCTCGACAGCGAAGCCAGGCGGGATGCGAGTTCGTCGTCGCTGATATCGAGGTGCAGCCGGCCCGCATCGCAATCGAGTTCGATCCAGTCGCCGTCGCGCACCGCGGCCAAAGGTCCGCCGTCCGCGGCTTCAGGAGCGACGTGCAGCACCACGGTGCCATAGGCCGTACCGCTCATGCGCGCGTCCGAGATGCGCACCATGTCCTTCACGCCCTGGCGCAGCAACTTCGGCGGCAGCCCCATGTTGCCCACCTCGGCCATGCCTGGATAGCCCTTTGGGCCGCAGTTCTTCAGCACCATCACCGAACTCGCATCCACATCGAGAGATTCGTCGACGATGCGCTCCTTGTAGTGTTCGAGGTTCTCGAACACCACCGCGCGGCCCCGGTGCTTCAGCAACTCGGGCGACGCCGCGGAGGGCTTGAGCACCGCGCCGCGCGGCGAGAGATTGCCACGCAGGATGCGGATGCCGCCATCGGCAATCAGTGGGTTGTCCAGGGGACGGATCACCTCGTCGTTGAGGCTCGGCGCGTCCCGCACGTTGTCCCAGAGCGACTGGCCGTTGACGGTGAGCGCGCCTGGGTGCGGCAGCAGGCCGCTTTCGCCCAGGCGGCGCAACACGGCGGGCAGGCCGCCCGCGTAGTAGAACTCCTCCATCAGGAATCGGCCTGAAGGCTGCAGATCGACAATGGTGGGCGTGTCGCTGCCGATGCGCGTCCAGTCTTCCAGCTCGAGATCGACGCCGATGCGACCCGCAATCGCCTTCAGATGGATCACCGCATTGGTCGATCCGCCGATGGCCGCATTGACGCGAATGGCGTTCTCAAAAGCCTCGCGCGTGAGAATCTTGGACAGCGTGAGCCCTTCTTTCGCCATCTCCACTGCGCGCATGCCCGACATCTGGGCGAGCACGTAGCGCCGCGCGTCGACCGCCGGAATCGCCGCGTTGTGCGGCAGCGAAGTCCCCAGCGCCTCGGCCATGCAGGCCATGGTCGAAGCGGTGCCCATGGTGTTGCAGGTGCCCGCCGAGCGCGACATGCCGCCTTCGGCCGAGAGGAACTGATGCAGGTTGATCTCGCCGGCCTTGAGCGATTCGTGCAGTTGCCACACGGCCGTGCCCGAGCCGATGTTCTTGCCCTCGAGCTTGCCGTTCAACATGGGTCCGCCCGTCACCACGATGGCCGGTATGTCGCAGCTCGCGGCCCCCATCAGCAGCGCGGGCGTGGTCTTGTCGCAGCCCGTGAGCAACACCACCGCATCGACCGGGTTGCCGCGGATGGCTTCTTCCACGTCCATGCTCGCCAGGTTGCGCGTGAGCATGGCCGTGGGCCGCAGGTTCGATTCGCCGTTGGAGAACACCGGAAACTCGACCGGGAAGCCGCCCGCTTCCGAGATGCCGCGCTTCACATGCTCGGCGATCTTGCGGAAGTGCGCATTGCAGGGCGTGAGCTCCGACCAGGTGTTGCAGATGCCGATGATCGGCCGGCCGTCGAACTCATGGTCCGGTATGCCCTGGTTCTTCATCCAGCTGCGGTACATGAAGCCGTTCTTGTCGGCCGAGCCGAACCATTCGGTCGAGCGAAGCTTCTTCTTGGGGGTATCGTCCGGCATGCGGGGGTTCCTGAAAAGCGAGAGAGAAAAAGAAAGTTTCAGCGCCGTGGCGCGCGCGAAGTGAAGAAGCGCTGCAGCAGGCAGAACACGAAGAGCAGCGCGCCCACGACGATGCGTGTCCACCACGAGCTCAGCGTGCCGTCGAAGGAAATCAGCGTCTGGATGATCCCGAGCATCAGCACGCCGAACAGCGTGCCCGCCACGTAGCCCACGCCGCCCGTGAGCAGCGTGCCGCCGATCACCACCGCCGCGATGGCATCGAGCTCCAGCCCGAGCGCGTGCAGGCCGTAGCCCGACAGCATGTAGAAGGTGAAGATCACGCCCGCCAGCGCCGAGCAGAAACCCGACAGCGTGTAGACGCCCACGAGCGTGGAACGCACCGGCAGGCCCATCAGCATGGCCGAATGCTCGCTGCCGCCAATGGCGTACACCGTGCGGCCGAAGGGCGTGCAATGCGCAACGAACACCGCCGCCAGCAGCACAGCGATGGCGATCACCGCACTGATCGACAGCGAAGCCTCGCCCCACACCGGAATGCGGATCTGCGAAACCTCGGAATAGAACGCGTTGGTGATGCTGATCGAATCGATGCTGATCAGATAGCAAAGCCCGCGCGCCAGGAACATGCCCGCCAGCGTGACGATGAAGGGCTGCAGCCTGAACCGTTCGATGAGCAGCCCCATGAACCCGCCGAAGGCCGTGCCCATGGCCAGCACCAGCGGAATCACCACCGCGGGGCTCCAGCCGTGCTTTTCGACCAGCGAAGCCGACACCATCGTGGTGAGCGCGATCACCGAGCCCACCGAGAGGTCGATGCCGCCCGAAAGAATCACGAAGGTCATGCCCACGGCGACGACGATCAGGAAGGCGTTGTCGATCAGCAGGTTGAGGAACACCTGCGCCGAAAAGAAACCGTCGTAGAACACCGAGCCCAGCGTCGCCATCAGCACGAACAGCGAGATGGTCGCCGTCAACGGCAGGTACTTGGGATTGAACCCTGCCTTGCCCCCTCTCCCGCGTGCGGGAGAGGGCTGGGGTGAGGGTGCCGCTTCGATCACCGCGCTCATGACCTGGCCCCCTCATGCACCGGCCGCTGCACCAGCGCCCGGATCTCCGCCCTGAACTCCGGCGACTGCAACAGCATCACCGCGAACACCACCACGGCCTTCACGACGAGATTGATCTCCGGCGGCACGCCCAGCGAGTAGATGGCGTAGGTCAGCGTCTGGATGATCAGCGCGCCGATCACGCTGCCCATGAGGCTGAAACGCCCGCCCGTGAGCGCGGTACCGCCCAGCGTCACCGCCAGGATCGCGTCGAGCTCCAGCAGCTGTCCCGCGTTGTTGCCGTCCGCGCTCTTCACGTTGGAGCTGATCAGAAGACCCGCGATGCCGGCGCAGACGCCGCAGAACGCATAGGCGCCGACAATGAGCCGGCGTGCCTGCACGCCCGCCACGCGCGCGGCCGTCGGGTTGATGCCCACCGCCTGGATGAACAGGCCCAGCGCAGTGCGCGTGATGGCGAGATAGAGCAGCACGAAGACCGCCGCCACGATGAACAGCGAGAACGGCAGCCCCAGCAGATAGCCGCTGCCGAGGAAGAAGAAAGGCTTGTAGTAGATCGTGATGATCTGCCCGTCGGCGATGAGCTGTGCGATGCCGCGGCCCGCCACCATGAGGATCAGCGTTGCGATGATCGGCTGCATGCCGACCTTGGCGACCAGCATTCCGTTCCATAGGCCGCACAGCAGCGCAATGCCGAGTGCCGCCGCAATGGCCAGCCACATCGGAAAGCGGCTCACGTCGCTCGCCACGGAGCCGCCGATCATCCAGGCCGCCAGTGCCGCGGCAATGGCCACCACCGCGCCCACCGAAATGTCGATGCCGCGCGTGGCAATGACCAGTGTCATGCCGAGCGATACCAGCACCAAAGGCGCCGCGCGGTTGAGGATGTCGACCAGGCTGCCGTAGAGATGGCCGTCGCGCCATTCGAGGTGCAGAAAGCTGGCGTTGAATGCGGTGTTGACCGCGAGCAGCAGTACCAGCGTGACTATCGGCCACGCGAGGCGATGGCCCATGAGGGACGAGAGGCGTTTCATGCTGCTGCAATCATTTCGTAGACCTCGTCTTCGGTCGAACCGCCCGGCAGCTCTCCAACCTTCTTGCGATCGCGCAGCACCACGATGCGATGCGCCACGCGCACCACCTCGCTGATTTCGGAAGAGATGAAGATCACCGCCATGCCCGCGCGTGCGAGCCGCAATATCTCTTCCATGATTTCCTGCTTGGCCGCCACGTCGATGCCGCGCGTCGGCTCGTCCAGGATCAACAGGCGCGGCTCGGTCGCGAGCCAGCGCGCGATCATGGCTTTCTGCTGGTTGCCGCCCGACAGCAGGCCGATGGGAGTTTCCACGCTCGCGGTCTTGATGCCCAGCGACGAGACAAACCGCTCGGCCATCGCGGTCTGCTCGGCGTGCGACAGAAAGCGCCGTGTGCCGAGCCGCGCCTGCAGCGCGAGCGCAATGTTCTCGCGCACCGACAGCTCGGCCACGATGCCGTCGGTCTTGCGCTCTTCGGGGCACAGCGCCAGCCCTTCGCGAATGGCGTCGGCGGGGTTCGAGAAGTTGACGGTTCGGCCGTCGATCCTCAGCACGCCCCGGTCGGGTGTTTCGAGCCCGAACAGCAAACGCGCAAGCTCGGTGCGCCCAGCGCCGAGCAGGCCGGCAATGCCGACGACCTCGCCGGCGCGCACGCGCAAGTCGGTCGCCTGCAGCTGCCCTGCCTGGCCCAGGGCCTCGGCCTGCAGCAACGCCGGCGCCGTTTCGTCGAGTGAGGGAAGCGCAGCCGGCCGCGCCGACTGGGCCGCGAGTTCCCGTCCGAGCATTGCGGCAATCAATGCCTGCGGGCCAAGATCCGCCGCACGCCACTCGCCCACCCAGTTGCCGTTGCGCAGCACCGTGATGCGGTCGGACACCGCATACATCTGGTTGAGAAAGTGCGTCACGAAGACGATGGCGAGCCCTTCGCCGCGCAGGCGCCGCAGCACCTCGAACAGCTTCTCCACCTCGTCATCGTCGAGGCTCGAGGTCGGCTCGTCCAGGATCAGCACCTTTGACGATACGCCGAGCGCGCGCGCTATCGCCACCATCTGCTGCACCGCGACCGAGTAGCTCGACAGCAGTCGGGTCACGTCGATGTCGAGCCCGATGCGCGCCAGCAGCTCCTCGGCACGACGGTTGACGGCCGCCCAGTCGATGCGGAAACCCTGCGCCGCGCCGCAACGCGGATAGCGACCCGCAAACACGTTCTCGGCCACCGAGAGGTTCGGGCACAGGTTGACCTCCTGGTACACCGTGCTGATGCCCAGCTTCTGCGCCTCGAGCGGCGACGCGGGATGAATGGCTTTGCCGTCGAGGTTGATCTCGCCGCCACTCGAAGGGAGCACGCCCGTGAGCACCTTGATCAGCGTCGACTTGCCCGCGCCGTTCTGCCCCATGAGCGCGTGAATCTCGCCCGGATAGAGCCGCAGCTGCACGTCGCGCAGCACCGGAATGCCGCCGAACTGCTTGTGGATGCCCCGCAGTTCGAGCACGGGGCTGATGCTGCTCTGGCTCATGCGACTACTTGTTCTTGTTGTAGACGTCGATGAACACCGCGGCCAGCAGCACCAGGCCCTTGATGACCTGCTGGTAGTCGATGCCGATGCCGAGGATCGACATGCCGTTGTTCATCACGCCCATGATGAAGGCGCCGATCACCGCGCCCATCACCCGGCCCACGCCGCCCGAGGCCGAGGCGCCGCCGATGAAGCAGGCCGCGATCACGTCGAGCTCGAAGCCCAGGCCGGCCTTGGGCGTGGCCGTGTTGAGCCGTGCCGCGAACACCAGGCCCGCGAGCGCAGCCAGCGCGCCCATGTTCACGAAGGTCAGGAACGCGAGCCGCTGCGTCTTCACGCCCGACAGCCGTGCCGCCTTCTCGTTGCCGCCCAGCGCATAGATGCGCCGGCCGATGGTGGTTCGGTTGGTGACGAAGTCGTACACCACGATCAGCACCGCCATCACGATCAGCACATTGGGCAGGCCCTTGTAGGTCGAGAGCAGATAGCTGAAGAAGAGGATGATGCCCGCGAAGAACAGGTTCTTTACCAGGAAGAACGCATAGGGCTCGGTTTCCATGCCGTGCGCCGCGAGCTTGGCCCGGCCGCGCAGCTTGAAGAACACCAGCGCCGCCGCTGCCAGTGCGCCCACCACCAGCGAGGTGATGCGCAGCCCACCGGCATCAAGGCCACCCATCGGATCGGGAATGAAGCCCGAACTCAGCCGCTGGAACTCGACCGGAAACGGCCCCACCGACTGTCCCGCCAACAGCGCCAGCGTGAGCCCCTTGAACACCAGCATGCCTGCAAGCGTGACGATGAACGACGGAATCTTGCGGAACGCCACGAACCAGCCCTGCGCCGCGCCGATGACCGCGCCCGCCGCAATGCTGATGATGGCCGTGGGCACGAAATGCCATTCGTACTCGACCATCAGCACGGCCGCCAACGCCCCGATGAAGCCGCAGACCGAACCGACCGACAGGTCGATGTGGCCCGCCACGATCACCAGCAGCATGCCGAGCGCCATGATGACGACGTAGCTGTTCTGCAGCAGCAGGTTGGTGAGGTTCAGCGGACGCAGCAGCGTGCCGTCGGTCAGCACCTGGAACAGCACCATGATCGCGACCAGCGAGATCAGCATGCCGTATTCGCGCAGGTTGTTCTTCAGGAAGCCGGCGTGCAGCTTCGGGCCGGCCTCCGCGACGGGGACGGCGGCGTTCACCGCCGCGTTGACGTCAGGCTGCGACATGGACGGAACTCCCCGCGCTCACGATGGCGTGCATGATGCGCTCTTGCGAAGCCTCGGCCGCCGGAAATTCGGCCACGAAGCGGCCCTCGTTCATCACGTAGATGCGGTCGCACATGCCGAGCAGTTCCGGCAGTTCGGAAGAAATCATGAGAATGCCTTTGCCCTCGCTCGCGAGCTGGTCGATGATGGTGTAGATCTCGTACTTGGCGCCCACGTCGATGCCGCGCGTGGGTTCGTCAAGAATCAATAGTTCGGGCTTGGTGAAGAGCCATTTGCTGAGCACCACCTTCTGCTGGTTGCCGCCCGACAGGTTGACCACCAGCTGTTCCACGCCCGAAGAGCGGATGTTGAGTGCCTTGCGGTAGTCGACCGCGACCTTGAATTCGCGCGCGTCGTCGATCACCATGGCGTTGGAAACCGCCTCCAGGTTGGCCAAGCTCACGTTCTTGCGAATGTCTTCCTCGAGCACGAGCCCGAGGCCCTTGCGGTCTTCGGTGACATAGGCAATGCCATGGTCGATGGCCTTGCGCACCGTGCCCACGTCCACCGGCTGGCCGTGCATCAGCACCGTGCCGCTGATGCGCTGGCCGTAGGACTTGCCGAACACGCTCATCGCGAGTTCGGTGCGCCCCGCGCCCATGAGGCCTGCGATGCCGACGATCTCGCCACGCCGCACATGCAGGTTCACGCCCTTGATCTGCTCGCGGTCGGCATGCAGCGCATGGTGCACGCGCCAGTCGCGCACCTCGAACACCGTCTCGCCGATCTTCGGATGGCGCTGCGGATAGCGGTGCGCCATGTCGCGGCCGACCATGCCGCGGATGATGCGGTCTTCGCTGATCGGCTGGCCGCGGCAGTCCATCGTCTCCACCGTGGCGCCGTCGCGCAGCACGGTGATCGAGTCGGCCACCTTGGCAATTTCGTTGAGCTTGTGCGAGATCAAGATTGACGCGATGCCCTGCCGCTTCAGTTCGAGCAGCAGCATCAGCAATGCATCGCTGTCGTTCTCGTTGAGGCTGGCGGTGGGCTCGTCCAGGATCAGCAGCTTGACTTCCTTTGCCAACGCCTTGGCAATCTCCACCAGCTGCTGCTTGCCCACGCCCAGGTCGGTCACGAGCGTGGTGGGCGGCTCCTTGAGGCCCACCTTGGTCAGCAGCTCGCGAGTCTTCGCATAGGCGGCGAACCAGTCGATCACGCCGCCATGCGCAATCTCGTTGCCGAGAAAGATGTTCTCGGCAATGGACAGCAGCGGCACCAGCGCCAGCTCCTGGTGGATGATGATGATGCCGAGCTTCTCGCTGTCGGCAATGCCCTTGAAGCGGCGCAACTCGCCCTCGAAGTGGATCTCGCCGGTGTACGAGTCGCACGGGTAGACGCCGCTCAGCACCTTCATGAGCGTCGACTTGCCCGCGCCGTTCTCGCCGACCACCGCGTGGATCTCGCCCGCGCGCACCGCCAGGTTGACGTCGCAGAGCGCCTTCACGCCGGGAAACGTCTTGGTGATGCCGCGCATCTCGAGGATGCTGCGCGTGTCCGCTGCCGCCATGCCGATGCTCACTTGACCTGGCTTTCCTTGTAGTAGCCGCTGTCGACCAGCACCTGCTTCCAGTTGCCGCCGTCCACGCTCACGGGCTTGAGCAGGTACGAGGGCACCACCTTGATGCCGTTGTTGTAGGTCTTGGTGTCGTTCACCTCGGGTGTCTTGCCCGACAGCATGGCATCGACCATGGCCACCGTGACCTTGGCCAGTTCACGCGTGTCCTTGAACACGGTCGAGGTCTGTTCCTTTCGCAGGATCGACTTGACCGACGGGATCTCCGCGTCCTGGCCCGACACCACCGGCATCGGCTGCGAAGCCGAGCCGTAGCCCACGCCCTTGAGCGACGACAGGATGCCGATCGACAGGCCGTCGTACGGCGACAGCACTGCATCGACCCGGTCCTTGGTGTAGTAGGCCGACAGCAGGTTGTCCATGCGGGCCTGCGCCACCGCGCCGTCCCAGCGCAGCGTACCGACCTTTTCCATGCCCATCTGCTTGCTGCGCACCACCAGCTTGCCGCTCTTGATGTACGGGTCCAGCACCGACATGGCGCCGTTGTAGAAGAAGAAGGCGTTGTTGTCGTCCGGCGAGCCGCCGAACAGCTCGATGTTGAACGGACCCTTGCCGCTCTTGAGGCCCAGGGCCGCCTCGATCGACTGCGCCTGCAGCACCCCGACCTGGAAGTTGTCGAAGGTGGCGTAGTAGTCGACGTTCTTCGAGCCTTTGATGAGCCGGTCGTACGCGATGACCTTCACGCCCTTGTCGGCGGCTTTCTGCAACACGTCGGACAGCGTGGAGCCGTCGATGGCCGCAATGACCAGCACCTTCGAGCCCTTGGTGACCATGTTCTCGATTTGCGCGAGCTGGTTCGGAATGTCGTCGTCGGCGTACTGCAGGTCGGTCTTGTAACCCTTTTCCTTGAAGTACTTGACCATGTTGGCGCCGTCGGCGATCCAGCGCGCCGACGACTTCGTGGGCATGGAGATGGCGATCGGGCCCTTGTCCTGCGCATGCGCGAGTGGTGCGATACCGGCGATGGCCAGCGCGATGCCTGCGAGCGAGGCCTTGAGGAAGTTGCGTTTCATGGTGCGATCCGTTGTTTCAATGGAGAGAGCTCAATACTTTCGATTCGGGAATTCCTTGGCGGCGACTTCCATCGGGAAGATCGTCTCTTCGGTCACGATGCGCTTGGGCAGCGCCTTGCCGGCCTTGATGTCTTTCACGGCGCTCATCAGCTGGGGCCCGAGCAGCGGGCTGCATTCCACCGACACGTTGAGCTTGCCGGCGATCATGGCTTCGAAGGCGCCTTTCACGGCGTCGATCGAGATGATGGTGATGTCCTTCGCGGGCTTGAGACCCGCCTCTTCGATGGCCTGGATGGCGCCGATGGCCATGTCGTCGTTGTGCGCGTACAGCACGTTGATCTTCTTGCCCTCGGCCTTCAGGAAGGCTTCCATCACCTCCTTGCCCTTGGCGCGCGTGAAGTCGCCGGTCTGCGAGCGCACGATCTTGAACTTGGGATCGGCCTTGATGATTTCCTCGAAACCCTTCTTGCGGTCGATGGCCGGCGCCGAGCCCACGGTGCCCTGCAGCTCGACGATGTTCACTTCGCCCTTCTGGTCCTTCATCTTCTCGACGAGCCAGCGGCCCGCCTTGCGGCCTTCCTCGACAAAGTCGGAGCCCATGAAGGTCACGTAGAGCGAATCGTCCTTGGTGTTCACGGAGCGGTCGGTCAGCACCACCGGAATCTTGGCGGCCTTCGCTTCGCGCAGCACGGTTTCCCAGCCCGATTCGACCACCGGCGAGAACGCGATCACGTCGACCTTCTGCGCAATGAACGAGCGGATGGCCTTGATCTGGTTCTCTTGTTTCTGCTGCGCGTCGGAGAACTTGAGCTCGATGCCCGCTTCCTTGGCCGATGCCTTGATCGACTCGGTATTGGCGGTGCGCCATTCGCTCTCGGCGCCGACCTGGCTGAAGCCCAGCACGATCTTCTTCTGCGCCAGCGCGGTGGCCGGCAAGAGACTGCCCAGCGAGGCAGCGGCGAGTGCGATGTTGAGGGTGCGGCGATTGAGTTTCATGGGAATGTCTCCTTCTTTCTCTGTTTGCTTGATGAAAACCGTCCGTGGTGGTCAGGCCAGCATGTAGCCGGTCTTGACCGTCGTGTAGAACTCCGCGGCGTGGCGCCCTTGTTCGCGCGGCCCGTAGCCCGACCCCTTGCGGCCGCCAAAGGGCACGTGGAAGTCCACGCCCGCGGTCGGCAGATTGACCATCGTCATGCCGACCTCGGCATGGCGCCTGAAATGCATCGCGTGCTTGAGCGAGTTGGTGCAGATGCCGGCGCTCAGGCCCGAGGGCGTGTCGTTGCACAGCGCCAGCGCCTCGTCGTAGTCGGCGACGCGCAGCACGCAGGCCAGCGGGCCGAAGATTTCCTCGCGCGCGATGCGGTGCTCCGGCCTGGCCAGGAAGAGCGCCGGGCTCATGTAGTGGCCGGCGGTGGCGCGCTTGAGCGGCTCGCCGCCCCACACGTGCTCGGCGCCTTCTTCGCGTGCAATGCCGACCCAGGCCAGGCTGCGCGCCAGCCGCTCTTCGTCCACCAGGGGACCGATGTCGACCCCGCGCTCCAGCGCATGGCCGATCTTCAGCGCCTTGAGGCGCTCGCGAAGCCGCGCGACGAACACGTCGTGCACGGCGGCCTCGACGATGAGGCGGCTCGATGCCGTGCAGCGCTGGCCGTTGGAAAAGTAGGCGCCCTGCACCGCGCAGTCGACCGCGTGATCGATGTCGGCGTCGGCCAGCACCACGAGCGCGTTCTTGCCGCCCATTTCGAGCTGCACCTTGGCGCGCCGCGCGGCGGCCGCCTGGAGAATGCGTTCCCCATTGCGGGCCGACCCGGTGAAGCTCACCGCATCGACCAACGGGCTGTCGACCAGCGCCTGGCCGGCCTCGCGGCCGCTGCCCATCACGAGGTTGAACACGCCCGCGGGCAGCGCGGCACGGCTGATGATCTCGGCCAGCGTCCAGCCGCAGGCCGGTACCAGTTCGGCCGGCTTGAACACCACGCTGTTGCCATGGGCCAATGCGGGTGCGATCTTGGTCGCCGGCACGGCCAGCGGCGAGTTCCACGGCGTGATGAGTCCGGCAACACCCACCGGCTCGCGCGTGACGTCGACCTGCACGCCCGCGCGAAGCGAGGCCATGTTCTCACCCCCGCCGCGCAGCGCCTCGCCCGCAAAGAACTTGAACACCTGCCCGGCGCGCGTGGCTTCGGCCACGGCTTCGGGCAGCGTCTTGCCGACTTCGCGCGCCAGCAGCAGGCCCAGCTCGTCCCTGCGCGCCAGGAGCTCGGTGCCGATGCGGTCGAGCACGTCGGCCCGGCGCTGCGGCGTGCTGTGGCTCCAGTGCGCAAAGGCGTCGGCGGCGGCGCGGATCGCGGATTCCACCTGGCGGCGATCGGCACGTGCGTATTCGGCCACCACTTCGCTGGTGTCCGAAGGATTGGCGCTGACACCGGTGGTCGCGCTGGTTTCCCAGCGGCCGTTGATGTATTGCCGCACGTTCTGATGGATCTCGCCGTGAATCACAACTGCGCCGACCTTGTCTCTGGTTTTTGGAAGTGGGGCGAAGTCTAGGAACAGAATTGATATCGATCCAATCATTTTTTCGACAAAATGCATATCAATCGCTGGATTCTGGAAAACCCTCTCAGCCCAAAGCTTTAACAACGACATGACCAACTACAACCACTGGTTCATCCGCGCCCGCCTCAAGACGCGGCAACTACTTTTGCTGGTGGCGCTGGCGGAGGAAGGCAACATCCACCGCGCCGCGCAGGTGCTCAACATGACCCAGCCCGCCGCCTCCAAGCTGCTGAAAGACCTGGAAGACGTGCTGGAGGTGCCGCTGTTCGACCGGCTCCCGCGCGGCATGCGCCCGACCTGGTATGGCGAAACCATGATTCGCCACGCCCGCGTGGCGCTGGCGAGCCTGAACCAGGCGCACGACGAACTCACCGCGCTCAAGGCCGGCCGCTTCGGCCAGGTGGGCGTGGGCGCCATCACCGCGCCCGGCCTCACGCTGATGCCGCCCGCGGTGGCGATGGTGAAGCGCGAGCAGCCCGACCTGCGCGTGTCGCTGGAGATCGAGACCAGTGCGGTGCTGATCGAGCGGCTCGAACAGGGCAAGCTCGACATCCTGGTGGCGCGGCTCTTCGCCGAGCACGACAAGTCGCAGCTTCGCTACGAAGCGCTGGCCGAGGAGCCCGTGTGCGCGCTGGTGCGACCCGGCCACCCGCTCCTGGGCGTGAGCGGCCTCACGCTGCGCGACGTGGTGGGCGCCGGCTGGATCGTGCCGCCCGCGGGCAGCGTGCTGCGCCATCGCTTCGAGCTGATGTTCCAGGAAGAGGGCCTGGTGCCGCCGAACAACATCATCGAAAGCTCGGCCCTGCTCTTCATCACGCGCATGCTGCAGCAGAGCGACATGGTCGCCGTGCTCGCCTCCGACGTGGCGCGCTACTACGCCGCGCACGGCATCGTGTCGCTGCTGCCGCTGGACATGCCCTGCCACATGGACGCCTTCGGCATCATCACCCGCACCGACCGCCTGCTTTCGCCGGCCGCGAAGGTGATGATGAAGGCGCTGAAGACCGCCAGCCTCAGCGTCTACGGCCGCAAACTCGAGATGGACTGATCAGGTCCAGCCCGCGTCGACGGTGAACTCCTGCGCGGTACACATCCTGGCGTCGTCCGACGCCAGGAACAGCACCATGCGCGCGATGTCTTCGGGCAGGAGCTTGTCGGGCAGGCACTGGTTGCGCTTGAGCGCCTGCTCGCCCTCGTCGTCGAGCCAGAGCTTCACCTGCCGGTCGGTCATCACCCAGCCCGGCGACACGGTGTTGATGCGGATGCGGTCCTTGCCCAGTTCCACGGCGAGGCCGCGCGTGAGGCCGTTGACCGACGACTTGGCAATGGCATAGCAAGGGTAGCCCGAGCCCTTGGTCTGCCAGCCCGTCGAACCCAGGTTGACCACCGAGCCGAAGCCCAGCCGCCGCATGCCCGGCACCACCGACTGGATGGCGAACAGCGCGGGCCGCTCGTTGATGGCCATGCGGTTGTCGTAGTAGTCGGGCGTGACCGATTCGAGCGTGTGGCGGTCGTCGCTCGCCACGTTGTTGACCAGCACGGCGAAGTCGCCCAGCTCGCCGGCCGCGTCGCCAATGGCCTTCTGCAGCGCGCCGATGTCGCGCACGTCGCAGGTGCGCCACCACGGCGCCGCATGGCCTTTCTCGGCGATCTGCTCTGCGAGCGCGGCGCTGGCGCTTTCGGCAATGTCGACGAACGCCACGCGCGCGCCCTGCGCGGCAAACGCCGCCACAATGGCCGCGCCAATGCCGCTGCCGCCGCCGGTGACGAACACGGTGCGTCCCTTCAGGCTGGGATGAATCGAAAGCTGCGGGAAATCCTTCAAGATGCGTCTCCAGAGAGCTGGCCGTGACATTGCAAAATCAATATCACTTGATGCCATATATTGTGGTTTCTATTATCAATATGCCTTGATACGATCCGCCGCGTCAAGGACCGAGACAACGAAGGCGCAAAACAATGACCCAGAACGGCAGCTCCGCATCTCCTCTGGCACCCCTGGGTGCACCCACAGTCCTCGGCCAACCCGAGTGCCTGTGGCCTGCCGGTGCCACGCTGGGCGAGGGCACGCTGTGGTCGCAGCGCGAACAGGCGCTCTACTGGATCGACATCCTCGGCTGCCGCCTGTACCGCCATGACCCGGCAGGCGGCGCGCGGCAGAGCTGGCAGTTCGACGAGGAGATCACCGCACTCGCCGAGCGCGCCGATGCGCCGGGGCTGATCGTGACGCTGCGCCGCGGCTTCGCCTTCTTCGACCCGGCCGTGGATGCGCCGCCGCGCTACCTGCACCAGCCGGAGCCCGACCGCCCCGGCAACCGCTTCAACGACGGCAAGTGCGACCGGCAGGGCCGCTTCTGGGGCGGCACCATGGACTTCGATTGCGTGGCACCGACGGGCGCGCTCTATCGCTTCGACGCCGACGGCCGCTGCACGCGCCACGACGACGGTTTTGCCGTGACCAACGGGCCGACCTGGTCGCTCGACGAACGCACCATGTATTTCAACGCCACCGTGGAAGGCTGCGTGTACGCCTACGACTTCGACAGCGCAGCCGGCACGGTGGGCAACAAGCGGGTGTGGCTTCGCTTTGCGGATGGCGACGGCCTGCCCGACGGCATGACGACCGACGCGGCCGGGCGGCTGTGGATCGCGCGCTGGGGCGGCCATTGCGTGAGCTGCCACGACCCGGTGAGTGCCGCCGAGCTGTGCCGCATCGAACTGCCCGCGAGCAACGTCACGGATTGCGCCTTTGGCGGCAACGACCTTTGCACGCTCTACATCACCACCGCGCGCAGCGGGCTCTCGGACGAACAACTGAAGGCAGAGCCGCTGGCCGGTGCACTGTTTTCGGTGCGCATCGCAAGCCCCGGCCTGCCCGCTGCCGAGTTCGGCGTCGCCGCAGCCAAGGCCTAGGCCGAAATGCCGAAGCGGTGAACCGTGGCGCTGTTGAACACTTCTCCGGGCCGGAGCACCGTCGAAGGAAAGTCCGGCTGATTCGGCGAGTCGGGGTAGTGCTGCGTTTCCAGGCACAGCCCGGCGCCCCGCTTGAAGCTCTCGCCGTCGCGGCCGCGAAGGCTGCCGTCGAGAAAGTTGCCCGAATAGAACTGCACCGCGGGTTCGGTCGTATGCACTTCCATCACTCGCCCGGAGGGCTCGTGTTCGAGGCGTGCCGCCAGCGCCATGCCCGTCGGCTCGCGGTCGAGCACCCAGTTGTGGTCGTAGCCGCCAGCGACACGCAGTTGCTCGTGCGGATCGTCGATGCGCTCGCCGATCTGCGTGGCCACGCGAAAGTCGAACGGGGTTCCGGCCACCGGCGCCAGGCCCTGCGGAATCAGGCCCGAATCCACCGGGCAGAAGCGGCTTGCGGGAATGGACAGGCGATGATCGAGCACCGCGCCACCGCCCGCCAGGTTGAAGTAATCATGGTGGCTCAGGTTCAACACCGTGGGCCGGTCGGCCACGGCACGGTAGTCGATGCGCCAGGCGTTCTCCTTCGTGCTGAGCGCGTAGCGCACGGTCACCTGCACCTCGCCAGGATAGCCCTCTTCGCCGTCGGCGCTGGTGTAGCGCAGTTCGATGGCGACCTCATCGCCATCTCCGCGCGCCGGCACCGCTTCGATCTGCCAGAAGCGCGTGCCGAAGCCCTGGTGCCCGCCATGCAGCGAGTTGGCGCCGTTGTTGAGCGGGAGTCGATGCGCGACGCCGTCGAGCGTGAAGCGCCCGCCCGCGATGCGATTGGCATAGCGGCCGACGATGGTGCCCAAGTGCGGATGCGGCTTCAGGTACTCCTCGAGCGAGGGCAGGCCGAGCACGACGTTGCCGCTTTGGCCGTGGCGGTCGGGCACGTGCAATGCGGTGACGATGCCGCCGAGATTGATGGCGCTGAGGCCGAGGCCTCGGCCGTTGTCGAGCGTGAATTCGGTCACCGCGCGCCCGTCGGGCATGCGGCCGAACTCCTGCGTGGCGATGCGGGCGGTGGGGCTGCTACTGCTGCTGTTCGGCGAGGGCATTGTCTTGAGGGTCTCTGTCGTTATTGAAACATCGCTTCGCGTGCGCACAGCGACGCGGTCTGCAAGCCGATGCGGTCCTTGAGGTCGTGATTCTGCGGCGGCTCGGCCGCGTGGGTCTTGACGTCCACGCGATGGCCGGCCTTGGCGACCGCATCGGCAAACCGCTCCTGCAAGTCGAAGGGCGTGTTCCTGTCGTCCCGGTTGCCGATCAGTACGATGCGCCGCGTCGGATCGCTCGCAATGCCGCCGACGTGGTCGAGCGGATCGTAGAACTGCGTGCTGCCGGTGGTGTCGCTGCGGCCGTCGCGCGATTGCCCCAGCCGGCGTGCGCGCTCCAAAAGGCCGTAGGCGCCGGAGGTCAGCACCGCGCAGGCGATGCGCGTGCGGCCGAGCGTGAGGAGCGCCGCGCCCGCGGTCGCGCCGCCGCTGTGGCCCAGGATCACGATGCGCTGGATCCGGTGCCGCTGCACCAGCGCATCGAGCGCGGCATCGAGCGCGTGGAACTCGGCCAGCTCCCGCCGCTTGCGGTGATCGCCCGAGGACCCATAGGTTCCGGGCCGTGCCACGAAGACCCACGGCACGCCCGCGCGATCGCGGCTGCGCTGGGCGTCCAGCATGCGCAGGGCTTCGGTGTTGCCCGGAATGCGTTCGGGCGCCTGGTTCATGACGCCGTCGCGGTCGCCCGAAAACTGCACGATGGCCATGCGCGCGCCGTCGATGTCGCTGCTCGCGAAGTAGCGGATGCAGGCCGGCCCTTCGACAGGCTGCACCCAGAGGTAGCCGGCGCGGTCGGGGCAGTTGGCGCGCACGGCGGGCTGGTTCCATTGCAGCGTTGCGCCTTCGGCCGCAAACGGGGGAGCCTGCGGCTCCAGGCCGCCGCGTTGCGCGCACGCGGTCTGCGCCAGCGCCAGCAGCGCGAGAAGAACCAGCCTCCAGCGTCCGGCCGTCGCGCCTACGGTTCCGTGGGCCGTGGTGCTCTTGCGCCTCATGCCGCCGTTCCCGCCCGGCGGATGACGACGGCCGGTGGCAATGGCAACGGCGGCGTTGCATGGCGCTGCCGCGGCTCTTGCTTCCGGCTGGCCAGGTTGCGCACGATCTGCCAGAGCTGCATGCCATTGGAAGCCTTGGCCAGAACCAGGTCGTCGGACCGAATCGAATCGATCAGGGTCCGCTCGAGTTCCTCCAGCGTGCCCGGCGCATGGACCAGCGACGCGGGCGGCAACGCAAGCGCAATGCGCTCTCGCAGTGCGCTCATCCGGGGGCCGAACAGGAAGACGAGCGCAGGTTCGCATCGGGCGATGGGTGCCACGAGCGCCCCATGGTATTCAGCCGCGCCGCTGCCAAGCTCCAGCATGTCGCCCAGCACCAATATCTTTCGGCCGGCGGTGCATGGTTCCTGGGCGACCATCGCCAAGGCCGATGCCATGGACAGCGGATTGGCGTTGTAGGACTCGTCGACGAGCCGGAATACCCCACCCTCGATTGGGAACGCCTCGAGCTGGCCGCGCCCCGGCAGGGCTGCAAACGCTGCCAGTTGCGAAGGGACGGCGGCATCGTCGAGCGCCAACGCCCGCGCCACGGCAAAGCACGCCAGGCTGTTCAGCGCCATGTGGCGGCCTTTCGCGGCAAGCGAATACTCGAAGGTCCGGCCCTCGCAGCGGGCCGTGATTCGGCCCGAAAGCGGATCGTGCGCTTCGAGCCGGATGTCCGCCGAGGCGGCCTCTCCGTACGTCAGCACCTCGAGCCCCTTGGCCCGTGCCCTTTCCAGCAGATGGTCGAAGTGATCGCTCTCGGTGCACAGCACGGCATGGGCACCCGGGCGCATGCCTTCGAAGATATTGGCCTTGCGCCGTGCAATGTCGCGGGCCGTCTGGCCCTTGCCCAGGTGCGATGCGCCAACGTTGGTGATGATGGCGAGGTCGGGCTGGACCAGCTTGATGTTCTGGAATTCCGGCGCGTTGATGCCGCTCACGGCGGCTTCAAGAATCACAAGGTCGGTCGCAGCCGGAACGTTGGCCAGCATGGCGAGCATGCCCACGCGCGAGTTGTAGTTGTCGACGGTCGAAAAGACGCGCAGCGACGACGAGAACGCCTGGGCCAGCATCTGGCACACCGAGGTCTTGCCGGCGCTCCCCGTGACGGCCACCACGCGGCCCCGCAAGCGCTGACGCGCCGCGGCGCCCAGTTCGATGAGCGCCTGGATCGGATCGTCGACCCGCAGCACCGGGAGCTTCGGATCGAGCCCGTCGACGGGCTTGCTCAGCATCGCGCCCGCCAGGCGCGGCTGCAGCCGCACCAGATGCTCGGACCAGTCCGGCGTTTGTGGGCCCTGGGGCTTGGCATAGCGTTCGTGCAGTGCCCGCGTCTTTGCGTCCGAGACAGCGAACAGCGCCGGCCCGGGCAGCAGACGCAGAAACTTTTCTCCGCGCGGCACCGAACGCACGAACCAGCCGGGCGGCGGTTCGACCAGCCAGGTGCCCCCGGTCACCGCCGCCAGCTGCGCGGCATTCCAGGTCTGCCCTGGTTCGTCGGGCAGGTCGGGTGGCAGCGCATCGGGCGGCGTCACGCGGTAGCGCGGCGCGGGCGGCCGTGCATCCCGATGGGACCGGACCGCGAACGAAACAGGCCGCGGCACGCCGATCCGTTCGATGGGCCCGGCATCGCTGGCCAGGCCGATCTCGAGCCGAAGCTGCGCGTCGTGCAGCAGTCTGGCTGCGGGTGGCCGCAGGCCATGGAAGTCGCGATAGATGCGGCCCGGCTGCCAGCGGCTGGTGGGCCACATCCAGTCGCAGGGGTCGTGGTCCATTGCGAGGCCCCAGGGCGGCATGGTGGCCGGCGCTGCCGGCACGGCACGAATGTCGAGGCGCCAGTCGGTGTCGATGGCCTCGTCGATCTGCCAGAAGGTCTCGACGTACAGCATGCCGCGGCCTGCCATGGCTGCTGGCGCGGCCCGCACGCCGAGCAGCCGCAGCGGCCCCAACGACAGGGGCTGTTCGAGCGCCGCCCCGGGTGGCACCGCCGAAACAAGCCATTCCTCGCGCGGCTGTTGCACGGGCTGGACAGCCTCGGGCCTGCGAGCCACCTGCGGCAGCGCCGGCAATGCCTTCGGCTTCCTGGCGGGCGGAAGCAGGTCGAGCGTGCACTGGCCGCTGGGCGCGCACGTGAAGTCCGATCCGAGTGCCGCGGATTTCTGCAAGAAGCGGCTGGCCGCCGCCACCGCGCGCTCGCCTTCGAGCTGCGCCGTATGGCCGAAGCCCGTTGCGATCGGCGTGAACACCACGCGCCGCACGCCGTCGACGCCCAGGTGCAGCGAGAACACGCCGCTTTCGTCGCTGTCCTTGCTGCTGCGGCTGATGGCGTCGAACAGGAGATCGCCGGCGTCATGGATGATGGGCCGGCCATTGTGGATCTCTACGCCCTGCAGCACGTGCGCCGACGCACCCAGCACCGCGTCGGCGCCGGCCTCGATGATGGCACGGCCGACGGCAATCTCTTCGGTGCCAGGGCAAGGCTCCCGGTTCTTTCCCCAATGCACCGCCACCAGCACCACATGCGCCTTTTCGCGCGCGGCGGCGATGCGGGGTGCGAGGCACGCCGCCCACTCCGAGGGCGATGACAGCGGCAGGTACGCATTGCCGGCCGTGGCCTTGCCCGCGGCAAAGCGCGGCTGGGTGGCGTCGAGGGCGAAAAGCGCCACGTTCAGGCGCCCTGCGCGCCGCAGCACGGGCGTGAGCGCGGCGTCCAGGTTCGGACCCGAACCTGCATGCCCGATGCCGGCGGCGTCGAGCAGCGCGGCCTGCTCCGCGAGTGCCTCGGCGCCGTAGTCGCCGCTGTGGTTGTTGGCGGTGGCGACCACGTCGATGCCGGCCTCGGTGAGCAGGCGCAACATCTCGGGCCGTGCGCGGTAGTAGTGCGGACCGGCCTCGCCCTTGGGCACTCCCTGCTCGCCCCGACTGGCAACCACGCACTCCAGATTGACGATGCGCAGGTCCGCCTCGGCCAGCACCGGCACGCCGCCGAGCACCGACGCCACGCCGAGTTGCCGCGTGCGGTAGTGCTGCCTGCGGCCCAGGTTGACGTCGCCACCCCATGCCACCACCGATGCGGCCGCCTTTTCGTCCGCATGCGCGGCACACTTGTGGGGGTCTTCGTTCTCCCGCGCTTGCATGAACTTGAGGTAGGCCACATAGCCCGAGAGATAGTGCTCCACGTCGTCGATGCGCACGCGAAAGCTGTGGTGCTTGATGAAGAACGAGCCGGCAACACGGTCGGGGTTGCGAAAGAACATCGCCAGCTCGGGCCAGAAGTAGCCGTTGGCCAGGTAGCGCGCGCGATGCTCCAGCGCGCGGTCGAACTTGTCGCGGTCGAAGCCCTCGAGCAGGGGCCGCAGCGCGGGGTCGGCAGCGAGCCGCGCCACCATGTCGCGCGCGGCCATCATCAGTTCCAGCAGCGTCGGAAAGGTGGTGATGCGCTCGAGCACGAAGTCCAGGTAGTCGGCCACGTTCTGCAGGCCGAAGCGGTAGTAGCGCGTCTCGGGCCGATGGCGCGTGAGCTCGTTCACGCAATAGCTCAACCAGTGGTCGTGCGCGCGCCAGTGCTCCGCGGCAATGAAATGGTCGAAGGCTTTCTCGACGACCGCGAGCCAGCGCGGATCGCGCGTGAGCCCGTACAGGCGCATGAGGCCGAAGGCCGCTTCCCCGTCGTAGTAGATCACGCGGAACGCATCCTTCACGTCGAGCGCCGGGTGGTTGAGCACGTGGACGAAGCGCCCGCTCGCCGGGTCCTGCATGGCCTGGATGCCAAGCGCCAGTTGCGCCATCAGCGGCAGGTATTGCGTATCTCCGGTGAGCTCGGTGTATTTGACGAAGGCCAGCAGGCACACCGCGTTGCCGCCGAGCTTGATCTCATTGCCGACGTCCAGCAGGTAGGCCGCGCGCGTGCCGTCGGGCAGCTCGACCTGTCGGATGAGCCGTGCCGTCAGGAAGCCCAGCGAACGGTCGATGGCAGCCTTTTGGGTATCGCTGCGGGTCAGCTCCCAGGCTTCGAGCAGCGCATAGGTCGAGCTGGCGTGGCGCAGGGTGTTGTAGGTGGGAATCGCGCGGTCGAAGCACGGAAACCAGCCGTAGTGGAACTCGCCCGTGGGCTTGACCTGCGCGGCGAGATACTCGCTCGCGGTGTCGACGAGGCGGCGCACCTGGCCCGCGTTCCAGTCGGGCAGCGTGCGATAGCCCGCGGCCTGCCCCGTGGCCGTGAGCGGCCAGGCCCCCTCGGCATCGGCGTAGGCACCGCGCGTGATGAAGCACCACACCGGCGCCGCATCGTCGGACGGAAAATCGGACTCGGCGCCGAAGCGCCTCTTGGCATGGAGGCGCAGGTTGCCGGGGTTGGGCTCCGCGTGTTCCACGGTGCCGTTGTAGAAGATGGCGCTGCCGTTGATCTCTTGTGCGAGCAGCGCCGCGTCGAACCTCGCATCGAACGACACGCCCTGGCTGAAGTAGTTGCGCTTGGTTCGCGAGAGGCGGGCCTTCAGCGTGCCCCAGGTCATGGCCTCGACCTGTTCGACGAGCTCCACGCGCACGCGGCCAGGCCGCATGCCGATGCGCTGGACGAGCGCGAGCGCCGCATCGCATGCCTCGCGCCAAGCCTCCTCGGCGCTGCCCCCGCGGCCCACGGCCACGCGTGCGCGGCTCATGCCGTCGCCCAGGGCAATGAACACCACGCAGCCGGCCTCGGGCGTGGCGGGCTGGCACTGCAGCGTGCCGTCCGGGCCCGCCAGGACCTGCCTGGCGCGGTTCAACAGATCCATGGGGGGCGTCGGTTCTTGGGTCATGCAGCCGCGAATGATGACAGGCTGCGCCGCGTCCGCAAATCCCGGACGACCGCACCTTTGGCGCCACGCCCTAGGCCAGCGAGCGATAGAAGTAAGTGGTGTCGCACAGCCCGCCGTCCGGCAGCAACGCAAAGCCCGGGATCACGCCGAGGCGCGTCCAGCCGAGGCGGCCATAGAGCCGTTCGGCCTCGGCGCCCGACGTGTCGAGCACGAGCAAGGTCTTTGCGCGTTGGCGGGCGAGCTGCTCGGCGGCCTGCATGAGCAGCGCACCCATGCCCTGGCGCCTGGCGCGCCGGTGCACGAGCAACTTCGCCACCTCGCCGCGATGCGGCTGGTTTTCCGGCAGTTCGAGCACGAGCTGCACGGTTCCGACGATGCCCTGCGCGTCTTCGGCCACCAGTAGCGCGCGCTCGCCGCGTGACACGCCTTCGGCCACGCGTTGCCAGAACGCCAGTGCGCGCTCGGGGGTCAGCGGCAGCATGAAGCTGACCGACGCGCCGCCTTCGACGCAATCGATGAGCACGTCGGCCAGCTGCCGGAGCTGCGCGTCGGCGAAGTCGGAAAGGATGCGAACGCGTGGCACAGGGGTTGCAAGGTCGAACGTCATGTCATCTCCACGAAGAGGGCGAGGTTGCGATAACGACGGCATAGCGCGCAATCTGCCTGGTGGGGTTGTAGTAGCTCATGGGGCGGTCGAGCACCAGCGCCAGGCAGTCGCCCCCGTCCAGGCGGTAGTGATCGTTGCCGACCGTGATTTCGATGGTTCCTTCGAGCACCCACACTTGCTGATGAACCTGGGGTTCCCGCGCGCCGGTTTCATAGGCCACGCGCGCCTTGGGCGGAAACAGAACTTCGACGATGTGGATGGGTGATGCGGCGCCGCTCGGCGACACGTTCCGGCGCACGTAGCCGGAATGCGGATCCCGCCATTGCGGCTGATCGGCCAGCCGCGATACCGGCCCAGGCACAGGCCGAGGTGCCTCGAACAACGAGGCCAACGGAACGCCGAGGCCTGTTGCGAGCTTCTCGAGCAGCACCGCCGTCGGACTGCTTTCGCCGCGCTCGATGAGCGAGATCATCGAGCGGCTGACGCCGCAATGCGCAGCCAGCGCATCGAGCGAAAGGCCGCGGTCGGCGCGCAGGTCTCGCACGCGCTGCGCGATGCGTTCATTCAGGGTTGGGGCTTGTTCATCCATGATATCGGAATAAATATCCAATATGCCGGAGGAAAAGTCAAGGCGACCCATCGACTGTCTTCGGCCTGGACGAGGGCTCCCACGAATCGGGCGTGGTCGCGACCAGTTCCTTGAGGTTGGACCACGGCTTTGCGCCCGGCACCGTGGTGCCGCCCGTGATGGCCACCTTGGCGAAGGCAACCATCCGCTCGCGCAGGTACTGCCTGTCCCTTTCGGGCCAGGTCTCGATCGAATGGGGCGCACGGGCCACCACGACTTCACGCGCGCCACGGATACGGTCGTAGGCGGCCACGGTGCCTTCCAGTGTTTCCGCGCGGTCCCACAGGCCCTTGCCGAAGAATGCGGCCGGCCACTTGTGCATGCCGGCCAGGGGTGCCGAGTTGGGATAGAAAAGGATGTGATGGTCCGCCGCCATGCCTCCGAGAAACAGGTTGCGGTCGGCCAGGTCGGGCGACGCAGGCAGGTAGCCCGCGCCGCTGGCAAACGAAGACAACAGGATGGCGCCCTTGATGTTCGAGAGCCCTTTGGGCGGGGAGCATTCGGGCACCGGCATGTCGTAGCTGCACGAGCCCGAGAAATTCTTGGCCATGGCCCATGCGGTCGACATCGAGCCGCGCGAATAGCCGCCGAGCAGGATGGGAATGCGCGTCGACGCCATGCCGCCCAGCAGCCTGCCGGCGGCGTCGTGGCCTTCGAGCACGCGGCCGTCTGGCGTGAGAAGCCGCAGGCCGCTTCCCGTATCGAACTGCGCCAGCACGCGGAAGACGTCCTCGCCCTGCTCCAGCGTGTGGGTGTCGCTGAAGCCACCCGAGATGCCCTCGCCGCGCCGGTCGTAGGCCAGCACGTCGAAGCCCGCCTGGTTGAGCGCATCGAGGTTCTCGCGCCACCAGCGCTGGCCCATGGTCTCCGTGGTGGCGTTCGGAAACCTGATGTCCACCGTCCTGCCCGTGGCCGGGTCGATGCGGTAGACCTTTTCATCGGGGTGCTGAATCGCCGTGAGCTGCCCGCCGCCGCCCGGCGCCATGACCACCAGCGCGCGCGTCTTGCCGCCCTTGCCGTCGTCGACGCCGCGGCCTTCGATGTACCAGCCGCGCAGCTTGACCGGCTCGGCCATCTTCAGGTCGATGCGCTCGAAGGTGTCGCGCGGCACGGTGAACTCGACCACGAAAGTGCTGGCATCGGCGCGCGCAATGCCTTCCTCGTAGGGCGCTTTGGCGAAGAACGCCGGACGGCGGATCTGCCGCAGATCGACGGCGCCGTCCGGATCGATCTTTCCCGAAGGATCGACCATGCCGGTCGTTCGGGTCGAGCGCGCCTTGTTCGGCGGCAGCCAGCGCTGCATCTGCGCGTCGATGCGCGCAAAGCAGGCGGCGTCGGCCTTGCAGGTGCGCCAGCGCTCCTTCAGGCGCGCATCGGTGAACTCTTCGACGTAGTAGTCGCCTCCGGCATACCCCGCAGGCGGACGATGGGCGGTGACGCCGAGCGGTACGCACACGGTCCGGCCGTTGGACTGCGGCAGCCGGTAGCCGGGCAGTTCCTGGTTGCGGTCGGTACCCACCCACGCGCGGCAATCGGTGGGCGGTGGCTCCCCCCTGGCGCTGCTGGAAACGGCGTTTCCGTGCAAGGAGCAGCCGCCGATGGCCAGGGCCACGAGCATCGCGCCTGCAGCCAGGCCCGCGCGAGAGAACGTGTGCATGTTCTTGTCTCCTTTGGTTCCGCGCGCAGCGCGCGCCCGCTACAAAAGCATGAATGCCGCGGCGGCCACGAGTGTGGGACCGAGCGCGCCCAGCAGCAACCCGCCGGCGCCGATGGTTTCGTCGGAGAAGCCGTGCTTCAGCAGCGCGACGCCGGCGGGATTGGGCGCGTTGGCAATCACCGTCAGTCCGCCGCCGGCCACCGCGCCGGCCACGAGCATGTATTTCGACTCGTCCGAAATGGTCGCGATCAGCGAGCCCAGGTAGGTGAGCGCTGCGTTGTCGGTGATGGCTGTCAGGCCGAGCGAACCGAAGAACAGGGCCAGCGGCTCCAGACTCGAGACGACCGGCTCCAGCCACCAGCGCTGCATGCCGCCGAGCACCACCAGGCCGGCAAGAAAGAATCCGACGAGGAGCGCTTCCTTGATGATCAATGGACTCTGGTGGCGCTCATAGGCCTGGGTGAAGCCGAGGAACATCAGGAACAGGCCGAGGAATGCCACCGGATGATGGGCGAACAGCACGATGCCTGCGAGCAACACGAGGTGCGTCAGGGCCACGGTCACCGGCACGGGCACCTCGTGCAGGCCGGGCTCCGTTTGCGACGGCGCGGGAGCCAGATGCTTGCGCAGCACGAAGGTGGCCATGGTGGCATTGACGACAACGGCCACGGCGGCCTTCCAGCCGAAGGTGGCGAGCATGAAGGCGCTGTCCCACTGCCAGGTCGAGGCCACCATCAGCACCGGCGGCGCGGCATAGGACGTGAGGGTGCCGCCGATCGACACGTTGACGAACAGCACACCAAGGGCCAGGTACTTCACCGCTTCGGGCACCTGCGGCCTGAAGATCTGGGGTGCGAGCATCAGCGCCGCGATCGTCATGGCTGCGGGCTCCGTGACCAGCGAGCCCAGCAGCGGAACAGCCGCAAGCCCGAGCCATGCCGCGGCAACGGGCGTCGGCAGCGGCAGCACCCGGGCGACGATGCCAACACCCGACATGACCGTGCGCAGCACGGGCCGGGAGGCAGCCACCACCATCACGACGAAAACGAACAGCGGTTCGGTGTAGTTGCGCGACTCCGCATAGCCGAGCGCGCTGTCGCCGCCGATCACCAGGCCCATCGCCAGCACGAGCACGATGGCCCAGAACCCGAAGACGACTTCAACCTCGCCGAGCAGGTGGAACAGGCCGGCGTGGCGTGGATAGCGATGCGACAGCCGTTCGAACTGCTTGACGGCAAAGGTATGGACGAGGGCCGCGGCAAAAATGGCTGCGGCGATGTACTGGATGACGGGTTCTTGCATGGGATGGGCGTGGCGGGTCCGCGAGGCGGCCCGACCATCGCATGAACCTGCGGCGCCGCATGGAAGACAAGCGGCTCCGCACCCGGCCCCAGTTTAACGGGCGTGGAACGCGCGGGCGGGCGCGCTACGGCTGTTGCAGGCGCTGCAGCAGCTCCGTGCTCGGATACCCGTCCGCGGGCAGGCCGACGCTGCGCTGGTAGCGGCGCAGCCCATCGCGCGTGGCGGGGCCCATCACACCATCGGCCGCACCAGTGGCAAAGCCGCGCTGGCTGAGCGCGGTCTGCAGCTCGACCATCTGGCTGCGCGAAAGCGCCGCCGAGTCTCTTGGCCAGGGCGACTGCACGCCCGGCCCACCGCCCAGGCGCTGCGCCAGAAGGCTTACCGCGAGCGCATAGTTGGTCGAGTTGTTGTAGCGCAGAACAACGCGAAAGTTGGGCCCGACCAAAAAGGCCGGGCCGCGGGCGCCCGCGGGCAGCAAGATGCTGGCGTCGGCAAGCTCGGGCAGCGGCTGGTCGTCGATGGCGCGCAACCCCTCGGCCGCCCATTGGGCGCTGGACTGGCGCACGGCCATGTCGGCGCGGCCGTAGTCGAAGCCCGCCGGCAACCGCACCTCCACGCCCCAGGGCACGCCGGCCTGCCAGCCCGAACGAGAGAGAAAGTTCGCGGTCGAGGCCACGACGTCGGCCATGCTGCCCCAGATGTCGCGCCGACCGTCACCGTCGGCATCCACCGCATAGGCGAGGAAGTTGGACGGCAGGAACTGGGTCTGGCCCATGGCACCGGCCCAGGAGCCGATCATCCGGTCGCGCGCGATGTCGCCGCTGCCGAGAATCTTCAGCGCCGCAAGCAACTCGCGGCGTGCCCAGTCTTCGCGCCGCCCTTCGAAGCCGAGCGTTGCCAGCGCATCGATGACCGGGGTATTGCCGTAGTTTCCGCCGTAGTTGCTCTCCATGCCCCAGATGGCGACTACCACTGCGGGCGGTACGCCGTAGCGCGCGGTGGCCGCATCGGCTTCGGCGCGAACCTGCTGCAACTTGTCCTGGCCGGTCGCCACGCGTTGGGGCGTGACGGCGTTGTCGAGATAGTCCCAGACGGTGCGCGTGAATTCGGGCTGGGCGCGGTCCAGTTCGACGACGCGCGGCAGGTACTGGACCTGGTCGAACGCGCTTCGCAGCGTCGCCTCGCCGATGCCTTGCGCACGCGCGGTGGCGCGGAAATCTGCCACCCATTTTGCGAACCGCTGTTCGATGGCCGCGTCGTCCGGGGCCGCCTGCCCTGGCACAGCGGGCGCGGTTGCGGGCCGTGCACCAGTTGTCGATTCCGTCGGCTTCGCGCCTGACGCGGCCGGTGTCGATGGAGGGGACGCGCAGCCTGCCAGCAGCGCAGCCGTGGCCGCGGATGCAGCCAGGAGCGCGAACCTGCCGGAACGCGGAAAGGGGGGACTGGTTGGATGCATCGATGGATTTTCACCGCTGGCTCGCGGGCGCTGTTACCAGACGCTGCGCAGGACATCGCCTGCACCGCGTGCTCATTCCGTCCGATAGCCCGGACAGCCCTGTGGCAGAGGATGAGCACTGGCGATCAACAGGAGCACCAGACATGAATCGGAAACAAGCGCCCACCATACCAACGGATCCGGTGACGCGCCAGCCGGCATCGGGGCTGCCGCTCGAAGCCGAGGTGCGCGCGAAGGACCTCGAGCTGGATGAGCCGACGAACGCGGAAGACACGGCCGGCGACGAAGCACAGCCCGGCAAGGGCGAGAACGCGCCGGGCTTTCTGAAGCACCGGAAGCCCTGAGGTGCGTCCCTGCCCTGCGCAGTGAGCGAAGTGCTGCAACCACGAGTGGTTGTCAGGCCACAGATGCAGCTACCGTCCGACAGGGCAGGTGGCGAGCCTGGCTTAGATTTTCTGCGTCTCGCCGAGAAGGCTCGCATTGCGGGCTGACAAGGAGAACCATGAAAACGCTCGAAACCCTTCTGCGCGCACTCATGCTCGTTGGCATGGCGACGCTCGCCGCGGGGTGCGCGGCGCCGCCGGAGCCCGTGGCGCGCGCCGGCACCGCGGGCGCGGCGCGGACGAGCGGCCTTCAAGACCCGCAGTTCATCACCGCGGCGGTGGGCAATGGCCGCTACGAAATCCAGGCCTCGCGGTTGGCCATGTACCGCGCGGCCAGCCCCGAGGTGCGAGGGTATGCGCAGATGCTCGTCGACCACCACACACGCGCCAACAACGAACTCAGGGCCCTGGTGCGCGACAGGGGAATGCGGCTGCCCGGGGTGCTGCCGCGTGGCAAGTACGCCAAGCTGGACCGGCTGGCTTCGGCACCGGGAGACGAGTTCGATCGCACGTACATCCGGCTTGTGGGTATCGAAGACCACCAAACGGACATCGCGCTCTTCGAGCGTGCGAGCCGCGAGGCCCGCGACCCCGAGTTGAGGGCCTGGGCAGGCAAGACGCTGCCGACGCTGCGCTCGCATCTGGAGGCGGCCCGCTCGCTCAGCTCGGCATTGCGTTGATCGCTGCTTCCTGCAAGGCCCTTGCCTTGCCAGGTTGAACCGCGGCGGACGAACGGGCGGTGCTCCTTCAGCGCTTCTGGCGCAGAAGCTCCGCCGTTTTTGCCAGTTCCACCGCTTCGACGACCTGCTGGATGGAAAGCGGCCCGGCCAGCGCCACCTCGCCGGCGAGAACGCTTTCCAGCGCGGCGCTTCCCTCGCGTCCGGTCAACCACGTGAACACCGAAGTGATCGAGCCACCGCCGAACTTGGCATGCAGCGCCTGGGACGCTGCGCGGCTGACCTCGACAAACGCGGCGTGATCGGCCGCGGCCGAAGCGGCGCGAACGACGACACAGAATGCCTCGAGCTTGTCGGCTTCCGCGCGCAGGCGGCCGGCCTTGGCCGCGCTGTGCGCGTCGGAATCGTGAGGCGTCGGCTGGGCTGAATCGGTGAACTGATCGGGAGGCATGGAGGCATTCATTGCAAGGAGCCTTCGATTGTCGCGGCAGCCGGTGCCAATGCCTGGATTCACGACCTCTCTCACTCGACTCTCACTCGACAAAAAGCAGCGCGGGGCATTCGAGCGAAGCCCGCACGGCCTGAATGAATTCAGCCGCCAGCTGGCCGTCGACCACGCGGTGATCGAATGAGGAGGACAGGTTCATCATGCGGCGCGCGACCACCGCGCCGCCTTGCATCACCGGGCGCAGCACGATGCGGTTGACGCCGATGATCGCCACTTCGGGCGAGTTGATGATCGGCGTGGAGGCGATGCCGCCCAGCGCGCCCAGGCTGGTGAGCGTGATGGTCGAGCCGCTAAGTTCGTCGCGCGTGGCCCGGCCGGCGCGCGCGGCATCGGCCAGGCGTGCGATCTCGGTTGCACTGGACCAGAGGTCGCGTGCTTCCGCGTGGCGCAGCACCGGCACCATGAGGCCGGCCGGGGTCTGGGTCGCGATGCCGAGGTGCACCGCGCCGTGGCGCGTGAGCACACCCTTTTCGTCGTCGAATCGGGCATTGACCTGCGGGAAGCGCGGCACCGCCAGCACGACCGCACGCACCAGCAGCGGAAGCAGCGTCAGGTGCGCCCGCTCGGCGCCCCAGCGCTCGTTGATCCGAGCGCGCAGCAGCTCCAGCTCGGTCACGTCGACCTCCTCGACGTAGGTGAAGTGCGGGATGCGGCGCATCGCATCCTGCATGCGCTGCGCGATGCGGCGGCGCACGCCGGTCACGGGCACCGCCTCCTCGTCGTTGCGCTCTGCAGGGCGCGCCGCACTCGGCGCCTGCGGACCGGGCCGCCGCACCAGCCAGGCATCGAGGTCCTCGTGCAGGATGCGGCCCTCCGCGCCGCTGCCCGGCACCTGCTGGAGATCGATGCCGAGGACCGCGGCGCGATGGCGCACAGCGGGCGAGGCGAGCGGCTTGCCGGCCGATGGGAGCGCGCGCTCGGCTGGTGCTGGTGCTGGTGCTGGTGCTGGTGCTGGTGCGGGTGCTGGCGTGTCCCGTATCGCCTCCGCCCCGCCGTGGTCCACCACGTCGATCCGGATCAACTCCGCGCCCACCGCCATCTGCCGCCCCACTTCACCGCCGAGCGCAAGCACCTTGCCGGCGACCGGCGAGGGGATTTCGACGGTGGCCTTGTCGGTCATCACATCGGCCAGCACCTGGTCTTCGGCCACCGTGTCGCCGGGCTGCACGCGCCACGCCACCAGCTCCACCTCGGCAATTCCTTCGCCGAGGTCCGGCACCTTGATTGCATGCGTGGCCATTCAGTTCTCCATGGCGCGCCGGAATGCGGCGCCGACGCGTGCCGGGCCCGGGAAGTAGGCCCATTCCTGCGCATGCGGATAGGGCGTGTCCCAGCCGGCCACGCGCCCGATCGGCGCCTCCAGGTAATGAAAGCAGTGCTCCTGCACCAGCGCCGCCAGCTCGGCGCCGAAGCCGCTGGTGCGCGTGGCCTCGTGCACGATCACGCAGCGGCCGGTCTTCTTCACCGAGGCCACGAGCGTCTCCAGGTCCAGCGGCCACAGGCTGCGCAGGTCGATGATCTCGGCATCGATGCCGGTCTCTTGCGCGGCCGCTTCCGAGACGAAGACCATGGTGCCGTAGCTGATCACCGTCAGGTCGGCGCCGGGGCGGAACACGGTAGCCGATTCCAGCGGCACCGTGTAGTACCCCTCGGGCACCTCGCCCAGCGGATGGGCCGACCAGGACACCAGCGGCCGGTCGTGGTGGCCGTCGAAGGGGCCGTTGTACAGCCGCTTGGGCTCCAGAAAGATGACGGGGTCGTCGTTCTCGATCGAGGCGATCAGCAGGCCCTTGGCATCGCGCGGATTGGAGGGCATCACCGTGCGCAGCCCGCAGACGTGCGTGAACAGCACCTCGGGGCTCTGGCTGTGCGTCTGGCCGCCGTAGATGCCGCCGCCACAGGGCATGCGGATGGTGATCGGCGCGGTGAAATCGCCCGCCGAGCGATAGCGCAGGCGTGCCGCCTCGGAGACGATCTGGTCATAGGCCGGATAGACATAGTCGGCGAACTGCACCTCCACCACCGGACGCAGGCCGTAGGCGCCCATGCCGACGGCAGAGCCGACGATGCCGCCCTCGTTGATCGGCGCGTCGAACACGCGCGAGCGGCCGTACTTGGCCTGCAGGCCTTCGGTGCAGCGGAACACGCCGCCGAAGTAGCCCACGTCCTGGCCATAGATGATCACGTTGTCGTCGCGCTCGAGCATCACGTCCATGGCGGAGCGCAGGGCCTGGATCATGGTCATCGAAGCCATCGCCCTCATCCCTCCGATGCCAGCTGTTCGCGCTGCCGCTTCAAGTGTTCGGGCATGTCCTTGTAGACGTCCTCGAACATGGTCGCGGCGCCGGCAACGTGGCCGTCGGCCATGGAGCCGAATCGCTCGGCCTCCTTCAGCGCGGCGTTCACCTGCGCCTCCAGGTCTGCGCGTGTCTGGTCGTGCTCCTGCTGCGACCAGGCGCCGATCGCCGTCAGGTGCTGCGCGAGGCGAGGGATCGGATCGCCCAGCGGAAAGTGCGCCCAGTCGTCGGCGGGCCGGTAGCGCGAGGGATCGTCCGAGGTCGAATGCGCGCCGGCGCGGTAGGTCACCCATTCGATCAGCGTCGGCCCGAGGTTGCCGCGGGCGCGCTGCGCGGCCCAGCGCGAGGCGGCCAGCACGGCAAGGAAGTCGTTGCCATCGACGCGCAGCGAGGCGATGCCGCACCCCACGCCGCGCGCCGCGAAGGTGGTGGCCTCGCCGCCGGCAATGGCCTGGAAGGTCGAGATCGCCCACTGGTTGTTGACCACGTTGAGGATCACCGGCGCGCGGTACACGTGGGCGAACGTCAGCGCGGTGTGGAAATCGGACTCGGCCGTGGCGCCGTCGCCGATCCATCCCGAGGCGATGCGCGTGTCGCCCTTGATCGCCGAAGCCATGCCCCAGCCCACCGCCTGGATGAACTGCGTGGCCAGGTTGCCCGAGATCGAGAAGAAGCCGGCCCGCTTCATCGAATAGCACACCGGCAGCTGCCGCCCCTTGAGCGGGTCGCGCTCGTTGGACATCAGCTCGCAGATCATCTCCACCATCGTCACGTCCTCGCGCGCCAGCAGCAGGCCCTGCTGGCGGTAGGTGGGAAAGCACATGTCGCCCTGCTGCAGCGCGAGCGCGTGGCCGGTCGCGATGGCCTCCTCGCCGAGGCACTGGATGTAGAACGAGATCTTCTTCTGCCGCTGCGCGATCAGCATGCGGGCGTCGAAGGCGCGCGTCTTCATCATCGCGCGCAGGCCGCGGCGCAGCAGTTCAGGGTCGGCCTCCGGCGCCCACGGGCCGACCGCGCGGCCCTCGTCGTCGAGCACGCGCACCAGCGTGTAGGCCAGATCGCCGGTGTCGGCCGGCAACGCGTCGATCGGAGGCTTTCGCACCTCGCCGGCACGCGACAAGTGGAGGTAGGAAAAATCGGTCTCGTGCCCCGGCCGCCCGGTGGGCTCCGGCACATGCAGACGAAGAGATGCGCCCTGGCTCATCGCGTTGTCTCCGCGCTCGATGGGATCGCTCGCTTGCAAAGCCTAGCGAATTTCAGGCGAAAGCGCAGTCGGTCAATCGCGTATTTCTCTGGAACGCAGGGGTGGCAGGACTCGAATCCGGCGCGTCACGACAGGGCTTCGAAGAAGGCAAGCTTGCGGGAGCGAGGCAATGCCTTGACCCTGATTTCCGCCCGCAGCGCAGCCCCCTTGTCGGGGTATGCGCGGGCTGCGAGCACACGCAACGGAGGACGCGCGCGCGTGAACTTGGCGCCCAGTCCGAAGACATGCTGAAAGAAGCGCTGCTCCACGTCGAGCGCAATCCCCGTGTAGTACACGCCGCCTTCGCATTCCAGGAGGTAGAGCCAGTAAGGCACGGGCCCGGCGTCGGGCAAGGTTCGAGGCATGGCCCGGATTGTGCAGCGACAATATCCCGATGGCCCAAGGCAAACGCATCTCGGCGGACATCGACAGCGGCGCCCTTCAGGCGATCAAGCACATGGGTGCGGCGGCCAGGCTGGCGCGTACCAATGCCGGTGAAGGCCAGGCCGCAGCGGCCGCCCGACTGGGTGTGCATGTCCAGACGGTTGCGCGAATCGAAGCGGGTGAACCGGGCGTCGCCATCGGGCACGTGCTGGGCATGCTTGCGCTCTACGGCATCGAAACGAAGTTGCTGCTCACTGGCAACGGCCAGCCCACCTCCTGATCGGGTTCGGTTGCCGAGTGCGAGCAAGCGGGAGCAGGCGTACAGTCGATGATCGAGCCCACGGGTTGCTGGCAGCCGCCGCAGCCACCTTGGGGCTCTCCTTGAATGGAGGTCGAAGATGTCCCAGCATGCAATTACCGCTGTCCACTTCAAAGACGAAAAGATCGATCTCGTCGCCATTCACCCGGTTGTGGAGAAGGAGTTCGGGTCGACAGAGTTCGCCCTTGGCACGGCACAGCGCATCAGCGTGGGCGAGTGCGCCGATCTCCTTGCCGCCGGCGAGGAAGTGTGCCTTGCACGGCGCACCGAAAGCCATGCCTGGGAAGTCATTTGCGACGTCAACCTCTTGCCGGGCGGCGCCGGCATCACTGGTGTCGACATTGTGGGCCGTCCCAACGATGCGTTGCAGAAGCTTCCTTCGTGGGGCTAGGGGCCGCAATCGGCAATGCGCACAGGCGTGCCCTAAGGTTCATGTCCCGCGCCATCCAAGGCGCCTGGAAGCCTCCATCGCCGCTTTGCGAACAGCGACGGCGGCACTGGAATTCCAGTCGGACGAAAAATGGTCCTGATGACCGAGCGCGGTAATCACGATGACGGGCTCGTCATTGTGATCAAGGACAGGCGCGCTGAAAGCGTTGACTCCGGGAATCGGCTTTCCCTCGGCGCGTGTGACGCCATGGTCCCGAAGCTCCGCCGCAGCCTCCCGGAGTTCCTTGGTCTTCGGCTTGAGCAGCGGCGCCTTCCGGTCTTCCGGGTCTCCGAGCGCCACCGCCATGGCCTTCTCGATGCGATCGGCGGGCAGCACGGCCGCAAAGGCGCGGCCGGTGGCCGTGCCGAGTATCGACATCACCGTTCCTGCGCGCATGGAGACGTGCAGCGGTTCGCGCGCCTCGATCATCCGGATGATCGTCGGCCCGAAATTGCCCCAGATGGCCACCGCGACCGCATGTCCGGTGGACGCCGCTAGCTGCTGGGCGATGGGCAACGCCACCCGGACAGGGTCCAGCTGGTGCAGGCACGTCAGTCCCAGCTGCAATGCGGCGGGGCCGAGCGCGTAGCGGCCGGTTTCGGCTTCCTGCTCGATCAATCCGAGCTTGCCGAAGCTCACCAGATACGGATGGGCGCGTGAAGGGGGAAGTCCGGATCGGCTCGAGAGGTCCCTGAGCGTCAAGGGCGTCTGGCTGTCGGCCAGGGCCAGCAGCAATCGCCCCCCCACCTCGATCGCCTGGACGGCCCGCTGCGCCTTGTCTTCCTTCGCGGCTTCCTCGGGATGGCTGTCTCGCATATCGCCTTTCAGGTTGTCGCAAGTCTAGTTCGCCCCCGACGAAGAGATTCGCCACGTGCAAATCGCCCGGCATGGTCGATCGGCCAGGGTAAGTACCTAATTCCACTTGAGCAAATTAGTTTGCCATAGACAAATTTACATCGCATACTGCAAATGCGTTTGTTTTAGACAAATTCTATTCCAGGAGCCTCGCATGAACACCCCCAAGAAATTCGCCTCGCAGGCCGACCTCGAAGAGAAGCAAATCAGCTTCACCAGACTCTCGGAACACGCCTGGGCCTACACGGCCGAAGGCGACCCGAACACCGGCATCATCGTGGGCGACGACGCGGTGCTCGTGGCCGACACCCAGGCCACGCCGGCAATGGCGCAAGACGTGGTCAGGCGCATCCGCGAGGTGACCGACAAGCCGATCAAGTACGTCGTCCTGACCCACTATCACGCGGTGCGCGTGCTGGGCGCGAGCGGCTTCGATCCGCAGCAGATCATTTCGAGCCAGGACACGCGCGACCTGATCGTCGAGCGCGGAGAGCAGGACAAGGCCAGCGAGATCGGCCGCTTCCCGCGCCTGTTCCAGAACGTCGAGACCGTGCCACCGGGCTTGACCTGGCCCACCATGACCTTCACCGGCAAGATGACGCTGTGGCTGGGCAAGCTCGAGGTGCAACTGCTGCAGCTCGGCCGCGGCCATACCAAGGGCGACACCGTCGTCTGGCTGCCAGAGGAGCGCACGCTGCTGTCGGGTGACCTGGTGGAGTTCGACGCCACGCCGTACGCGGGCGACGCGTATTTCAAGCACTGGCCACAGACGCTCGAGAACATCGCAGCGCTGAAGCCCGCCGCGCTGGTTCCGGGCCGCGGCCCTGCCCTGTTGGGCGAGGAGCAGGTCGCTGCCGGCCTCAAGGCCACCGGCGGTTTCATTGCCGACGTACGCGCCTGCGTCGAAGCCGGCGTGGCTGCCGGCAAGGACCTGCATGCGGTCTACCAGGACACCTTCGCCCAGCTCAAGCCCAAGTATGGCCACTGGGTCATCTTCGACCACTGCATGCCGTTCGACGTGACGCGCTGCTACGACGAAGCCACGCAGTACCCGGACCCGCGTATCTGGACGGCCGAGCGCGACATCGAGATGTGGAAGACGCTGGAGGGCTGAACCGCCCCGCGCCGCAGGAGACAAGACCATGCAACTGAACGAACTTGCGTCCCGCAAGGGGGAAGCCGTCGACTACCAGAAGCTGGTGTTCGACTACGCCCGCCATCCCGACCAGGACGCCGCAACGCCGGTGCGCCGTCCGGTGGTCGTCGTCGGCGCGGGCCCGGTGGGGTTGGCGCTGGCCATCGATCTGGCGCAGCACGGGATTCCGGTGGTCCTTCTGGACAACGACAACACGCTGTCCACCGGCTCCCGCGCCATCTGCTTTGCGAAGCGCACGCTCGAGATCTTCGACCGGCTCGGATGTGGCGACCGCATGGTCGACAAGGGCGTGTCCTGGAACGTCGGCCGCGTGTTCTTCAAGAGCGAGGAGATCTACAGCTTCGACCTGTTGCCGGAAGCAGGACATGCGCGCCCCGCCTTCATCAACCTGCAGCAGTACTACGTGGAAGGTTTCCTGGCCGAGCGGGCGTCCGAGTTGCCGCTGATCGAGCTGCGCTGGAAGAACAAGGTCGCGGGCGTCGTGCAGCATACGGACCATGTCGAGCTGACGATCGAGACCCCTGACGGTGCGTACCGGCTCGAGGCCGACCATGTCGCGGCCTGCGACGGGAGCCGCTCGAGCATGCGCGGGCTGCTGGGGCTGGAGAGCAAGGGCCGCCAGTTCAAGGACCGCTTCCTGATCGCCGACGTGAAGATGAAGCTCGACCGGCCCGCCGAGCGCTGGTTCTGGTTCGACCCCGAATTTCACCGCAACCAGAGCGTGCTGCTGCACATGCAGCCGGACCACGTCTGGCGCATCGACTTCCAGCTCGGCTGGGACGCCGACCCCGAAGAAGAGAAGAAGCCCGAGAAGATCATTCCCCGCGTCAAGGCGCTGCTGGGCGAAGACGCGCAGTTCGATCTCGAATGGGCGAGCGTCTACACCTTCTCCTGCCTGCGGATGGATCGGTTCCGGCATGGCCGCGTGTTCTTCGCCGGAGATTCGGCGCACGGTGTCTCTCCGTTCGGCGCCCGGGGCGCCAACTCGGGCGTGCAGGACGCCGAGAACCTGGCTTGGAAGCTTGCCGCGGTCCTGCAGCACCGGGCGCCCGACGCGCTGCTCGACAGCTACGGCCACGAACGCGAATACGCGGCCGACGAAAACATCCTCAACTCGACGCGCGCCACCGACTTCATCACGCCCAAGAGCGAGATCAGCAGGCTGTTCCGGGATGCAGTGCTCGAACTCGCGAAGTCCCATGCCTTTGCGCGCACCCTGGTCAACAGCGGCCGGCTGTCCGTGCCGGCCACGCTGCGCACGTCGGCCCTGAACACGCCGGACACCGACGCTTTCCAAGGGGGCATGGTGCCCGGCGCCGTGGCGGCGGACGCGCCCGTGATCCGCGCCGATGGCAAGGCGGGCTGGCTGCTGCAGGAAGCCGGTCGATGCGCGTTCACGGCGGTGGTGTTTGGCGACGGCGAGACGGCGGACCGCGCGGAACGCGCCGCGGCCGAAGCTGGCGCTGCCGCCGACGTGCCCGTCGTAACGGTGCGCATCCCATTCGATGAGGCTCATGCGCTGGCGGCCCGGCGCTACGACGCGAGGGCCGGCACGGTCTACCTGCTGCGCCCCGACCAGCATGTATGCGGACGTTGGCGCCAGGCCGACGCCGGCATCGTGCGCGCCGCGCTGCATCGCGCGCTGTGCAACGCCTGAAGGACCTGCCATGCCGCAAGCCACCACCGCGCACCTGACGACCACGCCGAACATCGATGTGCCGACGATTTCTACGGGGCACTGATCGACGCGCACCAGGGCTTCTCCACGGACGAAAGCCACGCCTTCAATGCGCGTCTGGTGCTCGTCCTGGCCAATCACATCGGATCACTGCCCGTGCTGCGCGAGGCGTTCGCCGCTGCAACACGCAGCTGAAATTACCAGTCACAACCCACGGAGACAACCCATGATTCGCCTTTTGCTGACCGGCCTGGCACTGGCCGCAACCACCCATCTCGCCATTGCGCAGGACGGCAAACCCATCGAATGGGTGGTCGGCTATGCCGCGGGCGGAGGCTCCGACTCCGTCGCACGCGCCACGGCCGAGGCGATGTCAAAGAGCCTGGCCCGGCCCGTCGTCATCAACAACAAGCCGGGCGCGGCAACCAACATTGCTGCGGACTATGTCGCCCGCTCGAAGGACTACGGCAACGTCATGCTGACGGCCGACTTCGCTACCCTCGCAGCCAACCCGTTCCTGTTTTCCAAGCTCAGCTACAGCGCCGAGAAAGACCTCGCGCCGGTCGGCATGCTGGCGCGCTTTCCGCTCGTTCTGGTGGTCGGCCCCCAGGTGCCGGCGAAGAACTTCAAGGAATTCATCGCCTGGGCCAAGGCGCAACCCGGCGGCGTGAACTACGCCTCGGCCGGTGCCGGGAGCCCGCACCACCTGGCCACCGAGCTGCTGCGCGAAAAAACCGGCGTCGCGATGACGCACGTCGCCTACCGCGGCGCAGCACCGGCGATGCAGGACATCCTCGGCGGCCAGGTGCCTTTCATGATGGTCGACACCGCCAGCGGCAATCAGTTCGTTCTGGCCGGCAAGGTCAAGGCCATCGGTGTTGCGAGCGCCAAGCGCATCGCGACGTTGCCCGACGTGCCGACGCTGGCCGAACAAGGGCTGGGCGATTTCGAAGCCTATGCGTGGCAGGGACTCGCAGTGCCCAGCGCCACTCCTGCCGACACGGTGGCGAAGCTCAACAAGGCATTGGCCGACGCGCTGAATTCGTCGGCGGTTCAGGCACGCTTCCTCGCCTTGGGCGTGGAAGGTCTGCCGGGCACACCGAACGACATGGCCAGGTATGTGAAGGACGAGCGCGAACGTTGGGGCCGTCTCATCAAGGCGAACAACATCAAGATTGACTAGGGCCTGTCAACGCTGTTTCCGGGGTCGCGAACCTATCTCATGGTTCCCAAATCCCGGACATCGGCTCGAAGAGACGCCCGGTCGCCTTTGGCCAGTGGCAGGTTGACGAACAATTCGAGTCTTCGACGCAGAGCGTAGAGGGCTTGGATCGCGCCGTGGGCCGTCTTTTCCGGGTCTTCCAATGCGGCGACGTCCGGCATCGACCAAAGCGCGGTATCCGGTTGCCCCGGCCACGCCGGCTGTTCCCCGAAAGTCTCATCGTCCAGCGTGATGATGAACGTGGCTCTTCCGGCACCCTGCTCCTTCAACTTCTCCCAACTTGTCGGGTTGCCGAGAGGCGGCCGCATCCGGGCGCTCGCCAGCGCACCAAGCGCGGCTGGATGAGTTTCGCTGGCGAGATGTTTTGGAGAGCCGCAGGACTGGGCCGCAAAACGCTCACCGCCGATATGTTCGAGACATGCCTGTGCAAGAACGCTTCGAAGCGAGTTGCGCTTCGAAACAAAAATGACCCGGACCTTGCCCACTGTTGACATATAGAGTCGAGCTTAGCGCAGGGGTGGCAGTTCCATCCCGCCGGGCGGCTTTCCCATCCTATAAGGAAGGACGATGCGATGAGTAAGGACCAAGCTCGCCTGCAGCACCTTCTCGTGCGGATGCAGGCCTGGTACGGAGCGGAGGATGCCGATGTTCTTCAGCTTCGTGACGCGGTGCAGCAACTGGAGCTCGACGAGGCCCGCTCATGCGGGCCTCTGCGCTATTCCAATGCGCCCGTGTTTTCCGACCGGGCAGCACGCCTGGCGCACGCGAGCCGAGACAGAGGTTTGTTGTAGAGACGGCCACGGACATCGGGAACCTCGGGATTCGAGGCGCAAATTGCATTCCCTACCAGCGTCCACGTCCGTCACTTCATATCTTCGCATTGCAGTCTGACGCGCATGTGACTTCGGTCTCCCGGCGGATGAAATCAGATTGCCCGGGTCACTGCTTCAACACGGGAAGCAAGCTCCCGGGTGGACCGATTCAAGCCGTGGTTTGCAGTTGGTCGAGGTCCAGCAGAAGATAATTCGCAGATCGTTCTGCCTTCCGATTCCCGTCGTCGCTGACGATGATGATTCGGACCACCCCGTCGACAACGGCCGGACTCACTCCTTCTGCGCGCTCCAGGCCCTGAAGCCCCGGGACCGTGACACGGCGCGCTGTGCCACCTTGCTGACCATTCCAGCGCCAGAGGGCGAACTGGCCTGGCTCGCGCGAAACCGGCCCGCTGATGACGAGGTATTCGCCGATGGAGGGGACGTAAGACAACCCACGAATTCCGTGGCCGCCCAGATCCAGTTCATCGAGATCAGCCGCCACCCGGGGTTCCTCATCCGCCTCGAAGAGGCCATGCGGATTCTCGACGCTGGCGATGATCGCGCGGCCTTCGTGCAACGGGCTGCGAAAACCGATCAGCAGTCGTTGCGGGTCCGGGCTGATCTCCAACCCCTCGATATTGAGCCCGCCGCCGGTTTTGACATCCCGGATCTCGGCTGCCGAGGCCAGCACAGGATGCTTCGCCGTCAGGGCGTGCTTCAATCCGTCGACGACTTTTGGGTTCGCAACCCGGCTCCCCTCGACCCGGAACCGAACCAGTCGTTCACGGGACTTCTTTTCGTTGCCTTCGTCGTCTCGAGAATGCGATGTGATGGCGTAGACAAAGCCTGCTCGATCCAAGGCCAGTCCTTCGAGATCGTCCAGTTTCCAGAAGTCGCTGAAGAGCTGAAACAGTCCAGCAGTGAGTTCGGTGCTGCCGACACTTCCATCGGCGCCGATGACGACCAGACTGAACGGATGGTGCTTTTCGTCCTCGACCACAAGAAAGCGTCCGTCCGGCAACTGCTGGATCGCCGACGGCTCATAGATGCCGGTCAAGGGCTGGAAAGCGGGAGGTCCTTTGTGCGCCATGGAAGCATTGTCCACCCATGCATCCGCTTTGTCGCTCATTTGGGAAGGCGCCCCGCCGACCCCAGGATCGGGAACGCCGCGCGGCCTTCCGTTGGCCTACTTCCTCGGACGCCCAGCCTTCAGCGGCGCCAGCGAATCCAGCGCGCCGCGCAGTTGCGTGTCTGTGAGCTGTTGAAGCGCGTGCAGCCCCGCTCGCAGAAGCTCGCTCTTCTTGGCGGGACGTTTGAAACCTAGGGCGCGGTCCTTGAGGACGGCAATCAGACCGAAGTCTTGCTGGGGCATCGTGAAGCTGTCTCGCACGAGCTTGCCCTTGGTTTTGGCTGCGTCGCGCACGGACTCGGGGGCAGTGGCCTGGAAAGGCGTCGCCAGTTCCGTACGGGGAGCAGCAGGCCGCGTGACCTGAGGCGGCGCGACCACGCCCTTCACCGCCTTGGACTTCAGTGGCCCCGTCTTCTTTGCAACTGTCTTCTTCGCCGATGCTTTCTTCACTGACGTCGACTTTTTGGGTGCGGCGGTCTTGGCGCCGGCTTTGGCCGACGCTCCCTTCTTGGTCACCGCTGCCTTTTTTGCCGAGGACTTCTTGGCCACGGGTTTTGCCGGCTTGGCCTTCCGAGGCGAGACCTTCTTGGCAGCCGCCTTCTTTGTGGCGGCAGGAGTCGTCGACTCTGCCGGTGGCTGGAGCGCGGAGGCGACCACTGCCGGGTCGGTTGCATCGCTGGGTGCGGAAGTCGTTTCGTTGTTGTTCAGGCCGAAGTCAGTCATTGAGAATTTCCAAAAATGGTGTAAATGATTTACACCATTATTTTGAACGCAATAGGAGTCTTCATCAAGAGCCAGCCGTCCGATGGCCCGTCACGTCGAAGCAGCCAACGCCAACACTCGTATCTTTCCCCTTGCCTTTCTCGACGCGCATCTGCACTCTCGACCAAGCGGCCAGCAGCTTATGAGCAATTTGGATCCTTCGTCCCCCCTTCCGGAACCGGGCCGTATAGCGCCACGGGCGAAGGCCGCCGATCAGACCGGGTGGAGCCGCTGGCTGCCCGGACTGCGCACCCTGCGCGAGTACCAGGTGGCCTGGTTGCGGCACGACATCGTTGCCGGACTGGTGCTGACCACGATGCTGGTGCCCGTCGGCATCGCCTATGCGGAGGCGTCGGGCGTACCCGGCATCTATGGCCTCTACGCAACCATCGTTGCGTTGCTCGCGTACGCCGTGTTCGGGCCCAGCCGGATTCTGGTGCTTGGCCCGGATTCCTCGCTGGCCGCCGTCATTCTGGCCGTCGTTCTCCCATTGTCTGGCGGCGACCCGCATCGCGCAGTCGCCCTTGCGGGCATGATGGCGATCGTGTCGGGAACGGTGTGCATCCTTGCCGGAATCGCGCGCCTGGGCTTCGTCACCGAGCTTCTCTCCAAGCCGATTCGCTACGGCTACATGAATGGCATCGCACTGACGGTATTGATCAGCCAACTGCCCAAGCTTTTCGGCTTTTCGATCGAGGGCGATGGGCCGTTGGGAAACCTGAGGTCCATCGCTGCAGCGGTGATGGATGGCAAGACCCACTGGACGACGTTGATGGTCGGCGCAGGCACCCTGGCTGTCATCCTGCTGCTCAGGGGCCGCAAGCGCTTGCCGGGCATCCTGATCGCCGTGGTCGGAGCGACCGCCGCCGTTGGCGTGCTGGGCCTTGCGACACGCGCCGGGGTGTCGGTCCTTGGCGCGATCCCACAAGGTCTGCCTGCGTTCGCCATCCCCTGGATCACCACCGCCGACGTCGTCCCCGTCCTGATCGGCGGTTGTGCCGTCGCCCTCGTCTCGTTCGCCGACACCAGCGTGCTCTCTCGCGTCTATGCGGCGCGGACCCGCAGCTATGTCGACCCGAACCAGGAAATGGTGGCGCTCGGCGCCGCCAACCTGGCGGCCGGACTTTTTCAGGGCTTTGCCGTCAGCAGCAGTTCGTCACGCACCCCCGTGGCCGAGGCCGCAGGCGCCAAGACCCAGCTGACCGGAATCGTCGGCGCGCTGGCTGTTGCCCTGCTGCTGGTGGTGGTGCCGGACTTGCTGAAAAACCTGCCCACCAGCGCACTGGCCGCGGTCGTGATCGCATCGGCCATCGGCCTGATCGAGGTCGCCGACCTGCGACGAATCTATCGCATCCAGCGCTGGGAGTTCTGGCTGTCGATCGCCTGTACCGTTGGCGTGGCCGTGCTCGGCGCGGTTGAAGGCATCGGTCTGGCCATCGTGATTGCGGTCATCGAATTCCTGTGGGATGCCTGGCGCCCTCATTTCGCGGTTCTGGGACGCGTCGACGGCGTCAAGGGCTACCACGACATCACGCGCTATCCCGATGCGCGCCTTGTGCCCGGCCTCGTCCTGTTTCGCTGGGATGCGCCGCTCTTCTTCGCCAACGCCGAGCTGTTCCACGACCGGGTGCTCGACGCCGTGGCTTCGTCGCCTACGCCAGTGCGCTGGCTGGTCGTTGCGGCGGAGCCCATCACCAGCGTGGACGTGACCTCCGCCGACGTGCTGGCCGAGTTGATCGAAACCTTGCAGGCGGCCGGCATTCAGTTGTGCTTTGCCGAGATGAAGGACCCCGTCAAGGACAAGCTGAAGCGGTTCGGGCTTTTCGCGCAGCTTGGGGATTCGGCGTTCTTTCCGACCATCGGCACCACCGTCAGCCGATATCTCGAGACCCACACGGTGGATTGGGTGGACTGGGAGGACGAGAAGCGCTGACGGATAGCCAGCAGCCAACGTCGGCCAATCCCAGTGCATGGCCACGATGCGCAAATCGTCCGCCTTCCAGCCTGTGTCGCGGCAAGGCCACGAACAAGCGCAGGCTATATTGTTGGCTCAACAACTGAGAGAGAAGTCACCATGGCAAAAGCCTATTGGGTCAGCGCGTACCGTGCCGTCAAGGACGCCGACAAACTTGCGGCGTACGCAAAGCTGGCCGGGCCGGCGCTCACCGCCGGCGGCGGGCGCTTTCTTGCGCGCGGCCTGCCCGCCGAGGTCTACGAATTCGGTTTGCTCCAACGCACCGTGTTGATCGAGTTCGACAGCATCGAGCACGCCAGAGCCGCGCATGACAGCCCCGACTACCAGGCCGCACTTGCCGCGCTGGGCGACGGGGCCGAACGCGATCTACGGATCATCGAAGGGGTCTGAGCAACCTGGGCAGGCATGCGCGCAGCCAACGAGTCGGTTGCGAGCCTTGCGCGACAAGCGGGCCGCCACATCCTTCTCTGTGCGGCCGAATCAACGGGATGGAACACTGGCTCGCCAGATTCCCTTCACGATCAGCATCGCAAGTAGTGCGCCTCCTCCGGCAAAGACGGCGCATGCGAGCAGGAAGTGCAGCGGCGCCTGTGCCAGCACGATGTCCGGGGCCCCCCATGGAGCGGGAATGACGCCTCTGAAGAGGCCTCGCACGGCAATGTAGATGGGCGCTCCCCCGAAGAGGAGCGCCAGGAAAATCCCGAAGACCTTCAACTGCCACGGCGATAGCACGGTGCGCTCAAAACCGCTGTCTTCGAACCGGGGTTTGCCCAGGATCGGGAGGTTGAATATGACGACGGCGAGCGCGAAGAAGGCGACAAGCACTGCGGGGATGAAGAAGATTCCTGCCAGCGCAGAACTGCCCGAACGCATTTCGATTGCGGCGTACGTCGCACCGAGGAAGATGACAAGCGCAATTGCCCTGCGAAGCAAATCCATCGTTTGGTCCCAATGTGTCAGGTGAGGTCAGTATCCATGTCGTCGTCGTCATTCCAGCGGCGCTCGATCAGCCAGGCGGCCAAGGCGGCGGTTGCCAAGCCCAGCAGGATGCTGCCCCAGCCCCACGGTCCCACGCGCCAGCGAGGAACCATCAGCAGGCACAGCGCCCAGAGCAGCGGCGCGCGCACCAGTGCCCGGACGATCGCACCGGGCACGAGGATCGTCATGAGGAAGACGAACCCCAGCCCCAGCGCCCAAGCCACGATCTCTCCCAAACCCATGGCCACAGTCCAGCCCAGCACGCGAAAGAAATCCACGGCGGGATCCGCATGCACAGACAGGCTTGTAAACGCCAGAATGGCACCCGCCCAGCGGGTGGGCCGAAGGTGCGTTGTCAGGGGCGGGGCGAACATGGGCGCAGTATGCACACCCCCGCCGTGTGCTGGATATCCGACCCGAGAAGGCGCAACGGCCGCGACTGGCGGGTGCATGGGCCGATACCGAAGCAGCTTGGCGCGGACGCCGCCCCTTCTCTCTGCGACGGCGGTACGTCAGGCTCCAAGGGCAGGCGCGCACGGAAGATGGCACGGGAGACCCGTTACCCAACTCCATGCACTCGCGAGCAAGCCGATGTCCTGCTCGGCAAAAAGATCCAGGCCTCACCGTTCGTTTCCATCCAAGAATTCACTCACTTCGGTGAGGGCCTGGGGTTCTGCGGACAAATCAGCAGGTAGGTCTTGGACATTGCCGCACGGGTCGGCAAGGGTCAAACGAGGCGGCTGAACAGTGCTGCCGCATCTTCGCGTGCCTTCCCATCTACGAGCGACTCAAGAGCTTCAAGGCGGACGCCCTCGATGCCCTCGACATACAGGGCCCCGCCTTGATCGTCGTCATAGAGTTGGCCGTCGTACAGGCCGCCATCGTGGTAAGCGTTCATGTCGTCCTTTCTCAGGTCGGTCCCCAACAACTGTGCAAGGTAGATCCATTTCCAGCATGCCCGCAGATCGCGGTGGTCGAATTGCTCAATCAGCGTCCGCATCGCCCAGATGTCCCCGGATTCGGCGGCACGCGTCAGCCAATACTCAACATTCGGCTGGTCGAAGTGATACGCGAGATCGACCAGACGGCTGGGATCGCCACCCGCTTCGGCTGCCCGGTAGAAATAGGTGGCGTCCTCTCGCTGTTCCGCCAGATCCATCAGCGCGTCGGGGTTGCCGAGTTCGGCCGCTCGCTCGAGATGCTGCTGTGCCGCTCGATCAGGGCTGTGCGGCGATTCCTTTCGGAGCAAGGCAGCCGCGTAGGCGTCAGCCCATTCTTTCTCCACGCCATGAAGCACCGCCCCCTCTTGCTGTACGCGGTACCAATGAGCACTTCCCTCCTGCGCTTCGCCGTCCTCGAAATCATCGTGGTCAGAACTGCCCAATAAGGCCAACGCGTAGTGCGCCCGGTGATCGTCTGAGGAAGCGGCGCGCTCCAGGCTCTCTCGCAGAACGGCCGAGCACGCGTCAGCATCCCAAGGCGCCTGATCGAAATCTGCGCCACCGTCGTCGTCGAAATCCTCACGCTCGTGATTCGCATAGAAATCGTTGACGAAGCCGAAGCCCTGTCGGGCCGACGTCACCACGTCGTCGAGCTCGCGCACGCGGATTCCTCTTTCTTCGACCGCACGCCTGATCGTGGCGGCCGCAACAAACGCCACTTCTGGCGCATGCCCGAGCTCAAGGGCTCGTGCGCCGGCGTCACCAAAGGATCGCTTGTTTGCGCGAACGCGATAGTCGTGGTCTTCATCAAAGACATGATTGGCGCACAACGCGGCGTACGAGTCGAAACCCAGCGTCACCGCCAAGATTTCGTAGATGTGCCCGAGCTTGAATGAGGAGCCAGATGTGTCTTGGAGGGCGCGCTTCGCCGTATGAACGAGCTTCTTGATGGTCATAGCAATCCTTTCGTGGTGGCAACACCGCGACGAAGCGAACGCACACGTTTAAAGCCTCGACGCGGCAACGCCAAAAGGAAATGCTGGTGACTGAAGAGAGGGAGAGCCTTGTTCTACTCGTGTGCAAGTACGGTGGGCACCGGCGCAGAGTTCAGCGATTTGGCCGATCGGTGGCACTTCTGCGTCGCAGTTTTGCAACCGATGCGCGGCACGAAACGCCTCATAGGCCGCTATCTGCGCACCAGCACGCGAGGCGACGCACCATGCCTCAGACATTAGTGCGCCGTCTTTGCCATTGATGGCAAAGAATAGCAGCCGACCCGCAAGCCGCCACCCTCACTCCACCGTCACGCTCTTCGCGAGATTGCGCGGCTTGTCGACATCGGTTCCACGCGCGCAGGCCGTGTGATAGGCGAGCAATTGCAGCGGCACCACGTGCAGCAGCGGCGAGAGCGCGCCGTAGTGCTCGGGCATGCGGATCACGTGCAGGCCTTCGCTGCCCTTGATCTTGGTGTCGCCGTCGGCCAGCACGTAGAGCACGCCGCCGCGCGCGCGCACCTCCTGCAGGTTGCTCTTGAGCTTTTCGAGCAGCATGTCGTTGGGCGCCACGGCCACCACGGGCATCTCGCTCGTCACCAGTGCGAGCGGGCCGTGCTTGAGTTCGCCGGCGGCGTAGGCCTCGGCGTGGATGTAGGTCACTTCCTTGAGCTTGAGCGCTCCTTCGAGCGCAATCGGATAGTGCAGCCCGCGGCCGAGGAACAGTGCGTTGTCCTTGCGCGCGAAGTCCTCGGCCCACCCGATGATCTGCGGCTCGAGCGCGAGCACCGATTGCAGCGCAACGGGCAGGTGGCGCATCTCCTTCAGGTAGCGCGCTTCGTCGGCTTCGCTCAGCCGGCCTTTGCTCTGCGCAATCGCCAGGGTCAGCAGAAAGAGGCCGGCCAGCTGCGTGGTGAAGGCCTTGGTCGAGGCCACGCCAATTTCCACGCCGGCACGCGTGATGTAGGCGAGCTTGCACTCGCGCACCATCGCGCTGGTGGCCACGTTGCAGATGGTGAGCGTCTGTTCCATGCCGAGTGAGCGCGCATGCTTGAGCGCGGCCAGCGTGTCGGCGGTTTCGCCGGATTGGCTGATGGTGACCACCAGCGTCTTGGGGTCGGGCACGGAATCGCGATAGCGGTATTCGCTCGCGATCTCGACCTGCGTCGAAATCTTCGCGATGCCTTCGAGCCAGTACTTGGCGGTGCAGCCGCTGTAGTAGCTGGTGCCGCAGGCCAGGATGAGGATCTTGTCGATGTCCTTGAAGACGCGGTACGCGCTGGCACCGGTGGTGCCGTCCTGCCCGATGCCGTCGAACAGCTCGGGCACGATGCCGGCCACGCCTTCGAGCGTGTCGCCGATGGCGCGCGGCTGCTCGAAGATTTCCTTCTGCATGTAGTGGCGGTATGGGCCGAGCTCGGCCGCGCCGCTGTGCGCCTGCACGGTGCGCACCTGGCGTTGCACGGGCTTGTGGTTGCGGTCGACGATCCAGTATTTGCCGGGCTGCACGTCCACCACGTCGCCTTCTTCGAGGTACACGATCTGGTCGGTCACACCGGCCAGCGCCATGGCATCGCTCGCGAGAAAGTTCTCGCCGCCCTCCTTGCCCGCACCCAGGATGAGCGGCGAGCCCGCGCGCGCACCGACCACGCGCTGCGGCTCGTCGCGGCAGATCACGGCAATGGCGTAGGCGCCGTGCAGCTGCAGCACCGCGGCCTTCACGGCTTCGAACAGGTCGCCGTCATAGAGGCTGTCGACGAGGTGGGCGATGACTTCGGTGTCAGTCTGGCTCTCGAACACGTAGCCTTTGGCTTCGAGCGCCGCGCGCAGCACTTCGTGGTTCTCGATGATGCCGTTGTGCACCAGCGCGATACGGCCGGGCCGCGTGCCCTGCGCATCGGTGCCGGGGCCATGGCTGAAATGCGGGTGTGCGTTGTGCACGGCGGGCGCGCCGTGCGTCGCCCATCGCGTGTGGGCGATGCCGGTCAGGCCTTCGACGTGGTCTTCGCGCACCTGGGTGACGAGATCCGCCACGCGCGAGGTGGTTCGCGCCCGCGTCAGGCCGCCCGCATGAACCGCCACGCCGCAGGAGTCATAGCCGCGGTATTCGAGCCGCTGGAGGCCCTGGACGAGGACCGGAACGATGTTGCGATGGGACGCTGCGCCGACGATGCCGCACATGGTGAGCTGCCTTTGAATGAAGAGGAGGTCTGATGGTAGAGAGCAGTGTGAAAAATATGCGCTCTCAATTTCATTGATTTTGAATTTTTATTTCACCTATCCATCCTCGTGGTTTTTTATTCCATAATTTGTTCTTATATGGAATCAATTTCCCTGGATGCAATAGATCTTCGCCTGCTCGACGCCTTGCAGCAGGACGCCTCGCAGACCAATCAGCGTCTGGCCGCCGAGGTCGGCATTTCGCCCCCCACCTGCCTACGCCGTGTTCAGAGGCTGCGGCAAGAGGGTCTCATCGAGCGTCAGATTGCACTGCTCTCACCCGATCGGCTGGCCGCGGTGCTGGGCCACGGACTGCAGGCAGTGGTTGAAATTTCGCTCGACCGGCAGGACGCGGCGGCGCTCGATGCGTTCGAGGCGCGCGTGATCGCCGACGACGCCGTGCAGCAATGCTGGCGCGTCTCGCCGGGACCTGATTTCGTGCTGGTGGTGGCCGCCCGCGACATGCCGGACTACGGCGCGATGGCGCAGCGGCTCTTCACCGCCGATGCCAACGTGCGCAACGTGAAGGCTTTTTTCAGCCTCAAGCGCGCGAAGTTCGAACCCAAGGTGCCGCTCGCAACCTGAGCGCACAGCTTGCTTGCTGCAGGCGATCAGGCCTTGGGCGTCTTCTGCGGGCGTTTCCAGTTCGGAAAGCTGACCGGCTTGCTGCGCGCCACGGTGAGCGCCCCGGGCTCGGTGGACTTGTTGAGCGTGGAACCGCCGCCAATGGTGCCGCCCGCGCCGATGGTGATGGGCGCCACCAACACGCAGTTGCTGCCCACGTGCACGTCGTCCTCGATGACGGTGCGGTGCTTGTTGGCGCCGTCGTAGTTGGCGGTGATGCTGCCCGCGCCGTAGTTGACGCGTCGGCCCACGCTGGCGTCGCCCAGATAGGCCAGGTGATTGGCCTTGGCACCGTCGGCCAGGGTGGAGTTCTTGACCTCGACGAAGTTGCCGATGTGCACCTCGGCACCCAGTTGGGCGCCGGGCCGCAGCCGGGCAAAGGGGCCGACGAGCGACCTTTCGCCCACGGTCACGCCGGTCTTTTCGCCGTCGATGTGGGTGAAGGGATGGATCACCGCGCCCGCTTCGATGCGCGCATTGGCAATCACGCAGTTGGCACCGATGCGCACGCCTTCGCCCAGGTACACCGAGCCCTCGAACACGCAGTTGACGTCGATCTCGACATCGGCCTCGCAGGCCAGCGTGCCGCGCACGTCGAATCGCGCCGGGTCGGCCAGCCGCACGCCTTGCGCCATCAGCGCATCGGCCTGGCGCAGCTGCCACGCCCGCTCGAGCGCCGCCAGTTGCATGGGGCTGTTGATGCCCGCAACCTGGAGCGCATCGCCGATGACGTGCGCAACCACCGGCACGCCGTCGGCAGCGGCCAGCTTGACGATGTCGGTGAGGTAGTACTCGCCCTGCGCGTTGCGGTTGTCCAGCCGCGCGAGCCAGCCCTTGAGGAGGCGCGCGGGCACGGCCATCACGCCGCTGTAGATCTCGCGAATCTGGCGCTGCGCCTCGGTGGCGTCTTCTGCTCGACGATGGCCGTGACTTCGCCGGCGCCCTGCCCCCCCTGCCCTTCCACGCGGACGATGCGCCCATAGCCCGTGGGATCGTCGAACACGATGGTCAGGAGCGCCAGCCTGTGGCCCGCGCTGGCGGCGATCAGCGCGCGCAGCGTTTCCTCGCCGATCAGGGGCACGTCGCCCGAAAGCACCAGCACCGTGCCGTCGTCGGGCAGGAGCGGAACCGCCTGCTGCACCGCATGGCCGGTGCCGAGCTGCGGCTCCTGGCGCGCAAACTGCAGCGCGGCGCCGGTGGTGCTGGCTGACATGGCGGCCTCGACCTCGGCCGCGCCATGGCCGGTCACCACGACCACATGGCGGGCGCCGATGCGCGCGGCGGTGCCGGTCACGTGAGAGAGCAATGCACGCCCGGCCAAACGATGCAACACTTTGGGCAGCCTGCTTTTCATGCGCGTGCCCTTGCCGGCCGCCATGATGACGACGTCGATGGGTCCCTGGTTGTCCTGCGGAATCTGATTCATGCTTCTTTCTACCCGAATGCGTTGCGCCAACTTGGCGCGAATTATCGGTGTGCTGCTGGTGGCCGCCGCGCTCGGGGCGTGCAGTGCGGTCAAGCTGGCCTACAACAATCTCCCCGAGGTGAGCTATTGGTGGCTCGATGCCTACCTCGACTTCGACGGTTCGCAGACGCCCAAGGTGCGCGACGAACTCGTGCAACTGTGGGCCTGGCACCGCCAGAACGAGCTGCCGCGCGTGGTCGGCCTGCTGCAGGAAGCGCAAATGCTGGCACCGGGCGACGTGACCGCGGAGCAGGCCTGCCGCATGGCGGACCAGATCCGGGAGCGCCTGCTGGCCGTGACCGAGCGCGCGGAGCCCGCGGGCACCGAGCTGGCCCTGAGCCTGACCGAGGCCCAACTGCTGCAGCTGGAACGCAAGTACGCCAAGAACAACGCCGAATACCGCAAGAAATGGCTCAACCGCAGCGTCGCGGAGATTCATGAGAAACGCTACGAGAAATACCTCGATCGCCTGGAGGATTTCTATGGCCGGCTGACCCCGGAGCAGCGCGACCTGGTGCGGCGTCAGGTGGCGCAATCGGCATTCGATCCGCGGCTGATCGATGCCGGGCGCCGCAGGCGCCAGCAGGAAGTGCTGGAACTGCTGCGCGGCTTCAGCGCCACCAAGCCGCCGGCGGCTGAAGCGCGTGCCGCCATCCGTGCCTATGTGATGCGCATTGCCGACCCTCCGCCGGGGCCCGGGCGCGATCACCAGCAGGGCCTGCTGCACGAAGGCTGCCGCAACCTGGCCGCCCTGCACAACGCCACCAGCGCCAGCCAGCGCGAACGGGCGGTGCGCCGGCTGCAGGCCTACCAGGACGATTTGCGGCAGCTGGCGATGGCCGCGCAATGAATACGAAGCTGCCGCGCCGCTAAATCAGCGGCGTCGGCCGGATGGGCCGCTCGAAGTAGTCGCCGAGCGCTTCGAGTGCGCGGGGTTCGAGAATGCGCAGCCATCCCGCATCGAGCTTGTAGAGCCCGAGGTGCTGCAGCCTGCGCAGCGTCTTGTTGGTGTGCACCAGCGAGAGCCCCAGCGCATCGGCCAGGTGCTGCTGGTTGAACGGAAACTCCACCCAGCCGTCGCGCTCCATGCCCACGCGCTGGGCCCGGCGGTACAAATGCATCAACAGCATGGCCACGCGCTCGCTTGCGTTGCGCCGGCCGGCGGTGACCAGGTTGTCGTCGACCAGCTTTTCCTCACGCGCGGCGAGCCAGGTGATGGCGTAGCCCAGCCTGGGCTGGGCATGGAACAGTTCCCAAAGCTTGTCGCGCGAAAACGCGCAGAGCGTCGTGTCGGTCACGGCCTCCACGCCGTGCGTCTGGCCGTCGGCAAACTCGTCCTGCAGGCCGATGAAATCGCCGGGCAGCAAGAAATTGAGAATCTGGCGCCGGCCGTCGCGAAGAGTCTTGTAGCGAAAGGCCCATCCGGCATAGAGCGTGAACAGCTGGGCGCTGGGCCGATGCTCTTCGATGATCGCGCCGCCGGCCGGAACGCGGCGGGAGCCCACGCGAAAGGACTGGATGATCCTCAATTCTTCCGCCGAGGCCGGCAAGAAAGCTTCGAGCTGGCGCAAGGCACAGTCGTCGCAGGGATTCGGCCCCTGGGGCGGCGATGCGGTCGGCAGATGGTCCTCGAATTTCACGCACCACTATAGGCTTTTCGCCTGTGTCTTTTTACATTTCGCAGGGGGCCGGAGGTCCATACACTTCGCACGTTTTCCGCCCTCGCCCGCAATGACAGAAGAAGCAGCTCTCCACGAAGTCTTTTATTGCAGCATGCTCACGCAGGACCTGCCGCCAGCCACCGTCGGCTCGATCGTGACCCAGGCCCGCGCCCGCAATGCCCAGTACAGCATCACCGGCCTGCTCGTTTTCGATGGCATGCGCTTCTGCCAGCACCTGGAAGGACCGCAAGGCGCGGTGGAAACCTTGATGCGCCGCATCGCTCAGGATCCCAGGCACACGAGCGTCAGGGTGGTCTACCGCGGCCCGCTGGCGGCGCGCCGCTACACCGGCTTTGGCATGGGCCTGGCCGAAAGCGAGGGCCCCGATCTCATGGCCGGCGTCCATGCCCTGGAGGGCGAAGCCGCGCTCAAGCACTTCCTGGCGCTGCGGCCCAGCTTCGACATCAACGCCTGAAAAGCAAAAAAGGCGGCCGAAGCCGCCTTTCCGTCTGTGGAACACCGGGCGCTCAGGCCGGATCCCACGAGTAGGTGGCACCATAGCCATCCCACGCTTCCATGACGATACGCTGGCCGGCGGCTACCTTCAGCGACTCGCCCGGTGCCAGCACCAGGTCTTCACTGGGATGGGCCGACGTGGCGTCCGGCGTGACCCAGACCCGGCCCTGCTTGACCCGCAGCAGGCTCGCCGACCGCGCCTTCAGGCTCATCGCCTCGCCGGGCGCAATCTGCCAGGCACCGCGGCGCACGGCCGGCGGAACGGCGGAGGCGGTACGGGCGGCGGGCGCGAGGGTGGCGAGCGATTCGTTGGTGCAGACGGCGGTAGACATGATGAAACTCCTTGGGCGTTGCCGAAGTGCGATGGCACAGACGGAGGCAATAGCGCAGTTCGGGAATGAATGATCGTTTTTGTGCCGTTGGCAGTCCAATGAAAACGAGGTAGCCTACTGATTCCGAATTCGCATCAATCGAAACCGAGGCCGCCGCCGCCCTCATCCATGCAGCATTCCCAAACCCACCTGCGCTCCCGGCCCATCTCGGCCGGCCACCTGCGCGCCTTCGAGGCTGTCGCCCGGCACCTGAACTTCCGGGCTGCCGCGGAAGAAATGGCCCTCACGCAGTCGGCCGTGAGCCGCCAGATCCAGTCGCTCGAGGAAGAAGTGGGCGTGGCGCTGTTCCTGCGCCACACCCGGGCGGTGGAGCTCACAAGCGCGGGCGCGCAGTTGCTGCTGGCGGTGCAGCAGTCGCTGCCGCGCATCGACACCGCCGTGCGCCAGATTCGCCAGAGCGCCGGGCGCAAGAGCGTGTCGCTCACCACCTTTGCGTCTTTTGCGTCGATGTGGCTCATTCCGCGGCTCGAGGCCTTCCAGCGCGACAACCCCGAGATCGACATCCGCATCGATGCCAGCGACGTGGCGGTCGACCTGGACGTGGCCGACGTCGACATCGCCCTGCGCTACGGCCCGCGCGAGGCCATGCCGGCCACGGCGGTGCGCCTGTTCGGCGAAACCCTCACGCCGGTGGCGAGCCCCTGGCTCCTGAAAAGCAGCCCGCCCATCAAGACCCCCGCCGACATCGCCGGCTTTACGCTGATCGAGGCCGGCGACGCGCATCGCACGCACCTCGAGTGGCTGACCTGGCGCCGCTGGTTCGAGGTCAACGGCCTGGAACGCGCGCAGCCCAAGCGCTGGCTCTATTTCAACTACGCCTACCAGATGGTCCAAGCCGCGCTCACCGGCCAGGGCGTGACGCTGGCGCGCAGTTCGCTCATCGCCGAAAGCCTGGCCAATGGCGACCTGGTCGAGGTGCTGCCGCAGCACCGCATGGATTCCCCGATGGGCTACTGGCTCATCGCGGGGCCGCGCAATGCGCTGCGGCCGGAAATCAAGGCCTTCTGGGACTGGCTGCAGACGCAGGCCGTCACCACGCGCGAGACCATCGGCGAGGTGCCCGACCCGGACACGGTCGACAACATCGACTGAGCGCGCTCAGCTGGTTGGCCAGACCACGCCGTTGTCGTTGAGGATGGCGTCGAGCGGCAGGTCGTGCGCCTCGGGCTCGAAGTCTTCGAGAAAGCCGTTGGTGAAGCCCAGCCCCACGGTGAAGGGGCGCGGCTCGAGCGCGGCCAGCGTGCGGTCGTAGAAGCCGCCGCCGTAGCCCAGCCGGTAGCCGCCCGCGCTGTAGCCCACGCAGGGCACGAACAGCAGCGTGGGCACGATCAGCTCGGTGTCCTTGGGCTTTGGAATGCCGTAGGCGTCTTCTTCCATCTGGCACCCCGGGTACCAGGCATGGAAGGTCAGCGTCTTGTGCACCTTGTTCATCACCGGCAGCCCGATGCGGCGGCGCTGCGGTTCGTCGATGAGCTCGCCGTCTTCCTTCCAGCGATGCAATGCGGGCAGCGGATCGAACTCGCCCTTGATCGGCCAGTACGCGCCGATCACGGTGTCGGGCCGGCCGACCAGCCAGATCCGCATCACCCGCTGCAGCAGGTCGGCCTTGGCGAGCCGGTCAGGCATTGCCAGGCGCTGCTCGATCAGCGCTTTTCGCACCTGATCCTTGAGAAAACTCGTGGTCGCCGAGGTGTCGGCATCCTTTGACTTGTCCATAATCCCCCGATGCAGTTCCCAAGCATTTTGGCACCCATGCACCGTCGCCCGCGCAATGCAGCGCCCGCGCTGGTTTTTTCCGCCGTTCTGGCCGCCGCCGCACTGCTTGCCCAGCAGCCCGCCAGCGCGCAAACCAACACCAACGACGACGTCCTGATCCAGATGAAGCAGGCGTTCCAGCGCGGCGACAAGGCGCGCCTGGCCGCCCTGCTGCCGCAAGCACGCGGCCATGCGCTCGAACCCTGGGCCGCCTACTGGGAGCTCAAGGCCCGCCTGCAGGAAGCTGCGCCCAACGAGGTGCAGGACTTCTTCGCCCGCTACCCCGGCACCTACCAGGAAGACCGGCTGCGCAACGACTGGCTGCTGCTGCTGGGCCAGCGCCGCGACTGGGACGGCTTCTCCTCCGCCATGGCCGGCTTCCGCATGGGCGACGACGCGCAGGTGCGCTGCTATGCGGTCCTGGTCGAAGCCCTGCGCTCCGGCAACGCCACGCAGGCCCAGGCCGACGAGGTGCGTCGCAGCTGGTTCAGCCAGAAAGAGGCGGACGACGGCTGCCTCACCGCCGCCGACCGCATGGTCGCGTCCCGCCTGATGTCGCCCAACGACGCCTGGAAGAAAGCGCGCCTGGCCATGGAGGCCAATCGCCCGCAGGCCGCGCGGGGCGCCGTGACCATTGCCGCGCCCGATGCGCTGCCGCTGTTCGAAGAACTCAATGCCAGCGCGGCCAAGTTCCTGACCGGCCGCGCCTTCGTGGCCGCCAAGTCGCGCAAGGAACTGGTGGTGCTGGCGCTCATCAAGGTCGCCATGGCCGACCCGGACCAGGCCGCCTCGCAGCTCGACAGCAAGTGGGGGCCGATGCTGTCGGCCGAAGAGCGCAACTGGCTCTGGGGCACCATCGGCCGGCAGGCGGCCGGCAAGCTCTCGCCGCAGGCCGGCAGCTACTTCGCCAACGTCACGAAGAACAGCGACCTGTCCGACGACATGCTCGGCTGGCGGGTGCGCGCCGCGCTGCGCGCCGGCCAGTGGAAGGAAGTGGCGCCCGCCATCAACGCGATGAGCGAAACCGCCCAGCAAGAGCCGACCTGGGTCTACTGGAAGGCACGCGCACTCAGCGCCGCCGGCGGCGACGACCGCCGCGCCCAGGCGCGCGAGCTCTACCAGACCATTGCCGGCACGCGCGGCTTCTATGAAATGCTGGCGCTCGAAGAACTCGGACAGCGCACCGTGGTGCCCACCCGGCCGGCGCCGCTTACGCCTGAAGAGAAAAATGCCGCGCGCAGCAACATCGCGCTCAACCGCGGCCTCTATGCCATCGCCATCGGCCTGCGCCCCGAGGGCACGCGCGAATGGAACTACGCCACCAACCTGCACGACAAGGGCGGCATGGACGACCGCGCGCTGCTGGCCGCGGCCGACTTCGCCTGTCAGCGCGAGGTGTGGGACCGCTGCATCAACACCAGCGAGCGCACCAAGGGCGTGATCGACGTCGAGCAGCGCTTTCCCATGCCGTTCCACGACACGGTGCTGCGCAAGAGCCAGGACATCGGCCTCGACCCGGCCTACGTCTACGGGCTGATCCGGCAGGAAAGCCGCTTCATCATGGATGCGCGCTCGGGCGTGGGTGCCTCGGGCCTGATGCAGGTGATGCCCGCCACCGCCCGCTGGACCGCGCGCAAGATCGGCATGAGCGACTTCACGCCAGGGCAGATCAACGACCGCGAGACCAACATCACCATCGGCACCAACTACCTCAAGCTCGCGCTCGACGACTTCGACGGCTCCATGGCGCTGGCCGCCGCGGCCTACAACGCCGGTCCGGGCCGGCCGCGCAACTGGCGCAACGGCCCGGTGATGGAAGCCGCGATCTGGGCCGAGAACGTGCCCTTCAACGAGACGCGCGACTACGTGAAGAAGGTGCTGGCCAACACCACCAACTACGCCGCGCTGATCAGCGGACGCCCGCAGTCGCTGAAAGAACGCCTGGGCCGGGTGGGCCCGCGCGACGCCTCGGAACCCGAACCCAACAAGGATCTCCCCTGAGATGAGCTGGACCCGCGAGGTGCTCGACACCATTGCGGCCGAGTTCTCGGACGTGGGCGACATCGCCCAGCTCACGCGCATCATCGTCCGCCTGATGCTCGCCGCGGTGCTCGGCTTCATGCTGGGCTTCGAGCGCGAGCAGCACGGCAAGGCGGCGGGCGTGCGCACCCACATGCTGGTGGCCATCGGCTCGGCGCTGTTCGTGCTGATTCCGCAGCAGACCGGCATCGTGCCGGCCGACATGAGCCGGGTGATCCAGGGCCTGGTGGCGGGCGTAGGCTTTCTCTGCGCCGGCACCATCCTCAAGCAGGGCCGGGACGAACACCAGGTGCAAGGCCTCACCACCGCCGCCGGGCTGTGGATGACGGCCGCCATCGGCATGGCCTGCGGGCTCGGCCGCGAGGTGACCGCGGTGCTGAGCGCGCTGCTGGCGCTGGCGGTGCTTGGGCTGGTGCCGCGCCTGGTGAGCCTGATCGAGCGCATGGTCGGGCCGCCGCGGGGCGAAGCCAAGGCCGGCGGCCAAGCGCCCCGCGTGATCGCAGCACCCGAAGACCGGCCGCCGCGCTGAGTCCGCATCAATCCGCGCAGGCTTCGGCATCAATCCACGCGCACGGCCGCGCTAGCATCAAAGGTTTCTCATCCGAACCGCGGAATCACACGATGCGCAAGCTCTACATCGGCAACAAGAACTACTCGTCCTGGTCCATGCGGCCCTGGGTGCTCATGAAGCAGGCCGGCATCCCGTTCGAAGAGGTAATGGTGCGCTTCGATTCGTTCGACGCCCATTCGCAGTTCAAGAACACCATCGGCGCCCTCAATCCCGTGGCGAAGGTGCCGGTGCTGGTCGACGGCGACCTGGTGGTGTGGGACACGCTCGCCATTGCCGAATACCTGGCCGAGACCTTTCCGCAGAAGCAGCTCTGGCCCCGCGCCGCGGCCGAACGGGCCCGCGCGCGCAGCATCTGCGCCGAAATGCATTCGGGCTTCGGCAGCCTTCGCAGCCTGTGCGGCATGAACATCGAAGCCTCGCTGGCCGATGTCGGCGCACGTTTGCTGAAGGACAACCCCGGCCTGCAAGACGATGTCGACCGCATCGTGCAGATGTGGAGCGGCCTGCTCGACGCCCACGGCGGTCCGATGCTGTTCGGCGAGTTCAGCATTGCCGACGCCTACTTCGCGCCGGTCGGCACGCGCATCAAGACCTACGGTCTGCCGGTGCCCGCCGCCGTCTCGGCCTACATCGAGCGGGTGCAGGCCCTGCCCGGCGTCAAGGCATGGATCGACGATGCCCTGGCCGAGAAGGACTTCCTGCCGTTCGAAGAGCCCTACCGCACCGCTCGCTGATGCGCTTCGGGTTCAGGGGAGCCTGAGTATCCCTACACTGGACGGATGAAAACCTATCTCGTCGGCGGTGCGCTGCGCGACCGGCTGCTCGGGCGGCCGGTGTCGGACCACGACTGGCTGGTGGTGGGCGCCACGCCTGAAGAAATGGTCTCGCGCGGCTACCTGCCCGTGGGGCGCGACTTTCCGGTGTTCTTGCATCCGCGCACGCGCGAGGAATACGCCCTGGCCCGCACCGAGCGCAAGAGCGCTCCCGGCTACCGGGGCTTCACCGTCCATGCCTCGCCCGACGTCACCCTGGAACAAGACCTGGCGCGACGCGACCTCACCGTCAATGCCATTGCCATGCCTGCGGAGTTCGTGCAGGCCGATGGCAGTTTCGAGCCCGATCCCGACAAGCTGGCCGACCCTTTCCATGGCCGGCGCGACCTGCAGCAGAGGCTGCTGCGGCATGTCACCGACGCCTTCCGCGAAGACCCGGTGCGCATCCTGCGCGTGGCCCGCTTTGCGGCACGCTTCGACGATTTCTCGGTCGCGTCCGAAACCATGGCCTTGATGCGCGAGATGGTCGAGGCCGGTGAAACGGATGCGCTGGTGGCCGAGCGCGTGTGGCAGGAGCTGGCGCGCGGCCTGATGGAAACCCGCCCGTCGCGCATGTTCGAGGTGCTGCGTGCCTGCGGCGCGCTGGCCGTGCTGCTGCCCGAGGTCGACCGGCTCTGGGGCGTGCCGCAGTCCGCCGAGCATCATCCCGAGGTCGACACCGGCGTGCACCTGATGATGGTCATCGACACCAGCGCCAGGCTCGATGCGCCGCTGCCGGTGCGCTTTGCCTGCCTGATGCACGACCTCGGCAAGGGCACGACCAGCCCCGAGGAACTGCCGCGCCACCCCGGCCACGAGAAGCGCAGCGCCGAACTGCTGCACGCGGTGTGCGACCGCTGGCGCGTGCCGGTGGATGTTCGCGAACTGGCCGAGGTGGTGGCGCGCGAGCACGGCAACATCCATGGCAGCGGCGAACTCGAGGCGGCACAGCTGGTGCGCCTGCTGGAGCGCTGCGACGCCTTCCGCAAGCCGTCCCGCTTCGCCGACGTGCTGCTGGCTTGCGAGTGCGACTCGCGCGGCCGGCTCGGATTCGAAGACCAGCCCTATCCGCAGCGCGAGCGGCTGCTTGCGGTGCTCTCCGCGGCCGCCGGCGTGGCAACCGATGTGGTGGCGCGCGCGGCGCAGCAGTCGGGCGCCGCCGGGCCGCAGATCGGCGAGGCGATCCATCGCGCCCGGGTCGAAGCCGTGGCGGCGTCGCTGGGCTGAAGCCCGATTCAAATACGCCGGAGCGGTACGCCGCCGAACGCTTGCGGGACTTTGGCCGACACAGCAAATGCCAGGCTCGTGTTATGGTTTTCACCAATGTCAATGCCCTCTCAGACGCCTCCCCCGCTGGGCCGGGACACCGCCCTCTTTCTCGACTTCGATGGCACGCTGGTCGCGCTTGCGCCCACGCCGGAAGCCATCGAGGTCCCCCCTGCGCTGGTGGCCCTGCTGCAAGACCTGCGCGACCAGCTCGGCGGCGCCCTGGCCGTGGTGTCTGGCCGCCAGATCGATGCGATCGACCGGTTTCTTGCCCCGCTGCGGCTGCCGGCCGCCGGCGAACACGGCGTGCAGCGGCGCGACCCGCAGGGCCGCATGCGGGAACAGCACGCGCCCGATCTCGTGCCCATTCTCGACATCGCCAACGAGCTGGCGCGCGTACATGAAGGCCTCCTGGTGGAGCGCAAGCACGCGGCCATCGCGCTGCACTACCGGCTGGCGCCCCAGTTGGAGGCCGTGTGCAGGGACGCGATGTCGCGCGCCATCACGGGCCGGCCGTATCTCGAGCTGATGCACGGCAAGTTCGTGTTCGAGGTCAAACCCACGGGCATCAACAAGGGGATTGCCATCGAGGCCTTCATGAACGAGGCTCCGTTCGCGGGACGCGTGCCGGTCTTTGCGGGCGACGACACCACCGATGAGAGCGGCTTTGCGGTCGTGCAGCCGCGCGGCGGCGTCGGCATCAAGGTCGGTTCGGGCCCGAGCCTGGCTCTGCACCGGCTGGAATCGCCCCGCGCGGTCTACGAATGGCTGGTGCAGGTGCGCGACCTGCTGGCCGCGCCGGAAAAGAAGAAAGACGAGTCCCCAAGGAACCCTGAATGAGCGAGATGCAACTGTCGAAGGCACCCGAAGATCGCGCGGGCGCGTCCCTTTCCGGTGCGGCCAGGCCCGCCGAGCAGGCGTCCGTCGACCCGCGTGCCGCGGTGCAGGCCGTGCCGCGCGGCTTCGGGCCGCCGGCCGAACCGTCGCTCAACGTCGGCGTGATCGGAAACTGCGCCTACAGCGCGCTCATCGACGCCCGAGGACGCGCCGTATGGTGCTGCCTGCCGCGCTTCGACGGCGACCCGGTGTTCAACGCCCTGCTGCACCCCGGCGAAGAGGCCGGCGCCTGGGCCATCGAGATCGAGGACTTCGCCTCCAGCAAGCAGTGGTACGAGCCCAATACCGCGGTGCTGCGCACGCAGCTTTACGACAGCGCCGGCCAGGGCATCGAGATCACCGACTTTGCGCCGCGCTTCTACAGCCGCTCGCGCTACTTCCGGCCGCTCATGATGGTGCGCCGCGTGAGGCCGATTGCCGGCGCGCCGCGCATCCGCGTGGCGCTCGACCCGCGTTTCCAGTGGGGCGCCACGGCGCCGCTGGAGGTGACGCGCGGCAGCAACCACATTCGCTACGTAGGGCCGGACGTGACGCTGCGGCTCAACACCGACGCCTCGATCTCGCACATTCTTTCGCGCCAGCCTTTCGTGATCTCGCGCGAATACAACTTCATGTTCGGCGTCGACGAAACCCTGCTCGACGGCATTGCCGACACCGCGCGCAGCTTCGAGCAGGAAACCATCGCCTACTGGCGCACCTGGAGCAAGCGGCTGGCCATTCCGTTCGAGTACCAGGACGCGGTGATCCGCGCGGCCATCACACTCAAGCTCTCGCTGTACGAAGACACAGGCGCCATCGTCGCCGCCATGACCACCAGCATTCCCGAGGCGCCGGGCAGCCAGCGCAACTGGGACTACCGCTACTGCTGGCTGCGCGATGCCTTCTTCGTGGTGCGCGCGCTCAACTCTCTGAGCGAGGTGGGCACCATGGAAGACTACCTGCGCTGGCTCGGCAACGTGGTGATCGGTTCGCACGGCGAGCACATCCAGCCGCTCTACGGCATCGGGCTGGAGCGCGAGCTTCCCGAGTCGATGGTCGAGAGCCTGCAGGGGTATCGCGGCATGGGGCCGGTGCGCGTGGGCAACCAGGCGCAGGAGCACTTCCAGCACGACGTCTACGGCAACATCGTGCTTGGCGCGGCACAGGCCTTTCACGACCACCGCCTGCTCGCCCGCGCGGGCGTGGCCGAGTTTCCGCATCTCGAAGCCGTGGGCGAACAGGCGATCCGCGTGTACGGCACGCCCGATGCCGGCATGTGGGAGCTGCGCACGCGCGCACGCGTACACACCAGCTCGGCACTGATGAGCTGGGCCGCCTGCGACCGGCTGGCCAAGATCGCACGTGCGCTGGAGTTGCCCGAGCGCGCCGCCTATTGGCACGGGCATGCCGCGCGCATGAAGGAAGAGATCCTCGCCAAGTCATGGTGCGAGGAGCGCCAGGCCTTTGCCGAAAGCTTTGGCGGCCACGAACTCGACGCCAGCATCCTGCTGATGGTGGAGGTGGGCCTGATCGACGCGCGCGATCCGCGCTTCATTTCGACCGTCGACGCCATGGAAAAGTCGCTCTGCGATGGCCCCTACATGCGCCGCTACGAAGCGGCCGACGACTTCGGCAAGCCCGAGACGGCCTTCAACATCTGCACCTTCTGGCGCATCGACGCACTGGCCAAGATCGGCCGCAAGGCCGAGGCCCGCCAGATCTTCGAGACCATGCTGGCGGCGCGCAACCCGCTCGGCCTGCTGTCGGAAGACACGCATCCGGTCACAGGCGAGATGTGGGGCAACTTTCCACAGACTTATTCGATGGTGGGCATCATCAATGCCGCCGTGCGGCTGTCGGCGCCCTGGGATTCGTGCATATGAGCGCCGCGCCGGGCCGCCCCAAGCAAGCTCGCCCCCGCCTGGCGGGGAGGCGCGCAGCGCCAGGGGTGCACCAATGAGCCGGCTCGTCGTCGTTTCGAACCGCGTCGCGGATCCGCGCAAGCCGGCCGCGGGCGGCCTGGCCGTCGCACTCGGCGAAAGCCTGCAGCAAAGCGGCGGCCTGTGGTTCGGCTGGAGCGGGCAGATCGTCGAGGACGGTCCCACGGGGGAAGGCGAGCTGCACATGCTGCAGGCCGGCAAGGTCACGCTCGCCACCATCGACCTGAGCCGCGAGGACCACGACAGCTACTACCTCGGCTACAGCAACGACGTGCTGTGGCCGGTGTTCCACAACCGGCTCGACCTGGCCCATTTCGACGCCGGCTTCATCGGCGGCTACCGGCGCGTGAACCAGCTGTTCGCGCGCAAGCTGATGCCGCTCCTGAAGCCCGACGACATCATCTGGATCCACGACTACCACCTGATGCCGCTCGCGGCCGAGTTGCGTGCCATGGGCTGTCGGCAGCGCATCGGCTTCTTCCTGCACATTCCGCTGCCGCCGCAGATCATCATCGCGGCCGTTCCGCAGCACGAGTGGCTCATGCGTTCGCTGTTCTCCTACGACCTGATCGGCTTCCAGGCGCAGCAGGACGTGCAGCATTTCGAGCACTATGTGCGCAACGAAGCCCACGGCGAATACCTGGGCGACGAGATGTACCGCGCCTACGGGCAGACGGTGCGCTGCAGCTCCTTCCCCATCGGCATCGACGTCGACGAGTTCGCCGCGCTCACGCACGCGAAAGAGTCCCGCGACATGTTCGAGACCATGAAGCGCGAGTATTCGCAGCGCCGGCTGCTGCTGGGCATCGACCGGCTCGACTACTCCAAAGGCATTCCGCAGCGGGTGCGGGCCTTTCGCGAGCTGCTGGCCAACTACCCCGAGAACCGGCGCAGCGCCACGCTGATCCAGATTGCATCGCCCACGCGCGAAACGGTCGATGCCTACGGCGACATCCGGCGCGAGCTCGAGTCGCTGTGCGGTGCCATCAACGGCGACTACGGCGAACTGGACTGGATGCCGGTGCGCTACATCCACCGCATGGTGGCACGCAAGCGCGTGCCAGGGCTGTGCCGCGCCGCAGCGGTCGGCCTGGTGACGCCGCTGCGCGACGGCATGAACCTCGTCGCCAAGGAATACATCGCGGCGCAAGACCCGGCCGACCCGGGCGTGCTGGTGCTGTCGCGCTTTGCCGGCGCGGCCGAGCAGCTGAAGGAAGCCCTGCTGGTGAATCCGTACGACACGCACGGCACGGCCGAAACGGTGCAGCAGGCGCTGCAGATGCCGCTCGAGGAGCGGCGCGAGCGGCACCAGAAGCTGCTGTCGCGCATCCGCGAGCAGGACATCCATTGGTGGCGGCGCAGCTTTCTCGACGCGCTGCGCCACGCCGCGAGCCAGCGTTAGAAAGCCGGCCGCTCAGGTGCCGGTCAGGAGGCGCACCAGGCGCATCACGGGCCGGGTCTCGGCGGGCCGAGCGGCCGGTGCGGATGCCTGCTGCGGCGCATGGACCCGCAGCCGCACCGGCGTGAGCGCCGACAGTTCGATCCAGCCGCCGCGTTCCAGGCGATGCACGTCGCCTTCGGCCAGCACGGTCTTCACGGTGAACACGGTGTCGCCGAACCATGACGGCGGCGACACGAGCTGTGCCTGGCCTTCCAGCATCTCGACCCACGTGGCGGGGTCGAGCGGGGTGCGCAGGGCTTGCCCCGCTTGCAGGATGACGATGTCGGGCAGTTGGTCGAGCGTGAGGGGGGACATGGCGCGGCTTCCGGAGTGGGTGCGGCCATCGTAGGAATTCGGGCGCCCAAAAAACAGGCACACACCAAGGCGATTCGCACCGGAACAGCGGGTGGCACGGCGCATCTGTTATGGTCGTTTTCCTGTGCAACTGCATCTGTTTTCGGATGCGCGATAGGGAGAGCATCGACGCCATGGACTCGCTACCGCTCTACCGCCAGCTCGCAGCGCACTACGTGGACGCGATTCACACCGGCTCGCTCAAGCAGGGCGACAAGCTGCCGTCGCTGCGCAGCCTCATGCGCCTGCACGACATCAGCCTTTCGACCGCACTGCAACTGTGCCGCACGATGGAGAGCGATGGATGGGTCGAGGCACGCGACCGGTCGGGGTATTTCGTGCGCCGGCCGCGGCGCCTGGCCATTGCGCCGATGGAGGAGCCGGCCGCCGGCGTGCCGCCCGATCCGGCGCAGTACGTGGGCATCCATGCGAAGGTGTCGGACTTCGTGGCGCGCCGCCGACAGATTCCCGAGAAGCTCAACCTCTCGATCGCGCGTGGCGCGCCCGAGCTGTACCCGGCCGAAGCGCTGCGCAATGCGATGACGCGCATGCTGCGCCAGCAGCCCGAGATGCTGGCGGTCGCGTCGCCGCTGAAAGGCCATCGCCAGTTCCGCGAGGTGCTCGCGCAGCGCAGCCTGCGCGTGGGCATGGCGATCTCGCCAGACGATATTCTGGTCACCAACGGCTGCATCGAGGCCCTTAACCTCGCGCTGCGCGCCGTGGCGCAGCCAGGCGACACGGTGGCGGTGGAGTCGCCCACCTTCTACGGCCTGCTGCAGGTGCTCGAAAGCCTTGGCATGCGCGCGCTGGAGATCCCGACCAGCCCGCAGACCGGCCTTTCCATCGAGGCACTGGAGCTTGCGATCAGCACCTACGACAACATCAAGGCCGTGGTGGTAGTGCCGCACCTGCAGAACCCGCTGGGCAGCCTGATGCCCGACGCCCACAAGGCGCGGCTGGCGCAGCTGTGCGAGCGGCACGCGATTCCTCTGATCGAGGACGACACCTACAGCGAACTGGTCGACGCCCCGACGCCGCCGCGCGCGCTCAAGTCGTGGGACACCAGCGGCAACGTGATTCATTGCGCCTCGCTGCACAAGATTCTTGCGCCCGGCCTGCGGCTGGGCTGGATCACCGCCGGACGCTGGCAGGCGCGGGTGGAAATGCTCAAGTTTGCGCAGACGCGCAACAACGAAGGGCTCTCGCAAGGCGCGGCGGGCCTTTTCATGGGCACCGGCGCCTACGACCGCCATCTGCGCCATCTGCGCGGGTGCCTCAAGACCCAGCGCGAGCAGACCGCCGATGCGATTGCCAGCTACTTTCCCGCGGGCACGCGCATCAACCTGCCGCCCGGCGGGCTGCAGCTGTGGGTCGAGCTGCCCGAACGGCTTTCTTCTTCACGGGTCTTCGATGCGGCGCTGGCCGAGCGCATCGTGGTGGCGCCCGGCACGCTGTTCTCCAATTCTTCCCGCTTCGACCACTACCTGCGCATCAATTGCGGCTGGCCTTACGGCGAGCCGGTCGACACCGGCCTGCGCCGGCTGGGCCAGATCATCGAGACGCTGAGCCGCGGCGCGGGCCCGGGGACGGCACCCGCTGCGACCGCCTGGCCGCCCGAGGCGCGCAGGCTTCAGTCGAGCAGCGCGAGAGCTGCGTAGTCACCGACCTTTTCGCCGAGTCCCGCAGGCACCAGCATCACGCCGCGCGTGAGCGGCAGCAGCTTGCCGTCGACCTGCGCCTGCAGCCGCGGCAGCAGAAAGTCGCGGTGGTGCCAGAACACGCTGCCGCCCAGGCTGATGCGCTGGAGATCGAGCGTGGCCACCAGGTTGTAGATCATCCGGCCCATGACGCGGCACAAGGCATCGACGATCTCGATGGCGTGGGCTTCGCCGCCCGACGCGGCCGCGAACAGCTCGGGCGCGGGCTGCCCCAGGCGGCGCGCGATGGAGTTGCCCGCCACCAGCGCCTCCACGTCACCGAGGTTGCCGCAGCCGCAGAGCGCGCCGCTGGCGTCGTCCGCCACGAAACTGTGGCCCGCATGTCCGGCGTTGCCGTTCTTGCCGCGCAGCGCACGGCCGTCGACGCACAGGCCCACGCCCACGCCGGTGCTCCAGGTGACGTAGGCGCAGTGGTCCAGCCCCTGCAGCGCGCCCCACTGGCGCTCGGCCTCGAGCGCCGCCACCGCGTCGTTCTCGACCCGCACGCTGCCGAAGCGCCGGGCCAGCGGTGCTTCGATGATTGCCGTCATCCAGTTGTTGGGCAGGCCACGCGCCGGCCCTGCAATGCCGCCGCAGATGTTCGGCGTGGCGAGTTCCACCAAGCCGTCACGCAGCTCGAAGGGCCCGGTCGAGGACACGCCCACGCGATCGATCGAGGCGATATCGACGCCTTGTTCGGCGCAGGCTTCCTCGATCATCCGGATGATCTGCACGGCCACGGCATCGTTGTTGCCGGTCTTGGCGGTCGGCTCGCTGCGGCGGCCAAGCAGCGGCGCATCGCTCGAGGGGGAAAGGCTCACGGCCACCTTGGTGCCGCCGATGTCGACGCAGGCTCTCATCGCGTGGTTCTTCTCTTTTCGGACGTTGGGTTCATCGGTTGCGCTAGATGAAGCGCGCCACCAGCGCCGCGATCATGCTGAGCACCAGGGTGCTCGAGATCGGCAGCTGCCAGTCGCGGCCAAAAGCGCGAAATTCGAAATCGCCGGGCAGCCGCCCGAAGCCGAACCGGCGCAGCCAGGCGGTGAGGCCGCTCATGAGCACCAGGGCAAGGACGACGACGATCAGCCAGCGGATCATGGAAACAGTCTAGGCCGATTCAAGCCTGCGCCGCGAGGATGGCCATCGCCTGCTCGTGGAGTTCGGGCGTGGCGGCGGCAATCACGCGGCCGTCGGACTTGAGCCCCAGCGGCTGGCCTTGCCAGTCGGTGATGACGCCGCCCGCAGCCTCGATCAGGCCTGCCGGGCCGAGGTAGTCATAGGGCTGCAGGCCGGTTTCCACCACGAGATCGATGGTGCCGCCGGCCAGCTGGGCATAGCCATAGCAGTCGCCGCCGAAGCGCCGCATGGCGCACTGCCGGCTGAGCCGGTCGAAGGCCTGCCAATCGTCCGGCGCGAAGATGTCGGGCGAGGTGGTGACGATGCGCGCCTTGGCCACCTCGGTGCAGCCGCTTGCGCGCACCGGCTGGCCGTCGCGCGTGGCGCCCTTGCCGGGCTGGCCGATCCAGCGCTCTTTCAGTACCGGCATGTCGACCATGCCAAGCACCACGCGCTCGCCTTGCAGCACGCCGATGAGCGTGCCCCACAGTGGCGATCCGGTGATGAAGCTGCGCGTGCCGTCGATCGGATCGAGCACCCAGACGCGCTCGGCGTCGAGCCGCTCGAGGCCGTGCTCCTCGCCGAAGATGCCGTCGGCCGCGGCACGCTCGGCCAGGATCTCGCGCATGGCCGTTTCTGCGGCGCGGTCCGCCAGGGTCACGGGGCTCGCATCGGCCTTGGTGACGATGTCGAGCGGCGTGCGGAAGTAATGCATCGATTGCGCGGCAGCCGCGTCGGCCAGCGCATTGGCAATCGACAGGAGATCGGGGGTCGGGGGGCTCATGGAGAAGTCACGCGTGCCAAAAACTGCAATTAGACCCGAGGCGGGCCGGTTTGACATGCCGGGGGCCCTCGCTCTAGCATGGCCCGGAACTGCCCTCTTCGCTGACCCATGCTGTCTTCCTTCCGATTTCTGCGCACCGCCCTGTTCGCACTTTTTCTCGGTGCCGCTGCGGCGCTGGCGCAGGCCACGCCTTCCGCGTCGGAGCAGATGCTCATCGACACGCTGATCCTGCGCGTTTCGAACATGAAAACGATGACCTTCATGCGCAATGGCGACGAACACAACGCCGCCGATGCCGCAAAGCACATGAAAGCCAAGTTCGAACACTTCAAGGATGAGATCGTCACCGCGGAAGACTTCATCGACCGCTGCGCGTCGCGCTCCGAGATGACGGGCAAGGCCTACCAGGTGAAGATGCCGGGCGGCGCGGTGAGGGACGCCAACGAGTTTCTCAACGCCGAACTGCGCACGCTGCGCAAGGCCGGCAGCAGGCCCGGCGCCGGCTGAAAAAGCGTCGAGCCGCCGTCCTCAGAACGGCGTGTCGCCGGCGATGGTGGTGCGGTTCAGGCGGCGGCGCAGATGGTCAGGCGTGCCGGCCGCCAGGTGCATCAGCGAGCGGTTGTCCCAGAACACCAGGTCGTGCGGCGCCCACCGGTGGCGATACACGAACTCGGGCCTCACGCTGTGCGCGAACAGCTCGGTCAGCAGCGCGTCGCTCTCCTCTTGCGGCAGGCCGACGATGCCCGTCGTGAAATGCTCGCTGACGAACAGCGCCTTGCGGCCCGTCTCGGGATGCGTGCGCACCACCGGCTGCACGGCGGGCGTGACCTGGTCGATCTGCCCCTGCGAGAGTTTCGGCCGCCACGGGTTCTTCGCGCGCAGCTCTTCGTACTTGGCAAGGTAGCTGTGCTCGGCCTTGAGCGGCAGGATGCGCCGCTGCAACTCGGGGCTCAGCGCTTCCCAGGCGAGGTGCTGGTCGGCGAAGAGCGTGTCGCCGCCTTCGCTCGGCAGCTCCTGCGCATGCAGCAGCGAGCCGAGGCTCGGCTGGGGCTTGTAGGAGAGGTCGGAGTGCCAATAGGCGCCCGCGTCACCGAGGCCGATGGGCTCGCCGTTTTCCTTGATGTTGGAGACGATCAGGATCTCGGGATGGTTCTTGAGATGGAACTGGTGCAGCACGTGGATTTCAAGCGGGCCGAAACGGCGGCTGAATCCGATGTGCTCGGCGGGGGTGATCTGCTGGTTGCGGAACACGAGGACGTGATGGTCCAGGTGGGCACGGTGGATGCGCGCGAAATCTTCGTTGTTGATGGGCTTGGAGATGTCGAGGCCGAGGATTTCTGCGCCTACGGGGGCGGGGAAGGGGCGCACTTCGAAGTGCTGCGGAGCGGGTTCGGCTTTGCTTTGAGAAGCGGTCATTCCGCCAATGTAGGTTTCGCGGGACGTTTGATCAACGAACTCTTCGTTGGTAGCTTATTTGTGGATCTTTTTTGGGTTCCGAGGCCGGGTCTCGCCCCGGCCTCGGGAAGCAAACAAGCTAAAGAACTAAAGAGTCAAAGGGTATGACTCCGATCCCCCTCGACAAACCCCATCGCATCCCAAGGCTCGCCAACAGCAAACCCCACCACCTTGAACAACTCCCCCATCTCATGCTCATGAATGAGCCGAGCCGCCATCCCCCGCTCGGCAGTGGTGCCTTGCTCCATCCTCGACAGCAAGCCGCAGTTCAGCAGAAAGCGCGCCTGGCTGGTGTAGCCCAGCACCTCGAGCCCCGCTTCCTGCCCCGCGAGGGCAATGCCCGTGAAATTGACGTGCGCCGTGATGTCCTTGTAGCCCACGTCGGACAGCGGATCGCCATCGGCCTGGTGCGCCCGGTGGCACATCACCGTCCCCATGTGGCGCTGCGGGTGGTAGTACTCACGCTCCGGAAAACCATAGTCGATGAAGAAGGCCGCACCTTTCTTCAGACGGTCCGCCAGCGTGGCGACGAAAGCTTCGGCCTGGGGATGGATTTCGGTCAGGTAGCCGTGCTCGCCCGGCACCTCGAACGGTGGCCGCAGACCGGTCCCGCGGTCGGCCCAGGCCCAGCCGTCGGCGCGCGCATTGCGCACGACACCGCGCTCGAACCATTGGCCGCCCACGCGCGCCAGCAGCTGTACCGGCATCGCGTCGAGCACCTCGTTGCCGACCACCACGCCCTGCATCGCCTCGGGAAGCTCGCCGAGCCATTCGACGCGGTCTGCGTAACGCACCAGCGCCTGCTGCTGACGCTCGCGCAAGGTGCCGGACAAGTCGACGATGCGGTAGCGCACGTCGCCGCGGCCCATCTCGTCGAGCGCGTGCAGCAACTGCACGGCGAGCGCCCCCGTGCCGGCGCCGAATTCCCAGACCGTGTCGGTGCCGGTCTTCTCCAGCGCCTCGGCCACCTGCGCCGCGAGCGCCTGGCCGAACATGGGCGTGAGCTCCGGCGCTGTCACGAAGTCGCTGCCCGATGACGGCATGTGGCCGAACTTGGCGGAGCTGTTGGCGTAGTAGCCCAGCCCCGGCGCGTACAAGGCCAGCGCCATGAAGCGGTCGAAGCCGATCCATCCGCCGGCGCGTTCCACGGCGCGGGCGATCAGGGTATCGAGGGCGATGGGTAAACTGTTCGTCGTCTTGGTCGTCACGCCCCGATTCTCCCTTCTCTCCCCGCATGAGCACAGCGCCTCTTCCTCCTGTTACTCCGGCCCGCCGCACCGTCCTCGTCACGGGTGCCGGACGCCGGCTGGGCCGCGAGATCGCACTGGTCCTTGCCGCAGGGGGCTGGCAGGTGGCGGTGCACTTCCGCAGCTCGCGCGCCGAAGCCGAGCAAACTTCGACCGATTGCGCGGGCCTCTCGGGCAGTTCGGCGGTCTTCGAGGCCGACCTGCTCGACGAAGGCGCCACCCGCGCCTTGCTGCCGCGCGTGGCGGCGCATTTCGGCGGGGTCGATGCGGTGGTCCACAGTGCGGCCCTCTTCGAGCACGACGATGCGGCCAGCTTCAGCTATGCGCTCATGGAGCGTCATGCACGCAGCAACACCGGCGCGGCGATTCTGCTGGCGCAGGCGCTGCGCGACCATTTGGCGCTGCGTGACGCGCAGGGCGCGGTGGTGCACCTGCTCGACCAGAAGCTCTGGAACCCGAACCCCGACTTTCTCAGCTACACGCTCTCCAAGGCCGCGCTCGAAGCCGCCACGCCCATGCTGGCCATGGCGCTGGCGCCGCGCGTGCGGGTGGTGGGCGTGGCACCCGGCCTCACGCTGCCGAGCCACATGCTGGACGAGGACAAGTTCTCGCAGCTGCACAAGCTGTCGCCACTGGGCCGATCGTCAACGCCGGCCGACGTGGCGGCGACGGTGAAGTTCGCGCTGGAGAACAACTCGATCACCGGCACCACGCTGCTGGTGGACGGCGGCCAGCACCTCATGAAATTCGACCGCGACTTCTCGCTGATGTGAGTCCCACCATGCCCTCTACCCCCATCGGCCGCCAGACACTTACCCTGCAAGGGCTTCGCTTCGACGCCAACCTGGGCATCCTCGACCAGGAAAAGACGGCGCCGCAGCCGATCCAGGTCGATGCCGAGCTGCATCTGGGCGCGCAGCCGCTGATGCCGAAGGACGACGACATTTTTCACGTGCTGGACTACCGCAAGGTGCGCCGCATCATCATCGACGAGTGCACGGCCGAGCACGTGAACCTGCTCGAAACCCTCATCGGCAAGCTTGCGCAGCGCCTGCTGCAGCTGCCCGGCGTGGTCGGCGTGCGGGTGAAGATCGCCAAGCTCGAAATCTTCGACGACTGCGAGGTGGCTATCCGCATGGAAGCCGGGGAATGGTGATCCAAGGCAAAATCGGGGCCTTCCTCCCCCTGTCCTGCCTGAAGTAGTCCACCCATGAACGCCGTCTGGATCGACGAGGCGCCCGTCGCCGGCGCCACCCCCGCCAATTCGCTGAAGATCGAACGCGAGACGCACAAGCTCGAAAAGCGCCTGTGCCGCGAGGTGGGCCGCGCCATCGTCGACTACAACATGATCGAAGAGGGCGACAAGGTCATGGTGTGCGTCTCGGGCGGAAAGGACAGCTACGCCATGCTGGACATCCTGCTCAAGCTCAGGGCCCGCGCACCGATCCATTTCGACATCGTTGCGGTCAACCTCGACCAGAAGCAGCCCGGCTTTCCCGAAGAGGTGCTGCCCAGGTACCTGAGCGAACTCGGCGTGGACTTCCATATCGAGAACCAGGACACCTACAGCATCGTCAAGCGCGTGATTCCCGAGGGCAAGACCACCTGCGGCCTGTGCAGCCGTCTGCGCCGCGGCATCCTGTACCGCGTGGCGGACGAACTCGGCGCCACCAAGGTGGCGCTCGGCCACCACCGCGACGACATGCTGCAGACCTTCTTCCTCAACATGTTCTTCGCGGGCAAGCTCAAGAGCATGCCGCCCAAGCTGGTGAGCGACGACGGCAGGCACATCGTGATCCGCCCGCTCGCCTACGTGGCCGAGAAAGACCTCGTGCGCTGGGCGCAGCACCGCGAATTCCCGATCATTCCGTGCACGCTGTGCGGCAGCCAGGAAAACCTGCAGCGCAAGCAGGTCGGCGAAATGCTGCGCGAGTGGGACAGGAAGCACCCCGGCCGCGTGGAGAACATGTTCACCGCGCTGCAGAACGTGGTGCCCTCCCACCTGCTCGACGGAACGCAGCACGACTTCAAGGGTCTGAAGGCCACCGGCGTGGCCGACGAAGACGGCGACAAGGCCTTCGACACGCCCTCTTTCGACCTGCTCTCCCAGGCACCTGCAGCCCTGCGCATCCTCCAGGGCTGAGCGGGCAACCCAGGGGAATTTTGGGCCGCGGAGCCCGGAGATCCTCATGAAACGTGCGTTTTCAGCTCTTTTTTTGGTAGCTAGCTTGAGCGGCTGCGCCACCTCCTGGGTGGTCGACAGCAATGTGAAGAGTTTTTCGTCGCTCGCCGCGGTGCCGCCCGGCGCCACCTATCGCTTCGAGCGCCTGCCTTCGCAGCAGGCCGACGCCGCCCGGCAGGAATCGCTCGAGGCGATGGCCGCCGCGGCGCTCGAAAAAGCCGGCCTGCGCCGCGACGACGCCAAGCCGCAGTACAGCGCGCAGATCGGGGCGCGGGTCACGGTCGGGCTTTCGCCCTGGGCCGACCCGTGGCTCTTCGACGGCCCCTGGGGAGGCTATGGCTACGGCTACCACGGCTACGCACGCCGCTGGTATGGCGGCGGCTGGTACGGCGGACCTGGCTTCATTCCGCCCGCGGCCAACCCCTGGTACGAGCGTGAAGTGAGCGTCGTGCTGCGCGACATCGGCTCGAACCGCGTGGTCTACGAAACGCGGGCCCGCAACGACGGGCCGTACAACGTGAGCTCGACCATCCTGCCGGTGATGTTCCAGGCCGCGCTGCAGGGGTTTCCGAACCCGCCGCAGGGCGAGCGCCGCGTGAACATCGAGCTGCCCGTGGCAAAGAAATGACGCGCTTCTAGAATCCCGCCAGATGGAAGAAATCACCCGCCTGATTGCCGTTCGCCATGGCGAGACCGCCTGGAACGTCGACACGCGCATCCAGGGCCAGCTCGACGTCGGCCTCAATGCCACGGGCCTGTGGCAGGCCCGGCGCGTGGGGCAGGCACTGGCCGAAGAAGACATCGGCGCGATCTACGCGAGCGACCTGTCGCGCGCCTGGCAGACCGCGCAGGAGATCGCGCGGCCCCACGGCCTCACGGTGCACCCCGAGCCCGGCCTGCGCGAACGCGCCTTCGGCCGCTTCGAGGGGATGAGCTTCGCGGAGATCGAGGCCACCCTGCCCGACCAGGCCAGGCGCTGGCGCGAGCGCGATCCCGAGTTCGAGCCCGAGGGCGGCGAGAGCCTGCTGGCGTTTCGCGAGCGCGTGACGGGCATTGCGTCGAAACTGGCCGCGCGCCATCCGGGCCAGCTGGTGGCGCTGGTGGCGCATGGCGGCGTGATGGACGTGCTCTACCGCGCTGCCACGCGCCAGGAGCTGCAGGCGCCGCGCACCTGGCAGCTCGGCAACGCGGCCATCAACCGCATGCTGTGGACGCCCGAGGGCTTCAGCCTGGTGGGCTGGAGCGACACCGCCCACCTGGCGGCGGACGACGACATCCTCGACGAAACAACGACCTAGGCGTGCGAGGAGGCTGCGTGCGCCGCAGCGGCACCACCGGCCTCGGCCCTTGCTTCGCCCGGCAGGTCGACCATCGGCCCGGTGCCGCTGTAGCGGTCGAGCGCAAGATAGATCGCGGGCGTGATGTAGAGCGTGATCACCTGCGAGAAGATGAGCCCGCCCACCACCGCCACACCCAGCGGCTGGCGCAGTTCGGCGCCGGCGCCCAACCCCAATGCGAGCGGCAGGGCACCCATGAGCGCGGCCAGCGTGGTCATCATGATGGGGCGGAAGCGCAGCCGGCACGCCTCGCGGATCGCGTCGACCGGCGTCATGCTCTGGGTGCGCTGCGCATCGAGCGCGAAGTCGATCATCATGATCGCGTTCTTCTTCACGATGCCGATCAGAAGCAGGATGCCGATGGTGGCGATCAGCGTCAGATCGAAGCCGAAGAGCCTGAGCGAGAGCAACGCACCCACGGCGGCCGACGGCAGCCCGGCCAGGATGGTCAGCGGGTGGATGTAGCTTTCGTACAGCACGCCCAGGAGCACGTAGATCACCAGCACCGCCAGCACCAGCAGCACGGCCTGGCTGGCCTGCGAACTCTGGAACACCGCCGCATCGCCGCCGTAGGTGGTGATGATCGATGGCGGCATCTTCAGCTCTTCCTTGAACTGGTCGATCTTCGCGGTCGCGTTGCCCAGCGGCACATCGGGCGCGAGGTTGAACGACACCGTCACCGCCTGCAGCTGGCCCTGGTGGTTGACCGAGGTCGGTCCCACGGTACGCTTGACGGTCGAGAAGGCCGAGAGCGGCACCAGCCGGCCCGTGGTGCTGCGCACCGACAGGCGCGACATGTCGTCCTCGAACTGCCGGTCGTTGTCGGAGGCCGAGAGAATCACCTGGTAGGTGTTGCTCGCGCCGTAGATGCTGCCGATCTGCCGGTCGCCGTAGGCGTTGTAAAGCGCGGTGCGAAGGTCCCCCACGGCGACGCCGAGCACGCCGGCCTTGTCGCGGTCGACCTCCAGCGTGGCCTGCAGGCCGCGGTTCTGCGAATCGCTGGTGACGTCGCGGAAGGCGGGGTCGGCGCGCATGCGCTCCATGAGCCGCGTGGCCCAGGGCACCATCTCGCCCGCGTTCACGCTTTGCAGCGTGTACTGGAAGCGCGCCTTGCTCTGGCGGCCGCCCAGGCGCAGGTTCTGCACCGGCTGCATGTAGACCGCAATGCCCGGAATCTCGCGGAAGCGCTGGCGCAGCGACTCGAGCACCGCTGCCATCTTGGGACGCTGGCTGCGCGGCTTGAGCACGGCGAACAGGCGGCCCGAGTTCTGCGTGGCCGTGGGCCCGCCCACGCCGACGAACGAGCTCACGTAGGCCACGCTCGGGTCAGCCTGAAGCGATGCGGCCACGCGTTCCTGCAGTGCGTTCATCGCGGTGAAGGAAATGTCCTCGGCCGCTTCGGTGGTGATCTGGATCTGCCCGATGTCTTCCTCGGGAAAGAAGCCCTTCGGAATGGAGCCGAAAAGCCACGCGGTGACGATGAAGGTGCCGCCGGCGATCAGCAGCATCAGCGTGCGGTGTCCCAGCGTCCAGTCGAGCGTTCGCATGTAGCTGCCATGCACCCAGCGATAGCCGCGCTCGAAGGTGCGGCCGATGGCGGTGCCGGGTTCCGGATGCTCCTCTTCATGGTCGAGCACGCCTTCCTTGCGGGGCACGTGCTTGAGCAGCCGGCTCGCGAGCATGGGCACCAGCGTGAGCGAGACGACGGCCGACACCAGCACCGCCAGCGCCACCACCACCGCGAACTCGTGGAACAGCAGGCCGATCACGCCCGGCATGAAGAAGATGGGAATGAACACCGCCACCAGCGAGATCGAGATCGAGATGATGGTGAAGCCCACCTCGCGCGCACCGCGCAGCGCCGCGGCAAAGGGCTCCATGCCCTTCTCGACGTAGCGCATGATGTTTTCGAGCACCACGATGGCGTCGTCCACCACCAGGCCCACGGCCAGCGTGATGCCCAGCAGCGAGACGTTGTCCAGGCTGTAGCCGAAGGCATAGAGCAGCGCCACCGCGCCGATCAGCGAGATGGGAATGGTCGCCGCCGGAATCAGCGTGGCCACCAGCCGGTGCAGGAACAGGAAGATCACTAGCACCACCAGCGCGATGGTGCCCAGCAGCGTGAGCTGCACGTCGTGCACGGCCTCGCGAATGGACAGCGAGCGGTCGTTCACCATGTGGATCTCGACCGATTGCGGCAGCTCGGCCTTGAAGCGCGGAATGAGCGCGCGCACCGCGTCCACCACCTCCACCGTGTTGGCATTGGGTTGGCGCTGCACGGCAAGCGAAATGGAGCTCTGGCCGTTGAAGCTGCTCGCGGTCTTGACCGACTCGAAGCTGTCCTCGATGGTGGCCACTTCGTCGAGCCGCACCGGCGCGCCGTTGCGCTGCCCGACGATCAGCTTGGCAAAATCTTCTGCCTTGGTGAGCTGCCGGTTGGCCTGGATGGTGAGCGTCTGGCGCGGCCCGTCGAGCGTGCCGACCGGCGTGTTGGCGTTGGCCGAGTTCACCGCCTTGGCCAGTTCGTCGAGCGTGATGTTGCGCGCGTTGAGCAGGTCGGCATTGGCCTTGATGCGCACCGCGAAGGCCTTGCGGCCGTAGACGCCGACCTGCGCCACGCCGTCGATGGTGGAGAGCGTGGGCGAGATCAGGTTCTCGGCATAGTCGTTGAGCTCGGACGGGTTCATCGACGGAGAAATCAGCGCGATGAACAGCACCGGCGCATCGGCCGGGTTCACCTTGCGGTACGAAGGCAGCTGCGTGAGTTCCTGCGGCAACTGGCGCTGGGCGCGCAGCAGCGCGGCCTGCACGTCGACGGCGGCGGCGTCGATGTCGCGGCTGCTCACGAATTCCAGCGTGATCGAACTCACGCCCTGCGTGTTGACCGAACTGATGGTCTGCAGACCCGGAATGGTCGAGAACTGCTTTTCGAGCGGCAGCGCGACCGACGACGCCATGGTGTCCGGGCTCGCGCCCGGCAGCTGGGCGTTCACGTTGATGACCGGCGTGTTGTAGCTCGGCAGCGCCGCGACCGGGATGCTGAAGTACGCAAAGATGCCCGCCACCACGACGGCGGCGGACAACAGCACCGTCATCGCGGGACGACGGATGCACAGCTCCGAGATGTTCATGCGCGTTCCCGCGGAGTCTGGGGGTCCGAGGAGGCGGCGCTGCCCGGCGTGACGCCGGTGGTGCCGGCCGGCGCGGCCTTCTTGTCGACGCGGACCTTGCCACCCGGGCGCACGTTCTGGCTACCCTCGATGACCACCTGCTCGCCCGGCTCCACGCCGCTCACCGCCACCTTGGTGCCGAAGGTATAGAGCACCTGCACCTTGCGTCGCTTGGCGTCCCTGGCCTCGTCGACCACGTAGAGCGAAGCGCCATCGGACAGCATCATGAGCGCCGCCGCCGGCACCACCGTGGCGCCCGGCAGGGTGCGCACCGTGATCCGCGTGCCGACGAACTGGCCGGGCCAGAGGCTCTGGTCGGCGTTGTCGAACACCGCCTTGGCGCGCACGGTGCCGATCTGCGGGTCGACCGTGTTGTCGACGAAGTTGAGCACGCCGGTCAGCGGCTCCTTGCGCCCGCTGACGAGCGCCTCGACCTTGGATCGGCTGCGCGCCGCCGCCAGCAGGTCTTGCAGGTTGGCTTCCGGCACCGGGAAACTCACCGCGATGGGGTCGAGCTGCGTGATGGTGACCAGCGACAGCGTGGGCTGCACCAGCGTGCCCGGGTAGATGTTGACGGCGCCGATGCGCCCCGCGATGGGCGCACGCAGCGTGGCATAGCCGAGCGCCACCTGCGACGACTGCACGGCGGCGCGGTCGGCCGACACCGCGGCGCGCTGCGCCTCGAGCTGCGACAGCGTGGCGTCCGCAGCGCTCTTGGAAATGAAGTTCTGCGCCACCAGTTCCTGGCTGCGCTTGTACTGGCGCTCGAGGTCGGCCATGGTGGCCTCGTCGCGCTTCTGCTGGGCGCGGGCGCGGGCCAGGTTGGCCTGGTCGTTGCGGTCGTCGAGTGTGAAGAGCAGCTGACCTTCCTTGACGAACTGCCCTTCCTTCACGTGCACCGCCGCCACCGTGTTGGTCACCTGCGGCCGCAGGTCGACACTGTTGAGCGACACCACGCTGCCGTTGACCTGCACCGTCACCGGCACGTCCTGCCGCTCGGCCGTGGCCAGGGTGACGAGCGCGGGCGGTGCACTGCCCGCAGGCGCTCCGCCGGCCGTGCTGGCCGGCTTGGCGTTCTTTGCCGACATGCGCTCGCCAGCCCCGTTCCACCACCATCCCGCGACGGCTACGATCAACACACCTGCAAGGGCGAGAACGAGTTTTTTCTTCATGGTTTTTTGAGCACTTTGGGCTGACAGCGGCTATTGGAGCAGCGGTCGGCCTGCAGTGTCCACGAGTGCCGTAAAGATAAGTAAAGCCACCATGCAAGGGCCCATGCACAACCCGCTGTGGCGGGCGCCAAGGGGGATTTCACCCCCTCGGTAAAATCGCCGCTCCACAGCCTCTGGATATACCCCATGAACCGCTGCAAGAATCCTACGAATGCTCTCACTTTCATAGCGCTTTGCACAGTAGCTGCAAGCCTTTTTTCCATTGACGCGGCCGCCCAGGCCGACGTGCCCCGGCCGCAGACCCAGAACGAGTCGCTGGTGGGCGGGCGCACCTTCCCCGTCGGCACGCTGCGCGGCAAGTTCATGGTGATCAGTGCCCCCGACGTCGAACTCGACGGCCACGCGGACCGGCTGGCGCCCGGGGCCCGCATCCGCAGCGAACAGAACATGCTGGTGATGGCAGGCGGCATCGTCGGCCAGAAATACCTGGTGAACTACACGCGCGATGCCGCCGGCCTGCTGCGCGAGGTGTGGATCCTCACGCCGAGCGAGGCCACGGCCAGCCGCGAGTCGCTGAACAAGCCGTTCCTGAACATCTGGCCGTTCACGTCGAACGACACCGTCAACACGCAATGAAGAAGCCGGCGGGCCGTCGCCCGCTGCGCCGCAGGAGCGATGGCCTCGTCCTGCATTTCGGCTTCCCGTAGCGGGAGGCCCAGAGAGCACCCCATGAGCAAAAAAGTCTTTATCAAAACCTTCGGCTGCCAGATGAACGAGTACGACTCGGACAAGATGGCCGACGTGCTGAACGCCGCCGAGGGCTACGAGCCGACGCAGAACGTGGACGAGGCCGACCTCATCCTCTTCAATACCTGTTCGGTGCGCGAGAAGGCGCAGGAAAAGGTGTTCTCCGACCTCGGCCGCGTGAAGCACCTGAAGGCCAAGGGCGTGAAGATCGGCGTAGGCGGCTGCGTGGCCAGCCAGGAGGGCGAGGCCATCATTGCGCGCGCGCCCTATGTCGACATCGTGTTCGGCCCGCAGACGCTGCACCGCCTGCCCGAGATGCTGAAGGACCGCGAGCGGCTGGAGCGCCCGCAGGTGGACATCAGCTTTCCCGAGATCGAGAAGTTCGACCACCTGCCGCCCGCGCGCGTCGAGGGCGTGACCGCGTTCGTGTCGATCATGGAGGGCTGTTCCAAGTACTGCAGCTACTGCGTGGTGCCCTACACCCGCGGCGAGGAAGTGAACCGCCCGCTGGACGACGTGCTGGTGGAAATTGCAGGCCTGGCCGACCAGGGCGTGCGCGAGGTCACGCTGCTCGGGCAGAACGTGAACGCCTACCGCGGCCGCATGGGGGACACGGCCGAAATTGCCGACTTCGCGCTCCTGATCGAATACGTGGCCGAGATTCCGGGCATCGAGCGCATCCGCTATACCACCAGCCACCCCAACGAGTTCACGCCGCGGCTGATCGAGGCCTACGCCAAGGTGCCGCAACTCGTGAGCCACCTGCACCTGCCGGTGCAGCACGGCAGCGACCGCATCCTGATGGCCATGAAGCGCGGCTACACGGCCATGGAATACAAGAGCACGGTGCGCAAGCTGCGCGCCATCCGGCCCGAACTCGCGCTGTCGAGCGACTTCATCGTGGGCTTCCCGGGCGAGACGGACGAAGACTTCGCCAAGATGATGAAGCTGATCGACGACTGCCAGTTCGACAACAGCTTCAGCTTCATCTTCAGCCCGCGCCCCGGCACGCCGGCCGCCGCGCTGCACGACGACACGCCCCATGCGGTGAAGCTGGCCCGCCTGCAGACGCTGCAGCGCGTGATCGACGGCAACGTGCGCCGCTTCGGCGATGCGCTGGTCGGCACCACGCAGCGTGTGCTGGTCGAAGGCGCCTCGCGCAAGGACGCGAACGAGCTGATGGGCCGCACCGCGTGCAACCGCGTCGTCAACTTCGAAGGCGATGCGCGCCTGGTCGGGCAGATGGCCGACCTGCGCATCACGCGCTCGCTGGCCTACACGCTGCGCGGCGAAGTGGCCACGCGCGAATCGTCGACGGCGCCGGCTTCCGCCGCGCTCGCCGCCTGATGGCGAAACGGCCGTCGGCACGGGGCTCGTTCCAGCAGCTCCTTCTTTTCGCCTTCCTGTTGATCACCGCCCTCCTGGTGGGCGTGGCGCTGCGCTCGGTGTTCCAGTACGACGCGCTCATGACCCAGAGCCGCGATGCGGCCGCCCGTGCGCTGCGGCTTTCGGGCGCGGCCCAGTCGCTGGCCGAGCGCAGTGCGGCCATGGAGCGTGCCGGGCGCCAGTCGCTGGTGCTGAACGATGCCGTGCTGCGGCGCCGTTTCGACGACGCCGCGCGCGAGGCACACCAAGTGCTCGATCGGCTCGAGAGGAACGGCCTTGCGCCCACGGGCATCGAGATGTGGCGCACCCAGCTCGGGGTGATCGAGGGCCTGATGAGCGGCAGCGCCGATACCGCGCTCTCGCGCGAGAACAGCATGGCGATCCAGTTCCGCGATCTCGATTCGCTCAACACGAACATCGCGCAGCAGGCCCAGTTCCTGATCGAGATGCAGAACGACGCGCTCGCCAAGCGCATCGAGAACGCGCGCCGGCGCCTGATGCGCGAGGTGGTGGCGGCGAGCGTGCTCGCGGTGTCTCTGGCGCTGGCTTTCGGCATCTGGCTCGCGCGCCCGTTCAAGCGGCTCGAGCACGCCATCGTCGGACTGGGCCAGAACCGGCTCGACGAACCGATCGACATCCGCGGCCCGGCCGACGTCCGGCGCGTGTCGCAGCAGCTCGAATGGCTGCGCCTGCGCCTGACCGAGCTGGACGCCGACAAGGCCCGCTTCCTGCGCCACGTGTCGCATGAGCTCAAGACGCCGCTGGCCGCGCTGCGGGAAGGCGTTTCGCTGCTCGAAGATGGGGTGACGGGCCCGCTGAATCCGGCGCAGCTGGAAGTGGCGCAGATCCTGAACCAGAACACCGTGTCGCTGCAGGGCCAGATCGAGGCGCTGCTGCGCTTCAATGCGGCCGCCTTCGAGGCGCGCGAACTGCGCCGCGAACGCACCGAGCTGCTGCCGCTGATCGAGGAACAGATCGAGGCCCAGCGACTGCAATGGCAGGCCCACGGGCTGCGCGTTCGGGCCGAAGGCGAGGCGCTGGCTCTCACGGTCGACCGTGTCAAGCTGGGTACCGCGGTGGCCAACCTGCTGTCGAACGCCATCCGTTATTCGGCGCCCGGCGGCGTCATTACCATCGCGGTGTCCGGCACGCCAGATTCGGCATGCATCGATGTCAACGACGCCGGCCCGGGTATTGCCGAAGGCGACCGCGACCGCATCTTCGAGCCTTTCTACAGGGGCGAGCGCCAGCCCGAGCACGCGGTCAAGGGCACCGGCATCGGTCTTTCCATCGTGCAGGAGTACATTGCTGCCCATGGGGGCCGCATCACCCTGCAGCCAGGCGGGCCCGGCGCGCGCTTTCGCATCGAACTGCCGCGCACGGCCTGAACCCTTCCTGAAGCTCCGCGAACCCGGGCACCCACCTGAAACACCGCCTCTTGTCCTTTTTTCGACCCATGTTTTTTTCGTTCGTCCGCAGTTCGACCCTGTCCGGGGCGGTGGCCATGCCTTTCGTCCTGCTGCTGGCCGCCTGCGCGACGCAGCCCAAGCCCGCCGCCGAGGCCGACGCCCTGCCGCCGCCGCCCGCCGTGCCACGCGTGATGCCGGTCGAGGCCGAGCCCAAGGCGCCCGCCACGCAGCCGGCATCGCTCTTCACGTTGATGACCCAGGGTCCCGTGGCGGCCATGCTGGCCTATGCCGACAAGGTTCGCCCGCTGGGCGGCGCCGAGCTGAGCGCCGAAATCACCCGTGCCGGCGACCCGGGCGATTCGCCCACCGCGCAGATGCAGCTTGCGCTGCTGCTGGCGCAGACGCGCGTTCCGGCCGACCTGGCGCGCGCTCTGGGCTTGCTGCAGCGCGTGATGTCCAACCCCTCGCCCGAGGCCCAGCCGCTGCAGCCGCTTGCGCGCGCACTGGCCGCGCGCTACGTCGAGCAGCGCCGCGTCGAGGACGATCGCGACAAGCAGGGGCAGCAACTGCGCGAGAGCCAGCGCCGCATCGACCAGCTCAACGACCGCATCGAGGCGCTGCGCGCCATCGAGCGCAGCTTCGCGCGTCCCAACAACGCACCGGTGCCGACCCTTCCCGCACCCAACAGCACCAAGCCCACCCCATGAACATCCAGCGATCGCGCAAAGGCCCCCTCCGATGAGCACGACCGGCGCGCGCCTGCTGGTGGTCGACGACGATCCGGACATGCTGCGGCTGCTCTCGATGCGGCTGAGTTCGGTGGGTTACCAGGTCACGGCAGTGACCTCGGCCGAAACCGCGCTCACGCAGCTCGAGATCGAGCATCCGCAGCTGGTGCTCAGCGACGTGCGGTTGCCCGGGCGCGACGGGCTCCAGCTGTTCGACGAAATCAGGAAGCGGCACCCTTCGCTGCCGGTGATCCTGCTCACCGCCCACGGCACCATTCCCGACGCGGTCGAGGCCACGGCACGCGGCGTGTTCACCTACCTCACCAAGCCCTACGACGGGCGCGAGTTGCTGGACAAGATCGCCCAGGCGCTGGCGCTCGGCGCTCCGGCCAGCACGCCCACCAAGGCCGGCGACGAAAGCTGGCGCGCCGAAATCGTGAGCCGCAGCAACCGAATGTCCGAGTTGCTGGCCGAGGCCCGCATGGTGGCCAAATCGGACGCCTCGGTGCTGCTGCGCGGCGACAGCGGCGCCGGCAAGGAACTGCTGGCGCGCGCCATCCACAAGGCCAGCGCCCGGGCCGACAAACCCTTCGTGGCCGTCAACTGCGGCGCCATTCCGGAGGCCCTGCTCGAGTCGGAACTGTTCGGCCACATGAAGGGCGCCTTCACCGACGCGCATGCCAACCACAAGGGGCTGTTCCAGCAGGCCGACGGCGGCACGCTGCTGCTCGACGAAATCGGAGACATGCCGCCCGCGCTGCAGGTCAAGCTGCTGCGCGTGCTGCAGGAACGCGCGGTGCGTCCGCTCGGCGCCAGCCAGTCGATCGAGGTCGACGTGCGCATCATCTCGGCCACCCACCGCGACCTGGACGCGGCCATGGCGGCGGGCCAGTTCCGCGAAGACCTCTATTACCGCCTCAACGTGGTCACGCTCACGCTGCCGCCGCTGTCGGCCCGGCGCGAAGACATTCCGCTCCTGGCGAACCACTTTCTGCAGAAGCTGTCGACCAAATACGGCAAGCGGCTCTCCGGCTTCGCGCCCGAGGCGCTCAAGGCGCTGGCCACGGCGGCCTGGCCCGGCAACGTGCGCCAGCTCTACAACGTGGTGGAGCAGGTCTGCGCGCTGTCGAGCTCCCCGCTGATCCCGCTGGCCCTCGTGCAGCGGGCGCTGCGCGTGCCGACGGTCGAAGTCCAGACCTATGCCGAGGCCAAGCAGCGCTTCGAACGCGACTACCTCGTCGGGCTGCTCAAGCTGACCGACGGCAACGTGGCCGATGCCGCCCGGCTGGCCGACCGCAACCGCACCGAGTTCTACCGCCTGCTGCAGAAGCACGAGCTCACGCCGGGGCACTTCAAGGCCGATGCTGTCGCTCCCGGCAGCGAGCCTGTCGCCGAGTAGCGACGCCCCTAAACTGTTGATTTAAAAGGCTTTTTCCCACCAGCCGCCAAGGCTTGTCGGGATTCGGCGACAAAAACAGGGGTTTCGGGGCCTTCCAACCGGCTCCAACCCCGAAAACTGCATCCAGATCGCTCCAACCCATTGATCTGAAAGCGTTTTTTCAGCCTGGCACAGGGTTTGCCCCTGTACAGGCATGACAGCACTCACCAGCCCATCTTTCGCACTGCGCCCGCAGCGCGACGGCCTGCGTCAAAAGCAGTTTTCCCTCTCGCGGCCCCGTGCCGCGGGTCATTCGGCGGCCGCGCTCGCAAGCGCAGGCGGCGCCGAACCGGATTGCGTCATCAAGCGCTTTCCTGCCATTGGCGACACCCCTTCCCTCGATAAGCAACGTTGGTAAATCACACATGAAGCCAAACGACTTCTCCCAACTGAACGTGCTGACCGACGCCGACTTTTCGCACCGCAGCCCGGTGCGCGAAGAACGCCATCCCAATGCCGTGACCGCTCCGCCGGTCAACCGTGGCTCCATGGCGCCCCGCCCCTGGCGCGGCTTCTGGAACAGCCTGGGCACCGCCGTGCTGGTCAAGCTCGGCGCCGGCGGCAAGCCGGAAGCTGAAACCGCCGAAGCCGGCGCACAGGTCAAGCAGCCGTGGCAGCGTGCCGCGGCGCAGCGCCGCTTCGCGTTCATGGCGCTCACGCTGCTGAGCACCGTGATTGCGTCCGCGCTGTTTGCCGGCGTGCAACCCGACTATGACAACGTCTGGCTCGAATACGGCCAGATCGGCCTGTACGGCCTGCTTTCGGGCTGGGTCGTCACCGGCTTCGTCACCGCACTGATGGGCTTCTACGTCTCGGTGCGGGGTGACAAGCACGCGCTCTCGGTCAAGCAGGTGGCTCATCACCCGATGAACCCCGAAGCACGCACCGCGATCATCATGCCGATCTGCAACGAAGACGTTGCCACGGTGTTCGCCGGCCTGCGCGCCACCTGCGAATCGGTTGCGACCACCGGCCACGCCAGGCAGTTCGACGTGTTCGTGCTGTCAGACAGCTACAACCCCGAAACCGCCGCCGCCGAGCGCGCCGCCTGGGAAGACCTGCGTGCCGCGCTGGCCGACAGCCCGAACCAGCCGCAGGTCGAGGTCTACTACCGCCTGCGCACCCGCCGCACGCACCGCAAGGCCGGCAACGTGGCCGACTTCTGCCGCCGCTGGGGCAAGGACTACCGCTACATGGTGGTGCTCGACGCCGACTCCGTGATGAGCGGCGACTGCCTGACCTCGATGGTCAAGCTGATGGAAGCCAACCCGACCGCCGGCATCATCCAGACCGCCACGCAGGCCATCGGCCACGTGACGCTGCATGCCCGCGCACAGCAATTCGCTTCCCGCGTGACGGGCCGCCTGTTCACGCTGGGCATGCAGTTCTGGCAACTGGGCGAATCGCACTACTGGGGCCACAACGCGATCATCCGCGTCGAGCCCTTCATGAAGCATTGCGCGCTGGCTCCCATCAAGGGCACTGGCGGCATGTCGGGCGGCATCATGTCGCACGACTTCGTCGAAGCCGCGCTGATGCGCCGCGCCGGCTACAACGTGTGGCTCTGCGCCGACCTGGTCGGCAGCTACGAGCAGCAACCGCCGGACCTGCTGGCCGAACTGCAGCGCGACCGCCGCTGGTGCCAGGGCAACCTGCAGAACGCCCGCCTGATGGCCGAGCCCGGCATTCATCCGGTGCACCGCGCGATGTTCGTGACCGGCACCATGGCCTACGTCTCGGCACCGCTGTGGCTCGCATTCCTGACGCTCGGCACCGCGCTGTGGCTGAGCGGCTCGAGCCTGATCTCCAGCTGGAGCGTGCTGCCGGCGGAACTGGCCGGCCTGTGGGTCTGGACGCTGTGCCTCTTGTTCCTGCCCCGCGTGCTCGGCATCGCTGCCGTGCTGATGCGCGGCGAGCAACGCCAGTACGGCGGCTTGTGGGGACTGGTGAAGAGCTCGGTGCTCGAAAGCGGCCTGGCCATCGTGCAGGCGCCGGTTCGCATGCTGGCCCACTCGCTGTTCGTGCTGGTCGCCCTCACCGGCATCAAGCTCGACTGGAAGTCGCCCCCGCGCGAAGCCGCTGCCGTGCCGTGGAAGGTCGCCGTGTCGCAGCTCGCTCCCATGAGCCTGGTGGTCGGCGCACTGGCCCTCGGCGTCGCAATGATCGATCCGAGCGCGCTGATCTGGCTCATGCCGGTGGGCCTGCCGCTGCTGCTGGCCATTCCGCTCACGGTGCTGACCAGCCAGATCGCGCTGGGCACGTCGCTGCGCGACCGCGGCTATCTGCTGATTCCCGAGGAATCGCGTTCGCCGGCCGTGCTGCGCCGCGCCTGGATGCATGCGCTGCGCCTGGCGCGCCCCGCGGCGCTGGCGACTGCCTGATGCGCTGAAGCTCATCGCAAACAAGAAAGCCGGCCCACTGGGCCGGCTTTTTTCATGGAGCGGCTGCCGAAGGGGCAGCCATATATATCTAGAACGGCAGCTTGGGACCACCCGGACCGCCCATGCCGCCCATCCCCTTCATGCCGCCCATGCGCTTCATCATCTTCATGAGGCCGCCGCCCTTCATCTTCTTCATCATTCCCTGCATCTGCTCGAACTCGTTGAGCAGGCGGTTCACTTCCTGAACCTGCACGCCCGCGCCGGCCGCGATGCGGCGCTTGCGCGTGGCCTTGAGCAGTTCGGGCTTGCGGCGCTCGAGCGGCGTCATGCTCTGGATGATCCCTTCCTTGCGGCGGATGTCGCGCTCGGCACGGGTCATGTCGGCCTCGGTGGCCTTGGCGGCCATCTGCTGCGGCAACTTGTCCATCAGGCTGGAGAGGCCGCCCATCTGCTTCATCTGCTGCAGCTGGCCGAGGAAGTCGTTCAGGTCGAAGCCGGCGCCGCTCTTGACCTTGGCCGCGAGCTTCTGCGCCGCCGCCACGTCGACGCCGGCCGTGACCTGCTCGACCAGCGCGACGATATCGCCCATGCCCAGGATGCGGCCGGCATGGCGCTCGGCGTCGAACACCTCGAGGCCGTCGATCTTCTCGCTGGTGCCGGCAAACTTGATCGGCACGCCCGTCACCTGCCGCACCGACAGCGCCGCGCCGCCGCGCGAATCGCCGTCGGTCTTGGTCAGGATGATGCCGGTGAGGGGCAGTGCGTCCTTGAAGGCCTTGGCGGTGTTGATCGCATCCTGGCCCTGCATCGCGTCGACCACGAACAGGGTTTCGACCGGATCGAGCGCGCCATGCAGCTGCTTGATCTCGGTCATCAGCACTTCGTCGATGGCCAGGCGGCCGGCGGTGTCGACCAGCAGCACGTCGAAGAAGTGGCGTTTGGCGTGGTCGAGCGCGGCGCGCGCGATGTCGAGCGGCTTCTGGTCCGGCGTGCTCGGGAACCATTCGGCGCCGGCCTGCTTCGTGACCATCTTGAGCTGCTCGATGGCGGCGGGACGGTAGACGTCGCCGGACACGGTGAGCACTTTTTTCTTGCGCTTCTCGATCAGGTGCTTGGCCAGCTTGGCGGTGGTGGTGGTCTTCCCCGCGCCCTGCAGGCCGGCCATGAGGATCACCGCGGGCGGCTGTGCCGCAAGGTTGATGTCCGACACGCCCTCGCCCATGGTGGCGGCGAGTTCGCGGTTCACGATGCCGACCAGCGCCTGGCCCGGCTTGAGCGAGCCCAGCACTTCCTGGCCGAGCGACTTTTCCTTGACGCGCGCCACGAAGTCGCGCACCACGGGCAGCGCGACGTCGGCCTCGAGCAGCGCCATGCGCACTTCGCGCAGCATGTCCTGCACGTTGCTTTCGGTGATGCGCGCCTGGCCGCTCATCGTCTTGACGAGGCGGGAAAACTTTTCTGTAAGGGCGGTGGCCATGAAAGGGATGCCTTGCTGCCCGCCGCGGCGGGTCATTGGAAAGTCGAGAACTGGAGATCGGCCGCTTACTGCCCCTTCGCGAAACACCCATGGACGGCTCGGCCGGTTCCCGGGTGTCGCCCCTGACGGGAGGATGGCGCCGCGACACGGGGAAAGTGCGCACGCCTGGGGGAGATAAACTCTAGCGATGATTTTAGCGATCCCCTCCCCACTCGCGGTGGCGCTGGGCATCGCCACCGCGGCTGCCTATGGGTTTGCCGCTGCCGCAGGTGCCCGGCTGAGCCGAAAAACCACCCAATGGGCCCTCGGGCTGGCGTGGCTGCTGCATGCCGCGGTGCTGGGCCACGGCCTGGTCGGCAGCCAGCCCCGCTTCGGCTTTGCGCCCGCGCTCTCCGTGACCGCCTGGCTGGTGCTCACCGTCTATGCGATCGAAAGCAGCATGTACCCGCAGATGAAGGTCCGCCGCGTGCTGGCCTGGCTGGGGGCGGCGGCCGTATTGCTCGGCGTACTGTTTCCGGGCACGCCGCTGCACGTCTCGGCATCGCCCTGGCTGCCGCTGCACCTTGCGCTCGGCATCGCGTCCTATGGCTTGTTCGGCGCGGCGGTGGTCCATGCCTGGCTGATCACCCGGGCCGAGAAGCAGATCCGCCTGGCCACCGAACCCCAGGCCGGCCTGCCGCTGCTCACGCTCGAGCGGCTCACCTTCCGCTTCGTGATGGCCGGCTTCGTGCTGCTCTCCGCCACGCTCCTCGCAGGACTGCTGTTCAGCGAAACGCTGTATGGCGCGACGTTCCGCGGCTGGAAGTGGGACCACAAGACCGTGTTCTCGGTGCTCGCCTGGATCAGTTTCGCGGTGCTGCTGATCGGCCGCGTCCGCTTCGGCTGGCGCGGCCGCACGGCGCGGCGCGTGCTCTACGCCGGCTCCGTCCTGTTGCTGCTGGCTTACGTGGGCTCGCGCTTCGTGCTCGAAGTGGTGCTGGCGCGCGGCACGCCATGAAATATCTTCTTGTTCTCGCGGTGCTCTGGGTGGCCATCTGGCTCTGGCGCAAGAACCGCCGGGAGGAAATGCGCGAGGCCCAGCGCGAGCAGGCGGCGGCCCGCGCCCAGCGGCCGCCCGCCGCGCCGGCGGCTCCGCAGGCCATGCTGCGCTGTGCCCATTGCGGCTTGCACCTGCCCGCGAGCGATGCGATCGGGGGTCCAGGCGACGCGGTCTATTGCAGTGCGGCGCACCGCCAGGCCGCCGAGCGCGGCTGAACGGACGCCGCGCTCCATGAGCTCTTCCCTCTGGCCGCGAGGCGAGGCCGCCACCGACTGGGACTTGCTCGAGCCGGGGCATAACGAGAGCGCCGCGCTGCTGCGCTTGTGGCGCGGCTTCATGGCGGCGCGCTGCTTCGTTGCGGTGGTGCTCGTGCTGTTGCAGGGCGTGGCACTGGCGCTCGGCCAGACGATGCAGCCGCTGGCCATTGCGCTTTCGGCCGGTTACCTCATCGCCACCTGGCTGGGCGCCCGCTACGCGCATTTCACGCCGCCGATCCGGGGCTTCGCGGCCCTGTGGTTCATCACCATCGGCATCGACCTCGGCACCTTCACCGCGCTCCAGGTGCTCCAGGGCGGCAACATCAACTACACGCCGCTGTTCGCGCTGCCGGTGCTCCTGAGCGCGGTGCTCGGCACGGTGACCGTGGGCCTGGGCACCACGGCCACGGTCACCCTGCTGCTGCTGGCCGACGCGGGCTGGCACTGGCTGCAGCAGCCCGGCGACTCCTCCACCCGCTTCGTGCAGGCGGCGCTCACCGGCACCGGCCTTTTCGTCGTGGCCCTGCTGGCGCACGAGCTGGCGCGCCGGCTCGCGCGCGAAGAAGAAACCGCGCTGCGCAACCGCAGCAGCGCGCAGATGCAGGCGCAGGTCAACGACCTGGTGATCGAGACACTGAGCGAAGGCGTGCTGGTGATCGACGCCGAGGGAATGGTGCATGCGGCCAATCCGGCGGCCGACGCCATCCTCGGACAAGGCCTGGCCCGGCTCGCCCTCCCGTTTGCACTGCATGCGCAGCCGGCCTGGCATGCACTGGCGGCGCTGGCACGCCAGACCTTTGCGCGCCGCGCTCCCCAAAGCGAGGAAATCCCCGTGGCGCAAGCGCGCGGCGCCGCGCGCGAAGTGCGGGTGCGCACGCGGCTCACGCCCACCAGCGACCAGCGCGTCGACAGCCTCTGCGTGATGTTCCTGCAAGACCTGCGCGAACTGGAGGCCCGCATCCGTACCGAAAAGCTCGCCGCGATGGGCCGTATGTCGGCGGCGGTGGCGCATGAAATCCGCAATCCGCTGGCCGCGATCACGCAGGCCAGCGCCCTGCTCAATGAAGACCTCACCGATCCCGCACACCGCAAGTTGACCAGCATGGTCCAGCACAACGCGCAGCGGCTGGCCCGCATCGTGGACGACGTGCTCGATGTTTCGCGCGCGCGCCAGCAGCGCGTGCTCTCGCTCGGCGAGCAGGTCGCGCTCGACCCCGCGGTGCGTGCGCTGGCCGAAGAATGGGTGCGCCAGACGCACCGCCAGGGCGTGCTGATCACGCTCGATGCCGCCGACAGCGAAGTGCGCTTCGACGTCGAGCACCTGCGCCGCCTGCTCGTGAACCTGCTGGACAACGCGGCGCGCTACGCCGGCAACCGGGAAGGCTCGATCCAGGTCGTCACCACCATGCAACGCGGCAGCTCCAGCCGGCCGAGCCTGCAGGTGTGGAGCGACGGCGCGCCGCTGGAGCCGGCGGTGCAACGCCATCTGTTCGAACCCTTCTTCTCTTCCGAGAGCCGCTCCAGCGGGCTCGGCCTCTTCCTGTGCCGCGAGTTGTGCCGGCGCCATGGCGCCACCATCGGCTACGAACGGCGTGCGCTCGTCGCGGGCGGACCCGAAGGCAACGAATTCTTCGTCAGCTTTGCGCCAAGCGAAAACCGGCTGACACAATAGCGCCGTGAGCACTCCTCCTCCTTCCCTGCAGCGTCCGGCCAACATCCTGGTCATCGACGACGAACCCGACCTGCGCACCCTGTATGAACTGACATTGCTGCGCGAGGGCTATCGCGTCGAGGCCGCCGGGAGCGTCTCCGAAGCCTGGCAGCACCTCGAGGCCGCGCATTTCGATGCGGTGATCACCGACATGCGGCTGCCCGACGGGCAGGGCATGGAAATCATCCATCGCATCCAGAAGAACCAGCGCAGCGAGCGTTGCGTCGTGATGACGGCCTATGGCTCGGCCGAAAACGCGGTCGAGGCATTGAAGGCCGGCGCGTTCGACTACCTGACCAAGCCGGTCGATCTCAAGCAGTTCCGCGCAGTGGTCGCTTCCGCCGTGCAGGCGCAGCAGGCGCTGCCCACCAAGGCGGCGCGGGCGGCGCCGGCGGAAACGGGCGAACGCACCGATGCGCCCGTCATTCCAGGCAGCGGCGTCGCGTCGCTCCAACGGCTGGTGGGCGACTCGGAGCCGATGCGGCTGGTCAAGTCGCGCATCGCCAAGGTGGCACGCGGCATGGCGCCGGTGCTGGTGCGCGGCGAATCGGGCACCGGCAAGGAACTGGTGGCGCGCGCCGTGCACGCCTGCAGCCAGCGCAGCGAAGGCCCTTTCGTCGCGGTCAACTGCGGCGCCATTCCCGAGAACCTGCTCGAGGCCGAATTCTTCGGCGCCCGCAAGGGCTCCTACACCGGATCGTCGCAAGACCGCGACGGCTACTTCCAGGCCGCGCGCGGCGGCACGCTGTTCCTCGACGAGATCGGCGACCTGCCGCTGGCGATGCAGTCCAAGCTGCTGCGCGCCATCCAGGAGCGCAGCGTGCGCTCGATCGGTTCCACGCAGGAAGACGCGGTCGACGTGCGCATCGTGAGCGCCACGCACAAGGATCTGCATGCCGAAGTCCAGGCCGGCCGCTTCCGGCAGGACCTGTTCTACCGGCTCAACGTGATCGAGATTGCGGTGCCCGCGCTGCGCGACCGGCGCGAAGACCTGCCCGCGCTTTGCGCCGCGCTGCTCGCGCGCATTGCGCAGGACGGCGGGCTGCCGGTGCCCCACCTGTCCGCCGATCTGCTGCGCCGCCTGGCACAGCATCCGCTCGACGGCAACGTGCGCGAACTCGAGAACCTGCTGCATCGCGCCGTGGCGCTCAACGACGGCGACGAGCTGCACCTCGACCTGACGGCGGGAGGACAGCCTGCCGCGGCGCCGGCCGATTCCTCAGGCGCGGCAGCGTCCGCGCCTGCGTTGCCGACTTCTGCGTCGGAGGCCGGCGTCGAATCGCCCGCCGCGCCCGCTCCGGCCGCAAGCGCGGTTGCGGAGTCCAGGCCCGCCGCCCTTCCCTCCGACCTGCAGGCCTACCTCGACCAGCAGGAGCGCGAGATTCTCGTGCGCGCGCTGCGCGAAAGCGGCTTCAACCGCACGGCGGCCGCGGCGCGGCTCGGCATGAGCCTGCGCCAGATCCGCTACCGCATCGCGCGGCTGGGCATCACCACGCCCAACGGCGACGAAGGTGCCACCAGCCATGCCGACGACTGACGCACCGGCCAGCGCGGGCAGCCACGGCGACGGCCTCTGGCACGCCGGCTGGTATCGCTTCGCCAAGGCGCTGCGCTCGCCGAATTTCGGTCCCCGGCCCGCGGGCGCGCAGACCGACCTGATCGTGCTGCATTCGATCAGCCTGCCGCCCGGCGAATACGGCGGCGATGCCGTGCAACAGCTTTTTGCCAACCAGCTCGACTGGGACGCACACCCCTACTTCCAATCCATCCGCGGCCTCGAGGTTTCCTCGCATTTCTATGTGCGGCGCAATGGCGAGCTCTGGCAGTTCGTGAGCTGCGACGACCGTGCCTGGCATGCCGGCGTGTCGGCGTGGCGCGGCCGCCAGAACTGCAACGACGATTCAATCGGCATCGAACTCGAAGGCCTGGAAGGCGAGCGTTTCGAAGAGGCGCAATACGAAACGCTGGCCAGCCTCTGTGCCGCCATCGCGCAGCACTACGCCATTGCCCACATCGCCGGCCACGAGCACATCGCACCGGGCCGCAAGCAGGACCCGGGCGCCGGCTTCGACTGGCAATTGCTGCGCGGACAACTCGGCTGGAACTTGCAAATGTTTCCCGAGCAGGCGATCCCGCGCTAATTTTTTTTATCGCGCGGCGCCCCGCGATGCGCTGTGCTTGAGCCGCCCACGTTTCGCAAATGCCGGCGCGCAGCGTAGCAACCATGCGCCTTGCAGGCCCAAATCGTCCGGCAGGCCACGCCCCATGCGGCCTGCGCGACCATAGGCCAGTATTCACGCGGCACCGATGGCCGTATGCCGAATCCTAGAGAAATACCCGTAGGGGTTAAACTTCTGCAAAACACTACCTGTAGTGGCTTGTAGACCCTCGGCACCCTAGATATAGTGTCCTCCGTCCGGTCAACAACGCCGGCGCAACGCCCAGCCAAGGCGCTGCCATCCAACAAGAATTGCCAACCGAGAGGAAGCGAATGCAAACTGCCCTGAACACCCCATCGACCCCGCGTGCCGTTCCCTCCACGCCGTCCCAGCAACGCGACGCCGCGGGCCCCACCACCGCCCAGAACCTCGCGCACTACCAGATCATTCGCCGCAACGGCGCCGTGGTTCCCTTCGAACCCAACAAGATCGCCATCGCGATGATGAAAGCCTTCCTGGCGGTGCACGGCACCCAGGGCGCGGCTTCGGCCAGCGTGCGCGAAACGGTCGACACCCTCACGCAAGGCGTGATCCGCGCCATGGTCCGCTCGCGTCCGGGCGGCGGCACCTTCCACATCGAAGACGTGCAAGACCAGGTCGAACTCGGCCTGATGCGCGGCGGCCACCACGAAATCGCGCGCGCCTACGTGCTGTACCGCGAACGCCGCACGCAGGAGCGCTCCAAGCAAGGCGCGCAGGAAGCGCAGGCCACGCCGCTGCTGCACGTGCTGGACGGCGGCGAACGCGTCGCGCTCGACCTGAACGAACTCAAGGGCCTGATCGAATCGGCCTGCGAGGGCCTCGGCGACGGCATCACCGCCGCACCGATCGTCGCCGAGACGATGCGCAACCTGTATGACGGCGTGCCGCTCGACGAGGTCTACAAGGCCTCGATCCTGGCCGCCCGCACGCTCATCGAGAAGGATCCCGACTACACCTTCGCGACCGCCCGCCTGCTGCTGCACACGATCTTCAAGGAAATCATCGGCCGCGAAGTCATGCCCGCCGAGCGTGCGCAGACCTACGCCGACTACTTCCCGCAGTTCATCAAGAAGGGCGTCGAGAACGAGCTGCTCGACGAGAAGCTGCTGCAGTACGACCTGCCCCGCCTGGGCGCTGCGCTCAAGGCCGAGCGCGACAACCAGTTCGACTACCTCGGCCTGCAGACGCTGTACGACCGCTACTTCCTGCACGTGCGCAAGAACCGCATCGAGCTGCCGCAGGCCTTCTTCATGCGCGTGGCCATGGGCCTCTCGCTGAATGAAATCGACCGCGAAGCCCGCGCCATCGAGTTCTACGAAGTGCTGTCGTCCTTCGACTTCATGTCGAGCACGCCCACGCTGTTCAACGCCGGTACGCTGCGTTCGCAGCTGTCCAGCTGCTACCTGACCACCGTGCCGGACGACCTGGACGGCATCTACGAGTCAATCAAGGAAAACGCGCTGCTGTCGAAATTCGCCGGCGGCCTGGGCAACGACTGGACCCGCGTGCGCGCGCTCGGCAGCCACATCAAGGGCACCAACGGCGAATCGCAGGGCGTGGTGCCGTTCCTGAAGGTGGTGAACGACACGGCCGTGGCGGTGAACCAGGGCGGCAAGCGCAAGGGCGCGGTCTGCACCTACCTCGAAACCTGGCACCTCGACATCGAGGAATTCCTGGAGCTGCGCAAGAACACCGGCGACGACCGCCGCCGCACGCACGACATGAACACGGCCAACTGGATCCCCGACCTGTTCATGCGCCGCGTGATGGAAAAGGGCACCTGGACGCTGTTCTCGCCCTCGAACGTGCCCGACCTGCACGACCTGTTCGGCGCCGACTTCGAGAAGGCCTACGTGGCCTATGAAGAAAAGGCCGCGCGCGGCGAGATCAAGCCCGCGCGCACCATCCAGGCGTCGGACCTGTGGCGCAAGATGCTCACGATGCTGTTCGAGACCGGCCATCCGTGGATCACCTTCAAGGATGCCTGCAACGTGCGCTCGCCGCAGCAGCACGCCGGCGTGGTTCACTCGTCGAACCTGTGCACCGAGATCACGCTGAACACCAGCGACACCGAAACCGCCGTCTGCAACCTGGGGTCCGTGAACCTGCTGCAGCACCTGAAGGACGGCAAGGTCGACCACGACAAGCTCAAGAAGACCATCGCCACCGCGATGCGCATGCTCGACAACGTGATCGACATCAACTACTACGCCGTGAAGAAGGCGCGCGACTCGAACCTGCGCCACCGGCCGGTCGGCCTGGGCCTGATGGGCTTCCAGGACGCGCTGTACGAACTGCGCATTCCCTACGCCTCGCAGGAAGCCGTTCAGTTTGCCGATGAGTCGATGGAAGCGATCTGCTACCACGCCTACTGGGCGTCGACCGAGCTGGCGCGCGAGCGCGGCAAGTACTCGAGCTACAAGGGCTCGCTGTGGGACAAGGGCATCCTGCCGATCGACACCCTCGAGCTGCTCGAGAAGGCCCGCGGCGGCTACGTCGAAGTCGACCGCTCGGCCACGCTCGACTGGGACGCGCTGCGCCAGAAGATCAAGGCCGACGGCATGCGCAACTCGAACTGCGTGGCCATCGCCCCGACCGCGACGATCTCCAACATCATCGGCGTCGATGCGTCCATCGAGCCCTGCTTCGGCAACCTCTCGGTCAAGTCGAACCTGTCGGGCGAGTTCACAGTCATCAACCATTACCTGGTGCGCGACCTGAAGCGCCTGGGCCTGTGGGACGACGTGATGGTGATGGACCTGAAGCACTTCGACGGTTCGCTGCGCCCGATCGACCGCGTGCCGCAAGACGTGAAGGCGCTCTACGCCACCGCGTTCGAAGTCGAGACCACGTGGCTGGTCGAAGCCGCCGCGCGCCGCCAGAAGTGGATCGACCAGGCACAGTCGCTCAACATCTACATGGCCGGCGCATCGGGCAAGAAGCTCGACGACACCTACAAGCTCGCATGGCTGCGCGGCCTGAAGACGACCTACTACCTGCGCACGCAGAGCGCGACGCACGCCGAAAAGTCGACCGTGCAATCGGGCCGCCTCAATGCGGTGTCGTCGGGCAGCGATGCACCCTCGGGCATGAGCGCGCTCGAAGCCGCAGCGGCCGCAGCGAAGGCGCAGATGAGTGCGATGCCCGCAACCGACATCGCGTTCTGCGGCGTCGACGATCCGACTTGCGAAGCATGCCAATGACGCGCCCGTGAAGTCAGCGAGAGGTGCATGCACGACGCGCGAACTCTCAGTCGATCACGGCATCGACTGACATCGCGCGATGCATGAGAGCAACATAACAACCACATAAATGGAGCGCGATGTGAACGAGCACTTTGCAACTCACATCGTTGCTCCGATAATTGAGCATTGGATTTTTCTATGTTGACCTGGGACGAAGAAGTCAAGCCCTCCTTATCAAAGGATATGCAACAAGGATTGCAGCAACACCACGCATCGACCAGCGGCATGACCGCAGGCCGATCGGTGGACGCTCCGACTTCGTCGATTGCACAGCAGCCCACAGCAGCTCCCGTCGCTGCGCAGCGCGTCAAGGCGTCCGACAAGCGCATCATCAACGGCCAGACCGACGTCAACCAGCTGGTGCCGTTCAAGTACAAGTGGGCCTGGGAAAAGTACCTGGCCACCTGCGCCAACCACTGGATGCCGCAAGAGGTGAACATGACGCGCGACATCGCGTTGTGGAAAGACCCGAACGGCCTGACCGAAGACGAGCGCCGCATCGTCAAGCGCAACCTCGGCTTCTTCGTGACCGCCGACTCGCTGGCCGCCAACAACATCGTGCTGGGCACCTACCGCCACATCACGGCCCCCGAATGCCGCCAGTTCCTGCTGCGCCAGGCATTCGAAGAAGCGATCCACACGCACGCGTACCAGTACATCGTCGAGTCGCTCGGCCTGGACGAGAGCGAAATCTTCAACGCCTACAACGAAGTGCCGTCGATCCGCGAGAAGGACCAGTTCCTGATCCCGTTCATCGACGCCATCAGCGACCCCCACTTCAAGACCGGTACGCACGAAACCGACCAGACGCTGCTCAAGTCGCTCATCGTGTTCGCCTGCCTGATGGAAGGCCTGTTCTTCTACGTCGGCTTCACGCAGATCCTCGCGCTGGGCCGCCAGAACAAGATGACCGGCGCCGCCGAGCAGTACCAGTACATCCTGCGCGACGAATCGATGCACTGCAATTTCGGCATCGACCTGATCAACCAGCTCAAGCTCGAGAACCCCGGCCTCTGGACCAACGAGTTCAAGGCGGATATCAAGGCCCTCTTCATGAAGGCCGTCGAGCTCGAGTACAAATACGCCGAAGACACCATGCCGCGTGGTGTGCTCGGCATGAACGCCTCCATGTTCAAGGGCTACCTGCGCTACATCGCCAATCGGCGGGCACAGCAGATCGGCCTCGAAACGCTCTTCCCGAACGAGGAAAACCCGTTCCCCTGGATGAGCGAGATGATTGACCTGAAGAAAGAGCGCAACTTTTTCGAGACCCGCGTGATCGAGTACCAATCGGGTGGCGCGCTCTCGTGGGATTGAATCTTTCCGACAAGAATTAATGAATTCAAGAATTGCCCTTGCCACCGATCGCGCCGAAGAGCGCGGCATGGACGAGGGCTCAGGTGTTCATGGTGCTGGGGCTCAGATTCCAACGCCATGAATCGCTTCGCGCTACCAACGTGCGTGGAGTGCTTCAATAGGTTGATTTTTTCAACTTGATCAAGGAGAAATAGAAATGGCAACTGCAAAGAAAGCGCCGGCTAAGAAAGCCGCTGCAAAGAAGGCTCCGGCAAAGAAGGTCGCGGCCGCTAAGAAGGCTCCCGCCAAGAAGGTAGCTGCGAAGAAGGCTCCGGCCAAGAAGGTCGCAGCGAAGAAGGTAGCCGCCAAGAAGGCGCCTGCGAAGAAGGTAGCCGCGAAGAAGGCAGCTCCGGCCAAGAAGGCCGCTGCCAAGAAGGCTCCGGCGAAGAAGGCTCCTGCCAAGAAGGCGGCGGCGAAGAAGGCTCCGGCGAAGAAGGCCGCTGCCAAGAAGGCTCCGGCGAAGAAGGCCGCTGCCAAGAAGGCCCCTGCGAAGAAGGCTGCCGCCAAGAAGGCTCCTGCCAAGAAGGCTGCGGCCAAGAAAGCCGCGAAAAAGCCCGCTGCCAAGCCTGCCGCTGCTGCCAAGAAGCCTGCTGCGAAGAAGGCTGCCAAGGCAGCCCCTGCCGCAGCGCCTGCTCCTGCTGCGCAAACGACGCTGAACCCGCAGGCAGCCTGGCCGTTTCCGACGGCCAGCAAGCCCTGAGCTTCTCAGCGGCCTTGACGGCAAAAAGCCCGGCACCTCACGGTGTCGGGCTTTTTTTACGGGCGCCTGAACAAGCGGCTCAGAGGCCGAGCGCCTGCCTGTCGATCTGGTAGTTTTGCGGCCCGCGCTGCGCGATCTTGAGCGCACCGATGCGGTTGCCCAGTGCCGCGCACTGCGCGAGCGGCCATTCTTTTTCCAGGCCGAACAGCAGTGCGCCGCGCCAGGCATCGCCGCAACCGGTGGGCTCGACCACGGCAGTGGGCGTCACGCCCGGCACATGCTCGCGTTCGCCGTCGGTCCAGACCTCGCACCCCTCGCCCGCCAGCGTGACGACCAGGCCGCGCACGCGCTTCGAAATCTCGGCCAGGCTCCAGCCGGTGCGCTGCGACAGCATCTTTCCTTCGTAGTCGTTGACGACGACCCAGCTGGCCAGTTCGACAAAATGCTTGAGCGCATCGCCGTCGAACATCGGCAGGCCCTGGCCCGGGTCGAACACGAACGGGATGCCCGCGGCGGCGAACTGCTCCGCGTGCTGCAGCATCGCTTCGCGGCCGTCGGGTGCGATGATGCCGACGCGGATGTCTTCGCGGGCAACGATCTTCGTGAGGTGCGCCTGCTGCATGGCGCCGGGGTGGAACGCAGTGATCTGGTTGTTGTCGACGTCGTTCATGATCATCGCCTGCGCCGTGAAGGTGTCGTCCAGCTGGCGCACGAACTCGGTGCTGATGCCCAGCCCGCGCATGCGCTCCAGGTAGTCGGCCCCATCGCTGCCGAGCGTGGCCATCGGCAACGCCGCGCCGCCCAGCGCGTTCAGGCTGTAGGCAATGTTGCCGGCGCAGCCGCCGAAGTCACGCCGCAGGCCTGGCACCAGGAACGACACATTGAGGATGTGCAACTGGTCCGGAAGAATCTGGTCGGCGAACCGGCCCTCGAAAGTCATGATGGTGTCGAACGCGAGGGAACCGCAAATCACTGCTGCCATGGGTGAACCGTTGGTTGGGAATGGATGAAAAAAGAGCGGGGCGAACGCCAACCCGGTCTAAGGATAGAACGCTTCGACGCGGTAGCCGGCAATGGGCGGCAGCGTTGCCGCCTCCGTGGCGGACAAGGCCAGCGGCAACGAGGCGGCCTGGTCGGAGCGCGGCGGAAGCACCGCCGGCGCGCCGTAGTCCGTGGCCGTCAACACGCGGCGCAACACGGCGCGCTCCTGCGAGTCGAGCAGCGAAAGCTCGACCGCCGGCATGGCCAGGGGAACAGTGGCGCCGTTGCGCAGGGTGAAGCTCAGCCGGTAGTCGCTGTTGCCGGTCTTCTCGCGTGCGAAGGCGGCGCCCTCGATCACGATGTCGCCGATCTGGCGCAACGCCGTGAGCTCGCAGCCGGTCAAACCGCACAGCGCGGCAAGAGCCGGGCGAAGGTTCGGCTGGCGGGCCACGATGCCATCGCGCTCGTGCCGCAAGACCTGGACGGCCAACAGCAGGACGGCAAGCACCGCAAGAATCCAGAGCCAACGCCGCACCGCGCTGCGCTGCCAGAAACCCGCGGCATCGCGGCTCGGCTCCTCGCCGCCGAAGAGCGGAAGCCGCTCGGAATCTTCGGCGTCGTCGCGCAGCGAGGGGAGCGGCAAGAGGACCGGGTCGGGCTCGCTCGCCTCGCGCACCATCGAGGCCGATGCCTTGGCGGCGGTGCGCTCGTCCCGCGCCTTGGCGCCCGCGATCTTGGCGGACTTGGCGCGCGCCCGGCGCAGCGCCTTCTGCATCTGCACCTGGTCGCGGTCCAGCGCCGGCTCGTGCTTCTCGTTCTCGTCGCCGGCCGAGGCCACCAACTCGCGGGCCTTGAGGCGCAGGGCCGGCAAGGGAGGTGGAGGCGGTGGCGGAAGCGAGGGAGGAGCCCCAAGATTCAGGTCGATGTTCGGAAACGGCGGCAGCGAACTGGGCGGAGGACGCCATTCGGGTTCGTTGGCCTCGAAGTCGGACCACAGCTCGTCCGCGACGATGCCGTGCGCCGGCAGAACCAAGGCCGAGGCGGATGCAGGCGCTGGTGCCGGCGGTGATTCGGGCTCGGACACCGGTGCAGCCGGTGGAGTCTCGATCTGCTCGCCGGGCGGCACCGGGGTGGAAGATTCCGTCGCCTCGCCATGCTCGGGCTCGTCGTCGAAGAAGTCCGCGTCTTCGCCCGCGTTCCGGGACTCCTCGGAAGGCCGCTCGGGTGGCTCGGGTCTGGCAGCAGGCGCCGGCGGCGTGGCGTCGGGCGCTTCGTGCAGATCGAGCGTGGCGTCGAACACATGGCTGCAACGGCCGCAACGCACCCACCCATCCGAGATGCGGAGCTGGTCGCGAACCACCTTGAAGGTGGTGGTGCAGGCGGGGCAGCGCGTGACGAGGCTCATGACCGGGCGATTGTAGGGTTGGGCCCTCGCCGCGCCAGGGGAATCAGAGCGACACGACAGGCTCGCTGCGTCCTCAGCAGCGCGCCGTCATGAGGATCCAGCCGTCCTCGCTGTCGCTGACTTCGAGCGCGGCATACGGCGCATAGGCCTGCTTCAACTCGTCGGCCTGGCGCTCGAGGATGCCGGCCAGCACCAGCGACCCACCGGGCGCCACGTGGCTGCACAGCAGGGGCGCGAGCACCTTGAGCGGCGTGGCCAGGATGTTGGCCAGCACCGTGCCGTAGCGGCCCTTGGCTGCTTCAGGCAGGCCGGCGTTCAGGCGCACGCCGTTGGCTTCGGCGTTGAGGCGGGTCGACGAAACGGCCGCTTCGTCGATGTCGACGGCGTCGATGTCGAGCGCACCGAACTTCGCCGCGCCGATCGCGAGGATGCCGGAGCCGCAGCCGTAGTCGAGCACGCGCTGGCCGGCGAACCCGCCCTGCTTCGCGATCCAGCGCAGGCACATGCGCGTGGTGGGGTGCGTGCCGGTACCGAAGGCAAGCCCCGGGTCCAGGCGGATCACCTGCTTCGCCTGTTCGGGCGGCTCGTGCCACGTGGGAACGATCCAGAACTCGGGCGTGATCTCGACCGGCGCAAACTGCGATTGCGTGAGCCGCACCCAGTCTTGCTCGGGCACCGGCGCCACGCCGAGCACCGCGCAGCCCTCGAAGAAATCCTGCAGCGCAAGCACCGACGCCGCTTCTTTGGCAAGGGCTTCGTCGGCAAACAGCGCGATCACGCGCGAACGCTGCCAGCCTTCCTTGGGCGGCGGCATGCCGGGCTCGCCGAACAACGCCTGCTCGGCATCGGTCTGCGCGTCGGCGTCTTCGACCGACACGCTCAGCGCATCGAGTGCGTCGAGCGCATCGCCGAGCATCTCGACCCGGTCTTCCGGCGCCATGAGGCGTAGTTCAAACATGCCGTGGTGCCGTTCAGCGCTTGTGCGCCGCCAGCCACTCTTCCAGATAGTGGATGTTGGTGCCACCGCTCATGAACTTGGCGTCGACCATCAGCTCGCGGTGCAGCGGGATGTTGGTCTGGATGCCTTCGATCACGGTTTCATTCAGTGCCGTGCGCATGCGGGCCATGGCCTGCTCGCGCGTGTCGCCGTAGACAATGATCTTGCCGATCATCGAGTCGTAGTTCGGCGGCACGAAGTAGTTGGTGTACGCATGCGAATCGACGCGCACGCCAGGGCCGCCCGGCGGGTGCCACATGGTGATGCGGCCCGGCGACGGGGTGAACTTCCAGGCGTCTTCGGCGTTGATGCGGCACTCGATGGCGTGGCCGCGCATCTCGATCTGGCGCTGCGTGAACGGCAGCTTCTCGCCCGCCGCCACCATGATCTGCGTCTTCACGATGTCGATGCCGGTGGTGAACTCGGTCACCGGGTGCTCCACCTGCACGCGCGTGTTCATTTCGATGAAATAGAACTCGCCGTTTTCATAGAGGAACTCGAAGGTGCCGGCGCCGCGATAGCCGATCTTCTTGCAGGCCGCGGCGCAGCGCTCGCCGATCTTCTCGATCAGCTTGCGCGGAATGCCGGGGGCCGGCGATTCCTCGATCACCTTCTGGTGGCGGCGCTGCATGGAGCAGTCGCGCTCGCCCAGGTAGACCGCGTTCTTGTGCTTGTCGGCCAGGATCTGGATCTCGACGTGACGGGGGTTCTGGAGAAACTTCTCCATGTACACGGCCGGATTGTTGAATGCAGCGCCGGCCTCCGCCTTGGTCATCTGGATCGCGTTGATCAGCGCCGCTTCGGTGTGCACCACACGCATGCCGCGGCCGCCGCCGCCGCCAGCCGCCTTGATGATGACCGGGTAGCCGATCGCGCGGGCAATGCGCTTGTTGGTGGCGGCATCGTCGGAAAGCTCGCCTTCCGAGCCGGGCACGCAAGGCACGCCGGCCTTGATCATGGCCTGCTTGGCCGAGACCTTGTCGCCCATCGTGCGGATGTTGTCGGGCGTGGGGCCGATGAACTGGAAACCGCTCTGCTCCACGCGCTCGGCGAAGTTGGCGTTCTCGCTCAGGAAGCCGTAGCCGGGATGAATGGCCTCGGCGTCCGTCACTTCGGCCGCCGAGATGATCGCCGGCATGTTGAGATAACTGAGCGACGACGGCGCCGGACCGATGCAAACGGCCTCCTGCGCGAGCTTGACGTACTTCGCGTCGCGGTCGGCTTCTGAATAGACCATCACGGCCTTGATGCCGAGCTCGCTGCAGGCGCGCTGGATCCGGAGGGCGATTTCCCCCCGGTTTGCAACCAGGATCTTCTTGAACATGGTCACTCGATGATGAACAGTGGCTGGCCGTATTCAACCGCCTGACCGTTTTCGCCGAGGATCTGGGTGATCGTGCCGGACTTGTCGGCTTCGATTTCGTTGAGGATCTTCATCGCTTCGATGATGCAGATGGTGTCGCCCTCGTTGACCTTGCTGCCGACCTCGACAAAAGCCGGGGCGCCCGGGCTGGACGAGCGGTAGAAGGTACCGACCATCGGCGACTTGACCGCGTGGCCTGCGGGCGCGGCTTCGGGGGCCGGCGCGCTGGCAATCGCGGGCACCGCCGGGGCACCGGCCGCAGGAGCCGGTGCCGGTGCTGCCGCCACGGTTTGCACATACTGCACGGGGGCAGCGCCGCCGCCCTTGACGATGCGAACCTTGCCTTCGGTTTCGGTGATTTCCAGTTCGGAAATATTGGATTCCGACACCAAATCGATCAGTGTCTTGAGTTTGCGCAGATCCATGAGGCTCCAGTGCCGACTTTGCCGGTCATTAGGATGTAACTGGGCTAAAAATCGGTGATTTTTAGCGATTGGCGGCGAATGCCGAGGTGTATCTGATTCTAACCGTGAACCAGTTCACGCCGCCAAGCATCCAAGTCAGCGGGTTCGAGCTTGCCCATTTTACGAGCCGCCACGGTCCCGGCGCCGCTCAGAACGAGTGTGAAAGGCAAACCGCCGCCAGTATTTCCGAGGCTTTTCACCAGTTCCGTTCCCTGCAGGCCAGCCAATCCGGTTGGATAGCTGACGGGTGTTTTCTGGAGGAATTTTCGGACGGCGCTCGGCTGATCGATTGCCAAACCAACAACTTGCCAGCCGTTTGCGCCATTTTCACGGAAGAAGCGGTCAATCATGGGCATTTCCTCCACGCAGGGAGGACACCACGTTGCCCAAAAGTTGAGCAGCAGCGGCTTGCCGCGCAGATCGGCAAACACCAATTCGCCGCCCTCGGGTCTCTCGAACCGCTGGGTCCAGAAAGCGGCATCGAGGGCTTCGCCCTTCGCTCCGCTGCCGCGCTCACGCCACCACGCGCCGCCCAGGCCCGCCGCAGCGGCCGCGACCGCCACGCCGCCGTAAAGAAGGCGGCGCCGTGTGGGCGAAGAAATCATTCACTTGTCCTTTTCTTTTTCAATCAGCCGGCGCAGCGCGGCCAGGTCGCCACGCGGCACGCGGCCCTGGGCGTCGGGCCGAAGCGCTCCGCGCAGATCGTCGAGGTCGTACACCAGCAGGTGCACCCCGATCTCTTCGCCGAGCGCGCGGCTCGCGGCGTGCACGCTGAGCGCTTCCACCTGCTCGCCATGAAAACCGGTCACCATCCGCGGCTCGTAGTCCACATGGTGGTCGATCAATGCAATTTCGGCCGACTTGGAATCATCGCAGAACAATTGAATGTAAATGTCTGACAGCCGCGTGGCGGTGCCGTGCCAGACGGCGCCTCCCACGTGGGGACGGAACGCGGCCATGCGCTCCATCCATTCGAGCGCGAGCAGCCGCAAGGCATGCAACTCCTGCGGCTGGGTGTCGGCGCAATAGAGCGCAATGTAATCGCGGACTTCGGCTTCCACCTCGTCGTTGTTGGGCAGCGGGGTGCGTGACGACAGGCCCAGGTCGCGCAGCGCCCGGCGCTTGGCCGGGCCGTACTCCAGCCCCTCTTCGACCACGAGGCGGGCTGCTGCAGCGGCAATCTCACGCTTGGACGCGTCCATCGGCACATTTTGCCCGCAGACGGCGCGCTTCACACGAACATCGGTACAAAGGCCAAGCCGCAGGGCGAGGCGGCGCATGCCGTCTCCCTAGAATCGCCTGATGCACATTCATATTCTTGGCATTTGCGGCACGTTCATGGGCGGATTGGCCGCCCTGGCGCGCGAAGCGGGCCACCGGGTCACCGGCTGCGACGCCGGCGTGTACCCGCCCATGAGCGACCAGCTTCGCTCGCTCGGCATCGACCTGATCGAAGGCTTCGCTGCCGACCAGCTCGCACTTTCGCCCGACATGTTCGTGGTCGGCAACGTGGTGTCGAGGGCCCGGCTTCCCGACGGCACGCCCAAGTTTCCGCTGATGGAAGCCATCCTCGACGCCGGCAAGCCCTACACCAGCGGCCCGCAATGGCTGGCCGAGCAGGTACTGCAGGGGCGGCATGTGCTGGCCGTGGCCGGCACGCACGGCAAGACCACCACCACCTCGATGCTGGCCTGGGTGCTGGAAGCCACCGGCCAAGCGCCCGGTTTCCTGGTCGGGGGCGTGCCGTTGAATTTCGATGTGTCGGCACGGCTGGGCTCGGGAAAGGGCTTCGTGATCGAAGCCGACGAGTACGACACCGCCTTCTTCGACAAGCGCAGCAAGTTCGTGCACTACCGGCCTCGCACGGCGATCCTCAACAACCTCGAGTTCGATCACGCCGACATCTTCGACGATCTTGCCGCCATCGAGCGCCAGTTCCACCATCTCGTGCGTACGGTGCCCGGCACCGGCCGGCTGGTGGTGAACGCTGCCGAAGAAAGCCTGCAGCGGGTGCTGGCACAAGGCTGCTGGAGCGAACTCGCGCGCTTTGGTACGGGCGGCGAATGGCAGGCCCGCGGCTCGCACGACGCCTTCGACGTGCTGCGCCAGGGCGAAGCAGTGGCCCGGGTCGAGTGGGAACTCTCGGGCCTGCACAACCAGATGAACGCGCTGGCCGCCATTGCGGCCGCCGAGCACGTGGGCGTGGCGCCGGCCGATGCGGCCCGCGCGCTCGGCAGTTTTCGAAACGTCCGCCGCCGGATGGAACTGCGCGGGACGGTCGAAGGCAGCGGCGGCGCGATCACCGTGTATGACGATTTCGCCCACCACCCCACCGCCATCCGCACCACGCTCGACGGTCTGCGCAAGAAGCTCGATGCCGCCGGCAAGCAAGGCGAGCGCATCCTTGCCGCCTTCGAGCCACGCAGCAACACGATGAAGCTGGGCGTCATGGCCGCGCAGCTGCCGTGGAGCCTGGAAGCGGCTGACCGGTCGTTCTGCCACACGGCCGGGCTCGACTGGGACGCCGCCGCGGCCCTCGCTCCCATGGGCGAGCGCGCGCAGGTGGCCGGCGCCATCGAGCCGCTGGTCGCGCAGATCGTTGCCGCGGCACGCCCCGGCGATCACATCGTCTGCATGAGCAACGGCGGCTTCGGCGGCGTGCACGACAAACTGCTTGCGGCACTCCGCGCCACCTCCTCGACATCATGACCGCCATGCGCGCGCGGGAACTGATCGAGAGCCTGAAGCTGCAGCCCCACCCCGAGGGGGGCTGGTACAGCGAGGTCTTCCGATCGGCGGCGAGCGTCGTGCCGACCGACGGCCGCGCGCCGCGCAGCGCGCTCACCAGCATCTACTTCCTGCTCGAGGCGGGCCAGCATTCGCGCTGGCACCGGGTGCTGTCGGACGAAGTCTGGGTGCACCTGGAAGGCGTGCCGCTGGCGCTCTGGACCTGCGACGCCGCCCTGCGCACCGCACCGGCCCATGTGCGCCTGGGCCCGGTCGACGCGCACGGCACGCGCCCCCAGCATGTGGTGCCGGCCGGCCAGTGGCAGGCCGCCCGCCCGATCCAGGGCCACGCCAGCGGCGACTACACGCTGGTCGCCTGCATGGTCGGGCCTGGCTTCGACTTCGCCGACTTTTCCCTGGTGCCGCCCGACAGCGATGAAGCCACCGCGATGCGCCACCACTGGCCCGAGCTGGCCGGGATGCTTTAGCCCCTGCGCTGCTTGACGGCCTGCGACAGGGTATCGAGCACCTGCACCGAGTCGTCCCAGCCGATGCATGCATCGGTGATGCTCTTGCCGTATTCGAGGCCCGAGAGCTGGTCCTTGCCCGGCGAGAACTTCTGGGCGCCGGCCTGCAGATGGCTTTCGACCATCACGCCGAAGACACGGTTCGAACCGCCGGCGATCTGGTTGGCGATGTCCTTGGCCACGTCGATCTGCTTCTGGTGCTGCTTGGAGCTGTTGGCGTGGCTGCAATCGACCATCAGCGAGGGCGGCAGCTTGGCGGCCTCGAGATCCTTGCAGGCAGCTTCGACACTCGCGGCGTCGTAGTTCGGCGCCTTGCCGCCGCGCAGGATCACGTGGCAGTCGCGATTGCCGTTGGTCTGCACGATCGCGACCTGGCCGTTCTTGTGCACCGACAGGAAGTGATGCCCGCGCGCCGCCGCCTGGATGGCGTCGGTCGCGATGCGGATGTTGCCGTCGGTGCCGTTCTTGAAGCCGATCGGTGCCGAGAGGCCCGAGGCCAGTTCGCGGTGCACCTGGCTTTCGGTGGTGCGCGCGCCGATGGCGCCCCAGGCGATCAGGTCGCCGATGTACTGCGGCGAGATCACGTCGAGAAACTCGCTGCCCGCCGGCAGGCCCAGCCGGTTGATGTCGATCAGCAGCTGGCGCGCGATGCGCAGGCCTTCGTCGATGCGGAAGCTCTCGTCCAGGTACGGATCGTTGATGAGGCCCTTCCAGCCGACCGTGGTGCGCGGCTTCTCGAAGTACACGCGCATCACGATCTCGAGCGTGCCGGCGTATTTTTCGCGCTCGACCTTCAGGCGGCGGGCGTATTCGAGCGCCGCGGCCGGGTCGTGGATCGAACAGGGGCCCATGACCACCAGCAGCCGGTCATCCTTGCCCGCCATGATGTTGTGGATGTTGCGGCGCGTGCCTTCGATCAGCGTTTCGACCGGCGTGCCGCGAATCGGAAAGAAGCGGATCAGATGTTCGGGAGGGGGCAGCACGTTGATGTCCTTGATGCGTTCGTCGTCGGTCTTGCTGGTTTTTTCGACGCTCGCATACCAGCTGTCGCTGGTCGGGGCAGTGTTCGTGCTCATGGTGTTTTCCTTGTGGGTGAAGATCGTCAGGGCATAAAAAAACCGCCGGGGCTCGAGGCGCCGGCGGTTTTGGGAGGGTGTTCGTTTGCTTTACGCGCTCGCCTCTCGTCCGCCGGAAACCGGGAACCAAAAGTAGGCAAAGAAATAAGCGCGGAGGGCGGACATGTGGGCGAAATGTAGCACGGAAAACAGAAAGCCAGGCAAGGGCCCGGCTCCGAAAGCTCAGCGGTACCCGGATTCGTTGGCGTTGTGGATGATCCAGATCAGGTTGCCGCCCGAGTAGTCACCCATGCCGCCACCCGCGAAAACCAGCCGGCCCTGGCCCTTGTAGGTCATCTCGTAGCGGTGGCGATCGCCGCCGAAATAGAACGGAATGAAGGCCTTGCCCGTCACATAGGCGCCCTGGTCGGTCGGCTGGCCGGCAATGTCGGTGACCTGCCTGGCGCTCATGCCGATCTGCAGCCGGTTGAACCTGCTGTTGCGCGTCGGGTTGCCGGTGATCTCGCCTTCGTAGCCGTTCAGGCCCTTGACGGTGCGGCCGCTGCCGGCTTCGACCTTGGAGGAATCGATCACGTTGCCCTGCGCATCCATCCCGGCCTTGGCGCCTGCGCGGGCCGGTGTCGCAGGGGCGGCAGCGGGCGCGGCTGCGGGTTGGCTGGTGCCCGAACCGCCGCGCGATGCGCAGCCGGCCGTTGCCAGCAATGCCACTGCGGCAGTCACGGCCCACAGAGCCGCAGACGAATTGATCCTGATCCTCATCGAATGCTCCTTGTTGTAAAAAAACGTAGGAGCGAAGCTTAGCAAGCTCTCAGGCCGTGCCGCCTACGGTCAAACCATCGATGCGCAAGGTGGGCTGGCCCACCCCGACCGGCACGCTCTGGCCTTCCTTGCCGCAGGTGCCCACGCCGGAATCGAGCGCCATGTCGTTGCCGATCATCGTCACGCGGGTGAGCGCGTCCGGGCCGTTGCCCACGATGGTCGCGCCCTTCACCGGGTACTGGATCTTTCCGTTCTCGACCCAGTAGGCTTCGCTCGCGGAGAACACGAACTTGCCGCTGGTGATGTCGACCTGCCCGCCGCCGAAGTTGGTGGCGTACAGGCCCTTCTTGATGCTCGCGACGATTTCCTTCGGGTCCTTGTCGCCGCCCAGCATGTAGGTGTTGGTCATGCGCGGCATCGGCACGTGGGCGTAGCTTTCGCGGCGGCCGTTGCCCGTGGGCTTGACCTTCATGAGGCGCGCGTTGAGCGAATCCTGGATGTAGCCCTTGAGGATGCCGTCCTCGATGAGCACGTTGCGTTGGCTCGCGTTGCCCTCGTCGTCGACATTGAGCGACCCGCGGCGGTCGGCAATGGTGCCGTCGTCGAGCACGGTCACGCCCTTGGCCGCCACGCGCTGGCCGATGCGGCCCGAGAACGCGCTCGAGCCCTTGCGGTTGAAGTCGCCCTCGAGGCCATGGCCGATGGCCTCGTGCAGCAGGATGCCGGGCCAGCCGGAACCGAGCACCACCGTCATTTCGCCGGCCGGGGCCGGCCGGGCATCGAGGTTGGTCAGTGCGGCCTTCACGGCCTGGTCGACGTATTCGGCGATCTGCTCGTCGTTGAAGTAGGCCAGCCCGAAACGCCCGCCACCGCCGCCCGAGCCGACTTCGCGCCGGCCGTTCTGCTCGGCAATCACGGTGACCGACAGGCGCACCAGCGGACGCACGTCGGCCGCCAGCGTGCCGTCGGCGCGCGCCACCAGCACCACGTCGTACTCGCTCGCGAGGCCCGCCATGACCTGCGCCACGCGCGGATCGCGCGAACGGGCGAGCTTTTCGACCTTTTCGAGCAGCTTGACCTTGGCCGTGCTGTCGAGCGTTGAAATGGGGTCGATGCCGCTGTAGAGCGACCGGCTCGACGCGATCTTGCGCGTGGCCGTCTTCACCCGGCCGGTGCGGCCCGCGGAAGAAATCGACCGCACGGTGCGCGCGGCATCGAGCAGCGACGCCTCGGAAATGTCGTCCGAATAGGCGAAGGCGGTTTTCTCACCGCTGACCGCACGCACGCCGACGCCCTGGTCGATGCTGAAACTGCCGGTCTTGACGATGCCCTCTTCGAGGCTCCAGCCTTCGCTGCGCGTGTACTGGAAGTACAGGTCGGCGTCGTCCACCTTGTGCGCAGTGATCTCGGCCAGGGCCTTGCCCAGGTGCGATTCGTCGAGGCCGAACGGCGTGAGAAGGAGCTGTTGCGCCGTGGCGAGGCGCTCGATGGTGGGTTCGCGAGAGATCATGAAGGGGATTATTGCTCGCCCCCACGCTTTGCGTACTGCGCTAGTTCTGGGCGAGCTTGCGGGCCCTGGCTATGGACATCAGGATCCCCAGGCCCAGCCCCAGCGTGACCATGGCGGTGCCACCGTAGCTGATGAACGGCAGCGGCACGCCCACCACGGGCAGGATGCCGCTCACCATGCCCATGTTGACGAAGGCATAGGTGAAGAAAATCATCGTCACCGCCCCCGCCAGGAGCCGCGAGAACAGCGTGGTGGCATTGGCCGCGATGGCCAGCCCGCGGAAGATCAGCAGGATGAAGGCCGCGATCAGCGCCAGGTTGCCCACGAGGCCGAATTCCTCGGAGTACGCCGCAAAGATGAAGTCGGTGGTGCGCTCGGGAATGAATTCGAGGTGCGTCTGCGTGCCCTGCATGAAGCCCTTGCCGCCCACACCGCCCGAGCCGATGGCGATCATCCCCTGGATGATGTGGAAGCCCTTGCCGAGCGGGTCCTTGCTCGGGTCGAGCAGCGTGCAGATGCGCTGCTTCTGGTAGTCGTGCAGCACGCGCCAGTCGACGCCGTCGGCGCACAGCTGCGACTCGAAGCCCACGATCAGCGTCACGGCAATGGCGCCGATCACCACCGGGGGAACGATCAGCTTCCACGACAGCCCGGCGAAAAAGATGACCGCCATGCCGGCCGCGAGCACCAAGAGCGAGGTGCCCAGGTCGGGCTGCTTCATGATGAGCCCCACCGGCACCGCCAGCAGCACCGTGGCCACCACGAAATCGAGCGGCCGCAACTGGCCTTCCCGGCGCTGGAACCACCAGGCCAGCATCAGCGGCATCGCGATCTTGAGGATCTCGCTGGGCTGGATCACCACGCCGACGTTGATCCAGCGGGTGGCGCCCTTCTTGGTGATGCCGAAGAGCGCCACCGCCACCAGCAGCGCCACCCCGGTGGCATAGAGCGGCACCGCGAAGATCATCAGCCGCTGCGGCGGCACCTGCGCCACCACGAACATGATGAAGCCGGCCAGCAGCATGTTGCGGCCATGGTCGGCAAAGCGCGAGCCATGGTCATAGCCCGACGAATACATGGTGAGCAGCCCGGCAAAGGCCAGCAGCAGGACTGCAAAGGCCAGAAAGCCGTCGAAGCCCTGGAAAATGGGCGCGATGCGGCGCGCCAGGGAGGGCTGATTGAACACGGCGGACATGGAGGCGGATTATCCGCGCCCCGCGAGGCACGTCAGCCGAAATCGAGCCGAACGACCGTGCGCCCCGGTCGGCTTTCAAGCGCCAGCCGGGCGCCGAGCGTGGCGGCGCGCTCCGAAAGCGCCCTGGGCACCCGCGATGTGTCGAAGCCCCGTCCATCGTCGACCACGCGCAGCTGCACGGCGCCGGCCAGGTTTTCGGCCTCGATCCGGAGCGTCTTCGCGTGGGCGTGTTGCAGCACATTGGAGATGGCCTCGAACAGCAGGAACTGCAATTGCCGCATGCCCTGCGCGTCGAGCCGCTTCACCGCGGGCACCTCGTCCACCGCCCACTCGAATGCGATGCCGGAGGCCGCCAGTCGCGGCTCCAGCCGGTAGCGCAATGCCGCCAGCAGGGCGCCAACGTCGCCGGGCGGCAAATGGATCGAATCGATCGACAGCTTGAGCTTGTCGAGCGAATCGCGCAGCGTGCGCAGCAGTTCATCGGAGCTCGCCTGGCCCGATTGCAGTTGCCGGATCGCCGAGCTGATGTGCGAACCCACGCCGTCGTGCATGTCGCGCAGGATGCGTTCGCGCTCGTGGGTGCGCGCCTGGTCGCGCGCCACCTGCTCCAGCGCCGCGAAGGTGGACGCGAGTTCGCGCTCGCGCTGCGCCACGCGCTCGGCCAGGGTCGCGACCCAGCCACGCGCCTCGACGCTCGCGGCATGGAAGCGCCGCAACACGATCAAGAGCAGCGCAATGCCGAAGAAGACCGACGAATACCGCACCCAGGTGGTCTCGCCGTAGGCATCGCTCAGGCGGATCACGAGCCAGTCGCGGGTGCCGAAGCCCAGTGTCGCCAGCGCAGCGGCCGCCACCAGCAGGCGCCCCGCGTTCGGCCGCCTGACCGTCGCCACCGCAAAAGCGCCGACGAACAGCGTGACGAGCACGATTTCCAGCGCGAGCCAGCCGGTGAGCCAATAGGGCTGCTCACGGTGCAGCGCCATGGCACTCGACGCGAAGGTTCCTGCCACCACGGCGGCCATCGGCCAGCGCAGCCAGCGCATGCGCGGGTTGCCGTCCCAGCCGGCCAGGTGGTAGCAGAACATCATGGCGGACGCGGCCCAGCCCGCATAGCAGGTGGCCATCAGCACGCCCCAAGGGCCCCAGGGAAGAGGCGGCTCGGCAATCACGCCGTCGGCCACCCGCAAGGCCCAGCAGAACTCGGCCAGCGCCGCCCAGAAATAGATACCGTCGCGCCGCCGCCATCCGACCGCACCGGCATCCACCTGCGTGAGCCACAAGGCCAGTGCGATGCCCCCGACGATGAGGCTGAAGGCGGTCAGCAACACCGAGCCGGTAAAACGCCAGGCATAGGCGCTCTCGAAGAGGTCGGTGCGCACCGGCGTCGCGGGCCCGATGGTCACGCGCGAAAGCCCGGCGCGGCGGGCGCTGTCGGCGCGGATGCGAATCTGCAGGCGGTTGTCGCCCGCCTTCAGCAAGTGCCCCGGCACCGGCACATAGATGGGCGCTTTGGCATAGTCGGCGCCGTTGCCCCGGGCCAGGTCTCCAAAAGCCTGCAGCAAGGCGTCGTTGAGCCGCACCTCGAGGACGTTGCCGGCGCGGGGTATGAAGATGCCCCAGGGCGTCGAGGGCTCGGTCGCCAGCGCGAAAGGCAGCTCGAAATCCGCAAGACCCGGGCGTCCGGCGTGCCGGCGATCCCAGTGGTAGGACAACTCGACGGGCGCCTGGTGCGTGACGCCGTCGATGGTGGTGGTGACAGTGCCGCGCCGCAGTTCGATCGGGCTTTCCGCCGGCGCAGCCGCTGCGGCACGCGCCGCGGCCAGCAGCGCCAGCGCAAGTCCCATGGCGAAAAGGGCCCGTGCCGGGCCTCCGAACATGCGCCCGGCCACGTGGTTCAGCCTGGGTGGGACAGCAGGCCGAGGCGCGTGGCTTCGAACACGGCCTCGCTCTTGGAATGCACCGCCAGCTTGCCGTAGAGATTCTTGATGTGCGTCTGCACCGTGTGAACGCTCAGCCCCTTGAGACGCGCAATTTCCGCATAGGAGAACCCGCGCGCAATCAGCGTGAGCACTTCGTGCTCGCGAGCCGAGAGCAGGCTGGGCGCCGCGGTGCCGGCGGCAGCCTCGGGGGCGGCCACGGCGGCGGGGGTGCCCGCCAGCTGCAGGCTGCGGTACTTGGCGAGCACCCGCCGCGCGATCATGGGCGAGATGGGCGATGCACCGGCCTTCATCTCGACGATGGTTTGCGCAATGTCCTCGGGCGCGGCGTCCTTGTGGATATAGCCGACGGCACCGGCCTCGATGCTGGAGAGCACGTTTTCCTCATCGCCGAAGACGGAGATCACCAGCGGCTCGCAGCCGGGAAAGCGCGCCACGGCCTCGCGGATCACGTCCAGTCCGCTGCCGTCGGGCATGCCGAGGTCGACCAGCAGCACGTCGGGGATGGTGGTGGTCTGGGCCAGCCAGCTCAATGCCTCCTGCACCGTGCCTGCGCTTCCCAGCCAGAACAGGTGCGGGCTGCGCTGCACGCTGGCCTCGAAGAAGGCGCGCGCGCGGCTGTCGTCCTCGACGACGAGCACGCCCCAACGGCGTGTCATTCCCGCATCCAGAGCCTCGATGTTCATGGGCGTGAGCATAAGCCTCGGCGAAAGGTCGCACGGCCGCGCAGCCTCCCGTTTTCATGGGATGCCCCGCCCTCTGCGGGCCGCGAAACTGATGCTGGCTTGCCACTCCTGCGGCCCGACTGAGCCTGCCGCAGGTGCAAGTTGAATACTTTTGATTTCTAGAAGACAGGCCCCAAGCAGATTGAGCAAAGAAAATCCCCGCGCTTCGGAGGCCACAGTGGTACACCGACACCTTCCTGCAAGAAGCCCGCGTCCCGGAGAACTGGGCTCCGGGGGGCGCCTTGCGCCCATGGACCTCATGCAAAATTACCCGCCTCCTTCACCGAAGGAGTCGAGTCGACCGCACCACTTTCAGTCTCCACCACGCATGGACCCGCAAACCACTCATCTGTTGTACCTGCACGGATTCCGCTCCTCGCCCCGTTCGACCAAGGCGCGGCTGATGGCGCAGCGCGTGGCGCGGGAGCATCCCGATCTGCAGTGGTGGTGCCCGCAATTGCCTCCTTCTCCACGCGAAGCCATCGACATGATCATGAAGGGCATCGCAGACTGGCCGCGCAAGTCGATGGCGGTGGTGGGCTCCTCGCTCGGAGGCTTCTATGCCACCTACGTGGCAGGCATGACGCGATGCCGCACCGTGCTGCTCAACCCGGCGGTACATCCGGCGCGCGACCTCGCGCTCTACATCGGCGACCAGACGACGTGGCAAGACCCGGCCGAGCATTTCTATTTTCGGCCCGAGTACATCCAGGAGCTGCGCACCATGGAAGTCGGCGCGCTCACACGCCCCGAGCGCGTGCTGGCCATCATCGCCAAGGGCGACGAGGCGCTCGACTGGCACGAAACCTCGGCGCGCTACCCCGACAGCAACATCAAGCTGCTCGAGGGAGGCGACCATGCGCTGTCCGATTTCGAGGAAAACCACCTCGACGACGTGATGGCGTTCATCAACCCCATCTGAAGTCCGGACGAGACACCGCGGAAGCGGGCAAGCCTGGGGGCGTACCAAGTCTGGGACAATCCGGGCATGTTTGTATTGTTTGAAGAAGCCGGCAAGTACCTCGGCGGCCGCGTGCTGTCGGAGGCCGAAGCATCGGCGCAGGTCGAGCTCGACACCGGCAAGCGCGTCAAGGTCAAGGGCGCCAACATCGTCCTGCGTTTCGAGAAGCCGGCGCCGGCCGAGCTGATCGCCGAAGCGCGCGCCCTCGCTGCCGCGATGGACCTCGACCTGGCCTGGGAATTTGCGCCGGAGGGAGAGTTCGGCTACGGCGAGCTTGCATCCGACTATTTCAGCGACAAGCCTGCACTCGCGCAGCAGGCCGCCGCGCTGTTCGCGCTTTTCGAGGCGCCGCACTACTTTCGCCGCGCCGGCAAGGGGCGCTTCAAGAAAGCGCCCGCCGAGATCCTGCAGCAGGCGCTGGCTGCCATCGAGAAGAAAAAGGTCATCCAGGCGCAGATCGTCGAATGGGCCGGACAGCTGGCCGAGGGCGTGTGCCCGCCGCCGATCCGCGAACAGCTCTACAAGATCCTGTTCAAGCCGGACAAGAACGCGCCCGAATACAAGGCCGTGGTCGATGCCGCGCGCGCCACGCAGCGCCCGCCGCTCGAACTGCTGGAGCGCGCCGGCGCCATCGACTCGCCCTACCAGTTCCACTGGCGGCGCTTCCTGTTCGAGAACTTTCCCAAGGGCACCGGTTTTCCGGCGCTCGCCGCACCGGCCATCGTGGACGAGCTGCCGGTTGCCGCGGGCGTGGAGGCATTCTCGATCGACGATTCGCAAACCACCGAGATCGATGATGCGCTGTCGGTGCAGGGCCTGGGCAGCGGCACCGTCACGGTGGGCGTCCACATCGCGGCGCCCGGCCTGGCGCTGACGCCGGGCAGCCCCATCGACCAGGTGGCGCGCACGCGCATGTCCACCGTCTACATGCCGGGCTACAAGATCACGATGCTGCCCGACGAGGTGGTCAACGCCTACACGCTGCTCGAAGGGGGCGACCGGCCCGCGGTGTCGCTCTACGTGCGCTTCGACGAGGCCACGCTCGAGCTGCAATCGAGCGAGACGAAGCTCGAACGCGTGCCGATCGTGGCCAACCTGCGGCACGACCAGCTCGACAGCGTCGTCACGCAGCCCTGGCTCGAGGACGCATCGTTCTCGAACGAGAACACCCCCGAAGCGGCTGCGAAACTGCGCGCTCCTTTGTCCTTCCTGTTCCGGCTCGCGAAGCAGCTCAAGGCCCAGCGCGAAGTGGTGCGCGGCAAGCCCGAGAACTTCAATCGGCCCGACTACAACTTCCGGCTGGTCGGCAACGACGGCGAGCCGAACGGCAGCGAGCAGGTGCAGATCACCACGCGCCAGCGCGGCGCGCCGCTCGACCTGATCGTGTCCGAAGCGATGATCCTGGCCAACAGCAGCTGGGGCGGCTGGCTCGGCGAGCTCGGCGTGCCCGGCCTCTACCGCAGCCAGGCCAGCCTGGCGCCCGGCATCAAGGTGCGCATGGGCACGCGGGCCCTGCCGCACGCGGGCCTCGGCGTGAAGAGCTATGCCTGGAGCACCTCGCCGCTGCGCCGCTACACCGACCTCGTGAACCAGTGGCAGATCATCGCCGCCGCGCGCCACGGCAAGACCGCCGCGCTGGCCGCGCCCTTCAAGCCGAAGGATGCCGACCTGTTCTCGATTCTCTCGGGCTTCGACGCCGCCTACGCGACCTACAACGCCTACCAGGGCGGCATGGAACGCTTCTGGACGCTCAAGTACCTGCAGCAGCAGGGCATCACCGAGCTCGAGGCGACCGTCATCAAGGACATCCAGAACGGCGCCCTGGTGCGTGCGGACACGCTGCCGCTGGTGTTTCCGGTGGCGGGCCAGCAGGAGCGCGGCGCACGCCTGCGCGTAAAGCTCGGCGAGATCGACGAAATCGCACTCGACGTGCACGGCACGGTGCTCGAGCGCCTCGACGCACCCAAGGCCGATGCCGCGGCCGAGGAAGAAGAAGGCGGCGACGAGGAACTGGAAGAAGTCGCGGGCCCCATCGCCATTGCCGTCGATCTCACCGACAGCGAGGCGGCACCCGAGAACACACCGGCATGAGCACCGCCCGGCCACCCGAAGTTGCCCAGCACCGCAGCCCGCAGGGCAGAGGCCATCCAATGAGCCCGGAGGACCGTCGTCCATGAACTTCAGGGACCTGAGCACGCTGCAGATCGCACTCGGCGTGTCGGTCATCGTGCACGCCGCACTTCTGGCGGTGCGCTTCGTCGACCCCGAGTCGTTCAACCGGGTATTCAGCGAAACACCGCTCGAAGTGATCCTGGTCAACAGCAAGACCCATGACAAGCCCGACGCCAAGACCCGGGTGATGGCGCAGACCTCGCTCGCGGGCGGCGGCGACCTCGAACGGGGCCGCGCCACCAGCCCACTGCCACCGTCGAGCTTCACCGCCGTGGGCGATTCGATCGAGGAAGCGCGGCGCCAGGTCGAGGCCATGCAGGCCCAGCAGATGCAGCTGCTCGCGCAACTCAAGCGCGACCTGGCCGCCATGCCAGCGCCGGACCCGCGCGCCTCGGGCGATCCGAAGGAAGCCGTTGCGCGCGAGGAAAAACGGCGACAGATGGTGGAGCTGCTGGCCGAAATCGAACGGCGCGTGAACGAAGAAAACGCGCGTCCCAAGAAACGCTACCTGAGCCCCTCCACGCGCGAGGCGGCCTATGCCATCTACGTGGACACGTTGCGTCGCCGCATCGAGCTGCGAGGCACCGAGAACTTCCCCACGGCGGCCGGCAAGAAGCTCTATGGCGAGCTCAAGATGACGATCACCATCAACCACGACGGCAAGCTGCTCGATACGGTGGTGGACGAAAGCTCGGGCGACACCACGCTCGACCGCCGTGCCAAGGCCATCGTGCACAGCATCGGCAACTTCGGCAAGTTCACCGATGCGATGCGCAAGGAAACCGACCAGATCGTGCTGCAGTCGCGCTTCAAGTTCACGCGCGACGAAACCATCGAGCTCTCCTCCCAATAGCATCGCAACAACGGCGAACCACGGCACCATGGACCTGTACTGCGTAGTGGGCAACCCCGTCGAGCACAGCCGCTCGCCCCGCATTCATGCCCGATTTGCCGAGCTCTGCGGCCAACAGATGGACTACAGCCGGCGGCTCGTGCCGATCGGCGCGTTCGCCGAAGGCATTGCCGGCTTCAGGCGCGAGGCCGCCGAGCGCGGCGACACCGCACGCGGCTGCAACGTCACTGTGCCTTTCAAGTTCGACGCCGCCGCCATCGCGCAGCACACCAGCGAGCGAGCGCTGCTCGCGCAGGCGGTCAACACGCTGTGCTTCGAGCCTGACGGCAGCATTCACGCCGACAACACCGACGGCATCGGCCTCGTCAACGACATCGTGCACAACGCCGGCGTACCGCTCGCAGGCTGCGAGCTGCTGCTCATCGGCGCGGGCGGCGCGGCTGCCGGCGTGCTGGGGCCATTGCTCGATGCGGGCGTCTCGCGCATCGTGGTGGCCAACCGGACGGTCGGCAAGGCCATGTCCCTGGTGCAGCGCCATGCCGCCCTGGCACTGCGCCACGGCGCCACGCTCGAAGCATGGGCGCTCGACGAAGTACCCGGCAATTTCGGCGTGGTGGTCAATGCCACGGCCTCCAGCCTGGCGGGCGATGCGGTGCCGGTGCGCGCGCAGGTGCTGCGCGCGGGCGCCCTCGCCGTCGACCTGATGTACGGACCCGCCGCCGCCGGTTTCATGGCCTGGGCCGAAGCGCACGGCGGCGTCGCGCGCGACGGGCTCGGCATGCTGGTCGAGCAGGCGGCCGAGGCGTTCGAGATCTGGCGCGGCGTGCGCCCGCCCGCCGCGCAGGTGCTGGCCGAGCTGCGCGCCTCGCTTGCCGCCGGCCAATGAAGGGCCTGCTGCGCCTGGTCGCCTGCCTGCTGTTGGCGGGCCTGGCGATGGAGCTTTTCTTCGTGGCGCGCATCGCGGCCATGGCGGTGGTCGATCCGCAAAGCACCGCGTTCCAGCGCTCCGAAGCCTGGCAGATCGCGATTCACCAGGGCAGCAAGGGCGCATGGCGCCAGGAGTGGGTGCCCTACACGCAGATCAGCGACAACCTCAAGCGTGCCGTCATCGCCAGCGAGGATGCCGACTTCATCGACCACAACGGCGTGGAATGGGAAGCCATCGAGCGCGCGCGGCAGCGCAATGCCAAGGCCGAGGAGCTTGCCGCCCGGCGCGCGGCGCGTGCCGTGGCGCGCGGCAAGCCGGTGCGCCCGGTGCAATTGCGAGGCGGCTCCACCATCACGCAGCAGCTTGCGAAGAACCTGCTGCTCTCGGGCGAGCGCACGCTGCTGCGCAAAGGCCAGGAGCTGGTGCTCGCCACGCTGCTCGAGGTGCTGCTCGACAAGCGCCGCATCCTCGAGATCTATCTCAACAACGTCGAATGGGGCGAAGGCGTGTTCGGCGCCGAGGCGGCGGCCCAGTACTACTTCAGGAAGCCCGCCTCGCGGCTGAGCGCCGGGGAAGCCGCACGACTGGCCGTGATGCTGCCCAGCCCGAAGTTCTTCGAACGCAGGCTCGGCTCTTCTTATCTCAGCGGCCGGGCATCGACGATCGTGGCACGGATGCCGGCAGCCGAGCTGCCCTGACGGCATCCCGAAGCGCCTCGATGGCCAGCACGGCTGCAAAGCCGATCACGTAGGCCAGCACATCCCACCAGTCGGCCGTGCTGCCGAGCACGATGCGCAGGGCGCGGTTCGGAATGTGCAGGTGCCAGGCCGATGCCAGGAACTGCCCCAACTCGACCGCCAAGCCTACGCCGAGCGCCGCCAGCGCCAGCGGCAGCACGCGCGCAACGACGAAGCTCTTGAAGACGAGGTAGACCCACACCACGGCCAGCACGTCGCCGAAGAAACTCCGCAACCAGCCCCAGCGCGCACCGACGGTGGCCAGCAGCACGAGAACAAGGAACAGGGCCACCGCCCACGCCAGAGAAAGAGGATCGAAACGCCATCGCATGCCCCGTATCATCGCGCCCATGCTGGCAAAGCTCACGGGTTGGTTGTTGTTGGGGATCGTCCGCTTGCTCACGGGGGCCCAGGCACGGTGGTACGGCTGTCCGCCCAAGGCCGAGCAGCGCATCTATTTCGCCAACCACCAGAGCCACGCCGACCTCGTGATGATCTGGGCCGCGCTGCCCGAGGAACTGCGCAGCATCACGCGGCCGATTGCGGCGCGCGACTACTGGGCCAACACGCCGTTCAAGCGCTGGATCACGACCGAGGTGTTCAACGCGGTGTATGTGGAGCGCGCGGCCGCGGCGCCCGGCTCGGCTGCACCCGCCCCGGCGGAAACCGAGGTCCCGCCGCCGCCTGCACGTGCCGTCGCCGCACCGCCGGCCGAGCGCATCGAACCCTCGATGGAACCGCTGCTGCCGATCGCACCGTTCCTGGTCGACGTCACTCCCGAGGCGGTGGACGAAGTACAGGGGCGGCTCGACCTCCCTGCTCCGCCACCACCGCCACCACCACCACCACCGCCGCCTCCCCCTCCGGCCCAGCCCCCGGCCACGGAAAACACGGCGCCGTCAGCCCCCGCTGCAGCCCCCGCGCCCGATCCGATTGCACCGCTGGTCGAGGCGCTGCGCAGCGGCGATTCGATCATCATCTTTCCCGAAGGCACGCGCGGCCACACCGGGGAGCCGCAAAAATTCAAGTCGGGCCTCTACACGCTCGCGACGATGTTTCCCGAGGTGGTGCTGGTGCCCGCGTGGATCGACAACGTGCAGCGCGTCATGCCCAAGGGCGAGATCGTGCCGGTGCCGATCCTGTGCTCCGTCACTTTCGGTGCGCCGATCCGCGTCGAGGAAGGCGAAGAGCGCCGTCCCTTCCTCGATCGCGCCCGTGCCGCCGTGATCGCATTGCGCGACGTCTGAGCGGAACCTTGCAATGAACCAGTTCCTGCGCAGCCTCACCCCGACCCAGCAGGTCGCGGCCCTTTTTCTCATCGTCTTCGGCCTGCTCGTGATCGTGAGCACCACGGCCTTCTTCCTGACCTTCAGGGAACGCCGCAACCCCGTGCACGACGCCGCCTGGCAAGCCGAGCTGGCGCACTACCGCAAGCTGCTGGGCACCACCTGGTTCATGGTGATCGTGTTCTGGGTCGGCTGGGCCTTGGGCGAAACGGTGGCCACCGTGCTGTTCGCGCTCATCGCCTTCTTTGCGCTGCGCGAGTTCATCACGCTCTCGCCCACGCGGCGCGGCGACCACCGCAGCCTGATCCTCGCGTTCTTCGTGGTGCTGCCGATCCAGTTCTGGCTCGTGGCCACCGCGCGCTTCGACCTGTTCACCGTGTTCATTCCGGTCTACGTGTTCCTCGCGATCCCGGTCGCGAGCGCGCTGGCCGACGACCCGAGCCATTTTCTCGAGCGCAACGCCAAGCTGCAGTGGGGCATCATGGTCTGCGTCTACGGCATGAGCCACGTGCCGGCACTGCTGCTCCTGAGCTTTCCGGGCTACGAGGGCAAGAGCGCCTTTCTCGTGTTCTTCCTGGTGTTCGTGGTGCAGACCTCGGTGCTGGTGCAACACGTGATTTCGCGCCGCACGCAGCGCAAGCCCTTTGCGCCCAACGTGAGCCGCAGCTTCAACTGGACCAGCTGGGGCATCGGCATTGGGGTGGCCAGCCTGGTGGGTGCGCTGTTCTCGTTCATCACGCCTTTCAAGTTCGGCCAGGCGCTCGCGGTGTCCGTCATCGCCTGCATCGCGGGCTCGATGGGCCACCTGGTGATGAAGGCGCTCAAGCGCGATCGCGGCATTCCCAACTGGGGCAAGAAGGGCGTGGGCGTGACGGGTGCGAACGGCCTGCTCGACCGCGTCGACGCGCTGTGCTTCGCGGCGCCCATCTTCTTTCACTCGATCCGCTGGTACTTCAACCTCTGACATGCGCATTCTCGGCATCGACCCCGGCCTTCTGACCACCGGCTTCGGCGTGGTGGATGCGGACGGCCATGCGCTGCGCTATGTCGCGAGCGGCACCATCAGCACGCGGCACCTGGGCAGCGGCAATCTTCCGGCGCGCCTCAAGGTGCTGTTCGATGGCATCGCCGAAATCACCGCGCGCTACCAGCCCGATGCCTCGGCCGTCGAGATCATCTTCGTCAACGTCAACCCGCAATCGACGCTGCTGCTGGGCCAGGCGCGCGGCGCCTGTGTGACCTCGCTGGTGAACAGCAACCTCACGGTGGCCGAATACACGGCCCTGCAGATGAAGAAGGCCGTGGCCGGCCACGGCCAGGCCGCCAAGGCCCAGGTGCAGGAGATGGTGAAGCGCCTGCTCGACCTGCCGGGACTGCCGGGCGCCGATGCTGCCGACGCGCTGGGCATTGCCATCACGCATGCGCAGGTGGGCCGGTCGATGGCGCGGCTGGCCGAAGCTGCCGAGCTGTCGAAGACCCACGCCGGCACCTACCGACAGGGACGTTCGCGCTGACTCAGCGAACGATGTAGCGCAGGCCGCCCTGGCGTGTGCGGCGCTCGCGCACCTCGGCGGCCACGGAGGCCGCGTCCCCTTCGAGCGCGCGGGCGATCCACGAGGCAAGCTGCGGCATGTCTTCGGGCGTGAAACCGAGCCGCACGATTTCCGGTACGCCGAGTCGCAAGCCGTTGACGTCCCCTTCGACCGGCGCCATGGGCAGGCCGATGCCGCAGGCCAACAGGCCGCCGCGGGCGAGTTTCTTCGCGGCCTGCTGGCCCCCGCCCCAGCGCGCGGCCGCTACAGCGAACTGATGCGATTGCGTGAAGCCGCGCGCCTTGGCGAACACCGGCAATCCCTCGGCATCGAGGGCACGCGCAAGCGCCTGCGCGGTGTCGCGCATGGCCTCTGCATACACCCTGCCATGCACTTTCCAGTCGAGCAGGCCGCGGGCCAGCGCCGCGGTGCGCCCCGCATCGGAATTGGCGGTGAGGCCAGGGTAGGCGATGGCGTCGATGCGCTCCATCAGCGCTGCGTCGTTCGACACGATCAGCCCGCCCGCCGGGCCGCCGAGACTCTTGTAGGTGCTCATGGTGACCGCATGCGCGCCCTCCTCGAGCGGCTGTGGCCAGGCCTTGCCGGCCACCATGCCCGACAGGTGCGCGGCATCAAAGAGCAGCTTGGCGCCCACGCTGTCCGCAATCTCGCGCATCGCCGGCACCGGGTGCGGAAAGAGGTTCAGGCTGCCGCCGATGGTGATGAGCCTGGGCCTCACTTCGCGCGCCAGCCTTGCCAGCGCGGCCACGTCGACGGTGTATCCGTCGGCATCGACCGGCGCCGGCACGGTCTTCAGTCCGTAGAGCCCGGCCGCGCCCGCCGCATGGTGCGTGACATGGCCGCCGATGGCCGGCGGCGGCGCAATGATGGTGTCGCCCGGCTGGCAGGTCGCCATGAACACGTAGAGATTCGACAGCGCTCCGGAGCTCACGCGCACTTCGGCGAACTTCGAGCCGAACACCTCGGCAGCCAGCTCTGCCGCGATGACCTCGATGCGCTCGATGGCCTCCAGGCCCGCCTCGTACTTGTCGCCTGGATAGCCGAGCGACGCGCGCGAGCCCAGCCCGCGCGACAGCAGCGCCTCCGCGGCCGGGTTCATCACGTTGGTGGCGGGGTTGAGGTTCAGCCCCTCCCGGTCGTGGATGCGGTGGTTGTCGTCGACCAGCCTTTCGATCTCGGCCACCACACCCGCGGCATCTCGCGCGGCGGCATCTCCGGCAATTGCGAGCACATGCTCTTCGCTGGCGGCGGGAACCCAGGGGCGGCGTTGGAGGGCGGCGGGCATGCGGCGTGTCTCGCTGGAAGTGTTGAGGGGGCCCATCGTCGCCCGCACCTTCACCAACGGCAACACGGATAATCTGGGCCTGAGCCATAGAAATACTTGCCCTCTTTTCAATGCCACTCGCGCCGCCCCGCCCTCGCCTGCCGCCGCACACGGCCGTCCGCGCCTTCGAGGCCGCAGCGCGCCACGGCAGCTTCGCGCGTGCGGCCGAAGAGCTGTTCGTCACGCCGGCCGCCGTCGCGCAGCAGATCAAGGCGCTGGAAACCTGGGCCGGCGGCGCGCTGTTCGAGCGCCACAGCCAGGGCATTCGCCTCAGTGCGCACGGACGGCGCGCATTGCCCGCCCTCAGCGCCGCGGTCGACCAGCTCGGCCTTGCCGTTCAGTCGCTGCGCCACGAAACCCAGACCGCGGCGCGGCGCAGCACGCTGCAGGTGGCGGCCCTGCCGGCCGTGGCGCAGCTGTGGCTGTCGCCCCGGCTCTCGCGGCTGAAGGCGGCGCTGCCGGGCGTGCAGGTCTCCGTGACGGCGCTCGAGCAACCGCCGAACTTCCGGCGCGAGCCTTTCGACCTCGGGCTGTTCTATGCGCGAGCCGGCGATCACATCGAAACGGCTGTCGGCGCGCAGGGCATGATGCTCGCGCGTGACCGGCTCTTGCCGGTGTGCAGCCCGCGCGTCCAGCAGGCGTTGCAGAGCAGTCGCCCGCGCCCGCTCGATGACCTGGTCGATGTGCTGGCCCGCTGCGGCGGATTGCACGACACCGTGTGGCACGACGACTGGGCGCGCTGGCTGCAGGCCGCGCGTCCCGGCACTGCCGCGGCCGAGGCCGACGCGCTGGCCGCAGGCCCGGACTTCTCGCTCTACAGCCTTGCGCTGCAGGCGGCGCTCGACGGCGAAGGCGTGCTCATGGGCCGCGAGCGGCTGGTGGCGCCACTGCTGGCACAGGGCAGGCTGCATGCGCCCTGGGGACGGCCGAAGGCACTGGGAGACACGCTCATGCTGCTGGTGCCCATGCACCGCAAGGGCCCGCTGCTGGCGCAGCAGGTACAGGCGTTGCAGGCCTTGGCTGCTTAGCCGCGGGGCTACACCACCCGTTCGGCGATCAGCACCGCGAAGAATCCGAACGCCGCAAGCAGCGTCCACTTGAGCACGATCCAGCCAATGCGCCGGTACTTCTTCTGCCCCGTTCCCGCATAGAACGCGAACGACACGCCCGCCACCAGCAGAAGCAGCAAGACGGCCCAGCGGAAAAGAAGCATCGTCGAGGCGGTCGCTGCCAGCTACCAGGCCCGCGCCACTTCGCCGAAACCGCGCGGTGCGCGCTTCTCGTCTTCGAAGGTCACGACCTCGTAGGCGTCGCTGTTCGCGAGCAGCTCGCGCAGCAGCTTGTTGTTGAGCGCATGGCCCGAGCGGAACGCGGTGTAGGCCGCGAGCAGCGGCTTGCCGATGATGTACAGGTCACCCATGGCGTCGAGGATCTTGTGCTTCACGAACTCGTCGTCGTAGCGCAGGCCCCCCGCATTGAGCACCTTGGTGTCGTCCATCACGATGGCGTTGTCCAGGCCGCCGCCGAGCGCCAGGCCCTTGCTTCGCATGTATTCGACTTCCTTCGTGAAGCCGAAGGTGCGCGCGCGTGCGATGTCCCGGCTGTAGGAGTCCTTGCCGAGATCGAACTCCACGCGCTGGCCGGTGGAATTGACCACGCGGTGATCGAAATCGATCTCGAAGCTCAGCTTGTAGCCGTGGTACGGCTCCAGGCTCGCCCATTTCTCGTTGGCACCTTCGCCCTCGCGCACCTCGACCTTGCGGGTCACGCGGATGAAGCGGCGCGGCGCCTTCTGCAGCTCGATGCCCGCGCTTTGCAGCAGGAACACGAAGGACGAGGCCGAGCCGTCGAGGATCGGCACCTCGTCGGCCGTGATGTCGATGAAGAGGTTGTCGATGCCCAGGCCCGCGCAGGCCGACATCAGGTGTTCGACCGTCTGCACCTTCGCCCCGCCGGTCGAGACCGTGGAGGCCAGGCGCGTGTCGGTCACCGCTTCAGCGGTCATGCGGATGTCGACCGGCTCGGACAGGTCGACGCGCCGGAACACGATGCCGGTGTCCGCCGGAGCGGGGCGCAGCGTCAGCTCCACGCGTTGTCCGCTGTGAAGCCCCACGCCCACGGCGCGGCTGATCGACTTGAGGGTTCGTTGTTGCAGCACGCGGGCGATTTTAGGCGCGCCGCGGGCATGGCGGCCTATGCCCCTCGCTATGGCACCGATAGACATAGGTTCTATTTCAAGCGCAGGGCGATGGACGCAAAGGGCACGAAGCGGACGCAGCGCCTAGAGCCGGCAGAAGTCCCTTTCAGGTCTTCCCCGTACCCCTTGCGAACCTTCGTGCCCTCTGCGTTCGGTGGCCTGGCGTCAATCGGCTTGACGGCGCAGGAATGCAGGAATCTCGAAGTCGTCCATGCCGCCCGAAGACAGCGCGTCCACCTTGGCGGCAGCCATCGTGCGGTTGGTGCGCCACACGCTGGGAACCGCCATGCCGTCGTAGTTCGGCTGGCTCACGCTGTGGCCGCCGTGGCCCGCATGGCCCGTGCCGAGCGTCGGCACGTTGAACGGGATGTTGTCGGTGCCGGTGCGGATGACCTCGAGCGTCGGTGCCTGGCGGCGTGCATCGGCGCGCGAGAGGCCGGTGGCGACCACCGTCACGCGCATCTGGTCGCCCAGGCTTTCGTCGTAGGCGGCGCCGTAGATCACGTGTGCGTCGGGCGAGGCATAGGCGCGGATGGTGTTCATCGCCAGCTTCGACTCGTTCAGCTTCAGCGAGCCCTTCGATGCGGTCACCAGCACCAGCACGCCCTTGGCGCCCGAAAGGTCGATGCCTTCGAGCAGCGGGCAGGCCACGGCCTGTTCGGCGGCGATGCGCGCGCGGTCCGGGCCGGCAGCGGCGGCCGTGCCCATCATGGCCTTGCCAGGCTCGCCCATCACGGTGCGCACGTCTTCGAAGTCGACGTTCACGCCGCCGTACTCGTTGATGATTTCCGAGATGCCGCCCACGGCGTTCTTGAGCACGTCGTTGGCGTGCGCGAAGGCTTCGTCCTGGGTGATGTCTTCGCCCAGCACGTCGAGCAGCTTCTCGTTGAGCACCACGATCAGCGAATCGACGTTCGCCTCGAGCTCGGCCAGGCCGGCGTCGGCGTTGGTCATGCGGCGCCCGCCTTCCCAGTCGAAGGGCTTGGTCACCACGCCCACCGTGAGAATGCCCATTTCCTTGGCGACGCGCGCGATCACGGGTGCGGCGCCGGTGCCGGTGCCGCCGCCCATGCCGGCCGTGATGAACAGCATGTGCGCGCCGTCGATGGCGGCGCGGATGTCGTCCACCGCGGCTTCGGCTGCGTCACGGCCCTTGTCGGGCTTGCTGCCCGCGCCGAGGCCGCTGGTGCCCAGCTGGATGATCTTGTGGGCATTGCTGCGCTGGAGCGCCTGCGCATCGGTGTTGGCGCAAACGAACTGCACACCCTGCACGCCACGTTCCATCATGTGCGCGACGGCATTGCCGCCGCCGCCGCCGACACCAATCACCTTGATCTGAGTGCCTTGATTGAATTCTTCGACTTCGATCATTTCGATGGTCATTTCTAACTCCTTGAATTTGCAGTTGCCGTTGTGTATGTATGAATCTTTTAAGTGTCTTGACGAGTTCAACGAAGCTGTCGTCGCGGCGGTGGACCTGTGCGCCGCCATCGCTCGTTGAAATGCAAGGGCGGACCGCCGCGTGCGAGCCAGAGTGGGGAGTGGTTCATGGTCAGAAGTTCCCCACGATGAAGTCTTTGAAACGTCCGAACGCAGTCTTTACGGATCCGTTCTTCTGCGCCACCTTGAAGCCGCGCATGCGTGCGAAGCGCGCTTCCTCGAGCAAACCCATCACCGTGGCGGCGCGCGGCTGCGCCACCATGTCGGAGAGCGCGCTCGAATACTTCGGAATGCCGCGCCGCACCGGCTTCAGGAAGATGTCTTCGCCAAGCTCGACCATGCCTGGCATCACGGCGCTGCCGCCCGTGAGCACCACGCCCGACGACAGCACCTCTTCGTAGCCCGACTCGCGCACCACCTGCTGCACCAGCGAAAAGATCTCTTCGATGCGCGGCTCGATCACGCCTGCCAGCGCCTGTTTGCTCAGCATGCGCGGGCCGCGGTCGCCGAGGCCGGGTACTTCCACCTGCGTGTCGGGGTCGGCCAGGAGCTGCTTGGCGTAGCCGTTCTCGACCTTGATGTCTTCCGCGTCCTTGGTGGGCGTGCGCAGCGCCATCGCAATGTCGCTGGTGATCAGGTCGCCCGCAATCGGGATCACGGCCGTGTGGCGGATCGCACCGTTGGTGAAGATGGCCACGTCGGTGGTGCCCGCGCCGATGTCGACCAGGACCACGCCAAGCTCGCGCTCGTCTTCGGTGAGCACCGCCTGGCTCGAGGCCAGCGGGTTGAGCATCAGCTGGTCGACCTCGAGTCCGCAGCGGCGCACGCATTTGATGATGTTCTCGGCCGCGCTCTGCGCACCGGTCACGATGTGCACCTTGGCCTCGAGCCGCATGCCGCTCATGCCGATCGGCTCCTTCACGTCCTGGCCGTCGATGACGAACTCCTGCGGCTCCACCAGCAAGAGGCGCTGGTCGCTCGAGATGTTGATGGCGCGCGCGGTCTCCACCACGCGGGCCACGTCGGCCGGCGTCACTTCCTTGTCCTTCACCGCCACCATGCCGCTCGAATTGATGCCGCGGATGTGGCTGCCGGTAATGCCGGTGTAGACGCGGCTGATCTTGCAGTCGGCCATCAGCTCGGCCTCCTTCAAGGCCTGCTGGATGCTCTGCACGGTGGCGTCGATGTTCACCACCACGCCGCGCTTCAGGCCGTTGCTCGGCGCAATGCCGAGGCCGGCCAGCTTGAGTTCGCCGCCGGGAAGCACCTCGGCCACCACCACCATCACCTTGGCGGTGCCGATGTCGAGTCCGACAACCAGGTCTTTGTATTCTTTGGGCATTGAATGTCCTCGGTATTCGCTATTTATTTCTTCTTGGTCTTCGGGTCGGTCACGACCGTGGTGACGCCGCGAAGACGCAGCGCGTAGGCATCGTTGTGGCGCAGGTCGGCCCCTTCGACGTCCGCCGCGGTGCGGTGGTATTGGCCCGCGACCTGGGTCACGGTTTTCAGGAAACGCTGCGTGCGGGCCGCCACCTCTTCGGGCTGGCCGCGGCCAAGCTCGATCTCGGCACCGCTATCGAGCACGACCTTCCAGCTGCCCCGGCTCGACAGCGTGAGTTCGTCCACGCCGAAGTCGTAGGGCTGGAAGATCGGCGCAAGCACGCGGTACATGCCCAACACCTGTCCGGCCTGCTCGACGGGTCCATCGAGCCGCGGCAGCCGGTCGTCCACCTCGGCCACGTTGGCGTCGAACACCTCGCCAAAGCCGTTGATCAGCCTGGAGCCGGCTTCGTCGCCCCAGGTGGCCACCGGGACCTGCTCGGTCAGGGTGACGCGCAGCTTGTTCGGAAACTCGCGCCGCACCACCGCCTTGCGAACCCACGGCACCGACTCGAAGGCCGTGCGCGCGCGCGCCAGGTCGACCGTGAAGAAGTTGCCGGCCAGTTGCGGCGCGACGTTGGCGCGCAGCGTCACGGCGTTGTTGTGCGTCACGTCGCCGTCGACCTTGATGCCGCCGATGGGGAAAAAAGGCTGGCGCAGCACCCACCATGCGCCCGCCGCCAGCAGCATGAGCGCCACCACCACGAACGCCAGGTTCGCGACGATGTTCATGAGCTTGACGTCGAAGGGCACTGGAATGCTGTCGGCCATGGCTAGTGCGCTCCCCCCGTGGCATCCAGCGAAGCCGAGGCCAGCACGCGCAGGCACAGGTCTTCGTAGGCAATGCCCGCCGCGCGTGCCGACATCGGCACCAGCGAATGGCCGGTCATGCCGGGCGAGGTGTTCATCTCGAGCAGGAAAGGCTTGCGGTCGCTCCCGCGGATCATCACGTCGGCACGGCCCCAGCCACGGCAACCGAGCGTGTGGTACGCGGCCAGCGTGATGCGCTGGATCTCGTGTTCCTCGGCTTCGGGCAGGCCGCTCGGGCACTGGTACTTCACGTCGTCGGTGAAGTATTTGTTCTGGTAGTCGTAGGCACCCTGGGGCGCGGCGATGCGAACCACGGGCAGCGCACGCGCGTCGAGCCCCTGGCCGAGCACGGCGCAGGTCACTTCCTCGCCCTCGATGAATTCCTCGCACAGCACGTCGGCGTCGTACTTCGCCGAAAGCGCCACGGCGTCCTGCATCTGCGAATAGCCCTCGACCTTGGTCACGCCGATCGACGAACCCTCGCGCGGCGGCTTCACGATCAGCGGCAGCCCGAGCACGTCGGGCACAGCGCGGATCTGCTCGCGGCTCTGCTGGTCGAAGGCCAGGCGCACATACTTCGGCGTCGGCAAGCCGTCGGCCTGCCAGATGCGCTTGGTCATGACCTTGTCCATGGCCACGCTCGACGCCATCACGCCCGAGCCGGTGTAGGGAATGCCGAGCAGTTCGAGCGCGCCCTGCACCGTGCCGTCCTCGCCATGCCGTCCATGCAGGGCGATGAAGCAGCGCGCGAAACCGTCGCGCCGAAGCTCGACCAGATCGCGCTCGGACGGATCGAAGGCATGTGCGTCGACGCCGCGCGAGCGCAGCGCCTCGAGCACGCCCGTGCCGGACATGATCGAGATTTCGCGTTCGGCGGAGCTTCCGCCGAACAGCACGGCCACCTTGCCGAATTGTTTTGGATCCTGAAGGGTCATGGGGTAACCTCCGCGCCGCGCGCCGCGGCAGCAATTTCAACGACCCTGCCCGGCACCGCACCGATGGAGCCCGCGCCCATGCAAAGCACCACGTCGCCGTCGCGCGCGTTGTCCAGAATGGCTTGCGGCATGGCGTTGATGTCGTCGACGAATACCGGCTCCACCTTGCCCGCCACGCGCAGTGCGCGCGACAGCGTGCGGCCGTCGGCGGCCACGATGGGCGGCTCGCCCGCGGCGTACACCTCGCCCAGCAGCACCGCGTCGGCATTGCCGATGACCTTGACGAAGTCCTCGAAGCAGTCGCGCGTGCGGGTGTAGCGGTGCGGCTGGAAGGCCAGCACCAGCCGGCGCCCCGGAAACGCGCCGCGCGCGGCGGCAATGGTGGCCGCCATCTCGACCGGGTGATGCCCGTAGTCGTCGATCACGGTGAAGCTGCCGGCCGGCGCCCCTTGCACCGCCACCTCGCCATAGCTCTGGAAGCGGCGGCCCACGCCCTTGAAGCCGGCCAGGCCGCGCTGAACCGCCTCGTCGGGAATGCCGAGTTCCACCGCCACCGCGATCACCGACAGCGCGTTGCGCACGTTGTGCTCGCCCGGCAGGTTCAGCACGATGGGCAGGTCGGGCAGCGTGACGCCGTTGCGCCGCTGCGCCGTGAAGTGCATCTGGCCGCCCACGGCGCGCACGTCGACCGCGCGAACCTGCGCGTCTTCGCCGAAGCCGTAGCTGGTGACCGGACAGGTGACGTGGCTCACGATGTCGCGCACCGCCGGATCGTCGGTGCACAGAATGGCCACGCCGTAGAACGGCATGCGGTGCAGGAAATCGACGAAGGCCTTCTTGAGCTTTGCGAAGTCGTGCCCGTAGGTCTCCATGTGGTCGGCATCGATGTTCGTGACCACCGCCATGACGGGCAGCAGGTTCAGGAACGAAGCGTCCGACTCGTCGGCCTCCACCACGATGTAGTCGCCGCTGCCCAACTGCGCGTTGGCGCCGGCGCTGTTGAGGCGCCCGCCGATCACGAAGGTCGGGTCGAGCCCGGCGGCGTCGAGCACGCTGGCCACGAGACTCGTGGTGGTCGTCTTGCCGTGCGTGCCGGCAATCGCGATGCCCTGCTTCAGGCGCATCAGCTCGGCCAGCATCAGCGCGCGCGGCACCACCGGAATGCGCTTCTCGCGCGCGGCCAGCACCTCGGGGTTATCCGACTGCACCGCGGTGGAAGTGACCACCGCATCCGCGCCGTCGATGTGCGCCGCCGCATGGCCCACGAAGGTGCCGATGCCCAGGCCCGCAAGCCGGCGCAGCGTCGCGCTGTCGGCCAGGTCGGAGCCGGTGATGCGGTAGCCAAGGTTGAACAGCACCTCGGCAATGCCGCTCATGCCCGAGCCGCCGATGCCGACGAAGTGGATATGACGGATCGCATGCTTCATTTGGCAAGCTCCTCGCAGGCGCGGACGACGGCCTCGACCGCTTCGGTCTTCTGCATGGTTTTGGCCTTGGTGGCCCGTTCGATCAGCGCGGTGCGCTCGGTTTTCTGTAGCAAGTCAGCCAGCAATTCAGGTGTGAGGTCGGTCTGCTGCACCAGCCAGCCGCCGCCCGCGTCGACGAGGAAGCGCGCATTGGTGGTCTGGTGGTCGTCGACCGCCGAGGGAAAAGGCACGAACAGCGCTGCTGCGCCGACGGCCGCGATTTCTGTGACGGTGCTGGCCCCGGCGCGCGCGACGATGATGTCGGCGTCGGCGTAGGCCTGCGCGGTGTCTTCGATGAACGGCGTGAGCTCGCCTTCGACACCGGCCGCCGCATAGTTGGCGCGCAGCTCTTCGATCTGCTTGGCGCCGCTCTGGTGCAGCACCCGCGGACGCATGCCCGGCTCGATGCGCGCGAGCGCCTGCGGCACCACGGTGTTGAGGCCGCGTGCGCCGAGGCTGCCGCCTACCACCAGCAACTTGAGCGGCCCGGTGCGGCCCGCGAAGCGCACGGCCGGATCGGGTTGCGAGGTAAACGCCGCGCGCAACGGATTGCCCACCCACTGCGCCTTCTTCAGCACGTTGGGGAAGGCCGTGAACACGCGATCGGCCACGCCCGCCAGCACCTTGTTGGCAAGCCCGGCCACCGAGTTCTGTTCGTGCAGCACCAGCGGCTTGTTGAGCAGCACGCTCATCATTCCGCCCGGAAAGGTGATGTAGCCGCCGAGGCCCACCACCACGTCGGGCCTGACGCGGCGGACCACGCCCATGCTCTGCCAGAAGGCGCGCAAAAGCCGCAGCGGCAGCAGGAACAGCGTGAGCGGACCCTTGCCGCGCACGCCGCCGAACTGGACCGGCTCGAACGCGAATCCGCGCGGCGGCACCAGCTTTTCTTCCATGCTGCCGGGTGCGCCCAGCCAATGCACGCGCCAGCCGCGGTCGCGCAGCGCCTCGGCGACCGCGAGCCCCGGAAAGATGTGGCCGCCCGTGCCGCCGGCCATGACGAGTGCGGTGCGCCCGGTCATACGCGGCCTCCCCGCATGAGCACTCTGTTCTCGTAGTCGATACGCAGCACCACGGCCAGTGCCACCAGGTTCATCAGGATGGCCGAGCCACCGAAGCTCATCAGCGGCAAAGTCAGGCCCTTGGTCGGCAGCGCGCCAAGGTTCACGCCCATGTTGATGAAGGCCTGGAAGCCGATCCACACGCCCACGCCCTGGGCGACGAGGCCCGAGAACACGCGGTCCAGCGCAATCGCCTGGCGGCCGATGTGCATGATGCGGCGGGTCAGCCAGAGGAACATGCCGATGATCAGCAGCACGCCGACGAGGCCGAACTCTTCGCCGATCACGGCCAGCAGGAAGTCGGTATGCGCCTCGGGCAGCCAGTGCAGTTTCTCGACGCTGCCGCCCAGGCCCACGCCAAAGATCTCGCCGCGGCCGATGGCGATCAGCGAGTGCGAAAGCTGGTAACCCTTGCCTAGCGCATGCTCCTCGCTCCACGGATCGAGATACGCAAAGATGCGCTCGCGCCGCCATGGGCTGGTTGCGACGATGGTGCCGAACGCTACCACCACCAGCGCCGCAATCACGAAGAACATGCGCGCGTTCACGCCGCCCAGGAACAGGATGCCCATGGCGATCACGGCAATCACCATGAAGGCGCCCATGTCGGGCTCTGCCATCACCAGCATGCCCACCACCACCACCGCGATGCCCATCGGCAGCACGGCGCGGAAGAAGCGCTCCTTGATCTCCATCTTGCGCACCATGTAGCTGGCGGCGTAGAGCACCATCGCGAGCTTGGCCAGCTCCGACGGCTGGAAGCGCATGAAGCCCAGCGGCAGCCAGCGCCGCGCGCCGTTCACGTTGATGCCGACGTGCGGAATGAGCACCGCCACCAGCAGCAGCAGCGAGGCGACGAAGAGCCAGGGCGCGGCGCGCTCCCATGTCTTCATCGGAATCTGGAAGGCCAGCAGCGCCGCGATGAACGCGAACACCACCGAGGCCGCATGCCGGGTGAGGAAGAACGAGGCGCTGTAGCCGGCACGCGCGAAGCGCGGGTTGTCGGGCAGCGCGATCGAGGCCGAATACACCATCACCAGGCCCCAGGTGAGCAGCGCGACGGTGACCCATACCAGCGCCTGGTCGAAGCCGAGCACGCGCATCGGCGCGGCCTTGGTCTGCGTGATGCCGGCGCCGCCCAACCGCACCGGCAGGTGCACGGGCAGCGAATCGATGCCGCTGCGCGCGCGCCTGAACCAGCCGCCGAAGCGGCTGGTCTTTGCGTTGGGCGTGGCGCCGGCGGCTGCGGTGTTCAAACCGGGTCTCCCGAAGAAAAGTCGGCATCGTTGGAGGAGGCCGCTTCGCGCGGCTCATCCGCAAGGGCTTGCACGGCCTCGCGGAACACGGCCGCGCGATGTTCGTAGTCCTTGAACATGTCGAAGCTCGCACAGGCCGGTGACAGCAGCACGGCATCGCCCGGGTTGGCGCGCGCGGCGGCCAGCTTGACGGCTTCCTCCATGGAGCCGGCATGCATCAGCGAGACGCCGGTGGCGCCCAGCGCATGCTCGATCAGCGGTGCGTCGCGGCCAATGAGCACCACGGCGCGCGCGTACCGGCGCACGGGCTCGGCGAGCGGCTCGAAGTCCTGTCCCTTGCCTTCGCCGCCGAGGATGACGACCACGCGGCGGTCTTCGCCGAGGCCGCTCAATGCGGCAACCGTGGCGCCCACGTTGGTGCCCTTGCTGTCGTCGAAGTATTCGACATCGTCCACCAGCGCGATCGGCTCGACGCGATGCGGCTCGCCGCGGTATTCGCGCAGGCCGTAGAGCATGGGGCCGAGCGGGCAATCGGCGGCGCTGGCCAGCGCCAGCGCCGCCAATGCATTCATGGCGTTGTGGCGTCCGCGGATGCGCAGCGCGTCGGCAGGCAACAGGCGCTGCAAGAAGATCTCCTCTTCGACGACGGCGCCGCGCTTGCGCTTCTGCGTCTCGTCGGCTTCCAGCGCGCGCACCAGCCAGGCCATGCCGTTGACGCGCTCGATGCCGTAGTCGCCGGGACGCAGCGGCATCGCGCTGCCGAAGGTGATGTGGGTACGGACCTGCGGGCGCTGCAGCTTCACCTTGATGGGCGCAGGCAACATCGCCATCACGCCCGGATCGTCGCGGTTGAGCACCATGAGCCCCTTGGAGCCGAAGATGCGCGCCTTGGCCGATGCATACGACGCCATGTCGCCATGCCAGTCGAGATGGTCCTGCGTGAGGTTGAGCACCGTCGCGGCAGTCGGCTCGAAGCCCTGCACGCCGTCGAGCTGGAAGCTAGAGAGTTCGAGCACCCAGACATCGGGCAGCGTCTGGGCGTCGATGTGCGCGGCCAGCGTGTCGAGCAGCGTGGGGCCGATGTTGCCCGCCACGGCCACGCTCTTGCCCGCGCGCTCGACCAGCTGGCCGGTCAGCGCTGTGACGGTGGTCTTGCCGTTGGTGCCCGTGACGGCGAGCACCGCGGGGGTGTAGCCTTTCGGTGCCGGCGGTTCCTCGATCGGCACCAGCGGGAGCTGGGGCGTGGGCTCTTCCTCGACGGCCGCGGAGGCCGGGTTGGAGGCAGAGAGCTCGGCAATCCTGGCGACGAACTCGGCCGCTTCCCTGGCCGCGGTAGGAACGTAAGGCTTGCCGGTGCTCGGCAGCCGCGAAACGGTGGTGGGCGCAGGCACCGCGGCTTCCGGGTTTTCTGGCGTCTCTGCCGACGGTGCGGCCGGCGCTTCTTCCGCAGGCTGCGCCACCGGAACGCTCAGCGAAGGGTCGCGCGGCACGGCTTCCGCCATGGCGGGAGGCGCGGGTTCGGCGTCGGCCGGTTCGACCGTTGGCGGGGCCTCGACTGATTCGAGTGTTTCGGTCGCCGAGGCAGGCTCGACGGCTTCAGTCGATTCAGGTGCCTGGGTCGGCTTGGCTTCTTCGGCCCGTTCAGGTTCGACCGGCGCGGCTTCCGCGGCTGCGACGTCCAGGTCCAACGCGGCCTGCGCCTCGGGCTCGACGGCTTCCGCAGCGGGCACGGCTTCAGCCTCGGGCTCCGCTTTCTGCACCGGCACCTCGACGGTCTGCAAGTCCTGCAGCGCACGCGCGAAGAGATCCAGCTCGCCGCCGACCGCGAGACCCACGGCCCGTGCCGCATCGACCACCGGCGCGATGGTCGCGGGCGACAGGCCCGGCGAGCGGTACACCGCACGGATCGGCGTGCCTTCGATCAGCGCGGCCGAGAACGCACCGCCGATGAAGGCGACCTCGGGCAGCTCGGCCCGCAGCGTGGCAAGTGCTGGGGGCGCCTCGCGCGTGTCGGCCACGGTCACCTGCGCGCCGTGGCGGGCGCACCAGCGCGCCATCGCCAGCCCGGACGCACCGAGGCCGAGGACGAGGACGGGGAGGTCTTTCAGATGCCGCATGTGCCTGTTACCGCAGCTTCAGCGTTGAAAGGCCCACGAGGCACAGCAGCATCGTGATGATCCAGAAGCGCACCACGACCTGCGTCTCGCGCCAGCCGCTTTTCTCGAAGTGGTGGTGCAGCGGCGCCATCTTGAGCACGCGGCGGCCTTCGCCGTAGCGCTTCTTGGTGTACTTGAAGTACATGACCTGGGCCATCACCGAGATCGCCTCGACCACGAAGATGCCGCCCATGATGAAGAACACGATCTCCTGGCGCACGATGACCGCGATGGTGCCCAGCGCGCCGCCGAGCGCGAGCGCGCCCACGTCGCCCATGAAGACCTGCGCCGGGTGGGTGTTGAACCAGAGAAAGGCCAGGCCCGCGCCGGCCATGGCCGAGCAGAACACCAGCAGTTCGCCCGAGCCCGGGATGTTGGGAAACAGCAGGTACTTGGAATACACCGCGCTGCCCGTGACGTAGGCGAACACGCCCAGCGCCGAGCCCACCATCACCACCGGCATGATCGCCAGCCCGTCGAGGCCGTCGGTCAGGTTGACCGCGTTGCTCGCGCCCACGATCACCAGGTAGGTCAGGATCACGAAGCCGATGCCGCCGAGCGGGTAGCTCACCTCTTTGAAGAAGGGCACCAGCAGGTTGATCTTGGGCGGAAAGTCGAGATCGAAGCCCGACTGCACCCAGGCGAAGAACAGCTGCAGCACGCGCCAGTTCGAGCTTTCCGAGATGCTGAAGAGCAGGTAGAAGCCCGCGATCAGGCCGACCACCGACTGCCAGAAATACTTCTCGCGCGAGCGCATGCCTTCCGGATCCTTGCGCACCACCTTGCGCCAGTCGTCGACCCAGCCGATGGCGCCGAAGCCCAGCGTCACCCACAGCACGATCCAGACGAAGCGGTTCGAAGCGTCGAACCACAACACGGTGGCAAAGGCGATGGCAAACAGCACCAGCACGCCGCCCATGGTGGGCGTACCGCTCTTGGTCAGGTGCGTTTCCATGCCGTAGCCGCGCACCGGCTGGCCGATCTTGAGCGCGGCAAGGCGGCGGATCACGTAGGGACCGGCCACGAGGCCGACCACCAGCGCGGTCAGCGCCGCCATCAACGCACGGAACGTGAGGTACTGGAAAACGCGCAAGAACCCGAATTCGGGCGAGAGTGTTTGCAGCCATTGGGCCAGGCTCATCAGCATGTTGTCTTGCGCGGCTCATGCATCATGACCGGCCTCCTTTTGTTGTTGTGATTGCTCGATGGCTTGCACCACCCGCTCCATCTTCATGAAGCGCGATCCCTTGACGAGCACGCTGGCAACCTGCGGCAGCCGCGCCAGCACCGCGGCGTTGAGCGCATCCACATTGTCGAAATGGCGGCCGCTGACGCCGCCGTTAATGCCGCCGTGATTGCCGCCATTGAAAGCGGCCACGCCGTGCGCGGTTTCGGCACCCAGGCCGTACAGGGTCTCGACGCCGCGCTGGCGCGCCCAGTCGCCGACCTCGGCATGGAATTCGGGTCCGCGATTGCCGACTTCGCCCATGTCGCCGAGCACCAGCAGGCGCGGGCCCGGCAGGGCCGCGAGCACGTCGATGGCCGCGCGCACGGAGTCGGGGTTGGCGTTGTAGCTGTCGTCCACCAGAGTGAGCGCATGTCCGCCCGGCAGCACGACCTCGCTCGCCTTGGAGCGGCCCTTCACCGGCTCGAAGGCCGTGAGGCCCGCGCCGATGGTTTCGAGCGACACGCCCGCCGCGAGCGCGCAGGCGGTGGCCGCCAGCGCATTGACGACGTTGTGCCGGCCCGCGATGTGCAGTCGCGCATCGATGTCGCCCAGCGGCGTGCGGATGCGGACCTGCCAGGCGCCCTGCTGCCATTCGGCCCGGGCCAGCGAAATGTCGGCATCTTCCTGCTCGCCGAAAGTCATGCAGCGGCGCATGGCGCCGGAATGCGCCATGTCGCTCCACAGCGAAGTAAAGAGGTCGTCGTGCGGGAACACCGCGGTGCCGTCTTCGGGCAGCGAGGCGAACACCGCGCCGTTCTCGCGCGCCACCGCCTCGACGGTGTCCATGAACTCCAGGTGCTCGCGCTGCGCGTTGTTGACCAGCGCGATGGTCGGGCATGCGATGGCCGCCAGCCGGGCAATCTCTCCGGGGTGGTTCATGCCCAGCTCGACCACCGCATGCTGGTGCTTCGCGCGCAGGCGCAGCAAAGTGAGCGGAACGCCGATTTCGTTGTTGAAGTTGCCGGCCGTCGCCAGCGCGCGGTCGGCCCGGAACGCGACCAGGATGGCCGCGATCATCTGCGTGACCGTGGTCTTGCCGTTGCTGCCCGTCACGGCGATCAGCGGCAGATCGAACTGCGCGCGCCAGCCCGCGGCCAGCGCGCCGAGCGCGGCCAGCGAGTCGGGCACCTCGAGCCCCGCGAGGCCCGCGGCCTGCAAGCCGTGATGTGCAATGGCCGCAACGGCGCCGCGCGCCTTGGCATCGGCGAGAAATTCGTTGGCGTCGAATCGTTCGCCCTTGAGCGCCACGAACAGGTCGCCATTGGCGAGCGTGCGCGTGTCGGTGTGAACGCGGGTGATGAGCGTGGTCGGCTCGCCCACCAGGCGCGCACCGGGAATCCATTGCTGCACCTGGGCCAGCGTGAGCATGAGTGGCGTCGATGGGTTCATGCCACACCTCGCTTCGCGAGCGCTTCGAGCGCATGGGTACGGTCGGAGAACGGGATGCGCTGGCCGGCAATTTCCTGCCAGGCTTCATGGCCCTTGCCGGCAATGAGAACCACGTCTTCGGGCGCGGCCTGCGCAATGGCGTCGGCAATGGCCGCGGCGCGGTCGGGCTGCACCTGGGCGGCTTCGGGGCGCGAGAGGCCGAGCAGCACCTGACTGATGATCGCGTCGGGGTTTTCGCTGCGCGGGTTGTCGCTGGTCACGATCACGCGATCGGCCTGGCGCTCGGCCACCGCAGCCATCATCGGGCGCTTGATCGGATCGCGGTCGCCGCCGCAGCCGAACAGGCACCAGAGCGCGCCGCCGCGCTGCCGCGCAAGCGGGCGCAGGCCGGCCAATGCCTTGTCGAGCGCGTCGGGCGTGTGGGCGTAGTCGACCACCGGCAGCGGCGCATTGGCAGCGGCGCTCACGCGCTCCATGCGGCCGGGCACGCTGGTGAGGTTGGCGCAGGCGGCCGCGGCCTGCGCCAGCGAAAGACCCAGCGCGCGCAGCGTGCCGAGCACGCCCAGCAGGTTGGCCACGTTGTACTGGCCGATCAATCCGGTCGAGATGCGCTGCACGGACGTGGTGCCGTGTTCGGCCACGGAGAACTGCAGCCCCTGCGGGTCGTAGCCGATGTCGCGCGCCATCAGCCGCGCCGGGCTGCCGGCGGCCGAGACGGTCCAGACGTCGAGGGCGCCGATGCCGGCTTCGACCAGGTTGGCGCACAGGCTGGCTCCGTGCACGTCGTCGATGTTGATCACCGCGGCGCGCAGGCCGGGCCAGCGGAACAGCTCGGCCTTGGCTTGCCAGTAGGCCTCCATGCTGCCGTGGTAGTCGAGATGGTCCTGCGTGAAATTGGTGAACACCGCCACCGCGATGCGTGCGCCGTCGAGCCGGCGTTCGGCAATGCCGATCGACGAGGCCTCGATGGCGCAGGCGCCGAATCCGCGCTCCACGAGGGTGCGCAACTCGCGCTGCATCATCACCGGGTCGGGCGTGGTGAGGCCGGTGTACGTCAGCTTTGGCGGCACGCCGATGCCCAGCGTGCCCATGACCGCGCAGGGCGACGGCACGCCGCGTTCGGTGGAGCCGTCGAGCTGCAGTGGGCGAACGCCGCCGGGCACGGCCAGCGTGGAAAGCGATTCGGCGAGCCACCAGGCGGTGGAGGTCTTGCCGTTGGTGCCGGTCACGGCCAGCAGCTCGAGTGCGGTCGAGGGGTCGTCGTAGAAGGCCGAGGCGATCGGACCGGTCGCTGCCTTGAGACCGGGGTAGCTGGCAATGCGGTCGTCGCCCTGGAATTCGAAAGCCTCGACGCCGTCATGCTCTACCAGGCAGGCCGTGGCGCCCTGCGCAAGCGCCGCCGCAACGTGCTTGCGTCCGTCGGTCGCGGCACCGGGCCAGGCGATGAAGCCGTCGCCCGCGCCCACCGGCCGGCTGTCCGCATGCAACGCACCCTGCACGCGCTCCTTGAGCCAGTGCGCGGCGAGTTGGGGGGAAGTGAGTGTCAGCATGCTCAGAAACTCTCGTCGACGCCTTGCGTCATCACCAGGGGTTTGACGGCGAGATCGGGCGGAACGTTCATCATGCGCAGGGTCTGCTGCACCACTTCGCTGAATACCGGCGCGGCGGCCACGCCGCCGAAATACTGGCCATCGCTCGGCTCGTCGATCATCACGGCCACGATGATCCGCGGCTTCTCGATCGGCGCCATGCCGGTGAACCAGGCCCGGTACTTGTTGCTCGCGTAGCCCTTGCCGACCTGCTTGTGCGCCGTGCCCGACTTGCCACCCACCGAGTAGCCGATGGTCTGCGCGCGCGTGCCGGTGCCGCCCGGTCCGGCGGCCATCTGCAACATCTTGCGGACCGCCAGCGCATTCGACGGCGAGAACACCCGCACGCCGGCGGGCGGCTCCGAGTTCTTGAGGATGGTGACGGGAATGATGGCGCCGTCGTGCGCAAACGCGGTGTACGAATGTGCCATTTGAAACAGCGACGCCGACAGGCCGTAGCCGTAGGCCATGGTGGCCTGCTCCACCGGCTTCCAGGTCTTCCAGGGGCGCAGCCGGCCGCTCACGGCGCCGGGGAACTGGATCTGCGGCTTCTGGCCGTAGCCGAGCGCGGTGTAGGTGTCCCACATCTCGTGCGGAGACATCTTCTGCGCGATCTTGAGCGCGCCCACGTTGCTCGACTTCTGGATCACGCCCTCGACCGTCAGCGTGCCGTAGTTGTGGGTGTCGCTGATGGTGAAGCCGCCGATCTGGTAGCGGCCCGGGCCGGTCTCGATCAGGGTCGAGGGCTTCACGCGGCCGGCCTCCAGCGCCATGCCGACGGTGATCGGCTTCATGGTGGAGCCAGGCTCGAAGGTGTCGGTGAGCGCGCGGTTGCGCAGCTGTTCGCCGGTGAGGTTCTGGCGCCTGTCGGGCACGTAGCTCGGGTAGTTCGCCAGCGCCAGCACTTCGCCGGTGACTGCGTCGAGCACCACCACGCTGCCGGCCTTGGCCTTGCGCGCGGTCACGGCGTCGCGCAGCTTCTGGTAGGCGAAGAACTGCACCTTGCTGTCGACGCTGAGCTGGATGTCCTTGCCGTCGACCGGCGGCACCTGCTCGCCCACGCCCTCGACCACGCGGCCCAGGCGGTCCTTGATGACGCGGCGCGACCCGGCCTTGCCGGCCAGGTCCTTGTTGAAGGACAGCTCGATGCCTTCCTGCCCGTTGTCCTCGACGTTGGTGAAGCCCACCACGTGCGCCGCGGCCTCGCCCTCGGGATACTGGCGCTTGTATTCCTTGCGCTGGTAGATGCCCTTGAGGTTGAGCGCGGCAATCTGCTTGGCAATGGGCTCGTCGACCTGGCGCTTGATCCAGACGAAGGTCTTGTCCTCGTCCTCGAGCTTCTTGTCGAAGTCCTTCTGCGGCATCTCGAGCAGCCTGGCCACCTGCTTGAGCTTGGCGCGCACTTCAGGATCGTCGCGTTCGACGTCTTCCGGAATAGCCCAGATGCTCGGTGCCACCACGCTCGATGCCAGGATGAGCCCGTTGCGGTCGAGGATGCGTCCGCGGTTGGCCGGCAGCTCGAGCGTGCGTGCAAAGCGCACCTCGCCCTGTCGCTGGAAGAAGCTGTTGTTGAAGACCTGCACGTACGCGGCCCGGCCCGCCAGTACGACGAAGCCGAAGGCAATGCCGGCGACGATGAACTTGCTGCGCCAGACCGGCGTCTTGCTCGCAAGCAAGGGGCTGGTGGTGTAGCGGACGCTGCGGCGGCTCATCGCTGGGCCCTCGCGGCCGGCTTGGTCGCCGGGCCCGCCGGCGGAGCGGGCGGAGGCGCCACCACGGCCGGGATCACCGAGCCGTCGGGCCGCACGTACTGCGTGATGGCCGGCGTGGTGGTGCGCATCTGCAGCTGCTCCTTGGCGAGCTTTTCCACCCGCAGCGGCGTAGCCTGGGCGCGCTTCTCCACCTGCAGCCGGTCGCGGTCGAGCTCGAGCCGGCGCGCCTCCTGCTGCGTGCGGTCGAGCTCGGTATAGAGCTGGCGCGACAGGTATTGCGTGTGCACGAGGTAGAGCGCGGAGGCGATCACCGCGAGCATCAGGAGCAGGTTGAGGCGGGCCATGTCAAACAGCTTCTGTGCGCTCTGCCACACGAAGAATGGCACTGCGCGAGCGCGGGTTGCCGCTCACCTCTTCGGCCGAAGGCTTGATGCGCTCGAGCGCGCGCAGCTTCATCACCTTCGGGGCGGCGAACGGCGCGCGGCGGTCGTACACCTCCTTCGAATGCTTGGCGATGAACTGCTTCACGATGCGGTCTTCCAGCGAGTGGAAGCTGATCACCGCCAGCCTGCCGCCGGGCTGCAGCACGGAAAGGCTCGCCTCTAGCGCCTGTTGCAGCTCTTCAAGCTCGGCGTTGATGAAAATCCGAAAAGCCTGAAATGTGCGCGTTGCAGGGTTCTGGCCCTGCTCGCGGGTTTTGACCGTGCCAGCCACGAGCTCGGCCAGTTCGGTGGTGGTTGAAATTGCGCCCCGTTCTTGTCTGCGAGCAACAATCGCCTTTGCAATCTGAACAGCAAACCGTTCTTCGCCATAGTCACGGATCACCTCTGCAATCTGCTGAAGTTCGGCTGTTGCCAGCCATTCGGCCACGCTCTCGCCGCGCGTGGTGTCCATGCGCATGTCGAGCGGGCCGTCGAAACGAAAACTGAAACCGCGCACCGGGTTGTCGATTTGCGGCGAACTCACGCCCAGATCCATCAGCACACCCGCCACGCTGGCATCGGGCAATTCGCCCAGCGAACGGAATCCCTGGTGCCGGATGGAAAAACGCGCATCCGAGATGCGCGCTGCTTCGGCCACCGCTTCCGCATCCTTGTCGAATGCGATCAGCCTGCCTTCCGGTGCCAGCCGCGCGAGAATCGCGCGCGCATGCCCTCCGCGACCGAAGGTCGCATCCACGTAGGTGCCCGTGGCCGCCGTGCTGCCTGAAAGAAGGGCTTCCACCGCTTCGTTCAGCAACACGGTGGTATGAATCCATGGAGTGTTCACACGAATCCTCAGAACGCGAAGTCCTGAAACACATCGGGCATATCGCCCTGGGTGGCCTCGGCCTCCTTGGCTTCGTAGGTGGCCTTGTCCCAGAGCTCGAAGTGATTGCCCATGCCCAGCAACAACGTCTCGCGCGTGATGCCCGTGGCCGCACGCAATTCGGGCGAAACGAGGATGCGGCCGGTGCCGTCCATCTCGACGTCCATTGCGTTGCCGAGGAACACGCGCTTCCACCACTGTGCCGACATTGGGAGCGCGGCGATGCGCTCGCGGAATTTCTCCCACTCGGGACGCGGGAACACCATGAGGCAGCCGTGCGGATGCTTGGTGATCGTGAGCTGGCCGTTCGCCGTCGCGCTCAGGACGTCACGATGCCGGGTCGGCACGGAGAGCCGCCCCTTGGCATCCAGACTGAGCGATGAAGCGCCTTGAAACACGACCAGAACCCCTGTGTTGGGAGCGCCGCAGCACCCGAAAGAGGCACCACCCGCACTTTTTCCCACTTAACTGCACTTTTTTGCACTGTAGCAGGAAACACTTCAGGCGCAACTGGCCGTTGGTGGTATTTTTTGTAATGGAATCAACGACTTAGCGCCGATTTCCAAACCTGGAAACCGGTGAATTTCGTTGAGAATTAAGCACTTAGCTCACGCAGTGAATGTGATGCGTGAAGCGCGGCCCCGTTACAGGGGCCGCAAAGCGGCTTCAGAGGATGAAGCGCGAAAGGTCTTCGTCGTGACTTAGTGCCGCAAGGCGCTCGTCGACGTAGGCGGCATCGATGCGGATGGTCTGTCCTTCGATGCGCGCTGCGTCGAAGCTTACCTCATCGAGCAGACGCTCCATCACGGTGGACAAGCGGCGGGCGCCGATGTTCTCGGTGCGCTCGTTCACCTCGAAGGCAATGGCCGCGAGGCGGTTGACGCCTTCGGGCGTGAATTCGAGCGTCACGCCTTCGGTCGCGAGCAGCGCCTGGTACTGCTTCACGAGCGACGCGCGGGTCTGCGTGAGGATGCTTTCGAAGTCCGACGCCGAGAGCGACTGCAGCTCCACGCGGATCGGAAAGCGCCCCTGCATCTCGGGAATCAGGTCGCTCGGCTTGCTGAGGTGGAACGCGCCGCTCGCGATGAACAGTATGTGGTCGGTGCGCACCACGCCGTACTTGGTGCTCACGGCCGTGCCCTCGACCAGCGGCAGCAGGTCACGCTGCACGCCCTGGCGCGACACGTCGGAGCCCTGGGCTTCGCTGCGCGTGGCAACCTTGTCGATCTCGTCGATGAAGACGATGCCGTTCTGCTCGGCATTGGTGATGGCCTGGGTGCGGATCTCGTCCTCGTTGACCAGCTTGGCGGCTTCCTCGTCGATCAGGAGGCGCATGGCCTCGGCGATCTTGAGCTTGCGCGTCTTGCGCTTGCCGCCGCCGAGTTGGCCGAACATGCCGCGCAGCTGCTCGGTCATTTCCTCCATGCCCGCCGGGCCCATGATCTCGAGCGGGGCACGGGTTTCGGCCAGGTCGAGCTCGATCTCCTTGTCGTCGAGCTGATGCTCCCGCAGCTTCTTGCGAAAGGCCTGCCGGGTGGGGTTGGGGCCATCGAGCGCCGGCGTGGTGCCGTCGGCGCCGCGCGCGGGCGGCAGCAGCACGTCGAGGATGCGGTCTTCGGCGGCGTCCTCGGCACGGGCGCGCACCTTGGCGCTTTCGGCTTCGCGCGTCTGCTTGACGGCAATCTCGGCCAGGTCGCGAATGATCGAGTCGACGTCCTTGCCGACATAGCCCACCTCTGTGAACTTGGTCGCCTCGACCTTGATGAACGGCGCATCCGCCAGGCGTGCCAGGCGGCGCGCGATCTCGGTCTTGCCCACGCCCGTGGGGCCGATCATGAGGATGTTCTTGGGCGTGATCTCGGCGCGAAGCTTTTCCTCGACCTGCTGGCGGCGCCAGCGGTTGCGCAGCGCAATGGCCACGGCGCGCTTGGCGGCGGGCTGGCCGACGATGTGGTTGTCGAGCTCGGAGACGATTTCCTGGGGGGTCATGGACATGGTCAGAGCGCTTCCACCGTGTGGTTCATGTTCGTGTAAATGCAGATTTCGCCGGCTATCGCGAGCGATTTGCGCACAATCTGCTCCGCCGTGAGGTCGGTATTGTCGATCAGCGCCTTGGCCGCGGACTGCGCGTAGGCGCCCCCCGAGCCGATGGCGATCACGCCGTCTTCGGGTTCCAGCACGTCGCCGTTACCGGTGATGATGAGCGAGGTGGTGGCATCGGCCACGGCCAGCATGGCCTCGAGCTTGCGCAGCACCCGGTCGGTGCGCCAGTCTTTCGTGAGCTCGACGGCGGCGCGGGTCAGGTGCCCCTGGTGCTTTTCGAGCTTGGCCTCGAAGCGCTCGAAGAGCGTGAAGGCGTCGGCCGTGGCGCCGGCAAAGCCAGCCAGCACCTTGCCGTGATAGAGCCGCCGCACCTTGCGCGCCGTGCCCTTGATGACGATATTGCCGAGAGTGACCTGCCCGTCCCCGCCAATGGCGACCTGATCGCCTTGGGGGGTCTTGCGGCGCACGCTCACGATGGTGGTGCCGTGAAACTGTTCCATCGAAGCCATCTGGGGATGGCCGGGGCCAATGCAACCCCGCGATTTGCTCTGAATTGCGCCTAGTTCTTCCGGACCGCCACGGTCGCGTGGTCGGCAATGCCGACAATGTCGAACAGCGCCGCAATCAGCCGGTGCGCGTCGACGAACTGGACGCGGTCGCCCTGGGCGTCCCGCGCCCGCACCCAGCTCAGCAGCGTGCCGGCGGCGGCTAGGTCCATGCGCAGCAGCGCGGCACACGAGATGACAGGCGCCGTCGTGTTGCGCAGGTCGGTGTCGAGCCGCTGCAGGCTCGAATGCGTTTCACCGCGCAGGTCGCCGGCCAGCGCCGCAAAGCCGCTGTCGGTGGACGGAAAGCTCTCCGATTCGCCGTTGACCGACAACAGCGACCACACGGAGCCGGAGCCCGAGCGGCTTCCCTCAGGAGCGGCCAGCAAGGCGCATTCCCCCTTCGGGTCTGCCCAGGCGGGCGGCGAGACTTCGTAGGTGATGCAGTAGTTGAGCGCCACCAGCTCGAAATCGTCGGGCATGTTCATCATGCGCAACGCCGCCAGGTGCAGCTGCCACCAGACGTCTTCGGTGCTGCGCTCGCTATTGGGCGTGGCCTCGGCCAGCACGGCCTGCAGCTTGGCGGCGCCCATGAAACGCAGTTGGACCGGTGAATCGGCCCAGTGCGCGAACAGCACGCGCAGCGGCGCAGCGGCATCGCGCTCGATGGCGGCCAGCGCACGCCAGTCGAGCGTCCAGACCGAACCGGCCTTCGAGAGCGCCCGCGTGAGATTCACCAGCCCGTCGCGCGCCAGGCGCGGCGGGCTGGTCCAGTCGGCGCCGACCGGCGCCAATTCAGCGAATTCGCTTGCGGCCACCGCCTTCACGTTGCGCGCCAGTTCGTCGAGCGGCACCCAGTCGGGGCCCATGCGCTTCATGCGTTGCGCATAGCGCATGCGGGCGGCGGCAAAGCGGGTGGCGTCGCCGGTGGCGCGATACAGGTCGAACAAGGCGTGCCAGCGCGCGTCGTCGCGCTCGGTGGTGGCGTGGTCGCTTTCATCCCCGGCTGCCACGCTCTCCGAAGCCAGCGCCTGCAGAAGAATGGCCTCGGCGCCGGCATCGTCGCCGTGCGAGAAGCGGATCACCGCCTCTTCGAGTGCGCCGTCTCGCGCCAGCCGCGCCGAAAGCAGCGACGGACCGGTGACCACGGTGCTGGCAGGCACGGCAGGGGCGGGAGCCGAAGCAGGTGCCGCAGCGGCAGCGGGCACAGGCGTGGATGCTGGCGCAGGCGCGGCACGGCCCGAGGGCGCCCCGAGCAAGCTGGCCAGCTCGGCCGCATTCACCGGCGGCGGCAGGGTTTCGGCGCCAGCGTCCGGAGGCGCATTGGTCAGCACCTCGCCGTTGGGGCCACGGCCCTTCCACCACTGCTGCGACATCTGCTCTTCGATCTCGTCGATCTTCTTGAGCGTGAGTGCGCGGCCCTCCGATTTTTCGGTGGTGGTGTTCAGGTTGAAGGAAGACGGCGTGACCGTTCCTTCGAAGGCGTGGGCGGCCGCTTCACGCTGCCGCAGCTTGCGCAGCATGTCGAACTCGCGCCGGCGAACGAAATCGTTGCGCTGGCGCCGCTCGATCATCTCCTTGAGCATTTCCCGGCTGTAGGCCTGGTCAGGCAGCGTGGAATCGGCGGTCGTATTCAGCTCCGACCAATCCTTGAGCGGATTGCGGACGAACTTTGCCACCTTGGAAAACAGGCGGCCCGACTCTTCCTTTGGCATCGACAAAAACTTCGAGGCGATCAGGTTCTCTCTTCTTGTGTTGCCGGCTCAGTCCCCGAACATCTTCTGCTTGAGTTCGCGGCGCTGCTGCGCTTCGAGCGACAGCGTGGCGGTGGGTCGAGCCAGCAGGCGGCCGACACCGATGGGCTCGCCGGTTTCGTCGCAGTAGCCGTAGTCGCCGGCGTCGATGCGCTGGATCGACTGCTCGATCTTCTTCAGCAGCTTGCGCTCACGGTCGCGCGTGCGCAGTTCGAGCGCGTGCTCTTCCTCGATGGTGGCGCGGTCGGCCGGATCGGGCACCACCACGGTGTCTTCACGCAGGTGCTCGGTGGTTTCACCGGCGTTCTCGAGGATGCCGCGCTTGAGCTCGACCAGCTTCAGGCGGAAGAACGCCATCTGCTTTTCGTTCATGTACTCGGTGTCGGGCATCGCGATGACTTCGGCGTCGGTCAACTCTTCAACCGACTTGGTTTTCCAGTTGTTGGCGAGCTTCGGGTCTTTTTTCACCGCCACGGGGGGCGGCGGCACCAACGCATTGGAAGGCGCCTGCGAGAACGAAGACTTGGCAGCGGTGGAAGCCACCGATTGCGGCATGGAAGGCACGGTCAGCTGCGACAGCCGGGACACGCGGCCACCTCGCGCGGGCGCGGGTGCAGCGGTCTGAGCGGGCATCGAAGGTGTCGCCGTGGCGGAAGAAGAGGCGGCAGCCGTTTTTTTCATTGGGATCGGAGGGGCAGAAGGGACGGCAGCAGTGCGGCCGACGGTTTTGGATGGCGGTAGACCCGCAACTGCAGTTTTGGTTGCACTCTTGGCCGGGGCGGATGCCACCGGCGTCGCAACGGACTTTGCAGGCTTGACGGGCTTTGCAACGGTCGCGGCCTTGGCCGATGGCGTTGCTGGCTTCTTTGGAGCGCTTTTTTCTTTCGTGGCCGGAGCTTTTGCAGCGGAAGAGGTTTTTTTCGCCGCGGGTACAGCCGGCTTTGCAGCCACCGCTTTCTTAGCGGCGGGCTTGGTTGCTGGCGTGGCCTTGGCGGCGGGTTTCTTCACGGTGACTGGCTCCTTGAACGAACTGGAACGCGCTTTCACTGGGTGTCTCCTCCCAAGGGAGCCTTTTGCGGGTTTCAAGCCGCCTGGGCTCCACTCGTCGGAGTGCTCGCAGTGACGAACCCCGGGGTTATACCCCCGAAAGCCCGCCAGAAACGTGCGGCGCCCCGTGCCGTAAGCCACATCCCGTCGTTCGGACGAGGGCGTGGCTGCCGGAACAGGCGCGCGATTGTATAGAGAACTCGAAATGAAGGGGGATGTGCCTGCAACCGGGCCGCCTCCGGTAGCATCGCCAGCGTTGCCGGAGGGGGCAACGAAGGCCCGCCAAAGCCGCCGAGGGACGGTGCGGGTCGACCAACAATTCATACAAAAGAGAAGAAATCGTGAGCAATAAAGCAGTTTTGGGCGCGCTGGCAGCCGCCATTGCGCTTGCCTATGGCGGCAGCACGTGGTGGGCCGGCACAAAAATAAAGTCCAGCTACGACACCGCGCTGGACGAGTTGCCGAAGCAGACCGCCCTGGTGCGCGTGGTCAACCGCAGCTACGAACGGGGCTTCTTCGGCGCAGTCAGCACCGTGACGCTCGAACTCGGCTGCGCAGCCGATGCCGCGGCACAGGTGCCCGCCGTCAAGCCCGCCGAGGGTGACGACGAAGAGGACGAGGCCACCGCGCCGTTCAAGCCCGTGCGGTTCACCTTCCGCGACACCATCCGCCATGGCCCGATTGCCGGCGGCACGCTGGCCGCGGCCACCATCGAGAGCGAACTGGTGCTCGACGTGAAAGGCCAGGCCAAGGCAGAACAGCTCTTCGGCAAGGCCAAGCCGCTGACGGCACACACCAAGGTGGCCTTCGACGGCGGCTACACCAGCGACCTGACCGTGGCGCCGGCCAAGGTGACCGACGAGGGCAAGGCCCAGTTCACCTGGCAGGGCGCGCAAGCCCGAATCGAGGTGAACGGTGCCCGCACCCAGGTGCACTACGACCTGACCATGCCCGGGCTGAACGTCAACGACCTGCGCACCGGTGCCACCATGAAAATGGGCAAGCTGACCGGCAAGGCCGACATGGACAACAGCGCGGGCTGGATCCTGGCCACCGGCAAGACCGAAGGCCGGCTCGAAAGCTTCGAGTTTGCCGCCCCCAAGGGCCTGGGCACCGCCGAAGGCGCCGGGGGCAAGGCCCTGCCGACCGTGCTGTTGCAGAACATCGACATGCTTGCCGATGCCAGCATCAAGGACGGGCTCTACGCATCGACCGGCACGATCAAGGGTGCCGGCAAGATCGGCGAAACCAAGATCGACAAGTTCGAGATGAGCAGCGGCGGGCGCCGCATCCACGCCGCCGGCTACAAGAAGCTGGCCGATGCCTGGCTGCAGTCGAGCGCCATCAACGGCTGCGGCAAGGGTGGCGGCAAGGCCTCGCAAGCCGCCATGCAGAAGCTGATGGACCAGCTGGCGCCCGACCTCAAGGCCATGGCCAAGTACAACCCCGAGATCGGCCTGGAAAAGATGCTGGTCGAAATCGGCGGCAAGCGCGGCGAGATCAGCTACACGGCCGGCATGGTCGGCGTGACCGACGAAGACCTGCAGTCGCCGGGCATGGCGCTGCTGATGAAGCGCGGCGTGCTGAAGGCCAATGCGCGCCTGCCGATGCAATGGCTGGAGCAGATTGCCGCCACCGGCGCCGAGAGCGGCCAGACGCCGCCGCCCGAGATGGTGGCGGGGCTGGTCGAGCAAGGCGAGGGAATGGGCTTCGTCAAGCGCGACGGCACCGACGTCACGAGCCAGGTCGAATACAGCGAAGGCAGCCTGAAGATCAACGGCAAGCCGCTGGGCGGCATGGGCGGCAAGTAAGCCCCTCCCTCCCCCTTCCCCCGGCGGGGGAAGGAGCAAGTCAGGGCCTCAGACCAGGCACTGCTCGAGACCCTGCTCGAGGATTTCGCGCGGCAGCTCGATGCCGATGAACACCATGCGGCTCTGGCGATCTTCGTCCTTGCCCCACTCGGGGCCCAGGTCGCTGCCCATCAGCTGGTGCACGCCCTGGAAGATCACCTTGCGCTCGGTGCCCTTCATGTTCAGCACGCCCTTGTAGCGCAGCATGCGGGGGCCGTAGATGTTGACGATGGCGCCCAGGAAGTCTTCGAGCTTGGCCGGGTCGAAGGGCCGGTCGGCCTTGTAGACGAAGCTCTTCACATCGTCATCGGTGTGATGATGGTGGCCGTGCCCCTCGTGCTTGTGCGAGGGATGATCGCAATTTTCGCCATGCGCGTGGTCATGATCGTGCGCCTCTTCTTCCTTCAGGAAGTCGGGGTCGATGTCCAGCTTGGCGTTCAGGTTGAAGCCGCGCAGGTCGAAGATGTCCTTCAGCGGCACGTCGCCGAAATGCGCCTTCTGCTGCGGCGCGCGCGGGTTCATGTGCTTCAGGCGGTGAATCAGCGCCTCGGTCTCTTCGGCCGACACCAGCTCGCTCTTGCTGATGAAGATCTGATCGGCAAAGCCCACCTGGCGGCGCGCCTCCTGGCGGTCGTTGAGCTGCTGCGGCGCATGCTTGGCATCGACCAGCGTCAGGATCGAGTCGAGCAGGTAGCTTTCGGCAATCTCGTCGTCCATGAAGAAGGTCTGCGCCACCGGGCCGGGGTCGGCCAGGCCCGTGGTTTCGATCACCACGCGGTCGAAGTCGAGCAGACCCTTGCGCTTCTTGGCGGCCAGAAGCTGCAGGGCTTCGCGCAGGTCTTCGCGGATGGTGCAGCAGACGCAGCCGTTGCTCATCTGCACGATCTGCTCCTTCGACTCGGTCACGAGGATGTCGCTGTCGATGTTCTCTTCGCCGAACTCGTTCTCGATCACCGCGATCTTCTGGCCGTGGGCTTCCGTCAGGATGCGCTTGAGCAGCGTGGTCTTGCCCGAGCCCAGAAAGCCGGTGAGGATGGTGGCGGGAATGAGGGCCATGGTGTGCTCCGAAGGCGGAAAACAGGAAGAAAAAGAATTGGCCGGCAGTTTAGCCAATGCCACTCAGTTGCGTTGGCGCGGGGTCAAGCGGGCTTTCGCACCACCACCAGGCCCTTCAAATATTCGCCCTCCGGAAACTCGATGGTCATCGGGTGGTCGGGGGCTGCTCCCAATCGTTCGCTGATGTAGCCGTCCACTTGGGCGTCGATGCCGGCCGAAGCCACGATCTTGTGAAAAAGGTCGGCGCTGATGCCGCCTGAGCAGGAAAAAGTCAGCAGCACCCCACCGGGCTCCAGCAGCTTGAGCGCGAGGCGGTTGATGTCCTTGTAGGCACGGGCGGCACGCTCGGCATGGGCTGCGGTGGGCGCGAACTTGGGCGGGTCGAGCACGATGGCGTCGAAGGTGCGGCCCTGCTCGATGAACTCGCGCAGCACGGTGTTGACGTTGGCGTCCAGAAACTCGGCCTTCACGCCCGAACCCTCGCCGCCGAAGCCGTTCAGCGCCAGGTGCGCCCTCGCCCGCTCGAGCGCCGGCTGCGACGAATCGACCGACACCAGCTCGGCGCCTTCCACCGCGCCGGCCGCCCGCAGGCCCGCGAGCGCCGCCACGGTGAAGCCGCCGGTGTAGCAAAAGCAGTTGAGCACGCGCCGAAAGCGCCGATGCTGCGCCAGCTCGGCAAAGCGTTGGCGGCTGTCGCGCTGGTCGAGGTAGAAGCCGGTCTTGTGGCCCGTTGCAATGTCGAGCGAGAGCTTCCAGCCGTGCTCGCGAATCGTGATTTCGGTGGCGCCCTCCCCGCGCAGCCAGCCCGTGACGGGCTTCAGGCCCTCGCGCTCGCGGCCGCTGGCGTCGGAGCGCTCGTAGAGCTTCTGCAGGCCCGTCGCCGCGAGCAGCGCATCGGCAATGGCGGCCTTCCAGCGCTCGACGCCGGCCGACAGGAACTGCGCCACCAGCGTGTCGCCATAGCGATCGACGATCAGGCCCGGGAGCCCATCGGCCTCGCCGTGGATCAGCCGGACACCGTCGCTCTGCAGGTCGAAAAGCGACCGGGCCGCCACCGCGCGGGCACACACCGAGGCAAGAAAGGCCGCGTCGATGCGCTGCGTTTCGACAAAGCTCCAGGCCCGCGCGCGGATCTTGGAAACCGGGCTGAACGCAGCCCAGGCCAGGAAGGCGCCGTCATGGGATTCGACGCGCACCGTCTCGCCCGAATCCGCGCCGCCCCGTGCAATGGCGGATTCGAAGATCCAGGGGTGGCGGCGCTGCAGCGAGCGCTCTTTGCCGGGCTTGAGGCGGAGGGTTTTCATTGTTTGTTGTCGCTGTCTTTTTTTGGCTTGGCCCGCGCGTTCTCGGGGCGCGCCTGCGCGCGCGGATGTGCCGCGTCATAGGCCTTGGCCAGGTGCTGGAAATCCAGCCGGGTATAGATCTGTGTGGTGGAGATGTTGGCGTGACCCAGCAGTTCCTGCACGGCGCGCAGGTCGCTGCTCGACTGGAGCACGTGGCTCGCAAACGAGTGCCGCAGCATGTGCGGATGCACCGGCGCCGCCAGGCCGGCCTTGAGGCTGCGCTCGCGCAACAGCTTCCACACCGCTTGCGACGACATCCGCACGCCCTTGCTGCTGATGAAGAGCGCCGCCGCGCCCGCGGGGTCGCGCAGGCCGGCCGTTGCCAGCGCCGGACATTCGCCGCGCACCGCGAGCCAGTCGCGCAGCGCTTCGGCCGCCTTGCCGCCGACCGGCACCAGCCGTCGCTTGCTGCCCTTGCCGAGCACGTTGGCTTCCAGTGCGTCGAGATCGACCCAGCCGCGGGCCGTGTTGCTGGCTTGCGCGTCGAGGCCGGTGAGCTCGCTCACGCGCAGGCCGCAGCCGTAGAGCACTTCGACGATCGCGCCGTCGCGCGCCTCGGTCCAGGGGGCGGCCTCGGGGTCGTACATTTCGGCGAGCCGCACCGCGTCGTCGACCGCCAGCGCCTTGGGCAGCGGCCGCGCGGCCTTGGGCGCATGCACGTCCTTCACCGGGTTGAAGCCCACCAGCCCTTCGTTGCCGAGCCAGCGGTAGAAGCTGCGCCAGCAAGACAGCACCAGCGCAATGCCGCGCGGCTCGCGCCCGGCGCCGTGCAGTTGCGCCATCCAGCGCCGGATGTGCGCCGTTTGCACGCGGTCGAGCGAAAGCCCGGCCGCCGCGGCGTTGGCCGCGAGCGCCTGGAGGTGGATGGCATAGAGCTCGACCGTGCGCGCCGCCAGCCGGCGCTCCACGCGCACGTGCTCCAGGTAATTCTCGACCCAGGGCGACGTGGCGGCCGTTTCCGCCGTGTCAGTAGAGGTAGCCATTGAATGCATTGTTCACGACAGCCAGCGGCTCGCGCAACGCGCCCTTGAAAACCATGCCCCAGCGGCGCCAGCAGCTCGTGTCGGCAGCCGCATACTGAACGTCGAATTCCCTGTCGAAACCGCTGGCCCGCACCAGGCGCTCCACCCGCCACAGGTGGTAGGGCTCCGACACCACGATGACGGCGCGCACGCCCGCCGCCTTCAGCATCGGGCTGGACATCGCCAGGTTCAGGCGCGTCGACGTGGAGGCCGGCTCCAGCAGCAGCGGACCGGCATAGCCCTGGGCACGCGCATGGCGCTCCATCACCTCGGCTTCGATGCGGCCGTCTTCCTTGTCGACGCCGCCCGACAGCACCAGCTGCTTCACGCGGCCCGCGTTGGCCAGCGCAATGCCGGTGTCGACCCGGCCCGTGAGACACGGGTTGGGCTTGCCCTTGAGGTAGGCGCGGTTGCCCAGGATGAGCGCCGCATCGGCCGGCTTTTGCGGTGGATTGGCAAGCGCCTCGTCCGCATGCCGCCAGATGACAGCGGCAAGGGCCACATAGGCCAGCAGACCCCCAACCAGCACCGTCCACAGCACGGGCCGCGCGGCCCGCCAGGACCGGCGCTGGCCGCTCAAGGCCGCAGCCGCGACAGCGCGCCCGAGGCCAGTTCGGCAATGCGCTCGAGAAAGTCGGTGCCCATTTCAGCGTTGAAGCGCTGCGCGTCCGGCGAGGCCAGCACCAGCAGGCCGAAGGCCGGCGACTCGGCATCGGGCCGCAGCGGAATCAGCGCAATCGACGCGGCGCCGGCCGGCTCGGGCAGCCAGTTGGCCGCCTCGAAGCCCGAATTCAGCCCGCAATAAGGCGAAGTGAGCGAGGTGGCCAGCGCCTTCACGTCGTCGCTCACCCACTGGGCATAGGCCTCGTTGAGGTAGTCGGCCCCGCAGTCCCACACCTTGATGGCCGTCTGCGGCACCAGGAACAGCGACTGCAGGTCGACCGCGATGCGGTACGGCAGGCTGCGCGGGTCGCGCGTGGTCAAGAGGCCGCGGGTCCAGCGCTGCAGCCGGTCGGCAATGACCACGTTCTCGGTGCCGTGGCGCACCATGTCCATCAGCCGATGCTCCAGCGCTTTGATCTTCTCGCGCAGCATCTCGGCCTGCCGTTCTTGCAGGCTGACGGCGCGGTTGCCGTGCGGGCTGGTGAGCTGCACCTGTGCCAGCAGCTGTGCGTGCCGCTCGAAAAAGTCGGGCGTGTTCGCCAGGTAGTTGGCGATGTCGTCTTCGGTGATCGGGTTCATGGCGTCGTCTTTGTTGTTTCTGATGTGGGTCATGGCAGCTCGGGCACCTCGATGTCTCCCTCGAAAACCGTGGTGGCCGGCCCGGTCATGAGCACCGGGTTCCCCTCGCCCTCCCAGCCAATGGTGAGCACGCCGCCGTGCGTCTGCACATCGACCCGGCTTTCCAGCAAGCCGAGCCGGATGCCCGCCACCACCGCCGCGCAGGCGCCGGTGCCGCAGGCCAGCGTTTCGCCGGCGCCGCGCTCGAACACCCGCAGCTTGACGTGCGTGCGGTCGACCACCTGCATGAAGCCGGCATTCACCCGCTGCGGAAAGCGCGGATGGTGCTCGATCTGCGGGCCCTGCCGGGCCACAGGCGCGGTGTCGACGTTGTCGACCACCTGCACCGCGTGCGGATTGCCCATCGACAGCACCGCCACGGAAACAATGGCTGAATCGGCATGCGTGCCAAGCGCCAGGTGCCAGGTGTGCCACGACCCCGTGGGCTGCGGATCGAGCCCCGCGGTGTCGAAGGGTACGCGGGCCGGCTCGAAGATCGGTGGGCCCATGTCGACCGTGACCCGGCCGTCTTCGCCCATGCGTGGCTCGATGATGCCGGCCAGCGTTTCGACGCGCACAGTCTCCTTCTCGGTCAGGTGGTGCTCGCGCACGAAGCGCATGAAGCAGCGCGCGCCATTGCCGCACTGCTCCACCTCGCCGCCATCGGCGTTGTGGATCACGTACTGAAAGTCGACGCCCTCGGCCGCGTCCTTGGAAGGAGGCCGCACCGTGAGGATCTGGTCGGCGCCGACACCGAAGTGACGGTCGGCCAGAAAGCGGTATTGCGCGGCCGTGAGGCCCAGCGAGCCGCGCGTTTCGTCGAGCACGACAAAATCGTTGCCGGCCCCCTGCATCTTGGTAAAGCGAATTCGCATGGCCGGATTATCCGCCGCGGGATTGGCGCAGCCGGTCCAAGGCCCTGTCGAGAAAAGCCAGCCGGTCCTGGCCCCAGAAACGTTCGCCATTCAGGATGAACGTGGGCGCGCCGAACACGCCGGCCTCGATGGCCTCCGCGCTGTTGGCGCGATACACCGCCAGCGTCTCGGCCGCCTGCTCCAGCGCCTGCAGCGAGGCGCCGTCATAGCCGTTTTCTTCGGCCACCGCGATGCGGACCTGGGCCTCGGAGGTGTCGCGTTCTTCGGCCCACAGCGCGCGCAGCAGCGCATGCGAGAGCGGCTGCGCATCGAGCCCCTGCAGCTGGGCGGCAATCACCATCCAGCCCGGGTACTTGTTCCAGTCCGGATCGACCGGGGCGCCCTTGGGGTAGTGGGCGGGCTCCAGGTTCAGCGGCATGCCCAGGTAATCGCGCCAGCGCGCCAGTTCGAGCGCGTGGTACGTGCGGCGCGGCTCGGGCCGCGTCTTCAGCGGAATGCCGCCCGTCTGCGGCACCACCGCTTGAAAGTCATAAGGCTTGAGCGCGAGCCGCACATGGTGGCGGCGCACGATGTCTTGCAGCTGAGGGCCGCCCAGGTAGGCCCAGGGCGAGGAAAGGCTGTAGTAGCAGTCGAGCGCGATGCGGGTGGAGGTGGTCGTCTTCGTCATCACGGAATTATTGTTAATAACGTCAGCCGCAGCGAGCACCGGTTATTCGGCCCTGGGGATCGACGTCGACAGTGAGCCGCCCCGGATCGGCCGGTGCCGGCAATGGCGTGCCGACCGGCGCGGTGCGCGCGGACCTGGAGCCGGTGCGGGTGCGCATTTGCTCCAGCAGCAGGGAATCGAGGGCCTGGCCAAGCGCATAGCGCGCCTGCGCGGCCTGGCAGGCTTCCTCTCTGGGCACGTTCACGAAGACCGGCGGCGGAGGCGCCTCGGAAGTGAGGGGGCGGAATTGGGGCCTCGTTTCGCAGCCGGCCGTGAAGAGCGACGCGGCGCAAAGGGCCGCTGCCATGACGCTGCGCGCATGCGCGAAGATGAAACCGGATTGCTGGCTGATGCGCATGGCGTCTTTCCTCCTTGTCGGCAGATGCAGGCATCGTAGCGCTGCATTTCGCGATGCTCAGGCACGCAACCATCGCTTTCGTGCATCGTTGGCACGTGGCGACGGTTTCTTGGCCGCATGTTCGTGCGGCCTGCCGGCCTATGTCTCAAACACCCCCCCAACGGCATATAGCCGCGGCGGGCCGGGCTCGCCAGACTTCCGGCCTGTCTTATTCACTCTGGAGCCTTTCGCATGACGCTCAAGTCAGACATCGTCAACTTCCTGAAGCGCGACACCACCATTCCCCGGCTGAATTTCGCCTTCAAGTCGTTCAAGGTGTACCCAAGTGCCTACCAGAACGACGTGGCCGATGCGATCAACAGCGAGGCCATCAAGCTTGGCGGTGCCGTGAAATCGGGCGCTGGCGCCAGCTACTACATGGGGTTCGACACGCTCGATCTCAGGCCCGGCTTCTCGATCTCGAATTCCAGCGACCAGGCCTATCTGGTGCACGAATGCACGCACGCCCACCTGGACATCCAGAACACCGGCGTCCATTCGAGCCACGAGGACGAAGCTGCGGCCTACATTGCCGAAGCCATGTACCTCGAAGCATTGGGAAAGCCGCCCCTCGGGTCGCAACCCATTCGAACCATTGCGCAAGGCATCGCCAAGGGCCTGCTGGCGGGCGGCTACGCCGTCGGAGGAGCCGATGTCATTGTCTTGACTGCGGTCATCGCAGCCCACCCGATCTACAAGGAACCCACCTACGACAGCAATGGGTTTCGCCGCAATTTCCTAAAGAACTGGATCCGGTGACGCGCCTGCCACCGGCTCAAAGCTCCGTGCAATAGCAACTGACAGGCGCGCAAGCCAGCTGCGCCGCCAGCGCATCCCAAGCCCCCGACGCCACCGCGCCCGCGATATGCGCCTGATGATGGCCCCGCGATTCCCACGACTCGACCAGCGTGAACACGCAGGCGTTGTCGCTGCGCCCGAACAGCTGCACGCCCCGGCAGCCATCCGCCGACGGCAGAGACCGCTTGACCTGATGCATGAGCTCGGCGAAGGCAGAGGCGCCCTCGGGCTTGGCTTCGAAAGTGATGATGACGTTGATGGGGTCCATGAAAATTTCGCCGTTGGCTTCAAAAGAAAAAGGAAGCAGGCAGGTTAGCCAGCGCCCTCCCCCGCGCCAAGGCGCGAAGCTGCGAACAAATTGATCATGGCTGCGAAGAAGAATCAAGAATGCAGCCGCGCCGGCATCAGCCCGACTGCACGCGCCGCACGTACTCCGCGGGCGTTGCCTCGAACCGCCTGCGGAACGCGCGGTTGAAATGCGCCGCGCTCTCGAATCCCACCTTCGCGGCCGCATCGCCGGGACGCAGCCCGGCGCCCAGCATCAGCACGCGCGCCTCTTCCAGGCGCAGGTCGCGGATGCAACGCATCGGCGTGACCCCGGCCACCTCGCGAAAACTGTGCGCGAAGTGCGAAGGGCTCATGTGCACGTGGCTGGCGATCTCGGCCACCGACAGCGGCCGGCCCAGATGGCGGCGCATGAAGGCAATGGCCGTTTGTATGCGTGCTCCGGCCTTCGTGACCGCGCCCGCGCTGCGAATGGCGGCCGCCGCCTCGGAGCGCAGCAGCCGCAGCACGATCTCTTCGACGGCCAGCGGCGCGAGCGTGCGGCGGTCCACTGGGTCGTCGACCGCCAGCAGCAGGCGGGCGAAGGCCTCGACCACCTCCGGCCCCACCGAGGCGGTGAAGGTCTCGGTCACGCGTGCGGGCTCGGCCAGCGTACCGCTTTCCGCCAGCGCGACGAAAGACTTGACCAGCACGTCGGGCGGCAGATCGAGATGAATGGCGAGGTACGGCGCTTCGGCGCTCGCCCCGACGACCGTGCCGAGGCACGCGGCCTCGGCCCCGAGCACCAGGCACTGCGTGGCGCCGTAGTCGAGCGAGCGACGGTCGCCACCGAGGTGCGCGGTCTTGCGGCCCTGCAGGACCACCACCACGCCCGGCGTGAGGCGCTGGGTTTTCTCGTAGCGGATCGGGCGCGAGAACCGGTAGCAGCGCAGGCCCGGGTACAGCGCGTCGGTGCGGCCGTCCGCAGGGGTACGCGCCGCGACCATGTCGCGCAGGCGGGCCCAGGCGGTGGGAACGGCGGCCTCGTCGGGCCTGGTGTTGTCGGCAACCTGCGGAGCGGGCATCGGCTTGTCGTGGAGAAGAAAGCGGGATGCGCAGGGTAGCCGGTCGGCGGGCGCCCGCTGGCGGGGTGCGCTGTTGTTGGCGCTATGGGGCGCTGAAGGTGTTCCGTTGCAGCGCGCCGGTTTGACCTACCCGACGACTCGTACCCAGACCGATATTCCGTCGTTCACCGACGCCATCGCCAAGCTGTTGCCGTAGCCCCGGCTTCGTCAGAAGCGGTCAGGCAGCCCCATGGCCGGATCACTCACCGAGTGCCGGCCGGTCTCGATGCGGCCGGCAAAGCGCCGGTAGAAAGACGCGTCGGCATCGCAGGTGACCACGAAGTCGTACCACTGGCCGCTGGCATCCAGGCTCCAGCGCATGTGGGTGTCGCCGCCGCCCTTGACGCGCACGCTCCATGAGCCGTCGGGGTTGTTGCCGTACACGCCCTTGTCTTCGTTGGCCTGCTCGTTGTTGCCGTTGCGGTCCCTGCCACCGGCCTGGAAGGCGTCGGGGCGCGGATAGGCCCTGTTCGACTGCACGGTGAAGCGGCAATCGCGCTGGCCGTCGTTGCGCATCTGCAAATAGACGTCGCCGCGACGCGAGTCGTAGGCGACCCGAATTTCGGGCGCGGGCGCACCTCCGGCGCGCAGCCGGTTCAGGTCGCCCTTGAACTGGCGGTGAAAGCCGTTGGGGCCGAGCACCCACAGGTCGTACAGCCCGGCGTTGTCGGTCATGGCGCTCCAATAGCCGTCGAGTTGCTTGCCGGGCTCGACCGCATAGCGGCGCGGCAGGCGGTCCGCCAGGTTCAGCTTGTCGTAGACGTGGAACACGGCGGCAGCCTTGCCGCTGTTGGCAAACAGCAGCTGCACGCGGCCGTTGAGCGAATCGCTGCGCGCGCTGGCGTGCAGCTCGTAGGGCAGCGCACGCGAGGGGCGCACGCCGGTGGCCTGTGCCGGCAAGGCGGCGTCGGGCGACGGCACGATGCCCGGCAGCGCCTGCTGCGCTGCAGTGAGCGCATCGGCTTCGGCCTTGGTCTTGCGCCCGGCCAGGGCGGGCAGCGGCTCGTCGTTGGGACGCTCGAAGTTGAAGGCGCTGGTCAGGTCGCTGCACACGGCGCGGCGGTATTTGCTGATCTGCGGCTCGGCCACGCCGAAGCACTTTTCCAGGAACATCAGCGTCGAGGTGTGGTCGCAGACTTGCGAGTTGACCCAGCCGCCGCGGCTCCACGGCGAGACCACCCACATCGGCACGCGCGGGCCGGGGCCGTAGGGCCGGCCGTCCATGGCGGGCTGCTTGGGCGTGGCCGGCGTGTAGTTGTGATATTCGACGGCCACGTCGGCCTCGGCCAGCGTGGTGGCGCCGGCCAGCGAGCCGTCGGGGTTGCGCGACGGCACCGCGGGCGAAGGCAGGTGGTCGAAGAAGCCGTCGTTCTCGTCGAAGTTGATGAGCAGCACGGTCTTGCTCCAGACCTCGGGGTTGGAGGTCAGCGCGTCCAGCACTTCCTGCACATACCAGCCGCCCTTGGCCGGGCTCGACGGTCCCGGGTGCTCGCTGTAGGCCGAAGGCGAAATGATCCACGACACCGCGGGCAAGGTGCCGTTGCGGATGTCTTCACGAAAGGTCTCGAGAAAGCCGTACGGCATGGTGTTGCCGAAGCCCTTGGCCAGCGGGCTGAGCGGGTCGTCGATGGCCGCGTCGTAGAAAGGCCCGGCCGCGGTCACCGGCTGCGTGATGTCGGTCGCCGGCACATACACCGGGCGGCGCGCCGCCGGCATCTGCTCGACCGCAGTTCGCCAGTGGCGAAAGCTCATCATCTCGTTGCAGCCGAAGTTGTCGATCAGGCTCTGGTAGACCTTCCATTTCACGCCGGCTTTCTCGAGCCGGTCGGCATAGGTGGTCCAGGTCCAGCCTTCGGTGGAGGCGCCAATGTCGTTGCCGGCGTTGAACTGGTTGTTCAGCACCGCCAGTTGCACCTTGCTGCCGTCGACGGGGCTGGTGCCGTTGGGCCCGTTGGTGCCGCTCCAGTAGAACAGGCGGTTGGCAATGGTGCCGGTGTGCATGCCGCAGTGGTAGTGGTCGCACAGCGTGAAGGCCTCGGCCAGCGCGCGCTGGAACGGCACTTCGGCGGTGTCGTAGTAGCCCATCGACAGCAGGTTCTTCACGTCGGGCCACTTGAACATGCGGCCATGGTCCCAGGCGGCCTGAGAATCGGACCAGCCGTGCGGCGTGCTGCCCGCGCGCTGCGCGTTGCCCTTGGTCTCGTCGAGGCGGTAGGGCGTGTAGGTGCTGGGCGGCGTGGTCTTGGTGTAGGTCTGGTGGAAGATGGTCTTGCCGTTGGGCGCCGGCACGGCAAAGCGGTCGCCATAGCCGCGCACGCCCTTGAAGGTGCCAAAGTAGCTGTCGAAGGAGCGGTTCTCCTGCATCAGCAGCACCACGTGCTTCACGTCCTTGATGGTGCCGGTCTCGTGGTGCGCCGGAATGGCCAGCGCGCGGCGAATGCTCGGGGGAAAGGTCGCCAGCGTGGCGGCGGCGATGCCGGTGCCGGTGGCGCTGTGAAGAAACTTGCGGCGTGTGGTCATGGCGGTGTCCGGTTCCTATCGACGGCCCCCAGCGTACGAAGCGGCTGTGACACCGCGATGTAGCGGCGATGACGCCGTTACGGACCGCCCGCGCCCTCGTACATCGCCTCCTGGTTCTTGCCGGCTCGCTTGGCCTCGTAGAGCGCCTTGTCGGCGGCTTCGATGAGATCGAGAAAGGAGCCGCCGCGCGAAGGAACCATGGATGCGCCACCCACGCTCACCGTCAGGTACCCGGCCACCGAGGAACGGCCATGCACCAGCCCCATGCCCTCCACCGACATGCGAAGCCTCCTGGCCACGGCGAGAGCGCCCTCCTGGGGCGTGGTCCTCATGATGAGCGCGAACTCCTCGCCGCCGAAGCGGGCGACGAGATCGGTCGATCGGCTGACATTCAGTTGCAAGGTGTTCGCCACCTTCTTCAAGACCTCGTCGCCGGCCAGGTGGCCGTAGGTGTCGTTGTATTGCTTGAAGTCGTCGATGTCGATCATGAGCACGGAGAGAGCGCTCTGGTCGCGCAGCGCCCGGCTCCATTCCTCCTGGATGTATTCATCGAAACGGCGCCGGTTGCAGACCCCGGTGAGCCCGTCCGAATGGGTCATTCGCTGCAGCTCGATGTTCTTTTCCATCAACTGCCGCTGGCTCTCGCGCAGTGCACGATAGGCTTCGTCGCGCTCCAGCTGATTCAGGTACGCCCTCGAGTGGTAGCGGATGCGCGCGATCAGTTCGACCTGGCTCGGCAGCTTGACGAGGTAGTCGTTGGCGCCGGCCGCAAAGGCGTCGCCCTTGGCCGCCGGGTCTTCCTTGGTCGACAGCACCACGATCGGTATGTCCGCGGTGGCCGGATTGGCGCGGTACCGGCGAACCAGCGTCAAGCCGTCGATGGTGGGCATGACCAGGTCCTGCAGGATCACCGTCGCCCGGACCTGCTCGGCCACCGCGAGCGCTTCGGCCGGATCGGAGCAGTAGTGGAAATCGATGTTCGGCTGATTCAGCAGCGCGCGCCGCACCGCCTCGCCGACCATCGCCTGGTCGTCCACCAGCAGCACCATGACCCGGTAGGCCTTGCCAGCGGGCGCTCCTGGCACGCCGCCGTCCTGCGATTCGGTTTCGATCATGGTGACCCCCCGGGTTCGGTCTGGGTGGAAAGAACATGGCACAGCTGCGCCGCAATCGCTTCGATCGGAAGCACATCGACCGCGGCATCCATCGCAACCGCCGCCTTGGGCATGCCATAGACGGCACTGCTGGCCTGGTCCTGAGCAATGGTGTAGTGGCCTTTGTCGCGCAAGGCTTTCAGGCCGTGCGCACCGTCGCGCCCCATGCCGGTCAGCAGCACACCGACGACCTCGCCGCGCCACAGCGCGCAGGCACTGTGAAAGAACACGTCGACCGACGGGCGGTACACATAGCTCTGCGGCGCGCGCGTGTAGGCGAGCCGCTCGCGCGCGACCAGCCGCAGATGGTCGTTGGTCGCAGCAAGCAGCACCCTGCCGGGCGATGGCCGATCGCCTTCGCGGGCCAGCTCGACCGGCAGCGCCGAATGCTGCGCCAGCCAGTGCGCCATGCCGGCGGCAAACTGTTCGTCGACATGCTGGACGATGACGATGGCAGCGGGAAAGTCCGCCGGCAGGCCGCGCAGCAGCGTGGCCAGCGCCGCCGGGCCGCCCGCCGACGCGCCGATGGCGACCAGGCGTTCCGGCCGGCGCGCTCCAGGTTCCGCTGCAACCCGCGCGCCGCCGACAGTGGACGGGCTGCGGTCGCCGATCAGCCGGGCGATGATCTCGATCTTTGCCAGCACGGCCGCAGCACCGGCCCGCGGATCATCGTTCCCGATGGCCGGCGCATCGACGACGTCGAGCGCCCCGTGGCCCATCGCCTCGAAGATGCGGGCGGTGTTGGCGCCCATGTCGGCGGTGACGAGCAGGATGGCGCACGGGGTCGCGGACATGATGCGGCGCGTGGCTTCGATGCCGTCCATTTCGGGCATCAGCAGGTCCATGAGGATGAGGTCCGGCTTCAATTCGGCGCAGCGCTGCACGGCCTGCGCGCCGTTCCCGGCCACCCAGACCACGTGGTGCTCCGGCCGCAGCGCCAGCACGCGCCGCAGGGCCTCCACCGCCATCGGCAGGTCGTTGACGATGGCGATCTTCATGCGACGGCCTCGCCGATCAGGTCGACCACCGCCTGGAGCAGCGTCTCGTCGTGAAAGCTGCCCTTGGTCAGGTAGTGGTCGGCGCCGGCCTCCAGTCCGCGGCGGTGATCTTCGGCGCGGTCCTTGTACGACATGATCATGACCGGCAGGGACTTCAGGTTGGGGTTCTTCTTGACCAGGGCCACCAGTTCGATGCCGTCCAGGCGCGGCATGTCGACGTCGGTCACCAGCAGGTCGAAGTGGCCGGTGCGCACGGCGTTCCAGCCGTCCATGCCGTCGACGGCAACCTCGACCTCGTAGCCGTGCTGCGCAAGCAGCTTGCGTTCGAGTTCGCGCACCGTCAGCGAGTCGTCGACCACCAGCACGCGCTTGCGCCTTCTTCCATCGACGGCGGCATGGCCCGGCTGGGCCTGGCTCAGATGGCCGGATGCGATGAGCTTCTGCACGGAGCGGATCATGTCCTCGACGTCGATGATGAGCACCGGCGAGCCGTCTTCCATCAACGCACCGGCACTGATGTCCTTGATCTTGCCCAGGCGCGGATCGAGCGCGTGCACCACGAGCTCACGCTCGCCCAGGAAGCGGTCCACCACCACGCCATAGGTCTCGCCGTGGTCGCCGATGACGACCACCGCCAGGTCGCCGCCGGCGGCCTGGGGCTCCTGCACCTGCAGGATCTGGTGCGCGGTCACGAGCCCGATGCGCCGCCCGTCGACCTCGATGTGCTGCCGGCCTTCGAGCAGTTCGACCTGCCCCGGCGCGACTTTCGAGGCGCGGACGATGCGCGCCAGCGGGAAGGCATAAGGCTCGCCGCCGATGTCCGCAAGCAAGGTGCGCACGACCGAGAGGGTGAGCGGCAATTGCAGCTGAAAACGCGTGCCCTGCCCGGCCTGCGTCGACACGCGCACGCTGCCGCGCACCTGCTTCACCATGTCCTGCACGGCGTCCAGCCCCACGCCACGGCCCGACATGTCGGTGACGCGATTGCTGAGCGTGAAGCCGGGCAGGAACAGGAACTCCAGCAGCTCGGCCTCCGACAGCTCGGCCGCAAGCTCGGCCTTGGTGTGATTGCGCTCGACCACGGCGCGGCGCATCGCGTCGAGGGAGATGCCCCGTCCGTCGTCGGAGACGGAGATTTCGAGCGCCCCGGCGCTGTGGCGCGCTTCGAGCCGGACGACGCCTTCCGCCGGCTTGCCCGCGGCAAGGCGCTGCTCGGGCGACTCGATGCCGTGGTCGATCGCATTGCGCAACAGGTGGCCCAGCGGGGCGTCCAGCCTCTCGAGCACGTCGCGGTCCACCGGCGTCGCGGCACCGACGATCTCGAGCCGGACCTGCTTGCCGAGCGAGCGGCCGAGGTCGCGCAGCATGCGCGGCGTGGCGTGCACACCGTCGGCGAAGGGCCGCATGCGACAGGCCACCGCCTCGTCGTACAGCCGGCGCGACAGGTCCGCCGAGCGCCGCTCGAAAGTCTCCACGTCGGCGAGCCCCTCCGCCAGCAGCTGCTCGCACTCGACGACGCGCCGCTTGATCTCGTGCAGTTCAATCCGGGCGCGCTCTTCCGCAGATGCCGTCGCCGCGGCGTGGTCGTGGAGCGCGTCGAGCCTTTGCACGGCCTCGTGCTGCAGCCGCTTGAGCCGCAGCAGCGAGTCGGCGAAGGGCCGGAGCCAGCGCGCGGCCACCAGCGATTCGCCGGCCAGGCCGAGCAGCCGGTTCAGGTTGTCGGCGCTGACGCGCACGACACGGTCCGGGGCGGTGCCTCCGGGCATGGCGGCAGGCGCCCTCAAAAGGGCCTCCTCCGATGCGGGCTCCACCGCTTCCGGCGCCGGATCGCTCTTGCCGTCGTCCTGCATCGCGATTTCCAGCGCCTGGACGAATGCCTTCACCTGCGGCGAGTCGAGGGGCTCCATCTCCGGGGAATGGGCAAAGCGCGCGAGCAGGTCCACGCCGCCGAGCAGCAGGTCGATGTGGCCCTGGCGCAATCGCAGCCGGCCTTCCTGCGCGGCGACGAAGCAGTCTTCCATGGCGTGGGCCACGCCGACCGCGGCGGCGATGTCGACGATGCGTGCGGCGCCCTTGAGCGAATGGGCGGCGCGCATGCAGGCCTCGAGCTGATCGGCCGCCTCCGGGTCCCGCTCCAGGGCGAGCAGCCCCGCCGTCAGCAAGGGCGCCTGGTTCTCGACCTCGACGCGGAACAGCTCCAGCATCGACAGTTCGCTGAGATCTTGGGCGGTCACGCCAGGCTCCGGTGAAGTGTGTAGAACAGCAATTGCTCGTCGAGCAGGCCCACCGAGTGCTCATGCCACGCGAGGATCGCCTTCGAGTAAGGGGCGGTGGCGCGCGCAACGGTGGCCGGCACCTCCTTCAACGTGGCGGGATCGAAGCGCGCAATGCCGTGCATTTCGTCCACTGCAAAGCCGAGCCGCTGGCCGTCGAGGCCGATCACCACCAGGCGCCGCAATGCCTCGCGCTGGCGCGCGTGTCCGCCCTCCGCAGCGCGCACCAGGCCGAGCATGCTGCCGAGCAGCACGCAGACCAGCAGTTCGCCGCGCACATTGGCCACGCCCTGCACGATGCCTCCGCGCCGCCCGGGCAGCGAATGGATCGCAGGCAGGGCCGCAACTTCCAGCAAGACCTGCGTCGGCAGGGCCAGCCATTCGGTCCCGATGCGAAAGACGATCGCCGAGTCCACATCGGCCTGGCCGGCCTTGGGGGCCTGTGCCATGTGGCGTGTGCACTCGGCGAGGTACTCGGGCGGCGCCTCCCGATCCAGCAGGGCCAGCGCGGCGGCGCCATGGACGGGACACCGGTTGCAGTGCACGTGCTGCTTGAGTTGCGGGCAGGTGCCATCGCCCTGCACGCCGATGCGATTCCAGCAATCGTCGATGGCGGCATGCCCGGAGCCTTCAGCAAGCATCGGTGCGGCGTCCATCGGTCAGGCCCCGCCGCCCTGGTACAGCCGGCTCGCGCGCCGCTGCAGGCGCTGCGCACCGGCCTCGTCACCGCGCTTGCGCAGCAAGAGCGCGAGGTGGATCAGCGCTTCGTGATGGTCAGGCTCCAGGTAGAGCGCCTTGCGGTATTGCTCGGCGGCATCTTCCGCGTTGCCGCTTGCGTCGCGCACCAGGCCGAGCAGGTGGAACACCTCGGCCGAAGGACCGTGCTGGCGCAGGTGCGCCTCGCAATGCGCCGCGGCGTCGGCCAGGTGCCCCTGGTCGGCAAGACGCCGCGCGCGGTCGATGCCGGTCGGTGCTTCGGCCGGCGCCGCAGGCGTGGGGACCAGCCGGGGCCGGGCGGGTGGGAGCGGCGCCGCGGCCACCGCGGGCGGCTTGCGCACGGGCACGAAAAGCGAAGGCGCCGCGCGGGGCTTCGTTTCGCTGCCGGCCGCCGGCCCCTTGCGGAAGGCGAACGCGAGCGGAAGCTTCGCGGAGATGAAGCCGTGGTCCGACAGCAAGGCCGTTTCCGAAGGGCCGACGAACAGCCAGCCGCGCGGCTTGAGCAGCCGCTTCAGCACCGCGATGGCGCGATCCTGCGTGGCGCGATCGAAGTAGATCAGCACGTTGCGGCAAAAGATGACGTCGTAGAGTTCCGCCTCGGCCATGAGGCCGTCCAGCAGGTTGCCGTGCCGGAATCGCACCGGCCGGCGCACCTCGTCCACCGGGCTGTGGCCACTTGCAGTTGCGACGAAGTAGCGATCGCGAAACGCCAGGTCGCTGCCGCGAAACGAGTTGCGGCCGTACACCGCACGCTGCGCCCGCGCCAGCGCGCGGTTGCTGATGTCCACGGCGTCGATGCGCAGCGCGCTTTGCGGAAAGCCCGCATCCAGCAGCGCCATGGCCAGCGAGTAAGGCTCCTCTCCCGTCGAGCACGGCACGCTCAGCAGGCGCAGATCCGTCTGCCCCTGCAGGAGCCGCCCGTCCTCGCCAACCAGGCGCGCCAGCGCCGCGAAGGACGCCGGATCGCGGAAGAACCAGGTCTCCGGTACCACCACGGCCTCGATGAGTTCCTGCAACTCCGGCGCTGAAGTGCCGAGCCGCTCCCAGTAGGCCTGTGCATCCGGCAGCTGGCAGGCGGCCAGCCGCTCCTGCACCGCGCGCTGGACGACGGCCGAGCCGATCGAGGCGGCGTCCAGGCCCATCGCCTGCTTCAGCAGCTGCTCGAACGGGGCGACGTCCATCACGCTGGCATCGCCTCTTTTTTGAACAACAGCGCCTGCAGCGGCGGCGGCAGCAGGCGTTGCACCTCGATGCGCTGGATCAACCCGCGCGCGTCGGCCGTGACCGGGCCCAGGTAGGACGCCGCATCGATGCTGACGCCGGCCGGAACGAAGTCGCCCTCGTCGCGCCGCAGCGTTTCGGTCACGCGTTCGGCCAGCAGGCCCAGCAGGTGGGGCCCGTCGGTCGGGTCGGGAAAATGCACGAGCACGATGCGCGTGCTCAGGCGGTCCGCACAGGGGCGGCCGAGCGCCAGTTGGCCGAGATCGATCACCGGCGCCGGGCTCCCGCGGTAGTGGCACAGGCCGGCCACTGCCGGGGGCGCGTGGGGGATCTCTTTCAAGCCGAGCCGCGGCAGCACGGCGACGACCTGGCCCGCGTCGAGCGCGTAGCGTTCAGTGCCGAGTTGAAAGAGGAGGAACAGCATCTGGCCGGCCCTCGCTGCCTCACGCCTCCGCCAGTTTGAAGCGCGAGACTCCGCTGCGCAGGCCGCCGGCGGCCAGGTGCAGGCCGTCGATCGCCTGGCCGGACTGGCGCAGCGAGTCGACGGTCTGCTGGGCGGCTTCGCTCAACTGCGTGAGTGCCTGGCTGATCTGCTCGGCGCCGGTGGCCTGCGCCTGCACGCCCTCGCTGACCGCCACGAAACGCGGCGCCAGCGCCTGCACCTGCGCGATGATCTGCGACAGCTGCGTGCCGACCTGCTGCACCTCCTGCATGCCGCGGCGCACCTCCTCCGAAAACTTGTCCATGCCCATGACGCCGGCCGACACCGCCGACTGGATCTCCTTGACCATCTGCTCGATGTCGTAGGTGGCCACGGCCGTCTGGTCGGCGAGCCGGCGGATCTCCGTGGCGACCACGCCAAAGCCGCGCCCGAATTCGCCGGCCTTCTCGGCCTCGATGGCCGCATTGAGCGACAGCAGGTTGGTCTGGTCCGCCACCTTGGTGATGGTGGTGACGACCTGGTTGATGTTGCCGGCCTTTTCGCTCAGCACGGCGAGCTTGGCGTTGATCGACCCGACGGCTTCCATCACCTTGTGCATGGTCTCTCCCATGCGCAGCAGGCCTTCCTGCCCGCCGCCCGCCAGCGTGGCCGTTTCCTCGGCCACCTCCGACACCTCGCTCATGGTCCTCACCAGCTCGCGCGAGGTGGCGGAAATCTCCCGCGACGTCGCGCCGATCTCGGTGGTGGTGGCGGCGATCTCGCTGGCGGTGGCTTGCTGTTCCTTGGACGTGGCGGCGATCTCGGTCGCCGAGGTGTTGACCTGGATGCCGGACTTCTGCACCTGGCCGAACAGCACCGTCAGCTGCTCCGTCATGCGATTGAAACCCTGCGCCAGGGTGCCGAACTCGTCGCGCCGCTCCAGGTCCAGGCGCTGGGTGAAGTCGCCGGTGCTGATCGCATCGGCGGCCGTGAGCAAGCGGCCCAGCGGCCGGGTGATCGACTGCAGCAGCGCGTAGCCGAGCGCCAGCGCCAGCAAGAGGGCTGCGGCAACACTGACCACGATGGCCACGTTGGCGGTCGTCACCGCCCCCATGATCTGCCGGGCCGCCTCCTCGCCATTCGACGCGTTGAAGTCGGCGACGACCTGGAGGGCGGTGCGGAGCTTCGCGAACTGCGGATCGAGTTGGTTGTGCAGCAGTGCCCGAGCCTCTTGGTTCTTGTTCTCCGTGCTCAACCGCAGGACATCCTCCTGCACACGCAAGTAGGGGGCGCGAAGATTCAGGAAGGCGTCGAAGTTCTCCCGGTCCTTGGCCGTGAAGATGGTGGTCTCATAGCTGCGGGACAGCTTCTCCAGACTGGCCCGGTTGACCTGCAACTGCGCGTCGACACTGCGCATCTCGGCATCTTCGGTTTCGAGAACGTGCTTCTGCGTGAGCGCGAAATTGTCGAGCCAGGCAGCCTTCAGCTGGCTGCTGGCCGCCATCCCCGGCACCGCATCCTTCTGGATGACGGTCGCGTCCCCGGCCACGCGCGCGAGGCAGCCGTAGGCGACCGCGCCCATGACGATCATCAGTGCCAGCACGGCGGCGAAGCTGGCGAGAATGCGCTGTCGTATGGTCCAGGTGTTCATCAGGTTCGTGGCATGGGGCCATCCATCGCGCTCGCCAAATCCGGTCGGTTGGCAAGAATGCGTCGCGACATTGGGCGCAGGCCAAGCCGTTGTCAAGCTGGGGTTTTAGGCAGCAGTCTTTATGCTTCGTGTTGCGGCCAACCGACCACCCTGGCAAGGCCGCACCGCAGTGTGGGGGCCGACGCTCAGCCGGCCCGGCACCACCAGCCGGACTCCGGGCATACGCTGGCACGTTCGCCGTTCACCCAGACCTGCTCTTCGTTCGACTGCGCCGACGTTGGCGCGCCGACTTCGAAGGCGACCTGAAGCGCGCGCGCCACGCGGGCGTCTTCGATGGAAAGCTCCCAGGTCAGGAACAGCTGGCTGCAGTCCTGCCCGGGCCCGAAGTCGTCCGCACGAAAACCACTGCCACTGCCACGCCGGACCACCGCATGAGGCTGGCACGTGTCAAAGACAAGAACCGTGCCCCGCACAAGAGGAATCCGATGGCCGGTACAGGGAAAGTGCACGTCCAGCCCCTTGTCTTCGCTCACGAAGAGATTGCAGAAGGCCGCGGCGCCATATTGCGCGCCGTCGTGGTGGTACCTTGCGCCGCGGCAGGCCATGAGGGCGACGTCGCTGGAGGCAAGCACCTCGCCGAGGCCGAGCGCGCGCGTCCAATCGGCCACCGCCTGCACGCAGGCCTTGTAGTCCGGCCAGCGCGCACGCGCCCGGGCCAGGGGCAATGCCTCGACGTCTCCGGGTTCCAGGCCCAGGTGCGACGAGATCTCGCGTTCCCAATCGGCCACCAGCCTCGCGGGGGGCACCGGCACGTCGACCGTGCCCGACAGCACCACGTCGCTCACGCTCCGGCTGCGTATGGCATCGCCGCTCCGGAAACAGGAGACGAGGCGATCCCGCACGCGCTGCGGTGGGGTGGAAGGGCTCATTCGGCGAGTGTAGTAAGCCAAGTCGGCGCGGCGCTGCTGCCCGCCGCTGTAGGTGCGCACTGTCACGCCGTACCGCCCGCCCCCTTCATGCCGACAAGCGCATTGGCGCTGTCGGCCAAAGGGCTGCGAGTACAACTTTGGTTTCCCTTCAACACGTTAAGGAGACATTCAATGGTTGATCTCAAAGACACCCGCAGGCCCGGCGACAAGGACGATTCGCATGCGGCCGCGACCGGCGCCGGGGCCGTGATCGGCGGCACTATCGGTGGTGTGGCGGGCGGCGCGGCCGCAGGCGCGGCGGTGGGCGGCATGACGGGCCCTGTAGGCGCTGCAGTAGGCGCTGCAGTAGGCGCGGCAGCCGGGGCCCTGGCCGGCCGGCGCATGGCGAAGATCGATCCCGACGTCGAGGATGCGTACTGGCGCGACAACTACGCCGGACGTTCTTACGTGACGGGCGGATCGAGCTACGACGACTATGCACCGGCGTACCGCTACGGTGTCGATGCCTATTCGCGCTACCCGAATCGCAGGTTCGAGGACGTCGAGCCCGAATTAAGCCGCGATTGGGGCACGGCCCGCGGCCGCTCTTCGCTGGAGTGGGAGCGCGCCAAGCACGCGACGCGCGACGCATGGCAGCGCGTGAGCGACAGCGTGGAACGCGCCGTACCTGGCGACTCGGACCGCGACGGACTCTGAGCCGCGAACGGTGCAGGAGAAAGAAGAACAAGACGGCCCGAAAGGGCCGTTTCTTCAGGGCCGGCGCCGGCTCACCGCGAATGCCATTCGGCCAGCCACGCTTCGACGCGGCTCTTGACGCGCCGCAAGGCCTCGGCGCGTTCGTTGTCCAGGCTCGCCAGCGTGAGATAGCACATGTCCACGCCACGCAACCGGAGCAGCCCGGTGCCGATGAAGTCGCCCGCCAGGTCGCGGTGCAGGCGAAGTTCGAACGCCCAGCCCGCCGGCAGCCTCGGGTTGCATTCCAGACCCAGGTCTGTGTCCAATTCGGGCCCTTTCGCCGTCCAGTGGGACGGCCACGCCAGCATACGGCCTGGCGGCCGGAATCCGCCCAAGACCTTTCTGCCAACGGCCCTGCTGCCTGCCGGAAGTTCTATCCGCGATCTGCTTGCTGTCTTCCGCCCCTCAGTCGATGCTGATGTTCGCGGCCTTCGCCACCTCGGCCCACTTCACGCGGTTGTCGTGCACGGTCTTCTTGAACTGCACGGGCGACTCGATGCGCACGGTGTTGCCCTGGCTTTCGAAGCGCTCGCGGATCTCGGGCTGCTCGAGCACCGTCTTCACGGCGGCGTTGAGCTTGTCGACGATGTGTGCATCGGTGCCCTTCGGCGCGAAGATGCCGAACCAGATCGAGCTGTCGAAGCCCTTGGTGCCCGCGAGGCCGCTCGAGGCAATGGTGGGCACCTCTTTCACGGCCGCCACCGGCGCGGCGGTGGTCACGCCCAGGAGGCGCACCTTGCCGGCCTTGTAGTGCGGCAGCACCGTCTGCACCTGGTTCATGATGCAGCAGGTCTCGCCGCGCACCACCGACGTGATGGCCTCTGGCCCGCCCTTGTAGGGCACGTGCACCATGCTTAAGCCGAGGCGCGAATTGAATTCGGCAAAGGCCATGTGCGTGCCCGCGCCGTTGCCTGTAGACGCATAGTTGTACTTGCCTGGGTTGGCCTTGACGAGATCGACGAACTCCTTCAATGTCCGCGCGTTGATCACGTCCGGGTTGATGGTGAGCACGTTCGAAACGTCGAGCACCGGGGCCACCGGCACGAAGTCGGCCTCCACGTCGAACGGCAGCTTCTTGTAGAGCGCGGCGTTGCTGCCGTGCGTGGCCGCGGTGCCAAACGAGAGCGTGTAGCCGTCGGGCCTGGCATGCGCCACGTACTCGCTGGCAATGTTGCCGGCGGCGCCCGACTTGTAGTCGATGATGACCGGCTTTCCGAGCTGCCTGGACAACGGCTCCTGGATGGCGCGGGCCACCACGTCCACGCCCGAGCCGGCCGGAAAACCCATGATCAGCGTGACCGGCTGCTGCGGCCAGTCGGCCTGCGCAAAGGCGCTGGACGACAAGGCTGCGCACAGGGCGGCGCCGGCCGCGAGCAGGTTGTGCTTGAAGGAATGCGAAAAGGGAGAATGGGTCATGACTGTCTTTCCTCGATGCGGGCGTTGCAGCCCGGGATTGTGGCGCGCGGTTCATGCCCGATCGGGAATGAGCTTATGCGCAACGCCGGCACACCGCATCACCTCTCCATAATCGCCGCATGGTCCGCCCCACCCAACAACTACACCCCGCACGCGAGCCCGTGCCCGTGCGCGCGGCAGCCACCGTGCTGCTGCTGCGCGATTCCGAAGCCGGCATCGAAGTGCTGATGACGCGCCGCTCCGACACTGCAAGCTTTGCGCCAGGCGCCTATGTATTTCCCGGCGGCCATATCGACGAAGCCGACGAGGCCGCCAAGCGCATCGCCGCCCACCGCCCCACCCAAAGCGGCATCCAGCTGACGCAGGCCATCACGGCCATCCGCGAAGGCTTCGAGGAGCTTGGCGTGCTGCTCGCGCGCCATGCCGATGGCAGCCCCGTGCGGATGGAAGACATCGCGACGATGGATCGCAGCACCACGTCGCCCATTTCGTTCGTCGCGCAATGCGAAGAGCGCCAGCTGGTGCTCGCGGCCGACCAGGTGTTCAGCCTGGCGCACTGGATCACCGACCGCGACCTGCCCAAGCGCTTCGACGTGCCTTTTCTGGTGGCGCGCATGCCCGAGGGCCAGGCGCCCGCGGCCGACGAGAGCGAGCAGTTCGAGCCCTGCTGGGTGCGGCCGGCCGATGCGTTGGCGCGCCACGCGGCGGGCAGCTTCTTCATGATCTTTCCGACCGTGCGCACGCTGCAGCGGCTGGCGGCCTACCCGAACGTCGATGCGGTGCTGCAAGCCTGCGCTCCGAGGGACGGCGCCGAGAAACCGCTGTGGACCAGCTGCCCGCGCGCAGGTTTGCTCCGCGGACAGGAAGCGCGCTACATGGAAAGCGATTCGCCCTTTGGCGAGCTCGCGCTGGTGTGCCCCGACGGACAGATGCTGCACGCGCTCGACTGGCAGAGCGAGCGCCCGGTGCCGCTGCTCAAGAACGTGCAGCGCCTCACGGCGCCCAACCCCGGCGCCATGACCGGACCGGGCACCAACAGCTACATCGTGGGCGACGCGGCCACGGGTTACCTAGTGATCGACCCGGGACCGAACGACGCCGAGCATATCGGCCGGCTCTGGCGTGCCACGCAAGGCGATATCCGCATGATCGTGTGCACCCATTCGCATGCCGACCATTCGCCCGGCGCGGCGCCGCTGCAGGCGCTGTGCAAGGAGACGAAGCCGCCGATCCTCGGGCTGTCTTCGGCGCCCACGGCGCGCTCGTCGGCACGCTTTACCGCCGAGCGCGAACTGCAGGGCGGCGAGCGCCTGGCGCTCTCGGGCACCACGGCCGAAGGCGCGGGCATCACCCATACGCTGCGCGCCATCCACACGCCGGGCCACGCCGCCAACCACCTGTGCCTGGTGCTGGAGGAAGACGGGCTGCTGTTCTCCGGCGACCACATCCTGAACGGCAGCACCACCGTGATCGATCCGCCGGACGGCGATATGAACGCCTATCTCGATTCGCTGGACAAGCTCGACGCGGCCTGCGAAGCGGGCGGCATCGAATTCATCCTACCCGCGCACGGCTACGTCATCAGCAGCGCACGCGCCGCCATTGCGCAGCTGAAAGCGCATCGCCTGAAGCGCGAAGCCAAGATTGCATCCGCCATGAAGAAACTCCCCCAAGGCACCCCGGAAGACTGGCTGCCCCTTGCCTACGACGACGTGCCCGAGCGCATGTGGCCGGTGGCGGCCCGCTCGCTGGCGGCGCACGTCGCGCGCATCCGGCAACTGGCTTGCGCCCCATGAACGGCCCCGGCGAAGAAGGCATTCGCCTTGCCAAGCGCGTGGCCGCGCTCGCAGGCTGCTCGCGCCGCGAGGCCGAACTGCTCATCGAGAACGGCGCGGTGCGCGTCGACGGCGTGCCGGCGCTGCTGCCGCAGTCGCGCGTGCAAGACCATCAGAAGGTCGAGATCGAGCCCGGCGCCAAGCCCGAGCCGGTGGTGCCCGTCACCCTGCTGCTGCACAAGCCCGCCGGCATGGCGACCGACACCGCCCACCGGCTGCTGGTGGCCGCCAACCACCACGAGCCCGAACGCGCGGGCATGCGCTTCCTGCCGGCGCATGCCAAGGCACAGCGCTGCATGACGCCGCTGGAAACCGGCGCCAGCGGGCTCGTCGTCTACACGCAGGAATGGCGCATCGAGCGCAAGTTGCAGGAAGACGCGGGCGTGCTCGAACATGAAGTGATGGTCGACGTGGCGGGCACGGTCAGCCCCGAGCAGCTGGTGCGCTTCGAACGCTCACCCGCGCGCGTGAGCATCGGCCGACAGGCCGACGACCAGACCGGCCTGCGCTTTGCGCTCAAGGGCGCGCGGCCCGGGCAGATCGCGCACCTGTGCGACGAAGCGGGCCTGCGCATTCTTGCGATGCGGCGCATCCGCATCGGCCGCGTGCCGCTGGCCGGGCTGGAGCCCGGGCAGTGGCGCTATCTTTCGCCGCACGAACGCTTCTGACGAGAGAACAACAAAAAGGCTATTGACGAAAAGGAGGCAAAAGCCATGAAGTTCCGACCCAGGACCGCCGCACTCGCGGGCACCGTTACCCTGGCGCTGGCGGGTTGCAGCTATCTGGCACCACTGCTGCCGGCATCCATGCAGCCACCGCCCGCGGTGCCGCCGCCGGTGGTGTCGCCGAGCGGGCTCGCACCGATCACGGAAGAGCAGGTGGAACGCATTCGCGAGGAGATCGCCACCAACCCGCCCACGCCGGCCGTGGCCAGGATCGTGCGCAGCGCGGCGCCCACGATCGAGTCATTCGTGCGGACCGAAGGCTGCATCACCGCGCGCAACGGCGCCGTGCTCAACCCCTTCGCGGCGCCGGGCCGGCTGTTCGACAGCGGCAGCTTCCCGGGCGGCCCCATGGCCGAAATGCAGTACCACGACAAGACGGCCTGCGTGACCGTCAAGCGCATCCAGAACTGGAAAATGGTATCGCCCAAGCTGCTGCGCTTCGACGTGGTCTACGTGGGCGACGACGGCGAAGAGCGCTCCGTGAGGCGCCATGAGCTGACGCGCCAACCCAAGGGCGGCTGGCTGTTCACGCGCTGAGCCCGCTGGCGGCGCGATGCCGCCAGGGAAAGAAAAAGTGTGAAGCCCGCCGATAAGCCGGATTCTGTGCGTTGGGGTTGCCCCCAACGTGACCGCCATTACTCTGGGCCGTTTGTCGCCAAACGGCTCGATGCCACCTACCCGCCAGCTCAGCGGAACCACCTCGATACTGGCCTACTTGGTGTTGCTGCGCGCAGAGATTGCCCGTTTCACCCGAACTGAATCGGCTCGTCTCTGTTGCTCTGATCCTCACCTCACGGTGGAGAGTCGTTAACTCCTGCGCTGTCCTGTGCAGTCCGGACGTTCCTCCAGTGCGGTCTTTCGACGCGGCGCCTTGCGGCGTCGCCCCTTTCGGGCTTGCACCAGCGGCGGTCTGGCGTGCTTCACGGAGGGAATTATCGCCTGATCCCCTCGCATCCGCGCAGCCCGTTCCACAATGGCGGCTCGACCGACCTGCCCTGCCCCAACAAAGCCCAAGGAGATCCAATCAATGAAAGCCCAGAACATCCTGCAGACCATCGGCAACACGCCGCACATCCGCATCAACCGCCTGTTCGGCAATGCGAAGCAGCAGGTGTGGATCAAGTCCGAGCGCGCCAATCCGGGTGGCTCCATCAAGGACCGCATCGCGCTGTCGATGGTCGAAGATGCCGAAAGATCGGGTGCGCTGAAGCCCGGCGGCACCATCGTCGAGCCCACCTCGGGCAACACGGGCATCGGCCTGGCGATGGTTGCGGCAGTCAAGGGCTACAAGCTGATCCTGGTGATGCCCGACAGCATGTCGATGGAGCGCCGCCGCCTCATGCTCGCGTATGGCGCAACGTTCGACCTGACGCCGCGCGCCGGCGGGATGAAGGCCTCCATTGCCCGCGCCGAAGAAATCGTGGCCGGCACGCCGGGCGCGTGGATGCCGCAGCAGTTCAACAACCCGGCCAACGTCGACGTGCACATGCGCACCACGGCCGAGGAAATCGCGGCCGATTTTCCTGACGGCATCGACGTGCTGATCACGGGTGTGGGCACCGGCGGCCACATCACCGGCGTGGCCAAGGTGCTCAAGAAGAAGTGGCCGAAGCTGCAGGTGTTTGCGGTGGAGCCGGTGGCCTCGCCGGTGATCTCGGGCGGCGCGCCCTCGCCGCACCCGATCCAGGGCATTGGCGCTGGCTTCATCCCGAAGAACCTCGACACCTCGCTGCTGGACGGCGTGCTGCAGGTGGACGCCGAGCCCGCGCGCGAAATGGCCCGCCGCTGCGCGGTCGAGGAAGGCATGCTGGTGGGCATCTCCTCCGGCGCCACGCTCACGGCCATTGCGCAGAAGCTGCCCACGCTGCCGCCCGACGCGGTGGTGCTGGGCTTCAACTACGACACCGGCGAGCGCTACCTCTCGGTCGACGGTTTCCTCCCAGCCTGAACCCGCCATCACCAGCTATCTCTTTCATAGCGCCTTGGGCGCGTAAAATCAGCGGCCTGCTTGATAACCACAAGCCCCACCGACATGCTGAGAATTTCCGAAATCAAACTGCCGCTCGACCACGACGACGCGGCCCTCCCCCACGCCATTGCCACCGCCCTCGACACGCCGGTTTCCAGCGTGCGCGAGTTCAAGGTGTTCAAGCGCAGCTTCGATGCGCGCAAGCCGCAGCTGCTGCAGGTCTACATCGTCGACGTGCAATTGAGCGATGCGAAGCTCGAAGCCGCGCTGCTCGCCAGGCATGCCGGCCACCCGCACATCCAGCCCGCGCCCGACATGCGCTACACGCCGCCGGCGCAGGCGCCCGAGGGCGCGCCCCGGCCCGTCGTGATCGGCTTTGGCCCCTGCGGCATCTTCGCGGCGCTGATGCTCGCGAAGATGGGCTTCAAGCCCATCGTGCTCGAGCGCGGCAAGACCGTGCGCCAGCGCACCCGCGACACCTGGGGCCTGTGGCGCAAGAGCGTGCTCAACCCCGAATCGAACGTGCAGTTCGGCGAGGGCGGTGCGGGCACTTTTTCCGACGGCAAGCTCTACAGCCAGATCAAGGACCCGCGCTTCCTCGGCCGCAAGGTGATGGAAGAGTTCGTGAAGGCCGGCGCGCCGCCCGAGATTCTTTACGTCGCGCATCCGCACATCGGCACCTTCAAGCTGGTGAAGGTGGTGGAGAACATCCGCGAGCAGATCGTGTCGCTGGGCGGCGAGATCCGCTTCGAACAGCGCGTGACCGACGTGCAGATCGAAAACGGCCAGCTTCGCGGCCTCACCGTGCTCGACCAGGCCACCGGCCAGAGCAGCGAGCTGCGGGCCGACCACGTGGTGATGGCGCTCGGCCACAGCTCGCGCGACACCTTCGCCATGCTGCACGAGCGCGGCGTTCACATCGAGGCCAAGCCCTTCTCCATCGGCTTTCGCGTCGAGCATCCGCAGGGCCTGATCGACCGTGCACGCTGGGGCCGCCATGCGGGCCATCCGCTGCTCGGCGCGGCCGACTACAAGCTGGTACACCACGCGAGCAACGGCCGCTCGGTCTACAGCTTCTGCATGTGCCCGGGCGGCACCGTGGTGGCGGCCACCAGCGAGCCGGGCCGCGTGGTCACCAACGGCATGAGCCAGTATTCGCGCAACGAGCGCAACGCCAACGCAGGCATCGTGGTGGGCATCGATCCGCGCGACTTTCCCGGCTGGTCGGCCGAGACCGCGGGCGACGCGCTCGCCGGCATCGCACTGCAGCGCGAGCTCGAGTCGAACGCATTCGTGCTAGGCGGTGGCGACTACCGCGCGCCGGGCCAGCTGGTGGGCGACTTCATCGCCGGCAAGCCCTCGACTGCGCTCGGCAGCGTGATGCCGTCGTACAAGCCCGGCGTCACGCCCACCGACCTGCACCAGGCGCTGCCCGCCTACGCCATCGAGGCGATGCGCGAAGCCTTTCCCGCCTTCGGCCGCAAGATCAAGGGCTTCGACCTGCACGACGCAGTGCTGACGGGCGTGGAAACGCGCACCTCGTCGCCGATCCGCATCACGCGCGGCGACGATTTCCAGAGCCTCAACGTGCGCGGGCTGTACCCGGCCGGCGAAGGTGCGAGCTACGCGGGCGGCATCCTGTCGGCCGGCGTGGACGGCATCAAGGTGGCCGAAGCCGTGGCGCGCAGCGTCGCGGGGGCCTGAGGAGCCACTGCCATGCCGAACGACGATTTCCACTTCTACGAGCCCGCCAAGGGCCACGGCCTGCCGCACGATCCATTCAACGCGATGGTGGGGCCGCGGCCGATCGGATGGATCTCGTCGCAGGACGAGAACGGCGTGCTCAACCTCGCGCCCTACAGCTTTTTCAACGCCTTCAACTACACGCCGCCCATCGTCGGCTTTGCGAGCATCGGCGCCAAGGACAGCCTGCACAACATCCGCCAGACGGGCGAGTTTGGCTGGAACCTGGCCACCCGGCCGCTGGCCGAGCAGATGAACCAGTCGTGCGCGGCCGTGCCGCCCGAGGTGAACGAGTTCGAACTCGCGGGCCTCACGCCCGCGGCTTCGCGCCACATCGCGGTGCCGCGCGTGGCCGAGAGCCCGGTGTCCTTCGAATGCCGGCTCACGCAGCTGCTGCAGCTCGAAGGTGTCGATGGCGTGCCGGTGCCCACCTGGCTGATTCTTGGCGAAGTGGTGGGCGTGCACATTGCCCGGCACCTGCTGAAGAACGGCATCTACGACACCGCCGCGGCGCAGCCCATCCTGCGCGGAGGCGGTCCCGCCGATTATTTCGAGATCAGCCCCGACAATCTCTTCAAGATGTTCCGCCCGCGCTGAGCGCGTGGAATCCAATTTTTCCGCCGCTGCCAACCTGACAAGAACCGACCGATGACCGACACCGCCACGCCCCAAGAAGAAATCCAGGAAGTCCAGCCGGCGGAAGCCGAGGGCGCCGCCCCGCAGCAGCCACCGAGCGCCGATGGGCGCCCGCCCCGGTCGCCTCGCCCGCCGCGGCAGCCACGCCAGCAGCAGCAAAAACAGAAGCCCAGGCAGGCGGCGCAGCAGCAGCAACAGCCGGCGCGCTCGCGCAAGGTGCATCCCGCGCTGGAGAAACTGTTCGAGCTCTATCCGAACATGTTCGGCGCACGCTTCCTGCCGCTCAAGCTCGGCGTGTTCCAGGACCTGCTCGAAAAGCACCCGGACGACTTCAAGAAGGACGACCTGAAGGTGGCGCTGGGCCTGCACGCGCGCTCCACGCGCTACCTCGAAGCGGTGGCCGCAGGCCTTGCGCGCCACGATCTCGATGGCAACGTGGTGGAACCCGTTGCGCCGGAGCATGTGCACCACGCCATCCTCGAACTCCACCGCCGCCGCGCGCAGCGTTCCGGCGAAGACCTGCGCCCGCAACTGGTGGCGCGCATCGCCCGGGCCGTGGAAGCCTCGGGCCTCGACCGCGAAGCCTACGCCGTGCTGGTGCGCTCGCGCGACGAAGAAACCAATGCCGTGCTCGACGAAGCCCTGGCCGAACTGGCCCGCCAGGCCGCCAAGCGCGAGGCGCTGTTGCGCGCCTTCGAGGCCAGCGGCCGCAGCAGCGAGCATGAATTTGCCGAGATGTACGGCATGGATGCCGACGAGGTGGCGCGCACGCTGCAGCGGGCGCGTGACGACAACAAGCGGGCACTGGCTGCGGCCGAGACCGCCGCGCCTGCCGCCGAAGCGGCACCGGACGCTACCGGGTCCGACCAGCCCGCCGCCACCAGCAATTGAACGCCCCGAAGCGCCTGGTACGCCGCAACTGTGCAGTTTGACCGGGGCGCAGCGAAATTTTTCGCTGCAATCGGCGCTCGGAATACGTTTTCATACATTTACAGTTACATTTCTCCGGCCCATTTCGGGCGGAGGAGAAGTTAATTTGAAAAGAGTCATCCGGCTGCTTCTCGCAGCCGTGGCTGTTTCCGTGTTCGCGAGCGGCTGCGCCGTCAACCGCGCAACAGCCACCGTCGACCCCTCGGCGAATCTCGACAAGCTGCGCGTGGTGCAGGTCAGGAAGCTTGAGGGTGAAGACGGCACGATCCAGAAACTGATCGCGAGCAATCTGCGAAAACGCGGGTACGAGGTGTCGGAGGATGCCAAGTCGCCCGAGAAGGTCGATGCAGTCGTGACGTACGTCGACAAGTGGATGTGGGACATCACGATGTACCTGATCGAGCTCACCGTCACGGTCCGCGAGCCGAAGTCCGACTTTCCGTTGGCCACCGGCAATTCGCTCCACTCCTCCCTCACACGCCTCTCGCCGCCGGAAATGGTCGACGAGGTGGTCGGCAACATCTTCAAAGAATCGGAAAAATCCAAATGATCAGCACCACCACCCTTCGCCGCGCAGGCGCCCTGGCCGTTCTTTCCATCGTCGTCGTGCTCGCGGGCTGCGCTTCATCGGCCAACCGCGAGGCCATGACGCCCACCAGCATCGCCTCGAGCAAGAAGCTGCCCTACTCGCTGTCGGTGAAAACCGGTGGCGGCAATGAAACGAACCCGCTGTGGAGCTCGGATATCTCCAACGAGGACCTGGCTGCAGCCATCGAGAAGGCGGTGACGCAATCGACCCTGTTCAAGGAAGTCGTTAAGGGCAAGAACGGCGACTACGAGCTCTCGGTCTCGATCGTCAAGCTGACCAAGCCCACATTCGGCGCCGCGTTCACGGTCGACATGGAGGCGGGCTGGTCGCTCATCAAAGCCTCAGACAAGTCGGTGGCGATGCGCCAGGTCATCAAGTCGACCTACACGGGTGGCGCGTTCGATTCGCTCGTCGGCACGACCCGCCTGCGCATGTCGGTGGAAGGCGCCGCACGCAACAACATCAAGCAGGGCCTGGAAGCCGTCGCGGCGCTCAATCTCTGATCGAACGACAGACCGTTCGGTGAAAGAAAAAGGGGCTGGTGAATCACCAGCCCCTTTTTCTTGTGCCTCTGCGCAGTGCTCAGCGCGCGTTCTGCAGCGCCGCAATGCGCTCTTCGATCGGCGGGTGCGTGGCAAAGAGCTTGCCGATGCTGCCCGTGATGCCCATGGCTTCCACCGCCTTGGGCAGCTCGCCGGCAGGCAGGCCGCCAAGGCGGGCGAGCGCGTTCATCATCGGCTGCTTCTGGCCCATGAGCGCGGCCGAGCCGGCGTCGGCGCGGAATTCGCGCTGGCGCGAGAACCACGCCACCACGATGGCGGCGGCAAAACCCAGCACGATGTCGAGCACGATGGTGCTCACGTAGTAGCCGATGCCGGGGCCCGACGAGCGGTCGTCGCCGCGGCGCAGGAAGCTGTCGACCGCATAGCCGATCACGCGCGACAGGAAGACGACGAAGGTGTTCATCACGCCCTGGATCAGCGTCATGGTGACCATGTCGCCGTTGGCGATGTGCGCCACCTCGTGGCCGATGACGGCTTCGACTTCTTCGCGCGTCATGCCCTGCAGCAGGCCGGTGGACACCGCCACCAGCGACGAGTTCTTGAACGCGCCGGTGGCGAAGGCATTGGGCTCGCCCTCGAAGATGCCGACCTCGGGCATGCCGATGCCGGCCTTGTCGGCGAACTTGCGCACCGTGCCGACGATCCAGGCCTCGTCGGGCGACTGGGGGTTGTCGATCATGTGCAGCTTGGTCGTCCATTTGGCCATGGGCTTGCTGATCAGCAGCGAAATGATCGCGCCGCCAAAGCCCATGATCAGCGCAAAGCCGAGCAGCGCCGTGAGGTTCAGCCCGTTGGCCGTCAGAAAGCGGTTGACGCCGAGCAGGCTGGCGACGATGCCGAGCACTGCAACGACCATGACATTGGTCAAAACGAACAGAAGGATACGTTTCAAGTTGAATTCTCCGTGGGGGAATGCTGCCGCATAGATGAGGACCGGGTGGCCCTCTTCAAGCCGTGCAGAAAATGGCGCTCGTCCTGTGTTGTTTGGGTTCTGAAGGAGGCCGCACCGCGGCTTGCGAGTAGAGCAATGATAGGAGCAAAAGTTCTACGGACCGGGCCTGAAGACCTTCGGATCGTCGTAGAAATCTGCCGCGGCGTTGTCTGCGCACCAGCCCGGCACGCCGAGCACCGGCAGCGGAACGAAAGGTTTGCGCGCAAGGTTTTGCGGATCGAGGCTGCGTGCCAGCGCCCGGTCGTCCAGCGCCGCCGGTCCGCCGGCGTCCGGCGGCGGCAGCAGCAGCACATGTGCGGTGATCGGTTTTCGCGGGGTGGTGAGTTTCTCGAGCAGCGCATGGCCGAACACGAGCAGGCGCGCCTCGGACCACAGTGCGCGTTGCGTCACGAAAAGGGTGTGCCAGTCGCGCGCGGCCAGCGCCTTCCACAACGCGGCGGGTGCATCGAGCACGGCGCCGTTCTCGTCGAAGAGCGTGAGCGCATCGCGCACCGGACCGCGCGTAGACGTGACGCCGTTGCGGGCGATCTCCGCGGCTTGCAGCGCATTGAGGCGGCGCTTGGTTTCGGGAAACGCCAGCCAGACCAGCCCGTTGAAAAAGTCGTGCAGGTTGTCGCGCGTCGGCACGGTGCCGGTCTGGAAGATGTGGGCTTCGTAGGCATGGCCCGCGGGCAGGTCCAGTTGCGGCACGAAAGTGGGCGCGGAAGCCGGCTTGGCGCCCTGCTGCAGCGCCGCGGCAACGGTGGTGCGAAGTGCAGCATGCGCCGCCGCTTCACCCATGGCCCGATAAGGCCCGAGCCACGGCTGCGACCAGTCGATCGCCGCCAGGCTCAAGGCGCGGGGGCTCCGGTCCAGCGGATGCGGTCGGGGTGCTGCAGCACGGCGAACTCCGCCGGGAGCTTGTCGAACAGCTTGAGCGAACTGCCATGCTTGCCGAGCAGACCGGCCGCGCGCAATGCCTGGGCCACGTCGTTGAGCGGCACGTCGGCACCGCTGCGCAACGCGGGCGCCGCCTGCAGGATGAACTCGGCCGCCTCGGAAGTCGGCTGCGCCGGCTTGGCGGCCTTGGCCGTTTTTCGGGCCGCTGTCTTGGCTGCGGTCTTACGGGCCGGCGTGGCCGCGCTCGTGCCGGTCTTGGCGGGTGATGCGCGCTTCGCGGCCACCTTGGCGGCGGCCTTCCTGGCTGGTGCAGTGGGCGGCGCGAGCGGCGCACCATGGTGCCGCAGGTCGGTGAACTCGTCGTAGACCGCCACGGTCTCTTCGCCCGTCTTGCCCTGCTGGCCGAGGCCGCACACGCGGCAGCCCTTTTCGCGCAGGCGGATCACCAGCGGCGCGAAGTCGGAATCGGAAGACACCAGCACCACCACGTCGGGGCGCTCGGCAATCACGAGATCGATGGCATCGACCGCGAGCGCGATGTCGGTGCTGTTCTTGCCGGACGAGAGATTGACCATCGGCCGCACCGACAGGCGCTTGAAGAGCGCCTGCTGCTTGAGTGCGGTTTCGGCGTTGCAGTAAGCGCGGCGCACATGAACGGCGCCGTGCTCGGCCATGGTGCGCTGCACGGCCTGCTCGATCACGTCGGCCGAGACGTTGTCGGCATCGATCAGCAGCATCACGCGAATCATTGGCTCACCCCCAGGCTGCGCGCACTTCGTGTCGCTTCTCCCTCCCCCTCGCCGGGGGCAACACCAACGGTCCGGCAAAGTCGGTTCCGTGGTGTTTCTCGACCGGATCGTGCCAACTTCAGGTGTCGCGCGTGACGCGACTGATCGCATGATGGAAAACTCACAGAAGTTTCCAGGCGATTGTTTCGCCGCCGCGCAGCGGCTTGAGCGTGGCGTCGCCGTAGGGCACCGTCTCGGGCACGGTCCAGCTTTCGCGCTTCAGCGTGATGGTGCCGCTGTTGCGCGGCAGGCCGTAGAAGTCGGCGCCGTGGAAGCTGGCAAAGCGTTCGAGCTTGTCGAGTGCGCCCACGCTGTCGAAGGCCTCGGCATAGAGCTCGATGGCGGTCAGCGCGGTGTAGCAGCCGGCGCAGCCGAGCGCATGCTCTTTCAGGTGGGCCGGGTGCGGTGCGCTGTCGGTGCCCAGGAAGAAGCGGTCGCTGCCGCTGGTGGCCGCCTCGACCAGCGCCACGCGGTGCGTCTCGCGCTTGAGCACGGGCAGGCAGTAGTAGTGCGGGCGGATGCCGCCGGTGAAGATGGCATTGCGGTTGTAGAGCAGGTGGTGCGCGGTGATGGTGGCGGCCGTGAAGCGGCTGGCGTCGCGCACGTAGTGAGCGCCCTCTTTCGTGGTGAGGTGCTCGAACACCACCTTGAGCTCGGGGAAGTCGCGGCGCAACGGAATCATCACGCGGTCGATGAAGACGGCTTCGCGGTCGAACAGGTCGACGGCCGGGTCGGTCACCTCGCCGTGCACCAGCAGCAGCAGGCCGTCCTTTTGCATCGCCTCGAGCGTCCTGTAGGTGTGGCGGATGTCGGTCACGCCGGCATCGCTGTTGGTGGTGGCGCCGGCCGGGTAGAGCTTGAGCGCGCGCACGCCGGCTGCGGCGGCCAGGGTGATTTCTTCGGGCGGCAGCTTGTCGGTCAGGTAGAGCGACATCACGGGCTCGAAGGCCGTGCCTTCCGGCACCGCGGCGCGGATGCGGTCGCGGTAGGCCATGGCCTGCGCCGCGGTGGTCACGGGGGGCCGCAGGTTGGGCATGACCAGCGCGCGGCCGAACTGGCGCGCGCTGTGCGGCACCACGGCTTCGAGGGCGGCGCCATCGCGCACATGCAGGTGCCAGTCGTCCGGGCGGGTGATGGTGAGGGTGTCTGTCATGGGAAGGCAATTGTCGCATCGGCCCCGCTCGGGCGCCCCTCCCGCCGGACCGATGCGGCGCGCGGCCCGCCGCCCCCAGGGAAAGGCCCTGGAATGCCGGCTGGCACATGTCGTGCTTGACCGCTGCTTCGGCCTTTTGACCTTCGTCTTCGGGCCTTGGTCTGTCCTTTCCTTAGGAGTTGATGTGAAGCGTGCCGCTACCCCCGCCCTGTCCCTGAAACCCCTGGCCGCCTGCGTGGCACTGGCCACCCTGGTTCTTGCCGCGCCCGCTGCGCTCGCACAGGAAAAAACCCTGCGCATCGCCATGACCGCGGCCGACATTCCGCGCACGCTGGGCCAGCCCGACCAGGGCTTTGAGGGCAACCGCTTCACCGGCATTCCGATCTACGACTCCCTCACGCAATGGGACCTGTCCAAGGCCGATGCGCCGAGCGTGCTGATTGCCGGCCTCGCCACCTCGTGGGCCGTCGACGCCAAGGACAAGACCAAGTGGGTCTTCAAGCTGCGCCCCGGCGTCAAGTTCCATGACGGCTCGGCCTTCAACGCCGACGCCGTAGTGTGGAACGTGCAGAAGGTGCTCGACAAGGACGCGCCCCAGTTCGACCCCAGCCAGGTGGGCGTGACCGCTTCGCGCATGCCCACGCTGCGCACGGCGCGCAAGATCGACGACATGACGGTCGAGCTCACCACCAGCGAGCCCGATGCCTTCCTGCCGATCAACCTCACAAACCTGTTCATGGCCTCGCCGGCGCAGTGGCAGAAGAAGTTCGACGCCGCAGCCGGCGCAACGCCCGCCGACAAGGCCAAGGCCGCATGGACCGCCTTCGCCGCCGAGCCCGCCGGCTCGGGTCCGTTCAAGGTCACGCGCTTCGTCGCCCGCGAGCGGCTGGAGCTGGCGGCCAACAAGACCTACTGGGACGCCAAACGCGTGCCCAGGATCGACAAGGTCGTGATGATCCCGATGCCCGAAGCCAATGCGCGCACCGCCGCGCTGCTCGGCGGCCAGGTCGACTGGATCGAGGCGCCCGCGCCCGACGCCATGGCGCAGATCACGCAGCGCGGCTTCAAGATCTATTCGAACGCGCAGCCGCACGTGTGGCCCTGGCAGCTCTCGTTCGCCGAAGGTTCGCCGTGGCTCGACAAGCGCGTGCGCCAGGCCGCCAACCTGTGCATCGACCGCGGCGGCATGAAGCAGCTGCTCGGCGGCATGATGGCCGAGCCCAAGGGCACGGTGCCGCCGGGCCACCCCTGGTTCGGCAAGCCAGGCTTCGACATCAGGTACGACGTGAAGGCCGCGCAGGCGCTCATGACACAGGCCGGCTACTCGGCCGCCAAGCCGATCAAGGTGAAGGTGCAGATCTCCGCTTCCGGCTCGGGCCAGATGCAGCCGCTGCCGATGAACGAGTTCGCGCAGGAGTCGCTCAAGCAGTGCTTCTTCGACGTGCAGTTCGACGTGATCGAATGGAACACGCTCTTCACCAACTGGCGTAAGGGCGCGAAGGACCCGTCGGCCAACGGCGCCAACGCCACCAACGTGAGCTTCGCGGCGATGGACCCGTTCTTCGCGATGGTGCGCTTCGTGAGCACCAAGGCCTTTCCGCCGGTATCGAACAACTGGGGCTACTACGGCAACGCCGAGGTCGACAAGCTCGTGGCCGACGCGCGCACCAGCTTCGACGACAAGGCGCGCGACGCGGCGCTCGCCAAGCTGCACACCTACATCGTGGACGATGCTCCCTTCGTCTGGATCGCGCACGACGTGGGGCCGCGCGCGCTCTCGGCCAAGATCAAGAACGTGGTGCAGCCCAAGAGCTGGTTCATCGACATCGCCACCATGGCAATGGATTGATGTTTGCCTACCTGATCCGCCGCATCGTCTACGCCGTGCCGATCATGATCGGTGTGGCGCTCGTGTGCTTCCTGCTCGTGCACATCGCGCCGGGCGATCCGCTGGTGTCGATCCTGCCACCCGATGCTTCGGCCGACCTGCAGGCGCAGCTGCGCGAACTCTACGGTTTCAACCGTTCGCTGCCCGAGCAGTTCGCGATGTGGGTCTGGCGCGCGCTGCACGGCGACCTGGGCGTGTCCATTGCCAGCAACCGCGCCGTGGCGTCGGAGGTGCTCACCGCCGTCGGCAACACGCTGCGGCTGGCGGTGGTGGCCACCTTCATCGGCTTCGTGCTGGGCTGCCTGTTCGGATTCGTCGCGGGCTACTTCCGCGGCTCGTGGGTCGACCGCTTCGCATCGATGCTGTCGGTGCTGGGCGTGAGCGTGCCGCACTATTGGCTCGGCATGGTGATGGTGATCGTGTTCTCGTCGCAGCTCATGTGGCTGCCGGCCACGGGCGCGGGCCCGAGCGGCTCCGACGACTGGGCCTGGGACTGGGCTCACTTGCAGTTCCTGGTGCTGCCGGCGCTCACGATGTCCGTCATTCCGATGGGCATCATCGCGCGCACGGTGCGCGCGCTGGTGGCCGACATCCTCGACCAGGAGTTCATCGTGGGCTTGCGCGCCAAGGGGCTCACGCACTTCGGCGTTTTCCGCCACATGGTGAAGAACGCGGCGCCCACCGCGCTGGCCGTGATGGGCCTGCAGCTGGGCTACCTGCTGGGCGGTTCGATCCTGATAGAGACCGTGTTCTCGTGGCCCGGCACCGGCTTTCTGCTGAACTCGGCCATCTTCCAGCGCGACCTGCCGCTGCTGCAAGGAACCATCCTCGTGCTGGCGCTGTTCTTCGTCGTGCTCAACCTGCTGGTCGACGTGCTGCAGACGCTGCTCGATCCGCGCATTGCGCGTGCCTGAAGAAGAAACCGGAAAAGCCATGTCCACCGTGCTCGCTTCTTCTTCCCCTGTCGCGGCCACCGTCGAGCCGCTGCCGGCGCAACGCTCCCGCGGCTACTGGGCTTCGGTCTGGCTGCGCTTCCGGCGCGACCCCGTGGCCGTTGGCGCGGCCGTCGTCGTGCTGCTCTTGATCGCGCTTGCGCTGATCGGCCCCTGGATCGCACCGGCCGACGCCTATCAGTCGTCGATGCTCAAGCGGCTCAAGCCCATCGGTACCCCGGGGCTGCCTCTGGGCAGCGACGAGCTGGGGCGCGACATGCTCTCGCGGCTGATCGTCGGTGCGCGGCTGTCGCTCTTCATTGGCATCACGCCGGTGCTCTGCGCCTTCGTGCTCGGCACGGTCATCGGGCTGGTTGCCGGCTATGCGGGGGGCCTCACCAACACGCTGATCATGCGCACCATCGACGTGTTCTATGCCTTCCCCTCGGTGCTGCTGGCCATTGCGCTGTCGGGCACGCTGGGCGCGGGCGTGGTCAATTCACTGATCTCGCTCACCATCGTGTTCATTCCGCAGATTGCGCGCGTAGCCGAGAGCGTGACCACCCAGGTGCGCAACCGCGACTACGTGGAGGCGGCGCGCGCCTCGGGCGCGAGCCCGTTCACCATCGTGCGGGTGCACGTGCTGGGCAATGTGCTCGGGCCGATCTTCGTCTACGCCACCAGCCTGATCGCGGTGTCGATGATCCTGGCTTCGGGCCTCTCGTTTCTCGGCTTGGGCGTGAAGCCGCCCGAACCCGAATGGGGCCTGATGCTCAACACGCTGCGCACGGCGATCTACGTGCAGCCCTGGGTAGCGGCACTGCCGGGGGTGATGATCTTCATCACGTCGATTTCCTTCAACATCCTGTCGGACGGATTGCGCTCGGCGATGGACAACAAGGGCTAGGCATGGACGCACTGAAAGACATCGGCGGCCCCGCACAGCCGCTTCTCACCATCACCGGCCTGGTCAAGCACTTTCCGCTCAAGAAAGACCCACTGGGCCGTGGCGGCGGCGTGGTGCGCGCCGTGGACGGCGTGGACTTCGAGGTGATGAAGGGCGAGACGCTCGGCGTGGTCGGCGAGTCGGGCTGCGGCAAGTCGACCACCGCGCGGCTCTTGATGCAGCTCCTCGAGCCGACGCGCGGCGACGTGGTGTTCGACGGTCGCCAGGTCGGCAGCCGCGACCTGCCGCTGAAGGAATTCCGCCGGCAGGTGCAGATGGTGTTCCAGGACAGCTACGCCTCGCTCAACCCGCGCCTCACCATCGAGGACTCGATCGCCTTCGGCCCGCAGGTGCACGGCGTGTCCAGGCGCGACGCCGTGGCCCGCGCGCGCGACCTGCTTTCGCGCGTCGGCCTCGAGCCGCAGCGCTTTGCCGAGCGCTATCCGCACGAGCTGTCGGGCGGCCAGCGCCAGCGCGTCAACATCGCGCGCGCGCTGGCGCTGCAGCCGCGCATGGTCATTCTGGACGAGGCCGTGTCGGCGCTGGACAAGTCGGTGGAAGCGCAGGTGATCAACCTGCTGCTCGACCTGAAGGCCGAGTTCGGCCTGACCTATGTCTTCATCAGCCACGACCTCAACGTGGTGCGCTACGTGAGCGACCGCGTGATGGTGATGTACCTCGGCCAGGTGGCCGAGATCGGCCCGGCCGACGCGCTCTACGATGCGCCGGCCCATCCGTATACGCGCGCGCTGCTGTCCTCGATGCCGTCGATGGACCCCGACAACCGCACCGAGGAAGCCGCGCTGACCGGCGACCCGCCGAACCCCATCAACCCGCCCACCGGCTGCCGCTTTCATCCGCGCTGCGCGCTGGCCGCGCCGGTGTGCAGCCAGGTTGTTCCCGAACGCATCGCCACGGGTTTGCAGCACGCGGTGAGCTGCCTGGTCCACGAGGCGGGCAGCGGGCATCCGCTGGCGCAGCAACCGATGAGGCAAGCGGCATGAGCACCCACGGCAACGTCATTCCCGACGGCGAACCCATGGTCCGCCTGCGCGACCTCAGCGTCACCTTCTCCGGCGGGCGCAAGCCCGTGCATGCCGTCAGCGGCGTCAGCCTGGAGGTGCAGCGCGGCGAAGTGGTGGCGCTGATCGGCGAATCGGGCTCGGGCAAGAGCGTGACCATGCGCACGCTGCTGCGCCTGCATCCGGAACGCCGCACGTGCATGGGCGGCCAGGTGCAGGTGGCGGGCCGCGACGTGCTCGCGATGCCCCAGCGCGAGCTGTTCGATTTCCGCGGCAAGGTGGCGTCGATGATCTTCCAGGAACCCTTGCTGGCGCTCGACCCGGTGTATTCGGTGGGCGCACAGATCGTGGAATCGATCCGCCGCCATGAAGCCGTGACCGAAGCCGAGGCGCGGCAGCGCGCACTCGCACTGTTCGAGCGGGTGCGCATTCCGAGCCCCGAACGCCGGCTTGCGGCCTATCCGCACGAGATGTCGGGCGGCATGCGGCAACGCGCCATGATTGCGCTGGCGCTGGCCTGCAGGCCCCAGCTATTGCTGGCCGACGAGCCGACCACCGCGCTCGATGCCACGGTGCAGATCCAGATCCTGCTGCTGCTGCGCGAGCTGCAGCGCGATCTCGGCCTCTCGGTGATCTTCGTCACGCACGACATCGGCGCGGCGGTCGAGGTGGCCGACCGCATCGCCGTGATGTATGCCGGGCGCATCGTCGAGGAAGGCTCCGCCCGCGAGCTGATCCGCTCGCCGCGCCACCCCTACACCATCGCATTGCTCAAGAGCCGCGCCCACGGTGCGCTGGCACGCGGCACCCGGCTCGAAACCATTGGCGGCGCGCCGCCCGATCTCTCGGCCCTTCCGCCGGGCTGCGCCTTTGCCGAGCGCTGCGCGCTCGCGAACGACATGTGCCGGGCCGCGCAGCCCGCGGCCGTGGAGCTCGCGCCGAACCACCGCGCGCGCTGCATCCGCACGGACGCCGCCGCAGCCATCGCGCCGGTTCTGGTCGCCTGAAATCCCTTCGTCCAATTCATTCTTCGCCATGCCGTTACTCGACCCCGCGCATGCCTTCGTTCCCTACCCCGACGTGCCCGTGGCACGCGCAGGCACCGGTCCGCTGGCCGGCCTGAGTTTTGCCGCCAAGGACCTGTTCGACGTGGCGGGCTACCCGACGGGCGGCGGCAGCCCCATCGTGCTGGCCATGTCGGGCATCAAGACGCGCACCGCGCCCACGGTGCAGAAGCTGCTCGACGCCGGCGCCCGCTTTGTCGGCAAGACCGTGACCGACGAGCTCGCGTTCTCGATGAACGGCAACAACGCGCATTTCGGCGCGCCCGTCAACGGCGCGGCCAAAAACCGCATCACGGGCGGCAGCTCGTCGGGCTCGGCGTCGGCCGTGTCTTCGGGCCTGTGCGACTTCGCGCTCGGCACCGACACCGGCGGCTCGGTGCGCGCGCCGGCCAACCACTGCGGGTTGTACGGCCTGCGCCCCACGCACGGCCGGGTGAGCCTCGAGGGCGTTCTGGACCTTGCGCCCAGCCTCGACACCTGCGGCTGGTTCGCGCGCGACATCGGCACCTTCGCGCGCGTGGGCGACGTGCTGCTGGGCGACGACACGGCCACGCTGCCGCAGCGCGTGCGGCTGCTGCGCCCCGAAGACGCCTGGTCGCTCGCCGTGCCGGCGGCGGCTACCGCGCTCGCGGATGCTGCCGCGCGCGTGCAGGCCGTGCTCGGCGAAGCGGAAGGCACCACCGTCGCGCTCGACTCCTTCGATGCGATGTACTGGAACTTCCGCTACGTGCAGTCGCACGAGGCCTGGCTCACGGACGGCCCGCTGATCGAACGCTACGCACCGCCGCTGGGCCCGGGCGTGGCCGAGCGCTTTGCGTGGTCGCGCGACGTGACCGACGCGCAGATCGCCGCCGGCCGCGCCTTCCGCGCCGCCTTTCGCAGCCACCTGGCGGAACTGCTCGGCAGCGACGGCGTACTGCTGATGCCGACCATGCCCGACATCGCGCCGCTGCGCAGCGAGAGCGAGGCCGGGCTGGAGGACTACCGCAACCGCGCGATCCAGATGCTGTGCATCGCGGGCCTCAGCGGCTTTCCGCAGTTGTCGATGCCGCTCGCGCAGCGCGAGGGGGCACCGCTCGGCATTTCGCTGCTCGGGCCGGCCGGGTCGGATCGTTCGTTGATCCGGATGGCGGAGCACATTGCCGCAAGCTGACGCGGCGCGCCCGGACTCGGCGACACTGCGCTCTTTCCATCAGGCGCCTGGCGCCAGCACATCATGTCGGAAGCCTCGTTGCAGTTCGTCGATTTCATCGTGGACCGGCTCTCCGGAATCCCGCGCATCGCCAAGACCCGCTTCTTTGGCGGAACGGGGCTGTCGGCCAATGCCACCCAGTTCGCGATGATCATGGGCAGCACGGTGTACTTCGTCGTGGACAAGGACACCCGGCCGAAATACGAGAAGCTGGGCAGCAAGTGCTTTGCCTACGACACGAAGGCCCGGCGGGTCCAGGTACGGAAGTACTTCGAGGTCCCCATCGAGATCATCGAAGACCACGAAGCGTTGACGGCCCTGGCAAGGGAGGCCGTTCAGGTGGCGCAAAGCCTCGCAAAGAAGTAGCAGAACCGGCGGGCCCGGGCGCCTGGCCGTTCCAGTCGACGATCGCCGGCGCCGCCAACGCGCAGATGTCGCAATCGACCGCATCGCCGGCGCGCTCCACCACCACGAAGTCTCCCGCGTCCACGGCCAACAGCGCGTGGTGCCAGGTGCCGGGTGCGAGCGTCACGCCCTGCAACCCGTCGGTGATGAACGCGGCGAGCGCGCCGGCCGCCGGAGGCTCGCCGGCCGGTGCCACGACGATGACGAAGCGCCGCTCGCCCAGCGGCACGAAGGTCTGGCTGCCGAGCGCGTGGCGCTCCATCTCCGAGACCTCGTGCGGAAAACGCCGCGCCTGCGCGCGGAACAGCGCGAGCATCGGCCGGCCACCCGCGGCGCCAAGCTGCAGGTCGGCCACGAGGTCGAAGCGCCGTGCATTGCCGCCGTTGATCGGGCGGCCTGTGCCGGCGGGCGCCGCCAGCACCGTGCCGTAGGGCGCGAAAGCTTGCGCTGTCAGCGGTTGCACCGCGAGCGGCAGCAGGGCGTGGGGAGCACCATCGTTCATGCGGCGAGTACAGCAGAAAACATGCCGATGGTCATCTCGTCCCATCCGGCGCCAGGCCCGCAGGCGCTAAAGTCGCGGGCTTCTTGTTCTTCCGCGCAGCCATGCGCCTTCCCGATGCGACGCTCTCTCACCCTCTGCCTGCTCGTTCCGGCCGCGCTCCTCGCGGCATGCGCATCGGGACCGGCGCCTCGCGTCACCCGGATGGGGGACGGCGTGTACAAGTCGCCCAGCGCGCAGGATGCGGAGGCGTACTGCCGCAATTTCGGTGCACCCATGCGCTTCCTCGACCCGAAGACGGCCCGCGCGCCGCAGGGTGAAGTCACCTACCGCTGCGACTGACCGGCCGGTTCCGTGCCGGGCGCCCGCACCCGCACCCGCACCCGCTCCAGGATGAAATCGATAAAGGTGCGGATCGCGCGCGTGTGCTGCCGGTTCGGCATGTAGAGCATGAACATCTGCGTGCCGAAGATGGAGAGGCGCCAATCGTCGAGCGTGGTCACCACGTCGCCCTTGCGCACGTCCTCCTGCACCACGTAGTCGGGCACGAGGCCGATGCCCAGGCCCGCGAGGACAGCCTGGCGCAGGAACAGGAAGTTTTCGGAGATCAGCGTCGGCTCGAGGATCACCTCGCGCCGCGCCTCGCCCTGGTAGGCCGACACCCGCAGCTGGCGGCCGATGACCGCGGCCGTGACCACGGGGGCGCCCTGCAGTTCGTCGAGCTGCACGGGCAGCGCATGTTTCGCTGCGTAGTCGCGTGACGCGCAGGCCACATAGCGCACCGGCCCCAGGTCGCGCGCCACCAGGTTCTGCGGCGGCTCGGGCACCACGCGAACGGCGATGTCGACCTCGTCGCGCAGCAGGTCCTCGATGCGGTTCTCGAACACCACATCGAGCACGATGCCGGGGTACTGCCGCTTGAAATCGATCAGCCAGTCGGCCATCACGAGCTGCCCGTAGCCGCTGGGCACACTCAACCGCACGCGGCCCTGCAACCCCTCGCCCAGCGTGGTGACCGATTCCCGCGCGGCCAGCAGTTCGGTCTGGATGGCCACGCCGTGCTGGTACAGCCGCAGGCCGATTTCGGTCGGCTCGGCGCGGCGGGTGGTGCGCCGCACGAGTTGCGCGCCGACCGAGCGCTCCAACTGGTTCAGGTGGTAGCTGACGTTGGCGCGGCTCATCTTGAGCCGACGGGCCGCCGCGCTCAGGTTGCCCGCATCGAGGATTTCCACCAGCAGGGTGAGCGATTGGAGGTCCATTCGGCGATTGTGTCAAAAATTCTTTGACAGTCTGTCAACCGTCTATGCAATTGTCAAAGCGGCCACGCGGTCGAAGAATGCGGGGTTCACCCCAGAGCCTCGAGCCCCTCGCGTTGCAGGGCTCGCCACGCAAGAGACAAAGCACATGGCCGCCACAGCTCCCAGCCCCTCCACGTCTTCCGGTCCCGTCACCTTCGAACGTCTTGGCGACGTGTTCGTGGTGACCATCGACAACCCGCCCGTCAACGCCCTGGGCGTGGACGTGCGCCGCAGCCTCGTGGCCGCCATCGACGCGGCGGAGGCCGACAGCCGCGCCGCCGCGGTGCTGATCGTCGGCGCGGGCCGCAACTTCATCGCCGGCGCCGACATCCGCGAGTTCGGCAAGACGCCGCAGCCGCCTTCACTGCCCGAGGTCTGCCTGAAGATCGAGAACTGCAGCAAGCCGGTGGTCGCGGCGATCCACGGCGCCGCGCTCGGCGGCGGGCTGGAAATTGCGCTGTCGGCGCACTATCGCCTTGCCGCGCCGTCGGCCAAGCTGGGCCTGCCCGAAGTGGCACTCGGCCTCCTGCCGGGTTCGGGCGGCACGCAGCGCGCACCGCGCCTGATCGGCGTGAAGCCCGCACTCGAACTAATGCTCAGCGGTCGCCATGCGGGCGCGAAGGAAGCGCTGTCGCTCGGCTTGGTCGACCGCCTCGGCAACGAGGCCGACGCACGCGCCGAAGGCCTCGCCTACGCGCAGGAGCTGGCCGCCGCCAAGGCGCCGGTGCGCCGCACGCGCGAGGCTGCCGGCCTGGCCGACGCGGAAGCCAGCCGCGCCGCCCTTGAAGCCGCGCGCGCCGACACCGCCAAGAAGAGCCGCGGCCTGTTCTCGCCGATGAAGATCATCGAAGCGGTCGAAGCCGCGCTCACGCTGCCTTTCGACGAAGGCATGGCGCTCGAGCGCAAGCTGTTCCTGCAGTGCATCGACAGCCCGCAGCGCGCGGGACTGATCCACGCCTTCTTTGCCGAGCGCGAAGTGCTGAAGGCGCCCGAAACCAAGGCGGCCAAGCCGCGCGCGCTCGATGCGGCCGGCATCGTCGGCGGCGGCACCATGGGCGCGGGCATCGCGGTGGCCATGCTCGACGCGGGCATGCCCGTGACCATGATCGAGCGCGACGAGCCCAGCCTCGCGCGCGGCCGCCAGCATGTCGAGAAGGTGTACGACGGCCTCATCAAGAAGGGCCGCATGACGCCCGAAGCCAAGGCCGGGGTGATGGCGCGCTTCTCGGGCTCCACGAGTTACGACGCGCTTGCGCAGGTGGACATCGTGGTCGAGGCCGTGTTCGAGGACATGGGCGTGAAGAAGGCCGTGTTCGCCGAACTCGACCGCGTGTGCAAGCCCGGCGCCGTGCTGGCCACCAACACCTCGTACCTGGACATCGACGAGATCGCGGCCAGCGTCTCGCGTCCGCAGGACGTGGTGGGCCTGCACTTCTTCTCGCCCGCCAACATCATGAAGCTGCTCGAGATCGTGGTGCCCGCCAAGGTCAGCGCCGACGTGGTCGCCACCGGCTTCGAGCTCGCGAAGAAGCTCAAGAAGGTGCCGGTGCGCGCCGGCGTGTGCGACGGCTTCATCGGCAATCGCATCCTGGCCGTGTACCGCCAGGCGGCCGACCACATGATGGAAGACGGCGCCTCGCCCTACCAGATCGACGAAGCGGTGCGCAACTTCGGCTACCCGATGGGCCCGTTCCAGGTGTCGGACCTGGCCGGCGGCGACATCGGCTGGGCCACGCGCAAGCGCAAGGCCGCCACGCGCGACCCGAAGGCGCGCTACGTGCAGATTGCAGACCGCATCTGCGAGCGCGGCTGGTTCGGCCAGAAGACGCAGCGTGGCTACTACCTGTATCCCGAAGGCGCACGCACCGGCGTGCCCGACCCCGAGGTGCTGGCCATCATCGACGCCGAGCGCGAGCGTGCCGGCATTGCGCCGCGCGCCTTCACCGAGGAAGAAATCATGCGCCGCTACATGGCCGCGATGGTCAACGAAGGCGCCAACGTCGTGCACCAGCGCATCGCGCTGCGTCCGCTCGACGTGGACGTGACCTTTCTCTACGGCTACGGCTTTCCGCGCCACCGCGGCGGCCCGATGAAGTACGCCGACACCGTGGGCCTGCCCAAGGTGCTGGCCGACATCCGCGAGTTCGCGAAGGAAGACCCGGTGTTCTGGCAGCCCTCGCCGCTGCTGGTGGAACTGGTCGAACGCGGCGCCGATTTCTCCAGCCTCAATCAATCCGAGTAATCAGAGTTCATCCGAGTCCGTCGACCAAGGAGCCAATCACCATGCGCGAAGCCGTCATCGTTTCCACCGCCCGCACCCCGCTCACCAAGGCGCACCGCGGCGAGTTCAACATCACGCCCGGCGCCACGCTGGCCGCCTTCGCCGTGCGCGCGGCGGTCGAGCGCTCGGGTCTCGACCCGGCGTTGATCGAGGACGCGATCCTCGGCTGCGGCTACCCCGAAGGCACGACGGGCCGCAACATCGCGCGCCAGAGCATCATCCGCGCGGGCCTGCCGATCAGCATCGCCGGCACCACCGTGAACCGCTTCTGCGCTTCGGGCCTGCAGGCGATTGCAATGGCGGCGGGCCGCATCGTGGTGGACGGCGCGCCGGCCATGATCGCGGGCGGCGTCGAAAGCATCTCGCAGATCCGCGGCCGCAGCCCTGGCGACGGCGGCGACCTCAGCCTGGACCCGTGGATCGTCGAGCACAAACCCGCGCTCTACATGGCGATGATCGAAACCGCCGACATCGTGGCGCAGCGCTACGGCATCAGCCGCGAGGCGCAGGACCGCTTCTCGGCCGAGAGCCAGCGCAAGACCGAAGAGGCGCAGATCGGGGGCCGCTACAAGGACGAAATCGTCGCTTGCACCACCACCATGGCGGTGACCGACAAGGAGACCAAGGAAGTCAGCTACCGCGAAGTCACCGCCACGGAAGACAACTGCAACCGCCGCGGCACCACCTACGAGGCGCTCGCCAAGCTGAAGCCGGTGATGGGCGAGGACAAGTTCATCACCGCGGGCAACGCCTCGCAGCTTTCCGATGGCGCGTCGGCCTGCGTACTGATGGAAGCCAAGGATGCCGAGCGCGCCAACCTCAAGCCGATGGGTGCGTTCCGCGGCCTGGCCGTGGCCGGCTGCGAGCCCGACGAGATGGGCATCGGCCCGGTGTTCGCGGTGCCCAAGCTGCTCGCGCGGCACGGCCTCAAGGTCGAGGACATCGGTCTCTGGGAACTCAACGAAGCCTTCGCCTCGCAATCGATCTACTGCCAGGACAAGCTGGGCATTCCGTCGGAACGACTCAACGTGAACGGCGGCGCGATCTCCATCGGCCACCCCTTCGGCATGACCGGCGCGCGCCTCACGGGCCACGTGCTGATCGAGGGCAAGCGCCGCGGCGCGAAATACGCCGTGGTCACGATGTGCATCGCGGGCGGCATGGGCGCCGCGGGCCTGTTCGAAATCTATTGAGGAGCCAGCGATGGACCTGAACTTCACCCCCGAAGAAGAAGCCTTCCGCAGCGAAGTGCGCGCCTTCCTCGCCGACAAGCTGCCCGCGCGCCTCTCGGCGAAGGTCAGCAGCGGCAAGATCCTCGCCAAGGCCGACATGGAGGAATGGCACGCCATCCTCAACGAGCGCGGCTGGCTCGCCAATCACTGGCCCGAGCAGTACGGCGGCCCCGGCTGGACCGCGGTGGAGAAGTTCATCTTCGAACACGAATGCGCACTGGCCTTCGCGCCGCGCATCGTGCCCTTCGGCGTGAACATGCTCGGGCCGGTGCTCATCAAGTACGGCAGCGAGGCGCAGAAGCGTCATTGGCTGCCGCGCATCCTCGACGGCTCCGACTGGTGGTGCCAGGGTTATTCGGAACCCGGCGCGGGCTCCGACCTTGCGGCCGTGAAGACCTCGGCCGTGCGCGGCATCGACGCAAAGGGCGACCACTACATCGTGAACGGGCAGAAGACCTGGACGACGCTCGGCCAGCACGCCAACATGATCTTCTGCCTGGTGCGCACCAACCGCGAGGCGAAGAAGCAGGAAGGCATCAGCTTCCTCTTGATCGACATGACGTCGCCCGGCGTCGAAGTGCGCCCGATCATCACGCTGGACGGCGAGCATGAAGTGAACGAGGTGTTCTTCTCCGACGTGCGCGTGCCGGCCGAGAACCTCGTCGGCGAAGAGAACAAGGGCTGGACCTGTGCCAAGTACCTCTTGACCTACGAGCGCACCAACATCGCGGGCGTGGGCTTCTCGGTGGCCGCGCTCGAGCAGCTCAAGCGCATTGCCGCCACGCAGACGAAGAACGGCAAGCCGCTCGCCCAAGACCCGGCGTTCGCCGCGCGCCTGGCGCGCGTCGAGATCGACCTGGAAAACATGAAGACGACGAACCTGCGCGTGATCGCCGCCGTGGCCGGCGGCGGCGTGCCGGGCGCGGAGAGCTCGATGCTGAAGATACGCGGCACCGAGATCCGGCAGGAGATTTCGTCGCTCGCCCGCCGCGCGATGGGTGTGTACGGACGGCCCTTCGTCGAGGAAGCGCTGCACGACGGCTATGAAGGGGAGACCTTCGGTCCGGCCTACGCGAAGGCAGCCGCAGCGCGCTACTTCAACAACCGCAAGCTGTCGATCTTCGGCGGTTCCAATGAAATCCAGAAGAACATCATCAGCAAGATGATCCTCGGGCTGTAAAGGAGACACGCACATGAACTTCGCACACACCGAAGACCGGCGCATGCTCGCCGACAGCCTGAACCGCTTCATCGCCGAGCAGTACGCCTTCGATGCGCGTGACCGCATCGCGAAATCCGAACACGGCTTCAGCAAGGAGATCTTCCAGCAGTTCGCCGAACTCGGCGTGATCGGTGCGCTGTTCACCGAAGCCGATGGCGGCTTCGGTGGCGGCGGCTTCGACATTGCCGTGGTCTTCGAGGCACTGGGCCGCGGCCTCGTGGTCGAGCCGCTGCTGGGCGCGGTGATGGTCGGTGAAGCGCTCAGCGCCGCCGGCAGCGACGCGCAGAAGGAGAAACTCGGCGACATCATCAACGGCATGGCCGTCGCGGCCTTTGCGCACGACGAGGCCGACGCGCACTACGAACGCACGCGCGTCTCGACCCGCGCCGAACGCAGCGGCGACGGCTGGGTGCTTCACGGCGCCAAGGCCGTGGTGCCGCAAGGCGAGCAGGCCGACCTGTTTCTCGTTTCCGCCCGCACCTCGGGCCAGGTGGACGACGACACGGGCATCTCGCTGTTCCTCGTGCCCGCGAAGACGGCAGGCCTCACGGTGCGCGGTTGCCCCGCCATCGACGGCGGTCGTGTCGCCGAACTTGCGCTCGACGGCGTGAAGCTGGGCACCGACGCGCTGCTGGGCACCGAAGGCCAGGGCCATGCGACGCTCGAACGCGCCATCGGCCGCGGCGTGCTCGCGCTGTGCGCCGAAGCCGTGGGCGCGATGGAGGCCGCCAAGACCGCGACGCTCGACTACCTGCGCACGCGCAAGCAGTTCGGCATCCTGATCGGCAGCTTCCAGGCGCTGCAGCACCGCATGGCCGACCTGCTGCTCGAGATCGAACAGGCCCGCTCGGCTGTGATCAACGCCGCCGCGGCGATCGACGGCACGGACCGCATGGCACGCGAGCGCGCGCTGTCGGCCGCCAAGTTCAGCATCGGGCGCATCGGCGCGCTGGTGGCGGAAGAGAGCATCCAGATGCACGGCGGCATCGGCATGACCTGGGAACTGCCGCTGCCGCACTACGCCAAGCGGCTCGTGATGATCGACCATCAGCTCGGCGACGAAGACCACCACTTGCAGCGCTATATCGCGCTGGGCAAGGAGATTGCAGCATGACCGACAAGACCGTGCTCATCTCGCAGCAAGGTGCCGTCCGTATCCTGACCAACAGCAACCCCGCCGCGCGCAATGCGATCACGCCGACGCTGTACGCCGAGCTCTCGGCAGCGCTCGCCGATGCGGCGAACGACCCCGAAGTCGGTGCGGTCGTCTTCACCGGCGCGGGCGATTTCTTCTGCTCCGGCGGTGACCTGAACCTTCTGGCCAAGCGCCGCGAACTGCCCGCCTCGGAGCGCCGCGAGAAGCTCGAGGGTTTGCACAACCTGATCCGTGACATCCGCGATTTCGGCAAACCGGTCATCGCGGCGGTCGAAGGCGGCGCGGCGGGTGCGGGCCTCTCGATGGCGCTGGCCTGCGACATGCTCGTGTCGGCGCGCGATGCGTTCTACACGGTCGCCTATGTCAAGGTCGGCCTCACGCCCGATGGTGGCGCCACGGCATTCCTCGCGGAGTTCGTCTCGCGCCAGGTGCTGACCGAGATGTGCCTCACCGGCGACCGCATGCCGGCCGAGCGCCTGCATGCGCTGGGCGCGGTCAACCGGCTGACCGACAAGGGCGCCGCGCTGGCTGAAGCCATTGTGCTCGCGGCCAAGGTGGCCCACGGTCCGCAGCGCGCGAGCGCACGCATCAAGACGCTGTGCCGCCAGGCGCATCGCGCCACGCTCGAAGAGCAGCTCGAAACCGAGGCAGCGTTCATGGTCGAGTCGCAGGCCGACGCCGAAGCGGCTGAAGGCATCGGCGCCTTTCTCGGCAAGCGCCCGGCCGATTTCGCCGCGCTGCGCCGCCAGAAGCAGAACCCGTCGTCCTGACGCCGCCGCCCACATTCACCCGCCTTCATGCCTCGCACTCGGTGCGGGGCTTTCTCGCTTCCAGGGAGTTGCCTTCATGCCCATGCTGAATTCCACGCTGCCGCTCGCCGGCGTGCGCGTTCTCGATCTGTCCCGCATCCTCGCGGGCCCCTGGTGCGGCATGGTGCTGGCCGACATGGGCGCCGAAGTCATCAAGGTCGAGCACCCGGGCCGCGGCGACGACACGCGCGACTGGGGCCTGCGTGTCGGCAAGACCGAGACCGCCTACTTCAACAGCGTGAACCGCAACAAGCGCTCCGTCACGCTCGACCTGCAGACGCCCGAAGGCCAGCAGATCGCGCGCGACCTTGCGAAGCAATGCGACGTGGTGATCCAGAACTTCAAGTTCGGCGGCATCGACAAGCTCGGCCTCGGCTATGAGCAGCTCAGCAAGGAGCAGCCGGGGCTCATCTACTGCTCGATCTCGGGCTACGACCGCACCGGCCCCGAGGCCGCACGCCCCGGCTACGACCTCGTGGTGCAGGGCGAAGCCGGCCTGATGGCGCTCAACGGAGAGGCCAACCAGCCGCCGCTGAAGTTCGGCGTGGCGGCCGTGGACCTGTTCACAGGCATGTATTCGGCGCAGGCCATCCTGGCCGCGCTGTACCAGCGCGAGAAGACCGGCAAGGGCCGCCACGTCGAGATGGCGCTGTTCGACTGCGGCCTGATGATCACCGCCTACTACGGCCTCGAGGCGCTGCTGATGGGCGAAGACCCGCCGCGCTACGGCAACTCGCATCCGTCGATCGTGCCCTATGGCGTGTTCGATGCGGCCGACGGTCCGCTCGTCATCACCGTGGGCAACAACGCGCAGTTCGCGCGCTTCTGCACCGAGGTGATCGAACGGCCTGATCTTGCGGCCGACGAGCGCTTCAAGACCAACATCCTGCGTTCGGCCAACCGCGCGGTGCTGCTGCCAGAGCTGCACGCCGAACTGGCCAGGCGCCAACGCGCCGACCTGCTCGTGAAGCTGACCAAATCGGGCATTCCCTGCGGCGAAGTGCTCGGCCTGCTCGAAGCGCTGAACTCCAAGCGCGCCACCGATGCCGGCCTTGTCACCCAGCAGCCGCATCCGGTGGCGGGCAAGGTCAACGTGCTGGCGCCGCCCTATCGCTTCGACGGCGAACGCCTGCCCGTGCGAAGCGCGCCGCCGCAACTGGGCGAAGGCACGCACGAGGTGCTGCAGTCGCTGCTCGGCCTCTCCAACGACAGGCTCGCGCAACTGAAAGCGAACGGCGTCGTCTGAGGGCGCCCCTCTTCTGATCCCTTGAAAAAGTCCATGGCATTTCCTTCTTCTTCTCGCTCCCTTCGCAATCCCGCACGCCGTGCACTCATCGCATTGGCACTTCCGCTCGTGGCGGGCGCCGCCTTCGCGCAGGCCTGGCCGTCCAGGCCGATCACGGTGATCGTGCCTTTTCCGCCGGGCGGCCCGACCGACGTCGCCACGCGCATCGTGGCGCAGAAGATGTCGCAGGGCCTGAAGCAGAACATCCTGATCGACAACCGCAGCGGCGCCTCGGGCACCATCGGCGCGGCGGTGGCCGCCAAGGCCGCGCCCGACGGCTACACCTTCATGATGCTGGCCACGCCTACGCTGCTGGCCGCTCACCTGTACGGCCAGACCCCCTACGACATCTTCAAGAGCTTCACTCCGGTGGGCACGGTGTACGACCTCCCGATCGTGATGGTGGTCAATCCGAAATCGTTGCCTGAAGTGACCGGCCTGCAAGGCCTGATCGCCAAGGCCAAGGCCGAGGGCGGCAAGCTCAACTACACCACCGCGGGCGCCGGCAGCTTCGGTCACCTGACGACCGAGCAGCTCAAGAACATCGGCAAGTTCGAGGTGCAGCACGTGCCCTACCGCGGCAGCGCGCCGGCCGTGACCGATCTCATCGGCGGGCAGGTGCCGGCCATGTTCTCCGACCTGGTGGCGGTGATGCCGCACATCCGCTCGGGCACGCTGCGCGCCATCGCGGTCGGCTCGGGCAAGCGCGTGAGCCTGCTGCCCGACGTGAAGACGGTGGCCGAGCAGGGCTTCCCCGGTTTCGACGCGACCTCGTGGGGCGGCCTGCTGGCACCGGCGGGCACACCCAAGGACGTGGTCGACCGCATGAGCGCCGAGCTGAAGTCCGCGCTGGCCGACAAGGAAGTGCAGGACAAGCTCGAGAGCGTGGGCTCCTTCGCGGCCTATCGCACGCCCGAGCAGACCGGCGTGCGCATGCGCCAGGACTTCGAACGCTGGGGCAAGGTCATTCGCGACAACAACATCACGAACCAGTAAAACAGCGATTCGCGTGCGGCCGACAAGAGACAACATCAGGAGACGACATGACAGGCAACGACAAGAAGCAGAAGAAAAAGGAAGGGGCCGGTGCGCCATTCCGCCCCCTGTTGCCGGTCCGCAGCCTCGCCGACATCCGCAAGCTCGAAGAGACGCCGCTTGCGCAGGCGCTGACGGTTCGCAACACCTACGAGATCTTCCGCAACGCGGGCGCGGCCTTCGGCGGCAAGACCGCGCTGACCTTCCTGCGCACCGGCAACCCGGCCGACGAGCCGATCCGCTGGTCGTACGCCGAGTTGCTCGCGCGCATCCACCGGACCGCGAACATGCTGCATGCGCTGGGCGTGGGTCCGCAGGACGCGGTGGCGGTGCTGCTGCCGGGCTGCCTCGAGTACCACCTCGCGCTCTGGGGCGGCGAGGCGGCGGGCATCGTGCAGCCGCTCAACCCGCTGCTGACCGACGAGAAGCTGGTGGCGCTGATGACCGCCGGCCGCGCCAAGGTGCTGATCGCCTACGGCTCCGACAGCGAGTCGGGCATGTGGTCGAAGGCCATGCGCCTGCGCGGGCAGGTGCCCACGCTCACGACCGTGCTGCGCGTGGCGCCGCATGACGAAGCGCCGGGGGCGGCGAGTGCATTGCCCGAAGGGGTGGCCGACTTCGACGCACTGCGCGCCGTGCAGCCGGCCGACCGGCTGGTGAGCGGCCGCGACATCGCGCCCACCGATATCGCCGCCTACTTTCATACCGGCGGCACCACCGGCGCCCCGAAGCTCGCGCGCCACAGCCATGGCGCGCAGGTGTTCACCGCGTGGGCCAGCGTGCAGGTCGCGGGCATGAACGAACAAGGCATCTCGATCAATGGATATCCGCTGTTCCACGTGGCAGGCGTGCTGCCCGCCTCGCTGGCGTCGCTCTCGGCAGGCATGGAGGTGATCATTCCGACGACCTCGCTGCTGCGCAACAAGGAGGTGCTCGCCAACTACTGGAAGCTGGTCGAGAAATACCGGCCGACTTCACTCTCTGCCGTGCCCACGGTGCTTGCGGCGCTGGCGAACGTGCCGCTAGCTGGCGCCGACATTTCATCGATCGGCTACTGCCGCACGGGCGCCGCCGTGCTCTCGCCGGAACTGGCCGCGCGCTTCGAGCGCCTGTTCGGCCTGCATGTGCACGAGAGCCTGGGCATGACCGAGATGGCCGGCATCTCGACCATCACGCCGCCCGGCGTGGACGGGCCCGCGGGCTGCGTCGGGTTTCCGCTGCCCTACATGCAGATGCGCATCGTGGCGCTCGACGAGCACGGCAACGCCAGCGACCGCGACCTGCCGCCGGGCGAGCAGGGCATGGTGCTGTTCAAGTCGCCCAACCTGTTTTCGGGTTTCGTCGATCCGGCCGACAACGCCAAGGCTTTCACGGCCGACGGCTGGCTTGCCACCGGCGACCTGGGCTGGATCGATGGCGACGGAAGGCTCAACCTCAGCGGCCGCTCGAAGGACCTGATCATCCGCAGCGGCCACAACATCGATCCCAAGGTGATCGAGGACGCGCTGGGCGCGCATCCCGCGGTGCAGCTGTGCGCGGCGGTGGGCGCGCCCGATGCGTATGCGGGTGAACTGCCGGTGGTCTTCGCGACGCTGGTGCCGGGCGCATCGGCCACCGAGGACGAGCTGCTGGCCTTCGCCGCCGCACGCGTCGACGAGGCACCCGCCAAGCCCCGGTCGGTGATCGTCATCGGGAACATGCCGATGACCAACGTCGGCAAGATCTACAAGCCCGAACTTCGCGCCATGGCCGCGAGCCGCGTGGTGGCGACCACCGTAGCGCAAATCTGCGACGAGCTCGGCGTGGCGGAAGCCGCACGGCCGCGCGTGCACGGCGAGGGCGAGAGCCTGGTACAGGTGCGCATCGATGCGGGGGCCGCGGGCGCGCTCGCCGCATCGCTGCGGGAGCGGGTCCGCACGGCGCTCGAGCCGCTTCCATTCAAGACGCGGGTGCTCGTGGAATAGCCACGCCCCGTTTCCTTCGACAGACAACACAACGACATCCGGAGACATCGAAAGCATGAACGCAACTTCCACCCCTCGCGGGCTCACCCGCCGTGCCCTGCACTGCGGCATTGCCTCGCTCGCGCTTGCGGCCACGGGCGCCAGCTGGGCCCAGACCTACCCGAACAAGCCGATCCGCATGGTGGTGCCCTTTGCAGCCGGCGGCGCGACCGACGTGCTGGCCCGCGTGCTGGGCGAGAAGATGGCGGCGGGGCTGGGCCAGCCCGTCATCGTCGACAACAAGCCCGGCGCCGCCGGGATCATCGGCACCGATGCCGTGGCCAAGGCGCCGGCCGATGGCTACACCATCGTGCTGTCGCTGAGCAACTCGCTTCTGACCAACCAGTTCCTGTACGAGAAGCTGCCCTACGACACCCAGCGCGACCTCACGCTGGTCTACCAGATCGCCACTGCACCACTGGTGCTGGTGGTACACCCCAGCGTGCCCGCCAGCACCGGGCCCGAACTGCTGAAGTATGTGGTCGCCAACAAGGGCAAGGTGGCTTACGGCTCCTACGGCGTGGGCGCCTATCCGCACCTGGCGGGTGCGCACATGAGTCTCACGCAGAAGGCCGAGATGAACCACATCGCCTACAAGGGCGAATCGCCGATGCTGCAGGACCTGATCGGCGGCCAGATCCAGATGGCCTTCGCGAGCGCGCTGGTGGCCAAGCCCCACATCGAGGCGGGCAAGCTCAAGGCCATCGGCGTGAGCGGCGAACGCCGCATGGCGACGCTGCCCAACGTACCCACGCTGGCCGAGCAGGGGCTGAAGGACGAGGCCTACCGCGTGACCGGCTGGCTCGCCATCGCCATGCCGGCCGGAACGCCCAAGCCCATCGTGCAGCGCATCGCCGAGGAAGTGGGCAAGGCCACCCGCCAGCCCGACGTGCAGGCGCGCGTGGCGGCCATGGGCTTCGACTTGAAGGACAGCTCACCCGAGGCTTTCAACGCGGTGTACAAGAAGGAAAGCCCCGTCTGGGAGCGCCTGATCAAGGATTCGGGCGCCAGGCTCGAGTAGCACGCCGGGCCTCGAAGGGGGGCCGAGGGGACTGGGGAACGGACCGCAGCTTAGGAAAACCCCGATGAACGGATGGTCATGGATCGTTACCATTCATAGCTGCTTCCCCCTCTCCCTCGATGACCACTCCCAACGAGTCCGGCCCTTTGCTGGACGCCGCCAGCCCCCTTCCCCCAGACATCGAAGCCGCCGACGAGCCCACCAAGGTGCCGCTCGCCATCGAAGACTGGCTCACCGTCATCGTCATGGGTGCGCTGGCGCTCATCACCTTTGCCAACGTGCTGGTGCGCTACTTCACCGACTCTTCGTTTGCGTGGACGGAAGAGTTCTCCGTTTTCCTGATGATCATGCTGGCGCTGGTGGCCGGCTCGGCCGCGGTGGCGCGCGACCGGCACATCCGCATCGAATACTTTTCCGAGAGCGGATCGATGGCACGCCGCAAGCGGCTCGCGCAATTCGGCGCGCTCATGATCGCCATCCTCTTCGGCCTGATCGGCGCGCTCAGCATCCGCATGGTGTGGGACGACTATCGCTTCGACGAGACCACGCCCGGCATCGGGCTGCCGGCCTGGTGGTATTCGATGTGGCTGCCGATCGTGTCCTTGGCCATCGCGCTGCGCGCGGTGGGCCTGATGATCCGCCGCGGCCGCAAGGAATACGGCGACAACGAAAACCGCACCGGCAAGGGCGACGCATCGTGATCGCCACCCTGCTCTTCGTCGCCTTCGTCGCGATGATGCTGGTGGGCGTGCCCATCGGCGCCGCGCTGGGCCTGGCCGGAGCCGCCTGCATTGCGCTCGCCAACAGCGACGCCCAGTGGTTCGGCCTGCTGGCCGTGCCGCAGAACTTCTATGCCGGTCTCGGCAAATATCCGCTGCTGGCCATTCCGATGTTCGTGCTGGTGGGCTCCATCTTCGACCGCTCGGGCGTGGCGCTGCGGCTCGTCAACTTTGCGGTGGCCATCGTCGGGCGCGGCCCGGGCATGCTGCCGCTGGTGGCCATTGCGGTGGCGATGTTCCTCGGCGGCATCTCGGGCTCGGGCCCGGCCAATGCCGCCGCCGTGGGCGCGGTGATGATCGCGGCCATGTCGCGCGCGGGCTACCCGGCGGCCTTCTCGGCCAGCGTGGTGGGCGCCGCGGCGGCCACCGACATCCTGATTCCGCCCTCGGTCGCCTTCATCGTCTACTCGGTGCTGGTGCCCGGCGCCTCGGTGCCGGCGCTGTTCGCGGCCGGCATGATCCCGGGCGTGATGGCCGGACTGGCGCTGATGATCCCGGCCGTGCTGCTGGCTCGCCAGCACAAGATGGGCGCGCTCGAATCGACGCTGCCGCGCCCGCCGTTCTGGAAGAGCCTGCGCGAAGCGATCTGGGGACTGGCTGCGCCGGTGCTCATTCTGGGTGGCATGCGCGCCGGCTGGTTCACGCCGACCGAAGCCGCGGTGGTGGCGGTGTTCTACGGCCTCTTCGTGGGCATGTGCATTCACCGGACCATCAAGGTGCGCGACCTGTTCGTCATATTGCGCGAGTCGGGCGAGCTCTCGGCGGTGATCCTGCTGGTGGTGTCGCTCGCGGGCATCTTCGCGTACTCGCTCTCCACACTGGGCATCATCGATCCGGTGACGCGCGCGATCGTGAACTCGGGCCTGGGCGAATACGGCATCCTGGCGCTCTTGATCCTGCTGCTCATCACGGTGGGCATGTTCCTCGACGGCGTGTCGATCTTCCTGATCTTCGTGCCGCTCCTGCTGCCCATCGTGCAGTACTACAAATGGGACCCGGTGTGGTTCGGTGTGATCCTCACGCTCAAGGTCGCGCTCGGCCAGTTCACGCCGCCGCTCGCGGTCAACCTCATGGTGTCGTGCCGCATCGCCAAGGTGCGCATGGAAGAAACCGTGCGGTGGGTGGGCTGGATGCTGTTCTCGATGTTCGTGGTGATGGTGCTCGTCATCGCGTTTCCGGAACTCGCGCTCTGGCTGCCGCGCAAGCTGGGCTACTGATTATTTCGTTCCATCTACAAAGAGGAGACCTTCCATGAAATTCCGCCGCACCCTGCTCGGCTTCGCCGCCGCAGCGACCGCCCTGGGCCTGTTCTCGACCGGCGCCATGGCGCAGGCCGCCTACAAGCCCGAATACAAGATGTCGCTGGTGCTCGGCCCGCCGACGCCCTGGGGCCAGGCCGGGAAACTCTGGGCCGATCTCGTGAAGGAGCGCACCCAGGGCCGCATCAACATCAAGCTCTACCCCGGCGTGTCGCTCATTCAAGGTGACCAGACCCGCGAGTTCAGCGCACTGCGCCAGGGCGTGATCGACATGGCCGTGGGCTCGACCATCAACTGGTCGCCGCAGGTCAAGCAGCTCAACCTGTTCTCTATGCCTTTCCTGATGCCCGACTATGCGGCCATCGACGCGCTCACGCAGGGCGACGTGGGCAAGGAAATGTTCAAGACCCTCGACAAGGCCGGCGTGGTGCCGCTCGCCTGGGGCGAAAACGGCTACCGCGAGATCACCAACTCGAAGAAGCCGATCAGGTCGCCCGAAGACCTGAAAGGCATGAAGATCCGCGTGGTCGGCTCGCCGATCTATTCCGACATGTTCACCGCGCTGGGCGCCAACCCCACGCAGATGAGCTGGGCCGACGCCCAGCCCGCGCTCGCCAGCGGCGCGGTCGACGGCCAGGAGAATCCGCTGTTCCTGTTCACCGTGCTCAAGATGCAGAACGTGGGACAGAAATTCGTCACCACCTGGGGCTACGTGGCCGACCCGCTGGTCTTCGTGGTCAACAAGGAAATCTGGACCTCGTGGACGCCGGCCGACCAGGCCATCGTGCGCCAGGCCGCCGTCGACGCCGGCAAGCAGGAGATCGAACTCGCGCGCAAGGGCCTCGTGGAAGCCGACAAGCCGGTGCTGAAAGACATCGCCGGCATGGGCGTGACCGTGACCCAGCTCACGCCCACGGAGCGCGAAGCCTTCGTGAAAGCCACGCGGCCGGTCTACGACAAGTGGAAGACCACTGTGGGCACGGACCTGGTGGCAATGGCCGAGAAAGCCATCGCGGCGCGCAAGAAGTAAGTCAACAGGGCCCGGCGTCATTTCAGGGTGGCCGCGACAATGTCGCGATGCACACCCTGATCATCGACACGGACCCCGGCGCGGACGATGTGATCGCGCTGCTGTTTGCCATGGCGGCGCCTGAAGCGCTGAAGCTTCAGGCGCTGACCACGGTGGCCGGCAACGTCCCGCTGGCCAAGACCTCGCGCAACGCGCGCCTCGCCTGCGAATGGGCCGGCCGGCCGGACCTTCCGGTGTACGCCGGCGCGGAACGTCCGCTGCAACGCACACCCATCTACGCGGCCAACATCCACGGCCGCGAAGGCATCACCGGCGCCCGGGTTCACGAGCCGGCCGCGCCGCTGGCCGAAGGCCATGCGGTCGACTACCTGATCCGCACGCTGCGCGCTGCACCCGAGCGAAGCGTGACGCTCGCGATGCTAGGACCGCAAACCAACCTGGCACTCGCCCTCGCGCAAGCCCCCGACATCGTGCGCGGCCTGCGCGAACTGGTGCTCATGGCCGGCGCGCATTTCAACGGCGGCAACATCACGCCCACGGCGGAATTCAACGTGTTCGCCGATCCGCATGCGGCCGAGGCCGTGCTGAAGAGCGGCGTGCCGATCACCATGCTGCCGCTCGACGTGACGCACAAGATTCTCACGAGCGACGAGCGCATCGCGCGGCTGTGCAACATCGGCAACCAGGCCGGCAAGGTCGTCGCCGACATCCTGGGCGCCTATGCGCCGCAGGAGATGCAGCACTACGACATGCCCGGCGGCCCGGTGCACGACGCCACCGTCATCGCCTACCTGCTGCAGCCCTTGCTCTTCAGTGGCAGGCTGATCAACGTCGAAGTCGACAGCCGCGAAGGGATGGGCTTTGGGCAGACCGTGGCCGACTGGTACGGCAGCCTGAAGCGCCCTGCCAACGTGAACTGGATCGTGGACGGCGATGCGCAGGGCTTCTTCGATCTGCTGACCGATCACATCGCACGGCTGCCATGAACAAATGAAAAAGCCACGCTGCGAACAGCGTGGCTTTTGTCTTCTTGCGCCGCAGCGGATCAGTGCTGCAGGATCTTGTTCAGGAAGTCCTTCGTCCGCGGCTGTCGATTTTCAGGATGGCTGAAGAACTCGTCCTTCGGGCAGTCTTCCAGGATCTTGCCGCCTACGTCGATGAAGATCACGCGGCTTGCCACCTTGCGGGCAAAGGCCATTTCGTGCGTGACCACCATCATGGTCATACCGTCCTTGGCCAGGCTCACCATCACGTCGAGCACTTCGCCGACCATTTCGGGGTCGAGCGCCGACGTGGGTTCGTCGAACAGCATCACGATCGGGTCCATGCTGAGCGCACGGGCAATGGCCACGCGCTGCTGCTGGCCGCCCGAGAGCTGGCCCGGGAACTTGTCCTTGTGCGCCATCAGGCCCACGCGGTCGAGCATCTTGAGGCCGCGGGTCTTGGCTTCGTCGGGGCTGCGGCCCAGCACCTTGATCTGGGCGATCGTGAGGTTCTCGGTCACCGACAGGTGCGGGAACAGCTCGAAGTGCTGGAACACCATGCCGACCTTGGAGCGCAGCTTCGGCAGGTTGGTCTTGGGGTCGTGCAACGGAATACCGTTGACGGTGATCTCGCCCTTCTGGAAAGGCTCCAGCGCGTTCACGGTCTTGATGAGGGTGGACTTGCCCGAGCCCGAGGGCCCGCACACCACTACCACGTCGCCCTTGGAGATGCTCACCGAACAATCGTTGAGCACCTGCACCGGGCCGTACCACTTGGACACGTTCTTGATTTCAATCATTTTTTCGGACATTTCTTTCTCCGGTTCAGCCACTCGATTAGCGAATGATGGCAATCTTCTTGTGGAGGCGCTTGACGAGCCACGACAAGACATAGCACATGATGAAGTAAACGACGGCCGCGAGCAGGTAGGCCTCGATCGGACGGCCGAAGTTCTTGCCCGCGGTCTCGAAGCCCTTGAGCATGTCGTAGGCACCGATGGCGTAGACCAGCGAGGTGTCCTGGAACAGGATGATGGTCTGCGTGAGCAGCACCGGCAGCATGTTGCGGAACGCCTGCGGCAACACGATCAGGCGCATGTTCTGGCCGTAGGTCATGCCGACCGCCTGGCCCGCATACACCTGGCCGCGCGGGATCGACTGGATGCCCGCGCGCATGATCTCGCTGAAGTAGGCCGCTTCGAACGCGATGAAGGTGATCACGGCCGAGATTTCGGAGCGGTAGTTCGAGCCGACAGAACCGAAGGCCGCGTAGAACGACGCCGGCACCAGCAGGAAGAACCACAGGATCACCATCACGAGCGGAATGCTGCGCATGCCGTTGACGTAGATGGCGGCCGGCGCGTCGAGCCACTTCTTGCCCGACAGGCGCATGAGCGCCAGCACGGTGCCGAAGAGCACGCCCCCAATGGTGGCCACGATCGTCAGCATGATGCTGAAGTAGAAGCCCTTGACGACGAAGTTGCTGATGACGTCCCAGTTATAGAACGACAGGTCGAGATTCATCATGTCAGTGTCCCCCGCCGCCGCTGGCCGAGACGATGAAGCCCGGCACGCGCGTCTTCTTCTCGATGAAAGCCATGATGCGGTTGATTGCAAAGGCCGAGATCACGTAGAGCCCCGTCACCGCCAGGTACACCTCGATGCCGCGCGAGGTTTCTTCCTGCGCCTGCATGGCGAACATCGTGAGTTCGGTCACCGACACGGCGAACGCCACCGACGAGTTCTTGAAGATGTTCATCGTCTCGCTGGTGAGCGGCGGAATGATGATGCGGTAGGCCATCGGCAAGATCACGTAGCGGTAGTACTGCGGCGTGGTGAAGCCCACCGCCATGCCCGCATAGCGCTGGCCCTTGGGCAGCGCCTGGATGCCCGAGCGCACCTGTTCGGCAATACGCGCCGACGTGAAGAAGCCCAATGCCAGCACCACCAGGATGAAGCTCGGCACGCCCTTCATGACCGGCACCAGCGCCGGAATGACGTGGTACCAGAGGAAGATCTGCACCAGCAGGGGGATGTTGCGGAACAGCTCGACCCAGGCATTGCCGAAACGCACCAGCCACGGGCTGTTGGGCAAGGTGCGGATGATGCCGACGAGCGACCCCAGCACCAGCGCGACGACGAGCGCCAGCAGGGCGACCGACACGGTCCAGCCCCATGCGGACAGCATCCACTCCCAGTAGGTCGGGTACTTCCCGCCCGGGTCTTGCAAGAAGACCTGCCAATCCCAGTTTGATCCCATCGGGGACTCTCCTTCTTTCAGATTTCCAGACTGCTAGCTAGCTTGCAGAGGCCGTGCCCGCGCGCCGCGTTGCGTTGCGAAAACAAACGCCCGCCGGGAGCGGCGGGCGTTGCGCAGATGACCTTGCCGTGTTTACTTCTTGGCCGCGTAGTCTTCCATCGGCTTGTCGTTCGGGTTGGCCCAGGCCGACTTCGTGGCTTCGGACAGCGGCAGGTTCACCGTGACGTTGGCCGGGGGAATCGGCTTCAGGAACCACTTGTCCCAGAGCTTGGCGAGGTCGCCGTTCTTGATCTGCGCCTTGATGCTGTCGTCCACCACCTTCTTGAAGGCGGGGTCGTCCTTGCGGATCATGATGGCGATGGGCTCGACGCTGAGCACTTCGCCGACGATCTTGTAGTCGGCAGGCGACTTGGACTTGGCGATGTTCGAGGCCAGGATGGAACCGTCCATCACGAAGGCGTCGGCGCGGCCCGATTCGAGCAGCAGGAAGCTGTCGGAGTGGTCCTTGCCATAGAGTTCCTTGAAGTCGATGCCGCCGGCGCGCTCGTTCTTGCGCAGGGTCTGGACCGACGTGGTGCCGGTGGTCGTGGCCACGGTCTTGCCGTTGAGGTCCTTGATCGAGGTGATGCCCGAGTTGGCCTTGACCGCGATGCGCACTTCCTCGACGTAGGTGGTCACTGCGAAGGCGACGTCCTTCTGGCGCGTGGCGTTGTTGGTGGTGGAACCGCACTCGAGGTCGACCGTGCCGTTCTGCACCAGCGGCACGCGGTTTTGCGAGGTCACGGGCTGGTACTTGGTTTCCAGCTTGGCGAGGCCCAGGTGCTTCTGGATGTCGCGGATGATGTTGGCACAGACGTCGTAGTGGAAGCCGGTGTACTGGCCGTTGCCCAGCGTGTACGACAGGCCGGAGGACTCGCGCACACCCTCGGTGATGCTGCCCGAGGCCTTGATCTTGGCCAGGGTGTCATTGGCCTGCGCAAAGGCGCTGCCTGCGGCCAGCGCCGCGATTGCCAATGCCAATACTTGCTTGTTCATGTGGAAAACTCCTGAGGGTGACTAAGAGATACAGATACAACGAAATTCTAGACATTCACGGCATCGGGAATACCCGGACCAACCCGGTGCATTCTCAGTGACGATCGCACCGGTCGCGCGCACCGAAGCGCTGTCATGGTGCAGTTGAACCCTTCGGCATTGTCCGACTTTCACTAAGCAGCCTTTGTGCCCGAGGGCTCGGCAGCCGGCGGCACCGGCACGGACAGGCGCACGGGCTGGGTCAGGTTTTCGGGCACGAGCAGCGCCTCCATCTCGGCGCGCGTCATGATGCCGAGCGATTCGGCCACCAGATCGATGGGCCCGCCGGTGGCCAGCGCGGTCTTGGCAATCAGCGCCGCCTTTTCATAGCCGATCAGCGGATTGAGCGCGGTGACGAGCGTGACCGACTCCCGCACCCGCTTGGCCAGGAACTCGCGGTTCGCCTCGATGCCGTCGATGCAGTTCTTGCGCAGCGTGGTGCAGGCATTGCTCAGGTGCTGGATGCTCTTGAACAGGCTCCATCCCATGATCGGCTCGAAGGCATTGAGCTGCAGCTGGCCGGCCTCGGACGCCATGGTGACGGTGATGTCGTTGCCAATGACCTCGAACGCCACCTGGTTCATCACCTCCGGGATCACCGGATTGACCTTGCCCGGCATGATCGACGAGCCAGCCTGGCGCGCCGGCAGGCGGATCTCGCCGAAACCCGCCTGCGGCCCGCTCGACAGCAGGCGCAGGTCGTTGCAGGTCTTGCTGAGCTTGGTGGCCACGCGCTTGAGCACGCCCGACAGCTGCACGAAGGCGCCGGTGTCCTGCGTGGCCTCGATGAGGTTGGCCGACTGCTTGAGCGGCACGCCGGTCTGCTCGGCCAGGTACTGGCAGGCGAGGTTGGCATAGCCGTGGGGCGCGTTGATGCCGGTACCGATGGCGGTGGCGCCGAGGTTGATTTCCTCGATGAGCGCGCGCGCCTCGCCGAGCCGGGCCTCGTCTTCGCCGATCATGATGGCGTAGGTCAAAAACTCCTGGCCCAGCGTCATGGGCACGGCGTCCTGCAGCTGGGTGCGCCCGATCTTGAGGATATCCTTGAACTCGAGCGCCTTGGCCTCGAAGCTCTTGCGCAGCGCGGCCATGGATTCGAGCAGCCGGCCAATGGCAAACCACAGCGCCAGCCGCACCGCCGTCGGGTAGACGTCGTTGGTGCTCTGCGAGGCATTGACGTGGTCGTTGGGGTGCAGCACGTCGTAGCGGCCTTTTTCGTGGCCGAGCTTTTCGAGCGCGAGGTTGCAGATCACCTCGTTGGCGTTCATGTTGGTCGACGTGCCCGCGCCGCCCTGGATCACGTCGACCACGAATTCGTCCAGCAGCTTGCCCTCGATGAGGTCCTCGCAGGCCAGGATGATCGCGGCCGCGCGGTCGCGGTCGATGGCGCCGAGGTCGGCATTGGCGCGCGTGGCCGCCTTCTTGACGAAGGCCAGCGCGCGCACCAGCTCGGGCATGGCCGAGACGCGCGTCCCGGAAATGGCGAAGTTCTCGACGGCGCGCGCCGTGTGCACGCCCCAGTAGGCAACGGCAGGAATCTGCTTCTCGCCGAGAAAGTCGTGTTCGGTCCTGAAATTGGGGCTCATACAGATTCCTCGGCTAAAAAAAAGCACGCGTGTGGCGCGTGCCGGAAGATTGCTGTGTGACAGCGGCAAAAAACTGCCGCGACTGTAGTTGGGCCCGGTCCACAACGCCAATGCCGTTTGCGGGGGCTGCCATGCGCGGCATTTATAGATTGTGCAGCGCACAAATCCAGCGCGTCAATCGATCGGACCTCAGCGCGGCGGCTGGGCGCTGACCAGGTACGACCACAGCGCGTCGGCCGTGCGCTTGGGCTGCAAGCTGTCGGAGGGCAGAGCCTTCGCGGAGCGGCCGCCACCGGTCTTCACGGGTGCCGGTGCGCCAGGCCGCTCGCGGTAGGCGCGGATCTCCATCGTCGCCTCCAGGCTGTCGATTTCGGGCGGCAGCGCGCTCACGAGCTTGCGCGACTTGATTTCCTTGCGTACCGCGCTCTGGGGCAGAAAGGCGATGCCATGGCCTTCGAGCGCCATGACCTTCAGGCCTTCGGCCATATCGGTTTCATAGACCCGGTCGAGGTGGATGGCGGTGCCCGACTCCTTCAGCAACTGGTCGACCACGCGGCCCAGGTAGGCGCCGGGCGCGTAGCCCAGGTAAGGCAGCGGCTGGCCGGGCCGGCCGGGCAGGCGGAAGCGCGGCGCGCCTTCGGCATCGGCCTTGACCCAGGGCGCCACGGTTTCCTCGCCCAGGCTGACCATCTCGTACTTGTTGGCGTCCAGCTGCAGCGGCTGGGAGGGGTGGTGGTAGGCAATCAGGAGGTCGCAGCTGCCTTCGACCAGGCGCAGCACGGCGTCGTGCACGTTGAGCGCGATGAGCCGGCTCTTGATGGGTCCGAAATGCTCGCGCAGGCTGGTCACCCACGACGGGAAGAAGGTAAACGCCAGGGTATGGGGCACCGCGATCTCGATCACGTCCTGCCCGGCCGCCGAATGGCCGCGCAGCATGGCGCGGGTGCTCTGCAGCGATTGCAGCATCTCGATCGCCTGGCTGTAGAGCGTCTGGCCCGCGGGCGTGAGGCGCGTGGGATAGGAACTCCGGTCGACCAGGTCGGTGCCGGCCCAGCCCTCGAGCGCCTGGATGCGGCGGGAGAACGCGGGCTGCGTCACGTGCCTCAGTTGGGCCGAGCGGCTGAAGCTGCGCGTTTCCGCCAGGCTGATGAAGTCTTCTAGCCACTTTGTTTCCATACGCGGCGATTATGCGAGCGTCGCGCCATACTGGGCTCCCCCTCCTTTTCCCGCATTCGCCATGTCTCCAGCCGATCTGCTCGACCTCAGCGCTACCGAACTTTCGCGCCGCATCGCGGCCCGCAGCGTGTCCTGCCACCAATTGATGCAGGTCTCGCTGGCCCGCATCGAGGCGCTCAATCCGCGCTTCAACGCCATTGTTTCGCTGCGCGAACCCGAGGCCCTGCTGGCCGAAGCAAGCGAGCGCGACGCCGAACTGGCGCGTGGCGAACGGCGCGGCTGGATGCATGGTTTTCCCCTGGCGGTAAAGGACCTGAGCCACGCGGCCGGCCTGCCGACCTCCATGGGCTCGCCGCTTTCGCCGCGCTCCCCGGCACGGGCCGACAGCCTGCACGTCGCGCGCATGCGCCAGGCCGGCGCCATCGTGATCGGCAAGACCAACACGCCCGAATTCGGCCTTGGTTCGCATACCTACAACACGGTGTTCGGCATCACCCGCAACGCCTATGCGCCCGAGCGCAGCGCCGGCGGCAGCAGCGGCGGCGCAGCCGTGGCGCTGGCCCTTGGCATGCTGCCGGTGGCCGACGGCAGCGACATGATGGGGTCGCTGCGCAACCCGGCCGCATTCAACAACGTCATCGGCATGCGGCCCTCGCGCGGACGCGTGCCCGGCGATCCCGAGCAGGAGCTCTTCTTTCAGCAACTGGGCATCGAAGGCCCGATGGGCCGGACGGTGGAAGACACGGCGCGGCTGCTTGCGGTGCAGGCGGGCTTCGACACGCGCGTGCCGCTGTCGTCGCCGCAGCCGCTGCCCTCGCCCGATGCACTACAGCTCGATGCCGACGTGAAGGGCCTGCGCATCGGCTGGCTCGGCAGCATCTGGCCCGGCCTGCCGCTCGCACCCGGCATCCGCGAACTGGGCGAACGCGCGCTGGGTACTTTTCGCACCCTTGGCTGCGAGGTCGAACCCTGCACGCTCGACGTGCCGCGCGAGCACAACTGGAGCGCCTGGCTGCGGCTGCGCCAATTGCTGGTCGGCGGCAAGCTCGGCGCCTACCTGAGCGACCCGAAGCTGTTTGCGCAGCTCAAGCCCGAGGCGCAATGGGAAATCGAACAAAGCCGCCATCTCGACGCGGCCTCGCTGTACCAGGCTTCGCTCTACCGCTCCAATGTGTACCGAGCGTTTCTCAAGCTCTTCGAGCGCTTCGATTTCGTGCTGGCGCCAACGGCGCAGGTGTTTCCGTTCGATGCCGAACTGCATTGGCCCGACGAAGTGGATGGCGTGAAGAGCGACACGTACCACCGCTGGATGGAGATCGTCACGCCGTTCACGCTGGCGGGGTTGCCGACGCTGAACGTGCGCGCGGGCTTCGGCGAGGGTGGGTTGCCGATGGGGCTGCAGCTTGCGGGGCCGATTCATGCGGACTTCGACGTGCTGCGGCTCGGGCATGCGTATGACCAGGCGTGCGGCTGGGCATCTCATCGCCCGTCAGCCCTGGCTTGATTGACTCCCTCCCCTCCCGGGGGAGGGCAGGGGTGGGGGCAAGCGGCGCATCCATCGGGCGCCCTGCCCCGGCCCCATCCCAACCTTCCCCCAGCGGAGGAAGGAGCAAGACCTTCAGATCGGCGACACGACGCCGCGTCCTGCAAAGTGCCCTTCGGCATTCGAAAGAAAGCGGTCCACCGACTTTTGCGTGGCCTCCGGCGACCAGCCCGCCATGTGCGGCGTGAGCAGCACGTTGTCCAGGCCGACCAGCGGCTCGGGCCGCTTGGGCTCGCTTTCGTACACGTCGAGGCCCGCGCCCGCGATGCGGTTCTGGCGCAGCGCAGCGGCCAGCGCCCCGGTATCGACCACGCTGCCGCGCCCGATGCTGACCAGAAAGCCCTGCGGGCCGAGCGCGTCGAGCACCTCGGCATTCACGAGGTGGCGCGTGGCCGGGCCGCCCGGCGCGGCCAGCACCAGGAAGTCGGCCCAGGTGGCGAGCGACTTCAGGTCGTCGAAATAGCGGTGCGCCGCGCCTTCGCGCGGCTTGCGGTTGTGATAGCCGATCTCCATGTCGAACGCAGCCGCGCGCCTGGCGATCTTCTGGCCGATGGTGCCGAGCCCCAGGATGCCGAGCTTCTTGCCCGACACGTTCGGCGGCTGCGGGATTTGCTCGCGCCACACGCCTTCGCGGCACAGCCGGTCGAGCTGGCGAAAGCCGCGAACGATGCTGATCAGCATGCCGAAGGCATGGTCGGCCACGCAGTCGTCGTTGGTGCCGGCGCCATTGGCCGTGACGATGCCGCGTGCACGCGTCACTTCGAGCGGAATGCCCTCGTAGCCCGCGCCCATGCAGCAGATCAGCTCGAGCGACGGCATGGACGCGATCTCTTCGGGCGTGATGCCGATCACGCCGATGGTCAGCACCGCGCGGAATTTCTTGCCGTGCTCGGCAATTGCGGTGGCGCGCGCGGTGGCGTCGAAGGCATAGGTCATGTCGTAGACCTCGGCAATCTGGGCCTGGTGGGCGCTCGAGAGGCTGCTGAGCACCAGCAGGGGAATCTTGGTCGACACGTCGGAACTCCTGGATCGGAAAAAACAAAGGACGAATGATCGGGCTAGAGCAGCACCGCTGCTTCGCTCTTCTGCAAAGCCCACATCTGCGCGTAGGGGCCCTGCCTGGCGAGCAATTCGGCATGCGTGCCGCGCTCGACGATCACGCCCGACTCCAGCACCAGGATCTCGTGCGCATCGACCACCGTCGACAGGCGGTGCGCAATGACCAGCGTGGTCTTGCCCTGCGCCGCGCTCTTGAGTTCGGATTGAATGGCGCGCTCGTTGGCCGAATCGAGCGCCGAGGTGGCCTCGTCGAAGATCACGATCGGAGGGTTCTTGAGCAGCGTGCGTGCAATGGCCACGCGTTGCTTTTCTCCGCCCGAGAGCTTGAGGCCGCGCTCGCCCACGGTCGTCTCATAGCCCTTGGGCGTGGCCGAGATGAAGTCGTGGATGCGCGCCGCACGCGCGGCGCCTTCGACCTCTTCGCGGGTCGCACCGGGGCGGCCGTAGGCAATGTTGTATTCGACGGTGTCGTTGAACAGCACCGTGTCCTGCGGCACGATGCCGATGGCGCGCCGCACGCTCGATTGCTGCACCTCGCGGATATCCTGGCCGCCGATGGTGATGCGGCCCTGCTGCACGTCGTAGAAACGGTAGAGCAGCCGCGCCAGCGTGGACTTGCCCGAGCCCGAAGGGCCGACCACGGCCACCGTCTTGCCCGCGGGAATCTCGAAGCTCACGTGCTTGAGGATAGGCCGCGCGGGCTCGTACGCAAAGCTCACGTCTTCGAAGCGCACGGTGGAGTCGACGCCTGCCAGGGGCTGCGCACCGGGCGCATCGCGCACCTCCCGCTCTTTTTCCATCAGCACGAACATCTTGTCCAGGTCGGTCAGGCTCTGCTTGATCTCGCGGTAGATCACGCCCAGGAAGTTGAGCGGAATGTAGAGCTGGATCATGAAGGCGTTGACCATCACCAGGTCGCCGAGCGTCATGCGCCCATCGACCACGCCCGAGGTGGCGCGCCACAGCATCAGCACCAGGCTGATTGCGATGATCAGCTGCTGCCCGGCGTTGAGCATGCTCAGCGTGCGCTGGCTCTTGATGGCGGCCTTGCGGTAGCGGTCAAGGCTGGCGTCGTAGCGCTTCGCCTCGAACTCCTCGTTGTTGAAGTACTTGACCGTCTCGTAGTTCAAGAGCGAATCGACCGCGCGACTCTGGGCCATCGAGTCGAGCTCGTTCATGGTCTTGCGGAACTGGGTGCGCCACTCGGTCACCGTCACCGTGAAGGTGATGTACAGCACCAGCGCCGCAGCCGTGATCCAGACGAACAGCGAATCGAACTTCACGCCCAGGATGGTCAGCACCAGCGTCAGCTCGATGAGGGTCGGCACGATGCTGTAGAGCGACATCGAGATGAGCGAGTGCACGCCGCGCGTGCCGCGCTCGATGTCGCGCGTCATGCCGCCGGTCTGGCGCTCCAGGTGGAAGCGCAGGCTCAGCGAATGCAGATGGCCGAACACTTCCAGCGCGATCTGCCGCGCCGTGCCCTCGGTGGCCTTGGCGAAGATCAGCTCGCGCAATTCGCCGAAGAGCGCGGTCGAGAACCGCAGCAGACCGTAGGCCAGCAACAGCCCGATGGGCACGATCAGCAGCGCCTGGGCCATGTCAGGCTTGGGCGTCATCGTGTCGATCAGGTTCTTCAGCAGCACCGGCACGCCCACGTTGGCCACCTTGGCGCCCACCATGAAGCCGAGCGCGGCGATCACCCGCCACTTGTATTGCCAGAGATAGGGAAAGAGGCGGCGCAGCGTCGCCCAGTCGGAGCGGTCGCTGCGCGCCGGCGCATGGCCGGCGACGGGGTGGGAAGGAGGAGGTAGGGCTTCGCCGCTGCGGCGCATGGGGGACAATCGTGGTTGCTTTGTTTGTTCCAGATTGTGCCCATGTCCGATATTTCCAGCACCGCCGCCGCCGCGACCCTCAAGAGCCTGCCCACCGACATGGAGCTGGTGCTCAAGGTCATCCCCATGCCGGCCGACTGCAACGCCAACGGCGACATCTTCGGCGGCTGGGTCATGGCGCAGTGCGACCTGGCCGGCTCGGTCATCCCTGCGCGCTATGCCAAGGGGCGCCAGGCCACGGTGGCTGTCAACGAATTCATCTTCAAGCAGCCGGTGCGGCTGGGCGACATTCTTTCGTTCTATTCGAAGCTGGTGCGCATCGGGCGCACCTCGGTCACGGTCACGGTCGAGGTCTTTGCCGAGCGCTTCCGGGCCCAGGGCGAGTACATCAAGGTGACGCAGGCCACCTTCACCTACGTGGCCATCGACGACAACGGCCGGCCGCGGCCCATCGAACAACAGCCCTGAGCGCGATGGCTCACAGCGCCGGGTCGCGCACCCGCTCGAAGCGCTCGAACTCGCGGTTGATCCAGCGCCCGTCGCGCCGCTCGGTGCGGCGGATATAGACGGCCTGCACGATGTCCCGGGTGTAGGCATCGATCTCGATCGGGCCGCGCGGGCTCTCGAGCTTCAGGCCCCGGAAAGCATCCACCAGCCGTTCGCCGCCGAGGCCGCCGCGCGCGGCGGGCGAACTCATCGCGGCGTCGGTGGCGGCGAGCGCATCGTGGGCTGCCACGGCGAAATAGCCGGGCCGCAGATGGCTGCCGTATTCGGTTTCGAAAACCCCGGTGAAGCGGCGGTTGGCCGCGGACTCGTGGGCGAATGAATAGTGGTGGCTGGTCACCAGGCCATCGGCCAGTTCGCCGATGCCTTCGAGGTAGTGGTCGTCGGTGGCGTCGCCGGTGGCGAGCAGGCGGATGCCGGTATCGGCCATGCCGCGGTCGCGCCAGAACTTGAGAAAGGTCGTCGGCATCTGCCCCGAAGGCAGGAAGAAGAACACCGCCTGCGGCTTGAGCTCGCGCAGGCGCAGCATGTAGGCCGAATAGTCGAGCGTAGCGAGCGGCACCCGGAGCATGGCGCCGACCTGGCCGCCGCCAGCGGTGATGCCCGCGACAAAGGTGCTTTCCGCATCGACGCCCGAGGCGTAGTCGGCCACCACGGTGCAGACGTTGCGCAGGCCTTGCTGGAGCGCCCAGCTTGCCAGCGGCAGCGTGACCTGGGCGATGGTGAACGACACCCGCACCGCAAAAGGACAGCGCGCCGTGAGGCCCGAAGAGGCCGCATTCATCACGAGCAAAGGCACCTTGGCCTGCGTGGCCACGGCGCCGACGGCATAGGCGTTGGAGCTGAAGTCCAGCCCCGCCAGCAGGTCGACCCGTTCGCTCTCGACCAGGTCTTGCGCATGGCGGCGTGCCTGCTCGGGCGCACTGCCCGGCACGTCGCGGCGCAGCAGCTCGACCGGGCGCCCTGCGATCTGCTGGTTGTGTGCGGCAAGCCAGACCGACATGCCGGCATCGAACTGGCGGCCGCCGCCCGCATAGGGGCCGGACCAGGAGCCGATGAGCCCGATGCGCAGGGGGCGCACGCGCGCCAAGGCCAGGGAAGGCGCCGCCAGGGTGCCCGCGAGCATCCCCAACGTACGCCGGCGCGCAAGGTCGATTGCTACTTTTTCAGTAGCTTCACACGCCGGCTGGACGGGCGTTTCAAGCGATCTTTTCTCGAAGACTTGCACGCGGGACAGTGTACGCGGGCACTGTCTTCGGGCCAACGCGGAGAGCCCCTCATCCATCAGACCTTCGAGAAATCCGGCTTGCGCTTCTCCATGAAGGCGCCGAAAGCCTCCTTGGCAGCGGGTTCGCGCAGCATGCGGCCGAAGCTCGCGCCCTCTTCGCCCATGCGCTCGAGCACGGCGGGCATCTGGGCCTTCTTCAGCAGGCGCTTGGTCTCGACCAGCGCGCTCAGCGGCTTGGCCGCGAGCTTGCGGGCCTGCACCTGCGCGATGGCATTGGCTTCGGTCGGCGGCACGATGCGGTTGACCAGGCCCACTTCGAGCGCGGCCTCGGCCATGAAGGGCTCGCCCAGCAGCAGCGCCTCGGCCGCACGATGGTAGCCCAGCATCTGCGGCACCAGCAGGCTCGACGCCGCTTCGGGGCACAGGCCCAGGTTCACGAAGGGCATCGAGAAGGCCGCGTTGTCGCCCGCGTAGACCAGGTCGCAATGGAACAGCATCGTGGTGCCGATGCCCACGGCCGGGCCGCAGACGGCCGCGACGATGGGCTTGGGGAAGGTCGCGATGCCGCGCAGGAAGCGGAACACCGGCGAATCCTGGCCGGCGGGCGGCGCATTGAGAAAGTCGCCGATGTCGTTGCCCGCGCTGAAGATCGTCGGGTCGCCCTGGATCAGCACGCAGCGCACGGCCGCATCGCTCTCGGCCGCAGCCAGTGCGTCGGCCAGTTCGGCGTACATGCTGCTGGTGATCGAGTTCTTCTTGTCGACGCGGTTGAAGGTCAGGGTCATCACACCGGCTTCGGTGTGGACGAGGATGTCGGTCATGGGAATGGTCCTTGGATAAAACGGGTGATGGCAGCGATCAGGCGTCGAGGGCTTCGCGCACGAAATCCAGGCGGTCCTGGCCCCAGAACATCTGGTCGCCGACGAACATGGTGGGCGCGCCGAACACGCCGCGCTCCACCGCCTCTTGCGTGACGGCTTTCAGGCGGTCTTTCACTTCCTGCGAGCCGGCCAGCGCCAGCAAGGCGGCAGCGTCGAAGCCCGCATTTTGAAGCACGGCGCCAACGATGGCGGGGTCGTTCATGTTCTTCGGTTCGACCCACATCGCATCGAAAATGGCGTCGACGTAAACGCCGAAGCGCGCCGGCTCCTTCATCTGGATGCCCGTGGCGCCGCGCATCAGCAGCAGCGTGTTGATGGGGAAATGCGGGTTGTGCACGAAGGGCACGCCGTAGCGCCTGGCAAAACGCTGCAGGTCGATGGTCATGTACGGCGCCTTGAGCACGATCTCCGCCGGCGAACGGTTGCCCGTGGCCTGGAACACGCCGCCAAGCAGCATGGGCTTCCAGACCAGTTGCGCGCCGGTGTCGGCGCATATGTGCGGCAGTTGCGTGGCGGCCAGGTAGGCGGCGGGGCTGCCGAAGTCGAAATAGAAGTCGACGGATTGGGTCATGGGTGTCTCCTTGTTGCGCACAAGGCAACGAGCCGGCATCTCAGAACTTCTCGGACCAGGGACGCAGGTCCAGCTCGTGCGTCCAGGCGTCGCGCGGCTGCGAATGCAGCATCCAGTAGCTGTCGGCAATGTGCTCGGGGTTCAGGATGCCGTCGCTTTCCTTCAGTGCGTAGCGCTCGGGAAAGTTGCTGCGGATGAACTCGGTGTCGATGGCGCCGTCGACCACCACGTGCGCCACGTGAATGCCCTGCGGGCCCAGCTCGCGCGCCATCGACTGCGCCAATGCGCGCAGTGCCATCTTCGCGCCCGAGAAGGCGCCGAAGTTGGCCGCGCCGCGCAGAGATGCCGTGGCGCCGGTGAAGATGATCGTGCCGCGATGCCCGCCCTTTGGCAGTTCTCGCGCCACCATGCGCTTTCCCACTTCGCGCCCGTTGAGAAAACCCGAGAAGCAGGCCATCTCCCACACCTTGAAGTACTTGCGCGCGGTCTCGGTCAGGATGCTCTCGGGCACGTTGGCGCCGATGTTGAACACCATCACCTCGATCGGGCCCACGGTCGATTCGATCTGCTCGACGAGCGCGACCACTTCTTCTTCCTTGCGCGCGTCGCAGGCAAAGGCATGGCCGCGGCCGCCGTCGGCCTCGATCTGCGCGATCAGCGGCTGCAGCTTGTCGAGGCTGCGCCGCGTGACGCAGGCGGCGAACCCCTCGCGCGCGAAGCGGCGTGCAATGGCCCCGCCGGTGGCGTCGCCCGCTCCGACGATGAGTGCGGTCTTTTGCATGGGGCGTCTCGCTATTCTTTGTAGTAGACGATCTGATTGGAAGTCGCGAGCAACGTGCCCTTCTCGCTCCACAGATGCGCCGTCTGGTCGAAGAAGCCGTTGAAGAACTGCTGCCCCACCGCCCGGCCGAGCAGGTAACCCGTGCCGACCTCGGCCAGCTGCGCCGGCCCGGCATGGAAGTAGGTGGTGATCGACACCGTGCCCGCCGGCACATGCTTGGCGCGGCGCAGCCAGACGCGCGGATAGAACGTGTCGCTCATCGCGGCCAGCGAGCAAAAGTCGAGCGGCCGCGCCTGCGCGTCGCGCAGCCAGAGCCGGGACTCGCTGTGATGCAGGCTGTCGTCCCACTTCGCGGGAATGCCGCCGCTGAACGGCCGCATCTCGTACCGGTCGAGCCAGGCGACGCCCGACGGCCCGATGCTGAGACGCTCGACCGTTTCGGGGTTGGGCGCCTCGGGCATCGGCATGTCGCTTGCGCCCCAGGTGTCGCGCCGCGCGGCCGTGACCACGGTGGCGGTGGTCGTCATGTTCGGCATCCCGCCCGCGTTGCCCTGTGTGATCTGCACGGTCCAGTGCTGGGTCGAACGGTTGGTGCGCACGGCCGTGGCCTGCACGTCGAACGGACCGGCTTCGAGCGCGGCCGCAAAGTTCACGGTCAGCGCAATGGGCGTGCCCAGCAGGTCCGGATGCCGCAACACCGCCTGCAGTGCAATGGCCGCGGTGGCGCCGCCAAAGGGTCCGACCATGTTCCAGTAGTCCGGACTGGTGGCGCCGGTGAAGTGGCCGACGCGGATGTCGCTGTGTTGCAGCGCGATGGCTTTGTCGAATGGGTGCGTGCTCATGGTTGCAGTGTGCCTCCGGTGAATGGCATCACGCAGTCGTGTGCGGGACGCTGGCTTGCTGCACCGCAGTAAGTGCCGCCAGCCGGTGCAGCTTGTCAAGCATGCTTGGCCAGAGGCTGCTCTTGAACTGTTCGCGGAAGAAGCCGAAGTGGCCGATGCGCCGCGCCTGCACGTCGGCCGGCGCGATGCGCTCGACCGCGCTCGGCGCGCCCGCGTAGAAGCTCACGAGGCTTTCGGTGCCCGCGAGCGTCATGAGTTCGTCGTCGGTGATCGACAGCGCGAGCACCGGAAAGCGCACGCGCCCGTAGCTCTGCAAGGCCCGCTCGCCTTCGGCGCCGAGGCTGTAGCGCGGGTTCAGGCACCAGCGCCGCCACTGCAGGATCACGCCGCGCGGCAGGTCGCCGACCTTCTTGAGCCTGCGGCCCGGAAAGTAGCCGCACAGCCGAGTGACCAGCGGCACCAGCACGAACCAGAAGTAGAGGATGCTGCGCTTGAGCTTTGGCGCGTTCTCGCGCCAGTAGCCGCTGCCAGCGGCGATGCTGACGAGGCCGTCGACCTGCTCGGGCCGCTGCAGGAACCCCGGCAGCTGCGCACCGAGGCTGTGGCCCAGCAGGTAGAGCGGCTGTCCGGACAACGCAGCTTTCGCGGCATCGATCACTGCTTCATAGTCGCGCGCCCAGTCGAACAGGTCGGCCTCGAAACCACGCAACGAGGCACCGTTGCGCGAATCGCCCGAGCCGCGGTAGTCGAACGTCCAGACGCTCAGGCCCTGATGGGCGAGCCATTGCGCGAAGGGTTCGTAGAACGACTGCCGCACGCCCATGGCACCGCCGATGACGATGCTGGCGCGGGCTTCGCCGGCCGGCTCGTAGCGGCGCACGGCCAATTGCACGCTATCGTCGACTGGGAGCTGCTGCATCTGCATTGAAGTTGTCTCCTTCGTTTTTCGAACCATCGACCGCAACCTTTCCGGCGTAGCGAGCGGGATGAGATGCAAGGCGCGGGTGGCGGAAAACCGGAGCGGCCTTCAGGGTCGTGAGGATTTTCCGACGGGCTCCGCAACGCCGCAGACCGCCCGCGCAGTAGCCGCGTCCCTACACGCGTTCGAAGATGCCCGCTGCTCCCTGCCCCATGCCCACGCACATCGTGACCATGCCGTACTTCAGGTTCTCGCGCCGCAGCGCATGTACCACCGTGGCCGTGCGAATGGCGCCGGTGGCGCCGAGCGGATGGCCCAGCGCAATCGCGCCGCCCATCGGGTTGACCTTGCTCGGGTCGAGTCCCAGCGTGTTGATGACGGCGAGCGATTGCGCGGCGAAGGCTTCGTTGAGTTCGAACCAGTCGATGTCCTCGTGCTTGAGCCCCGCATAGCGCAGCGCGGCCGGAATGGCCTCGATAGGACCGATGCCCATGATGTGCGGCGGCACGCCCTTGCTCGCAAAGCTCACGAAGCGCGCGAGCGGCGTGAGGCCGTATTGCTTGACCGCCTTCTCGCTTGCGAGGATGAGCGCGCCCGCGCCGTCGGAAGTCTGCGAGCTGTTGCCAGCCGTGACGGTGCCGCGCGCGGCGAACACGGTACGCAGCTTGGCCAGGCCTTCGAGGCTGGTGTCGGGGCGCGCGCCTTCGTCGAGATTCACCGTGCGCGTCTTCGCGATCGACTCGCCGGTCTCGAGGTTCGGCGTGCGGTCGGTCACTTCGATGGGGGTGATCTCGTCCGTGAACTTGCCGGCCTTCTGCGCGGCCAGCGCCTTCTTGTGCGAGGCGAGCGCAAATTCGTCCTGCGCCTCGCGGCTCACCTTCCACTGCTGCGCGACTTTTTCGGCCGTGAGGCCCATGCCGTAGGCAATGCCCACGTCGCCTTCACGCTCGAAGATCGAGGGCGACAGCGACGGCGAGTTGCCCATCATCGGCACCATGCTCATGCTTTCGACCCCGGCCGCGATCATCACGTCGGCCTCGCCGACGCGGATGCGGTCCGCCGCCATCTGCACGGCCGAAAGACCCGAGGCGCAGAAGCGGTTCACGGTGATGCCGCCAATGCTCGTGGGCAAGCCCGCCAGCACCGCGCCGATGCGCGCGACGTTCAGGCCCTGCTGCGATTCGGGAATCGCGCAGCCGCAGATGATGTCTTCAATGGCCTTGGGGTCGAGGCCAGGCACGGCGGCGAGTGCAGCCTTCAGCGTGGTCGCGAGCAGGTCGTCGGGGCGGTAGTTGCGGAAGTAGCCGCGGTGCGACTTGCCGATCGGGGTGCGGGTGGCGGAGACGATGTAGGCGTCTTGGATTTGTTTCATGGCTCTTCAGTCCTTGTATCTTGTCTTGCTCATTCGTCCGATGCGACGATGGTTGGCTGTCTTGCTCCCTCTCCCACTCGCGGGAGAGGGGAGCAGACATGCCAGCGTCCTCTTTCATGGTCTGGGCCTGATCAGTTCCGCACCGGCTTCCCCGTGCTCAGCATCCCCATGATCCGCTCCTGCGTCTTCGGATGCACGATGAGCGAGCAGAACGCCTTGCGTTCCAGCGCCATCAGGTATTCCTCGGTCACGAGCGAGCCCGCGTCCACGTCGCCGCCGGTCACCACGTTGGCGATCAGGCTCGCGATATGGAAGTCGTGCGCGCTGATGAAACCGCCGTCGCGCATGTTGACGAGTTGCCCCTTGATGGTCGCGGCGCCACTTCGGCCCGCCACACGGAAGCTGCGGCGCAGCGGTGCACGGTAGCCGGCATCGGCCATCGCCTTGGCCTGCTGCAGCGCTACGTAGAGCAGCTCGTCCTTGTTCGGCACGATCACGTCGCTATCGAGCAGGTAGCCGAGCTTCTTCGAGTCGAGCGCGCCGGTACCGACCTTGGCCATCGCCGCGGCGGTGAAGCCTTCGGTCAGGAACGGCAGCAGGTCGGTGCCGGTGGAGGCCGCTGCGTTCTCGGCCGCACGGCGTGCGATGTACGTCAGGCCGCCCGCGCCCGGGATCAGGCCCACGCCCACTTCGACCAGGCCGATGTAGCTTTCCATCGCCGCCACGCGCTTGGCCGAATACACGGCCAGTTCGCAACCGCCGCCCAGCGCCATGCCGCGCACGGCCGACACCACGGGCACGCTGGCGTAGCGGATCTTGAGCATCACGTTCTGCAGCTCTTCTTCCGCGCCTTCGACCGCGCCGATGCCCGCGACCACGAAGGCCGGCAGCATCGCCTGCAGATCGGCGCCGACCGAGAACATCTCGTCGGGCGACCAGATCACCAGGCCCTTGTATTCGGCTTCGGCCAGGTCGACCGCGGCTCCCAGCGCTTCGGCCACATCGGGGCTGATGGCATGCATCTTCGAATGGATGCTCGCGATGAGCACCTCGCCGTCGAGCGTCCAGACGCGCACGTCGCCTTCGTCGCTGATCGTGATGCCGGCGGTGTTGGCATCGGTCGCGTTGGCACCAAGCACGCTCTCGGGGAACAGCTGGCGGTCGTGCACCGGCAGCCTGCGCTGCGGCACGAACTTGTTCTGCGAGGCGCTCCATGAGCCTTCGGCCGTGTGCACACCGCCGGCCTTGGCCACCGGGCCTTCGAACACCCACTTCGGCAGCGGCGCGGTGCTCAGCGCCTTGCCGGCGTCGATGTCTTCCTGTACCCACTTGGCGACCTGCGCCCAGCCGGCCTCCTGCCAGAGCTCGAATGGGCCCTGCTTCATGCCGAAGCCCCAGCGCATCGCAAAGTCGATGTCGCGCGCGCTCTCGGCAATGCTGGCCAGGTGCACGGCGGCGTAGTGAAAGCTGTCGCGCAAGATGGCCCAGAGGAACTGGCCCTGCGGTCCCTCGCTCTCGCGCAGCAGCTTCAGGCGTTCGCCCGCGGGCTTCTTGAGCATGCGGCCATACACCTCGTCGGCCTTGGCGCCGGCCGGCACGTAGTCGCCGCTCTGGAGGTCGAAACGCAGGATGTCGCGGCCCACCTTCTTGAAGAAGCCGGCCTTGGTCTTCTGGCCCAGGTTGCCCAGCTCGAGCAGCTTCGCGAGCACCGGCGGCGTCGCGAAGTTGGCGTAGAACGGATCGGTCTCGGCGTCGAGGTTGTCCTGCAGCGTCTTCACGACGTGAGCCATGGTGTCGAGGCCCACCACGTCGGCGGTGCGGAAGGTGCCCGAGCTCGCGCGGCCCAGCTTCTTGCCGGTGAGGTCGTCCACCACGTCGGGCGTGAGGCCGAACTTCTCGACCTCCTTCAGCGTGGCCAGCATGCCGGCGATGCCGACGCGGTTGGCGATGAAGTTGGGCGTGTCGTGCGCGCGCACCACGCCCTTGCCGAGGGTGCTGGTGACAAAAGCCTCGAGGTCGTCGAGCACCTGCGGCTCGGTGGTGGGCGTGTTGATCAGCTCCACCAGGAACATGTAGCGCGGCGGGTTGAAAAAATGAATGCCGCAGAAGCGCGGCTTCAGCGCTTCGGGCAGTGCCTCGCTGAGCTTGGTGATCGACAGGCCCGAGGTGTTGGACGCCAGGATCGAGTGCTTCGAAACGTGCGGCGCGATCTTCTTGTACAGATCGAGCTTCCAGTCCATGCGCTCTGCGATGGCTTCGATGATGAGGTCGCATTCGCCGAGCTTGGCAAGATCGTCGTCGTAGTTGGCCTGCTCGATCAACACCGCGTCGGCCACGTCGCCGAGCGGCGCGGGCTTGAGCTTTTTGAGATTGTCGATGGCGCGCGTGACGATGCCGTTCTTCGGGCCTTCTTTTGCGGCCAGGTCGAACAGCACCACCGGCACGCGCACGTTCACGAGATGGGCAGCAATCTGCGCGCCCATCACGCCGGCGCCGAGCACGGCGACCTTTTTCACTTGAAATCGGGACATGTTGATTGGTATTTCTTGGATTGAAAACGCGGGCGGCCTACTGGACACGATTCCAGGTCTGGGTCCGCCAGAAAGGGCCCAGGTAGCCGCGCACTTCGAGCCTCTTGCCGCCGTCGATGGGCGTGAAGCTCGCGCGGTATTCCTTGCCGTTCTCGGGGTCGAGGATCTTTCCGCCTTCCCAGACGTCCTTGCCTTCGGCCTTCTTGCCGCCGCGGATGATGTCGAGCCCGGTGATGGGCTTGCCCTTGCGGTCGTCGCTGCATTCATCGCAGATCGCGTCGGGCTTGCCGTCCTTCTTCAGCGACTTTTCGATGCGGCCGATGAGCGCGCCGTTGGCTTCGCCGATGCGGATCTCCGCCTTGGCCTCGCCGGTCTTGTCGTCGACGTTGCGCCACAGCCCCACCGGGGTCAGGGCCGTGCCCTGGGCCATGGCCGTGACCGAGGCGGCGGCGAGGACGATGGCTGCAAGCATCGATTTCATGAACGGGCTCCCGGTTGGACGATGAAAGAAGACAGCGGCCTCAAGCCAGCGCTGCATCGGTGTCCATCAACACCTTGCTGCCGGCTCGCGCGGTGCGCATCAGCGTCGCGGTCTCGGGGAACAGCTTGGCGAAATAGAAGCGCGCGGTCTGCAGCTTGGCAACATAGAACGGGTCGGTGTTGCCGGCGGCAATTTCGCGCAGCGCCACCTGGGCCATGCGGGCGAACAGGTAGCCGAACACGAAGTGGCCGGCCACGCGCAGGTAGTCCACTGCGGCGGCGCCCACCTCGTCGGGGTTCTGGAAGCCCTTGAAGCCGATTTCGGTCGTGAACTTGGTGAGCTGGTCGCCCAGCATCGCGATCGGGTTGATGAACTCGGCCATCTTCTCGTTCACGCCTTCTTCTTCCACCAGCTTGGCCACGAGCTTGCCGAACTTCTTGAGCGACGCGCCGTTGTTGCCCAGCACCTTGCGGCCCAGCAGGTCCAGCGACTGGATGGTGTTGGTGCCTTCATAGATCATGTTGATGCGGTTGTCGCGCACGAACTGCTCCATGCCCCATTCCTTGATGAAGCCGTGGCCGCCGAACACCTGCATGCACGAATTGGTCGCGATGTGGCCGTTGTCGGTGATGAAGGCTTTGACGATGGGCGTGAGCAGCGCAACCAGTTCGCCCGAGTCCTTGCGCACCTTCTCGTCGGGGTGGTTGTGTTCCTTGTCGAGCAGCAGCGTGCAGAAGATCTGCAGCGCGCGGCCGCCTTCTGCGTAAGCCTTGGCGGTGAGCAGCATCTTGCGCACGTCGGGGTGCACGATGATCGGGTCGGCTTCCTTGTCCTTGGCCTTGACGCCGGAGAGCGAACGCATCTGCGTGCGGTCCTTGGCGTAGGCCAGCGCATTCTGGTAGGCCACTTCGGTCAGGCCGAGCGACTGGTTGCCCACGCCCAGGCGCGCGGCGTTCATCATCACGAACATCGCGGCCAGGCCCTTGTTGGGCTCGCCCACCAGCGTGCCGGTGGCGCCTTCGATCACGATCTGCGCGGTGGCGTTGCCGTGGATGCCCATCTTGTGCTCCAGGCCGGCGCAGAAGATCGGGTTGCGCTCGCCGAGCGAGCCGTCGGCCTTGACCTTGAACTTCGGCACCACGAACAGGCTGATGCCCTTGCTGCCCTTGGGCGCATCGGGCAGGCGGGCCAGCACCAGGTGAATGATGTTGCTCGTCATGTCGTGCTCGCCGGCCGAGATGAAGATCTTGCTGCCGGTGATGCGATAGGTGCCGTCAGGCTGCGGCTCGGCCTTGGTGCGCAAGAGGCCCAGGTCGGTGCCGCAGTGCGGTTCGGTCAGGCACATGGTGCCGGTCCATTCGCCGCTCGTGAGCTTGGGCAGGTAGGTCTTCTTCTGTTCGTCGGTGCCGTGAGCCGCCAGGGCTTCGTACGCGCCGTGCGACAGGCCCGGGTACATGGTCCAGGCCTGGTTGGCGCTGTTGAGCATTTCGAACAGGCACTGGTTCACCACGAAAGGCAAGCCCTGGCCGCCGAAGGCCGGGTCGCACGACAGCGCGGGCCAGCCGCCTTCGACGTACTTGGCGTAGGCGTCCTTGAAGCCCTTCGGCGTCTTGACTTCGTGCGTGGTCTTGTCGAGCTTGCAGCCCTCTTCGTCGCCGCTGATGTTGAGCGGAAAAGTCACCTCGGCGGCGAACTTGCCGGCCTCTTCGATCACAGCGTTGATGGTGTCGGCATCGGTCTCGGCATGGGCCGGAAGCGCCTTGAGTTCATCGGCGACGTTGAGCACTTCGTGCAGCACGAACTGCATGTCGCGTACGGGTGGGTTGTAAGTAGGCATCCGGAACTCTCCTGGTCGAAAACTGGAAAAAAAGAAAAGGGAAGAACGAAAAAAAGGGGGCTCAGCGCACCGGCTTGAGCCGGCGGGAAGCGGAAGGCTTGGCCTTGGCGGCGGCTGCTTCGGCCGGCGGCGCTTCAGGTGTGGCGCTGCGCGCGAGGATGTTGTCGAAGCCGACGTTGGCGCGGCCAATGGAACCCGGCACCTGCAGAAAGCGCGCTTCGTAGTGCAGCGCGAGGATCAGACCGTGGATCTCGAAAGCGAGTTGGCGCTCGTCGGCGTCGGCGCGCAGATGGCCTTCACTCTTGGACTGCACGATGGCGCGCAGGACGGCCGCCTGCCAGATGCTGACCGACTCCACCAGCGCATCGCGCACCGGGCCGGGACGGTCGTCGAATTCGGAAGCGCCGCTGATGTAGATGCAGCCCGAGTCGATTTCAGCCGAGGTGCGCTTCATCCAATTGGCGAACATGGCGCGCAACCGCGGCAGGCCGCGCGGCGCCTCGAGGGCCGGAAAAAACACCTCTTGCTCGAAGCGAGCGTGATACTCGCGCACCACCGAGATCTGCAGTTCCTCGCGCGAGCCGAAGTGGGCGAACACGCCCGACTTGCTCATCTTCGTGATTTCGGCCACGGCGCCGATCGACAGGCCTTCGAGCCCGATCTGCGCTGCCAGCGCCAGCGCCGCGTCGACGATGACGGCCTTGGTCTGCTGGCCCTTCTGGGCGGCGCGGACCGGCTTGGCGGGAACGGCATTGACGGACATCGTTGAAGCTCCGAATAAAACGAACGGTCGTTCTATTTTGCAGGCGCTTTGCGATTTTGGCTGTCAATGTCCTTCTGCAGTTGAAGGTTAATCGATGCGGGGCGGGGCCGCCACTGCCCCGCCCGGATCAGAACTCCTGCGAAACGGGCCGGAGCACCACCTCGTTGATGTCCACGTCCGCAGGCTGCTCCACAGCGTAGACCACGGCGCGCGCCACCGAGTCCGCGGGAATCTGGTTGGCCTCGTAGAACGCCTTCACGCCGGCCGCGCTTTCGGCGTCGCTGCTGCCGAACTTCAGTTCCGATTCGATCGCGCCGGGGGACACGATGGTCACGCGCACGCCGCTGTTGCCCATTTCAACGCGCAGCCCTTCGGAAATGGCGCGCACCGCGTGCTTGGTCGCGCTGTAGACGGTGCCGATCGGCGTGAACACCTTCAGCCCTGCGATGGACGCCACGTTGACGATGTGACCGCTGCCCTGCGCCTGCATGCGCGGCAGCACCGCGGCAATGCCGTAGAGCACGCCCTTGATGTTGACGTCGATGGTGCGGTCCCACTCGTCGACCTTGAGCTTCTCGATCGGCGACAGCGGCATCACGCCGGCGTTGTTGACCAGCACGTCGATGCGGCCGAAAGCTTCCACAGTGGCGGCCGCGAGTTTGTCCAGATCGGCGCGCTTCGCCACGTCGGTGGCGACGGCAATGGCTTCGCCGCCGGCTTCGCGGATTTCGGCGACCACCTTGTCGAGCCGGTCGGTGCGGCGTGCCGCGAGCACCACCTTTGCGCCGCGCGCGGCCAGGTGGCGCGCGGTCGATTCGCCAAGCCCACTGCTCGCGCCGGTGACGATGGCAACCTTGCCGCGGATGTTGTCTTGAATGGATGTCATGGGAATTCCTTTCGGGTGTTGAAGAAGAAGTGCATGCAGTGTGGAAAATCCACACGTTCCCGTAAATGAAACTCTTGCGACTTCAGAATTCCTTAAACTGGAATAAGCCCCCTCTTGAAAGCACCCATGGCCAACCGTCTCGAAGCCCTGCGCGTGTTCTGTACCGCCGCCGCTGCCGCCAACTTCCGCGAAGCAGCCGCGCGCCTGTCCGTCTCGCCGCAGGTGGTGACGCGCGCGGTGCGCGAGCTCGAGGAAGAACTGGGCGAGCCGCTGTTCCACCGCAGCACGCGCGGCGTGCAGCTCACCGACTTCGGGCGGCAGCTGGCGGAGCGTGCGCGCACGGCAGTGGGCGGCGTCGACGAGCTGTTTCATCAGATAGACCGGCGCACGCTGTCGCAGCATGCGGGCACGGTGCGGGTCACGGCCCCGCACATGTATGCGCGGCTCATACCGCAAGCGCTCGCTCCGCTGCTGGCAACGCACCCCGGGCTGGTGCTCGACCTGCGCCTGTCCGAGCAGCATGCCGACGTGGTGGACGAGCAGATCGACATCGGAGTGCGCGTCGGCCCGATGCGCGACGCGCGCTTCGTCGCGCGGGCCGTCGGAAAAATGCCGCTGCATGTGGTGGCCGCACCGGCGCTCATCGAAAGGGTCGGCACGCCCCAGAGCCTGGATGCGCTTTCGGCGCTGCCACTCACCGCGCTGATCGACCTGAGCTCGGGCCGTCCCTGGCCGTGGGCGTTCAGCAAGCGGCGAGTCGTCACCGTGACGTCACCGGCATTCGTGACTGACGACATCGATGCCGAATGTGCCGCCGTGCTGGCCGGTGTGGGCTTCGGCCAGCTCATTGCGCCGCTGGCCGAACCATGGCTGCAAACGGGCGCGCTGGTGGCCGTGCTGGAGGCCGACGCACCGGAGCCATGGCCGATCAACGTCTACCGCCCGCAGCGCGCGCCGGTGCCCGCGCGCGTGCGGCTGGTGTACGACGAGCTGATCCGGGTCCTGCGCTGAGCGCGTCATGGCGCGCAACAAAAACGGCGCGGCGGGCTCCCGCCCACCACGCCGTTTCTTGTGTGCCTATTTGGCTTAAAGCTTGAAAGGCACCACTTCCTGGCGCTGCTCGCCCAGGCCTTCGATGCCCAGCGTCATCACGTCGCCCTTCTTCAGGTAGAGCGGCGGCTTCATGCCAAGGCCGACGCCGGGCGGCGTGCCGGTGGTGATGACGTCGCCGGGCAAGAGCGTCATGAACTGGCTCAGGTAGCTCACGATCTTGGCGATGCTGAAGATCATGGTCTTGGTGCTGCCGGTCTGCATGCGCTTGCCGTTGAGGTCGAGCCACATCGACAGCTTCTGCGGATTGGGCACTTCGTCGCGCGTCACCAGCCAGGGGCCGATGGGGCCGAAGGTGTCGCAGCCCTTGCCCTTGTCCCAGGTGCCGCCGCGCTCGATCTGGAACTCGCGCTCGCTCACGTCGTTGATGGTGCAGTAGCCGGCCACGAAGTTGAGCGCATCCTTTTGCGAGACGTAGCGCGCGCGCGTGCCAATGACCACGCCGAGTTCGACTTCCCAGTCGCTCTTGACCGAGTTCTTGGGCAGCATGACGGGATCGTTCGGGCCCTGGATGCAGCTGGTCGCCTTCATGAAGACCACCGGCTCCTTCGGAATCGGCAGGCCGGACTCGGCCGCATGGTCGGCGTAGTTCAGGCCGATGGCGATGAACTTGCCGACGTTGGCCACCGGGCTGCCGAAGCGCGGCTTGCCCTTGACCAGCGGCAGCTTATCGACCTTCTGCTTGCGCAGCTTGGCAATGGCGGCGTCGCCGAGCTGCTCGGGCCCGATGTCCTTGACCAGCGCGCTCAGGTCGCGCAGCTGGCCGTTGTCGTCGATGAGGCCGGGCTTTTCCTTGCCGGGATTGCCATAGCGAACGAGTTTCATGTTGTCCTTTCTTGGGAGACTGGTTAGTAAGTGGAGCGGCCGCCGGAGAGGTCGAACACGGCGCCGGTGGAGAACGAGCAATCTTCGGTGCAGAGCCAGCCGACCATCGCGGCCACCTCTTCCACCGTGCCGAAGCGGCCCATGGGAATTTTCGAGAGCATGAACGCGATGTGCTCGGGTGTCATCTGGTCGAAGATGGCGGTCTTCACCGCCGCGGGCGTCACGCAGTTGACGCGGATGCCGGTATCGGCCAGCTCCTTGCCCAGCGACTTGGTGAGCGCAATCACGGCGGCCTTGCTCGCACTGTAGGCGCTGGCGTTCGGGTTGCCTTCTTTTCCGGCCACGGACGCGATGTTCACGATGCGGCCGTAGCCTTGCTTTCGCATCTGCGCCACCACTTCGCGGCAGCACAGGAAGACGCCGTTGATGTTGACGTCCATCACCTGCCGCCAGTCCTCCAACGGGTAGTCCCACAGCTTGACGTTGGGGCCGGTGATGCCGGCGCTGTTGACCAGCGCATCGATGCGCGGCGCATGCGCCAGCGTGGCCGCCACGGCAGCGGCGACCGAAGGCTGCTGCGCCACGTCGACCTTCACCGCGAAGGCCTTGGCACCCAGCGCCGCGCAGGCCTTGGCGGCCGCGGCCTCGTCGCGGTCCCAGAGCGTGACGCTGCCGCCCGAGGCCAGCAGCCGTTCGGCGATGCCGTAGCCCAGGCCCGCCGCGCCACCGGTCACCACGGCATGGCGGCCGGCGAAGTCGAGCTGGTTCATATGGTGAGGCCGCCGTCGACCGTGAAGGCCTGGCCGGTAGCGAACACCGATTCGTCGCTCGCGAGGAACACCACCACGGGTGCAATTTCTTCGGCCTGCGCGAGCCGCCCCATGGGTTGGCGCGCGATGAACGCCTTGCGCGCCGCCTCGGGGTCCTCGTTGGCGTTGATTCGTTCGCCGAGGGAAGGCGTATCGACCGTGCCGGGGCAGACGGCATTGCAGCGGATGCCACGCGTCACGAAGTCGGCCGCCACGCTCTTGGTGAGGCCGAGCACCGCCGCCTTGGTGGTGCCGTACACGAAGCGGTTGGGCAGCCCCTTCATGCTCGAGCAGACGCTCGCCATGTTGATGATGCTGCCGCGCCCGGCCGCCAGCATGCCGGGCAGCGCGGCCTGGATGGTCCAGAACTGCGCGCGCACATTGAGGTTGAACGCGAACTCCAGGTCCTTGTCGGTGGCGTCGAGCGCGGTGCCGTTGTGCACCACGCCGGCGCAGTTGAACAGCACGTCGAGCGCGGGAAGAGTCTTGAAAAACGCGCCGATCGCATCCTTGTCGAGCACGTCGAGCTTCGCCGTGCGCACGTTGGCGACGCCGGCGTAGCGCTCGAGCAGCTTCTCGTTGACGTCGGTGGCCCACACCTGGGCGCCCTCGGCGGCCATGGCGAGCACGCTCGCGTGGCCGATACCTTGTCCGGCCGCCGTGACGAGCGCGGTCTTGCCCTTGAGTCTCATGCATGTCTCCTTGAAAGGTGGAAGCGGCCGTTCAGGGTTTGGCCCGATGGCGACGGCGCGGTACGGATCGTATTCTGAATTGGCCTTACCACTTGTCCAATTCAGGACAACCCTTAACACCTGCCCGTCCCGTGCCGCTCCAGACCGTCGAACCCCAGCGCCTGTACCGCCAGATTGCCGACCAGCTCCGAGGTCTGATCGGCAAGGGCGAATTCGCGGTCGGTGCGCGGCTGCCAGCCGAACGCGACCTGGCCAAGCAGCTTGGCGTGAGCCGGCCTTCGGTACGCGAGGCGCTGATCGCGCTCGAGGTCGAGGGCTGGGTCGAGGTTCGAACGGGTTCGGGCGTGTACGTGCTCGACCGGTCGCATCGCGTGAGCAAGCCGGTGGCGCCCACCGAATGGGGCCCGCTGGAGCTGATTCGCGCGCGCCGCGTGATCGAGGGCGAAACCGCCGCCATTGCAGCCACCATCGGCAAGCGCAAGGACGTCGATGCGATGACGCGCGCCATCGAGACGATGCGCGCCCTTGCCGACCGCGAAATTCTGCCGCTGGAAGGCGACCGCGCGTTTCACCTGGCCATCGTCAACGCCAGCGGCAACATGGTGCTGGTGGAAACGGTGCAGAACTTCTGGGACTCCCGCAACGGACCGATCTTCACGCGGCTGGGCGGCTACTTCGAAACGGTGGCCTCCTGGCGCTCGGCCATTGCCGAGCACGAGGCCATTCGCGACGCGGTGGCCGCGCACGACGCCGAGGCCGCGCGTGCCGCGATGCACGCCCACATGGACAACTCGCACCAACGATTCAGCGCGAGCTGGCGCCGCGCAAAAGCGTCCTGAATCGCCAGCATCCTTCTTCAAATCAATACAACGGAGACAAATCGATGAACAGCAAACGCAACACCCTCAAGGCCATTGCCGCCTGCGCGCTGGCCGCAACGGCGCTGGGCGCCACGGGCATCGCCGGCGCGCAGACCAAGCTCAAGTGGGCGCATGTGTACGAAACCTCGGAGCCGTTCCACAAGTACTCGGTGTGGGCCGCGGAAGAGATCAAGAAGCGCACCAATGGCAGGTACGACATCCAGGTGTTCCCGGCATCGAGCCTCGGCAAGGAGTCGGACATCAACCAGGGCCTCACGCTCGGCACGGTCGACATCGTCCTGACCGGCGCCAGCTTCGCGGGCAACACCTACAAGCCGCTGGCCGTGACCTACTTTCCGTTCATCTTCCGCGACTCGGAGCACCTGCTGAAGTACGCCAGGAGCGACGTGTTCCAGGAGCTTGCCAAGGGCTACGACGAGAAGAGCGGCAACCACATCACGGCGCTCAACTACTACGGTGCGCGCCATGTCACGTCGAGCGCCGCCAAGCCGGTGACCAAGCCCGAAGACATGAAGGGCTTGAAGATCCGCGTGCCCGACGCACCCGCTTACCTGGCCTTTCCCAAGGCGCTGGGCGCCAACGCCACGCCCATCGCGTTCGCCGAGGTCTACCTTGCGCTGCAGAACAACACGGTCGATGCGCAAGAAAACCCGCTGCCCACCATCGAGGCCAAGAAGTTCTTCGAGGTGCAGAAGAACATCTCGCTCACGGGCCACATCATCGACTCGCTGCTGACGGTGACCTCCGGCCAGCTGTGGGGCAAGCTGTCGGCCGACGAGAAGAAGATCTTCACCGAGGTGATGCAGGAAGCCGCCGAAAAGACCGGCCGCGACATCATCGCCTCGGAGGCCCGCCTGACCGAAGAATTCAAGAAGAAGGGCAACAACGTGATCACGGTGGACAAGGCCGCGTTCCGCGAAGCGGTGCTGAAGAACACCAAGCCGACGGATCACGGCTACCGCCAGCAGGATTACGACCGCATCGTGAGCATCAAGTAAACCCCCAGTCTGCGCGCACTTCGTGTCGCTTCGCCCACCCCCTTGCAGGGGGCAACACCAGCGGCCCGGCAAAGCCGGTTCCGCGGTGTTCCTGGAATGGGCCCGCACCCTTTCACGAGACTTGGCATGACCGAACAAAAAATCATTGACGACGAAGGTCACTTCCACGCGGAAGACGAGGTGGTCGACCTTTCGCCGACCATCGCCGAAGGCTGGATCGCGCTCGCGATCTTCTGGATGCTCGGGCTCACGGTGTTCTACCAGTTCGTCACGCGCTACGTGATGAACGACTCGGCCGCGTGGACCGAGGAGGTTGCGCGCTACATGCTGATTGCCGTGGTCTTCATCGGCGCGGCCATCGGCGTGGCGAAGAACAACCAGATCCAGGTCGATTTCTTCTATCGCCACATGCCGGCGGCCATGGGCCGATGGATGTCGCGTGCGGTCGACGTGCTGCGCACCGCCTTCTTCGCCGCCGCCGTGGTCATGACCGTGCAGATGATGCTGAAGATCGGCAACACCACGCGCATGACCATCGTCGACGCACCGATGAACATCGTCTACGGCCTGTGCCTTCTGGGCTTCGTGGCAATGACCTGGCGCTCGATCCAGGTGGCGCGCACTCACTGGAAGCGCAACTACAGCGTGCTCGAACGCCCCGAATCCACCCTCGCCGACCGCTGAGCCCCCCGAGAACATCCGCATGCTGAAAATATTCTTCCTGGTCTTCATGGCGGGCGGCATTCCGGTGGCCGTGGCCATGGCCGGCGCCTCGCTGGCCTACATCCTGGCGAGCGGCAGCCTGCCGCCGTTCGTGGTCATCCACCGCATGGTGAGCGGGATCGACAGCTTCCCTTTGCTGGCGGTGCCCTTCTTCATCCTTGCGGGCAACCTGATGAACAACGCGGGCATCACCACCCGCATCTACAACTTCGCGCTGGCGCTGGTCGGTTGGCTCAAGGGCGGGCTGGGGCATGTGAACGTGCTCGGCTCGGTGATCTTCGCGGGCATGAGCGGCACGGCCATTGCCGATGCCGCGGGCCTGGGCACGATCGAGATCAAGGCCATGAAGGAGCACGGCTATTCGACCGAGTTCGCGGTCGGCGTGACGGCCGCCTCGGCCACGCTGGGCCCGATCATTCCGCCCAGTTTGCCGTTCGTGATCTACGGGATGATGGCCAACGTGTCGGTGGGGGCGCTGTTCCTTGCGGGGGTCCTGCCCGGCGCGCTGCTGGCCATCCTGATGATGCTGACGGTGGCCTACTTCGCCCATCGCAACGGCTGGGGCGGCGACGTCAAGTTTTCGAGCACGCGCTTCTTCAAGGCCATGTGCGAGCTGGCCGTGGTGATCGCCTGGCCGCTCCTGCTGTGGCTCCTGGTGGCCAAGCTGGGCACGCCGCCGCAGCTCACCGTGTTTGCGGGCCTGGCGTCGCTGTTCGTGCTCGACAAGATCTTCAAGTTCGAAGCGCTGCTGCCCATCATGACGCCGGTGCTGCTGATCGGCGGCATGAGCACCGGCCTGTTCACGCCCACCGAGGGCGCCATTGCCGCGTGCGTGTGGGCCATGATTCTCGGCTTCGGCTGGTACAAGACGCTGTCGTGGAAGATGTTCGTCAAGGTCTGCCTCGACACCATCGAGACCACGTCCACCGTGCTTTTCATCGTGGCCGCCGCGTCCATCTTCGGCTGGATGCTCACCGCCACCGGCGTGACCACCGACATTGCGAGCTGGGTGCTGGGCTTCACCAAGGAAGCCTGGGTGTTCCTGCTGCTGGCCAACCTGCTGATGCTGTTCGTGGGCTGCTTCCTGGAGCCCACGGCCGCCATCACCATCCTGGTTCCGATCCTGCTGCCGATTGCAACCCAGCTGGGCGTGAACCCGATCCACTTCGGCCTGGTGATGGTGCTGAACCTCATGATCGGGCTGCTGCATCCGCCGATGGGCATGGTGCTGTTCGTGCTGGCGCGCGTGGCGGGCCTGAGCTTCGAGCGCACGACGATGGCGATCCTGCCGTGGCTGATTCCGCTGCTGCTGGCATTGGTCGTGATCACCTACGTACCGTCATTGGTACTCTGGTTGCCCAGAATGTTCTTCTAATCCCCAACACAACACGAGTTCCACGATGAATCCCTTCATTCGCCTGCATCCGGCCGACGATGTCGTGATCGCGCGCAGCCAGCTGGTCGGCGGCGCCAAGGTCGAAGACTTCGCCGTGCGCGGCCTGATTCCCGCCGGGCACAAGGTGGCGACGCATGACATTGCCGCCGGCGAACCGGTGCGCCGCTACAACCAGATCATCGGCTTTGCGAGCAAGGCCATCGCGGCCGGCGAGCACGTGCACACGCACAACCTCGACATGGGCCCGGACAAGGGCGCCGTCACGGAAGGTTTTGTGCGCGACTACGCGTTCGGCGCCGACGTGAAGCCGGCGCCCGCGAAGCGCGAGGCCACGTTCATGGGCATCAGGCGCGCCGACGGCCGCGTGGCGACGCGCAACTACATCGGCGTGCTCACCAGCGTGAATTGCTCGGCCACCGCGGCGCGCGCCATTGCCGACCATTTCTCGCGCAAGACCAATCCATCGGCACTGGCGGCCTACCCGAACGTCGACGGCATCGTGGCGCTCACCCACGGCACGGGCTGCGGCATGGACACGCAGGGCATGGGCATGCAGATCCTGGAGCGCACGCTCACGGGCTACGCCACGCACCCGAACTTCGCGGGCGTGCTGGTGGTGGGCCTGGGCTGCGAGGCGAACCAGATCAATGCCTGGCTCGCAACCGGCCACCTGGCCGAGGGCGAGAACTTCCGCACCTTCAACATCCAGGACACCGGCGGCACGCGCAAGACGGTGGAGAAAGGCATCGCGCTGATCAACGAGATGCTGCCGCGCGCCAATGCGGTGAAGCGCGAGCCGTGCAGCGCGGCGCACATCACGATCGGGCTGCAGTGCGGCGGCTCGGACGGGTACTCCGGCATCAGCGCCAATCCGGCGCTGGGCGCGGCGGTCGACCTGCTGGTGGCGCATGGCGGCACGGCCATCCTCAGCGAAACGCCCGAGGTCTATGGCGCCGAGCATCTGCTGACGCGCCGGGCCGTCCGGCGCGAGGTCGGCCAGAAACTGGTGGACCGCATCAAGTGGTGGGAGCACTACACAGCGATCAACGAAGGCGAGATGAACAACAACCCCTCGCCGGGCAACAAGGCGGGCGGCCTCACGACCATCCTCGAAAAATCGCTCGGCGCCGTGGCCAAGGGCGGAACCAGCAACCTCGAGGCGGTGTACGAATACGCCGAGCCGGTGACCGCGCACGGCTTCGTCTACATGGACACGCCGGGCTACGACCCCGTGAGCGCGACCGGGCAGGTGGCGGGCGGCGCGAACGTCATCTGCTTCACGACCGGGCGCGGCTCCGCCTATGGCTGCGCGCCCTCTCCTTCGCTCAAGCTCGCGACCAACTCGGCGCTGTGGCAGCGGCAGGAAGAGGACATGGACATCAACTGCGGCGAGATCGTGGACGGCACCAGCTCGATCCAGGAGATGGGCCAGCGCATCTTTGAACTGGTGCTCGCCACGGCGTCCGGCGAGCCCTCGAAGAGCGAGAAGCATGGCTACGGCCAGAACGAATTCGTGCCGTGGCAAGTCGGCGCCGTGATGTAGTAGCTCGCCCCCAGGCTGCGCGCACTTCGTGCCGCTTCTCCCTCCCCCTACCGGGGGCAACACCAGCGGCCCGGCAAAGCCGGTTCCGCGGTGTTTCACGAACGGGCCTGCTGCGCGGCCCTTGATCAAACCCATGGAGTCAACTGATGCCCAAGACCCTTCCCGCCGCTACGTTGCGATCGCAATGCGCCCAAATCCTGACGGCCGCCGGCAGCACGCCGGCCGAAGCCGCGCAGGTCGCCGGCAATCTGGTGCTGGCCAACCTGAGCGGCCATGATTCGCACGGCGTGGGCATGCTGCCGCGCTATGTCGATGCGGTGGCCGAAGGCGGACTCACGCCGAATGCCGCGGTCAAGGTCAACGCCGACATCGGCACGATGCTCGCACTCGATGGCCAGCATGGCTACGGCCAGATCGTCGGCGTGCAGGCGATGGAGCTCGGCATCGCGCGTGCAAAGCAGCACGGCAGCTGCATCTTCACGCTCGCGAATGCGCACCATCTGGGTCGCATCGGGCATTTCGCCGAAATGGCGACGGCCGAGGGCCTGGTCTCGATGCACTTCGTCAACGTGCTCTCGCGGCCCGTGGTGGCGCCGTGGGGCGGCGGCGACGGGCGCTTCGGCACCAACCCGTGCTGCATCGGCATTCCGCTGGCGGGGGCCGAGCCTTTCCTGCTCGACTTTGCGACCAGCCGCGTGGCACAGGGCAAGATGCGCGTCGCCCACAACAAGGGCGAACAGGTGCCGGACGGCTACCTGATCGACGAGCGCGGCGCGCCCACCAACGACCCCGGCGTCGTGGTGGTGCCGCAATCCAATGGCCTCTTCGGCGCACTCATGACCTTCGGCGAGCACAAGGGCTACGGCATGGCGATGGCGTGCGAGCTGCTTGGCGGCGCGCTCAGCGGTGGAGGTACCTGGCATCGCCCGGCCGACACCGCCCGCACGGTGCTCAACGGCATGCTGACGATCCTGATCGACCCCGCCAAGCTGGGAACCCAGGCCAGCTTCGAGCAGGAAGCGACGGCCTTCGTCGACTGGCTGCGCCAGAGCCCGCCGGGTGCCGGCTTCGACCAGGTGCAGATTGCCGGCGAGCCGGAGCGCGCGGCGCGCGTGGCGCGCGAGCGCGAGGGCATCTGGCTCGACGATGCGACCTGGGGAGAAATCGTCGCGGCCGGTTCGAAGATGGGCGTGGCGATCGCGTAAAGGCCTGTGCCGCTAACGGCGTGCTTTGCGCGACTTCTGGCTCAGCACGATCGCAATGCCGCCCAGGATGGCCACCGAGGCAGCCGCCAGCCGCGGCGTGATTGCTTCCGACAGCAGCAGCACGCCGCCGATTGCCGCCAGGAGCGGCACCGACAGCTGCACGGTGGCCGCCTGCATGGCCGAAAGACGGGCCAGCGCCGCGTACCAGACGACATAACCGAGGCCCGAGGTCAATGCGCCGGAAGCCACGGCCAGTGCGATGCCGGTTGCATCCACATGGGCGCGGGCGACGAAAACCAGACTCAGCGCCAGGGCCAGCGGCACGGCCCGCAAGAAGTTGCGCGCCGTGGCGGCCAGCGGGTCTGCCACGCCGCGGCCGCGGAGCGAATACACGCCCCACGCCACGCCGGCGATGGCCATCAGCGCGGCACCCAGGAGCGGCGGCGCCGCGACGCCCGGCAACACCAGGTAGACGAGCCCGCCCGCGGCCAGCACGAAGCCCAGCCATGCAACCGGCCCGAAGCGCTCCCCGGAGCCCAGGCCCGCGCCGAGCATCGTGAGCTGAACCGCGCCGAACAGGATCAGCGCGCCCGTTCCCGCCGGCAGGCTGAGGTAGGCGAACGAAAAAAACGCGACGTAGGCGAACAGCATGGCGGCGGCGAGCCAATCGACACGGGCGGGCGAAGGCGGCCGCGCCCTGAGCCGCACGACAAGGGCCAGCGTGAGCGCACCCGAAACCAGCCGGATGCTGCCGAAGCTGGCCGGATCGATGCCCTGATGCTGCAGCGCCAGCCTGCACAACAGCGAATTGGCCGCGAACGCGATCATGGCCGCCGCGGTGAGGACGATGGTCTGCAGGAGGGACGGGGCGCCGCGCGCCTCGGACACGGCTTCAGACATGCGTCGCCACCATGAAGACGGCCCAGCCCAGCAGCGCGAACCCGAGCGGCGCGCTCAGGCGATGGCCCCAGGGAACGTTCTTTTCCAGCGCCATGACGGCGGCCAGCAGAAGCATCCAGCCGAGACTGCCGGTGCCGAGCGCGAACATCAGCAGCATCAGCGCCCAGCAGCAGCCGACGCAGAACAGGCCGTGGTGCGTGCCCAGCGCGAACGCTTGGCGGGCTTGCGCCTGGCCCCGCCAGTGCTCGATGACGAAGCTCAAGGGCGTGCGGCACTTCTCCAGGCACCGGTGCTTGAGGCGGCTGAACTGGAAGGCTCCGGCCAACGCAATGGTCGCGGCACCGATCACCCAGCCGTGCCAGGCCAGCGTGGGCGCGCTGGCGAGCAGGGCCAGCACCGCACTGTGGAGCCCGTGCGCCAGCAGCCCGAAGGCACCCCACACGGCCATGTAGCCGAGTCCCAGCAGCATGAGCAGGCGCGCATGGTCCGGGCGCCCCGCGGTCAATCGGTCGAAGGCGTTGAACAGCGGCAGCGTGGTCGGCAGCATCATGGCCGCCGTCATGAGGATCCATGCCGCGGCGTAGAGCACCGCGGGCACGATCACGCCGCCGGCGGGAATGGCCTGGCACAGGAACGCGGCCGGCCCCGAGGCGGTCCAGTCGCCGTGTTCGAGATAGCGCCCGTAAGGGCTGCGCGCCCAGGCCCACAACGCCATCCACGCAAGCGTGACCAGTGCGGCGAGAACCGGCAGGAACACGCGGCGATGACGGGTGACGTTGCGCGGCGGCGAGCCGGCCGTCGGGTTCATTGGCTAACCTTCGTGCTTCGCACTGCGGTGCGAGCTTGCCTGGGTCGGCCCGGCGCGGCGCTCATGCGTCGAAGACGAAGGTGCTCTGCAGGGCGTTGTGGTTCTTGATGTCGAGATCGATGCCGAGGGCGGCGTTCTTCGAGCGGTAGGTCGGAGCCTTGCCGACGAACACCGGCGCGCCCGGAACCGTCGAGAACACGGTGTCCGAAAGCGTGGTCTGGCCGCCGGTCGCGCCGCGGTAGGGTTCGAGTTCGGCGTAGTAATCCTTGCCGATCTCCAGCTCGCCCTTACCTTCGTTCACGGTGAAGCGAATGGGCGCCCGCTCGACCGACACCACCTGGCCGATGAGTGCGGCCAGATCGGCGATCGGCCCGCCGGCCTTCCCGGTGTAGACCTTGAGCAGCGCCTCTTCCTGCGCTTTCGAGGCGTTTTCGTCGACGAAGATCGCCGCCGTCCAGTTGCCTTCGAGGATGTTTCCGGGCACATGCGCCACGGCCGCGATGGTGTTGCCGCCGACATCGACGCCGTCGATGGTTCCCTTGTCGATGCGCCACGCGACGATGGTGTCGCAGGTGCCGTTGTCGGGGTCTTCGCCGATCCAGCAAGGGCACAGGACGTTGCAGTTGCATACCTCGAGCAGGCGACCTTCCAGGTGATAGCTCATACGAACCTCCGTTCAGAAGCCACACGAACACGGACTTGTCGCCGCGATTCAGCGGCAAGGGGGCGCTGATCGTACGCCTCGCAACGAGGCAAGTCGAGTGCGGCGCCCGGACCCGCGCCATCCCCTGGGTACCCTCTTCGGGCTGCCGGCTCAGCTGCGGCTGGCGTCGGGCGAAGCCGATCGCCAGGGCAGCGCCCCTGGATGCGCCTTGCCTAGACGATCAGCGCGATCGTGGCTTCGAGATGCTCCGAAGGCGCGCGCCGGAAGCCGGAGCGCGTGAATCGCTGCAGCTGGCCGACCACGAAGGCCGTGAGCGCGGCGGCGCGCACCTGCGCGTCCACCGTGGGCGTGGTCGAGCCATCCGCCGTGGCGGCGCCGCGCAGCACCTGGCGCAAGGTGGCTTCGATCTTGTCGAAGAACTGGTTCATGCGCTGCTGCAGCCGCTCGTTCTCGAACACCAGCGCATCGCCGACCATGACGCGCGTCATGCCGGGGTTGCGCTCGGCAAACTGCACCAGCAGCGTCAGGATTCTTGCGGCCTGCTGGGCACCCGTTGCGCCCTCGCGCTCGAGGATCTGGTTCACCAGGGTGAAGACGCTTTGCTCGATGAAATCGATCAGGCCCTCGAACATCTGGGCCTTGCTCGCGAAGTGGCGATAGAGCGCGGCCTCGCTCACATCCAGCCGCGCAGCCAGTGCCGCGGTCGTCACCCGCTCGGCGCCAGGCTGCTCGAGCATGGCCGCCAGCGCCTGCAGTATCTGCACGCGCCGCTCCCCGGGCTTGGGTCGCTTTCGCACCGGAGCTGCAGGGGTCAGCGTCTCTGTCTGGGTTTCTACGCCGGGATGGCTTGTCTCTTCGTTCTGCATGGGAGCGCGTGCAAAGATGTAATCAATTGATTCTCGCACAGGGCCGCTCGCAGTGAGCGCGTGCCAACCAGCCCCCGGAAAGCTCGTACAGAATCGGGTCCAGCAAACAGAAAAGAGATCACATGGCCCAAAGCAGCGTTCTGGTGACTGGCGGGGCAGGCTTCATCGGCAGCCACACCTGCGTGGCGCTGGCCGCCGCCGGATACACGCCGGTCATTCTCGACAATCTTGGCAACAGCGACGTCCGCGTGCTGGAGCGGTTGCGCCAGATCACGGGTAGCGCACCGCGGCTGATCGAGGGCGACGTACGCGACAGGGCGCTGCTCGACCGCGTGCTGGCCAGCGAACGCTTCTCGGCCGTGATCCACTTCGCGGGCCTCAAGGCCGTCGGCGACTCGGTGGCCGACCCGCTCACGTACTACGACAACAACGTGCATGGAAGCCTCGTGCTCGCTTCGGCCATGCAACAGGCAGGCGTCCGTACGCTGATTTTTTCGTCGTCAGCCACGGTGTACGGCGAACCCGACCAATCGCCCATTCCGGAAGGCGCGCCCTGCAGGCCGGCCAATCCCTATGGGCGTTCGAAGCGCATGGTGGAAGAAGCGCTGATCGATCTGCACCGCGCCGAGCCGGGCTGGCGCATTGCGCTGCTGCGCTATTTCAACCCGGTGGGCGCCCATGAGAGCGGACGCATCGGCGAACATCCGCAAGGCAAGCCGAACAACCTGATGCCCTTCGTGTGCCAGGTGGCGGTGGGGCAGCGCGACAAGCTGCTCATCCACGGCAACGACTATCCGACGCCCGACGGCACCGGCGTGCGCGACTACGTGCATGTGATGGACCTGGCCGAAGGGCACGTGGCGGCGCTGCGGCACGCAGAAAGCCAGGTGGGCCTGGTCACGCTGAACCTCGGCACCGGCCGCGGCGCCTCCGTGCTCGAAGTGGTGCATGCCTTCGAACGCGCAAGCGGGCGGCCGCTTCCTTATGAGGTCGGCCCGCGCCGGCCCGGCGACGTGCCTGCGTACTGGGGCGATCCGTCGCTCGCAGAAGCAACCTTGGGCTGGCGCGCGCAGCGCGGGCTCGACCAGATGTGCGCGGACAGCTGGCGTTGGCAGCAGGGCAATCCGAACGGGTACGACACCGCATCCGTCCAGCGCTGACGTTGGCGGCAATGCCGCGACATGCGGCAAGCGCCGGGATCAAAACGGCGCCTTGTCCTTCAACAGACGGTATAGCGAATTGATTACGCTGGTAACGAAGGCATACCTCCGTATTGAATAAGCCAAGGCTCAAACAGCCTGTTACTGCCGGCAGCTCTTTCACAGCTGCTTCTCTCGGTATTCTGAATCGAAGGGATTTCTGCCAGCCAGAGAACCCTCGGTACCGCTCACACTTGAAGACTTGGGAGAATGACTTGTCTATCGATCAAGCGCGATATACCCATTGGGCTGCGGCGCGCCGGTTTTCATCTTTCGCCGATGCCGCGTACCTGGCTTGGACTGAAGAAGGCGCATCGTGCTCCAAAGCACAAGATGCGGCGCTGGGTCTCGAACTGGCGAACTTCCCCTACCAACACGGCATCACCTTCGCAATCGCTGACAACGGCAATGATGAAGAGTTGCGCACCACATTGGCATCGCTCTCCGCTCAGTCGTGCCGTCGATTCGATGTGGTGGTGACGTGTCAGCCTTCGCGTGCGGCATCGGTCAACACGGCGCTCCTGTTCGTCAAGGATTCGGTCAATGTCCGCCTCGTGGCATCCGGTGCATCGGCAAGCCGCACCGAGCTGCTGCAGATCGCACTCGCGCACTCGACTGAAACCTACTTCGGAGTGATCCTGGCAGGTGACAGGCTCGCTCCGTCAGCTGCTTCTTCCGTGCATCTCACGCTGGCGAAATGGCCGGAGGCGGTCATCGTCTATGCGGACGAGGACTGGATCACTGAAGACGGCACGCGCTGCAAGCCGCGTTTCAAATCTGCGTGGGACCCGGAGGGCCAACTGGGGTTCGACCTGCTGGATGGTTTGTGCGTGATGAAGCGCTCAGCCGTTCTGGAAGCGGGAGGCTTTGGCGCCGAGTTCGAACCGGCGGCACGCTACGACCTGCATTGCAGAGTGGCCATGCCGCTGCACTGCAGCCAGATACGCCATATTCCCCTGGTGCTGTATCACCGGCGAGTTCCGCCGGTCATGAATGCACCTGACGCGAGGGACGCGATCAAGACCTATGCGGCGGCGGCCAGGCGGGTTGCCGCAGAAGCAGCCTTCCAGCAGACGGGGACCGCAGTCGATGTCTTGCCATCGCCCGTCGCTGAATTTGTCAATCACGTTCGACGGCCCTTGCCCAACCCTGCTCCCAGGGTGAGTGTTCTTGTGCCGACACGGGATCGCGCGAACCTGGTCAGGTCCTGCCTGAATGGCTTGCTCAAGCAAACCGACTATCCCGATTTCGAAGTCATCATTCTCGACAACGACAGCATCGAGCCGGCCACCATGGCCTTGTTCGCCGAACTGCGCGCGGACCCGCGCGTTCGCGTGCTCCGCGTTCCCGGCCCTTTCAATTTCTCGGCCATCAACAATGTCGGCGCGCAAGCCTCGACGGGAGCGGTGCTCCTCTTCTTGAACAACGACATCGAAGTATTGGATGCCGGGTGGCTGAGAGAAATGGTCAGCGAAGTCATGCGGCCGGACATCGGCTGTGTCGGCGCAAAGCTCCTGTACGGCAACGGCTCCATCCAGCACGCCGGGGTCATCCTGCAGCGCGGACCGCTGGCAATGCATGTTTGCCGCATGGACGATGCCACGGCCTCCGGAGTGGACGGGCGGCTTGCGGGCACGCGGGGCTACCTGGCGGTCACAGGGGCCTGCCTCGCCGTTCGCCGCTCGGTGTTCGAGCAGGTTGGAGGATTCGATGGCGAACATCTGGCGGTCGCCTACAACGATATCGACTTGTGCCTCAAGGTGAACGATGCGGGATACCGCAACATCTGCACGCCATTTGCATCGTTGCTGCACCTTGAAAGCGCTTCACGCGGACAGGACCACGCGTCCGAAGAGAAGCGGCAGCGCGCTCAGCGCGAGCAGGACCACACCAGCGCCAAGTGGATCGATCGCTTCGAAAACGACCCCTATCACAACCCGAATGTCCTGCTGGACTGGTTCACCGGCGCGCGCCTGGCCCAGAACGCCGGACAGCACTGGCAGCTCGCGCGCTAAGGCCGCGGTTTCATCGACCCTCTAGCGGAGGCCCGGATGCGTCCGGGCAGGAACACACAATGAAAGAACCCACCATCATTCTTCCGACGGTCGACAAGTCGCTCGACGTGCTGACGCACCCGGTGCTGGACCCCCTCTTCTGGACACCGCATCTTCTCGGCAAGGCCAGCGCCTGGTGGACCCACACGCCGTTCGCGTTCTGGATCGTGGCCGCATGCAAGCCAGGCTTGCTGGTGGAACTGGGCACACACAACGGCGTGTCATATGCGGCGTTTTGCGAAGCCGTCGCCCGAATCAAGTCGTCCACGCGCTGCTACGCGGTGGACACCTGGGCCGGGGACGAGCATGCCGGGCATTTCGACGCGCAGGTCTATCACGAGCTTCGCGACTTCCACGACAAGCACTTCAGCGCATTCTCCGAGCTCCTCAAGTCCACCTTCGACGACGCTCTGCCTTACTTCGCCGACGGCTCGATCGATCTGCTGCACATCGACGGCTTCCATACCTACGAAGCAGTCAAGCACGACTTCGAGACCTGGCTTCCCAAGCTGTCGGACAAGGCCGTGGTGCTGTTCCACGACACCAATGTGCGCAGCGGAAATTTCGGTGTCTTCCGGTTTTTCGCGGAGCAGGCACGGCACTATCCCTCCTTCGAGTTCCTGCACGGCCACGGACTCGGCGTGCTGGCAGTTGGTGATCGCGCACCTGCCGCTGCCATGGCGTTGTGCAACCTCGAACCCGAACGAGCGGACGCAGCCAGGGCCCGCTTTTCGCATCTTGGGACGCGCTGGTTCGTCGCTACCCGCGAACAGCTCGGTTCGGCGGAGCTGCATCAGCGCATCCATGAGGCCAATGCGCTGCGCGCGCCCGTGGAAGCAGAACTTGCGCAAGTAGCGGCAGCCCGCGTCGCCGAGGCCGAGGCCCGTGCCAGCGCCGAAGGCAAGGTGGACGCCTTGTCCCAGGAGGTGGCCCACAAGGCAGCCCAGTTGCAGGACCTGGACAAGCAAGCCAGCGATGCGCAAGCGAAGGCCGCCCAGGCCGAAGCCGCCGCCCGTGCAACGGGCTTCGCCCACGAGCAGGCGAACAGGCGCGTGGCGGAGCTTCGCAATGTCGTGGCGCAATTGGCAACCGACCTGAACAGGGCGCGAGAGGACTTGAAGGAAGCAGGCGAAGAGACGAATCTTCAGAAGCGGATTGCGCTCGCCTGGAAGGACTTCGCCGATCTGAAGGGTGAACGGATCGATTCCCTGACAAAGCGCTTCTCGCGCCTGCGGATCGATCCATCCTTGAGCGTGAAGGCCAAGGTGCGCAAGCGTATCCGGCTGCTTGCCAAGCGCCTTTCCGGCCGGCCTGTCAATCTCGCGGCGGTCGAAACCGTCAGGTTCTCACCTTACTTCGATCGGGACTGGTATCTGAGTGCCTACCCTGACGTGGCGTCCTCGGGCGTAGACCCTGCAGAGCACTACGTTGCCTACGGTGCGGCCGAAGGACGCGACCCCGGTCCGTGGTTCTCCGGCACCGAATACGCGGCGCGCTACGGGGATGCGGCGGGCTTCAATCCGCTGCTTCACTACACGCTGGTCGGAGCGCGAGAGGGCCGGCGCGCCGGACTGGGCGGGGACGACCAGGCAGACCCGCCTCTTCCTTCCTTGCCCAGCCGGGTCTTCTCCATCTTCTACGTTTCCGGCGAGGCGGATACACCGGGCCATCAATATCGCGTAGCGCGCTACATGGAGGCGGCACGCATGAATGGCGTCCCGGCAGAGTGGATCCGGCAGGACCAGCTCGAAACGCAGCTCCAGCTGACGTCAAGGCACGACGTGATGATTCTCTGGCGCACCCAGTGGAGCCCCGCCCTCGAAAAAGCCATAGGACTGATGCATTCGCAAGGCAAGAAGGTCATGTTCGACGTCGACGACCTGATGATCGAGCCGGACCTGGCCGACACCAAGGTGATCGACGGCATCCGGTCCAACGCCCATCCGGAAGCGGCGGTGCGCGAGCTTTTCGCGAGCGTGCGCAGGGCCATGCTCGCGGCCGACGTGTGCATTGCCAGCACCCAGGAACTGGCCTACCACATGCGTTGTGCGGGCAAGACCACCCATGTGCTGTTGAACGGCTTCGACGACCAGACTTTCGAACTGTCCAGGCGCAGCGCAGTGCAATGGCGCAGCGCGCGGCCCGACAACCTGGTGCGGATCGGCTATGCGGGCGGATCGCGGACGCATCAGCGCGACCTGGGGCTTGCCATCGAGGCGATTGCGCGCCTGCTCCGCGAAAACGATCTGTGCCGCCTGGTGCTCTTTCAGACCGACTCCGGCATGCGCCTGGTCGACGTGGAGGAATACCCCGTCATGGCCGGCCTGGAGCACCGGATCGAGTGGCGGCCTTTCCAGACCTTGGAAACATTGCCGCGCGAAATAGCGCGCTTCGACATCAATATCGCGCCGCTGGAATTCGGCAATCCGTTCTGCGAGGCCAAGAGCGAATTGAAATTCTTCGAAGCCGCTCTGGTCGACGTTCCGACCATCGCTTCGCCGACCGGCCCCTTCACGCGGGCGATCGAGCACGGCGTTTCGGGCTTTCTGGCCACCAGCGCCGACGACTGGTACCACTACCTTTCGACCCTTGCCTCGGACCAGACGCTCAGGGCCAGCATCGGCTCGGCCGCGTTCCTGCGCGCCATGGCTTCCTACGGGCCGCTGCAGCGCGCCGCAAAGTTCGGCCTCGTGCTCGACCAGCTGCAAGGCGACGCCCTGGCCGCGCGGGCCTTTGCGCTCGATGCCCGCGTGCGCTCGGCGCCGGTTCGCCGGCCCAGCCTGATGCCGCTGAAAGTACTGTTCGAACACAGGGCCGATGCGGGCGAGCTTGCAGAAGTCTCGGTCGTCATTCCGCTCTACAACTACGAGCAGTTCATCGTCGAGGCGCTGGAATCCGTCCGGACGCAGACGCTGGCGGTGCTGGACCTGGTGGTGGTGGACGACTGTTCGACCGACGGTTCGCTGAACACGGTGCTGGCATGGGCCCGGCAGCACGCCACGCGCTTCAACCGCGTTGTGGTCGCCCAACATGAGTCGAACCGCGGCCTCGGCCTGACGCGGAACGCGGCTTTCAATCTGGCAGACAGTCCGTTTGTGCTGCCCCTGGACGCAGACAACCGGTTGCGTCCGAAATGCTGCGAGGAACTGCGCCGGGCCATTCGCGCCCAGGGCGTGGCGTTCGTCTATCCGACCATCCAGCACTTTGGCGCCTCCAGCGCCATGCTCGGCGAAGATCGCTACGAGCCGCAGCGTCTCGTGGCCGGCAATTACATCGACGCAATGGCGCTGGTCTCGAAGGAAGCGTGGGCAATCGTCGGTGGCTACAACCACGTTCGCCACGGATGGGAGGACTACGATTTCTGGTGCCGGCTCGCGGAGCAGGGCCAGCGTGGCTTCCGGGAGCCGCAGACGCTCGCCGACTATCGTGTTCATGCGGGCTCGATGATCAAGGCCGAGACGACGGTTCCAGAGAACTATCGCCGCCTGATCGAGAACTTCAAGGCCCAGCATCCCTGGGTGTCGCTGATCGACGAGCGGCTTGCCCGCAAGCCGCCGGCCCTGCAGGTGCATCTGGGGGACGACACCATGAAATCGCGGCTTCAAACGCTGCTGCCGATACTTCGCTGTCCCAAGACCGGACTCAAGCTGACCGCCGACGCGGGGAGGGACGCCCTGGTGACCGTGGACGGCTGGAGGACCTGGCCGCTCGTGAACGGCCGCCCCGTTCTTTGCGACGGCCTCGGCGAGCCCGAAGTGAAGCCTGCCGACCATGTCAGCAACGCGTTGCCGCCCGAAGCCCTGAAGCTCGCAAGGAGCACCAAGGGATGGGTCCTGAATCTCAGCGGCGGAAGTTCGCAGGAGAAGATCGAGAACGTGGTCGAGGTCGAATACAGCCTGTTCAGGCATACCGACGTGGTAGCGGACGCCCACGTCCTGCCATTCGACGACGAGGTCTTCGACGCGGCGATCGTCATGAACGCCTTCGAACACTATCGCGAACCGCAGAAGGTGGCGGCGGAACTCCTGCGGGTACTGAAGCCCGGTGGCCGCATCCTGGTTCGGACCGCCTTCATGCAGCCGCTGCACGAGAGGCCGTGGCACTTCTTCAACTGCACCCGCTACGGGCTGGAGCAGTGGTTCCGGGAGTTCGAAGCCGAGCGGGTCCGGGTGTCGGAGAATTTCTCGCCCAACCACGCCGTCAGCTGGCTTGCGTCGGAATGCGAGCAGGCGCTGCGCGCCAACGTGTCCGACGAAGCTGCCGAGCGCTTCCGGGATTCCTCCACGGGCGAACTCGTGGACCTGTGGCGCGATCCGTCGCTGCGCAGCACGCCGCTCTGGACCGATTTCGAAAAGCTGCCCCAGTCGGTGCAGGAGATTGGCGCCGCGGGGTTCGAACTCCTGGGCCGGAAACCGGCGGTTGCCAGGGTGAACGGCTAGATCCGATCGCCCAAGCCGAAAGCGGCCTCAGCGCGCGCGAATCATCGTGCCGTAGGCCTGGTCGGTCAGGATTTCAAGCAGCATGGCGTGCGGCACGCGGCCGTCGATGATGTGCACCGCGTTCACGCCGCTCTTGGCCGCATCGAGCGCGCCTTCGATCTTGGGCAGCATGCCGCCCGAGATGGTGCCGTCGGCGAACAGGTCGTCGATCTCGCGCGCGCTCAGGTTGGTGAGCAGCTTGCCATCCTTGTCGAGCACGCCGGGCGTGTTGGTCAGGAGCATGAGCTTCTCGGCCTTGAGCACGGTGGCCAGCTTGCCGGCTACGACGTCGGCATTGATGTTGTAGCTCTCGTTCTCCTCGCCGAATCCGATGGGGCTGACAACGGGAATGAAGGCGTCGTCCTGCAGCGCCTTGACCACGCTGGGGTCGATGGAGACGATGTCGCCCACCTGGCCCACGTCGTGGTGCAGGTTGGGGTCGGTGCGGTCCGCCATCTTGAGCTTCTGTGCGCGGATCATGCCGCCGTCGCGGCCGGTCAGGCCCACGGCCTTGCCGCCGGCCTGGTTGATCAGGCCCACGATGTCCTGCTGCACCTCGCCGGCCAGCACCCACTCGACCACTTCCATGGTTTCGGCGTCGGTGACGCGCATGCCCTGGATGAAGCTGCCCTTCTTGCCCAGCCGGTTGAGCGCCGCCTCGATCTGCGGGCCGCCGCCGTGCACCACCACCGGGTTCATGCCGACCAGCTTGAGCAGTACCACGTCTTCCGCAAAGTCGGCCTGCAGCGCCGGGTCGGTCATGGCGTTGCCGCCATACTTGATGACGATGGTCTTGCCGTGGAACTTGCGGATGTACGGCAGCGCCTGGGCCAGGATCTCGGCCTTGTCGCGCGGGGGAATATTGAGGACGGGGTCGGTCATGGGCGGTCAGGCTCCAAAGCGAAGGACGATGAGAAGAAATTCTCGCAAAGAAAGATGCCGTCAGGGGCGCAGCCAGCGCGGCACCTTGAAGCGCACGATCATGAGGTACGCGCCCACATAGGTCGTGACGAACAACAGGCAGAACAGCATGAGCACGATGGTGTTGTTCCAGAACAGCACGGCCGGCACCACCGACAGAGCCGCGAACATCCACAGGTAGGGCGAGGTCCTGTTGTTGCGGGCAAGCAATTGCCTCGCCTCGTCGTCGGCAAACGCCACCCGCACGATGCGGCGGAAGATCAACTGGTGAAAGTGCAGCGCATCGGCCGTGCCGGGCGACTGCCCGCGCGCCAGCTTGCGATAGATGGAAAACAGCGTCTCCCACACCGGGTAGATCAGCAGCAGCATCGGAAACCATGGCGAGACGACGCGGTGCCGCTGCACCAGCGTCACGCAGGCCACCGCAATGACCATGCCCCACACGTAGGCGCCTCCGTCGCCGGCAAAGATCTTGCCGCGCGGATAGTTCCAGATCAGGAAGCCGACGGTGGCGCCGACCAGGCACACCATCATGGCCGCCAGCTGGCGATCGCCCACCTGCAGGGCCACGTGCGAAATGGCCAGGCAGACCAGCACCGCCACGGTGCCGGCAAGCCCGTTGTAGCCGTCGATGATGTTGAAGGCATGCGGCAGGCCGCCGATGGCCAGTGCGGCGAACAGCACGGCGCCATACGGAACCATGGCCAGCCACCCGTCGACCGTCTCGATGCCCGTGCGCGACAGGCTGAGCCCGAGCACCCAGCACACGAGCAAGGCGGAGCCGATGGTGAGCCCCAGCCGGTAGCGCACCCTGACGTTCTGCGTGACGTCTTCGACGATGCCCGCAAGCACAGCCGGCGCAATGCACAGCAACGTGAGCATCGAGGTCTTGACCGGCCAGGAGACGTTGAACGGATCGGTCCCGGTGATGCCCGCGGCCAGCCAGGCCGCGCCCATGCCGAGCAGGATGCCCGCCCCGCCGAGCCGGGGCACGTGGCCCCTGTGGAAGCGCTGAGGCATGTCGGTGCCGTAGAGCCGCGCATGCCTGCGCGCGCGGCGCATGAACAGCTGGACCGCAAAGGCGGAGACGAAAAAACTGATGACGATCAGAGCAATCATGTGTGGGTGTTGGGGAACCCTAGAATTCCCGAGCGAAATTAGACCATGCCAGCGCCCTCCCCCTCCCAACCCCCGATCACCGTTTCGATCGTCAGCCACGGCCAGCTCGCGCTGGTGCTGCCGCTGCTCGAGCAGCTCGACCGCTTCAGCCGCGCCTCGACCGCCAAGGTGGTGCTCACGCTGAACATCCCCGAACCCGACCTGCTGGCGGGCCTGGAATGGGGGTTTGCCATCGAGCGCATCGAAAACGCGAGCCCCAAGGGGTTTGGGGCCAACCACAACCAGGCATTCGAGCGCTGCGATACGCCGTGGTTCCTGGTGCTCAATCCGGACATCCGCTTCGACGGCGACGTGCTGGCCCCGCTGGTCGCACAGGCCGCGCCGGATGCCGGCCTCTTGACGCCGCGCATTCTCGAGCCGGGCAAGCACACCCCCGAGCAGCACCGCGCGATCATCACGCCGCTCGAGATCCTCACCCGGCGCAGGCCCGGCTATGCGCGCCCGGCAGTGCCGGCCTGGATTCCGGGCCTGTTCATGCTGTTTCGCAGCGACGCCTACCGCCAGATCGGCGGTTTCGACGAACGTTTCTTCATGTACGGCGAAGACTTCGACATCTGCGCCCGGACCCGGCTGGCAGGCTGGAAGCTGCAAGTGGGGGAAGACCTGCTCGCGCGCCACGAGGCCCAGCGCGCCAGCCGCAGCAGCAAGAAGCACCTGTACTGGCACGTGACCAGCCTGCTGAAGGTGTGGAGCTCGACGGTGTTCTGGCGCTACCTGCGGGCCCGCCCCCGCCAGCCCTGAAAAAAGGCGCTCCTGCGTTTGCGAAGACAATCCGGGGCCGGGAAGCCCGCATCAGAGCCGCTTTCCCCTCCCACACGACGACGATGACGACAACCAGCAGCCCGACATCCCCGCAGGAACACGCCCACCTGGTTCACCCCAAATACCGACCCGACATCGACGGCCTGCGCGCCGTCGCGGTGCTTTCGGTGCTCGGCTACCACGCGTTTCCGCAGTGGATCAAGGGCGGCTTCATCGGGGTCGACATCTTCTTCGTCATCTCGGGCTTCCTGATCACGACGATCATCCTGGGCAGCTTCGAGGGCGACGGATTCAGCTACCGCGAGTTCTACGCGCGGCGGGTCAAGCGCATCTTTCCCGCGCTGGTCCTGGTGCTGGCGGCAAGCTTTGCCTTCGGCTGGTATGCGCTGCTGCCGCACGAATGGGAACAACTCGGCAAGCACGTGGCGGCGGGCGCAGGGTTCGTCTCGAACTTCGCCTTCTGGAGCGAGGCCGGCTACTTCGACAACGCGGCCGAGACCAAGCCGCTGCTGCACCTGTGGTCGCTGGCCATCGAGGAGCAGTTCTACATTTTCTGGCCCGTGCTGCTGGGCCTGGCATGGAAGCGCAAGTGGCGCGTGCTCGCGGTCGTGGGGGCCGTGGCGGCCCTGTCATTCCTGCTCAACGTCTCGACCATCCACAGCCACCGGACGGCGGCGTTCTATTCGCCGCTGTCTCGCTTCTGGGAACTGATGATCGGTGGCATGCTGGCGTACATGCGGCTGCACAGGCCAGCGCCCAGGCCGGGCTGGGGGCGCCATGCGCAATCGATCGCCGGACTGGTGCTGATCGGCCTGGGCCTCGCCTACATCCGCGGCGGCAAGGCTTTTCCGGGGTTCTGGGCCATCCTGCCGACCTTGGGCGCCTTCTATTGCATCGCGGCCGGGCCGTCGGGCGTGCTCAACCGCTACGTGCTCGCCTCGAAACCGATGGTGTGGGTCGGCCTGATCAGCTATCCGCTCTATCTGTGGCACTGGCCCCTGCTGGTCTACGCGCGCATCGTCGAGGGCGACGTGCCCTCCAACGGCCTGCGCGCGCTGATGCTGCTGGCCGCCTTCGTGCTGGCCTGGCTGACCTACCGTTTCGTCGAACGCAGCACGCGCCGCAGCGAAAACAACACCGTGATCTCGGTGCTGGTGGCCGTGATGGTGGGCTTCGTCGTCCTGGGCACCCTGGCGGCCACACGGTACTACGTGGGACGCCATAGCGACCCCTACTTCAACAAGACGGCTGCGGCCGCCAAGGACTGGGGCTACCCCGACGGACTGAGCCCCATCAAGGTCGACGGCGAGGTGCTCCAGCAGATCGGCCATGGCAAGCGCAGGGTGCTCTTCTTCGGCGACAGCCACATCGAGCAATACGGTCCGCGCGCCGTGGAACTGAGCAAGATCGCACCCGACACCCTCGATTCGCTCTCGTTCGCAACCTGGGGCGCCTGCCCGCCCGTCCCCAACGTGGTCGACGAAAAGAACGCCCTGTGCGGCGAGCGCCGCGACGGCGCCATGCGCCTGGCCATCAGCGACAAGTTCGACGCGGTGGTGTTCGGCGGCTGCTGGAACTGCTACTTCTCGGAAACCGGCAAGCCCGATGCCGCGAATGCGGAGATGGACCGCTACTACTACTTCGACGGCAAGACCAAGCGGCGCTTCATGGGCGGCGGCGGCGTGGATTTCGCGCTCAACATGCTCGAGGCGGTGATGACGAACCTTGCCAGGCACAAGCAGGTTTACCTCGTACTGGACAACCCGGTGGGCGAAGGCTTTGGACCCGAAGAGTTCATCAAGGGGGGCCGTCTGGGCGACATGACCGTAGGACGCATGACGCCGACCGCGCCCTGGGCGCCGGCGCAGAAGGAACTTCACGAGCGCATGCGCCAGATCGCGAAGCGTAGCGGCGCAATCGTGATCGACCCGATCCCGACGTTGTGCAAGAACAGCGAATGCACCCGCGCGGATGCCGATGCCACCCCGATCTACAAGGACTCGGGCCACCTGCGCGCCGAGTACGTGCGCAAGTTCGCCACCTACATCGACGTGGCGATGAGCACGCAGAAGCCGCCGGCCGAAGCCGCGCGATAGTCGGCCAGGCGCTTCCCGGGCGCCGGATCAGCCCCTGTAGAGACGCCGCAAGCGGCGAATGACCGGCAGCCGCGTCATCGTGCCTACGAAGCGCACCATCCCCGGCGTGCTGTTTTGCAGCAGTCGGAGCGTGATCCACAGGCGCAGCTTTGTCTTGCGGCCCACATAGGGATTGGCGAAGACGACACCCGCATATTCGGCAAGTACCGCGCTCATTTCGGCGCGGTATTCGGAATCGGTCTTGATTGCCTCGATGGCCTCGTTCACGAAGAACGGGTGGAAGCGCGGCATCAGGTAGTCGCGAAGATAGTAGCGGCCGCGCTGGTGCTCGTCGGGAAACATCTGCAGCAGCTTCTTGAAGTATTTGAAGCGGCTGCGGACCATCCGGATGCCGAAGGATGTGCTGGCCGTATGAATGCACCAGACCGTGACGGCCTTGTCCACGAATTGATTGCTGTAGCCTTTGCGGAAGATGCGCAGGAAGAGGTCGTCGTCCTCGTAGCCCATGAACTGGGGGTCGAAACCGCCCACCGACTCGAAGGCTTTGCGGTTCACCAGGCTGGCCGAAGGCAGCACGAACATGTCGTAGCGCAGCAGGTCGAAGATGCTGCGCTTGGGGTGCTTGGCATGGTCCTTGACGACGTCCGTGCGGATCACGTTGCCATCGGCATCCGCTTCGAACAGATCGGCGTAGACGTACCCAAAGAGCGAATCGTCGGGTGGAATGGCGTTGACCAGCGTCTCGATGTGGTTGGGCAGGTAGAAGTCATCCTGGTCCAGGAAGCAGAGGTAATCCGACGTGGACGCGGCGACGCCGGCATTGCGCGCCGAGCCCTGCCCTCCGTTTTCCTTGTCGACGATGCGGAACGGATAGCGCGCCGCGAGCGCGCCGAGTGCCGCGCGCTCCTCGGGCCGGGAGCCGTCGTTGACCACGATCACTTCGTTCGCGGGAACCGTCTGCTCGAACACGCTGCGAACCGAGCGCTCGATGAAGTCGGCACCGTTGTAGAACGGGATGATCACCACCACGCTGGGCGAAGCGCCCGGGGCGCCGGCGATGGATACAGGAGAGGGATTCGTGGGGGTCATTGTTTTTCTGGAGTGACGCGATTTTGCCTTGGCGCAAGCCTATACAGATTCGAACAGGTCGCGAACCACGCCCCGGAAGCCACGGCCGAACTTGTCGTAACGGCCCGTCATGGCTTCGCGCAGGATGGGCAGACAGCGCGACAACCGGGACGCGGGCAAGGCAGCGCGGAACCGTTGATGCTCGATCTTGCTGCGCACCTTTTCAAGGGTTTGCGGCGAGACGCGGCCGCCCAATTGCTCCAGCCGAGCCAGAAGCAATTCGGCCTTGAAGGCTCGCTCGACGTGCGTATTGCCCCTTGAGGCAAGCGCCTTGCGGACCTTGCCCGCGAAGGTGTCCCGGCGAGCACCGATCTGGTTCGACTGGTGCTGGCGATAGTCGATCAGCGGCTGCTCCAGCAGATCCACCCGGCCGATGGCCGAGGCGATGATGCCCAGCCACTCGTCGTGCACCCATTCGATGGGCAAAGGCAATGCGTGTTCAAGCAGCGAGCGGCGAAACACCGTGGTCGCGCCGGTCACGAGGTTGCGTCGCAGAAACACGTCGAAAGCCTTGCCGCCATGGATGCGCTCGATCTCCGAAGGAGTGACCTCGAGCGCATGAAACAGCGTGTGGCCAAGATCACGCCGGTCGGCGTCGACGAGGCGAGCATCGGTGTGCAAAAGGAGAAGGTTCGGGTCGCGCCCGAAAAGCGGCACCATCTGTGCGAGACGCTCGGGGAGCCAGATGTCGTCCTGGTCACTGAGCGCAATCAGTTCGCTGGTGCAGGCCCGGATTGCCTGCTCGAAATTCTTGACCACGCGCAGCGCGGGCCTGTTCTCGAAGATGCGCAGGGCCACGGGGCGTGCCGGCCGCTCGGCGGCGCACTCGGCGACCGCGGCGCGCACCACATCCACCGAACCGTCGGTCGACGCATCGTCGGACAGCACGATCTCCACGGGCGGCAGGGTCTGGAGACAGATGCTGCGCACCTGCTCGCGCAGGAAATGTGCGCCGTTGTGGGTGCAGAGGGCGACAGAGATTTCGGGGGAATGGGGGATGCTGCTCATGGCTTGCTCGCCCTGCGAGCGGTTGTGGATGCGGCGAGGCGACGGGAGGCGGGTTCCAACAGTTCCTGGGGCCTCCAAGTTGGAGGCCGGTAAAATTATCCCCTTCTTCACACACGAACAAGAAATGCGCCCCCTTTCAGCTGTGCTCTCGGGGGCGCAAAATCCCGGCTCCGGCCGCCATCACAACAGGCAACTTCCAGGCCAGTCGCATGTTTTGTAAGGGCAAGGCGGAACTGTCACTGCAATATCATCACCAATTCGCTGCGCGCTGGACCGGCGTCCAGGGCCGCGGTATTGGCCAGATCGGCAACGTCCAGCACGGGACCTTCCGCGGCGGATATCGCCATATCCATTGAAAGAGAAACATCGATTGACGAATATCGCCAATGAGGAACTGATGCTTCTTGAAGCTCAGTGTCGAGAATATCCGGCCGAGGACGACTTCCTCCGCCAAGCAAACACCCAAAGGCGCGCATGAGCCAAATTCATTCCAATCTGCACCGCAGCCCATGGGCCGACTGGTGGGAAGGCACCCGTCGCACAGACATCTGGTGGACGCTCGCATGGTTCGACGTCGTGCTGCGCTATCGCCGCTCGATGCTGGGGCCTCTCTGGCTCACGTTGAGCATGGGCGCAATGATCGGAGGCATGGGCCCGCTGTACAGCTCGCTTTTCGGGACGGAACTCTCCAAGTTCTTCCCTCACCTCGCGCTTGGCATTATTTTCTGGGGCTTCTTCTCGAGCGTCGTGACGGAGTCGTGCAACGCCTTCGTAGGGTCCTCGAATTACCTCAAGCAAGGCTATTTTCCAATCAGCCTCTTCGTATGGCGCAGCATTGCGCGCAACCTGATCCAGTTCGCGCATCAGGTCGTGCTGTACATCCCGGTTGCGCTTTGGGCGGGCATCTCGCTTTCGTGGTCTGCATTGCTGGTCGTTCCCGCAATGGCCATTGCAATCGTCAATGCGCACGCCCTCGGGTTGCTGCTCGGGCTCGTCTGCACCCGTTTCCGGGACGTGACTCAGATCGTGACCAGCGTCATGCAGATGTTGATGTTTCTGACGCCCGTATTCTGGTTGCCTGAGAGTCTTCCGGGTCGCGCTCAATACATCCTGTGGAATCCGTTTGCCCAGATGCTCGACCTGCTGCGTACCCCACTGATGGGGGGCGTTGCCGAGGTGCACAGCTGGCTGGGCATCATGGGCTGGACGGCCTTGTCCCTCATCGGGTCTGCAATCTTGTTTACCAGATACCGCCGACGCGTTGTCTATTGGCTCTGACACATGGCTTCCATTTCACTCAAAAACGTAGCTGTCAACTTTCCTATTTATGGGGCCGGTGCAGCGTCATTGAAAAAAACGCTTGCGGCTTCTGTAACGGGCGGCAGGTTTGGCAAAGAGACTGGCGTGACAGTTGTTCAGGCGTTGAGCGACATCAATCTCGAGCTGAAGAGCGGAGACCGCCTGGGCTTGATCGGGCACAACGGCGCAGGGAAATCAACGTTGCTCCGCACGCTTGCCGGTGTTTATGAACCCTCCGCCGGCGAGTTCAAGCGCGAGGGCACCGTATCGAGCCTGATCGATCCCTCTCTCGGAATCGAAGCCGACGCCACAGGCATCGAGAACATCATGCTGCGTGGACTTGTCATGGGCATGAGCAAGAAAGAGATCGACAGGCGGATACCGGAAATTTGCGAATTCAGCGGGCTCGGGCAATACGTCAACATGCCTGTGCGAACCTACTCCACCGGCATGATGATGCGGCTCGCTTTTTCAATTTCCACCAGTGTCGAAGCAGACATTCTCCTCATGGACGAATGGCTCTCTGTAGGCGACGCCGAATTCACCGAAAAAGCAGAAAAGCGCATGCGAGACGTGGTTTCCAAGTCGGGCATCCTGGTCCTTGCTTCGCATTCACCGGCACTGATCGCCAAGGAGTGCAACATGGTCGTCAAGCTCAACCACGGACGACTCGAGGCTGCCGAAATGTCTGTACTCGAAACTGCTGAATAGGCAACCGTCCATCGCCCGATAGCAGCGTCCACAGGCCCGTCCTGTGGACGCTTTTTTCTTGCCGCGTCTCAGATTGCCCACCCCCCGCATTTAGGGCGCCGACATGCAGGCCCCGGCACCTGTGTTAAATCTCTCTCTTCCAAGGCAGAATTCAGGCGTCTGCGGCACGTATCGGCCTACAAAACGTGCAGACCCGTGCGCTTTCCTTGAACAAAGAGAGAGGGTTCCATGAAGAAACATGCTGTCGTTACAGGCATCACCGGGCAAGACGGCGCTTATCTGGCCGAGCTGCTGCTTGCCAAGGGTTATGTTGTCTATGGCGCCTATCGCCGCACCAGTTCGGTGAACTTCTGGCGCATCGAAGAGCTTGGAATCCAGAACAATCCCGATCTTCATCTCGTCGAGCATGACCTTACCGACCTCGGCAGCTCGATCACGCTGATCCGCGACGCAGCACCCGACGAGGTCTATAACCTCGCTGCGCAGAGCTTCGTGGGCGTCAGCTTCAATCAGCCCATTGCCACCACGCAGATCACTGGCCTGGGCACGCTGCATCTGCTGGAGGCCATCCGCCTCGTCAATCCCAAAATCCGCTTCTACCAAGCCTCGACGTCGGAGATGTTCGGCAAGGTCCAAGCCATCCCGCAGACCGAAGAAACCCCTTTCTATCCGCGCAGTCCTTATGGCGTTGCAAAGCTCTATGCCCACTGGATGACCATCAACTACCGTGAGAGCTATGGCATCTTCGGCTGCAGCGGCATCCTCTTCAATCACGAAAGCCCCTTGCGCGGCCGGGAGTTCGTCACGCGCAAAATCACCGACAGCGTTGCGAAGATCAAGCTCGGCAAGCTGGACCTGCTGGAACTCGGCAACCTTGATGCCAAGCGCGACTGGGGCTTTGCAAAGGAATACGTCGAGGGTATGTGGCGCATGCTGCAGGCAGAAGAACCCGACACCTACGTGCTCGCGACCAATCGCACGGAAACCGTGCGCGATTTCGTTGCCATGGCGTTCAGAAGCGCCGGTATGGCCATCGAGTTCAGGGGCACCGGCGATTCGGAGTTTGCAGTCGACACGGCCACCGGCAAGACGGTGATGCGCATCAATCCAGCGTTCTATCGCCCGGCGGAAGTGGAGCTTCTGATCGGCAATCCTGCCAAGGCCAAGGCCAAACTCGGTTGGGCGCCTGTCACCACGCTCGAACAGCTGTGCCAGTTGATGGTGGAGGCGGACCTCCGACGAAACGCCCAGGGCGTGTCGTTTTGAGAATACTGCTGACCGGCGCCGAAGGATTCACCGGCCGGGTATTTGCCAGGCGAGCTGTTGCGGCCGGTCACATCGTCACCGCACTTCAGTCCGACCTGACGCATCGCGAGGCGCTGCACCAGGAGGTGCTGGGGCTTGCCCCCGAAGCCGTGGTGCACCTCGCGGCCATCAGCTTTGTGGGGCACGCCAACGAAGCCGCGTTCTACGCCGTGAACGTCGTCGGAACCACCAACCTTCTGGACGCGCTGGTGCAACTGCCTGCAAAGCCTGGCCGTGTTCTTTTGGCCAGCAGCGCCAACATCTACGGCAACACGGCCCAATCGCCCATCAATGAGGAGCAGCCGCCGGCGCCCGTCAACCATTACGGCATGAGCAAGCTTGCCATGGAGTTCATGGCCAAGACCTACAACGACCGGTTGAACCTGGTGGTCACACGCCCCTTCAACTACACCGGCCCCGGACAGGATGCCCATTTCCTGATTCCCAAGCTCGCCGCACACTTCGCCGCCCGCGCGCCTTCGATCGCGCTGGGCAACCTGGACGTGGAACGCGAGTTCAACGATGTGCAGATGGTCTGTGATGCCTACCTGCTGCTGCTCGCCCATGGAGAGCCGGGTGAGACATACAACATCTGCTCAGGACGGCCTCATGCGCTGCGCCGAATCATTGAGACCTTGGCGCGGATGACTTCGCATGACCTGCGCATCGAGATCAATCCGGCCTTCGTCAGGGCGAATGAAGTGCACCGTTTGTGTGGTGACCCGCAGAAGCTCCAGACACTCTTCTCCAGGCAAGGCGTCGCGCTGCATGAACCTTCGCTGGAAGAGACGCTGGGACGCGTGTTGCTTGCCAGGCAAGACTAGCTGAGCTGCAGCGCGCGGACAATCGCTTCGGTCTGGTTCTGCCAGCCAAACTTCAAGAGCGCATCACGCCGGGCCTCCGCCGCCATCACCTCATAAGCCTCGCTGCGATCCAAAGCTCGCAGAATCGCCTCGGTCCATTCGTGTGCTTTGGCCAGGTACCCGTTCTCGCCGTCGCGAATAGCCCGTCGATAAGTGAAACTCGGCGAAGCGATGCTCAATGTGCCGACGCTGGCCGCCTCGAAGTACTTCAACTCGGACTTGCAGTCGGTGAAGGCATTCGATTGCAACGGCATGAGATTGAACTCAACGGTCCCAAGCAGGCGCTGCAAATTCACATAGTCTTGAAAGGGTTGCCGACTGATGCGGTGAGAAAATTCGCGCATCACAGGACCATGGTCGATGTAGCCGACGACCATGACTTCCACATCTGGCCGTTCGGCCAGCACCTCGGCCAGCGCGGGCTCGACGATCGCATAGTCGAGGCGATGAGACGGCGAGCCGCTGAAGTAGCCAAGACATACCTTGCCGTCGCCGACAAAACGCGCATGCTCCTTCTCGGCAAAGATCCTTTCTGCAAGCTCGAGTTGCTCTTTGTTCATGAAGTTCGGCACGACGAACACCGGAAGGCCCGAGTAGTTGGCAAGTTTCTGCGCGAGAAACTCGTTGGTCGTTATGGCGCCATCGCACATCTTTAATGTTTGCCCCATGCGGGCAATCATTGCAAACCAGTCATCCCAGAGACCCTTTTTCGTCACGTCGACGCCTAGGGTGGCAACTACGAGATGGGCGTAGTCCGTATCGAACACCAGATCATCTATGTCGAACAACACGCGTTTTCGGCGCGCACGAAACTTGGTAATCAGTCCGTTGACCTCATGGCAGTAGCGCGAACGACAGATAACCAGTATGTCCGCGGCATCGGCAATTTCGTCGAAACGCTCGCGGTCAGACAAGAAGAAATAGCTCGCCGAGACGTTCCCCGTCTCGCACCCGTTCAGCACCTGAGCCATGTTGTAGGCGCGATAGCGAAACGTGCTGTTGTTCGGCTCCTCGTAGAAGTAAGCAACGCGCACCTCACGTCGATGCAGCATTGCCAGCCGCTCCGAAAGAGGCTGAAGCCAAGGGTCCGCGTAGGGAACGAGGGGAGTCGCCAGTTCAAACATCAGCGTGCCGTCGTGAGCAACTCGAGGATTGGCTCGAACGATTGAGTCCAGTCCGCGCCCAACCCGTTGGCCGCGAAATTGCGCGCGCGTGTTTCCTTGTCTTCCGCAAGCGCCACCCCAGCGCGAAGCGCATCGAGCGCGGCCTCTGTATTCAGTTCGGCGCAAATGATGTTGCGCGAATAGTTGGACAGATCCTGCTTGTTGGCGAACTTGTTGGTCACCACGACCGCGCCGCTGGCCGCCAAGTCGAGTGGCGGATAGCTAGGGTGCGGCGTGTACATCAAACAGAGCCCGAGATCGACCGTCCCCACAAGATCGGCATAAGCTTCCCAGTCCAGCCCTTCGCATCGTTCGGGCACGTAGCCATTGCCGAAAGCCACGTTCGGGATGTGCTTGCCAACTAGCAGAAGGTCCCATTGCTCGAGGTCAAGAATCCCCTCGTTCACAGCCCTCTCGATGATGTCGAGCCCAACATAAAAAAGATTGCGCAGATTGTTTGGCCGCGCGTAGAAGAAGAACTTCTTCTTGCCGCCCGACACCCGCTGGCGCTCGTAAAAAAGCGTCTTCGGAAACGCTGGTTCGAACCAACTCCCGTTGTGTTTCAGGTTGTCCAAGCCACTCGCGATCAGATGGTCATACAGGAGCCGCGTATTGACGACGAATCGGATGTCCTGGTTATTCAGGATTCGTTCGCAATGAACTCGATCGTCCCCGAACGGATAGAACATCCGTTCGTCCTCCTGAAGGAGGTAGATGATCGAAGCAGGGGGCACGCTGGCCAGCGTCGCGGCGGTGGTCCACCACGAGGTGGTGATGAATGTCTCGTCGGGGTGGATATCCAGGCCCGCGGCCCCTGCGCTCTGCGTCGCGCCATCCAGGGCCATGGGAGCAAACGCAAACTGAACTTCGTGCTTCAGTTGGATTCCGTAGGCACCCAGGATCTGCGCGGCATTCGAAGCAGAGGGGGCTTCGGTGCGCGTCACGATCCGCAACGAGGCATTCATTCGATTTGCGAGTTGAGCAGCTAGCAGCAGCGCAGTCCCCACTCCGCCAAACAGACTTTCCCTGCCAATGCTATCGGTCACCAGGCTCACTCTTGGCAACGCGTTCGGAATGAGGAAAGTCTCTAGTGGCTGAGAGGTCAGAAAACGTGTGCGAACGACTTTGCTCGCAGCCAGAGCGTGATCGTCTCGCCCGAAGGCAATATCCGTCGAATGACTTTCGTCCCCAAAATCATCGAGAGCCATTTTGTTGAAGATCGGGCGACCTGCAATGGCGTCACCTATCTTGGCGCGAATGAGCCGCATTGCAGCAGCTGTGCCGTGTTCGCTCCAAAAAGCCACGAACCGACTCCCTCGCGTATTCATCATTTAACTCCTCGCGTTTTATAGATGCCGACGGAAAGAGACGATCTACGTCCCACAAAGAGCCGCCGTGATTCACCAGAACAAGGAAATCCGGTATCGCATCGCACTCCTACAAGACCGCACGCCTTACGATCGCGGTTTTGATCCACTCCCCAAGGACATGGGCCACATTCAAACACCGTTCTCGCATCTCTCCAGCCCGCTTATGTAGAAATTTCCATATCGCGCGCCTCACTGCGCACGCAAGACATGAACAAATCTCTACCTTTCGAGTCCATTTTCGCTTCGTGAATAACGCCCTCAAACTCCAATTCAGTTGCGCGAGCACCAAATTGCTTGATCATTGCAAACTTTGCGAAAGGCATGCCTTCAAACAAGAGCTCGCGCCATTGATGGACGGTTCGATTGGAATCAGAAGTCGACGGAAACAGCGCTTCGATCTTCAAGCCCGAACGAAGCATCGCATCTGTCAGCCCCAATTCGTAGGATTGAATGACCTCATCTTTTGTAGCTAGGCTCTCTATTCGATTTACAAAATCACGAAAGTCTGGCGACTGCAATGCACGTGGCTTCAACGCCACAAAAAAACTTTGAAGATGCCAACGAACCTCGTGATTATCTACAAGGCCAACGAGATCTGATGTGCTTAAACGAATTTTCTGAATCAGATTTTCAAATGCAACAGTTTCAAATGGGCCCACCAAACTATCATTCAATAAATACAATATTTTTGCGTTGAACAGGGCGGTATTCGACTTCAAAACATGCGCCCAAGCAGCAAAATCGAAACCCTCATTGGCCCGCATCACCGCACCGTCTACGAGCGTCAATATCTCATCAGGCACGTCTATTGAAACATCGTCAGCGGCAATAATCAGGATTACGGAAATTCCCTCTTGCCGCAAGCTTCGAAGATAATGTGCAATATGCGGCTTCATCAGCGATCGAGGTCGATGTGTGACGAACAACGCAACTTCGGATCGATCGTCCGGCAATTTCTTAACTACTTGAAATGAAGATGCCTCGACCCGCCAATTGCGAGCCCTCCCAAAGGCATTTGATTCCACCAAGCGAGCGTGCAACTCTTCGTCGAGGCTACGAGCTATTTGTTCGGCGTCGAAGCGCACCGCATCGCTGCTGGCGAGCCGCGTTTCATCACTTCCTGGCTGCAATGCGTCAGTCCTGCCATCGACGAAGTTTCCTATGGCCTGAGTTAGCGCTTTCGCAATACCATGTGGGTCCAATGCGTCAACATTCACCACGTTGGACGCCACCTGAGACAAATCCTTGTTTGTAAACTTGTTGGTAATCGTCCAGACACCGGCCGCAGTCATTTCGAGGGGCGGATAACTCGGATGTGGCGACATCATGATTGAGACACCCACAGCCGCCTCGGACAGCAGTTCGCCATACGCGGCCAGCGATAACTTTCCACTGACGCGCGCATTCAGCAAATGGGTAGAGATGCCTTCTGGCATATCCTCGCCGATAGAAACTATTTCCCACTGGGCTGCAAGATCCGGGAAGCGGGCTTGCCATAGTCGGATCCCGTCAACAATGAGTTCGAATCCATTGCGTGGCACTGACGGGCGCCCGTAGAAGATGATCAGATTGCGTCGCTTACGCGGTGATTGAGCCGCAACAATCTGGGCATTCGGCTCATACGGCAGCAAGTAGGTTGTGCCCGTCCGATAGTGAGCGGCGAAATAATCGTACAGCTGCTGCGAGTTGATTATGGCGATGTCGCGCTGCAGGCGCAAATAGGTCGACTCTGCCAAGCCCCACCGGCTCGACCACGGGTAAAAGCCCGGTTCAAAATCCTGGATGAGATAAATGAACGAGCAATGGCCTGAGTAAAAATCTCGCTGCAGGTCGCGTAGATCCAGACCTTGGGTCGCATTCCACCAAGCTGATGCCATAAAGTGGTCGCCTGCCCGCAAAGACACCGAAGTATTGATGCCAGGAGTCGCGTCGACGATCGAACGCGAGTCGGAATCGAACATGGTGTCGCCTTCGGCGAACACGTAGTCTTCAAACAGTAGACGTGCTTCCGATGTAATGGGTGCGTCCGTTACCACCAATCGGAAATCCCATTCTCGTCCCAGTCGCTCCGAAATAGTTCTAAAGACGCGCAGCGCCGTTGCAACGCCACCGAATGTCTGATGCGGATTGATCGTAGGAATCAGCAAATTGAGCCTGGGTCGTGCCACGTCCGAAAAGTACGATCGCAACGGCCGTATCTCACCGAAGCGTTGTTCGAGCAGGCGCGGTTGCCGTACAGATGAAGCGTGGATGGAGCGAAATGCAAGTTTGACCCCCAGATCGATATCGTCGGGGCAATAAACATCCAGCAACTGATCACCGGGCTCCGCGGACGCGCGCCGCGACACCTTGGCCCATTTGAAGCCAGCTGCCTCTACAAACACCAAATAGCTTCGCTCAATGGCATGAGCCAACGTTCCATCGACCAATCCTTGTTCAGTTCCAAAATCGTCGAAACTCAGGTTGAGTGCCAACAGTTTGCGCAGGGCGCTACTACGCGCCCAAAACATGGACCCTGATGGAAATTCCAGTGTCAAATCGCGCGACAATACGATACCGGCGCGCTGCAACAGTTCACGAGCGAGAGGAAAATCATAGCCCCAGTTCAATGAACCACGCACTGGCTTAAAATGCATGGGAAACACCATGCCCATATTGGGTCGACTGAGCAGCGCCAGATTCGATCGAACAATCTCCGGCGAGCCAAGCAGATGATCCAATAGATGGCTCCGCCATCCATTCAACACGCCGTTGTGAGGTGATCGCTTTGAATGAATATGCAAAACATATTCGAAGCGGCCATATACATCTGCAAAACCCACAATTTTTGGGGCAATGTCGCGGCCTTTGTTCGGAAAAATCCGAATCACAGTTTCTTCAGGAAGTAGTCCGCTTTCACCTATTGCCTCTTGGACCGCCAATTTACCCGCTTCGTTCGCGACGGAAATAAAGAGTGAATAGCGGACCGGGAAATTCTTCAGAAGGCCGAAAATTTCCGAAGCGTACTCCTCATAGTAGAGGTGCGCGACAACGGCAACGTGCTCCACCGTTGAAGCGATTTCGGCGTCGAACGGAATTGCGATACTGAAGTCTACTCGCGGGTCAGGCCGAATCGCATTGACAATTCCTTGAGCATTAATTACAGGTTGTGAATCCGTTACCGCCGTGCTTGGGCGCTGAGGTAAATGATCGACTTGGGGGGCGCGCTTTAAACCGCGACGGCGACGAAGTTCGGCCAGACTGAACTCACAAGCCCACAGGAATCCGTTTTGCCGCATTTCGGTCCAAAACCGGTCGGCAACTCTCTTAACTCTTCTCATGCGCTTCAGCCCCGTGGTACGCCGCCGGCGATGAGCGCCTTCACGCGGCTCAACACGCGGGTGTAACGCCAAGCCTGCGTGCCTTCAATTTCACTAACGCGGGCTCGCTGTGCGGCGGCTTCGTGCTGTGCGGAATGTAGTCGCCTTTCCAGATCGCGCTTTTCCAACCGCAACTCAGAAATTACCGTTTGAAGGCCATCGTGATAATTTTTCTCGCATGCAAGTGCACCCTCAGCTGCCAGTTGCCGCGCTTGAGCGGCATCTAATTGCGCTGCAAGCTTATGGATTTCGGATTCTCGATTTGAAGCAACTACTTCCGGCAGTTCAGCCAGCCGACTCCATTCGTTGCCCGCCTCCGAGGGACCACTCGAAGGGCCCTTCGAAAGAATATCGGCACGTTTAGTGATGAGTTCTTCAATCCCGACGATGACACGCTTTCCCAACACATTTGCAAGTGGATGCGCCTTTTTAATGAAGCAAACGGAATTAACAAATGTGATTGAATGTATGCGCGCCAACTCAAGTTCATCAAACTCAACACCATACTGCGTGCGGAAGCCTTCGAGAAGGGAAATTCGATTCGCTTCTACTGCCCAGTGTTCGTGATTGATGATGTCGCAAAGCTTCTTAAAAAACGAGATCGATGAGTAGGGATGAAACACCCCGCCTTCATAGGCTTGCCAGTAGCTCGCATGCAAATCCTCGGCAACGTAAATGCCTCCATCACGCAAATATGGGAAATACTGCGAAAAAGTTCGAACGATATCCTCCGATCGATGCGAACCATCATCAATAACGATATCAAGCGGACCGGAAATCTCAATCAATTTCCTTCGAATCGGTTCGGAGGTAGCATCTCCGACAATCAGGTTTACCCTTGGATCATCAAATACAAGCGCGCGACAACGCTCATCAATGTCGCAGCCCAGGATGTGTTTCGCTTCTGGGAAATACTTTGCCCAGATCTCGAGAGACCCCCCGTTTTGCACTCCGATTTCCAAGACACTTACTGCTGTTTTTCGCAGGGGGTCGAAATGCGCCTGATAGGCCGGCAGATAGTTCGTCCATTTGTCTGAAGTTTTTCCGCGGTGCTGCTCGTAAAGTTCCACGAGACTTTCTGTACTCATTCCCGACTCCAGATCCATTATTCAAACAGCTCCGCGTCACCAAGCTGAGCGCCGCGCGCATCCTTGTCTGAAACGAGGGGTGAGGCATTATTGAGAGGCCAAGTAATACCGAGTTCGGAAGCATTCCAAACAATACTGCGCTCATGCGCAGGCGCGTAATAGTCGGTGGTCTTGTACAGGAACTCCGCCGTCTCGCTCAGAACGAGAAAACCGTGTGCAAAACCCGGGGGGACCCACAGCTGCCTGTGGTTGTCCTCGCTGAGCTCCACGCCCACCCATTTGCCAAAGGTCGGCGACGACTTGCGAATGTCCACAGCCACGTCGAACACCGCGCCTCGAACAACACGCACCAGCTTTCCCTGCGGCTGCTGGATCTGATAGTGCAAGCCGCGCAGCACACCCTTCGCCGAGCGCGAATGGTTGTCCTGCACGAACTCGACATGCCGCCCGACAGCCTCGTCGAACGCCTTGCCGTTGAAGCTCTCGTAGAAGAAGCCGCGCGCATCGCCGAAGACCTTCGGCTCGATGATCAGCACCTCGGGAATGGCGGTGGGCGTTGCCTTCACGAGCGCACCTCCTCGGCCAGCAGATGGTTCAGGTACTTGCCGTAGCCGTTCTTCTGCAGCGGCGCGGCGAGCCTTGCCAGCTGCTCGCGGTCGATGAAGCCATGGCGCCACGCGATTTCTTCCGGACAGGCGATCTTCAGGCCCTGCCGGTGCTCCAGCGTTGCGATGAACTGCCCCGCTTCCAGCAGGCTCTCATGCGTGCCGGTATCGAGCCACGCATAGCCGCGTTGCATGATCTGCACGTTCAGCTGCTTGAGATCCAGATAAGCCTGGTTGACGGCCGTGATCTCGAGTTCGCCACGCGCGCTGGGCTTCACGGCCTTGGCAATGTCGACCACCTGGTTGTCGTAGAAGTAGAGGCCGGTCACCGCGTAGCTGCTCTTGGGCTGGGCCGGCTTCTCCTCGATGCTGCTGGCCTTGCCCTCGGCATCGAAGGCGACCACGCCGTAGCGCTCAGGGTCGTGCACGTGATAAGCGAACACGGTGGCGCCGGATTGCTTCGAATCGGCATCGGCGAGCAGATGCGCAAAGTCGTGGCCGTAGAAGATGTTGTCGCCCAGCACCAGCGCGCTCGGCGAATTTCCTACGAATTTGTCGCCGATGATGAAGGCCTGTGCCAGGCCATCGGGACTTGGTTGCACCGCGTACTGCAGGTTGATGCCCCACTGGCTGCCGTCGCCCAGCAGTTGCTGGAAGCGCGGCGTGTCCTGCGGCGTGCTGATGATCAGGATGTCGCGCATGCCGCCGAGCATCAGCGTGCTGAGCGGGTAGTAGATCATTGGCTTGTCGTACACCGGCAGCAGCTGCTTGCTGAGCGCGAGCGTGGCCGGGTGGAGGCGCGTGCCCGAGCCGCCAGCGAGGATGATGCCTTTGCGTTTCGTCGTGATCTTGGTAGTCATCGTTGTGCTTTTCTCCTTGCTTTCTTTGCTTTGCCGCGCTCGGCGTGCTTAAAGGGTTTCGCGCAGCATGCGGGCTACGCCCTGCTGCCAGTGCGGCAGCACCAGGTCGAAGGTGGACTGCAACTTGCGCGTGTCCAGGCGCGAGTTGGCGGGACGTGTCGCAGGAGTGGGGAAGGCGCTGGTGGGCACGGCATCGACCTCTGCAGGCCCGGCCTTGAGTTCGACGCCAGCCGCCTTCGCCTGCTCGAGCACAAAGCGCGCATAGCCGCACCAGGTGGTTTCACCGCCAGCCACTGCGTGATAGAGCCCGGCCTTGGCCGGATCTTGCAGGGTGGCGCGAATGGCGTGTGCCGTGACATCGGCGAGCAGTTCGGCCCCGGTGGGCGCGCCGAACTGGTCGTCGATGACGGTCAGGCGATCCCGATCCTTGGCGATCCGCAGCATGGTCTTGGCAAAGTTGCCGCCGCGCGCGGCATAGACCCAGCTGGTGCGAAAGATCAGGTGCCTGGCGCAGTGCGCGGCCACGAGTTGTTCGCCTTCGAGCTTGGTGCGCCCGTACACGCTGAGGGGGCCGGTGGCGTCGTCTTCTTTCCAGGGCTTGCTGCCGCTGCCGTCGAACACGTAGTCGGTGGAGTAGTGCACCATGAGCGCACCGATTTGCTGGGCGGCCTGGGCCACCACGCCGGGCGAGGTGGCGTTGAGCTTGCGCGCAAACTCGGGCTCGCTCTCGGCCTTGTCGACCGCGGTGTGGGCCGCGGCATTGACGATGACGTCGGGACGGACCTTGAGCACGGTCTCGGCCAGTTGCTCGGGGCGGCTGAAGTCGGCATTCAATTCGGTGCTGTCGAAATCGAGCGCCACCAGCTCGCCCAACGGTGCGAGGCTGCGCTGCAGTTCCCAGCCGACCTGTCCGCCCTTGCCCAGCAGCAGCAACTTCATGCCGCGGCCTTGGCCGCGGGCGCGGCGTCGTATTGCTTCTCGACCCATTCGCGGTAGGCACCGCTTTGCACGTTGCGCACCCACTCGGCGTTGGCTAGGTACCACTCGACGGTCTTGCGAATGCCGCTGTCGAAGGTCTCGGCGGGCTTCCATCCGAGTTCGCGTTCGAGCTTGCGCGCGTCGATGGCGTAGCGGCGGTCATGGCCCGGGCGATCGGTGACGTAGCTGATCTGCTCCTTGTAGGGCTTGCCGTCGGCCTTGGGGCGCAGTTCGTCGAGCAACGCGCACACGGTGTTGACGATTTCGATGTTGGGCTTCTCGTTCCAGCCGCCGACGTTGTAGGTCTCGCCGAGCTTGCCGGCCTCGAGCACGCGGCGGATGGCGCTGCAGTGGTCCTTCACGTAGAGCCAGTCGCGCACCTGCATGCCGTCGCCGTACACGGGCAGCGGTTTGCCGGCCAGTGCGTTGACGATCATCAGCGGGATGAGCTTCTCGGGGAAGTGGAAGGGCCCGTAGTTGTTGGAGCAGTTGGTGGTGAGCACCGGCACGCCATAGGTGTGGTGCCAGGCGCGCACGAGGTGGTCGCTGGCGGCCTTGCTGGCCGAGTAGGGGCTGTTGGGCTCGTACTTGTTCTCTTCGGTGAAGGCGGGGTCGGTCTTGGAAAGCGAGCCGTAGACCTCGTCGGTCGACACATGCAGGAAGCGGAACGCGGCCTTCTGGTCGGCCGGCAACGCGCTCCAGTAGCCACGCACGGACTCGAGCAAACGGAAGGTGCCGAGCACGTTGGTCTGCACGAAATCTTCGGGGCCGTGGATGGAACGATCGACATGCGATTCCGCGGCAAAGTTCACGATCGCGCGCGGTTTGTGCTCAGCCAGCAGGCGGTCGACCAGGGCGCTGTCGCCGATGTCGCCCTGCACGAAGATGTGCCGTGGATCGCTTTTGAGCGACGCGAGCGTCTCGAGGTTGCCGGCGTAGGTGAGTTTGTCGAGATTCACGACCGGCTCGTCGCTCTGCGAGATCCAGTCGAGTACGAAATTGGCGCCAATAAAGCCGGCGCCGCCGGTTACCAGAATCATGAGTCCCCCGAAGTTGTCGAACAATCGCCCTCAGGCGAATCTGTCCCGTGATTATCCCATTGGACCGAATTGCCAAAATCGAGGGGTGGGCAGCTCGGCGCGTGCGCCTACAATAGCCCCTACTGCAGGAGAGCAGGTAGCGCTTTTTGCTACCTCACCGAAGGCGCAAACTCCCATAAACGCTCAGGTCGGCCCTCCGAATTCTTGAAGTTCTTCTTTCAAAGAGTTTCGAGAAGGGCCTGTACTGCACCAACTGATACGCCGTCTGGAGAGCCGTCACCTTTGCGTGATGCACCGAAGGAGCAAACCCGCTGCGGGCGCAGCGGGTGAATCTCTCAGGTACCAAGGACAGGGGGAGCGGCAACTTGGACGGCGGTCGTCCGGTTGCTTGCTATTGAATCAGTAGCAAACCAAGCCCGCCGTTCAAGCGCCAACCTCAAAAGGTACTTGAAATGCGCGTGATCGTTCTTGGCGCCGGCCTGCTCGGCGTGACTTCGGCTTACTACCTCCAGCAACTCGGCCACGAAGTGACCGTCATCGACCGGCAGGCCACGCCTGCGGCCGAAACCAGCTTTGCCAACGGCGGGCAGATTTCGGTCAGCCATGCCGAACCCTGGGCCAACCCCAGCGCGCCGCTCAAGGTGCTGCAATGGCTGGGCAGGGAAGACGCCCCGCTGCTCTTTCGCATTCGCGCCGACATGCGCCAATGGCTCTGGGGCCTGCAGTTCCTGCGCGAATGCACCCCGGCACGCACGCGGCACAACATCGAGCAGATCGTGCGCCTGGGCACCTACAGCCGCGACACGCTGCAGCAGCTGCGCGCCGACACCGGCCTCCAATACGACCAGCGCACGCAGGGCATCCTGCACTTCTATACGACGCAGAAGGAGTTCGACGGGGCGCTGAAGCCGGCCGAACAGATGCGCGCCCTCGGCTGCGAGCGGCTGGTGATCTCGGCCGACGAGGCCGTGAAGATCGAGCCTGCCCTCGCCCACATCCGTCCTCAGCTGGCCGGCGCCACCTACACGGCCGAGGACGAATCCGGCGACGCCAACCGCTTCGCGCGCGAACTGGTCGGCCTGGCCGCCGCGGCCGGCGTGAAGTTCCTCATGAGCCACACGGTGACGGCTTTGCGCGAAGCCGGCGGCAGCATCGACCACATCGAAGCCACCGACAGCGAAGGCCGCTTCCAGCGCATCCGGGGCGATGCCTTCGTGCTCGCGATGGGCTCGTTGAGCCCGCTCTATGCGGCACCGCTGGGCATTCGCCTGCCGATCTACCCGGCCAAGGGCTATTCAGTGACATTGCCCGTGAAGGACGCCTCCAAGGCCCACCAGGTTTCGCTCACCGACGACGAGTACAAGCTCGTGTTCTCGCGCTACACCTCGGCCAGCGGCGACCGCCTGCGCATTGCCGGCACGGCTGAGCTCAACGGCTACGACCGCGACCTGAACCGCGTGCGCTGCGAGGCGATCGTGCGGCGCGTCGAAGAACTGTTTCCGGGTGCCGGCGACACCACGCAGGCCCAGTTCTGGACCGGCCTGCGTCCCGCAACGCCAAGCAACGTGCCGCTGATCGGCAAGACGAAGCTGCCGAACCTGTTCCTCAACACCGGCCACGGCACGCTCGGCTGGACGCATGCCTGCGGCTCGGGCAAGTCGATTGCGCGCATCGTGAGCGGGCTCGTGCCCGAGGTCGACTTTGCGTTCACCGGCATGCCTGCGCCGGCCGCGCGCGCGCTGCAGCCGGCCTGAACGCCGGCAGCGGCGGCTCAGTCCTTGCTGGTAAACACCGTCAGCACCCCCGTATAGCCATACAGGTGGTGCCGGGCGATCTCGCCCGCCGCAAAGAAACCGACCAGCGGCACGTCGCCCAGTGCGTGCCGCACGATCTGCAGTTCGGCGCCCGGGGCGCCGAAGTGCGGCCCGCCGCGTCCCGAGCAGCTCACGTACACGGCCCCTGCAATGCGGCGCGCCGGATGCGGCGCTGCCTCGGCCTCGCCGGCTGCCACGGCGCGCGCAGTGGCCAGCGTCTGCTCCTCGGGCTCCAGCTCTTCGCGGATTTCCGCGCAGATGCGCATCAGGTCGGCGCGCGCGGCCTGCGCATTGCGGCGGCAGAAGGTCAGGCGCATGCCGGCTTCGGCCACGTCGGCGATGGCGATGCCGCGGCGCGTGGGGTCCAGGCCGATGATGTGGCGCACCAGCACGTCGGCGCCCAGGTCGCCGGTGCGGCGGATGCCGTCGCTGCCCGCATCGGCAAGGCCTACCAGGGTGGCGCGCACGGCGTCGATGGCTTCCTGCGGCCGCTCGAGCGACACCTGCAGGTCGGCCAGCAGCACATCGAGCGCAGGTTCGCCGTCGAGCTTGAGCAGCAGGTTGCCGTCCGCCTCGGTGATCTCGCGCTCGCGCCCCGCGCCCGAGCGCAGTGGCTGGCAGCCTTGCGTGACGCGCGACACCAGCCGCACGCCTTCACCGAACACCACGCCCGACAAGCCACCCGAAAACACGCCCCCCGCCGCGCCATGCCCGCGGATGTTGCCGTTGCCGCCCACCGCGAACTGCAGCGCGCCCGCGCGGCCCGACGACAGCCCGCCGAACAGATAGCCGGTGTCGGTGCGGCCCGCCATTTCGCCAATGAGTTCCGTCAGGTCGGGTGTCGCGGGGTCCGCATGCACCAGAGCCGTGTGCGCCTCGAAACCGCTCATCTCCGAATTGCCGAGCGGCGCCACACCGGAGAACACGCGGTACTGGTCGCTCGGCAGCGCGCAGAGCATCAGGCAGAGGCCGGGCTCGTCGAAATACTCGGCATTGTTGGCCGACACGCCGATGCCGACCGTGCCCGACCAATCGGTGACCTCGGGAAGCTCGGCGCTCAGGTGATCGAGGATGTCTTGCGCGTCCGACGCGTAGTGGTCGGTGATGTAGAGCAGCCCGAGCGTCGGCGACGAGGCGTAGTCGGGCAGCGCCATCTGCGCCCGCAACTGGGCCAGCACGAGGCCGGCCGCCATGCGCCATTGCGGATGGGTGGCATGGCCGGAAGGAAACAGCTTCATGATGCGTGCCAACCCGTTCTCTTCAAAATGTTTCGTGTATGACGTCAGCGCCGGCCGGTCGTTCGCTTGCGCGCGGCGGCCGGTGCCTTTTTCTTTGCGGCGGGCGCCGCTGCCGCCTTCCTGGCCGCGGACTTGGCAGCTGCGGGAGCCGCCGGCTTGCCCATGGCCTTGTCTACGGCATCGGCCAGGGGCTGGGCCATGGCCGGCACCTTGAGCTGGGCTGCATCCTGCAGCGCCGAGCTGGCAATCTGCTGAAACTGCTCGGTCAACGAGCCCCACCATTGCATCGGATCCACCACCCCGCCGTTGCCGCCCGAAGCGGCCGCGGACGAAGCCGGCTTGCTGCGCGCCTTCCTGGCGGACGCTGGTGCCTCCTCCGGTTCGGCTTCGGCCTCGGCCTCGGTTGGCGCAGCAGCAGCCGGTGCCGACACAGGCGCGGAAGCAGCAGCAGGCGCCACGGCGGCCGCCTGCTTGGTGAACGCATTGGCAATATCTTCCATCCGCACGTTCATGCCGCGCAAGGTCGAAAGTGTCATCTTTTGCACTTCGAGGGCCTGGATGGTGGCCTTGAGCGCATGGCCGTTCTGTTCGAGCCAGTACTGCACCGTCTTGAGCTCCTGGATGCGCTTGTCGACCTCTTCGACGCTCAGCGTGGGCGCCACCCAGCTCGCAAGGCTCGGCAAACCAGGTACCGCGGTCGCGCCGGCGCCCGAACCAGCGGCGGCACCGCCGGCAAGGTTCTTCAGGAAATCGAATCCAGGGACAAATTGGCTGAAGTCGAAGGGTTGGCTGGCGTTGCTCATGCGGCGGTCTCCAGGGTTGGGTTTTCTTGTGATGCCAGCTTACTCCAAGGCACCCCTCTTTTGGCCCCGCGAATGCTCACGTCGTGGGAGGCAAAACCCGTCAAAGCTCGGCGCGGACCTTGCTGAAAACTTTCCAGAATGCCGCGTCCTGCGAGGTCGCGAAATTGATCCGCATCATCGTGCTCGGCGGCCGCCGCGCATGGAACAGCGAGCCCGGCGCCAGCAGGTAGCCCTGGTCGAGCATGCGCTGCGTGAGCGCATCCGTGTCCACGCCGGTATCGACCCAGCCGAAGAGGCCCGCCGGTTCCGACGCGAAGCTGCAGCCGTGCGACATGGCTAGCTTTACCGCGCGGCCCCGCGCGCCGTCGAGCCGGATGCGTATGCGCTCGGCATGGCGCCGCAATTGCCCCTGGTCGATGCACCATGACAGCGCCCGTTCGAACAGCGTGGGCGTGGTGAGCGTGGCCAGCAGCTTGGTTTCGAGCAGCCGCTCCTTCAGATCCGGCGATGCGGCCAGGAAACCGATGCGCCAGTTGGGCGCCAGGATCTTTGCAAAACCGCTGACGTAGATGGTGCGCTGCAGCCCGTCGAGCGCGCTGAGCCGCGTGGCGTGCTCGGGCGCCAGGTGGCTGTAGGTGTCGTCCTCGACGATGTGAAAGTCATGCTCGTTGGCCAGCTTGAGCACGCGATGCGCACTGCCCGGCGTGAGGCTGTAGCCGGTCGGGTTGTGCAGCACGCTCACGCTCACGAACAGCTTGGGGCTGTGCAGCGCGCAGTACTGCGCCATCACCTCCAGGTCGGGCCCGTCGGCCCGGCGCGGCACCGGCAGGATGCGCATGCCCAGCGCCTCGAGCCGCGCGAACTCCAGCGCCCAGCCGGGCTCCTCGACCATCACCGGATCGCCCGCGCGCAGCAGCGTGCGGCTCACGATGTCCAGCGCATGCGTGGCGCCCACGGTCGTCACGATCTGGTCGGGCGCGGCGGGCACGTTGATGCCCATGAGCTTGTTCGACAGGCTGCGGCGCAGCGCGGCGTCGCCGGAGGGCTCCCCGTACTGGAGCGACAGCTCCTGCAGCACGGCTGTACTGGTCATGCGGCGCACGGCAGTCGGCATGAAGGTCGACGACATCCAGTCCGGCGGAAACACGCCCATGCCCGGCTGCGGCTTGTCGCTCGGCCGGTGAAACATGCTGCGGATGAGCGAACTCGCATCGGCCGGCACACGCGAGGCCATCATCTGCGCGACCATGGGGGCCGCGTTGGGCGGGCGCCCCTCCTGCGCGGGCGCCGAATCGCGCACGTAGAACCCGCGCTGCCGGCGCGCTTCGACCAGGCCCTGGGCCAGCAACTGGTCGTAGGCCGCCACCACCGTGTAGGGGCTCACGCCTTGCTGGCGCGCGCATTCGCGCACCGAGGGCAGGCGCGCGCCAGGCGGCAGCAGCCGGGTGCGGATGCGCTCGGCCAGCCGGTCGGCCAATTGCCCGGTGAGCGACTGGGTGGAGGTTCGTGTCAGCATCGGCTTGGGCTTCTGTGTCGAAAGGCACGCCAATACAGCTTTGGAATATGTTCGATCAACTGTATTGGAACTGTAATGGTCGCAAAGTTTAGAGTGTATGCAATGAACTGGCAAGAATTCACCGCGCTGCTGGTGCTGGCCACGGCGATGAGTTTCTCGCCCGGTCCCAACACCACGCTTTCCACCGCCCTGGCGGCCAACGGGGGCCTGCCGCGCGCGATGCGCTTCGTGGTGGCGGTGCCGGTCGGCTGGACACTTCTGCTGGTTCTTTGCGCGGCCGGCATCGGAGCGCTGGTGGTGGCGGTGCCTCCGCTTCGCCTGGGCATCAAGGCGCTGGGCGTGGGCTACCTGCTGTGGCTGGCCTGCAAGCTCAGCGGCAGCGGCACGCTCGGCCGCGCGGACAGCGCGAGCCTGAACATCGGCTTCGGCCAGGGCGTGATGCTGCAGTTCGTCAACATCAAGGCGTGGCTGCTCGCGCTCACGCTGGTGGCCGGCTGGATCGCGGGGCAGCCCGATGCGCTCGGCCGTTTCGCCATCGTCGCCCCGGTGATGCTGGTCTACGCCTTCGCCAGCAACTTCGCCTACGCCCTGGCGGGTGCGCTGCTGCGCGACTGGCTGTCCAAGGGCAAGCGCCTGCTGTGGTTCAACCGTGCGATGGGCCTGGTGCTGGTGCTCACGGCGTGGTGGATGCTGAGCGTATGAGCCGCGGCCTCCACATCAAGGACGAGACCCTGGGCATGTGGCTCGGCGTGATCGGCGTGGCGCTGTTCGCGGTCACCTTGCCGATGACACGGCTGGCCACCGGCACGCAGGGCGCGCCGCAGCTCTCGCCCTGGTTCGTCACGCTCGGGCGGGCCGCCTTGGCGGGCATTCTCTCGACGATCTTCCTGCTCGCCACGCGCTCGCCGCGGCCCGCGCCGCAGCAGTGGAAGCCCCTGGGCATGGCGGTGCTCGGCAACGTGATCGGCTATCCGCTGCTGCTGGCCTACGCATTGCGCGTGGTCACGGCCAGCCATGCGGCGGTGGTGACGGCGTTGCTGCCGCTCGTCACCGCGGCGGTCGCCGCGCTGGTGCTGCACCAGCGCGCGCGGCTCGGCTTCTGGCTTTGCGCCGTGGCGGGCAGCGTGCTCGTCGTGCTGTTCTCGCTGCTGCGCGCCAGCCAGCAGGGCCACGGCTTCGGTTTCGAATGGGCCGACCTGCTGCTGGTCGGCGCGGTGGTCGCGGCGTCGTTCGGCTACATCTACGGCGCGCAGGTCACGCCGTCGCTCGGCGCCGAGCGCGTGATCTGCTGGGTGTGCGTGATGGCGCTGCCCGTCACCTTGCCGGCCACGCTGGCCCTGTGGCCGCAAGAGCCCATCGCCACATCGGCCTGGCTGGGCTTCGTCTACGTCGGCGTGTTCTCGATGTGGATCGGCTTCTTTGCCTGGTACCGCGGCCTGGCGCTGGGCGGTGCATTGCGCGTGAGCCAGACCCAGCTGCTGCAGCCCTTTCTCTCCATCCTTGCCTCCATTCCGCTGCTGGGCGAGCCGCTCGACATGGTCACGCTGGGTTTTGCCGTTGCGGTGGTCTGCACGGTGGTGCTCGGCAAGCGCCTGTCGCAGCCGCAGCCGGCCCTTGCCATTTCGCCGCGTACAGCGCGTGCCGAACAATCCTGAAGAAAATTGCCTCTCACCTCACCCCGCCTGAAAGAAGAACCCATGAACTGGAAACTCGCCGCCCGCGCCGCCAAGATGAACCCGTCGGTGCTGCGTGAAATCCTCAAGGTCACCGAGCGCCCCGGCATCATCAGCCTGGCCGGCGGCCTGCCCTCGCCCAAGACCTTCCCGATCCAGGCCTTTGCCGGCGCCTGCGCCGAGGTGCTGCACAACGACGGCCAGGCGGCCCTGCAATACGCCGCGAGCGAAGGCTATGCGCCGCTGCGCCAGGCCGTGGCCGACATGCTGCCGTGGAACGTCGATCCCGCGCAGGTGCTCATCACCACCGGCTCGCAGCAGGGCCTCGACCTGGTGGCCAAGGTGCTGCTCGACCCGGGCAGCAAGGTGCTGGTCGAAACGCCCACCTACCTCGGCGCGCTGCAGGCCTTCGGCCCGATGGAGCCGCAGCCCGTGAGCGTGGCAAGCGACGATGAAGGCGTGATCGTCGAAGACCTGGTGGCCAAGGCACGCGCGACCGGCGGGCGGGCTTCGGAAGACGGCGCGCGCTTCGTCTACCTGCTGCCCAATTTCCAGAACCCCACCGGCCGCACCATGACCGAGGCGCGCCGCGCGGCCGTGTCGGCCGCAGCTTCCGCCGCGGGCCTGCCGATCGTCGAGGACAACCCCTACGGCGAACTGTGGTTCGACGAAGCCCCGCCGCTGCCGCTGACCGCGCGCAACCCCGAAGGCTGCATCTACCTGGGCTCGTTCTCGAAGGTGCTCGCCCCTGGTTTGCGCCTGGGCTTCCTGGTCGCGCCCAAGGCCATCTATCCGAAGCTGCTGCAGGCCAAGCAGGCGGTCGACCTGCACACGCCGATCTTCACGCAGCGCATGGTCTCGGCCGTGATGAAAGACAACTTCCTCGAGCGCCATGTGCCCACGATCCGCGCGCTCTACAAGCGCCAGCGCGACGCCATGATGGCCGCACTCACGCGCGAGATGGCCGGCCTCGACGTGAAGTTCAATGCGCCCAAGGGCGGCATGTTCCTGTGGGCGCGCCTGCCCGAGGGCATCGACACGGTGGCCCTGCTGCCCAAGGCGGTGGAGCGCAACGTGGCCTTCGTTCCGGGTGCGCCGTTCTATGCAGGCGAAGGCGATCCGCGCACGCTGCGCCTGTCGTTCGTGACGGCCAGCGTCGAAGAGATCGACATCGCCATCGCCGCGCTGGCCCTGACACTGCGCGAAGAACTGGCGCTGCTCGGCGAACGCAAGCTCGCGCCCGAACCCGCCTGAGCCACGACGCAGGGGTACGTCACGATGCACATCGCCATCCTTACTTTCGACGGCTTCAACGAACTCGACTCGCTGATCGCGCTCGGGGTGCTCAACCGCATCAAGAAGCCGGGCTGGCGCGTGACGCTGGCAGCGCCCAGCGCCACGGTCACCTCGATGAACGGCGTCACCGTGCATGCGAGCTCCACGCTCGAGGCGGCGGCCGAAGCCGGCGCGGTGCTCGTCGGCAGCGGCATCCGCACGCGCGAAGTGGCTGCCGACCCCGCCATCATGGGCGCGCTGCGCCGCCTCGACGCCAAGCGGCAGCTGATCGGCGCGCAATGCTCGGGCACGCTGCTGCTGGCCAAGCTGGGCCTGCTGGGCGCGGTGCCGGCCTGCACCGACCTCACGACCAAGCCCTGGGTGCAGGAGGCCGGCGTCGAGGTGCTCAACCAGCCTTTCTTCGCCAAGGGCAACGTGGCCACCGCCGGCGGCTGCCTTTCGGCGCCCTACCTCGCGGCCTGGCTCATTGCGCGCAGCGAAGGCATCGAGGCTGCGAAGAGCGCGCTGCACTACGTCGCGCCTGTCGGCGAAAAAGAAGACTACGTGGCGCGGGCCCTGCGCAACATCGAGCCTCATCTCCCCACGGTTCCAGCGGCCGCGGCCGCCGCTGCCTGAAAGAAGTGCTGCGAGACACGCCATGATCAGCCTCGCCACGCTCGCGCTCTTCCTGCTGGCCGTGCTGGCCCTGTTCCTGTCCCCCGGACCGAACATGGCCTTCGTGCTCTCGCACGGCGTGGCCCACGGACCGCGCGGCGGCTTCGCGGCGGCGCTCGGCATCTCGTCGGCCGACCTGGTGCACACGCTCTTCACCGCCACCGGCGTGACCGCGCTGGTGGCGGCATGGCCGCCCTCCTTCGACCTGCTGCGCTATGCGGGCGCGCTGTACCTGCTGTGGCTCGCGGCGCAGGCCCTTCGCAGCAGCGGCGGCCTCCCGGCGGGTGCGCGGGCGCAGCCGTCCGCCTTCGCGCGCATCGTGCGCATGGCGTTCCTCAACAATCTCGTCAATCCGAAGGCGCTGCTGTTCTTCATGGTGTTTCTGCCGCAGTTCGTCGACCCCGCGCGCGGCAGCGTGCCCTTGCAACTGGTGCAGCTCGGCGTCATGCTCGCGGCAGCCGCGCTCGCGTTCAACACGCTGCTCGGCGCATGCAGCGGGCAGGTCGGCCGCTGGCTGCAGCGCCGACCGGGGGCTGAAAAATTCCAGCGCGGCCTGCTGGCGCTGGTGATGGTCGGCCTGGCGATCCGCCTGCTGCTGCTCGACCGTCCTTCGGTGCCGTCCGCCCTGTCCGCCACATCTGTCCAAGGAAGCTGAACACATGCTCAACATCTGGGGCCGCATCAGTTCGATCAACGTGCGCAAGGTCGTCTGGTGCGCGCAGGAACTCGGGCTCGACTTTCAACGCACCGAAGCCGGCGGCCGGTTCGGCGTGGTGCAGACGCCCGAATACCTTGCGCTCAACCCGAATGCGATGGTACCCACCATCGACGACGGCGAAGGCAGCGAGCGCGTCACGCTCTGGGAATCGAACGTGATCGTGCGTTACCTGTGCGCCAAGCACTCGCACGGCAAGTTCTATCCCAGCGACCTGCCCGCGCGCTTCGACGCCGAGCGCTGGATGGACTGGCAGCAGACCACGCTCAACCGCGCGAGCCGCGACGCCTTCGTGCAATGGGTGCGCACAGCCCCGGCCGAACGCGAACCGGCGCTCATCGCCGCCTCCGTCCATGCGAGCGAGTCCCTGTTCGCGATGCTCGACGCGCACCTTGCGCGGCAGCCCTTCATGGCGGGCGACCGCTTCACCATGGCTGACATTCCCATCGGCTGCGAAGCTCACCGCTGGTTCGGCCTGCCGCCGGCCGAATACCAGCGCCCCAGCTGGCCGAACCTCGAACGCTGGTACGGCGAACTGATCTCCCGTCCGGGCACGCGCGGCGTGCTCGATCTCCCGCTCGAATGAAAAGCATGAAACCCCGCCCGTTCAAACAAGTCGACGTCTTCACCGCAACGCCCTACCTCGGCAATCCGCTCGCCGTGGTGCTCGACGGCGCCGGCCCCGACGACGCCGCGATGCAGCGCTTTGCGCAGTGGACCAACCTGTCCGAGACCACCTTCCTGCTGCCGCCGACCGACCCCACGGCCGACTACCGCGTGCGCATCTTCACGCCCGGCGGCGAGCTGCCCTTCGCGGGCCATCCGACCATCGGCAGCTGCCATGCCTGGCTGCAGGCCGGCGGCAAGCCCAAGGCGGCGGGCCGGGTCGTGCAGCAGTGCGCGGCGGGCCTGGTGCCGCTGCGCCGCGAGGGCGAGCGCCTGGCGTTCTCGGCTCCGCCGCTCAAGCGCAGCGCGCCCAGCCCCACCCTGCTGGCCAAGGTGGCGGGCGCGCTGGGCCTGAAGGCCCAGCAGATCGTCGCGGCGCAGGTGCTCGACAACGGCCCCGTCTGGTTCGGCCTGCTGCTCAGCGATGCCGACGCCGTGCTCCGGCTCGTGCCCGACCACCGCATGCTCAAGGAGCTGGGCGTCAAGGCCGGCGTCGCGGGCGTGCCCGTGGCAGAGGGCTCGTCGATGCTGATCGGCCGGTCGAACCGCGAGGCACGCGCCTTCGGCGGCAAGGCCGCGGCCGAAGCCGACGGCGGACCGAAGATCGACCTGGAGGTGCGCGCTTTTGCAGCGCCCATCGGCGTGGAAGAAGACCCGGTCACCGGCAGCCTCAACGCCAGCCTGGCCGAATGGCTGATCGCCGACGGCCACATGCCCGAGCGCTACGTGGCCGCGCAGGGCCAGTGCCTCGGACGCGCCGGCCGCGTGTACATCGAGCGCGACGGCGATGGCAAGGTGTGGGTCGGCGGCGATGCCGTGACCTGCGTCGACGGCCAGGTGACGCTGTAACGGAGAACACCATGCGCGCGCAACTCGACCACCTGGTGATCGCCGCCGCCTCGCTCGCCGAGGGCGTGGCGTGGTGCGAAGCCACCCTGGGCGTGACGCCGGGTCCTGGCGGTTCGCATCCGCTGATGGGCACACACAACCGGCTCCTGAACATCGCGAGCGCGGCCTTTCCCCAGGCCTACCTCGAAATCATCGCCATCGAGCCGGGCAAGCAGCCGTCGCGCCCCGGCACGCGCCGCTGGTTCGACCTGGACGACGCCGTGCTGCGGGCAGGCCTCGCGCAACGCGGGCCGCGGCTGGTGCACTTCGTCGCGCGCGTGCCCGACGCGCACGCCGCGCTGCAGGCGTTGGCGCACGACGAACATGCGCACATCGATCGCGGCCACTTGCTCGAAGCCTCGCGCGACACGCCCGCCGGCCGGCTCGAGTGGCAGATCACGGTGCGCGACGACGGCCAGCGGCTGTTCTATGGCGCGCTGCCCACGCTGATCCAGTGGGGGCCGGTGCATCCCACCGACGCCATGCCGCCCTCGGGACTGGCGATGCAATCGCTGCGCGCCACGCATCCGCGCGCGGCCGCCCTGGATGCCGCGCTGTCAGCCATCGGCATGTCCGACATGCCCGTGCAGCCCGGCGCGCCCAATCTGGTGGCCGTGCTCGACACGCCCCGCGGCCCCGTCACACTTCAATCCGAAGGGCTCTGACCGACATGCTGACCTTGACCGAAATCGCCTGGTTCGCGCTTGCCTCCATGCTGCTTGCGCTCACGCCGGGGCCGAACATGATCTATTGCGTGTCGCGCACGTTGATCCAGGGCCGCCGCGCCGGGCTGGTCTCGCTCGGTGGCGTGATGATGGCTTTCCTGGCCCACCTGTTCGCGGCCGCGCTCGGGCTCACCGCGCTGCTGCTGGCCGTGCCGGTCGCGTTCGATGCCATCCGGCTTGCCGGCGCCGCCTATCTGCTGTGGCTGGCATGGCAGGCGGTCAAGCCAGGCGGCAATGCGCCCTTCGAGGCGCGCGCGCTGCCGGCCGATCCGCCGGCCAAGCTGTTTCGCATGGGCTTTCTCACCAACCTGCTGAACCCGAAGGTCGCGATGTTCTACCTCTCGTTCTTTCCGCAGTTCATCCATCCCGAGCGCGGCTCGGTGCTGCTGCAGAGCATGCAGTTGGGCATGGCACAGATGGCCAGCAGCGCCGCGGTCAATACCGTCGTGATTTTCGGCGCCGCAAGCATCACGGCGGTGCTCTCGCAAAGCGCCGGATGGCTGCGTGCACAGCGGTACGTGATGGGCAGCGTGCTGGCCGCGCTGGCGGTGCGAGTCGCACTGACGGAACGCAAATAAAAAAGGCCGCCCGTGAGGTTCACCCGCGACGAAATCGAATCCGCGCAGCGCACCGTCGGCGCCGCCATGCCGCCCACGCCGCAATACGCATGGCCGCTGCTCGGGCAGCGCCTCGGCAGCGCGGTATGGGCCAAGCACGAGAACCATACGCCGGCGGGCGCCTTCAAGATCCGCGGCGGGCTGACCTACTTCGAGACGCTGGCGCGCGAACAGCCGGACGTGCGCCACGTCATCAGCGCCACGCGCGGGAACCACGGCCAGTCGGTCGGCTTCGCGGCGCGGCGCCACGGGCTCGCGGCCACCATCGTGGTGCCGCACGGCAACTCGCTCGAGAAGAACGCCGCCATGCGTGCCCTGGGGGTGCAGCTGGTCGAGCATGGCGACGACTTCCAGGCGGCCGCGGAGCATGCGGTCATGCTCGCCGAGCGCGACGGCATGCATCGCGTGCCCTCGTTCCACCGCGAGCTGGTGCGCGGCGTGTCGACGGCGTATGTCGAGTTCTTCAGCGCATTGAAAGACGCGCCGCCGGACGTGCTGTTCGTGCCCATCGGCCTGGGCTCCGGCTTTGCCGCGGCGGCTGCCGCGCGGGCGCATTGCGGCGTATCGACCAAGCTCGTCGGCGTGGTGTCGGCGCATGCCACCGCGTACCGCGACTCCTTCCGCGCGGGCCGGCCCGTCGAGTCGCCGGTCAGCACGCGGCTGGCCGACGGCATGGCCTGCCGCACGCCTGTGCCCGAATCGGTCGAGGTGATCCTGCGCGAAGCCGACGACGTGATCACCGTCACCGACGACGAGATTGCCGAGGCCATGCGCATTCTCTTCAGCGACACCCACAACGTGGCCGAAGGCGCCGGCGCCGCCGCGCTGGCGGGTGCGCTTCAGCAGCGAGAGCGCTGGCGCGGCAAGACGGTGGGCATCAGCGTGAGCGGCGGCAATGTCGATTCCGGCATGTTTGCCGGGGTGCTGGCCCGCAGCGTTTCCTAGTCCGAAAAGTCAGGGCAGAGGCTGCGTATTGGCCGTGTCCAGCGGCAGGCGCGACACCTCGGCCAGCAACAGCGCCAGCTGCTGCGCGGCCGCATCGACCACCGCCTGGCCGCGCAGCGCCGTCGCCGCGGCCGCATTGCCCGCGGCGCCCTGCGCGTTGTAATCCTCCATGGCCCAGCCGAGCTTGGCGCTCTTGCCGTTGCCGAGGATCGCGTAGTCGGCCGCGCGCTGCTCGGAAGTAGAACGGAAATTCTTCGCCTCGCCCATGCGCACCTGTTGCGGCGCAAGCGCCAGCATCATCGAGGTTTCGATGTCGCCCGCATGCACGCCGAAGCGGTGTTCATCCGCGCCGAACTGCGCGCCGGCATCGCCCAGCGGCAGGTTGAACCAGCTCACGCTGTAGACGATGAGCCCGTGGGCCGCGCGCAGCTCACGCGCCACGATGTCCATGGCACCCACGTGGCCGCCATGCGCGTTGAACAGCACCAGCTTCTTCACGCCGGCGCGCGCCACGCCGGCGCCGATCTCGTTCCACATGCGGATCACGGTCTCGGCCGACAGCGTGAGCGTGCCCGCGAAGCGCGCGTGCTCGGGGCTCAGGCCGATCTGCTGGGTCGGCAGGAACAGCACCGGCAACGCCGCCGGCAGCAGCGGCAGTGCCGCGGCCACGATGCCGTCGGCCAGCACCGTGTCCACGCCCAGCGGCAGATGCGGCCCGTGCTGCTCGGTGGCGCCGAGCGGCAGCACCGCGACCGTGGCTGCCACATCGAGCGCCGCGAAGTCGCGCGTCGTCAGTTGAGACCAGTGGCGGGGCAGGGATACCGGGGATGCGTTCATCCGCCGATCTTAGAGCGGTGATTCAATCCACGCGACCCCGCGCCACACGCGCTCTTCGACGACACAAGGACACTCATGGACCTTCAACTCCAGGACCGGCACGTTCTCATCACCGGCGGCAGCAAGGGCATCGGCCTGGCCTGCGCGCTGGGCTTCCTGCGCGAAGGCGCGCGCGTGAGCCTGGTCTCCCGCGATCTGCAGAACCTGGAGCAGGGCCGCAGGACGCTGGTCGAGGCGTTCGCGCAGGCCGAGGGCCGGGTCTCGGTGCATGCCGCCGACCTCAAGGACTCCGCCAGTGCCGTGGCCGCGCTCGATGCGGCCGAGCAAGGCTTCGGCCCGGTCGACGTGCTGGTCAATTCCGCCGGCGCCGCGCGCCGCACACCGCCCGACGAGCTGGACGCCGCCGCCTGGCACGACGCGATGGACGCCAAGTACTTCACCTACATCCACATGATCGATCCGGTCGTGAAACGCATGGGCCAGCGCGGCCGCGGCGCCATCGTCAACGTGATCGGCCAGGGTGGCAAGGTCGCCAGCCCGGTTCACATGGCCGGCGGCGCGGCCAACGCCGCGCTGATGCTGGTGAGCGCCGGGATGGCCGCGGCCTATGCCCCCAAGGGCGTGCGCGTGAACGCGGTGAACCCCGGCCTCACGCTGACCGAGCGGCTGCAGGAAGGCCTGAAGGCGGATGCGAAGCTGCAGGGCATCGGCAGCGACGAGGCGCTGCAGCGCGCCAAGGCCCGGCTCCCGCTCGGGCGCATCGCCGCGCCGGACGAGATTGCCAATGCCGTCGTGTTCCTGGCGTCGCCGAGGGCGAGCTACATCACCGGCGCCATCGTTGCAATGGATGGCGCCGTCACGCCCATGATCTAGGCGGTGGCGGTCAGCGCCTCGAACTTCAGCGCCAGGAAGTCCACCAGCGCCCGCACGCGCGCCGGCACGAAGCGCCCGCTCGGCAGCAATGCATGCAGCGGATAGGGCTCGGTGTCCCACTCGGGCAGCAGGCGCACCAGCCGTCCGCTCGCGATGTCGTTGCGCACGTCGAGCGCCGACTTCAGCGTGATGCCGCGCCCCGCCACGGCCCAATCGCGCGCGAGCGAGGCATCGTCCACGCTGCGATCGCCCTTGACCCGCACTTCGGTCCACTGCCCGTTCTGCGCGAAGCGCCACGTGCGGTGCCGGCGCCCGCCGCGATCGAAGGTGAGGCAGTTGTGGTGCACCAGGTCTTGCGGCGTCTTCGGCGCGGCATGGCGGCGCAGGTAGGCGGGCGATGCGGTGAGCAGCGGATTGGTCAGGGCAAAGGGCCGCGCCACCAGCCGTGAATCGGCCAGCGCGCCATAGCGCAGCGCCACGTCGACCTCGTCGCGGGTCACGTCGAGCAGCCGGTCGCCGACGGAAAGCGACAGCTGGACGCCCGGGTGCCGTTCGAGGAATTCGTCGAACCAGGGCAGCAGCGTGCTGCGCGTGAGGTCCGACGGAGCGGCCACGCGCAGGGCGCCGACCAGCTCACCGCGATCGGCCGTGACGAGCGATTCGCCTTCGTCGAGCAGCTCGAAGGCGCGCACCGCGTAGTCGAGCAAGGTCTGGCCCTGCGAAGTCAGGCGCATGGCGCGGGTCGAGCGCTCGAACAGGCGCGCGCCGAGCTGCGTTTCCAGCCGTTTGAGCGTCGCGCTGGCGGCGGCCGGCGTCAAGCCCAGTGCATGGGCGGCCGCCGTGAGCGTACCGCCGCGCGCGGTCTGCATCAGCACCTGCAGGTCCGACAGATTTTCAATCTTCATTTGAAAGTGTTGCTGATTTTGACAGTCTTATCAATTTCTGGTTGCCATCCTACAGTGGCCAATCCATTCAAGAAAGGTCCCGACATGAAAGCCATCGGCTACTACCAAGCCCTCCCCATCGACAACCCGGAATCGCTGCAGGACATCGAACTGCCCGCGCCCGCGGCCGGCCCGCGCGACCTGCTGGTGCGCGTGAAGGCCATCTCGGTCAACCCGGTCGACGCCAAGGTGCGCAAGAACATGGCGCCCGAGGCCGGCCAGGCCAAGGTGCTGGGCTGGGACGCTGCGGGCACCGTCGAGGCGGTCGGCTCCGAAGTGAATAACTTCAAGGTCGGCGACCGCGTCTACTACGCCGGTTCGATCGTCCGGCCCGGCGCCAATTCGGAGCTGCATGCGGTCGACGAGCGCATCGCGGCGCTTGCGCCCAGGAGCCTCGACGACGCGCAGGCCGCCGCGCTGCCGCTCACCACCATCACCGCCTACGAGCTGCTGTTCGACCGCCTCCGGGTGCCGAAGAACGGGGGCGCGGGCCAGACGCTGCTCGTCACCGGCGGGGCCGGCGGCGTGGGCTCGATCCTGATCCAGCTCGCGCGCCAGCTCACGCAGTTGCGCGTGGTGGCGACGGCCTCGCGGGCCGAGACGCGGGCCTGGTGCCTGGCGCTCGGCGCGCACGCGGTCATCGACCATTCGAAGCCGCTCGCGGCCGAACTCAAGGCCGCCGGCATCGGCGAGGTCGACATGGTCGCGAGCCTCACGCAGACCGGCCAGCACTACGCGCAGATCATCGAAAGCCTCAAGCCCCAGGGCCAGCTCGCGGTGATCGACGACCTGCCGTCGCTCGACGCGATGCCGCTCAAGACCAAGTGCATCTCGCTGCACTGGGAAATGATGTTCGCGCGCTCGCGCTTCGAAACGCCGGACATCGCCGAGCAGGGCGCGCTGCTGGCCGAAGTGGCGGCGCTGGTCGATGCGGGCCGCATCCGCACGACCGCCAACGCGAGCTTCGGCACCATCAATGCCACCAACCTCAGGAAGGCGCATGCGCTGATCGAAAGCGGCACTGCGCAGGGCAAGGTGGTGCTCGCGGGGTTCTGAGCGCTTCTGCGCACAATCGGCCGCATGGCCGACAGCATCCAGCCCCTGATCGAATTCGAGACCCCGCGCCTTCGGTTGCGCCAGTGGCGCGAGAGCGATCTCGCGCCCTTTGCCGCGCTCGCCGCCGACCCGGAGGTCATGGCTTTCCTGCTGCCGCTTCCCACTCGGGCCGACAGCGATGCGCTGGCAGCAAGCATCAAGTCACGCATCGCCGCGAACGGATGGGGCTTCTGGGCCGTCGAGCACAAGGATTCGGGCGAATTCGCGGGCTTCACGGGCCTGAACGCCCCGTTGGCCACGCTGCCCTTCTCGCCGTGCGTCGAGATCGGCTGGCGCTTCGCGCGCCATTGGTGGGGCCAGGGGCTCGCAACCGAGGCGGCGCGCGGCGCCTTGCAGGTCGGCTTCGAGCGGCTCGGGCTCGCCGAGATCGTGGCGTTCACGGCGCTGGGCAATCTCCGCTCGGCGGCGGTGATGGAACGCATCGGCATGCATGAAGACCTGGCCGGCGCTTTCGATCACCCGAGCGTGCCCGAGGGGCATGCGCTGCGCCGGCACCGGCTGTTCCGAATCGGCCGCCCGCGGCGCTAGAAGTCGAACGCCTACTGCGGCTTTGCCCGCGTGACGCGCCAGACCACGTTGCCCACGTCGTCCGCCACCAGCAGCGCGCCGTTCTTGTCGAGCGCCACGCCCACCGGCCGGCCTTGCGCCTTTTCGTCCGCCGTGAGAAAGCCGGTCAGCACGTCGACCGGCGGTCCGCTCGGGTTGCCGCCGATGAAGGGCACGAACACCACCTTGTAGCCCGACTTGGGCTTGCGGTTCCACGAGCCGTGCTCGCCGATGAAGGCGCCGCCAGCGAATTCCGCGGGCATGCCGCGCCCGTCGGAAAACACCAGCCCCAGCGGCGCGACATGCGAGCCGAGCGCGTAGTCGGGCACGACGGCCTTGGCCACGAGGTCGGGCTTCTGCGGCGTGACACGCGCATCCACGTGGCCGCCGTAGTAGCTCCAGGGCCAGCCGTAGAAGGCGCCATCCTTCACGGAGGTCAGGTAGTCGGGCACGAGGTCGCTGCCGATTTCGTCGCGCTCGTTGACCACGGTCCACAGCGCCTTGGTCTCGGGGTGCCAGGCCAGGCCGTTGGGATTGCGCAGGCCGCTCGCGAACAGGCGCTTCTCGCCGCTCTTCACGTCGACCTCCCAGATGGCGGCGCGGCCTTCTTCGGCGGCGAGCCCGTTTTCGCCGATGTTGCTGTTGGAGCCGACCGTGACGTAGAGCTTGGTGCCGTCGGGATTGGCGATCACGTTCTTGGTCCAGTGGTGGTTGATGCCCGCCGGCAGCGGCGTGACCACCGTGGGCGAGGCGCTGGCCGAGGTCTGGCCCTCGGTGTAGGGCACCTTGACGAGCGCGTCGGCATTGGCAATGAAAAGCTCGTTGCCGACCAGCGCCATGCCGAAGGGCGAACTCAGGTTCGACAAGAAGACGTGCCGCACCTCGGCCGCACCGTCACCGTCGACGTCGCGCAGCAGCATGATGCGGTTGGGGCTCGGCACGCCTGCGCCGGCGCGGGTCATGACCTTTCCCATGACCCAGTTGCGGATCTTGTCCATCGGCCCGCTGCCGCCGTCGCTGCTGCCCTCGGGCTTGGGCGGCTTGTTGCTCTCGGCCACCAGCACGTCGCCGTTGGGCAGGGTGTACACCCAGCGTGGATGGTCCAGCCCGCGCGCCAGCGCATTCACGCGCAGGCCGTCGGCAGCCTTGGGCCCGGCGGTGTCGGACCACCCGACCGCGGTGGCCACGTTGACGGTGGGAATCAGCGTCTTGTTGGGCTCGGCCAGTTGCGGACGCGGCCCGATGGTGGCTTCGGGGGGCAGCTTGGCGGCTTCGCCGCAGCCCGCCAGCGCCGCGGCCACGGCGGCCAGGGAGACCAGGGAAGAAACGGCGATGCTCGGAACCTTCATTCACTCTCCTCGGTTGTCGCGGCATGCCGGCCGCTTTTGACGCAGATCATGCAGCCTGCGCCGGCATGGGCTGTCGGCCGTGGGCGCTTTTTGGCGTGGGCGCACCCCATTGGCGCATCGCCGCTACCATCGGCCGCATGACCGACGACCTGTTCCGTGCCGACGCCTACCTGCGCGCCTGCGAAGCCCGCATTCTGCGCATCGACGATACCGGCATCGTGCTGGACCGCACCGTGTTCTATCCGCTGGGCGGCGGGCAGGCCGGCGATACCGGCGTGCTGGCGCTGGCCGATGGCCGCGAAATCGCCATTGCCGACACCCGCAAGGCGAAGAACGAGGAAGGCCAGCCCACCCCCGAGTTCGTTCACGTGCCGGCCCAGGGGCAGGCCGAACTCCTGGCCGCGCTGAAGCCCGGCGACACGGTGACGGCCCGCCTCGACTGGGAGCGCCGCCACCGGCTGATGCGCTTTCACACTGCCAGCCACCTGCTGTGCCACCTCGTGCCGGTGCCGGTGAACGGCTGCTCGATCACGCCCGACTACGCGCGCATCGACTTCCACATGACCGATCCGCTCGACAAGGAAGCGCTGACCGCCGGCCTCGCGCGGCTGGTGGAAGCGGCGCATCCGCTGACCGTGGGCGCCATCACCGACGAGGAGCTCGACGCGAATCCGGCGCTGGTGAAGAGCATGAGCGTGCAGCCGCCACGCGGCACGGGCACGGTGCGGACCATCCGCATCGGCGGCGAGGGCGGCGAGGGCGGCGCGCAGATCGATTTCCAGCCCTGCGGCGGCACGCATGTTGCAAACACCGCCGAGATTGGCGCGGTGGTGGTCACCAAAATCGAGAAAAAGAGCGCCAACAGCCGCCGCGTGGTGCTGGGCTGGGCCGCTTGAGGCCCCATAAACACCCGGAACTTCGCACTGCCCGCCTGCTCCGACTCATCGGCATGATCTTTTCCCGCTTCTTTCATCTGGCTACGTTTCTGGTAGCAACCGCCGCAGCGTGCATGCCGGCTGCGGCCCAATTGGCATCCAAGCCGGGTGCTGTCGTCACCACCCCCCATGTGCGCGCCGAACTGGTCGCGCACGCGCCGGAGGGCGTGACGCCCGGCGCTCCGGTCTGGGTCGGCCTGCAGATCACCCACCAGCCCGAGTGGCACACCTACTGGAAGAACGCCGGCGATTCCGGCCTCCCCACCGAGCTGAACTGGACGCTGCCGCCAGGCGTGGCCGCTGGCGACATCGCTTGGCCGGTGCCAAAGAAGATTCCGGTCGGCAGCCTGGCCAACTACGGCTACGAGGGCACGGTGCTGCTGCCGGTGCCGCTCGAGGTGTCGAGCAATTTCAAGCCGCCGCTGGCCCTTGGCACGGGTGCATCGGCGCTCGACATCCGGCTCAAGGCCACGTGGCTGGTGTGCCGCAAGGAATGCATCCCCGAGGAAGGCGAATTCACCCTCGCGCTGCCGCTGCAGGGCTCGACCGCGCTGCACAAGGCCGACTTCGACGCGGCCCAGGCGGCCCAGCCGCAACCGCTCGCCAAGCCGGGCGCCGTCGAGGTCAATGGCAACAACCTGCAAGTGCGCCTCGAAGGCCTGCCCGCCGCCGCGCAGGGCAAGACCCTGGGCTTCTTCCCCGAAACGCCCGAACTGATCCGCACCGCCGCGGAGTCGGGCAAGGACTGGACGCAGAGCTGGCAAGGCGCCACCTGGACCGCCACGCTGCCGCTGGCCGACCAGCGCAGCGCCAGCCCGGCGACGCTGCCGCTGGTGGTGGCGCTGGCCGAGCCCGACCGGCAGCCGGGCCAGCCGGTGGCCTGGCGCACCGAGGCGCCGGTCGGCGGCACCTGGCCCGCGGCCGCCGCGCCGCGCGCCGAGGTGTCCCCCGCGCTGCAGGCCGCACTGGCCGCCAACGCAGCGAACGCGGCGAAGGCCGCCGCACCGGCCTCGCCCACGGAGTTGCCGCCCCAGCCCGCGAGCACCTTCGTCCTCGCGTTGCTGGGCGCCGTGCTCGGTGGCCTGCTGCTCAACCTCATGCCCTGCGTGTTCCCGATCCTCGCCATCAAGGTGCTGGGCTTCGCACGGCAGGCTGGCAATCGCAGCGCGCACCGCACGGCGGGGCTGGCCTACACCGCGGGCGTGATGCTCTCGTTTCTCGCGCTGGGCGGCGCCATGCTGGCGCTGCGCGCGGCAGGCGCCCAGCTCGGCTGGGGCTTCCAGCTGCAATCGCCGGCCGTGGTGGCCGCGCTGGCGGCGCTGTTCACGCTGATCGGGCTCAACCTGGTGGGCGTGTTCGAGTTCGGCCGCGCGGCGCCGTCTTCGCTGTGTTCCGCGCAGGCCAGGCACCCGATCGCCAACGACTTCCTGTCGGGCGTGCTGGCCGTGGTGATCGCATCGCCCTGCACCGCGCCGTTCATGGGCGCCTCGCTCGGCTTTGCCATCGGGCTCCCGGCCGTCCAGGCCCTGCTGCTGTTCGCGGCGCTGGGCCTGGGGCTGGCGCTGCCGTACCTGGTCGCCGGCTTCATTCCGGCCGTGGCGCGGCTGCTGCCCAGGCCCGGCCCGTGGATGGGCACGCTGCGCCGGCTGCTGGCGTTCCCGATGTTCGCCACCGTGGCCTGGCTGGTCTGGGTGCTGGGCCAGCAAAGCGGCATCGACGGCGCGGGCACGCTGCTCGCGCTGCTGGTGTGCATGGCCGCCATCGTCTGGGCGCTGACGCTGCGCGGCCGCACGCGGCTCGTCATTGCCACGGTGCTGGTCGCCTTCACCGCGGTACTCACCGCGGCCATCGGCCGCAACGTGCTGCAGACGGTGGAGCCGGCCAGGCTCGCGTCCAAGGCCGGCCAGCGCTGGCAGCCGTGGTCGACCGAACGCGTGGCCGAGCTCACCGGCGCCGGGCGGCCGGTGTTCATCGACTTCACCGCCGCCTGGTGCGTGACCTGCCAGTACAACAAGAAGGCCACGCTCGCGGATGCCGAGCTGCTGGCCGATTTCGACAGCAAGAAGGTCGCGATGCTGCGGGCCGACTGGACGCGCCGCGATCCCGCCATCACCGCCGCCCTGACCGCGTTCGGGCGCAGCGGCGTGCCGCTGTACGTGCTGCAGGCGCCCGGCAAGCCGCCGGTCGTGCTGACCGAGATCCTGGGCAAGGACGAGGTGCGCGCGGCGCTTGCCTCGCTTTGACCCCGGTGTGACATGGGTTGTCACATGCACATGAGCAAAGCGCTCTAAGCTCTCGCCGTTGTTCGTTTTTTCTTTTGGAGTTCAAGCTGGCCATGTCACTTTCGCCATCGTCCGACTCGCGTTCCATTCGCGCCGCGCGCCACGCCCGCGCCGCTCTCAGCCGTGCCTCGCGCCGCGCCGTCGTGGCCGCCGCCGTGGCCCTGGGCGCCACCTTCCTGATGGGCAACCACGCCTTTGCAGCGCCCGCCGTGGGCCAGCAGGCGCCCGACTTCGTTGCCGTGGACACCAGCGGCGCCAAGCACAAGCTCTCCGACTTCGCCGGCAAGTTCGTGGTGCTCGAGTGGACCAACCCGGGCTGTCCCTTCGTGCGCAAGCACTACAACAGCGGCAACATGCCCGCCACGCAGAAGGCCGCCACGGCTCAGGGCGTGGTCTGGCTGTCGGTCAATTCCACCGAGCGAGCGGCCAGCGACTACCTGCAGCCCGCGGCGCTCGATGCCTGGATGAAGTCGCAGAAGGCGTCGCCCACCGCGGTGCTGATGGACGAAGACGGCGTGATCGGCCAGGCCTACGGCGCGCGCACCACGCCGCACATCTTCATCATCGATCCCAAGGGCATGCTGGTGTACGCTGGCGGCATCGACAGCATCGCGTCGGCCCGGCCCGACGACATCAAGGCCGCGACCAACTACGTGAACCAGGCGCTGGGCGAAGCCTTCGGAGGCAAACCGATCTCGGCGGCCTCGACGCGGCCCTACGGCTGCTCGGTCAAGTACAAGAGCTGAGGAAGAACAGCCGCGCAGTGACAGCTACCTGACTCGCACGGTCAGGCAGCGGTCGGGAACCCCGGCCTACCCTTGGCGCATTACATCGCCCAAGGGGACAACGAGATGAATCCTGCGCACTCCGACGCGCAACCGGGCACGGCCGCCCGCGCCTTTTCTTCAAGCACCGGCTCCTCCTCGAAATTGGCCACCGTCCTGCGCGTGACGGGCGGCAATTTCATGGAGATGTTCGACTTCTTCCTGTTCGGCTTCTACGCCACGCAGATTTCGAAGGCCTTCTTCCCGGCGGGCGACGAGTTCGCCTCGCTGATGCTGACTTTCATGACCTTCGGCGCGGGCTTCCTGATGCGGCCGCTGGGCGCGATTTTTCTCGGCGCGTATGTCGACCGCGTGGGGCGACGCAAGGGCCTGATCGCCACGCTCGCGCTGATGGCGCTCGGCACGCTGCTCATTGCCTGCGTGCCAGCCTACGCCACCATCGGCTTCGCGGCGCCGCTCCTGGTGCTCATCGGCCGGCTGCTGCAGGGCTTTTCGGCCGGCGTGGAACTGGGCGGCGTCTCGGTCTACCTGTCGGAGATGGCCACGCCGGGGCGCAAGGGCTTCTACGTGAGCTGGCAGTCGGCCAGCCAGCAGGTGGCGATCATCGTGGCGGCGGCATTGGGCTATTGGCTCAATGTGACCTTCACCTCGCAGGAGATCGGCGACTTCTACTGGCGCATTCCGTTCTTCGTCGGCTGCCTGATCGTGCCGGTGCTCTTCATCATCCGGCGCTCGTTGCAGGAGACCGAGGAGTTCATGGCACGCAAGCACCGGCCCGACGCACGCGAGATCTTCCAGTCGATGCTCGCCAACTGGGGCCTCGTGGTGGCGGGAATGATGCTGGTGTCGATGACCACCGTGTCGTTCTACCTGATCACGGTCTACACGCCCACCTTCGGCAAGTCGGTGCTGCACCTGAGCACGACCGATGCGCTGATCGTCACGCTGTGCGTGGCTGTCTCGAACTTCATCTGGCTGCCGGTGATGGGCGCGCTGTCCGACCGCGTCGGCCGCAAGCCGCTGCTGATTCTTTTCACGGTGCTGACCATCTTCACCGCGTACCCGTCACTCAAATGGCTGGTGGGCGCACCGAGCTTCGGGCGCATGCTCGAGGTCGAGCTGTGGCTGTCGTTCCTCTATGCCAGCTACAACGGCGCGATGGTGGTGGCGCTGACCGAGGTGATGCCGGTCAACGTGCGCACCGCCGGCTTCTCGCTGGCCTACAGCCTCGCGACGGCGCTGTTCGGCGGGTTCACGCCGGCCATTGCCACCGGCCTGATCGAGATGACCGGCGACAAGGGCGCGCCGGGCTTGTGGATGACGGCGGCCGCTGCCTGCGGGCTCTTCGCCACGCTGATGCTCTACCGGCGCAACGTGAGCCCGGCCGATTCGCGGCGCGTGCCGGTGGTCTGAGTTTTTTCCGGCCTGCCGCAGGGCCGTCACAGGGTCCAGGTGCGGGCCCCTGCGACAATCGGGCCATGCCTTTCGCCCCATTGCAAAACGACACTTTCCTGCGGGCCTGCTGGCGCCAGGCCACAGACCACACGCCCGTCTGGCTCATGCGCCAGGCCGGGCGCTACCTGCCCGAGTACGTGGCCACCCGCGCCAAGGCCGGCAGCTTCATGGGGCTGGCGACCAACGTCGACTACGCGACCGAAGTCACGCTGCAGCCGCTCGCGCGTTATCCGCTCGATGCGGCCATCCTGTTTTCCGACATCCTCACCGTGCCCGACGCCATGGGCCTGGGCCTGTCGTTCGAGGCCGGCGAAGGCCCGCGCTTCGCGCGCCCGGTGCAGGGCGAAGCGGCCGTTGCGGCGCTCGAAGTGCCCGACATGGCCAAGCTGCGCTATGTGTTCGACGCCGTGGCGTCGATCCGCAAGGCGCTCGATGGCCGGGTGCCGCTGATCGGCTTCTCGGGCAGCCCCTGGACGCTGGCCTGCTACATGGTGGAAGGGGCGGGCTCGAGCGACTACCGGCTCGTGAAGAGCATGCTCTATAGCCGCCCCGACCTGATGCATCGCCTGCTCGCAGTGAATGCCGATTCGGTGGCCACCTATCTCAATGCGCAGATCGACGCCGGCGCGCAGGCCGTGATGGTGTTCGACAGCTGGGGCGGCGTGCTGGCCGACGGCGCGTTCCAGGAATTCAGCTTCGCCTACACGGCGCGCGTGCTGGCCGGCCTGAAGCGTAACGGCGCCGACGGACAACCTGTGCCGCGCATCGTGTTCACCAAGGGCGGTGGCCTGTGGCTCGAAGCCATGCGTGCGCTCGACTGCGAAGTGCTCGGCGTCGACTGGACCGTGAACCTCGCGGCCGCGCGCCGGCTGGTGGGCGAAGGCGACAAGGCCAAGGCCCTGCAAGGCAACATCGATCCCAACGTGCTGTTCGCGCCGCCCGCGCAGATCGAAGCCGAGGTGGCCAAGGTGCTGAACGCTTTCGGCAAGCCGCATACCGATGCCAGCGTGCCCGGACCGACCCACATCTTCAACCTGGGCCATGGCATCAGCCAGTTCACGCCGCCGGACCACGTGGCAGCGCTGGTGCAGGCGGTGCATGCTCAATCGCGTGCCCTTCGCCGCTGAGAGCTGTCAGCCGGGGGGGGGCTGGGCGCGATCGCCAAAAATCAAATTCGGGCCGTTGTCAAGCGCAAAAACGGTGTAGGAGGCCCGACTTATGCACAAAACACGTGCTGCACTGCGCAAGATTATCTTAGGGACACCCCTCTTGGCTCTCGAACCAATGGCACTCCTAAGTTGTTGATTTATATAGGATTCGAACTTTGCTTTTTTTGAGGGCAACCCAGTCAGGCGCTTGATTTACAAGGCTTGGCGGCGTGTCGAGCCCTGTTGTCAACAAAGTTATCCACAGAAACTCTGGATGGTTGCCAAAGCGCTGAAAAATCAACGACTTAAGTGATTTTGCTCAAAGTCGCATTAACAACCTTTGCCAACAAGGACACCCATTTTCCCCACCGCCCCAGCCCCCGAAACGGACGCAGCGACGCCGGCGAGCCCGCCCGCCGCGATGGCTTGGCGGCTCGACATCGCAGTGCAGACGCCGGCGCATGCCGCTCTGGGCGACCTGCTGAGCTACGCCGGCGCGGCGCCTCTCGCCCCCGGCACGCTGGTGCGGGTGCCGCTGGGCCGGCGCGAGGTGCTGGGTGTGGTCTGGAACCAGGCAAGCTCGCTGGACGGCGCCGAGCCCGACATGGCGCTCAAGCCCGTCGGCGCGGCTCTCGATGCGCTGGCCCCACTCGGCGACGCCTGGCGCGACCTGGTTGCCTTTGCCGCGCGCTACTACCAGCGCTCGATCGGCGAAATCGCCTTGGCGGCCCTGCCGCCGCAACTGCGCGACCTGACGACGACCCAACTGGGGCGCCGCCTCAAACGCAAGGCGACGACCGGCCCCGTGGCGGCCACCGACGAAGCCGCCAACCTGATCGCGCTGAGCCCGGAGCAGACGGCCGCCCTGGCCCGCATCGAGGCCGAGACGGGCACCTTCCTGCTGGTCGGCAGCACCGGCAGCGGCAAGACCGAGGTCTACCTGCGCTGCGTGGCCGACCTGCTCGCTCGCGATGCCGGCGCGCAGGCGCTGGTGATGGTGCCCGAGATCAACCTGACGCCGCAGCTCGAAGCACGCTTCAAGGCGCGTTTCGGCGACGAGGCGGTGGTGTCGCTGCACAGCGGCATGACCAACCCCCAGCGGCTCGCGAGCTGGCTCGCGGCGCACAGCGGCGCCGCGCGCATCGTGCTGGGCACGCGCATGGCGGTGTTCGCGTCGATCCCGGGGCTGAAGCTCATCGTGGTCGATGAGGAGCACGACCCGAGCTACAAGCAGCAGGAAGGTGCACGCTATTCGGCGCGCGACCTTGCCGTGTGGCGCGGCCAGCGCGAGGGCGCAAAAGTCATCCTGGGCTCGGCCACGCCCTCGCTCGAAAGCTGGCACCAGAGCCGACCCGCCGAGGGCGAAGACCCGGGCGGGCGCTACGTGCGGCTGGCCATGCCGTCGCGCATCGGCGCGGGCGAACTGCCCGCGGTGCGGCTCGTGGACATGAACCTGCAGCCACCCAAGACCGTGCTCTCGGGCGCGCTGCTCGACGCCATCGGCCAGCGCATTGCGCGCGGCGAGCAGAGCATGGTGTTCCTGAACCGCCGCGGCTATGCGCCGGTGCTGGCCTGCGCCGATTGCGGCTGGAAGAGCGAGTGCCCGCATTGCAGCGCCTACCGCGTGTTCCACAAGATCGACCGCACGCTGCGCTGCCACCACTGCGGCTTTACCGAGCGCGTGCCGCGCGCCTGCCCGTCCTGCGGCAACCCCGACATCGCACCCGTCGGCCGCGGCACCGAGCGGCTCGAAGAGCATCTGGCCGAACTGTTCGCGGCGGTGAAGCGGCCGGACGGCAGTGCGGTGCGCATCGCGCGCATCGACGCCGACAGCACCAAGAAGCAGGGCGCGCTCGAATCGCAGCTTGCAGCCGTGCATTCGGGCGAGGTCGACGTGCTGGTCGGCACGCAGATGATCGCCAAGGGGCATGACTTCCGCCGCATCACCCTGGTGGCGGCGGTGAACCCCGACGGCGCGCTGTTCTCCAGCGACTTTCGCGCGCCCGAGCGGCTGTTCAGCCTGCTGATGCAATCGGCCGGCCGCGCCGGCCGTGATGCGGCGTACCTGGCGGCCCAGGGCGCGACGGCCGAGATGTGGATCCAGACGCACCATGCGCAGCACCCGCTTTTTGCCGCGCTGCGCAGGCACGACTACACCGCTTTCGCCCGCCAACAGCTGGAGGAGCGGGCCGCGGCCGGCATGCCGCCCTTCGCATTCCAGGCCCTGTTGCGGGCCGACGCGCGCACGCAGGAGGCCGCCCAGGCTTTCCTGAATGCCGCGAGCGCGGCCGCCGATGCGCTCGAAGGTGCCGACCGCGTGGTGCGCTACCCCGCGGTGCCGCTTGCCATCCAGCGCGTGGCCAATGTGGAAAGAGCGCAGATGCTGATCGAAAGCGCTTCGCGTGCGGCGCTGCAGCGCCTGCTGGCCGGTTGGCAGCCGCTCTTGCATGCGTTGCGGCGCACGCCCGAAGGCAAGGGCGTGATCCGCTGGCTTGTCGACGTCGATCCGCACAGCATCTGAGCCGTGCGCGCCGCGCGGTCAGTGCAGGCCTGCGGGCTCCTTGCCCACGTCGACATAGCGCAGTTCGGTGCTGCGGCGCCGCGCAACGCTGCCGGGCCAGGCGAACACCACGAGGCTGAGGGCGCCCAGGGCCAGCGAAGTGCCGGTGCCCAGCTCGCCGGCGTGCCAGAACCAGCTCACGCCAGCAACCCATGCCAGCCACAACAGGACACGAACAAGTATTGTCATCGTGCTACCCATTCATACTTTGATTTGCAAACACTCTAGCAGGCTCAATGAAAACACAAGTATTCATCTGAAGTAATAACGGTAATACCAGTAGGTATGTCTTACGGCCAGTCGCAAAGCGGGAAATATTCTGAAAAAGAAGTTGACTGGGCCCTCGCCCGCTGCGCAAGCTGTCGCTGTGCGAGGCCCATTCCGGTTTCCGCGCATCAAGCAAGCACGCTGGTTTGCAGGGGTTGTCGTGAAACTGCCTTTATCTCTCGGTTCGGCTCTTTTGTTCGCCTGCCTCGCAGCCTCGGCGGCCGAACTTGAACTGCAGGGCAGCCGGCTGGTGGTGTCGGGCATGCTCGACGGCAGCGCCGTCAAGACCTTTACCCAGTACCTTGCCAAGGGCACCGTGCGCACGGTGGTGTTCGAGGATTCGTTCGGCGGCACCGCCGAAGCGGCCGGCGCCTATGCGGACGCCATCCGCTCGAGCGGGGTGGACACCGAGGTCCGCGGCCAGTGCATGGCCGCATGCGCCTACGCCTTCTGGCCGGCAAGGCGCATCGCTTCGGCTACGGCTTCCAGGTGAACGGCGTGCTGCTGCCGGTGGCAACCAGGCCCTCGGCGGCCGAACTGGCCTCGCGCTGGCGCGGCGACGAAGCCCACAAGACGCTGGCGGAATTCACGCCCATTGCGGCGGCCGCCCCCGCCAAGGAGGTAGAGGCCAGCACCGGGCCGGCCAAGGACAACTGGCAGCCCGACCATGGCGTGCTCTTCACGGCCAGCCCCACGCTCTTCGGGCACATCTACAACGCGTTCTATTGCGACGGCAGCCAGGGCCGCGATTTCTCCAAATGCGAGCTCCTGTCGGATGCCGACCCGTACAAGCTCGGCGTGCTGACACCGTGAGGCCTGGCGCCGTGGCCCGCCGGTTCAGCGCAGCAGCCCCACCGCCAGCGGAAAACTGAAGAAGGTCGCCACTGTCGTCCACAGGATGATGCGCGCGATGCGGCCGTTGTCGGCCCCAAAGCGCTCGGCCAGCATCGACACGTTGCTGGCGCTCGGCAGTGCGGCTACCAGCACGATCACCATCAGCGCCTGCGACGAGAGCGGCAGACCGAGCGCGATGGAGCCCCGCCCCAGCGCCCAGACCAGCAAGGGATGCGCGAGCAGCTTGACCAGCACCACCGGCAGCACGTCGGCCAGCGGCGCCTTGGGCGGAACGGCCGACCGGGTGCCCATGGCCGCCGCCACCGCCGCGCTGGCTCCGTGCTCCCGCGCGAGCAAGGCCGACCGCGCCAGCACCGCGCCGATGGTGAAGAGCGCCACCGGCGAAGCCGCATCGGCCAGCATGGCGATGGTGCGCTCCACCGGCCCCGGCAGGCGCCAGCGCGCGGCCGACAGCAGCACGCCCAGCAGAATCGACCACGGCATCGGATTGACCAGCACGCCGCGCAGCGCCTGGCGCGCCGCCTGCCGCGGGCCATGCAGCGCCGCGCCGCCGCCGACTCCGTCGAGGCGCGACAGCGCAATGCACAGCGACGAGGTCACGACCAGGTCGAAGGCGATAGTAATGATCATCGGCCCCGCGGCCTGCGCGCCCAGCAGCGCCACCAGCAGCGGCACGCCCATGAAGCCGGTGTTCGGAAAGGCCGCCACCAGCGCACCGAAGGCGCCGTCGTTCCAGCCGATGCGCGCGTTGCGGGTGAAGACGACCACGCCCGCCACCACGGCCAGTGCGCTCAGGCCCCAGACCAGCGCGACGCCACCGTCGAGCAGCTGCCCGATCGGCGTGCCGGCGCCAAATCGCAACAACATGCAAGGCAGCGCGAAGTACAGAACGAAGGTGTTGAGGCCTGGAATCGCATCGAGCGGCAGGACGCGGGCGCGCGCGGCACCATAGCCGGCAGCGATCAGCGCGAAGAAGGGAAAAGTTACGAGAAATACAGCGAACACGGCCTCATTGTCGTTGCGTCTCGCATCGTGAACTCTGGCGGCCTCTCCGGAAACATGCGCCCCGTATCATTGCGCGCTTTGCGCCTGCCGTTCCCCAGCGGGCCTTCCGTTCCCACTCCCCATGTCCTCCGGTCTCAATCTCGCGCAACAAGAAGCGGTCAATTACCTGCACGGGCCCTGCCTCGTGCTGGCGGGCGCGGGTTCGGGCAAGACGCGCGTCATCACGCACAAGATCGGCAGGCTCATCCAGGCCGGGCTCGAGCCCAAGCGCATCGCGGCCATCACCTTCACCAACAAGGCCGCCAGCGAAATGCGCGAACGTGCCAAGGGGCTGATCGGGCGCGACGCGAAGCATGTGGTGATCTGCACCTTTCACGCGCTAGGCGTGCGCATGATGCGCGAAGACGGCGCCGTGCTGGGCTTGAAACCGGCCTTCAGCATCCTCGACAGCGACGACGTCACCAAGATCCTGAAGGACGCCGGTGGCACGACCGACACGGCCACCGCGCGCATCTGGCAGTGGACCATCAGCAAGTGGAAGAACATGGGCCTCAACGCCGCACAGGCCGAAGCGGCCGCGGCGGACGACAACGAGCGCATCACCGCGCGCATCATGGCGCGCTACGAAGAGCGGCTCACGGCCTACCAGAGCGTCGACTTCGATGACCTCATCGGCATGCCGCTGAAGCTGCTGCGGGATTTCGACGAGGTGCGCGCCAAGTGGCAGGCCGCGCTGGGCCACATCCTGGTGGACGAATACCAGGACACCAATGCCACCCAATACGAAGTGCTGAAGGCGCTGGCCGGCGAGCGCGGGCGCATCACCGCGGTGGGCGACGACGACCAGTCGATCTACGGCTGGCGCGGCGCCACGCTGGACAACCTGCGCAAGCTGCCGGTCGACTACCCGAACCTGAAGGTCATCAAGCTCGAGCAGAACTACCGTTCGACCAGCGCGATCCTTCGTGCGGCCAACAACGTGATCGGACCCAACCCCAAGCTGTTTCCGAAGACGCTGTTCTCCGAACTCGGCGAAGGCGAGCCGGTGCGCATCGTCGATGCCGATTCCGAGGCGCACGAGGCCGAGCGCGCGGTGGCGCGCATCGTCAGCCTGCGCGCGGGCGATGCCACCACCCAGGGCAAGCAGTACAAGGAGTTCCGGGACTTCGCCATTCTCTACCGCGCCAACCATCAGGCGCGCGTGTTCGAACAGGCACTGCGCAAGGCGCAGATTCCCTACAAGGTCTCGGGCGGCCAGAGCTTCTTCGACCGCGCAGAAATCAAGGACCTGTGCGGCTGGTTCCGCCTGTGGGTCAACAACGACGACGACCCCGCGTTCCTGCGCGCCATCACCACGCCCAAGCGCGGCATCGGCCACACCACGCTCGCGAGCCTCGGCACCTTTGCCAGCCAGTACAAGCTGAGCCTGTTCGAGGCGCTGTTCAGCCCGTCGCTGCCGAGCGTCATGCCCAAGCGCACGCTCGAGGGCATCCACGAGTTCGGCCGCTACATCAACGACCTGGAATACCGCGCGCGCCGCACCATGGGCGCCGAAGACTCCCGCACCTTCATGCTCGACTGGCTGAAGGAGATCGACTACGAGAAGCACCTGTACGACGGCGAGGACAGCGAGCAGGCCGCGGCCGCGCGCTGGACCAACGTGCTGGAGTTCGTCGACTGGATGTCGCAGCGCGCTGGCGGCGGCCTCGACGATGCCTCCGGCGCCGACGACAACATCGAAGGCGAGCGCAAGAGCCTGCTCGAAGTGGCGCAGACCATCTCGCTGCTCTCGACCATCAGCGAGCGCGAGCAGGACCAGAACGTGGTCACGCTTTCCACGCTGCATGCCTCCAAGGGCCTCGAATGGCCGCACGTGATGCTGATTGGCGTGACCGAGGGCCTGCTGCCCTTCAAGCTCGAGGACGACAACGGCCGCCAGCTGAAGGTGAGCGACGAGACGCTGCAGCGGCTGCAGGAAGAGCGCCGCCTCATGTACGTGGGCATCACGCGGGCGCAGCGCAGCCTGGCGGTGAGCTGGACCAAGAAGCGCAAGCAGGGCCGCGAAATGGTGCCTTGCGTGCCGAGCCGCTTCATCGCCGAAATGGGCCTGGACAAGACCACCACTCGCGAAGACCCGCGCGAAAAACTCAAGGCGCTGCGCGCCGAGTTCGCGCGCAAGGCCCAGGACAGCGCGGCCGCCGCCGCAGCAGCAGCCGCCTCCTCATCATGAAGGCACCGATCGCTCTTCTTCTGGTGGCGGCGCTCTGTACGGCATGCGCCGGCCCCGCGGGCCGGAACACGGCAGAGGCGGGATGCCCGGCCACCGCGCAAGACCTGCCCATCGAGGCGCTCTACGGCGACTGGCAGGCGCGCTTCGACGACCTGCCCGATGCGGCCCTGGTACGGCTCGGCAAGCACCCCGAGTACGCGGGTGTGCGCGGCACCATCACGCGCACGGCAGCCGCCCCCTCGGCGCGCACCTCCGTGGCCCAGCTCGCGGGCGACATCGACGACGAGGGCGAACTCGCCATCGACGAATCGCTCGACGGCCGGAGCATCAGCGGCGTGTGGTCGGGCTCGCTGCAGCCGGACTCGTGCGGCCGCGAGTTCAAGGGCACATGGCGCAATGCCGCCGACGACAGCACACATCGCTTCACTCTGAAGAAGACGGAACGGACCGCAGAAAAATGAACGCCATCCATCTACGCACCACGCTGGCCGCAGGCCTGCTGCTGGCTCCCGGCCTCTTTGCGGCGCCGGCGCACGCACAGGCGGTCGACAGGCCGCGCAGCCCGCTGGCCGATGCCCAACTGACCTGGCAGCAATGCGCCGCGCTGGGCAACAACAACGAAGCGCGCCTGGCCTGCTTCGACCGCTGGACCCAGCAGCAGACGCTGCCTTCGGTCTCGGTGCCGGTGGCGCCGCCGGTGCTCGCGAGCACCCAGCCGGTACCGCCGGTGGACGCCTCGATTCCGGCCACGCGCGTGATCTCGGTCGCCACCAGCGAAGGCTGCCGCGACCGGCAGTACTCGATCCTGTCGCGCTTCTGGGAGCTCGAGAACGGCACCGACTGCGGCACCTTCGTGTTCCGCGGCTACCGGCCGCTGAACGTGTCGGCTTCGGCCGCCACCAGCAAGCCCGAGACGCCCACGTCCCCGGCCGAAGGCCACACGGCGACGCCCGTGGCCTACCAGGCCAACGAAATGCGCATCGGCCTCTCGGTGCGGACCAAGATCGCGCAAGGCCTGCTGACGCAGAACGAGCCGGCCAAGAAGGATTCGCTGTGGTTCGCGTACTCGCAGCAGTCGACCTGGCAGCTGTTCAACGGCTCGGTCTCGCGGCCGTTCCGCACCACCGACCACGAGCCCGAGCTGATGTATGTCTATCCGCTCGACTTCAACCTGCCCGGCGGCTGGCGCTGGCGCTACGCGGGCGTGGGCCTGGTGCACCAGTCGAACGGCCAGAGCCTGCCGCTGTCGCGCAGCTGGAACCGCGTGTACCTGATGGGCGGCGCCGAACTCGACGACCGCTTCAGCATCACCGGACGCGTCTGGCAGCGGCTGTCGGAAGAGGCGGCGAAGGACGACAACCCCGACATCTCGAACTACATCGGCCGCGCCGAAATCACGGGCCGCTGGAACTTCAACCGCGACAACACCCTGGGCATCACGGTGCGCAACAACCTGCGCGACAGCGGCCGCGGCTCGGTCCGGCTCGAATGGCTCAAGGCCATCGGCGACTCGACCGCAAGCAACCTGCGCTTCCACACGCAGCTTTTCCACGGCTACGGCGACACGCTGGTCGACTACAACCGCAAGCGCACGGTGCTCAGCATCGGCCTGAGCCTGGTCGATTTCTAGCCCGCCTCGACAGGTGGCGGCGTGTTACGCCGCCTTCGACCGAGGCGGCGGCGGCTCCAGCAGGCGTTCGAGCAATGCCGAGAGCTTGTCGACGTCGACCGGCTTCGTCAGGTGGGCCCGAAAGCCGGCTTCGAGGCTGTTTTCCCGGTCGCTGGCCTGGCCGTAGCCGGTCACGGCGATCAGCGGCGGCGGGTTGATCATCTCCGCCCGCAAGCGCCTGGCAACCTCATGGCCGCTCAGGTCCGGCAGGCCGATGTCCAGCAGCACGACGTCCGGGTCTTGCGCCTTGACGGCCTCGATAGCGGCCAGCCCTCCATGCGCAACGCTGGACTTGTAGCCAAGCGCCTCCAGCAGCAGCGCCATGGTCTCGGCCGCATCCGTGTTGTCGTCCACCACCAGCACGCGCTGCTCTCCCAAGGGCCGGGGTTGCGCCTCGATCGTGGCAATCGGCGCCTGGACGGCGGGGAACTGCACCACGAACTCGCTGCCCTCGCCCGTTCTTCCGGTGCTGAAGGCGCTCACTCGCCCTCCATGCAGCGTCGTCAGCTGCTGCACGAGGCTGAGCCCCAGGCCCAGCCCGCCCTGGGACCTTGCCATGTTCTGCTCGCCCTGCACGAACAGGTCGAAAATGCGGTGCAGGTCCTTGGGCTGGATGCCGGGCCCGTCGTCGCGCACGCTGATGTCGACATCGGTGCCGATCCGCGAGAGAGACACATGGATGTTGCCGCCGTCCTGCGTGAATTTGGCCGCGTTGTGGATCAGGTTGCTCACGATCTGGATGACCCGCGCGTTGTCTCCGGCAATCCACGGATCCGCGTCCCGCATCTCCAGGTGCAGGGCCTGCGATTTGCTTTCGATCAGCGGGCGCGCTGCCTCGATAGCCTGGGCAATGGCGTCGCGCAGGCGCACCGGCTTGTTTTCGAGGTGAATCTTGCCGCTCGTGATGCGGCCCACGTCGAGGAGGTCGTCGACCAGCCTCGTCATCTGCCTGAGCTGCCGGCCGATGATGTCGCGGGTGTGCGCAACCACCGCTGAATCCGTCTTTTCGCGCTTGAGGAGCTCGAGCGCATTCGAGATCGGCGCCAGCGGATTGCGCAGTTCATGCCCGAGCATGGCAAGAAAGTTCGTCACGCGGCGCCCCTCGTCCTCGAGCGCAGTGACGCGGCGCCGCTCCGTCAGGTCGCGCGTGACCTTGGCGAACCCGCGGTGCTTGCCGGTGGCGTCGTGCAGCGCGGTGATCACCACGCTGGCCCAGAACCGGCTGCCGTCCTTGCGGATGCGCCAGCCTTCGTCCTCGAACCGCCCGTCCCGAAGCGCGTAGCGCAATTCCTGTTCCGGCCAGCCGCTGGCGGCCAGCTCGGCCGGGTAGAACTTGGAAAAGTGCTGCCCGATGATCTCCGACGCCTCGTAGCCCTTGTTCTTCTGCGCGCCGAGATTCCAGCTCACGACGTGGCCGCCGGGATCGAGCATGAAGATCGCGTAGTCCTTCACCCCTTCGACCAGGAGCCGGAACCGCTCCTCGCTCATTCGCAGCATCTCGTCCTGGCGGCGCCGCTCGCTCAGATCCCGGGTGATCACGGAGTAGCCGCGGATCTCGCCGCCCGGACCGGTCATCGGGGTGACGACGACGCTGGCCCAGAACCGCGTGCCGTCCTTGCGCAGGCGCCAGCCCTCTTCTTCCAGATGGCCTGCCTCACGCGCTATTGCCAGCGCCTGGTCCGGCAGGTTCTGGTCGAGCAGCTCGCTCGGATAGAGCAGCGAGAAGTGGCGCCCGAGCACTTCCGGGGGCTCGTAACCGTTGAGCTTTCTCGCTCCGTCGTTCCAGCTGATGAGGATGCCGCCGGGATCCAGAACGGTGATGGCGTAGTCGGTGACTGTCTCGACCAGCAGCCGGTAGTCGGCGTCGGTCAGAGTGCGTTGGTTGAGTGGTGCACCCCCACCGCCGTGTTCTGCCATTGCTCTTGTCCTTCCAGTGGCCGCGCATCGTCTGCAACTGCATGCGGCTCCCCGCTTCAGCGGCAGATGCCGAACTCCCGAATTCCTTCGCCCGAACATCCCCGAGGCGGCGTAGCCCTGACGCCTGGTACGCCCGGCCGTGAAAGTACCGCCGCCGATTTTGGGCAGCAGCAGGTACCTGCCGCGTAGGACAAGGCCGAGATTGCGAGCGGTGCCGGCCCGACGGGCGCCGCGGCCTCAGGCGCTGTAAGGCTCCGGCCGCGGCCACGAGGCGTCGGCCCTGGGCGCGGCCATCATGAAGCGGTTCTTGCCCTCCTTCTTGGCCGCGTACAGCGCCGTATCGGCGCGCACGAATAAGGAAGCAAAGTCCTCGTCCTCTTCCGACAGCGCGACGCCGATGCTGGTCGTCGCGTACAGGATGCGGCCGGGCAGGTTGAAAGGCGGCCGCATGGCGGCCAGCACCTTGCCCGCGACCACCTGCGCTTCGGCGGCGCCGGCCACCCCTTCGAGGAGGATCACGAATTCGTCGCCGGCATAGCGTGCCGCCATGTCGGTGTCGCGCACGCTGTGCCGGAGCCGGCGGCCGAACTCCTTCAGCACCGCATCGCCCGCCGCATGGCCCAGCGAATCGTTGATGGTCTTGAAATAGTCGATGTCCAGGAACAGCAGGCACACCGGCAGCCCGCTCCGCCGCGACCTGGCCATGGCGTCGCGCACATGCTCTTCGAACGACCGGCGGTTGGGCAGGCCCGTGAGGGCATCTTCGCGCGCAAGAACGTCCAGCTGCAGCTGCTTTTGCTTCAGGTCGCTGACGTCGTTCGCCAGCACGTACAAGCCGACGACCTCCCCCTGCGCATTCTTCTGGGGCAGATAGGTTGTCTGCAGGGTCCGCTCGCCGATCAGCAGCTTGGCCGTCTGCTCGAAAGACACCACCTCGCCCGCGAAGGCGCGCGCCAGCAAAGGCTTGCGCATTTCGTAGTGCGCGTCGCCGATGATCTCCCGGATGGGCCGGTTCATCATCGAAGCCGGCGATATGCCGAGCCAGGTCTCGTATCGGCCGTTGCAGAAGACCACCCGCTCCTCGCGGTCCAGTTCGGTCAGGAGCGCCGGCACGTTGTCGGTCAGGCCCCGCAGGCGACGCTCGCTTTCGGCGCTTCGCATCTCGGCCTGCTTGCGCTCGGTGATGTCGAAGGTCATGCCATAGAAGCCGCGCACGGTGCCGTCGGTGTTGCGGTCGGGGACGTAGTGCGACTGGTACCACCGTTGCCCGATGCCGCGCGCGGGATCGCCCTTTTTCTCGAAGGTGACCGCTTCTCCCGCAAGCACGCGGCGGACATAGGGCTCGACCGCCTTGAAATCCTCGGGGCCGCGCACGTCGGGCAGCAGCTTTCCCACCAGCTCGATGTCGTCGAACAAGGCCCGCAGATGCTCGTTCACGAAGGTGAAGCGCAGCGACGCATCCACGTGCGACACCAGCGCCGGCAGGTTGTCGGTGATGGTGCGCACGCGTGCCTCGCCAGCCGCCCGCTCGCGCTCGGCCACCTTCTGGCGCGTGATGTCGAAGGTCATCACGTAAAAGCCGGCCAGCACGCCGCCGTCGCGAAAGTCAGGCGCGAGATGGCACTCGAAGAAACCTTCCTTGCCATTGCGGTCGTAGGTGCCTTCCACGCGCGTCGGCGTTCCTGCGAGCACCTTGGCAATGTGCGGAACGAGCTGCTGGTAGACCGTATCGGGCAGCGACTCCTGAATGGTCATGCGCCCGATGTCGGCCCGCGTCCTGCCGCGCATGCCGAGCCCCGCCTTGTTGGCGAACAGGCAGCGCTGCTCGCTGTCGAAGTAGGCGACCACCGCCGGCAGGTTGTCGGTCACGTCGCGCAGGAATCTTTCGCTCGACAGCACCCGCTCCTGGGCTGCCTGGCGCTCCTGCATCAGCGAATCGAAGGTGCGCGACAGGTCGCCGACCTCGTCCCTGGGAGGCTCCCCCTTCATGGGCTCATAGACCGCGGCCGCGCGCGAGACCTGCATGTGCTCGCGCAGCCGGGACAAGGGCGCGAGCTGCGACCGCGCGGTCGCGAAGGCGATGGTGCCGGCCGCGAGCGTCAGCAGCAGCACGCCCGCCCATGCGAAGCGCTCGATCTGATCGATCCGGGCAAAGGCTTCGTCGCGCGGATACATCGCTCCCAGCACCCAGTTGGTCTGGTGGATCGGCTTGAAGGCGTAGAGCCCGCGCACGCCCTTGCGGTTCACGGCTTCTATCGTGCCCTCGTGGCCGGCAATGGCGCGCTCCGCGGCCGCATTGCTCCTGCCATCGGCGTTCACGTGCTGGAGCAGCCTGGACTTGTCGGGATGATCGACGACGATGCCATCCGTGTTGGTGATGAACATGTACCCCGTCTTGCCGAATTTCACGTTGGCAAGTTCACCGAGGAAGTTCTGCTCGTTGAGGTTGATCGAGGCGGAGATGACATAGGCCACGTTGCCCTGCCGGTCCAGCACCGGTTCGGTCATGGCGATCTGCGCCAGGCCGTTGAGTCGATTGCGGTAGGGCGCGGAGATCACGCCTGCCTTGGCTGCCATCGTGCGCTGGAAGTACTCGCGGTCCTTGATGTTGACCCGGCCGATCTGGTGCGCGCCGTTCAGGTTTGCGACCAGCTTGCCGTCGGTGTCCACGAAGGCGACGTTGTCGAAGGCTTCTTTCAGCGACTTGTGCTGCATGACGAGGTCCTGCAGCCCCTCGGGATTGGTGAAGTCGTGGCTCTCGACGCTGTCGCCGAAGGTCTTGAGCAAGGTGCGACGGCTCAGGAACTTCTGGTCCACCGCGTCGGCAATGGCCGATATGCGTTCGAGCTGCTCGTCGGCAATGGCGGCCTGCATGTTGCGCTTGACGAAGTAAAGCGCAGCGGTGGTCACTCCGAAGGTTGTCAGGAAAACGATCGCAACCACGCCCGCGGACAGGCGGGCACGCAGGCTGAAACGCGACTGGCTGGAGCGTGAGAGGCTGAGAGGAAGGCGCATCGTGTGAACTCGCTCAGCGCGGCATGCGTTCAGTCGGCCATCGCAAGGTCCAGCTGCGCTTCGAATTGTTCGATCGGCACCGGCCTGCTGAACAGGTAGCCCTGGCACAGCATGGCCCCGTGCGCCTGGAGAAACTCGAACTGCTGCTGCGTTTCGACGCCCTCCGCCACGATCTGGAGGTCCAGGTTGCGGGCCATCCCGATGATGGCCTGGATGATCAGTTCGACCTTCGGGTCGACCCCGATGTTCTGCACGAAGAACTTGTCGACCTTGATCTGGTTCAACGGCAGTTGCGTCATGTAGGAGAGCGACGAATACCCGGTGCCGAAGTCGTCCATGGAGAAGTGGATTCCCATGGCCGCGAGCAGCTGCATCTTTCCGATCGTTTCGGTCACCTTGTCCTGCAGCAGGCTTTCCGTGAGCTCCAGCTTCAGCTTCGTGGGGTCGGCGCCGGTTTTTCGAATCGCCTCGCAGACCCGCTCGGCGAAGTCGTCGGTGCGGAACTGGCGCGCGCTGACATTGACCGCCAGTTGCAGGTGCCGGCGCCTCGGATCGTGGCTCCAGCGCTCCAGTTGCGCGCATGCGGTCTCGAGCACCCACATGCCGATCGGCACGATCAGCCCGGTTTCCTCGGCCAGCTCGATGAAGCCGCCGGGCTGCACCAATCCCTTCACCGGATGGTGCCAGCGAATGAGCACCTCGGCGCCCACGATGTGGCCTTCCGACGTGACCTGGCTTTGGTAGTGCAGGACGAACTGCCCGCCCTCCAGCGCCGCGTGCAATTCGCTCTCCAGCGTTGCGCGGGCCGTGATGGCCGTCTGCATGGCGGCTTCGAAGAACCGCAGCGCGTCGCCACCCGCCGACTTGGCGTAGTACATGGCGATGTCCGCCTGCTTCAGCAGGTCTTCCAGCGATTGATGCGTGGCGTTGAAGACCACCGCACCGATGCTGCATGTGCTGTGGTATTGGTGGTTCTCGAGCTGGAACGACTGGTTCAGCCCCGTGAGAATGGCCTCGCCGCTGGCGTTGGTCTGCATCGCGGCAACGGCCGGGTCTTCGCTGAGGTTTTCGAGCAGCACCACGAATTCGTCGCCGCCGAGCCGCGCAACGGTGCTGCCTTCGCCCAGGCAGCCCTGAAGCCGGACGGCAACCTGCTTCAGCAATTCATCGCCAATGGCGTGCCCGAGTGCATCGTTGAGCGTCTTGAAGTCGTCCAGGTCGAGAAACAGCAATGCCCCGTGCCGCGACCGCCGGATGTTGGAGTCGATGCTGGCTTGCAGCCGATGGAGCAGCAGCCGGCGATTGGGCAGGCCCGTCAGGATGTCGTAGAAGGCGAGGTGCTCGATCTCGCGCGCCGCCAGCTTGCTGTCCGTGATGTTGCGCAGGATGACGATGAACCGTGCGTCGATGCCTTCGCCGATCAGCTTGCGCGAAACGGAGATCTCGAACCAGAGCGCGCCTTTGGGCCCTCTGCTTTCGAATTGCCTGCCGGACGAGAATCCGAACTCGAAAGCATCGCGCAGCGCCACCATCACTTCGGCGGCGGCATTGGCCGGCAGCAGTTCGGACATCAGCTTGCCGACCGGCTCTCGCACCTTGATGGAGGACCTCGGGCGGCGTGGAGAATGGAAGCGATAGCACCGGCCATCGATCCCGGCTTCGAGCAGCACGTCGGGCAGTGCGTCCAAAGTGGCCTGCAACTGCGCCTTGCCTTCGAGGATGTCCGCGAGATGGCGTCTCTTCTCGGTGACGTCGCGGTAAACGCACACCAGCCCGCCGTCCGGCGTGGGACTTTTCACCGCAAGAATCACCTGGCCATTCGGCAAGACGAGTTCCTGCTCGTTTTGTGCCTGCAGGTGGCGCACGTTCTGGTCGTCGATCTCCTGGAACGTCGCCCGCGGTGAAAGCAATGTCTCGGTCCAGGGAAAATAGTCCACGAAGCGGCGGTTCCACGTGAGGATGCGGCCATCGGGGTCAAGCAGCACGAAGCCGTCCGCCATGGATTCGAGGGCCTGGTCCAGCGTGGCCTTGGAGCGAAGCAGGTCGGCCCGGGCGCTCCATTGCCGGCGCAGCTGCAGATGGGCGAAGTAGCTGACGGCAAGAATCATCAGCGTGAAGGCCAGCGCCGTACCCAGGATCAGATCGCGCTCCCTGCGCCAATCCTCCAGCGCAAAAGTGAGCGGGATGCCCGCGACGATCAGCAGGTTCCGTTGCAGCGTGGGGCGAGCCACGACGATGGCGGGAGTGCCGCTGAGCCGCGCAAGCATCCGCCGCGGACGCCCGTCGCTGATCTGATCCGTCACCGCGGGGCTGATGGACCGGCCGGCAAGGTCGTCGCGCGGCGGCATGCTGGCCAGCAGCGGCCCCGCTTCGCGCTCCAGCGTGACCTCGAGCCCCTTGATGCTCGCGCCCTGCGCCAGAATGGTGGTGAGCATCGACACCTGCACTTCGGCAACAGCCACCAGCCGGCTGCCATCGGCGAGCCGGAGCACGCGCCCAAAGTACAGCACCTGCTGCGATGTCGCCAGGCTGACCGAAGGCGCGCTGATCGCCAGCAGGGAACCCGGCCGGCTCAGGAGCTCTTTCAGGAATCCGTCGGGCAGCTGTACCGCCAGCCCGGCTCCCCGGCGGTCGGAAGACCCGACGACCGCACCGTCCGGCTTCAGGAACGCAAGGTACCGCACCAGCAGGCTCTGGCGCACGATGGTCTCGACCAGTTGCGCGGTCTCGGGTTGCGCGATGTCCGCCGCCACGTTGGCTTCGGTGGATTTGCGCAGGAACTGCCCCATGCCCGCGAGCAGCATGTCCACGGCCAGAAGGCTTCGGTTGAGTGCGGCTTCCGACGCGCCAACGAACCGCTTGGCCTCGCTCTCGCTTTCGGCAATCGCCTTCTGGTAGGTCTGCCACATCGTCAGGGCGGCAATCGACAGAACGGCGCCGAGAAACAGCGCCGCAACCCCATAGACGAAGGCGGTGATGCGGCGGGGCAGCGGCTTGTTCACTGTCCGACGGGTGCCTTGATGCCCACCACGGGGCCCGCGGTCTGGTTCCAGACCTCCGCGCACACCGCCCCGCACCGCTGCACCCATCGCGTCAATACGCTCGTGGCGAAGATGTCGCGCCTGCGGCGCTCGTCATCCGCCGAAGGACGTGCCTCCACCATGGCGCCCTTGGTGCCCTTCACGCATGTCGATGCACCCGTGTTGCATGCAATCCCGTTGCCGGTGTCGCGCTCCGATTCGGCCCATACCGCCGACTCGAGCTTGGGAAGTTCGCTTTTCAGCAGGAGCTTCAGGTCCGGTGGAAGCGCGTTCCATGCATCGGTGTTGGCGCCGAACACGGCGATGCCCCAGCTGATGGGCATTGTGTAGAGAGAGCTGGTGATCTTGTGCAGGCCCAGCGTGTTGCCGGACATGGCCCCGGTGATTGCGCATTCGGTGTTTTCCGAGCTCATGTTGGCCATGAGTTCGGAAAATTCGGTGAACACCGGGATCCCCTTCAGCGCTCGGACGAAGTCGGCTTGGGTGCTGCCTGATACGCGAATGCGCCGCCCCGCCATGTCCGAGAGCTGCTTCACAGGCTGCTTGCAGAAGATCACCTGGGCCGGATAGACGTACACCGCAAGAACCTCGACGCCATGGCGTTCACGCAGCGTCTTTTCCAGATAAGGCCGAAAGGCGGCAATCACCCGCCGCAGCGTCGGCATGTCGGGGTTCAGCCCCGCGATGTCAGGGGTACCCAGTTCAGGGTACTCATTGCTGACCTGAGTCAGCAGCGCGGTACCGAACGGAATGACGCCCAGCCGCATGAGGTTGAGCATTTCCGGGCCGGGGACGCCGGCCTGGTTGAACGGAACAATGCTCGCGCTGTATTTGCCGCCGCTCAATCGCGCCAGATCCTTGCTCCAGAAGGGCTCCTCCTGAAGCGTGTACTGGCTCACACTGGCCAGGCCGCCCACGATCCGCAATCTTTGCGCGGGCGCGGCCTGCTGGGCTTCGCTGTTTGGCGCTGCGAAAGCCAGAAAAAGAGCGGCAACCTGCGCCATCGACACGACGCGTTGCCAAGCAGCAAAAGATGCTTCGCCGGACTTCATGGCCCGGATCATGATGCCGAATTGCGCTTCAAGTCACAAATTTTTTACAAAAGACCACGATTCTGGCATCCCGTCCATCGATGTTCGCAGGAGCGCGTTGCGTACAGGGCACAGGGCTACCATCCGCAGGCCCGGGAGCCGAATTTCCGGAACTGCGGACCATTTCATCCAGACTCCTGACCGATGCCGGCGCCCGACCTTTCCTCCCGCCAGTTGCGCGCTTTTGCCGCCTTGGCCGAGCAGCGCAATTTCACGCGGGCGGCACAAACCTGCCATCTGTCGCAACCCGCGTTCAGCGCGCTGATCCGCACGCTGGAAGAGACGCTCGGCGCCCGCCTGTTCGACCGCGACACCCGCAGCGTGCAACTCACGCCCGAGGGCCGGCTGTTCGAGCCTTCGGCGCGGCGCCTGCTGGACGACATGCAGGGCGCCATCGGCGACCTTGCCGACCATGCCCAGCGGCGCAAGGGCCGCGTGAGCGTGGCGGCGCTGCCCTCGCTCGCGGCCGGTTGGCTGCCGGCCATCCTCGCGGAATTCATGCGCCAGTGGCCCGGCATCACGGTCGAACTGCACGACGCGCTGTCGGACGCCTGCATTGCCCAACTCCGCAGCCACCAGGCGGACTTCGCGCTGGCGGCCACGGGCGCCGGCGCGGCCGCGGCCAGCGACCTGCGCGGGTGCAAGCTGTGCGACGACCGCTTTCACCTGGTGTGCCGCAAGGACCATCCGCTGGCCGGCGCACGCAGGCTCACGGCAAAGCAGCTTGCGCCCTGGCCCTTCATCCAGATGGCGCGCAACAGCAGCGTGCGCCAATCGCTCGATGCGGCCCTGCATCCGCTCAGGCTGAACTCGGTGTTCGAGGTCGAGCACCTGGCCACGGTGATGGGCCTGGTGGAGGCCGGCATCGGCATCAGCGTGGTGCCGGAGCTCACGCTTTTTCACTTCCGGCGCGACACCCTGGTGACCCGGCCGCTGCCGCTGCCCGGCCTGACACGGACCATCTACCTGGTGCAGCGGCGGGAAGGCAGCCTGTCGGTGGCGGCCCAGACGCTGCACGACCTGATCCTTGCGCGGCTGGGTACGCTCAACTGAGGCCCTGAAAAAGAAAACGGCCCCGAAGGGCCGTCGTCTCCGCGGCAGCCTTGCAGCCGCCGCGAATTTGCGCGTTGCGCGATTTACTTCTTGGCCTTCTTGGCGGAGCGGCGGCCTTCTTTGCCGGCGCTGCCTTCTTGGCGGCGGGCTTGGCTGCTGCCTTGTCGGCCTTGCGCTTTGCAGCCTTGGGGTCGATGGCGGCCTTGAACGCTGCGCCCGGGACGAACTTGGGCACCTTCTGCGCGGCGATCTTGATCTTCGCGCCGGCTTGGGGGTTGAAGCCGGTGCGCGCGGCACGGGCCACTTGCTTGAAGGTGCCGAAGCCGATGAGCTGCACGGGGTCGCCCTTCTTCACTGCTGCAATGATGGAGCCGGTGACGGTTTCCACGATGCGGGCGGCTTCAGCCTTGCTGACGTTGTGGGCGGTGGCGATCTTTTCGACCAGTTCGATACGGTTCACTTGAAAATTTCCTTTGGATTGTTCTCGTCATGTTGCCAATGACGGCGCAGCGGCTGAGGCCGTCTGCAAGCGGCGCGGAGTGTAGCGCACGCGGCGGCCCCAAAAGATCGCGAACGCTTTTGCAGCCCCGCAAAGCCCGCTTTCCCGGGTGCTTTCAAGCCGCTTCCCTGATGGCCTCCGTCAGGAACCGCACGAAGGCTTTTCCCGCATCGGGCAGCGAACGGCCGGCCAATGTCTCTACCTCCAGGTGGCGCTCGTTCATCTCGCGGTCTTTCAGCGCGATGGCCACCAGCGCCTTGGATTTCAGCTGCGTGCGGATCGACAACTCGCCGTAGAAGGCGATGCTGCCGCCGCCCGCGGCCGCAAAGCTGACCAGCGCATTCGCATGGTTGCTGGACATGGCCTGCACGTAGCGCAGCCCTTGCCTGCTGCAGCTGATGTCGAGCAGTTGGCGGATGGAGCTGTCCTGCGGCGGCAGCCCGAGCGGATAGGCCACCACCTGCCGCAAGGAGAGCTGGCGCTGCGCCGCCAGCGGATGGTCGTTGGCCATCACCGCGAGGATCGGGCTCGGGTGGCGCAGCTCGATCTTGATGCCCGGCTCGGGCAGCGCGCTCAAGGTGATGCCGACATCGGCCTCGCCGTCGCGGATGCGGCCGGGAATCTCGCTCGGCGAGCAGACTTCCAGATGAAAGCGGATGCCCTCGTGCCTGCTGCGAAAGCGCGAGATCAGCGTGGGAAGGAAGTCGAACGCGAAGCCTTCGGTGCTGGCCACCCGCACACGCCCGCTGCGCAAGCCGCGCAAGCCCTCAATGTCGCTCGCGACCCGCTCGATGTCCTGCTGCACCCGCTTGGCATGCGCGGCCAGCAGCTCGCCGGCCGCGTTGGGCACCATGCCCCGTGCGTGCCGGTCGAACAGCAAGGTGTCGAGCTCGCGCTCCAGGCGCGCCACCTGCCGGCTCACCGCGGAGGGCGCCACGTTGAGCCTGGTTGCGGCCTCCTTCACCGAGCCGGTTCGCACGACCTCCAGAAAGTACCGGACCGCCGTCTCCTGAAGTGCGTGAAGCGACATGGATTCTCCTTCGCAGTTGCTATCGGAAACCGCTGTGCGTCGATTGCCGAAACGGCAATCCACAATTCTAAACATTGCGCTTGTGGCAGGGGGCTTCGGCTCCTAGGATGAAACTGCTTTCCCGCTTCACGCTTTCGCAGCCTCGCCTTTTATTGCAGCGTCCCGCCCCCTCAGGAGAACTCTTCATGAAACGCCTTCCCGCTTTCGCCAGCATGGTGCTGATGTCCTGCCTCGCACTGTCGACTCTGGCAGCGGCTGCCGCGGAGACCGGATTTCCGACGCGGCCGGTCACGCTCGTGATTCCCTTTCCGCCCGGCGGCGCCACCGACGTGAACGGGCGCGTGATCGCCCAGCGTCTGGGCAAGGAGCTCGGGCAGCCCGTGGTCATCGAGAACCGCGCCGGTGCCGGCACGGTGATCGGGGCGAGCTACGTTTCCAAGGCCGCGCCGGACGGCTACACGCTGCTGGTCAGCTCGGGCACCACGTTCACCGTCAACCCGGCCATCCGCTCGAATCTTCCGTACGACCCGGTCAAGGGCTTCGACCAGATCGGCCTGGTCGGACGCGTCGGCCTCATCCTGCTCGCGAACAGCGAGGTGCCGGTGAAGACGGTCAAGGAGTTCGTCGACTACGTGAAGGCATCGCCCGGCAAGTATTCGTACGCCTCGTACGGCACCGGCACCACGTCCCAGTTCACGGGAGAAACCATCCTCCATGTCGCAGGCCTCAAGATGACGCACGTTCCGTACAAGGGCAGCGCCCCGGCCATGACGGATCTGATGGGCGGCCAGGTTCCGTTCAGCATCGACACGGTGAGCGCCGCCATCCCCCAGCTCAAGAACGGCAAGATCAAGGCCATTGCGGTGACCACGGCCAAGCGCTCCACCCTGTTGCCCGACGTGCCCACCCTGGCCGAAAGCGGCTACCCCGACATCAACATGGACAGCTGGCTGGTGGTGTCGGCGCCGAAGGGCCTGCCTGCCGAGGTGAAGGCCAAGCTCGAGAAGGCGCTGGCCGCAACCATGGCCGACGCCGACACCCGGGCCAAGCTGACCGCGCAGGGCCTGGAGCCGGCCTACGGCAATTCGGCCGCCGTGAGCGAACTGATCAGCAAGGAACTGCCCTTGATGCGCGCCATTGCCGCGCGCGCCAACATCACCTCCGACTAGATGATGAACGCCCCCCGAAGCGCCTTCGGCGCCTCCCCCCACTGGGGGGCGCACCCGGCGGCCGGGCAAAGCCCGTTCCGCGGGTGCACTGGACTTGGCCCCCTGGAACAACAACCGACATGAGCACTCACAACGAATTGGTCGAAAAATCCGCCGTCGAACTGCGCCGCCTCATCGGCAGCAAGGCGGTCTCGCCGGTCGATCTGCTCGAGGCCTGCATCGCGCGGATCGAGCGGGTGAACCCTTTCGTCAATGCCGTGACCGCGACCTGCTTCGAACGCGCGAGAGCCGAAGCCAAGGCCGCCGAAGCGGCCGTCATGCGCGGCGACGCGCTGGGCTTGCTTCACGGCCTCCCGCTCGGCGTGAAGGACCTGGAGCCCACCGAAGGCCTGCTCACCACCTGGGGCTCCGCGATCTTCCGCGACCACGTGCCGCAGGAAGACATCGAACTGGTGGCCCGCCTTCGCAAGGCCGGCGCCATCGTGGCGGGCAAGACCAACGTTCCCGAGATGGGCGCCGGCGCCAATTCGCGCAACGACGTGTGGGGCGCGACCGGCAACCCGTTCAACCCGAACCTGAATGCCGGGGGCTCTTCCGGCGGCTCCGCGGCGGCGCTGGCGTGCGACATGCTGCCCGTGTGCACCGGCTCCGACACCGGCGGGTCGCTGCGGATTCCGGCCGCCAAATGCGGCGTGGTGGGCTTTCGGCCTTCGCCGGGCATCGTGCCCAGCGTGCGAAAGCTGCTGGGCTGGACACCCATCTCCGTCGTCGGCCCCATGGGCCGGACCGTGGCGGACGCCTGCCTGCAGATGGCGGCCTCCGCGGGCATGCACGCCGGCGATCCGCTGAGCTATCCGCTGGACCCGCTGTCTTTCCTGAAGCCGGCGGACGTCGACCTGAGCAGGCTTCGGGTGGCGTGGACCGAAGACTTCGGCGTCTGCGCGGTGGACGACGGCATCCGCGCCACGATGCGCCGCAAGATCGACGCCATGCGGCACCTGTTCAAGCGCTGCGACAAGATCGAGCTGGACCTGGGCGAAGCGCACCGCTGCTTCGACGTGCTGCGCGCCGAAGCCTTCGTGGCGGGCATGCAGGCCGCCTACCAGCGCGACCCGGCCAGCCTGGGGCCCAACTCGCGCGCGAACTACGAGATGGGCGCGCAGATGAGCCTGCTCGACAGCGCCTGGGCGCAGGCCGAACAGACCCGGCTCATCAAGCGCTTTCAAGCGACCTTTGCCGACTACGACCTGATTCTTTCGCCGACCACGCCGGTGTCGCCGTTCCCGTGGACGCAGCTGTACGCGGACACCATCAACGGCGAGAAGCAGGCCAACTACTACCGCTGGCTCGCGCTGACCTACGTCGTCACCCTGACCACGCATCCGGCGCTGGCGCTGCCTTGCGGCGTCGACCATGCGGGCATGCCCTTCGGGCTGCAGATCGTCGGCGGCTTCCGGGCCGACCACCAGGTGCTGGGCGCGGCGCGTGCAATGGAAAGTGCCTTCGCCGCCAGTGCGGAGCTGCGCCGCCCGCGGCCCGACCTGGCGTCTTTGCGCATGGCTGAACCTGCGCTCACATCCATCGTCACGGCGCCGCCGGGCTCGCATGGCAGCGCTTCGAGCGCTGCGACCACTTCGGCCGTCTGAGAAGACAGCGCCGGGGAGCCGGCAAGCGATGCGGCCGCGTTCCCGGCGGCAGCGGCGCACCGCTTGACCTTGCCATGGTGTCAACCCCGACACTGGAGCCCACTTCATCGAAGGAAGGCGTCTCCATGAATCACCAAGGCCACCACGCGTTGCACCGGCCTGCCCCGACGAGCGGCGCGCCGAGCGAGACCGCTGGATCGCCTGGCACCATCTACACCTGCCCCATGCATCCGGAAATCCGGCAGGACCATCCGGGCAACTGCCCCAAGTGCGGCATGACGCTGGAACCCGAGATGCCGAGTCTCGAGGAGAAGGAAGATCCCGAACTGCGCGACTTCAAGCGGCGGTTCATCTGGACCCTGCCGCTCACCATCGCGGTCACCGTGCTCGCCATGGCGGGACACCGCCTGCAATGGTTCGAGATGGCGGCGCAGAGCTGGATCGAACTGGTTCTTTCCGTTCCCGTAGTGCTGTGGGCCGGATGGCCCTTCTTCGAGCGCGCGGTGCAATCCGTGGTGAACCGCAGCCCGAACATGTGGACGCTCATCGGCCTGGGCACCGCCGCTGCTTTCATCTACAGCGTGGTGGCCACGGTGGCACCGCGCGTGTTTCCCGAGTCGTTCATGTCGATGGGCCGCGTGGCGGTGTACTTCGAGGCGGCCGCGGTCATCATCTCGCTCACCCTGCTCGGCCAGATTCTCGAACTCAAGGCGCGCTCGCAAACCTCTGCGGCCATCAAGTCGCTGCTGGGCCTTGCACCCAAGACGGCCCGCCGGATCGGTGCCGATGGCGCTGAGGAAGATGTTCCCATCGCGCATGTGCATGTCGGTGACAAGCTGCGTGTCAGGCCCGGCGAAAAGGTACCTGTGGACGGCGTGGTGGTCGAGGGCGCCAGCGCCGTCGACGAATCCATGCTCACGGGCGAACCGCTGCCGGTCACCAAGCGTGCCGGGGACAAACTCATCGGCGCGACGCTGAACACCAGCGGGTCTTTGGTGATGCAGTCGGAGAAAGTCGGCTCGCAGACCGTGCTCGCAAGCATCGTGCAGATGGTGGTGCAGGCCCAGCGCTCCAGGGCGCCGATGCAGCGCATGGCCGACCAGGTGGCCGGCTACTTCGTCATGACCGTGATCGGCATCGCGGTGCTGACCTTCTTCGCATGGGGCTTCTTCGGGCCGGCTCCGAGCTGGACCCATGGACTCATCAACGCCGTGGCGGTGCTCATCATCGCCTGCCCCTGCGCACTCGGCCTGGCCACGCCGATGTCGATCATGGTCGCCACCGGCAAGGCGGCCACGCAGGGCGTTCTGTTCCGCGATGCGGCCGCCATCGAGAACTTCCGCAAGGTCGACGCGCTCATCGTCGACAAGACCGGCACGCTGACTGAGGGCAAGCCACGGTTCGAACGCGCAGTGGCGGCGTTCGGCTTCACCGAGGACGAAGTGCTGCGCCTGGCGGCCAGCCTCGACCAGGGGAGCGAGCATCCGTTGGCGCATGCCATCGTGCAGGCGGCGCGCGAGCGCAGCCTCGCGCTGGGCACGGCGGACGACTTCGAATCCGCCAGCGGCATCGGCGTGAGCGGCAGCGTCGGCGCCACGAAGCTGGCACTGGGCAATACCGCGCTGATGGATCAGTTGGGCGTTGCGATCGGCGATCTCAAGCCGCAGGCCGAGGCCCTGCGCGCCGAAGGCGCCAGCGTGATGTTCCTCGCTGCCGACGGCCAGCTGGCCGGCCTGCTCGCCGTGTCCGATCCGGTCAAGGCCACCACCGTGGAAGCACTGCAGGCGCTCAAGGCTTCGGGCATGCGCGTGATCATGGCCACCGGCGACGGGCTGACCACGGCCCGGGCCGTCGCTGCCAGGCTGGGCATCGACGAGGTGCATGGGGAGGTCAAGCCCGCCGACAAGCTGGCATTGGTGGACAAGCTGCAGCGCGAAGGACGCATCGTCGCCATGGCCGGCGACGGCATCAACGATGCGCCCGCCCTCGCCAAGGCCGACGTGGGCGTTGCGATGGGGACCGGCACCGACGTGGCGATGAACAGCGCGCAGGTCACGCTGGTCAAGGGGGACCTGCGCGGCATCGCGCAGGCGCGCGTCGTCTCCGAGCAGACCATCGCCAACATGAAACAGAACCTGGGCTTCGCGTTTGTCTACAACGCGCTCGGCGTACCCCTGGCGGCCGGCGTTTTGTACCCGTTCACCGGATGGCTGCTGTCCCCGATGATCGCGGCCTTGGCGATGAGCTTGAGCTCGGCGTCGGTCATCACCAATGCCCTGCGGCTGAGAGCGAGCGGGCCCTTGAAGCTGCCGGTCGAATAGCGCCTGCCGGGGTGCCGAGTTGCGAGGACAAGCAGCTTCCGAATTCGGCCTACAGACATTCCGCCCCGGTTTGTGCAAGTTGGGCGCATGACACACCCCATCGAACTCATCATCGAGGAGCCAGCCCTCGGTTCATATGTCTGGCGCCTGCTCGAAACGGATGCGGAGGGAGCCAATCCCAAAGTGCTTCACGGCGCCTTCGACGCGGCGGACACCTATGAAGCCGCGCTGGCCGCCGGGCAACGTGCGCTGCAGACTGAAATTCGACGACGAGCCGCGCCCGCCCACACCTAGAACGAGAACGCGTGATCCGCCGGCAGGCCTCGTGGAGCGATGAGGCCTGCGGTGCGCGCTGGAGCGGCACCTGATCTCCTTCGATACGTAAGATCGGGCCGGCCCTCGCCTGCGAGCACAGGCGAGCCGCCCCCTTCCACAATGACAAAAGGAGATCTACCGATGCAGAACGGAATCCGTCATCGCCGCCACTTCCTGAAGACCGCCGCGGGCTCCGGATTGGCGGCCCTTACCGGACTGGCCGATGCGCAATCTTTCGAATTCAAGCCCAACCAGCGCTATCCGGATCCTTCGGTGCTGATCCTGGATCCGAGCTTTGCGAAGTACCGCATCTACAGCAGCACCATCGAGCAGGTGGGCACCGGCATGCGTTGGGCGGAAGGGCCGGTGTACTTTCCCGAAGGCGGCTACCTGCTGTGCAGCGACATTCCGAACAACCGGATCATGAAGTACGACGAGAGGACCGGCAGGTTCACGGTGCACAAGCAGAACGCCAACTTCGCCAACGGCAACACCCGCGATCGCCAGGGCCGGCTCGTCACCTGCGAACACTCGGTCACGCGCCGCGTGGTGCGCACCGAGAAGGACGGCCGGATGACGGTGCTCGCCGATAGTTTCGACGGCAAAAAGCTCAACGCGCCCAACGACGTGGTCGTGAGGTCGGACGACACCGTGTGGTTCACCGACCCCATCTTCGGCATCAACGGCGAGTGGGAAGGCTCCAGGGCCACGCCGGAACAGCCAACCACCAATGTCTTTCGCATTGCCACGGACGGCAAGCTCACCGCGGTGATCACCGATCTCGTGAACCCGAACGGCCTTGCGTTTTCTCCGGACGAGAAAAAGCTCTACGTGGTCGAGTGGAAAGGCACGCCCCACCGCAGCATCTGGAGCTACGACGTTTCAGCCGACGGCGCCAGCGTGTCGAACAAGACCAAGCTGATCGACGCGGACGGCCCCGGCGCGCTCGACGGCTTTCGTGTCGACCGCGACGGCAACCTCTGGTGCGGCTGGGGCTTCAGTGGCGCATTCGCGCCCGAGCCGACCGACATCGGCGGCGGAATGAAGGCCCACCTGCCGCTCGGAAAGTCTGAGGAGCTCGATGGCGTGAAGGTCTTCAACCCCCAGGGCAAACCGATCGGCTTCATCCGGCTGCCGGAGCGGTGCGCCAATCTCGAGTTCGGCGGGCCGAAGCGCAACCGCCTCTACATGGCGAGCAGCCATTCGCTCTATGCGCTTTACGTGGAGGCGCACGGAGCGGTCTAGCGTTTCGGCGGCCGAGGTTCGTTGCTACGCCGCCAGCGATGCGATCTCCGCCGCCGTCAGCGCGCCGTGATAGACCCGGAAGTCGTCGAGCCGGCCGCGCAGGAACGGATCTGCTGCGTACTGCGAACGGCCGAGAAAGTTCTGCGTGGTCTCTCCGAGATCGAAGGGAGCCAGCGTCATCTGCGCGTTGCTGCCGGCCACCGCGCCATCGACATACAGCGTGCCGAGCGCACCGGACAAGGTGACGGCCACATGCACCCAGCGGCCGGTGGGCAGCGGCGACGAGCCTTCGATCAGTTGCGTGTTGTAGCCGTGGACCGTGGAGATCGCATAGCGCACCGTCCCGGCGCTGCTGCGCGGCGTCAGCATCATGTAGCGGCGCTGGCCGGAGCCCAGATCGAACACGCGTGACCACGTCGGGATGGCGTCCAGGTACACCCAGCATGCGATCGTGAAGTCGGCCAGGTTCTTCACCGGCGCCGCCGGAAGGTTGACGCAGGCCGCCGCGCTGGCCAGGGCGACGGCGCTGCCCTCGTGCCCGGCCACCCAGGCCGCTCCACCCGCGAGCTCGCTCGCGGCGAACCGGCCCGTTGTATCGGCGGCCGAAGTGCCCTGAGCCTCGTCGAACTTGAGCTGCATCAGCAACTCGGCCCTGATGGCGGCCCTTGCCTCGGTGGAAGGGGTGCTCTCTCCGCCCGCGTTCACGGCCACCACCACGTAGTGCCACACCTCTCCCGCTGCGACGGCGCTGTCGGTGAAGGTGAGCGTATCGGTGATGCCCGAGGTCACTGTTGCGTAGGGCCCGCCCGCAACGGCCGCGCGCTTGACCGTGTAGCTCAGCGCACCGGTGCTGCCCCACCACGACAACTCGACCTGCGCTCCGCGCACCCGCGCCGTGAGCCCGCTCGGCGGCACGAGCGTGGCGAGCGGATCGCGCGTGTAGGTCAGCGTTCCGAAGCCAAGCTGATCGCCGTTGCCGCCATCTGACTCAGGGCGCATCTGGATGGCCTGCAGCGACGTGAAGGGCGTGGCAATGCCCAGCCGGTTGGCATAGTGGTTGTAGACGCTTTCCCAGATCCCGCGCATGTGTCCCTGTCCGGCCGTCGACAGCACGGACTGGGTTCCCTGCCTGTTGATGTTGGTGAAGAAAGGCACGGTGTAGAAGTCACCCGAGCCGTCGCGAAGGTTGGACTTGGCCACGTACTCGGCACCGGCCAGGAAGCGGTTGTTCTCGTAGCCGTAGACATCGTCGCCCTGGTTCCAGGCCATCTCGCAGAACACGCCCGCAAGGCCGATGCCGAGGGTGCAGTGACCCTGGTCGCGGCCGCTCTCCTGCCACTGGCCAAGGTAGCCGGGATGCACGTGATAGACCGCCTGCAGGCCGGCGCCATTGCCCTGGCCGGTCTTGTAGTAGCCGAGCGCCTCGTCATAGATGTCGACCCGGTCGCACAGCACGCCAATGGCCAGCATCGAGGCCAGCGTGCATTGATCCCAGTTGGCCCAGTAGTTGGTGATTTCAGAGCCGTTGTGGTTGATGAGGAAGCTGTGGTTGAGCGGATAGAACACCGTCAGCATCATGTTCTGGAAGCGCGCGAAGTCGCTTGCCGCCCAGCCCGGATAGGACCGCATGATCTCGGCCGCATTCGCGAACTGGTGGCCGTAGATGCCGGCCGCCAGGAAGCGGTCTGCGTTGCCCTGGATCGACGTCAGCGTGGACGACCAGGCATTGAGGAACACGACCGCCAGGTCGGCATAGCGCGTGTCCTGCGAAACCTTCCAGCGCAGCGCAAGCTGGTAGGTGCGCGCGATGTCGATGTACATCTGCGCAAAATTCTGGTCATCCCCGCCGCGAATCACCGTGGCCAGCGGCCGTGGCGTGGCGCCCAGCTGCGAACGGCCGTTGGCCTGCAACGCGTTCCACCCGGCGAGCCAGGGTTGCGCATTGGCCGCGACCTTCGCGCGCATGCGATCGAAGTCGGCCTCGGTGTGCAGGAGGCCGGGGTGCACGAACTTTCGCGATGGAGCGGCTGTTTCTTCGGTCGCGGTATCGGTCGAGGGATCTGTCCCCTCAGAGGAGACGACAACCGACGACGTGGAAGCGTTCTGCGGTGACGCGGCGAGCGCGCCGAAGCCGCCCGCCACACCCCCACCGCCCCCTCCTCCGCCCCCACACGCGCTCGTGCCGAGCGCGACCAGGCTCATCGCGCCCATGCAGAAGGCGCGGCGATCTAGAGGAACGTTGTTTTCGCTGTCTTGTGGATGCATGTCGAAGAGCTGTTGGTTATAAATTGTTACAGCAACATGCATGCCAATCGACGAGTGAAACCTTTTCCATTCGTCGATCGACCCCGATTGGCACCGCGGCATGCCGCAAGTGCCCCGGAAATGACATTCGGCGTCACATCAAGGCGCCGTTGCGCTCAGGAATGTCACCGTTGCGCCCCGCTAACTCCGCGAACCTGCGGGCTTCAACCGGCTCGCAAGAAAATCGAGGAACGCACGGTGCGCCGCCGGCGATCTGAATGAATGATGAAAAGCGCCATCAATGCGTAGCCGGGCTGCCATTGCCGGGCCGGATCCTGAACCAGATGGAATACATGGCCGGCAGGAACACCAGCGTCAGAATCGTCCCCGCGAACGTACCGCCGATCAAGGTATAGGCGAGCGCACCCCAGAACACCGAGTGCGTCAGCGGGATGAACGCGAGGATCGCCGCGAGCGCCGTCAGGATCACGGGGCGGGCACGCTGCACGGTCGCCTCGACAACTGCATGGAACGGGTCGAGCCCTTCCTCCTGGTTGTAGTGGATCTGCCCGAGCAGGATCAGCGTGTTGCGCATCAGGATGCCCGACAGCGCGATGAGCCCCACGAGTGCATTGATGCCGAAGGGCTGCTGGAACAGCAGCAAGGTCGGCACGACGCCGATCAGCCCCAGGGGACTCGTGAGGAACACCATGACCATCGCGGAGATCGAGCGCACCTGGAAGATGATGATGAGCAACGTGAACGCCAGCATGATCGGGAAGAGCGGCAGCATTGCCTTGGTCGCCTTTTCCGATTCCTCGATGGAACCGGCCTGAACGATGTGGTAACCGGCGGGCAGCTTCTGCATGAGGGGCTGCAACTGCGCAGTGATCGCGTTTGACACGTCGGGGGGTTGCAGCCCGTCGGCGATGTCTCCCTGCACCGTGATCGTGGGCATGCGGTCGCGTCGCCGCATGACCGGTTCTTCCATGCGCACCTCGACCTCGCCGACCTGCGACAGCGGAATGCGCTGGCCGCCAGCACCGGCGAGCGTGAAGTCCGCGATCCGGGCCGGGTCGAGGCGCGTGCCGCCAGCCGAACGGGCCATGACCTGCACGGTGCGGATGTCTTCACGCACGGTGGTCACACCGGCGCGCCGCTCAGGAGGAACTGCAGTTGCTGCGCCACCGCGCTGGAGCTCAGCCCGACGGCCTGCAGGCGGTCCTGCTTCAGGGTGAAGTGCAGCGTGGGCGTGCGGGTGCCCCAGTCGGTGCTGACGGTGCGCATCATCGGGCTGGCATCCATCACCTGCCGCACCTCGGCCGCGATCCGGCGCAGTTCGTTCGCATCGGGCCCGCTGACGCGGTAGGCCACGGGAAACGGCGAGTAGGGCCCGAACACCAACTGCGTCACGCGCACCCGCGCCTCGGACGCGAGGCCGTCCGCAATGGCCTCGCGCAAGCGGTGCTTCAGCGCTTCGCGCTCCTCCTGGCTGGCCGTGCGGATCACGATCTTGGCGAACGACGGGTCCGGCAGTTCCGGCCCCATGGCGAAAAAGAAGCGGGGTGCACCCTGTCCGATGTACGAGGTGACGATCTGGGCCTCCGGCTGCGTGGACAGCCAGGCCTCGACTTTCGCCGCTGCGTTGCTGGTCTGCGTGATGGCCGTGCCATAAGGCATCTGCACTTCCACCAGGACTTCGGGGCGGTCGGAGATCGGGAAGAACTGCTTCTTGACCACGCCCATGCCGAGGATCGACACCACAAAGAGGCCGACCACCGCGCACGCGACCAGCCACTTGCGCGCGATGACGCGTTCGAGTAGCCGGCGCAGGCGGTTGTAGCGCGGCGTGTCGTAGATCGCGGCGTGGCCGCCTTCGACCTTCTTGAAGTTCGGCAGCAGCTTGACGCCCAGGTAGGGGGTGAACACCACCGCGACGACCCAGGATGCGATCAGCGCGATGCCGACGATCCAGAACATGTTGCTGGTGTACTCGCCCGCCGTCGACGGCGCAAAGCCGTTCGGCATGAAGCCGACGGCGGTCACCAGCGTGCCCGAGAGCATCGGCGCTGCCGTGTGGCTCCAGGCGTAGGCGGACGCGGCCACATGGCTATAACCCTCCTCGATCTTCACGACCATCATCTCGATGGCGATGATGGCGTCGTCCACGAGCAGGCCCAGCGCCAGGATCAGCGAGCCGAGCGTGATGCGGTCGAAGTTCTTGCCGGTGGCCTCCATCACCACGAAGACCACGGCCAGTGTGAGCGGCACGGCGGCGGCGACCACCAGGCCGGCGCGCCAGCCCATGCTCAGGAAGCTCACCAGCATCACGACCAGCAAGGCCGCGAAGAACTTCACCATGAATTCGTCCACCGACGCGGCGATGTTGACCGATTGGTCCGTGACTTTCGACAGGCTCAGGCCCAGGGGCAGTTCGGCGTTGATGGCGCGGGCTTCCGCCTCCAGCGACTTGCCCAGATCGAGCCCGTTCCAGCCTTCCCGCATGACGACGCCTATCAGCAGCGCCGGCTCGCCGCCGTTGCGGATCATGAAGGTGGCGGGATCTTCGTAGCCGCGCCTGACCGTGGCCACGTCCGACAGCTTCAAGGTGCGGCCTTGCGCGATCACTGGCGTGTCCCGGATCTTCTGCAGGGTGTCGAAGGCGCCGTCCAGGCGAATGAAGACCTGCGGCCCCTTGGTTTCCACGGACCCGGCCGGGCTCAGCGCATTCTGGGCATTGAGCGCGGCGAACACGTCCTGCGGGCCGATGCCCAGGGTGGCCAGACGGTCGTGCGCGAACTCGACGTAGATCCGTTCGGACTGCTCCCCCGCAATGTTCACCTTCTTCACACCCGGCACGTGCAGCAGCCGCTGGCGCAGCGCTTCCGCATCGCGCACCAGCACGCGCTGCGGCTCTCCCTTGGCCTTGAGCGCGAAGAGGGCGAAGGTGACGTCGGCGTACTCGTCGTTGATCATCGGGCCGATCACGCCCGCCGGAAGATTGCCCGCTTCGTCGCCGACCTTCTTTCGTGCTTGATAGAACTCTTCTTGCACCTTGGAGGGCGGCGTACTGTCCTGCAAGGTCAGCGTGGTGAACGCGAGACCGGGCCGAGTGTAGGTTTCGGCGCGATCGTAGTAGCGCAGCTCCTGCAGGCGCTTCTCGACCTTCTCTGCGACCTGGTCCTGCATCTCCTGCGCCGTGGCGCCGGGCCAGGCCGTGATGATGGTCATCACCTTGATTGTGAAGGCGGGGTCCTCCGCGCGCCCCAGCTTGAAGAACGCGACCAGGCCCGCCAATGAGATCAGGCAGATCAGGAACAGGGTGATGGAGCGTTCGCGAACCGCGAGCGCCGACAGATTGAAACGGCTTTCGCTCATGGACGGGCTCCGCCACCCGCAGGCGCCGCGACCGCGCCGGCGACGCGCACCTCTTCGCCGTCGCGCAGCAGGTGCGCGCCGAGTGCGATCACTCGATCGCCCTGTTTGAGCTGGCCCGTGACTTGGGCGCGGTCGTCTTCCAGCGACTCCACCTTCACCGGCTGCCAGTGCACCTTCGTCGGATCGCCGGTGATGACCCAGACCCCCGGCGCCTTGCCGGCGTCGAACAGGGCGCCGACGGGCACCTGCACACCGTTCTTCGCGACGGCCTTGCCGTCCCCGACGAGGACCGTCACCGTGGCGCCCAGCGGCGCATTGGCCAGCTCGCCTTCGAGCACATAGCGCGCCTCGAAGGTGCGGGTGAGGCGGTCGGCCGCATCCGAAAGCTGCCGCAGCTTCACAGGGACCGCAGCGCCTTCCTTGCCGAACAGCGTGGCATGGCCCGCAGAGCCGACGGCAGGGCGCAGCGTTTCGGGCAACTGCACCACCGCCTCCCTGCGCCCGGCCTGTGCCACGCGGACCACCACCTGGCCGGCGGTGACGACCTGGCCGGGCTCGACCAGCGTTTCAAGGACCGTGCCGTCGACGTCGGCGACCAGGTCCGAATAGCGGTTGGCATTGCGCGCGACATCGGACTGCGCTTCGGCCGCACTGAGCTGGGCTTGGGCGGCATCCGCCGCGGCCTTGATCTGGTCGTAGGCCGAAGCGGAGATTGCACCGGTGCCGCGCAGGTCGCGATAGCGCAGCTCTTCGTCGCTCGCCTGCTTCGCGCGCGCTCGTGCAGCGGTCACGGCCTCCAGCTGCGCACGCGCGGCGAGCTTCAGATCGGCGGGGTCGATGCGCATGAGCAACTGCCCACGCTTGACTGTTTGCCCGGCGTCCACGAGCCGCTCCAGCACCTTTCCCGAGACTCGAAATCCCAGGTCGCTTTGCACACGTGCGGCTACGGTGCCGGTGAAAGAGCGCGACGCCGAAGCGGCGGCCTGGACGGTAGCGGCGCGCACCAGCGGCACTTGGAGGCGCGGGTCTGGCGGCGCCTTGTCGTCGCAAGCGACCAGCGCGAATGGCAAGGCGCAGAAAAGTGCGGATGTAACGAAGCGGCGCGGATGCATGAGGGTCCCATGGACGAATCGATCAGGACCCTGATTTTGATAACAGTGACCAATTTAGTCAATGGTCACATGCAGGTTTGTTTGCCTAAGGTGACAAGCTGCGCAGCACCAAGCCGGACAGCTGTGCTGGCGCATGGTCCGTGTGATCAAAGCTGTGCCGCAGGATCAAGGGGTTGATATAGGGGTGAACGACCAAGTAGATCGCCGCCGCCGTCTCGTCGATCGGTGTTTTGCGCTCGAAATCGCCGGAATCCCGCCCCTGCTTCAGCACCTCGGCGATCAGTTGCCGGATACACGCTTCGTGAGCGATGGCCGACTGCCAGCGTTCGCTGGCCGCCGAGATGGCAATCTCGTAGAGCTTGCGGTCCTGGAAAAACAGGCGAAGGCCCGAATCGACAATGGCCTTGAACATGCGGCGAAGTTTCTCCGGCGGGCGATCAGTTCCATCGATCGCCGCGCGGATGTCGGCCTCGATCTCGCGCAGGCAGTTGGAACAGATCATTTCGCCGATCGCCTGCTTGGACTCGAAGAACTTGTAGATGTACGCCTTGGAGAAGCCGATGGCCTTGGCAAGGTCGGAAACCGTGGTCTTCTCGTAACCGTACCGGCTGAAGTGCTCGGTTGCCGCGACGAGGATCTGCGCGCGCACGTCATGGTCGGCCGGCCCCCGCGCGGCAGGGGAAGAAGAAGTTGCATTGCTCATGCCGACAGCTTACCGCTCCAGCGAACAGATGACAACGAGTGACCAAATTGGATTATAGTCACCCAACTTGTTTGCGGTTCCGATGCCCCTCCTTCCGGAAGAAGCCATGTCTCAACGTACCCTTGCCATTCCCCTGCTTTTCAGCCTGCTCGCGGGTTGCGCGGTCGGCCCTGACTATGTCCGGCCCGCGATCACTCTGCCGGACCAATACATGGGCCAGGCAGCCCTCGATCGGCGGGCCGCTACTGCGAATGCCGAGCTGGCGGCATGGTGGGCCGCGTTCGGCGACGCGCAGCTGGCCCGCTATGTCGAACTCGCACTGACGCAGAACCTCGATCTTGCGCAAGCATCCGCCCGCGTGGCGCAGGCCCGGGCAGGGCTCGGTGCGGCGAATGCGGCGTTGTTGCCCTCGGGCAACCTCAGCGGACAAGCCGCCCGGGCCTACCAGTCGGTGGAGACGCCGCTGGGCCGAGTCCTGAACTCGCAGCCAGGCTTCGATCGCTACGGCAACGCCTACGAAGCGAACCTTGGCGCAAGCTGGGAGCTGGACATCTTCGGCGGCCTGCGTCGGGGACGCGAAGCTGCGCTGGCCGACTACCAGGCATCGGAGGCCGGTGCGGCCGCCACGCGCCTGGCCGTGGCCGCGCAGACCGCGGACATCTACATCACGCTGCGCGGACTGCAGGCCCGTCTCGACGTGGCACGCCGGCAAGTCGCCACACAGCAGGACCTGCTATCGAAGATCGCCCTGCTCTACGGCAAGGGGCTGGCCGCCGAACTCCAGATGAGGCAGGTCGAAGGTGCGCTGGCGCAGGTCCGTGCGTCGGTGCCAGTTCTGGAAGCGGGCGAGGCTGCGGCCATGAACGCGCTCGACGTGATGCTGGGCGCGGCACCGGGCGCGCACCGCGCCGAACTGTCGGCTGCGGGTGTCATTCCCGTCGCACCGCGCATCGGCGCCACCGGATCACCCGGCGAGTTGCTGCGACGCCGGCCCGACCTGATCGTCGCCGAACGGCGCCTTGCGGCATCGAACGCGCGCATCGGCATTGCCGTGGCCGAGTACTACCCGAAGCTGTCCTTGGGAGGAACGATCGGCAGCGCCACATCGGTGGCCAGCGGCAACCTGTTCACCGGCGGCGCCAGCCAGGCTGCGGCCCTGCTCGGCCTGCGCTGGCGGCTGTTCGACTTCGCGCGCATCGACGCGCAGATCGAAATGGCCAAGGGACAGGACGCGGAGTTGCTCGCAGCGTTCCGGCTCGCCGCGCTGCGTGCGACAGAAGACGTGGAGAACGCTTTCTCCGCCCTGGTCAAGCGTGAAGAACAAGCCGCATTGCTCGCGCAGGGCGAGGCATCGCTCGGTCGTGCGCGAGGTGCCTCGTTCGCGGCTTACCAGCGCGGTGTTGTCAGCCTGATCGAAGTGCTGCAAGCGGACGAGAGCCTTCTGCGCGTGGCCGATGCGAGAGCGCAAGCGCAAACGGAGTCGGCGCGCGCGGCGGTCAGTGCATTCAAGGCGCTGGGCGGCGGCTGGCAGGCTGAACCCGTTAGGGCGGCGGCCATCGGTACGCATTGAAAGCGTTGCATCGTCGGATCTCGCCCACTCCACGGCAAATCGCGTCTTTGCTTCCGATGGATGGCGCGTCTTGAGGGACCTCTAGATCCCATTCGGAGACTTGAAAGGCTGAGCCATGAAAGAGGGTCGGCGGGTTGTTGATCGGCCGGCGATTCCATGAAGCGAAGATGCCACCGTGTACCTGTTCGGTGTACCAAGTCAGGCGGACAGCGAAGGGCCACAAACTGAAAAGCCCCTGATTCCGTTAGGAATCAAGGGCTTAGAAGAGTGGTGGCCTGGGGCGGAATCGAACCACCGACACGCGGATTTTCAATCCGCTGCTCTACCAACTGAGCTACCGGGCCTTGGTGTGCAGCCTTAAATTATACAGCGCTTCTGCGGCCTCTCGAAAGATCGACCCCAAGTTGTTTGAGCTTGCGATAAAGATGGGTCCGTTCCAGCCCGGTCTTTTCGGCCACGCGGGTCATGGACCCGTTTTCCATGGCGAGGTGGAATTCGAAGTAGGCCTTCTCGAAGCCGTCGCGCGCATCGCGCAGTGGGCGGTCCAGGTCGAAGCTCTGGGTCGATTGCGGCCCGGCATCGGGAACCGGCACCGCCGCCAAGGAGGCCAGCAACAGGCTGTCGCCCGTGGTGGTGATGGCGGCCGATGGGTTGACGCCCGCGGCCGGAGGAACAACGCCCGCGGCTGCGCGCCTTGCACTTTCGCGCGCGAGCCCCTGCTCCACGGCCTTGAGCAGCTTCTGCAGGGTGATGGGTTTTTCGAGGAATGCGAAGGCGCCGATGCGCGTTGCATCGACCGCCGTGTCGATGGTGGCGTGGCCGCTCATCATGATGACGGGCATGCTCAAGAGCCCGGCCGTGGACCACTCCTTGAGGAGCGTGACGCCGTCCGTGTCGGGCATCCAGATGTCGAGCAGCACGAGGTCGGGTCGTGCGCGTTGCCGTGCGGCGCGAGCTTCGGCCGCGTTTTCGGCGAGCTCCACGTTGTGGCCTTCGTCATTGAGAATTTCGAAGAGCAGGTCCCTAATACCCAGCTCGTCATCGACCACGAGAATGTTTGCCATGAGTGCTGCTTGTCTTGTGCGCTGGTATCTGAATGATGTGTATGGGTCCGCCGGCCTATCCATCGCCTGGAGGCGATGGATTCTTTCGCTCAGGCGGCGGAAGACTTCGAATCTTCGGTGTGAGCGGCCGCTGCCTGCGACACGCCTGCCAGCGCGAATGATAGCGAGACTTGCGCCCCTGCTACAGCCCCATCGACAACACGGTTGGAAAGCTCGATACGCGCGCCGTGTTCGTCCGCGATTTTCTTCACCACGGCCAGCCCCAATCCGGTACCTTTTGTTTTCGTGGTGACGTAGGGCTCGAAGGCGCGCTTGAGGATGTTTTCGGCAAAACCGGGGCCGCTATCTTGCACGGTGAGGCGCACGCGCTGGCCCGAATCGCCGAGGCGGGTGCGAATGACGACTTCGCCGGCACGCCCGGTGCTGCTGGCGGCGGCCTCGGCGGCGTCCTGCGCGTTCTGCAGCAGGTTGTGGATGACCTGGCGGATCTGCTGCGCGTCGCCGCGGATCGGCGGGCAGCGCTCGTCCAGCTCGGAGCGCAGCGCAATGGGGGCGTTGTCGGCACCGTAGAGCTGGAGCACGTCGACCAGCAGCGCATTGAGGTCGACCGGCTTGAGATCGGCCGCGGGCAGGCGGGCGTAGTCGCGGAACTCGTTGACCAGGCGCTTCATCGCGTCGACCTGGTCGACGATGGTCTTGACCGACTTGACCAGCACGGCCTGCTCGGACGGCGCGACCTTGCCCGAGAGCTTCATTTCGAGCCGCTCGGCCGAAAGCTGGATGGGCGTCAGCGGATTCTTGATTTCATGGGCCAGGCGGCGCGCGACTTCGCCCCAGGCCTGGGCGCGCTGGGCCGACACGATCTCGGAGATGTCGTCGAACACCAGCAGCCGGGCGGCGCCGGGCAATTCCGCGCCGCGCGCGACGATGTTGATGGCGCTGTCCTGCTGCGGCAGATCGGTGCCGGTGGCGTGCAGCTCGAAGGCGTGCTGCCAGTGGTCGAGGCCGTGCTGCAGGCGCTCGACCTGGAATTCGTCGAACTGCTGCTGTACGCTGTTGCCGAAGTCGGCCAGCCCGGGAACCTGGGCGAGCGGCATGCCCTCGTAGGCCGCCAGCGGGGCGCGCAGCACGCGGGTGGCACCGGGGTTGGTGGAAAGTATGGTGCCCTTGGCGTCGAGCACGATCACGCCGGAGGTCAGGTTGTCCAGGATGGTCTGCAGGTTGGCGCGGGCGGCATCGAGCTGGCCCATGGTTTTTTCGACCGCGCCGCGGGCATCGGCCAGCTGCTGGGTCATGACGGCAAAGGAACGCGTGAGGCCGCCCAGTTCGTCTTTGCCCTGCAGCACGGTGGTCGGCCGCAGGTCTCCGGCGGCCACCTGGCGAACGCCGTCGGCCAGCACGAGCAGCGGCCGCGCCAGCTGGTTGCCGAACAGCACCGCCAGCAGCACGGCGCCAAACACAGCCAGGAACAGGCTCAGCGTGAGGGTGCCGATGTACATCCGCCGCAGGCCTTCGCGGGCCAACGCGCGCTCCTGGTATTCGCGGTTGGCCTCCTGCACGGCGAGCGCATTGGCCACCACGGCGGGAGGCAATGGCTGCGTGACCTGAAGAAAGCGCGGCGCGGTGTCGAAGTCGAAGCCCGGGCGCTGCACCATGGCCAGCGCGCGCACGCTGGCGGGAGGCAGGGTGGTCCCCGGCGGAGCCGTTTCGTCCAGGCCTTCGATATGGGCGATGGCGCGGTCGCCCCGTGCTTGCCGCAGCTGCTGGGTCGTCGGCCGCTCGGGGCTGAGCTGGAAGCGCGACGCGCCCGCGCCGGCCACGAGCTGGCCGGTGCCGGTCCAAAGCACCACGTCGGAAGCCTGGAGCTGGTCGCGAATGCGCTCGAGGACCAGGCCGGCGCTCGCGTCGGGCACCTGCACCAGCTGGGCGCTGGCCACGCGTGTCTTGGCGGCCAGGTCGTCGGCGAGCGAATCGAGCGTGGCGCGCCCCAGGTTCAGGCCGGCATCGAGCGCGCCTTCGACCTTGACGTCGAACCAGCTCTCGATCGACCGTGCGACGAACTGGTAGGACACCACGTAGACCAGTGCGCCGGGCACGACGCCCACCAGCGCGAAGATGGCCGCCAGCTTGATGAGCAGGCGGCTGCCGAACTTGCCCTGGCGCAGGCGCCGCAGCAGGCGAAAGGCAACCCAGCCGATCACCAGCACCAGCAGCACCGCCACCACCACGTTGATGCCGAAAAGCCGTACGTAGTAGCGCTCGTACAGCGCGCGGTTGTTGGTGGCTTGCGCCAGCAGGAACATCAGCACCAGGCCGATGGCAGTGACCAGCGCGGCGCCCACGCCCACGGCCCAGCGGATCGCGCGCGCGCGGCGGGCGGCGGGGCTGGCCGCTGCGCCGCTGCGCGGTTTGGTGCTCACCGCTGCTTCTCCAGGGCCAGCTTGGCGCTGCGCTCGGCAACGATGTTCCAGTCGGCCTGCCCGACCACGCCGATCTGGAACGGGCGCGGCAACTGCGAGGTGTCGAGCCGGAAGCGGAACACGACCTGATGCGTGGGCTCGTCGCCAATCTCGGCCGCATCGCCCAGCCGCAGCCGGCCGATGCGCTTGACGGCATCCATGGCGTCGGCAAGGCTGTCGAAGTTCTGGTTCAGCGAAACGCCGAATCCCGCGGCGCCGGTGATGGGCACGGGCGACACATTGAGCCGCCAGCGGCGCGTGAGCGGCTGGTAGGCAAGCCGCATATGGCGCGTGACCTGGGCCACCTTGCGGTCGGTCCAGTACCAGCGCTCCTGGAAAACCTCGGCCTCGGCCACGAAGTAGATGGCAATGCCCTTGTCGAGCACCTCCTCGACCAGCGACGGCAGCTCGAACTGCACGGCCGCCGTGAGGTAGACACCGTCGTCGGCCTGCTCGAGGCGCATCTGGGTGACCGACGCAGCGGCAGCGCGCCCTTGCGCGGCCGCGGTGAGGGGCAGCCAGCTCAGCAGCAGCACACAGGCCAGCAGCAGCGCCGCCAAGGCCGTGGCGCCGCGCCGCCTGCATGGCTCAGCGCGGGCGTTTTTCAAGCAATGCGTAGAAGAAGCCGTCGTGGTCACCTGAGGCATTGTCCGGGACGGCGCGGGCATTCGCCCCGCTTTGGGGAAGCAAATGGCCTGGCGATGCCTTCAATCGGGCGTTGGTGTTGTGCGCAAGAAACGCATCGATTTGTTGCGAGCCCTCTTCCCGGAACACGGAACAGGTGCAATAGAGCAGCCGTCCGCCGGGCCTGACCAGCGGCCAGAGCGCCGCCAGCAAGGCCGCCTGCTGGACCGCGAGCTGGGCCGTGTCGCTCTCGCGGCGCAGCCAGCGCACGTCGGGGTGGCGCCGGACGATGCCCGACGCCGTGCACGGCGCGTCGAGCAGGATGGCATCGAAAGGCGTGCCGTCCCACCATGCGGACGGCCGCGCGGCATCGGCCACCACCACCTTGGCGGACAGCCCGAGCCGGCCCAGGGTCTCGTCGATGCGGCGGCTGCGTACCGCGTCGACTTCGAGGGCTGTCACCTCGACGGCCTGCGGACCGGCAAACTCCAGCAGGTGCGCCGTCTTGCCGCCCGGGGCAGCGCAGGCATCGAGCACGCGCAGCGGCGCGGCACCGGCCGCGGGAAGCATCCCCTCGAGCAGCAGCGACGCCGCCATCTGTGCGGCTGCGTCCTGCACCGAGCATTCACCATCCGCGAAGCCCGGCAGTTGCTGCACCGGCCGGGCCCGCGCCAGCTGCAGGCCGGCTGCTCCCACGCGCACCGCCGACAGGCCGGCGGCTTCCAGCGCGAGCTGGTAAGAGGCCACCGTGGTCTTCTGCAGATTGACGCGCAGGGTCATCGGTGCGTGGGCGTTGTCGGCCGTGAGCACGCGCTGCCAATCGCGCGAGTGGTCGCGCTTGAGCCGTTCGATCCACCAGCGCGGATGGTTCCACTGCGCGACCGGTTCATGGTCGGTGGCGGCCACGAGTTCGTCGCGTTCGCGCAGGAAGCGGCGCAGGCAGGCATTGATGAAACTGGCTTGTGCGCGCGTGGCCGGGTTGCGCTTTGCAGCCTCGACCGCCTGGTCGACCAGCGTGAAGGGCTCGTAAGGGGCGTGCTGCGCATCCCAGGCCAGCGCCAACGCGGTGCACAGCAAGGCATCGGGCAACGGCGGCGGCGTGCGCTTGGCAAGGTGGCGGCGCAACGCTTCTGCACGGCCCAGCCAGCGCAGCACCTGGAAGCCGAGCGCCTGCACGCCCGGCCGCATGGCCGGCTCCACCGCCTCGAAAGCGACGGTGCCAGAGCTGCCGGCGCGAATCGACGCCAGCGCCACGGCAGTCAACTGCAGCTGGCGCCAGAGCGGGGGTTGCAGCAGCGGTGCGTGGCTGCCGCCTGGATGATCGGAAGATAGTTCTGGCAAGTTGAGGCGATGGTAACGGGCCGGCATGACGCACAAAGCCGCACGAATCAAGAAAGAAGAAGGCGTTTCCCGGCGACTTGAAAAAGAACTTCAGAGCAGGGGTGCGGCCGGTCGCAAACGCACCATCCATGCCACCAGCAAGGCCGGAAACTGGACGATGGCGGCGTTGTACTGTTCCACCGCCAGGTTGAACTGGCTGCGAGCGATTTCCGCCGCGGCTGAAGGTTCAGGCCAGGCCATGGGCTCCGCCGTGCCGGACGATGCGGCGCCTGCACCGGTTCCGCTACCGCTCGGCAACAGCGGCGCGGGCCGCGAGAGGGTGCCGTCCGCGTCGAAGACCGTGACCGCGTCCGGGTGCTGGCGCTGCCAGGCGGAGATCAGCACCTGCAGCGCCGTGGCCAGCGCAGCCATGCCGCCCGGATCCAGCGGATGCAGCCGGGTCGCGCCCAGCAGCGTGGCCAGCTGGGTGGCGGCGGCCTGCAGCGGCGCCACCGACGAAGAAAAACCGGGCGACGGTGGATCTTTTTCGGGCACGGCGGCCGCGATGCTGGCCAAAACGAAGTCCAGCTGCTTTCGGAGCGCCGCATCGAGCGTGGCGTAGGCCTGGAGCACGGCGGCGCGCAGGCGCACCAGCCTGTTGTAGGCCCCCACGAACCAGAACAACAGCACGGCGACGGCGATCCAGCTGGCAAACGAATCGGGCAATGCGCTCATCGGCAAAAACACTTCATGGAAAAAACGACTCAAAGAAAAACGCCCCCCAACCGGATTCGGTCGGGGGGCGCCGGATACCGGTCATGGCCGGTGATGCTAACCAGTTATTCGGACGCGGCGCCTTCGCTGGCGTCGGCCGTGCTGGGAACATCGCTGGTCGAACCGGCCAGTTCGGCGGCTTCGGATTCGGCGATGGCGCGGCGCTCGGCCTCGTCCATCTGATCCTTGACCTTGCGTGCCTGGTGGTACGCCATGCCGGTGCCCGCGGGAATCAGGCGGCCGACGATGACGTTTTCCTTCAGGCCGCGCAGCTCGTCGCGCTTGCCCATGATCGCGGCTTCGGTCAACACGCGCGTCGTTTCCTGGAACGAAGCGGCCGAGATGAACGAGTCGGTCGAGAGCGATGCCTTCGTGATACCCAGCAGCAGGTTGGTGAACGTCGCGGGGATCTTGCCTTCGGCGCGCAGGGCGTCGTTGGTGTTGAGCATTTCGCTGCGTTCGACCTGTTCGCCGGAGATGTAGCTGGTCTCGCCGATGTTGTCGACCACGACGCGGCGCAGCATCTGGCGAACGATCACCTCGATGTGCTTGTCGTTGATCTTCACACCCTGCAAACGGTACACGTCCTGCACTTCGTCCACGATGTAGCGCGCGAGTTCTTCCGAGCCCAGCAGGCGCAGGATGTCCTGCGGGTCCGCCGGACCGTCGACCACGCTTTCGCCCTTGTTCACCACCTGGCCTTCGTGCACCAGGATGTTCTTTTCCTTCGGCACGAGGTCTTCCCAGACCGTGCCTTCCGGGTCGGTGATCTGCAGGCGGATCTTGCCCTTGGTCTCCTTGCCGAACGACACGGTACCGGTCATTTCGGCCAGCATGCCCTTGTCCTTCGGCGAACGGGCTTCGAACAGCTCGGCCACGCGCGGCAGACCGCCGGTGATGTCGCGGGTCTTCTGGCCTTCGACCGGAATACGCGCCAGCACTTCGCCGGGGCCCACGTCCTGGCCGTCGCGGATCTGCACCAGGGCGCCGATCGGGAAGCCGATGGTCACCGAGTGGTCGGTGCCCGGGATCTTCACTTCGGAGCCGGAGGCATCGATGAGCTTCACCTGCGGGCGCACGACCTTGGCAGCGCCGCGGCGCTTCGGGTCGATCACGACCAGGGTCGACAGGCCGGTCACTTCGTCCACCTGCTTGGCGACCGTGAGGCCTTCCTCGACGTTCTCGAACTGCGTCTTGCCGGCGAACTCGGTGATGATGGGGCGCGTCAGCGGATCCCAGTTGGCAAGCACGTGGCCGGCCTTGATCTGCTGGTCGGCCTTGACCGCCAGGGTCGCACCGTACGGCACCTTGTGGCGCTCGCGCTCGCGGCCGTGTTCGTCATGGATGACGATCTCGCCCGAACGTGCAATCACCACCAGCTCGTTCTTGCTGTTGGTCACGTAGCGCATCGTGGCGTTGAAGCCGATCGTGCCGTTGGACTTGGCTTCGACGCTCGAGGCCACGGCCGCACGCGATGCCGCACCACCGATGTGGAACGTACGCATCGTGAGCTGCGTGCCGGGTTCGCCGATCGACTGCGCCGCGATCACACCGACGGCTTCGCCGATGTTGATCAGGCCGCCGCGGCCCAGGTCGCGGCCGTAGCAGGTGGCGCAGATGCCGAAGCGGGTCTCGCAGGTCAGCGCGGTACGCACCTTGACCTCGTCGACGCCTTGCGCCTCGAGCTCTTCGATGTTGTCCTCGTCGAACATCTCGCCGGCCTTCAGCAGCACCGAACGATTTTCCGGGTGCAGCACGTCGTCCGCCGCCGAGCGGCCGAGGATACGGTCGCGCAGCGATTCGATCACTTCGCCGCCTTCGACAATGGCGCGCATCAGGTAGCCGCCGTGCGTGCCGCAGTCCTGTTCGGTCACGACCAGGTCTTGCGTCACGTCGACCAGACGACGGGTCAGGTAACCCGAGTTCGCGGTCTTCAGTGCCGTGTCGGCCAGACCCTTGCGGGCACCGTGGGTGGAGATGAAGTACTCCAGCACGTTCAGGCCTTCGCGGAAGTTCGCGGTAATGGGCGTCTCGATGATCGAGCCGTCCGGCTTGGCCATCAGGCCCCGCATACCGGCCACCTGGCGAATCTGCGCTGCGGAACCGCGGGCGCCGGAGTCGGCCATCATGTAGATGGAGTTGAACGACTCCTGCTCCACTTCCTTGCCGTGGCGGTCGATGACCTTCTGCTTCGACAGCTTGGCCATCATCACCTTCGACACTTCGTCGCCGGCCTTGCCCCAGATGTCCACCACCTTGTTGTAGCGCTCGCCGGAGGTCACGAGACCCGAGACGTACTGCTGCTCGATCTCCTTCACTTCCTTGGCCGAGCGCTCGATGATGCCGTGCTTTTCAGCGGGCACCAGCATGTCGTCGATGGCGATCGAGATACCGGCCTTGGTTGCCAGGCGGAAGCCGTTTTGCAGCAGCTTGTCGGCGAACACCACGGTCTCTTTCAGGCCGCACTTGCGGAACGAGACGTTGATGAGCTTGGAAATTTCCTTCTTCTTCAGCGCCTTGTTGATGTTCGAGAACGGCAGGCCCTTCGGCAGGATCTCGGACAGCAGTGCACGGCCCACGGTGGTGTCCACCAGCGACGTGGAAGGGGTGAACTCACCCGTTTCCTTGTCCTTGGTGTACTCCGTGATGCGCACGGCGACCTTGGCGGTCAGTTCGACTTCGTTGGCGTCGAGTGCGCGCTGCACTTCACCGATGTCGGAGAAGATCAGGCCCTCGCCCTTGCCGTTGATGCGGTCGCGGGTCGTGTAGTACAGACCCAGCACCACGTCCTGCGAAGGAACGATCGACGGTTCGCCCGACGCGGGGAACAGCACGTTGTTGGAGGCCAGCATCAGCGTGCGGGCTTCCATCTGCGCTTCCACCGACAGCGGCACGTGAACGGCCATCTGGTCGCCGTCGAAGTCGGCGTTGAACGCCGCGCAAACCAGCGGGTGCAGCTGGATCGCCTTGCCTTCGATCAGGATCGGCTCGAACGCCTGGATGCCCAAACGGTGCAGCGTAGGCGCACGGTTCAGCATGACCGGGTGTTCCTTGATCACTTCTTCCAGGATGTCCCAGACCACCGGCGTGCCGGATTCGACTTCCTTCTTGGCAGCCTTGATCGTGGTCGCGATGCCCATGGCTTCGAGGCGCGAGAAGATGAAAGGCTTGAACAGTTCGAGCGCCATCAGCTTCGGCAGGCCGCACTGGTGCAGCTTGAGCGTCGGGCCCACCACGATGACCGAACGGCCCGAGTAGTCGACGCGCTTGCCCAGCAGATTCTGGCGGAAGCGGCCGCTCTTGCCCTTGATCATGTCGGCCAGCGACTTGAGCGCGCGCTTGTTGGCGCCCGTCATGGCCTTGCCGCGGCGGCCGTTGTCCAGCAGCGAGTCGACAGCCTCTTGCAGCATCCGCTTTTCGTTGCGCGCGATGATTTCCGGAGCCTTGAGCTCCAGCAGGCGGCGCAGGCGCGAATTGCGGTTGATGACGCGGCGGTACAGGTCGTTCAGGTCGGAGGTCGCGAAGCGGCCGCCATCCAGCGGCACCAGCGGACGCAGGTCCGGCGGCAGCACGGGCAGCACGTCGAGCACCATCCACTCGGGCTTGATGCCCGACTTGCGGAAGGCCTCGAGCACCTTCAGTCGCTTGGAGTTCTTCTTGACCTTGACTTCGGAGCCGGTCAGGTCGCCGCGCAGGCGTTCGATCTCGCTGTCGAGTTCGATACCTTCGAGCAGGTCCTTGATACCTTCGGCGCCCATCTTGGCGACGAATTCGTCGCCGTATTCCTTGCGCTTCGCGTCATAGTCGTCCTCGGACATGATGCCGAACTTCTTCAGCGGGGTCATGCCGGGGTCGGTGATCACGTAGGCTTCGAAGTACAGCACGCGTTCGATGTCGCGCAGCGTCATGTCGAGCACGAGGCCCAGACGCGACGGCAGCGACTTCAGGAACCAGATGTGCGCGCAGGGCGCGGCCAGGTCGATGTGGCCCATGCGCTCGCGGCGCACCTTGGTCTGCGTGACTTCAACGCCGCACTTCTCGCAGATCACGCCGCGGTGCTTCAGGCGCTTGTACTTGCCGCACAGGCACTCGTAGTCCTTGATGGGGCCGAAGATCTTGGCACAGAAGAGACCGTCGCGCTCGGGCTTGAACGTGCGGTAGTTGATCGTCTCTGGCTTCTTCACCTCGCCGAAAGACCACGAACGGATCTTCTCGGGCGAAGCCATGCCGATCTTGATGGCATCGAAATGCTCATCGGGCGTAAATTGCTTGAACAGGTCGAGTAGCGATTTCATAAGACTCTTTCCCTTTTCAAATTAAGAACGCTCGAGCTCGATGTCGAGCCCCAGCGAACGAATTTCCTTGACCAGCACGTTGAACGATTCCGGCATGCCGGCTTCGATCGTGTGCTCGCCCTTGACGATGCTTTCGTACACCTTGGTACGGCCTTGCACGTCGTCGGACTTCACGGTCAGCATTTCCTGCAGGACGTAGGCGGCGCCGTAAGCTTCCAGCGCCCACACTTCCATTTCGCCGAAACGCTGGCCGCCGAACTGCGCCTTGCCGCCCAGCGGCTGCTGCGTGACCAGCGAGTACGGGCCGGTCGAGCGGGCGTGCATCTTGTCGTCCACCAGGTGGTGCAGCTTCAAGAAGTGCATGTAGCCCACGGTGACGGGACGCTCGAACTGGTCGCCGGTGCGGCCGTCGTACAGGTAGGCCTGCGTGCGCGTATCGGTCAGGCCCTTGAGCTTGGCGATGTCGTCCGGATAGGCGAGCTTCAGCATGCCGCGGATTTCTTCTTCCGAGGCACCGTCGAACACCGGCGTCGCAAAGGTTGCGCCGCTGGAGAGGTTTTCCGCCATCTCGAGCAGGTCGGTGTCGCTCAGCTTGCTGAGGTCTTCCTTGCGACCCGAACCGTTGTACAGCTGCTCCATGAACTTGCGCAGCTCGGCCACCTTGGCTTCTTGCTGCAGCAGGTCGCCGATGCGCTGGCCGATGCCCTTGCCGGCCCAGCCCAGGTGCACTTCGAGCACCTGGCCCACGTTCATCCGCGAAGGCACGCCCAGCGGATTCAGGCAGATGTCGCACGGCGTACCGTCGGCCATGTGGGGCATGTCTTCGACCGGAACGATCTTCGACACCACACCCTTGTTGCCGTGGCGGCCGGCCATCTTGTCGCCGGGTTGCAGGCGGCGCTTGACGGCCAGGTAGACCTTGACCATCTTGAGCACGCCCGCGGGCAGCTCGTCGCCCTGCGTGAGCTTCTTGCGCTTTTCTTCGAACGCGAGGTCGAAGCTGTGGCGCGTCTGCTCGAGCGAGTTCTTGATCGACTCGAGTTGCGTTGCCACTTCGTCGTCCGCCGGGCGGATGTCGAACCAGTGGAACTTCTCGACCGACGACAGGTAGGCCTTGTCGAGCTTGGTGCCCTTGGCCAGCTTGTTCGGGCCGCCGTTGGCGACCTTGCCGGTCAGCAGCTTCTCGATACGGTCGAACGCGTCGGCCTCGACGATGCGAAGCTGGTCGTTCAGGTCGAGGCGGAAGCGCTTGAGCTCGTCGTCGATGATCTGCTGGGCGCGCTTGTCGCGCGTGATGCCTTCGCGGGTGAACACCTGCACGTCGATCACGGTACCTTGCGAGCCCTGGTCCACGCGTAGCGAGGTGTCCTTCACGTCGGAAGCCTTCTCGCCGAAGATGGCGCGAAGCAGCTTCTCTTCAGGCGTCAGCGTGGTCTCGCCCTTGGGCGTGACCTTGCCCACCAGCGTGTCGCCCGGCTGCACTTCGGCGCCGACATAGATGATGCCGGATTCGTCGAGGCGGTTGAGCTGCTGCTCGGCCAGGTTCGGAATGTCGCGCGTGATTTCTTCGGCACCCAGCTTGGTGTCGCGAGCCATCACCACCAGTTCCTCGATGTGGATCGAGGTGTAGCGGTCTTCCGCGACGACGCGTTCCGAAATCAGGATCGAGTCTTCGAAGTTGTAGCCGTTCCAGGGCATGAACGCGATCAGCATGTTCTGGCCGAGGGCCAGTTCGCCGAGGTCGGTCGATGCACCGTCGGCCACCACGTCGCCCTTGGCGATCTTGTCGCCGCGCTTGACGATCGGACGCTGGTGGATGTTGGTGTTCTGGTTCGAACGCTGATACTTGATCAGGTTGTAGATGTCCACACCGACTTCACCGGCTGCCGCTTCGGCGTCGTTCACGCGCACCACGATGCGGGTCGCGTCGACGTAATCGACGATACCGCCACGGGTGGCCGTGACCACGGTGCCCGAGTCGACCGCGGAGACGCGCTCGATACCGGTACCGACCATCGGCTTCTCGGGGCGCAGCACGGGCACGGCTTGGCGCTGCATGTTGGCGCCCATCAGCGCGCGGTTCGCGTCGTCGTGCTCAAGGAACGGCACGAGCGAGGCGGCCACCGACACGATCTGCGCGGGCGACACGTCCATGTACTGGATGCGCTCGGCACCCACCAGGATCGATTCGCCGGCTTCACGCGCCGAGACCAGGTCGCCGGTCAGCTTGCCGTCCTTGTCCAGGACCGCATTGGCCTGGGCGATGACGTACTTGCCTTCTTCGATGGCCGACAGGTAGTCGATATCGTTGGTGACCTTGCTGTCCACCACGCGGCGGTACGGCGTCTCGATGAAGCCGTATTCGTTCAGGCGGGCGTACAGGGCCAGCGAGTTGATCAGGCCGATGTTCGGGCCTTCAGGCGTTTCGATCGGGCACACGCGGCCGTAATGGGTCACGTGCACGTCGCGCACTTCGAAGCCTGCACGCTCGCGCGTCAAACCGCCCGGGCCAAGAGCCGACACGCGGCGCTTGTGGGTGATTTCGGACAGCGGGTTCGTCTGGTCCATGAACTGCGACAGCTGCGAGGCGCCGAAGAATTCCTTCAGCGCGGCCGAGATCGGCTTGCTGTTGATCAGGTCGTGCGGCATCAGCGGCTCTTGCTCCGCCTGGCCCAGACGTTCCTTCACGGCCTTCTCGATACGGGCCAGGCCGGTGCGGTACTGGTTTTCGGCCAGTTCGCCGACGCAACGCACGCGGCGGTTGCCCAGGTGGTCGATGTCGTCGACTTCGCCGTTGCCGTTGCGCAGGTCCACGAGGATCTTGACCACGGCCAGGATGTCTTCGTTGGTCAGCACCATCGGGCCGGTCGATTCGTCGCGGCCGACCTTGGCGTTGAACTTCATGCGGCCGACGCGCGACAGGTCGTACGTGTCCGGGTTGTAGAACAGGCGCTGGAACAGCGCTTGCACTGCGTCTTCCGTCGGCGGCTCGCCGGGGCGCATCATGCGGTAGATGGCCACGCGGGCTGCGAACTCGTCCACCGTCTCGTCGATGCGCAGGGTCTGCGAGATGTACGCGCCCTGGTCGAGTTCGTTGGTGTAGATCACCTGGATGTCCTGCACGCCGGCCGTGCGCAGCTTCTTCAGCAGCGCTTCGGTCAGTTCGTCGTTGGCCTTGGCCAGGATTTCGCCGGAGTCGGCGTCGACGATGTTGCGGGCGATGACGCGGCCGACCAGGAAGTCTTCCGGCACGCTGATGTGCGTGGTGCCCGACTGCTCGAGTTCACGCGTGTGGCGCGCGGTCACGCGCTTGTCCTTGGCGACCACGACCTTGCCCGACTTGTCGGTGATGTCGAAGCGCGCGACTTCGCCGCGCAGGCGCTCGGGAACGAATTCCATCTGCGCGCCGCTGTCCATCAGGCGGAAGTTGTCGTTCACGAAGAAGTTCGCGAGGATCGATTCCGGATTCAGGCCGATGGCCTTCAGCAGGATCGTGACCGGCATCTTGCGGCGGCGGTCGACGCGGAAGTACAGCATGTCCTTCGGGTCGAACTCGAAGTCGAGCCACGAACCGCGGTAGGGAATCACGCGGGCCGAGAACAGGAGCTTGCCCGAGCTGTGCGTCTTGCCCTTGTCGTGTTCGAAGAACACGCCGGGCGAACGATGCAGCTGCGAGACGATCACGCGCTCGGTGCCGTTGATGATGAAGGAACCCTTTTCGGTCATGAGCGGCACTTCGCCCATGTAGACCTCTTGTTCCTTCACTTCCTTGACCACCTTCGACTGCGAGGTCGACGACTCGCGGTCATAGATGATGAGCTGCACCTTGGCGCGCACGGCCGAGGCGAAGGTCAGGCCACGGGTCTGGCACTCGCGCACGTCGAAGGCAGGCTTCGCGAGGTTGTACTCGAGGAACTTCATCTCGACAAAACCGTTGTGCGAGACGATCGGGAACGCGGCGTCGAACGCGGCCTGCAGGCCTTCGACGGTACGTTGTTTGGGGGGAATGCCAGCTTGCAGGAACGCGGTGTACGCGTCTTTCTGCATCTGCAGCAGGTAGGGAATTTCTACGACGCTGTCGCGGTTACCGAAACTTTTTCGGATGCGCTTGCGTTCGGTGTAACTGTACGCGGACGATTGGGCCATGAGAGCTCCGGAGCTTGAGATCTTCAGCGACTTGTCAGCAGTGCCGAGGCACCACTGCTTGGCGGCTGGCCACTACCAGCCGTTGGCGGACAGCGATGCGTTGCACATCGCCCGAACCAAGGGGTCTTCTGCAGTCGGGGTCAGAAGACACTCAAAAAACGCGTTGGAATGGCGGCTTTTGGGTGCGCTCTGAAAGCGGCAAAGGCTGGAGGGCCTTTTCAGGCACCTCCAGCCCTCTAGGGGGTCTGAATTACTTCAGTTCCACCTTGGCGCCAGCGTCTTCCAGCTTCTTCTTGGCGGCTTCAGCGTCAGCCTTCGACAGGCCTTCCTTGACTGCCTTGGGAGCGGCTTCCACCAGGTCCTTGGCTTCCTTGAGGCCCAGGCCGGTGATTTCGCGCACGGCCTTGATCGCCGAAACCTTGTTCGCGCCTGCATCCATCAGCATGACGTTGAACTCGGTCTGCTCTTCGACGGCAGCGGCGGCAGCACCACCGCCAGCGCCGGCGGGAGCGGCCATTGCAGCGGCGCTCACGCCGAACTTCTCTTCGATGGCTTTCACCAGGTCGTTGAGTTCCAGGACCGTCATGCTGTCGAGCGCGGTCAGAAATGCGTCTTTATCGAATGCCATTTTTGTTTCCTAACAATTGGGTTGAATATTTCAAACGCAAGGCTCAAGCGGCCTGCGCTTCTGCCGGTGCATCGGCGGGTGCAGCTTCGCCACCACCGCGCTTCTCGGCCAGCGCCGCGAGCACGCGGGCGGTACGAGAGATCGGGGATTGCATCAAGCCCAGCAATTGCGCCAGCAGCACTTCCTTGGAAGGGATGTTGGCCAGTTGCTTCACGCCGTTCACGTCCAGGGCCTTGCCGCCGAAAGCGCCACCGCGAATCACCAACTTGTCGTTGGTCTTCGCGAAATCGGCCACCACCTTGGCGGCGGCCACTGCGTCTTCGGAAAAGCCATAGATCAGCGGACCGGTCATCTGGTCGCCAACAATCTCAAATGCGCTACCAGCGACAGCACGGCGTGCCAGCGTGTTCTTCAACACGCTGAGGGTCACACCCTTGCTGCGAGCTTCGCTGCGCAGTTTGGTCATGTCGGCCACCGTGATGCCACGGTATTCCGCCATCACGAGCGTTTGAGCTTTAGCGGCGAGGCTGGTCACATCACTGATGACCGCTTCTTTCTCACTGCGATTCAGACTCAAGGTCTACTCCTTTTAATGCGATCTTCGGCCGGGGCCTCGGATCGCGCTTCATGCAGCGACCAACTGTCAGGAACAAAAAATCAAATTCCTTGCAGCGGGATCGCCATCTGCGCTGATTGCCGGACAAAAGGTCCGGCGATTAAGTGCAGGCACCCTGCACACCAGCGGTCTTGGATGGCTCACGGCAACCGAAGCTGCCGCGACCCACCACATCCGTCGCGCCCTTGCGGGCGGGACAAATCTCTTTAGCTCGCCGAGATGGTTTGCGTGTCCACGCGGACACCCAGACCCATGGTCGACGACACAGCCACCTTGCGCAGGTACACGCCCTTGCTGGTCGCCGGCTTGGCCTTGACCAGAGCGTCGATCAGCGCAGCGAGGTTGCCCTGCAGCTTGTCGGTGTCGAACGAACGGCGGCCGATCGTGCCGTGCACGATGCCGGCCTTGTCGACGCGGAACTGAACCTGGCCAGCCTTGGCGTTCTTCACGGCCGTGGCGACGTCCGGGGTCACCGTGCCAACCTTGGGGTTGGGCATCAGGCCGCGCGGGCCGAGGATCTGGCCGAGCGTACCGACCACGCGCATCGCGTCGGGGGCAGCGATTACGACGTCGAAAGGCATGTCGCCAGCCTTGACCATGGCAGCCAGGTCGTCCATGCCGACGATGTCGGCGCCGGCGGCCTTGGCTTCTTCAGCCTTGGCGCCCTGGGCGAACACAGCCACGCGCTTGGTCTTGCCGGTGCCGTTGGGCAGCACGACGGCGCCACGCACGACCTGGTCCGACTTCTTCGCATCGATGCCGAGCTGCACGGCCACGTCGATCGATTCGTCGAACTTGGCGGTGGCGGCGTCCTTCACGATGCCGATGGCGTCAACGAGGGGGTACAGCTTGTTGCTGTCGACCTTGCCTGCGAGCGCTTTTTGCTTCTTGGTGATCTTGGCCATTTACACGCCCTCCACATTCACGCCCATCGAACGGGCAGAGCCGGCGATGGTGCGAACTGCTGCGTCCAGATCGGCTGCAGTCAGGTCCTTCATCTTGGCCTTGGCAATTTCCTCGAGCTGTGCGCGCGTGATCTTGCCGACCTTGTCGGTGTGCGGACGGGCCGAACCCTTGTCCAGCTTGATGGCCTTCTTGATCAAGGTGATCGCCGGCGGCGTCTTGATGATGAAGGTGAAGCTCTTGTCAGCGAACGCGGTGATGACCACCGGCAGCGGCAGACCAGGCTCGACGCTCTGGGTCTGTGCGTTGAACGCCTTGCAGAACTCCATGATGTTCAAACCACGCTGGCCCAGTGCGGGACCGATGGGTGGTGACGGGTTGGCCTTACCAGCTGGCACTTGCAGCTTGATGAAGCCGACGATTTTTTTCGCCATGCTTTGCTCCTTGCGGGTGATATCGCCTTGGCTCTCGCCGCAGCTCCCCGGGGTTAGACGACTCTTCGATCAAGGCCGCGCGCCGAGTCGGACAACGCGCAGCCGGAAATGGTTCCGGCCCGAAGACCGGAAGGGGCTCAGGTCTTTTCGACCTGGCTGAATTCGAGCTCCACAGGCGTCGCGCGGCCGAAGATCATGACCGACACGCTGACCTTGCTCTTCTCGTAGTTGACTTCTTCGACCGTGCCGTTGAAGTCGGTGAACGGGCCTTCCTTGACGCGCACGAATTCGCCGACGGTGAACTCGACCTTGTGGCGCGGCTTCTCGGTGCCCTGCTGCATCTGGTTGACGATGTCCTCGACCTCTTTCTGCGAGATCGGGGCCGGGCGGTTCTTGGCGCCGCCCACGAAGCCCGTCACCTTGTTGGTGTGCTTCACCAGGTGCCAGCTCTCGTCGTCCATGATCATTTCGACCAGCACGTAGCCCGGGAAGAAGCGGCGCTCGGTGGTGCGCTTCTGGCCGTTCTTGATCTCGACCACTTCTTCGGTCGGAACCAGGATGCGGCCGAACTTGTCCTGCATGCCGGCGCGGTTGATGCGCTCGGTGATGTTGCGCTCGACAGCCTTCTCCATGCCCGAATAGGCATGCACCACGTACCAACGCAGATCGGGGTTGGCGGCGGGAGCCAGCACGGAAGTGCTTTCTTCTTCCGGCGCGCCCGGCGTGGTGTCAACTGCGTTCACTGGATCAGCGGTCATTTATTTTCTCCAGCCCAGAATGAGGTCGAAAAACACCCATTCGAGCGTCTTGTCGGTGAGCCAGAGGAAAACGGACATGATTGCCACGAAGGCAAACACATAAGCCGTCATCTGCATCGCTTCCTTGCGGGTCGGCCAGACGACCTTCTTGACCTCGCGCCACGAGTCGCGGCCGAAGGCCCACAGCTGGCGGCCATTCTCCGAACTGCCGAACGCGCCCACGGCCGCGGCCAGGCCGACCAGCAGCGCAGCCCATTGCACCAGCGAGCCCTGGCGCGACAGCAGATAGAACGCCACGATGGCGCCCACTGCCAGCACCACCGCCGCAGCCAATTTGGCCTTGTCGGCACCCGTGCTCACGGTTTCGATTTGAGAAGTGGCCATGTTCGGCTGATTTCCTGTGGCCTTTCGGCCTTCAATTCAATGCGCCTCTTGAGACGCCGAAGCCCATCGGGTCACGATGGGCTTTTTTGCCTTCCATCGGGTCACCGATGGGGCTTTTTGCCTTCCGCCGGATCACCGACGGGGCGTTTTTCGGAGGCGCCACCTAGGTGGCAGGGGCAGTAGGAATCGAACCTACAACCTTCGGTTTTGGAGACCGACGCTCTGCCAATTGAGCTATACCCCTCCGGTACTCTTTACGCTCGGCTTAGATGTCGAGGATCTTGGCCACGACGCCCGAACCCACGGTGCGGCCACCTTCACGGATGGCGAAGCGCAGGCCTTCTTCCATCGCGATCGGGTTGATCAGCTTCACGGTGATGCTGACGTTGTCGCCAGGCATGACCATTTCCTTGTCCTTGGGCAACTCGATCGCGCCGGTCACGTCCGTCGTGCGGAAGTAGAACTGCGGACGGTAGTTGTTGAAGAACGGCGTGTGACGGCCACCTTCGTCCTTGGACAGCACATAGACTTCAGCGGTGAAGTGGGTGTGCGGCTTGATCGAACCCGGCTTGCACAGCACTTGGCCGCGCTCGACTTCTTCGCGCTTGGTGCCGCGCAGCAGCACGCCGACGTTGTCGCCCGCCTGGCCTTGGTCCAGCAGCTTGCGGAACATTTCCACGCCGGTGCAGGTGGTCTTGACGGTCGGGCGGATGCCCACGATCTCGATTTCCTCGCCGACCTTGATCACGCCGCGCTCGACAGCGCCGGTCACCACGGTGCCGCGGCCGGAGATCGAGAACACGTCTTCGACGGGCATCAGGAAGGTGCCGTCCACGGCGCGCTCGGGCGTCGGGATGTAGGTGTCGAGGGCTTCGGCCAGCTTCATGATGGCCTGCTCGCCCAGGGGACCCTTGTCGCCTTCCAGGGCGAGCTTGGCCGAGCCGTGGATGATGGGGGTGTCGTCGCCCGGGAACTCGTACTTGTCCAGGAGTTCGCGCACTTCCATTTCGACCAGCTCGAGCAGTTCGGCGTCGTCGACCATGTCGCACTTGTTCAGGAACACGATGATGTAGCCCACGCCGACCTGACGGGCCAGCAGGATGTGCTCGCGGGTCTGGGGCATCGGGCCGTCGGCGGCCGAGCACACCAGGATGGCGCCGTCCATCTGGGCAGCGCCGGTGATCATGTTCTTGACGTAGTCGGCGTGGCCGGGGCAGTCCACGTGTGCGTAGTGGCGGTTGGCCGTCTCGTACTCGACGTGGGCGGTGTTGATGGTGATGCCGCGGGCCTTTTCTTCGGGCGCCGCGTCGATCTGGTCGTAGGCCTTGGCTTCGCCGCCGAACTTGCTCGACAGCACCGTGGCGATGGCCGCCGTCAGCGTGGTCTTGCCGTGGTCGACGTGACCGATCGTGCCCACGTTCACGTGCGGCTTGGTGCGGGTGAATTTACCTTTTGCCATTTTTCGACTCCGAAAAAAACGATTTCAACGTATGCAGATGGGTTGCAAACCTGCCGTTGCAACCCCCTAGAAACTGGTGCCCTTTGCGGGAATCGGACCCGCGACCTCTCCCTTACCAAGGGAGTGCTCTACCACTGAGCCAAAAGGGCTTTGTCTAACCAATCGCTTCCGGCGTCGAACCGGGTCTCTGGAGCGGGAGACGGGAATCGAACCCGCGTCATCAGCTTGGAAGGCTGGGGTTCTACCATTGAACTACTCCCGCATCGGGGGCACCCCAAGGCACCCAAAGCGCTAGATCCAATCGCTCTTAGAAACCAAATTCATCGCTGGTGGAGAGGGCTGGATTCGAACCAGCGTACTCGTAAGAGGGCAGATTTACAGTCTGCTGCCATTAACCACTCGGCCACCTCTCCGGCGAACCTCGAAATATAGCACGGTTTTGTGACTACGCAGAACCCCAGCACCAAGAAGAAGCGTGAGAACTGCACGAGGCGGAACTGCAAGGATTATCCGCGAATTCAGCCGCCCGCCTGGCGCGCCTCCCGCCACGCACGCGCCTCGCCGAAATGACCGCAGCCGATGAAGGGAACGGGCGGGCGCAACGCGGAAAGCGGCGACGGATGATTCGACATCAGCACCTTATGGCGTCCAATATCGATCAACGCACGCTTACTTTGAGCATGCGAGCCCCAGAGCATAAAAACAACAGGTTTCTCGCCGTCCGATACATGGCGGATGACCGCATCGGTCAGCACTTCCCAGCCACGGCCCGAATGGCTGGCCGGCTGCCCCTCTTCCACCGTGAGGCAGGTGTTGAGCAGCAGCACACCGCGGGTCGCCCATTTCACCAGACTGCCGCCCGGATTCGGGAATGGCGGCGGCGGCGTTCCTAGGTCGCGCTGGAGTTCCTTGAAGATGTTGCGCAGCGATGGCGGCAGCGCCACGCCGGGCGCCACCGAGAACGCCAGACCCTCCGCCTGGCCCCGTCCGTGGTACGGGTCCTGCCCCAGGATGACGACACGCACGTCCTCGGGCGGCGTCAGCTCCAGCGCCCGCAGCGGTTGCGGCGGAAAGATCACTGCGCCGGCATCGAGGCGCTCGCGCAGGAAGCCCAGCAGCTTCTGCCCCACGACGCTGCCGAAAAACTCGTCGACCAGCGGCTGCCAGCCTGGCGCCACGGGCCAGTCGGCAGGATCGCCGCTCGATAGCTGGTCCGGCCGGTTCATTTGAACAATGCAGCGAGCGCCTCGCCGGGTTCCTTGGCACGCATGAAGGCCTCGCCCACCAGGAAGGCGTGGACGCCCGCGGCGCGCAGCGTGGCCACGTCTTCGCGCGTGGCAATGCCGGATTCGGTCACGGCCAGCCGATCGGCTGGCAGCTTGGGCAGCAGGTCGATGGTGGCCTGGATCGACACCTCGAAGTTGCGCAAATTGCGGTTATTCACACCGATCAGCGGAGTCTTGAGCTTGAGCGCACGGTCGAGTTCGGCCGCGTCGTGCACTTCGACCAGCACCGCCATGCCGAGCCCTCGTGCGATGGCTTCGTAGTCCTTCATCTGCGCGTCATCGAGGCAAGCGGCAATCAACAGGACGGCATCGGCGCCCATCGCACGCGATTCGTACACCTGATAAGCGTCGACGATGAAGTCCTTGCGCAGCACCGGCAGGTCGCACGAGGCGCGCGCCTGCTTGAGATAGTCGACGCTGCCCTGGAAAAACTGCTTGTCGGTCAGCACCGAAAGGCAAGCGGCGCTGATCTCGCCGTCGCCCTCCGCATAGCTCTGGGCAATGTCGGCCGGAATGAAGTCTTCTCGCAGCACGCCCTTGCTAGGGCTGGCCTTCTTGACCTCGGCGATCACCGCAGCGTGGCCGGCGGCAATCTTGGCGCGCAGCGCCCCTTCGAAATCGCGCGTCAGCACACGGCTCTCGGCGTCGAAGCGCACCGCTTCGAGCGGGCTTCTTTTTTGCGCCGCAGCAATTTCCTGCCGCTTGACGGCAATGATCTTGTCGAGGATATCGGACATGTTCTGTGTTCCCACCAATCTGTAGCGGCTCAAACGGCCGTGGAGGCCTTGACCAGCTCGGCCAGCTTGGCCCGCGCGGCGCCAGATGCAATCGCCTCGCGCGCGCGCTCGATGCCCGCGGCTATCGAATCGACCACGTTGGCCGCATACAGCGCCGCGCCGGCGTTGAGCAGCACGATGTCCAGCGCCGGGCCGGACTGATTGTCGAGCACCCCCAGCAGCATGGCCTTCGATTGCTCGGGCGTTTCCACGCGCAGCGCGCGATTGCTCGACATGGAAAAGCCGAAGTCCTCGGGGTGCAGCTCGTACTCGCGGATCTCGCCGTCCTTGAGCTCGCCCACCATGGTGGCGGCGCCGAGCGAGATTTCGTCCATGCCGTCGCGGCCGTACACCACCATGGCGTGCTCGGTGCCCAGGCGCTGCAGCGCGCGCACCTGGATGCCGACCAGGTCGGGGTGGAACACCCCCATCAGGATGTTCGGCGCGCCGGCCGGATTGGTCAGCGGTCCGAGGATGTTGAAGATGGTCTTGATGCCCAACTCCTTCCGCACCGGCGCAACGTTCTTCATGGCCGGATGGTGGTTGGGCGCAAACATGAAGCCGATGCCCACCTGCTCGATGGAGCGCGCGATCTGCTCCGGCTGCAGGTTGATGTTGACCCCGAGCGACTCCAGCACGTCGGCGCTGCCCGACTTGCTCGACACACTGCGGCCGCCGTGCTTGCTCACCTTGGCACCGGCCGCGGCCGCGACGAACATCGAGCAGGTCGAGATGTTGAAGGTGTGCGAACCGTCGCCACCGGTACCGACGATGTCGACCAGATGCGTGGTGTCCTTCACCGGCACCTTGGTCGACACCTCGCGCATCACCTGCGCGGCCGCCGTGATTTCGCCGATGGTTTCCTTCTTGACGCGCAGGCCGGTGATCAGCGCCGCCATCATCACGGGCGAGCACTCGCCGCTCATGATGAGCCGCACGATGTGCAGCATTTCGTCGTGGAAGACCTCGCGGTGTTCGATGGTGCGCTGCAGCGCTTCCTGGGGAGTGATCATGGGAAGTCTCCTGGGAGTTTGTCAGTGTCCGGCGCGAACCGCCGGCGCGTCCGTGAACGCAAGCTTGAGGCCGAAGCCGATGAAGAGGACGCCCGCTGCGCGATCGAGCCAGTGCATGCCTTTTTGCACGGCGCCGCGGCGCGCCATCCAGCCAGCCGCCACGGCCCAACCCACGTTGACGGGTATCGCGTTGAGGTTGAACAGCACGCCCAGCAGCACGAAATACAGGGCCTTGTTGTCCGCGCCAGGCGCGATGAACTGCGGCACGAAAGCCAGGAAGAACAACGCGACCTTGGGGTTGAGCACGTTCGTCCAGAAGCCGCCGAGGAAGATCGCCTTGAGGCTGCGTTCCCCGCTCACCGCGGCCGCCGCCTTGCCCAGGTCGGCAGGCGGCGCCGCGCGAGACAGCACCATGCGCACGCCCAGGTAGAGCAGATAGGCCGCGCCGACGTACTTGAGCACCGTGAAGGCCGCCGCAGACGTGGCCATCAGGGTGCCCACGCCGACTGCGGCGGCGAAGATGTGAACGAAGCAGCCGGCGGTGATGCCGAGCCCGGCGACGGTGCCGGCGCGCACGCCGGAGCGCAGCGAGTTCGCCACGATGTAGAGCACGTCGGGCCCCGGCGTCAGGTTCAGCAGCCAGCCTGCAGCGATGAAAGCAAGCAGATGCGGAAGATCGGGCATCGCGGACTCCTTCGCGTCAGGCGTTGAAGAAACCGCGAATGGCAGCGACCGCTCGATCGACACCGGCCGCATCGACATCGAGGTGCGTCACGAAACGCAGGCGATAGAGCCCGGTCGCAAGAATGCCCTGCTGGTTCAGGTGCGCCAGCAGCTGCGAAGAACGCGCCTGCGCCGCACCCGCGAGATCGACGAACACGATGTTCGTGTGCGGCGCCTCGACCTGCAGGCCCTCGATGCCTTCGAGCCCCTCTGCCAGTCGCCGGGCCAGTGCATGGTCTTCAGCCAGCCGGTCGACGTGGTGGTCGAGCGCATGCGAAGCCGCCGCGGCAAGCAGCCCGGCCTGCCGCATGCCGCCGCCCGCCATCTTGCGGATGCGGTGCGCCCGCGCGATGAACTCGCGCGAACCGAGCAGCGCCGAGCCGATGGGTGCGCCCAGGCCTTTGCTGAAGCAGACCGAGACGCTGTCGAAGCACTGCGCGATGCGGCGTGCTTCGGCGCGGATGTCGCGGCGCTTGTTCAGCGCCGCCTGCGCCGTTGCAGCGTTGAAGAGGCGAGCCCCGTCCAGGTGCCGCTGCAGCCCCTTGCTCCTGGCCAGATCGGTCGCGGCCTGCACGTATTCAAAAGGCAGCAGCCTGCCGCCCAGCGTGTTCTCCAGCGCCAGCAGCCGCGTACGCGCGAAGTGCGCGTCGTCGGGCTTGATGGCCGCCTCGATCTGCGCGAGCGGCAGCGTGCCGTCGGGCGCATGGTCGAGCGGCTGCGGCTGCACGCTGCCGAACACCGCCGCGCCGCCGCCTTCCCAGCGGTAGCAATGCGCCTGCTGGCCGACGATGTATTCATCGCCCCGCCCGCAGTGCGAGAGGATCGCGCACAGGTTGCTCTGTGTGCCGGTCGGCACGAACAGCGCCGCCTCGAAGCCCAGCAGCGCAGCGATCTTTTCCTGCAGCGCGTTGACGCTCGGGTCGGTGCCGAAGACGTCGTCGCCGAGCGGCGCCGCCATCATGGCCTCGCGCATCGCCGGGGTGGGCTGCGTGACGGTGTCGCTGCGCAGATCGACGATGGAAGAGCGGTCTGTCATGGCGGTTCAGTCCAGAAAGTTCTTGAGCATCGCGTGGCCGTGCTCGGTCAGGATCGATTCGGGATGGAACTGCACGCCCTCGATGCGCACGTCATGCGCAAAGCCGGTATGCCGCACGCCCATGATCTCGCCGTCGTCGGTCCAGGCGGTGATCGCCAATTCCTTCGGGCAGCTTTCGCGCTCGATCGAGAGCGAGTGATACCGGTTGACGGTGAACTTCTCGGGCAGCCCCGCGAACACGCCTTCTTGCGTGGTCGTGATCTCGCTGGTCTTGCCATGCATGAGCTGTTGCGCGCGCACGATCCTGCCGCCGAAGGCCGCGCCGATGGCCTGGTGGCCCAGGCACACGCCAAGAATGGGCAGCTTGCCCGCGAATTCCTTGATGGCCGCCACCGAAACGCCCGCTTCCGCCGGCGAGCAAGGCCCTGGCGACACCACGAGCCGCGTGACGCCCAAAGCGATCAGCTCGCCGATCTGCGCCACCGTAATCTCGTCATTGCGGTGCACCTGCACGTCCGCACCCAGCTCGCCCAGGTACTGGACGATGTTGTAGGTGAAGGAATCGTAGTTGTCGATCATCAGCAGTTTCATGGCTTGCTCACAATCCGGTGCACGCCCTTGACGACGGGGAACACGTTGAAGTTGATCAAAAGGCCCAGCTTGAGGCCCGAGAGCCTCAGCGCGGCAAGCACCTGCGCGCGGTGCAGGTCGGTCAGCACGTCGACCGCCTTGAGCTCGACGATGACCGATTGCTCGACCACGAAGCCCGCGCGGTACACCTCGCCGAGAGAACGGCCCTTGTAGCTGGCCGACAGCGCCACGCCCTGCGCAAAGCCGATCTCGCGCTCGGCGAGTTCGATGGCCAGTGCCGCGGCGTAGGCGTCTTCACTCAGGCCCGTGCCAAGCACGCGCTGAACCTCGACGGCGGCGCCGATGATTTCGTGCGAGAAATCGTTCTGGATGTCCGGTACGTTGCTCATTCCAGCCCCTCCTCGACCAGTTCGGCGGCGCGCAGCAGTGCGCGCGCCTTGGCTTCCGTTTCTTTCCACTCCAGCTCGGGCACCGAATCGGCGACCACGCCGGCCGCGGCCTGCACGTGCAGCATCTGGTCTTTCACGATGCCGGTGCGGATGGCGATGGCCACGTCCATGTCGCCCGCATAGCTGATGTAGCCGCAGGCACCGCCGTAGAGGCCGCGCTTGGTGGGCTCCAGCTGGTCGATGAGTTCCATCGCGTGCACCTTGGGCGCGCCGGTCAGCGTGCCGGCCGGGAACGTGGCCTTGAGCACGTCGATGGCGGTCATGCCGTCTTTCAGCGTGCCTTCGACGTTGCTCACGATGTGCATCACGTGGCTGTAGCGCTCGACCGCGAAGGCCTCGGTCACCTTCACGGTGCCGGTCTTGGCGATGCGGCCGATGTCGTTGCGCGCGAGGTCGATCAGCATCACGTGCTCGGCGCGCTCCTTCGGGTCGTTGATGAGTTCCACCTCGGCCGCCTTGTCGAGCTCCAGCGAGGCGCCGCGCGGGCGCGTGCCCGCCAGCGGGCGGATGGTGATCTTCTGCTCGCCCTCGCCGGTGTTCTCCTGGCGCACCAGGATTTCGGGCGAGGCCCCCACCACGTGGAAATCGCCCAGGTGGTAGTAGTACATGTAGGGCGACGGATTCAGCGAACGCAGCGCGCGGTACAGCGACAGCGGCGACTCGGTATAGCGCTTGCTGATGCGCTGCCCCACCTGCACCTGCATGAAGTCGCCGGCGGCGATCATTTCCTTGGCGCGCTCCACGGCCGCAAGATAGTCGGCCTTGGCAAAGCTGCGCTCGGGCGGATGGGGCTGCGTCGGCTTGACGACGGGTGCACTCACCGAATACTTGAGCTTTTCCTTCAGCTCGCGCAGGCGGCGCTTGCCCGCCGCATAGGCCTCGGGCTGCTTTGGATCGGCATAGACGATCAGGTAGAGCTTGCCCGAGAGGTTGTCGATGACGGCCAGCTCTTCGCACTGCAGCAGCAGGATGTCGGGGCAGCCCAGCGCATCGGGCGGGCAGCTTTTTTCGAGCTTACGTTCGATGTGGCGCACCGTGTCGTAGCCGAAGTAGCCGGCAAGGCCGCCGCAGAAGCGCGGCAGGCCGGGCCGCAGCGCCACCTTGAAGCGCTTCTGGTATTCGGCGATGAAGTCCAGCGGATTGCCCGCGGCGGTCTCGACCACTTGGCCGTCGGTCACCACCTCGGTCACGGCTTCGGCGCCGAAGCCCGACGCGCGCAGCAAGGTCCGCGCCGGCAGTCCGATGAAGCTGTAGCGCCCGAAGCGCTCGCCGCCCACCACCGATTCGAGCAGGAAGCTGTGCTTGCCGCCGCCCTGCGAATGGGCCAGCTTGAGATAGAGGGAAAGAGGCGTTTCGAGGTCGGCAAAGGCCTCGGCCATCAGCGGAATGCGGTTGTAGCCCTGGGCGCTGAGGCTCTTGAATTCAAGTTCGGTGATCACGGATTCGTTCTCCAATTGCCTCCGGCGCTCGAGTTCGGCCGGTGGCAAGGTCATTCACTGGTGGTCCGGAGTCGATGACCGATCCGGTACCGCGGGCGCACGGCGTGCGCCGTGCAATCAAACAGTCAGCGATGTATGGCGACGCCAGGGCCAGGCTCCCCGGCTGCCTTCACCTGTTTGAATGATGTGATGAACGAACATGGAGCGTGGAGTTTAGCCCACGAAAACGCCGCCGCGTGCAACAGCCCGCTTCAGGGTTCCCCCGAGGGGAACGGGGTAGAACGAAAAGATACATTAGCACGATCGTTCGCAAATCGAGGAGATCCTTTGGCCGCACCTTCGCTCCCGACCCTGTCGTTCTCCCGCCTGGCCGCGCTGGCCTTCGCTTCGGCCGTGCTCGGCGTCTCGGCCGCGCAGGTCGACGTGGCCGGCGTCAAGCTGAACGACACCCTCGACCTGCGCGGCAGCACCCTGCAGCTCAATGGCGCCGGCGTGCGCTACAAGGCCGTCTTCAAGGTCTACACGGCGGGGTTCTACGTGGGCAAGAAAGTCTCCACGCCTGAAGAGGCGCTGGCCGCGCCGGGCCCCAAGCGCGTGGCGATCACCATGCTGCGCGACATCGAGGCCAACGAACTCGGCAAGCTCTTCACCAAGGGCGTGGAAGAAAACTCGCCCAAGAGCGAAATGGTCAACCTCATTCCGGGGCTGCTGCGCATGGGCCAGATGTTCGCCGACCAGAAGCAGCTCAAGGCCGGCGACACCTTCACGATCGACTGGCTGCCCGGCACGGGCACGGTGATCACCGTGCGCGGTGTGCCGCAGCCCGATCCCATCAAGGAACAGGCCTTCTTCAACGCGCTGCTGCGCATCTGGCTCGGCCCCGTGCCGGCCGACTGGAAACTCAAGGACGCGCTGCTCGGAAAGCAGCCGTAGCCGCGGCCTTCCGGCTCAAGCCGCCGCGCGATCGAGTTCGGCGAGCGAATCCACGAAGCCGTCGGCATCCACGCCGCGCACCGGCTCGCCATGGTTGTAGCCGTAGGTCACGAGCAGCACCGGGCAGCCGGCCGCACGTGCGGCCTTGGCGTCGTTGCTCGAGTCGCCGATCATCAGCGTGCGCGCAGGAACGGTGCCCAGCGCCTCGCAGGTCTTGGCCAGCGGCAGCGGGTCCGGCTTCTTGCGGGCGAAGGCATCGCCGCCGAAGGCGAACTCGAAGAAGCCATCGAGCCCCTTGGCGGCCAGCAGCGGCTTGGCGAACGAAGTCGGCTTGTTGGTGAGGCAGGCCAGGCGCAGGCCGCGCGACCGCAGCGCCTTGAGACCCTCGACCACGCCCGGATACACCGCCGAGTGCTGTCCGTTGATGGCGAGGTAGTGGTGCTGGTAGCGCTCCCAGGCCCGGTCGAAAAGCGCTTGCGCCCGTGCCTGCAGCGCCTCCGCAGCGGCGCCTCCCGATGGCGCATGGCCGCCCGAAGACATCACATGCGCGAGTGCCGAAAGAATCAGGTGCTCCGAGCCCTTGCCCACCATTTTTTCAATGGCCGCCGGCGCCACAGGAGGCAACGACAGGTCATCGAGCATGTGGTTCAGCGACACCGCGAAATCGCCGAGGGTGTCGACCATGGTGCCGTCGAGATCGACGATGGCGGCATCGAAGCGGGTGGGGTCGAAGCTAATAGAGTTCAAAACAAGCAATTAGAGTTCGAAAAATAGCCCAGCACTTTACTGGCCATCAAAAAATGGAGTTCAAACAATTCGAAAATCCTAGGTGAGAAAGCGAAGGTATGCCAGCAGTTGCCGCAGTTCTCGGCAGCGGTGATGACAGCACACCGACACGATGATCCGATCTCGAGGTGTGCACACCTGTTGCGCGAGAAGTCCGGTTGGCAAAGGCAGGTTTCGCACTGGCCAACAAAAACGCGCGCATTCTGTGGGCTGTCTATGGATCGACCTTTTCTCAATCGGCCTTTGCTTCTGTCCATTGGGCTGTGTCGGTAACGCCTTCCCCGAAATTGACGCAGGTCCGGCGTGGATTCCTGTTGACCATGAGGCGCACGACATCGCCGCGAGCGTAGTGGCCCGATGGGTCGTAGGCCGCCTTGGCCACGGCGATGTTGGCGAGATCGATGTCTGCGTAGAGCAGGCCTTCCTGGTCCTGAGGCATGTGCGGCACCAGAGGTTGTCCGTCGGGTCCGAAGATCATCGAGTAGCCGCCGCCCGGCTTGCAGCCTTCGGCATTGAGCAGCGCCACTCGGTCGGGCGTGTCGCACAGCGCGTCGAACATGTCCTGTCCGGTGACCGCGCTCGCGTGGAGCACGTAGCAGCCCCCTTCCAGCGCATAGATCTGGCTGGCGGCCAGGTTGACTTCATGTCCGAGCGCGTAGGCCTTGCCACGGTACAGGGTGAACGAGGGCCAGGATGCCACGTGCACCTGCTCGTGCATCGAGTACATCGCGTACTTCGACAGCGGCTGGATGTGCTCCGCGCAGCACAGCGCGCCAAGGCGGCCGACACTGGTGTCGACGACCTGGAAGTCGGTGCCATCCCCTTCACCGAACAGGGTGCGCTCGACGTGCGTGGGCTTCAGCTTGCGACGCTTGAACACCATCTCGCCCTTGTCGCTGATGAGCGCCTGACTGATGTACAGCGATCCGCCCTCGATCTCGGAGAAACCGATCACGACATTGATGTCCGACTTCTTGGCGGCCGCGGCGATTGCCGCCAGCTCCGGCCCGTCCACCCGCAGGGAATTGGCGTGGTATCTGGAGACGAACTGCATCCCCCATGCCGGCGCGCCGAGCCAGAGCCACCAGGGGTAGCCCGGGATGAACACCTCAGGAAACGCCACGAGCTTCGCGCCGTTGGCCCCCGCCTCGGCGATCAGGCCGATGGCTTTTTCCGTGGAGGCCTTCGCATCGAGGAACACCGGCGCGGCCTGGACGACGGCCACCTTGAAAGCTGTTTCGGACATCTGGATTTCCTTGACTGTGAGTGAATGCTTGAAGAGGACGGGTTTCAGCGGCGGGGCATGTCGCGCCGCACGCCGAATGGATCGATGGCCCATCGCCGGGTGACGAGGCTCCAGGCGCCGCCGGGCGCGAACACCATGGTGGCGATGGCGAGCGAGCCGAGGCCGATGAAGTACCACGAGCCGTAGCTGGCGAAGGACTCGCGCAGGAGGAAGTAGAGGATCGTTCCCAGAATGGGGCCCTCCAGCGTTCCGATACCGCCGAGCACCGCAATGAAGATGGCCGCGGCGGACCAGTTCAGCGAGAAGGTCGCATCCGGCGTCACCTGCAGCGTGTTCATGTAGGCCACGGCGCCCGCGAGGCCGGTGATGGAGCCCGCGATGACCCACAGCGCGAGCTTGGCCCGCTGAACCGAAACGCCGGATGCGGCCGCGGCAGCCTCCGAGTCCCTCACGCTCATCAGCGCCAGGCCCAGCTTGCCCCTGAGCATCAGGCGCGCGACGACGAGTGCCCCAATCCCGGTCATCAGCGCGGACCAATAGACACCCGCGTTGCGCGTCCAACGCTCGAAGCTCCCGAGCGCCTCGAGCGGCATGCCGCCCCCTGCGCCCAGCCATTCGTTGTTGAGCGTCAGGATCCGCAGCATCTCCGCGAGCACCCATGTTGCCACCGCGAAATGCGCGCCGCCGAGCCGAAACATCGGCAGCGCGCTCAGCAATGCGAAGAGTGCGGTCGCCGCCGTCGCGAGCGGCAGCATGATCCAAGGGTTGATTCCCAACCTGTTGGACAGGGCGAATAGGGCATAGGCCCCCACGCCGACAAACATCTGGTGCCCCACGACGACCAGCCCGCCGTAGCCTGCGAGCAGGTTCCAGGCCAGCGCCATCGCGAAGACGGTGAAGACTTCCACGAGGAGACGTTGGGTCGCGAAGCTGGTGAACCACGGTGCCAGGGCCAGGGCGCCCAGCACGGCGAGCAACACGACGCCAACTGCCGCCCTGCCCGCCTTACGCGGCCGGGCCCCATTCATCAGTGCGATCGAGTTCATCGCGAACCCTTTCCAAAAAGCCCTTGCGGACGGGCCAGCAACGCAATCAGGAAGACGAGGTGTCCGAAGAACGGGCCGAGGCCCGACGACACCTTGGCACCAAGGAGCTGCGCCACGCCGATGATCAAGCCACCGACAAACGTGCCCCAGACATTGCCGAGGCCGCCAAGCACAACGGCCTCGAACGAGTACAGCAGGCGCTCGGGCCCCGCCGTGGGCGAAAACGGCGTTCTGATGCCGTACATCACCGACGCCAGCGCGATCACGGCGAGGACGAAGCCGGTGACCAGCGCGAAGAAGTTGCGGTCGTTGACGCCGACCAGCCGCGCGGTGCCGGGGTCGTCCGCCACGGCGCGCGCCTGCCGGCCCAGATGCGAGTGGCCGATCAACCAGCTGGTGCCCGCGAAGATGCCCACACTGATCAACGTCGAGACGAGCGGCAGCAGGCCTATGGACACCCCGCCCAGGTCGAATCCCTGCAGGGCGAACTCGCCGGCCTGGAGGCTGCGCGTATCGGCCGTATAGACCTCCTGCAGGAGGTTCTGCAGGACGATCGAGAGCCCGAAGGTCAGCAGCAACGGCGAAAGCGCTCCCCTGCCCACCACGCGATTGAGCAGGACCCTCTGCAGCACATAGCCGATGACGAACATCACCGGGACCACGGCGAGCAACGAGATGAACGGACCGATGCCCAGGTGCTGCATCACCGTGCTGCACAGGTAGGCGCCCAGGACGATCAGGTCGCCATGCGCGATGTTGATCATCTTCATCACACCGAGGCTCAGGCTGAGGCCCAGCCCGAAGAGGGCATAGAGCGCGCCGAGCATCAGCCCGCCTGCGATGGTTTCGAGTAGTGCTTGCATGTCAGATTCCAAAGTAGGCCTGGGCAACTTGCGCGTGGTCCGCGTGTTCGGAGCTGCCTTCCAGCACCACGCGGCCTTTCTGGATGCAATAGAAGCGGTCGGACTCGGAAAGCGCGCGCTTCACGTTCTGTTCCACCAGCACGACCGCCAGCCCGTCCCTGCGGGCGCGGCCCAGGAGTTCATAGACTTCGTTGACGGCGACCGGCGAGAGTCCCAGCGAGATCTCGTCGCACAGCAGATAGTCGGGGTTGCAGACCAGCGCGCGCGAAAGAGCCACGAGCTGCTGCTGGCCGCCCGACAACGCCGTCGCCGGACGGTGCTGGAATGCTTCCATCACCGGAAATTCCTTCATCAGGCGCTCCACGGTCCACGGCCCCTTGCGGCCGTTGCGCATCGCCAGCTGAAGGTTTTCGCGGACCGTCAGGCTGGGAAACAGCCGCCGGCCTTCGGGCACCAGTGCAATGCCGCGATCGAGCTGCTTGCGCTCCGGCTCCCCGCCGACGGGCCGGCCGTCGAGCAGGACCCCGTCCGGTCGGGTGCGGACTGAACCGACGATCGAACGAAGCAGCGTCGATTTGCCCGCCCCGTTCGATCCGATCAGGGCGACGGTTTCGCCTGGCCTGACCTCGAACGTGAAGCCGAACAGCGCCTGGAACAGGCCGTAGTACGCATCGAGACGGTCAGTGCGCAGCATGGTCGACCTCCTCACCGATGTCGGAGCCGAGGTAGGTGTCCCGCACGGTCTGGTCGCCCATGACCGATCCAGGATCGCCGTCGCAGATGACGGCGCCGCTGGCAAGCACCACGAGACGGTCCGCCGCCGAGACCAGCGCGTGCACAAGGTGCTCGATCCAGAGAATGGTGACGCCGCTTTGATGGATCGTGACGATCAGCTGCAGCAATTGCTGCATCTCGCCGTCGGTCAGGCCCCCGGCCACCTCGTCGAGCAACAAGAGGCGCGGCTGCGTGGCAATCGCACGCGCGAGCTCGAGGCGCTTTCGCTGAAGCAGCGTGAGTGTGCCTGCCAGCTTGTCCGCGACCGGAGCGAGGCCGCAGCGTTCGATCGCATCGACCGCCAAGGCCTGTGCGGCACTCCCGGTCCCACTGCTGCCGAAGCTCGCGGCGACCAGGGCGTTCTCGTAGGCGGTCATGCCTTCGAACGGCTGCGGAATCTGGAAAGTGCGTCCGATGCCGGCGCGGCAACGCTGCGCCGCATCCAGCGTGGTGACGTCCATGCCATCGATAAAGACGCTGCCGCCGTCACAGCGCGTGCTGCCGGAAATGAGCCCGAACATCGTGCTCTTGCCGGCGCCGTTGGGGCCGATCACTCCGATGAATTCGCCCTCCTCGACGGAAAGCGAGAGCTTCGGGATGATCACCATGTCGCCGTAGCGCTTGGTTGTATCACGCAGTTCGAGCAGCATGGCAGCTCCTCAGCCCAGCTTCAGGAGTTCGAACTTGCGCTGCACGGGAATCTCCGGCGCCGTCTTGTTGTTCGTGATGAAGAGCTCCGGCTTGCCTGCCGCGTTCACCCGCCACTGGCCGCCGACGACACGCATCTTGGAGACGTTCTTGATGCCGCTCGACGTGAAGTCGAGCCTGCCGATGATGGTGTCGTGTTTCATCACGCGCACGGCGTCGGCCACCTTGACCGGGTCCTTGGGGTTGCCGCTGGCCTTGAGCGCCTGGATGCCCGCTTCGAACAGCGCATGGACGACGCCCATCGGCTGGGTCCACTCGCGCTTCGTAGCGACGGTGTAGGCATCGGCGAACTGCCTGGCCGTCTGGCCGGTGAGGCTCGACTTGAACGGATAGGCAGGCGTCCACCAGATCTCGGTGGACATGCCGTCGGCGCGCGGCCCGAGTGCGGCGACCCCGCCCGGGAAGAGCAGAGCCTTGGCGACAGTCGCGACCTTCGGCTTGAAGTTCATCTGCGCGGACTGCTTGACGAACGAAGCCCACTCGGGCGGATTGAACAGGCCGGTGACGATCTCGACGTTGTCCTTCTTGAACGCCTGGATGTAGGAGGAAAAATCGTCGGCGCCCACCGGGAACCGGCCGATGTCCACGACCTTGTAGCCTGCCTTGGCAAAGGCGCCGGGCATGCCGAGCTTCAGGTCGCCCATGGCGTTGCCCGGCACGTCGTTGCTGAAGACCGATCCCACCGCCTTGTTCGACGGCACGGCGGACCAGATGTCCAGATACACGTCGGAGATGTCTTCAAGGCCCCAGAAGAAGTGGAAGACGCTCTTGAAGCCCTTGGCCGGATCGCCCTTGAGCGGGAACATCCACGCTTGCCACGGGCCGACCGTCGAGATGCAGGGCACGCCGTTCAGTTCGCATTGCTGCGATGCGTTGGGGCCGATCGCCACCTGCGCCAGCATCAGGTCGATGTTCTCCTTGTTGATGAGCTCGGCCGCCAGGTTGGACTGCCGGTCGGGGCTGCTCTGGTCGTCGCGCGCCAGGATCTCGACCTTGTATTTCCTGCCCCCGACGACAAGGCCGTCCGCGAGCGACTTGCGCACCTGGTCGAGGATGAAGTCATCGGCCTCGGCGAAGGGAGAGAAAGGCCCCGTTTTGGGGCTGATGTAGCCGATCTTGATCATGTCCTTGTCGGCTGCCCAGACCTTGCCGGCCTGGCCGAGGGCCGCCACCGCGCCGAGCGCTGCCGCGCCGCGAAGCAGCTGGCGACGGTTGCCGAGGAGGCCCGTGTAGCTGGCGTTCTGCATGTAAGTGGATGTCTTCAAGGTGCGCTCCGTTGCGGTTACAGCCCTCCGCGAAGGCCTGCCCGAACTTTGCTTTTTTCCGGCACGCGCGACTTTGCTGGCTCGGCCGCAAAAGTTGACTGGAACGGCCCTGCCCGGGGGCCGAAACACGCGCGTCACCGAGGCGTGACCTAGGGTTTTCTTGGCATCAACCTTGCGTGATTTCCATCAAACTCCGGACATCCGGACTCATGCACCGGGCCTGCGCTACCCGGGCACCCAGCAAGTGCAACGTCAGCCCCAAGGCGGGCCGCCATGTCGACTTCCACCGTCAAATCGACCTCGATCCTCGCTTCCACTGCCGGCCTCGATCAGCACGACAAATTCGGCTACTGGCAGGACGTCGTGTGCCGTGCGCTGGTCGATCTCGAGTGCAGACCGGTGAGCGGCATGGCCTTCGAGGCCTCCGTCGAGGGATCGCGCCTCGAGGGGCTGAGCGTTGCCCGGATCGAAGCTTCGGCGCACCGCGTCGAGCGCCAGCCTTCGGCCATATCGCGCGCCAGCGAAGAGTCGCTGATCTTCAATTTCGTGCTCTCGGGCGTGGCCATGGCGCAGCAGGATGGAAGAAGCGTGGTGCTGAGGGCGGGCGACGGCGCCGTCTGCGACGCACAGCGCCCCTACTCGCTCAGATTCGACGACACGTTCAAGATCATCACGATCAAGCTGGCGCGTTCGGCCGTCGCGCACCGGGCCGGGAGCATCCATCGCATCACGGCAAGAAGCCTCGGTGAATCGAGTCAGATGTGCCCGATCCTTTTCGCGTACCTGGTCAGTTTCAGCAAGCAGGCCTCGCTTCTGCCGCCGGCCGCGTCGGAAAAGGTGGTGAGGAACTTCACCGAATTGCTGGCTGCCGCCCTGGACGAGGTCATCCTGGCCTCACCGCTGCCGCTATCCGAATACCGGGCCACCGCATTGATGCGCGTGAGGGACTTCGTGGAGCGCCATCTCGACGTGTGCGAACTTGACACGTCCATGGTGAGCACCGCGTTGAATCTGTCGCCGCGCTATATCAACAAGTTGTTCGAAGCCGAGAACACATCGTTGACCCGGTACATCTGGCGCCGACGCCTGGAGCGCGCGGCGGCCGATCTGCAGGATCCGGCGCGCGCCAGCCTCGGTATTTCGGCGATCGCGATGGCGCACGGCTTCAACGATCTGAGCCACTTCAGCCGGGCATTCCGGCAACGGTTCGACCTCTCGCCCCGCGCCTACCGCGCAAGCGGCGCCGCTTCAACCGCCTGAGGCGTCACCCGCCACCCGGCGAGCCGGCAGATCGCGCACCGTTGTGGCACCGAGCAGGGTCATGCCGCGGACCAGCTCATCAGCCAGGATTTTCAGCACGGCTGCCGCGCCCTGCTGCCCGCCCACCGCCAGGCCGTAAAGCGTGGGCCGGCCCACGAACACAGCCGTTGCCCCCAAGGCCAGTGCCTTCGCGACATCGCCACCACGGCGGATTCCGCCGTCCATGAACACGGGAATGCGTCCGCCGACTGCACTCACGACGCGCGGCAGCGCCGAGATCGCCGAGGGAGACGCATCGTTCTGGCGGCCGCCATGGTTCGACACGATCAGGCCGTCGATGCCGTGGTCGACCGCCATGCGTGCATCGTCCGGATGGAGCACGCCCTTGAGAAGGAGCGGTCCCTTCCACATTCCGCGAAGCCATGCCAGCGATTCCCAGACGAGCGACCGGTCCATGGCGCGGGCCAGCAAGGCCGCCTGCATGCTGGTCGAACCCGCGCCGCTCCCCGAGGGCGTCAGATTGGCAAAGTCCGGCGCGCCGCGCGGGGCCATCCGAAGCGACCACATGGGGTGACTCACCAGGTCCCAGGTCAGGCGGGGTGTCGGCCGAAACGGCATGCGGAACCCGTTGCGCAGGTCGAGTTCTCGGTTGCCGCTGACGGGAACGTCCACCGTCAGCACCAGCGCCTGGTAGCCGTCCTTCTGGGCACGCTCGACGATCTGGCTCGCCATCTCGCGGTGCATGACGTACAGCTGCATCCACTGCACGCCGCCTGGAGCGGCTGCGCGTACATCCTCCAGCCGCATGTTGGAAGCGGTCGACAGTGAAAAAGGAATGCCCGCATCGGCGGCCGCGGCCGCCAGCAGGCGGTCTCCCTCCGGCCGGACCAGGCCGTTGAGCCCAGTCGGCGCAATGCCGATGGGCAGCGCCCATTTCCGGCCGAAGACCTCGACGGAAGTGTCGACCTGCGTGGTGTCGCGCAGCACGCGCGGCGTGAGCTCGATGGACGACAGATCACCCGCGTTTCGCCGCATGCAATGGCCATCGTCGGCAGATCCTTCGATGTAGTCATGGACGAATCGCGGCAGCACCGCGCGGGCTCTGCGTCGATAGTCTTCGATGTTCAACAGCATGAGAATTTCCTGAGCGGCGGTGCGCGTGTCTCGTATCGATTGCGGCGTCAGGCGATGGCGCGCGCTTCCGCAAGGCGCACGAGAGCCAACAATGTCTCCGTGACAGGCAGCGTGATGTTCAGGGGGCCGGCCAGCGCCACGACGGCGCCGTTGATGCTCTCCACCTCGGTACGGCGGCCGGCCAACACGTCCTGCAGCATGGAGGGCTTGTGTCCCTTGTGTTGGGCGATGGCGCTCGCCACATTGCCCCAGCATTTGGCGGGATCGACATCAATGCCCAGGCGCAGTGCGACGGACAGGACTTCGGTGACAACGTCGTTTGCGAGGCGGCTGCCGTCGGGCACTTTGCCGAGTTCGTCGACCGTGCAGCCGGATACGGCGCAGATGCTGTTCAGTGCGGCGTTGAACGCGACCTTCTCCCAGATCGCCGCCCACACGGTGCTGTCCGAGGTGCAATCGAGCCCGGCCTTCGTGAGCACTTCGGTCACTTCGGAAACGAAGGGGCGATCGATTCCGTCGGCCGCCATGAGCCGCACGACGCCCTTGCCGTGCGAGTGCACGTGGCCGGGGCCGACCATGTCCGCCGGCCATGTGGTGACACCGATCAGGACGCGCTCCGGCGGCACGAACCCGGCGATCTTCTCGATATTGCCCAAGCCGTTCTGCAGAGACAGCACATGCACGCCTGGACCGATCAGATGCCGCACTCCGGACAGGGCCGCGCTGGTGTGCAGCGTCTTGGTGAATACCAGGAGCAGATCGGGGAAGCCGACGGCATCTTCCGGGCGCACGGCCTTCAGCGCCGTGACCTGCCGATCGCCGCCATCGGTCGCCAGGCGAAGCCCCTCGGTGCGGACTGCGCCGATGTGCGCGTCGTTCACGTCGATCAGCGTGACTTCGTTGCCCGACTCGGCGAGCAAGCCACCGAACAGCGACCCCATCGCCCCTGCGCCGACGATCGAGATCTTCATGATGACCTCTCCCGCGAAATACTTTGCAGCGGCAACACGCCTGGCAAGCTCTGGTCTCGACCACGCCGCAACAGCGCTTCGCGCCTGGGAATGTGCCGGCGAACGACGAGCAGCGCGACCATGGCGAAGAACATCGCCGTACCCAGCAACGCCAGATACGCCGTGGCCCCGCCCGCCGTGATCACGGCGGCCCCTGCGAAGGCGCTCAGGATGGCGCCGAGGCGCCCGAATGCCAGTGCGGACGCAGTCCCCGTCGCTCTGACGCTGGTCGGGTACATGAATGCGCACAGGGCGTACATGGTGGACTGCACGGCGTTCACGAACATGCCGTGCACGCCGAATCCGAAGATGAGCAGGCTGGTGTCCTTTCCAACGTTCAGGGTCTGCAGGGCGAACGCGCTTGCAGCGGCGCCGGCGCAGCACAGGACCAGCGGCCAGCGCGATCCGAAGCGAGAAATTGCCACCGCGCAGGCCAGCGCGCCGATCACGCCCCCGAGGTTGTAGGCCGTCAGTCCCGAACCGGCGACGCTCATCGAAAGCCCCTGCGACGCGAGCATCGTCGGCAGCCAGCTGAAGGCGGTGTACACGGCCGTCAGGCACATGAAGAACGCAGCCCAGGTCGCGAGCGTGTCGCGGGCCAGGCCGTTCGAAAAGAGTGCGCCGAAGCCGGCGCGCTTTTCGACGACTTGTTCAGCGGCGTCAGTGTAGGTAACGTCCTGAGCCATGGGGCGCCCCATGCGTCCAAGCAGTCTGCCCAGTTCGCCCCAGCGGGCCGGATGGCGGGCGAGGAACCGCGGCGACTCCGGCAGCGTGAAGAGCAAGAGCACCGCCAGGGCCATCGGGAAGGTACCGCCGATGAAGAACAGTGCGCGCCACCCAAAGGCCGGAAGCACTTCCGCGGCGAAGAGGCCTGCCAGCATGCCGCCGAGGGGCACGCAGACAATCGTGGCCGTCACGGCAAGCGTCCTGCGGCGGGCAGGCGTGAACTCGGCGGTGACCGTGGTCGAGCTCGGCAGCGCGCCGCCGATGCCCAGGCCGGCAACGAATCGAAGCACCGCCACGGTCAGCACGTCGGGCGCGAGGCCGATCGCACAGGTGGCCGCGCCGAACAGGAAGACGCTTGCGATGACGGCCAACCGGCGGCCGAAGCGATCGGCGAACAGCCCCGCACAGGCACTTCCGATGCCCATGCCGATCAGGCCCGCCGCCACTGCCGGGACGAAGGCTTCGCGCGTGATGCCCCACTCCTTGATCATCGACGGAATCGCGAACCCGATGAGCTGGCCGTCGAATCCATCCATCACGATCGAGAGAGCGGCCAGGAAGACCACGAGCTTCTGCATCGTCGTGTAGGGGCCGTCGTCCAGCAGCCGGCCGATGTCCGCATGGCCCTTGAAGGTCGCAGTGGTGGCGTTCATGGGCGCCCCCCGCGAGCCGGCGTCGAGCGCCGAAGAGAAGTGATGGTTCATGTCTTGTCTCCAGGTCGGGCGTCCGGCTTTGCCTGGCGCTCAGGGGTGGGTCGACTTATTGCTTCCGCTTCTTGGCGAGCGGTCGTGCACGAGTCAATAGACGAGTTCGTCGAACGGCAGCCCGACGTAGTTCTCCGCCAGGGCGGTCGAAGCGGCGCGCGAGCCGGTGACGTAGTCGAGTTCCGCGATCTGCACCTTGTGCTGGAATTCGTCGGCACCCGGGAAGCGATGCAGCATCGAGGTCATCCACCAGGAGAAGCGCTGCGCCTTCCAGATGCGCCGCAGTGCGATGTCGCTGTAGCGTTCGAGCAGGTCTTCACGGCCCGACTTGTAGAACTCCGCGAACGCACGAGCGAGGACGCGCACGTCGGCGACCGCCAGGTTCAAACCTTTCGCCCCGGTCGGGGGCACCACATGCGCCGCGTCCCCTGCCAGGAAAAGACGGCCGTACTGCATCGGCTCGGTCACGAAGCTGCGCATCCCGACGACGGTCTTGCTGAAGATCTCGCCTTCGATGGGCGCCCAGCCGTCGCGGGTGACCAGGCGAGCGCGGAGCTCGCTCCAGATGCGGTCGTCCGACCAGTTCTCGATCTTGTCCGTCGGCTCGCATTGAAGGTACATGCGCTGAACCTCGGGCGAGCGGGTGCTGACGAGCGCAAAGCCCCGCTCGCTCAGTGCGTAGATCAGCTCTTCGGAAGACGGAGGCGCCTTGCAGAGGATGCCGAGCCAGCCGAACGGATAGAGCCGCTCGAAGCCCTTCAACACGCCTTTGGGAATCGAGGGCCGGCTGACGCCTTGCGTGCCGTCGCAGCCGGCGATGAAATCGGCCTCGATGGTTTGCAGCTCGCCACCGGGCTGCCGAAAGCGCACGCTCGGCGACGTGGAGTCCAGCCCATGCAGGCTCACATCCGACACTTCGAACCGGATGTCGCCACCCGATGCCAGGCGCACCGCCACCAGGTCCTTGATGACCTCGTGCTGCGCATAGACCATCACGGCCTTGCCGCCGGTCAGCTCCGGAAAATCGATGCGGCGGTCGATGCCGTCGAAACGCAGGATCGTTCCTTCATGCCGGAAGCCCTCGCGTTCCATGCGGGCGCCCGCGCCGATCTCCTTCATGAGATCGACGGTCCCCTGTTCCAGCACGCCCGCGCGGATCGTGGCCTCGATCGCCTCGCGGCTGCGCGTCTCCAGGACGATCGACTCGATGCCCTGGAGGTGGAGGATGTGGGAGAGCATCAGTCCTGCAGGACCTGCTCCGATGATCGCGACTTGCGTTTTCATGAGGTGGTTTTCAGTCGAGGCGGATCTGGTTCTTGCGGATCAGCGCGCCCCATCGCTCGCGTTCCGCATGCACATAGGTAGTCATCTGTTGCGGCGTACCGGGCAGTGCTTCGAGCGACAAGGTTTCCAGCCGCGCCTTCACCGGCGTGGAGGCAAGCGCAGCCTGCAGCGTCTTGTTCAGGGTGGCGATGGTTTCGGGCGGCGTTCCCTTGGGAACGACCAGCCCCTGCCAGGCGGATGCATCGAAACCGGTCAGCCCCTGCTCGGAGAGCGTGGGAACGTCAGGGAAGTTCTTCAGGCGTTCCTTGCTGGCCACGCCGAGCGCCTTGAGCTTGCCCGACACCACGTACTGCTGGACCGTGGCGCTGTCCATGAGCGCGAACGGGATCTGACCCCCCACGAGGTCGATGACCGCCGGCGCGCCGCCGCGATAGGCTACATGCTGCAGCGCGAGACCGGTACGTTCCTTGAACAGCTCCGCGGCCAGGTGCTGGGGGCTGCCGGCACCCGCCGATGCGAAGCTCGCACCGTTGGGGTTGGCCTTGACCCATGCGACGAACTCTTTCAGGTTGTTGGCGGGGTTGCTCGGATGAACGACCAGCAAGAGCGGAAATCGTGCAAGCATGCCCACCGGCATGAAGTCCTTCTCCGCGTCGTAGGGCAGCTTGGCGAACAGTGCCGGATTGGCCGCCAGCGTGGCGAAGTCGGCGGTGAACATGATGTTCCCGTAGTCTTTGGATTTCGCCACGTAATCGGCGGCGATGTTCGTGGCAGCGCCGGGCTTGTTGTTCACGATGATCGTGCGCTTCAACGACTTGCCCATCTCCTCGGCAATCGTTCGTGCCACGGTGTCGGAGCCGCCGCCGGCGGCATAGCCGACAACCCATTCGATCGGTTTTTGATCCTGTGCGAGCGCCACGAGAGGCGTGGCGCCCATGGCGATCAGGGCGCAGGCGAGAGCCCGGCGGTTCATCGAAGCAAACTTCATTTTTCTTGTCTCCAGTTTTAAAAATCAGGGTGCTGCAGCTTCGCTGCCGCATGCCTCGGCTCGTCCACCTCTGCGCTTTGCGGACAGTGGCATGACGCCCGACAACGACGCCGGTGCGCCTGCGCGTTTCCTAGAAGGGGTATTGGCGCGGCGTGGTCTGCACCGTCAGCCAGCGCAGTTCGGTAAAGGCTTCCACGCCGGCTTTTCCGCCGAAGCGGCCGATACCGCTGCCCTTGACGCCGCCGAACGGCATCTGTGCTTCGTCGTGGACGGTGGGACCGTTCACATGGCAGATGCCCGACTCGATGCGCCCCGCCACCTGAATGGCTCGCGCCACATCCCGGCCGAACACCGCGGCCGCAAGGCCGTACTCGTTGTCGTTGGCGCAGGCAACGGCCGCTTCCACACCGCTGACCCGAACGATGCCTTTCACAGGGCCGAAAGCCTCCTCCCGGAAGATGCGCATTTCCGAGGTGACGTGATCGAGCAGCGTCGCGGGCATCAGGGTGTCTTTCGCCTTGCCGCCGGTGACGAGCTTGGCGCCCTTGGAAAGCGCGTCGTCGATCAATTCGTTGCAGCGGTTGACCGTGCCCATGTCCACCACCGAACCAAGCACTACAGGCCCCAGTCGTGGGTCACCCAGCGGAAGACTCGCGGCCCTTGCGCCGAGCTTGGCGACGAATTCATCGGCGATGCTCTCGTCGACGACGACGCGTTCGGTCGACATGCAAATCTGTCCCGAATTGGCAAATGCACCGAACACCGCTGCGTTGACGGCGGCATCGACGTCGGCATCGTCCAGGATGACCAGAGGGGCCTTGCCGCCGAGTTCGAGCACAACGGGCTTGAGGTACTTGGCACAGGTGGCGGCGATGAGTTTGCCGACGTGGGTCGAGCCCGTGAAATTGACGCGTCGAACTGCAGGGTGCGCCACCATTGCTTCGACGACCGAAGCGGCGTCGGCAGGCGCGTTGGTCACGAAGTTCACCACGCCCTTGGGGAAGCCGACCTCTTGCAGTGCCTCGACGATCAGCCCATGCGTGGCCGGACAGATTTCGCTGCCCTTGAGAACGACGGTATTGCCGCAAGCCAGAGGCGTCGCGATGGCACGCACGGCCAGGATCACAGGCGCGTTCCAGGGAGCAATGCCAAGAACGACGCCGGCCGGCTGCCGCACGGCCATCGCCAGATTGCCCGGCACATCCGAGGGGATGACCTCGCCGCTGATCTGGGTCGTGAGCGAGGCGGCCTCCAGCAGCATGCCCGCCGCCAGGTGGACATTGAAGCCTGCCCAGATAGCCGATGCGCCGGTCTCGGCGGCGACGGCAGCGGCGAAGGCCTCCGCCTTGGCTTCCAGCGCATGCGAAGCCTTCATGAGCAGCGCCCGGCGTTCGCCGGGGCCGGTGGTGGACCAAGTCTTGAAAGCCTCGGCCGCGGCATCCACCGCGGCAACGGCGTCTTGCGTCGTGGCCGCGGGTGCGGTCGTTGCCACGCTGCCGTCCAGAGGGTTGCGCCGCTCAAAGGTTGCGCCGTTGCGAGCGTCCGTGCGCTCGCCATTGATCAACATCGAAATCTTCATCGGCTTGTCTCCGTAAGTTGGTTTGAAAGAATGCGTGGGCGCGCTGGAACGGCAATGACTGGCGGGGTCAGGCGACCCGGACCTCCACGACGCGGGGCGCGTCACTGAACAGGGCCTCGTCGAGCGCCTTGCGAAGATCGGCCGGGTCGGTCACACGCACTGCGGCGCATCCCATCCCCTTGGCCAGCGACTGGAAGTCGAGATCGGGCAGTTCGGTGCCCTGCACGACATCGGTGGGCGAAAAGCCGAACACCGGCGCGAAATCCTGGAGTGCGGCGTACCGGCGGTTGTTCAGGATCACGAAGGTGATCGGCAGCTTGTTCTGTGCTGCGCTCCACAGCGCCTGGATGGAGTACATGCTCGAACCGTCGCCGATCAGGCAGATGACCCGGCTGCCGGGCTTGCCCAAGGCAACGCCCACGGACGCGGGCATGCCGTAGCCGAGGCCGCCACTGTCCATCGTGTAGAAGGCTTCGCTGCGGGTGAACGGCAAGTGGGCCTGCATCACGGGCCTTGCACTTGGCGCCTCCTCGACCACGATGTGGTCCGGCTTCCTTGCTTCCGCGAGCGTCTGCAGCACGTAGGCCACCGACATCAACGGCGTCGGCTCTGCGCGCGGCGCGGCCTTTCGTGCGGGGGGAAGCGGGCGAGTCTTCTTCGGCGGCAGGGCCAGCAGGTCGAGCAAGCTCAAACGGATGCTGCCGACCGCGGAGATGCCGACGGGCGCCCAGGCCGCCGTGTCGGGATCCTCAGTCAACTGGCAGAGGGCGGCGCCGGCAGGCACATGAGGGCCCGCGCCTTCGACGTGGTATGCGAAGGCCGGCGCGCCGATGGCGAGGATGAGATCGTGGCCCTCGAGCAGTTCGACGATGCGCTCGCGCATGGCCGGAAGGAAGCCGGCGAACAGGCGATGGTCTTCCGGAAAGCTGCAACGTCCGGACATCGGAGCCACCCACACACGGGCGTTGTGGGCCTCCGCCAATGCAACGACTTCGTTCCACGCGTCGTCTCGGTCGGTTGCAGCGCCCGCCACGAATGCCGGGCGCTCGCTTGCTTCCAGTGCGGCCGAGATCCGGGCAATGAGCTCGGGCTCCGGGCGCGATCGAGTGCTCACGACCCGGGTCGGAACCAAATCAGTGTGTTGATCCCAGTCGTCCACAGGCACCGACACCAGCACCGGACCGCAAGGCGGCATCATGGCCAGGTAGTAGGCGCGAGCAATCGCCAGCGGCACGTCTTGGGCACGGGCAGGTTCGATGCTCCATTTGACGTAGGGCTTCGGCAGCTCGGTGGCCTGGGCCGAAGACAGGAACGGGTCGAAGGGAAGGATCGAACGCGCCTGCTGCCCGGCGGTGATCACCATGGGCGTGCGGTTCTTGAAGGCGGTGAAGATGTTGCCCATGGCATTGCCCACGCCGGCAGCCGAGTGGAGATTCACGAACGAAGCGTTCCGAGTCGCTTGCGCGTAGCCGTCCGCCATGCCGACCACGCAGGCCTCCTGCAGGCCGAGAACGTACCGGAAATCACTGGGGAAGTCGCGGAACATGGGGAGCTCGGTCGACCCCGGATTCGCGAACACGGAGGTCATTCCGAAGCGACGCATCAAGTCGAACACAGCCTCGCGAACGGTGGTGGTGCTGGCGGCGGTGGCGGGTTGTGCGGGCGTCGCGGCAGTGGCGTGCGGTACGGGTCCGGTCATTTCGTGCTTTCCTGCTGGGCACCGCGAACTCGCAATGCTGTCTCGATGGCGGGAGTGTGAAATCGCGCGCCCATCTTGAAAATTGCCTTTTAGAGAAAAAGTCATTACTGTTTGGCATGACTTTCGATCTGCAGCACCTCGTCGCCTTCAACGCCATCGTTTCTTCGGGAAGCCTTGGGCGAGCGGCCGAGGCGCTCAACATCACCCAACCCGCGCTGAGCCGCACGATCCGCAGGCTGGAAGAGCAAGCTGGGGCACCCTTGTTCGAGCGACATTCGAAGGGAATGCAGCTCACCGATGTGGGCCGCGCGCTGCAGCCGCATGCACTGCTGCTGCAGCGGGAATCGGAGCACGCAAGCGAGAACATCAAGGCCATGCTCGGGCTGGCGAAGGGCACGATCCGCGTCGGTGCGGTCGGCAGCATCGCCTGCCTCGTACTTCCTTCGGCCATTGGCCGGACCTGCAGGAAGTGGCCGAGCCTTCAGGTTCAGATCATCGAAGGCGTCTGGGACCGGCTGGCGGACGCGCTCGTCTCGCACGAGATCGACCTGGCGCTCGGCGTCGACACCGAGGACACCGCCGAGATCATCGCCGTCAAGGACTGCCGATGGGAAGACACCAGCTACGTCGTGGCGGGCGGTCACCACCCGCTGCGCAAGAAAAAGAAGCTGAAGCTGGCGGACACCCTGGCCGAGCGCTGGGCGATCCTTCCAAAGGGAACCGGCCCCTTCGAGCACATGAAGAGCGTATTTGCGCGGCAGAACCTCGCGCTGCCCAACGTGGTCGTCGAGACGCGCTCGGTCATGGCGCTCAAGAGCCTGATCGGCCACTCGGGCTTTCTCGGGTGGATGCCGGCGCCGATGTACGACGCGGAACGAAAGGCCGGGCTGATCGATGCACTCGACATTCCCGGCGCAAGCGACAAGAGAATCCTGACCGCCTTTCGCCGGCGGGCCGGCATGCTGCCGGGCCCCTCGGTCAAGCTGCTCGAGGAGCTCCGCGCGCTGACGGCAGCATGAAGCAACGTGAAGCACGCATCGAGCGAAGATGCTCAGACGACCATGTGCTGCTCGATCCGCTCGCGGCCCAGGGCGGCGAAGCTGCCTTGCAAGACAACCTCTCCGTGATCCAAGACCAGGACCGAGTCGGCAAAGGCTGCCACGAACTCCAGGTTCTGCTCGACGATGATGAATGAATCGCCGCCGGCCTTCCTGCGGTTGACCATCGCGGCCATCCGGTCGATGTTTTCCGGCTGCACACCCTCGGTGGGTTCGTCGAGCATCGCGAGCTTTGCCTTCAGCCCTAGGGTCCGGGCGAAGGACAACAGCTTTCGCTCGCCGCCGCTCAGCGACCCCGCCCGTTGGCCCAGCCGGCGTTGGAGCAGCGGAAAGTGCTCGAAGACCTCCGCGTAGCGTTCGGCGTTGCGGTCGTCGAGGTGCAGCCACAGGTTGTCCGCAACCGTCAGCTCGCCGAACACGACGTTCTCCTGGGGCGCGAATGCGATTCCCAGGCCAAGCCGGGCGTGAAGTGGTTTGTCGCCGAGCGCCTGGCCGTTCCAGTCGATGTCACCGCTCGTGAGCGGCAGCTGGCCGGCCAGCGCCTTCAGCAGCGTGCTCTTTCCAACGCCGTTTCTTCCCACGATGGCGAGTGCATGACCGGGCTGGACTTCTCCAGATACTCCCCGGACCACGACGGTGTCCCCATAGCCGCATACCAACCCATTGAAGACCAGTGTCATTTGCGACCTCCTGCGTACACCGCTCGCACCGCCGCGCTGGCCTGGATGTCCGCGAGCGAGCCCTTGTCGAGAAGACGCCCCTGGTGCAGCACATACACGTCACCGCCCATGGCATCCACCGCGGTGATGTCATGCTCGATCAGCAGCGCAGCCGCACCGATCTGGTTCACCAGGGTCTTGATGGCATCGATCATCTGATGGGTCTCGCCGGGCGACAGGCCTGCGCAGGGCTCGTCCAGCAACACCAGCTTCGGCTCGGGAAGAAGCGTCATCGCCAGTTCCAGTGCCTGCCGATGCCCTTGAGCCAGGGTGCCGGCTGGAGCGTCAAGCTGCGACGCGAGAGCGGGAAACTCTTGCAGGATGTCGGCCAGAAGCCTGGTACGCCATCCCAGAGTGGCCAGCTTCAGCGTGTCGAAGCCGGATGCCCGCCCTGCCCAGACAGCCAGACCCAGGTTCTCCCGCACCGTGAGGTCGGGAAACACCGATGGCACCTGCATCTTGCGCCCGATGCCCTTGCGCGCCACGCGCCAGGCAGACAGGCCGCCGATATCGTGGCCGTTGAGCGTGACCTTACCGCCGAGCAGAGGAAGCCGACCCGTGATGACGTTGAACGAAGAGGTTTTCCCCGCGCCGTTGGGACCGATGACGCAACGGATACCGGGCCCGCTGAGGGCAAGGGAAAGCCCATCGAGAATCGTCACGCCCGACTGGGCCGTCTTCACCTCGTCGAGGGTCAAGGAAACAGGCGCCGTGGACGTGGCCGCCTCATGCACGGCGGGGGCTGGCGAATCCTCGCCGTGGCGCGGGTCGGCCCGACGCTTCAGCAGACCGGCGACCCCGTTCGGCAGGAACAGCACCACGACGATGAAGAGGGCCGCCACCGCGACTTCCCAGTAGAGAAACTGCTCCCGAAGCTCGGCGGACGCGTAGCCCACCACAGTGGCACCGAGCAATGGCCCCAGCGCGCTCCCCTTTCCTCCGACGGCGGCCCAGATGACGAACTCGGTCGAGAGGATGAAGCTCATCGCCTGAGGAGTCACGATGCCCTGGTGCGCGGAGAAAAGGGCACCTGCCGCCGCGGCGAGCAAGGCGGAGAACGCATAGGCGTTTGCCTTGACCCGGTCGGTTGCGTACCCGAGCAGCTGGAGCCGCTCCTCGTTCTGCGCCACCGCCTCCCAGATCACCCCGATGGGTCGGGACGCCAGCATCGCAAGCGCGAGCGTCGAGATGGCTGCGACTGCCGCCACGAGCCAGTACAAGGTCTCGTACCGGGACGTGCCGGGAATGTCCGGAATGTTCGCCATGCCGTTGAAGCCGCCGGTGAGACCGCTCCACTGCTGCGCCGCAAGGAAGCCCAACATGGTCAGCGCCAGGGTGATGAGCGAGAAATAGGGGCCGCTGCGCGAGCTTCTGGCGAAGACCAGGCGTGCGATGACGTAGGCAAGCAACGCTGGCGCCGCCACGGCAAGGGGCAGCGCCAGGTACAAGGCGGGGTTCGACCCCGCGCCCTTGAGCATCCCCCCGAAGAGGTAGGCACCCAGCCCGAAGAAGAGCGCGTGCCCCAGAGGCAGGAACCCAAGGCGCCCCCAGCAGAGGGCCACGCCCTGCGCAGCAATCCCGTAGATCAGGAACAGGGCAATCTGGTACGCCACGAACTCGCTGGACGCGAACGGCAGCGCAACCAGGACCGCGGCCAGGAAGGTCGCCGATCTAGCGTCGCGAGAAAAGGCCATTGGGCTTGAGCCACAAAAAGAGGATTGAGAGCATCAGCACGACCGCATAACCGCTGGTCTGCCCTGCCACGCTGCTGATGATTGCCTGCGAGCCGCCAATGATTCCGACACCGCCGAACATGCCACCCAAGGTCCCAAGGCCGCCCACGACCAGCACGAAGAAGGCGTCCAGGAGGTAGTCGACGCCGATGCCCGGTTCAATGCGGATCAGCGGCGCCAGGAGTACGCCGGACAGCCCGGCGAATACGACTCCGATGACGAACGCCTGCGAAGCGAGTCGCCTGGTGTTGATGCCCAGCGCTTGCGCGAGAACAGGATTCGCCGTCATGGCACGCACCCGAAGCCCGGCCGCACTGCGTCGATACCAGAGGTAGAGCCCCGCCATCACGACGACCGCCAGAACGATCAGCGCCAGGCGATAGGCCGGGTACTGCGAACCGAAAACCGTCATCGGCTCGGTCAACGTCGATTCGACGTTTCGGTACTCCCTCCCGAAAACCGCTTCGACGAGCTTTCGCATGAGCATGGCGAGCGCCCAGGTCGCAAGCAGCGTATCGAAAGGCCGCGAGTAGAGCGGCCGGATGAGCCAGCGCTCCACCACGTACCCGAGCACGCCGCACAAGACCACCGACAGAGGAACCGCGGCCAGCAACGGCAGCCCGAGCTTCTGCACTGTCACCGCCGAATAGGCCCCGAGCATCACGAACTCCCCGTGCGCCATGTTCATGACGCCGAGCAAGCCGAAGACAATCGCCAGGCCCAGCGTCGTGAGCGCGAGCGTGGCCAATTCGTAGGCGAGATTCAGGCCGTGCAGCGTGATGTTGCCATCGAGCATGATCAGACCTTGCAAGTTTGGCCCGCGCCGACTTTCGGGAAGGTCTTCACCACGCGGAAGCCCTTGTCCGTGACGTCGGCCACGTAGATGTCTTGCTCCACGTGGCGCGCCTTGACGGTAACCACGCCTCTCGGGCCGTTGTAGGTCGTTCCCTCGGAGGCGGCATCGAGCTTCGCCGGGTCCAGGCTCCCGGCCTTCTTCGCAAGCGCTTCGAGCATCAGGAAGCCTTCATAGGTCGATTCGGCGAGCCCGTTCAATGCCGGCGCGTTGGCGCCGTTGGCCTTGGCATAGTCCGCAGCGAACGCCTTCGCGGCGGGCGTGTCGATGCTTGCGAAGTAGCCGGCGCTCGAGTAGAGGTTGCGCGCATTGGCGAAGCCGATGCCGGCGAGGGTGTTCTCCTCGATCAGCGTGCCCAGTCGAATCGCCTTGTCCGAAAGGCCAAAGCTCGCAAACGACTTGTTGAAGGTCACCGAAGCCCCGCCCACCAGCGACACGAGCACGGCGTCGGCGCCACTGTCGCGGATGCGCGCAAGGCTTGCATCGAAGTTGTCGACAGTGAACGGGAGGTACTCGTCCCCGACTACCTTGGCGCCGGTCTTCTCGATGTACGCCTTGGCGGTGGCATTGGTGTTCCGGCCCCAGATGTAGTCGTTGCCGATCATGTACCACTTGGCAGGCTTGCGCTCGGCCGCCAGCCATGAGATGACAGGCTCCAGTTGCTGTTGCGGCGTTTCGCCCTTCACATACGTACCCGCTGCACACTCGCCGCCTTCGTAGACAGGCGTGTAGAAGTACGGCACCTGGCCCTTGAACAAGCCGACAAGCGCACCGCGCACGGCACTGTCGTGCATTCCGATAACGGCACCCGCCTTCTGGCCCTTCCAGAGCTTCAGCGCCGCCTGGCCTGCTTCCGCAGGAGCAAGGCCCGCATCACCAAACAGAAGCTCGACCTTGCGGCCCAGCACGCCCCCACGGCCATTCAAGGCTACGGCGGCCATCTCGGCGCACGCCTTGCACGACGGGCCGAACAAGCCCCCGGGCCCACTTTGGGGAATCATCACAGCCACCTTGAGCGGGTCGGCCGCGAAGGCTGTGGGCAGTGCGGAAGCTGCACCAGCGGCCAGCGTTGCCTGCAGGAAATGACGACGATCCATGAGATGCTCCTTCGGGGTTTCAGTAGGGAAATCTGAGTTGAGGGGCGGACGGAAGAGCTGACTGGACAGCTTCGGCAATTGCCAGAAGACGGCGGTCGGAACCGATGGGCCCATCGAGCGCGAGGCCCACCGGCAGGTTGTTCGCAAGGCCCAGCGGGATGGTCACGCCGGGCAACGATGCATTGCTTCCGGGGTCTGTATTGCGAATGAACGTCCCGAAGGTAGGCAGCTGCGTGCCGTTCAGTTCGACGGTTTCGTCTTCACCGATGAGAGCCGCAACGCGCGGGGTCGTCGGGAAGACCAGGGCTTCGATCCGGTGCGATTCGAATGTCTGCTTGTAGAGGGCCTGCATCTGCCGTCTCGCCTGAAGAGCACTCTCGTAGACGTCCTCGGGAATGCCCCCGCCGGTCAGAAGCGTACCGACAGCACCGCGTACGTCCGGACTGCCAACGGCTGCAATCATCTCCTCGAGGGTGATGCCGCGGCCGCGTACGTCGAGGTACTCCCGCATGTCACGCACGAACTCGAAGAGCGCCACCGGCAAGCTGACACTGGCGTCGAGCTCGTTCAGGGCGGGCATATCGACATCCACGAGTTCGACGCCGACTTGCCGCAGCGCCTCGAGGGCGGATTCAGCCACCTGTTCAAGTCCGGGCTCCAAGTCACTCCAGAATGGAAGCCTCGGGACACCAAGGCGCAGCCCTTCGAGAGCCACTTTCATTGGTCCGCTTTTCGCGCCCGTCATCACCTCATCGAGAAGAGCGCAGTCCGCAATGGTGTAAGCCAGCGGCCCCGCGGTGTCACGAGTGAGCGAAATTGGTGCGATACCCTGTGCTGGCACGCGCCCCACCGTCGGCCGGAATCCACTGACCCCGCAGAGGGCCGCCGGGACGCGGACCGAGCCGCCCGTGTCCGTTCCGATGGAGGCGGGGACGATGCGGGCACCGACGACGGCGCCCGAGCCTCCGCTGCTGCCGCCGGGAATCCTCGTGCGGTCCCAGGGATTTCTGACGGCGCCGGTGACCGCGTTGTTGGTGGTGATGCCGAACGCCAGCTCGTGCATACCCACCTTGCCCGCGATCACGGCTCCTGCCGCCCGCAGGCGGGCGACCAGCTGCGCATCCGCTTGGGGCTGCTTCCCGCTCAATGAGGCCGTGCCGGCCCCACAGGCCATGCCGACCGCTTCGATGTTGTCCTTCAAGGCGATGGGAATGCCGAGCAAGGGGAGCCGCTCGCCGGCGGCAAGACGGCTGTCCGCATCGCGCGCTTCTTTCCGCAGTATCTCGGGATCGAAGCAAACCCACACGTTGAGGTCTCTGTAGGCTTGCGACCGCGCGATGCAGGCCTCGGCCAGATCCAGGCTTGAAACGGTCGCTCCGTCGAGGAGCTTACGAATGGCAGAGAGAGGAAGGTCGATCGCGTGCATGGCTCGTTCAGCGTTTGTGACGATTCAATGTACGCAGTGGGGCTTTGCCGGGGACCTATAGAAATCGTTAGGGGTCTCGCTTTCTGGTCGGAACGTAGGGTCAAACCGGACTGGTGAAAACCTCCGCACTGCCTAGCATTGGTGCCCCGCGCATGAAGCTTGCTTGGAATCGACCATGCACCTCTCCACCAGTCAGACCAGGGCCTTGTCGGATCTCATGCGCCTGGTCGCGAACGCGACCGACGGTAACGAGCTGCGCGAGCGCATGGCACTTCCATTGCTCGACCTCCTTCGTGCGGACACCTATGTGTCGATGGTGTGGGATGGCGAAAAGCAGCGCTTCGGTCGAACGACCGCGCTCAACATGTCCGAGGAGAACCTGCGGTCCTGGGACGACTACTTTCGCTTCGTGGACCCGCTGACCTACCCCATGATGCAGCGTCGCAAGCCGACCTTGGCAACGCAGGTGCTCTGCCAGACGGACCTGTCGCGCACGGAGTTCTTCAACGACTTCCTTCGTCGCGACCGCATGTACTGGGGAGTGAATGTCTATTTCTACGACCGGGAGCGGTGTGTCGGAGACGTTCGCATTTGGCGCAATCGGGAGCGGGGGAATTTCGATACCGGCGAAATCGAGATCCTGAACCTCGTCGAGCCTGCAATCACCGGCGCGCTTTCACGGCTGGGCTGGAAGGAATCCGCACCTGCCATCGAGCAAGGCGAATCCGCGGAGGCAACGCTGCAGCGCGAAGGACGCCTGAGCAAGCGCGAGGCCGAAGTGGCGTGGCTTGTGAGTTGCGGCTGTCCCGACAAGGAGATCCAGAGCCGGCTCGGCCTGGAGTATCCGACGGTCCGCTTCCATCTGGGCAACACCTTCAAGAAGCTGCGCGTTGCCAACAGAGCCGCGCTCGTGGGCCGAGTCCGGGCGATGCTGGCGCACCAGGAGCACGGAGGTACCGCAACGGCCATTGCGATGCCTGGCGCGTCGACTGAAGAGGCCACAACCCCTTCCGCGTTTGCGACGCAAGTGCTTAGGCAGCGCAACGCGCCACAACAGATTCGTCCCAACTGATTGCTACGCCACAAGTGTCGTCGGGCAGCGTGCCAGCTCGCGCGCACCGGCCTCAAAAGCGCTGCATGTCGTTCGGCGAAAGCCAGTTCTCCGGCGACCGACTGCGCCTTCCCGAGTCGGCCGAGCGGATGCGGACCCACGTCCTCTGGGCCGTGTGGCCCAGTGCGACGAGATCAAGGGGCTGGCCCTGCTGCTGGCCTCGCCTGCTTCCAGCTACATGACCGGGGCGATCATCTCCGTCGACGGTGGTGCCTCCGCGCGATAGGGAGACAGGACCCGGCTACTTCAACGCAGCGCCGCCTCGCGCGAGGTATTGCGCCGACAGGCGCGCGAACTGGCCGCCATCCGTGCTGATCGAGGTCTGGTGGCTGCCGCCCGCGCTGAAGACCATCCCGATGGTGTGCATGTCGCCGTATTCCTGGGTATTGGTCAGCATGTAGTCGACGCGGTTGTCGCGGTAATGCTGGTCGGTGCCGCCGGGCGTGTCCGACGGCACGCCCATCGGCGTCTGCCACCACAGGATCGGCAGGCCGTTGCCCAGCGCTGCGCGGTAGTCCGAATACTGCTTCTGGTTGTCGTGGAAGTTGGGGCTGGTCCGGTTGCTCGCGTCCCAGTAGAACGGGGCGCTTCCGTTCTGGCATTCCGGGGGTGGCGATGCAGCTTCGCGACAGCCCGCATCGCGGTCGCTGGTCTGAGCCACGATGAAGTCCGCCTGGTTCGCGCCGGCGGCCCGCATCATCGCCGCGACCTCGACGGGCGTGCCGTTCCAGAAAGCGGGCGGGAACCCGATCAGCGCCTTGGGCGCGACCTTGCGGCCCATCTGCACGAAGCACTGGCCAAGGCCCGCGACGGTGTCCGGCAAGGTGCTGCATTCCGGCTGGCCGCTCACGGCGGCGGCCATCTTCGTCAGGTCTCGACCGGGCGCCTGCGATGCTGCAAAGCCCCAGAAATCCGGCTCCACGTTGACCAGAGCGGGCTTGTCCAGCTCCGCGATGCGCTGGTACATCAGCCGGACCTGCCCCCAGTACTCGCCCATGAAGGTCGCATCGCTGATGCCGCTCAGATTGCCCTCGCCGTTCGCAGTCATCTGGTAGAGCGTGAACATGGGCACCGCACCGTAGGCTTGGGCGGCCTGCGCGGTGAAGGTGACGTAGGCCCCATCGGGGCTGTTCCACGTAGGCCAGGACCCCGGGCCGACACCCACCAGATAGCGCTCGACGATGTCGGGATGGATGTCCTGGCTCTTCATGTCGTCGATGGAGGTCGCTCCCAGCCCGACCAGCACACGCGAGGGTTTGCCGAGCTTGTTCGCCAGGGCGACGGTGGCCGGCACAGGCGCGGTGCCTCCGCTCGTGCCGCCAGTGCCGCCCTGGGTGCCGCTACCGGAGGTGTTGCCGGCCGTTTGGCCGCCGTTGCTCTGGCCGGCATCGGATTGACCACCGGTGCCGGACTGGCCCGTCGGGGTGCCGACCAGCGGAATGCCAGCCCCTCCACCGCCGCCACCTCCTCCGCCACAGCCGAAGAGCAGCAGCGAGGCCGTCAGCGCGGAAATGCATAGTCGAGAAAGAATGTCCATGAGAGAAGTCCGAAAGATCGAAGTCAAACAAGCACCGGCGCGCCTGTGCATGCGCACGCCGGTTCGGGTTCAGGGTTGTCAGGGCAGCGCCGCTGCACGATGGCGCTCAGCGGGCGAGGTTCGCGATGAAGGCCGCGTCCTGCGCGCCGCTGTAAATGCGGAAGTCCTGCATGCGGCCCTTGAAGTACGGATCGCCGCCGTACTGGGAACGGCCCAGCCAGGTCTGCGTGGTGCGGCCAAGCTGGAAGGGATTGATCCAGATGCCATCCGCGGTGGCGACCTGCGTACCGTCCACGTAGAGCGTGCCGACGGTGCCCGAGAGCGTGACCGCTACATGCACCCAGCGACCGGTGGGCAGCACGTCGGTCGTCACCGACTCTTCGTTCCAGAACTGATTGCGCGTGCCCGAGAAGCGCAGCTTGCCGCTGCCGTCGCGCGGGAGCAGCGCCACGTAGACCACGTCGTTGGACCCGAAGTCGAAGATGCGCGCATTGACCACCGAAGCATCCCAGTAGACCCACACCGCCACCGTGAAATCGCCCAAGGCCGACACAGCCCCGTCGGGCAACTGGACGTGACCGCTGCGGCCGTCGAGCTGCACCGCGCTTTCGCCGTTGCGTCCTTCGCCCCAGCTCGTACCGCCCTTCAACTGCGCATGCAGCCCACGGCCGCTGGCGTCGTTGGCATCGCCGCTGAGAGGCAGGTGCAGCCACAGCTCACCGCGGACCGCCACGCGCACCGTATCCGCACCGGTCATCTCCCCGGCGTCGGTCACCGCGACGATCCGGTAATACCACGTGCCCTGGCCGGGATCGTCGGTGTAGGTGCGCGGGTCGGTGACCGGCGCAAGGGTCGTGAACGGACCGTTCGGCGAAGCCGCGCGCTGCACGAGGTACTGGGAAGCGCCTGTGGTGCCCCACCAGGACAGCTGCACCTTTGCGTCGCTCAGGAATGCGCTCAGGCCACTCGGCGGAGCGGCAGGGGCCGGATCGCGCGCATAGAGCAGCGTGCCGATGCCCGGCTGGTCGCCGCCATCGACGCGCTCCGGCCGTATTTTGTCGAGCATCGCCTTGCTCCAGGGTGCCGAGAGTCCCTTGCGGCTCACATAGTGGCTGTAGATGAGGTCCCAGTTGGGCCGCAGCTGATTTGTGCCCGCCGCAGCGGTCCCCGATCCGTGGACGCCGTTGTAGGGGGCGAACGGCATCGTGAACAGGGCGTTGCCGTTGGCATCCGCCAGGTTCGTCTTGGCCACATACTCCGCGCCAGCCAGCAGCCGGTTGTTCCAGTAACCGAAGAGATCCTCTCCCTGGTTCCAGGCCATCTCGCACAACATCCCGGCCAGCGAGATGCCGAGGGTCGAGTGGCCCTGGTCGCGATGGCTCTCCTGCCATTGCCCCAGATAGCCAGGATGCACGTAGTAGACGTTGTTGGCGCTCGCGCCGTTGCCGCGGCCGGCCTTGTAGTAGTTGCTCGCTTCGGCGACCAGGTCGCTCCGGTCGCAGAACACGCCGATCGCGTAGATGGCGCAGATGTTGGCCAAGTCCCAGTTCGCCCAGTAGTGGGTGACCTTTCTGGTCTCCGTGCCGTTGTGGTTGACCAGGAAGTCGTGGGCCTTCGGGTAGAACACGTTCAGCAGCATGGCCTGGAAGCGCGCGACGTCTTCCTTCGCCCAGCCGGAGTAGGTCCGCATCAATTCCGCGGCGTTGGCCCACTGGTTGCCGTAGAGGCCCGAGGCGAGGAAGACGTTCGAGTTGCCGCCCAGCTCGGTCAAAGTCGACGACCATGCATTGAGGAACTCCACCGCCTTCTTCGCATAGTTCTCGTCGTTCGTGATCTTCCAGCGCAATGCGAGATGAAGGGCGCGCACCATGTCGCCGACCATCTGCCAATAGTTCTCGCCATCGACGCCGCGCGTCACCAACGCCAGGGGGCGCGGCGTCGCAGCGAGGTTGGTGTTGTTCGTCTTGAGCATCATGTTCCAGCCACCCACCCAGGGCTGCGCATTGGCGGCCAGCTTGTCCCGGATGCGCTGCAGGTCGGCCTCGGTGACGAGCAGGCCGGGGTGCACGATCTTGCGTACTTCGGGCTCAGGGGTGGTCGGCTCGGGCGCTGGGGTATCCGGCGTACCGACACCCACGGCAGCATCAGGGGTGGCACCCGGTGTCTGCTGCGCGGTGGCCCCCCCTGTCGGCGAAAAGCCTCCGCCGCTGCCACCACCGCAAGCCGTCGTGCCCAGGGCCAGTGCGCTCGCGGTGCCGATGAAGAAAGTGCGGCGATCCAGCAGCGCGGCATCCTGGTCGTCGTTCGATGAATGTGTCATTTGTCACAAATATGTAAATAAATGATTCTGCAAACTGCATGCCACTCACGTCGATGGTTCGATGAAACGAAATCGGTAAAACCGATGGATGCATTTCGCGTGTCTCCGAGAGACACGCAGCGGCAAGCAGTGACATTCGTTGTCACATGAGAGGCAGGCGAGCGACATTGAATGTCACTGCCCTTTGGCATGCCCGCACGGATTCGACCTGCACGACAGGGCAAGGCTCATGAGTGTGAGCTCCACGGAGGCTGCAATGAGCGTTGAATTGCCTCTGAAAATGAGCGACTGAATTGGCGACAGCGGTACGGCGGCCTGGGACCGTCGGAGCTGCGAAGGCTGAGGCAACTGGAAGAAGAAAAACGCCAAGCTCAAAAGCCCTGGTGGCCGATCTGAGCCTGGACAAGGCCATGCTGCACGACGTCCTGTCAAAAAAACTTTGAAGCCCTCGCGCAAGCGCGAACTGGCTGCCGAACTGATGCAGCGATTCGGTGCCAGCATGCGCAAGGCCTGCGCAATGATTCAACTCAGTCGCGTGGTGTACCTCTATCGATCAGTCGCATGCGGCGATACAGCGCTGATCATGCGCATGAAAGAGATCGCCCAGACACGCGTGCACTACGGCTACAGGCGCGTGCACGTGATGCTGCGGGGCGAGGGCTTCAAGGACACCCGGGACGCCATTCCCAAACGTTCATCTGTTGTTCATGCAGGGGCCCGCATCGCGCCGCTACAGTGCCTCATGTTCCGCCTCCGCCTGTCCCTCGCATTTGCCGTTCTCGTCGCGCTGGTCTGCATCCAGGCCGGCTTCGTCTACTGGGGATCGAACCGGGTCAACGACTACGCCCAGCACAGCCGGCTGGCCAGCGACATCCTGTCGGAACTGCTGGAGCTCTCGGCCAGCAAGCAGCGGCTGCGCGTCTGGGCGTCCCAGCAGCTGATGGATGCGAACGCATCGCCCGAGGTGCGCGACAGCCAGCTGGCGCGCATGCAAGCCAGCACGGAGACGCTCAGGCAGCTCGCGCGCCGCGACCTTTCCCTGTGGGGCGGGATCGCGGAACGCGAAGGCGTGCCCATCCCGCCGGAAGTCGATCAGCTCGTCGCCGTCAGCGACCTGCTCAACGACAACATCGCCGCGGTCCGTGCCCGACTGTTGAAACTCGCACCGCTGGAGCGCGGCGCCGAGTTCGCCAGCGTCTGGCAGGAACTGAACGAAGTCTTCGACAAGGCACGCGGCCGCGATCTGCGCGAGTTGATCAACGGCGCCATCGAGCGGCAGCGCAATGTGATGCCTGTTGCCCGTGCGGCGACCGAGCGGGGCCTGGACCAGTTGCGCCAGCAGGCCATCGGCCTCGCGGCCCTCACGCTGGCTGCAGCCGTCTTGCTGGCGCTGTATTTGAACCAGCGGCTGCAGCGGCCGCTGGACCGCCTGCTCGAAGGCACGCAGGCCTTGCGGGCCGGCGCACTCGACCACCGCATCGCGCTGGGTTCGCGCGACGAGTTCGACCGCGTCGCCGAGCACTTCAATGCGATGGCGGCCGAACTGCAGCGGCATCGGCTCGACGCCGATGCCGCGCGGCGCCGGCTCGAGGAGGCCGTTCTGGAGCGCACCAGCGAGCTGAGCGCCGCGCACGAAACCTTGCAGCAGATCGACCAGCGGCGCCGCCAGCTTCTTGCCGACCTGAGCCACGAGCTTCGCACGCCGGCCACCGCGATCCGCGGCGAGGCGGAGATCGCGCTGCGCGGCGCCGACAAGCCGCTCGCCGAGTACCGGCAGACGCTGACGCGCATCGTGGGTGGCGTGAAGCAACTCGCCAGCGTGATCGACGACCTGCTCCTGGTCGCCAAGGCCGAGGCCGACCAGCTGGCGATGCACTTCGACACGGTCGACCTGCAGGAGCTGCTGGGCGACGCCACCGAAATAGCCGAGGCGCTGGGTGCGCGGCACAACGTTCGCGTTCAGCTCGAGCCCCCAGGCGCCGAGGTGCCCGCGGTCACGCTGCAGGCCGATGCCGACCGTCTCCGGCAGGCCCTCGTCATCGTGCTCGACAACGCGGTGCGCTATTCGGGCAGTGACGGGACGGTGCGGGTGAGCTGGCAGTTGACTGACAGCCGCGTGCAGGTGGTCGTGGCGGACGAGGGGATCGGCATCGACGCAGACGAATTGCCGAAGTTGTTCGATCGCTTCGTCCGCGGTCGCCGCGCACGCCTGCATCGGGCCGACGGCACCGGCATCGGACTGTCGATCGCACAGGCCATCGTGCATGCCCATTACGGCCGCATCGGCATTGCTAGCATTCCCTCGCACGGCACCACGGTGCAAATCGAACTGCCGTGCCACTTTTCCGTCCGAACCCAACGAACATGAACATTCTGGTTGTCGAAGACGACGCGCGCGTCGCCGACTTTCTGCTGCGGGGCCTGAGCGCCGAGGGTCACCGCGTACAGCTGGCGCGCACCGGCCCCGAAGGCCTCGCACTCGCGCGCAGCAACGAGCTGTCCGTGCTCCTGCTGGATCTGATGCTTCCCGGCCTGAGCGGCCTGGAGCTGTGCCAGACGCTGCGCGCCGAAGGCCACCATGTGCCGGTCCTGATGCTCACCGCATTGAGCAACACCGAGGACAAGGTCAGCGGCCTGCGCCTGGGCGCCGACGATTACCTCACCAAGCCCTTTGCGTTCGAAGAACTCCTGGCGCGCATCGAGGCCCTGCTTCGCCGCGGCCGGGAGCAAAGGCCAAGGGCCACCACGCTGCAGGTGGCAGACCTCGTTCTCGACCGGGAGCGCATGGAGGTGACCCGTGCCGGCAAGCTCGTCCCGCTCACAGCCAAGGAGCTTGCCTTCCTCGAGCTGTTGATGACGGCGCCTGGCCGTGTCTACAGCCGGGAGCGCATCCTTTCCAATGTCTGGGGCACGAACGAAGATCCGCTGACCAACATCGTTGACGTGTATGTCCGTCGCCTGCGCGCCAAGATCGACGACGGCCATCCCATTGCGTTGTTGAAGACGGTGCGCGGTCTGGGCTATCGCCTGGATGCGGAGCCGGGCTGAGGCGGTTCATCCGATATTCATGTGCGCGTCACCCGGGGTTCATCACGAAGACCCGGCGGCGTTCATGGAGAGACCGAAGAATGAAGTCCTGTATCGCCAAGCGATGCAGCGCCGGCGATACCGGCGATCGACTACCCATTGAAAAAGGAAAACTCCATGAATGTGCTTCGTACGCTCTCCCTCTCGGCAACCACGGCGGCGGTCCTCGCCATTTCAACCTCTGCCATCGCGCAGACGCCGACAGCGGGAACCTGCGTGCCAGCCACCGAACCGCAGATCGCGGCATTGTTCGACCGCTGGAACGATTCGCTGCGCACGCTGGATGCCGACAAGGTCGTTGCGAACTATGCGGCCGACGGCGTGCTGCTGCCGACCGTCTCGAACCAGCCGCGCACCAATCCGGCGGAGATCCGCGACTACTTCGTCAAGTTCCTGAAAGACGCGCCACAGGGCACGATCGACCACCGCATCATCAAGATCGGCTGCAACGTGGCGCAGGACGTCGGCACCTACACCTTCAAGTTCAAGGATGGCAAGACGGTGAATGCGCGCTACACGTATGTCTACGAGTGGGTCAACGGCCAATGGTTGATCGCGCACCACCACTCTTCGGCAATGCCCGAGGCCGTTGCGCGCAAGTAAGCCGCGCCATCTCTGGCGCGCAAGGGCCCGGGCTGGGCAAATCTGCCCGCCGGGCGTTGGCGCGCTCAGGGCAGGAGCTCGAACTTGAGTTCCGCCAGCGGCATGACCTTTTCTTCGCGCGTCATCTTGTATTCGGTGTTCGGGCCGAGCCACTTCGCCCAGATCTTGTCGAGCTCGCCCGACTTCTCCAGCGCGTAGAGCGCGCCGTTCACCTTGGACAGCAGCACCGGCTCGTCTTTCTTCATGCCGACGCCGATGGGCTGCAGCACCATCGGCTCCTTGATCATCTTCAGCGCCACGCCTTCGGTCTTCGACTGGTTGACCAGCTTGGTGATGGTCATCGTGTTCGCGACCATGCCGACCGACTTGTTCTGCTGCACCGCCATGAAGGCCGAGCCCGTGTCCTGAAAGGTCACCGGCTCCGAGCCGTTCATCTTGATCGACAGCTCCGAGGTCGAGCCCTTGGTCGAGCTCAGGCGCTTGCCCTTGAAGTCGGCCTTGCTGGTGCCGGGGTCGGAGGCCTTCACGGCCAGCATTTCCTTGGCCACGTAGTACGGGTCGCTGAACTGGATCTGCTCGCCGCGGCTCTTGGTGTAGGCCAGGTTGGCGACGGTCACGTCGACGCGCCCGAGCTTGACCTCGGGCACGCGCGCCTCCACCGACAGCGGCGTGACCTTGGCAGTGAGCCCGAGCTCCTTTGCAAGCGCGTTGCACAGGTCGACGTCGTGACCCACCATCTCGCGCGTCTTCGGATCGGGGGCGGCGAAGGGCGGCACGTCGGCGAAAGTGCCGCAGCGCAGTTCCTTGCGCTGGCTGATGTCGCTCCACTGGTCGGCGTGGGCCAGGAAAGGCAAGGCGCCAAGGCAGGCGCCGACGGCGGCAAGACGGAAAGCGGTTCTGTTCGACATGCTGGACTCCTGAAGAAACTCGAGGGGGATGAAGAAAACGACGATCAGTGCGCGCGCAAATCCGACAGGAAGCGCTGCGCGCGCGGATGCTGCGGGCTGGTGAAAAAAGTCTCGGGGTCGGCCTTCTCGAGAATGCGGCCCGCGTCCATGAACCAGACCCGGTCGGCCACCTCACGGGCGAAGTTCATCTCGTGCGTGACGCACATCATGGTCATGCCGTCGTTGGCTAGGCTGCGCATCACCGACAGGACCTCGCCCACCATCTCGGGGTCGAGCGCGCTGGTGGGCTCGTCGAACAGCATCGCGGGCGGCTCCATGGCCAGCGCACGGGCAATGGCCACACGCTGCTGCTGCCCGCCCGAGAGCTGGGCCGGGTAGGCGCCGGCCTTGTTCGACAGGCCCACGCGCTCGAGCAGCTGCGCCGCCCGTGCCTTCGCCTCGGCCCGCTTCACGCCCAGCACGCGCACGGGCGACAGCATGATGTTCTCCAGCACCGAGAGATGCGGAAACAGGTTGAAGCTCTGGAACACGAAGCCGATGCGGCTGCGCAGCTTGTTGAGCGCCGCGCTGCTCATGGGCGCGTGGATGTCGTGGCCGTCGAACAGCAGCTGCCCCGACTTCACTTCTTCCAGCCGGTTGACGGTGCGGATGAGCGTGGACTTGCCGGAGCCCGAGGGCCCGCAGATCACCACCACCTCGCCCTTCTTCACCTCGGCGTTGACGTCGGCGAGCGCCTGGTAGTCGCCATACCACTTGTTGATGTTGGAGAACAGGATCATGGTGTCATCCCCTGCGGGGTGTGGAGCGGGCTTCATGGTTCTGTCTCCTTGCTTTCCTGTCGATGGCCGTCGTGCGCGGCCTCACGGATTCACCACCACCGGCGGCGGCAGCGAGGCGCCGTCTTCGGACGCCTTCGGCGAAACGGCACCGAGCCGCTTGTGGGCCACGCGCCGCTCCAGCCACAGCGCCAGCTGGGTCAGGCTGAAGCAGACGACGTAGTACGTCATCGCCAGGATGAAGAACACCTGGAACGGCTTGGTCAGCAGCTGGTTGTTGATCTGGTTCGCCGCGAAGGTCAGCTCCTGCACGTTGATCACGTAGCCCAGCGTGGTCTCCTTGATGGTGGAGATGAACTGGCTCAGCATGCTCGGCAGCATGTTGTAGAGCGCCTGCGGCAGGATCACGAACCACATGGTGCCGAGGTGGCTGTGGCCGAGCGCGCGCGCCGCCTCGGTCTGGCCCTTGGGCAGGGCCTGGATGCCGGCGCGCACCACCTCCGACAGGTAGGCGCCCTCGTAGATCACCAGCGTGCACAGCATGGTGGTGAAGCCCGACACATCGCGCCCGATCAGGATCGGCACCAGGAAGTAGACCCACAGGATCACCATCAAGAGCGGCACGCCGCGCACCGCGTAGACCAGCACCGTGGCCGGCCAGCGCAGCAGCCGCCAGGGCGACAGCCGCGCGAGCGCGAGCAGCACCGAGAGCGGAAACGCCAGCACGATGCCCAGCACCGACAGGATCAGCGTGGCGACGATGCCGCCCAGCGGGCCGCTGGGATATTGGCCGACAAGCAGCAGCAGCCAGTTGTCGCGAAGGATTTCAAAGACGCCGAACATGGCTTGCTACCTCGCTTGGGCGATGCGGTAGTGCCGCGACAGCCAGCCGCCCACCGCCATGATGAGCAGCGAGCACACCAGGTACAGCACCGTCGCCATGCTGTAGGCCTCGAAGGTGCGAAAGCTCTGGCTCTCGATTTCCTTCACCGCATGGGTCAGCTCGGCCACGCCGATGGCCATGGCCAGGCTGCTGTTCTTGAACAGCGACACGCTGTGGTTCACCAGCGCGGGCACGGCGTTGCGGATGGCCTGCGGCAGCATCACGTGGCGCATCGAACCGATGTAGCCGTGGCCGAGCGCGCGCGCAGCCTCGGCCTGGCCGGCCGGGATGGAGCGCAGGCCGGAGCGCATGTCCTCGCTGAAATAGGCGGCCTGGCAGAGGCCGAGCGCGACGATCGAGAGAATCGTCTCCGCGTTGTGCGCCGACAGCCAGCCCTGCAGTGCATCGGGCAGCAGACTGAAGATGCCGAAGTACCAGAGCATGAGCTGCACCAGCGTCGGCACGTTGCGGTGGTAGGAGACATAGCCGGCCACCACGCGTTCGGCCAGCCGGCTCGGCGTGAGGCGCACGACCAGCAGCACGACCGCCATGGCCATGGCCAGCAGCCAGGAACCGGCCGCGATCTTCAGCGTCTCCTGCAGGCCGTGCCAGAGCATCGCACCGAACTCCGGCTTCAGCAGGATCGCCAGCAGGTCGAAATCCTTCATGCGCTGTTCCTTTGCTTGGGCTTGTGGGCGCGATGCCGCTCAGGCCTGCGACGCTTCCGGCCGCGCGGTCGAGAGCCCGCCGGGCACCTGCAGCGTGGGCGTGATTTCCATGTGGCCCACGTTGACCGCAATGGGCGCCGCAATCGCGAAGGCGATGGCGTTCGCGATGTCCTCGGCCTGCGGCAGCTCGTAGCCTTCGACGAAGCGCTTGTAGGTCTCTTCGGAGTCGCCGTGCACGTGCGCGAAGATGTCGGTGGCCACGCGCCCCGGGCAGATCTCGGTCACCCGCACGCGCTTGCCGAAGACGTCGATGCGCAGCTGGCGCGACAGCATGCTCACGGCCGCCTTGGTGGCGTGGTAGGTGCTGTTGCCGCCGAAGTTGTAGGCCGCGGCAATGGAGCTGATATTGACCACGTGGCCCCGGTCGCGCGCGGCCATGCCGGGCACCACGAGGCGGCACAGGTGCAGCACGGCGCGCAGGTTCACGTCGACCAGCAGGTCGATGTCCTCGGCGTCGGCCTTGAGGATGGAGCCGGGGCGGTCCACGCCGGCGTTGTTGACCAGCACGTCGAATTCCACCTCTTGCGCGAGGCGGGTGATGCCGGCGAGGTCGCTCACGTCGATGGCGTGCGGGATGCAGCCGGTGCGCGCGGCCAGCTCGGCCAGCTTGCCGGCACTGCGCGCCAGCGCATGGACCTTCAGGCCTTCCTTGCAGAGGCGTTCGACGACGGCGGCGCCGATGCCCGAGGAGGCCCCCGTCACCAGCGCGGTCTTGTAGTCAGAAAACGGCATCTTTGCTTCTTTCGTTGGGACTGGAGATCACTGCCTTGAATTCACTGTATCGAGCGCTTCTTCGCGGCGCCAAGACGGATTGGCTGTGGAGCGATAAGCCGCCCTTATGTTGCCCCGTCTGCGTGCGCACGACCTAGGGTAAGCACCATGTCCGGGCCCTAGTCCGACTGCCTCGAAATGGGCACCACGCGACCCGCCTGCTCGACCACGCCACGCACGGCGCGGGCCAGGTCCACCGCGCCGTGCGTGTCGCCATGCAGCAGGATCGAATGCGCGCGCATCGGGATCTTGCGGCCGCTGCAGCTGGTGACCGTGCCCTCCTCCAGCAACTGGCGCACGCGCGCCAGCACCGCACCCCGGTCATGGATCACCGAGTCGGGCAGCTTGCGCGGCACCAGCAGGCCGTCGTCGTCGCAGGCGCGGTCGGCCAGGAAGGTGGTGCGCACGCGCAGGCCGCAGCGCGCGGCCGCATCCTCGATGGCGCGGCTGGCGGAAGAGCTGACGATGAGCATCGGGTCGAAATCCGCCACCGCGCGCACCAGCGGCTCGGCGAGGGCGGCGTCGGCCGCGGCCATGTTGCCGAGCGCGCCGTGAAAGCTCATGTGCGTCATGCGGTGGCCGGCGGTGCGCGCCATGCCGTCCAGCGCGCTCAGCTGGTAGAGAACGTAGGCGACGAGTTCCTTCGGCTCGATCTGCATCGGCCGGCGGCCGAAGCCGAGCAGGTCGGGAAAGCCCACATGCGCCCCCACGTCGACGCCCCGCGCGCGCGCCATGCGCACGGTGCGGTCCATGATGACCGGATCGCCCGCATGGAAGCCGCAGGCCACGTTGGCGGAAGAAACGATGTCCAGCAGCGCCTCGTCCTCGCCCATGCGCCAGGGGCCGAAGCCTTCGCCGAGGTCCGCGTTCAGGTCGATGTCCATGGGAGTCCTTCTCTCGTTCGTCAGAGGGGGTGCAGGTCGACCAGCGGCGTGCCGTAGCCGACCGCCAGGCCGTCGGCCGCGTGGATGCCGTCGACGATGCCGGCCTGCGGCGCGGTCACGGGCAGCAGCAGCGGGCCGATCTTCAGCAGGCCGACGGTCTGGCCGGCTCGCACGCGCTGGCCGATGCGCACCAGCGGCGCGGCGGCCAGCGGATGGCTGTGCAGGAACACGCCGACCGAGGGGGCGTGGATCATCAGGAGTTCGGGCTCTGCGTCTTCATCCGGCAGTTCGATGATTTCGTCACCCTGCCGGCCGAGGCGCAGCGTGCCTTGCGGCGTGCGCAGTTCGAGCAGGCCGATGTCGGTGCCGGCCAGCCAGGCGGCCAGTTGCGAGGTGCGCAGTGCGGTGTCCTGCATTTCAGCTTCTTCCCGGGCGCGTGCGCAGGACACCGCCGATCAACAACCGCCCTGAACAAAGCACCTCACGGACGACAAGAAGAATCGGAATGAGAGATTTCATCTCAGTGCCTTCCTGCAGGCACAGGCGCCCCGCGGTGCAGTTCCACCATGCGCGCCACCTTGTCGAGCCAGGCGCGCACTTCGTCGAGCGCGGCCAGCGCTTCGTCCCAGGTGGCTTCGATGAAGCGCACGCGGCTGCCGATCGGCGCCTGGCCGAGGCGCCACATGTCGGCCTCGATCACGGTGCCGAACTTGGGGTAGCCGCCCGAGGGCTGGGCATCGCGCATCTGGATGATCGGCTGCCCGCTGTGGGGCACCTGGATCACGCCGGGCACGATGCCGTGCGAGCGCAACTCCATCGACGCGACGGGGCGCAATGCCTCGCCTTCGAGGCGGTAGCCGTAGCGGTCGCTCTGGGAGGTGATCTTCCATTCGCCAGCCCAGAAGGCGTCACGCGACGCGAGCTCGAATCCCAGGTACTCGGCAGCTGGCAGCACGCGCACCGCGGCCACACCGTCGCGCTGCAGCGGCAGCATGAGCGCGGGGGGCACCAGGCCGAAGCCGGTCTTGCACGCAGCACCTTCGCCGACGGCGCGCAACACATCGCCCCGGCGCAGCGCGCGCCCTTCATGTCCACCGAAGGCGCCGCGCAGCTGCGTGCTGCGCGAGCCCAGCACTTCGGGCACATCGACCCCGCCGGCCAGGCACAGCATGGCGCGGCTGCCGCGCTGCGCGCCGCCTTGCGGCAGGCCCAGCGTCAGCACCTGCCCGGCCCGCGCCTGGTGAACCCACCAGGGTAGCAGCGGCTGGTCGTCCAGGCGGGCCGCGCAATCGGCGCCGGTCAGCGCAAACGCGCAGTCCTCGTCGAAGCGCACCTTGAAGGGAAACACCGGCACCTCGATGGCGGCCGCATCGAGCGCATTGCCCAGCAGCAGGTTGCCGGCCGCCAGCGCCAGGTTGTCCATGGCGCCCGAGGTGCCGACGCCCCAGCGCAGGCTGCCGGTGCGCCCCAGGTCCTGCACGGTGGCGAGCGCGGCCGACGAAAGCACTTCGATCATCGGACGATGCCCTCCACGCGAAAACGGATCATGTCGCCCGGCTGCAGCGCCGCGGGCGGGTCCTGCGCGGGATCGAAGAAGGACATCGAGGTGCTGCCGATGGTGTTCCAGCCGCTGGGCCCGGCCGAGGCCGACACGCCGGTCTGCGCGCCGCCGATCGACACCGCGCCGCCCGGAATGCTCAGCACCGGCACCTTGCGGCGCGGCGTGGCGATGCGCGCGTCCATGCCGCCCAGGTAGCAGTAGCCCGGATGGCTGCCGAGCGCATACACCGGATAGAGCGGCGCGCTGTGCAGTTCGACGATCTGCTCGACGCTGAGACCCGTGTGCGCCACCACGTCGGCCATGTGCGGGCCGCCCGCGCCGCCGTAGACCACCGGCAGCTCGACCACCCGGCCTTCCCGCGGCAGCGCAACAGCCGCGTCCCACGCATCGCGAACGCGTGCCTCCAGCGCTTCGAGCGCGCCAAGGCCGCGCGGCGGGCGCAGGAAGGTCAGCATCAGGTTGTTCATACCCGGCACGGCTTCGCGAATCTCCGGCCAGGCCTGCGCCTCATGCGCCAGCGCCCAGATGCGCTGCTGCGAGTTCAGGTTCATCTCGCCGGGCGCCTCGAAGAGCAGCGCGGTCGTGCCCAGCAGGCTGACGGATGGCCGTTGCGCGATCACGCCGCGCTCCTTTGCTGCAGCCAGCGCTCGAGGTGGTGGATGTCCACGCCGCCGACGGCAAAGCCCTCGTCGCGCAGCAATTCGCGGTGCAGCGGAACGTTGGTCGCGATGCCGTCGATGCGCATCTCTGCAAGCGCGAGGCGCATGCGGTCGAGCGCATCGGTGCGCGTGCTGCCCTGCACGATCAGCTTGGCGATCATCGAGTCGTAGTAAGGCGGCACGCGGTAGCCGGTGTTGGCATGCGAATCGACGCGCACGCCGAAGCCGCCCGGCACCTGCCAGCCGGTGATGCGCCCGGGCGCGGGTGCAAAAGTGTCGGGGTTCTCGGCGTTGATGCGGCACTCGATCGCGTGGCCCTGGCATCGCACATCGCGCTGCGCCAGCGAAAGGCGCTCGCCGCGCGCCATGCGCAGTTGCTGCTGCACGATGTCCACGCCGGCGGTCATCTCGGTCACCGGATGCTCCACCTGCAGGCGGGTGTTCATCTCGATGAAATAGAAGGCGCCCTTCTCGTAGAGGAACTCGAAGGTGCCGACGCCGCAGTAGCCGATCTGCCGGCAGGCGGCCGCGCAGCGCTCGCCCACCTCGGCCATCAGCGCGTCGTCGATGCCGGGCGCGGGCGCCTCCTCGATCACCTTCTGGTGGCGGCGCTGCAGCGAGCAGTCGCGGCTGCCCAGCCAGACGGCGTTGCCGTGGCTGTCGGCCAGCACCTGGATCTCGACGTGGCGCGGGTGCAGCAGGAATTTCTCGATGTAGACCTCGGGGTTGCCGAAGGCCTGGCGCGCTTCCTCGCGCGTCAGCGCCATCGCATCCAGCAGCGCCGCTTCGTCGTGCACCACGCGCATGCCGCGCCCGCCGCCGCCGCCCGCCGCCTTGACGATCACCGGGTAGCCGATCTCGCGCGCGATGGCCTGCACGGCGGCCGGGTCTTCGGGCAGCCCTTCGTCGGGCCCCGGCACGCAGGGCACGCCGGCCTTGCGCATCGCGCGCTTGGCCGAGACCTTGTCGCCCATGGTGCGGATGCAGGCAGCGCTGGGGCCGATGAAGACCAGGCCTGCCTGCTCGACGCGCGCGGCAAAGCCCGCGTTCTCCGACAGGAAGCCGTAGCCCGGGTGGATGGCCTGCGCGCCGCTGACTTCGGCGGCAAACAGGATGGCGGACTGGTTCAGGTAGCTCTGCCCCGGCGCGGAGGGCCCGATGCACAGCGCCTGGTCGGCCTGTGCGACGTAGCTGGCTTCGCTGTCGGCCTCGGAATGCGCGACCACGGCCCGGAGGCCCAGGCCGCGACAGGCGCGCAGGATGCGCAAGGCGATCTCGCCGCGGTTGGCAATGAGGACGGTGTCGAACATCGCGCGGCTTTCCTCAACCGAAGCGGAACAGGGGCTGCCCTGCGTCCACTTCCTGGCCCGAACGCACCAGCACGGCCTGCACGGTGGCGGCAGCGTCGGCGCGGACTTCGTTGAACATCTTCATGGCCTCGATCACGCAGAGCATCTGGCCGGCCTCGACGGCCTGCCCCGGCCGCACGAAGGGCGGCTCGCCGGGTGCGGGCTGCAGGTGCACCACGCCATAGAGCGGCGCGAGGCATTCGGTTGCGGCGGCCGTCGATTGCGCCGGTTCTGCGGGCACCTCGGTGGGTGCCCTGCGCGCAGCGGCCGGGCGCCGCGCGGCGGGCGCGGCCGCCAGCGCCGACTGCTTCACCAGCCGCAGCGTGCTGCCGTCTTCGCTGTACTCCAGCTCCGCCAGGTCCGAGGCGGCGAGTGCGTCGATGAGCGTCTTGATCTGTTCCTGCTTCATGCCGGGCCTGCCTGTGGCGACAGAACATCCTTGGTGGCCGACGCATTCCGCGAACGCGTGACGGCAGGCATGAAAGGTAACGGGCCGCGGGCGCAAAGCCCAAGACGGAATAGCTGTGCCGGGATAAGGCCGGCTTATGACGGCACGTTACGACAGCGCGGCGAGACCGGGTTCGGGCGTGGCCGCAAAGGTACCGGCGAGATCGACCACCAGCTCGAGCAGGATGCTCTTCACCGCCTGCGCCGGCTCCGAGAGCGGCAGGTGGTCCGACTGGCACAGAGCCAGCGGCGCCTCGATGACCGGGTCGACGATCTGGAATTGCCAGGCACCGCAGGACGCCACCACTTCGCGCGCCATCGACGCCGGCAGGATGGTGGCGCCCAGCCCGTCGGCGATGGCCGCCGTCAGTGTGAAGGCCGATTCGATCTCGGCCACCACGCGCGGCACCATGCCCGCACGCACGAAAGCCGCTTCGACCAGCTTGCGCACCACGTTGTAGGGGCGAGGCAGGAAGAGCTCGATGTCGCGCAGGTCGGCCAGCTTCACGGGCTGCGCCGGCGCCGGCATCGCGGCCGGCCCGACCAGGAACAGCGGCTCCTTGAGCAACGACAGGAAGCTCAGGCCATGGATCGCCTTGTCGCCGTAGAGCACGGCCAGGTCCATGCGGCCGTTCATGATGAGTTCGCTCAGCGTGGTGCCGTAGTTCTCGTTCAGGTAGAGCAGGATGCCGGGGTGGCGGGCGCGCACGGTGCGCAGCAGCGGCAGCGAGAGCGCCGAGGCCGCCGTGCCGGGCGCAAGACCCACCGACACCTGGCCCGACAGCCCCTCGCCGGCTGCTTCCATGTCCACGCGCGCCTGCTCGCACTGGCGCAGGATGATCTGTGCATGCCGGTACAGCACCTTGCCGGCCTCGGTGGGCGTGACGCCGCGCTTGGTGCGCACGAGCAGCTGCTGGCGCACCTCGCCCTCCAGCGTGGCCAGTTGCTGGCTCAGCGCCGGCTGGGCGATGAAAAGGACCTCGGCCGCCTGCGTCAGGCTGCCGATGTCCACGATCTTCACGAAATATTTGAGGCGTCGCAGGTTCACGCCTTGTCCCCAAGCAAAAGCCGAGCCTAGCACTGCCCCTGCGCGGCGGGTATAGGCGCTCACCATAAGCTGCGCCTATACGACCAGTGAAAAGTCGTCTTGGCCTCGTCTGTTCGATGTGCGTACCGTTCGGCCCATGCAATCCCAGACACAGGAAGTCATGTGACCATGTCCCGCATTGCCGCCCGCGTGCGGCGCATCAAGCCCTCGCCCAGCACCTCGGCCGCGGACCGGGCCAACGAACTGCGCCGCCAGGGCAAGTCGATCGTGAACCTCGTGGTGGGCGAGCCCGACTTCGACACGCCGCCCCACATCCGGCAGGCCGCCGCCGCCGCCATCGAGAAGGGCGCGACGCGCTACACCCTGATGGCCGGCACGGTGGAGCTGCGCCAGGCCATCGCCGCCAAGCTCGAGCGTGAAAACGGCCTGCACTATGCGATGAACGAGATCATCGCCACCAGCGGCGCCAAGAGCGCGATCTACAACGCCTTCGCCGTCACGCTGGAGCCGGGCGACGAAGTCATCATTCCCGCGCCGTACTGGGTGTCGTACCCCGACATGGTGCTGGCCTGCGAAGGCACGCCGGTCACCGTGGCCTGCCCCGAAGCCAACGGCTTCAAGCTGACGCCCGCGCAGCTGGAGGCCGCGATCACGCCGCGCACCCGCTGGCTGCTGATCAACTCGCCCAGCAACCCGACCGGCGCCAGCTATACGGGCGACGAATACCGCGCGCTGGCCGAGGTGCTGCAGCGCCATCCGCACGTGATGGTGATGACCGACGACATCTACGAGCACATCCGCTTCGACGGCCAGGCCACGCCGCATCTGCTCGCGGTCGCGCCTGCGCTGCGCGAGCGCACGCTGGTGGTCAACGGCGTCTCGAAGACCTATGCGATGACGGGCTGGCGCATCGGCTATGCGGCCGGTCCGGCAGACCTGGTCAAGGCGCTGGACACGCTGCTGTCGCAGTCCACCGGCAACTGCTGCTCGGTGAGCCAGGCGGCCGCTGCAGCAGCCATGAATGGCGACCAGAGCTTCGTGGCCGAGAGCGTGGCGGTCTACAAGCAGCGCCGCGACCGCACCCTGGCGCTCATCAACGACATCCCCGGCCTGCACTGCGCCCCGCCACCCGGGGCCTTCTATCTCTACATCCACTGCGGCGGCCTGATCGGCAAGGCCACACCGCAAGGCAAACGCCTGGAAGAAGACGGCGACGTGGTGATGTACCTGCTCGAGAGCGAAGGCGTGGCCGTGGTCGCGGGCACCGCCTACGGGCTGTCGCCCTACTTTCGTCTTTCCATCGCCACCGGCATCGAGACGCTGGAAGAAGGCTGCGCGCGCATCGCGCGGGCCGTGGCCGCCCTGCGCTGAAGCGCCCCTGAGTTACCGAGGACACCCATGCCCTATAAAGCCATCCGCAAGAACCCGTCGGCCCCGCAAGTGGCGCCGGAGATCATCGCCGCGCTGCACGACATCCCGGTCGCCGCGCTGAGCGACAACATGCACCGCAACATCGGCAGCGTCGGCCTGCAGCCCTACCATCGCCCGGGGCACAAGACCATGGCGGGGACGGCAGTCACCGTGAAGACGCGCGGCGGCGACAACTTCACGATGATGCGGGCCTTCGAGTTCTGCCGCCCTGGCGACGTGCTCGTGATCGACGCGGGCGGCGACGTGACCAATGCGGTGATCGGCGGCATCCTGTCGTTCTATGCCGCGACCATCGGCACGGTGGGCGTGGTGCTCGACGGCGCCATCCGCGACGTGGCCGAGATCCGCGAGCGCGACTTTCCGGTGTACGCGCGCGGCGTCAACCACCGCGGCCCGTACAAGGACGGCCCGGGCGAGATCAACGTACCCGTCTCGGTGGGCGGCATGGTGGTGAACCCCGGCGACATCGTGGTGGGCGACCAGGACGGCCTGATGGCCTTCGCGCGCGACGAGGCCGAGCTTCTGATCGAGAAAGCCCATGCGCACCTGGCCACCGAGGCCCGCACGATCCAGGCCATGAAGGAAGGCCGATGGGACCGGTCCTTCCTCGATGCGCTCGAGGCCCGCTGCGCCAACTGAGCGCCGCGGGGCGCGGGCCGGACGGCCGCGGCTTCAGTGCGCGGGCCGTCCTCCGTCGGCCATCACGACTTCTTCATCTGGTCGCGCAGCTGCTTGATCTGGTCGTGGTTGCGCTGGGCGCCATCGGCCTGCTGCTGGACCAGTGCGCGCACGTCGGCCGGCAGATCGGCCTTCAGCGCCTTGCGATAGCGCGCCACCGCAGTGTCTTCGCCACGTTCGCATTCTTCGAGCATCGAGTGCGCGCTGTCGGCGCCCACCGAGCCCTTCACGTGCACCCAGCCGCGGTGCATGGCGCCGGTCACCGTGCCACCCTCGTCGGGCGAGCCGCCGAAGCGCCGGATGAGCTGGTCCAGTTCTCCCGCCGCCTTGGCGCAATCGGCCGCGCGGCTCTGAAAGACCTGCTTGAGCTGCGGCGAGTCGACCTCTTCGGCGCAGGCGCGAAAGCCGTATTCGCCGTCGCGCGAGGTCTCGAGCAGGTCGTTCAGCACCTTGACCACGTCTTCAGACGTGGCGGTGTCGGCGGTGTTCGTGTAATTGGCCATTGCATGACTCCTTCATGCCTCGTTGAAATCGAGGCGGGTTGAAAAATCGCCAGCAAAAGGCGGCGCCGCACGGCAGCCGCAATGCGCTGGTTCCAAATCAAATGGTGGTCGAACGAACAGGGGCCGGTGTCGGCTTCGCCCGACGTCCGCTGTAAGCGTTGTTCGGCCAGAGCCCGTGCGCAGGCGCGCAGAAGCGCGAGAAAGGAGGATCGCTGTCTGCAGGAGTACCCCCCTGTTCCACCACGCAGATCGACGGCCGCATCATGGGCGACGTCGCCTCGTGGCGGACGACCGCGTCGTGCTCACTGGACGGAGAACGGCCAATCGCTGACCGCGGCCATTCCGAAGATCGAGTTCGACCGCTACATCCAGGAGGGCGCGGTGGTCCTGGGCCGGGGCTGACGGGCGGTTGGGGGGCAAGGCCTGCCCGTCATTCCTCGCGCATGCTGCTGGCGCGCGCGTCGAGCGCCAACGCGTAGCAAGCGGCTTCCTCGCGCGACATGGAGCTCTCCAGCTCGGCCAGTTCAAGACGCTCGAAATCGTAGGAAATCCATTCGAACAAGTGGGACTTCGGCATGTTGCCCATGCTGTCGCCGTCGCTCCAGGATTGCAGGCGCATGGGTGCGCTTTCCAGCAGCATGCGCAGATAGAGCGCTCGCGCGATCTTGATCTTCGCGATCTGGCGCGGATCGTCGAGCAGCAGCCTCAGCTCTGCGAGCACCCGTTCCCAGTGCAGCACCCGGCGATGCGCTTCGTCCATCACGTCGGACGGCGAAAGCAGGTCATCCCTCTCCTGCCTCGCGCGATGGAATTCGCGTGCGATCCGGGCGTAGGAAAGCTGCTGGAGACCCTGCAGCGCGCATTCGAGAGGAGGGCCGTGCATGCGTCTCACGCCGGGCTTCGCCTCCATCGGGCTCGTCGCCGGCGTCCTCGGTTTCGTCTTCATCCATCTCCACGTCGGCAAGCCCGTCCGGCCTGACCGCGTCAAAGCCAGCCTGAACATTCGAAGCTGGCATTGGCGTAGGAAAGGGGCGCATCCGGGCCGCAGCCATTCGCGGGACTTCCGCACCTTTGGCCGCGTACGGCAAGCCCCGTCTTGGCGGCGAGGCGACGGGAGCTTGGGCTCTCTTCCTACGCGGGCGGCGAACGTGGGCGGTAGCCTGGATTCGTGAGCCGCAGCAATCAGCACTCACCTCGCTGTGCATCTTTCTCAACCGCCACCAAAGAAAAACCAATGAAGAATCTCCGCTACCTCATGATGGCCGGCGCGCTCGCGCTCGTCGCGTGCGCCAACACGTCCACGCCGACCACCTCTGCCGCCACGGCCGACAATCGTCCCGATCCCACCATCCTGCTGGTGCCGATCCGCGTCGAAGATCCGGCGCTGGCTTCCGGCTGCTGGGCACAGTTCTATACCGGGCGCGACTTCCAGGGCGACATGCTCACGCTGGTGGGCCCGGCCGAAGTCCAGAGCATGGACCGGGGCACCGCAAGGCAGCTCAAGCGCGACATCGACAGCGTGAGAGTCGGTCCGCGCGCGACGCTGCACGTGTACGAGCACGCGATGTTCAGGGACCGCACGGTCGACTTTCCGGCCAATAGCCGCGAGGGCGGTCTGATGCGCAAGCTGGGCTTCGGTGGCCGCATCGAGGCCATGAAGCTCAGTTGCAGCTGAGCCCCCGGACAGCCACGAAGGAAGGAACCCTCAGCCCCCGCGCAGCGTGGCATGCGGATGCAGCGGATGCGCCAGCGTGTCGGCGATGAGCCGCAGCGCCTGGTCGCACTGCTCGCGCGACATCGGGCCGCCCAGGCAGATGCGCACGGCATCGGGCGGGTCGCCATCGGTTGAAAAGGCCGCGCTGGCCACCACGCCGACGTTCTGCGTGCGCAGGTAGGAGGCAAATTCCACCGGGCTCCAGCCCGGCGTGAGCGGCAGCCAGGCGTGAAAGCCCTCGGGATGCGCCTGCAGCCCGCTGCCGCTCAGGTACCGCGCCGCCAGCGCCTGCCGCGCCGCCGATTCGCTTCGCACGGCCAGCAGCATGGCCTCGGCGGTGCCGTCTTCCACCCACAGCGTGGTCAGCGCATTGGTGATGGGCGACGCCATCACGGTTGTGGCCCGCATCGCGCCGGCCAGCCGCTGCGACTGGAGCACCGTGGGCGAACAGACATAGGCGCTGCGCAGGCCCGCGCCAAAGCACTTGGAGAAGCCGCTCACGTAGTAGGTGAGCCCCGGTGCCAGCGTGGCCAGCGCGGCGGGGGTCTGGCGCGGCAGCATGCCGTAGGCATCGTCCTCGATGATCGGCACCGCATAGCGCAGCGCCACGTCGGCCAGCGCCTCGCGCCGCGCGCGCGTCACGGTGCCGGCGGTCGGGTTCAGCAACGTGGGGTTGCAGTACAGCGCCTTGGGCTTGAGCGTCTTGCAGGCATGCTCGAAGGCGTCGGCAATGGGGCCGTCGTCGTCCAGCTGAAGCGCGTGCAGCTGCACGCCCAGCTGCGCGGCGATGGCCTTCACGCCCGGGTAGGTGAGCGACTCCACGCAGATCAGTTCGCCCGGCCGCGCCAGCTGCGAGAACAACGCGGTCAGCACGCTGTGGATGCCCGGGCACACGAGGATGCGATCGATGCCCGCGCCGGGCACGAAGGGCCGCAGCCAGCGCATCGCGGCCTCGCGGTCGTGCGCGGTGCCGCCGAAGTCCTGGTAGCGCAGCAGGTCGTGCAGGTCCGCCTCTGCAAAAGCCCGGCTCGCGCTGTCGTGCAGGCGCGCCATCAGGTGCTCGTCGTCGGGCTCGGGCGGCATGTTCATGGTCATCTCGGCGCCGCTGCCGCCGCGCAGCCGCAGGCTCGGGCTGCCCGAGCGGATGAAAGTGCCCGTGCCGGCGCGCGAATCGATCAAGCCGCGCTTGCGCGCCTCGGCGTAGCCGCGCGCCACGGTCGTGTAGTTGAGCTCCAGGTCGGCCGCGAGTTCGCGCAGCGTGGGCAGCCGGTCGCGCACGCCCAGCCGCCCGGTCTTGATGTCGTCGGCGATCAGCTCGGCCAGCAGCAGGTAGGCCGGCCTGGTGGTGTTGCGCAGCTGCTTGCGCCAGTGGGTGGTGATCGTGTTCATCGGCGGAGTTGATTGCATCCATTGATTGCATCGGGCCACCGGTCGGCACGCAGGAATCGCGCCCACCCCAGAGGGGCCGAATGCTTCGATCAGGTGCGATCAACCCCATTGATCGGGTGCATTGATCGCATGGCGGGTGCGTCTTCCCGGTGCGGAAAGCGCCTTGCCGCCCGCCTTCGCACCGGCCTTTTCGGGTGCCGAAAAAATTTTCATCCGCCTGCGGGCCGCGCCGCCGCGTGTTGATCGCGCGTTGATCGCACGCACCGCGCAAAGCGCTGGCACATCGCCTGCGAAGAGAAGGGCACGCAAGACCTGCGTTCACCCCACAACCGGAGTCCCCCATGCCCAAAGTCACCCGCCCCCGCAACGAGAAAGGCGAGTTCCTCGTCGACTACGAAGAAAAGGTGTTCGAAGACGTCAAGGCCGAGCCTGGCGAGAAAGCGCTCGTCACCTTTCATACCGTCGCCTTCGAAGGCTCGATCGGCTTCGTGAACCTGCTGCAGGCCACGCGGCTCAGGCGCAAGGGCTACGAGACGTCCGTCCTGCTCTACGGCCCCGGCGTGACGCTGGGCGTGCAGCGCGGCTTTCCAACGCTGGGTGACGAAGCCTTTCCGGGCCACCAGAACTTCAACAAGCAGATCGGCAAGTTCATGGAAGAAGGCGGCAAGGTCTACGCCTGCCGCTTCGCGCTGCAGGCGCTGTACGGCCACGGCGAAGGCGCACTGATCGAAGGCATCAAGCCGATCAATCCGCTCGACGTGCTGGACCTCGTGCTGCTGCACAAGAAGGCCGGCGCCGTCATCCTCGACACCTGGACACTGTAAACATGTCCACCCCCAGTCTTCGCGCACTTCGTGTCGCTTCGCTTGCCGCTTCGGACAGGATGTGGCCATGAGCTCTTCATCCCGCATCGTGCGTGCCGCGGCGATCCAGATCGCGCCCGACTTCGAACGGCCCGACGGCACGCTCGAGCGGGTGTGCGGCGCCATCGACGAGGCCGCTGCCAAGGGCGCGCAGCTGGCGGTCTTCCCCGAGACCTTCGTGCCCTACTACCCCTACTTCAGCTTCGTTCTGCCGCCGGTGCTGCAGGGTGCGCCGCACCTGAAGCTGGCCGAGCGTGCGGTGGTCGTGCCGGGGCCGGTCACGCAGGCCGTGGCCGAGCGCGCGCGTGCGCGCGGCATGGTCGTCGTGCTGGGCGTGAACGAGCGCGACCACGGCAGTCTCTACAACACGCAGCTGGTGTTCGACGCCGACGGCACGCTGGTGCTCAAGCGCCGCAAGATCACGCCCACCTACCACGAGCGCATGGTGTGGGGCCAGGGCGACGGCGCCGGCCTCAAGGTGGTCGACACCGCCATCGGCCGCGTCGGCGCGCTGGCCTGCTGGGAGCACTACAACCCGCTGGCGCGCTACAGCCTGATGGCGCAGCACGAAGAGATTCACTGCGCGCAGTTTCCAGGCTCGCTGGTGGGCCCGATCTTCGCGGAACAGATGGAAGTGACCATCCGGCACCACGCGCTCGAGTCGGGCTGCTTCGTGGTCAATGCCACCGGCTGGCTCAGCGACGAGCAGATCCGCAGCGTGACGCCCGACACCAACCTGCAGAAGGCGCTGCGCGGCGGCTGCCACACCGCCATCGTCTCGCCCGAAGGCAGGCACCTCGCGCCGCCGCTCACCGAAGGCGAAGGCATGGTGATCGCCGACCTCGACATGGCGCTGATCGCCAAGCGCAAGCGAATGATGGATTCGGTCGGCCACTACGCGCGGCCCGAGCTGCTGTCGCTCGCCATCAACGACCGGCCGGCGCAGACCACCGCGCCGATGCACGCCACCCATTTCTCCACCCCCACCGTTGCACGGAGCCCCGACCATGACCCTCGCCACGACGACCCCGCCGGACAGCCGGCAGCTGATGACCGAGCTCCAGTCCTTCGGGTTGCGGCTGGTTGATCCTTCAGCCGGTGTATCGAGCCGCCGCGGCGGTGCAGGCCCTTCGGACCACAAGGCCGTGACGGTGGACGGCCACACGATCATGGTGCCGGTCCACACCTCCAGCGCCTGGCACTCGCCCTTCACCGCCGAGGCGCCTGATGCAGAGGGCGTGAGCCGCGTGATGCGGGGCAGCATTCCCATTGCGAGCATCAGCTTTCCGAAGCAGCCGCGCTTCTATGCGATGCAGACCTTCGATGGCGTGCCGTACTCGCACATCGCCACGCTGCACGGCAGCGACGTACTGGCCACCACCGTGCTGCAGACTTGCATCCGCTACGAAAGCCGCAAGAAGAGCTGCAAGTTCTGCGCAATCGGGCAGTCGCTCGCGGCCGGCCGCACCGTGGCGCGCAAGACGCCCGAGCAGCTCGCAGAGGTGGCGCGCGCCGCCGTGCTGCTGGACGGCGTCAAGCACATGGTGATGACCACCGGCACGCCCAACACCACCGACCGCGGCGCCGCCGTCCTCTGCGAGAGCGCCTTCGCGATCAAGGCCGCGGTCGACATCCCGATCCAGGGCCAGTGCGAGCCGCCCGACGACGACCAGTGGTTCCATCGCATGAAGGCCGCCGGCATCGACACGCTGGGCATGCACCTCGAAGCGGTGACCCCCGAGGTGCGCGAACGCATCATGCCGGGCAAGGCCACAGTGCCGGTCTCGCGCTACATGAGCGCCTTCGAGGCGGCAGTGAGCGTGTTCGGGCGCGGCCAGGTCAGCACCTACATCCTGGCCGGGCTGGGCGACACGCGCGAAGCCATCCTCGACATCTGCGACCAGCTGCTCGCTCGCGGCGTGTACCCCTTCGTGGTGCCCTTCGTGCCGATCAGCGGCACGCCGCTCGAGGACCATCCCGCGCCCTCACCGGAGTTCATGAAATCGGTGCTCGCGCCGCTCGGCGAGCGCGTGGTCGCCACCGGCCTGCGCTCGGCCGACATCAAGGCCGGCTGCGGCAAATGCGGCGCGTGCTCGTCGCTCTCGGTCTACGAAAGCTGACCATGCTGTGCATCGACGACCTCAGCGAACTCGACCTGCACTACGCCCCGGTCGAATACCTGGTGCGCGAAGCCGCGCAGCAGTGGGAGCGCGACGAAGCCATGGCGCTGCGCCGCGCGGTGTTCTGCATCGAGCAGGGCATCTTCGCGCGCGACGACCGCGACACGATCGACGACCATGCGCGGCTCCTGGTCGCCATGTCGTGCAACGGCGGCATGCCCGAGCAGGTGGTGGGCACCGTGCGCATCCACCGCGGCGAGGCCCCGGGCGAATGGTGGGGCTCGCGGCTGGCCGTGCATCCCGCGTTCCGCAGCCAGGGCCACCTGGGCGCCACGCTGATACGGCTCGCGGTGTCACGCGCCAATGCGTTGGGTTGCGATGCGTTCTTCGCGCAGGTGCAGATGCAGAACGTGCCGCTGTTCCAGAAGCTGGGCTGGCAGATGCTCGAAGAGTGCGCCGTCCACGGCCGTCCGCATGCGCGGATGCAGGCGGGCCTCGCTTTCTATCCGCCCTGCCACGATCCCGTGAGCGGCTTCGTCACGCGCGCGAGGGTGGCGGCATGAACGGCGTGCACGACATCGCCGAAGCCTTGCGTGCCACGCGCGGCTTCGCCCACAAGCGCGACATCAGCGACGTGGTGTCGGCCCTCGGCCGCTCCCTGCCGGGCGGCCATGCGGCGCTCGCGCAGGCCGTGCCCATCGGCGACGACTGCGCGGCCATTCCCGACGGCCACGGCGGCTACCTGCTGTTCGCCATCGAGGGGCTGGTGGAAGACTTCATCGTTCGCATGCCCTGGTTCGCGGGCTACTGCGGCGTGATGGTCAACGTGAGCGACATCTACGCCATGGGCGGCCGCCCCACCGCCGTGGTCGATGCGCTCTGGAGCACGGGCATGAACCCGGCCGACGACGTGCTGCGCGGCATGGCCGAGGCATCGGTGCGCTACGGCGTGCCGGTGGTGGGCGGCCACAGCAACAACCGCAGCGAGCGGCCGCAGCTGGCGGTGGCCATCCTCGGCCATGCGCGGCGGCTTCTGACGAGCTTCGATGCGAAGCCCGGCGACCTGCTGGTGATGGCGGCCGACCTGCGCGGCGCCTACGAGGAGCCCTTTCCCTACTGGAACGCATCGACCTCGGCACCGGCGGCGCGGCTGCGCGCCGACCTCGAAGTGCTGCCCTCCATTGCGGAGGACGGCCTCAGCCGTGCCGCCAAGGACATCAGCATGGCCGGCGCGGTGGGCACGGCCATGATGCTGCTCGAATGCTCGGGCGTAGGCGCGACGATCGACATCGACGCGCTGCCCAGGCCTGCGGGAGTTCCGCTGATGCGCTGGCTCTCGTCGTTTCCGAGCTACGGCTTCGTGCTGAGCGTGGCGCCGGCGCAGGTGGCTTCGGTGCTGGGCCGCTTCGCGGCGCGCGACATCGCCTGCGGCGTGATCGGCGAGGTGGACGCCACGCGCCAGGTGCGCCTGTGCAGGGGTGGCGAGGAAGCCCTGCTCTGGGATTTTGCTAGCGACGCGTTCATCCAGCCAGGCACGACCGACCCACACGTTGCGTTCGAGGAGAAACAAGCATGCCCGTGATGCATTTCCACGTCCGCTGGCCTGACGCGAGCGAGACGCGCTGCTACTCGCCCTCGCGGGTGGTGCAGGACTTCCTGGAACCCGGCGAGCGCTACGGCCTCGACGACTTCCTGCGGCGCACGCGCGAGGCGCTCGGCATTGCCTCGGAACGCGTGCGCGCCAGGTACGGCTTTGCGTGTTCGCAGGCGATGGACCAGCTGGCGGAAATCGAACGCATCGCCCTGCGCTTTGCCGACGTTGCGAATGCAGAAGTCACCGTCGTCGCCTTCGACTGACCGCACTTTCCCCAACCCCTGTTTCCAGATTTCCGAGAAAGCGAAGACCCATGTCCCATCCCTTTGGCGGGCGCAGCCACTACAGCGTCATCATCGTCGGCGGCGGCCAGGCCGGCCTCTCGCTGAGCCACTGCCTGCAGCAGCGCGGCATCGACCACCTCGTGATCGAGAAGCGCAGCCTCGTGCACAGCTGGCGCACCCAGCGCTGGGATTCGTTCTGCCTGGTCACGCCCAACTGGCAGTGCCAGCTGCCGGGCTGGGCCTACGGTGGCGGCGATCCGCACGGCTTCATGGTGAAGGACCAGATCAACGAATGGCTGGCAGGCTTCGTCGCGCACGTGAAGGCGCCGGCCATCGAAGGCGTCACGGTCGAACGCGTGTCGCGCGTGCCGGGTACGGGTGAGCGAGGCCACGACCGCTTCGCCGTGCAGACCGACGCGGGCAACTACACCGCCGACCAGGTCGTCGTGGCCTCGGGCGGCTACCACCGTCCGATCGTGCCGCGCCTGGCCGAGAAACTGCCCGCGAGCGTGGCGCAGTACCACTCGGCGCAGTACCGCAACCCGGCGCAGCTGCCCGAAGGCGCCGTGCTGGTGGTGGGCTGCGGCCAGTCGGGCGCGCAGATCGCCGAAGACCTGCACCTGGCCGGACGCAAGGTCTATGTTGCGACCGGCGACGCGCCGCGCTGCGCCCGCTTCTACCGCGGGCGCGAAGTGGTCGACTGGCTCGCCGACATGAAGTACTACGACATGCCGGTAACCGAGCATCCGCTGCGCGAAGGCGTGCGCGACAACACCAACCACTACGTGACCGGACGCGATGGCGGGCGCGACATCGACCTGCGGCGCTTCGCGATGGAAGGCATGGAACTCTTCGGGCTGCTCGAGGGCTTCGACGGCGGCGCACTCGCGTTCAAGCCCAACCTGCGCGACAACCTCGACCGCGCGGACAGCGTCTACAACCGCATCAATGCGTCGATCGACGGGCACATTGCGGCCCAGGGCATCGAGGCGCCGCCGCCTTCGGTCTACACGCCGGTGTGGGAACCGCCCGAGGAGCGCACACGGCTCGACCTCGAGGCGGCGGGCATTGCGAGCGTGCTGTGGTGCATTGGCTTCTCGCCCGACTTCGAGTGGGTCGATGCGCCGGTATTCAACGGCCGCGGCGCACCGGTGCACCGGCGCGGCGTGACGGGCGTGCCCGGCCTCTACTTCCTGGGGCTGCCCTGGCTGCACACCTGGGGTTCAGGGCGCTTCTCGGGCGTGGCACGCGATGCGGAGTTTCTTGCCGAGGCGATTGCGCAGAAGAGAGAGATGGCGGCAGCGGGAAGGCAGCCTGGCGACGAAGCACGGGAACAACAACAGACCGCCGCGCAGCTGCGCGCGGCTTAGGCCTGCTGCGCTTCGGTCAAGGCCTGTGCGGCCACCACCGCCTCGGTGCGGTTGCGCACGTTGAGCGCGCGGAAGATCGCCGCGAGATGGATCTTCACAGTGCCTTCGCTGATGCCGAGGCTGCGGCCGATGAGCTTGTTGGGCTTGCCCTGCGAGAGCAGCTGAAGCACTTCGACCTGGCGCTCGGTGAGCACGCTGCGCAGGTGTTCGAGCGTCTGGGACGAAGCGCCTGCGGAGCGCGCCTCGCCGTTCTGCGTGGGCGCCACGCCGGCCACGATGCCGGGCGGCAGCGCCGTCAGCATCATGGGCGGCACGTAGACGCCGCCGGCCAGCACCAGCCGCACGGCCGACAGCATGACCTCGGGCGAATACGCCTTGGGAATGAAACCGAGCACGCCGCGTTCGAGCGCGCTGCGCATGATGGCCGGGTCTTCGTAGCCGGAAAGCACGATGACCGGCACGGCCGGATGGCGGCGGCGGATTTCGTCGATGTGGGCCTGGCCGTCGGCGCCGGGCATGTTGAGGTCGATCAGGGCCAGGTCGAGCTCGTCGGTTGCACCGGCAAGCAGTTCGTCGACGCTCATCGCCAGGACGAACTCGATGCCGGGCTCGAGCTCCGACAACTTGGCTTTGACCGCCTCGATGACGAGCCGGTGGTCGTCGGCGATCAGAATTTTCATGGCATGTCCCAGTCCCAGCGTGCATTGAACTCAGCGGAAGCCGAAGATACCGGCGATTGCCCCGCGCAGCAAGGCCGGTTTGCCCGACGAACGGCATAGACCCCAAGCGATATGGCGCCCGCCGCGCCGCGTTTGGAAGAATGAACGCCTATTCGAAGGAACCGGGGACATGGGCATGTGCCATCGCTGCAGACGCCGGTGCAAGGCATTCCTCGCCATGCAAGCGCAGTGAACGGGCGCGGTTCATGGCCCGGCTGCTCGACTGTTTTTCGGCATTCGTCTCATTCGGTCTGGCTCTCGACGCATCGATTGCCGCCGGCGGCACCACGCTCTCCCATGACGCTGCGCAGCAACAGGCCCGCCGCCTGCTGGATGCCGCGCGCGCCTGTGCCGCCGCATCGGGCACGCCCGCGCCGCAAGTCGAATCGGCGGCCTTTGCCATGGTGGCCTGGATCGACGAGATTCTGGCGCGCCATCCCGGCGCGGCAAGCAGTGCCGCGCCCCTGCAGGTGCAACTCTTCAATTCGAACAACGCGCACAGCGAATTCTTCCATCACCTGTCGGCCCTGACCACGCAGGACGACGAAGTGCGCGAGGTCTACTGGCATGCGCTGGTGTATGGCTTCAAGGGCCAGTACTACTTCGAGAACGGCGATCGGGGCGAGCTTGGCAAGCTGAAGGATCTGCACGCCCACCAGCTGCGCCTGCGGCCGCTGGCGCTCGGCAGCCTGGTGCAGGACCGCATCACGCCGCAACCCTATCGCGTGGCGGACCCGGCCGGGCCGCACGACACGCAGCGCCGCGACCGCGCATTGCTGCGTGCCAGCGCCGCGCTCGCGCTGCTGGTGCCGCTTGTCTACCTGCTGTGGTGGCTGTGGCTGGCCGGGCCGCCCGCGGTGGAGCCGAGCCTGGGCCAGCGCATCGAGCAGCACCTGCAGACCTACGCATGCGCCGACCTCGCGGCCGCCGCGGACAAGGACGGCAACCTGCGCGTAAGCGGCTTCGTCTCGCTGCCCGCGGACCTGAAAAGAGTCGAGCACGAGGTGGCCGCGATGCCGGGGGTCAAGTCGCCCGCGTTCGACGTCGAGCTGCGCCTGTGGCCTCACTGCGAGGTGTTCGCCATCCTGAAGCCCTACCAGCTGCGAAACCGCGACAAGGCCTACGGACTGGATGTGGAAGCCCTCACGGCCAGGAACGGCCAGCTGCGCGAAGGCGACAGCGTGCGCGTGCAGGTGGCGGCACCGAACCACGACAGCTACCTGTGGGTCGACTACTACACGGTCGACGGTTCGGTCATGCACCTGAACGCCGGCCAGGTGGCCACGCGGCTGCGCGCCGGCGAAAAGCTCGAACTGGGCCGCGAGGTGCCCACCAGCTGGCTCGTGGGCCCGCCCTTCGGCAGCGTGCTGATCACCGTGCTCTCGTCTCCCACGCCGTTCAACGAAACCGCCGACCGGCCGCCTTTCGAATTGGCCTCGGCCTATCTGCTGCGCCTGCGCGAAGCACTCGCGGCCAACAAGGGCGGAGATCGGCTGATCGCTGATTTCGTGTCGCTCGACACGATCGCACGCTGAGAAGAACCCCACGCCATCGCCATGACCGCCGCGCCGTCGTCTGCCCATCTCTTCTGGCTGCTGCTGTTGCTGTGCCTGATCGGCTTCATGCTGCTGTACGGCACCGTGCGCGATGCGGGCCGCGGTGCGCGCCGGCGTGCGCTGCGGCGGCGCATCGATGCCCTGGGTCCGCCGGCCGCCGACACCGACGAGGCCGCCATCGAAGCCGTGCGCGATGCCATGTCGCAGGCGCGCCAGGCCCTGCGCCAGCCACCGCGGCAACGCAGCGCCCCGGCACCATGGTTTCTCTTCCTGGGCGACGCGGCGGCCAATCTGCCGGGCCTGCTGGCGGCGGCGCATGCCGAGCGGCTCGTGCCTTCGGGCAGCGAGCCTTTCGGCGAACCGTACTGGCGCTGGTGGCTCACCGGTTCGATGGCGGCCATCGAACTCCATCCAACGGCCGTCAGCGAAGCAGCCGCGGCGCCGCACACGCGTGGCCTCTGGCTGCAGGCACTGATGGCTCTGGCCGAGCGGCGCGAACGCCTGCCGCTCAACGGGCTGGTGGTGTGCGTCGCCGCGAGCGAGCTGCTGCGCGCCGGCACCGAAACGATGAAGCCGCTCGCGGCCCGGATGCACCGCCTGCTCGAGGAGGCTGGCGACACCCTGCGCCTGCAGTTGCCCGTCTACCTCGTCGTGACGGGCCTCGAACAGCTGGCGGGCTATGCCACGCTGCGCGGCGCGCTGCCGCCCGAGGTGCTGGCGCAAGCCATCGGCCATCGACTGGCCGAGCCGCATGGCGGCAACGACACGGCGGCAGCGCGGCTCGATGCCTTGTTCGACCCCATGGCGCGGCAATTGCACGCGCTGCGCATGGCGTTGCTGCGAGAACAGCCGAGCGCTTCGGGCCGGCTTGCGACCCATGAATTCGTCGAAGCGATGCGGGCGCTGCAACCCGCGCTGCGCCAGGTGGCGGACGCCCTGTTCGAAAGCCAGGGACGGGGTTCGCGCGGGCTTCGGTGGCGCGGCCTCTACTTCACGGCCGCCGCATCGGGGGCCGCCGGCGGCGCGTTCGTGAACGATCTGTTCGCGCACTTCCTGCCGGCCGACCAGCCGCTCGTGCGGCCCGGCCGCCCTTCGCATGGAAGCGCGGCGCCGCCATGAAGCGCCTGACGGACCTACTTGCTTTCGACGCGGATCTGCCGGGCGCCGAAGGTCACCGTGAGCGTTTGCGGCTTGCCGGGCTCCACGGCGCGCACTTCGCGCCAGCGCGCACGGTCCAGGTCGCGGAACGCCGCCATCACGCCGATGGCCTTGGCGTCTGCCGGCAAGGTGAGATCGAGCTTCTTGCTCTCGCCGGGACGCAGCAGCATCTCTTCCCGCTGAACCAGCTCGGCGCCGAGCGTGGCCTGGTCTTTCTCGAACAGCGAGAAGAAGTCGGCGCCTTCGAAGGGGCCGGGCGTCTTCAGTGCATAGACACGCACCGTCAGCGGCGAAGCGCGGCCGCGCGCATCGGGGTTGGCATCGCCCCCCGCAACCAGCGTGATCGACACCGGCGTGACTACCGGCTTGCTTGCGCAGCCGGCCATCAGGACGCCAGCCAGCGCCAGGCCGCAACCCAGTGCCAGGCGCCGCGAAACCGCGGCAGGAGTGCGTCCATAGGACGAATGGTGTGTACCCAGCGTGCGCATGCTATTCCCTTCGTTGCATTGACCGGTTCCGACGCATCTTTGATTATCACCAGCCAACTCGAACAGGCAACATGCTGACCAACGAACTTGTCGAAGCCCTGCTCACGCCCGTCGGCGAAGCATCGCCGTGCGGCGACGATCTGGAGTACGACCCGGCCTTTACCGCGCTGGCGGCGTCCTCGCAGGGCAAGCCCGAGCAGCAGTTCGGCGACACCGTCATACCCGCGGTGGAGCCGGAGTGGCGCGACGTGGCCGAGCAGTCCGACGCGATCCTGCGCCGAAGCAAGGACGTGCGCGCCGCGGTTCTGCTGCTGCGCGCTTCCACGCGGCTGCAGGGCGTGGCCGGTTTCATCGCGGGCCTTCAATTGCTGATCGGCCTGTTCGACCGCTTCTGGGACGGCATACATCCAACGCTCGATGCCGACGACGACAACGACCCCACGATGCGCCTGAACGCGCTGGCACCGCTGTGGGACGAGAACATGGTGCTGCGCGACCTGTACGACGCGCAGGTGGGCGTGGCGCCCGGTGTCGGCCCGATCCGCGTGCGCGACGTCGCCATTGCGAGCAATGCGCTGACCGCCGTCGGTGGCGAGCCGACCTATTCGATGTCGCAGATCCAGGGCGGCCTCGAAGCGATCCAGGCGGAGCGCCCCGAACTCCTGCAGGCGGCCGTGAGCGTGCCCGGCCTCGTGGAGCGCCTGCAGGCGTTGCTGGTCGAGCGCACCGGCCGCGCCGATGCCGTCGACCTTGGCGCGCTGCGCGGCATTGGCCGCGTGCTGCAGCGGGCCTGCAGCCTTGCGAGCGGCGCCCCCGAAGAGGTGGACGCCGGCGATGCCGGCAACGATGAAACGCAAGGCGCGGGTGCGGGCGCGCCGCGTCCGGCCGCCGCGCGCGGCGAGATCCAGAACCGGCAGGACGCAGTGCAGATGCTCGACCGCGTGATCCGTTATCTCGAACAGGCCGAGCCCGGCAACCCGGCGCCGCTCCTCATCGAACGCGCGAAGAAGCTCATTGGCGTGAGCTTCCTCGAGATCATGGCCAACCTCGCACCCAATGCGATGGACACCATCGAGAACGTGACCGGTAAGCGCCCGTCCGAATAAGCCCGCCTCATTCCTTCCGTTTTTATCGACCCGTCCCATTCACACCCGCAAGGAGCACTTCCCATGGCCAAGAGCAGTCAGAAATTCATCGCCAGAAACCGGGCGCCCCGGGTACAGATCGAGTACGACGTCGAACTCTACGGCGCCGAGAAAAAGATCCAGCTGCCTTTCGTGATGGGCGTGCTGGCCGACCTGTCCGGCAAGCCGGTCGATCCGCTGGCACCGGTGGCCGATCGCAAGTTCCTCGAGATCGACACCGACAACTTCGACTCGCGCATGAAGGCCATGAAGCCGCGCGCGGCGTTCTCGGTGCCCAACACGCTCACCGGCGAGGGCGACCTGAAGGTCGACATCACCTTCGAGAACATGGAGGACTTCTCGCCCGCCGCGGTGGCGAAGAAGGTCGACGCGCTCAGCAAGCTGCTCGAAGCCCGCACGCAGCTGTCGAACCTGGTGACCTACATGGACGGCAAGGGCGGCGCCGAAGACCTGCTGGCCAAGGTGCTGGAAGACCCGGCGCTGCTGGCCACGCTGGCCGCGAGCAAGAAACCCGAAGACGGCACCGCGCCCGCCGCCTGACCAACACCACCGGACCACCAGGAGAAAGCATCATGGCAGAAGCACTCGAGCAGCAGAGCGCACTCAAGGACGTCGCGTACGAAGGGAGCGACTTTTCCTCGCTCCTGCAAAAGGAATTCAAACCCCGCAGCGACGAGGCCAAGAGCGCCGTCGAGGCGGCCGTGCTCACGCTGGCGCAGCAGGCGTTGAGCAACAGCACGGTCATCGGCAAGGACGTGACCAAGTCGATCCAGGCCATGATCGCGGCCATCGACAAGAAGCTCACCGACCAGGTCAATGCGATTCTTCACAACGAGGAATTCCAGAAGCTCGAAAGTGCCTGGCGCGGCCTGCACTACATGGTGAACAACACCGAGTCGGACGAGCACCTGAAGATCCGCGTGATGGACATCTCCAAGAAGGACCTGGGCAAGACGCTCAAGAAGTTCAAGGGCGCCGCCTGGGACCAGAGCCCGCTGTTCAAGAAGGTCTACGAGCAGGAGTACGGCCAGTTCGGCGGCGAGCCCTTCGGCGCGCTCGTGGGCGACTACCACTTCGACCAGAGCCCGCCCGACGTCGAACTGCTGGGCGAGATGGCCAAGATCGCGGCCTCCGCGCATGCACCCTTCATCACCGGCGCCAGCTCCAACCTGATGCAGATGGAGTCATGGCAGGAGCTTGCCAATCCGCGCGACCTGACCAAGATCTTCTCGACGCCCGAGTACGCCGGCTGGCGCTCGCTGCGTGAGTCGGACGACGCCAAGTACCTGGGCCTGTGCATGCCGCGCTTCCTGGCGCGCACGCCTTACGGCGCCAACACCAATCCGGTGGAAGAGTTCGATTTCGAGGAAGACACGGCCGGCGCCGACCACAGCAAGTACGCGTGGGCCAATGCGGCCTACGCCATGGCCACCAACATCAACCGCTCGTACAAGATCTACGGCTGGGGCTCGCGCATCCGCGGCATCGAGTCGGGCGGCGCGGTGGAGAACCTGCCGCTGCACACCTTCCCGAGCGACGACGGCGGCGTGGACCAGAAGTGCCCGACCGAGATCGCCATCAGCGACCGGCGCGAGGCCGAGCTCTCCAAGGCCGGCCTGCTCTCGCTCATTCACCGCAAGAACTCCGACTTCGCGGCCTTCATCGGTGCGCAGTCGCTGCACAAGCCTGCGGAATACGACGACCCGGACGCCACGGCCAATGCCAACCTGGCGGCGCGCCTGCCCTACCTGTTTGCCTGCAACCGCTTTGCGCACTACCTGAAGTGCATCGTGCGCGACAAGGTCGGCAGCTTCAAGGAGCGCGACGACATGCAGCGCTGGCTCAACAAATGGATCATGAACTACGTCGACGGGGACCCGGTCAATTCGTCCGAGGAAACCAAGGCGCGCAAGCCGCTGGCCGCGGCCGAGGTGGTGGTGGAAGAGGTCGAGGGCAACCCCGGCTACTACACCTCGAAGTTCTTCCTTCGCCCGCACTACCAGCTCGAAGGCCTCACGGTCTCCCTGCGCCTCGTGTCCAAGCTGCCTTCCGCCAAGGGCGGCAAATAACCGACGGCATATGCCTTCGGTGGGCCTTTGAAAACCCGGCCCATCGCTCGTTCTCTCCATAGCTCCCGGGCAACAACGCTCTGGCACCGCCCGGAAGCCCTGTCTTTTTTCGACCACACACAACTGAAAGGTAAGCATCATGGCTGCAGACATGTTTTTGAAGCTCGAAGGCGTCGACGGTGAATCCAAGGACGATTCGCACAAGAAGGAAATCGACGTTCTCGCCTGGAGCTGGGGCGCCAGCCAGTCCGGCACCGGCCACGTGGGCGGCGGCTCGGGCGCCGGCAAGGTGAGCGTGCAGGACCTCTCGGTCACCAAGTACGTCGATTCCTCCTCGCACCTGCTGCTTCTCGACTGCTGCAACGGCCAGCACATCAAGAAGGGCACGCTGGTGGTCCGCAAGGCCGGCGCCACGCCGCTCGAATACATCAAGCTCACGATGGAAGACATCATCGTCAGCAACATCCACACCGGCGGCAGCGGGGGCGAAGACCGCCTGACCGAAACCATTACGCTGAACTTCTCGAAGTTCAAGTACGAGTACACGCCCCAGAAGTCCGACGGCTCCGGCGACGGCACCAAGGAAACCGGCTGGGACATCGCGGCCAACAAGAAGGTCTGAACGCGCCTCTCCGGCTGCCGCTCGCGGCCGGAGGCCGCTTCAACCTTCGAGCCGGAGACACGCGATGGCAACACTCAACGCCAAGGCCCTCCAGTGGGCCAGCGCACAGGTCGGCAAGCAGATCGGCGCGGGCGAATGCTGGGACCTGGCCAACAAGGCCCTGCTCCAGGCCGGCGCCGGCACCTCGTCGGACTTCGGTCCGATGGGCGACGACGCCGACTACGTCTGGGGCGACGAAGTCGCGCTCAAGGATGCCCTGCCTGGCGACATCCTCCAGTACCGCGACTACGAGATGACGACGACCACCACCACCGACGTCACCTTTTCCGACGACTCGGGCTGGGTGGACAGTCCTTCCGTGACGGTCGGCCATCCGCACCACACCTCGATCCTCTCCAAGAACCCGGGCACCGGCGCCATCACGGTGCTGGAGCAGAACTACATGGGAAACAAGGAGGCGGTGCGATCGAGCACGATCCGCTGGAAGGACAGCTCGACCTCGACCACCACCCGCAAGCTGATGAAGCGGCAGGACAACGGCAAGATGGAATCGGCCCTCGTGGTGGTGACGGTAGACGTCACCGTGACGGGCAAGCTCAAGGCCTACCGGCCCAAGAAGCCCTGAGGCCGCGGCCGGGGACGACCCGGCACGCGCCTAGTCCGCCGGCTTTTCGGTGGGCTCCAGGCCCGCCGGCATCGTCACTTCGCCGCCCGCCGGCAGCAGGCGCGTTGCGTCGCCGTCGTCCGCAATCACCCACAGCGTGAGCACCGTGTAGTTGTCGTGCCCGGGCTTGGCATGCGACTTGATCTGCGCGTCGAGCAGTTCGGTCCACTGGCTGGGCGTGCGCGAAGCATGCAGCGTGTCGACCAGCACTTCGTCGCCCAGGGGCTCCCAGACGCCGTCGCTGCACAGCAGCAGCACGTCGCCGGGCAACAGGCGCATGCGGTCCGACACCGTGATGTCGGGCGCCTCTTCCACCGAGCCGAGCGCCGACAGCAGCATGTTGCGCTGCGGATGCAGGCGCGCGCCCTCCTCGTCGAGCATGCCCCCTGCGACCATCTGCTGCACCAGGCTGTGGTCGGTGGTGCGCGCCACCACGGCGCCGCCGCGGAACAGGTAGGCCCGGCTGTCGCCGCTGTGCACCCAGGCGAGCACCTGCTGCTCCAGGTCGATGGCCGCGAACACGATGGTCGAGCGCATGCCGGCCAGCTTGCCACCTTCGGCCTGGCGCGCGACCACGTCGAGGTTGGCCTGCTCGACCAGCGCGCGCAGGCTCGCCTCGTCCAGGCTCGGCGCGGCCGAGAAGCCGGCCAGCATGCTGGTGCGCGCCGTGGCCGCCGCCACGTCGCCGCCGCCATGGCCGCCCGCGCCGTCGGCCACCAGGCACGCGACATAGCGCTCGTCGTGCCAGTGGCCATGCACGTCTTCGTTGTAGTTGCGGCCGCCCTGCCGGGACAGCGTGACGATTTCGATTTCCAAGCGGAGTGCCTTTTGCTTCTGTGTCGGAGGGTTCAGTTGCCACCGGGCGGCACGTCGGCCTTCAGGCGCGCCATCTGTTCTTCGTAGGCCTGCAGAAAGGCCTTGCCGAAGAGGTTGTGGAAGTCGTCTTCGGCCTCGCTCGCGATGCCGCCGTAGAGCGCCACGAACTGATCCCAGAGCTTCGCCTTTCGGTTGGCGCTGAACAACGCGTCGAGTGCCGACCTGGACGCGATCTTCTTCTCGAGCTCTTCGGGCTCGAAGCGCGCAATGACGTGCGCCAGCGCCGCCCGCATGCCCACCATCACGCCGAACTGGTGGGCGCGCAGGTCGTTGAAGGCATCGCGCATGGCGGCCTCCGGTTGCATGAAGCCGCGCACGCCGGGCCCCAGCAAGTGCGCGAGCGCCACCTCCACCGTGGGCGAGAACTTGAGCGGGTTGTTGGCCTGCGACGCGATCATGGTGACCTCGGCGCGCACCTCGCGCTTGAACTCCTGGCGCGTGAGCAGCAGCTGCAGCGTGCCCTCGGTGGCGCTGCGAAGAATCGAGCCGATGCGCTCCATGAGGCCGGGCGTGAGCATCTCGGGCGGCTGGTGCGTGCTGGCCAGGCCGCGCAGGAAGGCGGCGAGCAGTTCGTCGTCGGAGGCAATGCGCTGCGCTGACGGCGTTGCGGCCTTGGCGACTGGCGCTGCCACGGGTTGCGGCTGGGGCCGCGGCGCGGGAGGCGCCGGTTGCGGCAACGGCTCGATCGGATCGAGCAGCGAAACCTCCGGCCCGCTGATGCGGATCGGCTGGCCCGTGATGTCGTCGAACTGCGGCAGCTCCGGCCGGGGCATGACAGGCGGCGGCGCGGAGATTGCCTTCGGCGGCGTGAAGCCGAACTGGTCGATGGGCAGGTGGTCCGCGCGCGGCACCGGCGTGGCCGGCGCTGCGCGCTGCAGCGCCGCCAGCGGATCGGCGTCCGAGGCCGTATTGGGTTGCAGCAGGGGGTCGGCCAGCGGGGAAAGCGCGAGCGGATCGCCGCCGATGCCGCCCCCACCGCCCATGCCGCCGAAGAGCTCGTCGATGCCGGCGGCCTTGCCGCTTGCGGGCGGCGCGCCCAGGTCGGAAAAATCGTCGAGCGCACCGAAGTTCGTGCCCGGTGCCGATGACGACGATGGAGAAGAAGACGCAGGCCCCAGCAGATTGGCAAAGGGATCGATCTGCGCGGCCTGCGCATTGCGCGAGCCGCTTTGCATCGGGTCCGGGAACAGCAGCGAGTCGGCGGACGCGGCCGAAGCAGCGGACGATGCCTTGGGCGCCGCGGCGGGCCCCGACGGTGGCGGCGGAGGCGCAAGCCCCGCCAGCAGGTCCGCAAAGGGATCGTCGCTCGACACCGCTGCCGTGGATGCAGGGGCTTTCATCACCGTGTTCGGCACGGCCAGCGAAGGGGCCACGGCGGCAGCCATCACGCGCACGCGAAGCTCGAAGCTGCCCACCACGAGCTGCGTGCCGTCGGTGAGCGCGGCTTCCTTGCCCGAGCCCAGCGGCACACCGTTGCACTGCATCGGATTGCTGCCGCGGTCGATGACGAAATACTGCCCGTCGCGGCACAGCACCTGCGCATGCACGCGCGAGACCGTGCGGTCGGGATCGACCAGCACCAGCGTGTTGGTGTCCGCACGCCCGATGGTGCCCCCGTTGGGGCCGAAATCGGCGGCAATGGCCTGCCCCGCCGGGGCGCCTTGCCGGGTGATGACAGCAATATGGATCATGAATCGGCCCCCGAGGCTCTATGCCCTTCTACGCCCGAACACAGCCCGCGCTTGCACGGGTGAAAAAACTCAGAAGGAGTATTCATTCCGGGGGGCGGGTTGGCAATCTCGCCTTAAGAGGTATGTCTTTATTGCGATGGCGTCTTACGCCACTTTGTCGAGCCAGCGCTGCTGTCGCCAGGCAGGCGCGCTGGTTGCGAAAAGCGGCGCTCCGGCGTCAAGCAGGCACAGGTGCAGCGCTGCCGCCACGCGCTGCCGTTGGAAGCCCTCGCGCAGCACGCCGGCGCATGAGGAGGCCGACACCGGCTGTCCCATGAAGTGGCGCCCTCCGGGCACGAACCGCGACTGGTTTGCAAGCCACCATTGGCGGATCTTCCCGACATCGGGCCAGGGCAAGGCAATGTCCTCCGGGAGTTCGACGTTTTCATCGTCGGGGTCTTCGGTGGGGCCGTCTTCGAAATCATCGGGCGGCGGGGTTTCCATCTGCTCCAGGTTGAAGTCGACGCCGGTGATGGTGACGAACGCTTCGGCCGCAATCCGCGCGATGGCAGGATGCACCATCTGCTCGATGAGCCATGGCACGTAGCGCGGGTCGCCGATGAAACCCGAACCGATGATGCGCAGGCGCTGCGCCTCGGGCAGCGCAGCGCTTTCGAGCAGCAGCGCGTGGCCCGGCGCAACCTCCATCGCCTGCAGCGCAAGCTGGAATGCGCGCGGTTGGCGCGGCCCGCTCTTCAGCGCGAAGGCCGTGAGCACATCGAGTGCCTGCGCCCGGTCGCCGAGCAGCACCGCCGCCCACGCGGCCCAGAAGCGCAACTCGGGCTTGGTCTCGCCGAGCAGCGATCGCGCCTGCGGCAGCAGATCGGCACGGCCCAGCTCGCCGGCTGCGCGCAGCGCACGGATGCGCACGCTGTCCGGCGCAGCCGCGAGCAGCTGCCCGAGCACCGGGCCCGGATCGCGCCGATGCAGCGCGCAAGCCGCCAAGCCGAGCTTCTGCCGCAGCGGCGAAGCGTCTTCGAGCAACGCCTTGGCGCGGCCGTTGAGATACTTCGGCTCGACCCAGCCGAGCGCGGAGACCAGGCCGGGCACGACCTCGGGCAAGTCCTTTGCGCGCTCGACCAGATCGTCGAAGCGGCTGTCGACCGCTTCGATGGCGAGCACGGCGGCGACGAAGAAGTCCTCGGGGCCTTCGTTGTCGGTGAGCGCCAGCGCATGCTCCCAGCCTTCTTCGCCGGCAACGCGCAGGCCGTCGATGTGGGCGGCAAGGCGTTCGTCGAGGTCGGCGAATTGCTGGGGCGAGTAGTTGGGCGCGTGGACTGCGCTGGCGCGCTGCAGCCAGAGGAAGGCGGCTTCGTCGGCGTGCTCGGCGACAACGGGAAGCAGCGTGTAGGATTCCACAGGACAGGCTCCTACTCGAAGTGCAGCCGCACGATGGGCAGGGTCTGGTGCCAGGCGCAGCAGAGGTTGACGATGAGATCCCACGCCTCGGCGTCCGCGTTGTCCCAGATCCATTCGTGATAGTGGATCGTGCGCGGATCGTTGAACATGGCCTGCGCGCCGCTGACTTCCACCGCCTCGTCGGGATCGTTGGGATACGCGAGCGTCAACGCGTCCCACAGCGCCAGGGTTTCGAGCAGGCCCTGCTGGACTTCGGGCTGCACCGGCTGCGCGAATTCGATCTCGACCAGCAATGCGTAATTGCCGCCCATGTCCTCGGGGAATTCGACTTCGAACGGCGGTTCCTCCGGAGCAGCCGGACGCATGCCTCTCTCGCGGAGCAAGTCAAGTTCGCGCTGGCCCAGCACGGCACGCGCCGCGTGGAAAAGGACTTCGTGTTGGCGGCAATCGGCCAGCATGCCGCCCAGCACATCCAGGGCCGTGACAGGAAGATCCTCGACTTGCAGCCGCGCCTGCACCGACGTGCCGGCGGCGCGAAGCTCGGCCGGCGCCGAAGGAAGCCGCCTCCCCGGAAAGAAAAACCCCGCGTCGACCGCATCAAGAAAGACGCGAAAGCGCCGCTCCACAAGCTCGACCGATCCTTCGGGGCCGTGCTCCAGCATGGCCTGAAGCAGAACCGGGCCGCTGTAGCGCTCAGACGAAGAAGCGTCGAAGCCAGTCATGCGCCGCCTCCTCGGACATGTCTTTGATGAATATCTGGTCCAGCGCCTCGTCGGGCGCCACCACGTGCGCGATAAGCTTGCCCACGGCGCCATAGATCGGCACGGTCTCTTGCCGATTCACGTCACCGATCTGCGGCGCATCGCCGGCGCGCAAGATCACGCCGGCCTTGCCGAGCGCAAGCGCGGACACCCCCACGGGCGCACTTCGCTCAAGGGTTGCCAGGCCGCCAAGTGCCGCCGCCGCTTCGACTCCAAGGAAGGTCAACCAATTGACGGCCGCGACACCATGCTGCACCCCATTCGACATTCGCATGGCATCGCCGTAGCCGAGGCCCGGATACCGCAGCATCAGCGGGACCGACCATTGGAGGACTTCCCGATCCACCAATGGGTCCAAGTCGTCCCAAAGCAAGGAATAGCCGGCATACCCACTGCTGAGCGGGAAGTCAGCGAGCGCATCCTGGGCCAACGCGATCACATCCTCGGGATGGTCGCCCCACACGGCGGGTAGCGCCATTCGTAGCACAAAGCGCGGCGGATCCATAGGGCCCAGCAACGCCATATCAATCGCTGGTGACTGAACCTGGCCGGCTTTCTTCCCCGAATGCGACCGATAGCCCAGTATTTTGGTTGAGAGTATGTCCGGGTCCGAAAACCAGTGATTCGGTCCCTCACTCGCCTTGGCATCCTGAACGCGGAAGCGCTTCATGTCGCCAGTGCGATAGAAGCGCTGCTGATTGCCAAAGGCGTCCGTGTACGCGCGAAGAAATCGCACAAGGCCCGCTCCAATGTTCTCAGGCAGCCCATAGGCGAATGCGACGATCTCGATGCAGGGCGTCGCCACGCTCTCACCTTCGTCCGTCAGGGTGAATAGGGACTCATTCATAAGTTTTCCTTTCAGGTACACAGGCAGTCAGCGCCTTTGGCGTCCTTCGCCCCTTTTTTTCTGACCTTCATTTCCTTCAGCTTCTTGTCCGTGTCCGGGTGTGCCTTTCGCAGACGTTCCTGATTGTCCGTAGGCGAATCGCCGGGAAATTTCACCTCGATGATCTTCTCCACATCGGCAAGCGTCAGCACTTTTTTCCCAACGGCTTTCGTTGCGTCGACCAGCAGGATGTCCCACCTGGCACATCCCAAACCACTGCCGACATCTGCGCCATGTTTGCCGATGAGTTTCCCACTCTTCAAATCCTGCGAGACCTCTGTGAGCAGGCCTGGTTTGCCGCCGCGCGCACCGGCGGCGTCCTTGGGATCGACGATGTTGCGCATGCGGCGCTGGTATTGGTCAGTGGAAGCCTGCCCTGGCGGTAGTTTGGCGTCAGCCGCTTCCTTGTCTTTCAGGGCCTGGCACGCGGCTTCGCAAAGCTCTTGCGCCAGGGCAGCGTCCCCCAGGGCGGTGATTAGCGGCTGCTGCGCCACCCCGCCCAGATTCGCCGCGTTCTCCGAGTTATGGAACATCTTGTCCGTGAGCCGGGCCGTGTTCTTCCCGTCCATCTTCACGTCGAAGGAGTAGAGGATCCAGGTGGCCTCCTTCATGAAGGTGCTGGACTTCACGCCTCCCGCCACACCTGCGTTGTCACCGTTGGAGATGGCGAACTTCGAACCCTTGTTCGCGGCCATCGCCTTGTCGCCTTTGACGGTGCTGGTGCCGCTCGACAACGTGATCGAATTGGCGATGTTCGGGTAGGGGACCGGCACGGGCCCACCGGGGCTCGGCGTCTTGCACACGTCGGGGATCGTCGCGGTGCTGATGCCGATGCTGAACTTGTGGACCAGTGTGAGACTGGTGCCGTTGACCCTGATGGTGAGCGGCACGAATCAGCCTCCCATCGATTCGGCGCAGCGCACCAGCACCGCCCCGCGTTCGCCCGACTCGGAACTGCCCCACACCATCGACAGCGGCCCCTCGGCATAGCGCTTGCGACTGGCGATGACCGCCAACGCGACGTGCAGCAGCGAACCCGCCGCACCCACGTCGCCCCAGCAATCGGCTGGCGCGACAAAGTCCGACGCTGCACGAAAGTGCTCCCCAGTGCGCAGCGTGGCGAAGCCGAACTCGTCGGCGCGGTAGGGCTCCCCGTTGAGATCGCAGAACACGTTGTGCACCTGCTCGCCGGGCGCAAGAACCTGCAGGGCCGCGCGAAAGGCCTGGGTCAGGCCCTCGCCGACGCACACCTCGTCGGTCTTGATGAGCTTGGACTCCATTCCGATGCCCGCCGAAACCACCTCGCCCAGAGGCACGAGGCCACAGCGCCGCACCAGGTCGGGTGTTCCGAGGAGTACCGCACCCGCAGCCTCCCCGGGGATGAAGCCCCAGGCGTTGTTGAGCGGCCCACCGCCGTGCAACTGATCGCAGGCCTCCACCCATTCCAGGGTCTCGGACGACAGGTAGGAGTCGACGCCGGCCACCAGGCAAGCGTCGAAGGCCCCGCGGGCGCAACCCGCCTCGGCCGCAGACAGAGCCAGACAGCCGGCAGCGTGGCCCATTTCGAAGTGTCCGGTGCGCGCGAAGCGATCAGGCAGGTGCTCGCCGATCGCTTTCAGCAGATCTCCGACAAGGGTGTCGGGCCGACCCGGTCGTGGCGGCGGCAGTGCCAGTGCGAAGCCAAGGCGCAGCGGCGAGCTCCCGCCTGCCTGTGCGAGCGGCACCAGCGCCTCGTCCATGGCCGGCAGTAGCAGTGCGTCCAGGCGCGCGGCACCATCGAGGCCCACGTCGAGCCAGGGTGCCCGCGCGATACGCATCGGCTCGCCAGCCGTGTCGACCATGTACGGATGCTCGGAAAAGCCACACACGCCGGCACGCGCCGCCGCGGCGCTGGCCCACACATTGCGCCCTATCGGCGTGCTGGCGCCGAGCCCGAGGATCTGCAATGCGGCGCCGGCCATGCTCAGGCCTCCACCGCCTGCCCGGGCACAGTCTCGCCCAGGCGCAGCAGCCGTTTCTCGACAATGCGCGTCTTCAGCAGCTTGTGAACCTTGGGGTGGCAAGGCAGCGCGCTGTGCCAGACCAGCGAAACACGCATCACGGCCGGCTCAAGGATCACCGTGTGCAGCTGCGGCCGTTCATGCAGCACCTTCGTGTCGTCGGAGAAGAAGGTTTCGAAGCCCAGCAACACGCGCGGCAGCGTGAAGCGGATCTCGGGTTGCGGCGCCAGGTGCACCAGTACCACTGGCTCGTCGCCCACCAGAAACTGCGGCGCCTGCTGATCCCCCGGCGCGCACTGATAGTGCCGGTCATCAAAATCCACCGGCAGCAACGGCAACCGATCACGCTGCCACGCCTCGTCGTACGTCCCCGCAAACCCCGCGCGCGGCTGCCAGTGGTTGCACAGCGGTCCGAAGCCCGCGGGCTCGGGCCGGTCGCTCCACGTCCGCACGCATTGATCCGGGTACTCGATGTTGGGCAGCCGCAGGCCTTCCGCGTGCGCGGCCTCCAACACGAAGCCGGTGCCCACGGGGTTGCGCACGTCGAACTGCGGCAACGGCGCATTGCGCGTCCACGGGTCGACGCCGCCGTACGCGCGCTCCCACACCAGCGGCATGGCGCTGAAAGGCTCGGGCTCCGATGGCGCGCCGCCCAGCCACACGCGGTCGCCGGTCACGCGCAGCCGCTTGGCGATGGGACCGACCCGCAGGCCCACGTCGAGCTGCGTCACGGGCACGCCGCCGGGCGCATGGGCGTGGCCGATGAGCAGCACGTCGGTCGTCTGCTTGGTGCGCACCAGATCCATCTCGTAGAGGAGGCTCGGCTGGGGCGCGGCCTCGTCGACGAAGACGGGCGCCTGCGCAACGGGTGGTTGCTCGGGTGCGACGCTTGTCTCGCCATCGGGTGAAATGTCGAAGCTGCACTTCACCGCGACGAGCCAGATCTCCGCACCGTCGCGATCGCGCACCCAGGTGCGTTCGGCGGCGTAGGGTGTTCGGTTGTCCAACTGCCACATGACATGCGCCTCGTCAGTTGATGCCCACGTAGGCACCCTTGACGCGGTTGGCGCCGCGCGAGCGCGAGAGCACATAGTTGCCGTTGATCAGCACCTTGCCCGCGCGCGTGAGCACGATGCTGGCGTCGCCGCAGCGCAGCTCGATGCGCTCGCGCGCCTGGAGCACGACGCGCTCGCCGTCGACGTTGGCGTAAGCGCCCGCCTCGCGCGCCTGCGGTGCGTCGGTGCGCGGCGGCTGCACGCGCCCGACGATGACGGGGTGCCGCGCTTCGCCCTGCTCGAAGGCCACGACGATGGCCGCACCGGCATCGCCGGGCGCCAGGCCGACGGTGGAGAGCGCCTGCACCGGCGCCATGCCTTCCCCCAGGGTGACCAGGAAGCGCCCCTCGGCATCGAAGCCTGCAAAGACGGCCACCGCCACGCCCTGGCCCGACAGCTTCGACCAGGCCGCCACGCTGTGCAGCACGCTGCGCGCGCTCTGAAGATCGGTGTGGTCTTCCACGGCTCAGTCCTCTCCCAGGTTGGAGCCCTTGATCTTGATCGAGCCGCCAGCCTTGAAAGACGCGCTGCCGTCGGCCTTGATGGTGATCTTGGCGCCCTTGATGGTGATGCCGCTGGCGTTCATGACGATCTTGCTGCCGCCGGCCTTGAGCATGATGGTGGGTGCCTCGACCATGCAGATGGCGCCGGCCTTGATCTTGATCGGCCCCTTCGATGTCTCGGAGATCACCGCGGCCGACAGCTTGTGCGGACCGCCGACGGAGATCGACTGCAGCGCACCCACGCTGACTTTCTGCACGCCGCCCACGCTGACGATCTGCGCGCCGCCCACCGTCACGGCCTGCACGCCGCCCACGTTGATGGCCTCGCCAGCGCCCACGCTGTGCATGCGCCCCGCGCCCACGGTGTGCGCCTCGGCCACCGAGATGGTGGTGGTCTGCATGCCGTTCACGGTGTGACTGCGCCCGCCGTTGATGGTCACGGTTTCGCCGCCGTTCACGGTTTCGGTCCGGTGGCCGCCAATGGTGATGGTTTCGGTGCCTCCCACCGACTCCTCGCGGTTTGCACCAACGGAAATCGTCTGGTTCGCGCCGATGCTCTGGGTCTGGTTGCTGCCCACGGTCTCCGAGTCGTCGACATCGACGCTGTCGGTGCGGTTGTTGTGCACGGTGGTCGTCTGGTCGTGCTCTACCGTGGTGTTCATGTCGTACTGGCCGTGGATCGTCACCTTCTCCTTGCCCGCGGTATCGTCCATCGACAGTTCGTTGTAGCCCTTGCCCTTGTGCGTATTCGACTTGATGCCGCTCACCACGGCGCCCGCCGGCAGGCCATAGGGCGACATCGACTCGCCGTTGTAGAAACGCCCGACGATGATGGGCTGGTCAGGATCGCCATCGAGAAAGTCGACGATCACTTCCTGGCCGATGCGGGGGATGCTGATGGCCCCCCAGCTCTTGCCAGCCCATGGGTGCGACACGCGCACCCAGCAAGAGCTGTTCTCGTCGTTCTTTCCGTAGCGGTCCCAATGGAACTGCACCTTCACGCGGCCATGCTCCTCGGTCCAGATCTGCTCGCCGCTTCGGCCCACGACGATGGCGGTCTGCGGTCCGCGCATGGCGACGCGCGGCGTGAGCCGCGGTGGGCGCCAGGGCACGTCGAGCGGCATCACGGTCATGAGAAAGGCGCTGGTGCCGCGCTCGCCAGCATGCAGGGCGGGCGTCCCGGCCACCATGTCGCGCAGCATTGCAAGCATTCCATCGTTGACCGGATCGTCTTCGAGCGCCTCGTGCAGCACCTCGTCGACCGGGCGCCGGATCTCGTCGAAGGCGATGGACTCGTAGCCAGGGTGGCTGGCCGCGAAGGTGCAGGCGCCGATGATGTAGTCGCCATTGCGCGTGGTGTCGGGGTCGCCCTCGAAGGTGAAGCTGCGGCCCGCCGTCACATCGGGCCAGGTCGTCAGCGCCCAGTGGCGCTGACGACGGCCGATGAGTTCGTCCAGCCGTACCTGCGCCAGGTTGTCGGTGTCGTCGGTCGCGGTGTAGCCGCCCGGAAATTCGAACACCTCGAGATCGGACAACTCGTGCGTGTCCGGGTCGCCCCTGTCGGCTCGCAGCTCCTTGCTGATGACCTTGAAATCGCGATCGCGCGAAGCAAAACGGCCCGACTCGAACTGGCGCGCGCTGACCCAGCGCGTGATCTCGTTGAAGCGCGCCTCGGTGGCGTGGGTGGCTGCGTATTGCAGCGTGTCCGCGGCGGGGAGCTTGTCGTGCGCCAGCGTGCTCGTGTCCGACAGGTGCATGGTGCCGGGCGCATCGTGCGCGTCGAACCAGTAGTAGATCCCCTCCTCTTCCAGGAGCCGCGAAAGGAACTGGTAGTCGCTCTCCTGATACTGCACGCAGTAGGTATGCGGCGTGTGCGGGCCGATCACCTTGCCAGACTTGATCTTCTTGAGCCCGCTGATCCTGCTGTCCTCGAGCACCGCATCGAGCACGCCGAGCACCGGCTTTTCCTGCAGGATGCGCGAATTGATGCGCTTGGTAAGCAGCCAGAACCAAGAGCGCAGGCTGATGCGGTATTCGAAGTAGCGCCCGATCTGCGCCACCCGCGAGAAGCGCACCGCGTGGCCCTGGCAGTGGCGCTCGTGCTTGCCGTTGTCCCTGTCGGTGAATTCGATCACCACGTCGAACGACCGGCCGAGAATGTCCTTGGCGTCGATCGTCTCGTTCTCGGCCAGCACCGTCAGTTCGTAGGCCGAGGGGCGTGCGAGCACCTCGTGCCCCACGATGCGCCAGAACTTCAGCTTGTCGCTGACGGGCGAATCGCTTTTTATGCTGAACTCGTGATCGGCCATGGCGTTCGGCTCTGAGCCTCTCCTTTCCGTCCCTCTCCCTCACACTTTCCAGTTGTCCGGCGCACCCCGCATGCGGCGCGCCGTGGCGGCACCAAGGCCCCTCAGGGCGCCAGCAATAGAACGAGCGGTTGGCTGGGCACCGTGCGCACGCCCGGGCAGTTGGTGCTGTTCTGCAGCGAAACGCTGGTGAGCCGCGTGGCGGGCATGCCGTTCCACAGCACCGTGAAGGCGCCGGTGAGATGGCGGCTCGGTCCCATCACGGTGCCCGATGCGACACCCAGCAGCACGCCGGAGTTGTCGCCGTTGGTCATCGGGATCGTGGTGCCCAGGTTGTGGGCCGGCCCGCCCATGATCAGGATCGTGGGGCAGTTCGGGATCGCCATCGGCCCCATGGCGATGTTCGGGTACGGCACCGGAATCGGCGATGGCGCGGCGGGCGTGATGCAGACATCGGGAAAGCCCATGTCGGTGCCCATCAGCTGGCAGTTGGCGAACATGCTGTGCTCCGCTTCCTTCTTCCTTCAGCCGAAATGGATCTGCGCGCCGCGCGCCTTGATGAGCTCGCGGCCGTTCACCAGCGTGTGCTCGCCTTCGAGGCGAAGCAGCTGCTTCGCTTCGCACTCGAGGTGCGTGGCTGCCACGCGGTCGATGCCGTCGGTGGTGCGCAGGTAGTGTTTGCTGAAGTGCTGCACCCGGTCCATCACCGACGACAGCGCCGACCCCACGAGCTTGATGCTGGTCGCGACCACGCTGAGCTGGCGCCCCACGATGTCGGCGGTATCGGTGGCAACGCGTGTCTTCTGCGTGGCGACATCGAGTTCGTCCGACTGCAGGGCGACGCGCGCCGCCGCCAGTTCGAGCGCGCCGCCTTCCACGGCGATGCGCATGTGGTTCGGGCAGCTCACGACATTGGGCGTGCCTTCCTCGCGCTCCAGCACCGCCATGACCCAGACCTCCCGAGGGGCAATGCGCAGGCAGGCCACGCTGTCGCCGGCAGCGGGCTCGAGCAGGCAACTGGCGGCGCGCCGCGCGTGCAGCTGCAGGTCGCCGCTGGTGACCACCGGCGCGCCGCCGGCATCGGCGCCGAGGATGCCCACGCACCATTCGCCGGAAATGGCCTTGGAGGGCTCGCGCCGGCGGGCGCGAGGCGTGGCGGGTTTGAGCGTCGTGGTTTCGATCATTGCATGTTTCCCTGTCTGTCGATTCGTCGGATCAGGCGGCCAGCGGCTGCCATCGCTCGGATTCCGCCAGTTCGGGGTCGGATTCGAGCGCACGTGCGCGGTCGGTCATTTGTGCGTTCTCGGTGTTGGCGCCATGCAGCACCGTGCGCAACAGCGTGGCGCCGCGCAGGTCGGCCCCACCGAGGTCGGCATGGCGGAAGTCCGCATAGGTCAACTCCGCGCCAGTGAAGTTCGCACCGCGCAGTTTCGCGCCCGCGAAATGCGTCTGGTAGAGGTCGCAGCCGGCGAAATTAGCCTGCGCCAGGGCGGCGCCGGTGAAGAGCGCTTGCCGCATGCGCGCGCCCGAGAAATCGGCACCCTTGCCCGTGGCTTCGCAGAAGATGGTCGACGGTGCCACCGCCTTCGCAAAGCTCGCGCCTTCGAGGTTCGCATTCTGGAAATTGCACTGCTGCAACGTGATGCCGCCGAGATCGGCGCCGCTCAGATCGGCGGACGCGAACTGACATCCGTCGAGGGTCAGCCCCGCGAATGACATGCGCTTGAGCGAAGTCTTGAAGAACACGTTGCGCAGCATTCGCGCCCCTGTCCACGTCAGATGCGAAAGGTCGCATTCGGTCACGGCGGTGTATTGCCAGCTCGTGTCGTCAGCGCACACGTCGAGCAACACCGATTGACTGAACACCGCCGAATCGAGGCAGGCGCCGCGCAGGTTGGCGTGGCCCATCTTGCATTTCGAGACCGTGGCCATCGACAGCATGGCCTGTGCGAGTTGCGCATGCGTCATGTCGCACTCGGTGAAGACCGCGCCATGAAGGTTGGCCTGGCGCAAGTCCGCATGGTCGAGCACGCAGCGATTGAACAGCGCCTTGCGGAGATTGGCGCCCGAAGCGATCGCACCGCGCAGGTCGCATTGGTCGAACACGGCTTCGCGCAGGTCGGCCCCACGAAAATCCGTCTCGGCCAACCTGACCTTGGAGAAAGTTCCTCCGCCCAGCACAAGCCCGGCGTACCGCCCCTTGCCGAGATCGAGGCCTTCCAGGGCCTCCCCGATTCCGACTGCGATGCTCAATAATTCCGGACTCATGCGGCCGCCTGTTCGGGCGTCAGACGGGGCCAGGTACGCGCCCTCTTCAGCAGCGCACCGTCGAAACTCGTCGAACCATCGAGCCGCACGCGGCTGAGGTCGGCGCCGAAGAGGTTACTGCGCCGCAGATCGGCACCGCGCAGATCGGTTTTCTGCAGTATCGCGTCGGTGAAATTCACGCCAGAGAGCAATGCCTTCCTGCAGTCCGCCTTGCGCATCAGGGTGCCTTTGGCACTTGCAAGCCGCAGGTCTGCCCCCTCGAGCCGCGCGTCGCCGCAATTGGCGCCATCCAGCACCGCCCGAACCAGCTTCGCTCCGCGCAGGTCCGATGCGCCAAAGTTGAACTGGCGCAGGTTGGCCCCGCTCATGTCCGTGCCGACGAGACTGGAGTCCTTGACCGCCACGGCGCCAGCACATTGCGCAGCCACCATGTTCGCTCCGTCCAGCTTGCAGGTCGCGAAGGTGGCGCTTGCGATGTTCGCGGCATGCATATCCACGCCCGAAAGATCCGATTCCAGGAAATTGCAGACAGACAGATCCGCACCGGGCCAACGCATGCCCCTGATATCCAGCTTGTAGAAAGTCTGGCCCGCCAATTGGGCGCCTTCCCAGTCTGCGTCACCCCAGGTCGTCTCCAGCAGATTGGCCTTTGCGAACCGCGCCCGCCGCATCTGCGTGCCGGCGAATGCGCAATGCATCAGCACCGCCCCGCTGAAATCCGAGTCGTCGAAAACACCGCGGGCCAGAATGGCTTTTCCCAGGTTGGCCTTGCCGAATTTCGCGCCGATCGCAATCACGCCTTCGAGATTGGCGTGGGCCAGCACCGCGCCCGACAAATCGGCGTTCGAGAGGTTGGAGTTCCTGAAATCGACACTCTCCAGCCAGGCGCCTTCGAAGTTCACCTCGCGCAGATCGAGGCCGGACAGGTCGGCACCGGTGAAGTCGATGCCGGCAAAGAACTTGATGCCGGCTTGAACGGCACGCGACACCTCGTCCCGCAGCGTTGCCGCCTCATCGGGCGGCATTGCGAACGCCGGCAGCTGCATGTGCGCAGACTGCAGGTAGCCCATGCGGTGAGCGTCTTCCATTTGGCGCAGCTTGGGAAGCACAGGCTGGAGGTCGATGGGCCGGGTACCGGTCGCGGCCTGCGCCTGCATCTGGGCCAGGTGCTTCTCGGCGTCGTACCGGGGCGGCCCGCGGTGCTGCAGCTTCGCCAGGTCGATCTTGTTTTCTTCCGACATCGCCAGTGCTTTCTCCAGCACCGTGACCGCATCCTCGACGGCGGCCCACTGCTGCGCCTGCGCTTCCTGCATCTTCTTTTCGAGGTACGGCGGCAGCTCGTCGCCGGTCGGAACCTTCTCGCGCGGAGGCATCCGGATTCCCAGGGCATCAGGGTCCTTCCCCAACGCAGCGGCCTTTTCGCGCGCGAGTTCCACGTCGAACTGCGCGCGGCGGTACTGGGCCTCTCCCTGCAGGCCAGCCATTTCGAATGGCGCCTTGGCGGCCTCCACGTCGGGGTCCAGGGTGCAGACACCGGCGGGCAGCAGATCGCTGTCGATGATGGCGTAGATGGCCCCCATCTTCGGGTCGGCCCGCTTCGCCGCAGCATCGATGTAGTGGTGATCGGCCTTGGCTTCCGCCAGGCGCTCGACTGCGCCCAACAGGCTGACCACGTCGGAGCCATCGTCGGTGTCCACTTCGGCAAGCCCCTGGAAGATCGCGATGCAGCGTTCCGCGTGCGGAAAGAACCACACCGTGGTCAGCCGCAGCGGCACTTCCCGGATCTTGGGTTCGGCGCCTTCGACCTTGTAGCCGGCGAACACGCGTGCCCGCATGCCCGGCAACCGACCCTCGATGCGCGGCTTGTCGGGGTGCATGTGATCGAACGCGAACGCCTCGTCGCCGACCAGCGCCGTGTCCATCCACTGATCGGCCGGCGCCAGATTGAAATAGCGCCAATCGGTATCGGGAGCTAAGCCGGGCGCGTGCTCGCGCAGGTACCCCGCGTCGTAGGTGCCGCGATACTGCACGCGCTGCGGATGCATCACGTCCAATGCACCGAAACCCGCCGGGGCGATGGCCTGGTCAGGACGCTGCAATCGGTCTTGCGGCAGTTCGGTGTTCGGCAGCCAGGTCACGCCGTCCCTGGCTTGCCTCCCTCTGCCCTGGCTGTTGGATGCGAAGTCCGGGCCGCCATAGGCTGCGGACCAACCCAGCGCAAGAGACTCGAAGGGCTGAGGCGCACTGGCACGCCCGCCGTCCCAATAGCGCTCGCCAAAGACCAGTACGGTCTTTTCCCGCGCGCCAAGGCGGGCGCGAACCGCGCAAGCCTCAGGCCTGTCGCGGGGCGGAAAGGCCTTGCCGTGCACCAGGAACTCCGGGGTCAGCTTGGCGACGCCCTCGTCGATCAGGGGTTGCGCCATTTCCTTTCCAAGAAAAGACCACATCGATTGCTCCGACCAAAGGGTGCCGTTCTTGTCCTGCGCAAAAGGCAGGTGCAGGCAAGCGCTGATGGACAGGCCGTAGCGCTTGCGGAATTCGATCGGCCGCGTCGAGAGTCCGAGGGCTTGGGGCTTGAGCACTTGCATGAGGCGTGGGCTCAGCTGGCATCGGGATCGGGCATCGCTCTGCCGAGCGCATCCGCATCCGAAGCGGCACCTTGGCCGCCCAGCATGTCGGAACCGACCTGCGCCACCACACCAATGCCGAGTGATACAAGCCCCGCCTTGGCGTCGGTCGCACGACGTCGCGTGATGCGCGAAAGGGCCAGCAGCCTGTCGGCGAGTCCTGGCACCGGTGGGTCCTGAGCCGCCGCCTCTTCCGAGGCTCTCTGCAGCTTGTCGGCCGCCTTCGCATACTGCTCGAAAGTGGCGGCAACATCGACGATGGCGGACGCGGCGCCCGCCACGGCGCCGAGCCCTGCGCCCACCGCAGCTCCCATGCCCGCAGCCGGACCTCCGGCTCCCGGCGTGAAGCAGGCCAGCGCGGACTGCCTGAAGCTGGAAGTCTTCTGTTCGATGCCGGCGGCAGCGACCGTCTCCAACTTCAGTCCCGCGGTGTTGTCCATCTGCAGCCCCAGGAAATTGGACAGGCTCGCCGCAATCGCGGTTTCCATGTTCAACCCTATGAAGGTGGAACGGGCCATGCCGATGTTGGCTTCGCTGTTGTTGCCGATGTACCCGCTGCTGTTGGCGCCAAGCACCGTGGTGTTGGAGCCGATGGAAACAGCGTCGATGTCGCCCGCGGCCATCATGTCGATGCCGGTGTTGCTCATCAGCTTGATCTTGTTCGCCATCAAGGCCAGGGGGCCGGCAGGCACCGTGATGTACTTCGAGCTCGATCCGGTCACCAGCCAATCGATGTGCGCCGCCTCGAAGCTCATCTTGGCGGCCTTGTAGGTCAGGTTGCCGCTCACGGTGATGGTCTGGTTGCCGGTCACGCTGCGGGTTTCGCCGGCACGCGAGATGTCGCTGCGCGCACCGATCACTTCATGCGTGCCGGTGCCCTTCACCTTGAGCATGTCGTTGGCATCGACAAAGGTGTCTCGGTTGCCCACCACCTGGTTGTTCTGCTTGCCCTTGACCGTGTTCGTCTGGTCGACCGCCACCATGTTGGTGTCGTTGCGCGTCACCGTGCTCTTGCGGTCGCGGTCCACGTGGTTCGTCTGGTCGCGCTTGACAGTCACCGACTGGTCGCGGTCGACCGTGGTCGAGTCGTCCAGTTCCACGCTGCGGCTCATGTTGCGCTCGGCGTGGATGTTGATGTTCTCCTCGCCCTTCTTGTCCTCGAACATGATCTCGTTGTAGTTCGAGGACCCGCCGCCGGGCGTGGAGCGGGTCTTGAAACCGCTCTGCGAGGGCGACTTGTACGGGATCGGCTGGTCGTCGTTGTAGACGCGGCCGACGATGATGGGACGGTCGGGGTCGCCGTTCAGAAAATCGACGATCACTTCCTGGCCGATGCGCGGAATGAAGTAGCCGCCCCAGCCTTTGCCGGCCCAGGGCTGCGACACGCGCACCCAGCAGGTCGACTTCTCGTTGCTCTCGTCGTAGCGGTCCCAATGAAAGTGCACCTTCACGCGGCCGTGGTCGTCCACGTGGTATTCGTCGCCCTTGGGGCCCACCACGATCGCAATCTGAGGGCCGGGCATGGTCACGCGCGGCGTGAGGCGGGGCGCGCGGTACGGGCGGTCCACCGGAATCACGGTCAGCAGGAAGGCGCTGGTGCCCGGTTGCGCGGTGTGCAGCATGGGCGTGCCGGCGATCAGTTCCTCCAGCACCTGCAGCGTGTCGGCATTCACCGCGTCGTCGCGCAGCGCTTCGGACAGCGCGCTGTAGATCGGCTGCTCGGCGGCGCTGGCCGCCACGCTCTCGTAGCCGGGGTGGCTGGCCACGAAGGTGCAGGCCGCGATGATGTAGTCGCCGTCGCGCGCGCCATCCGGGTCGCCCTCGAACTTGAAGCTGCGGCCCGCGGCCACGTCGGGCCAGTTGGTCAGGGCCCAGTGGCGGTCGCGCCGCGCGTTGAGTTCGTCGCCGCGCAGCTTGGCGCGGTTCTCGGCATCGTCGCCGCTGAAGTAGCCGCCGGGAAATTCGAACACCTCGAGGCCGGCCAGTTCATGGTCGTCGGACACGTCGATGGCGGCGCCCAGCTTTTTCTTGATGGCCTTGAAGTCGCTGTCGCGCGAATCCTGCTTGCCCGTATGGAAGTGGCGCGCGCTCACCCAGCGCGAGATCTCGTTGTAGCGCGCCTCGCTCGCATCGCTGCCGGCGTGGCGCAAGGTGCCCTCCACGGACAGCTTCTCGTGCGCCATATCGCTCGCGTCCGACAGGTGCATGGTGCCCGGCGCGTCGTGCGCGTCGAACCAGTAGTAGATGCCTTCGTCTTCGAGCAGCCGCGAGATGAACTGGTAGTCGCTTTCCTGGTGCTGCACGCAGTAGCGCCGCGGGTTATGGGTACCGATGACGTTGTCGGCCTTGGTCTTCTTGAAGCGCTTGATCGGGCTGTCCTCGAACACCGCGTCCATCACCTCGAGCACCGGCTTTTCCTGCAGGATGCGGGAGTTGGCGCGCTTGGTGAGCAGCCAGAACCACGAGCGCAGCGTGATGCGGTATTCGAAGTGCCGGCCCACGTGCCCCGCGCGCACGAAGCGCACCGCATGTCCCTGGCAGTGCCGCTCGTGCTTGCCGCCGTTCTTGTCCTGGAATTCGATGACCACGTCGAAGGCCCGTCCCAGAATGTCCTTGGCGTCCAGTGCCCTGTTCTTCGACAGCACCGTGAGCTCATAGGCCGAAGGCCGCGCGAGCGCCTCGTGGCCCACGATGCGCCAGAACATCAGCTCCTTGTTGACAGGCGAATCGCTCTCGATGCGGAACTCGTGGTCGGCCATTTCGGGGGTCTCTTGTTGAAAGCCTCAATCAAAGGCGTAGGTGAAGTCGGCGTCTTTCACGTCGAGCGCCACACGGCGGATCTCACCGCCGGCGGCCAGGCGCTGCAGGTACTCGACCGAGATGGTCGGCAGCACGGTGTTGGTCAGGATCGCGTCGATCACGCGGCCGCCCGACTCCGGGTCCTGGCAACGCGCCACCACCTGCTCGACCACCGCCTCGCTGTACTCGAAGGGCACGCCATGGTTGGTTTCAACGCGCTTCTTGATGCGGCCCAGCTGCAGCCGCACGATCTTCTTCATCATCTCGGGCGACAGCGGGTAATAGGGAATGGTGACGATGCGGCCCAGCAGCGCGGGCGGGAACACCTTCATCAGCGGCGCCTTCAGCGCATCGGCCAGCGCGTTGGAATCGGGCAGCAGCTCGGGGTCGCGGCACATGCTCATCACCAGCTCGCTGCCGGCATTGGTGGTGAGCAGGATGATCGTGTTCTTGAAGTCGATCATGCGGCCCTCGCCGTCTTCCATCCAGCCCTTGTCGAACACCTGGAAGAAGATCTCGTGCACGTCGGGGTGGGCCTTCTCCACCTCGTCGAGCAGCACCACGCTGTAGGGCCGGCGGCGCACGGCCTCGGTCAGGATGCCGCCCTCGCCATAGCCCACGTAGCCAGGCGGCGCGCCCTTGAGCGTGGAGACGGTGTGTGCCTCCTGGAACTCGCTCATGTTGATGGTGATGATGTTCTGCTCGCCGCCGTAGAGCGCCTCGGCCAGCGCCAGTGCGGTCTCGGTCTTGCCGACGCCCGAGGTGCCGCAGAGCATGAACACGCCGATGGGCTTTTGCGGGTTGTCCAGCCGCGCGCGCGAGGTCTGGATGCGGCGCGCGATCATCTCCAGCCCGTGCTTCTGGCCGATGACGCGCTGGTTGAGCGTGTCGGCCAGCTTGAGCACCGCCTCGACTTCGTTCTTCACCATGCGGCCGACGGGAATGCCGGTCCAGTCCGCGACCACCGAGGCCACGGCCTGTTCGTCGACCGAAGGCAGGATGAGCGGCGACTCGCCCTGCACCGCGTGGATCTTCGCCTGCAGTTCATGCAGCTCGGCAAGCAGCGCGGTGCGGTCGTGCGGCGGGGCATCGGTGGCCGGGGCATCGGCGGGCGCATCGACGGGCTTGTTGCCCGCGCGCAGCTTGCTGCGCAACTCGAGCAAGCGGTCGACCAGCCCTTTCTCTTCCTGCCAGCGCGCATTGAGCGCATCGAGCTGCACTTTCGATTCGGCCAGCAGCGCAGCCACCTGCGTGGCGCGCTTGGTCACGTCGATGCCGATGGCTTCTTCGCGTCCGATGATCTCCTGCTCGACGGTGAGGCCTTCGATGCGGCGCATGCAGTCTTCCACCTCGGGCGGCGTGGCATGCTGCGACACGGCCACGCGGGCGCATGCGGTGTCGAGCAGGCTCACAGCCTTGTCGGGCAGCTGGCGCGCGGGAATGTAGCGGTGCGACAGCTTCACGGCCGCCTCGATGGCCTCGTCGAGCAGCTGCACGCGGTGGTGCTTCTCGAGCACGCTGGCCACGCCGCGCAGCATCAGGATGGCCTTCACCTCGTCGGGCTCGGGCACCTGCACGACCTGGAAGCGCCGCGTGAGCGCCGGGTCTTTCTCGATGTACTTCTTGTACTCAGCCCAGGTGGTGGCGCCGATGGTGCGCAGGTTGCCGCGCGCGAGCGCCGGCTTCAGCAGGTTGGCCGCATCGCCGGTGCCGGCCGCGCCGCCCGCGCCCACCAGCGTGTGGATCTCGTCGATGAAGAGGATGATGGGCGTCGGCGAGCTCTGCACTTCATCGATCACCTGGCGCAGGCGCTGCTCGAACTCGCCCTTCATGCTCGCGCCCGCCTGCAGGAGGCCGATGTCGAGCGTGAGCAGCTTCACGTCTTTCAGCTGCGGCGGCACGTCGCCGCGCGCCAGGCGCTGCGCGAAGCCTTCCACCACCGCGGTCTTGCCGACACCCGCCTCGCCCGTCAGCAGCGGGTTGTTCTGGCGGCGCCGCATCAGGATGTCGACGATCTGGCGGATTTCCTCGTCCCGCCCGGTCACCGGATCCATCTCCCCCTTCTTCGCCTTCTCGGTCAGGTCGACAGCAAACTTCTTGAGCGCATCGCCCTTGCCCATGGCCGCGGGCGCCATGGCACCCGAGTCTTCGCCGGGCGCTCCGCTGCCCATGCCGGTGCCGTCCTGCGCGCGCATCTGCGATTCGGGGGAAGGGTCGCAGATCTTCGCGAAGTTGTCGGCCAGATCCTCGACCTTCACCTTCTCGAACTGCTTCGACAAACCGAAGAGCGGGTTGCGCAGGCTCTGCGTCTTCAGCATGCCGACCAGGATGTAGCCGGTGCGCACCTGCGCCTCGCCGAACTGCAGCGTGGCGTAGGTCCAGGCACGCTCGATCGCGTTCTCGATGTGCGGAGAAAAATCGCTGATGGCGGTGGCACCCCGTGGCAGGCGGTCGAGCGCGGCCGTCATGTCCTTGGCAATCACCGACACGTCGAGCCCGTAGTGCTGGATCACGCGGTGCAGGTCGGAGTCCTGTACCTGCAGCAGCTGGGCAAACCAGTGCTCCAGCTCCACATACGGATTACCGCGCATCTTGCAGAACACGGTGGCGCCTTCGATGGCCTTGTAGGCCAGCGAGTTGAGCTTGCCAAAGAGGGCGGTGCGGCTGATTTCACTCATGGAGGACTCCGTATCTCTTCAAGACGAATGGAAGCTGGGTTTATTGAAGTGCGAGCGGTTGCGAAGGCCGTGCGCTCGCACGCATCGGCTGGCTGCCGACGCGCACGTCCGCCGCATCGCGCGCACGCTTGTGTTGCCCGAGCCAGGAGATCCACCCCAGGCGGGGCGCGTTGCCCTTGTGCTGGCCGAGCCGCGTGGCCGGAACCTCGGCCTTCTCCAGCATCAGTTCAGCGTCCCACTCGAGTTCGTCGCCCAGCAACTGCTGCATCCAGCGCTGCAGCACGGGCTGCGCATCGCCGGTGGGCAGGAACATGCGGTACTGGTCGAGCGAGAGCGGCCCCACGTGCAGCCGCACGCGGTGCTGGCGGTCCCAGGCGCGCGTGCCGAGCATGGCGCCCATGCCCATCGAGCGCGAACTCTCGCCCTGCCCCAGGCGCGTGAGTTCGCCGCCGGGCAGGCTCATCCAGTGGCCGACCCAGCGCTCCAGCGTGACCGGCACGCCGAAGTAGCTGCACAGCACCGACTCCACGCTCTCCGCGTTGTGCACGCGGCGCACCAGCCAGCCCGAGAAATGCAGCCGTGCATCGTCGTGGATCTCGTCGCGCCCCGTGCGGCCTGGCATGCCCATGCCCACGAGCGCGCCCACCTGGAGCCGAAAGCGGTCCTCGCCCGGCCGGTCGAGCGCCACCGCCGGCCGCGACTGGGCCCAGGCACGGTAGAGATGCAGCGAGAAGCGGTGCAGGAAGCTGTCGAGAAATGCCAGCCACGTCGGATCGCCATGGTTCAGGCTGCGCTCGCGGATGAAATCGCTCAGGTGCACCGGCAGCGGGCCGTTGGGACCCATGTAGCTGAAGAAATGCTGCCGCAGGCGCGGCGGCGAATCGGCGGTCGCGGGTTCGAAGCGGCTGAAGCTGGCCGGCGCGAACGACAGCGACGGCTCCTGCCCCACGCGCACCGGCTCGGCGCTCGGCAGCAGCGCGCGGCCCCAGCGCGGCGTGGTGCCGGCCACCGATTCCAGCCGCCGCATCACCGCGAAGTAGTCGTAGGACCATGGCTCGGCCGACCACGCGCGCAGCGCGCCGTCGACGCGGCCGGCTACAGAATCTGGCGTGTCCCGCACAGCGGCCTCCATCGCATGTTCTCGCCCTTGCCCGCCACGCGCAGCACGGTCTCGACGAAGTGATTGACCTCCACGTGGCGTGCGAGATAGCGCGACAGCACCGCGCCGAACAGGAAGACGCTGTGGCCGTGAAAGGCGTCCTTGTCGACCTCGACCGTCACTTCGAGCCCGCGTCCGAACGCGATCGGTCCCTTGAGCGGCAGCCGGCGCGCAACCGGCTTGCTCTTGACCGACAAGAGGCCGCGCACCTGGCCCTGGCGCATTTCGTCGGCATGCACGGCATAGAGCATCAGGGTTTCGCGCAGCGCGGCCGCGCCTTGCTCCGGCGTGCTGTCGGAGATGGAAAGGTAGTTGAGGGCGAGGTGATCGAGCACGCGCCATCCGAGCCCCTGGCTCACCACCGGCGACACCGGGCGCGAAGGCCCGCGCACCATGCGCACGCGCTGCGCGGGAAACGAATCGATGCAGTCGAAGTCGTTCTCACGGCCGAGCGGCATCAGGAGCGGCAGGTCGCGGTTGGTGCACAGCGCAGACACGGCCAGCTGCCGCAGCGCGGCCGAATAGGGTGCCTGCTGCGGATCGACGATCTGCATGTAGACCTCGGAGCCGATATGGCTGCTGCGATGGCCTTCGGTGCGCTGCCGCACCGAGAGCATGCGTGGCTCGCGCGTGGTCGTGAAGTAGGCCGGGTGGCTGTGCCGCGTGCCATGAAAGGCCGAATAGAAAGGCCGGAAGAGCTGCTCCGCCGCGGCAGCATCGGCACCGGGCGCGCCGTGGCCGACAACCTCGGTCACCGTGTGCACCTCGAAGTCTTGCGGCCGCGTGCGGTCGGGCACCAGGTGGAACTGGCTCACGCCTTCGGTCAGCGGCACGCGGTCGAGCCGCTTGTTGAACAGGTTGACGATCGGCACGCAGTGCAGCTGCACGTTGTCCGCGCCCACCAGCTTTTCGAGCGCCGCATCGCCGCGCGAGAACAGAAGCACCAGTTCGATATCGGCCACCGCCATGGTGGACAGCAGCGCCTGCAGGCCCGAGATGCGAATGAACTGGAAGCGCTGCGGAAACGCGAAGTATTCCTGCAGCAGCCGGAAGCCCGAAAAGCCGGTGGCAGTGACAGGCAACAGTGCCTCGTCGTCCTCGAAACCCACGGCCCCGATGGCGCTCGCGGGCAGGTTCTGCGCCGCGCCCTGCAACGCGCCGGTGGGCGACAGCGGCCGCACCATCACGCCGATGGGCTGCCCCAGCGCGCATTCGTGCAGCTGCCACGCCACGTCTTCGGCGCCGCCCAGGTGCAGCACCAGTTCGTCGATGGCGATCTGGCTGAACTTCAGGCCCGCGGTGGCATGCAGGCCGATGCGCAGCCCGCCGCGAATCGCACGCGACTGCGGATGCGTGTTGAGCGGCAGGTCCGGCGCATAGGTGAAGTACTGCGCGCGCTGCACCTCGATCGGCCAGAGCCGCAGCGCGCTCGCGGTGCGGAACTCGCAATGCGTGTTCTGCCCCACCGCCTGCCGCGCGCGCAGCCCGCTGCCGCGCGGCAGCGTGGGCCCGGTGGCCAGGTTGGCATCGTCGGGGTCGTGCGCGAACGAGGCCACGGCCATGGCCGGCGTGGGCGCCAGGAAGTTCGGGTAGACGATGTCGAGCAGGTGGCCCGTGAAGCGCGGGTATTCGGCATCGAGCTTGAGGTTGACGCGCGCCGAGAGAAAAGCCGTGGCTTCGATCAGCCGCTCCACATACGGATCGGCGACTTCCTGGCCCTCGATGCCCAGGCGGTGCGCGATCTTGGGAAACGCGCGGGCGAACTCCGAGGAGCTCTCGCGAAAGTAGCGCAGCTCCTGCTCGTAGAGGTTCAGCAACCGGGGGTCCACGGCATCACTCCAGGAAAAGCCGCGGGCTCATGACCGCTGTGCCATGTCCACGATCTCGATGCGTCCTTCTTCGAGATCGACGCGGCTTCGCATCAGGAATTCGAGCGGCACGGGCTGCGCCCACAGCATGCCGCGGATCTGCAGGCCAATGCTGTTGTGGGAGTCCAATGCTGAGCCTTCCATGACGAGTTCGACTTCGAGGGTGCGGGGCAGGATTCGTGGCTCGAACTGCAGGATTGCGTTCTTCAAAGCCTGTTCCATGCTGACACGCTGCACCGACGAGGTGAACTGGCCAGACAGCATAGGCAATCCGTAATTGATGACCGAGCGCGCAGCATTCGGGTACTGCCTGTCGTCCATCGCAAGGCCGTAGCCGGTGGCGTTGAACAGCCAGCTCAGGTCGCGCAGCACGGCCTGGCGCAGCGCCTGCTTGGTCAGCGTGCGCTTGTCGTCGCTTTCGCGCTTTTCGTCGGGCGCATGGTCCACCAGCCGGTCGAGCAGCGAGGGCTGCAGGCGCTCCTGGGCCGTGAGGTCAACCACGTTGCCCGCCTTGTTCCGACGCGCCCTTCTCCTCCACCGGAGCCGCCGGGTTGAAGAGAATCTCGCGCACGTCCATCAGCGCGTATTCGCCCGCATCGCTGCCGAGCACGCGCTGGCCGCTGCCTGCCCACACCTCGGGCCGCAGTTCGCGCCATTCGGTCTTGCGCGCGAGAAGCAGTTCGCCGTCCTGGCTCTTCTCGGTGCCTTCGTAGCGGGTGGGAATGAGCGCCAGCGTCTCGCCGCCGTTTTCGAGCAGCAGGTGCGCGGGCATCCAGACGCAGTCGCGCAGGTCTTCGGGCGCTTCGATCTTGATATGCGCAAGCCGCGCGTACGGAATCCAGTAGTACTTGCCGTTGACGAAGGCCTCGAGCACGGGGCCCAGGCGCATGTCGGCATCGGCCAGCCAGTCGAAGGGCACGCCGTCGATGGTGCCGCCGATGGCGGGCGCGGCATCGAAGGCGCGCTGGCGCAGGTCCTCGGCGAGGTCCAGTTCGCCGCGGCCCTGCCGCAACAGCGATTCGATGAGGAGGGCCAGCCATTCGTCCGGCTGGCCGAAGATCATGGGCGTGCGCGTGCCCGCGAACACTTCGGCACGCAGGCCCTCGCATCGCACGGCCTCGCCGTAGACCTGCTTCATGGGCACGGCGAGCGCATCGAGCTCGGCCGCCACGGTGAGCTGGTTGAGCGCGCGCTCCCACTGCCCCAGCACGCAGAGCAGCTGCGCCATGAAGACGCGCTGCTTGCTGTCGGAAGGCCTGGCGCGAACCTCGTCGCTCAGTGCCTTGAGGGCAGCGACAGGGTCGGCGGACTTGATGAGTTCGGCAGAGGTGGTCATGGGGTTCTCCGTTCGGCCGTCTCAGTTGCCGCTGAAGGTGCAGGTGCGCACCGCGCCGCGCGCACCGGTCTTCTGCTGCGGCGCCGAGCGGATTTCCAGCTTGGTGTAGTGGAAGAAGATGATGTCGCACGGCCGCTTGGGGGTGCCGCCCGTGACGATGGCGTGGCAGTCGACCCGCGCTCCTTCGAGCACGAACTCCAGGTGCGACTGCAGGTCCTTGGAGCTGTCGCCGCCGGCCTTGAAAACCGATACCGTCACCTTGAGGTCGCTTTCCTGGTTCTTCAGCAGGCTGGCGATGGAGGCCGTGGCGGCATCGCAGTCGCGAATGACGATGAACGAATAGCTGCGCAGCTTGCCCTTGGTCGAGCCCGGCGGAATGACCACGTCGGACTTGTACGAGTAGCCGCCGATTTCCATGCGCTGCTTGCCGTCTTCATACGTGCGCGCCGACTCGCCTTCGATCGGCGAGCCCTTGCTCTCGATCATCATCGAGAAGTCGTTGCCCGATTCGCCCGACAGGTAGTCGAGCAGGCGCAGGGCCTCGTCGGGGTCCAGTTTTCCATCGTAGGTCCAGCTCATGTCGATCTCCTGAGAACAAAAACAGTTACTTGGCGGGCGGTGCATCGCCCGCCCAATGCACCATGGCGGCAAAGGTCTGCCGGGACTTGCCCTCGGACAGCTGCCCGCGCACGCGGACCTCGGGCGCGGCCGCTTCCATCGGCCCCGCGCCGAAGAGGCGCGGGCTGCTGTAGGGGCTGGCCGTGGAAGCCAGCACCAGCAGGCGGCCGCCGGGCGCCTCGAACCATGGCAGCTCGAAGCGCTTGGAAGCAGGTGCGCCCTGCGTGCCGCGTTCGAAGCGGTTGGTCTCGCCCGGGTCGTCGGGGTAGACCGGGCGCAGGCTGCCCTGCGCGTCCACGCCCACCACCACCATGTCGATCGAATGGCCGCTGGCGTTGCGCACGCTGAGCGCCGCACGCTCGCCGCCGCGAAGCGGCAGCAGCGACGCGCCGGCCCGCTGCACGGGCTCGCTGCGCACCAGGCGCTCGCCGCTCCAGACTTCGAGAACGGCTTCGAGCCCATCGACCTGTGCACTGCTGCCATTGCCGAGCGCGGACAACTGGGTCCACCACTTCAGCCGGGCCAGCGCCTCGAGCCGCCGGCGCAGTGCGGCCTGGTCGGGCAACACTTGGGTGACGGCCTCCGATCCGCTCCTGAGTGCGGGCGAAAGCACTTCGATGCGCTGGCCTGCCGCGCCGAGATCGCTCCAGCGCACATCGGCCGGGGCCTCTCCGGGCGCCGGGGCATCGCCGACCGAAACGACCGAAGCCGGATAGTCGAGGTTCATGCGCGGCGGCAACAAGCCCTTGTCGCTGCGCACGCGCAGTGCGAGCGCGGGCGGCGGCGCGAGCGGCGCGGCGCTCCAGGAAGCGGCGCCCGAGAGGGCGCGCAGCGCGGGCGGCACGGCCACACGCGCGGAGTCGATATCGGCCTGGAGCAATCGCGCCTGCGCGCTGCGAACGGTTCCGTCTTCCATCGTGGCCGCGAGCCGCACTTCCTGCTGCGGCTGGAGCCCGTCGATGAGACCGGCCTGCAGCGTGAGCGTGTCGCCGCTGCGCTGCGCGCGCCACACCGGCCGCGTCGAGGCGGCCACGGCGCTGTTGGCGAACAGCTGCGCATCGAGATTGCCTTCGGCCACCGGCGACGGCAGTTCGCGCGTGGGGAAACGCTGCGCGAGCTCGTCGATGACCGGCGGGTAGAAGGAGAGCACGCCGTCGAAAAGCTCGCGCCAGGTGGCGGGCCTGCGCTCGAGCGCGCCGACCACGGCCCAGGTGAGCAGGCCCTGCGGCTGCGCGCCGCGGCTCTTGCGCGGCAGGCGAAGCTCGGGCGTGATCTGGTGGCTCTCCGACGCGAAGAACGCCACATAGCGCGCCCGCGCCACCCTCTGCGAAGCAGGCGGCGCGGTCGGCGCGGGCGCATCGGCGGTTGCCGTGTTCATGGCGCCGCGCAGCTGCGTGGCGCGCAGGCCGCGCCAGCGGACTTCGTCGTCAGCAGGGCCTTCGGCCGTGGCGGTTGTCGCGCCGGCATTGGCGCTGCGCGTCATGGAGGTGGCGGCGCATGTGTCGAACACCGACCACACGAACACGTTGCGCGCAAGAAAGGCCTGGACCCAGGCGTCGAAGTCCACGTCGCGCACGCCGCCCGCCAGCGCGGTGTCCACGCCCACCGCGCCGCGCACGTCGCGCGCCAGGAAATTCTCGGCCAGGCCGTCGGGCTCCTGGTAGCGCTTGGTGCCGTCGCGCCAGCGCGCGCCATGGCCGGAGAAGTACAGCAACACGAAGTCGCCGCTTTTCGATTGCGCGAGCAAACGGCCCAGCGCCTCGTGGATGGCACGGGATTCGGGCAGCGCGGCGCCGCTGACGCCATCGGCCAGCACCGTGATGTCCGGCGCCGCGAAGCCCTGCTTCAGCAAGGCCTCGCGCATCAGCATCACGTCGTTGCGCGGCGCCTGCAGCCAGAGCGACTGCGGTTGATTCACGAGCTCGGAAACGCCGACGAGCAGAGCGCGCTGGGCGGCGAAGGCGGCGTTGCCGAAGAGCAGCAGCGCCAGCGACAACAGCAGCCGCAAGCAACGCGATCGCATGGCGCCTTCCTCTTCCTGGGGAAGGCGGGGATGGGGCCAGGCAGAGCGCCCGATGGATACGCCGCTTGCCCCTACTCCTGCCCTCCCCCAGGGGGGGAGGGAGAAGAACGGATGCGCCGTGATCGTCATGGCCGCTCCGAAGCCGGTCCGGCCGATTCGACCAGCGGCGAAGCCGCCAGCACCGCCAGGCCTTGAACCGGATCGTGCACACGCAGGCGCCACACACCATTCGTGCCCGGACCGCCCACCACCTCGGCCGGGATCGACTGCAACAGCCGGCCGGCTTCGTCGATGCGCACGCCGTCTTTCCAGCGCACGACCAGGTTCGCTGGTGCGGCCGAGGGTGCGGCCGGCACGGCGCGGAAGCGCACCTCCTCGTCTTCGGCAGGGCGCCCGCCAGGCAGGCCAAGGTTCTGCACCACCACAACCAACGCAAGCACTGCGAAGGCCGGACGCACCCAGCCCTCGGCGCCGAACCAGCGGCGGATGCTGCCCCACCAGCCTCCCTCGGGTTTGGGCTGCGGCGTTGCGCGCGGCGCGCTGGGCACCGCCGCCGCGCTGCTCGAACCCGGCAGCAATGCCGTGCCCAGCTGCGCCGCGGCATCGCGATAGATCGCCTGGTATTCGGCGCGCGGATCTTCCTCGCCCAGCGGCGTGCCACAGAGCACCGAGAAGACGCCGCCCACGGTGCGCAATGCGATGCGTCCCGGTTCGGGCGCAATGGCGAGCGGCGTCTGCGCGGCCCATTCGTCGTGCACCGCGCGGATCGCGGCCAGCCGCGTGGCCGAGACCTCGCCGAGCACGCGCGCGCAGAGCTGCGGGCTGGGTTCGAGCATGACCACGTTCCAGGCCTGGATCAATCCGAAGGCGGGCTCGAAGGGCTCATCGTCGGGCTCGAGCAATACGTCGTACGCGCCGGCCCAGTCGGCCTCGCCCGCGGCCATCCAGCCCTGCCAGAGGTTGCCGTGTATGCAGCGGTCGAGCAGCACGCCGAGCAGGCGCCCTTCGACCACCACGCTGACGAGGCGGCCCGGCGCCCAGCGCGCCGTGAAGGCGCGCTGGGCGACAGCCTCGCGGCGCCGGGCCAATTCGGAGAGCGGAAGCACGAGATCGAGCACAGCGCGCGGCGTCCCGGCCGCGGTGCGCGCGGCCGTGCCCGGCATGGCCACGACGGCTTCGCGGCCGGAGGCGTCGGGCACCGGGGGGGCGGCGCCCACGGGCTGGAACGCACTTCGGATCACGCTGAGGGGGGGCCAGAGGTCGGTGTGCATGGCGGTCTGTTCCTGAATGGCTATGTCTTCAGGCATAAGACGCTTCAGCACCGAGGATTTTGAAAACCTGCAGGATCGCCGCCATGTTCCCGGGCTCGATGGCAATGCCCAGCGTCTGCTGGATCCAGCCGCCCAGGCGGGTCTTGGCGTAGTCGGCGGTGAGGCCCTCGCGCTTGTGCACCAGGCCCAGCCGGCCTGCGCGGTAGTGGTAGGAGGCGATGGCATGGCGCGAGGCAATCCCAGACAAGCCGCCTTCGGCCTCCTTGCCGAAACCCTCGCACAGCAGGATGCGCTCGGGCTCGGGCAGCTCGGCGATGAAGGCGCGCGCGGCCAGCTGTACCGCGCTGGCGCTCAGCCCGTGTTCCGCCAGGCAGCCGTCCGGATCTTCATCCGCGCCCAGCGCGTCTTCGAGCTGCGCCTCCGTGACCTGGTCGCCGATCGAGAGCTTGCGGCGGAACGAGCTCGCGCGCGTGCAGTCGATCAGGTAGCGCCGGAAGTAGGCACACAAGGCAAAGGCACTGGAGGGCGCGCTGTGGCTCGCGCGCTCGTCGGCCTCGTCGGGATCGGCGTCCAGCCGCAGCACCTTCACATAGATGAACTGCGCCACCAGCTCCTGCCGGCCTTCGCCCAGCACTTGGAGCTCGGGCGGATTGCAGGCCACGAGCGCATCGCCCACGATGCGGTACATGGTGCCCATGTCGTCGGGGGACAGCGTCTGCCGACGCCGCCAGAGGCGGACGAGCGCACTGCTTTCCGCGGACGAAAGGGTTTCCTGCATGGAGGAGCGAACAAAGGAAATCGGAAGCAGTCGGACTAGTCGTCCACGCACACGCCTTCGGTCGGAACCAGGCATTGCGGCAGGCCGGCGCCCACCGGACCGCCGCGCGTGCGGATGGCCGAGGACACCGCCGCCGAGGCCACGGCCAGGCCGCGCGGCAGCAGGATCCAGAGCTGGCCGCGTTCCTTCATGCGGCGCGCGTTGGTGGCGGCCTGCTGGCCGTTGCCGAAGAAATAGTCGGCCCGCACCGCGCCGCGGATGGCACCGCCGGTGTCCTGCGCAATGGTCAGCCGCTGCATGGGCGCGCCGGTGCCGGGCGCGCGGGTGGAGACGAACACCGGATAGCCGAGCGGCGTGCTGCGCGGATCCACCGCGATCGAGCGGCCCGCCGAAAGCGGCACGCCGAACGCACCCACCGGCCCGCCCGAAGGCGACGGCGACTCCTTGAAGAACACGTAGCTCGGGTCCTTGATGCCGGAGCCGATGACCGGCCCGGCTGCGCGCCGCCCCGGCACCACGACCGCGCCGCTGGCGACGGGCCGTGCAAGCGTGAAGCCGCGCGTGCGGATGGTGCTGGTCGAGGTGCCGCCGACGTCGTCGTCATCGTCGCCGTCGTCGAGCTGCAGCTCGATGGACGAGCCGCGCACCTTGACCGGGGTGAGGGGCTTTCCGTTGGTGGCCTGCGCCAGCGTGGGACGGAAGGGCTGGCCGTTCTGCTCGGCGTAGGCCACGCGAATGATGTCGCCGTTGGCCAGCTTGATGCGGCCCGAACCCTGGATCTGCATTTCGTAGAGCGCGGTGGCGCTGCTCACGAAGGCCAGCACCCTGGCATTGGGCGCGCCCTTGGTCTCGATCTCTTCGCGTGTGTAGTAGGGCAGCAACTGCTTGCCCTCGATGCGCAGGCGGACCTTGCGGTCGAGCGTGTCGCGCGTGAGGGCCGAGAGGTCGAGCGCATAGAGACCCGGCGCGCCCATGTCGCGCGTGCTGAGCCCGGTCTGCACCACCACGTTGCGGCCTTCGACACGCGCCGCCACGGTGCCGTTTCCTGCCGGCAACTTGCGCACGTCGGCAAACAGCATGTCTTCGGGCTGGCCGTAGACCGGATAGATGAACGGCGCCGCGTACTGCCGGCTGCCCGGGATCTCGGGTTCGAAATAGCCGGTGACCACGCCATCGGGCTTGCGGTCGTCGTCGCGGATCTGGTAGGCCGAGAACTCCTGTTCGAAGAAGGCGCGAATGGCAGTGCTGTTCCTGCTGTCGATCCTGAGGGCCCGCGCGCACACATCCTTCCATTCGGCGCCGCGGCCGGTGAGCACCTTGCAGCTGCCAAGGAAGGCGGGCCAGCTCTCGGAGAAATCGTCGCGCGCCCAGCCGGGCACGGCATCGAAGCTGACCGAGGTGTAGGTGGCCAGCTGGGTCGAGAAGGTGCGCGCCTGGCCGGCCACGCTCGCGCCGGTGGAGGCCGGCCGCGATGTGCCTGCCGATGCCGCCGTGGTGTCGGGAGCAGCGGCAGTTGCGTTGGCGTTGACGTCGGTGTTGGACGCCGGCGGCGTGTTGGCGCAGCCCGCCGCAAGCACGGCCGCGGCGGCGGCAACCCAGCGAAGGGCGGAAATGAAAATCGGCGACTGCGTGTACATGAAAGCCTCCTTGTCCGAAAGACGGCCCAGCGGGCCAACGCTCTACAGACGATTACTTCTCGACGATTTTGAAATTCGCGACGCCGTAGACGTCGTTGCATGGGGTGTTGGGCGCGCACGCGGGCTTGCCCAGCAAGGGCGACGGCCCCGTGCCGCGGCTGGCTTCGAGCGCCGCCAGCACGGGCAGCGGAAACTGCGGAAACACGCCGTCGTTCTGCATGCCCGAGGCGCTGAAGTCGCGCTCGTGCTGGCTGACGAGCACCGCGAACTGGTTGGTGCCGGCCGGACCGCCCGCATCCATCGGCCATGAGGCGCGCGGCAGCGACAGCGGGCTGTTCGCGGTGATCTTGTTGTACTTGTCGAGCAGGTTGGGGAACAGCAGGAACATCTCTCCGCCGCTCGACAGCAGGAACACGTAGACGAAACCCTCGCGCTTGCTGCGGACCTCGAAGGCCAGCTTGTCCTTGCCGATCGCCACCTCGGGCTTCTTCGGCGTGGCCGTCACGTCGAAACCCGGCGCCGCGCCCGCGGCAAGCGACTGCAGCGATTCGAGCGGCGTGCGGGGTGTTGGCGGCGGAGGCGGCGGCGGTGCTGGGGGCGCCTGGGTCACGCGGGGCTCGGGCGGCGGCGGCGGTGTTGCAACCGCGACCTGCTTGCCGCCGTCGCCCTCCGCGCCCGCCGTGCGGCCCTGGTACCACCACCAGCCGCCACCGGCCACGGCGGCCAGCACGGCCACCGAGGCCAGGGCGGCCACGGCCTTGCCGTTCTTTCCGCTCGTGCCCGCGCCCGGAGCGGGTGCCGGCGCAGGCGCCTTGCCGCGGCCGATCGTCGTCGGCAGGTCGGCGTTGCTGTGGGTCCGCGCACCCGAGCCCGGCGGCGTGGTGCGCGGCGTTGGCGCGACGCTGTGGCCCACCTCCAGGTCGAGCGCGGCGCGGAACTCGGCCATCGACTGCGGCCGCGACTCGGGCCGCACGCCCAGGCCAGAATCGATCGCCTGCAGGAGCCGCAGGCTGTAGCGCTGGCGCAGGATCTCGTTGCCCGCCAGCGGCACATAGCTGTCGGACAACAGCCGCGCCACCGAAGGCGGCGGCGCGCGGCCGCAGACGGCCACGTGCATCACTGCCGCCAGCGCGTAGACGTCGGTCCACGCGCCCTGCGACATGTCGGGCATTTCGGCGTACTGCTCGATCGGCGCGTAGCCGGGCTTCAGGATGACGGTGATCGCCTGCGTCTTGTCGGTGATCACGCGGCGCGCGGCACCGAAGTCGAGCACCACCGGCCGGCCGGAGCCTTCGAGCAGGATGATGTTGTCGGGCGCGATGTCGCGGTGGTAGCAGTTGGCGTTGTGCATCACCGCCAGCGCCTGCGTCACGCCGTCCATGATGCGGATCAACCATGCCTCGTCCACCCCCGCGGGAATGGACACCAGCGCCTGGCGCAGCGTGTCGCCGCGGTAGAACGGCATCACCATGTAGGTGGTGCCGCGCTCCTGCCAGAAACGGTAGACCTTCAGCAGCGAGGGATGGTCGAACTGCGCGAGCAGGCGGGCCTCGTTGATGAAGCTGCGCATGCCGAGATCGAAGGTTTCGCGGTGCCGCTCGGAGAGCGGGACCACCGTGCCGTCCTGCTGCCGGGTCGAGAGCGACGTCGGCAGGTATTCCTTGATGGCGACGACGCGCTCAAGCGTGTGGTCCCAGGCCTCGTAGACGACGCCGAAGCCGCCCTGGCCCACGACTCTGGTGATTTCGAATTCTGCGAGGCGGCTGCCTACGGGGAGGAGGCCGGCTTCGTTGGCTTCCGTGGCGGGGCTGGTGACGGGGACGTTGGACAGGCTGGTCGGGTTTGCCGTGATGACGGTGGCTGACGTGTCTTCGTTGCCCGCGGGTTGTGGGGCTGGCCTCGACATGACCTGCGTACGGTCGTCTTCTGGAGGCGTGTTTGCGTCGGTCATTGAGTGGCTCCCGTTTGAACGTAGACGGGTGCTTGCTTCCCGAGGCCGGGACTCGCCCCGGCGGGCGACCTGCTTTTCTTTGCTTCACCAAAGGAAAGTGAGTCCGCCATCGGGCGGATATCCCGGCTTCGGGAAAGAAAACGACTGACGGACGTCATTCCCCACCCCCAACAAACAAAGCCTCGAACTGCCCATCCAAAGGCAACCCAGCCACAACTATTCGAACAGTCTCTTCAGCGCCCGGATCGCCCATCCACAACGACCCCCCCGCCCCCGGCAAAACCAGCGACTCCACCGCCCCAACGCGCACATCACCAACATCGGCAACAAACACCCGTTGCAACACGGCATCGAACCGCAGCGCATCCAGATCCCCCTCAAGCCCTTCGAGTGCAGCCCGCGTGCCCTGCGACCACCAGCGCAACGCAACTTGCAGCGCATCCCCCCGCAGCACCTCGCCCACGGAAACATCAAGCTCGACAGCCATAGTGAACGGAAAGTACCGCCCCACGCCATCGACCGAAGGCATCAACACACCGATCCACGCGCCCTCTCCGGCAACCTGCGGCCCCAAGGCAAAGCACCAGATCGGCGCCTCCAGGTAATGCGCCGTCCAGTCGGCATGCCGGTCCTTCAGCCGCGCCAACCCGCGCTGCAGCCACTGGTCCCACACCGAACGGAACGACTCGGGCAGGCGCCGATGCGCAAAGTCCCCCATGCCCGGCAACTTGCCGAACCATCCCGGCAGCGCGTCCGAAGAAGAAGCGAAGACAGAAGAGGAGGAAGAGGAAGAAGTCGCCACGTCGCTCACAGCCCCTCCGGACAGGAGAACTCGCGCAGTTCCTTCAAGCGGATCGGATGCTGCACGCTGTTCGTCGTCACCTCGAAGCGCGTCTTGCGCGGGCCGACCTGGAAGGTGATGAAGAATTTCTCGGGCGCATCGCCGGCTTCGAGCTGGCCGTCGTCGAGCGCGCGGAACAGCGCCCATGGCCCATCGACCGCCGAGCCCGAACTGCCCGTGGTCGAAGGCGGGCTGACCTGGATGCGCACCTGGTTGCTGCCCTTCGGGCCGGGCCACTGCACGGCCATGGGCACCACCGGGCCGTGCGCGTATTTCACGAGCTGGCCGTCCACGTCGAGAATGAACTGCGTGATGCCGGCGTCCATCTCCACCGGCTTGAAGTCCAGCCGCATCGAAGGGCCGCGGCCGCCGCCGCGGAAGAAGATGTCCTTGATGCGCGCGGCGCGCTCGAACTGCGCAATCGCCTGCGTGGTGACGGCGCCGCGCTCGGCCACGGGCTTGTAGCGCCACGGCCGGGTGCTGGTGTCGACCAGCGCGGCCAGCCGCTTCTGGAAGAAGTCGTCCATCAGGCCGCCGGGGCCGAACATCTGGCCGAAGTCCTCGGGCAGCACGTCGCGCTTGCTGTTGCCCACGAAGGGATAGCGGCCCGCAATGGCGCGGTTGCAGAACTCGGTCACGGGACGCAGGTCCTGGCTCAGGTTGCCGCGCTCGGCCACCTGGGCCTGCGCCGCGCCCGACTGGCTCAGGTTCTCGACCATCGTGCGCACCGGCTCGGGCAGGCGGCCGGCGTCGGACTTGAGTTTGCCGGCCACGTCGCCGGGCGGCGGCGAGGTGCGGCCCTTCACGGCCGTGTCGACGGCGTTGAGGTACACGTACACCTCGTTGAAAAGCTTGAGCGCATCGTCGATGGGCGCAGGCTGGTTCGGCGCGGCGGGGGTGACAAGACGGCGCAGCGGCTCGAAGCGGTCGTCCACGATGCTCTCGATGCGCTTGCCGCTGGCCACCGCCTTGTTCGGGTCGCCGCCGAACAGGTCTTCCAGGCCCTTGCGGGTGTTGGCGACCGTGGCCGTGGCCTTGCTCACCACATCCTTGGGCTGGTCGGCCGGAATGAGCGTGGTTTCCTTCACGACCGCGCGCAGGAAGTTCGCCAGCGGAGAACCCACGCCCGAGAGGATGCGCGCGGCCTCGATGTTCTTCTCGAGCCCGTTGGCGCGAATCAGCCGCACGTCGGCCAGCAGCGTTTCCCACACCTTGACGTATTCCGCCAGGTAGAGCCGGCGCACGCGATCGGTCAGCGCGCCGAGGGCGGCCACGTCGCGCATCCGGTCGGTGGCGCTGCGGTCTTGCCCGAGCACCCACGGGTCCTCCTGCGCGAGCAGGCCGGTGAGCACCGTCACTTCATTCTGGAAGCGCTTGTGATAGCCGTCGTAGGTGAACATGCCCGGCACGCCTTCGGTCAGCGGCTTGCCGCTGATGCGCTCGAACACCAGCGGCGCCGAGGGGCCCGCGGCGGTGGCGATGCTGAAGGCCGGAATGTCCTTGGTGGCACGCTGGCGCTTCAGGCGGCTGAACACGCGCTGCTCCAGCGGATAGCTCGCGAGCACGGCGCGCACGCTGCGCACCAGGTTCTCGTCCATCTTGAGCGGCGAACGCGGCGGGCCTTGGGCGATGAGCACGTCGAGCTGGTCTTCGAGCGCCTTGCGCTGGTCTTCGGGAATGCCGCGGTCCAGGCTGCGCGCCCAGTCGAGAGTGATCCAGGCCTTGAGCGCCTCGGCATCGAAGTGCTCGGGCTGATAGAGCATGAGGTAGCTCTTGAGCGCCTCGTACGTGTACTCGAGGTTGTCCTTCTGCGCGGTGCGCAGCTGGTCTTCGATGCGCTTGGCGATCTGCGGCAGGAAGGCGTCGTTGAGCGCGCGCTGGTGCGTGAGCATGGCGGCGGCGTCGAGCTTGTCGCCCTGGTAGAGGCCGAGCGTCATCGACAGCGGCTCGTCGCCCTGCCGGTTGTCAGGCGTTTTCCAGATGTCGCGCAGGCCCTGCAGCACGGGTGCCACCTCGACCAGGTTCTGCACCCGCGAAGGCAGGGCCGCGAGGTTCTGGCGCGCGGGCTCGACACGCGCCTCGACCGACTTCAGGTAATTGACGTTCTGCAGCGTGCTGTAGCCCCAGCTCGCAAGCAGCGCGAGCGTGACCAGCGTCATGGCCGCCACGCCGGCCACGCGCAGGGCATGGCGCCGGCGCTCGAGCTTCACGTTGGCACCGGCCAGGCGCTGCTCGGGAAACACCACCTCGCGCAGCAGCGCGGTGAGAAAGTAGCTGCGGCCGCTCGATTTCTGCGGCGCGAGCATGGCGCGCTCGATGCCGAAGCTGCGCGCAAGGCTGCCCATCACGCGGTCGATCGGGCTGCCTTCCTGCGTGCCGCTGGTGAAGTACACGCCGCGCACCCACGGCGGCTGCGCGAAGCGCGAGCCGGTGAACACCTGGTCGAGCAGGTCGGACAGCATCGAGCCGATGGAACCGAACTGCGCCGGAAAGCCGAAGATCGCGGCGCGCCGCGTGCCATCGGTCTCGCGCTGCATGCGCGAAATGAGCCCGTCGTTGACGCGGTTGTGCAGCAGCGCAAACTCGCGCTGGAAGGCGGTGGAAAGCCCCTTGTCGTCGGCCTGCACGTTTTCGTCGGCCGGCAGCGTGAAGCCGAACACCTGCGCGCGCTGCTCCTTGCCGAGGTCGTCGAAGTAGTCGGTAAAGCCGTAGAGCAAGTCGCTCTTGGTGACGAGCACGTAAACCGGCAACCGCGTGGTGAGTTTCGAATCGAGCTCGAGCAGCCGCGCGCGAATGGACGCGGCCAGCTGCGTGCGCTGCTCGGGGCCCTGGCTCAGCAGGTCGGCCACGCTCACTGTCAGGAACACGCCGTTCAGCGGGCGGCGCGGGCGCGCCTTCTTCAAGAGACCCAGGAACCCTTCCCATGCGCTCTTGTCTTCCGATTGGTGGCTGTCCTGCGTGGTGTAGCGGCCGGCAGTGTCGATGAGCACGGCCTCGTCGGTGAACCACCAGTCGCAGTTGCGCGTGCCGCCCACGCCGCGGATGGCGCCGGGGCCGAACTTCTCTGCCAGCGGAAACGAAAGACCCGAGTTGACCAGCGCCGTGGTCTTGCCCGCGCCGGGCGCGCCGATGAAGACGTACCACGGCAGGTCATACAGGTAGCTGCCGCCGGAAATGGAAAGCCAGTCGCGCCAGCCGGGCTTCTTGCCGGCCGCATGCAGGCGCATCTGCTTGAGCGTGGACACGGCTTCGCTGAAGCGCGTGTCGAGGATCTTCTGTTCGCCGTTGACGGGCGCGTCGGTCTTGGCGGCCGGCGCCTTCATGAGGCCGTCGGTCAGGTGCTGGCTCGCACGGCGCGCGCGCCAGCGGCGGTAGAGCGCACGCAGCACCACGATGAGCACGATGGCGCCGATCAGCAGCGCGCGCGCAAGCTCGCTCTCGAGCGGCGCCCACGCACCGATCTTCACCAGCGGGCCGATCCACCAGATCAGCAGCGCGACGATGACCAGCGCCAGGATGGTCAGCAGCACCGGGCTGAACAGGAAGCCGAAGATTTTCTTGATCATTTCGTCACTCCCGCCGAAGCGACCCGGTCCGGCTCGGACAACAGCACGATGTCCACGCGCCGGTTGCGCGCGCGGTTGGCCGGCGTGTCGTTGGCGGCCACGGGCTCGGCGTCGGCCTTGCCGTCGGAGCGCATGCGCGCCGGATCGACCAGCGTGGTGAGCGCGCCCTTCACTGCATCGGCGCGCGCGGCCGACAGATGCCAGTTGGACGGATAACGCAGCGAGCGGATCGGCTGGTTGTCCGAGTGGCCGGTGATCAGCACCTCGCCCTTCACCTCGGCCAGTGCCTGGCCGATGCGGCGCAGCACCGGCAGCGAGGCCGCCATGGGTTCGGCGCTGCCGGAGCCGAAGAAGGAATCGCCGCGCAGGCGCACCACGCTGCGGTCGGCCTCGTCGGTCACGGTCACGAGGCCCTGCTTGATCTCGGGCTCGAGAAAGCGCGCGAGCCGCGGCGTCTTGGCCGGCGCGGCGGGCGGCGCGATCTGGATGTTGGGCACGCGCAGGCCCGACACGGCGGCATAGGTGGTGTCGGAGCGGTAATTGAGCGTGAGCCGCAGGCCGAACCACGCCAGCGCAAGCAACAGCGCAAAGCCGGCCGCGAACACCCACAGCGGCAGCGATTCGCGCAGCCGCACCGTGCCTGCGCCCTGCCCGCGCCAATGCGGCGAAAGCTCGGCTTCGAGCGGCGGACGATCCTTGGCAATCAGGTCGGCCAGGCGCTGGCGCACCGAGTCGAGCTGCGCACGGCCGTTGTCGACCACGCGGTAGCGGCCCTCGAAGCCGAGTGCGAGCACACTGTAGATCAGCTCCAGCAGCTGGCGGTGCGTGGGCACGTCCTGCGCGAGCTTGGCGAGCAGCTGGAACACCTTCTCGCCGCCCCAGGTCTCGTTGTGGAACTGCACCAGCAGGCTCTGCTTGTTCCAGCCGGCCTGCACGCCCCAGGGCGTGTTGGCCACGGCCTCGTCCAGCGCCGTGCACAGCACATAGCGCGCGGCAAGCACCGACTCATTGCTGACGCCGGCGCGGCGCGCGGCGGCGTCGAACTGGTTCACCGCTTCGGCTGTGGAGGCGCGCAGGGCCGGCACATTGGGCGGCTGCGCGAGATTGCGCAGCTTGGCCGTAAGCACCAGCAGCTTGCCCGCGGCCGAGACCAGCGGGTTGAGCAGCCCGATCTCGCCGACATCGGCGGCGGGCGTCGGATCGGCGCCGCCGAAGAAAGGCGCGGGCGCGGCAGCGGGCGGCGGCGTACCGGCCGGCGTGCGCGGCTTGGGCTTGATGACCGTGCGCTCCGACTCGAAAGCGGCGAAGGGATCGGGTGTAGTCATGGTGTGTTCCGTCCGTTACCCGGAATCGCTAGGCCCTGATTGCCCAGAACGCGAGGTCGAGGCCGGGAAAATCGCCCGCGATGTGCATCGCGATGCCGCCCGATTGCTCCAGCTGGCGCCACAGGTCGCTATTGCGCGTTTCGAGCTCGAAGTAGTTGGCGCCTGTGTGGAAAGGGATCTGGCGCGGCGCGACCGGCATGGGCGTGAGCGTGACGCCAGGCAGCGCCAGGTTGACCAGGTCGCGGATGCGCTCGACCGGGCCGATCTTGACTTGCGTGGGAAAGCGGGCACGCAGCGCTTCGCTCGGCATGTTGGCGTTCACCGCGAGCACGAAGGTCGCCTTGCGCTGCAGCTCGACGTCGGTCACCACCGCCACGCGCACGCCGTGCTTGCGGTCGTGCAGGTCGATGCGGATGGCCGACTGCTCCAGCACCATCGAGAGGCTGCGCCGCAGGTCGTCCATCAGCGGGCGGAAACTCAGCGCCAGGTCGTCGTGGATGTAGGGGCCGAAGCGCGCCACGCGGCGTGAATCGCGAAAGCTCGCCAGATCGCCGGCCAGCCCGAGCGCGTGCTCGAAGAAGTGCTGCGGGTGCAGCATGGCGCTCTTGGCCAGGTGCGCAAAGATCGCCTCATTGCGGTTGACCGTTTGCAGCAGCATGAAGTCGGCGATCTCGGCCACGCCGCCAGTGCCGCCCTGCGTCATGCGGCCGGCCAGTGCCTCGCCGCGCTGGCGCATGAGGCCCAGCAGTTCGTCGAGCCAGGCGCGGATCACGGCATGGCCCGCCACGTCCAGCAGCGGCGGCAGCATGGCGCGGTCGAGCTGCACCTGGTTGTCGACCCGGCGCTCGAGCACACGGGCCACGCCCAGCGTGGTCCAGGCATCGGTCGCTTCGCTGGCGCGCATCAGGCGCGTATGAAGCTGGCCCAGCTGCAGCATGGCCGTGCGCTCGCCGGCGGTGTTGGAGTCGGGCACCTCGGACTCGAGCACGCGGTGGCGCACCAGCTCTTCGTATTCCTCGGCATCGGCCTCGCGGGCACCGGCGCGGCGCAGCGGCAATGCCAGCATCACGGCCTCGTCGCGCATGGTGGGCGGAATGTCGATGGGTTCGGGCAGCGGATCGACCGCCGGCATGTCGAACACCGTGCCGTCGCCGAAGATGCCCACCGCGCGCACCAGCGCCAGCTTGCCCAGCGTGAGCGCGGCCTGATCGATCTCGATCTCCGCGAAGCCCCAGGCATAGGGCGTGGTGGAGCGCAACAGCACATGCCGCGCATGGTCGCCATGACGCTCGCTCTGCTGCAGGTGCTGGGGCTGCAGCAGCATCCCCTCGCTCCAGACCACTTTTGTTCGCCAACTCATCCGCACTCCGTCAAAGGCAAGGGCTGCCCGAAAGAAGCACGGAGTTTCCGGCGCGCAGGGCCGCCGGCAAATCCGCCTAACGGCCTAGGCGGAGGGATTTGGAGCTACGGCGAAGGGACTAGATGCGAGGCCGCGGTGCCTGCTCAGCGCGTCGCGCCGGCCGCCGCGCGCAATGTCTCGACCTGTTCCTTGTAGGCCTGCTCGATGCGCCGCAGCCGCTGCTCGCGCGCCGCCTCGTTGACCCACGCGGCGGCCATGGCGCGCTGTTTGCCAAGCTGGTATTCGAGCATGGCCTCGGGCAGCAGCGCGCTGTCGTCGGCTGGGGCGTAGCCGTAGGCCGCGCGCAGCGTCTTCAGGACCTCGCGCTCGGCGTCTGCGCGCGGGCCCTTGCCTTGGCCATACCCGATCAGAAAGCTTTGCAGCCGGGACTGGAACTCGGGGGGATAGGAGCGCCTCACCACCATCTGCGCGCCGGGTGGCGGCTCGGATTCCCAGACGATGTGGAGCCGCCCGGCCTCGACCGGGAACTGTTCCCTGAAGCGCTCGAAGTCGGTGGTGTTGTTGGTGGCCACATCGGCGTCACCGTTGGCCACGGCCAGCGCGGTGGCCTGGTGGTTGCCGACCACCTCGCCACGGAAACGCGTCTCCAGCTCTATGTTGCGCGGCAGGAAGAGCTGGCTCTGCGGAACGAGGAATCCGGTCACCGAACGGCTGTCGCCGCGCGCCAGCCGCCAGCGCTCGGGTTCGGCGAGCACGGCTTCCAGCGTGTTGGGCACGCCGGCCTTGCGCGTCAGCAGCACCGCGCGGTGCATCGGCATGCCGGGGCGGCGCGCGATTTGCGCCACCACCTTCATGCGCTGCTGCATCACGGCGTCGAGCGCCATCTTGGCCGACAGAAAAGCCATGTCGATCTCGTCGCGCTTGATGGCTCGGTCGAGCTCTTCGTAGGACGCCACCGAATAGGCGCTCACGGGCACGCCGATGGCCTGGCTCATGTCCGCCAGCAAAGGCATCCACAGTGCGCGCGATTCGACGGCGCCGCCCAGCGGCAGCACGCCGAAGCGGATCGACGCGACCGGAGCCGCCTTGTGAGCGCCCGCCGCGCCGCCCTGCGCCAGCGAACCGACGGCCGCGGCGGACAGCGCCAGTGCCACCGCGAACAGGCGCAGGACGCGCGAAAACGCCATGGGCAACATCAGGGCGACAGATCCCGCAAGACGGTAACCTGCTCCGCGTAATTGGTTTCGATGCGCTGCAGCCGCGCCTGGCGCGCCGCGTCGTTGACCCACTGTGCGGTCATGGCGTTTTGCTTGGCCAGCTGGTAGGCGAGCTTGGCGGCCGGCTGCAGCGAGCTGTTGTCCGCGGCCACGAAACCGGCCAGGTCGTGCAGCGACTTGAGCACCAGGCGTTCGCCGTCGCCGCGCGGACCCTTGGCACGCCCGTAGCCGACCAGAAACGCCTGCACCCGGCTGCGCAACTCGGGCGAGTATTCCCGCCGCACCACGATCTGCGCATGCGGAATGAGCTCGGATTCCCACAGCACCTGCAGCCGCTGCGCCTCGGCCGGAAAGCGCAGCTTGAAGCGCTCGAAATCGGCCGTGTTGTTGGTGGCCACGTCGGCTTCGTTGTTGGCCACGGCAAGGGCCGTCGTCTGGTGGGTGCCCACGATCTCGCTCAGGAAGCGCGTCTCCATCGCGATGTGGTTGGGCAGGAAGAATTGCAGCTGCGGCACGATGAAGCCGGACACCGACTGCCGCTCCCCGCGCGCAAGGCGCCAGCGCTCCGGCTCCGCGAGCAGGCTCTTCTTCGTGTTGAACGGCGGCGTCTTGCGGGTCAGCAGCAACGCGCGGTAGCCGGGCAGCCCGTCGTGCCGCACCACCTGAGCCACGACTTTCATGCGGCGCTGGGTGACGGCGTCCAGCGCCATCTTCCCGGACAGGAACGCCATGTCGACCTCGTCGCGCTGAATGGCCTGTTCGAGCGCTTCATACGAATTGACCGACAGCACGCTCACGGGCCGTGCAATGGCGCGGCTCAGCTCGGCCAGGAGGGGATCCCAGTCGCTGCGCGACTCGAAGGCGCCGCCAAGCGGCAGGATGCCGAAGCGCACCGGCGCATCAGGCTGCAGCGCGGGCTGGGCCGCGGCCATCAGGGGCAGCACGGCGAGCAGCGTCGACAGGGCGGCGCGTCGGCGCACAGCGGCAACGGCACGCCAGAATCGCGCGCAACGGCGGGAGGCGCGAAACGCGTCAGGAGCGCCGGAAGCCTTCCGGACGCTGCGTAAGGAGGCCTGCATTTTTTGACACGGAGACATGGGGCCGCTGCGGACCAGCGGGTCTAACATCGGTGAGGCGACGCAATTAGATACCAAGTACGGGTTATTTTCGTGATGTTTTTCCCATATTTCGCTCGCGCGGCCAGTCCCCTAAGCTTGACAGCCATGCCTGCAATGCCCCAATGAACTGGAACTTCCACGTCCTGCGGGGGCTCGCCCGCCTCACGTTCGCGCAGCAGCTGATCCTGCTCGCGCTGGTGCCGGCCACCGCAGCCACGCTGGCGGCCATTGCCGTTCTGACGCGCCAGCACCTGGACAACCTGACCGAGCTGATGCGCGCCAATGCCCAGACGGTGGCACTGCAGGTCGCCACGGCGGCGCAGGCCCCGCTGGTGCGCATGGACCGCCGCATCCTGCAGCGCACGGCCCAGTCGGGTACCTACCAGCCGCACGTGCAGCAGGTGCAGATCTGGTCGGACGACGGCGAAATCGTGGCCAACTCCGAAACCGTCGACCGGGCCCGCGGCGAAGGCCTGCAGGTGGTGGTGCCGATCGTGAGCGAAGAGGGCAAGCAGAGCGGCAAGGTGATGGTCGAGATGAGCCTGGACGCCGTGCAGCATGCGCGGCGCTCGGTGTGGCTCAACGTGGTGCTGGTGCTGGCCATCAGCCTGGTGGGCGTGGGACTGGCGGGCTGGTGGGCGGCGCGGCGCATCAGCGAGCCGATCCGCGCGCTGGGCAAGGCCGTCGACCGCCTGGGCGCGGGCGAGGCCGCGAGCGTGGCCATCGAGGGCACTTCCGAAGTACGGCATCTGCAGCATGGCTTCAACCAGGCGGCGCGCGCGTTGGCCGAAAGCCACCGGCTGCTGCAAAGCCGCATCAGCGAGGCCACGGCCGAACTGGCGCGCAAGAACCAGCAGCTCGAAGTCGCGAGCCAGGCCAAGACCCGCCTCCTGGCCGCGGCCAGCCACGACCTGCGCCAGCCGCTGCACGCGCTCACGCTGTTCTCCGACGGGCTGGCCAATGGCGAGACCGATCCGGTGCGCCTGCAGCGCATCGGCCACATCCGCGAATGCGTGGATTCTCTCGACCGGCTGTTCTCGGAACTGCTCAACCTCTCGCAGCTCGATGCCGGCGTGCTGCAGCCGCAGTGGGCGGACTTTCCGCTGGACCAGCTGTTCGACGAGATCAGCCGCAACTTCCGGCCGGTGGCCGAGCAGCAGGGCCTGCGCCTGGTGGCGCGCAAGACCGACCTCTGGGTGCGCTGCGACTATGTGATGCTCTCGCGCATTCTCAACAACCTGGTGTCGAACTCGTTGCGCCACACCATCGAGGGCGGCGTGCTGATCGGCGCCCGGCGGCGCGGCAGGGGCGTTCGCATCGACGTGGTCGACACCGGCGTGGGCATCGCGGTGCAGCACCAGGCACGGGTGTTCGAAGAGTTCTACCAGGTGGAAGGCAGCACCGGCCGCCAGGCGTCCCGCGGGCAGCGCGGCATGGGCCTGGGGCTGGCCACCGTGCAGCGCCTGGCCGATCTGCTCAACACCCGCGTGGAGCTGACCTCCAGGCCGCACAAGGGGACCTGCGTGCGCGTGCTGGTGCGTTCGGCCCCCGCCGCGCTGCCGGCGCTCGATGCCGCGCCCACCGTCGGCGCCGTCGAGGAGGACGCCAGCCTCGAGCAGCTGCGCATCCTCGTGATCGACGACGAGCGCACCATCCTCGAAGGCCTGTCGGTGGTGCTGACCAACTGGGGCGCCGAGGTCATGGCGGCGCAGACCCGCGCCGAAGCGCTGGCGCTGGCCGATGCGTGGGAGCAGCCTCCCGACGTGGTGGTGAGCGACCTGCTGCTGCAAGGCGGCGACAACGGGCTGGACGTGATCGCCGCGCTCGAGCGCCATCCGCGCGGCATCGGTCCCGCCACGGCGCGGCTGCTGGTCACGGGCGAGACCAAGCCCGACCGGCTGCGCGAAGTGGCGAGCGCCGGCATCACGGTGCTCTACAAGCCGGTTTCGCCGCGCGTGCTGCGCCAGGCGATCCAGGCGCAACGCGCGGCCGCACTGCAGAACGCCGACGCCCTGGGGACCGTTCTGCGGAACCTAGTCCATCGGACATAGGCCAAGCAGCTGCCGCACTGTGCACTTCGTCACGCTGGCAAGCGGTGGCGGGTGCCGACATAAGCCCTCCGCCTTATCGCGCGAAGCAGAGGGCTTCCGTACATTGGGTACTGCCCCTTGCTGCAGAGGCAGTCCATGTTTTTCGCCGTGAACCCATTCATCTCGCTCTTCCGGAAACGGCTGCGCCGCGGCGCCCGCATCGCGCTCGCCATGGGCGCGGCGCTTCTCACGGCTCACACGCCGGCCGCCGCTCTCACGGTGCTGATGGGCGACGAACTCGCGGCCCACTCGGAGTTCGTGCAGTACCTTCGCGCGGGCCAGGAGCCCGGGTCCCGCTTCGACCTGGTGCGGCTTTCGCCGGGCGGCGCGGACACGCCGCAAGCCACGGAGACGGCCAGCACCGAAACCGAGCGCAGCGCCAACGCCGGCGTGCGCACGCGCAGCCTGCGCGCCCTGGCGGCAGACGCCAACCTCACGATGGCGGTCGGCATGCCGGCCGCACGCGCCGCACTCGAACGGCCGGGCCAGCAGCCGCTGGTGCTCGCCATGCTGAGCCGGCTCGACTACGAGAACCTGCGCGCCACCAGCCCTGCGCTGCGCCGTGGCGACCGGCGCGTGGGCGTGCTGCTGCGCGACCCGGCCATGGCCGACCAGCTCGCTTTGGTGGGCGCGGTGCTGCCGCAGAAGCAGCGCATCGGCGTGGTCGCCACGCCCGAATCGGAGCCGCTGGTGCGCGAGCTGCAGCGCGCGGCACAGGGCGGCAGTCCGCCGTGGGATGTGCAGGTCGAATACGCGCCCGACGCCAAGTCGCTCGCCGCATCGCTGCGCGCGGTGGTGCCGCGCAGCGATGCGCTGATGGTGCTGCCCGACCTGATCGGCGACAGCCAGGCCGCCACGCTCTCGGTGCTGCGCGCGGGCGCGGAGGCGGGCCTGCCGGTGTTCGGCGCCAGCGAAGGGCTGGTGCGCTCGGGCGGGCTTGCCGCGGCGGTGTCGACGCCCGCGCAGCTGGCGCAGCAGGCGCGGCTGCTCGGGCAGAAACTCGCAAGCAGCGGCGGCGGCGCAAGTCCGCTGGTGGAATCGGCCACGCCCGCCGCCGTGCGCGTCAACGCCACCGTGGCGCGCGGACTCGGACTGCGCTTGCCGGAGGAGCGGGAACTGGCCGAGCGGCTCACCGTCACGCGATGAGCGACAAGCTGCCGCCCGAAGGCACGCGCGCCGACATCACCTCGCCGCCGCCCCAGTCCGCGCCCAAGCTGATGGTGCGCGGCAACCTGCAGCGCGACCTGTTCCGGCTCGGCGTTGTTCCGTGCGCCGCGGTGGCGCTCGCGCTCACCGGCTGGTTCACCCACAGCCGCCTGCAAACGCTCGAAGCGGCCTTCGACGCCGAAGGCCAGGCCGTGGCGCGCCAGGTGGCGGCCATGTCCGACCTGAGCCTCTATGCCGGCGACCTGCCGGCGCTGCAGAACGTGGCCAACGCCGCGCTGCGCGGCGGGCAGGTGATGCGGGTCGAGATCAGCAACAGCGCCGGCGTCTACGTGACGGCCGGGCCCAAGGCGCCCTCGCTCGCGCAGCTGCGCATGTTCACCTCGCCGGTCACGCTGCGCGAAGCCTCGCGCGCCAGCGCCTTCGCGCCTGCGGGCTCCACCGCGGCGGGTGAAACGCCCATCGGTCTGGTGCAGACCTTTCGCGACACCACCGCCTACGCGCGCGAGCGCAGCCGCTCGCTCTTCGCGGGCATCGGCATCGCGCTCGTCGCCCTGCTCGCGGCCTGGGCGTCGGTGCGCCACATGGCGCGCACCGTGGCACGGCCGCTGCGCCGCGTGTCGCGCACGGTGGCCGCGCTGGAGGCCGGGCATTTCGAAGCGCGCTGCGACGTGGTGGAGGGCGATTCGCACAACGCGCCGCCGGCGGCCAGCAGGGGCGGCTCGCACGAACTCGCGGTGCTCGCGCGCGACATCGACCGGCTGGCCGAGCGGCTGCAGAGCAACCGCCGCATCAGCGAGGAGCGCGTGCGCGAAGCCACCGCGGTGGCGCTGCAGCGCATGGCCGAGGCCGAGCAGGCGGCGCTGTCGCGTGCACGGTTCCTGGCCGCGGCCAGCCACGACCTGCGCCAGCCGCTGCATGCCATGGGCCTTTTCATCGACGGCCTGCTGCCGGGCGCCAGCCCCGCGCAGCGCCCGGCCGTGCTGCGCTTGCAGGAGAGCACCGAGTTCATGGGCGTGCTGCTGGACGACCTGCTGGAGATCTCGCGGCTCGATGCCCAGGTGCTGACCCCCACGATCACCAAGGTGCCGCTGGCCGCGCTGTTCGACCAGCTCGATGCGCAGCATGCGGCCACCGCGTCGGAAACCCGCGTGCGGCTGCGCTGGAGCGACCGCGGCCTTGCGGTGCGCAGCGATGCGGCGCTGCTGCAGCGCATCGTCGGCAACCTGGTGGCCAACGCGCTGCGCCATGCCCCTTCTGGCGGCACCGTGCTGGTGGCCGCGCGCCGCAGCCGCAAGGACGGCGACAACGTCCGCATCGAGGTGCGCGACAACGGCGTGGGCATTGCACCCATCCACCAGGGCCGGATCTTCGAAGAGTTCTACCAGGTGGCCAACACCGAGCGCGACCGGCGCCGCGGCTTCGGGCTGGGCCTGGCCATCTGCGCGCGCATTGCCGCGCTGCTCGGCACCCGCATCACGGTGCGCTCCGCGCTGCAGGCGGGCAGCACCTTTGCGCTCACCGTGCCCGCGGCCCGTGCCGACGAGGCCACGACGCCCGAGCCCACGCCCATGGCGCTCACGCCCCTGGCGGGCTTGCACTGCATGGTGATCGACGACGACCCGGTCATCCTCGACGGCAGCCGCGCCCTGCTGGAGCAGTGGGGCTGCCAGGTCGAATGCGTTTCCACGGGTGCCGAGGCCATCGCGCGGCTGGGCACTGGCGACCTGCATTTCGATGCGGTGCTGTGCGACCTGCAACTGGCCGGCGACGACGACGGCATGGACGTGATCACCGCCGCCAAGCGTCTGCAGCCCGACGCGCTTGCGGTGCTCGTCTCCGGCGCCACCGGGCCCGAGGTGCTGCAGCGCCTGCGCCACGGCGGCGTGATGCTGTTGACGAAGCCGGTCGCGCCGGCCAAGCTGCGCGCACTGCTCACCACGCGGCGGCATGCGCACGCGGCATGAGTCCAACCGACGAACCACCACCACCGATGCTCGACCTTGCCGCACTGAAAGACATCCGGCCCTTCGTCGCCACGCCGAGCTACAACGGCGCGCTGGCCTCGATCTACGTGCGCAGCCTGCTCGGCCTCGTGAACCTCGCCTGGACCCACGGCTTTTCCATGCAGACGCGCTTCCTGGACGGCGACAGCCTGATTCCGCGCGCACGCAACCGGCTGGTCGCCGAGTTCATGGCCGACACGCGCTGGACGCATCTGTTCTGGATCGATGCCGACATCGGCTTTGAGCCCGCAGCGGCGCTGCGGCTGCTCTTGGCCGGCCGCGACGTGGTGGCCGGTGTCTATCCGCTGAAGGAAGACGGCTGGCCCGCTGGCGGCCTCTGCGAAGCCTTGCCCGCGGGCAGCACGCGCGCCGACTTCGAGGCGCGGCATGCGCGCTTTCCGGCCAACGCATATACGGGCGCGCGCGCGGTCGATGCCGACGGGTTCGTCGAGGTACTCGATGCGCCCACGGGCTTCATGCTGATCGCGCGCCCGGTGTTCGAGCGCCTGGCCGAGGCTCGGCCCGACCTGCGCTACACGCCCGATCCGTCGCGCGATGCCGCGGCGCAGGCGTGGCCGCACTACCGCTTCTTCGACCTGCTGGCCGAGCCCGGCAACGGCCGCTACCTGAGCGAGGACTATGCGTTCTGCCGGCGCTGGCAGGCGCTGGGCGGCAAGGTCCACATCGATGCGCAGTCCGACCTGGCGCACCAGGGCCTGCGCACCTACACGGGCCACTTCGGTGCCGCGCTCGCGGCGCACGACCCCGCGCGCTAGCCGCGAGCGGCTAGAAGTCGGCGCAGCCGTTGCGCTTCTCGGTATCGACGCAACTCGTGAGATTCGGCCGCGAGCGCACGCGCGACCATTCGCGCGCCAGCACGTCGTTGCCCTGCGAGGCGCGGTCGCCCTCCAGCGGGCCCGTCGCGAAGCAGATCGGTGGCTGACCGATGTTGCGGTCATACAGCCAGGAGGTCGGCACTTCGCGGATCACATCGACCTGGGGAATCTGCGGAAAGCCGCCGACCGTGAGCGTCCCCGGCACCACATTGACCAGATAGCCTTCGGCCGACGTGAAGCTGCCGTTGATCGCATAGGCGCCGGGTGGGCTCGACCGCGTGGCCGCGGTGCCCACTGCACCATTGAAGCCGGCGCCGCGGTCGCCGAGGATCAGGCCCGTGATGCTCCAGGTGAAGAGCGGATTGTTCAGGCCGGCCGGTCGGGACGCATTGCCGATCACGACGGTCGCGGTCGGCTGCTGCGCATAGATGAAGTGGTTGTCGCCCGGCGACACGCTGACGCCGCACAGGCCCAGGTAGGCGCAGTTGTAGAGATTCGGCAGCAGGCCCGAGCCGGCGATCCCGCCGCGCGTTTCGCCAACCCAGGTGTCGGCCCACACGCGCCACGGCGCGCCGCCGAGGCCGGCACCACCGACGTTCTGGAAGCGCGCCGCAGCCACCAGGTCGGTGCCGGAAGTGCTGCTCACCGCCGTGCCGAGTTGCAGGTCGCCGCTCAGCGTGCGCACGAACACCGTGTCCGCGGCCATCGAGCCGGCCGACACCACCTGCGGCGCGTTGCCGGCGGCGTCGTAGCCGACGACCGACACGGGGCCGACGCGCAGCTCGTCCACATCCTGGTAGCGGAACGCGCCGGCAGCCCCGCCGCCCAGCGTGTTCGCGCTCACGTTGTTGGCCGCCTGGTCGAGCAGCACGCTGCCGCCGGTGGAAAGGGCCAGCAGCGTGCCGGCCGTGATCGGCGCGGCCGCGGTCTGCGTGATGTTGCCGGCGGACACCAGACCCACGCGCGGCGCCGTGATGGGCGCCTGCAGTGCGATGTTGCCGCCGCCGCCGTTCTGCAGCGTGAAGCCCGAGGCCAGGGCGAGCGGCCCGACGACGTTGATGTCGGCCGCATGCGCATTGCTGCCGGCCACGACGGCGTTGCCGGCCGAAATGCGGGAGAACTCGTCGGCCGACACCGCGAAGCCCGTGCTGGCCGTGCCGCCGAGCGTGATCGGCGTGGCAACCTGGTCGAAAGCCGTGCCGTCGGCCGCCACGCCGCCGGGACGAAGGTTGACGACGTTGCCCGCGCTCACGGTGCCGTCGATGACCAGCGCATCGGTGCTGCCGTCGTTGCTGGCGCGCAGCACGACGTTGCCGCCGGCCGAAGACACGGAAACGCCCGCGAGCACCGGCGGGAACACGCCCGGCACGGGCGCCACGGGCCCGAGCCGCACGCCGGCGCCGTTGCCCTCGGCCTGGCCCGTGATCTCGATGCTGCCGCTGCCGGTCGTGGCGATCCGCGAGCCGTTGCGCAGCAGCACCCCGTCCCCTCCAGTGCCCGGACCGGCTGCGCCGGCCTGGCGCAGGCCGCGCACCGCGATGTCGCCATCGACCGAGCGAAGCACCGCATCGTTGAGCACCACGCCATGGCCCGGGTTCTCGCTGCTGTTGCCCGAGAAGTTGCCGACGCCGCGCACCGTGATGTTGCCGCTGGTGGTCGAAATGTCGGTCTGCCGGTTCGGCAAGCCGGTGACCGAGAAGCGTGAGGCGAGCCGTACGCCGCTGGTGTTGGCGCCGATGCCCGTGATGTCGACGTCGCCGGTCGAGGTGGCGATCTGCACGCCGCTGATGTTGACCGCCGCGTCCGTGAAGCCGCCGCCCGAGGGCCCGCTGGTGTTGCCGAAGATCGTCACGGAGCCGCCCGCACCGGCATCGGTGCGGCCGACGCGCGTGTCGATGATGTTGCCGTTGAGGCTCACGCTCGGGCCCGCCCCTGCGGCCGACCAGGCGCCGTTCATCACGACATTGCCGCCGTTGGTGTAGATGTCGCCGCTGTAGCTCACCTGTCCCCCGCCGGTCGCGGCGCCGGCGCCGTTGACGTCGGTGTTGAACACCACGTCGAGCGGCCCGCCGGCGCCCGAGGACTCGATCACCACGTTGGCGTCGCCGCGCACGCTGCGATGGGCGTCGAGCTGGAAGGTCAACGGACCGTTGGCGGTGCTGTAGTTGATGCGCACGCCGTTGAACATCCGGATGTCGCCATCCGTGGGCGAACCCGCGCCCACGGCGCCGGTGGTGATGCGCACGCTGGTGCCGCCATTGAGGGCCGCATTGATGTCGCCGTCCTGGATCGTGCTGGCCGCCAGCGGTTCGAAGGGGTTGGTCGGAAGCGTGCCGGCCGCGGCACCGGGGACAATGTCGACATTGAACGGGTCGATGAGCCAGGTGCCCGCGGTGCCAGCAGGCGCGGCGGCGTCCACGCGCAGCCCGTCGATGCCGAAGCCGCCGCCGAGCCCATCGGCGGGCGCGGCAAAGCCACCCGAGGTTTCAATGAAGCCGCCGTTGCCGCCGCCCGCGCCACCGCGCGCCGAGATGCTGCCGTAGGCACGCAGGGTGCGCTCGGCCAGCACGCGAACGTCACCGCCGTTGCCAGATGCAACGGCGTCCGCGCGCAGGATCGAACCGGCGCCGAGCGCGATTGCGCCGGTATCGCCTATTTCGCTCACCGCGTTCGCATAAAGGCGGATGCGCCCGCCGCCCGCGCTGCCGCTCGCATCGAGGACGCCGCGGTCGTCGGACCCAGGCGGCGGCGGCGGTGGAACGGACGAAAGCGGGGGAACGAAGGGCACGAGCCCGATCACGCGGCCCTGGATGTCGATCGAGCCTCCAGTGAGGCCGGCGCCGTTGCCGGCCGCGGACACCAGGCCGCCGGTCATTTGCACGCCCTCGGGCGAAAGGCCGCTGTCCAGGATGATCTCGCCGTTGCGCGAAACCATCGAGTCGGCCCGCAGCACGCCGCGTGAATTGACCACGCCATTCGAGACCTCGGAGCCGCTGGTCGCGATCAGCGCCACGCGCCCGCCGTTGGCCTGCATGGTGCCGCTGTTCACCACGCTGCTGTAGATGCCGGGCGTCACGCGCAACGTGGTCAGTCCGTCGCCCGCGAAGTCGATCGTCACAGTCTCGCCCGAGGCCATCGCGGCCGTGCCGCCGTTCGCAACGATGCTGCCGCGGTTGGCCACCATCGGGCCGATCAACGCGGCGGTGCCGCCATTGCCGACCACGATGCTGCCGTCGTTCTCCACCGAGCCGAAGGCGCCGCTGGGCCGCACGAACTCGAGCCGGGTCGCACCGCCCATGAATGCCTCGTCGCTCGTGGACATGTTCAGCGCCGAAGCGACCAGCCCGCCGACACTGACCGACGAGCCCGCCGAGAACGTCACGCCCGCCGGGTTGATCAGGTAGACGTGGCCGTTTGCATTCATGGCGCCCGCGATCACCGAGGCCGGAGCACCGCCCACGAGGCGGTTCAGCAACACGCTGCTCGTGCTCGGCTGCGCCACGTTGAGCGTCGCGCCCGCGCCGATCGAGAAGGTGTTCCATTGGGCAATCGCGCGCGCCGTCGTCTGCGTGATGTTCATCGTCGAGGGGTTCGGCGTCGCGGCAGACACGCCCCCGGCAATGGCCGAGAAACCGGTCGGCAGGGTCTGGGCCAGCGCGGGCGCCAGGCCCAGGCACACCAGCGCGAGCGCGACCGGACGCAGCCGCAGGCGCGGCCGGAATCGTGGGGAACGGTTGTGCATTGCCATGTCAGAACACCTTTTGCGCCTGCACGTACAAACGCGGGTTGCGGCCGCCGCCATCGGTCTGCGCCGGCCGGGTGCCGTCGCGCCAGGCGAGCGTCGCGTTGATCGCAAAGTTGCCGGGCCGGGCCCACGAAATGCCGATGCCGAAGCCGCGCAGGCTGTGGCGGTTGGGACCGGTGTCGAAGGGCGAGGGATCGCGCACGATCTTTCCGCGCGCGGCGTCATAGAACACGAAGGGCGTGAGCTCCGAGTTGACGGACCAGCGCCATTCGACGGTGCCGATCGCGCCCTCGTCCACCAGCAACTCCCCGGACGGGTAGGCGCGCACCGCGCGCGCACCGCCCAGCGAGAGCTTCTCGGAGGCGTCCAGGTTCTTGCTGGCCCATTGCCCGCCCACCGACACATAAAGCGAATGGTTCGGCACGATGGCCTGCAGCCGCGAGAGCTGGAAGTTCAGCTTGGTGTAGCCGCCCTCGGTGTGATGGCCCGCGATGCTCTGGTCGAAGGTGCGGCTCTGCTCATCGCGGATCGAGAGGTCGCCGCGGTAGAGCGTGCCCGAGCTGGCCCAGTAGCCGCCGCCGAACACCTCGTCGCGCCGCTCCCAGGCCCAGCCGAGGCCAAAGCCGTGCACGCGCTTCTTCGATATGACATCGACCGCATTCATCTCGTCGGTCAGATTCTTCACGTCGGCACTCAGGCGCAGGAACAGGTTCTGCTGGCGCTGGCGGATGAGCGGGTAGTTGAGCGAGAAATCGAGCACGTCGGCCTTGCCCTGCGCGCCGAGCTCGGCGAACTCGCCGCCAAGCTCGTAGTTGACGCGCGCGAGCCCGAGGCCGGCGCGCAAGCCGCTGGTGCCGACAGGTGCCTCGTAGGCCACGCGGCCGAACTGCAGCGCGTTGTTGTTGGACACCATCGCACGCACGTCGAGGTTGTCGCCGATGCCGAAGGGGCTGAGCCAGCGCGCGGTGCCGCCAACGCGAAAGCGTCCCGATTCCTTGGTGCCGTGATTGTCGGCCTCGGCCGTGAAGGCCCAGCGGGGCGCGGCCGCCACCTCGACCGACAGGTCGGTGGTGCCTGGCTGCGTTCCCTCTTGCAGCGCCGATGAAACCTTGATGCCGGGCTGGTCCGACAGCAGCAGCATCGAGCGTTCATAGGCCGGCGCGCTCACGGCCTCCCCAGGTTGCAGCGGCGCGAGGAAGCCGCGCACGCGGGCCTCGCTGAGGGGTGCATCGGGTGCGACATTGACGTCGACCTTGCCAAGGCGGCCTTCGATGACGCTGATCTCGACGATGCCGTCGCGCACGGTCTGCACCGGCACCACGGCCTGCGCGAGAAAGTAGCCGCGCTCCTTGTAGCGGGCGGTGATGGCTTGCGCGAGGCCTTCGAGATCGCCGAGCGTGACGTTGCGCCCGATGTAAGGCGCGGTGATGCTCTGCAATTCTTCGTTGGTCAGCGCCTTGACACCGTTGAGGCGCAGGTCGGTGAGCTTGAAGGTGACCGCGGGCGGCGGCGGGGCTGGCAGGCTCTGCGGCGCGACGGTGCCGGTGGCCTGGGCGATCGGCCGGTCGCAGGTGCCGCAGGGGTCTTGCGTCGGCAGCAAGGCAGTGGCTTCGGCGTCGGCCGCGTGGGTACGCTGGCCTGCGGCCAGCAATGTCGCACCGACAAGGGCAGTGACCGCAAGGGCGATGGGCGTGGATCGTTGGCTAACGCGCATCTCAGTGCTCCACCGCGCGCCGTGCTGCGGATTGCTTGTGTTCAGACTGCTTTTTCATGTCAGCTCCCCACCGTGAGACGCCAGTTGCCGATCAGGTTGAACGGCGCCCAGAAGAAGGGATGGGACATCTTGGGATCCTTCAGCACCGCCAGCTGCCCCGCCTGCATCGCCTTCTGGATGTCGCGGCCCTTCGACAGCTCGCCATACAGCGTGCCCATGAGCACGGCGGTCGCGTCGTCCGACACGGGCCATAGCGAGGCGATCAGGCTCGAGCTGCCGGCCGAAAGAAAGGAGCGCGTGAAGCCCAGCACCTCGTCGCCCTGCGCGATGCGCCCCAGCCCCGACTCGCAGGCCGAGAGCGTGACCAGCGCCGTGCCGTCCATCGGCAGGCCGAGGATTTCGTGCGCCTCGAGAAAGTTCTGCTTGCCGCCTTCGTTGGCCAGCAGGATGCGCGAGTACAGCGGATCGACCGCGTCGGCCTCCGCATGGGCCGCCACGTGCATCAGCGGCGAACGCGCAGACACCTCGCGGAACTGCGTCTTGGTGGCGGCGGCGCCCATGTACACGGTGTTGCGCGGGAACAGCTGCGCGAGCTGCTTCACTTCGATCTCGGCGCCCGGCAGGTCGTACTTGTCTTCGATGCGCGGATTGCCGAAGGCGGTGAGCGACGCGCTCACGCGCGGCGTGCGCTGCGCCAGCTGCACCGCAATGCTGATGGACGGCGCCACCGCCACCGGATGCGACTCGATCACGTAGCGTCCGTTCAAGCGCAGGGCCTGGAACGGCAGGTAGTGCAGCGGCCCATGGGGCACCACGACAAGCCGCTGCCCCGACGCGAGGCCGAGCGGGCCCAGCAGCGCAGCGCCCAGCTTGTCGGCATTGGTGATGGCGGTGCGGCGGCCGCGCACGATCGAGTTGCGGAACACCTCGACCAGTTCAGTCAGCTCTTCGCGGCGCACCGCCACGGTGTGGGCCTCGATGCCGGAGGGGCTGACGACCCACACCAGCAGCCGGTCGGGCAGCGAATGGAACTGCACCACGCGCTCGTCGGGCGCCAGGGCACCCTGCAGCGTGGCCAGGTCCACGGTGTTCGCGGCCCGGTCGCCGATCTTCGCGCGGCCGCGCACCGCGTCGAGCAGCGCGCGCGAGCGGCTGCGTTCGCTCACTTCGAAGGCCTGGCGCGCATCGCCCGCATCGCTGTAGATGGACACGCCGCGCTCGAACACCGATTGCAGGTCCGAGAACAGGCCCATCTTGAATTCTTCGCTGCGGAACCTGGCGCGCACCTGGTCGACGCCGCCCAGCGCACGTGCCATGGCTTCGGCTGCCGCCTGCTTCTGGCCCAGCGCGAGTTCGCTGCGCGCCACGCCGTCCCAGGCCCAGAGGCGGTAGTACTCGGTGTCGGTGCCCACTTGGCGCGCGGTGAGCGCCCGGTAGAGGTCGCGGGCCTCGGCCGGCTTGTTCTCGGCCAGCAGCAGCCGCGCGCGGGTGCGGTCGAGCTGCGCCGTGAGGGGCGCATCCTTGGGCGGTGCCATGCTGCCGAGCATCTCGCGCGCCCTTGCGGCATCGCCCGATTCGATGAGCGCATTGACGAGCGAGGCCTGCACCAGCGGCGCATAGCGCGGCGAGCTGTTGGCCAGCGCCTCGTCATAGCTGAGCACGGCGCCGGCGTAGTCGCCGCGGCGCGTGCGCACGTCGCCGATCACCTTCTGCACCGGGCCGACCACCAGCTTGGGGTCGCGCGCCGGGTGCCTGAGCGCCTCGCGCGCAAACTCCTCGGCCTTGTCGAGCTGGCCCGAATAGCTGTAGACGATGGCCAGGTCGCGGTTGGCCATGGCCATGAGGTTCGGATCGCGCGTGGAATTGGCCAGGTGCAGCGCCTTGCTCGCGGCGCGCACGCTCTGTCGGAATTCGCCGGCCTCGGCCAGGGCCACCGCCTGGCTGCAGTACTGGTAGCCGGAGAGCTTGACGGCGTCCTGCCCGTAGAGCACCGCGCCCTCGCTGGTCAGCGCCAGCAAGGTGTCGGTGTCCGCAAGCCGGGCCTGTTCCGCCTTGCTGGCCGCGGCCTCGGCGTTGGGCGCCTGCTGCGCCGATGCCAACGGCCCATGGCCCAGCACAAGAATGCCAGCCAGCCCGAGGGCACCCGCGACTCCTGCACGACGTGCCGAGCGCCCCCATCCCGTTCTCGAAAACCACGTCATTGGACCCCCGCGCGCGGCCATGTGCCCGCGGTTGCGGGGGTCGACGCCGCGGAAGTGCGCGCCGTTCAGGCCTCGTGGGGAAAGTCTAGAAGCGCCCTCCCGCCCCGCCTATTCGCAAGAAGGTCTAGCGCAAACGGACTACGTCATGCGGGGACCGAATCGATGTCGGTGCGGTCCCAATGGCGATGCCTGGCAATCGCGGCAATGAAATCCTGCGCGATCTGCGTTGCCGCGGTGGCGTCTCCGAGGTTGGTCACCGGGGTGGCGGCCACCACCACGCCCGCAGGCAGGCTGCCCGTTGGCGCGCCCGCGGCAATGCCCAGTGTCGACAGCAGCTGCACGCCCTCGCCCACGGTGCAGATGGCCTTGCAATGCTTGTAGGCCTCGAGCACGAAGTGCACGGCATCGCCCGTGCCCGCGAGCGCCGCGGCGCCCAGGTTGCCGCCGGGCACCAGCACGGCATCGAACATCACCGAAGGTGCGTTGGCAAAGGTCATGTCGACGTCGATCTGCCGCTTCGATGCGCTGGCGACGGTGCCCAGGCGCGGGCCGACCACCTTGCAGCGCGCGCCGGCCTGCTCGAGCGCATCGCGGATCGGCTTGAGCGAGGCGGAGTCGATACCGTCCGCCACCAGGATCGCGATCTTGCGGGTGCGGATCGAGCCGTCGCCGGTGTCGGCCATGCTGAGCGCCGGGGATTCCTCGATCGGCAATGTCATGCGGTGTTCACGAAAGCCCGCGCGGCCCGCGGCGGCCTTGGCGTCGGGCGCGCCGATGCCCAGGGGCTCGGCCACGCGGCGCGCAAGCTTCTCGTCGACGTGCGCGAGGTTGTCGACCATGCGCTGCCGGATCGCTGGCACGTCCACCTTCGAAAGCTCGAAGCGAAAGGCCGCCACGATGTGCTCCTTCTCGGTCGCGCTCTGGCTGTTGAAGAACAGGCGCGCCTGCGTGAAGTGGTCGTCGAACGTGGGGCTGCGCCTGCGCACCTTGGTCCCCTCGGTCTCGTCGGGGTACGCCTGGAAGCCGACGCTGCCGCCGTCGACCCGGAACTCCTTGCCGTCGCCGAGCGAATTGGGCTCGTAGGCCACCTGGCCGCGCGCGATGGTCTGGCGGTGCATGCCGTCGCGCTGGAAGTTGTGGAACGGACACACGCTCTTGTTGATGGGCAGCTCGTGAAAGTTCGCGCCGCCCAGCCGCGAGATCTGCGTGTCGGTGTACGAGAACAGGCGGCCCTGCAGCAGCGGATCGTTGCTGAAGTCGATGCCGGGCACCACGTGCCCCGGGTGGAACGCGACCTGCTCGGTTTCCGCGAAGAAGTTGTCGGGGTTGCGATTGAGCACCAGCCGGCCGATGCGCTGCACGGGCACCATCTCTTCCGGGATCAGCTTGGTGGGATCGAGCAGGTCGAAGCCGAGCGACTGCGCCTTGTCCGGCGCGATGAGCTGCACGCCCAGTTCCCACTCGGGAAAGTCGCCGTTCTCGATGGCCTCCCACAGGTCGCGGCGGTGGAAGTCCGGGTCCTTGCCCGCGATCTTCTGCGCTTCGTCCCATGCCAGGCCGTGGATGCCGAGCTTGGGCTTCCAGTGGAACTTCACGAAGTGGCTCTCGCCGCGGTTGTTGACGAAGCGGAAGGTGTGCACGCCGAAGCCTTCCATCATCCGCAGGCTGCGCGGAATGGCGCGGTCCGACATCGCCCACATCAGCATGTGGGTGCTCTCGGGCATCAGCGAGACGAAGTCCCAGAAGGTGTCGTGCGCGCTCGCGGCCTGCGGCATGTCGTGGTGCGGCTCGGGCTTCACGGCGTGGATGAGGTCGGGGAACTTCATCGCGTCCTGGATGAAGAACACCGGCATGTTGTTGCCCACGAGGTCGTAGTTGCCTTCGCGGGTATAGAACTTGACGGCAAAGCCGCGCACGTCGCGCACCGTGTCGGCCGAGCCGCGCGAGCCGGCCACGGTCGAGAAGCGCACGAAAACGGGCGTCTTCGCATCCGGGTCCTGCAGGAAGTCGGCCGAGGTGAACTGCGACATCGACTTGTAGACCTGGAAGAAGCCGTGCGCCGCGGAGCCGCGCGCATGCACCGCGCGCTCGGGAATGCGCTCGTGGTCGAAGTGCGTGATCTTCTCGCGCAGGATGAAATCTTCGAGCAGCGTGGGCCCGCGCAACCCGGCCTTGAGCGAGTTGTGGTTGTCGGGAATCTGAAGACCCTGGTTGGTCGTCAGATTGGGCGCATGATCGGTCGCGAAGCCATCGAGTTGCTGCTGCTTGGCATTGCTGCCATCCGTGGCCTTCGACCGGCGTCCGGCGGCGGCCTTGTTCTGAGGCGTCATCGAGGATCTTTCATGGGGGGGTCAACTTCGTTGTCGAGAAAAAGGTCCAGCACGTTCACCAGCGCAATCAGGCAGATGAAGCCCGCCACGGCGGCCACCACCCAAAAAAGGATTTCATCTCCCCAAGCACCGGTGAGTGAATCGAACAGCGACGAAAACTCCATGATTCGCTCCAGCAGATCAGATTTCAATGACTCGATGCTTGCGCTGCAGCCTCCATGAAGCCACCAGAGTGAAGCCACCAAAGCGAAATCGCGAGGCAGTTGCGAGCGAATCCAAAGGTTATGTTTTTCTCACACTGTTACCCGTAGTGGCGGCTCGCCCTCGGGTGTGGGAGAGGCGGCGCCAAGAAGGTAGGAGTGCACCGACACCCCCTGGCCCCCGCCTACGGCGCCTGGCGTATCCGGCCGCGTGCCGCGGCAGGAGGCTCTCGATAGCATCGGGCACAGACGGCATGAAGCCTGCTTGCACGACACCGACAACACATGGTTCACACACAGGGAAGAAGCAAATGCAGATCAGGATCGGTTTCGACATCGAGCTCGCCGTCACGGCACCCACGGCCTTGATCTATATGCTGCAGGTTCATCCCTCGCGTGCGGCGGATCTCCAGGACGGCGAGCACATCACCATCACCCCGGCGCTGCACACCGACTACTTCATGGACAGCTTCGACAACCACTGCGCGCGTGTGCGCATTCCCGCGGGCGTGGCGAGCGTGCGGCTGCGCAACCATGCCGTGATCTTCGATCCCGGCTGGGCCGACCCGGTGGACTACGGCGCAGTCGAACATGCGGCGGCCGACCTGCCGGTGCCGACGCTGCCCTTCCTGCTGCCGAGCCGCTATTGCGAGGTCGACAGCGAACTGCTGCAGTTCGCATGGGACACCTTCAGCGGCGTGGCGCCGGGCTGGCACCGCGTGCAGGCCATCTGCAACTTCGTGCACGAGCACCTGCGCTTCGACTACCAGACCGCGCGCCCCACGCGCACGGCGCTCGAGGGCTTTCGCGAGCACACGGGCGTGTGCAGGGACTTTGCGCACCTGGCCATCACGCTGTGCCGCTGCATGAACATTCCGGCGCGCTATGCCACGGGCTATCTCGGCGACATCGGCATTCCGCCCGTGCCGTATCCGATGGACTTCAGCGCCTGGTTCGAAGTGTACCTGGGCGAGCGCTGGCACACCTTCGATGCGCGCCACAACGTGCCGCGCATCGGGCGCATCGTGATTGCGCGCGGACGCGATGCGGCCGACGTGCCGATCACCATGGTGTTCGGTGCCAACTCGCTGCAGCGCTTCGAAGTGACGACCGAGGAAATGCCGCAGTAGGCCCTTTCGCTACGGCAGATAGCCCAGCATCCGCATCGCGGCGCCCAGCGCCGTGCGGCTGCCTTCCATCGCATTCCAGGGTGTGTTGCCGACGGCCAGTCGCTCGCCGATGTTGGCGACAGTCCAGTGCGCGGCACTGCCCAGGTCCGGCAGCTCTTCCCAGGCCAGCGGCACCGACACACCCAGGCCCGGGCGGGCCCGCACCGACCAGGCGCAGGCTGTGGTGGCTCCAAAGCCGTTGCGAAGATAGTCCGCGAAGATCCTGCCCACGCGGTTGCGCGGCCCGCTCTTGGCGACGAAGCGCGCCGGCACGGTGCGCGCCAGGTGCTCGACGATGGCGCGCGAGAAGCCACGCACCTCGTCCCAGCCGAACTGGCGCCGAAGCGGCACCACCACATGCAGTCCCTTGCCGCCGCTGGTCTTCACGAACGCCGGCAGGGCCAGTTCGTCCAGCAGCACGTGCACCAGCAGCGCCGCCTCCTGCATCTGCTGCCAGTCGACACCTTCGCCCGGGTCGAGGTCGAAGGTCATGCGGTCGGGCTTGCCGAGGGCGCGCGAGGTGGCGTTCCAGGTGTGCAGCTCGATGGTGTTGAACTGCGCGGCGCCAAGCAGCGCCCGGGCGGTGTCGATCTGCAGCAGCGGGTCGTGCCCGGGGTCGAGTGCGGGATCGAGCAGCTTGATGCCGGCGATCTCGCCGTGCCGCGCGTGCTTCTGGAAGAACAGCTCGCCGCCTACGCCGTCCGGCGCGCGCACCAGCGCCACGGGGCGGCCCTGGAGGTGGGGCAGGATCGACGGCGCCACGGTGGCGTAGTAGGCCGCGAGCTCGCCCTTGGTAATGCCGCTCGCGGCGTCGATCACGCGCTCGGCATGGGTGATGCGCGGCGGGGGTGCCTTTTTCGAGACTGCCATGGACACACTCCTTCAGCCTCCAGGCTGGCGCCCGGGGCCATCGCGCGACGTAGGAGCGCGGCGGCGTGCGCCGTAGGGGCTCAGGCGGCGCTGGCTGCGTTCACCATGGGCCCGAGCACGCGCTCGCTCGGACGCGCGAAATAGAACCATTCGGCGCCGGGCAGCGCGAGCGCATTGGGGAAGACGATGAACCCGTCGTCCGGCGCGCTCACCAGCGTGCCGTCGTGCCGCATGCCGATGGGCTCGCCGCGCTGCACCGGATCGAAGGTGGCCCAGTCGCGCACGAAGCTGTCCTCTTCGTCGAGCCGGTCCGTCACGCTCGCCAGGCGCAGCAGCTGGGGCGGCTTGGGCGGCTCTATCGCCAACCCTGGCGGCAGCGCCGCCATGCCGAGCAGCGCCAGCGCGCGGCGAATGGCGCGCCACGCCACCTCGGGCGCCCGCGGATCCCGGTGCTGGCCGCATTCGAGCGTGACGCCGTAGCCGCCGCAGTTGCGGATGTATTCGTTGGTGCCGCGGCCGAAGTCGAGCGCGTCGTCGCCGGCCGCAGCGCCCGGCGCCGCGCGCTGCGCGAGTCCGGCGGCGTAGATGTCGAGCCAGCCCTCCACCACGATGGGCGTGCCCAGGTGCAGCGCGAGCGCCCCCTCCTCGCTGGCGCGCGCAAAGGGTTCGAGCGAGCCATTGTTGTCTCGCGGGCCGATCATCGCGAAGGCCTCGCCCTCGCTCTGGAAGGAATGCAGGTCGAGCAGTACGTCGTGGCGCTCGATGACCGGGCACAGCATGTTGGTCACCTTGCCTTCGTAGTCTGCGGGCTCGGCCACGGGTTTGAACTGGCGGTTGAGGTTGCGCTCGCCTTCCCGCTGCAAGCGCCGCCGGGCCAGCGGATTGGCGACGGGCACCAGCGTCAGCTGGCCTCGCAGCAGCTGGAGCGTGCCGCCGTCGAGCTCGGCCAGCACGCGTTCGATGCCCGCGGTGCCGCAGGTCTCGTCGCCGTGCACGCCGCCCAGCACGAGCAGCCGGGGGCCAGGATTCAGCGAGGCCACGGTATGGATGCGCAGGTTGTCGGTTGCGGCGCCGGCAAAGGGATCGGAGGACATGCGGGCGATTATTGCGGAGGCCTTGCCCTCGGCGCAAAGTTGCTACTCGTTTCATAGCGGCGCGGCCAACGTGGCCCCGGCCGCGAAGGCATCGCACGGCGCGGCGCGGAGGGCCTACAGGCCATGCATCGACTGTCCTACCGGAGGCGATCCCGGCGCCATGCAGGCTTCAGCCAGACCATATCGAGAAGGAGCAGTGCCATGAGCAGCAGCAAGCCCCGTACGAAGGCTCCGGCCGATCCGAGCGATCCTCTGCGGGACGCCGGTGGCGGCAACACCAAGATCGAACAGGGCGGCGATTCGGCGCCGCGCCTGCCGCATGAGCACGACCAGTCTTCCGACAGCCAGGAAGCGCAGGACGGGCAGCCGAGCGAAGTGGGCCGCAAAGGCTACGACGACATCGAGCGCGGCACGGTCGACACCGACCGCGGCCCCGTGGCGGACCGCGTCTACAACGACAAGGTCAAGCGCTGAGCCGCGCTTACTTCTTGCCCACCCCAGCGAGTTGCTCGCGCATCGACGAGATCACCGCGCCGTAGTCCTTGGCGTTGAAGATCGCGCTGCCGGCCACGAAGGTGTCGGCGCCGGCGGAAGCCACGCGCGCGATGTTGTCGGCCTTGATGCCGCCGTCCACTTCGAGGCGGATGTCCCGGCCGCTCTGCTCGATGCGCCTGCGCGCGAGTTCGATCTTGCGCAGCGCCGAATCGATGAAACTCTGCCCGCCGAAGCCGGGGTTCACGGACATGATGAGAATCAGGTCGATGTCGTCGATGGCCCAGTCGAGCGCTTCCAGGCCCAGGCCGGGGTTGAACACCAGGCCCGCCTTGCAGCCCGCGCCCTTGATGGCCTGGATGCTGCGGTTCACATGCGGCGAGGCATCGGGGTGGAAGCTGATGTAGTCGGCGCCCGCTTCCGCGAAAGATGCGGCCAGCGCGTCGACCGGCTGGATCATGAGGTGCACGTCGATCGGCACCGGCTCGCCGTCCGCCGTCTTGGCGTAGGGCTTCAGGGCCTTGCAGATCATCGGGCCGAAGGTCAGGTTCGGCACGTAATGGTTGTCCATCACGTCGAAATGGATCCAGTCGGCGCCGGCGGCGATGACTTTGGCCAGTTCGTCGCCAAGATGGGCGAAATCGGCGGAAAGAATGGAGGGGGCGATGCGGAACGTCGTGCTCATGCGCCGATTGTCGCAGCGAGCGGAAAACCCGGAAAGCAGCGCAAAACGAGGCTCCAGTTACCATCGCGCGCATGCCGCACAGCCCCATCAGTGTCCAAGTAGAGCCGCGCTATCTCGCGGACCAGTCCTCGCCGAAGGACAAGATCTACACCTTTGCCTACACCGTCACCCTGACCAACGTGGGCGAAATCGGTGCCCAGCTCATTGCGCGCCACTGGCTCATCAACGACGCCTCGGGCCATGCCCAGGAGGTCAAGGGCCTGGGCGTGATCGGCCAGCAGCCGCTCCTGGCGCCGGGCGAATCGTTCCGCTACACCAGCGGCTGCCGCCTGCAGGCGCCGAGCGGCACCATGCACGGGAGCTATTTCGTGGTGACCGAGGACGGCGAGCGCTTCGACGTGCCGATTCCGATGTTCGTGCTGGAAGCCGACATCGGCGGCGCACCCGTTTCACGGGTGCTGCATTAGTACTCTCCCTGGCGTCGCGCACTTCCCCGGCAACGCCGGTTCCGCGGTGTTTCCAGCCTGACTCCTTTCTTCGCCAGGGGATCGACAGAAAACGCCTTTGTCCTGCATCGCCGGGATGGCACCGTGCGACACTGTCGGCCGGGCAGCCCGCGCTTTGGCGAGCGGTGGCGTCCATCCCCGGGAATGGGCGCGCTCAACGTGCGCGTGGGTTTTTATTTCGCTTTTCGTCTGGCGCTGCGCGCGCACAGCGTCAACCTCGGTGACCGCGTGCGCATCCGCGGCGCAATCCGTGCACGCTGGCGCAGCCGGTCCATCAGTTTTTTTCTACCTGCATGAATCTGACGAGTCTCTTCAACGACCTGCTGGGCTTCTGGTCCGAGTGGCTGCGCCCTTCGGCGGGCCTGCCGACCGTGCTGTGGTCGCTTCTGCTGGCCGCCGCCGCCGCCTCCGGCCACCTGGTGCAGCGCTACCTGGGCTTGCCCAAGGTGGTCGGCTATTCGGCGGTCGGCGCGGTGGTCGGCCTGGCCGGCTTCGAAGGCGCCATCTGGCCGCTGCGCGGCATCAGCCTGTTCCTGCTGGAACTGGGCGCGGCCGTGGTGCTGTTCGAGGCCGGCGGCCGGCTGCCGCTGCGCTGGTTCCGCCACAACCCGATGGTGCTGGTGCAAAGCCTGCTCGAAGCCACGCTCACCTACTTCGGCGTGTTCTGGATGCTGCAGTTGCTGGGCCTGCCCGATCCGGTGGCCAACCCCATCGCGCTGATGGCCATCGTCGCTTCGCCGGCAGTGCTGAGCCGCGTAATCATCGACACCCGCGCTTCCGGGCCGGTGACCGAGCGCGCGATGACGCTGGCCACGCTCAACACCTTCTATGCGCTGACGCTCGGCTATGCGCAGGCGGGCCTGATCGAGCGCGCGCCGCAAACGCTGCTGCAAACGCTCTATCCGGTGGCGGTGGTGCTCGGCCTCTCGTTCGTGATCGGCGGCATCCTGGCGCTGGCGCTGCGCACGGCCCTGCGCTTCATGAGCCCGACGAGCGAGAACACCTCCATCCTGCTGCTCGCGCTCATCGCGGCCGCCAGCGCCCTCACGGCCCACGTCGGCGGCTCCGCTCCGCTGGCCGCGCTGATCGGCGGGGTGCTGCTCAAGACGCTCAACCCCAAGCCCTGGGCCTGGCAGCGGCAGCTCGGCACGGCCTCGTCGCTGCTCACCATGCTGATGTTCGTGCTGGTGTCCATCGTGGCGGCGCAGGCCGACTGGACCCTGCCGGTGGCCAGCTTGGTGCTGGCGGTGATCGGCATCCGCCTGTTCGCCAAGATCGCCGGCGTGGCCATTGCCAACCCGGGCAGCGGCGCGAGCTGGAACCAGGCTTTCTGGGTCGGCTGCGCGATGTCGCCGCTGTCGTCGATCGCGCTGCTCATCGCTTCGAATTTCACCACCGCGTCGCCATTGCTCGGCACCATGATCACGCAGGTGGCCCTGCCCTCGATTCTCCTGATGGAAGTCCTGGGTGCCGTGATCGCCACCGTGGCCATCCACGCGGTGGGCGAAAGCTCGGTGCCCTGGACGCCCCAGGCCTTCAGCACCACGGAGGACACGCAGCGATGACCGCGGCCATGGCCTTTCCCGACAACTCCAACATGTCCAACGCGGCGGACAGCGACGACTTCCGTTCCGCACCGCTGCCCGTGGACCCAGAGAGCCGCGTGGCCAAGCTTGAGCCCTTCAACCACTCCGAAGCGCTGTCGCTCGGCGTGGAGCTCGAGCTCCAGCTCGTCAACACGCACGACTACGACCTGGCGCCCTATGCGGAAGACATGCTGCGGCTGATGGCGCAGACGCCGCTGCCCGGCAGCGTGGTGCCCGAGATGACCTCGAGCATGATCGAGATCTCCACCGACATCTGCCACTCGGCGCAAGACGTGATCAAGCAGCTCTCGCCGATCCGCGAGGCGCTGATCAAGAATGCCGACAAGCTCAACATCGCGGTGGTGGGCGGCGGCACGCATGCGTTCCAGCAATGGCACGAGCGGCGCATCTACGACAAGCCGCGCTTTCGCGAGTTGTCGGAGCTCTACGGCTACCTGAGCAAGCAGTTCACCATCTTCGGCCAGCACGTGCACATCGGCTGCCCCGATGCCGACGCGGCGCTCTTGATGCTGCACCGCATGTCGCGCTACATCCCGCACTTCATCGCGCTGTCGGCCTCGTCGCCGTTCGTGCAGGGGCAGGACACGCAGTTCGATTCGGCCCGGCTCAACTCGGTGTTCGCGTTTCCGCTGTCGGGGCGTGCACCCTTTACCTTGAGCTGGAAAGAGTTCGAGGCATATTTCGAGCGCATGACCCGCACCGGCGTCGTGCGCAGCATGAAAGACTTCTACTGGGACATCCGGCCCAAGCCCGAGTTCGGCACCATCGAGATCCGCGTGTTCGACACGCCGCTCACCGTCGAGCGCGCCGCCGCGCTCGCTGGCTACGTGCAGTCGCTGGCCGCCTGGTTCCTGCAGGAGCAGCCTTTCGAGCCGACGGAAGACGACTACCTCGTCTATACCTACAACCGCTTCCAGGCCTGCCGCTTCGGGCTCGATGCGGTGTACGTGGACCCCGCCAGCGGCCAGCACATGCCGCTGCGCGACCACATCCTCATGACGATGACGCAGCTCGAATGGCACAGCGAGGCGCTCGACGCCACGCAGGCCTTGGGTGAGCTGCGCACCAGCGTCGAAGCCAACCGCAACGATGCGCGCTGGCTGCGCGAGAAGCAGGGCAAGGAGCGCCTCCTGGCCGAGGTGGTGCGGCAGGCAGCGTGCGCTTCCGCGGTGCAGCCTAGTTGACCTGATTCAGGCGGCCACGGCCTCCTGCGAGAACTGCCTGCGGTAGGCCGTGGGCGAGGTCTTGAACGCCGCGACGAAGTGCTTTCGCAGCGACACCGCCGAGCCGAAACCTGCATCGGTGGCCACACGCTCGACGGGGTGGCCGGTGGTCTCCAGCAGCCGCTGGGCCAGCGCCAGTCGCTGGTTCTGCAGCCATTGGCCGACCGTGGTGCCCGTGGCTTCGCGAAAGCGCCGCGTGAAGGTGCGCCGGCTCATCAGCGCGCGCCTGGCAAGGCTGTCCAGCTCATGCGGGCTGTGGACATGGCGGCCCAGCCATTCGAGCAGCGGCGCGAGGCGGTCGCTCTCGGCCGCGGCAGGCACCGGCCGCTCGATGTACTGGGCCTGCCCGCCCTCGCGGTGCGGCGCAACGACCATGCGCCGCGCGGCACGATTCGCGGCCTCGGCGCCGTAGCGCACGCGCAGCAGGTGAAGGCAGCAGTCGATGCCCGCGGCCGTGCCCGCGGACGTGAGCACGTCGCCGTCGTCGACATACAGTACCTCGGGCTGCAGCGTGACCTTCGGATATTGCCTTGCGAAGGCTCCGGCCAGGTTCCAGTGCGTGGTGGCCGGGCGGCCGTCGAGCAGGCCCGCCTCGGCCAGCACGAAGGCCCCCAGGCACAGCCCGACCACGATGGCGCCGCGGCGATGGGCCGCCTGCAATGCACGAAGGAGCGCGGGCGGTGCGGGCCGCCCGTCGTCGCGCCATGAAGGCACCACCACGATCTGCGCCCGCCGGATGGCTTGGAGCCCGTGCGGCACCACGAGCGTGAAGCCCGCGTTGGTTCGCAGCGGGCCCGGCTCCACGGCGCATACCTGGAGACGGAAACGCGGGGCGCCCGCCTCCGTGCGGTCTTCGCCGAAGACCATGCACGGCACGGACAGGTGAAAGGGGCTGATGCCGTCGAAGGCCACGACGGCGATGGTTTCGGCAGGCTTGCTCTTCATGGCCCGATTTTATCGATGAATGGCTTTCGGGCCACTTTCTCGCACGAGCCGCTGCGAGAACAATCAGCGTCATTCCACAACCCACATGAACGGAGCAACCCCACCATGAGCAACAACCCCGCACCGCGCCGCGCCCTCGTCGTGATCGACGTCCAGAACGAGTATTTCGAAGGCGGCGGATTGCCGATCGAATACCCGCCCGTCGAGCAGTCGCTGCCGAACATCGCCAAGGCCATGGATGCAGCCCATGCAGCCGGCACGCCCGTGGTGGTGGTTCGCCACCATGCACCCAAGGGCGCCCCGGTGTTCCAGGCCGACACCCGCAACGGGGAGTTGCATCCGGAGATTGCCAGGCGGCCGCGCGACCACCTGGTGACGAAGACATTGCCGAGCGTCTTCACGGGCACCGACTTTGCCGACTGGCTTGCGCGCCATGAGATCGACACGCTGAGCGTGGCCGGCTATATGACCCAGAACTGCGATGCTTCCACGGTGTTCGAGGCCATGCATCGGGGGCTGAACGTGGAATTCCTGTCGGACGCGAGCGGCGCGCTGCCTTATTCGAATGCAGCAGGCCAAGTCAGCGCCGAGGAGATCCACCGCGTGTTCAGCGTCGTGTTCCACAGCAATTTCGCGGCCGTGACGAGCACCGACGCGTGGATCGCCGCCATGCGGGCCGGCCAGGCGATCGAGAAGGACAACGTGCTGATGTCGAACCGGCGTGCGCGGGCATGAGTGTTGTAGCGCTTATGCTTGCCCCATGGGTGAATTCGACCTGATCGCACGCTACTTCAAACGCCCCGCCAAGCGCTCTCCGCTGGGCGTGGGCGACGACTGCGCCCTGCTCGCACCGGCACCCGGCATGCAGCTCGCCGTGTCGTCCGACATGCTGGTCGAAGGCCGGCACTTTCTCTCGACCGTCGATCCGGCGCGGCTCGGCCACAAGGCGCTGGCGGTGAACCTGAGCGACCTTGCAGCCTGTGGCGCCAAGCCGCTGGCTTTCACGCTCGCGCTCGCGCTGCCCGGTGTCGACGAGCCTTGGTTCGAAGGCTTTTCACGCGGGCTCTTTGCGCTGGCCGACGAACACGGCTGCGAGCTCGTGGGCGGCGACACCACGCGCGGCCCGCTCAACATCTGCATCACGGTGTTCGGCGAGGTGCCGGCCGGTGCGGCATTGCTGCGCTCGGGCGCGCGCGCCGGTGACGATATCTGGATCAGCGGCACGCTCGGCGACGCGCGGCTGGCGCTCGAAGTGTTTCGCGGCACGCTTGCAATGCCCGCCGATGTGTTCGCAATGGCACGGCAGCGCATGGAGCAACCCACCCCGCGCGTGGCGCTGGGCGTGGCCCTGCGCGGCACGGCTTCAGCGGCAGTGGACGTGAGCGACGGGCTCGTCGGCGACTTGGGCCACATCCTCGCCTCGAGCCGTGTGGGCGCCACGCTTGACGCCGATGCGGCCGTGTCCGTCGTGGTCGCCGCCGCGGCCTCGGGCCTCGGCACCGACGTGCTGCGCACCTGCGCGCTCTCGGGCGGCGACGACTACGAACTGGTGTTCACCGCGGCGCCTTCAGCGCGCGCCGCGGTCGAGCAAGCCGGCAAGGAGAGCGCCACGCGCGTGACGCGCATCGGCCGCATCGAGGCCGATGCCGGCCTGCGCATCGTGGACGCCAGCGGCGCGCCGATTGCCCAGCGATTCGGCTCCTTCGACCACTTCGCGTGATCAGGATCCGCGGACCATGGCCTGCATTTTGGTCTGGGCCGCGTTGATGGCCTTCGAATGGCCATTGAGGTCCTGCAGCATCCTGTTGAGTTCCGCCTGCACGGCCGGATCGCTCACGGTCATGGATGCGCCCGACACCTGGATCTTCGACTTGTTCTTTTCGATGTAGTCGCCCACCGCGAGCGCGCCGTCGAACACGGAATCGAGCGCAGGGAAAACCTCCTTGAAGGTGGCGGCCGGTGCCGCGACGGTCTTTTCATAGGCCTTGTCGTAAACCTGCTTCAGGTCGTCCGGCTGCTTGAGCCTGGCATGCGCGGCGTCGGCCTTGGCCAGTTCCTGGTCGAGCGCGGTGCGCAGGCCGCCCAGGCCGTCCTTGGCCGCCTTGAGGTCGTCGCGGCGCGATGCCAGGTCGGCCACCGATCGCAACGCGCCCTTGGCCATCACCTGACTCATCGGCTGGCCGACCGACTTGTTCATGCCTTCATTGAAATCGGCAATCACCGCGTAGTGCTGCGCATAGTCGCCGAAAGAGGCTTTCTCGTCCGCGGTGAGCGTGGGCACGCGCAGGCCCGGCTTGTCGAGCACGCGGGTCTGCAGGAAGCCGATGAAGGCGGTGCGTTGTTCCGCTTCCTTGCTGCCGCAGGCCGCGAGCAGCACGCTGAATGCGAGGCACAGCCACAAGGCGTTGAAACGGACCAGGGTTCTTTTCATGATGACCATGCCTTCGCTTGAGAATGAGCCGTCGAGCATACGATGGCCGGCAGCCCCGGCGAATACATCGGACGGCATGGCAAAGGCCTAGAGCGATTGCTTCAGCACGTCGATGAAGCTGCGCGCCGCGGCCGACAGCGAATGCCCGCGCTTGGTCACCACCGAGATGTCGCGCGCCACGCGCGGTGCGCTGAGCATCTTGATCACCAGCGACGGATCGCCCGCGGCCCGTGCAAAGGCCGAGGGCATGATCGACGCGCCCATGCCGCAGGCCGTCATCCACAGCGCAGTCGAGAGGAACGACACCTCGTTCACCACGTCCAGCGCCACGCCGGCCTCGGCCGCGGTGCCGTCGATGAGCGGCCGCACGCCATAGCCGGGACGCACGGTGATGACAGGGTGGCGGCCGAGATCGGTCCAGCGCACCACGCGCGCCTTGGCCAACGGATGGTCGCTGCGGCACACCAGCGCGAGGTGGTCGCGCATCAGGCGCTCTGTCTCGACCTCGGCGCCGGGCCGCTCGGGCGTGCCGATGCCGAAGTCCACATGCTCGCCGAGGATGCGCGAAATGAACTGGTCCGGCGCGCAGTCGTTGACCAGCACGCGCACCTTGGGATGCTGCTGGCTGAATATGCGCAGCGCATCGGGCAGCAGCATCGAGGCCAGCGTCGGCGTGATGGCCAGGGTCACGCGTCCGCGCTCGAGCGTGGCCAGTTCGCGAAAGTCGGCCGAGAGCGAATCGACGTCGCGCAGCACGCGCTCGACTGTGGCGAGCATTTCTTCCGCCGCGGCCGTGGGCTTGAGCGAGCGCGTGGTGCGGTCGAACAGCCGCGTGCCCAGTCCCTCTTCCAGCTGGCGGATCAGCATGCTCACCGCCGACTGGGTCACGAAGAGCCGCTGCGCCGCCGCGCTGAGCTTGCGCAGCTGATAAACCGCCAGAAAGGCGCGCAGCTGGCGGATCGTAGGACTGAAGTTCGCATTCATCAGAAAAGATGATATTTCATTCTGAATTTCTTGATTTACGAATGAATTCCGGCATCGTTCAATCCCCATCAAAACAAAACTACATGACATCAAGGGGACGCGATGACGGCAACGATGCCTCGCAGGGCGCACCACGGACTTCGCCGGCAGATGTTGCTGGCTGCGGCCTGCGCGCTCTTCGCCGGCCCCTCGCTCGCGCAGTCCCCGGCCGGCGACTTTCCGAACAAGCCCATTCGCATGGTGGTGACCTTTCCGCCCGGAGGCAGCGCAGACGGCGTGGTGCGCATGCTGGTGCCCCGGCTGAACGAGAAGCTCGGCCAGCAGGTGGTGGTGGACAACCGGCCCGGCGCCGGCGGCAACGTGGGGCTTTCGCTGGTGGCCAAGGCGCCGGGCGACGGCTACACGCTGGGCGTGGGCGCGGCCGGTGCGCTGTCGGCCAACACCAGCCTGTATCCGCAGATGCCCTTCGATCCGCTCAAGGACTTCAAGCCGGTGGGCATGCTCGCGGCCATTCCCTTCGTGATCGTCGGGCACCCCTCCGTGGGCGCCAGGACGCAGGCCGAACTGATCGCACTTGCGAAAGCCAGGCCGGGCTCGCTCTCCGTGGGGCATGGCGGCAACGGCACGGCCATGCACCTGTCGGCCGCGCTGTTTTCGCAGATGGCCGACATCAAGCTGGTGGAAGTGCCCTACCGCGGCTCCGGGCCGGCGGCGCTCGATGCGCTGGCGGGCCAGATTCCGCTCGCGATGGTCGACCTGCCCTCGGCGCTGCAGCAGATCAAGGCGGGCAAGCTGATCGCTTTCGCGGTGACGAGCCCCGGGCGGCTTCCAATGCTGCCCGACGTACCGACGGTGGCCGAGGCCGGCCTGCCCGGCTATGACTCGACCGGCTGGTTCGGCGTGGTGGCGCCCGCAGGCACGCCCGCCGCCGTGGTGGCAAGGCTCAATGCCGAGATCAATGCCGCACTGGCGGACGAACAGAACAGGGCCGCGATGCGCAACCTCGGCGTGGAGCCCGCGCCCGGCTCGCCCGAGGCCTTCGATGCCTACATTCGCGCCGAAACGAAGAAGTGGGCCAAGGTGATCCAAGACGCCCGCATCAAGCTGGACTGAATGCCCGGAGAAGCCATGACAGACAAGACCCTCGATGCCGACGTGCTGATCGTCGGCGCCGGCCCGGTGGGGCTCACGCTCGCGATGGACCTGGCCTCGCACGGCGTCTCGGTGATCCTCTGCGAAACCCGCCGTTTTGCCGAAGCGCCGAGCGTGAAGTGCAACCATGTCTCCTCGCGCACCATGGAGCAGTTCCGCCGCCTAGGCGTGGCGCAGCAGCTGCGCGATGCGGGGCTGCCCGCGGACTACCCCAACGACGTGGCGTTTCGCACCAGCGTTGTGGGCATGGAGCTCGCGCGCATTCCCATTCCGTGCCGGCACGACCGCTACACCGAGACCCAAGGGCCCGACGCCTGGTGGCCGACGCCCGAACCGCCGCACCGCATTAACCAGATCTACCTGGAGCCGATCCTGCTCAGGCACGCGGCAGCACTGCCCGGCGTGCAGCTGCTCAACCGCACCCAGTTCACGGCGTTCACGCAGGACAGCGATGGCGTGAGCGCGGCGGCAACCGATCTCGACAGCCACGCGACACGCCATATCCGCGGCCGCTACCTGGTGGGCTGCGACGGCGGCGGTTCTGCGGTGCGCAAGCAGATCGGCGCCAGGCTGGAGGGCATGGCCGTGGTCCAGCGCGTGCAGTCGACCCTCATCCGCGCACCGCAGCTGCGCGCGCTGATTCCGGGCAAGCTGGCCTGGTCCTACTACGCGATGAACCCTCGCCGCTGCGGCACGATGTTCGCCATCGACGGACATGAGACCTGGCTGGTGCACAACCACCTGAACGCCGAGGAGCCCGAGTTCGATTCGGTCGATCGCGACCAGGCGCTGCGCAACATCCTGGGCGTCGGGCCCGAGTTCTCGTACGAGGTCGTCAGCAAGGAAGACTGGGTCGGCCGCCGCCTGGTGGCCAACCGGTTCCGCGAGGGTCGCGTGTTCCTGGCGGGCGACGCGGCGCACCTGTGGGTGCCGTACGCGGGCTACGGCATGAACGCAGGCATTGCCGATGCGCTCAACCTCTCGTGGCTGCTCGCGGCGTGCGTGCGGGGCTGGGGCGACGAAGGCATTCTCGATGCGTACGAAGCCGAGCGCCTGCCGATCACAGAGCAGGTGTCGAACTTCGCGATGGACCATGCGCAGAAGATGATCCGCGCGCGCCGCGCCGTGCCGCAGGACATCGAGGCGCCCGGCCCCGAAGGCGACGCGCTGCGCGCCGAGATCGGACGCGAGGCCTACGAACTCAACGTGCAGCAGTTCTGCTGCGCGGGCCTGAATTTCGGCTACTTCTACAGCGGCTCGCCGATCATCGTGGCCGATGGCGAGCACGCGCCGCCGGCCTATTCGATGGGCGGCTTCGCCCCTTCGACCGTGCCGGGCTGCCGCGCGCCGCATTTCTGGCTGGCCGACGGCCGCTCGCTCTACGACGCGTTCGGCCCGGGCTACACGCTGCTGCGCTTCGACCGCAGCGCGGACGTGTCGGCGCTCGAACGCGCGGCACGCGCCTACGGCATGCCGCTGGCCGTGGTCGACATCGACGCCGCGGACGTGCCGCGCGCCTACATGCACCGCCTGGTGCTGTGCCGCGCCGACCAGCATGTGGCCTGGCGCGGCGCCCACGTGCCGCCCGATGCCTACGAGCTGGTGGCGCTGCTGCGCGGGGAAGCACGGCGCCTTGCGGGCCACAGGCGGCAGCTCCGATGGGAAGGCGTGGTGGCCTGAACGGCACTGTCCGTCAGCGGCGCCGCGGCGCAACGAAGCGGGCAACCAGCCCTGCCGCCAGCGCGGGCGCGACTGCAAAGCTCGCGAACAGCCAAAGCGCGGCCGATCGGGCGCCCGCGGCACCGCCCGGCTCCGACAGGCCGGCTGCGTTTGCCACCAGCCCCGCCACCGCCGCACCCACCGCCATGCCGTAGAGCTGCACGGTCGTGATCGAGGCAGATGCCAGGCCTTCCTGCCCGGCCGGCGCGAGCGACATCACGCGCGTGACCAGGTGCGGCCATCCGATGCCCACGCCCAGCCCGACGGCCGCCAAGGCGACGCCGGCCAGCAAGGCCTCGAGCCCCGGCGCCGGGCGGCCGGGCGCCGGCAGCAGCAGCGCGAGCGCGGCAAGCCCCAGCGTGCAGGCCACCGGCCCGGCGCGCAGCATGCGGTCGGCGCCCGCGCCGCTGCGCCCCGACGACAGCAGCGAACCCACGCTCCAGCCGCCGGCCATCGCGGCCGTGAGATAGCCTGCCGACAGCGGCGAATGGCCGTGCAGCAACTGCAGGAAGTACGGCACGAAGATCTCGGTGGTGGTGCCGATCAGGAGCAGCACCACGCTCGCATAGATGGCGCCCATCGGCGCACGCACCGCATAGGCGCCGGTGGGCAGCAGCCGCACCGCGGCACTCCGGTCGATCCGCGTGGCGGCCACGCCGATCGCCAGCCCCAGCGCCACGCCGGCGGCCTGCCAGGCGAGCGCCGGCAGGAACTCGCTCGCCGCGATCACCAGCACCGATGCCGCCAGCAAACCGATCTGCGCTGCGGGGATGCGCGGCATGCGGGCCGCGCGCTCGTGCCGTACGCCGGCCGCGGGCCGCAGCTGCACCATGACCAGGAGCCCCTGCAGCGCCGCCAGCGGCAGCAGCGACCAGAAGGCCCAGCGCCAGTGCCCCGCCTGCGCGAACAGGCCGCCCACCGCCGGCCCGCAGAGCGTGGCCACGCCCCACATGCCCGACACCAGCGCCACCGCGCGAGGCCACAGCCGCGGCGCGAACACCAGTTGGATGAGCGCATAGCTCAGCGCCGCGAGCAAGCCGCCGCCCAGCCCCTGCACGGTGCGGCCCGCCAGCAGCCAGGGCATGGCCGGTGCGAGCGCGCACGCCATCGAGCCCGCGGTGAACGCCGCCAGCGCCGCCAGGCACGCGCCGCGCGGTCCCAGCCTGGCGAGCAGCCGCACGGACAGCGTGGCGCCGAGGATCGACCCCACCACGAACAGCGTGGTGCTCCAGGCATACCAGTCGAGCCCGCCGATTTCGTTCACTACCGACGGCAGCACGGTGGTCACGATGTGCACGTTGACCGCATGAAGCGCGACGCCGCCCGTCAATGCCACTGCGCGCCAGCCGTTGCGCCCGCTGAACACCTCGCTCCAGGTGGTGGTGGCGGGCGGCGGGCGCAGCCGCGGGGAACGGTCGGCAACGGCAGGGGAGTCGGATGAGGCACTGGTCATTTGGCGCGGTCCGTGGCGGGCGATCGGGAGCAAGCAAGGCCCGGATACTAGGCCCGAGTCCTGAATTAAACAAGCTATTACTTTGATAAATAGAGGGTCTTGGACAGGCTCGCGAATGCGCGACACTCTGGCCTTGATGCAAGCTGCTTCTTCCCCTTCTCCCAGCCCTTCTTCCTCCGCAGGCGCCATGCCGCAAGCCACGCCCCACCGCCCGACGGCAGGCTTCCTGCTGTCCCACCCGGCGCATTTCATCGCCCTGGGCTTCGGCTCCGGGCTGCCGCGCATCGCGCCCGGCACCGTCGGCACGCTGTGGGCCTGGGCGGCCTTTGCCGTGATGCAGCTGTGGCTCTCGCCCGCCACCATCGGCTGGGTCATCCTGGCCTCCCTGCCCATCGGCTGGTGGGCCTGCAGCGTCACGGCACGCGACATGGGCGTGGCGGACCCAGGCAGCATCGTGTGGGACGAGGTGATCGCGTTCTGGATCGTGCTCTGGCTCGTCACGCCGGCGGGCCTGCTCGCGCAGGTCATCGCGTTCGGGCTGTTCCGCTTCTTCGACGCCGCCAAGCCCGGCCCGGTGGCCTGGGCCGATGGGTTGTTCAAGCAACGCGATGCCACCGAGGTGCGCTGGTGGCGCGCGGGCTTCGGCATCATCCTGGACGACCTGGTGGCGGCGTCCTGCACGCTGCTGGTCATTGCGCTCTGGCGCGCATGGTGAACCTCATGGAGCCCTCGACCCCGCCGAACTTTCTTGCCGACCAGGCCACGCCTGCGCTGGTGGCGGCCACGGCCGACCTGCTGCTGAAAAAAGGCTGGATGCTGGCCACGGCCGAAAGCTGCACCGGCGGGCTCATTGCGGGCGCGTGCACCGAACTCGCGGGCTCCAGCACATGGTTCGAGCGCGGCTTCGTCACCTATTCGAATGCGGCCAAGACCGAGTTGCTCGGCGTCGATGCGCGCCTGATCGAGGCCCATGGCGCGGTCAGCGAGCCCGTGGCGCGTGCCATGGCCGAAGGGGCCATCGCGCGCTCGCAGGCCCATGCCGCGGTGGCCGTGACCGGCGTGGCCGGCCCGACCGGCGGCAGCCCCGAGAAGCCGGTCGGCACCGTGTGGTTCGGCTGGTCGGTCGGCGGGCAGGTTCGCACCGAGCGCCGCCGCTTCGAGGGCGACCGCGCCGCCGTGCGCGCGGCCACGGTGCACTACGCGCTCCAGACATTGGTGGGCCTGCTCGGCCCGCATCCCGACACAACAAAAGAGGCCCCATGACATGACAGCAGCAGCCAATGCCCAGACCATCGAGCGCCTCTACGAGGCTTTTTCCAGGCTCGATGCCCCCGCCATGGCGGCCTGCTATGCCAGCGACGCGGCATTCGACGACGAGGCCTTTTCGCTGCGCGGCCGGCGCCAGGTGGGCGGCATGTGGCGCATGCTGTGCGATGCCACCCGGGCCAAGGGCGCCGACGTCTGGCGCCTGACCTGGCGCGACGTGCGCGCCGACGAAACGAGCGGCCAGGCCCATTGGGACGCGCACTACCGATTCAGCGCCACCGGCCGGCTGGTGGACAACAGCGTCGATTCGCGCTTCGGCTTCACGCCCGAGGGGTTGATTGCCACGCAGCGCGACAGCTTTCCATTCTGGACGTGGTCGCGCCAGGCCTTGGGCGCCCCCGGTCTTCTGCTTGGCTGGACGCCGATGCTGCGCAACAAGGTGCGCGCCACCGCGGCCGCCAACCTCGCCACTTACCTTGCACGCCAACCATGAGCAACAGCAACCTCGTCATCACCAACAACGAAGCCCAGCACCGCTACGAAGCCAAGCTCGAGGGCCAGCTCGCGGCGTACGCCGAATACAACCTGCTGACCGACGCCATCATGTTCACCCACACCGAAGTGCTGCCCGAGCACGAGGGCAAGGGCGTGGGCTCCGGCATTGCGCGGCACGTGCTCGGCGAGGCGCGCGCCAAGGGCCTGCACGTGATCCCGGTGTGCCAGTTCATCGCGGGCTACATCCGCAAGCACCGCGAATACGCCGACCTCGTGCGGCCCGACATCCAGCGCGCCTTCAAGATCTGAGGGCTTCGGCCTTCGGCGCGGGCAGCCATGCGAAGGCCGCGATGCCCAGCACCAGCAGCAGGGCGATGGTGGCCAGCACGGCCGTGAGCGGATCGCCGCCATGCGCCGCGGCCACCGAGGCCGCGATGCCGGTGCCCCACTGCATGAGCGCCACACCGAGGAACATCGCCATGGTGAACACCGCCATTGCGCGGCCCGTGAGCGTGACCGGGTAGGCCACGCGCACGTCGGCGTATTGCCAGACGATGAAACCCGAGAGCACGCCGATGAGCACCATGCCGCCGATGTCGAGCCAGGCCGAATGCGTGAAGGCGATGAGCGCGAACAGGCCCGCATAGCCGAGCGCGCAGGCCACGATCCAGCGGCGGCGCGCAGGGCCGTCGCGGTCCAGGCGCCCGAACAGCGGTGCGCCGAAGAGCGAGATCACCGACACCGCCAGCGCGACGTTGCCGCTCTGCACCAGCGAGTAGCCGTGGCGCTCCATCATGAGCGGCCCGAGCCACAAGCCGCGCAGCGAGATGAACGCGGCGTAGGTCACTGCGCCGAGCAGGACGATGCCCAGCGTGTGCGGCATGGCGAGCAGTGCGCCGAACTGGCGGATGGCCTCGGGAATGGATTCGTTCGCCCGTGGAACGGCCGACGCGGGCTCGTGCACCCAGTGCCAGATCGCGAGCCACGCCAACGCCGAGGCCACGGCCAGCACCAGGAACCCGGCGCGCCAGGAATACGCCTGCACCAGCCATGCGAGCGGCGTGCCGGTGGCCAGCATGCCGAGGCCGCCGATGGCCAGCACCAGGCCCGACACGGTGGCAAAGCGGGCCGCCGGAAAGTGCCGCGCGATGAACACGGTGCAGACCAGGAAGGCCGGTGCGCAGCCGATGCCGATCAGCGCCTGCCCCGCGACCAGGACCAGGTAGCTCGAGGACACCGCCGACAGCAGCGCCCCCGCGATGGCGACCGGAAAAGCCACCAGCACCGTGCGCCGCACGCCGTGCAGGTCGATGCCGATGCCCATGAAGAGCTGCATCGCGCCGAAGGCGAAATGAAAAGCGCCCGAGAAAATGCCGAGCGCCTGGGCCGAGAGCCTGAAGTCGGCCTGCAGCGGGCTCGCCATGATGGCGCCCACGGTGCGGAAGGCCTGGCTCAGCGCCACGCCGGCGCAAAGCGCGAGCACCATGGCCCACGCCGCACGCGTTGTCAGCGGTGCGGTGGCCGGCCCGGTGTCAGGCACCGTGGCACTTCTTGTACTTTTTTCCGCTGCCGCAGGGGCAGGGATCGTTGCGGCCGGGGGTCGCCTCCTTGCGGAGGGTCTCGACCTTCGGGCCCAGGCTCTTCCAGAGCTGGCGCAGGTCGTACACGGCCCAGATGGCGGCGCCGAAATCGTCCAGCCGCTGCTGGCTCACGCTGGGCGGGCCGTCGTCGCTGAACATCGAGAGCGTGGGCTTGGCCTTGTCGTCCTCGGTCAGCGCCACGATGTTGTCGAGCGCGTCGTCCAGCATCTGCGCGGCTTCCTTGTCGCGCGGAGCGGCCCAGTCTTCCGGCCAGTTTTCGACCGCGTACATGAAGCCCAGCGCCCAGACCTGCGCGAAGGAGGGAATTTCCTCGCCCTCGACCGCGGCGCGCTCTTCCTCGGGCAGCGAGGCAATGGCGCCGCGGGTGTCGAGCACTTCGGGCTGCCAGCTGCGCTCGTCGTCGAGCGACTGCACGTCGGCGTCCAGGCCTTCCTCGATTTCGAGCCAGCGGCGCTTCCAGTTCCAGACGAACTCCATGTGCTGGGCCGGCACGAAGCCATCGCCCAGCAGCACGGGCCAGTATTCGGCCGGCTCGATGGGCCGGCGGGTGCAGATCAGCGCGGCCATGAAGCCTTCGCAGAACTCCCACTGGGGAATTTCCTCGTCATGCTCGCGCATGGCGTCGAGCGCCTGGTCGAGGGCGTCGAAATCGTCGGGGCCGAGGGGGGTGGAAGCGGGCGCTGCGGCCTGGGGGGTGTCGTTGGTGGTCGTCATGGCAAGTTCGGGGCAGCCCTCTATGATGCAGCAGGCTCCGGCAGTCCACTCATCTCCATGCCCACGATTATTCCGTTTCCAACGCGTTACAGCGCCTTTGCCCTGTGTGTGGCGGGCCTGGCCGCCAGCCTGGTCGCCGTGCTGGCGTCCCCGCACCTGTGGGCCGCCTGGGTGGCGCTGGTGGTTTTTGCGGCACTCAGCGGCACCGGCGTGCACGACCTGCGGCAGACGCGCCACGCCATCCTGCGCAACTATCCGGTGATCGGCCACCTGCGCTTCCTGCTGGAATTCATCCGGCCGGAAATGCGCCAGTACTTCATCGAGAGCGATTCCGAGGCGGCGCCGTTTTCGCGCGCGCAGCGCTCGCTGGTGTACCAGCGCGCCAAGGGCGACCCCGACAACCGCCCTTTCGGCACGCAGCTCAACGTGACGATTGCGGGCTACGAGTGGATCAACCACTCCATGCAGCCGACCCGCCTGGAAAACCACGATTTCCGCATCGTGATCGGCGGCACGCCGCAGCCGGCGGAGGCCAACCCTGCACAGGTCTGTACTCAACCTTACAGCGCGAGCGTATTCAACATCTCGGCCATGAGCTTCGGCGCGCTGTCGGCCAACGCGATCCTCGCGCTCAACCAGGGCGCGAAGATGGGCGGCTTTGCCCACGACACCGGCGAAGGCTCCATTTCGCAGCACCACCGCGTGCATGGCGGCGACCTGATCTGGGAGATCGGCTCGGGCTACTTCGGCTGCCGCAACGAGGACGGCAGCTTCAACGCCGAGCGTTTCAGCGCCAACGCGCGCGATCCGCAGGTGAAGATGATCGAAATCAAGCTGAGCCAGGGCGCCAAGCCCGGGCACGGCGGCGTGCTGCCCGCGCCCAAGGTCACGCCCGAGATCGCGGCCGCGCGGGGCGTGCGGGTAGGCGTGGACTGCATCTCGCCCTCGTCGCACAGCGCGTTCTCCACGCCGGTCGAGATGATGCATTTCATCGCCAGGCTGCGCGAGCTGTCGGGCGGCAAGCCCACGGGGTTCAAGTTCTGCCTCGGCCATCCGTGGGAATGGTTCGCGATCGTCAAGGCCATGCAGGCGACGGGCATCACGCCCGACTTCATCGTGGTGGACGGCGCCGAGGGCGGCACGGGCGCTGCGCCGGTCGAGTTCAGCGACCACGTGGGCGCGCCGCTGCAGGAGGGCCTGCTGCTGGTGCACAACACGCTGATTGGCGTGAACCTGCGCCACCGCATCAAGCTGGGTTGCGCCGGCAAGGTGATCACGGCGTTCGACGTGGCACGCATGATGGCGCTCGGCGCCGACTGGTGCAACGCGGCGCGAGGCTTCATGATGGCCCTGGGTTGCATCCAGGCGCAAAGCTGCCACACGGGCCATTGCCCCACGGGCGTGACCACGCAGGACCCGGTGCGCCAGCAGGCGCTGGTGGTGCCGACCAAGGCCGACCGCGTTCGCAACTTCCACCGCAGCACGCTGCATGCGCTGCAGGAGCTGGTGCAGGCCGCCGGCCTCGACCATCCGCAGCAAATTACCGCGCACCACATCGTGCGGCGCATCTCCGACACCGAGGTGCGGCTGCTGAGCAACCTGGTGATGCAGGTGCAGCCGGGCGCCCTGCTCGGCCCGCTCGACAAGCAGCACAACGTGTTCCGCACCTACTGGCCGCTGGCCAGTGCCGAGAGTTTTCAGCCTGTGACACAGGGGCCGCACGGCCTGGTGTCGAATCTCGCGCTGGCCGCATGAACCCCTTGCGACGCGGCGCTTCGGCGCGGCTGCAGGGCGCCAAGGGTGCGGCCTCGGCGCCCGCGCCCCTCGACGCGCAGCCCTTTGCGCCGGCCCCTGGCGACTACGCCGAGTTCTTGCGCATCACGCTGCCCAAGCAGCAGAAGAACGTGGCCAGCCACCGCCTGGGCAGCGAGCGCGTGTGGCTCAAGAAGGCCGGCCCGCGCCATGGCAAGTGGGGCTACCGCGTGATGGCGGCGGTCGCGCGCATGGCGCGGCTGGACATCATCAAGCCGGTGCCCAATCCGGGCGGCGAAGCGGCCATTGCCACCGAGGCCCGGCGCCTCAGGCAATTGGCGGCCGCGGGCCTGCGCGTGCCCGCGGTGCTGGCGCAGCAGCCGGACGGTCTGCTGATTTCGGATCTTGGCGAGAGTGGCCGCAGCACCGTCGTGCTGCAGGAGCGGCTCGACCAGGCTGCGGCGGCCGGGCCCGCCGCGCTGCTGGCGGTCTGGCGCGAGGGGCTGGCCGCGATCGCACAGGTGCATGTGCGCGGCCAGCACCTGAGCCAGGCCTTCGACCGCAACCTCGTGCAGTGCCCCGATGGGGTCATCGGCTACATCGACTTCGAGGACGACCCGGCTGAAGTGATGACGCTGGCCGAGTGCCAGGCGCGCGACTGGCTCAGCTACCTGCACTCCACGGCCATGATGCTGGAGGCCGCCGCACCCGAAGCCGCCGGCCAGCACTGGCACGCCGCGCTCGCCGAGGTGGGCGAGGAGGTGCGCCAGCGCATCGCCGAGGCGGCGCGGCGCATGAAATGGGCCCAGCGCCTGCCGGCCAGCCGCCGCTGGGGCCGCGACACGCAGCGCGTGCGCGCGGTGGCGCGGCTCCTGGGGCGCTGGCACGGCGCGCCGCCGGCTTCGGCCTCCTCCAGTTAGAGCGCCAGCACCGCCTGCACCACCACGCCTTGCGCCGCGAGGCGCTTGCGCATGGTCAGCACGGCCTGGTCCTTGCTGAGCAGCCGTGCGCGCCGCGCGACCGCCAGGTCGATGAAGACCTGGTCGTCCGGGTCCTTGCAGACGCAAGGGGCGCGTGGCGGCGCCTCCGCAACCAGTTGCACGCGCTCGTCGAAGGCCGCCAGAACGGCCTCTGCCGCCAGGTTCCTGCGCGCCAGCCGGGCCGCGATGAGCGGATAGCCGAGCACCCGCGCAAGCTCGTTGCGCATGGCGGCGGTCGCCAGCCAGCGCAATTCGCAGGCCGCAAGAGCGGCGGCCAGCGGCAGGCAGTCGGGGTTGTCGAACACCAGCAGATCGAGCGCGATGTTGGTGTCGATGACAACGAAGGCGCCCGGCGCGGCGTTTGCTTCTTCCGGAGAAATGAAAATTCGTGCGTTTGGAATAACCCCGATGTTGCACCATGCGCCATCGCCAGGCGCAAACGGTATCGTCCATTCACAATCTGCCGCGCGGGCCGTGGCCGGCGCCTTTCGAAACTTCCGATGATGAAACGACCTTCCCTGCTGCTGCTCGCCCTTTTGGCCGGCCCGCTGGCCCATGCGGAGTGGCTCACCCTGGCTGGCTCGGCCGGGGAGGCGACCAACAGCTATGTGCAGGTCGACCCCACCAGCGTGGTGGTGGACGGAAGCAAGCGGCTGGTGGCGGTGCGGATCAGCCTGGCCGAGCCCCGTACCAGCCAGGAGGGACTCAAGTTCCGGTCTGTCACGGCAAAGGCGAGCGTGGATTGCGAGGCCCGCAAGGCACGCTACGTGAGCGCCACCTACTTCGGGCAGCCGAACTTCGTCGGGCCGGCGATGGCGGTGCTGGAGTTCGACGAAACCGATGTCCGTCCGATGAAATTCGACGGCCTGCCGGGGGACCTGGCGGCCAGGACGGTGAACGCAGCGTGCGGCGTGGGCGCGAAGTAACCCTGCGCCGGATCGCCGGCCTGCCTACTTTCTGGCCGAACCGGCCACCATGTCGAAGCGGAACAGGCGGCATTCGATGGGCCCGTTCCACATCGGCACGCGGCGCGACTCCTTGAGCCGCATGCGCTTGGGCAGTTTCAGGTCGGGCGTGAGCACCCAGGCGGTCCAGCCGGGGTAGTTCTTCTTCCAGTGCGTGGCGAGTTGCGGAAAGAACTCGCCGCCGTCCCCGCCTTCGCCGCCGCCCTCTCCGTTGCCGGGCGTCTGCGCGGCCTCGCGGGCGCCGAAGCGCGCCACGCCGCCGACCTCGATCCGCTCACCGTAGGGCGGGTTGAGCATGATCACACCGCCCCCGGCGGGCGGCATGCGCTGCAGCGCGTCGCCGCCGCGGAATTCGATGGCCTCGGCGACGCCCGCGCGCTCCGCGTTGCGTTCGGCAAAGTCGACCATGCGGTGCGAAACGTCGGAGCCGAAGATCGCGACTTCTCGCACGGTGCCCGAGGATTGGGCGTCTTTCCTGATCGCCTCCCACACGTGGGCCTGAAACGGCAGCAGCTTCTCGAAGCCGAAGCGCCGCAGCGATCCGGCCGGGATGCCGCGCGCAATCTGCGCCGCCTCGATGGCGATGGTGCCGCTGCCGCAGCAGGGGTCGTACAGCGGCTCGGCGGCCACCTGGCCGGTTTCGGGGTTCCACCAGCCACTGGCGGCCAGCATGGCGGCGGCCAGCGTTTCCTTCAGCGGCGCATCGCCCTTGTCCTGCCGCCAGCCGCGCTTGAAGAGCGGCTCGCCCGACGTGTCGATGTAGAGCGTGCAGTGCTCGGTGGTCAGGTGGGCGAACACGCGGCAGTCGGGCCACTGCGTCTCGATGCTGGGGCGCACGCCGTTGGCCTTGGCGCGGAAGCGGTCGGCAATCGCGTCCTTGATGCGCAGCGTGGCGAAGTTCAGGCTCTGCAGCGGGCTGTGCTGCGCCGTGGTCTCGATCTTGAAGGTCTGCTTGGGCGTGAACCAGATCTCCCAGGCCACGCCGCTCGCGATGGCGTACAGGTCGTTCTCGCTGCGGTAGGGCGCATGGGCCAGTTCGACCAGCACGCGCTGCGCGAGCCGGCTGTGCAGGTTGAGCTTGAGCGCGTCGCGCCATTCGGCGCGCACCCGCACGCCGCCGCGCAGGGTGAGCAGGTCTTGCCCGACGCGGCCTGTGAGCGCATGGACTTCCTGCGCCAGGAATTCCTCGACGCCGGCGGCGCAAGGCAGGAAAAGAGAAAGATCGTTCACAAGGGGTTTGCCATCATCATCGGCCGGCTGGGGAAACGCCATTGTCGCCGCCCCGGCCGCTTCTCTATATAGTGGCTCGGCCGATGAATTCCACCACCGCGCCCATGGTTGCTCCGGTTGTTGCCGGGAACGACCGCTTTGCGATCGAGTGCGAGGTGCTGCGGCTCTCCGTCCGCCCCATCGGCCCGGTGCTGCTGGTGCAATACCTGCTGAACTGCAGCGTGGCGGCCCTCTTCGCCTGGCAATACTCGCTCGCTCATGCACTGGTGTGGATCTCGCTGATCACGTTGGTGACGGTCATGCGCGGCTTCTTTCCCCAGCGCCTGCCCGATCCCATCACGCCCGAGAGTTTGCGCCAGGCGCAGCGCCTGCACACCGTGCGCACCGGCATCTGGGAGCTGGCGCACGGCCTGGCCGGCGTGCTGCTGTTCAACACGGGCCACGCCGAGCAGCAGCTGCTCCTCGGGCTGATGCTGATGGGAATGACGCTCTCGTCGGCGTTCTCGGTCTCGTTCTACACGCCGGCCACGCAGCTGGCGATCACGCTGCTGCTGGCGCCCGTGATCCTCACCGGGCTGTGGCTCGGCGCACCGACGATGATGGCCGTGTCGGTCATCGGCATCGGCCTGACCGCGATGATGTGGAAGCTGGTGGCCGAACGCTCGCGCCAGCTCGAAGAAAACATCGGCCTGCGCCTCAACGAGCGCAACCTGCGCGAGCAGGCGCTGGCCGGCCTGCGCGCCTCCGAACGGGCCCAGGCCGAGCGGCTGCGCTTCTTCTCGGCAGCCAACCACGACCTGCGCCAGCCGGTGATGGCCATCGGCCTGCAGGCCGAGGTGCTGCGCCAGCAGCTGAACAACGGCGCCGACGCGCCGCTGGTGCAGCACACGGTGGCGTCGCTCGCGCGGGCGCAGCAGGCGCTCGAAGGCCTCACCAACCAGCTGCTCGAAATCGGCCGCATCGAGGCGGCGGCCGATCCGCTGCAGCCGGTGGCGGTGTCGCTGGCGCCGCTGCTGCGCGAGCTGGCGCGCCAGCTCGGCCACGGCCGCGTCAGGCTGCGCTGCCCCGCGGATGCGGTGGCCTGGGCCGATGCCGTCTCGCTGCGCCGCGTGCTGGCCAACCTGGTCGACAACGCCGTCAAGTTCACGCCGCGCGGCCGGGTGCTGCTGGCGGTGCGGGCGCGCCGGCGCGACACCGGGCGCGCCTGGCGCGTCGAGGTGCGCGACAGCGGCATCGGCATTGCGGCGGATTCGCATGAGCGGGTGTTCGGCGACTTCGAGCAGGTCGGCAATGTCGAGCGCAACCTGCAGCGCGGCCACGGGCTGGGCCTGGCGATCGTGCGGAGGCTGGCCGGGCAGCTCGGCATCGAGGTGTCGCTGCGCTCGGCGCCGGGGCGCGGCTCGGTGTTCGGATTCGAGCTGCCCGCGGCACCTGCCGATGCGCCGGTGCCGCCGGCTCCTTCGCCGCTGGCGCCGCCGCCGTCCGACGCGGCGGCGCGCGCATTGCAGCCGGGCCTCGCCGTCCTGGTGGTGGAAGACAACGCCGTGGTGGCCGACAGCCTCAGTGCGCTGCTGAGGCAATGGCAGCTTGCGCCGCGCGTCTACGGCAGCGCGGCCGAGGCGCTGGCGCTGGCCGACCTGCGCGCGCTCGACGCGGCGCTGTGCGACATCCGGCTGCCGGGCGGGCTCGACGGCATCGCGCTGGCAGAACGGCTGCAGCGGCAGAAGCCGTCGCTCACCATTGCGCTGATCTCGGCCGACATCGGCGAAGCCACCCATCGGTTGGCCGCGGAGCGCGGCTGGCATGCGCTGCGCAAGCCGGTGCAGCCGGCCGAGCTGCATGCCGTGCTGCTGCAGGCGCAGCAGGCCTCATCGCGGCGCTGACCCCGCCGGCCGTGCGCCTGGCACGGCTCGTGCGGTGCCTTCGCCGCTTCCGATATATGCTCCGCGCACAGGCCGCTGGTCCTGCTTCCGATGCCTGCCGACACACCTCCATCTTCCGCCACCGCCATTGCCGAAACGCCCGCCGACCTGCGCTATGGCCCGGTGGCCATGGCGCTGCACTGGCTGCTCGCGGCCATGATCGTCGGCTCGCTCGGTGTCGGCCTCTACATGACCGGCCTGCCGCTCTCGCCGGCCCGCATCAAGCTCTACAACTGGCACAAATGGGCCGGGGTGACGATCCTGCTGCTGTCGGCCCTGCGGCTGCTGTGGCGGCTGCGCCATCCGCCGCCGCCATTGCCGTCGCATGCGGCGGCGGCCATGCCGCGCTGGCAGCGCACCGGCTACCGGGCGAGCCATGCGCTGATGTACCTGCTGTTCCTCGCGGTGCCGCTGTTCGGCTGGGCCTACAGTTCGGCGCTCGGGTTTCCGGTCGTGTGGTTCGGCGTGCTGCCGCTGCCGGACTTCATGCCGGTCGACAAGGAACTGGCCGAGGCCGTGCTGAAGCCGCTGCACAAGGGCAGCGCGTTCACGCTGGCCGCGGTGGCGCTGCTGCACGTGGCGGCGGTGCTCAAGCACCACTGGATCGACCGCGACGGCATCCTGAAACGCATGTGGCCCGCGCCACGCTAGGAATCCGCCAGATGAACCGAGTCTTCCGTCTCTTTCTCGCGGCCGCCGCGTTCGCCGCCCTGTCGCCCGCGGGCGCCGAGCCCGCAACGGCGACCCGGCTCGTGGCCGACAAGAGCCAGATCGCCTTCGTCAGCAAGCAGATGGGCGTGCCGGTGGAAGGCACGTTCAAGAAGTTCGACGCGCAGGTGGCATTCGACCCGCGGAAGCCCGAAGGCGGCACCGTCGCGCTGCAGATCGACACGGCGAGCGCATCGCTCGGCGTGCCGATGAGCGACGCCGAACTGCCCAAGGCCCCGTGGTTCGACACCGGACATTTTCCGCAGGCCAGCTTCCAGTCGAGCGCCATCAAGGCGCTGGGCGAAGGCCGGTTCGAGATGGCGGGCAAGCTCACCATCAAGAACATTTCGCGGCAGGTCACGGTGCCGGTGACCATTGCGCCATCGGGCGGCTACGCGGTGGCCACCGGAAGCTTTACGATCCAGCGGCTCGACTACAAGGTGGGCGACGGCGAATGGACCGACACCTCGGTGATCGGCAACGACGTGCAGGTTCGCTTCAAGTTCACGCTCGCTGGCCTCGGTCCGCTTTGAGCCGCCGCTTTTCTTTCTTTTTTTCGATTTCGTTTTCACGCCAAGCACGCCCATTGCCATGAAGAAGCTCTTCCTCGCTGCCGCGCTGTCTGCAGCGACCATTGCCACTCCCGCCCCGGCGCAGGAGTACACGGCACCGCCCGTCGCCGCCAGGCCCGCGGGCGGCCCGGTGAAGAACGCCAGCTACGTGATCGACCCGACCCACACCTTCGTGATGTACGAGATGGGGCACTACGGCACCACCACCAACCGCGGCCGCTTCAGCACCAAGGACGGTTCGGTGCAGATCGACGGCACCGGCAGCAGCGGCAGGGTCGACATCACGATGGACATCAGCTCCATCAACACCGGCGTCGACCTGCTCAACCGCCACGTGCAAAGCAAGGATTTCTTCAACGTGGCCGAGTTTCCGACCGGCCGCTTCGTGGCGGACCGCATCGAATTCAACGGCGACAAGGTGGTCGACGTGCCGGGCACGCTCACGCTGATGGGCCAGACCAAACCGGTCACACTCAAGGCCGTGCGCTTCAACTGCTACCTGAACCCGCTCATCAACCGCCAGGTCTGCGGCGGCGACTTCGAGACCACGGTGCAGCGCAGCGACTGGGGCATCACCTGGGGCTTGAACTTCGGCTTCGAGAACAAGGTGAAGCTGCTGGTGCAGGTCGAAGCCGTCAACGTGCAGCAATAACCAAGAAATCATGACCGACATCACGGTTGCACTGCTGGGCATCGCGGGCGCGATGGTGGCGTGTTTGCGATTGCGGCGGCGCTGCGGTCGGCCTACCTGCGCTACAAGGCCTGGATCGACCGCGCGGCCGGCGGCGTGATGGTGCTGCTGGGCCTCAAGCTGCTGTCGGGCGTGCGCGCAAGCTGAGCTAAAGCAGGCTCTCGGGCGTGAGCGGCGCCAGCAGCTCGAGCATGGCGCGGCCCCAGAAATCGGAGTCGGGCTCCTCGTTCAGCACGGTGGTCTTGCCGGCCTCCTCGCTGATCCACTCGATGCGCGATGGGTTGCCGCCCTCGGCAAAGCGCAAGCGGTAGGCGCCCTGCTGCTTGAGCACGTCGATGAGCTTGAGCGCCTGCTGCGCCATCTCGGGGCTGCGGATGAAAAGGCCGATCTCGGTGTTGTGCGTTTCGGAGCGCGGATCGAAATTCATCGAGCCGACGAAAAGTACCTGCCGGTCGATGACGGCCGACTTGGCATGCAGCCGGCCGACCGAGGTGCCGAAGAGGCCGAGCCGCACGCTGCGGCGGGTGCGCGTGGTGCTGAGCTCGTACAGGTCGGCGCCCAGCTTCAGCATGTCCGGCCGGTAGCGGCGGTAGGCGGTGTGGACCAGGGGCTCGTCGGTGGCGGCGAGCGAATTGGTGATCACGCTGATCTTCACGTTGCGACGGCGGATCTCGCGCATCACCTCCAGGCCGGCCTCGCCCGGAATCAGGTAGGGCGAGACGATGGTCACTTCGGAGCGCGCGCGGCGCATCTGCTCGACCACGTTGTAGCGCACGCTGTCGACGTCGAGCAGCGGCACGCCGCCGTACGACGCCGTCTTGCCGATCACGCGGTCGGGCGAATCGGCGTAGGCCTCGGCAAGGGCCCAGATCAGGCCGAGCTTGCCAGTGGCAAGGTCCTCGGCCATCGGGCTGTAGCCCAGCAGGTCGTTGGGGGCGGGCCGAGGCGGCGGCGGCGTGGTGTCGGGGCCGGTGGCGGCTTCGAAGCGCTTTTGCAACTCTTCGCGCGGCACACCGGTGGCCACCACCGACTGGATGGGCCGCACGTAGGCGCTGTTCCAGTACTGGTCGAACAGGGTGCCGAGGCGCGGCACCAGCGCACCGGTCACGAAGGTGTCGAGATCGAGAAAATTCTCGCCCGCCGTGCGCCTGAAGTACTGGTTGCCGATGTTGCGGCCGCCCGCCACCGCCATGGCGCCGTCGGCAATGAAGAGCTTGTTGTGCATGCGCCGGTTGACGCGGCTGAAGTCGAAGAGCGAGGCCGCGAAGCGCTTGAGCAGGCTGCCGCGCCCGGCCGGAAACGGGTTGAAGAGGCGCAACTCGACGTTCGGCGTGGCGGCAAGGCCGAGCAGCAGTTCGTCCTCGCCCGAGGTGTAGAGGTCGTCCATCAGCAGCCGCACGCGAACGCCGCGCCCGGCGGCGTCGCGCAGGGTGCGCAGCAGGTAGCGGCCGGTCTCGTCGTTCTCGATCTGGTAGTACTGCACGTCGAGCGTGCGCTGGGCGCGCCGCGCGAGCTGGATGCGCGTGTCGAAGGCGAAGTCGCCGCCCGGCATCAGGCGAAAACCGCTGAGGTCGGGGTCGGGCTGCGCGGCCAGGGCGATCTTGCCGAGCGCGGTGTCGGCCGACACGGCCATGGCCCTGGTGGGTGGGCGCGGCGCTTCGTCGGGCAGGGTGGCGCAGCCGGCAAGCAGCAGCGCCGCCGCCATGGCGAAGACCCAATGCCCACAGCGCGACAGCAGGCGGCGACCGGCCATCGACGGCTTTCTACAACGCCTTGCGCAGGTTGGCGGGCGCGATGCGCAGCGCCTCGCGGTACTTGGCCACGGTGCGGCGCGCGCATTCGATGCCCTGCTCCTTGAGCATCTCGGAAATCTGGCTGTCGGACAGCGGTTTCTTGATGCTCTCGGAACTCACGAACTGCTTGATCAGCGCGCGCACCGCGGTGCTCGATGCATTGCCGCCGGTCTCGGTGCCGAGCGCTGAGCCGAAGAAGTACTTGAGCTCGACCGTGCCGAAGGGCGTGGCCATGTACTTGGCGGTGGTCACGCGCGAGATGGTCGATTCGTGCAGGCCGAGCTCGTCGGCGATCTCGCGCAGCACCAGCGGCCGCATCGCGAGCTCGCCGTGCACGAAGTAGCTTTTCTGCCGCTCGACGATGGCGTTGCTGACGCGCAGGATGGTGTCGAAGCGCTGCTGGATGTTCTTGATGAACCAGCGCGCCTCCTGCAGCCGCTGCGACAGCGCCTGGCTGCCCTCGCCCTTGTGCGACTTGAGCGCGCCGGCGTAGATGTCGTGCACGCGCAGCCGCGGCATCACCTCGGGGTTGAGCATGACGCGGAACTTGACGTTGGTGCCGCGGCCGATCTTGGTGACGATCACGTCGGGGATCACGATGTTGCGCTCGACGTCGACAAAACGGCGGCCCGGCTTGGGCTCCAGGCGCGCGATGATCTGCAGCGCCGAGCGCACCAGGTCTTCGTTGGTGCGGGTGAGCGTGGCCAGGCGCTTGAAGTCGCGCCGCGCGAGCAGCTCCATCGGCTGCTTGCAGATGGCAATGGCGGTCTTGCGGACCAGGGCATGCTCTTCGGTTTCGTCTTCGCTCGCGAGCGCGCGCAGCTGGATGCCGAGGCATTCGCCCAGGTCGCGCGCGCCGACACCGGCCGGCTCCAGGCTCTGCAGCAGGCCGAGCGCCACCTGGAAGTGATGCACCAGTTCGTCGAACTGGTCGTTGTCGTCGCCCGCGAGGCCCGAGGCCAGCGCCGGCAGCGAATCTTCGAGGTAGCCGTCGTCGTTGAGCGATTCGATCAGGAAGCGCAGCGCGGCGCTGTCGTTCTCGTTGAGCCGGAGGCTGAGCGCCTGCCGGTGCAGGAAGGACTGCAGCGACTCCTGGCTGCGCGCGAGTTCGGTGGCGTCGGCGCGCTCGTCGTCGCCAAGATTGTTCTGGCGCGCGGGGGCGTCGCTGCCCCACTCGCTGTCGTCCGGCGCCATGTCGACGGTGCCGTCGCCCTCCCAGTCGGGCTCGCGCTCGGTGGCGTCGGCGGCGGGAATGTCGGTGTCGGCCGCCGCGGTGGTTTCGCTGGATGTGGTGGCCGCGCTGCTCGTCGGGGCCGAGGCGAAGTCGCTCTCGCCGGCCTCGCCCGACGACTCATCGCGCGGCACCGGGGTATCGATGGCATCGAGGCCGAATTCCTCGCGCGCCGCTTCTTCCGCGGTGCGTTCGAGGAACGGGTTCTCGTCCAGCATCTGCTCGACCTCCTGGCTCAGTTCGAGCGTGGAGAGCTGCAGCAGCCGGATCGACTGCTGCAGCTGGGGCGTGAGCGCCAGATGCTGCGAGACGCGAAGGGACAGCCCTTGCTTCATGGAGACCGACTCCTCCCTTACATCCGGAAGTGCTCGCCGAGGTACACCCTGCGTACTTCGGCGTTGTCGACGATCTCCGAGGGCGTGCCTTGTGCCAGCACATGCCCGTCGCTGATGATGAACGCGTGATCGCAGATGCCCAGCGTTTCACGCACGTTGTGGTCGGTGATGAGCACGCCGATGCCGCGTTCTTTCAGGAAGCTGATGATCCGCTGGATCTCGATCACCGCGATCGGGTCGATGCCGGCAAAGGGCTCGTCCAGCAGGATGAAGCGCGGCTGCGTGGCCAGCGCGCGGGCAATTTCGACCCGGCGCCGTTCGCCGCCCGAGAGCGCGAGCGCCGGAGAATCGCGCAGATGATCCACCCGCAGGTCGGCCAGCAGCCCTGAGAGCCGCTCTTCGGTGCGTTGCTTGGACAGGGGGGCGGGCTTGCCATTGCCATCGGGCTCGCGCTGGAGCTCGAGCACGGCGCGCACGTTTTCCTCGACCGTGAGCTTGCGGAAGATGGAGGCTTCCTGCGGCAGGTAGCTCAGGCCCATGCGGGCGCGCCGGTGGATCGGCATGTGCGCAATGGGTTCGCCGTCGATGGTGATCTCGCCAGCATCGGCCCGCACCAGGCCCACGATCATGTAGAACGAGGTGGTCTTGCCGGCGCCGTTGGGGCCCAGAAGCCCGACGACTTCGCCCTTTTGAACGTCTAGCGAGACATCCTTGACGACCTTGCGGCTGCCGTAGCTTTTCTGCAGGCCCCGCACCACCAGGCGGCTGCCCGGCGTGCCGTTGGTATTCTGGATTCCAGCAGCTTCGATCACTTGCGCCCTTCCCCTTCGCCGCCGCCGAGCGTGGTGGTCGAGCGCAGGCCGGCACCGGGTGCCGGCTGGGGCGCCGCTGGCGCGGCCCGTCCGCCGGCCGGAGCCGAGGCGCCTGGCGCGGGCGCCGTGGCGCTCTTGGGCGTCAGGATGGTCTTCACCCGCCCCCCGCCCGCGGGCGCATTCACCCCGGTGTTCGGCGGCACGGTGGAACCGTTGACCGTGTAGGTGTCGTTGCTCTGGTCATAGACAATGAGCGCGCCGCTGCTTTCGTCGTTCGGCGTGGCGCCCAGCAGGCGGCGCATGACGGCATTGCGGATGAACTTGACGTTGTCGGCGCGGCTGTCGTATTCGATGACCTCGGACTCGCCCTCGATCCACTCGTCGGGCGCATTGCGCTTCTGCTTGTAATAGGCCCGCTTGCCGGGAGCCGCCGTGACCACCCCGTACTGGTAGCCCTCGGCGTCCTGCCGCACGTCGATGCGCGCGCCGCGGATGATGATCGTGCCCTTCGTGACCAGCACGTTCCCGGTGAACACGCTCGTCTGCTTGAGGTCGTCATAACGCATCGCGTCGGACTCGATGTTCATCGGCTTGGTGCGGTCGGCCGTCTCGGCCAGGGCGCCCGAGGCGAGACCGGCCAGCAACAGCGCGCCAACGCTCAGGCGAGTCAGGCGGCCGAGGCGGCGAACAAGAGGGGTGGTGTTGGAGTAGGAGTGCAATGTCATAGAGGCACGAAACTTGCTCTGCATTGTATGCGGCAGATGGCGCCAGCCCTGCACGCACGGATGAAAAAGCCCGCCAAAGCGGGCTTGACATCCATCCGGAAACACCGCGAAACCGGCTCCGCCGGCCGCAGGTGATACCCCCCGGAAAAGGGGGTCAGCCCTTCTTGGCTTCGCCGATCAGGAAGTTGGTGACCTGGAGCGCCTTGGTCATGTTGCCGGCCGTTTCGCCGTCCACATACCAGCGGCCGGCAATGGCCAGGGCCGGAACGCCGGCCACCTTGTAGGCGTCGGTCATCTGCGAGGCGCGCTTGGCCTTGCTGGCCACGCCGAACGAGGTGAAGACCTCCTTGAACTTGGCGCCGTCCAGGCCGTTGGCGGTGGCCCAGGCAATGATGTTGGCGTCGCCGTTCACGTTCTGGCGCTGCTTGTGGATCGCGTCGAACACCTTCGGCTGGAATTCGTCGACCTTGCCCAGCGTTTCGAGCGCGTAGTACAGGCGCTGCTTGGCTTCGACGTCGTTGCCCACGAAAGGCACGGGCACGCGGCGGAAGGCCACTTCCTTCGGCACGGTCTTGAGCCAGGCTTCGAGCTGCGGCTCGAAATCGTTGCAGTGCGGGCAGTTGTACGAGAAGAACTCGATCACTTCGATCTTGCCCGCGGGCGCATCGACCGCCACGCGCTTGTCGAGCACCAGGTACTCGGTGCCGGCCTTGGGCACGCGCGCCTGGGCGTGCGCGGTGTTGCCAGCCAGGGAAAGCACCCCGAGCGAGGTGGCGGCCAGCGAAAAATCACGACGTTTCATTGAAAGAGTTCTCCTGTTGGGTACGGCAGACTGAGCCGGCGCGCCGCGCGGAGTTCCCGCATGCGGCTTGCCCAGGACAATCCGGGTCGGCGGCGGCCCGTGCCGCGCGGCGAAGCTTAAAGAATATTCGTGACCGCCGCTCGCGGATGCCGCGGCCGGCGGCTCGTCGATCTCAGCGCTGGACGCGCACCAGCGCCGATTCGAGGCCGCCGCTGTCGAGCCGCTCTTTCAGGCGGTCGGCATCGTCCTTCTTGTTGAACGGGCCCGCGCGCACCCGGTAGACGGTGCGGCCGGCCTGCTCGCGCTCGGTGACGCGGGCCTCGACGCCCATCAACGACAGCTTGGCGCGCTGGGCCTCGGCGTCTTCGGTGGTGCGGAAGGCGCCAGCCTGCACGAAATACATGAACGGATCGGCCCCCGCTGCCCCGCTGTTGCTGCTGGGCGCGGCGGAAGCGGTGGTGGTGCTGCTGCTGCCGCCGGCCCGCGCGCGGGCAAGGTCGCCCAGCGGATCGTTCGACGGCGGCAGCGGATTGGCCTCGGCCGGCACCGGCGCCGGACGCGGGGGCTTTGGAGCCACCACCACGGGCACCGGCGGGGCCGGCGGGGCCGGCGGCGGTGCGGTGGCCGGTGCCACGGCGGTGGTGTCGCCGCCGGCCGGCGCGACGGGTCCGGTGGCAGCCGGCTTGGGTGCGCCGGCCTTGCCCGCCAAGGGCGCGTTGGGGTCCCAATCGCGGTTCTTGCGGGCCTCGGCTTCATCCTGCTCGGCGCCGCCGCGCTGGGTCTTGGTCACGAACGGGATCGGCACCTTGGTCACGTAGACCGCGATGCCCAGCGCGACACCCAACCCCAGCACCAGGCCGACGATGAGCCCGATGACGATGTTGCCGCGTTGTCTGTTTGTCTTCTTCATGGTCATTTCACATCTTGCTCGGCGCACTGACGCCGAGAATCGCGAGGCCATTGTGCAGCACCTGCGCGGTGGCGGCGACAAGCGCGAGCCGCGCCAGCTTGACCGGCTCTTCGTCGACCAGGATGCGCTCGGCGTCGTAGTAGCTGTGGTAGCAGGCCGCCAGTTCGCGCAGGTAGAAAGTGACGTCGTGCGGCGCGAAATCCTTCGCAGCGGCCGTGAGCATGGCGGGGTACTTGGCGAGCAGCAGCATGAGCGCCTGCGCGGCCGGGCTTTCGAGCGGCGACAGGTCGACGTTCTTGAGCACGGCGGGGTCGCCGCCCCAGCCGGCCAGCACCGAGCAGATGCGCGCATGGGCGTACTGCACGTAATACACCGGGTTGTCGTTGTTCTTGGTCACGGCCAGGTCGACGTCGAAGGTGTATTCGGTGTCGGGCTTGCGGCTCAGGAGGAAGAAGCGCACGGCATCGGTGCTGGTCCATTCGATCAGGTCGCGCAAGGTGACGTAGCTGCCCGCGCGCTTGCTGATCTTGACCTCTTCGCCGCCCTTCATCACGCGCACCATGGTGTGCAGCACGTAGTCGGGGTAGCCCGCGGGAATGCCGACGCCAGCGGCCTGGAGCCCGGCGCGCACGCGCGCGATGGTGCCGTGGTGGTCGGTGCCCTGGATGTTGACGACCTTGTGGAAGCCGCGCTCCCACTTGGCGATGTGATAGGCGACGTCAGGCACGAAGTACGTGTACGTACCGTCCTGCTTCTTCATCACGCGGTCCTTGTCGTCGCCGTAGTCGGTCGACCTGAGCCACAGCGCACCGTCCTGCTCGTAGGTCTTGCCGGCAGCCACGAGCTTCTGCACCGCGGCCTCGACGCGACCACTGGTGTACAGGCTGGACTCGAGGTAGTAGTTGTCGAAGCGGACGCGGAAGGCCTGCAGGTCGAGGTCCTGCTCGCGGCGCAGGTAGGCCACCGCGAATTCGCGGATCGAGTCGAGGTCGCTGATGTCGCCGCTCGCGGTGTATTCGCGGTCGTCCGACTTGACGGTTTTCTTTGCCTTGAAGTCTTCGGCGATGTCGGCGATGTAGTCGCCGTTGTAGGCCGGGGCCTTCTCGCCGCTCGGCCATTCGGGGTCGCCGGGCTTGAAGCCGCGGGCGCGCAGCTGGGTGCTGTTGGCCAGCGTCTGGATCTGCACGCCGGCGTCGTTGTAATAGAACTCGCGCCAGACGGTGTCGCCCTGGGAAGCGCGCAGGTTGCAGATGGCGTCGCCCAGCGCGGCCTGGCGGCCGTGGCCGACGTGCAGCGGGCCGGTCGGGTTGGCCGAGACGAACTCGACCAGCACCTTTTCGCCGGTGGCGGGCTGCTGGCCGAAGGCGTCGGCCGCGTTCAGCACCTCGCGCACGATCTGCTGCTTGGCAGAGGTCTTCAGGCGGATGTTCAGAAAGCCGGGGCCGGCGATCTCGATAGCTTCGACCCACTGGCCGAACACGGGGGTGGCGAGCAGCGCGGCGCTGAGCTCTTCGGCCAGTTCGCGGGGCTTGCGCCCGAGCGGCTTGGCGAGTTGCATGGCGGCCGTGCTGGCGAAGTCGCCATGGGCGGCCACTTTGGGCGACTCGAACGCGGCTTTGGAGCCGGCGCCGGGCGAGAGGGATTCGAGCGTGTTCGCGAGCGCCGCGAGCAGCTCCTGTTTGACCAATAGCATCTGCGGATTTTACCGGGGGCAAACCCGGGCCGCGGCGGCGATGGTCATCCGGCGGCCAACGTGGACCGTTAGTGTGAGCAGCCCCGGGGCGGGGCACCTGTCACAACCCAACTTGCGAGGACATATCACCATGAAGAAGCTCCTTTCCCTGATCGCCCTGGGCGCCTGCCTTTCGTTCGGCGCCGCGCAGGCACAAGACAAGGCCCCCGCGCCTGCCGTCGCCCCGGCTGCCAAGGCCCCCGCACCTGCGGTCGCCCCGGCTGCGACACCTGCCACGCCGGCAACGCCCGCCACTCCGGCCATGCCGGCCGCCAAGGCGCCGGCAACTCCAGCAACGCCAGCCACCCCCGCCACGCCGGCGGCCAAGGCCCCGACCGCCCAGCAAAGCAAGATGACGACCTGCAACCAGGAGGCCGGCGACAAGAAGGGCGACGACCGCAAGGCCTTCATGAAGAGCTGCCTGAGCGCCAAGCCCGCCATGACCGCCAAGCAGACGCAGCAGCAAAAAATGAAGACCTGCAATGCCGACCAGAAGGCCAAGACCCTGAAGGGCGATGCCCGCAAGGCTTTCATGAAGGAATGCCTGAGCGCCTGAGCGTCAAGGCCTGATCCTTCCCACAAAGAGCCCCGCACGCGCTTCGCGCCGGCGGGGCTTTTTCATGGGCGCTACTTGAGCACGCCCAGCAGGTTGTTGAAATCGTCGGTCCAGGGGCGGGCGCCTTCCGGCGTCTTGATGGGCGAGGCCACCGCGCGCAGGGGCTTGCGCGCCAGCACGGCCGGATCGCGCGCCACCAGCACCCACTCGGTCGGGTTGAGCCACTTCGAAGCTTCCGCGTCGTCGCTGACGAGCACGGCGTGCAGGCCTTGCAGCTCCGCGATCCGCGCCACCACCGGCGCCAGTTCGAGAAAGCGGTTGGTCACGTGAAAGGCCACGATGCCGTCCGGCTTCATGTGCCGCAGGTACACGTCCATGGCTTGCGCCGTGAGCAGGTGGACCGGGACCGCGTCGCCCGAGAAGGCGTCGACCACGAGCAGGTCGAAGCCCTGCGGCGGCTCGCGTTCCAGCGCCAGCCGCGCATCGCCGAGCACGCGCTCGATGCGCGCGGGGCTGTCGCGCAGAAAGGTGAATTCGCTGTCCGCCAGTTCGAACACCTGCGGATTGATCTCGTAGATGCGATAGACGTCGCCGCTGCGGCCGTAGCTCGCGAGCGTGCCGGCGCCCAGGCCGATCAGCCCGACCCGGCGCGGCCCCGCCGGTGCGGCGGCCATGGCGCGGCCGACGCCCGAGGTGGCGCCATAGTAGGTGGTGGGTTCGCTTCGTCGCGACGGCGCCAGGAACTGCTCGCCATGTTTGATGGAGCCGTGGGACAGCAGGCGCACGTTGTCCGCCGGGTCGGTGCGACGCACGTCGAAAGTGATCAGCGCGCCATAGAAATTGCGCAGCAGGTGGCGCGCGTCCGACCTGTCGCTGCCGATCTGCGCGATCAGGAAGAAGGCGCAGCAGGCCGCCAGCGCCACGCTGGACACCCGCAGCCAGGTGCGCCGGCGCAGAACGGCGGCCGCCGCCAGCGCCGTCAGCATCAGCCCGATGCCCAGTTCGTAGTAGGCCGGCAGCAGGTGCGGCGCCACCAGGCCCACCATCACGCCGCCCGTGGCACCGCCGAGCGAAAGCATCAGGTAGAAGCGGGTGAGGTAGCGCGGCGCCGGCCGCAACCTTGCCGTTTCTCCGTGCAGGAACATGCACAGCACGAACAAGCCGCCGACATAGATCGGCAGCCCCGTGCGCACATCGGAGCCGATGTGGTGCTGCAGCCCAAAGGCGCACAGCAGCAGCACGCCTGCCGCCAGCGGCAGGAAGACGCTGCGCCGGTACCAGCGGTCGCTTTCGAAGCACAGCACGAAAGTGAACAGGTACAGCGAGAGCGGCAGTATCCAGAGAAACGGCACTGCGGCGACGTTCTGGGTGATGTGGTTGGTCACGGCCAGCAACAGCCACGAGGCCAGTGCCGGCAACACGAGCCAGAGCAGGCCGTCGGTCCAGCGCGGCGGCTCGTCGTTGTCGGCAGCCGCGGCCTGGCTCGGCGCTGCCGGCGCTGGTACGGACTCCGGCCAGCGGCGCGCCACGAGCAAGGTCGTGCCGGCACAAAGCAGCACGAACATGCCGTAGCCCCACGACCATCCCCGCGCCTGCTGCCACAGCGAACTGCGAGGCTCGATCAGCACCGGGTAGCACAGCAGCGACAGCAGCGACGCAAGGTTCGACAGCGAGAAGTACCGGTACACCTGTGCGCCCCAGGGCGTGCGCGCCACCCATGACTGCACCAGCGGACCGGTGGTCGAAAGCAGAAAGTACGGCAGGCCGATGGTCGCGAACAGCAGGCCCAGGATCAGCCACGTCGGGTCTTCGGCGCCGGTGGGCTTCCAGCCCGCGCCCACCACGAGCGGAAGGAATGCCAGGCTCGCAAGCAGCAGCCCCACGTGCAGCGTGGCCTGCGCCTGCACGCGAAGGTGGCGCGTGATCCAGTCGGAGTACGCATAGCCCGCGAGCAGCACGACCTGGAAGAACACCATGCAGATCGACCACACGGCGGCCGAGCCGCCGAACCAGGGCAGGATCTGCTTGGCGATCAGCGGCTGGACCAGGAACAGCAGGAACGCGCTGCTGAAGATGGTGCCGGCAAACAGAAGCTGGATGCCGACGCGTGCCATGCGGACCTACTTGCCGAAGCCGCGCGCGAGGAACACGGCCACCAGCGGAATCAGAGCAATCAGGTGCGCCTGCACCATCACCAGCTTGCGCGTCTTGCGGACGTCGTCCTCGGCCGGCAGCGTGCCGCTGGCGCGCAGCGCCTTGCGCCAGCGGAAGTAGGTCAAGGTCGGAAAGATCGAGAGCACACCGATGATGATGAACAGGCCGAGCTTCACGTGCAACAGCGGATTGGTCCAGTACCAGGCCGTGCCCTTCACACCCCACACGGTGCGCGCGATGCCGGTGGCCAGCACGGTGACGGCGGCAATGCCGTAGACCATGTCCACCCGGGCGAGCCGTTCCACCACGGCGGCGTTGAGCCACTGCACGCGGCACAGCGCCGCTTCGCTGGAGATGAAGACGACCATCGTGAGGATGGCCAGCAAGTGCAGGTACGCAAGGATGGCTTCGAGGGTCATCGTCGGCTTTCTTCTCTTCTCGGTGGGGTTGCAAATGCTTGCACATTGTGCCGCCCCTCGCGCGCTTTACCCCTTTCCGCCCCAGAATTCGGGGCGTCCGTAGTGCGCCTTGAGGAAATCAAGCCACAGTCGCACCCGCAGCGGCAGGTGCTTGGTGCCGGTGAAGACCGCATAGATGCCGTTGGGCGGCGCGGCGAATTCGTCGAGCAGCGGCACCAGCAGGCCGGCATCGATCTCGGCCTCGACCTCCCAGGTGCTGCGCCACGCGATGCCGTGGCCGGCCAGGCACCAGTCGTGCAGCACCTGGCCGTCGGAACAGTCCAGCGGGCCTTCGGGCCGCAGGTAGATCAGTTCTTCGCCATCGTCTTCGGTCGGAAGGCGGAACGCCCAGCCGCGCGTTTGCGACGCATCGCTCGACAGCGTGAGGCAGGCGAAGCGCGAGAGCTCGCTCGGATGCCGCGGCATGCCGTGGCGGCGCACGAACTCCGGCGTGGCGACGCAGCGGCGGCGGTTGTCGGCCAGCCGCACGCTCACCAGCGACGAATCGGGCATGTCGCCCACGCGCACCGCGCAGTCGAAGCTCTCGCCGCGCACGTCGACCACGCGGTCGCTCAGATTGAGCGAGATCGTGACCTCGGGATGCAGCGCATGAAAGCGCGGCACCAGCGGCGCCACGTGGCGGCGGCCGAAGCCGGCCGGCGCCGTCACGCGCAGGTGGCCGCTGGCCTTGACGCCGCCGGCGCTCACGCTGGCCTCGGCGTTGGCGAATTCGGTCAAAAGGCGCTGGCAGTCCTCGAGAAAGGCGCTGCCTTCGTGCGTGAGCGTGATGCGCCGCGTGGTGCGCACCAGCAGCTTCACGCCCAGCCGCGCTTCGAGCGCATCGAGCCGCCTTCCCATGATGGCGGGCGCCACGCCCTCGGCCTTGGCCGCGGCCGTGAGACCGCCGCGGGTTGCCACCGAGACAAAAGATTCGAGTTGCTTCAGGCGGTCCATGGCGCCCGAACTATATCGCCCGGGGTTTCGCGCGGGTTCAGCGGGCGATGCCGGCCTGGCGCGCCTCGAAGGCGGCGATCTGCTCGTCGCCGTAGCCCACCTCCCTCAGCAGCTCGCCCGTGTGCTCGCCGATGCGCGGCGGCTGCAGGCGGATGCCGGGGCGCTCGCCGCCCAGCGTGAAGGGCATCAGCGGCACCTTGGCCATGTGGCCGTCGTTCATGCGCACCGGCGCAAGCCCGCCGGTGGCGTTGAGGTGCGGATCGTCGAACAGCTCTTGGGGCTTGGTGATGGGCGCGAAGGGCAGCTCGTTCTGCTCGAACACGGCGCTGAGCTCGGCCGCGCTGTGGTGGGCCAGGTGCGAGCGCAGGATCGGCATCATCCAGTCGCGCGCCAGCACGCGGTCGTTGTTGGTCTGGAGGCGCGGATCGGCCAGCATCTCTTCGAGGCCGAAGGCCTTGCAGAAGATGGTCCACTGCTTGTCGCTCACCGCGGCGAGGAAGATCTGCTCGCCGTCCTTCACGGTGAATACGTCGTACACCGCCCAGGCCGATATGCGGCTGGGCATCGGGTCGGCTGCCTTGCCCGTGGCGGCGAACTGCATCATGTGCTGGGCCACCAGGAACACGTTGTTCTCGAACAGCGCGGACTGCACCTCGCAGCCTTTGCCGGTGAGCTCGCGCTGGCGCAGCGCGGCCATCGCGCCGATGGCGCCGAACATGCCGCCCATGATGTCGTTCACGCTGGTGCCCGCGCGCAGCGGGTCGCCGGAGCGGCCGGTCATGTAGGCGAGGCCGCCCATCATCTGCACCACTTCGTCGAGCGCGGTGCGATGGTCGTACGGTCCGGGCAAAAAGCCCTTGTGGCTCACGTAGATGAGGCGCGGGTGGAGCTTGCGCAGCGTCTCATAGTCGAGCCCCAGCTTCTTCATGGTGCCGGGCTTGAAGTTCTCGCTCACGATGTCGGCCGTGGCGACGAGGCGCAGCGCAGCCTCCACGCCTTCGGACGATTTGAGGTCAAGCGCGATGCTCTTCTTGTTGCGGTTGAAGGTCGGGAAGAAGCCCGAACCCGAGCCGAGCAGGCGGCGCGTGCTGTCGCCCTCGAGGGGCTCGACCTTGATCACCTCGGCGCCGAGGTCCGCCAGCAGCAGGCCGCAGGTCGGGCCCATCACCATGTGGGTGAACTCGACGACGCGGATGCCGGCATACGGCAGGGCTTGGGATTCAGGCATGTGGGGTGGTTTCCTGTTGGACAAAGCCCTTGGGCAGGCCGGCTTCGGGCGTCATGCCGTAGACCGGTTCGCCGGGCAGGCCGGCGATGAGCGGCGCGCGCGCCGCGATGAGCCTTTCAATGTCGATGCCGGTGCGCACGCCCATGGCCTCGAACATGAAGACGAGATCTTCGGTCACGGCATTGCCCGAGGCGCCGGGCGCGTAGGGACAGCCGCCGAGGCCGCCGAGCGAGGCGTCGAAGGTGCGCACGCCCTCGTCCCACGCGGCAAGGCAGTTGGCAATGCCGAGGCCACGCGTGTTGTGCATGTGGGCGGCGCCGGCGTGCCGGCCGAGCTCGGCGCGCAACCGCTTGAAGAGCCGGCGCACCTGCGCGGGATTGGCATAGCCCACGGTGTCGGAAAGACCGGCTTCGTCGGCACCGGCCTCGATGCATTGCGCAGCCAGGCGGATCACGTCGTCTTCGGGCACCAGCCCCTGCAGCGTGCAGCCGAAGGCGGTGGAGATGCCGGCTTCGAGCTTCACCCGCGGCGCGATGGCGCGGCGCAGATCTGAAATGGCGCGTACCTCTTCGACCATTTCGGTCGGGGTCTTGCGCACGTTGGCCAGCGAATGCGCCACGCTGGCCGAGACCGGCATGGTGAGCTTGTGCACGCCGGCTTCGAGCGCGGCCTCTGCGCCCCTGCGGTTGGGCACCAGCGCCATCACCACGAGGCCGGGCAGCGTGACGGCGTGGCGCACCACCTCGGCGGCGTCGGCCATCTGCGGCAGCAGCTTCGCGGGCACGAAGGACGCGACCTCGATCTCGCGCACACCGGCGGCATGGAGCGCGTCGATCCAGCGCAGCTTGTCGGCCGTGGGCATGGTGGCCTTGACCGACTGCAGGCCGTCGCGCGGACCGACCTCGCTGATGAGGACATCGGGGGAAGTCATCGGGTGTGTTCCTTGGCACGATCGGGCATCGACCGCTTGACAGTTCTGTCTAATAGAATGATATTCCATTTAACAGAATTACACTGCCAATCGACTTTCACTGTCAAGTTGACGCCATGCCCCGCAAAGCCCAGACCGAATCGGTTTCCGACCGCGATGCCGCCCCCGGAGGCGCGGCCGCGGTCGACCGCGCGCTGAGCCTGCTTTCGGCCTTCAAGCCAGGCGACGAGGCGCTGTCGCTCGCGCAGTTCGCCGAGCGCACGCAGCTCTACAAGAGCACGGTGCTGCGCCTCCTGGCGTCGCTCGAACATGCGCGGCTGATCCGCCGGCAGGAGGATGGGCGCTATGCGCTGGGCGCGGAGGTCGCGCGCCTGCATGGCCTGTATGCGGCGTCGCTCTCGCTCGACCGCATCGTGCTGCCGGTGCTGCGGACGCTGGCCGCCGCCACGGGCGAGAGCGCGGCGTACCACGTGCGGCAGGACCAGGGCGCAAGCTGGGTGCGGCTGTGCCAGTTCCGCGTCGATTCATCTCACGTCGTGCGCGACCACGTGCGCGCGGGCGACCTGCTGCCCAACGACCGGGGTGCGGGGGCGCGCGTGCTGATCGCCTTCGGCCCGGAGGCCGGGCGGCCACGGGGCGGCAAGGAACGCAAGCTGTACGACACCATCCGCGCGCAGGGCTTCTGTGCATTGGTGGGCGACCGCACCGCCGAGCTGGCGGGAATTTCGGCGCCGGTATTCCATGCCGACGGCCGCCTGGCTGCGGCGCTCACGCTGACGATGCCCACGCACCGCTACGACGAGCGCCACATCGAGCCGGTGCGCATCGCGGCACGCGAACTCAGCGGAGTGATCTGACACCGGGATGCACGCGGGCTCGTGCAATTACCATCATTTTTGTCACTGATAAATCCCACTTTCGGTTCTTACTCGCCGGCAAAGTATCGAATAAAGTCACCCTATCGAAGACCTTGGGCAGATCGCATCGACGAAAGCAGCCAGCTCGATGTGCTCGCGTTCTTCTTCTGACAGACACCGTCCCCCAACTGATCCAGCATCCGAATTGCACCGCTTTCCAGGAGAAAAAACATGACCGCCCGCACCACCGCCCACGGACTCCAGGTTGCGACCGAGCTCCACCGCTTCATCGAAGACAAGGTCCTGCCTGCCAGCGGCGTGGCCAGCGGCGTCTTCTGGAAGGGCTTCGACGCCATCGTGCATGACCTCGCGCCGAAGAACGTCGCGCTGCTGGCCGAGCGCGACCGCCTGCAGACCGAGCTCGACGCCTGGCACAAGAAGAACCCCGGCCCGATCGCCGATATGCCGGCGTACCGCGCCTTCCTCGAGAAGATCGGCTACCTGCTGCCGCAGCCCAAGGGCGCGAAGGCCACCACGGCCAACGTCGATTCCGAGCTCGCCTTGCAGGCCGGCCCGCAGCTGGTGGTGCCGATCCTCAACGCCCGCTACGCGCTCAACGCCGCCAACGCACGCTGGGGCTCGCTGTACGACGCGCTCTATGGCACCGATGCGATTCCCGAAACCGATGGCGCCGAAAAAGGCAAGGGCTACAACCCCGTGCGCGGCGCCAAGGTCATCGAGTTCGCGCGCAAGGTGCTCGACCAGGCCGCGCCGCTGGCCAACGGCTCGCACAGGATGGCGACCGGCTACAGCGTGAAGGACGGGCAGCTGCACATCGCGCTGCAAAGCAGCAGCACCACGCTGCGGGATCCCGCCACCTTCGTGGGTTACCAGGGTGACGCGGCGTCGCCGTCGTCGGTGCTGCTGAAGCACAACGGCATCCACCTCGACATCCGCATCGACCGCAGCACGCCCATCGGCAAGACCGACGCGGCCGGCATCAGCGATGTCGTGCTCGAAGCCGCGCTCTCGACCATTCTCGACCTCGAGGACTCGGTGGCCGTGGTCGATGCGGCCGACAAGGTCGTCGCGTATTCGAACTGGCTCGGCATCGTGCAGGGCACGCTCACCGAAGAAGTCGCCAAGGGCGGCAAGACCTTCACGCGCGGCCTCAACCCGGACCGCGAATACACCGGCGCCGACGGCAAGCCGCTGAAGCTGCACGGCCGCTCGCTGATGTTCCTGCGCAATGTGGGCCACCTGATGACCAACCCGGCCGTGCTGTATGCGGACGGCAAGGAAATCCCCGAGGGCATTCTCGATGCCGTGGTGACCACCACCATCGCGATGATCGACCTGAAGCGCAAGGGCAACTCGCGCACCGGCAGCATCTACATCGTCAAGCCCAAGATGCATGGCCCGGCCGAAGTCGCCTTTGCCAGCGAGCTGTTCGGCCGCGTCGAGCAGCTGCTCGGCCTCGCCGCCAACACCGTGAAGCTCGGCATCATGGACGAGGAGCGCCGCACCAGCGTCAACCTCAAGGCCTGCATTGCCGAGGCCGCGGCGCGCGTGGCCTTCATCAACACCGGCTTCCTCGACCGAACCGGCGACGAGATGCACACCGCCATGCACGGCGGCCCGATGATCCGCAAGGGCGACATGAAGTCGAGCGCGTGGATCGGCGCCTACGAAAAGAACAACGTGCTGGTCGGCCTCTCGTGCGGCCTGCGCGGCAAGGCCCAGATCGGCAAGGGCATGTGGGCCATGCCCGACCTGATGGCCGCCATGCTCGAGCAGAAGATCGGCCACCCCAAGGCCGGCGCCAACACCGCCTGGGTGCCCTCGCCCACCGCCGCCACGCTGCATGCGCTGCACTACCACCAGGTCAGCGTCACGGCCGTGCAGCAGGAGCTCGAGAAGATCGACGCCGATGCCGAACGCGACAACATCCTGAACGCGCTGCTGCAGGTGCCCATCGCGGCCGACGCCAAGTGGACCGATGCCGAGAAGCAGCAGGAAATCGACAACAACGTGCAGGGCATCCTCGGCTACGTGGTGCGCTGGATCGACCAGGGCGTGGGCTGCTCCAAGGTGCCCGACATCCACAACGTGGGCCTGATGGAAGACCGCGCCACGCTGCGCATCTCCAGCCAGCACATCGCCAACTGGCTGCTGCACGGCGTGGTGACCAAGGCGCAGGTCGACGAGACCTTCCAGCGCATGGCGAAGGTGGTCGACGAGCAGAACGCGGGCGACCCGGTGTACCAGCCGATGGCCGGCCATTTCGACACCTCGGCCGCGTACAAGGCGGCGCAAGACCTGGTGTTCAAGGGCATCGCGCAGCCGAGCGGCTACACCGAGCCGCTGCTGCACGCATGGCGTTTGAAGGTCAAGGGCGAAGCCTGAAGCCGCTACGCCGATGACTGAATGAAAGCCGGGCTCCTGCAGCCCGGCTTTTTCATTTAGACGCCCGGTCGCCCAGACGAGCCCGCACCTCGCGGCGGCCGAGCTGCCGCTTGGCGGCCGCGTACACGTCGCTGCGCCCGTACATGCCGACGTGGGTGGGCAGGCCCGGCGCGGCACGCTGGGTTGCGCCACTGCGCGTGACGAGGCAGCGGCGCAGCACGTCGTAGCATTTTTCTTCCGGCGTCGCGCCGCCCGACCTTTCTGGAAACGCAGCGAGCGTGACCTCGAACCAGCAGCCGTCCAGGCGGTGCCACTGCGTGGCCTCGTCGATCACGTGATAGACCGCGTAGGGCGCGTCGCCCCGCCGCTCGGCCCAGCTGCCGTAGCGTGCCTTTTGCGCCCCACGCGCCGCGTGCAACCGACGGTTGGGCAGCAGGATGCCCGTGACCGGATGCACGAACAACTCGACGCGTGCAGCTTCGCCGAGCGGCACGCGGGCACCGCGCCCCCACCGGGATTCGCTCACCCACACCTCGCCGCCCCGCATCGCCGCGTCGCGCGCGACGAAATCGTCGATGTGCTCGAAGATGTGCGCCTGCACCGTGCTGCGGCGGTCGATGCCGCTGCACAGCTGCGCATACACCTTGTCCCACGGCCGGTGCACCTGCTTGTGCAGCCAGCGCTTCAGGGGTGCGAGGTTCTCGTTCAGCCACTTCGGATGGCCATAGCCCTGCGTCATGCCCAGGTGCGAACCGCGCTCCCTGCTGTTGCGCCACTTGCGCCCGTCGCCCTGCACACCGCCGCCGCGGCGCGGCCGCTCGACGATGACCTTGTCCATGTCTTCACGCATGGTCAGTCCTCCCGCCCGAGGCTGCGCGCTGCCTTCTGCAATGCGACCTTCTGGGCACGCCGCTCCGCGCGGTGCGTGCGCAGGTGGCGCCCCGCGCCCTGGCTCGATTCGCGGTGAGCCATCGCGGCCACCACGGGATTGCGCGGCGCCGCATTCGGCACCGAAAAGTAAAACCGGCCCAGGCGCTTCCGATCGTCGCGGGCCTTTCGTTGAGCACTCATGTGCACACACTCCAAAAACAAAAAGGCCCCGGCGAATGGCTGCGCGGGGCCTTTGTCGATGGGCCTCGGCGGATGCGTGGATGCACATCCGGCCGGGGCGGTCGGTGTGCGGGTCAGGTGTTCAGAAAACGGTTCATTGAATGGAGTTGTCGCCCGGGAGGTTGGTCGTCGCCAGGCGCGGATGGAAAACTGTTGCTGAAAAACGAAGGGCGGATTCTGGCGAGCACGCATTCGATGCGCAAGTGCCGCAAGCGCGGCTGTGGCGCAAAGCCCACGCGGCTTCGCGTGTGAATCCAATCGCGCATCCGCTCCGTATGGCTCTTGAGCGCATCGCGCTTCCGAACTGCCGGCGGTCGCCGCAGAGGTCTTTCAAGAACATTCTTACCAGGAGCCTTTCAATGAAAAAACTCGTGATTGCAGTGGGCGTTTCGGTCTTGCTCGGCGCTTGCGCGGGCGGCATGGGCATGAGCGGCAGCAACGCCACGTCGTCGAATCCGATGGTGGGCGGCGCCGCGATGGTCCCGACGAAAGACATCGTCGACAACGCCGTGAATTCGAAGGACCACACCACGCTGGTCGCCGCGGTGAAGGCCGCGGACCTGGTGAGCACGCTGAAGAGCCCCGGCCCGTTCACCGTCTTCGCGCCGACGAACGCGGCCTTTTCGGCACTGCCGGCCGGCACGGTCGACACCTTGCTCAAGCCCGAGAACAAGCCCACGCTCGCCAAGGTGCTGACCTACCACGTGGTGCCCGGCAAGATGGACGGCGCGGCCCTCATGAACGCCATCAAGGCAGGCGGCGGCAAGGCCATGCTGAAGACCGCGAGCGGCGGCATGCTGACCGCGACGATGAGCGGCAGCAACGTGATGGTGAGCGACGCCAAGGGCGGCACGGCGACGGTGACCATCGCCAACGTCTACCAGTCGAACGGCGTGATCCACGTGGTGGACAAGGTGCTGCTGCCGGGCTGACCGTTCTCGCGCAAGAGGCGCGCGGCGGGCTTGTCAGGCCCGCCGCGCCGCCTCGGCTTCTTCGCGCAGCCATTGCGCGAACTCCTGCGCGTCGCGGTTGCCCGCGGCGCGCCTCGAGGTTTCGATGAAGTAGCCGCGGTGCGAGGCCACGCCCTCGCCGAGCGGCGCCACGAGCCTGCCCTCCTGCACCAGCTCGCGCAGCAACGGCAGCCGGCCGATCACCACGCCCTGGCCCGCCACTGCAGCGGCCACCGCATCGGCGTACTGGGTGAAGCGCAGCGTGCTCTTCATGCGCAGGTCGTCGAGCCCCATCACCCGGAGCCAGGGCTCCCAGTCGATGGTAGGGGTCTCGCTGTGGTCGGGATATTCCACGGTCAGCAAGGTGAGCTTCGAAAAATCGGACAGCTCGCGCAGCGAGGCGGCGAGTTGCGGTGAGCACAGCGGGATCACCGACTCCTCGAACAGCGCCGGACCGATGCCGCGGCTGATCGGCACGAAGCGCACCGCCAGGTCGATGCGGCTGCTCTCCAGGTCGAGCACGTCGAGCGTGGCCGACACCCGCACGTCGACCTGCGGGTGGCTGCCGGTGAAACGCACCAGCCTCGGAATGAGCCAGAGCGATGCGAAGCCCGGCGTGGTGGTGATCGCCACCTGCCGCGGCGCGGAACTGGCACGCACGCGCGCCGTGGCATCGCGCAGGCGCTCCAGGCTGTCGGTCACGGCCCGCTGCATGACGCCGCCCGCCTCGGTGAGCGCCAGCGCGCGGTGGCGCCGCTCGAACAGCAGCACGCCCAGGCTGGCTTCGAGCTGCTGGATCTGGCGGCTCACGGCCGACTGGGTGAGGTGCAGTTCGCCGGCCGCCAGCGTGAAGCTCAGCCGGCGCGCCGCGGCCTCGAAACTGCGCAGCAGATCGAGTGGCGGGAGTTCGCCGGCCGGGGCTTTCACATTCTCTGAATGCATGCAACGAGTTCCAAATGACCGCGTGTAGGAGGGAGAACTACTCACTATATTCATTCGTATCACGAATGCAATGGAGCTTGCCATGAGCACCCGCCGGAACCTCTCTCCCCGTTTCCACGTCAGCCTGCCGACCCGTTCCATCTTTGCCGTGCCCGACGGCGCGGGCGTGGGCATCGAATGCCGCAGCGGCTCGGTGTGGGTCACGCTCGACCGCGACCCGCGCGACGTCGTGCTGGCGCCGGGCGAACGCTTCGAGGGCACCGAACACCGGCGCGTGCTGGTCTCCGCGCTGGAGGCTTCGTGCATCACCGTCTCGGATGCGCAGCCCGCGGCCATGCCGCTGCCCGTGCCGGCAGGCCGCCGGTCGCCTTGGCGACTGCTGCCTCTGGGGTTGTCCCCGGCTTGACCTGAAGACCCCCGGCATCGAACCTCGATGCCATGGACTTTCCACGCACCGAACGCCGCCGTCCCGACGGGCGGCTTTTTTGCATTGGGCGTCCGGTTCACGCTGTTTTCTTTTCGAGAAGGACATGACCATGGCAGAGGCATACATCGTCGCCGCGGCACGCACGGCCGGCGGCCGGCGCGGCGGCAAGCTCGCGGGCTGGCATCCGGCCGACCTGGCGGCGCAGGTGATCGACGCATTGGTGGCGAAGAGCGGCATCGACCCGGCAGCGGTGGAGGACGTGATCCTCGGCTGTGTGAGCCAGGTCGGCGAGCAGGCGACCAACGTCGCGCGCAATGCGGTGCTGGCGTCGAGGCTGCCCGAATCGGTGCCGGGCACCTCGGTCGACCGGCAATGCGGCTCGTCGCAGCAGGCGCTGCACTTCGCGGCGCAGGCCGTGATGTCGGGCAGCATGGACGCGGTGATTGCGGGCGGCGTCGAAAGCATGACGCGCGTGCCGATGTTCACGCCCAACGCGCTGCCGGCCAAGGCGGGCCTGGGCACCTACATGAGCCCGGCCATGAAGAAGCGCTATCCGGGCGTGGAGTTCAGCCAGTTCACGGGCGCGGAGATGATCGCCAGGAACCACGGCATCGAGAAGGACGCGCTCGACCGCTATGCGCTCGAAAGCCACCGCCGCGCGGTGGCCGCGAGCCGCGAGGGCGCCTTCCATGAGGAGATCGTGCCTATCGAGATCCTCTCGGCCGACGGCACGGGCACGGGCGAGCAGCACACGGTGGATGAAGGCATCCGCTTCGACGCCACGCTCGAAGGCATCGCGGGCGTCAAGCTGATCGCCGAGGGCGGACGCTGCACCGCGGCCACCGCGAGCCAGATCTGCGACGGCGCGAGCGGCGTGCTGGTGGTGAACGAACGCGGCCTGAAGGCGCTGGGCGTGAAGCCGCTGGCGCGCATCCACCACATGAGCGTGATGGGGCATGACCCGGTGATCATGCTGGAAGCACCGCTGCCCGCCACGCTGCATGCGCTGAAAAAGGCCGGCATGCGCATCCAGGACATCGACCTCTATGAAGTGAACGAAGCCTTCGCGCCCGTGCCGATCGCGTGGCTGGAGGCGCTGGAGGCCGATCCGGCGCGGCTCAACGTGAACGGCGGCGCCATTGCGCTCGGCCATCCGCTGGGCGCCTCGGGCACCAAGCTCATGACCACGCTGATCCATGCACTGGGCCGGCGCGGCAAGCGCTACGGCCTGCAGACGATGTGCGAAGGCGGCGGCATGGCCAACGTCACCATCGTGGAAAGGCTGTGATGAACGCGCAACAGCCCTACGTGCTTTACGAATTGGCCGACGGCATCGCCACGCTCACGCTGAACCTGCCAGCCAAGCTGAATCCGATCGCACGCGAACTGCAGATTGAACTGCGCGACGCGCTGGAGCGCATCCGCGATGACCGCGCGGTGCGCGCCGTGATCCTGACCGGTGCCGGCAAGGCCTTTTGCGTGGGCGCCGACTTGAGCGCGATGGCGACCGGAGACGAAGGCAAGTCGCTCGGAACGCAGACGGCGGAGTGGATGCAGTCGCTCAGCAATCCGCTGATCGAGACGCTGCGCACGCTGCCCGTGCCGGTGGTGGCCGCGGTCAACGGCGCCGCGGCGGGGGCGGGCGTCGGATTGGCGCTTGCGGCCGACGTGACGATTGCGGCGCGCAGCGCGTACTTCTACCTGCCCTTCCTGCCCAAGCTCGGCATCGTGCCGGACCTGGGCTGCACCTGGGCCATTCCGCGCCGGGCCGGCAAGGCGCGCGCCATGGGCATGGCGCTGCTCGACGAGCGCCTGAGCGCTGCGCGCGCGGTGCAATGGGGCCTGATCTGGGCCTGCGCCGACGACGAACAGCTGCTCGACGAAGCGCGCGCGATTGCGCAGCGGCTCGCCCGCCTGCCGGCGCATGCGGTGCTCGAAGCGCGCGAAGCCTTCGAAGCCTCCGAACGGCACACGCTGGCCGAACAGCTGCACTACGAAAGCGAACGCCAGCGCGAGCTGATCGACCGCCCCACCTTTCGAGAAGGCGTGAGCGCCTTTCTGCAGAAGCGCCCGCCCGTTTTCGAGGGCCGGTGACACCATGACGCTGATCGAACGCACGCTCTTCGGCGCCGACCACGAGGCCTTTCGCGACAGCTTCCGCCGCTTCATGGACAAGGAGATCGCGCCCTTCCACGAGGCATGGGAAGAGCAAGGCTACGTGGACCGCGCCGTATGGTCGAAGGCTGGCGAGAACGGCTTTCTCTGCATGGCGCTGCCCGAAGAATATGGCGGCGCGGGCGCCGACCTGCTCTATTCGGTGATCCAGTTCGAAGAACTCTGGGCGCGCGGCTTCACGGGCATCGGCTTCGGGCTGCACAGCGAGATCGTGGCGCCGTACATCCTGCGCTACGGCACCGAGGAACAGAAGCGGCGCCATCTGCCCAGGCTCGCGAGCGGCGAGATGGTCGGCGCCATCGCCATGAGCGAGCCCGGCGCAGGCAGCGACCTGCAGGCGGTCAAGACCAGTGCGTTGAGGCAGCCCGACGGCAGCTACCTGCTCAATGGCAGCAAGACCTTCATCACCAACGGGTGGCACGCCGACCTGGTGATCGTGGTGGCCAAGACCGATCCGGCCGCTGGCGCGAAAGGCACCAGCCTGTTCCTGGTCGAGCGCGGCACGCCGGGTTTCGAAAAGGGCAAGCGGCTCAAGAAACTGGGGCTGAAGGCGCAGGACACTTCCGAGCTGTTCTTCAACGATGTGCGGCTGCCGGCCGACGCCCTGCTCGGCGATGCCGCGCAGCTGAACCGCGGCTTCGTCTGCCTGATGGAGCAGCTGCCGTGGGAGCGGCTGCAGATCGCGATCAGCGCGGTGGCCGCCTCGCAGGCCGCCATCGACCAGACCGTGGCCTATGTGAAAGACCGCAAGGTGTTCGGCCAGCCGGTCGGCAACTACCAGAACACCCGCTACACGCTGGCCGAACTGCAGACCGAAGTGCAGGTGGCGCAGGTGTTCGTCGACAAGTGCATCGAACTGCTGATAGCCGAAAAGCTCGATACCGCCACCGCCAGCATGGCCAAGTACTGGACCACCGACCTGCAGTGCAAGGTGATGGACGAGTGCGTGCAGCTGCACGGCGGCTACGGCTTCATGTGGGAGTACCCGATCACGCGCGCGTACGCCGACGCGCGGGTGCAGCGCATCTATGGCGGCACCAACGAGATCATGAAGGAAGTGATCACGCGCTCGATGGGCCTGGGCGGGCGCTGAGACAGAGGGGCACTGGCGCCCGGCGAAGGGCTGCGGGAGAATGGCCGCATGCCCATCCTCAACGCCTTCTACGCCCAGTCGGGCGGCGTCACCTCGGTCATCAACGCGTCGGCCTGCGGCGTGATCGAGACGGCACGAAAACACCCGGACCGCATCGGCCAGCTCTACGCCGGGCGCAACGGCATCATCGGCGCGCTGACCGAGGACCTGATCGACACCGGCGCCGAACCGGCCGAAGCCATTGCCGCGCTGCGCTCCACGCCTTCGGGCGCCTTCGGCTCGTGCCGCTACAAGCTCAAGTCGCTCGAAAAGAACCGGCGCGAATACGAGCGGCTCATCGAGGTGTTCAAGGCGCACGGCATCGGCTACTTCTTCTACAACGGCGGTGGCGATTCGGCCGACACCTGCTTCAAGGTGAGCCAGCTGTCGCAGTCGCTCGGCTATCCGCTGCAGGCCATCCACGTGCCCAAGACCATCGACAACGACCTGCCGCTGACCGATTGCTGCCCGGGCTTCGGCTCGGTCGCCAAGTACGTGGCGGTGTCCACGCTCGAAGCCTCGTTCGACGTGCGCTCGATGGCGGCCACCTCCACCAAGGTGTTCGTGCTCGAGGTGATGGGGCGGCATGCGGGCTGGATTGCGGCGGCGGGCGGGCTGGCGGCGGACCACGGCATTCCGGTGGTGGTGCTGTTTCCCGAGATCGAATTCGACAAGGCCCGCTTTCTCGCGCGGGTCGACGAGCTGGTGAAGCAGCACGGCTACTGCTCGGTGGTGGTGTCCGAAGGCTGCCATTACCCCGACGGCACCTTCCTGGCCGAACAGGGCACGCGCGACGCTTTCGGCCATGCGCAGCTCGGCGGCGCGGCGCCGGTGGTGGCGCAGATGGTCAAGGATGCACTGGGCCACAAGTTCCACTGGGCGGTGGCCGACTACCTTCAGCGTGCGGCTCGGCACATTGCCTCGGCCACCGACGTGCGGCAGGCCTACGAGCTGGGGCAGCGTGCGGTCGAGCTCGCGCTCGAAGGCCGCAACGCGGTGATGCCGACCATCGAACGCACCTCCGATGCGCCCTATACCTACCGCATTGGCAGTGCGCCGCTCGACGCGGTGGCCAACGTCGAGAAGCCGATGCCGCGCGACTTCATCTCGGACGACGGCTACGGCATCACCGACAAGTGCAGGCTCTACCTGCTTCCGCTGATCGAGGGCGAGGATTACCCCGCCTACCGCAACGGACTGCCGGTGTACGCAACCTTGCGAAACGTTGCCGTGGCAAAGAAGCTTCCGGCCTTCGAGCTCGCCTGATGCGCACGGTGCCCGCCCTCGACACGATCGACGCCACGCGCTGTCCGCTGTGCGGCGACGAGAACCGCTGCGCGATGGAAGTCGCGCGCGAAACCGGCCAGCCGCAACCGCCGTGCTGGTGCATGGCGACCGACTTCCGCAATGCGCCGCTCGCGTCGCTGCCGGAAGCATCGCGCGGTAAGGCCTGCATCTGCGCCCGCTGCGCCGAGGGAACGCCCGCCGCCGCGCCTCAGGACTGAGCGGAGCTCTGCTGCTGGCCCTGGGCCTGCACCTGTGACTGCGTTTGTGACTGTGCCGGCGCGGACGCCGGAGGCTCGGAGTGCGGCGGCAGCGGCACATCCGGCGCGGCCGCTGCCGATGGCGTGGTGTCGCGTTGCTGCGTGACCACGCAATGGATGAACTGGAGTTTGCCCACGGCGGTGCGCGGCAGCACGAAGGGGTAGTAGTCGGGCTGCCCCATGCTGCGCGAGAGTTCGTTGAGCACGTTGGTGAGCAGCACCCAGCCGTTGAGAAACTCCAAAAACTTGGTGGCGCCGGGGTGCTCCGGACGCCACAGGTCTTCCGTGGTGAACAGGTCGCTCGCGAGTTCCACGTTGGTGGCGTCCACGCCAAAGCTCATGGCCGTGTCGGTGGTGTCGGCCATGTGCAGGTAATGGGCCCAGGTTTCGGCCCAGTCTTCCCACGGATGCATGCTCGCGTAGCTGCTCACGAAGCGGTTGGACCAGTCGGGCGGGGGGCCCTGTTCGTAGTGCGTCTGCAGTGCGGCGGCGTAGTCGGCGCGCTCGTCGCCGAAGAGCGCGCGAAACTCGTCGAGCCAGGGCGTGGGATGCACCAGCAGGTCCCAGTAGTAATGGCCGATCTCATGGCGGAAATGGCCGAGCAGCGTGCGGTAGGGCTCGCGCATTTCGGCCCGGATGCGTTCGCGCACCGCGTCCTCGGCCTCTTCGGCGTTGAGGGTGATCACGCCGTGTTCATGCCCCGTCATCACGTGCGGGGCGCCCGGCATGTTGCCGAGAAAGTCGAAAGCCAGGCCGTGCACCGGATCGGCATGGCGGCTGACCACCGGCAGCCCGAGCGCCAGAAGCTGCGAGATGAGCCTGCGTTTCGCATGCTCGAGCTTGCGCCAGAGTTCGCCGTTCCTTTCCACCGAAAGATCGGGAATGGTGCGGGTGACGCTGCACGATAGGCAAAAGCCGGGCGCGAGGCCGTCGGTGTTGAACGAAGGGTCGTCGCCTTCGCGCGGCGCCGGCACCATCCAGTTGCAGCTGGCGGCGGTCAGGAGGTTGGCGCAGCGGCGGTACCTCTTGCCCTCCGGATTGCCGAACACGGTGAAGGTATCGGGCTCTGCGCCTTGGCCTTGGCCCTCGCTCTCCCCCTCGCCCGCGCCCTCTGTCTGGGCTCCGGCCTCGCCCTGGACCGGCGACAGCGGCACCACCCCGAGCCGGTCGATCACATATCCGAGCGGCGTGCGGCAGGCCAGGCATTGGCTGTTGCGCAGGAACACCGGGCGGCCGCACTGGCAGCGGTAGGCGCGGCTGACGGTCGGCGCCGCAAGCTCGGACGCGAGGTTGGGTGCCCCGACCGGATCGGAGGCATCGGCTGGGGCGCCGGATTGAAGGTTCATGTCGTTGTTCTGAGGGGCAAGGCGGGACAGCGGATGCATTGTGGAGCGGCCGGGCGCATGCCTGGCCGCGCAAAGCCCGATATGCTTGTAGGACGACGGACCCGCATCCAGGCCGGGCCGCCGTCTCATGACCCCCACTCCCCCGCCAGAAGCCGCACTACCGGCCCCGCCCACCCTTGGAACGATGCGCGAACGCTACGGCCCGCGCTACCGCTGGTACCTGCTGCTTTCGGTCATGGTGGGGGTGATGGCGTCGATCATGTCCTCGACCATCGTCAACGTGGCGATCCCCGGCATGAGCCACCATTTCTCGCTCGGCCAGGAACGGGCGCAATGGGTGAGCTCGGGCTTCATGGTGGCCATGACCGTCTCGATGCTGACCACGCCCTGGCTGCTGTCGCGCTACGGCTACCGGCGCACCTATGCGGGCACCATGGTGCTGCTGCTCGCGGGCGGCATTGCGGGCGGCCTGGCCAACAACTTCTCGCTGGTGCTGCTGGCGCGCGTGGCCGAAGGGCTGGCGGCGGGCGTGGTGCAGCCCATTCCGGCCATCATCATCCTGCGGGCCTTCGAGCCGCATGAACAGGGGCGCGCCAGCGGCATCTTCGGCATGGGCGTGGTGCTGGCGCCGGCCATCGGCCCGAGCATCGGCGGCGTGCTGGTCGACCTGTTCGGCTGGCGCTCGATCTTCTTCATGGTGGTGCCCTTCTGCCTGGCCTCGCTCTGGCTGGCCTACAAGTTCGTGCCCACCACGGCGCCCGGCGGCGTGGCGGCAACGCGCGGCAATGGGCTCGACTGGCGCGGCCTGGCGCTGGGCACCGTGGGCACCCTCTGCCTGTTGAACGGGCTGGTCGAACTGCGTGGCGATTCACCGATCCAGGCTGCCCTGCTGCTGGCCGGCGCGGTGCTGGCTTTTGCCGGCTTCGTCTGGTGGCAGCGCCGGCTCGCGTCCGCCGGCGGCGAACCGCTGATGAACCTGGGGCTCTTCCAGTACCGGCAGTTCGCCATGGGCAGCGTGGTCGCCTTCATCTACGGCACGGCGCTGTTCGGCTCGACCTACCTGCTGCCCGTGTACATGCAGGTCGGGCTGCAGCTGTCGGCCTCGCACGTGGGCACCATCCTGCTGCCCGCGGGCATCGTGCTGGCCGTGACCATTGCCGGCGTAGGCCGCTTGGCCGACCGGCAGCCGACGTGGATGCTGGTGAGCATCGGGCTGATGCTGCTGGCGACTTCCTTCGCGCTGATGATGGTGCTCCGGCTCGACAGCGCGCTCTGGCTGCTGGTGGCGTTTGCCATCATCGGCCGCATCGGGCTCGGCTTCATCCTGCCTTCGCTCAACCTCGGCTCGATGCGGCCGCTCGCCAAGCCGCTGATCCCGCAGGGCGCCAGCGCCATCAACTTTCTGCGCATGCTGGGCGGCGCGGCCGGGGTCAGCCTGTGCGCCATCGTGCTCGAGTGGCGCCTGGCGGCGCATGGCGATTCGCTGGCCAATGCCGCAACCAGCCCCGCGCGGCTGGCGGCCTTCGACGAGGTGTTTGCCATGCTGGCCGGGCTGTGCGCCCTGGCCATCTGCGCGGCGTGGCAACTGCGCCGCCCGCCGCCATAAGGGAAACCACCAAGTAGTACCTAAGCATCCATCGTTTCTAATTGTGAGAATTTGTTAGTTAATGATGGGGATGGGTCTTTGATGCAACGCAGAAATTTTGTCGCCTCGACGGCGGTTTTCGCAGCGGGCCTGGCCCGTCTCTCGTCCGCGCAGGCCGCCGAGGCGGGGGTGACCGACACCGAAATCGTGCTCGGCAGTTCGGCCGTCCTGAGCGGACCGCTCGGTTCGCAGATCAAGGTGGTGCACAACGGCGCCGCACTGGCCTTCGATGCCGTCAACGAACAAGGCGGCGTGGGCGGACGCAAGATCAAGCTGGTGGCGCTGGACGACGAACTGAAGCCCGAGAAAGCGCTGGAAAACTACGGCAAGCTGCTGAACGACCATCGCGTGTTCGCATTCTTCGGCTGCGTGGGTTCTGGCACCACGGCCGCCGCGGCCAAGCTGTTGCAGCAAAGCGGCGCACCCAGCGTCGGCGGCTACGGCGTGGGCGACAGCGCCCGCGAGCGCGTGGCGGGCTCGGCGTACTTCGTGCGCGCCAGCAATGCACGCGAGGCGCAGGCGCTGGTCGAGCATCTGGTCACCATCGGCGTGAACAAGCTCGCGATTGTCCACCTGGACAACCCCGGCGGCACCGAGGCGGTCAAGCTGATCGAGGCGGCCATGGCCACCCACAAGCTCGCGCCCACGGCCACGGTGTCGGTCAAGGGCGACGGCTCGACCTCGGCCGCCGCCGGCAAGGCACTGGCGGACGCCCGGCCCCAGGCCGTGCTGATGTACCTGGCCGGCACGGTGGCAGGCGAGGTGATCAAGTCCACCTACGAGTCCGGCAGCAAGCCGATGTTCTATGGCATGTCGATCGTGCCGGGCGAGGTCACGGCCAAGGTGGTGCAACTGCAGGCCAGCGGCCTGGCCATCTCGCAGGTCATGCCCTATCCCTGGGGCGAGGTCGAAGTGGTGACACGCGACTATCGCCGGCTGGCCGAACGCGCGCAGGTGCCGGTGGGCTACGGCAGCTTCGAGGGCTACCTCAACGGCCTGGTGATGATCGAGGCGCTCAAGCGCACCGGCCGCGACCTGACGCGCGCCCGCCTGCATGCCACGCTGCGCGCGTTCAAGCTGCGCCTGGCCGGCATGGACATCGATTTCTCGACCGGCGCCACCACCGGCTCGCGCTTCATCGAAATGGTGCGCGTCACGCCCGAAGGCCGCTTCGTGCGCTGAGCGGGTGGCCGGGTTCGCCGGGCGGCTGGCACACGCGCTTTAATAGCGTCATGTGCCAACTGCTTGGAATGAACTGCAACACGCCCACGGACGTGACCTTCAGCTTTACGGGGTTCGCCCAGCGTGGGGGCCGCACCGACCACCACGCCGACGGCTGGGGCATCGCGTTCTTCGAGGACCGGGGGCTGCGCCACTTCGTCGACCACATGCCGGCGAGCGAGTCGCCGGTGGCCGAGCTGATCCGGCGCTACCCCATCCAGAGCCGCAACGTCATTGCGCATATCCGCAAGGCGACGCAGGGCGCCATCAACCTGCAGAACTGCCACCCCTTCGTGCGCGAGCTGTGGGGCCGCTACTGGGTATTTGCCCACAACGGCGACCTGAAGGACTTTCGTCCGCGCCTGCACGGCAACTTCCACCCGGTGGGCAACACCGACAGCGAGCACGCCTTCTGCTGGCTGATGCAGGAACTGGCCAAGTCGCATGTGGGCGTGCCCAGCATCGAGGAGCTCACGCTCACGCTGCGCGAACTGGCACCGCAGCTTGCGGGCCACGGCACCTTCAACTTCATGCTGTCGAACGGCCAGGCGCTCTGGGCCCACGCTTCGACCCACCTCTGGTATGTGGAGCGCCGCCATCCGTTCGTGACGGCGCAGCTGTCCGACGAAGACCTGGAGATCGATTTTGCCCAGCACACCACGCCCAACGACCGCGTGGCGGTGGTCGTGACCGCGCCGCTCACCACCAACGAAAGCTGGACCGCTTTCGCGCCCGGCGAATTGCACGTGTTCGTGGACGGCCAGCTGGCGCCGTTCTGAACCGAGCCGGAGTTTCAGGCCCCGGACAGGTGCGCCTCGAGCGCATCGATGAACATCGCCGGCACGTCGAAGCCGGTCTGTTCGGTGATCTCCTGGAAGCAGGTCGGGCTGGTCACGTTGATCTCGGTCACGCAGTCGCCGATCACGTCGAGCCCGATCAGGAGCAGGCCGCGCGGCGCGAGGGCCCGGCCCACGGTTTCCGCGATCTCGCGGTTGCGCGCGGTGAGCGGCTGCGCCACGCCCTTGCCACCAGCGGCGAGGTTGCCGCGCACTTCGGAGCCCTGCGGAATGCGCGCCAGCACGAACGGCGCCGGTTCGCCCGCGATGATCAAAATGCGCTTGTCGCCCTGCACGATGTCGGGCACGAAGCGCTGCACCATGATGGTTTCGGCGCCGTTCTTGTTGAGCGTCTCGACGATGGAGCCGAGGTTCAGCCCGTCCTGCCGGACGCGGAAAATGCCCATGCCGCCCATGCCGTCGAGCGGCTTCAGGATGATGTCGCCGTGCTCGGCGTGGAAGTCGCGCACGGCCTGGGCGCTGCGCGTGACCAGCGTGGGCGTGGTGAACTGCGGAAACTCCATGATTGCGAGCTTCTCGGGATGGTCGCGCAGCGAGCGCGGCTTGTTGACCACGCGCGCGCCTTCGCGCTCGGCCTGTTCGAGCAGGTGGGTGGCGTAGATGTACTCGGCGTCGAAGGGCGGGTCCTTGCGCATCAGCACCGCGTCGAAGTCTTTCAGCGCCTTCGATTCGCGGATGTCCTCGCGGTACCAGGCCTTGCTGTCTCCGGTGAGCGTGATCTGCTGCACATTGGCCGTCACCACGCCGCCCGACACCCACTGCAGGTCTTCCGGCAGGCAGGCCGCGATGCGGTGCCCGCGGCGCTGCGCCTCGCGCATCATCGAGAACGTGGTGTCCTTGTAGATCTTGAAGTGGTCGAGCGGATCGGCGACGAAGAGAATGTTTTTCATCTGGGAGTCTTTCCGGCGCCGGGTGCGGCCGCCATGTTGATGTCTGGCGCGATGTTGCCGGAAGCGGCGATGCCCTTGCCGGCGGAGGCCTTTGTGCGCCCGACCTGCTGCACCGCGAGTGCCAGCGCGCCGGCCACCACGCCCCAGAAGGCCGAGCCGATGCCCGCGATGGCCACGCCCGAGAGCGTGACCAGGAAGGTGATGATCGCGGCCTCGCGGTGCGGCTCGTCGCGCAGCGCCGCGGCCAACCCGCCGCCGATGGTGCCGAGCAGCGCCAGGCCGGCGATGGCGGCGACCAGCTCCTTCGGAAAGGCCGTGAGCAGCCCGGTCACGGCCGCGCCGAACAGGCCGATCACCACGTAGATGGCGCCGCAGCTCACGGCCGCCGTGTAGCGGCGCGCCGGGTCTTCATGCGCCTCGCGGCCCATGCAGATGGCGGCGGTGATCGCGCTCAGGTTCAAGGCAAAGGCGCCGAAAGGCGCGAGCGCCAGCGTCGCAAGCCCGCTGATGGTGATGAGCTTGCTGATGGGCAAGTCGCCATAGCCCGCGGCGCGGATCGCGGCCACGCCCGGCAGGTTCTGCGACGCCATGGTCACGATGAAGAGCGGCAAGGCCAGGCTGACGATGGCCTGCCAGCTGAACACCGGCATGCTGAACACGGGCCAGGTGAGCGAGAAGTGCACCGCCGACCAGGCGAGCTCGCCGCGCGACGCCACGAAGACGATGCCGGCCAGCAAGGTGAGCGGCACCGCATAGCGCGGCAGCAGCCGCTTTACGACCAGATAGGTGCCGAGCATCAGCAGCACCAGCGGCAGCGCCGTCTTTGCGGCCATGAACGCCTCGAGCCCGAAACGTGCGAGCACCCCGGCCAGCAGGGCGGAAGCAAGGGCCATCGGGATCTTGTTCATCACGCGCTCGAACCAGCCCGTGGCTCCGGCCAGCACGATCAGCGCGGCGCAGACGATGAAGGCTCCCACCGCCTCGCCCATGCCGTAGCCCATTCCCGCAACGCCCAGCACCGCGGCGCCCGGAGTGCTCCAGGCGAACATCACAGGCTTGCGCCACCACAGCGAAGAAAGCACCGAGGTGAGGCCCATGCCGATACCCAGCGCCCACATCCACGAGGCCGCCACTTCCGGCGTGGCGCCGAAGGCCTGGGCGGCATGGAACACGATGGCCACCGAGCTCGTGAAGCCCACGAGCACCGCGACAAAGCCTGCGGTGAAGGCCGAGAGGCTCAGATCCTTGAAAAAATGCATCGGGCGATTGTGCCGGGGCCGACGGGACCGCAGCGCCGGCCATTCGGCGCAGGATTTGCTATGGCACCCTCATGCCTTCCGCCATGCACTGCCGTGGCCCCCATGCTGGAGAACCCATGGATACGCCTGCCTCGCGCGCTGCGCCCACATTGCCGGTCCCTTCCACGCCCGCCGAAGTGGTCGACGAATTCCTTCGCCTGGTGATGATTCCCGACCCGCCATCGGCCTCGCGCTTCACTGCGCCAGGCATCCGCATCCGCTTCACCGGGAACCGCGAAATGCATGCGCCCGGCGACACCTCGGTCTTCAATGCAAAGCGCTACGCATGGGTGAAGAAGAAGATCGAACGCACGGAGGTGGTGGCCGGCGGCACGCCCGAGGAAACAGTGGTCTACAGCCTCGGCACGCTCTACGGTGCCTGGCCCGACGGCACCGCCTTCGAGGGCAACCGCTATGTCGACCGCTACGTGGTGCGCCACGGGCTCATCACCCAGATGGACGTGTGGAACGACAGCGCCGAATGGCTGCTGGTGCGCGCCGGGCTGGCGGTGCTGTGAGGCACGGCACATGACGGCACGCTGGCCCGACCTGCTGCCCACGCACGGCCGCTTCGACTACAGCCCCATCACGCGGCGGCCCGACTACGCATGGCCGAACGGCACACGGCTGGCTGTGTACCTGGGCTTCAACATCGAGCATTTCGCGTTCGGCGACGGCTTGGGCGCATGCATCGGCCCGGCCTCGCCCCAGCCCGACGTGCTGAACCACGGCTGGCGCGAATACGGCAACCGGGTGGGCGCGTGGCGCTGCCTCGAGCTGTTCGATGCGCTGGCGCTGCCGACGGGCGCGCTCATCAACACCGCGCTGTACGACCATTGCCCGGAACTGGTGCAGGCCTGCGTCGCACGCGGCGACGAACTGATCGGCCACGGCCACAGCAACGCGGAACGCCAGGGCGCATGGGACGAAGCGCAAGAGCGCGCGCTGCTCCTGCGTTGCCGCGAACGCATGCAGAAAGAAAGCGGCCAGGTGCCTGCCGGATGGTTGTCGCCATGGATATCGGAAAGCGCGGTCACGTCCGACCTGCTGGCCGAAACCGGCTACGGCTACACGCTCAACTGGTGCCATGACGACCAGCCGGTGCGCATGCGCACACGGGGTGGCGGCTCGATCTGGTCGGTCCCCTATCCGCAGGAGCTCAACGACATTCCGATGGTCGTGGGCCGCTTGATGGACGCGAAGGACTTCAGCGCGATGGTGGTCGACAACTTCGACGAGATGCTCGAGCAGTCACGCGCGCAGCCGCTGGTGATGGGGCTCGCGTTGCATCCCTACATCGTGGGCCAGCCTTACCGTCTGCGCCATCTGCGCACGGCGCTCGCGCACATCGCGCGTGCCCGCGATCGCGGCGACATCTGGGTCACCACGCCGGGCGCCATCGCATCGCACATGCAGCAGCTGGCGGCGGATCGGCCCGCCGACTTTGCATGAGGAATGCGGTACGCCCGAACACGGCGGCGGCACAACCCTCAGATCTCGATCTTCGACCCGAGCTCGACCACGGCGTTGTTCGGCAACCCGAGGAATGCCGCCGCGCCGCTCGCGTTGTGGTGCATCTGCGCGAACAGCTTTTCGCGCCACGGCGCCATGCCGCTGCCCAGCGTGGGAATGACGACGTCGCGCGAGAGGAAGTAGCTCGTCGTCATCGGCTCCAGCTGGCAGCCGCGCATGCGTGCGTTGTCGAGGGCACGCGGCAGGTCGACGTCGTTCTTGAAGCCGTAGTGCACCATGACCTGCCAGCAATGGTGGCCGAGCGCCTCGATCTCGATGCGCTTGTTCATCGGGATCCAGGGCACTTCGTGGTTGCGCACCGTGACGAAGAGGTTCTGCTCGTGCAGCACCTTGTTGTGCTTCAGGTTGTGCAGCAGCGCATTGGGCACCACGCCCGGTTCGGCGGTGAGGAACACCGCGGTGCCGTCCACGCGCGCGGGCGGGTTCTCGAACACCGAATCGAGGAAGGCCTGCAGTTCGATGGCATCGGCGCGCTGCACCTCGCCCATCAGGCGACGGCCTTCTTTCCAGGTGATCATCAGTGTGAACACGGCGCCGCCGATCAGCAGCGGGAACCAGCCGCCCTCGAACAGTTTGAGCAGGTTCGAGGCGAAGAACAGGAAGTCGACCACGAAGAAGGCCGCGGTCGATGCAATGCACAGCGCCAGCGGCAGCTTCCAGGCGTAGCGGATCACGAAGAAGGTCAGCACCGTGGTGATGAGCATGTCGGTGGTCACCGCGATGCCGTACGCGGCGGCCAGGCTGCTCGACGAGCGGAACATGACGACCGCGAGCACGATGGCCACGAACAGGCCCCAGTTGACCAGCGGAATGTAGATCTGGCCCGCCGTGCGCACGCTGGTGTGCTCGATGTTCAGGCGCGGCAGGTAGCCCAACTGGATGACCTGGCGCGTGACGCTGAAGGCGCCGGTGATCAGCGCCTGGGAGGCGATGACCGTGGCCGCCGTGGCCAGCAGCACCAGCGGAACGAGCGCCCATTCGGGCGCCATCATGAAGAAGGGGTTCTTCACGGCCTCGGGGTTCTCGAGCAGCAACGCGCCCTGGCCGAAGTAGTTGAGCGTGAGCGCCGGCATCACGACCGTGAACCAGGCCACGCGGATCGGCCGCTTGCCGAAATGCCCCAGGTCGGCATACAGCGCCTCGGCACCCGTCACGCACAGCACCGTGGCGCCCAGCAGGATGAAGCTGGTGCCCGGGTTCTGCCACATGAACTTCAGCGCGAACCAGGGGTTCAGCGCCTTGAGGATTTCAGGGTGGTGGACGATCTGCGACACGCCGAGCACCGCAATCGCCAGGAACCACGCCAGGGTGATGGGCCCGAAGAACTTGCCGATGCCCGCGGTGCCGCGCTTTTGCACCACGAAGAGGCAGAACAGCACCACCAGCGTGACCGGCACCACGTAGTGCTTGAAATGGGGCGATATCACTTCGAGGCCTTCGACCGCGGAAAGCACCGAAATCGCCGGCGTGATGACGCCATCGCCATAGAACAGCGAAGTACCGAAGATGCCGACCAGCAGCAGCACATGGCGCAGCTTGGGCTTGTCGGCCACCGCCCGCGAGGCCAGCGCGAGCATGGCGACCAGGCCGCCCTCGCCTTCATTGTCGGCCCGCAGCACCAGCACCACGTACTTGATCGACACGATGACGGTGAGCGTCCAGAAGAACATCGAAAGGATGCCGTAGACGTTTTCGACAGTGAACGGCACGTGGCCGTGGCCGAACACTTCCTTGACGGCATACAGCACGCTGGTGCCGATGTCGCCGTAGACGACACCGATGGCGCCGATGATCAAGGCGGCGGCGGAAGTAGATTTGGGAGGTGACACGAAGTCGATGGGAAAAAGGGCAGGCTGCACGCGCGTAACCGAACGTCACGCGCACCGGAATGCGGCAGCGGTGGAATCAATCTCCAGTCGCCGCGCACATCCCTTCCGCCCTTTTGTTTCCTTTGCTGTGGGGCCGCTATTTTGCCGCCGACCGTCGCCGCCGCAAGCCGCCCCGGAAAATCATTCGTAGATTTCGGCGTCCGGATCGGTTGCTTCCATCTCATAGCTCGCCGCCACCATGGCCAGGCGGCCCACCACGCCATACATGTAGAAGCGGTTGGGCGCGCTCGCGCCCGGCTTGGCGCCGGGCTGCGGCAAGTGCGCACTCTCGGAAAATGCCAGCGGCACGAAGCTGGCGCCCGGAGACTTCAGGTTCTCGTCGGGGTTGCGCTCGGCATGCACGCGGTAGAAACCGCCCACCACGTAGCGGTCCATCATGTAGACCACCGGTTCGGCCACGCCGTTGTGCACCCGCTCGTTGGTCAGGACGCCTTCCTGCACGATCACCTCGCCGGGCTCGCGCTGCTCCCTGGCCGCGCCGCCCTTTGCCGAAGAGGCGCCGCGCGGCTTGCCCACCAGGGCTTCGACCTCCTTGGCGTCTCGGATCGTGATCACGCCCGGGCCTTCGGCGCCGGTATCGCCCTTGACGACCACGAAAGGCTTTTCGTTGATGCCGTATTCCTTGTACTTGCGGCGGACCTTGGTCAGCACCGCATCCACGTGGCTGGTCAGCACGTCGATGCCGCGGCCTTCGGCGAAATCGACGCTCTCGGCCCGCGCATAAATGGGGTTGATCAACCAGGGATCGATGCCCAGCAGCTTGCCGAAGCGCTTGGACAGCTCTTCGTAGCTGTGCAGGTGATTGCTCTTGCGCCGCACCGACCAGCCGGCATGCAGCGGCGGCAGCAGGTACTGCTCGTGAAGGTCTTCGAGAATGCCCGGCGTGCCGGCCGACAGCTCGTTGTTGAGCAGGATGGTGCAGGGGTCGAAATTCTTGAGCCCGAGGCGGCGCTTGCTGCGCACCACGGGCTCCAGGCACACCGTTTCGCCGTTGGGCAGCTCGATCTTCTTGGGCGACTTGATCGCCGGATCGATCGAGCCCACCCGCACGTTGAGTCCCGCCATGTGGAAGATGCGCACCAGCTGCGCGACATTGGCGAGATAGAAGGTGTTCTTCGAGTGGTTCTCCGGAATGACGAGCAGGTTGCGCGCTTCCGGACAGATTTTTTCGATGGCGGCCTGCGCGGCCTGCACCGCCAGCGGCAGCATCTCCTTGGTGAGATTGTTCCAGCCGCCGGGAAAGAGATTGGTGTCGACGGGCGCCAGCTTGAAGCCGGCGTTGCGGATGTCGACCGCGCTGTAGAACGGCGGCGTGTGCTCCATCCATTCGAGCCGAAACCAGCGCTCGATGGCAGGCGTCGAGTCGAGTACCCGCTGCTCCAGTTCGTTGATCGGGCCGGTCAGGGCGGTGACGAGATGCGGAACCATGCGGCGGCCTTGTTGGTTTTGTACTTGAAGGTAGAGCGGAATTGTAGGATTTGGGGGTGGCCGCCCCAATGACAAGACTACGTACTGCAGTCTTGGTTCAATCCGCCCGCCTCCGGTGCATCAGCTGCGGACTTCGCCCTGCCCGAGCACCACGTACTTGAGCGAGGTCAGCCCTTCGATGCCGACCGGTCCGCGCGCGTGGAATTTGTCGGTGCTGATGCCGATCTCGGCCCCCAGGCCGAACTCGAAACCGTCCGCGAAGCGGGTGCTCGCATTGACCATGACGCTGGCCGAATCGACCTCGCGCAGGAAACGCTGCGCATGCACGTGGTCGCGCGTGACGATGGCGTCGGTGTGGTGGCTCGAGTAGCGGTTGATGTGCGCAATGGCCTCGTCGACCCCTTCGACCACCTTGACGCTGATCACGGCGGCAAGATATTCCTCGGACCAGTCGGACTCGACCGCATCGACGATTCTTGCGCCTGGACCGAAGGTGTCGTCCGCGCGCAGGATGCGGGCCGCGACCGGGTCGCAGCGCATCTCGACGCCCTTGGCCGCGAAGATGGCTGCGATGCGGGGCAGGAAATCTTCCGCCACCGCGGCCGACACCAGCAGGCCTTCGGCCGCATTGCAGGGGCTGTACTTCTGCGTCTTGGCGTTGTCGACGATGCGCAGCGCCATTTCGAACTCGGCCGTGTCGTCCACGTAGACATGGCAGTTGCCGTCGAGGTGCTTGATGACCGGCACCTTGGCATCGCGGCTGATGCGCTCGATCAGGCCCTTGCCGCCGCGCGGAATGATCACGTCCACGAACTCGGGCATGGCGATCAGCCGGCCCACGGCTTCGCGGTCGGTGGTCTGCACCAGCTGCACCGCATCGACCGGCAGGCCGGCTTCGGACAGCGCGCCGGACACCAGCAGCGCCAGCGCCTTGTTCGACTCGATGGCTTCGGAGCCGCCGCGCAGGATGGCCGCGTTGCCGCTCTTGATGGCGAGGCTCGCGGCCTCGATGGTCACGTTGGGGCGGCTCTCGTAGATCATGCCGAAGACGCCGATCGGCACGCGCATCTGGCCCACGCGGATGCCGCTGGGCTGCTGCTTCATGCCGATGATCTCGCCGATCACGTCGGCCATGCCGGCGAGCTGCTCGCAGCCCAGGGCCACGGTCTCGATGACCTTGGGCGTGAGCTTGAGGCGATCGACCATCGGCGCCGAAAGGCCGGCGGCGGTGGCGCGCGCCAGGTCCTTCTCGTTGGCCTCGGCCAAGGCCGGGCCGGCTTCGCGCAGGCGCCGGGCCAACGCCTTCAATGCTCTGTTTTTGGTAGCTGCATCCGCACGGGCCATGAGGAATGCAGCGGCTTTTGCCTGCAGGCCGAGGGCTTGCATGTGCTCGCTGACGTTGAACGCGTTCATGCCGGCATTTTCCTGCATTTGGATCAACCCCAGGCTTTGGACCCTTGCCGTGTTGCCCCCCCTGCGGGAGAGGGAGCTGCAGCCGCACTGCTGCAGGCACGGCACAGCATCAGTGCCAGGCGCTGCAGCGCCTGCCAGCCGCTGGCGGGCCAGTCGGGCTGCTTCAGTCCCTTGCAGATGCCGTCCACCACATGGGCGGCGCGCAGCAGCCGCGCCAGCATGCGGTCGTCGAGCCGGGGCAGCACGCGCTCGAAGGCGCGCTCGCGCGGACCCCAGATGCGGTTTTCGCGCAGCGCCATGGGCAGCGGCCGGCCCGAGGCCATGGCATCTTTCACGCGCTTGAGCGCGCGGATGTCCTCGGCCAGCGTGTAGTGCACCAGCACCTCGGCCTCGCCCTCGGCCTGCAGGCCATCGAGCATGCGCGCCACGCGCTGCGGGTTGCCGGCCAGGACGGCTTCCGAGAGCTTGAACACGTCGTAGCGGGCCACGTTGTTGACCGCAGCTTCGACCTGCTCCCAGCTCAGCTCGCCCGCGGGGTGCAGCAAGGCGAGCTTCTGGATTTCCTGGTGCGCGGCCAGCAGGTTGCCCTCGACGCGGTCGGCAAAGAACTGCAGCGTGCGCTGCCCTTCGTCGCCCGGCATGACGCGCTGGCCCTGGAGGCCCAGGCGCTGTGCGATCCATTGCGGCAGCGCGGCGCGTTCGATCGGGTCGACCTGCAGCGTCACACCGTTGTTCTCGAGCGCCGAAAACCAGGCGCCGGTGCGCGTAGCCTTGTCCAGCCGCGGCAGCATCACGAGCGTGAGCGTGCTGTCGTTGCCCTGTGCCGCCTCGGCCAGCTGCTGCAGCGCCGTGCTGCCGTCCTTGCCGGGCTTGCCCGAAGGAATGCGGATCTCGACGATCTGCCTGTCGGCAAAGAGCGAAAGCGAGCCGCCGGCCGCGAGCACCGCGCTCCAGTCGAAGTGCGCGCCGGCCACGGTGTACGAACTGCGCTCCGTGTAGCCCTGCACGCGCGCCGCAGTTCGAATGGCGTCCGCCGCCTCTTGCGCGAGCAGCGGCTCGTCGCCGTGGATCGTGTAGAGGGACTTCAGCCCCTTCTGCAGATGGGGGCCCAATTGGGCGCTGGCAAGTTGCATGGCGTGCGGCGGGGGCGCGGCCTAGAGTTCCTTGACGGCCGCGAGGCGGCGCATCAGCTGCTGCGCGATGTCGGCCTGCATGTCGCGGTACAGCAGCTCGGCCTCGCCTTCCTTGGCCAGCGCATTGGTTTCGTTGAAGCTCAGGTCGCGCGTCTGCGAAACTTCGGTGGGGGGCAGCAGCACCTTGCCACCCGGCGTGCGCAGGCTGAAGCGAACGCGCAGCTGCAGCTGCAGCTCGCGCAGCAGGCCCGCCGAATTGGTCGAGATCACGATGCGGTCGCGGTTCTCGCCCAGGATCTCGAGGATCGCGTCGGCGGTTTGCGCCTCGGTGGGCGGCACCAGCGTCACGGTGCCCGCGCCCCGCATTTCGCGCCGCAGCCGGTTGATCAGCTCCGAATTGCCCGACACCGACAGCGTCTTGAACGCAAACACCGGCGCCTTGCGCAGTTCGAACCCGCAGCCGGCCAGGCCCAGGCTGGCACCCACCGCGGCGAGACCCAGGAAAAAGCCGCGGCGCGGCAGCGAGGCGTTGCGATTGTTCATGCTTCTATCGTTCAAATGACCACGTTGACCAGGCGTCCGGGAACCACGATGACGCGCTTGGGCGACGCACCTTCGGCGAACTTGACGAAGTCGTCGCACGAAAGCGCGAGTTCTTCGATCTCGGCCTTGGAGGCGCCGGCGGGCACGCGCAGCGCGCCGCGCAGCTTGCCGTTGACCTGGAGCATGAGTTCGATCTCGTCCTGCTCGAGCGCGCCGACGTCCACCACCGGCCAGGGTGCATCGAGCAGATCGCCCATTTCCTTGTCGTAGCCGAGCTGCTGCCAGAGCTGGTGCGCGATGTGCGGCGTGGCGGGGTACAGGCAGCGCAGCAGGATGCCGAAGCCCTCGCGCAGCGCAGCCGCGTCGGCCGCGCTGCCGTCGGGCTTGAAGCCCTCGAGCGCGTTGAGCAGCTTCATCGCGCCCGACACCACGGTGTTGTATTGCATGCGCTGGTAGTCGTAGTCGACCTGGCGCAGCACGGCGTGCACTTCGCGGCGCAGTGCCTGGGCGGCCTTGCCGAAGGACTGGCCGCCGATCGACGCGGGCTGCACGTCGGCCTGCGCCACGCCGAAGTTCCAGACCCGGCGCAGGAAGCGGTAGCTGCCTTCGACGGCCGCGTCGTTCCACTCGAGCGTGGCTTCGGGCGGCGCGGTGAACATGGTGTACAGGCGCGCGGTGTCGGCGCCGTATTTTTCGATCAGGTCCTGCGGGTCGACGCCGTTGCGCTCGCTCTTGCCCATCTTGCCGACACCGCCGTAGTCGACCTGGGTGCCGTCGGCGGTGGTGCCGCCGGCGATACGGCCCTGCGCGTCGAGCACCGGGGTCACTTCCGAAGGCGGGAAGTAGTCCTTGCCGCCCTTCGCGTTGCGCTTGTAGAAGATGTGGTTGAGCACCATCCCCTGCGTGAGCAGCTTGCTGAAGGGCTCGTCGGCTTTCACGAGGCCGAGGTCGCGCATCACCTTGGTCCAGAAGCGCGCATACAGCAGGTGAAGAATCGCGTGCTCGATGCCGCCGATGTACTGGTCCATCGGCATCCAGTAGTCGGCACCCTCCGCGACCATGGCCTGGTCGTTCTTCGGGTCGCAGTAGCGCATGAAGTACCACGACGAATCGACAAAGGTGTCCATCGTGTCGGTCTCGCGCCGCGCGGGCTTGCCGCACACGGGGCAGACCACGCCGGCATGGAAGCCTTCGTGCTTGGCCAGCGGATTGCCCGAGCCGTCGGGCACGCAGTCGGTCGGCAGCACCACGGGCAGGTCCTTCTCGGGGACCGGCACGGCGCCATGCTCGTCGCAATGGATGATCGGGATCGGCGTGCCCCAGTAGCGCTGTCGGCTCACGCCCCAGTCGCGCAGGCGCCAGGTGGTCTGCATTTCCCCCAGGCCCCTCTGGCTCAGTGCATGCGCCACGGCGGCCACGGCCTCCCTGTAGGTCATGCCGCTGAAGTTGTCGGAGTTGATGGTCACGCCGCGCTGCTTGTCGGCGTACCAGTCCTGCCACTTGTGATAGTCGAAGTGCGGCTCGTCGTCGACCAGCACCACCTGGATGATCTCGATGCGGTACTTGTTGGCAAAGGCGAAGTCGCGCTCGTCGTGCGCGGGCACGCCCATCACGGCGCCGTCGCCGTAGTTGATGAGCACGTAGTTGCCGACCCACACCGGCACCTGCTCGTCGGTGATCGGGTGCGTCACGGTCAGGCCCGTGGGCACGCCCTTCTTCTCCTGCGTGGCGAGTTCGGCCTCGGTGGTGCCGCCGGCCTTGCACTCCTCGATGAAGGCCGCGACCTTCGGATCGAGCGTGGCGGCGTGCATGGCCAGCGGATGCTCGGGCGCCACGGCGCAGAAGGTGACCCCCATGATGGTGTCGGCCCGCGTGGTGAAGACGTACATGCGGCCGTCCTGGATCAGCTTGCCGCTCGCGTCCTTGATGTCATGCGTGAAGGCGAAGCGCACGCCCTCGCTCTTGCCGATCCAGTTTTCCTGCATCAGCTTGACGCGCTCGGGCCAGCCCGGCAGCTTGTGCTGGGTGTGCTCGAGCAGTTCCTCGGCGTAGTCGCTGATCTTCAGGTAGTAGCCCGGGATCTCGCGGCGCTCGACCGTGGCGCCGGTGCGCCAGCCCTTGCCGTCGATGACCTGCTCGTTGGCCAGCACGGTCTGGTCGACCGGGTCCCAGTTGACGACCTGGGTCTTGCGGTAGGCAATGCCCTTTTCGAGCATCTTCAGGAACAGCCACTGGTTCCACTTGTAGTAGCTCGGGTCGCAGGTGGCGATCTCGCGGCTCCAGTCGATGGCCAGGCCCATGGCCTGGAGCTGGCCGCGCATGTAGTCGATGTTCTCGTAGGTCCACTTGGCAGGAGGAACGCCGTTCTTCAGCGCCGCGTTCTCGGCCGGAAGGCCGAAGGCGTCCCAGCCCATGGGCATCAGCACGTTGTAACCGCTCATGCGCAGGTAGCGCGTGAGCATGTCGTTGATGGTGTAGTTGCGCACGTGGCCCATGTGCAGCTTGCCGCTGGGGTACGGCAGCATCGAGCAGGCGTAGTACTTCTTGCGGCTCGCGTCCTCGGTGACGCGGTAGGCATCGGCGGCGCTCCATTGCGCCTGGGCAGCGGACTCGACGTCGCTGGGTTTGTAGCTGGGGTTCATGACGGTTCGGCAGGAGCCCGGCTCGGAGCGAGCCGGGGAAGGCGGATTATCGCGCCCGGGCGGCCTCCCGGGCCGGCAGACTCTAGACTTGAGGCACGTAACCTGCGTGTTGCGCGGGTAACGCCTGCCCTCTGGCAGGTTTTTCGCACCGTCTGGAATGCCATGAAACTGCTCCTGAAATACCTGACACTGGGCCTCGCGGCCGCCGCCAGCCTGGCCGTGATGCCGCTCCACGCGCAGCAGAACAACGACAAGCCGCTGCGCATCGTGGTGCCCTTCGCGGCCGGCGGGGCGCAGGACGTGATCGCCCGCTACCTGGGTGCCAAGCTCGGCGACAAGCTGGGCGCAACCGTCATCGTGGACAACAAGGCGGGTGCGGGCGGCATCGTGGCGGCCGACGCGGTGGCCAAGGCGACCGACGGTGCCACCGTGCTGCTGGCCACCGGCGGTGCCATCACCATCGCGCCCCATCTGCAGGCCAAGCTGCCCTACGACCCCGTGCACGACCTCGCGCCCGTGGCCCTGGTCGGCGACACGCCGATGACCCTGGCCGTTCGCGCCGAAAGCCCCTACAAGACCCTGGCCGACGTGCTGCGCGACGCCAAGGCCAAGCCGGGGCAGGTGACCTATGCCTCCACGGGCAACGGCACGGTGTCGCACCTCACGGGCGCGCTGCTGGCGCAGGCGAGCGGCGTGAACCTGCTGCATGTGCCCTACCGCGGTGCGGCACCGGCGCTGACCGACCTGCTGGGCGGCCAGGTGGCGCTGATCGTCACCAGCGCCGCCTCCATCGAGCCGATGGTTGCGAGCGGCAAGGCGCGGGTGCTCGGCACCTTCTCGCGCGCGGCCCTGCCCAGCCTCGGCACGCCGCCGACGGTCGCCGAGGCGGCGGGCCTCGCGGGCATGGACGTGCCGGTCTGGGTCGGCGTGATGGCGCCCGCACGCATGCCGGCGGCCAGCATCGAGAAGCTTTCCGCGGCGCTGGTCGAGGTGTGCAACCTGCCCGAAACCAAGCAGCGCTTCGCCCAGCTCGGCGCGGTGAACACCTGCGGCGGCGGCGCGGCACTGGGCAAGGTGATTGGAGAAGACAGCCAGCGCTGGGCAAAAGTAATCAAGCAGGGCGGGATCAAGGTTGATTGAGACGGCGGGCAAGCGGTACCGCGTCGGCATCGCGGGGACCGGAGCGATTGCGCTGGCCAGCGCGGCATGGCTGCGGCAGGCAGGCCACCACGTCATGCTCTGGTCGCCGGGCGGCCACGGCGCCGATGCCCTGCGCACGCAGCCGCTGGAAGCCATCGGCGCGCAGCCGTGCAGCGTCACGGTCGACGTCGCCGACGATGCGGCGCAGCTTTGCCATGCCTCGGACGTGCTGCTGCTCGCACTGCCGGTCAATGGCCACCGGCGCGTGATGGATGCACTGCTGCCCTTCCTGCGCGACGGCCAGGCGGCGATCGTCAGTTCGATGGCCTCGCTGTCGTCGCTCTACCTTTACGAAAGCGCCCTTCGCGCGGGCCGGCGGATCACCGTCGCGAGCTTTGGCACGACGGTGCTGACCGCGCGCCGGGAGTCGGGCACCGAAGTGCGGGTGATGACGCGGCGCCAGGCGGTCGGCGTGTCCGCCCTGCCGGGCGCCGACATCGCAGAGGTGCTCGAACTGTGCGCCGCGCTGTTCGGCGGCGGCTTCTTCGCGCAGGAAAACACGCTCGCCAGCGCCTTGGCCAACGTCAACCCGCAGTCCCACGGCCCGCTGGCCGTCTTCAACTGGACCCGCATCGAGCGCGCCGAAAACTGGCCGCAGTACCACTGCATGACGCCCGGCGTGGCGCGGGCGATCGAGGCGCTGGACCTGGAGCGGCGGGCCGTGGCCAAGGCCTTCGGCCTCGAGCTCGGGCCGATCGAGGACCACTTCGCGCGCTCCTTCGGCACCACGTCGACGCAGCTCGAAGACATCGCAGCCGAACTGCATGCGAAGCGCGGCGGCCCGCCTGGCCCGGTGCGCACCGACACCCGCTATGTGTCCGAGGACATGCCCTACGGCCTGGCTTTCGTGGAAGCACTGGGCAGCATTGCCGGTGTGCCGACACCGGCCACGCGCACCATCGTGGATGCCGCCGCGCTGGTCAACGGCATCGACTACCGGCAGCAGAACGACCTGCTGGAGCCGCTCGGCCTCGCCCGCGAAACCGTGGCCGGGCTGCTCGCCCGCCTATGACGCTGCTGCGGGAAAGACCGGCTCGCCCAGGTTGAGCATCAGGCGGTTGGCCCAGGCAAAAAGCGCCACCGAATGAATCAGGTCGAGGATCTCGAGCTCGGCCAGCCCCGCTTCCTTCAGCATGCGCACATCGTCGGCCGACACCTTGTCGGGCTCGGCGCCGAGCCGGATCGAAAACTCGACGATCGCCTTCTCGCGCGCCGTGGTGCCCGCGGAAGCCGGCTCCTCGAACACCTGCAAGATCACGTCGTTGCGCTTGGCAAGCTGCTCGAAGCGCTGCGCATGCACCGAGGCGCAGTACACGCAGCCATTGACGCGCGACTCCACCGTGGCACCCAGCTCGCGTTCGGCCCGCGGCATGCCGCCCGGCGCGAACATGATCGCGTTGAAGGCGATGGAGCGCTGCAGCAGCATCTCGGGCTGGTGCGCCAGCAACAAGAAATAGGGCGAGGTGCGCGCTTGCGGGCTCATCTCGTCGAGCGCGGCCAGCTGGGCCGGCGTGGCTGCGGCGACGTCGACGGGATCGAGCCAGGGCTTCCAGCTCAGCACCTCGTTGGTGAAGCCCTTGATGCGGATCGGCGCGGCGCTCATGCTTCAACCTCCGCGGCGGCCAGCGCCTGCAGGCCCGCGACCACGCGGATCTGGTAGGACAGAAAAGCGATCAGCTGGCCCAGCGCGACGATGGCGGGCGTCGACAGGCCTGCATCGGCCAGCGACTGGACCGAGGCCTTGTCGCCCTCGATGGGGCGTTCGATCAGACTCGCAGTGAATGCCAGCACTGTGCGCAGGCGCGCATCCGCCACCGGGGCGCCGCTTCCCACGGCCGCGATCAGTTCGCGGTCCGCGCCCTCGGCCAGCAGTTGCTCGCGGTAATGCGCGGCGAGTGTCGCGGCCTTCGAGACGCTGCAGGCGTGCAGCGCGACCAGCAGGCGCTCTGCCACCGAAAGGCCCTCGACGGTGGGCGAAAACATCGCGTCGTAGCTGCCCTGCGTGGCAGCCACGACCTTGTCGCGCTGCAGCCGCAGCATGCGGGTGGCGTGGCCGGGCGCCAGCGGGACCGTGGCGTCGATCACGTCGATCGAAGGAGATGCGTCGTAGGAAGTTGTCATGCGCTTCGAAAAAAGGAGGGTCTGTACTCAGGTCCGTTCGGCGGGCGGCGGTGCGGGCACCCATTCGTCGCCGAACAGTTCGGGTTCGCTGTAGGCCTCGAGGTTGGCGAAGTGGTGCTCGAAGTCTTCGCGGTAGAACAGGCTGGCCATGCCGCTCGCAAGCCGCCTGGCGCCTTCGCTGATCGCGGGAATGTCGCCCGACACCGTGCCGTGCGACAGGGCCGCGGGGTAGCAGAAGCAATGGATGCGGTCGAGCCCCGGGCATTCGCCCGCCGCGCGCGGCTGGAATTCGAATACCGGCCCGAGATCGGGCGAATCGGCCAGTTCCTGGTCTTCGTCGCCGGGCGCCGGTACGAAGCGGTCCTTCCACGTGCGCACGTGCGGGGCGATGGCGTCGAACTCGGGACGGCTGTTCCAGTCGACCTTGAAGCCGGTCGAGACAATGAGAAAGTCGAACACGAACTCGCCCTTGGGCGTGGCCACCTGCATCGACGTGCCCTCTGGCTCGATCGAGAGAACCGGGCAGCCGAAATTGAAGAACGCGTTCGCATGGCGCGAGACGCGCAGCGTGCTGCCGTGCGGCGGCGGCACGTTCGCCACGTTGATGTAGTGGCGGATGCGCCACTTGAGTTCATCGGGCAGGTCGTAGTGGCCCTGCGTCAGGCCCGGCACGCCGGCGCCCTTGCCCTTGTTGACGCATGGCAGGTCGGGTCGCCGGATCAGCAGCTCGACGCTGCGCGCGCCGGCCTCCAATGCAGTGCCCGCGCTGTCCATGGCCGAAGAGCCCGCGCCGATCACTCCCACGCGCAGCCCGGCCAGCCTGCCGTAGTCCATCTCGTCGGACGAGTGCGCCCATTGCGAGCGCGGCAGCGCGTTGACGAAAGCAGGAACGGCGGGGCCGCCAAGGCCATCGCGGCCGGTGGCCAGAACGACGCGGCGTGCCAGCACCCGCTGCGCTCCGGCGGGCGTGCGCAGCTCCAGCCGCACCAGCGCCGCATCGGGCAGCGGACGAATCCCGGTGACGGCGGTGTCGTTGCGCACGTCCACGTTCATCACGCGGCGGTACCAGGACAGGTAGTCCATCCACTGGAGACGCGGGATTTTGTCCATCGCCTCCCAGGCCTCGGCGCCGAACTGGGCCTCGAACCATGCACGGAAGGTCAGCGCGGGCAGGCCCAGCGCCGGACCGGTCAGCTCCTTGGGGGAACGCAGGGTTTCCATGCGCGCCGTGGTGGCCCACGGGCCTTCGTTGCCCGCCGGCGAGCGGTCGAATATCACGGCCCGGATGCCCTGCTGCGCCAGGGCCGCGGCAGCCGCCAGCCCCGCCTGCCCGCCGCCGATGATGGCCACGTCCAGCACCGGCTCGCCGGCGTGCTCGCGAACGGGCATCCAGGAGCGCGCGGGCCAGCCAAGGCACGCCAAGTCCTTGGCAAGCCGCTGCTCGAGCACGGCAAGGCCTTCTGGCGATGGAGAAAGTGCGGGGGAAACGGAGTCGGTTGTCATCTTGCGGAAACGGGACTGAAGCCAGGGTTCACATTTTGGAAAAACCCGTGCCCAGTGTAGAAAGCTTTTTGGGTGATGCCGGCCGAGCCTTGCATCGATCGGGCCCGGATCTCGCATGCCACAATGATTTTCAGACCACAGGGACAGCATGCGCAGCAATCACGGCAGCAACAGCGAATGGTGGCGCGGCGCGGTGATCTACCAGATCTACCCGCGCAGCTTCATGGACAGCAACGGCGATGGTATCGGCGACCTTCCCGGCATCACCTCACGGCTCGAGCACGTCGCGGGCCTGGGGGTCGATGCGATCTGGGTGTCGCCCTTCTTCCGCTCGCCGATGAAGGACTTCGGCTACGACGTGGCCGACTATCGCGACGTCGATCCGATCTTCGGCACCCTGGCCGATTTCGACGAAATGCTGGCGCGCGCCCATGCGCTGGACCTGAAGATCATCATCGACCAGGTGCTCTCGCACACCTCCGACCAGCACGCCTGGTTCGCCGAAAGCCGCTCGAGCCGCGACAACCCCAAGGCCGACTGGTACGTATGGGCCGACCCGCGGCCCGACGGCACGCCGCCCACCAACTGGCTCTCGGTGTTCGGCGGCTCGGCTTGGCAATGGGATTCGCGCCGCCGGCAGTACTACCTGCACAGCTTCCTCAAGGAACAGCCCGATCTCAACTTCCATTGCGCCGAGGTGCAGGAGGCGCTGTTGGACGAAGTGCGCTTCTGGTGCGAGCGCGGCGTGGACGGCTTCCGCTTCGATGCCTGCAACCACCAGTTCCACGACGCGCTCTTGCGCGACAACCCGCCGGCCAGCGCCGCTTCGGTCGATGAAGTCAGTACCGTGCGGGCCGACAACCCCTACGCGATGCAGCAGCACCTGTACGACAAGAGCCAGATGGAGAACCTGCTCTTTCTCGAAAGCCTGCGCCAGCTCCTCGATGGCTACGGCGCCGTCGCGCTCGGCGAGGTAGGCGACGAGAATGCGCCGCCCGTCATGGCGCAGTACACCGAACTGGGCAGGCGCCTGCACCTGGCCTACAGCTTCAGCCTGCTGACGGCCGAGCACAGTGCCAGCCATCTGCGCCACCAGGTCGAGACGCTCGACCATGCCCTCGCGCCCACGGGCGGCTGGGGCTGCTGGGCCGTGTCCAACCACGACGTGCCGCGCGTGGCCACGCGCTGGAGCGGCGGCGCGCCCGAAGACACCCGGCGCGACCGGCTCTGGCTCACGCTGCTGCTCACGCTGCGCGGCAGCGCCAGCATTTACCAGGGCGAGGAACTCGGCCTGCCCGAGGCCGAGGTGCCGTTCGAACTGCTGCAAGATCCGTACGGCCGCGCGTTCTGGCCCGAGTTCAAGGGCCGCGACGGCTGCCGCACGCCCATGCCCTGGAAGGCGGACGAGCTGCACGCCGGCTTTACCAGCGGCGGGCCATGGCTGCCGGTCCACGGCCGCCACCTGCCGCTGGCCGTCGATCGCCAGGCGAGCGACCCCGACTCGATGCTCGCATTCAGCCGTGCGCTGCTGCGCTGGCGCCGCACCCAGCCGCTGCTGCGCACGGGCAGCATCGCTTTCTTCGATGCGCCCGAGCCGGTGCTTTGGTTCGAGCGGCGCGACGGGAACCGGTCGCTGCAGGCGATCTTCAACCTTGGGGGCGAGTCCGTGTCCGTCGCGCTGCGCGAGCCGCTCGAGCCGCTGCTAGGCCATCCGCATCCGCCGTCGGCCGATGCGCGTGTGCAGGCCGATGGCGAAAAAAGGCGCATGCTGAGGCTCGCGCCCTATGGCGTCTTTTTCGGCCGACCCGCTGGCGAACAAGAACGGATTTGAAGGACATGCCCCCGATGCAACTGCCCGAACGCGAAGTCCACGCGCTGATGCGCGCCGAGCATGGCGATCCCTTCGCGGTGCTCGGTCCTCACGAGACGCGCGACGGGCTGGAGGTGCGCGCGCTCTTGCCCGGCGCGCAGAGCGTGGCCGTCATGCACACGCGCACGGGCTGGCCGCTGGCCATGCTGTCGCGGCAGGAAGGCTCCGATCTGTTCGCGGGCCTGGTGCCGGCGGCCGAGGCGCTCCTGGGCTATTCGTTTCAGGTCGACTGGGGCACGCACACCTCGCGGCTCGAAGACCCGTACCGCTTTCCGTTCGTGCTCGGCGAAACCGACGTGTGGCTGCTGGCGGAGGGCACGCACCTGCGGCCCTGGGAGCGGCTGGGCGCGCACCTGCGCGAGATCGACGGCGTGAAGGGCGTGGCCTTTGCAGTCTGGGCGCCCAATGCGCGGCGCGTATCGGTGGTCGGCGACTTCAACAACTGGGACGGCCGGCGCCACATGATGCGGCTGCGCCGTGAATGCGGCGTGTGGGAAATCTTTGCGCCGCAGGTGGCCACGGGCGACAGCTACGAGTTCGAGATTCTCTCGGCCCAGGGCGAAGTGCTGCGCAAGGCCGACCCCTTCGCCTTCTCCGCGCGCCTGCGGCCCGAGACCGCCTGCGTGGTGGCGCCGCTGCCCGCGCCGGTGGCCATGCCGCCCGAGCGCGCCGCCGCCAACGGCCGCCATGCGCCGATGAGCATCTACGAAGTGCACCTGGGCTCGTGGCGGCGCAAGAACGGCCATGAATGGCTGGACTACCGCGAGCTGGCCGACACGCTGGTGCCCTATGCGCGCGACATGGGCTTCACGCACATCGAGCTGCTGCCGGTGAGCGAACACCCGTTCGACGGCTCGTGGGGCTACCAGCCCATCGGCCTGTATGCCCCCACCTCGCGCTTCGGGACGCCCGGCGACTTTCGGCATTTCGTCGAAGCCGCGCATGCCGCGGGGCTGGGCGTGATTCTCGACTGGGTGCCCGCGCACTTTCCCACCGATGCGCACGGCCTCGGCCGGTTCGACGGCACGGCGCTCTACGAATACGCCGACCCGCGCGAAGGCTTCCACAACGACTGGAAGACGCTTATCTTCAACTACGGCCGCACGGAGGTGCGCAACTACCTGGTCGGCAATGCGCTGTACTGGCTCGAGCGCTATGGCGTGGATGGCCTGCGCGTCGATGCGGTGGCTTCCATGCTCTACCGCGACTACAGCCGCAAGCCCGGCGAATGGGTGCCCAACGCGTATGGCGGGCGCGAGAACCTCGAGGCCATCGACTTCCTGCGCCGCATGAACCGCGTGGTGGGCGTGGAGCGCCCGGGCGCCGTCACGCTGGCCGAGGAGTCGACGAGTTTCCCCGGCGTGACGCGGCCGCCCGAAGACGGCGGGCTGGGCTTTCACTACAAGTGGAACATGGGCTGGATGAACGACACGCTGGCCTATGCGGGCACCGATCCCGTCCATCGCAAGCACCATCACCAGCAGATCACCTTCGGGCTGATGTATGCGCACAGCGAGAACTTCGTGCTGCCGCTCTCGCACGACGAGGTGGTGCACGGCAAGGGCTCGATGTTCGGGCGCATGCCCGGCGACGAGTGGCAGAAGTTCGCGGGGCTGCGCAATCTCTACGGCTACCTCTGGGCCTACCCCGGCAAGAAGCTGCTGTTCATGGGCGGCGAGTTCGCCCAGGGCGCGGAATGGAACGCCGACCGCAGCCTCGACTGGCACCTGCTCGAGCACGCGTCGCACCAGGGGGTACGGCGGCTGGTGCGCGACCTGAACAACGTGTACCGGCACTTCCCCGCCCTGTACGAGCTGGACACCGAAAGAGCCGGCTTCGAGTGGATCGTGCACGACGACTGGGAGCAGTCGGTGTTCGCCTTCGTGCGAAAGGCCCGTGACGGCTCCTTCGTGGTGGCCGCGTGCAACTTCACGCCGCTGCCGCGGCATGGCTACCGGCTCGGGGTGCCTGCCGCGGGCGCGTACCGCGAAGCCATCAACACCGATGGCGCGGTGTACGGGGGCAGCGGCGTGGGCAATGGCGTGGTCCAGAGCTCGCCGGTTCCCTGGCACGGCAAGGACCATTCGATTTCCATCAGCGTGCCACCGCTGGCAACCGTGATGTGGGTGCTGGCCTGACACGATGCTGAACACGGGCTCTCCCTTTCCCCTGGGCGCGACGCTCTCGCCGAACGGCGTGAACTTCGCGCTCGTCGCGCCGAACGCCGAGGCCGTCGAGCTCTGCCTGTTCGACGGCACGGGCCAGCACGAGCAGCAACGCATCCGGCTGCCCGCGTTCACGGACGGCGTCTGGCACGGCCTGTTGCCGAGCGGGCGCGCCGGGCTGGTCTACGGCTTCCGCGCGCACGGCCCGTGGGCGCCGCACGAGGGACAGCGCTTCAACGCCGCCCGGGTGCTCCTCGACCCGTATGCGCGCGAGATCGTCGGCAAATACGACGGCAGCGATCTGTTCCTGGGGCACGACCCTGCCGATCCGCACCAGCGGAACACGCGCGACAACGGCCCCGTGGCGCTCAAGGCCCGCGTGACGGCGGCCGGCAGCAGTCCGGCCGCACCGGGCCATGCCCGCGTCGCGGCCGGAGACCGCGTGCTCTACGAATTGCACGTGCGCGGGCAGACACGGCTGCATCCCGGCGTGCCCGCCGCCTTGCGCGGCACCTACGCAGGCCTGGCCGAGCCGGTGGTGCTCGACCATCTGCAGCGCCTGGGCGTCACCACGCTGAGCCTGATGCCGGTGCAGCACCGGGCCGACGAACAGCGGCTGCTGCGCATGGGCCTGAGCAACTACTGGGGCTACAACACCATCGGCTGGTTCGCGCCCGAGGCGCGCTACTGGAGCGGCCGCGCCGGCACCACGCCGGCCAGCGAGTTCCGCGCCATGGCCGACGCGGTGCATGCGCGCGGGATGGAGCTGGTGATCGACGTGGTCTACAACCACAGCGCCGAGACGGACGAGTTCGGCCCCACGCTCTCGCTGCGCGGCATCGACAACGCGCTGTATTACCACCTGCGTTCCCGCGACCGCGCGCTCTATGCCAACTGGACCGGCTGCGGCAATTGCCTCAACCTGGCCGAGCCGCGCGTGCTGCAGCTGGTGATGGACAGCCTGCGCCATTGGGCCTGCGAGCTCGCCGTCGACGGCTTCCGCTTCGACCTCGCGCCGGTGCTGGGGCGCGGCGCCCACGGCGGTTTCGATCCGCGCGCGCCCTTCTTCGCGGCCATTGCGCAAGACCCCGTGCTGTCCCGCACGCTGCTGATCGCGGAGCCCTGGGACATCGGGCCGGGCGGCTACCGGCTGGGCGGATTCCCGCCGGGCTGGCTCGAATGGAACGACCGCTACCGCGACACGCAGCGCGGTTTCTGGCTGCGGCAAGGGCGCGATGGCGCCGCGGGCCTGGGCGATTTCGCGCACCGCTTCACCGCGTCGAGCGCGCAGTTCGCCCACCAGGGCCGCGCGCCCACCGCCAGCGTCAACTTCATCACGGCGCACGACGGCTTCACGCTGCGCGACCTGCTGAGCTACGAAAAGCGGCACAACCTGGCCAACGGGGAGCACAACCGCGACGGCCATGCCCACAACCTGAGCAACAACTGCGGCATCGAAGGGCCGAGCGACGACCCTGCCGTGCAGGCCGAGCGCAGCCGGCTGCAGCGCGCACTGCTCGCCACGCTCCTGCTCTCGCAGGGCACGCCCATGCTGCTGGCAGGCGACGAACTCGGCCACAGCCAGCAGGGCAACAACAACGCCTATTGCCAGGACAACGAAACCACGTGGCTCGCATGGATCGGCACCCACGACGCCGCCACCGAAGCCGCGCGCCTGAGCGCCTTCGTGGCCCGCCTCATCGCCTTGCGCCGGGAGGCGCCCGCCCTGCGCAGCACGCGCTGGTGGCCGGCCGAAGCGCCGCATGGAGCGCCGGGCATCCGCTGGCTGCGGCCGGACGGCACGCCGATGCAGGGGGCCGACTGGAATGGCGGCACGGCACTTGCAATCCTGTTCGAATCCGCCGCCAAGGACGAGGGTGACTGGCTGGTGTTGGTGAACGTGGGGTCGGAGGCCATTTCCTTCGCGCTGCCCGCGGGTGCCTGGCACTGCCGGCTCGCGACGGATCCGGCACTGGACCCCGGCGCCGCCTTGCCGGCGCCCCAGGCCGGCACGGTAAAAGTACCTCGTTCAGCCCTCTGGATTGCAAGAAGGTAGGAGCCAGCCGCGCGGGGCGGTGCTAGGCTGATCGCGAAACTCTGACGACCAACCGAAGAACGAACGGAGACACAAGATGGACAACAACAGCACCACGCCGCAGGCTCCCCTGCAGGCGCATCAACTGGTCCGCCGCACCATCGCGCTGGTGCTGGCCGGCGGACGCGGCTCCCGCCTCAAGCAGCTGACCGACCGGCGCGCCAAGCCGGCGGTGTACTTCGGCGGCAAGTTCCGCATCATCGACTTCGCGCTCTCGAACTGCCTCAACTCGGGCATCCGGCGCATGGCGGTGGTCACGCAGTACAAGTCGCATTCGCTGATGCGCCACCTGCAGCGCGGCTGGAGCTTCCTGCGCGCCGAGCTCAACGAAATGGTCGACGTGCTGCCCGCGCAGCAGCGCACGGGCGACGAGCACTGGTACCGCGGCACGGCCGACGCGGTGTTCCAGAACCTGGACATCATCCAGACCCGCTCGACCAGGCACGACTACGTGGTGGTGCTGGCCGGCGACCACATCTACAAGATGGACTACTCGATCATGGTCAAGGACCACGCCGAGCGCGGCCTGGGCTGCACGGTCGGCTGCATCGAGGTGCCGCGCATGGAGGCCACGGCCTTCGGCGTGATGGCCATCGACGACGGCCGCCAGATCACCGCCTTTCTCGAGAAGCCGGCCGATCCGCCCGCCATGCCGGGCCACCCCGACCTGGCGCTGGCCAGCATGGGCATCTACGTGTTCGATTCCGAGTACCTCTACCAGCTGCTCGAGGAAGACGCCGCCAACCCCGATTCGAGCCACGATTTCGGCAAGGACATCATTCCGCGCGCGGTGGCGCAGGGCCGCGCCCTGGCGCATCCCTTCGGCATGTCGTGCGTCACGCGGGCTTCGCGCGGGCCTGGCGCCAAGGCCTACTGGCGCGACGTGGGCACGATTGATGCATTCTGGGCAGCCAACCTCGATCTGGCTTCGATCACCCCCGAACTCGACATCTATGACACAGACTGGCCCATCTGGACCTACCAGCGGCAGCTGCCGCCGGCCAAGTTCGTGCTCGACCGCGACGGCAAGCACGGCATGACCGTCAACACCATCGTCTCGGGCGGCTGCATCGTCTCGGGCTCCAAGGTCAGCAGTTCGGTGCTGTTCTCGGGCGTGCGCATCCATTCGTTCTGCGAAATCAACGAGGCCGTGCTGCTGCCCGACGTGGAAGTCGGCCGCGGCTGCAAGCTCAACCGGGTGGTGATCGACCGCGGCTGCGTCATTCCGGACGAGATGGTGATCGGCGAAGACGCCGAAGCCGACGCCGCGCGCTTCGAACGCACCGCGGCCGGCGTGGTGCTGGTCACGCGCGAGATGCTCAAGCGAATGGCCGCCTGAGGCCGCACCGCCCACGATGCGAATACTCCAGGTCAGCGCCGAACTCTTTCCCCTGCTCAAGACCGGCGGCCTTGCCGACGTGGCGGGCGCATTGCCGCTCGCCCTCATGGCGGCCGGGCAGGACGCGCGGGTGCTGCTGCCGGGTTTCCCGGCCATCCTCGCGGGCCTGCACGAGCTGTCGCCGGTGGCGGAGTTTGACGCGCCCTGGGGCGAGCGCTTCGCGCTGCGCGCGGGCCGCATCGTGATCGATGGCAACCCGCCGATCCCCGCCTACGTGATCGACGCGCCGGCGCTGTACGACCGGCCCGGCAATCCCTACGAAGACACCACGCGCCAGCCCTATGGCGACAACCACCGGCGCTTCGCGTTGCTGGGCTGGGCGGCGGCGCAGCTCGCACAGGGGCTCGATCCGTCCTGGCGGCCCGAGGTCGTGCATGCCCACGACTGGCATGCCGGACTGGCGCCGGCCTACCTGCACTTTGCGCGGCAGGCCGGTGCGCCCCGGGTGGGCAGCGTGTTCACGGTGCACAACCTGGCCTACCAGGGCATCTCCGCGCCATGGAACTTTGCCGACCTCGGCCTGCCCGGCCCCGCCTTCCACATGAACGGCCTCGAATACCACGGGCAGCTGTCGTTCATGAAAGGCGGCCTCTACTTCGCGGACCGCCTGACCACGGTGAGCCCGACCTACGCGCGCGAGATCCAGACGCCCGAGCAGGGTTTCGGCCTGGACGGCCTGCTGCGCCTGCGCGGCGACGCGCTCACGGGCATCCTCAACGCGGTCGACGACCAGGTCTGGAATCCGGCCACCGATGCGGCGCTGGTGCAGGGCTTCCACACACCCGAAGGCCGCCACATGGCAGGCAAGGCGCGTTGCAAGGCGGTGCTGCAGCACCAGCTGGGCCTGGCCGAACGCGCCGATGCGCCGCTCTTCATTCTCGTGAGCCGGCTCACCGAGCAAAAGGGCCTGCACCTCGTGCTCGGCGGCCTCGACGCGCTGCTCGCCCAGGGCGGCCAGCTGGCCCTGCTGGGCAGCGGCGAAGCATGGCTGGAGGACGCCTTCCGCGAGCGTGCGGCGGCGGCGCCGCAGTCGGTCAGCGTCACCATCGGCTACAACGAGACGCTGGCGCACCAGCTCTTCGGCGGCGGCGACGTCACGCTGGTGCCCTCGCTCTTCGAGCCCTGCGGCCTCACGCAGATGTACGGCCTGAAATACGGCAGCCTGCCGTTGGTGCGCCGCGTCGGCGGCCTGGCAGACACCGTGGTCGACTGCACGCTCGAGGACATGGCCAGCGGCGATGCCACCGGTTTTGTCTTCGACCGCTTCGACGGCGCGGACTACGGCCGGGCGCTGCGCCGCGCCTTCGCGCTCTACCAGCACGCGCCCGACTGGCGGCGCGTGCGCGGCAATGCCATGCGTCGTCCGGCCGACTGGGCCACGGCGGCGGCCCGGTACATCGAGGTGTACCGACAGGCGCTGGAGCCCGCCGCGGCCTGATTTGCGCCACGGCGCCACACCCCCTGAACCCCACAACTCTTCACCGAAGCCCATGACCATCAAAGACTTCGCCTATGACCATCCCGACCGCGACGTGGCCGCGTTCAAGCGCGCAGTCGCCAACAAGCTGATCTATGCCGTCGGCAAGGACCCCGTCGCCGCCAGCCAGGACGACTGGCTGCACGCCACGGCGCTCGCGGTGCGCGACCAGTTGGTCGAGCGCTGGATGGCGACCACGCGCGCCAACTATGCGCAGGACCTGAAGCGCGTCTACTACCTCTCGATGGAGTTCCTGATCGGGCGCACTTTTACCAACGCGCTGCTGGCGGTCGATCTCTACGACACGGTGCGCGAGGCGCTGGCCGACTTCGGCGTCGACGTGGCGGCGCTGGCCGAGCGCGAGCCCGATGCGGCACTCGGCAACGGCGGCCTCGGCCGGCTCGCGGCCTGTTTCCTCGACTCCATGGCCACACTCGGCGTGCCGGGCATGGGCTACGGCATCCGCTACGAATACGGTATGTTCCGCCAGCGCATCGTCGACGGCCAGCAGGTCGAGACGCCCGACTACTGGCTCACGCGCGGCAACCCCTGGGAGTTCCAGCGGCCCGAGGTGAACTACCGCGTGCGCTTCGGCGGCCATGTGCAAAAGCGCGAGGGAAAGAACGCCCCCTACGGCGCGGCCGACTGGGTCGACACGCACGACGTGCTGGCCGTGGCCTACGACACCATCATTCCGGGCTACGGCACCCAGGCCACCAACACCTTGCGGCTCTGGTCGGCGCGGGCCACCGAGGAAATCGACCTCTCGGCCTTCAACCGCGGCAACTACATGGCGGCAGTGGAGAGCAAGAACCACTCCGAGAACGTCTCGCGCGTGCTCTACCCCGACGACTCCACGCCCTCGGGCCGCGAGCTGCGGCTGCACCAGGAGTATTTTTTCTGCAGCGCGAGCGTGCAAGACCTGCTGCGCCGTTACCTGCGCAACCACAAGACCTTCGACCAGCTGGCCGAGAAGGTCAGCATCCACCTGAACGACACGCACCCGGTGCTCGCGGTGCCCGAGCTCATGCGCCTGCTGCTCGACGAGCACGGCCTCGCATGGGACGTGGCGTGGGCCCACACGCAGAAGGTGTTCAGCTACACCAACCACACGCTGATGCACGAGGCGCTGGAAACCTGGCCGGTCGAGATGCTCGGCCGCATCCTGCCGCGGCACCTGCAGATCATCTACGACATGAATGCGAAGTTCCTCGCGGCCGTGACGCAGAAGGCGGGCAACGACGTCGAGCTGCTGCGCCGGTTGTCGCTGGTGGACGAAGCGGGCGAGCGCCGCGTGCGCATGGCCTACGTGGCGGTGCTCGCAAGCCACTCGATCAACGGCGTGTCGGGCCTGCATTCGGAACTCATGAAGCAGTCGATCTTTGCCGACTTCGCGAAGATCTTTCCCGAGCGCTTCAACAACAAGACCAACGGCGTCACGCCGCGGCGCTGGCTCGCGCAGGCCAACCCGCCGCTCGCCGGCCTGCTCGACCAGCGGCTGGGCAAGGGCTGGCGGCGCGACCTCTCGCAGCTCGAGGCGCTGCGGCCGATGGCGGCCCAGCCCGCCTTCGCGCGCGCCTTTCGCCATGCCAAGCGCGAGAACAAGCTGCGGCTGGCCAACTGGGTGGAGCAGCACATGGACATCGTGGTCGACACCGATGCGATGTTCGACGTGCAGGTGAAGCGCATCCACGAGTACAAGCGGCAGCTGCTCAACGTGCTGCACGTGATCACGCGCTACCACCGCATCCTCGATGCGCAGGCGGCGGGCGGGCATGTCGACATCGTGCCGCGCGTGGTGGTGTTCGCGGGCAAGGCCGCCTCGGCCTACCAGATGGCGAAGCTCGTGATACGGCTGATCAACGACGTGGCGAAAACCATCAACAACGACGGCCGCGTGGGCAAGTTGCTGAAGGTGGTATTCCTGCCCAACTACAGTGTGAGCCTGGCCGAGGTGATCATGCCCGCGGCCGACCTGTCGGAGCAGATCTCGACGGCCGGCACCGAGGCCTCGGGCACCGGCAACATGAAGTTCGCGCTCAATGGCGCGCTCACCATCGGCACGCTCGACGGCGCCAACGTGGAAATGCGCGACAACGTGGGCGCCGAGAACATCTTCATCTTCGGCAACACCACGCCCGAAGTGGCCGACATCCGCGCGCACGGCTACCAGCCGCGCGACATCTACGAAGAGAACGCCGAACTCAAGCGCGTGCTCGATGCGATTCGCGATGGCGGGTTTTCCGCCGGCGAGCCCTCCCGCTACCAGGGCATCTACGACGCCCTGGTGAACTGGGGCGACCACTACCTGCTGCTGGCCGACTACGCGAGCTATGTCGCGAAGCAGGCCGAAGTCGATGCGCTCTACCGCGACCCGGATGCCTGGACGCGCATGGCCATCCTGAACGTGGCGGGCATGGGCGCGTTCTCGTCGGACCGCACGATCGCGCAGTACGCGCACGAGATCTGGCACACCAAGCCGGTGATGCTCGGCTGACCGCGCGGCGTTGCAGCGCCGGCCGGTGCTTCAGCCGATGCGCAAGGGCGGAGCCCGCCGCCGTATCGGCTGCGTCTTGACGATGGCCGTGTGCGTCTCGGCCTTGTCGACGATGCGGTCCAGCACCTGGTCGAGCTGCTCGATGGAGCGCACGAACAGACGCGCGATGTAGCAGTCTTCGCCCGTCACCTTGTCGCACTCGCTGAATTCAGGCGTGCTTTCGATCAATGCCTGAACGGCATGCAGGTGGCCGGGCAAGGGCCGGATTCGAACGATGGCCTGCAGTTGGTAGCCCAGCGCCTTGGGATCGATCTCGACCGTGTAGCCGCGGATGACCCGGCGCTCTTCGAGCCGGCGCAGCCGCTCCGAGACGCTGGGCGAAGACATGCCGACACGGGCCGCCAGGTCTTTCAGCGAGATGCGCGCATCCTGCTGCATGACCTCGAGAATCTTTTGTTCGACTTCGTCCAGCATTTCAGATCCTTTGGAGACAGCGGGGGCTTTGCCTTTTTTTCTTAGCCTCGAATGAATTTTTCCCTTTGGAAAATCATAGGCCCAGCGCCGCTTCAATGGCAACCTGAGACCAGCTTCACAAGAATTCCGATCATGCAAAGACAACTACGGGGCGCGCTCGAGATGAGTGCGGCCATGGTCATCTCCGGAACCATCGGCTGGTTCGTCATCCGCTCCGGCCAGCCGCTGGTCGACCTGCTGTTCTGGCGCTGCGCTTTCGGCGCGGCCACGCTGCTTGCGGTCTGCGCCGCGCTCGGTCTTCTTCGCCGGCGGCTGCTGACGCTTCGCGTGGTGGCGCTGTCGGCATTGGGGGGCGCCGCGCTGGTGACCAACTGGCTGCTGATCTTCGCGTCGTTCTCGCATGCGTCGATCTCCATTGCGACGGCGGTCTACAACACCCAGCCATTCATGCTGGTGGGTCTGGGCGCGCTGTTCTTTTCGGAGCGATTGACGGCTGCCAAGCTGGCCTGGCTGGGCATCGCGTTCACCGGCGTCCTGCTGATCGCCGAGGCCAAGCCGGGTGGCGGCGCCAACGGCGCTTCGTATTTCCTGGGCATCCTGATGGCCCTGGGCGCCGCGTTTTTCTATGCCGTTGCGGCCATCGTCGCCAAGCAGCTCGACGGCACGCCACCTCACCTGATCGCGCTGGTACAGGTCTGCGTGGGCATCGTGCTGCTCGCTCCGTTCGCCAACCTGGCGGAGTTGCCCACCGATGCGGGCGTGTGGGGCACGCACCTGGCCATGGGCGTCGTCTACACCGGGCTTGTCTTCACGCTGCTCTATGGCGCCATACAAAAGCTTCCGACGCACATGGCCGGCGCGCTGTCTTTCATCTATCCCGTGGTGGCCATCGGCGTGGACTACCTGGCGTTCGGCCAGCGGCTGCATCCCGGACAGCTTCTCGGCGCAGCCGCGATTCTTCTGGCGGCCGCGGGCATGACGCTGGGCTGGACGCTGCCGGGCCTGAAGAAGCGCGAAGCCCCGGCGCCCGATTGAATCGATCGCCTTTTTTCGGACCTCAGCGCGGATTCGGCGCCGCCGGATTTGCGGCACCGGCATCCGTCACGAACCCGATGCGGCTCAAGCCCGCCTTGTTCGCAATGCCCATCAGCGCCACCACCTTGCCATAGGGCACGGTCTGGTCGGCGCGCAGCTGGACTTCGGTGTCCTTGCTGTCGGCCGCGGCTTTCTGCAGGCGGGCGGCCAGTTCTTCGTCGGTGACCGCCTGGTCGTTGAAGAAGATCTTGCCCGAGGCATCGACCGACACGCTCACGAACTTGGGCGTGTCGTTGGGCTGGCCGGCGTCGGTCTGCGGCAGGTCGAGCTTGATCGAGCTGGCCATCAGCGGCGCTGTGATGATGAAGATCACCAGCAGCACCAGCATCACGTCGACCAGCGGCGTGACATTGATGTCGGACAGCGGCCGCTGTCCACCGGCTCCCGTCGCGCGCCCTCCGCCAGCGGCACTGCTGCCCAGCGAGGTGCGACCGAAGGCCATGGCTCCTGCGCTCCGCCGGGGCTAGGCCGAGACCGGCATGGGCCGCGCGGGCGGCGGCGCAGCGGGTGCCGGCGCGCTGCCGAAGCTGCCGAGCAGGTCGTGCGCAAAGCCCTCGAGCTCGGCTTCGATGCGGCCGATGACGCGACCGAAGACGTTGTAGGCCAGCACGGCCGGAATGGCCACCGCCAGGCCGAAAGCCGTCATCACCAGGGCCTCCCCCACGGGGCCGGCCACCTTGTCGATGGTGAAGCCGCCCGTCTGCCCGGCAATGCCCGACAGTGCGCCGTAGATGCCCCACACGGTGCCGAGCAGGCCCACGAAGGGCGCGGTGGCGCCGACGGTGGCAAGCAGGATCTGGCCGGACTGCAGGCGCCGCAGCGCGCCGTGCAGCGCGCCGCGCAGGGCCCGCGTGAGGCGCTGGTTGCGGTCGCCGGTGGTGGCACCGAGCGTTGCACCGCTTACATCTGCCGCCGCATTCTTGATGGCGCTCACGGCCGGTCCCACCAGGGTGGCGCGGTCGAACGCCCTGAGCCGCTGCTCGGCATCGGTGAGCGTGGCCGATTGCCAGAACGCGGCAATGCTGCGCAGCACGTCGCGCGTGCCGCCGCGCAGCAGCCAGGCCTTCCAGAGAATCACCACCCAGCTGGAGATCGACATGGCCAGCAAGAGCGCAGCGACCGAACGGCTGACGCCGTCGCCCTGGGTCAGCAGTTCGAGCACGCTCATCGCTTTTTCAGCGCAGGCCGAGCACGTCGAACATGTCGAACAGGCCTGCCTTCTGGCCGGCCAGGAAGCGCACGGCACGCAGCGCGCCTTGGGCGTAGGTGGCGCGGCTGGCCGACTTGTGGGTGATCTCGATGCGCTCGCCGGTGCCCGCGAACAGCACGGTGTGGTCACCGACGATGTCGCCGCCGCGAATGGCGGAGAAGCCGATGGTGGAAGGGTCGCGCTCGCCGGTGATGCCTTCGCGGGCATAGACCGCGCACTCCTTCAGGTCGCGGCCCAGCGCCTCGGCGATGACCTCGCCCATCTTGAGCGCGGTGCCCGAGGGCGCGTCGACCTTGTGGCGGTGGTGCGCCTCGATGATCTCGATGTCGTAGCCGGTCGACAGCGCCTTGGCGGCCATCTCGAGCAGCTTGAAGGTCACATTGACGCCCACGCTCATGTTGGGCGCCATCATGATCGCGATGTCCTTCGCGATTTCGGCGATCTCGGCCTTCTGCGCGTCGCTGAAGCCGGTGGTGCCGATGACCGCCTGCACGCCGAGTTCGCGGCAGATCGCGAGGTGCGCGAGCGTGCCTTCGGGGCGGGTGAAGTCGATGAGCACCTGCGCGTCCTGCAGGCCGGTGCGCAGGTCGGCCACGATGGGCACGCCGCTCGTGAAGCCGAGGAACGCGGCCGCGTCGGCGCCAATGGCGTTGCTGCCCGCCACGTCGAGCGCGCCGGCCAGGCGGCAATCGGGCGCCTCGCGCACGGCCTCGATCAGCATGTGGCCCATGCGGCCCGACGCTCCGGCGATCGCGATGCGCCGGAGGGCAGGCGTGGAAGACTCGGAAATGGAAGAAGAGGAGGAAGAAGTGGTTTCAGTCACGCGGATTCAGCCTTCGAAATGGGGCATGGAGACCGGCACGCGCCCGCCCGACTCGACGGGTGAGCCCGCCCTCGCTCGTTCGCTGTCTGGCGCGTGCTCAGCGCGCCGCTTCGAGCGGGGGGTATGCGGCCGGCAGCGGCGGCAGGTTGGTGGCCGTCGCGGTGGCGTCGGCTTTCTTGCCGTCGTCCTTGGGCGTAAATTTCTTGAGCTCTTCTTCGGACGCCTCGAGCTGGGGAACCTTGCCGCTCTTCTTGCGGGTGTCGAGCGTAGCGACGAATTCTTCTTCGCTGGGCATCGAATCGCCTTCGTAGCGGTCGAGCAGCTCGCCCTTGAAGAAGACGGTCAGGCGACGTTCCTGCGGATCGACGCCCTGGCGCTTGATCGTGAAGACGTAGTCCCAGCGATCCTTGTGGAAGACGTCGGTCAGCAGCGAAGTGCCGAGGATTTCACGCACCTGCTGGCGCGACATGCCAGGCTTGAGGGCCTCGACCTGTTCCTTGGACACGAAATTTCCCTGGACCACTTCGACCTTGTAAGGCGTGATGGCCGACAGCGCACCACGCGTGCGATCGCTGAAGCCGCTGCAGGCGCCGAGGCAGAACGTCGCGGCGACGGCCGCAGCCAGCAGCCAGGGACGGCGTTGGAGAATGGCAGGCATGGGAGAAAAGGGGGGTAGCGATATGATCGGCCATTGTAGCGGCTGGCCCTTTGGGGCCCACCCGCAGCCCAGGGCGCAGGAACCATCATGGCCAACATCGACGAACTCAAGAATACCGGCCTCAAGGCCACATTGCCGCGCCTGAAGATCCTCGAGATCTTCCAGACCGGCAGCCAGCGCCACATGACGGCCGAAGACGTGTTTCGCGTGCTTTTGAACGAGCACTCCGACATCGGCCTGGCCACGGTCTACCGAGTGCTGACCCAGTTCGAGCAGGCCGGCATCCTGGAGCGCAGCCATTTCGAAAGCGGCAAGGCGGTGTACGAACTCAACGAGGGCACGCACCACGACCATCTGATCTGCACTTCGTGCGGCAAGGTCGAGGAGTTCTACGACGCCGAGATCGAACGCCGCCAGCAGATGATTTCCAAGGACAAGGGCTGGATCCTGCAGGACCACGCGATGTCGCTGTACGGCCTGTGCGGCGACTGCGCCAGCAAGAGGTAAGGCCCGCCTTGGGCGGCGGCCCCCGGCGGCGGCCGCATGTTCCCCGCGGCGCGTGTCAGTCCCCGTCGCGGCCGTTTTCCATCGCCTTGTGGTGGCGCGCCACGAAGTCGGCGTACGTGTCGATGCCGCGCAGCTGCAGGATCGAATTGCGCACCGCCGCCTCCACCAGCACGGCGATGTTGCGGCCGGCCACCACCTGGATGATGACCTTGCGCACCGGGATGCCCAGCACGTCCTGCGTGAGCGGCGCGGAGGGCATGCGCTCGTAGTCGCGCTCGAAGCTGTCGCGCCGCACCAGGTGCACGATGAGCTTGAGCCGCATCTTCCGGCGCACGGCCGTCTCGCCGAAGATGGCGCGGATGTCGAGCAGGCCGATGCCGCGCACTTCCAGCAGGTTGAGCAGGAGGTCGGGGCAGCGCCCCTCGATGGTGTTCTGGTTGATCCGGTAGAGGTCGACCGCGTCGTCGGCCACCAGCCCGTTGCCGCGCGAGATCAGCTCCAGTCCGAGTTCGCTCTTGCCGAGCCCCGATTCGCCCGTGATCATGACCCCCATGCCCAGGATGTCCATGAACACCCCGTGCATCGAGGTGCGTTCCGCGAAATGCTTGGACAGGTAGGCCCGCAGCAGGTCGATCACGAAGGCCGATGACTCGCGGGTGGCGAACAGCGGCAACTGGGCGCGCTCGCAAATCGATAGCAGCTCGTCCGGCGCCGCCTGGCCGTCGGCCAGCACCAGCATGGGCGGCTCGAGCGTGACGATGCGGGCGATGCGCCGGGCGCAGTCTTCCTGGCTGCCGCGCGTCAGGTAGGCCACCTCGCGGGAACCGAGGATCTGGACCCGATAGGGGTGGATGTAATTGAGGTAACCGACCAGATCGGCAGCCGACTGGGCACGGCTGATGACCTCGGGGTCGAATTGGCGTTCGGAAGCACCGAGCCCGGCGAGCCATTCCCAGCGGAGCGATCCGCGGAATTCCTCGAACATGGCGTCGGCACTGATGACGGTCGGCTTCATGCGTAGGGGAGACGGCGCTCAGCGCCCGGTTTTGGAGCAGCCCAGAATACCGCGAAGCGGCTCTGCCAGGGCGACGACCACCTCTACGCGACCTGCGTCGATTGCCAGTTGGCAATGAGTCCGTGCAGCGCAGCCGCATCGGTGCTCGACTTGATCTGCTCGCGCAGGCCGGCGTCGCTCAGCAATTCGGCAATTTCAGAGAGGATTTCGAGGTGTTTCTGCGTGGCCGCTTCGGGCACCAGCAGGAAGATCAGCAGTCCGACGGGCTGTTCGTCCGGCGCGTCGAACCCGATGGGGTTGGCGAGCTGGAAGACCGCGGCCATCGGCGCCTTCAGGCCCTTGATGCGGCCATGCGGAATGGCAACCCCGTGCCCGAGGCCGGTGGAGCCGAGGCGCTCGCGCGCAAACAGGCTGTCGGTGATCAGGGCGCGTCCGAGGCCATGAAGGCTTTCGAACAGCAGGCCTGCTTCTTCGAAAGCACGCTTCTTGCTGGTGGCGTCAACGCTCACAAGCACTTGAGCGGGCGGCAGGATGGACGCGAGGCGATTCATGGTGGGGGAAGTCGGGGGCGATTATGCACCTGCTCGGTAAAAACCCCAATCCTGTTACTTACTTTTTGGCTACATGTTGCCCTGAGGCCTCGCGCCCCCGGGGCGGAAGATCAAAAGGCGGGCGGCAAAAAGCCGCCCGAAGGCGGCTTGTCGAGAGGGGCCGAAGCCCTTGCCCGTTGGCTAGCTACATCACGCGCTTGGGTGCCGCGTGATGGTGGTCCTGCAGGCGGTCCTTGTGGCGCACCACCTGGCGGTCGAGCTTGTCGACCAGTTCATCGACCGCAGCGTAGAGATCAGCGTGGCTCGACTCCGCGAACATGTCATTGCCCTTGACGTGAATGTTGCATTCCGCCCTTTGGCGGCGTTCCTTTTCCTTCTGCTTTTCCACCGTGAGGAGCACCTTCACATCGACCACCTGGTCGAAGTGCCGTGTGATCCGATCCAGCTTGCTCGTGACGTAGGTCCGCAAAGCAGGTGTGACGTCGAGGTGATGACCGCTGATCGTCAAATTCATGAATGACCTCCTGAGAATTGACGGTTGGGAAAATGACCCCGCTCCGGAATGAAGCGTGGCCGGCGAAACAGGTGTGGGTTGGGGGAGAAGAGAGAAGGGAAAGAAGTGAAGAGAAGAGACGGTCGATTCACTATGCCCAAGCTGTCACGGTATTGCAATAGTCGGGTTTTCCGCTGGGGCATGCGCAAGCGGCCCTGGCGTCGCTTCGCTACAGCTTCCATAGCTGCCGGCACACGCCGGCCCGCCGCTGCGGCGCTTTGGCAGCAAGTGTTTCAGTGCGTCACCAGCGGTGACCCTGCCAGGCGAAGGGCCTGCGGTTTCAGCTCCAGGCGGCGCGCATGCGGTTGCGCAGGTCGATCACGGCGGCCGGCGGCGGCACCGCCGGTGGACGCGCGGGCGGTGCGGGCCAGGTCTGCTGTTCGAAGCCCGCAAGATCCGCCTCGGTGATGAAGCGCGTGCGGTTGGCGTAGAGGTGCCGGTCTCCCCGCACGGCCTGCTGCGTCACGTAGAAGCGCTGCGGCACCAGCAGGTGCAGATGGTCGCGCGCGCGGGTCATCGCCACATAGAGCAGCCGCCTTTCCTCTTCGAGCTCGTGCGCGCCCTGCGCCACGTCGGCCGGCAGGCAGCCGTCGACCACGTTGAGCACATGCACGGAGTTCCATTCCTGCCCCTTGGCCGAGTGGATGGTGGAGAGGATGAGGTAGTCCTCGTCGAGCGAGGGCGGGCCCGGCCGATCGCTGGTGGCTTCAGGCGGATCGAGCGTGAGCTCGGTCAGGAAGCGCTCGCGCGAGGCGTAGCCCGACGCCAGCCGCGCCAGCTGCTCGACGTCGCCTCGCCGCACGCCGGAGGGGTCGTCGTAGAGCCGGTCCAGATGCGGCAGGTACCAGCGCACGGCCAGCTCCACGTCGGCCGGCCATGCGAGCCCGGGCGCGCACAGTGCCGCGTAGGCCTCGGCAAACACCGCCCATTCCGCGCGCGCGGCCGAGGGCGGCACGAACTCGCGCACCGCCGCCACCGGGTCGGCCGCCTGGTCCATGGCATCGAGCAGACGCGCGCCCGTGGCGGGGCCAATGCCCGGGATGAGCTGCGTGACGCGAAACCCAGCCATGCGCCCGCGCGGGTTTTCGGCGAAGCGCAGCACCGCGAGCAGGTCCTTCACATGCGAGGCCTCGAGGAACTTGAGGCCGCCGTATTTCACGAACGGGATGTTGCGGCGGGCCAGCTCGAGTTCGAGCGGCGCACTGTGCGTGGAAGCGCGAAACAGCACCGCCTGCGACTTGAGCGCCAGCCCGCCCTCGCGGTGCGCCAGCACCTTGTCAGCCACCCAGACCGCCTGCTGCGCCTCATCGGGCACCAGCACCAGTTGCGGCCTGCCCGCCGAGGGCTTGTCAGTCCAGAGGGTCTTGGCATGCCGCTCGGCGGCCTGTGCGATGACCCGGTTCGAGACGTCGAGGATCGGCTGCGTCGAGCGGTAGTTGCGCTCCAGCGTGACCACCCGCGCGGCCTGCGAAAACTGCAACGGAAAGTCGAGAATGTTACGCACCGTTGCGCCACGAAACGAGTAAATCGACTGCGCATCGTCGCCCACCACCGTCACGCCGCGGCCGTCAGGCTTGAGCGCGAGAAGAATCGAAGCCTGGAGCAGGTTGGTGTCCTGGTACTCGTCGACCAGCACGTGGTCGAAGCGCGCGCCGACCAGTTCGGCGAGCGCTGGCTCGGCCACCATGCCGGCCCAATAGAGCAGCAGGTCATCGTAGTCGAGCACGTTCTGCTGCTGCTTGGCCTCCACGTAGGCACCGAACAGGCGCTTGAGCTCGGCCTCCCACTCGGCACACCAGGGAAAAGCTTCGGCAAGCACATCGGCGAGCGGCGCGCGCGTGTTGACGCAGCGCGAGTAGATCGCGAGGCAGGTGCCCTTGCGCGGAAACCGGTTCACGCTCGACGACAGGCCGAGTTCATGCCGCACCAGGCCCATCAGGTCCTCGCCGTCGCCGCGGTCGTGGATCGTGAAGTGGTCGTCGAGGCCGATTTGCGCGGCGTACTCGCGCAGCAGGCGCGCCCCGATGCCGTGGAAGGTGCCGGCCCATGGCAACGCGGGCGGCTTTTCTGATTTGAGCCCGAGGACGCGCGCCAGCACCTGGCCCGCGCGGCGCTCCATTTCAAGCGCCGCGCGGCGCGAGAAGGTCAGGAGCAGCAGGCGCTGCGGATCGACGCCGCCGGCAATCAGGTGCGCCACCCTGTGTGCCAGCGTGCTGGTCTTGCCGGAGCCCGCGCCGGCAATCACCAGCAGCGGGCGCTCGTCACACCCGGTGACCGAGCCCACGCCGTGTTCGACCGCAGCGCGCTGCTCGTCGTTGAGCGCGCAGAGCGCCGCGGACAGGCGCTCGGCCTGGGTGGCACCGGGGGCGGAAAGAACGGGGAGCGCAGCGGTCTGCATGGCCGCAACTTTACTGTATGTCCATCCAGATCGGCAGCCTCCCGTCACATGGCCGATGACATAATCGCGCCTCGCTGCAACTGGAGACCGCACCTTGGAAACCGCCCCGTCTCGGCAGCTTTCAACTCCCCTCTGACGCCTTGCCTGCGCGGGGCCGGGAATTGAAAGCGCCCCTTCCCTCGCCCCATCGCCTCAGCCATTTCACGGGAGTGAGCCCATGCTCAATATCTTTACGCTCGCCAACGGCCGCCTCGTCCAGGAAGAGATCGAAGCGCTCGAGGAGCTTTCCAAGTTCCAGCCGATCTGGGTCGACCTCGAATCGCCCACCCTCGAAGAGAAGCGCTGGATCAAGCAGTACTACGGCCTCTCGATTCCCGAAGACGCGATGGACGAGGACATCGAGGAGTCGGCCCGCTTCTATGAAGAAGACAACGGCGAGCTGCACATCCGCTCCGACTTCCTGATCGACGACGACGAAGACCCGCGTTCGGTGCGCGTGGCGTTCATCCTGAACCAGCACAACACCGAACTGCGCAGCCGCGGCGTGCTGTTCTCGATCCACGATGAAGACGTGCCCGTGTTCCGCCTGCTGCGCATGCGCGCGCGCCGCGCGCCGGGACTCATCGAGGACGCGAAGGAAGTGCTGCTCAAGCTGTTCGATGCCGACGCCGAATACTCCGCCGACACGCTCGAGAACATCTACGACGAACTCGAAGTTGCCGGCAAGAAGGTGCTCGAAGGCAACGTCAGCGACGAACTGGCCGGCGAAGTGCTGGCGGCGATCGCGCGCCAGGAAGACTTGAACGGCCGCATCCGCCGCAACGTGATGGACACGCGCCGCGCGGTGAGCTTCATGATGCGCAGCCGCATGCTCAACGCCGAGCAGTTCGAGGAGGCGCGGCAGATCCTGCGCGACATCGAATCGCTGGACAACCACACGGCTTTCCTGTTCGACAAGATCAACTTCCTGATGGATGCGACCGTCGGTTTCATCAACATCAACCAGAACAAGACCATCAAGATCTTCTCGGTGGCCAGCGTGGCGCTGCTGCCGCCCACGCTGATCGCGAGCATCTACGGCATGAACTTCAAGCTCATGCCCGAGCTCGACTGGTCGCTGGGCTATCCGTATGCGCTGGCGCTGATGGCGGCGAGCGCGCTGGTGCCGATGTGGTACTTCCGCCGGCGCGGCTGGCTCAAGTAGCAGCAGGCGTTTCGGAAGAAGGCAGCGTGGCCAGCCACGCATCGACCAAAGCCAGGCTGTAGCGGCTCGCCACCTCGACGACGAAGCGCGCGAAGTCGCCATGCGCGGCATCGTCGGCCCGGTCCGAGATGGTCCGCATCGCCGCAAAGGGCACGCCGTAGTCGTGGCACACCTGCGCCACCGCCGCGCCCTCCATCTCGACCGCGAGCGCATCGGGCAGATTGCGCCGCAAGGCATCGCTTTCGGCCGCCGTCGAGACGAAGCGATCGCCGCTCACCAGCAAGCCCCGATGCACCTTCGGCGACCGGAGGCCGAACTCATCGACGGCCTTCTGCCCCAGCAACGCCACCGGATCGCGCAGCGTCTCTTCGGCAACGGCCGCCAATGCATCACCGATCGCAGTGTCGGCCGCGAAGCGCGAAAGACCCATCAGCGGCACTTCGTACTTCGGAAAGATCGGCGAAGCATCGAGGTCGTGCTGCAGCAGTTCCGACGCGACCACCACGTCGCCGACACTCACGCCCGGCGCGAGCCCGCCCGCAACGCCGGTGAACACGATGGCCCGCACGCCGAAGCGTTCGAGCAGCACCGTGGCCGTCACCGCCGCCGCGACCTTTCCGATGCGCGAAAGCACCGCGACCACCGGTTGGCCGTGCAGATGGCCGACCCAGAAGTCGCGCCCCGCGACGCGCACGCGTTGTTCGTCCGGCATCTGCGCGAGGAGCGCGCTGAGCTCCTCGTGCATTGCAGAGACGATGGCGACCGGTGCTTCACTCATCGGCTACTTGATGTCGACGCCATAGAAGGTGTGGCGGCCGAACGGACTGAGCTTGAAGTCGACGACCTCCTTGCGCACCGGCTTCAGCTGCACCGCATGCGCGATGGTGAACCACGGCGCCTGCTCCTTGAAGATGACTTGCGCCTTCTTGTAGAGCGCATCGCGGTCAGCCTGCTTGGTGGTGCTCTTGGCCTTCAGCACGAGGTCTTCGTACGGCTGGTAGCAGAACTTGGAGATGTTGCTGCCGCTCGCCGATTTGGCAGAGGCGCAGCCCAGCAGCGTATAGAGGAAATTGTCCGGGTCGCCGTTGTCGCCGGTCCAGCCCAGCATGCCCATCTGGTGCTCGCCGGCCTGCAGGCGCTTGCGGTATTCGCCCCACTCGAAGCTCTTGATCTCGGCCTTGACATTGATCTTGGCGAGATCGGCCTGCATCAGCTCGGCAATGCGCTTGGCGTTCGGGTTGTAGGGTCGCTGCACCGGCATGGCCCACAGGTCGGTCGAGAAGCCATCGGGAAAACCGGCCTGCGCCAGCAGCTTCTTCGCGGCCTCGGGATCGTAGGGATCGTCCTTGACCGCGTCGTTGTAGGACCACAGCGTGGGCGGGATCGGGTTCTTCGCGGCCACGCCGGTCGACAGGTACACGCCGTCGATGATCGCCTTCTTGTTGATCGCCATGTTGATGGCCTTGCGCACGCGCACGTCGTCGAAGGGCTTCTTGGTGGTGTTGTACGAGAGGTAGCCCACGTTGAGCCCGGGCTGCTCGAGCACCTGCACGTTCGGGTCCTTGCGGATGGCGTCGAGGTCGGCCGGGTTCGGGTAGGGCATGACGTGGCATTCGCCCTTCTGCAGCTTGGCCCAGCGCACCGAGGCGTCGGGCGTGATCGCGAACACGAGGTCGTCGATCTTCGCCTTGCCGCCCCAGTACTGCGGGAAGGCCTTGAAGCGGATGACCGCGTCCTTCTGGTACTGCACGAGGTAGAACGGGCCGGTGCCGATCGGGTCCTGGTCGACCTTCTCGGGCGTGCCGGCCTTGAGCATGGCGATGGCGTATTCCTTCGACTGGATGCCGGCGTACTGCATCGCGAGGTTGGCGAGGAATGGCGCCTCGGCCTGGTTGAGCACGATCTTCACCGTGTACTCATCGATGCGGTCGACCGACTTCAGCAGCTTGGGCATGCCCATGTCATTGAAGTAGGAGTGGTTCTGGCTCGTGACCTTGAAGAAGGGATCGCTCTCCTTCCACTGCCGCTCGAGCATGAAGATGAAGTCGTCGGCATTGAAGTCGCGCGTGGGCTTGAAGGTCTTGCTGGTGCTGTGCCACTTGACGCCCTTGCGCAGGTGGAAGGTGTACTGCGTGCCATCGGCCGAGATGTCCCATTTTTCCGCCAGGCCGGGCACGACCTTGGTGCCGCCACGCTCGAACTCGACGATGGTGTTGTAGACCTGCGTGGTCACATCGAACGAGGTGCCGGTGGTGTTCACGCCCGGATAGAAGTTCTCGGGACTGCCCTCCGAGCAATAGACCAGCGTCTTGGCGGACACGGCGCCACAGGCCAGGGTAAGGGCCGCAAGCGCTGTCGGTGCCAGGAGCGCCAGCTTTCGTGAGCGGCGCGAAACGGATGGCTGGGTCTTCATATGGACTCCTTGAGACACGGTTGAAAAAAACCAACTTAGGGATTCGTCGCCAGGGAAACGACGAGCGGCGGGACGTCGGCGCGCACGGGAGCCGCGCCATCGAGAAACTTCTCGGCGTAGTGGCAGGCCACCAGCCGCTCGTCGAGCGCGCGCAGCAAGGGCCGCTCCTCGCGGCAGCGCTGCGTCACGTGCGGGCAGCGCGTGCTGAAGACGCAACCCGGAGGCGGATTCAGCGGCGATGGCAGCTCGCCCTTGAGCACGATGCGCTGGCTGCTGAGCCCGGGCGTGGACGCCAGCAGCGCCTGCGTATACGGATGCAGCGGCCGCGCGAAGATGCGCGCCTTCGGGCCCTGCTCCACCGCATGGCCGAGGTACATCACCAGCACGTCATGCGCGATGTGCCGCACCACGCCCAGGTCGTGCGAGATGAAGAGATAGGCCAGGCCGAGTTCGGCCTGCAGGTCGGCCAACAGGTTCAGCACCTGCGCCTGGATCGACACGTCGAGCGCCGACACGGGCTCGTCGGCCACCAGGAGGCGCGGCTCCAGCATGAGTGCACGCGCAATGGCAATGCGTTGGCGCTGCCCGCCCGAGAACATGTGCGGATAGCGGTTCGCGTACTCGGGCCGCAGGCCCACGCGTGCGAGCATCTCGCGCGCCTTGGCAGCGCGCTCGGTCTTGCCGAGCGTGGTGTTGATGGCCAGCGGATCTTCGAGAACGGTGGAGATCTTCTTGCGCGGATTGAGCGAACCATAGGGGTTCTGGAACACCAGCTGCACGGCCTGGCGCAGCTCGCGCCGGCGCTCGGAGGGCGGGTCCACCGCGTCGTGGCCGATCAGCGTGAGCTGCCCGGCCGTCGGCTTCTCGATCAGCGCGACCATGCGCGCGAGCGTGGACTTGCCGCAGCCCGATTCGCCGACCACCGCCAGCGTGCGGCCGCGCTCGATGCGAAACGAGATATCTCCCACCGCGCGCAGCTGCGCCGGCGCGCGGAACATGCCGCGCCGTATTTCATAGGTGCGCTGCAGGTTGCGCGCCTCCACGACGAAATCGCCGCTCACTGGTGCACCCTCGGCGCTGCGCTCATGGCAGCGCCTCCACGGTCTGCTGCCGCGGCCGGTCGGCCTCGATGGCCGCCATCCGCCCGGGCTCGCCGAGCGGGAAATGGCAACGCACTTCGGCGCCCGGCTGCGACGCGACCGCACGCAGCGCCGGCCGAACGTTGCAGGCTTTCGTCGTCACATAGTTGCAGCGCGGCGCGAACAGGCAGCCGGCCGGCCGGTCGTGCACGCCCGGCACCACACCCGCGATGGTGGCAAGCCGCCCCTCGGGCGCCGCGCGCTCGGGCAGCGCGGCGAGCAAGGCCTCGGTATAGGGATGCTGCGGGTTCGCGAAGAGCCGGTCGACGCGCTGCTGCTCCATCACCTGGCCCGCATACATGACAGCGATGCGCTGCGCCATTTCGCTGACCACGCCCATGTTGTGCGTGATGAGCACCAGCGCCATGCCGCGCTCTTTCTGCAGGTCGCGCAGCAGGTCGAGGATCTGCGCCTGGATCGTCACATCGAGCGCGGTGGTCGGCTCATCGGCGATCAAGAGGCGCGGGTTGCAGGCAATGGCCATCGCGATCATCACGCGCTGGTTCATGCCGCCGAAAGCTGGTGCGGGTAGCTGCCAAGGCGCGACGACGCGGCGGGTATGCCGACTTGTTCGAGCAGTTCGGTTGCGCGCTTCTTCGCCGTACGCCGGTCCAGATGAAGGTGCAGCCGCAGCGTTTCCATCAGCTGGAAGCCGATGGTGAAGCAGGGGTTGAGGCTCGTGGTCGGCTCCTGGAAGATCATCGCGACCTCCTTGCCGACCAGCGCGCGGCGGGCCTTGTCTGAAATACCGAGCAGCTCCTTGCCCGCAAAGCGCATATGGTCCGCCCGCACCCGGCCCGGAAAGCCCACGAGGCCCATCAGCGCCATCATCGTCACGCTCTTGCCCGAGCCCGATTCGCCGACGATGCCGAGCACCTCGCCCTCCTCGAGCGTGAGGCTCACGCCGTCGACGGCGTGCAGCACGCCGCCCTGCGTCGGGAATTCGACGTGCAGGTCCTTGATGTCCAGAAGACTCATCTCACCCCCAGTCTTCGCGCACTTCGTGTCGCTTCGCCAACCCCCTTGCAGGGGGCGGCACCAGCGGCCCGGCAAAGCCGGTTCCGCGGCGCCCCTGGAATCAGATCATCGAAAGTTGTCATCGTTTCAGTTTGGGGTCGAGCGCATCGCGCAGGCCGTCGCCGAGCAGATTGAAGGCCAGCACGGCCGCGAGGATGGCCAGGCCCGGGAACGTGACGACCCACCAGGCGCGCAGCACGAACTCGCGTGCATCGGCCAGCATGGTTCCCCATTCGGGCGACGGCGGCTGCGCGCCGAGGCCCAGGAAGCCAAGTGCGGCCGCGTCGAGAATGGCCGTGGAGATGCCGAGCGAGGCTTGCACGATGAGCGGTGCCGCGCAGTTGGGCAGTACCTCGCTGAACATCAGGCGCAGCGTGCCGGCGCCGCTCACGCGCGCCGCCGTGACGTAGTCACGCGACACTTCGGCGATGACGGCCGCGCGGGTGATGCGCACGTAATGCGGCAGCACCACGATCGCCACCGCGAGCATGGCGTTGACCAGCCCCGGCCCGAGGATGGCGACGATCACGATGGCCAGCAGCAGGCTCGGCAGCGTGAGCACGATGTCCATCAGCCGCATGATCGCGATCTCCAGCACGCCGCGGAAGAACCCTGCAATCAGGCCGAGCACGATGCCCGCCGCCACCGACAGCGCCACCACGGCGACACCGATCGACAGCGAAAGCCGTGCGCCGTACATGAGGCGCGAAAGAATGTCGCGCCCGATGGCATCGGTGCCCAGCAGGTAGCTGGCGGAGCCACCCTGCTGCCATGCCGGCGGCTGCAGGAAGACGGCGCTGTTGGTTTCGTTCGGCGCATGCGGCGCGATCCACGGCGCGAACAGCGCCACGAGCAGCAGCACCGCGATGGTGGCGAGCCCGATGACCGCGCCGCGGTTGGCGGAGAAAGACGTCCAGAACTCACGCCACGGCCCGGGCGGTGCCTTGCTTGCACCGGGCGGGGAAATGATGTCGGTCGAGGCCATGTTCAGCGCCGGATCCTGGGGTTGATGAAACCGTAGGTCACGTCGACCAGCAGGTTGACCAGCATCACGATGCCGCCCAGCAGCAGCATGCCGCCCTGCAGCACCGGGTAGTCGCGCCGGCCGATGGCTTCGATGAGCCACTTGCCGACGCCGGGCCACGAGAAGATGGTTTCGGTGAGGATCGCGCCCGTGAAGAGCACGCCTACCTGGAGGCCGATCACCGTGACCACCGGGATCAGCGCGTTGCGCAGCGCATGCAGCCCGACCACGCGAAAGCGCGAGAGACCCTTGGCGCGCGCCGTACGAATGTAGTCTTCGCCTAGCACCTCGAGCATGGCCGAGCGCGTCATGCGCGCAATGACCGCCAGCGGCACGGTGCCGAGCACGATGGCCGGAAGAATCAGGTGATGCACGGCCGACCAGAAGGCATCGGTGTCGCCGGCACGCAGCGCGTCGACCAGCAGGAAGCCGGTCTGGGGCTCGACGAAATACTGCACCGAGATACGCCCGGACACGGGCGTCCATCCGAGCTGCACCGAGAAGAACAGGATCAGCAGCAGCCCCCACCAGAAGATCGGCATTGAGTAGCCGGTGAGCGAGGTGGCCATCACGCCATGATCGAAGATGGAATTGCGCCGCACCGCCGCGAGAATGCCGGCCGGAAGCCCCAGCAGCAGCGCAAAGACAATCGCGCACACGCCGAGCTCGACCGTCGCGGGAAACAGCGCCAGAAACTCGTTCGCGACCGATTCCTGCGTGATGAGCGACCTGCCCAGATCGCCATGCAGTACGCGGCCGATGTAGATGCCGTATTGCACGATCACCGGCTTGTCGAAGCCATAGGCCGTGCGCAGCTGGGCGTGGCGCGCGGGGTCGATTCCGCGTTCGCCGGCCATGGTTTCAATCGGATCGCCCGGCACCAGCCGGATGAGGAAGAAGGCGAGCAGCGTCATGCCGATGAAGGTCGGCACCAGCAAGCTCACCCGCGTGAGTAGGAAGCGAAGCATCGATCCGCAATATGCAAGATCGATGCCGCGGCCCTACCCGGGCCGAACCCTTACTTTCTGGCTTCCCGCAGTTCGCGCCGCAGGATCTTGCCCACCGGCGTCTTCGGCAGCTCGGTGCGAAACTCCACGGTTCGGGGCTGCTTGTAACCCGTAAGGTTGGCTCTGCAGTATTCGCGCACCTGCGCTTCGGTCAGCGACTCGTCCTTCTTGACGAGCACGAGCTTGACGGCTTCGCCGGTCTTGTCGTCGCTCACGCCCACGGCCGCACATTCGAGCACGCCCGGAATCTGCGCCACCACGTCTTCGATCTCGTTCGGGTACACGTTGAAGCCCGAAACCAGGATCATGTCCTTCTTGCGGTCCACCACCTTGAAGTAGCCGCGCTCGTCGACCACGCCGATGTCGCCGCTCTTGAAGTAGCCATCGGGCGTCATGACCTTGGCGGTTTCGTCGGGGCGCTGCCAGTAGCCGGCCATCACCTGCGGGCCCTTGATCGCGATTTCGCCGGGCTGGCCCAGCGGCACTTCGCGGCCATCGTCGTCGAGCAGCTTGAGCCAGGTGCTCGGCAGCGGCAGGCCGATGGTGCCGGTGTAGGCCTTGCTGTTGGTCGGGTTGCAGGTGGCCGAGGGCGAGGTCTCGGAAAGGCCGTAGCCCTCGCAGATCGGGCAGCCGGTTTTCTCGAGCCAGAGCTTGGCGACCGCTGCCTGCACCGCCATGCCGCCGCCGACCGAGACCTTGAGGTTCTTCCAGTTGACGGTGTTGAAGTCAGGATGGTTGGCCAGGCCGTTGAACAGCGTGTTGACCGCGGGAAAGCTGTGGATCGTGTGCTTGGAGAGCTCCTTGAGCACACCCGCCAGGTCGCGCGGATTCGGGATCAGGATCAGCTTGCCGCCCGTGCGCATGCTCAGCATCATGCCCACCGTGAAGGCGAAGATGTGATAGAGCGGCAGCGCGCAAACGCCCGTGGGCTGCTCGCTGGCCGGCACCTGCGCCATGACGGGCTCGTTCCAGGCTTCGGACTGCAGCACGTTCGCGATCACGTTGCGATGCAGCAGCACCGCGCCCTTCGAAACGCCGGTGGTGCCGCCGGTGTACTGCAGCACGGCCACGTCGTCGGGGCCGATGGCCGGCAGCTGCAAAGTGCGGCCCGCGCCCTGGTCGAGCGCGTCGTTGAAACGCACCGCGCCCGGCAGGCTGTAATGGGGCACCAGCTTCTTCACGTTGCGCACCGCGTAGTTGACGAGCGCGCCTTTCAGAAAGCCGAGCCGGTCGCCCATGGCGGCGAGCACGATGTGCTTGATGGGCGTGGCCGCGATGCACTGCTGCAGCGTGGTGCCGAAGTTCTCCATGATGACGATGGCCTTGGCGCCCGAGTCCTTGAGCTGGTGCTCGAGTTCGCGCGGCGTGTACAGCGGGTTCACGTTCACCAGGATCAGGCCGGCACGCAGGATGGCCGCCACCGCGATCGGGTACTGCGGGCAGTTGGGCATCATCACGGCCACGCGATCGCCCTTGACCAGGCCCAGCCCCTGCAGATACGCCGCGAAAGCCTTGCTCAGCTTGTCGGTTTCCCTGTAGCTCACGTCCTTGCCCATGAAGCTGTAGGCCGTGCGGTCGGCGTACTTGGTAAAGCTCTCTTCCATGAGTGCCACCAGCGACGGGTATTGCGAAGGATCGATATCGGCAGGCACGCCTTGCGGGTAGCTGCCGAGCCAGGGACGATCGGTCATGGATGTGTCTCCTCCAAATCGAGTTATCTGAAAACGAAAACGGCGCACTTGATGGCGCCGCGATGATCTGGCCCGCACTGCGCGGGCGCGGACCCTCTGCCTATTCGATGGCCTTGCCCATATCTTCCACTACTTTCTTCGCATCCCCAAAGACCATCATGGTCTTGTCCATGTAGAACAGCTCGTTGTCCAGGCCCGCGTAGCCCGCCGCCATGGAGCGCTTGTTCACGATCACCGTCTTGGCCTTGTAGGCCTCCAGGATCGGCATGCCGTAGATCGGCGTGCCCTTCTGCAGCGCCGCCGGGTTCACCACGTCGTTGGCGCCCAGGATGATCGCCACGTCCGCCTGCGCGAACTCGCCGTTGATGTCCTCCATCTCGAACACCTGGTCGTAGGGCACCTCGGCCTCGGCCAGCAGCACGTTCATGTGCCCCGGCATGCGTCCGGCCACCGGGTGGATCGCGTACTTCACCGTCACCCCCTTGTGGATGAGCTTCTCGGCCAGCTCGTTCACCGCATGCTGGGCACGCGCCACCGCCAGGCCGTAGCCCGGCACGATGATCACGGTCTCGGCGTTGGACAGCATGTAGGCCGCGTCGTCGGCGCTGCCGCTCTTGACCGGCCGCTGCTCCTTCGCGCCGCCGGCCGCGCTGACCGCCTCGCCGCCGAAGCCGCCCAGGATCACGTTGAAGAACGAGCGGTTCATGGCCTTGCACATGATGTAGCTCAGGATCGCGCCCGAAGAGCCCACCAGCGAACCGGCCACGATCAGCATCGCGTTGTTCAGGCTGAAGCCGATGCCCGCGGCCGCCCAGCCCGAGTAGCTGTTGAGCATCGACACCACCACCGGCATGTCGGCGCCGCCGATCGGGATGATGATGAGCACGCCCATCACGAAGGCCAGCGCCAGCATCGCGAAGAAGGCCGGCCAGCTTTCGGTGAACATGAACACCAGCCCCAGGCCGATCATGGCCAGGCCGAGCACCAGGTTCAGCATGTGCTGGCCCGCGAACTGCACCGGCGCGCCCTGGAACAGCCGGAACTTGTAGGTGCCCGAGAGCTTGCCGAAGGCAATCACCGAGCCGCTGAAGGTGATGGCGCCGATGGCCGCGCCCAGGAACAGCTCGAGCCGGTTGCCGGCGGGAATGGGCGCGCCCTTGGCGATGCCTTCGAGCATAGCCGCGGGTTCGACCACGGCCGCCACCGCGATGAACACCGCCGCCAGGCCGATCATGCTGTGGAAGAAGGCCACCAGCTCGGGCATCTTGGTCATCTCGACCGTCTTGGCGCGGTAGGCGCCGTAGCCGCCACCGGCCACCAGCCCCAGCAGCACCCAGCCCAGGCCCACGAGGTGGCCGCCCGCGATCTTGTAGATCAGCGCGCCGGTGGTCACCACCGCGATGGCCATGCCGGCCATGCCGAAGAGGTTGCCGCGGATGGACGTGGTGGGATGGGACAGGCCCTTGAGGGCCTGGATGAAGCAGACGCTGGCAACCAGGTACAGCAGCGTGACGACGTTCATGCTCATTGGGCGGCTCCCGATTCAGCCTTCGGTGCGGCCTTTTTCTCTTTTTTCCTGAACATCTCGAGCATGCGCCGCGTGACGAGGAAGCCGCCGAAGATGTTCACCGCCGCCAGGGCGACCGCGAGCACGCCCATGGTCTTGCCCAGGGTGGTTTCGGTGAGCGCGGCCGCCAGCATGGCGCCCACGATCACGATGGCCGAGATGGCGTTGGTCACGGCCATCAGCGGCGTGTGCAGCGCGGGCGTGACGGTCCACACCACGTGGTAGCCCACGTAGATGGCCAGCACGAAGATGATGAGGTTGATGACGGTGTGGGAAACGGGATCCATGATTTGTTCTCCTCGCGTGACCGCTTATTTCTTCGTGACCTGGCCGTCGTGCGCGACGCGGCAGGCGGCGACGATGTCGTCCTCGAGGTCGATCTTCAGGCCGCCCTCCTTGGTGACGATGAGCTTGAGGAAGTCGAGCACGTTGCGCGCATAGAGCGCCGACGCGTCGGCCGCCACCAGCGCCGCAAGATTGGTCTCGCCCACGATGGTCACGCCGTGCTTGACCACCGTCTTGTCGGCTTCCGACAGGGGGCAGTTGCCGCCCTTCATCTCTCCGTTCACGTCGGGGCCCTTGCCGGCCGCGATGTCGACGATGACCGAGCCCGGCTTCATCGACCTGACCATGTCCTCGGTGATGAGCGTGGGTGCGGCGCGCCCCGGGATGAGTGCGGTGCTGATGACGATGTCGGCCAGCGCCACGCGCTTGGCCACCTCGACCTGCTGGCGCGCGAGCCAGCTGGCGGGCATGGGCTTGGCGTAGCCGCCGACGCCGACCGCGGCTTCTTTCTCTTCGTCGGTGTCATAGGACACCTCGATGAACTTGCCCCCGAGCGACTCGATCTGTTCCTTGACGCTCGGGCGCACATCGGAAGCCTCGATCACGGCGCCCAGGCGCTTGGCGGTGGCAATGGCCTGCAGGCCCGCCACGCCGACGCCCAGGATGACCACGCGAGCCGCCTTCACGGTGCCGGCGGCGGTCATCAGCATGGGAAAGAAGCGCTGGTACTTGTCGGCCGCGATCATGACGGCCTTGTAGCCGGCGATGTTGGCCTGCGATGAGAGGACGTCCATGCTCTGGGCGCGGGTGGTGCGCGGCGCGGCTTCGAGCGCGAACGCCGTGAGGCCGGCACCGGCCAGACGCTGCAGGCCGGCCGCATCGAACGGGTTGAGCATGCCGATGACCACGGTGCCCGGCTTCATGAGCGCGGTTTCCGCCTGGCCGGGCGTGCGCACCTTGAGCACCATGTCGGCCCCGAAGGCGCCCGCCGCATCGACGATCTCGGCACCGGCGGCCTGGTAGGCGGCATCGGTGACGCTGGCCGCAATCCCCGCCCCCGACTGCACGCGAACCGCGTGCCCCGTGGCGACAAGTTTTTTTACCGTCTCGGGCGTAACGGCCACACGGGTTTCGCCGGCCGTCGTCTCGGCAGGCACGCCTATCAGCATAGAGATCTCCTCAGGGCAAGGGCAATACGGAACGCGGGCAGAGCTTACAGCAAGATTACAGGTGTCACTGTCGCCTAAATCTGCATGCCGATTCGCCTCCTGATGACCGCCGTCATTGCATTCGCAGCTACATAAATGCTAGCGGGCGTCGAAACCCGGACCGAATCCCGCCGCGCGCGGCGCTCCATTGCGTTCGCCGGCCCCGGCGCATCGATCCGCGAAAAATGTCAATTATTTTTCATTTGTCGCCAAGTGCATGCAATTTCTCCGAATATCGTCGATATTGTGCATTTGCTGCATCCACCCAGACCTTCACGGACACGTAGATCGATAGACTTCCTTTTATTCGGCGGCTCGAAGAGGCTGTCAACCTGAAGGGGGCACGGAATTGCGTATTGCGGTACTTGAGCACGAGGACGATCAGGCTCTCAGCCAGGCCATGGCGGGGTTTGGACACGAATGCTACCCATACACCGAAGGGCGAATCCTGTTGCAGGACTTGCGCCGGCAAACCTTCGATCTCCTCATCCTGGATTGGCGCCTGCCCGACATTCCGGGCATCGATGTGGTGAGGTCGGTGCGCAACGAACTCAGGAGCCGGTTGCCGATTCTTTTCGTCACCGACCAGCACGAAGATGCCGACGCGGTCGATGGGCTCAACGCCGGCGCCGACGACTTCATGACCAATCCCGTTCGGGCCAACGAGCTCGAGGCCCGCGTCAATGCATTGCTGCGCCGGTCCTATCCATCCCAGCACGATGCGGAACTCGTGTTTGGCGACTACCACTTCTATCCGCAGGCGCGCACCCTCAAGGTCAGGGGCGTCAAGGTCGAACTGAAGAACCGCGAGTACGAACTCGCATTGTTCCTGTTCCAGAATCTCGGCCGCATGCTCTCGCGCGAGCACCTGCACGAGGCCGTGTGGGGTGTCGGGGTGGAAGCCCTTTCGCGGTCGCTGGACACACACGTGTCCCGCCTCCGAACCAAGCTGGGCTTGCGCCCCGAAAACGGATTTCTGCTGCTGGCCATCTATGGGCTGGGCTACCGGCTGGAAGTAGTCGAGGCCAATGCGCTGGCCGAATGCCTTTCGCGCTAGGGGCAAAACAGCAAAGGCGCGGCGCAGCCGTTCGCCTCGCCCGGCGGCGGGCCTGACAGGCGGGGAATCTATGGAGCGATACTGTCTCCAATCGCTCTCCCTCCACTTGCCCGCGCGACATATGACGAAATTCCGCTGGAAACCCAACGTCACCGTGGCCGCGGTGATCGAGCAGGACGGCAACTTCCTGCTGGTCGAGGAGCTCACGGCCCAGGGCCTCCGGCTCAACACGCCGGCGGGACACCTCGACCCTGGTGAGTCGCCCATCGAAGGATGTGCCCGCGAAACGCTCGAGGAAACCGCCCACGCCTTCACGCCCACCGCGCTGATCGGCATCTACATGGCGCGCTCGAGCCATCGGACGGGCAGAAACGAAGACGATGTGATCTACATGCGCTTTGCCTTTGCCGGCGTTCTCGGGCCACAGCAAACCGGGCGCGCCCTCGACGAAGGCATTGTGCGCACCGTCTGGATGAGCGCCGACGAAATCCGCGCCAGCGTGCCGCGGCATCGCAGTCCGCTGCTGCTGCAGTGCGTCGAAGACCATCTGGCCGGACAGCGGTACCCGCTCGAGCTGATCCACGTCCACGATTCGGTGCGCTGACGGCTGCCGCGCACCGGTTTCAGGCGGTCAGACGATGACTCCGCCGCCGAGGCAGCGCTCGCCGTCGTAGAGCACGGCCGATTGTCCCGGCGTGACCGCCCATTGGGGCTCGCCGAAACGCAGGCCGAAGACCCCAGCGGCATGGGCCTCGTCCTCCATCTCGTCCATCTGGCAGGCCGCATCGGCCTGCCGGTAGCGCGCCTTGGACCCGTAGCCGCCCGGCGCGGGCGCCTCGCCCGAGACCCAGCTTGCGTCCCCTGCCGTCAGCGCAGACGACAACAGCCAGGGGTGGTCATGCCCTTGCACCACCCACAGCGTGTTCTTCTCGACGTCCTTGCGCGCCACGAACCATGGCGAATGGTCGCCCGAGCCGCGCTGCGCGCCCTTCTCCTTGACGCCGCCAATGCCCAGCCCCTGGCGCTGGCCCAGCGTGTAGAAGCTCAGGCCCTGGTGTTCGCCAAGCTTGCGGCCGCGGTCGTCCCTGATCGGCCCCGGTTCCTTCGAGATGTAGCGGTTGAGGAACTCGCGGAACGGCCGCTCGCCGATGAAGCAGATGCCGGTCGAGTCCTTCTTCTTGGCGTTGGGCAGGCCGATTTCTTCCGCGATGCGGCGCACCTCGGTCTTGTGCAGTTCGCCCACCGGGAACAGCGTCTTCGACAGCTGCGCCTGGTTCAGCCGGTGCAGGAAGTAGCTCTGGTCCTTGGACGGATCGAGCCCCTTGAGCAGTTCGTGCTTGCCGGTGGCTTCGTTCAGCCGCACGCGGGCGTAGTGGCCGGTCGCGATCTTCTCGGCCCCCAGGCGCATGGCGTGGTCGAGAAAGGCCTTGAATTTGATCTCGGCATTGCACAGCACATCGGGGTTGGGCGTGCGGCCGGCCTTGTACTCGCGCAGGAACTCGGCGAACACGCGGTCCTTGTAGTCGGCTGCGAAATTGACATGCTCGATCTCGATGCCCAGCACGTCGGCCACGCTGGCGGCGTCCACGAAGTCGACGTTGGACGAGCAGTATTCGCTGTCGTCGTCGTCTTCCCAGTTCTTCATGAAGATGCCGACCACCTCGTGCCCCTGCTGCTTGAGCAGATGCGCCGTCACGGCGGAATCGACCCCGCCGCTCAGTCCCACCACGATCCGTTGCTTTGCTGCCATAAGCCCGCCATTGTCCCAGCCCCGCGCCAGGGCGGGCGGCGTGGGGGAATCAGCCCTGCGCGCGCAACCCGGCCAGCAGCTCGTAGGAACGCAGCCGCGCCACGTGGTCGAACACCTGCGAGGTGATCATCAGCTCGTCGGCGCCGGTGCGCTCGATGAAGGCCTGCACGCCTTCGCGCACCTTGGCGGGCGAACCCACGGCCGAACAGGACAGCACCGAATCGAGCAGCGCGTTCTCCGCCGGGCCCACCTTCTGCCGATACCCTTCCACGGGCGGCGGCAACCGCCCCGGCCGGCCGCTGCGCAGGTTCACGAAGGCCTGCTGCCATGACGTGGCACGGAATTCGGCCTCTTCATCGGTGTCGGCCACGAACACGTTGAAGCCCAGCATCACGTATGGCTTTTGCAACTGGGCCGAGGGCTTGAAGGTCTCGCGGTAGATCTGGATCGCCTGCATGAGCTGCTGCGGCGCGAAGTGCGAGGCAAAGGCGTAGGGCAAGCCCAGGTGCGCGGCCAGCTGCGCGCCGAAGGTGCTCGACCCGAGAATCCACACCGGCACCTCGAGCCCCGCGCCAGGCACCGCGCGCACGGGCTGCTGCGGCGACTTGGACATGAAGTCCATCAGCTCGACCACGTCCTGCGGAAACCCGTCGGCATCGGATTCGAGATTGCGGCGCAAGGCGCGCGCGGTGCGCTGGTCGGAGCCGGGCGCGCGGCCCAGGCCGAGGTCGATGCGCCCCGGGTACAGCGATTCCAGCGTACCGAACTGCTCCGCAATCACCAGCGGCGAATGGTTGGGCAGCATCACGCCGCCCGCGCCGATGCGGATCGTCGACGTGCCGGCGCCTATGTAGGCGAGCAATACCGCGGTGGCCGCGCTGGCGATGCCTGGCATGCCGTGGTGCTCGGCCAGCCAGTAGCGCCGGTAGCCCAGCTTCTCCCCGTGCTGCGCGAGCGAGAGCGAGTTGCGGAACGACTGCGCGGCGTCGCTGCCTTCGGTGATCGGGGAGAGGTCGAGGATCGAGAACGGAATCATGGGCCGGATGATGGCGCGATCCGGCGGTCCTTGCTGGTGCAGGCTATTGCGTGCTCTGCTAGGCGGCGCTCACGCCGTCGGGCTTCGCTTGCGCCACTGACCCAGGCGGGCCTCGATGCGCTCGTCGATGTTGCCGCTCCATTGCGCATCGAAGCCGGCCGCGTGCAGCAGCTCGACGATGCGCTGGCCGACCACGACGGTGTTGGCGTCCCGCTGGTCGATCTCCGGGATCATGCCGCCGCTGAACGCCAGGTGCAGGCGGCCGGTGCGCACGGCGGCATCGAGGTCTTGCGAGTGATAGAAGCAGCAGCCGCGAATGCCGGAGGCGAGCCGGCCCGCGGCGCGCCACTGCTCGCGCACGTCATCGTGGCCGTCGGCCAGCGAGTTGCCGGCGCGGTGCAGCGCAATGACCTTTTCGCTACGCAACTGTGCGAACACCGCCTCCAGCCGGTCGTACTCGGTCTGCGCGGGCCAGTCGGCCTCGGCGGCACGCTTGGCGGCGCAGGCGCGGGCGGCTTCGGCCTTGACCCAGGCGCGGTCCTCGGGCGTGAGCCCGTCGGGGTCGAGGTACTCGTCGGTGACCATCCATTCGATGTCGCCATCGGGATGGAAGCCGCACCACACCAGGTCGTGAATGCGTCGGCGCGTGTCCTCGGGGTCGAGCGTGAGTGCCATGCGGGCTCGGTTCAGCGCGCCCGGCGCCCGAAGTCTCGCGCGGCCGCTGCCGATGCGCGCTTGAACGGCATCGGCGTCGAACTGGCCGGCGGCTGTTTCAAAACTCGGGTGCAGGTCACGTCGTGGATGCTTTGCGTGCCGGGCGCCCATCAAACCCGCGGTCGATTCAGGCCCTGCTGCAGCAGGTACATCGTAACGGGCTGTAGTGAAACCACGGCACCCGCCGACGGGAGTCGCCACCGGTTTGTAATGCGAAAGCATTTGCCGGCGTGGCAAATCAGCCACGGCCAGGTCTGCCGGGTGGATAGGTATGCTCGGCGCCTCTCCCCCTTCGCTCCACATGGCCCGGCTCCATCCGTCCGTCGCGTTGATTGCCCATTTGTCCGGACACATGCCAAGCCATGGCTTTGTCTCGTCCGACGGCCGCTACCAGGCCGCGGAAGTCGGCGGCAGCACCTTGATCGTCGACCTGCAGGAACGGCGGCACCACCGGGCACCCGGCGTGTACCCGCGCGGTTTCGAGGGTGCCACGCTGGAAGTGGAAGGCGAGGAAACAGCCATGGCCTACCTTCCGGCCTGGACCGATTTCCAACGAATCTTTCTGGACCACACACCGGCGGATTTCTGGTCGCCGTGGCCCGATCCACGCGAGGCCGGCACGGTTCCACTGGCGGAGGTGCAACCGGCCGAGTGGACGTCGGCCGCGCCACAGGTCACGGAACGCGTGCGCCGGTCGGCCGGCGACTGGATCGCGTGGCTGATCGCGCTGGCCGTGCTGGTTTTCTTCGCACTCTTCGGGTTCAACGCCATCACCTGGGCGCTGGCGGGCGGATGGCAGTGGCTCTGGCTGGCGACCGGCCTGCCCGCGTTTGGCATCTTCTCGGTATTGACGATGGTCTTCGTCGTGACGACGCTGCGCGAGCGCCGCCGGGTGCGCGTGGCGCTGCAGGACCTGTCGCTGGAGCGTGGCGAAGGCTTTCGCGTGGGCGAGCCGCTCGACCTCCGGCTGCTGGCCACGGTGCCCGAAGCAAGCCAGGGCGAGCGCACCACGGCGCCGGAGCGCATCACCGCGCGGCTGATGCGGCAATCGATCCGCAGCGAGCCCGATGGCGGCTGGACGGTGGTGGACGAATGCCGCGACGAGGCGGTCGCGATCCGCGACGACACGGCGCGGGTGGGCCGTGTGCTCTATGCGTGCGAACTTTGCGCGCGGCCCGTGCCCGACGACACGGGCCGGGACACCCCGGCACAGTGGTTCGTCGAGCTGCACGATACGGCCGCCGCTGACGGCGCGCCCTTCTTCATTGCCGGCCTGCGGCTGCTGGCTGCTCGCTGACGGCAAAGAAAGCAAAGAAAAAGCCGGCTCATGCTTTCGCATGGCCGGCTTTTCGGAGCGGACGCTCGCCGAGGATTACAGCGGCAGTGCGTCGCCGCGAGCGGCGGCGCGGGCTGCGGCACGCACCGTGGCGCGGTCGACCGTGCTGGCGACGATGGGCGCGACGCCCGACGAAGCGCCTTCAGCGTACGGGTCGGCGCTGCGGGCAGCGGCAACGGCGTCGGCACGAACCGTGTCACGGCTGGTCGACGAAACGAACACTTGGGCCGGGCCTGCATTGGCGCCGGTGGCATAGGGGTTGGCGCTGTGCGCGGCAACCACGGCCTGGCTGGCGACGTCGGCGCGGCTGGCGGCCGAAGTCAGTTGGTGCACGCCTTCGTAGGTTTCGGCGTGGGCGGCGCCGGCAACGGCCATCAGGGCAACAGCAACGGCGGAGAGGATCTTCGAGGCGGTCATTTGGATTTCCTTCAATTCAGTTCAGTTTTGACTTTGGATGATTTCGAACCGGTCTTGGGTGGGTCACCGTCCCTTCGGGGGGCGGCCACCTCGCTCGGGGCCCTGTTCACCCAGATCGGCTTGGGGGCCGGTCTGTGAGATGAATTGTGCGCCGCCATCTAAGTAAAAACCCTCATCGAAAAGAACCACGGTGTTCACGGAACGGAAACAATCGCTCCTCGCGAGCACCCCCACATCGCGCTTTTTGGGCTCACCGCAGATGAAGTCAGCGTGGCACGGCGAAAAGCCCATTGATTTCACCGGCCGGAATCATCTCGCCGGCCATGGTGCGGAAGCCGCCGTTGCTGCCGCTGTCGAACGCTTCGGCGGCAATGCGGCCGAGCACGCCGAGCGCCGCCTGCAGGGGCCCGCAGCCCAGGCTGACGCGCCGCGCGCCGGCACCGGCGAGCACATCGACCGATGGCGCCTTGGAATGGCCGGCATACACATTCAGGGGCAAGGGCACCGCGGCTGCAAGGCCGGCGATCTCCTCCAGGCTTGCCATGCCCGGCACGAAGATGCCGTCGGCGCCCGCCGACGCGTAGAGCCGGGCGCGCCGCAGCGTGTCCTGGTAGCGTGCCGCGGGATCGTCGTTGGCGACGAAGTAGGTGTCGGTGCGCGCATTGATGAACAGCCGCGCATCGATCTTGCGCAGCGCCTGGATGCGCTCGCAGAGGATTTCGGGCGGCGCGAGCTGGCGCGTGCCCGGCAGCACGCCGTCCTCGATGTTGATGCCCGCCACGCCCATGCCGACCAGCGAACGCACGACATCGCACACGGCCTGGGTGCTGTCGCCGAAACCGCGTTCGATGTCGACGGTGACCGGAAGGCTCGCCACGCGGCAGATGCGCGCACAGGCCGCGAGCAGTTCGTCCAACGGCATGCGCTCGCCATCCGCATGGCCCATCGACCACGCGATGCCGGCGCTGGTCGTGCCGATGGCTTGCGCCCCCGCACGCTCGACCATGCGGGCGCTGACCGCGTCCCAGGCGTTCACCAGCACCAGGGGGCGCGGGCCGGCGTGCAGCCGATGAAAGAGTTCTGCGGCATCTTGCATTTGTCGTGAGTCGATGGAGGACATGGCGGCGTGATCTGAACAGGTTGTGGACGATGAGGCGTGCCAAGCGTAGGCCCACGCGGCCTTCAGGACTTGGAAAAAACTGCTGTCCGCACGCGCTCCGGCTACAGTAGCTGCCCCAAACCGGTCATCCAGCCCTTCGGCCCGGCGCCAAGCGAGGCAAGACACCGCATACCCAACACAAGGAACATCCGCCATGGGCGCACAGTGGAAAGCAAAACACAAGGACCTGGCCGCCAATGCCAAGGGCCGCCTGTTCGGAAAACTGGCCAAGGAAATCATGGTCGCCGCGCGCAGCGGTGCCGATCCGGCCTCGAATGCGCGCCTGCGGCTGGTCGTGGAGCAGGCCCGCAAGGTCTCGATGCCCAAGGACACCCTGGACCGCGCCATCAAGAAAGGCGCCGGGCTCACCGGCGAGGCGGTGCACTTCGAACACGTGATCTACGAAGGTTTTGCGCCGCACCAGGTGCCTGTGATGGTCGAATGCCTGACGGACAACGTGAACCGCACCGCGCCTGAAATGCGCGTCCTGTTCCGCAAGGGCCAGCTGGGCACCTCGGGCTCGGTGTCATGGGATTTCGACCACGTCGGCATGATCGAAGCCGAGCCCTCGCGCCCGGACGCCGATGCCGAAGTGGCCGCCATCGAGGCGGGTGCGCAAGACTTCGAGCCGGCCGGTGAAAGCGGCGCCACCGTGTTCCTGACCGACCCCACCGACCTGGACCTGGTGAGCCGCGCGCTGCCGGCCCAGGGCTTCACGGTGCTGTCGGCCAAGTTGGGCTACAAGCCGAAGAACCCGGTCGACCCGGCCAGCCTGAGCGCCGAGCACCTGGAAGAAGTCGAGGTCTTCCTGGCCGCCATCGACGCCAACGACGACGTGCAGAACGTGTTCGTGGGCCTCGCGGGCTGAGCTGCGAGCCCTATGCCGGCGCCGCCCGCCGCTCGCGCTTCAGCGGCAACCACAGCGTGAACAGCGTGCCCGCCGGCCCCGAACGCCACGAGACCGCGCCGCTGATGGCCTGCGCCCGTCGCAGCTGGTTCTGCATGCCTCGCCCACCGGCGGCGCCCATGGCCTTGTCGACATCGAAGCCCTGGCCGTTGTCCTCGATGGTCACGCGCACACCCGACTCCTGCGCCACGGTGCCCACCCGGATCTCCGTGGCGCGGGTATGGCGCAGCACGTTGGCGATGCTCTCCTGCACGATGCGCAGGATCTGCAGCGCGCTCGTGGGGTCGAGCCAGTCCAGTGCCGGAAGCTCCTCCACGTTCCAGCGCAACGTGACACCCGAACTCTCCAGGCGCGGCCCGAGCCGGTAGCGCAGCGTCGCGAGCAGCAGCAACAGGTCGTCTTCGAGGGGTTCCATCGAATCGATGGTCAGCTTCAGGTCGTCGAGGCAGCCCTTGAGCAGCTGCGAAACGCTGTCGCCGCTCATGCCGCCGCCCTCCACCGATCGGATGGCGCTGATCAGCGAGGAGCCGAGTCCGTCGTGCATGTCCTGCATCAGGCGCTGGCGCTCGTCGCTGATGGTCTGCAGCCTTTCGATCTCGCGCAGCCGCTGGTGGCTGCGCTCGAGTTCGGCCTCGCGGGCCTGCAGGCGCTGCGCCAGGCTGGCATTGACCCGCTCCACCTCGGCAATGGCACTGACGTAGCGCCGGTACATCAGTACCCCGAAGACGCTGAAAGTGACCGCATTGGTGTAGGCGCCCAGGTACCAGCCCTCGGGGCTGATGAAGTTGTTCTGCAGCAGCCAGTCGGACACGCCCAGCAGCACGCACAGGCCGATGCCGACCGCCACCAGCCGCCCTTCGCTGGAGCGGCGCCAGGCGCTGATGCCGCCGACCAGCGCCACGGCCACGCCCATCGATGCCGCGCCGATGTAGATCAACGGCGTGACCTGCGGCGTGTTTTTCAACATGGCCAGGCCCGGCAGCGTCAGCACGCCAATCAGCGCCGTCCATGCCACCACCGCGAAGCTCAGCCACCTGAGCGGACGGCCATGCAGCTGGCGCAGCGCGAAGTGCACCACCGCCACCAGCCAGAACAAGGAGTTGACCGTGAGCCAGGCAAACCAGTCGTTGGCAACCGGAACGCCGACATAGAAATGCAGGCCCCGCAGGAAGGACGTGGTCGCCAGGTTGAAGAACAGCAGGTAGCCCGTCTCGTGGCTGCGCCTGAACCACACGAAGAGCGAGAACACGCCCACGGCCATGAAGGCCGTACTGAGCATGGCCGGCAGATCCTGCTGCAGCCACTGCCGCATCCGATGGCGCCCTTCGAGCGCGCTGGCGGGTCCCAGCCAGAGCGATGAAACCGCCACCTGCGCGCCTCGCGTGTGCTCCATCCGAAGGAGGATCTCGCGCAGCGGCTCGCCGTCGGGCGTCCTGGGCAGCATGATCCACAGCGGCGTGCGGGTGCTGTTCCACAACGGACCCTGCACCTGCGCGCGATGAACCAACCGCCCGTTGGCATAGACGGCAATGGTGCCGTCCGTCTTGATCCGTGCGCCATACAACGCGAGCGGCGCCGAAGTGCCGGGCAAGCCGCGCGGCGAAAGCCGCAGCCAGGTGATGCGGGTCGGGCCCGCCGATGCGCTGGCGCCGGCCTGGCGCAGCAGGGCGATGGGCGGGGCCAGGGGCAGTTCGGCGGTTTGCCAGGTGGCCGGCAAGGCGTCGCTCTGCACGGCGAGCGGCGGTTCGCGGAAGCCCGGCGCCTCTTCCACCTGCCAGTCGGCATGGGTCATGTGGATGGCCGAGGGCTCTTTCCCGGCACCGGGTGCGGCAAAGAGGGCCGCCATGGCCACCAGCAGCGCCACGGAAACAAGAAGCACCCCGCTTGCCCAGAAAGAGGCCAGGCGATCGCTGGAGAAGTGCTCGAGCAGCCGCGCGTGCAGCCGACGCCCGAATGCGGAACTCATCGGCGCGCGGCCTGCATCCGGTTCAGGAAAACGCGAGCGGGAGCGGGAATGTCCTCGGCGAGCCGCACGGCTGGAGCAGCGATGGAACAGCTTCAGCCATGGGTCGATTCAACTCAGAACGGAATATCGTCGTCCATGTCGTCGAAGCCCGACGACGACTTGGCCGGTGCCTGGCGCGGTGCGGCCGCCGGAGCACGGGGTGCCGCGGCCGGCGCACGGGGGGCGTAGCCGCCGCCACCGCCGCCACCCGCGCCTTGCGAGTAGCCACCACCACCGCCTTGCGAGTAGCCGCCGTCGTCCTCGGGACCGCCCGACGGAGCGCCCTGGCCCTGGCGGCTGCCCAGCATCTGCATCTGGTCGGCGCGGATTTCGGTGGTGTATTTTTCGATGCCGTCCTTGTCGGTCCACTTGCGCGTGCGCAGGCTGCCTTCGACATACACCTGCGAGCCCTTGCGCAGGTACTGGCCGGCGATTTCGGCCAGGCGGCCGTTGAAAACGATGCGGTGCCATTCGGTGGCTTCGCGCATTTCGCCGCTTTGCTTGTCCTTCCAGCGATCGGTGGTGGCCACGGTGACGTTCGCGACCTGGTCGCCGCTCGGGAAGGTACGCATTTCGGGATCGCGACCCAGATTGCCGACGACGATGACTTTATTGACCGATGCCATATGCACTGCCCCTGATAAGTAGATGAAGGAGGAGGAAGAGAACCCAAGATTGTGCCCGATGGAGGCCGGCGCGAGCCGCCCGCGGGCCTCGATCCCGCGCCGATGCCAGAATTAATGCCTCCTCCCTCCTCTCATGAACCGCGAACCCGATTTTTTCGAGCACCTGCGCGCCGAACTCTCGAGCGGCCGCGTCTGGCTCGACCGGGCGATCGTTCTGGGCTATGCCATAGCGGCTGGGCTCTTCGTGGTGGGCTTCACCTTTGCCAGCGACTGGATCTTCGGCGGGTTCCACCGTTTCTACAGTGCCTGGCCATGGGCCGTGCTGCTCACGACCCCCCTGCTCACGGCGGGCATCGTGTGGCTCACGCTGCGGTTTTTTCCCGGCGCGGGCGGCTCCGGCATTCCGCAGATCAAGGCCGCGCTGAACCCGGCCCTGCCCGAGGAACGGCGCTTCATGTTCGCATCGCTGCGCCTCACGATCGCGAAGATCGGGCTGGGCGCCGCGGGCTTCGCGGCCGGCCTCTCGATCGGGCGCGAGGGCCCTTCCGTGCAGGTGGCGGCCGGCGTGATGCAGCATGCGCGGCGCTGGCTCTCGCCCAACACCACCATCGACGGCCGCGCCCTGCTGGTGGCAGGCGGCGCGGCCGGCATCGCGGCGGCCTTCAATGCCCCGCTGGCGGGCGTCGTCTTTGCCATCGAGGAACTGTCGGGCCGCCTCGAGGCGCGCTCCAGCGGGCTGATCATCACGGCGATCGTGCTGGCGGGCCTGGTGGCGGTCTCGGCCTTCGGCAACCTGAGCTACTTCGGCGTGATCCATGTTCCCCGGCTGGGCTGGGACGCGCTTTGGCCCGGCTTGCTGGTCACGCTGCTGAGTGGCGCGGCTGGCGGACTGTTCGCGCGGCTCCTGATCGCTTCGCTCACCGGCGGGGCCGGACGCTTCAACCGCTGGCGGGCGCGCTTTCCGGTGCGGTTCGCGGCCTGCGGCGGGCTGGCGGTGGCGGTCATCGGGCTCGTTACGGGCGGCGTCACCTTCGGTGCCGGCTCCGAGGCGGTCAAGCAGATGCTGCAGGGCCACGACGAGCTGACACCGCTCTACACCGCGCTGAAGTTCATCGCCACCTGGCTCACCGCCTGGTGCGGCGTGCCGGGCGGCATCTTCGCGCCTTCGCTGTCCATCGGCGCTGGCATCGGCGATGCGGTGGCCCGGCTGACCGGCAGCGAGCTCGGCCCGACGCTCATCGCGCTGGGCATGGCCGGCTTCCTGGCTGCGGTCACGCAGGCGCCGCTCACCGCCTTCATCATCGTCATGGAAATGGTCGACGGCCATTCGATGGTGTTGAGCCTGATGGCGGCGGCCATGCTGGCCAGCCTGGTTTCCCGCATGATCAGCCGCCCGCTCTACGACACGCTGGCCGAGCACATGGTCGGCAGGGCCATCGGCAGCACCGAGCCGGTGCGCCCGGCCGGGCCGGAAGCCCCTGCCGAGAAACCGCCACAACCCGCCCCCTCGCCATGAAATGGCGGGCGGACTATCATGCTCGGTTGCCCTCGGACGATCGACCCCTTGAAATCCCCCGCCACTGAAAACCCGGAACGCGACGCCTACCTGGGCGCCGTACTCGCGCAGCAGCGCATCAGCATCCGCGGTGCGCGCACGCACAACCTGAAGAACGTCGACCTCGACATCCCGCGCAACAAGCTGGTGGTGATCACCGGCCTGTCGGGCTCGGGCAAGTCGAGCCTGGCCTTCGACACGCTGTACGCCGAAGGCCAGCGCCGCTACGTGGAGAGCCTGTCGGCCTATGCGCGGCAGTTCCTGCAGCTCATGGACAAGCCCGATGTGGACGTGATCGAGGGCCTGTCGCCCGCGATCAGCATCGAGCAGAAGGCGACCAGCCACAACCCGCGCTCCACCGTGGGCACGGTGACCGAGATCCACGACTACCTGCGCCTGCTCTACGCGCGCGCCGGCACGCCCTACTGCCCCGAGCACCACCTGCCGCTGCAGGCGCAGACCGTGTCGCAGATGGTCGATGCGACGCTGGCCATTCCCGACGAGCCGCGCCTGATGATCCTGGCGCCGGTGGCGCGCGAGAAGAAAGGCGAGTTCCTCGAACTCTTCGCCGAGATGCAGGCTGCCGGCTACGTGCGCTTCCGCGTCGATGGGCAAACGTACGAATACAACGACCTGCCGAAGCTCAAGAAGACCGAGAAGCACGACATCGACGTGGTGATCGACCGGCTGCGCGCGCGCCCCGACATGCAGCAGCGCCTGGCCGAGAGCTTCGAAGCGGCATTGCGCCTCGCCGAAGGCCGGGCCATTGCGCTGGAGCTTGGCGCCGAGGGCGCGGCCGACAAGGAACACCTGTTCAACGCCAAGTTCGCCTGCCCGATCTGCCACTACTCGCTGTCGGAGCTGGAGCCGCGCCTGTTCTCGTTCAACTCGCCCGTGGGCGCCTGCCCGAGCTGCGACGGCCTCGGCCACCGCGAGGTGTTCGACCCGGCGCGCGTGGTCGCCTTCCCCTCGCTCTCGCTCGCGAGCGGCGCCATCAAGGGCTGGGACCGCCGCAACGGCTACTACTTCAGCATGATCGAGAGCGTTGCGAAGCACTACAAGTTCGACGTCGACGCGCCCTTCGAATCATTGCCCGCCTCGGTGCAGCAGGTGCTGCTGAACGGGTCGGCGGCCGAAGAGATCAAGTTCAACTACACCATGGAATCGGGCAACTTCGCGGGCAAGAAACTCACGAAGAAGCACCCCTTCGAGGGCATCATTCCGAACATGGCGCGGCGCTACCGCGAGACCGATTCGGTGATGGTGCGCGAAGACCTCGCGCGCTTCCGCAACCTGCAGCCCTGCCCAGACTGCGGCGGCTCGCGCCTCAGGCCCGAGGCGCGCAACGTGTTCCTGGTCGACGAATCGGCCCGCCCGGCCGACGGCGGCGAGCCTCCGCGCATGGCGATCTTCGAGCTCAGCCACCTCACCTTGCGCGATTCGCTCGCCTGGTTCCAGACGCTCAAGCTGCGCGGCGCCAAGGCCGACATCGCCGACAAGGTGGTGCGCGAGATCGGCCTGCGCCTGAAGTTCCTGAACGACGTGGGCCTCAATTACCTGAGCCTGGACCGCAGCGCCGAAACTCTTTCTGGCGGCGAGGCCCAGCGCATCCGGCTCGCCTCGCAGATCGGCTCCGGGCTCACGGGCGTGATGTACGTGCTCGACGAACCCAGCATCGGCCTGCACCAGCGCGACAACGACCGTCTCATCGGCACGCTGAAGCACCTGCGCGACATCGGCAACAGCGTGATCGTGGTCGAGCACGACGAGGACATGATCCACGCCGCCGATCATGTGATCGACATGGGGCCCGGCGCGGGCATCCACGGCGGCCGCGTGATGGCGCAGGGCAGCTATGCCCAGGTGGCGGCCAACCCCGATTCGCTGACCGGCCAGTATCTTTCGGGCACGAAGAAGATCGAAGTGCCCAAGCACCGCACCGCATGGCTGCCGGTCGTGAAGAAGCCCGCCTTCAACGAAGGCAAGAAGGCCTCGCGCTTTCCGCAGAGCCCGGCGGCCGAACGGCGCGCCGCGCGCGAAGCGGCGCACCTGGCTTCGCAGACCGACCTGCAGGAAATCCGCGTGGTCGGCGCCACCGGCAACAACCTGAAGAACGTGAGCGTCGCCTTCCCGGTCGGCCTTCTGACCTGCGTCACGGGCGTCTCGGGCTCCGGCAAGTCGACGCTGGTGAACGACACGCTCTACACCGCCGTGGCGCGCACGCTCTATCGCGCGCACGAAGAACCGGCCGCGCACGAGTCGGTCGAAGGCATCGAGTATTTCGACAAGGTCATCAACGTCGACCAGTCGCCCATCGGCCGCACGCCGCGCAGCAACCCGGCCACCTACACGGGCCTGTTCACGCCGATCCGCGAGCTGATGGCCGAGACCAACACCGCGCGCGAGCGCGGCTACGGCCCGGGCCGCTTCAGCTTCAACGTGGCGGGCGGGCGCTGCGAGGCCTGCCAGGGCGACGGCGTGGTGAAGGTCGAGATGCACTTTCTGCCCGACGTGTACGTGCCCTGCGAGGTGTGCCACGGCCAGCGCTACAACCGCGAGACGCTCGAGGTTCTGTACAAGGGCAAGAACATCGCGCAGATCCTCGAGATGACGGTCGAGACCGCGCACGAGTTCCTGAAGGCCGTGCCGACCATCGAGCGCAAGCTGCGCACGCTGCTCGACGTGGGCCTGTCCTACATCAAGCTCGGCCAGTCGGCCACCACGCTGTCGGGCGGCGAGGCGCAGCGCGTGAAGCTCGCGCTGGAGCTCAGCAAGCGCGACACCGGACGCACGCTCTACATCCTCGACGAGCCGACCACGGGCCTGCACTTTGCCGACATCGAGCTGCTGCTGAAGGTGCTGCACCAGCTGCGCGACGCGGGCAACACCATCGTCGTGATCGAGCACAACCTGGACGTCATCAAGACGGCCGACTGGCTGATCGACATGGGCCCCGAGGGCGGCGCCGGCGGCGGCACGGTGGTGGGAGAAGGCACGCCGGAAGACATCGCTGCGAATGAAGCGAGCCACACAGGGCGCTATCTGAAGCGCTTGCTGTAACCCACGCGATGCCTTCCTTCACGCCGCGCCAGTTCGTCCTGCTCGTTCTCCTGACCCTTGCATGGGGTCTCAACTGGCCGGTCATGAAGCTCGGCGTGGCGGACTATCCGCCGCTGGCCTTCCGCGCGCTCTCGATCTGGCTCGGCGTGCCGGTGCTGGGCCTCGCGCTGGTGATCATGAAAGTTCCGTTCCGCGTGCCGCGCCGCGCGTGGCCCGAGCTGTTGTGGCTGGGCGCCACCAACATGTTCATCTGGCATGCCTGCATCATCCTTGCAGTGAAGGCACTGTCGGGCGGGCGCGCGGCCATCCTGGGCTACACGATGCCGGTGTTCTCGGCTGTCATCGGCGCGGTGCTGTTCTCGGCCGTGCTCACGCGGCGCTCATGGATCGGCGTGGGCGCTTGCGCAGTCGGCGTCGGGTTGCTGCTGTGGCACGAACTCACCGACCTCGCGGGGCGGCCCGGCTATGTGGCGCTCGCATTGGTGGCGGCTGCGACATGGGCGCTGGGCACGCAGCTGCTGCGCCAATCGCGCATCGGCCTCGCGACGCTCACGCTTTCGTTCTGGATGACGGCGATGACAGCCGTCGTGATGACGGTGCTCACGCTGCTGTTCGAGCGCGACCAGTGGCGGTGGCCAGGTCCGGTGGCCTGGGGTTCGATTCTCTACAACGCCGTGCTGATCTTCGGCTTTGCGCACGCGGCCTGGTTCTACCTGGCGCGCGGCCTGCCGCCGGTGGCCTCGACCCTGAGCGTGATGTTCATCCCGGTGCTCGGCGTGTTCAGCGGCGCAGTGTGGCTCGGCGAAGTCGTGCACTGGCAGGACTGGGTCGCGGTCGCGCTGATGATGGTGGCCATCGCCTCGGTGCTGTGGCCTTCGCGCGGCGTCGCCAAGGCCTGAAAAAAGTTCAGGTCGTCGTCTGCACGTGCAGCCGGCTGGTCTTGCAGCGGTGCAGCGCGCGGTAGTGCTCCAGCGGCCGGCCATTGGCACCGTAGGCAATCGACTCGATGCGCAGCAGCGGTTCGGGCTGCGGCAGGTCGAGCAGCTTGCAGGTTTCGGCATCGGGCAGCACAGCGTCGATCCAGCGTTCGGCGCGCACCAGGCGCAGGCCGTATTGCCGGCGCAGCACGTCGTAGAGCGAGCGGTCTTCCAGGCGCGTGCGGTGCAGGCCCGGCGCCAGGTCCGCCGGCACCGCGGTCTCGACCAGCAGGCGCAGCTCGCCGTCGACACTGCGCAGGCGCTTGAGCGCCACCACCTGCGTGTCGTCCGCCAAGCCCAGCGACGCGGCCTCATGCTCGGTGGGCGCGCGCAATTCCTGCGTGAGGATCTGCGTGCGCACAGAGCGGCCCTTGCGCTCCATCTCGTCGGAGAAGCCGAGCACGGTGGAAACAAAATCCTCGTCGCGTTCGCGTGCCGAGACAAAGGCGCCACGGCCCTTGATCTTGTAGATGAGGTTGTTGCGCACGAGGTCGGCCAGGGCTTCCCGCACCACGATGCGCGAGATGCCGAACTGTTCGCCCAGCTCCGCCTCGGAAGGCAGCTTGGCACCGATGGGCAGCGCGCCTTGCAGTATCTGCAAGCGAATGGCGTCACGGAACTGGGCCCACAGCGGTGATTCGGAATTGCGGTCGAGCACGGTCGACATGTCGTTGGGACTGTTCACTTTTTTAAGCCTGGCCAAGGACTGAGCTGGCCATCAATGATGCATTGAAAGAGGGTTCCTCGCCCGTCGTCACCGGCTGGAGCCGGACGCCGTGCCGGTCCCGCAGCGCGGTGGCGCAGGCGCAGAGTTCGTTGTGCGCGCGCACCGCGTCCCAGCCCAGCGCCTCGGCCGCCACGCCCGCGATCTCCGCCAGCGCGGCATCGGTCACGAGGCCGCGAATGGCCAGCAGCGTGCGGCGGACCACGAGATCGTCGAGATGCACCACGCCGGTTTCAAGGCACAGGTACGAGAGTTCGGCGGCCGAATAATCCGGCGCGTGCTGCAGGGGCACGTCACCCGAGGCCGCGAGGCGCTGGGCGAGCGGCAATGCCTTGGAGCCATAGCGTCCCAGCAGGGCCAGTGCGCGTGCACGGCCCATGCCGGAGGCGGCGGTCATCCTGTCGATGAAGCGCTCGGTCGCCGGAGCATCGCCCGGCAGCTCCGCGCCGCCGCCGATGGGCAGCAGCTCGGTCGAGGCCGTGCGCGAGCGGCCGAGCAGCTGCAGCACTTCGTTCGTGGCCTCTTCGGCCAGCGAGCGAAAGGTGGTCCACTTGCCGCCGACGAGGCCGACGATGGCAATGTCGCGCGTATTATTCGGCGGATCGACCACCACCGAATGGTCGCGCGAGATCTGGCCCGGCTTGTCGGCGTCGGATCGTGCGAGCGGCCGCACGCCGACATAGGTGTAGACGACGTCGCCGCGCCCGAAGGCCATGTTCGGAAAAACCTCGCGCAGCACGTCGATCAGGTAGTCGATCTCGGCCGGCTCGGTCACGATCTGGTCCGGGTCTTCCACCGGAATATCGGTGGAGCCCACCAGCACGCGGTCGAGGAACGGATAGACGATGCACACGCGCCCGTCGACCGCCTCGAAGTAGGCCATGCGGCCATCGAGCGCATCGCGCAGCGCGGGATGGTCGAGCACGAGGTGCGAACCCTTGGTGCCCATCACGCGCGGACCGGCGCCGCCGAGCACCGCCGCGCTGCGGTCGAGCCAGGCGCCAGTGGCGTTCACCACGGTGCCGGCCGTCACGCGAACGAGCATGCCGGTGATTTCGTCGCGCAGCGTGAGGATGTTGCCGGCGCAGCCCATCACGCGGCAGTAGTTCGCGGCCGCCGAGCGCGGCTGGTCGCGGCAGGCATCGCCTATCAGTTCGAGGATGAGCCACTCGGGATGGCTGATCCACGCATCGAAGAAGGTGGCGGTCCAGCGGATGGCCGCGCGGAACAGGCCGCGATCGGCCACGGGCACGCGGCCGATGCGGTGGCCCGGCATCATGCGCTGGCGGCGCCCCAGCAGGTCGTAGAGCCGCAGGCCCAGCGCCACGGCCAGGAGGCCGCGCGTGCGCTGCGGCGGCGTGCGGCCGAAGAACTTGAGCGCGCTGCTCATCAGGCCGCCGAAGAAGCTGGCAAGGGGCACCACCGTCTTGAGCGGCCGCACCAGGTGCGAGGCATTGCGCAGCAGCAGGTTGCGCTCGCGCGTGGCTTCGGCCACGAGAGAGAAGCTGCCGTTCTCCAGGTAGCGCAGGCCGCCGTGGATCATGCGCGAGGGCGCGCTGCTGGCGCCCGCGCCGAAGTCGCCCTTGTCGACGATCAGGCAGTCGACGCGCTGCAGCGAAAGGTCGCGGAACACGCCGACGCCGTTGATGCCGGCGCCCACGATGACGGTAGAGAAATGGCGGCCCGCCAGCGAAGCCGGGCGCACGAAGGGAAGTTGCCAGGCGCTCATTTCACGTCGCCCGCGATGTGGGTGAATACAGGTGACATGCTGTCGATCAGTTCATTGAAACCGGCGTTGAAATCCGCATGGGCGCTTGCGTCCCGTGCGTCGGGTTCGATCACCTCGCAGGGTGCGAGCAGGGCACTGCCCGGCGCCGCATCGTCGAGTCCTTGCGACATGGCGGCGTAGAGCGCGGCGCCGCGTGCGCCGGTCTCGTCGTCGGCGCAGCGCTCGACCGGACGGCCGAGAAAGACCGCCAGCAGGCGCACGAGGCGCGCATCGCTCGCGCCGCCGCCGAGCACCGTCGTCTCGCTCACCGCGAGGCCGGCTGCGGCAAGGCGCGCCATGTGCCGCGCATGCAGCGCCGCCACGGCATCGACCACGGCGCGTGCCATGTCCGCGCGCGTGTGATGGCTCTTGAGCCCCACGAAGCCGGCGGTCACGCCGCCGCCGCCATTGACGAAGGGCAGGAAGCGCAGGCCGCGGGCGCCCAGCGGCACCGTCATGGCCAGGTCGACCACCGCGCGCGCATCGGGCAGCGCGAGCACGCCGGCCAGCCAGGCGATGTTGGCCATCGACGAGGGGCTGTTCTCCATGTAGAGCCGCCTGTTGCTGCGGCCGAAGTTCACGATGGCGGCAACGGCCGGCTTGGGCTCCATCACCGGCCCGGTGACCGCGTTCACGCACCAGGTGCCGAACACCGACACCGCGCGGCCGCGGCTTTCCGCGCAGATCGCGGTCATGGAGGCGAGCAGGTCGATGGCGCCCATCGCCACCGGAATGCCGGCGGGCAAGCCGCACAGCGCGGCCTCGACGGGCAAGAGCTTTCCGATCACGCTGCCGCTCGGCGCGATGGGGCCGAAGGCGCGCGCGCCGAGGTCCGCAAGACCCGAGGCCTCGAAGGCCGCCTGCGACCAGTTGCCGGTGGCAAGCGACACGAGGCCGGCGGTGCTCGCGTCGCTCGCGTCGGTGGCGATTTCGCCGGTCAGCAGAAAGCCGAGGTAGTCCTTGGCGAACAGCAGGCGGTGCAGTTCGCCGCGCTGCGCGGCATCCACGCCCAGCAGCTCGGCCGCAATGACCGTCGGCTGTCCGGGCCAAGGGCTGCAGCCCACCTCGTCGAACAGCCTGGTGCCGTGGCTCGCCGCCAGAGCGCGCGCACGGGCGTCGGCGCGCTGGTCGGTCGATGCAACGGCGCGGCCGCCCGCGAGCTGGTTGTTGGCATCGAGCGCGTAGAGGCCGGCGCCGTGCCCGGTGCAGGCCATGGCGCGGACTTCGGCCGTGCGCGGGCCGAGCTGGTGGGCGACATCCCGCAGCACCTGGGTCAGCGCGGCGCGGATCGCCGGCGCGCCCACCTCGCAGCCGTCGCCGGGCAGCCGGTCGTGCGGCAGGGGCATGCGGGACAAGGCGACGGTGCGGCCGCTTCCGGCTTCGAGGGCCAGCGCCTTGAGGCTGCTCGAGCCCATGTCGACGCCGATCAATATGTTTGGCTTCATGTCATAACAGCTTCGGCGAGTTGAAAGCGGCTCGCCAGTAGCGTTTCCCCTAGTTATCGCGGCAAACAACCCGCGATTACATTCTACCTGTCATAACAACTGTCGTGACAACGAGGTCCAAAAGATCTGCTCGCAAAGCAGGTCGAAAGCTCTGCCAGTCAACGCGAGGAGACACAAGATGAGGCGAAATTTCCTGAAGTCCGCTGCGGCCGCCGGTATCGGCCTGGCCGGCACCAGCGCATTTGCGCAGTCCACCCCCACAACCGCCGCCACCGGCTTGCGCGGCAATGCCAGCGACGTCTACGTGATGAACGTGATGGTGTCGGGCGTCGAATACTGGTTTCCGGTCTACGAAATGATGAAGCAGCTCGGCCGCACGCTGGGCGTGCGCACGCGCTACACCGGCACGCCCGAGTACGACGTGAACAAGCAGCTGGCCTCGTTCGAGCAGGAACTCGCGCGCAAGCCCGCGGGCATCCTGCTGCACCCGATGAATCCGGACCCGTTCATCGAGCCGATCAACCGGGCGGTGGCCATGGGCATCCCGGTCGTGACCTTCGCGGCCGACTCGCCCAACTCGAAGCGCGCCTCCTTCGTCACCTCCGACAACGACCGCGAAGGCACGCAGGCGGCCGACGCGATTGCTGCGGCGCTGGGCGGCAAGGGCGAATACGCCGTGCTCGAGAACCCCGGCCAGGACAACCACGACCGCCGCATCGCTGCCTTCGTCAATCGCATGAAGACCAAGCACGCGGGCATGAAGCTCGTGGGCCGCGCCGCCAGCAACCAGGACCCGAGCAAGGCCTACCAGGCGGTGCTGAGCCTGGCGCAGGCCAACCCCAACCTGGGTGCGCTGTTCATGCCCGAAGCCAACTCGGCGCTGGGCGCCGCGCAGGCCAAGATCGAATCGAAGAAGAACATCCGCGTGATGTGCTGCGACGTGAACGCCAAGATCCTGGACATGATCAAGGCCGGCGACGTGTTCGGCGCCATCAACCCCAACCAGGGCATGCAGGGCTACATGGGCATGATGATGCTGTTCCTGGCCAAGAACCCCTCGCTCATCGACCCGATGAACGACGCCAAGCGCAACGGCACCAATCCCATGTCGGTGCCGTTCCTGGACAACGGCCTGTCGGTGGTCAGCAAGGCCAACGCGGACGATTTCTACTGGGACAAGTACCTCGCGCGCCGCGGCACCAAGGGAATCGGAGAGTGAGCGCCTTGCTCGAACTGCGCGGCATCAGCAAGCGCTTCGGCGCTTCACGCGCGCTCTCGGGCGTGGACTTCTCGCTCTCCGCCGGCGAGATCCACGCCCTGTGCGGCGAGAACGGCGCGGGAAAGTCCACGTTGATGAACATCATCGACGGCATCCACCGCCCCGACGAAGGCGACATCGTGCTGGGCGGCGAGAAGGTGGTCATCGACGGCCCGGCCCACGCCATGCGCCTGGGCATCGGCCTGGTGCACCAGGAGATCGCGCTGTGCGCCGACGCCACCGTGGCCGAGAACATCTTCATGCCGGAGATCAACGCCGGCAAAGAGGCCTGGATGAACTACGCCAGCCTGAACGCGCGCGCGGCCGAGGTGCTGGCGCGGCTCGGGCAGGACATCGACCCCGCCACGCCCGTGCGCGAGCTGAGCATCTCGAGCCAGCAGCTGGTGGAGATTGCCAAGGCGCTCACGCTGGACTGCAAGGTGCTGATCCTCGACGAGCCCACGGCCGCGCTCACCGACAACGAATCGGCCGCCCTCTTCCGCGTGCTGCACGACCTGAAGGCACAGGGCATCGGCATCATCTACATCAGCCACCGGATGGCGGAAATCTTCACGCACTGCGACCGCGTCACCGTGCTGCGCGACGGGCGCAACGTGCACTGCGGCCCGCTGGCGGGCATGACCGCCGACGAGCTGGTCCGGCGCATGGTGGGCCGCGAACTCGGCAACTACTACCCGCCCAAGCAGGAGGGCGCCGAATCGTCCGGCCCGGTGCTCGAGGTGAGCGACATCGCCGACAGCGAGCGCGTGCACGGCATCTCGTTTGCGCTCCAGCGCGGCGAGATCCTCGGCATTGCCGGGCTGATGGGTGCCGGCCGCAGCGAACTGGCCGAGACCGCGTGCGGCCTGCGCGCCGCCACGCGTGGCACGGTGCGCCTGCACGGCAAGGCGCTCGCGATCCGCAAGTACAGCGACGCGCTGCGCGAGGGCATTGCCTATCTCAGCGAAGACCGCAAGGCTGCGGGCGTGTATCTCGACCTGCCGATCGCGCAGAACATCTCGTCGATGGCGCTGCGGCGCGTGAGCTCCGGCTGGGGGCTGCTGCAGCGCTCGGCCGAGCACCGCCTGGCACGCGAGCTCGGCGCCAAGCTCAATCTCAAGTCGGACGGCGTGGCCATCGAGGTGTCGAGCCTGTCGGGCGGCAACCAGCAGAAGGTCGCCATCGCCAAACTGCTGGCCACCAACCCCAAGGTGCTGCTGATGGACGAGCCCACGCGCGGTGTCGACGTGGGCGCCAAGTCCGAGATCCACCACATCCTGCGCGAGCTCGCGAACCAGGGTGTGGGCGTGATCGTGATCTCTTCGGAGCTGCCCGAGATCATCGGCCTGTGCGACCGCGCGCTGGTGATCCGCGACGGCCGGCTGGCCGGCGAATTGAATTCCAACGAAATGACGGAGGAAGCCCTGCTGCGGCTGGCCTCCGGACTCTGCGAACAGGAGATGGCATGAACTACCCGGCACAACTCGATGCGGGCCTTCCACCGCGGCAATCAGGCGGCGGGCCCGTGAAGCCAGCCAACAAGCTCACGAGCATGCGGGAAGCCGGGCTGCTGCTCATCATCGCGGTGCTGTGCGTGGCCATGAGCTTCGCGTCGCCCTACTTCCTCACCTGGGACAACATCCGCGCGATGCTGCTGTCCTTCTCGATCGAAGGCATCGTGGTGGTGGGCATGACCATCCTGCTGATCGTCGGCGGCATCGACCTGTCGGTGGGCTCGGTGGTCTGCTTCGCGATGGTGGTGACGGGCAAGCTCTTCCTGATGGGCGTGGACCCGTGGCTCGCGAGCCTGGTGGCCATTGGCGCGAGCGGGCTCGTCGGCGCGATGATCGGCGGCTGCGTCACGCGCATCGGGCTGAACCACTTCATCGCCTCGCTGGCCTTCATGGTGATCGTGCGCGGCCTGTGCCTCGCGCTCACGCAGGGCACGCCGCAGTCGCTGTTCTCGCTGCCGGCCGAGTTCAAGTTCATCGGCCAGGGCACGCTGTTCGGCATTCCTGCCGTCATCCTGATCTTCGTGGCGATCGTGATCGTGAGCGATTTCGTGCTGCGCCGCTCGACCCTGCTGCGGCGCGTGTTCTACACCGGCAGCAACGAGAAGGCCGCGCTGTACTCGGGCATTCGCGTGGGCCGCGTGAAGTTCTGGGTCACGGTGCTGTGCTCGGCTTCGGCGGGCCTTGCCGGTGTGATCTACACGGCGCGCTTCGGTGCCGCCACGCCCACCTTCGGCGTGGGCATGGAACTCAACGTGATTGCGGCCGCAGTGATCGGCGGCGCGAGCCTGAAGGGCGGATCCGGCACGGTGCTGGGCGCGGTGCTGGGCCTGGCGCTGCTCTCGGTGGTGACCAGCTCGCTGATCCTGCTCGACGTGTCGCCCTATTGGCAGGACGTGATCAAGGGCCTGATCCTGCTCGCGGCCGTGACCATCGACCACCTCCTGAACACGAGAAAGACAACGCGATGATGATGAAGACGACAACCCTGGGACCCTCCGGCATCGAATGCTCGGCCATCGGCCTGGGCACCTGGGCCATGGGCGGATGGATGTGGGGCGGCGGCGACAACGCGGCGGCCGTCGTGGCGATCCAGGCTTCGCTGGACGCGGGTGTGACGCTGATCGACACCGCGCCGGCCTACGGCCTGGGCCGCTCGGAAAGCATCGTGGGCACAGCACTGAAGGGCCGCCGCCACGAAGCCGTCATTGCGACCAAGTGCGGCCTGGTCTGGCACACGCAACAGGGTACGCATTTCTTCGAGGAAGACGGCCATCCGGTGTACCGCTACCTCGGCCGCGAATCGATCTTCCATGAATGCGAAGAGAGCCTGAAGCGCCTGCAGACCGACTACATCGATCTCTACATCACGCACTGGCAAGACAGCACCACGCCCGTGGCCGAGACCATGGACGCGTTGCTCGCGCTCAAGAAGCAGGGAAAGATCCGCGCCATCGGCGTGAGCAACGTGAGCCCGGAAACGCTGGCCGAGTACCTGCGCCATGGGCCGGTCGATGCGGCGCAGGAGCGCTACAGCCTGATCGACCGCGAGATCGAGCAGGCGCTGGCGCCCCTGTGCAGCGAACACAACGTGGCGGTGCTGGGCTACTCGTCGCTGGCGCTGGGCCTGCTCGCCGGCCCCATCGACCCTGAACGCGAGTTCAAGGGCGACGACCAGCGCGCGAGCAACCCGCGCTTCAGCGAAGCCAACCGGTCGAAACTCGAGGCCTTCTTCGAGGAGATCGAGCCGCTGCGCGCGCGGCTGGGCTGCTCGTTCGGCCAGTTGATGATCGCCTGGACGATTGCAAGTGGCACCGTCTCGGTGGCGTTGTGCGGCGCGCGCGTGCGCCAGCAGGCCATCGAGAACGCGGGTGCCGGTGCGGTCGAACTCGGCGGCGATGCGCTGCGCGCGATCGAGGCCGCGGCAACCCGCCATCTCGGCAACCTCGCCTGACCCCCCTTTTCATTTCCGATCCCAACAAGGAGTTCTTTCCCATGTCGAAAGACAAGATTGCGCGGCTCAACCGGCTGCTGAACAACGGCCGCTGCCTGGACATCGCGCTGGACCACGGGGTGTGCAACGAGCCCTCGTTCCTCGCCGGGCTGGAAGACATGCCCCAGGTCATCGACAAGCTCGTGGCCGCCGGTCCCGATGCGATCCAGCTCAACTACGGCCAGTCCGACCTGCTGCAGGACCGCCCGGGCCGTGACAAGCCGGCACTCGTGATGCGCATCGACATGGGCAACCCCTACAACGCCACGCTGCACCGCGTGATGTGGGCCCAGCTGCAGAACGAACACGACCCGGTGCTGCCCGCCGTGCAGCGCGACGCGGCCTGCGTGGTGGTGAACCTGTTCATGCTGCCGAACGAGCCGGACCTGTTCCGCCAATGCGTGCAGAACATCGCGCGCGTGCGCGCCGACTGCGACAGATACGGCATGCCGCTGATGATCGAGCCGCTGGTGATGCAGTCGCCCACCCCCGGCAGCCGCTACCAGGTCGATGGCGACGCCGAGAAGATCGTGACGCTGGTGCGCCTCGCGCGCGAGATGGGCGCCGACATCGTCAAGGCCGACCCGACCAGCGACTCCACCGACTTCCACCGCGTGGTGCAGGCCGCGCGTTGCCCCGTGCTCGTGCGCGGCGGCGGGCGCGAAGACCTGCAGCAGGTGTTCGCGCGCTCGCGCGTGCTGATGGACCAGGGGGCCGTCGGCATGGTGTATGGGCGCAACGTCTACCAGCACGCGAATCCTTCGGCGGTAGTGAGAGCGCTGATGGCCATGATCCACCAGGGCGCGAGCGCCGAGGCGGCCTGGGCCCTCTACGAATCGGGCGGCGCGAACTAAGACGAAGAAAAGCGCCGGCGCAAGAACACAACAAGAAGTCAGCACGGCAGGCGATGGACCCGTCGCCTGCCGGGGTGCGTCCTGCGCGCGCACCGGAGAGCGGTCGAGGAATGGGTTGCCCTGCGAACTTCTAACAACCTGGAGGCGACGATGAAGATCCGGTATTTCCTGATGGCGTTCCTGGCCCCGCTCGTCACATTGCTGACGCATGCGGCAATCACCGGGGTCAGTCCGATGACGACCCTCGGCAACATGGCGACAGCGGTTTCCGAAGCCGTCGCCGACCCGCTCCCGCTGCAGGGGCCGGGCCTTGGCAACCTCACCTACACATCGGCGGAACTGTTCAAGCCGGTGTCGATGATCACGAGCGCCGCGCACCCGCTCGATCCGGCGCACAGCAGCGCCTACGAGTCGCGCGAGGTGCCTGCCACGTACCCGGGCCGCAAGGACTACGGCATGAACGCGGGCATCATGATCAACGGCTACTTCCTCACCTCCTTCGCGCCGGACAGCGGCCTCGGCCCGGGCGGCTTCCTGCTGTATGACGTGTCGAACCCGCGCCAGATCCAGCTCGTCAAGAAGATCTACGAGCCTGAGGGCCGCACCAGGGAGTTCCGCGAAACGCACTCCTTCGGCACAGCGAAGATCGGCGGTAAGACATACGTGGTGCTGCCAAGCATCAACGGCGTCGAGTTCTGGGACTTCACCGACGTCAACGACATCAGGCAGGTGAAAAAGCTGGCGCTGCCCGGCGTCAACGGCGGCGACTACGAGGACGTGGCCTGGCAGCTCTGGTGGCAGGCGCCCTACCTGTACGTGGCCTCGGCGGGCCGGGGCATCTTCATCGTCGATGCGAGGGACCCTGCGAACGCCGTGGTCGCGAATCGCGGCACCGGCAAGCCCAACCCGGTGCCCACGGGCGAACTCGGCAACTTCCGGGTCGGTCCGATCTTTACCATGGGCAACCACATGGTGCTGACCGCGATGGAAAGCAACGGCGGGTTCGCGAGCCTGGATATCTCCGACCCGCTCAACCCCAAGGTGCTCGATTCCATCGTGGGCACCACGCCGTTCTACTACGCGACCTGCTTCGACGGCCGGAACCTGCACGCCTCCGCGCGCAACGGCGGCGCCAAGATGTACAGCTACGACCTGAGCGACCGCTCGCGCTTCGTGGCCGAGGACAACCGGCTGGTCATCGACGAACAGCTGTACTGCGCCACGCAGGACAACTATGTGATCCAGGGTGCGCAAACGCGCATCCACAAGGTCGACGTGAGCAACCCGCTCAATCACGTGGAGGTGGGCCGCGGCAGCATCCTGCGCGAGGACGACCCGAACTTCTCGCATTCGGACAACGGCCAGGTCGCGATGTTCGGCAACCTCGTCTTCGTGGGCAACGACCACGGCTCGGGCAGCGGCTTCATCGTGCACTCGGTGGACCCCGACACCACCAAGCCCGAAGTGAAACAGGTCTCGCCGGCCAACGGCGCCAAGCAGCAGGCCCTGACCTCGCGCATCGGCCTGGGCATGACGGACAGCATCCGGCCCGAGAGCGTGAATTCCAACACCTTCATCGTGCGCCCGGTGGGCGGCAACACGCTGGCGGGCACCTACAGCGTGCAGCTGGGCATCATCAACTTCCATCCCGAGCAGCCGCTGCAACCGGGCACCAGCTATGAAGTCTTCCTGCCCGCCAACGGGGTGAAGGACTATGCGGGCAACGCCATCGGCGCGGACTACAAGTCGACCTTCAACACCGGCAACGCGACCGACATCAACCTGATGCACTACTGGACGCTGGCGGGCAACCTCTCCGACCAGATCGGCAACAACAACGGCACGCCGGCGTCGGGCGACGCGTTCGAGAGCATCGGCATGAACTTCGCGAACCGCACCGCCGGCGTGCCGCTGAAGAACGATTCGGTGGCCACCGTGCTCGGCGGCACCGCATCGATGAGCTTCTACATGAAGACCACGCAGGCGGGCGGCGCGAACTCGTGGACCGCGCCCGGCATCTTCGGACGCGACCAGTCGGGCGGCGCGGACGACGTGTTCTGGGGCTGGCTGGACAACGGCGGGCGCATCAAGCTGTCGGTGGGCAACGACGCCGGCACCGCCTCCACGGCGGCGGTGAACGACGGCAACTGGCACCACGTGGTGTTGACGCGCGACGCCGCCTCCGGCGCGCAAGCGGTGTATGTCGACGGCGTGAAGACCACCTCCGCCGGCCTCACGGGCAACAAGGGGCTGTCCAACAAGTTCAGCCTGCTGGGCCAGATCCAGGGCAACGCGGCGCTCTTCAAGGGCACGCTGGCGGAGGTGCGCGTCTACGGCCGCGTGCTCTCCGACACCGAGGTGGGCACGCTGCGCGCACAGACCATCATCGGCGACCCGGGCATCGGCGGCGGTCCGAAGATCGTCAACGGCCAGCTGGTGTTCAACCCGGCCACGCTGAGCAGCAGCGGCGCGCAGTTCCGATGGAACTTCGGCGACGGCACGCAGACCGCCTATTCGAGCCAGCCGAACTACACCTACACCTACACCCGGCCCGGCCACTTCACGGTGACCCTGACGGTGAAGGATGCAAACGGCCGCGAGACCTTCTACACCTACAACCTCACGGTGATCATCCCGGTCACGGCGCGGGCACCCACGCACACCACCAACATCGCGGGCGATGCGAACTCGGTGTACTCGGTCAACCCCGACAGCGGCACGGTCGCCGCCATCGACGCGCAGACCCTGGCCAAGCGCTGGGAAGTGCGCGTGGGCGACGAGCCGAAGACGCTGGCCGTGGGCCCCGACGGCCGCATCTGGGTCACGGTGCAGGGCGAGGACAAGCTGGTGGCGCTCAGCGCGGCCGACGGCAGCGTCTCGGCCACGGTGCCGCTGGCCTACGGCAGCGGCCCCTACGGCGTGGCCTTCACGCCCGACGGCGCCAAAGGCCTGCTGACGCTGGAGAGCAAGGCGGTGCTGATGAGCTTCGACCCGAGCAACGGTGCCACCACCGGCGCGGTCGCGCTCGAAGGCAACCTGCGCGGCATTGCGGTGAACTCCGATTCGCAGGTGGCCTACGTCACGCGCTTCAAGTCGAAGATGACCGGCGGCCAGCTGCACAAGGTGAACCTGCAGGGCATGAGCGCCATGACCACCATCGCGCTGCCGGTGGACACCACCACGGTGGACACCGAGAGCCGCGCGCGCGGCGTGGCCAACTACCTGAGCCAGGTGGTGATCTCGCCGGACGGCAGGCGCGCGGTGTTGCCTTCGAAGAAGGACAACATCGTGCGCGGCCGCTTCCGCGACGGCGCCGACCTGGCGCACGACCAGACCGTGCGCTCCATCCTCTCGCAGGTCGACCTGCAGGCGGCGGCCGAGGTGTTCGGCGAGCAGATCGACTTCGACGACCGCGCACCCGCGCGCGCTGCGCTCTTCTCTCCATCGGGCGACTACCTGTTCGTGGCGCAGATGGAAGGCAACCGCGTGGCCATCGTCGATCCGTACAGCCGCGCGGTGCGCGGCGAGATCAACGCCAGCAGCGCGCCGCACGGCCTCTACCTGGACGCGGCGCGCAAGCGGCTGTTCGTCAACAACTTCCTGGCGCGCTCGGTGTCGGTGCACGACGTGGCCTCGGTGCTGTCGTCGGAGACGGCGGCGCCGACCTTCCTGCAGAACGTCTCGACGGTAGCGCAGGAGCCCATGGCGGCCGCGGCGTTGCGCGGCAAGCAGGTGTTCTACAACGCATCGGACCGTCGCATGAGCAAGGACAACTACCTCTCCTGCGCGAGCTGCCACGCCGACGGCGGCGACGACGGGATGGTGTGGGACTTCACCCAGCGCGGCGAAGGCCTGCGCCGCACCATCAGCCTCATGGGCCGGCGCGGACTGGGCCACGGCAAGCTGCACTGGACCGCCAACTTCGACGAGGTGCAGGACTTCGAGAACGACATCCGCAACGAGTTCGGCGGCACCGGCTTTCTCACGAATGCCGACTTCGCGGCCACGTCCGACCCGCTGGGTGCGCCCAAGGCCGGCAAGAGCGCGCAGCTCGACGATCTCGCGGCCTACCTGAGCTCGCTCAGCAAGTACATGCGCAGCCCGGCACGCAATGCGGACGGCAGCCTGAGCGTCGATGCGGCACGGGGCCAGGCGCTGTTCGCCTCGGCGCAGTGCGTGACCTGCCACTCGGGCGGCACCTTCCGCGACGGCCTCCGGCACGACGTGGGCACGATCCAGGCCTCGTCGGGCAAGGGCATCAACCAGCCACTGGCGGGCGTGGGCTTCGACACGCCGACGCTGTCGGGTACGTGGAACACGACGGCCTTCTTCCACAACGGACAGGCGGCGACGCTGCAGGACGTGCTCAACAGCGGCCACGGCAATGCCAACAGCCTGCCTGCCGCCGACGCGGTGGCGATCCGCGAGTACGTCCGCTCGCTGGACACGGCCCCGGCCGTGGTCACGCGGATCCGCTCGGACCACAGCAACCTGTGCGTCAACATCAAGGGCGCGGCGACCACCAGCGGCACCCCCGCGGTGCAATGGCCCTGCGGCACCGCCGGCAACGAGAAGTTCACGGTGATTTCCATCACCGGCGGCTACGTGCAGTTGGTGGCCGAGCACAGCGGCCTGTGCCTGGCGCAGAACGGCACGGCGGCAACCAATGCGCCGGTGGTGCAGCTGGCCTGCTCGGCGGGCACCACGACCCAGTGGAGCCTGGTGGGCGGGACGATCCGCAACCGGGCCTCCAACTCGTGCCTCGACGTGCCGAACAACTCGACGACGCAGGACACCGCATTGATCACCTGGACCTGCAACGGCGGCAACAACCAGAACTGGACCCAGCTTCCGTAGCGCCGCGACGTTCCACGAAAGGCCGGCCGTTTCGACGGCCGGCTTTTTTTCGCCTTGCCCATGACCTCCCACGTCATGGACCGCACGCACCCGCTCTGGGAAAGTACCTCCATCGATCAATCAACCACCCAGGAGAAAACACCATGACCGGCTTCAACATCCTTCCCCTCGCAGTCGCCTTGCTGATCGGCGTCGCCGCCCTCGGTTCGTGCCTGGGCATCGGGCTGGTCGGCCAGAAGTTTCTCGAAAGCACCGCGCGCCAGCCCGAGCTGGTCGACACGCTGCAGACCAAGTTCTTCCTGGTGGCGGGCGTGACTGACGGCGCCTTCATCATCGCCACCGGCATCGCCCTCTGGTTCGCGACCGCGAATCCTTTTGGCTGATCACCAGGCTCCGCGCACCAGGAAGTGACACGGAGCACTGGCACCATTCGTGCTAGCACCGTTGACACCGAATTGTTTATGGTTAAAGTATTTAGCTATCAACGGTTCGCTGTCTTTGGTGCTGCATGGCGCGGCACCAGGGGCATCGTTTCACCCTTCCTTTGCCCGGAGAATCCATGAGCCACCCGTCCCCGAAGTCGCCCGCGCTGCCGCGCACCCTGCTTTCGCTGCTGCTCTGTGGCGCGGCCCTTGGCGGGGCGGCATCCGCCATGGGCGCGCCCGTGAAGGTGGGCCTGGCGCTCGACATCTCGGGCCCCTTCGCGGCCTTGGGCGCCGAGGCGCGCGACGGCTTTGCGCTCGGCATCAAGCAGCTGGGCGGCAAGCTCGGCGGGCAGGACGTGGAGTTCGTGCAGGCCGACATGGCCGGCAGCCCCGACCAGGCCAAGCAGCTGGTCGACCGCATGATCCAGCGCGACAAGATCGACATCTTCAGCGGCCCCATCGGCTCCAACGTGGCGCTGGCCGTAGGCCCGACGCTGTTCAACGCCAAGGTGCCTTACCTCTCGGCCAATGCCGGCCCGAGCCAGTTCGCGGGCGCCCAGTGCAATGCGTACTTCTTCGGCACCGCCTACCAGAACGACCAGTTCCATGAAGCCGCCGGCAAGTTCGCACAAGACCGCGGCTTCAAGAAGACGGTGCTGATCGCCCCCAACTATCCCGCCGGCAAAGATGCGCTGGGCGGCTTCAAGCGCCAGTTCAAGGGCCAGGTGGCCGACGAGCTCTACACCAAGCTCGGCCAGATCGACTACGCCGCCGAACTCGCGCAGCTGCGCGCGGCCAAGCCCGACTCGATCTACTTCTTCCTGCCCGGCGCGATGGGCATCAACTTCATCAAGCAGTTCGTGGGCGCGGGCCTGTCGAAAGACATCACCCTGGTGACCAGCGGCTTCTCGGCCGACGAGGACGTGATCGGCGCCGTGGGCGAGCCGATGCTCGGCTTGTTCAACACCTCGCACTGGGCGCACGACCTGGACAACGCCGCCAACAAGGCCTTCGTGGCCGCGTTCCGCAAGGAATACAACGGCCGCTATCCGTCGGTGTATGCGGCGCAGGCGTACGACGCAATCCTCGCGATGGACGCCGCGGTGAAGCAATCGGGCGGCAACGCGCAGAACCGCGAAGCCGTGGTCGCCGCGCTGAAGAAGGCCAACTATGCCTCGACGCGCGGCAGCTTCAAGTACGCGAACAACCATTACCCGGTCGAGAACTTCTACCTGCGCGTGATCGGCAAGGATGCACAGGGCAAGGTCACGAACAAGCTGATCAACACGGTTCTCACGAACTACGGCGACTCGTACGCCGACAAGTGCTCATTGAAATAGGCTCGCCCCCAGGCTGCGCGCACTTCGTGTCGCTTCTCCCTCCCCCTGCCGGGGGCAACACCAGAGGCCCGGCGGAGCCGGTTCCTCGGTGTTTCCCGAATGAAATGCGGGCAATTCATTTGATCCTATGAGTGGAATTCTTGTTCTAGAGCAGCTGCTCAATGGCCTCGGCTACGGGCTGATGCTGTTCCTGCTGGCGGCCGGGCTCACGCTGGTGTTCGGCATCATGGACGTGCTGAACCTCGCGCATGGCTCGCTGTTCATGTCGGGCGCCTACGTGGCGGCCGAGGCGCACACGCGCACAGGCTCGTTCACGGCGGCCATCGTCATTGCGGTGGTGGTCACCGTCGTGGTGGCGCTGCTGCTCGAAGTGCTGCTGATGCGCCGCCTCTACACACGCGATCACCTCGCGCAGGTGCTCGCCACCTTGGGCGTGATCCTGGTGGCCGACGACATCGTGACGATGGCCTGGGGACCCTCGCCCGTGATGGCGCCGACACCCGCAGCGCTTTCGGGGCCGGTGAACCTGATCGACGGCTTGCCGTACCCGGCGTACCGGCTGGTCATCCTGGTCGGCGGGCTGCTGGTGGCGCTCGCGCTCTACCTGCTGGTCAATCACACGCGCATCGGCATGCGGGTGCGGGCGGGCGCTTCGGACCGGCCGATGGCCGAATTGATGGGCGTGCGTGTGGGCCGAATCTTCAACGGCGTGTTCCTGCTCGGCGCCGCGCTGGCCGCGTTGGCGGGCGCGCTGATGGGGCCGATCGTCGCGGTGCAGGTCGGCATGGGCGAGGCCATCCTGATCCCCGCGCTGGTGGTGCTGGTGATAGGCGGCATCGGTTCGGTGCGCGGCGCCTTCGTGGCCGCACTGCTGGTGGGCGTGGTCGACACCATCGGCCGCGCCTTCGTGCCGATGCTGCTGCGCGCCACGCTGCCGCCCGCCACGGCCGCCGACCTGGGGCCGCTGTTCGCCGAAGTCGCGATGTACGCGCTGATGGTGGCCGTCTTGATCTTCCGGCCTTCGGGCCTGTTCTCGGCACGCGCATGAAATCTTCCTCACGCTATACCGGCCTCGGGCTGCTCCTGCTGCTGCTCGCGGCCTTTCCGCTGGTCGCGCCGCTGTTCGGGCTCGAGTTCTACATCGGCTTCGTGCGGCGCGTGCTCGTCGTGGCGCTGGCCGCGGCCAGCCTCAACTTCATCCTCGGCTTCGGCGGCATGGTGGCGCTCGGGCATGCGGGCTTCATCGGCATGGGCGCCTACACGGTGGTGGCGCTCAGCGACGCGGGCGTGATGTCGGCGTGGGTGATGTGGCCGGCTGCCGCGCTCGTCGCCGGCCTCGTCGCGGCGCTGATCGGCATGGTGGCGCTGCGCACGCGCGGCGTGTACTTCATCATGACCACGCTGGCGTTCGCGCAGATGCTGTACTTCGTGGTGGTGTCGCTGCGGCGCTATGGCGGCGACGACGGCTACACGCTGATGAGCCGGCCGACGCTGCTGCCCGGCCTCGACCTGGGCAACGAGTCGAACTTCTATTGGGTGGTGCTGGTCCTGGTTGCGCTCGCGCTCTGGTGGCTGCACCGCGCGACGCAATCGCGCTTCGGCCATGCGCTGATGGGCATCCGCGACAACGAGACGCGCATGCGGGCGCTGGGCTATCCGGTGTTCAGGCTGCAGCTGGTAGCCTTTGCGATTGCCGGCGCCATCGCGGGACTGGCCGGCGCGCTGCTCGCGGGCGGCAATGGTTTCGTGAGCCCGGCAACGATGCACTGGACGCAATCGGCCACGCTGCTGGTGATGGTCGTCATCGGTGGGCTCGGTCGCGGCTGGGGCGGGCCTGTGGGCGCCGTGGTCTGGCTGGTGCTCGAGGAAGCATTGAAGCAGCACACGGAGCATTGGCACATGCCGCTGGGCTTGCTGCTGATTGCTGTCGCGTTGTGGGCGCCGAAGGGACTTGCGGCTCTCTATCGACGCCGCTCGCCCCTCACCCCAGCCCTCTCCCCTGAGGGGCGAGGGAGCAAGGCAACAACATGAGTCTTTTCAGAATCGAAGGGTTGGTCAGGCGCTTCGGCGGCTTGCTCGCGACCGACCATGTGAACCTGACCGTGGAGCGCGGTGAAGTGCATGCGCTCATCGGGCCGAACGGCGCAGGCAAGACCACGCTGGTGAACCTGATCACCGGCCTGCTCAAGGCCGACGCCGGGCGCATCCTGCTCGATGAGAAGGACATCACCGGCTTCAAGGACCACCAGCGGGTGGCGGCCGGCATGTCGCGCTGCTTCCAGGTGACGCGCGTGTTCGCCAGGGAAACCGTGCACGACAACCTCATGCTCGCGGCGCAGGCCCATGCGGGCAGCAGCCTGCGCTTCATGGCGCCGCGTGCAAAGGAACACGACCTGGTCGAACGCGCCGTGGCGCTGGCCGACCGCGTGGGCCTGGGCAGCGAACGCCACCGCATCGCGGGCACGCTGCCGCACGGCGCACAGCGCGCGCTCGACGTGGCGCTGGCGCTCGCGGCCGAACCCAAGTTGCTGCTGCTCGACGAACCGATGGCCGGCATGGGCCCCGACGAATCTGCACGCATGGTCGAGCTGATCGAATCGCTGCGCGAGTCGATGGCGATCCTGCTGATCGAACACGACATGGACGCGGTGTTCCGCCTCGCCGACCGGCTCACGGTGCTGGTGCAGGGCCGCGTGCTGATGAGCGGCACCGCCGACGAAGTGCGGGGCCACCCCGATGTGCAGGCGGTCTATCTCGGGACGGAAGCAGAGGGGCACGCATGAACGCGACCACCACATTGCTCGAAGCGAAATCCATCGAGGCCGGCTACGGCGCGAGCCAGGTGCTGTTCGGCATCGACCTGAATATCGGCGCGGGCGAAGTGCTCGCGCTGCTGGGCCGCAACGGCATGGGCAAGAGCACGCTGCTGAAGGTGCTGACCGGCACGCTCTCGCCGGTGCGCGGCGATGTGCGCTTCGGTGGCGACGCCATCGGCGGCCACAAACCCGACGCCATCGCACGGCGCGGCGTGGCCATCGTGCCCGAGGGCCGGCATGTGTTCCCGAACCTCAGCGTGGACGAGCACCTGCGCGCGTTCGCACGGCCGCGCCCGGGCAGCGCGCCGCGCTGGACGGTCGAAGCCCTCTACGGCCTGTTCCCGCGCCTCGCCGAACGCAAGGCCAACGCCGGCAACCAGCTCTCGGGCGGCGAGCAGCAGATGCTGGCGATCGCGCGCGCTCTCTCCACGCACCCTCGCCTGCTGATCCTCGATGAAGCCACCGAAGGCCTGGCCCCGGTGATCCGCGAGGAGATCTGGCATTGCATCGCCACGCTCAAGGCCGAGGGCGAAGCGATCCTGGTGGTCGACAAGTACGTGCAGCGCCTGCTGCCGCTGGCCGACCGCCACGTGATCCTCGAACGCGGACGCGTGGTGTGGCAGGGCGACTCGGCCGCGCTCGACGCCGACCGGTCGCTGTGGACGCGCTATCTGGGCGTGTAGATATCGTTTCGCTACCGCGGACGGCATGCCAGAAAGTTGGCCCACGTCACGTTGTCGCGGCCGATCCACTGGCTGTCCCAGTGCGTGCGCAGGCCCGCCGCTGCGAGCGCTTCGGCGAACCGGTCCTTCGCCCAGTACACGGTCTGGTAGTCGCCGTTCGTCTCGCCTTCGCCGATGCGCATGGCCGCCAGGAAAACCCCGCCGGGCTCGAGTGCGCCGAACACCTTGCGCAGGACCGGACCGATCTGCTCGCGATCGACATGGATCAGCACGCACATCGCGAGGATCGCGCTGTAGGGCCCGCCCAATGCATCCGTGACGACGTTGAGCAGTTCGCCCTTCTTGCCGCGCTCGGCCTGCAGATCGAGAAACGCCTGAACCGCATCGGTGCGCCTGACGACCCCGCCCAGGGCCTCGACGAAGTCGGCGTCCTGCCCCGATCCGGAACCGATCTCGAGCACGGCGCCGCCGGCGGGCACGAGCTGCATCATCCGGCGCAGCGCATCCTCGATCTCGGGTGGCCGGTGGCCCGCCACGATCGCGTTGTATTCGCGGGCGGACGCTTCGTAGGACTCGATGGTGCGGTGCATGTTCTTCAGCACCGGGGCGGGAATTTTCATGAGCACCTTTCCGCTCCATCGGACATCCGACGGGATCTGGAAAGGCTAGATGCAAGGCTCCACCCGGCTCATGAGGAAAATCACCTACCTCATTCGGGCGCCGTGTCGAGCCGCAGGATCAGGTCCTGGCTGGCCTGGTTGAGGCCGGTGACCTCGACCACGCCGGGGCGCGTGCACAGGACACCGGGTACTCCCCTCCGCGAATGTCCGCTCTGACGAACGATCCCGTCGGCGGGATCGCGCCCTGAATCGCGCCTGAAAAACGCCCTAGACCGCAGGCAAGGTCGCCTGCATCGAGGCGCGCTGGTTGAACGCACCGAACCACTTCGCCGTGTTCGGCGCTTGGGCGCGCCAGTCGACCGAAGGAAAGCGGAAGTCCATGTAGCCGAGCGCGCAGCCGAAGGCGATGGTGCCGATGTCGACGCGTTCACGGAAAGAAGGCGCGGCCGTTTCGAGCCATTCGAGGCCCGTGCGCACCTTGGCGAGTTGCCCCTCGGTCCACTCGTTCCAGCGCAGCGCCTCGGGGCGCAGCATCGATTCATAGCGTGCGAGCAACGCGGCGGCGGTCATGCCGTCGGCCAATGCCAGTTCGGTCAGGCGCGCCCAGCGCTCCGGACCATTCGCCGGGAACAACGTACCCGACTGCGTAGCGTTGAGGTATTCGCAGATGACGCGGCTGTCGAACAGCACCTGGCCGTCGTCGCACAGGAAGGTCGGCACCTGGCCGAGCGGGTTCTTCGGAAGAATGCTGGCGTCGCGCTTCACCGGACCGGCGGCGCTCGGCAGCTTTTCGATGCGGTCGGCAATGCCGAGCTCGTGCGCCACGACCATGCATTTGCGCACGAAGGGAGAAGCGGGCGAGTAGAAGATCTTCATGCCGATGCAGGTCCTTGGAGGGTGGTGTTCTCAGCGCTTCACGCGCAGCATGCCTTCTTGCGCCGTGGAGGCCACCAGCCGCCCGTCGCGCGTGAACAGGCTGCCGCGGCACAGGCCGCGCGCGCCGCTGGCGCTTGGCGAGTCGAGCACGTAGAGCAGCCAGTCGTCCATGCGGAAATCGCGGTGGAACCACATCGCGTGGTCGAGGCTGGCGGGGCGCACCTGGCCGCTCATGAAGCTCAGGCCGTGCGGCAGCATCGCAGCGCGCAGCAGGCCGTGGTCGGAGGCATAGGCGAGCAGTGCGCGGTGCACGACCGGGTCGTCCGGCAGCGGTGCAATGGCGCGCATCCAGATGGCGCTTTCGGACGGGCGCACCTCCGGCGTCAGCAGGTCGTCGGCTTCAACGCGCCGGTATTCGATGCCGTGCGGCTCCAGGCCCTTGATGCGCCAGCGCTCGGGCAGGCGATCGCCGAGCGCGATGCGCTGGTCGATCTCGCTCACGAGTCCCTCGGGGCCGTCCACCGTGGGCATGGCGGACTGGTGTTCGACGCCGTCGTCCACCGTCTGGAAGGAGGCCGACATCTCGAAGATGATGCGCTCCTGCTGCCGCGCCACCACGTGCCGCGTGGTGAAACTGCGGCCGTCGCGCACGCGGTCCACGCTGTATTCGATCGGCGCATGCTCGCCCGGCAGCAGGAAGTAGGCGTGCATCGAATGCACCGGCCGGTCGGCACCGACCGTGAGGCTTGCGGCCGCGAGCGACTGGCCGAGCACCTGGCCGCCAAACACGGCGGGCGTGCCGATGTCTTCGCTCTGGGCCAGGAACTTGTCGCCCCCAAGGGGTTCGAGCTGCATGAGCGCGACGAGTTCGTCGACAAGGCGGGCGGCGGTGGCGGGATCGGTGGTCATCGGGGGAGCGTTCAACGCAGAGGAAGCAACCCTCAACCATAGCAAAGGCCGAGCCCGCGGGCTGTCGCGGGCCGGTCAACACCACGTGGCGCGCTCAGCGGTCGAGATCGGCGCCGTCGGCGACCAGCTTCTTTTGCAGCGCAGGCGCATCGACGTCCGCGAACTTCGCGCTGTCGCCCAGCGAAGCCGCCGCCGTACCCGCCGCCTGCCCCATGACAAAGCAGCCGCCGCTCGCGCGCGCGGCCGACTGGCCTTCGTGCGTCATGGCGGCGCAGCGGCCGGCCACCAGCAGGTTGTCGACCCGGCGTGGCACCAGCATGCGCCAGGGCAGCTGGTTGTAGGTGCGGTTGTCGTCGCGCGGAAAGGCCCATTCGATGCGGCCGTCGGCATGCATTTCCATCGGCCAGGCGTTGATGCCGATGCTGTCGTCGAAGCGGGCCGACGACAGGATGTCTTCGCCCGTGAGTGCGTACAGGCCCTCGATGCGGCGCGTTTCGCGAATGCCGACCTGCGGCGCGATCTCGACAATGGCCGACTCGGCGAAGCCCGGCACCTCGGCCTTCATGAACTTGAAGTACTCGGCAATCTGGCGCCGGCCTTCGAGCTCGCCTTCGGTGAGCTCGCGCGCGTCGACACCGTTCATCGCACGGCCGGCCGCATTGCGGATCTGCGTGACGTTGGCACGCCATTCGCGCGGGTCGATGTTGGGCCGCAGGATGGCGCCTTCGCGCGGAAACTTGTAGGTGCCGGGCTTCTGCGCCTGCACCCGTTCCATCAGATCATTGATGGCCTTGAATTCGCCCACGGCCGCGAGCGCCGGCTGCGCATCCACCTGGCCGACGCGAAACATCGTGGTCGGGAACAGGCCGCTGCCATGGCCGTCGCCCACTTCGAAAGGCACGCCCGCAAAGGCGGCCACGTCGGCGTCGCCGCTGGCATCGACAAAGGCATTGGCGCGAATCGCCTGCCGGCCCGACTTGGTCTCGACCACCAGCGCCGCGATGCGGTCGCCGTCGCGAATCACCGCGGCCGCCCAGGCGTGGAACAGCAGGTGCACGCCGGCGTCGAGCAGCAACTGGTCGGCCGCGATCTTGTAGGCCGAGGTGTCGTAGGAGCGCACGCGGATGCGGCCCTGCATGCCGTCCTGCGGCTTGTTGAGGCCGCCCAGCGCATCGATGCGCGCGAGCAGATCGTCGGCCACGCCGCGCACCAGCAGCGTCATCTCGCCGTCGCGCTTGCCATACAGGCCCGCGAAGTTGGTCACGCCGCCCGCGGTGCCCATGCCGCCGAGAAAGCCGTAGCGCTCGACCAGCAGTGTGTTGGCGCCGTGGCGCGCCGCGCTCACGGCGGCTGCAATGCCCGCGGGGCCGCCGCCGACCACCACCACGTCGTATTCGCCGAACACCGGCAGCTCGCGCGCCGGCTCGGTCAGGGTCTTGTGCTGGACGGCTGTCATCACTGGATCTTGATGCCGCGGGTCGAGATGATCTTGGTCATGATCGCCGCTTCTTCCTTGACGCGCAGGCGCATGCCGTCGGGCGAGGTGCCCACCGCCTGCCAGCCCTGCTCGAAGAGCTTCTGGCGCACTTCGGGCTGCTTCATGATCACTTCGAGTTCACGGCTGATGCGGGCCTGCGCCGTCTTCGAAAGGTTGGCGGGGCCGAGCAGCGCCACCCACACTTCGAGCGAGAAGTCGCGCACGCCGGCGTCGGCCAGCGGTGGCAGCTCGGGCACCAGCGCGCTGCGGCCGCCCGTGAGGCCGATGGCCTTGAGCTTGCCGGCGCGCACCTGCGGCATGGCTACACCCGGGGGGATGAGGGCCATCTGAACCTGGTCGCCGAGCATCGCGGTCACGACCTGCGGATTGCCCTGGTAGGGCACGTGCTCAGGATTGAAACCGGCCACGCGGCTCTTGAGCAGTTCCATGCCCAGGTGCCCGACCGAGCCCACGCCCACCGAGCCGTAGTTCCACTTGTCGCCGCCCTTGCGCGCCGCATCGAGGAAGGCGGCGCCCGAAGGCAGGTTGTTCTGCGCCACCAGCACCAGCGGCGCCGTGGCAATCAGCGAGAGGTAAGTGAAATCTTTCGCCGGGTCGTAGGGCAGCCGCGGGTACAGCATCTTCGACGAGGTGAGGTTGCCGTTGATCACGATGCCCAGCGTGTGGTCGTCGGTGGCCTTGGCCACCATGTCGGCCGCGATGTTGCCCGAGGCGCCGGGCTTGTTGTCCACCACGACCGGCTGGCCGAGCGCCTTGGCCAGCGGCTCGGCGATGGTGCGGGCGGCGATGTCGGGCGTGGAGCCGCCCGGAAAACCCACGAGCAGGCGAATCGGCTTGGTCGGCCAGGCGTTGTTCTGCGCCTGGGCCGCCAGCGGCAGCGTGGCGGCGGCTGCCAGGCCGCAGGCGATCAGGAGGGCTCTCTTGGATGCGTGCATGGAAGGTGAAAAAGAGACTGTGAAAAAACGTAATGGTACTGATGGCACCTATTCGAGGCTGATGTTGCCCCGGCGCACCAGTTCGCCATACACCTTGGACTTGGCCTCGGCGTTGCGCTCGATCTCCTCGGGCGACCAGGCGAGCGGCTCGAACGCGAAGGTGTCGAAGCGGGCGCGGATCTCGGGGTCGGCAATGACCTTGGCCACGTCGGCGTTGATCCTGGCCTTGACGGCGGCCGGCACGCCCTTGGGCGCGAGCAGCGAGACGAAGGAGTTCACCTCGAGCGAGGCCGGCCCGCCGGCTTCGGCCATGGTCGGCACGTCCGGCAGCTGCGGAATGCGCCTGGGCGCGGCAATGGCCAGGTAGCGCAGCTTGCCGGCCTTGTAGATGCCCTGGCTCGACGGAATGCTCGCAAAGCTCCACGGCACATCGCCCGTACCCACGTTGGAGAACAGCTGCGACACCTCGCGGTAGGGCGCATGCCGCATGCGGATGCCCGTGAGCGCCTCGAGCTGCTGCGCGCCCAGGTGGCCCGGGCTGCCCACGCCCCACGAGCCATAGACGATGGCTTCGGGATGGGCCTTGGCGTCGGCGATCAGGTCGCTCATGTTCTTCCACTTCGACTCGCTGGACACCGCCACGAAGAACGGTGTGCGAAACAGCGAGGCCACGGGGTCGAAGTGCTGCAGCGTCACGAAATTGCGCGACTTGTACAGGTGCGGCAGCGCCGCGATGTGCTCGCTGTCGAGCTGCAGCAGCGTGTAGCCATCGGGTGCGGCGCGCCGTGCCTGGTCGATGGCGATGAAGCCGCCGCCGCCGGGCTTGTTATCGATCACCACACGCTGGTTCCACAGGCGCGAGAGCTTGTCGGACACCAGCCGCAGCACCGCGTCGGGTCCGCTGCCGGCGGCAAAGGGCGTGACCAGGGTCACCGGCTTGTTCGGAAAGTCGCTGGCCTGCGCCAGGACGGCAGCGCTGGCCGAAAGGGCGATGAGCCCCGTCAACAGCGCACGCGAGATGTTGTGGTTCATGATCCTTTGTCTCCTGGGCCTGTGGCCTCGAATGGTGATGATGGAAGCAATCCGCTCGATTCAGTGCGGCGAAAGCACGGCGTCCGAGCGGCCCCGTCGCGCATCTTCCAGGCAATGCTCGGGCCGCCAGGCATAGAGCCATCCGACCGCATCGTAGAAGCGTTCGGGCGTGCGGCCTGCCCAGAGGCTGTTGCGCACCAGCCGCTCCACGCCCTTGGCGTGATAGAGCCGCCCCATCTCGCGCACCGAAAGCACCACGCGGGCGGTGCGCGGAATGCGCGCGGCCTCGTAGAGCTTGAAGGCGGCCGGCATGTCGAAATTGCAGGCCTGCACCGCGGCGCCCAGCGTCACCGCGTCTTCAAGGGCCATGCAGGCGCCTTGTGCGAGGTACTGCATCATCGGATGCGCCGCGTCGCCAAGCAGAGTGGCCGGACCGTCGCTCCAGCGCTCCACCGGATCGCGGTCGGCCGTGCTCCAGCGGCGCCACGACGTGGGCCGGTCGAGCAACTGGCGCGGGCGCGCATGCACGCCTTCGAAGTAGGAAAGCACTTCCTCCCTGCTGCCCTCGGAAACGCCCCACTCTTCCTGCTCGCGGCTGTGGAAGGTGACGACCAGGTTGTATTGCTCGCCATGGCGCAGCGGGTAGTGCACCAGGTGGCAGTTGGGGCCGGCCCAGACCACGGGTGCGTTCCAGCGCAGGTCGGCCGGCATGTCGGCCACGGGCACCACCGCGCGGTACACCACGTGGCCCGAGACGCGCGCCTCGTCGCCCACGAGCCTGGCGCGCACGACCGATTTCACGCCGTCGCAGCCCACGATGGCGTCGGCCTTGAAGCGCCGACCGTCGCGCGTGGTGGCGACCACGCCCTGCGTTCCGCCTTTGCCGATGTCGATGGACTCGACCTGCGCCGAGGTGTGGAAGCGGATCAGCGGATGCTGCTTCACGGCGTCGTGGATGGCACCGTGCAGGTCGGCACGGTGGCTCACCGCGTAGGGATTCCCGAAGCGTGCGCGAAAGGCCTCGCCCACCGGCACCGAGGCCACTTCGCCGCAATCGACCGCATCCATCATCACGAGCCGGTCGGTAAAGACCGAGCTCCGGCGCACCGCGTCGCCCACGCCCAATGCGTCGAGCGCCGCGAAGGCATTGGGGCCGAGCTGAAGTCCGGCGCCGATCTCGCCGATGGTGGCGCTCTGCTCCAGCAGGTCGATGGAAACACCGAGGCGCGCCAGCGCCAGCGCGGCGGCCATGCCGCCGATGCCGCCGCCGACGAGCAGCACGGTGGGAGGATTTCTCGGGGGGGTTGTGCTCATCGTGGGCCTTTGCGCAGGGCTCGGTCAGTCGATACGAACGGTGAGCGAGGGCAGCTTGTCGATGCTCACCTTGAGGGTCTGGCCGGGCTTCACCGCGCCCACGCCCTCGGGCGTGCCCGTGAAGATCAGGTCACCGGGCTGCAGCGTGAAGAGCGTCGAGAGATTGGCGATCACCTCGTTGACGGACCAGATCAGGTGCGTGATGTCGCTGCTCTGGCGCACCTGGCCGTCGACCTCGAGCGTGATGGCGCCGGCATTGATCTCGCCCACGTCGGCGAAGGTGCAGAGCGGCGCGATGGGCGCCGAGAAATCGAAGGCCTTGCCGATTTCCCACGGGCGGCCCTGCTCGCGCATCTTCATCTGCAGGTCGCGGCGCGTCATGTCCAGGCCCACGGCATAGCCGTGGATGTGGCTGGCCGCCTGCTCCACCGCGATGTCCTTGCCGCCCTTGCCGATGGCCACGACGAGTTCGGCTTCGTAGTGGTAGTTGCTCGTGAGCGGCGGGTACGGAAGGGCGCCGGTTTCACCTTCGGCCACGGGCACCACCGAGGCGCCGTCGTTGGGCTTGCAGAAGAAGAACGGCGGCTCGCGGTCGGGGTCGAAGCCCATCTCGCGCGCATGCGCCGCGTAGTTGCGGCCCACGCAGTAGACCCGGCGCACCGGGAACAGGTCGCTCGAACCGGCAATGGGCAGGCCGACGATGGAAGGAGGCGTGAAGACGAAGGACATGAAGGCTCCTGCCGCGCGCGGCGGCACATGGTCAATGCAAGGCAAGAAAAGAAAAAAGTCCGGCCGGCTCTCAGGCGTCTTCGAGAAAGGCTTCGCGCAGGATGCCCATCGCCTGCTGCACGGGACGATCGGAGAAGCTGAAGAGCACCACGTCTTCGCCGGCAGCCGAGAGGCGCAGCGGCGCCCAGGAAGGCACGACGAAGGTGTCGCGCGGGCCGAACTGGAAGCGTTGACCGGCGATGTCGGCGCTGCCGCGGCCTTCGACCACGCTGTAGACGGTGCCGTCGGTGGCGCGATGCGTCTTGCCCGCGAAGCCCTTGGGCAGCAGCTGCAGCTGGGTGCCGATGGTGGGCATCGGCGCGCCGCCCGTCAGCGGGTTGATGTAGCGCAGCTTGTGGCCGAGCCAGGCATCGGGCGCTTCCTGCTTCTGCAGCAGGGCCAGCGCCTCGCGGCTGCGGGCGTAGGGGTAGTTGAAGATCGGCGAGGTGGCCGACACGTGGTCGTGGCGCACCGGCACCATGTTGTGGCCGAAGCGCGCGAGGCTGTTGCCCTCGGGGCGGGCCACATGCTGCACCTTGGCGTCGTCGTTCTCGGCAAAGCCGGCATCGAAGAAGCGCAGCATCGGAATGTCCAGCCCGTCGAGCCAGACCACCGGCTCCGCCGTGCCGCCGACGCCCTCGTTGCCGTGGTCATGCCAAGCCCACGACGGCGTGATGATGAAGTCGCCCGGGTACATGGTGGTGCGCTCGCCGCCCACCGTGGTGTAGGCCCCCTTGCCGTCGACGATGAAGCGCAGTGCCGACTGCACGTGGCGGTGCGAGGGCGCCACCTCGCCCGGCATGATGAGCTGCAGGCCGGCGTAGATCGACTGCGTGATCGACGAGTTGCCGGGCAGCGCGGGGTTCTCCAGCACCAGCACGCGGCGCACCGCTTCCTCGGCGGTGATGAGGTCCGCCGACTCCATCAGCAGCGGCCGGATTTCGTCGTAGCGCCAGAGCGCCGGCACACAGGGCGTGGCGGGCTCGCGCGGCACCAGCGCATGCAGCGACTCCCACAGCGGCGTGAGGTGGAGCGGGCGGATGCGCTCGTAATAGCCGCGGCGCTCCGCAGCGTTGGCGGGCGACGTGGCGGCGGATTTCTTGGCAGTGGGATTCATGGCGGTTACGGCCTTCGCGTGGCCGTTGTCTCCGGGAAACGGCGATCTTCCACCGGCACTACTATTGGCGCAACGGGGCCAAGGAAATAGCCTCGATCTTATTTCTTGATAATGGTGGCGGCAAAGGAGTTGTTTCATGGCCCAGCTCGATCTCGAATGGCTGCGGGTTTTCGACGAGGTCTACAAGACCGCCAACGTGTCGAGCGCGGCCGAGCGGCTCGGCATTGCGCAGTCGGCGGCCAGCACCGCGCTGGCCCGGTTGCGCGCGCATTTCGGCGACAAGCTGTTCGTTCGCACTTCGCGCGGCATGGAGCCCACGCCCTACGCACGGCAGATCCAGCCGCTGGTCCTCGACATCCTCGACCGGCTGAACCGGGCCAAAGGCGGGCGCGCCAGCTTCGACCCCGCCACCGCAGCACGCAGCTTTCGCATCTGCATGACCGACATCAGCGAAGTGGTGCTGCTGCCGGGCCTGCTCGGCCACCTGCGGCATGCGGCGCCGGGAGTGCGCATCGAGACCGAAATCATTTCCACCGAGAGCGCGCGCCGGCTCGAGGACGGCGCGGTCGACCTGGCCGTCGGCTTCATGCCGCAGCTGGACGCGGGCTTCTACCAGCAGACGCTCTTCATGCAGGACTTCGTCTGCCTGGCGGCGCGCAACCATCCGCGCATCGGCGAACGGCTCACGCGCAAGCGCTTCGAGGCCGAGGCGCACGCGGTGGTGGCGTCGTCGGGCACGGGCCACGCCATCGTCGACAAGACCATTGCCCGGTTGGGGTTGAAGCGCAACGTGGTGACCAGTCTTTCGAGCTTCCTGAGCGTGGCGCGCATCGTGGCCCAGACCGAACTCATCGTGATCGTGCCCAGCATCCTCGGCAAGGTGCTGGCCACGCAGGAACCGGTGAAGCTGCTGGAGCCGCCCTTCGAGCTGCCGGCCTACGCCGTCAAGCAGCACTGGCACGAGCGCTTCCATGCCGACGCCGGCAACGCCTGGCTCCGGCTCACCCTGGCGGAACTGTTCGGCGGCGGCTGAACGTGCGTGCCATGGCGACCGGCGGCGAGCCGCCCAGGGGCCGGTCGCTCGCATAATTGAGGTCCCCACCCATCAGCCCACGGAAAAGGCGGCGCATGTCTTCCATCACCCTTCGTTTTCTGGCCGAGCCCAGCACCGTCAACTTCGGCGGAAAGGTCCATGGCGGCACCGTCATGAAATGGATCGACGAAGCCGGCTACGCCTGCGCCACCAGCTGGGCCAAGCGTTATTGCGTGACGGCCTTCATCGGCAGCATCCGCTTTCACCACCCGATCATGATCGGCGACCTGGTCGAGGTCGAGGCCCGGCTGGCCTACACCGGCACCACCAGCATGAACATCTCGGTCGAGGTGCGCAGCGGCGACATGAAGGGCGGCACGATGGACAAGACCACCGAATGCCTGATCGTCTTCGTCTCGGTCGATTCGCACGGGCGGCCCTTGCCGGTGCAGCCCTTCGTGCCCGGCACGCCAGGTGAAATGGCGCTGGCCGAACGGGCCAAGACCCACTTGGACGCAAGCCGCGCCGCCGGAAAATAAGCCCTCCCCCAGTCTTCGCGCACTTCGTGTCGCTTCGCCGACCCCCTCCGGGGGCAACACCAGCGGCCCGGCAAAGCCGGTTCCGCGGTGTTTCACGAAGGGACTCGCCGGTAGACGTGAAGCTCTAACGGGGAGGATGCCCAGCGGCTAAAGTAGCTCGATAGTTTTCACAGGAACATTCGCATGGCTACCCAGGACGACGATCACGGCAACAAGGGCTCCGACCGCATCAAGGATTCCGCGCAGCAGATCTGGCTGGCGGGGCTCGGCGCCTTCGCCAAGATGCAGCAGGAAGGCAGCAAGGCTTTCGAGGCACTGGTGAAAGACGGCGCCGGCATGCAGAAGAAAACCCAGGCAGCCGCCGAAGAAACGCTGGCCCAGGCGCAAACGCGCATGGCCGGCTTCGCGAGCGAATTCGGCACCAAGGCCGCAGGCCAGTGGGGCAAGCTCGAGAACATCTTCGAAGAGCGCGTGGCGCGCGCCCTCGAGAAGCTCGGCCTGCCTTCGGCCGCGGACCATGCCGCGCTGCAGGCGCGGGTGGCGGCCCTAGAGGCCGAAATGCAGCGCATGCAGGGCAAGAGCTCGACCCCCGCGGCACGCACCGCGAGCCGCAAGACGGCCGGGCGCCGCGCGGCGCCCGCGTCGGCGGGGGCGGCCGCCAAGAAGACCGTTCGGCGCAGCACCAAGGCCGGCTGACCGCCGCCTCGAGCTTCCTTTTTGCGGCGGCGCACAACGGTGCCGCCGCAAAATCATGGCCCTGCCCGGTTTGTGGCGCGGTGCACATACGCTAGAGTGTCCTCAAAAGACAAACGGGGACTGACATGGCCAAGAAGGCGCCACGCCGCACAGCGCAACGCATTCTCGAAGCCGCACTGGAGCTGTTCAACCGCTTCGGCGAGCCGAACGTCTCCACCACGCTCGTGGCGGGCGAGCTCAACATCAGTCCCGGCAATCTCTACTACCACTACCCCGCCAAGGAAGAGCTGATCAACAAGCTCTACGAAGGCTATGAGGCCGAGCTCAACGAGCTCCTGCATGCGAGCGAAGGCGTGCACGATGTGGAAGATGCCTGGTTCTTCATGCACAGCCTGTTCGAGCTGATCTGGCGCTATCGCTTTCTCTACCGCGACCTGAACGACCTGCTGAGCAAGAACCGGCATCTCGAAACGCAGTTCCAGCTCGTGCTCAAGAACAAGGCGCGCGCCATCCGCGTGCTCATCGCGGGGTTGAGCCGGGCCGGGCACCTGGAGATCGATGCCCACGAGGTCGACACGCTCGCCCAGAGCATGGTGGTGGTGCTGACCTACTGGCTCAGCTACGAATATGTGCGCAATCCGCGCGAGGCGCTGGAACCTGCCCATGCCCAGGGTGCTCTGATGCGGGGTGGCCAGCACACGCTGCACCTGCTCGCGCCCTACCTCGGCCCTGAACAGCGGCGGCATTTGCTGACACTGAGCCATGCCTACAGTGGCGATGATTCGGACAGCGCGCCGCCTCCAGCCGCGCCAGTCGATCTGGCAGCCCAGTCCTAGACCATGCCCCATCCAGACTTCAAGCCGCTCTCGCTGATGTCCGCCAGTCCGGTTGCCACGACAGCGGACCCCTGGACACCGCTGCCCTATGCCGATGTGCCGCGCTACGACACGCAGAGCCTGCTTGCGCATTGGCCCCGCCTGCACGCCGGCCACGCCGTACCGCCGCCGGCCGAGGGACACCCGCTGGCCGAGGGCTGGGTGCTGTACCACAACGGCGAATTCCAGCGCGCCGCCGCGCTCGGCCTGTTGCACGGCGCAGAAGGCCTGGTGCTGGCCAACCAGGCCACCGCCATCTATGCCAACTACCTGGAGCCGCGCGAATCGGTCCGGCTTTCGATGTTCCGCCAGGTCATCGAGCGCGCCGGCGCGCAGGTTGCATCCGATCCCGGGAACTGCCACGCGCTCTACTGGCAGGCCTACGCGCTCGGCCGCTACAGCCAGGGAATCAGCGTGGCGCGCGCGCTGGCGCAGGGCCTCGGCAGCAAGCTCAAGGGCGCACTCGAACAGGTGATCGAACTGCAGCCGGACCATGCCGACGCGCACATCGCCCTGGCCGCCTTCCATGCCGAGGTGATCGACAAGGTGGGCGCGCTGGTCGGCCGCATGACGTACGGCGTGCGCGCCGAGATGTCGGTGGAGCTGTTCGAGCGCGGGCTCGAGCTGCACCCCCACTCGCCCAGCGCGCTGATGGAATACGCCCGCGCGCTGCTCATGCTGCACGGCGACGCGCACCTGCGCGAGGCCACGCAGCTGTACGAAAAAGCCGCGGCACTCCTGCCCGTGGATGCGAAGGAACGGCTCGACGTGGAGCTGGCGCGGGCGGGATTGTCGGACTGAGGCCGTCTCCTCGCGGGACGCCGCCGGTACTGCCGGGTACCACGCCCTTTAAGATGCGTACCGTCCGCTTTTCAATTCCTTTTGACCGCCATGTCCGACCTCAACGCCCAATTCGAAACCGCCCAGGCCAATTCCAAGCTGCTGGCCGAGCGCCCCGACAACCCGACGCTGCTCAAGATCTACGGTCTCTTCAAGCAGGCCACCGAGGGTGACAACACCGCCAAGAAGCCCAGCTTCAGCGACATCGTCGCGCGCGCCAAGTGGGACGCGTGGACCGCTCAAAAGGGCTTGAATGCCGACGAAGCCAAGCAGAAATACATCGACCTGATCGAATCGCTGCGAGGCTGACCCCCACCGATTCGACCGCTCAGCCGACGATCCCGCGCGCGTGCAGCGCGGCGATCTGCTCGGTGCTGAGGCCGATCTCCTTCAGCACGGCATCGGTGTCCGCGCCCAGTGCGGGTGCGTTGTGCCTGTGGCTGGCCGGCGTGAGCGAGAGCTTGGGCACGAAGCCGGGCACCGCGAGCGCGCTGCCGTCGGCCATCGGTACCTGTTGCAGCATGCCGCGCGCGGCATAGTGCGGGTCGGAGGCAATATCAGCGATGGTGTAGATGCGCCCGGCCGGCACGTGGGCGGCGGCTAGAGCAGCGAGCACCTCTTCCACCGTTCGCTCGGAAGCCCAGTCGCCGATGGCGGCATCGAGCATTTCCACCTGCGCCACCCTCCCCGCGTTGCCGGCCAGCGCGGGATCGGCCGCGAGGTCGGGCCGCCCGATGCATGCCATCAACCGGCGAAAGATGCTGTCGCCGTTGCCCGCCACGATGGCATAGCCGCCGTCGGCGCAGCGGTAGGCGTTGGTGGGCGCAATGCCGGGCAGCGCGCTGCCGGCCGCCTCGCGCACCGCACCGAACGCTCCGTATTCGGGCAGCAGGCTTTCCATGCAGTTGAAGACGGCCTCGTAGAGCGCCACGTCGACCACCTGGCCCCTGCCCTTCGGGTGGTCGGCGCTGACCGTGGCATGGCGGTGCTGCATCGCCATCAGCACGCCGATCACGCCATGCAGCGATGCCAGCGTGTCGCCGATCGACACGCCCACGCGCACCGGCACGCGGCCGGGCTCGCCTGTGAGGTGGCGCAGCCCGCCCATGGCCTCGGCCACCACGCCGAAGCCCGGCCGGTCGCGGTAGGGGCCGGTCTGACCGTAGCCGCTGATGCGCAGCATCACGAGCGCGGGGTTGGCGGCCAGCAGCTCGTCGGGGCCGAGGCCCCAGCCCTCCATCGCGCCGGGGCGGAAGTTCTCGACCAGCACGTCGGCCTCGGCCGCCAACTGCCGCACGATGGCCTGTGCTTCGGCCTGGCGCAGGTCGAGCGCGAGCGAACGCTTGTTGCGCGACTGCACCTGCCACCAGACCGAGGTGCCGTCCTTGAGCAGCCGCCAGGTACGCAGCGGATCGCCGGCGCCGGGCGGCTCGATCTTGATCACCTCGGCGCCGAAATCGGCCAGCGTGCGTGCCGCAAAGGGACCGGCGATCAATTGCCCGAGCTCGATGACCTTGAGGCCGGCGAGCGGACCCGCGGCGGCAGGCGCGGCAGGGGAAGAAGAGGTGTTCGTCATGGCGCCAGAGTGTGCCGCGCCGGCGCCGGCCCTTCGTGGAACGATGATCAGCGGCGCGGCGCTGCCGGTGGATGGCGGCTACACCATCGTCCGAAGCCGCTCAGGCGAAGCGCGTGCCGCCGCTGGGGGCTTCGAGCAGCGCATCGAGGTTGCGCGAGATCTTCTGCTCGATCTGCTGGCTGAAGCTCGCGAACAGAAAACCCAGCGTCGCCTCCAGCTTGAAGGTGTGGGCCGTGACCTCCACCGTGCCGTCGATGCCCGCGCGGCTGAACTGCGCCAGGTCGCGGTCCTTGCCCTCGGTGTACGTGCATTCCAGGCCGTAGTCCTGCTCCACCTGCTGGATCCACTGGCGCGCGACCTCGCGGGCGCTGGCAATGCCCAGCGCGTGATTTCGTTCGATAAGGATGTCAGGCACCGTGATCTCCGTTGTTGCCGTGGCTTGAATTCGTCTGCTGGATTCCGGTGGCCGCTTGCAATGCGTTTCGCCGCTCATCGGCCGTGGGCAATGCGGCGATGCGGCGAACCTCCTTGTAGAAGCGCGGCCAGTTGCGGCTCTCGCGTTCGAACAGCGCCTCGAAGCCCGGAACCAGGTCGTCGTAGGCGCCCTGGGCCGCGAAGGCCGCGTTGTTGGCGCGGGCCACCCAGCCATCGTAGGCGCCCTGGCGCGGACCTTGCCATTCTGCGCGAAGCCTGGCGTAGCGTTCGCGGAAATCGTCCATGGCTGCTTTCTTCATGGCGTCGACCGCAGCCCGCTCGCCCGCCTTCGCTTCCGTGGATTCGTACGCCCGGTTCAGCGCGCGGCGCGTATCGAGCGCCAGTGCGCGGAACTGCCGGCGCTGCGCGTCGAAGCGCGCGTACTCGCTGCGCGCCGTGTCGCTGGCCTCGCGCTGCAGCCACATCGCCCCGCCGATGCGCTCCACCGCGGTGGCATACGACTCGTTGAAGACCGTGTCGCCGGGCACGTAGAGCACCTGGTGCGCGAGTTCGTGAAACACGATGCGGGCCAGCTCGCCCTCGGGATAGCCGATGAAGGTGGAAAGCAGCGGATCGCCGCCGGCCCAGTTCATCCAGCCCAGCGTGGAATACGCCGGTACGGGGTACACGGCCGTTTCCATGCCCTTGGCGCGCTGCGCCTCGGCTTCGGCCCTGGCCGCGGCCTCGTCGTAGTAGCCGCGGTAGCCCACGCAACCCGCCACGGGGAAGCACCAGTTCTTGAGCGTGAGCGAATACGGCGGCGCGGCCACCACGTTCCACACCGCCGCGGGGCGGTGCAGATCGGCATACGACTTGTAGCTGGGGTTGTCGGGCAGGGCGAGTTCGGCGACGGCGAACCGCCGGATGCGCTGCGCGAGTTCGAGCTTGGCCTTGAGCGGCTCGGAAACAGCCGGGTCCGCGAGCCATTCGGGCACCGGTTTTGCAGCCCGCATGAGGCCGATGTGGCCGCTGGCCGATTGCCAGTAGTAGCCCAGGTCGGCGCAGCCGCCGAGCATCAGCAGCGCGGCGGCCGCGGTGAATGCGGGCGCGGCCCTCACCCCAACCCGCCCCCCGCGGGCGAAGGAGCGAGACGCTCGACCTGCACCAGGCAGTCGTAGAAGGTCGGGCCGCGGCCGATGTCGGTCAGGCGCTGGCTGGTGAGCTGGTTGACGTTGGTGCCGTCCATGCCGAGCTTGCGCCACCAGATGCCCATGCCGTGCACCACGCCGGGCCGCGCGCGGCGCGAGACTTCGGCGCGGCACCGGTGCTCGCCCCGGTGGTTGAAGACGCGCACGGTGGCGCCGTTCTCGATGCCGCGCGCGGCCGCGTCGACCTCGTGGATCTCGAGCAGCGGCTCGCCTTCGATGGCGCGCAGGCTCGTCACGTTGACGAACGTCGAATTGAGAAAGTTGCGCGCCGGCGGCGAGATCATGGCCAGCGGGAACTCGGCGGAGCTGCCCGCCGCTTCGTAGTTGGGCACATGGTCGGGCAGCCCGTCCATGCCTTGCGCCTGCAGGCGCGCGCTGAAGAATTCGCAGCGGCCCGAGGGCGTCGGAAACTTGCCGTCGGCAAAAGGCGCTTCCGGGAGCTTCAGGCTGGTGAAGCCCTGCGCCAGCAACTGCCCGTAGTCGATCACGCCCGGCGCAAACGCGCTGCGGCACAGCGTCTCGTCGTCGTCCGAGAAGCAGGGCTCGTCGAAGCCCATGCGGCGCGCGAGTTCGCGAAATACCCAGGCGTTGCTGCGCGCCTCGCCGCGCGGTGCCACCGCGGGGCGGTTCAGCAGCACGTCGGTGTGGCCGTAGCTGCAGTGGATGTCCCAGTGCTCGAGCTGGGTGGTGGCGGGCAGCAGGTAGTCGGCGTAGTCGGCGGTGTCGGTGCGGAACTGCTCCAGCACCACGGTAAAGAGGTCTTCGCGCGCGAAGCCCGCCACCACCTTGCCCGATTCGGGCGCCACCGCGACCGGGTTGCTGTTGTAGACCACGATGGCCTTCACCGGCTTGGCCTCGTCGAGCAGCGCATCGCCGATGGTGCTCATGTTCACGGTGCGCGGCTGGCGGCCCGCGAGCAGGTCGGGGCGCTGCAGCGCGGCGCGGTCGGCCGGAAAGTGGCCCGAGCTGCTCAGCAGGAGCCCGCCGGCGCGGTCGCGCCAGGCGCCCACCAGCGCGGGCAGGCAGGCGATGGCGCGCGCCGCGTTGCCGCCGCCGCGCACGCGCTGCATGCCGTAGTTCAGCCGTATCGCGGCCGGCCTGGTGGTGCCGTAGGCCTCTGCCAACGCCACGATCTGCGCCTCGGGCACGCCGCACACGGCGGCGGCGCGCGAAGGCGGCCACTGCAGCGCGCGCTCCCGAAGCTGTTCCCAGCCCAGCGTGTGGTTGGCGATGTAGTCGTGGTCGAGCCAGTCGTGCACGATGAGTTCGTGCATCAGCGCCAGGGCCAGCGCGGCGTCGGTGCCGGGCAGCAGGGCAATGTGCTCGTCGCACTTGTCGGCGGTTTCGGTCTTGCGCGGATCGATGCACACCAGACGTGCGCCGGCACGCTTGGCGGCCTGCGCATGGCGCCAGAAATGCAGGTTGCTGGCAATGGAGTTGCTGCCCCAGATCAGGATCAGCTTCGCCTCGGCGAAGAATTCGATCCGCATGCCGACCTTGGCGCCCAGCGTGTAGACCATGGCCTCGCCGCCCGCCATGGAGCAGATCGTGCGGTCCAGCAGCGTGGCCCCCAGCTTGTGGAAAAAACGACGGTCCATCGACTCGCCCTGGACCAAACCCATGGTGCCGGCGTAACTGTAAGGCACAATTGTGTCTGGATTTGTCCGCAATGCGCGAAGATGAGCGGCGATGTCGTCAAGCGCGGCCTCCCAGCTCACCGGCTCGAACTGGCCGCTGCCCTTGGGGCCGGACCGTTTCAGGGGCTGGACGAGCCGCTCGGCATGCTCGTTGCGTTCGATGTAGCGCGAGACCTTGGTGCAAAGAACGCCAGCCGTGTGCGAATGGGCCGGATTGCCCTGCAGCTTCACGGCCACGCCGTCCTGGACGGTGGTGACAAGGGCGCAGGTATCCGGGCAGTCATGTGGACAGGCGCCCAGGACCGTGGAAGTTGAGGTGGGGAGAACAGCTGTTGTAGAGACCGGGGCATCGACCATCCGGCAAGTCTAAAGTTTTCCAGGTTTGGCGCGCCAGCGCGCAGAAGAGGTTTTCACCATGATGAATCGCAGACATTTTTCCGTTGCCGCGGGCGCGGCGGCGCTGGGCGGCTTCCAGCTGGCCAGGGCACAGGGCGAAACGCCGCTCGTCCTGGGCCAGTCGGCCCCTTTCACCGGGCCTGCCGCGCAGCTCGGCATCCAGTTTCACCAGGGCGCCAAGCTGTTCCTGGACCAGTACAACGCGCAGTCCGGCCGGCGCGCCGTGGTCATCAAGAACCTGGACGACGGCTACGAGCCCGACCGCTGCGCCGCCAACACGCAAAAGCTGATCGAAGAGGACGTGTTCGCGCTCTTCGGCTACATCGGCACGCCCACCAGCCTGGCCGCGCTGCCGCTGGCGGTGAAGGACAAGGTGCCTTTCATCGCGCCGTTCACGGGTGCGATGTCGCTGCGCGAACCGTTCCACAAGAACGTGTTCCACCTGCGCGCCTCGTACAACGACGAGACCGCGCTCATCGTGAAGCAGCTCACCCACCTCCACCTGAAGAAGATCGCGGTCTTCTACCAGAACGACGCCTACGGCAAGGCAGGGCTCGACGGCGTGACCCTGGCTCTTTCGCAGCAGGACCTCAAGCCGGTGGCGCTGGCCACGGTGGAACGCAATTCGGTCGACGTGGCGGCGGCGGTGAAAAGCATCGTGGCCGCAAAGCCCGACGCGGTGGTCCAGGTGGGCGCCTACAAGGCATGTGCCGCCTTCATCCGCCAGGCACGCAAGGCGGGCTACGGCGGCACGTTCTTCAACGTGTCCTTCGTGGGCACCCAGGCGCTGGCCGACGAACTCGGCAAGGAGGGCGCGGGCGTGATGGTGACGCAGGTGGTGCCCTCGCCCTACAACCCGGCCAACGCGATCACGCGCGAATTCAGCGACGCAGTGAAAAAGGCTGGTGCCGCCGCAAGCGCCAACTTCTCGAGCATGGAAGGCTACCTTGCCGCCAAGGTGCTGGCCGAAGGCCTGCGCCGCGCGCCGGGCAAGCTCACGCGCGACAGCCTCATCGCGGGGCTCGAAAGCATCGACCGCCAGCAGTTCGGCGGCTTCGAGGTGTCGTACTCGGCCAAGAACCACGTCGCATCGAAGTTCGTTGAACTGTCGATGATCACGGCCGACGGCAGGGTCAGGACCTGATCCGGCCCCGCCGGCTTCAGGCGCCCAGGCCGTCCACGGCCTGGAACATGGCCTGGCGGGCCTGGCTGACGACCTGGCCGCGCCAGGCGTCGCTGTCCGTGTAGAAGGCCTCGCGCATGCGCGCGCGGATGCCGTCGGCCAGATCGGCCGGTGCCTCGGGGTGCTTGTGCAGCCAGTGGTCGGCGCGCAGGGCGTTCAGCACATCCAGCATGGGCAGCGTGCCGTACTCGAGCGCAATGCCGGTGTACTCGGCCGCCGGACACTCCTGGTACACCGCTTCGCACATCAGTCCACGCAACGGGGCCGAGGTGGAGGAGCCATCGTAGGTCGAGGTGACCGGCGCCGCGGGCGTGCCCCACCAATCGTTGGCGCGGGCATAGGCCGCCTTGTCGTCCTTGCCGGCGAAGATGCGCTCGCCGATGCCGTTCGGGCCGAGCCCGGTGTGCAGGTCGATCCAGCCCAGCCGGCGGGCGCCGCCCGCATGGCGGCGCAGCACGTTGCGCAGCGTCTTGTTGCCCCAGGTCTCGGCCTGGCCGCCAAAGAACAGTCCGTCGCCGAACTGGTATTGCCCGCCACTCACGGCGGCCTGGAATGCGGCGGCGCCGTGCTTGTCGATCCATTTCTCCAGGGCCGCCTGGTTTTCCGCCGTGGGCGGCCAGGTCTGGGGCACGAGCAGCGGATGCAGCTTGGCATAGGCCTCGTTGGCATGGAGCGGCTTCGAGAAATCGACGAAATTGCGGTTCAGGTCGACGCCTTCCTGCGTGACGCGCCGCCCGAACGAAAAGCCGTGCGGATTGAGCGCGTGCACATAGAGCACCGCCACACCCCTGGCGCGCGCCTTCTCGCGCCATTCGGCATCGTGCAGCGCAAACACCTGCACGCCGCTGCCGCAATGGCCTTCGACGCCGTGGCAGGCGCTGGAGACGATCAGCAGGCGCCCGGCATTGGCAGCGCCGTCGAGCGCCACGTCCATCGAGAGTTCCTCGCCGTCCTGTCCCTTGCCCGGATGCGCATGCGGCTCGACCACGAGGCCGGCACTCACGCAGGCCCGCAGGAACTTCTGGCGCGCCTGCGCGTAGCGGGGCGAAAACGCCTCGCCGATGCCGATCAAGGCGCCGTCCCCCCGGGTTTCAGGAACTGCTCGGCCAATTGCACCCAGCAGGTGGCGCCCAGTGGAATCAGGTCGTCATTGAAGTCGTAGCTCGCGTTGTGCAGCGTGCACGGCCCTTCGCCGTGGTGCACGTCGCGGTGCGAGCCGTCGCCGTTGCCGATGAAGGCATAGGCACCGGGCTTGGCCTGCAGCATGAAGGCGAAGTCTTCCGAGGTCATGGCGGCTTCCTGCCGCAGCACGTTCTCGGCGCCGACGATTTCGCCCATCACGCCGCGCGCAAAGTTGGCTTCGGCCTCGGTGTTGATGGTGGGCGGGTAGTAGCGCTCGAAGCGGAAGTCGCAGGTCGCGCCATGCGCGGCGCAGATGTGCTCGGCGATCAGCTTCATGCGCGACTCGATCATGTCGAGCACTTCGATGGAGAAGGTGCGCACCGTGCCCGTCATCTCGCAGTTGTCGGGGATCACGTTGTTGATTTCACCGGCATGGATGGTGGTGACCGAGATCACGGCCGAGTCGGTCGGCTTCATCTTGCGCGTGAGAATGGTCTGGAACGCCTGCACGATCTCGCAGGCGATAGGCACCGGGTCGATGCCGGTCTGCGGCAGCGCGGCATGGCCGCCCTTGCCAATGACGTTCACGTAGAACTTGTTGCCCGAGGCCATCACCGGGCCGGGGCTCACCGCGAACTGGCCGGCCTTCATGCCCGGCCAGTTGTGCATGCCGAACACGGCGTCCATGGGGAAATGCTCGAAGAGGCCTTCCTTGATCATTTCGCGGGCGCCGCCGCCGCCCTCTTCGGCCGGCTGGAAGATCAGGTAGACCGTGCCATCGAAATTGCGGTGCTTCGACAGGTGCTGCGCCGCGGCCAGCAACATGGCGGTGTGGCCGTCGTGCCCGCAGGCGTGCATTTTGCCGTGGTGCTTGCTGGCGTGGGCGAAGGTGTTGAGTTCGGTGACGGGCAGCGCGTCCATGTCGGCGCGCAGGCCGACGGCGCGGCTGCTGGTGCCGTTCTTGACGATGCCGACCACGCCGGTGGTGCCCAGGCCGCGGTGAATGGGTATGCCCCACTCGGTGAGCTTGCCTGCCACCACGTCGGCGGTGCGGACTTCTTCGAAGCAGAGTTCGGGATGGGCATGAAGGTCACGTCGGACGGCGGCGATGCCGGCCGCCTGCGTGACGAGTGAATCGATGAGTTTCATGGGGGCACAGTCTAGGCTTTGCGGAGTGACCCGCAAAGGCCGTGCCATGCAAATCCCCAGGCCCTGCTCAGCGGCCGATGCTCTTCAAGTAGTCGGCGCGCGCAGCCAGCGCGGTGTCGGTGAAGTCGGTGAACACCCCGTCCACGCCGAGCCTGTAATACACCGCGTACTCGTTCTTGCCGTCGTTGCCATAGTCGGCCGCGAGCCGGCGCGACTCGTTGCGGAAGGTAAACGGATGCACGAACAGCCCCGCCTTGTGCGCATCGGCAACGAGCGTGGTGGGCGCGACGGAGGTGGCGTCGGCGTCGTTGATCTTGCCGTCCTTGTTGACGTCCACCGGCTTGCCGTCGGCGCCGATGGTGCCCTTGACGCTCACGATATAGCGCTTCCACGGGCCGATGCCGTCGGCATAGGTCTTGATCTCGGCCAGGCCGGCGGGCGTGACCATGGCGTCGAAATTGCGCTTGTCGCCGGCCTTGGTCCAGTCGTAGGGGCGGTCGCTCGGCACGGCAAAGGTCACGGCGCCGGTCTTCAGGTCGACGCTGTCGCCGTCGATGAGCTGGATGAGCCGGGTGTTCAGGCCCTTGCTCTTCATGTACTTGAGGCTGCCCGGCTCGAAGGACTGCACGTAGATGGGCGCGGTCTTGCTGTTCCAGCCGGCGGCGTTGACGGCCGCGATGACCTTGTCTTCCATCGGCAGCCCGAGCTCGCGGAAGTAGGTCGGGTTCTTGGTCTCCGGGTAGATCGCGATGGTGCGGCCGGTTTCCTTCGACTTGGCCTTGGCGAAATCGATGATCTCCTGGAAGGTCACGACCTTGAACTTGCCATTGAACTCCTGCGGCCGCTCGGCGTCGGTGGAAATGCCGCCCAGCGTCTTGATCTCGGCCAGCGTGAAGTCGTTGCTGAACCAGCCGGTCTGGGTTTCGCCGTCGACCTTGATGGTCTTCTTGCGCGAGGCGAAGCGGGGGTGCTTGGCCACGTCGGTGCTGATGCCCAGGTTGGGGTCGTGCCGCGCGATGAGCACGCCGTCCTTGGTGGAGACCAGGTCCATCTCGATCACGTCGGCGCCGAGCTCGATGGCGCGCGCATAGGCTTCGAGCGTCTGCTCCGGCAGGTATCCGGAAGCGCCGCGGTGCGCAATGACCAGCGGCGGCTGGCCGTCGAGCGTCAGCAGCTTGTTGGACGAACCGGGGCCGGTGGTGCCGCAGGCGGCCAGGCCAAGGGCGGCGGTCGCGGCGAGGGCGAAAGGAAGGCTGCGCATCGTCTTTTCTCCATCCAAAAGAGGCGCAGGGTACCCGCTCCGCATGACAGCTTGGGCGCTCATCGGCGCGGGGCACCGACTTCTTGGACAATCTGTTGCATGCCCCATACGCTTTCCCCTCAAAGCCTCGCGCTGGCCCAGACGCTGGTGCGCATGAACACCGTCAGCGCAAACAGCAACCTCCAGCTGATCGACCTCGCGCAAAGCCACCTGGCCGCCCTGGGCGTGAAGAGCCGCATCACCTACAACGCCGAACGCACCAAGGCCAACCTGTTTGCCACGCTCGGCGAAGGCAAGCCGGCCGGCGTCATCATTTCGGGCCACACCGACACGGTGCCCTGGGACGGTCAAGACTGGAGCGTCGATCCGCTCTCCGCCACGGTGCAGGACGAGCGCCTCTATGGGCGCGGCTCGGCCGACATGAAGAGCTTCATCGCGATTGCGCTGTCCAATGCCAGGCGTTTTCTGGAAAGCGATTCGCCCTTCGCGGTGCATTTCGCCTTCAGCTATGAAGAGGAGATCGGCTGCTTCGGCGTGAAGGAACTCATTGCCGACATGCGCGATGCCGGCATCAAGCCCATCGCCTGCATCGTGGGCGAGCCCACCAGCATGGTGCCGGCCATCGCGCACAAGGGCGTGTACCGCTACCGCTGCTGCGTGCGCGGCAAGGAGGCGCATTCGTCGCTCACGCCGCACTCGGTCAACGCCATCGAGATGGCCGCGCGCGTGGTCGGCAAGGTGCGCGACATGGCCGAAGACTTCGAGCGCAGCGAGCCGCGCTACGATGGCTTCGACGTGCCCTTCAGCACCGCGAGCGTGGGCCAGTTCCACGGCGGCATCGCCGACAACGTGGTGCCGCGCGACGCCGAGTTCCGCTACGAATTCCGCGACCTGCCGACCGCCGACGCCAAGAAGATGCAGGAAGAGGTCGTCTCCTATGCCGGCAGCCTCGAAGCGTCGATGAAGAAGGTGGCGCCCGACGCGGGCTTTCGCTTCGAGACCATCTGCGAGATTCCGAGCTTCCTCGGCGCGGCGGGCGATCCGGTCACGCAGCTCGCGCAGCGCCTTTCGGGTGAAGAGCGCACCACGCTGGTGGCTTTCGGCACCGAGGCGGGCCTGTTCAAGAACGCCGGCATCCCCACCGTGGTGTGCGGCCCTGGCAGCATCAACCAGGCGCACCAGCCCGACGAGTTCGTGAGCCTCGAGCAGCTGGGGCGCTGCGAGCTGTTCATGGAGCGCCTCGCGTCGACGCCCAAGATCGGCTGACGATGGCTGCAATGGGCTCGCGTTGGACCGCATGAAGCGCGTCGCGCTTGGCCTGCTGTGCGGCGCGGCACTGCTTTATGCCCTGGCCAGCGCGCTGCATGGGCAGCACCCGGCCTGGGGCTACGTGGCCGCGTTCGCCGAGGCCGCGATGGTCGGCGCCATTGCCGACTGGTTTGCGGTGGTGGCGCTGTTCCGGCACCCGCTCGGCCTGCCGATTCCGCACACCGCGATCATCCCGAGCAACAAGGACCGCATCGGCGCCAAGCTGGCCGGCTTCATCTGCAACAACTTCCTGAGCACCGCGCAGGTGCTTGCCAAGCTGCGGCAGTTCGACGCGGCCGGCCGGCTGGCCGACTGGCTCGCGCGCCCGGCCAGCGGCGAGAAGCTGGGCGAATGGGGCGTGGCGGCTGCGCGCTACGGGCTCTCGGCATTCGACGACGAACGCGTGCGCGCCTTCATGGGACGCGCCGCCGCGGCGGGCCTCGAGAAGATCGATCTCTCCCGCCTGATGGGCCAGGCGCTGGACGCCCTCACGGCCGGTGGTCGCCACCAGGCGTTGCTCGACGACGTGCTGCAGCAGGTGGCCGGCATGCTCGATGGGGAAGAAGTTCAGTCGCACATCACGGAAGCCATTGCGCGCGAGATCAAGACGCTGCGCTACGTGGGCCTGGACCAGGTGGCGGCGAAGCTCGCGACGCGCAAGATCGTGGCGGCCGTGGCACGCACCATCGCCGAACTGGCGGCCGAGCCCGACCACCCGATGCGCAGGCGCTTCGATCACTTCGTGGACGACTTCGTGGTGCGACTCAAGCTCGACCCCGAGTTCCAGCAGCGCGGCGAGCAGATCCGCGCCGAGCTCATGGCCCACCCCGCGCTGGGCGACTACCTGCACGGGATCTGGGGCGAGCTGCTGGCGTGGCTGCATGGCGATCTCGGCCGGGGCGATTCGACGATCCGCCGGCGCATCGCGTCGATGGCGGGCGCATTGGGCACGCGGCTGCAGGCCGACGAGGCGATCCGCCACTGGATCAACGAGCAGATCGAGGCAGCCGCGCCGCTGGCCATCGAGCGCTACCGCGAGGACATCCGCCGCTACATCGAGGAGCGCGTCGGGGAATGGAACGCCAGCGAGATGACCGACGAACTGGAGCGCCACATCGGGCGCGACCTGCAGTTCATCCGGATCAACGGCACGCTGGTGGGCGGGCTCGTGGGACTGTCGATCCACGCAGTGACGCAGCTGCTGCGCGGGTGAACGGTGCGCGGGTGCGGGTAATCCGCAGCGAACGAAAGTCCGCATGTCCCGGGAGAGATTGCGCCGCCTCCCCTTCCTCCTTCTAGACTGCTTGCGCATTGACCCACCAGAAGGAGAAGACATGCCCCGTCGCCTGTTCCGCACCGCCGCGCTGACTGCCATGTTCGCGCTGCTGGGCGCCTGCGCAAGCCTCGCTCCGCCACCACCGCCCACCCGGCCCGTCTCGTGGTCCGCGCCCGAAGCGCTGGTGGCGCCATCCTCGTTCGCGGGAGTGCACGGGCTGGCCATCGATTCGAAGGGCCGGCTGCTCGCGGGCTCGGTGCTCGGCAGCACCCTGTGGGAGGTCGACCGCACCACCGGCGCGGCCAAGGTCCTGATCGACGCGCCCGAAGGCCAGGCCGACGACATTGCGGTCGGCCCCAAGGGCGAGCTGGCGTGGACCAACTATCTCATGGGCATGCTGCGCTACCGCGAGAACGACGGCGCGCCGATGCGCGTGCTCGCCAAGGACCTGCCCGGCCTCAACTCGCTGGACTTCGACCGCCGCAACCACAAGCTCTACGCCTCGCAGGTGTTCCTGGCCGATGCGCTGTGGGAGATCGACCGCGCGGGCCAGAAGCCGCCGCGGCTCATCAAGAAAGACATGGGCGGCTTCAACGGCTTCGAGGTTGGCCCGGACGGCATGCTCTATGGCCCGCTGTGGTTCAAGGGCCAAGTGGTGAAGATCGACCCGGCCAATGGCAACATGACCGTGATCGCCGACGGTTTCAAGATTCCCGCTGCCGCCAACCTCGACGGCAAGGGCAACCTCTGGGTGGTCGACGCGCGCAGCGGGGAGCTGGTGCGGGTCGACCTGGCCACCGGCCGGAAGACCGTTGCCAGGCAGCTGCGCCCCTCGCTCGACAACCTCGCCATTGCCCCCGACGGCACGATCTACGTGTCGAACATGGCGAACAACGAAATCCAGGCCTTCGACCCCGCCACCGGGGCGCTGCGCACGCTCACCAGCGGCAAGCTCGCGGCGCCGGCGGGCCTCAAGATCGACGGACACACGCTCTGGGTGGCGGACGTGTTCGGCTTCCGCCAGGTGGATGTGCGTACCGGCGAAGTGCGCGACGTGTTCCGCATGCAGCGCGATCCCGAGCTCGACTACCCCTTCGCGATCGGCGTCTCGGGCACGCTCTTCGCGCTGACCTCGTGGTTCACGGGCACGGTGCAGCTGGTCGACCGCCAGACCCTCAGGACGGTGGAAACCATCCACGGGCTGAAGGCGCCGTTCGATGCCATCCCCATGCCCGACGGCAGCGTGATCTATGCCGAGATTGCCACCGGCACCATCACCCGCGCGCGAGGCCTTCACTTTGCAGAGAAGCAAGTGCTCGCCAGCGGACTGGGCGGGCCGGTGCAGATGGTCGTCGGGCAGGACGGAGCGCTCTACGTGACCGAGGCGGCCGGCAAGCTGACCCGCATACCGCTCGATGCCAGCGCCCCGCTGCGCGCCATTGCCGAGGGACTGGCCTTGCCCGAAGGCGTGGCGCAAACGCCCTGGGGCAGTTTCATCGTGGCCGAAAGCGCGGCGCGCCGGCTGGTGGAGATAACCCCCGCCGACGGATCGCGCCGCACGGTGGCGGAAAACCTGCCGATCGGGCTGGCCGCCAGCCCCGGCCTGCCGCCGCCCTACGTGGTCACGGGGGTCGCCGTGGGCAGCGACGGGACCATCTACATGTCAGCCGACCGGAACAACGCGATCTATCGGATCCGCCCCAAGAATTGAAGCGCTGACAAGGCATGAAGAAGTGATTTACTTTTAAAAACAAATATTACAGACTCCGGCGCGGACGTCTCGTTACACCTTTTGGCCAGCCGGCCGCCGGCGGCGAGTCGTTCTTTTTTGGAGATAAGAACATGACTCCCCTCGTCGTTGGCCAACTGCTGTCGCCCGAGTATTCGCTCGGACTGGTGGCACTCTCGTTCCTCATCTCGTTCGCAGGTTCCCTGGTGGCGCTGATCTGTGCGGGGCGCATGGTTGGCGCCGACGGCAAACCCAATCTCGCGGTCGTGGCGTGCGCCGCGGTGGCGCTGGGGGGCATCGGTATCTGGTCGATGCATTTCATCGGCATGCTGGCGTACCGGCTGCCGGTGGGCATTTCGTACAACCTGCCGCTGACCGTGGTGTCGCTCGTGGCAGCCATCCTGATTTCGGGCATTGCGCTGTACCTGGCGGGCGGGCGGCGCAGATTCAGCAAGGCCGGCTGGCTGGCCGGCAGCCTGCTGGCCGGCGTGGGCGTCTGCGTGATGCACTACATGGGCATGTTTGCAATGAACATGCGCGCCTCGATGGACTTCGACCCCACCATCGTGGCGCTGTCGGTGGCCATCGCGATCACCGCGGCCGGTGCGGCCCTGTGGCTGGCCTTCAACCTGCGCCGGCTGAGCCACCAGATCGCCGCCGCCGCGGTGATGGGCGTCGCCGTCTGCACCATGCACTATGTGGGCATGAGCGCCGCCAGCATGATCTGCATCGCGGCCGCGCCCACCGATGCACTGGCCATCGGCGGCAACTACATGGGACTGACGGTGTTCGGCACGGCCGGCGCGGTGCTGATCTTCATCTACTGGGTGATCACGGGCTCCAGCCTGGACGCACCCGCTGCGCCACAGCGGGCCCGCACCAGCTAATTGGCGCAAGCCGGGCGCGCAACGGCGCCCTAGAGTCGGTGCAGAGCGAAAGCGTTCTGCACTGACTCCTCCATGCCCGCCATCGAATCCCGGCTCCACACGGCCAGCGAATCCTTCCAGGCCCACCGCGCCGGCATGCTCGCGCTGCTCGGGCAGGTGCGATCGCACGAGGCCCGCTCGGCGGCGGCCTCGAATGCCTCGGCCGAGCGCTTTGCCAGGCGCGGCCAGCTGCTGCCCCGCGAACGGCTCGCGCTGCTGCTCGACACCGGCGCGCCCTTTCTGCCGCTGGCCTCGCTTGCGGGCCTGGGCCACGACCACGAAGACCTCGGCAAGAGCGTGCCCGGCGGCGGCGTGATCGCCGGCATCGGCCGGGTTTCTGGCGTGCGCTGCATGGTCAGCGCGTCGGACTCGGGCATCGACGCCGGCGCGCTGCAGCCCATGGGCCTGGACAAGCAACTGCGCGTGCAGGAGATCGCGCTCGAGAACAAGCTGCCCTACGTCCAGCTGGTGGAAAGCGCGGGCGCCAATCTCATGCAATACCGCGTGCAGGACTTCGTGCGCGGCGGCGGCATCTTCCGCAACCTGGCGCGGCTTTCCGCCGCGGGCCTGCCGGTGGTGACCGTGACGCATGGCTCATCGACCGCGGGCGGCGCCTACCAGACCGGGCTTTCCGACTACATCGTGATGGTGCGGGATCGCACCCGCGCCTTCCTGGCGGGACCGCCGCTGCTCAAGGCGGCCACCGGCGAAATTGCCACCGAGGAGGAGCTGGGCGGCGCCGTGATGCACACCCACGTCTCGGGCCTTGGCGACTACCTGGCCGAGGACGACCGCGACGCGATCCGCATCGCGCGCTCGATCCTCGGCGGCATCGACTGGGCCCGCGACGAGGCGCCGCGCCGGTTCGCGCCGCCGCTGTACGAGGCCGAAGAACTGCTCGGCATCATGCCGGGCGATGGCCGGCGTCCGGTGGACATGCGCGAGGTCATCGCGCGCATTGCCGACGGCTCCGAGTTTCTCGAGTTCAGCGAGCACTACGGCAGCGCCACGGTGTGCGGGCACATGCGGCTCGAAGGCCACGCGGTGGGCATCGTCACCAACAACGGGCCCATCGACTCCGATGGCGCGACCAAGGCCACGCACTTCATCCAGGCCTGCTGCCAGTCGCGCACGCCCATCGTCTACCTGCAGAACATCACCGGCTACATGGTGGGCCGCGCGCACGAAGAGGCCGGCATCATCAAGCACGGCGCCAAGATGATCCAGGCCGTGACCAGCGCCACGGTGCCGCAGATCACGCTGCATTGCGGCGCCTCTTACGGCGCCGGCAACTACGGCATGTGCGGCCGCGGCTTTGCGCCGCGCTTCTGCTTTTCGTGGCCCAACGCGCGCACCGCGGTGATGGGTGGCGAGCAGGCGGCGCAGACCATGGCCATCGTGATGGAAGCAGGAATGTCTCGCAAGGGAACGCTCGACCGCGCGAAGATCGATGCCATGCAGCGGCAGATTGTCGAGCGCTTCGAGCGCCAGACCAGCGTGTTCACCACCAGCGCGCTGCTGCTCGACGACGGCGTGATCGATCCGCGCGACACGCGCGCGGTGCTGGCCGAAGTGCTCTCGGTCTGCCGCGATGCCGATGCGCGCGTGGCGCAGGCGATGCAGTTTTCGGTGGCGCGGCCATGAGCTTCAACAAGATACTTGTGGCCAACCGCGGCGAGATCGCCGTGCGCGTGATGCGCACCGCGCGCGCCATGGGCTACCGCACGGTGGCCGTGTATTCGAGCGCCGACGCCGATGCGGAGCACGTGCGGCAAGCCGACCAGGCCGTGTGGATCGGCGAGCCGCTGCCCGCGCAGAGCTACCTGAACATCCCCGCCATCGTCGAAGCCGCCCACGCCAGCGGCGCCGAAGCCGTGCACCCGGGCTACGGCTTCCTGGCTGAGAACGCGGAGTTCGCGCAGGCCTGCCTGGATGCGGGGCTGGTCTTCATCGGCCCCTCGCCCGAAGCCATTCGCGCCATGGGCGACAAGGCCGGCGCCAAGCGGCTGATGCAGGCGGCCGGCGTGCCGTGCATCCCTGGCTATCAAGGCAAAGACCAAGGCACGGCCACGCTCGCCGCAGAAGCTGCACGCATCGGCTGGCCGGTGATGATCAAGGCGACGGCCGGCGGCGGCGGACGCGGCATGCGGCTCGCGCCTTCGGCCGCGTCGTTTGCCGAACTGCTGCATAGCGCGCAGTCCGAGGCGCTCCATGCCTTCGGCGACGCAACCGTGATCCTGGAGCGCGCCATCGTTGCTCCACGGCACATCGAGATCCAAGTGTTCGCCGACCGGCACGGCAACGCCATTCACCTCGGCGAACGCGATTGTTCGGTGCAGCGGCGGCACCAGAAGGTGATCGAGGAGTCCCCCTCGCCGGCCGTTTCCCCGGTCTTGCGCGAACGCATGGGCGCAACGGCCGTGGCGGCGGCCAAGGCCATGGGCTATGAAGGTGCGGGCACGCTCGAATTCCTGCTCGATGCCGAGGGCCGGTACTGGTTCATGGAAATGAACACGCGGCTGCAGGTGGAACACCCGGTGACCGAAGCGGTGACGGGGCTCGACCTGGTCGAACTGCAACTGCGCGTGGCGGCCGGCGAACCGCTGCCCCTCGCTCAACAGGACGTGCGCATGAGCGGCCACGCGATCGAGGTTCGGCTCTGCGCCGAAGACCCGCAACAGGGCTTCATGCCGCAGAGCGGCACGCTCGCCGCATGGCGGCCTTCGCCGGCCCTTCGCGTCGAGCACGCGCTGCGTGACGGCGCCGCGGTGCCGCCCTTCTACGACTCGATGATCGCCAAGCTCGTGGCACACGGCCGCACGCGCGACGAAGCCAGGCAGCGGCTGATCGCAGGGCTGCAGGACACGGTGGCACTGGGTATCGCAACCAACCAGCAGCTCTTGCAGCATGCGCTGTCGCACCCTGTGTTTGCCGACGGCACTGCAACGACGGCGTTCATTGCCGAGCATGCCGATGCATTGCTCGCGCCCGATGCCGCCACGGAAGGCCGCGCCGTATGGCTGGCCGCGCTGCTGATCCAGCTGGGCGAACGCGGATGGCCGTCGCCGCTTGCGCATACCCTGCCCAACGCACTGCGCTTTTCGCTCAACGGCGAGGTGCACGCGGTGCGGGTGACGCCGAGGGGTTCGGGCCGTTTCGATGTCGCGCTCGACGCAGCGCCACCGGCCCATATCGTGCTGCTGTCGCTGCCCGGCAATGGCAGCGTGCGCTTCTCGTGCGGAAGCGTCTCGGAGCAGGCCTTGGCGGTGCGCGTATCCGCCGATCGCTCATGGTTCCATTTCCGCGGCCAGGCCTTCGAACTGCAGGACCTGACGCATGTCGCCGTGCCCCGCGCCGGTGCCGCGGCCGGCGACGGCCTGCTGCGCGCCTCGATGAACGGCCGCGTCATCGCGCTGCTGGTGGCCGAGGGCGACGCGGTCGCCGCCGGCCAGCCGCTCGTCACGCTCGAAGCGATGAAGATGGAACATGTGCACTGCGCGCCGCGCGCCGGCCGCGTTGCCGCATTGCACGTGGCGGTGGGTGCACAGGTGGCGGCGCGCCATGTGGTGGCGGAGATTGCCGACGCATGAGGGCGCACACTGCGCTCGTTCAGTTTTTCCGGAAGCCTTTCGCATGAACGCCTCTTCCCGATATCGTTCCGTGTTCTCGCCCGGCCTGTTCGCCGGGCAGGTGATCGTCGTCACCGGCGGTGGCTCCGGCATCGGCCGCTGCACGGCGCACGAGCTCGCGTCGCTGGGCGCAGAGGTGGTGCTGGTCGGCCGCAAGACCGAAAAGCTGAAGCAGGTGCAGGCCGAGATCGCGAGTGCCGGTGGCAAGGCAGGCATCCAGGCCTTCGACATCCGGCAGGAAGAGGCGGTGCGCACAGCCGTTGCCGGCATCGTCGCGACACATGGCCGCATCGACGGCCTCGTCAACAACGCGGGCGGCCAGTACATCACGCCGCTCGCGGCGATTTCGGCCAAGGGCTGGGAGGCGGTGATCCACACCAACCTCACGGGCGGCTTCCTGGTCGCGCGCGAATGCTTTGTGCAAAGCATGCAGGCCAAGGGCGGTGCCATCGTCAACATCGTGGCCGACATGTGGGGTTCCATGCCCAACATGGGCCACAGCGGCGCCGCGCGCGCGGGCATGGTGAGCTTCACCGAAACGGCCGCCCTCGAATGGGCCGCGAGCGGCGTGCGCGTGAACGCCGTGGCGCCGGGCTATATCGCATCGAGCGGCATGGACCACTACCCGCCCGAGGCCGGCGACATGCTGCGCGCCATGCGCAACACCGTGCCCGCGGGGCGCTTCGGCAACGAGGCCGAGACCTCGGCCGCCATCGCCTTCCTGCTGAGCCCCGCGGCGAGCTTCATCAGCGGCAGCGTGCTGCGCGTGGACGGCGCGCGGCCGCAGGTGCGCATGGGCTGGCCAATGGCGCTGCCCGATGCGCAGGCGCAGCAGCGCGCGGCGGTGCGGCCCTTCGACGGCTTTCATCTCGCCGAGACGCCGCGCGTGTTCCAGGATGGCGACGAACCGAACGACTGATTGGAGACAACCGCATGCAGTACACCCACGAGCATCTCGAGATCCAGAACACGCTGCGCCGCTTCATCGACGACGAGATCAATCCGCATGTCGACGAATGGGAAGAGGCCGAGATCTTTCCCGCGCACGAGGTCTTCAAGAAGCTCGGCAACCTGGGCATGCTGGGCCTCAACAAGCCCGAGGCCTTCGGCGGCGCCGGCCTCGACTATTCGTACGCGATGGCGATGGCCGAGGCGCTGGGCCACGTGAGCTGCGGCGGCGTGCCGATGGCCATCGGCGTGCAGACCGACATGTGCACGCCCGCACTCGCGCGCTTTGGCAGCGACGAACTGCGCCGCGAGTTCCTGGCACCCGCCATCGCGGGCGACACGGTCGGCTGCATCGGCGTGAGCGAGCCCGGCGCGGGCAGCGACGTGGCGGGTCTCAAGAGCCATGCGCGCAAGGACGGCGCTGACTACCTCATCAGCGGCCAGAAGATGTGGATCACCAACAGCCTGCAGGCCGACTGGATGTGCATGCTGGTCAACACCAGCGACGGCCCGGTGCATCGGAACAAGTCGCTCGTGATGGTGCCCATGGACGCGCCTGGTATCGAGAAGGCAAAAAAAATCCGCAAGATCGGCATGCATTCGAGTGACACCGGCCTCATCTACTTCGACAACGTTCGCGTGCCGCAGCGCTATCGCATCGGCGAGGAAGGCCAGGGCTTCGTCTACCAGATGCAGCAATTCCAGGAAGAGCGGCTGTGGGCCGCCGCGAGTTCGCTCGAACCGATGGAGGACTGCATCGCGCAGACCATCGAATGGGCGCAGCAGCGCCACATGTTCGGCGGCACGCTGGCCGACCAGCAGTGGGTGCAATTCAAGCTGGCCGAGCTCAAGACCGAAGTGGAGGCGCTGCGCGCCCTCGCCTACCGAGCCTGCGATCTGCATGTGCAGGGCGAGGACGTGCTCGAGCTGGCCTCGATGGCCAAGCTCAAGACGGGCCGGCTCACGCGGCAGGTGGCCGACACCTGCCTGCAGTTCTGGGGCGGCATGGGCTTCACGCTCGAGAACCGCGTCTCGCGCCTGTACCGCGACGGCCGGCTGGGCTCCATCGGCGGCGGCGCGGACGAGGTGATGCTGGGCATCCTCGCGAAGACCATGGGCATCGCCAAGCGGCCGCCGCGCGGCTGAAGCGCGATGGACGCCGAACTGCAAGCCGACCGCGCGGCGCTCGCCGACACGGTGCGGCGCTTTGCCGAGAACGAGATCGCGCCGAATGTCGAAGCCTGGGACGACGCGGGCGAATTTCCGCGCGCGCTCTACGCACGCGCCGCGGAACTCGGGCTGCTCGGTCTCGGCTATCCCGAAGCGTTCGGCGGTACGCCGGCTTCGTATGCGCTCAAGCTCCCTGCCTGGATCGCGCTGGCACGGCACGGCAAGAGCGGCGGCGTGCTGGCGAGCCTGTTCTCGCACAACATCGGCCTGCCGCCGGTGGTGCTGCACGGCAGCGATGCGGTGCGCGCCGAGGTCGTGTCACCGGTGCTGCGCGGCGAGAAGATCGCGGCGCTCGCGATCACCGAACCCGGCGGCGGCTCCGATGTCGCTGCGCTGCGCACGACGGCAAGGCGCGACGGCGACCATTACGTGCTGAACGGCGAAAAGACCTTCATCACCTCGGGCATGCGCGCCGACTGGATCACGGTGGCCGTGCGCACCGGCGAGGAGCGCGGTGCGGGCGGCATATCGATGCTGCTGGTGCCCAGCGATGCGGCCGGCCTCACGCGCACGCGCCTTGCGAAGATGGGCTGGTGGTGCTCCGACACCGCGCAGCTGCATTTCGACAACGTGCGCGTGCCCGCACGCTACCTGCTCGGCGAAGAAGGCGCGGGCTTTCGCATGATCATGAGCAACTTCAACGGCGAGCGCATCGGCCTGGCTGCGGGCGCGCTCGGCTTCGCGCAGGCCTGCCTCGACGAGGCGCTGGCGTGGTCGCGCGAGCGCAAGACATTCGGTGCGGCGCTCATCGAGCACCAGGCGGTACGCCACAAGCTGGTCGACATGCAGATGCGCATTTCCTCCACCGAGGCGTGGCTCGAGGCCGTGTCGGCGCAAGGCGATGCACACGAGGCGGCCGGCCGTTTCAACGCACCCGAATGGGTGGCGGAGGTCTGCATGCTCAAGAACCACGCCACGCAGACCATGCAGTTCTGCGCCGACCAGGCCGTGCAGATCCTCGGCGGCATGGGCTTCATGCGCGGCACGGTGAGCGAGCGCATCTACCGCGAAGTCAAGGTGATGATGATCGGCGGCGGCGCCGAGGAGATCATGAAGGAGCTTGCGGCTCGGCAGATGGGTTGGTAACCCCTGGGGCAGGGTCTTCAGGAACGCCCGTGTGCGCCGACGGTCCAACAATCCAGCGCTGTCGCTGGGTCGCGGGAGACCGCCATGTTCACTTTCGGCATCGGTACCGTCTTGCTTGTCTTGCTGGTGGTGCTGCTTTTTTCAGCAATCTGGATCTTTCGCGAATACGAACGCGGCGTCGTGTTCACCCTGGGTCGCTTCTCCAGGGTCGCGGGGCCCGGGCTGGTGATCGTGATTCCCGTCATCCAGCAGGTCGTGCGGGTCGACCTGCGCACCGTGGTGCTCGAGGTTCCGACCCAGGACGTGATCTCGCGCGACAACGTGTCGGTGAAGGTCAGCGCGGTCGTCTACTTCCGCATCGTCGATGCCGAAAAGGCCATCATCGAGGTCAAGGACTTCTTCAACGCGACCAGCCAGCTGGCGCAGACCACGCTGCGCTCGGTGCTGGGCAAGCACCAGCTGGACGACATGCTGGCCGAACGGGAAAAACTCAACCTGGATGTGCGGGAGTCGCTCGACGTGCAGACGACCTCCTGGGGCATCAAGGTCTCCAACGTGGAAATCAAGCAGATCGACCTCACCGAATCGATGATCCGGGCCATCGCGCGGCAGGCCGAGGCGGAACGCGAGCGGCGTGCCAAGGTGATCCACGCCGAAGGCGAACTTCAGGCGTCCGAGAAGCTGTACCAGGCCGCGCGCGTGCTGGCGCAGGAGCCGCAGGCGATCCAGCTGCGCTACCTGGAAACGCTGACGGTGATCGGCGCGGACAAGAACACCACCATCGTCTTCCCGCTGCCGGTGGACTTGTTGTCGACTTTCCTGTCGAAGCCCGCGTAGCGCGCCGGTCAGTCGCTCTTTTCGGGGCCGCCCTGTCGCGCGCCAGCGAGCGCGGCCGCCGCGCGCAGCTTGTCCTTCTTGCTCGGCCGCTTGCCCTTGATGCCGCCGGTGCCCGAGGCATCGACCATCGGCACGGCGGCCTCGGTCGGCTCGAAGCCTTCGATACGCTCGCGCGGCAGGTGGAGGCCCTGGCGCTTTTCGATCAGGCGAAAGTGCGCCTCGGTCGTCGCGCTCACGAAACTGATGGCCAGCCCGCTCTCGCCGGCACGCCCGGTGCGGCCGATGCGGTGGATGTAGTCGGTGGGCGAGCGCGGCAGGTCGTAGTTGATCACCACCGGCAACTGCGCAATGTCGATGCCGCGTGCGGCCAGGTCGGTGGCAATCACCACGTCCCACCGGCTCTCCTTGAACTGCGCGAGGATGCCGGTGCGCGTGCCCTGCGCGATGTCGCCGTGGAAAGGCACCGCGTAGACGCCGTTCTTGTAGAGCTTCTCGGCCACGGTCTGCGCCGCATGCTGCGTGGCGACGAAGACCAGCACGCGGTCCCACGCGTTCTCTTTCAGCAGATGCCGCAGCAGCTGCGTGCGGCGGTTCGCATCGACCTCGATCACGCGCTGCACGATGGCGGGCTCGGTGCCGGGCTCGCCCTGCACGTCGATCACCGCCGGGTCCTGCAGCGTGCTGTCGGCCAGCGCCTGGATGGCGGGTGGGAAGGTGGCGGAGAACAACAGGTTCTGGCGCCGCGGCGGCAGCAGCGCGAGGATGCGGCCCAGTTCCTCGGCAAAGCCGAGGTCGAACAGGCGGTCGGCCTCGTCGAGCACGAGCATGGAAACCGCATCGAGCTTCAGCGCGTTGTGGTCCACCAGGTCGAGCAGGCGGCCCGGCGTGGCGACCACGATATCGGCGCCGCCGCGCAGGCTCATCATCTGCGGGTTGATCGACACGCCGCCGAAGGCAATGGCGATCTTGAGCCGCTCGGGCAGGTGCTGCGCCAGGCTGCGCATCGTCTCGCCGACCTGGGCCGCGAGCTCACGCGTGGGCACGAGCACCAGCGCGCGCACGCGGCGCGGCGCCTGTGCGGGTTCGGCGGCCAGGCGCTGCAGCAGCGGGAGGGAAAATGCGGCGGTCTTGCCGGAACCGGTCTGCGCCGAGCCCCGGACGTCGCGGCCTTGCAGAATGGCGGGAATGGCCGCAGCCTGGATGGCGGTCGGCGCGGCATAGCCGCTTTCGGCGGCAGCCTGCACGAGCGCGGGGGCCAGGCCCAGTGAGTCGAATGGCATGTGAGCAGACAGAGAGATGAAACCGGAAGCAGTGAAGAAGAATTGAAGAAGAGAGCGATCGAATGGCAACGATGAAAAGCAATCAGGCCAGCGCCCTGGTGTACTCCACCGAGGCGGGCGGCCGCATGTGCCCCGATTGCCGCGCGCCGATGGCGCAGTGCCGCTGCAAGGAGAACAAGGCGCGCATTCCGGCCACCGATGGCATTGTGCGTGTATCGCACGAGACCAAGGGCCGCAAAGGCAAGGGCGTGACCGTGGTCAAGGGCCTCGCACTCGATGCGGCCGCGCTCGCAGCCGTGGGCAAGCAACTCAAGACGGCCTGCGGTTCGGGCGGCACGGTGAAGGACGGCACCATCGAGATCCAGGGCGACCACCGGGAACTGGTGATCGCCGCCCTGGTAAAGCAGGGCCACACGGTCAAGCGCGCGGGAGGCTGAAGCGCATGAAACCCGAAGACCTGCAGCGTCTGGTCACGCTCGAAATGCCCTTTGGTAAACACAAGGGCACATTGATTGCCGATTTGCCCGGAAATTATCTGAATTGGTTCGCGCGCGAGGGTTTTCCCTCGGGCGAGATCGGCCGGCTGCTCCATTTGATGCATGAAATAGACCACAACGGCCTTTCCGGCCTGCTCCAACCGTTGCGAAACCGCCCGTCAGGGCGTGATGTTTCGTAATAAGCGCGGATTTCGACACGCTTTTCCCAGATCGGATTGATAATCCGGCCTACGTGTCTGTGAGCTTGCTCCCGTGCACGTAATTCGGTGATCGGTCAGTTTCGCGCCACAGCGCATTTGTTTGTTGTGATTCTGGGACTCCATCGCTTTGTATTGTTGGTTTGAATTAGGAGTCCCTCAATGGGCAAGAAACTCTACGTAGGCAACCTCGCCTACTCCGTGCGTGATAACGACCTGGAACAGGCTTTCGGCGAGTTCGGCTCGATCGTCAGCGCCAAGGTCATGATGGAACGCGACACCGGTCGCTCCAAGGGCTTCGGTTTCGTGGAAATGGGCACCGACGCTGAAGCGCTGGCAGCCGTTGAAGCCATGAACGGCCATTCGCTCCAGGGCCGCGCCCTGACCGTGAACGAAGCACGTCCGATGGAAGCTCGCCCCCCCCGTACCGGTGGCGGCGGCTATGGCGGCGGCGCTGGTGGTGGTGGCGGCTACGGTGGTGGCGGCGGCGGCGGCGGCGGCGGCTACGGTGGTGGCGGCGGCGGTGGCCGCAGCGGTGGTGGCGGCGGCTACGGCGGCGGTGGCCGCGGCGGCTACTAAGCCCTCACGCACTCACCCCCACTCATCAAGAGAGCCCCGGCTCTCTGAATGAACAAAAAGCTCCTTCGGGAGCTTTTTTCGTTTCCGCTGCGCCTTCTTTCGCTCGGCGGGAGAACCCTTGTACGCATTTGTCCTTACCGTGCCGGTCAGCCAACGGTCAGCCGCACCCGACGACCCTCACCGGTCCAATCAAGAGGGTCGAGACAATGCGTATCAAGAGTCAGGCTGACTTCTTTTCAGGAGTCATGTTCACAGCCGTGGGCGGCGCTTTCGCCATCGGCGCCACAACCTACAACATCGGCGACGGGGCCCGCATGGGCCCCGGCTACTTTCCGCTCATGCTGGGCATCCTGCTGGCCATCCTGGGGGCATTCATCATGTTCCAGGCCATGGTGGTCGAAACCGCCGGCGGCGACCCGATCGGCAAATGGGCCTGGAGGCCGCTGGCCTTCGTGCTCGGCGCCAACCTGGCGTTCGGCGTGCTGCTCGGCGGCCTGCCGAGCATCGGCGTGCCCGCGATGGGAATGATCGTCGCGATCTACGCGCTCACCATCATCTCGAGCATGGCCGGCCAGCAATTCAAGCTGCGCGACGTGCTGGTGCTGTCCACCATCCTGGCGGCCGGCAGCTATGTGGCCTTCATCTGGGCGCTCAAGCTCCAGATCCAGGTCTGGCCTACTTTCATTTCGGGTTGAGGAGCACACCGCCATGGAACTGTTCCACAACCTCGCGACCGGCTTCGGCGTCGCCTTCACTTTCACCAACCTGCTGTACTGCCTGGTCGGCTGCATCCTGGGCACGCTGATCGGCGTGCTGCCGGGCATCGGCCCGGTCGCGACCATCGCGATGCTGCTGCCCGCCACGTATGCGCTGCCGCCCGTGTCGGCGCTGATCATGCTGGCCGGCATCTACTACGGCGCGCAGTACGGCGGCTCGACCACCGCGATCCTGGTCAACCTGCCGGGGGAATCGTCCTCGGTGGTCACCTGCATCGACGGCTACCAGATGGCAAGGCAGGGCCGCGCAGGCCCCGCGCTGGCCGCGGCGGGCCTGGGCTCGTTCTTCGCGGGCTGCGTGGGCACGCTGATCCTGGCGGCCTTTGCACCGCCGCTGACCGAGCTGGCCTTCAAGTTCGGCCCGGCCGAGTATTTCTCGCTGATGGTGCTGGGGCTGATCGGCGCCGTGGTGCTGGCTTCGGGCTCGCTGCTCAAGGCGGTGGCCATGATCGTGCTGGGCCTCTTGCTCGGCATCGTGGGCACCGACGTCAATTCCGGCGTGGCGCGCTTCAGCTTCGACATTCCGGAACTGACCGACGGCATCGGCTTCGTGGTGATTGCCATGGGCGTGTTCGGCTATGGCGAGATCATCGGCAACCTCTCGCAGCCCGACGACGAGCGCGAGGTGTTCACGCACAAGGTCAAGGGCCTGTGGCCCACCAAGGAAGACTTCAAGCGCATGACGCCGGCCGTGCTGCGCGGCACGGCACTCGGCTCTGCGCTCGGCATCCTGCCCGGCGGCGGCGCGCTGCTGGCGGCGTTTGCAGCCTACGCGCTCGAGAAGAAGATCAAGATGCGCCCGGGTGAAGTCGCTTTCGGCAAGGGCAACATCCGCGGCGTGGCATCGCCGGAGTCGGCCAACAACGCCGGCGCGCAGACGTCCTTCATCCCGTTGCTGACGCTGGGCATTCCGCCCAACGCCGTGATGGCGCTGATGGTGGGCGCGATGACCATCCACAACATCCAGCCGGGCCCGCAGGTGATGACCAGCAACCCCGAGCTGTTCTGGGGCCTCATTGCCTCGATGTGGATCGGCAACGCGATGCTGATCATCCTGAACCTGCCGCTGATCGGCATGTGGATCAAGCTGCTGACGGTGCCTTACAAGTTCCTGTTTCCGGCCATCGTGCTGTTCTGCGCCATCGGCGTCTACTCGACCAACAACAACACCTTCGACGTGTGGATGGTCGCGATCTTCGGCTTCATCGGCTACTTGTTCCTGAAGCTCAGGACCGAGCCCGCGCCGCTGCTGCTGGGCTTCATCCTCGGGCCGATGATGGAAGAGAACCTGCGGCGCGCGCTGCTGCTGTCGCGCGGCGCATGGAGCGTGTTCGTCACGCGACCGCTGTCGGCCGGCCTGCTGGTGGCAGCGGCGCTGCTGCTCGGCATCGTGCTGCTGCCTTCCATCAAAGCCAAACGCGAAGAAGCTTTCGTCGAGGAATAACCCACCCCCGTCCCTCGCTCACTTCGTGTAGCTCGACTCCCCCCTCAAGGGGCAACACCAGCGGCCCGGCAAAGCCGGTTCCGCGGTGTCACTTGGCTCGCCCCCGGTCTTCGCGCACTTCGTGTCGCTTCGCCAACCCCCTACCGGGGGCAACACCAGCGGCCCGGCAAAGCCGGTTCCGCGGTGTTCCTGGAATGTCTCGTCTCGCGTTCCGGGTTAGCGCAAAAGCAGTTGCCAGGCCATGCCTGTGAGTGCGGAGGCGAGCACGACCGGAATCACGCCGGCCTTGAAGCGGAACAGCGCGATGGCCGCGAGAACGCCGATGACGGCGGAGGGGACCTCGAAGGAGCCGGACAAGCCCCTGGGCCAGAGCACGTGGTAGGCGAAGAAGACCGCCAGGTTGACGATCACGCCGACCACGGCCGCGGTGATGGCGGTCAGCGGCGCGGTGAACTTCAGGTTGCCGTGGGTCGACTCGATGAAGGGTCCGCCCAGCAGGATGAACAGGAACGACGGCAGGAAGGTGAAGAAGGTCACCACCGCCGCCGCTGCCGCGCCCGCCGCGAACAGCGCATGCGGGCCGAACAGCGCCTGGCCCCAGCCGCCGACGAAACCCACGAACGACACCACCATGATCAGGGGGCCGGGCGTGGTTTCTCCGAGCGCCAGTCCGTCGATCATCTGCGTGGCGCTGAGCCAGTGGTAGTGGTCGACCGCGCCCTGGAACACATAGGGCAGCACCGCGTAGGCACCTCCGAAGGTCAGCAGCGCCGCCTTGGTGAAGAACCAGCCCATCTGCGTGAGTGCACCGTTCCATCCGTACAGCGCAGCCAGCGTGCCAAGGGCACCGAGCCACACCAGGACAAACACCGCCAGCACGCGCACGAAACGGCCCCAGCCGAAAAGGGCGTGCCGCGGCGTCGGGGTGTCGTCGTCGATCAGCGCTGGACCGGCCGATGCCGCGGCGGCCCCATGTCCGCCGCCCGGCGCGAAATACGCGGGGGCGATCCGGCTGCCAAAGTAACCGATGGCCCCCGCGGCAAGCACGATCAGCGGAAATGGCAGGCGTAGCGCAAAGATCGCCACGAAGGCGGCCACCGCAATCGCCCAGAGCCATACGTTCTTGAGCACCCGCGAGCCGATGCGCCAGGCGGCGAACAGCACGATGGCCGTCACCGCAGGCTTCACACCGTAGAGCAGGCCCGCCACCGCCGGCACGTGGCCGTAGGCCATGTAGGCCCACGACAGCGCAATCAGGATGAAGAGGGACGGCAGCACGAAGAGCACCCCCGCCGCAATACCGCCCCAGGTGCGATGCATGAGCCAGCCGATGTAGGTGGCCAGCTGCTGGGCTTCGGGGCCCGGCAGCAGCATGCAGTAATTGAGTGCGTGCAGAAAGCGCTTCTCCGAGATCCAGCGCCGGCGCTCGACCAGATCCTGGTGCATCAGCGCGATCTGTCCGGCCGGGCCGCCGAAGCTGATGAACCCCAGCTTGAGCCAATAGCCGAAGGCCCGCCAGAAGCTGACGGGAGCGGGGCGTTCGACAGGCTCTGGCAATGCCATGAATGGGACTTTCTCTTTTTCTTCGCTATTTCAGGAAGGCGTCGTAGGCGGTCTTCAGGATCAACGCGCTCACGACGACGATGAACACCACCCGCACGAAGCCGGCGCCGTGCTTCAGCGCAACTCGCGTGCCCAGCAAGCTGCCGGCCACGTTGGCGACCGCCATCACCAGCCCATAGTGCCACCAGACATGTCCCTTGAACGCGAGCAGCAGCAGGGCCGCGGCGTTGGTGAGCGTATTGATGACCTTGGCGGACGCCGAGGCGTTCAGGAAGTCGTAGCCCATCCAGCGCACGAACAGGAAGACGAGAAAGCTGCCTGCGCCGGGGCCGAAGAAGCCGTCATAGAAGCCGATCGACAGCCCGATGGCGCAGGCCGCCAGCGTTTCGGCACGGCCGCTGAAGCGCGGGACATGATGGCGCCCAAGGTCCTTGCGCATCACCGTGTAGATCAGCACGCCCAGGAGCACGATGGGCAGCGCCCGGCGCAGGAAGTCGCCGGGGAACACTGTCACACCCCAGGCACCCAGCATCGAGCCGGCAAACCCGAGCACGGCGGCGGGCCACAAGGCGCCCCACCGCATCCGGACCCGCTGGCTGAACTGGGCTGCCGCGGCCGCCGTGCCCCAAATAGAAGCACTTTTGTTGGTGCCCAGCAACGTGGCAGGCGGTGCACCTGGAAAGACGGCGAAGAGCGCCGGCACGAGGATCAGTCCCCCACCGCCCACGATCGAATCGACAAAGCCCGCGAGCAGCGAGGCGCCCGTTACCACCAGCATTTCCATGGTTGGATTGTCGCACCCTGATTGCTATCAAAAAGGGAGCTTCATCCAAAGGTGGGACGGGCAGAAAAGCTCTCTTTGGCTCGATAGAAATGCCGCGGTCGGCACGAGGCGGCGGGCATAAAAAAGGCGCCGACCAGCGGCGCCTTTCAAGTTCAAGCACGGCTTCTCGAACGGAAGCCTTGAAGAATTTTTGTTGTAGACCGAATTTGTCTCCTCGGACCCTCGGCAGCACGAGCTTGGCCCGTTCGCGAGTGGGCAGACTTTAGGGGGTGCACCGGCCCAGTGCATTGGGAATTACCCGCTTTTCCTTACCTTCGAAGGCCTCTTCCCCCACGAAAGTGTTTCGGAGCGTTAACTAGAGATCAGCACAATGTGGCACGACTTGTGCACGCGAGGGGGTGAGCCATTCATGGAGGACCGCGCGATGTCCATGTCCGAAAGCGAACGCATTGCCCTGGCCGCGCGCCTTCACGTGGCCCTGCGGCGAAAGCATGGGCGCGTGACCGACACCGAATGGATGGCCACCAACGCCGAGTACGCCGCGGAGATCGTGCGCATGACCCGCGCACATGCCGCCGAGACCAAGGACGAGGATCTCTACCTGCTCGCCACCCGCCTCGAGCAGGCCATGGAGCCGCTGGCGCGCGCCGCACGGCTGGCGGCGCGTGCGCCCGACGGCAATCCGCCGAACCCGCTGTCGCGCTACTTGAACGGGCTGCGCTGATTCCTGCTTTTCAGCCGGCAGCGAGAGCGGCCTTGCGGATCGACTGCAGCGTGCTGCCCGGCGTGATGGCTTCCGGGTCGAGCAGGCAGTGCAGTATCGCGGGCTTGCCGCTGGCACGCGCCCGCGCCAGCGCGGGGCGGAACTCCTCGGTGCGGGCCACGCGCTCGCCATGGCCGCCGAACACCTCGGCATAGCCGCGGAAGTCGGGGTTCTTGAGTTGCGTGGCGCTCACGCGGCCGGGGTAGTGCTTTTCCTGGTGCATGCGGATGGTGCCGTACATGGCGTTGTCGAGCAGCACCACGATGATCGCAAGCCCGTACTGCACGGCAGTGGCGAACTCCTGGCCATGCATCATGAAGTCGCCGTCGCCCGCGAACACCACCACCTCGCGCTGCGGCCACAGCCGCTTGGCGCCCACGCCGGCCGGCAGGCCATAGCCCATCGATCCGCTGGTGGGCGCCAGCTGGCTCGCAAACGCGCGGAACGGCCAGAAACGGTGCACCCAGGTCGCGAAATTGCCCGCGCCGTTGCAGAAGATGGTGTTGGCCGGCAGCACCTCGCGCAGGTGCTGCATGACTTCGCCCATCTGCAGCGGGCCGGGGATGCGGATGGGGGCGGGGTCGCTCCAGCGCAGGAAGTCCTCGCGCGCGGTCTTCGTCTCGGCCTGCCACACGGGTGTCGAAGCCGGGCGCAGCGCGCACACGGCTTCGGCGAACGCCTGCGGGGTGGCGTGGATGCCCTGCGCCGGGCGGTAGAGCTTGCCGAGTTCGTCCGCATCGGCATGCACATGCACCAGCGCCTGCTTCGGCTGCGGGATGGCGAGCAATTCATAGCCCTGCGACGGCACCTCGGACAGGCGACCGCCCACCAGCAGCACCAGGTCGGCATTGCGGATGCGTTCGAGCATGCGCGGATTCGCGCCCAGGCCCAGGTCACCCGCGTAGCACGGGTGCTCAGCCGACAGCAGCATCTGGCGCCGGAACGAGCAGTACACCGGGAGCGAAAAGGCCTCGGCGAAACCCGCGAACTGCCGGGTCGCGACCTCGGACCAGCGGCTGCCGCCCAGGATGACCACGGGCCGCTGCGCCTGCGACAAGCGCTGCTGCAGCTCGGCGATCTGCGCCGCGCCGGGATGGGTTTCGACCACCGCGTAAGGCTGCGCATCGGCCACCGTGGCGGCTTCGGTCAGCATGTCTTCGGGCAGCGCGATCACCACCGGCCCCGGCCGGCCCGAGGTGGCGACGTGGAAGGCGCGCGACACCAGCTCGGGCACGCGCGCCGGGTCGTCGATCTGCACCACCCACTTGGCCATGGTGCCGAAGACCGCGCCGTAGTCCAGCTCCTGGAAGGCTTCGCGGCCCAGCGCCTCGCGCGCGACCTGGCCCACGAAGAGCAGGAGCGGCGTCGAATCCTGGTGCGCGATGTGCACGCCGGCCGCCGCGTTGGTGGCACCCGGTCCGCGCGTGACGAAGCACACGCCGGGCTTGCCGGTGAGCTTGCCTTGCGCCTCGGCCATCATCGTGGCGCCGCCTTCCTGGCGGCACACCGTCACGTCGATGGATGCATCGTGCAGCGCGTCGAGCACGGCCAGGAAGCTTTCGCCGGGCACGCAGAAGAGCTGCTCGACGCCGTGGGTGATGAGCTGGTCAACCAGGATCTGGCCGCCGGTGCGGGGTGAGGTCATGCTGTGTCCAATGCAATGAAGGTGTTGGTATTCGCTCCGGGGGACGGAGAAATTCATTCGAGAGCTTGGCATGCCGCGGCAATGCGTGCACACGCCTCTTCGAGCTGCGCCATCGACGTGGCATACGAAATGCGGAAATACGGCGCCAGCCCGAACACGCTGCCCGGCACCACCGCCACTTCGAAATCCTGCAGCAGGTAGTTGCAGAAGTCGCTGTCGGTCTGCAGCAGCTTGCCGCTGCGGGTGCGCCGGCCGAGCACGCCTGCGCAGCTCGCAAAGGTATAGAAAGCGCCTTCGGGCACGCGGCAATGCAGTCCCGGCGCGCGGTTCAACGCGGCCACCACGAAATCGCGCCGCGCCTGGAAATCGCCCTGCCGCTCGGCCACGATGTCTTGCGGCCCGGTCAGCGCCTCGATTGCGGCGGCCTGGCTCACCGACGACGGGCACGAGGTCGACTGGCTCTGCACCACCGCCATGGCCGCGATCAGCGCGCGCGGCCCTGCCCCATAGCCCACGCGCCAGCCGGTCATCGCATAGGCCTTCGACACACCGTTGACGGTGAGCGTGCGGTCGCGCAGCCGCGGTTCCACGGCCACCGGCGTGGCGAACGCCAGGCCGTCGTAGAGGATGTGTTCGTAGATGTCGTCGGCCAGCACCCACACGGACGGATGCCGCAGCAGCACCTCGCACAGCGGCCCGAGCTGCGCCACGCTGTAGGCCGCGCCGCTCGGGTTCGACGGCGAGTTCAGGAAGAGCCAGCGCGTGCGCGGCGTGATGGCCGCCCCGAGCTGTGCGGCATCGAGTCGGAAGCCCTGCGCCTCGCTGCAGGGCACGCTGACCGGCACGCCGCCGCAGATCTGCACGATGTCCGCGTAGGAGGTCCAGTAGGGCGCAGGCAGGATCACCTCGTCGCCCGGGTTCAGGCTAGCCATCAGCGCATTGAAGATCACCTGCTTGGCGCCCGCGCCCACGCTGATCTCGTCGAGTGCGAAGTCCAGCGCGTTGTCGCGCTTGAACTTGAGCTGCACCGCGGCCTTCATGGCCGGGCTGCCGTCGAGCACGGTGTAGCGCGTGTCGCCGCGTTCCATCGCGCGGGCCGCGGCCGCGCGAATGTGCTCGGGCGTGTCGAAGTCCGGCTCGCCCGCGCCCAGCACGATCACCGGCCGGCCGGCGCGCTTGAGTGCGTTGGCATGGTCGGTGATGCGCAGGATCTCCGAAACCCCGATGGCGCGCACGCGCTCTGCGGGCTCGAACGCGGAAGCCGAAGGAAGCGCGGAATCGAGAACGGCGGATGTCACTTCGCGTAGGCCTCCAGCGGCTTGTCGTTGGGCTCGGCGATGAGCTGCTTCAGCGCCGCACTCATCGGCAGGTTGAGGCTGGTGTTCTTCGGCGGAATCGGCGCGACGAACCACTTGGTGTAGATCTTCTCGAGCTCGCCGCTCTTCATGAGGCGGCGCAGCGCATCGTCCACCGCGGCCTTGAAGGCCGGGTCGTCCTTGCGGAACAGCAGCGCGATCGGCTCGGAGCCCAGCGCATCGCCGACGATGCGGTAGGCCGCCGGGTTCTTCGCATTGGCGATGATGCCGGCCAGCAGGTTGTCGTCGAGCACGAAGGCATCGGCGCGGCCCGACTCCATCAAGAGGAAGCTCTCGAGGTGGTCCTTGCCGAGCATCGTGGTGATGGTGGTGTTCTGCGCGCGCTCGCGCTTGCGCAGCAGCTGCACGGCGGTGGTGCCGGTGGAGGCCGACACGGTGCGGCCCGCCAGCTGGTCGAGCGAGCTGATGCCAGAGTCGACGCGCGTGGCCATGCGCACCTCGCTCACATAGGTGGTGAGCGCAAACGCCACCTGCTGCTGGCGCGCGGTGTTGTTGGTGGTGGGGCCGCAGCCGATGTCGAGCGTGCCGTTCTGCACCAGCGGAATGGTGTTCTGCGCCGTCACGGCCATGTATTCGAGCCTGGCCGAAGGTGCGATGTCCTTCAGCACGCGCTCGCAAAGCTCGACGTGGTAGCCCACGTATTTGTCGTTCGCGCCCAGCATGTAGGCCATGGGCGGCGAGGCCTCGCGCACGCCGAGCACGGCCTTGCCGCTGCTCTTGATCTTGTCGAGCGTGCCGCCGGCCGGGGCCTGCTGCGCGGCGGCGCCGAATGCGAGCGCGATCAGCGCTGTGGCGGCGAGAGTCTTCAATGGCGTCTTCACGTTCTCTGTCTCCTGGTTGTTTTTCCTGGGCACGCACGGCCGCCGCCCTGCCGCCGCAGCGGAATGCCGCGCGGCAAGAACAGAGGGCCGGAGTCGATCAGTCGTTGATCTCGAAGGTCACGCCTTGCGCGAGCGGCAACGCGGTCGAGTAGTTGATGGTGTTGGTGGCGCGGCGCATGTACGCCTTCCAGCTGTCGGAGCCGGCTTCGCGACCGCCGCCGGTTTCCTTCTCGCCACCGAAGGCGCCGCCGATCTCGGCGCCGCTCGGGCCGATGTTGACGTTGGCAATGCCGCAGTCGGAGCCGGCGCTCGACAGGAAGCGCTCGGCCTCGCGCACGTTGAGCGTGAAGATCGACGACGACAGGCCCGCGCCCACCGCGTTGTGCCATTCGATGGCGTCGTCGAGCGCGCTGTAGCGCACCACATAGAGAATGGGCGCGAAGGTCTCGCGCAGCACCGGGCCCTCATGCGACTTCAGCTCGACCAGCGCCGGACGCACGTAATAGGCGTCTTTCGTGCCGATGCCATCGACGCGCTGGCCGCCATGCACCGTGGCGCCGATCTCGCGGCTTTCGCCCAGCGCCTTCTGCATGCCGTCGAAGGCGGCGCGGTCGATCAGCGGCCCCACCAGCGTGCCGGCCTCGCGCGGATCGCCCACCTGCACGTTGCCGTACACCTTGGCAAGCTTGGGCACCAGCGCGTCGTACACGCTGTCGTGCACGAAGAGCCGGCGCAGCGTGGTGCAGCGCTGGCCGGCCGTACCCATGGCCGAGAACGCGATGGCGCGCAGCGTGAGGTCGAGGTCGGCCGAAGGCGTGACGATGGCCGCGTTGTTGCCGCCGAGTTCGAGAATAGCGCGGGCAAAGCGCGCAGCCAGCTTCGGGCCCACCTGCCGTCCCATCGCGGTGGAGCCGGTGGCCGAAAGAATCGGCACCCGATGGTCGTCGACCAGCACCTCGCCGATGTCGCGCTGGCCCAGCAGCAGGCCGAGCAGGCCTTCGGGCGCATCGCCGAAACGCGCGATGGCACGCTGCGCAATGGCATGCGTGGCCAGCGCCGTGAGCGGTGTTTTTTCAGACGGCTTCCACACCACCGAATCGCCGCACACCAGCGCCAGCGCCGCGTTCCACGACCACACGGCCACCGGAAAGTTGAAGGCCGAAATCACGCCGCACACGCCCAGCGGATGCCAGGTTTCCATCATGCGGTGCTCGGCGCGCTCGGTGGCCAGCGTGAGGCCGTAGAGCTGGCGCGAGAGGCCGACCGCGAAGTCGCAGATGTCGATCATTTCCTGCACTTCGCCCGCGCCTTCGGACGGGATCTTGCCGGCCTCGAGCGTGACGAGGCGGCCGAGGTCGCTCTTCGCGGCGCGCAGCTCTTCGCCCAGCAGCCGCACCAGCTCGCCGCGGCGCGGCGCCGGCACGCTGCGCCAGGCCTTGAAGGCCTCGTGCGCCTGGCCGATGGCCGCGGCCGCTTCGGCGGCGGTGGTTTGCGGCACCTGCGCAATCACCTCGCCGGTGACCGGCGAGCGCACCGTCAGTTCGCCGCCGGTGCAGGCGGAACTCGGAACGCCGAGGCGCTGCAGCAGCTGCTCGATTTCGGCGGCGACGGAAAGGGAGGATTTGGCTTCTGGCATGGGCGCTCCGACGTGGAGAAGAAAGAACCGAATGAAGGGAAATGGGACGTGGCAACGGGTCAATATCTGCGAATCCCGCGCGCTTGCATAGTGAAAAAACGGAAGGACTTGGTGCATTCCAGGAAGGAACCCAGCCGCCCTTCATGCTCGTAGCGCACAAAGACAGGCTCAGGTCGAGGGCCCCGGCGCCTCGGGCAAGCTGATGCGCTGCCCCGCCGGCGACCCCGCCAGGCTCTGCGCCGGCCGCCGCAAGGTCGCATCGAAGGGATTGATCTTCGGCCCGATGGCCGCCGCCTCGCGCTTGAGCAGTTCCACCACCGTGGGCATGCGGTCGGCGTTGAGCCGGTCGGCAATGGTGCCCACGCTCAGCGCGGCCACGGCGCGGCCTTCGCGGTCGAGGATGGGCACCGCCACGCCGGCCATGCCTTCGAGCAGGCCGGTGTTGCGCCCCGCGTAGCCGCCCTGGCGCACGCGCTCGATCTCGGTGCGCAGGTAGACCTCGTCGTACACGCCGTACTCCCGCACGCGCGAGAGGTTGAAGCGAATCACTTCCTCTCGCTCGGCTTCCGGCAGAAAGGCCAGGATCGCAAGCGCGCCCTGCCCCACGCCCAGCGCAATGCGCCCGCCGATGTCGCCGGTGAACGAGCGGATCGGGAACGGCCCTTCGCTGCGGTCGAGGCAGATCGCGTCGAAGCCGCTGCGCGCCAGGAGAAAGATGCTGTCGCCCAGGCTCGCGCACAGGCGCAGCAGCACCGGACGGCAGATGGAGCGCAGGTCGCCGGGGTTGCCGGCGCTGGCCGCGAGCGCGAAGAAATCGATGCTCAGCCGATAGAGCTTGCTGCGCTCGTCCTGCTCGACCATGCCTTCGGCCATGAGCGACTGCAGCAGCCGGTGCGTGGTGGCTTGCGTGAGGCCCACCGAACGTGCGATCTGGGTCACGCGGCCGCCCTCGGCCTGCACCGCACCGAGCGCGCGGATCACCGAGAAGACACGCGGCACGCCGCCGCTGGCCGCCGAAGGGGTTTCCATACCTTGCTCCTGTGGAATTCTTGAGATCAACCTTGTCAATGATATTCCATTGAACGGAATAAATTGGAAAAATATTCTGATTAATGGAATACCCGAGGCGAACTGGCGTGATCGTTGCAATAGAGTGAATTGAAAGTTCTCTCTTGTCCATGGCATGCACCAAGGTGCGGCACGCCATTCACGACCGCGCAGAAAGGCTCTTCCATGTCATTCCTACGGCTCACCGACGTGACCAAGTTCTACGGCGCCACGCGTGCCGTGTCGGCCATGAACCTCACGGTGGAGAAGGGCGAGTTCGTCTCGCTGCTCGGCCCCTCGGGCTGCGGCAAGACCACGACGCTGCAGATGATCGCGGGCTTCGAGGCGGTCTCCAGCGGGCGCATCGAGCTTGCGGGCAAGGACATCACGCACGCCAAGGCCAACACGCGCGGCCTGGGCATCGTGTTCCAGACTTATGCCCTCTTTCCGCACATGACGGTGGCCGACAACGTGAGCTTCGGCCTCGAGATGCGCAAGATGCCGAAGTCCGAACGCACCGAGCGGGTGAAGCAGGCGCTGGCGCTGGTTCATCTCGAAGCGCACGCCACGCGCTACCCTCGCGAACTCTCGGGCGGCCAGCGCCAGCGGGTGGCGCTGGCCCGAGCGCTGGTCATCGAGCCGCCGGTGCTGTTGCTGGACGAACCGCTGTCCAACCTCGACGCCAAGCTGCGCGAGGAAATGCAGTTCGAGCTGCGCCAGATCCAGCGCAAGGTCGGCACCACCACGGTGATGGTCACGCACGACCAGAGCGAGGCCATGTCCATCAGCGACCGCGTGGTGGTGATGGAAGGCGGCTGCGCCACGCAGATCGACCATCCGCACCGCGTGTACGAGCACCCGAGCACGCGCTTCATCTCCACCTTCGTGGGCAAGGCCAACCTGCTGAACGCCCGCGTCACGGCCTGCGGCGCGCGCAGCTGCCATGTGGAAGTCGGTTCGCTCACGGTCGAGGTGGGCGACTCCGGCTACAAGTCGGGCGCGGCGGTGCTGATGAGCGTGCGCCCCGAAAAATTGCAGCTGGTGGAGGCCGGCCGCGGCCGCCTCGACGGCACGGTGCAGGAACGCTTCTTCCTCGGCAGCCAGTGGCTTTATCGCCTGAGCACGCCCGCCGGCGACCTGACGGTGCTGAGCCCCAACGACGGCCGCGACGCGCTCGACGAAGGCTGCGACGCCGGCATCGACTGGCCCGCGCATTGCACGCGGCTGTTGCCGGCCGACGAGGCGGTGGCGGCATGAGCGCCGCGCCGGGCCGCCCCAAGCAAGCTCGCTCCCGCTTGGCGGGAAGGCGCGCAGCGCCAAGGGTGCACCAATGACCGCCTCGACGAGGGCGGCCTCGCCATGGTGGCTGTCGGGCCCCGCACTGCTGCTGTTCGCGGCCCTCCTGGTGGTGCCGCTCGCGCTCACCGCCGTACTGTCGTTCAACGTCTACGACCCGGCCACCGGGCCGAAAGCCGGCGAGTTCACGCTCGAACACTACGCGCAGGTGTTCACCGACTCTTACTACCACGGCATCTTCTGGCGCACCTTCTGGATCTCGGGCGTCGTCACCCTGATCTGCGTGCTGGTCGGCGCGCCCGAGGCCTATGTGCTGAGCCGCATGCGCAACCCGTGGCGCTCGGTGCTGCTGCTGGTGGTGCTGGCGCCGCTGCTCGTTTCGGTGGTGGTGCGCGCCTTCGGCTGGAGCATGCTGCTCGGGCCCGAAGGCGCGGTGAACGCGCTGCTGCGGCTGGTGGGCATCGGGCCGGTGAAGATGCTCTACACCGAGATCGCGGTGATCGTGGCGCTGGTGCACGTGATGCTGCCCTTCATGGTGATTCCGGTCTGGACCTCGCTGCAGAAGCTCGACGCGGGCGTGGAGAACGCCGCGCTGTCGCTCAAGGCCTCGCCCTTCACCACGCTCAGGCGCATCGTGCTGCCGCAGGTGATGCCGGGCATTCTCTCGGGCAGCCTGATCGTGTTCGGCCTGGCCGCGAGTTCGTTCGCGATTCCGGGGTTGCTCGGGGGGCGTCGATTGAAGATGGTCGCAACGGTCGTGTACGACGAGTACCTCAGCGAACTGAACTGGCCCCTGGGCGCCGCCGTGGCGCTCACGCTGCTGGTGGCCAATCTCATCGTGATGCTGAGCTACAACCGCCTCGTCGAAGGCCGCTACAAGAAGGCACTGGGTTGATCCGATGAGCAAGAACGGCCCCCTCGCCCTCGCGTTCAACGCGCTCGTCATCACCTTCATGCTGGCGCCGCTCGTGGTGGTGTGCATCGTCGCGTTCACGCCCGAGAACACACTGACCATCCCGACCACGCACTTTTCGCTGCGCTGGTTCAAGGCGGTGTTCGCGCATCCGGATTTCATGCAGTCGTTCTGGAACAGCCTGTGGCTCGCGCTGGCCTCGGCCACCATCGCCACGCTGATCGCGGTGCCGGCCGGCATGGCGATCACGCGCTACGCGTTCCCGGGACGCGACTTCCTCAACGGGCTGTTCCTGTCGCCGCTGATCATTCCGCACCTGGTGCTGGGCGTGGCGCTGCTGCGCCTCTTTGCGCTGGTGGGCGGCACCGGCAGCTTCGGCTGGCTGGTGATGGCGCATGCGCTGATCGTCACGCCCTACACGCTGCGGCTCGTGGTGGCCGCGCTGGTGGGTTTCGACCGCAGCGCCGAGCAGGCCGCGCTCTCGCTGGGCGCGAGCCAGGCCACGATGTTCCGGCGCATCACGCTGCCGATGATCCTGCCGGGGGTCACGGGCGGCTGGCTGCTGGCCTTCATCAACAGCTTCGACGAAGTGACGATGTCGATCTTCGTCACCTCGCCCAGCACGGTGACGCTGCCGGTGCGCATGTACATGTATGCCACCGAGTCGATCGACCCGCTGATGGCGGCGGTGTCGGCGCTGATGGTGGCGGTGACGGCCATCGCGATGGTGGTGCTCGACCGCGTCTACGGGCTGGACCGCGTGCTGGTGGGGCGCCGATAGATGAACCTGCCAGCTCTTCAACCGCTGCTGCATCGCGTGGCCGAGACCGGCCGCGCCGCGGTGCCCTTCACACTCGACGGCGAACCCGCTTCCGCGCTCGCCGGCGACACGGTGCTCACGGCCGTGCTCACGCAAGCCGCCCAGTTGCGGCGCAACGAATTCAGCGGCGCGCCTCGCGCGGGCTTCTGCATGATGGGCGCCTGCCAGGATTGCTGGATCGCCACCGAGCAGGGCGAGCGCCTGCGCGCCTGCTCCACCTTCATCGCGCCGGGCATGGCACTGGTCACGGGAAGGAGCAGCGCATGACGGCCTCTTGCGCATTGCAGCCCGTGATCGTCGGCGCGGGGCCGGCCGGCGTGCGCGCCGCAGAGGCGCTGGTGGCGCACGGCCTGCGGCCCGTGGTGATCGACGAAGCTTCGCGGGCCGGCGGCCAGATCTACCGGCGGCCGCCTGCGAGCCTGGCCCAGCGCAGCGCACAGGCGCTTTATGGGTTCGAGGCTCGCCGTGCCGATGCGGTGCATGCCGCTTTCGACGCGCTGCGCGAACGCATCGATTACCGCCCCGACAGCCTGGTGTGGAACGCGCACGGCGGCCGGCTCGACGTGCTGCACGGCCCGACGCGCAGCACGTCCGGCGTGCCGTACGGCCAGCTGATCGTTGCCACCGGCGCCACCGACCGCGTGCTGCCGGTGCCCGGCTGGACACTGCCCGGCGTCTACACGCTGGGCGGCGCGCAGGTCGCACTCAAGTTCCAGGGCTGCGCCATCGGGCAGCGCGTGGTGTTCATGGGCACCGGCCCGTTGCTCTACCTGGTGGCATATCAGTACGCAAAGGCCGGGGCGAAGGTTGCCGCGGTGCTCGACACGGCGCGGCTCGCCGACCAGCTGGCCGCCACGCCCGCGATGCTGCGGCAACCCGCCGTATTTGCAAAGGGCGTGTACTACGTGGCCTGGCTGCGCGCGCACGGCGTGGCGCTGCACAGCGGCGTGCGGCCATCGCGCGTGCTCGGCGATGCCACCGAAAGCCGCGTGGACGGCGTGGCGTGGCACGACGGCCGCGAAGAGCGCACGCTGGCCTGCGATGCGGTCGGCTTCGGCTATGCGCTGCGCTCCGAAACCCAGCTGGCCGATCTGCTCGGCTGCCGCTTCGAATTTGCACCGCTGCACCGCGCCCACCTGCCGGTGCGCGATGCGGCCGGCCGCTCCAGCGTAGAGGGCGTGTATCTCGCGGGCGATGGCGCCGGCATCATGGGTGCCGATGCGGCCGAATGGGCCGGCGAACGCGCCGCGCTCGCGCTGCTGGCCGACCATGGCGTGGCCGTCGACACGGCGCGTGCCGAAACGCTCGAACGCAAGCTCCACAAGCTCGGCGGATTTCGCCAGGGGCTGGAGCGCGCCTTCCCGGTGCCATCCGACTGGGCCGCCCATGCACCCGACGAACTGGTGGTCTGCCGCTGCGAGAACATCACGGCGGGCACGCTGCGCCAGACCGTCTCCGTCAACGGCGCCGACGAAATGAACCGCCTCAAGGCCTTGTCGCGCGTCGGCATGGGCCGTTGCCAGGGCCGCATGTGCGGCGTGGCCGCGGCCGAGATCCTGGCGCACGCCACGGGGCTGCCGCTGCAGCAGGTGGGACGGCTGCGCGGGCAGGCGCCGATCAAGCCGATTCCGATCCAGCTCGCCGCATGCGAGCCCGCTGGAGACGCCGGCGCATGAGTTCGATCAAGACACTGCGCACCGACGTAGCCATTGTCGGCGGCGGCATCGTCGGCTCGTCGGCCGCGCTCGCGCTGCGGCAGATGGGCATCGGCGTGGCGCTGCTGGAGCGCGACCTCTGCGGCTCGCGCTCCAGCGGAGTGAACTTCGGCGGCGTGCGGCGCCAGGGGCGCCCGCTGAGCCAGTTGCCACTCGCGCAACGCGCGCATCGGATCTGGGGCCGCCTGCCTTCGCTGATCGGCACCGACGGCGAATACCTGCGCTCGGGCCATTTCAAGATCGCGCGCAGCGAGTCCGACATGGCCTCGCTCGAACGCTACCGCTCCCAAAGCCTGGACTTCGACCTCGGGCTGGAGTTGATTTCCGATGCCCGCCTGCGCGAGCGCTGCCCCTGGCTGGGTGCGCGCGCCGTCGGCGGTTCGCTGTGCGTGGAAGACGGGCAGGCCAATCCACGGCTGGTGTCGCCCGCCTTCGCACTCGCGGCGCAGCGCGCGGGTGCGCAGGTCTTCGAGCGCCACGCGGTCGACGAAGTGGCGCACGACGGCGCGATGTTCATGTTGCGCTCGGGCAATGCGCTCGAAGTGCATGCGCCCGTGCTGCTCAACTGCGCGGGCGCCTGGTCCGGCCCGATCGCGACCCGATTCGACGAACCCGTGCCACTGCGCTCCGGCAACCCCGTGATGGTGGTGACCGAGCCGATGCCGCATTTCATGGACTGGAGCCTCGGCGTGGAGGGCGGCGGCATCTACGGCCGGCAGGTGGCGCGCGGCAACCTCGTGCTCGGCGGCGGCGCGGGCATCGCGGTCGATGCCGACCGCACCCGCGCCGGCAGCGACGCCATCGCCACGCTCGCGGCGCAGGCCATCGAGCTCTTGCCCGCGCTGCGCCACGCGCATTTCATCCGCACCTGGAGCGGCACCGAGGGCTACCTGCCCGACCGCCAGCCGGTGCTCGGGCCCAGCCGCACCACGCCCGGGCTGTTCCACGGCTTCGGCTTCTCGGGCGCAGGCTTCCAGATCGGTCCGGCTGCGGGCGAAGTGCTGGCCGAACTCGTGCGCGACGGCCGCAGCAGCACGCCGATCGGGGCCTTCTCGATCGAACGCTTCTTCGCAGAAGAACCAACCACCCCCACCCCACCCTGAAAGGAAAACACCATGTCCCGTTTCCAGAAGACCTTCTTCTCCCTTCGCCGGACCGTGCTCGGTGCGGCGGCGGTTGCTGCGCTCGCGGCCGGCGGCGCAGCCGGCGCGCAAACCAAGACGCTCTACATCGGCATGAACGGCGGCACCATGGAGAAGGCGTACACGCAGTACGTGTTCCCCGCCTTCGAGAAGCTCTACGGCGCCAAGGTGGTGGTGGTGCCGGGCACCTCGTCCGACATCCTCGCGAAGGCGCAGGCCAACAAGGACCGCCCGCAGATGCATGTGATATTCCTCGACGACGGCATCATGGTGCGCGCCATCGGCATGGGCCTGTGCCAGAAGCAGCGGCCCAACCCCTCGCTGGCCGAGATCTACCCGGCCGCGCGCTTCAAGGACGACATGGCCAGCGGCGTGAGCCTGGGCATGACGGGCCTGGCCTACAACGCCAAGATGTTCAAGGAAAAGGGCTGGGCGCCGCCCACCTCGTGGATGGACCTGGCCGATCCCAAGTACAAGGGCAAGGTGGTGTTCCAGTCGATGTCGTCATCGTCCTTCGGGCTGCACGGCTTCCTGATGTTCAACCGCATCCAGGGCGGCAACGACAAGAACGTGGAACCCGGCTTCAAGGCCTGGCCCACCACCGTGGGCCCGAACGTGCTCGAGTACATCCCGAGCTCGGCCAAGCTGTCGGAAATGGTGCAGACCGGCGAGGCCGCGATCTTCCCCCTCACGCCCACCGCCGTGGCCGCGCTGAAGACCAAGGGCATTCCGGTGGAATACGCGCCGCCCAAGGAAGGCGCGGTGGTGTTGATGGTGGGCCAGTGCGTGATTGCGAACAACAGCGAGCCCGAGCTGTCGCAGAAGCTCGCCGAGTTCCTGCTGAGCCCGCTGGCTCAGGCCAACGTGCTGCAGTACGGCGCGCAGATTCCGACCAACCCCAAGGCCCCGGCCGTGGGCGACGGGGTGCAGCAGGTGGCCGACATCAACAAGTGGATGAAGACGGCCGTCACCATCGACTGGGACAGCATCAATGCCAACCGCCCTGCCTGGAATGCACGCTGGAACAAGACAATAGAAAAGTAAGGCTCAGTTCTCGCCGAGGATCCAGCCCGCGGCCTTCTCGGCCATCATCAATGTCGGGCTGTTGGTGTTGCCGCTGGTGATGGTGGGCATGGCGCCCGCATCGACCACGCGCAGCCCTTGCACGCCGCGCACGCGCAGCTTCGAATCGAGCACCGCCATCGGGTCGCCGTCGGCGCCCATCCGGGTGGTGCCGACCGGATGGAAGATGGTGGTCGCGATGTCGCCGGCCAGGCGCGCCAGGTCTTCGTCGCTCTGGTACTGCACGCCGGGCTTCCATTCCTCGGGCCTGTACTTGGCAAGCGCGGGCTGCGAGGCGATGCGGCGCGTCACGCGCAGCGAATCGGCCGCCACCTTTCGGTCTTCGTCGGTGCTCAGGTAGTTGGGCGCAATGGCGGGCGCATCCTGGAAGCGGGGGCTCTTGATGCGCACGGTGCCGCGGCTCGTGGGATTGAGGTTGCACACGCTCGCGGTAAAGGCCGGAAAGCTGTGCAGCGGCTCGCCGAAGGCATCGAGCGACAGCGGCTGCACGTGGTACTCGAGGTTGGGCCACTCATGATCGGGCGAGCTGCGCGTGAAGGCGCCGAGCTGCGACGGCGCCATGCTCATCGGCCCGCTGCGCTTCATCAGGTATTCGAGCCCGATCTTCGCCTTGCCGTACATCGACGAGGCCAGCACGTTGAGCGTGGGCGCGCCATTGATCTTGTAGACCGCGCGGATCTGCAGGTGGTCCTGCAGATTGGCGCCGACGCCGGGCGCATCGAGCACCACCTCGATGCCATGCTGGCGCAACAGCTCGGCCGGGCCGACGCCCGAAAGCTGCAGGATCTGCGGCGAGCCGATGCTGCCCGCGCAAAGCACCACTTCGCGCGTGGCATGCGCGGTCACCATCTCGTGGCCATCCCACACCTTCACGCCGGTGCAGCGCTGGCTGCCGTCGGACTGGGTCTCGACGATCAGCTGGGTGACGTGCGCGTTGACCCACATCTCGAAGTTGGGCCGGCCGTAGCAGACCGGCCGCAGGAAGGCCTTGGCGGTGTTCCAGCGCCAGCCGTTCTTCTGGTTGACCTGGAAGTAGCCGACGCCTTCGTTGCTGCCGCGGTTGAAGTCGGTGCTGTGCGGCACGCCGGCCTGCACGGCGGCTTCGGCAAAGGCGTCGAGGATGTCCCAGCGCAGCCGCTGCTTTTCGACGCGCCATTCGCCGCCGGCACCGTGCATCTCGTCGGCACCGAGGTAGTAGTCCTCGTGCTTCTTGAAGTCGGGCAGCACGTTCTGCCAGCGCCAGGCGTCGTCGCCGGTGAGCTGTGCCCACTGGTCGTAGTCGCGCGACTGGCCGCGCATGTAGATCATGCCGTTGATGCTGGAGCAGCCGCCCAGCGTCTTGCCGCGCGGGTAGCGCAGCGTGCGCCCGTTGAGCCCCGCGTCGGGCTCGGTGCTGTAGAGCCAGTCGGTGCGCGGATTGCCGATGCAGTAGAGGTAGCCCACTGGAATATGGATCCAGTGGTAGTCGTCCTTGCGGCCGGCCTCGATCAGCAGGGTGCGCTGTTGCGATTTGCGGGTCAGCCGGTTGCACATCAGGGCGCCGGCGGTGCCGCCGCCGATGACGATGTAGTCGAATGTGTTGTCGCTCATGGCGCCTGCTTGTCTCCGAAGAACGATATTTTTGATGCTCATGGGCCCTGCGAAGGCCTCTGCAGCCAGTTTCTCCCAAGCCACAGGCAAAAAGCCAATGATTTCGGCACAACTGACTTATAAATCGTTCTTATATGACAGCCGCGGCCTTGGACCTCCAGATTCTGCGTGCCTTCGTGCTGGCGGCGCGCGAAGGCAGCGTGTCGCGCGCGGCCGAGCGGCTGCATCTCACACAGCCGGCGGTGAGCCTGCAGCTCAAGCGCCTGGCGGAAGAGACCGGCCTCCAGCTCTTCACGCGCACGCCGCACGGGCTGGCGCTCACGGCGGACGGCGCCGCGCTGCTGCCGCAGGCCGAGCGAGTGCTCTCGGCCGTGGGCGACCTGCAGCAGGCCGCGCGCAACCTGCAAGGCACGGTGCGCGGGGCGCTGCGCATCGGCACCATCCTCGACCCGGAATTCACCCGGCTCGGCGTATTCCTGCGCGAACTGGTGGAGTCGGCCCCGCAGATCGAAACCGAGCTGCGCCACGGCATGAGCGGCACGGTGCTGGCGCAGGTGCTGCGCGGCGAACTCGACGTGGGCTTTCACCTCGATGCGGATGAAGGCGACGCCGCCACCCCGGCGCCGCTCGCGGCGCGCACGCTCACCCGCTTCACCTACCGCGTGGTCGCGCCCGCGGGCTGGGGCCCGCAGGTGCTGGGCCGCGACTGGAAGGCGCTGGCCGCGCTGCCCTGGCTGGCCACGCCGCCGGAGTCCGCGCACCACCGGCTGCTGGACAAGGTGTTCAGCCCGCTCGGGCTCTCGCCGCGCCGGGTGGCGCTGGTGGATCAGGAAGCGTCGATGCTCGACCTGCTGAAGTCGGGCGTGGGCCTGAGCCTCTTGCGCGACTCGATCGCCATCCGCGAGAGCCAGTCGCACGGCCTCGTGATGGCCGACCGCGTGCAGCTCGACTGCGCGCTGCGCTTCGTCTCGCTGGCTGCGCGGCGCAACGAGCCCGTGATCGCGAGCGCATGGAACGCGCTGGCACGGGCCTGGCACTGACCGCAAAAAAGGCCGCGAATGTTCCATCGGACGGCGTTCCGCCCTACGCAAACCGGAGCTGCAACGCACGAGGAAAGCCGATTCATCCGGTTACGATGCGCCCTTCGAGACCGCCTCTTTTTTCTTACTTCGCCCTGCTCCGCCGCATCATGTCCCTAGCAACTTCGACTGCCGACGCACCCGCCGCCGGCAGCGCGTTGCCGCGCATCGAAGAGCGCGACCAGGACGGCCGCCGCTGGACCGTGGCCAGCGGCCGCTGGACCACGCTGGCCATATCGTCGCGGGCCGCCTGGCAGGCGCTCGCCAAAGACCTGGCGGGCGCCCCCCCGGCCGAAGACCGCGCCTGGGACCTTCGCCCCATCGAGCAACTCGACCACATCGGCGCGCAGCTGCTGTGGGAGCACTGGCGCCACGACTGGCCGGCCACGCTGGAGATGCTGCCGCAGCACAAGGCGGTGCTCGACCAGGTGGCCCAGTACACCGTGGGAACGCCCGAGGAGCCGCCGCCCACGCTGACCGAGCGTCTGCGGCATTTCTCGCACACGGGGCCGCGCGCGCTGGAGATGATGCGCGATTTCGTCGGGCTGATCGGCCAGCTCGCGCTCGATGCCCTCACGCTCGCACGCGCGCCGCACCGCGCGCCCTGGCGCGATTTTTCGGGGCATCTCTACCAGTTCGGCGCCACGGCGCTGCACATCACGGCGCTGGTGGGCCTCTTGATCGGCGTGGTGCTGGCCTACCTGATCTCGCAGCAGCTGCGCCAGTACGGCGCCGAGGCCTTCGTGGTCAACATTCTCGGACTGTCGCTGATCCGCGAGCTCGGGCCGGTGCTTGCGGCGGTGCTGATCGCCGGGCGCTCGGGCTCGGCCATCACGGCGCAGATCGGCGTGATGCGCGTGACCGAAGAGCTCGACGCCATGCGCGTGATGGGCATTCCGCACGGCTTCAGGCTGGTGATGCCGCGCGTGATGGCGCTGGCCATCGCGATGCCGCTGATCAGCCTCTGGACCTCGATGGCGGCGCTCGTGGGCGGCATGCTCGCGGCCGACGCCGCGCTCGACATCTCGCCTTCGTACTTTCTGTCGGCACTGCCGCGCGCGGTGCCGATCGCAAACCTCTGGCTCGCGCTCGCGAAGTCGGCGGTGTTCGGCATTCTGATTGCGCTCATCGGCTGCTACTTCGGCATGAAGGTGAAGCCCAACACCGAAAGCCTGGGGCGCGGCACCACCTCGTCGGTCGTGACCTCGATCACCGCGGTGATCCTGGTCGACGCGCTGTTTGCGGTGCTGTTCAAGGGCGTGGGGTTCCGGGCATGAGCCGCCGGGCCGCTCCCAAGGCGAATAACCGCAGCGCATCGCGCGGAGGTTACCCAATGAGCGCAGCGCCGGGCCGCTCCAAGCAAGCTCGCTCCCGCCTGGCGGAAAGGCGCGCAGCGCCAAGGGTGCACCAATGACCGATTCCTCCACCGTCGTCGTCGACATCCGCAAGCTCTGGACGGTGTTCAAGAACGCCGAGGGCGAGCACGTGGTGCACCGCGACCTCGACCTGCACATCGAGCGCGGCGAGGTGCTCTCGCTGGTCGGCGGCTCCGGCACCGGCAAGACGGTGCTGCTGCGCCAGATCCTCGGCCTCGAAAAGCCCTCGAAGGGCACGGTCGAGGTGCTGGGCCGGGCGCCGGGCGAGCTCAGCGCCAAGGGCGCGGCCAACGTGGGCATGCTGTTCCAGCACGGCGCGCTGTTCTCGGCCTTCAGCGTGCTCGAGAACATCGCCTTTCCGCTGCGCGAGCTCAAGCTCCTGCCCGACGAGCTGATCCGCAACGCCGCGCTGGTCAAGCTGCAGATGGTGGGCCTGGAGCCCCGGCACGCCAACATGAGCCCGGCGGATTTGTCGGGCGGCATGATCAAGCGCGTGGCGCTGGCGCGGGCGCTCATCATGGACCCGCCGCTGCTGCTGCTCGACGAGCCCACGGCCGGCCTCGACCCCGAGGCCTCCGACAGCTTCTGCGACCTGCTGCGCGGCCTGCACCGCGAACTGGGCCTGACGGTGGTGATGGTCACGCACGACCTGGACACGCTGTTCGACCTGAGCACCCGCATCGCGGTGCTGGCCGACCAGAAGGTCATCGTCAGCGGCTCGGCGCGCGAAGTCATCGCGTATCCGCATCCGTTCATCCACGAATATTTTCTGGGAGGGCGCGGCCAGCGCGCCCTGGAGGCCCTGCATGACAAACCCGCCAAAGCCCCGCCGCCGCCCGTCGGCGCGGGCCACTGAAAGGTAGCCACATCATGGAAAACAAAGCCCATGCCATTGCCGCCGGTGCCTTCGTGCTCGGCCTCATCGCCGTGCTCGTGGGGCTGGTGGTCTGGTTCACGCGCGACAACACCGTGCGCAACATCTACGAACTCTCCACCCGCGACGCGGTCAGCGGCCTGCAGCCGCAAGCCATGGTGCGCTACCGCGGCATCGCGGTCGGCAAGGTGGCGTCGATCGACTTCGACCCCAAGGTGAAAGGCAACGTGCGCGTGCGCATCACCGTCGACGAGCGGGTGCCACTCACCACTTCGAGCTTTGCCACGCTGAGCTACCAGGGCGTGACCGGGCTGGCCTTCATCGCGCTGGACGACAAGGGCGAATCGAACGTCGTGCTCAAGCCCAACAACGACGATCCGCCGCGCATTCCGCTCAAACCCTCGATGCTGGCGCAGCTGCAGGACCGCGGCGAATCCATCATCAACCAGGTCGAGGAAGTGACCAAGCGCGCCAACACCCTGCTGGGCGACGACAACCAGAAACGGACGGCCGACGCGCTCGAAAACATCGCGGCAGCCTCGGCCAGCGCCAACGCGCTCATCAAGCAGCTCGACAACACGGTGAAGACCGGGTTGAACCCCGCGCTGGCAGCGCTTCCCGAGACGATGACTTCAGTGAAGAAAGCGGCCGGCGATGTCTCGCGCGTGGCCAACAACTTCAACACCACCGTGGGCCGCCTGAACGCGCCCGACGGCGCGATCGAGCGGCTGAGCGACGGCACCAAGGCGTTGGCGCAGGCGGTCGACTCCTTCAATGCCGCCACGCTGCCGCGCGTGAACCGCGTGGCCGACGACACCTCCCGCGCGGTGCGCCGGCTCGGCCGCGCGGCCGACGGCATCAGCGACAACCCGCAATCGTTGCTGTACGGCAGCGGCGGCACTGCCGCGGGCCCCGGCGAGCCCGGCTTCTCCGCGCCACCGGCCGCCAACTCCCTGGCACGCCCCTGAAGGTGATGACGACCATGAAGAACAATGCCATTCGCACCCGCCAAACGCTTGCCGGCATCGGCCTTGCGCTGCTGATCGCCGGCTGCGGCGCGCTGCCCGACAAGCCGGTGCGCGCCACGCTGTACGACTTCGGGCCCGGGGTTGCGGCACCAGCCGCGGCCACCCAGCCGCCCGCCGCCGCATTACCGACGCTCGCGCTGGCGGAGATCGAAAGCAACACGCGGCTCGACGGCACGCAGATCCTCTACCGGCTCGGCTATGCCGATGCCAACGAACTGCGTCCCTACGGCCAGTCGCGCTGGAGCATGGCGCCGGCGCAGCTGCTGCGCCAGCGGCTTCGCGATGCGCTCGCCGAGCGGCGCACCGTGCTCGGCCCGGAAGAAAGCGCGACCCTCGCGCGCGCCGAGGGCAAAGTGCCCGACACGCTGCGCATCTCGCTCGACGAGTTCAGCCACTACTTCGAATCGGCCAGCAGCAGCGTCGGCCTGGTCCGGCTGCGCGCCACGCTGATCCGCGGCGGCACCGGCGGCGACCGCGTGCTGGGCCAGCGGACCTTTACCGTGCGCCGCCCGGCACCGAGCGCCGACGCGCCCGGCGGCGTCAGGGCGCTGGCCGCGGCCACCGATGCGGCGGTGGCCGACATCGTGCAATGGGTGGACCAGCAGCCGCGGCAGTAAGCTCGGCATCGGTTCAGCCCGCCTTTTCATCACCGGAGGAGACCCACCATGAACGCAACACGCATCATCGGCATCCTGCTCGTCGTCGCGGGCATCGCGGGGCTCGGGCTCGGCGGTTTCAGCTTCACGAAGGAAACGCACCAGGCCAAGCTGGGCCCGCTGGAACTCTCGGTGAAGGAGAAGCAGCAGGTCAACTTCCCCGCCTGGGCGAGCGTGGCCGCCATCGTGGTGGGCGGCGCGCTGGTGCTGCTGGGCGGCAAGAAGGGCTGATCCGGGGGGATACCCGAATCTGACCGGGGTCACGAATCCGGTTTTCCGGAACCGCTTCTTCCGGCAGGCGTTGCGCCCAGCCGCCCGGAGACCGTGCCCGCGCAGGCCCTGAGCGCGCGTGCGATTTCGCCGTCCCAGGCGGTGTCGAAGATGGCGGCCGGGCCGATGGCCGTGACCGACAGCACGATGGCGCCCGTGTGGTCGAACACCGGCGCCGCCATGGCGCTCACACCCTCGATCACCTCGCCTTCGGAGCGGCTGACGCCGTGCGCCCGCACTTCCTCGAGCTGGCGCTCGAACTCGCTCCACGAGGGCAGGGGCGGCTGCGGCGGCATGCCGGCCTCCAGCGGCTGCTCGCCGGTCTTGCGCTGCTTCTCTCGCTGGCGCTCGGCATCGAGCAGCTGCCTGACCGTGTCGGCAGCGAGGTAGGCGGCAAAGATGCGCCCCGAGGCCGTGTTGGTGAGGGAGAACACCGTGCCGTGCCGCATGTTCACGTGCACCGGCGACGGCGATTCGGCCGTTCGCACGATGGTGGCGCCGCGCGCACCCCAGACCGCGAGCGCCACCGTGTGGCCGAGGCGCTGGGCCACCTCGGCGATGAGCGGCGTGGCAATGTGCACCGGGTCGGCCTGCTGCAGGCTGATGAGCCCCAGTTGCAAGGCCAGGGGGCCGAGCAGATAGTGGCCGCTGGCACGGTCCTGCTCGATCAGGCCCAGCCGCCCGAAGCTCACCATGTAGGGATGGGCCTTGGCGGCCGTCATGTCGGCTTCCCGCGCCAGGTCCTTCAGCGCCATCGGCCGGCCGTGGTGCACCAGCGCGCGCAGCAGCTGGCCACCCACCTCGATGCTCTGGATGCCGCGCTGGGCGGCGCGGTCGGTGTCACTGGCTGTCATGGCCCGCCTTGGCGTCTGATTGTTCGTTCATGAAGAAGGGATTAGACATTAACCGATCTGGGGCTTACACTTCGGAAATTCGTTAACCGTGAATTCATTTGCTTTAGACGAATCCGAATTCATCCCACCATTCGACGGAGACACACCAATGAGCCAAGCCAAGAAGTTCGCCAGCCAGGCCGACATGGAAGAAAAGAAGATCACCTTCAGCCAGATCTCGGAGCACGCCTGGGCCTACACCGCCGAGGGCGACCCCAACACCGGCATCGTCATTGGCGACGATTGCGTGCTGGTGGCCGACACCCAGGCCACGCCCGCCATGGCGGCCGACGTGGTGCGCCGCATCCGCGAAGTGACCGACAAGCCCATCAGGTACGTGGTGCTCACGCACTACCACGCGGTGCGGGTGCTGGGCGCGGCCGGCTACGGTGCCGAACACATCCTGGCCAGCCAGGACACGCGCGACCTGATCGTCGAACGCGGAGAGCAGGACAAGGCCAGCGAGATCGGGCGCTTTCCGCGCCTGTTCCAGAACGTCGAGACCGTGCCGCCGGGCCTGACCTGGCCCACCATGACCTTCAGCGGCAAGATGACGCTGTGGCTGGGCAAGCTCGAAGTGCAGTTGATCCAGCTCGGCCGCGGCCACACCAAGGGCGACACCGTCGTCTGGCTGCCAGAGGAACGCACGCTGCTGTCGGGTGACCTGGTCGAGTTCGGTGCCACGCCGTATGCCGGCGATGCCTACTTCAAGGACTGGCCGCAGACGCTGGACAACATCGCCGCGCTCAAGCCCGCCGCGCTGGTGCCCGGCCGCGGCGCCGCGCTCACCACGCCCGCCGAAGTGGCCGAGGGCCTGACCGGCACCCGCAACTTCATCTCCGACGTGTACGCCAGCGTACAGGAAGGCGTGAAGGCCGGCCGCGACCTGAACACGGTCTACAAGGACACCTACGCCAGGCTCAAGCCCAAGTACAGCCAATGGGTGATCTTCGACCACTGCATGCCATTCGACGTGAGCCGCGCGTACGACGAAGCCTCGGGCCATGCCGACCCGCGCGTGTGGACGGCCGAGCGGGACATCGAGATGTGGAAGGCGCTGGAAGGCTGATCGGCCCTGCTCCGTTCCTTCCCGAGGGAGGGGCAAGACAAAAGACACGGAGACAAGACGTGATCGACTATCAAAGCCTGCGCTTCGACTACAAGCGCCACGCCGACCAGGACGCAGCCACGGCCGCCCGCCATCCGGTGGTGATCGTCGGCGCCGGACCGGTCGGCCTCGCGCTGGCCATCGACCTGGCGCAGCGCGAAATTCCGGTGGTGCTGCTCGACAACGACAACACGCTGTCCAGCGGCTCGCGCGCCATCTGCTTTGCCAAGCGCACGCTCGAGGTGTTCGACCGCCTCGGCTGCGGCGACCGCATGGTCGACAAGGGCGTGTCGTGGCACGTGGGCAAGGTGTTCTTCCACGACGAGCAGGTTTACCGCTTCGATCTGCTGCCCGAGCCCGGCCACGAGCGCCCGGCCTTCATCAACCTGCAGCAGTACTACGTCGAGGGCTACCTCGTGGAGCGCGCCGCGGCACTGCCGCTGATCGACCTGCGCTGGAACAACAAGGTGACGGGCATCGAGCCGCATGACGACGGCGCCGTGCTCACGGTGGAGACGCCCGAGGGCAGCTACCAGCTGGCGGCCGGCTACGTCGGCGCCTGCGACGGCTCGCGCTCCAACCTGCGCCAGATGATGGGCCTCGAAGCCAAGGGCCGCGTGTTCCGCGACCGCTTCCTGATTGCGGACATCACGATGGATGCGCAGCTACCGACCGAGCGCCGCTTCTGGTTCGACCCGCCGTTCCATCCCGGCCAGAGCGTGCTGCTGCACAAGCAGGCCGACGGCATGTGGCGCGTCGACTTCCAGCTCGGCTGGGACGCCGACCCGGCGGAAGAACGCAAGCCCGAGAACATCACGCCGCGCGTGCGCGCGCTGCTCGACAGCATCGGCTTCGAAGGCGTGCAGTTCCAGATCGGCTGGGCCAGCGTCTACACCTTTGCGTGCCAGCGCATGGAGCACTTCCGCCATGGCCGCGTGCTGTTCGCGGGCGATTCGGCGCATGGCGTGTCGCCCTTCGGTGCGCGCGGCGCCAACTCGGGCGTGCAGGACGCCGACAACCTCGCCTGGAAGCTCGCGGCCGTGCTCGAGGGCGAAGCGCCCGATGCGCTGCTCGACAGCTATGCCAGCGAGCGCGAATACGCGGCCGACGAAAACATCCGCAACTCCACGCGCGCCACCGACTTCATCACGCCCAAGAGCGAAGTGAGCCGCCTGTTCCGCGACGCGGTGCTGGAGCTCACCAAGCGCCATGCCTTCGCGCGCACACTGGTCAACAGCGGGCGGCTCTCGGTGCCCGCGGTGTTGCGCGATTCGCCGCTCAACACGCCCGATGCCGATGTGTTCAAGGGCGCGATGGTGCCAGGGGCCGCGGCGGCCGATGCGCCGCTCGTGCGGGCCGACGGCAGCACCGGCTGGCTGCTGCGCGAATCCCATGCGGTGCGGTTCACCGCGCTGCTGTTCGGCACCGGTGAGGCGGCCGAACGCAGCCTCCAGGCGCTGAAGGCCTGCGACTTTCCGCTGCACATCGTGCGCGTGCAAGGCGTCTCGCCCGAAAGCGAGCTTGCCACGCAGCGCTACGACGCGCAGCCCGGCACCGTCTACCTGCTGCGGCCCGACCAGCATGTGTGCGCGCGCTGGCGGCATCCCACGGCAGGGAACATCCGCGCCGCCATCGACCACGCGCTGGCAAAGGCATGAGCATCACCATGCAACAGCAACACCACCTGACCACCACACCGAACCTCGAAGCGCCCGACGATTTCTACGAGGCGCTGATCGAGGCGCACCAGGGGCTTTCCACCGAAGAGAGCCACGCCTACAACGCGCGCCTCGTGCTGGTGCTGGCCAACCACATCGGCTCGCTCGCCGTGCTGCGCGAAGCGCTCGAGGCAGCGAAGTAAATACATCCACAAGCCATCTCGTGAGGACACCATGACCACCGCAACCCCCGCCACCGAACGCCTCTATCAAAGCGGCTTCGGCAACGAGTACGCCAGCGAGGCCGTCGCGGGCGCCCTGCCGCAGGGCCGCAACAACCCGCAGCGCGCGCCCTTCGACCTGTACACCGAGCTGCTCTCGGGCACGGCCTTTACCGCGCCGCGCCGCGAGAACCGCCGCACCTGGCTCTACCGCCGCCAGCCCTCGGTGGTGTCGGGCCGCTACCAGCCGTACGCGCAGGCGCACTGGACCACCGGCGCCGACCGCGAGATCGCGCTGCCGCCCGAGCCGCTGCGCTGGCATCCGCTGCCGCTCGACGGCGCGGCCGAAGCCGACTTCATCGACGGCATGCACACGATCGCGGCCAACGGCGACGCCGAAGCGCAGGTGGGCATCGGCTCGCTCATGTACCTGGCGGGCCGCTCGATGGAGCGCCGCGCCTTCGTCAACGCCGACGGCGAGATGCTCGTCGTGCCGCAGCAGGGCCGCCTCGTGATCACGACCGAGCTGGGCGTGCTCGACGTGAAGCCCGGCGAAATTGCGCTGCTGCCGCGCGGCATGGTGTTCAAGGTGGCGCTGCCCGACGGACTCTCCCGCGGCTATGTCTGCGAGAACTATGGCGCGCATTTCCGCCTGCCGGAGCTGGGCCCGATCGGCTCCAACGGCCTGGCCAACGCGCGCGACTTCCAGGCGCCCGTGGCGGCTTTCGAGGAAGACGGCGGCGCCTACGAACTCGTCAAGAAGTTCGGCGGCCGCTTCTGGAAGGCGCCGACGAAGCAGTCGCCCTTCAACGTGGTCGCATGGCATGGCAACCTGGCGCCGGTGAAGTACGACACGGCCAATTTCATGGTGATCGGCTCCATCAGCTTCGACCATCCCGATCCCTCGATCTTCACCGTGCTGACCTCGCCCACCGACACGCCCGGCACCGCGAACTGCGACTTCGTGATCTTCCCACCGCGCTGGATGGTGATGGAGAACACCTTCCGTCCGCCATGGTTCCACCGCAACCTCATGAGCGAATTCATGGGCCTGGTGCTGGGCGAGTACGACGCCAAGCCGGGCGGCTTCAAGCCCGGCGGCGCGAGCCTGCACAACTGCATGGTGCCGCACGGACCGGACGAGGAGGCCTTCGACAAAGCCGCGCATTCCGACCTGAAGCCGCACAAGCTGGACAACACGCTGGCCTTCATGTTCGAGAGCCGCTTGCGCTTCATTCCGACGAACTTCGCGCTCCGGAGCCCGGCGCTCGACACCGATTACGCGGACTGCTGGGCCGGGCTCCAGGACCAGTTCAAGGCGTGACGCCGACGCCGATCGCGCGAACCGACACCCACAGAAAGACACTCATGACCACCGCATTGAACGCCACCCATGACCCGAAGCTGCGCAGCTGGGTCGCCTCGGCCAACGAGGCCGGCTGCGACTTCCCGATCCAGAACCTGCCCTTCGGGCGCTTCCGCACCGCCGGCAGCGACGAAGGCTTTCGCATCGGCGTGGCCATCGGCGACCAGGTGCTCGACCTCCGGGCCGCGGGCCTTGCCGACACCGATGACATGAACGCGCTGATGAGCGCCAGCGCGAAGGACCGCCAGGCCCTGCGCGCTGCCCTCTCCGCCGGCCTTGCCGAAGGCAGCGGCAAAGAGGCGGCATGGTCGAAGGCGCTGCTGCCGCAGGCCAAGGCCGAAATGACCGTGCCCTGCCGCATCGGCGACTACACCGACTTCTACACCGGCATCCATCACGCGACCACCATCGGCAAGCTGTTCCGTCCCGACCAGCCGCTGATGCCCAACTACAAGTGGGTGCCCATCGGCTATCACGGCCGCGCCTCGTCCATCTGCGTGAGCGGCCAGGTGTTCAAGCGCCCGCAGGGGCAGACCAAGGCGCCGGATGCGGCCGAGCCCAGCTTCGGCCCGTCGAAGCGGCTCGACTACGAACTGGAGCTTGGTTTCTTTGTCGGCCGCGGCAATGCGCTCGGCGAGCCGATCGGCATCGGCGAGGCCGAGGACCATCTGTTCGGCGTGACCCTGCTCAACGACTGGTCGGCGCGCGACCTGCAGGCCTGGGAATACCAGCCGCTCGGGCCGTTCCTCTCGAAGAACTTCGCGAGCACGCTCTCGCCGTGGATCGTGACGATGGAAGCGCTGGCACCGTTCCGCGCCAGGTTCGAGCGCCAGGCGGGAGACCCGCAGCCGCTTCCGTATCTCGATGCGCCCTCCAATCGCGAAAGCGGCGCGCTCGACATCACGCTCGAGGTGCTGCTGCAGACGGCGAAGATGCGCGCTGCGGGCGAAGCCCCCGTGCGCCTCACGCGCGGCAACACCACCGAGGCCGCCTACTGGACCGCCGCGCAGCTCGTCACGCACCACACGGTGAACGGCTGCAACCTGCAGCCCGGCGACCTGCTGGGCTCGGGCACGCTCTCGGGTTCCAAGCCCGACGAGGCCGGTTCGCTGATCGAACTCACGCTGGGCGGCAAGCAGGCGATCACCCTGCCCAACGGCGAGAAGCGCACCTTTCTCGAAGATGGCGACACGCTGATCATGCGCGGCTACTGCGAGCGCGCGGGGGCGGTGCGTATCGGCCTGGGGGAAGTCAGCGGAACAGTGGCTTAGAGCCTTGTCCCCTCTCCCTCTGGGAGAGGGAGCAAGACACTCAGGGTGCAGTTGCGGCGGTGGCCGCCGCCGGCCACGCCACTTCGCTGGCCACGCGCGGCTTGCCCATGGGCGCGGCAGCCTTGCCGACCTTGATGGCGGCCATGTCGGCCTCGCTCGGGTACTGGTCCAGCAGCCAGTAATCGAACACGCGGCGCGCGATGGGTGCCGCGGCACCGGCGCCCCAGCCGGCGTTTTCGACGATCACCGCCAGGGCGATCTTCGGATCGTTCACCGGCGCAAAGGCCATGAACAAGGCGTGGTCGCGCTGGTGCTCCTCGAGCGCGCGCGCGTTGTACTTGGTGTTCTGCGCCTGCGTCACGGCCTGCGCGGTGCCGGTCTTGCCGGCCGCCTGGTAGCTGGCGCCGGCAAACACGCCGCGCGCGGTACCGCTGGTGACCACGCTGGTGAGGCCCTCCCGAACGACCGCGACGTTGGGCGCGGTGTACCCGAGGTTCTCGGCCGGCGGCTGGGGCACTGGCGCCACCTGCCCGCTCACCGTGTTGCGCGTGGCCAGCACGAGGTGCGGCTTGTGCTTCATGCCGCCGTCGGCCACGATGGCCGTGGCCTGCGCGAGCTGCAGCATGGTGAAGGCGTTGTAGCCCTGGCCGATGCCCAGCGAAATGGTCTCGCCCGCATACCACTTCTTCTGCTCGGGCCGCTTGTAGGCGTTGCGCTTCCACTCGGTGCTCGGCAACACGCCGCGCACCTCGCCACCCAGGTCGATGCCGGTGATCTGGCCGAAGCCCAGCGGCTTCATGAAGTCGTGGATCAGGTCCACGCCCATCTCGTTGGCCAGCGAGTAGTAGTAAATGTTGCTCGACAGCTGGATCGAGCGCCGCATGTCGACGCCGCCGATGTTGCCCTCGGGGCTGCCGAAGCGGTGGCCGCCGAAGTTGAAGTACCCGGGGTCGTTCACCACCACGTTCGGGCCGCGCTTGCCGGTCTGCAGCGCGGCCAGCGCCATGAAGGGCTTGTAGGTCGAGCCGGGCGGGTAGGTGCCGCGCAGGGCGCGGTTGAGCAGCGGCTTGTCGAGCGATTCGCTGAGCTCTTTCCAGCTTTCGGTGTCGATGCCTTCGACGAACAGGTTGGGGTCGAAGGTGGGCTTGCTCACGAAGGCCAGCACCTCGCCGGTCTTGGGGTCGATGGCCACCAGCGCGCCGCGGCGGTCGCCGAACATGTCTTCCACCAGCTTCTGCAGTTTGATGTCGAGCGACAGCATCACGGTGTTGCCGGGGGTGGCGGGATGGCTGGCGAGGCGGCGCACCGCGCGGCCGCCGGCCGAGGTTTCCATCTGCTCGACGCCGGTCTGGCCGTGCAGCGTCTTCTCGTAGCTTTGCTCGATGCCGAGCTTGCCGATGTAGTCGGTGCCCTTGTAGTTGGCCTGGTCTTCCTCAGCCCAGTCTTCCATCGCGGTCTTCTCGCGCTGGTTGATGCGGCCGATGTAGCCGAGCACGTGCGAGGCGATCTCGCCATGCGGGTAGTTGCGGAACAGCCGCGCCTTGATCTCCACGCCCGGGAAGCGGTAGCGCTGCGCCGCGAAGCGCGCCACCTCCTCGTCGCTCAGGCGGGTGCGGATCGGAATGGAGTCGAAGCTGCGCGAATCCTCGCGCAGGCGCTTGAAGCGGCGGCGGTCGCGCGGCGAGACCTCGAGCACCTGTGTCAGGCTCTCGATGGTTTCCTCGACGTCGCCCACCTTGGAGGGCGTGATCTCCAGCGTGTAGGCCGAATAGTTCGAGGCCAGCACGATGCCGTTGCGATCGAGGATCAGGCCGCGGTTGGGCACCACCGGCACGATGGCCGTGCGGTTGCTCTCGGCCTGCTCGGCCAGGTCTTCATGCCGCACCACCTGCAGGTACACCAGCCGCGCGCCGAGCAGGCTGAAGGCGAAGAGCACCACCATGCCGATCACGATCACGCGGCGCTTGAAGCGCGCGAGGTCGGCTGCGACGTTGCGGATCTCGGTCATGGCGGTGGGAGCTTAGGCGCGGGCAAGTGCGATGGCAAATGCAAGCTTTGGCTTTAAAGAGGACGGTTCTCGTCGGGTTCCGGCGTGCGGCGCTGGGGCGCGAGCAGCAGCGCTGTCGCCAAGGGCCACAGCAAGGCCTCGATGGCCGGCGAGATGAGCACGGTCCAGCCCGGGAACACACCGCCGCCAACCATGCGCGTGACGACCTCGACCAGTTGCGAAACCGCGAAGAGCGGCAGCACCTGCAATGCCTGCGATGCCACCGGATACCAGAGCAGGCGGCGGTGGATGGTGATCGCGAAGAAGCCCAGCGTGGTGTAGGACAGCGCGTGCTGGCCCAGCATGGAAGCCTGGTGCACGTCCATGCACAGGCCGAACACGAAGGCCGCGCCAATGCCCACGCGCATTGGCTGGTGCACGCCCCAGAACACGATGGCCAGGGCAAGCAGGTCGGGCATCCATGCGGCCCGGCCGATCGGGATCATGTTGATGAGCAGCGCCACCACGAGGCTCGCCCACATGAACAGCGGGCTCACGGGCAGCAGGAGCTGCTGTTGTCCGGGACGTTTGATCATCGGGCGCGCTCCGCGGCTTTCTTGTCGGCCTTGTCGCCCTTGTCCGCCTTGGCAGGCTTGGCCTCGGACTTCTTGCGCACCGCGGCGGCGGGCGCGGCGGGCGGCGGTGCCGAGGGCGTGCCCGTGGGCGCCAGCACCAGCACGTAGCGCGCTGCCGTCACGCGGGCCAGCGGCACGCAGTAGATGCGCGCAAAGGCCGAGTCGGCACGCCGTTCGATGCGCTCGATCTTCGCCACCGGCAGGCCCGGCGGATAGACGCCATCGACGCCGCTGGTGGAGAGCAGGTCGCCCTCCTGCAGATCGGCATTGGCGGCCATGAAGCGCAGCTCGAGCCCGCCGCCATGCGCCGACGCGTCGCCGAAGGCCACGCTGCGCACGCCGGTGCGGGTGTTCTGCACCGGGATGGAAAGATCGCGGTCGATCACCAGCGTGACTTCGCTGGTGAAAGGCAGCACCTGCGTCACCTGGCCGAGCACGCCGTGCGCGTCGATCACGGGCGAGCCGGGCGCCACGCCCTGCGTGAGCCCCTGGTCGATGACGATCTTGCGCGTGTACGGGTCGGCCGCGTCATAGAGCACCTCGGCCGCTCGGCCCGGCGCCTGGGTGGTCTGGCGCAGTTCGAGCAGCGCACGCAGCCGCGCGTTGTCCTGCGCCAGCGTGTCGGCCTGGCTCGCGCGTTCGGCCTGCAGCATGAGCGCCTTGCGGGCCTCGTCCTCGTTGCGCTGCGCCGTCTTCAGGTCTTCGAGATAGCGACTGCCGCCGACCACCAGCTGCACCGGCTTGAGCGCCACCCATTGCACCGGGTAGAGCACCGCGCCGACGGCCGCGCGAAGGGGCTGCACGAGATGGAAGCGCGCGTCGGCCACCATCAGGAACAGCGCCAGCGCGCCGAAGAAGATCAGCTTGCTCAGCGCCGACTGCCCCTGGTTGAACAGGGGCGGGGCTGTGCGATCGAGCGTGCCCAAGGGCATGGTTCAAGCCTGGCCGTGCAACGTCAGATGGCAAAAAGGCCGGCCTGCGCAAGCAGAGCCGGCCGATGATGGCGGTGGCGCATTCACTCGCTCGTGAAGATGCTTCCCAAGCGGTCCATGCGCTCGAGGGCAATGCCGCAACCGCGCACCACGCAGGTCAGCGGGTCTTCGGCCACGAGCACCGGCAGCCCGGTTTCCTCGGCCAGCAGGCGGTCGAGGTCGCGCAGCAGGGCGCCGCCGCCGGTCAGCATCATGCCGCGCTCGGCGATGTCGGCGCCGAGTTCGGGCGGCGTCTGCTCCAGCGCGTTCTTCACGGCCGAGACGATGTTGTTGAGCGGATCGGTCAGGGCTTCCAGCACTTCGTTGCTGCTGATGGTGAAGCTGCGCGGCACGCCTTCGGAAAGGTTGCGGCCCTTGACTTCCATTTCCTTGACCTCGGAGCCCGGGAAGGCCGAGCCGATGTTCTTCTTGATGACTTCGGCCGTTGGCTCGCCGATCAGCATGCCGTAGTTGCGGCGGATGTAGTTGATGATGGCTTCGTCGAAGCGGTCGCCGCCCACGCGCACCGAGCCCTTGTAGACCATGCCGCCCAGGCTGATGACGCCCACCTCGGTGGTGCCGCCGCCGATGTCGACCACCATCGACCCCGAAGCCTCGCTCACGGGCAGGCCGGCGCCGATGGCCGCGGCCATGGGTTCTTCGATGAGGTAGACGGAAGTAGCACCGGCCGCTTCGGCCGCGTCCTTGATGGCGCGGCGCTCGACCTGGGTGGAGCCGCAGGGCACGCAGATGATGATGCGCGGGCTCGGCGTGAGCAGCGTGCGCGGATGCACCATCTTGATGAACTGCTTGATCATCTGCTCGGTGATCACGAAGTCGGCAATCACGCCGTCCTTCATCGGGCGGATCGCCTCGATGTTGCCGGGCACCTTGCCCAGCATGGCCTTGGCCTCGCGGCCGACGGCCTGGATCACCTTCTTGCCATGGGGGCCGCCTTCGTGGCGGATGGCGACAACCGAGGGCTCGTCCAGCACGATGCCCTTGTTGCGGGCGAATATCAGTGTGTTGGCGGTGCCGAGGTCGATCGCAAGGTCGGTGGAAAAGTACCGACGGAAAGCTCCAAACATGTGCGGAATCCTCTGGAGCACGGCCTGCGCGTCGGCAGGTCGTCGCTCTGTTTTTGGGTCGTGTGACGGGGTGTATTGATCGTTTTTGGCGCAAAAGCCGGCGCGTTCGCGGGGGTTGCGGCAAAGGCGGGATAATACCCGAATCCCCTCTGAATCCCGTGTCAGCACCCCCTCCTGCGTGCATTACCTCCGGTTTTTTTGGCCGGTTTCATCCATGTCCCTTTCCGCTTCAGATATTGCACGCATTGCCTCGCTGGCACGGCTGCAGCTTGCTCCCGACGAAAGCGAGCGCATGCTCAGCCAGATCAACGGCTTTTTTGACCTGGTCGAGCGCATGCGCTCGGTCGACACCACCGGCGTCGAGCCGCTGGCCCATCCGGTGGCAGCCCTCGAGGACGTCACGCTGCGCCTGCGCGACGACGTGGTGAGCGAACCCGACAACCGCGAAGCCAACCAGAAGAGCGCCCCGGCGGTCGAAGCCGGCCTGTTCCTCGTGCCCAAGGTGATCGAATGAGCGGCGAATTGCATCAAATGGGCGTGGTCGCCCTGGCCAAGGCCCTGGCCGAGCGCAAGGTCTCGGCCGTCGAAACGGCGCAGGTCTTCCTCGGCCGCATGAAGGCCCACGAATCGCTCGGCACCTTTGTCGACGTGAACGAAGAAGTCACGCTGGCCCAGGCCCGAAAGGCCGACGCGCAAATTGCCGCTGGCAACGCCCCCGCACTGGCCGGCGTGCCGATTGCCCACAAGGACATCTTCGTCACCACCAATTTCGCCACCACCGCCGGCTCGAAGATGCTCGCGGGCTACCGCTCGCCCTTCGACGCCACGGTGGTGCGCCGACTGGCCGAGGCCGGCGCGGTCACGCTCGGCAAGCTGAGCTGCGACGAATTCGCGATGGGCTCGGCCAACGAGAACGTCGCCGTGCCCGCCGTGGGCCACGACAAGGCCGTGCCGGTACGGAACCCCTGGAACCGCGAACGCATTCCGGGAGGCTCCTCGGGCGCCAGCGCGGCCGCCGTGGCGGCGCGCCTCGCGCCCGCGGCCACCGGCACCGACACCGGCGGCTCGATCCGCCAGCCGGCGTCGTTCTGCGGCGTCACGGGCATCAAGCCGACCTACGGCCGTGCCTCGCGCTACGGCATGGTGGCCTTCGCGTCGAGCCTCGACCAGGCCGGCCCGATGGCCCGCTCGGCCGAAGACTGCGCGCTGCTGCTGTCGGCCTTCTGCGGCCCCGACCTGGACCGCGACTCGACCTCGCTCGACAAGCCCGCCGAGAACTTCGGCCGCTCGCTGAACGACTCGCTCGAAGGCCTGCGCATCGGCGTGCCGAAGGAATTCTTCGGCGAGGGCGTGGCGCCTGGCGTGCACGCCGCCATCGATGCCGCGCTCGCGCAATACGAGAAGCTCGGCGCCAGGCGCGTCGAAGTCACGCTGCCGCTCACCGAGCTGTCGATTCCCGTGTACTACATCCTGGCCGCGGCCGAGGCCTCGAGCAACCTGAGCCGCTTCGACGGCGTCAAGTTCGGCCACCGCGCGAAGCAGTACAAGGACCTGGCCGACATGTACGAGCGCACGCGCGCCGAAGGCTTCGGCGACGAGGTGAAGCGCCGCATCATGATCGGCACCTACGTGCTGTCGCATGGCTACTACGACGCGTACTACCTGCAGGCGCAGAAGGTTCGCCGCATCATCGCCGACGATTTCCAGCAGGCCTTCAAGCAGTGCGACGTGATCGCCGGCCCCGCCGCGCCGACCACCGCATGGAAGATCGGCGAACACGGCGGCGACCCGGTGGCCGACTACCTCGCCGACATCTTCACGCTGCCCGCGTCGCTGGCCGGTCTTCCCGGCATGAGCGTGCCCGCGGGCTTCGACTCCGGCATGCCCGTTGGTTTGCAACTGATCGGCAACTACTTCGGCGAAGCGAAGCTGCTGAATGCGGCGCACCGCTTCCAGCAGGCCACCGACTGGCACACACGCACGCCGGAGGGCTTTTGAGATGAGCGAACCCGTGAACACTTTCGAAGCACAGCAACAGGGCCGCCCGACCGGCCCGCTGGTGCGCGGCTATGAAGTCATCATCGGCTTCGAGACGCACGCGCAACTGTCGACCGCGAGCAAGATCTTCAGCCGCGCCTCCACCGCCTTTGGCGCCGAGCCCAACACGCAGGCCTGCGCGGTGGACCTCGCGCTGCCCGGCACGCTGCCGGTGATGAACAAGGGCGCCGTCGAGCGCGCCATCAAGCTGGGCCTGGCGCTCGGCTCGCACATTGCGCCGCGCAGCGTGTTCGCGCGCAAGAACTATTTCTACCCCGACCTGCCCAAGGGCTACCAGATCAGCCAGTACGAGATCCCGGTCGTGCAGGGCGGCTCGGTCTCGTTCTTCCTCGGCGAAGAAAAGAAGACCGTGCGCCTGGTGCGCGCCCACCTCGAGGAAGACGCGGGCAAGTCGCTGCACGAAGACTTCATCGGCCAGAGCGGCATCGACCTGAACCGCGCCGGCACGCCGCTCCTGGAGATCGTGACCGAGCCCGACATGCGCTCCACCGCCGAGGCCGTGGCCTATGCGCGCGAGCTGCACAAGATCGTCACCTGGATCGGCATCTGCGACGGCAACATGCAGGAAGGCAGCTTTCGCTGCGACGCCAACGTGTCGGTGCGCAGGCCCGGAGAAAAGCTCGGCACGCGGCGCGAGATCAAGAACCTGAACAGCTTCAAGTTCATGCAGCAGGCCATCGACTACGAGATCAACTCGCAGATCAACGAGCTCGAGGACGGCCGCAAGATCGAGCAGGCCACCGTGCTGTTCGACCCCGACACCGGCGAGACGCGCACCATGCGCACCAAGGAAGACGCGGCCGACTACCGCTACTTTCCCGACCCGGACCTGCCGCCGCTGGCCATCGAGCCCGAATGGATCGAGCGCGTGCGCGCCACCATGCCCGAACTGCCGCGCGCCATGGCCGAGCGCTACGTGCGCGACTACGGCATGTCGGAATACGACGCGGCGCAGCTCACGCAGGGCCCCGCGCTCGCACGCTATTTCGACGACGCGGTGAAAGCCGGCGCCACACCCAAGCTCGCCAGCAACTGGATCACCGGCGAAATGGCGCGCCGCCTGAACGCGCAAGAAATCGGCATCGAGGCCGCGCCGGTCACGGCGCAGCAGCTGGCCCAGCTGGTGAAGCGCATTGCCGACGGCACGCTGCCCAACAACGCCGCGCGCCAGGTGTTCGAGGCGCTCTGGACCGGCGAAGGCAGCGACGTCGACGCCATCATCGAAGCCAAGGACCTGAAGCCCATGAGCGACGCCGGCGCGCTCGACAAGATCCTGGACGAGGTCATCGCCAAGAACCAGAAGAACGTCGACGAATACCGCGCCGGCAAGGAAAAGGCCCTCAACGGCCTCGTGGGCCAGGTCATGAAGGCCAGCGGCGGCAAGGCGAACCCCGCCCAAGTCACCGAACTCCTCAAGGCCAAACTGGCCTGATCGGATTTATTCGCGGGATACCGCGGAACCGGCTTTGCCGGGCCGCCGGTATCGCCCCCGGTAGGGGGAGGGAGAAGCGACACGAAGTGCGCGGAGCCTGGGGGCGAGCTACTTCCCGCCGTTCTGCGGCGACCAGAGCTGCCTGAGGCGCGCGCGCTCTTCGTCGAAGCGCGCGTTCACGCGCTTCTTCTCGTCTTCCTGCTCGCCGATGAAGCGGTTCTGCACCGCCACGCTCTGCGTGTTGTCCTCGAGCTTGCGGCGCACCGCGCCCGGCGCCTTGCTGACGTCGTGCTTGTAGAACTCGAGCTCCTCCTCGATCCGCTTGCGGTCCTCCGCGAGCTCCTCCAGGCGCTTCCTGGCCGCCTGGATCACCGCATCGATCTGCACCAGCGCCTCACCCCGCTCGCGGTCATGCACCGTGACGTTGGGATAGCGCACCAGCAATGCGCGCTCGCGCCGGCGCTCGTCGAGCTGGCGCGCAGCCTGCAGCGCCGCTTCGCGCGCGCGGTCTTCGCGCTCGGCCAGTTCACGGGGGGTATAGGTCGGCTCGACGCGCCGGCGCGTGGTGCCGCTTGGATTCAGTTCGCGCTGCTCGCGGTCGGTGCATTCGGCAATCGGACGGTCGGCCGTGAGGGTGCGGCCGCGGGCGTCGGTGCAGGTGTAGATACTGGCGGGTGCCGGTGTTGCAGGCTGCGCCGGCACTTCGGCGGGCAACATCAGCAGCACCGCCATCATCAACAGCAGCAGTGCCGCTGCGGCGAGCGGCCGCACGGTCTGGTCCTCGAGCTTGCGCACAGGCATGGCGGCGGACCTCAGCGGGCGCCGTAGCGCGCGCGGTAGGCGAGCACGCGCTCCCGGTGCGCGCCCAGGTCGGCGGCGGCACTGCCTGACAGATAGTTCAAGAGGTCGTCCAGCGTGGCAATGGCCACCACCGCCAGGCCCAGCTGGTTGCGCACGTACTGCACCGCGCTGTGATCCACGTCCACGCCGTTCTCGGTGGCTTTTTCCTGTCGGTCGAGCGCAATGGCCACGGCATGCGGCGTGGCGCCGGCAGCCTCGATGGCGGCGATCGACTCGCGCACCGCGGTTCCAGCCGACATCACGTCATCGACGATCAGCACCCGGCCCTTGAGCGGCGCGCCCACCAGGTTGCCGCCCTCGCCGTGCGCCTTGGCTTCCTTGCGGTTGTAGGCAAAGGGGTAGTTGCGGCCGCGCCGGGCCAGTTCGGCGGCCACCGTGGCGCCCAACGGAATGCCCTTGTAGGCAGGGCCGAAGATCATGTCGAACTCGACACCGCTCTCGATCAGCCGGTCTGCATAGAATCCGGCGAGCCGCGCGATCTTGGCGCCGTCGTCGAAGAGGCCCGAATTGAAGAAATAGGGGCTCAGCCGGCCGGCCTTGGTCTTGAACTCGCCAAAGCGCAGCACACCCGCGTCGAGTGCGAACTGGACGAAGTCCTGCGCCACCGCACTGCTTTCCACACCATCTACAGCCATCGGAATTTCCTTGTGTTCAAACTGACCAGCCTCAATCTCAATGGCCTGCGTTCGGCCGCCACGAAAGGGGTGGCGGACTGGGTGGCCGAACTTGCGCCGGATTGTATTTGCATGCAGGAAATCCGGGTCCAGGCGAGCGACATCGAGGGCCGCTTCGAAGAAATGGCAGGGCTCAAGGGCCACTTTCATTTCGCCGAGAAAAAAGGCTACGCCGGCACCGCGATCTACACGAAACACGCGCCCAGCGATGTCGTCGTGGGCTGGGGCGACGCCGAATTCGACGCCGAAGGCCGGTATCTCGAACTGCGCTTCGACACCCCCGCCCGCAAGCTGTCGATCATCAGCTGCTATTTTCCGAGCGGCAGCTCGGGCGAGGAGCGGCAGGAAGCCAAGTTCCGGTTCCTGAAGGGATTCTTCCCGCACCTCGTCGCGCTCAAGAAAGAGCGCGAATTCATCCTCTGCGGCGACATCAACATCGCGCACAAGGAGATCGACCTCAAAAACTGGCGCGGCAACCAGAAGAACAGCGGCTTCCTGCCCGAGGAGCGCGCCTGGATGACGCGGCTGCTCGACGCGGGCACCGACGGTGCGGGCCTGGTGGACGTCTATCGCATGCTCAAGCCCGAGACCACGGCCGAGGCCTACACATGGTGGAGCAACCGCGGCCAGGCCTATGCCAACAACGTGGGATGGCGGCTCGACTACCACCTGGCCACATCGGCGCTCGGCGCCCTGGCGCGCACCGAGCAGATCTACAAGACCATCAAGTTCAGCGACCACGCACCGATCACGGTCGAGTACGACTTCACGCTCTGATCAGCGCGGCGCGGCCGTCTTTCCGGCATGCCGAGCCAGGTGCACCTGGTGCAGCGTGATCTTGCGCACCTCGGCCTGGCTGGTCTCGATGTGCGCGCGCAGCAGCATCGCGGCCTGGTCCCCCCGGTTCGCACGGATGGCTTTCAGGATCTTGCCGTGCTCCTCGTAGGTGGCATCGATGCGTGGCTGCTGGGTGAAGTCGAGCCGGCGGATGATGCGGATGCGGTCGGTCACGTCGCTGTGGACGCGCGCCATCTCGGCGTTGCCCGCGGCAGCCACGATCGCGCAATGAAAAGCCTCGTCCCACTGGGCCACCTGCGTGGTGTCGCTGCTGCGCTGGGCCGCCGGCACGAGCCAGATATCGGCCAGCGCGTCGAGCAGGCTGCGGTCGACGCGGCGGTCGGCTTCGCACAGGCGATGCACGGCGGTGGTTTCCAGCACCATGCGCAGGTCATAGAGCTGTTCGAACTGGTCGAAGTCGAAGGGCAGCACGCGCCAGCCGCTGCGAAACAGCACTTCGACGAAGCCTTCCTGCTGGAGGCGGAACAGCGCCTGCCGCACGGGCGTGCGCGAGACGCCGAGCCGCTCGCTGATCTCGTTCTCGGTGAAGCGGTCGCCGGGCACGAGGATGAAATCGGCCACGTCGCGCTTGAGCTGGGCGTAGACCTCGTCGGCGCGTGTCCGAAAAACGGTTGTCGCGCCAGCGGCGTGAACGGCAGATGCGGGTGAGGCGGAGCGGGAACGAACGGTAGGCACGTATGGAATGGTAGTCGCTGTCATTGCCCGCCGCGAAGCGCCGCCAGCAGCGCGCTGCTCGGCGCGGTCCAGCCGACGATGCCGCCCTGGGCGCGGACCATGTCGAGCGTGGCGGCCTTGAAGGCCGGAAAGTAGCTCTCGGTGCAGTCTTCGAGCAAGAGGCAGTCGTAGCCGCGGTCGTTGGCTTCGCGCATCGAGGTCTGCACGCAGACTTCGGTGGTGACGCCGCCGAACAGCAGGTGCGTGATGCCGCGCTGTTGCAGCAGCTCATGTAAACCGGTGGCATAGAACGCACCCTTGCCGGGCTTGTCGATGACGATCTCGCCGCTGACGGGCGCCAGCGCCTCGATGATCTGGTTGCCCGGTTCGCCAGCCACGAGGATGCGCCCCATCGGGCCTTCGTCGCCGATGCGCAACGCAGGGCTGCCGCGGTTGCGCTTGGCTGGCGGGCAATCGGAGAGGTCGGGCTTGTGCGCCTCTCGGGTGTGCACCACGAGACCGCCTGCTTCTCTCCATGCCGCCAGAGCCGCGCGGGTGGCCGGAACGATCGCTTCCAGCAAGGACACGTCGTTGCCCAGTGTTTCGCCGAAGCCGCCGGGCTCGATGAAGTCGCGCTGCATGTCGATGAGGACCAGCGCTGTCTTCTCCAGTTCGAATTCGTAGGCGAAAGGGTTTGCGGCTTCTACTCGCATGTCGTGTCTCCGGTGTTTCAAGGGCGAGAAAACCGCATCCCGGGCAGCCCCGCAACAGGCGGCAGGGCACTCATGCCACGGCCTTCAGCGGCTCATGATGTCCGCCGCCCATGTGCGCCCCGATCACGTGCCTTTCGGCCCCCGCCGCGGAAGTCTCGAACACGATCCGTCCTTCGCTCATCACGACGATGCGGTCGGCCAGTTCCAGCAACTCGTCGAGGTCTTCGCTGATCAGCAGCACCGCCCCGCCCTTCTCGCGCACCTGCACGATGCGCTCGTGGATCTCGGCCACGGCGGCGAAGTCGAGGCCAAACACGGGATTCGCCGCGATCAGCACATTGATGTCGCCCGCGAGCTCGCGCGCCAGCACCGCGCGCTGCACGTTGCCGCCCGAGAGGCTGCGGATCGCGGCGCCCTCGCCCTGCGTCTTGACCCCGTATTCGGCAATCCACTCGCGCGCCCGGCTGCGCCACAACGGAAAATTCAACACTCCGCCGCGCGACAACGGGGGCCTGTCGAAATCGCGCAGCGCCATGTTCTCCGCCACGCTGAGGTCGCCCACGCAGGCATTGCGCAGCGGCTCCTCGGGCAGGCTGCGCACCTTGAGGCTGCGGTTCTCGCCGCGGCGCGCGCCGTACGGCTGGCCCATGACGCTCACCTTGCCGGCGAGCCGCGGACGCTGCCCGACCAGGGCTTCGACCAGCTCGCGCTGCCCGTTGCCCGAGACGCCCGCCACGCCGAGGATCTCGCCTGCGCGCACCGAGAGGCCCAGATCGTGCAGCGCCAGCGTGCCGCGGTCGCCCTGCGCCTCGAGGCCTTCGACCTTCAATGCGACGGGCGCTGCAGCAGGCACGGGCTTTCTGGCGGCAGGCGATGCGGCCGGCGCCGACGACACCGCAGCTTGGCCACCCATCATGGCCTGCGCCAACTGCGCAGGGCTCGTGTCCGCCACCCGGCAATGGTGCACCGCCTTGCCGCGGCGCAGCACCGTCACGCTGTCGGCATAGGCCATCACCTCGCGGAACTTGTGCGTGATGATGAGCACCGTGCACAGGCCGCTGCGCGCGAATTCGCGCACATGGCCGAGCACCTCGTCGGCCTCCTGCGGCGTAAGCACCGAGGTCGGTTCGTCGAGGATCAAGAGGCGCGGCTTCAGATAGAGCTGCTTGAGCAGTTCGAGCTTCTGCTTTTCGCCCGCCGCGAGCTCCGATGGCCGCACGTCGAGATCGAGGCTGAAGGGCGTGGTCGCCAGAAAGGCCTTGAGTTCGGCCCGCTTCGCCTTCCAGTCGATCAGCGCCGGCGTCTTGCCGCCCGCGAGCAGCAGGTTCTCGGCCACCGTCATGCCCGGCGCCAGCGTGAAGTGCTGGTAGACCATGCCGATGCCGAGCGCGCGCGCCACGATGGGGTTGGCAATGTCCTGCTCGCGGCCGTCGATCAGGATGCTGCCTTCTTCCGCACGCTGGAAGCCGGCGACGCACTTCACCAGCGTGCTCTTGCCTGCGCCGTTTTCGCCGAGCAGCGCGTGCACCGTACCGGGCTCGACGCGCATCGTCACGCGGTCCATCGCGGTGAAGGCGCCGAAGCGCTTGGTCAGCTCGTAGGTGTCGAGCGCGAGCGCGCCGCTGCCGCTCGGCAGCGCGCCAATGGCGTGGGGGGCGTGCGGAGCATGGGCGGCGGCGGAAGAATCGGTCATGGCCGCATCAGCCCAGGGCACTCAACAGCGCCTGCGAGGTGGCGTGGGCACCGAACACGCCGCCCTGCATCGTGATCATCTTCAGTGCCGCCAGATGGTTGCCGTGGTCGGTGGCGGCGGTGCAGTCGGACAGCAGCAGGCATTCGAAGCCGCGGTCGTTGGCGTCGCGCATCGTCGTGTGCACGCACACGTCGGTGGTGATGCCCGCGAGAATCAGGTTCTCGATGCCGCGCGTGCGCAGGATCAGTTCGAGGTCCGTCGCATAGAACGAGCCCTTGCCGGGCTTGTCGATCACCACCTCGCCGGGCAGCGGCGCTAGTTCCGGAATGATCTCCCAGCCCGGCTCGCCGCGCACCAGGATGCGCCCGCACGGCCCGTCGTCGCCGATGCCCACGCCGTTGGCGCCAATCTGCCGCGAACGCCAGCGCTTGTTGGCGGGCAGGTCGGCCAGGTCCGGCCGATGGCCTTCGCGCGTGTGGATGACGTGATAGCCCAACGGCCGCAGCGCCGCGAGCGTGCGCGCAATCGGCTGGATCGGCGCCTGCACCAGCGAGAGGTCGTAGCCCATCACGTCGACATATCCGCCCTTGCCGCAGAAATCGGTCTGCATGTCGATGACGATGAGCGCGGTGTTGTCGGGCCTCAGCGCGCCGTTGTAGGGCCAGGCATAGGGCTCGGCGGCAATGTGGCGGGCGATCATGGCATTCAGTTCCTTGTCGATGAAAGTTCGCCGGGGCTTCCGGCGGCTGCCGTGCCCGGCTTGCAGGTGAGCACCAGGATCACCAGCGTGAGCACGTAGGGCACGGTGTTGAACAGGTGGTAGCCCCAGCCGACGCCGATGGACTGCAGCGCGGGCCCGATGGCGCCCGCGCCGCCGAAGAGCAGCGCCGCGCCCACGCAGCGCAGCGGGCTCCAGCGCGCGAAGATCACCAGCGCCACCGCGATCAGGCCCTGGCCGCTGGAGATGCCTTCGTTCCAGCTGCCCGGATAGAACAGCGTGAGCGACGCACCGCCGAGCCCCGCGATGAAGCCGCCCGCCGTCGTCGCCGCAATGCGCAGGCCCGACACCGAATAGCCGAGCGCGCGCGTGGCCTGCGCCGAATCGCCGGCCATGCGCACCAGCAAGCCGGCGCGTGTGCGCGCAAAGCCCCACCAGAGCAGCACGGCCAGCCCCACGCCCACGGGCACCAGCGCATTGAGCTGCAAGGCGGAGCGCACCACCGGGTTGTCGCTCCAGAAGCCGAGCGGTATCGCGGGAATCTGCGGCGCCTGCGGCTGGATGAGTGGCTTGCCCAGGTAGAACGCGAGCCCCGTGCCGAGCAGCATCAAGGCGATGCCGGTGGCCACGTCGTTCACGCGGTCGAGCGAGCACAGCAGGCCGTGCAGCAGCGCAAGCAATGCGCCCGCCCCCGCGCCGATGAGCACACCGAGCCACGCCGAATCGGTGAGATACGCGCCGCCGAAGGCCGCCATGGCCGAGAGCACCAGCACGCCTTCGAGCCCGAGGTTGATGCGGCCCGACTTTTCGGTGAGGCATTCGCCCAGGCTCACGAACAGGAATGGCGCGCCGACGCGCAACGCACCGCCGACGATGCCGGCCACGAGCGCGATCCACTGGTCCGCGGTCATTGGACGGCCTCCGCGCCGCGCGCCGCGGCATTCGCCTTGGGAGCGGCCCTTCGGCTCAGTGCCTTCCAGTCGACCATGCGCAGCCCCTCGCTCGCAAGAATGAGCACGAAGGCAATGCCCTGCAGCACCAGCACCGAGGCATCGGGCAGGCCGAGCCGGCGCTGCAGCAGGCTGCCGGCCGCACCGAAGCCGCCGAAGAGAATGGCGACCGGCACGATGGCCACCGGGTTGTGCCGCGCGATGAAGGACACGAGGATGCCCGCATAGCCGTAGCCCGCGATCAGCGAGGCATTGGCGTTGGTGTGCACCGCCGCCACCTCGACCGCGCCCGCGAGCCCGGCGCAGGCGCCGCCGAGTCCGCAGGCGCCGAGGATGAGCCGCGTGGCCGGCAGCCCGACGAGCTGCGCGGTGCGCGGATTGCCGCCCACCACGCGCACCGAAAAGCCCGAGGCCGTGGCACGCAGCCACCACCCGAGTCCCAGGCACGCCACCACGCCGATGGCCAAGCCCCAGTGGACGTCGGAGCCGCCGATGCCGCCGATCAGCAAGCCGGCGTCGAGCGCGTAGGTCGACGGCTTGTTGAGGCTCGCCGGGTCGCGCAGGGGCCCTTCGACCAGGTGCTTGAAGATGCCGATCGCGATGTAGGCCAGCAGCAGGCTGCTGATGGTTTCGTTGATGCCGCGGTATTGGCGCAGCCAGCCCGCAAGGACAATCCACAGCGCGCCAGCCACCGCGCCGGCAAGGCAGACCACCACCGTGCCCACCCCATTGCCGGGCAGCGGCACCGCGTGCGCGAGCGCGGCCGAGGCCAGGCCGCCCAGCACCAGCGCGCCTTCGCCGCCGATGACGATGAGCCCCGCGCGCGCGGGCAGCGCCACGCACAAGGCCGTGAGCATCAGCGGCGCGGCGCGCTGCAAGGTGTTCTGCCACGAAAACCAGTCGCCGAACGCGCCCTTGAACAACGTCGCCCAGACCTCCACCGGATCGACCCCGGCAAAGGCCACCAGTACGCCGAACAGCAGCAGCGCCGCCGCAATGGCGAACACCGGCAGGGCGAATTCCTTGAGGGCGTGGCGCATGGGCGTGGAACTCAGACCTGGCCGACCACGCCTTCGACGAGGTAGTTCATCTTCTCGAGCTCGAGGTCGGTCTGCTTCAAGACCTTGCCGGCCGGCACCACGACGGCGCCCTTGTTGTCCTTGATGCCGTCCTTGAAGATGTCGAAGGTGCCCGCGATCATCTTGGCCTTGATCTCGTCGGCCTGCTTCTTCGCGGCGTCCGGCACCATGGGGCCGTAGGCGGACATCTTCACGTAGCCTTCCTTCAGGCCGCCGCGCAAGAAGTTCGGATGCGGCTTGCCGCTTTGCGCGGCCTCGATGACGGTCTTGTACGCCGTGAGCCAGTTCCACTCGGCACCGGTGAGGTATGCGTTGGGCGCCAGCTTGGCCTGGCTCGCGTGGTAGCCGCAGACCATCTTGCCGCGCTTGGCCGCCGTCTCCACCACCACCTTGGGGCCGTCGACGTGCATGGTGAACACGTCGCAGCCCTGGTCGGCCAGGCTGTTGGTGGCTTCCGCTTCCTTCACGGCCATCGACCAGTCGCCCGTGAAGATCACGCTGCAGGTGATGCCGGGCTTGACCGAGCGTGCGCCGAGCGTGAAGGCGTTGATGTTGCGCAGCACCTGCGGAATCGGCTTGGCGGCGACGAAAGCGATCTTGTTGCTCTTGGTCATGTGCGCCGCGATCACGCCGTTCAGGAACTGGCATTCGTCGATGTAGCCGAAGAAGCTGCCGACGTTCTTGGGGTGCTTGCCTTCGGTCCAGAGGCCGCCGCAATGCGAAAAGCGCACGTCGGGGTTCTTGGGAGCCATCGCGAGAATGTGCGGATCGAAGTAGCCGAACGAGGTGGGGAACAGCAGCTTGGCGCCGTCCTGCGAGATCATGCCGGCCATGGTCTTCTGCACGGCGGCGGTCTCGGGCACGTTCTCTTCTTCCACCACCTTGACGCCGGGCAGCTTCTTGACCTCGGCCGCGGCCATGGCGTGCGCCTGGTTGTAGCCGTAGTCGTCGCGTGCACCGACGTAGATCACGCCGACGGTCAGCGGCTTGGCTTGTGCACCGGCGAGGGCGCTCCAGCCCCCCAGGGTGCCGGCGGCGCCGAGCGCAGCCAGGGATTTGAGGGAATCGCGGCGATTGATGGTGCTCGTCATGGCTTTCTCCGATCTTGGATACAAGTTGGGGTGCAAAAAATGTGCCTGCGTGTTCAGTCCATCAGGCTCACGTGCGCGGCGACCACGCGCCAGCCGTCGGCGGTGCGCAGCCAGGTCTGGCTCTGGCGGCCGGTCTGGCGGCTGCCTTCGCGGCGGAACTCGACGTTGGCGGTCGCAAAGTCGCGCCCATAGGTGGTGATCACGGTCCGCAACAGCTCGCGCGGCGGGCTCTGCATCGGCAGCGATGCGCGGAACGCGCTGATGTCGGCGTGGCCGTAGTGGTTCTCCGAAAAGCCGTAGCGCAGCGTGTACGGGCTGTTCCAGAACAACTCGTCGAGCACCGCGCGCTGGTTGGTGACGAGCGCTTCTTCGTAGCGCGCGAACACGGCCCCCACTTCGGCGAGCACCTCGGGGATGTTGATCTCCAGAGTCATCGACGAACCTCGCGCTGGAAGATGTCGAGGCTGAGCTTCTTTGTCGCCACGAAGCTGTCGCTGCTCAGCGTCTCGAGGGTGCGCGGGCGTGCGTCGCCGTAGCGCAGGATCTCGGCCACCTTGGTCGGCCGCTTGGTCAGGAGCAGCACCTCGTCGGCCAGGTACACGGCCTCTTCGAGGTCGTGCGACACCAGCAGCATGGTGGTGCCGGTCTGCATGAACACTTCTTGCAGCTTCTCGCGGATGAAGAGCGTCATCTCGAAATCGAGCGCTGAAAAAGGCTCGTCGAGAAACAGCACCTCGGGGTTGGGCGCGAGCGCCCGCATGATCGACGCAGTCTGCTGCTGGCCGCCCGAGAGCTCGTAGGGAAAGCGCTTGAGGTCGAACTTGACGTCGAAGGACGCCACCAGCTCTTCCATGCGCCGGTCGACCTCGGTCTTGCTGCGCCCTTCGAGCTTCAGCGGATAGGCGATGTTGTCGATGGTGCGCATCCACGGGAACATCGCCTCGCGGTAGTTCTGGAACACGTAGCCGATCTTGGTGTCCTTGCGCTGCTTGCCGTCGAACAGAATCTCGCCCGAATCGATGGGGACGAGCCCCGCGATCATGTTGATGAGCGTGGACTTGCCGCAGCCGTTGGGCCCGAACACCGAGACGATCCTGTGCTTGGGAATGTCGAGGTCGAAGTTCTCGTACAGCGGCCAGCCCGCAAAGTACTTGGTGAGCCCGCGAATGGTGATGTGCGTGCCGGCCGGACCGGGCTTGAAGACGGGCCTGGGCACATCGGCGTACACCGGGCCGTTGACGACGATGTCAGTTGAAGCTCGCATGGATGCGCTCCTGTCGGGATCTTTGCGTGAGCTGCCACGGAACCGGCTTTGCCGGGCCGCAGGCAGCGCCCCCTCGCAGGGGGTGGGCGGCTACGCGCAGCGAGCAAGCCTGGGGGTGGTCCATTACCTTCCGCTCCAGTGCACGATGCGGCGCTCGGCAATGAGAAAGAGGATGTTGAGCGCATAGCCCAGGGCACCCGCCGCGAGGATGGCCGCATACATGCTCTTCACATTGAGCACCTGCTGCGCATCGATGATCCGGTGGCCGAGGCCGGCGTCGGAGCCGATGAACATCTCGGCCACGATGACGATCACCAGCGCCATCGACACCGCCGAGCGCAAACCCACGAAGCTGGGCTGCAGGCTTTCCCACACCAGCACGTCCTTGAAGATCTGCCAGCGCGAGGCGCCCATGACGCGCGCCGCCATCACGCGCTGCTTGCGCGCATTGATCACGCCGTAGGCACTGTTGAACACCACGATCAGCAGCGCGCCGAAGGCCGCGATGGCCACCTTGTTGACGTCCGACACGCCGAAGATCAGGAGAAACAGCGGAATCAGCGCGGATGACGGCGTGGAGCGGAAGAAGTCGATCAGGAATTCGACGCTGCGGTAGGCCTTCTCGTTGCTGCCGAGCAGCACGCCCAGCGGCACGCCGACCACCGCCGCAATCGCGAAGGCCTGCAGCGTGCGCCACACGGTCATCGCAAAGTCGGTGAGCAGCAGCCCGCCCGCGAGCCCCGTGATGAGCGCCGCAACGGTGTCGGCGGGGGTGGGCAGCAGGATCGGCTTGATGAAGCCCAGCCGCACCGCCAGGTCCCACGCGATGAACAGCACCACGGGGCCGATGAAGGGCAGCAGCCGGTCGCGCAGCGGCGGCTTGGGTATCGTCGCCGCATTGGCACCGGCGGCCGGTGGTGTCCACGGCGCGGCCGTGGTCGTGCTTGCGTCGGCCATGGTCAGGCTTTGTAGAGCAGGCCGTCCACCAGCACCTTCTTCTCGAAGATGCCCTTTTCGGTGAACAGGTCGTAGAACTTCTGGAAGTACGCGACGTCGCTCGGCTTGAACTCGTTGTAGAGCATGTACGAGGCGAGCGGCACTTCGGCCGTGAGGCTGCCTTCGATGGCGGTGTAGCCCTTCATGTGCTGGCGCGCGTCGTCGGGTTTGCTGCGCACCAGGTCCACGCCGCGCGCATAGGCGGCGATGTACTTCCTTGCCGCATCGGGGTTCTTCTTGATGAACTCGCTGGTGAGGCTGGCCGCGCCGCCATGCCAGGGCGCCATCGGGTCGCCGAGGATGTACCTGGCGACCACGCCGGCCTCGATGACGCGCGTGGTGCCGTTCATGCGGCCCACGGTGCCGGTGGGCTCGAGCGTGTAGCAGGCGTCGACCTGCCCCGCGACGAGCGCGGCCACGTGCTGGCCGATGGGCAGCTCGCTCACCGTGGCGCCCTTGGCGCCCGCGCGTTCGAGCATGGTCTTGCACAGGGTCACGTTCTGGATGCCGGGGCCGGACGCGATCTTCTTGCCGGCCAGATCGGCCATGGTCTTGATCGGGCTGTCCTTGGCGACGATGAATTCGTCGAGCACGAACTTGGCGTTGCTCGGGTTGGTGCAGAAGATCTTGAAGAGCCCTGGCTGCGCGATCTCGCCGATGGCGAGGTTGGCCGAGCCGGTGCCGTTGGAGCTGCCGTCGCAGCGGCCCGCGAGCATGCCTTCCATGACCTGCTGCGCGCCCGCGAACTTGAGCGGCTCCACGTCGAGCCCGGCTTCCTTGAAGTAGCCGCGGTCGACCGCGGCAAAGAAGGGCAGGCCCGCGGCCACGGGCCAGAAGCCGATGCGGATCTTCGGCGCGGCTTGCGCGCGCACGATGGCGGGCGCAGCCAGCACGGCCAGCCCCGCGGCGCCGGCCTGCAGCAGCTGGCGGCGCGACGCGGCGGCGGACGATTTCTCAGGGGTGCTCATGAAGACTCCTCGATCGGTCAGGTTGGAATGGCTTGGGAAGGAGCGGTGCGGCTCGCGATGTAGGCGCGCCAGCCGCCGTGGTGGCTCACGTCTTCCGCATCGGCCAGTGCATGGCCCTCGCAGATGAAGCCGTGCACCCAGCTGCCGTCGGCAAGCTCGACGCTGCCCAGGCCCAGCGGGGGCGGAATCAGGGCCAGGAAGCTGCCGACCTGGGTGACGGGAACCGACCACACTTCGAGCGCAATGGCCGCTCCGCCGGTGGCGCTGCGCTGCAGCCCCGGTTTGGGCGGCACGGTGCCCGGCAGCGCATGCAGGCGGTAGCGCGGCGAGGTGGTGGTGGCGCGCAGCAGCGTGGCGCCGCGTTCGGTGAGCTGGCCATTGAGCGGCATGCCCGAAAGATGCGCGCCGACGACGGCGATGGGCATGCTCTGCGCCGACGGAGCACCCAGGCCAGGCACGGGCTTGGGTTCGGGCAGCGGCAATCCCGTCGCGCCCTGCGGCAGGCCGGTGGCATGGTGGTAGCGCTGGCCCAGCTCGGCCAGCGCGAGATCGCTGCCGCAGGGGCCGATCAGCGTGATGCCGAAGGGCAGGCCGTCGGCGCGCAGCGCACTCGGCACCGAGATGGCGGCGTAGTCGAGCAGGTTGACGAAGTTGGTGTACGCGCCAAGGTTGCGATTGAGCACGACCGGGTCGGCGCGCATCTGTTCGCGCGTGTAGTGCGTGGGCGCGGTCGGCACCAGCAGCAGGTCGATGCCGCGCCACATCGGCTCGGCCTGCTGCGCGAGCGCGCGCAGCCGGGTCTGGGCCTCGAACACGTCGGCGGCGTCGTAGCCGCGACCGCTCTCGAGAATGCCGCGCACCGGTTCGATCACCTGCGAGCCGTGCGCATCGAAGAACTCGCGCACTGCGGCATAGCGCTCGGCCACCAGGGCGCTTTCATAGAGCAGCGCGGCGGCTTCGGCCAGCGGCGCGTAGGGGATCGCCACGGCCGTGCCGCCGAGGGCAACGAGCCGGGCCTGCGCATCGCGAAAGGCGTCTTCGGCCACGGCATCGCCGAAGAAGCTCAACGTGTCGGGCACGCCGAAGCGGAAGTCGGAGGGAAACGGGTCGCTGCGCAGCGCAAGTTCCCGCGAATAGGGATCGCGCGCGTCGGGCCCGGCGGCCGCCAGGAGCACGTCGACGGCCAGGGCCACGGTGCACGCGAAGATCGACACGCAGTCCGCACTCTGGGCGGCGGGCACCACGCCGAAGGCACTCAGCAGGCCGCGCGAAGGCTTGATGCCGACGATGTTGTTGAGCCCGGCAGGCACCCGGCCCGAGCCCGCGGTGTCGGTACCCAGCGCGAAATCGACCTCGCCGGTGGCCACCACGTAGGCCGAACCCGAGCTGGAGCCGCCCGAGACATAGCGCGGGTCGAAGGCGTTGGGCACTTCGCCGTAGGGGGAGCGCGTGCCGTTCAGGCCGCAGGCGAACTGGTCGAGATTTGTCTTGCCCAGCAGCGATGCACCGGCATCGAGCAGTTTCTGCACCACCGCCGCATGTGCCGGGGGCCTGCGATCGAAGGCCGGACAGGCCGCCGTGGTGGGCTCGCCGGCCACGTCGATGTTGTCCTTGACGGCAAAGCGCAGGCCGGCGAGCGGCCGGTTGCCGGTGTCCGCGCCGGGCACGGGCTGCGCGAAGCGTGCGATCCACGCCGCGGCAGGCGATCCGTTTTCTTCATGCACCATCATCAGGCATCCAAACTTGTGTACAAGTCGAGATGCAAGCAATGTGCCAGGCGGATCAGGGGCCGCCGTTCAGAAGTCGTACCTGGGCGTTGCTCCCTCTCCCTCCGGGAGAGGGAGTCATGCATCAGCCCCGCTTGGCGTCTCGGTAAAGCTTCTCCACCTTCGGCAGATTGGCTTCGAGCTGCTGGATGCGGTCCGGGCCGCTCGGATGGGTGGACAGAAAACTCAGTCCGCCCTGGTTCTTGGACGCCGCGGCCATCTTCTTCCAGAGCGACACCGAGGCCTGGGGGTCGTAGCCCGCGCGGGCCGCGAGCTCCAGGCCCACGAGATCGGCCTCGGTCTCGTCGCTGCGGCTGAACTTCAGCGTGAGCAGCTGCGTGCCGGCACGGGCCGCCAGGTCGCCCATCTGGCCGAGCCCCAGCAGCTGCGCGCCGATGGAGAGCGCGGCGCCGGTGCCGGCGCTCTTGGCCAGGCGGGCACGCGCATGCTCGCGCAGCGCATGGGCCATCTCATGCCCCATCACCATGGCGACCTCGTCGTCGCTGAGCTTGAGCTGTTCGAGGATGCCGCTGAAGAAAGCAATCTTGCCGCCGGGCATGCAGAAGGCGTTGATCTGCTTGCTGCCGATGAGGTTGACCTCCCATTTCCACTGGCGCGCCCGCGTGTTCCACGGCGTGGCGAAGGGAATCAGGCGGTTTGCGATGGTGCGCAGCCGCTGCAATTGCGCGTTGCCGTCGCCGGCGAGCGCACTCTTGGCGCGCGCCTTTTCGAGCAACTGGCCGTACTGCTGCACGCCGGCGGCCTCGATCCGGTCGGCCGGCACCAGGTTGCGCGCCATCGATGCATTGCCCACGTTCACCTGCGCCAGCGCCGGGCCGGTGAGCACCGCGCCGGCCGCCGCAAGCAGAAAAGCCCGCCGCGGCTGCCAGGCCGAGGAGCGGGAAGCCAAAGCCGCGGAAGAAACGAAGGAATCGCATCGTGTGCACATGCGCGGATCATAGGAACAAACGTGGCAAAAAGACCGCTCGGCGCCAAGCGCACCCTCATGGACAATCCGAGGTTCATGTCTGCCCAGCCTGCCGAAACTCCCACCGCCTCTTCCCTGCCCTGGCGCGACGCGCTGAAGGTCTATCTCGAGCCCGCCACCCTGCGCATGCTGGCGCTCGGCTTTTCGGCCGGGTTGCCGCTTCTGCTGGTGCTGGGCACGCTGAGCTTCCGCCTCCGCGAAGCGGGCATCGACCGCACCACCATCGGCTACCTGAGCTGGGTCGGGCTGGCCTACGGCTTCAAGTGGGTCTGGGCGCCGCTGGTCGACCGGCTTCCGCTGCCGCCGCTGACCACGCTGCTGGGCCGCCGGCGCGGCTGGCTGCTGCTGGCGCAGGGGGTGGTGATCGCGGGGCTTGTCGGCATGGCGCTGAACGACCCGCGCCAGGGCCTCGTGCCGCTGATCTGGTGCGCGCTGCTGGTGGCCTTCGGCTCGGCCACGCAGGACATTGCGCTGGACGCCTTTCGCATCGAATCGGCCGAAACCCGCAAGCAGGCCGCGCTCGCGGCCGCCTACCAGACCGGCTACCGGCTCGCGATGATCTGGGCCGGCGCCGGCGTGCTGTGGGTCGCGGCCTGGGCCGAGGTGGCCCCGGCCGCGGCCGCCACGGGTGCGGCGGCCTACCAGAACGGCGCCTGGAAAACGGCCTACCTGGTGATGGCGGCCTCGATGGCGGTCGGCGTGCTCACGGTGCTGCTGTCGCCCGAACCCGTGCGGCGCGTGCTGCCCAAGGCAAGGAACGCCGCTGAATGGCTGCAAAGCGTGCTGATCGAGCCCTTTGCCGACTTCATCCGCCGCTACAAATGGCAGGCCGCGCTGATTCTCTCGCTGATTGCCATCTACCGCATCAGCGACGTGGTGATGGGCATCATGGCCAACCCCTTCTACGTGGACATGGGCTTCACCAAGGACGAAGTGGCCACGGTGAGCAAGATCTACGGCGTGGTCATGACGCTGGCGGGCGCCTTCGTGGGCGGCGTGCTGTCGATGCGCCTGGGCGTGATGCGCGTGCTCATGCTGGGCGCGGTGCTCAGCGCCGCGAGCAACCTGCTCTTTGCCTGGCTGGCCTCGCGCGGGCACGACCTGACGGCGCTGATCGCGGTGGTGTCGGCCGACAACCTGGCGGGCGGCATTGCCTCGGCGGCCTTCATCGCCTATCTGTCGAGCCTGACGAACATCGGCTACTCGGCCACGCAGTACGCCTTGTTCAGCTCGCTGATGCTGCTGCTGCCGAAGTTCATTGCCGGCTACTCGGGCGTGTTTGTCGACGCCTACGGCTACGCCCAGTTCTTCACCGCCACCGCCCTCCTGGGCCTGCCGGTGCTGCTGCTGGTGGCGCTGGCCGCCCGCATCACCACGACCACAGGCCCCGCCGAGCGTCAATAGAGCACGGGCCTTATAGGAAAACAGCTGACGCGGCCCGGCCCGCTCAACTGGTAGGCTTTCACAATTCGTTTACCTTTCCGGTTACCTTTCGCTTCGCTTATACAAAAGCGTTTCCTCCTTCTGCCTGCAACCCCACAAGCAACGTGCCGCCCCGCATTTCTCCTCTTCAGATCAGCGCCTACACGGCCACTTCGGCCGTCGGCGTCGGCAAGGAGCCGCTCGCCCTGGCACTCGCGCAGTCGCGCAGCGGCCTGCGCGCCAACGATTTCGGCGATGCACCGCTGCCCACGTGGATCGGCCGGGTCGACGGGCTCGAAGACATTCGCCTGCCGCAAGCGCTGGCTTCCTGGGACTGCCGCAACAACCGGCTCGCCTGGCTGGGCCTGCATGCGGACGGGTTCCTTGAAGCCGTGGCGGCCGCGCGGGCCAGGTACGGTGCCTCGCGCATCGCGCTGATCCTGGGCACCTCGACGTCCAGCATCGGCGAAACGGAGCTGGCCTATACGCAGCTCGATGCCGATGGCCTCTTTCCCCCGCACCAGCGCCGGGCGGCGGTGCACACGCCGCACTCGCTGGCCATGTTCGTGCAGCAGGTGCTCGGGCTCAACGGGCCCAGCGAGACGATTTCGACCGCCTGTTCGTCGAGCGCCAAGGTGTTTGCCTCGGCCGAGCGGCTGATCCGCCTCGGGCTGGCCGACGCCGCGGTGGTGGGCGGGGTCGACACGCTGTGCGGCAGCGTGCTGTTCGGCTTCAACTCGCTCGAACTGGTGTCGAACGAACCGTGCCGGCCCTTCGACGCCGGCCGCAAGGGCATCAGCCTCGGCGAGGCGGCCGGCTTTGCGCTGGTGGAGCGGGTGCAGGACGAGGCCGGCGCGCCGCTGCGGCTGCTCGGCTACGGCGAAGCCAGCGATGCGCACCACATGTCGACGCCGCACCCCGAGGGCCTGGGCGCCGAACGCGCGCTCGACGAGGCGCTGGCGCGCGCGGGCCTGGCGCCCGATGCCATCGACTACATCAACATGCACGGCACGGCGAGCCAGAAGAACGACGAGGTCGAAGGCGCGCTGGTGGCACGGCGCTTTCCGGCCCGCACCCATGCCAGCTCGACCAAGGGCTTCATGGGCCACACGCTGGGCGCGGCGGGCATCGTCGAATCGGTGATCAGCCTGCTGGCGATCGAGCGCGGCCTGATGCCGGGCACCGTGAACACGAACCAGCTCGACACGGGCTTCGGGCCGCAGATCAAGCTCCAGCCCGCGCAGGGCGAGGTGCGCTACGCACTGACCAACTCCTTCGGTTTCGGCGGCAACAACTGTTCGCTTGTGTTCGGCAAGGCAACCCAATGACCGTCACCGCGAACCAGGCTCCAAAGCCGCCCACTCTCTACGTCGAAGGCCCGGCCTTCTGGACGCCCACCCTGCCGGGTTGGGACGCTGCCCGCGCCGCCTTCCGCGGCGAAGGCACGCTGACCGACCCGCCCGCCAAGCGCCCGTCGCCGCAGGTGCTGCCGCCGGCCGAGCGCCGCCGCGCGCCCGACACCGTTGCGCTGGCGCTCGAGGTGGCCGCGGCATCGATGGCGGGGTCGGGCCGCAACGCGGCCGACGTGCCCTGCGTGTTCGTGTCGGCCCATGGCGATCTCTCGATCAACGACTACATGTGCAGCACGCTGGCCACCGACCCCACGGTGCTGTCGCCCACGCGCTTTCACAATTCGGTGCACAACGCGGCCGTGGGCTACTGGACCATCGGCACGGGTTGCATGGCCGCCAGCAACTCGGTTTCGGCCTACGAAAACAGCTTTGCCGCCGGCTTGCTCGAAGCGGCGGTGCAGTGCGCGGCCGACCAGTCGCCGGTGCTGCTGGTGGGCTACGACACGCCCACCGTGGGTGCGCTGACCTCGGTGACCGACAGCCAGGGCCTGCTGGCCGTGGCGCTGGTGATTGCGCCCGAACGCACGGCGCGCACCGTGGCCTCTCTCGATTGGTCGCTGCAAGAAGACGGCGGCGGCACCGTGCCGGCGCCGCTTTCTTCCGATGCCGCGAAAACGCTGGCGCACATCAATCCGATGGCCCACGCGCTCGGCCTGTTCGAATCGCTGGCGCGCGTGGAGGACGACCCGCCGCCGCTCGAGCTGCCCCTGTCTTCGGCCCTTTCGCTGCGGCTGCAACTGCGGCAGGTCCGGGACTGAAGCTCCATGACCGGCACTGCGCAACGGTATGACGCAGTGATCATGGGCGGCGGGCTCGCGGGGCTCACCCTGGCCCTGCAGCTCAAGCAGCGGTTCGAAGACATCGACGTGCTGGTGCTCGAACGGCGCAGCCATCCGGTGCCGCATGCCGCCCACAAGGTGGGCGAATCGTCGGTGGAGATCGGCGCGCACTACTTCGACACGGTGCTGGGCCTCAAGCTCCACATGGACAGCGCGCAGCTGCGCAAGTTCGGTTTCCGTTTCTTCTTCAGCGAAGGCCGGCGCGACATCGACCAGGTGACCGAGATCGGCGCCAGCCGCTACCTGGCAGTCCCCAGCTACCAGATCGACCGCGGCATCTTCGAGAATTACCTCGCCCAGGAGGCCGTGCGGCGCGGCGTGCGCTTCGACGATGCCGCGCTGGTGCGCCGCGTGGACCTGGCCCAGGGCACCGATGCGCCGCACCGCCTGGAATGGTCGCGCGGCGACGAAACCCACAGCGCAGAGGCGCGCTGGCTGATCGATGCCTGCGGCCGCGCCAGCCTGCTCAAGCGCAAGCTCGGACTCGCAGAGGCCAACGCGCACGGCGTGAATGCCGTGTGGTTCCGCATCGGCGAGCGCATTTCCATCGACGAATGGAGCGACGACACGGCCTGGCGCGAGCGCTGCGATCCCCAGGCACGCTGGCTCTCGACCAACCACCTGGTAGGCGCCGGCTACTGGGCCTGGCTGATTCCGCTGGCCTCGGGCTCGCACTCGGTGGGCATCGTGGCCGACCCGAAGCTGCATCCGCTCGACACCATCGACACCTTCGAAAAAGCCATGCGGTGGTTCGCCACCTACCAGCCACGCCTCTACGACGCGCTCGACGGCAAGCGGCACCTCTTGCAAGACTTTGCCTTCCTCAAGCACTTCTCGCACGGCTGCAAACAGGTGTTCTCGGGCCAGCGGTGGGCGTTGACGGGCGAAGCGGGGTTGTTCCTGGACCCGTTCTATTCGCCGGGCAGCGACTTCATCGCGATCAGCAACACCTACATCACCGACCTGGTGGCGCACGACCGCGCGGGCCGTTCGCTCGAAGCACGGGCGCAGCTCTACGACCAGATCTACCACTCCTTCTACGAAAGCACGCTGGCGCTCTACCAGGACCAGTACCCGCTGTTCGGCGACCCCGAGGTGCTGCCGGTGAAGGTGATCTGGGACTACGCCTACTACTGGGGCGTGCTCTCGCAGATCTTCTTTCAGCAGCGGCTCACCGACCTGATGCTGCTGGGCAGCCTGAAGGAAGAGCTGCAGCACTGCCAGCGCCTGAACCTGGCGGTGCAGCAGCTGCTGCGCGCATGGTCCGCCGCGAGCCCGAGGCGCAACGCCCCGGTCATGCTCGACCAGGCCGCCATGCCGTGGTTCGCCGAACTCAACCGCAGCCTCAAGGATCCGCGTCTCGATGACGCCGCTTTCAAGGCGCGCATCCGGGCTTCGACCTTTCAGCTGCGCCAGCTGGCCGGCGAAATCCTGGCGCGGGCGCGGGCGGACAATGCGGCGCTGGCCGGTTGCAACCTGCCCGCCATCCTCGAGGAAACCATGGCCACGCCGCCGGCCGATGCACCGGCCGGCGCCATGCTTTTCGCGGCACCCCCGGTTGACATCCGGAAGCCGGGTTTACCCAACTTTACGGAGCGTTCAAGCCCCGTTGCCCCCCTTGGACGACCATGAAGCGCATGAGCACCCCCCAACTCCTGATGATCGAAGACGACGCCCGCCTGGCACAGATGGTGGGCGAATACCTGACGCAGTCGGGCTTCCTCTTCTCGCACGCCGGCGACGGCGCCAGCGGCCTCGTGCTGCTGCAGCAGCACGCGCCCGACCTGGTGATCCTCGACCTGATGCTGCCCGACACCGACGGCCTCGAGATCTGCCGCCGCATCCGGTCGCTGCCCGCTCCCGCCTCGAAGGTGTCGGTGCTGATGCTCACCGCCAAGGGCGACCCGATGGACCGCATCATCGGCCTGGAGATCGGCGCCGACGACTACCTGCCCAAGCCCTTCGAGCCGCGCGAGCTGCTTGCGCGCATCCGCGCAGTGCTGCGCCGCCGCAGCGAGAACACCACCGACACCGAAGCCAGCACGGTGATGCGCTTCGGCACGCTCGAGATCGACCGCAACGCGCGCACCGTGTCGGTGGGCGGCGCGCTGGCCGACCTCACCTCCTACCAGTTCGACCTGCTGGTGGCCATGGCCGAGCGCGCGGGCCGCGTGCTCACGCGCGACCAGATCATGGAAGCCGTGCGCGGCCGCGAGCTCGAAGCCTTCGACCGTTCGATCGACGTGCACATGGGCCGCATCCGCGCCGCGATCGAAGTCGATGCCAAGAACCCGAAGCGCATCCTCACCGTGCGCGGCGTGGGCTACGTCTTCGCCAAGCAGCAAGACTGATCGATGCTGCGCAATCTGTATTCGCGCCACCTGTACGTGCGCATCTGGCTCGCGGTGGTGGGCGGCGTCGTCATCCTCACGCTGATGGCCAACTGGATCGTGCGCGAGGCGGCGGAGGCCGAACGCGAGCGCCTGGCGCCAGTGCCGCGCAACGTGGTGGTGCTCGACGCGCAGGACCGGCCCATCGGCAGCGGCAAGGCCCTTCGGGTGCCGGGCCAGGGCCTGGAGTTCGACGTGACGCTGAGCGACGGCAAGGCCATCACGCTGCGCGTGGCGCCGCGCGACCGCCCCCCCGGCGGCGGGTTCGCGCCCTGGCGCACGCCGTTCGGGCTCGGCTGGATGATCGCGCTCGTGGGCATTGCCGTGGCCCTGGGCGTGTACCCCATCGTGCGGCGGCTCACCCAGCGGCTGGAAACATTGCAGCGCGGCGTGCAGCGCTGGGGCGAAGGCGATCTCTCGGTGCGCGTGACCGAAGAAGGGCAGGACGAAGTGGCTGATCTCTCCAAACGTTTCAACGCGTCGGCCGAACGCATCGAAAAACTGGTGCGCTCGCACAAATCGCTGCTGGCCAACGCATCGCACGAGCTGCGCTCGCCGCTCACCCGCATCCGCATGGGCCTGGAGCTGATGGGCGAGCGCCCGAGCCCCGCCGCGCGCGACGAGATCTCGCGCAACATCGGCGAGCTCGACCAGCTCATCGACGAGATCCTGCTGGCCAGCCGGCTGGATGCGAGCGAGGCCGACATGGGCACCATCGAGGCGGTCGACCTCACGGGGCTTGCGGCCGAGGAGTGCTCGCAGGTGGATGCCGAGCTCGACCTGGTGGAAGGCACCGACAACGCCAAGCTCACCGTGCCCGGCGTCTCGCGCCTGCTGCGCCGCGCGATCCGCAACCTGCTCGAGAACGCCCGCCGCTATGGCGCCGGCGAAATTTCGGTCGAACTCGGCAGCGCCAATGGCTTTGCCACCGTGCGCGTGAACGACCGGGGCCCCGGCGTGCCGGCCGCCTTGCGCGAACGCATCTTCGAGCCCTTCTACCGGCTGCCCGGCGCCAGCGAGCGCAACGGCGGCGTCGGCCTCGGGCTGGCGCTGGTGAAGTCGATTGCCGAGCGGCACGGCGGCAGCGTGCGCTGCGAAGAGCGGCCGGGCGGCGGCGCCAGCTTCGTCATCCGGCTGCCGGTGGCCAGCGGCAGCTGACCGGGCGACCGGCGCCCAGTCAGGTTGGGCCCGCGGGGCCCACCTAAAATCCCGCCCCTATGCAGAGATCGCACATCGTCAGGCCCGCGGCCATGTTCTGGGGGCTGGTGGTGTTCATGCCCGTCGGCGTCACCTACCTTTCGGCCCTGCTGCTGCTCGCCACCATGGGACTGGCCGGTGGATACCGCGAGCGCTTCGCGCGGCTGCGCGCCAACCCGCTGTGGTGGCCGGTGGTGGCGTACCTGGCCTGGACTTTCATCGTGCTGGCCTTCGGGCCGCATTACCCGGAAACCGGCTCTAACCTGTTCCACGGGCTGCGCATCGGCCTCACGATCCTGATGGCGATGGCGCTCACGCGCGAAGAGGCGATCTGGGCGCTGCGCGGCTTCCTGCTGATCGCGGCGCTGAACGTCCTGCTGATCGTGGCCTACTACGCCATCGGCTTTCCGATCTGGTCGCCGCTGCGCGCGGTGGTCATGGAAGTGGGCAACAAGTCGATCAGCAACGCGCTGCTTTTCAGCGTGGTGGCGTCCACGGCCGCCGTGTGGGGCATTGCGCAGATCGCCGCGCACCGGCCGCTGCGCGCCGTCCCCGCCTTCGTGCTGATGCTCGGCCTGGGCCTGGTGGTGGCGCTGCCGCTGACCTCGCGCACCTCGGTGCTCGCCCTGATGCTGGTGATTCCGGTGGTGTGCATCCACCAATGGCGCAGTCACCTGAAGATGCTGGTGAGCGCGCTGGTGCTGGGCGCCGTGGTACTGGCGGCCGGGCTCTATCAGCTGCCGCAGCTCCAGCACAAGGTCGAGACCGGCATCGAGGAAATCGAGAAGGCGCAGGCCGGCGCGATCTTCAAGGGCAGCTGGGTCATCCGCTACTACATGTACCGGGACACCGGCCTCATGATCGCCGACCGGCCGCTCACCGGCTGGGGCATCGGCGGCTGGACCGACCAATGGCACAAGCGCGGCCCGGCGCTCTTCGCCGATTCGAACATGCCGCACAACGACTTCCTGTGGGTCGGCGCGCAGGGGGGCCTGCCGGCCCTGCTGAGCCTGCTGGTCATCATGGCCGGCGCCGTCTGGCAGGCGTGGAAAAGGCCCGACATCGCGGGCCGCTACGCGCTCGCCGCCACGCTGATCGCGCTGATCGCGTCGAGCGTGAACTCGGCGATGCGCGACGCGCAGATCGGCCTGGCGCTGCTGTGGATCGCGATGGTCTACCTGCGGCTCGCGCAGGAACCGCGGGATGCGCAGCCCTGGCGCGACCTGTGGCCGGCACGCCGCATCGCGCCCGAGGCGGCCCCGCAAGCCGCCTAGCTAGCCGCGGCGCCTGGCCTCGGCCGCCGCGAACTGCCGGCCGGCCATGCCGACGAAAAAGTAGATCACCCCGGCGTGCAGCAGCCCCACGAAAAGCAGCACCAGCAGCATGGGCCCCAGCTGCAACACCGAAGCCCCGGCGGCCAGGGCCGCCGACACCGAAACCGCGGCCTGGATAGCGAGGTCGATGGCGATCATGCCGAGCACGGCGCGGGTCTTTTCGTCGCGCGCGAGGTAGCGGCCGTTCTTCTTGCCGAAGGTCAGGCACGCCCACATCACGGCGCCCAGCAGCGCGGCCGTGTTGACGCCCGCGTTGGCCTTGACGCCGAACAGGTTCAGCGCCAGCCCGAGGATGGCCAGCAGGAGCAGGTAGCCGGCGCCGAAACGGCCCAGCAGGCCGCGAACGCTCAATGCCGCGACGACACCGTCTCGCCCGCCTTCAGGCGGTAGACGGTGCCGCAGTAGGGGCACTTGGCTTCACCGGTGCGCGCCACGTCCAGGTAGACCTTGGGATGGGTGTTCCAGAGCTTCATGTCGGCCTTGGGGCTGGGGCAGAACACGCCGCCCTGATGATTGAGCTCGCGGGCCAGGAGTTCGACGACTGCGTTGGTGGACATGGGTTTTCTCAGACTTTCGTGAGCCAGTGGGCGTACTTGGGATTCTTGCCGTTCACGATGTCGAAGAAGGCCGCCTGGATCTTTTCGGTGATCGGGCCGCGCGAGCCGCCGTCGCCGCGGTTGCCGATCTCGACGCGGTCGAGTTCGCGGATGGGCGTCACTTCGGCGGCCGTGCCGGTGAAGAAGGCTTCGTCGGCAATGTAGACCTCGTCGCGCGTGATGCGCTTTTGCACGAGTTCCAGCCCCAGGTCCTTGCACACGTGCAGGATGGTGTTGCGCGTGATGCCATTGAGCGCGCCGGCCGAGAGGTCGGGCGTGTAGACCACGCCGCCCTTGATCACGAAGATGTTCTCGCCCGCGCCTTCGGAGACGAAGCCGCTCGCGTCGAGCAGCAGCGCTTCGTCGTAGCCGTCGTCCAACGCTTCCATGTTGGCGAGGATCGAGTTGGTGTAGTTGCTCACCGACTTGGCCTGCGTCATCGTGATGTTGACGTGGTGACGGGTGTAGCTCGAGGTCTTCACGCGGATGCCGCGCTTCATGCCCTCTTCGCCCAGGTAGGCGCCCCAGGACCAGGCCGCGACCATGGCGTGGACCCGGTTGCCCTTGGGGCTCACGCCCAGCTTTTCGGAGCCGATCCAGATCAGCGGGCGAAGGTAGCAGCTTTCGAGCTTGTTCTCGCGCACGACCTGCTTCTGGGCTTCGTTCAGCTGTTCCTGCGTGAACGGGATCTTCATGCGCAGGATCTTGGCGCTGTTGAAGAGGCGCTCGGTGTGCTCGGCCAGGCGGAAGATGGCCGTGCCCTCGGGCGTCTTGTAGGCGCGCACGCCCTCGAAGGCGCCGCAGCCGTAGTGCAGCGTGTGGCTCAGCACATGGATCTTGGCGTCGCGCCAGTCCACGAGTTCGCCGTCCATCCAGATCTTGCCGTCACGGTCGTCCAGCGAGGGGGGGATCGAGCTCATATCCTGATTCCTTTGTTTGGGAAGCGGTGTGGGGGGTGCGACGGGAGAGGGAAGTCGCAAAAGCTTGCGATTTTACGGCCGAGCCCGGAACGGGGTGCCCGACAATGGCCGGTTGTCCAAACCAGTGGAAAAAGGGTTTCCGTGTCCGTATTCAAGAACGTCATCGTCTATCGCATCGAACCTGCCTGGTCCCAAACATTGACCGAGGTGGAAGAAGGGCTCGGCAAGCAGCGGTTCGAGCCCTGCGGCCCCTCGCAGGAAAAATCCGCCGGCTGGGTGGAGCCCCGCGGCGAAGCCAACGGCCCGCTGGCCGAGTCCATCGGCGGGCAGTGGCTGGTCGAATACATGATCGAGAGCAAGGCCGTCCCCGGCTCCGTGGTGCGCCGCAAGCTCGACGAGCGCTGCGCGCAGATCGAGGCCACCACCGGCCGCAAGCCCGGCAAGAAGGAAAAGAAGGAGCTCAAGGAAGACATCACGCTCGAGCTGCTGCCGATGGCCTTCACGCGCAGCGCCCGCATCGCCGTGTGGATCGACCAGGCCGAGCGCCGCCTGGTGATCAACAGCGCCAATGCCGCGCGCGCCGACGAAGTGGTCACCAGCCTGGTGAAGTCGCTCGACGGCTTTGCCGTGGCCCTCATCAACACGCAGATCGAACCGGCCGCCGCCATGGCCAACTGGCTCCTGACGCAGGAGCCGCCGGCCGGCTTCACCATCGACCGCGAATGCGAGCTCAAGGCCTCGGACGATTCCAAGGCCGTGGTGCGCTATGCCAAGCATCCGCTCGACATCGAGGAAGTGCAAAAGCACATTACCGATGGCAAGCGCCCGACGCGCCTGGCGCTCACCTGGGACGACCGCGTGTCCTTCGAGCTGACGCACGGCATGCTGATCCGCAAGATCGTGTTCCTCGAAGGCACGGGCGACGGCGCCTCGGGCGGCAAGAAAGAAGACAACTTCGACGCCGACGTGGCCATTGCCACCGGCGAACTCGGCCAGCTGGTGCCGGCGCTGCTCGATGCGCTGGGTGGCGAAGCGGCATTCTCGGGCGCTCCGACGGACGAAACGACGAAGCCGGCGGCAGCACCTGCCCCCGCACCCACCACCTCGACGCCGGCCGATGCCGTCGAGGAAGAAGAAGACGCGCCGTTCTGAAGGCGCCCCGCCCGGCTTGCTTGATCAGCTCGCCGGCGTTGTTTCTTCTTCGGGCGGCGCCTCGGGCCGCGTCAGCGTCCAGCTCTGCAGCTTGCCGCCGTTGAACACGGCGTCGACATATGAGCCGCCCGTATCGGTCCAGCGGTAGAGCTCGGGCTGCTCGTCCTTGGGTGAACGCAGCTCGCCGAGCGCGCGCGTCATCGCAATGACGTGCATCAGCGTCGCGCCCTTCTTGAGCTTGGCGTTCAGCATCACCGCGCTCGCGACATAGCCCACAGGCCGGTCGGCCGCCCGCTTGAGCACCTGCATCGCGCGGTTGAAGTGCAGCAGCAGGAACATCACGATCGCGCCGCCGGTCAACGCCACGCCGGCCCAGCCGTAGCTGCGCCACGCGAGGCCGAGAAGGACGATGCCGCCCACGGGCACCAGCAATTTCTGGAAATTCATGGGGCGCATTGTCGCCTCGCGCGGTAGCGGCCGTGGCTACCGCCAGGCGCACAAGACGGTACTCGCCCTCAAAAGTGCATGGCGCTGCGGCGCCAGCGGGCACATTTCGACGCACGGGCTGTGCAGGGAGGCTACTTCAACGCACAGGCCGGCAGAAGTCCCAGGGAGAGGCAACCCAGGTTGCCAGATAACAAGTCACACATCGAGGGGGGACAGGGAGGATCGCCCGGCGCGCCATTGGCGCGCCGGGCATTTTTTTGAGCGTGCTCAATCGAGGCGGCGGACCACGTCCATCGCCTCTTCGATGCGGTCGACGGCATGGATCGTCAGGCCCTCGATCTCTTTCGAACCCTTGCGCGGCGCGTTGGCCTTGGGCACCACGGCCACGCTGAAGCCCAGCTTGGCGGCTTCGCGCAAGCGCTCCTGTCCGCGCGGCGCGGGGCGCACTTCACCCGCCAGGCCCACTTCGCCGAATGCGATGAAGCCCTTGGGCAGCGGCTTGCCGCGCAGGCTCGATGTGATGGCCAGCATCACGGCCAGGTCGGCCGCCGGCTCGCTGATGCGCACGCCGCCCACCGCGTTGACGAACACGTCCTGGTCCATGCAGGCCACCCCCGCATGGCGGTGCAGCACGGCCAGCAGCATGGCGAGGCGGTCGCGGTCCAGCCCCACCGAGAGGCGGCGCGGGCTCGGGCCGCCGTTGTCGACCAGCGCCTGGATTTCCACCAGCATCGGCCGTGTGCCCTCGAGCGTGACCAGCACCACGCTGCCGGGCACCGGCTCGGCATGCTGGCTCAGGAAGATCGCGCTCGGGTTGGCCACGCCCTTCAGGCCGCGCTCGGTCATGGCGAACACGCCGATCTCGTTCACGGCGCCGAAGCGGTTCTTGATGGCGCGCACCAGGCGGAAGCTCGAATGCGTATCGCCTTCGAAATACAGCACCGTGTCGACCATGTGCTCGAGCACGCGCGGGCCCGCGAGCGCACCCTCCTTCGTGACGTGGCCCACCAGCACCACGGCCGTGCCGCTGGTCTTGGCAAAGCGCGTGAGGTGGGCCGCGCATTCGCGCACCTGCGCCACCGAGCCGGGGGCGGAGGTGAGCTGGTCGGAATACACCGTCTGGATCGAGTCGATCACCGCGATGGCCGGGCGCGTGGCGTCGAGCGTGGCGATGATCTTCTCGAGCTGGATCTCGGCCAGCACCTGCACCTGCGAATGGTCGAGGCCCAGGCGCCGCGAGCGCAGCGCCACCTGCGCGCCGCTTTCCTCGCCGGTGACGTAGAGCGCGTTCTGCCCCGCGCGCTGCAGCGCATCGACCGCCTGCAGCAGCAGGGTCGACTTGCCGATGCCCGGATCGCCGCCGATGAGCGTGACGCCGCCCGACACGATGCCGCCGCCCAGCACGCGGTCGAGTTCTTCCAGGCCGGTGGGCGTGCGTTCGATGTCGGTCGCTTCTATTTCCGACAGCGTGGCGAGTTCGGACGCGCCTGCGAGCGAGGCGTATTGCGTGCCGAAGCGGTTGTTGGCCGGGCCGCTGCTGTTGCCCGCCACCTGTTCGATGAGTGTGTTCCAGGCGCCGCAACTCGGGCATTTGCCGAGCCACTTGGGGCTGGTGCCGCCGCATTCGCTGCAGACGAAAAGTGTTTTTTCCTTGGCCATGCGGGGAGTTTAGGTGTCCGCACAAACCCTGATGGAAAACGGCTGGGAAAGAAATTCCAAATCATTTAACATGTTAACTAATTCAACGAGGTACAGCTTTTGAGCACCACCTTCACGCACCGCAATTTGCCGCGCCTGCTGCTGCAGGCCCGCGAAGCCGTGATGGCCCACACGCGGCCCAGCCTGCGCGAGCACGCGCTGTCCGACCAGCAATGGCGCGTGCTGCGCGTGCTCGGCGAGCACGGCGCCGTCGAGACCGGCCACGTGGCGCGCGAGGCGTTCATCCTGGGCCCCAGCCTCACGGGCGTGCTTGCGCGCATGGAGCGCGACAAGCTCATCACGCGCAGTCGCGACCCCGAGGACCAACGCCGCACCGTGGTCGAGGCCACGCCGCATGGCATGAAGCTCGTGAAGCGCCTGTCGACCAGCATCGAGGCGCACTACGACTGGATGGAAAAGTCGCTCGGCAAGGCCAAGCTCACGCAGCTCTACGGGCTGCTCGACGAACTCATCGCCCTGGAGCAGCCCTCATGAGCAGCAGCGCCCCGCACTACCTTCCGACAGGCACCGTGTACGGCACGCTGCTGAACTTTCGCGCCGAGTTCGACGCGCTCGCGCCGCGGATGGCAGAGGCGCCCTACAAGGCGCCGCCGAAAGCGCCGGTGCTCTATGTGAAGACCGCCAACACCTGGAGCCCGCACGGCAGCGCGATCGCGGTGCCTTCATCGGTGCCCGAGGTGGAGATCGGCGCCAGCATCGGCATGGTGATCGGCGCCGAGGGCGACGTGGAAGGCTTCGTGCTGATGAACGACCTGTCGATTCCGCATGCGAGCTTCTTCCGCCCTCCGGTGAGGTTCAAGTGCGTGGATGGGTTCCTCGGCATCGTCCGGTGCTGCGCGACGCGCAGGAGGTGGCCGACCCCGCGGGCTTTCGCGTCGAGGTGCGCATCAACGGCACGCTGAAGCAGTCGATCGACTTTTCGCAGCTCGTGCGTCCCGCGCAGCAGCTGCTGGCCGACGTCGGCGAATTCATGACACTGGCGCACGGCGACGTGCTGATGCTGGGCTGCGACGCCGGCCGGCCGCTGGCCCGCGCGGGCGACCGCATCGAGATTTCCGCGCCGGGGTTCGAGACCCTGGCCAATACGCTGGTGCAGGAGGCCGCCGCATGAAGCACGCACGCGTCATATTCGAAGGCCGTGAACACACCGGCACCGCGCACGAATTCAATGGCGCGCAAGACGCCGCCGTGCGCCTGGACGACGGCCGCGTCGTGCCGCAGGAGCAGCTCACCTGGCTGCCGCCGCTTACGCCCACCGCGCGCCCGCGCACCATCCTTGCGCTGGGCCTCAACTACGCCGACCACGCCACGGAGCTGGAATTCAAGGCGCCCGAGGAACCGCTGGTGTTCGTCAAGGGCCAGAGCACGCTGACGGGCCACCGCCAGCGCACGCACCGCCCGGCCGGCGTGCAGTTCATGCACTACGAATGCGAGCTCGCCATCGTCATCGGCAAGACGGCGCGCCACGTCAAGCGCGATGACGCCTACGACTTCATCGGAGGCTACACCGTGGCCAACGACTACGCCATCCGCGACTACCTGGAGAACTGGTATCGCCCCAACCTGCGCGTGAAGAACCGCGACACCTGCACGCCGCTCGGACCCTGGTTCGTCGACGCGGCCGATGTGCCCGATCCGATGGCGCTCGCGCTCAAGACCACGGTGAACGGCACCGTCACGCAACAGGGCAACACGCGCGACATGATCTTCGACGCGCCTTTTCTCATCGAATATTTCAGCCGCTTCATGACGCTGTCGCCCGGCGACCTGATCCTCACCGGAACGCCCGACGGCGTGGTCGATTGCCGGCCGGGCGACGTGGTGGTGACCGAGATCGAGAGCATCGGCGCACTGGTCAACACCATCGAGGGCACCTAGCGCCGGACTGCTTTTCCATACCAACGACAGAAGAGACAAACCCCATGACGACCAGGAACAAACTCGGGCTCGCGGCGGCCCTGGTGGCTTTCGCCACTGCCATCTTCGCGCCCCATGCACAGGCGCAGGCCTTCCCCGCCAAGCCCGTGCGCTGGGTGGTCGGCTATCCCGCGGGCGGCGGCACCGACTTTCTCGCCCGCACCGCCGGCGCGCAGCTCTCGCAGCAGCTGGGCCAGCCGGTGCTGGTGGACAACCGCCCCGGCGCGGGCGCCATCATCGCGTCGGAGAACGTGGCGCGCTCGCCCGGCGACGGCTACACGGTGTTCTCGGCCGACAACGGCGTGCTGGTGTACAACCCCGCCCTCTACAAGAAGCTGCCCTACGACGCCGAGAAAGACTTCGCAACCGTAGGCATGATGGGCCGCTCGACCCTCGTCATCGCGGCCGCGCCCAACGCCGGCCTGGCCGACGCCAAGGCACTGATCGCCGCGCTGAAGGCATCGCCGGGCAAGTACAGCATCGCCACGCCGGGCACCGGCAGCCCGCATCACCTGGCGCTCGAATTGTTCCAGCGCGAAGCCGGCGTTTCGATGCTGCACGTGCCCTACAAGGGTGGCGCGCCCGCGCTGCAAGACCTGATGGGCGGGCAGGTGCCTCTGATGATGCTCGACCTGCCCAGCGGCGTGAGCGCGGTCAAGGCCGGCAAGGTGGTGCCGCTCATGACCATGGGCGCCGAACGCATTCCGCAGCTGCCCAGCGTGCCGACCGCGAAGGAACTCGGCTACGCGGGCGTCGAGGCCTACACCTGGCAAGGACTGGTGGTGCCGGCCGCCACGCCGAAGGAGGTGCAGGCCCGGCTCGGCGCCGACCTGCAGAAGACCATGGCCGATGCCGGCGTGCGGCAGAAGCTCTACGACGCGGGCTGGGAAGCACGCCCCGCCGACGGCGCAGAGATGACGCGCTTCGTCGACGCGGAGCGCAAGAAGTGGCATGCCTTGATCAAGGCGCGCGACATCAAACTCGACTGACCCTCACGGGGATTCCATGCAAAAGATTCATCACCTCATCGGCGGCAAGAGCGTTGCCGGCACCGACTGCTTCGAGACCGTCAACCCCGCCACGCAAGAGGTGCTGGCCGAAGTGGCCTCCGGCGGCGAAGCCGAAGTGAACGCAGCCGTGGCCGCCGCCAAGGAGGCCTTTCCCAAGTGGGCCGGCCTGCCCGCGACCGAACGCGCCAAGCTGGTCCGCAAGCTCGGCGACCTGATCGCAAAGCACGTGCCCGAGATCGCGCGGACCGAGACCGACGACTGCGGCCAGGTGATCGCGCAAACGGGCAAGCAGCTGATTCCGCGAGCGGCTGACAACTTCTATTACTTCGCCGAGATGTGCACGCGCGTCGACGGCCACACCTACCCCACGCCCACGCACCTGAACTACACGCTGTTCCACCCGGTGGGCGTGTGCGCGCTCATCAGCCCGTGGAACGTGCCCTTCATGACGGCCACGTGGAAGGTCGCACCTTGCCTGGCCTTCGGCAACACGGCGGTGCTGAAGATGAGCGAGCTCTCGCCGCTCACGGCTGCGCGCCTGGGCGAACTGGCGCTCGAAGCGGGCATTCCACCCGGCGTGCTGAACCTGGTGCACGGCTACGGCAAGGAAGCCGGCGAGCCGCTGGTGGCGCATCCCGACGTGCGCGCGATTTCGTTCACCGGCTCCACTGCCACGGGCAACCGCATCGTGAAGAGCGCGGGCCTGAAGAAGTTCAGCATGGAGCTGGGCGGCAAGAGCCCGTTCGTGATCTTCGACGACGCCGACCTCGACCGGGCACTGGACGCGGCGGTGTTCATGATCTTCAGCAACAACGGCGAGCGCTGCACGGCCGGCTCGCGCATCCTGGTGCAGCAATCGATCTACGCCGACTTTGCCGCGAAGTTTGCCGAGCGCGCCAGGCGCATCGTGGTGGGCGACCCGCTCGACGAGAAGACCATCGTCGGCCCGATGATTTCGCAGGCGCACCTGGCCAAAGTGCGCAGCTATGTCGAACTGGGCCCGAAGGAAGGCGCGACGCTCCTGTGCGGCGGCCTCGAGGTTCCGGCCAACCTGCCCGATCGCGTGAAGAGGGGCAACTACGTGGCGCCCACCGTGTTTGCCGATGTCGACAACCGCATGCGGATTGCGCAGGAAGAAATCTTCGGCCCCGTGGCCTGCCTGATTCCGTTCAGGGACGAGGCCGATGCGATCCGACTGGCCAACGACATCCAGTATGGCCTGAGCAGCTATGTGTGGACGGAGAACATCGGCCGCGCGCATCGCGTGGCGGCCGCGGTGGAAGCCGGCATGTGCTTCGTCAACAGCCAGAACGTGCGGGACCTGCGCCAGCCCTTCGGCGGCACCAAGGCCTCGGGCACGGGGCGCGAGGGCGGCACTTGGAGCTATGAAGTGTTTTGCGAACCGAAGAACGTTGCGGTTTCGATGGGTTCGCATCACATTCCGCATTGGGGTGTCTGAGATGGACGCGGCACGCCGCCTTGGGTGCAAACCCGCAGCAGGCGCCCCGAACGCAGAAAACGCGAGGCCCCCGCAATGAGCCTGTATGCCATGCAGAAATTCCTGTTCGCGCTCAACCGCGATGCCGAGGTGCAGCGCCGCTATGCCGAAGGGGGTGGAACGCGTGCCGCCTTGCTGGCGGTCTATGACCTCGATGACGAAGAACGCGAAGCCATCGACAAGGGCGACATCGGCAAGCTCTACGTGCTGGGCTGCAACGGCCAGCTGCTGATGCACTTCGCTCCGCTGCTGGGCATCGCGTGGGCCGACTACCTCGAAGCCATGCGCGAAGGCGTGCGCAAATACGGTCCGGTGCGCGCGGGCATCTATGCAATGACGACAGGAACCGACGAAAGGGTGGCAGGCGTATGAGTCTCGTATTCGCAGGCGTGTGCAGCCACGCCCCCGGCATCACCGGCCGCGCCCACCTGGCCGATCCGGCGGTGAAGGACGAATTCCACGCGCAGTTCCACCGCTTCGGCGAAGCGATGCGAGCGACGAAACCCGACGCGGTGATCGTGATCGCGGCCGAGCACTTCGCGAATTTCTTCATGAACAACATGCCGGCCTATGCGATCGGCATGGCCGACAGCTACGAAGGCCCGATCGAGGACCCGAAGTGGCTCGGCATCGAGAAGACGAAGGTGCCGGGCAACGCCGCGCTTTCGCAGCGCCTCATCCGCGAAGTGATGCAGACCGTGGACGTGGCCTACGCGGAAGAATGGAAGTTCGACCACGGCATCATGGTGCCGCTCCACTTTCTGACGCCGAAGTTCGACACCAAGGTCATCCCCGTGAACATCAACTGCCAGGGTCCGCCGCTGACGCCGCTGCACCGCGCCTGGGCCTTCGGCGAGGCCCTGCGCCGGGCCTGCGACATGGCGCCCGAGCGCATTGCACTGGTGGGCACGGGCGGCATTTCGCACTGGCCCGCCACGCCCGATTCGGGCAAGGTCAACGCCGAGTGGGACGCCGAGTTCATGCGCCGCTGGTGCGCCAACGACCGCGAGGCGCTGCTCTCAGAGGCCGACTACAGCGACGAAGCCACCTACCGCGAAGCCGGCCAGGGCGGCTTCGAGATCCGCACCTTCCTGAGCGTGGCCGCGGCCGCGGGCGGCAAGGGCGAGATCCTGCACATGAAGGCCATTCCGATCTTCGCGGTGACCTGCACCGCGGCGACGATGTCGGTCGAATGAAAGGAGCAACGGCATGCCTCACCTCGTGATTCTCTACACGCCCAACATCGAGGCCGAGACCGACATGTCGGCCCTCTGCCGCACGCTGGCCGACACCATGCTGGAGCAGCGCGACGAGGCCGACAAGCCGGTGTTCCCCATCGGCGGCACGCGCGTGCTGGCCTACCCGGCCGCGCACTATGCGGTGGCCGACGGCAAGGCCGACTATGCTTTCGTCTACCTCAACATCCGCATGGCCGCGGGGCGCTCGGAGGCCGTGAAGAAAAAGGCCGGCGACAACCTGCTGGCCGAAGTGCGCGCGCATTTCGAACCGGTCTTCTCCAAGCGCCACATCGGCATCACGCTGCAGATCGACGAAAGCCCGGGCCAGGTGTACGACGGCAAGCACAGCAACCTGCATCCCCTCTTCAACAAGCCGTAACACCATGCTCACCGCCGACACCATTGCCAGGCTCGCGGCCGAGCTGCACGAAAGCGAGAAGTCGCGCGTGCAGGTCGAGCACTTCTCCAAGCGCTTTCCCGAGATGACGGTGGAAGACGGTTACGCCATCTCGCGCGAATGGGTCAAGGCCAAGATCGCCGAGGGCCGCACCGTGAAGGGCCACAAGATCGGCCTCACCTCGCGCGCCATGCAGCTGTCCAGCCAGATCACCGAGCCCGACTACGGCACCTTGTTCGACGACATGTTCTTCGAGCAGGGCAGCGACATACCGTTCAAGCGCTTCATCGCACCGCGCATCGAGGTGGAGCTGGCCTTCATTCTCGGCAAGAAGCTGCAGGGCCCGAACGTGACGATCTTCGACGTGCTGGCCGCCACCGACTACGTGGTGCCCGCCATCGAGATCATCGATGCGCGCATCGAACAGTTCGACCGCCACACCAATGCGCCGCGCAAGGTGTTCGACACCATCGCCGACAACGCGGCCAATGCCGGCATCGTGATGGGCGGCCGGCCGGTGAAGCCCGACGCGGTCGACCTGCGCTGGGTGAGCGCCCTGCTCTACAAGAACGGCGTGATCGAGGAATCGGGCGTGGCCGCGGCCGTGCTCAACCACCCGGCCACCGGCGTGGCCTGGCTCGCGAACAAGCTCGCGCCGTGGGACGAACACCTCGAAGCCGGCGAGGTGGTGCTCGGCGGCTCGTTCACCCGGCCCACCACCGCCGTGCCCGGCGACACCTTCCATGCCGACTACGGCCCGCTAGGCAGCATTGCCTTCCGTTTTGTCTGAAAGACGCTCCATGCACACACCTCTCAACACCTTCAAGCAGGCCATGCAGGCCGGCGAGCAGAAGATCGGCCTCTGGGTCGGCCTGGCCGACGGCTACGTGGCCGAGATTCTTGCCGGCACCGGCTACGACTGGCTGCTGATCGACGGCGAGCACGCGCCGAATGATGTGCGCTCGGTGCTCGCGCAGCTGCAGGGCATCTCCAGCGCATGGTCGGCACAGCCCGAGGCCGAGCGCTCGCACCCCGTGGTGCGGGTCCCCGTGGGCGACACCACGCTGCAGAAGCAATACCTGGACATCGGCGCGCAAACCATCCTGGTGCCGATGGTCGACACCGCCGATCAGGCGGCGCGCATGGTCCAGGGCATGCGCTACCCGCCCGAAGGCATCCGCGGCATGGGCAGCGCCTTGGCACGCGCCTCGCGCTGGCAGGCCTATCCGGGCTACCTGCACGAAGCCAACGCACAGACCTGCCTGCTGGTGCAGGCCGAGACCGTGGAAGCGATGAAGAACCTCGATGCCATCGCCGCCACGCCGGGCGTGGACGGCGTGTTCATCGGGCCCGCCGACCTGTCGGCGTCGATGGGCTTCGTGGGCCAGCCGAACCACCCCGAGGTGCAGGCCGTGATCGCCGATGCCATTGCACGCATCCGCAAGGCCGGCAAGGCACCGGGCATTCTCTCGACCACCGAGGAGCAGGCGCGCAAATGGCTCGCGGCGGGCGCGCAGTTCGTGGCCGTGGGCGTGGACACCGTCCTGCTCACGGCGGCAGCCAAGCAGCTGCTGGCCAAGTACAAAGGCGCGGCGGGCGCTGCCTCCCCCAGCGGCTATTGACTCGTTTGAAACCGGAGCACCCCTGATGCAACGCATGACCTTGGCGGCCGTGGCCGCGACAGCCACCCTGTTCCTCGCCGCCTGTGCGCCAATGGGCGGCGGCAAATCGCAAGAAGCCGCCGCCGCCCGGCAGGAAGCCAACCGCCAGACCGTGCTCGCCTTCTACGAAAAGGGCCTGAACCAGAAGGACGCCGACGCGGCCCTGCAGTACGTGGGCAACCGCTATGTGCAGCACAACCCCACGGCGGCCGACGGCCCCGAGGGCTTCCGCAAGTTCATCGCGTTCCTGCGCGAGAAGTTTCCGAACTCGCGCAGCGTCATCAAGCGCAGTTTTGTCGACGGCGACTATGTGATCCTGCACGTCAACTCGGTGCGCGAACCGGGCACGCGCGGCAGCGCCATCGTCGACATCTTCAGGCTGGAGAACGGGAAGATCGTCGAGCACTGGGACGTGGTGCAGCCGGTGCCTGAAACGGCCGCGAACAGCAACACGATGTTCTGATTCCGCCCGCCGATGACCACCCCCACCGATCCGAACAGCAAGCGCTTCCGCTCGGCCACCATCCGCGAGGGCACGATCCGCGCGACCACGCGCAGCTTTCTGCATGCGCTGGGCCAGGACGACGAGGACATCGCGCGGCCGCACATCGGCGTGTTCCACACCGGCGGCGAAATGAGCCCCTGCAACCTCAACCTGCGCGAGCAGGCGCAGCACGCCAAGACCGGCATCTACGCCGGCGGCGGCACGCCGCACGAATGCCCGGTGGTGTCGGTGAGCGACGGGCTCACCATGGCGCATTCGGGCATGCGCTTCTCGCTGATCTCGCGCGAGCTGATCGCCGACAGCGTCGAGGCCTCGACGCGCGGCCACCAGTGGGACGGCATCTTCGCCATCGGCGCCTGCGACAAGAACCTGCCGGGTTTGATGATGGGCATGGTGCGCTGCAACGTGCCGAGCGTGTTCGTGCATGGCGGCTCGGCGCTGCCGGGGCAGATGCCCGGCCCCGACGGGCGCGATCTCAATGTGGTCGACACCTACGAGACCATCGGCAAGGTGCTGGCCGGCACCGCCACCCACGACGAACTCGACGCCATGAGCCGCGCCTGCCTGCCCACCGCGGGTGCCTGCGCGGGCCAGTTCACGGCCAACACCATGGGCATGGTGTCCGAGGCGCTGGGCCTCGCGCCCATTGGCTCGAGCATGGTGCCGGCGGTATTCAGCGAGCGAGCGCCGCTGATGCGCCGCGCCGCGAAAACCCTCATGAAGGCGGTGATGGGCGACAGTCCGTTGCCGCGCGACATCGTCACGCGCAAGGCGCTCGAAAACGCATGCGCCGTGGTGTCGGCCACGGGCGGTTCGACCAACGCCGCGCTGCACCTGCCGGCCATCGCGCACGAAGCGGGCATCAGGTTCCACCTCGACGACGTGGCCGAGATCTTCGCGCGCACGCCGCTCATCGCCGACCTGCGGCCGGGCGGGCAGTACCTGGCGCGCGACGTGTTCTACATCGGCGGCGCGGGCGTCATTCTTCGCACGCTGATGGAGCAAGGCTTCCTGCACGGCGACGCGCTCACCTTCACCGGCCGCACGATGGCCGAGGAGCTGGCCGATGCCGCCGAGCCCGACGGCCGCGTGGTGCGCGCGGCCGGCAACCCGATATCGCGCGACGGCGGGCTGGCGGTGCTCAAGGGCAACCTCTGCCCCGACGGCGCGCTGCTCAAGACCGCGGGCCTCCAGACGCTGGTGCACCGCGGTCCGGCGCGCGTCTTCGAGTCCGAGGAAGAAGCCCAGGCCGCCGTGCAGAACCGCCGCTACGAACCCGGCGACGTGATCGTGATCCGCAACGAAGGCCCGCGCGGCAGTCCCGGCATGCGCGAGATGCTGGGCATCACCGCACTGCTCTACGGCCAGGGCATGGGCGACAAGGTGGCGCTACTGACCGACGGGCGCTTCTCGGGCGCCACGCGCGGCCTGTGCATCGGCTACGCGGGGCCCGAAGCAGCCGACGGCGGGCCGATTGCGGCGCTGCAGGGCGGCGACATCGTGGCCATCGACGCGCGGGCCGAGGCGCGCAGCATCTCGGTCGAACTGACGGCGGAGGAAATCGCACTCCGGCTCTCCGAACGTCAGGTAAACGCGGGGGTGGCGCACCGTGGGTTGCTGGAAAAATACGCCCTCACCGTGCGCCCCGCCTACCTGGGCGCAGTGACCCATTCGGGCGCAGTCACCTGGCTGCGCGACGAGTCGTAACCCGCAATCACCAACACCCGGAGACAAGAACCATGACCTTCACCCGCCGCCAGATGCTGCAGACCACCGGCGCCTCGGCGCTGCTCGCGAGCCTGGGCCAGCACGCCTTCGCGCAAGCCAGCATCGAAACCGCCACCATCGTCACCGGCTTTGCGGCCGGCGGCACCTCGGACACCACCTGCCGCCGCATCGCGCAGAAGCTCAGCCCCGAGTACGCCAAGGCGGCCGTGGTGGAAAACCGCACCGGCGCGGGCGGGCAGATCGCCGTGAGCTACGTGAAGGGCCGGCCGGCCGACGGCACCACCATCCTGCAGACGCCGACCTCGATCCTCACGATCTACCCGCACATCTACAAGAAGCTGCCGTACGACCCGATGGTCGATCTCACGCCGGTCAGCATCGCCTGCATCTTCGACTTCGGCTTTGCGGTCGGGCCCGCGGTGCCGGCCAGCGTGAAGACCGTGCCCGAGTTCCTCGCCTGGGCCAAGGCCAACCCTGCCGGTGCCAACTTCGGTTCGCCCGCGGCGGGCTCCACGCCGCACTTCATCGGCGCGCTGCTGGGCAAGAAGGGCGGCGCCGAACTCAAGCACGCGGCCTACCGCGGCACGCAGCCGGCCATGCTCGACCTGCTGGGCGGCAACATCTCGGCCGTGTCGGGCCCCATCGGCGACATCACGCAGCACCTGGCCTCGGGCAAGGTGCGCATCCTGGGGGTTTCGGGTTCCAAGCGCAGCCGCTTCGCGCCCGACGTGCCGACCTTCGGCGAGCAGGGCATCAACGACATGGCGCACAGCGAATGGTTCGCCTTCTTCCTGCCCGCCAAGGCCTCGCCGGACCTGGTGTCGCGGCTGAACACTTCCATGAAGACCGCGCTGGCGCAGAAGGACGTGATCGACGGGCTCGGCACCTTCGGGTTGGAAGCCATGTCTTCCACGCCCGGCGAGTTGACCGACCTGCTGAAGAAAGACACCGCCAAGTGGGCGCCGATCGTCAAGGAAGTCGGCTTCACCGCAGAGGGTTAACCGTATGAAGGAACTGCAATGAACACACTCGCGACTCCCGTGCCGCCATCGGCGCTGGTCCATCCCTCGATCCATCCGGACGAACGCGCCGCGCGCGAGCAGCTTGCGGCCTGCTACCGCGTGTTCGCGATGCTGGGCTGGACCGAGATGATCTACAACCACATCACGCTGCGGCTGCCGGACAGCGTGACGGGTGGAGAGAAGCAGTTCCTCATCAACCCCTTCGGGCTGCACTACAGCGAGGTCACGGCCAGCAACCTGGTGAAGATCGACCTGCAGGGCAAGGTGCTCGACGGTTCGACCCATCCGGTGAACCCGGCCGGCTTCACGGTGCATGCGGCCATCCACGACGGCTTGCCGGGTGCGCATTGCGTGATGCACACGCACACCACGGCCGGCGTGGCCGTGGCCTGCCTGCAGGGCGGCCTGCAGCAGACCAATTTCTACACCGCGCAGCTGCACGGCATGGTGGCGTACCACGATTTCGAGGGCATCACCATCCATGCCGACGAAGGCCCGCGCCTGCTCAGGAGCATCGGCAACCGCAACGCCGTGATCCTGCGCAACCACGGCCTCCTGGCCTGGGGGCAAACGCTGCCCCAGACCTTCGCGATTCTGTGGACGCTGCAGCGCGCCTGCGAGATCCAGATGGCGACCTTCTCCATGGGCGCGGCCATTCCGGTGAGCGAGGAAATCGCCCAGCGCTGCACGCGCGATGCGCTGCAGTTCAGCCCCGAGCATGGCGCGGGCCAGGACGTATTCGATGCACTGGTCCGACAGGTGGACCGCATCGATCCGAGCTACAGAAACTGAGGCTGCCTCTTTCATGAAGATTTGCATCTACGGCGCAGGCGCCATCGGCGGATGGATCGGCACCGGCCTTGCACGGGCCGGTGAACGCCTCAACGTGGTGGCGCGCGGCGCCACGCTCGAAGCGCTGCGGCAGGGTGGCCTTTCGCTCATGCGCGGCGACGTGCGCACGCGCGTGCCCGTCAACGCGCAGGCCGAGCCCGAATCGCTGGGCGTGCAAGACCTCGTGGTCATCGCCGTGAAGGCGCCTGCGCTGGCGGGCGTGGCCGAACGCATCGGTCCGCTGATCGGGCCCGACACCATCGTGCTGGTCGCGATGAACGGCGTGCCGTGGTGGTTCCTCGAAGGCGGCTTCGGCGGCGCCATCACCGGCCATCGGCTGGCGGCGGTGGACCCCGATGGCGCGATTGCCAGGGCCATTCCCACGCGCAACGTGATCGGCTGCGTGGTGCACGCCAGCTGCTCGCTCGACGGGCCGGGCGTGGTGCGGCACCACTTCGGCAACGGGCTGATCGTGGGCGAGCCTTCGGGCGAAGCCACGCCACGCGTGCAGAAGCTCGTCGAGCTGCTCAAGAGCGCCGGCTTCGACACCACGCTGTCGCCGCAGATCCAGAAGGACGTGTGGTTCAAGCTCTGGGGCAACATGACGGTGAACCCGATCAGCGCGCTGACCGGTGTCACCACCGACCTGATCATGGGCGACGACTACGTGCGCGGCTTCATCTCGGCCGTGATGCTGGAGGCGAAGGACATCGGGCGGCGCATCGGCATCGAGATCACGCAGAGCCCGGAGGACCGGCACGCGGTGACGATGAAGCTCGGCGCGTTCAAGACCTCGATGCTGCAGGACGTGGAAGCCGGGCGATCGGTGGAGCTGGATGCGCTGGTGACCGTGGTGCGCGAACTGGGCGAGCTGACCGGGGTGGCCACGCCGTTCACCGATGCGCTGCTGGGCCTCGCCCGCTTGAAGCTGCGGCAGCTCGGGCTGTACTGAGCCCGAGCGCCCGGCTCACCACCGCTTCTCGGGCGTGGCTGCCAGCGTCTCGGTGCAGGCGGCCACAGCCTTCGCGCGCTCCTCTCGCAGCCGCTGCCAGTTATCGGCCTTCCATTGCGTCCACGCCACGGGCTCCGACTGATAGAGGCACGCGAACGGCGGACGCATGAAGCCCGCACGGCCGAGTTCGGCGCCGAACTTCAGGCGGAACAGCTCATCCGAGCCCGCCAGGTTTTCGTAGACCAGATGCCAAGGGCCCGGATGCAGGGGCGTGTCGGCCTCCTTCTGGACTTGCCGCGCCTCTTCGATTTCCTCGCGCGTGGAGCCATCCTTCAGGGCCGTCGCATACGCGGCTTCGGCGCGCTTGCGATAGATGTCCGTGGCGACCTTGCTCAACGCATCGTTCAGGTCGCTGATGGCCGGATTGACGCCGAGGGGATCGTCCTTGAGTTCTTCCAGCGTATCGCCGGCAAGGTTGTCCTTCGTGAAGCCCTGCGCGCCGACGGTCGTCGTGCCCGTGAGCATCGAGACCGCAACGCTCAATGCGACCTGCCCGACGATGTTCGTGATCGTGCCGTCGCGCCGGACCACGCGCAGTCGCTCAATGCCGGGCCTGTAGAAGCCGCGATTGAAAAGCAGCCGGGTCTGCGGGGCGGCCGATGGCTGTGGGGGGACAGGGGTGTCTGCAGCAGCCGTCGCGGATGGGACCGCCGAAGCCTCTGGCTCGACGGCATGTGCCGAAAAACCGCTGATGGCCAGCGCAATGCCGCAGGCGAAAGCGGCATGTGGTCGCTTCTTGAATTTCATGTGAACAGTTCTTCCTCCGGCCGGGATTGTCCTTGGCCGGACGGGGTCCGTTCGACAGATTCGCGCTACAAATTCACGGAATGCGCGCGCGGCGCGTAGGACTGCGGCACGGTCACCCACCAGGCCGCCACCACGATCAGCAACCCACCGGCCCAGCCCCAGGCCCCGACCGTCTCCCCGAACCCATACGCCGCGATCAACGCCCCGAACACCGGTTCGCTTCCCATCAGCAGCGACACCCGGCTCGGGCTCGAATGCGAGGCCGCATGGTTCTGGGCGAAGAACGCGAAGACCGTGCACAGCAGCACGAGGTAGGCCATGCCCCACCAGAAGGAGGCCGTGGCAGGCGGCATGTGCCACGCCCCCTTCGATGCGGCGAGCGACAGTGCCATCGCGCCGAGCGCCATCACGCCCGACTGCACCGCGGTCAGCGTGAGCGCCGGCATCGAATGGCGGCCGGCGAGGCGCCGCGTCAGGCAGACCATCACGGCGCGCAGGAAGGCGGCGATCACCATCAGGCCGTCGCCCCATCCCACCGAAATGTCCGCGGGCGAGGTGGCCGACAGCATGGCCGCGCCCACCGCCGACAGGCCCGCCGCCCAGAACACGCGCCGTTCCGGCCGCTGCCCGAGCAGCCACCATTCGACAAAAGGCGTGAGCGCCACGCACAGGCTGATCAGGAACGCGGCGTTGCTCGCCGTGGTGAGCGACACGCCGAAGGTCTCGCAGACGAAGATCGCCAGCAGGTTGGCGCCGAGCAGGCCGCCCACCGCAACGCCTTGCCGCCATTGCGCGTTGAAGAGCGGCCGGAGCGCCGGCAGCAGCACGGCGAAGGTCAACCCGAAGCGCAGCGCGAGGAACTCCAGCACGGGCAACTGCTGCGTGGCCTGCTTGGCCACCGCATAGCTGCCGCCCCACACGGCCGCCACGAGCAGCAGCATGATCTCGGCGGCGCCGATGCCCGCCCATTTCCTCTTGCCCCATGCGACCGGGGCGATGCCGCGCACCTGCTTTGAATCCATACTGTCGGCCCACCGTCCTGAACAACAAAGAAAAGAATTGTTCCGGGCATCACATGGGCCGAACAGCCGTCGGCCGGAACAGGACCATTGCGCCGTGGGAACGAATTCATTTCTCAAAGTGCTGCCGGAGATGGTGACCTTCCTGCGGGTCGCCGAGCTGGGCAGCTTCTCCGCGGCGGCCGATCTGCTGGGCATGACACCGTCGGCCGCGAGCCGGCAGGTGAAGCGCCTGGAAAAGGAAATCGGCGTGCAGCTGATCCAGCGCACCACGCGCCAGCTGCGGCTGACCGAGCCCGGCGTCGAGGCCTTCGCACGGTGCCGCGAGCTGGTGCTGGCGGCGCAAGGCACGATGGACATCGCGCAGCAGTTCTCGAAGACGCCGAGCGGGCTGGTGCGCATCAGCGCGCCGAAGGCCTTTGCGCGGCGCGTGCTGCATCCGCACATCCTCGACTTCCTGCAGCGCCATCCCGAGGTCGACGTGCAGCTCATCGTGGACGACCGCGACATCGATCCGATCCGCGAAGGCGTGGACCTGGTGGTGCGGCTGACGACGAAGCCGCCCGAAGGGCTGGTGGCGCGGCGGCTGATGCCGGTCGCGCACATCCTGTGCGCCTCGCCGCGCTACCTGGCAGAGGGCAACGCCATCGAACACCCGCGCGACCTGCTCGCGCACAGCTGCCTCTCGCTCGGCGAGCACGAGCGGGACAACCATTGGTGCTTCAGGAAGGGCGATGAAGACGAAGCCGAGGTGGTGGTGCGAGGCCGCTATGTCTCCAACCACAGCGAGGTGCGGCTCGAAGCCGCGGTCGTGGGACTGGGCGTGGCCTGCGTGCCGGCCTTCATGGCGCGGGAGGCCTTGGAGGACGGCCGCGTCGTGCGGGTGCTGGCCGACTGGGAGTTCCAGGGAAACTACCGCGGGCACGCCTACATCCTCTATCCGCCCAGCCGCTTCACCGTGCCCAAGTGCCGGGTGCTGATCGACCACCTGCTGGACGCGCTGGCCACCCAGGACGGCAGCCGGAAGAAGCTCAGTGCTTCTTCAGCAGGGCCCGCACGGCCTCGGGCAAGGAATTGACCTGGGGCATGAAGTGGTCGAGCACGGCGCCGAGGGCCACGGCACAGATCACTGCGCCGAGCAGCGGCTTCCAGGTCAAACGCACGGCCGCCATCAACCAGCCTTCGCGCGCCACGCGCACCGCGGCGCGGGCGGACACGTACGAGAACGCCACCTCGACGGCCACGGCCAGCAGCGCGTCCCAGCTGAAGTAGAGCAGCACGAGCGAGCCGGCGCCGAGCACGATGGCGGTGCAGATCAGGAAGATCGCGACCACTGGCACCACGATGATGGCGCCTTCGTCCGCGCCGCCCGCCACGTCGAGCGCACCGCCGGCCACGTCGGACAGCACACTGCCGCCGTCGGCCGGGTCGGCCACGCTCACGTGGTCGTGCGAACCTGCACCGCCGCCAAGATCCATGTCCGGCACGTCGACATCGCCTTCGAAGCGGCGTCCTTCGACCAGCCGTCTGGCCCACCAGCGCAGCACCAGCAGGTAGCCGAGGTATCCCACGCCCAGCGTGAGGAGATAGCGCACCGCCAGCGACTGCACGTCGAGCACATGCATCTGCAATGCCGACACGCCCCACATCAGCAGCAGCGTGAAGGTGCCGATGAGGATGCCGTGCGTGCGCAGGCTGTAGTTGCGGTGCAGGTCGCGCTCGAGCTGCGTCTCCCACAGGCGCACCGAGCGCCAGTTGGAGAGCACCTTCATTCGCCGTCGGCCGGAGCGAAGGGTACGCGCGGCGCCACGGCGCACATGAGTTCGTAGCCGATGGTGCCGGCCGCCTGCGCGACCTCGTCGATGGGCAGCACCGCGCCGGTCACGGCCGAGCGGCCCCACAGCGTGACCTCGGTGCCGAACTTCGCATCGGGCACCGGCGTGAGATCGACGGTGATCATGTCCATGCTCACGCGGCCCAGCATGCGGGTGCGAACGCCGTTCACCAGCACCGGTGTGCCGGTGCTGCAGTGGCGCGGATAGCCGTCGGCATAGCCGACCGCCGCCACGCCGATGGTGAGCGGTCCGTCGGCCGTGAAGTTGGAGCCGTAGCCGATGGTGTCGCCGGCCTGGAGCGTCTGCACCCCGATCAATTTGGTCGACAGCGTCATGGTGGGCTGCAGCTGCCAGTGCGCGCTGTCGTGCTGGGGAAAGTCGGGCGCGCTGCCATACAGCAGGATGCCGGGGCGCACCCAGTCGCCGCGGGTCTGCTCGGCGTGGCGCAGGGTGGCGGCACTGTTCGCAATGGAGCGCTCCCCCGGCAGGTCGTGCGTAGCGCGCTCGAACACCGCCAGCTGGTGCGCAATGCCGCGCGCGCCATCGGCGTCGCTGAAATGCGTCATCAGCGAAATCTCGTCGACCTGCGGCAGCGCGTTCAGGCGCGTCCAGGCGGAGCCGAAGCGCTCGGGCGCGAAGCCCAGGCGGTTCATGCCGGAATTCATCTTGAGGAACACGCGCTGCGGCTTGAGCGTCTTGTGGGCCGCGAGCATGTCGATCTGCTCGTCGCAGTGCACTGTGTGCCACAGGTCCAGCCGCGAGCACAGCTCCAGGTCGCGCGCGTCGAACACGCCCTCGAGCAGCAGCACCGGGCCGCGCCAGCCGAGTGCGCGCACCCGTTCGGCCTCGGCCAGGTCGAGCAGGGCAAAGCCATCGGCACCGCGCAGGCCTTCATATACGCGCTCGATGCCATGGCCGTAGGCATTGGCCTTGACCACCGCCCAGACGCGGGCATCGAGCGCGGCGCGGCGCGCCCGATCGAGGTTGTGGCGAAGCGCGGCGGTGTGAACAGTGGCGAGAATGGGGCGCGGCATGGGAAATGTCGAATGGTGAAGACGGGGTTTTAGCACCTTCGCAAGCAGGGCCGTCCACGGTGGCAACGCTGATTTCGCCGTCGTACCCCCATGCTATAACCGCCCATTCGCCAAAAGTCGCGACACTTTCTCACTACTGCCAGCAATCTTCCTGGCCAGCCAGCCCATCGATGAAGCGCGGTTTCTACACGATCATGTCGGCCCAGTTCTTTTCGTCGCTGGCCGACAACGCGATCTTCGTCGTCGCTGTCGAGCTCATGCGAAGTACGGGAGCGGCCGAATGGCAGCGCGCGGCGCTGGTGCCGATCTTCGCGGTCTTCTACGTGGTGCTGGCGCCGCTGGTTGGCGCGTTCGCCGACGCCTTGCCCAAGGGGCGGGTGATGTTCATCAGCAACGCGATCAAGGTGATCGGCTGCCTGATGATGCTGTTCGGCTCGCATCCGCTGCTGTCGTATTCGATCGTGGGGCTTGGCGCCGCGGCCTATTCGCCCGCCAAGTACGGCATCCTGACCGAGCTGCTGCCGGCTTCGCAGTTGGTAAAAGCCAACGGCTGGATCGAAGGCCTGACGATCGCATCGATCCTCCTGGGCATCGTGCTCGGCGGCTCGCTGGTGGGCCATGCGGTCTCGAGCCAGCTGCTGTCCATCGACATCCCGCTGATCAACACCGGCGTCGATTCGCCGGCCGAGGCGGCCATCTCGGTGCTGATCTTCGTCTATGCGCTGGCGGCCTGGTTCAACACGCGCATTCCGCACACCGGCGTCGAGATGCGGCCGCTGCGTGCCGATCCGGCGCACGGCCTGGCGCGCAACATGTTCTTCCTGCTGCCCGATTTCTGGCATTGCAACGCCCGCCTGTGGCGCGACAAGCTCGGCCAGATCTCGCTCTCCACCACCACGCTTTTCTGGGGCGCCGGAGCCAACCTCAAGTACATCGTGCTGGCCTGGGCCGCGCTCGCGCTCAACTACAACACCACGCAGGCGACGGCGCTCACCGGCGTGGTCACCATCGGCATGGCGGTGGGCGCCATCGTCGCCTCGATGCGCATGCGGCTGGACATGGCCACGCGCGTGATTCCCATGGGCATCGGCATGGGCCTGCTGGTGATCAGCATGAACCTGATCAGCAACGTCTGGATCGCCGTGCCCTTCCTCATTCTTCTGGGCGGGCTGGGCGGCTTCCTGGTGGTGCCGATGAACGCATTGCTGCAGCACCGCGGCCACAACCTGATGGGTGCGGGCCGCTCGATTGCCGTGCAGAACTTCAACGAGCAGGCCTGCATCCTGCTGCTCGGCGGCTTCTACAGCGCCTGCACCGGCCTGGGCCTGTCGGCCTTCGCGGCCATCGGCGCCTTCGGCGGCGTGGTGGCCGGCTGCATGTGGCTCATCCAGCGCTGGCATCATTCCAACCTGCGCAAATACCCCGAAGAAGTCGAGCACCTGCTCGCCATCGCCCGCAGCGACAAGCATCATTGACCTCCCCCAGGCTGCGCGCACTTCGTGTCGCTTCGCCCACCCCCTCACCGGGGGCAACACCGGTGGCCCGGCAAAGCCGGTTCCACGGTGTTCCACGAAAATTCCGCCCCCCATGCCTGCCTTTGCACTGATTTTTAATGCCTTTGTCTGGGGCGTTTCCTGGTTCCCATTCCGGCACATCGAAAGCCACGGGCTGCATCCCGTATGGACCACCTGCCTCATCTACGTGGCGATCTCGCTCGCGATGGGGCTCTTTCGCCGGCATGCCTGGCGCGGCTTCGCGGCGTTCCCGATGCTGGCGGCACTGGGCCTGGCGGCGGGCTTCACCAACCTGGGTTTCAACTGGGCCGTGACGCAGGGCGACGTGGTGCGCGTGGTGCTGCTGTTCTACCTGATGCCACTGTGGAGCGTGCTGCTGGGCTGGGCGGTGCTGGGCGAGCGGCCCACGGCGGGCGCGCTCGCGCGGGTGGCGCTGGCGCTCACCGGCGTGGTCGTGGTGCTGAAGGCGCCGGGTGTCGACTGGCCCGTGCCTTCGAGCCTGCCGGACTGGCTGGGCGTGGCGGCCGGCTTCAGCTTTGCCGTGACCAACATCCTGCTGCGCCACCTGCACGGCGCGCCCGGCGAATCGCGTGCGCTGGCGATGTTCTGCGGCTGCGCGCTGGTGGCGGGCATCGCCGCGGCGAGCGGCACCCTGCTGGACGCCTTCGCCTCCCCCCTGTCGGCCACGCCGGGCTGGATCGGATGGGCCGCCTTGCTGGGCGCCGGCTTCGTGGTGGCCAACATCTGCCTGCAATATGGCGCAGCACGGCTGGCGGCCAGCGCGACGGCGGTGATCATGCTGTCGGAGGTGCTGTTCGCAAGCGTCTCTTCCGTGGCGCTCGGCGCGGCCCAGATGGATCCGCGCATCCTGGCCGGCGGCGCACTGATCGTGCTGGCGGCCGTGTGGTCGGCGTTTGCGCGAACGCCGGCAGAGGGCGATGATCGGCTTTCGTCTCCCACCTGAGGTACTTCCATGGCCAGCATCTACGACTTCGAAGCCAACCGTATCGACGGCAAGAACGTGAAGCTTTCCGCCTTCAAGGGCAAGGTGCTGCTGATCGTCAACACGGCCAGCCAATGCGGCTTCACGCCGCAGTTCGCGGGGCTCGAGGAACTGCACGAAAAGTACGCCGACAAGGGGCTCGTGGTGCTGGGTTTTCCGTCGAACCAGTTTGGCTCGCAGGACCCGGGCACCAACGAGGAAATCGGCGCCTTCTGCACCACGAACTACGGCGTGAGCTTTCCGATGATGGAAAAGATCGACGTCAACGGCAGCAACGCCACGCCGCTCTACCAGTGGCTCACCAAGGAAAAGCCGGGCCTTTTGGGCAGCACGGCCATCAAATGGAACTTCACCAAGTTCCTGGTCGGGCGCGACGGGCAGGTGCGCAAGCGCTATGCGCCGCTCGACACGCCCGCCTCGCTCACGCGCGACATCGAGGCCGCGCTGGCTGCGGGCTGAGGCTCCTGCTCAGAAGCGGAAGCTGGCGGTCTTGGAGCCGCCGCCCACCGTCACCGACTGGCTCTTGGCATTGCCGCCGGTCGTGGTGGCATCGATGGTGTAGCGGCCGGCCGGAATGTCGACCAGGCAGACCGGCCCGCTGGCGCGCAAGGCCAGCGAAGGCGCCCCATCGGCACCCTTGATGTCGACCTGCACGTCTGCCAGGTAGGCGCCGTCGGCGCGCGCGAAAAGCAGCGCCAGCGGATGCTCCTTCATGGCGGCGCGCATGGCGTTCGATTCGTCCGAGCCGATGCCGCCGCAGACATAGCGCACCGCGCCCTCGCCCTTCCACTGCGGCATGGCCGACTGGGCCTGTGCTCCGAAGGCGCCGGCCGCGCAGGCGCAGGCCAGCAGGGCACGCCGCAAGTTCTTCGAAACGATAAAAGCTTGAACGGAAGACATGGGGCTGACTCCTGGGAAGATCGGTGCGGCCATGATGCCGTGCGAACGGACCCCGCGCGAGTCGGACCAGAGCGCTCTTCGGTGTGCGATCAGGCCGTCGCCAGGGCAGCGTCCAGCAGCTCGACCCAGTGGCGGACCGGCGTTTCCTGGCTGCCGCTTTGCAGATGCGTGATGCAGCCGATGTTGGCCGAGGCGATGACGCTCGGCTGCAGTTGCTTCAGATGCCCGAGCTTGCGGTCGCGCAGCGGGTAGGCCAGTTCGGGCTGCAGCACCGAGTAGGTGCCGGCCGAGCCGCAGCACAGGTGCGACTCGTTCATGGCCACGCGCACGTCGAAGCCGAGCGCGCGCAGATGCGTCTCGACCCCGCCGCGCAGCTTCTGGCCGTGCTGCAGCGTGCAGGGCGGGTGGTAGGCGACCACGCCCTGCGGCGCGTGCACCCGGGCCTTCAGCGCCGGCACCAGATCGGGCAGCAGCTCGCTCAGGTCGCGCGTCAACTCGCTGATGCGCGCCGCCTTGGCGGCATAGGCCGGGTCGTGCTGCAGGATATGGCCGTACTCGCGCACCGTGACGCCGCAGCCCGAGGCGTTCATCACGATGGCCTCGGCCTCGTTGCGCTCCACCATCGGCCACCAAGCATCGATGTTGGCGCGCATCTGCGCCTTGCCGCCCTCCTGGTCGTTGAGGTGGAACTTCACGGCGCCACAGCAGCCGGCCTCCTTCGCGATCACGGCCTGGATGCCCGCGGCGTCGAGCACGCGCGCCGTCGCGCTGTTGACGTTGGGCATCATCGACGGCTGTACGCAGCCCGCGAGCATCAGCATCTTGCGCGCATGCGTGGCTGTGGGCCAGGCGCCGGCCTCCTGCTTCGCGGGCACCTTGGCCCTGAGCGCCTCGGGCAACAGCCCGCGCACCGATTGGCCGAACGCCATCGCGGGACCGAAGAGCGGCGACGGCAGCCCTTCCTTCAGCAGCCAGCGCGTGGCCGATTCCATGGCGGGGCGCGGCACTTTCTCGTCGACGATCTTTCGGCCGATGTCGACCAGGTGGCCGTACTGCACGCCGCTCGGGCAGGTGCTTTCGCAATTGCGGCAGGTCAGGCAACGGTCGAGGTGCAGCTGCGTGCTGCGCGTCGGCGCCTTGCCTTCGAGCACCTGCTTGATCAGGTAGATGCGGCCGCGCGGTCCGTCGAGCTCGTCGCCGAGCAGCTGGTAGGTGGGACAGGTGGCGGTGCAGAAGCCGCAGTGCACGCACTTGCGCAGGATGGCTTCGGCCTCGCGGCCGTCGTCGGTGTCGCGGAATTCGGGGGCGAGCTCGGTTTGCATGGAAGTTGAACGTGTCGGGTCGCTGGGCTTCAGGCGGCCGCGAGAAGCCGGGCCCGGTCGAAGATGCCGTGGGGGTCGAACTCGCGCATCAGGGCATGGTGGATGCGCGCGACGGGTGCGCTCAACGCATCGAAGCGTCGGGCACCGGCGCCTGCTGTGGAGGCAGGGGGCATCCTGAACAGCGTGGCATGCCCACCTGCCGCATGCGCCGCTTCGCGAATGAGAGAGGCGCGTTCGAGCGGAGCCTTGTACCAGCGCTGCCCGCCGTGCCATTCGATCAAGGGCACGCCGCCATCGCGCAGCGCGAGCACCGGTGCCGTCTGCGGCACCGACAGGCGCCAGAGTGCGACTGAGCCGTCAGCGGCGGCGAACCACCGATGCTGCTGGTCGCGCAGCGATTGCCATCCGGCAGCGGCGACGACGTTATCCATGCGCTCGCCGCCCAGGTGCGCGCAGGCGGCTTCTACCGCCGCGGCGGCGCCACGCAGCCGCAGCCGCAACGTGCCGGTGCCCGCAGCCTCGAACCAGCAGCTCGCATTCAATGGCAGGGGCCGGCCTCCCCACTCGTTGAGCAGGCGCAGGGCGTCCGCCTGGCTGCAGGAAAAGGCCAGCGTGGCCTCGGCGGGCGCAACGGGGAGCACCTTGAGGCTCACTTCGGCAATCACGCCCAGCGTGCCGAGCGAGCCCGCCAGCACGCGCGAGACGTCGTAGCCCGCCACGTTCTTCATCACCTGGCCGCCGAAGCCCAACACCTCGCCGCGGCCGTTGACCAGCGTGGCGCCCAGCACGTAGTCGCGCACCGCGCCCACGCTGGCGCGCGCGGGGCCGCTGAGCCCGGCGGCCACCATGCCGCCCACGGTACCCGCGCCGGCCGTGCCGAAATGCGGCGGCTCGAAAGGCAGGCACTGCCCCTTTTCGGCCAGCGCGGCCTCGAGTTCAGCGAGCGGCGTGCCGGCGCGCGCGGTGACGACCAGTTCGCTCGGTTCATAGCTCGTGATGCCGGTGAGCCCGACAGTGCTCAAGGCCTCGCCATGCGGCGGCTCGCCGTAAAAATCCTTGGTGCCGCCGCCGCGGATGCGAAGCGGCGCGGCCTCGGCGGCCGCGGCGCGAATGCGCTCGGCGATCTGGCTGAGGGCAGGTTCCATGTCTTTTTCTTTTGTTATTCAGAAACGCGGCAGATCGGGGTGCGGCAGCCTGCCGCCGCGCACCACCTGCTTGCCGTATTCGGCGCAGCGCTGCAGCGTGGGAATCGCCTTGCCGGGGTTCAACAGCCCGGCCGGATCGAAGGCGCGCTTGACGCCGAACATCTGCTCGTTCTCGGCCGCGGTGAACTGCACGCACATGCTGTTGAGCTTCTCCACGCCCACGCCATGCTCGCCCGACACGGTGCCCCCCATGGCCACGCTGGTCTCGAGGATGTCGGCGCCGAACAGCTCGCAGCGATGCAGCTCGTCGGGGTCGTTGGCGTCGAACAGCACCAGCGGATGCAGGTTGCCGTCGCCCGCGTGGAACACGTTGCAGCAGCGCAGCTGGTATTTTTTCTCCATCTCCTGGATGGCCAGCAGGATGTCGGCCAGCCGCTTGCGCGGAATGGTGGAGTCCAGGCACATGTAGTCGGGGCTGATGCGGCCCGAGGCCGGAAAGGCGTTCTTGCGGCCGCTCCAGAACTTCATGCGTTCGTCTTCGCTGGTGCTCACCGCAATGGCGGTGGCACCGGAGGAGCGCAGTACGGCGGTCATGCGGCCGATTTCTTCTTCCACTTCTTCGGGCGTGCCGTCGGATTCGCACAGCAGGATCGCTGCCGCATCGAGGTCGTAGCCGGCGCGCACGAAGTCTTCGACCGCGGCGGTCATCGGCTTGTCCATCATCTCGAGACCCGCCGGGATGATGCCGGCGGCGATCACCGCGGCCACCGCATCGCCGGCTTTGCGCACGTCGTCGAAGCTGGCCATGATGCAGCGCGCGAGCTGCGGCTTGGGCACGAGCTTGACAGTGACCTCGGTGGTCACGGCCAGCATGCCTTCGCTGCCGATGACCAGCGCGAGCAGGTCCAGGCCCGGCGCGTCGAGCGCCTCGCCACCGAATTCGATGGCCTCGCCCTCGGCGGTGAAGCCGCGCACGCGCAGCACGTTGTGCAGCGTGAGGCCGTATTTCAGGCAATGCACGCCACCCGAGTTCTCGGCCACGTTGCCGCCGATGGTGCAGGCGATCTGGCTCGATGGATCGGGCGCGTAGTAGAGGTTGAAGGGCGCGGCAGCCTCGCTGATGGCGAGATTGCGCACGCCGCACTGCACCACGGCCGTGCGGCTAAGCGGGTCGATCTTCAGGATGCTGTTGAACTTGGCGAGCGAGAGCGTCACGCCCAGCGCATGCGGCATCGCGCCGCCCGAGAGCCCGGTGCCCGCGCCGCGCGCCACCACGGGCACGCCGAGCCCGTGGCAGGTCTTGAGCACCGCCGCCACCTGGACCTCGGTTTCGGGCAGCGCCACCACCAGCGGCCGCTGCCGGTAGGCGGTGAGGCCGTCGCATTCATAGGGCGTGGTGTCCTCGGCATGCCAGATGAGCGCGTGCGCCGGCAGGTGGGCCTGCAGGGCGCGCACGATCTGCGACTGGCGGTCGGTCTTCTGCAGCGAATCGTGCTGGACGGCGGTGAGCGGCGCGTTCATGTGTATGTCTCGTGGTGCCTCGCACTCTACGCAAATGCGGCGCGGCCGGGTTGAAGCTTTTTCGCGTCGGGCTTGAGAGAACTTCGCCGGCCATCCGCGCCCGGCTCAGGCCGAGCCCAGCCGAGTGCAGCCGCGGAATCGGCTCCGCCGGGCCCCGGGGGCGTTCAATTCATGCTCTGCGCCAGCCAGTCGACAAAGGCGGCGCATTCCCAGCGCTCCAGAGTGCCGGGCTGCCAGCAGATGGTGTGGCGGTGCGGCGACGGCACGGGCCGGTCGGAGAGCGGCACCAGCCGGCCCGATTCGAACCAGGCGGCGCCCATCTTCAGGCGCACCAGCGCCACGCCAAAGCCGCTCGCGGCCGCGTCGTAGACCAGGCCCAGGTCGTTGAACTGGGAGCCGACGTGCGGCTCGGGCTGGTCGATTGCGCAGCTCGCGAACCAGGTGCCCCAGGGCTCCAGCGGGCTGCGGATCAGCCGTGCGCTCGCGATCTCGGCCGCGGTGCGGAAACCATTGAACGGTCCGAACTCGTTGAGATAGCTCGGGCTGCAGGCGGGCACCACCTCTTCCTCCAGCAGCAGCCGGTGTTCGCAGTCGGCGTATGCGCCGCTGCCATAGCGGACTTCGAGATCGGCCTGCTCGGCCGTGACGTCGAGCAGCGGAATCGACACCTGCAGCACCAGTTCGATGTCCGGGCAGATGTTGCGGAACAATTCGAGTCGCGGCATCAGGAACACACGGCTGAAGGTGGGCGTGACGGCGATGCGCAGGCGTGTTGCGCGCTGCTGCGCCGCATGGCCGCCCGGCGTGGCCTGCAGCGCCGCAAGGCCGGTGCGCACGTTGGCAAGGTAGGCCGCGCCGTCGGCCGTGAGGCTGAAGTCGCTGCGGCCGAAGAGCTTGAAGCCCACATGCGATTCCAGCTGGCGGATGCGGTGGCTCACCGCGCTGGGCGTGACGCACAGCTCGTCCGCCGCGCGGCCTGCATGCCGCAGCCGCGCCAGGGTCTCGAAGGTCAGCAGGCACTGGATCGGCGGGATGTGCTGCAGGGCCATCGCGTGGCCTCTCAATCTTCGAAGAAATTGACCGGCAGGCCAGGAATGTCGACTTGCATCGCAATCACTCTGCCCGAGGCCGGGAGCCTCTCGATCTCGCTGGCGGGCCGCCCCTTGCGCCCGCTGGTGACGAAGAGCGTCTTCAGGTCGTCGCCGCCGAAGCAGGGCATGGTCGGGCACTGAACGGGGACGGACACCGAGGCGACGATCTCGCCGGACGGCGCGAACCGCAGCAGCTGTGCACCTTCGAACATCGCGACCCAGTAGTGGCCCTGCGCATCGACCGTGGCGCCATCGGGCCGGCCTTCGTAGCGCACGGGCGACTCGGGTGCCCAGCCTTCGGGCTTGGCCTCGAACTGGTGGAACACGCGCGCACGCGAGAGCGAGTTGGCCTCGGCGTCCCAGTCCCACGCACGCACCACGTGCGCGGCGGTGTCGGCCCAGTAGAGGGTGCGGCCATCGGGCGAAAACGCGAGTCCGTTGGCGGTGGTGGACTCGTTGGCCATCTGCGCCAATGTGGGCGCCACGCCGGTGCCGGGGCGCGCATCGAAGCAGTAGAGCGCGGCGTTGGCCCGGTCCTTGGCCTCGTTGAGCGAACCGCCCCAGAAACGGCCGAGCGCATCGCATTTGCCGTCGTTGAACCGCATGGTGCGCACGTCATGCGCCACGCGCGCCATCGCGACCAGTTCACCACCCCATTCGCGGGCCCGGTAGATTCCGTCGCGCAGCGCGATCACGAAGCCGCCGCTCCTGGCCGGCGCCATGCAGCCGGGCTCGGTGGCCAAGGCCCAGCGCTCCACCCTGGCCGACGGCGTGCCGATTTCGCCGCGCGTGCGCAGCACCGCGCGCCCCGGAATATCGAGCCAGTAAAGCGCGCGTTCTTGCGGGTGCCAGAACGGCGATTCGCCGAGCTCGCAGAGGCTGTTTTCGAGGGTGGTCCACATGATCTGCGGATTGTGCATCCGCGGCCCCGAAGACAAAAAAAAGCCCGCTGGCGCCGAAGCGCTCGCGGGCTGAACATCCAAAGGAGACCTTGCTGAAAAAGGATCGCTTCTTGTGGTTCTTATAACCAGCCTTTGCGCCGTATGCCTTCTTCGTGGAACACCGAGGAACCGGCTTTGCCGGGCCTCTGGTGTTGCCCCCGGCAGGGGGGTTGGCGAAGCGACACGAAGTGCGCGAAGACTGGGGGGTTGCCTATTGCTTTGGGGTTACCTGTTATATGCAGTCTCGCCGTGCGAGGAGATGTCGAGGCCTTCGCGCTCTTCTTCTTCCGACACACGCAGGCCGATGGTGAGGTCGGCGATCTTGAAGGCGATGAACGCCACCACGCCCGACCAGACGATGGTCAGCAGCACGCCCTTGAGCTGGATCCAGACCTGGGCGCCGATGCCGTTGGACACCACGCTGGCCGTGACCCAGTCGCCCACGAGGCCGGGGCCGCCGAGTGCCTGGGTGTTGAACACGCCGGTGAGCAGCGCGCCGACGATACCGCCGACACCGTGCACGCCGAACACGTCGAGCGAGTCGTCCGCGCCCAGCAGCTTCTTGAGGCCGTTGACGCCCCAGAGGCAGGCGAAGCCGGCGATGAAGCCGATGATGATGGCGCCCATCAGGCCGACGTTGCCGGCGGCCGGGGTGATGGCCACGAGGCCTGCAACGGCGCCCGAAGCAGCACCCAGCATCGAGGCCTTGCCCCGCATCAGTGCTTCACCGATGCACCATGCGAGCACGGCTGCGGCGGTGGCGGTGAAGGTGTTCATGAAGGCGAGTACGGCACTGGTGCCGGCTTCGAGGGCCGAACCTGCGTTGAAACCGAACCAGCCGACCCACAGCAGCGAGGCACCGACCATGGTGAGCGTGAGCGAATGCGGCGTGAAGGCTTCCTTGCCGTAGCCGACGCGCTTGCCGATCACGAAGGCACCGACCAGGCCCGCCACGGCTGCGTTGATGTGCACCACGGTGCCGCCCGCGAAGTCGAGGGCGCCCCATTGCCAGATCAGGCCAGCCTTGGCGTTCTGTGCATCCACCACGTTGGCGGCGGTGTAGGCGTCCGGGCCCATCCAGAACCAGACCATGTGCGCGAGCGGCGCATAGCTGAAGGTGAACCAGATCACCATGAACAGCAGCACGGCCGAGAACTTGGCGCGCTCGGCGAAAGCACCCACGATCAGGCAGCAGGTGATGCCGGCGAAGGTGGCCTGGAAGGCGGCGAACAGCAGTTCGGGGATGTAGACGCCCTTGCTGAAGGTGGCGCCGGGCGCGAACACGCCGGTGGCCGGATCGAAGATCCCCTTCATGAAGAGCCGGTCGAATCCGCCGAAGAAGGCATTCCCCTCGGTGAACGCAAGGCTGTAGCCATAGATGAGCCACAGCACCACGATCATCGAGAAGGTGACCATCACCTGCATGAGCACCGACAGCATGTTCTTGCTGCGCACCAGGCCGCCGTAGAACAGGGCCAGGCCGGGGACGGTCATCATGATGACGAGCAGCGTGGACAGCATCATCCAGCTGGTGTCACCCTTGTTGAAAGAAGGAGCGGGAGCCGCGGCGGGCGCTGCCTCGGCAGGGGCAGGCGCTGCGGCAGCGGGTGCCGCGGCAGCGGGCGCAGCCGCGGGCGCCGGAGCGGCGGCAGCCGGTGCCGAAGCGGCCGGCGCTTCCGCGGCGGGCGCGGGTGCCTGCGCAAAAGCGGCAGTGAACACGCTCAAGCCGAGCGCAAGAGAGACAAGCAGTTTTTTCATAGTCGTTGTTCTTTCGGGCCTTGGCTGGTCAGAGGGCTTCACGGCCCGTTTCGCCGGTGCGGATGCGGACCACCTGCTCGAGGTTGTAGACAAAGATCTTTCCGTCGCCGATCTTGCCGGTGCGGGCAGCACCCTCGACGGCTTCGATCACGCGGTCGACGAGATCGTCGGACACCGCCGCTTCGATCTTGACCTTGGGCAGGAAGTCGACCACGTACTCGGCGCCGCGGTACAGCTCGGTGTGGCCCTTCTGGCGGCCGAAACCCTTGACTTCCGTGACCGTGATGCCTTGCACACCGATGGCCGACAGTGCTTCGCGCACCTCGTCGAGCTTGAACGGTTTGATGATGGCTGTGACCAGCTTCATGACTTTCTCCTTCTTGGATGGAATGAATGGTGCGGCAGCTTGGGCCGCACCTTGTTTTTGTGTTTACAGCGTCTTGCTGAGGGTGACGATGAAGCGCGCCTTGTTGGGCGAGTAGTACTGCTGGCCGAAGGTGCCGAAGCCGAAGTCGTAGCCCGGGTTGCTCAGCGCGAGGTAGGAACTCTTCTTGTTGGCGCCCTGCACCGAGCCCGCCAGCGACAGGCCGTTGCCGAAGTCATACGACGCGCCCACGTTGTAGTCCACGTAGCTCTTGTAGCCCAGGCTGCGGATGTCGCTGGACATGTGGGTGTAGCCCACGGCGGCCTTCAGCGTGACCTTGGGCACGATTTCCTTGCTGTACGACAGGTTCAGGTAGCCGGTGTTGCGCCCCTTCAGGCCCGAGCCGTCCTTGTTGCCCGCGTAGTTGAAGTAGTCCTTGGACACGGTGTGCGAGTACTTCAGCGTGAACGACCCGATCGCTTCGTCGGCCCAGGTGCCGGCGCCGTACAGCTCGGTGGTGTTGCCGCGGCTGTTGCCCGGGTAGATGTAGCTGAGTGCGCCCACGTCCAGGTCGAACGGGCCGGCCTTGAACTTGTAACCGCCATAGATGTCGCTCTCGATGCTGTTGCCCTGCAGCCAGTTGACGCTCGAATTCCAGTTACCGATATAGAAGCCGCTTTCGCCGAATGCGTAGTCGAAGCCGCCCTGGATGGCGGGCTTGAAGCCCTTGGTCTTGGCGTAGTCGTTCTTCCCGATCATGTCCTGGTCCTGACCGCGGAACTTGTAGTTGCTGGTCAGGGCCACGTTGCCCGTAAGTTGGGCGCTCGCCAGCATCGGCAGTGCGGCAAGGGCGGCCACGGCCATTGCCTGGGCGAATTTACGGTGCATCATCGAGACTCCTCGGGGTTGATTGGATAGTTAGGGGACATCGTTTCGTAGCAGGGAGCGTGCCAAAGTGCTCGTTCCCCCTGCTGCGCGCCTGGGGCCCGCCGATCCACAAACCCCCGATGAAAAATTACAAACGTTTCATGTGCGGGGCTCCCAGGCCCCGGCGGTGCACGAGCCCAACCCAAAATGGGCGCACCACAATGGGGAGAGTAATAAAAATGAGCCTGTCTTTGGTGCAAAGTCGTGCTTTGCTTGGGCTGGAAGCGGCCAGTGTCACGGTTGAGGTGCATCTGGCGAACGGCCTGCCGAGCTTCACGCTCGTCGGGCTGGCGGAAACCGAAGTCAAGGAGGCGCGCGAACGCGTGCGTTCGGCCATCCAGAACGCCGGCCTCGAGTTTCCGAACAACAAGAGGATCACCGTCAATCTGGCGCCGGCCGACCTGCCAAAGGACTCCGGCCGCTTCGATCTTCCCATTGCGCTCGGCATCCTCGCCGCCAGCGAGCAGATCCAGGCCGCCCGCCTCGCCGGCCACGAATTTGCCGGCGAACTCTCTCTTTCGGGTGAGCTGCGGCCCGTACGCGGCGCGCTGGCCATGGCGCTTGCCCTGCACACCCGCGGCATCGCCACGCGCCTGGTGCTGCCCACCGAAAGCGCGCAGGAAGCCGCGCTGGTGCCCGGCGGCGAGGTGTATGGCGCCAGGCACCTGCTGGACGTGGTGCGGCGCTTCATGGCCGAGGACGCGGCGCTGCAGCAGGCCGAGCCACCCGCCGCGGACGGCTGGGCCCGGGTCCACGCCGCGGCCGCTGCCACCATGCCGACGTACGCCGACCTGGCCGACGTGAAGGGGCATGCAGGCGCCAGGCGCGCCCTTGAAATCGCCGCCGCGGGTGGACACAGCCTGCTGATGGTCGGGGAGCCCGGTTCGGGCAAGTCCATGCTCGCGCAGCGCTTTGCCGGGCTGCTGCCGCCCATGAGCGTGGACGAGGCGCTTGAGAGTGCGGCGGTCGCCAGCCTGGGCGGCAGCTTCTCGACCGCGCGCTGGATGACCCGGCCCACCTCAGCGCCGTACCACACGTCGAGCGCCGTCGCGCTGGTGGGCGGCGGCGGCTCGCCCCCGCGGCCGGGCGAGATCTCGCAGGCGCACCATGGTGTGCTGTTCCTGGACGAATTTCCCGAGTTCGCGCGTTCCGCGCTCGAGGCGCTGCGCGAGCCGCTCGAAACCGGCACCATCACCATTGCGCGGGCCGCCCGGCGCGCCGAGTTTCCCGCCCGCTTCCAGCTCATTGCGGCCATGAACCCGTGCCCTTGCGGCTACCTGGGCTCGACGCTGAAGGCTTGCCGCTGCACGCCCGACCAGATCTTGCGCTACCAGGGCAAGCTCAGCGGCCCGTTGCTCGACCGCATCGACCTGCACATCGAAGTGCCCGCGGTCTCGGCGCAGCAGTTGCTCGGGGCGCCCGCCGGGGAATCGACCGGCAGCATCCGCACCCGCGTGGTCGCCGCGCGCGAATTCGCGCTGCAGCGCCAGGGCAGCGCCAACCAGGCGCTGCAGGCCGGTGCCATCGACGAACACGCCGCCCTGGACGATGCGGCGCGCAAGTTCATGGTGAATGCCGCCGCCAAGCTCGGCTGGTCGGCACGCAGCACGCACCGCGCGCTCAAGGTGGCGCGCACGGTGGCCGACCTGGCGGGTGCCGAGTCGGTGCGGGCGGAGCACGTGGCGGAGGCGGTGCAGTACCGTCGGGCACTGCGGCACTGAAGCCGATCCGCAGTGAACCCACCCGCTCCCACCCTCTACGGCCGTCGCATGGTCGGCTGGCTGTCTGTCGGCCAGCTCATCACCTGGGCAGCGTCTTTTACGCCTTTGCGCTGTTGATGGAACCGGTCAAGCGCGAGTTGGGCCTCGGCCGGGCGCAGTCATCGCTGGCCTTCAGCCTCGCGCTGCATCACGCCGCGGTGCTGGCGCTGGTCGCCGCGCAGCGCTGGCGCCGGGCGGCCGACGCCGCTATTTGAACTCGTGGCTCACCACGGGCGCCGAGCGGCTGTCCTGCACCGTCACGCGCTGCCGGTACACGTCGAGGTCGCCGTTGCGCACTTCGATGTTGTAGATGCCCGGGCGCAGCGACAGTGACTTGAGCGGCGGGCTCACGCCGCGCTCGGCGCCGTCGACCAGGACCTGGCCCCAAGGCCGTATGTTGAGCACCACGCGTCCCATGCCGGGAGGGGCGGCCGGCTGTGCGGCCGGCGGCGTGGTGGCGCCGCCCGCCACCACGGTGGGAACGGCGTTCGCCGGCGTGGTGCCGGGCGCCGCCGGCACGGTGGTCGAGAGCCGGTTCAGCTCGGCAAGCGCATTGCGGGCCTCGCGCACATGCAGGCCGCGCCGGTAGCGGCGCAGATAGGCTTCGTAGCCCTCGCGCGTGTTCTCGGCCTGGGCCAGGTTCCAGTCTTCGACTTCGCTGGTGGCGAGGGCCGCCTCCGGCGGCGTGGCCGGTGTTGCCGGTGTGGTGGCAGTCGGCGGCGTCGCCGGTGTTGCCGCGTTGGCCTGCGCTGCCGGCGCCGGGGCAATGACCGGCACGCTGTCCAGCGGCGTCAACGAAGCGGCCGGCGCACTGGCCGCCGCCGCGGGAGGCGTGGCGCCGCCGGGGGCTGCGGCCACGTTGCCTCCTGCGGGTGCCGTGCCGCCATCGCCCGGCGGCATGGCGGCGGGAGGCGGCGCGTTGGCGGACATCGGGCCCGAAGGCGGAGGCACCGGCGCCATCGCGGTCGAGGTCTCCTGCTTCCACGAACTCAGGCGAAGTCCGATCCAGCTGCCCACGCCCACCAGCGCGATCACCAGCGCGCCGACCAGCACCCACGGCGGACGCGATGTTTTCCTCACGGACGACGGCGGTTGCTGCTTCTGCCTGGCAGCTGCCGACGGCGCGCGTGCCGGCGCGGCGGCCTTGGACGAAGGCGCCGGAACCGGTCTGGCCGTGGATACGACCTCGGCCTCGGGCTCTGACGTGGCCTCGACCGGTTCGGGCACGGCGGCCTTGGCCTGCACAACCCCGGCCGATGCTGCGGTGTCCGGCGCCGCCGCGGGCTTCGCGGGCGCCGCTGCTTGCTGCCGCGGCGGCACCACGGCTGGTGCCGCCTTCGAAGGCGGCGCAACGATGACCGTCGGCGCCGGCAGCCCGCTCACGTAGGTGTCGCCAAGCTTGGCCAGGCCCAGCTCGGCCGCGAATGCGGCCACGGTCTGCGTGCGGTCCTTGCTGTGCACTGCCAGCGTGTGATCGACCGCCGCGCAGAAGCCCGGACTCAGGTCGCCGCGCCCCAGCGAAGACAGCGGCACATAGGCGTCCTGCACGCTGCGCACCACCGCCGACGGTGGCGGATGCCCGGTGACCGCGCGGTACAGCACGGCACCCAGCGCATAGAGGTCGGTCCACGCGCCCTGCAGCAGCGTGTTGTCGTCGGCGTACTGCTCGATCGGCGAATAGCCCGACTTCACCATCACCGCGACTTCGTCGACGAGGTCGGCAATCGACTTGCGCGCCGCGCCGAAGTCCAGCAGCACCGGCATGTCGTCCTGCTGGATGAAGATGTTGTCGGGGGCGATGTCGCGGTGGAAGCACTGGCTGCGGTGCAGCGTTTCCAGCGCGCCGAGCAGTGGGCCCAGCACGCCGAGCAGCCAGGCCTCGGAAATCTTCGACGGATCTTCCTCGGCAAGGCGCCGCAGCGTGCGGCCGCGATAGAGCTGGATCGCCATGTAGGCGGTGGAGTTCGCCTCCCAGAAGCGATGCACCCGCACCAATGCCGGATGGCTGAACTGCGCGAGCGTGCGCGCCTCGTTGATGAAGCTGCGCAGGCCCGCCTGGAAGGTGGCCGTGAGCCGGTCGGAACGCACATGCACGCTGTCGTCGCCCACGCGGCGCGCGAGCATCGACGGCATGTATTCCTTGATGGCCACCTCGCGCTGCAGCGAGTGGTCGTAGGCCCGGTAGACGATGCCGAAGCCGCCTTCGCCGATCACCTCGAGCAGTTCGAACTCGTCCAGCCGATGGCCCGCCGCCAGCGGATGGGGCCGCTCCTGCGGATCGGCCGGCGCGCTGCTGCTGTTGCTACTGCTGCTGGCGTTCGTCGTCATGCCCATGGCACATGCCCCTGTGAAAACAACTTCGAAAACAATGGCGTGTTGAGGCCTCCGCCGTGCGCGGCGGTTCGCAGCGGCGAGCCGTCCGCCTGGTTGGTCCACCAGTAGCTGGTGCTTCCGAAGGCATCGAAGCACAGCGGAAGCTCGGGCCAGCCGAGGCGCTGCTGCGCGCCCGCACCTGCGCCCCCGGCCGCGGGCCCGAGGATCGAAAGGATGTCGTCCGAGCCGCCGCTCGCAGTGTGGAACCCGCCATGGGCCGCGGCCAGCACCTGGTGGTCGAACTGGTCGGGCGCCACGCTGTGGCGGATCGCCTGCAGCAAGGCCGTGCCGCACTGCCAGTACCACGCGGCGGAACCCTCCAGCATGGAAGGGCGGTAGTTCGACGCCGCCACCTGCAGCGTCACGCACACGGGGTAGTAGCGCCCGACGCGGTCGCAGCTGGGCGCAATGCAGCCGAACTGCAGCGCATCCACGCCCTGCGTCGCGGGAATCGCAAAGTTCCAGACCGGCGCCACGACGTAGTGCCGCGTCATGGCGTCGGGCCAGCGCTTGAAAGCGCCGAGGCCGTTCTGCATCCAGCGGTCCCACCAGGCCTGGAGCTCGCGCGGCATGCGGCGGTAGAGAAAGTCGCCGGCCGCCGGCAGCTTGCCGTACCAGCCGATCTGCTCGTCGGCCGGTACCCACACCCGGGGCAAAGGGATGCCGCTGTTCATGTCAGGACTTTCCAGGACAAGAGAAGCCGTTCATCTGGGACAGGCGCAGCGGGTTGTAGACGCTGTTCGCAGTCACCGCCAGCACCACCTTCTTGCCCTGCAGGTCGAAGGTCGCGTTGAAAGACTCGGGTGAGCTGCCTGCCGAGACCGAGGCCTTGTCGAAAAGCCGGTGCAGTGCCCACGGCCCTTCGGTCACGATGCCGCCGGCCGGCGTGCCGTTGGCGGTGGTCACCTGCAGCCGCACCTGGTTGCTGTTGCGCGGACCGGGCCACTTGACGGTGCTGGGGGCCTGCGGGCCGTGCGCATAGCGCACCGTCTGACCGTCGATGTCGAGCGTGAACTGGCTGATGGCGGCATCCATGTCCTCGGGCCGGATGTCGATGCTGAACGACGGCGTGCGCCCGCCCGCCATGCCCATGAAGAACACGTCGCGGATCGCCTGCGCCTTCTGGAACGAATCGAGGTAGGCCGAGCGGCCCTGCGAGCTGCCGTCGACGCTGCGCTTGAAGGCCCACGGGTTGACGGAGGTGTCGACCTGCGAGGCCAGGTTCTTCTGGAAGAAGTCGTCCATCATGCCGCCCGGTGCGAACAGCTGCGCAAAGTCGCCGGCCGCCACGTCGCGGTTGGAGCCGCGGGAGAACGGATAGCGCCCCGCGATGGCCTGGCTGCAGAACTGGCCGATGGTGGCGGCCGCGTTCTGCCCGATGTTCTGCCGCGTCACCGCTGCGGCCTTGGACGACGCGGTGGCCGAAAGGTCGTTCAGCATGCCCTGGAACGGCACCGGCAGGCGGCCCGCCTCGGCCTGCACCTTGGTCACCGCATCGCTCGAAGGCGGGATGTTGCCGCTGCGCAATGCCGTGTCGGTGGCCGTGAGGAAGGTGTAGAGCTCGTTGATGAGCGCGGCCGTGGCGTCGATGGGCGCCTGCCCCCCGGCCTTGGGCGCAGTCACCATGCGGCGAAGCGGCGCAAAGTGGTTGTCCACCAGCGACTCGGGCCGGTCCGGCGCGGTGTTGCGGCGCTGGCTGCCGTCGGGCTGGCCGATGAGCTGCTCGATGCGCTCGCGCGTGCTGGCCACGCGGTTCTGCGCCTGGTCGAGCAGGCTGCGCGCGGCTTCGTCGTGGTTGCGCAGCAGGTCGGTCTCGCGCGCAGCGCCGCGAATGAGGCGCGACATCGGCGACTCCGAGGTCGAGAGCACGCGCGTCATCTGGATGCTCTGCAGCAGCGAGCGGCTGTCGGCCAGTCGAACGTCGGTCAGGTACTCGTCCCAGATGCGGATGTAGTCGGTGAGATAGAGCCGCCGCACCTCGCGCAGCAGCAGCTCGCGCGAGGTGATGTCGGTGATGCCCGGCGCGCGGATCTGCAGCACCCAGCGGTCTTCCTGCTCGAGCGCGAGCGTGGTTTCCGCCATGCGCTTGTCGAAGATGTCCCAGTAGCCGCGGTAGGTGAACAACGTCGGGATGCCGTCGGTCAGCGGCTTGCCGCTCGCGCGCTTGATGACCAGCCCCGACTCGGCCCCCGCCGCCTCCGCAATGCTGAAGGCGTTGGGCGGGCTGGTCTGCAGCAGGATGCGCCGCAGCCGCGCATAGGAGCGCTGCGCCAGCGGCACGCCGGCCAGCCGGCCGCGCGTCTCGGTCACGAGCCGGTCGTCCTTGGCGAACGGCGAGGTCACCACGCGCCCCGCGAACAGCGCCTGCAGGTGCGTCTCGAGCTTGGCGCGCTGCTCGCGGGTGAGCGCGGCGCCGATCTTGCGGTCCACGTCGGTGAGCAGCCAGGCCTGCAGGAAGTCGGCGTCGTAGCGCTCCGCGTCGTACAGCATGAGGTAGGCCTTGAGCGCCTCGTAGCTGTATTCGGCATCGGTCTTCGAGGCCTCGCGCAGTGCCTGCTCCACGCGTTGCGCCGCTTGCGGCAGCAGCACGCTCTCGAGCGCGCGCTGGTAGACGCCGTCGGTCGCGGCCTGGAGCTTCTCGCCCTGGTAGAGCCCGAAACGGTAGCCGACGGGCGGGTCGCCGATGTCGAACTGGCTCGACTTGGGCAGGTCGCGCAGGCGGTCGAGCACCGGCAAGGAGGTCGCGATGTCGCTGTTCGAATCGACCACCGTCGGGAGCTCGCCGCGCGCCGCCGCCTTGTTGAAGGCCTTGGCGTTGTTGTCGACCTCGGCCACGTAGTCGCGGTTGTTGCGCCAGCTGTTGATGCCGGCCCCCAGCAGCACCACCAACAGTACACCGATGAGGCTGTAGCCCGCGAGGTCGATGGCCCGCTTGCGCCGGTACCAGCGCAGGTTGGTGCCGGCCACGCCCGCGTCGCGGAAGATCACCTGCTGCAGCAGCTCCTTGAGGAAGTAGCTCTTGCCCGGGCCGGGCGGCGGCGCGGGCGGCGCGTTGACCTGCAGGTAGCGCTTGATGGCGCCCATCACGCGGTCGAAGGCCGTGCCCTCCTGCGTGCCGCTCGTGAAGTACACGCCCCGCAGCATGGGCGCAACCTCGAACTTCGAGAGGCTGAACACGTCGGCCAGGAAGGTGCCGAGGATGTCCTCGAAGCTCGCGAACTGCTGCGGCAGCAGGTAGGCCTGCGCGCGCCGCATCTGGTCGGGCTCGGCCGCCAGCAGCTCGGGCAGGCGCTCGTCCAGGCGCTGGTGCAGCAGCTTGTATTCCTGGTGGAAGCGCTCGCGCAGATCGGCCTTGGCCGGGTCCGCCGGGTTGGCGTCGATCGGAAAGGTGAAGCCCCAGACCTGCGAACGCTCGGCGCGGCCCAGCGAGCCGAAGTACTCGTTGAAACCGGCCAGGAGGTCGGTCTTGGTGACCAGCACGTACACCGGAAAGTTGATGCCCAGGCCGTTGCGCAGTTCGAGCAGCCGCTTGCGCAGCGCCATGGCGTGGCGCGCCCGCTGTGCGTCGTCGGCCAGCGGAAGATCGGCAATGCTGATGGTGAGGATCGCGCCGTTGATCGGCTGGCGCGGCCTGAACTTCTTCAGGAGGTCGAGAAAGCCCTTCCACTCGCTCTCGTCGGTTTCACGGTTGCTCTCGTGCGTGGTGTAGCGCCCCGCGGTGTCGATCAGCACCGCCTCGTTGGTGAACCACCAGTCGCAGTTGCGCGTGCCGCCGATGCCGCGCACCGCGGCCTTGCCGAGCTGGTCGGCCAGCGGAAAGTCGAGGTCGGAGTTGACCAGCGCCGTGGTCTTGCCCGAGCCCGGCGCGCCGATGAAGATGTACCAGGGCAGCTGGTACAGGTACTGCCGGTCGAACACCGCAAAGCGGCCCGCCGCCTTGCCGTCGGCCCCCGCGCCGAAGCGCATGTTCTTCAGGATGGCGGTGGCATCGGTGAAGCCGCTTTGCAGCTCCTTGATCTCGGGCGCGTCCTCGGGCTTGGCGGCCTTCCCTTTCTCGGACGGCGTGCGCAGCTGGTTGAGCAGCTGCGCATTGAGGCGCCGCTCGCGCCATTTGCGGTAGAGCACCCGCGCGATCCAGACCGCGAACATCAGCGCGATGACGACGATGCGGACGAACTCGCCTTCGAGCGGCCGGTAGCGGCCCACCGCGATGACGGGACCGATGACCCAGATCAGGAACGCGACGGCCAAGAGCCCGAGAAAGACCCACAGGTCGCGGCTCACGAGAAAACGGAAAATCGCGCGCAACATCAGCGGGTTCCTCCCTGCGGCGCTGCGGCGCCGCCGGCCACGGGTGCCACCAGCAGCGTCACCTCGACCCGCCGGTTGCGCGCGCGGTTGGCCGGCGAATCGTTGGGCGCCAGGGGGTCGGCGTCGCCGCGCCCTTCGGCGCGCAGGCGCTCGGGCCGTGTGACGCGCGTGGCGATCATTTTCTTGACCGCATCGGCGCGCGCCTGCGAGAGCTGCCAGTTGGACGGGAAGCGCACGCTGCGGATCGGCTGGTCATCGCTGAAGCCGCTGACCAGCACGTTGCCTTCCACGGAGTTGAGCGCGTCGGCCACGCGCGCGAGCACGGGCGCATAGCGGTCGAGCACGCGGTCGGAGCCCGATGCGAACAGGCCGTCGCCGCGCAGCACCACCACGCTGCGGTCGGCCTCGTCGCGCACCGTCAGCAGGCCGTCGCGGATCTCGGGTTCGAGAAAGCGCTGCAGCCGCGGCTGCGGCGCGGGCAGCGCCACGGCGCGTGCGGCCTGTGGCAGGCGCACCGCATTCACGGCCGCGAAGGCACCGTCGGAGCGGCCGGCCAGGCTGAACGTGAGCACCCCGAACACCAGCACCAGCAGCACCGCCGCCACGGCGCCCACGGCCCACAGCGGCAGCCAGTTGCGCGTGCGGCGCACCGGTGCGCTCGCGTCCTGCCAGTGCGGCGACAGCGGCACGGCAATTTCACCGCGCGCCTGTCGGATGATCTGCAGCAGCCGCTGCTTGAGCGTTTCGAGCTGCGTGCGCCCGTTGTCGATGACGCGGAAGCGCCCTTCGAAACCCATCGCCAGGCAGAAATAGATGAGCTCGATCAGCTGCAGATGCTGCTGCGGGTTCTGCACCAGGCGCGACAGCAGCTGGAAGAATTTCTCGCCGCCCCAGGTTTCGTTGTGGAACATCACGAGCAGGCTCTGCGACGACCAGATGCTGCCGCCCCAGGGCGTGAGCGCGGCCGCTTCATCGACCGCGGTGCACAGGCAGTAGCGCGCGCCGATGATCACCTCGGGCGCGATGCCGCTTTGCTGCGCGCGTGTTTCGAAGCGCCTCACCTCGTCGACCAGGTGCTCGCGCAATTGCGCGGGCGCATCGTGGTGGCCGGTGGCGCGGATCTGCGGAATCAGATCGAGCAGCGGGTTGGCCGCGGCGACGAGCGGGTTGTTGCCCGCCAACGCCGTGTCGCCCGCATGCGGACGCCGTGCGTCGTGCCATGCGGTGAATGACTGGGGTTGCTGGCCGAGGCCGCGCGACGCCGGCGGCACGCCCGCGTGATCGCTGTTGCCGCTGCCGCCCGGATTCGGCGGCACAAAGCCTCCCGGACCGACGGCCATGTCGTTGACACCGTTCATAGGGTCCCTCACGGACGAATTGCCCAGAACTCCATGGCCAGCCCCGGGAAGTCGCCGGCCAGGTGCATTGCAACGCCGCCCGATTTCTCAAGCTGGCGCCACATGTCGCCGCTCTTGTCGAGTTCGAAATAGTGATAGCCCGCGTTGTATGGAATCTGCCGCGGCGCCACCGGCAGCGGCCGCACCGTCACGCCGGGCAGCTGCAGTTGCACCAGGTCGCGAATGCGCTCGACCGAGCCGATCTTGACCTGCGTCGGAAAGCGCTGCTGTATGGCGTCCGCGGGCAGGTCGGCATGCACCGCCAGCACGAAGCCCGCATTGCGCACCAGCACCGGATCGGGCATGCGGCCCACGCGCACGCCGTGGCTGCGCTCTTCGAGTTCGATGGCGATGGCGCTCTGCTCGAGCACCGCCGAGAGCGAGCGCCGCAGCTCTTCCATCAGCGGGCGGATGCTCTCGTTGAGGTTGTCGTGGTCGTACACCGGCCACACCACTGGCCGCCGCGTGGGCGAGGTGTGGGTGGCGAGATGGCAGGCGAGCTTGAGCCAGTCGACGAACAGCTCTTCAGGGTGCACCTGCACCGCCTGCTGGGCATGCCAGGTCGTTGCGAGATAGCGGTTGACGAGTTCGAGCAGAAGAAAGTCGGAGACCTCGCTCACGCCGCCGCGCCCGGGCTGCGACAGGCGCGAGGCCAACGCCTCCGAACGCTGCGTGAGCAGCCCGTGCAGCTCGGCGATCATGCTGCGCAGCATGGCGTGGGCCGAGGCATCGAGCACCGGCGGAATGTAGTTGGCGTCGATCACCAGCTTGTGGTCGGTGCGGCGCTCGATCACGCGCACCGCACCAATCGCTTGCCACTCGGCCGTGAGCGACGATGCGCGCGCCAGGCGCAAACGCGGCTTCGCAAGCTGCAGCACCGCGGGACCAAGCGCCACCGCGTTGCCATCGGCCACCTCGCGCTCGATCACGCCAAAGCGCGCAGCCGAGCCTTCGTCGTCCGAGAAGATGATCTCTTCGCTGCCGGTGCGGCGCAGCGGCAGCGCGAGCACGATGAGTTCGTCGGTCAGGTCGCTTGGCACTTCATAAGGCGGGGGCGCATCTTCCGCGCCGAACGAGAACGGCGTGCCATCGGGCAGCACGCCCGCGCCGCCGAGCAGCGACACGCGGCCCAGCGCGTAGGCATCGCGGTCGATGTCCAGGTGAAGCCATCCCCAGTAGGCGCCTTGCAGGCCCGCGGTGCGGCGCGTGACGTACTGCTCGACATAGCGCTCCAGCTGCTGGAAATGCTGGGGCCGCAGGTACATGCCTTCGGACCACACCACGCGATTCGCCAACGCCTGCGGATGGACGCCCTGCCTGCCGGCGCCCGAATTGCGAACTGTCACCAAAGAACCTCCTGGGGAGTGCCCACACTGAAGCGGCGAGATGCGTCTTTCGACGTCTCCCGATTGATCGATTTTTTTCTCTTGATGCTACACGGCGCTTCTTACGTTTTGCACCGTATTTCACGTGCGAATTTCTCGCACTTTCGCACTACCCAAAGTATGCAAATTAACGAGTTGGTAGTAACTCGATGCCTGTTTTTCGAATGGCGATCCGCACGGCTTGTTCGCTCGGCGAAAACTGCCACACCTTGTACAGGTTGGTTTGCTTCGGTTCCTTCAGCGGCAGCACGATGCGCCAGCGAGAGGCCTCGAGCTTGCGGTAGCCGGCGATGATGCCGATGGCGCGCGAATCGAGCCCCGCCTCTCGCTTGAAGACGCGCTCTTCGCCGCTGCGCATGATGGCCTGGTCGGCATTCACGAGTTCCGTCGAAAGCGTTTCGCGATCGCGGTCCTGTAGTGCAAAGTAGTCTGCCGTCTCGAAGTTACCGGAGGATTTCAGTTCGAAGACCTTGACGAGAATCGGCGCCGGCTGGCCGCGTCCGTCGGGGTTGACGCCATCGTCGATGCGAATGGTGACGGCGTAAGGTGTGGGCAATGACTTCGCTGTCGATGCGCATCCACTGAGGCCGCCAAACAACGGTGCGGTTGCAAGTGCGCCTTGAAGCAAGGTTCGTCGATGCATGAGATCTTCCTCAGAGGTTCGCGGCCTATATTATCGAAGTCGTGCGCACGAACCGCGTCGCATCGTGTGCCTGTCGCAATGACAGCGGCACACTATCTCAAGCATTGCCTTTCGCGAGGTAGGAGAGAAGATTGAAGTCATGTCTGCCTGCTTTGGCGTTCACGTTATTTCTGGTGGCTGGTTGCACCACCACGCCCCCGCCCGAGCCACCGCAACCCGAACGATTGAGCCAGCAAGTGGCGCGCACCACGCTCGAACGCGCGCAGCAGGCCTATGACGAAGGCGACTACGCCAAGGCCGTCACCACGCTCAAGAGCGGCGGCGTGTCGGTATTCGACGCGGCAGAGCCGGGCACGCGGCTCGACGCCATGAAGCTCGAGGCGTTCAGCTATTGCGTGGCCAATCAGGTGCCCGAATGCCGCGCGCAATTTCGCAAGCTTCTCGATGCCTTTCCCAACTTCGACCTGAGCGTTGCCGAGCGCAAGCACCCGGTCTGGGGCCCGGCGTTCGAGGCAGCCAAGCGAATGAAGCGTTGAATGCCGCAAGCGGTGAGCCGCGGCTCGACATGAACACGGAGATGCCATGCGTTGGACGGTGATCGAACATGCCGGCAGGCCGGTGGCCTCGGGGCCCTCGGCGCTTCTCGCGGCGCCCGGCGGAACGATCGGACGCAGCCCCGACAACCACCTGGTGCTGCCCGACGAGCAGCGCCAGATCTCGCGCCTGCAGGCCACCGTGCGCTTCGACGACAAGGGTGTGGCGGTGCTGCGCAACATGAGCGCGGTGCTTCCCATCGGCGTCAACGGACGCACGCTGCAGCACGAGCAGGAATCGCCGGTGGCCGATGGCGACCGAGTGACCATCGGAAGCTACGTGCTGGAAGCGGCAGGCGGGCATCGCCCTGCGGCCGCAACGCCGATGCCAGCCACGGCACCACCGCCCATCGCACCCGTGCGCGATGTTCCCGCACCCGCGAATGCGATGGCACCAACGTCCATGGATGCGTTGCTGCCGGCCGCGCCGGTGTCCGATGTGTTCTCCGATCTCTTCGGCGCAGGCGCGCTGCCCATCGGCGATGCACAGCCTGCCACCGTGGCCATGCCGCCGCCGGCGTCGGAACCGCCACCCGCTGCGATGCCTGTGTTCGCTCCGCCGCCAGCACCGGCGGCGGCATCGGTGCCGTCGCCAACGCCATCGCCATCGCCATCGCGGGCCAGCGTTCGTTCGGCTGCATCGCAGATTCCCTCCGCCGCCGATTGGGACGCCATCCTCGCGAACGCGCCGCGCCGCGAACAGAGTGCGGCCGAACCCATGCCCGACCCGATGGCGCACGAGCCATTCGAGCTTCCATCGCAGGCGCGCAGGAATCCGGTCGATCCGCTGGCAGAACTGAACCCGCGGGCAGCCGACGACATGTCCGACGTGGCGCTGAAGCGTGGCGTGGACCCGCTCTCTTTCTTTGCCGCCGACAGCAACGCGCCCTCGCCGCTTTCCGATCCGCGCCCGACCGCGCTGACCCACGAAGACCCGCTCAGCGATGTGCATCCGGCGCTCGACCTGCTGGCCAAGCCGGCCGCGCCGCAGGGGCACAGCCATTCGAACCATGCGCGCGAAATGTCCGCTCAGTTCAGGCCGCCGACCCCGGTGGCCTTCGATCCGCCGGCTGTTGCGAAGCCGGTGATGGCAGAGGTGGCTGCTTCACCTCCGGCGCCTGTACTGTCGCCACCAGCAGCATCGCCTGCCGAGCCCGTGACCCCTCCTGCTTCGGCGGCGGCTACGGCCGTTCGCATGGAGACTGCGCCGCCTGCGAAGGCCACGGCGCCTGAACCGGCCGCACCGGAGCCCAAGCCTGCGGCGACCCCGCCGCGTGCCGCCGCGGTTCCACTTGCATCGCCATCGTCGAATGCCTCGTCGGACGAACTCTTCAAGGCTTTTCTCGAAGGCGCCGGCGTTCCCGACGTGGCCGGCCAGCAGCCGCTGGACGCCGAGGCCATGCGCCGGCTCGGCCGGCTCATGCGCGCGTTCACCGACGGCACCATCGAACTGCTCTCGTCGCGCGCCATGCTCAAGCGCGAAGTGCGCGCCGAGATCACGATGATCGTCGACGAGGAAAACAACCCCTTCAAGATACTTCCCAACGGACGCGCCGTGCTGATGCAGATGTTCGGGGCGCGCATGCCCGGCTTCCTTGCGCCCGAGGCCGCCGTGCACGATGCGCTCGGCGACCTGCAATCGCACCAGCTCGGCATGGTGGCCGGCATGCGCGCGGCGCTGCTCACGGTGCTGAAGCGCTTCGATCCCGCGGCGCTGAACACCGCCACGCCGCACGATGGCGGATTGGGCGAGAAGCTGCTGCCCGGCGGCCGCGAGGCGCGTTTGTGGCGCCAGCTCCAGAAGCTGCATGCGGAAACGACGGCGGCGGTCGAGGACGATTTCCAGGCCGTCTTCGGCCGAGCGTTCCAGCAGGCCTACGACAAGGAGATGGAGCGACTGAAGGAGGCACGCCGTGCTTGAAACCACCCGTGCTTTCGCGGTCCCCATTTCGACTTCTCAGTTCTCCTGCGTGGGCGAGCGCAGCGGCAACCAGGATGCCATCGGCTATCACCTCGACGAATACAACGCCTGCTTCGTCGTGAGCGACGGCGTCGGCGGCAACGCGGGCGGCGAGCTGGCCGCGCGCATCGCGGTCGATACCGCGCTCAACACCTTCGTCGACAACCCGTCGGTGGCGCAGCACGACATCCAGCAGGCCGTGAAGGCCGCCAACGACGCCATCCTTGCCAAGCAGCGCGAGCTCGCCGACCAGAGCCGGATGAGCGCGACCATCGTCTCGCTTTTTGTCGACCGCACCAGCGGCGAGGCCTGCTGGGCCCATGTGGGCGACAGCCGCCTCTACTGGTTCCGCCGCGGCGCACTGATGCAGCGCACCGAAGACCACAGCCTGTCCGAGCGCTCGGGCGAGGCCGCCTTGGGCAACGGTGCCAACGGCGGCGAACGCCTGGTGAAGACCAACCTGCTGTACCGCGCGCTCGGCGCCAGGGCCACGGCGGAGACCACGGTGTCGACGCCGCAGCGCCTCGCCGACGGCGATGCCTTCCTGCTGTGCACCGACGGCCTGTGGCAGCTCATCTCGCAGCAGGTGATGGAACGCTCGCTGCAGCTCGCGGACAGCGCCGAGGAATGGCTCGCGCTGCTGCGCCGCGCGGCCGAAGCCAAGGCCGACGAGTCGCGCGACAACTACTCGGCGCTGGCGGTGTGGGTGGGGTTTCCACAGCAGGTGACGCTCGCGGGTACGGCAACGGTGCGCATTGCCGCATAGGGCGAGCAGTCAGGCCGCGAGGATCAATACCTTGAACTGGCTCGGCACGATCCGCATGCCGACGATGTTGCAGCGGTTTTGCACGGTGATGCTTGTCACGCGCGTCGCGGGTGTTCCCTTGAGGAGCACGGTGAACGCACCGGTGATATGGCGTGACTGCTGCATGAAGGTCTGCGACACCACGCCCCCCAGCACTCCAGGTTGATCGCCCAGGGTGATGGGCGTGGTGGTGGCCATGTTGTGGGCCGGCATCGCCATGAACAGGATGTTCCAGGCGTTGGGTATGGCCATGGGGCCCAGGGCCATGTTTGGAAACGGAATGGGAACGGGTGTCCTGCACACGTCCGGAAAGGCCAGGTCCATTCCCATCAGCTGGCAATTGGCAAACATCGCTTGAACTCCCCTGTCAGCCCATGTGGATTTGCGCGGCATCGACCTTGACGAGGTCCTTGCCGGTTACCACGGTGTGGTTGCCATGAATCCGTATCGTTTCGGTGGCCTTGCAGTCCAGATGGCCCACGCGAACCTGGTCGATCTCGTCCACCAGCCGCAGCGCATTGCGCGCCATCTGGACGATGCGATCTGCCACGACCTCGAACACCTTCCCGACGAGGCGAAAACGCCCCACCGTCGCATCGACCGCCTGGCTCGTATAGCGCATCTCGTCGACGTGGCAGCGCGCCTGGCCGGCTCGCAGGCCCCAGTGAAGACTCTTCATTTCCAGCGTGGCGCCGCTCTGGATGCGAACGTCTCCAGCGCTCTCGATGGATACGCCGGCCTGGCCGCCCAGCTTCAGTTCCCCGGCCGAGTCGATGTGGCTTACCGCCCCATCGGCCTGTTCGATCACCGCAATCAAATAGGCCCTGGTACTGTCCGGGCCCGATACCAGCACAAGGTCCCCGACACCGGGCCTGAGCAGACAGCTGGCAGCGCGACGGCACAGCCGCACCGCACCCTGCTCGTCCTCGACGGCGATCCGCCCGTCCGGCATCAGCGTGGAGAGCCGCCCCATGAAATGGACCGGAGTCGGTTCGTTCGGGGCTGCACGCAGTGAAACGACGTTCATGATCTATTTCCTTTTCGACGTGGGTTGGCATTGCACAGGGCGGCGCTTCAATGGGCGTCGCTCCATGCCTGGGCTTTGAACAGGTCCGGATCGTTCTCGATGATGCCGCCGCGTCCCGAGAAACGAGCCCCCTGCTGCATCGCGCGGTGGAAGCGCGTGCGAAGAAAGTGTGCGCCGCGCATGTCGGCGTCCACGAGCTCCGCATGGGAAAAGTCGGCGTCCTGCAGCGCGGCGCCATGGAAATTTGCGCCGCTGCAGCGTGCGCGATGAAACACGCTCAGCGGCAGCCGTGCTTCGCCGAAGTCGACGCGTTCGATTCTTGCGTCGACCCAGATCGATTGATCGAAGCGCCCGCCGCTGCAGTTCGCGTCGCTCATGTCGGCTTCGGGAAAAAGGGTGTGGCACGCATCGACGCCGGAGAAGTTCGCCTTGCGCAGCAGCGCCCCCTTGAAATTGCTCTGGGTCAGCACCGCGCCGCTGAAATCCACGCCGTCCATGCGGCTGTCGGTGAACTGGCAGAGCACGAACTCCTGCCCCGCGAGACGCTGGCCCGTGAGATCGCACTCCATGAACGTCGAGCTCTCGCACCGCGCGCCACCCAGTTCCACCTGGCGAAGATCCATCCGGAAGAAGGTCGCGAATGTCAGCGATGCCCCTGTGCAGTCCAGCCCATCGACCTGGGATTCGCCCACCGTGACGCGATCGCACCGGTGGGTGCGCAGGTTCATCTGCGACATCCGGCATTTGAAGAATGCCACCCGCTCCAGGCTCGCGCCTGCAAATACGGCTTCGTCGAGGGCCGACTCCATGAATGAGGCGTCCTGCACCAACGCGTGATCGAGGCGCGCCGCCTCGAGGCGGCTTCGGAAGAAGCGCGCGTCCTTGAGCCGCGCATGGCTCAGGTCGCTGCGCACGAATGCGCAGTTGGACAGGGTGCCGTCTTCCAGGCTGCAGCCCGCAAGCTGTGCGCCGCTGAAATCCACGCGCTCGAACATCGCCCCCGAAAGGTCGAGTCCACGCAGGTCCCAGCCCCTGCAGTCCAGATCGGTCACAGCCACACCATGGTGAATGTTGTCCAGCAGTTCGTCACGCGTCATCGAGTCGTCTCGGTGCGCCGGGCAGGCAACACCTTGGCGTTGTGGGTATAGGCACTGTCCAGCCGCGTCGAACCATCGATCACGGCTTGCGACACGTCTGCGCGGAACAGGTTCGCGTTGTGGAAGTCCGCCATGCGCAGATCCGCCTTGGAAAGATTGGCATCGATCAAGTTCGCACCGATCAGCGAGGCTTGCGAGAAGTCGGTGCGCACGAAGAGGCTTTCACCGCCGTCCAGCCGATCGAGCCGCGCGCGACGCAGATCGCAGCTGGAAAAGTCGCACCCCTCGAGCCGCGCGCCGCTGAGATCCGCGCCCGTCAGCGTCACGCCGCGCAGACCGCAATGCTTGAAGACCGCGTCGCGAAACACCGCGCCGGCCAGCGTGCTGTCGCTCGAGAAACTGCAGGCGGTGAAGGTGGCGCCCGTGAAATCGAGACCCTCCGGCCCGCTGATTGCAACAAAGCCGCAACTGGCCAGGGTGGCATGTGCGAAGGACACGCCTTTGAGCGTGCATTCGATCCATCCCATCTGCCGGAAGTGCGCTTCGTCGAAAGAGACATCTTCCAGCGTCATCTTCATCATCGCGACCTGCTGCCAGCGGGAACGCCGCAAGTCGCATTGCTGCCAGACGCTTTCGTGGGTGTTGGTTGCCTCGAACTCCACACCGGCCAGCACGCAGGCGCGAAAGACCGTCTTGTGGCAGTTCGCATGGCGCAGGCTCGCACCGCTGAAGTTCGCGCCGTCGCATTGCGCGCCCCCGAGATTCGCGTGGTCGAGCCGCGCGTTGGTGAGCGTCGCACGCTGCAGCCGGGCGCGCGCGAGCACGGCCCGGGTGAAGTCGCAGCCATCCAGGCGTGCGCCGGCAAGGTTGGCATCCTCGAGATTCGCGCCCGAAAAATCGGCACCGCTCAGATCCATGTCCGACAAATCGGCGCCTGTGAGATTCGCGCCTGCGAACCGGCGCTGCCCCGGCTCGGCGGCACCCAGGCGCCGGCGCAGCTTGGCAGCGCGGAAGGTGGTCATCGCCGGGGCCGGATCGAGCAGATGGGCCGTATAGAGATGCCCCTGGCGAATCTGCGAGGCCATGCGCTCGCGGGCCAGCGCCGCCTGGGCCGCCTCCTCGACGCCCTCGGGCCGGCCCTGCCGCCCGAACTCCTCGATCCGGGCCAGCTCCTCGATCATCTGGTCGGGATCGAAGCGGCGACGCCCTGCCGCGTCGGCGAGATCGGCGCCTTCGACGCCCAATTCCGCCATCGCCTTTTCGCTGCGGGCCTTGAGCTCGTCGCGGGCCTGCGTGATTTTCTGCTCGGCCCGCGCACTGTATTCCGGCAGATCCTCCAGTTGCAGCGTGCCCTCGAGCAGTACCGGGGGCGGCAGAAACTTCGCGGGATCGAGCCCTTCGCTTTCCAGCTTTGCGCGCCGCGTTTCGTAGTCGCGGAGCTGGCCGGCCCGCTGGTTGCGCACCATGGGACGATTCGCCACGTCGGGCATCTGGTCTGCCGCCCACGCGCCCATGACGGCCTTGGGTACGAGGTCGCTGTCGCGCACTGCGTGAATCGCAGTCTCGGGGGCCAGGCGCAGCCGCAGCACCGCCTCGTAATGCGAGAAGGGCCTCGACTCGGCCTCCAGTTCGAGCGCCGGCATGAGATGCTTCACATCGGCCGCATCGTCTTCGGCAATCGCGAAGCTTCCATGCCAGATCAGAATCGCGCGCCGCACATGGGGGAAGAACCATGCGGTGGTCAGGCGCAGCGGCGCTTCCTGCAAGTCGCCGCCGTCCTTTTGCCAACTCGCGAAACACCGTGCCCGCCAGCGCGGCAAGGCGCCGCGCAGCACCGGCTCGGCGGGATGCATGTTCCAGATTTCATAGCCGGCGCCTGCCGGCAGTTCGCCCACATCGGGCCAGCGCTGGTCGGGCGGGGCGGCATTGAAGAACCGCCAGTCCATGTCGTCGGCGAAGCCCGGGTACTGCTCCTGCAGCCACTGCTGTCCATATGCGGTGCCCAGCAGTCGCATGCGCTGGGGCCAGTCCGGTGGAATCGCGCCCATGCTGGCGGGGCGGACGTGCTGACCGCGAGAGGCCATGCGTGCATCCGGCGCCTCCACGTTGGGCACACGCCGCACGGGCACCCCGTTGACCATTTCGTCGACCCGGCCCATTCCCTGCGGGTTCTCTGGAACGTCCGGACCGCCGTACGCATGCGCCCAGTCGAGTCGCATGCTGTCGAACGGCTGCGGCGCGGTGGCGCGGCCGTCGAGCCAGAAACGGTCGCCGGATACGGTCAGCGCCTTCTCCCTTTCGGCAAGCCGAACCTTGACGGCGCAGATTGTCTTTTCTTGCTGGTGGGCGGTGTACGCATGGCCGCTCACGAGCATTTCAGGCAGCAGCTTCGGAATCCCCAGATCCAATACGTTGCCGGGCCCGATCTCCTCGGCCGCCAGCTGCCAGAGCTCCTGCTCGGGCAGCAGCATCGGTTGCGCCTCCAGACTGACCAGCCCGAGCACCGAAACGCCCAGCGTGTCACGCCCCTGCCAACGGTAGGGACGCGTCAATGTGCTGAGACGAAAGGGCTTGACCGTTTTCATGGCGCGCTGCTGCCCTTTGACGATGGCTCGGCGGCGGACAGGATCTGCGGGATCTTCATTGCCTCGGCTCGTCGATGGCGATGTCGCGCGTGGCTGGGTCCACCTTGACCTGGACCGTGCGGCCCGGTGCGAACTGCGGCATCTTCACTGGCGACAGGGGCACCGTGAGCTCCGCCTCGAAATCCGGCAACCCTCCCACTGCATCGACATGCAGGCGCAGGCGGGTGAGTATGTAGATGCGGTCGATGCGTGTCCTGGTATCGGTGCTGTCCAGCACCTTGGCGGTCGTCGGCAAGCCGACACGCAGCACATGCGCGGCGCGATCGGCGCCCGCTGCCTTGGCATTCGATGCCTTTTGCAGCTTGAGAATGCCAAACGCGCCGGACACCACCACGACCAGCGCGGCCAGCGGGATGAGGAAGTACCAGAAATTGCTCGAAGCCATGGCCGTCAGGCGGGAAGTCGGTACGACGGGCAAGGGACCATCAGGCAATGCCCGTCAGCATCTTGAAGTACAGCAGCACACCGCCCATGTTGACGTCATAGCCGGCATTGCCCGTATGGGCGATCGTCTGCGTGGTCGTGTACAGGCCGAAGGCATAGGCGATACCGAACAGTTCGCCCTTGGCGCCATTGGTCGATATCTGGATTCCGTTGTTGAAGTTGGCGACGCCCGAGCTGCTGGTGAGCGCGATGTTGGCCCCGACGTTCAGGCCCGAGCTCGTGAAGCGCGTTGGCGCCGAGTCCCAGATGCTTGCCCGGTTGATGCGCTTGACGTGCTCGCCCTCGATGATCACGTCGCCTTTGGCCGTGATCTCCACGTTGCCCGACGTCGATTCGATGTACACGCTCTTCGCCTTGCCCACGTAGTCGCCGCCCGTCACGGTCGATGTGTGCGTGCCATCGATGGTTTCGGTGAGCGTCGATGTGATGTGGTCGACCCCTGTGCCGGTGATCTCCCGGTCCCAGCCTGACTTGTACCTTTCCGTGCGCAGCGAATCCTCCGCCGTGAGCTTGGACTCGCCCTTGACTTTTTCCTCCATGCCACCTTCGACCTCGACCAGGAATCCGCTCTTGAAAGTCTCGTGCCGCTGTCCGGCCGTCACGATGACTTCGGAGGTGCCGGTCTCGACAGTTTCCTTGGCACCGCCCTTGGTCGTGATCTCGATCCTGTCGTTGAAGAAGTGCTCCGTCAGCCCGCCCGACACCTCCAGCTTCGAGCCGGTCTGGTACATCGCATGGTCCAGACCCGCCTTGACGGTCGTGGTGCGCGCCTTTCCGACGGTCAGCGTGTCGTTTCCGGTGATCGTGGTCGTCCGATCGCCGGCGATGGTGTCGCGCTCGTCCGCTTCCACGTCGATTTCGAAATCCTTCTCGGCATGGATCCGCACGAGCTCGCAGCCCGGCGCATCGTCCAGGATGAACTCGTTGGCATTCGCCGGGGTGCCGTCCTGGCTGCGGCTCACGAAACCGCTCACAGTGACTTTCGCCGGCAGTTCCAGCGGCGGCATCTGGTCGGAGTTGTAGACGCGGCCGATGATGATCGGGCGGTCGGGATGGCCGCCGATGAAATCGACGATCACCTCCTGGCCCTTGCGCGGATGATTGACGGCGCCGTAGTTCGAGCCGGCCCAGGCACTGGAAACGCGCACCCAGCAGGAGCTGTTCTCGTCGCTCTTGCCGTAGCGGTCCCAGCGGAACTGCACCTTCACCCGGCCGTACTGGTCGACCCAATACTCCTGGCCCGCTTTGCCCACCACGGTGGCGGTCTGGGGCCCGTTGGTCCGGGTCATCGGCGTCACGCGCGGCGGGCGGAATGCGTAGGAGGTCGGCTGCACCGCGAAGCTGAAGCTGTAGTGGCTGTCGGGCGCGCCGCTCTCGTAGCCGCCTTCGCGCAGCGCGTAGGACACCGAGACGATCAGGTATTCGCGGTTGTCGTCCTGCCGCGGACAGTTCTGCATGGTGAAGCGATAGCCCGGCGCCATTCCGCGCACGCTGCAATGGCCGATGTCGCGCTCGGCCTGCGACTGCGCCTCTTCGAGCCGGATGCGCGAGTAGTGCTCGCCCTGCTCGGCCTCGCTGAAGCCGCCCAGCCATTCGTAGATTTCATAGGTGTCATGAGGATTTCCACGCGGCTGGCTGCGCATGCCCATGAGGTCGGCCTTCGACTTCTTGAAGTCGTAGTCGTCCACCACGTAGGTGCCGGGGCGGATTTCCTCGGTCACCTGCCACTGGTCGATCACCTCCTGGAACGGGTCCGGGTCGCGGTCGGCCGCGAGATAGCTGATCTTCGGATAGGCCGGCAGGGTGTCGTGTGCGCCAATGTCATCGGCGAGCACCAGCGTGTGCTGGTTCTTGTCGTGCTTGAAGTAGTAGTAGATGCCCTCGTGCTCCATCAACCGGCTCACGAAGGCGAAATCGGTTTCCTGGTACTGCACGCAGTACTCCCACTGGCGGTAGGTTCCGCTCAGCTTCTTCTCGAACGCAAAGTTGTAGTCGGCGAACACCTCCTCGAGGATGTCCACGACCGACTTGTTCTGGAAGATCTTGCAATCGCTGGTGCGCGTCAGGTACCAGAGCCAGGGCCGCACGGTGGCGCGGTACAGCACGTAGCGCGAAGTGCCCCCCTCCTTGCCGACCATCGTGAAGCGGACGATCTGCCCATTGAGGAAACGCGGCTCGCCGGCCGTCAGTATTTCGAGCGAGAGCGGCTTGCCCAGCACCGACTTCATGTCGAGCGACACGCTCGGGCTCACCAGATCCACCTCGAACTCGAAGAGCTGCGACAACCCCTCGGTGCCGTGCATCGAGCGGAACATCAACTGGTCTTCTGCCAGTGGGGTGTGGGCTTTGACGACTCTGGTGGCCATGGCTTGCTCCCTTTCTTCGCTCAGCGTTCAGAAAATTCGTAGTGAAAGTCGTCGCCCGCCGCGCGCAATCGCACGCCGGCAAGCTTGCGCGCGCTGACGGTGGCGCCGATGACCTCTTCGCTCAGCCGCGGAAGAATGGTGTGCGTGAGGATCGCGTCGATCATTCGTCCGCCCGACTCGATGGCGGTACAACGGCGCGCCACCAGGTCGACTGCGCTGTCGTCGTAGTCCAGGGCAATGCCGTGGTTCGCCTCGAGGCGAGCGGCGATACGGTCGAGCTGAAGGCGAATGATGCGATGCAACGCATCGGCTTGCAACGGGTAATAAGGCACTACAACCAGCCGGCCCAGCAGCGCCGGTGCGAACACCTTGAGCAGCGGTTCGCGCAGTGCGGCCGCCAGCGGTTCGGGGTCGGGGCGCAGGGTCGGGTCTTCGCACAGCTGCATGACCAGGTCGGTGCCGACGTTGGAGGTCATGATGATCACGGTGTTGCGAAAGTCGATGTGGCGGCCTTCGCCGTCTTCCATCCAGCCCTTGTCGAACACCTGGAAGAAGATCTCGTGCACGTCGGTGTGTGCCTTCTCGATCTCGTCGAGCAGCACCACGCTGTAGGGCCGGCGGCGCACCGCCTCGGTCAGCACGCCGCCCTCGCCGTAGCCCACGTAGCCGGGCGGCGCACCCTTGAGCGTGGAGACGGTGTGCGACTCCTGGAACTCGCTCATGTTGATGGTGACGAGGTTCTGCTCGCCACCATAGAGCGCTTCGGACAGCGCGAGCGCGGTCTCCGTCTTGCCGACACCCGAAGGGCCGCAGAGCAGGAACACACCCACCGGCTTGTTCGGGTTGTCGAGCCGCGCGCGCGCGGTGCGGATGCGCCGCGAGATGGTCTCCAGCGCATCGGGCTGGGCCACCACGCGGGCCGAGAGAATCTCGCCGAGGCGCAGCACCGATTGCGCGTCGTCGCGCACCATGCGGCCGATGGGAATGCCGGTCCAGTCGGCCACCACGGTGGCAATGGCCTGCGCATCGACGGCGGCGAGGATGAGCGGCGATTCACCCTGCAGCTGCGCGAGCTTGTCTTGCGCCTCGTTGAGTTCGGCGCGAATCTCTTCGGGCGTTCGCTCCGGCTCGGCCGGCTCGGTATCGATGGCGGACGGCGCCGCTCCTGCCGCCCTTTCGTCGCCGTCGTCCTTCGCCTCGGTTTGCGCGGGCACGGCCGCGGGCGACAGCCGCTTGCGCAGCGCGACGATGCGCTCGACCAGCGCAGCTTCTTCCACGCGCCGCTTTTCCAGCAGGTCGAGTTCGTCCTGCGCCGCGGCCACCTGGGCCGCAATGTCTTCCACACGCTGGTGCTCACCCACGCCGATTGCAGCCTCGCGCCCGGCAATGCCCGACTCGATGCCCAGCACCTCGATGCGGCGCTGCAGGTCTTCGATGGCGGCGGGCAGCGCATGCTGGCTCAGGGCCACGCGCGCGCATGCCGTGTCGAGCAGGCTCACGGCCTTGTCGGGCAGCTGACGCGCGGGAATGTAGCGGTGCGACAGGCTCACGGCCGCTTCGAGTGCGGCATCGAGGATGAGCACGCCGTGGTGTTTTTCCAGTTCGGCCGAAATGCCGCGCAGCATGACCACGGCTTTGGGCTCCGTCGGCTCGTGCACCTGGATGGTCTGGAAGCGCCGTGTGAGCGCCGGGTCTTTCTCGATGTACTTCTTGTACTCCGACCAGGTGGTGGCGCCGATGGTGCGCAGCCGGCCGCGCGCGAGCGCCGGCTTCAGCAGGTTGGCCGCATCGCCCGTGCCGGCGGTGCCACCCGCCCCCACCAGCGTGTGCACCTCGTCGACGAACAGCACGATGGGCTTGGGACTCTTCTCGACCTCGTCGATCACCTGGCGCAGGCGTTGCTCGAACTCGCCTTTCACGCCCGCGCCGGCCTGCAGCAGCGTGGGGTCGAGCACCCACAGCGACACGTCCTTGAGCGATGGCGGCACGTCGCCCGCCGCGAGCCGAGAAGCCAGGCCCTCGACCACGGCCGTCTTGCCCACGCCCGCCTCGCCGGTGAGCAGCGGATTGTTCTGCCGCCGCCGCATCAGAATGTCGATGATCTGGCGGATCTCGTCGTCGCGACCGTAGACCGGATCGAGCTCGCCTGCGCGCGCCTTGGCCGTCAGGTCGCTCGCATACTTGGCCAGCGCGGAGCCGCCCGCGGCAGCACCATCGCCCTGATGCGCCGCGGCGGGCGCGTGGCCGCCGCCTGCATGGCCCTGCGGCGCGGCGTCGAAATCGTCCTCGGGTGACCCTTCGGTCCACGCAGGAAGCTGGGCGATGAGAACGTCGGGCACGATCTTGTCGAACTCGCGCGAGATGCCCGAGAGCACTTGCCGCAGCCCCGGCGTCTTCACGATGCCCGCGAGCAGGTAGGCGCCGCGGATCGAGGTGGCCTCGAAGCGCAGGCTGGCATAGACCCAGGCGCGTTCGACGGCGTTGTCGACATGCTCGGAGATGTCGCTGATCGAGGTGGCGCCGTGCGGCAGGCGGTCGAGCGCGCGCACCAGGTCCTGTTCGACCGCATCGATGTTGAGGCCCGCGCGCTTGACGATGCGCAACAGGTCGCTGTCCTGCAATTGCAGGATCTGGTGCAACCAGTGCACCAGCTCTACATAGGCATTGCCGCGCAGCTTGGCGAACGCAGTGGCAGTCTCCAATGCCTTGTAGAGCATCGGGTTCAATTTCGAGAAAAGTGAGACGCGGCGAATATCGGTCATAAGGCCATGGAAGAAACTTCATCCGCCACGGAAGCTGCCGATGCGGAACGGGAAAACAATGCTTCGGGCTGGAACACCATGTCGCCGGCGTCGGTGTCCGAGAGGCGCGTGCCGAGCCAGCTGCCCCAGCCCAGGCGGTGATCGCTGCCCAGTTGCATGCCGCGGGCTTCCTGCTTCCTGAGGACGATCCGGAGCTCCCAGGCAAACTCGATGCCGACGTACTGGCGCACCCAGTCGACCACCTGCTGGAGCCGCTTGCTGCCCGGCAGGAACTCGCGGAACTCGCCTTGCGAGAGCGGCCCCAGCTCGAGGCGGAACTTGCTCTGCGCATCGCGCACGGCCAGGCCGATGGTGGCGCCACCGCCCAATTGGTGGTTGCGCCCGAAGAGGCCGATGCGGCTCACCTGCCGCTCGTCGATCATCACCCAATCGCTCACGAACTCCTCGATGCGCACGGGCACGTCGAAGTACAGCCTGAGGATCTGGATCAGGCCCTCGGGGTTGCGCGTCTGGCGCACCAGGTGCCCGGCCATGAAGGTGCGCGCATGGTCCGCGATGCGGTCGCGCTCCTTGAGGCCCGGCTGCCCCATGTTCATGAGGCTGGCCACGTAGTCGACGAAGCGGTGGCCGTCGGGGCGGTCCAGGCTGTTGACCGACTGCGCGTCGGCCCAGGCCCGATAGAACAGCAGGATCAACCGGTGATGAAACAGGTCGGCGAATGCGCTCAGCGTGTCGTCGCTGTGGTGCCGCTTGCGCTCGCGCGCGTACTCGGTCAGGTGCAACGGCAGCGGCCCGTTGGGGCCGAACAGGCCGAAGCCGTAGATCGAGATGCGCGGCGGTCCGTCGCCGTCGACATCGACGCCGGAAACGTTCGACGGCGCAAACGCCATCGAGGGCTCCTGTCCGAGGCGCAGCGGCTCGTCGAGGGGGCGCGGCGCGCGGCCCAGCAGCGGGTGGCCGCCCTGCGCATCGAGCCGGCGCAGCAGCATGAACAGGTCATGCTCGAAAGGCTGGTCGATCAGGCCGGCCCACAAGACCGGGTCGGCCTCGGAAGCGCCGCGCCGCGCAGAGGCCGTGATGGCGGCCGGCACATCCGGCACCGCTTGCAGCGCCGGCGAATCGCCGGTGACATCGACTGCACTCATACGGCGGGGCGGCGTCCGATGCGCGGCATCCAGCGTGCGATTTCTCCGCGCTGCAGGCTGGAGAGCGCGAATTCGGTGAACGCGTTGAGCGACACATGCCGGCTGAAGAACTGCTCCAGCACGGCACCGAAAAGATAGGGGCTCGAACCCGAGAAGGCGACCTCGTCGATCTTCAGCGCAATTTCCACGCCGCGCCCGAAGACGATGGGCCCGGGTTCGGGCAGGCGGCGGAACACGGGCGCCAGCGCCATCGAGCGCACACCCTGGATCTGCCGGCGCACCGCCGGGTCGGCCAGGTTGCCGTACAGGTCGAGCATCTCGCGCAGCGCGGCGGCACCCTGCGCCGCGTCGACGTCGGTCAGGCTGAGGTAGTTGAGCCCCAGATGGCTGATGAGGCGCCAGGTGAGCGCGCCTTCCGCCAACGCGGGATACGGCCGCGACGGCCCGCGCAAGATGCGCACGGCGCGCACGGGCGCCGACACGCGCAAGGTGAAATCAGACTCCAGCCCGGTGGGCAGCAAGAGCGGCAGGTCGCGGTTGGTGCACAGCGCATCGATCGTGATGTGCCGCAGGCTGTGCGGAAAGGGGGCGTCGTGCTGGTCGACCAGCGACACATACACCTCGCTGCCGGTGTAGCTGGTGCGGGTGCCCTGCGCGCGCGCACGGTCGGACACCAGGCGCGGCTCGCGGCGCAGAGAGAAGTAAGAACCGAAGTCGCCGTCGTCGGCCGCGAACGACCCCAGGAACGGCCTGAACTCGCGCTCTTCCGAGCCGCTGCTCATGTGGCCCGTGACGCGCTCGACGGTGAAGATTTCGAAGTCGCGCGGACGCGTGCGGTCGATCACCGCATGATGCTCGTGCTGTCCGGGCCCGACCGGAATGCGGTCGCTGCGGCGCGGCACCAGGTTGATGATGGGCGTGCAGAAGAGCGAGAAATGCCGCGCATCGACGAGCCGCTCCAGATCGCTCTCGGCACGGTCGAGCAGGATCACGATTTCCATCGTGGTGCCGCCCATGGCCGCGGCCGCCGCGCGCAGGTTCTTCACGCTGAAGAACAGGTAGCGGTCGGGAAAAGCGAAGTATTCGTGCAGCAGCCGGTAGCCCTGGAACGAACGCGCGTCGTAGGGCAGCAGCGCTTGCTCGGGGTCGAAGCCTTCGTGGCGAATCGCCTCATCGCCGAGCGGCACGATGCGCGCAGTGCTGCCGGGGCCGTTGCGGCACACGGTGCCCACGCTGTGGTGCACCGCCAGTTCGAGCACGCGCAACGCATGGAGCTCGGCGCCCGAAAGAAAGAATTCGAGCCGGTCGAGGGGCATGTCCGCAAACCTGGCGCCGCCCACGGCTTCGAGCTTGATGGTGATCGCGCTCTTGGCCTGCCGCGCAACGGCCGGCATCGCATGCGCGATCTCGGCGGGCACGGGACCGATGCCCGCCTCGGTGATCTTGACGGGCCACAGCGTGACCGCATGCCCGGTGCGAAATTCGCAGGCCGTCTGCTCGCCCTTGATCATGCGGCCGCGCAGGATGGTGTGGCGCGGCAGTTCGTAGCCGGCCTTCAGCGAACCTTCGTTGAGGTTGCCGTCGATCTGCACCACGGCCATGGCCGGCAGCGGCGCGAGAAAGTTCGGGTACACCACCTCCAGCAGGCGCTGCGAGAAACGCGGAAACTCCGCGTCCATCTTGAGCTGGATGCGCGCCGTGAGAAAGCTGAAGCCTTCGAGCAGGCGCTCCACGTAGGGGTCGCTGACCTCGATGCCGCGCATGCCCAGCCGGCCCGCGATCTTCGGGTAGCGCTGCGCGAACTCGGCACCGAGCTCGTGCATGTAGGTGAGCTCGCGGTTGTAATAGTCCAGCAGCCTGGCGTCCATTCAGAGCCCCCCTGTCGGGCGAAGGACCATGTGGCCGCTTTCGAGGTCGAGCTCGGAACGCAGGATGAACTCGATGGGATAGGGCACCGACCACAGCGTCCCGCGGATCTCGAGCGCGAGCAGGTTGTGGTGCTCCAGGTCGGTGGCATCGGTGACGCAGCGCACGTCGATGCTGTCCTTCATGATGCGCGGTTCGAAATCGATGATGGAGGTGCGAATGGCCGCCTCCACATCCGCGAAGTCGACCTCCGACATGCGCCCGCCGGCCCAGCCGCGTACGCCGTAGTTGACGACCGAGCGCCGCGCGCGCGGCATGGCGTTGATGGTGTGGCCGGCGCCGAAGTTGGTGGTGTTGAGCAGCCACTGCAAATCGCGCAGCACCGAATCGCGCAGCAGCTTGCCGCTCATAAGGAACGCCCCCGCGCGCTCCTGGCGGCTTTGCGGCTGCTTGTCGGTCAGGCGGTCGAGCAGCACCGGCTGCAGGCGGTCGCGTGCAACGCTTTCTTGCTGGTCGCCGTCGACCTCCATGGTCGGGCGGCTGGCGGGCAAAACGGAACTCACTGCGCGGCACTCTCTGCAGGAGCGAACTCCACGAGCCGGATATCGAGCAGCGAATGGTCGCCGGCTTCGCTGATCAACGTGCGCTGGCCGACGCCGGCGTACTGCTCTTCACCGGCCAGCGGCTGCCAGTCGGTGCGGCGGCCCAGCGCCGTTTCATCGTCGAGCGCGTCGAGCGCGCCGGGGTAGCGCACCGGCACCAGGCCATTGAGTCCGCGGCCGTCATGCAGCTCGATCTCGGCCGGCGCCCAGAGCAGGTCGACCAGATGCTGCGGACGGGAAAACTTGAGGCGCCGCACCGCCGGCAGCGGCAGCCACGCATAGCCCGAAGGCGTGAGGAGTTCGAGCACGGCGCCGATGCGCACGTCGCCGTCGCAAAGCCAGGCGAACTCGCTGCTTTCCACTGGCTCGCCATCGATGGCCTGCAGAGTGCGCGAATCCGAACGGTCGACGCAGCTCAGGGTGCCTTGCAATGCGGGCGCGGCCTGCCGCGCGGCCTCGCGCAGGTCGGCCGCTTCCGTGGCGCGCTCGAACGGCAGCGCCGCGGCGGCCATCAGCCCCGCGACCCAGTCGGCCTCGCCGGCAATGATGGCCGGCGCACGGCCGCCACTCCAGAATTCGGTTCGGTGACGCTCGGCTGCCAGCGCCATCGCGCAGGTGGCGCTGGCAGGAGCGAAAGAAGGATCGATCCTCGCGGCCAGCTTGAGCTGGTCTTCAGCCCGCTGCCACTCGCCCCGGAGCGCAAGAAAGTGGCAGAGGGCTAGCCGCAGGCTGGCGTTCTGGGGACTCGCGCGAATCTGCCGCTGTACCCATTCGGTGTGCTCGGCCACGGAGCGCTCGCCCAGCACTGCAAACCCATCGCCCATGAAACTTCCTCATTGACTCGCGCACGGCCCGAAGCCGCCGGTGACTATCTGCGGGTGACCGGCCCGCGGCACGCCGCAAGAGCGGCGCGCGCGGGTCCGGCCGGGACTCGCGGGAATCAGGCTTCCCGGTTTTCCTTGATGTTCCAGGCCAGCACGGTCTCGGCACCCTTGCCGCCCTTGTCCGTCTGCTCCCAGTACTGCTGCTTCACCTTGGCGGCCTGGAACGCGAACTGCACCAGCACCGCATCGCCGCCCTGCTCGGCCGAGTACTGCACCGAGGTCACCAGCACTTCTTCCAGCGTGACGCGCGTGTATTCGATCTGCGAGCCCCCCGCCTTGCACACCGACACCTCCACCTTGCTCAGGTGCTTGCCGCTGGCGCAGTTCTTCATCACGGACGGCGCCGCCTTGTCGATGCGCGCAAGAACCTGCAGGTCGTTGAAGCTCGCCTTGCCCACACCGCCGCCACCGCCGCTGACCATGTTTCCAGGCTGCGTCGCTCCCCATGCAAACGACTTGATATCCGTCCAGTCCTTGTGGTTCGAGTCCTTGGATTCGCCGTTTGCGCCCTCGACGCGCATGAACATGTCTACTGCCATGATTAACCCCCAAAGTTATATATGCCCGATTGCGGGACACCGTTGAACTAGCTGCTGTCCTTCTTGTTGGATGGCAGCTTCGAAACCAGCCGCAACGACACCGTCAGCCCTTCGAGCTGATAGTGCGGCCGGAGAAAAAACTTGGCGGCGTAATAGCCCGGGTTGTCCTCGATGGCTTCCACCTGGACCTCCGCCGCCGCCAGCGGCTTCATTGCCTTCGTGTCCTGGGACGACGTGCCCGGGCTGCCGTCCACGTAATTCATGATCCAGTCGTTGAGCCAGCGCTCCATGTCCTCGCGCTCGCGGAACGAACCGATCTTGTCGCGCACGATGCACTTCAGGTAGTGCGCGAAGCGGCAGCATGCAAACAGGTACGGCAGGCGCGCCGCCAGGTTGGCGTTGGCCGTGGCGTCGGCGTCGTAGTACTCGGCCGGCTGCTGCAGCGACTGCGCGCCGATGAAGGCCGCGAAGTCGGAGTTCTTGCGGTGCACCAGCGGCATGAAGCCGTTCTTGGCCAGCTCGGCTTCGCGGCGATCGCTGATGGCGATCTCGGTCGGGCACTTCATGTCCACGCCGCCGTCGTCGGTCGGGAAGGTGTGCGTGGGCAGGTTCTCGACCGCACCGCCCGACTCCACGCCGCGAATGGAAGTGCACCATCCGTACTGCTTGAACGAGCGGTTGATGTTCACGCCCATGGCGTAGGCCGAGTTGGCCCAGGTGTAGCGGTTGTGCAGGGCCGAGTCGGTTTCTTCCTCGAACTCGAACTCGTCGACCGGATTGGTGCGCGCGCCGTACGGCAGGCGTGCCAGGAAGCGCGGCATGGCCAGGCCGATGTAGCGCGCATCTTCCGACTCGCGCAGCGAACGCCATGCGGTGTGCTCGGTGTTCTGGAAGATCTTGGTCAGGTCGCGCGGGTTCGACAGTTCCTGCCACGAGTCCATCTGCATCACGGTGGGCGACGCGCCGGCAATGAAGGGGCAATGCGCGGCCGCGGCGATCTTCGCCATCTCGCCGAGCATCTCCACATCGGGCGGGCTGTGGTCGAAGTGGAAGTCGCCGATCAGCGCGCCGAAGGGCTCGCCGCCGAACTGGCCGTACTCGTGCTCGTAGATCTTCTTGAACAGCGGGCTCTGGTCCCAGCCGATGCCCTTGTGGCGCTTCAGCGAGCGCGCCACTTCGCGCTTGGAGGCGCACATCACGCGGATCTTGAGCTGCTCGTCGGTCTCGGTGTTGTTGACCAGGTAGTGCAGGCCGCGCCATGCGCCTTCGAGCTGCTGAAAGTCCTCGTGATGCAGGATCTGGTTGATCTGCTCGGAGAGCTTGCGGTCGATCTCGGTGATGATCGCCTGCACGGTGCGGTAGGCGTCGTTCGAGATGGTGACGGTGCTTTCGAGCGCCTGTACCGCCAGCGTCTTGACGGCGCTCTGCACCGCCTCGCGGGCCTGGTCGGTCTTGGGCTTGAACTCTCGCTGCAGCAGGTCGGAGAACTCGTTGGGCTCGAGCGCCTCGATGGTGGCGGTCTGCGCGCGCGCTGCTGTCTGTTTGGATGCGGTGCTCATGGTGGAGGTCCTGTCGGCTTACTCGGAAGAGGTGCCGGGAGCGCCCGACTTTTCGTTCGCCGCTTCCACCGCCTTGGCCACGGCGGGATTGGGTGCGGACGCGAGCGACTTGAGCAGCTCCGGGTTCTGCAGCGCCTGGGCAATCAGCTGCTCGGCGCCGTTCTTGCCGTCCATGTAGGACAGCAGGTTCGAAAGCTCGGTGCGGGCTTCGAGCAAGTGCTGCAGCGCGCCCACCTGGCGTGCAATGCGCGCGGGCGAGAAGTCGTCCATGCTGTCGAAGGTGATGTCGACATTCATCTGCCCCTCGCCCGTGAGGGTGTTGGGCACCTGGAAGGCCACGCGCGGCTTGATCGACTTCATGCGGTCGTCGAAGTTGTCGATGTCCACGGCCATGAAATCGCGATCGGCGAGGTCGGGCATCGGGTCGACCTGCTTGCCCGCGAGATCGGCGATCACGCCCATCACGAAGGGCAGCTGGATCTTTCGTTCGCTGCCGTAGATCTCGACGTCGTACTCGATCTGCACGCGCGGCGCCCGGTTGCGCGCGATGAACTTCTGACCACTGTTTCTGACACGGTTGTCTGCCATAAGCTTCCTCTTGAATCTCTGTGCGTGTGGGTCGGACCTGCCCTGACTGTCTGTCCTTGTGCTCTCGCGCTGGCGCCTGCCTCGCTACTCGGCCGTGCCGCTGCCGAGCGAACGTCCCGCCAGGCTTTCTATCTTCTGCAAGCCCTCGGGTACGAGTTCTTCGATGATCTGGAAGAAGTTGAGGTCCAGCAGTCTTTGCGCTCTTCGGATGAGCATCGGTGCCGGGTGGCTGGGCTCGGTGCGCTCCATGTATTGGCACGCCTTTTCCAGCAACACCTGCACATCATCACGATTCGATATTTCAATATCTTTAATGCTTGCTACCCGCTGGCCCGACGCGCCGTTCGGGGAGTCCGCGATACCTTGTCCCGATGCGGCCGCTTGCGCCGGCTTGTTGCCGCCCTCGGCCTGCGATGCTTCGGCCGGCGCCGGCTGCGCCTGCTCGGGCAGCAGCTGGACCACGGTGCGAAGCGAACGTTCGAGGCGCGAGAAGTCAGGCGCCCAGCTTTGCCCCAGCGCGCGCTCCGAGGTCTCGCGAATCCGCTGCAGCAACTCCAGCGCCGCATGCAATGCCATCACCGGCGCTGCCGCTTTTTCCTGCGCGCGGCGCGCCGCTTCCCGCAGTCGGCCGATGCCGCCCGGGTAATCGATCTGGTCGGCCTTGCTCGAATCGAGCAGTGCCTCGACTTGCCGCAGGCTCATCGACGCGCCGGCATCCTCGAGCAGGCGTGCGTCGCGCACGCTGCGTCCGAGTCCCTCGGCTTCGGCCAATGCAGCCAGCGCATTCATGCGCGGCAGCGGGTCTTCGAAATCGCCATCGACAACGCGCGGATGCACGTCGTCCCAATACTTTTGCAGGATGCCGTCGACCACGCGCAAGCCATCGACATAGCCAGGCAGGCCGCGGCTCTCGGTCCATGCCAGCGTCAGCAGAACCAGCACGCGCACGTCGAGCGTGCGTTGGCACAGCTGCTTTGCAATGCGCTCGACACGGGCCCAGTCAGGTGGCTCGGCCGGGATGATGGTGGAGCCGAACTGCTGCTCCCGCTTTCCTGTCGCAGCCTGCTGCAGCGCCATGAAGTCGGGGTCGTATTCGAGGTCTTCGCCGCACGCTAGCGGGCCTTCAACAGGCGACTGCAATAGTTCTATCTCGCTCGGCGACAACCCCATCTCCCTTTTATTAATAACCGTCAACAATGGTTATCTTGAGGGGAACGCGAAGCGCGGTCAACAGCAACACACTGCTACGTGCTGCCTATGAATCACTAAGGAGTACAACTCCTTTTAAAGCGTAGAAAGAACGGTTACAGCAATCCGCGCCCACCAAGATTGCGCATGAGCGCGCTGAGTCCAAAAGTCCACCGTGGCGCTTGATCCGAATGGACCACGCGGTTCACGAGCGCGCCGAGTTCCGGTGCCGCGATGCGCACGCGGTCGCCGACGACGTGGGTGAATCCTTGCCCAGGACCATGACGGTCTTGTGTCGGCGCGAACATCGTGCCGAGGAACAACATGAAGCCGTCGGGATAGTCATGGTGCGCGCCGATGGCTTGCGAGACCAGGTCGAGCGGATCGCGGCTGATCTTTGCGAGCGAGCTCGAGCCCTCGAGCGTGAAGCCTTCGGGCCCCGTGACTTCGAGCGCCACCGTGATGCGGCGCACATCGTCGATGCCGAAATGCGCATCGAACAAGCGGATGAACGGACCGATGGCACAGGAGGCGTTGTTGTCCTTGGCCTTGCCGAGCAGCAATGCGCTGCGGCCTTCGAAGTCGCGCAGGTTGACGTCGTTGCCGAGCGCCGCGCCGAGTGTCTCGCCGCGGCTGTTGACCGCGAGCACGACCTCGGGCTCGGGGTTGTTCCACACCGATGCGGCATGAATGCCCACGTCGGCGCCGGTGCCCACGGCGGAGAGAACCGGCGCCTTGGTGAAGATTTCGGCGTCGGGCCCGATGCCGACTTCGAGGTACTGCGACCATGCGCCCTGCCCGATCAAGACCTCCTTGACCTTCGCGGCTTCGGCCGAGCCGGGCACGATGCCCGCAAGGTTGTCGCCGAGCACGCCGCTGAGCGCCGCGCGCGTGGCCTCTGCGCGCGACGCATCGCCGCGCGCCTGCTCTTCGATCACACGCTCGAGCAGGCTTTCGACAAAGGTCACGCCGCTGGCCTTGATGGCCTGCAGGTCGCAGGGCGCGAGCAGCCAGGGCTTCGCTTCGTCGCGCGCGGTCGCGTCGCTGTTGGCGAGCACGGCAGCCAGCTCGGCGATGCGCGGGGCCTTGCCCGCGTTCACTGCGTCGCGCACGCTGGCCGAAGGAGACTCGGCGCGCTCGAGCAAGTCGCTCATGGTCGGCGCCAGCTTGGAGAGATCGTGCAAGCCGCCCTCATGCACCGCCACGAGAACGGGGCCCACGCCGGGCTGCCAGATGCGGCCGACGAGTGTGGCGCGCTCGGCGTCGCGGGGAAGGCTGGTGGCGGTGGAAAGGTTCAGGGGCATGTTGTCTCCGGAGGCACTTGTGGTTCAGGGAACGGACATTCTGAATGAATGTCTCCCTGGCCGCTGGGCGACCGGAGACTGGCGCTACTTGGCGCCGTGGCCGCGAGCCGTACGCACGCGCGCCACTTCGGCCGGCAGGTTCTTCCACGGCGGCTCCTGCGGCGCGAAACGTGCGCGCATGTAGCCCGCGAGTTCCGCGATCTGCCGGTCGTCGAGCGCCTCGCGGAAGGCCGGCATGAAGCCGATGCCCTGGCTCGCGGGCTCGCGCACGCCATCGAGAATGGTGCGCAGCAGGTTGTCGGGCCGCGCGCTCGTGAGGTTGCTGTTGAGCGCGAGCGGCGTGTTCACGCCGAGCAGCGTGGGGCCGTCCCCGTCGTGATGGCACGAGGCGCAGGCGCTGTCGAACATGCGCTGCGCGGGGCCGAGCAACCGGCCCTGCGTGCGTGCGGCCTTGTCGATCGCTTGTTGCGCCAAGGCCTGCGGCTCGGCCGCCGGAGCGGGGTTGAAAGAGGCGAGGTACGTGGCCATGGCGCGCACATCGGCATCGGGCACCTGCGCGAGTTCGCGCACCACCTCCGCCATGGGACCGCCCGCCATGCCGTGGCGCTGCGTATGGCCTTGGCGCAGGTAGCGGTACAGCTCGTCGGCGTCCCATGGCACGGCCGATTTCGAAAGACCGGTGAGCGCCGGTGCTTCCCAGCCCTCGACCATGGCGCCCGAGAGGAAGGCGCTGCCGCCCTGCTCCGCGCCGAGCGCGTTGCGCGGCGTATGGCACGCGCCGCAATGCCCGAGGCCGTTGACCAGATAGGCGCCGCGGTTCCATTCCGCGCTTTGCGTGGCCACAGGCTGCAGCGGCGCCGGATCGTGGAAGAGCGCGTTCCAGCCGGCCATCAACGGCCGCATGCTGAACGGAAACTCCAGCTCGGCCTTCGGCGTCTCGGCGCGCACCGCGGGCATGGACATGAAGTAGGCGTAGAGCGCCTGCAGGTCGTCGTCGCTGGTCTTGGCGAAGGCCGTGTACGGAAACGCCGGGTACAGGTGATGGCCGTCGCGCGAGACACCCTCGCGCATCGCGCGCTGGAACGCGCTGAACGACCAGCGGCCCAGTCCCGTGTCGGCATCGGGCGTGAGGTTGGTGGTGTAGAGCGTGCCGAAGGGCGTCTCCATCGCGCGGCCGCCCGCGTTGGGCGCACCGCCCGGTGCGGTGTGGCACACGGCGCAGTCGCCGAGCGCGGCAAGCACGCGGCCGCGTTCGATGGTCGCTTCGCTGTAGACCGGGGCGCTGAGCGAAACGGGGGCGATGGAAGAGCGCCAGCCGAGCAGGCCGGCGATGAGGCCGATGCCGCCGATGAACAGCGCGGCGCCGGTGGCCCAGAGGCCCTTGCGCTGGGGCCAGGCTGAATGGCTCCTTCTCCCTCTGGGAGAAGGTTGGGATGACGGTACGACAGCGTCACTGTTCGCAGGCCGCCCTCCCTCACCCCAACCCTCTCCCACAGGGAGAGGGGGCAAGTCCGAAGTCAACGGATTCAACGCAGCCAGCACCTTTTCCGGCGTGAACGGCGGCGCGCGGAACCGCACCCCCGTCGCATCGAAGATCGCATTCGCAATCGCCGCAGTTCCCGGCACCGACGACGACTCGCCCGCGCCCAGCGAGGGTTCCCCGGGCCGAGGCATGTGCATGATCTCGACCACCGGCACGTCGCGGAAGTTGACGATCGGGTAGCTGCCCCACTCCCGGCTCGCAACCACGCCGGACGGCAGCACGCCGGGCAGCTGTGCACCAGCCGCTGCAGCGCCCTGCTGCGGCGCGAACTGCACCTCTTCCATGAGCGCGCGGCTGGTGGTCTGGATCACGTTGCCGTGCACCTGGTGCTCGACGCCCGCGGGGTTGATCATCAGCCCCGCGTCGTGTCCCACCACCACGCGGCGCACGTGCACTTCGCCGGTCTTGCGGTTGACCTCGACGTCGGCCACCCATGCGGCCCACGCGGCGCCGAAGCCGGGCCACTTGCTGTGGATGTAGCGCGCGTACGCGAAGCCCTGGCCGAAGAGGATGTCGCCGCCCTCGCCCAGCCCGCCGTCGGCATTCTCCTCTGGGCCGGTGCGCATGCGCCAGCCGGCCTTCTGCGCGGTGGCCTGCACCAGTTCGACGGCGCGCGGATCGTTCAGGTGGCGCAGGCGGAACTGCACCGGATCGACACCGGCCGCGGTGGCCAGCTCGTCGATGTACGACTCGTGCGCGAACGAACTCGGCAACGCCGACACGCCGCGCAGCCACGAGGCGCGCACGATCGGCGCCATGTCGTTGACCTTCACGCGCAGGTTGTCGACGCTGTAGGGCGGTCGCGCCGTGCGGTCGCCCATCTCGAAGGCCTGCGCCACCGGTTCGATGGTGCGGGTGAGCAGCAGCGCGAGCGTGGGCGCGCCGTTCGATGGGTACGAGGTCTCGAAGTCGTAGGCCGCGATGCGGCCATCGGCCATGAGGCCGCCGTCCACTTCCATGAGCTGTGCGGCACCCTTGGGCTCCCAGGCATGCTCCTGCTCGCGCGTGAGTTGCACCCGCACCGGCGCGCCCACGGCGCGCGCGAGCAGCGCCGCATCGGCCGCGACGTCGTCGGCGCCGTTGCGGCCGTAGCAGCCCGCGGCTTCCATGCGGATGACGTCGACCTGCACGTCGTCCACGCCCATGAGCTTCGCAAGATCGGCGCGCAGCACGTGGGGATTCTGCGAGCCGGCCCAGCAGCGCAAGACAATGCCCCCACGCTCCCCCACTGCGTGTGGGTCGCTGCCTCCCGAAGGGGGCGCGTTCCGCCTTGGGAGCGGCCCGGCGGCGGAACCGACGCCGCCGCCCTCCTGCGGCTGCCATTCGGCCAGCGCGCACGAAGGTCCGATGGACGCGTGCATCTGGTAGGGCCACACGTAGGTGCGATGCATCGGCTGCGCGGCCGCGGCAATCGCACCGTCGACATCGCCTTCATCGACCAGCAGGCGCTGCGTCGAGGGATTGTCGCGCAGGGCCTGCGCCAGGTCGGAAAGGTCCGGCATGCCGGGCCAACTTTTCCATGTGACGCGCAGTTGGCGCAGCGCCTGCTCGGCGTGCTCTTCGCGCTCGGCCACGATGCCGACAAAGTCGCGGATCACGACCACCGCGCGAATGCCGGGAATGTGCGCAATCGACGATTCGTCCACCGACTCGAGCGTGTTGCCGATGAACTCGCCATGGTCCGCACCGGCATACGGCGGTCGCACCACGCGGCCGTGCAGCATGCCGGGCACGCGCATGTCGTGCACGAATACGCCCTCGCCCGCGAGCTTGGCAGGAATGTCCACGCGCGACTGGCGCGTGCCGACGATGCGGTAGTCGGCCGGGTGCTTGGGCTCGGCAGCGCGGTCGAGCCGCAGCACGGTGCGCTGCCCTGCGATCAGCTCGGCGTAGTTGACGCGGCGATCGGGCTCATCGGCCACGCGCACCACGCCGTTGCGCACCTGCAGCGCTTCCACCGGCGTGCCGAGCCGCTCGGCCGCGCGCGCGAGCAGCCACGCACGCGCCTGCGCGGCGGCCAGGCGCAGTGGCTGCGAATGGATCTGGATGGAGGCGCTTGCGATCGTCGCGCCCTGGTTGGGCGCGCGCGCGGTGTCGCCGAGCATCATGCGCACGCAGGGCATGCCGAGGTCGAGCTCTTCGGCCACGATCTGCGCGAGTGCGGTCTGGATGCCGGTGCCCAGGTCGACGTGGCCGTTGAGCGCCGAGGCGCTGCCGTCGTCCCACACCGCAAGCAGGATTTCGTCACCCTCGATGGGATTGCCCGCGACAGCCGTAGGCTGGCCCTTGGCGGGTGGCGGTGCGGGCGGCGTCTCGCGCACGACGAGCAGCACGCCGTTGGCCGAGAGAAACTCCGCTCGGGTCTGCGGAAGATCGGCGCGCCGCGTCATGGCTCTTGCATGCGTACCGCAGCCCGCTGCACCGCAGCCAGAATTTCAATATGCGTTCCGCAGCGGCACAGGTTGCCCGACAGCTCGCTGCGGATGCGCGCCTCGCTCGCATGCGGGTCGCGCGCGAGCAGCGCCGCGGCCTGCATCACCATGCCGTTGAGGCAATAGCCGCACTGCGCGGCCTGCGCGTCTTCAAAAGCTGCCTGTACCGGATGCCAGTGGCCGCGCGTGCCAAGACCCTCCAGGGTGGTGACGGCACGGCCCGCCACGCCGTGCGCGGGAATCACGCAGGCACGGGCCGCCACGCCATCGACGTGCACCGTGCAGGCGCCACACTGGCCCAGGCCGCAACCGTACTTGGGCCCGTTCAGGCCGAGGTCGTTGCGCAGCAAGTGCAGCAGCGTGGCCTCTCGCGGCACGCCCGGAAGCGAACGGGCCTGCCCGTTGACCTGCAATTGCAGCGGCTCAGCGCCGCAGCTGTCCGTCACGGGTGTACATCTCCAGGTCCACGAAGGTCGAGCCGTTGTGGTTCTTCGCGCTGTACTCGACCGGGAAATCGCCGAAGCGCGTGTTGCCGATGCTTTCGAGCCCTGCGATGAAGCTGTCGCGCGTGAGCGTCTTGCCCCCGCGGCGCAGGCCTTCGACCATCACGCGCGAGGCGATGTAGCCTTCGAGCGCCGTGTAGCCGTCGATCTTCTCGCCAAACTCGGCGCGGTCGCGCTGGTAGTCGGCCACGATGGGCACGCGCAGTGCTTCCGGCGGCGGCACGATGCTGGCCGTGACCAGCCCCGCGAGCTTGCCCTCGAGGCGCTTGGCGGAACCCGTCGCATCGGTGATGCCGACCGACAGCGTGTAGAGCGGCGCCGCCCCGCCGTTCGCACGGTAGTCGCGCATGAAGACCTCGACCATGCGCCCCGCCATGATCATCACGACCGCGCCGGGCTTGGCTTCGGCCAGTCCGGCGACGACCTGCTTGGCGTCTTCGGCGGCGATGGCAAGCGGCAGCGTCTTCACGACCTGCACTTTGTATTCGGCAGCGAGCTTCTCGCAGGTGGCGAGGTTCGACTTGCCGAAGGCGCTGTCCTGGTAGACCACCGCAATCGACGAGAGGCTGATGGTCGAGAGATGGCTGATGATCTTGCGCAGTTCGAGGTCGTAGCCGGCGCGTACGTGAAACAGCAGGCGGTTGACCTTGGCGCGAAACGAGCTGGTGCCCACCAGCGGCGCGAACATTGGAACGCCCGCCTTCTCGGCCAGCGGCATCGCGGCCGCGAGGTTGCCGGTGGCTACGAAGCCCGCGAGCGCAAAGACCTTGTCCTCGTCGATCAGCTTGGCCGTGTTGAGGGCCGTCTTCGCGGGGTCGTAAGCATCGTCGTACGAAACGAGCTCGATCTTGCGGCCGTTGATGCCGCCCGATTTGTTGGTCCGGTCGAAATAGAGCTTGATGCCCGCGCGGTAGTCGACGCCGAAGTCCTTGGCCGGACCGCTGAACACGGCCGACTGGCCGATGCGGATGAGGCTGTCGGTGACGCCGTTATCGGCGCGCGCCGAACGTAGAAGACCAGGGCCCATTGCCAGGGCTGCGCCGCCCGCCACCAGGGCGCGCCTTGAAATCGAAATCGTCATGCGTCGTCAAGCTCTTTGCTGTCGTTGTTGTGGTGGTGCGGGATGGTAAATGCGGTGGCGGAGAAGGTGCTCAGGCCGTCTGGATATCGGAGGACTGGATGCGCTTGACACCCTTGGCCGTCATCTGCTTCCATGCGGCGGCGAGCGAGCCGTTGAGATCGATGGCGCGCGTGGCGTCTTCGATCACGTAGACCTCGAAGCCGGCCTTGCGCGCATCGAGCGCGGTCCAGGCCACGCAGAAGTCGGTGGCCAGCCCGGCCACGTAGACCGTCTTGATGCCGCGCTGCTTGAGGTAGCCGCCCAGGCCGGTAGCAGTCTTGCGGTCGGCCTCCTCGAAGGCGGAGTAACTGTCGACGCCCTTGTGGAAGCCCTTGCGGATGATGACCTGCGCGGTCGGCAGCTTCAGGTCCTTGTGCAGGGCCGCGTCGTCGGTGCCCTGGACGCAGTGGTCGGGCCAGAGCACCTGGTTGCCGTACGAGAGCTTGATGCTGCTGAACGGCTTCTGGCCGGCATGCGCGCTGGCGAACGATGCATGGCCTTGCGTGTGCCAGTCTTGCGTGACCACGATGTTCTCGAACGAATCGGCCAGCTTGTTGATCACCGGCACCACCTCCGCGCCGCCCTTGACGGGCAGCGTGCCGCCGTCGACGAAGCAGTTCTGCACGTCGATGACGATCAGCGCGGACTTGCCGTTGGGCTTGAGCTTCGAAGCCGCGAACAGGGTTCCGGTCGCACCGAGCAAGCTCAAAGCGGCCGTGGACTTCAGAAGGGATCTGCGGTGCGAGTCGTGCATGGTGTGTGCTCCGGTGGTTGACGATGAAAAAGGAACGAAGGTCTCCGCGGGCTAGACGCTCAGGTAGGCGCGGCGCACCTCTTCGTTGGCCGCGAGCTCTGCCATGGTGGCGTGGTAGCGGATCTGGCCCTTCTCGAGCACATAGGCGCGATCGGACACCAACTCGGCGAAATGCATGTTCTGTTCCGACAGCAGGATGCTCACGCCCTGCGCCTTGAGCTCCAGGATCATGTTGGCCATCTGCTCGACGATGACGGGCGCCACGCCTTCCGAAGGCTCGTCGAGCAGCACCAGGTACGGGTTGCCCATGAGCGTGCGCGCCACGGTGAGCATCTGCTGCTCGCCGCCGCTCATGCGGCCGCCCGGGCGGTTGGGCATTTCACCCAAATTGGGAAAGAGCTTGAACAGGCGCTCAGGCGTCCACAGCGGCGCCTCGGCGCCGTCGGCCCAGCGGCGCGGCGGCTGCTTGCCGACCTCGAGGTTCTCCATCACCGTGAGATCGGTGAACACCCGGCGGTCTTCGGGCACGAAGCCGAGGCCGAGCTTCGCCGCGTGATGAGGTTCGCTCTTCGAGATGTCGTGGCCGAGGAAGCTGACGTTGCCCTTGCGCTTGGCGAGCATGCCGATCAGCGTCTTGAGCGTGGTCGACTTGCCGGCGCCATTGCGCCCCATGAGCGCGACGACCTCGCCACGGCGCACTTCAAGATCCACGTCGTACAGGATCTGTGCGGCGCCATACCAGGCGCACAGCGAGTTCGCCTTCAACAATGTTTCGTGCGTGCTCATACAGCTGCTCCCACTGCCGCATTCACAGCGGCGGCCTTCTCCGCAATCTTCTCGAAGGTCTTGCCACTGCCGAAGTACACCTCCTGTACCTTCGGGTGGTCGCGGATCTCGAGCGGCTTTCCCTGCGCAATGAGGCGGCCGCGGGCCAGCACGATCATGCGGTCGGCATACGCGAACACCACGTCCATGCTGTGCTCGGTGAACAGCACCGCGAGACCGCGCTGGACCACCAGTTCCTTGGTGAGCGCCATCAGCGAATTGCGCTCCTTCGGCGCCATGCCCGCGGTGGGCTCGTCCATCAGCAGCAACTTGGGCGCATTGGCCATCGCGATCGCGAGCTCCACGCGCTTGACGTCGCCATAGGCAAGCTCGCTGCAGGGCCGGTCGGCCTGGGCCTTCATGCCGACCTGGTCGAGCAGCGCCAGCGCCTCGTCGCGCTTGTGGTCCGCCGCGCGGCGCCACATCGAGAACAACTTGCCGTCGTGCGAGAGCATGGCCATCTGCACGTTCTCGGCGACGGTGAGCGATGCAAAGGTTTCGGCGATCTGGAAAGTGCGGCCCACGCCCAGGCGCCAGATGGCGCGCGGCTTCTGGCCCACCAGTTCATGGCCGTCGAACACGATCGAACCCTGGTCGGCCTTGAGCTGGCCATTGACCATGTTGAAGGTGGTGGACTTGCCGGCGCCATTCGGGCCGATGAGGGCCAGCAGCTCGCCTGCTTTCAGCTCGAAGCTGATGCCGTCCACGGCCTTGACGCCGCCGAACGATTTGCCGAGGTTGTCTACTTTGAGAAGGGTCATTTGGATTTACTCCCTCTCTCTCTGGGAGAGGGTTGGGGTGAGGGCCGGCGGCCTTTCGATCAGTGCCGATGGTTTGCCTCCCGAGGCCCGGGGGATATCCCGGCCCGGGGAAAAAAGAAGACCCCGGAACGCTGAAAGACAACCGCCCCTCACGTCCGTTTCTCCTTCAAAGCAACATCCACTTCCCGACGACGCCCCCGCATCACACGCTCGGTGAGCTGCTTCGCGAACCCAGCAATCCCCTGCGGAAAAAGCAGCACCAGCAGCAAGATGATCGCTCCCAGCGTAGCCCGCCAGTAATCCGTATTGCGCGCCACCGTGTCATGCAGCCAGCTGAAAGTGACAGCCCCCACCACCGGCCCCGCCAGCGTCTGGATACCGCCAAGCAGCACCATCACCAGCCCATCGACCGACTTGTCCACACTCAGGCTCTCAGGCGAAATGCTGCCCTTGGAAAAAGCATAGAGCGACCCCGCCAGTCCAGCCGCGGCCCCCGCGATGACAAAAGCGGTCCATTGCATGCGCTTGACGTCGATGCCGATCGCATCGGCGCGCAGCACCGAATCGCGGCCCGCACGCAGCGCATAGCCGAACGGCGAGAACAGCACGCGGCGCAGCATCAAAATGCCGGCCGCCACGAGCACCAGCGTGAGCCAGTAGTAGGTGCGCTTGTCCGACAGCCACTCCGAAGGCCAGACGCCGGTGAGCCCGTTGCTGCCGCCGGTGAACGAATCCCACTGGTAGACCACGGCCCAGGTGATCTGCGCAAAAGCGAGCGTGAGCATCGCAAGATACACGCCCGAAAGGCGCACCGCGAACCAGCCGTAGACGAAAGCGCCGATGGCGGCCACCAGCGGCGCGACGACGAGGGCGAGCTCCATCGGCATGCCGCTCGCGCGCACCAGCAGAGCGGCGCCGTAGGCACCGAGGCCGAAGTACGCCGCATGGCCGAACGAATGCATGCCCGCCGGTCCCATGATGAAGTGCAGGCTGGCCGCGAAGAGCGCCGCAATCAGCAGGTCGATCATCAGCACCGTGGTGTAGGGCGAATCGGCCGTGAGCAGCGGCATGGCCATGAGCGCGAGGCCGAGCGCGGCGACGAGCCACAGGTAGCCCCTGCTCGCGCGCCGCAGCGGCTCTTCCTGCATGCCCACGTAGCGGCTCGGCGCCTGCGGACGGCCCAGCAGGCCCCAGGGGCGCCACACCAGCACGATGGCCATCACGATGAAGTCGACCACCAGCGTGAGCTTGGAGAACGACACGCTGTAGCCGAAGATCTCGACCACGCCGAGCCAGATGCAGACCGCCTTGATTTCGGAGAGCAGCAGCGCCGCCACATAGGCGCCGGGAATCGAGCCCATGCCGCCCACCACCACCACCACGAAAGCCGCGCCGATGGTGTTGAGGTCCATTGCGAGCGTGGCCGGCTCGCGCGGCAGCTGCAGCGCGCCGCCGAGTGCCGCGAGCGTGGCGCCGAGCGCGAACACCGCGGTAAAGAGCCAGGCCTGGTTCACGCCCAGCGCGCTGACCATCTCGCGGTCTTGCGTGGCGGCGCGCACCAGCGTGCCCCAGCGGGTGCGCGTGAGCAGCAGCCACATGAGGCCCAGTACCACCGGTCCGACGACGATCAGGAACAGGTCATAGGTCGGAAACTGCCGGCCCAGGATGTCGACCGAGCCCGACAGGCCCGGCGCGCGTGGGCCGAGCAATTCGTCCGGCCCCCAGAAATACAGCACCGCGTCCTTGATGACGAGCACCAGTGCAAAAGTGGCCAGCAGCTGGAACAGCTCGGGCGACTTGTAGATGCGCCGCAGCAGCACCATCTCGATCAGCGCGCCGATCACACCCACCGCGAGGGCGGCGATCAGCACGGCCGGCCAGAAGCCGAGCGTGCCGAGTTTCTCCACCAGCGTGTAGGCGAGGTAGATGCCCACCATGAAGAAGGAGCCATGCGCAAAGTTGACGATGCGCGTGACGCCGAAGATCAACGAAAGGCCGGCCCCCACGAGGAACAGCGACGAAGCCGACGACAGCCCGGTGAGGAACTGAAGCAGCAGGGACGAGAGGCTCATGGGTGCAAGCGTTCCAGGGAGAAGAAAAGATCAGTCTGCGGCGCGCGATTTCTTCACGTCCGCGGCGCTCGGCTGGAACTTGGCGCCGTCGAAATACGTGTAGTCGACCATCACGCCCTTGCCGTTGTCGTTCTTCGTCTTGCCGACGAAGGCGCCCATGGTCGACTGGTGGTCTTCCGCGCGATAGCTGATCTTGCCGAACGGCGTGTCGACCTGCAGGCCCTTGAACGCTGCGACGAGCTTCGGCGTCTCGGTGCTCTTGGCCTTGTCGATGCCGGCCGCCACCGACTTGATCATGCTGTAGCCGACCACCGAGCCCAGGCGCGGGTAGTCCTTGTACTTGGCGTGGTACGCGAGGAAGAAGGCCTTGTGCTCGGGCGTCTGGATGCCGTACCAGGGATAGCCGGTCACGATCCAGCCGTTGGGCGTTTCGTCCTTGAGCGGGTCGAGGTACTCGGGCTCGCCGGTCAGCACGCTCACCACCGTGCGGTCCTTGAAGAGGCCGCGGGTGTTGCCTTCGCGCACGAACTTGGAAAGGTCGGCGCCGAACAGCACGTTGAAGATCGCGTCAGGCTTGGCATCGGCCAGCGCCTGCACCACGGCACCCGCATCGACCTTGCCGAGCGGCGGCGCCTGTTCGGCGACGAACTCGACATCGGGCTGCGCGGCCTTCAGCAGGTTCTTGAACGCGGCCACGGCCGACTGGCCGTATTCGTAGTTGGGGTACACGACAGCCCAGCGCTTCTTCTTGAGCTTGGCCGCTTCGGGCACCAGCATCGCGGCCTGCATGTAGGTGCCGGGGCGCAGGCGGAAGGTGTATTCGTTGCCGCCCTGCCAGGTCATCTTGTCGGTCAGCGGTTCGCCGGCCAGGAAGAAGATCTTTTTCTGCTTGGCGAAGTCGGCCACGGCCAGTCCGGTGTTCGACAGGAAGGTGCCGGTGAGTACGTCGATCTTCTCGCGCGCGACCAGCTCCTCGGCCACGCGCACCGCATCGCCGGGGTTGGCGTTGTCGTCGCGCGTGATGAGCTCGACCTTGCGGCCGTTGACCCCGCCCTTGGCGTTGATCTCTTCCACGGCCAGCTCCATGCCTTTCTTGTAGGGCTCGAGGAAGGCGGGCTGGGCCTTGTAGCTGTTGACCTCGCCGATCTTGATCACGCCTTGGGCATGGGCAGGAACGAGGGCCGTGGCCAGCGTGGCAACTGCCGCGGCGCTGAAGACGTGACGCAATGGGTTCATGGTGAAACTCCTTGGGATCGAAACAGAAAGAGAAAAAAGAAATCGCCTGGACGTGGATGCGCGTGAAGGGTGGACGGATTCAGCGCAGCCCGTCTTCACCCTTGATTTCGCTGGCCTGCAGCCCGCCGACGCGGGGCAGCGGACGGCCGCTGTCGGTGACGGCCACGGCCACCACGATCTCGTTGGCGCGCGGCGCGTCGGACACGCGCGCCTCGATGGCGTCGAAATGGCTGCGAACGAAAGCCGCATCCTTGTGGCCGAGCGGCACGTCGATGGCCGTGCCCAGCGTGCCGCGCTTCTTGGCCGAGGGCACGAGTGCCGCGCCCTTTTCAACCGCCACGCGCAACGGCGCGCCGAGCTTGGGGTGCAGGATGGCTGCGGCATGCTCGAGCTCGCCGCTCTCGCCGACGATGGCGGCCTTGCCGTAGCTTTGCGCCTGGCCGGGCTCGATGCCGAGCGCCTTCACGGCCTTCTGGCCCAGCAATGCGCCGAGCTCTTCGCCGATGGCGATCAGCTCGTCGAGGTTCTCGCTGAAGCGGCCCGCGTAGGGGTTCTCGATCACCGCGATGGCGACGGCGCGGCGCGTGGGCGGATCGATGGCCTGGCCCATTTCCTTGCGGGTCTCGTCGACCTGGATCACGAGCTTTCGGATGTTGGCAGTCATGGCTTGGATGTTCCTTCTTTTGTCTCTGTGCGGCGGCTCAGCGCAGGCCGTCCCACTTGCTGATGTTTTCGGCGCGAAGACCGCCCACGCGGTCATGGATGCGATAGCCGGTGCTCATGGCCAGGATGAACACGATCTCGTCGGCCGCGGGCGCGCCGGGCACCCGCACCTCGATGGCGTCGAACTGGCCGCGCACGTAGCTGGCGTTGATGTTGGTGAGCGGCACGTCGAGCGCGGCGCCGGGCGGCCCGACCTTCTTGGTCGAGGGCACGATGGACAGCGCATTGCCGGGCTGGCCGGTTTTTTCCTCGGCCTTGCCCGCGGTGTAGGCCGCGCGGTCGCCCTTCCAGCCGAGCAGCTCGCGCATGGCGTACCCGCCGGGCACATGCCAGAGCGCGCCGTGCTCGAGTTCGCCGGCGGCGCCGACGATGGCGCCCTTGCCGTAGGTGGCGATCTGCTCGAGCGGCACGTCCATGGCGGCATGCAGCTTGTGCGCCATGTCGACGCCCACGGGGTCGAGCAGCGCCATCATCGGCAGGATGTCGGGTTCGTAGCGGCCCGCAAACGGATTGGTCAGCACCGCGCCGATGGCACCGCGCACCAACGGGGTCCTGGCGCGCGGCCCGAACTCGTGGTGGATGTGCTCGACATGGGTGAAGACGCGGCGTATATCGATCATGAAAAAGAACCTTGCTTTTCGTTAAGCAAATACTGAACCAACTGCACCGGACGGCGATTTTGACAGCGCCTTCGAGCATAAGGGTTCAACAAGTCGCCACTGACCCTGGCAAACGAGCAGGACAGCCCAGACGAGCCCGCCTTTCTGCAGGACCTTGGCGCAAACGGCGCCCGTATCCAGCGCGCTTTTCACCTGCGAAGACGCCAGCCGCGGCACGTCGACCGTGACCAGGAGGTCGCCCAGGTCGCTGTCGTCCTTGCACTCGCTGGCCGGGCGCCGCTGGATGGCGGCATCGTCCACATCCACCGCATTGGCGATCACGGTGGCGGCGGCATCGGCCTCGGCCGCGGTGGCGGCGAGCACGGTCACGCTGTCGGCAATGCCCAGCGAGAAACTGCGGCCGCGCCAGCCGCTGGTGGCGACGCCGCGCACCGGCTGCTCGGCCCTGATTTCGAACTGGCCGTCGGTCGTGAGAATGCCGGTGCCCCGCCAGTCGAAGCGCGCCAGGTCGGCATAGACGCCCACGCGTGCCGACTGCCCCGGCGCGAGGTGCAGCGCAATGTCGCCGCCGTTGTTGATCCAGGCCCGCTCGATGCCGGGGCGGTCGTAGAACGCGATCAGCTCCTGCGCCACCGAACCGGCCACGGCCGCCATGGGTGTGATGAACATCGGCGAGAACGCGGCGCAGGCATCCCACATGCGCCTGCCGACCACGCCGCGCGGGCGCATGTTGTCGCTCGCAGCCAGGCGCAGCAGCGGCAACTCGCGCACCAGCTCATTCAGCACATGGCCGAAGCGCGCCCACGCCGCGTCGTGCGCGGCAGCAACGGCGTAGGGGTCGCCATGCGCCTCGGCCACGATGTCGATCGGGCCGTGGTTGAAGTGCCAGCGGTTCTTGTCGAGCGCGGCGCGTTGGGCGGTCATGGTTCAACCCAGCATGGGTGGTTGGCCGAGCGGCCACGGATTGGCGTCGTCCATGACGACCCACTGGCGCGCCAAGGGAGCGCCGTCTTCCTGCCACGCGCCGCGCGCAAGCGCCTGCTCGAGCGAGAAGATGTGCTCCATGTGGCCGCCGAGCGCCTCGTAGTCATCGCGCCGCATGCTGAACTCGATGGGCGCCACGATGGCCGGCGTGGGCACGGTGCCAAAGCTGTTGTCGGGCATGCGCATGACATCGGCCATCACGGTGATGCCGCCGCCTGGCCACACATAGGCCGGCGCGCCGCCGCAGGTCACGTTGACGAGCGCGCGCTTGATGGCACGCGTCAGCAGCACGGGGTTTTCGGTCACGCCGGCGCGCAAGGACCCGCCCGCACCACCGAGGAACAGCACGGTGCACAGCGACGGTTCGCAGTTCTCGCCGATGCGCTCGACGATGCGGCGCACGTCGGCGGGCATGGGCTGCTCGACGGGCTTCAATGCGTCGTCCAGCACATACCACTGCGCGTGCTCGCCGGTGGTCGACGTCATCAGGAGGCGCAGGCCCGGGCGCGCCACGCCTTCTTCCCAGCCCTCGATGATCGAGAGCGGATCGGCGATGTCGGTGCCGCCCCAGCCGTTGCCCGGGTTCGCCACCTGGAAGTAGCGCCCCGGCGTGGACTTGCGCCCCAGCATCTGGATGCCCGAAGGCGCCATGTCGAGGCAGCGCCCGGCCTGGTGTTCGGTGAGCACGCCGGTGATGTGGTCGTCGACCACCACCACCTCGTCGGCCACGCCTGCGAACTGGCGCGCAAAGATGCCCACCGCCGCCGAGCCGCAGCCCACGCGCATGCGCTGCTCTTCCACGCCGTTGACGATGGGCGCCTTGCCAGCCTGGATGACGAGGGTGGAGCCGCCGTCGATGGTGCACTCCACCGCCTTCTTGTTGCCCAGCAGCTGCATCAGCTCGGCCGTCATGCGGCCTTCCTTCTTGCTGCCGCCGGTGAGGTGGTGCACGCCGCCGAGCGAGAGCATCTGCGAGCCGTACTCGGCCGTGGTGACGTGGCCGACCACTTCGCCGCGGTAGCGCACGTTGGCCTGCTCGGAGCCGAGGAAACGGTCGGTGTCGATCTTCACCTTGAAGCTGCAGTAGCTGAAGATGCCTTCGGTGACGACGGTGACCATGTCGACGCCCTGGGCTTTCGAGGCGACGATGAATGGGGCCGGCTTGTAGTCGGGGTAGGTGGTGGACGAGCCCACGCCAGTCACGAAGACTTCGTCGGCATGCAGCAGGTCGCCGCTCCAGTCGGGCGCGCCGGCTTCGGCTTTTTCGGCGGCGGGCCGGTCGAAGGGCACCAGCACGGGGGCCTCGGTCGCGATCTCGCGGCGCAGCAGGACCACGGGGTCGACGCGCACCAGCACGCCCTCCCTGTTGGCATAGCGGTCGCAGGCGCCGGTGCGGCCGTCGGAGATCTGGCACAGCACCGGACAGGCGTTGCACTCGACCTTGGCAGTGCTCATGCGCTCGTTGCGCGGCGGCGCCTTGCCGAAGGCGCCGCCGCCGGCGTCGGCAACCAGCGGCATGTCCATGCCGGGCAGTCCGTCTGTCTTGGTGTGTTCTGTCATCGGGCGGTCTCGTGGGCGTGTGGTGCGGGGGGCGTCGGGAATCTCGGTCTGCGAAGGGTTGCAACAAACGTGCCGTCTGCCCGCTTGTGCGCCGCCTTCCGTTTGTGTAGCATTCCCTACACTTTCATGTTGCGTTCACTACATTCGCGGTCAATGTAGCAAACAGGCCCGATGCTTGCAATGGTGTTTTCTCGCGGTATCCGCCGGGGGTATTTCCGACCAACGACAATGGAGGGTTCGCAGCCGGCCGAAGGCTGCCGCCCCAGGGGCGTGCATTTCGGCCCAGCCACTTTCCACTGTTTCAACCAACTCTTGAGTTCCGTATGAGTGCATTCAGCGAAGAACGCGTCCTGAGCGTCCACCACTGGACCGACCGCCTGTTCACCTTCACCACCACGCGCGACCCGGCGCTGCGCTTCTCGAACGGTCATTTCACGATGATCGGCCTGAAGGTCAACAACAAGCCCCTGTTGCGCGCCTACAGCATCGTGAGCCCGAACTACGAGGAGCATCTCGAGTTCCTGAGCATCAAGGTGGAAGAAGGCCCGCTCACCTCGAAGCTGCAGCACATCCAGGTGGGCGACACCATCATCGTGGGCCGCAAGCCTACCGGCACGCTGCTGATCGACTACACCCTGCCGGGCAAGCGCCTGTACCTGTTCGGCACGGGCACGGGCCTCGCACCGTTCATGAGCATCATCCGCGACCCCGACACCTACGAGAAGTTCGAGCAGGTCATCCTGGTGCACGGCGTGCGCCAGGTGGACGAGCTGGCCTATCACGACCTCGTGACCGACCACCTGCCCAAGCACGAATTCCTCGGCGAGATGGTCGCCAAGCAGCTGCTCTACTACCCGACGGTCACGCGCGAGGAGTTCCGCAACCAGGGCCGCATCACCGACCTGATCGCGACCAACAAGCTCACCGACGACCTCGGCCTGCCCCCGCTCAACCCGGTGGAAGACCGCGTGATGCTGTGCGGCAGCCCCGGCCTGCTGGTGGACCTGAAGCACATCCTCGAGGGGCGCGGCTTCAAGGAAGGCAACACCTCGACACCAGGTGACTTCGTGGTCGAACGCGCCTTCGCGGAAAAGTAGCCGGCGCCGCGCACGATGGCCGACAGCCGCTCCGCCAGCACCAAGCCCCAGCGCCGCACCGGCGTTCGCGAGGCCGCGGCGCAGGCCACGCGCGACAGCATCCTGAAGGCGGCGACCAAGGTGTTCGCCAAGTACGGCTACGACGGCGGCAGCGTGGAGAAAATCTCCAAGGCGGCCAAGTCGTACGACCGGATGATCTACTACTACTTCGGCAGCAAGGAAGGCCTCTTCATCGCAGTGCTCGAAGGCATCTACAAGCGCATGGACGATGCCGAGGCCGCCATTGCGCTCGATGCCTCGCGGCCCGTGGAGGCGCTCACCGAGGTGATCCGCTTCGTGCTGGGCTACTACCGCAAGAACCCCGAGTTCGTCACGCTCCTGAACACCGAGAACCTGCATAAGGGCCGGCACATCTCGAAGTCGCTGCGGGCGCGCGAGTACTCGTCGCGGGCGGTGGCCATCATTGCCGAGATCCTCGCGAGCGGCGCAGCCCAGGGCCTGTTCCGCAAAGATCTCGTGGCGCGCGACATCTACCTGCTGATCGCGTCCACCGGCTATTTCTACACCTCCAACCGGCACACGCTGACCGCATTCCTGGGCGAGCCGCTGGAATCGCCCGAGGCCATCACGCACTGGGAAGACTTCGTGATCGAGACCGTGCTGCGCACCGTGCGCTCGGACGACATACAAGACAACACCCCACCCCACGAGGACACCACGAAATGGCAGAAATCGCAGCCGGCGCAAAGTCGGGCAAGGTCGTCATAAAGAACATCGGCCTCTTGCTCTCGGGCGACATCGACAAGCCCATCCTCGACGCCGACACCCTCGTGGTGAACGACGGCCTCATCGTCCAGGTGGGCAAGGAAAAAGACTGCGACCTCGAAGGCGCGAAGACCGTCATCGACGCGAAGCAGACCTGCGTGGCGCCGGGCCTGATCGACAGCCACGTGCACCCGGTGTTCGGCGACTGGACGCCGCGCCAGGGCCAGATCGGCTGGATCGATTCCACCATGCACGGTGGCGTGACCACCATGATCTCGGCCGGCGAGGTGCACCTGCCGGGCCGCCCGAAGGACATCGTGGGCCTGAAGGCGCTGGCCATCACCGCGCAGCGCGCGTTCGACAACTTCCGTCCCGGCGGCGTGAAGGTGCTGGCGGGCGCGCCGGTCATCGAGAAGGGCATGGTCGAGAGCGACTTCAAGGAGCTCGCCGAAGCCGGCGTGGGCCTGCTCGGCGAAGTGGGCCTGGGCTCGGTGAAGGCCGGCTACGAGGCCAAGGAAATGGTGGCCTGGGCGCGCAAGTACGGCATCCAGAGCACCATCCACACCGGCGGCCCGTCGATTCCGGGCTCCGGCCTGATCGACAAGGACGTGGTGCTGGAGGCCGACGCCGACATCATCGGCCACATCAACGGCGGCCACACCTCGCTGCCCGAGGCGCATGTGTGCGAGCTGTGCGAGAAGAGCTCGCGTGCGATCGAGATCGTGCACAACGGCAACGAGAAGGTCGCCATAGCCGCGGCCAAGGCCGCGCTCGAACTCAAGTGCCCGCACCGCGTGATTCTGGGCACCGACGGCCCGGCCGGCTCGGGCGTGCAGCCGCTGGGCATCCTGCGCATGGTGGCCATGCTGTCGTCCATCGCCAACATTCCGGCGGAGCTGGTGTTCTGCTTTGCCACCGGCAACACGGCGAAGATCCGCAAGCTCAACTGCGGGCTGATCGAGGTGGGCCGCGACGCCGACTTCGTCTTCATGGACCGCGCGCAGCATTCGCCGGCGCCGGGCCTGCTCGAAAGCGTGCAGCTCGGCGACATTCCGGGCGTGGGCATGGTGATGATCGACGGCATCGTGCGCTGCGGCCGCAGCCGCAACACGCCGCCGGCGACGGAAATCCCGGTGGTGGTGTCAGGCGCACACTGAGCAGCGCCCGCCTTGTCCCCTCTCCCTCCGGGAGAGGGCCAGGGTGAGGGTCAGCAGCGCCCATGCAGCGTCGGCGCCGATCTCCGCCGGCATCTATCGCGCCTTGAACACCAGGTAGCGCGCCGACAGGAAGTTCACGACCAGTCCCGCGCAGCTGCCCAGCGCCACGCCGGCCGCGGGTGCCCAGGGACCCGAAGCCCAGTGCAGCACGAGCACGTAGGCGCCATAGTTCACGACCGCGCCCCCCAGCATGGTCACGAGGTAGCCGAGGTACTCGCGCAGCACCGAAGCATCGGAACGCCGGCCGCTGAATGTGTAGCGCCGGTTCAGCGCCCAGGTGGCCGTGGCCGCCGCAAGAAACGACAGCACCCGCGCGCCGTACCAGCCCAGCAAGGGCGCCGCGAGATATAGCACGGCCACGTCGACCACGAATCCCGCCGCGCCGACGATGGCGAACGCCAGGAACTCGCGGCCCGCCTTCATGGCGTGCGGCGGAACTGCCCGACGCCGGGAATCGCGAGGTAGCGCAGCCGCTTGGCCTCGCGGCGGCCGAGCCGGATGGCGTGCATCACGACGCCGCAGACCATCGACAGCATGGCGGCCAGCATGGCGCCGGTCGACAGCACCGCCGTGGGGAGCCGGGGCACCAGGCCGGTGTGCAGGTAGGTGATCAGCAGCGGAATGGCCAGCGCGATCGCACCCACTGCGAGCAGCGCCGCAAGGATCGTGAAAAACTGCAGCGGCCGCTCGCTGATGAACAGCTTGCAGATGGTCCGGAGGATGCGCCAGCCGTCGCGGTAGGTCGAGAGCTTGCTGTGCGAACCCTCAGGCCGCGTGCTGTAGGCGGTGTCGAGCTCGGCATGGGGCATGCGCAGCTCGAGTGCGTGCACCGTGAGCTCGGTCTCGATCTCGAAGCCGTGCGAAAGGGCCGGAAACGACTTGGCATAGCGGCGCGAGAACACGCGGTATCCCGACAGCATGTCTGTCAGGCCGCCGCCGAAAAGCTGCGCCACGGCGCCGGTGAGCATCCGGTTGCCGAAGCGGTGGCCGGCGCGGTAGGTGAGCGCGTTCCGCCCGTCGTCGACACGGCAGCCCACCACCATATCGAGGTTGCCCTGCACCAGCGTTTCCACCAGCCGCGGTGCGCTGGCCACGTCGTATGTGGCGTCACCGTCGACCGTGACGTACACGTCGGCCTCGACGTCGGCGAACATGCGCCGCACGACGTTGCCCTTGCCGGGTGCCGCCACGTGCGTCACGAAAGCGCCGCTCGCGCGCGCGATGGCGGCGGTGTCGTCGGTGGAGTTGTTGTCGAAGACGTGGATCTCGGCCTCCGGCAGCGCCGCGCGGAATTGCGCGACCACCTGCGCGATCGACAGCGCCTCGTTGTAGCAGGGGATCACCGCTGCGATGCGTATCGGTGCGCGGGCTGCGGCGGATTGGTTGTCGTCGGTCATGGTGCGGTCGAAATAATGCGATAGGCCCGGCCGCCGTCTTTCTCGTACAGCAGGGCGAAATGCTGGTCGAAGCCGGGCCGGGTAGCGAGCGTGGGCACCATCGACGTGGGCATGACGATGGCCGTGAAACCCAGCCGGGCGAGCTTGACCGCCATGTCGCCCGGAGGCAGCAGCAGGAAATCGCGGTAGCGCCACGGGCCGAGCGTATCGCCCCAGATCGGATTGGGGCCGTAGTAGATCGCCTCGTTCAGCGCAATCTGGTAGACGCGCCCGTCGGCATGCTGGCGCAGGTAGTCCATGGCGGCATAGCCGGGCACGTGCTGGCGCAGGAAGGCTTCGCGGGTTTCGGGCGTGGGCGAGATCATCGCCACCTTGACCGCCGTCTGCCGCAACGACACGGCGGCCAGCGCGGCCACGAGCAGCACGACGATCCAGTCGCCGGCAAGGCCCAGACGCCCGGTGGAGGCGGCGGCCGGCACATCCTCGGCGGTCGCCGTCGCCCCCTTGCCGCCGAACGCGCGGCGCACGCCCTTGGCAATCCAGCCGAACAGCACCTGCCAGCCGATGGCCGCCATCAGCGCGAGCAGTGGAAACGAGGCCATGAGATAGCGCGGATAGCGCGAGGTCACGATCCACACGGCCACGGAATAAAAGCAGAACCAGCCCGCCGCGCGCACGGCGGCCGAACGCTTCCACAGCATGCTGAACGGTGCCAGGAACACGGCCCAGATGAGCGCATTGGGCCGCGCCGCATGGTCGCGCACGTCGGCCACCTGCTGCACGTAGTCGGCCGGAATCCACTCCGTGAAACCGAACACGCGCGCGCCGATGGGGTTGAACGGATCGCCGGTCATGATGGCGTTGCGGGCGTACCAGTACACGCACGGAACCAGGAAGCAAATGAGCGCCAGCGCCCACGCCTTGGGCCGGCGCTCGTGCCAGACGACGAACAGGGCCACCAGGGGCAGGAAGGTGAGTGCCTGGTACTTCGAACCCGCGGCCACGCCGAGGCAGAACGCCGCCAGGCCGAGCCAGCGCATGCCGCCCTGCACCGGCTGCGATTCGCGCCACCACCACAGCGCCACGCAGGCGCCGAGCACGAAGAGCGCCACGCCCATGTCGATCAGCGCATTCGAATAGTCGCCGATGCCGACCCAGATGGCCGTGCCGATCAAGGCCGTGAGCCGGTTCGTGTGCTGGATGCCGAGGCGCAGGACCATGACCGCCGAAAGCACACCCGCCAGCGCATTGAGAAAATGCGGCAGCACGTCGTCGCCCACCTGCAGCGCGGCGGCATACAGCAGGTTGTAGTTGTACGGAAACCAGGGGTAGCGCAGCCACTCGTGGATGCCCAGGGAGCCCTGCTGCGCCACCTGCCGCGCATAGGGCAGGTGGTACATCAGCTCGTCGAAGGCGGCGGGCGGCGCGAGCGGCGCGACCAGCGCGGGCAGCGCCACCAGGCCCAGCGCGATGGCCGCGATCTTGTCGGCGCGGGTCCATGGCGCGGCGGAGGCCACAGCCGCAGCGCGAACCGTGCGAACGTCGCGCCACCCGGGCCGCAGCTGGAGGGCGGCGGCCACCAAGCCGGCGGCGATCAGCGTCACCGTCGCGCCGACCTTGAACGCGCCGAAGATCGCCAGCACCTGGAAGGCGCAGATGAAGAGGCCGACGCCCAGGGTCGCGGCCATCGCCGATTCGAGCCAGGCGTCCCGGCGTGGCGGCGGCGAAAGGCGCGCCAGCAGCGCGCGTCCGAAACCCCAGCAGGCAATGACAAAGACCGCCAGTGCCGCGTAGTGCGCGGCGGCAAACATCAACTTCTGAATAACAACTCCCGGCGCCGGTCGGCCATGCCGGCCGGCAGGTTCAAAGGTTCGGCGCCAGCAGGCGCTCGAGGTCGGATTCGCTCGTCCGGCGCCGTGCCGCCTGGTCCTGCAATTGATCGTGCCCGATCTTGCCGACGTTGAAGTACGTCGACTCGGGGTGGCTCAGGTAGAAGCCGCTCACGCTGGCGGCGGGCATCATAGCGAGGCTTTCCGTCAGCGTCATGCCAATGTCCGCGCAACCCAGAAGGTCGAACATCGGCCGCTTCACGCTGTGGTCGGGGCAGGCGGGGTAGCCGGGCGCGGGTCGAATGCCGCGGTATTTCTCGGCGATCATGTCCTCGTTGCTCAAACCCTCGTAGGGCGCATAGCCCCAGAGGTCGGTGCGCGCGCGATGGTGCAGCGATTCGGCAAAGGCCTCGGCCAGCCGGTCGGCCAGGGCCTTCAGCATGATGGCGGAGTAGTCGTCGAGATCGTCGATGAAATACTTCTCTTTTTTCTCGACACCCAGGCCCGCCGTGACCGCGAACACGCCCACATAGTCTTTCAGCCCGCTGTCCTTCGGTGCGACGAAGTCGGCCAGGCAGCGGCTGGGCCGCATCACGCCGTCGATCACCTGCTTCTCGGTCTGCTGGCGCATGCCGTACCAGGTCATGGCAACCTCGCTGCGCGTCTCGTCGGTGTAGAGCTCGATGTCGTCGTCGTTCACCGTGTTGGCGGGCCAGAAGCCGACGATGCCGCTGGCGCTGAGCCAGCGGCCTTCGATCAGGCGCTTGAGCATGCGCTGGCCGTCGGCATACACGCGCACGGCCTCGGTGCCGACGATCTCGTCCTTCAGGATGGCCGGGAACGGGCCCGCCAGGTCCCAGGTCTGGAAGAACGGGCCCCAGTCGATGTACTTGGCGAGCTCGGTCAGGTCGAAGTTCTTGAACACGCGGCGGCCGATGAACTTGGGCGCGGGCGGCGTGTAGCCGGACCAGTCGATCGGCGTCTTGTTGGCGCGCGCCTTGGCCAGCGGCCACATCGGCACCTGCTTCTTGTTGGCGTGCTGCGTGCGCACCTTCTCGTAGTCGGCGTTGATCTCGTCGATGTACGCGGTGGCCTGCTCGGACAGCAGCGACTGCGCCACGCTCACGCTGCGGGAAGCATCGGGCACGTAGACCACCGGGCCTTCGTAGTGCGGCGCGATCTTCACGGCGGTGTGTACGCGGCTGGTGGTGGCGCCGCCGATCAGGAGCGGAATCTTCTTGATGCGGAAGTGATCGTCCTTCTGCATCTCGCCGGCCACGTACTGCATTTCTTCCAGGCTGGGCGTGATGAGGCCCGACAGGCCCACGATGTCCGCGCCCTCGACCTTCGCCCGGGCGAGGATCTCGTGGCACGGCACCATCACGCCCATGTTCACCACCTCGAAGTTGTTGCACTGGAGCACCACGGTGACGATGTTCTTGCCGATGTCGTGCACGTCGCCCTTCACGGTGGCGATGATGATCTTGCCCTTGGTGCGCACGTCGCGGCCCGCGGCCTCGTCCTGGCGCTTTTCCTCCTCGATGTAGGGAATGAGGTGGGCCACGGCCGACTTCATCACGCGCGCCGACTTGACCACCTGCGGCAGGAACATCTTGCCCTGGCCGAACAAGTCGCCCACGATGTTCATGCCGTCCATCAGCGGCCCTTCGATCACGTGCAGCGGACGGCCGCCCTTGGCGAGGATCTGCTGGTAGGCCTCCTCGGTGTCCTCCACGATGAAGTCCGTGATGCCGTGCACCATGGCGTGCGAGAGGCGCTGGTTCACGTGCACCGGATGTTCCGGCGTGCCGCGCCATTCGAGCTTCTTGCTGTCGTCCTTGGCGCCGCTCTTGGCGGTCTCGGCCACTTCGACGAGGCGTTCGCCGGCGTCGGGGCGGCGGTTCAGCACCACGTCTTCCACGCGCTCGCGCAGGGTCGGCTCGAGGTCGTCGTACACGCCCACCATGCCGGCGTTGACGATGCCCATGTCCATGCCCGCCTTGATCGCGTGGTACAGAAACACGGTATGGATGGCTTCGCGCACCGGGTCGTTGCCGCGGAAGCTGAAGCTCACGTTGCTCACGCCGCCCGACACCTTGGCGCCCGGCAGGTTCTCCTTGATCCAGCGCACCGCGTTGATGAAGTCGACCGCGTAGTTGTCGTGCTCCTCGATGCCGGTGGCAATCGCGAAGATGTTGGGGTCGAAGATGATGTCCTCGGGCGGGAAACCCACCTCGTCCACCAGGATGCGGTAGGCCCGCTCGCAGATCTCGATCTTGCGCTCGTAGGTGTCGGCCTGGCCCTTTTCGTCGAAGGCCATGACCACCGCGGCGGCGCCATAGCGCCTCACCAGCTTGGCCTCGTGCTTGAACTTGTCGACCCCCTCCTTCATGGAGATGGAGTTGACGATGCCCTTGCCCTGGATGCAGCGCAGGCCCGCCTCGATGACCTCCCACTTGGAGCTGTCGACCATCACCGGCACGCGCGCGATGTCGGGCTCGCTGGCAATCAGGTTCAGGAAGCGGATCATCGCGGCCTTGCTGTCGAGCATGGCCTCGTCCATGTTGATGTCGATCACCTGCGCGCCGTTCTCGACCTGCTGGCGCGCGACGGCCAGGGCGTCTTCGAACTGGCCGTTCAGGATCATGCGGGCGAAGGCCTTGGAGCCGGTGACGTTGGTGCGCTCGCCGATGTTGACGAACAGCGATCCGGCATCGATGGCCACCGGCTCGAGGCCGGACAGCTTCATCGGGGGAACGGAAGGCGTGGGAACATCGCTCATGGGGGCTCACCTGTGCAGGAAAAAACGTCAGGTGAGCGTCGTTTGCGGCTTGCGCCCCGGCCACAGGGCGCCTTCCAAGCCTGACGGCGGGCCTGTTGATGTGGGCCGCCGCTGCAACGCTCCTTGGAAGGGAGCGCAATTTTACCGGCTGCGGCAAGGGCCGCGGCCGTTGGGGATGTTCAGGCCCCCTGCCCGGCCACGGACGCAGGCCCGAGGGGCGCGGCCGAAGCCGGCAGCCCGAACACCCGGTCGAAAGCCCAGTTGAAGACGAAGGTGTAGACGAGGAAGAACACCACCAGCCCCAGGTCCATCACCAGCGCCTGCCAAAGCGACACGCCCAGGCCCCAGGCGAACATCGGCACCAGGAACGCAATCAGCCCGCCCTCGAAGCCGATGGCATGCGCCACGCGACGGCGCACGCTGCGCCCGCGCACCGCCTGGCGCGACTCCCAGCGCTCGAACAGGGCATTGAACACCAGGTTCCAGATCACCGCGATGACCGAGGCGGCCACCGCCAGCACGCCGGAATGGCCGAGCCCGGCGTCCGTCATCAGCGCCAGGCCGGCACTGGCGGCCACGATGGCGATCCCTTCGTAAAGGGTGATGTAGACGACGCGACGCTGAAACCCCTGCATGGCTCTTTCCTCTGGCGAATGAAGACGATGGCTGGACTTTATTTGTTGTTAACTGATATAAAAAGTTAACTTATTTCAGTTTTATTGATAGATTGGTGCGGCAATGGCCTTCTCCAGCGACAACGTCGAAGTCTTTTTGTCCGTGATCGACCACGGCTCCTTTTCGGCTGCGGCGCGCGCGCTGCACAAGGTGCCTTCGGCCGTGAGCATGGCCATTGCCAACCTCGAGGCCGAACTGGCACTGCCCCTGTTCGACCGCAGCGGCCGCGAACCGCAACCGACCGCCGCCGCCCGATCGCTGGAGCCGCAGGCGCGGCTCCTGGCGGCCCAGCTGAAGCAGTTGCAGGTGCAGGCGCTCGCACTCACCCAGGGGCTGGAAAACCGGCTCACGCTGGCGATTGCGCCCGAACTGCTGGCCGCGCCCTGGAGCGGACCGCTGGCCGCGCTGGCCGAGGAATATCCGCTGCTTCAGGTCGAGGTGCTGGCCGCCCCCCAGGCCGATGCGCTGGCGCTGCTGCACAGTGGCCGCGCGCAGCTGGCGCTGGTGTTCGAGCGCCCGAGCCTCGACGGGCGGGAAGGCTTTCAGGAAGTCGGCAGCGACACCATGGTGGCGGTGATGGCCCCCAACCATCCCGTCCTGATGGCGGCCGCCGGCGAGCGCCTGCGGGAAGAACACCTCACGAACACCCGGCAGATCGTCGTGGCGGGGCGCGACCTGGCCACCAGCGACCCGCGCTTCGTGTTCGCGCGCCATGTCTGGCGCACCGACAACGCGCTGGCCGCGCTGAGCCTGATCACCGCCGGCCTCGGCTGGGGCTGGCTGCCGCGCAACTTTGCCAAGCCCCATGTGGCCGCCGGCGCGCTGGTCGAGATTCCGTTCGAGAACCTCAGCAACGGGCTCGACCTGTGGGTCGACGTGGTGTGGTCGCGCGAGCGGCCGCTGGGCCTGGGGGCGCAGCGCTTCGTGGCGCTGATTGCGCGCGACCGCCAGGCTGCGGCGGGCCTTGCGCCCTAGTCGCGATGGCCGTGGCCGCCGCCCTTGCCTCCGCCGCCACCGTGGCCGCCACCCTTGCCGCCGCCTTCATCGCCGCGCTGCTTGCGCCCGCCTCCGCCACCCTCGGGCCGTCCGCCGCCCTGGTGCATTTGCGGTTGGCCGGGCAGTGGCCCGGGCCGGAAGGCCGGCTGGGGCCGAGGCGCCTTGAAGCCCGGGTCCGCCGGCGGGCGGTAGCCTGGTCCCGGATGGGGCGCGCGATAGCCGGGCCCGGGTTGCGGCCGGACGCCGGGCCCTGGCTGGGGTTTGAAACCGGGGCCGGGCCACGGCTTGGGTTGCCAGTCAGGGCGCACGGGCGGCAGCGGGCGCCATCCGGGCACCGGCGGAGGCGGCGGCCGGCTGCCCCACCAGCGCCGTTCGCCATACCAGGGCCGGTCGCGGTAGTAATCGGCCCAGTAGCTGCCGATCACGAAGGTCACGATCGGCACGCCGATCACCGCCCCATAAGTCGCCAGCGGTACGCGCCGCTCCTGGTAGGCGTAGTCGAGGCTCCTCGCCCAGACCCAGCCGCGCCCGCCGTCGGGCAGCACCACGTCGCACCAGCTGTAGCCGCCGGTGCAGCCGATCACATCAAGCGGCTGGCCCGGCCCTAGCCGCGCCACCAGCGGATAGTCGCCCGAAGGGCCGGCCCGCAGGTTGACCGCGCCGCGCGTGAAGGCCTGCTGCGCCGCGGCCGCCAGCGGCAAGGCCAATGCAATGGCGCCGATGCCGATCCAGCGCATGAGGAGTTTGTTGTTCATGATGGGCTTCCTTTGCGCAGCCAGCCTAGGCGGCGGCACAGATGCCGTCAATCAGCCACGAACGCAACAGCGCCGCTGTCCCCTTCGTGAAACACCGCGGAACCGGCTTTGCCGGGCCGCTGGTGTTGCCCCCGGTAGGGGGTTTGGCGAAGCGACACGAAGTGCGCGAAGACTGGGGGCGAGCCCAGTTACGCGGCTTCGCGATAGAAGCCGGCGTTGTTGTTCAGCAGGCGGCCTGCAACCGGCGCCACGGCCTTGCCGATCGCCGCGATGTGGTCCGGCGTGGTGCCGCAGCAACCGCCGACGATGTTCACCAGCCCTTCGGCCGCGAACTCGTGCAGCAGCCGCGAGGTGACGTCGGGCGTCTCGTCGAAGCCGGTTTCGCTCATCGGGTTGGGCAGGCCGGCGTTCGGGTAGCAACTGATGAAAGTGTCGCCTGCCACCTTTGCCAGTTCCTGGATGTAGGGGCGCATCAGCGCCGCGCCCAGCGCGCAGTTGAGCCCCACGGCCAGCGGCTGCGCGTGGCGCACGCTGTGCCAGAACGCGGTCACCGTCTGGCCGCTCAGGATGCGGCCGGACGCGTCGGTCACGGTGCCGCTGATGATCAGCGGCAGGCGCTGGCCGCTGTTGTCGAAGTACTCGTCCACCGCGAACAGCGCGGCCTTGGCGTTGAGCGTGTCGAAGATGGTCTCGACCAGGATCACGTCGGCGCCGCCTTCGACCAGCGCCTCGGTCTGCTCGTAGTAGGCCGCGCGCAGCTGCTCGAAGTCGACATTGCGCGCTCCGGGGTCATTCACGTCGGGGCTGATGCTCGCGGTCTTGGGCGTCGGGCCCAGGGCGCCGGCCACGAAGCGCGGCTTGTCCGGCGTGCTGAACTTGTCGCAGGCGGCGCGCGCGAGCTTGGCCGATTCGAGGTTCATCTCGCGCGCGAGATGCGCCATCTTGTAGTCCTCCTGCGCGATGGTGGTCGCGCCGAAGGTGTTGGTCTCGATCAGGTCGGCGCCGGCCGCGAGGTAGCCCTCGTGGATGTCGCGGATCACGTCGGGCCGCGTGAGCGAGAGCAGCTCGTTGTTGCCCTTCACGTCACGCTCGAAGTCCTTGAAGCGCTCGCCGCGGTACTGTTCCTCGGTGAGCTTGAAGCGCTGGATCATCGTGCCCATCGCGCCGTCGAGGATGGCGATGCGCTTTTCGAGGATGCCGGGCAGGGCCTGGCCGCGGGTGTAGGTGACGGGCTTCATAGCCCCTGATTGTAGGAAGCGAGGCTGCCCTTGGCCGCTGTCGGTGCTTTAACGGCGTTCCACGAATTCCAGCACCGCCTCGATCATGCGCCGCACGTGCGGCTGCACGCCGGCCGCGACTTCGGGCAGGTAGTCGAAGGGCAGCTTCTCCTGCATATAGCTCGACTGCGTCATCTCCAGCTGCACCGCATGCACGCCAGCGGCGGGGTTGCCGTACCGGCGCGTGATGTGGCCGCCCGTGAAGCGGCCGTTGAGCACGCCGGTGTAGCCCGTGGCCGATTCGGCCGACTTGGCGATATCGAGCAGCGTGGCCGCCAGCGCCGGATCGCAGCTGGTGCCGTTGCCGGTGCCCAGGTTGAGGTCGGGCAGCTTGCCCTCGAAGAAGCGCGGCAGCACCGAGCGGATCGAGTGCGCGTCCCACAGCGCGATGGTGCCGTGCGTGGCCTTCAGGCGGTCAAGCTCGGCCTGCAGCTGCTGGTGGTACGGCCGCCAGATCGCGTCGCGCCGCGCGGCGATTTCCTCGTCGTCCGGCAAGTCGCCGCTGGACGCGTAGACGGGCGTGTCGTCGAAGGTGTCGACCGGGCACAGGCCGGTGACGCTCTGGCCCGGGTAGAGGCTGGCGCCGTCCGGCGGACGGTTCAGGTCGATCACGTAGCGCGAATGCGTGGCGACGAGCACCGAGGCGCCGAGCGCATCGGCGAAGTCGTAGAGCCGCTCGAGGTGCCAGTCGGTGTCGGGCACCTGGCGCGCCTCTTCGGTGAAGCGGGCGGCGAGCGCGGGCGGCACGTGGGTGCCGACATGCGGCATCGAGATCAGCAAGGGCCGCGTGCCCTGACGAAAGCGGAACGGGGGTTCGGTGGTGGTGAAACTCATGGGATCAATTTTCCAGAAGAAGCTGGCCGCGCGCCGCGACGAATGCGGCGGCGGCCTCGTCGTGCAAGGCATGGCGGCCCGCGGCGACGCGCGGCTGGCCGGACACCCAGACGGCATCGATGGCGGAAGTCCGGTGGCTGGCAAAGACGTGCGACGACAGCATGTCGGGCGCGGCGAGGCCCTGCAGCGCAAGCTGCGCGGCATCGAGCACGACGAAGTCGGCCTGCTGCCCCGCGGCAAGGCCGCCGATGGCCCGGCCCGATGCCTGCGCACCGCCGCTCACCGCGCCGAGCGTGAGCGCGGTGGCCACGTGCGGCTGCGCCGCATCGGCGCCGACATTGCGCTGCCGCCAAGCCAGGCGCTGGCTGTATTCGAGCATCAGCAACTCTTCCGCCGCGTTGACCGTGGCATGGCTGTCGGACCCCACGCCCCAGGCGCCGCCATGGTGGCGCCATGCCGGGAAATCGAAGATGCCGTCGCCAAGATTCGCTTCGGTGGTCGGGCACAGGCCGGCCACCGCGCCGCTCTTTGCGCCGCGCGCGTATTCGGCCGCGTCCATGTGCGTGGCATGCACCAGGCACCAGCGCCCATCGACCGGTGCGTGGTCGAGCAGCCAGGCGACCGGCCGCTGGCCGCTCCAGGCGACGCAGTCGTCGACCTCCTTGGTCTGCTCGGCAATGTGGATGTGAATGGGCGCGCCGGGGTCGATGGCTTCAAGGCCCGCAACGGCCTCGCGCAGCGCATCGGGTGGCACGGCGCGCAACGAGTGAGGCGCCAGCCCGAGCCGCGCGCCCGCTGCATCGCACGCGGGCTTCAGCGTGCCCAGCAGGCGCAGCATCGAATCGGTCGAGCGGATGAAGCGGCGCTGCCCTTCGTTGGGCGGCAGGCCGCCGAAGCCGCTGGTCTGGTACAGCACGGGCAGCAGCGTGAAGCCGATGCCCACCTTCTGCGCAGCGCGCAGCAGCGCGAGGCTCAGGGTTGCATCGTCGGCATAGGGTCGGCCGTCGGCGTCGTGGTGCACGTACTGGAACTCGCACACGCTGGTGTAGCCTGCCTCGAGCATCTCGGCATAGAGCCAGGTGGCGATGGCTTCCATGTGCTGCGGGCCCAGGCGCGCGGCAAAGCGGTACATCAGCGTGCGCCAGCTCCAGAAGCTGTCCTGCTGCTCGGCGCGGTGTTCGGTGAGGCCCGCGAAGGCGCGCTGGAAGGCGTGCGAATGCAGGTTGGGCATGCCGGGAATCACGGGGCCGTTCGCCACCTGCACGCGGGCGGCAGGCGGCGCGGCGGACTGCACCTGCGTGAGCTGGCCGGCGTCGTTCCAAGACAGCAGGACGTTCTTCGCCCAGCCTTCGGGCAGCAATGCGTCGGCCGCGAAAAGCGTTTGCGTCATGCGGCAGCTCCGACGGCGATGCGGCCTCGGCGCACGACGCTGCGCACGGGCCGCTGGCCGAACCAGTAGGCGAGCTCGGCCGCATCGCGCACGTTCCAGAGCACGAAGTTGGCGGGCATGCCTTCGGCGATCACGCCGTGCGTGGAGGACAGCCCCAGCGCGCGCGCCGCATGCACCGTGACGCCGGCCAGCGCCTCGGGCACGGTGAGGCGGAACAGCGTGCACGCCATGTTCATCATCAACAGCAGGCTCAGCGCCGGCGAGGTGCCCGGGTTGTGGTCGGTCGACACGGCCATCGGCACGCCCGCGGCGCGCAGCGCCTCGATGGGCGGCAGGTGCGTGTCGCGCAGCGTGTAGTAGGCGCCGGGCAGCAGCACGGCCACGGTGCCCGACTGGCGCATGGCCTCGATGCCTTCGGCCGACAGGTGCTCGATGTGGTCGCACGACAGCGCGCCATAGCGCGCGGCCAGTGCGGCGCCGCCCATGTCGGAGAGCTGCTCGGCATGCAGCTTGACCGGCAGGCCGAGCGCCTTCGCGGCCTTGAAGACCTGCTCTGTTTCCTCGAGCGAAAAGGCGATGCGCTCGCAGAACACGTCCACCGCGTCGACCAGCCCTTCCGCCGCGAGCGCGGGCAGCATCTGGTTGCAGACGAGGTCGATGTAGTCGCCGCTGCGGCCCGCGTATTCGGGCGGCAGCGCATGGGCGCCGAGGAAGGTGGTGCGCTCGGTGACGCCATAGGCTTTGCCCAGGCGCCGCGCCACGCGCAGCTGCTTGCGTTCGTGCTCGAGCGAAAGGCCGTAGCCCGACTTGATCTCGATGGCACAGACGCCATCGGCCAGCAGCTGTTCGAGCCGCGGCGCGGCCTCTGCGAAGAGCGTGTCTTCGTCGGCTTCGCGCGTGGCGCGCACCGACGAGACGATGCCGCCACCGGCCTTTGCCACTTCTTCATAGGTGGCGCCAGCGAGGCGCATGGCGAACTCGTTGGCGCGCTGGCCGCCGTAGACCAGATGCGTGTGGCAATCGACCAGGCCGGGCGTGACGAGCGCGCCGCCGCCGTCGTGCGGCGCGAGGGCGGCAAACTCGGAGGGCAGCGCTTCGCGGGCGCCGACCCAGCGGATCGTGCCCTCCGTGACCGCGATCGCGGCTTCGGTGTCGGCTGGCAATGCGGCGTCGGGCGCGGCACCGGGCGCCAGGCGCAGGCCGGTCCAGAGGCCGTCGGCCGATGGAAATGGGTGTGCGGATGTCATGGTTCGTCTTCCGGTTTCCACAGCTTACGCCGGGACGATGCGAACCGCAGCCAGCCGCGCGCCTTCACCTTCGGGCACGGCCTGCCATGCCTGCTCGGTGTCGGTCCAGAAGACGCCTTCACCCTCGGCGCAGGCCTCGCCGTTCAGGCGCCATGCGCCGCGAAGCACAAGCAGCACGCCGTGCGGCGCGGGCTCGACGGCCGATGCATTCGCGAGCACCCGCACGTCGGCGCGCCATTTGCCGCGCCGCGTCATGATGTTGAAATCGTTCGACGATGCGCCGCCCAGCAGCGTGCAATCGATCGCGTCATCGCCGCCGAACGCGAACGGCCGATGCGGCACGTCGAGCCGGTGGTCCACTCGCCCGTCCTGCGTGGAGAGCCGCACGCCGTCGCCCTCCAGCAGCATGATGCTGCGGTCGACGCCCGCGAAAACCGAGAACGGCCCGGCCGCCGCGATGGTCGCGATGCTTGCGCGCCAGCCGAAGCTTTCGAGCCCCGCGCCTTGGGGCCAGCTGACGATTTCCTGCGTGGTGCCGCCGCCGTTCTTCCAGGGCGTGGCCGGCAGCGCGCTGCGCGAGAAACGCTGCACGTTGTTCATGACGCATCCTCTTGCTTCTTCCCCTTCCGGGGGAGGGGAGGGAGAAATGCAAATACAGCGCCGCTCATCGCATCAACCCGCCCTGCCTCAGCTTCTGCTCGAAGTGCCGCAGGACCAGCGTCATCGTGCCCGTGAGCACGAAGTACACGAGCGCAATGGCCAGGTAGACCTCCAGCGAACGGTACGACACGCTGATGATCTTCTGCCCCTCGTGCATCACGTCGTGGATCGTCAAGAGCGACACCAGCGCCGAGTTCTTGATGAGCGCGATGAACTCGTTGCCCAGCGGCGGAATCATGCGGACCACCGCCTGCGGCAGCACGATCTCGCGCATCGCCGTGCCGGGCGTCATGCCCAGCGACTGCGCGGCCATGGTCTGGCCCTTGTCGATCGACTGGATCGCGCCGCGCACGATCTCCGACACGTACGCGCCCGAGTACACGCCCAGCCCCAGCACGCCGCACAAGAAGGCCGGCAGCAGGATGCCGAAGTGCGGCAGACCGAAGAACAAGATGAACAGCTGCACCAGCAGCGGCGTGCCGCGAATCGCCGCCACGTAGGCCGTGCACACGCCGTACAGCCAGCGTCGTTTCGGATTGAGCCGGCCGATGCCGACCAGGAGGCCCAACACGCAGCCGAGCGCGAGCGCGCAGGCGGTGATTTCCACCGTGACGAGCGCACCGCGCAGCAGGTCCGGCCAGCCCTGCCAGACCGGCGAGAAGTCGAAATCCATGAGCCGTTCTATTTATTTACTTGGCGCTGGCACTGAACCACTTGGCGACGATCTGCGCATAGGTGCCGTCGGCCTTGAGCTTCTCGATGGCGCCGTTCACGGCCTTGGTGAGTTCGGGCGTGTCCTTGCGAATGGCCATGCCGTATTCCTCGGTGGTGATCTGCTCCGGCAGCACCTTCAGGCCGCCGCGCGTGCGCACGTACTGGTAGGCGGCGGGCTTGCCGGTCACGGCGGCGTCGGCGCGGCCGATGTCCACGAGATTGAACATCTCCTGGTTCTTCTCGACTTCCATCAGCTGCACCTGCGGGAATTTTTCCTTGGTGTAGGCGACCGACTTGGTGCCCACCTGCACGCTGACCTTCTTGCCGTTGATGTCGGCCGGCGTCTTGATGGCCGCGTTGCCGTCCTTCACCATCACGACCAGCCCGCCCGCGTAATACGGCACGGTGAAATCGACGACCTTCTTGCGCTCGTCGGTGATGTAGATGGCCGACACCGCCATGTCGAAGCGCTTGGAGACCAGGCCCGGCACGAGGCCCTTGAAGTCGATGTCGATCCACTCGATCTTGCGGCCCAGCGTCTTGCCGATGGCCTCCACCAGTTCCACGTCGAAGCCCGTTCGCTTGCCGTTCTCCACGTATTCCATCGGCGGAAAGGTGGCATCGGTAGCCACGCGCAGCGGCTCGCCCTGGGCTTGCGCGGTGGCGGCAAAGCCGAAGAAGGCGAGGCTCGAGAGGGCGGCGGCGACGAGGGTGCGGCGGGTGTTCATGTGAAGGCTTCCATGGGTTGAAAAAGAAAGGCGCAGCGATGTCTACTGCAGTGCGCGGGAAATGCGAGCCGCCGTGACGACGGTCATGTGGAGCAATGCAGCTTCCGTGCCTTCGACGCGTGTGAGCGGTGCCATGAGCGTGATCGCGCCGCGCAGGCGCCGTCCCGAGGCCAGCACCGGCGCGCTCGCGCCCCACACACCGGCATCGACCTCGCCATGCGTCACGGCATGGCCGGCCTCGCGGATGGCGTCGAGTTCGGCGGCGCGCTCGGCGCGGCGCTCGGGGCTTTCGCCGAACGCGTCGAGCAAGGCGTCGCGCTGATCGAGCGGCATGTGGGCCAGCAGGCACTTGGCGCTGGCGCCGTCGCGCGCGGGCACGCTGCGGCCGCGGTCGAACGAACAGCGCAGCGACTGCTCGCTGTCGATCATCTCGAGGCACACCACGCGGTCGTTCACGGCCGTGACCAGCGCCACGCTTTCATGGCTCTGCTGTGCGAGCGCGCGCATGTCGGCGCGCGCCGCCATCACGAGGTCGGAGTTGCCGTCGAAGCCGCTCGCGAGCTGCACGCTCACCGGGCCGGGCGAATAGCGCCCGTCGGACTCCATCGCGAAGCCCCAGCGCCGCAGCATCGCGATCTGCCGGTACAGCGTGCTCTGCGAAAGGCCCGTGGCCTGCATCAGCTGCGCCGCCGACATCGCCACCTTGCTCTGCGCCAGCACCGACAGCACCAGCAGGGCGCGATCGTTGTGGGCGGAAGCTTCGGTCAGCGGTGTCATCGGGGGCAATCGCGGGGGCGTCGAAAGTGGATGCGGCGTGCAGTATCTTGCCCGCCGTTCCCACATCCAAGCGCCGATTCCCACCAAGTGGGAATGGGCGCGCTTTTTCTTTCTACCTTCGTCTTACCGCTGCAGAGGAAGGTCAGCGCACCATCGGCAGATTGAGACCCTGCTTCTTCGCCGTGGCCACGGCAATGTCATAACCCGCATCTGCATGGCGCATGACGCCGGTGGCCGGGTCGTTCCACAGCACGCGCTCGATGCGCTTGGCGGCGGCCTCGGTGCCGTCGCAGACGATGACCACGCCCGAGTGCTGCGAATAGCCCATGCCGACGCCGCCGCCATGGTGCAGGCTCACCCATGTGGCACCGCCCGCGGTGTTGAGCAGCGCGTTGAGCAGCGGCCAGTCGGAGACGGCATCGGTGCCGTCCTTCATGGCTTCGGTCTCGCGGTTGGGGCTGGCGACGGAGCCGGTGTCCAGGTGATCGCGGCCGATGACGATCGGCGCCTTGAGCTCGCCGTTCTTCACCATCTCGTTGAAGGCCAGGCCCGCGATGTGGCGCTCGCCCAGACCCAGCCAGCAGATGCGCGCGGGCAAGCCCTGGAACGCGATGCGCTCGCGCGCCATGTCGAGCCAGCGGTGCGTGTGGGTGTTCTCGGGGAACAGCTCCTTGATCTTGGCGTCGGTCTTGTAGATGTCTTCGGGGTCACCCGAGAGCGCCACCCAGCGGAACGGGCCCTTGCCTTCGCAGAACAGCGGGCGGATGTAGGCCGGTACGAAGCCCGGGAAGTCGAAGGCGTTCTTCACGCCTTCGTCGAAAGCGACCTGGCGGATGTTGTTGCCGTAGTCGACCGTGGGGATGCCCATGGCCTGGAAGTCCAGCATGGCCTGCACGTGCACGGCACACGACTTGGCGGCCGCGGTCTTGAGCGCATCGTGCTGCGACGGGTCCTTCATCGCAGCCTGCCATTGCGCAACGCTCCAGCCCGAAGGCAGGTAGCCGTTGATCAGGTCGTGCGCGGAGGTCTGGTCGGTCACGAGGTCGGGCTTGAGTCCGCCGGCCTTCGCGCGCTTCACCAGCTCGGGGAGGATGTCGGCCGCGTTGCCGAGCAGCGCGATCGACACGGCTTCCTTCGCGTCGCGGTGCTGTTGGATGAGTTCGAGCGCGTGGTCGATGTCGCGCGCCTGCTTGTCGACGTAGCGCGTGCGCAGGCGAAAGTCGATGCTGGTCTGCTGACACTCGATGTTGAGCGACACCGCACCCGCCAGCGTGGCCGCGAGCGGCTGCGCGCCGCCCATGCCGCCGAGGCCGGCCGTGAGGATCCACTTGCCCGCGAGGCTGTTGTTGTAGTGCTGGCGGCCGGCTTCGACAAAAGTCTCGAAGGTGCCCTGCACGATGCCCTGGCTGCCGATGTAGATCCAGCTGCCCGCCGTCATCTGGCCGTACATGAAGAGGCCCTGGCGGTCGAGCTCGTTGAAGTGCTCCCAGTTGGCCCATTTCGGCACGAGATTCGAATTGGCGAGCAGCACGCGCGGCGCGTTCTCGTGCGTCTTGAACACGCCCACCGGCTTGCCCGACTGGATGAGCAGCGTCTCGTCGTCGTTGAGTTCCTTCAGCGATGCCAGGATCTGGTCGTAGCAGGCCCAGTTGCGCGCGGCGCGGCCGATGCCGCCGTACACCACGAGGTCTTGCGGGCGCTCGGCCACCTCGGCGTCGAGGTTGTTCTGCAGCATGCGGAACGGCGCCTCGGTGAGCCAGCTCTTGCAGTTGAGCGTGCTGCCGCGCGGAGCGCGGATCACGCGCGTGGGATCGTGGCGCGGATCGGCGGCGTCGGGGTTGTTCAGGGCGAATTTTTCCGGAGCGTTCATGGCGTGGTTCTCCTCAATCGGAATGTCGGTTCTTACGAATGGCTGGGCAGGATGTTCAGCAGCGCGGCCGGCAGCTCGGCCTTCAGCGCCCATTGGCGCATGGCTTCGATGTCGGGCGCGAGGTAGCGGTCGCGTTCGAGGAAGGCGACCTTCTGGCGGATGTTGGCGAATTCGGCTTCGACCAGCGGCGAGCTCTTGAGCTTTCGCTTCAACTCGATACCTTGCGCGGCGGCCATGGCTTCGATGCCCACGACCACCGCCGTGTTGTTGACCATGTCGCCCAGGCGGCGCGCCGCGAAGGTGGCCATCGACACATGGTCTTCCTGGTTGGCCGAGGTGGGGAGGCTGTCGACGCTGGCGGGATGCGCGAGCGACTTGTTCTCCGACGCAAGGGCAGCGGCCGTGACCTGCGCGATCATGAAGCCCGAATTCAGGCCGCCGTCGTGCACCAGGAACGGCGGCAGGCCCGAAAGGCCGGTGTCGAGCAAGAGCGCGATGCGGCGTTCTGCGATGGCGCCGACTTCGCTCACGGCCAGCGCGATGATGTCGGCCGCGAAGGCCACCGGCTCGGCGTGGAAGTTGCCGCCCGAGATCACTTCGCCGGTGTCGCAGAACACCAGCGGGTTGTCCGATGCGGCATTGGCTTCGATCACCAGCACGCGCGCGGCATGGGCGAGGTTGTCGAGGCAGGCGCCCATCACCTGCGGGATGCAGCGCACCGAATACGGGTCTTGCACGCGGCCGCAATCGGCATGCGACGGCACGATCTCGCTGCCTTCGAGCAGCGTGCGCACGGCACCGGCCACCGCGATCTGTCCCGGCTGGCCGCGCGCCGCATGAATGCGCGCATCGAAAGGCTTGATCGAACCCTGGATGGCTTCGAGCGATAGCGCGCCCGACATCAAGGCCGAAGCGAACACGTCTTCGGCGCCGAACAGGCCTGCGAGTGCGAGCGCAGTCGACACCTGCGTGCCGTTGAGCAGCGCCAGGCCTTCCTTGGGGCCGAGCACGAAGGGCTCGAGGCCGACGAGGCGCATGGCCTCGGCGCCGCTGATCACGGCGCCGTCGGCCGTGGTGGCCTCGCCCTCGCCGATGAGCACGCAGGCCATGTGAGCGAGCGGCGCGAGGTCGCCCGAGGCGCCCACCGAGCCCTTGCACGGAATGCGCGGCATGACGCCCGCATTGAACAAGGCCAGCAGCGCATCGACCAGTGCGGGCCGCACGCCGGAGTGGCCGCGCGCCAGGCTCACGGCCTTGGTGGCCAGCACCATGCGCACGACAGGCGCGGTCAGCGCCTCGCCTGTGCCCACGCTGTGCGAGAGCACGAGGTTGCGCTGCAGGTCGGCCAGGTGGTCGTTGCCGATGCGCGTGCTCGCGAGCTTGCCGAAGCCGGTGTTGATGCCGTACACCACCTGGTCGTTGTCGACGATGTGGCGCACCGCCGCTTCGGCGCGCGCCATGCCTTCCTGCACCGAGGGGTCGAGCGCCAGCCGCACGCCACCGGCCTGGATGCGGCGCAGCATCGCGAGGTCCACCGTGCCGGGCGTGAGGGTCAGGGTGGTGGTGGTGGTGTGATGGCTTGTTGGCATGTGAACCTGTCTATACAAGTGGTTGCGAGAGAAAACGTAAGTCGTTAAGGACAAAAACTCAACCGAAAGATGGATTGCCGTCGGCTTTGAAGCGGCTGCCCAGGCTGTAGCGCGACGCGGGATGCAGGCAGCGCACCCAGGTGACCGGCGTGTTGCGCGTCCAGGTGCGGCGCGTGAGCAGCAGGCAGGGATCGGTGGGCTCCATCGCGAGCCGGCTCGCCTGCTCCGCAGTGGGCAGCACGGCATCGACGACGTGTTCGATCTGGTCGAAGGGCACGTTGCGCACCAGGTACTCGCTGGGCGGTACGGCGGCAAAATCCTGCTCGAGGAAATCGGGCACGACCTGCGGATTGACGTAGCGCTCTTCGAGCTGCACCGGCGTGTCGTTCTCCAGATGCAGGCAGACGCTGTGGAACACCGAGGTGCCCGCGCGCATGTCGAGCCAGGCCGCCACGTCGGGCGATGCGGAAACGCGCTCCACCGCGAGCATCTCGCAGCGATAGTCGTGGCCTCGCTGGCGGATTTCGCTCGCGATGTTGGCAATCTGCAGCAGCGTGGACTGCGGCTTGTTCTCGGCCACGAAACTGCCGACGCCGGCCATGCGCACGATGCGGCCCTGCTCCATCAGCTCGCGCAGCGCGCGGTTCACCGTCATGCGCGAGATGCCGAACTGCGCCACCAGTTCGCTCTCGGACGGCAGGCGGTGGCCGGCCGGCCAGGTACCGTCCTGGATCTTGCGGGAGATGTGATCCTTGACTTGCGCATAGAGCGCGAGGGACGGCAAGTCGCGTTTCATGTCAGTGCTCGGCCGCGGCCATCGACTCGGCGCGGATTTCTTCCGTCAGCTGCGCCTTGATGTCCATGAACTCGGGCGAGGTCTTGATCGTGTAGCTGCGCGGATGCGGAAAGTCCACCGCGATCTCGGTCTTGATGCGGCCGGGCCGCGCGCTGAACACCGCCACGCGGTTGGCCATGAAGATCGCCTCGTCGATGTCGTGCGTGACGAACAGCACCGTCTTGCGCGCCGACTCCCAGATGCCGAGCAGCAGTTCCTGCATCAGCACGCGGGTCTGGTTGTCGAGCGCGCCGAAGGGCTCGTCGAGCAGCAGCATCTTGGGGTCGTTGGCGAGCGCGCGCGCAATCGCGGTGCGCTGCTGCATGCCGCCCGAGAGCTGCTTCGGAAAGTGGTTCTCGAAGCCGCGCAGGCCCACCTTGGCGATGAAGAATTCGCTGCGCTCCTTCTGGTCGGCTTCGCTCATGCCGCGCTCGCGCAGGCCGAAGCGGATGTTCTGCGCCACCGTGAGCCACGGGAACAGCGTGTAGCTCTGGAACACCACGCCGCGGTCGGCGCCCGGGCCTTCGATGCGCTCGCCGTCGAGCAGCACCTGGCCGGTGGTCGGGAAGTCGAGCCCCGCGACGATGCGCAGCAGCGTCGACTTGCCGCAGCCCGAAGGGCCGAGGATGGTGACGAAGTCGTTCTCGCGCACCTCGAAGTCAATGGGCAGAAGCGCCTGCGTGCTCTGTCCCTTGGTGCCGGTGAAGACGCGCGAGACGCCCTGGATGGAAAGCTGCTTGTTCGTCATCAGAGTGCCGCCCATGCAAAGAGACGGCGGTTGAGCGCCTTGAAAGCGAAGTCGGACACGAGGCCAATGACGCCGATCACGATGATCCCGAAGATGATCTGCCCGGTGTTGAGCAGGGCCTGGCTGTCGGTGATCATGTGGCCGATGCCCGACGAGGAGCCGATGAGCTCCGCCACGATCACGTAGGTCCAGGCCCAGCCGAGCACGAGGCGCAGCGTTTCGGCAATGCCGGGCGCGGCACCCGGAATGAGCACGCGCGCCACGATGCCGCGGCTCTTGGCGCCCAGCGTGTAGGCCGCCTCGACGAGGTCGCGCCGCGCGCCACCCACGGTCACGGCCACCATCAGCACGATCTGGAAGAAGGAGCCGATGAAGATCACCAGCAGCTTCTGCATTTCGCCGAGGCCCGCCCACAGGATGAGCAGCGGAATGAATGCGGACGCCGGCAGGTAGCGGCAGAACGAGACGAAGGGCTCGAAGAAGGCCTCCACGGCCTTCCATGTGCCCATGGCAATGCCGAGCGGCACCGCCAGCACGGCCGCCAGCAGGAAGCCGCCGAACACGCGCCACACGGTCATGCCCACGTCGCCGATGAAGCCGAACTCGGCGAAGAGCATCCAGCCTTCCTTGAGCATGGTCAACGGGCTGGCAAGGAAGGTCGGCGGCACGAAGCCGCCGAGCGTGGCGATGGACCACACGAGCACGAAGGCCACGAAGAAGGCCAGCCCGAGCACCACGCGGGCGCGCCCGCTGATGGGCTCGAGCGGCGCGAGCGAACGGCGCCGCGCGGGCGCGGCGGCCTGGGAGGGAACGGCCGGCGCAGGCGCCGCCGTGCGCGGCTGCACCTGCGGCAGGGCCTTACTTGACGAAGCTTGCATCGAAGGTGGCCGCGTAGTCTTCAGGGGCCTTGCGGATCACGCCGGCCTCCAGCAGGATGGGCGTGGCTTCCTTCATGAAGCTGGTGAGTTCGCCCGCAAAGAACTTCTGGTTGGCCGCCTTGTCCTGCCAACGCAGGTAGGCCGACGACTTGGCGAACTGCTCGCCGGTCTGCTTCACGGCCGAGCCCATGAGCTCGTTGGCCTTGGCCGGGTCGGCCTTGATCATGTCGAGCGCCTCGAAGTACGACTGCGTGAGCGCCTGCGCGGCCTTGGCATTGGCCTTGAGCCAGGTGGGCGCGCAGCCCACGGTGTCCATCACCATCGGGTAGTCGAGGGTGGTGGCCAGGATCTTGCCGGCGGTGGGGTTGGCGCGCACGGTCGACAGGTAGGGCTCGTAGGTCATGGCGGCGTCGTTCTGGCCGGCCACGAAGGCCTGGGCGGCGGGCTGCGGCTCGAGCGACACCACCTTCACGTCCTTCAGCGTCATGCCGTTCTTGTTGAGCATCCAGGCCAGGCCGAAATAGGGCGCCGTGCCAGGCGCGCTCACGCCGATGGTCTTGCCCTTGAGGTCGGCGAAGCTCTTCACGTCGTTGCGCACCGCGAGGCCGTCGGCGCCGTAGGACTTGTCCATCTGGAAGATCTGCACGATGGGCACGCCGTTGGCGTTCCAGGCCACGTGCGTCTCCACCGTGGTGGCCGCGCACTGGATGGCGCCCGAGGCCAGCGCCAGGTGGCGGTCCTTCTGCGGAATCATCTTGAGTTCGACGTCCAGGCCGTTCTTCTTGAAGATGCCGGCCTTGTCGGCCAGCGAGAGCGGCGCGAAACCGGTCCAGCCGGACATGCCCAGCGCGATCTTGGTTTCCTGCGCGGCGGCCGTTCCGGCCATGCCCGCTGCACATGCGCCTGCTGCCAGCAGGGAGGCGATTTTCACAACTACCGTCTTGACCATGGGTACTCCTGGTTCTGTTCTTTGGGAAAAAGCTCGGCGATGCGCTCCGGTGTCCGGGCTGCACGAACCTCGCATTGTTGCCAAGCGCCCCAACTTGTATATACAGGATAACCCGGAAGTACCTTTTCCGGTGCATTCCTCGGGAAAATGCACCAGATTGCTGTCTATACAGGAAGGGTGGCGGGACGGGCTTCACCTTTGCAAACCTCATGCCACAGTCATGTCGATGCCGCTGGGGGACAATCGACGCTTCCCCCTCTTCTTGCCCATCCCGCCCTTCGCACCGCTGCCTGTGTCCTCGCTCGCTCCCCTCCCCCTCGACGCCCCCGGCAGCAGCAGCGCCCCCGCCGACATCCTTCACGAAGTCTTCGGCTACTCGCAGTTCCGCGGGCCGCAGCAGGACATCGTCGACCACGTGGTGGGCGGCGGCGACGCGCTGGTGCTGATGCCCACCGGCGGCGGCAAGTCGCTGTGCTACCAGATCCCGGCCATTGCGCGGCAGCGCGCGGGGCGCGGCGTCTCGGTGGTGGTGTCGCCGCTGATCGCGCTGATGCACGACCAGGTCGGCGCGCTGCACGAGGCCGGCGTGAACGCGGCCTTTCTCAATTCCACGCTCGATTGGGAAGAGACGCAGGACGTGGAACGCCGGATGCTGCGCGGCGAGATCACGCTGCTGTACGCGGCGCCCGAGCGCGTGAACACGCCGCGCTTTCTGTCGCAGCTCGATTCGCTGAAGGAGCGCGGCAAGCTCTCGCTGTTCGCGATCGACGAGGCGCATTGCGTGAGCCAGTGGGGCCACGACTTCCGTCCCGAGTACCGCGCACTCACGGTGCTGCACGAGCGCTATCCGGGCGTGCCGCGCATTGCGCTCACGGCCACCGCCGACGCGCTCACGCGCGCCGACATCGTCGAGCGGCTGCAGCTCGAGGAGGCGCGCCAGTTCGTCTCCAGCTTCGACCGGCCGAACATCCGCTACACCATCGTCGAGAAGAAAGACGCGACCACGCAGCTGCTGCGCTTCATCGAGCGCGAGCACGAAGGCGACGCGGGCGTGGTCTATTGCCAGTCGCGCAAGCGCGTGGAAGACGTGGCGGTGATGCTGCAGGGTGCGGGCATCAATGCGCTGCCCTACCACGCCGGCCTGGATGCGGCGGTGCGCCAGAGGCACCAGGACCGCTTCCTGCGCGAGGAAGGCATCGTGATGGTGGCGACCATCGCCTTCGGCATGGGCATCGACAAGCCCGACGTGCGTTTTGTCGGCCACCTCGACATGCCCAAGAACATCGAGGGCTACTACCAGGAAACCGGCCGCGCGGGCCGCGATGGCGCCCCGGCCGACGCCTGGATGACCTACGGCCTGCAGGACGTAGTGAACCAGCGCCGCATGATCGACGAGAGCCCTGCCGGCGAAGAGTTCAAGCAGGTGATGCGCGGCAAGCTCGACGCGCTGCTGTCGCTGGCCGAGGCGAGCGACTGCCGGCGCGTGCGCCTCCTGGGCTACTTCGGCGAGAAGAGCACGCCCTGCGGCAACTGCGACAACTGCCTGAACCCGCCGCAGGTGTGGGATGGGACCGACGCCGCGCGCAAGCTGCTCTCCACCATCTACCGCGTGCAGCAACTGAGCGGCATCAGCTTTGGCGCGGGCCACATCATGGACATCCTGCGCGGCAAGGAAACCGAGAAGGTGAAGCAGTTCGGGCACGAACGCATCAGCACCTTCGGGCTGGGCGCCGAGTTCAGCGAGGTGCAGCTGCGCGGCGTGCTGCGTCAGCTCATCGCCACGGGCGCGCTGGCCGTCGATGCGGAAGCCTTCAACACGCTGAAGCTCACCGAGGGATCGCGTGCGGTGCTCAAGGGCGAATCGAACGTGACGCTGCGCGAATCGGTCTCGTCGCCGGCGGAGCGCAAGCCCCGCCGCGAGAAGGTCGCCAAAGGCGCGCCGTCGCCGGCCGCTGCCAAGCTCGACGACACCGGCAAGAAGCGCTTCGAGGCGCTCAAGGCGTGGCGCGCGGAGGTGGCACGCGAGCACAACCTGCCGGCCTACGTGATCTTCCACGATGCCACGCTGGCGGCCATTGCCGAGCGCGCACCCGCGACGCTCGAAGACCTGCAGGGCATCAGCGGCATCGGCACCAAGAAGCTCGAGGCCTACGGCACCGAGGTGCTGCGGGTTTGCAGCGCCTTCTAGCTTTGCGACGCGCGCCGGCGGTCAGCCGGCCGGCAGCGTGATCGGCACCGGCCGCGTGAGCAGGTCGACGTAGAGCTCGAAGAAACGCGCGTTGTCGAACTTCTTCACCACCGTCATCTTCTGCAGCGCCGGGCCTGCGGGCTGCGAGCCGTAGCCGACGGAGCGGCCGTTGTCGGCGGCGCCGGGCTTGGCGACCACGTCGACATAGCGCTCCACCGTTTGCGTGGCATAGCTCGGATCGATGAGGTAGGCGAGCGTGAGCGTGTCCCAGATGTTCTGCGTGTAGGCCGGGTTGTTCTCGAAGCCGTTGGTGCCGCTGAAGCCGTAGCCATTGAGCTGCCTGAACACCTCGGTCACAGCGGTCGGCCTGGCCGGATGCGCGATGCGGTCGTAGATGGGCTTGGTCAGGAACACGGTGTCGGTCACGTCGAGCGGCACCACCACCTGCGGGATCGGCAGGCGCACCACGAACTGCGCGGCGTCGGGGTCGAACCACCAGTTGAACTCGGCAAACTTGGTGGTGTTGCCCGCCACGTCGATGGCGCCGCCCATGTAGATGATCTTCTTGATCAGCGGCACGATCTCGGGGTTCTGCTTGACCGCGAGCGCGATGTTGGTGAGCGGGCCGATGGCCAGGATGGTGATCTCGTTGGGGTTGGCCTTCACGGTGTCGACGATGAAGTCGACCGCGCTCCTGCCCTGCACTGGGGTATGCGTGGCAAAGCCGTCGGGCGAGGGCTTCAGGTCGGCATCGGTCTTGGGCTCGGGCGAGCTCCAGGCGCCCAGGTAGCCGTCGCCGCCGGAGCCGGCAGCCATCTCGGCCTCGATGGTCGCGTAGTCGTGATTGAACGCGTAGTTCGCGCCCGCATAGATGCCGATGCGATCGCCCACGCCCAGCCGCTCGACCGACTTCAGCGCATCGGCCACGCCCTGCTTGAGCCACTGGTTGCCCGACACCACGCTGATGCCCATGACCTGCACCTTGCCCGACGCCTGCAATTGCGCGGCCATCACGCCGAGCTGGCCGTCGTCGCTCATGGTGTTGTAGTCGCTGTCGATGATGATCTTCTGCGCCGGCGGCGGGGCCGCGCCGAAGCCCGGAGCCAGCCCGATGCCGCTGTTGCCGTCGCCACCGCCACCACCGCAGGCCGAGAGCACCGTGGCGAGCAATGCCGCCGCCATCCATTTGCGTCGCTGAATCCGAATCTTCATCCCGGCTCCTTCTCGAGTGGTGTTGTTGGCGATGTAGAACTAAATGCCAAACGTTTGCGCAAACGTTTGCTGTAACTCTAAAGCGCATGCCGCGGACATGGCGGAGGGCAAGGTTTCAAAGGGTAACGGCGATGCCGCCGAAGCGGCTCAGCCCGGCGAGGGCGCGGCTTCGAGCAGGCGCATTTCGCGCAGCGGGGTGCGGTGAAGCAGGTAGGGCTGCTCCTCGATCGCTTCGGATTTCTCCAGCCCCGGCAGGGTCTTGGCCGAAGCCGATGCAGGGCATGCGCCGCCGCCGCGCATGGCAAGCGCGGCCGCGAGCCGCGCCTCGGCCGGGTCGCCGAGCGCATGGTCGAAATCGTCGGCCACGGTGCAGTCGGGTACGAAGCCGTCGCCATAGTCGCCGAAGCCCTTGGCGTTGACGCCCTGGAACTGGATCGCGAAGTAGCTGGTGCCGCAGTTGTCCTGCGGCGAGAAGCCGTAGGGCTTGCCGCAGGTGGCGCCGCCCACGAGGTTGACCTTGACGTCGATGCCGCGCAGGCTGTTGACGACCGATTCGCTGGCCGAGCAGGTGTCGGGCCCGACCAGCACCGTCACCTGCGAAAGGCCGAGCCTCGGCAGCGTCGCGCCGGTGCGGCTGGTGCCGTAGAACGGAATGATCGACTGCGCCGGCGTCAGGTGGAACGGGTTCTTGTCGTTGAAGACGAGGCGCTCGAAAGCCTTGCCTGACGAAGCGGTGGACGAAGACACCATGGTGGCGAGCCGGCTCGCGATGTTGAGCTGCCCGCCGCCGTTGTAGCGCATGTCGAGCACCAGGTCCTGGATACCGTCCTGCCTGAACTGTTTGAAGGCATCGATGAGCTGCGACTCCGAGGTCGTGATGTGGTCGTTGAAAAGCAGATAGCCCACGCGGCCGCTGCCGGTGTCGATGCTCTTCACGTTCTGCACCGGCGTGCGCGTGACGCTCGCGGCCGCCAGCGTCAGGGTGCGCGTCGCGCTGCCTTCCTGCAGCTTGAAGACGTGCGATTCGCCGATCGTCGTCGGCGAGATGCCTCGGTTGATGACCGTGGTGTTGGTGCCGTTGATCACGTCGATGCCGTCCACCTCGAGCACCTTGGCGCCGCGCGCAATGCCGGCCGCTGCCGCGGGCGAGCCAGGTTCGATGAACGCAATGCGCAGGTCGCGCGGTCGCGAGTTGCGCACGAACGCGAACTCCATGCCGTAGCCCGGCGCCACGCCGTTCTGCGACAGCTGCCGATAGCGCTCGGTGTCGTAGACGTAGTGAAAACGGTCCTTCGCGCGGCCCGACGCGGTGACGGCCGGGCTCTTGAGCACGTTGAAATAAGCGACCGGCGTGGCGTAGTCGGCGGCTTTGAGGGTGGTCGGCACCTCGCCGTACCAGAGATAGGTTTCGTCGATCCAGCCGCGCACCCAGCGCTTCTCGTCGGTCAGCGTGCCGGGCTTGTCGGGGTAGGCCAGCCCGGTTTCGGGGTTGAGGCCGCCGCGCGGCGCGGCGCACAGGCCCGCCACGGTGGACGAGGCAAGAATGGCGTCGTCGTCGCCGCCGCTGGGCGGCGGTGCGATGGCCGCCGGGGGCGCAATGATCGGGAACGCGCCGCCGCCGCCTCCTCCTCCGCCGCCCCCGCCCCCGCAGCCCTCGAGTGCGAAGGCCGCGCAGGCGAGCACGAATGCGGCCGCGGCCGATACGGTGGGGCGCGGCATCTCCCGCGTGCCCGCATTGCCTGAGTTCATCGAACCCCTCCTCGCGTCCGTTGCGACGGACGGTGTTTTCTTGTTTGCCGTGTGCCGGCGGACTTTTGTGGCTCTCTATACCTACTGCACGAAACCCATGCCGCGCGACTCGCGCACCTCGGGCTTGATGCGGTGCTCGGCCTCGAGCTGGTCGAGAAATTCGGCGGCCGAGAACTCGACTGCGAGAATGTCCGTCTGCCGCTTCACGGCCGCGAAATCACCCGGGCACAGCTGGCGCAATTGCGCGAGGCGGGCCTTGATCTCCCCGGTGAGCAATGCATCATCGCCGGCCAGTGCCTCGGTCACGAACATGCGCTCGCGCTGCGCGGCGGTGAGCGGCATGAACTTGATCTTGAAAGTGAAGCGCCGCAGCGCCGCCTGGTCGAGCCGGTCGAGCAGGTTGGTGGTGCAGATGAAGACGCCGTTGAAGCGCTCCATGCCTTGCAGCATCTCGTTGACCTCGGTCACTTCGTAGGTGCGCTGGGCGCCGCGCCGGTCCTGCAGGAAGCTGTCGGCCTCGTCGAGCAGCAGCACGGCTTTTTCGGCCTCCGCCTCCTTGAACATGGCGGCCATGTTCTGCTCGGTTTCGCCGACGTACTTGCTCATGAGATCGCTGGCCTGCTTGATGATCAGCGGCCGGCCGATGGCCTTGGCAATGTGCTCGGCCAGCGCGGTCTTGCCGGTGCCGGGCGCGCCGTAGAAACACAGCGTGCCGTGGCCGCGCGCCTTGAGCGCCGCCACGACGCGCGGGATCTCGAAGCGGGTCTCGACATTGAGCATGCCGAGGTCGTAGGTGGTCACGTTGCGGCGCTCGCCCAGGCCGGTGTCGAGCGTGCCCAGCGCGAGGTCGGCGTTCTTGAGCTGCCGCTCGATCAGCGCCTCCATCGACGCACCATCGGTTTGCGCCAGCCCCGCAAAGCGCACCGCGGTGCGGATCTGCGCGGGCGTGAGGCCCTTGCGCTCGGCCAGCTTGGCGGTGAAGGCTTCCGACACCACGATGCCCTCGAGCGTTTTCTTCACCAGCTGCTCGCGCGCGCCGGGGGGCGGCGACTTGAGTTCGAGGTGATAGGCAAAACGGCGCCGGAACGCCGGGTCGATCTGCTCGATGCGGTTGGTCACCCACAGCGTGGGCACCGGGTTCGCTTCGAGGATCTGGTTGACCCAGGCCTTGCCGCTCACGCTGCCGCTGGTGGGCGCCGGAGTCTGCTCGGCGCGCGCCATGAACTGCGCGGCCTCGGTGCTGATGGGCGGGAACACGTCCTCGACCTCGTCGAACAACAGCGCGGCCTGCGCGCTGCCCTTGAGGAACACCTGCGCGATCTGCAGCGAGCGGTAGCGGTCGCGGCCGCTCAGCGAGTTGCCGTCGCGGTCGGCGTACTCGACCTCGAACAGCTCGAGCCCGGCCGCTTGCGCCACCACCTTGGCGAGTTCGGTCTTGCCTGTGCCGGGCGGCCCGTAGAGCAGCACGTTGACGCCGGGCTCCTTGCGCGCCACCGCCGCGCGCAGCAGCGTGACGAGCATCTGCGCGTCTTCCTCGACAAAGGAAAAGTCGTGCGCGGTAAGTGCGCTCTTGGCCGAGGGCCGCGTGAACACGGCCATCAGTTCGTTGTGGTCGCGGTATTCGCGCATCAGCACCGGCGGCAGCTTTTCGCTGACCTTCATCAGGTCGGCCAGGTCGGTGATGTTGTGCTCGGAGATCAGGTTCTCGACCAGTCCGATGCGCTCCAGGCGCGAGCCCGCGCGCAGCGCCTCCCCCACCTCGCTCGCGTTGACGCCCGCAATGTCGGCAATGGCCGCGTAGGCCTCGGGCGCATTGTTGACCTTGAACTCGACCAGCAGCGAACGCAGGTCGCGCTGGTAGCGCGCGAGCGTGCCGTAGAGCAGCAGCGCGCGCTCGGCCTTGTTGAGCTGCAGCAGGCCTGCGAGCGCATCGATGTTCTTCTCGACCAGCGTCGACTGCTTGCGCAGCGCGTGGGTGAGCCAGTCGCGCGTGACGGCCAGCACCGAGAGCAGGTCCTTGGGCTGGTCCTTGGCGTATTCGTCCAGGTAGAAAAAGAGCGTGCCTTCCTCGTACGGGCCGCGCCAGACGCCGTGGCGCTCCAGCAGCGTGCGGCCGTCGAAATTCTCGACGCCCTTCCAGGCCTCGTTGCCCGCGCAGCGGCGGCCGAGGAATTCGCGCAACCGCTGCAGCACTGCGGCCGGCCACACCAGGTGGCGGCCGGTCAGCGAGAGCAGGCCGTTGATGTCGCGGCGCACGTTGAAGCGCGGCCCCTGCTTGGCGGCAAGCGTGAGCACGAAGTGCGAGCACATCAGCTCGAGCACCGGCGCGCCCTTGAGCCCGGGCGACGGCAATGCCTGCCCGCGCACCGCAGCAGCCACGACATCGACACCCGCACGCTTGACCATCAGACAGCCTCCAGACGAGGAATTTCCTGGGGCGACCATAACGCAGACTTTTCTCTTCGGGAAGACACTGGAACGGTAAAAACCCTGATGATGCGATTCCAGCCACAATGCCCGCCATGGTCGGAATCGAAGAAATCCGGCGCGCCGCGGCGCGCCTGCAGGGTCAGGTGCTCAATACGCCCTGTGTCGAATCGCGCACGCTCTCGGAGATCGTGGGCGCGCAGGTGTTCCTGAAGTTCGAGAACCTGCAGTTCACCTCCTCGTTCAAGGAACGCGGGGCGTGTAACAAGCTGGTCGATCTCTCGGAGAACGGGCCGCGCGGCGACGGCCAGGAAACCACGCGGGGCGTGGTGGCCATGTCGGCCGGCAACCATGCCCAGGGTGTGGCCTATCACGCGCAGCGGCTCGGCCTGCGCGCGCTCATCGTGATGCCGCGGTTCACGCCCGGCGTCAAGATCGAGCGCACGCGCGGCTTCGGCGCCGAGGTGGTGCTCCACGGCGACACGCTCGACGCCGCACGCGCGCATGCGCTGGAACTGGCCGAACGCGAAGGGCTGACCTTCGTCCACCCCTACGACGACGAGGCCATCATCGCGGGCCAGGGCACGGTGGCGCTCGAAATGCTCGACGCGGTGCCCGACCTCGACACCCTGGTGGTGTCGGTCGGCGGCGGCGGGCTGATTGCCGGCATGGCCATTGCGGCGCGCGACCGCAAACCCGGCATCGAGATCGTCGGCGTGCAGACCACGCGCTTTCCGGGCATGGTCAATGCGGTCAAGGGCACCCAGCACCTGCAGGGCAAGAGCACCATCGCCGAAGGCATCGCGGTCGGCACGCCGGGCGTGCTGACGCGGGAAATCATCGCCACCCACGTCGACGACCTGCTGCTGGTCGACGAAGGCGACATCGAGCAGGGCGTGCTGATGCTGCTCGAAATCGAGAAAACCCTGGTCGAAGGCGCGGGCGCGGCCGGCCTGGCGGCGCTGATCCGGTATCCGGAGCGCTTCAAGGGAAAGCGCGTGGGGCTGGTGCTTTCGGGTGGCAACATCGACCCGCTGCTGCTCGCGGCCATCATCGAACGCGGCATGGTGCGGGCCGGCCGGCTGGCCCGCGTGCGGGTCAGCGCGCGAGATGTACCGGGCTCATTGGCCCAGATCACGGCCACCGTAGCGGAAGCGGGCGCTAACGTCGATGAGGTTCACCATCAACGTGCATTCACCATGCTGGCAGCGCAGAACGTCGACATCGAGCTGGTGCTGCAGACCCGCGGGCGGGCCCACCTGGCCAGCGTGCTGGGCGCGCTGCACGAGGCCGGCTTCGAGGCCGAAGAACAGCACTGACAGGGGGCTCGCAACCCCCTAGACCGAGCCGGCGGGCCCCGCCCGTAAAATGCCCCCAGTTTTTTGTATTTGCGTATTCGAGGTAATTTCAATGTCCAACCCCACTCCCGTCGAGCCCCACCACGCCGCCGCCGTTGAACACGACGCCGTCGAATCGGTCGTGCACCTGATGCCGCTCGTCCTGCCGCTGGCCGGCGGCGTGCTGATGCTGCTGCTCGCATCCATCGCTGTCTATTTGGCCTGACAGCCATTTGCGTCTTCGTCCGCGGGTTTTGCGGCCCGCGTTGACGCAGTCTCCCTAAGAGAAACGTTTTCTCAAACGGACCTCCGCGCCATGCCGGCGCGGCGCCCCGTTCGGAAAGACGATTTTTCAACTTAGGAGATTTCCGATGAACGCACCCACGATGCAGGGCCTCGCCATTCAGGCACCCTCATTCGTCAAGAACGCAAAGCTGATTGCCTGGGTGGCCGAAATGGCCGCGCTTTGCAAACCCGAGGCCATTCATTGGTGCGACGGAAGCAAGGAAGAGTACGACCGCCTGTGCCAGAAACTGGTCGACGCGGGCACCTTCAAGAAGCTCAACCCCGCCAAGCGCCCCAACTCCTTCCTCGCGTTGTCCGACCCGAGCGACGTCGCGCGCGTCGAAGACCGCACCTTCATCTGCTCCGAGAAGAAGGAAAACGCCGGCCCCACCAACAACTGGTTGGCCCCGGCCGAGATGCGCGCCACGCTGCAGCCGCTGTTCGACGGCTGCATGAAGGGCCGCACGATGTACGTGGTGCCGTTCAGCATGGGCCCGCTCGGCTCGCCCATCGCGCACATCGGCATCGAGCTTTCCGACAGCCCTTACGTCGCGGTCAACATGAAGATCATGACCCGCATGGGCAAGGCCGTGTACGAGGTGCTCGGCACCGACGGCGAGTTCGTGCCCTGCGTGCACACCGTGGGCGCGCCGCTCGAAGCCGGCCAGAAGGACGTGGCCTGGCCCTGCAACAAGACGAAGTACATCGTCCACTACCCCGAGACGCGCGAGATCTGGAGCTACGGCTCGGGCTACGGCGGCAACGCGCTCCTGGGCAAGAAGTGCTTCGCGCTGCGCATCGCCTCCACCATGGGCCGCGACGAGGGCTGGCTGGCCGAGCACATGCTGATCCTGGGCGTGACCTCGCCCGAAGGCAAGAAGTACCACGTGGCCGCCGCCTTCCCCTCGGCCTGCGGCAAGACCAACTTCTCGATGCTGGTGCCGCCGGCCGGCTTCGACGGCTGGAAGGTCACGACCATCGGCGACGACATCGCCTGGATCAAGCCCGGCAATGATGGCCGCATGTACGCCATCAACCCCGAAGCCGGCTACTTCGGCGTGGCCCCCGGTACCAACCTCAAGACCAACCCCAACTGCCTCAAGAGCCTGGACCGCGACGTGATCTTCACCAACGTGGGACTCACCGACGACGGCGACGTGTGGTGGGAAGGCCTCGAGGACGACACGCCCGGCAAGAAGCTGCCCGAGCACCTGATCGACTGGCAGGGCAAGGACTGGACCCCCGCCATCGCCAAGGAAACCGGCGCCAAGGCCGCGCACCCCAACTCGCGCTTCACCGTCGCTGCCACCAACAACCCGGCGCTGGACCCGGCCTGGGACGACCCGGCCGGCGTGCCGATCGACGCCTTCATCTTCGGCGGGCGCCGCTCGACGACGGTGCCGCTGGTCACCGAAGGCCGCAACTGGACCGAGGGCGTCTACATGGCCGCCACGATGGGATCGGAAACCACCGCCGCCATCGTCGGCCAGGTGGGCGTGGTGCGCCGCGATCCGTTCGCCATGCTGGCCTTCATGGGCTACAACATGAGCGACTACTTCCAGCACTGGCTCGACCTGGGCAAGAAGCTCGAAGCCTCGGGCGCCAAGCAGCCGAAGATCTACACCACCAACTGGTTCCGCAAGGGTCCGGACGGCAAGTTCGTCTGGCCCGGCTACGGCGAGAACATGCGCGTGCTCAAGTGGATCATCGACCGCATCGAAGGCAAGGCCCAGGGCGTGGACCATGTCTTCGGCGTGAGCCCGCGCTACGAGGACCTCAACTGGACCGGCCTGGACTTCAGCGCCGAGCAGTTCGCCACCGTCACCAGCATCGACAAGGCCGCCTGGCAGGCCGAGCTGAAGCTGCATGCCGAGCTGTTCCAGCAGCTGGCGCACCACCTGCCGAAGGAACTGCCGGAAACCAAGGCCGCCATCGAACAGCGCCTGGCGGCCTGACGCCATCCACTTGTGCGGCCCCGGCCGCACCAATGAAAAAAGCCGCCCAAGGGCGGCTTTTTCATGACTCGGCTGGCGGATCGATCAGTCGATCAGTAGTAGCGCGAGCTGTTCATGCGGCGCATGGCTTCGTACAGCGTGGGCATGCGCGCTTCGCTGGAACGTGCGGCCACGCGGGCCAGCGCGTCCACCTTCGCAGCCGTCGCGGTCGAAACCTTGCCTTCGGACTGCTGGCGCCAGGTGGCGGCTTGCAGTTCCTGCATCACGCGCGGGTCGTTCTTCGCGGTTTCCAGGAAGCGGGCGTCGGCGCGGGCCGATGCACGGCGCTGGGCGGCTGCGTTCCAGGCGCCGGCCACGCCGGCGAAAACGTTGCGCAGCGAGCCGGCAAACAACGCGGCGATGCCGAAAGCGGCGCCGCAGAGCACGGCCCAGGCGGCGAGCAGCGCGCCTTCGTCCCAGTTGGAAACGAGCGTGTCGGCCACCACCAGCACCGCGGAAACCACGGCGACGATCAGCAGGACAATCAGCGGACGCGAGCCTTTCGCGCCGGCGCGGGCGGCCTGGATCTGGCCGAACAGCACCTCGGCGCGCTGGACGCCAGGGTGCACAGTGGGTTGGTCTACGTGGACAAAGCTGGTCATGATGAATCCCTCCAGGGATGAATGGCTGGGTGCCGATGTAGTGATATTAGGGTTTGCCCTAGTGTTTTGCCACTTTATCTTTCTGATGTTTATCATTCACATCACTGATGGATGTCAATTTCCGCACCTTCGACCTCAACCTGCTGCGCGTCTTCGATGAAGTGATGGCGGAGCGCAACCTCACGCGCGCCGCGCGCAACCTGTCGATCACCCAGCCGGCGGTGAGCAACGCGCTGCGCCGCCTGCGCGAAGTGCTCGGCGACGAGCTGGTGAGCCGGTCGGGCGCGGGCGTGGAGCCCACGCCGCGCGCGCTGGCGCTCTGGCCCACCGTACGGGATGCCTTGCGGCAGCTGCAGCACACGCTCGCGCCGGGCGAGTTCGATGCGTCCACGGCCGACACCACCTTCCTGCTGGCCATGGCCGATGCCACGGCCGCCGAGCTCATCCCGGGGCTGGTGCAAATCGTGGAGAAGGAAGCGCCCGCTATCTCGCTGCGCGTTCTGCCGCTGACGACACGGGATCCGCGGCGGATGCTGGAGCAGGAAGAAGTCGACATGGCGATCGGCTACTTTCCGGCCGTGATCGCCAGCCTTGCGGCGCGGGGGCAATCGGGCGTGGGGGTGGCGTTCGAGACGCAGCGGCTCTATCTGGGCCAGTATGTCTGCGTGATGCGGCGCGGACACCCGCTCGCGGATGCGCCGCTCACGCTGGACGACTACTGCGCCGCCCGGCACCTGCTCGTGAGTTTTTCGGGGCGCCCATACGGCTTCATCGACCAGACGCTGGGCGCCATGGGTCGCGAGCGGCGCATCGTGGTGACCGTGAACCAGTTCTTCACGGCCGGCCGGGTGGTCGCGAATTCAGACCTGCTGACGGTGCTGCCGCGCCATTTCGTCACCGTGACCGGCATCGACGACCAGCTGGTACTGCGCGACCTGCCCTTCGACCAGCCGATGGTGCACGTCGACGCCATCTGGCATCGCCGTGCGCAGCACGGGCACGCGCACGAGTGGCTGCGAACGGCGCTGCTGCGCTCGGCCGCGGCGGCATTCGCGGATTCGGTCCTCGGGCAGAAGGTGCCCGGCTGACCTGGGCTTTTTAGCGAACGACCGAGAGCCAGGCCGATGCCGCGACGCGCAGTTCCTGCGCGTGGTGGGCATCGAGGCCGGCGCGGACGTCGGCGGTTTCCATCAGCGTCGCGGCATGGCTGGCCGGGATGCTGTCATTGGAAGAACGGAAGAAACGGGCCACTTGGGCAATGAGGCTGAACATGACAGTGCGCTGCTTTTGGCTGCGCTGGAGTGGTTGATGTCCTAAGAATAGGGGTTATCCCTAATATTGAAAGCCCCACTTCATGCGCTTTATGCATGGACTGATTCCCCTAGACTGACCCAGATGAAGCTGCAACTGCTCTCCGACCTGCATCTGGAGTCCCATCCCCGCTTCCAGGCCGAGCCCGCGCCCGGGGCCGACATGCTGGTGCTGGCAGGAGATATCGGCTCCTACCAGCAGGGCTCCCGCCTGACCGACCCCGATTTCGGGCTGGGCCGCTTCTCGCCCCGCAACGGCTGGCCCGTGCCGGTGATGTATGTGCCGGGCAATCACGAATACGACAACGCCGATTTCGACCAGACCCACGACCGCCTGCGTGTGCTCTGCAAGGAGCTCGACATCCTCTGGCTGGAGCGGGAAACAACGGTCATCGAGGGCATCCGCTTCATCGGCACCACCCTCTGGGCCGACTTCGACGCGCTGGTGACGCCCACCGACGGCCTGGCGGACGCGCTCAAGAAACGCGGCAAGGCCATGCGGGCGGCCGATTTCTACCTGGAAAAGGCCGCCACCGTGCGCCATGGCCAGCCCTTCATGGCCGGCGCGATGCGGGAGCAGGGGCTGGCATGCCAGGCCTGGCTCGAAGCGGCGCTGGCCGAGCCGTTCGGCGGCACCACGGTGGCGATCACGCATTTCGCGCCCAGCCTGGCCAGCGCCGATCCGCGCTACGGCCTCACGCCGGGCACGGCGGGTTTCTGCAATTCGCTCGATGCGCTGCTGCCCCGCGCCCGGCTGTGGCTGCATGGCCACCTGCACTGCCCCTTCGACTACGTGAAGGACGGCTGCCGCGTGGTGGCCAACCCGCTCGGCTACAAAGGCAAGGGCGAACAGGAAGGCTTTCGCCCGAATTTGCTGATCGAAGTGTCCTGACGCCGGGCTACAGCAGTTCTTCGCCCACGATGGGGAGCAGCAGCCAGTTCTTGAAGCGCAGCCAGAGAAACTCGCCGGGCTCGTCCTCGTGGACGATATCGCCGCCCGCGTCGTCGTATTCCAGCCATTGCACGCGGCGGCCGCCGGGCGCGAGCCGCAGGCGGTAACCCAGGCTCACGCGCTCTCCGCCCAAGAGCTTTTCGTAGTCGGCCACCAGTTCCGGGCTGTCGATCACGAGGCCCATCTCGGTGTTGACCGCGGCGGAGCGACGGTCAAGGTTCATCGAGCCGATGAAGAACCGCTCGTCGTCGATCACCGCGATCTTGGCGTGCAGGCGGCTGATCGACTGGCCGAAGTTGCCGAAGCGCCCCGAGCGCCCGGTGAGCATCGGCGCGATCTCGTAGATGGTGACGCCGATCTTCAGCATGTCGGCGCGATAGCGTTCGTAGCCCGCATAGGCCAGCGGCTCGTCGGTGGCGCCGAGCGAATTGGTCACCACGGTGATCCGCCCGCCGCGATCGATCGCCGCCTTCATCATGGCCATGCCTGGCGGGCCGGGAATGAAGTACGGCGAGGCGATCTTGACCTCGCGCTTGCCCGAATTGATGACGCCCAGCGCACCCTCGTTCACGCTGCCCGCATAGGCCGCCCCGGGCGCGCGCGTGATCTTCGCGGGGTCGTCCACGAAAAGCGTGAACGGCGCCCAGCGCAGCTCGACCTTGCCGGTGGTGAGCTGCTCGCCCACCGGCGACCTGTCCATCACGTCGCGCTGGCGAATCGGCACGTCGGGCTGCGCCGTGCTGGCGATGGTGTCGAAGCGCTTCTGCGCCTCGTCCACCGTCATGCGCAGCGGCGCGATGCGCTCGATGGGCCAGGCATGCTCGCTGTTCCAGTAGCGGTCGAAGCCTTCGGACATCTGGCGCACCACCGGCCCGCTGGAAAGCACGTCCATGTCGATGAAGTTCGCGGCCGTGCCGCGCATGAAGTATTCGTTGGCGATGTTGCGGCCGCCCGAGACGGCAAAGCTGTTGTCGGCCACCAGCAGCTTGTTGTGCATGCGATGGTTGATGCGGCCGAAATCGGCGGCCGAGAACAGGAGCCGCAGCGCGAACGAGCCGACCCGCGAGGGCAGCGGGTTGAACAGGCGCACCTCGACATTCGGAAACGCCGAGAACGCGGCGAACACCTCGTCCTCTCCTGCCGTGTAGAGGTCGTCCACCAAGAGGCGCACCCGCACGCCCCGCGCCGCCGCGTCGCGCAGTTCGCGCAGCAACAGCAGCCCGACGTCGTCGTTCTGGATCAGGTAGTACTGAACGTCGAGCGACTTCTCGGCATGCCGGGCGAGCGAGATGCGGGCGTCGAAGGCGAAGGCCGCTTCCGGCAGCAGCCGGAAGCCCGACAGCGACGCGGCTCCATGGGGCGCCGCCCCCAGCCGCGCCAGCTGGCCCAGCGCGGTGTCGGCCACGTCGGTCATGGCCGTGGCCGGCGCGTGCGGTTGCGGCGGCGGCAGGCTCGCACAGCCCGCCAGCCACGCCGAAGCCACGGCGGCCCACACCAGGGCCGCGAGCCTGCGGATCAGGGGAGAAGCTGCCATGGGCCGCACTGTAGCCCGAGACAGGCGCGAGTGGAGCCCTATGATCGCGCTCACAAAAAAAGGAAAGAACACGCGTGCTCAACGGCTTGTGGCTGGGTTTCTTCGGAATGGCGATGCTGGCCGCGCTCGGGCGTTGGCTCGTGGGCGGCGACCCGGCCGTTTTTGCGGCCATCGTCGAAAGCCTCTTTGCCATGGCGCGGCTCGCGGTCGAGGTGATGGTGCTGCTGTTCGGCACGCTCACGCTGTGGCTCGGCTTCCTGCGCATCGCCGAGGCGGCGGGGCTGGTCGGCTGGCTTGCCCGGCTGCTGGGCCCGCTCTTCAGTCGGCTCATGCCGGGCGTGCCGGCGGGCCATCCGGCGCTGGGCCTCATCACGATGAACTTTGCGGCCAACGCGCTCGGGCTCGACAACGCGGCCACGCCCATCGGCCTCAAGGCCATGCGCGAGCTGCAGCGGCTGAACCCCGACCCGGTCACGGCCACCAACGCACAGATCCTGTTTCTGGTGCTTAACGCCTCGTCGCTCACGCTGCTGCCCGTCACGATCTTCATGTACCGCGCGCAGCAGGGCGCAAGCGATCCGACGATGGTATTCCTGCCGATCCTGCTGGCCACCAGTGCATCGACGCTGGTGGGCCTGCTCTCGGTGGCCGTGGCGCAGCGCCTGCGGCTGTGGGACCCGGTGGTGCTGGCCTACCTGGTGCCGGGCGCGCTGCTGCTCGGCGGCTTCATGGCGCTGCTGGGCACGCTGTCTGCCGCAGCCATCGCCTCGCTCTCCTCGCTGATGGGCAACCTCGCGCTGTTCGGCGTGATCATCGTGTTCCTGCTGGCCGGCGCGATCCGGCGCATCAAGGTCTACGAATGTTTCATCGAGGGCGCGAAGGAAGGCTTCGACATCGCGAAGAACCTGCTGCCCTACCTGGTGGCGATGCTGTGCGCGGTCGGCGTGCTGCGTGCCTCGGGCGCGCTCGACTTCGTGCTCGGGGGGCTGCGCTGGCTGGTGGACATGGGCGGCTGGGATTCACGCTTTGTCGACGCGCTTCCCACCGCGTTGGTCAAGCCCTTCTCGGGCAGCGCGGCACGCGCGATGCTGATCGAGACCATGAAGACCCAGGGCGTGGACAGCTTCCCCGCGCTGGTGGCCGCCACCATCCAGGGCAGCACCGAAACCACCTTCTACGTGCTGGCCGTGTACTTCGGCGCCGTCGGCATCCAGCGCGCGCGGCATGCGGTGTCGTGCGCGCTGCTGGCCGAGCTGGCCGGCGTGGTTGCCGCGATTGCAGTCTGCTACTGGTTCTTCGGCTGACGCCGCGGAACCTGTCGCGCAGCCGGGGCCGCCGGGGTGATGCGGCCCCGCCGAGCAGCCGACCGTGCGCTGAGCCAGAATAGTCCTCTGCCTTTCAACGTTCAGCCTTCCTCGTGACCACCTCCCGCCGGGCCAAGCCCCCTACCTTTTCGCCCGAAGAATTCCGCGAGGCGCTCGGCATGTTCGCCACTGGCGTGACCATCGTCACCGCACGTTCAGCCGAGGGCGCATTGGTCGGCCTCACGGCCAATTCGTTCAATTCGGTGTCGCTCGCGCCCCCGCTGGTGCTGTGGAGCCTGGCGCGCGCCGCGGCTTCGATGGCCGCGCTCAGCACCGGCTCGCACTACGCCATCAACATCCTCGCCGCCAACCAGAAGCAGTTGGCGGAGCGCTTCGCCACCAAGAACATCGACCGCTGGGCCGACGTGGCCTTTACCGAAGGTCTGGGCGGTGCCCCGGTGCTGGCGGGCGCGGCGGCGAGTTTCGAGTGCTTCAACCGCAGCCGCTATGACGAAGGCGACCATGTGATCTTCGTCGGCGAAGTCGAGCGCTGCACCCACAACGCCGGCGCCTCGCCGCTGCTGTTCCACGGCGGACGTTTCTACACGGAACATCCCTTGTGAGCCGCTGGGCTGCACTCATGCCCGTCCTGCTGCTGGCTGCACAGGCTGCGGTGGCTCAGGAGGCGGCGGCGCCGCTCAAGCAGAACTGGTTCGATGATCCCTTCTTCCGGGTCTCCGCCGGCCTGCCCGCCTGCACCATGCCCGAAGGCCCGTTCTATACCGCTGACGAAAGGCGCGCCCAGACCCATTCGCGGCTGGAGCGCGGCACCAGCTGCTGGCTCGCGGGAAAGTGCACCGACAGCAACGCCTACCGCTACGACAAGCCGCTCGCGCCCAAGGTGCGCGCCGCGCTGCTGGCCGTGCCGGGCGTGCAGAAGAGCAGCGTGTGGGTGGTCATCCAGCGCCGCTGGGTCTACCTGCAAGGCTGTGTGCCGTCGGCCGCACTGGCCCGCAAACTCGAGCGCGCCGCACGCGCGGTGCCCGATGTCGAAACCGTGGTGCCCGACCTGATGGTGGGCACGCGCGGCAAGCCGACCTATCCCGTGGCCGGCCGATGAACGCAAAAACAGCAGCACAGGCAACGACGACAACGAGCCGAATGATCCAACGCAAGACCCACCTCGATTCCCTCGCCATCGGCCTTCTCATCGCATGCTGCGCGTTCTGGGGGCTGCAGCAGATCCTCATCAAGACGACAGTGGCGGAAGTGCCGCCGCTCTGGCAGGCAACGATCCGCATGGTCGGCGCCGTCGCGCTGCTGTGGCTCTGGTGCGTGTCGCGCGGCGTGCCGCTCTTCAAGCGCGACGGCACGCTGCCGGGCGGCCTGGTGGTGGGGCTGCTGTTCGCGGGCGAGTTCGCCTGCATCTACCTGGGCCTGCAGCACACCTCGGCCTCGCGGCTCACGGTGTTCCTGTACACCGCGCCGTTCTGGGTCTCGCTGCTGCTGCCGCGCTGGGTGCCCGCCGAACGCCTGCGCGGCCTGCAGTGGCTGGGCCTCACCATCGCCTTCGCGGCCGTGCTGTTCGCGTTCAGCGAGGGCTTCGGGCATTCGGGCTCGGGCCAGCTGATCGGCGATGCGATGGGGCTCGCTGGCGGCATGCTCTGGGGCCTGACCACGCTGGCGCTGCGCACCACGCGCCTGGCCACCGCCAGCGCCGAGAAATCCTTGTTCTACCAGGTGGGCGTGACCGCCGCCGTGTGCCCGGTGCTGTCGCTGGCGCTCGGGGAAAAATGGGGCTTCTCGTATTCGGCGTGGGCATGGACCTCGATCGGCCTGCAGACCGTGGTCGGCGCCTTCGCGAGCTATCTCACCTGGATGTGGCTGCTGCGGCACTATCCCGCCACGCAGATGTCGTCGTTCAGCTTCCTCACGCCGCTGTTCGCGCTGGTGTTCGGCGTGGTGCTGCTGGGCGAACCGCTCACGCTTCAGCTGATGCTGGCGCTGGCGGGCGTGGGGCTCGGCATTGTGATGGTCAACCGGCGGAGGGTGCGCCCATGAAAGACACGGACTTCCAGCCGGTGCTCGACGACATCGTCAGCGCCCTGCGGCCCATGCTGGGCAAGGCCGGCACGGTGGCCGGCTACATCCCCGCGCTGGCCTGCATCGACCCGCGCCAGCTCGGCATTGCGCTGCGCACCTGCGACGGCACCGAGGCTTTCGCCGGCGACGCCGAAACGCCATTCTCGATCCAGAGCGTGTCGAAGCTCTTCACGCTGACGCTGGCCATGCAGCGCATGGGCGACGCGCTGTGGGAGCGCATCGGCCGCGAGCCATCGGGCAATCCCTTCAACTCGCTGGTGCAGCTGGAGAACGAACACGGCAAGCCACGCAACCCGTTCATCAATGCGGGTGCCATCGCCGTGGCCGACCGCCTGGTGAGCCAGGCACTGCAGGCCGGCGGCAGCGCCAAGGCCGACATTCTTGCGTTGATGGGCAGCCTGTGCGGCGAGCCGATTTCGTTCGACGACGAGGTGGCGCGGTCCGAAGCCGCGACCGGTTTCCGCAACATCGCGCTCGCCAACTTCATGAAGAGCTTCGGCAAGATCGACAACGACGTGGCCATGGTGCTCGACACCTACTTTCACCAGTGCGCGCTGCGCATGAGCTGCCGCCAGCTCGCGCGCGCGGCGGCGTTCCTGTGCCGCGACGGCGCGCATCCGATCGACGGCGCGGCCGAGGTGACCGGCGAGCGGCAGACGCGCCGGATCAATGCGCTGATGCTCACCTGCGGAACCTACGATGCCGCGGGCGACGTGGCGTTCTCCATCGGCCTGCCCTGCAAGAGCGGCGTGGGCGGCGGCATCGTGGCCGTGGTGCCCGACCGGCTCACGCTGTGCGTCTGGTCGCCCGCGCTCGACGCCACGGGCAATTCGCTGCTCGGCATGAAGGCGCTGGAACTCTTCGTCGCGAGAACCGGGCTGTCGGTCTTCTGAGCGGCTGCCTGCTCGGGCATCGGCCTCAGGCTGGCACCGCCACGGACGCGGTGCGCAGGCACCCCAGGCCTTCGAGCGAAGCCTCCACCGCTTCGTCGAGCGGCGTGTGCGGCTCGCGGCCGAGGAAAGCGACGAGGCGCGCGTTGTCCATCCGCACGGGCGTCTTCCACAGGTAGCGCATTTCGCGCATCTCGCGAAAGGTGGTGACGAAGGGCGAGGCCAGGGTCAGCAGCCACCACGGAAACTTTGCCACGCGCGGCTCGGTGCCGGTGCGGCGCGCCACCACGCTGCGGATGGCACCGCTCATGCGCGTGCCGTCGGCGTCCCAATGGCCGGCCATGTGAAAGCACGCAAAGTCTTGCAGGCTTCCCCGGCGAGCCAGCAGTTCGACCATGGTGCGCGCCACGTCCGGCAGGTAGGACCACTGGTGGCCGATGCCGCTCCTGCCCGGATCGCTCACCGTGCCGACCGGCTTCCCCATCTTGACCAGCCCCTGCGAGAACCAGTTGTTGCCGGCCTTCGGACCGAAGAAGTCGCCGGCGCGCACGATCAGCACGCGGGCGCCGCGGCGGCTGGCGGCTTCGAGCCGCCTTTCCATCTCCGCGCGGATGGCGCCCTTGCGTGTCGCCGGGCGCTGCGGCGAGTCTTCGGCCAGCACCGGGAACGCATCCGGCCCGTAGTTGTAGAGCGTGCCGGGCAGCACGATGGTGGCGCCTTCGGCGGTGGCGGCCGCGATGGTGTTGTCGAGCATCGGCAGCACCAGCTCCGACCAGCGGCGGTAGCCCGGCGGGTTGACCGCATGCACGATGACCGAGCAGTCTTTCGCGGCCTCTGCCACGGCGTGCCTGTCCATTGCATCGCCGGAAATCCAGGTGATGCCGTCCTTCGGTGCCATCGGGTCGATCGCGCCGCGCTTCAGTGCGCGCACCTGCCATCCCGCGTCGCGAAGCTGCCGCGCCACCTCGCCGCCGATGCCGCCCGTGGCGCCAAGAACCAGAACCGTGTCGTTGCCGCGTGCCATGAAAACGCCCCAGAAGAGTTGTCGATGATGAATTCTGGAGCGCCTCTCGTTCCATTGGAATTGCCGAACATGAGCCAACAGCTATACATTCATGCATGACTTCGAAGAACATCGGCTGGGAGCTCTACCGCTCTTTTCTCGCCGTGCTGCGCGAAGGCTCGCTCTCGGGCGCGGCGCGCGCGCTCGGCATCACCCAGCCGACCGCGGGGCGCCATGTCGCGGCGCTGGAGGAAGCGCTGGGCGTGGTGCTCTTCACGCGCTCGCAGGTGGGCTTGATGCCGACCGAAGTGGCACTGGCGCTGCAGGGCCACGCCGAGGCCATGGAGAGCACCGCGGCCTCGCTGGCGCGCGCCGCCACGAGCCAGGGCGAAGGCGTGCGGGGCGTGGTGCGGGTGTCCGCCAGCGAAGTGATCGGCGTCGAGGTGCTGCCGCCCATCGTCGCCCGGCTGCGCGAACAGCACCCGGCCTTGAAGGTGGAACTGGTGGCCACCAACCGTGTGCAAGACCTGCTGCGGCGCGAAGCCGACATTGCCGTGCGCATGATGCGGCCAAGGCAGGAGCAGCTGGTGGCGCGACGCATCGGGCAGATCGAACTCGGCTTTCATGCGCACAAGGACTACCTGGCCCGCCACGGAACGCCGCGCAAGCTCGAAGAACTGGCAGCGCATTCGGTCATCGGCTACGACCAGCCTTCGGCCTTCGTTCGCAATGCGGGCAAGTCGCTGAAGGGGTTCAACCGCGAAACTTTTTCGCTGCGTACCGACAACGACCTGGCGCAGCTCGCGCTGATCCGCGCCGGCGCGGGCATCGGCATTTGCCAGGTCGGGCTCGCCCTGCGCAACGAGGCGCTGGTGCGCCTGGTGCCGCGGACCTTCTCGCTGAAGCTCGAAACCTGGGTCACCATGCACGAGGACCTGCGCAACAGCCCGCGCTGCCGCGCCGCCTTCGATGCCTTGGTCGATGGCCTGCGGCAATACATCGGCTCCCAGGCGCAGGCGAAAATGGGCCGCGCACGAACACAAGCATCCGAATGACAGAAGCTACAGACTCCACCGACTCCGACACCCTCCCCTTGCAGGAACCCCGCCTCTGGCGCGACGGCCAATGGACCGCGCGTGTCATCAAGAACGAGGAAGACGACGGCTGGGCCGTCGAGATGACCCGCCACGGCGACCCCGAGCCGGCGCTGGTCGGCCCCTGGACCATGGGCCGCGACAAGAAGAACCCGAAGCCGCTCGACGGGCCCGCCTTTTCCACGCTGGTGAAGACCGCCGCCGAGGTCATTCGCCGCCACGAGCAGCAGCTGCACGCCACGCTCAACAAGAGCGTGACCGTCACTGCGCAGGGCGACCGGCGCATTCGCGTGGCCCTGAGCATCGTGCCCGACGAGGACAACCCCTCGGCCACGCTGACGGCTTATGACGATGCCGACGACTCGGAACTCGCCAGCGTCAACGCATCGCCCGCCTTCAGGCTCACCGCCACCAGCGCCAGCGCCTGGATCGAATCCGGCTATGCACGGCCCCGCTGAACGCGCCCCGCAATCAGCGAAATGACGTATGTGCAGCCCGCGCTGAGTTGAGAACAATCGGCTCCGACGACACGAACCCGCTCCTGCACCAGAGACGCAAAGCCCGAATCGGTTCAACACCGGCTCGGGCTTTTTTTTGTTCTCTTTTCTCAACCACCCTTCAGGAGCAGCGTCATGAGACATGGTGATATTTCGAGCAGCAGCGATGGCGTCGGCGTCGCGGTCGTCAACTACAAGATGCCCCGCCTGCACACCAAGGCCGAGGTGCTGGACAACGCCCGCAAGATCGGCGAGATGCTGGTCGGCATGAAGAAGGGCCTGCCGGGCATGGATCTGGTGATCTTTCCGGAATATTCCACGCACGGGATCATGTACGACGCGAAGGAGATGTACGACACCGCCGCCACCGTGCCCGGCGAGGAGACCGCGATCTTTGCCGATGCCTGCCGCCGCGCCAACGTGTGGGGCGTGTTCTCGCTGACCGGCGAGCGCCACGAGGCGCATCCGGACAAGGCGCCCTACAACACGCTGATTCTCATGAACAACCAGGGCGAGATCGTCCAGAAGTACCGCAAGATCATGCCGTGGACGCCGATCGAAGGCTGGTACCCGGGCGACCGCACCTACGTGAGCGACGGGCCCAAGGGCATGAAGATCAGCCTCATCATCTGCGACGACGGCAACTACCCCGAGATCTGGCGCGACTGCACGATGCGCGGCGCCGAGCTGATCATCCGCTGCCAGGGCTACATGTACCCGGCCAAGGAGCAGCAGATCCTGGTGTCGAAGGCCATGGCCTTCATGAACAACACCTACGTGGCGGTGGCCAACGCGGCGGGCTTCGACGGCGTGTATTCGTACTTCGGGCATTCGGCCCTCATCGGTTTCGACGGCCGCACGCTGGGCGAATGCGGCGAGGAAGAAATGGGCATCAACTACGCCGAGCTCTCCATGAGCCTGATCCGCGATGCACGCAAGAACGGCCAGTCGCAGAACCACCTCTTCAAGCTGATGCACCGCGGCTACACCGGCATCATCAACTCCGGCGACGGCGACAAGGGCGTGGCGGCCTGCCCCTACGACTTCTACACGCAGTGGATCAACGACCCCGAGGGCACGCGCAGGAAGGTGGAGTCGATCACGCGCAGCACCATCGGCACGGCCGAATGCCCGATCGAGGGCATTCCGAACGGGACCGCCCAGGGCTGAAATCAGAGCTGGCGAAACGTCGTCAACACCTGCAGCACGCTTTGCGTGGCGCCATCGAGCATGGCTCGCTGGCGGTGCGCGATGCCCAGGCGTCGCGTGAGCCTGGGCGCGATCGGCAGGATCTGCATGCGCTCGTTCAGCGCCGCATCGGTGGTCTGCTGCATCGGCAGCAGCGCCGCGCCGTAACCGGCCGCCACCAGGCTGCGGATGGCTGCGTCGTAGTTGAGTTCGATGCGCGCACGCGGCGCGAAGCCGGCCGCCGCGAACCACTCCATCGAGAGCCGGTACATGTGTGTGGTGGCGTCGTTGAAGATCAGCGGCTGCGCCGCGAGCCACGCCGGCGTGACGCGCCGGGGCGCTTTCCAGCGCTGCGGCACGAAGGCCATCATGGCCTGGTCGCGCCACGGCGTGACGACGATGTCGCGCTGCGGCGGCTGCGGCATGGCCACCAGGCCGATGTCGAGCGTGCCAGCGGCCAGCCGCGCCATCGCCTCGTACGAGCCGAGGATGCTCACCTCCACGTCGATGCCCGAATGCCGGACGCCCAGCGCTTCGAGCACTTGCGGCAGCAGGTCGACCACCACGCCGGTGGAAGTGCCGAGCCGCACGCGGCCGGTGCGGCCTTCGGCCTGGCGCTTGACCGCCTCGACGGCATCGTCCGTATCGCGCAGCAGCTTGCGCCCGCGCTCGACCAGCGCCGCGCCGGCTGCCGTGGGCGTGACGCGGCGGCTGCCGCGCAGCACCAGCGGCGCGCCCAGCCGCGATTCGAGTTCGCTGATGTGCAGGCTCACGGTCGGCTGCGCGAGATGCAGCGCCTTGGCCGCCGCCGAGAAGGTGCCCAGATCCGCGATGGCGATGAGCGTGCGCAGTTGGTCGAGGTTGAGCTGTCGCATCAGGAATGCTGATTGAAGGTGTCAGGAATCTCAACTTCCACAATAGCATGCATCGCCGCAAGATGAGCGCTCCCCCACAAGGAGACCACCGTGACAGCGCCGACGCACTCGCCCTTTCATCAACGCCTGATGCATGCCCTGCGCAGCTGGCGCCGCCGCGCCGCGGAGCGCCGCCGCAGCCGCGCGGACTCGCTGCAGCTGGCCGGCATGAGCGACCACGAGCTGCGCGACCTGGGCATCGGCCGCAGCCAGGTGCAGGGCTTGATGGATCTGAAGAAAACGGCTCGCCCGGTCGGCCATCGCGCCGGAATTTGAGGTTCAATCCGGGGCGTGCCCAAGCCCGCTACGCCCACCCCGCTTTCCCTCGAACTCACCTCACCGCAATCGGTCAACGGCCAGCGCGCGGCGTTCCAGTCGCTCTGGCTGCTCGTACGCATGAAGCACGCGCACGACGCCGAAGGCGGCCTCGTGCGGCTCGCCGACCTGCGCGGCGAAGTCTCCGATGCGAGCACGCTGCGCATGGTCGTGAGCCGCGCGTTCCGCGACTTCAAGGCCTGGAACATCGAGGTCGGCTGGGGCGAGGACACGCAACGCGAGCCGCGCTTTCTCAACGCCGAGCGGCGCAGCCAGGGCCCCTTCTGGCTGCCGGCGGCCGAAGCGAAGCGCGTGCGCATGCTGGTGGGTGGCCGCGCGGCCACGGCCAGCGAGGTGGCTTCTTTCCTGGGGCTGCGCTCGCGCCGGGCGCGTGCGGCAGAACCCGGCTCTCCGCCGCCGCCCGATGCGGTGCACCTGCAGGACGCCGCCTTCTGGAAGCAGCTGGTCGCCTCGCAGCAGGCGGCGCGGCAAGGCAGGCTCATGGCGCCGGTGGCGGGTGGCAGCGCGACCGGGTCGTCGGCCAGCGCGCTCGAATCGATCCGCCTCGCCGGCACCCTGGCCGCCACCGACTTTCAACGCGCGCTGGTCACGCTCAACGAGGCCATGCTGTGGCGCCGCCTCGGCGACAACGAGCAGGCGCGGCGGCGGCTGCAGGCCCTGAAGAAGCAACGCCTCGCCCACCACGTGGCGGGCAACGACTACCTGGGCGCGATGGAATGCATCGTCTCGGCCTGGTGCGCCTACACCGCGCGCGACCTGCCGCTCGCGCAGTCCCTCCTTGCCGGCATGGGCGAGGATGCGGCGCGCGCACTGGTGCTGCGGCATCACCCCGACGTGCGCTTCGAATGGTGCAACCTCTGGGCGCTGGTGTGCCGCTCGCGCGCACTCGGCCTTTCCGCCGACGACAAACAGACGGCGGCCGCGCTCGCCGAAGAATCGCTGCAGCGCTTCGGCGAGGCCCTGGCCGCCGCCTTCGAATCGCACTCCTTCGACGCGGCACAGCACGTGGCCGCCAACATGGGCATGGCCGCCTGGCTGTTCGACCGCGTGGGCCTCTCGGACCTGCCAGCGCTCGCGCACGACGGGCACGCCGACACCACGCGCCGCGCCGTGCAGTGGATCGCCTTCAGTGAATGGCTCTGCGGCCACGCCGACGGCCAGGGCCGTTCGGCCTGGAATGCGATCTACCTGATGCGCATCGCGCGCGGCCAATGCCGGCCCGAGAAGCAACCCACGCTCGCGCAGTTCCGCACGCAGAAGCCGCTGGACCCGGCGGCAATCTCCAGGCTCGCCGGCCCGCTCGCCGATGCCTTCGATGCCGCGCATTGGCCCGCCCGCTGGGTCGACGTCGCGCAGGCGCGGCTGGCCGACCACCAGGCCGGCCGGCGGCGCTACCCCGGCCTGCAGCATTGCAGCCTGCTGTTCGAGCACGCCTGGTATGCGGCGCATGCGGGCGACCTGAAGGCAGCCGAGCAGTCGCTGGGATCGCTGCGCGAGGCATTGCCCCAGCTGGTGCCGAGCGACCGCGCCTATTTCACCGAATCGTGGAACGACACCTTGCCGGCGGAACTGGTGCTCGAAGCCAAGCCGCCGCGGCGGCCGGCCGCGCGCAAGAAGGCCGTGCCCCGGCCCGGTTGATCACCGGGCCGTCGGCGCCCCCGTCGACTTGCGCACCACCAGCTCGGGCCGCAGCACCACGGTCGATGCCGACATCGCCTGTCCGTCGATCTCCTGGAACAGCATCTCCGCCGCGCGCCAGCCGAGTTCGCGGTGCGGCAGGCGGATGGTGGTGAGCGGCGGATCGACCATGTCGACCAGCGGCATGTCGTTGTGGCCGGTGATGGAAATGTCCTTCGGCACGCGCAGGCCGGCCTGGCGCAGCGCGTCGTAGGCGCCGAGCGCCACGAGGTCGTTGCAGCACACCACCGCTTGCGGCGCGGCGCCGGCTTCGAGCATCTGCTGCATCGCCACCGCGCCGGCCTCGCGGCTGTAGCTCGCGCACTCGACCACGCGGCAAGGCTTCATGCGGTGGTCGCGCAGTGCCTGCTCCACGCCCAGGCGCCGGCCCACGCCGGTGGGAATGTTCTGCGGACCCGCGAGGTGCGCGATGCGCTTGTGGCCCAGGCTCACGAGATGGTCGACCGCGAGCTTCATCGCAAGCCGGTCATCGCTCACCACGGCGGGCAGGCGGCCGGTTTCGTCGGCGCGGTTGACCAGCACCGCGGTCATGCCGGCCTTGGTGACGAAATCGACCAGCGGGTCGTCGCGCGTGGCCGTGGCCAGGATCACACCGTCGACGCGCTGTGCCAGCATGCGTTCGAGCACGGGCCGAGCGAGCGCAGGGTCGACCACGTTGGTGACGAACACGAAGTACCCGCGCGCCGCCGCGCTGGCCTCGATGCCCTGCAGGATGGGCGGGAACACCGCATTCGTGATGTCGGGCACCAGCACGCCGATGGTGTGGGTGCGTCCGGTGCGCAAGGCCGAGGCCGCGCGGTTGGGCCGGTAGCCCAGGCGCTGCGCCGCCTCCTCCACCACGCGCAGCACCTCGTCGCTGATCAATGAGCGCTTTTCCGGGCTGAGCGCGCGCGACACGGTCGACACATGCACACCGGCGGCGCGCGCAACGTCGCGGATGGTGACGGGAGAAGAAGGCGGGCTGGTGCTCATGGACTGATTGGTGCAAACGATTGTCGTTCAGGCGGAATGCCGGAGCGGCTTTTCTCCATTGCCGGCCATCCGAACAGGGTCATTTTACTTTTCCGCGTTTTGGACTAAGATCATGCAAACGATTGCAAAGACTTTCCATGAACATCGCCACCTCTCCTGATTCGGTGCTGGGTTTCGCACTCGAGGCCATGGCACGCACAGCCGACCCGCGATTGCGCACCGTGATGGATGCACTCACCCGCCACCTGCATGCCTTCGTCCAGGAGGTGAAGCTCACCGAGGAAGAGTTCGAGCAGGCGCTCGAATTCATCGTCGCCATCGGCCAGGCCACGGGCGAGAAGAAGAACGAGGTGGTGCTGGCGGCCGACATCCTCGGCGTGTCCACGGTGGTGGCGCTGCAGAACAACCAGGACCCGCACGGCGAATCGCCGGCCGCGCTGCTCGGGCCTTTCTGGCGCGCCAACTCGCCGGCCTGCGCGCAGGGCGACAACATCGCGCGCTCGGGCACGCCGGGCGCTCCGCTCGCGGTATCGGGCACGGTGCGCAACGCGCGGGGCGAACCGATCGCGGGCGCCACGGTCGACGTGTGGCAGGCCTCGCCCATCGGCCTCTATGAAAACCAGGACCCGGCGCAGGAAGACATGAACCTGCGCGGGCGCTTCACGACCGACGCCGAAGGGCGCTTCCGCTTTCGCAGCGTGCGGCCGGCCGGCTACCCGGTGCCGACAGACGGGCCGTGCGGCGTGCTGCTGCGCGCGCAGCAACGCCACCCCAACCGGCCCGCGCACCTGCACTTCATGGTGAGCAAGCCGGGCCACAAGGTGCTGGTCACGCAGGTGTTCGCCGATGACGACGAGAACCTGGAAAGCGATCCGACTTTCGGCGTGACGCGGCGGCTGATCGGCCGCTTCGCGCTGGCGCCGGATGGCAAGACCGCCACGCTGCAGTACGACTTCCGGCTCGAACCCGGCGAGATGAAGTTCCCACGCCCCCCTATCCCCTGAACCCACTCTTCCATCCCATGAGCTTCGATCCTGTTTCCCGACTCGACGGCAAGGTGGCCGTCATCACCGGCGGCCTCGGCGCCATCGGCTACGCGACGGCCGTGCGGCTCGCCGCGCTTGGCGCCACCTGCGTGTTGCTGCATCGCAAGGGCGACGATGCGGCCGCGCGCGCCGCGGCCCTGCCCCGTGCCAATGGGCAGCGCCACACGGCGATTCGCGCCGACATCGTCGATACGCCGAGCCTGCAGGCCGCGGCCGCCGAGGTGAAAGCCACGCACGGCCGCTGCGACATCCTGGTCAACAGCGCGGGGCATACGCAACCCATTCCCGCCGGCGACCTCGACGCACTGACGGACGAGCTCATCGACGAGCTGCTGCGCGCCAACTTCCGCGGCGTGTTCGCCACCATCCGCGCGTTCGCGCCGATGCTGAAGCAAAGCGGCGACGGCCTCGTTGCCAACATCTCGTCGATCGCGGGCTTCACCGGCGTGGGCAGCAACCTCGCGTACGTCGCGGCCAAGGCCGGGCTCGACGTGGTGGGCGATGCGCTGGCCAAGGCGCTGGCGCCGGCCGTGCGCGTGGTGTCGGTGTCGCCGGGCGCGGTCGAGTCGGCCTTCGTGCCAGGCCGCGGCGCCGAGTTTGCCAACAAGATGGCGAGCACCACACCGCTCGGGCGCATCGGCAAGCCCGACGACGTGGCTGCCACGGTCGAGGCGCTGGCGACGACGATGCGCTTCGTCACCGGCACGCGCATCGTGGTGGATGGAGGGCGTCACCTGTGAACGCCAAGACCCTCATCACCTGCGCCGTCACGGGCAACCTCGTGAAGCCCGAGCAGACACCGCACCTGCCGATCACGCCGGTGCAGATCGCCGACGAATGCCTGGCCGCTGCGGAGGCCGGCGCGGGGCAGGTGCACATCCACGTGCGCCATCCCGAAACCGGCAAGCCATCGATGGAAGTGGAGCTCTACCGCGAGGTGGTCGACCGCATCCGCCGCGAGAACCGCGAGCTGGTCATCAATCTCACGACCGGGCCCGGCGGGCGCTTCATTCCCAGCGAAGACGATCCGAAGATCGCCGCGCCCGGCACCACGCTGCTGCCGCCCGAGAAGCGCGTGGAACACATCGCGCTCATTAAGCCCGACGTGTGTTCGCTCGATCTCAACACCATGAATTCGGGCCCCGACGTGGTGATGAACACGCCGAAGAACGTGCGCCGCATGGCAAAGGTGATCCGCGAGGCGGGCGTGAAGCCCGAGCTGGAGATCTTCGATTCGGGCGACATCAACCTCGCGCTCGACCTGATCGGCGACGGCACGCTCGACGGACCCGCGATGTGGACCTTCGTTCTCGGCGTGAAGTACGGCTTCGCGCCCACACCCGAAACGCTACTCTATGCCCGCAACATGCTGCCGCGCGGTGCCTTCTGGAGCGCCTTCGGCATCGGCCGCATGGAGTTTCCGATCGTCGCGCAGGCGTGGCTTCTGGGCGGCCATGTGCGCGTGGGCATGGAAGACAACATCTACCTCGAGAAGGGCGTGCTCGCCGAAAGCAATGCGCAGCTCGTGGCGAAGGCGCGCGACATCCTGCGGAGCCTGGGCGGCGAGATCGCCAATCCGCGCGAGGCGCGCGCGATGCTGGGCCTGCCCGGTGCGCAGGTTGCGCAGGGAGCCGCACGATGAGCATCGCAGCCATGCACACAACCTACACATCGCGCGCCCTGCGCGTGAACGAAAAGGCCGCCAACCTCGACGCGCTGCAACTCGAAGCCGCACCGCAGCCGGAACCCACAGCGCCCCCCGGTCACGCCGTGGTGCGCGTCGCCGCCGCCGCGGTGAACCCGAGCGACGTGAAGGCCACGCTGGGCATCATGCCGCAGGCCGTGTGGCCGCGCACCCCGGGGCGCGACTTCGCGGGCACCGTGGTGAGTGGGCCCAGCGAATGGATCGGCCGCGAGGTCTACGGATCGGGCGGCGACATCGGCATCACGCGCGACGGTTCGCATGCGCGCTACCTCGTGCTTCCCGAAGCAGCGCTGCGTGCCAAGCCCCAGGGCATCTCGATGGACGAAGCCGGCGCGGTGGGCGTTCCCTTCGTCACCGCGTACGAAGGCTTCCGGCGCAGCGGCATGCCGCAGGCCGGGCAGACCGTGCTGGTGCTCGGCGCCAACGGCAAGGTCGGCCAGGCGGCGGTGCAGCTCGCCTCGCAGGCCGGTGCGCGCGTGATCGCGGTGCAGCGCCGTACCGGACCCTTCGAAGGCTTCGCGAGCGGGCCGGTCGACGTGATCGACGCACGCCACCACGCCGACGTGGGTGCGCAGGTGCGCGAGCTCACCGGAGGGCGCGGCGCGCACATCGTCTACAACACCGTGGGCAGCGCCTACTTCGAAGCCGCCAACAAGGCGATGGCCAAGGGCGCGACGCAGATCTTCATCGCCACGCACGAACGCGCGGTGCCCTTCGACATCTTCGCGTTCTACCGCGGCATGCACACCTTCGTGGGCATCGACTCGCTCGCGATGGATTGCGTGGCCTCCACCGCGCAGCTCGACGCGATGCGCGAGGGCTTCGAGCGCGGCACGCTGAAACCCTTTCCGGTCGCGCGGCACTTCACGCTCGACGAAGCCATGGACGCCTACCGGCTCGTGCTCTCCGGCAGCACCGACCGCGTCGTGCTGCGGCCCTGACCCCCCCGAAGAGGAACACCCCCATGCACGTGACCCGTTTCAGCGAAGCGCCGCACTACGAAGCGCCCAACCATTTCGACATGCGCTGCCTGCGCCTGCAGGGCAAGGAAGCCGGGCCCTCGACGCAGATGTGGATGGGCATGAGCCAGATCCTGCCCGGTGGCCACACGGGCCTCGACGGCTCGCCGATGGAAAAGCTCTACCTCGTGCTCGAAGGCCAGCTCCACGTGGTCGGCGAACTTGACGGCGCGCACCAGGAAGAAGTGCTCGGCCCCTACGACAGCTGCCGCTTCGCGCCCGGCGAAAAGCGCCAGCTGGAAAACCGCGGCAACCGGCCGGTGCTGGTGGCGCTGGTGATGCCGAACACGCCACCAGGCTAGCACCCTCTTTCCAGTCATTCATCGCTCACCCCAACAAATCAACGGAGACAAGACGCATGAAGAAGACATTCAAACCGAGCCGCCGGCAGGCGCTCGCGATGGCCGCAGCGCTCGCGGCCTGCACGCTCGGCGGCGCACATGCGCAGGGCACATGGCCGGGCACGCAACCCATCAAGCTGGTCGTGCCCTTCACCGCAGGCAGCGGCACCGACATCGTCGCGCGGCTGGTGGCCGAGAAGCTCGGGCCCGTGCTGGGCACCAGCGTGGTGGTCGACAACAAGCCCGGCGCGGGCGGCACGCTCGGCGCGGCCATCACGGCCAAGGCGCCCGCCGACGGCTACACGCTGCTGGTGCATTCGGCGGGGCACCTCGTGAATCCGTGGATCTACAAGGGCCTGTCGTACGACACCCTCAAGGACTTCACCGGCATCACGCCGATGGCGAGCCTGCCCAACGTGCTGGTCACCGCGCCTTCGCGCTTCGCAAACGTGCAAGACCTCGTCGCCAAGGCCAAGGCCAAGCCGGGCAGCTTCAACTACGGTTCCGCGGGCAACGGCTCGGCCACGCACATGAACGCCGAGGTGTTCCGCCTCGCGGCCGGGCTCGATGCGCAGCACGTGCCCTTCCGCGGCACGCCCGAGGCCATGACCGAAGTGATGGCCGGGCGCGTGGACTGGTTCTTCGCGCCGATGGTGTCGGCGCTGCCGCTCATCAAGAGCGGCAAGCTGCAGGCGCTGGCGGTCGGCACGGCCAAGCGCTCACCGGCCCTGCCCGAGGCACCCACCACCGTGGAAGCCGGCGTGCCGGGTTCCGAGTATCTGTTCTGGGTCGGGCTCTTCGCACCCGCGAAAACGCCGCAGCCGGTGGTGGACCGCCTGCAGGCCGAGGTCGCGAAGATCATGGCCTCGCCCGAACTCAAGGAGCGCCTCGACAAGCTGGGCGCCGAGCCCTTCACCATGCCCTCGGCGCAGTTCAACAAGTTCATCGCAGACGAAACGGCCAAGGCACAGCAGGTGGTCAGGGCAGCCAGCATCAAGGTGGATTGAACATGCTGCGCACCTTCCTGGCGATGGCTGCGGCCACCGCATTGCTGCTGCCGATCGGCGCGCAGGCACAGCCGGCCGACCTCATCGTCACCAACGCGAAGATCGCGACGCTCGACGCCGCCTCGACCACCGCGCAGGCACTCGCCGTGCGCGAAGGCCGCATCGTGGCCGTCGGCGGTGCTGGCGAGATGCGCGCGTTCTCGGGCCCGGCCACGCGCACAGTGGATGCCGGCGGGCGCACCCTGATTCCCGGGCTTATCGACTCGCACATGCACGCGGTGCGCGCGGCGCTGAGCTACTCGACCGAGGTCAACTGGATCGGCGCCGGCACCATCGCCGAAGCCATGGCGCGCATCCGCACCGCGGCCGCGCGTGCACGGCCCGGCGGGTGGCTCATCGTGGCGGGCGGCTGGACCGAGCAGCAGTTCGCCGAGCGCCGCCGTCCCACCATGGCCGAGCTGCAGGAGGCCGCGCCGGAGCACCCGGTGTACGTGCAGCTGTTCTACGAAGCGGTAGTGATGACACCGAAGGCGCTCGAGGCACTCGGCGTTCCAGCGGGCACGCTGCCGGCCGGCATGAAGCCCGCGGCCGATGGCGCGCCGGGCTGGATGACGGGCGACATCGTCGGGATCTCGGCCCTGTTCGACAAGCTGCCCAAGCCGACATACGCCGACAACGTGGCCGGCACGCGCGCCTTCTTCAGCGAGCTCAACCGCCTCGGCATCACCGGCCTGATGGACCCGGGCGGCTTCAGCATCGCGCCTTCGCAGTACGCGGCGCTGTTCGAGCTGTGGCGCGAAAAGGCACTGACGCTGCGCGTGGCCTACAGCGTGTTCGCGCAGAAGCCCGGCGCCGAGCTGCAGGAATTTCGCGAGCTGACGCAGATGCTGCCGATGGGCTTCGGCGACGACATGCTGAAGTTCAACGGTCTCGGCGAGCGCGTGACGCTCGCGATGTACAACAACAATTTTCCCGACGCGGCGGCGAAGGAGAAGTTCTACGAGCTGATCAAGTGGGCGGCGACGCGCAAGCTCGCGGTCACCATCCACTGGCAGGAGAACGGCTCGGTCGATCACCTGCTCGGACTCTACGAGCGGCTGAATGCCGAGGTGCCGATCCGCGACTTGCGCTGGTCGATCGCGCACCTCGACGATGCTTCGCCCGAAACGTTGGCGCGCATGAAGGCGCTGGGCATCGGCTGGACGATGCAGGACGCGATGTACTTCCAGGGCGACCGCGCGCTCACGGTGCGCGGCGAGGCCGCACGCCGCATGCCGCCCATCGGCACCGCCCTGCGCACGGGCGTGAACATGGGCGCGGGCACCGATGCGCACCGCGTGGCTTCGTACAACCCCTTTGTCGCGCTGCAATGGATGCTCGACGGCAAGACCGTCAGCGGCAAGGCCATGCGCGGCCCCGAGGAAACGCCCACGCGCGAACAGGCACTGCGGCTCTACACGGCGGGCAGCGCGTGGTTCAGCTTCGACGAGGCAAAGCGCGGCACGCTCGAAGTCGGCAAGCTCGCGGACTTCGCGATCCTCGACCAGGACTTCTTCGCGGTGCCGGTGGAACGCATCGGCAGGACGGTGTCTTTGATGACGGTGGTGGGTGGTCGCGTGGTCTATGCCGCGCGGCCCTTCGATGCGGTGGGCGCCTCGGTCGCGGTGGCACCATAGGATTGAGCGAGCGCTTGCCGCACGCGCTCGCGCAGCACCGGCAGCACATCGTTTCCGAACCACGGATGGTGCTTGAACCAGCCGGTGTTGCGCGGCGACGGGTGCGGCAGCGGAATGAAGCGCGGCGCGTACTCCACAAAGGCCTCGACGGTTTCGGTCACGCCGGCCTTGCGCGCCGCGCCCAGGAATTGGCGCTGCGCGTACTGGCCGATCAGCAAGGTCAGCTCGACGCGCTTCATCTGCGCGAGCAGGCGCGCATGCCACAGCTCGGCACATTCCCTGCGCGGCGGCAGGTCGCCGCTGCTGCCTCGGCCCGGGTAGCAGTAGCCCATCGGCATGATCGCGAACTGCGTGGCGTCGTAGAACACCTCGCGCTCGATGCCGAGCCAGCGGCGCAACTGCTCGCCGCTCTTGTCGTCCCACGGCACGCCGGTGGCGTGCACCGTCAGGCTGGGCGCCTGGCCGACGATGAGCAGACGCGCGCTGGCGCTGGCCTGCACGACCGGCCGGGGACCGAGCGGCAGGTGCGCGGCGCAGGCTCGGCAACCGCGGATTTCCGCAAGCAGCGCGTCCATGGCACCGGCGGCGCGCGCTATTCGGCGAACGGGCGGAAGAAGGCGTCGAGGTCCGCGCCCGCAGCGGCGCCCGCGAAGCCATCGAAGCGCCCCTGCTCGGCGAGCGCACGCGCGGCGCGGTCGAAGCCGCCCCAGGCCGCGCGTGCGAGCGCGCCGCCCACGCTGACGCGCCGCACGCCGAGCGCTGCAATGTCCTGCATGGTGAGCTCGCTGGCCCAGCCGATCAGCAGGTTGACCGGCTTGGGCGCCACCGCCGCGACCACCGCCGCGATCTGCTCGCGCGTGCGGATGCCCGGCGCGTAGAGGCAGTCGGCACCGGCCTCGGCATAGGCCTTGAGGCGCGCGATGGCGTCGTCGAGGTCGGGCCGGCCGACGAAGAAATTTTCTGCACGGCCCACCAGCAGCGTGTCGCCGCCGGCCGCGTCGATGGCGCCGCGGGCCGCGCGAAGCCGTTCGACCGCGACATCGATCTCGAAGAGCGGATTCGCCGGATTGCCGGTCGAGTCCTCGATCGACAGGCCGGCCACGCCGGTGTCGATGGCGAGCCGCACGCTCTCGGCCACTTCCTGCGGCCCGGCCCCGAAGCCGTTCTCGAAGTCTGCGTTCACGGGCAGGTCGGTGGCCGCCACGATGTCGCGCAGGTGGGCGAGCACGACGTCGCGCGATTGGGCGCCGTCGGACAGGCCCTGCGACCACGCATGGCCCGAGCTCGTGGTCGCCAGCGCCTTGAAGCCCAGGCCCTGCAGGTAGCGCGCGCTGCCCGTGTCCCAGGGGTTGGGAATGACGAAGCAGCCCTGCTCGTGGAGGGCGCGGAAGTCAGCGCGCTTCTGCGCGATGGTGCGGGTCATGAGGCCTCATCTTTCTTTCTTGCGTGCGAAGGATGGGTTTTAACGCAACGACGCGGACATTGCGCGCCCGCCCCTTTCGGTGTTCTGATCGACCCCCATGTCCTACGTCATCCTGCTGTTCATCCATCTTCTCGCCGCCGCCTTCTGGGTCGGCGGCATGGCCACCCTGCACTTCGCGGTGCGCCCCGCCGCGGTCGCCACGCTGGAGCCGCCGCTGCGCCTGCCCACGATGGCGGCAGCGCTGCGGCGCTTCTTTGTCGGCGTGGATGCGGCGGTCACGCTGCTGTTCGTGACCGGCGTGTCCATGATTCTGCTCGCGGGCGGCTTCCGCACGGTGCACTGGCGCGTCGAGGCCATGATGAGCATCGCCATCGTGATGGCGGGCATCTACGTGTACATCCGCGCCTCGGTGTTCAGGGCGCTGCGGCGCGCGGTGGACGAGAGCGCATGGCCCGTCGCGGCCGGGCGGCTCGACCTGATCCGCAAGCTGGTGAGCCTGAATCTCGCGCTCGGCGTGGCGGTGTTCGCCGTGGCGATCCTGGGGCGCGCCGGCTAGAAGCTGCTGCCGGCCGGCCCTTTCAGCTCCACACCGTTGCCGTCGGGGTCGCTGATGTAGATCGAAGGCCCGTTGCCCTCGGCACCGAAGTTGTTCTGCACCTCGCCGTTCACCGGCACGCCATGCCGCGCCATCAGCGCGCGGATAGCCCCTTCGTCGAACGGCTCGATGCGCAGGCACAGGTGATCGACGTTGCGGCCTTCCTTGCCCGCAAGTGCACCGCCTTGCCGGCCGAGCGGGCCGTCCGCGGTGACGAGGTCGATGAGGTTCGAGCCGGCACGCAGATGGACAAGCCCCAGGTCGTCGCGGCGCTTCTCCACTTCGCAGCCCAGCACGTCGCGATAGAAGGCGATGGCGCGCTCCACGTCCTTCACGCGCAGCACGACATGGTCGATGCGCAGCACCGAGAACGGTGGACGCATCGGGCCGGTCATGGCTGCCCTTCCCTCTTCTTCAGACCACGCCCGCCGAGCGCAGGGCGTCGAAACGTGCAGCGTCGATGCCGAACTCGGCCAGCACTTCGCGCGTGTGCTGCCCGAGCGCCGGCGGCGCATGGCGCAGCACGGGCGGCGTGGCCGTGAGGCGCAGCGGGCTCGCCACGCCGGTGATGCTTTCGATGCCGTCGCCCGCATGGCGCGGCAGCGTGACGGCCAGGCCGCGCGACTTGACCTGCGCGTCGTCGAAGGCCTGCGCGATGTCGTTGATCGGGCCGCAGGGCACCGCCTTGTCTTCGAGCAGCGTGACCCAGTCGGCAGTGGTGCGCGTGCGCGTGAGTTCTTCCATCATCGGAATGAGCACGCCGCGGTGCTTCACGCGCAGCGTGTTGGTGGCAAAGCGCGCATCGGCTGCCCACTCCGCGTGGCCAGCCGCTTCGCAGAAGCGCGCGAACTGGCCGTTGTTGCCGATGGCCAGCAGCATCGAGCCGTCCAGCGTCGGAAAGTCCTGGTACGGCGCAAGGCTCGGGTGCGTGTTGCCCTGTCGCTCGGGCGCCTTGCCGGTGTTGAGAAAGGCGCTGGCCTGGTTGGCGAGGATGGCCATGCCTACGTCGAGCAGCGCCATGTCGATGTGCTGGCCTTCGCCCGTGCGGTCCCGCACCTGCAGCGCCGCGAGGATCGCGGTGCTGGCATAGACGCCGGTGAAAAGGTCGGTGAGCGCCACGCCCACGCGCAGCGGGCCGCCGCCGGGCACGTCGTCGGGGCGGCCGGTGATGCTCATCATGCCGGTCATGGCCTGGATCATCAGGTCGTAGCCGGCGCGCTCTGCGTAGGGGCCGTCGTGGCCGAAGCCGGTCACGCTGCAGTAGATGAGCCGCGGGTTGGCCGCGCGCAGGGCCTCGTGGTCGAGGCCGTATTGCTTGAGGCCGCCGGTCTTGAAGTTCTCCACCACGATGTCGCTCTGCGCGGCCATCTGCTTGAGCAAGGCTTGCCCATCGGGCGTGGCCATGTCGACCGTGACCGAGCGCTTGTTGCGGTTGCACGCGGTGAAGTAGCTGGCCTGGTCGGTGTCGTTGCCGTCCGCATCCTTGATGAACGGCGGGCCCCAGGTGCGCGTGTCGTCGCCGACACCGGGGCGCTCGATCTTGATGACGTCGGCACCCAGGTCCGCGAGGATCTGCGTGCACCACGGACCCGCGAGCACGCGGGACAGATCGAGGACCTTGATGCCGTCGAGTGCTGCGGGCTTGGCTGTCATGCGTTCGTTCAGTTGGCGAAGGCGGCGATGCCGGTGATGGCACGGCCGAGGATCAGCGCATGGATGTCGTGCGTGCCTTCGTAGGTGTTCACCACTTCGAGGTTCACCAGGTGGCGCGCCACGCCGAACTCGTCGCTGATGCCGTTGCCGCCCATCATGTCGCGCGCCAGGCGGGCGATGTCGAGGGCCTTGCCGCAGTTGTTGCGCTTCATGATCGAGGTGATCTCGACCGAGGCCGTGCCTTCGTCCTTCATGCGGCCCAGGCGCAGGCTGCCTTGCAGGCCCAGCGTGATCTCGGTCTGCATGTCGGCCAGCTTCTTTTGAATAAGCTGGTTGGCGGCGAGCGGGCGGCCGAACTGCTTGCGGTCCAGCGTGTACTGGCGGGCGCGGTGCCAGCAGTCTTCGGCGGCGCCGATCGCGCCCCACGAGATGCCGTAGCGCGCGCTGTTGAGGCAGGTGAAGGGCCCCTTCAGGCCCTGCACTTCGGGGAACGCGTTTTCCTCGGGGCAGAACACGCCGTCCATCACGATTTCGCCGGTGATGCTGGCGCGCAGGCCGACCTTGCCGTGAATGGCGGGGGCGGAGAGGCCCTTCATGCCCTTCTCGAGCACGAAGCCGCGGATCGGCCCCACGGTGCCGCTTTCGCTGACTTCCTTGGCCCAGACCACGAACACGTCGGCGATGGGCGAGTTGCTGATCCACATCTTGGCGCCGCTGAGCGAGTAGCCGCCCGGCACCTTCTTGGCGCGCGTGACCATGCTGCCAGGATCGGAGCCGTGGTCGGGTTCGGTCAGGCCGAAGCAGCCGATCCATTCACCGGTGGCGAGCTTGGGCAGGTACTTCTGCTTTTGCGCCTCGGTGCCGAATTCGAAGATGGGCACCATCACGAGCGAGCTCTGCACGCTGGCCATCGAGCGGTAGCCCGAATCCACGCGCTCGACTTCGCGCGCGATCAGGCCGTAGGCCACGTAGTTGAGGCCGGGGCCGCCGTACTGCTCCGGAATGGTCGGGCCGAGCAGGCCGAGCGCGCCCATTTCGCGAAAGATGGCGGGGTCGGTCTCGCCGCTGCGGAAGCCTTCGATGACGCGGGGCGCGAGGCGCTCCTGGCAGTAGGCATTGGCCGCGTCGCGAATCATGCGTTCTTCGTCGGTCAGTTGCTGGTCGAGAAGAAGGGGGTCGTCCCAGTGGAATTGCGCTTTGGCGGCCATGTGCTGTCTCCGGAATTGGGGGAAAAAGGAAAAGGAGGGGGAATAGGTCGATCCTAGCCATGCGGGGGGCCGGGCGCAAACGATGAATCCTCACCCAGATATGCGCTCGACGCACATCTTGCACCGGCATGGAAAGACGTTTCCATTGGTAGCGGCACTTCTCCAGTCATACACTACCGGCATACATGCGCCGAAAGATCCCGCCCCTGCAGACCCTCGTGTGCTTCGACGCCGCCGCGCGCCATGAGAGCTACACCCGCGCCGCGCAGGAACTCGCGCTCACGCAAAGCGCGGTGTCGCGCCAGATCGGCACGCTCGAAGCCTTCCTGGGCGTGGCGCTGTTCCGCCGCACCCGCCACGGCGTGGCGCTCACGGCCAGCGGCGCGGCCTACGCGCGGCAGATCACCAAGCGGCTCGAAGCCATGGAGCGCGACACGCTCGACGCCATGGCTCACCAGGGCGAAGGCGGCTCGCTCTCGCTGGCGGCCGTGCCTACCTTTGCCACGCGCTGGCTGATGCCGCGCCTGAAGGGCTTTGCGGCCTTGCAGCCCGACGTGGTGGTGCACATCGAGACGCGCACGCGGCCTTTTCTCTTTGCCGATGCGGAATTCGACGCCGCGCTGTACGCCGGCACACCCGCGCAGGTCGAGAACTGGGCCGGCACGCGTGCGCTGCTGCTGATGCACGAGGACGTGGTGCCGGTGTGCAGCCCCTCGCTGTTGCCGCGCGGCAAGGCCGTGGCGCCCGCGGCCATCGCGCAGATGCCGCTGCTGCAACAGAGCACGCGGCCCGACGGCTGGCGCCAGTGGTTCGATGCGCAGCAGATCGATGCGCCCAATGCGCGCGGCGGGCCACGCTACGAGCTGTTTTCCATCCTGGCCGCGGCCGCATCGCACGGCCTGGGCGTGGCGCTGATGCCGACCATGCTGGTGGCCGACGAACTCGCGCGCGGCGAACTGGTGGTGGCCTGCGCGCGGCCGCTGTCGGGCGAGCGCAACTACTACCTCGTGACGCCCGAGCGCGCCGACCAGCGTCCACTGCTGAAGTTCTTCAGCGACTGGCTGCTGGGCGAGGCACGGCGTGGCTCGCCCTGAGAAGCTGCCGATATGATCGGACCGCAACGCCTCGCGGACCGTCTTCCGCCTCTCACACCATGCTGAACAACCTCGCTCCCTTTCTCGTGCACTGGGCCATCACCGCGCTGTCGCTGTGGGTGGCCAGCCTGATCTTTCGCGGCATCAAGTTCGAAAGCACTTCGGCGCTCGTGATCTCGGCCCTGCTGCTGGGCCTGGCCAATGCCATCGTCAAGCCGCTCCTGATCGTGCTCACGCTGCCGCTGACGCTGCTGACCCTCGGTCTCTTCCTGCTGGTGATCAACGCGCTGATGATCATGCTGGTGGCCGCGATGGTGCGCGGGTTCAAGCTCTCGGGCTTCTGGACGGCGTTCTTCGCGAGCATCTTCATCTCGCTCCTGAGCATCGGGATCGACTCGCTGGTGAACAGCGGCGACCCGGCCACGACGATCCAGATGCCGACGGGCAGCGGCAAGTGGCTGTAGCGCTGCACCCATGTCCGGAAACAGCGAGCGCCAGGGCCGCGCCCACAGCACACTGCCGGCATGCCAACCCTCTCTCCCGAAGCATCCGTTGCCGCCCTCGACTGGCCCCGCATTGAAACCGACCTTGCGACGCGCGGCTCTGCAACCACGGGCGTGCTCTTCAGCCCGAAGGAATGCAGCGCGCTGGCGGCGCTCTATGACGAACCGGGCCATTTCCGCAGCCGCGTGGTGATGCAGCGGCACGGCTTCGGGCAAGGCGAGTACCAGTACTTTGCCAGCCCGCTGCCGCCGGTCGTGGCCTCATGGCGCGGCGCGCTGTACGAGCGCCTGGCGCCACTGGCCAACGCTTGGGCCGCCGCAATGGGCCAGGCCGCCGACTATCCGGCGGACCATGCCGACTACCTCGCGCGCTGCCATGCGGCGGGGCAACTGCGCCCCACGCCGCTGCTGCTGCGCTACGGCGAGGGCGACTACAACTGCCTGCATCAGGACCTGTACGGCGACCTGCAGTTTCCGCTGCAGCTCACGGTGCTGCTGAGCCGGCCGGGCGAAGATTTCACCGGCGGCGAGTTCGTGCTCACCGAGCAGCGGCCGCGCATGCAGTCACGCGCCGAGGTGGTGGCGCTCGCGCAGGGCGAGGCGGTGATCTTCGCGGTCAACCAGCGGCCGGTGGCGGGCACGCGCGGCAGCTATCGCGTGACGATGCGCCATGGCGTGAGCCGCGTGCGCTCGGGGCGTCGCCATACGCTGGGCATCATCTTCCACGACGCGCGCTAGGCGCTAGGGCTTCACGACGCCGCGCGCCGCGCCGCAAATTCCACGTACCAGCCGAGCGAAGCGGGGTTGGCCATGGCCTCGCGGTTGACCACCTTCTCGAGCGGCTGGCCCAGCAGCAGCTTCTTGATCGGCAGCTCCTGCTTCTTGCCCGAGAGCGTGCGCGGAATCTCGTCCACCTGGAAGATGTCGTTGGGCAGGAAGCGCGGCGAGAGCGAGGTCTTGATGGCGCCGTTGATCTTCGCGCGCATGGCGTCGTCCAGCGCCACGCCGGGGCGCAGCACCACGAACAGCGGCATGTAGCTTTCGCGGCCGAGGTATTCGAGGTCGACCACCATCGAGTCGAGCACTTCAGGCAAGGCCTCCACGGCGCTGTAGATCTCGCTGGTGCCCATGCGCAGGCCCTGGCGGTTGATGGTGGCGTCGCTGCGGCCGTAGATGATGCAGCCGCCGTCTTCGCCGATCTTGATCCAGTCGCCGTGGCGCCAGATGCCGGGGTAGGTGTCGAAGTAGCTCGACAGGTAGCGCGCATTGCCTTCGTCGCCCCAGAAGTACAGCGGCATCGAGGGAATGGGCCGCGTGCAGACCAGCTCGCCCACTTCGCCGATGACGGGTTGGCCGTTTTCGTTCCATGCCTCGACCGCGTGGCCGATCTGCCGGCACTGCATCTGGCCGGGCACCTCGGGCAGCTCGCGGTTGCCGCCCACGAAGGCGCCGCAAAAATCCGTGCCTCCTGAAATATTGCACCACCACACCTCGCTGGCGCCGGCTGCCCGCAGCTGCGCCGTGCCCCAGCGCTGTACGTCTTCGGACAGCGGCGAGCCGGTGCTGCCGAGCGCGCGCACGCGTGACAGGTCGCCGCATTCGGACGCCACCACGCCGGCCTTCATGCAGTTGGTGAAGTAGGCCGCGCCGGCGCCGAAGAAGGTGATGCGGTGCTTGGCGGCGAAGCGCCACAGCACGGCCCAGTCGGGCTTCTCCTTGCTGCCGGCCGGATGGCCGTCGTAGATGACGATGGTGGTGCCGAAGGCCAGGCCCGAGAGCTGGCAGTTCCACATGACCCAGCCGGTCGAGCTGTACCAGTGAAAGCGCTCGCCGAAGTTGTTGGCGCCGTAGCTCGCACCGACGTCGTTGTGCAGGCCGCAGGCATACATCGTCATGATGATGCCGCCCTGCCCGTGCACGATGGGCTTGGGCAGGCCGGTGGTGCCGCTCGAATAGACGATCCAGATCGGGTGGTCGAAGGGCAGCCATTCGGGTTCGAAGGCCGCCACCTCGGCGTCATCGCGTGCCATGGCCTCGTGCCAGTCGGCATCGGCGGCGAGCTGTTGCGCGGCATGCGGCGTGCGCAGCAGCAGCAGCTTCTGCACGCTGGGCAGCGCGCCGCGCAGTTCCTGCACCACGGCGCTGCGGTCGATGGGCTTGGCGCCGTAGTGCACGCCGTCGGCGGCGATCAGCAGCTTGGGTTCGATCTGGCGGAAGCGGTCGACCACCGCGGCGGTGCCCATGTCGGGCGCGCACACGCTCCACACGGCGCCGATGCTCGAGCACGCGAGGAACGCCACCATGGTCTCGGGCACGTTGGGCATGTAGGCCGCCACGCGGTCTCCACGCTGCACACCCAGCGAACGCAGCGTGAGCGCGACCGAGGCCACCTGGCGGCGCAGCTCGGGCCAGGACATCTCGCGCACTTCGCCCAGCTCGTTGTCGCTCACGATGGCGGGCATGCCGGCCGCATGGGCTGCATCGGCGTGGCGCAGCACCTCGCGTGCGTAATTGACCTGCGCACCCGGAAACCACCTGGCGCCGGGCATGTGCGCATCGGCCAGCACCGCCGTGTGCGGCGTGGGCGAGCGCATGCCGACGTAGTCCCAGATGCTCTGCCAGAAAGCGTCGAGATCGGTCACGGACCAGCGCCACAGCGCGTCGTAGGTGTCGAAGGAGAGGCCGCGCTTGTCGCGCAGCCAATCCTGGTAGAGGCGGATCTGAGGGGTGTTGGGAGCGGACATGGTTCGAGCGTAATGCCGCGCCACGCGGCGCTCAATCGGGGTTGACCTCAGGGTTTGTACGTGTGTTCAATAGTTTTGTACAGACGTTCAATACGCCCCATGAATGCCCGCACCCCGACCGCCAAACGAAGCGCCCACCGGGCCGCGGCCTTCACCGCCGAAGCGGCCCGGCCCGACCGGCGCCACGCGATCCTGCTGGCGGCCGAGAAACTCTTTGCGCAGCACGGCTACCACGCGGTCACGATCCGCCAGATCGCCGAGGAAGCGGGGGTGCCGCTGGCGCTGGTCGGCTATTACTTCGGGCCCAAGCACGAGCTCTTCCACGCCATCTTCGAACACTGGAGCCACAGCATCGAGGAGCGGCTCGCGGGTCTCAAGGCGGTGAACAACGACCCTGACGACGTACGCACGCTGCCACGCATCATCGAGGCCTTCACGGGGCCGGTGCTGGCGCTGCGCGCGAGCGCCGAGGGCGAGTACTACGCGCTGCTGGTGGCGCGCGAGCTCTATCACGCCACCGAGGAAGCCGACCGCGTGCTGCGCGGCTACTTCGACCCGCTGGCCGAGGCCTACATCGACGCGCTGCACGTCGCGCTGCCGCATGCCACGCGCGGGCAGGCCGCCTGGGGCTACCAGTTCTCGCTCGGGGCGCTGTTGCATCACCTGAACGACAGCCGCATCGAGCGGCTGTCGCACGGCGAGAACCGGCGCAGCGACCCAGCCGTGGCGCCGATGCTCGTGAACTTCATCGTCGGCGGGCTGCGCGCCGCGCTCCCGCGACCCAAGGCCCCGCAGAAGAAAACCACCCCCAGGAGACAAAAGACATGATGAAAAGACGCACCCTGCTGTCGGCGCTGGCCGCCGCATCGGCCGCCGCGGCGCTGCCTTCACGCGCGCAGGCGAACCCGAAGATCGTGTTCGGCTACACGGCCGTGTCCGACTTCGCCTCGGTCTTCGTGGCCGCCGAAGAGGGCTACTTCAAGAAGCGCAACCTCGACGTCGAGCTGAAGTTCATTCCGCTCAACTCCACCATTCCCGCGGCGCTGCAGTCCGACTCGCTGCAGATCGGCGGGCCCACGCCCTCGGTGTTCCTGCAGGCGGTGGACGGCGGGCTCGACCTGGTGCTGGTGGCCGGCGGCGGGCTCACGTCGAAAACCATCACCGGCTTCGGCCTGGTGGCGCGCGCCGGCTCGGGCATCAAGGGGCCGCAGGACTGCGTGGGCAAGAAGATCGGCGTGCCCGGGCTGGGCGCGTTCCTGCACGTGACCTTCCGCGCCTGGCTCAAGGACAGTGGCGTGGACTACCGCAAGGTCAACTTCGTCGAGGCCTCGTTCCCGCAGCATGCCGACCTGCTGCGCGGCGGCTCGGTCGATGCGGTGGTGTCGGCCGACCCGTTCATGAGCCGCATCACCGAAAGCGGCGCGGGCTACGTGGCGTCGTATTACTCCACCTTCCTGCCGGAGAACAACCAGACCATCGTGCATGCGGCCAAGCGCGAATGGGTGGCGAAGAACCCGGCCGCCGCGCGCGCGTTCCGCGAGTCGCTGGTCGAGGCCGCCGCGTTCATGCAGCAGCCGAAGAACGACGCCAAGGTGCGCGGGGCCATCGGCAAGTACATCAAGCTGCCGCCGGAGGTGCTCGCGAAGATCCAGGTCTCGCCCCCCGGCGCCATGGTGAACGAGAAGCAGCTGGGCTACTGGGTCGGCCTGATGAAGGACCAGGACATGCTGAAGACCTCCATCGACGTTGCAAAGTTGATCGCCAAGTGAACGCTGCAGCCGACTTTCTTCGCTTCGACGGCGTCGCGATCCGGCTCGGCGGGCGTGAGATCCTGTCGCCCACCTCCTTCGACGTGGCACGCGGCGAGTTCGTCTGCATCGTGGGCCCGAGCGGCTGCGGCAAGACCACGCTGCTGCGCGCGGCCAGCGGACTGGTCACAGCCAGTGCCGGCGAGGTGCGGCGCAGCGGCGTGAAGATGACCGAGCCTTCGCGCGAAGTGGCTTTCGTGTTCCAGGACTACGGCCGCGCGCTGCTGCCCTGGCGCACGGTCGAAGGCAACGTGAGCCTCGCGCTCGAAGCGGCCGGCGTGCCCGCTGCCGAGCGGGCGCGTCGCATTGCCGATGTGCTCGGCAAGGTCGGCCTGGCCAAGCATGCGCAGAAGTTTCCGGTGCAGCTTTCGGGCGGCATGCAGCAGCGCGCGCAGATTGCCCGCTGCCTGGCGCAGAAGCCCGAGCTGATGATGATGGACGAGCCCTTCGGCGCGCTCGATGCGCTCACGCGCCAGAGCCTGCAGGACGAGCTCGCGCGGCTGGTGCGCGACGACGGACTCACGGTGCTGTTCGTCACGCACGACCTGGAAGAAGCCATCTACCTCGGCGACCGCGTGATCGCATTGCAAGCCAATCCGGGGCCCGGCCGGCCCAGCCTCGCGCGGATGATCGAGGTGAAGATTCCGCGTCCGCGCGACCAGCTCACGACCAAGGAGCATCCCGAGTATCTGCAGCTGCGGCGCGAGCTGTTCGCCTTCATCGAGCAGGGCCATGACTGAACGCCGCCTGCTTCGTTGGGTGCGGCCGTGGGTGTTTCCTGCAATGCTTGCCGCCGCCTTCGAGTGGTACGCGCGGCGCGCGTCCGCGTTGGGCAGCGATGCGCTTGCCCCGCCGAGCGCGGCCGCCAAGGCCTTCGTCGGTGCGGCGCTCGACGGCTCGCTGTGGCAGGCCACCGGCTTCACGCTCGGCACGGCCGCGCTCGGCCTGCTGCTGGGCGCGATGCTCGGCATCGCACTCGGGCTGGTGCTCGGGCTCTCGCGCCGCGCGGCGCAGTGGGGTTCGCTGTCGATCGAGGTGCTGCGGCCCGTGCCTTCGGTGGCGCTGATTCCGCTGGCAATGCTGACCTTCGGATTCGGCGTGCGCATGGAGCTGGCCATCGTCGCCTTCGCCACCTTCTGGCCGCTCGTGGTGCTGGTGCAGTCGGCGGTGCAGCAGATCGAGCCCCGGCTGCTCGAGGTGAGCCGCGTGCTGGGCCTCTCGGCGCGAGAGCGTGCTTTCAAGATCGTGCTGCCCGCCATCGTGCCGCGCCTGTTCGTCGCGCTGCGGCTGGGCGTCGCGGTGGCGCTGGTGGTGGCGGTCACGGTGGAGATCGCGGCCAACCCGAACGGCATGGGCTACGCGATGATGATTGCGCAGCAGAGCTTCGATCCCGCGCTGATGCTCGCGTGGCTGGGCTGGATCGGCGTGGTGGGTTTTGCAATCAACGCGGGCATGGTGCAGTTGCAGCGCGTGGTCGCCCGGCGCATGGGGGTGCTGCCATGAACGCCGACAACCGCCGCCTCGTGGGCATGAACCGGCTCGGTTCGTTCGCCGTGCTGTGCGCATTCATCGCGCTCTGGTGGATGGCGAGCAATGCAGGCTGGGTGAGTCGCGTCTTTCTGCCGACGCCGCAAGCCACCTTGGCAAGCCTGCTCGAGGGGCTCAATCTTTCCGGCGGTTCCGGCCATGGCGAGCTGCTCGCCTTCACGCAGGCCACGGTCGGCCGCATGGTGCAGGGCTGGCTGCTGGCCTCGCTCTTCGGCGTGCTGCTGGGTGCCGCCATCGGCGTGTCGCCCGCGGTGCGCGCGTGGGTGCAGCCGACGCTCGAATTCATCCGCCCCCTGCCCGCTTCGGCACTTCTGCCACTGGCCATTTCGATCTTCGGGCTGAACCCCGGCATGGTGCTGTTCGTGGTGGCCTTCGGCGCGATGTGGCCGGTGCTGCTGGCCACGGTGCACGGCTTCGCGGCGGTGGAGCCGCGGCTGTCGGAAGTGGCCCGCTGCCTGCAGATGTCGCGCGCGGCTTTTGTCTGGAAGATGGGCCTGCCCAATGCCATGCCCGACATCCTGGCCGGCATGCGGCTCGCGTTGACCATTGCGCTCATCGTCGCGGTGGTGGGCGAAATGATCGCTTCGCAAAGCGGCCTGGGCCAGGCCATTCTTCTCGCGGCGCGCGCGTTTCGCGCCAGCGACCTGTTCGCCGGGATCGTGCTGCTCGGGCTCATCGGCTTCGTGAGCAACGCGCTGCTGGCCCTTGCCGAGAAGCGGCTGCTGCGCTGGCGGCAGCCCTGAACTCTCTTCACGCCCCATCAATACCAACACCGCACAAGGAGCCCCCATGCCACGCAAGTTCGTCGACCTCTCGATCTTTCTCGAAAACGATGTGCTGTCCGACCCGCCCGCCTTCGCGCCAAAGATCCAGTACTTCACGCACGAGCAGACCTACGAGCAGATCGAGCCCTTCTTCCCGGGCCTTCAGCGCGAAGACCTGCCCGATGGCGAAGGCTGGGCCGTGGAGCTGGTGCAGCTTTCCACGCACAACGGCACGCACCTCGATGCGCCCTACCACTTCCACTCGACCATGGACAAGGCGCTGGGCGAGAAGAAACCCGCCATCGCCATTCACGAGGTGCCGCTCGAATGGTGCTTCCAGCCCGGCGTGAAGCTCGACTTCCGGCATTTCGCCGATGGCTATGTGGTGACCGCCCACGACGTCGAGGCCGAACTCAAGCGCATCGGCCACACGCTGAGCCCGCTGGAGATCGTGGTGGTGAACACGCGCGCGGGCTCGCGCTACGGCAACCCCGACTACGTGTCGGCCGGCGCGGGCATGGGCTACGAAGCCACCATGTACCTGCTGGAGCGCGGTGTGCGCCTCACGGGCACCGATGCATGGAGCTGGGACGCGCCCTTCGTGCACACCGCCAGGAAGTACGGCGAGACGCACGATGCCTCGCTGATCTGGGAGGGCCACAAGGCCGGCCGCGACATCGGCTACTGCCACCTGGAGAAGCTGCACAACCTGGAGGTGCTGCCGCCTACCGGCTTTTTCATCAGCTGCTTTCCACACAAGATCCGCGGCGCCTCGGCGGGGTGGACGCGCGCGGTGGCGATCTTCGACGATGCGTTGATGGCATCGGTCTGAACGCGAAGGCGTAAAAAACAAATGATTGCGCTCAACCACACGCACGACGCCGGCGCCAGGAGCTGGGTCGACACGGCCAACCTCGAAGGAACCGACTTCCCGATCCAGAACCTGCCGTACGCCGTGTTTCGCCGCGCAGGCAGTCCGGAGCCGTTTCGCGGCGGCGTGGCCATTGGCGACCAGGTGCTCGACATGGCGGCGCTCTCCGTGCGCCAATTGCTCGACGGCCTCGCACTCGATGCAGCGCGTGCCGCCGCGCTGCCGGCGCTGAATGATTTCTTCGCGCTTGGCGGCGCTGCCTGGCAAGCATTGCGCCACGCTGTGTTCGCGGTGCTGCGGGGTGATGCGCCTGCCGCCACGGTGCATGCCGTGCGCGAGTGCCTCGTGCCGCAGGCCGAGGTCGAATACACGGTGCCCGCTCGCATCGGCGACTACACCGACTTCTACACCTCGATCGACCACGCATTGAACATCAGCCGCCTGATGAATCCCGATGGCGACGTGACGCCCAACTTCCGCTGGATTCCGACGGCCTATCACGGGCGCGTATCGACCATCGGCATCAGCGGCCAGCGCTTTCATCGCCCGATGGGCCAGACGATGGCACCGGGCGCGAAGGCGCCCACGTACCACGCCTGTGCGCGGCTCGACTACGAGTTGGAGCTGGGTGTGTGGATCGGCGAAGGCAATGCGGCCGGCGAGCCCATTCCGCTCGCGCGCGCGGAAGAACACATCTTCGGCATCTGCCTGCTCAACGACTGGTCGGCGCGCGACATCCAGTTCTGGGAGATGGCGCCGCTTGGCCCCTTCCTCGCAAAGAACTTCGCGACCACCATCTCGCCGTGGATCGTGACGATGGAAGCGCTTGCGCCCTACCGGCAGGCCTGGACGCGGCCCGCGAACGAGCCCCAGCCGCTCGGCTATCTCGAAAGCCCGGCGAACCGCGAAAGCGGCGCCATCGACATCCGCCTGGAGGTGTGGCTGGAGAGCGAGAAGGCGCGCAACGACAGGAGCGGGCCTTCGCGCCTGTCGCGTACGAGCTTCAAGCACCAGTACTGGAGCGTGGGGCAGATGGTGGCGCACCACACGGTGGGCGGCTGCAGCCTGAACCCGGGCGACCTGTTCGGCAGCGGGACCATCTCGGGACCGGGGCCGGGCGAGGCCGGCGCGATCATCGAGCTGACCCGCGCCGCGCAAAGCCCGGTCACGCTGGCCAATGGCGAAGAGCGCGGATTCCTCGAAGACGGCGATGCCGTGCTGCTGCGCGGCTGGTGCGAAAAGCCGGGGCACGCGCGCATCGGGTTCGGCGAAAGCCGTGGAACCGTGTTGCCGGCCAGGACGCGGAACGTCTGATGGCCCAAAAGAAAAGGCCACCGGTGAGGTGGCCTTTTGCATTAAATGTGGAGCGGGAAAAGAGTCTCGAACTCTCGACCTCAACCTTGGCAAGGTTGCGCTCTACCAACTGAGCTATTCCCGCATTTCAGGAGTCGAATTATAGAGGGATTTTGGGGCTGTTTTGACCGGTCAGGTTTCGAACACCATCGACCTGTGCAGCGACACCCCTGCCATCACGCCGTCGGCGGACGCCAGCGTGGCGTTATGCATCATCATGGCCGCGTCGCCCGCGGCGAACACGCCGGGCACGGTGGTCATCTTCATCGCATCGGTGCGGATGATCGGGCCAAACGGACCTTCGTCGAACGCGCAGCCGAGCTGCTCGGCCAGCGGGCTGCCCGGGCGGGTGCGGGGCGCCATGAAGAGCGCGTCGAGCGGCACGCGCCGGCCGTCGTCGAGGCGCACGGCAGACAGATCCTGCCCCGGCCCTTCCAGCGCCACGATGCGGCCCGGCTCGATGGCCACGCCGCGCGCCTGCAGCTTGGCACGCGCCTCGTCCTCGACCGTGTTGTTGCCATTCAGGAAAAGCGTGGCCGGCCCCCACTCGGCGATCAGCATCGCGTGGTCCGGCGGGTGCGGGCTCTCGAGCAGCACGCCCAGCTGCCGGCCGCTGAATTCATAGCCGTGGCAGTAAGGGCAGTGCAGCACGCTGGCGCCCCAGCGTTCGCGCAGGCCGGCGATGTCCGGAAAGCCGTCCTGCACGCCGAACGCCAATATGAGCTTGGCGGCCGACACCTGTTGTCGATCGCTGCCGTCCAGCGATGCGGTGAACCCGCCCGCGTCGTCGGCCTGGGCACCGACCACGCTGCCTTCGATGAAAGTGACGTTCGGGTACGCGAGCAGCTTGGCGCGCGCATCGGCAATCATCTTCGAGGGCGGCATGCCGTCCTGGCCGAAGAAGCCGTGCGAAGCGGCGGCAAAGCGGTTGCGCGGCGAGCCCGCGTCGACCACGCACACCTTCTTGCGTGCACGGGCAAGCTGCATCGCAGCGGAGAGGCCGGCAAAACTGCCGCCCACGATGAGAGCGTCATGGCGCATGTTCGATGTCCTTGTGAGTGAAGCCGCCGCCCGTCATGCGGCGATGAAAGTCCTTCGAGAGATCGGCCAGCGTGATGCTGTTGAAACGCTTTCGCAGCAAGGCCTCGGCCTCCTGGCAGGCGCCGTCGAGCGCCGCATTCACGGCCTGCTCGACCACGCAGCCGGGACTCTCGGTGCGGTTGCCCATGGCCAGCAGTGCGGGCGAACCCACGGCGTTGTGAATGTCACCCAAGGTCACGGCGGCCAGCGGGCACGACAGCACCCAGCCGCCGCCGTGGCCCTTGGCCGAGCTCACGAAGCCCGCCTGGCGCAGGCCCGCCATGACCCGGCGCACCACCACCGGATTGGTGTGCATGGCAACGGCCAGCGATTCGGACGTGACGGGCCCGTCCATCTCGGCCATGTGCAGCAGCACGTGGAGAACGCCTGAAAGCTTGCTGTCTCGTTTCATGCAACATTATTAGTTGCATGAAAGCACAGGCATTCAGAATCGCGGATATTGACCCTGCCGGCCCTGCGGTTGCCGCAGCCGCCGCCTGTTATCGTCGGCCGCCCTTCCCCCTCGAGCCGCCAGCCCACGCATGTCCGCAGCCCCTCCCTCGATCCTCATCGACGCCGCCCTGCGCGGCGTGCTGATTGCGTTGCTGCTCCTGCTGGCGCTGGTGCTGGGCCGCGATCGGCCGCGCCTGTCGGCCGCGCGGGCCGGGGCGGCACTGGCGCTCGGCTTATGCGTCCAGGTCATTGACTCCACCCCGATGTTCGAGGCGCTCGTGCCCTGGATCTGGCAAGCGCCGCTGGTGGCGGTGTCGGTCGGCAACGCCGTGCTGTTCTGGGTGTTCGTGCAGGCGCTGTTCGATGACGACTTCACGCTGCGGCCGCTGCATGCCGCGGCCTGGGTGTCGGTTGCGGCGCTGGCGGCGTTCAACTGCGCGGCCGTGGCCGACGGCTCGGCCATGGCATCGGTCATGCGAGGCTTGCAGCGCGCGGTACCGCTGGTGTTCGCGGTGCTTGCCGCGCTTGCCGCGGCTTCGCATTGGCGCGGCGATCTGGTGGAGAAGAGGCGCCGGCTGCGCGTGTTCATCGTGGTGGCCGGCATCGGCTACAGCCTGGCGATGGTCGGGGTTCGGCTGGCCTCGCCGCATGGCCGGCTCTCGGGCATGTCGGCCACGGCGGACGCAGCGATGCTGCTGTTGATCGTCGCAGCGGTGGCGTGGCGGATGCTGCGGCTCGCGGGGTCGGAGCTGTTTCCGACGGCGCAGGTGCCGGCGGTGCTTCCTGCTGTGCCGACTGTCCAGCCTGCCGCGGTCGAACCCCTCGCCCAGCCGGTGGCCGGACGCAGATCGGAAACCGAGCCCGATCCGGCAGAAGATCGTCTCGCCGAATCCCTGCAGCACCTCATGGCGGTCGATCGCGCCTACCGCAGCGAGGACCTGAGCATCGCCAGCCTTGCCGCACGGCTGGCCGCGCCCGAGTACCGGCTGCGGCGGCTCATCAACCAGCGGTTGGGGCATCGCAATTTCAACGCCTTCGTCAATGGCTTCCGGCTGGCCGAGGCACTGGCGGCGCTGGCGGATCCGGGCAAGCGCGACCTGCCCATCCTCACCATCGCCCTCACCGCGGGCTTTCAGTCCATCGGTCCGTTCAATCGCGCGTTCAAGACGGCCACGGGCCTCACGCCCACCGAATTCCGCAAGCAGAAGCTGGCCGATTCCTGAAATCGGCCAACCGAAAGCCGCGCTTGCGGCTTTCAGCAAGACGCGGCGAGCAGGCTGGGGCATTCTCCGGCTCGCTGAAGGCATGGGCCTTCGATGACCACCAGGAGTTCGATCCGATGCGACGTCTGTTTCTCTTTCTGCCGGCCTTGGGGTTGGCGCTGCTCTCCGGGCTGGTGCATGCCGCCGTGGGATTTGCCGAGATTCCCGGCACCGCCGGCGATGGCCCGGTCACCGTGTTCTATCCGTCGAGCGGCGAGGCCCGTCCGATGCGGCGCGGCCCTTTCACGCTGGACGTGGCGGCGGAGGGCACGCCTGTTCGCGGCAACGGCCGGCTGATTGTGGTTTCGCACGGGTCGGGCGGCGCGCCATGGGTCCATGCGGACCTGGCACGCAGCTTCGTGGATGCCGGCTTCATCGTGGCGATGCCCGAGCACAAGGCCGACAACTACAAGGACACCAGCAACCCGGGTCCCGGCAGCTGGGCGATGCGCCCGGCCGAAGTGTCGCGCGCCATCGACGCGGTGGCGCGCGATGCACGCCTTGCGCCGCTGCTCGAACTCGACAAGGTGGGGATGTACGGCATGTCGGCCGGCGGCCACACCGCGCTGAGCCTGGCGGGCGGGCGCTGGTCGCCGGCCGCATTCACGCGGCATTGCGAAGCCAACCTCGAAGGCGACTTCCAATCCTGCGTCGGTCTGATCACGCGGCTGACGGGGAGCTGGTTCGACGGCCTCCGCAAATGGGGCGCGCTGCTCGTGATCCGCCGCCGCTTTGCGGACGACACGCCGCAGGGGCACGACGATCCGCGCATCGCCGCCGTGGTGGCCGGCGTGCCGTCTTCGGCTGATTTCGACATGGCCTCGCTCGCCACGCCGCGCGTGCCGCTGGGGCTGGTCACCGCGCGCGAGGACCGCTGGCTGATCCGGCGCTATCACAGCGACCGCGTGCTCGCGGCCTGCCGGCCGCGCTGCGAACTGATTGCAGACCTGCCCAGGGGCGGCCATGGCGCCCTGCTCTCGCCCCTGCCGCCGGGGCTCACGGGATTGATCGGCGACATGCTCAACGATCCACCGGGGTTCGACCGCGCCGCGCTGCTGCCGGAAGTGAACCGCAAGACAACGGCCTTCTTCAGCACGCATCTGCTGCCTTGAGTGCCGGCTTGGACCGGGGCCCTAACGCACGAGCCCCGGTTTCCGACGACGGAGACGTCCCACAAGAGCGAGCGGCCCTCTCGCACATGGCGACATAGGAGCCGCCCGCGACGGTAGCGACCGAACTGGCCCCAAGCCGGTTCTGGCCGGGTCACCGGCCATCTTCAAACGAAAGGAAAAGTCACCTATGAAGCAGCAACAACAACACAAGTCCATCATCGTCGGCGCCTTGCTCGCAGGCCTGCTTGCCGTGAGCGGCTTCGCACAGGCACAAGGCGTGGGTGTCGGCGTGGGCGTGAATGCCGATGTCAACACCTCGGGCGCCGTCAAGACCGCGCCAGCCCAGGGCAGTGCAGGCGCAGGGGCGGGAACCTCCGCAACGGCTGGCACCTCCGGCACCTCCACTGGCGGGAATGCCGGCGGTGCAGCGGGCGGGCTGGGCAACACGCTCGGCGGTGTGGTGGGCGGTGCAACGGGTGCCGTGGGCAAAGCGACCGATACGGTCGGCGGTGCCACCGGGGCTGTGAGCGGTGCGACGGGCGCCGTCGGTGGCGCCACCAATGCGGCGGGCGGCGTCACGAACACCGTGGGCGGCACGCTGAACAGCGCGACCGGCGCCGTGGGCTCGGCCGGCGGCGCAGTGAAGCCGTCGGGCGCCGGCGTGAAGGCCAGCGGCAAGGCGAAGGGCTCGGGCGCCGTCGACGTCACGAAGTAAGACGCTACGGCCGTAGCGCCCATGAAGCCCGCAACGCTCGCGTGTTGCGGGCTTCTTTGTGTTTCGAATCAGGCGGTCGCCTCGAGCCTGAAGAGGCTCGTCACTTCGACGTCGAGCACCATCAATTCGCGCTGGTTGAAGAGCCGCCAGCGCCAGCGCAGGATGCCGAGCGTGGGCCGCTTCCCGGAACGCCGCGCCTCGATGACGTCGGCCACGAGCCGCAAGGCATCGCCGGGCCGCACCGGATGGGGCCATCGCACATGCTCGAGCCCGGGCGACGCGAACGACTCGGAGCCTTGGAGCGCGGCATCGACCACGAGGCGCATCGCGATGGAACAGGTGTGCCAGCCGCTCGCGATCAGCCCGCCAAAGGCGCTGTCCGCCGCGGCCACGGGATCGGTGTGGAACCACTGCGGGTCGTAGGCCTGCGCGAACCCGATCAGCTCCGCTTCGGAAACGACATAGGGTCCGGCCTCGATGACCTGGCCGGGGTGGAAGTCGGCGAACTTCATTCGCCGGAGCTTAGTAGGTTTCGAGATGCAGGCGGCCTTCGCGCTTCAGTGCGGCGCCGACCGTGTCCCAGTCAAGCCCGGCTTCCGTGGCCACATCGCGCAATGCGAGCACCACGCCTTCTTCCATGCTCTTGAGGCCGCACACGTAGAAGTGGCTCGCGCCGTCTTTCAGCAGCGCGGCCAGGTCGGCGGCGCGCTCGCGCATCAGGTCCTGCACGTAGCGCTTGGGCTGGCCGGGCGTGCGCGAGAACGCGAGGTTGATGTCGATGAAGTCTTTCGGCAGCGACTGCAGCGGACCGAAGTACGGCAGCTCCTGCTGGGTGCGCGCGCCGAAGAACAGCATGAGCTTGCCGCCTTCGAACTTGCCGCTCTTGCGCAGGCGCCGGCGCCATTCGGTCATGGCGCGCATCGGTGCGCTGCCGGTGCCGGTGCAGATCATCACGATGTGCGACCTGGGATGGTTCGGCATCAGGAACGAGGTACCGAAGGGCCCGACCACCTGCACCGTGTCGCCCACCTTCAGGTCGCACACGTAGTTGGAGCACACGCCGCGCACCGGGTCGCCCTGGTGGTCTTCGGTCACGCGCTTCACGGTGAGCGACACGTTGTTGTAGCCGGGCCGCTCGCCGTTGCGCGGGCTGGCGACCGAATACTGGCGCGCATGGTGGCGCTTGCCAATGGCATCGACACCCGGCGCAATGATGCCGATCGACTGGCCTTCGAGCACCGGGAACGGCACCACGCCGAAGTCGAGCACGATGTGGTGCGTCTCGCTGTCGAAGCCCGCCTCGGTGCAGTTGAAGTTGCCGACCACGGTGGCGGTGGTCGGCGCCTTGGGCGCAAACAGGTTGGTGTAGGCGTGCGCGGCCGACCACGGGGGCACGGTGGCGCCGTATTGCGCCGAGTTGAAAACCGGCTCGACGGATTCGACCGCGGCCTGGGCTTGCGCCTGGGTTTGCGCCGGCACGGCGGCTGCCGCATCGCCGGCCGCTTCGGCGGACACGCCCGCGGCTTCCAGCTCTTCGGTCGAAAGCTCGGCGGGCAGCGACTCCCAGGTGAACTGCTCCTCGATGGAGTACGCGCGCACCAGCGGCATCGTGCGCCAGTTGTCGATCGAGCCCGTGGGGCACGGCGAGATGCAGGCCATGCAGCCATTGCAGATGTCGGCCCGCACGACGTAGTTGTTGTCGTCGTGCGTGATCGCGTTGACGGGGCAGGTGGCCTCGCAGGTATTGCAGCGGATGCAGATCTCGGGGTCGATCAGGTGCTGCTTGATCACCCCGGCTTCAACGGCCATGTCCATGTTTTTTCTCCTTTCCCTCGCCCCTTGGGGAGAGGGTCAGGGTGAGGGGGCGGCAGCTTGTCGTGGGGACACCGCCTACCCTCACCCCTGCCCTCTCCCCGAGGGGAGAGGGAGCCATACCAATCAGCCGAAACGCACGTACTCGAAATCGACCGGCTGGCGGTTGATGCCCATCACCGGCGGCGAGATCCAGCCAGCGAACTTCCCCGGCTCCACGACGCGGCCCATCAACGATGCCACGAAAGCGAAGTCTTCGGCGCTCGGCAGCCATTCGTCCCTCTTCGCGGCCCATTCGACCTCGTTCACGACGCGGCCTTCGGGCGACATCTTGATGCCCGCAAGCGCGCCGATCTGGCGGTTGAATGCCTTGTGCGGCACGGTCAGGCGGGTCGGGATGCCGGCCTTCTCGAGCACCTTGTTCCAGCGGCCCACGCCGGCCACCGAGTCCTTGATGAAGTCGTCGCGCAGCACTTCGTTGAGCGCGTTGAGCATCGGCACGTCCTTCTCGACGAGCTGGCCGTCCTTCACCTCGAGGACCTTGTAGGTCTGGCCCTTGAGCACGTGGTCGTCGCCTCGCTTGCCTTCCTCGTAGCGGCCCTTCAGGCCCGAGCTGTAGAAGATGGCGGCGTTGCTCGACTGGTCGGCGCCGAACAGGTCGATGGTCACGCTGTAGTGGAAGTTGAGGTAGCGCTGGATGGTGCCCAGGTCGATGGCGCCGGCCGCGCGCACCTTCAGCGGGTCGTCGGTCTTCAGCTCGTTCATCACCTGCGCGGTGCGCGCCAGGACGCGCGAGACGCCGCTCTCGCCCACGAACATGTGATGCGCTTCTTCGGTCAGCATGAACTTCGTGGTGCGCGCCAGCGGATCGAACGCGCTCTCGGCCAGCGCGGCCAGCTGGAACTTGCCGTCGCGGTCGGTGAAGTAGGTGAACATGAAGAACGCGAGCCAGTCGGGCGTCTTCTCGTTGAAGGCGCCCAGGATGCGCGGGTTGTTGGCGTCGCCCGAAGTGCGCTGCAGCAGCGCCTCGGCTTCTTCGCGGCCGTCGCGGCCGAAGTGCTTGTGCAGCAGGTAGACCATCGCCCACAGGTGGCGCCCTTCTTCCACGTTGATCTGGAACAGGTTGCGCAGGTCATACATGCTCGGCGCGGTCAGGCCAAGGTGGCGCTGCTGCTCGACCGATGCGGGCTCGGTGTCGCCCTGCGTCACGATGATGCGGCGCAGGTTGGCGCGGTGTTCGCCGGGCACGTCCTGCCAGGCCTTCTCGCCCTTGTGGTCGCCGAAGTGGATCTCGCGGTTGGCATCGCCCGGGTTCAGGAAAATGCCCCAGCGGTAGTCGCGCATCTTCACGTGGCCGAACTGCGCCCAGCCCTGCGGATCGACGCTCACCGCCGTGCGCAGGTACACCTCGTGGTTGGTCGATCCCTCGGGGCCCACGTCGTCCCACCAGTTGATGAAGTTGGGTTGCCAGCCTTCGAGCGCGCGCTGCAGCGTGCGGTCTTCGCCGAGGTTGACGTTGTTGGGGATCTTCTCGCTGTAGTTGATCGTGCTCATCGTTGTTCCTTGGGTTGTGCGCAGGGCTGCGGGTTCAAACGCGATTCAAGTCGAAGCCGGCCTTTTCGCCGGTGCCATAGACCTTCAGCGCGCCCTTTTCGCCCACGGCGTTGGGGCGGTTGAAGATCCAGTTCTGCCAGGCGGTGAGCCGGCCGAAGATGCGGGTGGCCATGTTCTCCTGGCTTGCGAAGCGCAGGTTGGCTTCGAGGCCGGTGAGCGCGTCGGGCGACATGGCGGCGCGCTCTTCGATGGCGATGCGGATCTCGTCCTCCCAGTCGATGTCGTCGGGCGCGGCGGTCACGAGGCCGAGCTTCAGCGCCTCGTCGGCGTCCAGCGGCTTGCCGGCGGCGGCGCGGGCGGCGTCGAGTGGCGCAGCCTCTTCATAGAAGCGGCGCTGCAGGCGGCTCTGGTCGTTCACCATCGGGAAGAAGCCGAGGTTGAACTCGTTGAGCACGAGCTTCGGTGCGCGCCCGGCATCGTCGGGCAGCGCCAGCATGTAGGTTCGGTCGGCCGCAAAAGCCACCTCGGCCAGCGTGCCGGCAAAGCAGGAACCCGCTTCGACCAGCGCGAACAGGCTGCGCGACGACACATCGAGGCGCGCCAACGTGCGGCGCAGCGCGCCGATGGTTTCGCGCACCAGCCAGTGGTCCTTGTGGGCGAGCATCACGGCGTCCGATGCGAGCACGGCCTGCGCGTCGCCTTCGGTCTTGAGCAGCCAGGTGCCGATGTCGAGCTCGTTGGTGCGCAGGTTGAGGATGGCGTCGTCCAGCTGGCGGCACATGGCGAGCGGCCACCACGCGGCGCCGGCCGCTTCGATGGCGGCGATGTCCGCGGGCTGCGCGCCGGTGGGCGCCTTGATGGTGATGGTCGCGGTGCGCTTGCTGCGGTCGATCTGGATGTCGACGTGCGAGTAGCTGAGGCTGTCGGCGGTTTCGTTGCGCTCGAGGCGGGTCAACACCACGCCCTTGCCATTCGCGGGGCGGTCGCTGCCCGCGGCGAGCTGCGATGCACGCTCCTGCACGGCGGCGGCGAATTGCGCGGGCTTGGCCACCGCATCGACCAGGCGCCAGTCGACCGCGCGCTGGCCGCGCACGCCTTCGACGCTGGTGCAGAAGATGTCGGCGAGGTCGTGGCGCACATGGCGCTTGTCGGTCACGCGGGTGAGGCCGCCGGTGCCGGGCAGCACGCCGAGCAGCGGCACTTCGGGCAGCGACACAGCCGAGGAGCGGTCGTCCACCAGCAGGATCTCGTCGCAGGCCAGCGCCAGCTCGTAGCCGCCGCCGGCGCAGGCGCCGTTCACGGCCGCGATGAACTTCAGGCCCGAGTGCTTGGACGAGTCTTCGATGCCGTTGCGCGTCTCGTTGGTGAACTTGCAGAAGTTCACCTTCCAGGCATGGCTCGACACGCCGAGCATGAAGATGTTGGCACCCGAACAGAAGATGCGGTCCTTGCCGCTGGTGACGATCACGCTGCGCACTTCGGGGTGCTCGAAGCGCACGCGGTTGAGTGCGTCGTTCAGTTCGATGTCCACGCCCAGGTCGTAGCTGTTGAGCTTGAGCTTGTAGCCGGGGCGGATGCCGCCGTCTTCCGCAATGTCGAGCACCAGGCGCGCCACGGGGCCCTCGAAGCTGAGCTTCCAGTGCTTGTATTGCGCGGGTTCGATACGGTAGTCGACGCGCGAAGGCGCCTGAAGGGTCGTGGTTTCGGTCATACGGAAGTCTCCTGTGGGCCAGATGCAAACCGGAAGAATAATGCATCTTCTGGTTCCGATGACATGCATCATGCTGCATGCGAACAGGCAAGTCAATGCCTGAATCGCTTTTTTTCAATTCAGCCGTTCAGGCGCCGGGGCGCATGGATTGGTGTGCGACGGCGCGCAGCGCCTGGAAGCTTTGCGCCAGGGTCCTGCCGCTCGTGTCCACCGACAGGTCGGCCTTCGAATAGAAGGCCGCGCGGCCATTCAGGATGCGCCGCAGGTCTTCCATGGCTTCCTTGCTGGCCGCCATCGGGCGGGTGTCGCCCTGGGCGGCCACGCGGCCCATGTGTTCCTCGGGCGCGGCCTGCAGCCACACGGTGGTGCAGTGCGCGAGCAGCTCGTTGAATGTGGCCGGGTCGGACACGATGCCGCCCGGCGTGGCAATGACCACTTCGCTGTAGATCTGGATGGTTTCCTCGAGCGCGCGGCGCTCGTAGCGGCGGTAGGCGTTGGTGCCGTAGAGGTCGTGGATCTCGCGCACGCTGCAGCCCGCCAGCGTTTCGATCTCGCGGCTCAGCTCGATGAAAGGCACTTCGAGGTCTTCCGCCAGCATCTGCCCGAGCGTCGACTTGCCCGCGCCGCGCAGGCCCACGAGCGCGATGCGCCGGTGCCGCGCCGGATCGACCGAGGCCGTGCCCAGCAGCTCGCCCAGCGCCACGCGCACGCGGCGCAGGTCGGCTTCGCTGCGGTGCTCGAGCAGTTCGCGAATCAGCAGCCATTCGGGCGAGCTGGTGGTCACATCGCCGACCAGCTCGGCCAGCGAGCAGTGCAGCGCGCCGGCCACCTGCTGCAACACGAGGATCGACGCATTGCCGATGCCGTACTCGAGGTTGGCGAGGTGCCGCTCCGAGACGCCGGCCGCCACCGCCACCGCCTTGCGCGTGAGGCCGCGCTGCGCGCGCAGGTTGCGCACACGGTCGCCCAGAGCTGCCAGCAATGGATTCCTGGCTTCTCCCGGCGGTGTGGCATTGCTGGCGTGGTTGCCGTCGCGCGCGGCGGGCAGCACCGCGTCTACATGCTCGTTCATGCAAGTCCTCGTTCTTGGCCGGGATTGTGCGCGCTCAGGGTAAACACCATATATGCACTATATTGCTTGACACCCGATGTCTCGGTGCTTATTGTTCGACCACAAGCAAGATACTGCACGCACACCAATCCTGCAAGGTACATCGTAAGTTTCGCTGTGGCACCACCCCTGCCAGCCAGCCTCCCAAAGGAAGCCCGCCAATGTCCAGCAAGGAAGCATTTCACCAGTTGATCGCCGGCCTGACCGCCGAAATTGCCGGCAGGCCGCTCGACGAACAACTCGACCAGTGGCTCAACGCCACCCATGGTGCGGGCAGCCCCCGTTTCGAGCAGCTGCGCCAGGCCTGCATCGGCGGCGTGGCCGAAGGCTGGCTGTGCGAGCGCGAAGGCGGCGGCATCAAGTATGGCCGCGTGTTCAAGGCCGAAGACGCGCTGCACCGGTTCTCGGTCGACGTGGTCGACATGCAGGACATCGCCGGGCCGCACCACACGCATCCGAATGGCGAGATCGACCTGATCATGCCACTCGAAGGCAGCGCCGATGCCACCTTCGACGGACGGCCGGCGGGCTGGTGCGTCTACGGGCCCGGCACTGCGCACCGGCCGACCGTGGCGCAAGGCCGCGCACTCGTTCTCTATCTACTGCCCGAAGGGCAGATCAAATTCACCCAATGACCGAGCTCCTCCCCAACCACGTCGCCGGCCGCTGGCAAAGCGGATCGGGCGCCGGCACGCCTCTGTTCGACCCGGTGCTGGGCACCGAGCTCGCGCGCGTCGACGCCACCGGCCTCGACCTGCCCGCCGCCTTTGCCTTTGCGCGCGAACAGGGCGGCAACGCGCTGCGCGCCCTCACCTACCGCCAGCGCGCGGCGCTGCTCGGCGCCATCGTGAAGGTGCTGCAGGCCAACCGCGACGCTTACTACGAGATTGCCACGGCCAATTCGGGCACCGTGAAGAACGATTCGGCCGTCGACATCGACGGTGCGATCTTCACGCTCGGCCAGTACGCCAAGTGGGGCGACGGCCTGGGCGACGTGCGCGCGCTGCGCGACGGCGATGCGGCCAGGCTCGGCAAGGAGCCGATGTTCCAGTCGCAGCATCTGCAGCTGCCGACGCAGGGCGTGGCGCTGTTCATCAACGCCTTCAACTTCCCCTCCTGGGGACTGTGGGAAAAGGCCGCGCCCGCGCTGCTTTCGGGCGTGCCCGTGATCGTGAAGCCTGCCACGGCCACCGCCTGGCTCACGCAGCGCATGGTCAAGGACGTGGTCGACGCGGGCGTGCTGCCCGCGGGCGCACTTTCGGTGGTCTGCGGCAGTTCCGCGGGCTTGATGGATGCGCTGCAGCCTTTCGACGTGGTCTCTTTCACCGGCTCTGCCGAAACGGCGGCGGTGATCCGCTCGCACCCGGCCGTGGCCGAGCGTTCGGTGCGTGTGAACATCGAGGCCGACAGCCTCAACAGCGCCCTGCTGCTGCCCGGCGCCGCGCCCGGCAGCGACGCCTTCAACCTGCTCGTGCGCGAAGTGGCGCGCGAGATGACGGTGAAGTCGGGCCAGAAGTGCACCGCCATCCGCCGCATCCTGGTGCCGGCCGAGGTGTACGACGCCGTGGCCGAAGCCATTGGCGCCAAGCTCAAGGGCGTGGCCGTCGGCAACCCGCGCAACGAGAGCGTGCGCATGGGCTCGCTCGTGAGCCGCGCACAGCTGGACGCAGTGAATGAAGGCCTGGAAGCACTGTCGGCGCAGACCACCGTGCTGTACGACGGCCGCAAGACGCCGCTGATCGAGGCCGACCCGGCAGTGGCTGCCTGCATCGGCCCGGTGCTGCTGGGCGCGCGCGATGCCGATGCGGCAGAGCGCGTGCACGACGTGGAAGTGTTCGGCCCTGTCGCCACGCTGCTGCCCTACCGCGACCTTGCGCATGGCATCGCGCTGGCGCATCGCGGCCAGGGTTCTCTGGTGACTTCGCTCTACGGCAGCGACGACGCCGCGTTGGCAGAGGCCGCGCTGGCCGTCGCACCGAGCCACGGCCGCGTGCACGTGGTCACGCCCGAAGTGGCCCAGGCCCACACCGGCCACGGCAACGTGATGCCGATGTCGCTGCACGGCGGCCCCGGCCGCGCCGGCGGTGGCGCCGAACTGGGCGGATTGCGCGCGCTGGACTTCTACCATCGCCGCAGCGCCGTGCAAGCGAGCCCCGGCGTGCTCGCGCAGCTCGGCCTCTAGAAAAAGAACACGGCCCAAGGAGACCCCATGACGAGCCCGCCCGCACGATTCAATTTTGCCGAACACCTGTTCGCCCTCAACCGCGGCCGTGCCGATCGCACCGCCTACATCGACGACCGCGGCACGCTCGGCTACGGCCAGCTCGAAGAGCGCGCGCGCCGCCTGGCCGCCGCTTTGAAGGCCGCCGGCGTGCGCCGCGAGGAACGCGTGCTGCTGCTGATGCTCGACAGCAGCGACTGGCCGGTGAGCTTCCTGGGCTGCCTGTATGCGGGCGTCGTTCCCGTCGCCGTCAACACGCTGCTCACGCCCGACGACTACGCCTACATGCTGGACCACAGCCGCGCCCAGGCCGTGCTGGTGTCGGGTGCGCTGCTGCCCACGCTGCAGGAGGCGATGACCCGCGGCGCGCACGAAGTGCACACGCTGATCGTTTCGCAGCCGACGGGTGCGCTGCCGGCAGGCGGGCAGGAATTCGAAGCTGCGCTCGCCGCTGCCGAGCCGATGGCATCGCCCGCGCCCACGGCCTCGGACGATCCCGGCTTCTGGCTGTATTCGTCCGGCTCCACCGGCAAGCCCAAGGGCACGGTCCACACGCACGCCAACCTGTGGTGGACGGCCGAGCTTTACGGCAAGCCGGTGCTCGGGCTCACCGAGAACGACGTCTGCTTCTCGGCCGCGAAGATGTACTTTGCGTACGGGCTCGGCAACGCGCTGACCTTTCCCCTTTCGGTCGGTGCGACCGTCGTGCTGATGGCCGAGCGCCCGACACCCGACGCTACCTTCCGCCGCTGGGTGGAGCACAAACCCACCGTGTTCTTCGGCGCACCCACCGGCTTTGCCGGCATGCTCGCCTCCCCGAAGCTGCCGCCGCGCGAAGCCGTCGCATTGCGCATGTGTTCTTCCGCCGGGGAGGCCTTGCCCGGCGAGATCGCGCAACGCTTCAAGGCGCACTTCGGCTGCGAGATCATCGACGGCATCGGCTCCACCGAGATGCTGCACATCTTCCTCTCCAACCGGCCCGGCGACGTGCGCTACGGCACCACCGGCAAGCCGGTGGAAGGCTATGAGGTCGAGCTGCGCGGCGAGGACGGCCGGCCGGTGCCCGATGGCGAAGTGGGCGACCTCTACATCCGCGGCCCGAGCTCGGCGCTGATGTACTGGTGCAACCGCGAGAAGTCGCGCGAGACCTTCCAGGGCGGCTGGACCAAGAGCGGCGACAAGTACACGCGCGATGCCGACGGCTACTACACTTACGCCGGCCGCAGCGACGACATGCTGAAGGTCAGCGGCATCTACGTGTCGCCCTTCGAGGTCGAGGCCACGCTGATGCAGCACCCCGCGGTGCTCGAGGCCGCGGTGATCGGCAAGGAAGATTCGGACGGCCTCACCAAGACCAAGGCTTTCGTCGTTCTGAAAGACGGCCAATCGATCACGGACGACGAGCTGAAGGCTTTCGTGAAAGAGCGGCTCGCACCGTACAAGTACCCGCGCTTTCTGGAGTTCGTCCAGGAACTGCCGAAGACGGCGACGGGGAAGATCCAGCGGTTCAGGCTGCGGGAAAGGGAGAAGCAGGCATGAGGTTTCCGCTGCGTCCCCTCTCCCAGAGGGAGAGGGAGTAACAGCCATGACCACCGACTTCGCCACCATCGAATGGCGCGGCCGCCCTGTCCGCATCGAGTGCCAGTGGATCGCACCCGAGCGGAAGAATGCGCCGCTCATCGTCTTCCTCCACGAAGGCCTGGGCTCGGTCGCCATGTGGAAGGACTTTCCCGCGCAAGTCTGCCAAGCCGCCGGCGCGCGCGGCCTCGTGTTCTCGCGACCCGGCTACGGCCGCTCCACGCCGCGTGAAGCAAACGAGATCTGGGACGTCGACTTCATGCACCGCCAGGCGCACGAAGTGCTGCCCGCGCTGTTCGCCGCGCTGACGATCGGCGACGAAAAACCCTGGCTCTTCGGCCACAGCGACGGCGGCTCGATCAGCCTGCTGTATGCCTCGCGCTTTCCCGGCAACGTGTCCGGCCTGGTGGTTCTTGCCCCGCACATCTTCGTGGAAGACGTGACCGTGGCGAACATCGAACAGGCCCGCAGCGCCTACCTCGGCACCGACCTGCCGAAGAAGCTCGGCCGCTACCACGACAGCGCCGACTCCGCCTTCTGGGGCTGGAACCGCATCTGGCTGCACCCGCCCTTCCGTGAATGGAACATCGAGTCCGAGCTCGATACCATCCGCTGCCCGGTGCTCGCCATCCAGGGCATCGACGACGAATACGGCACCCTTGCGCAAATCCGCGGCATCGCGGCGCGCGTGCCCGGCTGCGAACTGGTGGAAATCCCCGAATGCGGGCATTCCCCGCATCGCGATCAGCCGGATCGTGTCATCGTCGCGACCACTTCTTTCATTGGCAAAAACAGGAGACAGCCATCATGACCATCCGCACCGCCCGCCTCGCGCTCACGGCGATCGCATTCGCCGCCCTGGCATCCGCCGCCAGCGCCCAGGGCACCGGCAAGCTCAAGGTCGGCCTGATGCTGCCGTACAGCGGCACCTACACCGCACTGGGCGTGGCCATCGAAAACGGCTTCAAGCTCTACGTGGAAGAACACGGCGGCAAGCTCGCCGGCCGCGAGATCGAATACTTCAAGGTCGACGACGAGTCCGATCCCGCCAAGGCGACCGACAACGTCAACAAGCTGATCAAGCGCGACAACGTCGACGTGATCGTGGGCACCGTGCACTCCGGCGTCGCCATGGCCATGGCCAAGGCCGCGAAGGAAAGCGGCACCGTGCTGATCGTGCCGAACGCCGGCGCCGACGCGGTCACGGGCCCGATGTGCGCGCCCAACATCTTCCGCAGCTCGTTCAGCAACTGGCAGCCGGCGTTCGCCATGGGCGAGGTCGCCGCCAAGCAGCAGGGCAAGAAGAAGGCGATGACCATCACCTGGAAATACGCGGCCGGCGACGAGTCGGTCAACGGCTTCAAGGAAGGCTTCGAGAAGAACGGCGGCAAGGTCGAGAAGCAGCTCACGCTGCCGTTTCCCAACGTCGAGTTCCAGGCCCTCCTGACCGAGATCGCGGCGGCCAAGCCTGATGCGGTGTACGCCTTCTTCGCGGGCGGCGGCGCGGTGAAGTTCGTCAAGGACTATCAGGCAGCGGGCCTCAACAAGACCATTCCGCTCTACGGCCCGGGCTTCCTGACCGACGGCACGCTCGATGCGCAGGGCGAAGCTGCGCAAGGCATGCTGACCACGCTGCACTACGCCGACGGCCTCAACACCGCGCGCGACAACGCCTTCCGCGTCGGCTACGCCAAGGCCTTCAAGCTGCAGCCCGACGTGTATGCCGTGCAGGGCTACGACGCGGCGCAGATGCTGGGCGTGGGCCTCGCCGCCACCAAGGGCGACATCGGCAAGAAGGCCGAGTTCACGGCCGCCATCGAGAAAGCGAAGATCGACAGCCCGCGCGGCACGTTCACCATGAGCAAGTCGCACAACCCGGTGCAGGACATCTATCTGCGCAAGGTGGAAGGCAAGGAGAACAAGCTGGTGAGCACGGCGATCAAGGGTCTCGCAGACCCCGCGCGCGGCTGCAGGATGTAACCCACCCCCGTCCCTCGCTCACTTCGTGTAGCTCGACTCCCCCTCAAGGGGGCGACACCAGCGGCCCGGCAAAGCCGGTTCCGCGGTGTCCCCCGAACATCGCGGGCGCTGTCGCGCCACGCTCCCTTCACGGTCTCACAGGGATGAACCCAACGTGGATTTCGGCACCTTCCTCGTCCAGTGCCTGAACTCGGTTCAGTACGGACTCCTTCTCTTCCTGGTGGCCTCGGGGCTCACGCTGATCTTCGGGATCATGGGCGTGATCAACCTCGCCCACGGCAGCTTCTACATGATCGGCGCGTACATGGCGTTCGCGCTCGCGCCGCTGTTCGGCGACCAGTTTCTCTTGATGCTGGGGGCCGGCGTGGTGCTGGCGGCCGTCTTCGGCTACCTGCTCGAATGGGCCTTCTTCAGCTACCTGTACCAGCGCGACCACCTTCAGCAGGTGCTGATGACCTACGGGCTCATCCTCGTGTTCGAGGAACTGCGCTCCATCCTCGTGGGCAACGACGTGCATGGCGTGAAGGTGCCGGCATGGCTCGACGGCAGCTTTGCGCTCGGCAACGTCATGAGCTACCCGTGGTACCGGCTCTTTGCCTCGGCCGCGTGCATCGTGCTTGCGGCGGGTTTGTATTGGGTGGTCAACCGCACGCGGCTCGGCATGATGATCCGCGCGGGCGCGAGCAACCGCGACATGGTGCGCGGCCTGGGCATCGACGTGAAGCGGCTCTACCGCATCGTGTTCGCAGCCGGCGTGGCGCTGGCGGCGCTGGCCGGGATGATCGCGGCGCCGATGTCCTCGGTGTATCCGAACATGGGCGCGAGCGTGCTCATCATCTGCTTCGTGCTGGTGGTGATCGGCGGCATCGGCTCGATCACCGGCGCGCTGCTGGCCTCGCTGCTGGTGGGCTTCGTCGACACCTTCGGCAAGGTGTTCTTCGCGGACCTCGCCGGCATCGGCATCTACCTGTTGATGGCCATCGTGCTGATCTGGAAGCCCGAAGGGCTGATGGGGAGGCGGCCATGACCGAAGCCACCACCTCCATGCGCACAACCTCCCTGCGGCTCGGCGCATTCGCCGTGCCGGTGGCCTGCGCCATTGCCATCGGCGTGTTCGGCCCGCTCATGGGCAACTACGTCTCGGACTTCGTCGTCAAGGTGATGATCCTGTCGATCTTCGCGTTGAGCCTCGAACTGCTGGTCGGCATGACCGGGCTCGTGAGCCTGGGACATGCGGCGTTCTACGGCATCGGCGCCTACGTCACGGTACTGGCCTCGGGCAGCGAGGGCGGCAACCTCGCGCTGCTGCTGCCGGCGGCCATGGGCGTGGCGGCGCTCTACGCATTGTTCGTGGGCGCCCTGAGCCTGCGCACGCGCGGCGTGTACTTCATCATGGTGACGCTGGCCTTCGCGCAGATGGCCTTCTTCGTGTTCCACGACACCAAGGTGGGCGGCGGCAGCGACGGCATCTACATGTACGTGCGGCCGGCCATCGGCAAGCTCGACATGGAGAACCGCATGGTGCTGTTCTACGTGGTGCTCGCGTCGCTGGTGTTCACCTACGGCCTGCTGGCGCTGGTTCGCCGCTCGCGCTTCGGCGCGGCGCTGGCGGGCATCCGCGTGAACGAGCAGCGCATGCGCGCGGCGGGTTTTCCGGTGTATGGGTACAAGCTCGCGGCCTTCGTGCTGGCGGGCGCGCTGGCCGGGCTGGCGGGATTTCTGCTGGCCTCGCGCGATGGCGTGGTCAACCCCGAGCTCATGGCATGGCACAACTCGGGCGAGGTGCTGCTGATGGTGATCCTGGGTGGCCTCGGCCATTTGCGCGGCGCGGTCATCGGCGCCGTTGCGTTCACGCTGCTGAAGGAGATCTTCTCGACGCACGCCGTGATGGGCCCGCTCGCGGACCACTGGCAGCTGACGCTGGGCATCGCGATCATCGTCTTCGTGGCGCTGTTGCCCAAGGGTCTCATCGGCCTGGTGAAGCGCTTGTCTCCAAAGGAGGCCGCATGACCTGCTCCCGGTGTTTCTCCCTCCCCTCCCGGGGGAGGGCTGGGGTGAGGGCACGCGGCGCCACCACCGAGCGCTCTGCCCGCCCCCATCCCAACCTTCCCCCAAAGGGGGAAGGAGCCAAACCATGAACGCCACCGCTCTTCTTTCCGTTCAAGGCCTCACGCGCCGCTTCGGCGGCCTCACGGCCGTGAACGCCGTCACGCTCGACCTGCACGTCGGCGAAGTCCATGCGGTGATCGGCACCAACGGCGCGGGCAAGTCGACGCTCATCAACATGCTCTCGGGCGAGATCGAAGCCTCCGAAGGACGCATTGCGCTCGACGGCATCGACGTCACGCGGCGTGCGCAGTGGCGCCGCGCGCGGGCGGGCGTGGGCCGCAGCTACCAGCGCACGACCATCTTCCCGGAGTTCAGCGTGCACGAGAACTGCCGGCTCGCGGCGCAGGCCGCCACGGCGCGGCCGTGGACGGTGTGGCAGTCGTCGCAGCGCTGCGCGGCCAGCAACGCGGCGGCCGATGCGGCGCTCGAGGCCGCGGGCCTTTCGAACGAAGCCCGGCGCGTGGCCGGCACGCTGAGCCACGGCGCGCAGCGCCAGCTCGAAGTGGCGATGTGCCTTGCCACCAAGCCGCGCGTGCTGCTGCTCGACGAGCCGCTCGCGGGCATGGGCGCCGAGGAAACCGATCGCATGCTGACTCTGCTCGCGCGGCTCAAATCGACCCATGCGATCCTGCTGGTGGAGCACGACATGGATGCGGTGTTCCGTATCGCCGACCGCATCACGGTGATGGTGAACGGCACCGTCATCGCAACGGGCGATCCGGCCTCGATCCGCGAAAACCCCGAAGTGCGAACTGCCTACCTCGGAGAAGACCACTGATGCTCGTCGTCCGCGATCTCAACACCTACTACGGCAACAGCCACATCCTGCGCGGCGTGCATGCCGGCATTCCAGCCGCCACGTCGGTGGGCCTGCTCGGGCGCAACGGCATGGGCAAGACCACGCTGATCCGCAGCATGATGGGCTATGTGCGCCCCGCCTCGGGCGAAGTGCAGGTCGATGGCCGCACGGTCACCGGCTGGCCGCCGGAGAAGATGGCGCGCCTGGGCATCGGTTACGTGCCCGAGGGCCGCGGCATCTTCCCGAACCTCTCGGTGCGCGAGAACCTCGTGATGAGCGAGCGCGCAGGCATCGACGGGCACCGCGCCTGGACCTTCGACCGCGTGATGGCCACCTTTCCGCGGCTCGCCGAGCGGCTCTCGCATGGCGGCCAGCAGCTCTCGGGCGGCGAGCAGCAGATGCTCTCCATCGGCCGCGCGCTGATGACCAACCCGCGCCTGCTCATCCTCGACGAGGCCACCGAAGGCCTCGCGCCGCTGATCGTGGCCGAGATCTGGCGCGTGATCGGGGAGATTCGCGCGACCGGCATCGCCACGCTCATCGTCGACCGCGACTACCGCAAGGTGCTCGCGCACACCGACCTGGCGATGGTGATGGAGAAGGGGCAGATCGTGCGGCACGGTGCGTCGGCCGACCTGCTGGCGGAGCCTCAGGCGCTCGAAGAATTGCTGGGTGTGTAAGGCGCTTCAGGCGGCCCGCTGCGCCATCAGAAAGTCGATGAACACCCGCATGCGCAGCGGCACATGCCGCCCGTCGGGATACAGCAGCGTGTAGGGCCGCGAGCGGCCCGCGAACGGCTTCAGCACCTCGACGAGCGAGCCGTCGGCCAGCTCTTTTTCCACCACGAAGCGATAGGTCTGGAAGAGCCCGGCGTCGCTCCTGGCGAGCGTGACGCCGCCCAGCACGTCGTCGGAGCAGCTGTAGGCGCTGTCCGCGAAGACTTCGCGGTCCTCGCCGTTTTCCTTGAAGAGCCATGAAATGCGGCGGCCGCTGCTGGGCAGCTCGAACTGGATGCACTCGTGCGCGGAAAGATCGTCCAGCGTACGCGGCGTGCCGGCCTTCTTCAAATACTTGCGGCTCGCCACCACCACCAGATCCGCATCCTCGAGGTGCCGCGCGATCAGCGTGGAGTCGGGCTGGGCGCGCACTCGCACGGCCATGTCGTAGCCCTCTTCCACGAAGTCGATGTTGCGGTTGCTCAGGTGAACGTGCAGCCGGATGTCGGGAAAGCGTTCGCGAAACACCGGCAGCAGCGGCAGGATGCGGTGGTGGCCGTAGGTGGTGGGCACGCTGATGCGCAGCATGCCCGAGGGCTGCGCCTGCTGGCCCATGACCTCGCGCTCGGCCTCCGCCAGCTGCGCCAGCGCCTGGCGGCACTGAGCGAAGTAGGACCGGCCCGAGTCGGTCAGCCGAACGCTGCGCGTGGTGCGCACGAAGAGGCGCAGGCCCAGCCGTTTTTCGAGCCGCGAGATCGAGCGGCTGACGGCCGCAGGCGTGACGCCCGCAGCCAGCGCGGCCGAGGTGAAGCCGCCCGTTTCCGCCGCCAGGCAGAACAGCTCGATGCTGCCGAGAAGGATGTCGCCGAACTGCCGCTGCATGGTTTGATTACCCCATGTATCAATTGAAGTGCGAGTCTAGTGATTTATCGATCGAGGTGTCATCAATACAGTTCGTCTATCCCTTCAACTCTCTTGGAGTACCGACATGCAAGACACCCTCAACACCCCGTCCACGGTCGTCATCACCGGTGCCTCGAGCGGCATCGGCCTGGGACTCGCACAGGCTTATCTCGAACGTGGCTTCAACGTGGTCGCCAACGCACGCACCGACGAGCGGCTCACCGCCGCGGCGAAGCAACTCGGGAACCCGACGCGCTTTCTCGGCGTGGCCGGCGACATCGGCCAGCGCGACACCGCACGGCAGCTCATCGACCGCGCCGTGGAGCGTTTCGGCCAGGTCGACGTGCTCATCAACAACGCGGGCATCTTCAACGCCAAGCCTTTTGTCGAATACACCGAGGATGAACTCGACCAGCTGGTGGCCACCAACCTCAAGGGCTTCGTCTACGCCTCCCAGGCCACAGCAAAGCACATGGTCGCGCGCCGCCGGGGCCACATCGTGAACATCACCGCAAGCATCGCGCTGCAGCCGAACCAGCAGGTGCCGGCCGCGCTGCCGGTGCTGATCAAGGGCGGCATCAATGCCGCAACGCGCGCGCTGGCACTCGAACTCGCGCCATACAACGTCAAGGTGAACGCGGTGGCGCCCGGGATCGTCGACACGCCGCTCTACACGCCCGAGCAGCACGGCTTCCTGAACGGCCTCTCGCCTGCCGGCCGCATTGCGACCGTGCGCGAGATCGCCGACGCGGTGCTCTACCTCACGAGCGCCGACTTCACGACGGGCGTGGTGCTGCCGGTGGACGGCGGCATGAGCACGGGCAAGTGGTAATCACCTCATTCATCCAAGGAGCACACCATGCCTTTCATCAACCTGAAGATCACCCGCGACGGCGTCACCCGCGAACAGAAGGCCCAGGTCATCGCCGAGTTCACGGAAACCCTCGAACGCGTGCTGAAGAAGCCGCCGGAGTGGACGCACATCGTGATCGAGGAAATCGATACGGACGACTGGGGCTTCGGCGGCGTGACGACCACCGAATACCGCAAGCGGCTGGCGGAAGACGCAAAAAAAACCAGTGAAATCCAGCGATAGCGTCAAGCCGCGCGCTGCTTGAGAACCACCGGTTCGATGGCGGGCGCCGGCCACAGCTGCAGGTGGTAGCGGTCGCTGCCTTGCAGGCCGCCATCGGACAGGGTGTCGAGACCCGCATAGCAGGCGCGCAAGCGGTAGGTTCCCGGCGCCACGGGAATGCGGGCCGCATCGACGACGTGGTCCCATTCGGAGAGATCGACGGCTTTTTCCGTCTCGAGGACCTCGACGGTCACGGGCACGTCCATGTTCCTCACGGTGCCGATACCGACGACGCCGGGCCTGACGGCGAAGAGCTGCTCCACGGCTTCATCGGACCAGGCGTCCGAAAGATCACCATCCGCAGATTCGTCCTGGATATAGAACTGGAAGTAGTCGGCGAAGAGGTTGAACTCGAGCATGGGGAGTCTCCCTGAAGATCAGCGGAAAATCATAGTCAGCCCTTGTGGCGGCCTACTCGATGAACCGCCGCAGCCCGTCCAGATCGATCACGGTGATGCCGCCGTACTCGATCCGCAGGAACCCCGCTTCCTTCAGCCGGTTCAGCGCGGCATTGCAGCGCTGCCGCGATACGCCCGACAGATTCGCGATCTCCTCCTGCGAGGTCTGCAGATGCAGCTCGCTGCCCGGATACAGCCACGGATGGAACAGCCCCGCCAGCGCACGGGCCACCTGGCTGTCGGCGTCGAGCAGCCGGTGCGCCGCGTAGTTGCCCATGAACCAGTGCAGCCGCTCGTTGAGCTGCTGCAGCAGGAAATGATCGAAGCCGCGCTGCGTGCGGTGCAGCCACTCGAAAGTCTCCAGCGGCAATTGGGCCACGCGGCTGGGCCGCAGCGCGATGACGTCGGCCGAGCGCGGAGCGCCGCGCAGCAGCGTGCCTTCGCCGAACCAGCTGCCGACCGAGAGCCCGCCGAAAGTGACCGAGCGGCCGTCGCTCGAAGTGATCGACCACTTGAGCAGGCCCTCGAGCGTGCCGTACCAGTGCAGTGGCGTATCGCCGCGCCGGCACAGGGCGGCGCCGGCCGCGACTTCGACCTCGCGGATCTCGTCGAGCACGCGCTCGCGCGCCGCCTCGTCGAGCAGCGGAAACCAGGCCGAGCGCTGAAGCAGCTGTGGAACAGTCAGCGATGCCGCCTTGATGGCCGGCTTCGTCGTGGGCATGAAAAGAAAGCTCCTGATGGCACGGGCGCGGCCCACGCCGCGTAAACCCTGAGCCTAAATGTCGTCGCAATGACTGAGTGTGACTGCGCCGCCAAAAATAATAGCGCGCCCCTCATGAAAGAAGACACCAGGAGACCCGGAGCAATGTCGTCGAAGCGCAAAGTGATCGTGACCATCGCCCCCACGGGCGGGATGGCGCACAAGTCGCAGAACCCCCACCTTCCCACCCAGCCGGACGAGATCGCGGCCGACGTGCTGCGCTGCTGGAATGCCGGCGCCAGCGTGGTGGCGATCCACGCCCGCCGGCCCGACGACGGTGCCACCTGCAATGCCGACGTGTACCGCGACATCAACAGCCGCATCCGCGCGGGCGGCTGCGACATCGTCATCAACAACTCCACCGGCGGCGGCGTGCACGGCGACATGGTGAAGCCGCTGGCCGGCGAGCGCTGGGAAATTGCATGGGAAGAGCGCATCAAGGGCATGGACGCGGGCGCCGAGATGTGCACGCTGGACGCGACCACGCTGAACCTGAGCTTCGAGGGCAAGCAGATCCTGATGGACACACCGATTACCAGGGGCCGCGAGCTGGCCGCCGGCATGAAGGCGCGCGGCATCAAGCCCGAGTGGGAGGTGTTCAGCCCCACGCACATCCTGCAGGACACGACCACGCTGATCGACGAGGGCCATGACGACGAGCCGTACTTCATCAACCTGGTGATGAACGTGCACCGCAACTTCCAGAACGCGATGCCGTATTCGCCGCGCTTCCTGCAGATGATGGTCGACACCCTGCCCAAGGGCAGCATCTTCTGCGTGAGCGGCATCGGCCCTTCGCAGCTGGAGGCCAACGTGGCGGCGCTTCTGCTCGGCGGGCATGCACGCGTGGGACTGGAAGACAACCTGTATTTCCGCCAGGGCGAGCTCGCCACCAACGTGCAGCTGACCGAACGCATCGTGCGCGTTATCCATGAGCTCGACATGGAAGTGGCCACGCCGGCCGAGGCAAGGCAGATGATGGGGCTGCCGCGCGGAGGCGGGCCGCGCCCCGAATTCGCGCCGCGTTGAAAAGGCCGTGCAACCCGCCAGAAACCGCCCCGAAGATACCAGGAGACATCTCATGAACACCCGCCGCCACTTCCTCCATACCCTGGGCGCAGCCACTGCGCTGGGTACCCTCTCGCCGCTGGCCGCGCTGGCCCAGGCGCTCGAACAGGTCAAGATCTACTACGGTTTTCCGGCCGGCAGCGCCGGCGACAGCGTGGCGCGCCGCGTGGGCGAAAAGCTCGCTGGCTCGGCCTATACGCGCAATGCGGCCGTGGTCGAAAACAAGCCGGGCGCGGGCGGCCGCATCGCGCTCGAAACCCTCAAGAACGCGCCGGCCGACGGCAGCGTGCTGGCGCTGTCGCCGTTCTCGTGCACCTCGATCTACCCGCACATCTACAGCAAGCTGAGCTACGACCCGGGCAAGGATTTCGTGCCGGTGTCGATTGCCGCCGTCATGCACCACGGCCTGGCGGTCGGCCCGCTGGTGCCGCCCGAGGTGCGCACGGTGAAAGACTTCCTGGCCTGGGCCAAGGCCAACCCGAACCAGGCCAGCTACGGCTCGCCGGCGGCCGGTTCGACGCCGCATTTCATCGGCGCGCTGCTGGGCCTCAACAACGGGGTCGAACTGAAGCACGTGCCCTATCGCGGCTCCATTCCCGGCGTGACAGACGTGGTGGGCGGGCAGATCGCCGCCATGGTCACCCCGAGCGGCGACTTCATCCCGAACCACAAGGCCGGCAAGCTGCGGCTGCTCGCCACTTCGGGCAAGGCGCGCTCGCCGTTCTCGCCGGAGGTACCGACCTTTGCCGAACAGGGCTTTGCGGAACTGACCACCGAGGAATGGTTCGGCTTCTACGCGCCGGCCAGGACGCCGGCCAGCGTGGTGGCAACGGCCAATGCCGCGATCAACGCGGCCATCAAGGAAAAGGTGGTGACGGACAGCCTCGCCGTGGTCGGCCTGATCGCCCAGGGCTCCACGTCCGAGGAGATGGCACGCTCGCAGAAGGCCGAGGCCGAACGCTGGGGGCCGCTCGTGAAGAAGATCGGCTTCACGGCGGACTCCTGAGGCGATGCCGATGGAACCGAATCCGAAACGCGTGGCGGTGGTCGCCACCGGCGTCATCGGCGCCAGCTGGGCCGCCTTCTTCCTTGCGCGCGGCCTCGACGTGGACGCCACCGACCCCTCGCCCGACGCCGAGGCGCGGCTGCGCGCGGCGGTGGCTGCGCACTGGCCCACGCTCGAGCGCTTCGGGCTGGCAGAGAGTGCCTCGGTGGGTCGGCTGCGCTTCCATGCGCGGCTCGAAGACGCGGTGGCAGAGGCCGACTTCGTCCAGGAGAGCGGCCCCGAGCGGCTGGATTTCAAGATCGACCTGTTCCGCCGCATGGACGAGGCCGCGCCCGCCCACGCGATCCTGGCGTCGAGCTCTTCGGGGCTCGCCATCAGCGCGGTGCAGGCCGAATGCCGGCATCCGGAACGCGTGGTGCTGGGCCACCCCTTCAATCCGCCGCACCTGATTCCGCTGGTGGAAGTGGTGGGCGGCGAACGCACTTCGGCCGAGACCATCGAGCGCACGATGGCCTTCTATGCCTCCATCGGCAAGCGGCCGATCCACGTGAAGCGCGAGGTCAAGGGCCACATCGCGAACCGGCTGCAGGCCGCGCTCTGGCGCGAGGCCTTTCACCTCGTCAACGAAGGCGTGGCCAGCGTGGCCGACATCGACACCGCCATTGCGCACGGCCCCGGCCTGCGGTGGGCGGTGATGGGGCCGTTCATGAACCTGCATCTCTCCGGCGGCGCGGGCGGCATCGCGCATGTGCTCGCCCACCTGGGCGGGCCGATCGAGGACTGGTGGAAGGATCTCGGCGCGCCATCCATGACGACGGAACTCAAGCAGAAGGTGGCCGAGGGCGTGGCCGAAGAACTGGGCGCACGGCGCGTGGCCGACCTCGAGGCCGCGCGCGACATGCTGCTGTTGAACCTGATTCGCGCCAAAGCCGACACCGGCAGACTCGATTGAAATGACAGACGACGACTTCCTCCTGGACGAGAGCCAGATCGCCCCGCCGCGCACGGTGCGCATCGACTTCGACGACGGCTCCTTCGCGCTGCGTTCGCCGGTGGCGCTCAAGCCCTATGCGCGCTGCATCGGCGAATGGATCGAGCGCTGGGCGCGCGAAACCCCCGATGCGCTGGCTTTCGCGGAGCGCGACGAGAGCGGCGAAGGTTGGCGCAAGCTCGACTACCGCGGGTTGCGCCATGCCGTCGGCGCAGTGGCGCAGGCGCTGCTCGACCTGCAGCTGCCGGCGGGCAAGCCCATCGCGATCCTCTCGGACAACGCGATCGACCACGCCGTGCTGATGCTCGCGGCAATGCACATCGGCCGCACGGCCTGCTCGCTGTCGAGCGCCTATTCGCGCATGGCAAAGGATCCGTCGCGTTTGCACGGCATGCTGCAGGCGCTGCAGCCGGCGTTGATCTACGCCTCGGATGCCAAGGTGTATGGCGGCGCACTCGCGGGCTCCGGCGTGGAGGCGGTGGCGGTGTTCAGCCGCAACGCCGACGCGCACCCCGGCGCCCTGCCCTTCGCGCAGCTGCTGCAGGCCAGCGAAACGCCGGCCGTGATGCAGGCTTACGAAGCGGTGCTGCCCGACACCCACGCCAAATACCTGCTGACCTCGGGTTCCACCGGCACGCCCAAGGTGGTGATCAACACGCACCGCATGCTCTGCGCCAACCAGCAGATGATGGCGCAGACCTGGCGCTTCCTCACGCGGGAAAAACCGGTGCTGGTCGACTGGCTGCCCTGGAGCCATACCTTCGGCGCCAACCACAACCTGAACATGGTGCTGTGCCACGGCGGTGCGCTCTACATCGACGAGGGCCGCCCCGCGCCGGGGCTCATCGAAAAGACGGTGCGCAACCTGCGCGAGGTGAAGCCCACGCTGCTGTTCAACGTGCCGCGCGGCTTCGACATGCTGCTGCCGTTTCTCGAAGCCGACGATGCGCTCGCCGCCGAGGTGTTCTCGCGCCTGCGGCTCGCCTTCTACGCGGCCGCGGCGCTCGCGCCCTCGACCTGGCAGCGGCTCGAAGCGGTGGCCGAGCGCGTGCGGCCCGAGCGCCCGCTGTGGCTTACCACCTCATGGGGCGCGACCGAAACGTCGCCCGCCATCACCTCGGCGCACTGGAAGCTGGACGGCGCGGGCTGCATTGGTGCGCCGCTGCCAGGACTCGAACTCAAGTTCGTGCCCAACGGCCAGAAGCTCGAGATGCGCGTCAAGGGCGTCTCGGTGTTCCCGGGCTACCGCCATGCGCCGCGCGAAACGGCGGAGGCTTTCGACGAAGAGGGTTACTACCGCATCGGCGATGCCGGCTTTCTTGCGAACCCCGCCGAGCCCGCGCAGGGGGTGATCTTCAACGGCCGCGTGGCCGAAGACTTCAAGCTTTCGAGCGGCACCTGGGTGTCGGTGGGCACGTTGCGCGTCAAGCTGGTGTCGATGCTGGCGCCGCATGTGCAGGACGTGGTGCTCACGGGCCACGACCGCGACGAGATCGGCATGCTGGTGTTTCCCGGCCCACAGGCCGCGCCGCAAGTGTTGGCCGAGCGCATCGCCGACGTGCTGCGCGCGCTGCGCGAGGAAGGCGCCGGTTCTTCGCAATGCCCGACGCGCGCGCTGGTGCTCACCGAACCGCCGAGCCTCGACGCGGGCGAGATCACCGACAAGGGCTACATCAACCAGCGTGCCGTGCTCACGCGGCGCGCGGCCGAGGTGGTGCGGCTGCATGCCGGCGCGCACCACGACCTGCAGGTGATCCACCTGCGTGGTTGAACTGCTGCAAGAAGAAGGCCATCAGCGAGAAACGCCCGGCGATTTTTGCGGCTGGGGCGGCGCCTTCTTCTTCGCGGGCTCGTCCGCGCCGAACAGCCTTTCCATCTGCTGGCCCACGCGCGCGCCGATGGCCGTGCCCACGCCCGGCAGCACCGCGGTGCCGACCGCTGCGCCGGCCAGCGCGCCACCGGTCAGCGACACCTCGGGATCGCTCATCGTCCCGCCGATCTTGAGCGGCATGCCCACCACGCCATCGACGAGGTCGACCGCCATTTCGCCGTCCAGCTTGCGGTTGAAGAGCCGCAGGTTGCCGCTGGCAGTGAGCATGCCCGAGCGCGCCTTGAGCTCCGTGTAGCGCATCACGATGCCGTCTTCGGTGCCCTGCGTGTCGAGGATGCCAGTGAGTTCGTCGAGCGGCGTGGTGCCGCCGCGGCTGATGCCCGCGGTGCTTACGGCCTTGGCCAGGTCGAGCCGGGTGAGCATGGCGGGCCGCACCGAGAATGTGGTGTGGGTGCGCAGGTTGCGCATCAGCGCGCCCACCTCGCCGGCTTCGGACACCAGCGTGGTTTGGCCCGAGACCTTGCCGGCCACGGCGGTGCGCCGGCCAAAGGCCTGCACCAGCCCTTCGATGTCCACCTGCCGAGGCTCGAGCTCGGCCGACACACGCAGCATATCGTTCGGCAAGTTCTCCAAGAGCGTGACACCGCTCCACGTGCCGCCGCCCACGTCGATGCGCGTGCGCCATCGGTCCCGGCCGGCTTCGCGGTCCAGGCGCAGCCGCGCGGGGGGCGAGGCGCCTGCACGTTCGATGCGCGCCTGGCGCGGGCGCCAGTGGGCATCGAAATCAATGTCGCCGTCATAGGCCAGGGCAATGTCGCGCCGGTCGATCCAGACCAGGTCGCGCCAGCGCATCTTTTCCAGCGGAATGGGCGCCAGCGCCCAGGGCGCGGACAGCGCGACGATGTCGCCGCCCTCCTTCGGCTTGGGTCCCTTGCCGCGGAATGCGCGCACCGACTCGCGCGGCAGCACCAGGCTTTCGATCTCGGCCTCGTCGATGGCGACGATCCGATGCAGCAGCTTCCGGAGCTTGAGCTGGAGCGTGATGCGGCGCAGGGTGATGGGGCGCGGCTGATCGGTGGCGACTTCGGACAGCACCAGCACCGGGCTGGGCCAGAGCGTCCAATGCGCGCCGCCGATCTTCAGGCCGACGCCGAAGCGCTTTTCGAACGCTTCGGAAATCCGCGCGGCCACTTCCTCGTCGCTGGGCAAGCGGGTGCTGGCCAGCCACACCAGCGCGCCGGTGCCGAGCAGCAACACCGCGGCAATGCCGATGAGCCAGCGTCGGACGGGGTGCTTCATCGGACCAAGTTAGCACGCAAAGGCGACTGCGGTTGTCAGCCGCCATCGCTATAGTTTCCCAAACCCCGTACCGGAGACAACCTCATGCGCATCTGGAAGAAAGACATCTCGGTCGAAGAGCTGACCCGCAACCACATCGGCACCGCCGTCTCCACGCTGGGCATGGAGTTCCTGGAGGTGGGCGACGACTTCATCCGCGCCCGCGTGCCGGTGGACGAGCGCACCCGCCAGCCCTACGGCATCCTGCACGGCGGGGTGTCGGTGGTGCTGGCCGAAACGCTGGGCTCCTGCGGCGCGCACTACTCGGCCCCCGAGGGGGATCGGGCCGTGGGCCTGGACATCAACGCCAACCACATCCGCTCGGCCACCAGCGGATGGGTCACGGGCACCGCGCGGCCGGTGCACCGCGGTCGCACCACGCAGGTGTGGCAGATCGACCTTACCAACGACGCCGGCGAATTGACCTGCGTCTCGCGCATCACAATGGCGGTGCTGTCGCCGCGCTAGCAGCGACAAGAAAACCCGCCCGGCAGACGGGCGGCGGCGGGCCCGGAGAAGCCCCCCAGAAACACAAACACGAGGAGATAGAAAACCCATGAGCAATCTATTCAGCTGGCGCGAAGTCGCCGCCACCGAGGGCCGCGTGGTCGCGCCCGACGAACGCCTGCCCTGGCTGCAGACTGGCGCCATGGGCGTGCAGCACGTCATTGCGATGTTCGGCGCCACGGTGCTGGCGCCCATCCTGATGGGCTTCAATCCCAACATCGCCATTTTGATGAGCGGCATCGGTACGCTGATCTTCTTCCTGGTGACGGGCGGCAAGGTGCCCAGCTACCTGGGCTCGAGCTTCGCGTTCATCGGCGTGGTGATCGCGGCCAGCGGCTATGCGGGCAAGGGGCCCAATGCCAACATCGCGGTGGCACTGGGCGGCATCGTGGCCTGCGGGGCGATCTACATCCTCATCGGCGCCCTGGTGCAGGCCATCGGCACCGGCTGGATCGAGCGCTTCATGCCGCCGGTGGTCACGGGCGCTGTGGTGGCGGTGATCGGGCTCAACCTGGCGAGCGTGCCGATCAAGAACATGGCGGCCAGCAATTTCGATTCGTGGATGCAGGCCGTCACCTTCCTGTGCGTGGGGCTGGTGGCGGTGTTCACGCGCGGCATGCTGCAGCGCCTGCTGATCCTGGTCGGGCTCATCCTGGCCACCGTGGCCTATGCGGTGCTGACGAACCTCCTGGGCATGGGCAAGCCGGTGGACCTGAGCGGCATCGCCAATGCGGCGTGGTTCGGCATGCCGACCTTCACCGCCCCGGTGTTCACCACCAACGCCATGCTGCTCATCGCGCCCGTGGCCATCATCCTGGTGGCGGAAAACCTCGGCCACCTGAAGGCGGTCACGGCCATGACCGGCCGCAACCTCGACCCCTACATCGGCCGCGCCTTCATCGGCGACGGCATCGCCACCGTGGTGAGCGGCGCCGCCGGCGGCACGGGCGTGACCACTTATGCCGAGAACATCGGCGTGATGGCGGCCACGCGCATCTATTCGACGGCGGTGTTCGTGGTGGCGGCGCTCATTGCGCTGGTGCTGGGCTTCAGCCCCAAGTTCGGCGCGCTGATCCAGGCGATTCCGCTGCCGGTGATGGGCGGCGTGAGCATCGTGGTGTTCGGCCTCATCGCCATCGCGGGCGCCAAGATCTGGGTCGACAACAAGGTCGATTTCTCGCAGAACAAGAACCTCATCGTGGCCGCGATCACGCTGATCATCGGCACCGGCGACTTCACGCTCAAGTTCGGCGATTTCGCAATGGGCGGCATCGGAACCGCGACTTTCGGCGCGATCATTCTTTACGCACTTCTGGGCAGAACGCGCAACGCTTCCGTCCCGGCAAAGTGAAACGCCTTGCAATAAATGTTCTGCCAAGTGGTTGAAGCGCGACCCGGTCACTGGCCGGAAGCCCGCGCCCGTTAGACTTCAACGCTTTTCGCACCGACGTTTTCCAATGGCCGATGTCTCCGCCGCGCGCACCAAGGCGGTTTTCGAATTCAAGAGCGCCACGCTGCCGCTGATCGCAGTGATCCTCAAGACGGCCGACCTGGCCGTGCTGGCCGAGGCACTCGACGCCCAGTTGGCCGATTCGCCCGATTTCTTCGAGCAGGAGCCGGTGGTCATCGACCTCTCGCAGCTGCAGCCGGACGAAGAAGGCGGCGAGGAACCCGCGGCGCTCGATTTCGCGGCGCTGCGCGGCCTGCTGGCGCGCCATCAGACGCAACCCATTGCGGTGCGCGGGGGCAACGACGCCCAGAATGCGGCGGCCCGCGCGGCCGGCCTCTCCCTCACGGCCATGCCGGTGGCGCCCGCGCCGCGTTCCCCCGCGCCGCCCGCCGCCCCGCCTGCGCCCGCCAGCGAAGCACCGCAGATCGTGCGCGAAGTGCCGGTGCCGGCCAACGGCACCCTGGTGATCGACAAGCCGCTGCGCTCGGGCCAGCAGGTCTACGCCCGCGGCGGCGACGTGGTGGTGACCGCTGTGGTGAGCTTTGGCGCCGAAGTGATCGCCGACGGCAACGTGCACGTGTACGCACCGCTGCGGGGCAAGGCGATTGCCGGAGCGCGCGGCAATACCGAGGCGCGCATCTTCTCCACCTGCATGGAAGCGCAGCTGGTGGCCATCGCGGGCATCTACCGCACCAACGAAGTGCCGCTGCCCGATCCGGTGCTCGGCAAGCCGGCCCAGATACGCCTCGACGGCAAGAAATTAGTGATCGATCCGATCTGATGCGCCGAGGCGCATCCGACAAACCAACAACCGAATCGAAACAAGAAGGAATGGCAATGGCCAAAATTGTGGTGGTGACCTCAGGCAAGGGCGGCGTCGGAAAGACCACGACGAGCGCCAGCTTCGCGTCGGGCCTTGCGCTCGCCGGCAAGAAGACGGCGGTGATCGACTTCGACGTGGGCCTGCGCAACCTCGACCTCATCATGGGCTGCGAACGCCGCGTGGTGTACGACCTGATCAACGTGATCCAGGGCGAAGCCAACCTGAGCCAGGCGCTCATCAAGGACAAGCAGTGCGACAACCTGTTCGTGCTGGCGGCCTCGCAGACGCGCGACAAGGAAGCGCTCACGCAAGAGGGCGTCGAAAAGGTGCTGACCGACCTGGCCGCCATGGACTTCGACTACATCGTGTGCGATTCGCCCGCGGGCATCGAGACCGGTGCCATGATGGCCATGCACTTTGCCGATGAGGCACTGGTGGTGACCAACCCCGAGGTATCCTCGGTGCGCGACTCCGACCGCATCCTGGGCATGCTGAGCAGCAAGACCAAGCGGGCGAAGGAAGGCGGCGACCCCATCAAGGAGCACCTGCTGATCACCCGCTACAACCCCAACCGCGTGGCCGGCGGCCAGATGCTCTCGCTGGAAGACATCCAGGACATCCTGCGCATCAAGCTGATCGGCGTCATCCCCGAATCCGAAAGCGTGCTGCAGGCGTCGAACCAGGGCGTGCCCGCCATCCACGACAAGGAAACCGACGTGGCCAAGGCCTACAGCGACGTGGTGGCGCGCTTCCTGGGCGAAGACAAGCCGATGCGCTTCGTCGATGCGGAAAAACCGGGCTTCTTCAAGCGAATTTTCGGAGGCAAGTAGGCCATGTCCTTTTTCTCGTTCCTGCTCGGCGAAAAGAAGAAGACGGCCAGCGTCGCCAAGGAGCGGCTGCAGATCATCCTCGCGCACGAGCGGTCCAGCCTCAGCGGCAAAAAGCGCCCAGACTACCTGCCCGACCTCCAGCGCGAGCTGATGGCGGTGATCTCCAAGTACGTGAAGATCAATGCCGAGGACATCAAGGTCCACCTGGAAAAGCAGGACGACCTCGAAGTGCTCGACATCAAGATCGAACTGCCCGACCCGGCGCCCTCTCCGGCGCGCTGAACGATTGCGGCGCGGGCGGCACCGCTGCCTCGCCGCCTTGAAACTCAGGGCTGCGCCAAGAAGCGCGCCACCTGCCGGAGCACCTCCTCTTCCTTGAGGATGCGGCGGTGCCCCAGGCCCTGCGTGGCCACCAGCTGCGCCCCCTTGATGGCATCGCGGTACGCCTCGGCATCCGCAAAACGGTTCACGCGGTCGTCGCGGTCGTGCACGATCAGCGTCGGCTGCGCGATGCGCGGACCGACGGCGGCCGGTTCGAGCTGCGCCATCAAGATACCTTCCTGCGCTTCGAATAGCCGCTGCATTGCGAGCCGCGTCGCCTCGCTCAGCCCGAACGTGTGTGCGAAGTAGCGCGTGTATTCGCGCGCTGAAGCCGGTGGTGCGAGCAGCACCAGCCGCTCGGCGCGCAGGCCCTGCGCGGCGGCCAACCCGAGCGCGTTGGCGCCCATCGAATGCGCGACCGCTGCGCGGAGGGCATGACCGTCTGCCACGAGCCTTGCGACCACGTACGAGATGGCACGGGCGAACTGCGGCGAGTTGCTCATCATGCCCGCGCTGCGGCCATGGGCCGGCAGCTCGAGCAGCACCGGCCGCAGGCCCGCATGAGCCACGGCCTCCGCCAGCGCCACCATCTGCCCCGCATGCCCGCCCCAGCCGTGCACCAACAGCACGACGGGGGCGGATTCCGCGCCTGAATCCTGCGTGGCGAGGTGATAGAGCCCGAGGCTTGCGTTCTCGAAACTCCAGCCTTCGCGCCGCCATCCTGCGCCGGGCGCCTGCGCGCGGTAGAGCCACTTGAGCGGCAACGGCGTGCCGAACAGGCGATGCGCCGCACGCACGCCCAATGCGGGCCAAACGCGCTGCGAGGTGGTCAGGCCGAGGCGCAATGCGCGCATCAGGCGGCCGGGGCGGTAGTAGTTCGACTGGGCGGCGTGGGTGGCCGCCGAATTGGTGGTGCTGCTCGTCATGCAATGGACTCCTGCGTTCGGCCGTTCAGTACCAGACCCAGTCTTCATTGCTGCGCGGCAGGCGCGCAGCGCCTCCCGAGCGGTTTCGGCGCCGATGGCGCCCACGTAGACGGCAAGGCAGAGGGCAATGATCAGCATGGTGCTTCTCCTTTTTATCGCACGACTGTGCGAAATTAGAACAAAGAAAGACGAATGAAACCGGCGTGCCCGTGGCTCAGCTGCGGTAGCTGGAAAGAAGACGCTGCCAGGTCTGCTTGGCGCGGTCGGCGGCTTGGGGGTCGCGCAAGAAGCGCGCGTCATGCAGCAGGCCCATGTTGAGGCCGTTGATTTCGCTGACCACCTGCGCGGCGTCGGTGTCGGCGCGCAGTTCGCCCGTCTCGACCGCCTGCAGCACCGTGCGGCGCAGGGCGGCGCGCCAGCGCGTGATCTCGGCGAGCAGCAGGTCGCGCAGTTCGCCTTCACGGTCGTCGTACTCGAAGGCGCCGGCCATGTAGATGCAGCCGGTTTCGGCCTCGATGTCGCGGGTGCGCGCGATCCAGCGGTCGACGATATCGTTGAGCCGCGCCAGGCCCTTGGGTTTTTGCATGGCCGGCACGAACACGTCGGCCAGGAAGCGGCGGCCGTACTCTTCGATCACGGCCTTCTGCAGCGCCTCGCGCGAACCCACGCGCGAGAACACGCCGCTCTTGGAAAGCGCCAGCCGGCTGGCCACGGCCTGGAGCGTGATGGCTTCCAGGCCTTCGGTCAGCGCGAGATCCATCGCCGCGCCGACGATGGCGGCACGGGTGAGTTCGCTTTTCTGGGTCTTGGCATCCATGGCGCAACTTTAGCACAGACGTGCGAAATTGCAAACTCGCTCGAAGAGGCACGGCCGGCAGTGCTGCACAGATGATTTGCTCATGTGAAACCAACAAACGCATCGTTCCCCGCATAAGCACTTCTGCCGAGAATCGCCGCTCGGCCCGGCCCGGGCCCCTTTTTCTTTCCGATCCTGCGCGCCAGATGAACTTCCAACAACTGCGCTCGGTACGCGAGGCCGTGCGGTGCGGCTTCAACCTGACCGAGGTCGCCCACACCCTGCACACCTCCCAACCGGGCGTGAGCCGGCAGATCCGCGAACTGGAGGAAGAACTGGGCATCGAGCTCTTCGTGCGCGCCGGCAAGCGGCTCACCGGGCTCACCGAGCCCGGTGGCCACGTGCTGCCGATCATCGAACGCATGCTGATGGAGAGCAGCAACCTGCGGCTCGCCGGGCAGGAGTTCGTGGCGCAGCAGAGCGGGCTGCTCTCGGTGGCGGCCACGCATTCGCAGGCGCGCTATGCCATGCCGGTGGCGGTGCAGGAATTTCGCGCGCAATTTCCCAACGTGAAGCTGCACCTGCACCAGGGTTCGCCCAAGCAGATCGCGCAGATGCTGATCGACGGCGAGGCCGACGTCGGCATTGCGACCGAGGCGCTCGGCGACTATCCCCAGCTGGTGGCCCTGCCCTGCTACCGCTGGACGCACTCGGTGGTGGTGCCGCCGGGCCATGCGCTGCTCGATGCGCCGCTGACGCTCGAGGCGCTCACGCGCCATCCGCTCATCACCTACGACACCGGCTTTACCGGCCGCTCGCGCATCGACGAGGCCTTTGCGCAGCGCGGGCTCGAGCCCAACATCGTGCTGGCCGCCATGGACGCCGATGTGATCAAGACCTATGTGCAGCTGGGCATGGGCGTGGGCATCGTCGCCGGCGTGGCCTACGAAGCCGAGCGCGATACCCATTTGCGCGCTCTCGACGCGGGCCGGCTGTTCGGCATCAACCTGACCAAGCTGGCGGTACGGCGCGGCAACTACCTGCGCAAGTACGTCTACGCATTCATCGAGTCGTTCGCACCGACCTTGACGCGCACCGTGGTCGAAAAGGCTCTGGGCGATGAAGCGAAGGGATCGCACTACGAAATCTAGCGCCAGCGCGGACGTATTCAACGCTTGCCGTCACAGGATTAAAAAAGAAGCTGGCTGCTTCACACAGGGAGCGTACATTCGGATTAATTCCTTGGCTTCCCGGAACGGATCAGCAATGGCATCGACCCCGCAGCAGCAACAGCAAACCAAGGCCGCCCAGAAGGCCGCCGACGCCGCCGAACGGCGCGAGCGGCTCAGACGGGCGCTGCCTGCCACCGTGGAGTTGCTGCAGAGCCGGCAGGCCGACCGCATCGACGATGCCGACATCGATGCGTATGTGAGTCTTAACTGGCTCGAATGGCATGGCGGCGGCCTGCGGCTCACCATCACCGGGCGCAATGTCTGCGCCCAGTCGCTGCCCACCGTGGCAGCCTGAGGGCTTCACTCCCTCTCCAAAAAGAGCAAAGACCGCCGCAGGGAGCCCTGCGACGGTCTTGAAGCTGCGCGCGTGGCGTGCCGCGCTCTTTGTCTTACTGGTTGCCCACGATGATCTGCGCGATCACACCGGTGGCAATGGCCGCGAGCACGTAGTCGCCGCCCACGCCCACCCACTGGTAGCCGCGAGGGGGCGCCTGCAGCTGGTAGGCGCGGTAGTCGTTCACCACGTAGTTGCGGCCACGGTACTCATGCGGCACGCGTCCGCCGCGGCGCCATTCGGCATGCGGCTGGGGGTAGCCGCGGCGATCGAACTGGCGGCCGGGCCGGTAGTCTTCGCGGCTGTAGCGGTCGCCACGCCGGTTGTCGCGCCAGTTGTCGTGCCGGTCGAATTGGCGGTCCTGTTGTTCGTAGCGGCCGTTGCCCTGATCGTTGCTACGGTCATGGCCGCGATCGGGGCCGCGGTCTTGTGCGAAGGCGCTTCCCGCGGCCATGCACATCGCGAGCGCCGCAGCAGCGACGGCCATGCTCTTTGAATTGATGATCATCTGGAACTCCTTCGTGTTGATGACGAGTCCATTGTCAGTGGGGCTTGTGTCTGCTCGGGGCACATCAGGTCGCCGTCAGGTGAAATCAGGTAAGCGCTGGTATCGGGGCGGCGCGTTGTCCTTCAATCCGGGGCATAGCGGTTGACCACGACACCGCATTCGTAAGCCTTGGAGCCAAGCAAGCGCAGCTTGCTGCCTTTGTGCGGGTCGTGAAACACCGAGCGACCGCCGCCGACGGCCGTCGGATTCACGAAGAACTGAAACTCGTCGACCAGTCCTTCCGCGACGAGCGACGATGCAAAGCCGACGCCGCCGATGCAGAGAATGTTTGCGCCTGGCTGCTGCTTGAGCGCACTTACCTCGTCGGCCATGCTTCCGCCCGCAATGTCGGTACGCGGCCACCGCGACGTCTTCAGCTTGCCGGTGAGCACGACCTTGCGTGCGTCGACTACCTTCCGCGCGAAGGCGTAGCGCGGATCGGCGAGGTGGCTTCTTGCGGCGTGGCCCCAGTGGTCGAGGTAGCCCTCCTCGATGATCTTGCGGCTCAGAAGAATGGTGTCGACCGATTCGAACACCTCGTTGAAGTACTGCTTGAGCGCGTCGTCCCAACCCCAGCGGTCGCCCCAACCCCAAAGCTGCCAGTCCAGAGCGGGGTTGGAAGCCGCGACGCAGCCATCGACCGACATCTGCATTTGCAGAACGAGCTTTCTCATGAGGTTCTCCTTCGCCCGGACGCGCGCCGGTCAACTGATCTTTATTTGCAACCAGTTGAAGTATTGGATCACTGGTGCGAAAATGCAAGCAGTTTCAAAAAGAGAGCGATATTGGCGATGGCAAACCAGCAGAAATCCCCGTGCCCGATCAACCTGTCGCTCGAGGTCTTCGGCGACCGCTGGAGCCTGCTGATCGTTCGCGACATGATGTTTGCGGGCAAGCGGCACTTCAGGGAATTCCTCCAATCCGACGAAGGCATATCCTCGAACATCCTCACCGAGCGTCTGGGCAAGCTCGTGGAGCACGGAGTGCTCAGCAAGGCCGACGACCCCACGCACAAGCAGAAGGCCATCTACAGCCTGACACCCATGGGTGTCGACCTGCTGCCGGTGGTGGCGCAGATCGGCATCTGGGGACGCAAGCACCAGCCGGTCACACGCGAGAGCGCCGCGGCCGCGGCGGCCCTGGAAAAGGGAGGGCCGGTGCTCTGGAAGCAGATGCAGGCGGAGCTGCGCAAGACGCATGCGGCCGCCCGCAAGGGCTGAGCCCGGCGCTTCATCGAATGCGTTTAAGCTCGCGCCCAGCATGAAGCGACGACATCTTTTCCACCTGCTGGCCGGCATGTCCGCAGCCGCCGCGCTGGCCGCCTGCGGCAAGCGCAAGCCCTCCGCCGCCGCGTTGAAATCCGACGCCCGCGTGCTCGCGCTGGGCGACAGCCTGACTTTCGGCTACGGCGCGCCGCCCGAGGCGGCCTGGCCCGTGAAACTGGGCGAGCTCACCGGCTGGCAGATCGACAACGCGGGCATCAATGGCGACACCTCGGCCGGGGCGCTGGAACGCCTGCCGTCGCTGCTGGCGGCGGGCAGCTATGACGCGATCCTGATCGGCATCGGCGGCAACGACATGCTGCGCGGCGTGACGCCCTCTGCCACGCGCGACAACCTTGCGGCCCTCGTGAGCCAGGCGCGCGCGCACACGCCCCATGTCGCGCTGCTGGCCACGCCCTCGCCCGATGCGATGCGCGCGGCTGTCGGATCGCTCAGCGATGCGCCGTTCTACGACGAAGTCGCGAAGGCGGGGCAGGCGCTGCTCATCGCCAATGTGTATTCGAGCGTGCTGTCGGACGCCTCGCTGCGCTCCGACCGCATCCATGCCAATGCCAAGGGCTATGCCGAGGTCGCGCAGCAGCTCGCGGACCAGCTCAAGGCCGCGGGCTGGCGCTGACGAGGCTCAAGCAGCAACGGCGGCGCGCAGCAGGTCGACGTAGGCGCCCTGCACCAGCTGACCGGGTGCAGCGATTCGCGCAAGGTGTCGGGCGTGGTGGTGGGCGAGATGAGGCAGAACGGGCCAGCTTCGCGGCGATGAGCGCCACGCGTTCCACGCCGTCGATGCGGGCCTTGATTTCGATGTTTCTCGCCATGCGGCCGAGTCAGGGCGCGTTGCCCTGCGGGCCGACGGGTGGCGGCGCGGTGCGTCCGCTGGAGCCGGGCGCGAGCTTGCGGCCGAAGGACTCGCCCACCCTGCGCACCGGCCGGCTGGCTTTTTCCGACACATTGTTGACGCCGCGCCGCGTGGCGTCTTCGGCGCGGTCGATGCCGCGGCCGGCGGCGTCGGTGCCGCGCTGCACGCTGTTCACGACCTTGCTGTCGCGTGGCGGCGGGTTGAGCGTGTGCGCGGGCTGCACCTTGGGCGGGTTGTCGGCGCTCTGCGCGTGAACGGCGGCGGCGGGCAGCAACAGCAGCGCGGCGCTGCACGCGGCCAGCCTGAATGCATGGGCAGGCATCTTCTTGGTCATGATGGGCTTCCTTGTTCGTCGTTGGGTTCGGCGGCGGCGGCGCGCGCCATGCGCTCGCTCTTCCAGTAGACGTCGTCGCCGCCGTTCATCCGGTTCAGCACACGCGCGAGCACGAAGAGCAGGTCGCTGAGCCGGTTGAGATATTGGCGCAGCGCATCGTTGAGTTCAGCCGTTGCGCCCAGGGCCACCACGGCGCGCTCGGCCCGTCGCGCCACCGTGCGGCACACGTGCGCGAGCGCGGCCGCGCGCGTGCCTGCGGGCAGGATGAATTCGGCCAGGCGCGGCAGGGCGGCGTTGTGCTCGGCCAGTGCGTTGTCCAGCTGCAGCAGCGCGTCGGCCTTGAGCAGCGTGAAACCCGGCATCGAAAGCTCGCCGCCCAGATTGAAGAGCTGGTGCTGCACGTCGACGAGCAGCTCGCGCACGGGCTCCGGCATGGGCTCGCAGAGCAGCACGCCGATCTGCGAGTTGAGTTCGTCCACGTCGCCCATGGCGTGCACGCGCAGGTGGTCCTTGGGCACGCGCGTGTTGTCGCCGAGGCCGGTGGTGCCGTCGTCTCCGGTGCGGGTGGCGATTTGGGTGAGTCGGTTGCCCATGGGCGCTCCTGTTGGACCTGTTTTATCGCCGGATGGTCGACGCGTCGATCTTGCCGGCCAGCCATTGCAGGCCCGCCAGATGCTGCTGGTCGTGGCTGCAGAGGTAGTGAATGAGGCTGCGCATCGTGAGCGGTCCGTAGCCCTCGAACACGGCGGTGCGCGCCAGTTGCGCATCGCTCAGGTTCGAGATGATCTCCATGGTTTGCGCGCGCGCACTCCTGAACTCCGCCAGCACCTTGGCCGCATCGGCCATGCCGTAGGCGCGCGCAATGGCGAGCGGCTCGCTGTCGATCGAAGCCAGCGTGGGGTTGCGCTCTTCCAGCGTGCGGCGAAAGCGGACGTGATAGCCCTCGATCTCGATGTCACGCACATGGCACAGCTGCTCGATGGCCGTGAAGGCTTCGCTCGGAACGCCCTCCCACGAGGGCGGCGCCCAATGCCGGAATGCACCGGGGATGGCCGCATAGTGGGCCGCGAGTTGCGACGGAAAGGCCGCGAGTGTGCTGAGGGTCGTAGGGTTCATGGTTCTTGCCGAAGCGCATTATGGTGCTCGCTCCGTAAAATGACCGAACAGAGCCCGCCCCTCACCCTCTCCAGGAGACGCCCCGATGAACGCCCCGACCCAAACCTCGCACCTGATGCCGGCGCTTCATCTGCGCGACGTGCCCGAGAGCCTCATCGAAGGCTTGAAGGCGCGCTTCGGCGCCAACTGCTCCACGGCCATGGCGGTGCGCACGCAGCATGGGCGCGACGAGTCCTCGTTCGACGCCCCGCCGCCTTCGGCCGTGATCTTTGCCGAGAGCACGCAGGACGTGGCCGACGCCGTGAAGCTCGCGAGCGAGCACAGCGTGCCGGTCATTCCCTTCGGCGTGGGCTCATCGCTCGAAGGCCATCTGCTCGCGGTGCAGGGCGGCATCAGCATCGACGTGTCGCGCATGAACCAGGTGCTCTCGGTCAATGCCGACGACCTCACGGTCACGGTGCAGCCCGGCGTCACGCGCAAGCAGCTCAACGACGAGATCAAGAGCACGGGCCTGTTCTTCCCCATCGACCCGGGCGCGGACGCCTCCATCGGCGGCATGACGGCCACGCGCGCGAGCGGCACGAACGCGGTGCGTTACGGCACCATGCGCGAGAACGTGCTGGCGCTCGAAGTCGTGACGGCCGCGGGCGACGTCATCCGCACCGGCACACGCGCGAAAAAATCTTCTGCGGGCTATGACCTCACGCGCCTCATGGTGGGCAGCGAAGGCACGCTGGGCGTGGTTACCGAGGTCACGCTGCGCATCTATCCGCTGCCCGAGGCGGTGTCGGCCGCGATCTGCTCGTTCCCGAGCATCGAGGCCGCGGTGCGCACCACCATCGAGACCATTCAGCTCGGCGTGCCGATCGCGCGGGTCGAACTGATCGACGTGAACACGGTGCGCATGGTGAATACGTACGCCAAGCTGAACCTGCGCGAAGAGCCGATGCTGCTGATGGAATTCCACGGCTCGCCGGCCGGCGTGAAGGAACAGGCCGAGACGGTGCAGGAGCTCGCCAGCGGCCACGGTGGCAACGCCTTCGAATGGGCCAGCACGCCGGAAGAGCGCACCCGCCTGTGGACCGCACGGCACAATGCCTACTTCGCGGCCGTGCAGTCGCGCCCCGGCTGCCGGGTGATCTCGACCGACACCTGCGTCCCCATTTCGCGCCTGGCCGACTGCCTGCTCGACTCGGTGGCCGAGGCCGATGCGAGCGGCATCCCCTACTTCCTGGTGGGCCACGTGGGCGACGGCAATTTCCACTTCGGCTATCTGCTGGACCCCAACATTCCCGAAGAGCGCGTGAAGGCCGAGGAACTGAACCATGCGCTCGTGAGCCGCGCGCTGGCGCTGGAGGGCACCTGCACCGGCGAGCACGGCGTAGGGCTGCACAAGATGGACTTCCTGGTGACGGAAGCCGGCGTGGGCGCGATCGACATGATGCGCACGATCAAGCGCGCGCTCGACCCGAAGAACATCATGAACCCCGGGAAGATCTTCGCGCTCTGATCCGATCCGTTCACGGCGCCCATGAAAAAGCCCGGCGGCTCGCGAGAGCCCCGGGCTTTTTTGCCGATGGCCGCGCGTCTTACTTTCGGCGGCGAGCGGGCGCCGGCTCCGGCGGCACGTAGGTTTGCGACGGGGCCGCGCCACCGTCCACGCCCAGCCGGCCACCGCCGCCAAGTCCCTGGCCGCGCACGGTCTGCGCCTTGTAGTTGCGCAGCGAGCGAACCATCTGGTTGAAGGCGTCCATGAACGCCGCGGCAATCACCTTGCCCTGGGCGGTGTTGGTATAGCCGCCGAGCCCGCCGGCGGCGCGGCTGCCGAACACGGAGCCGAAGGCGCCGAAGTCGGTCTTGGAGGCGCTGCCCTCCGAAGCCGCCACCTGCACACCCGAGCGGTTGTCGATGAGCGTGAGCAGCGCACTGGCTTCCTTGGTCTGCAGGCTGCCACCGACGGCTGCCAGGGCGCGGCCCCGACCGCCGCCCACCAGGCCGCCCAGCGCACCGCCAATGCCCCCGGCATCGCTGTTGCTGAACACGATCTCGGGCGAAAGGCCGTAGTCGGACGCCACCATCTGGCCGCGGCCGAAGTTGCTGCCGCCGCGCATTTCGCCCGACTGCTGCAGCGCGCGCTCGCGCGTCATGGCGTTCATGCCGGCCGCGCCGCGCTCGACCACCACGAAGCAGTTCGACTGCTGCACCAGGAGGCGCAGCAGGTTGGCCGTGGGCGGCAGGCGGTATTCGCCGGTGAGGATGGTGTACCAGCCGGAGTTCACGTTCTCGATCAGCGAGACGGTGCCGAGCGGCGACTCGCAACGCTCGAGCTGGCCGCTTTCACCCGCGGTGGCCGAACCCGCCGCGCTGCCCGTGGCCATGGTCTTGGCCGACTGGCTGCCCATTTGCATGTCGGTGGCGGCACAACCGGCCAGCAGCAGCGCGCCCGCAGCCGCGGCCGCGAATGGAAATCTTGTGAACCTCATGATGATGGACTCCCTCTCCTCGAGATCTGGGTTGATGAGCTGCGGCGAGGATAAGCGCAAAAGATTGCAAGAAACAATCAAGCAAATGTCCGATCGGACAGCCCGCGCCTAGGCCGTTCGGCGGATGCGTTCGATCAACCCGTTGAGCGCCTCGATGGAGCCGAAGTGGATGGCCAGCTCGCCGCTTTCCTCGATCCTGCCGCCGCGCTTGCTGCGCTTCTTGATGCGGACCTCGACCTCGGCAGTGAGCAGGTCGGCCAGCTCTTCTTCCACGCGCTGCAGATCGCGCGACTTCTCGCCGTCGTTGCTGCGGCGCGAAGGCGTGAGCGTGAACTCGGCCGCGAGCCGCTTCACCAGCGCCTCGGCCTCGCGCACAGACATCTTCTTGGCGGCGATCTGGTTGGCGGCGGTGATCTGCGTGCCACGGTCCAGCGACAGGAGCGCACGGGCGTGGCCCATGTCGATGTCGCCGGCCATCAGCATCTGCTGCGCCGGCTCGGCCAGGTTCAGCAGCCGCAGCAGGTTGCTGGCGGCACTGCGTGAACGGCCCACGGCTTGAGCGGCCGCCTCGTGAGTGAGTCCAAACTCCGAAACCAGGCGTTGCAAGCCCTGGGCTTCTTCGAGCGGGTTGAGGTCTTCGCGCTGGATGTTCTCGATCAGCGACATGGCCGCCGCGGCCTCGTTGGGCACGTCGCGCACCAGCACCGGCACGCGGTCGAGGCCTGCGAGCCGGGCGGCACGGAAGCGGCGCTCGCCGGCGATGATTTCGAACTCGGCGTTCTTGGCCTCGGCCGACTCCCCGTCGAGGCGCCGCACGAGGATCGGCTGCATGATGCCCTGCGCCTTGATGCTCTCGGCGAGCTCGTACAGCGCGCCTTCGTCCATGCGGGTGCGCGGCTGGTAGACGCCGGCCACCATCTGGTCGAGCATCAGCGTGGTGGGGTTCTGCGCGGCGGCGCCCTCTTCCGTTCCTGCGTTGTCGACGGAATGCCCAGCCGTCGGGCCGAGCAGTGCTTCGAGGCCGCGCCCGAGGCCCTTGGGTTTCTTGGTCGCCATCAGTGCTTGTCTTTCGAGATTTCGTTCAATAGTTTCCGGCCCTGGGGCCAGTCGCCCAGGCCGGATTCGGCATTCAGGTGACCACCCGGGCCGGCGTCGACGAAGCGCGCGCGCCAGTCGGCCGCCAGCTGGCGCGAGCGCGCGGCGTCGCAATAGGGATCGTCGTTGGCGGCGACCAGCACCGCCGGAAATGGCATGGGCTGCCGCACGATGGGAGCCCAGCCCGGGATGAGCTGGCGCAGGTCGTCGCGCTCCAGGTCACCGGGCGCGACCAACAACGCGCCGCGCACCTTGTGCGTGTTGCGCGAATGCGCAGCCCAGGCCGCCACGAGGATGCAGCCCAGGCTGTGCGCGGCAAACACGACCGGACCGGGCGCGGCGAGCACTTCTTCCTCGAGCCGTGCAGACCAGTCGCCACGCAGCGGGCGCATCCACTCGTGCTGCTCGACGCGGCGGTCGCCGTAAGCGGATTCCCACCGGGTCTGCCAATGGCCGGGGCCGCTGTTCTGCCAGCCCGGCAGCAAGAGGATGCGGGGAATTGTCATCTGCTGGAAACTTGTTGGCGCAGGCCCATGATGGACGGCGTCAGAGGCTTTTTTCGCTGGTGGAATCGGGCGCGGCCGCCGGGGCCAGCACATCTTCTGGAATGGCCAGGTTGGGCGCCCCGGGTGCGACCGGTGCAATCGGAGGCGCCACCGCACCCGATGCAAAAGCGCTGGCAGGTGGCAACTTTTCGACCAGTTCCCTGGCAAAGGCAACGAAGGCCTGGCTGCCACGGGCGGCCGGATCGAACACCACGCCCGGCAGGCCGTAGCTCGGCGCCTCGGCCAGCCGCACATTGCGCGGGATGACCGTGTCGAACACCTTGTCGCCGAAGTGGGCCTTGAGCTGTTCGCTCACCTGCTGCTGCAGCGTGATGCGCGGATCGAACATCACGCGCAAGAGGCCGATGATCTGCAGGTTCTTGTTGAGATTGGCGTGCACCTGCTTGATGGTGTTGACCAGGTCCGTGAGCCCCTCGAGCGCGAAGTATTCGCATTGCATGGGCACGATCACGCCGTGCGCGGCGCACAGGCCATTGAGCGTGAGCAGGCTCAGGCTCGGCGGGCAGTCGATCAGCACGAAGTCGTACTCGGCGCCCACGGCGGCCAGCGCGGTGCGCAGGCGCTTTTCGCGGCGGTCGAGCGCCACCATTTCGACTTCGGCCCCGGCCAGCTCACGGTTGGCGCCCAGCACGTCGTAGCCGCAACCGCCCTCCACGAGTTTGTCGGCCTTCACGCGCGCCTCGGCCACGGAAGCCGACTCGAGCAGCACGTCATACACCGTCAGTTCCAGCTGGCGTTTGTCGATGCCCGAACCCATGGTCGCATTGCCTTGGGGATCGAGGTCGATCATCAGCACCCGCTGGCCAACCTTGGCCAGGCCGGCGGCAAGGTTGACGGTGGTGGTGGTCTTGCCGACACCGCCCTTTTGGTTGGCAATACAGAAAATCTTGGCCATACGGGAATCAGCGGGAAACGGCGAGCTTGACGCCGAAGGCAATCAGGAAAACGCCCGCGAGCTTTTCGAGCGCACCCGAAATACGCGGATTGGCGCGGATGCGCTCGGCCAGAAAGTGCGTCAGCAGCGTCGAGCTCAGGCCGTACAGGAAGGTCAGCACTGCAATCGTCACCGCCATGGCGCCGAACGTGACCACGCCCTGGTGGCGCGCCGGGTCGACGAACAGCGGGAAGAAGGCCATGTAGAACACGATCGCCTTGGGATTCAGCAAGGTGATCGCCAGCGCCTGGCGCAGGAAATGGCTAGGGCGGATGTTGAGGATGGGGGCGGCGCCGGGCTTGGCCAGCAGCATCTTGGCGCCCAACCATGCGAGGTAGGCCGCGCCCAGCCATTGCACGGCCTTGAATGCGGCCGGGTAGGCGGCCAGCACGGCAGAAACTCCCGCCACGGCCGCCCACATGAGGAACTGGTCGCCGATGATCACGCCCAGCGTTGCTGCCAGTCCGCCACGAATTCCGCCTTTGCTGGTCGAGGTGATCAACGCCAGATTGCCCGGACCGGGAATCAGAAGAAAGAGGACGATGGCGGCAACGAATGCGCCGTAGTCAGCAATGCCGAACATGGATTTGCCTCGGAAAAGAGAGCCAGGGGGGAGGCGTCGAGTCTAAGCGAGGCGGCCCCTGCGATCACCCTCCGCCACCGGCTTTCGCTGGCATGAGCGCTTCTTTTTTGCCCGATCAGGCGGCTTCTTTGCGTGCCCAGACGATGCAGCGCTCCGCGTCCAGGCCAGGAACAGTCAATTGTTCCACGTGAAACACTGCGATACCGGCAGGTAACACGGCCAGTTCCTCGGTCGGCATTTTGCCCTTCATGGCCAGCCAGACGCCGCCGGGTGCCAGCAGATGCGCCGACCCATTGAAAAAATCTGGCAAGGAAGCAAAGGCGCGGGAACTGATGACTTCATAACTGCCGGCGAGCGATTCGACGCGCGCATGCAATCCCCGCAGGTTCGGCAACTCGAGTTCGGCAGCCACTTGCTGCACGAAAGCCGCCTTCTTGGCGACCGCATCGAGGCAGCTGACCTGGAGATCGGACCGCATGATGGCAATCACCACGCCCGGCAGGCCTCCACCCGAGCCCACGTCCAGCAGTCTGCCCTCCCCTGCCCACTCGCGCTGCAACGGCGGCACGGCCGCCAGGCTGTCGAGCAAATGGTGCGTGAGCACGCTGGCCGGATCGCGCAGTGCCGTGAGGTTGTAGACCTTGTTCCACTTGAGCATCAGCGTGCCATAAGACAGCAGCTGCTCCGCCTGGGTACCGGACAAGGCGAGGCCCAGTGCTGCTGCGCCTTGGCGCAGCGTGTCGATGGGCGCGTTCATTCGGCAGATTGCGGTTCGGCTGGAGCTACAGCGGTGGCATCGCGGTCGAAAGCCTTGTGACCGCCTTTTCGCAAATGAATCATCAGCAAGGAAATGGCAGCAGGCGTCACGCCCGAGATACGTGAAGCAAGCCCCAGCGTCTCAGGCCGATGCTTGTCGAGCTTCTGCCGGACCTCGAAGCTCAATGCCTTGACCTGGCTGTAGTCGAAGTCAGGCGGCATGCGCAGGTTTTCGAAGTGGGCGGCACGCTCCACTTCGTCGTGCTGGCGCTCGATATAGCCCGAATACTTGGCCGAGATCTCGATCTGCTCGATCTCGGTTTCGTTCAGCGCGGTGGCCGCGCTGTACTTTCCGCCGTCCAGCGACATCAGTGTTTGATAGTTCACGTCCGGCCGGCGCAGCAGGTCGGCGAGGTTGTATTCGTGCTCGATCGCCTTGCCGAGCACGCGCTCCGACTCGGCCGCCGGCAGGTTGCGCGGATTCACCCAGATCGATTTGAGTCGTTCTGTTTCACGTGAAACAACATCACGCTTGCGGCTGAAAGCATCCCACCTCGCATCGTCGACCAGGCCCAGCTTACGCCCTGATTCGGTCAGGCGCATGTCGGCATTGTCTTCACGCAGCTGCAGCCGGAACTCGGCGCGGCTGGTGAACATGCGGTAGGGCTCGGTCACGCCCTTGGTGATGAGGTCGTCAACGAGCACGCCCAGGTAGGCTTCGTCGCGGCGCGGCAGCCAGGCCTCTTCACCACGGCATTGCAGTGCGGCGTTGATGCCGGCAAACAAGCCCTGGGCCGCCGCTTCCTCGTATCCAGTGGTGCCGTTGATCTGCCCGGCAAAGAACAGTCCCTTGACCGACCGGGTCTCGAAACTGCTCTTGAGCTCGCGCGGATCGAAGTAGTCGTACTCGATGGCATAGCCCGGCCGCAGGATGTGGGCGTTCTCCAGCCCGGGCATCGAGCGCACCAACTGGTACTGAATGTCGAACGGCAGGCTGGTCGAGATTCCGTTGGGGTAATACTCGTTGGTCGTCAGGCCTTCGGGTTCCAGAAAGATCTGGTGGCTTTCCTTGTCGGCAAAGCGGTTGATCTTGTCCTCGACGCTAGGGCAGTAACGCGGACCGACACCGTCGATCTTGCCGGTGAACATCGGGCTGCGGTCGAAGCCGGAGCGGATGATGTCGTGGGTCTGCGCATTGGTGTGGGTGATCCAGCAGGGCATCTGCTGTGGATGCATGTCGGCCCGGCCCATGAAGCTGAACACCGGCATGGGCCCTGCCCCACCGGGCATGCCGTCGCCCGGCTGCTCCGTGCACTTCGAGAAATCGATGGTCCGTCCGTCGAGGCGCGGCGGCGTGCCGGTCTTCAGGCGGCCCTGCGGCAGCTTCAATTCCTTGAGCCGCGCGGACAGGCTGATGGCAGGCGGGTCGCCCGCGCGCCCGGCCTGGTAGTTATCGAGGCCCACATGGATGCGGCCATCGAGAAAAGTTCCGGCCGTGAGCACCACCGTACGCGCGCGGAAGGCGATGCCCACCTGCGTCACGGCGCCCACCACCCGATCGCCCTCCACCATCAGGTCGTCGACCGCTTGCTGGAACAGGCTGAGGTTCGGCTGGTTTTCCAGCCGGCGGCGAATCGCGGCCTTGTACAGCACACGGTCGGCCTGCGCACGGGTCGCACGCACGGCCGGGCCCTTGCTGGAATTGAGAATACGAAACTGAATGCCCGCTTCATCGGTGGCAATGGCCATGGCGCCGCCCAGCGCGTCGACTTCTTTCACCAGGTGGCCCTTGCCGATGCCGCCGATCGACGGGTTGCAGCTCATCTGCCCCAGCGTCTCGATGTTGTGGGACAGCAGCAGCGTCTTGGCGCCCATGCGGGCAGCCGCCAGCGCGGCTTCGGTGCCGGCATGGCCACCGCCGACGACGATGACATCAAATTCTTCGGGATACAGCATGAGAGAGGGGCGCACTGACGCGTGCGCTGCGCAAAGGGGGCATCAATTTTAATCGGGGGTACCCTTTTGCGCCGGGAATAAGGGCAACCGGGATCAAAGACTCCGGCCCCAGTCCATCCCATTGAATTGATTCGTTTGCTACATTATTTATAGCAAACTATTCAATGCTGTCGAGGCATTCAATCGGCTGCGGCCGCCAGCTCCACCACGGGCACGGGCTTTTCGATGCCCACGATCGCGCCGGTGGGCTGTGGCGCCGCGGCGGGAGCCACGCTTTCGTCCTGCACTTCGCGCACCCTGATGTCCTTGCCCGTCATGGTCACGGCGCCGAAGATCGTGCAAAAGGCCACGTCCTTGGCGTCGCGCCCGGTGCCCACGCGCACCAGCCGGTCGACCGGCGCCATGCGTGTCGGATCGAACAGCACCCATCGTCCCCCGAGCCACGCTTCGAACACGGCGTGGAAATCCTGCGGCGGCTCGTCGAACCAGACATAGCCGACCACCAGCCGGGCCGGAATATTGAGCGCGCGGCAAAAGGTGATGCCCAGATGCGCAAGGTCGCGGCATACACCCGCCCGTGCCACGAACACCTCGCGCGCCGTGGTCGTCGAATCGCTGCTGCCGGGTTCGTAGGCAATGCTCTCGTGAATCCAGTCGACGATCGCCTGCACCCGGCCGATGCCGGGCGGCAGGTCGCCGAAAAGCTGCTGTGCGCAACGCGACATCAGGTCCGACTCGCAATAGCGCGACGGCATCATGTAGTGGAGGATTTCATCGGGCACCTGGTTGACCGGCACCTCGGCGAGGTCGAGCGGCACGTCGACCTGCCTGCGCTGCACGCTCGCCTTGTAGCTGATCTGCAGCAGCCCCGGCTGCGCATCGAAACGCGCAAAGCGGTTGCCGCTGGAACCGTCGCAGTAGAACCGCACTTCGGTCGGCGGTTCGATGGTCAACATCTCGCTGATGACGGCCTGCGCGCCGGATTGCGCCGCCTCGATGTTGAGCAGCATGTGCGCGGGCGCCTGGACTTCGTAGCGCAGCTCTGCGTCGATGTGGGAGATGTGCATGCGCGCCTCAAACCCGCCGGCGATGCGAGCGGTGCTCGGGAAGGTGCCAGTGCGATTGCGTGACGAGCAGCACCCGCACGACGCGGTGCGCCGGGCTTTGCAGCAACAGGCCGAGCGGGCGCACGCGCGGCCATTGCGGTACCGGGCGCTGCATCAATCGATCGCCTTTTTTACCGCGCCGACGCCCAACGCCGCCAGCACCACGAACAGCACCGCCAGCACCAGGAACAGGCCGAACAGCAGCTTGGCGATACCCGCCGCTCCAGCGGCGATGCCACCGAAACCCAGCAGTCCTGCCACCAATGAAATCACCGCAAAGATAATTGCGTACTTCAACATCTGATCACTCCTTGCGGCAGGCCTCGCCCACCGTGCGGGGGGAAGCTTAGAAACCCGCCGACGCAGCCCCGATAGTCGGCGCGCGCGAGCGGCCGTAGGACAAAAACGCGCAGCGCGCAAACCCGCTAGCATCCGCTTCGGTCCATGGATCGATTTCCGCTATCCATATTCAACTTTGGAGATTTCCCGCATGAAGCTGTATTACTCGCCCGGTGCCTGCTCGCTCTCGCCCCACATCGCGCTGCACGAGGCAGGCATCGCCTTCGAGCCCGTGATGGCCAGCACCAAGAGCCACAAGCTGCAGGACGGCACCGACTACTACGGCATCAACCCGCTCGGGTACGTGCCGATGCTCGAACTCGACGACGGGACCCGCCTGCGTGAAGGCCCGGCGATCGTGCAGTACATCGCCGATCTCGCGCCCACCAAGAACCTGGCCCCGGCCGCCGGCACCTTGCAGCGCTATCGCCTGCAGGAGTGGCTGACCTTCATCGGCACCGAGATGCACAAGGGGTACAGCCCGCTGTTCAACTCCGCCATGCCTGAAGAAGCCAAGTCCATCTTCAAGGACAAGCTCAAGTCGCGCTACCAATGGCTCAACGGCCAGCTGGCGGACAAGCAGTACCTGATGGGCGAGCACTTCAGCGTGGCCGACGGATACCTGTTCACAGTGACCAACTGGGCCAAGCCAACCGGCGTCGACATTTCGGACTTCCCCAATGTCCAGGCCTGGCATGCGCGCGTGGCATCGCGCCCTGCGGTTCAGGACGCGATGAAGGCCGAAGGCCTGCTGAAGTAAGAAGAAGCGCGAACAAGCTCGCAGCAACTGCGAGGCGGCCCGGCCCATCATGGGGAAAACCCGGGCCGCTTTCAGCCACAAGCCGCATGCCGCGGCTTTTTTTTCGGGTCACGCTACGGGTCGAACTCCAGACCCTGGAAAGCGAAGGACCCGCCGATGGCCGAAGCCCCTGCCCTTCAAGAATTGCGCGAGGAGATGCGCGGGCCCGTGATGTGGCTCACCATCGACCGCGAGGAACGCCGCAATGCCATCAGCGCCGGCGTGCTTGCGGCGCTGTCGAAGGCGCTGGCCCGTGCCGACTCCGATCGCGCTGTGCGCGCCGTGGTCATCACCGGCGCGGGCACGCGCGCCTTCTGCGCGGGCGCCGACCTGCAAAGCGGTGCTTCCTTCAAGTTCGACTATGCCGAGCCCTACCAAGGCTTTGCCAACCTGTTCCGCCAGGCCCGGCAATCGACCGTTCCGCTGATCGCGCGCGTCAACGGCGCCTGCATGGCAGGCGGCATGGGGATCATGGGCATGTGCGACATGGCGGTTGCAAGCAGCCAGGCCGTGTTCGGCCTGCCCGAGGTCAAGGTCGGCCTCTTCCCCGCGCAGGTGCTCAGCGTGCTCGGCAACCTGCTGCCGCGCCGCGCGCTGGCCGAGATGTGCATCACCGGCGAACCCATCACCGCCGCGCAGGCGCTCGAACACAGGCTGGTGAACCGCGTGAGCGACGATGTCGACGAGAGCGTGGACTGGCTGCTCGGCCGCGTACTCGACAAGTCGCCCGCCGCCATACGCCGCGGCCTGTACACCATGAAGAAGATCGAAGCCATGGCCTTCGAAGAGTCGATGGCGTTCACCGAAAGCCAGATCGGCCTCTTCGCACTCACGGAAGATGCGGCCGAAGGCCAGCTCGCTTTCCGCGAAAAACGCGAGCCGCAGTGGAGCGGCCGATGAGCGCCCGCGAAAACGAACAACCGGAGCGCATCGTGCGCATTGGCGGCGCCTCGGGTTTCTGGGGCGACAGCAGCGTGGGCGCGCCCCAGCTCGTGGCCAGCGGACAGATCGACTATCTCGTGTTCGACTACCTGGCCGAGCTCACGATGTCGATTCTTGCGGGCGCGCGGCTCAAGAAGCCCGAGCTGGGCTATGCCACCGATTTCGTCTCGGTCGCGATGAAAGCGGTGCTGAAGGACGTGGTGCGCCAAGGCATCCGCGTGGTGAGCAACGCGGGCGGCGTCAATCCGCAGGGCTGCGCCGATGCGCTCGCCGCGCTGGCGGCCGAGCAAGGCATTGCATTGAAGATCGCGGTGGTGAGCGGTGACGACGTAATGCCTTTGCTGCCTGAGCTCCGGCAGCAGCAGCCCGCGGTGCGCGAACTGCAAAGCGGCGCGCCATTGCCGGCGCGCGTGCTCACGGCCAATGCATACCTCGGCGCAAGGCCCATCCAGGCCGCGCTCGACGCGGGCGCGCAAGTCGTCATCACCGGCCGCTGTGTCGACTCCGCCGTGACGCTCGGCGTGCTGATGCACGCGTTCCGCTGGCAGCCCGGCGACCACGACCTGCTGGCGGCCGGCAGCCTCGCGGGCCACATCATCGAATGCGGCTGCCAGGCCACCGGCGGCCTGCACACCGACTGGGACACGGTGCCCGATTGGCCCAACATCGGCTACCCCATCGTCGAGTGCCACGCCGACGGCAGCTTCGTCGTGACCAAGCCGGCGGGCACGGGCGGCAAGGTCACGCCGGCCGTGGTGGGCGAACAGATGCTGTACGAGATCGGCGACCCCTCGGCCTACCTGCTGCCCGATGTGGTGGCCGACTTCACGCAGGTGCGCATCGAACAGGCCGGCGAACACCGCGTGCATGTGCACGGCGCACGCGGCCGCGAGCCCACCGAGAGCTACAAGGTCTGCGCTACCTGCGTGGAAGGCTTCAAGAGCGCGGCACAACTCACCATCGTCGGCTTCGATGCCGTCGCGAAGGCACGCCGCACCGGCGAAGCGATCCTCGCACGCACCAGCATGCTGTTCACGCAGCATGGCTTCGGCCCCTACAGCGCCACGCAACTCGAAGTGCTGGGTGCCGAGTCCTGCTACGGCCCGCATGCGCAGGCCACGCAGACGCGCGAAGCCGTGCTCCGGCTCGCGGTGACGCATGCGCGCAAGGAGGCGCTGGAGCTCTTTGCGCGCGAGGTGGCGCCGGCCGGCACCTCGTGGGCACCCGGCACCACGGGCGCCGGTGGCGGGCGCTCATCCGTGTCGCCTTCGATCCGGCAATACGCCTTCCTGCTGGACAAGTCGAAGGTCGAAGCCCGCGTGACGATGGGCGGGCAGCGCATCGAGCTGCCGCACGAAGCCGAGTCTGCGGCCGCCGGCGCCCCTTCTTTCCCGAAGAGCGCGAAGGGTGCGGTGGACGCTTCCGAGTCCTTCGATGCCGATGCCATCGAGGTACCGCTCATCCGCCTCGCATGGGCCCGCAGCGGCGACAAGGGCGACACCTCGAACATCGGCGTCATTGCGCGCCATCCGGCCTTGCTGCCGCTGCTGCGCGAACAGCTCTCCGAGGCGCGCGTGGCCGAATGGCTGGCGCATCTCGTCAAGGGGCCGGTCACGCGCTACGAGGTTCCGGGCATCGGGGCCTTCAACTTCGTCTGCGAACAGGCGCTCGGCGGCGGCGGCATGGCGTCGCTGCGCAACGATCCGCTCGGCAAGGGCATGGGGCAGATCCTGCTCGCGATGCCGGTGCGCGCGAGCGCGGCCTTGCTGGACCTTGCGGCAACCGGCACGGGAAACGCCTAGCAGCAACCGGACAACCGTGCGACAGCAGGGTTGGCCGCGCAGGTTTACTCTCGCGGCCTCTTTCCCACTTTCAATTCGCGCAATGCCCTCCCTCTTCGACCCCGTACAGGCCGGCGACCTGAAGCTCGCCAACCGCATCGTGATGGCGCCGCTCACGCGCAACCGCTCGCCCAACGCCATTCCGCAGGACATCGCCGCCACGTATTACGCACAGCGCGCCACGGCAGGCCTGCTCATCACCGAAGCCACCGCCATCAGCCACCAGGGCCAGGGCTATGCCGACGTGCCGGGCCTCTACGGCACCGAACAGCTCGACGGCTGGAAGCGCGTGACGGACGCCGTCCACGCCCAGGGCGGCAAGATCGTGGTGCAGCTCTGGCACGTGGGCCGCGTGTCGCACACCGAACTGCAGCCGGAAGGCGGCAAGCCCGTCGCGCCCTCGGCCATCACCGCCAAGACCAAGACCGTGCTGATCAAGAGCGGCGTGCCGACCTTCGTCGAGACCTCCGAGCCGCGCGCGCTCGATGCCGAAGAGTTGCCCGGCATCGTCCACGCCTATGCGGCGGCCGCGCGCAACGCGGTGGAAACCGCCGGCTTCGACGGCGTGGAACTCCATGGCGCCAACGGCTACCTGCTCGACCAGTTCCTGAAGGACGGCAGCAACAAGCGCACCGACGACTACGGCGGCAGCATCGAGAACCGCGCCCGCCTGCTCCTGGAAGCTACGCGCGCGGTGGTCGATGCGGTCGGCGGCGGCAAGACCGGCATTCGCCTGTCGCCCGTCACGCCGGCCAACGACGTGCACGATTCCGATCCGCAGCCGCTCTTCACCTACGTGGTGAAGCAGCTCGCCCCGCTCGGCCTGGCCTACATCCACATCATCGAAGGTGCTACCGGCGGCCCGCGCGAAATCGAGGACCGCCCCTTCGACTACGAGGCGCTCAAGGCCGCCTACCGCCAGGCCGGCGGCAAGGGCGCATGGATGGTCAACAACGGCTACGACAAGCCGCTGGCGGACGAGGCGGTCAAGGAAGGCGACGACCTCGTGGCCTTCGGCAAGCCCTTCATCGCCAACCCCGACCTGGTGCGCCGCCTGCGCGAGAACGCACCGCTCAACGAGGTCGACAAGGCCACGATGTACGGCGGCGGCACCAAGGGCTACACGGACTATCCGGCACTGGGTTGAGCCCGCGCCGCGCCCCTCGCGCGGCAGCAACGGGCCATGGCAAGATGCCGCGGCATCACTGCCCATTCACGAACGAAAAGATGACCGAGAACCGCGCGCTGTATGAGCGGATCGGCTACGTGGAGTACAAGCGCCTCGTACTCGAAACGCGCACCCGGGTGTTTCTTCGCAAGCCGCTGAAGGCGTGAGCCGCCATGCAACCGGGCAGTTGCTGCACCACGGGTGGCCTACGAGACCGCAGGGTGAACGTCAGCGAAGGTCACGCTCACTCGCAGTCCGCTGGGCTCGGCCACATCGAGCCGCAGCTCGGCGCCCAGCAGCTCCGCATAGCGCGCCACGATCGAGAGTCCCAGCCCCGAGCCCTGCCCGAGCTTCTGGCCCGCGGGGCCCTGTGCCCAGCGCTGCATCAGGTCGCGCTGCGCTTCCAGCGGAATGCCGGGGCCGTCGTCGATCACACTCAGGGTCCGGCCCGCCAGTTCGACGGTGATGGTGCGCCCGCCGTAGCGCAGCGCGTTGTCGATCAGGTTGTCGAGAATGCCTTCGACGAGCGCTTCGTTCGCAAGCACCGTGGTGCGCTCGTCGAGGCCGCGCGCACCCAGGTCGACGCCACGCGAGTCGGCGCGTGCCAGGTGCCGCAGCACGGTCTCCTCGGCAAGAACGTCGAGCCGAACCGGTTCACGCGCAAGGCCGGTGCGGGCCTCGTCGGCCAGCGCGAGCGCCAGCAGCTGGTCGATGAGGTGGCTTGCGCGCGCCTGCCGTTCGGCCACGCGCACGAGCTGCTCGCGCCACACCGCCGAGTCGTGCTGCGCAAGCCCGTACTCGGCCAGCGCACGGATGCCCGCCAGCGGCGTGCGCAGCTCGTGCGCCACGTTGCCCACGAACTCGCGCTGCGCGCGCACGCTGTGATTCAGCCGGTCGAACAGCGCGTTGACCGCATTGCCCAGGCGCTGCACTTCACGCGACGTGCGGACCACCGCCACCGGCGAGAGGTCGTACACATCGCGCCGGTCCAGTGCCCGCTGCAGCTCGCCGAGCGGTCGCAGGTCGCTGCGAATGCCATACCAGAGCCACACCGCGAGCAGCATCAGCAACAGCACCTGCGGTGCGAGCGCATAGCCGAGCAGCTGCCGCACGAGCGCCGTGCGGCTCAGCGTGGTCTGCGCAATCACCACCCGGTAGGGCACTGGCAGGCCCGGCTCCGCGATGGGCTGGAGCACCACCGCCCGAAGGACCTTGCCGTCGAAGGCCACGTCCGAGAAGCGGTAGCGTGCACCTTCCGGCGGCAGCGGCGCGTTCAGGCCCGCCTGTCCCGAGATCAGCGTGCCGTCCAGCCGCTGAACCGCGAAGTAGACCTTGTCGACCTGGTCGAACAGCACCGTGGCCACCTCGCGCGGCGTCAGCAGCAGCTCGACGCCGCGTTCGCCTGCCTGCACGTTGGCCGCGAGCGCATAAGCGTCGTCGAGCATGCCGCGATCGAAGGCCTGTTCGGAAAAATAGTTGGCGATGACGAGGGCGATCACTGCGCCCAGCATCCACGTGAGCGCCAGCGGCACCAGCACGTTGCGCAGCACGCGGCGCGTGAGCGAAGGTGCGGCCTCGGCCGGCCGAGGCGCGTCCGGCGTGACGCGGCTCACACTTCGGCTTCGAGCAGGTAGCCGATGCCGCGCAGCGTGCGGATGCTCGCGCCCGAACCGGCCAGCTTCTTGCGAAGCCGCGAGATGAAGGCCTCCAGCGCGTTGTCGCCCAGCGATTCGTCGAAGCTCGAGAGCTTGTCCGAGAGCGCCCGCTTGCTGACCGTGCGGCCCGGGGGGCTCATCAGCTCCCACAGCACCTCGAACTCGCGCGCCGGCAGATCGAGCGGCCCGCCCGCGGTGGAGAAGCGGCGCGCCTTGCGGTCCAGCTTGAGCTGGCCGAGCAGCACGATGTCCTCGGTACCCTTGGCGCGCCGCACCAGCGCACGCAGGCGGGCCTCGACCTCGGCCAGGTCGAACGGTTTGCCCAGGTAGTCGTCGGCACCGGCATCGAGGCCGGCGATACGTTCCTCGGTACGGCCACGCGCCGTCAGCACCAGCACCGGCGTGCGGTCGCCGCGCGCCCGCGCCTGCCGCAGGGCGTTGAGACCGCTTGCCAGGCCGCTCGTCGGGCTTGCGGTGGCCGGCAGGTTCAGGTCGAGCAGCACGGCGTCGAAGGGCTGCACGCGCCAGAGATGGTCGGCGTCCTCGACGTTGGCCGACACGTCGACCCGGTGGCCGGCATCCGCAAGGCTGCGCAGCATCACGTCGCGCAGCACGGCATCGTCTTCGACAAGCAGGATTCGCATGGTGTTTGTGTGGTGGGTTTCAGTGCCTATTCTTGCGCGAAGGAGGGTCAGCAGCCGGTCAGCACACCCGGGCGATAAACACGCCATGAGCATACGACAGCAACCTGCGGCCAGGGCCCCTTTCCAGCCCCTTTCGATTCGATGAGCGCCCGCGATCCCGCCGACCTGCTGAGCGTGGTGCCCCCCGCGGTGCGCCGCACGGCCATCGTGCTCTTGCATGGTTTATGCAGCACACCTGACGAGCTCCTGACCGTGCAGTCGGCCTTGCGCAGCAGCGGCTATCCGGTGCACCCGATGGCGATCGGCGGCTACTCCTTCGATGCCGGCGCGCCGCTGCAGCACGCCCTGCCCTACGAGCGCTGGCTCGACGCCATCGAGGCGCGCATCAAGGCACTGCGCGCGCAGCACGAGCGCGTGCTGCTGGTCGGCATCTCGGCCGGCTCGTCGCTCGCACTCGGCGCGGCCATCCGCTGCGGCAGCGATGTCGATGCGCTGGTGCTGATGTCGACCACGCTGCGCTTCGACGGCTGGGCCATTCCACGCACGCGCATGCTGCTGCCGCTCGCGTTCTACACGCCGCTCGGACGCCTCTGGCAATACCGGGAATGCCCGCCCTACGGCGTGAAGAACGAACGCGTGCGCGCCTGGATCGAGCGCGAGCTGCGCCACCGCAAGGTGTCGCGCGCGGGCAGCTCGGTGCTCGGCGTCAGCCATCTGCGCGAGCATGACCGGCTGATCCGCCATGTGAAGCGCAACCTTCACCGGGTGCAATGCGGCAGCGTGCTCGCGCTACATGCCCGCGAGGACGAAGTGGCCAGCCTGGCCAACCTCGACATCCTCGCGCGCGGCCTTCGCTGCCGCGATTTCCGCAGCGTGGTGCTCCACAACAGCTACCACATGATCTCGATCGACAACGACCGCCAGCAGGTGGCGCGCGAAACGGTCGCTTTTGCCGACGCCCTGGCCCATGGCATGGGCGCGCCCGGCACCTCCGGCGCGGTGCCTCTGCATCTCGTTCCCGCCTGAAAGAAAAACGCCATGTCCTCCGCTTCCTTTTCTACGCCGGTCTTCAACAGCATCGCGGCCATCCTGGTGAACAACTTCGACGTTGCACCCGCTTCCATCGCGCCCCAGGTTGCGCTGTCCGAGCTCGGGCTCGATTCGCTCGCGCTGATGGAGTTCGTCTTCGCGGTGGAAGACGCGTTCCACCTCCGCCTGCCCGAGGACCGGCTCGACCCGCGCGAAGTCGGCATCACGCTCCAGCACTTGTGCGAGGCGATCGACGCGCAGATCCGTTGCGACGTCGAGCCTTCGATGGCCGCGCCCGCGTGAGCAGCGGCGCCGCTCATTCAGCGCTCGCAGCCTCCGCCTTGCATGCGGCTTCTGCGCCGGTGCGGGTGACGGGACTCGGCTTCGTCACACCCATCGGCCACACGGCCGAGTGCTTCGACGACGCGCTCTTCAACGGACGTTCCGCCGTACGCGCGCAAACGCTCGGCATCGCAGGCCTCGATCCGATCGAGCTCGCCGTGGCGGCCTGCGATTTCGATGCGGCCAGCGTGCGCAGCAGTTCGCGCCTGCCGCTCGACCGGGGCACTGCGATGGCGCTCTCGGCGGCGCGCGATGCCGCGGCGCAGGCCGGGCTACAGGCGGGCAGCGTCGATCCCGAGCGCCTGGGCATCTTCTGGGGCAGCGGCCTGGCCGGCGCGGGTGCCTTCGACGACACCACGCGCGCGCTCTACGGCGGAAAGCGCCGCATGCGGCCGACGACGGTGCTCACCGTCATGCCCAACGCCGCAGTGGCGGAGCTCGCGTTGCAGTTCGGCGCCCAAGGCGCGGCCATTGCCTACGCATGCGCCTGTGCCTCCTCGGCCGTCGCCATCGGCGAGGCCATGCGCGCCATTCGCGGCGGCTGGATCGACATGGCCGTCGTCGGCGGACATGAGGCCATGCTCACTCCCGGCGTGATGGCCAGCTGGCACGCGATGCGCGTGACGGCGCCTCCTCCGCCCGGTGCGCCGGGCAGCGCCTGCCGGCCTTTCTCGGACGACCGCGCGGGTTTTGCGCTGGGCGAAGGCGCCGCCGCGCTGGTGCTCGAATCGGAAGCACATGCACGCGCACGCGGCGCAAGTGAAGCAATGCCGCTTTTTCTTGCAGGCTATGCCACCAACTGCGACGCCACGCACATCACCAACCCCGACCCCGCCGGCCAGGTGCGCGCCATGCGCGCCGCGCTGCGCGATGCCGGCCTCGAGGCCGCGCAGATCGGCCACATCAATGCACACGGCACCGCCACCACGGCGGGCGACGCCGCCGAGGCGGCTTCGATCCGCGAGGTGTTCGGCAATGCCGTGCCCGTGAGCGCCACCAAGGCGATCCACGGGCACGTGCTTGGCGGCGGTGGCGCCATCGAACTGGTGGCGGCGCTGCGCACCCTCGCACACGGCATGCTTGCGCCCACCGCCAACCTGCGGGTCCCCGATGCGGCCTTCGATCTCGACTTCGTGCGCGGCGATCCGCGCGAAGCGGGGAATCTCCGCTACGTGCTTTCCAATTCGTTCGCATTCGGCGGCACCAACGCCGTACTGATCGCGGGCCGCGCCACAAACCGCTGAGGAAAGAAACGGCTGCAACGGGGCAGCCACGAGCGACGGATCGGGACTGGGTATGCTGTCATCCATGCGCAGGCTTGCCGCACCCCAGGACCTCGAAGCGGTCTTTTCCATCTACATGCATGAGAGGGTCGTGCCCTTCCTGGGCTACGACCCGATGCCGCTCGACGAATTCCGGCCCATCTACAAGGAGCTGGTCGAGAGCCGCAGCTTCTACATCTATGAAGTCGACGGCCGTGTCGCAGGTTTCTATCGCGCAACGCGATACCCCGGCCGCGTGAGCCACGTCGCCTGCTTCGGCACGCTCGCGGTCGACCCGTCGCTGCACGGCAAGGGCATCGCGCATGCGATGGTGAGCGATGGCATTGCCAGGCTCGAGGCCGAAGGCGTCAAGCGCATCGAGCTCTATGTCGAGAGCGACAACGCGCCGGGCCTGCGCTTCTATGAAAAGCTGGGTTTCGAAAGGGAAGGCACGCTGCGCAAGTTCTACAAGCGCGCTGGCGAAGCCGACTACATCGACGATCACCTGCTGGCGCTGCTGATCGACTGAACGCGATGAGGCTCAGGGCTTCCAGCGCCGCAGCAGCAGCGCATTGGCCATCACGCTGACGCTCGACAGCGCCATGGCAGCGCCAGCCACCACGGGACTCAGCAATCCGAAGGCCGCGAGCGGAATGCCGGCCACGTTGTAGGCAAAGGCCCAGAACAGGTTCTGCCGGATCTTGGCGACCGTGCGCGCCGAAAGCTCGAAGGCCTCGGCCACCATCGCCAGGTCGCCGCGCATCAACGTGATGCCCGCGGCTTCCATTGCCACATCGGTGCCGCCGCCCGAAGGTGCCATGGCAATGCCCACGTCGGCCGCGGCCAGTGCCGGCGCGTCGTTGGCGCCGTCGCCGACCATCGCCACCACGTGGCCGTCCTTCTTCAGGGCACTGACCTGCGCCGCCTTGTCGGCCGGCAGCACATCGGCACGCACGTCTTCGGCAGCAATGCCGAGCCGTGCCGCCATGGCCTCAGCGGCGCGCCGGTTGTCGCCCGAGATCATCACCACGCGCAGGCCACGCGCCCGCAATGCGCGGACGGCTTCAGCGGCCTCGGGCTTCGGCTCATCGGCAAAGGCCAGCAACGCCTGTACCTGGGCAGCGCCTGCCGCATCGAAGCGCAGCAGCACGGACACCGTGGCTCCCTGTGCGTGCAGGCGCTCGACCTGTGCGGCGCCGGGAACCACGCCCAGTTCCGTGCACCAGCGCAGGCTCGCGATGGCCCAGCGTTCGCCGTTCACCTCGCCGCGCACGCCGCGGCCCGGCATCGCCTGCATGGCACTCAAGGGCGGCGCCTGCACGCCTCGCTCTGCGGCGGCCGCCATCACGGCGTGGGCCAATGGATGCTCGCTGCCGCCTTGCAGGCTGGCAGCCATGGCAAGCAATCGGGCTTCGTCTGCGCCGGTTGCAAGAGGCACGAGCGCCGTGAGCACCGGCCGGCCCAGCGTCAACGTGCCGGTCTTGTCGAAGGCCACGGTGGCGACACGGTGCGCAACTTCCAGTGCACGGGCGTCCTTGATCAGGATGCCGCGGCGTGCCGCGACACCGGTGCCGGCCATGACGGCCACCGGCGTTGCAAGGCCCAGCGCACAGGGGCAGGCAATGACCAGTACCGCCACCGCATGAATCATGGCAATTTCGACACCGGCGCCCGCAAGCAGCCAGCCTGCCAGCGTCGCCAGCGCAATCACCAGCACCACCGGCACGAACACGGCCGCCACCTGGTCCACCAGCCGCTGGATCGGCGCCTTGGCCGCCTGTGCGTCCTCGACCAGGCGGATGATGCGCGCCAGCACGCTTTCGGCGCCGACCGCTTTCACCTCGACGACCATGCGGCCGTCGCCATTGACCGCGCCACCCGTCAGCGCATCGCCCAGCCTCTTGGGCACCGGCAGCGGCTCGCCGGTGAGCATCGATTCGTCGACTTCGGACTCTCCCTCGACCACGCGCGCATCGGCCGGGACGCGCTCGCCTGGGCGAACCGCGAGCAGGTCGCCCACCATCACCTCGCCGATGGGCACATCGCTTTCGCCGCGCTTTCCCACCAGGTGCGCAATCTCGGGCCGCAGCTGCTGCAGCGCGCGGATGGCCGAGGTGGCCTGCCGCTTGGCACGCGCCTCCAGCCACTTTCCAAGCAGCACCAGCGTGATGACCACGGCCGACGCTTCGAAGTAGAGATGGGGCACGGCGCCGTGCCCCGCGTGCTCGCCGGCCGACGCGCGCCACCAGAGCCAAAGCGACAACCCGAAGGCCGCGCTGGTGCCGAGTGCCACCAGCAGATCCATGTTGCCGGTGCGTGCCTTCGCGGCATGCCAGCCTGCGCGGTAGAAGCGCGCACCGAGCCAGAACTGCACGGGCGCCGCCAGCAGCAGCTGGATCCAGGGCGGAAGCGTCCAGTCTTGTCCGAAAGCTTGCCCGAGCATCGGTGCCAGCAACGGGATCGACAGCAAGAGGCCGATACCGACAGGCCCAAAGCCGTGCCAGGGGGACAGTGAGGCGGCTTCGTCGGCCATGCTGCTTGCCGCCCGCGGTTCGTAGCCCGCCGCGCGCACGGCGCGGCGCAAGCGCGCGTCCATGTCTTCGCCGTCGGCCGCCACGACGCGCGCCGATTCGGTGGCAAGGTTCACGCTGACGTCCTGCACGCCAGGCACGCTCTTGAGCGCGCGCTCCACGCGCATCACGCACGAGGCACAGGTCATGCCGCCAACAGAAAGATCCAGGGTGCTCATGAGGTTGTGTGGGGAGTGCAGCAGATTTTCCATGCACCGAGGCTAAAGTCTCACATCATGGCAAGGTCAAGCCCAAGAATTCAGTGTCCCTGCACTGGACATTGACATCGTGAGAGGGTTCAAACTGGTGTTTGCCTTCATTCATTTCATTCAACAGGAGCAAGAACGATGAGCCAGAAATTCCAGGTCTCGGGCATGAGCTGCGGCCACTGCGTGAGCGCGGTTCAAAACGCGGTGCAAACGGTCGATCCGGAAGCGCAGGTGACGGTGGATCTCGAAACAGGGCATGTCGACGTATTGAGCGCGCAACCTCGGCAAGACATCGTCGCCGCCATCGAAAACGCGGGCTACAGGGTCCAATGAGCAGCTTCGGCACCGTGACCATTGGCGAAGCGGCGCGGCTTTCAGGCGTTTCGGCGCGCATGGTGCGGCACTACGAGGGCCTGGGCCTGCTGCCTGTGGTGGCGCGCACCGAAAGCGGCTACCGCCAATACGGCGATCCCGACATCCACACGCTGCGCTTCATCAAGCGCTCACGCGATCTCGGTTTCTCGATGGAAGAAATTGCCGAGCTCGTGGGGCTGTGGCACAACCGCCGCCGTGCGAGCTCGAACGTGAAGCGCATAGCGCAGAAGCATCTCGATGAACTGGAACAGCGCATTGCAGACATGCAGTCGATGCGCAACACGCTGGCGCATCTTGTGCACTGCTGCCATGGGGATGCGCGCCCCGACTGCCCCATTCTCGACGACCTGGCCGCGGCCTGATCTGCCTCAGGCGCCCCTGACCAGCGCCAGCACCTTGCCGGCATCGAGGCTGCGGGCCTTTTCCCGGATGGCCGGCAAGTACTGCGTTTGCAGGCCCTTTCCTTCCTGCACGACGTTCGAGAAGCTGTCCTTGAGCATCTGCGTCGAGAGCGTGCGGCCGCCCGCGTAGTAGCGCTTGGCCACGTGCCCCAGCGCATAGGTCGAGGCGAAGCTCATGCCCGAGCTCACGGCCTGGTTGCCAAGGCCGCGCAGCAAGCCGCCGCCCATCTTTCCGAGCAGGCCGCCGAGCAGCTTGCGCCCGGCCTGTTCCAGGTATTGCGAGGTCAGGCCCACCCCGACCGTGGCCAGAAAATCTTTCACATGGCCGCTGTCGAGCTCGTAGCCATGGGCCTTGCCGATGCGATAGACCAGTTTCATCTGCAGCGGAATGATCGCCATGGTCGACAGCGTTTCGGGCAGCAGTTCGAGCGCGCCATTGAGGATGGCTGCGTTGAGGATCGACTTGTCGAGCTCCGCGCTGTCGGGCGAAGGCACCGATGACGCGGCTGCCACGCCTGTACCAGTGGCCGCCATGGGAACCGCCGCTGCGATGTCCTCTGCCTGGCGCGAAAACTGCGCCGCCGAGCCGTCGAGTCCGAGCGAAGTACGCAGGTCCGCCAGGAACATGCGCTCCGCGTCCGACTGTGTGCCGTCGGCATCGCACACGCACACCGCCATTTCATAGGCCAGCTGCTTCGACTCGGTGCTTTGGAGTTCGCCCGCCACGGAAGCCAGCGAGACGCGCTTCATCAGCACGTCCTGATAGAGCGTGGGCAGGTTCACGCCGTCGGCCTGCGACAGGCCCTCGGCAATGCGCTTGATCTCGGCGCGTTCGCGTTCGTGTTTTTCGCCGTCGACGAAGGCGGCCAGCAAGCTCAGCGTCACGATGGCTTTGGTTTCGGAAGGGGTCACGTTCGAATTTCCAAAGGTTGAAGGACAAAGTTCGTTCGACATCGCGTGCGAAGGTTCCGCCGCGGGTTCTCCCCACAAAGCTTGGGCAACTCTGTGGATAACACTCGCACTTCTGTGTAAGGGAACGCTAAGTGCTTGATTTCAAATACAAATCTACAGTCTGCCCAAATAAGAGGCATTGAATTTCTCGCCCCGAAAACCGCCTTTCGCAGATTTTCAGAACCCTGTCAAAGGACAACTCTGGGGAGAGTTCCGGCACAAGCAGGACGTTATCCACAGGGCGGAGCCTCCGCCCAATGTTGTCCCTTTTGGCGCGACAGCTCGGAAGCGCAGCTGCGCACAGTGACAGAGGTATGACAAGTGACTGTCACGCAAGGGAAAAATTGCCATGTCCACAGATCGGTGCTGCCCTTATCTACTACTACTAATTTGAATAAGAAGAATAAGAAATAGAAACGGGGACAGCGCCTCGCCCAAAAAAAAGGCCGCGAACGGCCGCGCCGTGTTCGCGGCGCCACGGACGAAAACCAGCCGCGCCGAACAGCGCCCCCTCGCTAACATCCGGGGATGAGTTTCAAACCCCGGATCCTGATCGCCGAAGACGAATCGGGCATTGCCGACACACTCCAGTACGTCCTGAAGAGCGACGGTTTCACGCCGGTCTGGTGCGCGACCGCCGAGGAAGCCATTGCGCAGTTCGCGCAGGAGCCGCCGGCGCTGGCCATCCTGGACGTGGGCCTGCCCGACCTCAACGGCTTCGAGCTCTTCAAGCGCCTGCGCGCGCTGAACCAGTCGCAGGGCGGCGCCGAGGTGCCGATGCTCTTTCTCACCGCGAGAAGCGACGAGATCGACCGCGTGGTGGGGCTGGAACTCGGTGCCGACGACTACATCGCCAAGCCTTTTTCGCCGCGCGAACTGGTGGCGCGGGTGCGCACCATCCTCCGGCGCAGCGCGCGAGCGGCCCCTGGAGGGGCCGCGGTGCCGAACGACGGGGTACCCCATCAAATTTCGGGCGCGGCGGCGCCAGCGAGCTCTCAACCCCCCGCAATGCCGTTTGCGCTGGACAACGAGCGCATGCAGATCCGCTACTACGGTCGCCTGCTCGAACTCTCCCGCTACGAGTACGGGCTGCTGCGGCTGCTGGTGCAGCGTCCGGGGCGCGTCTTCACGCGCGACGAACTGCTGCAACTGGTCTGGGACGACGCGAGCGACAGCTTCGACCGCACGGTCGATGCGCACGTGAAAACCCTGCGCGCCAAGCTCAAGGCCGTGGCGCCCGACGTGGAGCCCATTCGCACGCTGCGCGGCACCGGCTATGCATTGAACGAAGAATTGCCGGCCCAGGCGTGAAGCCCTGCGCGGATCTTTTCGTGAAATACCGCGGAACCGGCTTTGCCGGGCCGCTGGTATTGCCCGCGGTGAGGGGGTTGGCGAAGCGACACGAAGTGCGCGAAGACTGGGGGAGAGCCAATTGAGCAGGCGCACGCGGATATTCATCGGGATTCTGCTGATCTACACGGCAGGCATCGCGTTCCTGCTGTACCGCGTGGTGTCGGACATCGATCCGCGCTACCGCGAATCGGCCGAGGAATCGCTGGTCGAGACCTCGCAGCTCGTCGCCAGCCTGGTCGAGCAGGACGTGATCGCGGGCGCCATCACCACGGCGCGGCTCGAGCCGTTGTTCCGCACCGTGTATGCGCGCGAGTTCTCGGCCCAGATCTACAACCTGCACAAGAACCGCGTCGAGCTGCGCGTGTACGTGACCGACCGCAGCGGCCGCGTGGTGTTCGATTCGCTCGGCAGGCACCTGGGCGCCGACTACTCGCAGTGGAGCGACGTGAACCGCACGCTCGCCGGCGTGTACGGTGCGCGCACTTCGCGCGACGTGGACGGCGACCCGCGCACCTCGGTGATGTACGTGGGGGCGCCGATCCGCTGGAACAACGAGATCGTCGGCATGGTCAGCGTCGGCAAGCCGGTGCAGAGCTTCGGGCAGTTCGTGGAAGACGCGCGCGCCCGCACGCTGTGGGTGGGCGTGGGCTCAGGCCTGGCACTGCTGCTGCTGGCGGTGATCGTCTCGGTCTGGCTGGTGCGGCCTTTCGGGCTGATTTCGGATTACTGGAACTGGGTGCGCGCGCAGCGCACCCTGAGCCTTTCGCGCATGGCGCGGCGCGCTGTCGACGCGGTGCGCACCGGCTTCAGCGAGATGCGCGATGCGCTCACCGGCCGCAATTACGTCGCCGACTACGTTCAGACCTTCACGCACGAAGTGAAGAGCCCGCTGTCGGCCATTCGCGGTGCGGCCGAACTGCTGCAGGAACCATCGATGCCGCATGCGGAGCGCGAACGTTTCCTGAAGAACATCGAGCGTGAGACGCAGCGAATCCAGGAAATCGTCGACCGAATGATGGAGCTCACCGCGCTGGAAACCCGCCACGGGCTCGACCGCACGGAGCCGGTGGCGCTGGCTTCGCTGATCGAGGACATCGCCATCAGCGCACAGCCCGCGGCGGCCAAGCGCAACATCGGCGTGAAAGTGAACATCCGCACCGAGGCCAGCACCGAGGGCGACCCGTTCCTGCTGCGCCGTGCCATCAGCAACCTGCTGGACAACGCCATTGATTTTTCACCAGGGGGCAGCGAGGTGCTGCTGACGCTGGAGACCACCTCGAAACTTGCGCGCGTGAGCGTGCGCGACCGCGGCCCGGGCATTCCGGACTATGCGCAGGAAAAAGTCTTCCAGAAGTTCTATTCGCTGGCGCGGCCGCACAGCCAGAAAAAGAGCACCGGGCTCGGGCTGGCCTTCGTGAAAGAGATTGCCGCGCTGCACCGCGGACGCATCGAGCTCGGCAACGCGGCGCGCGGCGGCGCGGTGGCCACGCTCACGCTGCCGCTGCTGCCGCCGAATCACTGAAGAAGAAAAAAATCACTGGCCCGTGAGTGCACCGTAGGCCTTGCGCGTTTCGGGGCTCACGGCATCGAGCAGTTGCTCGTACGAGGTCTTGTGCCGCGCCAGCATGCGCGCCGACGCCACCGTCTTCGATTTGCAGAACCAGTGGCACGTGTGCTGCATCAGGAACAGCTCGGCCGACATCGTGAAGGCCTTGGCCTTGGGTGAGCGGCCCGACTCGTTCCGCATCACCTGGGCAATGCCGCGCGCGTGGATGGCAAGGGCTTGCCGAAAGTCGAAGGTGGCGGCCGGGAACAGCCTGTGCGCAAACGGAATGGCCAGCGGCAGCTTGCTCACGCGCGCCTCTGCCGCATCGACGCGCGCGAATTCCGCGGCAAAGCTGTCGAATTGGGCCGAGAGCTTTTCCTCGGTGGAGTCGAGCAGGCTCCAGATCTGCTGGCGCCGCGCGGCGTCATCCTCGCCGAGGCAGCGCAGGTAGCCCTCGGTGAGGGTCTCCATCAGATTTTCGATCTGGTACTTGCCGAGGTGGCTCCCGAGCAGCGCGATGCGCTGGCGCTGGTCCCGTGACTTGAGGATATAGGCGCCGATGACGATCAGCGTCACCAGGGTGAGGATTTCCATGAGGGCGTGCGGAAGAAGAGGTGAAAGCGGAGGTCAGCACCGAGTGTAGGCACCGGGGACCCGCCTGCGCTTTCGCAATGCCCCTAGCGGAAGAAATCGAGAATGCGGTTGCGCTCTTCCGGCTGCGGCGGCGGGCCCAGCGGCACACCCGAGAGTTCTTCCGCCGGCGGTGGCGGCGACCCAGCGTTCTCGACGCCCAGGCTCGCCACGCCGCGGCCCGGCGTGAAATCGTCGAAGTACCACTCGCCGTCGACGTTGACGACGCCCGGCGGCTCCTTGACCTGGCTCACCGGCACGCCCTTGAGCGCCGCCTGCATGTAGCCGATCCAGATCGGCAGGCTCAGGCTGCCGCCGGTTTCGCCGCGCACGCCGAGCTGGCGCGGCGTGTCGTAGCCGATCCATGCAATGCCCACGTTCGTGGGCTGGAAGCCCGCGAACCAGGTGTCGAACGAATCGTTGGTCGTGCCGGTCTTGCCGAACAGGTCGTCGCGCTTGAGCGCCTGGTAGGCGCGTGCGGCGGTACCGCCCTTCACCACGCTCTGCAGCAGCGAATCCATGATGAAGGCATTGCGCTCGGGAATGGCGCGGCGGGTTTCGTCGAGTGTTGGGGGCTCGGTTTCGAGCAGCACCTTGTCCCGCAGGTCGGTCACGCGCGTGACGAGATAGGGATTGACCTTGTAGCCGCCGTTGGCGAACACCGAATAGGCGGTGGCCATCTGCATCGGCGTGACCGAGCCCGCGCCGAGCGCCATCGGCAGGTAGGCCGGGTGCTTGTCCTTGTCGAAGCCGAACCTGGTGATCCAGTCTTGCGCATACGGCGCGCCGATGGACTGCAGCAGCCGGATCGTGACCAGGTTCTTCGACTTCATCAGGGCAGTGCGCAGCGGCATCGGCCCTTCGAAGCCGCCGTCGAAGTTCTTCGGTTCCCAGGGCTGGCCGCCAGGGGTGCTCGGCTCGAAGATCAGCGGCGCATCGTTGACGATGGTGGCCGGCGTGAAGCCCTTCTCGAGCGCGGCCGAATAGATGAAAGGCTTGAAGCTCGAACCCGGCTGGCGCCAGGCCTGCGTGACGTGGTTGAACTTGTTCTTGCCGAAATCGAAGCCGCCCACCAGCGACTTGATGGCACCGGTGCGCGGGTCCATGCTGATGAAAGCACCCTCGACCTCCGGCAGCTGCGTGATTTCCCAGGTGTTCTTGGGTGTCTTCGCCACGCGGATCACTGCGCCGCGCCGGATCTTGATGTTCGCCGGTGCCTTGGCCGCGAGGCCCGATTGCGCGGGCCGCAAGCCCTCGCCGGTGATCTGCACGGCTTCGCCGTTCGCACGCACCGCGTTGATTTCCTTGCTGTTCGCCTCCAGCACCACGGCCGCCATCACGTCGCCGTTGTCGGGGTGTTCGGCCAATGCGTCGTCCACCGCCTCGTCGGCTTCCTTTTGATCGCTCGGCAGATCGACGAAACGCTCGGGCCCTCGATAGGGCTGGCGCCGCTCGTAGTCCATGATGCCCTTGCGAAGCGACCTGTAGGCCGCCGTCTGGTCGGCCGCGACCAACGAGGTGTAGACCTTCATGCCGCTCGTGTAGATGCTGTCGCCGTATTGGGCATACATCATCTGGCGCACCGTCTCGGCCACGTATTCGGCATGCAGCCGGTTCGGGTCGGCGGCATCGCGCAGGTGGAGCTCTTCCTTCTTCGCTTCGGCCGCCTGTTCGGCGGTGATGAAGCCGGTTTCCTGCATGCGGTCGATCACGTAGAGCTGGCGGGCGCGGGCCCGGCGCGGGTTGGCCACCGGGTTGTTGGCGCCGGGCGCCTTCGGCAGGCCGGCCAGCATCGCGGCTTCGGCCGTGGTGATGTTGTGCAGCGGCTTGCCAAAGTACGCCTCGGAGGCGGCAGCGAAGCCATAGGCGCGGTTGCCCAGATAGATCTGGTTCAAATAGATCTCGAGGATCTGGTCTTTGCTGAGTTGCTGTTCCAGCCGCAGCGCCAGCAATATTTCATAGGTTTTGCGGCTCAGCGTGCGCTCCGAGCTGAGGTACACGTTGCGCGCCACCTGCATCGTGATGGTCGAGGCGCCCTGCTTCCGGCCGCCCTTCAGGCTGGCCACTGCCGCGCGCACGAAGCCCTTGTAGTCGACGCCGCCATGGTCGTAGAAGCGCGCGTCTTCCACGGCAAGCACGGCGTCCTTCATGACCTTGGGAATGCTGGCAAAGGGCGTGAGCGTGCGGCGCTCCTCGCCGAACTCTCCGATGAGCGTGCCTTCGACCGAATACACGCGCAGCGGCAGCTTGGGCCGGTAGTCGGCAAGCTCCGAAATGTCGGGCAGCCGGGGATAGATGACGGCCACCGCAACGACGGCGGCCACCAGCAGCACCAGCGCACCGGAGCCGAGCGCGATGGCGCTCCACCGTGCAATGCGCCGCAGCCGTATCGATCGCTCGGAGCGCGCCGGCTCGGTGGAAGGAGAGAAATCGTCCATGGAAATCAGTAAGTAAGAAAACAGTCGGTAGCGTCCGTTACACGGAAGCGGTCGATTCGGGTAAGACCGGCTCGGGCGTTCGGGGGTTCCCGGCCGACAGCGCATACCAGTCGACCTTGCGGGTGGCGAGCATCAGCACCGTCAGCATGCCGAATGTCAGCAGGGCGCCAAGCAGCAGCGCATTGCTTTCCGATGCCAGCAGGCCGTAGAGCGCGCCATAGAGTACCGCGACATAGGCCCCAAATCCCGCGCCGCGTTTCCAGCTTTGCAAAACGGCGCTGAAGTAGATGCCGAGCAGCAGAACACTTGCACCGGCCGCGCTCGCATAGGCCAGCCAGAAAGCCAGTTTCTCGGACAGGGCCAGCAGCAGCAGGAAGAACAGCGCGATCGAAAGGCCGACCAGCCCGTATTGCACCGGATGCATGCGCTGCCTGCGGAACAGCTCGAACATGAAGGCCGCCATGATCACCAGGCCGATGAAGAGCGCGCCGTACTTGCCGGCGCGCGTGCTCATCGAGTACACGTTGATCGGCTGGGCGAGCGACACGTCGAAGGTCTGCAGCGGGCCGAGGTTGCGTGGCGCATGGGCGGCTGTCGCTGCAGCTGCTGCCGTGGCGGCGGCACCGGTGGCATCGCGGTCCGACAGTCCGGCGCGCACCTGTTCGCGCGCCGAGGTCACGAGCGACGACACGCGCCAGTGCGCATCGAAGCCCTGCGGCGTCACCTCGCGCTGCGTGGCGAGAAAGCGGCCGCCGAAGCTCGGATGCGCCCAGGGCGAACTCAGGTGGGCGGTGGTCTCTTCGGCAATCGGCACCATCGAGAGCGTGTCTTGTCCCACGAGGCCGAGCTTCATCTCGAAGGGCAGTGGCGTCTTCGTCTCCCATGCGGCGAGCGCGGCGCCGGTGAGCGGTGCATGGACGCCATCGGCCAGCCAGCTGCTGTCCGCAAGACCAGGCACATGCTGCTTGAAACGCAAAGCCTCACCGTTGATCGCGATGGAAGGCGAACCGTCGAGCCCGCGCAAATCGCTCACGTAGAAGACGACGAAAGGTGCCTTGAACTCAATGCGGGAATCGGCTTCGCTGTGCGCCACGGACTTGGGGTCGAAGGCTGCGAATCCGCCGCCGAGCGTGGCGTTGAGCGTATAGAACGGAATCCTGAAGATGCCCCGATAGCGCTCGTGCGGCGCCATCGAGCCTTCGATGTGCAGCTTGTCGGGAAACACCGCGTGGGCCATTTCCTTGCTGCGTGCCTCCTGGCCGATCACCTTGCCTTGCGCATTGCGCAGAGGTTCCATCCAGCGTTCCACGTAGGGCACCAGCAGCAGCGGGCCCACCATGGTCTGCCCGCTCGCGTAGGTGGCGGCAAGCTCCTCGGCCGCCTCGCGCTGGCTGCGGCCGCGCTCGCGGTTGATCGAATTGATCTCGGCCAGCGGAATGCACAGCAAGAGCGTGAGCATGAGCAGGCCGGCGACCTTGACCAGCATCGAACCCTGCAGGGCCTTGAACAACAGAAGCATGTTTTTTTCTCCTCTTCGATAGCGAAGCCGCGATGCTCGTCGCGCGATCCGAAGGCCGTGTGAAGCGTGGCCGCCGGCGGACTTCACACAGGCTTCACACAACGGCGCATCGGGCTGGCTGACTTCAAGCAGCCTTCCAATTTCCTTCTCGCGCGGTGCCGACAGTTGCGGCTGTGCAAGTTCGCACGGACACCGACACCAAACAGCCATGGATGCCCACACCACCTCCCGTCCCGGCCGCTGGCTCTGGCTCGCCACCGTGAGCCTGGCCGCCGCGGGCTTCGTCGCGCTCAGCCTCAACCCCGTGCATGCACAGGAAGCATCCGGCCCGCGGCTGAAGACCGAGAGCCCCTACTTCTTCGTGAAAAGCGACGACCCCTCGGTCGACCGCCTGCCGCTCAAGGGAACCGAGGTGGCGGTGAAGATCTCGGGCGTCATTGCCGACGTGACCGTCACGCAGACCTACCGCAATGAAGGACAGCGCGCGATCGAGGCGAAGTATGTTTTTCCGGGTTCGACCAAGGCTGCGGTCAGTGGACTCAACGTGCGCCTGGCCGACCGCCTGATCACCGCGCAGATCCGCGAGAAGCAGCAGGCGCAGATCGAATACGACACCGCGAAGAAGGAAGGCAAGACCGCCGCGCTGCTCGAGCAGCACCTGCCCAACGTGTTCCAGATGAACGTCGCCAACATCCTGCCGGGCGACGACGTGAAGGTGGAGCTGCGCTACACCGAACTCCTGGTGCCGCAGTCGGGCAACTACGCGTTCGTGTTTCCCACGGTGGTGGGCCCGCGCTACAACAGCCCGCAGTCGGAGAACGCCCAGGCCAAGTGGGTGGCCCAGCCCACGCTGCGCGCCGGCGTGGCGCCCGGCACCAGCTTCAGGCTGAAGGCCAGCATCGACACGCCCATGGGCCTGAAGGAGGTGCGCTCGGGTACGCACGCCATCGACGTGAAGAAGAGCGATGAAGACCGGCATGCCGACGTGATGCTCGCGGCCGACGGCCGCCCCGCGGACAACCGCGACTTCGTGCTCGACTACCGCCTTGCGGGCGAAAAGATCGAATCGGGCCTGATGCTCTACAAAGGCCAGAACACCGATGGAAGCACCGAGAACTTCTTCCTCGCGATGGTCGAGCCGCCCAAGGCCGTGGCCGCCAGCGCCATTTCACCGCGCGACTACATCTTCGTGGTCGACATCTCGGGATCGATGCACGGCTTTCCGCTCGACACCGCCAAGACCGTGCTCGAACGCCTGATCGGCGGGCTGCGCCCGAGCGACACCTTCAACGTGCTGCTGTTCTCGGGCAGCAACAAGATGCTCTCCCCCCAATCGGTGCCAGCCACCCGCGCCAACATCGAGCAGGCGCTGGCCACCATCCAGAACTACGGCGGCAGCGGCAGCACCGAGCTGATTCCCGCGCTCAAGCGCGTCTATGCGGAGCCGAAGGAAGAGAACGTGTCGCGCACCGTGGTGCTGGTGACGGACGGCTACGTGAGCGTGGAGCGCGAGGCCTTCGAGCTGGTGCGCAAGAACCTGTCGAAGGCCAACGTGTTTGCCTTCGGCATCGGCTCGTCGGTGAACCGCAGCCTGATGGAAGGCATTGCGCGTGCCGGCATGGGCGAGCCCTTCATCATCACCGACCCGATCCAGGCACCCGAGCAGGCCGCACGCTTCCGCCGCATGGTGGAGTCGCCCGTGCTCACGAACGTGAAGGTCACTTTCGGTGGGCTGGACGTGTACGACGTGGAGCCGCAAGCCTTGCCCGACGTGCTCGGCGAACGCCCCGCGATCGTGTTCGGCAAGTGGCGCGCGGATGCCGAAGGCAAGGCCCGGGGCCGCGTGATCGTCGAAGGCCGCGGTGCCAACGGCCCGTACCGCCAGGAGTTGCGTATCGACCCGCAGATGCGCCAGGACACCGCCGCGCTGCGCACGCTGTGGGCACGCCACCGCATCCAGAGCCTGAGCGACCAGGAGACGCTCGAGGGCGGCGGCGCCTTCAAGGAACGCATCACCGAGCTCGGCCTGAAGTACAGCCTGCTGACGCAGTACACCAGCTTCATCGCGGTGGACAAGGTGGTGCGCAACCTGGCGCCGCAGAACAGCGTGGACGTGAACCAGCCGCTGCCCCTGCCGCAGGGCGTGAGCGAACTCGCACTCGGCGCCGAGGTGCCCAGCACGCCGGAGCCGGAAACGCTGGGCGCGATTGCCGTGGTGCTGTCGATGCTCGCCATGCTGCGCCGCCGCGCGCGGCGCAACGACCCGCGCCGCTTCACGGCCTGAACGCGAAAGAAAAAAGGGAAAACAAATGTCACTGGCCGCACTTGCCCACCGCCATCCGCGCATCGTGGATTGGGGCATTCACATCGACCGCGCACCGGCCGCCGGCTGGCTCGCGCTGCAGTTCTCTGCACTGGCGCCGACCTGGGCCTGGATGGTCCGGCGCATGCGCGACGGCTCCGACGACCCGCTGGGCCTCTTGGCGCTGGCTGCGTTGGCTGCGCTGGTGTGGCAATGGCGGCGCGAACTGCGCGCCGCGCCGCGGCTGGGCTGGCTGGCTCTCGCGGGGGCCGGCACCTTGCTGGCCACGCTGCTGCGCACGGGGCTTGGCGCGCTGCCCGCCCTGCCCCCGCTCGCGGCGGGCCTGGTGGCGGTGCTGGCGCTGGCGTGCGGCCTGCTCGCCTTCCTGCCGCGGCGCGTGGCCGCGCTGCCGGTCGCGGGGCTTGCGGTGCTGGCCTTGCCGCTGTTGTCGTCGCTGCAGTTCTATGCGGGCTATCCGCTGCGCGTGGTCACGGCCGAGGCGAGCCGCTGGCTGCTGGCGCCGGGCTTCAGCGTGGCGCGCGAGGGCAGCAGCCTGCTGGTCGATGGCCGGCTGGTCATCGTCGATGCGCCGTGCTCGGGCGTGCAGATGGTGTGGCTCGGTTACTTCACCGCCTGCGCGGTGGCGCTCTGGGCACGCCAGGACGATCGCGGCTTTGTGCGCCGGTTGCCGGTGGTCGGGCTGCTGGTGCTGGCAGGCAACATCCTGCGCAACAGTGTGCTGATTGCACTCGAAGGTGCGGGCCATCCGCTGGCGCCCTGGGCGCACAACCTGCTCGGCCTGCTGGTGCTGGCCGTGGTGTGCGGCGGCATCGCGCGCCTGATGGTGCCGGCGCGCACGGTGCCCGGGTTTGCCGACCAGCCCATTCCGGGCCTGATCACTGCGCAAGGAGGCCGCCATGTCGACACGGTTCTTTGAAAACTTTTTCGCTAACCACTTCATCAATCGCATCGGCCACAAGGCGGCGTTCGCGCTCGCGATGCTGTTGTGCCTGCTGTGGTCGACCGCCGCGGCCCTGCGCGCCCCGCCGGACCCCGTGGCGGCCGCGGCCACGCACGAATGGCCGCGCGAATGGGATGGTGCACCGCTGCGCCCGATGGCGCTGAGCGAGGTCGAGCAGCGCTTTGCCGACCGTTTTCCGGGTGCCATCGGCCGCATGACGGACGGCACACAGACGATCGTGATGCGCGCGGTGAACGCACCCACGCGCATGCTGCATCCGGCGGCCGACTGCTATCGCGCGCTGGGTTTTCGCATCGAGCAGGCGCGCCTGGAACGCGACGCGCAGGAGCGTCTGTGGCGCTGCTTTGTTGCGCAACGGCACGGTGTGCAAAAGTTCCGCGTCTGCGAGCGCATCGTCGATGCCGAAGGCGCCGCTTTCACCGACACTTCAGCTTGGTACTGGGCGGCGGCCAGCGGGCAGTCGCGCGGTCCGTGGCAAGCCGTCACGGTGGCGAGACCCTTGTGAGAGTTGTGTGAACAAGATCCTGAGATTTGTGATTTATGCGCTGTCGGCCCTGGTGGTGACAGTCTGCCTGGCCATCTTTCTGATAGCCAAGTTCGCGCTTGCACCCGCAGCGGGCGAGTGGAGCACCACCGTCAAGGCCGGCCCGCTGAGCTTCCAGGTCGGCGTGCCCGCGGCGGTGCGCCTGGCCACTTCTTCGTGGCTTGCACCACGGCTTCACGGCCACTCTCTGGACACGCGCTTCGGCACGGTCCGTTTCGCCTGGAAGGACGCGGACGGCCAGCTCGAGATGCGCTGCGCGCCCTGCAGCGTGGAAGTCCCGGCGCTCGGCACGCAGCCGATCCAGGTCGAAGGCCTGATCGCCACCGTCAGGCGCGACGGCAACACGCTGGCCGGCACCATCGCGGCCACGCCTCGCACTGCCGATGCCGCCGCCGTGATCCAGGGTCAATGGGAAGGGCGCCTCGTGCCCAAGGGCCTGCACCTCAGCGCCGACATCAAGGATGCGCCCATCGCCCGCTGGTATGCGGTGCTTGCGCCCCACCTGCCCGAGCTGCAACGTGCCCGCATCGGCGGCACGCTGGCGTTGCGCGGCCAGGTGGCGCTGCCCGAAGCCACGTTCGTCGTGATTCCCACCGTCAGCCAGTTCACCGTTGAAGGGCTGGGCACCGAAGCCATGCTCGGCGCGCGCACCAGCTGTGGCGCGCCTTCGAAGCTGGCCAACGACAGCTGGCTGGCACGGGCCGTCATCGCGGCCGAGGACCAGCGCTTCTTCACCCACGCCGGCTACGACCTGACTGAAATCGTCGCGTCGATCGACAACAACCAAAAGGACGGCCAGCAGAAGCGCGGCGCCAGCACGCTGACCCAGCAGCTCGCCAAGATGCTGGTGACCGGCAGCGACCGTACCGCCGAGCGCAAGCTGCGCGAACTGCTCTACGCGGTCGAAATGGAACAAACACTGGGCAAGGCGCGCATCCTGCAGCTTTACCTCGACAACGCGCCCTGGGGCGGCAACCTGTGCGGTGCCGAAGCCGCCGCACGGCGCTATTTCAAGCGGCCGGCGCGCAACCTGGAACCCGCGCAGGCTGTCTGGCTCGCGGCCATGCTGCACAAGCCACAGGCGGTGCTCGAGCAATGGCGGCGCGACGGCCGCATCGACCCTGACCGCACCAAGTGGGTGGCCGAAGGCGTGCGCGGCATCAGCCGCAACCAGCGCGAGGCACTGCTCAAGAGCGTGGCGGCGGCCCGGTTCACGGCGCCGGAGGCGGTGCCATGAACGATGTCGAGGCCATCGAGCGCGCCACGGTCGCCGCCGTGTCTCCCCTTGCCGTCGAAGAACTCGACGGCTGGCTGCTGCCCTTCGACGACGGCACCGTCAAGCGCGCCCGCTCGGCGGTTCCGCTGCACCGCGGCGAGGTCAGCGACCGCACGATCGACCGCATCGAAGACCGCTACGACAGCCGACAGTTCGTACCGGCCTTCCGACTGGCCGACGTTCCTTCCTTTGCTGCACTGCACGCCGAGCTGGAGCAGCGGCACTACGTCGGCGATTCGCCGACCTGCGTACAGGTCGGTTCCGCGCGGCGCATGCGCGAGGTGGCGGCGGCCGACGCTGCGCTGGCCGAGGTCGACCTGGCGCCCGACGAGGCCTGGGCGACGCTGTTTCTCGGCGAGGGCTTCGATCCGGTGGATGGCGCGCATCGCGTGCGGGCGCTGTCGCGTGCCAAGGGGTCGCTCTATGCCAGCGTGCGCGAAGGCCGGCGCACCGTGGCCGCGGGCGCCATGGCCTTCGGCCACGGATGGGCCAGCGTGCACGGCATGCGAACCGAGCAGTCGCAGCGCGGGCGGGGCCTGGCGGGGCGCGTGCTTGCGGGCCTGGCGCAGGCCGCGCTCGAGCGCGGCTTCGAACGCGTCTTCCTGCAGGTCGACGCACACAACGATGCGGCCCATGCGCTCTACCGGCGCGCCGGTTTTTCCACGCAGTGGCAGTACCGCTACTGGCAGCGGCAGCAGTGGCCGCGGTGACGGCACCCACCTGAAAGGCACACCCCCACCGGTGGCGCGGTCGGGGCGTTAGTGCCACCATGGCTGCATGACGAACGCAAATCATCATGCCAACCACCCCACCGATCCCGTCGCCACGCCGCGCGGCATCGACCACATCGTGGCCGGTGTGTCCACCAGCGATGGCGACGGCGTCAAACTCACCCGCGTGCTTCAGCAGCCGCTGCAGAAAAGGCTCGACCCCTATCTGATGCTCGATGCCTTCGGCAGCGACAACCCGGGCGACTACATCGGCGGCTTTCCCAACCATCCGCACCGCGGCTTTGAAACAGTGACCTACATGATCGCGGGCCGCATGCGCCACCGCGACAGCGCGGGCCACGAGGGCTTGCTGCAAAACGGCGGCGTGCAGTGGATGACGGCTGGCCGCGGGCTCATCCACAGTGAACTGCCGGAACAGGAAGACGGCCTCATGGAAGGCTTTCAGCTCTGGCTCAACCTGCCCGCGAAGGACAAGATGCGCGAGCCCTGGTATCGCGACATCCAGAGCGAGGAACTTCCGGAATACACCACCACCGCGGGCGTGCAGGTGCGCGTGATCGCCGGAGCCAGCCACGGCATCGAAGGCGCGGTGCGGCGCGAGGACACGGAGCCGCTGTATCTCGACATCACCCTGCCGCCGGGCGCCGAGTTTGCGCAGCCCCTGCCGGACGATCACAACGCGCTGGTGTACGTGTTCCGCGAATCGGTGTGGATCTCGGGCAGCGAGGTGCCGACGCGCCGCATGGCCATTCTTGCGAACGAGCCCGGCAGCGACGGCGTCGTGCTGCGCGCGGGCGCCACCAACCACAGCCCGGCACGCGCGCTGCTGATTGCCGGCAAGCCGCTGCGCGAACCGATTGCGCAGTACGGCCCCTTCGTGATGAACACCCAGGAAGAGGTCAAGCAGGCGGTGCACGACTTCCAGAACGGCAAGTTCGGCGGCTGACCGGCGCGGCCCTGCATGCGTGTAGTCGCAGGCCTACCGAAAATCGGCGTCGTGCACAGGTCACGGGCGGGACCGCGGCGCATAGATTGTCGCCATGCCTTTTCGCACCTCCAGCACCTCCAAAGCGCCCCGGGTCCGCAAAGGACAGGCGCCCGATACCCTGCAGCGCGAACGGTTCCACGAGCGCTTCATGCAGTCCTTCCAGGACCCGGCCTTCGAGGCCGAGAAAGAGTCGTTGCAGCGCATCGAACTCGTTGCCTGGGAGGCTTACCAGGAAGGGCGCAAGGCGCCGGTCACGCGCAAGGCCGGCCCCGGCTACGCCGATCCCGAGTACGAACTTTCAGTTGACTGGCTCGAGGCCAGGGCCCGCATCGACGCGGCGCAGGCCGCCTGGGGGAACCCGCAGACGCGGTCGCGCGTGCTGCTGGTCAACGGGTCGCCGCGCAACGACGGCACCTGCCCCGGCGAGATCTCCAAGACCTGGCGGCTGGTGCAGCTCGCGCAAGAGGTGCTCGACGGCTGCGGCATCGACGTCGACGTGCTCGACCTGAGCCTGCTCACCTCCGAATACGGCCGGCATATCCATCCCTGCAAGGGCTGCGTCTCCACCGCCATGCCGCTGTGCCACTGGCCCTGCAGCTGCTATCCCAACCATGCGTTGCGCCAGACCGGCGACTGGATGAACGAGATCTACGAGCGCTGGGTTGCCGCGCACGGCGTGATGCTGTTCACCCCCACCCACTGGTACCAGTCCGCGAGCCCGCTCAAGCTCATGGCCGACAGGCTGGTGCGCCGATGGCGGCAACCCCGACCCCACCAGCACCCACGGCAAGAAGCCCGACGAAGCCAAGGCCCTCGAGCTCGAGGGCTGGGGCTATCCCAAGCACCTGAGCGGCCGGGTCTACGGCGTGGTGGTGCACGGCGACGTGGCCGGCGTCGAGAGCTTGCGCCGCAATTTGTCGGATTGGCTCGATTGGATGGGCCTGATCGATGCGGGCGCGCAGGCCCGGCTCGACCGCTACATCGGCTACTACGAGCCCTATGCGAGCAGCCACGACAGCCTCGACGCCGATGAAGACGTGCAGGAAGAGGTGCGCAACGCCGCACGTGCGGTGGCACTGGCAGTCGGCGAGCTGCGCGCGGGCAAGCTGCAGGCGCCCGATCGCGGGCTGAAGCCGCCAAGGCCGAAATAGGTAGGCCACGCGGGCGGCACGGGGCCCGGGCTGTTCATGATTCTTTACGCACGCTCACTGTCGGCTCACCTGGGCGATACAGAGGTCTTCCACACTTCGCTTCACCTGCTGCCCCTTGGCGGCGGGCTTCTTCGAAAGGAAGCACTTTTCATGATCTCTCTTCGCCAACGCATCGTCTGGGCCAGCCTTCTCGGGTCGGCCGCTCTCGCCTCCTCGGGCGCTTTTGCACAGGCGCCGGCCGCACCCAGCACCTCTTCGACCCCGCCTGCGGCCGTCGCCCAAGCCGATGGTGCTGCCGCAAACAAGGCGCAGCACAAGCGCATGGACCCGGCCGAGCGCATGCAGCGCATGCAGGAGCATCGCGCCAAGCGCCTGGCCGCACTGAAGGAAAAGCTCAAGCTGACCGCCGCGCAGGAAAGCGCATGGGCCACTTTCGCATCGGCCAGCCAGCCGCCGGCCGGCGCCCGCCCCCCGCGCATGGACCGCGCGGAATTCGCCAAGCTGACCACGCCCGAGCGCCTGGAGCGCATGCAGGCCCGCCAGGCTGAACGCAGCGCGATGTTCGCCAAGCGCGCCGAGGCCACCAAGACCTTCTACGCGGCATTGACGACCGAGCAGAAGAAGACCTTCGACGCGGAAACGGTGCATGCCGGCATGCATGGGCATCGCGGCCACCACGGCCACGGTGGTCCCGACGGCCACCATTCAGCAGCGCCCGCCAAGAGCTGAGCGATTGGCGCGCTGAAGGGCGCAAACGATAAAAAGCCCGCGATGCATCGTGCATCGCGGGCCTTTTTCGTCCGTCGGTCTATTGAGGCGTACCGGTCTTTTCCGTCGGGTTCGTCGGCACGTCCGGCCGTTCGCCTGGATGGCCGAACCGGGGCTTGGTCTTGCGGGCCTGCTGGCTCACTTCGGCGCGCGACATCTCGCCCGTGGGTTGCGGCATGGCGTTGGGCTGGGCGTTCACGGTGGTGCTGGCCTCGCCCTTCGGCACCGGGTTGTTGGCGTTGTTGCGGTTGTGGGCGCGTGCTTCGGCCTTCACGGCTTCGCGCGAAGCCGGCATGCTGCTGTCGGGACGCTGCGGCGGGTTGGGCACGCCGGAGGGCGTCTGCGTGCTGGCCTGGCCGCCCACGGACGGGTCGGGCTGGGCGGGTATCGAGGTGGCCTGCGCCATGGCGGCACCAGCCGTGGCCATCAGGCCGGCCAGCAGCGTGGCGTGAAAGATTCCTTGCTTCATGGTGGTTTCCTTTGCTTGTATCGAGCGATCGATGAACGAATGACGGACGGGCCGTTCCCTTCGGCCTGAAACCACCGTAGGAGGCCCGGGATGGGGGCCATGTCGGGGTGCGGCAGGCCTGCCTGTAGGAGCCGGCCGCCCTGTCGCGAAAGGCGGAAGAAGAAGGTGGCGAGTTCCTACAGGCGCTGGCGGCGCGGCAACGTACAACCGCATGACCGATGTCCTCTTCCCCGATTCCACTCGCCACAGCGGCGCCGACCTCGCTCAAGGTCATGACGGTGAACACCCACAAGGGGTTCACTGCGCTCAACCGCAAGTTCATTCTTCCGGAGCTTCGGGACGCAGTGCGTACCGTGGGGGCGGATGTGGTCTTTCTGCAGGAGGTGCTCGGCACCCATTCGCGGCACTCGCGCAAGGTCGACAACTGGCCCGAGGCGCCGCACTATGAATTCCTGGCCGACACCATGTGGCCGCAGTTCGCCTACGGGCGCAACGCGGTGTATCCGAGAGGGCACCACGGCAACGCGGTGTTGTCGAAGTTTCCGATCGTGCATTACCGTAACCACGACGTATCGGTGGCCGGCCCCGAAAAGCGCGGCTTGCTTCACTGCGTGCTGCGCCTGCCGGGCCGCACGGTCGACGTGCATGCGATCTGTGCCCATCTGGGCCTGGCCGAGACCCATCGGCAACAGCAGCTGGAGCTGCTCTGCCACATCGTGCGCGACGAGGTGCCGGCCGATGCGCCGCTGATCGTTGCGGGCGACTTCAATGACTGGCGCGGCCGCGCGCACCGGGTGCTCGAAGAAGGCGCCGCGCTGCGCGAGGTGTTCCTGCACGCGAACGGCTCGGCCGCCAAGACCTTTCCGTCTCGCTTTCCGCTGCTGTCGCTGGACCGCATCTACGTTCGGAATGCGGGCGTGCACGAACCCGTGGTGCTGCCGCGCAAGCCCTGGTCGCACCTGTCGGACCATGCGCCGCTGGTGGCGAACATCGACCTTTGAAGATGGACCACGCCCATGTTCCGCGCAGTTCGTTTCGCGCCGCGACTTGCATCGCCCGCCCTGGCGGGCACTGAGGGTGGCCACCATGGCTAACGGCGACCGCTGGATCGGCGGCAACTGCATCGCGCTGCTCGAAAACGGCGAGGAATACTTCGCGCGCGTGTTCGACGCCATCCGCCAGGCAAAGCGCGAAGTCCTCATCGAGACCTTCATCCTGTTCGAGGACAAGGTGGGCCTGGCACTGCACGCCGCCATGCGCTCCGCGGCCCAGCGCGGCGTCAAGATCGATGTGCTGGTCGACGGCTTCGGCTCGCCGGATCTTTCGCGCGAATTCGTCGAAGGGCTGAGTTCGGTGGGTGTGAGGATGCGGGTGTTCGATCACGGCAAGCGCGTCCTCGGCCAGCGCCTCAACGTGTTCCGGCGCATGCATCGCAAGATCGTGGTGGTGGACGGCGAGCTTGCGTTCGTCGGGGGCATCAACTATTCGGCCGACCATCTGCTCGACTACGGGCCCAAGGCCAAGCAGGACTACGCGGTGGAACTCCGTGGGCCGATCGTGGCGCAGATCCATCAGTTCGTGCTGCGTGCCATCGCACTCGGCGACAAGGGGCCGGGCTGGTTCCGGCGCCGCCTCAAGCAAGCCCCGCCGGTCGACCGGGAAGCGGTCGGCGAGGCGGACGCGATGTTCGTCACGCGCGACAACCGGCGCCACACCGGCGACATCGAGCGCCAGTACCTGATCGCGATTCGCGCCGCACGCCAGCGCATCGTGATTGCCAATGCGTATTTCTTTCCGGGCTACCGGCTCATCAAGGAACTGCGCCGCGCGGCGCGGCGCGGCGTGGACGTGCGGCTCATCCTGCAGGGCGAGCCCGACATGCCGATCGTCAAGACGGCCGCGAGCATGCTCTACCACCACCTGATGCACTCGGGCGTTCGCATCTATGAATACTGCGACCGCCCGCTGCACGCGAAGATTGCCCTGATGGACGACCGCTGGACCACGGTCGGATCGAGCAATCTCGATCCGCTCAGCCTGTCGCTCAACCTCGAAGCCAACGTGTTCGCGCGCGACAAGGGTTTCAACCAACTGCTGTGGGAGCGCATGGAGACGCTCATGTGCAAGAGCTGCAAGCAGATCGGCCCCGCCGACCTCGAGAACGGATGGAGCGGCTGGCGGCTGGTGCGCAGCTTCTTCATCTTTCACTTCTTGCGCTGGTATCCCTCATGGCTCGGCTGGCTGCCGCGCCAGGTGCCGCGCCTGACGCCCGCCGAGGCCGTCGACCTGGCCGAAAGGCGCGAACAACGCGAAAAGAGCAAGAAAAGCGGCGACGACGCCGTGACCCCGACGGAAGCGGCATGAACACCCACACTGCACGGCTTGCACACCGGCCCTGGTGGCCCTGGGTGCGCCGTCTCGCGGCATGGGCGTTCTTTGGCCTGATTGGCTGGCTGCTCGTGAACCAGGCGCGTGCCATCGACTGGCAAGAGGTGTTCGACGCCATGCGCGCGCTTCCTGCGGCCACGCTGCTGCTGGCCGGCGCGCTGGCCGCGGGCAGCTTTGCGATCTACAGCACCTATGACCTCCTGGGCCGGCATCTCACGCGCCACCCGCTGGGTACCGTCACCGTGATGGGGGTGACCTTCATCAGCTATGCCTTCAACCTCAACCTGGGTTCGCTGGTGGGCGGCGTGGCGTTTCGCTACCGGCTCTATTCGCGGCTGGAGCTCTCCAACGGCACCATCACCCGCGTGCTGGGTTTCAGCATGCTGACCAACTGGCTTGGTTACCTGGTGGTGGCTGGCGCGGTGTTCTGCTTCTGGCCGCTCGTGCTGCCGGGCGACTGGAAGATCGACAACGCAGGCCTGCGCATCCTCGGCGCCGTGCTGCTGCTGGTGGCCTCGGCCTACCTGGCGCTGTGCGCGTTCGCCAGCGGGCACGTCTTCCGGATTCACCGCCATTCGTTCAAGGTTCCGTCGTTTCGCATGGCGCTGCTCCAGCTGGCCATCTCCTGCCTGAACTGGTCGCTGATAGGCGGCGTGATCTGGGTGCTGCTGCAGGGCCAGGTGGCTTATCACGCGGTGCTCGCGGTGCTGCTCGTGGCTGCGGTGGCGGGCGTCATCACCCACGTGCCGGCGGGGCTCGGCGTGCTGGAAGCCGTGTTCATTGCGCTGCTCTCGGACCAGGTGCCCCAAGGCAGGCTGCTGGGCGTGCTGCTGGTCTATCGGGGCCTTTACTACCTCTTGCCGCTGGGTGTGGCCACGCTGGCCTACTTTGTGGCGGAACTGCGCGCCAAGCGCTGGCGCGCGCGGGCCGCCGGCCACTAGAAGCGGTAGGTATAGCGCACCCGGACAAAGTTTTCGCCCGGGTTGGGCTTCTTGATGCCCGCATTCGAAAAATGCTGCAGGCGCAGCGTCAGTTCGTGCTTGCCGTTCTCGCCGAAGCTGCGTCCCACGCCCAGCACCTCGGTGAACTGGAACGCCGTGGTGAAGGTGCGGTCGGGGGTCTTGTAGAGGTGGTCCATCAACGTGCCGCCCACGCCTCCTTCGGCAAACCAGGGCGAACTGCCGCGGTCGAAGCGGTAGCGCCAGGTGTGGATCGCACCGATCTGCGTGTAGCTGTGCGCGCCGTCGTCCAGCGCCGGCCCGCGCCATTGGCTGATGAACAGGTCCCAGTAGGAGGTCAATGCGCTTTCATGGACCGGCTGGCGCAGCGACCAGGGCAGCGTGACCCCGACGGTGGCTGCATTCGTGGCGCCCTGGTCGCCGTGCGGTGCGCGTCCGCCCTCGAAGTAGAGGCCGCGTGCACTGTCTTCGAAAGCGCGGGCCTCGGTTCCCAGCAAGCACAAGAGGCCTGCGAGCCCCGCGAACCCAAGGAAAGCGAAGCCTTGTTTTTTCATGATGTGGTTTTGAGCTGCGTCAGGAACAAATAATTAACTTTCCGTGCCGCTCGCTGCGCTCGTGCAACCCTAATTCCGCGTCGAAAAGTAGGACTTGTTCGACAAATCGGGAACAACTTTGTTGCAGTGCAGCAAAACCTCCGGCTGGCGCCTATAGTGGTGTTCGTCCATTCCATGAATCGCCTCCATGTCGTCCCTCACCTCCGCCGTTCGTCTGGCCAGCCCCCTGATGCTGTGGGTCGATGTGGCCCTCAAGACCCACGAGATGCTGCTGTCTTCGGGCTCCGTGATCCAGATGCGTACCGAGCGCATCGCCAAGGCCGGGCTCACGCCGAGCGCGGCCGATCTCGCCGAGTTCCAGCTCATGGGCGATGAAAAGCTCGCCGCGGCGGGCGAATCGGGGGTGGCCATGGCCAAGCAGTGGCACAGCAGCCACGTCGCGCTGGCCAACCGCGCGCTGCAGCAATGGCTCCAGAGCGCGGGCGCCTTTCTTTCGATGACGGGCAGCATCACGCCGGCGCAGGCGGCCGTGCGCAGCGATGCTTTCGTCAGGGCTGCCGCGCGCGCGGCGGGCACGGCCAACCAGCTGTCCGGCGCCGCGGTCCGCATCGCGCGCCAGGGCCTGAAGCCGATCCATGCCGCCGCCACTTCGAACGCCCGGCGCCTGGCCGAGCTGCGCGACTGAGCGGGCGCGTCAGCTGCGCGCCGGCACCAGTGTCAGCAGTGTGATCTCGGAAGGCGCGCCAAAGCGCTTGGGCGGCCCCCAATAGCCGGTGCCGCGGCTCACGTAGATCCACATGTCGTGCAGCCGGTGCAGTCCCGCGGTGAAGGGCTGCTGCATCGGCACGAACAGGTTCCACGGAAAGAACTGGCCCCCATGCGTGTGGCCCGACAACTGCAGCTGGTAGCCGGCCTTGGCGGCCAACGGCGCACTGCGCGGCTGGTGCGCCAGCAGCACCCGCGTGTGCACCAGCGGCGGCGCGTCGAACAGCGCCAGGTGGGGGTCGCTTTCGTGCGCAGCGTCGAAATGTCCCGCGGTGTAGTCGGTCACGCCGGCCAGCACCAGCTGGCTTTCGAACAGTTCTTCGTCGTTCTGCGCGCCGCGCACGTTGCGCGTCTGCAGCACCACGTGCTCGTTGAGCAACACCTTGAGGCCGAGCCGCCGCAGCTCGTCGATCCATGCGTGGGCGCCGGCGTAATACTCATGGTTGCCCGTGACGACGAAAGTACCGTGCCGCGCACGCAGGCCCGCCAAGGGCGCGATGTGCTCGCGCAGCTCGGCCACCGTGCCGTCCACCAGGTCGCCCGTGATCGCAATGGCGTCGGCGCCGAGCCGGTTCACCGCATCGACGATGCGCTGGATGTAGGCGCTCTTGATTGTCGGACCGACGTGGATGTCGCTGAGCTGCGCAATCGTGAAGCCGTCGAGCGCCGCCGGCAGGCCGCGGATCGGAATGTCGACGCGTTTCACGCTGGCGGTGCGGCGGGCATTGACGAATCCGATCAGCGAAGTGGCCGTGGCCATTGCCGGCACCGCCAGGGCGGTCCATGGCAGCAACGCGTCCCAGCGCACCTGCAGGCCACCCAGCGCGCTTGCCAGCCAAGCGAGCAGCAGGCCGGCATCGCGCGCCATCGTCAACACGAACATCGACGAGAACCAGCCCATGCTGATCAGGCCGATCCATTTGAGCGCGTTGCCCAGCGTGGCATTCGGCGCAATGCGGCGCGAGACGAAGGGCATCGGGATCGTGGCGGCCGAGACGACGAGCGCGGCCAGGGCGAGCGGCCACGCCGGCGTGAGCATGGCCAACGCAGGCAGCAGGCGCAGCGCCATATAGGCATGCAGGAGCGCGGTGAGAACGCTCAGGGGACGTATCGGCATGGGGGCAATGGGAACGGGCGTTGCCCGGGACAGGACATCTGCAAGGCGCATGCCGTGCATTCAAGAAGGCGTCCGACCCGTCTCGCGCTATTTTTTCTATAGCACACGACATGGGGATAGCGGGCGTTGCAAGCAACGCGAACCCGAAAACCGGAAGCTCCGTGCCCGTCGCCCGAATTCGGGCTTATGTATTACTGCACCGTGCGCGTGCCGACCGAAGCCATGTCGGTGCCCGCTGGCCACAGGAACGCCATTCGGGCGGGCGTTCCTGGTGCCACCCGCAGCGTTTGCTTGAGCGTATTGCCACGCAAGCGAGCCTCCACTTCATAGGTGCCCGGATCGAGGCGGGCCACCATGAACGGGCCTTCCGATACCACGTTGTCGAGCAGCACGGTGCCCCGGGCGTCGCGCACCGTCACGCGAACGTCGGATGCGAAATCGGCGCCCTTGTGGTCCTTGATCGCAAACTCGAACGTGGCCGGCCAGCGTGGCGCCACCGTCTCCATCAGTTGGGCCTCGTCGCTGCCGATGCCGCCGCTCATGTATTCGATGCCATGCGTCATGCGGATCGGCGGGTTGACCGTGGCCTGCGCCGAAGACAGCGCCGCCAAAAAGAGAAGAGCGGCGCCGCACAGCGCTGTGGCGGCCGTCGCTACGGGCCGCCGGTGCGATGAAATCCGGGGGGTGGTCATGATCTGAATCCTTTCCTTTCTTCCGTAATTGCGTGGCGAGACACCACGGCGCCACTGTGCGGCGCACGGCTTAGACAAGGCTTAACAAGGATTCCGACCCCGGTGCCAAGCCCGGGGAGAGAAGGCTCAGCGGCCGGCGGAGGTCTGTGCGAGCGCCTGCGTCTGCGGCGCGGGCGGCAGCACCGAGGCCATGTCGAAATTCGACGGCCACATGAACACGGCGCGTGCCGGCACGCCGGCGATCACCGTCAGCGTCTGCGTGATCGTGAGGCCGCCGAGCGTGACGTTCACGTCGTAGGCGCCGGGGTCGAGCCGCGTCAGCATGTAGGGCCCTTGCGACTGGGCTTCCATCACGGGGCGGCCCGTGTACTTTTCGCGCACCTGGACGGCCGCCCGCGCCGGGAAACTGCCCTTTTGCGTGCTGTCGTTGATTCCGAACTCGAGGGTGGCCGCCCAACGCGGCGAAACCATCTGCATGAACGCGGCTTCGTCCTTGCTCGTGCCCCCGCACATGTATTCGACGCCCTGCGCCATCTGGATGGGCGGGTTCGAGAACGCATGGGCCGATGTCATCGCCCCGAAGAATGCTGCTGTGCCGCCCAGTACCAACGCAGCCATCGGCTGCCGGAGACGCATAAGGTTCATTGCTTCGATGTCCTCGATCATGGGTGACGTGAAATCCGTCGAGGATTTTGCTTAGCAAGAGTCGGGCTAGATATAGCGTTTACGAGGAACGATCCTCGGCGACCCGCTGAACGCTATTGTTTTAATAGCTCATGACGATTGTGTGACGGGTATCTCCGTGGTTTTGCAGCGTCCTACCTATGAAAACCCTGAGACGCCCTCTGTGTGCGCCCGATCCGACGTGGCGCACGTGATCGGCGCCTACAGCGGTGCACCGCCGCGTTGGTTATGAAGAAGTTCGTACAGAAAAGGAGCTTTCAAATGACCATCGGATCGAAGATCGACGCAATCAAGAAAATGGATGCCCAGCGCCGCGGGATTCCGGGCGAGCATCTGGCTGTGCTGGGAGCAGGCCTTTTGCTGCTGCTGAAGGCAGGAAGCAGCCGCTCGCTGATGCGCCGCGTGTTGGCTGGCGCGGCGGGCGGTGCGCTGGTCGGCCGTGCGGCGAGCGGAACCGGCGGGCTGGCCCGCGTTGCGCAGGTGTTGCAGGGCGGCAGGGGCGGCGCTCGCGTGCATCGGTCGATCTGAGCCTTGCATTGCCTTGATCGGCCACTGGTGAAGCGCCAGGCCGTTCGTTGGCGAAAGAGCCGGCGAAGCGGGGATACTCGGCCTTCATGAATTCCGACCATCGCGACCCGCTGCACGACAGCCGCAACGCGATGACGGAATGGGAGTACAACCTGCGCCCCAGGCGGGAGCGCCACTGGCTGATGTGGGTCGGGCTGTCGGCCTTGCTGATGCTCGGGCTCTATTGCGGCGCTGAATGGCTGTTGGCGCAACGCGCCGTGCGGCCAGACGGGGTGAAATCCGCTGCGCCCCCGATGCCGCAAGGTCCCAGCCCGGGGTCAGATCGCGCCGCGCCATCGCCTCCGGCAAGTCTTGCGGGTCGTTCTTCATCTGCCCCAACTGCTCTCGAGGTCAGCAAATGCACGAGCGCGGCGGGCAAGATCGCCTATTCGGACGGGCCCTGCCCCGCGGGTTCGATCGCCACTGCAGTACGCGTCGATCGCAATCAGAATCTGGCCGATGGAATGAGCGTCGAGGCGCGAGAGGCGTCGAATCGGAACAGCGCCGCGCTGGCGGTGCAGGCACAGTCGCACGACCACCAGGTCGCTTCCAATGCGAGCGGCGCACACGCCGAGTGCAGTGCACTCGACGCGCACGTCAAGTGGCTCGACACAGTGGCGCGGCAGCCGCAAGGCGCAGCCATGCAAGACTGGCTGCGCGAGCAAAGGCAGCAGACCCGTGACCGGCGGTTCCGGTTGGGCTGCCGCTGATCACCAATCAATCAAACGTCGATATTCGCCGCCCGCAGCGCGTTCTGCTCGATGAACTCGCGCCGCGGTTCCACCTCGTCGCCCATCAGCATCGTGAACACGCGGTCCGCTTCGATGGCGTCGTCGATCTGCACGCGCAGCAGGCGGCGCACGGTCGGGTCCATGGTGGTTTCCCACAGCTGCGCCGGGTTCATTTCGCCCAGGCCCTTGTAGCGCTGGCGCGAGGTGGCATTCTCGGCCTGGCCGATGAGCCACTTCATGGCGATGCGGAAGTCGGCCACCTTTTCTTCCTTGGCGCGTTCGCCTTCGCCGCGGCGGACGGTGGCGCCGTCGCTGCTCAGCAGGTTGCGGAAGGTGTTGGCGGCTTCGGCGAGCGCGGCGTAGTCGGCGCCGTGCACGAAGTCCTGGGTGAGCACGCTGCTCTTGATGTTGCCGTGGTGGCGGCGGCTGATGCGCAGCAGCGGCTTGTCGGTGCGGGCGTCGAACTCGCTGCTCACTTCGGCCGGCACGCCGGTGGTGTTGAGCTCGCGCAGCTTGGCCTGCAGCGCCACGGCCGAGGCTTCGGCCGCCGGGGTGGTGTCGAGGTCGAGCGCCACGCCGTCTGCAATGGCGCGCAGGGCCTCGGCATCCATGAAGTTGCGCAGCCGCGCAATCACGGCTTCGGCCAGCTGGTGCTTGCGCGCCAGTTCGGCCAGGGTGTCGCCGCTCAGGGTGGTCGAGTTGGGACCGCCGGTCTCGATGCTCGCGTCCTTCAAGGCCACCTTGAGCAGGAAGGCGTCGAGCGCAGGTCCGTCCTTCAGGTACTGCTCTTCCTTGCCGACCTTGACCTTGTAGAGCGGCGGCTGCGCGATGTAGATGTGGCCGCGCTCGACCAGCTCCGGCATCTGCCGGTAGAAGAAGGTGAGCAGCAGCGTGCGGATGTGGGCGCCGTCGACGTCGGCGTCGGTCATGATGATGATGCGGTGGTAGCGCAGCTTGGCGACGTTGAAGTCGTCCGCTCCGCCGCCCGCGCTGGTGGCGCCGGCGCGGCCGATGCCGGTGCCTAAAGCGGTGATCATGGTGAGAATTTCGTTGCTGGTGAGCAGCTTCTCGTAGCGCGCCTTTTCCACGTTCAGGATCTTGCCGCGCAGCGGCAGGATGGCCTGGAACTTCCGGTCGCGGCCCTGCTTGGCGGAGCCGCCGGCGGAGTCGCCCTCCACCAGGTACACCTCGCACAGCGCGGGATCTTTTTCCTGGCAGTCGGCCAGCTTGCCGGGCAGGCCCATGCCGTCGAGCACGCCCTTGCGGCGCGTCATTTCGCGGGCCTTGCGCGCGGCTTCGCGGGCGCGGGCGGCCTCGACGATCTTGCCGCAGATGATCTTGGCGTCGTTCGGGCGCTCCTGCAGGTAGTCGGTCAGCAGGCGGCCGACGATGTCTTCCACCGGCGCGCGCACTTCGCTGGACACCAGCTTGTCCTTGGTTTGGCTCGAGAACTTGGGCTCGGGCACCTTCACGCTCAGCACGCAGCACAGGCCTTCGCGCATGTCGTCGCCAGTGACTTCGACCTTCGCCTTCTTGGCGAACTCGTTTTCCTCGATGTACTTGTTGATGACGCGGGTCATCGCGGCGCGCAGGCCCGTGAGGTGGGTGCCGCCGTCACGCTGGGGAATGTTGTTGGTGAAACAGAGGACCTGCTCGTTGTAGCCGCTGTTCCATTGCATGGCCACTTCGACGCCGATGTGCGTGCCCGGGATGCCGCCATAGGTGTCGGCCGGCTTTTCGCCAGCGGCATAGAACGAGTTCGGATGCAGGACGGTCTTGCCCTTGTTGATGAACTCCACGAAGCCGCGCACGCCGCCGGCGCCCGAGAAGTCGTCTTCCTTGCCGGTGCGTTCGTCGAGCAGGCGGATGCGCACGCCGTTGTTCAGGAAGCTCAGTTCGCGCAGGCGCTTGCTCAGGATCTCGTAATGGAAATCGTTGTTTTCCTTGAAGATCTCGGTGTCGGGCAGGAAGTGCACCTCGGTGCCGCGCTTGTCGGTGTCGCCGATGACCTTCATGGGCGAGACCTCGAAGCCGTTCACGGTCTCGAGCAGGCGGTTCTGCACGAAGCCGCGGCTGAACTCGAGTTCGTGGATCTTGCCTTCGCGGCGCACGATGAGGCGCAGCTTCACGCTCAGCGCGTTCACGCAGCTCACGCCCACGCCGTGCAGGCCGCCCGAGACCTTGTAGCTGTTCTGGTTGAACTTGCCGCCCGCGTGCAGTTCGGTGAGCGCAATTTCGGCGGCCGAACGCTTGGGCTCGTGCTTGTCGTCCATCTTCACGCCGGTCGGGATGCCGCGGCCGTTGTCGGTGACGGAGATCGAGTTGTCGCTGTGGATAGTGACGACGATGTCGTCGCAGTGGCCGGCCAGTGCCTCGTCGATGGAGTTGTCGACCACTTCGAACACCAGGTGGTGCAGGCCCGTACCGTCGGAGGTGTCGCCGATGTACATGCCGGGGCGCTTGCGCACCGCCTCGAGCCCTTCGAGGATCGTGATCGAGCCTTCGCCGTAGCTGGTGTCGGCGGGCGTGATCTCGATCGGCACCGCACTCTCGATCTCGGGGGTGTAGACCGGTTCGGTGTGGGGCACTTCGGGCTTGTTCTCTTCTGCACTCATTCGGATATTCCTCTATCTCTCACGGCATTCACGGGATTTTTCGGGCTCTGGGAGCCTGTTTTTCCTGCCTCTTGAAAGCGCAAACCCGCGGAGGGCCGCGGGCTGTCTGCGCAAGGCGCTGTGTTTTCTGTCTTCTAGATCCGCATCGGCATCACGACATATTTGAAGGATGCGTTCTCGGGGATGGTCAAAAGGGCGGAGCTGTTGGAGTCGGCCAGGTCCAGCTTGACCATGTCCTGGTCCATGTTGGACAGGGCGTCGATCAGGTAGGTGACGTTGAAGCCGATCTCGATGGCGTCGCCGCCGTAGTCGATGTCGAGTTCGTCCTGCGCCTCTTCCTGTTCGGCGTTGTTCGACGCGATGCGCAGCGTGCCGGGCTCGATGTTGAGCCGCACGCCCTTGAACTTCTCGCTCGTCAGGATGGCGGTGCGCTGCAGGCTGGCCAGAAGGGGCGCACGGCCGAGCGTGACGCTGTTCTTGTGGTTCTTGGGAATCACGCGGTTGTAGTCGGGGAACTTGCCCTCGACCAGCTTGGTGACGAACTCCATGCCACCGAAGCTGAACTTGGCCTGGTTGTTGGCAAACTGCATCTCGATGGCGCCTTCGGCGTCCGACAGCAGGCGCTGCATTTCGAGCACGGTCTTGCGCGGAAGAATGACTTCCTGGCGCGGCACTTCGACGTCGAGCGTGGCCGACGAGAAAGCCAGGCGGTGCCCGTCGGTGGCCACCAGGCTCAGCTGCTTGCCTTCGGCCACGAACAGGATGCCGTTCAGGTAATAGCGGATGTCGTGCACGGCCATGGCGAACGAAACCTGCGAGAGCAGGTCTTTCAGCGTCTTTTGCGGCACGCTGAACACGGGGCCGAAGTTGGCGGCTTCCTGCACCAGCGGAAAGTCCTCGGCGGGCAGCGACTGCAGCGTGAAGCGGCTCTTGCCACCCTTGAGCACCAGCTTGCTCGCGCTCGATTCGAGGCTCACGGTCTGGTCGGCCGGCATGGTGCGCAGGATGTCGATGAGCTTGCGCGCGCCGATGGTGGTGGTGAAGCTGCCTTCATCGCCGCCGAGTTCGGCCGTGGTGCGGATCTGGATCTCGAGATCGCTGGTCGTCAGCTGCAGCTGCCCGCCGGTCTTGCGGATCAGCACATTGGCGAGGATCGGCAGCGTATGGCGCCGTTCCACGATGCCCGCCACCGATTGCAGCGCGGCGAGGACTTTGTCTTGGGTTGCCTTCAAAACGATCATGTCTTCTTCCTCTTCTCTTTATCTCTTTGAATCCGCTTGTAAGACGCCATTCTCCGCTGTTGCGAGGCGCATTCTTGATGACATTCGCGGTCAGCCCTTGAGCGTTTGCTCGAGCACGTGCAACTGCTGGTTGAGTTCGGTGAGCTGCTGGCGCTCGCCGGAAATCTTGCGCACCGCGTGCAGCACCGTGGTGTGGTCGCGCCCGCCGAACAGCTCGCCGATTTCAGGCAGGCTCTTTTGGGTGAGCTCCTTGGCCAGGTACATGGCGATCTGCCGGGGTCGCGCGATGCTGGCCGGGCGCTTCTTGCTGTACATGTCGGCGACCTTGATCTTGTAGTAGTCGGCCACCGTCTTCTGGATATTTTCGACCGAGATCTGCCGATTCTGGATCGACAGCAGGTCGCGCAGCGCCTCGCGCGCCAGGGCGATCGAGATTTCCTTCTGGTTGAAGCGCGAGTACGCCAGGATCTTGCGCAGCGCACCTTCGAGCTCGCGCACGTTCGAGCGCACGTTCTTGGCGACGAAGAAGGCCACCTCTTCCGGCATTTCGGCCGATTCGGCGCGCGCCTTGTTGATCAGGATGGCCACCCGCATCTCGAGCTCGGGCGGCTCGATGGCGACGGTGAGGCCCGAATCGAAGCGCGACACCAGGCGCTCGTGGATGTCGGCCAGGCCCTTCGGGTAGGTGTCGCTGGTCATCACGATGTGCGACTTCTTGGCCAGCAGGGCTTCGAACGCGTTGAAGAATTCTTCCTGCGTGCGATCCTTGTTGGCGAAGAACTGCACATCGTCGATCAAGAGCAGATCGAGCGAGTGGTAGCGCTCCTTGAACTCATCGAAAGTCTTGCGCTGGTAGGCCTTGACCACATCCGAGACGAACTGCTCGGCATGGATGTAGAGAACTTTGGAATCCGGGCGGTCTGCGAGCAGCCGGTTACCCACAGCGTGCATCAGGTGGGTCTTGCCCAGGCCGACGCCGCCGTAGATGAACAGCGGGTTGTACAGGTGGCCCGGCATGCCGGCCACGTGCATGGCCGCGGCGCGTGCCATGCGGTTGGCCGTACCCTCCACCAGGGTGTCGAAGGTGAGGCCCGAATTGAGGCGGTTCTTGAAGCCGGCGGCCGCTGGTTCCTCGCCCGGCCCGGCCACGTCGCGCGGCACGTCGGTTTCGGCCAGAACGGCAACGGGTGTCGAGCGCACGGGCGCTTCGCGCGGAGCGAGCGCTAACTCAACTGCCACCGGCTGGCCGTACATCTTCTCGGCCATGGCGGCAATCTTGCCTGCGTACTGGGCCCGGATCCAGTCGAGCTTGAAGCGGTTGGCAACGAACACCGTCATGCGCGACAGGTCGTCTGCGACCTGCGCCGTCAGGGGTTTGATCCAGGTGTTGAATTGCTGCTCGGACAGCTCCTGCGCGAGCTGGTCGACACAAGCCTGCCAGAGGCTCTCACCGATGCCGTCAGTCGACATGGGTGCTTGAAAAAGTGGTGTGTCCCTCGGCCATTTTTTGGTATATGTATTGTGGATATGCTCTGCTGCAAGGCGGCCTGCATTCTAACTTGTCAAAACCTTATCCACATCCCCGGGCGCACCCGGCAAAGGCCCGCAAAGTTGCTCGATGTTTGGTGTTGGGCCGAATGTTTGCGATAATTGCGGGTTTCCCTGAAAACCTCATTGCGTCTTTCGGGGGTCATCCGAAAAACGCTCCCAGCGCCCGCATGTCCGATATGGCCTTCATGGCTTCATAAGGGACATCGCGGATATCGGGGGAATCAGCAGGAAATCTCATCATGAAACGCACTTACCAAGCTTCCAAAGTCCGCCGCGCCCGTACCCACGGCTTTCTGGTCCGTATGAAGACCCGTGGCGGCCGCGCCGTCATCAACGCACGCCGCGCCAAGGGCCGCAAGCGCCTGGCCGTCTGACGGCAGTTCTGCCGTTGCCAGCCGCCGAGCCGCCAGCGCCAGCTTTCGCCGCCAGTACTTCTGGCCCGACCAGCGACGACGCAACCGGCCCGGCTTCCATGCAGCGGCTCAAGACCCGCGCGCAGTTCCAGGCCGTCCTCGCAGGTGCCACCGTGGCGCGCACTGCTCATTTCGCATTGCATCGCTGCGCGCTCGATTCGTCGAGCGCGCGGCCTTTGTTCGTGTCCGACGATGTCTGGCTGGGCGCCATGGTGCCCAAGCGCTGGGCGCGCCGCGCGGTCACGCGCAACGCCATCAAGCGCCAGATCTATACCGTGAGCGCCGCACCCGATGCGGGCCTGCCCCGTGCGGCGCACGTGGTGCGGCTGCGCGCGGGTTTTGACCGCAAGGAATTCGTGAGCGCCTCCTCGGACAAGCTCAAGGCCGCCGTGCGCGCCGAACTCCAGCAACTGCTGGCGCGGGCCGCGCGCTCCTCTGCACAGTCATCATGAAGCGCTTGCTGATCGGCCTCGTGAAAGGCTATCGCCTGCTGCTGAGCCCCTGGCTCGGGCAGTCGTGCCGCTTCGAGCCGACCTGCTCCGTCTATTCGATCGAGGCGCTCGAAGTCCACGGCGCTCTCAAGGGCAGCTATCTCACACTGCACCGCATCGTGCGCTGCCAACCCTGGTGCCAGGGCGGGCACGATCCGGTTCCACCGAAATCACAGCGTCGCACTGGCAAGCCAGGCTCGCTGTTTTCGTCTCTTCTCTCCTCCGACAAGAAGTCTTCGTCATGAACGATATACGCCGCACGATCCTGTGGGTGATTTTTGGTTTCTCGCTGGTGCTGCTGTGGGACCAATGGCAGGTCTTCAACGGCAACAAGCCGACCTTCCTGCCGTCGAGCAAGCCGGCTGCCGTGGCTTCCGCGCCGGCAGGCGGCACGCCGGCCGCCAGCAACGGCGTGCCAGCCGCCGCGTCCGCCACCGGCGGCAATGCGGGCGCCGTGCCCACGCAGGCCGCCCCGGCCGCGCCGCGCGAGCGGGTCAGCGTGACCACCGACCTGTTCAAGGCAGTGATCGACAGCGAAGGCGCCACGGTCAACTACCTGGAGTTGCTGAAGTACGAAGAAGCCGACCGCACCAAGCACGTCGTCCTGTTCGAGAACGATTCGCCCGCCACCCGCTACGTGGCCCAGACCGGCCTGCTGAGCCAGACCGGCGAACCGTTCCCCAACCACCTGACGCCGATGACGCCGAAGGCCGGTCCGCGCGCCATGGCCGAGGGTCAGAACACGCTCGAAGTGAGCTTCGAAAGCGCGCCCTCGGGCGGCTTGAAGTACGTCAAGACCTACGTGTTCAAGCGCGGCGACTACACCATCGGCGTGCGCCACGAGGTCGTCAACGTGAGCGACCAGCCGCGCGACGCGCAGCTCTACATGCAGCTGCTGCGCCACGGCACGGTGGCCGCCGGCACGATGTTCGGCACCAACACCTTCACCGGCCCGGCCGCATACACCAACGAGAAGAAGTTCCACAAGCTCGACTTCAAGGACATCTCCAAGGGCAAGATCGAGCCGCCGCCGCCCGCCAACGACGGCTGGATTGCCATGGTGCAGCACTATTTCGTGTCCGCCTGGCTGCTCAAGGGCGACCCGGCCAGCGAACAGCTCAAGCGCGAATTCCGCGTGAAGGACCTGGGCGACAACCTCTTCACCGTGGCCATGGTGGCCACGCTGCCGAAGATCGCCCCGGGCCAGACGCAGGTGGTCAACAGCGCGCTGTTCGCCGGCCCCGAAGAAGAAAAGAAGCTCGAAGCCATTGCGCCGGGCCTGGACCTGGTCAAGGACTACGGCATCTTCGCCATCATCTCCAAGCCGCTGTACTGGCTGCTGAACCAGCTGCACGGCATCTTGGGCAACTGGGGCTGGGCCATCGTGGCGCTGGTGGTGCTGCTGAAGGCGGCCTTCTACTGGCTCAACGCCAAGGCCTACGCCAGCATGGCCAAGATGAAGGCCATCAACCCCAAGATCATGGAAATGCGCGAGCGGCTGAAGGACAAGCCGCAAGAGATGCAGCAGGAGATGATGCGCATCTACAAGACCGAGAAGGTCAACCCGATGGGCGGCTGCTTCCCGATCGTGATCCAGATCCCGGTGTTCATCGCGCTCTACTGGGTGCTGCTGTCGTCGGTCGAAATGCGCCACGCACCGTGGATCGGCTGGATCACCGACCTGTCGGCACCCGATCCCTGGTACATCCTGCCGATCGTGATGACCCTTACCTCGCTGTTCCAGACCTGGCTCAACCCGACGCCGCCCGATCCGATGCAGGCCAAGCTGATGTGGATCATGCCGCTCGCGTTCAGCGTGATGTTCATCTTCTTCCCGGCCGGCCTGGTGCTGTACTGGATCACGAACAACGTGCTGTCGATTGCGCAGCAATGGTTCATCAACAAGCGGCTGGGCGTGCTGGGCAAGTAAGCGCAGAGGCTTCCGCCACCCACGCAAAGGGCCGCATCCGCGGCCCTTTGCCTTTTTGCTGAAAGAATCGTGCTTCCATGACCTTCGCACGCACCACCGATCCCATCGCCGCCATCGCCACCGCCTCGGGGCGCGGGGCGGTGGGCATCGTGCGGGTGTCCGGCGCCCGGCTCGCGCCGCTGATCGAGGCCCTCTGCGGCCGGCCGCTGAAGCCGCGCGAAGCCACCTATCTCCCGTTCCGCGACGCGGCCGGCGAACCGGTCGACCACGGCCTGGCGATCCACTTTCCCTCGCCCCATTCGTTCACCGGCGAGGACGTGCTCGAGCTCCAGGCCCATGGCGGAACGGTGGTGTTGCAGCTTTTGCTGGCACGCTGCCTCGAAGCCGCCGCCGAGGCCGACCCGGTCACCGGCCGCCCGCGCCTGCCCGGCCTGCGTGTGGCCGAGCCCGGCGAGTTCAGCCAGCGCGCCTTCCTGAACGGCAAGGTCGATCTGGCCCAGGCCGAGGCCATTGCCGACCTGATCGACGCCAGCACCGAGGCGGCCGCGCGCAGCGCCGGGCGTTCGCTCTCGGGCGCGTTCTCGCGCGAGATCCACACGCTGCGCGACGCGCTGATCCATCTGCGCATGCTGGTCGAGGCCACGCTCGATTTCCCCGAAGAAGAGATCGACTTCCTTCAAAAGGCCGATGCGGCCGGGCAGTTGATGAGATTGCAGGCGCAGCTGGCGGCGGTGCAGCAGCGCGCGAAACAGGGGGCGTTGCTGCGCGAGGGCATCAAGGTGGTCATCGCAGGCCAGCCCAATGCAGGCAAAAGTTCGCTGCTCAACGCATTGGCGGGCGCCGAGCTGGCCATCGTGAGCGCGGTGGCGGGCACCACGCGCGACGTGGTCTCGCAGACCATCCAGATCCACGGCGTCCCGCTGCACGTGGCCGACACGGCGGGCCTGCGCGAAAGCAGCGACGAGGTCGAACAGATCGGCGTTGCACGCGCCTGGGGTCAGATCGAGAGCGCCGACGCGGTGCTGTTCCTGCACGACCTGACACGCGCCGGCCTGCCCGACTACGCCGCCGCCGACGCCGAGATCTTGCGCAGCCTGCGGCAGAAGCTGCCCGCGGGCGTGCCGGTGCTCGATGTCTGGAACAAGCAGGACGCCGCGCCAATGGCCAGTGCGGCCAGCGCGGCCCAGGGCATCGCCCTGTCCGCCAAGACCGGCCTCGGCATCGAAGCGCTGCGCGAGCAACTGCTGGCCATGGCCGGTTGGCAGGCCGTGCCCGAGGGGGTCTACCTGGCGCGCGCGCGCCACGTGCAGGCGCTGGCCAGGGTCGAAACCCACCTGGCGCTGGCCGCGAGCCATCTGGCAGCGCAGGCGCAGCTGCTCGACCTGCTGGCTGAGGAACTGCGCCTGGCGCAGAACGCGCTGAACGAAATCACCGGCGAGTTCGGCGCCGACGACTTGCTGGGGGTCATCTTTTCGCGCTTCTGTATCGGCAAATAGAGACAGCCCCTCCGAAAAACGTAAAGAGTTGTAGCCGAAAACCGCGCCCTTCGCGGATACTCCGGCACAGATGCGGGGGTTGAGAAAAGCATGTCCATCCAGAACCTGAGCCGCGCCATCGCGGACAACAACAGCAATGACGCCTTTGCGTTGATGCTGAACGTACAACAGTGGGAAACGCTGGCGGGCTATCTGCAGCCCATCGTGACCGGCGTCGGCGACGTTCTCATCGAGCAGGGCACGCACGACCGCTCGGTGTATTTTCTCGAGAGCGGCGCCATCAGCGTGCACCGCGTGAGCAGCAAGGAACAGATGAAGCTGGCCGTGCTGATGCCGGGGTCGGTGGTCGGCGAAGGCTCCTTCTTCTCGCGCGAACCGCATTCGGCCAACGTGGTGGTCACCGGCGCGGGGCGCGTATGGCGCCTCACGGCGGTCCGCTTCCTGGAAATGTCGAATCGGCAGCCCAACCTGGCCCTCGAAATCGCCATGGGCCTTGGCGCGGTGATCGCCAAGCGCATGGCGCACCGGTCCAAGCGCGTCGCGGTCACCTGAGCATCCACCTGGCCATTCCGCGTGAAGTGCAAACCGTGGCAGCACGCCGCGGTCCGTTCCCGAAAATCGTTTCTCCCGTTCCCTAGAAGTCAGTCGAAATGGCCTTGATCTGCCCGGTCTGCAGCACAGAAAACCGCGAGGGCGCGAATTTCTGCAAGAGCTGCGGCGGCAAGCTGGCGCCCGCCGCACCCACGCCGATTTCGCCACCTCCCGCTCCTCGCAGCCGGTCCGAGCGCGAGTGGGCCACCACGGCGCCCGCGCAACTGCGCGCACCCACGATCCCCGGCGGGCTCTTCGAGGCCCGCATGCCGCCCGCGTCCACGGCGCCGCCTGCGGGCGCCGCAACGCTGGCGGATGAGAAGACGCTCATTGCCGCGCTGGGCCGCTTGAGGCGCCCGCCTTCGCCGCCGCGGGAACCCCGGGCAAGGAAGTCTTCCAAGCCCAGGGCGCCGCGGCCGCCCCGGGCCGAGCCCCGGAAGCCGTGGCGCTCGCGCGGCTTCTGGCTCTGGTTGCTGTTGCTGGCGGTGGGGCTCGTCATGGTCGTTGCGGGCTGGCGCGGCTACGGAATGGACCCGCCGGACGAAGAAGTCGAAATCGCCAAGCCCGCTGCGCCCGCCGTGCCGCCCGTGCCATCGATCCAGCCGCCGGCGGCGGTGCCCGAACCTCCGCCTGCGGAGCCGCTGGCCGTGGAAGCCGCGCCGCACGATGCGGCGGCAACCACGCCCCTGGCCGCCAACCTCAAGCCAGCGCCTGCAGCCGTGAGCAAGACGCGCAAGCCGGCACCCGCGGCACCGCCGCAAGCCGGGGCGTCCGAGTCCGTGCCGGCCGCAGTCGCCGCGGCGCCGACGCCGTCCCAGGCACCCTCGGCGCCCGCAGACCCGCTGGCCATTTGTGGCGACCGCAATTTCATCGCGAAGGCCCAGTGCATGGCCGCGCAGTGCCTCAAGCCCGAATACAAGCCGCACGCGCAATGCGAGGCGGTGCGCCGGCAGCAGCGCATCGAAGAAGAAAAGCGCAACCCGACGCTGGTCAACTAGCTCGGCGCCGCCGGTTCCGCGGGAGGGTCCTAACCCTTTTGCAGCCGCTCTATGGCGACCGCCAGGGCCGCGGGCTTGCCGGACAGCACGAGCGTATCGCCATCGCTCAGCACCGTGTCGTCGGTGAGTACCTGGGCCTGGCCGTTGTGGCGGCGCAGGCTGGCGACGCGAACGCCCAATGATTCCAGCGCCAGTCGCGCCAGGGTTTGTCCCACCGCACGGGCGCCGGGCGTGAGGGTGAAGGTGTTGAGCCGCTCATGGTCGATCTCGTCGGCGTTGTCGTCGTCGGCGCCGTGGAAGTAGCCGCGCAGCAGGTTGTAGCGCGCGTCGCGCTGGTCCTGCACCACGCGGATCACGCGCCGCATCGGCACGCCCACCAATGCGAGCGCATGGCTCGCGAGCATCAGCGAACCCTCGATGGCCTCGGGCACCACTTCGGTCGCGCCCGCGGCCTGCAGCTTTTCAAGGTCGTGGTCGTCCTGCGTGCGCACGATCACCGGTACCTGCGGCGCGTGGGCACGGGTGTTGGCCAGCACCTTCATGGCACCCGGCACGTCCAGGTACGTCACGACCACGGCGCTGGCGCGGGCCAGGCCGGCCGCCATCAGCGCCTGCAGCCGTGCCGCGTCGCCGAACACCACCGAATCGCCGGCCGCAGCCGCCTGCCGCACGCGGTCGGGGTCGAGGTCGAGCGCCATGTACGGAATGCCTTCGTGCTCCAGGATGCGCGCCAGGTTCTGGCCGCAGCGCCCGTAGCCGCAGATGATCACGTGCTTTGCGGTGTTGATGGTCTTGCGCGCGATGCTGGTCATCTGCAGCGATTGCTGGAGCCAGTCGCTCGCCACCAGCTTGCGCACGATGGCGTTGGTGTACATCACGATGAACGGCGTGGCGAGCATTGACAGCACCATCGAGGCCAGCACCGGGTTGGCGAGCCAGGGCGGCAGCAGACTGCGTTCCTGCGCCAGCGTCAGCAGCACGAAGCCGAATTCGCCCGCCTGCGCCAGGTACAGGCCGGTGCGCAGCGACACGCCCGCGGTGGCGCCCAGCACCCGCGCCAGCACCGTCACCAGCGCGAGCTTGAAGGCCAGCGGCAGGACCAACAGCACGGCCACCAGGGCCCACCGGTCCACCACGATGTGCCAGTCGAGCGACATGCCCACAGTGATGAAGAAGAGGCCCAGCAGCACGTCGTGGAACGGACGGATGTCGGTCTCGACCTGGTGCTTGTATTCGGTCTCCGACACCAGCATGCCGGCGATGAAGGCACCCAGCGCCAGGCTCAGGCCGGCCAGGTCGGTGAGCCATGCCAGGCCGAGCGTGACCAGCAGCACGTTCAGGATGAAGAGCTCCTCGCTGCGCCGCCGGGCCACCAGGGTGAGCCACCAGCGCATGATGCGCGGACCGCCGAAAAGCAGCAGGCCGATCAGCAAGGTGGCCTTCACCATGGCCAGCCCGATGGCCTTGGCCAGCGCCTCGGGCGGTGCGCCGAGTGCGGGAATCAGCACCAGCAGCGGCACCACGGCCAGGTCCTGGAACAGCAGCACGCCCATCACGCGCCGGCCGTGCTCGCTCTCGAGCTCGAGCCGCTCGGCCATCAGCTTGACCACGATCGCGGTGCTGCTCATGGTCAACGCGCCCGACAGCGCCAGCGCCGTCTGCCACCCGAGCCGCCAGACCGGCGGGAGCTGGGAGGCGATCAAGAGCGCACCGGCGGTGGCGATGGTCATCGTCAGCAGCACCTGCAAGAGGCCCAGGCCGAACACGTGCTTGCGCATGGCACGCAGCTTGGGCAGGCTGAACTCCAGCCCGATCACGAACATCAGGAACACCACGCCGAACTCGCCCAGGTGAAGGATGGCTTCGGAGTTGTGCGCCAATCCCAGCGCATGAGGCCCGATCAGCACGCCCGCCGTCAGATAACCGAGCATCGGCGGCAGTTTCAGCGAGCGGCAGACGACGACGCCGATCACCGCGGCCAGCAAATACATCAGCGTGAGATCGAACGAAGACATGGTCGGATGCTAGAGCAATGTCCATGCCCCGGGCGTGCCCCTTTCGCCCGACGACCGGCCAAGTCGGCCGGCCCGTAAAATCCGCCGATGAGTTCAGCTCCCCTGCCCCCCGTGGTCGACGCCGACGCGATTCTTGCGCGCGCGCGCGCCACCTTCGACATCGAGTCCGATGCCGTACTCGGCCTCAAGTCGCGCGTGGGCCCGAGCTTTGTCGACGCCGTGCGCAAGATCCTCGAAGTGCGCGGCCGCGTGGTCGTCATGGGCATGGGCAAGAGCGGCCACGTGGGCCGCAAGATCGCTGCGACCCTGGCTTCCACGGGCACGCCGGCCATGTTCGTCCATCCGGCCGAGGCCAGCCACGGCGATCTCGGCATGATCAAGTCGGTCGACCTGGTGCTGGCCATCTCCAACAGCGGCGAGGTCGACGAGCTCACCGTGATCCTCCCGGTGGTCAAGCGCCAGGGCGTGCCCCTGATCGCCATGACCGGCCGCGTCGATTCCACCCTGGCGCGCCACGCCGACATCGTGATCGACGCCGGCGTTGCCAAGGAGGCCTGCCCGCTCAATCTCGCTCCCACCGCGAGCACCACCGCCCAGATGGCGATGGGCGACGCGCTGGCGGTGGCGCTGCTCGATGCGCGCGGCTTCGGCTCCGAAGACTTCGCGCGCTCGCATCCCGGCGGTGCGCTGGGCCGCAAGCTGCTCACCCATGTGAGCGACGTGATGCGCTCGGGCGACGAAGTGCCGCGCGTCGCGCCCACCGCCACGCTCAGCGAACTGATGCGCGAGATGAGCTCCAAGGGCCTGGGTGCCACCGCGGTGGTCGACGCCGAAGGCCGTGCCATCGGCATCTTCACTGACGGCGACCTGCGCCGCCAGGTCGAGACCGGCGGCGACCTGCGCGGCCTGACGGCCGCCGACGTGATGCACCCCGGTCCGCGCACGTTGCGCGCCGATGCGCTCGCGGTCGAGGCGGCCGAGCTGATGGAAGAACACCGCATCACCAGCGTGCTCATCGTCGATCCCGCGGGGCATTTGATCGGCGCGCTCAGCATCAACGACCTGATGCGCGCGAAGGTCATCTGATGCCGCTCGATTTCCAGGCCGAAACCTTGCTTGCCGCACAGGATGCGCGCATTGCGTTCTTCGACATCGACGGCGTGCTGACCGACGGCGGCGTCTATTTCACCGAGCACGGCGAAACCCTCAAGCGCTTCAGCATCCTGGACGGCTACGGCCTCAAGCTGCTGCGCCTGGCAGGCATCACGCCCGCGGTGATCACCGGGCGCGATTCGAAGCCGCTGCGCGTGCGGCTCGAAGCGCTCGGCATCGAGCATGTGCGCTACGGTACCGAAGACAAGCTGCCCGCGGCCGAAGCCATGCTCGAGCAGCTTGGCTTTGGGTGGCACCAGGCGGCCGCCATCGGCGACGACTGGCCCGACCTGCCGGTGCTGGCGCGCGCCGGCTTTGCGGCGGCGCCCGCCAATGCGCACGTCGAGGTGCGCGAAGCGGTCAATTACGTCACCCGCGCACGCGGCGGCGAAGGCGCGGCGCGCGAATTCTGCGACCTGCTGCTGACGGCTTGCGGCCAGTACCGGCGCCTGCTCGACGCCGCACGGGGCCCCCAGCAATGAAGGCCGCCTGGAGCCTGCTGCGCGACGTTCTCGACCGCGCCACCATCTACCTGCCCATCATCCTGACCGCAGCGGTCGCGCTCGGTACCTACTGGCTGGTGCGCAATGCGCCCAAGCTGCTCGAACCCACCGCCAAGGCCGCGCCTACGCACGAGCCCGACTATTTCATGCGCGGTTTCGTGATCAAGAACTTCCTGCCCAACGGCGACCTGCGCAGCGAACTCCATGGCAAGGAAGGCCGGCACTACCCGGACACCGACACCGTCGAGGTCGACGACGTGCGCATGCGCTCCGTCTCGCCGCAGGGCTACACCACCCACGCCACGGCCAACCGCGGCCTGTCGAATTCCGATGGCAGCGAGATCCAGCTCTTCGGCAATGCCGTCGTCATCCGCGACCCCGTCGTCGCGCCCGGCGGCAAGGGCACGCCGCGGCTCGAGTTCCGCGGCGACTTCCTGCACGCCTTTCTCGACTCCGAGCGTGTGACGTCGAACAAGCCCGTCACGCTCATCCGCGGCAGCGACCAGTTCACCGCCGACAACCTCGACTACGACAACCTGAGCGGCGTGGCCAACCTGACCGGCCGGGTGCGCGGCGTGCTGATCCCGTCGGCGGCTCCCGCAGGCGGCAAACCGCGCTGAAGACAAGAGCGACCCGGAAGACAACCCGCGCATGAGCCCCTCCCCGCTTGTCTTCATCACCGGCGCATCGAGCGGCATCGGCCAGGCCCTCGCCGCGAGCTTTTATCGGGCCGGCTACCGGCTGGCGCTGGTCGCCCGGCGCACGGGCGAAATCGAATCCTGGGCTACCGCCCGCCAACTGGACCCATCCCGCTATCAGATATATAGCGCCGACGTGGCCCAGACGGACAGCATCCTGGCTGCTGGCGCCGCCTGCATCGAACGCCAGGGCCTGCCTGACGTGGTGATTGCCAACGCCGGCATCAGCGTGGGCATCGACACGGCGGAGCGCGAAGACATCGAGGTGATGGGTCGAACCTTCGCCACCAACAACGTGGGCCTCATGGCCACCTTCCATCCCTTCGTTGCGGGTATGCGGCAGCGCGGCAGCGGCCGGCTGGTCGGCATCGCGAGTGTTGCGGCCATTCGCGGCTTGCCGGGGCATGGGGCCTACTGCGCCAGCAAGGCGGGCGTGGTCGCGTACTGCGAGAGCCTGCGCGGCGAACTGCACAACAGCGGCGTCAAGGTTGTCACGCTATGCCCGGGCTACATCGATACGCCGTTGACGCAGGGCAACCGCTACGGCATGCCCTTTCTCATGAAGGCCGAAGACTTTGCGGACCAGGCGCTGCGCGCCATCGAGGCCGGCACCAGCTACCGCGTCATCCCCTGGCAGATGGGCGTGGTCGCCAAGCTGATGCGCATGCTGCCGAACGCCTTGCTCGACCTTGCCGTGCAAGGCCGCGCCCGCAAGAAGCGCAGCGGCGAAAGCTGAGCCTTTCCTCGGGGGCCGCCTCCTTCGCGTCCATCCCAATGAAAAAGGCTCCCGAGGGAGCCTTTTGCCTGTGTGAGCCGGGGTGCAAGGCTCAGTAGCCGCTGTTTCCACCGCCGCCGTAGCCGCCGCCACCGCCGGAGCGGCCACCGCCACCACCGCCGCGAGGACCGGCGCCGTAAGGGCTGCGGAAACCGCCGTCGCCACCACCGCCGCCACCGCCACTTCGGCCACCACCGCCGCCGCCGTAGCCGCCACCACCGCCGGAACGGCCACCGCCGCCGCCACTGCGATCGCCGCCACCACCGTAGCCGCCACCACCGTAGCCGCCACCGCCGCCGCCGTAGCCACCGCCACCACCGCCGCCATAACCACCACCACCGCCGCCGTAGCCGCCACCACCGCTGCGCGGGGGACGTGCTTCCATGGGACGTGCTTCATTGACGACGACGCTGCGGCCGCCCAGGGGCTGGCCGTTCATGCCGTTGATGGCGGCTTGCGCTTCCGCGTCGCTGCCCATCTCGACGAAGCCGAAGCCCTTCGATCGGCCGGTGTCGCGTTCCATCATGACCTTGGCACTGGTCACCGAACCGAATTGTCCAAAAGCCTGTTCGAGATCACCGTCGCGCACCGAGTAAGGCAGGTTGCCGACGTACAGTTTGTTGCCCATCAAGGGACTCCTATAAACACATAGCAAGAAAAGCGACGGAGTCCCTGAAGCATCACTCAAACGAGAGCCGTCGAGTCGCGCGAAACTGACCGATCACCGAACTTCCTCCCAGCAAAATGAAGAGGGAGGCTCGTGCATTATGGGTGAAATATGTGAAATGCAAGCAGGAATTTGCTGCTTCCGGCAGGGCCTCCAAAAAATTCGAAAAGCTAGCGCCCGCTTACAGCCCGGCGGGGGGCAGCCGGCCGGTTAGGTAGAATCCCGAGCGTCATTGGGGAGTAGCCGCCTTCCACCGCGAGAAGGGCCCGCGTCAACAGACTTGTCCTGCCCCACACAGGACATGGCGCGTGCAGTGAATCACCTGGCGAGACCTTTGACCGTGCAACTTCGGGAATATGGCCGAAGGTGTTGCACGGTCAATTGCGTCCTTCGGCCCAAGGAACCCCTGCCCTCATGGAAGCTTTTCTCGTTGCAACCGGCGTGGTCGCGCTCGCCGAAATGGGCGACAAGACCCAGTTGCTGGCCCTCTTGCTCGCGGCTCGTTTCAGAAAACCCTGGCCGATCGTGCTCGGCATCTTCGCCGCCACCATCGTCAACCATGCACTGGCCGGCGCGGTCGGCAACTACATCACCCGTTGGCTCGGCCCCGAGCTCCTGCGCTGGATCCTGGGCGGCTCGTTCATCGCCATGGCCGCGTGGATGCTGATTCCCGACAAGCTCGACGAAGACGACGCTCCCGCCGCCTCGCACTACGGCGTCTTCGGTACAACGCTCGTCGCGTTCTTCCTGGCCGAGATGGGCGACAAGACCCAGATCGCGACCGTCATGCTGGCCGCGCGCTTCACGCAGGCCTACGTCTGGGTGGTCGCGGGCACAACGCTCGGCATGATGCTGGCCAACGCCCCGGTTGTCTGGCTCGGCGAAAAGCTCGTGAAGCGCGTGCCGATCAAGCTCGTGCACGGCATCTCGGCCGCGATCTTCCTCGTGCTCGGCATCGTGATGATCGTCGGCTGGTAGTCCGGTGGGGGCGATATACTGCTTCCTGCGCCGATTTGCTTCAGCTTGCGGGCGCTTTATAAATTCAGCTAAAGACAGTCAGTTGGCGAACAACCCGGCTCGTTTTTGGCGAGGCCGGGTTTTTTATTGATGTCGTCACCTCCTTTGGTCGTCTCTTCGCAGTCGATGCAGTTCGCGGGCCCGCTGGCCTTGCGCAGCGGCGCCTCGCTCGGCGGCTACACGCTCGCCTACGAAACCTACGGCACCTTGAATGCCGAGCGCAGCAATGCGGTGCTGGTGTGCCACGCGCTCAATGCGTCGCACCATGTCGCCGGCATCTACGAAGGCCAGGCCAAGTCCGAAGGCTGGTGGGACAACATGGTGGGCCCGGGCAAGCCGGTGGACACCGACCGCTTCTTCGTGATCGGCGTGAACAACCTCGGTTCCTGTTTCGGCTCGACCGGGCCGATGCATGTGAACCCCGCCACCGGCCGTGTCTATGGTGCCGACTTTCCGGTGGTCACGGTCGAGGACTGGGTCGATGCCCAGGCCGCGCTGCTCGATGCGCTCGGCATCCGCACGCTCGCGGCGGTGATGGGCGGCAGCCTGGGCGGCATGCAGGCGCTGTCGTGGACGCTGCAGTACCCCGACCGCGTGCGCCACGCCGTGGTGGTGGCGAGTGCCCCCAACCTCACGGCCGAGAACATCGCCTTCAATGAAGTGGCGCGCCGCGCGATCGTCACCGACCCCGATTTCCATGGCGGCCACTTCTACGAGCACGGCGTCATACCCAAGCGCGGCCTGCGCATCGCGCGGATGATCGGCCACATCACCTACCTGAGCGACGACGTCATGAACGAGAAGTTCGGACGCATCCTGCGCAGCGCGGTCGAAGGCGAGGCGGCGGGGCTGGACTACCGCTATTCCACGCAGGAGATCGAATTCCAGATCGAGAGCTACCTGCGCTACCAGGGCGACAAGTTCAGCGAGTACTTCGACGCCAACACCTACCTCCTGATCACGCGCGCACTCGACTACTTCGACCCTGCGCGCGCCCATGGCGGCAACCTCAGCGTGGCCCTCGCGCGCGCCACGGCCAAGTTCCTGCTCGTGAGCTTCAAGACCGATTGGCGCTTCTCGCCCGCGCGCAGCCGCGAACTGGTGAAGGCGCTGCTCGACAACCGCCGCAACGTGAGCTACGCCGAGATCGACGCGCCGCACGGGCACGATGCCTTCCTGCTCGACGACGTGCGCTACATGGGCGTGGTGCGGTCCTATTTCGAGCGCGTGGCGCACGAGATCCAGGCCGAAGGAAGCGCGGAGCTGACCCAATGAGCGACATCGAAACCCAGCGCCTCATCGCCAATCTCGTGCCCGAGGGCTCGCGCGTGCTCGACCTCGGCTGCGGCGACGGCGCCATGCTCGACCTGCTGCAGCGCGAGCGCGGCTGCACCGGCTACGGCGTGGAAATTGCCGACGGCAACGTGCTGCAGTGCATCCGCCGCGGTGTCGACGTGATCCAGCTGAACCTCGACGAAGGACTGGCGGTGTTCGACGACGCCACGTTCGACGTGGTGCTGCAGATCGACACGCTGCAGCACTTGCGCAATGCCGAGATCATGCTGCGCGAAACAGCGCGCGTGGGCCGCATCGGCATCGTGGCCTTCCCCAACTTTGCGCATTGGCCCAACCGCATCAGCATCGCCCGCGGCCGCATGCCGGTGACGCGCCGCCTGCCCTACCAGTGGTACGACACGCCCAACATCCGGGTCGGCACTTTCAAGGACTTCGAGGTGCTGGCGCAGAAGAACAGCCTGCGCGTGCTCGATGCCTTCGGCGTGCAGGAAGGCCGCAGCGTGCGCTGGCTGCCCAATGCGCGGGCGGGTACGGCCGTGTTCAAGTTCGAGCGGGAGCGCTGAGCGATTCCGTGCCCTGACTGAAAACGGCCGCCCCATGAGCTTCACGCTCTCGCAACCGGCGCACAGCGAACTGCTGGTCAAGAAGAGCCGCTTCATCGGCTGCGTGCAGCCGGTGGCCGACCGGGCCGCAGCCCTGGCCGTGGTGGCATCGCTTCGCAACGAACACCCTGCCGCCGCGCATGTCTGCTGGGCCCTCATGGCGGGCGGCCAATCGGCGGCCAACGACGATGGCGAGCCGGGCGGCACCGCCGGACGGCCGATGCTCGAGGTGCTGCGGCACCAGCAGCTCGAAGGCGTGCTCGCCACGGTGGTCCGCTACTTCGGCGGCATCAAGCTGGGCGCGGGCGGGCTCGTGCGGGCCTACACCGATGCCGTGGCGCAGGCCTGCCTCGGGGCGACGCTGGTTCCGCTGGTGCGCCAGCGGCTGCTGCAATGCGCCGTGCCCTATGCGCTCGAGGGGCTGGTGCGGCGCGAGATCGCCGCCGCGGCCGGCGCCTCGCTGGTCGAGGTGCGGCATGGCGACGCGGTGGACTTCACGTTCACGCTGCCCGAGCCCGAGGCCTGCAGCTTCATCGCCCGCCTCGACGATGCTGCGCAAGGGCGCGCCGTCTGGCAGCAGGCGTGAGCCGCCGCGCGGGAGCCGCCGGGGCCGAGGGCGGCACCATCGCCAGCACGCCCCGCCCCCCCAATGGCACAGGCGCCCCATCGTCGTCGGGGCCGCGGCGCGCCATCTCGGCCGTGACGATGCCGGTCGGCACGGCCAATACGCCCCAGCCCAGCAGCATCATCACCGAGGCAATGGCACGGCCGAGATCCGTCTTGGGCACGAGGTCGCCGAAGCCCACCGTGGCCATGGTCGAGATGGCCCAGTAGATTGCGACCGGAATGCTGGTGAAGCCGTGCACCGGGCCTTCCACCACGTACATCAGCGTGCCCATCACCAGCACCACCAGCATCACGAAGCCGACGAACACCGTGATCTTGCGGCGGCTCGCGGCCACGGCCGAGACCAGTGCACGGTATTCCACCGAGTAGCGCGACAGCTTGAAGATGCGGAACACGCGCAGCAGCCGCAGGACGCGCACGTCGATGAGGTAGGCAAGCTCGGGCGCGAGCGCCACCAGGAAGGTCGGCAGCAGCGCAAGCAGGTCGATCACGCCATAGAAACTCAGCGCATAGCGCAGCGGCTTGTTCACGCAGGCGAGCCGCGCGATGTATTCGAGCGTGAACAGGATGGTGAACGTCCATTCGAGCACGTTGAACACAGGCCGCCATTGCTCGCGGATCGACTGCACGCTGTCGAGGATCACCACCAGCACGCTGGTCACGATCACGGCGATCAAGGCCAGGTCGAAGAGCAGGCCCGCGCGCGTGTCGGCCTCGAAGATCACCGTGAACAGCCGGTGCCGCCAGCCGCCCGCCGGCTTGTCGAAGCGCGCATCGATGGTCGAAGAGATGGCGAAGGTCCGGGCAGCGGGGGCGGTGTTCGATCGGGTCATCTTGCGGGGCCGGAGGCACTGGAGAGCGCCATTGTCGGACGGCCATGGGATTTATTCAGTTACGTTTCTTGCGCAATGAAGTGCCGCAGGCCGCGAGGGGGTTCTTACGATAGCCCCTTTGTTGAGGAGCTCCCCATTGGCTACACAGTCCCCCTTTTTCGGCAAGCGTGATCGTGACACCGACTCGTTGACCTCCCGCCCCGCGCCGCTGGTGGGTTCGGGTACCAATCTCTCGGGTTCGCCCGTCAACCCTTCATCGCTGACCGCTCAGCAAGGCGGCCTCACCGCAGCGACTGCACCCGCCAAGGAAGGCGGCAGCAAGCTCACCGTCGGCCCCAACATCAAGCTCAAGGGCGTCGAGATCACCGACTGCGACACGCTCGTGGTCGAAGGCCTGGTCGAGGCCACGATGGACTCGCGCCTGATGCAGATCGCCGAACAGGGCGAGTTCAAGGGCTCGGCTGAAATCGACATCGCCGAAATCCGCGGCGTGTTCGACGGCAACCTCACGGTGCGCGAAAAGCTCGTGATCCATTCGACCGGCAAGGTCACCGGCAAGATCCGCTACGGCAAGATCGTGATCGAGGAAGGCGGCCAGCTGTCGGGCGAGATCAGCTTCGGCGCCAAGCCGTCGCTGCAAGCCGCGGCCTGATCAGGCTGCTTCTTCAGGCGGCTTCCAACCCAGGCGCTCCAGCAAGGCACCGGCCGCGGCCGGTGCTTTTTCTTTGGCGCCGTTGATGAAGTAGACGAACACCTCGCGCTTGCTGGGCGATTCGGCCCATTGCTGCGCGCGCTCGGCCCAGCTGTCGAGCGCTTTCGGCGCATAGCCGGTCTTGAACTTGGCGTCGGCCATCATGAGCCGTGCATAGGCAAAGTCGCCCTCGGGCTCCTCGAACGACGGGAACTTGTCTGCGTCGGTGAACACGGTCGACACCTTGTGCTTCTTCGCGAGCGCCTGGTAGGCGGGCGTGATGAAGCTTTCGTGCCGCACGTCCATCACGTGGCGCAGCACGCGGCTGCCCTCCTTCTTCGGCAGCAGCTCCAGAAAAGCCTCGAAGTCTTCCGCATCGAACTGCTTGGTGGGCATGAACTGCCACACGATCGGGCCGAGCTTGTCGCCCAGTTCGACCACGCCGCTTTCGATGAAGCGCTTGATCGAGTCTCCCGCGGTGGCAAGCACCTTGCGATTCGTGGTGAAGCGCGAGGCTTTCATCGAGAACATGAAGTCGTCCGGCACCTCGTCGTGCCATTTGCGGAAGGTCTCGGGCTTGAAGGTGCTGTAGTAGGTGCCGTTGATCTCGATGGCGCTCACCTGGCGGCTCGCATAGCGCAATTCCTTGGCATGCGCGAGCCCCTTGGGATAGAAGTTGTCGCGCCAGGGCTCGTAGGTCCAGCCGCCGATGCCTACCTTGATATCCACCGGGTTCCGAGTCGATGTTGCCTTGCTCACATTGCGCTCCGGGTTGAGATCGCCCGCACTCTACGCGGGGTCGCGCGCGGGCGCAAAATGCGTTTTTTCGTCACCCGCGGAGAACCCCCCGATGAACGCCCCCCTGCACCGCGAAATGCCCGCCGCAACGCTCGACGCCGAGCGCGCCCTGTACGATGTCAGCGCCCGATGGGACGGCGACATCGTCAAGCAACTCACCGACTACATCGCCATTCCCGCCAAGTCGCCCGGCTTCGATACCGAGTGGGCCGCCCACGGTTACCTTGAAACGGTGCTGCGCAACGCGGCCGCGTGGGTCGAGGCGCAGAAGGTCGAGGGCCTGAAGCTGGAGATCGTGCGCCTCGAAGGCCGCACGCCGGTGCTGTTCTTCGAAGTGCCGGCCACCGGCACCGACATGGGCGAGACCGTGCTGATGTACGGCCACCTCGACAAGCAACCCGAATTCACCGGCTGGCGCAACGACCTCGGCCCCTGGACGCCCAAGTACGAGAACGGCCTGCTTTACGGCCGCGGCGGCGCCGACGACGGCTATGCGGTCTATGCCAGCATTGCCGCGCTGCAGGCGCTCAAAAGCCAGGGCGCGGCGCATCCGCGGATCGTGGGCCTGATCGAGACCTGCGAGGAAAGCGGCTCCTACGACCTGCTGCCATACGTCGACGCGCTGCGTCCGCGGCTGGGCAATGTCGAGCTGGTGATCTGCCTGGACTCCGGCGCCGGCAACTACGACCAGCTGTGGCTCACCACCTCGCTGCGCGGCATGGCCAGCGGCACGCTCAAGGTCGAGGTGCTGACCGAAGGCATCCACTCGGGCGACGCCTCGGGCCTGGTGCCCTCGAGCTTCCGCATCATGCGGCAGGTGCTCGACCGCCTCGAAGACAGCGCCACCGGCCGCCTGCTGCCCGCGAGCTTCCATTGCGAAGTGCCGGCCGACCGCCTGGCGCAGGCCAGGGCCACCGCGGCCATCCTCGGCGAAGAGGTCTACAAGCGCTTTCCGTGGGCGCACTACGACTGCGGCGGCTCCACCATGTTCGCGCTGCCGACCACCACCGACCCGGTGGAAGCGCTGCTCAACCGCACCTGGAAGCCCACGCTGTCGGTCACGGGCGCCGAAGGCTTTCCGGCCTTGAAGGACGCCGGCAACGTGCTGCGCCCCTACACCGCCTTCAAGCTCTCGCTGCGCCTGCCGCCGCTGATCGATGCGGCCGAAGCGGTGCAGCAGCTGAAGACGCTGCTCGAAGACAACGCGCCCTACCAGGCGCGCGTGACCTTCGAAAGCGGTGGCGGTGCCACCGGCTGGAATGCGCCGACGATCACGCCCTGGTTCGAAGACGCACTCAACAAGGCCTCTCGGGCGCACTTCGGCGCCTCCTGCGGCTACATCGGCCAGGGCGGCACCATCCCGCTGATGAACATGCTGAGCGCCGGCTTCCCGAGGGCGCAGATGATGGTTTGCGGCGTGCTCGGACCGAAGAGCAATGCGCACGGACCCAACGAATTCCTGCATGTGCCCTACGCCAAGAAGCTCACGGCCGCCGTGGCCGAGGTGATTGCGGCCTTGCCGGCTGCGCATCGCGCTGCGGCCGCGGAGCCGGTCGCCGCTTGAACGGACCCGCGCCGCTGACGCCACCTTTGCCGCCGCAGCGCGTTTCGCTGTCCACGCCCGACGGCGAGACGCTGTTGCTGCGCCGCTTTCCCGCGGCCGGCGCGTCGCGCGCCGTGGTGGTGCTGGTGCATGGCCTCGGCGAGCATGCCGGCCGCTATCAGGCATTGGCCGAGCGCCTGCACAGGTGGGGCTTCGCGGTGTGGGCGCATGACCATCACGGGCACGGCGAGTCGTCCGGCGCGCGCGGCGGCCTGCCGAGCGAGTTGCGGCTGGTCGACGACCTCGCGCTGGTCATCGACGACGCGCGGCGCGAGAACCCGGAATTGCCGCTGGTGCTGCTGGGCCACAGCCTGGGCGGGCTGGTCGCGGCCAGCCTGGTGGCGCGCGGCGTACGGCTGGTCGACGGGCTGGTGCTGTCCTCGCCGGGGCTCGATCCCGGCCTGAACGGATTCCAGAAGGCGCTGCTCGCGGTGCTGCCGCGCATTGCGCCCACGCTTCGCGTCGGCAATGGGCTGGACGACAATTTTCTTTCGCATGACCGCGCCGTGGTGCAGGCCTACCGTGACGATCCGCTCACGCACGACCGCATCGGTGGCCGGCTGGCCCGCTTTCTCGCGCACGAAGGGGCTCTTGTGCAGCAGGCTGCGGCGCATTGGCCGGTCCCCACCTTGCTCATCTACGCGGGCGACGACCGTCTGGTGGTGCCGGCTGCCAGCCGTGCCTTCGCCGAGGCGGCCGCGCCCAGCGGCATGGTCGAAGCGCGATGCTTCGAATCCCTGTACCACGAGATATTCAACGAGCTGGATGCCCAGCCGGTGTTCGCCGCGCTGCAGCGCTGGCTCGACAAGCGCTTTCCGCCGAACTGAAGGGGCGTTTCAGGCGCCCGCGGCAGCGGCAGCGGCAGCGCGCCGGCGCGTCTGCGCAAGCCACAGCAATGCCGCCCCCGTGAGCACCACCGGCACCAGCGAACCGTAGTTCAGCAACTGCCAGCCTTGCGTCGTGACCAGCACGCCCGAGGCGAACGAGGTCAGCGCCAGCGTCGCGAACACGCAGAAGTTGAGCGCGCCCTGCGCCCGGTCGCGCTCTTCGGCGGTGTAGGCCGTCAGTGACAGCGTCGTGCTGCCGGTGAACAGGAAATTCCAGCCCACGCCCAGGAGGCACAGCGCCACCAGGAAGTGCTGCAGCTCCACGCCCGACAGCGCAACGGCGATGCAGCCGAGGTTGAGCGCGAGCCCCACGCCCATCACGGGCAGCGCGCCAAAGCGGCGGATGAGGTGTCCGGTGAAGAAGCCCGGCGCGAACATGCCGATCACATGCCATTCGAGCACCAGGGCGGCATCGGAAAACGGCAGGCTGCAGATCTGCATGGCGATCGGCGTGGCGGCCATCAGCAGGTTCATCACGCCGTAGCCTAGTGCACCCGCCGCGGCTGCGACGATGAACACCGGCTGCCGGATGATTTCCGAGAGCGGCCGCCCGCCCATCGCCTGCTGGCGAGTCAGCGTGGCGGGAAAGTCGATGAACCGCATGACCAGCATCGACAGCAGTGCCACCGCCGCCAGCGCGATGTAGGCACCCGCGAACGGCACCGCAAACACTTCGCGCGTGGCGGCCGCCAGGTTGGGCCCCGCCACCGCGCCGATCAACCCGCCGGCCATCACCAGCGACACGGCCTTCTCGCGCCAGGCCGGCGCCGCAAGTTCGGCGGCGGCAAAGCGATAGAGGCCCGCGTTGGCGTTGTAGTAGCCGGCCACTACCGTTGCAAGGCACAAGAGCCAGAAATTCTTCGACACAGCCGCGAACGCGCACAGCAAGGCTGAACCCAGCGCCACCGCGAGTCCGATCTGGAACGAGCCGCGACGGCCGAATCGCTGCTGGGTGCGCGCCACCAGCCCGGTGGTGAGCGCGCCGCCCACCACGTAGCCCATGACGGGCAGCGTGGCCATCCAGCCGCGCGGTGCGATGCTCAGCCCCACCAGCCCGTTGATGGCGATGAAGGTGACGTTGTTGGTCAGGAACAGGCCCTGGCAGATGGCGAGCAGCCAAAGGTTGCGGTTCATGGAAAAGTGGCGAAGGCGCGCAGCGGCATGGAGGCTGAGGTTCTACGCGATTCGCTCCCGGTGCGCCAGCCGAAATGCGCAGGCCAAAAGAAAGCGCCCGCACGGGCGCTGGAATTCTCGATGAGCCAATGGCTCAGGGCTGCTTGTTCTGGAGCAGGCCGCCGAGCGAAGCCAGGAGATCGCTCTGGTCGCCGAGGCCCTGCTCCGGCACCTTGCCCTGCGGCGTGAGCCGGTCGATGAGAACCGGCAGCAAGGTGGCCAGCATGGGCAGCAGCGTTTGCGCATTGATGCCGAGCCTGGACGCGATGCTGGCAATGGTGTCGCTGCCCAGTGCGTCCTGCAACTGGTCGCCGGACACCGGCTGGTTTTCTCCCTTGCCGATCCAGGAGCCGATCACGTCGCCCATGCCGGCCTGCTCGAACTTCGAGACCAGCCCTCCCAGGCCCCCTGCGCTGCCGTTGTTGGCGAGCAGTCCGCCCAGCGCGCCGGCCAGGCCGCCGAGATCTCCCATCCCGCCGCCTTGCGGTTGCTGCTGCTGTTGGGCTGCGCCTCCGAGCACCTGACCGAGTACCGAATCGAGCAATCCCATGGCCATTTCCTTGGTGTGTGACAGAACCGCCCGCATTTTCCAACGCAAACGGACCGCGAGCCGACGGCGGAGGCGCCCACTATCGCCGCGCCGTGTGACAAATTACCGGGTACGTGCCGGCCGTTTGGGCAGCAATGCGGGACTGACCCCTTGCACGCCCACCAGGCCGAGCACCGTGACGAGCGAATTCTGCGCGCCTTTCCATGCGTCTGTCACGTCGATCGACTCGCTCAGGGCGTGAAAGCCGGTGGACTTGCCGCCCCCGCCGATGATGATGGCCGGGATGCCGTACGACATCGGCACGTTGGCGTCGGTGCTGCCGCCGCGCAGCAGCGTCTTGTGGCCGAAAGCCGTGTTCGAGCGGACGGCCGCTTCCACCATGACCGAGTCGGAGGGCGTCCGGCCGCCTGGCCGGTCGCCGATCAGCTTGTTGCTTGCGCTGAGCGTCGTCACGTTCCAGCGCTTGTTCTCTTCGGCCACCGCTTCGTCGATGGCCGCGAGGATCTTCTTCTCGGTCTCGAGCAGCGGCGCCATTTCGTCGGAGCGGATGTCGATGGCCATGCGCGCATCGGGCGCAATGGTGTTGACCGAGGTGCCGCCGCCCACGGTGCCGACCGTGAAGGTGGTCTTCGGGAAGCTTGGCGTGCGCACCTCGGCGATCTTGGCAATGGCGCGGCCCATGCCGTGGATTGCGCTGGGCACCTGGCCGAAGGCGCCGAAGCTGTGGCCGCCCGGGCCCTTGAACGTGACTTCGTAGCGGTGGCTGCCCGTGCCGAGCATCAGGACCGTGCCGTCGGCTGCGGGTTCGAGTCCGACCATGCCGTCGATGTCCAGGTGGTTGCGGAAGATCGCCTTCATGCCGCGCAGGTTGCCCAGTTCTTCCTCGCCGACATTGCCGACGAACAGCAGGTCGCCCACCGTCTGCACCTTGTTGTCGTTGAGCACCTTGAGCCACGACAGCAGCACCGAGAGGCCGCGCGTGTCGTCTGCAATGCCGGGTGCGTAGAGCTTGCCGTCGCGCTCCTTCACCTTCACGTCGGTGCCGGCGGGAAACACGGTGTCGAGGTGGGCCGAGATCAGCAGCTTGGGCCCGTTGCCCGTGCCCTTGCGCAGGCCGACCACGTTGCCTTCGGCATCGATCTTCGCGTCGGCGAGGCCCAGCGCCTTCATGCGCGCGAGGAAGGCTTCGGCGCGCTTTTGCTCCTTGAATGGCGGTGCCTCGATCTCGGTCAGCATCTTCAGGTCTTCGACCGCGCGGTCATGGTCGGCCTTGACCGCGTCGAGCAGCTTCTGGATCGCGGGCGCCGCCATCAGCTGGGTGAAGGCTTTTTCCACCTCGGGACCGACCTGCGCGGGCGTGGGTGCCACGGCGGTGTTCTGGGCTTGCGCGCCCTGCATGGCGCAGAACATGGCCAGAACAAGGGGCGCAAGCCGGAGGGCGCGTGGTGAACGAAGCATGGCGTAAAGGTCCTTCTCTTCTCTCGTCTGTTGTGGCGAACGGTTGAGGCACGCACGCCTCACGGAAACAAGGCTAGGCTCCGGTGAGCGACACCAGCGCGGCGAGCGCCGCCGTCTCGGCGCGCAGCACGCGCGGCCCGAGAGTGACCGGCGCAAAGCCGCATGACAGGGCCTCCTGCTCTTCGGCGCCGCTCAGGCCGCCTTCGGGGCCGCTCAGCACCAGCACGCTGCGATCGCCCGGCGTCGATGCCGTGGCATCGGCCAGGCGCCGCGTGCCTTCGGCGAGGCTCAAGACAAGGCGCAGCGCGGCGGCGCCGGTGTTGGCATCGATCCAGGCCGAGGGGTTGGAGAACGGCCGCACCGGATGGATCACCGGCACGCGGTTGCGGCCGCATTGCTCGCAGGCCGCAATGGCAATCGCCTCCCAATGGGCCCTCTTCTTTTCGGCGCGTTCGCCCGAGAGGCGCAGCACGCCATGGGCCGTTGCCAGCGGCTGGATGCTCGCGACACCCAGTTCGGTGGCTTTCTCGACCAGCCAGTCCATGCGCTCGTTGGCGGGCATGCCGACCGCGAGATGCACCGCGCGCCCCGCTTCGCGCTCCGTGGCCGCGTGAACGCCAAGCGTCACCGAAACGTCGCTGCGCCCCATGCGCTCGACCGTGGCCGCGTATTCGCCGCCCGAGCCGTCGAACAGCGTGAGCGCGTCGCCGGGTTGCATCCGCAGCACCTGCACGTGGCGCGCCGCGCCGGGTGGCAGTTCGAACGTGGCACCCGCAGTCAGCGGCACCGGGCAATGGAAACGGGGCATCTAGGGCCGACCGTAGACGAAGCCGGTGAGCGCCGAGCTGCCTTCGATTTCGTCGATCACGCGCAGCAGCGGCGTCAGTTCCATGTAGCGGCTGGCCGTGGAGCGGATGTAAGCGATGAATCGGGGCGTGTCGGCCAGGTAGCGGGGCTTGCCGTCCCGCAGCGTCAGGCGGGCGAAGATGCCGGCGACCTTGAGGTGGCGCTGCAGCCCCATCCATTCGACCGAGCGGTAGAAAGCGCCGAAATCGGCGTCGACCGGCAGCCCGGCCTTGCGGGCGGCCTCCCAGTAGCGGATGGTGACGTCGAGCACGAATTCCTCGTCCCAGCTCAGGAAGGCATCGCGCATCAGGCTCGCGATGTCATAGGTGATCGGGCCGTAGACCGCGTCCTGGAAGTCGAGCACGCCGAGATCGGCTCCATCCCGGACCATCAGGTTGCGCGGCATGAAGTCGCGGTGCACATAGACGCTCGGCGAGGCCAGGTTGCTCTCGACGATGAGCTTGAAGCTGCGCTCCAGCCGCTCCTTGAGCTTGCCCTCGACGGCAATGCCGCGGTGGCGGCCGATGTACCACTCGGGAAAAAGCGCCAGTTCGCGCTCCAGCAGCGCGCGGTCGTAGGGCGGCAGCACGCCCGGCCTGGAGGCCAGCTGCCAGCGGATCAGCGCGTCGATGGCCTGGTCGTAGAGCGGACGGCTCGCGTCGGGCCGGGCCGGGTCGATCACGTCGAGCATGGTCTGGCGGCCGAGATCGTCGAGCAGCAGGAAGCCGTTCACCCGGTCCCATTCGAGCACCCGCGGCGCCGTGACGCCGGCGTCGGCCATCAAGCGGGCGACCTGTACGAAGGGCTCGCTGTTTTCCTTGTCCGGCGGCGCATCCATCACGATGCGGGTGCCGCAAGCCTCCGTCGAGTCGACCCGGAAGTAGCGCCGAAAGCTCGCGTCGGCTGACGCAAGGCGCACGGTTTCGGGCAGCAGGCGGTGCGTGGCGGAGATGCCGGCCAGCCAGTGCCGGAAGGTCGCGGCCCGCTGCGGATCGGTCCAGGGAATGGCCTCGGCGGAGGGGGTAGGCTCGGAAGCCGGGGGCGGGGGTGCTGTCATGGATAATCGATTCTACAAATCCGCCCGGCGCGGCAACTCCTGCGGTCCTCCCCGGTCGAACAGGGCTGCCGCCGGCTCCCGCAACCTGCCGGCCTGCCGCGCCGTCCTCCCGACGATCCTTCGTTCCTGACCGATGCCTACGATCCAAAGCCTCCACGCTTGGCACCTTGTGCACTCGCAGCCCTCCCAGGGGAGACTGCGGGCCTTCTCCGGAACGACCTGGCGGGTGGCTTGATGAGCCGACGCGTTGCCCTGCGGCGTTCCGGCCCGCCCCTGCCATTGGCCGTGTTGTCGCTGGCGCTGCTGCATGCGCACGGCGCGTCCGCGCAACCGGCGGGCGGCCTCGACGGTCCGCTCACGCTCAAGCGCACGCCGCAACTGACCGAAACGCTGCCGCCGAATGAACGCAGCCAGCTGCCGAGCCTCATCACCGGCGACCGGCTGTCGGGCCGCCAGGACCTCGAAACCGTGGTCGAAGGCCATGCGACGCTGCGGCGCGGCGAGGTGGCCATCACCGCCGACCGGCTCGAGTACTACCAGCCCGACGACCGCGCCAAGGCGCGCGGCAACGTGCGGGTCAACCAGGCCGGCAATGTGTACGAAGGCCCGGAGCTCGAGCTCAAGCTCGAGACCTTCGAGGGCTTTTTCAACAACGTGCGCTACTCCTTCCTTGCCAACGGCGGGCACGGCGAGGCGCAGCGCATCGATTTCGTCGACAGCAACGTGTCGGTGGCCCGCAGCGCTACCTATACCACCTGCCGCCGCGAAGATTTCCCGGGCTGGATGCCGGCCTGGCTGCTGACCGCGGCCACGATGACCACCGACACCGAGGAAAACGTCGGCGTGGCCACCGATGCGCGGCTGAGTTTCATGGGCATCAGCACGCCGCCGCTTCCGAGCGTGAGCTTTCCGCTGTCGAACCAGCGCAAGAGCGGCCTGCTGCCGCCCACGATCGGCGTCGACAACACCAACGGCATCGAGATCTCGCAGCCGTACTACTGGAACATCGCACCCAACCGCGACGCCACGTTCACGCCCACGCTGATGAGCAAGCGGGGCCTCAACCTGGGCTCGGAATTCCGCTACCTCGAAAAAGAATACAGCGGCACCATCCGACTGGATCTGATGGGCAGCGACCGCCTGGTGGGGCAGCGCTACAACGAAACGCGCAGCGCGCAACTGCAGCAGCTGGCCAACGGAGAAATCCAGGCCTCGGACCTGACCTTTGGAGCGCCGCCCAGCACCAAGCGCTGGGGCATCTGGGCCAATCACCACCAGGATTTCAACGCCAAGGCGCTCGGGCTCGATTCGCTGTCGGCCAATATCAACATCAACCGGGTCAGCGACAACGACTACTGGCGCGACTTCACGCGCACGCCCACGCTGGCACAGCGCCAGCTGTCGAACGACGCGTCGCTCAACTGGAGCAAGGGCGACTGGAGCGGCGGGATTCGTGCGCTGCGCTACCAGACGCTGCAATACAGCCTGTCGCCGATCGTGCCGTCCTATGACCGGATGCCGCAGATCACGGCCAACTACAACAAGTACGACTGGCACGGCTTCGACGTTTCGCTGAACCTCGACTACACGCGCTTTCGCGTCAACTCCATCCTGGCCGGCCAGCCGGGTTTCGACATCAACCAGCAGTCGCAGCCCGATGGCGACCGCGCCTTGGCGATTGCCACGATCAGCCGGCCGTTCATCACGCCGAGTTCCTTCGTCATTCCCAAGCTGCAGCTGAACACGGCTTCGTACAACTACTACCTGCCGCAGTCGGACGTTCCGAAGCTCACGGTCAACGGGATCCAGTACGTCAACGGCGTGCCCTACAACCCGAACTCGCTGTACTTCTTCCCGACCTCGAGCAACCGGACGGTGCCCACCTTCAGCCTCGATAGCGGCCTGATCTTCGAGCGCGACGCGAGCTACTTCGGGCGCGCCTTCCGCCAGACGCTGGAGCCGCGTGCGTACTACGTCTATACGCCGTACCGCAACCAGAGCATGCTGCCGAACTACGATTCGGCGGCCAACGACTTCAGCTTTGCGACCATCTACACCGAGAACGCCTTCTCGGGCAACGACCGCATCTCCGACACCAACACGCTCACGCTGGGCGTGACCTCGCGCCTGATCGACCCCGAAACCGGCGTCGAGGCCGCGCGCTTCGGCATCGCGCAGCGGCTGCGCTTCAGCGACCAGAAGGTCACGCTGCCGGGCGGCACCCCGGTGACCGACCGTGCGAGCGACCTGCTGCTGGGCGCGCAGATCAACTGGACGCCCAAGTGGAGCCTGGACACCGTGGTCCAGTACAACCCCGACACGCGCAAGTCGGAGCGCTCGGCGATCACCGCGCGCTACAACCCCGAGCCGTACCACAACCTGAGCGCGGCGTTCCGCTACCAGGCGCCCACCACGCCCACCGCCACCGACGGCAACAAGTCCTTCGACGTGGGCTGGCAGTGGCCGCTCAACGACCTCTGGGGCGACAAGGGCAAGGACCTGGGCCCGGGCAAGGGCCAGGGCGGCGGACGGTGGTATGCGGTCGGCCGGCTCAACTACAGCCTGCAGGACAAGAAACTCACGGACGGCGTGCTCGGCTTCGAGTACGACGGCTGCTGCTGGATCGGACGCGTGGTGCTGCAGCGCATCACGACCGGCACACTGACGGCCAACACGCGCATCATGTTCCAGCTCGAATTCGTCGGGTTTTCCAGCATCGGGTCGAGCCCCATGCAGACCTTGCGAACAAACATCCAGCGCTACCAGCCCCTTCGCCAGCCCACCGAAGGGCCGAGCCGCTTCACCAATTACGACTGAGACGATTGAGCAACGCCATGAAACACATCCGTTCCATCCTTACCTCGAGCTGCCTTGCGGCGCTGGCCGCAACGTCCGGTGCCCAGGGCCTGCGTCCCGGTGGCGGCAGCGGCATCACGGACATCATGCGCGCCGGCCCGCGCCTTGCGGCCCCGGTTGCACGCCCCGCGCCATCCGCCGCGCCGGTGCAGCGCTCGGCCGAGTACATCGTCGCGCTGGTCAACTCCGAACCCATCACCAACACCGAAGTGCAGTCGCGCGTCACGCGGCTGATCCGCGAAAACGCGGAGGCCGAGCGCGTTCCCCGCGCCGAGCTCACCCGCCTGGTGCTCGAGCGCCTGATCTCGGAGCGCGCCCAGCTCCAGCTGGCCAAGGAAAACGGCATCAAGGTGGACGACGTGGCCATCGACCAGGCCGAGCAGACCGTGGCGCGGCAGAACCAGGTCACCGTCGAGGAACTGCGCCGCCGCGTGGTGGCCGAAGGCATCTCGCCGCGCGAATTCCGCAACGACCTGCGCGACCAGCTGCTGCTCACGCGCCTGCGCGACCGCGAGGTCGAATCGAAGGTCAAGATCAGCGACTCCGAAGCCGACGAATACCTGCGCGACCAGCGAAGCGCTCCCACCAAGGATGCGGCGCTGCAGAACATCAACCTCGCGCAGCTGCTGGTCGCCGTGCCCGAGAACGCAACCCCCGCGCAGGTCGCCACCTTGCAGCAGCGCGCTCAAGGCCTGGCGCAGCGCGCCCGCTCCGGCGAAGACTTTGCCAAGCTGGTGCAGGAAAACTCCGACTCGCCCGACCGCGCCAATGGCGGCGCAATCGGCATGCGCAGCGCCGACCGCTATCCGACGCTGTTCGTCGAAGCCACGCAGTCGACGGCGGTCAACGGCATTGCGGGGCCGATCCGCTCGGGCGCCGGCTTCCACGTGCTCAAGGTTCTGGCCAAGGCCCAGCTCGGCGCCGTGGACGCCACCGTCACCCAGACGCAGGTGCGCCACATCCTGCTGCTCAACGACCCCAAGCGCACCACGGCGCAGGCCGTGGCGCAGCTCGCCGAATTCAAGCGCCGCGTGCAGGCCGGCACGGCCGATTTCGCCGGCCTGGCGCGCGACAACTCGCAAGACGCGAGCGCCAAGGAAGGCGGCGACCTGGGCTGGTCGCGCCCGGGCCAGTTCGTGCCCGAGTTCGAGGAAGCCATGGACCGGCTCGCACCGGGCCAGATCAGCGATCCCGTGGTGTCGCGCTTCGGCGTCCACCTGATCCAGGTGGTCGGCCGGCGCGAATCCAAGCTCACCCAGGCCGAGCAGCGCGAAGCCGCGCGCGCCGTGCTGCGCGAGCAGCGGGTCGACGAGGCCTTCACCACCTGGGCGCAGGAAGTGCGCGCGCGCGCCTACGTCGAGTACCGCGAGCCGCCCCAGTCCTGATGGCTCATATCGCCAGGAAACGCTTCGGGCAGCACTTCCTGTCCGACGGGGGCATCATCGATGCGATCGTGCACGAGATCGCGCCGCAACCTGGCGATGCCATGGTCGAGATCGGTCCCGGGCTGGCGGCGCTCACGCAGCCTCTGGTGGAGCGGCTCGGACGCCTGACGGTCATCGAGCTCGACCGCGACCTGGCCAAGCGGCTGCGCGATCATCCGCAGCTCGACGTCATCGAGTCCGACGTGCTCAAGGTCGATTTCGCCGAGCTCGCCGCCAGGTTTGCGGCCCCGCTGCGGGTGGTCGGCAACCTGCCCTACAACATCTCCACACCCATCCTGTTCCATCTGCTGGGCTTTGCGCATCTGATTGCCGACCAGCATTTCATGTTGCAGAAGGAGGTGATCGACCGCATGGTCGCCCGGCCCGCCACGTCCGACTACAGCCGCTTGAGCGTGATGCTGCAGTGGCGCTACGAGATGGAAAACGTGCTGTTCGTGCCGCCCGAGAGCTTCGACCCTCCGCCGCGTGTCGACAGCGCCGTGGTCCGGATGGTGCCGCTGGCCGAGCCGCCGGCCGTCGATGCTGCCCGCCTCGGCGAAATCGTGCAGGTCGCCTTCAGCCAGCGCCGCAAGATCATGCGGCACACCCTGGGCAAATGGCTGGACGAGCATGGCTTCGAGGGCCGGTTCGATGCCCAGCGCCGCGCCGAAGAGGTGCCCGTGGCCGAATACGTGGCGCTCGCGCAAGCCGTTCCCCCGCGCCCATGAAAAAGCCCGCCTTGGCAAAGGCGGGCTCTTGTTCGTGAACACCGCGGAACCGGCTTCGCCGGGCCGCAGGTGTTGCCCCCTCGAGGGGGAGGCGGCTACACGAAGTGAGCCGCTTCGGGGGTGGGCTTATTCAGGCTGCGGCGAGCCAGTAGCCCGCGTTGAAGGGGCTGCTCATGCGCAACGCGAGCGGCGAGACGTCGACCAGTTTGTCGGTCGGCATTTTTTCGCCTTCCGGCTCCGTGCCGGCTGCCGCCGCGGCCGGGTTGCCGTTGATTTCAATGCCATCGAGTGCTGCGCCGTTCGGCTGAGCCTCGTTCGCCCGTTCTGCTTGGCTGGTGTGTGCAGAACGGGCTACAGAAAAGAATAGAAGCACCGGAACGGGACTTTCCGGTCTCCCCAGTAGTCGGAGGCGTCCCGGAAGATGTCGAGCAGCTGCTCGCGCGCTTCCTTGTCGAACTTGGCGTTGGCCGGGATCTGCTCGAGCACGATCACAAAGCCGGGCTGCGGGCCCGATTTATGCAACGGGTCGGTCATGCAGTCGTACAACGCGTCAAAATTCTTGCCGAAGTGCGCCGGAAAGGTGAACTGCTGGGCAATCAGGTCGAGAACGTCCTGCTTGGTCTGGGCGTTGCCCAGGTTGGCGTACAGGAAATGCTGGCCCGCGGCGTTCGCGGCTTCCTGCAGGTCGTTCACGCGGAACGCACGAATCGACTGCACGATGTTCGGGCGTACGGCACGAAGGGATAGTGTCATCTCCGCTGGTCTTTCCATAGTCATCATCATTTCTTCGGGGCGCTTCGGGGCGCCGCTCAAGTCGTTGTCATCGCTCATGGTGCAATCCGTCTGAAACTCGCGTAGTGGTCTGCCGTGTACCAGCAGGCCTCGGGTGTCGTGCGCTGTTCACCGCCGCAGACAATGCGACGCGCCCCGCGATCGCGCGAGCCGGGCGTTGCCACCGTGTACTCGCGGTAATGACCGCGCCGCGCTGGCGGCAGGAGACGCTCGCGATTGCCAAATACCGTGCCGTCCTTTTCATATGGGAAGGGGCCGCCACTCAGAATGGCTTCGTAGGTTCGCTGGCCCTGAGCCGGCAGTTCGGCCAGTGCAATCGAATCCTGGGCGGGCTTTCCGGTGCCAAACCAATCGCGGCGGGCCTCGGCCCCGGTCGCCAACGCCGCCAGCAAAAAGCCGGTGAGCGCAAACTTAGTGACTGAGGACGTGATCGAGGCGTAAGCCGCCATGGGGCACCACAAGAAAAGAGCGGGGTTCCGAATTGGCGATCAACCCTGGGGTTAACCCGCAAATTCAAGCCCGCGAGTGTGCACCACGCTGACGAAAATAGCAAGCGACTGCCCAAAGTTTGAGCAGTGCGAGGGACGAGGAGTGGCGCCTAAAGTGGGCGGCCACTCTCCAGAAATGGCTTATCGCTCAGCGTTTGCGTCAGCGACCGTCAAGGCCGTCATGTTCACGATGCGCCGAACAGTTGCGCTGGCCGTGAGAATATGCACAGGTTTGGCCGCGCCGAGCAGCACCGGACCGATCGCGATATTTCCGCCTGCCGCAGTTTTGAGCAGGTTGTAGGAAATATTGGCGGCGTCGATGTTCGGGAATACCAGCAGATTGGCATTGCCCGCGAGTGCGCTGTGCGGCATGACGATGGCCCGCTGCTTGCTGTCGAGCGCCACGTCGCCGTGCATTTCGCCGTCCACCTCGAGCCAGGGCGCCTGCACGCGCAACAGGTCCAGCGTCTTGCGCATCTTGATCGCGCTGGGCTCGTTGCTGGTGCCGAAGTTGGAGTGCGACAGCAGCGCGGCCTTGGGCTTGAGGCCGAAGCGCATCATTTCCTCAGCCGCCATGGTCGTGATTTCGGCCAGTTCCTCGGGCGAGGGGTCGTAATTGACGTGCGTGTCGACCAGGAACACCTGGCGATCGGGCAGCAAAAGGCCGTTCATGCAGGCGTACACCGGCACGTCCTGCGGGGTGCTCTCGCAGCCGCCGGGGCGCTTGCCGATGACCTGGTCGATGTAGTGCAGGTGGATCAGCGTGGTGCCCCAGGTGCCGCAGATCATGCCGTCGACTTCGTCCTTGTGCAGCAGCATGGCGCCGATCAGCGTCAGGCGGCGGCGCATCTCGATCTTGGCGGTCTGCACCGTCTGGCCCTTGCGCTCCGTCATGCGGTGGTAGGTCTGCCAGAAGTCGCGGTAGCGGTGGTCCTGCTCGACGTTGACGATGTCGTAGTCGAGCTCTTCCTTCAGCCGCAGGCCGAATTTCTCGATGCGCTGGGCAATGATGGCCGGGCGGCCGATCAGCGTCGGGCGGGCAATGCCTTCGTCGACCACGATCTGGGCGGCGCGCAGCACGCGTTCTTCTTCACCCTCGCAGTAGGCCACGCGCTTCTTCTGCGCCCGCTTGGCGGCGTCGAAGATCGGCTTCATCGTGGTGCCCGAGGCGTAGACGAAGCTCTGCAGTCGGTCGCGGTAGGCGTCCATGTCCTTGATGGGGCGCGAGGCCACACCGCTTTCCTCGGCGGCCTTGGCCACCGCGGGCGCGATCTTCATCATCAAACGCGGATCGAAGGGCTTCGGAATCAGGTATTCGGGCCCGAAAGACAGCTTTTCGCCGACGTAGGCGGCAGCAACGCGCTCGCTCTGCTCGGCCTGGGCAAGATCGGCAATCGCGCGCACCGCGGCAATTTCCATCTCGTCGGTGATCGTGGTGGCACCCGAATCGAGCGCGCCGCGGAAGATGTACGGGAAGCACAGGACGTTGTTGACCTGGTTCGGGTAGTCGGTGCGGCCCGTGGCCATGATCACGTCGGGGCGCACCGCATGGGCGTCTTCGGGCGCGATCTCCGGGTTCGGATTGGCCAGCGCGAAGATCACCGGCTTGGCCGCCATCTTCGCCACCATCTCGGGCTTGAGCACGCCGCCCGCCGACAGGCCGAGGAACACGTCGGCACCCACGATCACCTCCGACAGCTTGCGCATGTCGGTTTTTTGCATGTACTGGCGCTTGTCGTCGTCCATCAGCTCTTCGCGGCCTTCGTAGACCACGCCGGCCAGGTCGGTGACGAACACGTTTTCGCGCTTCAGGCCCACCTTGAGCAGCAGGTTCAGGCAGGCCAGCGCCGCGGCGCCCGCGCCCGAGGTGACCAGCTTGACCTCGCCGATGTCCTTGCCCGCCACCTTGAGGCCATTGAGCATGGCGGCCGCCACGGTGATGGCCGTGCCGTGCTGGTCGTCGTGGAACACCGGGATCTTCATGCGCTTGCGCAGCTCGCGCTCGACGTAGAAGCAGTCGGGGGCCTTGATGTCCTCGAGGTTGATGGCGCCGAAGGTCGGCTCCAGCGCGGCGATCACCTCGACCAGCTTGGCCGGGTCTTTCTCGTCGATCTCGATGTCGAACACGTCGACGCCGGCGAACTTCTTGAACAGCACGCCCTTGCCCTCCATCACCGGCTTGGCGGCCAGCGGGCCGATGTCGCCCAGGCCGAGCACGGCGGTGCCGTTGGTGATCACCGCCACCAGGTTGCCGCGGGCCGTGTACTTGAAGGCATTGGCCGGGTCCTTGACGATTTCCTCGCAGGGCGCGGCCACGCCGGGCGAATAGGCCAGCGACAGGTCGCGCTGGTTGACCATCTGCTTGGTGGCGGCGATGGCGATCTTGCCCGGCACCGGAAGCTCGTGGTACTCGAGGGCGGCGCGCCGCAACTCGGCGCGCTTGTCTTCGGGCGTGGGGGTCGATGAGGTCGTCGAATCGGACATGGGCCGTTGCTCCTGGTGGCGCTTCTTCTGGGGGCGCCGATTGTAGACCTCGGCCAACGGCGCCATAGGCCGCATGGCGGAGATCCGCCCTGCCAAAAGCACGATGACCCGTCAAGACGATGTGGCAATATGTACGTTCCGGAAAAAAATAGACGAGGAGCGGCCATGGCCCTGATGGATTTCATCAAGAAACAGTTCATCGACATCATCCAGTGGACCGAGACTGGCGACGGTACGCTGGCCTGGCGGTTCCCGATGGCGGAGATGGAAATCCAGAACGGCGCCTCGCTCACCGTGCGCGAGTCGCAGGTGGCGGTGTTCGTCAACGAAGGCCAGGTGGCCGACGTGTTCGGCCCCGGCATGTACAAGCTCACGACGCAGACGCTGCCCGTGCTCACGTACCTGAAGAACTGGGACAAGCTGTTCGAGTCCCCGTTCAAGAGCGACGTCTACTTCTTCAGCACGCGCCAGCAGGTCGACCAGAAGTGGGGCACGCCGCAGGCCATCACCATCCGCGACAAGGATTTTGGCGCCGTGCGCCTGCGCGCCTTCGGCAACTACAGCTTCCGCATCGGCGATGCCAAGCGCTTCCACACCGAAATTTCCGGTACGCGCGACCTCTACAGCGTGGCCGACCTCGACGGCCAGCTGCGCGGCCTGGTGCTGCAGAACATCAGCAACGCCATCGCTTCCAGCGGCGTGCCCTTCCTCGACCTCGCGGCCAACCAGATCCAGTTCGCCCAGGCGCTTGCGGCGCAGCTGGTGCCCGAGTTCGAGAAGATCGGCATCAAGCTCGAGAACATCACGGTCCAGAACGTCTCGCTGCCCGAAGAGCTGCAGAAGATCCTCGACCAGAAGATCGGCATGGGCATGGTCGGCAACGACATGGGCAAGTTCATGCAGTACCAGACGGCGCAGGCGATCCCCAAGTTCGCCGAAGGCGCGGGCGGCGGCAGCGGCATCGCGGGCGATGCCATGGGGCTGGGGGCCGGTGTGGCGCTGGGCCAGGTGCTGGCGCAGAACCTCGCGCAAGGGCTGAGCCCGAGCGCGGCGGCCCAGGCCGCGGCGACCCAGCAGCAGCCGGCCGTGGCCGTGGTGAGCCCGGCCGACGTCATGACCACGCTCGAGAAGCTCGGCGAGCTCAAGACCAAGGGCATCCTCACGCAGGAAGAATTCGACGCCAAGAAGGCGGAACTGCTCAAGAAGCTGGTCTAAGCACCGGCGATGGCTGAGCAACCAGGCGCCGAGCGCGCCTACCGTGCGCCGTGCCCCGGCTGCGGCGCGCCGGTCGAATTCAGGTCCGCACAATCGGCCTTCGCCGTTTGCCCGTACTGCCAGAGCACCGTCGTCCGACAGGGCGAGACGCTCGCGCGCATCGGCAAGATGGCGGAGCTGTTCGACGATTTCAGCCCGCTGCAGCTGTTTGCCGCCGGCCGCATCCAGAACCAGCCGTTCACCATCGTCGGCCGGCTGCAATACAGCAACCCCGGCGGGCGCTGGACCGAATGGATCGCCGCGCTCGACGGCGACCGCACCGGCATCCTCAGCGAGGACAACGGCGCCTATGTCTTCGCACTGCCTTTCGAGCTGCAGCGCGCCGCGCCGCCGCCAACCGAGTTGCGCGTGGGCGCCACCAGCGCGTTCAACGGCCAGAGCTACACCGTTTCGTCGAACGAACAGGTGGCGCTGCTCTCCGCCCAAGGCGAGCTGCCGCACCTGCCGGAGCTGGGCCGCGCGTTCCCCATGGTCGAGCTGCGCAGCGACAAGGGCCTGGTGCTCAGCATCGACTACGGTACAGAGCCGCCCAGCGCGTACCTGGGCCGCTCCGTGCAGCTGGAAGATCTGCAGCTCACGGGCCTGCGCGACGAATCCGCCAAGGACGAAAAAGGCCGCGCCTTCAATTGCCCCCATTGCGGCGCGCCCGTCACGGTCAACCTGGCCGACAGCAAGAGCATCACCTGCGGCTCGTGCAACAGCATCATCGACCTGTCGCACGGCATCGGCGGCGAGCTGAAGCACGCGGAGCAGAACGAACCCGTTCGCCCGCTCATCGCCCTCGGCAGCATGGGGCAGCTGCAGGGCGCGCAGTGGCAGGTGGTGGGGTTCCAGCATCGCATGGGCGCGGAGCCCGGCGACGACGAGCACTTCGGCTGGAACGAGTACCTGCTGTACAACAAGAAGCGCGGCTTCAGCTTCTTGGTCGATGCCGAAGACGGCTGGAGCATGGTCAAACCGACCACCGGCGCGCCGGTGATGGCCGAGAACGGCAGCAGCGCCACTTATCTCGGCAAGCGCTACACCCAGCAGTACGCCTACAACGCCGAGACCACCTACGTGGCGGGCGAGTTCTATTGGCAGGTGGAGCGCGGGCAGAAAACCTTCAACCGCGACTTCGCCAACGGCAATGCGCTGCTCTCGATGGAGCGCTCGGCCAACGAGCTGACCTGGTCCTCGGGCAGCAAGCTCGACAGCGGCGTGGTGTCCGCGGCGTTCAAGCTCGACGACAAGAAAGACATGTTCGTGCGCGGCGACGCGTCGCCGGTCAGTGCCGCATCGGGGCTGGGCTGCGGCACCGTCATCTTCATCGTGATCGTCATCATCGTGCTGCTGGTCATCCTGAGCACCTGCAGCGGTTCGTCCAGCGGATCGCGCAGCTCGGGCGGGTCGTACGGCGGCTACTCGAGCGGCGGCGGCCACAAATGAAAAACAGGCGGGTTCGCATTGATGTCATCTAATACTGCTACTACGACTGGAGGTCCCCATGGGATTTGAATGGCTGAAACCGGGCGTGGTCCTCGGATCGCTCGTGTATGCGCTGCTTGGCGTGCTGATCTTCTGGCTCTGCTTCCTCATCATCGACAAGCTCACGCCTTATGACCTGTGGGGCGAGATCGTCGAGAAGCAGAACGTGGCGCTCGGGTTGGTCGTGGCCGCCATGAGCCTGGGCATCTGCGTCATCGTCGCAGCCGCGATCCATTGAGCGGGGAGGCGGCGGTGTCCGCGCGTTCTGCCGATGCGCGCGGGCCGCAGCCCGTCGAGATCGCGCTGCTCGCCAGCGTGTTCGTGGTGGCCGCCTGCGGCCTGGTCTACGAGCTGACCGCGGCCGCGCTGAGCTCCTACCTGCTCGGCGATTCGGTGCTGCAGTTCAGCACCATCATCGGCACCTACCTGTTCGCCATGGGCGTGGGCTCCTGGCTCTCGCGCTACTTCGAGCGCCAGCTGCCGGCGCACTTCCTGCGCATCGAGCTGCTCGTGGCGCTCGTCGGCGGGGCCCTGCCGGCCATTCTTTTCCTCGCGAATGCCTACGTGCCCGGCGCGTTCCGGCTGCTGCTCTATGGTCTCGTGCTGGTGGTCGGCACGCTGGTGGGGCTCGAGATTCCGCTGGTGATGCGCATCCTCAAGCGCAACATCCAGCTCAAGAACCTGGTGTCGCAGGTCCTCACTTTCGACTATCTTGGCGCGCTCGCGGTGTCGGTGGCCTTTCCGCTCATCCTGGTACCGCAACTCGGCATGATCCGCACCGGCCTCTTGTTCGGCTTCATGAACGCGGCCGTGGCCGTGTGGGCGCTGTGGCTGTTTCGGCATGAGCTGCGCCGCATCGGCGCCCATGCGTTCGCATGCTTTCTTGCGTTGGCCGCGCTGCTCGGTGCTTTTGTGTGGGCCGACCACATCACCACGCTGGCCGAAGACAAGTTCTACCAGGACCGCATCGTGTTCAGCGCCACCTCGCCCTATCAGCGCATCGTGGTCACGCGCGGGCAGCTCGGCCACCGCCTGTTCCTGAACGGCAACCTGCAGTTCGCCGAGCGCGACGAATACCGCTACCACGAGGCGCTGGTCCACCCGGTGATGGCCGCACAGGGTGCGCCGAAGAAGGTCGCGGTGCTCGGCGGCGGCGACGGCATGGCGGTGCGCGAGATTCTCAAGTATCCCTCGGTCGAGTCGATCACGCTGGTGGAACTCGATCCGAACATGACGAAGCTCTTCACCGAGCATGAAACGCTGGCGGCGCTCAACGGCCATTCGCTGTCGTCGCCGAAGGTGCAGGTCGTCAATACCGATGCCTTTCAGTGGCTGCAGCAGCCTGGTGACATGTTCGATGTGATCGTGGTCGATTTTCCCGATCCCACCAACTTTGCCATCGGCAAGCTTTACACCAGCAGCTTCTATTCGCTGCTCGAGAAGCGTCTTTCAGCGAGCGGCTACGCGGTGATCCAGACCACCTCGCCATTGGTGGCGCGCAAGAGCTACTGGACCGTGGCAACGACCATAGAATCCGTCGGGCTCAGGGCAACGCCGTACCACGCGCACGTGCCGAGCTTCGGCGAGTGGGGCTACATCATCGCTAGCCGCCGGCCCTATCGCATGCCCGATGCGCTGCCCTCGGGTCTGCGCTTCCTTTCGCCTTCGACGCTTCCGCTGATGTTCGACTTCCCGCTCGACATGGCGCGCGTGCCGGCGGAGGTCAACCGCCTTTCGAACCAGACCCTCGTCACCACTTATGAGCAGGAGTGGGGCAAGGTGATGACGCACTAGCTTCGGCATGCAGCGGCGCGATTTTCTCGGCGTGGTGGGTGCGGCAGGTGCGGTGGGCACCCTCGCGCTCGCCGGCTGCGAGGCGCCGCCAACCATCGAGGGCGGCTTCACCGGCATCGACATGGCGCGCGGCCATGCGATGCGCGACGGCGCGCTCAAGAGCCAGGCACCCGCAACCGTGAAGCGCACGCGCGTGGTGATTGCCGGAGGCGGCGTCGCCGGTCTTGCCGCCGCGCGCGCGTTGCGTCTTTCGGGCATCGAGGACTTCGCCTTGCTCGAACTGGAAGACACGCCCGGCGGCAATGCGCGCGGCGGCATCGTCAACGGCATTGCCTGCCCGCTCGGTGCGCACTACCTGCCCGTGCCCAGCGACGACGCGCGCGAAGTGCAGGATCTGCTCGAAGAACTGGGCCTGCGCCGCCGCGTGGCGGGCCGGTGGGAATACGACGAGCGCAACCTTTGCCACAGCCCGCAGGAGCGGCTGTTCTTCCGCGGCGAGTGGCAGGACGGCCTGCTGCCCGTGCACGACGTGGGCGACAGCACGCACGCCCAGTACCGCAAGTTCGCGCAGCGCATCGACGCGCTGCAGCATGCGGCGCACTTCGCCATTCCCACGCTCAAGGTGGCCGCCACGCCCGGGCTGCTCGCGCTCGACGCCCTTCCCTTCGAGCGCTGGCTCGACAGCGAAGGCTTCAGCGACCCGCAGCTTCGGTGGTACCTCGACTACTGCTGCCGCGACGACTACGGCGCGGGCATCGAACAGGTCTCGGCCTGGGCCGGCATTCACTACTTTGCAAGCCGGCATGGATTTCACGCGCCGGGTTCATCGGGCAGCGGCGTTGACTCGAACCCCGAGCGCGACGGCGTGCTCACCTGGCCCGAAGGCAACGGCTGGCTCACCCAGCGCCTGGCCGCGCCGCTCGGCGACCGGCTGCATACGGGCCAGGTCGTCACGCGCATCGCCGAGATGCGTGGCGGTGTCGAGGTCGATGCCTGGGATGCCGCGTCGAAATCGGTGGTGCGCTGGCAGGCCGAGCGCTGCATCGTCGCGCTCCCGGTGTTCATTGCGGCACGTGTGGTCGAGAACCCCCCCGCGGTGCTCGCGAACGCCGCCGCGCATGTGCGCTACGCCCCCTGGCTGGTCGCCAACGTGCATCTGCGCGGGCCCTTTGCCGATCGTGCGGGCGCCGCGCCGAGCTGGGACAACGTGGTCTACGGAACCCGCGGCCTCGGGTATGTCGATGCACGCCACCAGACGCTGGACCCCACGCCGCGCGGCACCGTCATCAGCTGGTACCGGCCGCTCGGCCCGAGCCGCTACGACGCGGCCGATGGCCGACGCCTGCTGCTCGAGCGTTCGTGGACCGGCTGGCGAGACGACCTGGTTGCCGAGCTGTCGGTGCCGCATCCCGATCTGCCTGCGCTGGCCACGCGCATCGAGATCACGCGCTATGGCCATGCCATGGCCATTCCCACCCCGGGGCTGCTGGCCCGAATCGGCACGGCGGACCCGGCGCAGCGCGGGCACATTACGGCGGGCCGCCTGTCGTTCGCGCATGCGGACTGGTCGGGCTACTCGATCTTCGAGGAAGCCTTCACGCGCGGACACGTGGCGGGCCTGGGCGTTTCATGAAGATCCTGGTGCTCGGCGGCTACGGCAACTTCGGCGCGCGCATCTGCCGCGCGCTGGCACCGGATGCAGCCATCGAACTGATGATCGGCGGCCGCGATCTTCAGCGGGCTACCCGTCTTGCGCAGTCGCTGGGCGGCGAAGCGCGCGGCGTGCGCATCGACATCCGGTCTGGCGACCTGGTTGAAAGCCTTTGTGGCCTCGGCGCCGAACTGGTCATTCACACCGCGGGTCCGTTCCAGAACCAGGACTACCGCGTGCCGCACGCCGTGGCGGCCGCCGGCGCGCACTACGTCGACCTGGCCGACGGGCGGCGCTTCGTCTGCGACTTTCCCGCCGCGCTCGACGCGGCCTTCCGCGGTGCTGGCCGCACCGCCGTTGCCGGCGCCAGCACCGTGCCGGCGCTCTCCTCGGCGGTGGTGGACCATCTCGCCGCCGGATGGAGAAGCCTCCGAAGCATCGACACCTGCATCGCGCCGGCACAGGGCGCGCCGCGCGGCATTGCCACGCTCGCCGGCGTGCTCGCCTGCTGCGGCGAGCCGGTCCAGGTCTGGCGTGACGGCGGATGGACCGGCCGGCCCGGCTGGGCCCACCCGACGACCGTGCGGTTCGCGCGCATGAAGCCGCGCCGCGGCGCCTTGTGCGACATCCCCGATCTCGAACTTTTTCCGGCGCGCTATGCCGGCGTCCAGTCGGTCATGTTCCGCGCCGCGCTCGAAGTGGGTCTTGCGCAGCATGCCTTTGCCTTCATGGCGTTCATGCGCCGCGCGGGCTTGCTGCGTGCGCCGCAAAAACTTGCGCCGCTGCTGCATTCCGCAGGCGGGGTGCTCGATGCGCTCGGCACGGCGCTGGGCGGCATGGTGGTGCGCGTCGAGGGCACGGACGGGCAAGGCGCCGCTCTGCGCCGCGCCTGGCACATCGCTGCCGACGACAACCACGGCCCCGAAATTCCCTGCATGGCCGCCATCCTGCTGGCCCGCCGGCTCGCACGAGGCGACGCGTTGCCCATCGGCGCGCACGCCTGCGCCGGCTTGCTCACGCTCCCGGAGTTCGAGCCCGAGTTCGCGCGCTGGGGCATGGTGACCGATGTGATCGACGAGGCATCGGCCATTTCATGACGTCTGCGACCATGGTCGTCGTGTTCTGGCTGATGGTGAACAAGCCGCAACTTTCATTCTGAGGAGAGAACTTTGTTTGAAGCAGGTTGTTCGGCGCAGTGGTTGATCGAGCGGAACAACCGCAGCGCCCAGCGTGTGCAGGGCATCGGGTGCTCCCCGCAGCGAAATAAAGGAGGAGCCGAAGGCGGGGGACATTCGCGGAGGGGAGTACCCGATGTCCTGTGCACGCGCCCTGAACAAGGGCGCCCCGAGCAAACGCATCCAGAACACGGGCAATCCGCAGGACAACACGCCATGGATCACTGAGATCGCCCTGGCGCGGGCCTGTGCAGTTTTCACGCAGACTTCACACACGGCGCCGTCTCTTCACAGATCGCCGGCAGACTGCCAGGCGCCAACAAAAACATCGGGGGAGCTTCCATGCTTCAGGTTGCGAATCGAAAACTCGCGTCGCTCAGCGACGTGCTCTTCACCGGGCTGGGCCGCGCGCTCGGCTTCCTGCGTCCCCTCGCGCGTGGACTCATCGGTTCCTGGCGACCCCCGGGCTGGCTGCGCATCGTGGGTGCGCTTCTTCTCTTCGGACTGCAGTGGCTGCAGCAACGGCTGGCCTGGTTGGTAGTGCTTGCCCTGGTCGTGCTGGCCGGCTGGATGGCGAGCCCGCACGTCTTGAAATGGTGGCACGGCCTCACGCCCGACCGCGTCGAACCCGTGGTCGCCACCGCGCAGATCGTGCCGCCGCCGCGCACGCAGATCGAAATCGACAAGGGGCCGAACCCGCTCGTCATCAACTTCTCGGCCTCGGTCGCGCCGATTGCGCGCATCGGCCAGGAGGCGGCCGGCATCAGCATCGAGCCCGCCATTGCCGGGCGCTGGACGTGGAGCAGCCAGAAGAAGCTGGAGTTCCTGCCCGCGCAGGACTGGCCGGTGGGCCAACCGTACAAGGTGCAGCTTGCGAACAACGCGCTGGCAACGCACATCGAGATGGCGCTGCGCAAGTACGAGTTCACCTCGCCCGAGTTCAGCGCGCGCATCGCGAGTGCCGAGTTCTATCAGGACCCCGTGCAGGCGAACGTGCGCCGCGCCCTCTTCCGCGTGAGTTTCTCGCACCCCGTGAACACGGCCGAGTTCGAGAAGCGCCTGGTGCTCACTTACGACCAGGCCTGCGGCACCTCGTTCTTCGGCGTGGGCAAATGCACCGGCGAGAAGTTCACGGTCAGCTACGACAGGCTGCGCCTCGCTGCCACCCTCCAGTCCGAGCCGCTGCCCATCCCCGAGAAGACGCGTCCCGTGGTGCTCAGCCTCGCGGCCGGTGCGGTCGCACAGAAGGGCGGCCCCGGCCAGCGCAACGACATCTCGCGCGCCGTCGACATCCCCGGACTCTTCAGCTTCGACATCGCCAGCGTCGAGCCCACCATCGTCACCGGCGAGAACGGCGAGCCCGAGCATGTGATGCACGTCACCGCGTCGATGCCGGTGCACGAGCGCGAGATGGCGCGCGTGGTGCAGGCCTGGCTGCTGCCCGCCACGGAAGAAGCCAAGGGCGATCCGGACGAGAAATTCGACTGGTCCGCCGAGCCCGCGAAGGTCACCGACGCCGTGCTGCGCCGCGCGAAGAAGCTCGCCCTGCAGCCCATCGCGAGCGAGCGCGAAGTGAGCGAGATGGTCAGCTTCCGCATGCCCCAGGCCGAAGGCGGCCGCTACCTGCTGGTGCGCGTGGCCAAGGGCCTCAAGACGCCGGGCGGCTACCAGCTCGGCGCTGCGCGGCAGGAGGTGCAACTGCTCAAGACCTTCGCGCCCGAGCTCACCATCATGAGCCAGGGCTCGCTGCTCGCGCTGTCGGGCGAACGCAAGCTGCCGATCCTGGTGCGCGACCTGCCGGGCATCCGCCTGGAAATCGGCCGCCTGCTGCCGCAGCAGCTGCAGCACCTGGTCACCCAGACCAACGGCGACTTCGCGCATCCGCAGTTCAACGGCGGCTTGCAGTCGGACAACCTGGTCGATCGCTTCCAGAAGGAGATTCCGCTCAGCATTCCCGCCGGCAAGGCGCACTACGAAACCGTCGACTTTGCCGAGTACCTGCGCAGCGACGTGGCCGACCGCCGCGGCGTGTTCCTGCTCAAGGTGCAGGGCTACGACCCCAAGGCCAGGAAGAAAGCCGAAGGCGATGCCGCACAGGCTCAGCCGGAAGAGGCGCAAGAGGAGCAGTCTTCCGAAGGCGAGGGCGACCCCGAAAGCGGCAACCCCGAAGACCAGAAGGACCAGCGCCTGGTGCTCGTCACCGACCTGGGCATCGTCGTCAAGAAGTCGCTCGACGGCACGCGCGACGTGTTCGTGCAGAGCATCGCCAATGGCCAGCCCGTGGCCGGTGCCCTGGTCGAGGTGTGGGGCCGCAACGGCATGATCATCGCGTCGCAGGCCACCGGCGCCACCGGCACCGCCAAGCTGCCGAACCTCGCCGGCTACCAGCGCGAGAAGGCGCCCGTGGTGCTGGTGGTGCGCAAGGACGGCGACCTGAGCTTCCTGCCCTTCAACCGCAGCGACCGCACGCTCGACATCTCGCGCTTCGACGTCGGCGGCCTGCGCGCGGCCGGCGTGCCGAACCAGATGACGGCCTATGTGTTCAGCGACCGCGGCATCTACCGCCCTGGCGACACCATGCACATCGCGATGATGGTCAAGGCCGGCAACTGGGGCACGTCGCTGCGCGACCTGCCGCTCGAAGCCGAGATCATCGACGCGCGCGGCCTCAGCGTGCGGCGCGAAAAGCTCAAGCTCGGCCCTGGCGGCGCGGCGGAAATCGCCCACGCCACGCAGGACACGTCGCCCACCGGCAACTACACCGTCAACCTCTACCTGCCGCGCGAATCCTCGCCCGGCAACCCCGAGGTGCAGGGCCTGCTGCTGGGCAGCACCACGGTGAAGGTGCAGGAGTTCCTGCCCGACCGCACCAAGGTCGTCGCCAAGCTCAGCAGCGAAGCGGCCGAGGGCTGGGTCAAGCCCAAGGACCTGAAGGCGCTGATCGATGTGCAGAACCTCTTCGGCACGCCCGCGCCCGGCCGCAAGGTGGAAGGCACGCTCACGCTGAGCCCGGCCTTCCCGGTGTTCCGCGCGTTCGCCGATTACGCCTTCTTCGATCCGCAGCGCGCCACCGAAAAACAGGTGGACGACCTCGGCAGCGTGCAGACCAGCACCGAAGGCAAGGCCGAGTTCGACCTGCGCCTCTCGCGCTTCGATGTCGCCACCTACGAGGTGCACGTGCTCGCCAAGGCCTTCGAACCCGAGGGCGGGCGCAGCGTCTCGGCCGAGGCCCAGACGCTGGTGAGCGACATGCCCTACCTCGTGGGCGTGAAGGTCGACGGCGACACCAGCTACGTGAGCAAGGGCGCCGCGCGTAATGCCACCGTGATCGCGATCGACCCGCAGGCGAAGAAGACCGCCGTGGCCGACCTGAAGATCGAGCGCGTCGAGCGCAAGGTGCTGTCGGTGCTCGTCAAGCAGGACAACGGCCTCTACCGCTACGAGTCGCGCAAGAAGGAAATCGTGCTCGACGAGAAGCCGCTGGCCATCGTCGCGGCTGGCAACACCATTGCGCTCAACACCGCCGCGCCCGGCAATTTCGCCTACGTGGTGCGCAACGCCGGCGGGCTGGAGCTCAACCGCGTGGAGTACAGCGTGGCAGGCAACGCGAACGTCTCGCGCTCGCTGGACCGCAACGCCGAACTGCAGCTCACGCTCGACCGCAAGGACTACGAGCCGGGCCAGGAGATCGAGGTCAGCATCCGCGCACCCTACGTGGGCGCCGGCCTCATCACGATCGAGCGCGACAAGGTCTACGCCCATGCCTGGTTCAAGACCGACAAGACCGCTTCGGTGCAGAAGATCACGCTGCCCAAGGAGTTCGAAGGCACCGGCTACGTCAACGTGCACTTCGTGCGCGATCCGGCCTCCGACGAGGTCTACATGAGCCCGCTGTCGTACGGCGTCGCGCCCTTCGCCACCAGCCTGGCCAAGCGCACCGCCAACCTGCAGCTCACCAGCAGCGAACTCGTCAAGCCCGGCCAGACCGTGAAGATGAAGCTCGCCAGCGACAAGCCCACGCGCGCCGTGCTGTTCGCGGTGGATGAAGGCATCCTGCAGGTGGCGCGCTACAAGACGCCCGATCCGCTCAAGCACTTCTTCCAGAAGCGCGCGCTCGAGGTCGGCACGCTGCAGACGCTCGACCTGATCCTGCCGGAGTTCAAGAAGCTCATGCAGGGGGCGGCGCCCGGCGGCGACGGCGAAGGCGAGCTGGGCAAGCACCTGAATCCGTTCAAGCGCAAGCGCGACAAGCCGGTGGCCTACTGGTCGGGACTGGTCGACGTGAACGGCAGCCGCGAGTTCAGCTACACCGTGCCCGAGAGCTTCAACGGCAGCCTGCGCGTGATGGCGGTGGCGGTGAACGACGAGACCACCGCCGCCAAGAGCACCCGCACCGTGGTGCGCGGCGACATGGTGATCCTGCCGAACGCACCGCTCGCCATGGCGCCCGGCGACACGGTCGAAGTGGGCGTGGGCCTCGCCAACAACATCGTGGGTTCGGGCAAGGAGGCGCCCATCGCGCTCACGCTCACCGCCTCGGGCGGGCTCGAAGTGGTGGGCGATGCCACGCAGACGCTCAAGGTCAACGAGCGCGGCGAAGCGAGCACGAAGTTCAACGTGCGCGCCAAGCCGGGCGAGCAGGCGGTGCTGGGTTCTTCCGCGCTGGTGTTCACCTCGGCGCACAAGACCTTCAGCGCACGCCTGTCGACCGAGGTGAGCGTGCGCCCGGCGTCGCCATTCGTCACGCTGGTGCAGGCCGGCAGCTTCCAGCGCGCGGGCGAGTTGAGCAGCAAGGCCGACCTGTACCCGAACTTCCGCAAGAGCGATGTGGCGGTGTCGGCCGCGCCGTGGGCCTTTGCGACCGGCCTCATGCAGTACCTGGAAGCCTACCCGCACGGCTGCACCGAGCAGATCACGAGCCAGACCTTCCCGGCCGTGCTGCTGTCGGGCCGCCCCGAGCTGGTGAAGGAAATGGCACGCGGCCGCACCGCCGAGCAGGGCCCGATGCCCGAGGCGCGCAAGACCTTCGAGCGCTATCTCGTGCAGCTGCGCGCGCGGCAGACGGCCGATGGCGGTTTCTCGCTGTGGCCCGGCGCCGGCACCGATGCCTTCGCCACGCTCTATGCGGTGCACCTGCTGGTCGAAGCCAAGGACCACAAGCTGCCGGTGCCGCAAGACCTGCTGCAGAAGGCCAACACTTACCTGCAGGGCTGGCTCGGCAGCGGCGACGCCTCGCTCGACGGCTGGCGCCAGCGCACGCAGGCGGCCTATCTGCTGACCCGCCAGGGCATCATCGCGCCGGCCGCATTGGCCAACCTGCGCGAAGCCTGGCGCACCCAGCAGACACGGCAGACCCAGGGCTGGAGCGACGACCTCGGCGCCGTGTACCTGGCCGCGAGCTACCAGCTCGTGAAGCAGGAACAGGTGGCCAACGAGCTGCTCAACCCGGTGTGGTCCGACCTGCTCGCGCGCACCGAGAAGAAGCAGCGCCGCAATGTCTGGGGCGCCTACTACGACCCGCTGGTGCACGACAGCATGATGCTGCACCTGGTGGGCCGCCACTTCCCGTCGCGCCTGAAGACGCTGAAGCCTGCGGTGTGGGAGGGCATGGGCGCGATGGTGCGCGATGGTTGGTACAACAGCCTGTCGTCGGCCTCCATGCTGCTCGCCGTCGATGCCTACTTCGAGGCAGTGGCGCAGAACGCCGAGGGCAAGCTCACGGCGCAGACCGTCAACGCGCAAGGCCAGGCTGCGGCGCTCGCGCTGGGTGCGGTGAACCCGATCACGCGCGCGGCGGTGCCCGCCGGCACCGCGAAGCTCAAGCTGTCGAACGACAGCGACTTCAACCTCTACTACAGCTGGGCCGAACAGGGCTTTGAACGCAACGTGCCCGCCACGCCGGTGAACCAGGGTCTCGAGATCTTCCATGAAGTGCTCGATGCCAAGGGCAACCCGGTCACCAAGGCCAGGCTCGGCGAAGAGGTCACGGTGCGGGTGCGCGTGCGCAGCCTGGAGCGCGCGCAGCTGAGCGACGTGGCGCTGGTCGACGTGCTGCCCGGCGGGCTGGAGCCGGTGCTGCAAGCCGTGGGCGACGACGAGGAAGCCAACGCCGACGCGCCGATCTGGAAGAAGCGCCTGGGCGGCAGCGGCTCGTGGAAGGTGCAGTACGCCGACATCCGCGAAGACCGCGTGGTGTTCTACGGCGGCGTCGGCAAGGACCTGCTCGAAGTGACCTACAAGGCGCGTGCCACCAACGTGGGCGACTTCGTGGTGCCCGCGGCGTATGGCGAAGCGATGTACGACCGGCGCGTGTATTCGCGCTCTGCGGGTGCACGCTTCCAGGTGGTGGCGAATTGACCATGGCGAGCCCCGGTCTTCCTCCCTCTCCCACTGGGAGAGGGAGGAAGACCTTGGTCGCCTTCGTGGCGGTTGCCTTGCTGCTCGCGCTGCTGCGCTTCTGGCCCCACGCACCGCTGAGCGAAACCGTCGGCAGCTCCCGCGCCGTGTACGCGCAAGGCGGCGAGTTGCTGCGCCTCACGCTCGCAAGCGATGAGCAGTACCGCCTCTGGGTGCCGCTCGACCGGATCTCGCCGACGCTGATCGACGCGGTGCTGCTCTACGAAGACCGGCGCTTCTACGCACACCCCGGCGTCAACCCCGCCGCGCTGGTGCGCAGCGCGTGGCGCATCGCCAGCGGCGCGCGCAGGCAGGGCGGCTCGACGCTCACGATGCAGCTTGCACGGCGTATCTACGGCATCGACAGCCGCACGGCCATGGGCAAGGTCGCGCAGATCGGCGCAGCCCTCTGGCTGGAGGCACGCTTCAGCAAGCGCGAGATCCTGGAGGCGTACCTCAACACCGCCCCCTACGGCGGCAACATCGAAGGCGTGCAGGCCGCGAGCCTCATCTACTTTCGCAAGGATGCCGCCAAGCTCAGCCTGCCCGAAGCGCTGACGCTCGCGGTGATTCCGCAGAACCCCGTCAAGCGCATCGCCGAGCGCGGCCGCAATGCCGAGCTGCAATCGGCGCGCGAGCGGCTGTGGGCGCTGTGGGCCGAGCGCGATCCGGCGGCGAAGCAGCACGCGCCCGACGCGCAGCTCGCGCTCTCGGCGCAGTCGCGCGGCAGCCTGCCTTTTCTCGCGCCGCACGCCACCGACATGCTGCTCGCGCAGGAGCGTGGTGTGCAGGAGATCCGGACCACCATCGACCTGCGCATGCAGGCCACGCTCGAACGCGTGATGGCCCAGTACCTGCGCACGCACGCCGACGTGGGCATGACCAACGCGAGCGCGCTGCTGCTCGATGCCTCGACCATGCAGGTGCGTGCGCTGATCGGCTCGGCCGACTGGCACAACGACGCCATCGCGGGCCAGGTCAACGGCACGCAGGCCAAGCGTTCGCCGGGCTCCACCCTCAAGCCCTTCATCTATGCGCTGGCGCTCGACCAGGGCCTGCTGCATCCGAAGACGATGCTGAAGGACGCGCCGACTTCCTTCGGCCCCTACACGCCGGAGAACTTCGACCACCGCTTCGCCGGCCCGCTGCCCGCGCAGGAGGCGTTGATCCGCAGCCGCAACATCCCGGCGGTGGCTGTGGCGGCGAAGCTCTCGAAGCCCGGGCTCTACGACTTCATGCGGCTTGCGGGCGTGTCGAAGCTGCAGAGCGAATCGCACTACGGCCTGGCGCTGGTGCTGGGCGGCGGCGAGGTCACGCCCGAGGAGCTCGCGGGCCTCTACGCGACGCTGGCCAACGGCGGTGTCTCGCAGCCGCTGCGCTACACGCAGCCCGCGCCCGACGAGCGGCCGGCCCAGCCGCTGCGCCTATTGAGCGAGGAGGCTTCGTTCATCACGCTCGACATGCTGCGCCACACGCCGCGGCCCGACACCACCCTGCCCGCGCGCCCCGCCATCGCGTGGAAGACGGGCACCTCCTGGGGCTTCCGCGATGCGTGGACAGCGGGCGTGTTCGGCCGCCATGTGCTCGTGGTGTGGGTCGGCAATTTCGACGGAACGAGCAACCCTGCACTGGTGGGCGTCGACGCGGCCGCCCCCCTGTTCCTGCGCATGGTCGACGCATTGCGCGCCGAGCGGCTCGATCCCGGCGAGGTCGCCACGCGGCAGCCTCCGGACCTGCGCCAGGTCGAGGTCTGCACCGCGACGGGCGGCCTGCCCGATGCGCTGTGCCCGGTGCGCGCCACCACGTGGTTCATCGCCGGCAAGTCGCCGATCCAGGTCAGCAACCTGCATCGCGCGGTGTGGGTCGACGAGACGACCGGCCAGGTGGTGTGCGGCCCGCAGCCCCATGCACGCCAGCAGGTGGTCGAGCAATGGGGCAGCGACATGCGCCGGCTGTTCCGCCAGGCCGGGCTGCCGCGCGCGAGCCTGCCGGCCGATGGCTGCGAGAAAGGCAATGCCTCTACAGAGACCGCGCCGCTCATCACCTCGCCGCTGCGCGGCGTGCGCCACACGCTGCGGGCGAAGAAGCCCGAGCCGCTGGTGCTGCGCGCCGAAGCGGCTGCGGGCACGCAGACGATCTACTGGTTCGCGGACGATGCGCTGATCGGCCGCGCCGCGCCCGGCGAGGGCATCACCTGGATGCCCGACCTCGCGGATTCGGGCCGGCGCTACATGCTGCGCGCTGTCGACGACCAGGGGCGCGCCGAATCGCGCGAAGTGACGGTAGACATCGCGCCTTGACCCGGACGGATGTCATGGCCGCGTCACGCGGAATTGGCATGGTCTCGCGTTTCGACTGAAACCTTTCTTCTTGCTCATGACGCGCCTCGCCTCCCTCTCTTTCATCGCCCTTGCCGCCGCGTTCGCCTGCTGCAATGCCGCCGCGCAGACCGCCTTCCCCGCGACGCTCGCCGGCCACGCCGTGCTGCCCGCGCAGAGCTTCGTGGCCGCGCCCAAGGATGCGCCGGCCGACCTGCAGGCCAGCGGCAAGTTCACCTCGGGCAAGCGCGTCGAGGCGCTGGGCACGGTCGAAGGCCTCTCGGCCGGCCGCGGCACGGGCGTCTCGGTGCCCTTCAAGGGCCAGCCGCTGCAAGGCCACTCGGGCATCAAGAAGATGGACGACGGTTCGTTCTGGATACTCACCGACAACGGTGCCGGCGCCAAGGCCAACTCGCCCGACTTCATGCTCTACCTGAACCACTACAAGGTGGACTTCAAGAGCGGCAAGTTCAACCGCCTGAACACCATCTTCCTGCATGACCCCGACAAGAAGGTGCCCTTTCGCATCGTTCACGAAGGCACGAAGCAGCGCTACCTGACCGGCTCCGATTTCGACCCCGAGAGCTTCCAGTTCGCCGGCGGCGCGCTGTGGATCGGCGAGGAGTTCGGCCCCTTCGTGATCAAGGCCGACTTGAAGGGCAAGGTGCTCGCGGTGTTCGATACGCTGGTCGACGGCAAGGCCGTGCGCTCGCCCGACCATCCGGCCGTCACCACGCCGGGCGCGCCGGGCGGTACGGTGGATTTCCAGGTCAAGCGCTCCAAGGGCTTCGAAGGCATGGCCTCGTCGAAGGACGGCAGCAAGCTCTACGCGCTGCTCGAAGGCCCGGTGTGGAACGCCGAGACGAAGGATTACGAGAAGCTGGACGGCAAGGAAGCGCTGCGCGTGCTGGAGTTCGACGTGGCGTCTGAAAAATGGACGGGTCGTCATTGGCAGTACCCGCTCGAAGCGAACGGCCACGCCATCGGCGACTTCAACATGATCGACGCCACCACCGGCCTCGTCATCGAGCGCGACAACGGCGAGGGCACGAGCGACAAGGCCTGCCCCGAAGGCCAGAAGCGCACCGACTGCTTCCACGACATCGCGAAGTTCAAGCGCGTCTACAAGATCGAGCTGAACGACGCCAACGTAGGTGGCCCGGTGCGCAAGATCGGCTACATCGATCTGCTCAACATTGCCGACCCGGCCAAGCTCGCGCGCAAGCCGCTCAATGACGGGGTGCTCAAGTTCCCGTTCTTCACCATCGAGAACGTCGACGTGGTCGATGCCACGCACATCGTGGTCGGCAACGACAACAATCTGCCGTTCTCCAGCAGCCGCGAGCCGAACAAGGCGGACGACAACGAGCTGGTGCTGCTCGAAGCGGGCGCGCTGCTGCAGGCGAAGTAACAAAGCCGCTGCGATGCCATCGGCGTCGCAGCGGGGCGGTCACGCTCGCATCAGCGCCTCGATCTCGTCCGCCTTCACCGGTACGCCGCGCGAAATGAGTTCGCAGCCCGTGGCCGTGACGATCGCGTCGTCCTCGATGCGGATGCCGATGTTGTGGAACTGCTCGGGCACGCCTTCGCCGGGCCGCACGTAGATGCCGGGCTCCAGCGTCAGCACCATGCCGGGATGCAGGATGCGGCTCGGCCGGTTCTTGATGACTTCGTTCGACAGCGGATCCTTGCGCTCGCTCACCTCGCCCACCTGCGTGGGCTCGACGTAGCTGCCGCAGTCGTGCACGTCCATGCCGAGCCAGTGGCCCGTGCGGTGCATGTAGAACTGGAAGTAGGCGCGGGTGTCGATCACGTCGTCCACGCTGCCCACCTTGTTGGCGTCGAGCAGGCCCAGGTCGAGCATGCCCTGCGCCAGCACCTTCACGGCCGCATCGTGCGGATCGTTGAAGCGGTTGCCGGCCTTGGTGGCTGCGGCCGATGCGTCCTGGCTGGCCAGCACCAGGTCGTACAGCGCGCGCTGCGGGCCGCTGAACCTGCCGTTGGCTGGAAAGGTGCGTGTGATGTCGCTCGCATAGCCGTCCAGTTCGCAGCCTGCGTCGATCAGCACCAGCTCGCCGCTTTGCACCGGCGCCGCGTCGGCGCGGTAGTGCAGCACGCAGGCATTGGCACCCGCCGCCACGATGGAGCCGTAGGCCGGGTATTGCGAGCCGCCGAGGCGGAACTCGTGCAGCAGTTCGGCGTCCAGGTGGTACTCGCGCACGTCCTTGCCTTCGCGCAGCATGCGGGCCGACAACTGCATCGCGCGGATGTGGGCGCGCGCGCTGATCTGCGCGGCGCGGCGCATGATGTCCTGTTCGTGCGCGTCCTTCACCAGGCGCATTTCGTCCAGCGGTCCGCACAGGTCGCGCTGCTCCTCGGGGCACAGTGCACCGTAGCGCACGCGCGCGCGCACCGATTGCAGCCAGCCGTCGATGCGGGTTTCCAGGCCCTTGTGAATCGCGAACGGAAACCACACGGTCGACTTGTTCTCGAGCAGCTTCGGCAGCCTGGCGTCGAGGTCGTTGATCGAAAAGGCTTCGTTCACGCCAAGCGCCGCGGGAGCCGCGTCGGGGCCCAGGCGATAGCCGTCCCAGATCTCGCGCTCCAGGTCCTTGGGCGCGCAGAACAGCGCCGCGCGGCCGTCGCCCGCGAGCACCAGCCAGGCATTCGGCTCGGTGAAACCGGTCAGGTAATAGAAGTAGCTGTCGTGCCGGAACAGGAAATCGCTGTCGCGGTTGCGCTGGCGCTCCGGCGCGGTCGGCACGATGGCGATGCCGTCCTTGCCCAGTTGCGAGGCGAGGCGAGCGCGGCGCTCGGCGTAGATCTTGTTGTCTTCTGAGGTCATCTTGGCGTGTTCAGTTGAAGAAGCCGTTCGGGCGTTCCCACATCGGTCCAGGGCCCGGCGTAGAGCTCGGCGCTCACGAGTTCATTGTCCATCGCGGCGCGCAGGATGGGTGCCAGCGGGGCTTTGGCGCCCGCGGGGTTGCCGGGGGGAATGTCGCAGTAAGGCGGCGCAAAGAGCGCAGCGCGGTACAGGCCGATGGTCGAGAAGGTGTATTTTTCGGCCGCCGAATTGAGCGCCAGCCCCCCGGCGGAGAGGCCGAAATCGCCCTTCGGGTTGTGCGCCGGGTTCGGCACCAGCCACAGGTGGGCGAGCTTGCCGCTGGCCGCGAAGCGGTCCACCGAGGCTTGAGTGAAGGCGAAATCCGGTGCGAACACATCGCCGGCCGCGACCCAGAAAACCTCGCCCAGCCGGGGCAGCGCGCGCACGATGCCGCCGGCCGTTTCCAGCGCTCCACCAAAGTCGCGGCCTTCGTCGGAATATGAAATTGATAGCGCGCCGCGTCCACTCAGCAAGGGTCTGGCGCCGAACCGGCTGGAAATCTTCTCGCCAAGCCAGTCGGTGTTGACCACCAGTTCGGTGAAGCCGCCGGCGGCCAGCGCCTCCATCGGCCATTGCATCAGCGGCTTGCCGCGCACTTCGAGCAATGGCTTGGGCGTGGTGTCGGTCAGCGGCCGCATGCGCTCGCCACGGCCTGCGGCAAGGATCATCGCCCGAACGCAAGCCCGGGTGCTCACGCCGCGACCTTGCCGCGCAGCAGCTCGTTGCGTTCGCTGTGGCCGGGCTTGAACAGAGAGACCAGGCATTCCATGAGCGCATGCGCCTTGGCCGAATGGTCGCCGCCGAAGTTGCACACATACACGTCGAGCGTGGCCCCGCGCTGTTCGGGCCAGGTGTGGATGCACAGGTGCGATTCGGCCAGCAGCACCGTGGCCGTCACGCCGCCCGGTCCCCCTGGCGTGGCCGGAAACCCGTGGACCAGCTGGCCTACCGGCTGCAGCCCGGCGGCGGTGACCGCCTTGAGGCAGACGGCGCCGAGCGCCTCCTTGTCGGTCAGCCATTGCATCCCGCATTGGCAGTCGTGGAGATCGGCGGTGAGGTGCAGCCCATGCATGGGTGGCAACTCTAGCAGTCCGGGCGCCGCCAAAGAACATCGGCCGCGTGTCGAGGGCGTATTGAAGGGGGCGGGAGCGAGCCCGGTAAAATCGCGGGTTCCCCCCAATCCACATTCCCCGAAAGTCCTCCGCCCATGGCAAACCAAGCCCTGATGGCCAACGCGATTCGCGCGCTGGCCATGGATGCCGTCCAACAAGCAAACTCCGGACATCCGGGCGCACCGATGGGCATGGCCGACATGGCCGTCGCACTCTGGGGCGAGCACCTGCGCTACAACCCGGCCAACCCGCACTGGTTCGACCGCGACCGCTTCGTGCTGTCGAACGGCCACGCCTCGATGCTGCTGTACTCGGTGCTGCACCTCACCGGCTACGACCTGCCCCTCGGCGAGCTCAAGAACTTCCGCCAGCTGCACAGCAAGACCGCGGGCCACCCGGAAGTCGACGTGACCCCCGGCGTGGAAACCACGACCGGCCCGCTGGGCCAGGGCATCACCAACGCGGTGGGCTTTGCATTGGCCGAGAAGCTGCTTGCGGCCGAGTTCAACCGCAAGCACCACGCCATCGTCGACCACCACACCTACGCCTTCCTGGGCGACGGTTGCATGATGGAAGGCGTGAGCCACGAAGCCTGCGCGCTGGCCGGCGCCTGGCACCTGAACAAGCTGATTGCGCTGTACGACGACAACGGCATCAGCATCGATGGCCAGGTGAAGCCCTGGTTCATCGACAACACCGAAGAACGCTTCAAGGCCTACGGCTGGAACGTGATCGGCCCGATCGACGGCAACGACGCCAAGGATGTGTCCAAGGCCATCGCCAAGGCGAAGAAGGAAGACTCGAAGCCCACCCTCATCATCTGCAAGACGCAGATCGGCAAGGGCAGCCCGAACCGCGCCAACACCGCCAAGGCCCATGGCGAGCCGCTGGGCGCCGAGGAAATCACCCTCACCCGCGCCGCGCTGAACTGGCCGTACGCGGCCTTCGAAGTGCCGGAGGAAGCCTACGCCGACTGGGACCACAAGGCCGAGGGCGCCAAGGCCGAAGCCGCCTGGAACGACAAGTTCGACGCCTACGCAAAAGCCTTTCCCGAACTCGCCGCCGAGTTCACGCGCCGCATGCGAGGCGAGCTGCCCAAGAACTTCCACCAGGTGGCGTTCGACACCGTGGTGGCCGCCCACACCAAGGGCGAAACCGTGGCAAGCCGCAAGGCCAGCCAACTCGCGCTCGAGGCCTTCACCGCCGCGCTGCCCGAAATGCTCGGCGGCAGCGCCGACCTCACCGGCTCCAACCTCACCAACACCAAGAGCACCGCTGCAATGCGCTTCGATGCGAAGACCGGCACCGTGGTCATGGACGTGCCGGTCCAGCAGCCCAACCAGGGCGCCGAGGACGAAGCCGCACCCGAGAGCACAGCCGACAACGCCGAGCCGCCCCACGGCGTGATCGGCCGGCACATCAACTACGGCGTGCGCGAATTCGGCATGGCGGGCATCATGAACGGTGTCTCGCTGCATGGCGGCTTCATTCCCTACGGCGGCACCTTCCTGACCTTCAGCGACTACAGCCGCAACGCCATCCGCATGGCCGCGCTCATGAAGCGCCGCGTGGTGCACGTGTTCACGCACGACTCCATCGGCCTCGGCGAAGACGGCCCCACGCACCAGTCGATCGAGCACGCCGCGTCGCTGCGCCTGATTCCGAACCTCGACGTCTGGCGTCCGGGCGACACGGCCGAAACCGCCGTGGCCTGGGCCGTGGCGCTGCAGAACCAGTCGCGCCCCACCGCGCTGCTGCTGAGCCGCCAGAACATCGCCTATGCGCCGAAGGGCGACCTCGGCGACATCAGCCGCGGCGCCTATGTGCTGTCGGAACCCGAGGTCGTCGGCCTCAAGAGCAAGAAGACCGCCGCGGTCATCATTGCCACCGGTTCCGAAGTGCAATTGGCCCTGGCCGCGCAGAAATTGCTGGCCGAGAAGAAAATTGCGGTGCGCGTGGTGTCGATGCCCTCGACCACCACCTTCGATCGCCAGGACGTGGCCTACAAGAAGAGCGTGCTGCCCAAGAAGCTGCCGCGCATCGCCGTCGAAATGGGCTGCACCGGCGGCTGGTGGAAGTACGGCTGCGCAGCCGTCGTGGGTATCGACAGCTACGGCGAGTCGGCACCGGCCTCGGCGCTGTTCAAGCATTTCGGGTTCACGGCAGAGAACGTTGCCGCCACGGTCGAAGCCGCCCTGCGCGACTGAGCCCGGCCCGGCGCTTTCTTTCTGTTCGATCAAAAAGTTTTTCAACCTTAGGAGCAAATCAGATGGCTATCAAACTCGGTATCAACGGCTTCGGTCGCATCGGTCGCAACGTGCTGCGCGCAGCGGTGCAGAACTTCAAGAACGAGATCGAAATCGTTGCCATCAACGACTTGCTCGAGCCCGACTACCTGGCCTACATGCTCCAGTACGACTCGGTGCACGGCCGCTTCAAGGGCGAAGTCACGGTTGAAGGCAACACCCTGATCGTCAACGGCAAGAAGATCCGCCTCACGCAAGAGCGCGACCCGGCGCAACTGAAGTGGAACGAAGTCGGCGCCGACATCGTGCTCGAATCCACCGGCCTCTTCCTCACCAAGGAAACCTGCCAGAAGCATCTCGAGGCAGGTGCCAAGAAGGTGATCATGTCGGCCCCGTCGAAGGACGACACCCCCATGTTCGTCTACGGCGTGAACGACAAGAAGTACGCCGGCGAAGCCATCGTCAGCAACGCCAGCTGCACCACCAACTGCCTGGCGCCGCTCGCCAAGGTGCTGAACGACAAGTGGGGCATCAAGCGCGGCCTGATGACCACGGTGCATGCGGCCACGGCCACGCAGAAGACCGTCGACGGCCCGAGCAACAAGGACTGGCGCGGCGGCCGCGGCATCCTGGAAAACATCATTCCCTCGAGCACCGGCGCCGCCAAGGCCGTGGGCGTGGTGATCCCGGAGCTCAACAAGAAGCTCACCGGCATGAGCTTCCGCGTGCCGACCTCCGACGTGTCGGTGGTCGACCTGACGGTGGAGCTGGAGAAGGAAGCCACCTACAAGGAAATCTGCGCCGAGATGAAGTCGCAGAGCGAAGGCGCGCTCAAGGGTGTGCTGGGCTACACCGAAGACAAGGTGGTGGCCACCGATTTCCGCGGCGACCCGCGCACCTCGATCTTCGACGCCGAAGCCGGCATTGCGCTCGACGGCACCTTCGTGAAGCTCGTGAGCTGGTACGACAACGAGTGGGGCTACTCGAACAAGTGCCTCGAAATGGTGAAGGTCGTTTCGAAGTAAGGCTTCGGAGCTCCAACGAAAAACGCGCCCTCTTGGGCGCGTTTTTTCATGGGCTCGCGGAAAAAGGAATCGCGTCAGCGCAGCTTCTCGTTCCGCCGGATCTCGCTGCTGAGCTGCGAGGTCATCCGCGTTGCCGCGCGCCGGGCGGCCAGCCCGTAGTCGCCGTTGAACTCGCCGAACTCCGCCGTGCCGTTGCCGACCGCGCGCACGCGGGTGACCTCGGCGCCCGCGGCATTGCTCACCACGCAGCTGACCTCGGCGGTGAACGACGTGGGCGGCCATGTGACCCAGGAGGACGAGCTCGAATCGGTCTTGATCTGCGGCGTGAACACCAGCGACACGCCCGCCGCCTCGTTGGCCTTGGCATCGCCGGCGGTGCGCAGCACGACCACGTCGCGGTACACCGCGCGCAGCGCATCGCGAATCGACTTTTCGAGGTCGCGGTACGGGTAGTAGCTCACGCGGTCGCCACTGCCGCCGGCGGTGGTCACCTGCTGGTCGCGCTGGGTGTCGGTCATCACGTAGGCCACCTTCTTCGGGATGAGATGGGCCGTCGCGCGCGGCGGCGCCGTTTCCGTGATCATCGTGATCGGATGGGAGCAACCTGCCACCGCGATGGCCAGGGCGACAGCGGCCAACAGGCGAGTGGCCGAAGAAGAATGAAGAGACGGCATGCTGCGGCTTGCTCCGGTTCTAGGGCGCAATGGCCGCGACGAACTGCGGGTCGGCATACATCTGGCGCAGCAGCGCCCGCACCAGCCGTGGGTAGGCGGCCTGCCCGGCGGGCACGGCCACGATGTTCGCGTAGCTCGAATCGAAGGCGATCTCGCCGCGGTAGGTCTTGCGCAAGCGCTGTGCGGCCGCACGCGTCACGACCACTTCCACGTCCATGCGGCCGTTGCCGTTGATCACGCCAAGGTCGAGCTCGTTGACCAGGATCCGCGCCGCGATGCGGGTCGGCGCCTTGGGGTCGTAGGCCGATATCTCTCCCAGGTCGCGCATCAGCGCGTCTTCCAGGTATTGCGCGAAGGTGCCGCTGGGCGATACCAGTTTCGCGCGGCGCAAGCTCAACGTGTTGATGCCGTCGTTCGGATCCGTCGGCTGCACCTTCGCCACGGCCACCATGCCGGGGCGCGCGGCTTCGAGCCGGTCGAGCGCCTCGTAGTCGGCCGCGTAGGGCGGCGCTGCAAGCTGCGCGCAGCCGGACACCAGCAGCCCCGCGGCCAGCGTGCCGAGCGTTGCGATGAAAGCGCGCAAGCGCAAACCTTGCGGTCTGAAGAAGATCGCCATGCGTTGTATCCCTCCTCGAGATGCCTGCTCCCGGCGCGAGGGTAGCAGGCATTGCGCCGCGCGCGAAGGCCCGCTGGCGGACCGCTCAGACCGGCTCGAGCACGTGGATCAGCTTGCTCTCGACCAGTTCCTTCGTCCTGGCGCCGTGCGCCGCCATGTGCGGTGCCACCGCGTGCGCCTGCAGGTGGGCCAGCGTTTCCCACTTCTCGATGACCACGAAGGTCTCGGGCCCGAAGCTGGCTTTCGATGTCGGAACGCCTTGCGCATCGATGGCGGCGCCGTATTCGATGCAGCCCTCTTCGGCCAGCACGGCCGCGCGGTTGGCGGCAAAGGCTTCGAGCAGTTTGGCGCGTTGGCCCGGCTTGGCGGTGATGACGGCGACGACGTGGATCATGGAAAAAAGCTCCAGTGTGGTTGTGGATGGCAATCGCCGAATCTAAAAGATCCGCAGCCTGGGCGCGGGTCCCGCGCGCGACCCTATCATCGCGCGCATGTTCTTTCCCCTGCCCCGCACGGCCACGGCGCCGTTCTGCCCTTCCGAAGTCAAAGGCAGCGTGGCGGTCCCGCAGGACCTGCCCTTCGGCAAGAAGCTGCTGCGCTACGCCGGTCCCGGGCTGCTGGTGTCGGTGGGCTACATGGACCCGGGCAACTGGGCGACCGACATCGAGGCCGGCTCGCGCTTCGGCTACGGCCTGCTCTTCGTGGTGCTGCTCGCGAGCCTGGCGGCCATGCTGCTGCAGACGCTGTGCGTGCGGCTCGGCCTCGTGGCGCAGAAAGACCTGGCACGCACTTGCCGCGAGCACTATTCGCCGCGCGTCGGCCGCTTCTTGTGGCTGGGCGCAGAGCTCGCCATCGTGGCCTGCGACCTGGCCGAGGTGCTGGGCAGTGCGCTGGCATTGCATCTGCTGTTCGGCGTATCGATCCCGGTCGGCATTGCCATCACGGCGTTCGACACGCTGCTCGTGCTGGGGCTCCAGGGCGCGGGCTTCCGGCGCGTCGAGGCCATCGTGCTCGGGCTGGTGGGCACCATCGCCGGTTGCTTCGTGGTGGAGCTTGCGATGTCGCAGCCCAACTGGTTCGGCGTGGCGATGGGCTTTGCGCCGAGCTTCGAGCGGCTGCAGCAGCCGGGCGCGCTGTACCTCGCGATCGGCGTGGTCGGCGCCACGGTGATGCCGCACAACCTGTACCTGCACTCGTCCATCGTGCAGACCCGGCTGGTGGCCGACACCGATGCGGCGCGCCGCGAGGCGGTGCGCTTCTGCACCTTCGACGCGGTGTTCTCGCTGTCGCTCGCGCTGCTGGTCAACGCGGCCATCATGGTGCTGGCGGCCAGCGCCTTCCACAGCACCGGCCATGTGGAAGTGACCGAGATCGACTATGCCTACCGCCTCATCGAGCCCATCGTGGGAAGCGCGTTCGCGGCCACGCTGTTCGGCATTGCGCTGCTCGCCTCGGGCCAGAGCTCGACCTTCACCGGAACCATCGCGGGCCAGATCATCATGGAAGGTTTTCTCGACCTGAAGATCCCATGCTGGCAGCGCCGCCTGATCACGCGGGCGCTGGCGCTCGGGCCGGCCTTTCTCGGTGTCTGGTGGTTCGGCGATGGCGGCGTGGGCAAGATGCTGGTGCTGAGCCAGGTGGTGCTGAGTTTCCAGCTGCCATTTGCCATGTGGCCGCTGATCCGCTTCACGAGCAGCCGCGCGCTGATGGGCAGCTTTGCCAATGGCACGCCGGTCAAGCTGCTGGCCTGGGGGCTGTTCGGTCTGATCAGCTCGGCCAACGTCTGGCTGGTGGCCTCGACGGTTCTTGGCGGGCTTTGATCTGAAGCCCGGCCGACCGGGCGTTCAGCGGTCGGCGGCGTCTTTCCAGAGGTGCACCAGCGCTTCGGGCGCCTCGGTCTCGGGCACCTCGAAGCTGATTGAACCCGAATGGGCGGTGGCACTGTGCATCACCAGCTCGACGCGGTAGAAACGCTGGTCGCCGCCCGGCGAGCCGGGGCCGCCGCCGCTCTCTTCCGCATGCGGGGCAGCGCTTTGCAACGCCTCTCCGATCTGCTGGCGCAGTTCCTCGCTGCAGTTGCCCAGCTGGTAGCTGCGCGGGCGCGAAAGGCCCGGCAGGTAGGCAACGCCGCCTTCGCGCGTCACCCGCACGACCGAAGCCTGGTCCAGGGGCGGAAGCTGAATCATGATGGTGTGACTCCCACGGTGTTCCAGGCGGCGCCAACGGCCTTGTGCACCGTGCTGTCGGCGCCGAAGCGCCTGGCCGCATTCTCCACGCTCAGTTGCGCGAAGGCCTCGAAATCGGCGTCCTGGCGCAGCCGCCGATCGCACACCGTGTCGTACCAGACGCGGCCCGCGGTCTCCCATGCCGGGCCCGGAATGGCCGTGGCAGCGAGGTAGAAGGCGCGGTTCGGAATGCCGGAATTGATGTGCACGCCGCCATTGTCCTGCCGCGTGGCGACAAAGTCTTTCATATGGGCAGGCTGAGGGTCTTTGCCCAGCACCGGGTCGTCGTAGGCCGTGCCGGGCTCGGCCATCGAGCGCAGCGCGCGCGCCTCCACCTTGGCGGTGAAAAGCCCCGCCCCCACCAGCCAGTCGGCCTGCTGCGCCGTCTGCTTCAAGAGGTGCTGCTTGACCAGGACACCGAACACGTCGCAGATCGATTCGTTGAGCGCGCCCGGCTGCCCCTGGTAGACCAGGCCCGACTCGTGGTCGATGACGCCGTGCGTGAGCTCGTGGCCGATGATGTCCACCGCGATGGTGAAGCGGTTCATCACTTCGCCGTCGCCGTCGCCGAACACCATCTGCCTGCCATTCCAGAAGGCGTTGTCATAGTCGTTGCCGTAATGCACGCTGCCGGTCAGCGGCATGCCCGCGCCGTCGATGGAGTCGCGCTCGTAGATGTCGTGGTACAGGCGGTAGGTGGCGCCCAGGTAGTCGTAGGCCTCGTCGGCGGCGATGTCGCCGGTGGCGGCCTGCCCTTCGGAGCGCACCAGCCTGCCGGGCAGGCTCATCGCGTGCTCCGCGTCGTGGATGGCGCGCGCGGGCGAGCCCCGCCGAAGGTAGCGCGGCGCCGGACCCGATGACACGCCCTTCGAGGCCGTCGCTTCGCGAAGACCGCGGTGTTCGCGGTCGATCATCAGCGTCTGGGCCGCCCGTGCGCTGGCATGCGCGCTGGCACGTTCCGCCAGCCGGTCCAGCAGGTACGGCGGTACGAAGCTGGGTGGCAGAAGGGGCGGCGATCGAAGCGGCATGGAGACTTTCCTCGAACGGTGGGAACGGTAGAAAAGACGGTAGCAGAAAGCCGTAAAAACTGGATCACTCCGTTACTTCTGGTGTCACGCAATGCCACGGGCAGGCCATAGGATCGGAGTCCCGATCCACTTGCCGCTTTTGCCATGTTCATCGTCACCCTCACCTACATCCGCCCCCTCGAAGAGCTCGATGCTTTGATGGACGGGCACATGGCGTGGCTTAGAAAACACTATGAAAGCGGACTCTTCCTGGCCTCGGGCCGCCAGGTGCCGCGCAAGGGCGGCGTGATCTTCGCGCGGTCGGGCGAGCGGGCCGCGCTCGAGGCGGTGCTGGCACGCGACCCGTTCGTGCAGAACGGCGTGGCGACGACCGAAGTGATCGAGTTCGTGCCGAGCATGACCGCTCCCGCCACCGAGATCCTCAAGACCGTTTGACGCGGCCCCGGGGCTGCGCGCTTCAGGCCCCCGGCGTTTCCTCGCGTCCGCCAGGGTGCCGCGCAAAGCGCGCGGCGCCCCGGCTGTGCACCGGTGCCGGATCGTCCCAGGGCCAGCCGCCGAACTGCGTGCGGCGGTAGTCGTCCAGGGTCTGGCCGATCTCGGCCTGCGTGTTCATCACGAACGGGCCGTACTGCACCACCGGCTCCGCGATCGGGCGGCCCTGCAGCAGCAGGAACTCGCTTGCTTCGCCGTCGCCATTGAGCAGTTCCACGGACGCATCGGCACGCAGCTCGATGGCGGCCGGGCCTTCCACGCGCTGGCCCGCGACGTGCGCGACGGCGCCCTTGAAGAAATACAGCATGCGCCGCGTGCCTTCGCCCGCGGCCGCCGGCAGCGTCCATTGGGCGCCGGGCGTCATCTTGAGCGTCCAGATCGCCACGTCGGCATCGGCCTTTGCAGCCCATGAAGCGGGCGGCGGCGCGAGCGGCGCAATGGGCGTGGCCGGTTCCTGTCCGTTGCCTGCAGCGTCGCCGAACCGGCCCGCGATCACCGCGACTTCGGTGCGGCCGCCCTTCGCGTCGTCCGATGCAAAGCGTGGGATCGCTTCGGACCAGAACATCGTGAAGTGCGGCTCGGCCATCTTGCTCTTGGCCGGCAGGTTGAGCCAGATCTGGAACAGCTCCAGCGGGTTGGGCGCGTTCGCATCGAGCAGCGGAAACATCTCCGAATGCACGATGCCCTTGCCGGCCGTGAGCCACTGCACATCGCCGCCGCCGAAGCGCGCGGTGGCGCCCAGCGAATCGGAATGGTCGACCAGCCCCTTGCGAACGATGGTCACCGTCTCGAAACCCCGGTGCGGGTGCGAGGGAAAGCCCGGCACCGTCTCGCCGTGGTACATGCTCCAGCCGTCCTTGCGGCTGAAGTCCTGGCCGATCTGGCGGCCCGCCAGCGAGGCCTCGGGCCCCATCCGCGCGTTGGCCCTGGGATAGGCGTCGTCGTGATAGACGCAGAACAGGAACGGATCGATCGTCTGCCACGGAAAGCCGAGCGGGCTCACCTGCAGGACGGGGCTGCGGGCTTCTTCATCAATGTTGTTGCTGGACACCTCGGTATTCCTTTCCGTTGGTTGCGCCGCCGAACGCAGGGCGGCGCTGATCTTTGGAATATCGGGGCTCGCGCGCTTTAAGGAAGCCCCCTTTCGCGCAACAGTGAGAAGCGCATATGGAACGATGGGCATCGTTCTCGCTTTTTTTCAGCGCCGCGGCTCACGCGTTCTGGTGGGTCACTTCGGCGTTCGGGTCCATGTACATCAGCTCCCACAGGTGGCCGTCGATGTCCTGGAAGCCGTGGCCGTACATGAAGCCGTAGTCCTGCGGCTCGCGTGGCACCGTGCCGCCCGCGGCCACGGCCTTGGCCACCATCTCGTCGACCTCGGTCCGGCTTTCGCACGAGAGGCACAGCAGCACCTCGGTGCTCTTGCTGGTGTCGGTGAGGCTCTTGCTGGTGAAGGTCTTGAAGAAGTCTTCGACCAGCAGCATGGCGTGGATGCTGCCCTCCTGAATCACCATGCAGGCAGCGTTGGCGTCGGTGAATTTCTCGTTGAAGGTATAGCCCAGCGCGGCAAAGAAAGCCTTGGACTTCTCGAGGTTCTTGACGGCGAGGTTCACGAAGATTTGCTTGTTGGCCATGGTTGTCTTCCTGTTTCGGTGAAGGGTTGGATGGAGGTGTTTGCCGGCGCTTTGTGTACGCCGTCCACAAAAGATATCAAAGAAAATGGACGGCGTCCACATTATTTTTCAAGCACTGTTCTCCGTCAGCAACCGGGCCAGGGCGATGGTGCTGCGGTCCTCGAAATACGGACCGACGATCTGCACGCCCAGCGGCAATCCGCCCTTCGTGAAGCCTGCAGGAACGACCGTGGCCGGCAGTCCGCCCAGGCTCGCCAGGGCAGCCCAGGCGCCCAGCGCGTCATACGGTGTCTCGACTCCATCGACAGTGAGTGTTCGCTTGCAAAAATCAGGCTCACTCACATGCTCGAAGGCCGCGCAGCCGACCGCCGGACACAACACCGCGTCGAACTGCGTGAACAGCGCGCGCAGCTGCGCCCGGATGCGCGTGCGCGTGGCGAACAGGTCGAACCACGCTCGCAGCGACATCTGCGAGCGGCCGCCCGGCTCGACGTGCGCGAGCACGGTCTGCACGGTCTGGTCGTAGGTGTCACCGATCTCGGCCAGATCGGGCAGCAGATCGGATGCCTCGGCCACCAAGGCGCCCGCATTCGCCAGTCGCCGGCCGGCACCTTCGATGGCGGCGCGCACCTCCGCCGCCACGGCGGCCTTTGGATGCGCCGTGACCAGGAGCACGCGCCATTCCTTTGCGGCCGTGCGGCGCGGCGCAGGCAGCGCGAAGCAGCCCCTTGCCACATGGGCCGCGTCGGGCCCGGCCAGCACCCCGAGCGCCAGCAGGAGGTCGTCCGCGCAATGGCCGATCGGCCCGATCACCGAAGGCAACCCGGCCGGCGCCTCCTCGGTACCGGGAAACGCGAAGCCGCGGGTCGGCAGGAGCCCGGCGCTCGGCTTGTGCGCGTACACGCCGCAAAAGCTCGCGGGAACACGCAGCGAACCCGTCAGGTCGCTGCCCAGTTCCAGCGCCGCCATGCCCGTGGCCACCGCGACGGCGCCGCCGCCCGACGAGCCGCCCGGCGTGCGCAAGGGGTCGAGCGGGTGCAGCGTGCGGCCATACACCCGGTTGTCGCACTGCCAGTCGGCCAGCGCGGGCGGCACGTTGGTCTTGCCCAGAATCACCGCGCCCGCCGCCTTGAGGCGCTGCACGGCAACGGCGTCATGCGGCGGAACGAAATCGCGGAACGGCGGAAGGCCCCAGCAGGTCGGCAGGCCCGCGACGTTGAAGGCTTCCTTGACCGTCATCGGCACGCCCAGCAGCGGCCGGCGCTCCCCGCGCGCGAGCGCCGCATCGGCGTCGGCGGCCTGGCGCCGCGCGCGGTCGAAATCGCGCACCACCACTGCGTTGAGCGCGCCATCGAGGGCTTCGATGCGGGCGATGGCGGCTTCGCAGAGTTGCGCGGCGGTCAGCTCCCTGGCGGCCAGTGCCTTGGCCGACCGGGCGGCGCCCGCGGCAAGCAATGCTTTGGGGTCGGATGTTGTGCTCATGGCGAAGACGGGCATCATGACCGTCATGGAAATCGAGTTCAAGTTTCATATTCCCGCGGGCCGCCTGAAAGCCGTCGAGGCCGCCCTGCGGCGCGGTACCGTGGTGCGGACCCGCCTGCAGGCGCGCTACTTCGACACCGCCGACCAGGCGCTGGCCGCGCAAGGCATCGTGCTGCGGCTGCGCAAGGAAGGCCCGCGCTGGGTGCAGACCGCCAAGGCCACGGGCGACAACGCGTTGCACCGGCTCGAACACAACGTCGACCTTGGCGCCGCAGCGGGCAGCGGCGCGGTGCCGGCCATCGACCCGCAGCGCCACCAGGGCACGCCCGTGGGCGACCGGCTCGCCAAGGTGCTGGCCGCGAGCGGCGCGCCGCTGGTCGAGCGCCAGTCCACCGACATCGTGCGGCTCACGCGCGACGTGCGCACGACCGGGGCCGGCGGCGCCGTGGTCGAGCTGGCACTCGATGTCGGCAAGGTCGTTGCCCACGCGGGCACGCCCGAGCAGCGCGAATCGCCGGTGTGCGAGCTGGAACTCGAACTCAAGCGTGGCAACGTGCAGGGCCTGGTCGCGCTCGCACGCCGCTGGTCGCAGCAGCACGGCCTGTGGTTCAGCACCGTTTCCAAGGCCGAGCGCGGCGCGCGGCTGCTGGCAAAGCTCGACGTGGTTCCGGCCGTGAAAGCCGAGACGCCGCGCTTTGCCGAAGAGAAACACGACCACAAGCTCGATGGCCGCGCCATCCAGCAAGCCGTGGTCGCCTCATGCCTCGCGCAGATGCTGCCCAACGCCAGCGAAATTGCCGCGGGCAGCAGCGACGAGGAGCAGATCCATCAACTGCGCATCGGCATCCGGCGCCTGCGCACGGCGCTGCGTGAACTGGCGGGACTCGACGAACGTACCGATCTTTTCAACGGCGCCGAATGGGAGCCGCCGCTGGTCGAGGCCTTTCGCGCGCTGGGCGTGCTGCGCGACCGCGAGCAGGTGCTAAAGCTGGCACAGCCGCAACTGCGAGACGCGGGCGCGCCCGAGTTCGATCCGCTGGCCGGCGACGATGCGGCAGCGGCCCACGCGCCTTCGCCTGGTGAGGTCGTGCGCGCGCCGGCATTTCAATCGGTGCTGGTTTCATTGATCGGGTTCACCGCGATGACGGCCGCGGAAGCCGAGCCCAAAGGTGGCGCCGAAGCATCCGAACAAGCCCCCTCGCCATCGGGGCCGCTGGAGGCCGGCGATGCGCGCCGCTCTCTGCGCAAGCGCTTGAGGCGTCTGCATGAACAGATCGTGCGCGATGGCCGGCGCTTCGAGTCGCTGGCTTCCGAAGACCAGCACCGCACGCGCAAGCGGCTCAAGCGCCTGCGCTATCTCGCCGAGTTCGTGGCGCCGCTGTTCGCCGATGCGGACGATAAAAAAAAGTCAGCCGCCGAGCGCTACCTGGAGCGGCTGCGCCCGGCGCAAGACGCGCTGGGCGAGTTCAACGACGAAGCGGTGGCGCTCGCGCTCTATCGGGAAGCCACCCAGCGAGATGCCCGCGCGTGGTTTGCGGTCGGCTGGTTCAGCGCACGCCATGATGCGGGCGCGAAAGCGTGCCGCAAGGCGCTGGGCAAGATCGAGAAGGCGCCGCGGTTCTGGAACAAGAAAAAGCAGAGCTAGGCAGCTGACCCCGCACGGTCAGTGATGGTGCCCGTGCGCCCCATGCACATGCCGATGCTCGATCTCCACCGGCAGCGCCGCACGCACGTCCGTCACCTGGAGGCTGAAGCGCAGCGCCTTGCCGGCCCACGGATGGTTGCCGTCCAGCAGAACGACCGGGCCCTTGATCTTCATCACGGTAAACAGGTGCTCGCGTCCGTCGTCGAGCCGCCCTTCCAGCTGCCCGCCGACCTTCACGCCCGGCGGAAAGTCGGCCTTGGGAATGCTGCGCACCAGCGACTCGTCGCGCAGGCCGAAGGCGTCTTCAGGCGCCAGATGCAGCGTGGTCTGGTAACCCTTTTCCTTGCCATCGAGCGCTTCCTCGATCTTGGGCAGCGTGTTCTCGTACCCGCCATGCAGATAGGCCATCGGCTCGGGGCTGGCTTCGATGAGCTTGCCTTGGGCGTCGGCGACCTTGTACTTGAGCGTGACGACGGTGTCTTTTTCGATTTTCATGCGGGGCATTTTCTGTGCAAATCGGCCGGCCGGTGGGGCTATGCCTTCGCCACCCGCAACATCTCCGGCAGCCCCTCCACCCCACTCAGCTTCTCCATCACCATCCCGATGAACGCCGACACCGCCAGCGGCAGGTGTTTCCGGCTCGGATACAGCACGCTCAGCCCCTGCCCCGTGCGCTGGTACTGCGGCAGCACCCGCACGAGCCGGCCGGCTTCGAGGTCGAGCCGGGCCATGGTGGGCGGCAGCAGCGCGACGCCCAGGCCGGCGAGTGCGGCCTTGCGCAGCGCCTGGGCGGTGTTGCCGGTGAAACGGCCCGTCACTTGCACTTCTTCTTCCACGCCGCCGGGGCCGGCCAGGCGCCACAAGGCGCGGCCGCTGGGATGGGGCGAGGTGATGCAGTCGTGGTTCACCAGGTCTGGCAAGGTGGCGGGCGCACCGCGCGCGGCGATGTATGCGGGGCTGGCCACCATGCCGTCGGTCCGCGCGCTCATGAGCTTGCGGCCGACATAGCCTGAGTCGGGCAGCGCGCCGCCCCGGAAGGCGATGTCGATCTGCTCGGCGATCAGGTCGGCCTTGGCGTCGCTGAGCACGAAATCCACGCGCACCAGCGGATGCGCGGCCAGGAAGTCGGCGACCCATTCCATCGGGAAGAAATCGAAGAAGTCGGCCGTGGCCGCCACGCGCACCAGGCCGCTGGGTTCCTGGCTGCCGGTGATCAGCTCCTGTCCGGCCTCGACCAGCCCGTCGACCGCGCCCGCGCAGCGCTCATGAAAAGCCTGGCCCGCGCTGGTGAGCGTGAGCTTGCGGGTGGAGCGCTGCATCAGCCGCGTACCCAGTTGCGCTTCCAACTGCTGGACGCGCCGGCTCACGGTGTTGGGCGGCAGTCCGAGCCGGCGCGCCGCCTCGGCAAAGCTGCCGTGGCGCACCACCTGCACAAACATGGCGATGTCGTTGAGGTCGAGCATGGCGGCAATTCCTTCTTTCGGTGGACGAGTGCAATCCGATTCTGCTGTCTAGTCGATCAATGGGTGCGACCCTAACCTACTCCCCATGACTTCCTCATCTCTCACTTCCCCGACCCAGCGCCGCATCGTCTGGGGTCTTCGCATCCTTCTGGCGCTGGCTTTCGGTGCCGCCGGCATCGCCAAGCTGTCCGGCGCACCGCAGATGGTCCAGGTGTTCGAGGCCATCGGCTTCGGCCAGTGGTTCCGCTATGTGACCGGCGTGGTCGAAGTCGGCGGCGCGGTGCTGCTGCTGGTGCCGGCAACCGGCTTCCTCGGCGGCCTGCTGCTGACCGCGACCATGGCCGGCGCCGTGGCCACGCACCTGGTGCTGATCGGCGGCAGCCCCGCTCCAGCCGTCGTGCTCGCACTGCTTTCGGTGTTCGTGACCTGGCGCCTGCGGCCCGTGCCGCGGCAGGCGGCCAGGGCGGCCTGATCGCTTCTTCCTCTTCTTCTATCGATTCAGGAGCATCCCATGACCACCGCCGTTGCCACGACCCCCATCACCGAAGAAGCCCGCCCCATCGTCTACCGGACGCGCGGCTCGCAGCACGGGCCGATCATCCGGCTCATGAGCCCCGGCGACCTGGGCGAGTTTCTGAAGCCCTTCGTGTTTCTCGACCTGTTCGGCTTCGACACCACCGGCAGCCGCAAGGGGTTCGGCATTCACCCGCACTCGGGCATTGCCACGCTGACGTGGCTGATCGAAGGCGACACGGTGTACGAAGACACGACCGGCGAGCAAGGCGTGCTGCCGGCCGGCGGCGTCGAGTGGATGCGCGCCGGCAACGGCGTGTGGCACGACGGTGCGCCCGCGCCGGGCACGAAGCGCGTGCAGGGCTTCCAACTCTGGGTGGCCCTGCCGGCCGCGGAAGAAAACGCGCCGGCCCAAAGCATCTACCTGGCGCCCTCGCAGGTGCCGCGAGAAGGCCCGGCGCGCGTGCTGCTCGGCCGCTACGGCGCGGCGCAGAGCCCCATTCCGGCGCCCGCGCCCATGAACTACCTGGCCGTGCAACTGAAGGACGGCGAGCACTGGCGCTACACGCCGCCCGCCGGTCACACGGTGGGCTGGGTCGCGATCAACGCGGGCCAGCTCGATGCGGGCGACAGCGGCGGCGACCCGATCGCCACCGGCGAACTCGCCGTGTTCGAGGAATCCGGCGCGGCCATCGACTTCGTGGCCCGCGGCGACACGGACTTCGTGCTGGGCTCGGCCGTGAGGCACCCGCACGAGCTGGTGATGGGCCGCTACTCGGTGCACACCAGCAAGGCGGCGCTCGACCAGGGCGAGGCCGAGATCCGGCGCATCGGAGCGCGGCTGCGCGAAGAAGGGCGCCTGGGCTGAGGGAGGTGCATTTTCCCGGTGCACCCTGGTGCACCCGGCGCCCTCATGGCGCACGACCGTCCCATCCGGCATCACCGCCGCGCGCACTTCACCCGGTGCCCGCGGCGTTCTTTTTTCTGCGCCGGCCCTTTGCCGGCGCCGTTTTCCGCCCGTCGACGCCCCTCACCAAGGGCTTACCCCATCACGCGGGCCTGCATATTGCTTAAGACTGTCGCGAGTTGACTGTCGACAGTTTGCACAGTCGATCCGATGAACCTCGATCAAGGCGCGGCGCTTTCTGCCGGGCTGAAAAAAGGAACGCGATATGCAATTGCAGGCAGTGGGCCGCAAGGCCCCACCCGTTTCCGACGCTGAGCGCCAGGTGCGTGAAGACCTGGCCGCCGCCTACCGCCTGGTGGCGCACTACGGCATGGACGACAGCATCTACACGCACATCTCCGCGCGTGTGCCGGGGGCCGAAGACCAGTTCCTGATCAACCCCTTCGGCACGCTGTTCCGGGACATCACGGCCTCGTCGCTGGTCAAGATCGACCTGGCGGGCCGCATCCTCGACGACTCGCCCTACGACGTGAACCCGGCCGGTTTCACCATCCACAGCGCCGTGCATGCGGCACGCCACGACGCGGCCTGCGTGCTGCACACGCACACGGTGGCGGGCGTGGCGGTGTCGTCGCTGGCGGGCGGCCTGCAGCCGTGCAACCAGTGGGCGCTGCAGTTCTACAACCGCGTGGTCTATCACGACTTCGAAGGCATCGCGCTCGACGCCGACGAACGCGAGCGCCTGGTGGCCGACCTGGGGCCGAGCGCGCGCGCATTGATCCTGCGCAACCACGGCCTCGTCACGCTCGGGCGCACGGTGTCGGAGGCCTTCATCCTGATGCTGAACCTGGAGCGCGCCTGCCGCGTGCAGGTGGCCATTGCCTCGAGCGGGCAGCCGGTCTACCCCGTGCCGTCCGAGGTCTGCGAAAAGACCGCGCAGCAGTACGAAAGCGGCGACAGCGTGCGCCAGCCGGGCCAGCCCGACCCGAACGCGCGCGAATGGCGCGCGCTGCTGCAACGCATCGATCCGCTTCCCGCCACGTCGTACCGCGACTGAGCCGGGCGCCGTGCGCGGCGCCCGCGTTCTTCCGTTCCCGTTTCTGTTTCTTTGTCCCCACCCGCTCGCACAGAGCCACAAGGAGTTTCCGCACATGAAACGTCGCAATCTCATCCAGATGGGTGCCGCTGCCACCGCCGGCCTGACGCTGGCAGGCGTTCCCTTGCACCTGCTCGCCGCGGGTAAGAAAGGCGGCGTGATCAACGCCGTCGTGCAGCCCGAGCCGCCGGGGCTGATGCTGGGCATCACGCAGAACGGCCCCACGCAGATGATCTCGGGCAACATCTACGAAGGCCTGCTGCGCTATGACGAGAAGATCAACCCGCTGCCCTCGCTGGCCACCTCGTGGACCGTCAACAAGGAAGGCACGCTCTACACCTTCAAGCTCAAGCCCGGCGTCACCTGGCACGACGGCAAGCCCTTCACCTCGGCCGACGTGGTGTTCTCGGCCGACGTGTTCCTGCGCAAGACGCATGCACGCCTGCGGGCCAACCTGGCGTCGGTGGAAAGCATCAAGGCCCTCGACCCGCTCACGGTCGAGTTCAAGCTCAAGTACCCCTTCGGCCCGTTCATCGGCATCTTCGAGGTCGGCAGCATGCCGATGATCCCGAAGCACATCTACGAAGGCACCGACTTCGCGACCAACCCCGCCAACGCCACGCCCATCGGCACCGGGCCGTTCAAGTTCAAGGAATGGGTCAAGGGCTCGTACATCCAGCTCGTGGCCAACGACAAGTACCACGTCAAGGACGTGCCGCTGGTCGAGAGCGTGTATTTCCATGTCATTCCCGATGCGGCCTCGCGGGCGGCGGCTTTCGAGTCGGGCAAGGTTGACCTGGTGCCGGGCGGGGCGGTCGAATACTTCGACGTGCTGCGGCTGTCCAAGTTGCCGGGCGTGGCGGTCACCACCAAGGGCTGGGAGTTCTTCGCGCCGCACTCATGGCTGTGGCTCAACAACCGCAAGGCGCCGATGGACAACGTCAAGTTCCGCCAGGCGGTGATGTACGCCATCGACCGCGAAGCCATGGCCAAGATCGCATGGCAGGGTTTCGCCAAGCCCGCCACCGGGCCGTTCAACAGCAACATCAAGTTCCACAGCACCGACGTGGCCAAGTACCCGCGCAACGTGGCCACCGCGAAGAAGCTGCTGGAAGAAGCCGGCTACAAGGGCGAGACGCTGCGCCTGCTGCCGTTGCCTTACGGCGAGACGTGGGCGCGCTCGGCCGAGATCCTGCGCCAGAACCTGGCGCAGGCGGGTATCAAGGTCGAGCTGGTGGCCACCGACGTCGCCGGCTGGAACCAGAAGCTCAACGAGTGGGACTACGACCTCGCCTTTACCTACGTGTACCAGTACGGGGACCCGGCGCTGGGCGTGGCGCGCAACTACACCACCAGCAACATCGCCAAGGGCTCGCCCTTCAACAACGTCGAGGGCTACTCGAACCCGAAGGTGGACGAGCTGTTCGACGCCGGCGCCAAGGAGGCCGACCCCGAGAAGCGCAAGGCCATCTACCTGCAGGTGCAGAAGATCCTGCTCGACGAGGTGCCCGTGGCCTGGCTGCACGAGCTCAACTTCCCGACGCTGTACCGCACCAAGCTTGGCAACCTGATCACATCCGGCATCGGCCTGAACGACAGCCTGGGCACCGCGACGGTCGCATGATGATGATGGCGGCACCGCTCCCGCGCAGCCATGGAGGCTGCCGATGAAACGCACGCAGTTCATGCTGGGCCGCGTGATGCAGGGCCTGCTGGCGATCCTGCTGATCGCCACGGTCAACTTCATGCTGGTGCGCGCCGCGCCGGGCGACCCGGTGTCGGTGCTGGCGGGCGAGGCGGGCGCATCCGATCCGCAGTTCGTGGCCCAGCTGCGCGCGCAGTTCGGGCTCGACCAGCCGATCACGACGCAGCTTGCCACCTACGTCGGCAAGGTGGTGCAGCTCGACCTGGGCTTCTCGTACCGCCAGCAGCAGCCGGTGCTCAAGCTCATCATGGACCGGCTGCCGGCCACGCTGCTGCTCACCGGCACGGCCTTTGCGCTGTCGCTGCTGTTCGGTATCACGCTCGGGGCGCTGGCCGCGCGGCGGGCCGGCACCTGGGTCGACAGCTCGATCACCGTGGTGGCGCTCATCTTCTATGCCACGCCGCTCTACTGGCTCGCGCTGATGGCGGTGCTGGTGTTCACGGTGCAGCTCGACTGGCTGCCGGGCTTCGGCTTCAGCACCGTCGGCTCCGGCGCCACCGGCCTGGCGCTGGCCTGGGACATTGCCGGCCACCTGGTGCTGCCGGCGCTGACGCTCGCGCTGTTCTACATGGCGGTGTATGCGCGCATGACGCGCGCCGCCATGCTCGAGGTGGCGCAGATGGACTTCGTGAAGACCGCGCGTGCCAAGGGCGTAAAGCCCGGCCGCATCCTGCGCGCGCACGTGCTGCGCAACGCGCTGCTGCCGGTGGTCACGCTCGCGGGCATCCAGGCCGGCGGAATGATCGGCGGCGCGGTGCTCACCGAAACCGTGTTCGCCTGGCCTGGCATCGGCCGCCTGATGTTCGACGCGCTGCTGCAGCGCGACTACAACCTGCTGCTCGGCGCCTTCCTGGTGACCGCGGCCATGGCCGTGCTGTTCAACCTCATCACCGACCTCGTCTACACGCTGGTCGATCCGCGGATAGAGCTATGACCTTGCTGCAAAGTCCATTCTGGCGGCGCTTCTGCCGCAACAAGGGCGCCGTGCTCGGCATGGCGGTGCTGCTGCTGGTGGCCGTGGTGGCGATCGTCGGCCCGTCGGTCGCGACCAACGATCCGTGGAACATGGTCGAGCAGCCGTTCCTGCGGCCGTGGACGGAGCCCGGCTTCGCGCTCGGCACCGACACGCTGGGCCGCGACATCCTCTCGGGCGTGATCTACGGTGCGCGCATCTCGCTCCTGATCGGGCTGGTGTCCACCGTGGTGGCGCTGCTCATCGGCGTGACGCTCGGCGCCATCGCCGGCTACTTCGGCGGCTGGATCGACGCGGCGCTGATGCGTTTCACCGAGCTTTTCCAGGCCGTGCCGAGCTTCGCGCTCGCTATCGTGCTGGTGGCCATCTTCCAGCCCTCGGTCAATTCGATCGTGGTGGCCATTGCCATCGTCTCGTGGCCGCCCGTGGCGCGGCTGGTGCGCAGCGAATTCCTCACGCTGCGCCAGCGCGATTTCGTGCAGGCCGCGCTGCTTGCGGGCCAGTCGACGCCGCGCATCATCCTCACGCAGATATTGCCCAACGCCATGTCGCCCATCATCGTGATGGCCTCGCTGATGACGGCCACCGCGATCCTGCTGGAGTCGAGCCTGAGCTTCCTCGGCCTGGGCGATCCGAACCAGATGAGCTGGGGCTACATGGTGGGCGCGGCGCGCACCGTGCTGCGCCAGGCCTGGTGGATGGCGCTGTTTCCCGGCCTGGCCATCGTGCTGACCGTGCTCGCGCTCAACCTCGTGGGCGAAGGCCTGAGCGACGGGCTCAACACGCGGCTCGACGGGAGGGGCAAATGAGCGCCACCGTCACACCCATGAAGCCGGTGCAGCCGGTGCTCGACGTCGTCGACCTGGGCATCAGCCTGCCCAAGGGCGCGGACCGCGCGCTGGCCGTCGACGGCGCCACGCTGTCGGTGCTGCCGGGGCAGACGCTGTGCGTGGTCGGCGAATCGGGCTCGGGCAAATCGATGATCGCCAACGCGGTGATGGGCCTGCTGCCGCGTCCGCACGTCGAGCCCGTGGCCGGGCAGATCTTGTTCGAGGGCCGCGACCTGCTGCAGCTCACCGAGCCGCAGATGCGCGAGCTGCGCGGCCGGCGCATCGGCATGGTGTTCCAGGAGCCGATGACGGCGCTGAACCCGGTGATGCGCATCGGCGAGCAGATCGGCGAGGTCTTCGACGCGCACGGCAGCGTGCCCGTGGCCGAGAAGCGGCGCCGCATCCTGGCCGCGCTGGCCGATGTGGGGCTGCCGGACCCGGAGCTGCTGATCGACGCCTATCCGTTCCGCCTCTCGGGCGGCCAGCGCCAGCGCGTGATGATCGCCTGCGCGCTGGTGCTCGAGCCCGTGCTGCTCATTGCCGACGAACCGACCACCGCGCTCGATGTGACCACGCAGGCGCAGATCCTCGCGCTGATCCGCGAGCTGCAGCAGCGCCGCGGCACGGCGGTGCTGTTCATCACGCACGACTTCGGCGTGGTGTCCGAAATCGCCGATCACGTGGTCGTGATGCAGACCGGCAAGGTGGTCGAGGCCGGGCCGGTGCGCCAGGTGCTCGATGCGCCGCAGCACCCCTACACGCGCAAGCTGATTGCGGCCATTCCCACCGGCAATGCCGAGCGCGACACCCCCACCGGCGAGATCGTGCGCGTGCTGCAGGTGCAGGACCTGTGCAAGACCTACACCTCGGGCAGCGGCCTCTTCAAGCGCGGCCGTTCGGTGCAGGCCGCGAAGAACGTCAGCTTCGACTTGCGCCGCGGCGAAACGCTGGGGCTGGTCGGCGAATCGGGCTCGGGCAAATCGAGCGTAGGCCGCTGCCTGGTGGGGCTCTCGCCGTTCGACAGCGGCCGCATCCTCTTCAAGGGCCGCAGCCTGTCGCAGGGCCCGGCCTTCCGGCGCGAGGCCGCGGGCAAGATCCAGATGGTGTTCCAGGACCCGTACGCCTCGCTCAACCCGCGCCACCGCGTGGGCGCGGCCATTGCGGGCGGTCCCATTGCGCAGGGCGTGGGCAAGGCCGAAGCCATGGCACGCGCGATGGAACTGCTGAAGCTCGTGGGCCTGGGCCCCGACGCGGCCGAGCGCTATCCGCACGAGTTCTCGGGCGGGCAGCGCCAGCGCATCGGCATTGCGCGCGCCCTCGCCATGCAGCCCGAGCTGCTGGTGGCCGACGAGCCGGTGTCGGCGCTCGACGTGTCGGTGCAGGCGCAGGTGCTCGAACTCTTCGCGCAGGTGCGCGAGCAGTTCCAGCTTGCGATGGTCTTCATCACGCACGACCTGCGCGTGGCCGGCCAGATGTGCGACCACATCGCGGTGATGCAGCGCGGCGAGGTCGTCGAATACGGCGAGACGCACAGGGTGCTCGGCGATCCGAAGCACGCCTACACGCGCAAGCTGATCGAAGCGGTGCCGCGGCTGGTGTCCTCCGCATCGCCGGCCGAGGCGCTGGTCGCGTGATGGCGCCGGACGACAAGGCCGGCACGCCTCGCGTGGCGCTGCTCAGCGCCGTGCTCGACATGGAATACCTCGCCGTCGCTTTCCGCGAGGCCCATCCGGGCATCGACCTGCGCCTGGGCACTAACCTCGATGCGCTCGGCGCGCTGGACGAGATCGATGCGGCCGTCTGCTGGTTTCCGCCGCACGGCCTGCTCGCGCAGATGCCGAAGCTGCGGCTCGTGCAGTCGCTGGCCGCGGGCATCGAGCACATCACGGCCGATGCGCAGCTGCCGCGCCATCTGCCGCTGTGCCGCATCGTCGACACCGGCATGGCGGCCGGCATGAAGGCCTATGTCTGCTGGGCCGTGGTGCAGCGGCACCGCGGCATGCAAGCCTACGTCGCGAGTTCGCAGGCCCGCCGATGGGAAGAGCAGCCAGTCGTGTCGCCGCGCCACCATCGCGTCGGCATCGCCGGCCTCGGCACGCTGGGCATGGCCTGCGCCGAGGCGCTGGCCGCCATCGGCTACCAGGTGCGTGGCTGGAGCCGCAGCGCGAAAGAATCCTTGCCGTCCGGCGTCGCTGGGTTCCACGGTGCGGCGCAGCTCGACGAATTTCTCTCGGGGTGCGACACGCTGGTGTGCCTGCTGCCGCTGACAGCCGAGACGCACGGCTTTCTCGATGCCGCGCTGTTCGCAAAGCTGCCGCGCGGCGCGCACCTGATCAACGTCGGCCGCGGCGATCATCTGGTCGAGGCCGACCTGCAGCCGGCGCTCGACGCGGGCCAGCTTTCGGCGGCCACCCTCGATGCCTTTTCGCAGGAGCCGCTGCCGCCGGACCATCCGTTCTGGGGCGACCCGCGCATCCTCGTCACGCCGCACATCGCCACGCGCACCGACAGCCTCGTGATCGCCCGCCAGACGCTCGGCAACCTCGCGGCGGTGCGGCAGGGCCGGCGCCCCGCCAACCAGGTCGACCTGGCCCGCGGCTACTGAACTCCCCCAAACCGGAACCGTCTTCATGAACGCAAGCACGCACGCGGAAAACGCCGCCACCGACATCGCCGCGCATCTCCACTCCTTCACCAACCTTGCCACGCATCCGCAGGTCGGTCCGCTGGTGATCCAGCGCGGCGACGGCATCTTCGTGGAGGACGACCAGGGCCTCCGCTATCTCGAAGCCATGTCGGGCCTGTGGTGCGCCTCGCTGGGCTTCAGCAACGCACGCCTGGCCAAGGCCGGCAGCGATGCGCTGCACGGGCTGCCCTACTACCACACGTTCAACGGCCGCTCCAATCCGGCCGCCATCGCGCTGGCCGAAAAGCTGCTGGCGATGGCGCCGGTGCCGATGTCCAAAGTGTTCTTCGCCAACTCGGGCTCGGAGGCCAACGACTCCGCGGTCAAGCTGGTCTGGTACTACCACAACGCCATCGGCAAGCCCGAGAAGAAAAAGATCATTGCGCGCCGCAACGCGTACCACGGCGTCACCGTTGCGGCATCGAGCCTGAGCGGCCTGGTGCCGAACCACCGCGACTTCGACCTGCCGATCGACCGCATCCTGCATGTCGATTGCCCGCACCATTTCCGCTACGCCGAGGCCGGCGAAAGCGAGGAAGACTTCGCGACGCGCCTGGCCGCTGCGCTCGAGCAGCGCATCCTCGACGAAGGCCCCGAAACGGTCGGCGCCTTCATCGCCGAGCCCGTGATGGGCGCGGGCGGCGTGCTGGTGCCGCCGGCCACCTACTTCGAGAAGATCCAGAAGGTGCTCGCCAAGTACGAGGTGCTGCTGATCGCCGACGAGGTGATCTGCGGTTTCGGCCGCACCGGCCAGATGTTCGGCTCCACCACCTTCGGCCTCGCGCCCGACATCCTGACCGCGGCCAAGGCGCTGTCGTCGGGCTACGTGCCGATCTCGGCCGTGATGGTGAACGAGAAGGTGCATGCGGCCGTGGCCGCCAACAGCGGCAAGATCGGCACCTTCGGCCACGGCTTCACCTACTCCGGCCATCCGGTCGCCTGCGCCATCGCGCTCGAGACGCTCAAGGTCTACGAGGACGAGAACATCGTCGCGCACGTGCAGTCGCTGGCACCGCAATTCCAGCAGGGGCTGCAGAACCACGCCGCGCGCAAGTACGTCGGCGAGGTGCGCGGCGTCGGGCTCATCGGCGCCATCGAGCTGTATGCCGACCCCGGGAAGCGCACGCCCTTCGATCCCGCGCAGAAGGCCGGCGCCAGGCTGGCCGAGCTCGCGCTGGCGCAAGGGCTCATCGTGCGCGCCATGGGCGATTCCGTCGCCTTCTGCCCGCCGCTCATCATCACGGCCGAGCAGACCGACGACATGTTCGCGCGCTTCGGCCGCGCCATGGCGGTGTTCGAAGAAACCTTCGCATGAAGGCCTTCTTCACCGACGACCAGCTGCTGCACGACCCGCAGCAGTTCATGCGGCTGGGCCGCATCTGCAAGCCGACCGACCTGCCGAGCCGCGCGCATGCGCTGCGTGACGCGCTGGCCCTGCGCGGCATTGCGCTGGCCGAGCCGCCGGACTACGGCCGCGCGCCGCTCGAGGCCGTGCACAGCACCGACTACCTCGACTACCTGGAAACGGCCTACGCGCTGTGGCGCCAGCTCGAGGTGCCCGGCGTGGAACCCGGCATCGAGGTGCTGCCGAACCTTTCGCCCTACTACAACGGGACGCCGGGCGTGGCGCGCGCACCGTGCCCCTCGCCATCGCTGGTGGCGCGCACGGGCTACTACATCAGCGACCTCTCGTGCCCGCTGGGCCCGCACACCTGGCGCTCGATACTGCGCTCGGCGCACACCGCGGTGGCGGCCGCCGATGCGGTGCTGGAAAGCGGCGACGCGGCCTATGCGCTGTGCCGCCCCTCGGGCCATCACGCGCACCGCGACCGCGCGGGCGGCTTCTGCTACATCAACAACAGCGCCATCGCGGCCCAGCGGCTGTGGGAGCGGCACGGCCGCGTGGCGGTGTTCGACGTCGATGCGCACCACGGCGACGGGACGCAGAACATTTTTTATGCGCGCGGCGACGTGCTGACCGTGTCGACGCACGCCGATCCCTCGGGCTACTACCCGTTCTACACCGGCTATGCGCACGAGCGCGGCGTGGGCGCGGGCGAAGGCTTCAACCTGAACCTGCCGCTGGCGCACGGCGCCGACAACGCGGTGTTCCTGCAGGCGGTGGACGAAGGCGCGGCCGCGCTGCGCGAATTCGCGCCCAAGGCGCTGGTGCTCGCGCTCGGCTTCGACAGTTACAAGGACGACCCCATCAGCGTGCTGAAGCTCGACCTCGACGCCTACCGCCACATCGGCGAGCGCGTCGGCGCGCTGAAACTGCCGACCGTGGTCGTGCAGGAAGGCGGCTACATGGTGGAGGCCATCGGCCCCGCGCTCGACAATTTCCTGCGGGGCTTCCAGGCCGCGCGATGAGCACCGCAGCCACGGCTCTCGCACTGCGCCCGGCGGGCTCGAAAAGCGCCGGCGTGGCGCTGTTCTTCTGCGCGCTGGTGGCCTTTGCCTCCTACGACGCGTTCTGCAAATACATGCTGCAGTTCTACCCGGCGCCCTTCGTCAACGTGATGCGCTACGTCGCGGTGAGCGGCATTGCCTTTGCGATGCTGCTGCGCCATGGCGACCTGCGCATATGGCGCACGCCGCAAAAGCCTTTGCTGCTGCTGCGGGGCTTGATGCTCGCGACGGTGGCGACCTGCTTCATGACGGCGCTCATCTGGATGCCGCTGGCCGAGGCCACGGCCATCTACTTCACCGCACCGCTCCTGATGGTGGCGCTGTCGCCGTGGCTGCTCGGCGAGCAGCTGCGGCGCAGCCGCTGGGTGGCGGTGACGGTCGGCTTTGGCGGCATGCTGCTGATCGTGCGGCCGGGCGCCGACCTGCCTCTGCTCGGCACGGTGCTGATGGCCGTGGCGGCCGTTTGCTACGCGGTCTTCCAGCTGCTCACGCGGCGGCTCGCGGGCCTGGTCGCGGGCCCGGTGCAATACGCCTGGACCGCGCTGGTCTGCTTCGTCGCCACGCTGATTCCTGCCCCCTTCTTCCTGCCCGCCCAGCAGCCTCCGTGGGGCGACGTGGCGCTGCTGCTCGCGGGCGGCGCCTGCAGCGCCGCGGCGCAATGGCTGCTGCTGGCCGCCTTCGAGCGCGTCGAGGCCTCCACGCTGGCGCCGCTCAACTACTTCCAGCTGCTGCTGGCCGTGGCCTTCAGCACCTTCTGGTTCCGCAGGCCGCCCGACGCGATCGCGATGGCTGGCATCGCACTGATCATGGCGGCCGGCATCTATCTTGCCCGCGCGGGGCGAGGGCTGAAGACCGTACCGGCTGCGCCAGACGCCATCCGGTGAAGAATCGCCCCTGGCGCATACCAATGACGAGACAAGCAACATGGCTACTTCCGCAATTTCTCCTCCTCCTTCTTCCGATACGGCCCTCTTCGAGTCGGTCGAATCGACCGACCTCGTCGGGTTGGTCGAGGCCCAGCTGACGCGCGCCATCGTCGAAGGGCGCCTGCCACCGGGCAGCCGCATCGTCGAGGCCGACATCGCGCGCCGCATGGGCGTGAGCCGCGCGCCGGTGCGCGAGGCGGCGCGGCGGCTCGAACGCCAGGGTGTGCTGGTGGCCAAGCCGCGCCACGGCTTCGCGGTGAGGACCATCAGCGTGCAGGAGATCGACGATCTGTTCGAGGTGCGCCTGAGCCTCGAACTGACCTCGATCGAGCTGGCCTGCCGCAAGGCCGACGACGCGGGCATCGCGCGCGTGCAGGCGCTGGTCGAAGCCATGGTGCGCGAGGCGAGCACGCAGCCGCAGCACCACCGCATTGCCACCGACCTGGCGCTGCACACGCTGATCTGCGAGCTGTCGGGCAATGCCCATCTGCACCGCATCTTCATGAACACGCAGACCGAGATGCAGATGATCATCGCGCTGATCGACGCGGTCTACCACGACCCCACCGCGATGGCCGAGACCCATCGCCCCATCGTCGACGCCCTGCTGCGCCGCGATCCCGAGGCCGCCAAGGCCGCGATGCGCGTGCACCTGGAAGACGCCTGGCAGCACGTGCGCGCGCTGTTCGTGAAGCAGCACGGCGCAGCGCCCCTTCCCACCCACGCCTGACACCGGAGAGACACCCGATGAAAGTCGTCTACAGCGACACGCACAAGGACCACGACCCGCAGCTCTTCATGGTGCGCGGCAAGCTCAAGCGCAGCAACGAGCAGCCCGAGCGCGCCTTCCGCCTGCTGAAGGCGGTGGAGCAGGAGGGTCACGAGATCGTCGCCACGCGCGACTTCGGCGCCGGCCCGCGTGCCGCCATTCACACGCCCGAGTACCTGCGATTTCTAGCAACCGCTTATGCGCGCTGGCAGCTGCTGGACGATCCCTCGGAAGAGGTGATGCCCAACATCCATCCCTTTCCGGGCCAGCCCTGCACCTATCCCGACAGCGTGGTCGGCCAGGCCGGTTTCCACATGGGCGACAACGCGTGCTCGATCGGCGCGCGCACCTGGGAGGCCGCCATTGCCTCGGCGAACATGGCGACGCATGCGGCGCAGCTCGTTCTCGATGGCGAGCGCGTGGCCTATGCGCTGTGCCGTCCGCCCGGCCACCACGCCTACGCCGACCGCGCCAACGGCTTCTGCTACCTCAACAACGTGGCCATTGCCGCACAGCACCTGCGAGGCGTGCACGACCGCGTGGCCATCCTCGACATCGACGTGCACCACGGCAACGGCACGCAGGGCATCTTCTACCGCCGCGCCGACGTGCTGACCATCTCGCTGCATGGAGATCCGCGCAACTTCACGCCCTTCTTCACCGGCCACGCGCACGAGCGCGGCGAAGGCGAAGGCCTGGGCTACAACATCAACAAGCCGCTCCCGCTGGGCACCGACATTGACGGCTACCTGCCCGCGCTGCGCGATGCCTGCGACAGCATCCGCGCCTATGCGCCCGGCGCACTCGTGGTGGCGCTGGGCCTCGACGCGCACGAGCGCGATCCCTACAAGGGCATGAAGATCCAGACCGCCGGCTTCGCGGTGCTGCTGGCCGAGATCGCGCGCCTGGGCCTGCCCACGGTGCTGGTGCAGGAGGGTGGCTACCTTTCCGATGACCTGGGCCCGAACATCGCGAGTGCGCTGCGCGGTTTCGAGAGCGTGGCATGAGCGCAACGCCAAGGGTGCACCCATGACGACGGCGGAATTCACCGACGCGCAGGTACTCAGCGAAGGCTCGCCCGCGCTCGACGACGCCTGGGTGCGCCAGCTGGCACAGGAGCGCTACGGCATCGACGGCGAGATGAAGCCGCTGACCGGCGAGCGCGACCGCAACTACCGGCTGGAGCGCGCCACCGACGGCGCCCGCTTCATGCTGAAGATCTCGCATCCGGCGGAGACCGCGCTCGTCGCCGACTTCCAGACCCAGGCCCTGCTGCATCTCGCAGCCACCGATCCCGGCCTGCCGGTGCAGCGCATCGTGCCGACATGCGAGGGCGCGGCCTCTTTCGTGTGCGACCCGGGCGACGGCCTGCCGCGCGTGGTGCGGCTCTTCACCTACCTGCCCGGCCTGCCGCTGCCCGAAGCGCCGCGCACGCCGCTGCAGCAGCAGAACCTCGCGCGCATGCTGGCCCGGCTCGACGTCGCGCTCGCGGGCTTCGACCATCCGGCCGGCGCACTGCCGCTGCCCTGGGACCTCCAGCGCGCCGACAGCGTGCGCGGCCTGCTCGCGCATATCGCCGAGCCCGAGCGCCGCGCGCTGGCCTCGGCCGCGCTCGACCGCTTCGAACGCGACGCCAAGCCCGTGCTGCGCACCTTGCCCGCGCAGCCGATCCACAACGACTTCAACATCTACAACGTGCTGGTCGACCCGGCCGACACCGACCGCATTGCCGCGATCCTCGACTTCGGCGACATGGTGCGCGCGCCGTGCATCAACGACCTGGCCGTGGCCGCTGCGTACCAGGCCGGCACCGGTGACGATCCGCTCGCGGCCATCGTGTCGCTGGTCGCTGCGTACCACGCGGTGCGGCCGCTGTCGCCGACCGAGGTCGGCGTGCTGTTCAACCTGGTCACGGCGCGGCTCGTGATGGTGGTGGCCATCAGCGGCTGGCGCGCCGCGCGCTATCCCGAGAACGCGCCCTACCTGCTGCGCAACAACCCGTTGTCGTGGGCGCGGCTGCAGGCCTGCGAGCGCGTCGGCGCCGCCGCCGCGACAGCCGCCTTCCGCCGCGCGGTGAACCTCTGAGAGACCGCCCATGACCTCCCTCGCTCTTGCTCCCGACACCCGGTCGCTCGTCGAGCGCCGCGCACGCGTGCTCGGCCCGGCCTACCGCCTGTTCTACGAAACACCGCTGCACCCGGTGCGCGGCGAAGGCGTGTGGCTGTACGACGCCGACGGCAAGCGCCATCTCGACGCCTACAACAACGTCGCCTCGGTCGGCCATTGCCATCCGCACGTGGTCGAGGCCATCGCGCGCCAGGCGGGCGTGCTCAACACCCACACGCGCTACCTGCATGAAGGCGTGCTCGACTATGCCGAGCGGCTGCTCGCCACCATGCCGGCCGAACTCGGCCATGCGATGTTCACCTGCACCGGCAGCGAGGCCAACGACCTGGCGATGCGCATTGCCAGAGCGCATACGAAAGCCGAGGGGCTGATCGTCACGCGCTTCGCGTACCACGGCGTGACGGCGTCGATTGCCGAGGCCTCGCCCTCGCTCGGCAAGTTCGTGCAGCTCGGCGACGCGGTGCGCACCGTGCCCGCACCCGACAGCTACCGCATCGCCGCCGGCGACATGGGCCGCGCGTTTGCAGAGGGCGTGCGCGAGGCCATCGCCGATCTGAAGGCGCAGGGCTTGCGCCCGGCCGCGCTGATGGTCGACACCGTGTTCTCGAGCGACGGCATCTTCACCGACCCGCCGGGCTTCATGGCCGAGGCGGTGGACGCGGTGCGCGAAGCCGGCGGCCTCTTCATCGCCGATGAAGTGCAGCCCGGCCTCGGGCGCACCGGCGATGCCTTCTGGGGTTTCCAGCGGCACGGCGTGGTGCCCGACATCGTCACCATGGGCAAGCCGCTCGGCGCCGGCCATCCGCTGGCCGGCCTCGCGGTGCGCCCCGGGGTGCTGGCCGCCTTCGGCCGCGAGTGCCGCTACTTCAACACCTTCGGCGGCAATCCGGTCTCGATGGCCGCGGGCATGGCGGTGCTCGACGTGATCGAGGGCGAAGGCTTGATGGCCAATGCGCAGCGCGTCGGCCGTTATCTGCGTGCGCAGATCGCGAAGCTCGCCGAGCGCCATGCGCTGTTCGGCGATGTGCGCGGCGCCGGCCTGTTCGTGGGCGTGGAGCTGGTGTCGGACCGCCAGGCGCGCACGCCCGCCACAGCGGAAACCGCGCGGGTCGTCAACGGCCTGCGCGAGCGGCAGGTTTTGCTGAGCGCCACCGGCGAGCACGCCAACACGCTGAAGATCCGCCCGCCGCTGGTGTTTTCCGAAGCCAACGCCGATCTGCTCGTCGAGACGCTCGACCAGGTGCTGGCAGGGCTCTGAAACCCGGCCATGGCGGCCGTCGCCGCCTTGCGCCAGAATCGTTCGCCTCCAGTCCTTCGCCATCATGAACATCGTCGACTCCTTCGCCAACAACGTTTCCCGCTTCGTCGATATCCGGCGCGACATCCACGCCCACCCCGAACTCGGTTTCGAAGAGCATCGCACCTCCGAAAAGGTGGCGGGCCTGCTCGCCGAATGGGGCATCGAGGTGCACCGCGGCATTGCCGGCACCGGCCTGGTCGGCGTGCTGCGCAAGGGCACCGGCACACGCACCATCGGCCTGCGCGCCGACATGGACGCGCTGCCGCTGAACGAAGCCAACGAGTTCGCCCACAAGTCCACCCACGCCGGCCGCATGCATGCCTGCGGCCACGACGGCCACACCACCATGCTGCTGGCCGCCGCGTGGCACCTGTCGCAGCAGGGGCCGCATGACTTCGACGGCACCGTGCATTTCATCTTCCAGCCCGCCGAGGAGATGGGCAAGGCCGGCGCCAAGAAGATGATTCAGGACGGCCTGTTCGACCGCTTTCCTTGCGACGCGGTCTTTGCGCTGCACAACTTCCCGGTCGGCGACGTGGGCCGCTTCGCGCTCAACGAAGGCGCTTTGATGGCGTCGAGCAACACCTACAAGATCACCATGCACGGGCGCGGCACGCATGCCTCGATGCCGCACACCGGCATCGACCCCGTGGCCGCGGTGGTCACGCTCGCGCAGCAGCTGCAGACCATCGTGCCGCGCACCATTCCGAGCACCGAGCGCGCCCTGCTCGCGGTCACGCAGCTGCAGGGCTCCGACGCGCCCAACGTGATTCCCGACGTGGCGACCGTCGGCGGCACCATCCGCACCTTTTCCATCGAGGCCATCGACAAGATCGAGGCGCGTCTGCGGGAGGTGGCCGCCGGCGTGGCCGCGGCGCACGGCTGCACGGCCGAGGTGTTTTTCAACCGCTCGTCGCCGCCGGTGGTCAACCACGTGGCCGAAGCGCGCTTTGCCGCCAGTGTGATGCGCGAGGTGGTGGGCGAAGACATGGTGACCGACAACTTCCCTGCCGTGATGGGCGCCGAAGACTTCGCCCACATGCTGCTCGCGCGGCCCGGCTGCTATGCCTTTCTGGGCAATGGCGATGGCGACCACCGGCTCGACGGCCATGGGCCCGGCCCTTGCATCATCCACAACACCTCGTTCGACTTCAACGACGAGATCATTCCGATCGGCGCCAGCTACTTCGTGAAGCTGGTGCAGCGCTGGCTGCCGTCGGGTGCCTGATTGAAATTTTTCCTGCCAATGATGATGAAAGCGGCCACCCCGATGACTCCCCCCCTGTTCTCCCGGCGTTCGCTGGCTGCCCTTGCCGCCGCCACGGCACTCGGCGCCTTCGCGCCCGTGCACGCGCAGCAGCGCGTGATCCACATCGTCGTGCCCTTCGGCACGGGCGCGGTGCAAGACACGGTGGCGCGCGCCTTCAACGCCGAACTGGGCGCGGCCCTGAACGCCAGCGCGATCGTCGAGAACCGCGCGGGTGCGGGCGGCACGGTGGGTGCGGCCGCGGTGGCCAAGGCGCCTGCGGACGGCAACACGCTGGTGCTCGCGGCCGCGAGCCACAACATCGCGGGCTTCCTGTACAGCAAGCTCTCCTATGACCCGCTGAAGGATTTCGTGGGCGTGGCCAGCATCGGCAATGCGGGCTACGTGCTGGCGGTGGCGAGCGGGCTCAACGTGTCGAACACGGCGGACTTCATCAAGGAGGTCAAGGCCAACCCGGGCAAGTACAACTACGCCTCGGCCGGCAACGGCAGCGCCACGCACCTTGCGATGGCGTCGTTCCTTGCCAAGGCTGGACTGCAGATGACGCACATCCCGACCAAGTCCACCGGCGAGGCCGTCAACGAGGTGCTCGCGGGCCGCGTGCAGGCCGTCATCTCCTCGAGCATCGGCGTGATGGGTTTCCAGGCCGATCCGCGCATGAAGCTGCTCGCTTCCACCGGCCAGGCGCGCAGCCCCTTCCTGCCCAACCTGCCGACCGTGGCCGAGAGCGGCCTGCCGGGCTATGCCTTCGATTCTTGGATCGGCCTGCTCGCACCCGCCGGTACGCCCAAGGCCGAGGTCGAGCGCCTCAACGCGGCCACCAACAAGGTGCTGGCCGATCCGGCGATCCAGGAGCGCTTCAAGCGCCTGGGCGTGGAGCCGCGCACGCAGAGCGTCGAAGAGTTCCAGAAGCTGCTGCGCGCGGACTGGGATGCGATGGGGGCGGTGGTGAAGGCTTCTGGGGCGAAGATCGACTGACTTGGGTCTCATGTTGTGTTCGGCGCTTTTGTTCAGGGCACTCTTGTTCAGGGCGCGTGCAAAGGCCACCGGGTACTCCCCTCCGCGAATGTCCCTGTCCCCCGTCGGCGGGAGCGCACCCTGAACGCGTGAGCGTGAACAAAGCGCGGACGCACACAAGTCGCGCCCCATCAAGCGGACTTCCTCCGTCCTTCTCCGGATATCACAGAAGACCCTGACCCAAAAGAGCGCTTGCCCCACGCATATCCTGAAGATATATTATTAATATATTTAGATCGCGGCCGTTTCCCGTCGCGCAACCCAGGAGCCCATCACGTGACCAACCCCCGCTGGCAAGGCATCTTCCCCGCCATCACCACCAAGTTCCACGCCGACGAAAGCATCGATGCCGATGGCACCGCCCGGCACATCGACTTCCAGATCCGCAACGGCATCCACGGCCTGGTGACCTGCGGCTCGCTGGGCGAAGCCAGCACGCTCACGCTCGAAGAGAAGCTGCAGGTCGCCCAGATCGCCCTGGAAGCGGCCGACGGCCGCATCCCGGTGCTGGCGAATGTGTCGGAAACCAGCACCCGGGAAGCCCTGCGCTACGTGGACGGCGCCAACCAGCTGGGGGTGGCGGGCTTCATGGTGATGCCCTCGGTGATCTACGTGGCCGATGCGCGCGAGGCAATGCTCAATGTGCGCACCATCGCCAACGCCGCTCAGAAGCCCATCATGGTCTACAACAACCCGGTGGCCTACCGGGTGGACCTGAAGCCCGAGCACATGGTCGAGTTGGCGGACTGCGAATGGATCGCGGCGATCAAGGAGAGCACGGACGACATCCGCCGCATCACGGACCTGCGCAACACGGTGGGCAACCGCTACCAGTTGTTCCTGGGGGTGGACGACCTGGCCTACGAAGGGCTGGCGCTGGGTTGCGATGGCCTGCTGGCCGGGGTGGGCTGCGCGTTCCCGCGCGAGACGGTGGCGCTGTATGACCTGATGAAGGCCGGGAAATTCGCCGAGGCGCTGGCGCTGTACCAGTGGATGACGCCGATGCTGCACCTGGATGTGTCGACCAAGCTGGTGCAGAACCTGAAGCTGATCGATGCGCTGGTGGGCGTGGGCAGCGAGCACATGCGCCGCCCGCGGCTGCCGCTGGTGGGCGAGGAGCGCGCGGCGGTGGAAACCATCGTGAAGAAGGCGCTGGCCACGCGGCCTGCGCAGTACCAGTCGGTCATGGCATAACCCTCTCGTCCCTTGCATAGGAACAAGCATGAAGTCCAAAGCACACATGATCCCGCTTCTCGGCCTCCTGGCCATCGCGATGGCAGGCCACGCCAATGCGCAGCAGGAGCAGGTCGTCAAGATCGGCCACAGCGGACCGCTCTCGGGACCCAACGCCTTCGCGGGCAAGGACAACGAGAACGGCGTGCGCCTTGCCATCGAGGAACTCAACGCCAGGAAGATCACCGCTGGCGGGAAGACGCTGAAGTTCGAACTGGTGTCCGAAGACGACCAGTGCGACGCCAAGTCCGGCGTGAGCGTGGCGCAGAAGTTCGTGGACGACGGCGTCAAGTACGTCATGGGGCCGTATTGCTCGGGCGTTGCCATTCCGGCTTCGCGCATCTATGCCGACGGCGGCACGATGGTCTCCACCGTGGGCACCAACCCGAAGGTCACGCAGGGCGGCTACAAGAACCTGTATCGCATCATCGCGAGCGACAACCAGATCGGCTCCAGCATGGCGGTGTACGCGGCCAAGGTGCTCAAGGTGACGAAGGTCGGCGTGATCGATGACCGCACCGCCTTCGGCCAGGGCCTCGCTGAAGAGTTCACCAAGGAAGCGAAGAAGCAGGGCCTCACGGTGGTCGGGCAAGAGTTCACCACCGACAAGGCCGTGGATTTCACCGCCATCCTGACCAACATGAAGGCCAAGGCGCCCGAGGCGATCTTCTTCGGCGGCTACGCGCCGCAGGCCGCACCCATGGCACGCCAGATGAAGCAGCTCGCCGTGCCCGGCAAGCTGCTGGGCGGTGACACGCTGTGCAGCCCGGCCACCGGCAAACTCGGCGGCGACGCGGTCAACGACCTGGTGTTCTGCGCTCAAGGCGGCTCCATTCTCGAGAAAGCGCAGAGCGGCCCGGCGTTCAAGGCCAAGTTCAAGAAGCGCTTCAACGCCGATGCGGATGCGTATGCCGCCTCGTACTATGACCAGGTGCTGTTCATCGGCGAGTCGATGCAGAAGGCCAACTCCATCGATCCCGACAAGGTGGGCGCCGAGCTCTACAAGACCACCTACAAGGGCGTGGCCGCCACCTACAGCTACGACGACAAGGGCAACATGAAGCAGGCGCCGATCACGGTGTTCACCTTCAAGAACGCAGCGCCCGTTCCCCTCGCCAGCTACTGAGTTCGAGAAATACATGCAACGCATCCAGATCATCGATTCGCACACGGGCGGCGAGCCCACGCGCCTGGTCATCGGCGGGTTTCCCGATCTGGGCGGCGGCAGCATGGCCGAGCGCCGCGCGCTCTTGGCTGAGCGGCATGACAAATGGCGCGCAGCCACGGTGCTCGAGCCGCGCGGCAGCGACGTGATCGTCGGCGCGCTGCTGTGCGAACCGGTGTCGAAGGATGCCGCCGCCGGCGTGATCTTCTTCAACAACGCCGGCTACATCGGCATGTGCGGCCACGGCACCATCGGGCTGGTTGCAAGCCTTGCGCACATCGGGCGCATCGGCGTGGGCGAGCACAAGATCGAGACGCCAGTGGGCACGGTAACGACCACGCTGCATGCCGACGGCTCGGTGAGCGTGCGCAACGTGCCGGCGTATCGGCATCTGCACCAGGTCGCGGTCGACCTGCCGGGCCACGGCACCGTGCACGGCGATGTGGCCTGGGGTGGCAACTGGTTCTTCCTGGTGAGTGAACACGGCCAGCGCGTGGCGAGCGACAACCTCGCTGCGCTGACCGGCTACACCACCGCGTTGCGCAAGGCGCTGGCGGCGCAAGGCATCACGGGCGCCGATGGCGCGGAGATCGACCACATCGAACTCTTCGCCAACGACAGCGAAGGCGCGGACAGCCGCAACTTCGTGCTCTGCCCAGGCAACGCCTACGACCGCTCGCCCTGCGGCACCGGCACCAGCGCCAAGATCGCCTGCCTCGCGGCCGACGGCAAGCTGGCGCCGGGCGAGGTGTGGACGCAGGCCAGCGTGATCGGCAGCCGCTTCGAGGCCAGCTACGCGCTGGAACACGGCAAGGTCATCCCAACGCTGCGCGGCCGCGCGCACATCAGCGCCGAGGCCACGCTGTTGATCGACGACAACGATCCTTTCGGGTGGGGTATTCGGCTGTAGGTGATGGACGCGGACGTCATCGTCATCGGAGCCGGCATCGTCGGTGCCGCCTGCGCGCATGCGCTCGCGCAGGGCGGCCGCCGGGTGCTGGTGCTCGATGCGCGCATCGGTGGGGCCACAGGCGCAGGCATGGGGCACCTCGTGGTGATGGACGACAACCCGGCCGAGCTCGCATTGAGCAGCCATTCGACGGCGCAATGGCGCGCCCTGGCACCGCGCATGGGCGAGGACTGCGCGTACAGCGCCTGCGGCACGCTCTGGATCGCGGCCAACGAAGAGGAAATGGCCGAGGCCGAGCGCAAGCAGCAGCGGCTGCATGAACACGGCATCGAAAGCCGCCTGCTCGGCGCGGCTGCGCTGGCACGTGCCGAGCCCGCGTTGCGCAAAGGCCTCGCCGGCGCGCTCGAAGTGCCAGGCGACGGCATCCTCTATGCACCGAACGCGGCGCGCTGGCTGCTCGCGCAGGGCGGAGATTCGATCCGCGTCGAGCACGCGAAGGTCGGTGCCATCGAAGACGACGGCACGCTGCGGCTCGCGGACGGCAGCCGGCGCGCCGCGCCGCAGATCGTGCTGGCCAACGGCATCGAGGCGACGACGCTCTGCCCCGAGCTTCCGATTCGGCCCAAGAAGGGCCACCTGCTGATCACCGACCGCTATCCGGGCACGGTGAATCACCAGCTCGTCGAGCTCGGCTACGTGACCAGCGCGCACCACAGCGACGGCGACTCGGTCGCGTTCAACGTGCAGCCCCGGCCGACCGGGCAACTGCTGATCGGCTCCTCGCGCCAGTTCGACAGCACCGATCCCGCCGTCGAAGCACCGATGCTCGCGCGCATGCTGCAGCGCGCGCTCGACTACCTGCCGGGGCTCGCGGACCTCAACGCGGTCCGCTCGTGGACCGGCCTGCGCGCCGCGACGCCCGACGGACTGCCGCTGCTGGGCCAGCACCCGTGGCGCGAGAAGCTCTGGCTCGCCGTCGGCCACGAAGGCCTGGGCGTGACCACCGCGCCGGGCAGCGCGCACCTGCTTGCGGCCTTGATGACCGGCGGCGTCCCCGAATTCGACGCGGCGCCCTATGCGCCGCGCGGGCTGCTGGAGAGGAGTGCATGAGCGGCGAGACCTTGCTGCACATCGACGGCCAGCTCGTCCGGGTGAAGGCCGGCAGCTCGGTCGCCGCCGCCTTGCGCGTCGCCGGCGGCGTGGGCGTGGCGCGCACCTCGGTCACAGGCCAGCCGCGTGCGCCGTTCTGCGGCATGGGCGTGTGCCAGGAATGCCGCGTGTTCATCGACGGCCGCCGCAGGCTCGCCTGCCAGACGGTCTGCGCCGAGGGCATGCGCGTGGAGACCTCCGAGTGACGGACATGACGCTGGAACATTGCGATCTGCTGATCGTCGGCGCGGGTCCTGCCGGCATGGCCGCGGCGGTGGCGGCCGCCCCCAGCGGCGCATCCATCGTCGTGATCGACGACAACCCCGCACCGGGCGGGCAGATCTGGCGCGACGGTCCCGGCGCCACGCTGCCGCCGGCCGCGCGCAAGTGGCGTGATGCGCTCGAACGCCACGCCAACATCCGCGTGCGCAGCGGCACGCGCGTCGTCGCGGCGCCTTCGCGCAACCAACTGCTGCTCGAAGACGCCGAACGCGGCTGGCGCCTGCAGTGGAACAGACTGATTCTCTGCACCGGTGCGCGCGAGCTGCTGCTGCCCTTCCCGGGTTGGACGCTGCCCGGCGTGACGGGCGCGGGCGGCCTGCAGGCGCTCATCAAGGCGGGCCTGCCGGTCGAGGGCGAACGCGTCGTGATTGCGGGCAGCGGGCCTTTGTTGCTCGCCGCCGCGGCGACGGCGCGCGCGGCGGGTGCGAAGGTCGTGCGCATCGCCGAGCAGGCTTCGTTCGCGGCAGTCGCCGGGTTTGCGGCCAGCCTGCCGAGATGGCCGGGCAAGGCTGTGCAGGCGATCACGCTGGCCGATGCGCAGTACCGCACCTCGTCGCGCATCGTCTCGGTGCAAGGCGCCACGCAGGTCGAATCGGTTCGGCTTCGCCAAGGCGGCCGCGAAGTGGAAATCGAATCCGATCGCGTGGCCTGCGGCTTCGGCCTCGTCCCCAACACGCAACTGGGCCGGATGCTCGGCTGCGCGCTTACGCCCGAAGGCATCGGCGCGCAGGCACTGGCTGTCGATGCGCGGCAGGCCACCAGCCTGGCCGACATCTACGCAGCCGGCGAATGCACCGGCTTCGGCGGCAGCGAACGCGCCCTCGCGCAGGGCACCATCGCCGGCCATGCAGCCGTCGGCAACGAGGGCGCCGCAAAGCAGCACGAACGCGAACGCGCCCGCTGGAATGCCTTCGCCGCACAGCTGGGCCGCAGCTTCGCGCTGGCGCCCGCCATCCGGCAGATGCCGCAGCCCGACACGGTCGTATGCCGCTGCGAAGACGTGCCGTTCTCGGCGCTTGCGGATTGCAGTGGCTGGACCGACGCCAAGCTCCACCGCCGCTGCGGCATGGGTGCCTGCCAGGGCCGCGTCTGCGGCGATGCCGCGCAGTTCCTTTTCGGCTGGACACCGCCCGCGCCGCGCCCCCCGCTGTCGCCGGCGCGCATCGCAACCCTGGCCGGCCTCGCGGGCCCTGTCGATGTGGACCGACAATGAAGCCGAAGCAGCACCAGAAGAAAACAATGGCCCCCCCGAAGACCGTGCCTCGTCCCCAGCCCAAACGACGGGCTGCCGACCTCGCCTATGACGCGATCGAGACGCTGCTCTCCACGCTGCAGCTGGAGCCCGGCAGCCAGATCGTCGAAGCCGACCTCGCCGAGCGCACAGGCCTCGGCCGCACGCCGGTGCGCGAGGCATTGATGCGCATGGTGTCGATCGGCCTCATCGTGCAGCAGCCGCGCCGCGGCCTGCTGGTGTCGACCATCGACCTGGCCGACCACCTCGACGTGATCCAGACCCGGCGCGTGCTCGAACTGCTGATTGCGGCCTGCTCGGCGCGCCGCGCCACCGCGCTGCAGCGCAAGGAGATCGTGCGCTGCGCCGAGCTGATGGTGAAGGCGGCCCACCGCGGCGACCTGAACGACTACATGCAGGCCGACCGCGCGCTCGACTTCGTCAACCACCAGGCGAGCCACAACGATTCGGCGGTGAAGGCGGTGACCCCGCTCATCGTGCAGTGCCGGCGCTTCTGGTACGCCTACCAGCACGAAGGCGAGATCGTCGAAGGTGCGAATGCGCACCTCGAACTGGCGCAGGGCATCGCGACCGGCAACGAGGCAGCGGCCACCGCCGGCGCCAATCGCCTGATGGATTACCTCGAGCTGTTCGCCCGAAAAATCATCGACAAATAGGCCGAAGGGGGCCTCGTTCGCCCCACCGAACTGCGCGTGACTGCCGTGGCCTTCGGCGCATACTGGCTCGGAAGCGCCGGTCCTTCGCCAGTTCCCGGACCACACGATGCTCACGACATCGCAGCGCCTGTGACGCCCGGGGGAGGAGAAGTCCTCGGGTTGGGCGCGGGGTGCGACGGCCATCGCCGCGCCTCAGTCCTCGGCCGGCAACGGCTCCGGTCCGGGCCAGCCCAGCAGTTCGGCCAGCCGCTGCACGATCCACCCAGCCTCGGCAGTCGATACGCCGGCTTCGGGCGTGGCCAGCCCGGCGTGGATACGGCGCAAGATCTCGCTCTCGACCGGCACCTCGGTGTGGTGCTGGATCTGCGCGTGGCCCACGAGGTGGTTGGCGAGGTCTTCGCAGATCTCGTAGCGCTCGCGCACCACGCCGATCGGCTCCGAGAGGCGCTGGCGCGCGTCGCTGTAAACCGCGAAGAACGAGGGCGGGATGAAGATCTGGTTGTCGTCGGACATCGCGGATTGGATTTATAGGCTGCCCCAATGACAAAACGCGCCCGAGGGCGCGTTCGTCGTGGCTCTTGCGAGCCTGCGGGGGCTGGATCAGCCGCCCTTCTTGGCGCGCTTGCCGGGGTTCTTCTTGCTGCGCGTGGCGGTGCCGCGCTCCAGGCTGACCTTCTGGCCGCCACCGGACTTGGGCAGGGCGTAGCCGGGCAGGGGCGTCGGCTTCGGGGTGGCAACGCGGTCGGCTTCGGTACGAATTTTCTTGGGCATGAAAAGCTCGGGTAAAAAGTAATGTTCGAGGGCCAATTAGGCCACAGCGGGGATTTTGCCTGCCAGAAGCCGAAGCAACGGGCATGACGGGGGTTCTTTCAGAGCTCGAGCAGGCGCACTTTCACGCTCTTGCCCTTCACGCGGCCGCTCGAAAGCTTGCGCGCCGCTTCGGCCGCAATGCCGCGCTCCACGGCCACGTAGGTCGAGAACTCGTTGACGTTGATCTTGCCGACCTGGTCCTTGGCGTAGCCGCAGTCGCCGGTGAGCGCGCCCAGCACGTCGCCGGCGCGGATCTTTTCCTTGCGTCCGCCGACGATCTGCAGCGTGGCCATGGGCGGGTGCATCGGCTCGCCCTTGCCGGGCGTGAGCTCGGCCAGTTCGTGCCATTCGGATTCGCGGCCCTGCAGCTGTTCGATCTTGCCGACGCTGCCCATCTCGTCCATGCTGGCCAGGTTCAGCGCGAGGCCCTCGGCGCCACCCTGCTGGCCCACGCGGCCGGTGCGGCCGACGCGGTGGATGTGAATTTCGGAGTCGGGCGTCACGTCGACGTTGATCACGGCCTCGAGCTGCGCAATGTCGAGCCCGCGCGCCGCCACATCGGTGGCCACCAGCACCGAGCAGCTGCGATTGGCAAACTGCACCAGCACCTGGTCGCGCTCGCGCTGCTCCAGTTCGCCGAACAGCGCCAGCGCGCTGAAGCCCTGCGCCTGCAGCACCTCGACGAGGTCGCGGCACTGCTGCTTGGTGTTGCAGAACGCCAGCGTGCTGACGGGGCGGAAGTGATCGAGCAGCAGGCTCACGGCATGCAGCCGTTCGCTTTCTTTCACCTGGTACCAGCGCTGGCGGATCTTGCTGCCTTCATGCTGCGCCTGTACCGTGATCTGCTGCGGGCTCTTCATGAACTGCTGCGCGAGCTTGGCGATGCCTTCGGGGTAGGTGGCCGAGAACAGCAGCGTCTGGCGTTCCTTCGGGCACTGGCGCGCCACCTTCACGATGTCGTCGAAAAACCCCATGTCGAGCATGCGGTCGGCTTCGTCGAGCACCAGGGTGTTGAGCGCCTCGAGGTTCAGGTTCTCGCGCTCCAAGTGGTCCATGATCCGGCCCGGCGTGCCCACCACGATGTGCGCGCCGTGCTCCAGGCTGGCGATTTGTCCGCGCAGGGCGACGCCGCCGCAGAGCGTGACCACCTTGATGTTCTCCTCGGCGCGCGCGAGACGGCGGATTTCGGTCGTGACCTGGTCGGCCAATTCGCGCGTCGGGCACAGCACCATCGCCTGGATGGCGAAGCGGCGCGGGTTCAGGTTGGAGAGCAGCGCCAGCGCAAAGGCGGCGGTCTTGCCGCTGCCGGTCTTGGCCTGTGCGATCAGGTCCTTGCCGAGCAGTGCCGGTGGCAGCGCGGCCGCCTGGATCGCCGTCATCTGCGTGTAGCCGAGCTGCGTGAGGTTGGCCAGCATCTGGGGCGAGAGCGCCAGCGTGGCAAAGCCGTGGTCGGCCTGGAGGCCGCCGGCTGTTGGATTGGGTGTGGTCATCGTTCAGCAGCCGGAAGACCGCGAGAAAAACAAAGGCCTTGCCAAGCGCCCGTCGCGGGGCGTTTGCCAAGGCCCTTCGTCAGTCGCGGATCAGCGGCGAGGTGCGTTGTTGTTGCCGGAGTTGGTCGGCGGCGGACCGCGGCGCTCCAGATGGCGGAAGGTGATACGGCCCTTGGTCAGGTCGTAAGGCGAGAGTTCGAGCGACACCTTGTCACCCGCCAGGATGCGGATGTGGTGCTTGCGCATCTTGCCGCCGCTGTAGGCGATCAGCTGATGGCCGTTGTCGAGCGTCACGCGGTAGCGCGAGTCGGGCAGGACTTCGGTCACTGCGCCGTTCATTTCGATCAGTTCTTCCTTGGGCATGTGTGATTACCTCTGAATTCTCGTTCGATGTGTGTTGGATATGAAGATGGGCGTAATTGTTTCAGCCTGCGCACTGCAAAGCGAGCGGGGCAACGCTGCGCGGATGGCGTTCGCGCACCCAGCCCAGGCCTTGGGCGACGGCGTAGCGTGCGGCGGCGGAATGGCTGGCAAAGCGCGGCGTGAAACGCATCACGCGGTCGTGCATGCCGCTGCCGCGGCCGGAGCGGATCGAGACGGAGGCGGCGAAGTTGCCGTCGTCCTGGTGTCGAATGAGCGGGGAAACAAGATACTTGCCCACCGCGATACTGTGTTGAATGATGTCCATGAAAGCCTTGGCACCGTACGCGAAAAGTGTGCGCAAAATGCCGAAAAATAATTGAAAACGGGCGTGGGCCGGCCAGAACGGCGCGGCGGACGCGCTATTCGCTTCAACAAGAACGAAGGCAGTGGTGGCAATCATGGGCGCCCGGTCTGGCGCTCCAACACACTGTGAAGCCGGCTGAAAGTGAAGGGGCCTGAAAAATCCAAGGGACAGTACAGGTCAGCCGGCGTAATGACGAAGTGCTTCGTCGTGGTATCGAAACGAACCCGCCATTATAGCTTGACGGGCATGACAGTTGCTCGCCTTAAAAGAAAGCCCGGGCGGGATCGCGCTGCAAGGGACGGTCGTTCCTGCGATGTTTGCTATTGAAAATATAGCGTAACACGGTGCTGTCAGGCAGTCAGCGGCGATGTCGACGACGAAATCGCGGCCCGCGACCTGTGGGCTGCGCGCAACATCAGCCCCAATCCCGCGAGCTGGCAGGCCGCGCCGGCCCAGCCCACCGCACTCACGCCGACCAGATCGATCACCGCGCCGCCCAGCGCCGAGCCGGCGGCGATGCCGAGGTAGACCGCCGATGCGTTGAGCGACAGCGTCATCGGCGCCCGGTCCGGCGCCAGCCGGATCAGCCGCACCGCCTGCGCCGGACCGAAGCCCCAGCCCGCGAAGCCCCAGAGCGCCGACAGCCCGACGATCAGCGGCAGCGCCAGGCCGCGCGGCAGCATCTGCGCCGAGAACGAGAGCCCGCCCAGGATCGCCACCAGCATCAGCGCGAAGCCCTGCGCCACGCGGTCGGCGCCGAAGCGGTCGGTGGCCCAGCCGCCGGCCGCGGTGCCGATGGCCGCCGCCACCCCGATGGCGCAGAACACCGCGCTCACGCCCTCGGCGCCGAAGCCCAGCGTGCCCGACAGGAACAGCGCAATGTAGGTGTAGAAGCTGAAGCCGCCCGTAGCCCACAGCATGGTGGTGAGCAGCGCCGGCAGCACGCCGGGCTTGCGGGTCACCGAGAAGGACGGCGTGCGCGCGGCGGCCGGTGCCGATGCCAGGCCGCGCGGCAAACCGATGGCCAGGCCCCAGGTCGCCAGCGCCGCCACCGCGGCGATCAGCAGGTAGGCCGTGCGCCAGCCGCCCCAGCCCGCGACCCATGCGCCCAGCGGCACGCCGAGCGCGACCGCCACCGTACCGCCGCCGGTCACGATGGCGAGCGCCCGGCCGCGCAGAGCAGGCGACACCATGGCCGCCGCCACCGCGCTCGCGGTCGGCAGGAATACCCCGGCCACCAGCCCCAGCGCAACCCGCGCCAGCGCCAGCAGGCCGAATCCCTGCGCCATCGAGGCGGCCAGCGTGAGGCCCGAGAAGGCCGCGAGGCTGGCGATCAGCAGGGGCCGCCGGCCGAAGCGCGCGCACAGCGCGGCCATCAGCGGCGAGCCGATGGCGTAGCTCAGCGCGAACAGCAGTACCAACTGCCCGGCGCGCGTGGTGCTCACTTGCAGGTCGGCCGCCAGCGACGGCAGCAGGCCGGCGACCATGAAGCTTTCGGTGCCGATGGCGAAGGCGCCGAGCGCGAGCCAGGCCAGGCCGAGGGGCAGGCGTTCGGCGGGCTGCGACTGCGGGGCAATGGTGGGATCGGTGTTCATGGCGGGACTCCGGTGAGCGTTCTGAGGCCTTCAGAATAGGCTTGAGATTGGCTCTTCAAAAGAACCACAATTGGCGAAGTTCATGGAGCCACTTTTCGAACTCGCCATCCGCCTGCCAGGCGCCGGCTCGCGCGATCTGCTGCGCGAGGTGCACCGGCAGCTGCGCGCCGCCATCCTCGATGGCCGGCTGCAGCCCGGCGCGCGTCTGCCCGCCACGCGCACGCTGGCGCAGCGGCTGGGTGTGTCGCGCAACACCATGCTCGCGGCTTACGACCTGCTGCTGAGCGAGGGCTATCTGCTGGCGCGTGCCGGCGCCGGCACGTACGTGGCCGACACCGTGCCGCTATCGCGTCGCGGCCGCGCGGTCAAAAGCACCACCAGGCGCGACCCGCGGCTGGTGCCGCTGAACGTGCCCGGCGCCGACCTCGCGCCTACGCTGCAGTCCCTGCCGTCGCGCGACGACTTTCGCGTCGGCCTGCCCGACACCGGCGCCTTTCCCTTCGACATCTGGCGCCGCCTGTCCGACCGCGCGCTGCGCCGCATCGCGCGCGAGCCGGCCGACTACGCCGATCCGCAGGGCCAAGCCGCGCTGCGCGAGGCGATCGCCAGGCATGTGTCGTTCACGCGTGCGGTCGGCTGCACCGCCGACGACATCGTGGTCACGGCTGGCGCGCAGCAGGCCTTCGGGCTGCTCGCGCGCATCCTCGTCGTGCCGGGGCGCACCGTGGTCGCGGTCGAGCAGCTCTTCTATCCTTCGCTGCGCGAGGCCCTGACGGCTGCGGGCGCGAAGGTGGTCACCGTGCCGGTCGACGCCGAAGGCCTCTGCGTCGAGCGCCTGCCGCCCGAGGTGCGCGTGATCTGCGTGACGCCCTCGCACCAGTTCCCCACCGGCGTCGTGATGTCGCCGCAGCGGCGCGCGGCGCTGCTGGCCTTTGCGCGGGCGCGCAACGCCGTCGTCATCGAGGACGACTACGACAGCGAATTCCGCTTTGCCGGCCGCCCGCTCGATGCGCTGCAGACGCTCGACCGCGCCGAGTCGGTCTGCTACGTGGGCACTTTCTCCAAGAGCCTGTTCCCCGCGCTGCGGCTCGGCTTCGTAGTGGCGCCGCCGTGGGCGCGCGCGTCGCTGGTGCGGGCGCGTGAGCTGGCCGACTGGCATGGGCCGGTGCTCGGGCAGGAGGCGCTGGCCGCCTTCATCGCCGAAGGGCACCTCGCACGCCACATCCGCAAGATGCGCAAGGTCTACGGGGCGCGGCGCACCGCGCTGCTCGAGGCGCTGGCGCGGCATGGCGCGGGGCGGCTCGATGTGATCCCTTCCGACGCGGGGCTGCACCTGTCGGCCTGGCTGCGCACCGGCACGCGCGACCACACCGTGGTCGCGCGCGCCGCGGCTGCCGGCATCACCCTGCCACCGCTGTCACGTTTCGCGCCGGACCCGCAGGCGCCCGGCGCGCCCAATGGCCTGGCATTCGGCTACGGCCTGGTCGGCGAATCGCAGATCGACGGTGCGATCCGTCGGCTCGCGGCGCTGCTCTGAAGGGGCTTCAGCCGATCCCCAGCACCCGCTTGTTCGCGGCCACGTCGACGCCGCCCGCCGCGAAGTCGTCGAAGGCCCGGTCGGCCACGCGGATGATGTGGTCGGCAATGAAGGCAGCGCCTTCGCGGGCGCCGTCTTCAGGGTGCTTGATGCAGCATTCCCATTCGAGCACAGCCCAGCCGGGGAAGTCGTACTGCGCCATCTTCGAGAAGATGGCGTTGAAATCGACCTGCCCGTCGCCCAGCGAGCGGAAGCGCCCTGCCCGGTTGATCCAGCTCTGGAAGCCGCCGTACACGCCCTGCTTGCCAGTCGGGTTGAACTCGGCGTCCTTCACGTGGAAGATCTTGATGCGCTCGTGGTAGTGGTCGATGTACGCCAGGTAGTCCAGCTGCTGCAGCATGAAGTGGCTCGGGTCGTACAGCAGGCAGGCACGCGGATGGTTGTTCACGCGATCCAGGAACATCTCGTAGCTCACGCCGTCGTGCAGGTCTTCGCCGGGGTGGATCTCGTAGCCCACGTCCACGCCCGCCGCATCGAAGGCATCGAGGATCGGCCGCCAGCGGCGCGCCAGTTCGTCGAAGGCTTCCTCGATGAGTCCCGGCGGGCGCGGTGGCCATGAGTAAAGGTACGGCCAGGCCAATGCGCCCGAGAAGGTCGCGTGGGCCGTGAGCCCGAGGTTGGCCGAGGCCTTGGCCGCGAAGTGCAGCTGCTCCACGGCCCATTGCTGGCGCCGCACCGGGTCGCCGCGCACCTCGGGAGCCGCAAAGCCGTCGAAGCCCGCGTCGTAGGCCGGATGCACCGCGACCAGCTGGCCCTGCAGGTGGGTCGACAGCTCGGTGATCTCGAGGCCGTGCGCGGCGAGCGTGCCCTTGATCTCGTCGCAGTAGGTCTTGCTCCCGGCGGCCTTCTTGAGGTCGAACAGGCGCGCATCCCAGCTCGGGATCTGCACGCCCTTGTAGCCCAGGCCGGCGGCCCAGCCGGCAATGGCGTCGAGCGAGTTGAACGGGGCTTCGTCTCCTGCGAACTGGGCCAGAAAAATGGCCGGGCCCTTGATCGTCTTCATGGCTTGTCTTCCTTCTTGGTCGTAGAGGCGTTGAAAGCATACTTGGCGTGTCGTCCGACCCCGTGCGAGAGGCCAAAGCGCCAAAATGGACTTTCCTTTTCGCTCAGCACGTCCTGCCAGTCCCGAGATGCCGCAACCTGTTTCCGCCCGGCTGAAGATCGGCTTGTCTGCCTGCTTTTCCCATGCAGATCCGGCGCGCTCGCTGTTCACCAACAAGACGCTTCAGTACGTCGAACAATCCATCGCGCACTGGCTCATGTCGGCCGGTGCCATGGTGGTGATGGTGCCCTGCCCCACGGGCGAAACCGCGCGCGGCGACACCAAGCTCTCGCACTACGCCGAATGGCTCGACGGCGTCGTGATGCACGGCGGGGCCGACGTCTGGCCCGGCAGCTACGGCGAGGAGCCGCTCAAAGATGCATGGGTGGGCGACCGTATCCGCGACCTGTACGACCTGGCGCTGGTCGAAGCCTTCGAGCAGGCCGGCAAGCCCATCTTCGGCGTCTGCCGCGGCCTGCAGCTCATCAACGTTGCCTTTGGCGGCACGCTGTACCAGGACATCGAGGCGCAGCACGACCATCCCGAAACCATCCGGCACCGCGACCCGGTGACCTACGACCAGAATTTTCACCAGATCGAGATCGTCGAAGGCACGCGCCTGGCCAAGCTCTATCCGGAGGTGAAGACTGCAAAGGTCAACAGCATCCACCATCAGGGCGTGAAAGACCTGGCACCCGGTTTCGAGGTCGAGGCCTGGAGCCTGCCCGACCGCGTGCCCGAGGCCATCCGCCGCCGCGCCGACAAGGGACGCAGCTACATCTCCGCCACCCAGTGGCATCCCGAATTCCACAAATACGGCAGCACCGAGACGGTGGACGACACGCCCATCCTGCACGACTTTCTCTGGGCCTGTGCCACCGCGAGGGTCGCGCCCCAGACCTCGCCCGGCGCCGGGTCAGGCCGGATCCGCGACCGCGCGGCGCGCGTGCTGCGCCAGGCGCTGCTGCGGCGCTGACGCACCGGCTGGCTGGCTAGCGCCGGTCGGAACGGTTCGTGCTGCCGCTGACGCCGGCATCGATGGTGCCGAACACCGTGACGCCGCTGCCGGACGACGAGGCGGCGCGATCGCTGTTGCCCGCCGACCCCGTGCCGGCGCAGCCCGCCGCCAGGGCGCCGATCGCGACGGCAAGAACAGCTGCAATGAATGGCTTCACGGAAAACTCCTGGCAATGGTGAGACTGCGATCACTATAGGCCGGCGCATTTCGGGCCCGGCAACAACACACCCGCGGGCGGCAGGGTTGTCGATCAGCGCGGATCGGTCGCGAGCAGCATCTGGGCCATCGACCGCAGATCCTGCTGCAGCCGCGCCGCCGCCGCCTCGTCCAGCGCCAGCGTGGCCTCGTCCATGTAGAGCCTGCGGTTGATCTCCACCTGGATGCTGTGCCGGTTCTCCGCCGGCCGGCCATGCCGGCGCACCAGCTCCACCCCTTTGTACGGGTGGTTGTAGTCCACGCTGTAGCCCCGCGCGCGCAGATGCTCGCAGATCTTTTGCGACAGCGCCGGGTCGGCGGTGCTGCCGTCGCGGTCGCCAATCACGAAATCCGCATGCACGAGGCCCGGGAAATCTGTGGCGTGGCTGCCCGCAACCGCCGGCATCGAGTGGCAGTTGATGTGGATGCAGTAGCCGTGCCGCGCATGCGCCGACTCGATCGCCTCGGCCACCGCGGCGTGGTACGGGCGCCAGCAGTTCTCGATGCGGCCGCGCACCTCGTCCACGCCGAGCAGCCGGTCGTAGATGGGCAGGCCTTCGTCGGTGAGCTTCCAGACCAGGCCCTTGCCGAGCCGCACCTTGGCGAGCACGCGCGGGTCGCTCGAAAGGGGCTCGGTCCAGGGCCCGTCGAGCAGCGTGGTGTCGAGCTCGGCGGTGTCGCGGTTGGCGTCCAGGTAGCTGCGCGGGAAGTGCGCCTCGATCCAGGCCGCGCCCATGGCGGGCGCAAAGGCATAGAGCTTCTCGACGTGCGTGTCTTCGGCCCGGCGCAGCGTGGCAAGCTCGCACACGGGCCGGAAGTCCTCGGGGTAGACGGTGCCGCTGTGCGGCGAATCGAGCACCAGCGGCGTGTGCCCGGCGACGCTCGTCACCTGGGCGCGGGTTTGGATCAGTTTCAGAACTGGATGCATAGGCAGTTCAGTCCAATCGGATGCGGGCGAAGGCGGCGACCTTCTTCATCTTCTCGATCTCGCTCGCAATCTGCGCCGTGAACTCGGCCGGCGTGGTGCCCGAGGCGTACAGCCCCTGCAGCGCGAGACGCTCGCGCACCGAGGCGTCCTTCAGTGCGGTGGCCACGGCTTGCTGCATGCGCAGCGCGATATCGGCCGGCGTGCCGGCGGGCGCGACCAGTCCGAACCACGAGGGATCGTTGTTGGCGGGATAGCCGAGCTCGCGGTAGGTCGGCACCTCGGGCAGCACGTCGAGCCGGCTGCTCCATGACACGGCCAGCGCCTTCAGCTTGCCTGCCTTCACGTGCGGCAGCGAGGAGGCCACCTGGTCGAAGTACACCGGCACCTCGCCCGCGAGCACGTCGTTGATGGCCGGGCCGGCACCGCGATAGGGGATGTGCACCATCGAGGTTCCGGTGCTGCTCTTGAAGAGCTCGCCCCACATGTGGCCGATGGTGCCGTTGCCCGGCGATGCGTACGACACCTTGCCCGGGTTCGCCTTCAGGTACTTCACGAGTTCCGCGAAGCTCTTCACCGGCAGCACCTGCGGGTTGATGACGACCACGCCCGGCGCCTTGACCAGTTCGGTCACGGCGACAAAGCCCTTGACCGGGTCATAGGGCAGCTTCTGGTACACGGCCGGATTCACGCCGTGCGTGGAGAGCGTGGCCACGCCGAAGGCGAGGCCGTCCGGCGCGGAGCGGGCCACTTCGGCCATGCCGATGGAGCCGCCGGCACCGGCGCGGTTGTCGATGACCACGGGCTGCTGGAGGATCTTGGCCAGCGGCTCCGACAGCACCCGCGCCGTGATGTCGGTGGCGCCGCCGGGCGGGAAGGGCACGATCATGCGGATCGGCTTGCCTTGGGCAAAAGATATTCCAGGAGCGACAGAAACAGCGGCCAGGGCGGAAAGAAGATGACGACGTTGCATAGGGGTTTTTCCAATGAGACGGGAGTAATGAAGCAAAGGATTGCTGCGTTACTTCAAGCAAAGGATAGACCAGCTAACATTCTGATCTGGAATGTTTTAATGGGCATCCAGCCATGTCGCTCCGCCGCCTCAACCCGCCCCTGAATCTGCTGCGCGCCTTCTCTACCGTGGTGCGCTTCGGCGGCGTCTCGCGCGCCGCCGAAGCGCTGCACCTGACCCAGGGCGCCGTCAGCAAGCAGGTGCAGGAGCTGGAGCGCTGGATCGGCGCGCCGCTGTTCGAGCGCAGCCGCAAGCGGCTGGCGCTCACGCCCGCGGGCGAGCGCTACGAGAAGGCCGTGCGCGCCGTGCTCGCGCAGCTGGAGGCGGCCACGCTGGAGTTCATCACCAGCGGCGACGGCGGCGGCGCGCTGCACCTGTCCACCCTGCCCACCTTCGGCGCCAAGTGGCTGATTCCGCGCCTGCCCGACTTCCAGCGCCTGCATCCCCAGATCACGCTGCATTTCGTGCCCTTCGTGCATGGCTACGACTTCGAACGCCCCGAGCTCGACTGCGCCATTCTGTTCGGCGACGGCCACTGGCCCGGCGCGCGCTCGCATTACCTGGCGGGACAGGACGTGGCGCTGATCGCGCCGCGCGCAGGGCTGGCCGAAGCCGTCATCCGCACGCCGCAGGACGTGGCGCGCTGCACGCTGCTGCGCCACGTGACGGTGCCGCAATCGTGGCTGCAATGGAGCGAGACGCACGGCGTGCGCGGGCTCGACCCGCTGGCCGGCCCCCAGTTCGACCAGTTCCAGACCATGATCCGCGCGGTGATGGTGGGCATGGGCGTGGCGCTGGTGCCGCGCTGCCTGGTGCAGGACGAAATCGCCTCCGGGCTGGTGGACGAGCCGCTGCCGGGCGGCGGCTACCGCGGCAACGAAGGCTACTGGTTCTGCTACCCCGAGGGCCGCGGGCAACTGGCCACGCTCGACCATTTCCGCCGCTGGCTGCTGGCCGAGGTCGACCGCGGCGGCGAGGCGGTGCCCGCCCTGCCTTGAACCTGTGACGGCTGGCTACTCGGGCTTGGCGCCCGACGCCTTCACCGCGACGCCCCAGCGCTGGATCTCGTTCGCCACAAAGCGGTCGAACTCGACGCCCGTGGTGGGCGCGGGCTCGGAGCCCCGGTCGCGGATGAAGCGCGCCATCTGCTCGCTCTTGAGGATCTCCGTCACTTCCTGGTTCAGCCGCGCCGTGATCTCGCCCGGCGTGCCGTGCGGCGCCATCAGGCCGAGCCAGCCCACGGCTTCGAAGTCCCTGGTGCCGGCCACGCCGCTTTCGCGCACGGTGGGCACCTCGGGCAATTGCGACGAGCGTTGGGCCGAGGTGACGGCCAGCGGAATCGCCTTGCCCGCCTTGATGTGCGGCAGCGCGGCCGTCACCGAGTCGACCATCAGCGGCACCTGGTTGCCCAGGAAGTCCGACTGCGCCGGCCCGCTGCCGCGGTACGGAATGTGGGTGATGAACACGCGCGCCGCCGACTTGAACATCTCGCCCGACAGGTGCTGCGTGCCGCCGATGCCGGCGCTCGCGTAGCTCAGCCTGCCGGGCTCGGTCTTGGCCCGCGCGGCCAGGTCGGCCATGCTGCGGATGCCGCTTTCGGGCGTGGCCAGGAACACCAGCGGAACCGTGGCGATGAGCGAGATGCCCACCAGGTCCTTGCGCGGGTCGAAGCCCGGCTTGGCGTAGAGCGTCTGGTTCACCGCCATCGCGCTGCCGGCCACCACCAGCGTGTAGCCGTCGGCCGGCGAGCGCACCACGAACTCGGTGCCGATGTTGCTGCCGGCGCCGGCCTTGTTGTCCACGATGACCGGCTGGCCCAGCCGCTTGCCGAGCTGTTCGGCCAGTGCGCGCGCGAAGATGTCGGTGGCCTGCCCCGGCGGGAAGGGCACCACCAGCTTCACCGGCCTGTCGGGCCACGCGGCGGCCTGCGCGAGGCCGGCCGCGCCGGCAAGAAAGACAGCCGCGGCGGCAACCAGGCCAAAGGCGAAACGCCGGCGCCCGGCCGTCATGGCGCCGAGAGGTGCTTGCCCACGATGCCCGCGAGTTCGAACATCGTCACCTGGTCCTTGCCGAACACCGGCTTGAGCTTGGCGTCGGCATTGATCGCGCGCTTGTTGGCCGCGTCCTGCAGGCCGTTGGCCTTGATGTAGTCCCAGAGTTTCTTGATGACCTCGGTGCGCGCCACCGGCTCGGCGCCGATCACCGCGGCCAGCGAGTCGCTCGGCTTCAGGCCCGCGCCGGGCTTGCGCGGTGCGGCGGCCTTCTTCGCGGCCGGCGCCTTCCTGGCAGCGGGGGTCTTCTTCGCCGCCACCTTCTTGGCTGCGGCCGTCTTGCCGGCGGCCGGCGCCTTGCCGAAGGTCTTGCGCGGCGGGAACTTGCTGCCGCCTTCGCGCGGCGCGAACTCGAAGGTCACCTTGCCCTCTTCGGCGTTCCACGTCAGGAAAGCCTTGAAGGCGCGGCGCGTGCGCATGCTCACGAACTTGTCGAGCAGGTCGGTCTTGCCGGTGGCGAGCAGCTTTTCCATCTGCGCGCGCTCCACCGGCTGCTGCAGGATGATCTTGCCGGTCTTGAAGGTGCAGCTGGGCGTCGGCTGCGCGTTGGTGGGCACCGACTTCTCGCAGACGTAGTTGCTGCCGTGCTCGAACACCGGCGCGCCGCAGACCGGGCACGGGCCTACCGTGTCCTGCTCGCTGAAGTCGACGATCTCGCCGGTGTCGCCGTTCTTGTCGTCGCCGAAGTCGAACTCCAGCTTCCAGTTCTTCGCTTCCTCGTCGAACTTCAGGACGATCTCGGAGGTGAAGGGCCAGCCGGCCTTGGAGCGGAAGCCCTCGAGCGGGCCGATGTGCTTGTTGGCCAGCAGCGCCTCGGCCTCGGCCACTTCGAAGGTGCGCCCCGCCGGCGACTTGCCGAACGAGAAGCCGCAGGCATCTTCGCCGGTGCCGGACTTGCCGGTGCAGGCATAGCGGCGGTAGTTTTCCTTCACCACGCCGCCGCAGTTGGGGCACGGTGTCGAAAGCGTCGTGTAGTCGCCCGGCACGGTGTCGCGGTCGTATTCCTTGGCCTTCTTGACGATGTGCTCCGTCATCTCGGCGATCTCGCGCATGAAGGCATCGCGGCTCAGCGCGCCCTTCTCCATCTGCGCGAGCTTGTATTCCCACTCGCCCGTGAGTTCGGCCTTGGAAAGCTCTTCCACGCCCAGGCCGCGCAACAGCGTCATGAGCTGGAAAGCCTTTGCCGTGGGGATCAGCTCGCGGCCTTCGCGCAGCATGTATTTCTCGGTGATCAGGCCTTCGATGGTGGCGGCGCGCGTGGCTGGCGTGCCGAGGCCCTTCTCCTGCATGGCCTCGCGCAGCTCGTCGTCGTCGATGGTCTTGCCGGCGCCTTCCATGGCGCCGAGCAGCGTGGCTTCCGAATAGCGTGCCGGCGGCCGGGTCTTCAGCGCCTTCAGGTCGGCCGACTCGGTCTTCACCGTTTCGCCCGGCTTCACCACCACCAGGTTCTTGCCGTCCTTCTCGTCGTCGTCGTTGATTGCTTCCTTGCCCCAGATGGCCAGCCAGCCCGGCTTGACCAGCACCTTGCCGTCGCTGCGGAACGGGTACTTCCTGCCGGCGGCTTCCACCGTGCTGATGCGGGTGGTGACCTGGAACTCGGCACTCGGGAAGAACACCGACATGAAGCGGCGCACCACGAAGTCGTACAGCTTCTGCTCGGCCTCGGAGAGGCCGCTCGGCGCCTGCAGCGTGGGAATGATGGCGAAGTGATCCGACACCTTGGCGTTGTCGAAGATGCGCTTGTTCGGCTTCACGTAGCTGCCGTCGACCGCCTGCTGCGCGAAGGGCGCGAGATGCTTCATGCCGCTCTCGGCGAGCATCTTCATCGTGTCCTTCACCACCGGCAGGTAGTCCTCGGGCAGCGCGCGCGAGTCGGTCCGCGGGTAGGTCAGCGCCTTGTGGCGTTCGTACAGGCTCTGCGCCAGCGCCAGCGTGGTCTTGGCCGAGAAGCCGAAGCGGCCGTTGGCCTCGCGCTGCAGCGAGGTCAGGTCGAACAGCATCGGCGAGGCCTGGGTGGTGGGCTTGCTTTCCTCGGTCACAGTGGCCGGCTTGCCGCGCGCCGCATCGGCGATCTCGCGTGCTTCGCGCTCGCTCCACACGCGGTCGGCGCGAATCTCCGCATCGGCCACGCCGTCGGGGCCCGGCGGCGGCTTCTTGAAGTTGGCGTCGAACCATTTGCCGGGGTACTGGCCGGCCTCGGCCTGGAACACGCCGTGGATTTCCCAGTAGTCGCGGCTGACGAACTTGCGGATCTTCTCCTCGCGCTCGACCACCACCGACAGCGTGGGCGTCTGCACGCGGCCCACGGTCGTCAGGAAGAAGCCGCCGTCGCGCGAATTGAAGGCCGTCATGGCGCGCGTGCCGTTGATGCCCACCAGCCAGTCGGCCTCGGAGCGCGAGCGCGCGGCGTCGGCCAGGCCCTGCATCTGCTTTTCGGTGCGCAGCGCGTCGAAGCCGTCGCGGATGGCCTGCGGCGTCATCGACTGCAGCCACAGGCGCTTCACCGGCTTGTTCAGGCCGGTCTTGCCGCCCGCGTACTGCTCGATCAGGCGGAAGATCAGCTCGCCCTCGCGGCCCGCGTCGCAGGCGTTGATGAGCTGCGTCACGTCCTTGCGCTTGGCCTGCTTGACCACGGCGTTCAGGCGCGTCTTCGTCTTGTCGACCGGCTTCAGGTCGAAGTGCGGAGGAATCACCGGCAGGTTCGCGAAGCTCCACTTGCCGCGCTTGACGTCGAACTCCTCGGGCGCCTGGATTTCGACCAGGTGACCGACGGCACTGGTCACGACATAGCTGTCGTTCTCGAAATGCTCGTCATGTTTGTCGAACTTGCCGGCCACCGGCGTGAGCGCACGGACGATGTCCTGTGCCACCGACGGCTTTTCTGCGATTACCAAGGTCTTCATCAACAATTCCTAAAAGAGTTCTCAGGCCGGCGCCGAGCCGCCTCAAGGCGGCTTGCGGCCCCCTCGGGGGGCAGCGACGGCACGCAGTGCGGGAGCGTGGAGGCCACATACAATCTGCGGCTTCCCGCGTGTGCGCACGCGCACACGCGCATGTGTGCATATTCAACCTAACAGACTTCGGCGATGCCTTCCAAATCCCCACTTTCCGGCGGCCGCCGCATCCAGACGCGGCGTTCCACCGTCCATGGCAACGGCGTGTTCGCCGTCCAGGACCTGGCGGAAGGCGAGACGCTGATCGAATACAAGGGCGAGGTCATCAACTGGAAAGAGGCGCTGCGCCGCCATCCGCACGACCCGGCCCAGCCGAACCACACCTTCTACTTCCACATCGACGACGGTCGCGTGATCGACGGCAACGTCAACGGCAACGCGGCCCGCTGGATCAATCATTCCTGCGAGCCGAATTGCGAGGCCGACGAGGTCAATGGGCGCGTTTATATCAAGGCGCTGCGAAACATCGCTGCAGGAGAAGAGCTCAACTACGACTACGGCCTGATCATCGACGAGCCCTACACCCCGAAACTGCTGGCCGAATTTCCCTGCTGGTGCGGCTCCGAGAATTGCCGCGGCACCTTGCTGACGCCCAAGGACGAAGACGAGGAAAAGAAAAAGAAGAAAAAGGCCAGAAAGAAGGCCGAAAAGAAAAAGGCCGAGAAAAAGGAAGCCAGGAAGGCGGACAAGAAAGCCGAAAAGAAGGCTGAAAAGAAGAAGTCCAGGAAAGACGAGGCCGGCAAGGGCTGAACATGGGTACCAAGGCCGCCTGGTTCGAAGACCGGATTGCCGCGGCGGTGGCGCCGCTGCTGCCCGGCTTCGCGGTCGAGGCCGTGGCCGAGATCGATTCGACCAACACCGAGCTGATGCGCCGCGCGCGCGCCGGCCACACCCCGCCGGTGCTGCTGGTGGCCGAGCGCCAGACGGCCGGGCGCGGCCGGCTCGGCCGGCCCTGGCAGAGTGCGCAGCAAGGCGAAGACAACGCTGCTTCCCTCACCTTCTCGCTGGGCCTGCCGCTTGCGCCACGCGACTGGTCGGGCCTCTCGCTGGCCGTCGGCGTCAGCGTGGCCGAAAGCCTCGACCCCTCGGGCAATGCGAAAGTCGCCCTCAAGTGGCCCAACGACTTGTGGGTGGACGACCGCAAGCTGGCCGGCATCCTGATCGAAACCGCCATGCCGCACGCCGGCCGTGCCGAGGGGGCGGCCGCGCCGCGCTACCTGGTGATCGGCATCGGCATCAACATCGGCCCGCGCGAAGCCGAGGGCATGCGCACCCCGCCCGCGTGGCTGCGCCAATGGCGCCCCGGTGCCACCGCGCCCGAGGTGCTTGCCGAGCTGGCCGCGCCGCTGGTGCGCGGCGTGCAGCTTTTCGAGGCCGAGGGTTTCGTGCCCTTTGCCGAACGCTTTGCCGCGCGCGACGCGCTGCGAGGGCGCGAGGTCCAGCTCAGCGACGGCAGTGTCGGCCTGTGCGAGGGCGTGGCCTGGGGCGGCGAGCTGCGGGTGCGCACGGCTGGCGGCCTGCAGATGGTCTCGAGCGACGAGGTCAGCGTGCGTCCGCGCGGCATGCCCTTTTGAGATTCGCGATGAAACTGCGCCTGGTGCTGATCGCTCTCCTCCTTGCCAATGCCGGCTACTGGCTGTGGTCGCGCGGCGATCTGGCGGGCTTCGGATTGGCGCCCGCGAGCCTCAACGAGCGCGAGCCGCAGCGCCTCGCGCGCCAGGTTCATCCCGACTGGCTCCAGATCCGCAAGGACGGCAAGAGCAGCAGCGCCGCTCCCTGACCGAGCGCGTCCCCGTTGCGCCTCAGGGCGCTCCTTCTTCGTCCGCGAAGCGCACCGTGAAGCGGGCGCCCGGCGGTTGCCGGCCCGGGTGCGCATCTTCCAGCTTGACCTGCGCATGGTGCTGGTTGGCGATTTCTCGCACGATCGGCAGGCCCAGCCCCGAGCCGTCGGCTTCGTTGCCCAGCACGCGGTAGAACGGCTCGAACACCAGCTCACGGTCGGATTCCGGAATGCCCGGGCCGTTGTCTTCCACCTGCAGCAGCACCACGTGGCCGAAGGGGTCGGCCAGCACGCGCGCGGTAATCACGCCGGGCCGCTCGGCGGTCGACGGCGTGTAGTTGATCGCGTTGTCGAGCAGGTTGCGCGCCAATTCCTTCAGCAGGGTCGGGTTGCCTTCGATCACCACGCCGGGCGCGCCCGCCTCGGCGCCATCATAGCCCAGGTCGATGCGCTTTTCGATGGCGCGCGGCACCGCTTCGCGCACCACCTCGATGGTGAGCCGCGCCAGGTCGCAGGGCTGGCGCCCGGTGCCGGCACCGGTGCTTTCCGCGCGCGCCAGCGAAAGCAGCTGGTTCACCGTGTGGGTAGCGCGCACGCTGGCGCGGCCGATCTGCTTGAGCGACTTCTTGAGTTCGTCGGCGTTGGCGCCCTCGCGCTGGGCCAGGTCGGCCTGCATGCGCAGGCCCGCGAGCGGCGTCTTGAGCTGGTGCGCAGCGTCGGCCAGGAAGCGCTTTTGCGTGTGGATCGAATCGTTGAGCTTGTCGAGCAGCTCGTTGACCGAGGACACCAGCGGCACCACCTCGAGCGGCACCGACGATTCGTCGAGCGGGCTCAGGTCGCCCGGGCGCCGCTCGCGGATGCGCGCCTCCACCACTGACAGCGGCTTGATGCCGCGCACCAGCGCCAGCCAGATCAGCAGCACGGCCAGCGGCAGGATGGCGAACTGAGGCAGCAGCACGCCCTTGATGATTTCGGTGGCCAGCACCGACTGCTTCTCGCGCGTCTCGGCCACCTGCAGCAGGGCCGGGGCCGATTCGTCGTTGCCGTCGGCCAGCCAGAGCGAGGCCACGCGAACCTGCTTGCCGCGCATTTCGCCGTTGCGAAGCAGGACCACGCCCGTGACCGGCGGCTCGTCGGTGTTGGGATGGGGCACGTCGGGCTCGCCGCTGAGCAGCTTGCCGTGGCTGTCGAGCAGCTGGTAGTAGACGCGGTCGGCGCCGTCCGCCCGCAGGATCTCGCGCGCCGGCTGCGGCAGCACGAACTGCGTCTGCCCCTGCTGCACCGTGACCAGCCGCGCCAGTGTCTGCGCGTTGTATTCGAGCGCGCGATCGAAGGGCGCGTTGGCAATGCCCTGTGCCACCAGCCACGTGACGCCGATGCTCACCGGCACCAGCAGCAGCAGCGGCGTGAGCATCCAGTCGAGGATCTCGCCGAACAGGGAGCGCTGGGCGCGCTGAAACAGTTTCAAGGCTTACGGTCTCCCAAGCCCCCGGGCACGCCCGGGCATCATTGCTGGATTTTTTCCAGGCAGTAGCCGAGGCCGCGAACGGTCGCGATGCGCACCGGCCCCTTCTCGATCTTCTTGCGCAGGCGGTGGATGTAGACCTCGATCGCGTTCAGGCTCACTTCCTCGCCCCATTCGCACAGGCGCTCTACCAGCTGGTCCTTGCTGACCAGGCGGCCGGCGCGCTGCAGCAGGACTTCCAGCAGGCCGAGTTCGCGCGCCGAGAGCTCGACCATCTTGCCGTCGATGGTGGCCACGCGGCCGGCCTGGTCGTACACCAGCGGGCCGTGCTTGATCGTGTTGCTGGTGGCACCCATGCCGCGCCGGGTCAGCGCCCGCACGCGCGCCTCGAGTTCCTGCAGGCTGAAGGGCTTGGCCATGTAGTCGTCGGCGCCATGGTCCAGGCCCTTGACGCGTTCTTCCACGCTGTCGGCCGCGGTGAGCACCAGCACCGGCAGCTGCGAGCCGCGTGCGCGCAGGCGCTTCAGGATCTCGATGCCATGGAGGTTGGGCAACCCGAGGTCGAGGATCAGCAAGTCGAACTCGCTGTGCGTCATGAGCGCGGCATCGGCCTGCGAGCCGTTCGCCACGTGGTCGACCGCCGCGCCCGAGGTGCGCAGGCTGCGCAGCAGGGCATCGGCCAGCACCTGGTCGTCTTCGGCAATCAGAATCCGCATGAGCCACCTCCGGCCGTTCGGGCGCCGCGCTGGCGCCACGTTCACATATGTCTCTCCCGGCCGAGTCTAGCCCTCTGTGTACGCTTCCAGGCCGATGGTTACCACGGTGGCCACGTCATTGCCGACGCTGGCGCGGAATTCGCGCTCGGCCTGCGTCACCGCGCTGCGGAAGGCATCGAGCCACGCCAGCCCATCGGCGGTGAAAAGCACCCGCCGCGCCCGCGCATCGAGCGGGTCCGCCCCGCGCGTGACCAGGCCCCAGGCCTCGCACTGGTCCACCAGCGCCCCCATGGCCTGCTTGGTCATGCCGGCGCGCTCGGCCATCTCGGTCAGGCGCGAACCCTCGCGCGCCAGGTGCCGCGTGATGTGGACGTGCGCGGCGCTTACCTGGGCCCGGGCGGCAAGGTTCGACAGCGCCAGTGGCACGTCGATGTCGTGCGCCATGAGTTCGAGCACCCGCTCGTCGAAGCGGCGCATCGCGTGGCCCAGCAGGCGGCCCAGATGGGTTTGCCGCCAGGCGTCGGGATCGGTCGGAAAAGCGGTGTCGGCCATTCGCCAAATAGTAAAGCAAACTGACCAAAAAATGGGTTTACTCAGATCAATCAACCCCTACACTACTGTTCAAGCATCCAGCCTGTGATTAAAAGCAGATGGATGGCAGTCAGACACAAACCGTTGATTTTCAAGGAGATTTCCACATGGACGCAGTCGTCAAGGGCGCAAGCATCTCGGTCGCCAACAGTGAAAAGGCCAAGGCCCTGCAGGCCGCGTTGGCCCAGATCGAAAAGCAGTTCGGCAAGGGCACGATCATGCGGCTCGGCGAAGGCGAGGCGCTCGAGGACATCCAGGTGGTCTCCACCGGCTCGCTGGGCCTGGACATCGCGCTGGGCGTCGGCGGCCTGCCGCGCGGCCGCGTCATCGAAATCTACGGCCCGGAATCCTCGGGCAAGACCACGCTCACGCTGCAGGTCATCGCCGCCATGCAGAAGCAGGCCGGCACCTGCGCCTTCGTCGACGCCGAGCATGCGCTCGACGTGCAGTACGCCCAGAAGCTCGGCGTGAACCTGTCCGACCTGCTGATCAGCCAGCCCGACACCGGCGAGCAGGCGCTCGAAATCGTCGACTCGCTGGTGCGCTCGGGCGCCGTCGACCTGATCGTCATCGACTCGGTCGCCGCCCTCACGCCCAAGGCCGAAATCGAAGGCGAAATGGGCGACTCGCTGCCTGGCCTGCAGGCCCGCCTGATGAGCCAGGCGCTGCGCAAGCTCACCGCCACCATCAAGAAGACCAACTGCATGGTCATCTTCATCAACCAGATCCGCATGAAGATCGGCGTGATGTTCGGCTCGCCCGAAACCACCACCGGCGGCAATGCGCTGAAGTTCTACGCCTCGGTGCGCCTGGACATCCGCCGCATCGGCACCATCAAGAAGGGCGACGAGGCCATCGGCAACGAAACCAAGGTCAAGGTGGTGAAGAACAAGGTCAGCCCTCCGTTCAAGACGGCCGAGTTCGACATCCTGTTCGGCGAGGGCATCAGCCGCGAAGGCGAAATCATCGACATGGGCGTGACCGCCAAGATCCTCGACAAGTCGGGAGCCTGGTATGCCTACAACGGCGAAAAGATCGGCCAGGGCCGCGACAACGCCCGCGAATTCCTGCGCGAGAACCCCGAGCTGTCGCGCGAAATCGAGAACAAGGTGCGCGAGTCGCTGGGCATTCCGCTGCTGGCGGCCGATGCCGATACGCCCGCGACCGAAAAAGCCGAGAAGCCCGCGAAGGCGGCCAAGACAGAGAAGGCCGACAAGGGCGAGTAAGCAAGTACAGCGCGGCCTCCTGCGGGGCCGCGCGAGCGACCACCAGGCATGGCTTTCGGTGCCCCCTCCCTCAAAGGCCGCGCATTGCGGCTCCTGAGCCAGCGCGAACATTCGCGCGCGGAACTGGAGCGCAAGCTGGCCAGGCACGAAGAAGAACCCGGCACGCTGGCCCGCGCGCTCGACGAGCTGGCCGCCAAGGATTTCATCAGCGAACCGCGCGTGGTGGCCTCGGTGCTGAACCAGCGCGCCGCCCGCTCGGGCGCCTTGCGGGTGCGGCAGGAGCTGCAGGCCAAGGGCATCGCGCCGGACGCCATTGCGGCGGCCGTGGCCAGCCTGCAAGATACCGAAGTGGAGCGTGCCACGGCCCTCTGGCGCCGCCGTTTCGACGCGCCGCCCGCCGATGCGAAGGAGCGCGCCAGGCAAACGCGGTTTCTGCTGGCGCGCGGCTTTTCGGGCGCCGTGGTGGCCAAGGTACTCAGGAGCGATTTCGATGCCGACAACGACGAATCAAGCGAATGAAGGTGCCGTGCAGTCCCGCGTCGTCACGCAGCGCGTGGCTTGCGACTGGCGCCGCGCCTATGCGCTGGCTTCCGACCCGGCGCGGCTGCCCGACTGGGCCAGCGGCCTGGCCAAGAGCGCCTTGGTCCCGCATGGCGATCATTGGGTGGCCACCACGCCGGACGGCGAAGCCCGCCTGCGCTTCGCACCCGCCAACGAATTCGGCGTGCTCGACCACTGGGTGGCGCCCGAAGGCGTGCCCGAAATCTATCTGCCGTTCCGCGTGATCGGCATCGCGCCGGGCATCTGCGAGCTGCAGTTCACGCTGCTGCGCCAGCCGCACATGGACGATGCGGCCTTCGAGCGCGATGCCGGGTGGATTGCGCGCGACCTGCAGTCGCTGCGGCGCCTGCTCGAAGCCGGCTGAATCGCCGGCCGCATTGCCGCGCCCCGCCAATCGGCGCCGTGCTGTGGACCCGCCCCCGAATGGCATGATCGGCGCCAGCCGGTCCCGTGCGAGGACCGCCTTCAAAAAACTTCGGAGGGGGAAATCCCATGTCTTCAGGACCCACTGGCCAGCCGTCGCTCGTGCGCACGGGTGCCAAGGCCGGGGCCGCGTTCGTCGGTTCGGTCATCAAGGGCGGCCTGCTCGCACTGATCCTCGGCGGCGGCGCTTTCTTCTATTACCTGGGCCAGCTGCAGGGCCCCGGCAACACGGCGGCGCGCGCGGGCGGCGCCGGCGCGGTGCTCGCGCTGGTCACGTCACCGCCACTGCTGGTCGCGGTGCTGCTGCTTCTTTTCGTTGTCGTCTATGCGATGCTGGGTGTGCAGCAGGGCCGGGCCAAGGCCATGCAGCACCTGGTGGCCGCACGCGGCGAGGCCGTGTCCGAACGCCTGGCCGGCGCGATCGCGGGCCGCATCGAATCCATGCCGCGCACCCACGGCACGCTGCAGCGCGCGGCTGACTGGCTGTCGGTCGATGCCTTGAGCAAGCAGCTTGCGCCGGTGCTGGGCGAAGGCAAGGCAGTGCGTTCGGTGGTCGGTTTCGTGCTGAACCGGCTGCCAATGAGCGACATGCTGGCCGAATGGCAGCAAGGCCGTGCAGCGCATGGAGAACCGGTGGCAGCGGAGGGTGCGGTGCAAGACCCGGCCTTGCGCGCCCTGCTCACGCGCCGCATCAACGAGACATTGCAGGAGATGTCGACGCCATCGCGCAAGCCGCTCTACATTGCGCTGGGCGCGCACGCGGTCCTGCTGGGCGTGGGCCTCTGGCTCGTCAACTGAACCGAGGCGGACGACGACAGATGGCTGGCGCTCAGAGCGCCAGCATCAGCTTCAGGTTCTGCACCGCGGCGCCGCTCGCGCCCTTGCCGAGGTTGTCCAGACGTGCAATCACTACCGCGTGGCGGTGATCTTCGTTCGGGAACACGCGGATCTCGAGCTGGTTGGTGTCGTTGAGCGCCAGCGCATCGAGCTTGCCATCATCGGTGGGCGGCAGCACCTTGACGAACTGCTCGGGCGTGTTGCTCCTGGCGTAGTGCGCGGCCAGGGCGTCGTGCAGGTCGCCGGACTTCGGCTTGCCGGGCAGCAGGTCGAGGTGCAGCGGCAGTTGCACGAGCATGCCCTGCTTGAAGTTGCCCACCGAAGGAATGAAGACCGGCCGGCGGGTCAGGCCGGTGTACTTCATGATTTCAGGAATGTGCTTGTGCTTGAGGCCGAGTGCGTAGGTCTCGAAAAGCGGCGCCTTGCCGCTCTCGTAGTCCTCGATCATGGCCCGGCCGCCGCCCGAATAGCCGCTGACCGAAGGCAGCGAGATCGGGAAGTCGGCCGGCAGCAGGCCGGCATCGACCAGCGGGCGCACGATGGCGATGGCGCCGGTCGCGTAGCAGCCGGGGTTGCCGACGCGGTCGGCCTTGGCCACGGCCTGCCAGTGGCCTTCCACCAGTTCAGGGAAGCCGAACACCCAGCCGGGCGCCACGCGGTGCGCGGTGGAGGCGTCGATGATCTTGGGCTTCTTGCCGGGCAACTGGTCGATCAGCGCCACCGATTCGCGGGCCGCGTCGTCGTGCAGGCACAGCACCACCAGGTCGACCCCGGCCATCAGCTCGCGCTTGGCGTTCACGTCTTTTCGCAGCTCGGGCGCAATGCTCACGAGTTCGATCTGCGGCATCGTCTGGAGCCGCTCGCGAATCTGCAGGCCGGTGGTACCGGCTTCGCCGTCGATGAAAACCTTGGCCATATCGGAGTATGCGTAGAGTGGCTAGAAGAAAGTACGTATTGACCGCAAGGTCACGTCGGGATTGGTGCGGCGCACCATGATACAGTCCGCGGTTGTTCGCCGCCCCCAGCCGTCAGGCTGCCGTCGCCCGCGAACAACAGAGCCAAAGACGCCTCAGACCCCAGATCTCCCGTTCTCAACCTCCTCCTTCCGAGAGACAACCCTCATGAAGATTCACGAGTACCAAGGCAAGGAAATCCTTGCCAAGTTCGGCGTGCCGGTGCCGCGCGGCATCCCGGCCTATACGGTTCAGGAGGCGGTCGAGGCCGCCCAGAAACTTGGAGGCCCGGTCTGGGTCGTCAAGGCCCAGATCCACGCGGGTGGCCGCGGCAAGGGCGGTGGCGTCAAGGTGGCCAAATCCATCGAAGACGTCAAGAAGCTCGCCGGCGAAATCCTCGGCATGCAGCTCAAGACCCACCAGACCGGCCCCGAAGGTCAGAAGGTGCGCCGCCTCTACATCGAAGATGGCGCCGACATCAACAAGGAATACTACGTCTCGGCCGTGACCGACCGCGCGACCCAGAAGGTCGCGTTCATCGCTTCGAGCGAAGGCGGCATGGACATCGAGGAAGTGGCCCACTCCTCGCCCGAGAAGATCATCACGGTGTTCGCCGACCCGCAAAAGGGTCTGACCGACGAGCAGGCCAAGCAGATCGCCGACGGCATCGGCATGCCGGCCGACTCGACCGCGCAGACGGTCGACATCCTCAAGAAGCTCTACACCTGCTACATGGAGACGGACGCCTCGCTGGTCGAGATCAACCCGCTCAACCGTGACAGCAAGGGCAACGTCATGGCGCTGGACGCCAAGTTCAACTTCGACAGCAACGCGCTGTTCCGCCACCCCGAAATCGTGGCCCTGCGCGACCTCGACGAAGAAGATGCGGCCGAAGTGGAGGCCTCCAAGTTCGACCTGGCCTACATCAGCCTGGACGGCAACATCGGCTGCCTGGTGAACGGTGCCGGCCTGGCCATGGCCACCATGGACACCATCAAGCTGTTCGGCGGCGAGCCGGCCAACTTCCTGGACGTGGGCGGCGGCGCCACCCCCGAGAAGGTCACCGAAGCCTTCAAGATCATGCTGAAGAACAAGAATGTCGAGGCCATCCTCGTCAACATCTTCGGCGGCATCATGAAGTGCGACACCATCGCCACCGGCGTGATCGCAGCCTGCAAGGCCGTGAACCTGCAAGTGCCGCTGGTCGTTCGCATGAAGGGCACCAACGAAGTCGAAGGCAAGAAGCTGCTGGCCGATTCGGGCCTGCCGATCATCAGCGCCGACACCATGGCGGAAGCGGCCCAGAAGGTCGTGGCAGCAGTCAAGAAGGCCTAAGGAACAAGTCATGTCGATCTACATCAACAAAGACACCAAAGTCATCACGCAAGGCATCACGGGCAAGACCGGCCAGTTCCACACCGAGAAGTGCCAGGAATACGCGAACGGCAAGAACGCCTTCGTGGCGGGCGTGAACCCGAAGAAGGCCGGCGAGTCGATCTTCAACATCCCGATCTTCGGTTCGGTGAAGGAAGCCGCCTCGCAAACCGGCGCCACCGTGTCGGTGATCTACGTGCCGCCGGCAGGCGCCGCGGCCGCCATCTGGGAAGCCGTCGAAGCCGACCTGGACCTGGCGATCTGCATCACCGAAGGCATCCCGGTTCGCGACATGCTCGAAGTGCGCAACAAGATGAAGGCCAAGGAAGCGGCCGGCGGCAAGAAGACCTTGCTGCTGGGCCCGAACTGCCCCGGCCTCATCACGCCCGACGAAATCAAGATCGGCATCATGCCCGGCCATATCCACCGCAAGGGCCGCATCGGCGTGGTCTCGCGCTCGGGCACGCTCACGTACGAAGCCGTGGCGCAACTGACCGAAATCGGCCTCGGCCAATCGTCGGCTGTCGGTATCGGCGGCGACCCGATCAATGGCCTCAAGCACATCGACGTGATGAAGGCCTTCAACGACGATCCGGACACCGACGCCGTCATCATGATCGGCGAAATCGGCGGCCCCGACGAAGCCGACGCAGCCCGCTGGTGCAAAGAGCACATGAAGAAGCCGGTGGTCGGTTTCATCGCTGGTGTGACCGCCCCTCCCGGCAAGCGCATGGGCCACGCCGGCGCGCTGATCTCGGGCGGCGCCGACACGGCCGATGCCAAGCTTGCCATCATGGAAGAGTGCGGCTTCACCGTGACGCGCAACTTCTCGGAACTGGCAAAGCTGCTGAAGGCACAGCTCTAAGCCGCAGCTGATCTCCCCGCGACCACGCAAAAAGAAGAAAGCGCCCGCAACCATTGCGGGCGCTTTTTTCACAACAACACAGTGGAACAAGAGACATGGAACTCCTTCAAAGCACGGACTTCTGGATCGGTCTGGTCAAGATCATCTGGATCAACATCATTCTTTCGGGCGACAACGCCGTGGTGATTGCCATGGCGGCGCGTTCGCTGCCGCCCGCGCAGCAGCAAAAGGCGGTCCTGTTCGGCTCGGGCGCGGCCGTGGTGCTGCGGATCTTGCTCACCGTCGTGGCAGCCAAGCTGCTCGCGCTGCCTTACCTGCAGATCGTCGGCGGCCTGCTGCTGCTGTGGATCGGCCTGCAGCTTCTCAGCGAAGAAGAAGAGGGCGACGGCGAAAGCAAGGAATACGGCAGCATGATGGCGGCCGTGCGCACCATCCTGCTGGCCGACCTGGTCATGAGCCTGGACAACGTGATTGCCGTGGCCGCTGCGGCACAGGGCAGCATGGTGCTGCTGATCCTCGGCCTGGCCATCAGCATTCCGCTGGTGATTTTTGGCAGTACGCTCATGATCAAGCTCATGGAACGTTTTCCGATCATCGTCATGCTGGGTGCCGCCCTGATTGGCTGGGTGGGCGGCGAAACCATCGCAAGCGACGTGTCGCTGCGCGATGTGCTGGCCGCCACCCCGTGGCTGCACTATGCCGCCGCCGCTGCCGGCGCCCTGTTCGTGGTGGCCGTCGGCCGCTTTCTGCAACGGCGTGCGCACGCCGCTGCGGGGCACTGACGGCGCCGCGCCCGCGCTTGTAAGACATGGCGAGCGTCGGCGCGTCCCTCTTTTCCAACCGGCCCTCGCTGAGCTGGGAGTTCGCGGCCCTGACCGACGTCGGGCGCGCCCGGGCCCACAACGAGGATGACCTCAAGGTCGACCCGGCGCGCGGTCTCGCCGTGCTGGCCGACGGCATGGGGGGCTACAAGGGCGGCGAGGTGGCAAGCGCCATGGCCGTTTCGCTGGTGCAAGCCAGCTTCGCCCGGTGGTACGCACAGGCTGGCTCGCAGGCGCCCGCCCGGGTGATCCGGCGCGCATTGCAGGCGGCCACCGACGAGGCGAATTCAGCCATCTTCGAGGCCGGCATGACCAACCCCGAAGTGCAAGGCATGGGAACGACCCTGGTGCTGGCTGCTTTCCGGCCGCAGCGCGTAGTGGTCGGCCACATCGGCGATTCGCGCTGCTACCGGCTTCGCAACAACAAGCTCGAGCAGCTCACGCGCGACCATTCGCTGCGGCAGCAGCAGCTCGATGCGGGCGCCATCACCGCCGAAGAAGCCCTGAACTCGCCCCATCGCAACCTGGTGACGCGTGCGATGGGCGTGGAGCCCCAGGTCCTGCTCGAAATGCACGAGCACACCGCGAGGCCGGACGATCTCTACATGCTGTGCTCCGACGGGCTCAGCGAGATGATTACCGATGCACAGCTTTTCACGCTTTTGGGCCGCGATATCGGGCTCCGGCAGAAAGCCTCACTTTTGGTTGCAATTGCAAACGACAATGGCGGCCGAGATAACATTTCAGTTGTGCTGGCAAAGGCGCGCGTCGACGACACGCCTGGAGCCGCCTAGTTGCATGCCTGGGCGACACCTGTCGCGCCGCTTGCGGTCGATCAAATTCTGCTAATCGGGGACTCGGCAATGCCGAAAATGATCATTTCGATCGATGGTTTTGTCGTCGGGCAATTGGCTCTCGCCAAAGACCGGACGACGCTGGGCCGACGCGCCTACAACGACATCGTGATCGACAATCTCGCGGTCAGCGGCGAGCATGCCGTGGTGCACATGCGCGACGGCCAAGTCGAAATTGAAGACCTCAACAGCACCAACGGCACCTACGTCAATGCGCTCGTCGTCCAGAAGCAGGCGCTCAAGGACAACGACGTCATCGAACTGGGCGGTTGCCGCATCAAGTTCCGGGCCGACAGCCACCTGGCAGAGGGTGGCGGCGCGGTGCACACCGACGCGACCGGCGACTTTCCGGACTCCATCCCCTTGTCTGCCGCACCGACCGAATCCGGCGCGCTGGTCGAACTCGGCGCGCCGGTGCTGCGCGTTCTTGCCGGTCCGAACAAGGGCGAGGATGTGCCTCTGCAGAAGGTGGTCACCACCATCGGCAAGCCCGGCGTTGCCGTGGCGGTTGTCACGCGCCGACGGCAAGGCTACGTGGCCGCCAGCGTCATGGGCGGGGTCACGCTCAACGGCGCCCCGCTGGGCACCGACGCCGTGGGGTTGCAGGAGCGCGACGTGCTGGAACTCGGCGGCGCCACGCGCATGCAGTTCATGCGGGTCTGACGCTCTCCTTTTCTTCGTTTTCTCTTCTCCTTTCCACAGCGCGGCCCGCGTGCGTGCGACGCCATGAAAGCGCTCCGGCGGCACTGGCCGCGCATTGCCATCACCCTGCTGCCGGTCTTGCTGGCGCTTGCGCACTCCACGGGTGCCTGGCGCCTGGGCGCGATCGACCGGCTCGACCACCTGCTCTATGACGCCCGCCTGCGCGCCACCATGCCGCGCACGCTCGACCCCCGCGTGGTGATCGTCGATGTGGACGATGCCAGCCTCGCGCGGCAAGGCCAATGGCCCTGGTCGCGCGACAAGCTCGGGCGGCTCACGGAGGAACTCACCGGGCGCCAGCAGGTCGCGGTGCTGGGCTTCGACGTGATGTTCATCGAGCCCGACCGGAGTTCCGGCCTCGACAAGCTCCGCCAGATTGCGAGCGGGCCGCTGCACGACATGCCCGGCCTTGCCGCAGGCATCGAACGGCTCGCGCCCGCGCTCGACAACGACGCCACCTTTGCCCGCGCGCTCGAAGGCCGGCGCGTGGCGCTCGGCTACTACTTCACCCGCACCGAAAAGCCGAGCGCGAAAGGCCAGTTGCCAACGACGCCGCTGCTCCAGCCCGAGGCCTTTCCGCCGGGCCACGGCTACACAACGGCCTGGAACGGCTTTGGCGCCAACCTGCCCGTGCTGGCCGCCGCCGCGCCAGCGTCGGGGTTCGTCAATACGCTGGTCTCGTCGAGGGGCGATGGCGTGATACGCGCCGCCCCCCTCATCGCGCGCTACGAAGGCGATGCGGCGCGGCCCGGCTACTACGAATCGCTCGGGCTCACCGTCTACCGGCTTGCCAACGGCGGGCCGCCCGTGCTGCCGGCCTTTGCCACCGGTGGCGCCGTGCCGCGGCTCCAATCCCTGCTGGTGGGCGGCCTGCGCATACCTGTCGATGAAACCGCCAGCATGCAGGTTCCATTTCGCGGACCGGGTGGCGCGAACGGCGGCTCGTTCCGCTACGTGGCCGCCGCCGACGTGCTCGAAGGCCGGCTCGCGCCCGGCGAGCTGAAAGACAACATCGTGCTCGTCGGCGCCACGGCGCCCGGCCTGCAAGACCTGCGCGTCACGCCCGTGGGCACCGGTTTTCCCGGCGTCGAGGTGCACGCCAACGTCGTGTCGGCCATGCTCGACCATCGCCTGCTCGCGGTGCCCGACTACGCCGCCGGCTACGAAGTGCTGAGCGTGCTGGCGGCGGGCCTGGTGCTGGCGCTGGGCCTCTCGCTGCTGCCGGCCGCGCGCGCCCTTCTGCTGGGCATTGCCACCGTGGCGGCGCTGGTCGGCGCAAACGCCTGGCTCTACCAGGGCCACGGCCTCGTGCTGCCCCTGGCGGCGTCCCTGGCCATGGTGGCGCTGGCCTTCGTGCTCAACATGGGCTGGGGCTACTTCATCGAGTCCCGCGCGAGGCGCGGGCTGGTGCGGCTCTTCGGCACCTACGTGCCGCCGCAGCTGGTCGACGAAATGCTCATGGACCCCAGCCGCTACAGCATGCATGCCGAGAGCAAACAGATGACCGTCATGTTCTGCGACATGCGCGGCTTTACCAGGCTGTCGGAGCAGATGGCGCCGGCCGAGCTGCAGGCCTTTCTGAACACCCTGTTCAGCCGGCTCACCAACGTCATCAGCGCGCACCGCGGCACCGTCGACAAATACATGGGCGACTGCGTCATGGCCTTCTGGGGCGCACCCGTCGACACCCCCGACCACGCCACGCTGGCCGTGCGCGCCGCGCTCGAAATGGCGCACACCGTGCGGGACATCAACCAGGCCCAGCGCGCCGTCGGGCGCCCCGAGATCAGCGTGGGCATCGGCATCAACAGCGGCGTCATGTGCGTGGGCGACATGGGCTCCGTGGCGCGGCGCAGCTATACCGTGGTTGGCGATGCAGTCAATCTCGCGTCGCGCCTCGAGGGCCTGAGCGCACACTACGGCGTGGAGATCGTCGCCAGCGGCGCCACCCGCGAACTCGCGCCCGGCTGCCTCTGGCAGGAGCTCGACAGCGTGCTCGTCAAGGGCAGGGCGCAGGCCGTTGCCGTGTACACGCCCTTGGCCGCCGACACCGAACAAGCCCAAGGCCCCGCGGCCGAGCAGCGATCCCAGCACTTGCAGCGCTGGGCGCAGGTGCTTGACGCCTACCGCCGCCAGGACTGGGCGATGGGTCGGACCCTGCTGGACCCATTGCTCGCCGCGGATGCCAAAAAAGTCCTTTACCAGCTCTACGCCCAGCGATTAGCCTCGATGGCGTTGCGCCCTCAAGACCCCGAATGGGACGGTGCAACCCGGTTCGAAACCAAATGACGACAGACACAAGCAGGGGGTCTTTCACAATGCAGGTTCGCGTGCTGGGTTGCTCGGGTGCCATTGCCAAGGACTGCCGCACCACCTCGTTCCTGGTCGACACCGACCTGCTCGTCGATGCGGGCACCGGGGTGGGCGACCTCACGCTCGACGAAATGGCCCGCATCGACGACGTGGTGCTCACCCACAGCCACCTCGACCACATCGCCGCGCTCCCCCTCATGCTCGACGCCGTGGGCGGCCGCCGCACCCGCCCGCTGCGCGTGCACGCCCTGCGCGCCACCATCGAGGCGCTGCGCGCCCATGTGTTCAACAACGTCATCTG